>NZ_CP108783.1:4800000-9143554 GCF_045207705.1 Kribbella sp. NBC_00889 | reverse complement strand
CCGCCTCGGATGCCGGCGCCTGGGCGCCGACACCGTGCGGGACCGGACGCACGATGCACTTCACCTGCACCGGACCGAACCGCCGCTGCGCCACGTAGGCGCCGTCCGCAGCAAACGCCGAAGCGACGCCGAGGGCCTCGGCGACATCACCAACCACCCGGATGTCACGCTGAAAGCTCGTCTCGCACGGGATCATCACCGCGCTAACCCACGGCATCGGCAGCTCGGGGTGATCCGCCACCCACGCCGCCACCTCGAACAACCCACGGATCAACTCCGCACGCCGCCGCGGAACCTCCAACATCCCAAACCGCGGCACCCACTCCATGCCGCCCTGAACTGCGTCAGTCATGCTGTAGACCTCTCGAACTCGTAGCCGAGTGAAGGGAGAACCGGCCCCGGATCGGTTGGCGCCCTGACGGGGCCGGTCCAAGTTCTTCAGCTGCACGCCGCCGCTCATCCGGTCATCAGCACCTCTCGCCAGTCAGCGATGTCGATCAGCGAGCCGGTCCGCAGCGCTACGTCCGCCATCGCGGCGAGCGCGCCGGCAGGGATGCGGATGCGGGTGCCGATCTTGACGGCGGGGAACCTCTTGTCCGCGATCGCGCGGTACAGCGACATCGGCGAGACGCCGAGCTGCGCGGCTGCCTCGCTCACGTCGAGCCAGGCCTTCTGCTGCTCGGGAGCTGTGACCTCGTTGGTTGCGCTCACGTGCACTCTCCTTAACTGAATTCGCTAGGTTGACCTAGGTTAACCTAGGTCACTTGGTTGTACAAGATTTTGCGGCGAGCCTGACCTAGCTACCTAGGTCGACTAGGGTTGATCTATGCAGGTGGATTCCGATGACCCGCGCCCGCCGTACGTGCAGGTGGCCGACGGCCTACGGCGAGCGATTCAGAGTGGCGAACTGGCCGCCGGCACGAAGTTGCCGTCGGGCCGCGAGCTCGCCAATCAATGGGGCGTGGCGCTGATGACCCTCCAAAAGGCCGTGGACCTGCTGCGATCCGAGGGACTCGTGTACAGCCAGCAGGGTCGCGGGGTGTTCGTCGCGGCAACGGATGACCAACCACGCCAGCTCAACGTTCGGGCGCTTCAAGAAGGCCTCGACGATCTCCGACGCCGGCTCGAAGCAGTCGAGCAACGCCTGGACACTGCCGATAAGCGGAGGAAGTAGGACACCTCTCGCGCTCGCTGTTGCCCCTGAGTTCATGCGAACCAGTGAATACTGTTGGTGACGGGTGTGACCATGAACGTAACCTGCACTGGACCGCACTGAACCGCACTTCGTTGCATGGTGATAACTGGGGAGCCTGATAGTGACGGTGGTCGCGAGCTGGAACGGCGCGAAGGCAACGGCCCTGCGCGTCGCACTCCGGCTGACCATGGACGAACTCGCGGCACGCATCGGCGGGTCGCCTCGTGGCATAGCCAAGTGGGACCACCAGCCTGATCTGGTACTGAGCATGGCAAGTCAGCGGGACTTGGACCACGTCCTGACGACTGCCACTCCGGACGAACAGGCACGATTCGCCTTGTTGATCGAGGAGCATGAAAGGTCCTCGGCAACGCGACCGGTGGCATCGGACAGTCGCGCGTCTGCCAACAGCCGCGGTCCATCCGACAGCGACATCAGTCGAGCATCTGGACTGGTCGTGCCGCTGAACGGCAACCGAGGCGTGCTGACCGTTCCCACTGTCGAGACGCTCGCCTGGTTCGAGCAGAATCTCCGCAATCAGTACACAGCGGACAACCTGCTCGGCCCCCGGGCGCTCATGCCGCTCATGACTTCGTACGTGGCGACGATCGAACAGATGCAGCAGAACGCGTCAGGTGCGGTCCTGGATCGACTGCTGCGCATCGGCGCCGGCTATGCGGAGTTCACGGGCTGGCTTCACCACGACGCCGGTGATCTTCGAGGTGCGACCACGTGGGCGACTCGTGCCCTCGAGTGGGCACAAGGCGGCATGGACGAACGGATGACCTCGTTCGTACTGATGCGCCGCGCGGCAGCCGCGTTGACTGCAAGGAAAGGCCACTACGCCGTGCGGTTCGCCCAAGCGGCCCAGCGATTCGAGTCCACAGAGACTGGCCGAACCCGAATCATCGCTGCCGTCACAGAAGCGCACGGCCATGCGATCGCGGGTGACGGGAGCGAGGTCGACAGAACGTTCGACACTGCCGCTGAGCTGCTGGAGCAGTACGGCGATGAGATCATAGACGGCGACCCCACCGCCGACCGGTACTGCGAACCCGCGCTGTACGTGAAGATCGCACGCGCCAAATGCGCGCTCGAGCTTGGGCGGGCCGATGACGCAGTGGAGGCCTTCACGGATGTCATCGACAGCCTTCCACCGGACTACCACCGCGACCGAGGCCAGTACCTCGGCTCGCTCGCCCGCGCACACATCCTCGCCGAGCAGCCAGAGGCCGCGACTGTCGCCGCTGAGGAGGCGTACAGCATTGCGATCGCCACAGGTTCGACTCGCACGCTCGCAGACCTTCGTGGCACGATGCCTTCTGGCCTGGCCCCGTGGTCTCACATACCCGAGGTAGAACGATTCTGTGCCATCCTCGCTGCTGTCGAACCTGAGATTGGCGGTAACTGAGTGTTCTCTCTAGCCACAGACGCAGCGCCTGGCCGACCGAACGAAGACTTCGTCGTCGTCACTCCAGACCTTGCCATTGTTGTCGACGGCGCCGGCGTACCGATGGGCGGTTGCCGGCATGGCGTTGCCTGGTATGCCCAGCAGCTCGGCGCGCGGACACTCGGCGCGCTGGCCGGACGACCGGAGCTCTCATTGCGCGACGGTCTGTACGAGGCTCTCGCCGCGGTCGCCGCGTCTCACGCAGAGACGTGCGACCTCACCGATCCAGGTACGCCGTGCGCGGCCGTCGGGATTCTCCGAATCGGTGCCGAGACCGTGGACACCCTTGCGCTCTCTGACGTGACGGTAGTCGTCGAGGACAACGAAGGTCCACAGATCACCTGCGATCTCCGGATCGAGGAGATCTCAGGCACCGAACCGGATGCGGTCGCCGGGCTGACGTTCAACACTCCTGAGCACAAGGCCGCGTTGGCCGAGCTCGTCAGCACGCAGACGAGGACTCGCAACCGTGCGGACGGCTGGTGGGTGGCCGCTGCCGAGCCGGAGGCAGCCTGCCATGCCGTCGTCAACAGCTACCCTCGATCACGCGTGCGGCGGCTCGCGATCTTCTCCGACGGCGCCACGCGCCCCGTCGACCAGATGGGTCTGTACAGCTGGCCCGAGTACTTGGATCTGCTGGACAAGCTCGGTCCCGCGAGCCTGATCGCCCACGTGCGCGAGATCGAGGAGGCCGACCCAGATGGCGTCCGTCATCCCCGAACAAAGCGGCATGACGACGCCACACTTGCCAGCTGGTGCGAACGAATCGTCAGCTAGCGCCACGCATCTCCGTCGAGCATGGCGTGGCCAGCAAGGTCGGCCCAGCACGCCCGTCGAGCGCACTCACGACCAACCTCTGATCCGTAGGAGCCTGCACTTGCATGGTTCCGACGTCTCCGCCCCGCGCCGGCCAGAGCGCGAGTGGCAGCTGCGTGCTCGTTGTGCACGGCCCGGGAACCATTTCACAGATCGTGCGTCGTAGCCTCGTGCACCTCCTTCTGACTCTCGCAGCTGCCGCCACGACGCCGCACGATCCGGTGTGGCGCATCGCCGTCGACGTCGTGACCGCAATTGGAACGCTCGGGGCTGTGATCGTGGCCGTTTGGGTTGCGTTCCTTGAGCGCGCAGAGCGTAAGAGCGCTGACCAGGCGCGGTTGAAGGCCGAGGAAGAGCGGGATGCCCTACGAACGGACGAACGCGAATCGCAGGCACGCCGGATCGTTGGTTGGCTTGAGGACGAGACGTTGGACGCCAAGAGCGCCTACGTGCTGGGCGGCTCCAGAACCCGTACCGTGATCGTGGTAACGAACGGGTCAGACCTTCCGGCCTTCAACGTGAGTCCTCAGGCGTACTCCCCCGAGATCGCCACGGCAAGCGTTGCCGAGTACATCCCCGTGCTCCCGCCCGGCGAGACTATCCGGCGTCCACTTCATGGCGTGGTCGAGGCATACAACGAGCGTCCGTACGCGATTCTGGAGTTCCGGGATGCTGCGGGCCGGCGCTGGCAGCGCGACGAAAAGGGCGGTCTGTCGCTGATCAGCGAAAACGACCTGCCTCCACAGCTCCGGGCGTAACACCCTCGTGAAGGTGGGCAGATGGACGACAAGCTCATTCCCGTACTCGTCGGAGCGGTCCTCACTCTGACTGCAACCGTCCTCGTACAGGTCGTGGTAGTTCCATGGGTCCAGGCCAGGACCTGCCGGGTGGAGCGCTGGGAAACCTCGGTCGTCGAGCTCGTGAGCCTTTTGGAGGAAGAGCTCCCCCGCGCTGTTTCAGACTGCCGATCTGCGGCCGAGGCCGAGTTGACTTACCGTTCTCTGCAGGACGTTGCAGACTTCGACCAGAATCGGGTCCGTGAATCTCTACAGCAGGCGCTGAATAGTCGACGGGAGGTCAACGAGGTCGTCGGCCAGCGTCGGCGGCGGATGAAGGTCCTGGTCAATCGAGTAACGCGGGTACGTAGGCGCGCGCCGATGTGGCGGACCTTCCGCGTAGCTCAGGTGATGCTGACTACAGGTTCAGCAGTGCCGAATACCTGATGAGTTCCGACGACCTGACTGCATGGGACGACCCGAAATGGACTGTCGCCTGGGCTGAGTACGCAGATGCCGAGAAGCGATTCACGACGCTCGTACAGGCCCTGGCATCGTCAATGCGCCTTCCAAAGCGCCAACTCCGGAGACGGATGGTCGGTCGAAGCAAGTCGTGGCTGAAGGCACACCTCGGCAAAGGCCGCCGCCCATCGCCTGCAGTCACCACAGGAGACAAGCCCGACGCCTCGCCAACCCCGCCCTCTAATAGCAGCCAAACCAAGGCCGGCGGGAACACGTCAAGTGTCGGCTTGCCGATCCCGTAGGGACGCGCAGCGATCTTGTCCTGCGTCGTGGCCGGACAATCGAGCGACAAAGGGGACGGGGCTAACCGGCACGACCAGCTGGAAGCCTGGCGAACTCTGGGGCTCCGGCCAACGCCACGCACAGCCGATGAGCGAGCGCATCTGTCCGCCCGACTATGGGCGCCGCACTTCGTCCAGTTCGATGGACGTTCGGAAGCCGCCGAACCGGAGACGAAGACTGCACAGACGCCCCCTGCTGGTGGCCGGCGGACATGACAGCGTGCGGAACGCACCCTCCGGAGGGCATCCAGAGCGCCTCATTGATCTATTGACGCGCTGTCACGGGAGGAGCAGTCTGGTCTCGGTACACGGCAATAAGGCGTGGTCTAAACACGCCGAATAATTGTCCGACGCCGGGGGGCTGGCGATGGGCCTACGCGTTGTCCTTACGACGCTCGCGGCGGTGGTGGCGTTAGCGGCCATGACTCTGTTGACACTTCCGCACGCCGCCGCCAGCTATGCAACCTCGGTGACTGTCGTCAGCCACGAGCTGCACAGTACGGAATGCCTCGACCCGGTCTTCCTGGGGTGTGAGCGACCAGAGCTCCAGCTTCTCGTGGATTTGGACACCAACGGCGGTCCCGGCGCGTCGAGTTCCTGCGCGGGTCCGACGAACGGGTCCTTCCAAAACGTCGTGCAAGACCAGACCGTCTGCTCGTCGAAGGCGGTCACTGGCGACTTCACCGTCCGCGTCACCCTGATTGATGTCGACGTCTGTCCTCCAGGCTCTTCGGGGTGTGTCACCTCCACCGCCGCGGACCTCACTCCGGGGCCAGGGCAGTCCTACGAGGTGTCGCTCGCTCCGTGGCACATCGGCACCAGGACGTACACCTCACCGGGCGGCGCGTCGTGGGTGTCATTCAGTGTGACGCTCGACCCGATCTCAGCGGGGGTCAGCTGGATCGAGCCTATCGGCACCATGGGCGGTCAGCCCCAGGTCACGTTCGACCCCACGCTGGGCCAGACGGTTGTCGTGCGCGGCTCGATGGTCAAGCCGACCGGCTTGGAGTACTCGGTGACTCGCCGGGCCACGGCGCAAACTCCCGAGCAGAGGTGGGTCCTTACCTCCGGTCCGTTCTGGAACAGTGCGTTCAGGCTCGACTGGGACGGAACCATCCCGGGCGATAGGAGGCCGCTCCCGGATGGAATCTACGACCTCGGGCTCCGCGACATCGCACACAAGGGGCCAGGGCCAGCGTTCAATGAGACCCGGCCCGTGAGAATCCAACGCACTCCCGCAAACACGGCCAGAGCAACGGTCACGGGGCTCTACCCGACAGCCTCGTGGGACTTCCGGAATGGGGCGGTGGACCTGCTCGGCACCTCCACTGGCGGGACCCTGAAGCTTCAGGTCGCGCCGCGGCCCGCAGGCGGCTGTGGATCGGTCTCTTGGACGACACTGACTTACGAGTCGGCGCCCGTGGCACGGCCTGGTGGCCCGATCTACCTGTCCTGGGATGGGCGAGACAGCGCGGGCCAGCTCGTGGCTGGGAACAGTTTCTGCCTGCGCGCGAACCTGGTCGCGTCCAATGTCGGGACAGCTGTATCCGGTTCAATTGGCCTAGCCGCCTTAACACCATCTACGGGTTTGGAGACCTGGGTCTTCCCGTCGCCGATCGTCCCCTACTCCCAGGGACGAGGCAGTGCATCCATCAAGGCGCTGGTGGTCGATATTGCTCATCGGGACCGCTACGCATCCACCATCAGCATCCAGGCATCTCCCGCAGGGGCGCCAGGCAGCGCGGAGGCCTTCGCGCCCGTGGTCGTGGCCACGTGCACTCGTGCGAAGTCTTGCTCTGCAGCGTTGCCAGCGGCCCTGGCTTCGGCCAGCGCGATCGTGTACCGAGCGACCGTCTCCGAAGCTGGCGATGCTCCCGGAGGCGCCAAAACCGCGTCGTCGGGGTGGCGCGTCACTGACCTGAACCCACTCCCGAGCCGGACCTGGCGCGTATCCGTACCCGGCCTGGTCGAAGGTGGCAAGGTGCGAACTCCACCGGTTTCCCAGACCATGGACATCGTCTACTACCCGGGCAGCGGCAACGACTTGGCTGTCGCTGACCAAGCCCGCAGGTTCGAGGCCCAGGTCGCGAGCAACGTCCAGTTCCTGTTCGGCCTGGGGTCTCCCCGAGGTCCTACCAGTATGGCGCGCCACGCGGACGCGATGACGTTCATCGTGTCGCCACAGACCGTGGTGGACGTGCGGGGGTCCGGCAACGAAATGTGCCGTTGGTCGGGCCTGGTTGCCGTCTCCTACGCCGAGGCCAACGGCGTGCTGCACCACGCTAACTGCCGTGACTCCGCATGGCCTGCCAGTCACGAGTACTCCTCGGACGACGCCTCGACCGACTGGCACGAGCTGCACCATTCCTTGTACAACGAGGCCGACGAGTACTGCTGCGACGGGGGGTACTTTGACGGAGTCAACGTGTACGGATCCCAGTCGGGGTGCTCTACCCGAACCGCGTCGACGACGCCGTGCAGCGAGATCTTCATGGCGAGCACCACACCCGGGGTGGCCGACAGGCACACCGGCTGGTGGCGCGGCGACCCTCTGCCCGACGTCATGGTCTTCAACGACCTCGTCGAGAACGCCGACGACCTCCGCGCTGCGGAAGCAGCCTTCGCCAGATGTGCGAGCAACCGATGCTGAAGAGCCTGTGCTGCATCGGGCTGCTCGCCGCAGCGGCATCCGGGTGCACAAGCAAACCACCCGCGGTGGGTGACCACGTGCCTGCTGCCCTCGTAACAGCGGACATTGGCCCGGCGCCGGCGGACCCGGCCAGCGCGCGTCACCTCGAGCTGGCGATGAAAGCCTCTCCCGAGGTCGTCACGTTCGACGGGGCGGCCAGGGTAGTGGCCGGGTGGCCCAACGCCCAACTCCCCTCCGGGGCAGCGGCGGTGCGGGTCACGATATATTCCAGCGGCGGTAAACATTTGCATGACGTGCTCCTGCCCGACCCCACGCAGTTCCGCGTCTATGGGGACCCGAGCGAGAGCGAGGGTTCGACTGTCAACCCCCACGGCCCCCAGACGGAGACACAGGTAAGCCTCGGCTTGTCGCTGCCGCTCCTTCCCGATGCCGGTGTAGTGGTGGTCTCGCGTCGCAACGTGGTCATTCTGCGCACGGACGTGACGGCCGCGGTACGCGGTTCCTGCGAGACCCAGAAGAGCCAGCCGCAGTGCGAGGAGTGGTTGGCCGCCAACTAGTGTCGCGTGTTTGAAGTTGGTTTGCGGCTGGTCTTGGTGAGGATGGTCTCGGCACCCTCGCCGCCTACTGCCAACGAATTGCCAACTCACGCCACTAGAGGTTGCGGCGCGCGACGACTCGGGTGAAGCCGAGCAATCGGCCTGCGTCCGTGCGAAGCATGTCCGCTTCCCACTGTGGCGCTTCACTGTCGCGATCGCAGACCTCGTTCCAGTGCAGCCAGTCTCGCCATCCCTCGGCCAGCCGATCGGCCAGTTCAACGGTTACCAAACCGGTCTTCTCCCAGTGCCGACGCCACCAGTCCGGACTGTGCCACGCGCAGAAGTCCCAATGCCAGTACTCCTCGAGCCCGGCAGGCGGATAGGTACTACACTCGTCGGCCAGCCCGGGCTGGACGATCCCAATCCACCCGCCGGGCTTCACGAACCGCGAGTGGTACCCCAGGTAGAGGTCGTCGGTCCCAAAGTAGTGGTACGCCCCGATGCTGATCGTCGCGTCGAAAAACCCGTCCGCGAACGGCAGCGCATGAGCCTCCGCGTAGACCGGATGTACCTGCCCCTCGACTCCCGCCTCGACGATTCGTCCCCAGTTCTCGTCCGGCTTCACCCACAGATCGGTAGCCCAAACCTCGACCCCGAACTCCTTCGCCAGAAAGATCGAGCTCAGTGCTGTCCCGCATCCGAGGTCCAGCACTCGCATGCCCGCCTCCAGCGGGATGACATCGCCCAATGCCTCCGCTTGCCAGACGACGTTGGGCCCCATCACCCCGTCGACCATCCACCGCCCTGAATACCGCCCGGACCGCGGGTAACGTTCATTCTTCAACAGAACATCGAGCTCATCGTCATCCATGCCGCCGCAGTCTTGAACCAACCTCACTCCAAGGCAACTGGTTTTGGTGCTCCTGCCGGGCAGAAGGCCTCAGACCGGCCACACGAAACTCCGGGGCGGCTCCTGGCTGAACCTGGTGGAGCGCTGGTTCGCCGAACTCACCAACCGCAAACTCCGCCCACCGCAGCATCACCGATCTCGAAGCCGACGTCCGTCGATGGATCAACGAATGGAACGAAGACCCCAAGACCTTCGTCTGAACCAAGACCGCCGACCAGATCCTCGACACCCTCGCCGCCTACTGCAAACGAATTACCGACTCGCGACACTTGTTGGCGGCGTCGAAGGCCTCCCGAACCTTGGCCGGCACCCGCCCGCGGTCATTGACCTCGTACCCGTTCGCCCGAGCCCACTCCTTGACAGTGCGAGCATCCGCAGCGATTTTGCTTCGGGCAACTCGCCGGCCGCGCCCGTTCCTGACCGGGCGCCCCGCAGCGACGTAGGGCCGGAGTACGGCGCGCAACACTGCCGCGTGCCTGGTACGGAGGTCAATCTCATACGACCTGCCGTCGAGCGCGAACAGCACGGTCTCCCCCTTGCCGGCAGGGATCTTGCTGCCGTCAAGGTCATCCGTCAGCAGGATCTCGACTCGTTGGACCATGGGTCGCCTCCTGGCGGTAGATGCAGGTGTAGACAGCATCGCTCACCACACCCACACCGAAGCGGCTTACCCGCCGGGAGAGTCCCCCGCAGGCGACTACCTGGCTCTGCCAAGACCTCGAGAGCGAGTGCGGGCGGTGAACGCCGTGGGCCGGCGGCGATGGCGCGCCTTGACCCGGGAGAGTCCGATTGGGAAGCTCGCATGGCTGGGCGGCGGGGGGCCCTGCTGCATCGGCCGTGGGATCAATCGTGGTGCGAAATCGCGTCAGAGAGAGTCAACTGGCGGGCCCAGAGTCCCCTAGATTGCAGGCTCCTGACGCCTAGAGAGGCTGTTTACGAGGGGATCATTGCCCCTTTTAAACTGCGGGTCGTGGGTTCGAGTCCCACGGGGCCGACCAAAACCGCACCCATGTGGGCCGGATGTGTCAAGGGCGCGTGGGGTCTTTCCCCCCGGTGGTGTGAATGGTCGCCGGGGGTTCGGGTCGTTGTTGTGTGGGCTTCCCCGTGGCTGGCCGGTGTGTCGCCGCCCGGGTGGGAGGTGTCATGCTGGAGCGCCCGGAGGCGGAGCCGAGGACGAACGAGCTTGGGGCGACGATCGGCGGCGCATGATCGGTGGCGAGGAAGTGCGGGGTTGGTACGGGTGGTGGTTGTCCCCGGGGCGCCATCAGTGGCCCTCTTCATCCGTCCAAGCGTCTCCATGGTCGTCGCCTGATGACCTCAGGCCGGCGGTTCGTCCATCAGAGCGGATAACTAGGTCGGGATCGACGCGGCGGAGACGCCTCACGATGTCAGCCATGGCGCTGCGATTTCCTTCGGGGTTGGCGCGGAGGATTCCCAACGCTTTCAAGTAGACCTCGCGGGCCTTGTCCGGATTCCCCAGTTCATTCCAGACATTGCCCAGATTGCCGAGCGTACCCGCGACTTTAGGGTGGTCAGGACCTAACGCTCGCTCTTCGATCGCCAGCGCCCGCTCAATCAAGTCGCGGGCTTTGCCCGGCGCCCCTGCCTCAGCACAGGCGACACCCAGATTGCCAAGCGGACCCGCCACCTCGAGGTGGTTCGAACCGTACAGCCGCTCATCGATGGCCAGCACCCGCTCAAACATGTCACGGGCCTTGGCTGGCTCTCCCAGGTGTATCCAGACCTCCCCGAGGCTATTGAGGGTGCCCGCGACGCGTCGGTGGTCCGGGCCGTAGAATCGGCTCTTTATCGCGAGCGCTCGTTCAAGTAGATCGCGGGCCTTGAAAGGGTCCCTCAGGTCCATCCAGACAAGGCCAAGGTCGCTCAGTGTGTCGCCGACGTCAGGGTCGTGTCGACCGAGCTCACGCTCCTCGATCGACAGTGCCCGATCAAGCAACTCGAGAGCCTTGGCTGGCTCCTCCAGTTCGCGCCAGGCAATGCCCAGGCTGGCAAGCGAATCCGCGACCTCGAGGTGGTCCGGCCCGAACGCTCGCTCTCTAATCGAGAGCGACCGCTCATATAGGTCGCGGGCCTTGGCCGGCTCCCTGAGCAACATAAAGGATCTGCCGATGCTTTTGAGCGTGACCGCAACTTCGTGGTGCTCCGTACCGAGTGCCCGCTCCTTGATCGACAGAGCCCGCTCAAGCACCTCGCGGGCCTTGGTCGGCTCCCCCAGCGTGTTGAGGATGACGCCGAGGTTGTGAAGCATGAGCGCGACTTGGAGGTGGTCCGGACCGTACGACCGCTCGTCGATCGCAAGCGCTCGCTCAAACATGTCTCGCGCTTTGGCCACTTCCCCGGAGCCCTCGACGGCGACGGCGAGCATCATGAGGGCGACCGCGAGCTCGGGGTCGTCGGGGCCACTTGTGGTTTCGACGATCCGCAGCATCCGCTCGCGGAGAGGTATGGCAGCAGCGTAATCCCGTCGGCTCTCACTGAATGACGCAGCCCGCCGGAGGGCTTCGGCAGCGGGCTCGTCCGCCTCCCTGACCATGTCCCACGCCGCACCAGACACATGGAGGATCCCTCGGACATGAGCTTGGTAGCCGATGCGGCCGAGACCCTCGGAATCAGCCGCAGAGTGCACGTCGTTTAGGGCCGTCGTCCACACATCGTCGTCAGGTGTCGTCTCGAGGTTCACGACCTCCGCCACTCCGGCGTGGGGCGCAAGCGTCTCAACCTGCGCGCCGAGCATTCCCAGAGTCAGCAGGGCAGCCCCGTCAGTCGCGGGAGACGCCCACCATTCCAGAGCATGAGCGAGGTGGGAGCGGTCAGGCTCGCCTGGTCGGCCCAGTCGCTGCTGCACCAACCCGGAGGTGGTCACGGCGGACAAGGCTCGTGGAGTTCCCGTGCCCACCCATCCGATCGCGACGTGCAGCACCGCCCGAGCCAACGCACAGTCACCGCCAACTGGCTCGAACGGGCAACTGCGATCCCCGGCCGCCATTCTCCTCAACAGCGAACCCGTTGCAGTGAAGGCTGGAGCGATGCCCTCAGTGAAGTCCACGTCGGGATACGCACTCTTGGCCCGCGCGAGCTCGGGGCCGGACGCCAAGCGCTCCAACATCACCGGAGCACCGAACTCGGCAGCGAGGTCAGCCTGCTCGGTGGCCCAGGCGAGATAACAAGTAGATAGAACGGTCGCCACAACGCGCAGGCCCGGCGAACGTTCCCGACACTCACGCAGCATCCTCACGGTCAAGCCGCTTGGGGCGAATCGGTCCACCCGATCCAGCCATAGCATCAGAGAAGTCCGTGTTGCGAGATGCGAAAGCACGTCCAGCTCGTCGATGGCTCGCCGCAGGCCATCCGGAGAAATGGGGGCTAGAACATGTCGCGGAACCGGGTCGCTCAAAGCCGTCTCGTACGCGGTCCGGGTTACGCCGCTCGCGGGCGCGCCGACCAACAGCAACAGCCCCTTACTGCGCAACCGCTCCCGGGCAATACGGTCAATATCTCGCTCGACATAGGGGGCGAGAGGGCCCTCCGCGTAGCGGTCGGCGAGTGAGGATTCCGTCACCCCGAGGAGCTCTGGTGGATCAAGATCAGCCAGGAGAGGTGCGGGCCACTTTCGTAGAGACTCTCTCGCGGAACGAAGCCACGCTGCCTTCGCGGCCGCAGCGGCGTCCAGGACTCGCTGCTGGGTCACCCTCTGCTCCCGCCGGCGGCTACGCAGCTTGTCCAGCTCGGACGCTACCGCGACGCATGCAATCAGAACTGCAGCCACGACCCGCGCCGAAGCAGGAGCCTCCAGCACCTCGAGAACGGCTTGAATGGCCGCCAAAGAGACGGTACAAACAACCAACACTGAGCCCCGCGGCGCAGCCCGTAGCCTGCCAGCCCAGCTCGCGCGGACTTCATCTGCGGTCATGGCATCCCCCAATCGAATTATTGGAGGAAAGTGAGACTTAGGAAAGGTGCTGGCGCCTTCAGAACCATCCCGCGCTGGCCCACGCGGTCCGCTCGATCCGCACCAAACGCTGTGCTTCCGTCCAGCGCGCGGACGAACACCTCAGGATGTCGAGCCATAACCACGTCCGGCGGCAAGCCTTCAGACTCACCACCGAGCGGTCAACCCACCACGATTCAGACACCAACGGCGACCACCGCCGAGGGCATATGAAGCGCGCCGGAGCTAGCGAACTGCAGCCTCATCCGAATCAAGGGGTCGATCCAGTTCTCAATGTCCCAGTCGGTTTCGCTGGACCTCCCGTGTAGGCCGAGTGCTTCGTCGGCCACCTTCATACTCGCCAGAAGAGCCTCTCGGGCTTCGACGGCAACTGTCAGCTTGCGAGTCGAGCGATGAGTAAGCCGAACTACGATGACGGCCGCCAAGGCGGCGACCACGCCACTGACAATGGCACTGCCGAGACCCTGCATGAGGTTCGGCCATCCCCCAAGGGTGTCGAGCTATGAGTCAAGGGCGAGCAAGCGTTGTGCCATTCGCGGATGATACGGGCGCTCATGCCGAGCGAGCGCAACACGTCGCCGCGGCGGCCGCCGGGCGCGGCTCTCGAGACGTCTCTCGTGAAGCTCGGAACCGTGGCGTCGGCAGCGGGATGCACTACGAGGCGCAGTAGTCGACGACGAGGCTGATGTGTTGGAGACTTGGTGGAGCGCCGGGGGCGGCGAGCTGGGCGTTTTGGGAGGCTGTTGATATGGACCCAGTCACATTGTTGGCTTCGGCGATCGTTTTGGGGGCCGCAGCTGGAGTCAAGGACACTGCAGCACAGGTGGTGAAGGACGCGTATGCGTCATTCAAGCGAATGCTGGGTCGTACAGGCGTGGACATTGCGGCGCTGGAGCGCCGACCTCAGTCGCAGACTCAGCGCGCGGCATTAGAGGAGACGCTGAGCGAGATCGGCGCAGGCGAGGATGCCGAGTTGCTGGCAGCCGCGCGACAGCTCGTCGCCATTGTCAAGGCGAACGCTCCTGCTGCCGGAGAGTCGGTCGGCGTTGACCTAGTCCAGGTCGAAGCCGAGTTCATTCGCATCCAGGAGATTCGGTCCACTGGCACCGGTTTCCGCGGTCGCGACATCAAGACGAGCGGTGGGATCGATATCGGCGTGGTAGAGGCCAGCAGGGAGGATCCTGCGGGCCCTTAGGTGCGGCAGGTCAGCCCGCCCCTGCCGCGCCGCATGAGGGCAGTCCAGCCGTGCGGCTAGATCGCGTACAGGCCGGCCGAGACATTGTCACGGTCATCGCACCCCGCGAGGTTCCGTCACGGTATCCGTTGCCGGCCACCCAGCCGTTGCCGATGTTGGTAGACATAACGAACGTCGCTGGTGACGACCTGCCCCTTGTGCGAGACCTCGACCCCTACCGCCTGGGCGCGACTCCATCTCAGTATGGCGACTCATCAACCTACGGCGAACGCGATCCCTACCTACCTCGGACTGCAGGAGACGTTGAACACAGGATCCAGAACGCGATCGAACGCCAGCGGATCGTCGTCATCTACGGTCAGTCCAAGGCAGGCAAGACACGGACGGCGTTTGAGTCCGTGCGCGGCTGGCCCGACGCTCGACTGCTTGCGCCCAGACCTTCGACCATTGGCAGCTTGACGGGTCACCCGGCGCTGCAGGACATGGACGGCGACCTCGTGGTCTGGCTAGACGATCTTGACGAGTATTTCACCGCCAGCGATTCACTAACATCCACTGGACTGACAGACCTGCGCCGTCGGCCGGGACGGACGGTCGTAATCGCCACTTTGAGATTGGAAGTGCGCGAACGTCTCGCGGCAGAGAATGGAGGCACGCTGACGCGTGAAATCCGCCAACTTCTGAACAATGCAGTCGAGATCGCGCTTCACCCAACAAGCGATTCGGCGGTCGAGCAAGATCTCGCTGCCAGCTTGTACCCCGACGAGGATCTTTCGGGTGTGGGGCTCGCTGAGCAGTTGGCCGGCGGCCCGGCCGTGCTCAGACTCTATCGCGACAGCCGAGCCAGCAACCCAGTACGATTTTCCATTCTGCAAGCAGCAATCGACTGGGCTCGCGTCGGTATCCACCGATCCGTTCCCGAAGCCGATCTATGCGAACTGGCCGCTGACGCAATACAAACAAACTATCCCTACCTCACAGTATCCACCGCAAAGATCAATGAGACTATTCGTGCTGCAAGTGCGCCGGTATTTGGGCATGGCCGGATCTTCCCGCTCCGAACCGATCGGTCCACCGATGGATCCAGGGGATACCGAGCCTTCGAGTACCTCGTCGCAGCCGATGACGGCCAATCTGGCACGCCGCGGCCCATCTCTGGTGAGTTCTGGACAAAGGTAATGCAACTCATGCACCCCGACGAGGCCTTCGCCGTGACTAAGGCTGCCGTCGTTCGGGGAGAGATTCCGATGTCGATAGGTGCAGCGCGGAAGGGCGCTGAAGCAGGCGAACCCAAAGCGATGAACGCCCTCGGCATTCTCCTCGCCGGTTATCGAGATCCACCGCAGCGCGACGAGGCTCGACGTTGGTTCGCCGAGGCCGTGGAGAAAGGCAGCACAAAAGCGCTGACGAATCTCGCACTGATCCTCGCCCAGGACGATCCACCGGACACGGCCGGAGCTATACTCCTCTTTACCCAGGCCGCAGAACTCGGCAGCGTAATCGCAATGCGAAATCTCGGACTGACCCTGCTCGAGCTTGATCCACCAGATCTAGTCGGAGCACGTGAATGGATTAAACGTGCCGCTGATGCCGGCGAGATTCTGTCGATGATGGCCCTTGCAGATCTGTGCAGGCACCAAGAGACTCCGCCCGATCCAGAGGAAGCGGATAGGTGGATGAAGCGTGCCGCTGAAGCCGAGCCCACCGTTCTACCAGACGTCGAGTCGATGGCGTCGGTTGGTCTCGAGTACGCCCGCCAGTACTCCCGAACGAATGAACGTCTGTATCTCAAACTTGCTCGGGGGTGGTTGACCCGCGCCGCAGAGGCAGGCGACGCTCTCAGCATGAACCACCTCGGCTACCTGTTTGCGAGGCTCCAGAACCCGTCTGATCTCGGCAACGCAAAATACTGGCTCACCAGGGCCGCGGAGACCGGCGAACCAGATGCCATGGTCAATCTCACCTACCTCTACGCGTATCTAGAGGCTCCGCCAGACTTCGCGCTCGCTGAGATGTGGCACGCGCGAGCCAAGTCCGCAGGAGTCGCAGACGTTCAACTCCGCCAGGCTCAGCTTGATGACCTCGCCTAGCATGACCGTCGACTGCGGCATTCCTACCCAAGCTGGGCCTCCCGCAACCTCGAGCAATTGCTGACGGCCAGAACATTCGGGCAGATGGCGGCGAGTAACCTCGCCGCCGGCTACACCACGGATGCTCGCTTGCCGCGGCTTGCCTCCACTAGACCGTCGGCCTTGAGCATTGCTATTGCTCGATTGACGGTGCCGGCCGAAACCTTGTGCGTCGCGGCTAGCTCAGTAGTCGTGGGCAGCGGGTCGCCCGGCGAGTACGTTCCGTCCGAGATTGCCGTGCGCAGGTCGGCCGCCAGGACCTCGTAGGGGCTCTGCGGCGTTCGTAGGTTGGGGTTGGGGCGCGGGATCAGATCGGCGAGGACGCCAGCCGCGGCCTTATCGACCTTCTCCGACCAGGCGGAGTAGAAGCGAAGTGTGGTTGCTCCTCCGCTGCCGTGCCCGAGGCGTCCCGAGACGATCCGGAGGTCCACGCCGCTGTTGAGGAGTTCGGTGGCCGAGTAGTGGCGGATGGAGTGGAGTCGCGCGCTCCGAAGGTTGTTGCGGATGGCCGTGCGCCGGTATCGGCTGGTCACGGTGTCGGGTCGTATCGGTCGTGAGAAGTCGGGTGCGGTCGAGAAGACAAAGCCTGAGGTCTGAAGCTCGGTCCCCAGTGACTTGCACTGCTCGCTGGCCGCTCGGTGGTGCGCCTGCAGTAGCTCGACGGTAAACGGGTCGAGGCCGATCTTCCGCTTCTGCCCTGACTTCGTTCCCTTCTCCTCGATCTGCCCATCCTCATTCTGGTCGGCGGCGCGTTCGATCATGACCGTTCCGCGAGCGAGATCGACATCCAACCATCGCAGTACACACACCTCGCCACGCCGGGCGCCGGTGATCATCACGAGCCAGAGCAGGACTCCCCAGGCCAAGTCTCGCCAGGCATCATTGAGCACCGCGGCGATCTCTTCGGGTGACGGCGGGTCCGGCTCCGGGCGCTTGAAGCTTGGCGGCCGGGCGAGCGCAGCAGCGTTCACGTGAACGTAGTTGTAGCGCACGGCAACGTCAGTTGCTGCGCGAAGCATGAAGTGCATAGAGCGAATGGAGCTGTTCGAGAGCCCCTTGCACTCATGGTCTTTGCGCCGACCGTTGCAGGGCTTCTTGCATCGCCGTAGCGCGGCGTAGAACCTCTCCAGATCCTCAGCAGTCACCTTGCTCAGCTGGGTCGAGCCGAACTTGGGATCGAGGTAGGTCCGTAGCAGCTGCTCCAAGCGCTTCCGGGTGGAGCGTTCATGCTCCGCGACTTCGAACCACTTGTCGATCGTCTGACGAACCGTGATCGAGCTCCGCGGCTGGCGCTCCTCGTCCACCTGGTTGAGGAGCTTGGTCACCAGCTTCTCGGCCTCCTTCTCGGAGGCTGCGGCCTCGCGCAGGTACCGGTTCTTCCCGGTGAAGGTGTCCTTGCCGGCGTAGACCACAGCGCGGAAGGTGCCGCCCGGGCGAGCCTCGACGTATCCCCGAGCCCTCTTCTGTCGTGCCACAGATCGAATCCTAAAACCGATTCATCCCCGAGAGCATCCCCAGCGGGCTCCAGGCACCCCCACCTCGAAACCTGTTTTCGCAGGTCAGGAAGGGGTGCCCCCGGCAGGATTCGAACCTGCGGCACATGGTTTAGGAAACCACTGCTCTATCCCCTGAGCTACGGGGGCCAACCGCGCGGAGCCTAGCGTATCGGACGCCGGCCTCGCCCCGGTCCACGCCGTGGGAGCATTCGAGGCGACCGGAGGTGCACCGCAGACCAGGAGGCAGCATGGTCGAGCCCATCATCCAGCGCGGCATCAAGATCGCCGGCGAGAATCCGATGATCATTCTCTACCGCCCAGGCAGCGACGACATCGTCGTACTGGTGAGCATGTGGACAGCGCGCTACTCCCCCGTCGGCTCGGGTCGCGCACTGCTGATGTGGGCCGATCCGGTCGCATCAGGACTCGGGTCCGACGCGCCGATCGGGATGTACGCCGACAACCCGGAGCTGGCCGAGTACGTCTGGGAGCACTTCTACCGCGACTACGACACGATCCGCGGCCGCGGTATCGAGACCGCCCCACCGATCCCGGCCCGCTTCGCCGAGGCCTCCGGCGGCGACCTGTTCCACCGCATCACCTGCGTCACCGCCACCACCACGATCGAACTCGAATGGCGCGACGTACTCGACACCTTCCAGGTCACAACCCACCTGACCGGCTTCGAAACCTCAGCTGTAGCCCGCCCCTGCGCCGCAGCCTCAGTCCGCGTGAACGGCGTCGCCGCCCACGGCGAACCCCACCACCCAGAAGGCTGGTTCGGCAGCTCCGCAGCCCTGGCCTTCGCCGAAACCTGGCGCGAAACCTGACCCGAGAACTCCTATGAGGATTCCTCCTCAGGCAGGGGTTTTGTGTAGACCCACACGCCGTTCTCGCGGGTGAAGTGGCTGTCTTCTTGTTGGGTGTCCGGGGTGCCGTCGTGGGTGAAGTGGGCTCGGAACTCTACGGTGCCTTCGGTGTGGAACGGGGTGCCGGCGGTGGTGGTGAGGACTTCCAGGCCGGTCCACTGGATGTCGTCGTCGAATCGGAGTGTTGGTGGTCGGGTGTCGGCTGACCAGGTCTGGAGCAGGTAGCGGGCGTCGCGTACGACGAAGGCGGTGTAGCGGGATCGCATCAGCTGCTGGGCCGTGGCTGCTGCCTTTCCTTGGTGGAGGGCGCCGCAGCAGTCGCCGTACATGGCGTCCAGACCGCAGGGGCAGGGCGACGACTGAGACACCACGGGCTGACGGGTACGACGTTTGGCCATCCCCTGATTGTCGCCCCGTACGTGGACAGGCCGGTGGCAGGGGCACATGCTGAGGGCATCGCAGCGAGAGCGGAGCCGCATGGCCACGTCGATGGTTGGCAAGACGGTACTGATCACCGGGGCCACCGGAGGCATCGGGAAGGCGACCGCGCTCGGCCTCGCCACGATGGGTGCGCACGTCGCGATCATCGGCCGGGACAGTGCGCGGACCGACGACGCAGTACGGGAGATCCGCGCAGTAGGCCGAGCGGATGGCTTCGTCGCGGACCTGTCCGCGCAAGCCGAGGTACGGCGGGTTGCCGACGAGGTACTGCGGAAGCTGCCGCGGCTCGACGTACTGGTGAACAACGTCGGCGGCTACTGGGATACCCGGCACGTCACTGCCGACGGGCTCGAGCACACCTTCGCGCTGAACCACCTCGCGCCGTTCCTGCTCACCAACCTGCTCCTCGACCGGCTGCGGCAGAGCGCGCAGGCCCGCGTCGTCACCGTGGCGTCGAACGCTCAGTCGATGGGTCGCATCGACTTCGACGATCTGCAGAACGAGCGCGACTATTCCGGGTCCCGTGCCTACAACCAGTCGAAGCTCGCCAACGTCTTGTTCAGCTACGAGTTGGCCAGGAGATTGCAAGGCAGCTCCGTCACGGCGAACGCACTACACCCCGGCTTGGTAAGCACCGGGTTCGGCGGCGAGGATCCCGGCCGCACGCAGCGACTGGTGGTACCGCTGCTGCGCCCGTTCATGAAACGCCCGGCTCAGGGCGCCGCCACTTCGATCTACGTCGCATCCGATCCGCAACTGGAGCACGTGACCGGCCGCTACTTCGCCAAGTCTGCGGCCACGAAGTCCTCCGAGCGCAGCTACGACGAAGCCACCGCGACACGACTCTGGCAGGTGAGCGCCGACCTCGTTGGTCTCCACACGCCTACGCCACAGTGATGACGACCTTTCCGCGGGCGTGGCCGTCGAGCAGGTACTGAATGGCCTTCGGGACCTCGCTCAGCGGGAAACGCTGGTCGATCGCCGGTACCACCGCTCCGGATTCGAGCAGCGGCGTGAGGTCGATCAGATGGTCGGACTTCTCCGAGTTGACGAACGTCCGCAAGCGCTGACTGACGAACGGCGACAGCAGCACCGCCCGCATCTGGCGATCGGTGCCGCCGAGCCACCGGCCGCCGTTCTCGCCGCCCATGACAACGACAGTCCCCTTCGGCGTGAGGGCGCGCCGAAGTCGTGACAGGGAAGCGTTTCCGGCGATGTCCAGGATCACGTCGTACCGCTGCGGTCCCGCCGCGAAGTCGTCGCGCCGGTAGTCGAGCACGTGATCCGCGCCGAGCGACCGAACCAGATCCATCTTGCTCGCACCGGAAACGCCGGTGACCTCGGCCCCGAACGCCTTGGCCAGCTGCACCGCATAGGAACCGACGCCACCGGACGCGCCCGTGATCAGCACCTGCTGACCTGATGCGACCTCGCCCTGATCACGCACGCCCTGCAGGGCGGTCATCCCGGAGATCGGTACGACGGCCGCCTGCTCGAAGGTCAGGTTCGCCGGCTTCGGTGCGAGCTTGCGCTCGAGGGCAGTGGTGTACTCCGCGAAGGCACCCTTGCCGACTCCGAACACCTCGTCACCCGGCTGGAACCTGGTCACGTCGGCACCGACCGCCTCCACGATCCCCGCCACGTCCATGCCGAGTACCTGGTTCTTCGGCGCCCGGAAACCGTACCCAGCAAGGCGAATCGGGTACGGCAGCCCGGTCATGATGTGCCACACCCCACGATCCACGCCGGCCGCGCGGACGCGGATCAGTACCTCGTCGGCGGCGATGGCGGGCTTGCCGATGTCGCGGAGCTCGAGAACGTCGGTCTCGCCGTACGTCGTCCGAGTGATGGCCAACATGTGTTTCCCCCTGCTGAAGATGCCGGTTCCGACCGGCTCGCTGCATACTTACAATGTATGCTTACGTTGTAAGTTACTCCCATCGGCGGGTTTAGTCCAGAGGGGTAGGCTGGTGGGACTCCGGAACGATGGCATTCCAGGTGGCATGTCAGGAACCGGCAGGGGATGAGGCGATGCCCGATGACGACTCCTGTGTTCGCCGGGATCTCGCGCCGTACGGCGATGGATCACGACCTTCTGCACCTGCTCGCCGAGGTCAGGTCCGCCCGGGCAGCGGATCGAGTGACTCGAGGCGTCCCACGCCGCGGCAGCGCGCCCAGCAGCGACGCCAGCCGCCTCGCCGCCTCACTGACCGCCTACGCCAGAGCCCTGGAGTCGTACCGGCTGCCCGTGCCGCCGACCATTCGCGATGAGCTTCGCCTGCGCCGCGCTCTGCCCTGATGCCGGTGGCGGTTGAGTAGTTCAGCGCATGTGGCGCGACTGGGATGCGCTGACGATTGCCGCATGACGAAAACAATTCAGCCTTCGCAGACTGCCGCGTTCTACGGGCAGGCACTTCTTTCGTTCGGCGCCTCGCTGACGGCGATGGGGCTCGGGCTCGTCTACCTGCCCGCGCCGGGGTGGATCCGCGGGTTCCTGGCGATCGGCCTGCTGTACGCAGTCACGTCGACGGTGACCTTGTGCAAGGTGGTGCGGGATCGGCACGAACTGTCCGAGGTGACCACCCGAGTCGATCAGGCGCGACTGGACAAGCTGCTGGCCGAGCATGATCCGTTCAAGGTCGAGGGCTGACGGGCGCTCAGTGGTAGATGAGAGCCGTGGCCAGGGCGGCCAGGGAGCTGAGGAAGTACAAGGACCACGGGCCGAAGTGCCGGTCGTGCGCTCGGAGGTGGGCAGCGAAGGCACCGACGAAGTACAGGACGAGGCCTGCGGCGGCGAGTGTGCCAAGGGTCGGTACGACGAACCCGGCCAGCAAGCCGAGGGCGCCGGCCGCGAGGAGCGTGCCGAGCGGGAGCATCCACGAGTACGGCACGCCCACCACGTCGGCCTGGGACTTCGGGTAGTCGTGGCCGATGAGGTTGGCGATGGCCGCGCTGCCGGTCAGGGCAGCGGCGAGAAGCGTGGCGGCGAGGTAGGCGGCGAACACGGTGACTCCGTTCCGTGGGGTGATTGGGGGCGCCCCACGGACGAGACAGCGCGTCGAGACGTGACAGTGAATCAGCTCACGCCGGTCAGCTTCTCCGGGCTGCTGACGACGTGGATGGTGTCGATCGCGCCATCCACCAGGTAGAACGTCGCCGCGACGACCGCCGTACCTCCAGAAGTGATCACGAAGCCCGGCGCCCCATTGACCTGACGGATCTCGACGCGGGAGCCCTCGGGGCGCCGCCGCGACAGCACGATGAATGCCTGTGCGACGTACGCCGGGCCGTGGATCGGCTTGCGTGGCGCGCCGGTGAGTCCGCCGCCGTCGCTGATCAAGGTGACGTCGGGTGCGAGGACCTTCATCAACGCCTTCACATCACCGTCGAGACAGGCTGCCAGGAACTTCTCCGTCACCTGCCGCTGGGTGGATCGGTCGGTGTCGTACCGGCGTCGGCGCACCGCGACCGCCTTGCGAGCGCGGTGCGCGAGCTGCCGTACGTCGGCGTCCTGGCGGCCGAGGATGCGGGCGATCTCGGTGTGGCTGTAGCCGAAGGCCTCGTTCAGAACGAAGACAGCACGTTCGGTCGGCGACAGTGCTTCCAGGACGAGCAGCATGGCCGTGGACACCGAGTCGTTGCGTACGACGTCGTCGGCCGCGTCCGGACTGGTGAGCATCGGCTCCGGCAACCACGGTCCGACGTAGGACTCACGGCGTACCGCTGCACTGCGGAGGCGGTCGATGGCGAGGCGGGTCGCGACTCGGACCAGGTAGCCCTCTGGGTCGTCGACGGTGGCCGGGTCGACGCGGCTCCAGCGCAGCCAGGAATCCTGGACGACGTCCTCGGCCTCGGCGACGCTGCCGAGCACGCGGTAGGCGACGGCGTACAGCAGGCCGCGGTGTTCGGCGAAGGTCTCGGCGGTCACGCGGGGAGGCCGGTGACGTCGGCCATCAGGTTCATGTGGTGATCGAAGTACTCCGCGCGGGCCTCGATCATCTCGTCGAGGCGGCCGAATACTTCGAAGTTGAGTACGCCGTACAGATGCGTCCAGGCAACCAGGACGCGGTCGAGTCGGTCCTCGGGCATGGTGCCCTGGCGTTCCTGGATCAGGCGACGGAGGTCGGCGCGGAGCGGTGCCGTGAGTGGCGATGCGGTCAGCGAGCGGAGGCGGTCGCCCGCGTCGGTCACGATGGCGGCGAGGAGCAGGATCACTTTGGTTGCCGGCTCGACGGTCTCCTCGGGCGCGGCGTACCCGGGGACGGGGCTGCCGTAGATCAGGCCGTACTCGGCAGGGTGGGCCAGCGCCCAGGTGCGGACACCGCGACAGACGGCGAGCCAGCGGCCGCGGAGATCGTCCCGCGGTACGGCGGCGTCCGCGGTGGTCGCGGCGGCGGCGAGAGCGTCGTACGCGTCGATGATCAGCGCGGTGAGCAGGGCGTCGCGGCTCGGGAAGTAGCGGTAGAGGGCCGACGCGACGATGTCGAGGTCCCTGGCGACGGCACGCAGGGAGAGGTTGGCGCCGTCCGTGGCGAGGTGCCGACGGGCGACGTCCTTGATCTCCTGGCTCATCTCCGAGCGGACTCGGGCGCGCAGGGACGGTGCGGACATGGGATCAGTCTGACACAGGATGGAGTACAGTGAACTCATTAGAGAACACTGTTCTCGCCCGCTTCATGATGAAGGGTTGTCCGCATGTCTCTGCACGTCGTCGTCGGCGCCGGTCCGGTCGGCTCGGCCACGGCTCGGTTGCTCGCTGCCAGGGGTGAACAGGTCCGCCTCATCACCCGCAGCGGCCGCGCTCCCCAGCCCAGCCCTTCTCAGGAGAACGACGAGACGGCACAGATCGAGCGAGTTGCGGCAGATGCGAGTGACGCCGAAGCCTTGGCGCGGCACACAGAAGGCGCAGTGGCGCTGTACTCGTGCGCGGGCCCGGCGTACCACCGATGGCCGACTGACTGGCCTCCGCTGGGAGCCGCCTTGGTGCATGCGGCCGAGGTCAGCGGGGCCGTGTTGGTGACGACCGGCAACCTGTACGCCTACGGCCAGGTCGACGGGCCGATCACCGAGGACACTCCCCTGCGGCCCAACTCCGTCAAGGGACAGGTCCGGGCCAAGCTCTGGACCGATGCGTTGGCGGCACATCAGGCGGGCCGGATCCGGACGGCCGAGGTACGCGGCTCGGACTACCTCGGCGCCGGCGCGGCATCGCCGTTCACCATTCTGGTGCTGCCCAAGGTGCTACGAGGCAAGCGCGCTTCGGCGCCCGCCGACCTCGATGCGCCCCACAGCTGGACGTACGTCGGCGATGTCGCCCAGACCCTCGTCGCGGCCGCCGCGGACGAGACCGCCTGGGGACGAGCATGGCACGTGCCGACACCGGAACCGATGTCGATCCGCGCTCTCGCCACCCGCACGGCCGAGCTCGCCGGAGCACCAGCCGCCCGGATCTCCGCGATGCCGACCATCGCACTGCGCATCGGCGGACTCTTCAACCCGGACGCCCGCGAAATGATCGAAACGCAGTACCAGTGGCGTCGCCCGTTCGTCGTCGACTCCATCGCCGCAACTGTTGCCTTTGGCATCAAACCCGCAGCGACGGACGACGCACTGCGCGAAACCATCGCCGCCATCGCCAACTGAATCCGCGTCCTGAACGTCTGCCTCTAGGCTGTGCGGATCGACGGGTTCCGCCGTTGTCGGGAAGGGCAGGAATGAGATCCAGAGGACCGGGCCGCTGGTTGCGGCGGTTGGTGGTGACGGTGATCGTGCTGGGCGTACTGGCGGTCGCGGTCGACCGGGCGGCGGAGTGGGCCGCCGAGAACCGGCTGGCGACGATGGCCGAGAACCAGGCCGCGAACTACGACGTGGAGGCCACCGACACATCCGTCGAGGTGGGCGGCTTCGGCTTCCTCCCACAGTTGGCCAAGGAAAAGTTCTCCTCGGTCACGCTGACGATGAAGCAACCGACCTTCTCGAACGACGTCGCCGCTGAGGATCTGGTAGTGGAGATGTCTGGCGTGCACGTGCCGCGAGCTCTGCTCGAGCAGAAGCCCGGTACGGCGGTCACCGTCGACTCGACCGCCATGCGGGTGCACCTGTCGCCGGACGAGCTGACCAAACTGGCCGCCCGCACCACCAACATCAAGGGTCTGAGCTTCCGCATCGTCGACGGCAAACTGCACGCGCGGCTGACCGTCGGCGGCCTGAACGCGGAGGTGGCCGTCACCCCGCAGGTGAAGGGCCGCCGGATCGCGCTGGGCGTCGAGGACATGTCCGACTCCATCCCGTCGGTGGTGCGCGACGCGGTGAAGTCCCAACTGGCCCGTGGATTGGCTTTTCCACAGCTTCCGTTCGACGCAGTCTTGAAGCAGGTGTCCGTCGAGGGTGACTCGCTGCTGCTGGTCGCCACGGTGGCCGATCTCAAGCTCACGTCCTGAGCCGAGTCCCTGGGCACGATCCCCTTGGGTTGCGATGTGTCGCGATATATCGTCGACGTATCGCATTCTCTCCTGAGGGACGGGTGGTCGGGATGACCGGATCGACGTACGCGGCGGGCTGGCCGTGGCAGAAACTCGCACAGCACTGCTCAGCGTTCGACTCAGTGTTCGACGACATCAAGGACGAACTGCACGCGGCGATGACCGGGCGGCGCGGTCACCGCGGACACCACCAGCCGTTCTCCGGACAGTGGGGGATGTTCGGCGGCGGTGGCCAGATGTTCGGCCCGCCGTGGGGTCCGCCGCCGCGCTGGCGTGGGCCGAAGGCACGGCGCGGCGATGTGCGCGCCGCGATCCTCGCCGTACTGGCCGAGCAGCCGATGAACGGTTACCAGATCATCCAGGAGATCGCCGAGCGCAGCGGCGGGGTGTGGAAGCCCAGCCCGGGGTCGATCTACCCGACCCTGCAGCAGCTCGAGGACGAGGGCCTGGTCACCGCTGACGCCGAGGTCGGCCGCCGTACCTTCACGCTGACCGACGAGGGACGCGCGTACGTCGCTGAGCACTCCGACGAGGTGTCCGCGCCCTGGGAGGCGATGAGCGCACCGAGCGACGACGACGAGAACGGGCTGAAGCCGCTGCTCGGCCAGGTGGCGACGGCGATGTGGCAGATCCTCGCGACCGGTACGCCGGAGCAGCAGGCGCGCGCGAAGGACGCGCTGGCCGAGCTGCGGCGGAAGCTGTACGGGATCCTTGCCGACGAGCGACCGGACGACGAGCAGGACCGGTCATGAGCTCGCCCCTGCCGGAATGGCGCGATCCCGACTCGCGCGACACCGACCGGCGCGGCCGCAACCGCCGCCGCCACGACTGGCACAACCACGACTGGCAGGACCGCGACTGGCATGGCCGCGACTGGCGTGGACCCGACTGGGGCGGACCGGACTGGAGCAAGCTGGATCCCCGCGAGGACGATCGGCGCGAGACCGCCGACCGTACGCCCGAGCGGCGCCGCGGCCCGCTCCGGATCGGCGACACCGAACGCGACCAGGCCGTGGCCGTCCTCAGCGACCACTTCGTCGCGGGCCGGCTGACGCAGACCGAGTTCGAGGAGCGCAGCGAGCAGGCGACCCGGGCGCGGTACGCCGACGACCTCGAGCCACTGTTCGACGACCTCCCGGACCCGGCCGGCCTCGAGGTCGCGCAGGGACCGTGGTCGCCGCGGACCGCCAGGCCGCGGCGGCGCCAAGGTCCGCCGCCGTTCGTGATGCTCGCCCCGATCCTGATGATGGCGCTGGTGATCACCGCGATCACGTTGGCCGCGCCGTGGCTGGTGTGGGGCATGTTCTGGATCATCCTGATCAGCGGAGCGCACCGCCGCCGCTGGCAGTACCAGAACCGGCACCGCTGACACAGACCAACTTCACACGCGGCGGCCGCGCAGCCGCGGGATCTCCTGGGCGAACTCGACCACGAACCCGTCCGGATCCGCGACATGCGCGGTCCGGTGCCCCCATGGCCGATCGGCCGGCCCGCTGAGCACCTCGACTCCGCGGGCCGCGAGCCGATCGGCCCACGCGTCCACGTCGTCGACCATCAGCACCACCTCGCCGGCCGCCCCCGGCGAGACCGTCCGCCCGGTCAACCACTCCGCGCGCCGCCGCTCGAACAGCGCGAACCGCGTCCCCTCGGTACCGAACTCCGCATACCCCGCATCGGTGAACTTGTACGGCAACCCGATTACGTCCCGATAGAACTCCACCGACGCCCCGAGATCCTCGACGTACAAGATGACATACCCGATCCGCTCCACCACCCCACGCTAGACGCGTCCCGGCCGGCCAGAGATAACAAACTGAACGCGCCCGTAGTCACGATGCGTGATGACCACTAGTCTGAGCGGCCTTGACCGACTTCCGGCAGCCGGGGGGAACCAGCTGCCCGAAGTCTCATTCGGAGGGGGAATCATGTCGCAGGAAATCGTGCTGCCCGGACGCGCCGGAGCACCGGTGGCACAAGGACTTCAGATGAAGCAGCGCAATCCGGTCGGGGTGTGGCTCGGGCTGCCGCTGATCACGTTCGGCATCTACCACCTCGTGTGGTACTACAAGATCCACGCCGAGATGGCGCAGTTCGACCGTCGCCGGGTGGTCCCGGTGGCCGGACCGATGCTGGTGTTGCTGCTGCTGGGCTGGACGATCATCGCGCCGCTGGTGTCGTACTTCAACACCGGCGGCCGGATCGCGAACAGCCAGCGGGCCGCGGGCCTGCCGGTCACCTGCAGTGGGGGCGTCGGCCTGCTGCTGATGTTCGTTTTCGGCCTCGGCACGCTGTACTACCAGTCCGAGCTCAACAAGGTGACCGCCTCCTACGGCGCGGCGCCGCAGAACGCCCAGATCCCGCTCTTCGCCTAGCCGCACAGAACTGTCGGCGGGTCCACCTAGCCTCCTGGGCAGAAGTCGGGAGGAGGCTGGGTGTTCGAGGGTGCGTTGATTTTGGAGAGTCTGCGGGTTGGCGTGGAGATTTCGGACGTTCCGCTGCTGGTGCACAAGATCAGTCGGTACGCCGTGGCGAGTGCGACGCCGAGTCAGGCGGCGGTGTGGTCGGTGCTCGAGTTCGGGGTCGAGGACGAGCGGGTCGAGGTGCTGGCGGAGACACTGGCCGGGGCGTTGGACCAGCCGGGGTGGTACGCCGACTTCCATGACGCGCGGGAGGTGTTCGTTGTCTTCCCGGGCCGCGTGTTCCGCTACGAGCGCGGTGACACGGTGGCACGGGCCGAGGCACAGGAATTCGGGCGGGAGTTGGGGATTCCGGGGGTCCAGCTGGATTGGACAGACTGAGCCGTGTCAAGACGGTCGGGGCGGTTCCGACCTGGGGGTGCAAGGAGAACCGCACACAGGCTGAGGAGATTGTCATGGCACGGGTTCGGGTCCACAACTTCACGATCACCCTCGACGGGATCGCGGCCGGTCCGGGTCAGCGGCTGGACGCGCCGTTCGGCGACGGCATGGACAAGGTGCACGACTGGATGGAGGTCGCGCAGCAGGACCAGGCCGCCGGGAGGAGCGGGCTCGGGGCGGACCGGATCGACGGGTACGCCGAAGGTGTCGGCGCCACGATCATGGGACGGAACATGTTCAGCCCGCAGCGTGGTGCGTGGGAGGACGAGTCGTGGACGGGCTGGTGGGGCGACAACCCGCCGTACCATCACGACACGTTCGTCCTCACCCACCACCTGCGGCCGTCGATCCCGATGGACGGCGGTACGACGTTCCACTTCACCGACGAGCCGATCGAGGTCGTGCTGGAGCGCGCGCTGAAGGCCGCGGATGGCCGCGACGTGGTCATCGCCGGTGGCGCCCACACTGTCCAGCAGTACCTGCGGGCCGGTCTGATCGACGAGCTCAACCTCGTCGTCGCGCCGATCCTGGCGGGCGCCGGCGAGCGCCTGTTCGACGGCGTGGACGACGCGTTGGGCGCGTTCCAGGTGACCGAGACGGTCAGTGACCCGAGCGCGACCTTCGTCCGGCTGGAGCGTCAGTGATTGGATGACCGCATGACAGTGTTGCGGTACACGGCGTTCACGTCCGACCCGGCCGGCGGCAACCCGGCCGGCGTGGTCCTCGACGCGAGCAGGCTCACGTACGCCGAGATGCAGGCGATCGCCGCGGACGTCGGGTACTCCGAGTCCGCCTTCCTGACCAGCGGGACCGGCGGCAGCGATGGAGTGATCCCGGTCCGCTACTTCTCGCCCAGGGCGGAGGTGCCGTTCTGCGGGCACGCGACCGTGGCAACCGCGGTCGCCCTGGCCGAGCGGATCGGTCCCGGTGAGTTCGTCTTCTCGACCCAGGCCGGGCTCGTGCCGGTCGTGGTCGAGGAGTCACCGGACGGACTGCGGGCCACGCTGACCAGCGTCGAACCGCATGTCGAGGAGATCGACGACATCAGCGACGTACTCGAGATCCTCGACTGGCATGAGGACGAGCTCGATCCCGCATTGCCGCCCGCGATCGGGTACGCCGGGGCGCGGCATCTCATCGTGAGTACGTTGACCAGGCAACGACTGGCAGACCTGAACTACGACTTCGATCGGCTGCTCGCCTACATGCTGCAGCGGGATCTGACCACGCTGCAGTTGGTTTGGCGGGAGTCCGCGACTGTGTTCCATGTGCGCGATCCGTTCCCGGTCGGTGGCGTGGTCGAGGATCCGGCGACCGGGGCGGCGGCCGCGGCGTTCGGCGCCTACCTACGCGAGCGCGGGCTCGTCGAAGCGCCGGTCGTGCTCACACTGCACCAGGGTGAGGATCTCGGTCGCCCGAGCCGCATCCAGGTTGAACTGCGCGCCGACGACACCAGGGTCCGCGTGAGTGGAAACGCCGTACCGATCACGGGACTCGAGTGAGCCACTCGTCGGTGCCGAACTTGGCGGTGGCGCGCTCTTCGGCGAGGTCCACTGTGGCCTTGCCGATGCTGCCAGGCTTGAGGCCGTAGCGGTTGCCGAAGGACGCGGCCATCCGGTCGATCACCTCCGCGCGGTCGAGGCCGGTCTGGCTGCGCAGTGGATCGACCCGCTTGTTGGCGCTCGTCGTTCCCTTGTCGGACAGTTTCTCGCGGCCGATCCGCAGTACCTCGAGCATCTTCGCGGCGTCCATGTCGTAGGCCATCGTGACGTGATGCAGGACGGCGCCACCGGCGAACCGCTTCTGCGCGGCGCCGGCGATCTTGCCGGCCGGCGAGGTGATGTCGTTGATCGGCTGGTACGTCGCCGCGATGCCGAGATCGTTCAGCGCGCCGATCACCCAGTCGTCGAGGAACGCGTACGACTCGATGAACGACAGGCCGGAGACGAGTGACTCGGGGACGTAGAGCGAGTACGTGATCGTGTTGCCTGGTTCAACGAACATGGCTCCGCCGCCGCTGATCCGCCGTACGACTGTCACGTCGTGCTTCGCGGCGCCCGCCAGGTCGACCTCGTTGCGCAGGGACTGGAAGCTGCCGATGATGACCGCGTTCGACGCCCACTCCCAGACCCGCAGCGTCGGCGCCCGCTCACCGGAACCGACCTGCTCGGCCAGCACCTCGTCGAGCGCCATCTGCAGCGCGGGCTCCCGCGGTACGTCGTGCACGAACTCCCACTGGTGATCGCGCCAACCGGTCGCGCCGGTCAGCGCCCGCCGTACGGCGACGGCCACGGCCTCGGGCGAGAACCCGAGCATCTCGACCCCATCCCCGAGTACGGCACGCACACGAGCAGCCACCTGGGCCGCGGGCGTGGCGATCGGGAGACCGGCAAGAGCACCGTTGATCCGCTCCAGCGCATCGTCGGGCTCGAGGAAGAAGTCCCCACTGAGCTGCGCCCGCCGAACGTGATCGTCGACCACCTCCAGATCGGCAACAACCAGCTTGCCGCCCGGAACCTTGTACTCACCATGCATATCCAGCCACAACCGGTGAACGCCGGAAGATGTTCCCGGCCGACTCCCCCACTTCAAGCGCGCTTGACCCTACACTCCGAGCTATGGCTGAGATGAGCATGAACAAAGCGATTCACGCGGCGTTCCGCCGGGATCTGCAGCGGTTCGTCGACGCGCTGGGGGCGTTTTCCGCGGGGGATCAGCTGCGGGCCGAGCAGCTCGCGACGGCATGGGCGAACTTCGACGAACAGTTGACCCGCCACCACGAAGGTGAGCACGACATCGCCTGGCCGGCCTTGGAATCGGTCGGGGTGAGCCGGGATCTGCTGACCCAGATGGACGCCGAGCACGACACGATGGCGACCGCGTTGGCCAAGGCCCGCGAGGCGATCGCGTCCCTTCGCCGTACCTCGAGCGCCGAGGACGCGGCGACCGCACTGACCGCGATGCAGGAGCTGCAGCGGGTGACCGTGCTGCATCTGGATCACGAGGAGTCGGAGATCGAGGGGGTGTACCTGGAGAAGAAGGACACCGCCGAGATGAAGGCGATGGGCCGGCAGTTCGCCAAGGTCAGCCCGGCGCAGGGCGGTACGTTCTTCGCCTGGGCCCTCGACGGCGCCGCCCCCGACGAGACCGCCGCCATCACCGGCACGGTCCCGAAGCCCGTCCTCACCATCATCAGCGGCGTCTTCGGCCGCACCTACCGCAAGTCGGTCGCCCCGGTCTGGCGCAGCTGACCGCAAGAAGACGGAACAGCCGCGCGCTCGGTCAGGCGCGGCTGTTCAGAGGCCCGGGATGGGGCGTTCGGCCAGGGTGAGGCGGTAGGCGACCTGGAGGACTCGTTGGCGGACCTCGGCGACCTCGCCATCGCCGTCGACCTCGTGCACCAGGCCGCGGTCGCCGTACAGCTCGATCAGCGGAACGGTGTGGTCGGCGTACACCTTGAGGCGGCGCCGGATCACGTCCTCGGTGTCGTCGGAGCGGTGCTCGATCTCGGCTCGCCGCAGCAGGCGCCGTACCAGGACTTCCTGGTCGACCCGCAGGACGACGACCGCGTCGAGCCGGCGTTCCTGCGTGGTGAGGAGCTCGTCGAGTACGGCGGCCTGTTCGAGGGTGCGCGGGTAGCCGTCCAGGAGGAAGCCCGGCCGGGCGTCGTCCTCGGCCAGCCGCTCGCGGACCATCGCGATCGTCACGTCGTCGGGTACGTACGCACCGGAGTCGAGGTACTGCTGGGCTCTCCGGCCGAGGTCCGTCCCGGCGGCGACCTGGGCGCGGAAGATGTCGCCGGTCGAGATGGCTGGTACGGCGGCTTGCTCGGCGAGCATGTCGGCGTGCGTGCCCTTCCCGGCACCCGGCGGACCCATCAGGACGACAGTCGTCACAGCTCGCCCCTCCTGACTCTCGGTAAGTTCAATCAGGGTAGGCGAGCCGGACGCCTGGCGGTACGTCGTACGTCACGTCTCGCTGAGCGAGACCGGTGCGAGACCCGCAGTCGTGACCCGAGTCACCGATTGAGCATGTCCCAGGTGGACAGACAGAAGGGGTGACCGGCCGGGTCCGCGAAGACCAGGCAGTGGTCGGCGTTGGGCTGGTGGGAGTACTTGGTGGCACCCGCGGCCAGGACCTGGGAGGCGGCGGTATCCAGGTCGTCGACGTAGAAGTCGAGGTGGAACTGGATCGGAACCGTCGGCTCCGGCCAGGTGGGCGGGACATGGGCCGGATCGCTCTGGAAGTCGATCCGGCCCCCAGGCCCGTCCATGGTCGCCCAGACGTGGTCGGAGTACGCGATCCGCCCACCCGTGATCTCCGCGTAGAACGCCGCCAGTTCGAGGGCGTTCGGGCAGTTGAGCGTCGGCGAGCTCAGGCGGATCCCGGGCATCGTCACATCACCGGCCGCAACTCGACGGTGTCTCCGGGACCGGCGAAGCGGGACGCCAGTTCCTCGGCCCGCTCCCGGGAAGCGACGTCGATCAGGAAGAAGCCGGCGAGTTGCTCCTTCGCCTCGGCGTACGGCCCATCGGTCGCCACCCGGCGGCCCTTGGAGCCGACGCGGTAGATCGTCGACGCCGCCGGCGCCCCCAGCGCCTCGGCCGTCACGAACTCCCCCGACGCCGAGATCTCGGCCAGCATCTCCTCGAACTCCTTGTGCATCGCCGCCCGCTCGTCGTCCGGGATCGCCCGCCCCACCTCGGTGAAGTCGATCGTCGGGTGCCCCCACGGCTCCGGCTTCGAATAGATCAGAATCAGGTACTTCATCACAACCTCCTCCACAACGACGCACTGTGCGCCATCACCACGTAGGTCGGACCGCGCCGGCACTTCTCGACAAAACGATCGCTGTCACATCATCGCTGCCGCGGACGTCAGAGGGGTGGGGCCCGGAGGTGGGTCGTGATGAGTGGAGGAACTGTGGGCGTGATGCTGGTGACGGGTGGAACCGGGACGTTGGGGCGGCTGGTGGTGCCGTTGGTGGTGGAGGCGGGGTGGAAGGTCAGGGTGCTGAGCCGACACCCCAAGGACGATGGGGTCGAGCATGTGGCGGCGGACCTGTTGCAGGGGGACGGGATCGATGACGCTCTGAACGACGTGGACGTCGTGATCCACCTCGCGGGTGGGCCGAAGGGGGATGACGTCGGCACGCGGAGTCTCGTGCGGGCCGCGGAGCGGGCCGGGGTCAAACACCTGGTGCACATCTCGGTGACCGCGGTGGATCAACTCCCGCTGACGTACTTCAGATCCAAACTGGGCGCGGAACAGGCCGTGCGGGAGTCCTCGGTGCCGTGGACGGTACTGCGGGTCGCGCAGGTCCACGACTTCGCCTGGAACACCGCGCGCATGATGGCGAAGCTCCCGGTGCTGCCGATCCCCGGTGGGGTGCGGTTCCAGCCGGTGGACGGGCGCGACGTCGCGGCGCGGCTCGTCGAGCTGGCGCTGGGCGAGCCGGCCGGCCTCGTCCCGGACCTGGTCGGCCCGAAGGTGTACAGCCTGGGCGACCTCGCCCGCGACTACCTGCGCACCACCGGCAAGCACCGGCTGTCGATGCCGGTCCGCGTTCCAGGCAAGGCCGGCAAGGTCTACCGGGCCGGCGGAAACCTGACCCTGACCGGCGCCACCACCGGCCACCGCACCTGGGAAGCCTTCCTCGCCGAGCAATCCTGAGCACTCGCAGCCACCACTGGCGGGTTGTTTCACCGCTGGCGCGCAACAACCCGCCAGCCGGCACACAACCCGCCATCCACCAGCAACCACGCCCACCCCGGCCACTAAACGGGGAGGTAGGGATCGAGTAGCTCGGTCAGGGCCGGGACCGGAGTTGGGTCGGTGGCGAGCCAGCGGGCGATGCCGGCCAGGAAGTCCGCCGCCTGTACTCGCGGATCGTGCCTGGAGTCGACCTGCTTGAGGCTGAGGAGTGGTGGCGGTGCCGGCGCGACGGCCTCGGCCAGGTAGGCGCCGAGCCGCGCCATCCGACCTCGGGTGAGCGCGCTCTGCTCGTCGTGCACCACCGCGACCGACCGCTGCCCGGCGCTCCAGAACAACACCGTGTCGGCCACCGCGGGCACCATTGGTTCGAGCGGAGGCGGGATCGAACGATCGTCGTCGATCAACCGCAGCAGCACCTCCTCGACCCGCGCCCGCGTCACCTCGCGCAGAACCGGCACATCGGCCGGCAGCAACGCGAAGAACCGGTTGATCGCGGCATGGTCGAGCAGCCGCAATCGCTTGGTCCGCGTCATCGTGAGGAACGCGTCCAGGAAGTCGGTGCGATCCCGGAACCGCGCCACGACTTCCCCGTGATCCCGGGCCAGCCGGGTGCCATCGCCGTACGACGGCTCGTCGACGAGCAACTCGATCACCCGGCCCGCGACGTACGACGTCTTGTCGATGACATGGACATGGGCGTGCCCGCGCAGCGTGGTGAGGAACCACTCGAGCGCGGGTCGCTGCTCGGGCCGGAGCAGCAGGTTGGACTTGTACTCGGTGGTCCCTCGACGGCGGAACCGGGACTGCAGTACGGCGACCAGTTCGGCGGCCTCCGGTACGTCGAGATCCACACTGGCGTGGGTGATCACGGGCGACTCGGGGTCCAGGAGATTGCTCCCGGAGAACCCCGACTCGTCACACGCGATCTCGACCGACGCCGATGATGACGTGGGGTGCATGAGAAGAGCTCCAAGGCTGGTGGACTGCACGCTGAAGGGGCCCGTCGCGTGGACGGGCGTGATCAGGCGGGGAACCGCGTGATCAGTGAGCGGCAGCAGCAGCCTGAGCAGACATGTGACCCATCATCGGTGCGATCCGGGTCGATCCACCAGCGAATTGTCAGGGCTTGCGCGCGAGAGCGACGTACAGCAGCAGGGCCGCGCCGGTCGGACTGAGCTTCTGCTCGGCGGGCGGCCACCAGCCGGTCAGGTCGACCAGACCTGGCTCGATCAACTCGAAACCGGCCACGATCTCGGCGAGTTCCACGGGAGCGCGGAAGGTGAGGGCCGGGAAGGACTCCCTCAGCTTGTCCTCGACCGCGGTCGCGAACTCGCTCAGCCGGCTGCCGTCGCGGGAGTTCACCGGATGCGTGATCGCCAGGTACGACCCGGGCGGCACCGCGTCCAGGTAGTCGCAGACCAACCGCCGGACCTGCTTGGTGTCCGGGATCGCGTGCAGCACCAGCCCGAGGATGATCCCGACCGGCCGGTTCAGGTCGAGCGCCTCGGTGACGACCGGATGCTCGAGCACGGACTCCGGGTCGGTCAGGTCCGCACCGGCGCAGAACGTGCTGTGGTCGTCGGCGAGCAGCGCCTGACCGTGCGAGATCGCCATCAGGTCGTTGTCGACGTACACGACCTTCGCCTGCGGATCGGCCTTCAGTGCGACTTCGTGGCTGTTCGGCGCGGCCGGCAGGCCGCAACCGAGGTCGAGGAACTGACGCACACCGTCGCTGATCATCCAGCGGACCGCGTCGCCCAGCCAGCGCCGGTTCTCCCGGGCCAGGTCCGGTGCCTCAGGCGCGATCTCCAGGACTTCCTGGAACAGCCTGCGTCCACCTCGTAGCTGTTCTTACCGCCGAGGAACAGGTCGTAGAGCCGGGCCTCGGACGGCCGGTGGAGGTCGAGGTCGGGCAGCATCCGCTGGGCCTCGTTCCGCTCCGGCATCGCCCCGATCCACCTCGTTCCCGAATCCGAAAAGGTCGATTGCCGGAAGGCTACCGGCACTACGGGACGCGATCGCACCGGGGCTGCGCCGCGGAACCCGGCCCCCATCCGTCCCACCCCACGGGAGATCTGGTCACCTCATTGGCAAACGCTTGCCAGCGCTCTCGACCGTCCACAGACTGGGCAGCCACATCCGGACCCCGCCCCGAGTCACCCCCGGAGGACGCCATGCATCGCCGTACCTTCCTGGCCACCGGATTCCGGAGCCGCCGATCTGCTCGGTGTAGTTGTTCACGATCAGGTGATCGTTGCCGTAGATCCGGATTCCGTTGCTCCCGGCAAGGATGAAGTTGGCCTCGATCCGGGACCGGTTGCCGTGCCGGAGCACGATGCCGCCGAGGCCGAGCCGGATCGGTTCGCCGCCGTTGTCGCCGGCGAAGGTGTGGTCGGAGAAGTAGTTGCGAACGATCCGCGCACCCTGTGCCAACCCGTCCGACCCGGGCCCCTCGACGCCGAGGAAGATCCCGAGCGTCCTCGAGTCCCGCGATCAACGCCGCAAGCAAGAGCTACCCGAACGTGCCGAAGGACCTCGACGGTCAGCCGCGCACCGGCACGGCGGATGTCGGCGCCGACGAGTACAGCAAGGCCTCTGCGATCAACCGCCCGCTCACTCCGGCGGACGTGGGCCCGACGTCCCGATGAGTTTTCTCCTGCTCGCTCGTCTCAACAGGAACCAACCAGCGAGCGAGCAGGAGGACCCATGGCGAAGGTGCTTTATTCGGTGACGATGTCGGTCGACGGCTTCATCACCGGCCCGGACGGCGACATGCAGTGGATGCGCCCGTACCTCGGTCCGAACCCGGAGGTCGACGAACTGATCCCCCGGATCGGCTCGATCCTGGCCGGGCGCCGGTCGCACGACGGGGACGACCCGCACAAAGGCGAAGCCGGCGAGGGCCAGGCATTCGGCGGCGGGTGGAGTGGCCCGCTGTTCGTGCTCACGCACCGCCCACCGAACAGTCCCGAGCCGGGTGTCACGTACGTCGACGAGTTCGCGAAGGCGCTCTCGATGGCGAAGGAGGCGGCCGGCGACAAGTACGTCAATGTGATCGGCGCGAACGTCGCCAAGCAGTGCATCGAGGCCGGCGAACTGGACGAAGTACTGCTGCTGTTCGTCCCGGTCATGCTCGGCGACGGCACCCGCCTGTTCGACCAGCCGGGCGGCCGAACCGTCGGCCTCGAACGCCTGAGCGTGACCGGCAACGAGCTCGCCACCAACCTCTGGTTCAAGGTGGTGCACTAGAAGTCTGCGGCGGTCGAGTGCATCACCGCGCGGATCTCGACGGATCGCCCGGCGGTCTGGGAGTCCGGCAGTAGGCGGGCGAGCTCGACCGCCCGCTCGCGGCTCTCCACGTCGATCAAGTAGTAGGCGTCGATGGCGGCCGGAGCCGCTCGATCGGGCATGTGCACGGCCAGTTGTGGGTCGGCCAGCACCTCACCACAGACCAGTTCGCCCGCGTCGTACGCGGCTCGTTCGAACTCGTCGCGGCGCAGCGGCTGCTCGCCGTCGCCCTGCAGGATCACCAGGAATTTCATCGGCGCTCTCCTCTCACTGGTACGACGGAACCGAGGGAGCGGTTTTGACATGATGGCCGGATGCTGGTGCGCACCGAGCGGTTGAGCCTGCGTCGCTTCACCCCCGAGGACGCGGAGGCGTTCGCGGCGTACCGGTCGGATCCGGACGTTGCGCGCTACCAGTCGTGGGACGCACCACTCCCGCCGGCCGAGGCGCTCAAGACTGTCGAGGACTTCGCGGACGGCGATCCGATGAAGCCCGGCTGGTTCCAGTACGCCGTCGACCTGGACGGCGTACTGATCGGCGACATCGGCCTCAACCTGCACGAGAACCTCAGGCAGGCCGAACTCGGCTTCACCCTGGCCCCCGAGCACCAGGGCAAGGGCTACGCGACCGAGGCGGTCCGCGGCCTCCTCGACCAGTTGTTCGTCGAGCGCAATCTGCATCGCGTCTCGGCCGAGTGCGACGCCCGCAACACGGCGTCGGCCCGGCTGCTCGAACGCCTCGGCTTCCGGCAAGAGGGTCTGCGACTGTCGAACAGCTGGTTCAAGGGCGAGTGGACCGACGACCTCCTCTTCGGCCTGCTCCGGGCGGACTACCTCAGCTGACGGCCTTCGCGGCCCACGCCCGCGCAGTCAGCCGGATCGAGCCATCCGCCTCGATCGGCAACCGCGCACGCACCGCCTCCCGCAGTGTCTCCTGATCCGGCTCGGGCAGGCTGCGCAGGTACGCCGGCGCCGGTCCCTGACCGCCAAGGAACGGACGCCAGTAGTCGTCGAACGACGTGAACTCCGTCGGTACGACGACCGCCCGCGTGCTGACCGTGGTGAACCCGGCCTCGGTGAACAGTCCTTCGAGGCCCTCAGCCGTACAGAACGGGAAACGGACCGCTTCATCGTGTTCGCGATCCTGTGGACGTACTTCGATCATCGCGTCGAAGAAGTTCCGCATCAGCTGCATGCCTTCGGCGTAGTCCCAGACGTACGCGCCGACCGTCGACCCGATCTCCCGCATCCGCCGCAGCGCCTCGGCCCGCTCGGGGACGAAGTTGAGGACGAGCCCGGCGACCACCGCGTCGTACGGGCCGTCCGGCAGTTCGGTCGCCGACCTGACCTCGAAGCTCGCTCGCTCGTCGCGGACGTGCTGCCTCGCGTGCTCGATGAAGCCGGCCGACGCGTCGACTCCGAGCACCGAAGCTGGATCCGCCGTACGCAGGATCGTGCTGGTCAACGCCCCGGTGCCGCAGCCGACGTCGAGCCAGCGCAGGCCAGTGTGCTGGTCCAGCCAGCTCACGAAGTCGGCGGCGACCAGCCGGCTCCATCGGCCTACGTAGGACTCATAGATCTCTCCGCTCGACCACTGGGTCACTTGCGCAGGATAGGACCGTGATGCGGGAGCGCAACACCTGTGAGCTGCTCGGCCACTGACCAGAGCCTGGCGTTGTCCTCGACGTCGAGGGAACGCTTGGGCGCGGCGGCGAGTTTGGTGGGTCCGACCAGGCCGAAGAAGTTGGACGGGCCGTAGTACGCACCGGACTGGGCGTCGGGGCTGGTCGCGGCGAACAGGAGCGGCTCGGTGCCGATCTCGACGCCTTGCGACGGGAGTGGGTTGAGGCGGTGCGCGATCCGGGTAGCGAGCGGAAGCTGGTCACGACCCAGCGAGGCGCCGGCAGTCAGCAGGTTGGTGCGAGTGAAGCCCGGGTGCGCGGCGGCGCTGAGCAGGTTCCAACCACGGTCGGCGGCGAGCTTGGCCAGGTGGTTGCTCATCATGAGGTCGGCGAGCTTCGACTGCGCATACGCCAGGTTCGAGCGATAGCGATGTTCCCACTGCAGGTCGTCGAAGTGGATCCGGCCGTAGTTCGCGGTCCCGCTGCTCATGGTCGCGATCCGCGGGGCCGGCGCGGCCAGCACCAGCGGCAGCAGCCGCACGGTCAGTGCGAACGGGCCGAGGAAGTTGGAGCCGAACTGCAGCTCGAACCCGTCCTTGGTGACGTTGCGGGTCGGTGGGGTCATCACGCCGGCGTTGTTCACCAGCAGGTCGAGGTGCGACTCGTCCGCGCTCAGGCCGTCGGCGAACTCCTGCACCGACGCCAGGTCGGCGAGGTCGATCCGCCGTACCTCGAGCTGGGCGTCCGGGTGTTCGGCCAGGATCTCGGCCCGGGCGGCCTCGCCCTTGGCGACGGTCCGGACCGCCATCACCACCCGCGCACCGGCGGCGGCGAGACGCTTGGTGGTCTCCTTGCCGGTGCCGCTGTTGGCGCCGGTGACGACGGCGAGCTTGCCGGTCTGGTCGGGTACGACGTACATCGGTTCCTCCATAAAAGACTGATGGTCTGTTATGGCTTCGACGTTATCAGACCGGCGGTGCGATAACAACAGACCAGCGGTCTGTAGACTGTGAGGGTGACGACATTCCAGCGGGCCCGGAGCGAGGAGCAGCGGGCCGTCCGGCGGCAGGCGATCCTGGCGACCGCGGCGGCGATGCTGGCGGAGATGCCGGTCAGCGACGTCAGCCTGAACGAGCTGAGCCGCCGCGTCGGCCTGGCGAAGTCCAACGTGCTGAAGTACTTCGAGTCGCGGGAGGCTGTCCTGCTCGAGCTCAACAGCTCCGAGCTCGCGGCCTGGGTGGAGGACCTCGCGACCGCGCTCGCCGCCGTACCGCCGGCCGCGCCGCTCGATGAGCGGGCAGAACTGCTGGTGGATGCCGTGGTGAGCACGCTGGCAGGACGTCCGGTGTTCTGCGATCTGATCAGCACGCAGGCGTCAGTGCTGGAGCGCAACATCTCGACCGAGACCGCGATCGCGTTCAAGCGCGCGGCGGCGATTGGCTACGAACGGATGGTCGAGCTGGCTGTCGGCGCGCTACCGGAGATGGGGGAAGAGGGCGCGCGGCGCTTCATCCCACCGGCGAGCATGCTGGCCGGGGCGGTCTGGACGCACGCCCATCCCACCCCGGCCCTGCTCGCCGCCTTCGAGGCGGATCCGTCGATCTCGGCGCTGCGGATGGAGTTCGAGCCCACCCTGCGCCAGCACGTCACGACTCTTCTCGAAGGTGTACTGCCGCGCTGATTACGGCAGGTAGTAGTTCGGGTTCGGTAGCTTGAAGGTGCGGTCGGCGAATCCACCCTTCAGGTCGGAGAACTGGTCGCCGAAGTTCGCGACGATGTCGTAGCCGAGCGACTCGATGTGCGCCCGGGTGGCGGACTTGTAGTGGATCGTCGTACAGGATCCGTTCGGGTCGTTCGCGCAGGCCTTCTGCAGGTAGTCCGGGTAGTCGGCCACGGCCGGCTTGGTGAACAGGCCGTCCTCGCCGTCGCGCAACGTCGTCGGCTTCGGGAAACCGGCGTCGATGCCGATCCCGTCCTCGGTCAGGTTGCCCAGCGTCGCCGCCTCCTGCGCGGTGCCGCGACCGGTCAGGAAGAAGATCGCGTAGCCCTCCCGCTCCGCGGTCTTCACCAGGTCGACCATCCCCGGTACGGCGGGGAATCGCTGGTTCAGCACGTAGTCCGCATTGGTGGCAGGGTTGAACGCCCAGTTGCTGAAGATCTCGTAGTTCCAGGTCGCCAGCGAGGTGTCGTCGACGTCCAGCAGGATCGCCTTGGTCTTGTTGGTGTGGTGCGGCGCGGAGATCCAGCGGTTGCCGGACGCGGCCGCCGACTTGGCCTCCTTGGCGTAGTTGCTGTCCGCCGCGAACGTACCGGTGCCGAGCGGATCGCCGTAGTAGTTGCGCAACTGCTGCCGCAGTACGTCGATGTTGGTGACCTGCCGCTCGGTGCGCGGCGTCGATGTCTGAATGGCCGGCTGCTGCGAGGCGGCCCCGGCCGAGTACGCGACCCCGCCGACGACCGACGTGAGCGCGACGGCGGCGACGCCGGTGAGAACCAGCCGACGCGACGGCCGGCGCCAGGAACGGATTGCCATGGTGACCTCTCCAGGAACGGGAACGCTTGCCAAGGCAAACTAACTCCATTCGGAGCCGATACACCCGCCGTACACCCCAAGTGCAGGGGAATCCTCCGCGTCAGACCTGCTTGACGTACCGATGACACGGCACCGGAATCGCACCATCTCCCACGGTGGCGGGGTAATCGAAGGCTCCCCCGTCGCTCCAGCCGCTGCGCTCGTAGAAGCGTCGGGCCCGAGCGTTGCCCGCGGCCACAGCAAGCCACGCTTCGCTGTGCCCGTTGGCTTTCACCTGTCGCTCGGCTTCACTGAGTAGCGTCCCGGCTACTCCCGAACCACGGTGGTCGCGCGAGACGTACACCTGCTCGACCTCGTCGCCGGTCACCATCACGAACCCCGCGACCTCGTCCCCCACCACCGCGACGGTGGTGTCGGCCACCCGTTCCGCGGCACGGCTCCAGAAGGTCTCCTTGGTCCGCACCGCAACCAGTTCGTCCGGCACATGCCCCAGATGCCCGTCACCCCAACCGGCGTACCAGACCGCGGCAACGGCCTCGACGTCGGCGGCGGTGGCGGGGCGCAGGGTGTCCGTCATTCCGTCACTGTAGGGGAGTTCACGCCGGGTCGTAGGCCAGGTTCGGCCGCAGCCAGCGCTCGATCTCCTCGACGGACAGGCCGCGGCGTACGGCGTAGTCCTCGATCTGGTCGTGGCCCAGGCGGCCGACGCTGAAGTAGCGCGACGCCGGGTTGGCGAAGATCAGACCGCTGACGGCGGCCGCCGGGGTCATCGCGAACGACTCGGTCAGGCCCAGGCCGAGCTTCTCCGCCTCGAGCAGGTGGAACAACTCCTGCTTCTCGGAATGGTCCGGGCTCGCCGGGTACCCGAGGGCCGGCCGGATACCCCGGAACCGCTCGGCGTGCAGGTCCTCCAGCACCGGCTCGGCGTCCGGCTCGAACCACGCCCGCCGCGCCTCCAGGTGGATCCACTCCGCGAACGCCTCGGCCAGGCGGTCGGCCAGGGCTTTCACCATGATCGCCCGGTAGTCGTCGTTCTTCGCCTCGTACGACGCCGCGAGCGCCTCGGCACCGTGGATCGCGACCCCGAACCCACCGAGGTGGTCGCCGGACGGCGCGACGTAGTCGGCCAGGCACCGGTTGTGCCGTCCGGCCGGCTTCTCGGTCTGCTGGCGCAGCATCGGGAACGACGCGTCCAGGCCGTCGAGGATGATGTCGTCACCCTCGCTGTGCGCCGGCCAGAACCCGTACGCACCCTCGGCGGTGAAGGAGCCGTTGGCAACGATCTCGTCCAGGAGCGTGTTCGCGTCGTCGAACAGTTCGCGCGCCACCGGCTGATCCAGGATCGCGGGGTACTTGCCCTTCAACTCCCAGGCCAGGAACAGGAACTGCCAGTCGATCATCGCGCGCAGCGTCTCCAGGTCCGGCGACACCCGGCGCAGGCCGGTGAACGCGGGCACCGGGAGTTCGCCGTACTCGACCGGTTCGGCGTTGGCGCGCGCCTGGGCCAGCGTGAGCAACGGGCTGCGCTGCTTGTTCGCGTGCTGCTCGCGCAACCGCTCCTGCTCAATACTGTTGCTACGGGCAAGCTCTTGCGAACGCTCGTCGTCGAGCAGGTCCGAGACCACACCGACCACCCGCGACGCGTCCAGCACGTGCACAGTGGTCTGCTCGTACGCCGGGGCGATCCGGACCGCGGTGTGCTGCTTGGACGTGGTCGCGCCACCGATCAGCAACGGGAGCTTCAGTCCGCGCCGCTCCATCTCGGCGGCGACGGCGACCATCTCGTCCAGCGACGGCGTGATCAGGCCGGACAGCCCGACCGCATCGGCGCCCTCGGCAACGGCCGTGTCCAGGATCCTTGCCGCCGGCACCATCACGCCGAGGTCGATCACCTCGTAGTTGTTGCAGCCGAGTACGACGCCGACGATGTTCTTACCGATGTCGTGGACGTCGCCCTTGACCGTGGCCAGCACGACCTTGCCCTGGCCGCGCACCATCTCGGCACGGCCCTCCCGCCGGGCCTGCTCCTTCTCCGCCTCCATGAACGGCTCCAGGTAGGCGACCGAGCGCTTCATCACCCGGGCGCTCTTGACCACCTGCGGCAGGAACATCTTGCCGGCGCCGAACAGGTCGCCGACGATCTTCATGCCGTCCATCAGCGGACCCTCGATCACCTCGAGCGGACGGGGCAGCTGCTTGCGCGCCTCCTCGGTGTCCTCCTCGATGAAGTCGACGATGCCGTGCACCAGCGCGTGCGACAGCCGCTCCTGCACGGTGCCCTCGCGCCAGGTCAGGTCGACCTCGCGCTTGGTGCCCTTGCCCTTCACGTTCTCGGCGAAGCTGACCAGCCGGTCGGTGGCGTCGTCGCGCCGGTTGAAGATGACGTCCTCGACCAGCTCGAGCAGATCCTTCGGGATGTCCTCGTAGACGGCCAGCTGGCCGGCGTTCACGATTCCCATGTCCAGGCCGACCTTGCCCGCGTGGTAGAGGAAGGCCGAGTGCATCGCCTCGCGGACGATGTCGTTGCCACGGAACGAGAACGACAGGTTCGAGATCCCGCCGCTGATGTGCACGCCCGGGCAGCGTTCCTTGATCAGCGGCAGAGCTTCGATGAAGTTGTTCGCGTAGCCGTTGTGCTCGGACATACCGGTGGCGACGGCGAGTACGTTCGGGTCGAAGATGATGTCCTCGGCCGGGAAGCCGATCCCGGTGAGCAGGTCGTACGCACGGCCGCAGATCGCGACCTTGCGCTCGACAGTGTCGGCTTGGCCCTGCTCGTCGAAGGCCATCACCACCGCGCCGGCGCCGTAGTCGCGAATCCGCCGGGCCCGGTCGAGGAACTCCTCCTCGCCCTCCTTCAGGCTGATCGAGTTGACCACGCCCTTGCCCTGCACGCACTTCAGCCCGGCCTCGAGCACCGTCCACTTCGAGCTGTCGATCATGATCGGGATCCGGGCCACCTCGGGCTCGGTCGCGATCAGGTTCAGGAACGTGGTCATCGCCTGCTCGCTGTCGAGCAGGTCGGCGTCCATGTTCACGTCCAGCAGGTTCGCGCCGCCGCGGACCTGCTCCAGCGCCACGTCGACCGCGGCCTGGTGGTTGTCGCCCTCGATCAGCCGGCGGAACTTCGCCGAGCCGGTCACGTTGGTCCGCTCGCCGATCATGACGAACCCGGTGTCCGCACCGATCTTGAACGGCTCGAGGCCGGAGAACCGGCTGGTGTGGTCGGTCGGTACGACGGTCCGCGGCGGGAGGTCGCGCACCGCTTCGGCGATCTTCGCGATATGGGCAGGCGTCGTGCCGCAGCAGCCGCCGACGATGTTGACGAGACCGGAGCCGGCGAACTCCTGCAGCATTCCGGACGTTTGCTCCGGCGTCTCGTCGTACCCACCGAACGCGTTCGGTAGGCCGGCGTTCGGGTGCGAGGCGACGTAGGTGTCGGCGAACCGTGCGAGGTCCGCCACGTGCGGGCGCATCTCGGCAGCCCCCAGCGAGCAGTTGACGCCGACGACCAGCGGCTTGGCGTGCTCGACCGAGCTCCAGAACGCCTCGACCGTCTGGCCCGAGAGGGTCCGGCCGCTCAGGTCCACGATCGTCACCGAGATCCACAACGGCAGATGCGGCGCGACCTCGCGAGCCGCGGTGACGGCGGCCTTCGCGTTCAGGGTGTCGAAGATGGTCTCGATCAGCAGCAGGTCCACGCCGCCCTCGGCCAGCGCCGCGATCTGCTCGGCGTACGAGGCCTTCACCTGCTCGAACGTCACGGCGCGGTACGACGGGTCCTCGACCCGCGGCGACAGCGACAAGGTCACGTTCAGCGGGCCGATCGAGCCGGCAACGAATCGCCCACCGGCCTCGTCCGCGGCCTGGCGGGCGAGCTTCGCCGCGGCGATGTTCATCTCGCGCACGTACTCCTGCATGCCGTAGTCGGCCTGCCCGATGCTCGTCGCGGTGAACGTGTTCGTGGTGGTGATGTCGGCGCCGGCCGCGAGATACTGCCGGTGGACGTCGAGGATGACGTCGGGCCGCGTCAGGGCGAGCACGTCGGGGTCACCCGTGACGTCGTGGGTGTGGTCGCCGAACCGGTCGCCCTGGTAGTCCTCGGGCTTCAGCTTCGCGCCCTGCAGCATCGTGCCCCAGGCGCCGTCAAGCACTGCGATCCGCTGATCCAGCAGCTCCCGTAGCGCAGTTTCCGTCATCTGCCGTCCCCTCCAGAGTGACTCCGGAGGCGCCCTTGCAGTCGAAGCCACCAGTCGAGCGTGGCGGACCCGGCGGTCCGTTGCAGCGCCTCTCGGACTGGCCGACCTATGCTAGCGGCGTCGGTCGCAGAAATCAGGGCCTTTGCCCACATAGCGAGATGCCTGTCCGGGAAACAATCCGGCCGCGCTCAGTGGATCAGGGCCTGGATGCCGGGAGCGTACAGGTCGGCGATCGTGTCCGGCTCGGCAGTGGCGACCGAGCCGGTCTTGTCGATCGACATGGCGGCACCGAGGCCGAGGAGCTGGCCGGTGATCAGGCCGGCGCGGATGTCGACGTCGTCACCGGTGAGCCGGGCCGCGAAACCGCGGGTGACCTGGTCGCGGAAGTGCTCGCGGATCAAGGCGCGCTCGTTGCCGCTGCCGGCCGCGAATACCACTCGGACCAGGAGGTCGAGGCCGTTCGTCCGGCGGTAGTTCACCAGTGTCAGCACGGCATGCCGGCCGAGCTCCTCGTCGGGCGCGGCGAGCAGCAGCTCGGCAGCCTCGCTGAAGTCGGCGACCCGGTCGAACAGTGCTTCCTTGCTGCCGAAGTGTTTGACGATCAGCGCCGCGCTCACATTCGCGTCCGCGGCGATCCCGCGGAGCGTGACCGCGTTGTAGTCCTGCAGTGCGAACGCCCGTCGCGCTGCGCGCAGGATCGCGATCCGCCCCGGATCGGTCACGTCGTACTCGCCGTTGTGCTCGCCGATGCCTTGGTCGTCGTCTCGAGGTGGACCGGGGTCTGCCGCCGGGCCGGGATGAGCGTCACGAAACCGGCCGCGACCACCGCGGCCACCCCGGCGATGACGAACACGATCAGGTACGCCGACAACGCGGGCGCGACCTGGCCGTCCTTGGCGATCGTCACGCTCGCCAGCACGGTCGCCACGATCGTGCTGCAGATCGCGGAGCCGATCGTGCGCATCAGCGTGTTGAGGCCGTTCGCCGCGGCCGTTTCGGTCACCGGCACAGCATGCATGATCAAGGCCGGAAGCGCCGAGTAGGCGACCGCGGTTCCGGCCGAGACGACGGTCGCGCCGATGACGATTCCCGCGATGTTGCTGCTGGTGAAGAGCCGGACGACGTACCCGGCCGCCATCAGGATCGACGCGATGATCAGGGTGAACCGCGGTCCGCGGGCGGATGAGATCCGGGCCGAGACCGGCGACAGCAGAACCATCGCGACACCGCCTGGCAGGAGGCAGAGACCGCTGACCACGATCGACGCGCCGAGGCCGTACCCGGTCCACTTCGGCTCCTGCACCAGCTGCGCGGTCGACAGCGAGTTGGCGTAGAACGAGAAGCCGATCAGCAGGGCACCGAGGTTGGTGAACAGAACGGCGGGGCGCGCGGACACCCGGAGGTCCACGAGCGGGCTGCGGGTCCGGAGTTCGAAGATTCCCCACAACGGCACGAGCAGGACGGCGACGGCGTACAAGGCGACGATGGTCGTCGTACTCCACGTGCCGCTCTTCGACACGGCGAGCAGGAGACAGACGAGGAACGCACTCAGTCCGAGGGCGCCGGGTACGTCGAAGCGTCCGCTGGTCCGGACCGCGGACTCGGGGACGATCAGCAGTACCAGGAGGACGTCGAACAGGCCGATGCCGACGCAGATCCAGAACATGGTGTGCCAGTTCGAGTACTGCACGACCAGTGTCGCGGCCGGGATGCCGAAGGCCGCGCCGACGCCGAGGGTCGAGCTCATCAGCGCGATGGACGGGATCACGCGACTCGGTGGCAACTCGTCGCGCAGGATGCTGATGCCGAGCGGTACGACGGCGACCGCGGCACCCTGGAACGCACGCCCGACGATCAGCACCGTCAGGTCCGAACTACTTGCGCAGAGCAGCGAGCCGATCACCATGGAGCCCAGCGCGATCAGGAGCACCCGGCGCTTGCCGTACATGTCGCCGGCCCGGCCGAGCAGCGGGGTGAACACCGCGCCGGTGAGCAGAGTCACAGTGATCAGCCAACTCACGTCCGAAACCGGACTGTGGGTGATCCCGGGAAGCTCGGGCAGCAGCGGTACGACGATGGTCTGGCTGACGGAGACGAGAACGCCGCACGATGCGAGCGCGGCAAGAATCAGCCGCGGACGGGCGGCAGGACGAACGCTCAAAGCACTTCCTCACGGCGGTGAACCCACGTTTACTTAGCAAGACTAACGAAATCCCGCCCGCACCGAAAGTTGTTTTCCCCACACAACGAATGACCCCCACCCCTTAGGAGGAGTAGGGGTGGAGGTCGTCCTTTTGTTGGCCGATCGGGCCCGGGCGCCCCAGGGGAAGGGCGTGGCCGGGCCCGATCGTTGTCGGTCCGCCTAGAGCGAGGGGTTGCGTCGGCGGACCGAGTCTGTCGCCGGCGCGCCGGCCTTGCGGCGGCGCGCCGGGCTTGAAGCCAGTGCGCTGATCCTGAGGTCAGCGCACCTGGCCTGGGGTCAGCGCACTGGGCCGGTGATGAGTTCGATCGTGGCCTTGTGCTGCTGGCCGGACTGGTCGGTCCAGCCGACCTCGACCTTGTCGCCGGGGTGCTGTTTGTTCAGAAGGCTCGACAGGGCGTCGGCCGAGTCGACCGCGTGGCCGGCGAAGGAGGTGATGACGTCGCCGGCGGCGATGCCGGCGTCGTCGGCCTTACCGTCCGCGATCACGTCGCCGACTGCCGCGCCGGTGACGCCGGCGTCGGTGACCACCGAGATGCCCAGCATCGGCGAGTCACCGATGTGTACGGCGTCCGACGCCTTGCCGTCCTGGATCTGGTCCGCGATGTCCATAGCCTGGTTGATCGGGATCGCGAAGCCCTCGGTCGTGCTCTGGCCCTGCCCGTTCCCGCCACCACCGTTGCCCGAACCGTCGCCGTTGCCCGAACCGTTGCCGCCGGACCCGTCGCCGAAGCCGTTGCCGCCCGAGCCGTCGCCGAAGCCGTTGTCGCCGCCGTTCCCGTTGCCGAACGGGTCCTGGGATCCGTCGCCGAACGGGTCGTCGTTGCCGTTTCCGGTCCCGTTGCCATCCGCAGCCTGAATCGCGGTCGCCGGGGTTCCGTTGGTCGCCGCAGCCTGGACCGCGGTCGTGGAGGCGCCGGTGGTTGCCGCCGCCTGGCCAGGCTGTCCTTGCCCGCCGTTGTTTCCGCCGGACCCAGCCGTGTCGACACCGATCACCTCGCCGGACGCGTTCGCTAGCGGTCCGCCGGAGTCGCCGGCCTGGATGTTCGCGTCGGTCTGGATCAGCCCGGTGAGGTTCTCCGGGTCCTGCCCGTTCTCGTCGGTCGCGGTGATCGCCTGGTTCAGCCCGGTCACCTTGCCGGCCGCGTGGCTCGGCGTACCGCCGGTACCACCCGCGTTGCCGATTCCGACCACCTGGTCGCCGACCGCCACCTTGTCCGAGTTGCCGATCTTCGCGGTCTCCAGCCCGGACGCATCCTTCAGCTTGAGTACGGCGATGTCGTGCTGATCGTCGTACCCGACGACACCCGCCTGGTACGTCTTGCCGTTCCCGATGTCGGTCACGGTGATGGAGGTGGCGCCCTCGATGACGTGGTGGTTGGTCAGCACTTCACCGTCGGAGCTCAGCACGATCCCGGTCCCGGCGGCGCGAGCACCTTCGAACCCGAGCACCGTGTTCACATCCACCAGCCCGGGCGAGACCTTCGCCGCGACTGCCGACGCGTCGAACTGCTGCTGCGAGAGTTGCGACCCGTTCCCGCCGGCCTGCCGACCGATGCCCCAGGCAACAGATCCGGCCACTAGCACGGCGGCCAGCCCGAGCGCACCCGCTCCCAGCAACCGACGCCCCCGCCGTCCCGGACGCGGCGCTTGCGGGCCAAACGGGTAGTACGGCGGCTGCCCATACGGCGGCTGTCCCGCGTAGTGCGGCCCGGGGTACTGCTGGTGCTGCCCGTACGGCGCCTGCCCGGGATGCTGCTGTCCGACGTGCTGCTGCCCGTACGGCGGCTGCCCCGCAAACTGCTGTCCCATGTGCTGCTGCACAAACGGCGGGTGGCCCGCCTGCTGCTGCGGTGCATTCTGCTGTCCCGGGTACAGCTGTCCGGCCTGCTGCGGCCCGGCGTACTGCTGCCCCGGCTGCTGCTGTCCCTGATACACCTGTCCCGGCTGCTGCGGCGCCGGCTGCTGCGGCGCCTGCTGCTGCGGTGCCGGCTGCTGCGGTGCCTGCTGCTGCGGTGCCTGCTGCTGCGGCGCCGGCTGCTGCGGTGCCTGCTGCTGCGGCGCCGGCTGCTGCGGTGCCTGCTGCTGCGGTGCCGCAGTCTGTGGTCCAGACTGCAGCGGACTCGCTTGCTGTGGTTCCGCGTGCTGCGGGTCCTGCGGTGCCGCTTGCTGCGGACCGGCCTGCCAGCTGTCCGGTTGCTGCGTAGGCTCCTGTCCAGCTTCCTGCCGTTCCGCGCCCTCGTTCATTCCCCTTGCCTCCTCAGCCCAGTTCTCTCTGCAGTCGATTAGAGCGCGCCAGACTGAGAGCCTCATTGGGCCAGCCAATGAATCAGCTGAGAATCTTTTCCACCGCCTCCACCACCGCCCGGCGCCGCAACGCCCGGCTCGGTACGCCGGTGCCGTACTCCGGGTTCATCGACGACCAGCTCGTCGCGATCGCCTGGATCAGCGAGAGCAGACTGACCGCCGCGAACTGTCCTGGCACGGCCCGTCGCCGCTGAGCCCGGACGAGATCGTCCAGCCGGCTCCGATTGACCGCGAGAATCGCGTCCAGCGGATGCCCTTCCGGCCGCTCCAACCGGTACCAGACCGACAACCGCAGGTGCTCGGGATGCTCCTCGAAGTAGTCGAACACCCGCCCCGCGTACGCCGGCAAGTCCGTCGCGTCGAACCCCACCTCCTCGAGGTAGGCCTCCACCGACGCGGTGAAAACCGCGTCGAACAGCCCGTCCTTGCTCCCGAAGTACGCGTAGAGCATCGCCTTGTTGCACCCAGCGACCTCGGCGATCCGCTGGACTCGCGCCCCGGCGATCCCCCGCGCGGCGAACTCCTCGGTGGCGGCCGCCAGGATCCGCGTCTTGGTCCGATCGGCGTTCCGTTGCTGCATGCCTCCAGCGTACCAACCAACCGGTTAGTTGATTTCTCGTGGATCGCGAGGTTAGCTTGGCGAAGTATCCAACCGTTTGGTTAGTTAGGAATGATCATGAGCAAGATCTGGCTGATCACCGGCAGCTCCCGCGGGCTCGGCCGCGCCCTCACCGAAGCTGTCTTGGCCGCCGGCGATCGAGTCGTCGCCACCGCCCGCAAGCCCGAGCAGCTCGACGATCTGGTCGCGAAGTTTGGCGACCAGGTGCGGGCGGTTGCCCTGGACGTGACGGACGCGGCCACGGCGCGGGACGCCGTACGGACCGCGCTGGACGAGTTCGGCGGTCTCGATGTGGTGGCGAACAACGCCGGCTACGCGAACAGCGCCCCGATCGAGGAGACGCCCGACGAGGACTTCCGGGCGCAGATCGAGACGAACCTGTTCGGCGTCGTGAACGTGACCAAGGCCGCGCTGCCGGTGTTCCGTGCGCAGCGGAGCGGGCACTTCCTGCAGTTCTCGTCGATCGGCGGCCGGGTCGGTGGTACGCCGGGGATGGGCGCGTACCAGACCGCGAAGTTCGCGGTCGAAGGGTTCTCGGAGGTGCTGAACAACGAGGTGAAGCCGTTCGGGGTGAGGGTGACGATCATCGAGCCGGGCGCGTTCCGGACCGACTGGGGTGGTTCGTCGATGGCGATCGCACCCGTCGGGGCCGACTACGACGCCACGGTCGGCGAAATGAACCGCTTCCGGCTGGAGACCGACGGCAAGCAAGCCGGAGACCCGGCCAAGGCGGCCCGCGCGATCCTCGACATCGTCGCGCTCGACACCCCACCCCTCCGCCTCCTCCTCGGCAACGACGCGCTCACCCATGCGGACCGAGCCTCCCGATCCCGCGCCGAGGAAGCCGCCACCTGGGCCCACATCAGCACCTCAACCGACTTCGCCTGACCACCGATGGCTGACCTGCCGAGCCGACCCCGGCGACCGGGCCGGCTCGGCGTGCTGAGCAGGCTCGGCGAGTGAGGCTGGAGCTTCAGCGCAGGTCGCGGAAGAACTCACGGACGTCAGTGATCAGGACGTCTGGGATCTCCAGGGCGGCGAAGTGGCCGCCGTGGTCGAGGTCGGTCCAGCGGGTGATCGTGTTGTCCCGCTCGGCGTAGCGGCGGATCGCGACGTCGTGTGCGGTGGCCAGCACTGCGGTCGGGACGCCGGAGTTCTCCTTGTGCGCTCCCCACCGCTCCTGCTCCGCGTACCCGACCAGCGCCGCCGAACCCGCCGTCCCGGTGAGCCAATAGAACATCACGTTCGTGAGCAGCCGGTCCTTGCTGATGATTGCATCAGGCAAGGTTTCCATCGGGTGGGTCCAGGCGCGGAACTTGTCCATGATCCACGCGAGTTGCCCGACCGGCGAGTCCACCAGCCCGTAGGCCAGCGTCTGCGGCCTGGTCGACTGGATGGCGATGTAACCGAACTCGTCCTGCATGAACTGGCCGATCCGCGCGATGCGGTCCTGCTCCAGCGGCGTCAGGGTCTTCAGTTCGTCGTCGCTCAGCGGGAACGGCGGCAACGAGGGCCCGCCGTTGGTGTGTACGCCGACCACGTGCTCGCTGGCCGCCCGCGCCACCTCGGGAGATACCGCGCCGCCGATGTCACCGCCCTGTACGCCGTACCGCTCGTAGCCGAGGCGATCCATCAACTTGGCCCAGGTACGGCCGATCTGCTCCCTGGTCCAGCCGCGCTCCGAGACCGGTCCGGAGAAGCCGAAGCCAGGCAGCGACGGGATCACCAGATGGAACGCGTCCGAAGCCACCCCACCAAACGACACCGGGTCGGTGAGCGGCCCGATCAGGTCCAAGAACTCGACGACCGACCCTGGCCAGCCGTGCGTCAGGATCAGCGGAAGCGCGTCCGGCTCCGGCGACTTCACATGCAGGAAGTGGATCTGCTGATCGTCGATCACAGTCGTGAACTGCGGATACGCGTTGAGCTCCGCCTCCGCCGCGCGCCAGTCGTAGCCGGTTCGCCAGTAGTCGACCAGCTCGCCCAGCCAGGAGACCGGTACGCCGGTGTCCCAGTCGTCTCCCGGGAGCGCGGCCGGCAGCCGGGTGTTCTCGAGGCGAGCAGTCAGGTCGTCGAGCCTGCTCTGCGGGATGTCGATACTGAATGGCTTGATCATGCTTCGACTCTCTCATCCGGTTAGGACAGCTTCAGTCCTAGCTAGATGGCAGAATCCGATCATGCTGGAAACCTCCGCTCGACTGCTCAAGTTGCTGTCGCTGCTGCAGTCCCCACGGGACTGGAGTGGAGCCGACCTTGCCGCCGAGCTCGGCGTCGGTGTCCGGACCGTCCGCCGGGACGTGGACAAGCTGCGCAATCTCGGCTACCCGGTCGACGCCGTGCCAGGGGTGGCCGGCTACCGGCTCGGGGCCGGCGCCGCGCTGCCGCCGTTGCTGCTCGACGACGACGAGGCGGTGGCCGTCGCGATCGGACTCAGAGCGGCCGCGATCGGCAGCGTCGCCGGGATCGAGGAGTCGTCGGTCCGAGCGCTGACCAAGCTCGAACAGGTGCTGCCGTCGAGGTTGCGGCATCGAGTCAAGTTGCTCCAGGCAATCGCCGTTATGCCGTCGGGCGGAGCGGCTGTGCAGCCAGAGGTGTTGCTCGCAGTGGCGGAGGCCTGTCGCGATCGGCAACGACTGCGGTTCGACTACCGCAGCCACGACGGTACGGCGGGTCGTCGTACGACGGAGCCGCATCGGATGGTGCACACCGGGCGACGGTGGTACCTGGTGGCGTGGGATCTCGACCGCGACGACTGGCGTACGTTCCGGCTCGATCGACTGGAACCACGGATCCCGACCGGACCACGGTTTACGGCACGCGAGGTCCCGGATCTGGACGCGACCGCGCGCGGGGTGGCGTCGGGTGGTTATCGCTACCAGGCGCGCTTCATCATCGAGGCACCGGTCGAGGTGATCACGGATCGGCTGGCGCCGAGCGTCGCGACGGTGACGCCGATCGGCGCGAGGACGACGCAGGTCGATACCGGCGCCAACTCACTCGACGAACTGGCGTTGCACGTCGGCCTGCTCGGCTATCCGTTCCAGGTCCAGTCGCCACCGGAGCTCGTTGCCCACATCCGCGAATTGACGACTCGCCTGGCTGCCGCGGTCCCGGCGGACTGAGCGGTAGCGTTCGGTCATGGTGCTCGCCGGGGTGGAGGATCGGTACGTCGAGACCGTGCTGGGGCGGATCCGGTTGCGGGTCGGCGGCGAAGGGCCGGCGATGCTGTTCTGGCCGAGCCTCCTGATGGACGGCACACTGTGGTCGGGCCAGGCAGCGCACTTCATCGACCGGTTTCAGGTGATACTCGTCGATCCACCTGGGCATGGTGGAAGCTCAGCACTGACGGGACCGTTCAGCTTCGAGCAGTGCGCCGAGGTGATCCGCGCGATCGTCGACGAGCTCGGCGTCGGCCAAGTACATGTCATCGGCAACAGTTGGGGCGGGATGATCGGCGGCACGTTCGCCGCGCTGCATCCTGATCGGACCGGCATCGCCGTACTCATGAACGCGACCGCGTCACCAGCCGGCCTCAGGCAAAGGTTCGAGTACGGCGTCCTGATCCGGACAGCGCGAGCGCTCGGTGGGATCAAGGGTCCGTTGGCCGGCCCGGTGATCAATGCGTTCCTGGGTCCGACGGCGCAACGCGAGAAGCCAGATGTTGTTGCCACGGTCAACGAGCTGGCACGACGGGTGGACATCACCTCCGGCCGGCACGCAGTCACCAGCGTGGTCCCGCGGCGGCCGGATCAACGGGAGTTGTTCGGCCGGATCCGCACGCCGGTCCTGGTCGTCGCGGGCGCCGAGGACGCAACCTTTCCGGTCCTCGAGACGGAGGAGATGGCCGACTCGATCCCCGGCGCGCGTTTCGTCGTACTCGAGCAGTCCGCCCACCTGGCCGCATTGGAGTCCCCCACCGAGGTCAACGCCCTGATCGATGACTTCCTCGCCGACCACCCGTAGGTGTACCCCGTCGGCCCGGCCCGGTGCCGTGGACAGGATCTGGGGACCGCGGACATGGCATGACCTGTGCGCGGTCACCAGAAGTTGTTCACAGGAGCGGTAGGCAACCACCCTTCCCGGTGGGAAGGGTGGTTGCCGAGGGTCAGTGGTTGCTGACGACTGCTCCGGTGTTCGGGTTCAGGATCAGCTTGTTCTTGCTCGGGTGCCGGAAGTCGAACATGCCGCTCAGGCTGCCGGCGCGCTGGTCGAACGAGTGGTCGCCGATCTGGCCGGTCCGCCAGTTGTCCTCGATGAACTTGAGGATCGAGGTCTGGTCGGTCAGCGAGTGGTCGACGTGGTTGGTCTTCGCGTACGGCGAGATCACCAGGAGCGGCAGGCGCGGGCCGTAGCCGCAGCGGTCGGCGTAGCCGCCGGACACCGGGGCCTTGCCACACAGCGCCGACTGGTCGAGCGCGGCGTCCTCGGAGCCGTTCACCGTCGGCGACTTCACGTGGTCGTACCAGCCGTCGGAGTCGTCGTAGGCCAGGACGACCGCGGTCGACGACCACTCCTTGGACTTCTGCAACTGGTTGATCTCCTTGACCACGAACGCCTGCTCGTCCAGCGGGTCGGAGTAGCCGGCGTGACCGTCCTGGTACTCGCCGGCCTTCAGGAAGCTGACCGACGGCAGGTTGTTCGCCGCCACGGCCGCGTCGAAGTCCGACGTGTCGTACTGGTGGTTGGCCTGGTCGGTCTGACCGATGGCTTCCACCGAGCTCGGCGGCAGGTGCTTCGGGTTCGCGGTCGACTCGTAGTACTGGAACGGCGCGTGGTGCGGGCTGTAGTCCAGCGCCGCGATGCCGCCGACGTTGGTGTGCTGCGCACCGCAGACGGCCTTGCCGTTGGCGGTGCTGGTCGGCTTGAAGCCGCCCTGGAACCAGCCCCAGGTGACGTGCTTCTGGTTGAGCAGGTCACCGATGTTCTGGCCGTGCATCGCGGCCAGGTTGTTCGTCGACTTGCCGTTGCTGTTGGAGCAGTCGTCGTAGAACGGGTCGGGGTCGTTGGTGACGGTCCCGATGCCGTTCTTGTCGGGCGACTGCACGGCGTACGCGTCCGTGGTGGGCTTGCCGGTCTTCGGGTCCATCGCCTGGACGCCATGGGTCTGACCGGAGATCAGGTTCAGGGCGCCCGGGGTGGACGGGCCGTACACGGTGTCGAACGAGTTGTCGCTCAGCGCGTAGTGCTGGGCGTAGTTCCACATCGCGGTGACGGTGTTGCCGTCGTAGTAGTCCATCACCAGGCCCGGCTCGCCGAACAGAACCGGCTGGCCGGTGCACTTGTCCGTCTCGGTGTTCTCGACGAACTTGTCCATCTTGCGGCCGTCGACGGCCTTCTGCTCCGGACCGTAGCCGTGGTTCTGGTCGCAGGTCAGTGCCTGCGACGGCGCCAACCGCTTGGGGTCGTAGGCGTTCGGGTTGTGGGTCAGCAACTGCTTGGACAGGCCGTTCACCTTGGGCGTGTGCCGGTCCGCCTTGAACGTCGTGCCGTCCTCGTTGGTGGCGTTCGGGTAGGTGCCGAAGTAGTGGTCGAACGAGATGTTCTCGCCGAAGATCACCACCACGTGCTGGATCGGTGTGGCCGGGTGGGCCGGCTTGTACGAATAGGCGGCGTTGGCCACCTGGTTGGTGTCGCCGCCGCTACAGCCGGCCAGCAACACGCTGGCCGCGGCCACGATGGCCGTGGCTGCGACACGAAGTCTTGCACGCATGCCTTCTCCTCCTGAGTAACTCATGCGAGCAACGACCGCCCGAAGTGGTCGTTGCTGTCCCGTACACCGGGAAGCGTGAAGAAGTACCCGCCGCCGACCGGCCGGATGTAGTCGACGAGGGGCTCGTCGATCAGCCGGGTCTGCACGGCCTCGAACTGCCGGGCGATGTCCTGCTGGTACGCGCAGAACAGCAGTCCCATGTCCAGGTCCCCGACCGAGTCGGTGCCCTTGTCGTAGTTGTAGCCGCGGCGCAGGAACTGGCTGGCCGCCGTGTCCGCGGTGCGGGGGTTGGCCATCCGGATGTGGCTGGTCAACGGGATCGCGCCGCCGGTCGGGTCGGCCGGGTAGTTGGGGATGTCGCTCTCGCTGTTGCCGTCCAGCGGCGCGCCGGAGTCCCGCCGCCGGCCGAACATGTTCTCCTGCTCGCCGACCGACACCCGGTCCCAGAACTCGACCAGCATCCGGATCTGGCGCAGTACCTGGTAGCTGCCGCCCTCGGTCCAGGCCGGCTCGCCGTTCGCCGTGTCCTTGTCATTGCCCAACCACACGAGCTTGTCGTGGTCGGCCGGCCCCGGCTTGACGATGCCGTCCTTGAAGCCCATCAGGTTGCGCTGCGTGCCGGACGGCCGCGGCGGGCTCTGGAAGCCGTCGACGCGCCAGCGCAGCTGCATCGCGCCGCGAGTGTGCCGGGCGATGTCCCGCAGCGCGTGCAGCACGGTGTCGGTCTCCGAAGCGCACAGCTGCAGGCTCAGGTCCCCGTGGCACTGGCTGTCGTCCAGGCTGTCGTTGGGGAACTCCTTCATCGCCGTCAGCTTCGCTGGCTTGCGGTCCTTGAGGCCGTACCGGTCGTCGAACAGCGACGCCCCGACGCCCACGGTGATCGTCAGGTCCTCGCCGGGCATGTCCGGACCGAGTACGCCGGAGTCGGCCGGCGGAGCGGTGATGCCCAGCGGCGGCAGCGCACCGCCCGCGGTGAGCAGTCGCGCCCGGTCGGTCAGCGTCGTGAACAGGTCGGTCAGCTCGCCCTTGTTCGCGGCGATCACGTCGAACGACGCGAAGATCGCCTGCTTCTGTGGGTCGGTGGTGATGCCGGCCTGGTGTACGCCGTGGAACGCCACGGAAGTCGACGTCGCCGCGTCGGCGGACACAGTCAGCCCGGTCACCGCAGCCGCGCCGGCTCCGGCCAGCGCGCCGCGCAGGAAGGATCGACGCCCGACGCCGCTCATGAGGCGCTCCTCCGTACTTCGCAGATGGCCGCGACGGGGGCGAGTAGCTCCAACAGTTCACCGACCGCGCCGTTGAGCTGCTCCCGGGTGGTCTGGTCCAGCTGAGCGACCGGGGTGTTCCGGTGCGCGGCTAGCAGCGTGCGCACCCGGGCTTCCCACGTCTGCACCTGGGTCAGGTCCGGGTAACGGGGCTTGAGCACCGGGTCCAGCATGGTCAGCACCCTCGCCGTACCGTCCAGGTTGGCCAGTGCGGTGTTCAGCGACGTACCGCTGCCCTGGTCGTTTTCGCCGGTCAGCTCGAACTGGAGGGCGTTCTCCATGATCTCGTGGGCGCGCAGCCCGAGATCGTTCGGATCCACCTGTTCGTTCGGCAGGTCGTGCTGCAACCCGTGCACATCGGCGGCCAACTGGTCCGCGATCGGCTTCAGGGCGGCAGCGGAAGCGTTGTGCCACAGGCCCTTTTCCAGCGGATGGAAGCCGGCGGATCCGTCGATCTTGTCGGCGAAGTCGCCGAACGCGTCGTAGGCCGCACCGAGCGAGTTGTACGCCAGGTGCGCAGGCAGCCAGTCGGCCCGGGCTGCGGCCAGGTTGCCCGCGTCCACGTCGCCGCGCAACTTGTCCGTTTTGACCGCCAGATCGGCGACGCCGCCCGCGACGGCCGCCTCGTACTGCTTCACCAGCGGCAACATGTCGTTCTTGGTGACGGCGACCGCGGCCGGGCCGCCCTGCGCGTCGCCCGCAACAGTCACCGTCGGACCGGTGATGGCGTCGGTATCCTCGATCAGGCAGCGGATCGCGTACTGCCCGGCGCCGAGCTGCACGTCCATCGGCGCACTCGTGTTCGGGCCGAGGCCCTCCACCTCGCCGTACACCTTGTTGCTGCTGACCTCGACGAGGTCGACCTCGGCGGACGCGTCGCCGGTGTTGTGTACGACGAGCGTCTGCCGACCGGTCTTCGCGCCGGTCCAGCCCTGGCCGCACTGACTGCGGGACACGGTGATCTGGGGCGGGCTACCGGCCGCGTCGGCGGAGCCTGACCAGGGCCGCCACACCGCCACCGCCACCGCCGCGCCAACAACGACCAGTGCGATCGCCGCCGGCAGGGGACGGGTAGTGCTCACGCGAGGGACTCCTGATGATCGGCAATTTACATTCGTGGGTGATGTTAATTGGCCGATCACGGGAATCGAGCGGTGTTGGTCCGCTCGTCATGCACTGTTCGTTTTAGCGGCGGGACGGGACCGGGGTGCGGCTGAGGTCGGAGGCGACCACGATCTCGCCGGAGAACTCGGCGGCGGCTTCCTCATGGAAGCGTTCGGGCTCCAGGTAGCGCTGGGAGAAGTGGGTGAGGACCAGCTTCCGCACTCCACATTCGGCCGCGACCCGGGCGGCTTGGCGAGCCGTGAGGTGGCCGAAGCGGCGGGCCAGTTCCGTCTCCGACGACAGGTAGGTCGACTCGATCACCAGGAGATCGGCACCGTCCGCCAGGCGCAGGACGTTGTCGCAGAGCCGGGTGTCCATGATGAACGCGAAGCGTTGGCCCGGGCGAGGTTCGCTGACGTCCTCGATCCGGACCACCCGTCCGTCAACCTCCAGCGAGCCGGCCTGCTGCAACCGGCCGATCGCGGGGCCGGTGACGCCGGCGGCAGCAAGCTTGCCGGGAAGCATCCGGCGCCCATCAGGCTCGATCAACTGGTAGCCGAAGGACTCGATCGAGTGCTCCAGCCGCCGTGCCCAGAGCTGACCGAACGACCCGACGGACAGCATGCCGTCGTCCTCAACCGGTTCCTCGAGCAACTCGGCACGCTCGAAGAACGAAGCGGCGTACCGAAGCCTGGTGAAGTACGTCTGCCCCGACGCCGGGTAGTGCGCGTGGACCGGATGCTGCACGCCGTCCAGTGACAGGCGCTGCACGATCCCCGGTACGCCGAGGCAGTGGTCGCCGTGGAAGTGCGTGACGCACAGCCGCGTGATCGCGCCGGCTGCGACCCCGGCGTACAGCATCTGCCGTTGGGTCCCTTCGCCCGGGTCGAACAGGAATCCCTCGTCGTCCCAGCGCAGGAAGTACCCGTTCTGCGTGCGTTCGCGGGACGGCACCTGGCTTCCGGTGCCCAGCACAACGAGTTCACGCACTCGCCCAAGCTAACGCAGTGCCGCCTCGAATGCCGACAGGAATACCTCCACGTGCGACGACTCCCAGATCAGCGGCGGACGGATCTTCAGCACTCCCCCACCGGGCCCTGTGGTCCCGACGAGTACGCCGTTGTCCCGCAAACGCTCGGCAAAGTCGCCGGCGCCCGGCATCTCGACCCCGACCATCAGGCCCTGCCCGCGCACCGGCAGATCCGGCACCAGCGACTCCAGCCCGGCCCGCAACTGCGCACCGACCTCACCGGAGCGAGCGACCAGGCCGGTCTGCTCGATCACGTCCAGCACGGTCAGCGCGGCGACGCACGAGACCGGGTTCCCGCCGAAGGTGCTGAAGTACTCGTCGACCTCGACGAACGCCTCCGCGATCTCCCGCCGGGTGATCAGCGCGGCGACCGGATGCCCGTTGCCCATCGGTTTGCCGAGCGTGACGAAGTCGGGCGTCAGCCCGAAGTCCTCGAACCGCCACAGATTCCGCCCGCCGCGACCGAACCCAGCCTGCACCTCGTCGGCGAGGAACAGCCCGCCGGACGCCCGCGCCTCGTCCTGCAACCCGCGCATGAACGACGACCCCGGCGTCAGGATCCCCGCACCGCTGAACACACTGTCCACCGCAAGCAGTGCCAGGTCGTGGCCAGCCCGCCCCAGCTCACCACGCGCGCTCCGGACTCGCTGTGCAGCCGCCATCCCGTCATCCGACGGGTCCCGAGGTGCCTCGAAGACAGCTACATGGGCCGGCCGCGCTGACGCCGGATACGTGTTGGTCGAGAACGCCGCCGTCGCCTCACTGACCCCGTGATACGAGAGATCCGCGACGACCGCACCATCACGACCGGTCACCACCCGCGCCATCCGCCAGGCCAGATCGTTCGCCTCGCTTCCCGAGTTCGCGAACACACACGTGTCCAATCCAGCAGGCATCGACGCGACCAACCGCTCCGCCAACTCGACCACGTTCGGATGCAGATACCGCGAGTTCAGATTCAGTACGGCGGCCTGCCGCGAAAGCGCCTGGACGACGGCCGGATGCGCATGTCCGACGACGGGAACGTTGTTGTAGGCATCGAGATACCGCCGTCCATCGGCCGTGTGGATCCAGGCGCCCTGACCCCGCACGACCTGCAACGGCTGCCGGTAGAACAGCGGCGACAGCTCACCGCCGAGCGCGGCCTGGCGGCGTACCAGCAAGGTCGGATCGGCGGCCTGTGCGGACGCGACCCGCGAGGTGCCGCACAGGCGATGAAAGCGCTGCGCGAGGTCGGCAGGCTCTACAGCGGTCAACAGGTCGAGGATCCGCCAGCTGCCTGCTACCAAGCTGGTCAGATACTCCTCGTTGTCCGGATAGAGCGGCGCACGCCAAGCCGAGATGAGCACGCTGGCCGCGGACCGAGCGAGCACGAGCTCACCGATCAGCTCCACCTCGGCCGGCTCGAGCGGAAGCACCCGCTGATACCCGTCGAGGAAGCGGCCGGCGTCCGCCCAGAGGTCGTCGGACTCCCGCAGCAACGAGGTCAGACTGATCGCCAACTCGGCGACGCGGGCGGTGTGGTGCATGTCGCCGAAGTCGATCACGCCCGTGATGCCGCCGTCCCGCATCAGCACATTGCTCAACGTCACGTCGCCATGCAGCACGGATCCGGGCAGCGCCCGCGTCGCCGCATCGAGTCCTTGAAAGCGATCGAGCAGTCTCCGCATCGGTTCCCGGCGATGCTCCTCCGGCAGGCGATCGGCGTACGCGCGAAGGCTTGTGACGATCCGCGGATCCCAGTCCAGCCGCCGGTACGCCGCCGGATGCCCGAAGCCCTGCAAGGCGCGGGTCAACCGGGCAGCCACCGCCCCGAAGTCGGCCGCGAACCATTCGGGCAGCGCGGCGAGATCGGCGACCTGGCCAGGCATCACCGTCATCACCCGCACCTGGTGCTTACGGCCGTCCGCGGCGTCGACCATGACCACCGCGCGACCGTCGATGCTGGTCACCACGCGCGGAATCGGCAGACCGGCATCGACCACCGCGACGTGGTCCATCGCTGCGCACTCCATCGCGATCTGCTCCGGATCGTCGCCGGAGTTCGACACCTTGACCACGAGCCGTTGCCCGTCGGCCTCGGCGAGGAAGTTCCGGTCGCGCTCACTGCGCAGCTCGGTCACCTCGGCGTCGAGGCCGTACTCGGACCGCAGCAGTCGTGCCGCCGCCCGGATGTCGACCTCCGGCGGATCCTCGAGCATGCTCGGCGTCCGCTCGGGGATGGTGTCCACGGCAACTCCTCTGCTCACGGGACCCGGAATTCCAACGGCTTCGGCTCCTCCGCGTAGGAGAACTCGCCGTTCTCGTCGACGCGGATCGCCTGATCGTGCCCCGGGTACACGATGTCGGCCAGCGCCGCGACGCGTTCGACGGAGGCATCCGCGCGCTCTCGATCGTACGGTCTGCCCGATGCCCGGCAGGCTCGGAGGACGGCGAGGGTCGGAACCGCATCGGCCGCGAGTACGGCGGTTCCTTCGGCCGTCGCGACCGACAGCCCGACCGAGCCCGGAGTGTGTCCCGGCAACTCCACGATCTCGACGCCCGGCATCAACTGATGCCCCTCGACCGCCTCGCGGAGCTCCAGGCCGTCGAACATCGCCTTGGCCCAGCGCGGAGCGATCGGGGTGTCGGACAGATGCGGCAGCTCGGCTGGATGGATGAAGACCTGCGCACCGGCGAAGAGGTCGACGTTCTGCGCGTGGTCCCAGTGCGCGTGGGACAGCACCACCTGGTCGAGGTCACCTGACGCCAGGCCCCGGTGCGTCAGCGCCTCGAGCAGGTGCCGCCGACGGCCGACGTGCCCGAAGTCGAACAGGATGCGCTGGTTTCCGTCCTCGATCAGGAGCACCGAGCAGAAGGCCGGGTTGCCTTGGTCCGAGGTCAGTAAGTGACCGGTCAGGAGCGTGGTCACCGTCGGCATGGAGCCTCCAGGAGGTGGAGCAGCAGCGCCCCGCGGCTTGAGCACGTACGCACACGGGGCGCTGCTGGATCAGGTGAGGACGAGCGGTCCGGCCTCGATCAGCAGGGACGGGACGACCACGCTGTCCATGAAGGTCTGGTCACCGATCTCGCGGACGGCGCCGACAGCCAGAACAGCGTTCAGAACCTCGTCCATGCGGAAGGTGAACCGCAGCTGCGGGTGCCAGGCGACCACCTTGCCGTCCTCCGCCCAGTAGGTGGCGTCTCGCGTCGTACCGGTGACGAGGGTCTGCTTCGGGTGCAGCACCCGCAGGTAGTCGAGCCGGTTCACCACCAGTCCGCTACCGCACTCGGCGAGCAACTCGTCCTCGGTTGCGTCACCGGCGTCAAGCAGCAGGTGCGACGGAACCGGATCGCCGCCGAATCGCCAACCGTCCGGTACGGCGTGACCGGTCGGGACTCCACCGGTCAGGCCGGCCCGGCGCCGGTCGGACACCAGTCCGGTCAGCACCCCGCGCTCGATCAACGGCGTCCGGCGCCGAACGTTGCCTTCAGCATCGAATCCGCTGAGCAGCCCGGCCGCGTCGGTAGCGTCGTCGACCAGCGTGAGATTCTCGCTCACCACCTGCTCGCCCAACCGGCCGGTCAGCACCGACCGCCCGCTCGCGTAGTGCTGCGCACCGAGAGCCCAGAGGCCGAAGGTGGCGATCAGCGTGTTCACCGCTGACGGCTTGAGCAGCACCCGGCAGCTGCCGTGGAACTTCTCCCGCACCGGCAACGGGCGCAACGCCTCGCGCAGCCGACCCGGGATATCGCCGACCGGGATCAGGTCGGCATCGCGGTGCACCAGCTTGACGCTCGCGGACTGTCCGTCCTGCTTGGCGATCGCCTGGATCGATGCCTTGGTCAACGTCTCGGACCGGAACAGCCCGGTCGAGTCGGCAACGGCACGGTCCAGTACGTCGTACCGGATCGCACCGCCGAGACGCGCGGCCGGATCCAGACCGTCGCGGACGGTGCTGAACCACTGGTGCCGTACGGCGGGGTCGCAGTCGACGATGGATTGCGCCGGCTCGACCGGCACCTGCTCACCATCGGCCACCGGCTGATCGGGGGCGCTGTCCGTCGAGTCGGACGTGGGGAGCTCCGCGAGGGCGGCGTTGAGCCGATCGGCGAGGACGCGCACGGCTTCCGGGTCGAGGGTCTCCAGAGTGCCGCCGGCGATCCGTCCGTCCCGGTTCACCTTGACCCGGACACGCAGCCTGCGCTCGCTGTGCTGTGCGGTGATCTCGGATTCGGCGTACCGGAGCAGGTCGGCGTTCTCGCCGAGCACGTCCAGCCGGCTGCCCGGCCCGAGGATCTCCAGCGCCTGCTCGATGTCTGTCCGCTCGATGCTCATCGTCCCACCTGCACGTTCTGGAAACGTCCCGGCACGGTGCCGTGACCGACATGAGCCACCTGCAGCGGCTCGCCCTTGTTGCACGACGGGACGCCGTGCAACTTCCACTCGTCCGGTCCGCCGAGCGCGTCCAGTCCGGCCCAGAACTGCGGGGTCACGCTCTGGTAGCTGCAGTTCTTCAGCAACCGGCCGAGCTTGCCGTCGCGGACCTCCCAGCCGAGTTCGGTGGTGAAGCGGAACGACATCCGCTGGTCGTCGATCGAGAAGCCGCGGTTGGTGTCGACCAGAATGCCGCGCTTGGTGCCGGCGATCATCTCCTCGAGCGAGGACTCCCCCGGCTCCAGGCAGATGTTCGTCATCCGCACCAGCGGCAACCGCTGCCAGCCATCGGCCCGGGACGCACCGGTCGGCTGATCGCCGAGCGCCGCCGCGGACTCCCGGCCGGACATGTAGCCGAGGAAGATCCCATCCTTGACCAGCTGAGTGCGCTGGGCCGGCACACCCTCGTCGTCGTACCCGAAGGAGCCGAGCCCACCGGGGATGGTCGCGTCCGCGTACGCCGAGACGATCGGTGAGCCCCAGCGGAAATTGCCCCGGCGCTCGGGCGTCGCGTACGTACCGCCGGCCAGACTGGCCTCGGTGCCGAGCGCGCGGTCGGCCTCCATCGGGTGGCCGGCGCACTCGTGCAGCACCATCGCCAGCTGGTTGCCCCCAGCAATGAGTGTGGTGACCTCGTCCGGGCACTGCGGCGCGGTCAGCAGCGCGACCGCCTCGGACGCGACCCGGGCCGCGTTCTCCACCAGGCCGAGCGACTCGACGTGCTCCCAGCCGGCAGTGGCGAAGTCGCCACGCTGGCCGCGGATCTGCCGCGGGACACCCTGCGGGAAGGATCGGCGCTGCAGGTCGTCGCCGTTGCCGGCGTTCACCATCAGGCCGCCGCCGCTCTCGGTCAGGGTCTGCTCGATCAGTGCGCCCTCGGTGTTCGCGAACACCTTCTCGTCGCGGTACAGATCGATCGACGCCTCGATCTGCTGGACCAGCGGACCCGCGGTCGACGCCTCCTTGACAGTGGCGGACAGCAGGTCGAGCTTGGTGCTCAGCGGAACCTCGAAGGGATCGATCCGCATCGGCGACGACCAGGTGGCCCGGGTCGTCACCGGCGTACCGAGGTTCACGTGGCCACCCCCGCCGGTCGCCCGCGCCTGGCCGACCGCCTGCGCGATCACGGCGTCGAGGCCGCGGGAGTCCAGCCGATGGGTGGCGGCGAAACCCCACTGGCCGCCGATCAGCACCCGGAGCCCGAGGCCGAGCGAGTCGTCGTACCCGACCTCGCCCGGACCGTCGAGCTCGACGAGGACCTGTTCGTGGGTGCGCCGGACCACCCGGATGTCGCCGTACTGCACGTCCGCGGGCAGCAGGGCCAGCACGGTCTCGGCGGTGTCGCGCATCACGGCGCGATCACCTGCTCAGGTTGGGAAGGAGTCACGGTCGGACCTCCGGTTCGGGGACGGATGGATCGGCGCCTCGACCTCACCGTAGCAGGTACTACGAGATTTTGAATAGATGTTGTGATTGCTACAGAACCTTCCCGCCGGACGTACGGCGGCCCCGGTCGCGCACAGGCGCGGCCGGGGCCGATCGTCAACCGGGCTTGGGTTCTCAGCGCTTCTTCGGTCGTACGTCGATGGCCAGGCTGATGCTGAACGCGACGATGATCAGCGCGCCGCCGAGCAGGGTCAGTCCGGTGTCACCGAACAGTCCGGCGGTCATCGCGGCGAACAGGACGACGAGCGACAGCACCACGGCGACCGCGATCTTCCAGTCGTCACCGATGATGAAGTCGTACCAGAACTGGCCGAACGCCTTGAGGAACTTCACTTCTTCACCTCCACAGGGATGTCGCCGGCCACGACCGGCGCCGGTACGGCGGGCTTGCGCAGCACGCTCACGAAGATCCGGCTGAGCAGCAGCCAGGCGGCCACCAGGACCAGGATCATCAGGTCGTGGCCCGGCCAGTCGAGGCTCTCGCGGCCGTCGCGGAAGATGCCGATGCCCTCGACCGCCCAGTAGGTCCCGAACGACGCGAGCAGCAGGCCGACGCCGTACTTGAGCAGGTTCTCGTTGATCATCGACAGCGGCCGGCGCAGCGCGATCGCGATGCCGAGCACGATGACCACGGCCGCGGCCGCACCCAGGCTGGCGCCGGGGATGTTGTCCGCGTTCAGGCCGAAGGTGAGCACGATGAACACGACCTCCATGCCCTCCAGGAAGACGCCCTTGAACGAGACCATGAAGGCGAACAGGTCCAGGCCGCTCTTGCTCTCACCGGCCGCCTTCGCCGCCTCGACCTCCTCGCGGTAGATCGCGTCCTCGTCGTGGACCGCCTTGCGCCCGGACGATCTGAGGATCGCCTTGCGCAACCACTGCAGGCCGAAGATCAGCAGCAGACCGCCGATCGCCAGCTGCAGCGCCGATTCCGGCAGCCAGTTCGCCAGCGCGTAGCCGGCCGCCACGGTGACCACCGCGAGCGCACCGAGCGCCGCGAACGTACCGACCAGCGCCGACTTCCAGCTCCGCGTGTAGCCCATCGCCATGACGATCGTGGTGGCTTCCACCATCTCCACGAAACACGCGACGAACGTCGCGACGATCAACCCCCACGTTGCCGCGTCCATCTCTCACCATCCCTCTGTCAGTTGCAACATCTGTTGCACGAAACGATAGTTACACAGATGCGGGAGTGTCAACGGACCGTCTCGTACGTCGGGCCGCACCCGGCCGCGGGCATGCCGAAGCACCCGAGGTGATCAGGGAGTCACCTCGGGTGCATCGGCAGGGAGGGTCAGGCCAGCGCGGCCACCAGCGTGGACGCGGAGATGTTGCCGCCGCAGGACACCACGGCGACGCGCTTGCCCTCGAGTTCGGTCCGCCGGGCGCGCGTGGCGGCGAAGGCCATCGCGGCGGAACCTTCGATCAACTGGTGCTCGGTGTCGATCACCATCCGCAGCGCGGCGCTGATCGCGTCCTCACTGACCAGCACCCAGTCGTCGACCAGCTCACGGCACAGCTCGAACGTGATACTGCCTGGTTCGACGCTGCCCGCCGTACCGTCCGAGAGCGTCGCCTGGGCGTCGACCTGGATGATCTCGCCGGCTCGGACCGACGCCGCCATCGCGTCGTCGCGGACCGGCGAGGCGCCGTACACACGGATGCCGGGCAGGTGCTTCTTGAGCACCGACGCGACGCCGCTGATCAGTCCGCCGCCACCGACCGCGACCACCACCGCGTCGAGCGGTTCGCCGCCGAGTTGCTCGAGGATCTCCACGGCGACCGTACCCTGCCCGGCGATGATGTCCGGGTCGTTGTACGGCGGCACGTAGGTCAGGCCGTGTTCGTCCGCGTAGGCCCGGGCCTTCGGTTCGAGCACACCCGAATCGTTGCCCTCGGCCCGTAGTTCCAGGCCGAGCCGGCGCAGCGCGGCGACCTTGCTCGGCGACGCGTTCTCCGGCAGGTAGACGATGCCGTGCCCGCCGAGGGTCGCGAGCGCGTTACCGACACCGAGTCCGTGGTTCCCGGTCGAGGCGGTCACCACACCGGCCTGGCGCTGCTCGTCGGTGAGCGTCAGGATCTTCGCCATCGAACCGCGTGCCTTGAACGAGCCCGTGCGCTGGAGATGCTCGGACTTCACCAGCACCTCGGCGCCGAGCTCGTCACTGAACGCGCCGAAGCGGACGAACGGCGTGAGCGGCAGGTGCTCACGCAGCTTCGGTGCGACCAGTTCCGACCGCTCGGCGGCTTCCGCGGGACTCAACGTCATGCAGTACTCCTTATCCGGTTGCCACTGAGAGCTGAGCTCTGAGCCCGGCACGCAGCGGGATACACATCGGTTTACCACTCACCGGGTGCGGCACGACCTTGGACTCCACCCCGAACACGTCCCGGATGGTGTCGCAGGTGAACACGTCTTCGGGCGTGCCTTGGGTGACGAGGGTGCCGGATTTCATCACGAACACGTGGTCGGCGTATTCGGCGGCCATGTTGAAGTCGTGCAGCACCATCGCGACGGTTTTGCCTTGTTCCTGGTTGAGTTGGTGTAGCAGGTCGAGTACTTCGAGTTGGTAGGCGACGTCGAGGTAGGTGGTGGGTTCGTCGAGCAGGATGAGGTCGGTGCCTTGGGCGAGGCAGAGCGCGATCCAGACGCGTTGGCGCTGTCCGCCGGACAGTTGGTCGACGTGTTGGTGGCGCAGTTCGGTGGTGCTGGTGACGTCCATGGCCCATTCGACGGTGTCTTTGTCGGCCTGGCTGGGGACTTTGAGGGAGGTGCGGTGGGGGTGGCGGCCGAACCAGACCAGGTCCTCGACCGAGATCGACTCGGGTGTGACCAGGACCTGGGGCAGGATCGCCAGCAGCCGGGCTACTTCCTTGGTCGGTGTGTCCTGGATCGATTTGCCGTCCAGGATCACACTGCCTTTGGCTGGTGGCAGTAGCCGGGCCAGGGCCCGCAGTGCGGTGCTTTTGCCGGAGCCGTTGGGGCCGATCAGGACGCTGACCTTCCCGTCGGGGATGGTCAGGGTCAGGTCGTGGGCGATGACGGTTTGGTCATAGGCGAGCTGGACGCCTTGTGCCTGCAGACGCATGGCGGTTCCTACTTTCCGGTCTTCACGAGCAGGTAGAGGAAGTACGGGCCCCCGACGACCGCTGTGACCAGGCCGGCCGGGATCTCCAGCGGGGGTGCGAGGCCGCGGCCGATCATGTCGGCGAACAGCATCAGCAGGACGCCGAACAGCGCGGCGGCCGGGATCGAGGCGAGGTGGCGGCCGCCGAAGACGCGGCGGGCCATGTGCGGGGCGATCAGGCCGACGAAGCCGATCGTGCCGGACACCGCGACCGCGGCCGAGGCCAGCGCGACCGCGAACAGCAGCAGCACCCGGCGGGTTTTCTCGACCGGTTCGCCGAGCCCGGCGGCCAGGTCGTCGCCGAGGCCGAGGACGTCGAGCTTGCGGGCCCAGATCACGATCAGCGGCACCAGCACCAGCACCCACGGCAGGATCTGCAGCACCGAGCCCATCGACCGGCCGAACAGGCTGCCGGTCAGCCAGATCAACGCCGCGGACACATCCAGCGGGTTGCGCACCAGCAGGAACCGGATCCCGGCCTCGAACGCCGCCGAGACCGCGATCCCGACCAGCGCGATCCGTACCGGCGTCGCGCCGCGGCGATAGGCCAGCAGATACACCAACGCGGCCGCGGCCAGGCCACCCACGAACGCGGCCGGGACGACCGCGAACACCGGCACACCCGGAATCGCCAGCAGCAACACCATGCCCGCGAACCCGGCCCCCTTGGTCACACCGACCACATCCGGCGCGGCCAGCGGGTTACGGATCACGCCCTGCATCACCGCACCAGACACCGCCAGCGCGATCCCGACCAGCCACGCCAGCAACACCCGCGGCAACTGGAACTGCACCACGATCTGCGCGGCCTGATCACCGGTGTCACCGATCACCGCACGCAAAACATCACCCATCGAGACATCGGTCGCGCCGACACTGAGACTGTAGAAACTCAGCACCACCGCCAACACACCCAGCCAGGCCATCAAGGCACCCGGATGCCGCCTGGCCAGAGAAGTCCGGCGCACATGCTGCGCCACAATCGCCGAACTGGTCATGAGGTCACCTTCTGCCGACGGGCCAGATACACGAAGATCGGTGCGCCGATCAGGGCGGTCACCACACCGGCCGGGACCTCGAACGGCGGCTTGACATAGCGCGACAAGATGTCGGCATACAGCACCAGCACCCCACCGCCGACCGCACACAACGGCAACAAAACCGTGTAACTCGAACCCACAATCCGGCGCATGATGTGCGGCACAATCAACCCGATGAACGCGACCGGACCGGCAACCGACACCGCCGCGCCACACAACACGATCACCAGCGCCGACCCGATCATCCGGGTCCGCTCGACGTTCTGGCCCAGACCACGCGCCATGTCATCGCCCAGCGCCAGCAGATTCAGCGGCCGTGCCATCGAGAACGCACCGATCAAACCCAGCACCAACCACGGCAGCAGGTTGCGAACGTCCTGCCAGGTACCGAAGTTGACCCCGCCGACCAGCCAGAACAACACACTGTCGGTCGAGTTCTCGTCGAAGATGATCAGCACCTGCGTCAACGAGATCAACAAGCTGCTGGCCGTGACACCTGCCAGCGCCAGCCGGACCGGACTCACCCGCCCGCTGCCCGAACCGGCCAGCAGCATCACCGACACACCAGCCACGGCCGCACCACCGAACGCCAGCAGGATCGTCGGCGCACCGCTCAGCGACGGCACCACAGTGATCGCCAGCACGACCACGAACACAGCACCCGCGTTGACGCCCATGATCTCCGGCGCCGCGAGCGGGTTCGCCGCGACGGCCTGCATCAGCGCGCCCGCCACCGCCAGGGCGGCGCCGACGCAGAGCGCCAGCACCACCCGCGGCAGCCGGATCGACTGAAGGATCAGCTCATCGGGCTGGTCGGCCTTGATGAGCGCTCCCGGCAGCCGCGCCAGCGAGATGTGCTGACTGCCGATCGACAGTCCCCACGCGACGCCGGCCACGACCACCACCAGCAGCACCAGAGTCACCCAGGTGACCCGCTGCTTGTTGGTGACGATCTTCGGACGCTTGTGTACGGCGTCCTCGGAAGGTTTGGGCGCAGTGCCCACGGACAAGGACATGTCACTTCCCGTAGAGGAGTTTGACGGCTTCCTGAGCGACCACTTCGGAGGCGATCAGACCTCGCGACCGGGACCACTCGTTCGGGTCGACGTCGAAGGTCGCGTTGTTCTTCACCGCCGGGATCTCCTTCCACAGCGGGCTCTTGGTCCACTGGTCGCGCAGCGTCGGTCCTTCGTTGGCGGCGATGAACATCACGTCCGGCTTGTTGGCGACGAGCGTCTCCAGCGTCAGCGAGACCGAGGCGTCACCGGAATCGTCCGGCAGCGACGACTGGATCCCGATCACCGACAGAACACCCGGCGTGTAGCCCTTCGGCGGGAACCCGGTGAAGCCCTTCTCGGAGGCGCGCACGAACAGCGCCTTGCGGCTCTCACCCGCGGGCGCCTTGGCCTTCAGGTCGGTCATCAACTTGGCGTGCTCGGCGAGCCGGGTCTTCATCTCGTCACACTTGTTCAACGCGATAGCGGTCGACATCTCACTGTCCAGCACCTGCTGGTAGTTCCCGTTCAGGCTGGGGTAAGCGATGGTCGGCGCGATCTTGGACAGCTGGGCGTAGATCGCCTTGTGCCGTCCGCTGTCGGCCACGATCAGGTCCGGCTTCAGCGCGGTGATCACCTGGATGTTCGGCGTCGCCCGCAGGCCGACCGACTTGTACTCGCCGACCTTGTCGCGCAGGGCGGCGATGATCCGCTTCGGCTGGTCGTCGTCGGCGACACCGACCGGCGACATCCCGACCGCGACCAGGGCGTCGACGAAGGAGTACTCCAGCGCCACCACCTTGACCGGGTTGCCCGTGATCGTGGTGGTGCCGAGGTCGTGCTTGACGGTACGGGTCGCTTTCCCGCACTGCTCCAGGTTGACATCCGGGCTGACGCCTTCGGCAGCCGCGGCGCGGTCGGCGTTCGGCGCCGCACCGGTGGAGGGTGAGGCCGCGGCGCCGCAGCCGGACAGGGCGACCGCGGCAGCAGCTGCGGTCAGAGTGACGGCGGCGAGGACGCGCCGCAAGCTCGAGGATCGGTGGACCATGGCATTCGCTCCTGATGTCGACAATGCCTTGCAGGGGTGGGTTTCATCCGGCCACGGCGAGGGACAGCGCCGGGTCGTCGACGCCCGGCCGGTCGGAGAGACCGGGGCCGTCGTAGAGGTTCCAGGGAGCCTGCTGATAGCTGTTGCTGCAGGGCAGGCCGGGGGTCAGCCGGTAGGTGCCAGTGGTCAGATCGACCAGGCTGGACACGATCGTGGCGTAACGGTTGAGCTCGTGCCGGCGCGGATCGACGTGCTGGCAGACGGCGTTGGGGTGACTGAAGTGGTCGCTCATCGTCGTTTGCACGATGGTCTCGACAGCCTTCTCGGTGGTGCCGTCGCTGCGGACCTGACGCAGGCCCTCCTCGACGCGCGGCACCCGGTAGAGCGAATCCACCGAGAACGGCTTGTAGGTCTCGTTGATCTGGGGTGGGACGAACGCCTGGAAGTGGTTGCCGTGCACCAGCAACCCGTCGGTCGGATACATCCAGCCGTGCCGGCCGGGTGTCGTCTCCACGTCGATGGCGAATCCGTCGCGGTGAGTGAGGAGCAGGTTGCTGGACAGGCTCTGCCGGGCATTGAAGACCACCTGCAGCGCGTCGTACATGTCCCAGCTCTCCAGCACCATCCGGCGTACGAACGTGCCAGGGACATTGAGGCCCGAACCGAACCCGGCGCCGAGGCCGTTGGCGTTCAGCGCGAGGCCGATCGAGTTCGCACCGTGCCGGGCCAGTTGGCCGGCTTCGACATGACCGATCACGGTCGGCTTGCCCGGTTGGGAGATCCGCAGCAGTACGACGGTGTCCGCCACCCCGGCCCACAGGTCCCAGTTCTGCCCGGCCCAGACGTGCCCGAGCGGGTTGGCCTGCTGGAGGATCGCGAACGACGTACAGCCGTCGTCAGACTGTCCTGTCGCGGCGCTGTCCTCGAACGGGTTGCCCCGCGTCAGTTCGCCACGGCTGTTCAGCGCGAGGATCTCCGCGAAGGTGCGTCTGGAGCCCTCGGCGATGCCACGGACCTCGTCCAGCAGGTCGGGCGCGACTGGCTCGATCACCGGGACCCAGCGCGGAGCCCGCTCCAGTACCTCGGCCCAGGGCAGCCCGGTGGCGCGGGGAACGGACTCGGCGTAGAACGCCAGCGAGCGCTCGATCAGCGCTCGTGCGCCCTCGCCGTACTGCCGGCCGCGGTCGCGGGCGTCGGCGCCGGAGATGTCGATCGTCGGAAGCTGTGACACGGAAGTCGCTCCAGGGAGAGGACGGAAACCGGACTCGAACCGTTTGCTTGTTCGTTGTGTTCACTACGAATATTCGTCTGACGGTAGTGATTGCTACAATCGCTGTCAACGGGTCGCGACATCGTTTACCTGGCGGTGACAAACCGATCCGGGTGACATGATCTGCGTACTGACAGGCACAACTGGGAGCCGGAGGACACCGTGGCCAAGACAAAGGCACCCACCCTGCCGGAGCGGGTGGCGAGCCGGATCGACGCACTGACCGCGACCGAGCGGAGGATTGCCGAGTACCTGTCGGCCCACCCTCAGGAGGCCGCGTTCTCCTCCGCCGAGGAGCTCGGGCGCGCCACCGGCACCAGCGACGCCAGCGTCGTCCGGACCGCCAAGGCGCTGGGTTTCGACGGCCTGCCGGGCCTGAAGCGATCGCTACAGGGCGAACTGCAGGCCCTGCTGACTCCCGCCAACCGGCTCAGCAACAGCCTCGAGTCGTTCGACGACGGCGCCGAAGGGATCCTCACCGCGACCCTGCGCGACCACGTCGAGCGGCTCCAGCAAGCCGAACGTTCGATCGACCCACAGGCGTTCGAGCACGCCGTCGAGCTGATCGACCAGGCCCGCGAGACCGTGATCTGCGGCTTCGCCGGCCTGGACGGGATCTCGGCGTACACCGCGACCCACCTGAACCGCATCGGCCGCCGCGCACGGACCGCGACCGACACCGGCTACCGGCTGGCCGACCGGTTGCTGATGCTCGGCCCGGAGGACGTGGTGATCGTGATCGCCCACAACCGGATCATCGTGGAGACCCGCGTCATCCTCGACCTGTGCGCCGAGGTCGGTGCCCGCGCGGTGCTGATCACCGACACTCTCGGTGAGGCGTTGCGCGACCAGGTCGACGCGGTGCTGTCGGCGCCGACGAGCCGTCCGGGGACGTTCACCAGCCAGGCGACCGTGCTCATCCTGCTCGAGGCACTGGTGATCGCCGTGGCCGCACGCGACCAGGGCCGTTCGCTGGAGACCACCGACCGGATGAACCAGTTGCGCGAGGAGCTGATGGGCTTCTCCCGCGCCGACGAGGTGGCCCTGAATCTGCCGTCCCAACGGCGCGCCCGCAAGCGCACCAACCGGACCGAGAGCGCCTGAGCGCACCCGCTGCGGTCAGACCGTGCCCTCGGTGCGTTCGTAGACGTCCGCCTCGAACTCCTCCAGCAGACGCTCACAATCGGCCACCTTGGCCCGGGCCAGGTCCTTGCCCTCGGCATCCATCCAGTCCCGGCCCTCCACCTTGGTCAGCCAGCGGCGGAGCTTCTCCAGGTCCTGGCGGATCTCCTCGGCCTCCTCGAAGGTGTAGTTCTCCCGGAACCGCTCGAACTCGATCTCCTTGACGAACTTGGTCTCGCACTCCTCGACGATCTCGGCGTACTCCTTCGCGGACTGGCCACGGAAGCCGTCCACGAACTGCTCACGAGCGTCGTCGTCGACATCGGTCAGGGTGAGGAAGACGCTCGAGCCACCCAGCTCGGTCACCTTCTCCCGCACCTTCTCCATGCCGGCACGCAGCTCGTCGCGGTCCGGCAGCACGCACACCGCCTGCTGCACGTAGAACCCGCCGAGCCGCTTCAGCTCCCGCCACACCGCCACCCGGGCCCGCGAGGACTCGCTCGGCACCTTGTAGATGAGCAGCAGCCAGCTCTCCGCTGCGGGACTCTTGGGCTTGGTACGACGGGTTGCCATGCCGGACAGGTTATCCGCTGACACGACTCCGGATCCCCCCGACGAGAAACGGCATCACCTCCCGCCAGTCCGCGACCAGACCGACGTCGCAGTGCGCGAAGACCTCCGCCGCCGGATCGGTGTTGATGGCCACGACGGTCCCGGCTCGGCTCGCGCCGGCCAGGTGGTTCAGGTTCCCGGACAGCCCGACCGCGACGTACATCCGCGGTGCGACGCTGCGTCCGGTGATGCCGATCTGCCGGCCGTGCGCCATCCAGCCTTGGTCGGTGACCTTCCGGGTGGCGGCGAGCTCGGCGCCCAGGAGGACGCGCATGGGCTCCAGTTCGGCGTACGTGTCGGGTGAGACGCCTCGGCCGACGCTGATGACGACCTCGGCCCGATCCAGTGCGTCACCTTCGTTGCCGGTACGGCGTTCTGCTCGGCGCAGTGCTGGGTCCGCGGCCACCGGCAGCGTGTGTTCCTTGAGTGTGCGGTCGGCTCTTGGCGTGCGCAGTGGCAGCAGACCGGTCCGGAGGGTGGCGATCTGTGGTGAGCCGTGGCTGATGATCTCGGCGAGGGTGCCGCCGCCCGACGGCTTCAGTCCGGCGAGGCGGGGCGTCGTACCGCCGGTGACGTTCAGGCTGACGAGGTCCGACATCAGCCCTGCCCCGGAGGCGACCGCGAGCCGCGCGAGCACTTCGCGATCCCACGGCAGCGCGGCGCCGAGCACGGCCCACGGCTGCCGGTCCGCGATCCAGTTCGCGACTGCTGCGGCGACCGGCCGGGGCTCGTCATCGGTGAGCATGACCACCGAGTCAGCTCCCCACCGTGCGAGATCGTCGGTGCCGTCGGCTGTTCTTACTGCGGTCACGGATCCGCCGACCTCGGCTGCAAGCGTCGCCGCCGCACCCAGCAGGGCGCGAGTGCCTGCTTCTGGTCCCGGCCCGACCAACACCATCACCTCAGCTCCCGGCCCTCCGGGCCGGTCGCCGGGAGAAGAAGAAGGAGACGTCGCCGGGTGGGGTGCGTCCGGGACGGGGTCGGATGCGGCTGGGGCTTTGGGGGTGAAGGAGCCTCGGGAGAGGAGTTCGGTGATGGCTCGGGTGGCTTGGGTTCGGGGGTTGCCGCGGAAGATGACGGGGTCGCGGGTAAGAGGGGCGGGGTGGACCTGGGCGACCTTGGTGGGGCTGCCGGGGAGACCCCAGTCGGCCGGGGCGAGGTCGGCGGTGGTGACTTGGCGGATCGTGTCCGTCGGCGGCCAGGTCTCGGGCGGCGCCTTGCAGGGGTCGCAGGAGCGTTCGGCTACTGCCACGACGGCGGGGAGGTCGACGACAACTGATTCGGTGCCTGTGTCGTACTGGACCGTGGTCCGAAGCTGCCTTCCGCTGGAGTCCGGCTCTAGAGTCAGGACCGGACCAGTGAACGGCAGACCCAGGATTTCGGCGAGCATCGCACCCACCGCGCCGGTGCTGCCGTCGACCGAGCTGGCGCCGACCAGGATCAGGTCCGGCGGTTCATCGAGCAGCGCAACAGTCGACGCCAAAGCGCGAGCCGTGACAAGACAGTCCGATCCGGCCAACGCCGGATCCGTCAGGTGCAGTGCATCGTCAATTCCCCACGCCAGCGCCTCACGCAGTACGTCGGCCGCCACAGGCGGACCCATGGTGACAGCCGTACTGCGGCCGCCGGACTCCCGGGCCAGCCGGACCGCCTGAGCGACGGCCCGGCGGCACCACGGGTTCATCTCGGTGATCGCGCCGGCCCGTTCGAGCCGGCCGTCGGCGTCGAGGCGCCCACTGTGATCACCCTTCGGCACCTGCTTCACCAGGGCCGTGACGAGCAGGTTCATGATAACCCGGTCCCGACTGCCATCCCGATCGCGAAGGTCACCGCGGCCGACACACCACCCAGGAGCAGTTGCCGCCCACCGCCGTACCAGAACGGCCGCGCGGTGATCTTGCCGACGATCCCGCCGGTGACGACCAGACCGAGCGCGCTCAGCAGCAGCGCAGGCAGCACCGACCCGGCCCCGAAGATGAACGGGATCAGCGGAACCAGCGCGCCAAGGGCGAAGGCGGCGAACGAGGACCCGGCCGCCAGCCACGGCGACGGCAGGTCGTTGGGGTCGACGCCGAGCTCTTCGCGCACGTGGACGTCCAGCGCCACGTCGGCGTTGACGGTCAGCTCGCGCGCCACCTGGGCGGCGAGCTCCGGGCGCAGGCCCTTCGCCTCGTACATCATCGCGAGCTCGCGCTCTTCTTCCTCCGGGTGGATCTGCAGCTCGCGCCGCTCCACCTCGATCTCGGCCTTCATCAGCTCGGTCTGCGACGAGACCGAGGTGAACTCGCCGGAGGCCATCGAACAGGCCCCGGCGACCAGGCCGGCCAGTCCGGTCATGATCACGACCTTGCCGGTCGCCCCGCCGCCGACCACACCGGCGACCAGGGCGAAGTTCGACACCAGGCCGTCCATCACGCCGAACGTCGCCGGCCGCAGCCAGCCACCGGTCACGTCACGATGCGAGTGGTGGATCTCCGACTGTGTCTCCGCAACTTCCGCGGTCATCTCCATACGTCCTTCCGAGTGAGGTGAGCGCAACCTTAGTTAATCTGCATCACCTGTTACATAAGTCTATTCGTTACTTTCCTGAAGCGGCAACGGCTCCACGGTCGGCCGCTGAGAGATGCGCCACCGTCACGCCGGTCGCGGTCATCGTCCGGGTCACCGCGCGGCCGCCGTACACCCAGTAGATGGTCAGTTCGCCGTCGCCGCGGTTGATGAACTGGTGCGGTACGCCGGCCGGCACCCAGGTCGCGTCGCCGGCCTCCAGGTCGATCCGCTCGTCGCCGATCACCGCGGTCGCCTGCCCCGCGAACACGAGCACCGACTCCTCGACGTTGTGCGAGTGCAGCGGGATCCGGGTGCCGACCGCGAAAACCGTCGTCCCGGTGGTGATCTTGTTCGACTCGCTGTTCCAGGCGCCGACGTACGGAACGGTCCGGACGCCGCTGCCGCGGTCGAAGACCTCGACGTCGTCCGGCTTGATCACCAGCCGCGGCGCCGGATCGCCCGACCAGACGGTCTTGAGGTTCATGAACTCGCGCATCCCGTGCGCTCCGAGCTCGCGGCCGTAGCCGGACCGTTTGATCCCGCCGAACGGCAGCCGCGGATCCGACGCGACCATCGCGTTCACGAACACCGCGCCCGCGTCCAGGCGACGGACCAGCTCGGACGCTCGCTCCTGCGCGGTCCACAACGAGGCGCCCAGCCCGAACTCGGTCTGGTTGGCCAGCCGGATCGCTTCGTCGGCGTCGCGCACCCGCGTGATCGCCGCGACCGGCCCGAACGTCTCCTCGTCGAACGCCGCCATCCCCGGCAGCACGTGGTCGAGCACGGTCGGCTGGTAGTAGAAGCCAGCCCGGTCGGCCACCTCTCCACCGCGCACGAGCGTCGCTCCGGCCTCGACGGTACGGCGTACCTGATCGTGCAAGGTGTCGCGCAAACCAGCCCGGGCCAGCGGACCGATCGTGGTGCCGTCGTCGACCGGATCACCGACGACCAACCTGCCGACGGCAGCGGAGAAGCGGGCGACGAACTCGTCGGCGACGGACTCCTCGACGATGAACCGCTTGGCGTTGACGCAGCTCTGCCCGGCGTTGAGGAAGCGTGCGGTGACCGCCGTGGTCGCGGCAATCTCCAGATCGGCGTCGGCCAGGACGATGAACGGGTCCGAGCCGCCGAGTTCGAGCACCTGCTTCTTCAGCGCCCGGCCCGCCCGCTCGGCGATGATGCTGCCGACCTCGGTCGAACCGGTGAACGTCACCGCCGCGACCCGATCGTCCGCGATCAGGCCGGCCACCTGGTCGGTCTCGACCAAGAGCACTCCGACCAGACCATCAGGCACTCCGGCGTCCCGCAGTACCGACTCGATCGCCAGCGCGCAGCGCGGGACCGAGTTGGCGTGCTTGAGGATCGCGCCGTTGCCCGCGGCCAGCGCCGGCGCGATGAACCGGAAGAACTGCCAGAACGGGTAGTTCCACGGCATCACCGCGAGTACGACGCCCAGTGGATCGACCTCGACCCGGCCTTCCGCGGTGATCGTCTCCGCGGCCAGGAACCCGGGGGCGTTCGTGGCGTAATACTCGCAGTTGATCGCACACTTCTCGATCTCGGCGGCCGCCTCGGCCAACGGCTTGCCCATCTCGCTGGTGATCAGCGCGGCCATCTCGGCCTTGCGGTCGCGGAGTGTGCCGGCCAAGGACTCCAGCAGTTCGGTACGCCGCTGCACCTCGGACCGCCGCCAGTTGCTCTGAGCAACCACCGCGGCGGTGAGCAGGCGGTCGACACGGTCCGCGTCGTACGGATCGAAGGTGGCGAGTTGCTCGCCGCTGGCAGGGTTGATCGAGACGATCACTGGGCTTGTCCTTCGCTCAGGCGGTGCAGTACGTACGGCAGCACACCGCCGTGGAGGTAGTAGTCGTGTTCACGAGGCGTGTCGAGACGGATCCGCAGCCGGTAGCTCCTGCCCGCGCAGGACGCGGTGGCGAAGCCGTCCTCGCCGAGGCGGATGTCGATCGGGTCTTCGCCGGTCAGGTCGTCGCCTTCGCCCGGCAGGAACTCCAGCGGCAGGATGCCGAGGCCGACCAGGTTCGACCGATGGATGCGTTCGAACGACTGCGCCAGCACCGCCCGCACCCCTAGCAGAGCCGGGCCCTTCGCCGCCCAGTCCCGAGACGATCCGGTGCCGTACTCCTTGCCGGCGAGAACGACGACCGGTACGCCGGCTGCACGGTAGGCCTCGGCCGCATCGTAGATCGAGGTCAGCTCGCCGTCCGGTCCACGAGTGACCGGACCTTCGGCGCCCTGGGCAAGCTGGTTGCGCAGCCGAACGTTGCCGAAGGCACCACGCATCATCACCAGGTGGTTGCCGCGCCGCGAGGCAAACGTGTTCAGCTGATGGCGCGGCACACCCGCGTTGATCAGATATCGACCCGCGACGCTGTCCGGAGGGATCGCCCCGGCGGGTGAGATGTGGTCCGTGGTGACCGAATCACCCAACCGCACGAGTGCACGGGCACCGATCAGGTCACCAGGGCTCGCCTCCCTACCGAAGTACGGCGGCTGCTGCAGGTACGTCGAATCGCCCCACGCGAAGGTTTCCCCAGCCGGTGCGTCCAGTCCTTGCCACCGCTCGTCGCCCGCGAACAGTTCGTCGTACGCGTGGTCGAAGAGGTCGGGAGTCACGGTCGCGCCGATCACCTCGTCGATGCCGGTCGGCCAGATGTCCTTCAGGAAGACGGGCTGTCCGGACGGGTCGGTGCCGAGTGGTTCGGTGAGCAGGTCGATGTCCATCCGGCCGGCGAGGGCGTAGGCGATCACGAGCGGCGGCGAGGCGAGGTAGTTCAACCGGACGTCGGACTGGATCCGGCCCTCGAAGTTGCGGTTCCCGGACAGCACGGCGGCGACGGTGAGATCCTGCCCGCGAACCGCCTCGCCGACCTCGTCGATCAGCGCACCCGAGGCCCCGATGCAGGTCATGCAGCCGAACCCGGCCAGGTGGAACCCCAGCTTCTCCAGGTACGGCGTGAGTCCGGCGGCGCCGAGGTAGTCCATCACGACCCGCGAACCAGGCGACAGGGTCGTCTTCACCCAGGGCTTGCTGGTGAGACCGCGCTCCACCGCGTTCCTGGCCAGCAACCCGGCGGCGACCATCACCGAGGGGTTGGAGGTGTTCGTGCAGGAGGTGATCGCTGCGACGACGACCGCGCCGTGCCCCGGGACGTCCGTCGTACGTGGACCGGCGGGGAGTTCCAGAGCCGCCGCCTGCTTGGCGTCGGCCAGGGCGACGCGCTGCTGCGGACGGCGCGGACCGGCGATCGACGGCACCACGGAGCCGAGGTCGATGTCGACGTACTCGTCGTACCGAAGCTCCGCCGATGGGTCGTGCCAGAGGCCCTGTTCCTTCGCGTAGGACTCGACCAGCGCGACCTTCTCCGGCGAGCGGCCGGTGAAGCGCAGGTACTCCAGTGTGCGGTCGTCGATCGGGAAATACGCCGCGGTCGAGCCGAACTCCGGGCTCATGTTCGCGATCGTCGCCCGGTCCGGCACCGGCAAGCCGACCAGCGCGGGACCGCCGAACTCGACCAGCTTGCCGACCACGCCGTGCGCGCGCAGCGCCTCGGTGATCGTCAGCACCAGGTCGGTCGTGGTCGTCCCGACCGGCAGTGCACCGGACAGCCGCACGCCGACGACCGGCGGCAGCACCATCGACACCGACTGTCCGAGCATCGCGGCCTCGGCCTCGATGCCACCGATCCCCCAGCCGAGGACGCCGAGCCCGTTGATCATCGTGGTGTGCGAATCCGTGCCCAGGCAGAGATCCGGGAACACCCAGCCATCGCGCTCCTCGACTACCCGGGCCAGGTGCTCGAGGTTGATCTGGTGCATGATCCCGGCACCCGGCGGAACCACCTTCAGCTGCTGAAACGTGCGCTGACCCCAGCGCAGGAAGCGATACCGCTCCGCGTTGCGCTCGTACTCCAGCTCGACATTCAGCTGTAGTGCGTCCGGCCGTCCGAACACGTCCGCGATCACCGAGTGGTCTACCACCAACTCGGCCGGGATCAACGGATCGACCAGCGCCGGATCGTTGCCACGGGCCACCATCGCGTCGCGCATCGCGGCCAGATCGGCCAGCACGGGTACGCCGTTCGTGTCGTGCAGGAACACCCTGGACGGGAACACCTCGAGTTCACCGGCCGCACCCGGCTCCCAGTTCCGCAGTACGTCGCTCGCGGTGCCGTGCCGCAGCGCGTTCTCCAGCAGGATGCGCAGAGTCCGCGGCAGATGATCCGGAGCGACACCCCGCAGGGACTGGGTCCGGGCGGTCATGCCGACTCGTTGATCGCAGCAACGACAGCGTCGGTGAACTGCATCGTACCGGCGGTGCCGCCGAGATCCGCCGTACGGACGCCACGCGCGACTGCCGTCCGGAGCCCGCGATCGACCAGCGTCGCCGCCTGCTTGGCGTGCTCGCTGCCGAGCCAGTCCAGCAGCATCGCGCCGGAGGCGATCATGGCGGTCGGGTTGGCGAGGCCGCGGCCGGCGATGTCGGGCGCCGAGCCGTGCGCGGCCTGGGCCATCGCGCGGTCGTGCGAGGCGTTGATCGACGGCGCGATGCCGAGCGAGCCGGCCAGTTCACCGGTCAGGTCGGACAGGATGTCGCCGAACATGTTCTCGGTCACGAGTACGTCGAAGTCGGCGCCGTGCCGGACCAGGTGCACGGTCATCGCGTCGATGTGGAAGTCGTCCACCTCGACCTCGGGGTACCCGGCCGCGAGCTCGCGGCAGATCTCCAGGAAGAAGCCGGTGCTGGTGCGCAGCACGTTGGCCTTGTGCACGATCGTCAGGTGCCGGCGCCGACGGCTCGCCAACTCGAGGGCCTGCCGTGCGATCCGCTCGATCGCCGGCCGGGTGAAGATGCCCATCGCGATCGCCACATCCGCGGTCGGCATGAACTCGCCCGTGCCGCGATAGGTACTGCGGTCCGCGTAGAAGCCCTCGGTGTTCTCCCGGACCACGACCAGGTCGAGGCCAGGCACCAGCGCGGGCGTCCCCTCGAAGGCCTTGGCCGGGCGGATGTTCGCGAACAGGTCGAAGTGCTTGCGCAGGAACCCGCTCGGGTTCAGCTTGGCCCGGTGCTCGGCGGGGTACGCCGCGCTGTCGTGCGGGCCGAGCAGCCAGCCGTCGAGCTTGTCGAGCGTCTCGACCGTGACGTCGGGCAGCGCGCTGCCGTGCGTCTCGATCGCCGCGGCACCGACCGGGAGCGGAACCCATTCGACGGGTTCGGCACCGGTGGCGGCCAGCGCCGCGTCGAGCACCTGGACGGCGGCGGGAACGATCTCGGGTCCGATGCCGTCGCCGGGGAGCACGCCCAGCCGGTAGTGATCAGCCATGGGAAGGAGTGTGAGTCGTTATAACCTTCTACGTCAAGATCTCCCCAGGGATCGTCTCAAGGCTTGATCTCAAGGTATTCTCTGCCTCAGCCTTGTTATAACCACGGAGGTTCGCCTGTGTCCGAGGTCAAGACGGCCACCAAGGCCGAGCTCGCCTACGAGCTCGTCCGCGACCAGCTCCTGCGCGGCGATCTGGTCCCGGGATCGGTCATCCAGCAGGCCGCCCTGGCCCGCGACCTCGGTATCAGTACGACACCGCTGCGCGAGGCACTGCGGCGGTTGATGACCGAGGGCCTGGTCGAGCTGGACGCGCACCGCGACGCCCGGGTCACCCGGCTGACCGCCGAGGAGGCGCGCGACCTGGTCGAGATCCGGAGGTCGCTGGACCCGTTGGCGGCCGGCCTCGCGGCCGAGCGTCGTACCCGGCAAGATCTGGACCGGATCCGGGAGACGGCCGACAAGCTGTTGCCGCTGCGGGCCGACCCGGCGTCGGCCGAGCTGGCGACCCACCGGCAGTTCCACGTCGCGATCTACTCGGCCTCGCACAACCAGTTGCTGGTCCAGACCCTGGACGGCCTGTGGGACAAAGCGGACCGGTACCGCAGGCTTGCCCTCGAGGACGGCCGGACCGAGGAGGACCTCGACCGCACCCACGCCGAGCATCTCGCGATGGTCGACGCGATCGCGGCCGGAGACTCCACCACGGCCGCCGCGGTCATGCTCGCCCACGTCGACGCCAGCCTCGGTGCGCGCGCGGTCGCCCGCCTCACGTCCGCCGCCGCACAGCCTGTCGCCCGGTCACTCCGGGGCATCCGAGGAGCGCGCACATGACCGAGGCCCTCTGGACCGGTTACCAGCACCGTGAGGTCGACTCCGACGGCTGGACGACGTTCTGGCGCCTCGACCCGCGCGGCCACGACTTCCACCTCACCGACTGGACCGGGTATCCGGACCGCGAGGGCCACCGCCTCTGGGACCGCGCCGCGACGCCCGCCGGCGTCCGGGCCGCATGGAGTACGACGGCCTCCTCGGTGCGACTGGAGATCCGGGCGGCGCTCGGCATCTACGCGAAGCTGGCACCGCTGGACGTCCTGGTCGATGGCGAGCTGCATCGGCGCTGCGAGGTGCGGGAGGGTGAGCAGACTCTGACTGCCGACCTGCCGGGCCGGCCCGCCGAGGTGGAGATCTGGCTGCCGCAGGCCGGGATGATCGGCTTCCGCGGGCTCACGTTCGACGGCGACGCCGAGCCGGTGGCACCCGGCGGTCCGCGCTGGATCACCTACGGCAGCTCGATCACCCAGTGCAGCGGCGCGTACGGCCCGTCGGAGACTTGGCCGGCCTTGGTCGCCCGTCGGCACGGCTGGGATCTGGTGGCCCTCGGCTTCGCCGGCGAGTGCCATCTCGATCCGATCGCGGCCCGCACGATCCGGGATACTCCGGCGCGACTCATCTCGATGTGCCTCGGCATCAACATCTACGGCGGCGGGACCTTCAGCGGCCGGACCCTGCCCGGCCAGGTCGAGTCGTTCGTCTCGACCGTCCGCGCAGGTCACCCCACGACGCCGATCATCGTCATCACTCCCCTGCTCGCCCCCAACCTCGAGGGCAAACCCAACGCGGTCGGCCTCACCCTGGACGACATCCGCGACTGCGTCGAGCTCGGCGCCCGCGTCGATCCCGCCGTACGCCTCATCGACGGCCGCGACATCCTCACCACCACCGAGGCCCTCGCCCTGTACGCCGACGACCTCCACCCCGGCCCCCACGGCTACCACCTCATCGCCGACCGCCTATCCCCGTTCCTCTCCCACCCCCTCACCTAACGCCCCACTCCACCCGCCCGACGCGTCGAATCGTGGATTCCGCCGGCGAATCGGCGATGTCCGGGACCAAGATCCACGAATCGACGCCGCGACCTCCCGCCCTGCGGTCGCGAGCGGCGGCGGCCGCCGGGTGGCTGCGCGCGGACCGCGACCTGGCATAGGAAGCGGCCCCTGGGACAGGAAGCGGGAACCTCGGACAGGAAGCGGGGACCAGGGACAGGAAGCGGGGACCTCGGACAGGAAGCGGGGACCAGGGACAGGAAGCGGGGACCTCGGACAGGAAGCGGGGACCAGGGACAGGAAGCGGGGACCTCGGACAGGAAGCGGGGACCAAGGACAGCTGGTGATATGGCCTGCGCCGCCAGATGGTGTTCATGCCCCCGGCGGCAGCGCCGTACGGCGAACAAGTGCCGCCGACAGGCGTCGAATCGTGGATTTCGGTGGCGAATCGGCGACGTTCGGCGCCAAGATCCACGAACCGACACCGCGACCTCCCGCCCTGCGGTCGCGAGCGGCGGCGGTCGCGGGGCGGGCTGCGCGCGGAACGGGACCTGGGACAGGAGGCGGCCCCTGGGACAGGAAGCGGGGACCTGGGACAGGAGGCGGCCCCTGGGACAGGAAGCGGGGACCTGGGACAGGAGGCGGCCCCTGGGACAGGAAGCGGGGACCTGGGACAGGAAGCGGCCCCTGGGACAGGACGCGGGGACCTCGGACAGCTGGTGATGTGGCCTACGCCGCCAGATGGTGTTCATGCCCCCGGCAGCAGCGCCGTACGGCGAACAAGTGCTGGCTGGGGAATCGTGAGGGGTGTCCGCAGATGCGCATGCGGTCGCCGGCAGGGGTCGAGTCGTGGATTTTGGTGGCGAATCGGCGACCTCAGGGACCAAGATCCACGAATCGGGGCATGGGCGTGCGTCGGCCAGCGGGTCGCCGGTGGTGGGACTCGCGGTTGGGGGTTCTGGTTGTGGATGTGGGGGGATGGCAGCACCCGAGGGGGGTGCCCTCGGGTGCTGGTGGGGTTAGTCGGTGGGGGTGAGGCTTGTGCCCAGGGCTTGCCAGTCGAGGACCGGGGCCGCTAGCTGGCTGATGGTGGCGAGGAGGCCGAGGCGGGCGGCCCGGATCTCCGGGTCTTCGGCCATCACCAGGATCTCGTCGAAGAACGTGGTGACGGGCTCGACCAGGACCGAGGCCGCGGTGGCGAAGTCGGCCAGGCCGGTCGGCGCCTGGCCCACCTTCTGGATCGCCTCGTGCAGGACGACCTCGGCCGGCTCGGTCAACTTGGCCGGGTCGTACGACGCCTCGGTGCCCTCCGGGACGATCCGCCGTACCCGCTGCAGGACGGCGACCAGGTCGGCGAAGTCGCCGCTGCCGACCAGCTGCTGCAGGCTCGCCAGCGTCTCGTCGGCCACCGCCGGAGCAGTTGCCAACGGCAACACCGCGGCCACCTGGTGGTGGTCGTCGCCGCGGTCGAGCAGCTGCTGCTCGTACCGCCGTACGGTGAACTCGGCGACCTCGTCCAGCGATTCCGCCGGTACGTCGATGCCCTGGGCACCGATCTCCGCGGCGGCGGCGCGCAGGCCGACGGGGAGCGTGATGTCGCGAAGCGACGGGTGTTCGCGCAGGATCGCCACCACACCGGCGGCCGCCCGCCGCAGCGCGAAGGGATCGGAGCTACCCGTCGGCTTCGCGCCGATGCCGAACAGGCCGGCCAGGAGGTCGAAGCGGTCCGCCAGTGCGAGCAGTGCACCCGGAGTCGTCGCCGGGACCGGATCCCCGGCCGACCGCGGCAACTCCATGTCGTACAGCGCCTGCGCGAGCGCCTCGGTCTCGCCGGCCCGGCGCGCGTACTCGCGGGCCATCGTCCCGGCCAGGCTGGTCAGCTCGACCACCATCTGCGATCCGAGATCGAACTTCGCCAGCTCCGCCGCACGGCGCAGCGTGGTCAGGTCGTCGCCGTCCAGCCCGACCGTCGACCCGAGGCTGAGCGCGATCCGGCCGATCCGGGCGGCCCGGTCGGCCATCGAGCCGAGCCGCTGCTCGAAGGCCAGCTTCTCCAGCTCGCTCTTCATCGACTCCAGCGAGGTGTCCAGGTCGGCCCGCCAGAAGAACGCGGCGTCCTCGTAGCGCGCCCGCAGGACGGCCTCGTTGCCCTCGCGGACGACGTCGTCCTTGACCGAACCGTTGGCTACGGCAACGAAATGCGGGAGCAGCTTGCCGTCGCCGTCCCGGACCGGAAGGTACCGCTGGTGCTTGCGCATCACCGTGGTGAGGATCTCGCCGGGCAGAGTCAGATAGTCCGCCGAGAAGCCACCGAGGATCGCGGTCGGTTCCTCGACCAGGTTGACGATCTGGTCGATCAGCGCGGTCTCGCCCTCGAGGTCGATCGTGCCGCCGGCCTCGGTGGCCAGCCTCTGCGCCGCCTCGACGATCTGCTCACGCCGCTTGGCGGGATCGGCCTCGATGCCGTGGATCCGGAGCAGGTCCAGGTACCCCTCGGCCGCGGCGATCTCGACCTGCGGCGGAGCCGCGTTCCGATGCACCCGCGTCGTCCGGCCGGAGGCCAGCGTCGATACCGACACCGGTACCACCTGGTCGCCGAGCAGCGCGACCAGCCAGCGCACCGGCCGGGTGAACGACAACTTGGCGTCGTTCCACCGCATGTTCTTGTCCGAGCGCAGACCGCTGACGATCTCGCCCAGTACGCCGCTCAGCACCTCGGCCGCGCCGCGACCCGGGTCCGGCTTGGTCACCGCGACGTACTCGACACCGTCCACGTCGAGATCGTGCAGCTCATCGGTGTCGACGCCCTGACCGCGGGCGAAACCGGCCGCGGCCTTGGTCACGTTGCCGTCGGCGTCGTACGCGGCCGACTTCCGCGGGCCGCGGACCACTCGCTCCGCGTCCGGCTCACCGGCCTGCACGCTCGCGACGAACGCCACCACCCGGCGCGGCGTCGCGTACGTCGTGATGTCGCCGTGCCCGAGGCGCGTCGCGGCCAGCTTCTCGGTGAGGGCCGTCTTCACAGCCTCGGCGGTCTTGGTGACCTCCGACGGCGGCATCTCCTCGGTACCGATCTCGAACGTCAGCTGCCGGGTCCCAGTGGCCGTCGGGAACTCGGTCGGCTCGGGCGCCGGCGCGGGCAGCTCGGCAATGCCCAGTGGGTGCTCGAGCTCGGTCCGGCGTTCGGCCCACAACTGCGCCACCTCGCGGGCCAGCGTGCGCATCCGGCCGAAGGCCTTGGCGCGTTCCGTCGTACTCACGGCGCCGCGGGAGTCGAGGATGTTGAAGGTGTGCGAGCAGCGCAGTACGTAGATGTGCGCTGGGACCGGGAGCCGGGCGTCGAGCATCCGGCGGGCCTCGTTCGCGTATTCCTCGAACAGCCGCTTCTGGGTGTCGACATCGGCGTCGTCGAGGTAGTACCGGCTCATCTCGTACTCGGCCTGGCCGAACGCCTCGCCGTAGGAGATGCCCGGCGCGTAGGCGATGTCCTTGAAGTGCGAGACGCCCTGCAGCGCCATCATGATCCGCTCGATGCCGTAGGTGATCTCCACCGACACCGGGTCCAGTGTCATTCCGCCGGCCTGCTGGAAGTAGGTGAACTGGGTGATCTCCAGGCCGTCCAGCCAGACCTCCCAGCCGAGGCCCCACGAGCCGGTCGCCGGGTTCGCCCAGTTGTCCTCGACGAACCGGATGTCGTGGGCGTGGATGTCGATGCCGAGCGCCGTCAGGCTGTCCAGGAACAGCTCCTGCGGGTTGCCCGGGTCCGGCTTCAGGACCACCTGGAACTGGGTGTGCGTCTGCAGCCGGTTCGGGTTCTCGCCGTAGCGGCTGTCATCGGGCCGGACACTCGGCTCGACGTACGCGACCCGCCACGGCTCGGGACCGAGCACCCGCAGGATGGTGGCCGGGTTCAGCGTTCCGGCTCCGACCTCGGTGTTGAACGGCTGCACGATCATGCAGCCCCGATCGGTCCAGTACTTCGTCAGCGCGAGCAGCGCGTCCTGCATGGTGAGCACAGCAAACCTCGAGCCATTGTCCGGAGGGGGTCAGGGGACGAAGTCTATTCGCCCTGATCTGGTGCTACACCCCGGATTGCGAGGTCGAGGAGACGGTCCGCCTGATCGGTGTCCGGGTCGCTCGCCAGGCAGATGCCGTTGACCAGTTTCAGCAGGTCCTCGATCGCCACATCGCCGGGCACCGCGCCGTCCTTCTGAGCCCGGACGAGGAGACTGCCGCCGGCGTCGAGGATGCGTGCGTGGCACTCGGAACCTCGCTCCGCGCTCATCACCAGCGCCGGCCCCAGGCCGCGGGTTCCGGTGATGTGGCCGACCATGCCGTGCAGCCAGATCGTCAACGCCTGCAGGGATTCCGGGTGATCGCGGAGTTCCTCGCCCTGCGCGCAGACTGTGTCGATGCTGTTCTGGAACACCGCTTCCAGCAGAGCGCCCCGGCCGCGGAAGTGCCGGTGCAGAGTGGCTGATCCGATGCCGGCCCGGCGCGAGATCTCTTCCAGCGAGGCGTCGGCGCCCTGCTCGGCGACCACCTCGGCGGCGACCGCGACCAGTCGGTCGTAGTTCCGCCGCGCATCGGCTCGCATCTCATCTCCCTTGCCAACTGGGGTGGGCCCCCATATCGTAGCAAACCTTAACCGGGGGACCGCCCCACTTACTTGAGGAGCTACTGGATGCGGATCGGACTGGCATTCGGGGACGTCCGGGGACAACGCGATCTCCCCGAGATCACCCGGCAGATCCGGGCGACGAGCGGCACGGCCTGGATCTCGCAAGGACCGAACCTCGACGCCCTCACCACTCTCGCGGCCGCCGGCAACGGTCCCGCCGAGATCGGCACCGCGGTGGTTCCGTTTCCGCAGCGACATCCGCTGGTGCTGGCGAGTCAGGCGCTCACCGTGCAGGCGGCGACTGGCAATCGTTTGATTCTCGGGATCGGCGCGGGCATCTCACGGATGGTCGACTCGATGTTCGGGCTGCCCACCGACCGGCCTGCTCGGCGGCTGCGCGAGTACCTCGAAGTACTGCGGCCACTCCTCCGCGGCGAGCCTGTCGACCATCACGGCGAGACGCTCACCGCCGTCGGCGCGGTCAGCGTGGACGGCGCCGACGCACCACCTGTCCTGGTCGCGGCGCTCGGGCCGGCGATGTTGAGGGTCGCAGGCGAACTGGCCGACGGCACGATCACCTGGATGACCGGCCCTCGCACTCTCGCCGGCCATGTCGTCCCTTCGATCACCAAGGCGGCGAACGGGCGTACACCCCGGATCGTCGCGGGCCTCGCGATCTGCGTGACGGAGGCGGAGGACGCCGTACGCGCCCGGTTCGCAACCGACTACGCGCTGGCCGGGCAGGTCCCGGAGTACCGCGCCATGCTCGACCGCGAGGGCGTCAACGGACCGGCCGACGTACTGCTCGCCGGAGACGAGGACGCGATTGCCAAGCAACTCGACCAACTACGCGACACCGGCATCACCGATCTGATGCTCGCCCCGATCGGTACGCCGGCCGAACAAGCCCGAACCGTGGAGTTCCTTAGACTGGTGCGGTGACCTCGCCGAAACATGCGGCGGTTGTCCGCTAGCTGAGTCGTCCGCTCCCCGGGCGCCGTACCGGCCCTCGGGTGAGCCGTGCTGCCCAACTCGAACTCCTGGCAGGGACGACTCATGACCGTCATCACGGTGAACGACACACTCTCCGCGGATCGGGCCCTGCGCCTGATCGACCGCGGTTCCACTCTTGTCTGGGACGGTGATTTCCAGAACGCGAAACAACTGCTGGCCGCGCTCGGCCGCCGGGTTCCGGCGGCCGCGGGAGGCAGCTTCCAGGAGCAGCGCCGGCGCCAGGCCCGGCGCGCGCAGGTGCTCAACTCGTTGCTGATAGCAACTCATGACCACACGATCCGCCTCCGCCGGGCACCGGACGTCCGGCAGGCCTGCCTGGAGGCGTACGGGCCGCCCGACGGCGAGCGGCTCGTGCCGTTGCGGGAGTTGCTCGGTGTCATCGGTGCGCACCAGTTGCGCCTCGAGGGAGTCCAGGTGCCCGCCCTCGGCGCCCGGATCCATCCGCACTACGGGGTCTTCGCCCCGACGCGATCGGAGTACGTCGATCTGGTCGGCGACTGCCCGTTGCAGCACCCGGCGGTCGCCTTCGACATCGGGACCGGGACCGGAGTACTGGCCGCGGTGCTGGCCCGGCGGGGTGTTCCCAGGGTCGTTGCCACCGACAACAGCGTGCGGGCGGTCGAGTGCGCCCGGGACAACCTCCGGCGGCTCGGAGTGCAGGGTCGTGTCACGGTGGTCGAGACCGATCTGTTCCCACCGGGGCGGGCCGATCTGGTGGTGTGCAACCCGCCATGGATCCCGGCCCGGCCGATCACGCCGCTGGATCACGCGGTCTACGACGAGGACGGGCGGATGCTCCACGGCTTCGTCGGACAGGTGCGCGACCACCTGAACCCGGGTGGCGAGGTCTGGCTGGTGTTGTCCGATCTCGCCGAGCGCCTCGGCCTCAGGTCGCGCGCCGAGCTGCTGGACGGGTTCCAGTACGCCGGTCTGCGGGTCGCCGGCCGGTCGGACGTCGTACCGCGGCACCGAAGGGCGCGGCACAACGAGGTGACCTCGCTGTGGCGGCTGTGTCCATCCGGCGGATCGCCGTTCGTGGAGAGGGCATGAACAACACATTGGTGGTTGAGGATGCCGAGTTGTACTACGAAGTGCGTGGGGCCGGGCCGTTGGTGGTGCTGGTCGGGGCGCCGATGGGGGCGGACTCGTTCGCGCCGCTGGCCGACCTACTGGCCACGGACCACACGGTTCTCACGCTGGATCCGCGCGGGGTGAGTCGCAGCACGCTCCGGCCTGGTGGGACCTCGACGCCCGAGCAGCGGGCCGACGACCTGGCCCGGCTGATCCGGCACGTCGGCGACGGGCCGGCTGCGGTGTTCGGGTCGAGCGGCGGGGCGGTGAGCGTACTGGCGCTGGCCCAAGCCCACCCGGAGCTGGTGAGCACGGTGATCGCCCACGAGCCGCCGCTCGACCGCCTGGTCGAGGACAGTGACGAGCTGCTGGCCAAGTCCGAGCGGATGATGGCCGACTACCTGGGCGGGGACGTGATCGGGGCCTGGAAGCAGTTCTTCGCGCTGGCGAACATCCAGGTGCCGGACGGCATGATCGAGGCGATGTTCGGCGGCGAGCGGGATCCGCAGCAGGTCGCCGACGAGCGGTTCTGGTTCGCCCACGAACTGCGCGAGACGGTGACCTGGGTGCCGGATGTGGACCGGTTGCGCGGCAGCGGCGTACGGATCGTGGTCGGCATCGGCGCGGAGTCGACCGGTCAGCTCTGCGACCGGACCTCGACCGCGCTGGCCGGCCGGCTCGGCATCGCGCCGACCCGGTTCCCCGGCGACCACACCGGCTTTGCCGACCGGCCGGAGCCGTTCGCCACCGCACTGCGCGCGGAGCTGGCCGTCGAGGTGAGGTGAGACTCGCCGTAGGCCGTCAGGAGGAGTATGTGAAGCTGGAGGTGTCCGGTGCGTGCGGTGGTGTGAACGCGGTCGCATCGGGCACCGGTCGGAGGTGCCTGGCGGGTTCCGTTCACCGCGTGGCGCCTTGACCTCAACCGTGGTTGAAGTTTCAAGCTTGTGTCTCGTCAGGGAACGTTGGTGCCTCTAGCGGTGGTCCGGTCGTTCGCTGGCAAGGCGGAGGAGGAGAGCAATGCGGAGCATTGCGCGACGACGACAACGCCGCCAGCGGGCGTCCGGGGCGCCGCTAGAGGTGCCGAACGTTCCCTGACGAGACACTGAGCCGCTGAGACAGGACATCGCAGATATCGGCCCCCGCGGGCCCCGACGAAGGAGCAGAGTTGACCACGTACACGCTTCCCGACCTCCCCTACGACTACGGCGCACTGGCGCCGAGCATCGCCGGCGAGATCATGGAGCTGCACCACTCCAAGCACCACCAGACCTACGTGAACGGCCTGAACGACACCCTGGACAAGCTGGCCGCGGCCCGCGAGAAGGGCGACTTCGGCGCGATCGTCGGGCTGGAGAAGTCGCTCGCCTTCAACCTCGGCGGGCACGTCAACCACTCGATCTTCTGGAAGAACCTGTCGCCGGACGGTGGCGACAAGCCGGACGGCGAGCTGGGCGCGGCGATCGACGAGTACTTCGGTTCGTTCGACGGCTTCCAGGGACACTTCACCGCCAGCGCCACCACGATCCAGGGCTCCGGCTGGGCGATCCTGGGCTGGGACGCGCTGGCCGGCCGGCTCCTCGTCCACCAGCTGTACGACCAGCAGGGCAACCTACCGGCCGGGCAGATCCCGATCGTGATGCTGGACATGTGGGAGCACGCGTTCTACCTGCAGTACAAGAACGTGAAGCCGGACTACGTGAAGGCCTGGTGGAACGTGGTGAACTGGGGCGACGCGCAGGCCCGTTTCGACGCGGCCCGCGCCGGAGCCGGCAACCTCATCGCCGGCGCCTGATCGCGGTCCGGGGTCCGGCGAGGTTTCGCCGGACCCCGGATCTCAGTGCGTGAAGAACCCGGTCAGTACCGGGGCGATCGCGGTCGCCTTGATCAGGTGGTTCTGACCGGGGATCTCGCGGTGCTCGGCACCAGGTACGGCGTCGGCCAGCGCACGCACCGAGGTCTTCATCCAGGCCGGGCTCTTGCCGCCGTTGACGACCAGGGCCGGTACGCCGATCGCCGCCCACTGGGACGCGTCCAGCGGCCGGCCGGCCACATTGCCGCCGACGACGCGGGCGTCGTACGGAAGCGTGGGGGCCATCGCCTTCAGGTGCTTCCAGGCCGGCATCAGTTTCATCATCGTGACCATAGGGCCGGGCAGACCGATCACTGTGGTCATGAAGTACCGGACCGCGTCGGCCGGCTCGCGGGCATCGAGGTCCTGCACCCAGGTCGCCGGGATCGGCTTGCGGCTGTCGTCGACCACGAACGGCGGCTCGAACGCGACCACCTTCTCGATCGCCAGCCCCGCCGCCGCGGCCCGCAGCGCAAGCGCCGCCCCGGACGACGAACCATAGACGTACGCCGAGCCACCGGCCGCCTCGATCACCGCAGCCAGGTCCTCGATCTCGCGCTCCACCTCGTAGGTGTCCGCGTTGCCGGAGTCGCCGCGGCCACGCCGGTCGTAGTTGTAGACCGTGAAGCTCGACGCCAGCGTGTCGGCCAGCGCGGGCATCGGGCCTTGGGATCGCCCACACAGCGCACCGTCGACCAGGACCAGGGCAGGCCCTTCTCCACGCTTGTCGTAGGCGATCGTCGTACCGTCCTTGGAGACCACTGTGCTGCTCATGCGAAGAACTCCTTCAGCGCGGGGGCCAGGGCGGCCGCGTCCACATTGTGCTGCTGATCGGGGACCAGACAGGCGGTGGCGCTCGGGATCGCTTCCACCACGGCTTGGTTGCCCTGCTTCATCCATTCCTCCGACGCTCCTCCGGTGAACACCCGGGTCGGCACGGTCACCGAGCTCGCCGCGGCCGGGATCGAGTAGTCGCCCATCACGGTCGCGTCGTACGCCAGCGTGTGCGCGATCGCCTCCTGCGCCGGCCACCACGGCGACTCCTTCGCCATCGCGACGAACTCGGCCGGCAGCCCGACCACCTCGGCCATGAAGTACTCGGCTGCCTTGTCCCGGCGACCCTCGGCGACGAACGCGCGATAGATCGACGCCGTGTCGGCGGGCGGCCGCTTCCGCGTGCCTTCGAGGATGTACGGCGGCTCCCACAGCGCGAGCTTGGTCACCGGCCGTCCGGCGGCAGTCGCGAGCAGGGCGAGCGCGGCACCGGACGACGTCCCGTAGAGGTGCGCCGGGCCGCCCGCGGCCGCGAAGATCGCGTCCAGGTCCTCGAATTCCCGCTCGATCGCGTACTCCGGTGCGTCGCCGGAATCACCGCGGCCGCGGCGGTCGTAGTTGTAGACGGTGTGGTTCTGCGCCAGCAGGGCTGCCAGCGGGGCGTTCGACATCCGGTCCACCGAGCCGCCGCAGACGAGAACCACCGCGGGTCCTTCGCCGAGCCGGTCGTATGCGATGGCGGTGCCGTCCGCCGAAGTGACCTTCTCCATGACGTTCCTCCTGTATCGGTGAGGGCCACTCAGCTGGCCTCACCACTGCGTCGAACATCGGCAGCACAGATCGACCGCATGTGATCTACATCACTTCTCAACACGGATCGCGAACGTGGCATTTCTCCCTCGTGAAATGGATTTCCCAGCGGGGCTGAACGGCCTAAGGTGGCGTACCAAGAGATCCCGGCCGCCCCCTTGGAGATCCCATGGACCACACGCCCGACCTCAGCGAATGCTCCAATCCGGCGTGCGGTGGATCGTGCCCGCGCGCCGGGGTGGGACGACGAACCTTCCTGTCCATCAGCGCGGCCGGTGTCGGCATGCTCGCGGCGCCCGGGATGCTTCAACCTGCCCAGGCCATCACGCGGATGCCCACGCTCACCCCGGAGCGGATCGCGGAACTGACGGACCGCGGTACGCCGACGGAGTACGCCGGCGCTGCGCTGGCGAAGATCGGTATGCCGGTCGGCGGCGGTTGCGCCGGCCAGGTCTACCTCTCCGGTGACGGACGGCTGTGGGCGTGGGACGTCTCGAACGCACTGACCTTCCCGTTGGGCGGCGCGGACTTCGCCGGTACGCACTACGCCTTACCGCTGTCCGCGGACGCCGACGGCGCGACGCGGTTCCGGCAGGGCTTCGTACTGCGCGCCGGCGGCAGGACTCGGACCGTCGACGCGAAGGGCTTCGGCGATGTCCGGTTCACCGGGCAGTACCCGATCGGCCGGGTGGCCTACAAGTCGTCGGACAGTCCGGTCGAGGTGACCCTCGAGGCGTTCTCGCCGTTCGTCCCGCTGGCTACGGCCGACTCGACGCTGCCGGCCACGATCATGGCCTTCACGCTGCACAACACCTCTGCAGAGCCGGTCGACGCGACGCTGCTCGGGTACTCCGAGAACCCGGTCTGCCTGGACAGCAGGCGCAGCCAGCCGACCACTCAGCGCGCGACGGCGTACGCGTCCGGGATCGAGTGGTCGGCGGCGGACCCATCGGCTTCAAACAGCGACGACATCCTCTTCGAGGAGTGGGACAGCGATACGTACGACGGCTGGACCGCGACCGGCGACGCGTTCGGGACCGGGCCGGTGCGACCGGCCGACACTCCCTCGCTGATGCAGCGCTTCGGTGACCTGAACATCTCCGGCAGCCGTTTCGTCACGTCGTACAACTTCCGGCTGAGCGGCGGGCCGGACGACCGTACCGGCACGCTGACCAGCACGCCGTTCGAGATCACCCGCCGGTACGTCGCGGTCGCACTCGGCGGTGGCAATCAGCCTGGCAAGGTCTGCGTCAACGTCGTGGTCGACGGTGCGGTCCTGGCCAGCGCGACCGGCAGCGACAGCGAGCCGTTGGTCGGGCGGATGCTCGACGTCGGCGAGTACGAAGGGCGGACCGCGCAGATCCAGCTGGTCGACTCGGCGACCGGCGCGTGGGCGCACCTCAACTGCGGCAGCATCACGTTCACCGACCGCGCCGACATCGTCTTCGAGGACTGGGAGCGGACGGACTACTCCGGCTGGACGGTGACCGGTACGGCGTTCGGCGCGGGTCCGGTCACCGTGGCAGAGACGCCCGAGAACTTCCGCCGACCGTTCGGCAACCGCTCTGAGTTGAACGTCTCCGGCAGCCGCTTCGTGACGTCGTACGACTTCCGGAGCGGCTCGTACGACAGCCCGCAGGGATCGCTGACCAGCCGGGTCTTCACCATCGACCGCGCGTACATCACCGTGTGGACCGGCGGCGGCAGCAACCCGAGCACCACCGCGGTCAATCTGCTTGTCGACGGCGAAGTAGTTGCCACAGCCAACGGTAGTGACATCGAGCCGCTGGACGCGATCTGCTGGGCCGTCGGCGCCTGGGCCGGACGGTCGGCGCAGATCCAGATCGTCGATCGATCCAGCGGCGGCTGGGGTCACGTGAACGTCGACCGGATCATCTTCAGCGACCGCCCGATCCGCCGGCAGCCGGTGGCCGATCGCACCGACGCAGGCTCCTTCACGATGGCCACGCTGGAGAAGACGGCCGTCGTCCGTCGATCAGTCGCGGCGTGGTCGACCCCGGACGAGTTGTTCGACGCCGCGGACGGACCGGCCGAGGTCGACGGTGCGGCCACTCAGGTCGGCACGGTCGCCGTGAAGGTCGCACTGCGGCCCGGTGAATCGCGCACGGTGCGGTTCGTCCAGGGCTGGTTCTTCCCCACGCCCGAACGCCGGCTGTTCAGCAGCCTGGTCGGTGGATCGACGCTGATGCGGCACTACAGCACCCGCTTCGGCTCCGCACGCCAAGTGGCGCAGTACGTCGGCACGCACATCCAGCGGCTCGAATCCGGGACGCGCGAATGGGTCCGGACCTGGTACGACGACTCGACGCTGCCGCACTGGTTCCTCGAACGCACGCTGGCCACCGCGTCGACGCTTGCCACCGGCACCTGCCACCGCTGGCAGGACGGGCGGTTCTACGCCTGGGAAGGAACGTACTGCTGCTCGGGCACCTGCGAGCACGTCTGGAACTACGCCCAGGCAATCGCCCGGCTGTTCCCCGACCTCGAACGCGACACCCGCGAACGGGTCGACCTCGGCATCGCCTACAAGCCGACCGGTGAGATCGGGAATCGCGGCGAGTCGCCGGACGCCTCCTCATCGTTCGCCGACGGCCACTGCGGCACGATCCTGCGCATCTACCGCGAACACCAAATGAGCCCGGACGCCGCCTTCCTGACGCGGGTCTGGCCGAAGGTCAAGGTCTCGGTCGACTACCTCGTCTCCGCCCGCGACGGATCCGACCAGGACGGCATCTTCCGCGGCGGGCAGTGGAACACCCTCGACACCGAGTGGTTCGGCGAGATCCCCTGGCTGAGCGGGCTGTACGTCGCCGCCCTGCGCGCCGCGGCCGCGATGGCCACCGAGGTGGGCGACACCTCCGCGGCCTCGAAGTACACCACGATCGCAGACCGCGGATCGGCGTACCTGAACGGACCGCTGTGGAACCAGACCTACGGGTACTACGTGCACAAGGTCGACCCGGCGCATCCGGTGCCGAGCACGAACAGAGGTGTGTTCGTCGACCAGCTGTACGGGGAGACGTACGCCGCTCAGCTCGGGCTGCCGCGGGTGTTCGAGGCCGACAAGGCGCGGACCGCGCTGACCAGCGTCTACCGCAACAACTTCCAGCCGAGCCCGTCGGCGTACCGGCCGCCGGGGATCGGTCTGGGCCGCGTCTACAGCACTGACGGTGAGGCCGGCACGGTGATGGTGGCCTGGCCGAACGGCGGGTCCACGGAGAGCGGCGGGCACCCGTACTTCAACGAGGTCTGGACCGGGCAGGAGCACCAGTTCGCGGCCCACCTGTTCGCCGAGGGGATGGCGGCCGAGGGGCTCGCGGTGACACGGGCCGTCTACGACAGGTACCACGGCGAGAAACGCAACCCGTACAACGAGATCGAGGCGAGCGACCACTACGCGCGGGCGATGATGAGCTTCGGCACCTATCTGGCCGCATGCGGGTACGAGTACCACGGTCCACGCGGTCATCTCGGGTTCGCGCCGCGCCTGACCCCTGAAGACTTCGCCTGTGCCTTCACCGCCGCCGAGGGCTGGGGTCGCTACAGCCAGACGCGCGACACCGGAACGCAGACAGCCGTCCTCGACATCCGCCACGGCCGCGTCCGGCTGAGCACCCTCTCATTCGAAACCACTGCCCCAGCCACCTCCGTAGCCGTCAAGCTCGACGGCAAGCCCCACCCGGCCACCCTCAGCACCACCGGCACCCGCACTGTCGTCACGCTCACCCGGCCGACGATGGTCACCCCCGGCAAGCCCCTCACCATCACCCTCACCACGGAGTGACACTGTCGGTCAGCAGGCGGCGGCGCGTTCGAGGAGGAGGGTGCGTTCGCGCTCGTTGCGGGTCAGGGCGGCGGCCTTCTCGAACTCGGCGCGGGCCTCGTCGAACCGGCCGAGCTTGAACAGCAGGTCGCCGCGAACGCTCGGCAGCAGGTGGTAGTCCTTCAGCGACGGCTCCTCGGCGAGCGCGTCGACGGCCGCCAGTCCGCGCTGCGGGCCGAACGCCATCGAGATCGCCACTGCCTGGTTGAGCTCGACCACCGGCGACGGAGTGACTTGCGCGAGTACGGCGTACAGGCCGGCGATGCGAGCCCAGTCGGTGTCCTCCGGGTCGGCGGCGCGGGCGTGGCAGGCGGCGATGGCGGCCTGGAGAAGGTACGCGCCGGGCGGCTTCTCCAGGGCCCAGGCACGGTCGAGACCTTCGAGGCCTCGGCGGATCAGCAGCCGATCCCACCGGCGGCGGTCCTGGTCGAGCAGCAGGACCGGCTCACCCTCGGGACCGATCCGTGCGTTGGCGCGGGAGGCCTGCAACTCCATCAGGGCGAGCAGTCCCAGAACTTCGGGCTCGTCGGGCATCAGCCCCACCAGCAGCCGGCCGAGCCGCATCGCCTCGTTGCAGAGCGCCGGCCGCATCCAGTCGTCGCCGGCGGTCGCGGAGTACCCCTCGTTGTAGATCAGGTAGACGACCTCGAGCACGCTCGACAGCCGCTCGAACAGGTCGTCGCCGACCGGCACCTCGAACTCGACGCCCGCCTTGGCGAGGTTGCGCTTGGCCCGGACGATCCGCTGGGCGATCGTCGCCTCCGGGGCCAGGAACGCGCGCGCGATCTCGTCGGTCTTCAGCCCGCCGAGGAGCTTCAGCGTCAGTGTCACCCGGGCGTCCGTGGTCAGCACCGGGTGGCAGGCGGTGAACACCAACCGGAGCAGGTCGTCCTCGATGTGGTCCTCGAGAATCGCTTCCACGTCGTCCTCGACACTGTCGCCGTCGATCTCCAGCTCGTGGCCCATCTCGGCCAACTTGCGCTGGTACGTCTCCTTGCGCCGGATCAGGTCGATCGCGCGACGCTTGGCGATCGCCATCAGCCAGGCACCCGGGTTGTTCGGTACGCCGGACTCCGGCCACTGCTCGAGCGCCGCCACCAGCGCGTCCTGGGCCAGCTCCTCGGCCAGCCCGACGTCCCGCACGATCCGGGCAACACCCGCGATGATCCGCGCCGACTCGATCCGCCATACGGCGTCAACCGCCCCGCGCGCCTCCGTAACCGTCACCCGCCGATAGAACAACACCGACAGGCCAACATCAACCCACCCCCCAGCCCGCCCCGGTCGTGTCCGGAGCGGGCGGGGCTCGTTTCCGGAATGTTTTGGCCGCTGGGCGCCGACTTGTTTCCGGAAACCTGGCGGATCAGTTCTGGAGGATGTCGGAGTCGGGGCCGAAGTCGGATTCTTCGACCACGCGGCGGACCTCGACCTCGCTGCCGAGGGCTTCGGCCAGGCGGGCGGCCCACTCGACCGCCTCGTCGCGGTTGCGGACCTCCACGACGATGACGCCGCCGATGAGCTCCTTGGTCTCGGCGAACGGGCCGTCGGTGACCGTGCGCTTGCCGTCGTCCACCTTCACCCGGGCACCGAGCGAACTGCGGTGCACACCCTCCGCGAACAGCAGGACACCTGCCTTGGACAGGTCCTCCACCACCTTGCCGACCGCCTCGGCCACCTCCGGCGGCGGAAACTTCCCGGCCTCGGTCTCGGCGTCTGCCTTGTTGATGATCATGTAGCGCATCGCTGCCGCTCCTCGTCGTCTCGGTCGATCACTTACTCTCACGTCGAGCGGCCCACCACCAGATCGACACACGCCGAGAGCAGATGTCCTTGACCTCAAGATTGGTTGAGGTATCAGACTGTTGTTCATGACTTCGACGACGGAACTGATGAGCACGGACGAGCGAGAGATCCGTGATCTGGTGGCGCGGGCCGATCAAGCGCAGTCGGACGCGGTGGTGCTGCCCGACCTGCACACCGACGAGATGGTGATCGTCAACATCGCCGGGCGCAGGCTGTTCGGGCGGGAGGCGTTCGCTCAGGCGATGAGCGCGGCCCTTGACTCCGCACTCAAAGACGTCCGGACCAGTGTGGAGATCCTCGACGTCCGGGCCTTGACCACGGACGCCGTACTCGTGAGCTGCCTCAAGACGGTGCACGACAACCGGCCGGACGCCGAACCCGGCGCTCTCCCGGCAACAGGCGCACTGACGTACGTCGCGCTGCGGACAGCCGCAGGCTGGCGGCTCGCCCTGGCCCAGACCACTCCGATCCAGTAGGCGGATCAGTTCGGCTGGTCGCCGTTGGGCTGGTACGCGCAGGCGTCGGCGAGGTTCTGCGTCGGACCTGGCGGGTTCGTGGTCGTGCCCGAGGGCTTGGGGGTGGTCGGCGGGGTGCTGGGCGGGTCGACGGGCTCCTCGAGCGCCTTCTCGATCGTCTCGCGCATCCCGTCGTAGTCCGGGTGCAGGTACTTCATCCGCAGCTTCGACACGTCGAGGTTCACGTTCGAGACCGTCCCCGACTTCACCCTGAGCGCGAGCTGGACCAGCGCGGGCAGGAGCTCCTGCGGGATGTCGGTGCGGAGCAGGTGCCGCCCGGCTGTCGCGATGGCCTTGTACTTCGTGGCCAGCGTGGCCGGGTCGGCCGCGTCGACCATGGCGTTGATCGCGCAGCGCTGCCGGACCTGCCGCTGGTCGTCGTCCGCGCCGTACCGTCCGCGCGCGAACCAGAGCGCGCGCCTGCCGTCGAGGTGCTGGCGCGGTCCCGGCTCGATCCATTTCTTCGGCGGGATGTGCGCACTGCTGATCCCGCCCATCGCGACGCGCTCGTTGACGTTGATCGTGATCCCACCGAGCGCGTCGACCAGCTCCGGGAAGCCGGTCAGGTTCACCTGCAGGTAGTAGTCGAGCTTCAGCCCGGTCGCCTCGCCGACGGACTGCTTGAGCACGTCGGCCCCCTCGTTGTCCGACGGGCCGAGAATGCCGGGGTGCGCGTCCGGGATGTTCTGGTACATCGCGGTCAGCATCCACTCCAGCCGACCCTCGAGACTCAGCCCTTCCTTGCCGAAGCCGTCCGGGTAGAACCTGTGCAGCGGCGAGTCCTTCGGGAACGGCATGAAGGTCAGCTGCCGCGGCATCGAGATCAACGCGGTGTTGCCGGTCTTGGTGTCGATGCTTGCCACGATCACCGTGTCGGTCCGGACGCCCGGCCGGCCCGGCTCATCGTCACCACCGAGCAGCAGCAGGTTGAGCCGCGGCTTGTCCTTCCACGGGTCCTCGACATCGGCGATCGACGGCCGGGTCGCGCTCTTGCTCTCCTCCTGCGCGGCGAACACGTCCTGTACCAGGGTCCGCTGCGCCAGCACACTCTGTACGCCGAGCGCCGCCGGAGCCGCGATCGCGAAGCACAGCACGCCGACGAACAGCGCGCCGACCGCACGCCCGCCGGCACCGCCGGTTGCCGGACGCAACGACCGGTGCGAGGCCACGATCACCACGATCCAACCGAACCCCAACGCCGCGATCGCCACCGACCCTGCCAGCAGCCGGCTCGGTACGACGGCTGCCGCGAGCACCTCGTCGCGCCGGGTCAGGCCGACGTACACGCCGAGTCCGACCAGCCCGAGGGTGAGGATGAGAACGAACGCGCCAATGACGCGGCGCCCGCCGGCGATCAGTCCGGTCCCGGGCAACAGGGTGCCCAGTAGCGTCAGGCCCAGGAGGTTCGGCACTGATCGTGGCCGAGTCCCTACCGGGCGCGAACTCGTCCCCATGGCTCCCCTGTCCGCCGTCCCCAGGTCCAGTGTGCGTCAACTCCCGCACCTGCACCTCATCAGACGTGTTACAGGGTCGAACGGTTGTCATACGGGGAGATGACCGCCGGCGAATCCTTCGGTCTCGACGAGCGTCCGGACGACCACGGCAACCTGAGCCGGCGGGCTCCACTTGCCCGGGTCGGCCTTCGGCATCGCGGCGCGGTTGGCAGGGGTGTCGATGGTCGCGGGGATGATCGTGTTCACCCGAATGCCGTCATGCGCGTACTCCGCGTGCAGGGCGTCGGCGAACGCGAGCACGCCGGCCTTCGCGGTGATGTACCCGGCCGCCCCGGAGAACGGCCGCAGCGCCGCACCGCTCGCCGTACACACGATCGCTCCCCCGCCGGCGGTGAGCAGGTGCGGCAGCACCGCCTGAGTCATCAGGTACGTCGGTCGCAGGTTGAGCCGGAGTTGCTCCTCGAAGTCGTCGATCGGGGTCTCGTGCACCCGCGGTCCGGACGCGAAGCCACCGACCAGGTTCACCAGCGCGGTCAGTGGCGCGGCCTCGTCCGAGGTGGCCAGCGCGACGACGTCCGCCGTACCGGCCGGGTCGAACGGGTCGGCGAGCACCGGGTTGAGCGCCGGATGCGTCCCGAGCCGAGCCAGTGACTCCTCGGTCCGGCCCGGTACGACGACCCGCCAGCCGGACTGCAGGAACTCCGCCGTCACCGCGGCCCCGAGCGCACCGGTGCCCCCGGCAACCACCACCGTCCAGCTCATCGACGTCCTCGCTTCGCTCCGGGCGCCGATGAGGCGCGAAATGGGCTGTGCTTGATGATGAACTCGCTGCGCTCGTTCATGCGCCGAGCTTAATCGGGTGCGCGAGGGAGACAGCAGGGTCTACGGTCGTCGGTTGTGCGGATTCTGATGCTGGGCGGGAACGGGTTTGTCGGGCGCGCGATCCTCATGGACGCGCTGCAGCAACGCGCCGAGGTGGCGTCCTTCAGCCGAGGCAAGAGCGGGACCACCGAGCTGCCACCGGAGGTGACGCAACTGGTCGGGGATCGGGACTCCGGCGACTACGAGGCGCTGCGGACCGGCGAGTGGGATGCGGTCGTCGATCTCAGCGCCTTCCAGAGCAAGCAGGTCGACGAGGCGATGGACGTGCTGGGCGACCGCGTCGGGCGGTACGTGTTCGTCTCCAGCCATGCGGTCTATGTACGCGATCTGCCGCCGGGGACCACCGAGGACGCGCCGCGCCGGGCACCCATGCGGGCGGCCGACGTACTCACGAACGACACCTACGGCCCGTGCAAGGTCGCCTGTGAGGACGACGTGCTCGAGCGGTACGGCGAGCGCGCGACGATCGTCCGGCCGGGGAAGGTCACGGGTCCCGGCGACTATTCGGACACGGTCCTCTACTGGGTACGACGGGGTGCGCGGGGCGGCCGGGTCGCGTTGCCGACACGGCCGGAGCAGCCGCTGCAGCTGATCGACAGCCGCGATCTCGGCCGGCTCGTGGTGCAACTCATCGTCGACGAACGGCCTGGTGCGTTCAACGGGATCGGCCCGGACAGCACGATCGGCGAACTGATCGAGACCGCAGCCGCTGTCGCCGGCACCTCGGTCGAGCTGGTGCAGATCCCGGCGAACGCCGTACCCGCGCGCTTCCCCCTCATGGAGCCCGAGGCCGAGTGGCCGTCTCGCCAACGCGACCAGTCCAAGTCCCGCGCCGCCGGCCTGCCCGTCACTCCCCTACGCCGAACAGTCGAAGACCTCTACCGCTGGGACCTCAACCGGGGCACACCTCCCATCGAAGCCGGCATCACCCCAGAAGAAGAAGCCCACCTACTCAGGCAGAGCTAGCGTCCGGCCTGCGTCCCGAGCCGCGTTGATCGAACGGGTGAGCGTGTCCTTCAAAGCCGTGGCCTCGTCGGCGAAGCCTTGGACCACTGAGGTGTCGCCGGCTGGTTCGGTGCGGGCCAGGAGTTCGATGTAGCGGTCGCCGTCCTCCAGGGCGGCCTCGGCGCGGAGTGCGGCGTCGGCTGAGCGGACGCGGTCGGCGTACCGATCCAGCAGATCGACCTTGCGCTTGATCGCCTCGACCGACAATGCGAGCGCCCGGCGCTGCGGCCCGAGCACTGCCTCCAGCTCGGCCGTCGCCATCCCCCGGGCAACCTCACGCTGCCGAGCGCGCAGCACGGTCTGCTCACGCAACACCTGGGCGATCTCCCACAGCTGCTCCGGCAACACCAGTTCGTTCTTCACGTCATCGAGCAGCCCACGCCGCGTAACCGTTGCCTCAAGCACCGTTCTGACCGCACGCTGCGCCCGCCCGATCAATCGGCCCGCGTCCTCGTCGAAGTCCTCCGGCAGCAGGTACTTCCCATGCTGCAGGCGGACCGCCTTGTGCCCGCGATCCTCCACCGCAGACTTCGCGAAGACACCACCGGTCGCGAGTATGGCGACCCCGGCCAGCGCGACCGCGCCCCACGCCGCGACCGCCGTCGGCAGGAAGCCGGCCATGAAGATCAGCGCGAGGATCCAGCCACCGACGCACACCGCGATCCACACCAGCAGCGTGCCGAACGTGTTACCGGGCGCAACCGACCAGGACGTCTGCCGCTTCGGGCGCGGTGCGTCGGCCGGGACGAACAGGTCGGGCCGGTGCTCGTGCAGACGCCGTACGCCCTCGGGCACGTCAGGCGCGAACACAGGCTCCACCGGCCACCTCCCGCAGACCTCAACACTGTCAGCACTCAGCGTAGCCGGGTGAGCGTCTTTTCCAGACCGTCCAGGACGAGGTCGAGACCGAAATCGAACAGCCGGTCCAGGTCGTAGTCGAACTCGAAGTCGTCCGCGAGTAACTCGCGGAACGCGGTCAGGTTCCCCGCGCGGATCATTGCGGCGAGCTGATCGCCCTGCCGGTCGGCCCACTCGTCCGCGGTCAGCCCAGTATCCTGTTCGGCGTACGCCTCGGTCTCCATCGCCAGCGCGACACCACGGACGAACGCGAACACACTGATCGCGGCGTACAGCGCATTGCTCTTGTCCACGCCGAATCCGCTCACGGCCCGCAGGACTGCATCAGTGTGCGGGAGAAGGTTCGGCACCAGCTGCGGCCGGCCGAGACTGATCGCACTCGCCAGCCAGAGATGCCGCCGGTACGCCGCCCACTGCAGCCGCGCCGCAACGGCGATCCCGTCCCGCCAGTTCGCCGGCGGCTCCGCCGGGAGCGGGAACTCCGCCATCGCGGTGTCGACCATCTGCAACACCAGCGCGTCCTTGCCGCCGACGTACCGATAGAGCGCCATCGTCGACACCCCGAGCTCGGCCGCGATCCGCCGCATCGACAGCGCCGCCAGCCCCTCGGCGTCCGCGATCGCGATCCCCATGCGCACGACCTCGTCGCGATTCAGATCCAGCACCGGCCGATCGGCGACAGCAGGCTGCGCGGCCCGATCCTGACGACGGACGGCCCGAGGAGGGCCGACGACCGTACCGACGCCAGGCCGCACGTGGACGAGGCGTTCCTGCTGGAGCACCTGCAACGCCTTCGTCGCCGTCGCCATCGCGACACCGAACTCCCGGACCACGGCCCGGGTCGACGGCGCCCGCTCCTCCAGCACGAGCTCGCCGGCCTCGATCCGGCGCCGGATCTCGGCTGCGATCCGCAGGTACGGCGCTTCGTCCATCAAAACCCCCTGAGCTAGAGCGTGTACATCGTACGCGCACTAGCAGGCGTGGACCTGAGGTTCACCGCGCTGATCGGAGCGCCGTACTTCGTCTACCTGCTCTGGCGGACCCGCGCTCCCGCCCGGTAATCGGGGCTCGATGGACCTCGCCGTTCGTGTCAAGATGGGCGTCATGCTGCGCGAACTGCACCTCACCGGCAACCCGGCCGCGGACAAACTGCTGAACGACGACCCGTTCGCCCTGCTGACCGGGATGCTCCTGGACCAGCAGTACCCGATGGAGCACGCGTTCTCCGGCCCGCAGAAGATCGCCGACCGGATGGACGGTTTCGATCTGCACAGGATCGCCGCCACCGACCTCGACACCTTCGTCGAGCTCTGTGTCACCCCGCCGGCCATCCACCGGTACGGCGGTTCGATGGCCCGGCGGGTGCACGCGCTCGCCCAGCACATCATCGACAACTACGGCGGCGAGACGGCGGGGATCTGGACCGCGGGCCGGCCAAAGCCCGACGGTCCCGAGGTGCTCAAGCGGTTGAAGGCCCTGCCCGGCTTCGGCGAGCAGAAGGCCAAGATCTTCCTCGCACTCCTCGGCAAGCAGCGCGGGGTCGAGCCCAAGGGCTGGCGCGAGGCGGCCGGCGCGTACGGCGACCGCGGCGCCCGCCGCTCGATCGCCGACGTCACCGACGCCGAGTCCCTGCTCGAGGTCCGCTCCTTCAAGAAGGCCGCCAAGGCCGCCGCCAAAGCCGGCTGACCGCCTCGCCGCAGCGCCCGCCGGCCACGCGGGTTGTCCCTTGCGCCCACCGAGGTCCCTGCCGAAACAGGTTCGTCCGGCCTATGCTCGCCTGGGCAGGCAACGGGAGGAGCACGGATGGACATCCGCGATCTGGATCGGCGGGCCGGCGCAGTTCTGGGCGAAGTGGTGATGCAGATCCGCCCGGAGCACATGTGGTTCCCGACGCCCTGTCCGGACTGGACCGTCCGCGGCCTGCTCCGCCATATCGTCAGCGAGAACGAGGGCTTCGCGGCCGCGGCCCTGAACGGCTCGGCCCCGGTCCAGGCCTGGAACGGCGGCCGCCTCGGCGACAACCCGGCCGGTGCGTACCGGCGGTCCAACGTCGGGGTGGCGGACGCCTTCGCCGACGGCGGCGCGCTGGACCGGCTGATGGAGGTCCGCGAGTTCGGCTCGTTTCCGCGCCGGATCGCGCTGACCTTCCACCAACTCGACTGCGTCGTGCACGCCTGGGACCTGGCCCGCGCCATCGACGTCCCGTACGACCCGCCGCCGGACATGGTCGAAATGGCGCTCGGCGTGGCCCGCCGGATCCCCGACACCGACGTCGCCCGCGGCCCGGGACTCGCCTTCGAACGCAGCGTCAAGGTCCCCGGCGACGCCTCCGACCTCGACCAGCTACTCGGCCTCCTCGGCCGCAATCCCGACTGGGCCTCCCCGTTCGACTGAATACTCGGGCAGGTCGATCGCGTCGGGCTTGGCGACCGCCAGCTTGGCCAGCAGGCCGGCGAACAGGCGCGACATCGTCAGCCGGATCGAGGTGTCCCGCAGGCGGATCCCGAGAGCCGTCATCGGCATCGCCATCGTGATCCCGCCGGGCGGCAGTTCCATTCGCTGGTCGACGTACGCCTGCATCCGGGCCTGGTACGCCGGGAACGCGCGGAAGTGATCGCCGTCCGCGACGGCTAGCTCCCCGGCCAGGACGTACGCGCCGACGAGTGACAGTGCGGTCCCGTGCCCGGCGAGGGGCGAACCGCAGTACCCGGCGTCCCCGACGAGGACCACCCGGCCGCGCGACCACTTCGGTACGACGACCCGGCTGGTGCTGTCGAAGTAGAAGTCGTCCGCGTCGCGCAGCCCGGCCAGGATGCACTCGGTGTGCCAGCCGAGACCCGCAAACCGCTCTGCCAGCAGAGCCTTCTGCGCGTCGAGGTCCCGTCGGTCGTAGCTGATCATCGGCGAACGGAAGCTCAGCAGCGCCTTCGCGACGCCCGGGTCGTGGTCGGGCCGCAGCCCGACCCAGCGCCCGCCGGGTGCGGAGTAGATCTTCATCCAATGGTTCAGAGGCTCCGGCGCCTCGACGGTGAAGTACGACGTGTAGCCGCCGAGGTGCTGCACGAACTGCTCCTCCGGGCCAAACGCGAGCCGGCGGACTCGCGAGTGCACCCCGTCAGCCCCGACGACCAGATCGAACCGTCGCCGCGTCCCACTCGTGAAGGTAACGAGTACGCCGGTCGCGTCCTCGTCGAGCGCCTCGATCGAGTCGCCGTACAGGTACTCGACGTCGTCGGTGGTCGCGTCGTGCAGGATCTGGGCCAGGTCGCCGCGGAGGATCTCCACGTCGGCGACGGGTCCGGCGCCGTCGAGCAGTTCGGCCGGCATCGCCGCCGCCGTACGCCCGCCGGCCCGGACGTACTCGAGACCGCGTTCGTGCAGCTGCCGCGCCGCGATCTGTGGCATCAGGCCCATCCGCTCGGCGACCTGCTTGGAGATCCCGCGAAGGTCCACGGTCTGCCCGCCGGGCCGCGGACCGGGCGCTACCTCGACGATCGCCGGCGTGAACCCCTGCCGGCGCAGCCAGTACGCCAGCGCCGGTCCCGCGATCCCAGCACCGGAGATCAGCACAGTCTTCGTCATCTCGTCCACCCTCTCGTTGGCTAGTGCGCGTACGCCGTACACAGTGCACTGGGCCGGGCGGCCTGGGCCAGCGCGCACTAGGGCACTCGGGGGTGGCGCCCTAGTGCGCCGCGACACTGGCCGAGGCGGCGAGATAAGGGCCTCAGGCAACTAACCGATGGTGTGGGTGCTCAAGTTCTTTCGGCCGGTGTTGAACCGATTCCGCAGAGCGCACGTGTTCCGCCGTGACACAGACAGACAACAAACGCCTTACGGTTCGGAGGATCTGATGAAGAAGCACCTCGCCGCGACGTTGACCGCCCTTGCTGCCGTCGTGTCGCTGTCGGCCTGCGAGTCGCCGATCTACGGCGCGTTCACGAACGACAACCCCTCGGCCGGAAGCACGTCGCCCACTCAAGAACCCCAGCAGAACAAGCAGAAACCGGCGAATGGTGCCCAGGGCATCAGTCGGGACGGCGACCAGGAACAGAAGGTGCTGAAGGTCCAGCAGGTGCCGGGCCTGACGCCGATCGTCACCAGCGCGACCGGCCGCACCGTGTACAGGTTCGACAACGACTCCGCGAACCCGTCGAAGTCCACCTGTCTTGCCGAGTGCCTGAAGCTGTGGGAGCCGGTGCTGGCCGGGTCCGGTGTAGTGGTCGAAGGCGGCGGCATCGACGAGCGCCTGTTCAGTACGATCGACCGCCCAGAAGGCCAGCAGGTCACGCTGAAGGGCTGGCCGCTGTACTACTTCAAGAGCGACCTCAAGCTCGGCGAACTCGCCGGTCAGGGTCTGCGCGGACTCTGGTTCGCGGTCAACCCCGAGGGTGGCAAGGCGAAGTCGACGAAGCCGACCGAGACCACCACGCCGGTGCGGAAAGATGTGCAGACGTTGACGGTCAACGTGGTCGACGGGTTCATGCCGTTCGTCACCAACGAGGCCGGACGCACGATCTACCGCTTCGACAACGACTCCAACAGCCCGTCGCGGACCAGCTGCACGGGTGAGTGCACGAAGAAGTGGGAGCCGGTGCTGGCGGGCAAGAAGGGCGTCAAGGTCCTGAGCTCGAAGATCAACCGGGCGTCGGTCGGCACGATCGACCGGACGGAAGGCAAGCAGGTCACCCTGAACGGCTGGCCGCTGTACTACTTCCACAAGGACAAGAAGCTCGGCCAGACAGCCGGCTACGGCGTCGGCAACCGCTGGTTCGCCATCGCCCCCGACGGCAAGAAGGCCGCGCGCTGTCTCTGACGGTGGCCCCCCGCACGCACTCGCGCCGGCTGGCGGCTTGTTTCACCGCTGCCGCACAAACAACCCGCCAGCCAACAAACAACCCGCCACCCGCCGCAGTCAGAGAATCGCGGCGAGGCGGGTGGCTTGGTCGATGGCGCGCTTGGCGTCGAGCTCGACGGCTACGTCGGCGCCGCCGATGACGTGGACCGGGCGGTCGGTGGCAGCGAGGGCCTCGGCGAGATCGCGGACCGGCTCCTGACCGGCGCAGACGACGATCGTGTCGACGGCCAGCACGCGGGGCTTCTCGCGCTGCGGGCCGAAGGTCAGGTGAAGCCCGTCGTCGTCGATGCGTTCGTAGTTCACCCCGCGGAGTTGCTCAACCTGCTTGTTCTTCAAAGCCGCGCGATGGACCCAGCCGGTGGTCTTGCCGAGACCCGCGCCGATCTTCCCGGCCTTGCGCTGCAGCAGGTACACCTGCCTCGGCGACCGCTCCGGCTTTGGTGTGGTGAGTCCGCCGCGCACGAGGGTCGGATCGGCGACGCCCCACTCGGACCTCCACGCGTCCAGGTCGAGCGAGGGCGAGGACTCGGTGGTCAGGAACTCGCTGACATCCACGCCGATCCCGCCCGCGCCGATGACCGCGACCGTCGCCCCGACGGGCTTTCCGTAGCGGACGACGTCGACGTACGAGAGCACCTTGGGGTGGTCGATGCCGGGGATGGCCGGGACCCGCGGTACGACGCCGGTGGCGAGGACGATCTCGTCGAACCCGGCCAGGTCCTCGACAGTCGCGCGCCGGCCGAGATGCACCTTCACGCCGGTGAGCTCGAGCCGCCGCCGGTAGTAGCGGATCGTCTCGGCGAACTCCTCCTTGCCGGGGATCCGCCGCGCGATCCCGAACTGCCCGCCGATCTCGTCGTCGGCCTCGAACAGCTCGACCTGGTGCCCGCGCTCGGCCGCCGTCACCGCCGCGGCCAGCCCGGCCGGCCCGGCACCGACGACTGCGATGCTCTTGGTACGACGGGTCGGCAGCAACTGGAGCTCGGTCTCGCGGGCGGCCCTGGGGTTGACCATGCAGCTCGCCTTCTGTTTGGCGAACACATGGTCCAGGCACGCCTGGTTGCAGGCGATGCAGACGTTGATCTCGTCGGCCCGATCGGTTGTTGCCTTGAGCACCCACTCCGGATCGGCCAGGAACGGGCGGGCCATGCTGACCAGGTCGGCGTCGCCACGCGCGAGGACCTCCTCGGCGACCTGCGGAAGGTTGATCCGGTTCGAGGTGACCACCGGGATGGTGACGTGCGGCTTGAACGCCGCGGTCACGCTCGTGAAGGCCGCGCGCGGCACGGACGTGACGATGGTCGGAACGCGCGCCTCGTGCCAGCCGATGCCAGTGTTGATGATCGATGCACCGGCCGCCTCGATCTCCTTGCCCAGCGCAACGACCTCGTCCCAGCTCTGACCGCCCTCGACCAGATCCGCCATCGACAGCCGGTAGATGATCAGGAAGTCGGCACCGACGCGGTCGCGGGTCCGGCGGACGATCTCGACCGCGAGCCGGCGCCGGTTCTCCGGGCTGCCGCCCCAGCGATCCGTCCGCTTGTTGGTGCGCTCGGCCAGGAACTGGTTGATGAAGTAGCCCTCGGACCCCATGATCTCGACACCGTCGTACCCCGCCTCACGAGCGAGGCCGGCACAGTCGACGTACGCCTTGATCTGCCGGCGGACGCCGCGGTCGGACAGGGCGCGCGGCTTGAAGGGATTGATAGGTGCCTTGAGCGCGGAGGCGGAGACGCTGAACGGGTGGTACGCGTACCGCCCTGCGTGCAGGACCTGCAGAGCGATCCGGCCGCCCTCGGTGTGCACGGCGTCAGTGAGGATGCGATGCTTCCGCGCTTGGCGGCGGCTCGTGAGCACGGAGCCGAACGGCGTGAGCCAGCCGGTGCGGTTCGGTGCGTAGCCGCCGGTCACCATCAGGCCGACGCCGCCGCGCGCCCGCTCGGCGAAGTACGCCGCCAGCTTCGGCAGGTCCTTCGACCGGTCCTCGAGGCCGGTGTGCATCGAGCCCATGATCACCCGGTTCGGCAGTACGACGTGACCGAGGTCGAGCGGCTCCAGCAGATGGGGGTATGCGGTCACGACTTGTCCTTCCGCAGTGCGTCGATCACTTCGTCACACCAGGCCACGAACGACTCCTCGGCCCGGATCCCGCCGCGGAGCACGAGGTACTGATGCAGATCCCGGCCGTTCAGCTTGGCCGGCTTCGGAAAGTCCCGCCGCTGGATCCCGCTGTACAGCTCGAGCCGGGTCGCGTGCTCTGCCCGGTGCCGCTGCACCTCCCGCAGGACAGCGCCAGGCGGGGCGAGCGACGCACCGCGCAGCTTCACGCCCAAGCCGTCCCGCAGTACGGCGGGGTCCTCGGGTTCGGCCAGCCAGCGGGAGAGCTCGGTGCGTCCCGCCGGGGACACGCGGTAGATCTTCTTGTCCGGGCGGCCTTCCTGCGCGATCTCGGTGTGCTTCACCCAGCCGGCGTCCTCCATCCGGCGCAGCACCCGGTAGATCTGCTGGTGGGTGGCCGGCCAGAAGTATCCGATCGACCGGTCGAACCGCCGGGCCAGCTCGTACCCGGACCCGGCCCGCTCGGTCAGTGAGACCAGAATCGCGTGCTCCAACGCCATGGGCGGCACCCTACCTATGCAACGAGTTGCACTGCAGCTGAGTGCAGGAAACATCACAGTCGGCGACCGGACACGGGGTTCAGGGTTTGGGACAATGGTTGCAGACGCCAGCTATCGCGGATCGGAGCATCATGGACCAGCATGCCCGCCCGACCAAGACGACGTTGCCCGGGATCGGCACCCGGTACGACCTGATCACCGAAGGCGGCAAACACGTCTCCGTGGTGGTGCGCAACGACGGGCGGCGGTTCCTCGGCTTCCACGATCCCGAGGACGACGACAACTGCAAGGACTCGGTCCCGCTCGACCCCGGTGAGGCGGCCGCTCTGGCCCAACTGCTGATCCCCGCCCCGCTCGATCCGGTCCGCGGCGAGATCGAGATCGACCTCGTCACCGAGCACATCCCGATCACGGCCAAGTCGCCGTACGGCGGCCGCACGCTGGGTGACACCCAGGCCCGCAGCCGGACCGGTGCGTCGATCGTCGCCGTCCTGCGGCGGACCGGCGCGACCCCGTCGCCGACCCCGGACTTCCGCTTCGCGATCGGCGACACCCTCGTCGTGGTCGGCACCCGCGAAGGCGTGGACGCCGTCGCGGACCTGATCGCGGGAGGGTGAGATGCACGAGAACCTCACCGCCCTGCTGATCGAGCTGGGCGCGGTCATCCTGGCCCTCGGCATCCTCGGCCGGATCGCCGGCCGGCTCGGGTTCTCACCGATTCCGCTGTACCTGCTGGCCGGTCTCGCCTTCGGGCATGGTGGTCTCCTGCCGCTGGCGGCCAGCGAGGAGTTCGTTGCCACCGGCGCCGAGATCGGCGTCATCTTGCTGCTGTTGCTGCTCGGTCTGGAGTACACCGCATCGGATCTGGTCAGCACGCTCGAGACGCAGTACGTCTCCGGCGCGGTCGACTTCCTGCTGAACGCGATTCCGGGCGCGGCGGTGGCGCTGCTGCTCGGTTGGGGGCCGACCGCCGCGGTCGCGCTGGCCGGTGTCACCTGGATCTCGTCGTCCGGCGTGATCGCGAAGGTGGTCGGCGACCTCGGCCGCCTCGGTAACCGCGAAACCCCTGTGGTGCTGGGGATCCTGGTTCTCGAGGATCTCTCGATGGCGGTCTATCTGCCGATCCTGACCGCGCTGCTCGCGGGTGTCGGGCTGGCCGGTGGCAGCATGACGCTGCTGATCTCGCTCGGCACCGTCAGCGTCGTCCTGTTCCTCGCGCTGCGCTACGGCCGGGTGATCAGCCGGGCGGTCTCTTCGGACAACCCGGAGATGCTGCTGCTCGTCGTACTCGGGCTGACGCTGCTGGTCGCGGGCATCGCACAGAAGCTCCAGGTGTCGGCGGCGGTCGGTGCGTTCCTGGTCGGGATCGCGCTGTCGGGCGAGGTGGCGCACGGCGCGCGGAACCTGCTCAGTCCGCTGCGGGACCTGTTCGCCGCGGTCTTCTTCGTCTTCTTCGGGCTGAGTACCGATCCGGCGAAGATCCCGCCGGTGCTCGCGATCGCCCTCGCCCTCGCGCTGTTCACCGCGCTCACGAAGATCTTCACCGGTTGGTACGCCGCGCGCCGGGCCGGCGTGGGATCGGCAGGCCGCTGGCGCGCCGGCGGCACATTGGTCGCCCGCGGCGAGTTCTCCATCGTGATCGCGGGCCTCGCCGTCGGCGTCGAACCCAAGCTCGGCCCGCTGGCGACGGCGTACGTCCTGATCCTCGTCATCCTCGGCCCGATCGCAGCGCGCTACACCGAACCCATCGCCCGCCGCCTCACCACCCGCAAGCCTCCCGCCGCCGAAGCCCCCGCCGCCGAACGCCTCGACGACCCCGCCAACACCCCCACCTGACCCCACCCCACCCCACCCCACCCCACCCCCGCGCGAGGCCCCGCCCGACCCCGCCCGACCCCGCCCGACCCGAGGTCCCGCCCCAGGCCGCCGTTTGCTGGGTCAGCCCACCAGACGGTGGGTTGGCCAACCGCGTGCAGCTGGCCAACCCACCGTCTCGTGGGCCAACCCAGCAGACGCGGCGGGCAGGGGGCGGCGAGGTGCAGGTTTGCTGGGTCAGCCAAGCAAACCGCGGGTTGGCCAACCGCATGCAGCTGGCCAACCCACCGTCTCGTGGGCCAACCCAGCAGACGCGGCGGGCAGGGGGCGGCGAGGTGCAGGTTTGCTGGGTCAGCCAAGCAAACCGCGGGTTGGCCAACCGCGTGCAGCTGGCCAACCCACCGTCTCGTGGGCCAACCCAGCAGACGCGACTGCGGGGGGCGCAAAGGTGCAGGTTTGCTGGGTCAGCCCAGCAAACCGCGGGTTGGCCAACCGCGTGCAGCTGGCCAACCCACCGTCTCGTGGGCCAACCCAGCAGACGCGACTGCGGGGGGCGCAAAGGTGCAGGTTTGCTGGGTCAGCCCAGCAAACCGCGGGTTGGCCAACCGCGTGCAGCTGGCCAACCCACCGTCTCGTTGGCCAACCCAGCAGACGCGGCGGGCGGGGGCGCAAAGGTGCAGACGCGGCGGGCGGGGGCGGCGGGCGGGGGCGGCGGGGCGTGGGGGCGGTGGGGCGTGGGGGCGGTGGGGGGTGGGGTCAGCGGGCGCGGTGGTTGTGGGCTGCTTGGGTGACTGTGCGCGCGATGCGGCTCGCGCGCGTCTCGGGGCGTTTGGCGAGGGTGATCCATTCGAGAATTGCGCGGCGGGTGGACGGCGGGAACGCGTGGAAGTGGTCGGCTGCCGTGGGGCTCTGGGCGAGGGCGGCCCGGAGGTCCGCGGGGACGACCAGGTTCTGCGCGTCGGCGAGCAGGTCCCACGTGCCGGTCCGCCGAGCGTGGTCGACGAGTTTCTGGCCCGCCGGCGCCATCAGGCCCGCCGTGGTCAACCGCTCGACCCGCTCGCGGTTGACCTTGCTCCACGTACTGCGTGGGTTCCGCGGCGTGAAGCACTGGTACGTCGTCCGGTCGTCACGCTTGATCGTCTTGCTGTCGATCCACCCGAAACACAACGCCTGCTCGACCGCATCCGCCAGGTTCACGCCCGCAGCATCCCGGCGAACGATCAGCCAGACGGACCGCTCGCGCCGGCCGTTCGTCGCCAACCAGGTGCGCCATTGCTTCACACCCGAACAGTTCAGGGCCGCGTCATCGTTCATACCACCGAGCATGCGCCCGATAAGTGCTCACCGATTGAGCACTTATCTCAGAAGAGTACGTCACCTCGCTCGTGGTCGAGCAGCGCCTGCTTGCGTTCGAGGCCCCCGCCGTACCCGGTCAGGCTGCCGGTCGAGCCGACCACGCGGTGACACGGGACGATGATGCTGATCGGGTTCTTCCCGTTCGCGAGCCCGACCGCCCGGGACGCGCCCGGCACGAGTCCGAGGATCGCAGCGAGTTCGCCGTACGTCGTGGTCTCGCCGTACGGGATGTCCTGGAGCGCTGTCCAGACCCGCTGCTGGAACGGCGTCCCGGCCAGCCGCAGTGGTACGTCGAACGTCGTCCGCCCGTGCTCGAAGTACTCCGTGAGTTGCTCGGCGACCGCGGGCAGCACCGAGTCGTCGCGCGTGCCGAAGGTCTCCATCGGCGGGCGATGCCGGTGTTCGGCCATGTAGAGGCCGGCCAACTCGCCGGCGTCGCTCTCCACCGCAGTGAGCGGGCCGAGCGGGCTGTCCACCACGGCGTACGTCACTGCGACGCCTCCCACTGGGCGCGGTTGATCCGGTAGAGCACATGCCGCTGCAGTCGATGCCCGGCGGGCAGACGGACGTGGTCGAAGTCGCCCGCCTCGTCGTGCGTCATGCCGATCCGTTGCATCACCCGCTGCGACTTCACGTTGGGGGTCGCGGTGAACGAGACGATCTCGTCCAGACCGGCCGGGCCGAAGCCGTGGGCCAACGCCGACCGGGCCGCCTCGCTGGCATAACCGTTGCCCCAGGCCCCCTTTGCGAGCCGCCAGCCGATCTCGACGGCCGGCATGAAGTGCGCCTCGAAACTCGGCACCGACAGCCCGGTGAACCCGATGAACTCGCCGGTCTCGCGGACCTCCAGCGCCCACAGGCCCCAGCCGCGCCCGTCGATCTCCGGCCGGTTCCGGTCGATCAGCGCGTCGCTCTGCTCGCGCGTCTGCGGCGCCGGGAAGTGCTCCATCACCGCCGGGTCCGCGTTCAGCACTGCGAACGGCTCGCGGTCGCTGTCACGCCACTGGCGCAGCAGCAGGCGGTCGGTGGTCAGCTCGGTCATGCTCTCTCCGTCGAGGTCGGTTCCGGGATCTTGTTGATCGCGTGGTCACCAGTGGCCCACAGGTACTGCACCGCGTAGGCACGCCACGGCCGCCACGCACGCGCATGGTCGATCAGGGGTTTGGGGGCCTCGGGCAACCCTAGGTCACGGGCGGCGTACCGGATGCCCAGATCGCTGGCCACAAAGGCATCCGGGTCACCGAGCGCCCGCATCGCGATCGACTCGACCGTCCACGGACCGATCCCCGGCAGCGCGGTCAGTTGCTCGCGCGCCTTGTCCCAGTCGGCGCCGGCACCGAGATCGATCTCACCCGCCGCCAGCGTGCCGATCAGCGTCATCAGCGTCGTACGGCGAGACTTCGGGAAGGCGAGCGATTCGGGATCGAGCCCGGCCAGCGCCTGCATCGTCGGGAACAGATGCGTCAGCCCGCCGCCCGCATCCTCGATCGGATCGCCGTGCCGCACCACCAACCGATGCGCGTGGGTCCGCGCGGCCGCCGTCGACACCTGCTGCCCGAGCACCGCCCGTACGGCGAACTCCTCGCCGTCGACGGTGTGCGGAACCCGGCGTCCCGGCGCCTTCGCGATCAGCGGCGCGAGCACGGGATCGGTCTCGAGCAGGTCGTCGACCGCGATCGGGTCGGCGTCGAGGTCGAGCATCCGGCGGCAGCGACTGATCGCGATCGCCAGGTCGCGCTGGTCGGTCAGCGAGAGTTGGCAGGCGATGTGATCAGGCATCGGCTTCAGGGCTACCACGCCATGCCCGTGCGGAAGCCTGAGGGTGCGGCGATAGTGACCGTCGCGCCACTCCTCGACGCCGGGTACGCCGGTCGCGATCAGATGACCGAACAGGTTGTCCGGGGTCAGCGGCGCCCGGAACGGGAGCCGCAGCGAGATGGTGCCTGGGGCAACGGTCGCCGTACCGCGCCGGGCCCGGCGACGCAGCTCGGTCGGTGAGAGCGCGAACACCTCCTGCACGGTCTCGTTGAACGTCCGCACACTGGAGAATCCGGCCGCGAACGCGACATCGGCCATCTGCAACTCGCTGGTCTCGATCAGCAGCCGCGCGGTCTGCGCACGCTGGGCACGAGCCAGCGCGAGAGGACCGGCCCCGAGCTCGGCGTGCAACTGACGCTGGACCTGACGGACGCTGTAGCCGAGGTGAGTGGCCAGGCCCGGCACGCCGTCGCGGTCGACGACGCCGTCGGCGATCAGGCGCATCGCGCGGGCGACCAGGTCGGCCCGGTCGTTCCACTCCGGTGAACCCGGGCTCGCGTCCGGCCGGCACCGCTTGCAAGCCCGGAACCCGGCCTGCTGGGCGGCCGCCGCACTCGGGTAGAACCGCATGTTCTCGACCTTCGGCGGCACCACCGGGCAACTCGGCCGGCAGTAGATCTTGGTGGTCAGCACCGCGGTGAAGAACCAGCCGTCGAACCGGGCGTCCTTGGACTGGACCGCGCGGACACATCGCTCCCTGCACTCGTACACGTCCTCCAGCATCCCTGGCCGCACCGACAGTCGCTAGCGAATTTGCGCCATCGAGGTATCGCGGAAAAACGACGCCAGGATCTCGGGTCGGATTCCCGCCAGCTTCGCCCCGGATCACCGGCTGGACTTGAGGACATGAACGAACTGGTTGGCAAGAAGGCATTGGTGACGGGCGGAAGCCGCGGGATCGGCGCGGCGACCGCGATCGCCTTGGCAGCGAGTGGAGCGGATGTCGCGGTGACGTACCACCGCTCCGCGGATGCCGCGGCCGAGGTGGTGAAGAAGATCGAAGACCTCGGGCGGCGAGGGTTCGCGTTCGAGGTCGACGCCGCGGACGCGGTGGCCGTGGCCGCCGGTGTGCAGCGGGCCGCGGACCAACTCGGTGGCCTGGACATCCTGGTCAACAACGCGGGCGTCGGGGCGGTCGGTCCGATCACCGACCTCACCCTGGCCGACGTCGACCATGTGCTCGCGGTCAACGTCCGTGGGGTGTACGCCGCCACGCAGGCCGCCGTACCGCGACTGTCCGACGGTGGACGGGTGATCCACCTGGGCAGCTGCGTCGCGGCCCGGACCGCCCTCCCCGGGATGACGCTCTACGGGATGAGCAAGGCAGCGCTGGTCGGTCTGAGCAAGGGCCTCGCCCGCGAGCTCGGTCCGCGCGGCATCACGTCGAACGTCGTCCAGCCCGGGCCGATCGACACCGACATGAACCCGGCGGACGGCCCGTTCGCCGAGCCGCAGGCGGCTTTCGTCGCGCTCGAGAGGTTCGGCACCACGGCCGAGGTCGCGGCGGCCATCACCTACCTGGCCGGCCCGCACGCGGCGTACCTCAGCGGCGCGGAGCTGACCATCGACGGCGGTTACGCGGCCTGACTTGTCGGTGCCCCCGACTACCGTCACGGGCGTGCGATTCTCGGTGACGGTCGGGGCGGTCGGGCACGGACGGGATCCACGCGGTCTCGCGGACCTCGCGCGCGCCGTGGAGGACTCCGGCTGGGACGCGTTGTTCCTGGAGGACTACCTCGTCTACCAGGGCGACGCGACCGAGCCGACCTACGACCCGTGGATCTGTCTGGCGGCGATGGCGACGGCGACATCACGGATCACGATCGGTACGACGGTCACACCACTGCCTCGGCGGCGGCCCTGGAAGGTCGCGGCCGAGGCAGTGGCGCTGGATCAGCTGTCCGGAGGGCGGTTCGTGCTGGGGGTGGGGATCGGTGATCCCGGCGATCCGTTCCTGGGCCGCGTCGGTGAACCCACCCAGCCGAAGCAGCTCGCGGAGATGCTGGACGAAGGCCTCACAGTGATCGACCGGCTGTGGAGCGGCGAGCCGGTCACCTTTGCCGGCGAGCACTACCGGCTCGATGACGTGCAGCTCACCGCACGGCCGGTGCAGGCGCCGCGCATCCCGATCTGGGTCGGAGGAAACCTGCTGGTGCCCGCCGTCCGCCGGCGAATCAGACGGTGGGACGGGAGCTGTGCGTACAAGGGCAGCACGGACGCGCCGCAGCAGATCATGCCCGACGACGTCCGCGGTCTGCTCGCGGAAGTCGAGGCCGAGCGCGGGACGACCGACGGGTTCGACCTGAAGGTCAGTGGTGGAGATCCCGAGGCCTTCGCGGCAGCCGGCGCGACCTGGTGGGGCCGCTGGATCCCGCCACTCCCAGCGGCCGAAACGCTGGCGATCGTCACGCAGCGTCCACCGGCACTCTGAGCCGTTGACACGGACGGGGACCGGAGGGAGACTGCCGGTGTTTTTAACGTTCAAAGCCTCGGTGGGAGGTCTTCGTGGCTACGTTGAAGCAGGTCGCTGCGCACGCGGAGGTCTCTGTGCAGACCGTGTCGAATGCGTTGAACGCCCCGCACCGGCTGCGGCCGGACACCCTCGAGCGGGTCAACCGGTCGATCGAACTGCTCAACTACCGGCCCAACCGTAACGCCCGCAGTCTACGCACGAGCGCGGTCGAGCTGATCGGCTATTGCGTCCCCAACTGGCCGAACCAGACCCATCTCGTGATGGACCAGTTCCTGCACGCACTCTGCGCCGCGGCCGAGCGCACCGGCCGCCACATCCTGCTGTTCACCGCCCCACCCGGCGTCGACGGCATGCCCGTGTACGACGACCTGCACGCGCGCCGGCTCGTGGACGGGTTCGTCCTGTCGCAGACCGAGACGCACGATCCGCGGCATGGCTGGCTGAAGGAACAGAAGATCCCGTTCATCTCCTTCGGCCGGGTCTGGAAGGAGACCACCCAACCCGGTCCGTGGGTCGACGTCGACGGCGCGGCCGGCTCCGCGATGGCGGTCCGGCACCTGCACGAGGCCGGGCGCCGCCGGATCGCCTTTCTCAGCTGGCCGAAGTCGTCCGGGCTGGCCGAAGACCGGCTCGGCGGCTGGCGCACGGCCTGCAAGGAGCTCGGTCTGCCCACCTCGGGTCTGGCCGTCCGCTGCCGCGAGGACGGCATCGCCGAAGGCGCCCGGGCCACCGCCGAGCTGCTCGACGCGGACCCGTTCCTCGACGGAATCGTTGCCTTGAGCGACATTCTCGCCCTCGGCGCGCTGCGCGAACTCGGCCGCCGCGGCCTCACCCCGGGCGTCGACGTCGCCGTCACCGGCTTCGACGACTCCCCACTGGCCGACGTGGTCTCCCCCGGCCTGACCAGCCTGCGGCAACCGATGGACGACATCGCCGCCGAACTGATCTCCATCCTCACCGACCCGGACGGCCCGCCGGACGCGTCGACCGAACGCTTACTGCACCCCGAACTGGTGATCAGGGGCAGCTCAGCCCCTGGCTGATGCGGTGCGCACCCAACCGCGCCGCGAGAAGGAGGAACCGCCATGACTCCCCACCCGACCGTCCGACGCAGCACCGCCCCACCACGCCGGGTCAGACGCCGTACCGTCGGCGTCGCCCTGCTGGCCGCTGCAACTGTCCTCGCCGGCTCAGCATCCGCGACCGCCGGCTCAGCACCTCTCAGCACCGGCGGCTCGCCGCAGAGCGTCGTACCGTCGGAGCTGTCCGAATCGACCCGGCTGGCGGATCGTCGGTCGCTTGTCGTCGGTGATCGCGCCTACGCGATGGGCGACGAGACCGGTCTCTACCCCGCCACCGGCTGGCACATCCGCGGTGAGATGGGTGGCTTCTGGACCCAGCCGATCAAGATGCTCGACGGGCTGTGGTTCGGCCTCGACGGCGCCTGGCTCGGCAAGGACGTGGCCGCCGCGAAGTACACCAGCGGCCACGCCTACAGCCGGATCGACTACTCCGGTGACGTGAGCGTCCACCGGACCGACTTCGTACCCGACGGCATCCGCGCCACGCTGGTCGGACTCACCTTCAAGTCCGGTACGGCGAAGACCGTCAAGCTCGATGTGGACGCGCACTCCGAGCTCATGCAGTCCTACCCGTGGGGCTGGACGGCCCCGGGTGCGGCCGATGCCAACCTGCCGGACACCGGCGGGTACACCGACGGCTCGCTGCGGTTCCGCGAGCAGGGCACGCCGTCGTACCCGAACGCGACCGCGCACGACTACGCCGCGTTCGTCGGATCGTCCCTGCGTCCGACGGGCCACGCTCTTGGTCCGGACCACCGCGGCCCGCAGGACCCGGCCGTGATCTGCCCAGCCGACGGTTTGACGCCCGCACGGTGTGACGACTCGCTCGTCGGGAAGGGCACTGGCGGCCGGCTGACGTACGACGTACAACTCGCACCGGGCAAGGAGAAGACCGTCTGGTTCGCGGTGGCCGGATCCGACACCGGCGTGTCCTCGGCACAGCGCGAGTACAGCCGGGCGTTGAGCAACCCGGACAAGTTGCTGAAGGCAAAGGCTGACGAGCGGCAGCAGATCGACAGCATGTCAGCGGTGGAACTGCCTGGTGATCCACTGCTGCAGCAGAGCGTCGAATGGAGCAAGCAGAACCTGGCCGACTCCGTGCAGGAGGCGAGCAACCTGCGCATCCGCGACGTCAACGAGGGCAAGGACTACCCGGCACCAGTCGGCACGGTCGGCACCGCACGCTGGTTCGGTGCGGGTTTCCCGGACTACCCGTGGTTGTTCGCAACCGACGGTGAGTACACCGCGTACGCCGCGGTCGCGGCCGGTCAGTTCAGCACGGTGAAGGACCACCTCAAGGCGTTGCGGGATGTCAGCGACATCCTCAACGACCGCAGCGGCAAGGTCGCGCACGAGGTCGTCCCGACCGGCGACGTGTACTTCGGTTCGAACCAGAGCGCGGGCAACACCGACGAGACGGTGAAGTTCCCGAGCATCGTCGCACTGCTGTGGAGGTGGACCGGCGACGACCGCTTCCGCGACGACATGTACGACTTCAGCGTCCGCAACCTGCAGTACGTCTACCGCGAGCTCGACAAGGACAGCGACGGCTGGCCCGAGGGTCTCGCGAACGTCGAACGCAGCGGGATGGGCGCCGAGAAGCTCGACAGCACCGTGTACCTCGCTCGCGGGCTGCGCGACCTCGCCGACCTGGCCGCCTCCCGGCACGACACCCAGGTCCAGCAGTGGGCCACCACCCGCGCCGACGACCTCGAGTCGCGGTTCGAGTCCCAGTGGTGGGTCCCGCAGGCGCTCGGGTACGCCGACTCCGTCGACGACCCGGCGAACCCCGCGAACGACAACACGCCGATCTTCCAGCGGCACTGGATCGGCGTCACTCCGATGGAGGCCGAGCTGGTCCGGCCCGGACAGCCGGTGTCCCCGCTGGCTTCCCCGGAGCACGCGGCCATTGCGCTCGACCAGCGCGAGAGGCGTTGCTACACAGGCGAATTCGGCCTCTACCACACGGGTACCGGACCGACGTCCGATCCGGCCGGCAACCCGGGTCCCTCGTGTGACCCGGTCGTCTCGCAGGTGAAGAGCGAGCGCAGCATCTTCTCGCTGAACACGTCGATCATGGCCGTTGCGGAAGGCAACTACGGTCGTCTCGGCACCGGTCAGCAGCAGGTCTACACCACTGGCAACGCCCGCATCCAGCTCGACCCGAACGTGTGGGAGACGCCGGGCGCGATGCCGGAGATCGCGCCGTCGCCCGACTCGGCGGCGAACATCGGCCGGCCGTTCTACGACCGCTCGATGGCACTGCAGGCGTGGGGCACGTACGGCGTACTGTGGCCGGTCGTGCACCAGCAGCTCGGCGTGGACCCGGACCTCGGCCACGGCCGGGTCTCGATCGTGCCGCAGCTTCCGGGGGGCCAGCAGAAGGTGGCCGGCAGCAACATCCAGCTCGGCCGCGGATCGGTCGATGTGTCCGCACGCCTTACAGGCAAGGAATTGCGGACCGATGTCAAGGTAACGGGTGTCGGCGCAACGTTCACCATCGGCGCCGTACTTCCGGCCGGTGCGAGCGTGAAGAGCGTGTCGCTCGACGGCCACGAGGCGCAGTACAAGCTCGTCACCACGACGCGTGGAGTGGAGGTGCAGGTAGCGGCCCGGGGCTCGTCCTCGGCGCTGACGATCACGCTCTCCTGACCCGTTGACTCCGGGGTCGTGGCCGAGGCGGGCACGACCCCGGATCGCCGGCCGGCGCACAACCGTTCTGTGCGCCGGCCGGCTTTCTTGCGTCTGTTTTTCGGCACCTGCGAGTGCCGTTAGACGGCGTCGCGAACATGAAGCGGGGCCCCTCCGAGTATGAGTCGGAGGGGCCCCGCATTAGCTGAAGGAAGGTGACGTCTCCAGCCTCCCGAACGAGTCCGTAGGACCGGCAGACCCCGTCACCGGTCTACCTCAGTAGGGATCCCCACTGCGAGGGGCCCCCGGTTTTCGCCCGACCCGCCGCTCCTTCGCAGAAACGGCGTGTCGACATTTCTACCGCCGTCAACCAGGGTCGCACAACCCCTTCCTGCCAACAGTTTGCGCCACTTCGCCACCTGCCGCCTGTTCTCCACAGCGACCCGGCAACCGTCCACAGATATCGTCCGACTTATGCACACCCCCTGTGCATAACATCGATCGCTCGTTCAACCTTTGGCCGGCTTCAACGCCATCGGTCGCAGCAGCAGATAACCGGCGTACAACCCGAGCGCTGTGACCACCGCAACGGCCGGTACCGCGACGGCCAGTGGTGGACGATCGTAGCTGAGACGTGACAGCGGCTCGGCCAGCCACTCGGCGACCAGGAGGAACTCGGTCGCCGCGGCCGGCAGCACGGACAGCGGCAGCAGCAGTACTCCGCGCCAGAAGCCGAGACGGTAGAACGTGATGCCGAGCAACCAGCCGGCTGCTTCATGCGCCACAATCAGCAGGAAGAACTCGGTGAAGATCATCCCGACCTGCGAGGTACTGGTGAAAAGGTGCCGGTTCTCCATCGCCTGGGCCCAGCCCTGCCAGTCGTAGATCACGCGTTCCACCTGGTAGACCAGCACCCACAACAGCGCGGTCGCCACCGTGGCCCCGACCAGGAAGATGCTCGAGGCAACGGAAAACATCCGCCGGGTGACGCCCTGCGCGACCATCAGTTTCAGGTATGCCGGAGCGAGCATGATGCCGACCGCCATCGAGAAGTACTTCGGCGACTGGGTGCCGTAGTCCCACGTGCTGTACCCGGTCCCACCGGAGACGGTCTGGACGATGAAACCGCCTACAGCGAAGGCGATCAGCATGATGGCCCAGTATCCGAGGATCATCGGCCGCGAGCCGATCATCATCGCGTGCAGGACCTGCCGCAGCCGGTACCACGACGTCACGCCGCGCGGCATCGACGTGGCAACGGCAACTCGCTGGGTGGCCTCGGTTCGATTGTCGACTGCCGCACTCATGAACGAGCTCCAGAGGTCGGGGCGGTGAGGTGCACGAAGAGGTCCTGCAGGCCGACCGGGCCGACCTCCAGTCCGGCCCGCGTCGCCTCGGCGAGCAGGGCGGGATCGAGATCGCCGAGCACGGTGGTGGACTTGGTGCCGCCGAGCCTCTCTTCCGCGAGCACGGTGAACCCGGCGGTGAAGTCGTCCACCGCGGCGGCCGGTCCGACGATCGAGGCGCCACGGCCGCGGAGCGCGTCCACCGGCGACTGGGTGACGAGGCGGCCGTTGTCGAGGATCACGACCTCCTCGAGCATCGGGCTGACCTCGGTGACCAGATGCGTCGACAGCACGATCGTCCGCGGCACCTCGGCGTAGTCGGCGAGCAGGGCGTCGTAGAACAGGTTGCGGGACGGGACGTCCATGCCGAGGTAGGTCTCGTCGAAGATCGTCAGCGGTGCCCGGCTGGCCAGCCCGAGCACGACCCCGAGGGCGGACTTCTTACCGCGGGAGAGCTTGCTCACCTTCTTGCCGGTCGGCACCTCGAACCGATCCAGCAGCTCGCCGGCCAGGTCGTCGTCCCAGTACGGACGCAAGCTCGAGGCGAGCCCGAGCACGTGCTTCACCGGCGCCGCGTCGACCAGGTCACCGGACTCGCGGATCAGGCAGACCCGGCTGGTGACGACCGCGTTCTCGTACGGCTCCTGCGCCGTGCCGAGCTCGGCTGACTCGACCAGCACCCGGCCCTCGTCCGGGCGCCGGAAGCCGGCCAGGGTCGCGGCGAGCGTGCTCTTCCCGGAACCGTTGCGGCCGAGCAGACCGTGGATCTTGCCGGGCGCGAGGCGCAGGTCGAGCCGATCGAGCGCCGGCACGCCGCCGAACCGGACCGACAGGTTCTCGGTCCGCACAGCGAGAGCGGTCTGTTCAAGAGTGCTGGTGGTCATCAGGCTTCCACTGTGCGGATGTGCTGGACGACGTCCTTGAGCGGAACGCCGATGGCCTTGGCCTCGCGGATCATCGGGTCGACCACGTCGGCGAAGAACGAGTCCTGCCGGCCGGTGCGCAGCAGCAGACGCGCGTTCGGGCTGACGAACATCCCGATCCCGCGCTTCTTGTAGAGCACGCCCTCGTCGACCAGTTGGGCGAAGCCCTTGGCCGCGGTCGCCGGGTTGATCCGGTAGAACGCGGCGTACTGGTTGGTCGACATGACCTGTTCGTCCTCGGCGAGGGCACCGGTCACGATGTCGTTCTTGATCTGCTCCGCGATCTGCAGATAGATCGGACTCCGATCGTCGAACACCACGGCCCCCTCTCTGCCCTCACTCGGTCCACCGGTTCATTACTTGAGTAACGAACCATAGCACCTCATGGGGTCAGCCTCCTGCGGCGTACGACGACTGCTGCAGAGACTTCTTCAGCGCCGGTACGACGGGTCCGACCCGGACACCGAGCTGCGCCAGCCGATCCTTGTGGCGGAGGCGCTGGTCCTTGGTGACGACCGTGCGCAGGTCCGCGGTCGCGGCCAGTACGACGACGGCTGCATCACGGAGGTCCACGCGTGTGACCAGCCGGGACGGGCGGAGTGTGTCCGTCGCACTCTGCAGCACCTGGCGCCGAATCAGCGGGTGCCGCAGCGTGATGCGATGGGCCGGGAACAGACCGAGGACCCGGTACGGCTCGACCCTGATCAGGTAGGCACGCTCCAGGTCGCCGCGGACCTCGCGGACCATCGCGCGCTGCCGGCGGTCGACCCAGGTCTTCCACTTGCGCGGACCGCGGCCACCGATGTCGGCGAGGATCCCCGCCAGGACCTGATCCTCCGGCGCGGCCACCTTCGTCAGCCGGGCGCGACCGTTGTCGTCGGCAAGGTTCCCGGCGAGCTGGAGGTCGACCAACGCGGCCGCGCGGAGCAGCTTTCCGAGCTTCGAAGTGTTCGTCAGGCGGCCCTTCATCGGGTCGTAGGCGAGCAGGAACAGCCTTGCTGCCAAGGCATCCGGAACTTTGGCCTTGCCGAGGGCAACGGTCTTCCGAGCACGGGCCGGGCGCCGGGTCGCGACGCTCCGGGCGGGCCGCCGCAGCGGCGTCACCACAGCTCTACTCATGGTCTTCCTCCTTGGCCGGACGGCCCGGGCGGCGGATCTTGCCGACGCCTGACGGCAGCCGGCCGGCGTCGGCCAGCGCCCGCCGGAGCAGGTACTCGATCTGAGCGTTGGTGCTGCGCAGGTCGTCGGCCGCCCACCGGGCCAGCGCGTCATGCACCACGGGATCCAGCCGGAGCAGGATCTTCTTGCGTTCGGCGGCCACAGCGCCCGCTCACTGGTAGAGCGAGCCGGCGTTGACGACCGGTTGGGCGTCTCGGTCGCCACACAGCACCACCAGCAGATTGCTGACCATGGTCGCCTTGCGCTCCTCGTCCAGGTCGACCACCTCGTGCTCGGACAGCCGGGCCAGGGCGAGCTCGACCATGCCGACCGCACCCTCGACGATCCGCTGCCGGGCCGCCACGACCGCGCCCGCCTGCTGGCGGCGCAGCATCGCCTGGGCGATCTCCGGCGCGTACGCGAGGTGTGTGATGCGCGACTCGATCACATGCACGCCGGCCGCCTGCACCCGGGCGCCGATCTCCACCGACAGCGTCTCGGTGATCTCGTCGGTGCTGTCCCGCAACGACAGGCCGCCTTCGTCGGGATGTACGTCGTACGGGTAGCTGTTGGCGATGTGCCGGACTGCGGTCTCGGTCTGGATCGCGACGAACTCGACGAAGTCGTCCACCTCGAACATCGCCTGCGCGGTGTCCTCGACCTGCCACACCACGACCGCGGCGATCTCGATCGGGTTGCCGTCGGCATCGTTGACCTTGGCAACGGCCGTCTCGTGGTTGCGGATCCGGGTGGAGATCTCACGCCGCTGGGAGATCGGGTTCACCCAGCGCAGGCCGTCGGTGCGCAGCGTCCCGGCGTACCGGCCGAGGATCTGCAGCACCCGGGCGCGGCCCGGCGAGACCGGCGTCAGCCCGGCGGCCACGATCAGGCCGGCCAGGAGGATCAGCACGGAGAGCACGATCAGCACGCCCTGGTCCGGGCTCAGGCCGATCACGAACAACACCACGGCGCCCACCACCAGCACGAGCGCCAGCCCGGCCATCGGCCACCCGTTGACCTCGCGTGCCACCCGCTCGGTCACCTTCGGCTTCGGCATCTCCACCGCAACGTCCAACTCCGCCATCACCAGCTCCTCTCGGATAGCTGAAAGGTAGCAAAGTGATATCACTTTTACAAGCGGCGGCTCGCTGGCGGCTTGTTTCGCCGATAGCCGGTTGTTACCGGTTACCGAGCAAACACCCCGCCATCGACCGAGCCGGATCGGTGGGTCAGAGGGGTTGGGCGAGGGCTTCCAGGTGAGATTGCCAGAGGGGGGCGTGGGAGTTGGGGAGGGGGTCCATGGCGGAGTCGGACCAGGCGTGGATGGGGCGGATGCCGTGCAGGGCGTTGACGAGCCAGGCCTCGGTGGTGTTCTGGAGTTCGGCCGGGGTGATGGGGTGTTCGGAGACCGGCGTGCCTTGGGCGGTGGCGACGCGGCGGAGGAGTCGGGCGGTGACGGACGGGAGGAGCGGGCGATCGGACGGCGGGAAGCAGAGGGTGTCGTCCTCCCACCAGGCGAGGGCCGAGTAGGCGGCCTCCAGCACGGTGCCGTCCTGGTCGAGGAGGAGGATCTCGTCGGCGCGATGCGCGGCGGACTCCTTCAGCTTGCCCAGCAGCTCCAGGTCAGGACCCTTCACGCGCGGCTCGGTGCGTGGATCGGGATCCTCGTGTACGGCGACCCGGACGCGGCCGCCGGTCGGCGGAGCGGGCCGGCGCTGGACCGCGAGCTCACCCGACTCGTGCAGCTCGAACCGAGGAAACCAGCGACCGAAACCCGGCAACCGGCCGACCTGCCTGTCCCAGTACGCCGCCGCATCCACCCCCGCCGCCAGACACGATCCGACGAACCGTTCCCGGTGCAGCTCGATCCCCCGAACCTTGCCATCGGCAACCAAGAACGAATCCGCCACCCGCAGACCACCACTCATGTCCCCCACCCTTCGGCCGCGGCGTTCCCGCCCACGGCTGCCATTGCCTTCAGCACCATTTCGTCGTACTCCGCGACCGGGTCGGAGTCGAGCACGATCGCACCTCCCGCGCCTACTGTCGTTCCGTCCGGCGTCAGTACCGCCGTCCGGATCACCACACTCAGATCCGCCCGCCCGTCCACGGTCAGATAGCCGAGCGCACCCGAATACACCCCACGGGCACTCGACTCCAACGCGTCGAGAATCTCCATCGTGCGGATCTTCGGTGCACCCGTCATCGACCCCGGCGGGAAGCACGCCCGGACCGCGTCGATCGCGCTCACCCCGGAGCGCAGCCGGCCGCGGACCGTGGTGACGAGCTGATGGACGGTCCGGTAGCTCTCGACCTGCATCAGCTGCGGCACGTGCACCGTGCCCGGCCGGCTGACCCGGCCGAGGTCGTTGCGGATCAGGTCGACGATCATCAGGTTCTCGGCCCGGGTCTTCTCGTCCTCGGCCAGCGTCTTCGCCGCCAACTGGTCCTGCGCCGGGTCCGCCTCCCGCGGCGCGGTCCCCTTGATCGGGCGGCACTCGGCCCACCCGTCCGCATCCACGGTCAGGAAACGCTCCGGCGACGAGCTGGCCACCGCGAGATCGCCGTACCGGAGGAAGGCTGCGTACGGCGCCGGGTTGGCCGCCCGCTGCCAGCGGAAGAACTCGAACGGATCGGGCACGGACGGCAGGCGGACCCGGTTGGTCAGGCAGACCTCGTACGTCTCGCCTGCCTCCAGCGCCGCCATGCACGCGGCGATCCCGGCCAGGTACGTCGGCCGGTCCTGCTCGAGATGCGCCTCGAGGTCGAGCCGCGCGATCGCCGGTACGCCGTCGCCGGACATCCACCAGTCCGACGCACTCCGAACCGCCCGATCCAGCCACCCCGCGCCCGCGTCTTGTTCGTCGACGGCGACGAGGTAGGTGATGTCGCGGTCGTGGTCGATCACGACGAACCGGTTCGCCCAGATCCACAGCGCGTCCGGCGTCGGCGCCTCGTGCGCCGCGACTCCCCCGGTCAGCGCCTTGAGCTCGTAGCCGAAGTACCCGACGTACCCACCGTTGAAGAGTCCGGTCAGCTCGTCCGGTACGGCGTCCAGCCGGCCTGCCTTCTCCGCCAGCCGCTCGCCGAGCTCCACGAACACATCACCATCGGCGGCATCCCGGACGACGACCTCCGCGTCGGGGCCGGCCGTCGTACCGAGGACGGAGACACGTCGTACCGCCCGATCCGTCAGGCTGCCGTCGAGCCAGAACGCAACAGGTTCTTCGGCCAGCAGCTCGCGGTAGACAGTCTCTCCGTCGAGCGCCCGGTCGACCGTCCGGACGGACCAGCTCAGCGCACCCACAGGCACACGCTACCTACCCGCGGGCGGATCCACGCCCCTGACTCGTCAGGCGGTCAGAGCGAGCTTGGTGCGCATGGCCGTGATCCGGCGGATCGGGATCGCGACCTCGAGGCCGTCCTTCGACTCGGCGCGATCCGCCAGCCAGCCGGCGGCGGTGTCCCGGCGGACATCCGGAGTACCGGGAAGGTAGAGCGCGTTCACCAGACGGTGGGCGTCGTCGCGGCTGCGGATCATGTAGACGTACCGCTCCCGCTGGCTCTCCATCACGTCGAAACCGGCGTGGTGGAGCTGGTCCTTGAGCTCGGTGATCTCGCCGCCTGCCGGGAACTGCGGGGTCGACCGCAGCCGCGTGGTCAGACCGCTCAGCGTGCGGATGTCACCGCGGCGAAGCGGTCGTACGGCGGGCACGATCGCTGCCAGCACACCGCCGCGACGCAGTACCCGGGCCGCCTCGGCAAGAACCGCCGGCAGCGGCTGGAGCACCATCAGGCCCATCGAACAGGTGACGACGTCGAACACCTCGTTCGCGAACGGCAGATGCAAGGCGTCCGACTGCACCCTCGGACCTGGCGCGCCGGCGAGCTGGGCCGGGTTGTTGTCGACGCCGACGACCCAGTGGCCGTGCAGCTCGCGGGAGACCGGGCCGTTGCCGCAGGCCAGGTCGAGGACGCGTCGGGCCTCGCCGGAGACGGCGCGAACCAGCCAGCGGTACGGCGTGTGGTCGCCGGCCACCGCGCGGGAGAGCAGGGCTTCGGTGCTACCCGGAGTCGCGGTGTGGAACTCCCGCAGGTACTCGGGCCAGTCGATCAGATTCTCGGACATCGCGCAGTGAGGCTACCTTGTGACCACCCGCCGTACACCATCGAGCGCACAGCGTGGGTGGTCTCTTAATACAGCTTTGAACTCAGACCCGGCTGACGAAGATGTGGCCGGCGGTCTCGTCGCTGATCACGCCACCCGCCTCGCGGCTGCCGACCAGGACACCCTCGGCGTCCATCGTCGAGTCGACCTCGCGACCCGGCAGCGCGCCGGCCCGGCGCAGTACCGCCATCGCACCGTCGTCGGTCTGGACCGGCTCGGCGATCCGGCGCACCAGCACCCGGACGCTCTCGCCGGTGGACGCGTCGAGCACCTTGTCCAGCGGCTCGACACCGATCCGGAAGTCCTCGATCCCGCTCGCCTGGCCGCTGGTCTCCAGCTCCTCCAGACCCGGGATCGGATTGCCGTACGGCGACTCGGTCGGGTTGTTCAGGATCTTGAGCAACCGCAGCTCCACCGCGTCGCTCATCACGTGCTCCCAGCGGCAGGCCTCCGTGTGCACGTCCTCCCACTCCAGCCCGATCACGTCGACCAGCAGCCGCTCGGCCAGCCGGTGCTTGCGCATCACCCGGACCGCCTGCTTCCGGCCGACGTCGGTGAGCTCCAGGTGGCGGTCGCCCTCCACCTTGATCAGCCCGTCGCGCTCCATCCGGGCGACCGTTTGGCTGACCGTCGGACCGGACTGGTGCAGGCGTTCGGCGATCCGCGCACGCAGCGGCAGGATCCCCTCTTCCTCCAGCTCGTAGACGGTCCGCAAGTACATCTCGGTGGTATCGATCAGCTCGCTCACGACAACCATTCTCACCTATGTAGGCAAGCCTGACCGAATTCCCGGTGAACATGCGGACCGAGTAGGTCATAACCGCGGGAGCACGCAGGATGGACCGATGATGCCTGCGGTGATGTGGTTCCGGCGGGACCTCCGGCTGGCGGACAATCCTGCGCTGCTCGACGCGGTCGCGGCAGGCGGTGGACAGGTGCTCGGTCTGTTCGTACTCGACCCGCAACTGTGGGACCGCTCAGGTGATCCACGCCGTGAAGAACTGGCGGCGGCGTTGCGCCGACTCTCCGACTCCATTGGCGGCCGGCTCGTCGTACGACGAGGTGATCCGGCAATCGTCGTACCGGCGCTGGCCGAAGAAGTCGGTGCGGCCAGCGTGCACATCAGCGCGGACTACGGCCCTTACGGACAGCGCCGGGACAAAGAAGTTGAAGCCTCATTGAAGTGTCCGCTGGTGGCGACCGGATCGCCGTACGCGATCGCTCCCGGGCGCATCCTGAACCAGCAGAATCGCCCGTACCAGGTGTTCACGCCGTACTTCCGGGCCTGGCTCGAGCACGGCTGGCGCCGCCCGGTCGATGCGCCGGCGAACGTCGGCTGGCTCGTGGCCGGCGGCGAGGATCTTCCGAAGAGCACAGTCGACGGCGCCGCGCTCGAGCACTGGAATGAGTACGTGGACGAGGTCGCGCGGTACGACGACGAGCGGGATCGGCCGGATCTCGACAGCACCTCGCGGATGTCGATCCCCTTGAAGTACGGCGAGATCCACCCGCGCACCATGCTCGGCGACCTTGCCCGCAAGCGCAGTCACGGCGCGGACGCCTACCGTCGCCAGCTCGCCTGGCGCGAGTTCTGTGCGGACCTGCTCGCGCGGCATCCGGACGCCGCCTGGAAACCACTGCGGCCCGAGTTCGAGCGGATGGAGTACGACGAACCCGGCGCACTGTTCGACGCGTGGCGCGAAGGGCGGACTGGGTATCCGTTCGTCGATGCCGGGATGCGGCAGCTCGCCGAGACCGGCTTTCTGCACAACCGGGTGCGGATGGTGGTCGCGTCGTTCCTGGTCAAGGACCTGCACGTGCATTGGAGGGTCGGCGCCCGCTGGTTCCTGCGGTCGCTGCGGGACGGCGACCTCGCGTCGAACTCGCTGAACTGGCAGTGGGTGGCCGGTTGCGGTGCGGACGCAGCGCCGTACTTCCGGATCTTCAACCCGGTCGGCCAGGGCAAGAAGTTCGATCCCGACGGTGCGTACGTCCGCCGCTGGGTGCCCGAGCTGCGCGATCTCGACGGCGGCGCGGTCCACGAGCCGTGGCAGCACGGCGGCGCCAGCGGCTACCCCGAACCGGTCGTCGACCACGCCGACGCCCGCCGCGAGGCGCTCCGCCGGTACGGCGCCATCCGCAGGTCTTGACGCCCGCTTGAGCCATACCCCTATAGTGCTAGGTAACTAGATGAATGGGGTTTGGTTGATGATCGAGTTCCATCTGGACGGGCGGTCGGGGGTGTCGCCGTACCAGCAGATCGTCCAGCAGGTCCGGAACGCACTGCGACTCGGACTGCTGCGCAAGGGCGACCAGTTGCCGACGGTGAAGGACGTCGTCGCGGCGCTGGCGATCAACCCGAACACGGTGCTCAAGGCGTATCGCGAGCTGGAGCACGAAGGCCTGGTGCAGGCCCGGCCCGGACGCGGCACATTCGTGACCCGGACACTGACCGACAACACGCTGGCCGCACACGGCCCGCTACGGCAGGACCTGCGCCGTTGGCTGGCCAAGGCGCGCAAGGCCGGCCTCGACGACGAAAGCATCGAGGCGCTGTTCCTGACCACGTTTCGGTCCGCCGCTCTGGAGGACTTAGGATGACCGCCGTCCTGCAGGCCCGCGGCCTGGGCAAGAGATACGGCCGGCGCTGGGCGCTGACCGACTGCGATCTGGAAGTGCCGGCCGGACATGTCGTCGGGCTCGTCGGCCCGAACGGCGCCGGCAAGAGCACGCTGCTCAACCTGGCCGTCGGGATGCTCACACCGACCGCCGGATCCGTCGAGGTACTGGGCGGCCCGCCCGGCGCGCAGCAGGCCAAGGTCGGGTACGTCGCTCAGGACACGCCGACGTACGCCCGGCTGAGCGTCGCCGATCACCTGAAGCTCGGTGCGAAACTCAACCCCGGCTGGGATCCCATCGTGGCCCAGCGGATCCAGCGTCTCGGACTCGACCCGAAGCAGAAGGCCGGCAAGCTGTCCGGCGGCCAGCGAGCCCAGCTCGCACTCACGCTCGGCCTGGCCAAGCGGCCCGACCTGCTGATCCTCGACGAACCGGTCGCCGCGCTCGACCCACTGGCCCGGCGCGAGTTCCTGCAGGACCTGATGGGGGCGGTCGCGGAGCAGGAGCTCAGCGTCGTACTGTCCTCCCACCTCGTCTCCGATGTGGAGAGGTCCTGCGACTTCCTGATCGTGCTGGTCGATTCGCGGGTCCAGGTCAGCGGCGAGATCGACACGCTGCTGGCGACCCACTTCCGGCTGACCGGTCCACGACGCGCCGCCAAGGATCTGCCCGGCGATCAGCACGTCGTGACCGAGAGCCACACCGACGTGCAGTCGACGTTCCTGATCCGCACCGAGAAGCCGATCCTCGACCCGGCCTGGACCGTCACCCAACTCACCCTCGAGGACCTGGTACTGGCCTACATGGCCAGCAGCGTCCCCGCCCAACCCCTACGTCCCGTCCTGGAGGTGCAGCGATGATCTGGCTGACCTGGCGGCAGTTCCGAGTCCAGTTCCTCGTGGTCGCGTCCGTGATCGCCGCGGCCGCGGTCGTCCTGGCGCTGACCGGCCCGGGCCTGCTCGACGACTACCACCGCCTGACCGACGACTTCATCAAGAACCTCGGCTTCGAGCGCCTCAACCCGTTCCTCTACATCGCCGGTCAGGTCCTGCTGTACGCCGTTCCGCCGGTGATCGGGGCGTTCTGGGGCGCACCGCTGATCGCCCGCGAACTGGAGACCGGCACCCACCGGCTGGCGTGGAGCCAGAGTGTCTCGCGGTGGCGCTGGCTGGCCACCAAGGTCGGGTTCACCGGACTCACCGCGATTGCGATCACGGCCGTACTGAGCCTTGCGGTGACCTGGTGGGTCAACCCGATCGACGACGCGATCAACGCCGGCCAGGAGTCGAACACCTACCTGCCGCGGATGTTCCCGCCGGTCTTCAGCGCTCGCGGCCTGGTCCCGATCGGGTACGCCGCGTTCGCGTTCGCGCTCGGAGTCGCGGTCGGACTGGTCGTCCGTCGTACCTTGGTCGCGCTCGCAATCACGCTGGCCGCGGTGATCCTGGTGCAGATCGTCACGCCGACGTTGATCCGGCCGCACCTGCTCGCGCCGACGGAGTCCTACCTGACCGTCAGCCTGGACAACCTCCGCGGCTTCATGCTGACCGGGGACTCCACTCCTCCAGAGGTGAAGCAGATCGAGGTGGCCAGCGGGTCCGTCGGCGCCTGGAAACTGTCCGACGAGACCGTGGACAAGTCCGGCAAGAGGGTGAGCACGTTGCCGAGCTGGATGATCGACTGCGAGCCCGGACCTCCTCCCGGTCTGGAACCGCGCGTCCCACCGGCGAAGGCGGCGGCCTGCTTCGAACGCCTGGCGGACGAGGGCTACCGGCAGCACATCAAGTACTTCGAGGCCAGCACCTTCTGGGCTCTGCAGTGGCGTGAGTTCGGGCTGTTCCTGCTCCTGGCGTTGGGACTGACCGGGTTCAGCTTCTGGCGGATCCGCCGCGACCTGTCCTGAGTTTCCTGACGATCAGGGCGATCGCGAGGAGTCCGGCTCCCACCACTGCTGAAGTCCACGGGAGGGTGACGGCGAGAACGACGCAGCCGATGAGGCCGATCACGTTGAGGGCACGGGGCCATCGACGCTGGTCGGCCGGCTGGGTGAACGCGGAGGCGTTGGCGATCGCGTAGTACAGCAGGACGCCGAACGACGAGAAGCCGATGACTCCGCGCAGGTCGGTGGTCAGCACGAGGATCCCGACGACCACGGCGAGCGCGATCTCGGCGTGGTGCGGGACCTGGAAGCGCGGATGGACGGCGGCCAGCCAGCCGGGCAGGTCGCGGTTGCGTGCCATCGCGAGCGACGTACGGCCGATGCCGGCGATCAGGGCGAGGAGTGCGCCGAGGCTGGCGAGGGCAGCTCCGATCCGGACGACGGGACTGGCCCAGGCCGCGCCGACGGTGTCGACCGCGGTGGCGAGCGGCGCGATGGTCGTGGCCGGATCGAGCACGAGCAGCAGTGCCACACCGACGGCAAGGTAGATGCCGATAGCAACTATGACGGCGGTGCTGATCGCACGCGGGATGGTCTTCGCCGGCTCGCGGACCTCCTCACCCATGGTCGCGATCCGCGCGTACCCGGCGAACGCGAAGAACAACAGTCCCGCCGCCTGCAGGACGCCGTACGGCGAGGTGCCGGTGAACTCGAGGTCGCGATGGGGCTCACCGGTGAACAGCACGATCAAGACGAGCGCGAGGACTGCGAGCGTGCAGGCGACCAGGATCCTTGTCAGTCGTGCGGTCTTGGTGACACCGCGATAGTTGACCGCCGCCAACCCGGCCACGGCGGCCAACGCGACCAGTCTGCGCAACCACCCACCACCAGGTACGGCGTACGTCGCGAAGGTCAACGCCATCGCGGCACACGACGCCGTCTTCCCCACCACGAAACACCACCCGGCGGCGAAGCCCCACCACTCCCCCAGTCGCTCCCGCCCGTACACATACGTCCCACCCGAGACCGGATAGACAGCCGCCAACTGAGCCGAGGACACCGCGTTGCAGTAGGCGACAACCGCGGCAACCGCCAACCCGATCAGCAGCCCCGATCCGGCGGCACGCCCAGCCGGCCCCCACACCACGAAGACCCCGGCCCCGACCATCGAACCGAGGCCGACCACGACGGCGTCGCCGACGCCCAGCCGCCGGGCCAGGGTGGGATGCGGCTGGGCGGCACTCATGTCAGTCGGCCGCCGCCATCGCCGCGGCGATCTTCCGGTCGGCATCGGCAACGTCCTCCTCGGGCGCCGGGGGCAGCAGGTCGGCCCACAGCGGAAGCATCTCCCGGCGCGCCTCGAGCATGCCCAGCGGGCGCGGGTAGAACCACACATGGAAATGGGCCGAACCGTCGCCCCAACGATAGACGTGGACCCGGGCGATGCCGCCGAGACCGAGGATCGCTCGCTCGATCCGGGCGACCACCGGACCGTAACTGGTCGCGTGGGCCGCGGGCAGGTCGGCGAAGCTGTCGTGGTGACCTCGACTGGCGAGCCAGACCACTCCCGGGATGGTGACGTCCTTGGCCGGGCACAGGGCCCAGTTGTCGTCCATCCAGAGCGGCGGCCGGTGTTCGGACTTCTCGAACGAAGCCAGCCAGTCGCAGAGTCCGCACGGATCCCCGCCGGGCTCGCCGACGCGGGGGGGTTCGGGGATCACGCGCGGCGGCGGCTCGCGGCGGATCAACGGTTCGGCGTAGGGAAGTGTCATGGCGCCCCTCCAAAGCTGTCGGTCCCGTCAGTGAAACATGACTGTTGCAGAAAATGCAACGACCATGTTTCAGAAGTTCAGGACTCCGCGGAGGGTCAGGTCGAGGGTGAGCCGGCGGACCCGGGCCTTGGACCAGTGGTGCCGGCCGCGCATGTGCACGTAGGTGAAGGTCGCCGACACCATCAGCACCTCGGCCACGTCGCTGATCCGGCCGTGCGGATGCAGCGATCCGTCCTGCTCGCCCTCGCGCAGGAACCGCTCGAACGGATCGATGAACGAGACCGGGCCGTTGCGTGCCTGCTCCTGGTGGAACACCAGGTCCGAGGACAGGATCAGCGGCAGATGCCGGTCGATCACGTCGAACAAGGCCTCGAGTGTCTTGACCAGGCCTTCGCGGCCGGTGCCGGAACCGGCCAGGATCGGCCACATCGTGTCCCGGTAGTCCTCGGCCAGCGCGTCGAGCAGCGAGTTCAGCAGCAGTTCGACGGTCAGCCCCTGCCGCCACAGCGTGACGCGGGACCGGCCGACCTTCTCGGCGACCCGCTCCAGCGTGACACCGGACCAGCCGTGCTCGGCGAGTACGGCGACGGTCGCCTCGCGCAGCGTCTCGTCCACCGCGATGGTCATCTCCGGCCACTCCTCACCGAGCGCTCTTGTGCAACACGGTCGTTGCACTGCACGATGACTGTACCAAGAAGCGAAGGAGCAACCGTGGACACGAGGACGGAGATCCGGCTGCGGCTGACCCCGCAGGAGGTGGCGGGCCTCGCCGCGCTCGCGGTCGGTCTGCGCGGGGTGACCGAAGCCGAGCTGACCGAGGAGGACGCGGCGGTCGCGGCGCTGGAGCTGGCGCTCACCCGGCTGATCGAGGACTTCGAAGTACCCGATGAGAGCGCTCGGGCGCGGGTCCAGCAGGCACGCGACGAGCTGCGGGCGCACTGGGTCCGGGGCGGCGCTTCACTCTGAGGGCGTCGCTCTGAGGATGGTCAGCAGGCGGGCCACCTCGGCGGCTACCTCGTCGCGGGCCGGGCCGAGGTACTTGCGGGTGTCGACCAGGGTCGGGTTGCCGGCGAGGACTTCGCGGACCTTGGCGGTGAAGACGTTGTTCAGGTGGGTGGCGATGTTGACCTTGGTCATGCCGGCCTCGACGGCTCGGGTGAGGTCGGGGTCGGCGACACCGGAGGAGCCGTGCAGGACGAGGGGGACGGGGACGGCGGTGTGGAGTTCGGCTATGAGGTCGAAGTCCAGGGACGCCGTACGTTCGGTCATCGCGTGGGACGAGCCGACGGCGACTGCCAGGGCGTCGACGCCGGTCGCTTCGGCGAAGGCGAGGGCCTCCTCGGGGCGGGTGCGGGCGCCGGGTGCGTGCACTCCGTCCTTGCCGCCGACCTCACCGATCTCGGCCTCGACGAACACCCCGTGGTCGTGACAGAACGCCGTGACCTCGGTGGTCGACGCGACGTTGTCGGCGTACTCGAGCTTCGACGCGTCGTACATGACGGAGGTGAAGCCGAGTGAGACCGCTTCGGTGACCAGGTCGCGGTCCATCGCGTGGTCGAGGTGGACGACGACCGGGACCGTCGCGGCGGCCGCGGCGGCCAGGGTGGCGACGCCGATCGGCTTGAGGGCGCCGTGGTACTTCACCGCGTTCTCGCTGATCTGCAGGATGACCGGCGCACCGACCTGCTCGGCGCCGGCGATCAGCGCGGTCGCGTGCTCCAGCTGGATCACGTTGAACGCACCGACCCCACGACCAGCCTTGGCGGCGGCCAGCACGACCTCGGCCCCGGAGACCAACGGCATGAGCTTTCTCCTTCTGACTAACGAACGGTGACCTGGGGCTGCCAGCGCCGGTACGCGGCCAGATCGATGTCCCCGGCAACCGGTGTCAGCACCGCGGCGGCCGACGCGGCCACAGCGGACTTCAGGACGACGGACCAGTCGGGCTCCGGCGACTCGGCGACAGCCACCGCAACCACAGCTGTGCAGGCGTCGCCGGCACCGGTCGGGTTGCCACTCACCTTCTCGACCGGCAGCGCTCGCCAGACACCCTTGTTGCTGGCAGCAACCATCCCGCGTGATCCATCGGTGATCACGGCCGCGGTCGCACCCAACCCGACCAGCTGACGAGCGCCGTCCTCGACCGTCGTGTCACCCAGCGCGTCACGCAACTCGGCCGCGTTGGACCGCACCACCGCACCAGCCTTCGCAGCCGCGGTCAGCGCGGCACCGCCGGCGTCGATCACGGTCAGTACGTCGTGATGCCGCGCGCGGACCGCGAGCTCGGCGTACGCGTCAGCGGGCAGTCCCGGCGGGATGCTGCCCGAACAGGCCAGCACGCCCAATCGTGACCACGGCATCCGGTCCCCGAACGCACGCCACTCGTCGGCGGTCACCGAAGGGCCGGTCTCGTTGAAGATCGTCGCGTCCCCGTCGGCACCGTTGACGATGGCAACGGTACGCCGAGTCTCCCCGGCGATCGGCGTCAGCAGTGCGGTGAGGCCCGCATCGAACAGTTCCTCCGCAACCAGCTCACCGGTCACACCGCCGACGAACCCGAGCACCAGCACCTGGTGCCCCAACGTCGACGCCACCCGGGCGACGTTCACACCCTTGCCACCGGCCCGCTGCCGAACAGTACCGACGCGATGACTGCCACCGACGACGAGCTGGTCGACCTCGTACGTGACGTCCAGCGCGAGGTTGAGGGTGATGGTCCCGATCAGTCCAGCCACGACCCTGCCCGCATCACCTTCTGAACGACGTACTCGTCGTCCAGCACCACCAGGTCCGCCCGCTTGCCGGTCTCGATCGCGCCCACGTCGTACCAGCCGAAGGCCTGCGCCGGCGTTGTCGACGCCATCCGGGACGCGTCCACCAGGGACACACCGGCCTTCACCGCGTTGGCGTAGGACACGTCCATCGTCAAGGTACTGCCGGCGATCGAATGCTTGCCGTGGGCAAGCGTCACCAGGCCTTCCTTCACGTCCACCTCGAGGTCGCCGAGCTTGTACCGGCCGTCCGGCATCCCGGTGGCCTCCATCGCGTCGGTGATCAGGGCGATCCGGTTCACCCCGGCCGCCGCGAGGGCGACGCGGACGACCTGCGGATCCAGGTGCAGCCCGTCGTTGATCACCTCGAGCAGCAGCCGTTCGTCGTTCAGGGCGGCACCGACCGGACCCGGGTCGCGGTGGTGGAACGGCCGCATCCCGTTGAACAGATGCGTGGCGACGGTCGCCCCGGCGTCGGCGCCGGCGATCATCTGCTCGTACGTCGCATCGGTGTGCCCGAGGGCGGCGACGGCACCCGCGTCGACGACCTGGCGGATCGCGTCCAGTCCGTGCTCGAGCTCCGGCGCGATCGTCACCATCTTCACCGCGTCGCTCAGGACCTTCGTGACGTCGTCGGCGACCGGGTCGCGCAGCAGCGTCGGCTCGTGCGCACCACACCGCGCCGCGGACAGGAACGGACCTTCCAGGTGGACACCGGCGATCACGCCATCGGTGATCAGGTCGGCGAGACAGGCGGTCTGCGAGACGATGTCATCGAGGGGCGCCGTCACCAGGCTGGCGAGCGTGGTCGTCGTACCGTGCCGGGCGTGGAAGGCCGCAACCTTGCGCGCCTCCTCCGGATCGGTCGTCGAGTACGTCGATCCGCCGCCACCGTGGGTGTGGATGTCGACGAAGCCCGGGACGACGGTGACGTTGCCGAGATCCTCGGGCCGCTTGCCGTCGGCCGGCATCCCCTCCGACCTGCGGCCGAACGCGACGATGTCCGCGTCGACCACCTGGATCCAGGCGTTCTCCAGCACGTCGTCCGGCGTGACGAGCCGGCCCACGCGATAGGTAGTCATACGGTCTGATCTCCACTCTCGTCGGCCGTCACGCGGTCCCAGGCCATCACCGCGGCGCCGAGGCAGCCCGCGTCCTCACCGAGTACGGCGGCCACGATCTCGGGCTCGCGCTGAAAGGTGAGCCGCGCGTGGATGCCGTCGCGCAGCGGTTGCAGCAGTGTCTCCCCCGCGCCCACCAGTCCGCCGCCGATCGCGATCCGAGTCGGCGCGACCAGGGTCGTGTAGAGGACGAGCGCATCGATCAGCGCCTTCAGTGCGTCGTCCCAGACGTGCGCGGCGTCCGGATCACCGGCGGCCAGCAACTCCAGGACCTCACGTGCACCGTCCACGGTGCGGCCGGTCCGGGCGCCGTACCTGCGGGCCAGCGCAGCCGCGGAGGCGACCGTCTCGAGGCAGCCCCACTGGCCGCAGGCGCACTGCTCGGCCGCATCGCCGTGGACGAACCGGGTGTGGCCGAGTTCGCCGGCCCAGCCGTCGCCGCTGACCAGCGAGCCGTCGATCACCATCGCGGCGGCGATGCCGGTGCCGAGCGGCAGGAACATCGAGTTCGTGGTGCCGGTGAGCGCGCCCTGGCGGAGTTCGGCGTACCCGCCGGCGCGGACGTCGTGGGCGAGCACGATCGGTACGCCGTCTCCGATCGCGGCCTCCAGTTCGGCGCGCACCGGCGTACCGACCCAGGCCAGGTTCTCGGCGCCGACCGTGCCGGTCTCGGCGTCGATGACGCCGGGCACGACGACACCGATCGCACGCACTCGGTGACCGTCCGCAGTCGCCTTCTGGCTCAGCTCGACGACGGTCTCCAGCAGGGCATCGAGCACGGCGCGGCCCCCGGCCTCCCGGGGAGTCGGCCTGGTCTCGCGGTGCAGCACGGCACCGTCCGCGGCGACCAGGCCGCACTTCATCCGGGTTCCACCGAGATCGACGGCAACCACGACTTCACAGGGGTCCACGGAGCGCCATTATGCAGCGTTACCGGGCAGTCCGAACATCCGTGAGCAATCTCTGGACACCCTCGACCAGACCACTGGTGTCCCTGGTTCAGTTGCGTCCGAAAATCCGCGGGCAGGGCGCCGCGGGTCATCGGCCGCCACCGGATCAGGTCCGAAGGCCCCGGTCGAAGGCGGCGACCAGGAACGTGACCAGGTTCTCGGCCAGCTTGCCCGGGTCCTCGACATCATCCACGCCAGGCGCGCGGGACAAGGCCTGGGACTGGTGCAACGCAAGCAGTCCGAGCATGTTCACGTATCCGAAGGCGACCGCCTCGGGCGAGGCGTGTGGCAGGGCCGACTGAAGCGCGGCCAGGTACCGCGACTCGATCGGGTCGGACTCGGCGGCGTACAACTCCCGGATCCGCTGGCTCGGATCGAACGCGATCCGGCCGATGAAACGCGCGACCACCGCGCCACGATCACCCCGGCGCAGGACCAGGTCCAGCCCGGGCTCGATGAATGCCCGGATCAGCTGCTCCGGACTCGGCCCGCCGCGGGCCTCCAACTGGTCCAGCCGGCGCCGGCGTTCGGCGTTGACCGGCGCCATCGCCCGCGCGACCGCGGCTCGCAGCAAGGCCTCCTTCGAGCCGAAGTGGTAGTTGACCGCGGCGATGTTCGCGGCCGCCGCCACCGTGATGGCACGCAGCGACGTTCCTTCGTAGCCCCCTTCACCGAAGCGTTGCTCGGCGACGTTGAGCAATCTCTCCCGGGTCGATTCGACCGGTGTTTCCACAGACTTCTCCTTCCCCCCGGCTACCGCTCGCTCAGGCACCCCACCTGCTCACTCGCCGTAGCCTGCAGTCAGCATAGTTCAAGCGGTCGTTTGAACTGGAGGGCTTAGCTCTTTAATCTCCGAGAATTCCTCAGATTTATCTGAAAACTCCTTCCTTCCCATGGTTCACAGCCCTCACACGTCCCGATCGCGGTCCGGTTGCCGGCCGGATCGGGCGTCTGGTTAGGGTCATGCGGTATGAGTCTGGTTCGGGTGGAACGGCGGTTTCAGGGACCCAAGCGGTCGGGCAACGGCGGGTACGTCGCCGGACAGGTGGGTACGGCGCTGGCCGCGCGGATCGACGCCGGCGTGGTGCCGCGGGTGACGCTGCGAATGCCGCCGCCGATCGAGAAGGACCTGACGCTGGACGCGGACGTCGAAGGGGCGCGGTTGACGGACGGCGAGGCCGTCGTTGCCGACGCCGTACCGGTGGACGCGGACTTCCTGGCCGACGCGACCATCGACCCGGTATCGCCCGACGAGGCTCGCGCGGCCGAGGCGGCGTACAAGGGTTTGAGCAATCATCCGTTCCCGAGCTGCTTCGTCTGCGGGCCGGAGAACGCGGACGGCCTGCAACTCAAGCCGGGTCCGCTCGGCGACGGACGGACGGCGTGCACGTGGCAGCCGGGCGGCGATCTGGTGACCGGCGGCCTGGTGGACGACGTCTTCCTGTGGTCCGCGCTCGACTGCCCCGGCGGCTGGGCGATCGACCTGGAGGGCCGCCCGTCGGTGCTCGGTCAGTTGACGGCCTGCATCGACGCGCGCCCGCAGCCCGGCGAGCAGTGCGTGGCACTCGGCCGCTACCTCGGTGAGGAGGGCCGCAAGACGTTCACCGCCAGCACCCTGTACGACGCCGACGGCCGCGTGCTCGCCCGCGCCCGGCACACGTGGATCACGGTCGACCCCGCCGTCTTCAACTAACGGGCGCGCGCCGCGTGCGCGCGGACCTTGGCCCGGTTCCCGCAGGTGGCCATCGAACACCACCGCCGGCGCCCGCGGGGATCGAGGAACAACCAGCCGCACGACTCCCCCGGGCACATCCGAACGTGCGCCCGCGACGGCCCGGTCAGCAGCTCACCCGCGAGCAGCGCCAGGTTGTCCAGCGGCAGCGCCAGATCCTCCGGCAGCTCCCACACTGGGCCGTCGTCCGCCAGGACCAGCTGCCGTCGCCCGGACGCCCGTTCGATCACCCGGGCCACGGCCTCGAACGACTCATCGGTCGCCTGCCCGGTCAGGACGTCGTACAGCTCGGTCCTGAACTCGAGTGTCGCGTGCAGCCGCCGCGCCGCCTCGGTCGGCTTGCCACCGGCCTGCTCGATCAGCCGGAACACGGTCGCCGGCGGCACCAGGCCGACGTACGAGGTCCAGATCAGGAAGGCCTCGTACGACGTCAGCCACTCGGTCCGGGCCGGGCCACGGGTGGTCCAGTCGGACCGGGTGTTGACGAAGTCGAGGACCGGGTCCGCGCCGACCGGCTTGGGCAGGACGACGCCCTGCACGAGCTCGAGGTGCGACGGCAGCGCGGACATGTCCCAGCTCAGCTCAGTTGGCGGGCTGCTGGGTCGTGGTGGTCGGTGTCGGCACCGGGATGCTGACGTTGCCGTTCTGCGGGATGACCATGAACTGGATCTTGCCCGATTCGATCGCGGTCTTCAGCAGGTAGCCCTGCGCGCCGAGCATCGCGACCTGCGCCTTGACCGACTGCAGTTCGACGTTGACCTGCTGGTTCTTCTGCTCCTGGGTCGCCTTGGCCAGCTCGGCCCGCTGCTTGGCCTCGAGGCCGTCGATGATGCCCTTGTCCAGCGGCGTCGGCTTCTGGATCGTGAAGGACAGCTCGCCACAGTCGTTGGTGCCGTTGTACGACGGGCCGCAGAAGTAGTCACCACCGACGGCGGCCGGCAGCAGCCGGGTGAACTCCTTGGCCGCGGCGGACTGGAACGCCGCCTTCTTCGACTCGTTGTTGTAGAGCTCGGCCCAGCCGTAGTCGGCCGCGACCGCCGCCAGCGCCCGGTCGATCTGGGGCCGGAAGTAGCTCTGCAGCATCTGGTCCCAGCCGTCGTCCTCGTAGGCGTCGGTCTTGAGCCCGATCCGCTCGTGGAACGACTTCAGCACCGCCTCGTCGCGGTTCAGCGTGAAGTAGACCTGGACCCGGACGCCGAGCCGGACGTTGTCCTTGCTGACCACGGTGACCTCGTCGGCCGCGTCGGTGTCGGCGCCGTCGCCGCCGATGATGTACGAGCGCTGGTCGATCGGGTAGGTGTAGACGGTGTCGCCCGGGCCGATCAGCGTGTTCGTCGAGCCCGGGGGGATGACGGACTTGAACTTCTTGTCCTCGATCACGCCACCGCCGTAGTGCAGACCGATCCGGTTCGCGTCGGTGTCGGCGAAGTTGAAGATGTTGAACAGCGCGATGATCACGATCACGGCCACGATCAGGCCGCCGATCACCTTGACCTTCGTGCTTCCGCCCTTGGCGACGGCGGTCGCACTCCCCAGTTTGGCCATCAGTCGTCGAGCTCCTTGCGTTCCACCAGTCGCCGGATGTCGGCGAGGGTCAGGTCTGCGGTGACCGCGACATCGCGCGGCACCGACGGATGCGAGCTGAGCGTACGCAAGCCCTGCTCGGCAGCCGCGACCGCCCGTTCCAGCGTCCTGACCTCGTGCATCAATGCCCGGTGTTCGGCGTTGACCTCGGCCAGGGCCTGCTCGGCCTGGGCAGCCCGGCGGTACGACGCCCACGCCATCCAGGCGGTTCCGACCAGCAGGATCACGATGACCGGAAGTCCGAGTCTCAGCATGTCTCCTATGGGACCACGGCACCCCGTTCGTCTGTGCGCGAAAACTGGTTGAACGCCGGGCCTTCGGCCAGTAGGTTTTCAGTACACGCGAAGGGAGGTGGTCCAACGCATGAATTGCTATCGGACTCGTGAGGTGGCGGCGGGCTAACCGCCAACCACTAACAAGTGGGCATGTGGTCGGCCAATTCAACGCCAGCCACCGGGCCCGCGGGCAGTCAGGTCAGTCCGCCTGACCCAGAGTTCGGCCACCCGGTCGCGGTCTGGAAGCGCTCGCGGGCTTTTTTCTGCCCTCACTCCGGCAGTGGGCAGTCCAGGCCGAGCTCTTCGCCGATCTCGCGGAGCTGGGCTTCGAAGTACGCGCCGGCATCCGGCAGCACCCAGTGCAGTTGTCCGAAGACCTCCATGCAGATCAGGCCGTAGAGCCTGACCCAGTAGCTCAGCGCGAGGTAGATCGCGCCGGCCGGCATGCCCTGGAACTCCTCGGTCTCTTGCTGCAACTGAGCGAGCAGCACCGGTCCGAGGTCCTCGTCGGCCGGGTACGGGAACGGCTTCCAGTGCCAGATCTGCGCGACCAGGTCCTTGAACACGGCCCCGAACCGCATCGCCGCCTGATGCCCAGGCGTGTCCGCGTGGTCCTCGGCCTCCGGGTTCGGGATCGCCGTACCGAACAGCAGCGCGAACTCGGACGGATGGGCCAGCGCCCAGTCCCGCAGTCCATTGGTCAGCAAGAACAACCTGGCACCGAGATCCGCATCGGTGTCGGCGGCCTGCAACTCCATCAGCGCACCGGTCAGTTCGTCGTACAGGTCGGCGATGAGGGCGGTGACGAGGGCCTCGTGGCTCGGGAAGTAGCGGTACAGGGCCGGCGGGGTCAGGCCGAGCTCGCGCGCGACCGCACGCAGGCCGACCGCGCCCACGCCGCCGCTGACCAGCAGCCGCCGCGCGACCGCCTTGATGTCGGCCAGTGTCGCGGCCCGCTGCCGGTCACGCCGGGTCGCACCCTCGTCCATCGAAATTCTCCTTGACAGGCCGGCCTCCCGGATGTCTAGAGTTAACACCGTTAACAGTTAACGCTGTTCACTGAGACACCCGCCGCTCAAATCTAACTTGCTGGGGGAGAGTTTCGTGTTCGAGACGCTCGGCCACTTCACGTTCCGGCGCCGCCGCCTGGTGCTCGCCCTGACCGGAGTCCTCGTCGCCGTCGGGCTGGCCTGGGGCACCGGCGTGTTCGGATCGCTGGCCAACGGCGGGTTCGACGCACCGGACACCGAGGCCGCCAACGCTGTCGCGACGATCGAGCAGAACGTCGGCCGCACCGGTACCGACGTGATCGTGCTCTACCGCAGTTCCACGCAGACCGTCGCGGACCCGACGTTCCGGCAGTCCGTCGAGCAGCACCTCTCGGGCCTGCCGTCCCAGGATGTGCGGAGTACGACGACGTACTGGAGCAGCCGCTCGCCCCTGTTCGTCTCCAAGGACCAGCACAGCACGTACGCCGTGCTCACACTGGCCGGCGCGGACCAGGAGGAGCGGCTGGCGACGTTCCACCGGATCGCCGACCAGGTGCGGACCGCGCCATCCGGGCTGGACGCGAAGGTGGGCGGCGAGATCGCGGTCTTCGACGAGGTGAACACCCAGACCGAGCACGACATCGTGCATGCCGAGACGATCTCGACGCCGATCGTGCTGGTGCTGCTGGTGGTCGTCTTCGGCGGCCTGGTCGCCGCCAGCCTGCCGTTGTTCGTCGGCGCGCTGGCGATCCTGGGCGCCTTCGTGCTGCTGCGCGGGCTGACCGCGATCACCGACGTGTCGATCTTCACGATCAACATCGTCACGATGATCGGCCTCGGACTCGCGATCGACTACGCGCTGTTCATCGTCACCCGGTTCCGCGAAGAGCTTGCCAAGGGCAATGATGTGGAGACAGCGCTGACCGCGACGATGTCGACGGCCGGCCGGACCGTTGCGTTCTCCGGCATCACTGTCGGCGTCGCGATCAGCAGTCTGGTGCTGTTCCCGGTGATGTTCCTGCGCTCGATGGCGTACGGCGGTGCGGCCGCCGTGCTGGTCGCGATGGTGGCGGCATTGACCGCGCTGCCTGCCTTGCTCGCGGTGCTGGGGCATCGGGTGAACAGCTTGCGGCTGCCGTTCCTCAAGCCTCGCAAGGCGCGCGCCGAGCACGGAGCGTGGTACCGGCTCGCGCACAGCGTGATGCGGCGCCCGGTGCGGTATGTGCTCGTCCTGGTGCCGGTGTTGCTGGTGCTAGGGATCCCCTTCCTGCAGGCGCAACTCGGTGGCGTCGACCACCGGTCGTTGCCTGCCGGCGCCACCTCCCGCACGGTGACCGAGACGCTGCAAAGTGACTTCGCTGGTGCGGGTGGGTCGGACATCGTCGTGGCAGTCCGCTTCGATTCGCCGCCATCCGATCCGTCCGCGGCACTGGCGCCGTACCTCGGGAAGCTGCGGCAGGTCGCGAACGTCGAGAACGTGCGGGTCGGCGGGTACGAGAACGGCGTCGCGGAGGTGGTCGTGCATACGCACTTCACCGCGCAGGAACTGGCCGCGCGCGATGTCGTCCACGACGTACGGGCGATCGCGCCGCCGGGTGGGACGCAGACCGAGGTCGGTGGTGAGACGGCCGCGGTGATCGACCTGCTCGATGTGCTGGCCGAGCGGGCGCCGTACATGGCCGGATTCGTCGTGCTGGTGACGTTCGTGCTGCTGTTCGTCGCGTTCGGATCGTTCGTGCTGCCGGCCAAGGCGCTGCTGATGAACGTGCTGTCACTGTCCGCGGCGTTCGGCGCGATGGTCTGGATCTTCCAGGACGGCCACCTGTCCGGGCTGCTCGACTTCACCCCGGCCGGATTCCTCGACGCGACCAACCCGGTGCTGTTGTTCGCCGTGCTGTTCGGGCTCTCGATGGACTACGAGGTGTTCCTGCTCAGCCGGATCCGGGAGGAGTACGACCGGACCGGCGACAACACGCAGGCGGTCGCGCTCGGACTCCAGCGGACCGGCGGCATCATTACCAGTGCGGCGCTGCTGCTGATCATCGTCGTGGCGGCGTTCTCGACCTCGGGCATCGTGTTCGTGAAGATGATCGGCGTCGGGCTGGTGATCGCGATCGCACTGGACGCGACGATCGTGCGGGCGTTGCTGGTGCCGGCGACGATGCGGTTGCTCGGCCGGGCCAACTGGTGGGCGCCGGCTCCGCTGGTGCGGTGGTGGCAGCGCAACGGCTTCCGCGAGACCTCGGAGGCTCCTCAGGGCTGGAGCCGCGACAACTCCCAGCCTTCGGAGTTGGTACGCCGGTAGGCCAGGCGGTCATGCAGCCGGCCGGTCCGGCCCTGCCAGAACTCGAACGCGTCCGGCCGGACCAGGTAGCCACCCCAGAAGTACGGCGTGGAGATCTCGGTGCCCTCCGGCCACTGACGCTCGTACGACGCGTACTGCAGGTCGAGCTCCTCGCGGGACGCGACCGGCTGGCTCTGCTGTGACGCCCAGGCCCCGAGCTGTGACTCGCGCGGCCGGTTGCCGAAATACGCGTCGACCTCGTCGCCGGGGAGCTTGGTCGCGCTGCCCTCGATGCGCACCTGCCGCTCCATCGCATGCCAGGGGAGGACGAGCGCGCAGTGCGGGTTCACGGCCAGGTCGTCGGCCTTGCGGGACTCCTGGTTGGTGAAGAACACGAAGCCGCGCTCGTCGAGGCCCTTCAGCAGCACAGTCCGCGCCGACGGCCGGCCGTCGCCGTCCGCGGTGGCCAGCACCATCGCGTTCGGCTCCGGCAGGCCGGCTTCGGTCGCCTGCGCCAGCCAGGTCCGGAACTGGACGATCGGGTCCGGATCGACCTGGCTCTCGAGCAACTCTCCGAGGCCATAGGCCCGCCGCATCTCCGCAAGATCCACGGTCCGAGCCTACTGGGGCCCTACTTGCTGAGGCTGCGCCAGGACCGGCCGAGTTTGCTGGCGCGGAAGGTCCGCCACAGGACGGTCGATGCCAGCAGCCGGGCGGCCGAGTTCCGGACCAGGCGGCGGTTCTTCGGGATCACGACCGGCGCGGGCCGCGGTGAGGCGATCCGAACGACCGGGCGGGTGTCCTCCGGCAGGTGGCGGTTGATCTCCTCGAGATGCTGGTCGAACGTCGCCCGCCAGAGCGCCTGCCGCAGAGTGGCCTCGCCGCCGGCCGAGCTGGCGCCCGCCGTGGACGCCGCCCACAGCGTGCTGAGCGACCCCGGATCGAAGCCGTCGACCTCGGTCAGGAGTTGCTCGATCAGTTCGCGGTCGGGCGCGTCGGCCAGGCAGCGGACCGTGCTCTTGGCCGGTCGAGGTGTCGCCGGGGCGACGACCGGCTTGAAGAACGGTACGTCGGCCCACTCGGGCACCAGGTGCCGCACCAGCTTGCGGTGCAGGGCGTTCTCGACCCGCTGACTGGGATCCAGAGCGAACGCGGCCCGGACGAACGCCGGGATCAGCAGCGGCGATACGACACCGCTGCGCTCCCCCGTCGTCCCCCAGCGACGCAGTCGTTCGACCACGTAGAAGTAGTCGATCATGGTCGCGTTCTCGATGCCGCCGTGCACCGCGTTACGCAGTACATGCTCGATCTGCTCGGCGACGGTGGTCCGGGATCGCTCGGACGGGCCCGCGGTCGGGGTCAGCCGGGTCTGCAGACGGTTGCCGAAGGCATGCAGCTTGTCGTGCAGCGGGAGGGCGTCGAGCTGGAGTACGTCGTTCGGGTAGAAGTGGCCGTGGGCTACTTCACCGCCGGCACCGCCGATGGCCAGGTGGGCGACGTTGGCCAGAGTGGCGGGCGGCGCGTGGAACAGGTAGCTGGCCGGACGGAGGCCCTCCGCGTACCGGTGCCAGCGCAACGCACGCTCCACCAGCGCCGGCGACTTCGGCGGCTGGGCCGATACCTTCGCCGCCTTCACGCCCACCGCCTTGCGGGTGGTGAAGTGCTCGACCTGCTGCGGGAGCATCTGCACCAGCGATTCGGCCACGTCGAGCTCACCCGGCACTGCGTCGTAGCTGTTGAGCTTCACGTCCACACCGGCGGCAAGGAACGAGGCGGCGACCACTCTGGAGTCGCGGCCACCACTCAGGTCGACGGTCGGCTTGCCGGGCCACAGGCGACCTACTGATCGCGCGACATCCTGCAGCGCCTCGGCCGTCTCCTCCACCGTGTCCGGGCTGTCGGTCGACCACACGCTGGTGGTCTCGATCCGACTGACGGTCTGCCGACGATGCTTGCCGTCGGCAATGATGTGGGTCGCCCCGGGCACCGCGAGGACCCCGTCGTACGGCGTACTGTCGTCCATGAACCAGCCGCAGGCCGCGGCAAAGGTCCAGCCGCGCCGGTTCGACGCGGCATGGGTGCCGCCGAACAGCAGCGCGGCCACCGGCCGGTTGCTCCACACCCAGCCGTCGGACAGCCGCAGCTGGAAGAGCCGGCCGACACCGATCGAGTCGGTGAACAGGTCCAGGCGGTCCTCGTCCGGATCCAGCACCGTCATCGTGAACGGTGGGGCAAGCTCCAGGAAGCCGGCCGGGTTCCGGCGTACCGCGTGCGCCAGCTTGGCCGGCGCGTCGTGCGGCGGGACGTCGCCGATCACCCGCTGATAGCCCAGCGGTGCGTGCTGGGTGGCGATCCGGAGCTCACCGGCGTCGTGCCAGGACGGCCAGAACGAACCGCTGTCGTCCCGGTCCCACACGTGCAGACCGATCGTGCTGCCGTCGTACCCGCTGTGCTTGCCCTTGCGGTCCCAGAGGCCGTCGTAGTACGCCTCGATCCGTGCCCGCCCCGCGGCAGCCCGGGAGGCGCTGTCGTTGTTGAAGGCGTAGGCGACCAGAGTTTCCATGCAGAGCCAGATGCACGTTCCGAGCGGAAAGTTACGATCCAGTCCGGAAATTTACCGTGGCGGTTGCTGACCGGGGAAAGTGCTGCCGGGCGGCTGCTGACCGGGGTACGCCCCGGGCTGCTGCCGGTCCTGATGCTGGCCCGGTTGCTGACCTGGTTGCTGGGCCTGTTGGGGCTGGCCCGGGTAGGCCTGCGGATGCGGCTGGGGCTGCTGTTGCTGGCCCGGGTAGCCACCCCACTGCTGCGGCTGCGCGGCGTAGGCCGGGTTGTAGCCTCCGCTCTCGCCACGGAGCGCCCGAGTGGTCTTGGCGTCGCCTGCCCAGCGTCCGATGCCGCCGATCAGCAGCACGATGCCGATGAACAGTGCTGACCCATCGGTGAGCATGTAGGCGATCGTCCTCGTGCCGGGGACCTGGAACAGCTTGACCACGTCGTAGGCGGCGCGGATCGGCGCAAGCATCACGACCAGTCCGGCCACCGTCATCAGAGCGCCGGCTCCGACCATGACGCCGGCCCCGATCGACCGGATCGCCATCAGCAGACCGACGATGACCGCGATGGCCACCAGCATCAGGAGCCACTGCAGACCGTGGGTGAGGATGCTGTCGAACCTGACCTGACGCGTCAGGGCCAGCCGGGTGCCGGCGTACGACCCGCCGACGATTCCGGCGTAACCAATGATGATCCCGAGCACGAGACCCAGGACGGGATTGGGCTTGGCTGGCATGTGCTCCACCGTAGACCTCGAACCGGTCACACATCTGTCCGGTCGCCGAGCCGGAGACATATGCTGCCTGGGCGCCCAACGGTGCGCGCGGCTCTCCTGGTGGGCTTCGTGCGTCGATCACGAGGACGAGGGAGTCGCATGTCAGATCCGAGGACCGAGGTGCAGCACGGGCTCGAGGGCGTGGTCGCCTTCGACACCCAGATCGCGGAGCCGGACAAGGAAGGTTCGGCGCTGCGCTACCGGGGCGTGGACATCGAGGACCTGGTCGGCCGGGTGCCGTTCGAGAACGTCTGGGGTCTGCTGGTCGACGGTGCGTTCACCCCGGGTCTGCCGCCGGCCGAGCCGTTCCCGCTGCCGGTCCATACCGGTGACGTGCGGGTCGACGTGCAGTCCGCGCTGGCCATGCTCGCGCCCGCCTGGGGTCTGCGGCCGCTGTACGACATCGACGACGTACAGGCGCGTGAGGATCTGTCCCGGGCGGCGGTGATGGCGCTGTCGTACGTCGCCCAGGCGGCTCGTGGCATCGGGCAACCGATGGTGCCGCAACGTGAGGTGGACAAGGCGACGACGATCACCGAGCGGTTCATGATCCGGTGGCGCGGCGAGCCCGATCCCAAGCACGTGAAGGCGGTCGACGCGTACTGGACCTCCGCGGCCGAGCACGGCATGAACGCATCGACCTTCACCGCGCGCGTGATCGCGTCGACCGGTGCAGATGTCGCGGCCGCGCTGTCCGGCGCGGTCGGTGCGATGTCTGGACCGCTGCATGGTGGTGCGCCGGCGCGAGTGCTGACGATGATCGAGGGCGTGGAGCGCGGCGGCGACGCGCGTGCGTACGTGAAGGGGCTGCTGGACGCGGGCGAGCGGCTGATGGGTTTCGGGCATCGCGTGTACCGCGCGGAGGACCCGCGGGCCCGGGTGCTTCGTCGTACGGCGCGGGAGCTGTCGGCACCGCGGTACGAGGTGGCTGAGGCGTTGGAGCAGGCTGCGCTGGCCGAGCTGCGGGAGCGGCGGCCGGACCGGGTGCTGGAGACCAACGTGGAGTTCTGGGCGGCGATCGTGCTGGACTTCGCCGAAGTACCGCCGCCGATGTTCACGTCCATGTTCACCTGTGCGCGGACGGCCGGGTGGAGCGCGCATGTGCTGGAGCAGAAGCGGACCGGGCGGCTGATCCGGCCGTCGGCGATCTACTCCGGCCCGAGCACGCGCCCTGCCACCGCCATCGAGGGCTGGAATCCGGGCTGGGCCTAGCGGTCCTGGCTGGGTTAGCGGTCCTGGCTGGGTGAGCGGCCGGTGCGCTGCTTGTACTGGCGGCTGAAGTAAGGGACGTCGGTGTAGCCGAGGGCGGCGGCCGTCTGAGTGACTGTCAGGCCGGTCTCGGTGAGCAACTCGTGAGCGCGGTCGATCCTGCACTGGATGAGGTACTGCGCTGGTGACATGCCGAGCTGCGCGACGAACCGGCGCGTGAACTGCGCTCTGGACAGGGCAGCGCCGCGTGCCATCTCGGCGACGGTCCAGTCGTGCCCCGGGTCCTGGCGGAGCTGCCGTGCCACCTCGTCGACCGCGGTGTCGGTAGCGCTCCGGCCGGGGTTGTGCACGGCGTCCCAGACGAGCCCGAGCACCTGCTCCAAGCACAACTCCGCTTGCCGTCTGCCCAACGGATCCTGCCGCCGGTACGACGCATCACTTGTCCGCGCGAGCACGCCGAGCAACTCCCGGTCCATCACCTCGCCCCACCGCGGCTCCGGCACCACTCCGCGCCGGTCGACCTGGAAATGCATACCGAACACCAGCAGTCGCCGCCGCGGATCGTGCGTGGCTCTTGGCGCATCACCTGGCGCGAAAACTGCGCACACACCCGGATGCAGCTCTCGTCGCTCGCCCGCCAGCTCCATGGAGCCTCGTCCGTCCAGCACACACCACAGCAGGTGATCCGGCAGCGGACGGGACACCCACGACCAGCTGGGCTCGCAGCGCCAGAACGTCGGCGGCGACAACAGGCCGAGCGTCAACGGTGCCGGGTAATGCGACAAAAGTTCAACTCCTCGCGCGAATCATCCGTGGCCGGTCTCAGCGGACATCTGGAGAATAATGCTGTCTGGAAGACGGTAGACGACTCCGGACACCGATGACGGATCTCTCGCGGGAGCTGTGCATGAGCGTTTCGTACAAGGAAGAGTTCGAGCAGGCGGGCTACACGCTGGTGCGTGGGCTGTTCGAGGTCGACGAGGTCGAGCGGCTGCGTGACCACTACATGGAACTGCGGCACCGGGGGTCGTACCAGGGCGACTTCGCCGGTCACACCTCGGCCGACCGCGACCCGCTCCGCCGGTACCCGCGGATGGCGCAGATGCACCGCTGGGACGACACGTCGCTGCGCTGGATGATCGATGCGCGGCTCGACAAGGTGATGACCGAGATCCTCGGCCGGTCGCCGTACGCGGTCCAGACGATGATCTACTTCAAGCCGCCGGGGTCTCGCGGGCAGGCGCTGCACCAGGACAACTTCTACCTGAAGGCCGAGCCCGGCACCTGCGTGGCCGCGTGGATGGCGCTCGATGACGTGGACGAGGCGAACGGTTGCCTCGAGGTCGTTCCCGGCAGCCACCGCTGGCCGATCCTGTGCACCGAGAAGGCGGACACCACGGTCAGCTTCACCGACGTGACCGTTCCGCTGCCGGCGCAGGGCGCCGCCGTACCGATCGCGATGGAACCAGGTGATGTGCTGTTCTTCCACGGCGCGCTGGTCCACGGCAGCAACCCGAACGTCACCACGGACCGCTTCCGGCGCGCGCTGATCGGCCACTACATCGAGGGTGAGGCCGAGAAGGTCGCGTCCTACTACCACCCGGCGTTGCGGATGGACGACGGCTCGGAGTTGACGCTCGAGGTCGCCGAGGGCGGCGGTGAGTGCGGCGAGTGGACCGACACCCCGGACGGGCCTGTCGCGGTGCTGACCGGGACTCAGACCATCACCCGCAAGCACGAGTAGCCGCGCGCCCCCGGGTGAGACCCGGAGCGGTCGGGCTGGTGCGGTATGGGAGTATGGGGTTCGCTGACAGCGTCGTCGGCTCAGGAATGGCAGACGACGAAGGGAAACGCTGGTGACCAGCGACATTCAGATTCCTGCAGAGCTCAAGCCCGCCGACGGCCGCTTCGGGGCCGGACCGTCGAAGGTGCGTCCGGAAGCCGTTGCCGCGCTGGCGACCGAAGGCGCGAAGCTGCTCGGTACGTCGCACCGGCAGGCGCCGGTCAAGAACCTGGTGGCCCGGGTGCAGCAGGGTGTGGCGGATCTGTTCCAGCTGCCCGACGGGTACCAGGTGGTGCTCGGGAACGGCGGATCGACCGCGTTCTGGGACATCGCGACGTTCGGGCTGATCCGGGAGAAGAGCCAGCACCTGAGCTTCGGTGAGTTCTCCTCGAAGTTCGCGAAGGCCGCGCAGCTCGCGCCGCACCTGGGCGACCCGACGGTGGTGAAGTCCGATCCCGGGACGCGCCCGGTCGCGGTCGCGGAGGCCGGCGTGGACCTGTACGCCTGGCCGCACAACGAGACCTCCACCGGTGTGATGGCGCCGGTCCAGCGGGTGGCGGGCGCCGACGAGGGTGCGCTGGTCGCGATCGACGCCACCTCGGGTGCGGGTGGTCTGCCGGTCGACATCAACGAGGTCGACGTGTACTACTTCGCGCCGCAGAAGTGCTTCGCGTCCGACGGTGGGCTGTGGATCGCCGTGATGAGCCCGGCGGCGCTGGCGCGGGTCGAGGAGATCACCGCGTCCGGGCGATGGATCCCGGCGTTCCTGGACCTGGCGACCGCGATCGACAACTCGAGCAAGAACCAGACGTACAACACGCCGTCGCTGGCCACGCTGTTCCTGATGGCGGAGCAGACGGACTGGATCAACAACCAGGGCGGGCTGGAGTGGAGCGTCGGGCGGACGACCGACTCGAGCAACCGGCTGTACACCTGGGCCGAGAAGTCCGACTACGCCACGCCGTACGTCGAAGACCCGGATGCACGGTCGCTGGTCATCGGGACCGTGGATCTGGATGACTCGATCGACGCTGCGGCAGTCGCGAAGACCCTGCGCGCGAACGGGATCGTCGACACCGAGCCCTACCGCAAACTCGGCCGCAACCAGCTCCGGGTCGCGATGTTCCCGGCCGTCGACCCCGACGACGTCGAAAAGCTCACCCAAGCCATCGATTACGTAGTCGACCATCTGAAGTAACCCCGTACGCCGATCAGCCGCCGATCTCCTCGTGAGGTCGGCGGCTGATTGGCGTGCATCCGGGGTCGATGGCGGGTTATCTCACCGCTGGCCGGTTGTTGTCCGCCATCGGCCAAACAACCCGCCAGCGACCCGGTTGGGCAGCGAGGGGCGGCGGGCGTTAGGTGTGGCGGCGGTGGGGGGTGGGTGGGGCTTGGCCGGTCAGGCGGGCGTTTTCGGCTTGGCGGTCTCGGCGTTCCCGGCGGCCTGGGGGGAAGGTGAGGATGGTGATGAGCAGGGCGAAGGCAGCGGCGCCGACCAGGATCCAGCGGAGGCTGTGGTTCTTCTTGGACTCGGTGCCGGCCTCGTTGGTCGCGCCAGGCTTCGGAGTCGCGCTCGCGGAGGGTGCAGGCGAGGAGGCCTTCTTCACCGGAACCGGGACCTGGTAGACGGGCGAGTCCTTGGCGTCGTACCCGACCAGGAGCGTGTTGTCGGTCTTGCCGAGAGCGACCGACTCCCCCTGCCCCAGCGGCGCGGCACCCTTCGCGACCACCTTCGGCGTCTCACCCCAGGCAACGGTCTGCACGTCGGTGTACGTGCGCAGCACCGCCTGCTGGCCGTCAGCCAGGAACACGCCGTCGGTGACTCCCGCGGGCGCGGGCGCGAACTTCGTCAGCTCGTTCGTGCCCTCCCGCGACGGACCCGGCGGCGCGGCATAGATCGCGGCGCCCTTGGTGGCCTTCGTCACGATGTACAGCTGGTTGGTCCCGGGCTCCACCAGTAGCGTCTCGGCGTCGTGGGCCCCGTCGGGATAGGTGAAGTCGTACCGGTGGTAGGTCATCTTCTCCACGTCGCCGCGCTGCTTGGGCTCGGGCATCGTGTAGATCGAGACCATGTCCCGGTTGGCCCCGTTGTCGCCGATGTCGGCGACGTAGATGAAACCGTCCTTGTCGACCGCGATCGCCTCGACGTCGCTCACCTGCGCGTTGAAGTTGAGCACCATCTCGACCTTGCCGGACAGGTCGATGCCGAACACCCGGGCGCGATCGCCGGAGTCGTTGATCGTCCAGTAGATGTCGTCGAAGTTGTGCGACTTCGCCAGCCCGGACGACTCCTCGATCCGGGAGTCCCCGATCGTGAACAGCTTCTTCGCCGCCCCCGGCGTCGGATCCGCGATCGGCACCCCCGCAGACTCTGCCGAGCCCGCCGCCGTCGCCGCCGCTGACGTCAGCCCGGCCGCCGCGGTGGTCGCCGAGGAGCCGGCGGCCACTGCCGACGGGGCGAGCGGAAGCACTCCGAGGGTGAAGAACGTGGCGGCGGCCAGGGCGAGGGGACGGAAGAGGGTCACGAGCGAACCTCGCGGTCGTCGGACAGCACGAGTTGGGCGAGCCGGGGTGTGACCTGCCACTCGTCGATCAACGTCCGGTACTCGGACTCCAGCTCCGGCGTCGGCCTGGCGCCGGTCCGGGCGGCGCGGAGCAGCAGGTTACGCGGAGTGTGCTGACTGTCCACGAACTGCACAACCTCCACCCGGTATCCGACCTGTCGCAGGACCGCCGCCCGAAGGGAATCCGTCAGGACGTCGGCGAACCGCTCACGAACGATGCCATATCTGGTCATCAGCGCATAAGGCGCCGGTGGTGAGACGCTCTTGAGCTGCTTTTGGATGTCGTGATGGCAACACGGAGCCGCGAGCACCAGCGGAGCCTCCCAGTCGACCGCCCGCGCCAGCGCGTCGTCGGTCGCGGTATCGCACGCGTGCAGCGCCAGCACCACGTCCGGCCGTACGTCGAGCTCCGCGTCCTTGATCGTCGCGTCGACGAATCGCAGATGGTCATGCCAGCCGAGCGCCTCCACCCGCCGCGTGTTCCGCGTCCGCGCCTGCGGATTGCGGTCGATCCCGATCATCCGTACGTCGTGCCCGGCCTCCGTGAGCAGGTGGTACGCGGCGAGCGTGAGGTAGGCGTTGCCACAGCCGAGGTCGACCACCTGCAGCGGTCGCCCGGTTGCGATCCGGCCCGCCGCGACCGCCTCGTCCAGCGCGGGCGCGAGCAGCTTGCAGAACTCGTCGATCTGCTTGTACTTCGACTGCCGCGACGGCTTCACCCGGCCGAGGTGGTCGCTGATGCCGAGCTCGATCAGGAACGGCGCATCCGGATCGAGCGCCCGCTGCTTCACCCGGTCGTGGCCGGTCTCCTGCTCCCGGCCGTCCTCCTGCCGGTGCAGCAACTCCTTGCCCTTCTTGGTGTACCGCAGCCGGAGCGTCTCGCTTGTGGTCTCGACGTGCCACGACCCGTAAGGCACGTCCAGCAGCTCGTCCACCGCCTTCGCCGCTTCCGGTCCGGCGGCCAGGTTGCGGGTGTGCGCCTGGCGCTCGTCGTACTCGGTGATCTGCAGGTGGCGGTGGCCCTTGAGGTCGACGTACCGCAGCTCGACGCGCTGGTACTGCGGCTGGTCGTGGCCGCGCCGACGCCCGGATCCGAGCGCACGGACGAGGGACGCCTGGTCCACCAACGCCGTGCGAATCGCCTCCCGTGCGCCGGGCTGCTGATCCGGATCCACCTCTGCCTGCATCGCGCCATTGTCGCCGACCGCTCCAGCCGATCCAAAAGGGTCTCGTCGACCGTCGGTCGCAGTGAGTGAACTCATTGCAATTTCTGGTCGTCGGCGAGCAGCCCCAGCGAGCGCAGCCGGGTCGCGATCCCGCCCACCTGACGGCCGAGCGTCTCGACCAGTTCCTCCTTGCTTGAGCCGCCCTTGAACAGGTCGGTCAGCGTCTGCTCCTCCTCCGGCGTCCAGGGGCGGAACGCGTTCGGGTGGTTCTTGCGGGCGTCCCGGATCTTGCGTGTCATCGAGCGCATGTCCAGCAACTCCAGGGAGCGGATCCGTGCCTGGCGGTGCCGGCCGACCTCCTCGCCCTCGCGCCAGAAGACCACCGCTCCCTCGTCGAACGTCATCAGGTCGGCCGGGACGTCGCAATAGTCGGCCTCGTCGAGCATCACTCGCAGCATGGTGGTTCTCTCCGTTTCGTGGTGCGGACCGCCGCTCCGGTCCCTTGTCACCGGAGAAGATGCCGCGACCCGGCCCCGCCCCGACGCCCACTTCACGACCTGTGGACAACCAACCGCAGAACTTCTTTGCAAAATTGCTTTGCAAAGAGCCTTTGCAGTCCTACGATCGGTCCATGAGCGACGAGAGGGACGACCTGACACCGGCAGCTCCGGGCAAGACTGTCCACCTGGACCGGCACCTGGTACGGGCGCTGGCGCACCCGATGCGGAACCGGATGCTCGCGATGCTCCGGATGTACGGCCCGCAGACGGCGACGACGCTGGCCGGTCGGCTCGGGGTGAACACCGGCGCCACCAGTTACCACCTGCGCCAGCTGGCCGAGGCCGGGCTGGTGGTCGAGGACGACAGTCGCGGCAACGCGCGAGACCGGTGGTGGAAGTCGGCACACCAGAGCACCCAGTTCGATCCGACCGCACTGCTGGATGAGGAGCCCGAGCTGGCGATGGGGTTCCTGCACGGCATCGGGCAGACGTACGCCGAGAACATGTTCGGCTTCATCGACTCGATGCAGACGCTGACGCCCGAGTGGAAGGACGCCAGCCTCCTGTCGGACTACATGTTCCACCTGCGTTCGGAGGAGCTGAAAGCGCTGCAGGTCGAACTGCTGGCGGTGCTGGAGAAGTACAAGACGGCCGATCTGACCGCACCGCTGCCGGAAGGCGCGGAGCAGGTGTCGGTGCAGATCCAGGCGTATCCGCGCGAGACCCGGTGAACGACCAGACGAAGTGAGGTGAGGGGTGTGGGCACTGTGAGGCAGGCGGATCGAGCGCCGCTGGTGGCGTTCCTGGTGGCGAACGTCGTGTCGATCTGCGGGACGCGGGTCAGCGCGATCGCGATTCCGTGGTTCGTACTGATGACGACCGGGTCGCCGGTCAAGACCGGTGTGGTGGCCCTGGCGGAGATGGGCCCGCTGGTCCTTTCCAAAGCGTTCGGTGGCCCGTGGATCGATCGGGTCGGGCCGAGAAGGATCAGCGTCCTGGCAGATGCCGCCAGCGCTGGAGTGGTGGCGCTCATCCCTCTTCTGCACCTGTTGCACGCGCTCTCGTTCCCGGTGCTGCTGGTGCTGGTCGCCGTTGCGGGGGCGCTCCGGGGACCGGGCGATGCCGCCAAGGGGACGTTGATCCCGGACATCGCGGAGGCGGCCAAGGTGCCGCTGGAGCGCGTGACCGGACTGGAGAGCACGACCGAGCGGTTGGCCGGCTTCATCGCGTTCGCGATCGCCGGTGCACTCATCACGCTGGTCGGCGAGGTGAATGCACTGTGGATCGACGCCGCGTCGTTCGGAGTCTGCGCCGTACTGATCTACCGATGGATCCCGCGACGGCACCAGGCCGCCAAGAACGCAGCGGACGAAGAGCCGGAGGGCAGCTACGGTCAACGGCTGCTGGAGGGCTGGCGATTCCTCCGCAAGGACAAGCTGATGATGCCGCTGGTCCTGATGATCGCGGTGACCAACCTGCTCGACGCCGCGATCGCGGCCGTACTACTGCCGGTCTGGATCAGAGACCACGGCTTCGGGCCTGGGCACACCAGTCTGATCCTCCTCTCGTTCGGAATCACTGCCACGGTGTTCGCACTGGTCGCGTCGGCCGTCGGCGACCGGATCCCGCGCAAGCTGGTCTTCACGCTCGCGTTCCTGATCTGCGGTGCGCCACGGTTCGTCGTGATGGCGTTCGACGCGCCGGTGTGGATGGTGATGGCGATCTACGCCGTCGGAGGCATCGGGGCCGGCTTCATCAACCCGGTGCTGGGCGCCCTGTTCATCGAGCGGATCCCGCGGCAGATGCTCGGCCGGGTCAACTCGCTGGCTGACGCGGTCTGCTGGACCGGCGTACCGCTGGGTGGCGTCGTGGCCGGTGCTGCGATCGCCGGCATCGGTCTGGCGCCCGCATTGCTCGCGGCCGGAGCGGTCTACCTGGTCGCGACCATGTCACCGGTGCTGATCGGCCGGAACGAGCGGTGGAAGGCTACACAGGATCCGACGGGTCCTCGGGAAACGGAGGCCGGCTTGAGTCCGGTGGCAGTCCCCACGTCTTAGCCTTCGCCGCCTCGGTCTCCTGGCGCCGCATCCGGTCGCGCTCGGCGCCCAGCAGCCCGAGCAGCACCAGGTCGAGCAGCATCCCGCCGACCGCCGCGAACTGGGTCCCGGCGAACTGGAACACCTGGGTGACCAGCAACGACACCAGCACCGCCAGCTCGAACAACCGGATCGCCCGGGCCCGGTTGCCCTTCCGCAGCTGCAGCCAGCCGCGCACCGTGAAGGTTGCCGACAGCAAACTCCCGGCCGCCACCCCGAGCACCGGGAAGTCGGTGAACAGCCCGTCGTCGAAGCGGATCCCCGCCGCGATGACTGGCGCCCCGATCGCCTGGACCACCAGTACGCCGACAGCCACGCGAGGCGCGTAGCGATGCGTGGCCAGTCGGTCGAAGCCACGCTGGAGGGCCTGCCACGCGGCGTCCACCGGCGCGGCCAGCTCCACCTCATCGGCCGGGCACGCGGCCAACAGCTCCCGGGTCTCCTGACGGCCCGCCACGTCGAGGCCCACCTGACGAAGCTGCTGCGACGCCTGCGCGAGCCGACGGCGGGACAAGCCACCCGCCACGCCCTCCACGGCATGGTCGACCACGTTGGCCAACTGCTCGCGCGGATCGATCGGCCGCCGGGTGGCGATGAACCGGGTGCCCAGGACGATGAGCACGAAGATCACGTACACGATCGCGGCGGCCGGTTGGTAGAAGTAGTCGTTGTCGGACGTCACGAACTTCCCGACCTCGTCGATGAACAGGCCGAACCCGACCCCGCCGACCAGTGCGGCCGCGGGTCGCACGACCGGGCCGACGTACCCGAGGAGCAGGACGATGGCGACCAGCATCAGCAGGCCTCCGGGGAGCACGTGGGCGATATGCAGCCCCTTGCCGCCGATCTGGGGGTAGCCGCTCAAGCCGAGAAACAGACGGGTGATCAGCACGGTCGCCACCCCGGACACCACGAAGGTGGTGAGGTGCTCCCCCGATCGCACGTTGCGGACCAGGCCCGCCCGCAGCAGGTACGGCGACCGCGCACTGGAGCTCATGCGCCAGAACCTTAGCGCCCGGCCGAGTCGGCGAGCGCCGGCGGCAGAGCTGTTCCAGGCTGATGAATACGAATGCACTCCGGTCTTGCGCATCGTCCGGAGGCGTCCTAATCTCTCGCGTAGTGGAACCCCACTTCCACCAAGCGGTAACTCTTGAACGTCCAACAACTCCGGCCGGAGTCCTCCAGACACCAGATCTGAAGACTTCGGCCGATTTTCCGAACCGCTTCTACATCGGTGAAGAAGGACCCTGAGAGGAGGCCCGACCTTCCCGGCGCCGAGCAGCTACCTGTCGCTGAACGCCAAGAGCCAGCGCGCGGACGATGCCACCCGCTTCATCAACTGGTTCGCCAACGGCGAGGAGGCCGCGAAGACCCTGCGGCTGATCAGCGGACCGCCCGCCTCGGCTTCCGGCCGGGACGTGCTGCTGAAGGGCAGTGACCTGTCGGCGAGCGAGAAGCAGGTGCTGGCCTACACCGACCTGGCGCTGAAGAACGCCTTCGCCCCGCCGCAGGCCGGCCCGGCCGCTTCGACCGCCGTCAGCGACCTGTTGCTGAAGACCAGCCAGGACATCGCGTTCAAGAAGATCTCGATCCAGCAGGGTGTCCCGAAGTTCCTCGCCGACGCCGGCAAAACCCTCGACGGCAAGTGATTGGAGCCCTATGAACGAGCAGAACCCCGTCACCACCGGCCGCACCGCCACCTGGGCGATCGAGCAGCTCCTGCAAGCCCTGGCGGAGCGGGGGATCGCCGCCGACGACCCACCGGTCCGGCTGGCCACCCCCGACGAGGTCCCCGCCGCGGACCTCGCAGATGAGCCCGAGTCGTACGCCGTACTCCGTGTCGACGACGAGATCGCTGTCGTCAGCAACGATGAGACCGGCCTCCGGTGCGGCGTGCTCGAACTCGCGGACCGGGTCGCGGCCGGCCAGGACCTCGCCGGTACGACGCCCTTCGCCGAGCAGCCGGCCGTTCCCGTCCGGGGCGTGGTGCGGTCGTTCTCCAGCGTGGACGAGGATCTGTCCTGGTTCCACGACCAGCAGTTCTGGACCGAGTACCTGACCTGGCTGGCCGCCTCCCGGTTCAACCGGTTCCACCTGGCGCTCGGCATGCAGTACAACTACGGCGCCGATCGGCACGGCGCCACCGACAACTACCTGTGCCTTGCCTATCCCTTCCTGTTCGACGTGGACGGCTACGACGTACGGGCCGAGGGGGTCGGAGCAGATGAGCAGAAGCGCAACCTGGAGACACTGCGCTTCATCGCCGCCGAGAGCAAGCGCCGTGGGCTGAAGTTCCAGCTCGGCCTGTGGAACCACGCGTACGACTACGGCCGGGACTCGGTCCACCGATACCCGATCAGCGGGCTCGGCCCGGACAACCACGCGGCGTACTGCGGGGCCGGCATCGCCAAGCTGCTCACCGAGTGCCCCGACATCGACGGGCTCACCTTCCGGGTGCACTACGAGGGCGGCATCCCCGACGATCGGCACGAGATCTTCTGGCGGGCTGTGTTCGAGGGGGCGAACTCGGTCGGCCGGCCGCTGGAGATCGACATGCACGCCAAGGGGGTCGACCAGGCCCTGCTCGACGCCGTCGACCTGCCGAACCTGTCCCCGGTGCTGTCCGCGAAGTACTGGGCCGAGCATGTCGGACTGCCGTACCACCAGGCCTCGATCCGGGCCAAGGAGGCCGCCAAGCCGATTCCGCCCGGCCACGAGATGAAGGGCATCACCGAGTTCTCCCGCCGGTTCACCCGCTACGGGTACGGCGACTTCCTGCGCGAGGACCGGACCGTCGACCTGATGTTCCGGGTCTGGCCGGGGACGCAGAAGCTGCTGGCATGGGGCGATCCCGCGATCGCGGCCGGGTACGGGCGGTTGTCGACGTTCGGTGGATCCCGCGGTGTCGACCTGTGTGAACCCCTCTTCTTCAAGGGACGCCACGGCAGCGGCGAACCCGGCGGGCGCGACCCGTACGTCCGCGACGACCTCCGGCTGCCCGGCAACCGGGAGTGGACCAAGTACCGCTACGGCTACCTGTTGTGGGGCAGGCTCCTCTACAACCCCGATGCCGAGCCCGAGACGTGGCAGCGCCACCTTCGGTCGACGTACGGCGAGGCCGCGGCGGCTGTGGAGGACGCGCTGAGCCCGCTCAGCCGGATCCTCCCACTGGTGACAGTGGTCCACGGTGTCGGTGGATCGAACAACGGCTACTGGCCGGAGGTGTACCTCAACCTCCCGATCTCATCCCGGGTGCACTCGGATCACTACGCCGGCGACACCGACCCCCCGGCGAACTGGGGTGGCGTCAGCCCGTTCGACCCGACCACCTTCTACGGCATCGACGAGTACGTCGCTGCGCTGGCCGGCCACCGGCTCTCGGCGAAGTACACGCCGCTGGAGGTGGCCTCGTGGATCGAGCAGTTGGTCGCCGACGGACAGCAGGCCCTCGATCGCGCCACCCAGGTCGTGGACCAGTCGGACGCGCAGGTTCGCCGGGTCATGATCGATCTGGAGATCCTGGTCAGGATGGGCCGGTTCTTCGCCGGCAAGTTCCGGGCCGCGGTCGACTACTCGATCTTCCGGACCACCGAGGACGTCAGCTCGCTGGAGTCTGCGCTTCGGCACTATCGGGCCGCACGGGACGCGTACGCCGAGATCCCGGGCATCGTCGACGGCGTCTACCAGACGGATCTGCGGTTCGGGATCGAGGCCTCCGAGCACGGCCACTGGGCGGACCGGATCCCGGACATGGATATCGACCTGGCGGCCCTGGCCGGCGAACTGCAGGAAGCAGCAGGCACGACGCCGGCCGCAGCACTGCTGGCAGCCCCGGCCCGGCCGGCCACGCCTGGCGTGAACCACACGGCGCCGGAGAGCTTCGACCGCGGCAAGCCGGTCACGCTCTCGCTGGAGGTGGGTGCTCCGACCGTTGTCGGCGCGACACTGCACTACCGGCACGTGGACCAGTCCGAGTCCTGGCAGCAGGTCCCGATGGAGCTGTCCGGGCAGACCTTGTCCGGCACGATCGACGGCGACTACACGGCATCGACGTACCCGCTGATGTACTTCTTCAGCGTGCTGCATCGTGACGGCGGGCAGGCGCTCTACCCCGGTCTGGCCGCCGACCTGTCCAACCAGCCGTACGTCGTCCTGGGCTCCTCGACCGTCAGCGGATGACCGCTGCGATCACGACGATCGCGACGAGCGCTGCCAGGACGACAGAGGTGACGAGTCGACGGGTGCGGGGGTCCACTGGTTCAGGCTAGTGGACCCCCGTCCGGGCAGATCACCCCAGTGGGTAGTTGCCGACCAGCGGCTCGGGGCGGTGGACTCCGCGGGGGCGGTAGCCGAGCGCGTCGGACAGGCCGAGGTAGTCGGACAGCAGCCAGATGATGGCGAGCCACATCTCGGTGCCCTGCAGACCGGGGATCGCGCGGTCGTCGGAGCCGTCGGGCGCGAAGGCGAACCCTTCACCGTCCACCCAGCGATCCAGGATCCGGCTGAGCTGATCCTCGGCCCAGCGCTTCCCCTCGTCCAGCCCGACCCTCGTCTGCTTGCGCGCCAGCCACAACGGGTGGATCACGTCCAGCACGTTGCAGGAGTTGTAGTTGTCGCCACTGAACATCCGGCGGTCATTGCTATGGGCAAGCACAGTCTTCACGGCCTGCTCCGGGTACGGCAGCGGAAGGCCGAACTGCGCATACGTACCACGGGTCAAGCGGTAGAACCCGTTGACGACCTGCAACCAGCCGTCGTCCGGATGCGGCTGACCCCAAGCGCCACTCGACGGATCGGCCCGGACCGTCAGCCAGCCGAGCAACGTCATCAAGGGCCCGGTTTCCTTGTGGTCATGGAGATTCCGGGCGAGTGCGGTGCCCAAGGCATCGATCGCGGAACCCGCCGACCAGGCGTGCCGCGCCCACGGCAGACGGTCGAGTTCGCCCGGCTCGAAGTCGGTCCGGATCGGGTGCTCGAAGCTGCTGTCCAGGACCTGCAACGCGTACCCGACGCACAGGATGTGGTAGCTCGCCGGCCCTTCCAGCACAGCGAGTCCGGCGTCGGAGGGGACCTCCAGACCGGCGTCAGCGAGGTCCCCCGGCGCCACCAGTCCGCTCTTCGGATCCTGCCGCGCGCGGAGGCGGCGTACCAGGTCGTCGCGGGTGTGACCTGCGGGCGTACGACGGAGCAGTACGTCGGCGATCTCGATCGCGTCGCACCACGGGCGGATCGCAGGTTCGTGCTCGAGCCCTGGGCGGTCGACGAAGCGCTCGCCGTCCCAGCACCGGGCCAGTACGTCGTCCACCTGGTCACGCGCCTTGGCGGCGAAGGCGGTCAGGCGCGAGGCCAGATCAGACGTGGGAGCCACCGAAGCGCCGGACTCGCGGGACCGGAGCACCCGGGCCGGATTGCCGGCCACGACCGTGCTGGCCGGAACGTCCTTCGTGACCACCGCGCCGGCACCGATGATCGAGTGCGGTCCGACCGTCACCCCATCGAGGATCGTCACGTTGGAGCCGATCCAGACGTCGTCACCGACCGTGATGCCGAGCGCCGTGTGCGGCTGCCGGAAGATCGGCTGACCCGGCGCGGTGCCGTGGTTGAACGCGAGCAGCGACGTATGCGCCCCGATCCGCACGCCGTCACCGATCGTGATCCGGCCGCGCACCGCCGAGAACGGATTGATGGTCGAGTCCGACCCCAGCGCGATGTGGCCGGTGACGTAGGCGTGCGCCGCGATGTACGACCGCTCCCCCATCTCCAGCTCGTCGCAGTACACCGCGGCCGACTCGGCGACGTACGCCGTGCCGGCGAGCGTGAGCGATCCGCCCAGCCGCTGCTGCCGCTCGGCCTGCCGTTCACGCTCCTCGTCGGTGGCGATCCGGTGGTACTCCCAGGGCAGGAAATCGAGTCGCAGCGGCTCAGTAGATATCATGGGATAACGCTATCCAAGACTCGCGATCCGCGCCTGCCCACAACCGGCGCTGCTACTCTCCCGTCTGTGCGGGGTAGGGAACAACCATGACGACACCCGGATCCTTGGCCGGCGGTGAGACCGCTGACGACGGTCCGGCGAGCAGTGGTGGGCGCCGGAGTCACCGAGTCACGATCAGCGATCTCGCGCGCCTTCTGCAGATCTCGAAGGCGTCGGTCTCGTACGCGCTGAACGGCCGGGCCGGCGTCAGCGAGGAGACCCGGCAGCGGGTCCTCGCGCTGGCCGACGAGCTCGGCTTCCACCCCAACTCGGCCGCCGTCGCGCTGTCCGCCAGCCGGACCCGGACGATCGGCATCGTGATCGCCCGCGACCCGGCGCTGATCTCGACCGAAGCGTTCTACATGCGCACCCTGGTCGGCATCGAGCAGTACCTGAACGAGGTCGACTCCTCGCTGCTGCTCCGGCTGACCGGCGAGCACGGCGAGGACCTCGACGTACTGCGGCGATGGTCGCGGCAGGGGCGGGTCGACGGGTTCATCCTGTTCGACGAGCACGACGACGACCCGCGGATCCCGCTGCTGCAGGACCTCGGGGTGCCGTGCGTGGTGGTCAGCTCGAACGCGCCGAACGACCAGGCCGGCCGGCTGATCAGCTCGCCGGAGGAGACCGTCACGCTGCTGCTCGACCACCTGGCCGGGCTCGGGCACCGCGACATCGCGCACATCAGCGGGCCGTTCACGTTCGTGCACGAGCAACTGCGGGTGCGGATGCTGCACGAGCACGCCGAGCAGCGCGGGATCCGCGTCCGGCACATCGAGGGCAGCTACCGGTACGACGACGGCGCGGAGCAGACCCGGCTGCTGCTGACCGGGCCGAACCCGCCGACCGCGATCGTGCTCGGCAACGACCTGATGGCGGTCGCCTCGCTCCGGGTCGCGATGGATCTCGGTACGGCGGTCCCCGGCGAGGTCTCGATCCTGGCCTGGGACGACTCGCCCCTGTGCCAACTGGCCCGGCCCGGCATCACCGCGATCGACCAGAAGACGATGGAACGCGGCCGCGCCGCCGCCGACCTGCTGTTCCGGGTCGCGGCCGGCGAAACCGACCTGCACGAACAAGCACCGGCCGGGGAACTGCGGGTGCGGGAGTCGACCGGGCCGGCGAACTCCTGACGGCGGTCTTTGAAGACTCTGTGAATTCGGGCGGATCCGGAGTGTGTCGGATTGCGCTTGCCCGGCCGGAGGTGAAGGTTGGCCGGGTCACGAGGTAGTAACGAACACACCTCTACTGAACCGGTTAGGGTTTCGAAACTTAACCGGTTAGGCCACTATGGGGCCGATCCGCCTTCACAGGTCCGTGGAGGCTCGACGGGACGAGGGAGTCCGACGTGAGACTGCGTTCGCTTGTAGCCGCGGCAGCGGTGACCGCCTTGGGAATCAGCCTGGCCGCCTGCGGTGGCAGCGACTCAGGTGATTCCTCCGACGGTGGTTCGGGTGGAGACCAGACGCTGACCTACTGGGCCAGCAACCAGGGCACCAGCCTGGACAACGACAAGGAGGTGCTGACCCCGGTCCTGCAGAAGTTCACCCAGGACACCGGCATCAAGGTCAACCTCGAGGTGATCGGCTGGAACGACCTCCAGACCCGGATCCAGACCGCCATCACCTCCGGCCAGGCGCCGGACGTGGTCAACATCGGCAACACCTGGGCCGCGTCGCTGCAGGCGACCGACGCGTTCCTGCCGTTCGACGGCGACGCGATGAGCGCGATCGGTGGCAAGGACAAGTTCGTGCCGACGGCCCTGGCGACCGGCGGCAAGGAGGGCACCGACCCGACCTCGGTCCCGCTCTACGGTCTGGCCTACGGCCTGTACTACAACAAGGCGATGTTCGCCGCGGCCGGCCTGCAGCCGCCGAAGACCTGGGAAGAGATGGTCACCGACGCGCAGAAGCTGACCAACCCCGCGAAGAAGCAGTGGGGCATGGCGCTGGCGGCCGGCAGCTACACCGAGAACGTGCACTTCGCCTTCATCAACGCCGCGCAGAACAAGGCCGACTGGTTCAACAGCGACGGCAAGCCGACCTTCACCGGTGACGGCAACGTGCAGGGCGTCCTGCGGTACCTCGACCTGATGCAGAAGGACAAGGTCGCGAACCCGTCCAACGCGCAGTACGACAACGGCACCAAGTCGGTGAACGACTTCGCCACCAAGAAGGTCGCGATGGTCATCAACCAGAACAACGCCGACTCCTCGATCGTTGCCAACGGCATGAAGGCCGGCGAGTACGGCGTCGTGCCGTTCCCGGCCCCCTCCGGCGGTGAGCAGGTGGCCAGCCACGTCGCCGGCATCAACCTGTCGGTCTTCAAGAACACCAAGCACAAGGACGCGGCGCTGAAGTTCGTCAAGTACATGACGGACGCGACCACCCAGACCACGCTGGGCAAGCCGTTCGCCTCGCTGCCGGTGCTGAAGGACGCCAAGCCGGTCTTCACCACCGACGCGACCGAGGCCGCGACCTTCGCCGACGTGTACAACACCAAGTCCAAGCCGCTGCCGCTGGTGCCGGCCGAGGACCAGTTCGAGAGCACCGTCGGCAAGGCGATGAACACCATGTTCGCCAAGATCGCCACCGGCGGGACGGTGACCGCCGACGATGTGAAGGCGGCCCTGAAGACCGCCGAGGATCAGGTGGCCGCGAGTAGCTGACGCCACGCCCAGTGGCCCGGACGACGCCGTCCGGGCCACTGCCCGCGTCAGCCCACCACCGATCCCGACAAGACAGGAGGCGACCCAGACGATGTCCGTCGCCACATCCGAAGCACGGCCGGCAGCCGAGGCCAAACCCGCGAAGAACAAGAAGCGCGGCCCGGAGCACCGGCCCGGTCTGAACCGGTGGCTGCCCTACCTCCTGCTGGCACCGGCGGTGCTGGCGGAACTGCTCATCCACATCGTCCCGATGTTCGTCGGCATCTGGATGAGCTTCGTCAAACTGACCAAGTTCTACATCGCGAACTGGTCCGCCGCGCCGAGCGCCGGGCTGAACAACTACAAGGTCGCCCTGGACTTCAACAACGCGGTCGGCGAGGGCCTGCTGAAGTCGTTCGGGGTCACCGTCGCCTTCTCGCTGATCACGGTCGGGCTCTCGTGGGTGTTCGGGATGGCCGCGGCGGTCGCGCTGCAGCCGCAGTTCCGGGGCCGCAGTCTCGTCCGCACGCTGTTCCTGGTCCCCTACGCGTTGCCGGCGTACGCCGGGATCCTGACCTGGAACTTCATGCTGCAGCGTGACACCGGCGTGGTGAACCACGTGCTGGTGGACAACCTGCACCTGAGCTCCGACCGGCCGTTCTGGCTGATCGGCAGCAACGCGCTCGTCTCGCTCATCACGGTCGCGACCTGGAAGCTGTGGACGTTCGCGTTCCTGACCCTGATGGCCGGCCTGCAGAGCATCCCGCGGGATGTCTACGAGGCGGCGGCGGTGGACGGGGCCGGCAACCTGCGGCAATGGCGCAACATCACGCTGCCTTCGCTGCGGCCGGTCAACCTCGTGCTCGTGCTGGTGCTGTTCCTGTGGACGTTCAGCGACTTCAACACGCCGTACGTGCTGTTCGGTACGGCGCAGCCGCCGGCCGGTGACCTGATCACGTTCCACATCTACAACGCGTCGTTCCTGACCTGGAACTTCGGCACCGGTGCGGCGATGTCCGTGCTGCTGCTGATCTTCCTGATGATCGTCACCGGCGCCTATCTGCTCATCACGGGAAGGAGGTCGCGCCGTGCGTGAGACCAGAGGTTTCAAGGTCTACCGGGGTGTCGTGCTGGTCGTCCTCGGGCTGTTCGTGCTGATCCCGCTGTACGTGATGATCACCTCGTCGCTGAAACCGCTGAAGGACGTCCAGGGCGCCTTCACCTGGTGGCCGTCGAACCTGACCATCGCGCCGTTCGTGGACATGTGGAAGACGGTCCCGCTGGCCCGGTACTTCGTGAACAGCACGGTGGTCTCCGTGGCCGCGACGGTGCTGTCGGTGGTGCTGGCGATCCTGGCCGCGTTCGCGGTGTCGCGGTTCAAGTTCCGCGGCCGGACCGTGTTCACCACCACGGTGCTGTCGACGCAGATGTTCCCCGGTGTGCTGTTCCTGCTCCCGTTGTTCCTGATCTTCGTGAACATCAACAACTCGTTCGGGCTGCAACTGGTCGGCACGCGGCTCGGGCTGATCATCACGTACCTGACGTTCAGCCTGCCGTTCTCGATCTGGATGCTGGCCGGGTACTTCGACAGCATCCCGAGGGAGCTGGACGAGGCGGCACTGGTGGACGGCTGCGGCCCGATGGGCGCCCTGTGGCGCGTCGTACTCCCGGCCGCGCGGCCCGGTGTCATCGCGGTCGCGATCTACTCCTTCATGACCGCGTGGGGTGAGGTCCTGTTCGCGTCGGTGATGACAACAGAGGCCAATCGCACCCTGTCCGTCGGCCTGCGCCAGTACTCCACCCAGACGAACATCTACTGGAACCAGATCATGGCCGCCGCCCTCGTGGTCAGCGTCCCCGTGGTGATCGGCTTCCTGCTCGCCCAACGCCACTTCGTCGCCGGCGTCACCGCGGGCGCGGTCAAGTAGCCCTTCCCCTCCCCCGGACCAGGCTCCCCGTTTGATGGGCTGACCCAGCAGAGTGTGGGTTGACCTGCCGCATGCAGTGGGCGAACCCACCCGGTGATGGGTCAGCCCATCAAACGGGGGTGACGGGGAAGGGTGGGGACGGGGGTGACGGGGAAGGGTGGGGGCGGGGCGGGGTCAGACGCGGCGGCCGTTGAACATGATCGGGATGGACCAGCTGGTGACCTGTTTCGTTCCGCTGCCGATCGTGATGGCCGACGGCCTCGTGCACTCGACGCCGTAGCCTCCGATGTTCGTGGGCGCGGCACACCCCGGTACGGCGGTCGTCAGCCAAGCAGCGATCTGCTCTCGCGTCCCGGTGTCGGAGAACAGAGCGGCCAGGACGAAGGGCAGGTCGGCACGAGCCTTGGCCACTGCCTGACCCTGCGGGTAGGCGCCGGGGCCGCCGCTGAAGGTGTGCAGGGTGACGCCGCCGACCAGCGTCTTGTCCCGCGCGAGGCCGTTGCGGATCGAGATCAGGTCCTGATCGTTGGGCTTTCGGCACTCGGTCGTGCCTGGGCCGTCGGCCTTGCACGTCCAGCCCTTGGCCTTGATCTTGGCCACCAGCGCGGGGATCGGCAGACCCGGGAAGCACTGGATCAGGCGAAGAGCTTCTCGCCCCAGTAGGAGCCCGGGGTCACGCCGGCCGGGCAGGCGAAGATGCCGGAGCCGACGTGGTGGATGTACTCGTTCATCGTGTCGGTGCGGGCCAACTGGTTCTGGATCGGGATGAACTGCTTGCGCGGATCCCGCTGGTAGGCGAGGAAGAACAGCCCCGCGTCCAGCCGGCCGAGACCGTCCGAACCGTCGACGAAGTTGTAGCCGCGGCGGAGCAACTCGGCGCCCTTGTTGAACTGCGGGTGCGCCAGCCGGATGTGCGAGTCCATCGGGACCTTCGGTTCGCCGTCGGAGGTCTTGGCGGCGAAGTCGATCGCGTCGAACTCGTCGGCCTTGCCCAGGGGCGCCCCGGTGCCCTTGCCCCGGCCGATGATGGTCTCCTGCTCGCCCAGCGACGTACGGTCCCAGATCTCGATGTTCATCCGGATCCGCCGCGACACCAGGTAGGAGCCGCCGACCATCCAGCCCGGGCCGTCCTCCGGCTGCACCCACAGCTGCTGCTCGAGCTTGTCGGTGTCCTCCAGCTTGAGGTTGTTCGTGCCGTCCTTGAAGCCGAACAGGTTGCGCGGGGTGGCCTGCGCTTTCGACGTGGACGACGTCCGGCCGAACCCGAGCTGCGAGTAGCGGACCGCGACCCGGCCGAAGCCGATCCGGGCCAGGTTGCGGATCGCGTGCACCGCGACCTGCGGATCGTCGGAGCACGCCTGTACGGCGATGTCGCCGCCGGACCGGTTCGGGTCGAGGTCGTCACCGATGAAGTGCGGCAGATCGACCAGCGCCTTGGGACGCTTGGCTGCCAGCCCGAACCGCTTGTCGAACAGCGAAGGCCCGAACCCGATGGTCAGCGTCAGCCGGGCCGGCGGCAGGCCGACCGCCTCACCGGTGTCCTCCGGCGGTGCCTCATCCGGTCCGTTCACCGCGCCGTACTGGCCGATGTCGCGACCAGCAGTCATCAGCGCGGCCGCGGCCGTCCACTCCTTCAGCAGGGCGATCAGGTCGTCCCGGTTGGTCGTGGTCACGTCGAATGCGGCGAAGTGCAGCCGGTCCTGGACCGGCGTGACGATCCCGGCCTGGTGCGCTCCGTGGAACTCGACCGGGCCGGTGTTGTCCGCGGCCTGCGACTCCTCGCCGGTCAGCGCCGAGTGCGCGGCGTACCCGGCGACTCCGGTGGCGACTGCGACACCCGCCGCGCCGAACAGGCCACGGCGGGAGATGCCTTTACCTTCGGTCATTTCTTCGCGATCACTCCTGCAACCTGGCTGACCGGCTCGGCCAGACCGTCGACGACCCGGCTGAGCTCCTTCTTCTCCGCCTCACTGACCTGGTACGGCTTGAAGCCGTCGCCCACGCGGTACTTGTCGACCGCGGCGAACACCGCCTTGAAGTTGGTGTCGAGCGAGGTGACCAGCGCCGCGTCCCGGGCCTGCAGGGCCGGGCGGAGCGCCTGGACCGCCGCCTGCGAACCCTCCACGTTGGCCTGGAAGTCCCACAGGTCGGTGTGCGAGTAGCGGTCCTCCTCACCGGTGATCTTGCCGGTGGCAACCTCGTCCAGCAGTTCCTTCGCACCGTTGGCCAGCTGCAGCGGGTTGAGCTTGACGACCTTGGCCTTCGCCACCACCGTCTTCACGTCGACCAGCAGCTGGTCGGCGTACTTCTCCATGCCCTTGGTGGTGTTGGAGACCCAGAGCGCCTGCTCGATCCGGTGGTACCCGGTCCACTCGGTGCCCGGCTCGACGTCGTTCACCCGGGCGTCGATCTTCGGGTCCAGGTCGCCGAACGACTCCGCGACCGGCTCGATCCGCTCCCAGTACGTCCGCGACACCGGGAACAGCTCCTTGGCCTTGGCCACGTCGCCGGCCTTCACCGCGGTGACGAACTCGGTGGTCTTCTGCTCCAGCGCGACCGCCTGCGAGTTCACGTACCGCTGGTAGCTGTCGGTGGCCTGCTTCAGCAGGGTGTCCTCGTCCACCTGGGCCGGGGCGTCGCCTGCGACGGTCAGGTCGCCGCGGATGCCGTCGCCGACCATGCCGGGCTTGCAGACGGCCTGGTACTTGCCGGTCGGCAGCTCGACGATCAGGTCGCGTTTCAGGCCGGGGCCGATGTTCTCGACCTCGCCCATCACGCGGTCACCCTCGGCGTACACGTAGAACTCGGTGACCTTGCTCCCGCCGTTGGAGACCGAGAAGGTGCTGGTCCCGGACTTCACGTCGCGGCGGCTGAGGTCGCACGACGAATCGCTCGCCTTGACCGACACCGGTCCGGCGCCGTCGTCGGCGGAGGCGGCCGGCTGGTCATCCGCACAACCGGTCAGCATGGCGAGCCCCAGTACTGCGCCGAGAGCGATGACCCCGCGGGTCGTGGACGTGAACATGTTTCTCCTGGACGGTGAGGTGGGATCAGGCCGCTTCGGCGGTCTTGGCCGGTACGGCGGGCGGCGCGCTGGTCTTGACCGGGCGGAAGTACAGCACGAGCACGGGGACGAGGTACGCCAGCCACGCGACCGCCTCGAGGACGGTCGGCGCGGGGTTGAAGTTGAAGATGCCCTTCAGCAGTACGCCGTACCAGCTGTCCGGCGGGATCACGTGCGAGATGTCGAAGGCGAGGTGCTGCAGCCCGGGCAGGATGCCCGCCTCCTGCAGGTCGTGGAAGCCGTAGGCGAAGATGCCGGCCGCGACCAGGATCAGGATCGCGCCGGTCCACTTGAAGAACACCGCCAGGTTGACCTTCACCGCACCGCGGTAGATCGCCACTCCGAGCAGGACCGAGGTGGCCAGGCCGAGCAGGACGCCGACGAACGGTACGGCGGTGGTCGCGGTGGCGGCCGACGCGTACACGATGAAGGCGGTCTCGATGCTCTCCCGGAACACGGCCAGGAAAGCCAGGATGACGACGGCGCGGGCGCCGACCTCGAGCGCCACGCCCATCCGGTCGCGCAACTCCCTGGCGATGCTGCGCGACGCCTTGCGCATCCAGAAGATCATCCAGGTGACGAAGCCGACCGCGAGGATCGACATCACGCCGCCGACGGTCTCCTGGGTGGTGAACGACTTCGCGGTCAGCGCGGTGACGAACTGCAGCAGACCCCAGGCGGCGGCAGCGACGGCCAGCGCCGCGGCCACTCCGATCCATACCAGTTTGAGTCGATCCCGATGTCCTGACTTGACCAGGAAGGTGGCGAGGATGCTGACGACCAGCGATGCCTCGAGGCCTTCACGGAGTCCGATCAGATAGTTCGCGAGCATGGCGGGGACTCTTTCACGTGATTAGGTACGGCTAACCTTCCTGAGGTTAACCTAAGAAGTCCCATTCGCCTACTGCGGTGTACGCCGCACTGTGCCCGGGACCCTCGCCGAGCCGGGACTCGATCAGGCGCACCGATCCCGCCGTCCAAACGGGTCCCTCGTACCCGTCGAAGATCCGCACCCAACGGGTCACGTCGAGCGGCCGCCGCAGCCGGGCCAGGGTCAGATGCGGTGTGAACTTCCGGCCCTCCACCATCACGCCGGCGCGGTTCGCGGCGGAACGGGTCGTCATCGCCAGGTGCGACAGCGACTCGGTGTCGTCGCGGATCCCGGCGTACAGAACGCGCGCGTCGGGCACGCCCGGAAAGGCGCCCGCTCCGGTGACCTGTGCCTCGAACGGCTTCTGCCGCTTCGCGGCCCCCTCCAGTCGCTCCCCCAGTTCATCGGTCTTCCAGTCCGGCACGTCGCCCAGGAACGCCAGCGTGATGTGCCAGTGCTCGTCCGCGGCCCATCGGATGTCGTCATCCGGATGCTGCCGCCTGGGTTCGACGAACTCGCTCAGATCCTCCACTACCTCGAGAGGTGGCACGACGGCCACGAACAATCGCATCGCAAAAGCCTATCGGTGGTGGAAACTGCTTTTGTGGAAGAACTGAAACTGCCGTCGCCGTGTGTGGTGATTCTGGTTGGGGCCGGGGCGTCGGGGAAGTCGACGTGGGCGACGGAGCGGTTCGCGGACGGGCTGATCGTGTCGAGTGATCGGCTGCGGGCGTTGGTCGGGGCCGGCGAGGACGATCTCGCGGCGAGCGCGGACGCGTTCGCGTTGCTGGAAGAAGTGGTGCGGCAGCGGATCGGGCGGCAGCTGACGACCGTGATCGACACGTTGGGCCTGGACAAGGAACGGCGGCTGCGGTGGCTCGAACTGGCTCGTGCAGCCGGGATGCCTTGTGTCGCGGTCGGTTTCGACACCCCGGCCGCCGAGTGCCGGCTGCGGAACCGCGAACGGCTGAAGCGGATCCCCGCCGACGTGCTCACCAGTCAGCTGCGCTCGTGGACGGCCGTGAAGAAGGAGCTGCCGCTCGAGGGGTACGACGACGTACTGCAGCCGACCGCGCTGCGCGTCGTACCGGAGGCGTTCGTGGATGCGGGAGCTGCGGCGGCGCGGCAGTCGGAAGCTCCGGCGGGGTTGCGCTTCGGGCTGCAGTTGAGCAGCTACACGCACAAGGCCGGACGGGCCGGGACGGCCGATTGGATCCGGGATGTCGCAGGCCGGGCCGAGGCCGCCGGGTTCGACGCGATCTATGTGATGGACCACTTCCGGCAGATCCCGCAGGTGGGGCGCGCCTGGGACGACTTCCTGGAGAGCTGGACGACGCTCGGCTATCTGGCTGCCTGTACGACGCGGATGCGGTTGGGGACCTTGGTCTCGGGGATCACGTATCGCAACGTCGCGCATCTGGGGAAGATCGCGGCGACGCTCGACGTACTGAGTGGCGGGCGGGCCGTCTGCGGCGTCGGGCTCGCGTGGTTCGAGGCCGAGCACAAGGCGTACGGGTGGACGTTCCCGCCGGTGGCCGAGCGGTATGCGCTGCTCGAGGACACCTTGCAGTTGCTTCCGGTTTTATGGGGACCAGGCAACAAACCGTTCCACGGCAAGGTGCTCGACGTACCGGACACCACTTGTTATCCGCGGCCTCTGCAAGAGCATCTGCCGGTGCTCGTCGGCGGCAGCGGACGCCGGACGCTGCGGTTGGCGGCGCGGTACGCCGACGCGGTCAACGTGTTCGGCGATGCCACCGCTGTCCGTCAGCACGCCGGCTACCTTCGCGAACTGACGGACCGCCCGATCGAGGTCACGCATCTGTCCACAACCCTTGTGGGTAAGGATTCCCGGACCGTTGACGACCTGGTCGAACGACTCCGGCCACGCAACCAGAACCCGGCCCGGTACGCAGCCTCGGTCAACGCCGGCACGGTCGACGACCAGATCGGCCGCTTCCGCGAACTCTCCGAGGCCGGCGCGGCGGAAGTGATGATCAGCCTCCCCGACCTCGACACCCTGGACACGATCGGTGACGTGATCTCAGCCTTTCGGCCGTAGCTCCAGATGCAGCAGGGCGTTCTCGATCAGCTCGGACATCGCCGGGTGGATCCAGTACTGGTTCCGGGCCATCGAGTAGGCGTCCAGGCCGAAGCTCATCGCCTGGATGACGGGCTGGATCACCGAGGACGCCTGCGGGCCGATGATGTGGCAGCCGATGATCTGGCCGGACTTCGGGTCGGCCAGGATCTTGGCGAACCCGCTGGTGTCCTCCATCGCCCAGCCGTAGGCGATGTCGGCGTAGTTCTCGCGGCCGACGACGTACTCGATGCCGCGCTCGCGAGCCTCCTCCTCGGTCAGGCCGACGGACGCGATCTGCGGCGAGCTGAAGACAGCGTGCGGGACGAAGCGGTGGTCGGCCTCGATCCGGTCGGTGGGGTTGAGCAGGTTGTGCTTCACCACGCGCGCCTCGTGATTCGCGACGTGCTTGAGCTGGTGCGGCGTGGTCACGTCGCCGAGCGCGTAGATGCCGTCGACGGTGGTCTGCTGGTACTCGTCGACGACCACCCGGCCCTCGTGGTCGACCTCGACGCCGGTGGCATCCAGGTCCAGTACGTCCGAGTTCGGCGTACGGCCGACGGCGATCAGGAGCTCATCGACCTCGATCTTGTCGGCGCCGTCCGGGTACAGCGTCCGGATCAGGATCGACCCGTCGTCGTTGCGGGCCACCCCGATCGTCTCGTGGTCGAGCCGTACGTCGTACTTGCCGCGGGCGAGCTCGGTGAAGCGCTTGGCGATGTCGGCGTCCTCGTGGCGCAGCAGCAGGTCCGACCGGGCGATCAGCGTGACGTCGACGCCGTACGACGAGAAGATGTGGGCGAACTCGGCGGCGACGAAACCGCTGCCGATGATGCCGAGCCGGCGCGGCAGCTTCTCCAGCCGCATGATCGTGTTCGACGTGTGGTAGCCGGTCTCCTCGAGGCCGGGGATGAACGGGATGATCGGCCGGCTGCCGGCCGCGAGCACGTACCGGTCGGCCGTGATCACGCTGGTCCGGCCGTCCTTGCCGTCGACCGTCAGCTCCTTGGTACCGGTGAACCGGCCGGTGCCGTCGTACACGGTGATGTTGGCGTTGTCGGCGTGGTGGTGCCGGTACTCCGAGCCGGACGCGGCGATCGGGTCGATCCGGTCGAAGATCCGGTCCCGGACCTCCGGCCAGCGCACCCCGATCAGCTCCTCGTCGACGCCGTACCGGGAACTGATCGACGGGGTGGCGGCCAGGTCGGCGGTGTGCACGAACATCTTGGTGGGGATACAGCCCACGTTCAGGCAGGTCCCGCCGAACGTGCCACGCTCGACGATCGCCACCTTCCAGTCCGCGAACCGCCGGTTCACGATCGTGTTGCCGGAGCCGGTCCCGATAATCACCAGGTCGTAATGGGTCACACCCCATTGTGCCCCTGTGACCCCAGCTCCCGTTCGTCAGGCGACCCGGGGACCCAGCTCCTTGGTGTCGTCGAGGGCCTCGGACTTCAACCCAGTGACGACCTCGGTCTGCGGACCGGCGTCGACCACTGCCTTCTCGCCGAGGAGCTCGGTCTGCGGCAGCACCTCCAGCCGCGGGCGGGGCAGCAGTCGCGGCCGGATCGCGAGTCCGCGTCGGCGGGAGAAGTACAGCACCGATCCGACCGTGCCGAGCACCGTCAGTCCGCCGCCGACGATCAGCGTGTAGCGGGCGCCGAACTCCTGGCCGACCCAGCCGATGAATGGCGACCCGAGCGGCGAACCGCCCATCAGGACCGTCATGTAGAGCGCCATCACCCGGCCGCGCATGCTCGGCTCGATACCGAGCTGCATGGTCGCGTTCGCCGAGGTCAGCATGGTCAGCGAAGCCAGCCCGACCAGCGGCAGCACGAGCGCGAAGGTCAGGTACGTCGGCATCAGCGCGCTGATGATCTCGAAAGCACCGAAGGCGAGTGCGGCGCCGATCACCAGGCGAGCCCGGATCCGGACCCGGCGGGCCGCCAGCAGCGCACCGGACAGCGAGCCGATCGCGAGCACCGAGCCGAGGATGCCGTACTCCCCCGCGCCCTTGTGGAACACCTGGGTCGCCATCAGCGCCGAGGTCAGCTGGAAGTTCAGGCCGAAGGTGCCCGCGAAGAACACCGCGACCAGCACCATCATCAGGTCCGGCCGGCGCCACAGGTAGCGCATGCCGTCGCGGATCATGCCCTTCTCGCGGCCCGCAGGAGTGGGTGTGTGCAGCTCGTGGACCCGCATCAGGCGCAGCGACAGGATCACGGCCGCGTAGGTGAAGCCGTTGATCAGGATGACCGGACCGGTGCCGATCCAGTTGATCAGCAGACCGGCCAGGGCCGGGCCGAGCAGCCGGGCCGCGTTGAAGGACGCCGAGTTCAGCCCGACTGCGTTGGACAGCTCTTCGCGGCCGACCATCTCGACCACGAAGGACTGCCGGGTCGGGGCGTCGAAGGCAGTGCCGACACCGAACAACAGGGCCAGCAGGTACACGTGCCAGGGCTGGACGACCCCGGCGATGGTGAGGCTGCCGAGGACCAGGGCGACGGAGGCCATCGCGATCTGGGTGCACGTCAGCACCGTCCGCTTCGGCAAGCGGTCGGCGACCAGACCGGCGTACGGGCCGAGCAGCAGGGCCGGCAGGAACTGCAGTCCGGTGACGATGCCGAGCGCCGTACCGGAATGGGTCAGCTCCAGGACCAGCCAGTCCTGTGCGACCCGCTGCATCCAGGTGCCGACGTTCGAGACGATCGCACCGGAGGCGTAGAGACGGAAGTTACGGACTTTGAACGCGCGGAAGGTCGGACTCATGTGGCCGCCAGGCGTTCGAGAACAGGGGCTGCTTTGCGCAGGATGTCGCGCTCCTCGTGGGTCAGTTGCTTGAGCTTGGTCTGCAGCCACTCGTCGCGGCGCCGCCGGTTGGCGTGGATGAGCTCGCCGGCCTTCGCCGTCAGTTCGACCATGATCTGGCGCTTGTCGGTCGGATGCGGGCGGCGGACGACCAGGCCCGCCTCCTCCATGTTGGTCACGATCCGCGTCATCGACGGCGGCTTGACCTGCTCATGGGCAGCCAGCTCACCGATCGTCATCGCCTCGTGCTTGGACAACGCGCCGAGCACGCTGAGCTGGTTGGCGCTGAGGTCGTGACCGGGCTCGCGCTGCCGCCGGATCTGCCGGGACAGGCGCAGGGTCGACGACCGCAGGGCACTCGCCAGCCCGACGTCACTCTTCACCTGCTGTGCTACGACTTCGGGCATACCGTTACCTTAACTTATTACCTTTGCTAAAGAAAACGCATTACCATCCGATGCTATTCCCGGTCGCTCGGTGACGCCGGCGGGCCGCTAGAGTTCGCGGGCATGGGGACGAGTGCTGAGCTGGCGCGGTTCGAGCAACGGTTCCGGCGGGCCGGGCTGCCGTTGTTCATCGAAGACTTCTCGCCGACCCACGACATCTTCACCCGGGCCACGCCGCTGCTGGTGCTGGTGTTTCTCGCCGAGGTTCTCGGGGCGACCTCGCTGCAGTGGCCGGTCTGGGTGAACGTGCTCGCGGCGTTGGGCGCCATGCTGGTGCTGATCGCCGGATTCGGCCTGCTGAACGGCTTCCGTGGCCGCCCGTTCTGGTCGCTGCCGACCCGGTTCGGCGTACCCGAGCTGGCTGTCTTCGTCCTACTCCCGGCCCTGTTGCCCGTGGTCACCCAGGGCCAGCTCCGCCAGTTCTTCGGCGTTGCCATCGGCAACCTCCTGCTGGTCGGCGTGGTGTACGTCGTGATCGGCTACGGGCTGATCGGGACGATCTTCTGGAGCCTGCGGCGGCTGGCGAGCGAGCTGGCGAACTCGGTGGCCAGCCTGGTCCGGGCGCTGCCGTTGCTGCTGGTGTTCTCACTGGTGCTGTTCGTGAACACGGAGATGTGGCAGGTGTTCGCCGGGATGCCGGTCGCGTTCATCGTCGTCTCGGTGGTCGCCTTCACCGTGCTGAGCACCCTGTTCCTGCTGATCCGGCTGCCCCGGGAGGTGGACGCGATCGAGCGTGACGCCGGCTCCGGACCGCCGCTGCGCCGGATCCAGCGGATGAACATCAGCATCAGCCTGGTCATCCGGCAATGGATGCAGGCGCTGGTGGTGAGCGCCGGCGTCGGACTCTTCTTCGTCGCCTTCGGCATGCTCGCGATCAGCGAGCACATCTACGAGCAGTGGGGCATCACCCCCGGCTCCTGGTCGTACCGCATCGATCTGCTGGATCACCAGATGCTGATCAGCGAAGCGCTGGTGAAGGTTGCCATCGGCATCGCCAACTTCACCGGGCTGTACTACTCCATCGCGCTGCTGACCGACTCGACGTACCGGACCGAGTTCCTCGACCACGTGAGCACCGAACTGCGTGACCTGTTCGCCGCACGGGCGGAGTACCTCGAGCTGCGGCGTACGACGACCACCTAGGTGAACTCGGCCAGGACACCGGTCACAGGCGGCGGCGCGGCCGAGGTCGCGACCGATCGGTTCTGCCCGCCTCGAAGGCCAGAGTGGGGAGTTCTACACGCCGAATCCGGTGACTACGCTCCCCGGTCCCGGTTCAGACGCGGTTTGACCGCGTGGGTTGGGCTGGGCCCCGGGGATGTCAGCTGGACTGGTCAGTGTGCAGATCGACAGGTAGTGCACCGGCGATACACCGTACGCGCGGGCGCCTTCAGGCCCAGGCGCACTACGGGCCGCCGGACACCTCCTGTCCAAACTGGCCACCTCCCGGTCTCGGCGGCTCAGGACCCGCTGACACGCCTGTGCGGTCGGCCCACGGCCCCGATCCCACCCGCCGCACCGCGGGTCGGAAGCGGATCGAACGGGACCTGACCAACGCCCCAGAGCCGGCTCGAACCCGCTGGAGCGGATCTGTGCCACTCACCAACCAGACACCGCCCCTGCCGGCCACGCTCAGACCTGCGCCGGTGATGCCCCGACCGAAGGGTTGGTGAGTGCCTCAGGTCCACCAACAATCCGGGCAGACCTAGAGGGACTCCTTGAGGAAGCGGAGCTCGTGGTGCATCAGTCCTTCCAGGGTCGCCGCGTCGGTGGGCATGTGGGTGGCCCCGGACAGTGGCAGCACCTGATGCTGACGGCCGGCCGCGAGCAATGCGGCCGACAGCCGCAGAGTGTGGGCGGCAACCACGTTGTCGTCGGCCAGACCATGCACCAGCAGCAGAGGACGATGGAGATCGGCCGCGTAGGTGAGCAGTGACGAGCGGTCGTAGACCTCGGGGTTCTCATCGGGATGCCCCAGGAACCGCTCGCGCCAGTGCGTGTCGTACATCCGCGAGTCGCTCGGGGGAGCGCCGGCGATCGCCGCATGGAAGACATCCGGCCGGCGGAGGACCGCAGCCGCGGCGAGCAGGCCGCCGTAGCTCCAGCCCCGCATGGCGACCTTGGTCAGATCGAGGGCACCGGTCTGCTCCGCGACGGAGCGCAACGCCGTCACCTGATCCTCGAGCGGAGCCGTCATGGTGTCGAGATGGACCGCCTTCTCCCACGTCGGACCGCGTCCCGGCGTACCCCGGCCGTCGGCGATGACCACGGCGAACCCGGCTTCGGCGTACCACTGAGCAGTGGCGAACCACCCACCGGTGACCCGCACCGCAAGCTGCGCGGCGGAACCGCCGTACGGCGACATCACGACCGGCAGCGGCGCGTCGCCGGGCTGATGCCAGGACGGCAGCAGGAGGGCGGTCCGCAGCTGCAGTTCGCCGGCCTGCAACCAGGTGATCCGCGGAGTGAGCACTGGCTTGGCGTTGAGCGCACTGATCGCTCGGTCCGGCCGGCCGGCCCTCCGCGCGACGAACGATCGGCCGGCCTCCGTGTTGGAGACCACCAGGAGCGCGCCGGGGACGCGGCTTCCGGTGTGAATGCCTGCGCCTTCGCTCAGCTGATGCGGCCCGGTCTCGTCGTACAGCCAGAGGTGGCGCTCGGTCGGCTCGTCGTTCGCCTCGAAGAGGACCGCCTCGCCTGAGACATCCAGGACGGCGCGGACCTGCAGACCGTCTGGGGTGACCGCTGCTCCGCCGACCAGTAGCCGCCGGGTCTCCCCCGCATCCTCGGTGTGGACGAGGCGGCCCGATTCGGTGCGTGCAGGGGTTCCGGCGATGAGCTCGACCCAGGCGGGATCACGCTGCTCGTGCACGAGGTGCGTCTCGCCGGTGTCCGGATCGGCCGCTCGCACCTGCAGCGTGCGTTGGTCGCGGGACTGCACACCGATCAACGGCCCGTGCGAGTCCCAGCCGGCCGAAGTCAGATACTCGTACGCCGCCCTGTCCCACCGCAGCTCGACGCCTCCGGAGCTCTCCAGCGAGCGCTGGGTGCCCGAGCCGCCGGACACGTCGAACGCGTGCAGGGTGACGAGGGCGTTCGGCGTACCGGCGGCGGGGTAGGCGATCTCGCGGGGCTTCCGGCCAGGGTTGGCCGGGTCCGCGATCCACCAGCGCTGGACCGGGGTCTGGTCGACCCTTGCCGCCAGCAACCGGGTGCCGTCGGGAGCCCACCAGTGGCCGCGGTTCCGCTGCATCGACTCCGCGGCAACGTGCTCGGGGAGGCCCCAGGCGACCTCGGGGTCCGGGTCCGCGGCCAGTTGCTGATCGTTGCCAGTAGCAAGCTCCACCACGTGCAGTGCACGGCCCGTCACGTACGCGACCCGGCGGCCGGTCGGGTCGATGCGCGGATCGACAACAGGTCCCGCGGTTGGCACAGCTGCCGGCCGGCGCTCGGGGCTGTCGAGGTCGAGGTGGTACAGGTCGCCCCTGACCGCAAAGGCGACCTGGCGGACCGCACGATCGGTCGAGTACGCGACGACACCAGCGGTGCGCTCGCGACTCCGCTCGCGACGGATCAGCTCGGCCTCGGGCACCGGCCCGTCGTCTCCGAGGTTCTCCGGCGCGACCAGGAGATGCTCCTGACCGTCGTTCAGATCGAGCAGCCAGAGGCAACCGGCCCGGTCCTCCGGCCCACGGGTCCGAAGGAAGAGCACACGCTCGCCGTCCGGAGACAGCGTGAACGCACGAGGCAGACCAAGCGTGAACCGACCAGTACGAGCAGACTGTGCAGGAAAAGCCTCAACAGGATCCACTCCCGGACAGTACGCCGCCGCCAGTTCACCATCGTCGGCCCCCACGCCCATCTACCCGCACTCGGTCGTCTGGCGCGACGACAACCTGAGCTAGGTGAGCCAGTCGCTGAGTGGGCCGATCGCGAAGTACACGACGAACAGCGCCGACACGATCCACATCAGCGGGTGAATGTCGCGGGTCCTGCCCCGAATCACCTTCAGGATGACGTACATCACGAAGCCCGCGCCGATGCCGGCCGTGATCGAGTACGTGAACGGCATCAGGATGATGGTCAGGAACGCCGGGAACGCGATGTCGAAGTCATCGAAGTTGATCCCCTTCACCTGCGCCATCATCAGGAACCCGACCAGGATCAACGCCGGCGTCGCCGCTTCGTACGGCACCAGCGTGACCAGCGGCGCGACCACCATCGAGATCAGGAAGCAGATCCCGGTCACCACGCTCGCGAGCCCGGTCCGGGCTCCTTCACCGACACCGGACGCCGACTCGATGTACGACGTGTTGCTCGAGACCGACGCGGCGCCACCGGCCGCGGCCGCGACGCTGTCGACGACCAGGATGCGCTGCGCGTTCGGCGGGTTGCCCTCCTTGTCGAGCAGCCCGGCCTCGGCGCCGATCGCAGTCATCGTGCCCATCGTGTCGAAGAAGTCCGCCAGCATCAGCGTGAAGATCAGCAGCAGCGCGGAGATCACGCCGACCCGCTCGAACGACCCGAACAGGCTGAACTCGCCGATCGTGTCGAAGTTCGGTTTGGTGAACCAGTCGTCCGGCAGCTTCGGCACGCTCAGGCCCCAGCCGCCCGGGTTCTTGTCGCTGCGGGCACCGATCCCGGCGATCGCCTCGATCACGAGCGACAACGCGGTCGCGCCCAGAATGCCGATCAGGATGGCGCCTTTCACCTTCCGCGCGTACAGCGTGACGATCAGGACCAGGCCGAACACGAAGACCAGCACCGGCCAGCCCCGAAGGTTGCCGGCGACTCCGAGCTCGACCGGCGGCCCGGCCAGTGCCGCCGGGCGACGGACGAAGCCCGCATCGATGAAGCCGATGAACGCGATGAACAGGCCGATACCGACACTGATCGCGACTTTCAGCTGCAGTGGCACCGCCTCGAACACCGCCTTGCGGAACCCGGTCAGCACCAGGACCAGGATGATCAGACCCTCCCACACCACCAGGCCCATCGCGTCGGCCCAGGTCATCTTGGTCGCGACCGAGAACGCGATGAACGCGTTCAGGCCGAGGCCGGTGGCCAGCGCGAGCGGGAAGTTCGCCACCACGCCCATCAGGATGGTGACCACGCCGGCGACCAGCGCCGTGGCGACCGCGATCTTCGCGATCGAGGCCGCCGTACTGGTGCCACCACCGACGAGCTGGCCGTCGCCGTCCTGCACCGTGCCGATGATCAGCGGGTTCAGCACCACGATGTAGGCCATCGTGAAGAACGTGACCAGCCCGCCACGGATCTCCCGGCTGAGGGTGGATCCACGTTGGCTGATCTTGAAGTACGAGTCGACGACATTCGATCCGGAGCGGGCCGTCGTGGCCTGGGGCGAGCTCATGCCCGCATCGTGCCAGTTCCTGCCCACCGGTTGCGAGCACTGACGCAAAACTGTTCCGCTGCCGGTGGCTGGGGTGATGGGTACTAAGGTAGTGCCGTGTCAGACGAACGGGAGGCGTCGAAGAAGCGGACCGACCCCACGAGCCAGCTCGCCCGCGGCGAACTGGTCCACGCCGAGGTGAAGCCGCTCGACCTGTCCGGCATCCCCAGCGTCATCGTCGGGATCATCGCCTGGGCGGTCGCGTTCGTCGTCGTCCTGATCTTCCGCGACGAGCTCAAAGAAGACGGCCTCGAATGGTGGCTCTGGGTCACCGTCGCCGGATTCGGCCTCGGTCTCATCGGCCTCTGGTACTGCCGCCGCCGTTGGGCCGCCATCCAAGCCGGCCACCGCCCAGAACACGAGGACTAGAACCCACCGCCAAAGGACACCGCGAGTGCCTCGTGGTTGAGGTCCAGCAGCACGGTGGGGGATGCGGCCTTTACTTGAGTTCGTCGTCCGATTCTGGTTCGGCGGCGGCCTCGACCTCGGATTGGACGGCGTCGGCTAGTTCGAGGGTGTCGTAGCCGGTGGTGTCGAAGGCGTGTTCGGCGGACGGTTGATCCGGGAGGTCGATGACCGCGTCGGAGTGGGCGCCGCAGCCGTAGTCGTACGCGACGACGCGGCCCTCGCCCGGAGCCATCTCGTTCGCACAGATGCCGAAGGCTTGGCCGAGGCTGTCGGCCAGGCGGATCCAGTAGCCGCACGAGTGGCACTTGTACGGGACGGCCTGCGCGATCGGCGCGCTCGGACCGAAGTCACCGGCGTACCAGCGCTCGGCCGCTTCCTCACGACCGAACGGCGAGAGCACGCGCTCGCGGCCCAGGCCGAGTTCGTCGACGACTGCGCGTACGTCGTCCGGGGCGCCGGTGTCGGTGAAGCCGGCCTCGAGGCGCGGGTCGTCGGCGTGGGTCGGGAACAGGTCGCCGGGGCGGAGGTCGCCCGGCTGGACGCGCTCGGACCACGGGACCCACTCCGGCGCGACGACTGCCGCGTCGCCGGGAAGCATGACGACCTCGTTGACCGTGACCGTCTTCGCCCGGGAGGCGCGGGTCACCGTGACCGCCCACCGCCAGCCCCGGTAGCCCGGGTGGGTGGAGGCGAAGTAGTGGGTGACGAGGCGCTCACCCTCGACCGAATGACCGAGGTACTCCCCGACCTGCGCAGCACCGGCCTCGTCGATCGCCGCCTCACGGGCAGGGTCGACCGCCGCGACACTGATCGCGTCGGCCTTGGCACGCACCGGTTCCGGAGTTCTGACGGGAGTCACAATCGCCCATTCTCGCACGGCCGAGGCGGTCTTCCGAACGCGCCGTGACTACGGTCTGTCCCCCGCAGGAGGCAGGATGGTTCCATGCACAGCCCAGACCCCGCCGACCCGAAGTCGACGCCCGGCGGAAAGCCCGCCGGCGAGCGACCGACCGGCGGGCAGCCGAGGGCTGAAAAGCCGTCCGGTGGGCAATCGACCGGCGGGCAGTCGGCGGCGGGGAAATCGCCCGGTGATCGGTTCAGCGACGCACGGGACAAGCTGGGAACTGCGAGCAAGAAGGTCGGCCACGCCTCGAAGGTCGGCGCGACCGGGTTCGCTACCGCGTCGAAGAAGACAGCGGCCGTGGGTGGCAAGGTCGGCCGGGCCACCGGCCGCCGGATCCGCGGACTGACGGGCGCTCAGGGCGCCCGCGAATCGGGTCTGTCCCGGCTGATCGAGCTGGGCGCGGTCAACGCTGCCGGTGACACCGCGTTCGCGGTCTCGCTGGCCGGGACCGTGTTCTTCACCGTGCCGAGCGACCAGGCCCGCGACCGTGTCGCCTTGTTCCTGCTGCTGACGATGGCGCCGTTCGCCCTGATGGCGCCGCTGATCGGACCGATCCTGGACCGGTTCCGCCACGGCCGCCGCTGGGCGATCGGAGCGACGCTCGGCCTCCGCGGCTTCCTGGTCTGGAGCCTCGCCGCGTCGATGACCGGCTCGGGCTCGGCCTGGCTCTACCCGGCCGCACTCGGTTGCCTGGTCGCGTCCAAGGCGTACGGCGTGACCCGCGCCTCCGCCGTACCGCGCTTGCTGCCGAAGGAGATCACGCTCGTCACGGCCAACTCCCGGATCTCGCTGGCCGGTGTCGTGGGCGCGACCGTCGGCGCGGTCATCGCGGGAGCATTCGCCGCGATCGGGCCGCAGTGGTCGCTGCGCTGGGCCGCGGTCGTGTACACGATCGGCCTGATCCTCGCGATCCGGCTGCCCAGCGAGGTCGACTCACCCGCGGACGAGGAGATCACCGGTACGGCGGGGCGCGACGCGCGGCGGAGGGCGATCACCGCGGCGGTGGCACGCGGCATCCGATGCAACCTCGGACTCCGGTTCGTGTCCGGCTTCCTCACCATGTATCTGGCCTTCCTGCTCCGGGACAAACCGATCAGTGGGGTCGACGGCGCGATCGCGGTCGCCGCGGTGATCGCCGCGGCCGGGATCGGCAACAGCCTCGGCACCCTGAGCGGATCGTTGCTCAAGGCACGAAAACCCGAGGTGGTCGTGCTGGTGGTCCTGATCGTGGACGCGACGCTCGCGGTCGCGGTGGCGGTGCTGTACGGGTTCCCGAGCCTCATCGCACTCGGCCTGATCGCGGGTCTGTGCAGTTCGCTCGGGAAGCTGTCGCTGGACGCGATGATCCAGCGCGACGTCGCGGAGTCCGTCCGTACGTCGGTCTTCGCACGCTCGGAGACCGTGTTGCAACTGGCCTGGGTGATCGGTGGCGGCTGCGGCATCGTGCTGCCCCTGATCCCGCGACTCGGCTTCGGTTTCCTTGCAGTTGTCCTGCTCGCGGTGGTCTTCCTGGTCATCCGGATGAAGCCGTCGAAGCCGCTACCCACCGGCCTGCGGGCCGAGGGCGGGCCAGGTCGCAGGCCGGGCGGCGGCGAGCCGCACCGGCGGTCCGGCGATGCGCCGCGCCGGGCGGACGACGCGGAGTCTGAGCATCCTCCCAGCACGAGCCGCACGATCATGACCACCAGCGTCGCCGAGCAGCGCGCGAACCGCGCCCAGCGCTCCGACCGGTACGACGAGCCGACGGTGGAGCTGAGGACCGAGGATCAGAAGCCACCTGGTGGTGGGCAACGGGATGGCGGGGAGCAGCCGGTCGGGCGCTGGTGGAGTGGGCAGAAGGACGACGAGGACGAGGACACGCTCGAGGATCAGGCCCGGTGGGCCGAGGAGCCGACCGTCGAACGCCAGCCCGAGCAGGACCCACGCTTCTTCAAACGCCGCCCCCGTGGGCGCCGCCCACCCCGCTGAAACGGACCGGCGCAGATCAGCCCCGGCGCGGGTGCGCCGGGGCTGATCTATGGAGGGGGTCAGGCGACTCCGGTGGGGCTTACGCGACTGGCTGGAGTTCTGTGTCGTCCTCCTCTTCGGAGACGGGGACGAGCTCCGGGGAGGCTGCGGTGCCGCGCAGGGTGGTGGTGGCGACGACCGCGGTGACCAGAAGAAGGACGCAACCGACGACGGCGACCAGGTTCATGCTGTGGGTGAAGGCGTGCCGCGCGGTGGTCAGAACGGTCTCGGCGACCTGGCCGGGCAGATGAGCCGCCGCTGCGGTCGCGGCCGGCAGACCCTCGCGGACCGGAGCCGCTACACCCGACGGCAGGTCCGAGCGGTAGGCCGCAGTACCGATCGAGCCGAGGACCGCGATGCCCAGCGCGCCACCGAACTCGCTGCAGGTCTCCATCACCGCGGAGGCCGAACCGGCCCGCTCCGGAGCGACGGATCCGACGATGGCCTCGGTCACCAGCGACATCACCATCACCAGACCGGCGGCCAGCAGCGCGGCTCCGGTCAGGACGACCGCCAGCGAGGAGTCGACCCGCACCTGGGTCAGGACGCCGAACCCGGAAGCCGCCAGGACGAAGGCGCCGCCGATCACGTACGCCCGATCGATCCGCCGAGCCAGCGAGGCTGCCAGAGGCGCCGCACCGCCAACCACCACCGACGGAGCTAGTGACCAAAGAGCCGCCTTGAACGGGCTCAGGCCATGCACCAGCTGCAAGTACTGGGTCATGAAGACCGCGTTGCCCACCAGGGCCAGAGTCCCGACAGTATTGGCCACCAGCGAGCCGCTGAACGCCATGTTGCGGAACATCCCCAGCTCGATCATCGGGTACGCCGCAGTCCGCTGCCGCTGCACGAACATCACTCCGAAGACCAGGCCGGCCACGATCGCGACCACCGGCAACGCGGACGCCCCGTTCGCCGCCAGCTCCTTGATCCCCCAGATCACCGGCAGTACGGCGGCCAGCGACAGCAGCGATCCGATCAGGTCGAACCGGCCACCGGTCGGGGCCTTGAACTCCGGCAGCAGCATCGGCGCGAGCACCAGCAGCAGCAGCATCGCCGGGGTGTTGATCAGGAACACCGAACCCCACCAGAAGTGCTCCAGCAGGAAGCCACCGAGCACCGGGCCGAGCGAGATCCCACCCATCATCACCGCGCTCCAGAACGCGATCGCCTTTGCCCGCTGCTGAGCGTCGTGGAACATGTTCCGGATCAGCGCGAGGGTCGACGGCATCAGGGTCGCGCCACCGATTCCGAGCACCGCGCGGGCGGCGATCAGCTGCTCCGGGCTCTGCGCGTACGCCGCGGCCACCGAGGCCAGACCGAACGCGACGGCACCGAAGATCAGCAGTCGGCGGCGGCCGATCCGGTCACCGAGCGAACCCATGGTGATCAGCAGACCGGCCAGCACGAACCCGTAGATGTCGAAGATCCACAGCTGCTCGGTCGCCGAGACCCCCAGGTCCGCGCTGATGTACGGGACCGCGAAGTACAGGACCGAGACGTCCATCGACACCAGCAACAGCGGCAGTGCGAGCACGCCGAGCGCGATCCACTCTTTGCGTCCCGCTCGTTCGGTCGGACCCATGATGCCCCTCCGGATTTATCTGTCTGCGCCGCACACTGTGTGCGCCATACACAGACCATAGCCGCATCTGTCTATGATGTAAACAGTCATTCCCGATGGACGCCGAGGAGGGCCACATGGACGAGCAGGTGGAGCTGCCGCGAGTGCTGCAGCAGCTGTGGGGGATCGAAGGGCCGGCCCGGCCTGGGCCGAAGCCGGCGTTCCACCTGAGCGACATTGGCCAGGCAGCGATCCGGCTGGCCGACACGGGCGGCCTGGCCGCGGTCTCGATGAGCAAGGTGGCGGCCGAGCTCGGCTTCACCACGATGTCGCTCTACCGGTACGTCGATTCCAAGGACGACCTGTACGCCGTGATGCTCGAAGAAGCGTTCGGCGAGGCACCCGAGCCGGTGGCCGGGCAGGACTGGCGCGGCCGCATCACCGGGTGGGCCGAGGCGTTTCGTGACAGCCTGCGGCAGCACCCGTGGATCCTGCAGGTGCCGGTGTCCGAGCCGCCGCTGTCACCCAACCAGCTGACTTGGATGGAGTCGGCGTTGCAGGCGTTCGACGGCACGCCGCTGACGGCGAACGAGAGGCTGTCGTCGATGCTGCTGGTGAACATCTACGTCCGCGGGACCATGCAGCTGACCTTGACCATGCTGACGCAGACCCCCGAGGAGGCCGCGACCGCGGGCCGGCTCTACAACCAGCGACTGCGCCTGCTCGCGACCGAGGACCGGTTCCCGGCGATCGCGGCCGGCGTACAGCAGCCGAACTCGGTGGATGACCTCGACCTGGACTTCGAGGACGACGGATTCCGGGACGGCCTGGGGACCGTGCTCGACGGCATCCAGTCCCGGATCGACCGACATGCCCCGATCGACCGGAAGGCCCCGACCGATCGGCAGGGCTGAGCTCAGATGTCCAGCTTGTCGGCGACCCCGCGCAGCACGGTCGCGACCTGACGGGCCGCCTTGTTGTCGGGGTGGCGGCCGCGGCGGTAGCCCTCGCCGAGGTTGTCCAGCAGCTTGATCAGGTCCTCGATGACGAGCTGCATCTCCTCCGGCTTCGGCCGCATCGCCTTCGCCACCGACGGCGGCGGGTCGATCAGCCGGACCTGGAGGGCCTGCTCACCCTTGCGGCCCTCGACGACACCGAACTCGACCTTCTGCCCCGGCTTGAGGTTGGTCACTCCGGCGGGCAGGGCCTCGGCCCGGACGTAGACGTCACCGCCCTCTTCCTTGCTGAGGAAGCCGAACCCCTTCTCGGAGTCATACCACTTGACCTTGCCAACGGGCACGGGAACCTCTTCAGTCGTCAATCGTCGGAACCGACCGGGCGGGCGGCCTGATCGGGAACCCAGCGTACGTGAACCGGCGCCGCGGCGCCTCCGGGAAACTATCTGATCCGGCAGGCTTCCCACAGATACCGCGACCCACACCTCATCGGTACTTCTCCGGATCCTTCAGGCGCTCGTTCATCGAACCCGAGCGGAAGCCGCGGGGGTCGAGCCGGGCGGCCGGGAAGCCCTCGGCGACGACGGCTGCGATGAGTGGCTCGTGGTCCACCCGGTCCAGCAGGTCGCCGTCGATCTCGATGCTCGCGGCGTCGCCCAGATCCCGGACCCGGACGTTCTGGACGCCGTACGGCGTGAGGCGGGAACGGACCACCTCTTCGGCCCGGTCGACCCGGGCCAGCAGGTTCGGCGTGATGCGGATGCCGTACGCGATCCGGCTGGACAGACAGGCCGCGGCCGGCTTGTCCGAGGTCTCCAGTCCCCAGCTGCGGGAGGCCTCGCGGATCTGCGCTTTGGTCAGCCGCGCGTCCTTCAGCGGTGTGAGCGCGCCCCGTTCGAAGGCGGCGCGGATGCCCGGCCGGAATCCGGCGATCGCGTCGTCGGCGTTCGTGCCGGTCGCGATCGCGGTGATGCCGAACTCGTCCGCGATCGGCTGCAGCGTCTCGACCAGTTCGGCCTTGCAGAAGTAGCACCGGTCGCCCGCGTTGGCCTGGTAGCCCTCGCGGTCCATCTCGTGCGTGTGCGGGGTCAGATGCCGGACGCCGAGGCTGTCGGCGAAGCGCGCGGCCGGCTCGAGCTCGGCTGCGGGAAGGCTCGGCGAGATCGCGGTGGCGGCGACCACGTTGGCCGGGCCGATCGCCCGAACCGCGGCCGCCAGCAGGAACGCCGAATCGGCGCCGCCACTGAACGCGACGACCATCTTGTCGTAGCCGGACAGCCGCTTCATCAACGCTTCCAGCCGCTGCTCGAGCACATACGCATCCAGCCAGGCCGGGAACTCGGTCAGGTCGTTCAGTACGACGTCCGCGCCGTACGCACGCAACTCGTCCGCGGTGAACGGCCCGGTCGCCACGGCTACCGCGACCGCTCCGGCGGCACGGGCTCCCTCGATGTCGGCGGTGTGGTCACCCACGTAGATCGTCGCCTTGTGCTCGCGCAGCGCCGTACCCTTCTGCGCGCCGTGCAGGTCGCCGACCGGCTCGTCGATGTCGAGGCCGAGGTGCTGCATGTGCAGCAGCACCGATGGCGTGTACTTCGCCGACACCACCATGGTCCGGCCACGCAGGGCGCGAACCGCGGCCAGCGACTCGGCCGCACCGGGCAGCGGCAGGCTCCCGGTGATCGCGTGCGACGGGTAGTGCTCGCGGTACCGCACGACCATCGCGTCGATCTGCTCCGGCGGGAACCAGTTCGCCATCTCGATGGTCAGCGGCGGTCCGAGCCGGCTGACCACCAGGTCGGAATCGATCGGTACGCCGGTCTCCGCGGCGAGCAGGTCCCAGACGGCCTGGATCCCCGGCCGCGAGTCGATCAGCGTCATGTCCAGGTCGAAGCCGACCACCAGTTCCGGCACATCGGCGGTGGTGGGCGCGGGCTGGATCTCGGCGGTTGACACGTCCCCAACCCTACGTGTTCCCCCGCCGGGACCGCGCGCGGATTCCGCAATCACTTGACAATTTAAGATGACCTGTCCGATTACTTGACACTCGCGAGGAATATGTAAACCATCGACGCCATGGACTCGTTCGCCGACCGGACCAAGCGCCGACTGCGCGAGGAGTTGCTCGACGCCGCCTACGAGGCGATCGTCGCCGGCGGGTACGACGGACTCCGGATGGCCGACGTCGCCCGGCGGACCGGCGTCTCCCGCCAGACCGTCTACAACGAGTTCGGCGACAAGTGGGGCGTGCTGCAGGCCGTCGTCGCGCGTGAGACCGAACGGTTCCTGGTCGAGGTGAACGCTGCGCTCGCCGAGCAGTCCGACCCGATCGACGGCCTCCGGGCCGCGGTCGAGCGGGCGCTCCGGCAGGCCGCGGACAACCCGCTGCTGAAGGCGGCGCTGGGACAACCGGGATCCGACCAGGCCAGTCAGCTGCTGACCACACGGGGGCAGCAGGTGCTGGAGCTGTGTCATCAGCGGCTCGACGCCCACGTACGCACACATTGGCCCCAGATCCCGGCCGACGACGCAACCGCCTGTGTAGACGTCGCATTGCGTGTCGTGATCAGTCACATCGTCAGTCCCGGTCCCGCGCCGGTCCTGGTCGCCGACCAGCTGGCCGGAGTCCTCGGTCCGTTCCTGAGCACAACTGGAGGTCGCGCATGACGAATCCTTTGTACCGGCAGGGTTTCAGCTCGCTGCGGTCCGGTGGCCTCAACTGGGAGGCTCTGCCGCTGCGGTTGTTCGACAAGGGCAACCGCAAGTTCTGGAACCCACGGGACATCGACTTCAGCCAGGACGCGAAGGACTGGCAGGAGCTCAGCGACAACGACAAGCACAACGCGTTGCTGCTGTGCTCGCAGTTCATCGCGGGCGAGGAGGCGGTGACCGAGGACCTGCAGCCGTTTCTGCAGGCGATGGCGGCCGAGGGACGCTTCGGCGACGAGATGTACCTGACCCAGTTCTGCTTCGAGGAGGCCAAGCACACCGCCGTCTTCCGGCTCTGGCTGGACGCGGTCGGTGTCACCGGGGACCTGCACCATTTCATCGAGCACAACCCGGGCTACCGCGCGATCTTCTACGAGGCGCTACCGGTCGCCCTGAAGTCCTTGGCCGACGACCCTTCGCCGGCCAACCAGGTCCGGGCGTCCGTCACCTACAACCACGTGGTGGAAGGGACTCTGGCCCTGACCGGCTACCACGCGTGGAACCTGTTGTGCACCTCCCGTGGAGTCCTGCCCGGCATGCAGGAACTGATCCGCCGCATCGGTGACGACGAACGACGCCACATGGCCTGGGGCACGTTCACTTGCCGGCGGCACGTCGCCGCGGACGAGTCCAACTGGAAGGTCGTCACCGACACGATGGAGGAGCTGGTCCCACACGCGCTCACCCAGATCCAATGGGCGATGGACAACTCCCCCGCGCTCCCGCCGGAGATCAACCCGACCGCCCTGATGGCGTACGCCGGCGACCGCGCGACCCGCCGCCTCGGCGCGATCGAGTCGGCGGTCGGCGTGGACGTGGCCGGGATCGACCTCGACTACTCCCCCGAGAAACTCGAAGACACCTTCGGCGAGGAGGACTCAGCCGCGCTGGCGGCGGTTCGCTAGGACCACGATCAGCGCCGCCGTGCCGAGGACTGCCGGTAGCCAGGTGACGGTCGTCGTACCGAGGTGGTCGGCGGCCTGGCCGCCGGCGAAGGCGCCGAGTGCGATCGCGCCGTTGTACACCCCGACGAGTACGGCGGACGACGCTTCGGGGGCACTGGGTGCCGCGGCGTGACCCCACGCCTGTGTGCTCACGCTGGTGCCGCCGTGCGAGAAGCCCCAAACAACCAGCAATACAAGGGCTCCGGTCAGCGTCGTACCGAGAACAGGCATGAGTACGGCGACCGTCGCGATGCCGAGGGCAATCATTCCGAGGGCCCGGGCCGGGCGGAGCGAGCCCGCGACGAAGTTGCCAATGACGCCGGCGACGCCGTACGCCAGGAGCAACGTGCCGATGAGGGCGGGGGTGATTCCGGCCTGCTTCTCGAGGAGCGGTCGCACGTACGTGTAGGCGGCGAAGTGGCCTGTCACGAGTAGTGCGACCAGGGCCAGGCCGACGCGGAGTTGCTTGATCCTGAGGACTTCCGCGACGTCGCTCAGCCGGACTGCCTTCTCGGCGGACAGCCGTGGCAGGAAGAGCGCGAGGGCCGCGGCGAGCGTTGCCGACAGCACGCCGACGGCGGCGAACGCCCAGCGCCAGCCGAACAGTTCGCCGACAAACGCCCCGGCCGGGATCCCCAGTACAGAAGCGATTCCGATACCGCTGAAGATGAGCGAGGTCGCCGGTCCGGCCGCGTGCGCCGGCACGACGCGTCGCGCGAGTCCGATCGTGAACAGCCAGACACCGCCGAGCGAGATGCCGAAGAGGACGCGCGCGATCATCAGCATGGCGAAGGTCGGGGCGGCGGCCGCGAGGAGGCTCGCGGCGGCGAGAAGCGCCATCAGTCCGACCATCACGATGCGGCGGTCGAGCTTGCCCAGCACCAGCGGGAGGATCGGCGAGGCCAGCGCGGACACCACACCAGTGACAGTCAGGGTGAGGCCCGCCGTTCCTTCGCTGACCTGGAGGCTAGACCCGATCGGCGTGAGTAGGCCGACCGGCAGCATCTCGGCGGTGACCACGGTGAACACGGTCGCTGCCATCACCACCGGGGGCGCCCAGCCGCGGGTGGCCGGTGCGACCTGGTCGGCGCAAATTGTCGTCATACATCCACTGAACGGCCGCGCACCGGTGCGGAACAACGGCGATGTGATCATGCTTGTATTAGCTGAGCTCATCGATCGGAGGAGATGTGCGTGGGCGTCGAGATCCGCGAGCTGGAGTGCTTCCTGGTGCTGGCCGAGGAGCTCCACTTCGGGCGTACGGCGGAACGCCTGTACCTGTCGCAGAGCCGGGTCAGCCAGTTGCTGCAGTCGCTGGAACGCCGGATCGGCGGGCCGCTGTTCGAGCGGACCAGCCGCCGGGTTGCCCTGACCCCACTCGGCCAGAACTTCCTCACCTCGCTGCGGCCGGCGTACGCCGCGCTGGAACGCGTGGTGACGAACGCGCGCGAGTTCGCAACGCAGGTGAAGGGCAAACTCCAGATCGGGTTCCAGGGCGCGGCGAGCGACGAGGTCCTGGCCGCGATCTCGGTGTTCCAGTCGCAGAATCCGAACTGCCTGATCGGCACGTGCGAACTTCCGCTGAACGATCCGTTCGGCGGCCTGCGGCGGGGTGGCGTCGACGCCGCAGTCGTGCTGCTCCCCGTCGCCGAGGACGATCTGGTCCTCGGGCCGGTTTTCTCCCAACAACCGCAGACCCTCACGGTGTCCACGCGGCATCCCTTGGCAGACCGCGAACAACTCGATATCGAAGACCTGGCGGGCGCGGTCCTGATCGGTGTCTCCGGTCCTGCGCCCGGCTACTGGCGCCAAGCCCAAGCGCCGACGCAGACCCCGACCGGCGCGCTGATCAACCGCGGCCCCGAGGTTGCCACCCTGCAGGAAGGCCTGGCCCTGATCGCCGCCGATCGCGGTGGCATGCTGCTCTGCCGCCCCACCGCGGAGAACAACCGCCGCGCCGACATCGTCAACATCCCGCTCACCGGCGTCCCCGACTCGGCCTTCGGCCTGGTCTGGCGCCGGGGCGAAGACACCCCGGCCCTGCAGGCCTTCGCCGTACACCTCAAGGGAGCTTGAGATGTCCACCTGGAACGACGTAGGCCGGATCGCACTCGCCGTCCGAGGCGGCCGAAGGCCAGGCGCAGGAGGGCTCACCGCCGTACGACGTCCAGAAGCGTCAGTTCGCCCGGCTGCGCCGGGACGACGACGGGCGCGAGATCCTGCAGTTCTGGACCGAGGACCGGGAGGCTCTCGTCCAGGGCAAGCCCGAGGTCAGCTGAGGCCCAGCATTTCCACGGACTTCTCGCGCATCTCGACCTTGCGGACCTTGCCGGTGACGGTCATCGGGAAGTCGTCGACCAGCAGGACGTACCTGGGGATCTTGAAGTGGGCGAGTTTGCCGTTGGCGAACGCGCGGACCGCGGCGGCGTCGAGCGGGTCGGCGCCGGACTTGAGCTTGATCCAGGCGCAGAGCTCCTCGCCGTACTTCTCGTCCGGTACGCCGATCACCTGGACGTCGGCGATGTCGGGGTGGGTGTAGAGGAACTCCTCGATCTCCCGCGGGTACACGTTCTCGCCGCCGCGGATCACCATGTCCTTGATCCGGCCGACGATGTTCACGTACCCGTCCTCGCGCATCGTCGCCAGGTCGCCGGTATGCATCCAGCGGGCCTGGTCGATCGCCTCCGCGGTCTTCTCCGGCTCGTTCCAGTAGCCGAGCATCACGGAGTACCCACGGGTGCACAGCTCGCCCGGCTCACCTCGGCCGACGACCAGACCGGTGGCGGGGTCGAGGAGCTTCACCTCGACATGTGGCATCACCCGGCCGACGGTCGACGTACGCCGGTCCAGGTCGTCGTCGCGACGGGTCTGCGTCGACACCGGTGACGTCTCGGTCATGCCGTAGCAGATCGCGACCTCGGCCATGTGCATGTCGGCGACGCAGCGCTTCATCACCTCGATCGGGCACGGCGATCCCGCCATCACGCCGGTCCGCAGGCTGGTGAGGTCGTAGTCGGCGAAGTCCGGCAGCCCGAGCTCGGCGATGAACATCGTCGGTACGCCGTACAACGCGGTGCATCGCTCGTCCTGCACGGCTTTCAGCGTCGCCGCCGGGTCGAAGGCCGGGCCGGGGATCACCATGCACGCACCGTGTGTGGTGCAGCCGAGGTTCCCCATCACCATGCCGAAGCAGTGGTAGAAGGGGACGGGGATGCAGAGCCGGTCCTCGGCGGTGAACGCGATCGTCTCGGTGACGAAGAAGCCGTTGTTCAGGATGTTGTGGTGGCTGAGGGTCGCGCCCTTGGGGAAACCTGTGGTGCCGCTGGTGTACTGGATGTTGATCGGGTCGTCGAACGCCAACTCCGCTTCGCGCTCGTGCAGTTCGTCCTCGGTGACGCGGCCGGCGGCGTCCCGGAGTTCGTCCCAGTCGCCGGTGCCGATGTAGACGGTCTCCTCGAGCGACTGGCACTGCGGCCGCACCTGCTCGACCATCGCCCGGTAGTCGCTGGTCTTGAACTCGGTCGCCGAGATCAGCAGGCGTATCCCGGACTGGTTGAGCGCGTAGGACAGCTCGTGCGTCCGGTACGCCGGGTTGATGTTCACCAGGATCGCGCCGATCATCGCGGTCGCGTACTGCGTGATCGTCCACTCCGCGCAGTTCGGGGCCCAGATGCCGACCCGGTCACCCTTCGCAATGGCCCGGCTAAGCAGGCCTCGCGCGACCACGTCGACCTCCGCGCCCAATTCGGCGTACGTCCATCGTCGTCCGGTCTGGACCTCCACCAGTGCGTCCCGATCGCCGTACTCGCCGACCGTGCGTCTCAGGTTGGCGCCGATCGTCTCGCCCAGCAAGGGAACCTCGGACACTGATGATGCGTACGACGGCAGGCTCATGACTGTCATCGTCGCCCCAGTCAGATGCCCCTGCAACTGCACGTACAGCAGGAAACAGGGAGTGGACGGCAAGCAATGTCCTTACCAACTCTCCGTCAGCTCGGTCGCACAGCGTGGTTGGCCGGTTACATTAGAACTGAGAGGTGTGAGGCGATGGGCCGAACCGTTGAAGGTCACGCCCGCAGCGACCGGCCACCTGGGCGTACCGCCGAGGCGGCTCAACGTACCGCTGCGGTGGAGGAACGCGTCCGGATGCTCGGCGAGATCCTGTCCGATGCCCTCGCGATCGATGTCCACGGCACCGACCTGCAGGCCCTGAAGCGGGCACCCCGGCGGGCACCGCCGACCGCGTCGCCGAGCGATCTCGAGCCCCATCCCGGGCCGGTCTGGGACGCGTTCGTGGCGCACCCGCCGGGCCGTTTCCGTTGGTGGGGGGCCGAACGCCGGTACAACCGCCGGCTGGCGTGCGCCGAGGATCGCTTCGCCGAGGCGATCGAACGGCACCGGGCGTTCGAGGAGAGTCGCCGGGAGCGGGTGGCTCGGGCGCTGCGGGACCAGGTCGAGCAACAGCGCCGGCTCGACGAGGCGACCGCGGAGCAACATGCGCGGGTCGACGCGTACCAGCGGGCGGTGGAGAACCGGGACCGGGCGGCGGTCGGCCGGTACTTCCGGAAGGCGCTGGAACGGGTGGCGGAGCCGCTCGACTTCCCCCGCCGTCGACGGGTCGGGTACGTGCCCGAGTCGACGTTGCTCGCGGTCGAGTGGGATCTGCCGGACGTGAGCGCCGTACCAGCTGAGGCGTCGTACCGGTATGACCGTTCGCTCGACGCGGTGCTGGCGGTGCCGCGGCCGGCTGCCGAACTGCGCCGGCTGTATCAGCAACTCGTTGCACAGTTGGCCTTGCGGGCGTTGCACCTGATCTTCGGGAGCGACCGGTACGGCGTGGTGGACACGGTGGTGTTCAACGGGATGGTCGAATCCGTGGATTTGCCGACCGGGCAGACCGTGCGGCCGTGCCTGATCACGCTGCGGGCGACGCGGGAGCAGTTCAAGGCGCTGGTGCTGGACCAACTGGATCCGGTCGCGTGTGTGCGGCATTACTTCTCGGCGGAGGTGTCGCGGCACCCCGAGGAGCTGCAGCCGGTGGAGCCGGTCCTCGAGTTCGACCTGGCGGATCCGCGGACGATCGAGGCGGTCGACGTGATCAGCGAGATCGACAGCCGGCCGAACCTGCTGGAGCTGAGCCCGGAGTCGTTCGAGCACCTGGTGCAGAACTTGCTCACCCGGATGGGCCTGGAGACCAGGCTGTTCCGCCGCGGCACCGACGGCGGGATCGACTGCGTCGCCTACGATCCCCGCCCGATCACCGGCGGGAAGTTCGTCGTCCAGGCCAAGCTCTGGACCCGCACTGTCCCACCGTCGGCCGTCCGCGACCTCTTCGGCACCGTCCTCGACGCCGGCGCCACGAAGGGCATCCTCATCACCACCAGCGGCTTCGGCCCCACCAGCTACCAGTTCGCCACCGGCAAACCCCTCCAACTCATCGACGGCACAGCCCTCCTATCCCTCTGCCACCACCACAACATCCCCGCCCGAATAATCCGCCGCGCCAGCTGAGACGAGACACGTACCGACGAACGGGTAGTACTCAGTCTCCGGCCGCCTCATGGTTGCCCGCTGGGCGTGAGGAAGGCAGGCGCCGCGGAGTACTACCCGTTCTTCGGAACATCAAAGGGCTGATTCGTAGATCTGGATCTCGGTGCCGCCGGGGTTTTCGCCGTCGTCGGGGGCGGTGAGGAGGCGGAGTTTGTCCTTGGTGGTTTCCAGGGCTACGGGGTTGCGGGTGGCGGAGTGGCCGGTGGTCGGGGAGAAGGCGGGGAAGGGGATCTCGTGGAGGATGCGGTTGGTGCGGAGGTCCAGGAGGGCCAGGCCGCCCAGGTCGTAGGTGGTGTTCGCTGGGCCGGGGAGGGTGGTGACGCCGCCGCAGAGTTGTTTGCCGCGCGCCACGTAGTCGCAGTCCTGGTAGTCGAGGATGTGACTCTCGTTGGGTACGGCGTCCAGGCGGCGGCCGGTGGTGGTCCACTCGTAGAGGGTCCGTGAACCCCAGCTGACCCCGTGGACCAGACCGGTGGTGCGGTCACGGACGACACCGCCGACGTGGTCGTTCGCCCGGAAGCGCTCAGTCACCCGGTACGTCCGCGGATCGACGGTGTAGATGATCGCCCGCGAGTCCGGGCGGTACTCCGCCGCCGGCACCCACAGGTTCTGCCCGTCGTAGTCGATCCCGCCCGGGTGGTACGCCGTACCTTCGCCGAGGCGGATGTCCCTCTTCAGGTTGCCCTGCCGGTCGATCACGAACAGGTGCCCGATCCCCTTGCCCGGGCTGCGGTCGTACCCGTCCACCGGCTCCGGGTACTTCACCGGCGCCTCCAGCACCTCCACGCTGGTCATGAAGATCAGGTCACCCACCAGCGCGAAACCCTGCGGGTGGTACGTCGGGAACTTCAGCGGCACTCGCGCCACCTGGGTCCACGCCGTACTGCGCGTGGTCGCCTCGAAGGCCCGGGCGACGCCGGAGTCCTTCCCGGACGCGTCGGCGGTGGTCAGTCCGGTGAGCAGGACACCGGCGAGAGTTGTAGAGATGAGGATCCGGCTGCGCATCAATGTCTCCTTGGGCGTGAAGTCGATGGTGCAGTGTGCCGCGGCTGGGTGACGGCGCGGCCGACACCAGATGATCAGACTCCGATGACCGAGGGAAGTGTCAGACTGCGCTCATGGACACTGGGGTGAGTGTGGTCGGGTCGGGCCAGGTGGGTGCGGCGCCGGATGTACTGCGGGTGTCGTTCAGCGTGGAGCATGTCGCGCCGGACGTGGCCGCCGCGGTCTCGCAGGTGGCTCAGCGGACGGATGCGGTCACCGCAGCGCTGCGCGACCAGGGGGTCGACGCCGACGACATCTCCACCACCACGGTCAGCGTCTACCAGGAGTACCGCGAGCCCGGCACGTCGCCGGCGTACCGCGGCTCGCACACCCTGACCGTGACGACGAAGGAGCTGACCGGGTTCGGGCGGCTGCTCGACGCCGCAGTGGGTGCCGCTGGCAACAGCCTCGGGCTGCAGGCGCTGCAGTTCGACATCGAGGACAAGACCGAGCTGCTCACCCGCGCCCGCGAGCTCGCCTTCCGCCAGGCCCGGGACAAGGCGCAGGAACTCGCCGCCCTGGCCGGCTACTCCCTCGGCTCCGTCACCTCGATCTCCGAGACCAACCGCCACTTCCCGATGGCGGAGTCCATGCCACTGGGCGGCGCGGCAGCGAAGTTCGACGCGTCTCTCAACATCACGCCCGGCGAACACACCGTCCAGGTCGCCCTGGAAGTCCACTTCTCCTGGGCCTGAACTCACGCGGTGAGCAAGGTCCTCGAGCTGTAACTTCTGTCTCACAGCGTGTTCGCTCTGTCTCAAAGCGAGATCAGGGGTATGCGCTGTTGGTGCTGTCATGGAAACTTCTTCCATGTACGCACCGGCACCGCTGCGGCGGCAGTTGAACCGGTCCGGGCTTCTCCTGCTCGGACCGGCGTTCGTTGCGGCGGTCGCCTATGTCGATCCCGGGAACTTCGCGACCAACATCGCGGCCGGCGCGACGTACGGCTATCTGCTGTGCTGGGTCGTGGTCGGGGCGAACCTGATGGCTGTGCTCGTGCAGTATCTGGCGGCGAAGGCGAGTATCGCGACCGGCCGGACGCTGCCGCAGTTGTGCCGTGACCATTTCAAGCGGTCGACGTCGACCGGTTTGTGGTTCCAGGCCGAACTGGTCGCGATCGCGACCGACCTGGCCGAGGTGGTCGGCGGCGCGATCGCGCTGAATCTGCTGTTCGGGATCCCGCTGTTGCTCGGTGGTGCCATCACCGGCGCGGTGTCGTTCGGGCTGCTGGTCTATCAGTCGAAGCGTGGGCAGCGGCCGTTCGAGGCCGCGATCATCGGGCTTCTCGCCGTGGTCCTGGTCGGATTCGTCGTCTCCACGGTCCAATCCGAGCCGTCCGCGGCCGGAGTCGTGGGCGGGCTGGTGCCGCGGCTCGACGGGACCGAGTCCCTCGTCCTGGCCGCCGGCATGCTCGGCGCGACCGTGATGCCGCATGCGATCTGGCTGCACGGCGCCCTGGTCACCGACCGCCATTGGAAGACGATCCGGTCAGCCGCCGGCAAGTCCCGGGTATTGCGAGCCACCCGGATCGACGTGGCCGTCGCGATGGCTCTGGCCGGCGCGGTCAACCTCGCCATGGTCGTCGTGGCCGCCGCAGCACTGAGCGGCACCGGCGCGGACTCGCTGGACGCCGCCCACGCCGCCATCGGCGACCGTCTGGGCCAGCTCCCCGCGCTGCTGTTCGCGCTCGCCCTGCTGGCCAGTGGATTCGCGTCCTCCTCGGTCGGCACCTATGCCGGCTCGGTCATCCTCGAAGGCTTCTGGCACCGCCACGTCCCGCTGGCGGTCCGCCGGCTCGTCACCCTGATTCCGGCCTTGCTGATTCTTGCGATCGGCATCGACCCGAGCCGCGCCCTGGTCGTGTCCCAGGTCGTGCTCAGCTTCGGCATCCCCTGCGCCCTGTGGCCTCTGGTCCGATTGACCGCCTCCCGGCGCGTCATGGGTGACTTCACCAACCGGTGGGCGACTACCCTCCTGGCATGCCTGGTCGCCACCGCTGTCTCCGTCCTCAACGTCGTACTGATCGTGCTCACCGTCCGGGGATGACATGACGGCGGTGTATGCCGTCAGCGACATCCACGGTCATCCGGAGAAGCTGACGGCATCGCTGCAGGAGGCCGGGCTGACGGATGCCGACGGCAACTGGTCGGGCCAGGACGCGCGGCTGTGGTTCCTCGGCGACTTCTTCGACCGCGGCCCGGACGGGATCGGCGTACTGCGTTATGTCCGCGGGCTGATCGAGCAGGCGCCGGACGGAGCGATCCGGATGCTGCTCGGCAACCACGAGATCCTCGCGCTCGGGATGCACAAGTTCGGCGACGAGTTCGTGCCGCACGACGGGATCACCACCCGCAGCTTCGAGCGGTCGTGGGCGCTGAACGGCGGGCAGGACCGCGACCAGGAACTGCTCACCGAGGACGACGTCGCCTGGCTACTCGAGCAGCCGATGCTCGCGCTGGACGCCGGGCACCTGCTGATGCACTCGGACACCGCGGAGTACGTCGAGTGGGGCGACAGCATCGACCAGATCAACGAAGCGGCCCGGGCCGAACTGCACACCGACGGCATCGTCGTGTGGTGGGAGATCTGGCGCCGGATGACGTCGCGGTACGCGTTCCGCGGCGCGAGCGGTGGCGAGGTCGCGACCATCCTGCTGCATCATCTCGGCGGCCACCGCATCGTGCACGGCCACAGCATCGTGGCCGACCAACTCGGCATCGACCCGGCCAACCTGACCGGCCCCAACCTGTACGCCGACGGCCTCGTCCTCGGCATCGACGGCGGCGCCTTCGACGGCGGCCCGTGCCTGGTCGTCCAGCTCGAGGAACTGGCGCCCGCGCGGGAATGACCGTCGGCGGTTCCTGGTTGTTGAAAAGTTGACGGTTGAGGTCAACTCTCTGGGAGCTGAGATGGCGGAGAAGACAGTGAAGATTCCTGGTCCGGACCACCCGATCACGGTCGGGAAGAACCCCGATCGGGTCGTGGTCAGGCTCGGTGACCAGGTGATCGCGGACACCCGGGAGGCGCTGTCGCTGCAGGAGGCGAGCTATCCCGCGGTGCAGTACATCCCGCGCGAGGACGTCGACTTCGGGCTGCTGGAGCGCACCGACCACGCGACGTACTGCCCGTACAAGGGTGACGCGTCGTACTACAGTGTTCTCCCCGCCGGGGCGGACGGGGTGAACGCGGTGTGGACCTACGAGCAGCCGTACGACGCGGTCGCGGACATCCGCGAGTACGTCGCGTTCTACCCGAACAAGGTCTCGATCGAGATCGTCGCCGACTGAGTCACCGACCGAGTCACCGACCGAGTGACCGACTGAGTCACCGGCTGAGGAAGTCTCGCAGGACCGGGGCGAGGAGCTCCGGCGGTACGACGTGGTCCTGGTCGGCGAGCTCGGTCAGCCGGGCCGCGGGCAGGATGCCGACGATCCGGTGGGCCGCGTCGACCATGAACGGCGGCGACGCGGTCCCGGCGACGACCAGGGCCGGCTGCGTGATCTTCCGGAGTACGTGGACCGGCGTACGGCCGCCGGGTGCGCCGTGGTCCATCACGGCGAAGTCGTAGGCGAGCGTCGGCGCGACCTCTGCCATGCCCGGGAAGGCCGCGGTTTCGATGGCGGCCTCCTTCGGCATGCCCGCCATCATGAGGAACAGCTCGACCGCCTCCTGCCCACGGTCCTCGCGGATCAGCTCGAGCACCCGACCGCCGTCCTCGCTCGAGTCGACGTCATCGGGCCCGTACGGCGGCTCGTGCAACACGACCTTCGTGAACGGCAGTCCGGTGCTCGCCGCGATCGCGGCCAGCCCGGCTCCCGACGAGTGCCCGTAGACAGCCGCCGTACCGCCGACCGCCGTCAGCAACGCCCCGAGGTCGTCCACCTCGCGCTGCACGGAGTACGGCGTACCGTCGCCGCTGTCGCCGCGCCCCCGCCGGTCGTAGGTCACCACGTCGAAGTCAGCGGCCAACTCCACCGCCAACGGCTTGAGCGCGTTCCGGTCGCAGAGGGCACCGCCGACCAGAATGACCCGCGGCCCACTCCCCATCCGCTCGTAGGCGATCGCCGTACCGTCCGCCGAGCTCACTTTCTGCATGCCACGTCCTCCCTCGATATCACTGACACTCAGAACGTCGGAGCCGGCCCCTGCGGTTCGACATAATCCCTGGCGCTCGATCCGGCCTGGTGATTCACTGCGTCGCGATGATCACAAGAGTCGACGACTACCTCCACGCGGCCCCGCTGTCCGGTGCGATCCCCGAGCAGGTCGGGCCGTTCACCCTCTTCCGCAGTACGACGGCGTGGCCGTACTACGCCCGTCCGGTACCGGGCTCGTCGACGGTGGTCGAACCGGCGGACATCGACGTACTGCGGGCGCGGTGTGCCGAGCTCGAGATCCCGCTGAGTCTCGAGTGGGTCGTGGAGACCTGTCCGTCGCTCGGCCCAGCGGCGGCCGCGGCCGGACTGACCGTGGTCGAGCACCCACTGCTCGTGCTCGAACGCGACGAGTTCCGTCCGGTGTCCGCGGATGCCCGCTGCGAGATCCTGTCCGCGGACGACGCCGTACTGCGGCAGGCCGCGGCGGTCGCGTCGCTCGCGTTCCACGACCCGGGTACGGCGATCGGCGCGGGCGGACCGGCGGAACGGGACGCCAAGGCGACCGACGTACCGGACGAGCGGATCAAGGCAGTCGTCGCGCGGGTCGCCCAGGGCATCTCCGTGAGCGCCGGGGCGTTCACCGACGTCGGCATGGTCGCCAGCGGACAGCACCAGCCGGTGGGCACGACGACGGAGATCGTCGGTGTGGGCACGCTGCCGTCGATGCGTCGCCGCGGACTGGCCGCGGCCGTCACTTCCACGCTCGCCGAGGACGCATTCGCGCACGGTGTCGACCTGATCCTGCTGTCGGCCGCGGACGACGCGGTCGCGGCGGTCTACGAACGCCTCGGCTTCCACCGCATCGGCAGGGCCGGGGCCGCGGAGTGACACGGTTCGTCGTGGGTAGGGCTGGGGCCGTACCGTTGTAGGGATGAGCACATCCGAGCGGAATCGCCCACGCACCCTCGCCGAGGCGCTGCGTACCTGGGACGACGCCGCCCTCGGTCTTCTGCTCCAGCGTCGCCCGGACCTGGCGATGCCGATCCCCGCGGACACCGGCCAACTGGCGGCCCGGGCCACGACGAACGCGTCGGCTGCGCGGGCGATCAACCGGCTCGACGAGTTCGGTGTCGATCTGCTGGAGTCCCTGTCGGCGCTGCCTGAGCCGGTGGACCTGGCCGCGCTGGCGACCGGCGTGGCGCAGCCCGTCGAGGTGGTCCAGCCTCGGGTGGACGAGCTGCTGAAGCTCGCGTTGGTGTGGGGCTCGGAGGACGACCTGCGTCCGATCCGTGCCGTCCACGAACTGCTCGGCCCGACCCCGGCCGGGCTCGGACCGGTCACCACGAGGCATTTCGGCGATCTGGACCAGCTGATCGAGGACGCCGGACCTGATGCGCGTGAGGTGCTCGCGAAACTGACGTGGGGTCCACCGACCGGGTCGGTGGAGAAGGCTGAGCGTCCGGTGACGATCGCCTCCGCTCGTACGCCGGTCGAGCGGTTGCTGGCGCGCGGCCTCGTCGTACCGAAGGATGCGAACACGGTCGTGCTGCCGCGGCAGATCGGACTGCACCTGCGGGGTGGGCGAGTGCTGGCGTCGACTCGGCCGACACCGCCGCCGCTCGACGGCAAGACGGTGTCTGCGTCGATCGCGGACCGGGCGGCTGCTGGTGCGGCGCTCGACCTTGTCCGGCAGGTGGATCGCGCTCTGGAGCAGCTGGGGACCGAACCACCTCCGGTGCTGCGGACCGGTGGCATCGGAGTGCGTGAGCTGCGCAGTCTGGCCGGGAAGATCGGCGCGGAGGAGCAGACGACCGCTGCGGTGCTGGAGTTCGCGTATGCCGCCGGACTGGTTGCTGCGGCCGAGATCGGGACGAGTGAGTTCTGGCTGCCGACCAGTGCGTACGACGACTGGCTGGACCTGGACCTCGCGCATCGGTGGGCTCAGCTGGTGTCGGCGTGGTTCAGCGGGATGCGGGCGATCGGACTGATCGGCCGACGCGACAGTGGTGGTGCGACGGCCGCTGCGCGCGAGCGACTGATCAACGCGCTCGCACCCGATCTGGAGCGGTTGCTGGCGCCTGAGGTCCGGGTGCTGACAGTGCAGGCGTTATCGAAGGCTGACGCTGGTACGGCGCCTGCCCCCGAGTCAGTGGTCACCTGGGTGGCGTGGCATCGACCACGACGTGGCGGGCAGTTCCGCGACGATCTGGTCGAGTGGACGATCACTGAGGCCGCACTGCTCGGTCTGACCGGTCTTGGCGCATTGGCCCAGCATGCGCGGCCGCTGCTCGACGCTGAGCCGACGGTGGACGACCTTGCTGAGGCAATCAGCCCGCTGGTGCCGGAGCCGGTGTCAGAGGTGTTGCTGCAGGCCGACCTGACCGCGGTCGCACCCGGTCCGCTGGTGCGGGTCGTGCAGGACGAGCTGTCCGCCATGGCTGACGTCGAGTCGCATGGCGGAGCGGCGGTCTACCGGTTCAGCGAGGCTTCGGTACGGCGTGCGTTCGACCTCGGGCGGACTGCCGACCAGCTGCACAAGTGGCTGGCCGAGCACTCACGTACGCCGGTGCCTCAGCCGCTGACGTACCTGATCGATGACGTTGCCCGGCGGCACGGCGTACTCCGGCTTGGTACGGCGTCGACGTACCTGCGGTGTGATGACGAGACTGTGCTGACGCAGCTGCTCAGCTCCAACCTGCCGGGTCTTCGGTTCCGGCGGTTGGCGCCGACCGTGGTGGTGTCGCCGTCACCACCGGACATGGTGCTGAGCCGGCTGCGTGAGGCGGGGCTGGCACCGCTGGCGGAGACGTTCGACGGGGTCGTCCATGTCACCAGTGGCGGGACCCGTCGCGGTGACACGCCACGTCGCCGTTCCAGCCGGGACTTCGCCGACAGCGCGGTCGACCTCACCGACGAGCAGGTCAAGGCGGTGATCGAGAAGGTCCGCGCCGGCGACCGCATCGCCGCCGAACGCCCCGCCGACGAGGGTCTGATCGAGGCGACCGCCCCGGCCGAGACCATCGCCGTACTGACCAACGCGGCCGAGTCCCACACCCGCACCTGGATCTCGTACGTCGACCACAACGGCACCGCCTCCGAACGCATCGTCGAACCCGTCCGGGTCGCCGACGGCTGGCTCACCGCCTACGAAGACACCACCGACCACCCCCGCACCTACGCCCTCCACCGCATCTCCACCGCTCGGGCCGTTGATTGACCCCTGAGGCACAATGGAAGGTCGGACACGTGAATGGGAGATGCAGTGACAGACGGTCCTCTGATTGTGCAGTCCGACAAGACCCTTTTGCTGGAGACTGCGCATCCGGACGCTAACGACTGCCGGAAGGCTATTGCGCCGTTCTCCGAGTTGGAGCGGGCGCCGGAGCATGTGCACACCTATCGGCTGACGCCGCTGGGGTTGTGGAACGCTCGGGCGGCCGGGCACGACGCCGAGCAGGTGATCGACGTACTGCTGCGGTACAGCCGCTACCCCGTCCCGCACTCGCTGCTGGTGGACATCGCGGAAACGCTGGACCGGTACGGGCGACTGCGGCTGGAGAAGCATCCGCAGCACGGACTGGTGCTGGTGACGACCGACCGGCCGGTGCTGGAGGAGGTGCTCCGCAGCGCCAAGGTCAAGCCGATGCTGGGCGACCGCATCGACGACGACACCGTCCTCGTGCACCCGTCGGAGCGCGGTCACCTCAAGCAGACGCTGCTCAAGCTCGGCTGGCCGGCCGAGGACCTCGCCGGGTACGTCGACGGCGAGACGCACAAGATCGAACTGGTCCGTGAGGGCTGGGACATGCGCCCGTACCAGCAGCAGGCGGTCGACTCGTTCTGGCACGGCGGCTCCGGCGTCGTCGTACTCCCCTGTGGCGCCGGCAAGACGATCGTCGGCGCGGCCGCGATGGCGCAGGCGTCCGCGACCACGCTGATCCTGGTCACCAACACGGTGTCCGCGCGGCAGTGGAAGGACGAGCTGATGCGCCGCACCAGCCTGACCGAGGACGAGATCGGCGAGTACTCCGGTGCCCGCAAGGAGATCCGCCCGGTCACCATCGCGACGTACCAGGTGATGACGACGCGCCGGAAGGGCGTGTACTCGCACCTGGAACTGTTCGACGCGCGCGACTGGGGCCTGATCGTGTACGACGAGGTGCACCTGCTGCCGGCGCCGATCTTCCGGATGACCGCGGACCTGCAGACGCGGCGGCGGATCGGCCTGACCGCGACGCTGGTCCGCGAGGACGGCCGCGAGGGCGATGTGTTCTCGCTGATCGGCCCGAAGCGGTACGACGCGCCGTGGAAGGACATCGAGGCGCAGGGCTGGATCGCGCCGGCCGACTGCGTCGAGGTGCGGGTGGATCTGGAGCAGACCGAGCGGTTCGTGTACGCGACCGCCGAGCCGGAGGACCGCTACCGGCTGGCTGCGTCGACCCCGGCGAAATCCCGGCTGGTACGGCGGATCGCCGAGCACCACTCCGATGAGCCGCTGCTGGTGATCGGGCAGTACATCGACCAGCTGGACGAGCTCGGTGAGCGGTTGGAGTGCCCGGTGATCAAGGGCGAGACGACGGTCCGGGAACGGCAGCGGCTGTTCGACGCGTTCCGCAAGGGCGAGATCAAGCGCCTGGTGGTCAGCAAGGTCGCCAACTTCTCCATCGACCTGCCCGAGGCGTCCGTCGCGATCCAGGTCTCCGGCACCTTCGGCTCCCGCCAGGAAGAGGCCCAGCGCCTCGGCCGGGTCCTCCGCCCCAAGGGCGACGGCCGCACCGCCCGCTTCTACTCCATCGTCGCCCGAGACACCGTAGACGCCGAGTTCGCCGCCCACCGCCAGCGCTTCCTCGCCGAACAGGGCTACGCCTACACGATCGTCGACGCCGAAAACCTCTTCGCCTGAGGACGCTGTGCAGCTCGACAGGAGGTGTCCGCTCAATTCTTCGACCGAGCGGGTCCGACGAGCGTCACCAGTTCACACCGCCGGTGACACCTCCTGTCCGTTTGCACCGCACCGCTGCGCCAACGCGGCGCGGATCGTGGCGACAACCCACGCTGGGTCTCCGATGATCTGCTCGTAGGTGAGGCGGAGCACCAACCACCCGGCTGCCACCAGCTCGTCGTACCGGTGGCAGTCGGCGGCGAAATCCCGTCGGGACCCATGGAACTCGAAGCCGTCCGCCTCAAGTGCCACCCGGGCCAGGCGATGCCCTAGGTCGACCCGGGCCCGGAACCATCCGTTGGTCACCAGGACCTGCGGCTCGAAACCGTCGATGCCCTCGATGATGAGCAGCGCCCTCAGTATGGACTCCAGGATGCTGCCGGACAGACTGGTCGCCGCGACCGCCATCCGGCGAGCGTTCGGGCAGCCCGGCCCGCGCATCGCGACGGTGGCGGCGAGGAGTTCCTCCTGGCTCAGGCGCCCGGTGGCGAGAGCCGCGTCCGCAACGGCGAGTGCTTCGGCGAACGGCAGGACCCGGGCGCAGTCGACCACCGTCCGAAGCAATGAGGTCGTCCGATTCCGCCGCTCGTCCGCATCGAACGCCGCCCAGTGCAGAACGGCCGGTGGCCCCGGACGCGGACGCCGGTTGGGCGGAACGGTGACATGCGGCTTCTCCGGCGCCACCAGGAGCGGAAGCTGCCAGGCTGTCGCGGCACTCAGATACGAGCGCACGCCGTGATACGCGAGCGCGGCCGCCAGGTCCGCCGGCAGCCCTGGCACGGCGTAGATGCCCTGCGCGATCCGTTGCACCTCACCACGCTCGAGCGCTGCCGTGACAGCCCGGCGAGATGTCACAGCCGACAACTCGGAGCCGGTGGCCCACCCGCCGAGGCGCGCAAGGACTTCACCGGGCGATTCCATCCCGGGATGATGCCCGAACTCGCCCAGACCGTGCCGTGAGTTATCCACAACGGACAGCTCGACAGGAGGTGTCACCGTCCAGCGCACCAACGCACGCTCAGCCCCACCCGCTGCGGGCCTGTCAGCAGAAGACACGTCCTGTCGAGCTGTACGTCGCCTAGTCCTCCAGGCGGGTGTGGATGCCGTTGAAGTGTTTCTTCATGGAGCGGGCGAAGGCTTCGGGGTCTCCGGTTCGCAAGGTGTTGAGGAGATCGCGGTGCCAGGCGGCCGCGTCGGCGGGGGTGTAGCGGGCCCCGGGGAGGCGGGCGTCCACCTGGGCGAAGGTGCGCCAGAAGACTGACAGCAGATCGATGACGAGGGCGTTCCCGAGCGGTTCGTACAACGCTTGGTGGAAGGCCCAGTCCTCGTCCGGGAAGTACTCGCCGGACTGAGCCTTGGCCTCCATCCGTCCCACGATCGGCTCGAGGTCGTCGTAGCCGTGGGCGCTGAAGTGGGCGACCACGTCGTCGGCCATACCGACCTCGATGGCCTGGCGGACCTCCAGCACGTTCTGTACGTCGCGCAGGTCGCCGGCCATCGACTGCGACATCCGGAACGCGAGCCCGTCCTCCAGCGACTGAAGTGACACCTCGCCGACGTACGTCCCGTAGCCGTGCCGAATCTCGATGATCCCGACCGCCTGCAGTGCCTTCATCGCCTCGCGCAACGGGTGCCGGCCGACACCGAGCTGAGCCATCAGCTCCTGCTCGTTGGGTAGCGGGTCACCCGCCTTCAGCCCGCGTTCCAGGATGTACGACTTCATCTGGTCGCGAATGAAGGACTGATTCCCCGCCGCACCGCGTGCCCGGCTGAGCCCACCCGTTGTCACTGCCGGCCTCCTCGTCTAGGACGGATCAGTGTAATCCGGCACGGTCCAGAAGGGGGCGGATCGCGGCGATCTCCTCGTCGTTCAGCGGGATCGAGGGGAAGGCGGTCAGCGGGCAGTCGATCACCCCGAGCAGGTACAGCCCCGCCTTGAACGCACCGAGCGCGGCCGAGCTCGCACCCATCCGCGAACGGTCCGCCACGGTGATGATCTCGAACAACCGGAACAGCCGGTCCTGCTCCGCCCGAGCCGTCGCCGCGTCACCCGCGGACGCCGCGTCGAACAACCGCACGTACCCGGACGGATCCACATTCCCCAGCCCCGGTACGACGCCATCGACGCCGAACGCCAACGCGGAGTCGACCGTCAGCTCGGACCCGGTCATGATCGCGAACCCGGTCAGCCCTGCGTCCCGCCGGTCCAGCACCAACTGCCGCAGGCTCGTCTCCTGGCCACTGGAATCCTTCACTCCGGCGATGATCCCGCGCTCTCCCAACGAGATCATCAACGATGCGGGCAGCTTCGTCCCGACCCGCGGCGGGATGTCGTACGCGTACATCGGGACGTCCCCGGCGATCGTCGCCAGCCGCGTGAAGTGCTGCTCGATCTCGGCCGGATGCGTGGCGGCGTAGAACGGCGCCGTCGCGACTATGGCATCGACGCCGGCCTTCAACGCCGCGGACAGATGCGCACCGGCTCGGGCGGTCGAGGTGTCGATGACGCCGGCCAGCACCGGCACCTGCCCGGCTACCTCCGCCACGGTGGTCTCGAGGACCACCTGCCGCTGCTCATCGGTCAGGAACGTTCCTTCACCAGAGGTACCGAGCACGAACACCCCGTCCACACCCCCGGTCAGCTGGTACTGGATCAACCGGGCCAGCGAGGCCGTGTCGACGTCGTACTCGGGGGTGAACGGCGTGACGAGCGGCGGTACGACGCCGGTCAATTGGGCGGAGTCGGTCAAGGGGTCTCCCAACGTCAGAGGGCGAATGTGGCGAAGCGCAGGGTCGCGAACGACGAGCTCTCACCGGCTTCGTAGAAAATGCCGACCGCGCCGTCGGGCAGCAGCACGAGATCGGAGTACCCGGCCATGCCCGGATGCACGACCACCGCAGGGCGCCACGACTGACCGGAGTCCGCACTGACGAAGACGGTCAGCTCCCGGCGGCTCGACGGGTTCACCGGCGTCGACATCAGCAGCCGGCCGTCGGGCAAGGTGAGGACGCTCCCCTGGATCCCCGGCGCCGTGACTTCCGGGATCCCGGCGTACGGCGCATCGAGCGTCGTACCGCCATCGGACGACCACGCGTGGACGCGGGCCGGGCCTGTGCCCTGGTGGTTGCGCGCGTTGAAGTACAACCGGCCGTCGGGCAGTTCGGCGACGGCCGTCTCGTTCGCGTTGATCTCCGGTCCGTCGTTTCGATCCACGAATCCAACCGACCAGGTGTGCCCACCGTCGTCGCTGACGATGCAGTGCCCGCCGTTCAGCCGGATCAGATCGTCGACAGGTTCCGCAGGCACGAAGGAGTGATTGGCCGGTGCGACGAGTCGGCCGTTGGTCAGCGCGATCGCGTGGCACGGACCGGTCGCGTACCAGCCCCAGTCGGACGGCTTGACCTGGGAGGTGATCTCCTCGGTCGGACTCCAGGTCGCGCCGTCGTCCGCGGACCGTTGCACGAACACGCGCCGGCCGGACTCCGGATCGGTGCCGCGGGCAAGCGACATCTCGACCGCGTCGGCGCCGTTCTGCACCGTGACCAGCACGATGTCGCCGCTGGCCGGGTCGATCACCGGCGCCGGGTTGCCGCACGTCTTGCCGGGCACCGCCGAGACGACCTGCGGGGGCAGCCAGGTCCGCCCGCCGTCGAGTGAGCGGCGCAGCACGACTTCGATCTCGCCCGCGTCGCCGGATCCGTGCAGCCGTCCCTCGCAGAAGGCGAGCACCAACTCGCCCCGCGCCAGGACCGACGGGATCCGGAACGTGTGGTAGCCGCTGCCCGCGGGGTGGAAGACGACCGTAGGAGCGATTTCCAGCGCGCCGACTCTTGAAGACATAGGACGTACTATGTCATGGTGTGGCCCTCCGATGGAAGTGAGGCCTCATGCCAGTCAGCAGAAGAAGATTCCTCGGCGGTGGTCTGGCCGCCGCCGCTGTCGCGGTCACCGGTACGCCGCTGCTGGCGGGGTGCGCGTCGGACAAGAAGGGCACCGCCGCCGCCAACCTGGCGGTGAAACTGCCGACCTACACCAGGTACGGCGAGATCAAGCCCGACCTGCCCGGCACCGACGTCGTCCTGGACGGCTTCCTGAAGTACCCGGCCAACCCGGTCAAGGCGATCGGCGAGGCGCCGGGTGACGGCAAGCCGATCACGTTCCTGACCAACATCCCGGGCGCGATCCCGCCGTCGGTGGACAAGAACGAGTTCTGGCAGAAGCTGAACGAACGACTCGGCTCCGAACTGCAGATCAGCATGGCGTCGAACGACGAGTACAAGGACAAGTTCGCGACCCGGATCGCCGGCGGCGACCTGCCCGACATCATCAACATCCCGGTGGACACCGTGCAGATCCCCGGCCTGGTAAAGGCCAAGTGTATGGATCTGACCGAGCAGTTGTCCGGGGACGCGGTCAACAAGTACCCGTTCCTGGCCAACATCCCGACCGAGTACTGGAAGGGCTGCGTCTTCAACGGCGCCATCTACGGCGTCCCGGTGCCGCGCGGCATGTCGCGGACGTCGCTGCCGCTGTACCGCGCGGACCTCCTCGCCGCCAAGGGGATCAAGGATCCGGCGCCGAAGAACTTCCAGGAGTTCTTCGACCTGGCCAAGGAGCTGACCAAGGCCAAGCAGAACAAGTGGGCCTGGACCCGGGTACCGCTGTCGACCATCCGGCAGATGCTCGCGATCCCGAACGTCTGGAAGGAGACCGGCGGCAAGTTCACGTCGATGTACGAGCACGAGGCGCAACTCGACGCACTCGAGGCCGGCCGCAAGATGGTCGCGTCCGGCGTGATCAACCCGGACGCGTTCAACGACAAGGCCAGCGCCCGCAAGCAGTGGTTCAACGGCGGCATCGCCGCCTTCGACTACGACAGCTTCGTCGCGTGGAACCAGTACTACTCCGACAACACCGCCGGGCCCGCGTTCGCGGTGAACATGCTCGACGTCCCCGGCTTCGACGGCGGCGACGGCGCGCCCTGGATGGGTGCGGCGCTGAACAACGTCACGTCGTTCAGCAAGAACAGCAAGCACTCGGCCGACACGCTGCTGAAGATCGCGAACTGGATGGCCGCGCCGTTCGGCACCGAGGAGTATCTGTTCCGCAAGTACGGCGTCGCCGGCCGGCACTACACCTTGCAGGGCACCGACCCGGTGCCGACGAAGGTCGGCGTGGTCGAGACCGGCATCGGTGTGCAGTACATCAGCGACTCCGCCCTGGCGCTGTACTGGGCCGGCAAGCCCGACGTACCGCAGAACCAGCACAAGATCCAGACGAAGGTCGCCTCGCGGCTCACGTACGACGCGTCGTACGGGCTGTACTCCGACACCCAGTCGAAGAAGCAGACGCAGCTCGCGAAGACGATGACCGACCTGGAGAACCAGATCGTGCAGGGCAAGAAACCGGTGTCGGACTGGACCGCGGCCGTGCAGACCTGGAAGTCCGCGGGTGGCGACCAGATGCGCAGCGAACTCGAGCGGGCCCACACCGAGGCGGCAGGGAAGTAGATGCTCCAGCGCTCCGCACCGCGATCACAACAGCTAAGTCTGGGGCGCCGGCTGCTCCGGGACCGGGTGCTGCTGCTGTTCGCACTGCCCGGGATCGCGCTGATCATCGCGTTCCACTACCTGCCGTTGCTCGGCAACGTGATCGCGTTCAAGGACTACCAGCCGTTCCTCGGCATCGGTGGCAGCGACTGGTCCGGCTGGGCGAACTTCGCGGTGATCTTCAACGGCGACCCGGCGTTCCTGCGGGCGCTGAAGAACACGCTGATCCTGACCTGCCTGCAGTCGGTCTTCGTGTTCCCGGCCCCGATCCTGCTCGCCCTGCTGCTGAACTCACTGTTCTCCGAGCGGATCAAGCGGATCGCGCAGAGCATCCTCTACCTGCCGCACTTCATGTCGTGGGTGATCGTGGTCGCGCTGTTCCAGCAGATGCTCGGGGGCAGCGGGCTGCTGAACAACTACCTGCGATCACACGACCTGGGCACGCTGAACATCATCGGGAACTCGGAGTTGTTCCATGTCCTGCTCACCTCGCAGATCATCTGGAAGGACACCGGTTGGGCCACGATCCTGTTCCTGGCCGCGTTGTCCCAGATCGACTCGCAGCTGTACGAGGCGGCCAGCGTGGACGGCGCGAGCCGGATGAAACAGATGTGGCACGTCACCCTGCCGGGGCTGCGCGGGATCATCATCCTGCTGTTCATCCTGCGGCTCGGTGACTCGCTGACGGTCGGCTTCGAGCAGATCATCCTGCAGCAGCAAGCGGTCGGCCGGGATGTCAGCGAGGTCCTCGACACGTACGTCTACAACAACGGCGTACTCGGTGGTGCCTGGGGCGTGGCGGCCGCGGTCGGTCTGGTCAAGGGCCTGGTCGGCGTCGCCCTGGTGCTGGCCGCGAACAAGGTGGCCCACATCTTCGGGGAGCAGGGGGTGTACAGCCGATGACGCAAACGATCGTTACCCGAAGCAGCGCACCCCGGAAGATCGTGCAGGGCGTGCCGATGCCGTCCTGGCCGATGCGGGTGTTCAAGGGCCTGGTCCTGCTGGTGTTCTGCGCGGTGGTGATCCTCCCGTTCGTCGGGGTGATCTCGACCAGCGTCGCTCCGAACAAGCAGATCAACGAGTCCGGCGGCCTGGTGTTGTTCCCCGACTCGGTCAACTTCGGCGCCTACGAGTCGCTGTTCGCCGGCGGCGTGGTGACCCAGGCGCTGTTCATCAGTGTCTTCGTCACCGTGGTCGGCACGCTACTCAGCCTGACCGTGTCGTGTCTGCTCGCCTACGCGTTGTCCCGGCCGGGGTTCGCGGCCGGGCGGCCGATCCTGCTGGTGGTCCTGTTCAGCATGCTGTTCTCCCCCGGCATCATCCCGACGTACCTCGTGGTCAAAGGCGCCGGGCTGCTGGACAGCATCTGGGCCCTGATCGTGCCGACGATGGTGAGCGCGTTCAACGTGATCGTGCTGCGTGCGTTCTTCATGAACCTGCCGAACGAGATCACCGAGAGCGCCCGGATCGACGGTGCGGGTGAGCTCAAGACCTTCGTCCACATCGTGCTGCCGCTGTCCAAGGCGGTGCTGTCAGTGATCGGGTTGTTCTACGCCGTGGCGTACTGGAACGCGTTCTTCTCCGCGCTGCTGTACCTGAACGACAGCAAGCTGTGGCCATTGCAACTGGTGCTGCGGACGTACGTGATCAACGACACCCAACTGGGTAGTGCGGAACTCGGTACCGAACTGCTCCCACCGCAGGCGTCGATCCAGATGGCGATCCTGGTCGTCTCGATCGTGCCGATCCTGATCATCTACCCGTTCCTGCAGCGGCACTTCGCGAAGGGCGTGCTGACCGGCGCTGTCAAAGGATGATCGCAACGGCGTGACGGATGCGTCACGAACGGTCGCCCTGAGCATGACCAGGGGTTGCCCAGGGCAAACGCCAGGGTTACGCCTGGGCCAATCCTGAGCAGACGGCAGGTACCGTCGACAGGTATGGGGACGCAGGCGCTGGAGCGGGTGGGACTGGGTGGGGAGAACGACAACCGGCGATCGGGGACGGGCCCGGTCGTCTGGCGGGTGGTACGCGAAGCAGTCCTGTTGGCGACCTTGTTTCTCGTCTACAGCGCCGGACGCCAGATCGCGGCCAAACACACCGGCTCCGCGTTCGACCATGCACACGACGTACTCGCCATCCAGAACTGGCTGCACCTGCCGAACGAGGCCTCGATCCAGCACGCGGCGCTGAAGCTTCCGCACCTGGTCGAGGGCGCGAATCTGTACTACGCGTCCGTGCACGCACCACTGACGGCCGCCGTACTGCTCTGGCTGAGCATCTGGCGGCCGAAGGCGTACTCACACGTCCGCTGGACGATCGTCGCCCTGACCGGCCTCGCGCTGGCCGGGCACATCATCTTCCCGCTGGCACCGCCGCGGATGATGCCCGGGTTCGTCGACACCGGGCTCGCGTTCGGTCAGTCCGTGTACGGCGTGGAGCGGTCCGGCGGGATGGCGAACCAGTTCGCCGCGATGCCGAGCCTGCATGTCGGGTGGGCCGCACTGATCGCGCTCTCGATGATCCTGATCACCCGGACGAAGTGGCGCTGGCTCTGGCTCGCGCACCCGATCATCACGTTCGCGGTGGTCGTGGTGACCGCGAACCACTACTGGCTGGACGGCATCGTCGTCCTGCTCCTGCTCGCCGTCGCACTGCCGCTGCTGCTCCGCCCCGGGCTGCACGACGACAAGCCGAGGGCGCGTAATTCGGTTCCCCCACGGCGGGTGCTCAAGTAACGTGGCTGGGCTTCCCCCACCCTTTGCCGGAGGTTCCGCATGCCCCCCGATTCGTCCGACACCCTCCAGGCCGAGAAGGACTACCTGAAGTCCTCGCGCGCCGCGCTCGCGGTGATGCGGGAGAAGACCGGCGCGCTGGAGATCCACAGCGCGGACCGGGTCAACGAGGAGTTCCTGAAGGCCGCGATCTGGCGGCGGATGAAGGAACTGGAGGACGACCCGGAGGTGCCGCTGTTCTTCGGCCGGCTGGACTACCTGGAGCCGACCGACGAGACGTTCCACATCGGCCGCCGGCACGTGAACGACGACTTGGGCGAGCCGCTGGTGGTGGACTGGCGGGCGGACATCTCGGTGCCGTTCTACCGGGCCAGCAAGACCGAGCCGATGGGGGTCGGCATCCGGCGGCGGTTCGGCTTCACGCACGGCGAGATGACCGCGTTCGAGGACGAGGACCTGACCTCCAGCGCGGCCGCCGAGCAGCACAGCAACATCCTGGACGCCGAGATCGAGCGCCCGCGCTCCGGCCCGATGCGCGACATCGTGGCCACGATCCAGCCGGAGCAGGACGTGATCGTCCGGGCCGGGGTCGAGGACACCATCTGCGTCCAGGGAGCGCCCGGGACCGGGAAGACCGCGGTCGGGCTGCACCGGGCGGCGTACCTGCTCTATGCGTACCGCGATCAGCTCAGCCGGTCCGGTGTGCTCGTGGTCGGGCCGAACGCGAGCTTCCTGCGGTACATCGGCGACGTACTGCCCGCACTGGGCGAGATCGAGGCGAAGCAGACCACCGTCGAGGAGCTGGTCGGACGGGTGCGCGTGGCCGGGCCGGGTCCCGCGGCGGTCGACGTACTCAAGGGCGATGTGCGGATGGCGGAGGTGCTGCACCGGGCGGTGTGGTCGCAGGTGCAGCTGCCGAAGGAGGCGCTGGTCGTGCCGCGGGGCGCACACCGCTGGCGGGTGGCGACGTACCAGGCGGAGGAGTTGGTCAACGAGCTCCGGACGCGCGGAGTCCGGTACGGCGCAGGCCGGGCGATGCTGCCGCAGCGGCTGGCCCACGCCGTGCTGCTGCGGATGGAGGCGGCGGGCGACTCCCCGGACGACCGGGTGCAGGACGCGGTCGCGCGCAGCCGTCCGGTCAAGCAGTACGCCGAGGCACTCTGGCCGGCTGTGGACCCAGCCAAGCTGCTCTTCCGGCTCTTCACCGACCCGGCATTGCTGGCCGAGCACTCCGACGGCATCCTGACTCCGGAGGAGCAGGAGCTGCTCCTCTGGGAGAAGGCACCGCGCTCGGCCGGTGCGGCGAAGTGGTCGGTGGCGGACGCCACTCTGATCGACGAGGTGGCCGATCTGGTCGACCGTACGCCGTCACTCGGCCATGTGGTGCTGGACGAGGCGCAGGACCTGTCGGCGATGCAACTGCGGGCCGTCGGGCGTCGCTGCTCGACCGGCTCGATGACTGTCCTCGGCGACATCGCGCAGGGCACCACTCCGTGGGCCACACCGTCTTGGGACGAGGCACTGAAGCACCTGGGCAAGTCCGGCGCCCACACCGAGGAACTGACCGCCGGCTTCCGTGTCCCCGGTCAGGTGATCGAGTACGCCGCCCGCCTGCTCCCGTCGATCGCTCCGCACCTCACACCGCCGACAGCCGTACGACGTGCACGTGGTGAGCTCACCATCACGCGCGTGCAGGACAGTCTCGCCGCAGCCATGGACACAGTCGGCGAAGTGTCGGCCCGGCTCGGTTCGATCGGTCTGATCGTGCCGGACGCGCTGGTGCCGGCCACCCGCAAGGCCCTGCTGGCTTTGCAGGTCCCGTTCTCCGTGCTCGGCGACGAGGACGATGCCGACGCGCATCTGGACGTCGTACCGGCGTCACTGGCCAAGGGTCTCGAGTTCGACCACGTGGTCCTGGTCGAACCGGCCGGCATCGTTGCCGGCGAGGCCGACGAGCGCACCGGCCTGCGCCGCCTCTACGTATGCCTCACCCGTGCGGTCACGTCGTTGGCCGTATTGCACAGCCAGGACATGCCGGCTGTCCTAGAAACCGCGGGAGCCGCCTGAGCGCCTCGACGAGCGCCGGGAGGACCCGCCACCGCTCGAGCGTGTGCGGGACGACCAGGAGCTGCGCCGACCGCTACTGGAACCGCTGGACCAGCTGTCGCTGTCCGAAGAGCCCGAGGACGCCGACCAGGTGCTGACTGAGCTCCCGACGTCGGAGCTCCATCGGCCCAGTCGAGCACCGGGACGACGAGAGCGCCAGCGAGCCCGCATCCGGTCCCTCGTCCGGCGAGCGTCGTCGTCGGGGAACCACCACTGACGCTCGTCACCCTGCGACCAGTAGCCGTCGATGTACGCCGACATCTTCTCCCCGACCATCCAGTACGGCCGCAGGTTGCCACTCCACTGCTCGACCATCCGGACCTGCGGCTCCTGCCCGGCCACGGCCCGCTCCTTGCAGGCCGCACAGACCTGGACCTCGCGGACCGCTCCACGCTCCGGCTGCCACTCGACGGACACCGTACTCGGACCGTGCCGCGGGTCGAAGAAGCAGGGCGGCGTCGGCTCCGGGATCGGCTTGCCCGCGCGCACCGCGTCCAGACACACCAGTCCGTACCGCGCCGAGCCGAGCAGCGTCGTCACGGCCTGGACATCGTCATCGCCCTCGGCGTCGTCCAGCCGGTGCCGCGCCTTCTCGACCGCGTCCAGCACATCCTTGGACAGCTTGGACTGCTGCGGATCGGCCGTGGTCGGCAGGTCGGACACCTGCTGCGACAGAGCGATGATCTCCTCGTTCAGCAGCGGCTTGGTGAGCTCCAGGTGCTCTTTCTCGTCCTTGCGGCGAGCCCTGCGAGCCCCGAGCGCCGACAGACCCCACCAGAGCCCGGCCAGTCCGGCCGCTCCACCGGCGTACGGCGCAGCGTCGATGTAGAACGGCTTGTCGACCTGCTGAGCCCGCTCGATGAACTTGGCCAGCATGTCCTCGTAGTCCGGCGCACAGCAGTCCACCGCTTGGTTCACGGCGTCTTCCACGTGGTACGTCGGCCCATGGTCAGCCCGCTGTACGGCGTGGAACCCGCGGCCGTCGGACTCCGACGACGCATCGACCAGGACGGCGTACACACCCTCGACACCGACGCGGTCGTACAGCTGGTCCGCGATCTCCTCGCCCTCCCAGGCCAGGTTCAAGGAGAAGCCGCTCTCCGAGATGTTGATCTTGTCCGCCGGGATGACAGCGATCCGGATCGGCGCCGCGGCACTCTTGGCCACCGCGTCGAGCTGCGACACCTCGGCCGGCGACAGTTCCTTCACGTCCGGGTCGACCCAGATGCCGGCGTCGCCGAGGTGACCGGCCACGGTGCTCATGTATCCGTCAGGGTCCTCGGCCGCGTGCGCGGGCAGCGCCGGCAGGACCGAGGCCGCGACCAGCGCGAACGCTCCCAGCAGACGTTTCATCGCGCTCCTCCCGAGAGGCGGTTCCGGCAGGCGGCGCAGACCGGGACCTCGCGGGACCGGCCACCAGGTGGCTTGTACATCCAGTCCGTCACAGAGATTCCGTGACCTGGGTCGAAGAAGCAGAGTGCTCGCCAGGGCGGCGCGATCTTCCCCGCGATCCGCGCTTGTGCACACGCCAGCCGCCAGCGGCCGTAGCCGACCGTGGCACGCACCCCACGCAGCTGTTCGTCGTCGGGCTTGCCGTCGACCACGCGACCGGCAGCGGCGTACGCGTCCATCGCGGCCTGCACGTCTGCCGTGGTCGCCGTGCCGTCTCCATGGGCATCCAGACGCACGTCCGCCGCATCCAGTTCCTCCCCGAAGCGCGTGACGTCCTCCCGGGCCAGCCGCCTGCGCTCCTCCACCGTGTCCGCCTCGTCCGGGAGGACGTCGTACGACGGCCGGTACAGCGCGGGGCCTTCGTCCTTGCCCGGCCGGGACCTCCACCAGCGCAGTGCGAAGCCACCGGCGATCAGTACGACGAGGACGATCACCGACGGCCAGAGCCAGCCGGGCGGACCACTCGGCGCCTTGGGTGCGCCGAGCTGGTCCAGCACTCCGTTGAGCGTGCCGACCGGATCGGACCGGCTGTGCTTGCCCAGTTCGTCGGTCAGGATGCTCGCGATCGGGGTGTCGACGCCGACCGCGCTCCCCCAGGTGATCAGCCCGCCGAACACGATCACGTAGATCCCGTCCGCCGACTGCTTGTCGACGACCGAGTCCAGGAACGCCTGGGCCGAGTCCTGCTTGTCCCGTCGGCCGTCGTTGAGCGCCTCCGCCGGGAGCACGGCGATCCGGATGGCCGGGCTGTGGTCCTTGACCCGCTCGGCCAGCTTCGCGGCCTCCTCGTCCGGGACCAGTGCGCGCTGCGACGAATCGACGTACACGGGTGACGTCCGCCAGCCTTCGACGACCGCTGCGGGGTCACTGGAGCCCGACACTGTAGACGTGAGCAGCAGGAGGGCGGCCAGAAAACGCATGGCCGCTATCCTGCTCTATCCCGGGTGCGAACCGTCAGTCGGTCGCGGTGACCGGGACGCAGTCCTCTTCGGGCTCCAGGTGCTCGATCTCTTCCAGCTCCGGGTCGCGCCGCAGGGTGAACACCAGGCCGAGCACGATCAGCGTCAGTACGGCGGACAGTGGCGGCAGGAAGCGCAGACCGGCCACGTCGATGACCAGACCGCCGACTACCGCGGCCAGTCCGGCACCCAGGTAGATCGCAGAGGCGTTGAGCGAGATCAGCAGTCCGCCACCGAGCTCCAGCAACAGGTTCTGGATCGGCGGGTTGAAGGCCCAGGTGAACAGACCCAGCACGAACAGAGCCGCTGCGGCTCCGCCGATCGAGTTCGCGGTGAGGTCGAGTGTGGCGACGACGGCGATGATGCCGACCAGCAGCACGATCAGGGTGCGGATGCTGCCGAACCGGTCCGTGGCCCGGCCACCGATCACGTTGCCCAGTACGCCGCCGACGCCGTACAGGAGGAGCAGGATGCTGGTGGCGTTGCCGGCCAGGCCCGCGGTCTCCTTCAGGAACGGGACGATGTAGATGTAGACGCTCAGGGCGGCCAGCACGGCCAGGATCGTGATGGCCAGCACGGTCTGCACGCGCCGGTCGGTGACACCGGCGAACCGCTCGCGGAGTCCGACCTGTGGGGGTGCATCGACCCTGGGGAGTGCGGCACGCTCGACGATGGCGACCAGTACGGCGACGACGGTGATGAGGGCGAACACGCCCTTGTAGCCGAGTGTCGGGCCCAGGAAACTGCCGGTCGGCACTCCGAGGACCAGAGCGAAGGTGAGGCCGCCGAACACGATGGCGACGGCTCTGCCGCGCTCCTCCGGTGGCAGCAGACCTGTGGCGAACAGAGTGGCCGCCGGCGTGTACATGGCAGCGCCGAACGCCGCCACGACCCGGCCGACGATCAGCACGGGGTAGTTGGTGGCCACGGTGGCGATCAGGTTGCCCAGCGCAGCCAGCACGAGCGCGGCGATGAGCAGGGTACGGCGCTCCCACCGGCCGGTCAGCGTGGACAGGATCGGCGCACCGACGGCGTACGCCAGTGAGAATGCGGTGGCGAGCTGGCCTGCGGCGGTCAGGGAGACATGAAGCTCGGAACTGACGTCGGGCAGCACACCGGACACGACGTACGCGCTGGTGCCGACCGCGAACGCGCCGGCGCCGAGCAGGTAGATCCGTGCGGACATCGAGGACCTTCCGGACGAGGGTTTCTTATTTCGACCGATATCGTACTACGAAGTTCATCGAACTTCGATGGGCGTCGTATCATGGACACATGACGAGGAAGGCGCTCCCGCAGCCGGAGCGCGACGAGATCCGGGTCGAGTCGGTCCTGCAGGCTCTCGGCGAGCCGGTGCGACTGCAGATCATCCGTGCCCTCGCGGACGCCCCCGAAGGCATCGCCTGCGGCGAGATCGAGCTCCCGGTCACCGCCTCCACCCGCGCCCACCACCTGCGCATCCTGCGCGAGGCCGGCGTCCTGTCCACCCACACCGAAGGCACCCGCCGCATCAGCACCCTCCGCCGCGAAGACCTCGAGACCCTCTACCCCGGCCTCCTCACCGGCATACTTACCGCCCGCCGCTAGACCACCGACGGATGTGGTGGGCCTGGTCTGGAAACGTGAGGTCTTGGTGGGGAGATCGAGCGTTGGCTGTGGAGGTGGGGCTGGCAGACTGTGGCAGTGGTGGAGCTTCGTGGGCGGTGGAACGAGCTGGTGCCCGGCTCGGCATCGTTGGCGGACGAGCTGGTCGGCAGGTACGTCGAGCGCACCCGCCGGGCCTATCGCGACCAGTACCTCGAGATCGTCCTGACCGCCCTCGACTCACTCATCCAGCTGTCCACCGACCCGACCTCAGTCCGCCTGGCCGCCTGGTTCCACCGCGCCGTCCACGAACCCGGCGGCACCCCTGCCGAGGACGCCGACGCTTCCGCCCGCCTGGCCGAGCACCTGCTCCCGCAGTACGGCGTACCACCGATCCGCATCGCCGAGGTCGCCCGCCTGATCCGCCTCACCGGCGACCTCGTCGCTCCCCCGCCCGACTCCTACGCACCACCCCGCCGCGACGCGAACGGCGACGTACTGCTCGACGCCGTCAACGCGGTCCTCGCCTCCGACCCCAGCCGGTACACCGTCCACACCGCGGAGGTACGACGGGACGCCGGCGACCGGAAGGTAGCGCTCGAACGACGGTACGACGAAGTCCGCGAGCTCCTCGACGGCCACCTCTACCGGACTCAACTGGCCAGGCAACGCCTCGGCCCGGTCGCCCGCGTCAACCTCGAGACAGAGCTGACCGGACTCGACAGCGAGCTACCCGCACCGTGGCGCGGCTGGCAACAAGCAGCGCTCACCGCCACGGCCACCTTCACCGCAGTCGGAGCCGCCGTCGCCTCCATCGCCGCATCGGGCGCGTCCTGGCAGGTCCCGGCCGCCGAGGATGAGGCCGGCTGGCCTCCCGTCGTACTGGCGGTGGTCGCGTTCTTCAGCGCACCAGTGCTGTTCCGCTGCGCCCGCAGCGTCAGCCAGCGCTCCCGCCTCACCGCGGGCGCAATCCTGGCGGCCGCCGTGACCGGTCTGCTCGTCGCCTGGGCTCGAGTCCCCAGCATCAACCCAGCCGTCGGTGTCGGCCTCCGAGTGCCCCTGCTCATCTCCGCACTGATCTTGCTGCTCGTGGCCGGCACGGCAGCACTTGTCGCTTCGCTCCTCCGCACTCGGACAGCCCGCTTCCTGCCCCCGCGCAACCTCGGACAACAGCTCGCCTGGCTCGCCGTACCAGGGGTGATCGCACTCATCCTCCTGTTGATCATCCAGCCGCTGGCACGCAACTACGTGATGACCTCCAACGAGCGAGTGGACGGTCCGCGCGAGCCGGCCGGCCAGGCGTCGCCGTCCACCCTCGACGGTTCCGTCGCCTGGGTCAGCAAGTCGCTGCTCGGGTCCGGCGCGGAGGAGGCGATCGGCACCAGTTACGGCATCGCCATCCCACGGCAGAGCGGCGTGGTCGAGATGCTGGACGCCGCCACCGGCGTACTGCGCTGGCGCTACAGCCGGTCCGACTCCGACGAGAAGCCCAACATCACGGCGACAGGCAACGGCGACTACGTGCTCGCCGAGTTCGCCGACATCGGCTACCTCCTTCTCGATGCCGACACCGGTCGCCGCAAAGCCACCTGGCCCGGCGGCACCCGCGACCACCTGATCCAGCAGTCGGAACCGCTGCTGACCGGCGAGCACGTCGCCCGCGGCTCCGACAAGCTCCACGGTGTCGACCCGGACGGCCACCAGCGCTGGACGTTCGAGCCGGGCAACTGCACCGACATCGGCGCGGTCGCGACCATGGACACCGTCGTCGCGTTCCTCGGCCACAGCTGCGGCAACGAGAGTGACGAGATGACCGGCTTCGATCTGAAGTCCGGCAAGAAGCTGTGGTCCAAGCCGTCGACAGACATGTACCGGCGTCCGGCGGTCGTCGCCGGACTGGTCGTGGTCGCCGAGCCCGCGGGAGACTCCGACGTACCCGAGGCTCTGACTGCCATCGACCCACGCTCCGGCGAGATCAAGTGGCGCTGGCCGGTGCCACGGACCTGGGCGTGCCGGACGCTGCTCAACGCAGCCGGCAGATACCTGGTCGTGGTGGACTGCCCCGGCCCGAGCACGCTGGAGAACCGCAGGACGGTCGTGACGGCCATCGACGCCGGCACTGGGGAGACTGCCTGGCAGAGGACCGCACCGGTCAGCCCGAGGGTCAAGGTCACCGTCACAGCGGACGCCCGGGTCATCTCCCTCGGCCGCGGCGTGGACGGCTGCCAGGCCAACGTGATCAGCCGGCTCGGCTTCCGGCAGGTGCGCCTCCCGACCGGCATCTCCTGCAGCCGCGACGCCCGCGCCATCGGCAACCTCGTCCTCACCTCGGGCAACGACACCGTCATCGCCCTGCGCTGATTCAGAAGCGATAGGCGGTCAACGCCGCCTCAGTTGGGCTTCCGCGGACGCCAGCAGCTCGACCACCCGGACCCCGAAGGCGACATCGACCGGGTGCGACTCCCCTGACTCCGCCGCTTGGACCAGCTCCTCGACTGCCACCTGGTACACCTCCAGCGGTGGCGTGTACCTCTCCGGCATCAGCCTCGTACCGGCCTCTCCCCAGACGCCTGTCTCGAAGCTGGAGCCGGACGGTGGGGCGGACAGCGTCAGGCTGGCGGTGCTCGTCGCGCCGGATTCGTGCGTGACGACAAGGTGGACCAGCCCGCCCGCGCCGCCGACAGCGCTCAGCTCGACGATCGGTCCGAGCAGTGCGCTCAGGTTGGACAGTGCGTGCGGTCCGACGTCCCAGAGCGCACCTCGCTCCTCACGCCGCCACGGCGACTCGGCGTTCGGGTCCATCGCCGCCAGCATGCGGGCCCAGCCGCCCTTCCAGCCCGCCTGAGCCTGCACCTCCGCGAAGAACTGCCGCATGATCGGATCGAACCGGCCGGTGAAGAACACCAGAGTCGCGATCCCCTCGTCGGTCGCCTCGTCAGCCAGCGCGCGGGCGTCGTCGAGGGATTCTGCCACCGGCTTGTCCAGCAGCAGATGCTTGCCGACGGCAGCGGCCTCCAGCGCCATCGACGCCTGCACCTTCGGCGGTACGGCGAACGCGACCGCATCCACTGTCTCCAGTAACTCCGCGTAGTCGCCGTACGCCGGAACCTCCAGCTCGGCCGCGAACTGGGCGGTTTTGGCAGCGTCCCGGCCCCAGACGCCGGCCAGCTCGGCCCCGGAGGCGGCTCGCAGCCCTTGTCCGTGCGCCAGACGAGCCCAGGGACCGGTGCCGACGAGACCGAACCGCATGGTGTTCCTCCCGAGCCGGAAAATGTGACCTGCGCCGCAATTTCATCGATGGGATTCGATGCCTGACGCACCCATCGAAGCGGTCAGGTGACGAGCCGATATCGCTTTGGCCACGACCCTATCCGGGAACCCCGGATCGGTCGGCCGAGGCCTCCACCGGGTGCGAGACTCCTTAGCCATGGACCTGCGCGACCAGTGGAATCGCCTGCTGCCGCACGCGCAGCCGTTGGGCGACGATCTGCTGGCTCGTTACGCAGAGCAACACCGTTATTATCACGACCAGAGGCACCTGACCGAGGTGCTGCAGACCGTCGACCTCCTGGCCGGCGCCGCGGACGACTCGGACACGGTCCGGCTCGCGGCCTGGTTCCATGATGCGATCTACGACCCGCAGGCCGACCCCGGCGAGAACGAGGAGGTCTCGGCCCAGCTGGCCGAGCTCGAACTGGCCGCGTACGGCGTCGACGCCGAGCGGGTCGAGGAGGTCGGCCGGCTGATCCGGCTGACCGCCAAACACGACTGCGAGCCGGACGACGCGAACGGCGCCGTCCTGTGCGACGCCGACCTGCGCATCCTGAGCATGTCGCCGCAGCGGTACGACGAGTACGCCGCGGGTATCCGGCAGGAGTACGGCCACATCGGCGAGCGGGACTTCGCGCGCGGCCGGATGTCGTTCCTCCAGAGCCTGGCCGAGACCCGGCTGTACGCGACCGACCGCGGCCACACCGACTGGGAGCAGACTGCCCGGGAGAACCTCCATCGGGAGGTCGAGTCGTTGGGCCCTAAGGCGGCCCGGCCGATCGGCGGGTTGATCCCGATCGTGTACTTCGGTGCTGCCCTCGGAGTCATCGTCGCCGCCTCGGTCCTGCTCGGCCGTGGCCTGGGCGCGGCCGCCAAGTGGCCGGCCGGTCCGGACGACGCGGCCGGCTTCCCGGTCTGGACACCGATCGCGGGTACTGCGCTCGCCGCCGGACTGTCGTGTGCATGGTTCCGGCGGACGCAGCAGCGTCTGGTCACCGTTCCGGCTCTGGTCTTCGGAGTGGTCGGGCTGATCGCCGTCGGCATCTGCTGGTGGCGTTGGCCCGCCGCACAGCCCGGCGCGGCGATGTCGGAGCGCTGGCCGTACCTGATGCTCGCGTCCGCCGCGCTGGTGGTCGCCGGTGCGCTGCTGGCGTTGGCGAGACGTCTGCGGCGTGCACCGCCGTACTCACAAGCTCCACCGCGACTGCTCGGCATCGGTGCGACCGTGGTGTGTGGCGCGATGCTGGCCTGGATCGTCGTGTCGGCCGGCGAGCCGTTCGTGCAGGCCCGGCTGGAGACCGCCAACACGGTCAGCACGACGACTACGACCAAGCCCGACCAGATGCCGGTGCAGCTCGACGGAACCCTCGCCTGGAGCCGTGAGGTCCCCGCAGCCGGTGCGATCGCCGGTACTGCGGGTGGCATCGCCGAACTGCGACCGGACGGCGTGGTCATGTCCGACGCCACCACTGGCCAGATCCGATGGCGGTACTCGCGGGCCGACGTCAACGACGCCGCCTCCAGCGGTTCCAAGGGTCTCCTGATCTCCGGCGACGGGCGGACCATCGCCGCGCACCTCCCGTACGCCGGCAACCGTGCGCCGGCGGGCATCGACCTGCCGACGTACGCCGTACTCGACGCGGTCAGCGGGGAGGTGCTGACCGAGGTCCACACGGACGGCGTGGCTCTCGCGGTCGACGCGAACCAGTTGCTGGTGGCGGAGGGGAACTACGTCGTGGCCCACGGCGTGAGCAGTCCGACGCACTGGCGCACGCAACTGCAGTGCACTGTGACGCAGGGCGAGCTCATCGGCGACCTGGCCGTGGTCGTGGACGCGTGCGGTGGGAACGGTGCCGTCGTACGCGGACTGGACCTGAAGGACGGCGACCAGCGGTGGGAGGTCGACCTGGGTCTGCGGTTCGACCTGAGTGCCGAGCTGGACCCGGCCACCTGGGTCGGCGACCTGGTCGCCGTACCGGACACACGCGAGGTCTCCGGACTGATCTGGACCGGCGCTGCGGGCGGCACGCTCTTCCAGTGGTCCGTCGACGTCGGCGAGGGCCGCGTCATCTGGACGACCCCAGTGCCGGGTACGCCGCGGCCTCGACTCGGGCCGGCCTCGTGCGACGCACAGCTCGCCGCCACCCATGCATCGCTGGTGCTGATCACCTGCCGGAACGCGACCGACCCCGGCCAGCCTCAGACGTACGACGTGTCCGCGGTGAGCCCAGCGGACGGCACACCGCAGTGGCACCACCTCCTGCAGGTCCCACCGAGACTGCAGCAGCCGGAGTACCCGCTTGACGGCTTCGGACTGCTGCCGGACGGACGTGTCGTCACACTGATGCCGCAACCGAACGGCAGCTGCTCCCCCGTCCTGATCGGCACCACCGGCGTCCAGCCCCGCCCGATCCTGGCCGGCCCCACCGCCACGTCGGTCGCCGCCTCCGAAGAGGTCACCTGCAACAAGCCAGCCGTCACCGTAGCCGGCGCCCGCCCCGCCTTCTCCGACGGCACCCGCCTCTTCGCCCTCAATTAGGCCCCCGGGAATTCTGTTGCCCGGGGCAGCGTTCATCTCTACCGTGATGCTCATGTTCCGCGTGGTTCTCGAGTACGACCTGTCAGGCACCGGCCTGACGGGCGCTCCCACGTGGGCTGCGTCAGTCGATTCAGCAACCTTCACCGGCCTGCGAAGCCGACCCTCCTCCTGCTGAGCAGGACCCGCGGAGGAGGGTGGACCGCTCACCGGCCCCCTCCCGTGCGGTGACAGCTGCGGGAGGCCTGCCGGAGGGTCCTGGCTCTTCGAATCTTCTGACCAGCAAAGGAAAACTCATGGCCAAGAGCCAGTTCGTGCGGACCAAGCCGCACCTCAACATCGGAACGATGGGTCACGTCGACCACGGCAAGACCACTCTGACCGCCGCGATCACCAAGGTGCTCGCCGAGCGCGACCCGGCCGTCAACCGGTTCGTCGCGTTCGACGGTATCGACCGGGCGCCGGAGGAGGTCGCGCGCGGGATCACGATCAACATCTCGCACGTCGAGTACGAGACCGCGACCCGGCACTACGCGCACGTCGACATGCCCGGGCACGCCGACTACGTGAAGAACATGATCACCGGCGCCGCCCAGGTGGACGCCGCGATCCTGGTCGTCTCCGCGCAGGACGGCGCCATGCCGCAGACGCGTGAGCACGTGCTGCTCGCGCGCCGGGTGGGCGTGCCGTACCTGGTGGTCGCGCTGAACAAGGCGGACACCGTCGACGACCCCGAGCTGCTCGACCTGGTCGAGCTGGAGGTCCGTGAACTCCTGTCGGAGTACGGCTTCCCGGGCGACGACGTACCGGTCGTGCGTGTCTCCGGACTGCGGGCGCTGGAAGGCGACCCGCGCTGGACCGCCGCGATCGGTGAGCTGCTGGACGCGGTGGACACCTACGTCCCGGTGCCGGACCGCGAGCTGGGCGAGCCGTTCCTGATGCCGATCGAGAACGTCCTCACCATCAGCGGCCGCGGCACCGTGGTCACCGGTGCGGTCGAGCGCGGTTCGCTGAAGCTCGGCGACCCGGTCGAGGTGGTCGGTCTCGGTCCGACGGTCACCAGTACGGCGATCGGTCTCGAGACGTTCGGCAAGTCGCTGGAGTCCGCGGACGCGGGCGACAACGCGGCCGTGCTGCTGCGTGGCATCAAGCGCGACGAGGTCCGTCGCGGCCAGGTCGTAGCCCTGCCGGGCACAGTGCACCCGCACCGGAAGTTCCGGGCAACCCTGCACGCCCTGTCCACAGCCGAAGGCGGCCGCCACAGCCCCTTCGGAGCGGACTACCGCCCGCAGTTCTACTTCCGCACCACCGACGTCTCCGGCGGCATCGACCTGGGCGAAATCACCCTCGTCATGCCAGGCGACACCATCGACCTCACCGTAGAACTGGAGAAGCCCATCGCCATGAACACCGGCCTAGGCTTCGCAGTCCGAGAAGGCGGCCACACCGTAGCCGCCGGCACAGTCACAGAACTCCTCGACTGACCAACGGCCCCCAACCGCACAACGGTTGGGGGCCGTTCTGCTGCTTGTGCTGGACTGTTTGGGTCAGGGGCGTTTGCGGTGGCGGAGGCCTGCTGTGGTTAGGCGGCGGACTAGTTCTCGGCTGGAGACTGGTACTGCGCCGGCGGCGATGAGAGCTTCGTATTGGTCGCTGGGGACGTCGTAGTGGTCTCGGTCGAAGCCTCTCGCGGGGATGCCGGCGGCTTTGGCGAAGGCGTGGAGTTCTTCGTACGACTCGTCGCTGACGAGATGGGACCAGATGCGGTTCCAGGCCGGCCAGGCCGGTGGGTCGATGAGGATCATTCGCGCGGATCCACGGCGTCAAGATCACGATCGTTCTGGTGGCCGCGGGCGTCCTGGGCGTCCAACAGGTTGCGCCAGGATCGGACGAAGCCGGGGTTGACGTAGGCCTTGGTCCAGGAGCCGTCCTGCCGGACCGAGGAGCCGACGTGGAAGCGCCGTACGCCGGACTGGTGGAGCCACGGGACGTGCTCCGGACGGAGTGAGCCGCCGGCCATCATGACGCCGGCGATCGCGGGGTCTTCCTTGGCGAGCCTGCACAGGTCGTCGAGGCCGTGCGTGACGCCGAGAGCTGATCCGGCCGTGAGTACACAGTCGAGACCGGGCAGCGATCGCAACGCGCGCCACGCCAGCCCTTGCTCCAGTACGGCGTCAATCGCGCGATGGAAGGTCCACGGCGTACTGGCGAAGGTGCTCGCCAACGCCGCCACAGACTCGATGTCCACCTGGTTGTCCGCGGTCAGGAAGCCCAGCACGAATCCGTCGGCACCGGCCGCGAGGTAGGACTGCGCTGTCGCGGTGAGGCGGTTGAGTTCGGCGCCGTTGGTGACGAAGGAGTCGGACAGCCGCAGCATCACCCGCAGCGGGAGATCGGTCGACCGCCGGATCGCGCTGACCGTGGACACCGACGGGGACAAGCCATCGGCCTCCATCGACGCGCACAGTTCCAGCCGGTCCGCCCCGCCCTCCTGCGCCGCCTCCGCATCCGCTGGATGCAGCGCGATCACCTCCAGCAACGAACCCATGCCCGCCATCATCCCGCACACAACAGAACGCGCGGAGGTGGACACGGACAACGCCATCCAGATTCGCACTGTTGCCGGGGAGTCGAAGCCACCGCGATCACGTACCGACGGACGGGTAGTCCGGCAGTGACGCCGGCGCCGGGCCACCGGATGCACGCCTGGCGCCCCGGGCGGGACCGCACTACCACCCGTTCGTCGGTACATCCAGAAAGGTGTTGCACTCTCCCGAAGCCTTCTGTATCGTTTTTCTAGAACGTTCTAGAAGAACGATACAGAAGACTGTCACCAGGCAGTCCACGACCAGGAGGCGGAGAGATGGCGGGAGTCACGCTGAAGACGGTGGCCAAGGCCGTTGGCGTATCACCGTCGACTGTGTCCAACGCATACAACAAGCCGGATCAGCTGTCCGTCGCCCTGCGCGAGCGGATCCTGGACACCGCCCGGGAGCTGGGGTACTCCGGACCCGACGCGTCCGCACGGGCTCTGCGCAGCGGCAAGGCAGGGGCGGTCGGGGTGCTGTTCACCGATAAGCTCGCCTACGCGTTCTCGGACCCGTACGCGGTCGGCTTCCTGGCCGGTCTGGCCGAGGTCGCCGAGGAGTTCAGCACCAGCCTGCTGCTGATGCCGCTCAGTTCGACCGACATCGCCGGCGGCAGCAACGCAGTGCAACAGGCGGCCATCGACGCGGCGGCGATCTTCTGCGTGCCCGGCGGCCACCCGGCGCTGGACATCCTCGCGAACCGCGGCATCCCAGCCGTGTCCACCGACCGAGGCGACCACCCGGATCTGTCCTGGGTCGCCATCGACGAGGTGGAAGCGGCCGCCCAGCTGGGCGAGCACCTGGCCCGGCTCGGCCACCGCGACGTGGTCGTGCTGGTCGACAACGCCGAGGCGGCCGGCGGCAATCCGGTCGAGCTCAGCGTGGACGAGGTCGGCTACACCGACTGCGAGCTGCGGATCCAAGGCCTGCAGAAGGCGATGCCCGATGCCAGGCTACGGATCGTCTCCGGCGGTCACAACGCGTTCAGTTCCGGCCGCACGGGCGCCGAATGGGTGCTCGACTCACAGGACCGGCCGACCGCGATCGTCGGACTGAGTGACGTTCAGGCGCTCGGCGCACTGGAGGCGATGAGGGTACGCGGACTGGTCCCCGGCCGGGACCTGACGCTGGCCGGATTCGACGACATCCCGGCGGCCGAAGCGGCTGGACTGACCACGGTCCACCAACCGATCCGGGAGAAAGGCCGTGCGGTCGGCAGGATCCTGCTGGACCCGGCGGTCACCGAGCGACAGCTCCTGATGCCGACAGAGCTGATCGTCCGCGCCAGTAGCGGACCAGCCCCGAAGGCCTGACAACCACACATCACCACCCAGGACCCACGAGGGTTCCCGGGCCGATACCGCACGACTTCCGACGGCCGCCCGGCCGCCGGCCGACCCAACACGCTCTCAGGAAGGGAGCAGAACCATGACGTACTTCGTCGCCGGCAACACCGCAGTCGAGAACGCCCGCGCCCTGGCGCAGTCAGCACTCCCGAACGCTCCGCAGCAGCCGTACGACGAGCCGGTCGCACGCCACCGCCTCACGGTCCGGATCAGCGCAGTACTTCGGTCCGCCGCCCAGCGCCAGCTCGGTCTCGCGGAGCGCCTCGACCCAACCCCGACTTGCCCGACCACTGGCTGACCCGGACCTGCAGCACTCACCAAGCAGGCACGCCGCGGGCGGTTCACGCTCATCGCGGGGCTTGCACAGCCCGGACAGCCGGGTTGGTGAGTGCTGCGGGTCCGCCACCACGAAACCCCACGCCCGGCACCGGGCGTGGGGTTTTGTCGGTTCTGTCTGGCACTCTGTAGGGCGATGAGTGAGCCAGGGGTGTTGCTGACCGCCCGTGCCATGGTCCTGCATGACCTGGCCGTGCGGGGGTTCGACGACGCGGTGATGGTGTCGGTGCTCGAGGACGCCGTGGCCGGCCGCCAGTGGTGGCTGGACCAGTGGCCGGACGGCGCCGAGCACATCGCCGGTTTGGTCGCGCAGGACGTGCAGGACCGCCTGGTCGACTCCGGCGTGCGCTGGCCGCGTTGTACGGCGTGCGACGACCTGCACGATCACGAGCTCCGGATCGAGCCCGAGCTCGGCCCCGACCCGCGCTGGGTCTGCGAGCGCGCCGGCATCTCGGTCGCGCCCCTCGGCCACCTCACCTGACCCCGATCCGTCCAGCGAAGGCACGCTGGGCGGTCATATTCCCCTTGACCTCAAGAATCCTTGAGGTTTGACGGTGAGGTCCATGACTTCACCTGATCACACCCAGAGCGGCACCCCAGGGATATACCTGATTGCACTACATGTAGACAGACTACTATTGTCTGTCTACATGAAGGCTCTCGTCCCTCTCCGGCTGGTCGCCGGCCTGCAGGCCGGCGCGATCTGCCTGCAGCCCATCCTGGCCGGCGCCTACCTCAACGGCGACGGCCCCGCGTTGCGGATGCACGAGCCGATCGGTCTCTCCCTCGCCGGCCTCGGACTCCTCCAGTTGCTCATAGCAACGGCCTGGTGGCGCACCGGCGGCCGTGGGATCGCGCCGGTGGTGGCCCTGCTGATCCTGGCCGGTGAGGTGCTCCAGATCGCGATGGGCTACAGCCGCCAACTGGCCGTCCACATCCCACTCGGCGTCGCCCTGGTGGCCGGAACGGTCGCGTTCGCCGTCTGGATCAACCGGCAGCGAGCCCCGGCCCGCCGCCGCACCGAGCAGACGGAGGTCAACGCGTGACCACGCTCGCCACCGAGAAGCCGGTACGGCGTCCCGGCGCGACTCTGTGGACCCTCCGGATCACACTCGTCCTGCACGCGGCACTCGCGATCGCCCAGCCGATCTTTGCCGGCTACTTCCTGTCCGGCGACGTCGATGCGATCACCACGCACGCCGCGATCGGCGGGACCATCTGGATGGTGGCGATGATCCAGATCGTCGTCGCGGTCCTCTACTGGCGCCCCGGCGGCGGGCGGCTCTGGCCGACCTGGTTCACGGTCCTGCTGTTCTTCGCCGAGTTCGCGCAGGCCATCTTCGGCTACCAGCAGAACTTCTCCCTCCACGTCCCACTCGGCACCGCCATCGTCATCAGCATCGTCTGGATGGCCGTCTGGTCGTTCCGCCCCACCGCACGCCTGAGTCGCCAGGAGGCCAAGAAGTGAAGCTGTCCCGCCGTGGTTTCCTGGCCGTTGCCGGCGGCACCGGTGCCGCCCTGACGCTGACCAGCTGCGGCCTCGAGGCAAGCCCTGGGCAAGCGGGCGAACTGCTCCGCAGCAAGGCACCGCTCCCCGAGCCGTTCCAGGTCCCGCTCCCGATCCCACCGGTGAAGAAACCGGTCCGCAGCGACGCCCGCGCCGACTACTACCGCGTCGTACAGAAGAAGGCGAGCGTCGAGATCCTGCCCGGTCTCAAGACCGAGGTGATGGGGTATGACGGCCTCCTGCCCGGGCCGACGTTCGACGTACGGAGCGGCCGGACCACTGTGATCGAGCAGGTCAACGAGCTCGACGTGTCGACCGTCGTTCACCTGCATGGCGGTCACACCCCCGCCGCGAGCGACGGCTGGCCCCTCGATCTCCTGATGCCGGCCGGAGGCCAAGGGGAACACGCCGGGCACCACACCATGACTGGTGGTGACATGAAGACGGGTAGCCGGACGTACACGTACCCGAACACGCAACGCGCCGCCATGCTCTGGTACCACGACCACACGATGGACTACACCGCTCCACAGGTGTACCGCGGCCTGTTCGGCCTGCACATCGTCCGCGACGACGAAGAGGACCGTTTGCCTTTACCCAGAGGCGATCGCGAGATCCCGCTGGTCATCGCGGACCGCGCGTTCGATGACAACGGCGCATTCCTCTACCCCGTGGCCAAGGACGGCATCGGCGTCGAATCGCAGTACATGGAAGGTGTCATCGGCGACGTGACGCTGGTGAACGGCGCGCCGTGGCCGGTGCACGAGGTGGACGCGGTCCGCTACCGGCTGCGCTTTCTCAACGCTAGCAACGCCCGTCGCTACGAGCTCGCCTTCGACAACGGACCGGCGACGTTCGTCCAGATCGGCAGCGACGGTGGGCTGCTGGACAAGCCGGTCGAACACAAGACGCTGGTGATCGCGCCCGCGGAACGCTTCGACGTGATCGTGGACTTCTCGCCGTACCAGCCGGGCGACGACATCACGCTGGTGAACAAACTCGACGGCAGCGCGAACGTGATGCGCTTCAAGGTCGCCCGCAAGGCCGCCGACGAGAGCCGCATCCCGGACAAGCTCTCGTCGTACGCCGCTGTCCCCGAACCGGCCGGCCTGACCAAGCGGCTGTGGCGGTTCCGGCGCGGTGACGCGGGCGGGCACAAGGGGTGGACGATCAACGGCAAGGCGTTCGACCCGAAGGTGATGCAGGCGCAGGTGAAGCTCGACCAGTACGAGGTGTGGTCGTTCGTCACCGACGTTCACCACCCGGTCCACGTCCACCTCGCGCCGTTCCAGGTGCTGCGGCGTGGCGGCGGCGACCCCGGCGAGTACGACGGCGGCTGGAAGGACACCGTCGACATCCGGCCCGCCGAGGTGGTCGACGTACTGGTCAAGTTCACCGCCCACAAGGGCAAGTACCTGATCCACTGCCACAACCTCGAGCACGAGGACATGGCGATGATGGCCGCCTTCGAGACGATCTAGCTGCCTCGGCCGGGACGTTGGTCAGCTGCGGGCACTTAGTGGTCGCCTGCGGCGAGGGCTTCGGCGGCGCGGGTGCGGAGGGCGGCGCGGTCGACTCCGGCGGCCTGGAGCGCACGGGCGACCCGGCCGCGTTCGGTGTCGAGGATGCCGACCAGGATGCGCAGAGGGCCGAGCCGGCCGGCCAGCTTCGGGGGTGCGTCCATGGCGCGCTTGAGCAGCAGCCGGGTGGAGTCGCCGATGTGCGGGTTGCGACTCTCATCTGGCGTTGCCTCGGGCAACAAACCGATCCGGACCGCGATCCCGGCGACGGCCAGGCTCTGCTCCCACTCGCGATCCAGGGCGGCCCGGATCGTCTCCTCGGTCAGACCGGCCTCGGCCAGCATCCGGGCCGCGGACGTGGTCCGGGTCGCGGCCAGCGCGAGCAGCACATGCTCGGCCTCGATCGACCGGGAACCGTCCCGCCGCGCCACCGTGCGGGCTTCGCGCACCAGCAGCGCGCGCACGTCTTTCGCATCCGACGCCATCAACGCCTCCTCAGGGCGACGCCCGCGGCGACCAGCCGCCGGGCGTGTTTCTTGTGCACGGCCTGCCGGGTGACCCCCAGCACCTCGGCCACGTCGGACCAGCTCCAGCCGGCCCGCATCGCCTGCTCCACCTGGCTGTCCTCCAGCCGGTCGGCCAGCCGGCGCAACGCGACCACCGCGGCAAGACCTGCCGCGGGGTCCTCGGGATCCACCAACTCGGTCATATAAGCAACTTAGGTTGACACATTCGATCTGTCAACCAAAGTTGCTAAAACCTGGCCCTTGACGCTCGGCGCCGATCGTCCCTATATTCAACACATCAGTTGATCAAAGGAACGGTTGATAAAGATGTCAGTTGACGACGAGCAACTCGACCGGGCGTTCACCGCCCTCGGTGACCCGGTCCGCCGAGCGATGATCGCGCGACTGTCCCGCGGTCCGGCCACCGTGAACGAACTGGCCGAACCGTTCCCGATCACCAAGCAGGCGGTGTCGCGCCACATCCAGGTGCTGGAGACCGCCGGGCTGATCACCCGGACCCGGGACGGTCAGCGCCGTCCCTGCCACCTGGTGCCGGCCGCCCTCGAAGCACTGACGAGCTGGATCGACGAGTACCGGTTGGAGACCGAACGTCGCTTCCGCCGGATGGACGCCTTGCTCCAGACAGTGCGAGAGCGGGAGCAGTGAAGGAAAGCAAAGAGAAGTGATGAGAGCGAACCGCAAAGGAGCAGGAAAGATGAGCACCACGATCAACACCCCCGCAGGCACCCCGTTCGTCGAGGTCACCCGCGAGTTCGACGCCACGCCGGCGCAGCTGTTCAAGATCAGCACCGACCCGGACCTGGTCGCCCAGTGGATGGGCCCGCGCAACCTCGAGATGACCGTCGAGAAGTACGACGTACGCCCCGGCGGCAGCTACCGCTACATCCACCGCGACGACTCCGGTGAGTACGCCTTCCGCGGCGTCTTCCACACCGTCGAGCAGGACAAGCTGGTCATCCAGACCTTCGAGTGGGAAGGCGCTCCCGGCGAGGTCTGCCTCGAGAAGATGACCTTGGAGCCGACCGAGACCGGCGTGCGGTTGCACCAGCAGTCGGTGTTCCCGTCGGTCGAGGCCCGCGACCAGTCGATCGAGTACGGCATGGAGCACGGCATCCGCGACTCGATGGACCGGCTGGCCGAGCTGCTCGCGAAGGAGGCCTGACCGATGAGCCAGGTCGTCATCGACATCTCGGTGTCCCTGGACGGCTACGTCACCGGGCCCAATGTCGGCATCGACAACGGGCTCGGCGACGGCGGCGAGGTCCTGCACCACTGGGTCTTCCAGGGCAATGCCGAGGACAACGCCGTACTGGACGCCGCGTTCGAGGCCACCGGTGCGGTCATCCAGGGCCGGAACCTGTTCGACGTCATCGACGCTCCGAAGGGCTGGAGCGACGAGATGGGGTACGGCGCGAAGCCCACGGGCGAGATCAATCCGCCGGTCTTCGTCATCACCCACTCCGCGCCGGACAAGACCCGGCTGGGTGACCGATTCCGCTTCGTCGGTAGTCCGGAGGAAGCCGTCGCGCAGGCCAAGGAAGTTGCCGGGGACAAGGATGTCTTCGTGATGGGCGGCGGGCAGGTCTGTTACGAGGTCCTCGCCGCCGGGCTGGCCGACGTACTGCGGTTGCACGTGGCATCTGTCGTGCTGGGCGGCGGGACCAGGTTGTTCCCGGCCGAGCCGGCTCAGGCTGTCGAGGTCGAGCTGGTCGAAGCGGTGTCCACGCCGGCCGCACAGCACCTCACCTACCGAGTCGCGAAAGGAAAGTAGCCATGGGCAACGTCATTGCCTCCGCCGTGGTGTCACTGGACGGGTTCGTCGCGGACACCGAGGACGGCGTCGGGCCGTTGTTCGACTGGTACAACAACGGTCCGGTCGAGATCTACGGCACCGACCAGGGGCGGCCGTTCCACGTCAGTCAGGCCAGCGCGGACTACATGAAGTCGACCTGGCCGAACATCGCGTCGTGCGTGATCGGGCGACGCCTGTTCGACATCACGAACGGCTGGAACGGCATACCGGCGGTGGGCGACCATGTCTTCGTCGTCACCCACGAGCCGCCGACCGACTGGCCCTTCCCGGACGCGCCGTTCACCTTCGTCAACGGGATCGAGAACGCGATCGCGCAGGCCAAGGAACACGCCGGCGACCGCGACGTCAGCGTGACCGGTGGCAACCTCACCGGCCAGGCGATCACGGCCGGACTGGTCGACGAGATCGCCTACAGCCTGGTCCCGGTGCTGTTCGGCACCGGCCGCAAGTTCTTCGGCGACTACATCGGCCCGCAGGTCATGCTCGACGATCCGCGCGTGGTCCAGGGCGACCGCGTCACCCACCTGCACTACCGCGTGAGCAAGGGATGATCCGCGATGACGGTCCTGGACCCGGGCTCCACTTCAGTGAAGCCCGCGTCCTGGACCACCGGTAGCCCACTGGCCAGCAAGCTCTCCCACTGCGCAGCGCTCGCAGTGCGCACCGCCAGCGCGAAGTCCGCAGCAGCCCAGGCCTTCCGCGCCACTGTCGACAGCGCCCACCAGGCGAGCTGCGCACCATGACCGCACTGCGCCATCGCCTTGCCGCTGGACATCTCCAATTCCGGATTGATCCACAGGACGGGTACACCGGGCTCGGGCGCCGCTGGGTCCTCGGGGTCCTCGAAGTCGGTGCCACTCACCTGCAGGTTGGCAAGCTCCGACGGTACGGCGTCCAGCGGGGTCGGCGGGAAGACACGGACTTCCGCGGTCACACCGGTCATGGTGATGCCGGGAACGGATTCGAGCCGGCGCCACTCGACACCACGGCAGCGTTTGACGATCTTCCGGATCCGATCGTCCTGCCAGGCGATCATCGCCTCGGCCCACTCCCCCTCACCGGTCGAACGGTCGTCGGCCAAGATCGCCAGGACCGCGCGCGCCGCCGTCTCCAGCGCGTCGGTTTGCGCCGGCCGAGCGTTCTTCTCCACTCGAACCACCAGCGTCATCACATGCTCCACGCTGTGAGTCTTTCAAACTTCTTGCCGGTCGATCAGGGTAGGTTGGCGGCATGCAGCAGTACCTGGATCTTCTACGGCACGTGCTGGACAACGGGGTGCAGAAGGGCGACCGGACCGGGACCGGCACGCTGAGCGTGTTCGGCCACCAGTCGCGCTACGACCTCCGCGCCGGATTCCCGGCGGTGACGACGAAGAAGCTGCATCTGCGGTCGGTGATCGGCGAGCTGATCTGGTTCCTCAGTGGCTCGACCAACGTCAAGTGGCTGCACGAGAACAACATCTCGATCTGGGACGAATGGGCCGACGCCGACGGCGAGCTAGGGCCGGTGTACGGCTACCAGTGGCGGTCCTGGCCGACGCCGGATGGCCGACACGTCGACCAGATCGCCGGCGTGATCGAGGCCATCAAGAAGAACCCGGACTCCCGGCGGCACATCGTGAACGCGTGGAACGTCGCGGACGTGGACAGCATGGCGTTGCCGCCCTGTCACACCATGTTCCAGTTCTACGTCGCCGACGGCCGACTGTCCTGCCAGCTCTACCAGCGCTCCGCCGACATCTTCCTCGGCGTGCCGTTCAACATCGCGTCGTACGCGCTGCTGACCCACATGGTGGCCCAGCAGACCGGGCTCGAGGTCGGCGACTTCGTCCACACGCTCGGTGACGCACATCTGTACCTGAACCACCTGGACCAGGCCCGCCTGCAGCTGACCCGGGAGCCCCGCGCGCAGCCGACCTTGAAGCTGACGCCACGCGACTCGATCGACTCCTACGAGATCGCCGATATCGAGCTGACCGGCTACGACCCGCACCCCGGCATCAAGGCCCCGATCGCCGTCTGACCAGGTCGCTGAGCCGTCAGCGACAACGACTACGCAACGGGACCGTCACTTGGGCCTGGAACCGCGTAGATTGTGTGCGCGTCACGGAGGTGACAGTGCGCGCGGGTGACGGGGACGCCGCGCGGAGGCCACCGGAGGGGAACGACGATGACCGAAGCCGACAACACACCAGGTACGCCGGCAGCCGCGGCCGCCGCACAGCCGGCGATGTCGCCGCTGCAGCCGCCGACCGCGACCGCGCCGGGGCTGATACTGACCGCGCCGCCGCCGTCACAGCCGGTTGCCGCGACCGCGGCACCGAGCCTGGCGCCGGCCGTTGACGCTGCCGCCCTGCCCGGCCTCGACGCGAAGGTGGACACCTTCTTGACCGCGCTGATGTCGGCCGAGCCGCGCTCGCCGGAGTTCGCGGCCAAGGCCAGTGACGTCCGCAGCATGGGCGACGTCGACATTCGCGCCGCCGCCGACAGCTCGAACCGGCTGCTCAAGTCGCCGGTGCGGGCGCTGCAGGAGGGCGGCCTGTCCGAGGGTTCGACCGTCGGCAAGACGCTGCTCGAACTGCGCCGTACGGTCGAGGACCTGGACCCGAAGGACGCGACCGGGCCGAAGAAGCTGCTCGGGATGATTCCGTTCGGCGACAAGATCGAGAACTACTTCCGCAAGTACCAGAGCGCGCAGAGCCACCTCGAGGGCATCCTGCACGCGCTGCGCAACGGCCAGGACGAGCTCGGCAAGGACAACGCCGCGCTGAACCTGGAGAAGCAGCAACTCTGGGACGCGATGTCCCGGCTGAACCAGTACGTGTACGTCGCCGAGCGGCTGGACGCGAGGCTGTCCGCGGCCATCGCCGAGCTGGATGCGACCAACCCAGACAAGGCGAAGGCGTTCCGCGAGGACGTGCTGTTCTACGTCCGGCAGAAGCACCAGGACCTGCTCACCCAGCTGGCCGTGTCGATCCAGAACTACCTGGCCATCGACATCGTGATCAAGAACAACATCGAGCTGATCAAGGGTGTCGACCGCGCGTCGACCACCACCGTCTCGGCGCTGCGTACGGCGGTCATCGTGGCGCAGGCCCTGAGCAACCAGAAGCTGGTGCTGGACCAGATCAGTGCGCTGAACACGACCACCAGCAACATGATCGAGCGCACCTCGCAGATGATGAAGGACAACTCGGTCGCGATCCAGCAGCAGGCCGCGTCGGCGACGATCGGGCTGCCGCAGCTGCAAGCGGCGTTCGCGAACATCTACGCGACCATGGACGCGATCGACACGTTCAAGGTGGAGGCGCTGGACAACATGGCCGCCACCATCGGCACGCTGGAGACCGAGGTGACCAAGTCCAGGAGCTACCTGGAGCGGGTCGCCCAGCAGGACCAGCGGGTCGTTCACGGCAGCCTCGATCTCGACCTCGGCCGCTGAGTCGCGGCCGCCGGGGACGACAGCTAGCGAGGGGACTGCATGGCGCTCGGTGACTTCTTGGCGCGGCTGACCGGCCGCAAGCAGGAGCCCGAGCCTGCCCCGACCCCCCGCGCACCGACGAACGACGACCTGCTGGCGGCGCTGGTCCGCGTCGAGCAGTTGGTTGCGGACGGCGCCGTACCAGCTGTGGTCGCGTCGCGGGTCGGACGGGTGGTCCGAGTGGTGCGGGAGACGATCCCGCGGCTGGGGAACCTCGGCGGGAGCGCCCAGGCGTACTCCGTGATGGCGACCGCGACGGACTACCTGCCGGAGGCGATCGGCGGCTACCTACGACTGCCACGGCAGTGGGCGGACACGCGGCCGGTGGACCGCGGCAAGACGTCGCTGATGATCCTGATCGACCAGTTGGACCTCCTGGGCGCAACGATGGACAAGGTGTTCGACGCGGTGAACCGGGCCGACGCGGCGGCGCTGATCGCCCATGGCCGGTTCCTGCAGGAGAAGTTCGGCACCGGCTCCACCGGCGGCGGCCTGGCCCTCGGTCCGACGGCCTCGACCCCGCCACCTGACATCACCGGACCACTACAACCACCATCCGGACGAGGAGAGGCATGAGCGGCGAGGGGGGACTCCGCGAGGCGCTGACCGAGCTGCTGACCGTGGCCGGCCGGGCCGGTGTCGCCGAGGACCGCGCCCGCTCCGAGGCGCTGTCGCTCGCGGCCGCGCTGGCCGAGTCGGCGCCGGGCGCACCGGCTGACTGGGGCAAGGTGGTCGAAGGCGCGACGACGCAGGACTTCTTCGACGCCGCCGTCCGCGGTCGTCGCTGGCGCGGTGCGCCGACCGGCGCGCTGAGCGAGCTGATCGCCGACGGCTCGGCAGAGAAGGTCGCCTACGCGAAGGCACTCGCGGAGGTGGCATCAGCGGCGTGCACGCTGGGCGAGCCGACGATGCGGGTCGTGGGCAACGCCTCGGTCGCGGCGGCAGCACAGCTGCAGGCTGCTGGTGCCCGACCGCCGCAGGTTGGCACGGCGCCGACCGGCAATCCGGTGTCGCCCACCGCGGGCCAGGCACAGGCGACTGCGCAGACGGCGACGCAGCCGGCTGTGGAGGAGGCCGAGCCGCCGAAGACAGTGGAAGAGTTGCTGGCTGAGCTGGACGAGTTGACCGGTCTGGAGCGGGTCAAGCGGGAGGTGCACCGGCAGGTCGCCGTACTGCGGGTGGAGAAGCTGCGGACCGAGGCAGGACTGAAGAGTCCGACCATCACGCGGCATCTGGTGTTCGTCGGCAACCCTGGGACGGGCAAGACCACGGTGGCGCGGCTGGTGAGCGGGATCTACAAGGCGCTGGGCCTGCTGTCGAAAGGGCAGCTGGTCGAGGTCGACCGGTCCGAGCTGGTCGCCGGGTACCTAGGCCAGACCGCGACGAAGACCGCCGAGGTGGTCGCGTCCGCGGCCGGCGGGGTGCTCTTCATCGACGAGGCGTACAGCCTGACCGCAGGAGACACCGGCGCCGATCAGTACGGGCGTGAGGCGGTCGACACGTTGGTCAAGGAGATGGAGGACCGGCGCGACGACCTGGTCGTGATCGTTGCCGGATACCCCGAGCCGATGGAGACCTTCATCGCCGCGAACCCTGGACTGGCCAGCCGGTTCCGGACCACGATCGCATTCGACGACTACAGCGACGACGAGCTGACCGACATCCTGACCGGGCTGTCGGAGGGCGCCGACTACGAGTTGGTGCCGGAAGCACTCGAACGGTTCCGGGAGATCCTGGCCGGCACGCCGCGGGATCGCTCGTTCGGCAACGGGCGGTTCGCCCGGAACGTGCTGGAGGCCGCGATCGGCCGGCATGCCTGGCGGCTGCGCGACGTGACGGCACCTACCAAGGACCAACTGCGTCAGATCCTCGCCGAGGACCTCAGCGACGAAGCCGAGGACCACACCGACGTACCTGAGCAGGTCGAGCAGGACGAGCAAGGAGACGAGGCGTGACCCAGACACAGAGTGCGCCGCAGCCCGCGACCTGGTCGCCGCCGGCCCAGCAGCCCGGTACGCCGGCTGTGCAGCCGCCGGCCTCTCAGACCGCGAGCCGGCGGAACGCGATCGCCCGGTGGTTCGACGGCACGCCCGGCCGGATGCGCGCCATCTTGATCCTGGCCGCGGTCATGAGCGTCGTCTTCGGCCTGTGCGCGGCGCAGGGGTTCCGTCAGTCCGACGGTGCCCTGAAGCGCGCCGAGGAGAACGCCGCCCAACTCGTCCGGATCCAGGAGATCCACACCAACCTGGTCAGCGCCAACGCCGACGCGACGAACGCCTTCCTGGTCGGCGGCCTCGAGCCACCGGCGCAGCGCCAGCACTTCGTCGACTCGATGGCGTCGGCCGCGGGCCTGATCGCCGAGGCTGCCACCGCGCAACCCGCGGACCAGGAGGCGCTCGGCGCGCTCAACAAGACGCTGCTGACGTACCAGGGTCTGATCGAGCAGGCGCGGGCGAACAACCGCCAGGGTCTCCCGATCGGATCGCAGTACCTGAGGGACGCGAACGCGGTCCTGCAGAACGACTCGCTCCCGCTGGTCCAGGCGCTGGTCCAGGCCAACGAGGACCGGACCGCCGACGAGTTCGGCGCCGTCAGCGACGGCACCATCTGGGTCCTCGTGAGCGGCGTCCTCACGCTCCTCGTGTTCGGCCTCACGCTCCGCTGGCTGGCCCGGCGTACGCACCGCTACATCAACGTGCCGATCGCGGCCGGCGCCCTCCTCGTCCTGGTGACCGTGATCGTCGGCAGCGTCGCCCTGTCCTCCGCGGCCGGCGACGCCTCCGACACCGAGGCCGATGCCTACGCCGACACCCTGGCGATGTCCCGGGCCCGGATCGCGGCGTACGACGCCCGCTCGAACGAGAGCCTCACGTTGATCGCCCGCGGCTCGGGTGATGCCTTCGACAAGGCGTACCAGGCCGCGGCCGGCCGGGTCGAGGAGCAACTGAGCAAGCTCTCGGGTACGGCGGCCGACGGCATCCGCACCGACTGGGACGCCTACCGGACTGTCCACGCCGAGGTCCGGAAGCGGGACACGGCCGGCCAGTGGGACAGCGCCGTGGACCTGGCCATCGGTACGTCGAAGGACCCGACGAACTCGGTCAAGACGTTCCAGGCATTCGACCAGGGCTCGGCCGACGAACTGACGAACACGAGTGCGGCGGTCACGTCCAACCTGTCCGACTCCCGCAACGGCCTGCCGCCGATCGGCTGGCTCGGCCTGCCGATCGGCATCGCGGCCGCGCTGCTGGTCGCGTGGGGCATGTCGCAGCGACTGGAGGAGTACCGATGAAGAAACTCACCCCGGCCGTCGTCGTGGCCGCTCTCCTCCTGACCGCCTGCAGCTCCGGCAACTACGACGCCACTCAGATCCCCGCCGAGCCCGCCCCGAAGGCCACCACCGCCGCACCGCCCGCGGAGCCCAAGCCGTGCGCAGACGGCCAGGATCCCTTGGCGTCGTACGCACCGGACGCCAACGTGCCCGCACCCGGAAGCGCGATGCCGGCCGGGACGATCCTGGAGAAGATCCAGAAACGCGGCCGCCTGATCGCCGGAGTGTCCGCGGACAGCCTGAACCTCGGCTCGCGGAACCCGATCACCGGGCAGATCGAGGGCTTCGACATCGACATGATCAACATGGTCGCGGACGCGATCTTCGGCCCGCCGGCGGCCGGCCAGCCGCACAAGGTCGAACTGCGGGTGATCTCCAGCCCGCAGCGAATCCCGTTGCTGATGGACGGTGCGGTCGACATCGTCGCCCGGAACATGACGATCAACTGCGCCCGCTGGGACCAGATCGCCTTCTCTGCCGAGTACTACCGCTCCGGCCAGAAGACGCTGGTGCAGTCCGACTCGACGGCGAAGAGCGTTGCCGATCTGTCCGGCAAGACGATCTGCGCGCCGGCAGGGTCGACCAGTCTGGACAACCTGAAGCGCAAGAACCCCGCGGTCAAGCCGATCACCGCCGACTCCGACACCGGCTGCCTGGTGCTGTTCCAGCAGGGCAAGGCGGCCGGGATCTCCGGCGACGACACGGTGCTGGCCGGCGATGCGGCACAGGACCCGTACGCCAAGATTCTCCCGGAGCGGTTCAGCGACGAGCCGTACGGTCTCGGCTTCCAGAAGGGGCACCCCGAGTTCGTCAGGCTGGTGAACAAGGCGCTGGCGGACATGAAGGCCGACGGCCGCTGGCAAACCTCGTACACCAAGTGGCTCGGCAAGCTGGGCAAGACGAATCCGCCGGCACCGATCTACGGCCGGACCCAGGGCCTGTCATGACCGTTCGTACGCCGACTGCCTCGGCGCCGGCGCCGCCGGGGAAGATGGGGAGCAGCGTTCCGGCGACGGAGCTGCTCTCGTTCCTCGACGCGCTGGGGACGTGGCGCGACCGGCGCAAGGCCGAGCTGGATGAGCTCGACCAGGCCGCGCTGCACTCCCCCGAGTCCGACGCGCTGAGTGCGGACGTCGTACTCGCGATGGCGGTCTGGAAGGCGGTGTCGGATCGGTACGAGCTGATCCTGATCACCTGGGACTCCGGCCGGGTCGGGTCGAAGGAGACCGAGCGGATCAGCACCCTGATCTGGGGCGGCCTGGACACCGGCGGCGCGGGCGGGTCACTCGCGGTTTCATTGCCCGAGGCATGTAAGTTGTCGGATGCGCTGGCGTCCAGTCTGCGGGCCAAACTCGCGCTGGAGCCGGGTGACGCCGACCTGGCCGCCCGGCTGCGGCAGTTGCGCGCCCAGGTCGAGCGGATCAACGACCTCGTCAAGCTCGAACCGGCCGGCACCCGCAACGCCGCGATCGCGGAGCACCACGACCTCGATCGCCGGGTGACCGACCTGGCCGATCGGAACAAGCGCGGCGCGGACATCGGCGGGCTGATCGGCCCGCTGGAGATTGACCTGGCCCGGAGCGAGCGGGACCTCATCGTCGGTGCGGCGACCCGCAAGGAGCGCGCGGCCGACGTCGCGCGTGCACGGTCGCTGCGCAGCGAACTGGAGGCACAGGGCCAGGCGGTGCGGAGTCTCGCCGACAAAGCGGTCGCCACGGTCATGCCGGCCCCGCGTCTCGCCGTACCTGATGTGACCGCGCTCGGACCGGTGCCGAACACGCCGTCCGAGCTGGAGAAGTACCTGGCCCGGCTGGACGCCGTACGTCGTGCGCTCGGTCAGGCACAGGCGGCGTACGGCGCCGTACTGGAGCGTCGGGACGAGCTGGCCGCCCGGCTGGACGCGTACCAGGTGAAGGCGGCGAGTGTTGCTCCAGGCAATGAAGATCTCGCCGAGCTGTACCGGCGCGGCCGTGCGGTGATCGAGTCGGAACCGGTGGAGCTGGCCCGGCTGGGTGCACTGGTGACGGCTTACCAGGCCTACCTGGAAGCCACAGGAGGGACGAAATGACGACGACCATTGCCTGTACGCAGCCCGGCTGCACCGGGAGCATCCAGGACGGGTACTGCGACGTGTGCGGCTCGCCCGCATCTGCAGCCGCGACCAGTCCATCGACCGGTCCGAGCCCGTCGACCGGTGCCTGCACGCAGCCCGGCTGCACCGGCACGTTCGTGGACGGCTACTGCGACGTCTGTGGCACACCGGCGCCCTCTGGTGCGGTCAGCCCGTCCGCCGTTGCCGGAGCCGCTAGCGTCACCACGCCGGACATGCCGGACCCGATCAGCAGCCCTTCAACGGTTTCGCGCGCATCCAACCGGCTCGCATCAACCCCGCTCGGCTCGGCCCGCGCGGGCGCGGCCGGTTCGAAGCTGACCCGCAAACTGGGTACGTCGTCCACGCGACTGCGCGGAGCGCGGCTCGGCGCCGGCCTGACCCAGGTGCCGTCGATCCCCGCGATCGACGCCAGCAAAGCGATCCTGGTCAATCCGATGGTTCCCGAGGACCGCCGGAACTGTCCGAGCTGCGGCCATGAGGTCGGCCGCGCCCGCGGCGACCAGCCCGGCCGGACCGAGGGTTTCTGCCCGACGTGCCGCAGCAAGTTCTCGTTCTCGCCGAAGCTGCACGCGGGTGACCTGGTCGGCGGCCAGTACCAGGTGGCCGGCTGCCTGGCGCACGGCGGCTTCGGCTGGATCTACCTGGCCCGGGACAAGAACGTGTCCGACCGGTGGGTGGTGCTGAAGGGCCTGCTCAACTCCGAGGACCCGGACGCGGTCGCCGCCGCGATCGCCGAGCAGCAGTTCCTGGCCCGCGTCGAGCACCCGCTGATCGTCGAGATCTACAACTTCGTCACCCACGACGGCGCCGGCTACATCGTGATGGAGTACGTCGGCGGCACCTCGCTGAAGACGTTGCTCAAGCAACGGATGGCCGCGAACCACGGGCAGTACGACGCGCTGCCGATCGACCAGGCGATCGCGTACCTCCTCGAGATCCTGCCCGCGTTCTCGTACCTGCACGACCTCGAACTGCTGTACTGCGACTTCAAGCCGGACAACATCATCCAGGTCGGCGACGCGGTCAAGCTGATCGACCTCGGCGGGGTCCGGCGGATCGACGACCTCGACTCGGCGATCTACGGCACGGTCGGTTTCCAGGCCCCCGAGGTAGCCGAGGTCGGACCGTCGGTCGCGTCCGACATCTTCACGCTCGGCCGGACGTTGTGCGTGCTGGCGATGGAGTTCCGCGGCTACCAGTCGCGGTACGTCGATTCGTTGCCGCCGGTGAACGACGTACCGCTGTTCCAGAAGTACGACTCGGTGTACCGGCTGCTGGCCAAGGCGTGTGCGAAGGACCCGGCGGACCGGTTCCAGTCGGCGGACGAGTTCCGCGTGCAGCTGCTCGGCGTACTGCGGGAGGTCGTCGCGGACAAGCAGGGCGACAAGGCGGCGCAGCACTCGGCGTCGTCGCTGCTGTTCGGCACGCCTGGTGACAAGTTGGCAGGGCTGGTAGACCAGGCTGAGCCCTGGCAGCAGTTGCCATCGCTGGCGCCGGACGACAGCGACAAGATGGCCGGCTGGCTGAAGACTGTGAGCGTTCCGGACGCCGCCAAGCGGCTCGAAGTGCTGGTGGACGCGCCGGAGTCGTCGGCACAGATCCTGCTGGAGATTGCGGAGGCGGCGCTCGAGGTGGGCGAGGAGCGCTACGACATGGTCGACACCGCGGTGTCCGACCTGCTCGCCGAGGACCCGTGGGAGTGGCGGGCGGTCTGGATGGCCGGACTGGTCGCTCTGGCCCGCGGCGACGCGCCCGGTGCGCAGTCGGCTTTCAACGCCGTTTACGGCCAGGTACCGGGTGAGCTCGGGCCGAAGCTGGCGCTGGCGATCGCCTGCGAGCAGAGCGGCGAGTACGACGTTGCCGAGGGCCTCTACCTCACCTGCGCCCGCACGGACGCCAACTACATCGCGCCCTCGGCGTTCGGTCTGGCCGCCATCCGCACGCAGCGGAACGACCTCGACGGAGCCCTGGCCGCACTCGATCTGGTGCCGCGAACCAGCGGCGCGTACGTGCGGGCCCGTCGCCAGCGAGCCGGTCTGCTGGCAGGATCGGGGCGTGGCCTGCCCGCGCTCGCTCAGGCGATGGACAGCATCGACGCGCTGACCATCGACCCGGTCGACCGGGCCAACCTGGCCGCGGACGTGTTCCGGACCGCGCTGGCCGAGGTCCAGCAGTCCGGTCCGCAGGAAGGACTGCGGATCGACGGACGGGAGGCGACCGAGCCGGACCTGCGGGACGGGCTCGAGGCCACCTACCGGCAATTGGCCGACCAGGCCGAGAGCCGGCCGGAACGGATCGCCCTGGTCGACCAGGCCAACGAGGTTCGAGGATGGACGTTGCGATGACGAGTACGACCCAGACGGTCTGCCCCAGCTGTGGCGGGCAAGTGTCCGAGGCCGATCGCTTCTGCGAGGCCTGCGGCGCCGAGCTCAACCCGACGGCCGCCCCCGCCAGTCCTGCCTTGGACACCGACACCGAGCCCACGGTCGAGATCAGCACCGCCCCTGCGGCCGAGCCGGTCGGGCCGTGCCGGTCCTGTGGTGGTGCGATCGGCGCCGAGGGCTACTGCGAGACCTGCGGAACGAAGGCGAGCAAACCGCGCGACCACTTCGACGAGCACCCCGCACCGTGGGTGGCCGGAGTGTGCGACCGCGGCATCCGGCACAGCCGCAACGAGGACGCACTGGCCATTGCGGCCGACGCGGAGCCTGGCAGCCGGGCGCTACTGGTCGTCTGTGACGGTGTGAGCTCGTCACTCGACTCAGACGTCGCCAGTCTGGCCGCAGCACGCGCCGCACGCGAGGTCCTGGTGGCTGGGCACGCCCAGGGCATCGGCACCGAGTCGTCGCACAGCAATGCGATCGTGGCCAGGCTCAAAGCGGCTGCCGACGCCGCCAATGACGCCGTACTGGACAACACGAGTCCTGACAGTCCGAACCCGGCGTCGTGCACGTTCGTGGCGGCCGTACTGGAGGACGGTCTGCTGGTGGCCGGTGCAGTCGGGGACAGCCGCGCGTACTGGTTCCCGGACGAGGACGAAGCGGTGCCACTGACCGTGGACGACTCGTGGGCCGCGGAGCTGATCGCGACCGGTATCCCCCGCGCCGAGGCCGAATCCGGACCGCACGCACACGCGATCACCCGCTGGCTCGGCAAGGACGCACCGGACCACACCCCCCGGACCACCACGCTCCGCCCGGCCGGACCGGGCTGGATCCTGGTCTGCTCGGACGGGTTGTGGAACTACTGCTCCGAGGCGGCACCGCTGGCCGACCTCGTACGTCAGACCGCTGCGGCGCACGGTGGCGAGCCGCTGGCCACCGCGTCCGCCCTGGTCGACTGGGCCAACGCCCAGGGCGGTCAGGACAACATCACCGTCGCGCTTGCACGGATCTAAGGAAAGGACGCCGAGATGGCAGAGTTCTCCGCCACCGTCTACCAGAACGAGTTCCTGCCCGACGGCGGAACCGACGTACACGCGATCGTCACGGTGAACTGCAGCGGCGCCGGTGCGGCCGGGCAGTCCGGCAGCGGTGACGCCGGCGAGATCATCATCGTCGACACCTCCGGCTCGATGGGCGCCGACGGCGTCCGGGCCGCCGGGTTCGCCGCGCAGACCGCGCTCGACCAGATCCTCGACGGTGTCTGGTTCGCGGTGATCTCCGGCAACGACCGGGCCCAGCTGGCGTTCCCGCCGTCGCCGGAGCCGGTGATGGTCAAGATGGACCAGTTCACCCGGCAGGCGGCCAAGGACGCGGTGGCCCGGTTCTACGCCGACGGCGGGACCGCGATGGGCACCTGGCTGCGACTCGCGTCGCGGTTGTTCGCGACCGTACCGTCGCTGACCCAGAAGCACGCGATCCTGCTCACCGACGGCGAGAACCAGCACGAGACGCCCGAGGTACTGACCGAGACGATCAAGGCGGTCACCGGCCAGTTCCAGTGCGACACCCGCGGTGTCGGCGTGGCCTGGCAGGTCGACGAGGTACGGCGGATCGCTCAAGCGCTGCTCGGCACGGTCGACATCATCCCGGCTCCGGACCAGCTCGCGGCCGAGTTCTCCAAGCTGATCCAGAACGCGATGAGCCGCGGTGTCGCACAGGCCGACCTGCGGGTCTGGGCTCCGCAAGGTGCCGAGGTGCTGTTCGTCCGGCAGGTCGCGCCGACCGTCGAGGACCTGACGTCACGCCGTACGGCGATCAATCCGCTCACCGGGTCGTACCCGACCGGCTCGTGGGGTGACGAGTCGCGTGACTACCACGTGGCGATCCGGCTGGCCGCCAAGGGGATCGGGCAGGAGCAGTTGGCCGCCCGCGTGCAGTTGGTGATCGGTGACGACGTGGTCGCACAGGGCCTGGTCAAGGCGCTGTGGTCCGCGGACGAGGCGCTCACCACACGGATCAGCCCCGAGGTCGCGCACTACACCGGGCAGACCGAGCTGGCCGACGCGATCCAGGAAGGCCTGGCCGCGAAGGCCGCCGGCGACACCGAGACCGCGACCACCAAGCTCGGCCGGGCAGTCCAATTGGCGGCGCAGACCGGCAACGAGGAAGCGACCACCCGGCTGCGCAAGGTGGTCGACATCGACGACCAGGAGGCCGGGACCGTGCGGCTGAAGCGGACCGTCGAGAAGGCCGACGAGATGGCACTCGATACGGCCTCCACCAAGACCACCCGGGTGAAGAAATGACGACGGTCACCTGTCCGAGCGGACACCCGTCCACCTCGAGCGACTACTGCGACGTCTGCGGCCTGCCGATCGGCACCGCGGCAACCCCGGCGGCCGCCTCGGTGCCGGCACCGGCCGTCGCCGCGCCGGCGCCTGCGCCCGCTCAGGCCGCCCAGTCCTGCCCGAACTGCTCGGAGCCGGCCGCCACCGACGCCTTGTTCTGCGAGAGCTGCGGCTACGACTTCACCACCGGCACCATGCCGCGCGCTGCCTCCTCACTCGACCTGTCCGCGCCTGGCGCGCCGGTCCCGCCGATGCCCCCGGCACCGGCTGCCGAGGTCGCCGAATGGGTCGTTGAGCGGTGGGTCGATCCGGACTGGTACGCCGTACAGCAGAGCGACGACCCGTGTCCGTCGCCCGGTCTGCCGGTTGTGATCCCGCTGAACGACAAGAGCGTGCTGGTCGGCCGCCCATCCCGCAGCCGCGGCATCACGCCCGAGGTCGACTGCGGAGACGACACCGGCGTCAGCCGCCGGCAAGCGCAACTCACGACCGACGGTCAGCGTTGGTGGGTCGAGGACCTCCAGTCCTCGAACGGGACCTACGTAGGGCCTGCGTCCGGGCCGCTTCCCGAGGACCCGATCTCCCCTGGGCAGCGACGTGAGCTCAACCCGGACGACCGCGTGTACGTCGGCGCCTGGACACGTCTCGTCGTCCGCAAGTCCACCCCGGAAGAACAAGCCGGCCAAGCCTGAGGGTGCTCGTGCTCGCCTGGCTTGTCGGGTGCGGCGGGTGGGTGGTGTTGTGAACGCATGAGTGAATTCGAGCGCTTCCTGGCTCAGCTCCCGGCGGCCGAGGCGGCACGCGGTCGCGAGGTGTTCCGGCCTGCGCGGGTCGAACGCGGTGAGCTGATGGTCCGGGCCGGCGACCGGCCCGACCGGGTCGGATTCGTCGAGCGTGGGCTCTTCCGGCTGTATGCCACCGACCCGGCGGGGACCGAGCGGACGATGGGATTCCGTGCGGAGGGCGAGCTTGTCTGCGCCTACAGCGCGGCGCTGCGCAAGGAGGCCTCGCAGCTCACGATCGAGGCGCTCGAGCCGGCCGAGCTCATGGTCGCCCCGCGGTCCGGATACGACGCGATGGTCGCGGCGAACCCGGGCTGGCAGCGGCTCGTCGCCCGGCTCACCGAGGAGCTCTACCTTCGCGTCGAACAGCGGCAGAGCGAACTGCTGCTGACCGACGCGACCGCACGGTACCGGCAGTTCCTGGCCGACCACGGCGCCCTCGCGACCCGGCTGACCCAGCGCCAGATCGCGTCGTACGTCGGTGTCACACCCGAGGCCCTGAGCCGGATCCGGCGACGATTGATCTCGATCAACGACGACCGGCCCGACAGTGCCTACGGTCGGGAACATGACGACGATGCGCGTGATGGCGACCGATCGAGTCGGCCCCGGAGCGGCCCTTCGGCCGCACGCCCTACCGGTGAGGCGACCGGCTGACGGCGAGATCCTGATCAAGGTCATGGCCGCCGCGGTCAACCAGGCCGACCTCGGCATGGTGGCCGGGAACTACCGCTGGTACGACGAACTGCGGCTACCGCTCGTCCCCGGGTACGACGTGGCCGGCGTGGTCGAGGCGGGCGACTGGGAGGCCGGGGCCGCGGTGATCGCGAGCACCGGTCATTCCCGGACGCAGGTCGGCGGCTATGCGGAGTACGTGACGCTCCCGGCAGGCCACGTGGCCGCGGCGCCGGCGAACCTCGACTGGGTCGAGGCCGCCACGCTGCCGCTGGCCGCACTCACCGCCCACCAGGCGCTGGACCTCCTCGATCTCGGAGCCGGCCAGACGCTCTTGGTCAACGGAGCGCGTGGTGCGGTCGGACGGTTCGCGGCCGAACTCGCTGTCGCTCGGGGAATCACCGTCCTCACGCCGGACTCGACGACCACGCCCGCGCCCGCCTCGGCCGACGCCGCCCTGGACGTCGTCGGCGGCCCGCGGGCCCGTGCGGCGTTCGCCGCTGTCCGCGACGGTGGCAGGTATGTCACGGCAGTCCCGGAGTTCTGGGTCCCCGGCGGTCAATTCACCCCGGCGCGCGGCATCGAGCCCACGATCGTCCGGGCCGAGCCCGACGGCCGGCGCCTGGATGAGATCGCGCGCGCCGTCGAGGCCGGCCGCATCACCACGACCGTCGCCAAGACCTTCGCCCTCACCGAAGCCGCCGCTGCCCTTGACCTGCTGAGAGCAGGAGGCGTCCGCGGCAAGCTGGTCCTGATCCCCTGACCTTCCTCTTCAGAAAGTCTTCCATTGCGGAAGGGAACTCGCCGCAATGGTTTATAGCGTGTGGGTATGACGACGAACACGGACATCAGGCCCTTCCGGATCGAGATTTCGCAGGCGGAGGTGGATGACCTCAAGGCGCGGCTGACCAACGCACGATGGCCCGCGACGCCGCCGGTGGACGACTGGAGCCGCGGGGTTCCTGTCAGCTACCTGAAGGAGCTGGCCGAGTACTGGGCCAACGACTACGACTGGCGGGCCGCTGAGGCCGCGCTGAACGAGAGTCCGCAGTTCACGACCGAGATCAACGGTCAGCGCATCCACTTCTTCCACCAGCGGTCCGCGTCGCCGGACGCATTGCCGCTGATCCTGACCCACGGGTGGCCGGGGTCGCCGGTGGAGTTCCAGCAGATGATCGGGCGGCTGACCGATCCGGCGGCGTACGGCGGTGATCCGGCTGACGCGTTCCACGTCGTCGTACCGTCGCTGCCTGGCTACGGGTTCTCCACTCCGCTCGGACCCGGTGGATTCAACCTGTTCGGGGTGGCGCAGATGTGGGCCGAGCTGATGAGCAGGCTCGGGTACGAGCGGTACGCCGCCCACGGCACGGATGCCGGATCGGGTGTGGCGGGGATGCTGGCGATGGTGGATCCGGCGCACGTGGTCGGCGTACACCTGGCGGGAGTGACTGCGGGTACCCCGTTCGGGGATCCGTTGCCGCTGGACGGGTTGTCGGAGTCGGATCGGGCGCGTGCTGAGCGGTTCAACACGATGCTGGACGAGGGCTTCGGTTACCTGGTGCTGCAGTCGACGCGGCCGCAGACGCTGGCGTATTCGCTGAACGACTCGCCGATCGGGCAGCTCGCCTGGATCGTGGAGAAGTTCGCGGAGTGGACCGACCCGATCCACCCACTGCCGACCGAGGCGGTCGACCGGGATCAGTTGCTGACCAACATCAGCCTGTACTGGTTCACCGGTTCCGGCGCATCGTCGGCGCATGCGGTGTACGACGGTATGCGGGCCTGGAAGGCGATGGTCGCGCAGCAGGGACAGGGTGACTCCGAAGGCTGGGGCGGCCACGAGGTCAGCGGGCCTCCGACCGGAGTGGCGGTGTTCGGTGCCGAGAGCGCGATCCGCAGCCTGGCGGACCCGGCCGGCAAGATCGAGCACTGGAACGAGTACGAGCGCGGCGGCCACTTCGCCGCGATGGAGGTCCCCGACCTCCTGACCTCCGACCTGCGATCCTTCTTCACACCACTTCGCTGAGACCCCTAGTTGCCGGGCTGGGCCTCGTGGGTCCAGTCCGGCGACGGCTTGAAGCAGAGCCATTCGACGACGGCGGAGCCGACCACGATCGGGATCACCCAGGACCAGGCCTGATGCGGCAGGCTCACCACCACAATCGCTGTCCACAAGGCGATCCAGCCACCGCCGTAGCCGCGCAGCACACCGCGGTACCACAGACCGCCGGGTGCTTCGGCGGCCCGCTGGCCGAGGTACACGAACAGGTACGTCGCGACCGAGATCGGCCAGAACACCCACAACTGCGACCAGTCGTACGGCACCAGCACGAGGGCAGTCAGGCAGACGAGTGCGATCGCCCAGTGGTAGACCTCACCGGCCCAGGTCAGCCCGTGCCGCCGCAACGTGAGCACGATCGCGAGCGGTCCGAACACCACCGCCACCACTCCCGCGACGACGTGCAGGACGAGCGCGACGTCACGCATCGCCGGGCCTCCCCGACTCCGGGCAGGCACCGGAGCTCTCTGACATGTCACGGAGCATAGGGGCCGGAACGGCGGCCGTCTGCCCCTCGGCTCACCCAGTTTGGAGCGCCGAGGGGCAGTGCTCAGACCTCCGGGAAGGACAGGACTCTGCGGACCGCGAAGTTCCGGTATCCCAAGCGTTCGAAGCTCTTGGCCATCGGGACGTTGCCGAAGTCGGTGTCCGCGCGGATGTGTTCGGCACCGGTCTCGGCCAGCAGGTGGGTGATCTCGGCAAGCAAGTCGTCGATGTACCCGTGCCCGCGGTGCTCGGGCACCACACCCAGGTAGCCGACGACCGGGCCGCCGGCATTGGCCGACGGGATCGCGAACCCGATCAGCTTGCCGTCGGGGTCGTACGCGAGCCGCCACCAACTCCGGTCACCCGGCATCGACTTGTACACGGCGAGGTCGTCGCGGGCCGCGCCCTCGACCCCGAGCCGGGCGATCTCCCGCGCAGTCGCGGCGTCCAGGCTGCCCTCACTGACGCGGGCGAACACCTGGACGAACGCCTCGTCATCGGCCGGTTCGAACCGCACTCGGGTGGACCGCTCAGGCAGTCCGTACTCCGGCTTCCACTCGTACCGCAGCCGGTCGGTGATCTGGGTCAGCCCGAGCGCGGCGACCGCACGCGAGCGGGGCTCGAGCGCGGCGACGACGTCGGGCTGGTCCTGCCAGTCGCTGTCCAGGAAGAAGTGGTACTCCGGCGGCTCGGCGTCGGCCGGCCGCGCCTTGATAGCTTGCTCGATCAGCGCCGTCCAGACCGGCACCGGGTCGCCGTCGCCGGCGTAGTACAGGCCGTCGATGCTGAACGGGTGGTCCTCGTCGGGCGCGCCCCACCAGATGGCGAGCGCCTGGATCTCGCCGTTCTCCTCGGCGACCCAGGTCCAGTCGTCGCGATACATGCCCTCGGCAACGTACTCGCCGTAGCGCTCGGCCGTCACGGTGTTGACGGACTTCTGCTCGATCAGAGTGCGGATGGTGTCGAGGTCGGCCTCGACGATGGTGCGGATGGTCACAGATCCTCCAGCAGGAGGCGCGCTTCCGCTCAGTGCGAGCTGTGCGAGCGGATCGGTCGCGCCGGGAAACAAGTCAGTGTGCTCATCGGTCGCTCCTTCCGCTCCGGAATGTACTCTCGCCGGGCCAGACACTAGAGCCTGTACGGGGTCATAGTCCAACTGTTATTCACAGTTGGGATGTACCGCGGTCGCCTGAGCAGGGAAGCGTCCGGGCATGAGAACCCTCATCGCCGCCCTCACCCTCGTCACCGCGACCACCCTCGGCTCCACGGCGTACGCCGTACCGACGCACTCCCAGACCGTCCCTGCGCAGTCCGTCGCCGCCATTGCGGACTGTGCGCTCAGCTCGTTGCCTTCGCAGGCCTCCGACACGCTCGAACTCATCTACTCCGGTGGGCCGTTCCCGTACTCCCAGGACGGCACCGTGTTCCAGAACCGGGAGGGCATCCTGCCGGACGAGTCGACCGGCTACTACCACGAGTACACCGTCAAGACGCCTGGATCGCCCGACCGCGGCGCGCGCCGGCTGATCGGCGGCGGCGCGACCACCGACCCCGCGCATGTCTACTACACCGCCGACCACTACGCGTCGTTCTGCGAGGTCGACGAAGAGAGCTAGTCCCACCTCCGACGGTAGTGTCGTCGACACATTGAGTAACCATCCCGCCCTTGACGGAAGGACTCATCAACGATGTCGACCCTGCGCACGGTCGTGATCGGCGTGCTCGCCGTCGGACTGGTCGCCGGCGGCCGGCCCGCACCCGGGCTGGCCGTTGCGACCGACAACCCACTGAAGCTGACCACCGGTTTCTACGTCGATCCGGATTCCAGCGCGGCCCGCTACGTACGGCGGCACCCGGGTGCGACCGAGATCAAGACCAACATCGCGGACCAGGCGGGTGCGCGGTGGTTCGGTCGTACGAGTGGTGACCTCAAGCAGGCCGTGACGGCGTACACCGCAGCCGCCGACAAGCTGGACATGCTGCCAGTGCTTGTCGCGGGCAACATCCCGGGCCGCGACTGCGGTGGTCACTGGAGTGGTGGGGCCGAGTCGCCATCGGCGTACCGGACCTGGATCAGCCAGTTCTCCGACGGGATCGGTGCCCGGCCGGCGATCGTGGTGATCGAGCCTGACGCGCTGGCACGGCTCGACTGTCTGCCGGCGAAGGACCGGCCGGCGCGGACCGCGCTGCTCAAGTACGCCGCCAACCAGTTCGCGACGAAGAACCCGAACACCTGGGCCTACATGGACGCCGGTACGGCGACCACGCTCGAGACCAAGGAGATGGCACGGCGGCTGCGGCTGGTCGACATCGGCAAGATCCGCGGCTTCGCGCTGAACACGTCGAACTACTACACGACCGAGGAATCCGCGGCGAGGGGCACCGCTATCAAGGCGGCGCTTGGCGGCGCCGGTGAGTTCGTCATCGACACCAGCCGCAACGGCAACGGCTCCAACGGCACCTGGTGCAACCCCACCGGCCGAAAGCTGGGCGCCCCGTCGCAGGTTGGCGCCGCACCGAACCAGTCCGCCCCCACAACCGGCACACCCGCCGACCTGCTGCTCTGGCTCACCACACCCGGAACCTCCGACGGGCCCTGCGGACTCACCCCGACCGTCCCCCTCGGCACCTTCTCCCCCGTCCTCGCCACCCACCTGATCACCGGCACCTGACACACAACTCCCCACCGACAACGGAAAGCGGTCCCGGGTGGGGACCCGGGACCGCTTTTGTCCTGCTTATATGCCGTCGGACTTCCTAGCTCAGAAGTCCATGCCGCCCATGTCGGGCGCGCCACCCGGAGCGGCCGAGGCCTTCTCCGGCTTGTCGGCGATGACGGCCTCGGTGGTGAGGAACAGGGCCGCGATCGACGCCGCGTTCTGCAGCGCCGAGCGAGTCACCTTGGCCGGGTCGATGATGCCGGTCGCGATCAGGTCGACGTACTCGCCGGTCGCGGCGTTCAGGCCGTGTCCGGTCGGGAGGTTGCGGACCTTCTCCACCACAACGCCGCCCTCGAGGCCGGCGTTGATCGCGATCTGCTTCAGCGGCGCCTCGACGGCGTGGCGCACGATCTGCGCTCCGGTCGCCTCGTCACCCTCGAGCTCCAGCTTCTCGAACGCCGCCACGGACGCCTGCAGCAGAGCCACGCCGCCACCGGCGACGATGCCCTCCTCGACGGCCGCCTTCGCGTTGCGAACGGCGTCCTCGATGCGGTGCTTGCGCTCCTTCAGCTCGACCTCGGTGGCCGCGCCGACCTTGATCACCGCGACGCCACCGGCCAGCTTGGCCAGCCGCTCCTGCAGCTTCTCGCGGTCGTAGTCGGAGTCCGACTTCTCGATCTCGGCGCGGATCTGGTTCACCCGGCCGGAGATCTGGTCGGCGTCACCCTCGCCCTCGACGATGGTCGTCTCGTCCTTGGTGACGACGATCTTGCGGGCCTGGCCGAGCAGCTCCAGGTCGACGGAATCCAGCTTGAGGCCGACCTCCTCCGAGATGACCTCGCCGCCGGTGAGGACGGCGATGTCGACCAGCATGGCCTTGCGGCGGTCACCGAAGCCCGGCGCCTTGACGGCGACGGCCTTGAAGGTGCCCTTGATCTTGTTGACGACCAGGGTGGCCAGCGCCTCGCCCTCGATGTCCTCGGCGATGATGGCCAGGGCCTTGCCGGTCTGCATGACCTTCTCCAGCACCGGGACCAGGTCCTTGATGCTCGAGATCTTGCTGTTGACGATCAGGATGTACGGGTCGTCCAGGACCGCTTCCATCCGCTCCGTGTCAGTCACGAAGTACGGCGAGATGTAGCCCTTGTCGAAGCGCATACCCTCGGTGAGCTCGAGCTCGAGGCCGAAGGTGTTGCTCTCCTCGACGGTGATGACGCCTTCCTTGCCGACCTTGTCCATCGCCTCGGCGATGATCTGGCCGACCTGGTTGTCAGCGGCCGAGATGGACGCGGTCGACGCGATCTGCTCGCGGGTCTCGACGTCCTTGGCCAGCTTGAGCAGCTGCTCGCTGACCGCCTCGGTCGCCTTCTCGATGCCCTTCTTCAGGCCCATCGGGTTGGCGCCGGCGGCGACGTTGCGCAGTCCCTCGCGGACGAGAGCCTGAGCCAGCACGGTGGCGGTGGTAGTGCCGTCACCCGCGACGTCGTCGGTCTTCTTGGCAACTTCCTTGACGAGCTCGGCCCCGATCTTCTCGTACGGGTCCTCGAGCTCGATCTCCTTGGCGATGGAGACACCGTCGTTGGTGATCGTGGGGGCGCCCCACTTCTTCTCCAGGACGACGTTGCGGCCCTTCGGGCCAAGCGTCACCTTGACGGCATCGGCGAGGGTGTTCATACCCCGCTCGAGGCCGCGGCGCGCCTCTTCGTTGAAAGAAATCAGCTTGGGCATTCTCCGCGAGTCCTCCCGCGTCGAGTCTTGGTGGTTCAGCCGGCCGGATGCCCGCGACGGACGGCACCGGCAGCGTGGCGGTCACGTCCCGCCACAGTCCCAGCACCTCATCGAGGCCGTCTTCTGTCCCACTCCACGAGCACGAGCATTATCACTCTCACCCATGGAGTGCTAACCAAGTATTAGCACTCGCCCCAAACGAGTGCAAGCCAGCCCCTCGCTACCGTAAGCGCATGGTGGAGGTGCGACCGGCGGGTCCGGACTCGTGGCGGGACGTGGCAACGGTGATGGGTGAGCGCGGCGATCCGTCGCGCTGCCTGTGCCAGTATTTCCGCCTCCGCGGCCGTGCCTGGTCCGACGCCACCCCGGACGAGAACCGCCAGGGCTTGCGCTCCCAGGTATGTCACGGTGAGCGACCACCCGGCGTCCTTGCGTACGACGGCGATACGCCGATCGGCTGGTGCGCGGTCGCCCCACGTACGTCGTACCCACGGGTCCTGGCCTCACCCCACTGGCGGACGGATCACCCCGACTCGTGGGTGATCACCTGCTTCGTCGTACCGGTCGGGAAGCGCCGGAAGGGCGTTGCGGGTGAACTGGCGGCCGGCGCCGTCGCCATGGCCCGCGAGTACGCCGCTCCGTCCGTGGAGGGCTGCGCGGTCGACACCACACTGGCCGGCCGCACTCCGTCAGCGGATCTCTACCGCGGCCCGCTGTCCGTCTTCCTGGACGCCGGCTTCACCGAGGTCAGCCGCACCAGCCCGCAGTGGGTCCTGGTCCGCAAGCTCCTCGACTAGACCCTGGACTCGAGTCGACTAGACCTTGGACTCGAGTTGGGCGACCAGGAACTTCGGTGCGGTCAGGCGCCAGGCCTCGGTGATCAACTCCTGCACCTCGTCGTCGTCAGCGGCGGCCAGGTCGATCTCCAGCCAGGCGAACCGGCCGCCCTCCCAGGAAGGTGAGTAGACCTCTGGGTTCTCCGCGACCAGCGCCTGTTGCTCCTCGCGGAGCGCCTTGAGCATCAGCCTGCTCTCGTCCTCGGACATGTAGGCGAAACCCTTCTTGCGGACCTTGAAGGCCGGCTGGCCGGCCCAGCCCTCATGCTCCTCCGCCCCCGGCAACCCCTGCATCACCTTCAGCACCGTCTGCGCGTCCATCCCCCGACGGTAAATGCGGCCACCGACAGTCCGAAGGTCCGCTGATCCGGGCCGAAAGTGGTAAGGGCCGCCGGGTCAGGGACACCGGGGTCAGGCCAGGGGTCGGGTCGGTACCGATCCTGATGTGGCGGACCGCCTCCGGGCGGGAGAGTAGAGCCATGACGAACTCCAACGCACCGTTCCAGAACCTCTCCGGCAAGGTCCTCCGCCGGTCCAAGTCCCAGCGGATGCTGTCGGGTGTCTCCGGCGGGCTCGCGGAGTACTTCAACATCGACGTGACCCTGGTCCGCCTCGCCATCGTCGGCCTGACCCTGATCACCGGCGGCACCGCGCTGCTCGGCTACGCGGTCGCGTGGATCGTGATCCCCGAGGCCGACGGCAAGGCGGTCTGGCAGAACGTCCAGCAGTCCGTGAACCAGCCCAACTCCCCCGAGGCCGACATCGCCTCCCGCATCTACGACGACAACAACAGCAAGCCCCCGGCGGCGTGACCACCCCTGCGCCGTACCCCGGCGCAGCCACCCCCGGACCCAGCGCGGCAGGGTGACCACAACCACCGTCACCCTGCCGCCCTGCATCGGCGACCGACTCCCGTCATGACGAGTTCTCGCCAGCCGGATCGATTGCCGGTATCCCTCCGGGCTCCTTACGTTCCAAAGCGTGCTCCCACGACTACTTCCCGCCGTCGCCCTCGCCGGATCGCTGGCCCTCGCACCAGTGACAGCAACCGGCAGCGCCGCGACCGCGCCAACCGCCGCGCACGAACAGTCAGCCGCGGTCACCAGGACTGACCTGGTCACACTCGTGACCGGTGACGTCGTACGGCTCGACACCCTGGCAGACGGTAAGCAGCAAGCCACCGTCGTCACCACCACGCCCGGCAGCTCCAACGCCGGCACCCACATCTATCTCCAGGACGGCGACGTGTACGTCGAGCCGGCCTCGGCGCTGGACCTGATGGCCGCCGGCAAACTCGACCGGCGGCTCTTCGACGTCAGCGCCCTCGTGCGCCAGGGGTACGGCGACAACGACCGGAGCACGCTTCCGCTGATCGTCTCGTACCGCACCGGCGCGACCTTCAAGGCCGTCAGCCAGCCGAAGGACGCCAAGACCGGCTTCCTCGCCGACATCCAGAAGCGGCCCGACGTCGAGAAGGTGTGGCTGGATGCCCGCACGCGGCCGGTCGGCACGCAGCTCACCAAAGGCACCAAGGACTCTGCTGCGACGAAGACCACCAGCGCGTACGACGGAACGGGTTCCCTGATCGCGGTCCTGGACACCGGCATCGACGCGTCTCACCCGGACTTCGCCGGCCGGATCGCTCTGACCCGCGACTTCACCGGCGGCAACGACACCACCGATCGGTTCGGCAGTGGCACACACTCCGCGTCGCTCGCTGCCGGCAGCGGCGCCGCGTCCGACGGACAGTACGCCGGCGCCGCCCCGGGCGCTCACCTCGCGGTCGGCAAGGTCTTCGACGACACCGGTGCCGGTTACGAGTCCTGGGCCATCGCCGGGTTGCAGTCGGCAGTGGACTCGGGGGCCGACGTCATCGACGTCAACGTCGCCGGCAGCATCACCCGTGGCGAGGATCCGCTGACCCAGGCGGTCGACGACCTCGGCCGGGAGTCCGACGCCCTGTTCGTCGTACCGACGAGCTCCAAAAGCTATGCCGAACCAGGTACGACGAACGTGGTCGCACCCGGTGCGGCTCCAGCCGCCCTCACTGTCGGCGGCACCAATCGTGGCAACTGGTGGGACCAGGCGAGGCACGGCGTCATGGCGGACCGCGGGGCCATCAAGCCTGAGCTCGTCGCACCCGCATTCGGCGTCATCGGCGCCTACCCGGGTGGCGGTTACGCGTCTGCTGTCAGCACCTCTGCCTCTGCTGCGTACGCCGCCGGTGCGGCTGCCGTCCTTCACCAGGAGCACTCGGAGTGGTCGCCGGGCTTGCTCAAGGCAACCCTTGCCTCCAGTGCCGATCCGGTCGAGCGCAGCACGGCCTTCACCGTCGGCGCAGGAGCGGTCGACCTCGCTCGGGCCACCGCCCAGCAGGTCAGTGTCGACCAAGGCGTGGTGAGCTTCGGGCACATCACTCGGCCCTACCGCGCCGACCAACTGCGGCAGCAGAAGACGCTGACCTATCAGAACCACTCCGAGACTGCGGTGACCCTCGATCTGGCCACCGACCTGGCCGGCGTGACCGTCACACCGGCCACGACCACCATCGCGGCGGGCGCATCGGCCGACGTCACGCTGACGCTGGATGCGACCGCACTGGAGGCCGACGAGTACAGCGGACGGGTCACCGCGACCGGTCCCGGCGTAGAGCTCGCAACGACCGTCGGCTTCGTCAAACAGGACGACACGGTCGACGTGACCATCCGCATGCTCGACCGGAACGGCAAGCCGGCGAGCGGCCGGGCCCGCATCGCGCCGTACCAGGAGACCGACGGACGGTACTACGCGGAGGAGCTGCTGTTCTCACCGAACCAGAAGGAGTGGACGCTGCGGCTGCCTGAGGGCAACTACAACGTCTTCGGCCTCATCACCACACCTGACGGCTCCGGCGACACGACGTCAGAGATCAGCATCGTCGGACTGCCCAAGATGTCCGCCCACGCGCCGAACTACACCGTCACCCTCGATGCCCGCACGGCGAGGCCGATGACTCTGACGACCTCGAAGCCGTCGGCACCGCACTCCGTCTCGGTGCGGTGGAACCGGGGCGATCCGGGCGACACTCACGCGATCTACGACGAGTGGGCGACCGACATGACCACGGGCACGCCGCTGCGGCTGTCCATGTCACCGACCGAGCGGGTCACGGATGCGGGCTTCTCGGTCATGACGACGTGGGACTCCGGCGTGCCGCTGCTACAGGCGCGGTCCGGTGGAGGGCGGGTGAGCGCGTCGTACGCCGGAGGTCCACTCACCGACGGGAAGCGTCGGTACCGGCTGGTCGACGCCGACGCCCAACCGAAGCAGGTGGCCGGGGCGGTGGCGCTGGTCCAGCAGCCCGGAGACCGGTCGGTCGATGAGGTGGTCCAGCAGTTGACCGACGCCGGAGCAGTTGCTGTTGCCGTCTATCCCGTGCAGAACGCAGACCTGGTTCGGCACCTCTACGGTCCCGGTGTCGTGACGATGGCGCTGTCGCGGTCCGACGGTCTCGAGTTGCGGTCCGAAGCCCGCAGCCCGTGGACTTGGATGGAGCTGACCGAGACACCGCGTTCGCCGTACGCCTACGACGTGAGCTTCGTCGAGAAGGGCCAGGTCGCGCGCGATCTGTCCTACCGCTCGTCCGATCTGGCGACGGTCACGACCCGGATCTATTCCTCCGGGACCGGCGAAGCGGGAGCCGGCTGGGTCCTGAACCAGCACTCGGACGCGTCCTGCGGCTGTTCCACGTCGCCTGTCGGGGACTGGGTTCCGACGACCGGTTACACGCGGACCCAGTACGTGACGGCCGACCGGGACGTGAAGGCGACGACGGCCTGGGAGTTCTACGCCAAGAAGACCCTGGTCCGGCCGCGAGAGTTCCCGACGTACCGCCCGGGTGAGCACGCCGATCTGGAGTTTCTCAAGGCGCCGTACTCACCCGGGGTCGCAGCCGGCGCCCGGAACGACAGCCAGGGCACGACCAACCGGCGGGGCGACGTCATCGACTTCGACTACGCGCCGTTCACCGACGCCGCCGGGAACTGGGCGCGGTCGCTGCCTGGCACCTCGGTGAACACCACGCTGTACGCCGACGACGCCGAGGTCTACAACAGCGGCTTCACGGTCGGCAACGTGCCGGTCCCGGCAACCTCCAGCCGCTATCGGCTCGTGTCCGACGTGGCCAACAACCGCAGTGTCGTCGGACTGACGACCAACGCCCACACCGAGTGGACGTTCGGCTCGACAACCGTCGCAGCGGGCAGCAAGGTCCTACCGCTGCTCGACGTCGACTACACCGACGTCACCGACGCGCGCCCCGGCCACACCGCCCTCGATCTCGCGAACACCGCACGCCTCGGTCAGCGCGTCTCGCTCAACCTGTCGGTCGGCCACCAGCCCGGCGCCACCGCAGGCCCGATCCGCTCCCTGACCGTCGAAATCTCCACCGACGAAGGCGCCACCTGGCAGCCCACCTCGATCCGCAACCTCCACAACGGCCGCTACCAGGCCACCTACACCCACCCCCACAAGGGCCAGTCCGTCTCCCTGCGGATCCACTCCACCGACACCGACAACAACGCCATCACCCAGACCCTCACCAACTCCTACAACCTCCGCTGACCCCCGGCCAGGCGGCAGGGTGAGAGCCCCCACCCTGCCGCCTCCCCTCTGTCAGACGTTCAACGCCGTTTGTTTGAGGGTGGCGGTGGCTATGTCGGGGTGGTCGGCGAAGACGCCTTGGATGCCCAGGGCGGCGAAGCGGCAGAGTTCGGCGGGGAGGTCGAGGGCTGTGGGGAGGAAGCGGCGTTCGGCCCGGAAGGTCCAGACCTGGACGTTCAGGCCGACGCGGTGGGACTGGTCGACCAGTCGGGTCGGCTCACCCAGGTTGCCCGCCGCGGTGCGCGGGATGACCAGGTCTTTGTGCGGCGCCAGCACCTGAGCGTACGTCGACACCTCGCGCAGCCCAGCCGGCTCGATCAGGTCCGCGAAGGTGCGGCCGTCGCCAGTACGGCGGAAGTCGTTCGGGGCACCGTCGGCATCCACCAGCTGCACCAGCGGCACCCGGGTCATCACCGACAACCGCCGCAGACTGGTCGGCTCGAAGGACTGCACCATGATCTCGTCGTCGCGCAGCCGCAGGGCCAGGATCCGCTCGGTCAGCAGCTCCTCCAGCGGCAGTCCGAGCCGCCGGAAGTACGCCGGGTGCTTGATCTCCGGGATCACGCCGATCGGTCGTCCGTACCGGAGCGACTCCTCCCGGGCCAGCGCCACCACGTCGTCGAACCTGGGGATCTCCTCGTGCCCGTCGTACGCCGTGTTGGCCGCACGCAGCCCGGGCATCCGCTCCCGCGTCCGCAGTGTCCGCAGCTCGTCGTAGGTGAAGTCCTCCACGAACCAGCCGGTCACGGCGGTCCCATCGACGATCTTGGTGATCCTCCGGTCCGCGAACACCGGGTGGTCCGCGACGTCCGTCGTACCCGAGATCTCGTTCTCGTGCCGGCAGACCAGGACGCCGTCGAGAGTGGCGACCAGGTCGGGTTCCAGATAGTCGGCCCCCTGAGCCGCAGCCAGGCGGTACGCCGCCGGCGTGTGTTCCGGGCGGTAGCCACTCGCTCCCCGATGCGCGATCACCAGCATGGATCCAGGACAGGCGGCGGACATGGCCCGTCGGGAACTCGTTGCCCAACGCAAGGTGAAGGTCTTTTGATGCGCGGGCAGATACGAAAGCCGTACCGACCGTCACCATTCCGGCGGGCTGGTGCCAACCGTGCTAGCCGTACGCGACCAATCAGGCCGCTCCTTCGCATCCTCCGATGGCGTCGCCCGCGGGGTTCATACCTGCGATTAATTCGCATGCGGCTGTCGGTGGCGACGCCTAGCCTGAAAGCGCTATGAGACAACTTCCTGTCGCCGATCCGGGCGTCCCCGATCACCGCTCGCCGACCCGCTATCTGTTGTGGGTCGCGCGCGGTCAGTCCCGCACGCTCGCGGGCGGTATGGTGTTCGGCATTCTCTGGATGGGCGCGCAGGCGTTCATCCCGGCGATCCTCGGCCTCGCGATCGACGAGGGCATCGCGGCGGGCGACGGCAAGCGGCTGCTCCAGTGGACCGCGGTGCTGTTCGTGGTCGGCGTGGTGCAGGCGCTGGCCGGCATCATGCGGCACCGGTTCGCGGTGACGAACTGGCTGACCGCCGCGTACCGCACGGTCCAGGTGATCACCCGGAAGTCCGCCGACCTCGGCGCGACGCTACCGAAGCATCTGGCCACCGGTGAGGTGGTCAGCATCGGCGCCGGCGACCTGTCCTACATCGGCAACCTGATGGAGATCTCGGCCCGCTTCACGGGCTCGATCGTCGCCTTCGTCGTGGTCGCGTCGATCCTGCTCTCCTCGTCGACCACGCTCGGCCTGGTGGTGCTGATCGGCGTACCGGTGATGCTGTTCTGCCTCGGCCCGATGCTGCGGCCGCTGCACAAGCGGCAGTCCGCGCAACGTGAGGCGGTCGGCGAGCTGAACTCGCTGGGCTCCGACATCGTGGCCGGTCTGCGGGTGCTGCGCGGCATCGGTGGCGAGGACTCCTTCTCGCGCCGGTATCGCGGCGAGTCGCAGCAGGTCCGGCAGGCCGGTGTGCGGGTCGCGCGGATCCAGTCCGTGCTGGACGCCGCGCAGGTTCTGCTGCCGGGCATCTTCGTCGTGCTCGTGGTCGGCCTCGGCGCGCACTTCGCGCTGCGCGGCGACCTCAGTGCGGGCTCACTGGTCGCCTTCTACGGCTATGCGACGTTCCTCGTGCTGCCGCTGCGCACCGCGACCGAGTTCGCCAACCAGCTGATGCGCGGTCTGGTCGCGGCGGGACGGGTGATCCGAGTGCTGGAGCTGCGGTCCGACATCACCGAGCCGAAGACGGCGGTGCACCTGCCCGACCACGGCGACTTGGTCGACCCGGTGTCCGGCATCCGCGCCCGCGACGGCCTGCTCACCGCGATCGTCTCCGCCGAGGCGGACAGCAACGGCGAGCTGGCCGACCGCCTCGGCCGGTACGACGACACCAGCGAGGTCCGGTACGGCGGGGTCACCCTGGCCAGTGCGACGCGCGAGGACGTGCGTGCGCGCATCCTGGTCAGCGACACCGGCTCACAGCTGTTCACCGGCACACTGCGCCAGGAGCTCGACCCGGACAACCGTCGTACCGACGAGGAAGTGATGGCGGCGATGCGGACGGCGTCGGCCGAGGACGTCCTGGTCGCGCTGTCCGACGGGCTCGACTCCGAGGTCGAGGAGAAGGGCCGGTCGTTCTCCGGTGGGCAGCGGCAGCGACTGGTGCTGGTGCGTGCGCTGCTGGCCGACCCGTCCGTGCTGGTGCTGGTCGAGCCGACGTCCGCGGTCGACGCACACACCGAGGCGCGGATCGCGGAGCGGTTGCGTGACCAGCGTGCCGGCCGCAGCACGGTCGTGCTGACCGCGAGTCCGCTGCTGCTGGACCACGTCGACGAGGTCATCTTCGTCGCCGCCGGCCGAGTGGTCGCTTCCGGCAAGCACCGCGAGCTGCTCGCGACCGAACCGCAGTACCGAAGGACAGTGACCAGGCAGACGGAAGAAGAGGAGGTGCTCGCATGAGGCAGATCCTGCCTGTGGCGGGCCCGACCGAGATCCGTCGGCACGCGCGCCGGCTGGCCCGGCAGCATCCGCGCACCCTGTCGGTCGCGCTGCTGCTGCACGGGCTGGCGGCGATCAGCGGTCTGGCCGCGCCGCGGCTGATCGGCGGCCTGGTCGAGGACGTCCAGAACGGCACGACCGTGGCCAAGGTCAACCAGGTGATCCTGGTGATCGCGGTGTTCATCGTGGCGCAGTCGCTGCTGACCCGGTGGGCCCGGTTCAAGTCGTTCGCACTCGGCGAGCAGGTGCTGGCCGAGCTGCGTGAGGACTTCGTCGACAACGCGCTCGCGCTGCCGATCGGCACGGTCGAGCGGGCCGGCACAGGTGACCTGCTGTCCCGCACCTCGCGTGACGTCGACACGCTGTCGCGGACGGTGCGCTTCGCCGTACCGGAGACGATCATCGCGTTCGTCACGGTGCTGTTCACGGTCGTGGCGACGGTGCTGGTCGGCGTCTGGGTGCTGGTGCCGCTGCTCGCGATGACTCCGCTGCTCTGGCTCAGCACGAAGTGGTATCTGCGCCGCGCCAAAGACGGATACCTGCGTGAGAACGCGGCGTACGCGCAGATGACCAGCTCATTGGCCGAGACGGTCGAGGGCGCCCGGACGGTCGAGGCACTACAGCGGTACGACGAACGGGTCCGCCGCGGCGATGTCGACATCCGGGGCTCCTACCTGGCCGAGCGGTACACGCTGTTCCTCCGGACGGTCTACTTCCCGGTCGCCGAGGTCAGCTACCTGGTGCCGGTCGTCGGGACCTTGCTGTTCGGCGGCTGGCTGCACCTCAACGGGCACGTCTCGCTGGGTGCCATCACAGCTGCGGTGCTGTACGTCAACCAGCTGATCGATCCGGTCGACCGGTTGCTCTCCTGGCTGGACGAGTTGCAGTCCGGTGGCGCCGCGTTCGCCCGCTTGCTGGGGATCAGCGACGTACCGGACGACCGCACGCCGTCGGGCCGGATGCCGTCCGGCGACCTGGTCGAGGCGCGCGACGTACGGTTCTCGTACGTCGACGGCCGCGACGTACTGCACGGTGTCGATCTCACGGTCCAGCCCGGCGAGCGGATCGCCATGGTCGGGCCGTCCGGTGCCGGGAAGTCGACGCTGGGCCGGCTGGTCGCGGGCATCCATCCACCACGGACGGGTTCGGTGACGGTCGGCGGCGTCGGGATGACCGAGCTGCCGCTGGACGAGCTGCGCAAGCAGGTCGCGCTGGTCACCCAGGAGCACCACGTGTTCGTCGGCACGTTACGCGACAACCTGTCGATGGCGCGCCCCGGCGCGTCGGACGCGGAGTTGCTGGACGCTCTGGCTGCCGTTGACGCGCGGGAGTGGGCGGATGCGTTACCGGACGGTCTGGACACGCGAGTCGGCTCCGGTCAGCTCGCGCTGACGCCGGCGCAGGCGCAGCAGTTGGCGCTGGCCAGGTTGGTGCTGGCGGACCCGCACACCTTGGTACTGGACGAGGCGACGTCGTTGATCGACCCACGGGCCGCGCGGCACATGGAGCGCTCGCTTGCCGCCGTACTCGAGGGCCGGACGGTGATCGCCATCGCCCACCGCCTCTACACCGCGCACGACGCCGACCGCGTCGCGGTGGTCGAGGACGGCCGCATCAGCGAGCTCGGCAGCCACGACGAGCTGGTCGCCCGGCAGGGCTCGTACGCGGCGCTCTGGACCTCCTGGCACGGGTGACAGTTGCTGACAGCAAAGACCCCTTGCCGGTCACCTCTGACCGGCAAGGGGTCTGCCCTTTCTACCGTTTGCGCAGCAGCAGTACTGCGGAGTCGACCTGCGGAGGTGGGGTGAAGGCCTTGCGGGGAAGGCGTAAGCCGATCGACAGGTCGTAGTGCCGGAACCACCGGTTCGCCCCCGGTGCGTCGCCACGGATCCACCGGTTCGCCACCTGCCGCTGCAGCACGAGATCGGCCGACACCAGGCGGGATCCTGGCGCCAGCAAACGCTTCAGCAGTGCGGTGGAGACGTTGTACGGCGGACTCGACACCACCCGGAACGGCCGGGACGGCAACCGCAGATCAGCGGCATCGGTCCGGACCACCGTCACCGGTGCGTCCGCGAACCTCCGCCGCAAGCGGTCGGCCCGACCAGGGTGTAGTTCGACAGCGACCACCCGGGCTCCGGCCCGGACCAGCGGAGCGGTCAGCGCACCGAGTCCGGCTCCGATGTCGAGAACGAGTTCTCCGGGCTGCACCCCGGCTGCGTCCACGACCCGTTGGGCCCAACGACTATCGAGCGGATGCCATCCCCAGGCACCCCTCGCCTGCCCGGACCCGGGCACGACGGACCATCACAAAGTACGTAATCATGCGGCCGACCATAGACCCTCGTACCGCAAGCCCTCAAAGCATTTTCGTCACCGTGCGACCGGACCCGGTACGCGGCCGTCGTACTTCGCGACCAGCGGGTACGACGGTCGCCTGAGTGACCGTCGTACCCGCGTCCCGGAGGTCGCACGCGCGCCTCCCTGCCACCCAGGCGCGGTGGCCGTTGGCGCTCACTATTCCAGCGCCTCCGGAGCAGGCAAGCCTTTCGACAGAGATGGAAGATATCGTTGTCTCATAGGCTTCTCGGGCTGGCACCGAGTGATCGGACAGTCATCGACGTACGGCGCTCAGCCAGCTCGAGGCGCTCCCTGCGGGCTGCTGTCACACCGTCCTTGGCGAGTTCACGGCGTACGTCGAGAACGCGGACAGGCAGCGCATCGGTCATCAGCAACGGCGCGTACTCGGCCTGGTCGGTCTTCCAGCGGTCGCCGTCGCGGGTGAAGGTGAAGCGGACCAGGAGGCCTTCGGCCTTGGTGCTGTTGGGTTCGCGATGCGCGGCGACGAGGTTCCCGAGGCCGTACGCGACCCACTTGCCGTTGTGCTGCTCCATCGGCTGCACCACGTGGGCATGGTGTCCGATCAGCAGGTCGATGTTGCTGTCGGCAAGCAGTTGCGGCGCGACCTCACGCTGCTGGTCGTTGAGCCTCGGCGAGTACTCCGTGCCCCAGTGGCAGCTGACCACGACGATCTCGGCGCCGCGGTCGCGGGCGTCCTGGGCGCGCAGTGTGATCGTGGGAACGCTGATCTTGCCGGCTCGCCAGGTCTCACCGTTCGGATACGGCAGGCCGTTGAAGCCGAACGTGAAGCTCAGGAACGCGACCTTCACCCCGTGGACGTCGACGATCGTGGGCGTCTCGGCCTCGGCCCGGGAGCGGGCAGTGCCGGCGTGCTCGAGGCCGGCCTGCTCAAGGGTCTTCAGGGTGCGATCCACGCCGGGCGCGCCGCCATCGAAACTGTGATTGCTCGCCGTGGTGCAGACGTCGTACCCGGTCTGTTTGAGGGCGGCGGCCATCTGCGGTGGGCCTTGGAAGAGTGGGTAGCCGTGGTACGGGCCGCCGAGCGGCGCCAGTGGCGTCTCGAGGTGTGCGACCGCGATGTCGGCCTGTTGGACGAGCGGCTTGACGCTGCCCATCAGCGGGGCGAAGTCCCAGGCGCCGTCGCGGCCATCGCGGCGGGCTGTTGTCCAGAGGCGCTCGTGCAGCAGTACGTCGCCTGTGGCGACCAGGGTGATCCGGTCGGGTCCGTCTGTCGGCTTCGCCTTCTGTGGCGGCGCCTCGACACCACTGCTCTCGCCTTGGCCGCTACCTTGACCGCTGTCCTGGCCGTTGCCAGCGCCTTGGCCTGTGTCCGCTGCCGTATCGGCGATGCAGCCCGCTGTTGCCACCGCTCCGGCTCCGGCCAGCATCGCGCCGAGCACCGTCCGCCGTCGTACCGCCATCGCAACCCCCAAGCCCTCAACCCCAGTCGGACAGGAGACGCCTCCACCTCAGGTTTGGTTGCCGCATGGGCTCGATCGTGTTCTACGTCATCTCCGGCGCCAACTGCCGGTGGCTCTAGGCGATCAGGTTGTTGCTGTCCGGGCGATCGGCCTCGGCCGCCGGGCTGTCCTGGCAGGCGCCGACGAGTGCGTCGAGGGACAGGTCGAGGGTGGCCGCGACGGCGGCGACCGTGAAGAGGGCCGGCGTCGGGATGCGGCCGGTCTCGATCTTGCGAAGAGTATCGACGGAGACCCCACAGGCCGCCGCGACGTCGACCATGCTGCGCTCGCCCCGGGCTTCGCGGAGCAGGCGGCCGAGCTGCCGGCCGCGTTCGCGATCCCAGCTGGAAAGAGGTGGTCGGACCATAAGCGTGATAATAGTACCGGTATAACTATCCGGGAAGACGAAGGAAGCATCCGATGGTCGAGCTGAAGACGCCCGCGGAGATCGAACACATGCGCGCGGCCGGCCGAGTCGTCGCGAACGCACTCGCCGCAGTGAAGAAGGAGGCCGCGGTCGGGGTCTCGCTGCGCGAGCTGGACGAGGTCGCACGCGACGTACTGCGATCCGCCGGAGCGGTGTCGCTGTTCGAGGGCTACCAGCCCGGGTTCGCCGGCAGCCCGTTCAGCGGCGTCATCTGTACGTCGGTCAACGACGCGGTGCTGCACGGACTCCCCAACGACCAGAAACTTTCCGACGGTGACCTCCTGAACGTCGACTGCGGCGCCTCGATCGAAGGCTGGTGCGCTGACGCCGCCACCAGCTTCTGCGTCGGCACACCGCGACCTGAAGACCTGGAACTCATCGCCACCACTGAACAGGCCCTCGCAGCCGGCATCGCCGCCGCCGTCCCCGGCAACCGCCTCGGCGACGTCGGCGCCGCCATCGGCCGCATCGGCCGCGCCGCCAACCTCGGCACCAACCTCGACTTCGGCGGCCACGGCATCGGCCGCCGCATGCACGAAGACCCGCACATCCCCAACGGCGGCCGTCCCGGCCGAGGCCTCAAACTCCGCGCCGGCCACGTGTTCGCCATCGAGCCTTGGTTCTGGTCAGGCCCCGGCACCACCTACGTCATCGACGAAGACGGCTGGACCCTCCGCTCCGCCGACCAAACCCGAGGAGCCCACGCCGAACACACCGTGGCCCTCACCGGCAACGGCCCCGAAATCCTCACCCTCCCGTAGCGACGGTGGTTGCTAGTCTCTTCGGGATGTCCGCCGAAGAGAACGCCGCGTTGCCGGAGATCGCACGGCGCTTGGTGCGGACGACGCTCGGGGAGCGCGCGACCGAGCCACGCGCGCTGGCGTCGGGCGAATGGTCCCAGGCGTTCGAGTTGACCCTCGACGGCGCGGAGGCGGTGCTGCGCATAGGTGCCTACGGCACGGACTTCGCGAAAGACGAGCTGGCCGCGCGCTTCGCCGGACCCAATCTCCCCGTTCCGGCGGTGCTGGCGAGAGGGATGGTCGAGGGCTGGCACTATGCGATCTCGGCGCGCGCGCCCGGGACCGGGCTCGACGATCTGTCCGCCACCGACGTCGCGCCGGCGCTTCCAAGTCTGCTGACCGCGATCGACGACATCGGCAGGATCGACGTTACGGACACCGTGGGCTACGGCATCTGGACAGCTGATCGGCGAGCGCCGTACAGCTCCTGGGTGGACGCACTCGTGGCTATCGGCACCGAGACCGCGCGGGTACCTGGCTGGCGGGCGGCGCTGGCCGACTCCGACATCGGGCTGGGATCGGTCGAGGCCGGACTGACCGCGATCGCCGCGCTCGCGCCGTACCTGCCTGCCGAGCGTCGCATGATCCACGGCGACCTGCTCAGCCGCAACATGCTTGTTGCCGGCAGCAACGTCAGCGCCGTGCTGGACTGGGGCAACGCGATGTACGGCGACAGCCTGTACGACGCCGCTTGGCTCATCTACTGGTGGCCTTGGTACCCAGACTGGCGAGCCATCGACATCAACGCCGCACTGCTGGCCCACTGGCGCGCCAATGGACCGCTCCCGGCCAATCTCCGCGAGCGGTTGCACGCCTACCTCATCCATATCGGCCTCGATGCCATCGCCTACTGCACCTTCCAGCGTCGCTGGGACGAGGTACGGACGAACGCCGAGAGCGTGGTCGCGCTGGCCAGGAGCGCGCCGGGCGAGATCGGCCTCGAGTAGCGCCACCCGACGGGTGAGGTGAGGCTGGGCGGTGTGATGTCTCAGGACATGGGTGACAGTTCTGCATCAGGACATCGGTGACAGTTGGTGTGTCAGGACATCGGTGACGGTTCAGGGGTCTTGGCGTGGGCCGCGGGGGCGGCCGTTGCCGACGTAGGTCACTCCTGGTGCGGGTCTGGTGTGCTCGATGAGGATCTCGCCTTCCAGGTCGGTGACGGTGATCTTGTCGCCGGGCTTGTTGCCGGTGCTGATGACGAGGACCTGCTGGAAGCCGCGTCGCCCGTCGACCAGGTATTGGACCTTGTCCAGGTAGAACATGCCGGCGGGAGTCAGCTTCTTGACGACGGTGTCGTCGGGCAGGTCAGCGGGCGCCGGTGCGAGAGGCGGCCGGGGCCGGCTGGCGGGACGGTGGGAGCGACGGGGAAGGTTGTGTGTGGGACGTGGCGGCTCGGCCTTCGCGGTGGCTTCCCAGGCGGCCTGGGGCGTGACGCGTCCGGGCAGGCCCTGGTGGGGGCGCTGGGTGTTGTAGATGTGGTCGAAGGCCTCGACCTGGGCCTGCAGTTCGTCGAGCGTCTCGGCGAGCGGTTGTTTGTCGAGGTAACGGAACAGGGTCTGGTGGAAGCGTTCGTTCTTGCCCTGGGTCGTCGGCTTGTAGGGCTTGCCGGTGATCGGCTCGACCCCCAGTGCCATCAGGTGGACGACGAATTGACCCAGGAGCCCACGGCGCGACGGATTGAGCGCGGATCCGTTGTCGGACAGCAGCCGCTGAGGCACGCCGTTGGCGGCCACGGCCTTGTCGAACACGGCGATCGCCGCGGCAGATGTCTCGCCCCACGCGACGTGGGAAGCGACCGCATAGCGGGAGTGGTCGTCGATGAGCTGGAGGATCACACACCTACGCCCACCGGTGAGCACGTACTCGGTGCCGTCGAGCTGCCAGCAGGCGTTCGGAGCTGGATAGACGAACCGGCGCCAGGCCGAGCGTGGCTTCTTCCGCGGTTCGAACCGCGCCACACCGGCCTGCCGGAAGATCCGGGCCAGTGACGCGACCGAGGGCACCACCTCCAGCCCCATCGCGCGCATCTTGTCGTGCACGCTGATCGGCCCGTGGTCGAGCCCGGAGGCCTCCAACGCAGCCCGCACCTGCACCGCTTGTTCTTTGACCTCCTCGGTCAACTTCGCCGGGCTCGTCCTCGGGCGCCTGGACCTGGGCTCGAGCACGGCCGCCGGACCGTCGGCCGTCGCGCGCTTGCGCAACTCGTAGAAGGACTTGCGCGAAATGCCGTGCTCGGCGCAGAAGGTCGAGACCGCACCGCGCGGAGCATCGTCCGGCCACTGCGAGATCGCAAGGCGGACACGGGGATCGATAGGTTCATTGGCTGGCACCGCCCGAGCCTCGCCGCCGAAGTGTCACCACCAAGCCCACCAGAAATGTCACCGATGTCCTGATGCAGAACTGTCACCGATGTCCTGCGACATGACAGGTGAGGCTGGGCGGGAGTTGGACTTCGTGGCGAACATGTGTTCGACTGTAGTGCATGAGGTGGGCAGGTCAGCAAATCGACGTGGAGACTCCGGGGACGTTGCCGGGGCTCGGGTCGATCGCGGGTCTGGTTCGGTCGGTGACGACGCCGGAGTTCCGCGGGATCACGTTCCATGAGGTGCTCGCGCGGTCCGCGCTGAACTCGGTGCCGGGGACGATGCTGCCGTTCAACTGGACGATCAACCCGTACCGCGGCTGCACACACGCCTGCCGGTACTGCTTCGCCCGCCCGACACACGAGTATCTGGAGCTCGACCAGGGCGAGGACTTCGATCAGCAGATCGTGGTGAAGACCAACGTCGCGGACGTACTGCGACGTGAACTCGCGCGACCGTCGTGGACCCACGAGCCAGTTGCCCTGGGCACCAATACCGACCCGTACCAGCGCGCCGAGGGGCGCTATCGCTTGATGCCCGGGATCATCGAGGCGCTGGCAGGTTCGGGTACGCCGCTGTCCGTGCTGACCAAGGGCACGCTGCTGCGGCGCGATCTCGATCTCCTGACAGCGGCCGCCGAGCAGGTGCACGTCGGCGTCGCGATCTCCCTTGCACTGCTGGACGAGGAGCTGCGGAAGACGCTCGAGCCCGGCGTGCCGTCAGTGCGCGGACGTCTCGACCTCATCCGTGCGGTGCGCGACGCCGGCCTACCGTGCGGGGTGATGGTCGCTCCGGTCCTGCCGTGGCTGACGGACTCGTCCGAGCAGTTGGATCAGCTGTTCGCCGAGCTCTCCGCAGCCGGCGCGACCGGCGTCACTCCGCTCGTCCTTCACCTCCGCCCGGGTGTGAAGGAATGGTTCATGGACTGGCTGGCGCGCGAGCATCCCGAGCTGGTCGCCCGCTACGAGTCCCTGTACGGCCACGGCACCAACGCGTCCCCCAGCTACCGCAATGCCTTCGAATCCAAGGTCCGCCCGCTACTCAACAAACACGGCTTCGGCCGCACGTCGAGCCACAGGTCTCACGAGCCGAGCCGCCCACCGCGACGTACCACCAAACGATCCGACACTCAGCAGGAGGCTTTGTTCTAGCCATCCCGGAGTGTGGCCGTGCGCCTGTTCGTCGCGGGCCGATTGAGATACTTCGGCGGTGGATGGTGAGGCGATGGAGGTTGGAGTGCGGTCGGACGTGCTGCCTGGGCGGAGTGCGTTGGCGGACGGCTCCGGATGGGTGTTGCGGGCTGCGGTGCTTGAGGACGTCGAGGCGATCGCGGAGTTGCGGGCCGAGGTGATGCGCCCGGACCTGGAACGCCTTGGGCGCCACGACGAGCACCGCGTACGGCAGCGGTTTCGGGACTCCTTCTCAGCGCAGTACACGTCGATCATCGTGGTTGATCACGAACTCGCCGGATGCATCACGCTCCGGCCCGCCGAAGGTCGGCTGTGGCTGGAGCACTTCTACCTGGCTCCGCGACTTCAGGGGCGAGGTCTTGGGTCCGCTGTCTTGCGCGCGGCGCTGGACGAGGCCGACGCCCAGGGCGCGACCGTTGCCTTGAACGTCTTGCAGGGCAGTAATGCACGTCGCCTCTACGAGCGCCACGGATTCGTCCTGGAATCCGAGGACCCGATCGACGTCTTCATGATCCGCCCACCGGTGAACTCGACCTAGCCGTCGAGTCGTGGGCTGGATTCAGCGGAAGGTGTTGGCGTTGGCGCAGGCCCATTCGCGGTAGGGCAGGGCGGGGCGGCCGAGGATTTGGGGGACTGTGGGCTCGGGGGTCATGGGGTGTTCCGCCATCATGCGGAAGCCGTCCAGTAGCCACTGGGCTGTCTCGAGGCCGATCAGCGGAGCGAGGCGATCGAGGTAGGCCTGAGGAGTCAGCTCCTCGTACTTGAGCTCCCGACCGATCGCCGCGGAGATGTGCTCGACCTGCTCGGGTGCGGTCAGACCTTCAGGTCCGCTCATCATCAGCTTCTGGCCAATGAAGGTCTCGTCGAGGAGTACGACGCGCGCCACCGCGGCGATGTCGCCGAGGTCGATCGGTGTCTGCACTGCACCGGCGTACGGCGTCCGGACCACGCCTGAGGTCTTGATCGACTCCGCCCAGTCGAGCGTGTTGTTCATGAATTGGCCCGGCCGCAGGAAGGTCCACTCGAAGCCGCCGGCCTCGACCGCGCGCTCGATCCGGTAGTAGTGCCACGTCGACGGATCCCCCTGCGCCTCGTACTCCGCAGGTTCACCGGACAGCACGACGACCCGCCGTACGCCGGCGTCCTGCGCGCACCGGACGAAGTCGTCCACGTACGCCGGAAGCGGCGCGAGGTACACGCTGTCGACACCAGCCAGCGCGGCAGGCAATGTCGCCGGCTTCCCCAGGTACCCGTGAGCGATCTCGACCCCGTCGGACAGCGCCGCCCGGGCCGGGTGGTTGCTGAGCGCCCGCACCGGAGGGCCGGCCGTCAGCAGTTCGTCCACCAGCAGCCGCCCCACACTCCCGGTCGCGCCGGTCACCAGGATGGTCACGCCGTTCTCCTCACCCTCCGAACCCAATTTCCGTAGGGTATACGAGAATTGTGCGGAGCGCCTATGGTTGGCCTGTGACGGAGCGGCGAAGCGGTGAGGGACAGCCAGAGCGGACCCTGGCGCTGCTGTGGCGGAACCACCGCAAATCCGCCGCGGACAAGCAGCCGACAGTCCTTCACGGACGCGGCGCCGGACGACGGCCGTCGCTCGACGTCAACGGAGTCGTCGCGGCGGCGATCCGGCTGGCGGACACGCAAGGTCTGGCGTCGATGGGAGGGGTCGCGAAGGAACTCGACGTCGGCACGATGACGCTCTACACCTACGTGCCGTCCAAGGAGGAGCTGCTCGACCTGATGGTCGACCAGGTGCTGGGTGAACGTGAGCTCCCCGGCCCCGGCGCGCCCAGGCCGCACGACTGGCGCGAGCAGGTGGAGATCTACTCCGACCAGACGCGCGCGATGTTCCAGCGCCACCCCTGGCTGTCGCAGGTGTCCACGATCCGCCCGCCGGTAGGCCCGAGCATGCTGGCCGGACGCGAGTACCTGCTGTCCGCGCTGCTCGAGATCGGACTCACCCCCCGCGGGACCAACCTGGCCGCGCTCGCCATCACGACGTACGTCGACTCGGCCGCCGGGCTGGAGGCGGAGAGTGAACTGATCGAGCAGTCGACCGGCCAGACGAACGACGCCTGGTGGTACGAGCGCAACGACCTCTGGGAGACGTACTTCGACGTCGATCAGCACCCCGCGATGACGGCGATCTGGAACGCGAACGGCTACCAGGGCACGACCCGCGAGGCGGCAACCGAGTCATACCGCTACGGCCTCGACCGCCTCCTGGACGGCATCCAGGCGACGGCCCTCGAGAGCTGAGGCAGCGCCGGGGTTCAGCGGCGGCGGAAGATGCCCCTTCGTTTCTTGGGAGGTTCCGCGGGCTGCTCTTCAGGTACGTCGTCGTCCGCACTGAGGATGTCGCGGGCCAGGCCCGCGACGTCCGGGTTGAGACCGGGCGTGGCCAGCGTGATGGTCGCCAGCGATCCCAGGATGGTCACCGGCCGCTCCCGCTGCGCCTCAACCGCTGCCAGCAAACGCCAGCCCATCAACTCGGCGACGTCAGCCCGCGCCGACGGATCGACCCAGGCAGTGGTCGCCAACGCGAACAGAGCCGACTCGGTGATCCAGTCCTCCGGCCCGTAAGCGAGGTCAGCCAGCACCTGTCGCCGAACCGACTCCGCCCACGGCTGGTCGGTCCGGTGATGCGCGATGCCCAGACAGGCCCAGGTCTGCACAGTCCGGATCCACCCCGGCCAGTCCCCCGCCGCTCCGGTCGGCGACGCCGGCGGATGCACCAAGACACCCAGCAGGTCTTCCAGCGGAGTGCTCGCCAACAGCACCGCATGGTCGTAAGCAGCCGGCACGCTCGCCCACCCGGAACGAGTCCTGACGCCGGACGACTCACCGAAATCGGCAACGCGAGCGACCGCCGCAGCACCTTCCGCACTTGGCGGAGCGACCGCGGGTCGCGCGGCGCTGCCGTCGTACTGCCAGACGACGGTCTCGACCGGCCGGTACTGAGAGCCCTGCAGAGACACCGGGAGCCGCGGGTCCGGCGGAAGGATCTCGCTGACCGTCACCTCAGAGCCCGGCACTGCCAGGCCGAAGGCGAGCAAAGCACTCGGCGGCTCGATCGCGGACACAGTCAGCGATGCGCCTTGAGCAGAGATACCCTCCGCCAGCATCTGGTCGAGGACGTTGATGACAGCCTCGGTCGGGTCCGGGATGCCGCCGAGCCAGACCTGCCGTGACCGGTCGGTCAACTCGCCGGCGGCGTGCTGCTGCTCGTGGCTGCCAGGCTCCGCCGAGCGGAGCAGGTCGGCGATCGCGACGAGGTCGTCGACAGCACCGTCCCGCCGGAACAGCAGACTGTGCCGCTCAACCAACGAACAGTCGTGGACCGGGTCGATCGCGAGGCTCCGCTCGGCCCACGAGATCCCCTCGTCCAGCCGGCCCGCATCGCCCAGCATCCCGGCGATGTCGGCGTACACCGCGACGTTGCCGGGCTGATAGCCGAGCGCGCGTTCCAGCGCGGCCAGTGCCTCGTCGGTGCGGCCCTGGCTCCGCAGGGCGTAGCCAACCGCGATGGCCGCGCGGTCGGTCGGTTCGACCCGTTCCGACTCGATCGCGTACGACGTTGCCTCGTCGAGCAATCCGAGTCGCCGGGTCAGGACCGACGCCAGCCAGAGCAGGTTCCCGGAGCCCGGATACGCGGCGACCAGGTTCCGCACCAGCTGGACGTACGGCGCGAATGCCGGAGCCAGCTCCTCCGGGCACGGATCGGGGACGGCCTTGAGCAGCTGGATGAACACGTTCAGCAGCTCGTCCGGATCGAGTTTGGCGGCCAGCTCGGAGTCGAGCACCCACGGCACATCGGCCCACGCCATGCCTGGTTCGTGCTCTTGGACCGAGACCAGCAGGCTGAGGGCTTCGGCGTACTCACCGCGGAAGGCGAGAGCGTGCGCCCGCGCCACCGCAGTGCCGAGGTACACGTCGCCATCCAGCGTCCACAGATCGACGCCGCCCTCGGGATGGGCCAGCAAGGTCGCCAGGACTGCATGCGCGTCCGGCAGCGACGGTGCCGTCGCCAGCGCGGTCGCCAGGTGGTCGGCCGCGTGACCGACCTCGTTGTCGTCCAGCGCCAGCCGGGCCAGACTCAGTTCACCCTCTGCCGCCAGACGCGGATCTCCCACCCCTTCGCTCATCGCGCCAGTATTACGGCCGGAGGGTCACTCCCACTCGATGGTGCCCGGCGGCTTGCTGGTGATGTCGACGGTGACGCGGTTGATCTCGTCGACCTCGTTGGTGATCCGGGTCGAGATCCGCTCCAGTACGTCGTACGGCAGGCGGGCCCAGTCGGCCGTCATCGCGTCCTCACTGGTGACGGGTCGCAGTACGACGGGGTGGCCGTAGGTCCGGCCGTCGCCCTGGACGCCGACCGAGCGAACGTCGGCCAGCAGCACCACCGGGAACTGCCAGATGTCGCGGTCCAGGCCGGCCGCGGTCAGCTCGGTGCGGGCGATCAGGTCGGCGGCGCGCAGGATGTCGAGGCGCTCCTTGGTGACCTCGCCGATGATCCGGATGCTCAGGCCGGGGCCCGGGAACGGGTGCCGGTAGACCATGGTCTCGGGGAGCCCGACCGCCAGGCCGAGCTCGCGGACCTCGTCCTTGAACAGCGTCCGCAGGGGCTCGATCAGGCTGAACTGCAGGTCGTCGGGCAGACCGCCGACGTTGTGGTGCGACTTGATGTTCGCCGCCCCCGCGCCGCCGCCGGACTCGACCACGTCCGGGTAGAGCGTGCCCTGGACCAGGAACTCGATGTGCCGCTCGGCGTCCACCTTGCGCGCGGTCGCCTCGAAGGTCCGGATGAACTCGCGGCCGACGATCTTCCGCTTCTGCTCCGGGTCGGTCACTCCGGCCAGCGCGGACAGGAACTGGTCCTCGGCGTCGACCACCTCGAGCCGGATCCCGGTCGCGGCGACGAAGTCCTTCTCGATCTGCTCGGACTCACCCGACCGCTGGAGGCCGTGGTCGACGTACACGCAGGTCAACTGGTCGCCGATCGCCTTGTGCACCAGGGCCGCGGCGACCGCGGAGTCGACACCGCCGGACAGCGCACACAGCACCTGCTTGTCGCCGACCTGCTGCCGGATCAGCTCGACCTGCTCGTCGACGACGTTCGTGGTGGTCCAGTCGCCCGAGCAGCCCGCGATGTCGTAGAGGAAGTGCTCCAGCACCGCCTGCCCGGCCTGCGAGTGCAGCACCTCCGGGTGCCACTGCACGCCGGCCAACTTCCGGTCCAGGTCCTCGAACGCCGCCACCGGCGCGCCGCCGGAGGCCGCGAGTACGGCGAAACCGGCGGGCGGCGCGTGCACCGCGTCACCGTGGGACATCCAGACGTTGAGGTCTTCGGGGATCCCGGCCAGCAGGGTCCCGGCCGAGCTCACCGTCACCGGCGTACGACCGAACTCGCGCAGCCCGGTCCGGCGTACCTCGCCGCCGAGCGTCTGCGCCATCGCCTGGAAGCCGTAGCAGATCCCGAACGCCGGTACGCCGGCCTCGAACAGCCCGGACTCGACCCGCGGCGCGCCCTCGGCGTACACCGACTGCGGACCACCGGACAGGATGATCGCCTTCGGGCCCCGCGCCAGCATCTCCTCGACCGGCATCGAGTGCGGCACGATCTCGGAGTACACCTTGGCCTCGCGGACCCGGCGCGCGATCAACTGCGCGTACTGCGCCCCGAAGTCGACGACCAGGACCAACTCATGCTCAGTCACCTGCAAAGGGTATCGGTGCAGGTCAGCCGGGCTGTAATCCGACCAGCAACCGTTTCGGCGCGCGGAACGACAGCAGCTCGATCATCGGCGGCTCCTCCACCAGACTGACGGTCGCCAGCAGGTCCGCCGCACACTCCAGCGCCACCCGCGCCTCCAGCCGAGCCAGCCCGGCCCCCAGGCAGCGGTGGATCCCGATCCCGAACGCCAGATCCGCCGGTCCACCATGTCCCGTCAACCCCAGCAGCACCGGCACTCCCGCCGGGACCTCAACGTCACCGATGACCGCAGGCCTGGAGGTCACCCGCCGCCAGGTCGGCACCGACGAGGCCTCCCGCAGCACCTCCTCCACACCATCTGCCGAACGCCTGCCGATAGTGCGGTGGAAGGCAGTGGAGATCAGTTGGGTGGTGGTTTCCTGGCCCGCGATCAGCAGGAAGTACGCGACCGCGCACACCTCCTCATCGGTCAGCCCCAGCCCAACCAGTACGCCGAACAGGTCATCCTCAGTCGCCTGGACGACCCGCTTCCTCAGCCAGCCGTAGAACTCCGCGGCACTGTGCGCGAGTTCCAACTGCCGATCCTCGTCGGGCCAACCCCAGAACAGCTCCAGCGAATCCAGACTCCACGCCTTCAACGCCGGTACGTCGACATCCGCCAACCCAAGCATTTCGAGCACCACCAGCGCCGGCGGCTCTGCGGCCACCGCCTGCACGAGATCCACGTGCTCACCGGCAGCGAGGGCTCTGGTCGCAGCAGCCACCCGCGCAGCCGTCAACTCTCGGGCGAGGGGCTCGACGGCGGCCACTCGCGCCGGGCTGAAGAAGCGAGCGACCGCGGCCCGGATCGAGCGGTGCGACTCCCCCGCGTTGTTGGCCAACGTCGGCGGCAACGCGAACCCGACCGCTGACAGCACCCGCAATGCCTTCACGGACAGCGGTGTGTGAGCCAGTACGGCGTTGTCCGGCCGGAACGTCGCCGGATCCAGCAGCACCTCACGCGCCTCGGCCGGATTGTCGACAACCCAGTACCCGAGCTCCTCGTCGTACCGGGCCGGGCAACCGCTCATCCGAACCAGCCGGACGCGGCGGCCGTGAACGCCTCCCGGTCCAGTCGCCCCGCGCCGGCCGGAATCCGCCCGATCACTGGCACCCCGGTGGTCACCGGAAGGTCCTCCAGGTTGCACTGCTCAGCCAGGTCAGGCTCCTCAGGCCAGGACCCGATGATCAGTCCCTGGATGGGAAGCCCGCGGCTCCGGAGCGCCTCGACCGTCAGACCGGTGTGGTTCAGCGTGCCCAGACCCGAGCGAGCAACCACCACAAACGTGAAGGGCATGGTGAGGTGGGAAGCCAGGTCGGCCAGGTCATGGCCCGCGTCGTCGAGCCCAACCAGAAGCCCACCGGCCCCTTCCACCAGAACGGTGTCCCAAGTCACGGCGAGATCGTCGATGGACTTGGCCTGCGACTCCACGGATGGGAGGGGCACCTGTGCGCGGCGCGCCGCTGTCGTGGGAGCGAGCGGATCGCGCAGGCGGACACCCTCGTGCAACTCGGTGAGCCCGGTCAACCGGCGAACCTCGGCCAGGTCGCCCGGCTCATCCGGCCCAACACCGGTCTGAGCCGGCTTGACCACCGCGACAGACCCGGTAACCCGGGCGGCCAGGGCGGCGGTCGTGATGGTCTTTCCTACTTCTGTGTCCGTGCCGGTGATGAGGATGATCATGAGACCTGGCCGATCGCGGCGAGGATGACGGCGCAGGCGCGGTCCAGGTCTTCGTCGGACAAGCCTGCGTGGGCAGTGAGGCGGAGGCGGCTGATCCCGTCGGGGACAGTCGGCGGACGAAAGCTCCCGACGCGTACGCCGTTCTCCAAGCAGAGCTCGGCGGCACGGACCGCCTCACGCGGACCAGGCATCGGGACGGAGACAACCGCACCGGACGAAGGCGGCACACCACAAGCCGACGCCAACCGGGCCGCCGCAGAATGGATCGCGGACGGCCGATCGGGCTCGTCCTGAAGCACCCGCAGAGCAGCAAGGGCAGCAGCACACGCCGCCGGGTTCAGACCGGTGTCGTAGATGAAGGGCCGCGACCGGTTGATCAGATGATCGCGAAGAAGCGCAGGCCCGAGCACAACGCCCCCTTGCGCGGCCAGCGCCTTGGACAGCGTCATCGTGACGATCACATGCTCCAGACCAGCCAGACCAGCGGCATGCACCGAACCACGCCCACCACCGGTCACCCCGAGTCCATGCGCCTCATCCACGAGCAGTACGGCGTCCTGCTCGCGGGCAACCGCAGCCAACTCGACCAACGGCGCCTCGTCGCTCAGCACGCTGAAGACCGACTCCGTCAGCACCAGCGCATGCGGTTCGTTGCGCTCAGCAAGCACCTTGCCGACAGCGTCCACGTCATTGTGCGGAACGACCTCGACCCGCGACCGCGACAGCCGGCTCCCGTCGATGAGCGACGCATGCACGTGATCGTCCGACACCACGAGCGTCCCTGGCCCACCGAGCGCTGTGACCACGCCGAGGTTGGCGAGATAGCCCGACGAGAACACGAGTGCCGTCTCCTGGCCGACGTACGCCGCCAGCGACGACTCGAGTTCCTCGTGCAGGGCCGTCGTACCAGTGACCAAGCGGGACGCGGTGGATCCGGTCCCCCATCGGCAGACGGCATCGGCTGCGGCCTCGATCACCCGCGGATCGGACGCCAGGCCGAGATAGTCGTTGCCGGCGAGATCGATCAGCCGCTCGTCGGCCGCGCGAGCCCGGAGCCGGCGGGTCAGACCGCGAGCCTCCAACGCAGCCGCTTTGGGGCCGAGCCAGTCTTCGAGCATCAGCCGACCTCCTCCACTGCCCCGGTGATCGCCGCCGCGATGGTGGCGATCTCCTCGTCGGTGCAGACGTACGGCGGCATCGTGTAGACGAGATCGCGGAACGGCCGCACCCACACCCCGCGCCGCAGCGCCGCCTCGGTCATCCGCGGCAGGTCGACCGGCCCACCCAGCTGTACGACGCCGACCGCACCGATCACGCGGACGTCCTTGACCCCAGGCAACGAGGCCGCCGGTGCAAGCCCCGCTGACAATCCTGCCGAGATCTGAGCGACTCGGCCGGCCCAGTCCTGGGACAGCAGGAGGTCGATCGACGCGAGGGCGGCCGAGCACGCCAGGGGGTTCGCCATGAAGGTCGGGCCGTGCATCAGCGCACCGCCGGGTCCGTTCGACACCGTGTGCGCGACGTCCGTCGTACACAAAGTGGCGGCCAACGACAGGTAACCGCCGGTCAGTGCCTTGCCGACACACAGGATGTCCGGGTCGATGCCCGCGTGCTCGGAGGCGAAGAGCGTGCCGGTCCGGCCGAAGCCGGTGGCGATCTCGTCCAAGATCAGCAGGAACCCATGCCGGTCCGCGATCTCCCGCAGTACGCGCAGACAGGCTGGGCTGTAGGGGTACATGCCGCCCGCACCCTGCAGGATCGGCTCGACGATGATGCCGGCGATCTCAGCAGCGTGCCGCTCCGCCAACGCCGACACGGAAGCGGCCCACGCAAGGAACTCCGGATCGTCGTCCGGGCGGTCGAAACCGGCCGGCGGCTGCGGGCCGAAAACCTGCTCCGTCAGCGCGCCGGTGAACAGCGAGTGCATCCCGTTCACCGGGTCGCACACACTCATCGGCGCGAACGTGTCGCCGTGGTACCCACCACGGACCGTCAGCATCCGGGTCCGGCCGTTGTTGCCTCGGGCAACCTGGTACTGGAGCGCGAGCTTGATCGCGACCTCGACCGACACCGAGCCCGAGTCGCAGAAGAAGACGTGCCGCAACGGTTCGGGGCTGATCTCCACCAGCCGGTCGGCCAGCCGGATCGCCGGCTCGTGGGTCAGCCCGCCGAACATGACATGGCTGAAGTCGTCCACCTGGCTCTTCACCGCCGCGTCCAGCACCGGGTTGCGGTAGCCGTGGATCATGCACCACCAGGACGCCATCGCATCGATCGCCTCGACGCTGCCGCCGTCCCCGTCGTCCAGGTGCAGACGTACGCCGGCTGCGCCCCGGACCATCCGCACCGGTGACGGATCGCTGAGGGAGGAGTACGGATGCCACAGCAGCTCCGCGTCACGCGCCAACATCCCGGACATCAGGACGAGACCTCACCGTGCACCGAGCACCTGGCGGTCCAGCCCATCGGGTGGACCTGGACGATCATCCGACGGCGGCACTGGTCGCAGTACCGGGGCGGCTCCAGCGTCAGCGCTTGGCGGCAGGCGTCGTGGTGTCCGTCAGCGGCCTCGCGGCCGCAGCGACCGCAGTAGACGAGTGTGGTCATAGCGTCTTCTGGAGCTCTTTGACCGGCATCTTGAGCTCGGCCAGCAGGTCGAGGTCCGCGGTCGCCGGGCGGCCCAGCGTGGTCAGGTAGTTGCCGACGATGACGGCATTGATCCCGCCGAGCAGACCATCGCGGGTGCCCAGGTCTCCCAGGGTCAGCTCGCGGCCGCCGGCGTACCGCAGGACCGTGCGCGGCATCGCGAGCCGGAACGCGGCGATGGTCCGCAGCGCATCCTTGCCGGCCATCACCTCCATGTCTCCGAACGGCGTCCCCGGGCGCGGGTTGAGGAAGTTCAGCGGTACCTCGTGCGGGTCCAGCTCGGCCAACTGCGCGGCCAGTTCGGCGCGCTGCTCCAGCGTCTCGCCCATCCCGACCAGCCCGCCGCAGCACAGCTCCATGCCGGACTCCCTGATCATCTGGCAGGTGTCCCAGCGCTCCTCGAAGGAGTGGGTGGTGACGACGTCACCGAAGTACGAGCGGGCCGACTCGAGGTTGTGATTGTAGCGGTGCACACCCATCGCCTTGAGCTCGTCCACCTGCTCCTGCGTCAGCATGCCGAGCGAGCAGGCGATGTTGATGTCGACCTCGGCGTTGATCGCCTCGATGCCGGCCTTCACCTGCGCCATCAGCCGCTGGTCCGGGCCGCGGACGGCGGCCACGATGCAGAACTCGGTCGCACCGGTCTTCGCGGTCTCCTTGGCCGCCTCGACCAGCTCCGGGATGTTCAGCCAGACCGAGCGCACCGGCGAGGTGAACTGACCGGACTGGGAGCAGAAGTGACAGTCCTCCGGGCAGCCGCCGGTCTTCAGCGAGATGATGCCCTCGACCTCGACCTCCTCGCCGCACCACTTCACCCGTACGTCGTGGGCGAGTGCGAGCAGCTCGGGCAGCCGGTCGTCGGGCGACCGGAGAACCGCGACCAGTTGTTCCTGGCTCAGTCCGGCGCCCTGTTCCAGAACCTGCTCACGTGCCACGTCCAGGATGTCGCCCATGGTTCTCCCTGCCTCATCGAACGGTCGGCTCACAGTAGGACAGCCGAGTACGTCGGCACTGCGGTGGGCGTCACGTGAAACACCTGGGGGCGACCTGCCTCAGCCACTCTCCGCACACCCGGGGAAACTTTTTGGATTTTTCTCCGGAACCTCGTAACCCCCTGTAGAAGGGCTCGTTGATGTGTACAGAGGCGGTTACCGCAAGGGAGACCGCCACTCGATTACAGGCAGCGACGAAAAGCTGATCATTACGATCAGCACGCAGAGTGGTCACAACCACTCGCGACAGCTCGAAACTCCTGGAATCGGATGTAGAGTGGGGTACCAAGAGCTCGGGTCGCCAGCTGTGGTTGGCGACCCGATCCCAAAGCGCCGGGCGCCTCACCCCGGCTTGAGTGGGTCCCTCGGGAAACGATTTGGGCGGAAACGTTCCCGAGGGACCTGCTCCCTTTTTCCGGGCCCTTTCGCCGAGCCTCAGCACGGACAGTGCTGAGGCTTTCTCATTTCCTTGGGCTCACTGCGGTGGGTTACGCGGGCGCCTTCTGGGGACCTTGATCAAGAACTGGGGGCCTTGAACAGGTAATTCCCTGTCCGAGGTCCCGAGTTCCTGTCCGAGGCCCCGATTCTTCGCCGGGGCCGCGTGGTCGGTGTCCTGGGCAGCGCCGACGGCGGGCGCGGGGACTGCGCCGGCCATTGTCGTATTTGCGTTACGAGTCCGTCACAGACTGCTTCGGGACGATCGGCAGCCGTAGAGCCCCGGGCGCCTCCGCCGGTACGACGGGATGCGCCGGCCGGACCGGCTGGATCCGCTGGTACGCCGATCCGGGGGCCGGCCTGGTGTCGTCCTCACCCTTGTTCGGCCAGAACGCCAGCGCCCGCTCCGCCTGGGCCGTGATCGTCAGCGACGGGTTGACGCCCAGGTTCGCCGAGATCGCCGACCCGTCCAGGATGTGCAGGCCGTCGTACCCGTAGACCCGGTGGTACGGGTCGACCACGCCGGTCTCCGCGGAGTCGCCGATCGCACAGCCGCCGATGAAGTGCGCGGTCATCGGCACGTTGAACGGCTCGCCGATGGTGCCGCCCGGCGTACCGCGCATCAGTGTCGCCATCCGCCGGACCACCTGGTTCGCGACCGGGATCCACGACGGGTTCGGGGCGCCGTGGCCCTGCTTCGAGGTCAGGCGCCACCGGCCCAGCCGGTCCCGCTTGCCGAACGTGGTGATCGAGTTGTCCGCGGTCTGCATCACCAGCGCGATCACGGTCCGCTCCGACCAGTGCTTCAGGTCGTACAGCCGGCGGATGTTCTTCCGCTGCACGCGGAGCTCCCGCAACCAGGTCCGCCAGCGCGGCCGGTCGCCGTCGCCGTCGGTCAGCACGGTCTGCAGCAGCGACATCACGTTGCTGCCCTTGCCGTACCGGACCGGTTCGATGTGGGTGATGTCGTCCGGGTGGAACGACGACGTGATCGCGACGCCACGGCTGTAGTCGACGTCACGGTCCCTCGCGATTGCCCCCAGCAACGATTCCGAGTTGGTCCGGGTGAGCACACCGAGCCGGTCGGACAGTCGCGGCAGTTTGCCCTCGTCGCGCAGCCGGTGCAGCAGTTTCGCCGTACCCAGGGCCGACGCGGCGAACACCACCTGCTGGGCCGTGAAGCGCTTGGTCTGCATGCGATTCGAGGTACGCCGTACGTCGACGGCGTACCCACCACCTGGAAGCGGCTCGACCGAGGTCACCGTGGTCATCGGATGGACCACGGCGCCGGCCTTCTCGGCCAGGTAGAGGTAGTTCTTGGTCAGCGTGTTCTTCGCGTTGTGCCGGCAGCCGGTCATGCACTCGCCGCAGTCGATACAGCCGGTACGCCGCGGGCCGGCGCCACCGAAGTACGGGTCGTCGACCTCGACGCCGGGCTCGCCGAAGAAGACGCCGACCGGGGTCGGGTGGAACGTCTCCCCCACGCCCATGTCGTCGGCAACCTGCTTCATCACCTTGTCGGCCGGGGTGAAACCGGGGTAGGTGGTGACGCCGAGCATCCGCTTGGCCTGGTCGTAGTACGGCGCGAGCTCGGCCTTCCAGTCGGTGATGTGCGCCCACTGGCGGTCGGTGTAGAACGCCGGCAGGGGCTCGTACAGCGTGTTGGCGTAGACCAGGCTGCCGCCGCCGACGCCGGCTCCGGACAGGATGATCACGTCGCGGAGCGCGCTGATCCGCTGGATGCCGTACCAGCCGAGCTGCGGCGCGAACAGGAACCGCTTCGTGTCCCACGAGTTCTTCGCGAACCCGGCGTCGTCGAACCGCGCGCCGGCTTCGAGTACGGCGACCTTGTATCCCTTCTCGGTCAGCCGCAGCGCGCTGACGCTGCCGCCGAAGCCCGACCCGATGATCAGGACGTCGTAGTCGAAACTCATGCACGGCCCAGTTTCTTGAGCACGCGCAGGGCGCCGGTCATCAGTTCGGCGTACGTCTGGTCGGACAGCCCGTGCGAGGCCGCGATCGGCAGGACCCGCTGGGTCGCGATCGCCTGCGGGTCGACGTACCGGCGGATGCCCTCGACGCCCTGGCGGCGTCCGAGCCCGGAGGACCGCATGCCGCCCATCGGGGTGTCGATCGAGCCGAACGTCGCCGCGTAGCCCTCGTTCACGTTGACCGAGCCGGCCGTCAACTGGGCCGCGACCGCGCGGCCACGCTTGCCGTCCCGGGTCCAGACGCTCGCGTTCAGGCCGTACTCGCCCTCGTTCGCGCGCTGGATCGCCTCGGACTCGTCGGAGAACCGGTAGATCGACACCACCGGGCCGAAGGTCTCGTTGTCGAAGCACTGCATCTCCGGCGTCACCCCGGACAGCACGGTCGGCTCGTAGAACAGCGGGCCGATGTCCGGCCGCGCCTTCCCACCGGCCAGTACGACGGCGCCCTTGGCCCGCGCGTCCTCGACGTGCCGGGTCACGGTCTCCAGCTGAGCCTTCGAGATCAGCGAACCCATGTCGACGTCCCAGCCGGTCCCCGCGGACAGCCGGATCTTCTTCACCCGGTCCAGGAAGGCCGTCACGAACGCGTCGTACACCTGGTCGGCGACGTAGAGGCGCTCCATCGAGACACACAGCTGCCCGGCGCTGGCGAAGCACGCCCGGACGGCGCCGTCCGCCGCACGGTGCACGTCGGCATCACGCAGTACGAGCATCGGGTTCTTGCCACCGAGCTCGAGGCTGCAGCCGATCAGCCGCTCGCCCGCCTGCCGGGCCACGAGCCGGCCCGTCTTGGTCGAGCCGGTGAAGCAGATGTAGTCGGTGTTCTGGATGATCGCGCCGCCGACCGTCGGGCCGTCACCGTTGACCGGCTGCCACGCCTCCCGCGGCAGACCCGCCTCGTAGAGCAGCTCGATCGCCCGGAGCGCGGTCAGCGGCGTCTGGCTGTCCGGCTTGTGTACGACCGTGTTGCCCGCGAGCACGGCCGGCAGACCATCGGCCATCGCCATACTGAGCGGGTAGTTCCACGGCGAGATGATGCCGACGACACCCTTCGGCACGAACCGCTGCTCGGCCCGGGTCAGGACCGGGAACATGCCCAGCTTGCGCTGCGGCTCGAGCAACTCGGCCGCCTTGCGCCCGTAGTACCGAGCGGTCAGCGCGACGTGCGCAACCTCCTCGAACGCCTGCTTGCGCGCCTTGCCCGACTCGCGGATCACCAGATCCACCAGCTCGTGCCGGTGGTCGAGGACCAGATCGTGGTACCTCAGCAGGATCGCGGCCCGCTCGGCCAGCGGCACCCGCCGCCAGGTCTGCTGGGTCCTCCGCGCCGACCGGACGGCGGCTTCCACGTCGTCCGGGGCAGACAGGGGCAGATCCGCGATCGGCTGACCGGTCGTCGGCGCGTACGACGTCCGGGTGCCGGCGGTGGCCCGCAACAGCCCCGAAAGCCGCCGGATCACCGACTGATCGGTCGCGTACGACGCAGTCGGATCGAGCTCGGGATCCGCCGGAATCGAGGTCTGCTCACTCATTCATCCAGGCTACCTGCCGGTAATAGCCGTGTCAGCCCTAGGGAATTCCCTCGTGTCTGCCCTGCATCTGCACGTGCATCGACCAGTAGGGTGATCCGTTGAACCTGCGAAGGGGTGGAACGTCAAGATGGTTGACAGCGGGGGGCTTTGGACGCCTCCTGAGGACGAGCTCGGCGAGGCTCTGCAGACTGCGCAGTTGCTGATCGAGGAGGGCCGCGCCGACGAGGCCGGGCCGTATCAGCAACGCGTCATCGAGCTGGCCAGGGAGCGGGCCGGGGAACACCCGGACCACTACGAGGCCAAGCACCTGATGGCGGCGACGCAGTACGAGTTGGCAGGCTCCCTGAACGCATCCGGCCGGCACGAGGAAGCGCTTGCCGCCTTGCACGAGGCCCAACTCGGCTACACCGAGCTCAGCGACGCCGGCGTCCTCGACGCGACGTCGTTCCTGGCCGACGTGCGCGCGCGGCGGGCGATGACCCAGGCACATCGCGGTCACGGTGCGACCGCCGTACTGGAGATGGACGGCGCGGTGATCGCGTACGGGCAGCTGGTCAGCGGGCCGGACGGGCCGAAGTATCAGCCGGACTTCGCCCGGGTGCTCGCGATGAACGCGCTGATCCTGCGGCGGTACGGCGATCCCGCGCTGGCGGTGGCCTCGGCAGACGCGGCCACCCAGCTCTTCCTGCAGCTGGCCGATCAGATCAACGACAGCCCGCAGTCGCTGTCGTACGCGCGGTACCTCTGCTCGGCGACCGCGGTCTCGGCCGACGTGCACGCCGCGGAGGGCAGGCTCGACCTCGCGCTCGAGGCGGACGAGATCGGCCTGACCACGGCCGACACCCTCGCGGACTCCGAGTCGGCGACGGACCTGCGCACACTCGTCGCCGCACTGACCCGGAAGGGCAAGCACCTCGGCATCGTCGGCCGGATCATGGACGGTGAGGCCTGCCTGCGTACGGCGTTCGACACCGACGCGGAGACGGCCGCGCGGGTGACCGAGGAACTGGACCGTGGTCTCCCGCTGAACCTGGTCTCGGCGCTGGAGAACGCGGAGATCAAGCTCGGGCCGTTCGAGCAGTACCACCGGCTGGTGGCGCTGAGCGAGCCTGCGGCGGGGATGACGCTCGCCACGGTGTCCGGGCGGACCGATCCCGAGTCGGCCGCCGTACGCGCGAGTGAGCTGGCTGAGCTGGTCGGGCCGTTGTTGCTGCAGGATGTGGACGCGGCGCTGACGCTGGGCTTGGAGTCGCACTACCTGTTCGCGATCTCGTCAGAGCGCGAGTCGCTCCGGATGCGGTACGAGACGAGCACCTATGCGCCGATCTGGGCGAAGGTGCTGCTCGACATCTCGGCGGCGTACCACCAGGCGGGCCGGAGCGAGATGGCCCTCGACCTGGCCGGCTGGTGCGCGGAGGTCGCGACCGCGCTGATCCCGTTCACCGACGACGACACGGTGATGAAGGACCTGGCCGGCTCCTGCTACCGGCATCACGGCGACCTGCTCGCCGCGACCGGCGACCTGATGGCCTCCCAGCACGCCCACGACGCCGCCGAGCAACTCCAGCTGGGCCTGTAACCGCCGGGTCATTGACGGCCCATCTCCCCGGGCGGACGCTGACGCTTAGTGCTCCGTCACGGAGTACTCAAAGGGGGAGATGGTCATGGATGTGGTGGAACTGCACCGGCGGACGACCGACAACTTCGTCCGGCTGGTCAACGAGGTCGGGGCAGATCAGTGGACCGCGCCGACGCCGTGCGAGGACTGGGACGTGCGGACACTGGTCAATCACGTCGTCGGTGAGGCGCGCTGGACCGTACCGCTGATGGAGGGCCAGACGATCGCCGAGGTCGGCGACTCGCTGGACGGCGACCTGCTCGGCGACGATCCCGTCGCGGCCGCCGCTGCTGCCGCCCGCGCCGCCAAGAGCGCCGCGAACCGGCCGATCGACAAGGTGCACCTCTCGTACGGCGAGGAGGATTCGTCGGAGTACCTGCGCCAACTGGCTGCCGACTACCTCGTGCACGGCTGGGACCTGGCCGCGGCGCTCGGCACGGACGCTCAACTCGATGCCGAGGCGGTCGACGACGTCGCCACCTGGTTCGCGGAGCGCGAGGACATCTACCGCTCGTCCGGCGCGATCGCCGACCGGGTGGAGGGGTTCACCGGGCCGGCCGACGTACTGATCGGCGCGTTCGGGCGCGATCCGCGCTGGTCGACGGCCGGCGGCACCATCGCTCGCTTCGGCGCGGCGTTCGACCAGCAGGACCTGGAGGCGGTGATGGCTCTCGCGACCGACGACTGTGTGTTCGAGTCCACCTCGCCGTCGCCGGATGGCGCGCGGTTCGAGGGAGCGGCCGCCGTACGGGCGGAGTGGGAGAAGCTGTTCGCCGGGACAGAGGATCCGCGGTTCGAGACCGAGGAGACGGTGGTTCTCGGCAACCGTGCCGTGGTGCGGTGGCGGTACTCGTGGCGGGAGGCGTCCGGAGAGCGCGGTCATGTGCGCGGGGTCGACGTACTGCGGCTCAGGGACGGGAAGGTGGCGGAGAAGCTGTCCTACGTGAAGGGCTAGCTGTCCTGGATTTCGGTTTTCAGGGCGCCGACGAACAGGCCGGCTTCGAGTTCGGTCATGCCGGTCTCGGAGACGACCAGCGCAGTCGCCTGGTGGAGCTCACCTGCGGCCTTGAGGGCGCGGGTGCGCTCGGCCAGGTTCGTGCCCGGCCTGCGGACGAGCGGCGTCCCGGTGGTGGGCGGCACGTACCGGCCGAGGCGGATGTCGTCGACGAGTTCCTTGGCTGCTTTCAGGTCCAGGCCGGTTCGGTCCCGGATCAGTTTGACCGCGTGCACCGTCTTCTTGGTGGTGATCAGGAAGCGCACCTGGTCCACGTCGTCTGCGGAGAGTCTGGCCCGCGCGGCGGCGAGGGCAACGTTGTCTGCGTCCTGGCTGCTCCGTCGGCTGAACCATCCCATGCGGCAATCCTTCCAGAACTCCCCAACCAACGAGCACCCGACGCACGTCGGCCTACCCGGCGAGCGTTCTCCTGATCTCGGGCCAGGCGAGGGCTCCGAGTTGGCGGTCGGCCTCGACCGTTCCGCCACGGGCCATCCGTTGCCCGCCGGTCTTGGCCTGCTCGCCGGGGAACAACGGCCGGTGCCCGGCTCGCGCCGCGAACACGGTGCGCGTACCGAGTTCGCCGCGCGACCTCGCGATCTGCTCGGCGAACTCCACCGACGGCCAGACCTTGTCGTCCCCGCCCGCAACCAGCAGCACCTCGCCCCGGGTGCGTTCCACTGGAATCCGGGCCGCCTCCGCCTCAGCGGCGTACCGCTTGAGACTCTGGCGGTACCAGCCGACGAAGCTCGGCGGGTCGTCGTCCGCCTGCCAGTCCGGGTCGTACGGCACGAACGGCAGCGGTTCGCCCCGCCAGGTCCACGCTGACGTCTGCCGACCGGCATCGTTCCAGCCCCAGACGTAGGCGCTCGGCGACAACCCGATCACTGCGTCGATCCGCTCGTCGCGCGCACCGAGCAGCAGCGCTGCCTCCGCGCCGCGGGACATGCCCATCACGGCCAGCCGGTCGTTGCGGGCCGCCAGTTCGTCCAGCGGGAACGACTCCAGCGGGATCTCGCTGATCGGTCCGTCGAACCACTGCGGCGCCAGTACGTCGTACCCCTCGGCCTCGAGGATCCGGGCGCGCTCGAGGTCCGGCGTACCGCTGGATCCGTGCAGGAGCAGGACGCCCGTACTCAACCGACGACGACCTCGACCCGCTGGAACTCCTTGAGCTCCGTGTAGCCGGTGGTGGCCATCGCGCGCTTGAGCGCGCCGACCAGGTTCATCGTGCCGTCCGGGACCCAGGAAGGGCCGAACAGGATCTGCTCGAGCGTCCCGGTGACGCCGACCTCGACCCGCTCGCCGCGGGGCAGGTCCGCGTGCCAGGCCTCGGCACCCCAGTGGAAGCCGCCGCCCGGTGCGTCGCTCGCCCGGGCCAGCGGCGAACCGACCATGACCGCGTCGGCACCACAGGCGATCGCCTTCGCCACGTCGCCGGACCGGCCGACCGAGCCGTCCGCGATCACGTGCACGTAGCGACCGCCGGACTCGTCCATGTAGTCGCGCCGCGCGGCTGCGACGTCAGCCACCGCGGACGCCATCGGCACGGCGACACCGAGCACCTTGCGCGTGGTGTGCGCCGCACCGCCACCGAAGCCGACCAGTACGCCGGCCGCCCCGGTCCGCATCAGGTGCAACGCGGCCTGGTGCGTCGCGCACCCGCCCACGATCACCGGTACGTCGAGGTCGTAGATGAACTGCTTCAGGTTCAGCGGCTCCGCCTGGCCCGACACATGCTCGGCGGAGACCGTCGTACCGCGGATGACGAACAGGTCGACACCCGCATCCACGACATGCTTGGCGAACTGCTTGGTCCGCTGCGGCGACAGCGCGCCGGCCACGGTGACGCCGGAGTCGCGGATCGCCTGCACCCGCTGCGAGATCAGCTCGGGCTTGATCGGCGCCGAGTAGATCTCCTGCAACCGGGTGGTCGCCTGCTGCAGGCTGATCGAGGTGATCTCCTCGAGCAGGCTGGTCGGGTCTTCGTACCGGGTCCAGAGGCCTTCGAGGTTCAGTACGCCGAGACCGCCGGCCTTGCCGATCGCGATCGCGCTGGCCGGCGACATCACCGAGTCCATCGGCGCGGCCAGGATCGGCAACTCGAAGCGGTACGCGTCGATCTGCCAGGCCACCGAGACCTCCTCAGGGTCCCGCGTCCGCCGCGACGGCACGATCGCGATGTCGTCGAACGCGTACGCCTGCCGCCCACGCTTCGCGCGGCCGATCTCGATCTCGGTCATGCCCGCAGCCTACCGGCCGCCCCACCCCAGGTCAGGACGCGCCCAGCCCCGGCCCCCGGTGGCCGCCTACGAGGGACCCTCTCCGCGTCGGCTCTCACTCGGTCGGCTCCGGCGGGTCAGGCCAGCTGCGCTGCCGCTCCAGCTCCGCTCGCAGCTTGGGACCCAGGAGGCTCTCAATCTCCGCGCCGCGGTCGCCTCGGTTCGGCAGCATTTCGACGAACGACACCGCGATCACGTTGTCGACATCCGCATCAGCGCCGTACTCCGCCTCCAGGAAATCGAGGAGTGGCCGGACGAGATCGGCTCGGCCCGATGCGACGAGTCCGGGAGCTTCGAGGGCGATCTCGCCGACGAAGGAATGCGCGGAAGGGCGTCGGCGGTTCTCATGGAAGTGCTCGTCGAGCCGTCCGCGAAGGGATGGCACGGCGTCCGCCATCCGGAAGAGGAACTGAACTGTCGAATCCGGCGCAGCGGCATCCTCCTCGCGTAGCTTCTCGAACCTGAGCGCGTGCAATTTCGGCCCGAGCCAGTCGAGCACGTCGTCGCCGCGATCCCCGGCTCCGGCAGACAACCCGCAAAAGCATCACCGATCAACGCTTCGTCCTCAGGGTCGCGCCCGAGCTGGTCCTCCATGAACGCCAGCAACGCGCGCAACTGCTCAGCCTCCGCTGCCCCGCCGACCAAATACCGCTGGACAGCACTGAACGCCAGATCGATCAGGAAGGACTCGGGGGTCGGCGGCTCCATGTACGCATCCGCTGGACTCCTCATAAACCCGGCACGCTCGATTCAGATCACCCGCAAACACGGGCAGTGAGCCCAGCAGTTCACGGACCACCCTCTCCCCCGGCTCACTCATCCCGGCCTCCTAGTGTTCAGGGCGTTGTTCAGTCGCTTGATCAGGTTGTCGGCGATGTCGTCCTCGCGCGTGGGCGCGTCAGGGTGCTGTCGGAAGTCGGACTGTGCGGGTAGGCCAGGCGAGGACGAGGAGTTGGAGGACGCCGTACAGCGTGGCGGCCAGCATCAGCAGAACCATGGAGCCCCAGCCATCCGGTACGCAGAGTCACCGCATAACCGGCTGGAGGGTCAGTGGACGCGGAACAGCCCCACACGGTCTGTGTGGGGCTGTTCGGGGTTGGTCAGTGGCCGGAGTAGTTGGGGGCTTCGACTGTCATTTGGATGTCGTGGGGGTGGGACTCCTGGAGGCCGGCCGAGGTGATGCGGACGAAGCGGCCCTTCTCCTGGAGCTCCGGGACGGTGCGGGAGCCGCAGTACCACATCGACTGGCGGAGGCCGCCGACGAGCTGGTGGGCGACGGCCGCGAGCGGGCCGCGGTACGGGACCTGGCCCTCGACTCCCTCGGCGATCAGCTTCTCGTCGCTGCCGACGTCGCTCTGGAAGTAGCGGTCCTTGGAGTACGACTTGCGCAGGCCGCCGGACTGCATCGCGCCGAGCGAACCCATCCCGCGGTACGCCTTGAACTGCTTGCCGTTGATGAAGACCAGGTCGCCCGGGGACTCCTCGCAGCCGGCCAGCAGCGAACCCAGCATCACGGTGTCCGCGCCGGCGACCAGCGCCTTGGCGATGTCACCGGAGTACTGCAGGCCGCCGTCCCCGATCACCGGTACGCCGGCCGGCTTGCACGCCAGCGAGGCCTCGTAGATCGCGGTGACCTGCGGTACGCCGACGCCGGACACGACCCGCGTCGTACAGATCGACCCCGGTCCGACGCCGACCTTGACGCCGTCCGCGCCCGCGTCGACCAGCGCCTGGGCGCCGGCCCGGGTCCCGACGTTGCCGCCGACGACGTCGACGCCGCGGGTGGCCGGGTCGGCCTTGAGTTTGCGGATGATCTCCAGCTGGGCCTGGGAGTGACCGTGCGCGGTGTCCACGACGAGCACGTCGACGCCGGCCTCGACGAGCGTCATCGCCCGCTTGTAGGCCTCACCGAAGAAGCCGATCGCGCCACCGACCCGCAGCCGGCCCGAATCGTCCTTGGTGGACAGCGGGAACTTGTCGCGCTTGACGAAGTCCTTCAGCGTGATCAGGCCGGTCAGCTTGCCGGCGTCGTCGACCAGCGGCAGCTTCTCCACCTTGTGCTTGCTGAGCAGCGCCATCGCGTCGTCGGCGGAGATGCCCTGCTTGCCGGTGATCAGCGGCTGCTTGGTCATCACCTCGTGCACCGGCCGGGACAGGTCGTTCTCGAACCGCATGTCGCGGTTCGTCACGATGCCGACGAGTACGCCGGCGTTGTCGACCACCGGGACGCCGGAGATCCGGTACTGCGCGCAGAGCGCATCGGCCTCGCCGATGCTGGCGTCGGGGCCGATGGTGATCGGCTGAGCGATCATGCCGGATTCGGAGCGCTTGACCAGATCGACCTGCTGAGCCTGGTCCTCGATCGAGAGGTTGCGATGCAGGACGCCGAGGCCGCCCTGGCGGGCCATGGCGATCGCCATCCGCGCCTCGGTGACGGTGTCCATCGCGCTGGACAGCAGCGGGATGTTCACCTCGATGTTGCGGCTGACCCGGGACCGGGTGCTCGCCTCGGACGGGATGACGTCGGACTCGTTGGGCTGCAGCAGCACATCGTCGAAGGTGAGGCCGAGGACGGCGAACTTGTCGGGAACTCCAGCGGGTGTGATGTCCATGGGGGAAACAGGCACCTTTGCACGGCGAGATCGGAACCCCATCCTAGCCGCGCCGCACGAGTCCCCCGAACCGCCCGGTCACACCACCCGCCGCGGACCGGCGGCGGGTGGTGTGCGGGTCAGTTCGTCCGCTTGTTGACCACGCCCAGGATCTGCAGGACGGTCTGGTCCTCCAGCGAGCCGTGGGTGCGCTCGATGGCGGCGTGCTTGCCCTCGGCGTACTGGCCGGTGGAGTGCTTGCCCTGGGGGTACGTCGCCTTCACGGAACCGCTCGAGACCTCGCCGCTGGAGTGCTTCGCGTCCGTAGTGGCGCTGAAGAACGTCTCGGCACTCTTCAGCTCGGCCACGACCCCGGTCGGGGTCGGCAGCACCGGCAGGACCTTCTCCAGCAGGTCGGTCAAGGCGCCGCCCGCAGGCTCCTGGTTGTCACCGGGCGTGTCGTCGCCAGGCTGCTCGGGCGCCGGGTTCGTGTCGCCCGGGACCGTCTGGCTGCCGCTGTCCGAGCCGGCGTCGCCGGTGCTCGAGTCGCCCGAGCCCGTGCCGGTGTCGCCGCTCGGCGCCGTACTCGGCGGCGTCGTCGTGTCGCCGTTGTCCGTCCCGGTCTCGCCGTTGTCCGGCGGGGTCGACGGCGGGTCGGTCGGCTCCGTGGCCGGCGGCGTCGTCGGGTCCGTCGGCGGCGCAGTCGGGTCCGTCGTCGGGTCCTGGGTCGGATCCGTGGTCGGGTCCTGCGTCGGGTCCGACGTGGGCGGATCCGTCGGGGCGGAGCCCGGCTCGTCGGTCTGACCGTTGCCCGTCTGGCCCGGCGGCTGCGTCGTCTGCGTCGCCGGCGGCACCACCGGCTGCTGGATGATGCTCGGCAGCTCCTTCGGGAGCGGCCTGGCCAGCGGCGGGTTCACGTCGGTGGTCGCCTGCGGGAGCTGGTCGGCCGCGACGGTCCCGTCGGACTTCGCCTTCTCCTCGGCGGCCTTCTCTTCCTGCTTCTTCTGGTAGTCCTTGGCGACCTTGACGATCTTGGTCTTGTCGACCACCGGCATACCGTCGAGCTGTTCCTTCGGGAAGCTGGTCTGCGGGCGGACCGCGTCGACCATCTTCTCGATGACCTTCTCGTACGGCGACAACGGGTCGCCGGTGACCGCGGCGGCCACTCCGGAGACCGACAGCGCGGCCACGGCGGCGACACCGAGTGCCAGACCGCGGGCCGCCACCTTGCGGGCGAACGGGTCCGTCACCGGGTTCAGAGCCGCGCAGCGCGCCAGGAAGCTCTCCGGGTCGTCGATCGTCTCGACCGGGAGTTCGTCCTCCACCTCCACCGCGAGCCGTAGCTCTGCCAGCAGCTTGACGGCCGGGTCGTGCTCTCCCGCGCCGAGCGCGGTCTCCCCCCCAACGGCCAGTAGGTCGAGCAGTGCGTCATCAGCGTCGATCGCGTCGAGATCGAAACGGTCAGCCATGATGCCCCTCCCCTGCTCCTCTTTCCAGCTGTGCCTCATGCCCCACAAACCCCCTGAGCGTGTTCAACGCTCGATGTTGTGCGACCCTCACCGCCCCCGGTGTCATCCCCAGTGCCCGGCCGGTCTCCTCGGCTGACATCCCCGCTACCACCCGGAGCCGCAGGATCTCCCGCAGCTTCACCGGCAACTTGTCCAGCAGCCCCATGATGTGCTGGACCTCCGAATGCCGGACCGCGTGCTCCTCCGGCGTCGGTGACTCGTCCGCGCCGTCCGGCAGGTCCGGCGTCGAAACGTCGGCCACCGCGAACGCACGCTGGGCATCGGCGACCTTGCGAGCCGCGATGCCGTAGACGAAAGCCTCGAAGGGCCTCCCCTCGTCGCGGTACCGGCCGAGTGCGCCGAACACCGCGACACAAACCTCCTGCGCGACGTCGTCGACCATGTCGGCGCCGCCCGGATAGGTCCACAGCCTCGACCGCACATAGCGGTGGGCGACGGCACGCACCCTGGTGAGCAGGTCGTTCAGAGCTGTCCGATCGCCTTCGCTCGCGCGTGCGGCAAGATCTCGAAGCTCGACCCGGTCGTGGGTGTGTGGTACTTGGACCTCGGTCACCCTCGCCCCCTCGTGTCGGACCGGTCAGCCTGAAAGATGGTACGGCTCTCACCTTCCGTTGCCTAGTGGCAATTCGTGATCACCACCAGATTCTGGTCACGATCTGTCACTACTGGCCCGTACGGATGCCCCACCGCTCGATCCTCGTCCCTTAGCTGGGGGCGTCGAAGTGGATGAGCTCGCAGGCCTGGTCGCCACCCCAGTCGATCGGCGTGCGGCCGGTCTCCAGCCATCCGGCCCGCCGGTACAGTCGCTCGGCCGCGCCGCGATTGTCCACGACCTCCAAGGACAGCTTCCGCCCGAGCTCAGCCGCCGTCTTCACCGAATGATCCAGCAACTGCCGTCCGATCCCCGCGCGGGTCGCCTTCGGATCCACGAACAACCGCTCCACGGACACCCCGTCAGACCCGTTGGCGGTCAGCGCCACGTGCCCCACCACGCGCCCGTCGCTGACAGCCACCCAGCACCCGAGCCCGTCCTCCGGCGTCAACCACTTCCGCGCATCCGCCGGCCAGCTCACCGGGTACCCAGCCACCTCATGCACATCCCGCAACAGCCGGACGCAGATCTCCAGGTCCTGCTCGCCACGTTCTCTGATCAGCGTCACAAGCCCATCCCAACAGAACACCGCCCCGGCAGGACTGCCGGGGCGGTGCTGTGGAACTACTACCTGAGGATCAGTGACCGTGACCGTGGCCGTGACCGGCTGCGGCGGGCTCCTCTTCCTCGGGCTTGTCGACCACGAGGGTCTCGGTGGTGAGCAGCAGCGCGGCGATCGAGCCGGCGTTGGCGAGCGCGGACCGGGTCACCTTGACCGGGTCCAGCACGCCCTGAGCCAGCAGGTCGCCGTACTCGCCGGTGGCGGCGTTGAAGCCGCTGCCGACCTCCAGCTCCGCGACCTTGGCGGTCACGACGTAGCCCTCGTAGCCGCCGTTCTCGGCGATCCAGCGCAGCGGCTCGACGATCGCCTTGCGGACGATCCGGACACCGGCGAGCTCGTCACCCTCGAGGTCCAGACCCTTGTCCAGGACAGCAGCCGCGTGCACGAGGGCGGAGCCGCCGCCGGCGACGATGCCTTCCTCGATCGCGGCCCGGGTCGCGGACACGGCGTCCTCGATCCGGTGCTTCTTCTCCTTCAGCTCGACCTCGGTGGCCGCGCCGACCTTGATCACGCAGACGCCACCGGCCAGCTTGGCCAGCCGCTCCTGCAGCTTCTCGCGGTCCCAGTCGGAGTCGGTGCGCTCGATCTCGGCCTTGATCTGGTTCACCCGGCCGTCGATGTCGTCGGACTTGCCGGCGCCGTCGACCACCGTGGTGTTGTCCTTGGAGACCACGATCCGGCGCGCCGAACCGAGCACCTCCAGACCGACCTGGTCCAGCTTCAGCCCGACCTCCGGAGCAACGACCTGCGCGCCGGTCAGCGCGGCCAGGTCCTCCAGCATCGCCTTGCGGCGGTCACCGAAGCCCGGCGCCTTGACGGCGACGGAGGTGAAGTTGCCGCGGATCTTGTTCACCACGAGGGTGGACAGTGCCTCGGCCTCGACGTCCTCGGCGATGATCAGCAGGGTCTTGCCGGACTGCACGACCTTCTCCAGCAGCGGCAGCAGGTCCGCGATCGCGGAGACCTTGCCCTGGTGGATCAGGATGTACGGGTCCTCCAGCACCGCTTCGCCGGCCTCGGCGTCGGTGATGAAGTACGGCGAGATGAAGCCCTTGTCGAACTGCATGCCCTCGGTGAACTCGAGCTCGGTCCCGAAGGTGTTCGACTCCTCGACGGTGATCACACCGTCCTTGCCGACCTTGTCGAACGCGTCCGCGATCAGGGCGCCGATCTCGGCGTCCCGGGCGGAGATGGTGGCGACGTGGGCCATGTCGCCCTTGTCGTCGACCGGCCGCGCGGTCTCGATCAGCTTGGCCGACACGGCCTCGACGGCCGCCTCGATGCCCTTCTTCAGGCCCATCGGGTTGACCCCGGCGGCGACGGCCCGCAGGCCCTCGTGCACCAGTGCCTGCGCCAGCACCGTCGCGGTGGTGGTGCCGTCACCGGCGATGTCGTTGGTCTTGGTGGCGACCTCCTTGGCCAACTGCGCACCAAGGTTCTCGAACGGGTCGTCCAGCTCGACCTCACGGGCGACGGTGACACCGTCGTTGGTGATGGTCGGGGCGCCCCACTTCTTGTCCAGGACGACGTAGCGGCCCTTCGGCCCCAGCGTCACCTTCACCGTGTTCGCGAGCTTGTCGACGCCGCGCTCCAGCGCGCGCCGAGCGTTCTCGTCGAACTCGAGGATCTTCGGCATGAAAAATCCAGTCCCTCTCTGAAATTCGCGCTTCGTAACAGCAGTTCCGAGCTCGCTGCCCCGGACCGACTCCGCCCCGGCGCCGGGAGGGCACCAGGGCGGTGTCAGTCAGGAACAGCGAGCGGCCGTCACTTGCTGACGACTGCGAGGATGTCGCGGGCGCCCAGGATCAGGTAGTCCTGGCCGTCGTACTTGACCTCGGTGCCGCCGTACTTGGAGTAGATGACCTTGTCGCCGACGGCGACGTCCAGCGGGACGCGGTTGCCGTTGTCGTCGATGCGGCCGGGGCCGACGGCGAGGATCTCGCCCTCCTGGGGCTTCTCCTTGGCGGTGTCCGGGATCACCAGGCCGGACTTCGTGGTCTGCTCGGCTTCGAGCGGCGCGACGAGGACGCGGTCCTCGAGCGGCTTGATCGTGACCGACACTTGCTGACCTCCACGGTCGATTTGCTTGTCTGCAGTTCAGGGTGGTCGCGCTCCCCTGCCGTCGCGGGGGTCAGAGGCCGGACCGCTGGCACCCTCGGGTGGAGAGTGCCAACACCGAATCTAGGCCGCGATTAGCACTCGGTCAACTCGAGTGCCAGACTTCCTCTGTCGGCGGAGTCCGTGACCGGCCGGGTACGGATTGTGGCCGAACGCTGGGCCTGACCCCGGTCGCCGTGCGACCGTTTCCCCAGGAGGGCTTACCACCGGGTCCGAGGAGAGACCATGGCCATCAGCTTCCCGTCTCTACCCAACCTGTCCGGGCGCACGATCGCGGTCCTTGCCGCAGTGGGCGTGGTGGCCGTCGGAGCGGTCGCCGCCGGAGCGTCGAAGGACCAGCCGGCCACCCCGAGCGTTGGAGCTCCCGCCGCAGATCAGCCGGCGGAGCAGGCTCCGGCCGATCAGTCGACCGACGCGACCCGCACCTCCGCCGAGGCAGAGACCAACGCCGCGGGCGCACTGCCACAGTGCCGCGCGGCCATCCTGGTGCCGGTCAACAGCAGCTGGGGTATCCCGATGCCGTCGATCTACGCGAGCAAGAGGACCACCTGCAACCTCATGTACGGCGACGACCCACACCGCGGTTCCACCGTGTACGGCGACCCCGACACCGCCATCCAGGTCCTGCAGCGCAACCTGAACTTCTGCTACGGCACCCACCTCGCAGTCGACGGCATCTACGGCAGCAACACCCGCGCAGTGGTCAAGACGGTGCAGCGCAAGCACAAGCTCGTGGTGGACGGTATCTACGGCCCCAAGACCCGCGCGGCCATGAACTGGCGCCTCTACTCCTCCGCCACCAACAGCTGGAGCAGGAGCTGCTCGAGCCCGCTCTAGGGTGTGTGGGTGACTGTCACCGCGTTGCTGGACGGGCCGGGCGCCGAGGTGCTTGCGGAGGCCTGTGCGGCGTACCAGCCCGGCAAGGAGCTGCAGCTGGTCGAGAGGCTGCGGCGCCGGTACGACGCGACGCTTGTGACGATCGCGGTCACTCAGGCATCGCTGCGGCACCGGGCGGTCGCCAAGTTCGGAGCGGATGCGGCCCGGATGTACTTCACCCCGGACGGTCTGGAGCAGGCCACCAGGACCACGGTCGGCACGCACCGGGCCGCACGCATCGCGGCGGCGTTGCCGGGCAGCAGTGTGGTCGACCTGGGCTGCGGGATCGGTGGCGACCTGATCAGTGCGGCCCACGCCGGTCTACGGGTCACCGGCGTCGAACGCGACCCGGAGACCGCAGCTACAGCCCGCGCCAACCTGGCCGCGCTCGGTCTGCCCGGTGAGGTCATGGTCGGCGACGCCGAGTCCACCGAGCTCACGCCATACGACGTCGTGTTCGCGGACCCCGCTCGACGCGCTGATGGTCGACGCGTGTTCGACCACAATGCCTACTCACCGCCGTGGACCTTTGTCACCGAGCTCCTGCAGCGGACTGCCTGCGTGAAGGTCGCGCCTGGCATCCCGCACGACGCCGTACCTGAGGGCGTCGAGGCGGAGTGGATCTCCGACGCCGGTGAGGTGAAGGAGGCCGCGCTGTGGTCCGGGGCGCTGTACACCGGCACCCCGCGGCGGGCGACGTTGCTACCCAGTGGCGTGAATGTGGCGGATGCGCCCGAGGCTGAGAGCGGTCCTGTCGAGCGGTACATCTATGAGCCGGATGGTGCCGTTGTGCGGGCCGGTCTGGTGACCGCGGTGGCCGCTGCTGTCGACGGGTGGCTGCTCGATCCGCGGATCGCGTACGTCACCGCGCCGAAGCTCGTGCCGACCCCGCTCGCGTCGGCGTACGAGGTGGTGGAGGAGCTGCCGTACAAGGAGAAGGCACTGCGATCCTGGGTCCGCACGCAGGGCATCGGCACGCTCGAGATCAAGAAGCGCGGGGTGGACGTCGACCCGGCCCAGCTCCGGAAGAAGCTCGCTCCGAAGGGCTCGGAGTCCGCCACGCTGATCATCACGCGCATTGGTCGCGACGCCGTCGCCTACTCCTGCCGCCGGGTCAAGATCGAGCCCTGAGCCATTCGAGCGCTGCCAGGCCCAGGCCCTGCTTGTACTCCTCGATCAGCGCACGCACGGGCTCCGGGAGGCCCTCCATCGGAGTCTGTCCTTGCTGGCTGGCATGCTGTGAACTCCCTTCGGGCCGGACTTGCATTGTGAGTGCATTCGAACATATGATCGATTTCGCGAGCGGGTCCCCGGGCGACCTGCCGGTAGGCGAGGTGCTGCGTCTGCTGCTGCACTCCCCGGGGATCCGCCACTAAACGGGCGACGTCCGGTCTGAGGAGACGGACGTCGACTGAGTGTCATGCGGGTGCAGTCGGGCGTTCACCTGGGTTCGGCAGGGTGGGTGGCAGAAACCGGTTGGCCGCTGACCGTTCACCTGGGGAGCAGGCGGCGAAGTCACCCCAGGTCTCTGCCCGCTGCCGTGCTCTTCCCCGCACTGCAGTGCGCTTCGAACCGTTCCACGACCGGCAGCCGGAAGCGTGCCACCGCAATCGATCCGACCGCGATCGGCAACAACGCCTTCGGACCGTACTGCGGGAGTGACTCAACGCGCGGGCCGTCCGTGCCACGGGCCGGTGCTGTGGTGTTCAGGGCCGTGGTGGTGAAGTTGGCGACCACGGTGTTCCACTCGGTCGGCCGACGGAGCATGGCGTGGCCCTCCCCGGCGAGCGCATACATCGTGACCGGAGTGCCGGCTGCGCGGAGGCGCTCGGCGTACGCGGCGGTCGCGCGCGGATCGGTGATCGTGTCGTCCGTGCCATGGGCGAACGTCACCGGCGGACGCAGCGCGGCCAGCGGCTCACCCTCGGGCAGCCAAGGAGCCAAGGCCAGTACGCCGGCCACCCGAGGATGATTGCCTGCGGCCACGACCGCCCGGCCACCCATCGAGTGCCCGATCAGCACCACCCGGCGGATCACCGGTGGCAGCTCGTCGAGGACCGCCCGGAGATCAACGGCAGAGTCGGCGGCGGACCCGTTCCACCCGCGATACCGATAGCGCAGCATGCCGACCGCCGCCGTGGGAACAGCCGACCGGGCGGCGAGAGCGAACGGCCACATCCGCAGGATCGGCGCCCGCCACAGATGAGGAACCGCGGTCGAATGCTCCTGCCCGCCATGAGCCAGCACCACCAGATCCGTCGCCCCGGCAGGATGCCACACCAGATCCACAGCAGGACCGGTCATGGGGCCTCCCGCCCTGGACTGAGGAGCGCAGGGAGCGAAGCGACCGGAGTGACGAGGGAAGGGCGGGAGTCGAAGCCCCATGACCCGCCGTGCCGGAGGCGCGGCAATGACACTGTCATGGGCGGCCGTAGATGTCCGCGGGATCGCGACGGATGCCCATCATGCGGCCGTCGGCGGCGAGCTCGGTGAAACCGTGCCGCCGGTAGAGCTCGTGCGCGTCCTCGGTCCCGAGCATGACGCGACGTACACCCTGCAACTCGGGATGGTCGAGCAGCGTGGCCACGACGAACTTCCCCAACCCATGCCCGCGCTGCTCAGGCACCACGAACACATCCGCGATCCACGCGAACGTCGCCCGGTCCGTCACCGCGCGAGCGAACGCGACCATCGCCCCGTCCGACGTGAACACTCCGACGTTCAGCGACCCCGCGATCGACCGCGCCACGACCTCCCGCGGGATCCCTGGCGCCCAGTACGACGTACTCAGGAAGCCGTGCACCACGTCGACGTCGATCCGGGACGTGTCGTCGTCGGCCTCGAACCCGTGCGGGTGTGTCCACTTCATTTGTTCAGCACCTCGGTGATCGGCATCGACGAGTCGGCCGGCAATCCCAACGGCGACGGAGACTTCCCGGCCCGGACCAGCTCCGAGCCGAGCGCTGCCACCATCGCGCCGTTGTCGGTGCACAACCCCGGCCGCGGCACCCGTACGGCGATGCCTGCCGCCGAGCACCGTTCTTCAGCCATCACGCGCAGCCGTGAGTTCGCCGCGACACCGCCACCGATCAACAGGTGCTCGAAGCCCCGGTCCTTGCACGCGTCGATCGCCTTGCGGGTCAGTACGTCGCAGACCGCCTCCTGGAAGGCCGCGGCGACGTGGTTCACCGGCACGTCCTCACCGTCGCGACGCCGCGCCTCGACCCAGCGCGCGACCGCGGTCTTCAAACCGGAGAAGGAGAAATCGAACCGGTGCCGCTCGAGGTCGCGCTGCGACGTCAGGCCACGCGGGAACGTGACGTAGAGCCGGTCACCACCGTCCCGTGCCGCCTTGTCGACATATGGACCACCCGGGAACGGCAGCCCCAGCACCCGCGCGACCTTGTCGAAGGCCTCGCCCGCGGCGTCGTCGATGGTGCTCCCCATCGGCAGCACGCCCTCGGTGATGTCCTCGACCGCGAGCAACGACGAGTGCCCGCCCGACACCAGCATCGCGACACAGCCCTTGGGCAGATCGCCGTGCTCCAAGGTATCGACGGCGACATGCGCCGCGAGGTGGTTCACGCCGTACAGCGGCTTGTCGAGCGACAGCGCGAGCCCTTTGGCCGCGGCCACGCCGACCAGTAGCGCACCGGCGAGGCCCGGCCCGCTGGTGACCGCGACGGCGTCGACGTCGGTCGGTTCGATCCCGGCGGTCTCACAGGCACGCCGGATCGTCGGCACCATCGCCTCCAGGTGCGCGCGACTGGCCACCTCCGGTACGACGCCGCCGAACCGGGCATGCTCCTCGACACTGGACGCGATCGCGTCGGCCAGCAGCGTCTGCCCGCGGACGATCCCGACCCCGGTCTCGTCGCACGACGTCTCGATCCCCAGGATGAGGGGCTCGTTCGCCATCACAATTCCTCCCGCCACCGCATGATCACCGCATCCTCGCCGCCGGCGTAGTACCCGCGCCGCCGGCTGATCTCCTGGAAACCAAAGCTTTCATAGAGCCCACCAGCCGATTGATTGCCCGCAGCAACTTCCAGCAACACGGTCCGGCCGGCACAGCGCGCCAGCGCCGCCGCCATCAACTGCCGGCCGATCCCGGTACGCCGCTCGGCCGGGGTCACCGCGATCCGCAGCAACTCGACCACGTCCAGCGTGACCGGTGGCACCAGGAGTACGACGTACCCGACGGCCGCGCCCTCGTCCGCGACGAGGATCACCCGATCCTCGGACAACCGGTCGAACTCGGTCGTCCACGAGACCGTACTCCAGGCCTCCGACCCGAAGCACACCTCGTCCAACGCGACCAGCGCGGGCAGATCGTCCGCGGTCGCCGGTCGAATGGCTGGTCTCACTTCGGCAGCACGCTCTTCGGCCCGGCGGACATCGTCACGTCGGGCCGGCGCAGGTAGAGCGGGTCAGGCTCGACGACGTCGAGGGTGCCGGTCGCAACGCCCGTCGCTAGCACCTCGGCCGACGGGTACTCGGCGACATCGACGTCCGTCACACCGAGCGCCTCGGCGTACAGGACCGCGCCCCGGCCGATCACCGGCAGACCCGACAGCACGTGCGCGACCTCGGCCGGACGATCCACCGCCGGCCCTTCCAGGCGACGCCGGCTTCCGTCGGCGGCCGGGCCGTCGTACAGAGCCCAGTAGATCTCCTTGCGCCGCGCGTCGGTCGCGACGGCCACCGGCAGCGTCAGCGACGACTGCCGCGCCAGGATGTCCAGGCTGCAGACCCCGGCGACCTCGATCCCGAGTACGTCGGCCATGGTCCGCGCAGTGACCAGTCCGACCCGCAATCCGGTGAACGGGCCAGGACCGACACCGACCGCGATCCGCGTCAGGTCGCGCGCCGTACAGCCGGCGGTCTCCAGCGCCGCGGCGATCGCGGGCGCGAGCAGCTCGCCGTGCCGCAACGCGTCGACGGTCGTCGAGGACGCGACGATCTCACCGCTCAGCGGATCGGCCAGCGCGACCGTGACGGCCGCACTCGAGGTGTCAAAGGCAAGCAACATGTCAGTTCTTCTCCAGTACGGACACCCGAACACCGGATGCGGCCCAGCGCGGTCCCACCGGGATGATCCGCAGCTCGCGGGTCTCGTCGGTGTCGTCGTCGCCACGAGTGACCACGATGTCCAGCCGGTCCGGCGCCAGCGACTCGGCCAGACCGTGGCCCCACTCGACCACCGTGACCGCGTCGTCCAGGCTCGCGTCCAGGTCGAGGTCGTCCAACTCGGCGATCCCACCCAGCCGGTACGCGTCCACGTGCACGAGCGCCGGACCGCCGGCCAGCGACGGGTGCACCCGCGAGATCACGAACGTCGGCGACGTGATGTCACCGCGCACCTTCAGTCCCGCACCGAGACCTTGAGTGAACGTCGTCTTGCCCGCGCCGAGGTCTCCGGACAGCACGAGTACGTCGCCCGCGCGCAACTGGCCCGCGACCTCCTCGCCGATCGCCCGCATGTCGTCGGCCGTCGGCACGATCAGCTCGATCGGCATCGCCTTCGCGAGGATCAGGTTGTGGTCCTGCTGCTCGACCAGCGAGTACCCGCGGCGCCGCCAGAACTCCACGGTGTCGGGCAGTTCGACCCGAGCGATCAACTGGACCCGATTCAACCCTCGCTGTACGGCGACCTCCTCGGCACACCCGACCATCGCGGACGCGACCCCGTGACCCTGGTGCCGCGGGTCGACCGAGACGCGGCGCAGGTTCAGCACGTCGCCGGTCTCCTCGAACAGCATCGCGCCGGCCGGAACACCGTTGCTGCGAACCAGCAGACCGCCGTACTGCGCGATGGTGTCGGCCACTGTGGTCGCGTTCTCGGACAGGGCGGTGGACGGCGGGTCGAGCACCCGCCGGGCGGAGAACGCGTGGTGGATCACGGCAACGATCTGGTCGACGTGGTCGGACGTCGCGTCCATTACGTGCAGGTCGGTCATGTGTGTCCCAGGGATTGTTCGGCTCGCTCGATCATGCCAAGGAGGGCGGCGGTGAACTCATCGTGGTGCTCGATCAGGCCCAGGTGACCGCAGTTCTTCACCTCGACCAGCTCCGCGCCGGGCACCCGCCGGACGATCTCCTCGGCGTGGACGAACGGGGTCAGGTGGTCGCGGTCGCCACCGATCACCACGCACTCCACCTTCTGCAACGGCTCCAGGGAGTCGAACTTGTCGTGCAGCGCGAAGATCGGGTAGAACTCCGCGATCACCGAGATCGGCGTCGCCGCGATCATCTCGTTGACGAACTCGGTGTACGCCGGCGGTACCTCCGAGCCGAACGAGTACTTCCGGGTCAGCAGGTAGCTGATGTCCGTCCCGGCCTTCCGGCTGCGCTCCACCACGTCGGGGATCCGCGCCAGCACCGAGACCGTCGGCGTGGCCAGTGAGCGGAGCATCATCCCGAGCTTGCCCGGCACGATGATCGGGACCTGGTCCAGGCCGCCCGCGCTGGTCGAGCACAGCCCGACCCCGATGATCCGGTCAGCGAACAGCTCCGGATGCTGCTCGGCCAGCGCCATGATCGACATGCCACCCATCGAGTGGCCGATCAGGATCACCGGACCCGTCGGCGCGAACTCCTCCATGATCCCGTACAGGTCGCGGCCGAGCTGCTCGATGCTGACGTGCTCCTTCGGCGAGCGCCCGGACCGGCCGTGCGAGCGCTGGTCGTAGAACACCAACGTGCCGATGCCGGCCAGGTCCCGGCGCTCGAAGTGCCAGCAGTCCATGTTCAGGCCGTAGCCGTGCGCGAAGATGACGGTCAGGTCCTCCGGCGGCAGCGGCAGCTTCCGCCCGAACCGGCGCTTCGGTTGCGCAGGCCGGCGGGACCGCTTCAGCTCGTCGACCTCGACGTACAGCTCGACGCCGTCGTCGGCAGTGAAGACGTGTGGAGTACCGCGCATCGAGCCGAACGGCTCGGCCTCGAGCTGCGCGCGCTGACTGGACCGTCGGCCGATCACCTGCCGCTCGACGGCGACGCCGGCTGCCGCTCCCGCGGCGAGCACTCCGACCGCGGCCCCGATCAGACCAGCAGTCCGTCCTGCTTTGGACATACCGGTCTACCTTTCGACTGGGGTGGTGGGGTGGGGAAGGTCTTGAGCGCTGTCGACGTACCGGCGGGGAATCCGGGCGCCCAGCCGGGTCACGATCTCGTAGTTGATCGTCCGCGCGGCGTCGGCCCAGTCGTCCGCCGTCGGCTCGCCGTTGGTCCCGGGGCCGAAAAGCACGACCTCGTCGCCCGCGGCCGCCTCATCGTCCTCGAGGTTGACCACGCACTGGTCCATGCAGATCCGGCCGACGATCGTACGGCGATGTCCACCGGACAGGACCGGTGCTCCGTTGGACGCGTGCCGCGGCAGGCCGTCGCCGTACCCGAGCGGAATCAGGCCGAGCGTCGACGGCCGCGGCGCGGTCCAGGTCAGGCCGTACGAGACGCCCGCACCGGCCGGCACCCGCTTCACCATCGCGAGCCGTGCCTTCAGCGTCATCGCCGGGCGCAGCCCCAGCTCCGCCGACGGCAGCGCATGCCCGAACGGCGAGAGCCCGTACGTCGCGACGCCTGGGCGGACCAGGTTGAAGTGGGTCTCGGGGAGCGCGAGCGTGGCACCCGAGTTCGCCAGATGCTTGAACTCGGCGTCGATGCCGAACGACTCGGCGACCTCGATCGCCTCCTGGAACGTGGCCAGCTGAGCCTCGTTCGCCGGGCTCTTCGGCTCGTCCGAGGACGACAGATGCGACCAGATGCCCCGCACTTCGATCCGGCCCGACTGCTGCTCGCGGACGGCGGCGCGGATCAGCGCGGGCCACTCTTCGGGTACGGCGCCACCGCGGCTCATGCCGGTGTCGATCTTCAGGTGCACCCGGGCCGCCCGGTCGGTCACCCCGGCGGCCAGCTCATCGATCTCCCAGGGCGCGCCGGCGGACAGGTCGATGCCGGCGGCGATCGCGTCGGACAGCGGCTCGCCCGGCGTGGTCAACCAGCAGAAGATCGGACCGGTGTCGCCCGCCTCGCGCAGCGCGAGCGCCTCCTCGAGTACGGCGGCGCCGATCCAGTCGGCACCGGCCGCGCGAGCGGCCCGGGCGACCGGGACCATCCCGTGCCCGTAGCCGTCGGCCTTGACCACGGTCATCAGCTGCGCGCCGCCGGCACGAGCACGCAGCGTGGCCACGTTGTGGCGGATCGCGGCCAGATCAACGACCGCCTCGGCGCGGACCGGGCGGTCGCCGCTAAGTGACTGGAGGGTAGACATAGCCCTTCCAGTGTCTCAGGCGCCGTCGATCAGGTCGGCAAGGGCGGCCATGTCGTGGAAAACCGCGTCCGCCGCGGACAGCTTCGCGGGGTCCGTCATCCCGGCGTACCCGAAGACCTTCATGCCGGCCGCGTTGGCCGCGGCGACGCCCAGCGGACTGTCCTCGACGACCACGCAGTCGGCCGGTTTCACGCCGAGCTCCTGGGCAGCGTGCAGGAACAGATCAGGCGCGGGCTTGCCGTGGGCAACGTCCTCGGCGCTGAAGATGCGGCCCTCGAACCGGTCCAGGAACCCGACCGCGGTGAGCGCCGTACGGATCCGGCGATGCGTACCCGACGATGCCAGGCAGTACCTGATTCCCTCTGCGTCGAGGTGGTCGAGGACAGCCTCGACGCCCGCGATCGCCTGCAACTGGGCGAACCCGTCGAACAGGCGCTGGTGGTACCGGTCCTCCAGGTCCGCCGGCAGCGGCCGCCCGAGCTGCGCCTCGGCCTTCTGCCGCATGGACGCCATACTGCCGCCCATGAAGTCACGCACCGCTTCCTCGAACGTGTAGGGCAACCCGGCCTCGGTCAGCAGCTCGGCCAGGATCGAGTTGGCCAGCCGCTCGGAGTCCACCAGTACGCCGTCGTTGTCGAAGATCACCAGACCGATCACCCCAGCACCCTACGCAATGCGGCCGCCGCGACCTGGAGGGTCGCGGCGGCCACGTGCGTTCGCGCGAGCGCGGATGGGGTCCTGCTGCTCAGTTCTCCTGGATGGAGAAGTCGGTGAAGTCGAACCGCTTCTTGGCGTTGGCGGTGGACACGACCTCGATGCCGTAGTCGACCTGCCAGGTCGTCGCCTTCGGCGCCCAGCCACGGTTGACCATGTCACTGAAGAAGCTCGCCAGCGGCATCGTGCCGGACTTCTGCGTCACCTGCGACACGTAGGCGGTGTAGCCGTCCTCGTGCCACACGTCGTAGGTGAAGCCACCGAAGTTCACGGTGCCCACCTTGCGGCCGGCCGGGACCTGGCCCTTGTTCTCGGTCCAGATCATCAGCTCGTTGTTCAGGCCGTCGCCGATCCACGCGTCGAACGCGACGTTGTAGATGCAGCCGTCGCAGCTGGCCGGGGTCGCCGCCGCGAACTTGGCCGACTGGATCTTCGACAACGCGACGTCGTCGTAGTCCTTGTGCACGTTCGGGTACGCCTGAACACCCTTGTCGCCGGGCAGCGGCTGGGTGACCTCGACGTACCAGCTGTTGTAGTTGCAGGCGCCCAGCGTGTAGGTGCCGTTGTCGTTGTTCCACATGTTGTTGTGGACGTAGTACGCGCCGAAGGTCCGCCCGTCACCCTGGTTGTTCGTCGAGGTGGTGAGGAACGACGGATTGGTGCAGGTGCCCGCCGGCGACGAGGTCGGTGTCGCCGTACTGGGCGCGGTGGTCGTCGGAGCCGTCGTCGTGGGGGTCGACGTCGGCGGCTTCGTCGGGGTCGACGTGGTCGTCGGCGTGCTGGTCGGCGGCTTCGTCGGGGTGGTGGTGGTCTGGGTCGGCGTCGGGGTGGTCGGCTGTGCCGGTGCCGCGACGAAGTCGTAGTGCGCGGTATAGGTCAGCTTGGTGCCGGCGCGGTACCTGTTGCCGTCGTAGCGCAGGGCACGCAGCCGGTAGGACTTGTCATCGGTCCGGCTCGGGTCGATCGAGAGGATTGCCGGTCCGGAGGCCGTGGCGGTGATGGCGACGGGCTTCTTGCCGAAGCCGTGCAGCACCGTACAGCCGGAGTTCGCGTCCAGGACGCAGGTTTCGACGCGTCCGACGCTCGGGAGGTCGGTGACCGTGCTGTCCGCGGCGCTGGCCGTGGTCACTGCTTCAGGGGATCCCTTGGCCGCTTGTACGGCGATCGGCGCTGCGATGAGTGCGCCGATGGCAAGGAATACCGCTGGAATGACCACGCGGCTCCGGGCAGTTCGGGTGGGGGGCATGGAAAAGGTTCCTTCGTTGCTCGACGGGCCTGCACTGACTGCCCCAGAACTCCAGCGTGGCCCACGACTGTTCGATTGAATCCCCAGTGGGGCCGGCACTGCCGGCCTTGGCGTTCACATTCGCTCTCGCGGGTACGACGCGCCTGACGTTATCCAACCGTGATGTGAAAGGCCAACCCCGAGGTCCCGACTTTACGCGCAGTTAGCGTGCAACAGGCGGACCAACAAGCGCGTCCGTAGAGTGTGAAGATGCGGATGATCGCAGTGGCCGGCGCCGGTCTGCTGCTCGCCCTGACCGCCTGTGGGAACGAGTCGACCGCCGGTGGAACGCTCACCGGCAAGTCGTGGCTGTCGACCGCCGTGACCGAGAACGGCGCCCCGAAACAGCTCGCCCAGAACACCCGGGTCCGGCTCCAATTCACCGATGACGGGCGTTTGATCGCCGACGCGGGCTGTAACTCCATGCAGTCGAAGGTGTCGACCGGTGACGGCAAGCTGTCGCTGAAGGACGGCCTGATGATGACGGACATGGGCTGCCCCGGCCGGCAGGACCAGGACGGCTGGCTGTCCGGCATCCTGTCCAGCAAGCCGTCCTGGAAGCTCGACGGCGACACCCTCAACGTGACGTCCGGCGGTACGACGATCGCCCTCCAGGACCGCGAGACCGCGGAACCGGACCTGGCCCTCGACGGCACCAAGTGGGCGTTGAACACCGTGATCACCGGCGAGGTCGCCTCCCACCAGGCCGGATCGGAGAAGGCGTGGATGACGCTGAACGGCGAACGCGTCACCGGATCGACCGGCTGCAACGAGTTCCAGGGCATGGTGGCGCAGGCTCCCGGCAAGCTGACCTTCGGGGAGCTCGCGACCACTCGCCGCGCCTGTGCCGGTGACGCGGCGAAACTCGAGTCCAGTCTCCTGAACGGTCTGAAGGGCGAGGTCTCCTACGAGATCGACTCCAGCAAACTCGAGCTTCGCAACGCCGCCGGCGGCTTGGACTTCACCGCCGTCCGCTGAGTTCGAGGTCGAAGGCCTGGACCTCGTTCTGTGGCGTCTCGTAGGAGACGAGCAGGCGACCGTCCTTGGCGAGCGTCGCCCGCTGGGCAGCGGTCAGCGGGATCGACCAGTGCTGGACACCGTGGGTGATATTCTGTGTCGCCTGCTTCACCAGGTGACCGCTCAGGTCCGGTGACCACGGTGGGATGCCACCGTCGGTGACCGCGCATGGTGTCAGGCCGTAGTCGGGTGGCGGGTCCGCGGCGAGTGTGCAACTCGTCGTCCACAACGGGATCGCCCCGAGCTCACCGGTGGTCAGGAACGCACGCGCTGTACCGCTACCGCTGGACTTCGTCACCACGTCCACGCTGCTCCCGCGGAGTGCGGCGGACAAGATCTTGAGGTCGGTCGTGGGAACCCGGCCGGAGATCGGTACGCCGTTCCGCGCGGACTGCGCGATGGTCTGCGGTGACAGGGCGCCGTTGAGGTTGGGGTTGGAGACGTTGGGCGGCGCCGGTGTGGTCGGGCGGTCGGCCGGAGGCGTGTAGCCCGGCAGCGTCGCGAGACCCCAGCGGTACGGGTCGGACTGGACCGACCCGAGCGCCGACCAACCGAGTCGCGTGCTCATGTCGATGTGCCTGAGCGTCGTCGTACCAGCTGCTGACGTGTCGTCGTTGTCGTACGGCGTGATGTTCAGACCGAGGCGCGACGGGTCGACCGCCGCGGGGAGGTCGGCCAGCGGGATCTTGACCTCGAGGTCGTAGCCGCCACCGGCGTACGCGTGCGGCACGGTCGTCTCGTTGCTGCCGACCCACTGTGCGGTCGACGCGACCTGTACGCCGGGTGCGTTGCCGGTGTCGAGCGAACCGCTGGAGTAGCCCTGGTGGTTGTCGGCGTCGCGCTCCCAGCACGGGCCGCCGCTCTGACTGAACGGGAAGATGCCGAGCTTGAACGTGTTCGCGGTGTCCATCAGCGCCTGCGACGCGTTGCCGCGCGGGTCGAGCAGGATTTCCACCGAGTCCGCCTGCCAGTGGCCGACACACTCGGCCGGCGTGACGGCGTACGACTGGTAGTCGTCGCGGACGTGGATGAAGAAGTACAGCGCGTCGTCCGACCAGCTCAACTTGGCCGTACTGCCTTCACCCGTTGGGGAAACGCCACAGTCGTCGACGCCGGTGCAGGTGGAAGCGCCCTGCCAGATCCGGCCGAGGTCGAGCGTCGGCCCCGGGTACTCGCCTGGGTCCGCCGTTCCGTCGACGACTGGGGTTGCCTGCGGGATCACGGTGGTCGGGACCAACGTCAGCGTCAATGTCTCGCCGCCGGCACCACCGGCGTACGTCGTCTTGATCGGGATCGACACGTTCTGCTGAACAGGCAGGGACGTGTCGGTGTTGGTGACTTTGAACGTGACTGTCGTGTCAGCGCCTGGCTGAGCATCGTAGGGTTTCGAGGCCGCGTCGACAGTGAAGTTCGCTGGGAGCTCGAGCGACACCGCGCCACTCTGCGGCTCGGCGGACCAGTTGTGCACGACGACCGGTACGTCGATCGTCTGACCGATCCCCATCGACTGGATCGCCGGGGACCGACCGAGCCGGTTGGCCTGCGGTGCGGTCGTCGACAGCCATTCGTCGTACTCCTGCCAGTTGCCCCACCGCTGGAACCGGCCCTCGGCGGCAGACACGATCCGTACGACATTGTCCGTGTAGCCCGTGGCCTTCGCGGTGGTGTAGGTGGCGGCGACCTTCGCGTTCTGGTCGACTGTTGCGGTGGCTGACGGGGTCACCGTGAAGGTGATGTCGGCACTGGCATTTGCCGGCACCGGCTTCGGGGCGTCGACCGTCCAGCCCGCCGGGACCTGGAGGCTTACGTTGCCTTCGGCAAGCTCGCCCTTGGGCGCCTTGAGGTGGACGGTCGCGTGGAAGGGTTCACCGGCGACGTTGTAGAAGCGGTCGAACGTCAGGTACTCCAAGGTGCCCAGTGGGAGTCCGCCCGGATCAGGTTTGGTCGCGCCGAACAGGATCGCGTCGTCGCGGCCTGCGGCTGGATTGGCGTTCGGCTGGAACGGGACGAACGACTGCGTCATCCCGAACCGGGGACAGGCCGGCACTGAACTGCCCTTGAACATCACCCGGCTCTGCGTCGGGTAGGCGGCCCGACCCTCGTCGGCCACCTGCTGCCAGATCTTGGGTGTCCCGACCGGTTTGCCCTGGACGTTCCCAGCCGGCCACTTGTACGGCGAGTCGTACCCGGTCCACACGCCCGCGACGGTGTCCAGGCCCGTCGGCGTGAACCCGGTGGTGCAGTTCGCGGCCGTCGTCGTACCGCCAGTGCCCGCTGTGGTGCCGCCGGAGAAGACCTTCTTCACCTGCCACGTGCTCAGCGCGTGCGGGCCCTTCAGTTGCTCGGGGAACTTGGTCGGATCGGCGGCTGCGAGCACGCCTTCCCAGATCAGCCGCCCGGCCTGCTGGTGGTTGCCGTGTCCCGCGGCGAGCGTCGGCGTGAACCCGATGTAGACCTCAGGCTGCGTCTCCCGGATCACCCGGGTCACCCGGCGCAGCGTCTCCTCCTCGTCCCAGAAGTACTGCGTCAACGGCGCACTCTGGTTGTAGAAGAAATCGATCCGGTCCAGGTTGAAGATGTCCACGGTGCCGGAGCGGTAGTGCGCGACCCGGTCCTCGTTCTCGCGCCGAAGCCCCAGGTCCGGGCCGAGCTCGGTGCCGGCCGCGTTCCCGCCGCCCTCACCGCGCGTCACCATGATCACGCCACACTTCACGCCGTACTGCTGATGCCAGACACCACACGGCCCGATGATGCTCGTGTCGTCGTCCGGATGGGCCCACTCCCCCATCACGTCGATCTTCGTGTTCCGATCAGCCACATACGGCGTGCCCGCCGAGTCCTCGGCCGAGGTTCGCGCCTGGGCCGGCAGCGGCAGCGCGGCAATCAGAGCAAGAGCAGCAACCACAACAATTCGCTTCACAGCGCACACTCCAAGGGCGGCGGAGTTCACCAGCAACCCCTTTCCTACCCACAACCAGCCAATCCCACCCCGCTTCGTGGCTTGCGCGTTCTCGTGCTTCGTGCCGGGTGATCTCGTGCCCGATGATCTGTGGGAGCGTGGAGCTCCTGTTGCGGAGGGCAAGTGGGGATGATCGAGAGGTCCGGCGAGGACGAGCGCCGGCTCCGGAGAGCGGCAAAGCGCTGGGTCCATCGGGGGCGGCGCTATCGACACCTCATGATCGGGGCGTTTGTGATGCCGCGGTTTCGGCAACGCTGGTTCCAGTGGCGGTTGCGGCGGGCAGGCCGCCGGGCACCGGCCGAAGACCTTGCTCTGCTGCTGCGAGCTGGGTGGCGTGAGCGGCTGACCGCGACCTGGCTCATCGCCGCCGGCCGGCGAGCGGATCTGCGTCCGGTGATGGAACGGGGCATCCTCGGCGACGAACCGTCCGGGGACCGCTGGAGCTACTGTCCGGCGTTCGCCAGCCTGGGTACCGAGGACGACGCCCGGATCCTCGTCACCTATCTGGTCAGGGCGCTCTCCCTACCGCCCGAGGACGAAGGTTTCGTCACCCAGTGCCAGCCCGAGGCCCTCGCGACCCTCATGTACCTCGACCAGCAGCTCGGCACCGACCATGCCCAGGGCTTCCTCGCCGACGGCGGGCCCTGGGAACGCTGGCCGGGTTCCGTGAACGTCTCGTTGGCGGACCTCCAGGACGGCGTCCGTCGTGAGGTCGTCTTCGCGGCCGGCGGCAACCCAGGCATCCGACGGATGGTGAAACTCCAGCGCGGATAAGCAGGTCTCATCACGCGGCGGCGTGCAGCTCGACAGGAGGTGTCGGGCGGATCATGGTGCACCTGAGCGTGAGCACGCCCTCGTGTACGGCGTCTCGCAGGTGCACTACCTGTTGATCCGTACATCGTCGAGGTGTGGGCTACTACCCCTGGAGGATCTGGCGGGTGGCTTCGGGGAGGGCTGCGGCTACTGCGAGGGCTGTGATGGGGCCGGAGGCGGAGGCGAGGGTGGCTGCGGCCGCGTGGAGGTAGGCGGCGACAGCTCCGGCGTCGGTTTCGTCGAGGCCGGCGGCGGCCAGGGCGCCGCAGAGGCCGGCCAGGACGTCGCCGGAGCCGGCGGTGGCAAGCCAGGGGGTGCCGTTCGTGTTGACGTACGCCGTGCTGCCGTCCGCGGGTGCGATGACCGTCGTCGAGCCTTTCAGCAGCACGATCACCTGGTGCTCTTCGGCGGCGTACCGGGCATAGTGCAGGCGCCGTGCTTCGATCTCCTCGCGGGGTACGCCGAGCATCAGGCTGAGCTCACCCGCATGCGGCGTGATCAGGACCCGGCCAGCCCGGTCGGTGTCGAGTACGTCGATGGCCCCGGCATCCACCACAACGGGCAGGTCCTGCTGTTGTGTCACGCGGTCGAACAACTCGCGGTCGATGGTGTCCTTGTTCAGACCCGAGCCGACGGCCCAGGCCTGGACCCGACCCTCGCCGACGACCACCTCGGGATGCACCGCGAGCACCGCGCGGGCGACCTCGTCGGGGCCGACGTACCGGACCATGCCGAGGGGGCCGGAGAGGGCGCCGGACGTGGCGATCACCGCGGCGCCCGGGTACTGGGTGGAGCCGGCGATGAGGCCGAGGACGCCGCGGGAGTACTTGTCGGACTCCCCGGTGGGGACGGGGTAGAGGGCGCGGATGTCGGCGGGTTGGAGGGCTGCGACGGCGGCGGGTGGGAGGTCGAGGCCGATGTCGACCAGGTGGACCGGGCCGCAGGCGCTGGCGGCGGGATCGATGAAGTGGCAGATCTTGTGGGTGCCGAAGGTGACGGTGAGGGCGGCGCGGACGTGCGGCTCGGGAGTCTCGCCGGTGTCGACGTCGACGCCTGAGGGAGTGTCGACGGCAACGATCGGTACGCCGTACTCGTCTGCCAGCTCGACCGCGGCGAGCGCGTCGGGGCGGAGACCGGGGCGGCCGCCGATGCCGACGATGCCGTCGACCACCACGTCGGCGTCGGGGATGTCGTCGGTCGAGCCGATGCGTCCGCCGGCTGTCAGCAGTCCGTCGAGGCCGGCTTCGTGAGCTTTGGAGGAGAGCAGTACGGCGGTCACCTGCGCGCCGCGACGCGCCAGGCGGACACCGGCGTACAGGGCGTCGCCGCCGTTGTCGCCGGAGCCGATCAGGAGTACGACGCGGGCGCCGTACGTGCGGCCGAGGAAGTTGCTGATGGCAACGGCGAGTCCGGTGGCGGCGCGTTGCATCAGGGTACCTTCGGGGAGGCGCGCCATCAGGTCGGCCTCGGCGGCGCGGACCTGCTCGACTGTGTGTGCGCGACGCATGCGTTCAGCCTTCCAGGACGACGACCGCTGAGGCGATGCCGGCGTCGTGGCTCAGGGAGAGGTGCAGGCTCTGGACGCCGAGACGGCTGGCCTGGGCGGCGACGGTTCCGCTGATCTCGAGCCAGGGGCGTCCGGTCTCGTCGGTCTGTACTTCGGCGTCGTGCCAGTGCATTCCGGCTGGGGCGCCGAGGGCTTTCGCCAGAGCTTCCTTCGCTGCGAACCGGGCTGCCAGTGATGCGGGCGGTTTCACTGCCTCGGTCGCCGTGAACACACGGTCCCGCAGACCGGGCGTGCGATCCAGCGTCTTCATGAACCGCTCCACGTCGACCACATCAATACCCACGCCGACGATCATGTTCCTCACCCTAACCGGAGGGCACGGACGTGGATTGGCGGACTCGCATTTCTACGGCCAGGTCCATTCGGAGGGCGGCGGGTTGGATGCCTCGGGCGAGGTCCAGGACCAGGCGGGTGGCCAGTTCGGCCATTTGGCGGAGGGGTTGGTGGACGGTGGTGAGGGTGGGCCCTACCCATTGCGCCACCGGGAGGTCGTCGTAGCCGACGACCGAGAGGTCGCGCGGGATGTCGAGGCCGAGTTCACGCGCTGCCTGGTAGACGCCGAGGGCTTGCATGTCGCTACCGGCGAAGATCGCGGTCGGCCGGTCCTTCCGACCCAGCAGAACTGTGGCTTCCCGATGCCCGCTCGCGACCCCGAAGTCCCCCGACCGAATCAGCTCCGGATCAACCGGCACGCCGGTCGACCGCAGCGCGTCCGTGTACCCGTCGACCCGCTGCCGCGAGCAGAGCGTCTCCACCGGCCCACCGATCATCCCGATCCGCCGGTGCCCGAGCTTCAGCAGATGCATCGTCGCCATCCGCCCGCCGTTCCAGTTGGCCGAACCGATGGACGGTACGTCGTCCCCCTCGTCGCCGACCGGATCGACGACCACGAACGGGATCCGCCGCGCCTCCAGCTGCGCCCGCTGGTCGGGATCGAGATCGGAGAACACCATGATCACGCCGAGCGGCCGCCGGCTCAGCACCGACTCGATCCACTCCTGCCGCGGCCGCCGGGAGGCGCCGCACTCGGACAGCACCAGCTCGACACCCTCGGCGCGAACCACTCCCTCGACACCGTGGATCAGCTCGACCGCCCAGTCGCCACCGATCTGGTGGAAGACGAGATCGATCATCGGACTGCTCGCCGTCCCACTGGTACGCCGTCGATACCCGTGCTCCTGGATCAGGCTCTCGACCTTGGCCCGGGTCTCCGCGGACACGTCGGCACGACCGTTCAGCACCTTGGACACGGTGGGCACGGAGACCCCGGCCTGCTCAGCAATCTGCGCAATCGTCACCCGCTCGCCCACAACGAGCACGATACAACTCGACCCGAAACTTTCGATCCAGCGGCAGATCCAGCGGCAGATCCGGCGGTAGATCCAGCGGTAGATCCAGCGGTAGATCTAGCGGTAGATCCAGCGGTAGATCTAGCGGTAGATCGTGCGGCCCTCGGAGTCGGGGATCCCGCTGAGGCGGAAGAAGTACGTGTTCACCTGGTCGCGCCACTCGCGCGCGTTGGCAAGCTGCCCCTCGAGGCGAGCGCTGATGTTCTCCCGCGTGACGGGCTCGAACCGGTCGGCGATCGCCTTCCAGCGGGTCAGCATCGTCTCGACCTCGTCGTACCCCTGGAAGTGGGTGTCGTAGATCTGCTGGAGGACCGTCCGCCCGTTCTGCAGCACGTGGTCGTAGGGAACGTGGTGGAAGAACAGCAGCAACTCGTCCGGGCAGGTGTAGACGCTCTCGTAGCGACCGGCCAACGGTTCCGGATACTGCCCGGTGAACCCTGACCCCGTGGCGACCGTCCGGTCGACGCCGACACCGTTGCGGTCCGCGAAGTGGTACGTCCCCCACGCGGAGTACTCGTACCCGTTGACGCTCGGCCCGTAATGCGACCCCGGCGACACCATGAAGCCGACACCGAGCGGCGCGGTGTAGCGCTCGTACGTCGGCCACGAGTCGGCCATGATCGACACCAGCTCCGACCGGGTCCGGTCGTCCATCGCGAACGTCGCCGCCACCCACTCGTGCAACAGGCTGACCGGATCCGCCGACGGATCCCAGGCGAGCCGGCCGTACGCATACAGATTGCTCTGGGCAAGTTTATGCCCGGTCCAGTTCGCATCGTCACCAACGTTGGACACGGCAACGATCGCCTTGGTGCGGTCGGCAACAGTCGCTCCACCGGCACCGGTCGTGTCGAACTGCAGGATCTCCCGCCACCACGGGCCGAGGTAGCACAGGTCCTTCTGCTGCCCGGTGTACTCCTGCGTCACCTGCAACTCGAGCGCGAACCGCGTCGCCTGCAACTCGCCCAGCAACGGCGACACCGGCTCGCGCGCCTGGAAGTCCAGCGGCCCGTGCTTCACCTGCAGTACGACGTTGTCCTGGAACCGCCCGTCCAGCGGGATGAAATGGTCGTACGCCGCCCGCGCCCGGTCGGTACTGCGATCACGCCAGTCCTGGTGGGAGTCGTACACGAAACACCGCCAGAAGACGGTCCCCCCGTACGGCGCCAGGGCCTGGGCGAGCAGGTTCGCACCATCGGCGTGGGTCCGCTCGTAGACGTGCGGTCCCGGCCGGTTCTCCGAGTCCGCCTTGACCACGAAACCGCCCAGATCCGGTACGGCGTCGTACACCCGGCTGACCGCGGCCGACCACCACCGGATCACTCGCGGGTCGAGTGGGTCGGCGGTGTCGAGGTCGCTGAGCTCCATCGGCGCCGCGAAGTTCACCGAGAGGTACACCGCGATCCCGTACTCACGGAACACCGCGGCCAGCCGGGACACGTCCGGCAGGTGGTCGGTGATCAGCCGGGTCTCGGCCGCGTGCACGTTGACGTTGTTGATCGCCACCGCGTTGATGCCGATCGAGGCCAGCAACCGGGCGTACCCGCGGACCCGGGTGAGATCCGCCACGACCCGGCCGTCGCGGAAGAAGATCGATCCACCGGAGTACCCGCGCTCGACCGCACCCATCCGCGGATGCGGCACCAGGTTGTCCCAGTGGTCCAGCATCCGGATCGCGATGGCCGGCCGTTCGACCACGACGAACTCGCTGGTCATCCACTCGAAGTACCGCAGCACGTAGAAGTAGCCGTACAGCAGGCCGCGCCCGGCTTCGGCGGCGACGACGAGATTGTTGCCGCGTCGCGCCACTACGAAGCCCTCGGCTCCTAACCCCTCGTCGTGGAGCGTGGCCTCGACCTCTTGCCACAAAGGCGTCTCGCGCACCCGGCCAAGGGTGCACAGGGCAACTTCCACATCGTTGCGGATCCGCCGGGTCTGCCGGAGCTCGGCGCGGATCGTCTGCGCCAGCGCGCCGGACGCATGGATGGTGACCTCGGGCAGCCGCTGGGTGCCGAGCCAGCAGGGGTCAACTGTCATGCCTCGACCACGCTCCCGAGCGACCCCTCACTCATCCCGAAAGTTTCGATATCACTTCCGGTGCTGGACTGCGAACACACCGTACGGACTCGGCCACGGACCGTCAAGAGCCGAGTAAACGGTTTCCCGGCGCTCCGCCGAATGCCTGGTTGAGACGAAGCCCACTCCGGCCCGGTGTGGGTGCACCGTGCGTGGATGGGAAGAATGGGGCTCATGCTGCAGCCGTCGCGGGAGGTGACTCCCTATACCGAGCTGGACCGGGCCGCCTGGGCGCAACTGGCCGAGACCACCGTGTCCCCGCTCACCGTCGAGGAGATCGAGCGGCTGCGCGGTCTCGGCGACGAGATCGACATGGACGAAGTGCGCGAGGTCTACCTCCCGCTGTCCAGGATCTTGTCGCTGTACGTCCGGCACGCCCGTGCGCTGCACGCGGACACCGAGAGCTTTCTCGGCAAGCCGGCCGAGACGCGGACGCCGTTCGTGATCGGCATCGGCGGCTCGGTTGCCGTCGGCAAGTCGACCACCGCCCGGTTGCTACGCGAACTGCTGGCCCGCTGGCCGGAGCACCCGCGAGTCGCGCTCGTCACCACCGACGGCTTCCTCTGGCCGAACGCCGAGCTCGAGCGCCGGAATCTGATGATGCGCAAGGGCTTCCCGGAGTCGTACGACCGCAAGTCACTACTGCGCTTCGTCGTCGAGGTGAAGTCCGGGATGGACACGGTCGAGGCGCCGGTCTACTCCCACCTGCACTACGACCGGATGCCCGGCGTCCGGACCACCGTCGAGCAGCCCGACATCCTGCTGCTCGAGGGCCTGAACGTCCTGCAACCGGCCCCCCGGCGCGCGGACGGCAAGAGCGGCCTGGCGGTCAGCGACTTCTTCGACTTCTCCGTGTACGTCGACGGCGCGGCAGACGACATCCGCAGCTGGTACGTGCACCGCTTCCTCAAGCTGTGGGAGACGGCCTTCCGCAACCCGGAGTCCTACTTCGTCCGGTACGGCGAGCTGAGCCGCGAGGAAGCGATCAAGAAGGCCGAGTCGCTCTGGGACGGCATCAACGGTCCCAATTTGCGCGAGAACATCCTGCCGACCCGCTCCCGCGCCACCCTCGTCCTCCGCAAGGGCGCGGACCACGCCGTCCGCTGGGTCCGCCTCCGCAAGCTCTAGTAGCCGCGGGACAGGTGTCGGCTGAGGATGCGGATGGTCTCGGCGGTGGCGATGGCGTCGCTGCGGGCGTTGCCGTGGCGGCCGTCTGAGCTGTAGAGGCTCGGATCGGTCGACAACGGGTGGTCCGTCAGGTGGACGTGAATCGTGGCAAGCTTCTCCGCGAGTACTGCGGTCCGGTCGGAGAGAGTCCGCATCCGTTGCCTCAGCCCCGGCCGCAACCACTCGGCAACCGCGGGGCTGTAGGAGACGTCGAACATGCCGAGCGTCATCACGTCAGCGCCCGCGTCCTGCAGTGCCGTGATCATCAAAGTCAGCTCGCGGTCGACTCGCTCCGGGTCGTACGTCGCCGGGAAGGCATCGTTGCCGCCGCCAACGACCAGCGCGAGATCCGGACCGAACACCAGCGCCCGCTCCAACTGGGTGCTGAGAATCTCGCGAGTGCGCAGACCGCTGGCGCCAAGGTTGAGATACTCCAGTTCAGGGCGGCTCTGCTTCAGCTCGTCGGCGATTCGGTCGGCCCACTGGAGTTCGCTGTAGCCCTCGACCGGTTCGCACAGCCCTTCGGCGACACTGTCGCCGAGTACGACGAAGCGCCGCCACGGGTGACCGGCGAGCAGCTCAGCGCTCTCGCCGGGCGCTAGACAATAGGGATCGGTCTCCTCGTTCATCTCGCCTCCACCGCGGTGGTCGGTGCATCGAGGACGCGGCCCGGCCCTCGGCGTACGAGCGGGAAGACACTGACGAGCAGGCACACGATCCCGGACAGGACCAGCGATGGGATCAAACCGAACCAGCTGACCAGCTCACCGGCGAGCAGGGCGCCGAGCGGGAGCCCGGCGAACGACGTGGCCGCGACCACTCCGATCACTCGCGCCTGCAAATCCTTCGGGACGTGTTCGTAGAGCGCGGCGCCGAAGACCGGGTTGATGGCGGCCATCCCGATCCCTGACAGGAACGTCACCGCCATCACCAGCAGCAGGTCGTCGCTCAGTCCCAGCACCAGCAGCCGCGGGCTGCCGCCGACGACCGCGCCGACGGCGAAGGTGAGGTAGCGCGGCAACCTGGTCGCGAGGACGGCGAATCCGATGCTGCCGAGCAGGGCGCCGGCCGAGAACGCGCCCAGCGTCAGACCGAGACCGGCAGCCGTGCCGAGTTGGTCCTTCACCCACAACGGGATGAACACCGCCGTACTCGCGCTGCTGAAGACGTTCAACGTGAAGGTGGTGATCAACATCGTCGCGAGCAACGCGTCCCCGCGCACGAACGCGAATCCCACGCGGAGTGAGCGGAAGTACTTCTCCCGTACGGCGGACGCCGGCACCGCCGGCGGGTTGACGAATCCGGCGACCAGCAGGCCGCAGACGAGGAACGTCACCGCATCGATCCACAGCACCGATGCAGCGTCGGTCCAGTAGATCAACAGGCCGGCGAGTGGTGCGGCGAGCAACGTCGCGCCCCGCGCGAAGGCCTCGTGGAGTGAGGTGATCCGGATCAGTTCGACCTCGGCAGCCTCGGCCATCGGCCGCACGAGCAGGTCCTTGGCGCGATCCGCGGCGCCGCGCAGGCCGCCCGCGATCGCGACGAGGACGAGCAAGGCCGCGAACCCGAGCCCGGTGGTGGCAGCGATCGCCGCCACCGCGACCGCACTCGCGAGGTTCGCGAGGACCGACGTACGCCGTGCTCCGAGGTTGTCGATCACCGGACCGGCCATGATGCTGGCCACGATGTACGGGATCATCTCGACCGCCGCGACCACGCCCATCCGGGCGGCACTGCCCGTGGTCACCAAGACCAGCCACGGGATCGCCACCATCGAGATCCGGCTGCCCACGGCGGACAGCACATCCGCGGTGAACAACACCGCCAGCCCACGACGCGGCGTCATCGCACCGTCATTCCCACCGGGTGCAGTTCTGCGTGGAGTTTGCGGAGGGCAACCTTGTCGACCTTCGCGATGCGGGTCAGGGGAAGTTCGTCGACGAAGTCGATCGTGGCGGGCGTCCACATCTCGTTGAGGGTGGTGGTGACGAGGTCCTGCAGTTCCTCCGCGGAGACCGGCGTACGGGCGACGACGAACGCGTGCACGGCCTCGCCGACAACAGGATCGGGTACGCCGATGACGGCGGCGGTCCGGACGGCGGGGTGGCTACCGAGGACATCCTCGATCGGGCGGCAGAAGATGGCCCAGTTGCGGCGGGTGGTGACGATCATGTCGTGCACGCGATCGACCAGGAACAGATAACCGTCCTCGTCGACGTACCCGAGATCGCGCGTCCGCAGCCAGCCGTCGACCAGGGTCTCCGCGGTCAGCTCGGGCTTGCCGAGATACCCGGCGAACGTGAGGTTGCTCCGCACCCACACCTCTCCGGTCTGTCCCGGCGACAACACCTTGCCGTCGTCATCCCGGATCTCCAGCTCGACATCGCCGTACGCCGTACCCGCCGAAGCCAGTCTCTCGGGATGCAACGGATCCTCGGTGAGCCCAGGCTGCGCGGTCACGACCACGGCCTCACTCAACCCGTAAACGATCCGCAGCACAGGCCCGAACCGCGCGATCCCCTGCCGCAGCCGCGCGGGCGTAGCCGGCCCGGCGCCGACGTTCAGCATGAACAGGCTGCTGCAGTCGAACTCCTCACCACCGGGATGATCGAGCACCTCGTACAGCATCGGCGGCGTCACGTACGTCGACGTGATCCGCTCGGTCGACACGGTCCGGTAGAACTCCTCCGGTGACCAGCTGTCGGTGAGGAACAGCACGCCACCGGTGAACAGGTTGAAGAAGCTGGTGATCTGCCCACTCGCCAGCCACAGCGGCGATCCCGAGTAGTGCCGCAGCAACGGGACGCCGCCATCGACGAACGCGTCTGCCAGCGAGAGGATCTGCTTGTAGAACGCCTGCGTGTGGTGCACCAGCTTGGGATCGCCCGTCGTACCACTCGTCTGCAGCACCGAGTCCGGCGCAGGCACGGAGGCATCGATCACGTACGACGCTCCGTCTCCGGACAACTCGGCGACGCGGAACACCGGCATCGGTGCCAGCGACGCCGCAAGCTCACAACCCAGATCCCCCGTGCCATCAGGGTCGTAAACGAACGCGTCCGCATCGGCGAGCGTCGCGAACCGGTCGATCTCGCGCCGGGACGTGATCGGCGCGCTCCAGAGCACGCGGCACCCGTGCAGGTGCAGAGCCAGTTGCAGGGCCGGGGCATCGAAGCAGTTCGCCGCCATCACCAGCACCTTGCCGCCCGGCCGGATCCCGGCGTCGCGCAGCCCCGCCGCGATCCGCAGTACGTCGGCGATCAATTCGCCGTACGTCGCCTTCCGGGCACCGCGGACCAGCGCGAGCCGGTCGGCGAATCGGTGGAACAGCGTGAATACCCGCAGCACATAATTGCTGCTGTTTTCGGGCACGGCGAATTCAGGCGGCATTTCGTCTGCTTTCCCTCGACTCCGGCCACCCCCAGCCGTGGCGGCGACTCTACCGGAGCCTCGGACGGCTGCAAAGAGCCTGGAAACCGCTCAACCGCGGCGGATCCGTCGCTCTCCGGAGTCGGTCGCTTACTCCATCCGCCAGGTGAAGGAATACCCCTGCGAAACCGGGGTGCGAGATCGCCGCTAACCGCTGCCCATGAATTTCTGAAAATGCAATTCCGGTGCATTGACCGGATTCCTCGCGGCGTATTACGTTCCGTCCGCATCCATTCCGCCGGGAGGTCCGTCCATGCACATTTCCAGCAGTTGGCGCACAGTTGCGGTGACCGCCGCTCTCACTCTCGCAGGTTCGACTCTGGCCGGCGCGAGCTACGGGGGCGACCGCGACAGCGAGTGGGTCGGCACCTGGGCGACCGCGGTCACCCACGGCAACGCCACCGGTTCGACCAACCTCGGGCTGACCGACCAGAGTGTCCGGCTGGTGGTACGCCCGACCGTCGGTGGCGACCGGATCCGGATCCGGCTGTCGAACATCTACGGCGAGAAGACCGTGACCGTCGGTGCCGCGACCGTTGCCAAGCCCAACAAAGCGACGCCCGAGTTGTCCGACATCGACCCGAACACCCTGCGGACGTTGACGTTCGGCGGTTCGGGCAGCGCGTCGATGGTGAAGGGCAGCGAACTGCTGAGCGACCCGGTCAACCTGCGGCTGGGTACTCTCGACGACCTCGTGGTCAGCCTGTACTTCCCGGAGAACACCGGCCCGACGACGTTCCACGGCTCGTCGATCCAGGACAACTTCGTTGGCCCGTCCAACCTCGTCACCGAGTCTGGCGGCGCGGCGTACACCCTGACCCGGCGCTGCTGCTGGTTCTTCCTGTCCGGCGTGGACGTGCAGACCGACGACTCGGACGGCTCGATCGTCGTACTCGGCGACTCGATCACCGACGGCACCAACAGCACGCCGAACGCCAACAACCGCTGGCCGGACCAACTGGCCGAGCGGCTCGCCGCGAGCGCCGGGCACGAGCCGTTCCCGAGCGTGCTGAACGCCGGACTGGCCGGCAGCCGGCTCAACCACGAGGGCAGCGAGCCGTCCGACAACGGCGCGTTCCCCGGGTTCAACGAGGTCGGGGTCAACTCACTGGCCCGGCTGAACGAGGACGTGTTCGCCCAGACCGGCGTACGGACCGTGATCACCGAACTGGGCGTCAACGACATCTGGATGTCGGACGACTCCGCGGCCGAGATCATCGGCGCGCTGCGACAGGTGAACGCGCAGGTGAAGGAGCGTGGGCTGCGCAGCCTGGTCAGCACGATCACGCCGTTCGAGGGACTCAGCGGCACAGACAGCTGGACCCCGGCCAAGGAGGCCACTCGGCAGGCGGTGAACAGCTACCTGCGGTCGAGCCACGAGTTCGACGGCGTCCTCGACTTCGACAAGGTCGTGCGCGACCCGGCCCACCCGAGCCAGCTCAACCCGGCGCTCGATTCCGGCGACCACATCCACCCGAACGAGGCCGGCTACCAGGCGATGGCCGCCTCGGTGCCGCTGAACCTGGTGCGCTGACTCGTGCGCACCGCCAACGAGATCCTTGCCGCACTGGGATCCGAGGACGGTCGCCGCGATCCGATGCCGCTCTTCGCGGAGCTGCATCGGATCGGCCCGGTCTGCCGGCTCGCCCCCGGCAGTTCGCCGTACGCCGTGGTGGTGAACGGGTACGACGCCGCCCAGGAGGCACTGAAGGACATCAGGTTCCACCGGCTGCTGTCGGCGGATCCGAACCCGAAGGAGCTGGTACTGCGCCGGCTCGGTGGGTCGATGATGTTCCGCAACGAGCCGGACCACCTGCGCATGCGCAAGGTGTTCCAGGCCGTGCTGACCCCGCGCCGGCTGACCGGGTTCGAACCGGTGGTGGACGCCCTGGCCGAGGAGTTGCTCGACGACCTGGGCAAGGCCGGCGCGGACCGGAAGGTGGTGGACTTCGTCGACTTCGCCTACCGGCTGCCGATCACGGTGATCGGGACGTTCCTCGGCATCCCGCGCTCCGACCTCGGCTGGTTCCGGGACCGGACGCAGCGGATCGACGAGTACCTCGACCTCGGCGGCAAGGCACCGGAGAAGCTGGCGGCCGCGAACCAGGCCGCCGGCGAGCTGAACGACTACTACGCCCGGATGATCGCCGAACGCCGGATCCGGCCGCGTGACGATCTGGTCGGATCCCTTGTGCACGCACTGGATTCCGGTAGGTCGGGGATCGACGAGCAGGAGCTCATCGACAACCTGCTGGTGCTGGTGAACGCGAGTTTCGTCACCACGATGAACCTGCTCACCAACGGGCTCGAGCTGTTGCTGAACAAGCCACGGCTCGTCGAGGCGCTGCGTGACGATCCCGGGCTGGCATCGGATTACGTCGAGGAGATCCTCAGGCACCAGAGCTCGGTCCAGCTGATCAGCCGGAAGGCGTCGACCGACATCGAACTGGCCGGCGAGACGATCACCGAGGGCAGTCTGGTCCTCATCCTGCCCGGCGCGGCGAACCGCGATCCGGCCAAGCACCCCGACGCGGACACCTTCGATCCGCGGCGCGACGACCTCCAACATCTATCCTTCGGCGCCGGACCGTTCTACTGTGTCGGCGCCGCACTCGCCCGGATGGAAGGACGCGCGGCGTTCGCCCAGCTGTTCCAGCGGTTCCCCGGTCTGCAACTCGCCGGGGAGCCGGTGCGCAGCCGCAGCCTGCTGCTGCGTGGGCATCAATCCATGCCGATCCGAATGGGGTGATCCGGATGCCGTTGGACCCGCAGGTCGAGGCAATGCGTGCCGAGCGCGAGGCCGCCAACGTGCCGCAGCTCTACACCCAGACCCTGGCCGAGGCGCGCGCCGCCGACCTTGCCTCGATCCAGGCCGCGGGCGGTGAGGCCGAATCGGTCCACCATGTCGAGGACCTCAGCACCGACGCCGGGCTGCCGCTACGGGTCTATCGGCCTGACCTGACGGGTCCGCTGCCGACGCTGGTCTACTTCTTCGGCGGCGGCTGGACGCTCGGCAGCATCGAGACCGCCGACGGCATCTGCCGCAGGCTCGCCAACGCCGTTCCCTGTCAGGTCATCACGGTCGGCTACCGACTGGCACCGGAGCACCCGTTCCCGGCCGCGGTGCACGACTGCCGCGACGCCACCCAGTGGATCGCCGCGAACGCCGACAAGCTGCGGGTCGATCCGGAGCGGATCGCGATCGGCGGGGACAGTGCCGGCGGCAACCTAGCGATCGCGACCACCTTGCTTGCCCGTGACAACGGTCCGGCATTGGCCGGGCAGTTGCTCGTGTACCCGAACACGCTCTACGGCTCGGACACGATCTCGATGCGGAACGGCAACGACCCGTACCTGTTCAACAAGACGTCAGTGGGCTGGTACTGGGACCACTACCTGACCGACTCGGCCGACGGTGTCGACCCGCTCGCCTCACCGCTGCTGGCCGAGTCGCACGCCGATCTCCCGCCCGCGCTGGTGATCACTGCGGAGTACGACCCACTGCGCGACGAGGGTGAGTACTACGCCGAGAAGCTGCACGCCGCCGGCGTACCGACCACGCTCAGCCGGTACGACGGGATGGTGCACGGCTTCTTCGCGATGTCCGGCATCCTCGACGGCGGCAAGAACGCGATGGCCGAAGCGGCGACCTGGCTCGGCGGGATCTTCCGCGATGCGTGACGCCCGGCGACACGATGGCTGAGTCGCTGGCCGACTACGAGCGGCTCGCGGCGACCGCTCTGCCCCGCTCGGTCCACGACTTCGTCGCCGGAGGCAGCGGCGCCGAAACCACCCTCCGGCGCAACCGCGCCGCCCTGGATGCGCTGACCCTGACGCCGCGCGTCCTCGCAGGCGTCGACGAGCCCGACACCTCCACCACCCTCCTCGGCACCGAGCTCGCCATGCCGGTCGCCGTGGCCCCGATGGCGTACCAGCGCCTCGTCCACCAGGACGGCGAGCTCCTCCTCGCGCAGGCCGCCGCGGAAGCCGGGATCCCCTACGTCATCAGCACCCTGAGCAGCTACCCGCTGGAGAAGATCGCGGCGATCGCACCGTCCTGGTTCCAGCTGTACTGGCTGCGCGATCGCGGGCTGGTCGAGTCCCTGGTCGAACGCGCCGCCACGGCCGGCTGCCAAGCGCTCATGGTCACAGTCGACGTACCAGTCATGGGCCGTCGCCTCCGCGACGTACGGAACTCGTTCACACTCCCACCCAGCGTGGTCGCGGCGAATCTTGTCGACATGGCGACAGAGGCGCACTCCGAGGTGCCCGGTCTGTCGGCCGTGGCGACGCACACTGCCTCGGCTTTCGATCCGACGTTGAGTTGGCGAGACCTGGCGTGGCTACGGGCGCGATGCCCGCTTCCCCTGCTGGTCAAGGGGATTCTCGATCCCCGCGACGCCTCCCGAGCTGTCGCGGCCGGCGCGGACGGGCTGGTCGTTTCGAATCACGGTGGCCGCCAGTTCGACGGTGCGCCGGCGTCGATCGATGCCCTCGGCCCGATTGTCGATGCGGTCGGCGACGACTGCACCGTACTGCTGGACAGCGGCGTCCGCAGTGGCACCGATGTGGTCAAGGCGTTGGCGTCGGGCGCGTCCGCCGTACTCGTCGGGAGACCGTTGCTGTGGGCACTGGCTGTGGAAGCTGTGGATGAGGCACTGGGCCTGTTGAGACATGAACTGCGGGATGCGATGCTGCTGGCCGGATGCGCTGATCTGACCGCGGTGACGGAGTTGACGACGGGGAGAACGCCGTGGCAGATCTCAGGTTGACCGAGTTGCACAGTTCACTGACCGACCGGGCGCTGAACTCGATGAACTTCCTCAACGAGGTCTCGCACCACTACCCGGAGGCGATCTCGCTGGCCGCCGGCCGTCCGACCGAGGAGTTCTTCGCGCTCGAGGACCTGCACCGCTACCTGGACCTGTTCGCCGATCACCTGCGCTCGCAGGGGTACGACGAGCCGTCGGTGCGGCGGATCATCTTCCAGTACGGCCGGACCAAGGGCATCGTCCACGACCTGGTCGCCCGCAACCTCGCCGTCGACGAGGACATCCCCGTCGACCCCGAGGCGGTCGTCGTCACGGTCGGCTGCCAGGAGGCGATGGTCCTCACCCTCCGCGCACTCCGCGCCGACCCGTCCGACGTACTGCTGGCCGTCTCCCCGACGTACGTCGGAATCACCGGTGCTGCTCGCCTCGTCGACTTACCCGTGCTGCCTGTCACCGCGGACGACGATCTCGCCGCCGTGGTGAAGGCGGCCCGAGCAGACGGCCTGCGACCGCGGGCGTGCTACGTGATGCCGGACTTCGCCAATCCGTCCGGCCTCAGCCTGGACCTGGACGCCCGGCTTCACCTGCTCGCAGTCGCCGCCGAGCAGGACCTGCTGCTGATCGAGGACAACCCGTACGGCCTGTTTCCGGCCGAAGGCGTCGACCGGCTGCCGACGCTGAAGGCGCTCGACACCGAACGTCGCGTCGTCTATCTCGGCTCGTACGCCAAGACCGGGCTGCCGGGCGCCCGGGTCGGGTACGTCGTCGCCGACCAGACGGTCGAAGCGCCGGACGGGACCACCGGGCTGCTGGCCGACGAACTGTCGAAGCTCAAGAGCATGGTCACCGTGAACACCTCCCCGGTCGCCCAAGCGATGATCGGCGGCAAGCTGATCGCGAACGACTTCAGCCTGGTCGCGGCGAACCGGCGCGAGCGGGAGCTGTACGCCGCCAACCTGCGCGCGATCACCGACGGCCTGGCGGCGCGGTTCCCGGCCGGCGAGATCAGCTGGACCGTGCCGTCCGGCGGGTTCTTCGTCGTGGTCACGGTGCCGTTCCCGGTCGACGACGTACTGCTGGAGAAGTCCGCCCACGAGTACGGCGTGCTGTGGACCCCGATGAGTCATTTCTACGACGGCGACACCCCGATCCACGCGCTGCGGCTGTCCTGCAGTGCGGTCACCCCGATGCAGATCGAGGCGGCTCTGAACCGGTTGGCGGCGTTGATCACCGATCAACTTCCGTAACTGGTCCTCTCGTGCGGGCTGAAACTGGATCTGTAGGGGATACCGATCCGGCCCTAGCGTGAAGGTATGACCACGGCATGCGAGTTCCCCACAGTCCAGGTGACCACTGCGCCCCGACTGGTGACCGGCCAGTTCGGACGGTTGCTGGTGATGGTGTTCGGGTCCGGGCTGAGCATGTACCTGCTCACCTCGGTGGTCCCGCTGTACCTCGCCGCGAACGGGTCCGGCGGGATCGGCGCCGGACTGTCGACCGGCGCGATGATGCTCGCCGCGGTCGGGACCGAGCTGCTCGTCCCGCGGATGCTGGCCCGCTGGGGCTACCAGGTCGTCCTGGGTCTCGGGCTGATCCTGCTGGGTGCGCCCTCACTGCTCCTGCTGGTCACCGCATCGCTGCCCGTCGTCCTCACGATCTGCGTCGTGCGCGGAGCCGGCCTGGCGATCATGGTCGTCGGTGCGGTCGCATTGGTCGCCGACGTGACTCCCGACGGGCGGCGCGGTGAAGCATTCGGTATCTACGGGCTGGCCGTCGGAGTGCCGGCAGTGATCGGACTGCCTCTGGGTGTCTACCTCACCAACCTGGTCGGCTTCCGCGCTCTGTTCGTGCTCGCCGCGGCCAGCTCCCTCCTGGTCCTCGGCATGCTGGCCGGGGTGCCCAAGGCGACCAGCGAGGAAGAGCAGCACGTCAAGGTGCTGGGCGGACTACGCGGTAGCGGCCTGATGATGCCGACGTTCGTCTTCGCCGCCGTCACCGTTGCCGCGGGCATCAGCGTGACCTTCCTGCCGCTGGCCGTTGCCGAGGACAAGCACTCCCTCGTCGCGACCGCCCTGCTGATGCAGGCGATCACCGCTCCCGCCGCACGCTGGCTGGCTGGTCGGTACGCCGATCGCGTCGGCCCGGCCAAGTTGCTGGCACCGGCGCTGATCCTGGCAGCCTCGGGTGCCGGCGCCCTCGTCCTGATCGGCAGCACAACCGCGATCGTCGTCGGTTCGACCCTCTTCGGCCTCGGCTTCGGCGCAGCTCAGAACCTCACGCTGACGATGATGTACGACCGCGTGCCGAAGTCCCGCTACGGCCAGGTCAGCGCCCTGTGGAACCTCGCGTACGACGGCGGCTGGGGCGTCGGCGCCATCGTCTTCGGCGCCGTGGTCGCGGGCACCGGCTACTCCGTCGCCTTCGGTCTGACCGCCGCCGTCGTCGCGCTCGCGATCATCCCGGCAGTCAAGGCGTCAGTAGCAGCCCGCTCGTGAGCGCTCCCTGCGCGACGTTGACCACCGGCCCGGCCCCGGGCACGGCGAACCGGACGTAGGCGCCGGCCGGACTACCACCGAACAGGTAGGGCGCGATGCAGAACGGTACGGCGTCCTCGTGGACCTCACCGGTGGCGATCTCGACGAACTGCATGGTGAGCCGATCGACCGGAACGTACCGCTGCAGGATGTATCCACCCTCGACCAGCGCGGCGTCCAAGGCCCCCTGCCAGGTATGCGCGGGCACCTCCGGCCCGACGACGACACCGACACCGCCGTAGGAACCGGACGGTTTCAGAACAAGTTCGTCCTGGTCCGCGATCGCCCGGTCGCGCAGGTCCCGCGACAACACCTCCGTCCGCGGGACATGCCGACGTACGACCTCGGCATCGTCGGGGGACATCGAGTCCAGGTCCGTCCAGAGCCAGGCGAAAATGGACTTGCTCGCCAGCAGCCAGCTCGCTGTCGGGGTGAAGACCCGGACCGTCTTGGTCCGTATGGCGGTGCCTAGGGCGTCGAGGCCGGCGCTCGGCGTCGTGCCCTGCGGGACGAACATCCGCAGTACCGCCTCGATCGGCCCGTCGTCGACGAGCAGCCGACCGGCGTCGTCCAACGTCAGCCACTCGACCGGGAACACTCGCATGTCCAGCCCGATTTCGCGACCGCGCTCGCTGAACGGCTCGAGGAGCTTGATCATCGCCAGCCCGTCCTGGGAGCCCGGATACGTGCCGCCGGTGGTGAAGATCATCGCGAGCCGGTCCGTCCCGGTCAGCTCGAGCGCCGACCGGACCGCCTCGTACCGCGCATCGACCGCGGACGGCGGCGCTGCCAGCCCGATCCGGTCCAGCACCGGATCCCCGTCGTACGCCGCCAGGAATCGCTGGGCGACCCCATCGGAGTCGTGGGCACCACCGAGTGCGCTGTCGATGTTGGCCTCGACCACGTACGGCGTTCCGTCCGCGAGCAGGATGTCCGCCCGGACACCGCCGAGCAGGTCCTCGGTCAGCGGGAGATCCTCGTCGAGCAAGTCGATGTAACCGGCCGGCATGCCGAGCGCCTGCCGCAACTCCCCCGCGGTCGAGGCACGCTGCAGGCACGCGGACAGGATCAGCCGGGCGACGGTCGCCGAGATGTCGGTGAACCGGCGATACGCGACCGCGGACATGATCGGCGACCGCAGCGGCCGCCATTCCTTGTTGTGCGTCGCCACGCCGTCGTACACCTGCTGCCACGCGTCGAGTCCGCGTGCGACCAGCGCCGTACGCACAGCCGCGGGCAACTCGTGCCACCTGTCCGTCATTGTTCCTCCAGTACGGCGTGGATCGCGGTGACCAACTGGTCCCGGCCGGGTTGCACGGCCCGGTCCAGCGCGAGAGCGAAGGGGAGCACGGCGCCATCCGGCCGGGTCAGGCGGCGAGGTGGTGCGGCGAGGTCGAAGCGTTCGGCGGCGATCGCGAGGATCTCGGCGGCGAACCCGCTGGTCCGATTCGAGTCGTCGATCACCACGAGCCGGCGGGTCTTGGCGACCGATGCGGCCAGGCCCTCCACATCAAGGGGATAGACCGTACGCGGATCGAACACCTCGACGGAGATCCCGAGGCCGGCGAGCTCGTCGGCAACCGTCAGCGCGTCCTGCACGAGGTGGCCGAGGGCAACGACTGTGAGGTCGGTGCCGCTGCGGGCGATCCGTCCGACGCCTAGCGGTACGGGTGCGAGGGTGCTGAAGTCGAGGTCGTCGCGGACGCCGAGGGCACCGGACGGTGCGAAGAAGACGACCGGGTCGTCGTCCCGGATCGCCGAGACCAGCAGACCGTACGCATCGGCCGGCGTGGCCGGGACCACGGTCTTCACACCGACGTGTGCGAACAGGGTGTACGGATGGTCGGAGTGCTGGCCGGCCCACCCGGTCCGCGAGCCCGAGCCCGGGACGACGTACGTGACCGGGACCTTGCATTGACCGCCGGTCATCAGCGAGAGCTTGTGGGCCTGGTTGGCGATCTGCTCGAAGACCAGGAACAGCAACGACGGGATCTGGAACTCGATCACCGGTCGCATCCCGGCCAGTGCGGCACCGGTGGCGAAGTTGGTGAACGCCTGCTCGGACAGTGGAGTGTCCAGCACCCGATCGGGACCGAAGCGCGCGAACAGTCCGGCCGTCACGTTGGACGCGGCGGCCCGGATGTCCTCGCCGAGCAGGAAGACCGACGGATCACGCTCCAGTTCGTCGCCGAGCGCGCGGTTGAGTGCCTTCAGATAGGACAGTTTGGGCATCAGCGCGGCACCTCCGGCGCGGCGTACAGGTACTCGAGAGCGGCCGCCGGATCTGGGTGGGCGCTCCCCAGAGCGATCACGGCGGCCGCATCGAGCAAAGCCTCGACCTCGGCATCGACTGCGGCCCGGTCCTCGGCCGCAAGTCGTGCGCCCTGAATCTCTACTGGGTCCCGCGACCGCCCAGCGGAGATCTCCTCGGTCGAGCGGTAGGTGAGCCGGGCTCGGTGCTCGAACGTGTGGTGCGCGTCGAATCGGTACGTGGTGCATTCGAGGAACGTCGGGCCCTGACCGGACCGGGCCCGCTCGACCGCGACTCTGGTTGCCTCCAGCACCTTTTCCGGATCCTGGCCGTCGACCGTGACGGCCGGGATCCCGAAGGCTTCGGCACGCGCGGTGATGCTGCCGGCGACCGCGGACGCCACCGGCATCGTGGTCGCGTATCCGTTGTTCTCACAGACGAAGATCACCGGCACCTGCCACAGGGCAGCCAGGTTGAACGCCTCCAGCAACATGCCCTCGTTCATCGCTCCGTCGCCGAAGAACGTCGCGGCGACGGTGTCCCGGCCGAGGCGGCGACGCGCCCAGGCGGCACCGGTCGCGATCGAGCCGGCCGCGCCGACGATCGCGTTGGCGCCAAGGATGCCGAGACTGAAGTCGGCCGCGTGCATCGAACCGCCGCGGCCCTTGTTCAACCCGGTCTCCCGCCCCATCAGTTCAGCGAGCAGCCGGGCCGGGTCGACGCCTCGGGCCAGCACATGCCCGTGGCCTCGGTGCGTGCTGGTGATGACGTCGCTGTCCGTCAACGCCGCGCAGACCCCGGCCGCGATCGCCTCCTGGCCGATGTACGGGTGAATGCCACCGACGATCTCCCCGGACCGGACGAACTCGATCGCCCGCTCCTCGAAGCGGCGGATCAGGCGCACAGTCCGGTAGAGATCGCTCATCGGTCAGCCCTTCACCGCGGCCAGGATGGCGTCCCACAGGCGAGCACGCGCGGCCAGCGCGGTGTTGATGGTGTCGGCACACGCCTCCCACTTCGCCTCGTCGTCGCCGCACAGGTCGCTGACCATCTGCATCGCCATCGGCGTGTGCTGCTCACCGTCGACCTCGATGTGCCGCTCGAGGTAGTCGACGAACATGTTGAGCTTGTTGGAGCGCTCGTTCACCGCGACCACCTGGGTGAACATGTCCGGGATCAGGTCCTCCCGGCCGAACGCGAACGCTGCCGCCTGGCAGTGGACCGGTGCGTTCTCGATGATGTCCCAGGTGGTGCCGGCGAAGTCGACCGACGCCTGCGGTACGCCGGCCTCCCGCAGCGACTCGACCACCGAGCCGCCCTGACGCAGGAGGCCGATCAGGGCCGAGATCGCCGTGGTGTCGGCTCCGGCCTCCTCCATGCCGTTCACGTACAGCTCGAAGTGGCTGATGAACCCGTCGCCGAGTTCGTCGCTCTCCTCGACCATCACGATGTCGTTGATCAGCCGGCGACTACTGGTGTGCGCGGTCGGGATCCACGGCACGGTGACGCAGGTGAGCTCACGCTGCAACGACTTCAGCAAGGACATGAAGTCCCACACGGCGAACACGTGGTGCTCCATGAAGGTGACCAGAGCCTCGTGCGTATCCAGGTTGGCGTAGAGCGGATGCTGCACGACCTTGTCGCGAGCCTCGGTGACGGCCTTCTCGAGCCGTTCGATGCCGGGATGGGTCTGACCCCAGTCGTAACGGGACATGGCGGTTCCTCTCAGCGGTCGGCCCACAGGGTCGGGCAGTAGTCGGGGTCGGCGTAGTCGGGGTGGCCGTCGGCGGTTCGGCGTACCAGGACGTCGTGGTTGTACGCCGCCAGGGTGCCGTCGGAAAGGGGAAACTCGCGGTAGTGATTGGCGCCGTCCTGCAGGTGCAGAGAGACCGCGCGGCGCGGGCGGTCGCTGACGTTCGCGCCGCTGCCGTGGTAGGTCCGGCAGTGGTGGAAGTTCATGTGACCGCGAGGGATCGTGATCGGGACCTTCACCACTTCCGCGCTGTTGTACGCGGCGTTCTCGGCCAGCATCTGGTCCAGCTGGGACCGATCCCGCTCGGCGAAGTGGCGTACGACGGTGTCGTCCGAGCCGATCTCCCGCCAGCGGTGGCTGCCGTCGACCATCGTGATCGTGCCCATCTCCGGCGGGCAGTCGTGGAACGGGATGAACGCGGTCAGCATCCGGTCCGACGCCGAGGACGACCAGTAGTGCTTGTCGAAGTGCCAGGGCACGATGTTCGACGGCTCGCCCTCGATCGGCGGCTTGTAGATCAGCGTGGACTGGAAGATCCGGATCGCGTCGGCCTGTGCCAGCCGGGCCGCGACCGCGCCGATCAGCGGCTTGCGCAGGATCTTCGCCAGGCCGTCGTGCTCGTAGTGCACGTAGTCGTTGTGCCGCTGGACGTCACCCTTCGACGGATCCCAGTACGCCAGCTTCGGCGGGGCCGTCGGCAGGGTCCGGTCGCGTTCGCCGGCGTAGTACCGCTCGCTGGCGTTGACCAGTTCCTCGGTCTCATCGTCCGTGAGCAGCTTCTTGGACAGGTACCAGCCGTGCTGGTTGTAGAAGGCAACGTCTTCGTCGGTCGGGAGCAGGTCCAGCTCTTCTTCGGACAGCTTGAACTCCAGGCTCATGCGTCAGCTCCCGCCAGCTCGCGTTCCTTGGCTTCGTAGAGGGCCTTGATGTTGCCGCTGCCGAACGTCATCGCGCCGCGCCGCTCGATGATCTCCAGGAACAGCGTGCGGCGGACGTGCATCGACTCGGTGAAGATCTGCAGCAGCTGACCCCAGTGGTCCCGGTCGACCAGGATCCCCAGTTCCTCGAGTTCCTCGATCGGTGTCTCCACCTCGCCGACGCGCTCCGGCAGGGCCTGGTAGTACGTCGACGGCGTACCGAGGAAGTTGACGCCGCGGCCCGCCAGCGTGCTGACCGCCTCGACGATGTTGCTGGTGCGCAAGGCGATGTGCTGCACTCCGGCGCCGGCATGCCAGCTGAGGAAGTCGTTGATCTGGCCGGGTCGGCGGTTCGCGTCGGGCTCGATCAGCGTGAACGTGACGTGCTTCGACGGACTCTGGACGACCTTCGAGTCCATCCCCTGGCCGGCCACCTCGATGTACTCCTCGAAGATCCGCGGGAACCCGAACACCTCCTCGTAGAACGTCGCCGTCGGCTCGAGCTCACCGGACGGCACACAGATCGCCAAGTGGTCGATCTCGCTGAACAGCTTCTCGTCCGGGCCACTCGCGGGCTCGGTGATCTGGAACGCGCCCGGTGCGAACTCCCGCCGTGGGCCGTGCCGCTCGACCAACCGATGGATCACATCGCCGAATCCGGCCACCTCGGCGATCACGACGGTGGTCTCCCGGCCGTCGGTGTACGTCACCGGCTCGCTCAATGGCTCGGCACCCCGCGCCAGCAGCTCTGTGTAGGCGACCGACGCGTTGTCCACTTCCAACCCGACCACGGCGACCCCGTCACCGTGGCGCTGCACGTACTCCGCCGCCGGGTGGTCCGCGGCCAGCCCCGAGGTCAGCACGATCTGTACGGCGTCCTCGCGCAGCAGCAGCGACCGCTGATCCGGCAGACCGGTCTCCGGACCGCCCTGGCCGTGAATCTGCAGGCCGAAGGCGTGCCCCAGGTAGAACGCGGCCTGCCGAGCGTCGCCCACGTACATCTCCACGTGGTCGATCCCGTAGATCTCCATCACACCCTCACCTCACTGTTCATCTGTCGCCGCTCCGGCGTGCTGGCGATGCCGAGGAGCAGGCTCACGTTCTGGCCGCCGAACCCGAACGAGTTCGACAGTGTGTACTCCGGCCGCAGGTCGCGGGGTTCCTTGCGGACGTGGTCCAGCGGGCAGGCCGGATCCGGATCGTCCAGGTGGTACGTCGGCGGCACCAGGCCGGTGGTGATCGCGAGGGCCGCTGCCGCAGCCTCGACCACTCCGGAGGTGCCGAGCATGTGTCCGGTCAGCGCTTTGGTAGAGCTGACTGCCGGGGCGCGGTCGCCGAACGCGAGCCCGATCGCGACCGACTCGGCCACGTCGCCGAGCTTCGTGCTGGTCCCGTGTGCGTTCACGTATCCGACTCGGCGCGGTTCTACTCCGCCGCTCGCCAGGGCTCGCCGCATGCACTCGGCGGCGCCGATCCCGTCGGGCCGGGGAGCGGTCGGGTGGTGTGCGTCGGAGTTCACGCCGTAGCTGGCCACATCGGCGTAGCCGCCGGCCCCTCGGGCTGCCGCATGCGCTGTGCTTTCGAGGACGAGCAGACCGGCGCCTTCGGACAGCACGAACCCGTTGCGGCGTAGGTCGAAGGGGCGGCTCGCCTCGGCCGGATCGTCCCAGCCCCGCGCCAGCGCTCGTGCGTTGGCGAAGGTTTCGGCGAAGGTCGGGAACAGTGGGGCTTCGCTTGCGCCGCACAGCACCACGTCCGCTTCGCCGGATCGGATCAGCCGCACCGCGTCCGCGATCGCCTGAGCACCCGAAGCGCACGCCGTACCGACTGCTGAGGTGTAGCCGCGGAGACCGAACCGGATCGCGATCCGAGCAGCCGGCATGTTGGGGAGGATGCCGGTCAGAAGGTAGGGGCTGACGGCGGCACGACCTCGTTCGGCCCGGGCCAGGACCTGTTGCTCGAGCGTCGCCATACCGCCGACACCGCCGATGATGACGCCGATGCGGTCGGGATCGACGTTGTCGCCGACGACCAGGCCGGCGTCGTTCAGTGCGTCCTCGGCCGCCAGCTGTGCAAGGACAACCGTCCGATCCATCACCTTGCCGTCAGGGCCGGAGGTGATCTTGCCCGTGTCGATCGGCGGGAGGATGCCGGCGAGCTCGACGGAGTTCGCGATCGGGTGGTCCGCCGGTGGTTTGACGATGCCCGATCGCCCGTGCAGCAAGGCGTCGTACACCGTGTCCACGCCTCGGCCGACGGGCGTGATCAGACCCATCCCGGTGATCGTGACGCCGCTGCCCGGCGCGGTCATGCCTCTGCCCCGGTCAGGCGTGCTTCGCGGAGTGCGACCTTGCGGACTTTGCCTGTCACCGTGACCGGGACCTCCTCCGCGCCGACCACGGTCACCGTGCGGATGATCGTCGCGACTTCCTCACCGACCGCGGCCTTCACCGCGTCCAAGCGGTCTTCTTCGGCCGCGTCCGGCGTGAGTTCGAGGAGGATGTCGGCGACGTACTCGCCGTCGCCCCGCGTGATGATCACCGTGCAGTCGAGGACTTCGGGAAGGGCCGCGAGGATGCGTTCCTCGGACAGCGAGGTGAACAGTTGCGGGCCGTCGAAGCCGGCGACCGCGTCGGGGATGCGGTCGAGGTGGAAGTAGTGGCCGGTGTCGTCGCGGTAGGCCAGGTCGCCGGTGAGGAACCAGCCGTTCAGGCGGAAGCGGTACGTGTTGACCGAGTCGTTCCAGTAGCCGGGTGAGACGCTCGGCGACCTGAAGCCGAGCAGGCCGGGCTTGCCTGGTGGCAGTTCCTCGCCGGTCTGCGTGAGCACGGCCGCCTCGGCGAACTCGTACGGCTTGCCGATGCACCGGCCGTAGTGGTCGCTGTCGCTCGTGTGCGTGATGTGGAAGCCGTTGTGGCCCATCTCGCTGGACCCGAGACCGTCGATGAAGTGCGAGCCCTTGACGGTCACGCGACCGGCGCGGGTGACGGTCTGCCGGGTGCCGACGGCAACCAGTTTGCGGATGTGCGGTTCGTGCGCACAGTCGCCGGTGTTGAACCACATCCGGACCGAGTCGAGGTCGTGGCGATTCAGGTCCTCGCGGGCCAGGCCGGCCCAGGTGACGGCGAATCCATAGACGGAGTGCGGTTTCCAGCGTTCGATGTGGTGGAGGACGTTCGGGGCATCCTGGCTGGACACCAGCAGCATCTCGGCCCGGTTCCCGAGGACCTGGTTCACCATCAGGACCGTGGCGGTGTGCGGGATCGGGAGGGCGTTCAGGATCCTGTCGGTGCCTTGCGCCTGCGGCATCGTGAGCAGGTGCTTCAGAGCGGCGTACAGCGTGGTGTGGGTGTGCATCACCGCCTTCGGTACGCCGGTCGTGCCGCTGGTGTGGGTGATCACGACAGGGTCGTCGGCGTGGTGCCGGTAGTGCTCCGGCGCCATGGCCGGGTCCGCCGTCCCCAGGTCGCGCGGCTCGGCGAGAATCGGTGCCTCGTGTAACAACTCGCGATGTGCCGCGTCCGCGAGTACGCCGGTGGCGCGGAGGCGGCGGACGAACTCCTCGGCGATGGGTGGGCTCATCTTGCCGTTCATCAGCGCGGGGATCGCGCCGACCCGGGTCAGCGCGAGGAAGCTCAGCACGACGTCCTGCGCCTCGGTCGCCCAGATCGCGACCACGTCCCGGCGTCCGATGCCGTGCTCGTGCAGCCACGCCGTACGGGCCTGGACCCGCTCGTCCAGCTCGCCGAGGGTCAGTGGGTGCTCGGCCGGGTGGTGGTCGACGGGTGTGTCGAACGTCAGGCCGGGGCCGCTCAGTTCGGCGCCGTGGGCGATGACCCTCGCCAGGACGTTGCCGGTTCCGATCGCCGGGTCCGCGGCGAGCCGGGCTCTCAGGCTCTTCATATCGGGTCTCCCCCACTCACGATCCGGGCGGACGCCTGGTCGGCACCCACCTCCACGATCAGCACCTGGTCGGCGTCCCCGTCGCCGATCAGCACCGCGGCCTCGTCCTCGCCACCGTCGGTCACACACACGACCGGGCCGCGCAGGTCCCACTTCGCCGCGATCCAGCCGGCGATGCTGTTCGGCACCGACTGGAAGAAGAACAGCGGACCGATGCGCTTGCCCTCAGCAACAGCTTGGCGTACGTGCTCCGCGCTCACGCTGTCCCCGTCACTCACCAGCACGATCCCCGTCCGGGCTTCGCGTGGCTCCGTCAGCCGGCTCATGCATCGCTCAGCCACCACCGCGGCCAACGGGTTGAACACCGAGAACACGAACCCCGGCACCACCGGCGGTCCTGCCGCGACGTCATCACCCGGCTCCGGCCAGTAGCCCTCACCGCGCACGACAAGGTCATGAACTTCCAGCAACTCGCTCATCCCGCCCGCACCACCAACGCGGTATTGGCGCCCCCGAACGCCGAGTTCACCGTCATCCCGTACGCCGACGTGGCCGGCCGAGGCGCAGCCAGAATCAGATCCACCGAACACGCGGGATCCGGCTCGAGGAACCCCGCGTTCACGGGCAACTTCCCCTCCCGCAAGGCCTGCACAGTCACCACGAACTCCACCAACCCCGAAGCCTCCAACGCATGCCCATGCAGCCCCTTCGTCGAACTCACTGGTGGGCTACTGCTGAACACTGTGTTGATGGCAGCGGCTTCGGCCGCGTCGGCGAAGGGGGTGCCGGTGGCGTTGGCGTTGAGGTAGCTGATCGCGTCTGGTGGTACGCCGGCCTTCACCAAGGCTGATCGGATCGCAGTGGCCAGGCCCCGGCCGTCCGGGGATGGTTGGCATGGGTGGTAGGCGTCGCCGGTTCGGGACCAGCCGAGGAGTTCGGCCAGGCCATCGCCGGCTTGGAGGACTACTGCGGCTACGCCGTCGCCCAGGAGCAGGCCGCGGCGGTTGAGGCTGAACGGGCGGACTGTGTTGTCGTCGGCCAACGCCCGCCCGGCGTCGAAGAGGGCGAACTGGTGTGGTTCGACCAGATACGCGGCTGCTACGACGATGCGATCGGCGCGGCCGGTGCTGATGAGGGTTCCGGCGGCGGCGAGCGCCGTACTGGCTGAGACGCAGGCGCTGGTGTAGATGCGACGTTGCCCGAAGTCGCAGGCCGGCGCGGAGTGGAGTGCGAGCAGAAGTGGCGTCGTACTGCGGTCGACACCGGCTTGCGCGCAGGCGGTTGCGATCGCCAGGTCCAGTTCTTCTTCCAGCGTGCCGGTTTCGGCGGCCATCGCGGCGTACCGGACCCGGCGGTTGCTGGTGTCGAAGCGCCGTACCTCGGTGAACGCCGGGGCGCCGGTGAGCTGCGCCTCCGGACCGCGGCCGAGCGCGGTCAGGATCGAGAGGCCGGTGACGGAGACCGGTCGCGCTTCAGACATGGCTGGTCAGCACCTCGGCGATCACGGTGACTGCGTCGTCGACGGTGGTCATCCGCTCGAGCTGGTCGTCGTCGAGCTGTACGCCGTACCGCTGCTCGACCTGATGGACCAGCCAGGCCAGCTCCATCGAGTCGATCCGGTCCGTGCCGGGTGGCCGCTCGCCGAGGCCGGCGAGCCAGCTGATGATCTCGTCCCGCCCGGGCGGTGGTGGGTTCGAGTTCATCAGACCTGCTGAGCTACCCGGCCGGCCACCTCGGTGGTGAACTCGCCGACCGTCATCAGCGCGAGCTGCTCGGACTCGTCGTCGGAGAACCTGACCCCGAACCGATCCTCGACCCGCACCGACAGATCCGCCAGCGCCAGCGACTCCAGGTCCACGCCGGCCGGGCCGAGCGTGGTCTCGTCGTCGACGCCCTCGGTGTCGTAGTTCATGTCCTGCAGTTGCGCGATGACGAAAGCGCGAACCTCGTCCTTCATCTTGTTACCTTCTTTCGGTGGGTGATTCGGTACATGTCTGGGTGGCTCCGGCCGGCGCCGAGTCGCGCGCCACGGCCCACGCGTTGCTGCTCGACCTCGCGAGCACCCTCGTCAGGTCGCCGTCGCTTCGTCACGCGGACAACGGGCAGCCGTACGTCGACGGGCTGGCCGTGAGCCTCAGCCACAGCCGCAATCTGGTGGTGGTTGCCGCGTCCTTGTCGGGTCCGCTCGGCGTGGACGTCGAGGACGTCCACCCCCGCGAGGTCACCGCCCTCGCGCACCGGTGGTTCGACCCCGCCGAACTCCAGTGGATGTCCGAGCAGCCCGACCACCTGATCGCCTTCCTCCATCTCTGGACCGCCAAAGAAGCAGTAGGCAAAGCCCTCGGCCAAGGCCTCAGAAACTCCGGCCTCCGCCGCCGCATGCCACTCGGTGGTGGCGCGGTCGAGTCGGAGCCGGGGCTGGTGGTGACGTACGTGCCGTGGGAGGGGGCGGTGGTCGCGCTTGCTGCCGGTGCCGGTCTCACGGAGATCGTGCTGACCGCGCATCACGGGGTGGCCTTGCGGAGGACGGTGACGTCTCGGACTAGTTTTCCGGTGGTGGTTCGGGGGAGTTGATCGAGGATGCGGAGGGTGCGGGGGCGTTTGTAGGAAGCGAGGAGTTGGGCGAGTTCGGCTTCCAGGTGGGCTGCGTCGCGGGGCCGGTTGAGTTGGAGGTAGGCGGTGATCGCGCCGTCGAACACGACAACGGCTGCCTCGACACCGCGGAGGGTGCCCAGGGTGTACTCGACCTCCGTCAGGTCGACCTTCAGGCCGCCGACCGAGACCTGCGAGTCGAGGCGGCCCTTGATGCTGACAAGACCGGTTTCGGGATCGACCACACCGGCGTCGCGGGTACGGAGCCAGCCGTCGGACCATCGCGCCGGATCGGACAGCCCGAGGTACGGCGATTCAGCCCGCCGGACCTGGAGTTCGCCGTCGACGGCACGGACCTCGATCCCTGGAGCCGGCCGGATCGCCGGGCGATGGTCGCCGTACAGGTCGGTGCCGATGACCCCGACCTCGGTCATCCCGTACATGTTCCCGAGCGGTACGCCGTAGTTGTCCTCGAACGACTGTGCGACCGCGGCCGGCACCAACTCGCCACCCGTCGTCATCCGCTGGAACTGCGGCAACTTCGGCGGCTCCTGGACCGACGCGAGCAGCCCGATATGGAAGGGCACCCCGAGAACCGTCGCCGGCGACGTCCCCGCAGCGATCGCCTGCACGATCGCGTCACCCGTCAACCGCGCCGGCGGCACCAACTCGACCCCGGCATGCAGGCTGTAGAGCAGACCTCCGACCAGTCCGAGCACATGCACCATCGACGGCAGCAGAATCAACCGCTCACCCCGCACCGGCACCCCGTCGATCCGCGTGTACCGCAGTACCTCCTCGACGAGATCCTCCGCCGTCCGGCCGATCACCTTCGACGGCCCCGTCGACCCGGAGCTCAGCTGTACGACGGCGTGTGCGGTCCCGGCCGGATGACCCGAGTAGCTGGCCACATCGGTGTGCACCTCGACGAACGTCCGCAGCCCCGACTGCACCGGCCGCTCCGGCGACACCACGACCTGCGGAACCAGCCGCTCGATCGCCCGCCGGACCTCGTAGTCGGTCAGCCGGTGATCCAGCAGGATCGCCTGCCCGCCACTGCGCCAGACCGCCAGCAAATGCGTCACGAAAGCCAATGAGGGCGGTAATCGTAAAGCCGCGGCACCACCGGCACGAAAACCCGCGTTGCGGAGTTCCGATTGACGATCCCGGACCAATCGGCGCAGTTTCGCGCGATCAACAGGTTCCGGAAGACGAAAGCAGACATCGGTGGCCGGGCCGGCGAGCAGGACGTCGTCGACCCACTGCGCGCCCTGGGTGGTTCCGGGCACCACGACAGTACCGTGATTGGTCATCCGAGCTCCGAAGTTCGTTGCACACAAAGGATTCGAAGACCAGGACCTCCACCAAGGTCTGGCGATGACGCGACGATACGACACGATCACGCAACTGCGCTATGGACCAGAAGTGATGATCCAACTACCGTTGGCAACCTCTTGCGGAGGCTTACTCAAGCGCCGAAAAGACACCGGAAACAATGCATCGAGAGGTTAGGAATCTGTGCAGACTCAGGCACAGTGAGGGTTTACCCCACGCACAAAGAAACAGTCCGGCAGACCGCACCGGACTATTCCGCAGAGATTGTGGCACGCAGGTGCGCCGAGCTGACGCCGCTACAGTGATGGCGTTGAAGCTGGCGTGCGGAGGGGCCGATGACAGCAGGTACGCAGGAGACGCCAAGGGACTGGGTTCCGGTCGAGCACCGGTGGTTCGGACTCGACCGGCGGACCTTCCCGGCCGGGCTGACCAGCCTCGCCATAGCGCTGGTGCTGATCTACGGCTTGCCGGCGCTCAACGCGGCGATTCCGTGGCACAACCAGATCAAGGCCGGTCAGGTGCTCGAGCTCGGCGACGGTGCGACCGCGGTGCCACCGGTCGACTGGCAACTCGAGAGCGGGAGCCTGACTGGCGGGAGCGCGACGAGCCTGCAGGTGAAGCTGGCCAGCGGAGGCGCCACGATCGAGCTGACCGGTACGTCGTACGACGGCACCGCGACAGCGTTCCTGGATCAGGTGGATCGGTCGGACAGCGACGCCCCGGGCGTGAGTGGGCGGCGCGGAACGCTGACGACCGGAGGCGGCCTGGTCGGAGTCGTGGAGAGCCGAACCTCCACCGGCGGTGACGGCATCGATGCTGCCTTCAAGATGGCCACCGGCACGCCCGAGGCGGTGGAGGCTGCGCCTGCGCTGCTCGTCCGCGTCCGCACCGCGCCCGGTCAGTTCGAGCAGTACCAGGACGAGGTGGCAGCCCTGCTGCGCAGCATCACCCCGGGGCCGGCCCGATGACCGACACCGCAGTGCCTGAAGGCAAGGCCGCTCAGCTCAGCGCGATCGAGGAATCGGGCTGGGGGCAACCGTTTCGGTTCCTGCAACCGCACAACCTGGCGTTCTGGGTCTACGTCCTGGGCGTCGGCGGCGGCGCCCTGACGATGCTTCGGTACTTCGGGCCGCGCGCCTCGTTCTACTCGCCGGCCCTGGCCGGCGGCGTCCTCCTCTTCGCGCTGTACCTCGTGCCGTGGCTGCTACTCCTGCGCCATCACAACCGGTTCACCGCTCAGCCTGCCGGGCTGCTGGCGACCGGCTTCGTCTGGGGTGGCGTCGCCGCGACGTTCTGGATCGCACTGCCGGCCAACCAGGCGTTGCTGGAGATCTGGGCGAAGGCCGGCGGCAGCTCCTTCGGCGCGGACTGGGGCGCCGGACTCACCGCGCCGATCAACGAGGAGTGGGGCAAGGCACTCGGGCTGGTGCTGCTCATCGGCCTCGCGCCACGCCTGGTCCGCAGCGCGTACGACGGGTTCATCATCGGCGCGTACATCGGTCTCGGCTTCCAGGTGTTCGAGGACGTGCTCTACGTCTACAACGGCGCGACGCAGTTGTACGGCGTGGACCAGCTCGGCTCGTCATTGCAGGTGTTCCTGGTTCGGGGCGCGGCCGGCATCGTGTCACACGCCCTGTTCAGTGCGATCTTCTGCGCCGGCCTGATGTGGGTCCTCGGCAGGACCCGCGGCGAGCGCAACGTGGTCAGAGGCGTACTCACCATGCTGATGGCCATGCTGTTCCACTTCGCCTGGGACGACATGGCCGGTCTCAGCGGCGGCGGTGTCGCCGCGGCCGGCTTGCCGTTCGTGATCGCCGCCATCGAACTGACGGCGCTGTTCTACGTCCTGCGGCACGCCGCCCGGCAGGAACGCGTCTGGACCCGCGCCCTGCTCGCCCCCGAACTCGCGACCGGCGCCGTCGACCCGGCTCTGCTGGACGCGGTCAGCGGCCTGAGAAGAGATCGCAAGGCCTACCGCAAACACCTCCACAGCCGCAGGAAGGCCCGGCACCTGCTGGAAGCCGCCTCCGACCTGTCCCGCGAGCTGGCCCGGGCCCACGGTGCCGAAACTCCCGGTGTAACCCACGCCCGATCCGAACTCCTCCGCCTCCGCTCCCCTGCCTGAGTGGCAGTGCGGCTGTGCTCAGGCGGAGGCGGTGCGCTGGGGCGGGGCGCCGAGGGTGGCCAGGGCGTCGGCTACTCGGCCGTGGGCATCCTCGAGCGCGGCCCGGGCCGCCGGGATGGTGGCGCCGGTGAGTAGGTGGACGAGGGCCGGCTTCAGTTCGCCTTCGGCCGCGGCCAGTGCGGCTTCGCACGCCTGTTCGTCGGCGCCGGTTGCCTCGGCGAGGATGCGCAGCATCCGGCCGCGGAGCTTCTTGTTGGTGGCGACCAGGTCGACCATCAGGTTCGACCAGGTCCGGCCGAGCTTGATCATCAGCGTGGTGGAGAAAGAGTTGAGGATCAGCTTCTGCGCCGTGCCGGCCTTGAGTCGCGTCGATCCTGCGATGACCTCAGGCCCGGTGTCCGCGGCGATCACGATGTCGGCCAGCGGCGCCAGCGGGGCGTTCGGGTTCGACGTCACCAGCACGGTGGTCGCACCGGCCGTCCGGGCCGCCTTGAGGGCCCCAGCGACGTACGGCGTACTCCCGGAGGCAGCGAGGCCGATGACGATATCCTGGCCGGTCACAGTGGCCGCGTCCGCGGCACCGCCATCCTCGGAGTCCTCGACGTTCTCAACCGCGCGGAACAGCGCGTCCATCCCGCCGGCGTGGTGCGCGACCACCAGGTCCTCGGGCGTATGGAAGGTAGGCAGCAACTCGGCGGCGTCCAGTACGGCGAGGCGTCCCGACGTCCCGGCGCCGAAGTAGTGCACCCGACCACCGCCACGGACCGCCTCGACGGCGGCATCCACGGCCTTGGTCAGCTCGGGGATGACCAGTCCGACGGCGCCCGCGACCCGCGCATCCTCGTTGTTCACCAACTGCAGGATCTCGGACGTCCCCACCGCATCGATGGCGAGCGTCCTCGGGTTGCGCTGCTCTGTCGGTGAGGTCACAGATCCGATGTTAGTTTCCTACTGAAGGATTTTCAATTCCGTTCATCCTTGACAGAAAACTGTTGACGTCACTCGGAGCCCTTGAGCCGGTGACCACGGACCGAGGTGGCCGTCTCCTCCAGCGCCTTGCGCGCGTCCGGCAGCACCTGCTGCGCGACCCCGATGAACAGGCAGTCGATCACGGTCAGTTGCGCGATCCGGCTGGACATGGCCCCGGACCGGTACGTCGTCTCCCGGGCGGCCGTGGTCAGCACCAGATCCGCCGTCTTGGCCAGCGGCGAGCGGGGGAAGTTCGTCACCGCGACCGTGGTGGCGCCGTGCTTGGCCGCCTCCTCGAGCGCCTCGACGACCTCGACCGTCGTACCGGTGTGGGAGATGCCGATCGCCACGTCGCCGTCCCCGAGCAGGGCGGCGCTGGGCAGCGCGACGTGGACATCGGACCAGGCGAACGCGACCCGCCGGATCCGGTGCAGCTTCTGCTGCAGGTCGAGCGCCACGAACGCGCTCGCACCGAAGCCGTACAGGTCGACGCGAGGCGCGTTCACGACCGCGGTCACAACCTTGGCCAAGGCGTCCACGTCGACCTGCTGGGCGGTCTCACGGACCGCCCGCTCGTCGGCGAACGCAACCTTGTTGACAACGTCGGCCAGCGAGTCGCCGGGCTCGATGTCGCCGCCGACCTCGGGTCGCGCACTCTCCTGCGCCGACTGGGCCGCCAACTGCAGGCGGAGCTGCGGATAGCCCGGGACGCCGATCTGCTTGCAGAACCGGATGACCGTGGTCTCCGAGGTGGATGCCACCTCGGCCAGTTCGGAGATCGTCATCGCGGCCACTCCGCCCGGGTCCGCGAGGACCGCGTTCGCGACCCGCTGCTCGGCCGGGGCCAGCGCGGGCATCACCGCGCGGACCCGGACCAGCAGCGGCCCCGTGGGTTCTGGAGAGGTCGTTGAATTCATGACAGCCACGGTACGGCGCCTATGCACGAAGTGGGGTCACCGACGCGAAAGTCTCCAACCTGAGGCGACAAATGATTCAGGCGTTCGCTCTCCGTCGAGAAGAACATCGTGTCCGTGCGTGATCTTCACACCGTCGACGTACACACCGCGGCCCTGGTACAGCGGATCGGAGGCGTACCGCCAGCGGATCGTCTGCGCACCCTCGCCGAGTTCGGCCGACACCTGGTGCCAGTGCCGGTCGCCGGAGCCGCTGATCGACCCGTCGGTGTCGATCACGGTTCCGCGGTCCCGCACGGTGAACGGCAGCTTCGTCCAGGTGGTCCCGTCCGTGGACGTCTCCAGGTACAGCAGATCCGTGTCCTCGGTGTCGACGAACAGGTCGAACGCCAGCTTCGCTCCCCCGGCCGGTACGGCGACCTGCGTGGCCAGGGTGGTCGTCGCGTTGTCCGTCGTACCGGAGAACCAGGCGTCCTTGCCGTGCTGCGGACCGACGCCGAGGGCCAGGGCAAGCCCTTGCACGACAGCCCGGCGAGCCGGGTTGTTGCTGCCCCAGTTGCGGCTCGGGTGGACCCGGTTGGTCAGCAGGATGGCGAACGAGCGCGAGTCGAAGTCGATCACGATCGACGTCCCGGTGTAGCCGGTGTGGCCGGCCGTCCGCGGCCCTGACAGGCCGCCCATGTACCAGCGCTGGTTCAGCTCGAAGCCGAGGCCGTGGTCGTTGCCCGGGAAGGCCTGGTTGAAGTTGGTGATCATCGCGGTCACCGAGGATTCCCTCAGGATCCGGGCACCACGGTAACTGCCGCCGTTCAGAAAGGTCTGGGCCAGAACGGCGAGGTCGTCGGCGGTGCTGAAGACGCCGGCGTGACCGGCCACGCCGTCCAGCGACCAGGCGTTCTCGTCGTGCACCTCACCCCACACCATGCCCCGCGGCGGCGCGGTCTGATACTCCGTCGCGGCGATGCGCGGCTTCTTCTTCGGGTCCGGGTTGTAGCCGGTGTCGCGCATCTGCAGCGGCTTGGTGATGCCGTCGGCAACCAGCTTGTCCAGCGTCTTGCCGGTCACCCGGTGCGCCACCTCGCCGAGCGTGATCAGGTTCAGATCGCTGTAGAGGTAGGTGCTGCCGGGCGGGTTCTGCAGCTTCGCGGTGAGCGCCAGCTGGAGCCGTTCCTCCGGCGTCTTGCCGGTGCTCCACAGCGGCAGCCAGGCCGGGAACCCGGTGGTGTGCGTGAGCGCCTGCCGGACCGTGATGGCTTCCTTCCCGTTCGCGGCGAACTCCGGCACGTACGTCGCGATCGGGGTGTCGAGGTCGACCTTGCCCTTCTCGACCAACTGCATCACCACGATCGAGGTGAACAGCTTGGACACCGAGGCCATGTCGAAGATCGTGTCGGTGCGCATCGGGATCTGCTGGTCGGCCGGCAGTTCGGTGCCATTGCCGTCGGCGTACTTCAGCGCCATCCCGGTGGCGGTCCGGGTCACGACCTTCCCGTCGTGGCCGAGCAGCGTGACCGCGCCGGCGTACAGGGGTTTCGCCGTACCGTTCGGGCGGGTCCAGCCGTCGACCTGGGCGAGCGCCGCGTCGATCGGTGCCGGGTCCAGTCCGGCCTTCGCCGGGGTCGAGTCACGCAACAGCGTTCCCTTCGGTGCGTAGCCGTCGTACGGCTGGTCGAACCGGCCAGATCTGTTGCCGTCGGCAACTGCGGGGCTTGCCATCGTCAGCATCACCGCAGAGGCTATCGTGAGCGCCGCGACTCGTCTCACCGGTGGGCTCCCTTGTAGAGCAGGTACTTGGCGCGGCGCGCGGTCCATGCGTCGGTCTCGGACTTCCACGCCGCGACGATCTGCTCCGCGGTCGCATCGGCCATCAGCATGGTGCGGAACCGGTCCGACCCGGTGAGCAGGTCGATCCACCGGCCGGGCGGGTTCTCGGCCCGCCAGGTGAACTCCGGGTAGAGCTTGCGGGCCTCGACGATCATGTGCGTCGCCGCGGTGATCGCCTCGACCCGGGACGGATCGGTGATCTGCACCTGGACGCCGCCGCAGAGCAGGTTCGCGTTCTTGCTGATCGTCGGGGTGAAGTACGCCTCCCGGAACTCCACGCCCGGGATGGTCTTCTGCTGCAGCGCCTGCGCCCACTTGTAGTCGACGTACGGCGCGCCGATCAGCTCGAACGGCCGGGTCGTACCGCGTCCCTCGGACATGTTGGTCGCCTCGAACAGGCACAGGCCCGGATACACCAGCGCGGTGTCCGGCGTGGGCATGTTCGGGCTCGGCATCACCCAGGGCAGCCCGGTGTCGTCGTACAACTGGTCGCGTTTCCAGTTCTGCACCGGGATGACCTTGAGCTCCTTGAGCCGTGCGCCTCCTGCGTCGAGCGGCAGGTACTCGGCGTTGAAGAGCCGGGCGAGCTCGCCGACCGTCATGCCGTGCTGCTGGATGATCTCCTCCTTGCCGACCCCAGAGGTGAACCCGGGCTTCATCATCGGGCCGCGGGCGTACCCGCCGACCGGGTTCGGCCGGTCCAGGACGACGAACCGCGAGCCCGTGGTGATGGCCGCCTGCATCGCCGAGTACATGGTCCAGATGTAGGTGTAGAACCGCGCGCCGACGTCCTGGATGTCGAAGACGACCGTCTCGACGCCCGACTTGGTGTAGAGATCGACCAGCTTGTCCACGGTCGCGCCGTACGCGTCGTACACCATGATCCCGGTGCGGGGATCGACGTGGTCGCCCTCGGATCCGCCGGCTTGTGCAGACCCGCGGAAGCCGTGCTCCGGGCCGAAGACCGCGACGATGTTGACCTTCCCGGAGGCGTGCATGGTGTCGACGATGTGGTTGAAGTCGGGCAGGATGCCGGTCGGGTTGCTGATCACCCCGACCTTCTGACCGGCCAGCGCCCGCCAGTCGTCCTTGGCCAGCACCTCAGCGCCGGTCATCACCGCCTTGCCCCCGGCCGAACCGCCGGCGTGAGCGGCGGGTACGTCGATCAGCGGGGCGGCGGCGAGTGCACCAGCGCCCGCCAGCAAACTGCGTCGCTTCATCAGATCTCTCCTTCGGGCAGGGCGTCAGGGACGGAACGACAGGTCGGCTACCACGGGGCGATGGTCGCTGGCCGCTTGCTCAGGAGGCACCGCGACCCGCAGGACGTGCAGTCCCGTGCCGACGGTGACGAAGTCGATCCGCTTGACCGGATCGACCGCAGGATAGGTGTTCGGACCGCCGGAGGTCGTGCCGGTGGCGGTCCAGCTGTCGGTGAGCCGGGTCCACAGTCCCGCCAGCTCCGGAGCGGTCGCCTCGGCGTTGAAGTCACCGGTGAGGATCTGCAGATCCTTGCGGCGGTCGCCGGCCAGGATCTTCATCGTGTCGCGGACCTGGGCCTCCCGGACCGACGGATCCGCCCGGTAGTCCAGGTGCGTGCAGTAGACGTGCACCCGGCGGCCACGGACGTCGATCTCGGCCTCGAGGAATCCGGGCGCCGGGGCCGGCACCGGGTTCGGGTCCTGGGTCGACAGCCTGGTGATCGGGTGGTTCTCGGTCCGCACCAGCGGGAACCGGGACAGCACGCCGACGCCGTACTGGCGACGCGGCTGACCGGGCGTGGGCGGGTCGAGGTCGTAGATCGGCGCGAACCCGGCGTACATCCCGAGCGTGGCGGCCAACTCGGCGATGGTGTCGCGCCACTGGCTGCGCGCGTCCCAGTGAACGTCGACTTCCTGCAGCCCGATCACGTCGGCGTTCAGCGCCTTCAGGGCCTGGGCGGTCCGGTCGAGATCGAACACGTTGTCCTCGCCGGCCCCGGCATGAATGTTGTACGAGGCAACAGTCAGCCGGGTCTGCCGCGGGTCGAGGCCGAGCCCGTGACCGAACGGGTACAGCGTCACGGACGGATCGGGCTGCGCCGGGATCGCCACCGGCAGCTTGCCTGTCGGCGCCAGCTCGCCGTACAGCACCTTGGCCAGCGCCTCCATCGAGACCGCCGCGTAGCCGTAGGTCGCTAGCGTGGTCGACGCGGACGGGAAGTAGGCGACGTCGTACGGATCGCGAACGGCGGCCAGGATCACCGGCCGGCCGGTGGCGAGCAGGGCGTTGACCAGCTTCTGCTGCTTGGCCTGCTTGTCAGTGACCTCGGTGTCCCAGGCCTTCATCGTGAGTACGACGGTGAGGTCCGCCTCCGCCGATGCGGCGACGGCATCGTCGATCTTGGCGTCGGTCGGCGTCGCTCCCGTGTCCTTCACGACCGCCGTCGCTCCGCGGCCCTGCAGTGCGGTCCCGAGCGCCGCCGGGCTGTAGCCGGCGACCAGGATCTTCCGCGGCGCGGGAGACAACGGCAGCAGGCCGGCGTCGTTCTTCAGCAGGGTCGTACTGCGATCCGCGATCCGCTGGGCGGCGGCGTAGTTCGCCGGAGTGCCAACCACCTTCGCGACGCGGGCGAGGTCGACGTACGGCTGGTCGACGACGCCGGTCTGGAGCTTCAGCTTCAGGATCCGCTCGACGCTCTGGTCGATCCGGGCCTCGCTGATCCGCCCGCCACGCACCGCGTCCAGCACCGAGTTGTACGCGAGCCCCGGGTCGACCGGCATCAGCAACTGGTCGACACCGGCCTCGATCGCCCGGAGCGGGATCTCGGCGTCGCCGTACTTGTCCCGCACGCCCTTCATGCCCAGCGAGTCGGTGATCACGACCCCGTCGAACCGGAGCTGCTCACGCAGGATCCCGGTCAGGATCGGCTTGCTCAGCGTCGCCGGGTCCTCGGCCGGGTCGAGGGCCGGTACGACGATGTGCGCGGTCATGATCGATTCGATCCCGGCCCGGATCGCCGCCTCGAACGGCGGCCGGTCGATCCGCGTCCACTCCTCCAGCGTGTGGCTGATCACCGGGATGCCGGTGTGGCTGTCGGTCGCGGTGTCACCGTGGCCGGGGAAGTGCTTGGCGGTGGACACGATCCGCCCATCCCGCTGGTACCCCTTCACCTGCTCGGCGGTCAGGGCGGCGACCACCGCAGGATCAGATGAGAAGGACCGGACGCCGATCACGGGGTTCAGCGGGTTGACGTTGACGTCCGCGACCGGGGCGAAGTCGGTGCTGATCCCGACCGCCTTCAGCTCCCGGCCGCCGATTCCGGCTGCCTGCCGCGCGTACTCCGCCGACCGGGTCGCGCCGAGCGCCATCGCGCCCGGGAACTGGGTCGCCGGTGGTCCGACCCGGAACACGACGCCGTGCTCCTGGTCGGTGCTGATCTGCAGCGGTACGCCGGTGTCGCCCAGCGCAGCGCCCTGTAGCCCGTTGGACAGCCGGGCGATCTGCTGCGGGTCCTTCACCGAGTCGGTCCAGGCGAAGTAGATCACCCCGCCGAGGTGGAACTTGCGCACCACTTCGGCCGGCGTCGCGACGCCGTACAGGCTCGTGTTGCGGGCATCGGCCGTGTCGGCCGTCGGCCCGTAGGCGTAGCAGACGAACAGCTGGCCGACCTTCTGTTCCAGCGTCATCCGGCGCAGGGTCTCGCGGACCCATCGGTCGGTACCTGCTTGGGCGGTGGTTGTTCCGGCAACCGTCGTACCGGCGACTGCTGCCGCCGCGAGTCCGAGGGTCTGACGTCGGGTCAGGTGCAAGGCGAAAACCCCCACAAGTAATTGAATTACAGGCGTTCCCCCGCGACGCGAAAGTTACCCACATGCCCACGGTGGGTCAAGACTTGACTACAAAACTGACGCTGCTCCTACGTACAAATGAACAGGTAGTACTGGGTGAGGGGGTAGTGCACCCGCGCTTGGCGATGCGGCGTGTACGGCGTATTGGGGGTGCACTACCTGTCCATATGCACGCCATCCACCGGTCAGACGGAGATGTCCACCGAGGGACGGAGCTTGGCGGCCGCGGCGAGGGCCTCGTGGGCGGGGTTGCCGAGGAACTGCTCGACCAGAGCCTGGTCGGCCGGCTCGTGGACGCGCGGCAGGGCGATCTGCTCGTACGCCGCCTGGAAGCGCGGACCCCAGCGACGGGTGCCGAGCCGTGCGGTCCGTGAGCAGTTGTCGACCATGTAGGCGACGTCGCGGGCGTGCATGTAGGGCAGCAGCGAGTCGACCGCCTCGATGACGGATTCGTTCACGATCTCGGACCAGGCGTGGCCGCGGGCCGCGAACTCGTCGAGTTGCGCGACCATCGTGGCCACGAACAGTCCGGCGGTGAGCGGGTCGATCCCGGTCCGCACCGACGTACGGCGGGCGTGCACCGCCGTACTGTGCGACCACATCGGGCTCCCGGCGATCGGGGACATCGGGCGGGCGGCGATGCGCTGCTCGGCCAGGATCACGCTGCGAAGTTCGGTGCCCTCGGCAACTTCGTCGTAGATCTCGGCGACCAGGTCGCGAGCCGGCCGGTAGGCGACGGAGTAGGCACGGTCGAACAAGTCCTCGTCACCCGTGGCGGCCCGTACCGCCGCCAGGCCCGAGTCCGAGATCGTGCGGGCGATCGGGCCGGTGATCGACTCGGTGGATCGCTCGTACGCCGTCACCGGATCGGCGCCCGCGATGACGAAGTGGCGATAGAGCGCCTCCACCAGACCATGGACCGCGCCGAGCAGGATGGCACGCTCGCCGACGATGTCGGACCGGTACTCGTCGGCCAGCGTGGTGGCGAACGTGTACGGCGATCCCAGGCCGATCGACCAGGCCAACGCACGGTCCGTCGCGTGACCGTCCGGGTCCGCATGGACGGCGATGCTCGCGTTGATGCCGGCGCCGTTGACCGTCGCGCCCTGCTGGTACAGGCGGCGTACCGAGTCGCCCATTCCCTTCGGGCACACGGCGATCACCGGATGACCCGCGGGGAAGTCACTGCCGATCGACCGCAGATGACCCAGCAGGAAGCCGTGCGAGAGCCCGATCGTGGCACCGGGCTTGAGCACCGCGAAGATCCTCTCGTGCTCGGCAGCCAGTGCTGCGTCGGCGATGAGCAGGATCACCAGGTCCGAGTCCGCGGCGACCGCCAGCCAGTCCCCGAGCGTGCCGTTCTCCTCGGTGAAGCCGTGCGCACGGGCATCGTCCGCCGATCGCGAACCCGGCCGCAGCCCGACGGACACGACCACCTCGGTCCCGGCCAGCGAGTCCCGCAGGTTCTGGGCCTGGGCGCTGCCTTGCGGCCCCCAGCCCAGGACCCCGATCCGCCGTACGCCGTGCAGGGCCTGCGGCAGCAAGGGGAACAGGTCACGGCCGCCACGGACGATCGTTTCCGTCCCGCCCGGAACCGTCATGGTCTCGGTCCGGAAGACCGACGAGGTGAGGGTGCTCATGACCTTCAGTTAAGGTCGATCAGAGGCGTTGCAGCAAGCGCAACATCTGCACCGGGCCGTTGCAGGAGATGAAACATGGAGCATCGCGAGCTGGAGCTGTTCCTGCATCTCGCCCGCACGCTGAACTACGGGCGCACCAGCCTCGAGTGCCACGTCAGCGCCGCGACGCTGACCCGGACGATCCAGCGACTGGAGACGCGAGCCGGTGCCCGCCTTCTCGACCGTGGACCCCGTGGCGTCGTACTGACCGCTGACGGTCGCCGGTTCACGGCGTACGCCGAACAGGCCCTGGCGCTGTGGGACGACTATCGCGCGGGCGCAGGTGAGGCCGCGGATCTCACCGGCGACCTGCGGATCTTCGCCACGGTCACCGCCTGCCAGGCCCTACTGCCCGACCTGCTCGCTCCTTTGCGCGCAGCGCATCCCCAGATCCGGCTCGATGTCCGGACCGGCGACGCGGCCGCCGCGCTGGCGAGGCGCGACGAGGGCGAGGTGGACGTTGCCGTGGCGGGCATCCCGAGGCGGTTGCCGCAGTCCATGGTGATGCGCACCGTTGCCGTCACCGACCTGGTCCTGGTCACCAGCCGCGACGGTACGCCGGACGGACCGTTCGTGGTGCCGGCGCGCGGACTCGTGCGGGATGCGGCGTACCGCTGGTTCCGCAAGACCGGGGTGAAACCGGTCATCGCGGCTGAGCCGGACGGTCACGAGGCCCTGCTGGCCCTGGTGGCACTCGGTTGCGGCACAGGCGTCGTACCTCGCCTGGTGTTCGAGTCGTCGGCGGTCCGCGACCGCCTGGTCGAGCGGCCCCCGGACCCGCCGCTCGAACCCCTCACGATCGGGCTGTGCGCGCGCCGCGCTGATCTCCACCGCCCTTTGATCAGCGCCCTCTGGGACCTGCGACCGTAGCTCCCGGGCTGAGCTCGGCCAGCCGCCGTTCCGGGGCGGGCGCCGCGTCCGCGAGCAGCTGGGTGTACTCGTGCTGGGGATTCAGGATCACGTCATCGGCCGGGCCGTGTTCGACCACCTCACCGCGGTACAGCACCATGATCTCGTCGCTGAAGTGCCGCGCGGTCGCGAGGTCGTGGGTGATGTAGAGGACCCCGAGGTTCTCCTCGCGCTGCAGGGTTGCGAGCAGGTTGAGAACGCCGAGTCTGATCGAGACGTCGAGCATCGAGACAGGCTCGTCGGCGACCAGGATCGCAGGCTCGGGTGCGAGCGCCCGGGCGATCGCGACGCGTTGGCGCTGGCCGCCGGACAGCTCGTGCGGTTTGCGCCGGGCGAAGTCCTCGGACGGATCCAGCCGGACCCGGCGCAACAGGTCGAGCACGCGCTCGGCGACCTGTTCACGGGCGAAGTCGGGGTGATGGATCCGCACGGGACGGGCGAGGTGATGGCCGATCGTGTGGTACGGGTTCAACGACGAGAACGGGTCCTGGAACACCATCTGCACGGCCTTGCGGTACGCCGCCGCGGGCGATCCGCGGTACCGCATGGGTTCGCCGTCCACGAGGATCGCTCCGGAGGTCGGCCGCTCGAGCTGCATCAGCAACTTGGCGATCGTCGACTTGCCCGACCCGGACTGCCCGACCAGTGCGACCGTACGGCCCGGCTTCAGCTCGAAGCTCACCTTGTCGACGGCGCGAAGCCTGGTGATCTGCAGACCGTCGCGCAGCCGGTACTCCTTGACCACGTCGCGCATCTCCAGCACGGTCATCGGGCCTCCAGCTCTTCTGCCATGGCGGCATCCACGGTCTGCTCGGTCTCGTCCAGCGCGACATCGTCACCGAGGCTGCCGTCCCGCACGAAGCCGCCCCGCTCGCCGGTCAGGCTGGGGAACGACGACAGCAGACGCCGGGTGTAGGGATGCTTGGGTCGTGTGTAGAGCGTCAGCGCGTCGTCCAGCTCGACGATCAGCCCGGCCCGCATGACCGCGATCCGGTCGCTGATCTCGAGGAGCAGCGGCAGGTCGTGGGTGATGAAGACGACGGCGAACCCGAGTTCCGACCGGAGCCCGGTGATCTCCTGGAGGATCTCTCGCTGGACGACCACGTCCAGCGCGGTGGTCGGCTCGTCCATGATGAGCACCTCCGGCTCGAGAGCCAGCGCCATCGCGATCATCACGCGTTGCCGCATGCCGCCGGACAGTTCGTGCGGATACGCGCGGAGCCGGTTGCGGTCGACGCCGACGCGTTCGAGCAGCCCGGCACAGCGTTGGCGGCGCTCCGTCTTGCCCACCTCGGGCCGGTGCGTGATGAACACGTCCTCGAGCTGCTCGGAGATCCGCAGTACCGGGTTGAGCGAGTTCATCGCGCCCTGGAACACCATCGCGATCTTGTCCCAGCGGAAAGTGCGCAGCTCCTCACCGGCCAGCGCCGACAGGTCGATGTCGTCGCCGTCGTTCGCTGCGAACAGGACGCGTCCGGAGGTGATCGTCGCCGGCGGCTTCAGCAGCCGGGTGATGCCGTAGGCAAGCGTCGATTTGCCGCAGCCGCTCTCACCGGCCAGGCCGAGGATCTCGCCGCGTCGCAGGGTGAGCGAGACCTCGCGGACGGCATGCACGGTCGTCTCGGCCAGGTAGTCGATGCTGAGGTTCTCGATCCGGAGAACCTCCGCAGCCGTCATGGTTTCACCTCGCGGCTCATGGTCCACTTGGTGCGTTCGGCGCGCGTCTGGGAGCGCAGCTTCGGATTGATGATCTCGTCGATCGAGAAGTTGATCAGGGACAGCGCCGCGCCGAAGAGCGCGATCGCCAGTCCCGGAGGTGCGAACCACCACCAGGCGCCGAGCCGGAGCGCGAGCCCGTTCTGGGCATAGAACAGCATCGTGCCCCAGGTGAAAGACCCGGACGCGCCGAGACCCAGGAACGACAGGCCTGCCTCCCCAAGGATCGCGAAGATCACCGCGAACACCACCTGCGACGCGAGCAGCGGGATCAGGTTCGGCAGGATCTCGACGAGCAGGATCCGCCAGCGCTTCTCGCCGCTGATCCGCACGGCGAGCACGTAGTCGCGACCGCGCACGCTGAGAGTGAAGCCCCGCAGTACCCGCGCGGAGCCGGCCCAACTGGTGATCGCGAGGACGGCGGCGACCAGCCAGATCGACTTGTTCGGTACATAGCTGGAGATCACGATCACCAGCGGCAGGCCGGGGATCACCAGCATGATGTTGGTGAGCAGCGAGAACGCCTCGTCGGTCCAGCCGCCGACGAACGCGCCGACGATGCCGAAGAACGACGACAGCAGGAGCGTGAGCGCACCGACCACGGCGCCGATGATCAGTGAGCCGCGCGTCGCGTAGGCGAGCTGGGCGAAAATGTCCTGACCGTTCTGCGTGGTGCCGAGGACGAAGCCGTTGCCCGGACCGGTCAGCCCGATGTCTCGCACGGTCGACGGGTCGCCGACGAGCAGTGGGGCGAGGACTCCGAACAAGACGATCAGGCCGGCGATCGTCAGACCGACGGCCAGCTTCAGGGTCATCGGCGGCAGCCGGCGCCGGGCCGTCCTGACCGGCGACGGTCCTTGCGCGGTGGCCGCTTGCGCCGCCCCTTCAGTGGTGATGGCCAATCGTGTTCACCTCAATTCCTCTGAGTGCAGAGCTAGGAGCGCGCACGGGTGCGGGGATCGATGACGCCGTACAGGAGGTCGACGAGCAGGTTCGCGCCGAGGACGGCCAGCGTGATGATCAGGAAGACTCCCTGCATCAGCGCGTAGTCGTTGTTGCCGACGGCAAGCAACAGCGCGGAGCCGATCCCGGGATAGGAGAAGACCGCCTCGGTGACGATCGAACCGGCGACCACGAAACCGAGGGAGATCGCGAACCCCGAGATGGACGGCAGGACCGCGTTCCGGGCCACGTAGCGGGAGCGGATCCGGCGCGGGGTGAGTCCCTTCGCCTCGGCGGTGACGACGAAGTCCTCGGACAGCGTCGACACCATCATGTTGCGCATCCCGAGCATCCAGCCGCCGATCGACGACACGACGATGGTCAGCGCCGGGAGTGTGCCGTGGTACAGGACCGACCGGGCGAACGGCAGGTTCCAGCCCGGCGTCACGGAGTACACGTCGTACCCGCCGTTGAGCGGGAAGAGCGGCCAGGTGCTGCCGAGCAGGAACAGCAGCAGCAGCGCGAGCCAGAAGTACGGCACCGACTGCAGCATCGTCGTGACCGGGATCAGGTTGTCGATCCAGGATCCACGCCGCCAGCCGGCCGCGCGGCCCAGCAGGATCCCGACGAGGAACGAGATCACTGTCGCGATGCCGATCAGGCCGACGGTCCAGGGCAGCGTCTGGCCGATGATCTGCGAGACCGGCGCCGGGAAGTACGCGACCGACGTGCCGAGATCGCCGGAGACCAGTTGGTGCAGGTACTTCCCGTACTGGACCCACAACGACCCGTTCGCATCCGTCCCGAGCAGCGCCTCGATCGCTGCCCGGGTCGTCGGGGTGACCGGGCCCTTGGTCGCCAGCTTCGACAGCATGAGGTCGACCGGGTTCCCCGGCATCAGCCGGGGAATCAGGAAGTTCAGGGTCAGCGCCGCCCAGAGGGCGACGACGTAGAAGGCGAGCTTTCGCAGCAGGTAACGCACGGTCGGCCCGGCCCGCGGTTACTGGGCGGGGGTGATCGTCTTGAGGACGATCCCGGCGTCCCAGGCCTTCCAGGCCGCGGGCAGGACGTAGGGGTTGTCCTTGGTCGGCCAGCCGGTCGCCCGGGAGGTGTTGAACTCGGTGAGCATCGAGTTCACGTAGACCGGGATGTAGGGCAGCTGGTCGTCGATGACGGCCTGGATCTTCCCGTACTCCGCCTTCTGGACAGCCTTGTCCGTCGTACCGGCCGCGGTCGTGAGGGCCGCATCGACAGCCGGGTCGGAGAACCGGGACTGGTTGCCGGCGCTGGCGGACTTGCCGACCGGTGCCGTGTTCGGGGTCGCGAGCTTGCTGTTGTACGTGAAGTACGGGTTCGTGGACGCGCCCAGGCCGACGGAGTCCAGCGACAGCTGGAACTTGCCGTTCGTCTGCGCGGCGTTCCACTCGTTCCACGAGACCTGGCTGGGCTTCAGCTCGATGCCGATCGCGGCCAGCTGCTGCTTGAGGGTGTCGTTGATCAGGATGTAGTCGCTCCAGCCCGTCACGGTCTGGATGGTCAGCGAGAGGCGCTTGCCGGCCTTGGCCCGCACGCCGTCACTGCCCTTGGTCCAGCCGGCCGCGTCGAGGAGCTTGTTCGCCGCGTCGGCGTCGGCGCTCTGCGGAAGCTTGGCGGAACCGGTGTCCGCGATCCAGTCGTCGTCGCGGCCCGGGAGCAGCAGGGTCGGCGATCCGATGCCCGCGACTCCGCCACCGGCCAGCTTGGCGAGCTGTTCGCGGTTCATCGCCAGGTAGACCGCCTTGCGTACCGCCGGGTCGGTCTGCGGTCCGGTGCACCCGAGGCCCGAGTTGGCGCAGGTCACGATCACGGTCGTCATCACGGGGGTGTTGACGTAGGTCAGGTTCTTGCCGGCCTTCATGATGTTGTCGATCCCGGGCAGGTAGGCGCTCGCCCAGTCGACCTTGCCCGCGACCAGTGCCGCACTGGCGGCGTCCGCCGACTGCAGCGGGATGTAGCGGACCTCCTTGACGGTGGGTTTGCCCGCCTCCCAGTACTGGTCGTTCTTCGTCAGCACGTAGCTCTGCGGCGTGAACGACTTCAGCTTGAACGGGCCGGTGCCGACCGGATTGTCGTTCAGGTTCGTCGTCGGGTCCTTGATGTCCTTCCAGATGTGCTCGGGCACGATCGCCTGGTTGGCGAGTACGGCGGGCTCCTGCATCAAGGACTTCGACTTGAAGGTGAGGACGGCGGTGTCGTCCGCGGTGGCGCTGGCCGTGGCGGCGAGGCCCGACGGGTTCAGCGCGGGGGTCTTCGCGACCAGGTTGAAGGTGAAGGCCACGTCCTTCGCGGTGAACGGCTGGCCGTCGTTCCACTTGACGCCGTGGCGGAGCTTGATGGTGAGCTCGGTTCCGGCCGCGTTCCAGGAATAGCCGGTGGCGAGGACCGGCGTCGGGTCGGACTGCTTCGCGAAGTTGTACCAGTACAGCGGCTCGTAGATGACGCCCAGCGTCGACTGGAGGGCCGTGCTGCTGAACGGATTGAAGTTCTTGGTCGTGATGTCACCGGCCGCGACGGTGATGGAGGCGTCCTTGGCGGCCGGCTGGCCGCCGTTGGCGGCGCCGGAACAGGCGCCGAGCAGGAGTGCTGTGGCGGTCACGGCCGCGGCGCTCACCAGGCGTCGCGTCCTCGTACGGTTCGTCGAATTCCGGAGCATCGATCGATTCCTTTCCGGGCCATGGTCCGCACCAACGCGGTCCTTGGAACGCGTCACCCGGCACCCGGCCAGGGAAGCTGGCCGTAACTTAGTTGGCCTAACAAACTCCGCGCAAGGGGTTGTATCCGTAACGATTCGGCAGCGGAGCGTGGGAAGGACGGGCCGAGTGTGGGCCTGGCGCCGCGCGGGTGGCCGCCCTACGCGGAGATGGCGAGGCCGGACCTGAGCATCATCAACGCGGCGCCGATCGCGGCTGCGTCGTGGCCGCGCTCGTCCAGGACGACCTCGGTGGCCACGCTGCGCCCGAAGGCGGAGCTCATGATCCGTTCCTGCAGGATGGGCAGGTAGATCGTCCCCGCGACGGCGAAGGCCGGACCGGTCAGCACCAGGAGTTGTACGTCGTACATGTTGGTGATCACCTGGGCGCCGAGCGCCAGCCACGACGCGGAGTCCCGGATGATGGCCTCGGCCCGGGAATCGCCGGTCAGCGCGAGGCGCGCGATGGCGGCGAAGGCCGCGACACCGGTACGCCGGTGCGAGCCGAGGTCGAGCCCCGCCGCGCGGGCCTTGGCGACGACCGTGGCGGGACCGGCGACCGCCTCGAGGCAGCCGGTGCTTCCGCACCAGCACTGCGGGCCGCCGATCTGGACACAGACATGTCCGACCTCGCCGGCGTTGCCGTGCGCTCCCTGGTAGACGTTGCCGTTCAACCGCAGGCCCGAACCGATGCCTTCGCTCATGAACAGGGCGGCCATCACCGACACGTCGTGGCTGGTGGTGAGCCGGGTGCCCGCGGCGGCCGCGGTCGCGTCGTTCTCGAGCAGCGCCGGCAGGCCGAGGCGTTCCTCGAGGCGGCGGTGGATCGGGAAGCCGACCCAGTTCGCCATCGACGGCGGGGCCGAGGCCACACCGCGGTTGCGGATCAGCGGCCCGGGACAGACGAAGCCGAGTCCGAGGACGAGGGACAGGTCGACTCCGGCACGCTCGATCAGTTCGCCGGTCTCCTGCGCGATCCGCTCCACGACCTGCTCCGGATTACTCTCGTCGCCCGGCCCGTCCCGTCGCCAGCGGGCCACCACACCGCCGGCGTAGTCGACCAGCACGTACGTCAGGCTGTCGTTGCTGAGGTGGACGCCGACGACGTACCGTGCCGTTGCCCGGATCCGGAGCATCGTGCGGGGCTTACCGCCGGTCGACGTGCCGCGACCGGCCTCGTCGACCAGGCCGTCGTCGATCAGCCGACGGACCAGCGTGGTGACCGACGGCGCGGTGAGGCCGGTGATCTGGGTGAGTTCGACCCGGCTGAGCGTGCCCGCGGAGCGGATGCTGTCCACAATGAGGGCGCGGCTGTTCGTCGGTGCCGGGTCGTAGCCCGGTGATCGCGACGAGTCGCTGACCTGCTGCATCGGAACGTCCGCTTTCTGCCAGTTAGTTAGGTCTGTGAATATAGTGGTTACGGTGGCCTTGGAGGGCAGTGTATGCAGGACATGACGCCGAGGGAGCGCATCGCCGGGCTGGTGCTGGAGCGTCCCAGACGGCTGCTCGGGATGGAGCCGTTCATGGCCGACGTCGCCCAGGGGGTCGAGGAGGTCTTCGCAGGGCGGCGCTGCAGCCTGCTGATCCAGTTCGCCGCCGACATCGCCGACGAGATCGAGATCTGGCGCCGGTGGGTGGCCAACGACCACGTCGACGGCATCGTGATGGTGGACCTCCGGACGGCGGATCCGCGGCTCGCCGAGCTCCAGCGCCTGCAGGTGCCCGCGGTCCTGCTCGGCGGTCCCGAGTTGCAGGTGCCGATCACCAACGTGCTGGTCGACAACGCCGAGGGGGCTCGCGCGGCCGTTCGGGCACTCGCGGATCTCGGCCATCGCGATGTCGCCCGGGTCAGCGGCCCGCGCGACATGCTCCACTGCCAGGCCCGCGACACCGCGTTCATGGAGACGTGTGCACAGCGAGACGTGCACGGCCGGGTCGTCGAGGGGGACTACTCCGAGGACTCCGGCCGCGACGCGACCCGGCAACTGCTCACCGGCAGCCAGGTCCCGACGGCCGTTGTCTACGACAACGACCTGATGGCGATCGGCGGCCTGGCCGTGGCGAAGGAGCTGGGCGTCGCGGTCCCCGACCAGCTGTCCGTCATCGCCTGGGACGACACCGCGGTCGCCCGGTTGGCGCACCCGCCCTTGAGCGTGGTCACCGTCGACGTCCATGGCCTCGGCACCATCGTCGGCGAGGCGATCCTTGCGGTCATGGACGGCGGCGAGGCGACGACCTACCAGGTCCCGAAACCAACCATCCGCCTCGCACAGTCCACCGCACTCAGGACCGGCGAGGCCCGGCCGTCGTAGCGCCTGGGTAGAGCTTCGCCGGGACCAGTTGCGGCGGCAGTGGATCGGCGCCTTCCAGTTGGCGAATCAGGGCCTCGGTGCCCAGCTGGCCGAGCTCCGGTCCGGGGGTTCGCATGATGGTGAGCGCCGGGTTCGTGAGGGCCGCCATTTCCGGTGCCATCAGCAACGGCAGGACCGAGATGTCGTCGGGAACCTGGTAGCCGAGGCGATTCAGGCCGGCGACCGCGCCGAGCGCGGCGAACTCGTTGACGATCAGGACGGCGGTGGTGTCCGGGTGGTCTCGCAGCAGGCGCCCCATGGCGTCCTGACCGGCGAGGGTCGATCCGGCGCATTCCAGTACGACTGTCTCCAGGCCGTACTCCGGTGCCACCCGGCGAAACGCTGCTTCGGAGCGCACGTACGGACCGTAGGTGCTGAAGAGGGGATCGTTCAGGTTGCCCGAGATCAGTGCCAGCCGTCGATGGCCGAGCCCGTGCAGGTAGCCGACCGCGTCCTCGACGGTCCGGTCGAAGTCGATGTCCACATGCGCCAGGCCCTCCAGCGAGCTGGTCCGCCCGATCAGGGCGAACGGCGTACCCGTTTCCTGCAGAACGGTGACGCGGGGGTCGTCCAGCTGGACCTCCATCAGGACGACGCCGTCGGCCAGACCTTGGCCGACCAGCTCGGTCAGTTCGCCACCGTCGTTGCCGACCGGCCAGAGGACCAGGTGGTAGTCCTGTTTGCGGGCCGCGTCGGCGGCACTCGTGAAGAACTCGGCGGCGGAGAAACCGAACTTGTGGTCGAGCGCCGGATAGGCCATCGCGATGATGTGCGTCCGCCGGCTGGCCAGCGCGCGGGCCACCGCGTTACGGCGGTAGCCGAGCTCAGCCATCGCCCGCTCGACCCGCGCCCGGGTCGCCGCGGTCACCGGCTTCGTGTCGTTCAGCAGGAACGACACGGTCGCGATCGACACGCCCGCACGGTCCGCGACGTCCCGCATGGTGACCATCGAATTCCTCCACGTCTGAACCCTTGACAGCAGTGTGACCCAAGGAACATAGTCCTGTGACATCTCAGTTAAGCGGTTTACTCCCCCTTAGAGCAAGCGATCGGAAATTATCCACAGCCCGTGGTTAAACGCTTTGATCGAAGGAGCCCGATGTCATGATCAGCAAGCGGATCGCCGCCGTGCTGGCCGGTGCGACGACCGTGTCGCTCGTGCTGGCCGCCTGCGGCAGCAACGACGAGGACTCCTCGTCGTCCTCGTCCGGGGACAGCGTCAAGAGCCTCACGATCCTGGACTACTACAACAACGACCCGGACAAGTCGCTGGTGCAGAAGGGTCTCGACACCTGCGCGAGCCAGCTCGGCATCACCATCCAGCGGGAGACGGTGCCTGGTGACACCTTGATCCAGAAGGTGCTGCAGCAGGCCTCGTCCAAGACGCTGCCCGACGTCCTGATGCTCGACAACCCCGACGTACAGCAGATCGCCGCGACCGGCGCGCTGGCGCCCTTGAACGACATGGGTCTGAATGGGGACGGAGTCATCCAGGGCATGGTCGACGCGACGTCGTACCAGGGCAAGCTCTACGGACTGGCGCCGGTGACGAACACGATCGCGCTGTTCTACAACACGCAGATGTTGCAGGAGGCCGGCGTACAGCCGCCGAAGACGTGGGAAGAGCTGAAGGCAGCGGCCACGAAGCTGACCAAACCCGGCCGGTACGGGATCGCGTTCAACGCCAACGCGACGTACGAAGGCTCCTGGCAGTTCCTGCCGGCGATGTGGACCAACGGCGGCGACGAGACCGACCTGAACACCCCGCAGGTGACCGAAGCCCTGCAGTTGTGGACGGATCTGGTGAAGTCGGGGTCGGCGTCGAAGAGCGTGATCAACTGGACCCAGGGTGACGCGAAGGACCAGTTCGTGGCCGGCAAGGCCGCGATGATGGTGAACGGGCCGTGGCAGATCCCGGCGCTGGAGAAGTTCCCGAACATCAAGTGGGACGTGGTCAAGTTCCCGGTGAACAAGCCGGACCAGACGCCGGTCGCACCGCTCGGTGGTGAGGCCTGGACGGTCCCGCTGAACAAGGATCAGGCCAAGCAGCAGAAGGCCGCCGACTACGTGAAGTGCCTGAACTCGGACGAGAACGAGCTGGCCTGGGCGAAGGCCCGGTTCACGGTGCCGACCAAGGTCGCGCTGCTCGACCAGTACGTCAAGGACGTGCCGTCGATGAAGGCCTTCACCGAGCAGGTCAAGACCGCCCGGTCGCGGACCGGCAAGCTGGGCGACAAGTGGCCGGATGCCGCGAAGGTGATCTACCAGGCGATCCAGCTGGCGCTCACCGGTAAGGCCGCACCCCAGGACGCCTTCAAGCAGGCGTCCGGCGGCTGATCGCGATGGCGGCATCGACAGTGCTGCAGGACGACGCCAAGGTGGCCGGCCCGAAGCCTGCTCGCAGGCCTCGTGGCCGGCGCCACCGGGGTGAGGATCTGACCAGGATCCTCTTCGTCCTGCCGGCCGCGGTCGCGATGATCGCGCTGTTCGGCTATCCCGTGGTGAAGAACCTGCTGATGAGCCTGCAGGACTACGGCCTGCGGACGTTCTTCACCGGGGACGCCCCCTGGGTCGGACTGAAGAACTACAGCACGGTGGTGAACGACAACCTGTTCTCGCAGGCGATGGTGAACACCGCGCTGTTCACCATCGGCTCGATCGCCTTCCAGTTCGCCATCGGCCTGGCGCTGGCGCTGTTCTTCCACCGGCGCTTCCCGCTCAGCGGCGTACTGCGGTCGCTGCTTCTGCTGCCGTGGTTGCTGCCACTGATCGTGTCGAGTGCGACCTGGCGGTCGATCCTCGAGCAGGACAGCGGCATCCTCAACCGGACCTTGACCGGGCTGCACCTGATCGACGATCCGGTGCCGTGGCTGAACTCGCCGTCGGTCGCGCTGATCGCTGTGATCGGCGTGAACATCTGGATCGGCATCCCGTTCAACGTGACCCTGCTGTACTCCGGCCTGGCCGAGATCCCCGACGAATTGTACGAGGCCGGCCAACTGGACGGCGCGACCGGCTGGCTCGCGTTCCGCTACATCACCTGGCCGAATCTGCGGGCGGTGGCGAGCGTCCTGCTGATGCTCGGCGTCGTCTACACGATCAAGGTGCTGGACATCATCCTCGGCCTCACCGGCGGCGGACCCGCGAACGCGACCCAGACGCTCGCAACGCAGTCGTACGAGCGGTCGTTCATCGACTTCAAGTTCGGTGAAGGTGCGGCGTTGAGCAACATCCTGATCGCGATCTCGTTCCTGTTCGCGATCTTCTACCTGCGCAGCACCCGCCGCGCCGTCGACGAATAAGGAGAGCAGCATGCGACGTACGGCGTACACCGTCATCGGTGTTCTCATCCTTGCTGTGCTGCTGTTCCCGGTCTACTGGATGCTCAACGCCTCGCTTCAGCCGTCCGGCAACACCCTGACCGCGGGCTTCCTGCCGCTGCACCCGACGTTCGCCGGCTACAAACGCGCTCTCGACGAGCAAGGCGGCAACCTCGTCACCAGTCTGATCATCGCGACCGGGACCGTCGTACTCAGCCTGGCCATCGCCACCCCGTGCGCCTACGCGCTCTCGCAGTTCCGGTCCCGCTGGGTGTCGGTCGGGCTGCTGGCGATCCTGATCTCGCAGATGATCCCGGGCATCGTGATCGCCAACGCGCTCTACACGGCCTACGAACGGATCGGGCTGCTGAACTCGATCCCGGGCCTGATCGTGGCGAACTGCGCCAGCGGTATCCCGTTCGCGATCCTGATCCTGCGCTCGTTCATGCTGTCGCTGCCGCCGTCGCTGGTGGAGGCCGCACGGGTGGACGGCGCCGGGCTGTTCCGGGCGTTCGTCGCGATCGTGCTGCCGATCAGCAAGAACTCCCTGATCACCGCGGGACTGTTCAGTTTCCTCTTCTCCTGGAGTGATTTCCTCTTCGCGCTGACGCTGACCACCAAGGGCGGCGTGCGGCCGGTGACGCTCGGGATCTACCAGTACCTCGGCACCCAGGTGCAGAACTGGAACGCGGTGATGGCGACCGCGGTGCTCTCGGCGATCCCGGCCATCGTGCTGCTGGTCGCCGCGCAGAAGTACATCGCCGCCGGCGCCATCGGCGGAGCCGTCAAATAACCCCTTACGGACAAAGGACTTTCACACTATGACGATTCGCGTACTCGTCTGGGGCGAGAACCGGCACGAGCAGGTCGAGCCGCACGTCGCCGAGATCTACCCCGACGGCATGCACAGCACGATCGCGGCCGGCATCGCGGAGAACCTCGGCGACGCCGCCAAGGTCGGCACGACCACGCTGGACGAACCCGAGCACGGCCTGACCGAGGAGGTGCTGGCCGACACCGACGTACTGGTCTGGTGGGGTCACGCGGCCCACGGCGAGGTCGATGACAAGGTGGTCGAGCGCGTCTACCAGCACGTGCTGTCGGGGATGGGCCTGGTCGTGCTGCACTCCGGGCACTGGTCGAAGATCTTCGGCAAGCTGATGGGAACCTCGTGCACGTTGCGCTGGCGCAGCGAGCGGGACCGCGAACTGGTCTGGACGGTGAACCCGACGCACCCGATCGCGCAGGGCGTGCCGCACCCGATCGAGATCGAGCAGCAGGAGATGTACGGCGAGTTCTTCGACATCCCGGTGCCGGACGAACTGATCTTCGTCTCGTCGTTCTCCGGCGGTGAGGTGTTCCGCTCCGGCTGCACGTTCCGCCGCGGCCACGGCAAGATCTTCTACTTCTCCCCCGGCGACCAGGACTTCCCGGTCTACCATCACAAGGACGTCCGCAAGGTCATCGCGAACGGCGTCGCCTGGGCGATGACCGACCGGCCGGAGCGGGCGGTCCCGACGCTGCTGCGCTACGAGACCGGCGACTTCTTCAACGGCCAGGGCTACAAGGGCCCGATCGAGGAGCCCGCGGATGCCTGAACCCCTGCGACTGCTTCAGGTCGGCGCCGGCGGCATGGGCCGGGCCTGGCTGCGCACGATCTCGGAGAACCCTGACGTCGTACTGATCGGCCTGGTCGACCTGGACGTCGACGTTGCCCGGGCGGCCGCCGACGAGCACGGGTACGGCGACCTACCGGTGGCGACCTCGATCGGCGAACTGGCTGACGGGGCCGACGCGGTCATCGACGTGACCGTGCCGCTCGCGCATCCGAAGGTCAGCGTGGATGCCTTGCTGCGTGGGCTTCCCGTGCTGTGCGAGAAGCCGCTGGCCGAGTCGGTCCGCGAATGCCTGGCGATGGTCGCGGCGTCGGAGGTCAGCGGGAAGCTGCTGATGGTTTCGCAGTCCCGCCGCTACTTCCGGGCCGGGTCCGCGTTCGGCCGGCAGATCTCCGAGCTCGGCACCATCGGTTCACTGTCGTGCGAGTTCTTCAAGGCCCCGCACTTCAGCGGCTTCCGGGAGCGGATGGCCGAACCGCTGCTGGTCGACATGGCGATCCACCAGTTCGATCTGGCCCGCAAACTGATCGGCTCCGAGCCGGTGACGGTGTACTGCGAGTCGTACAACCCGGAGTGGAGCTGGTTCGACGGCAACGCGTCCGCCAGCGCGGTGTTTGCCTTTGCCAACGGAACTCGCTTCGCCTTCATCGGCAGCTGGTGCGCGCCTGGTCTGGAGACGTCGTGGAACGGTCGCTGGCGGGCGAGCGGCCGCGACGGTACGGCGACCTGGGACGGCGACAACCCGCCGGTCGCCGAACTCGCCTCCGGCGAATCGCTGCCCGCCGTCCTCGTGGACGACCCGGAGCAGATCGCCGGATCTCTGGTCGAGTTCGTCGACGCGGTCCGCGGCTCCACGATCCCGCAGTCCGAGGTGCACTCCAACGTCATCAGCGTCGCCATGGTGGAGGCCGCCGTACGCTCAGCCTCCCTAGGTACGCCGGTCCGCGTCGCCGACGTCCTGGAGTCCGCGTACGCCGAAGCCCTGACGACAGTCCAGGACGCCCGGCTCCGGACAACCCTGGAAAGCTGGCCCACCGTCCTCAAGACGGTCGGCCTGACCCCACCCCCCGACTGATCCGGCCACCACAACTCGGGGCCTTGAACAAGAACCGGCGACCTTGAACAGGGTATTTCCTGTTCAAGGTCGCCGGATGGTGTTCAAGCAGCTCAGAGCTTGAGGGACGTGGCCACTACGTCGGCGAGGGAGTGGGCGATCTCGTGGGCCGCGTCGGACGACTCGGCCTCGACCATGACCCGGACCAGGGGCTCGGTGCCGGACGGGCGGAGCAGGACGCGACCGGTGTCGCCCAGGCGGTTGGTGGCTTCGGCCACCGCCGTCTGGACAGCCGGGTCCGTGCCGGCGCGGGTCTTGTCGACGTTCTTCACGTTGACGAGGACCTGCGGCAGGCGGGTCATCGCGCCGGCCAGGTCGCTCAGGGACTTGCCGGTCTGGGCGAGCCGGGCGAGCAGCATGACCGCGGTCAGGGTGCCGTCGCCGGTGGTGGCGTGGTCGGACAGGATCACATGCCCGGACTGCTCGCCGCCGAGCTTGTGACCGCCCGCTTTCATTGCCTCGAGCACGTACCGGTCGCCGACCTTGGTCTGCTCGACCGCGATCCGCTCCCGGACCATCGCCTGGACGAAGCCCAGGTTGCTCATCACGGTGGCGACCACGGTGTCGTTCGACAACCGGCCGCTGTCGCGCATGGCCAGGGCGAGGATCGCGAGGATCTGGTCGCCGTCCACGAGCTCGCCGTTGGCGTCCACGGCCAGGCACCGGTCGGCGTCACCGTCGAGGGCGATGCCGAGGTCGGCACGGTGACCGAGCACCTCGCGCTGCAGACCCTCCAGGTGGGTGGATCCGCAGTCCAGGTTGATGTTCAGGCCGTCGGGTGCGGCGGCGTACGTGATCACCTCGGCGCCGAGCCGGCGCAGTGCCTCCGGCGCGGTCTGCGACGCGGCACCGTTGGCACAGTCGATGACGACCTTGATGCCGTCGAACCGGTTCGGCGCGGAGCGGACCAGATGCGAGACATAGGTCTCGAAGCCCTGGCCGTCCTCGAGCACCCGGCCGACGGCCGCGCCGGTCGGGCGCTGCCACTGCTCGTTCATCCGGGCCTCGATCGCGTCCTCGATCAGGTCGTCGAGCTTGATCCCGCCGCGGGCCAGGAACTTGATGCCGTTGTCCGGCATCGGGTTGTGGCTGGCGGACAGCATCACGCCGAGGTCGGCGCCGGTCGAGCCGGTCAGGTACGCCACGGCCGGAGTCGGCAGTACGCCGAGCTTGACCACGTCGACGCCGGCGCTGGCCAGACCGGCCACCACCGCGGCTTCCAGGAACTCACCACTGGCGCGTGGATCCCGCCCCACAACGGCGCGTGGCCGGTGCCCTTCGAAGGCACCGGCCTCGCCGAGTACGTGAGCTGCCGCGACCGAGAGGTCGAGCGCCAGCTCCGCGGTCAGGTCCACGTTCGCCAGGCCACGGACTCCGTCCGTGCCGAACAAACGCCCCATCAGGTGATCAGCGCTTGCTGTACTGAGGCGCCTTACGGGCCTTCTTGAGTCCGGCCTTCTTGCGCTCCTTGATCCGCGCGTCGCGGGTCAGCAGGCCGGCCTTCTTCAGCCCCGGGCGGTTCGCCTCGAGGTCCGCCGCGTTCAGGCAGCGGGCCACGCCGAGCTGCAGCGCACCGGCCTGGCCGGTGATGCCACCGCCGTTGATCCGGGCGATCACGTCGTACGAGCCCTCCAGGCCCGCGACGACGAACGGCTCGTTCACGTGCTGCTGGTGCACCTTGTTCGGGAAGTAGACGTCCAGCGGCTTGCCGTTGACGGTCCACTGTCCCGTGCCGGGCACCAGGCGGACGCGGGCGACGGCCTCCTTGCGGCGACCGGTGGCCGCGGCCGGGTTGATCACCGCGACGCGACCCGTCTCGGCGCGCTGCTCCGGAGTCGGGTTCGTCTCGGAGGTGTAGGCGACCGGGCCCTCGTTGTCGATGGGGACCTCGGCGTCGAACTCTTCGGTCTCGGTGGTGATGTCGCTCACGCTGAAATTCCTCGTTTACCTGGCTCGTCGATCGCTTACTGGGCGATCTGGGTGATCTCGAACGGCTTCGGCTGCTGGGCGGTGTGCGGGTGCTCCGGACCGGCGTACACCTTCAGCTTGGTGAGCAGCTTCCGGCTCAGGCGGTTCTTCGGCAGCATGCCCCAGACAGCCTTCTCGACGGCCTTGCGAGGGTCCTTGTCGAGGATCTCGCCGATCGGCGTGGCCGTCAGACCACCCGGGTGACCCGAGTGGCGGTAGGCCAGCTTGTCCGTCCGCTTGGTGCCGGACAGGGCGACCTTGGAGGCGTTGATGACGACGACGAAGTCGCCGCCGTCCACGTGCGGCGCGAACGTCGGCTTGTGCTTGCCGCGCAGCAGGGTGGCGATCTGGACGGCGAGCCGACCGAGCGTGACGTCGGTGGCGTCGATCACGTGCCACTCACGGATGACGTCAGCAGGCTTCGGGCTGTACGTGCGCACGGTCGTTGACCTTCGTTTCTCAGAGGTTGACAAAACTGGGACGTCGGCGAGCGGTCCGCCGACGTGGCAAGGACCTGGAACGCACAACAGCAGCCCAGAATACCGGCGTCGGCACCCTGGGGTCAAAGCGAGCCCAGACCCGCAGGAGACCCCGGCTTGGAAGGAGTCGAGGACAGCACTAGTTTAGCCGTGAAGAATCAAGTCCGAACCCGCGTCCCGCCGGCTGACGATAACCCTCACTCACCAGGCGATGACGCCAGCTTCCGAAGAGGGCATTGTGACCGAACAGTCGCTCACCGTCCGGGACAACCGGACCGGCAAGGACTTCGACCTTGCCATCACCGATGGCACAATCCGTGCCGCCGACCTGAAGAAGATCAGCGCCACCGACGGCGACGGTGGCCTGGCCACCTACGACCCGGGATTCGTCAACACCGCCTCCTGCCGCTCCTCCGTCACCTTCATCGACGGCGACAAGGGCATCCTCGAGTACCGCGGCTACCCGATCGAGCAGCTCGCCGAGCAGTCGAACTACCTCGAGGTGGCCTACCTGCTGGTGAACGGCAAGCTACCGAACAAGGCGGAGTACGAGGCCTGGGCGCACGACGTGACGTATCACACGTTCGTGCACGAGAACCTGAAGACCTTCATGCAGGGGTTCCGGTACGACGCCCACCCGATGGGCATGCTGCTGGCCTCGGTCGGTGCGCTGTCCACCTTCTACCCCGAGTCGCGCAACATCTTCGACGAGGAGTCGCGGGCGCTGCAGATCCGGCGGCTGATCGCGAAGATGCCGACGCTGGGTGCCTTCGCGTTCCGGCACGCCCAGGGCAAGCCGTACGTGTACCCGGACAACGAGCTGAGCTACACGGCGAACTTCCTGTCCATGCTGTTCAAGATGAGCGAGCCCAAGTACGCCGCCGACGACCGGCTGGTGCGGGCGCTGGAGATCCTGTTCATCCTGCACGCCGACCACGAGCAGAACGCCTCCACCAACGCGGTCCGGGCGATCGGCTCCACCCAGGTCGACCCGTACACGGCCGTTGCCGGCGGCATCGGTGCGCTCTACGGCCCGCTGCACGGCGGCGCCAACGAGGCGGTCCTGAAGATGCTCCGCCGGATCGGCTCGGTCGATCACGTCCCGTCGTTCATCGAGGGCGTCAAGAACGGCGACGAGCGGCTGATGGGCTTCGGTCACCGGGTCTACAAGAACTACGACCCGCGGGCCAAGATCATCAAGAAGGCCGCCGACGACGTGTTCGAGGTGACCGGGATCAACCCGTTGCTGAAGATCGCCGTCGAACTGGAGAAGATCGCGCTGGAGGACGACTACTTCGTCTCCCGCAAGCTCTACCCGAACGTCGACTTCTACTCCGGCCTGATCTACGAGGCCCTGCAGTTCCCGCCGGAGATGTTCACCGTCCTGTTCGCGATCCCGCGAACGTCGGGCTGGCTGGCCCAGTGGCTGGAGATGCTCGGCGACGGCGATCAGAAGATCGCCCGGCCCAAGCAGATCTACACCGGCGAACGAGGCGTCCAGTACGTCCCCATCGGCGACCGCTGACCTCTGCACCACCGCACAGCCCTCGGCCCCCGGGTCGAGGGCTGTCCCATCTCCGGCCTCCACGGATCGAACGGCGTACCGTGACCGTCGCGTCGTACCCCGGCGTGCGGGACCGGGGCCGCTTCGCCGAGACCACGGTACGACGGCTGAGGCTGGACGGCCGCCGGCTCGAGTGACCTACTCCCCCAGGCCTCAGGGTCACCCTGAGGCCTACCGCGGCTGGGGTAGCGGAAATGCCCTCGGCTGCCCGACGCGGTAGGTGGGTGGTTTTCGGGAGTCTGTTCGTGACATCGAACACGACAGGGAGACCACCATGAATGCCTTGCTGTACAAGGGAAATCGACTGGCCGACTGGCTCGGCCGGCAGAGTGTCGACATCCTGCGGGTCAGTCTCGGACTGATCTTTCTCACCTTCGGCGTACTGAAGTTCTTCCCGGGTGCGAGCCCGGCGGAGGCGCTGGTGATGCGGACCATCGACACGCTGACTCTCGGCGTCATCCACGGCCGCTCCGCGGTGCTGCTGACCGCGGTGATGGAGTGCTTCATCGGACTGACGCTGGTCTCCGGCCGGTTCCTGCGCACCGGGCTGCTGGTGCTCGGGTTCTCGCTGGTCGGGATCATGTCGCCGCTGGTGCTGTTCTTCAGCGACCTGTTCCCGGGTGCTCCGACGCTGGAGGCGCAGTACGTACTGAAGGACATCGTGCTGGCGGCCGCCGGCCTGGTGATCGCCGCGAAGGCTCTGGCCGCCTCACCGCTGCGGCTGCGGGCTTGAGGAATTGGAGATGGCCCCGGGCGGGCTCTGTTGCCTCGGTCCGGGGCCATCCGGCGCCTCTGCGGACTACGACGCGGCGGGTGCGCCGGCCGGTTCCCGCAGTACGTCGATCAGCTTCTCGACCTGGCCGCGGGCGCGCATCATCGCCACGTGGTCGATGTAGTCACGGGACTCGACGATGAGGCCGTCGCGGACCCGCAGTACGAAGATCCCGGGGACGCTGAACGGCGCACCGCTCGCCGCGACGGTGCCGGCGTACTCGAACTCGGCCACGATCACCTCAGGATCGCAGGTGTGGTGGATCCGGACGTTGACCGGCTCGAACCGCACGACATCGCCGACCAGTGACCGCGCGGACGCGAAGTGCTCGCGCAGCGCCTGCCGGCTCAGCAGCGGCCGGTCACCGAACGGGTTCATCGGATGACGGACGTCGGTCTGCTCGGCATACAGCTCGTGCAGGTTGTCGTACTCGCGGTTCGAGACGCCGCGAGCGACGGCCAGGAAGACCTCTTCGGGTGTCATCTGCAATCCTTACAGTTAAGCGGAGTGATGACTTCGAATATACGAAGTAACGACTTCGTTTACAACCCCCGGTCGCCGGGCGGCGTCTCCTAGGCTGAGAGGCGAGGGAAGGGACAAGGGTGCGAGCAGACGCGCGGGACAACCGGGCCCGGATCATGACCGCTGCGGACGAGGTGTTCGGCCGGTCGCCGAACGCGTCCACCGACGACGTCGCGAAGCTGGCCGGCGTCGGCATCGCGACCGTGTTCCGGCATTTCCCGACCAAGGTCGATCTGCTCGAGGCGGTGCTGGCGTTGCGGCTGGACCGGCTGCGCGACCGGGCACTGAAGCTGGCCGCGAGCGACGATCCCGGGCCTGCGTTCTTCGGGTTCTTCAGCCAGGTCGTGGCGGAGTCGGCGACGAAGCTGGCGATCGGCGAGGCGCTGATCGCCGCCGGACCGGCTCTCGGCACGGGCGTGCGGGAGGCGGGGGCCGGCATGCGCGAGGCCTTCGACAAGCTGCTCGCCCGGGCTCAGAGCAGCGGCGCAGTGCGGGCCGACGCGCAGTTCGCTGAGGTGTATGCCCTGCTGATCGGGGCCTCACGCGGTGCGACGGCGGTCGGGCTGACGCCGGAGGTGCGCGATCGGATGCTTGTCCTGGTCTATGACGGCCTGAAGCCTCGTTCGTGAGGCGCTGGTCGCGGAGGCACCGGGTCCTGGTGGTCATCGCGCTGGCGCTGGTCCTACTGCTGTCGGCGTACCCGGTGTCGTTGCGCCTGCAGTACGTCGGTGAGCCCGCAGCCGACACGCGGACGCGGAACCACGACGCTCTGTGGCTCGGCCATGCCTGGGTCGACGGACGCAAGACGGCGGCCGATGTCACCGCGTTGGCCCAGCAACTCAACGGCACAGGCATCCGGGATCTCTACGTCCACACCGGTCCGCTGGAGCACGACGGCTCACTGCCGTTGGCCAAGGTCTCACCGAAGGCCCGCTGGTTCACGGAGGCGATGCGGACCGCGGCTCCCGACGTACGCGTGCAGGCGTGGCTCGGGGACGTCGTACAGCCGGGGAAGGACCCGGGGATGGATCTGGACGACCCTGCGGTGCGCACCCGAGTGGTCGCGTCGGCGAAAGCTGTTCTGGACCAGGGCTTTCAGGGCATCCACTACGACTTCGAGCCGGTGAAGTCCGGCTCCAAGGGTTTTCTCGCGGTGCTGGATGCAACCCGGGCCATCGGAGTACCTCTGTCCGTCGCGGCTGCCCAGATCGACCCGCTCTGGCAGCTCCATAGGATCCCGATCGACAAGTGGTGGTCGCAGGAGTACTTCGGTGAGGTCTCGCGCCGCGTCGAGCAGATCGCCGTGATGTCCTACGACACCGCGATGCCAGTGGAGTCTTTGTACGGCGGCTATGTCGCCAAGCAGACCAAGCTCGCGCTGGAGGCGACTCCCGCGTCCACCGACCTGCTCATGGGCCTCCCGGCGTATTGGGAGAGCAATCCGTCGCACTGGGGCCATGCGGAGACCGTCGAGGCTGCGGTCCGAGGCGCCCGGCTAGGACTGGGCACCTCGGACCGTCAAAACTTCGGTCTGGCTCTGTACGTCGACTTCACCGCCACCCCGGCCAACTGGGCCGCCTACCGCGACGGCTGGTGCACAGCGCCTTAGCGAGCGCGTTCTACCCGGCCCTCGTCCCACACTGGTTCGTCGGACTCGTAGACGGTGCCGTCGGCACCGAAGACGAGATGGCGGTCGAAGCCGCGGGCGAACCAGCGGTCGTGGGTGACCGCCAGCACCGTGCCGTCGAAGGAGTCCAGGCCTTCCTCCAGCGCCTCGGCGGACTCGACGTCCAGGTTGTCGGTCGGCTCGTCGAGCAGGAGCAGCGTCGCACCGGACAGCTCGAGCAGCAGGATCTGGAACCGCGCCTGCTGTCCGCCGGACAGACTGTCGAACGTCTGCTCGGCCGCGTGCGCCAGCTCGTACCGGTCCAGCTTCCGCGACGCCAGCTCGCGGCCCATCCCCTCCCGGTGCTCGTCGCCCCGGTGCAGGATCTCCAGCAACGTCCGGCCGACCAGCTCCGGGTGCTCGTGCGTCTGCGCGAACCATCCCGGCCGGACGCGGGCACCGAGCTTGGCCTTGCCGGTGTGCGCGACCGGAGCGATCTGTACGTCGCCGATCGGCTGGTGCTCGATGTCCGGGTCGGAGCCACCGTTGGCGAGCAGCCGGAGGAAGTGCGACTTCCCGGACCCGTTGGACCCCAGTACGGCGACGCGTTCGCCGTACCAGACCTCCAGGTCGAAGGGCTTCATCAGGCCCGTGAGCTCCAACGCGCTGCACACCACCGCACGCTTGCCGGTGCGGCCACCGGTCAGCCGCATGCTGACCTTCTGCTCGCGTGGCAGCGCCTGCGGCGGACCGGCCTCCTCGAATCTGCGCAGCCGCGTCTGTGCGGCCCGGTAGCGCGACGCCATGTCGGAGTTGTACGCCGCCTTCTGCTTGTACATGAGCATCAGCGCGCGGAGCTTCGCGTGCTCCTCGTCCCAGCGCTTGCGCAGCTCCTCGAACCGTTCGAACCGGTGCTGCCGGGCCTCGTGGTACGTCCGGAACCCGCCGCCGTGTGTCCAGGCGGTGTTGCCCGCGGCTCCCAGCTCGACGGTGACGATCTGGGTGGCGGTGTTGGCCAGCAGCTCACGGTCGTGGCTGATGTAGAGCACGGTCTTGTCGGTGCTGCGGAGCTGCTCCTCCAGCCAGCGCTTGCCCGGTACGTCGAGGTAGTTGTCCGGCTCGTCGAGCATCAGGACCTGGTCCGGACCGCGCAGCAGGGCCTCCAGCACCAGGCGCTTCTGCTCACCGCCGGACAGCGTCTTCACCTCACGCCAGCGACAGCGGTCGAACGGTACGCCGAGGGCGGCCGTCGTACAGACGTCCCACAGGACCTCGGCGTCGTACCCGCCGACCTCACCCCAGTCGGACACCGCCTGCGCGTACTTCAGCTGGGTCTTCTCGTCGTCGGCGTCCATCATCGTCAGCTCGGCCTTGTCCAGCTTGGCCGCGGCGTCCTGGATCGCCTGCGGTGCGACACCGAGCAGCAGGTCGCGCACGGTCGACGAGTCGCGCACCGAGCCGACGAACTGGCGCATCACGCCGAGCCCGCCGGACCGCGCGATGCTGCCGGAGTGCGGCTTCAGGTCGCCCGCGATGATCCTGGTCAGCGTGGTCTTGCCGGAACCGTTCGCCCCGACCAGCGCGACCTTGGCCCCGTCGGCCACCCGGAACGTGATGTCGTCCAGCAACACCCGCCCGTCCGGCAGTTCGTAACCGATCCCGGCGACATCTACGTGGCCCATCCCACCAGTCTGACCGTCGTACCCACCGACAGGCGAACCCTTATCGTCACCAGTCCCCGAGAGCGCTCAGGAAGGTGCCTCCGGTCGGTCTGACCGAATCGACCATGAACAGCTTGAGGGGAGCGGCGAACAGGCCGTAGGTGTGGGTGCCGGTGAAGAAGCCGGCCGAGTCACAGCCGTCGTACTCGACCCACACCTCACGGACGCCGTCAGCGGTGTCGAAGCGCAGCACGATCGCCTCGGACGGCTGGGCCGACTGTGGGGTGCACTTGAAGACCGGCAAGGACGGGTTGCGCTCCGGCAGTACCTTGATCGCGTCGACCACCTGCTGCGCTACGTCCGCGTTGAACCGCTGCTGCCCGAGCAGTCCGGTCGCGTCGGGCGTGAGGCGGTAGCGGCAGGCCTGCAGTCCGGTCACCGGCGTTGCCAGGTCCAGGCCGGTCCCGGCCGGGACTGTGTTGTGACCGCCGGCCTTCAGGATCGGGTGGTCGGGCGGACAGGGCGCATCCTCCTTGTTCGGCAGGATGCCTGGATTCGACCGGCCTGGAGCGGAGCCGGACCCGGCCGCCTCCTTCGCGCCAGTGTCGCTGGCGTTCGACGCGGTCGGCACCTCGTTGCCCACCGCGTTCCACACACCGCCGATGGCTATTGCCACCACGGCCGCCGCCGCGGCCATGGTGAGTGTCTGGCGCCTTTTCCGGACGCGCCGGCGCGCTTCCCTCGCCATCCCGCTGCCAGTCAGCTCACTGGCGTCGGCCTTGTTCTGGAACGCGGAGGAGATCTTGGGGCCGAGCTCCTGCTCAGGGTCGTGCTCAGGCATCCTCGGCTCCTTCCTTGCTCAGCGTGGTTTTCAGTGCGGCCAGTGCTCGGTGTACGTGCGATCGGGCGGTCGCCTCCGCGCAGTGCAACAGCGCACCGATCTCGGCGTACGAGAGCTCCTCGTAGAACCGCAGTACGACGGCTGCCCGCTGCTTGTCCGGCAGCGTCGCGCACAGTGCCCAGACCGCATCGGACTCGGCGCGCGCGGTCGCACCGTCCGAGGCGGACGGTGCGGTCCGGATCGGGTCAGGCGACGGTGCCTCCCGGCGGCGGAACCGGCGCCACCAGGAGATGTGTGCGTTCACCACCATTCGCTTCACGTACGCCTCGGGGTCGTCGGCCCTGCTGACCCGGCTCCACCGGGCGCAGGCTGTCGTCAGGGCATCCTGGACGGCGTCCTCGGCCAGGGCTTTGTCCCCGGTCAGGACGTACGCGAACCGCAGCAGCGCGTCTGCCTTCTCGGTGACCCAGAGCTCGAACTCGATCGGGCTCGTCCGTGCCTCTGCTGCCGCCAAGGCTGCCTCCATACCCTCAGGACGGCGACGGGCCCGCGTTCGTTGCACGCAGTACCCGGAACCCCTTCGCGCTGCCGGTCCGGTCGCAGGGATAGCCCTGCTCGGTCAGCCAGCGCTGCAACGAGTCACCGCCCAGGTTCTTGCCGACGACGAAGCGTGCCACGCCACCGGGGGCAAGACGGCCCAGCCAGAGCAGCAGCATCTTGTGCAACTCCGCCTTGCCGATGTGGATCGCCGGATTCGACCAGATCTCGTCGAACCGCACCTCCGCGGGTACGCCGTCCGGCAGCACCGGGTGCACGCGGTCCGCAACCCCTGCGGCCTTGGCGTTCTCCGCGGTCAGCTCCAGCGCCCGGGTGTTCACGTCGACCGCCCACATCTGCGCCTCGGGTGCCTCCACCGCGATGGCACAGGCGATCGGGCCGTAGCCGGTCCCCAGGTCGAGGAACGTCCCGGAACCGGTCGGCGGGTCCACCTCGCGCAGCAATACCGCCGTGCCGATGTCCAAGCGGTCCCGGGAGAACACCCCGGTCGCGGTCGTGAAGGTGTACTCGCGACCCCAGATCCGCGCCTCGACAGTACGTCGTACGTCCGCGGAACCGGGCTCTGCCGAGAAGTAGTGGTCAGCCACGCTGGTGCACCTCTCCCCTCACTTGGCGGGCCTGCAGCGCCCGTGCGGCCAACTCGTCATCCGCCGGGTAGCGCACTTCCTCCAGTGTGAGGCCGTGCGCGGGCAGCACCGATACGGCCGGGTCCCGGACCTTGCCGGCCAGTACGGCGGCCGGCCAGTCGATGTCACGGCGTCCGTCACCAACGGGGATCATGGAGCCGACCAGAGCCCGGACCATCGAGTGGCAGAAGGCGTCGGCGATCACCGTGCCTTCCAGCCGTCCCACGGCGGTGCGTTGCCAGGAGAACTCCAGTAAGGCGCGCACTGTGCTGGCGCCTTCGCGCTTCTTGCAGAAGGCGGCGAAGTCGTGCTCGCCGAGCAGACCGGCCGCGGCGGCGTTCATCCGGACCACGTCCATCGGGCGGCCGACCCGCAGTACATGCCCGCGGGTCAGCGGGTCCCATCCGGCCGGATCGTCACAGAGCCGGTACACGTAGCGACGGGCCAGCGCGGAGAAACGGGCGTCAAAGCCATCTGGAGCGGCTGTGACGGCCGTGACAGCTACATCCTCGGGTAGGACGCCATTGAGGCCTCTGAGGAGCCTGAGCGGCTCTACAGCGCCTTCGACGTCCACATGGGCGACCTGACCGCGGGCGTGGACGCCGGTGTCCGTCCGGCCGGCGCAGGTGACCGTCAGCGGCTCGGGCAGCCGGAGGACGACCCGGAGCGCCTCTTCCAGAGCTCCTTGCACGGTCCGGAGACCCTCCTGCCGGGCCCAGCCGTGGAAGGCCGTTCCGTCGTACTTGAGGTCGATCCGCCAGCGCACACGGCAATCTAACGCAAACAGCGCCCCTCACCGTGCGGTGAGGGGCGCTGTGGAGAGCTGGGTGTTACTTGTCCTCGGTCTCCGGAGTCTCGTCCTGGACCTTCTCGTCCACGACGTCCTGGACCTTGGCCTCGTCCTCGACCTTGTCCTCGGCCTTGTCCTCGACCTTGTCGTCGGCCTTGTCCTCGGCGACAGCCTTCTTCGCCGCCGCCTTCTTGGCCGGGGCCTTCTTCGCGGTCTTCTTGGCCTTCGGCGAGTCCGCCAGCGCCTCGACCAGCTCGATCTTCACCATCGGGGCGTTGTCGCCCTTGCGCGGACCGAGCTTGGTGATCCGGGTGTAGCCGCCCGGACGGTCGGCGTACCGCTCGCCGATCTCGGTGAAGAGCACGTGCACGATGCTCTTGTCCTTGATCCGCTTCATCACCTGGCGGCGCGAGTTCAGGTCACCACGCTTCGCCTTGGTGATCATCGACTCCGCCAGCGGCTGCAGGCGCTTGGCCTTGGCCGCGGTGGTGGTGATGGCGCCGTGCTCGAACAGCGACGTCGCGAGGTTGCTGAGGATCAGCTTCTCGTGCGCCGGGCTGCCGCCCAGCCGGGCACCCTTGGTGGGGGTTGGCATCTCTTACTCCAGGAATCTCAGGCCCGCTCGGACCCGGGGTGGGTTGGGCTCGGTAGCTCAGTACTGCTCGGTCTCGGCGAAGCTCTCGTCCTCGTCCTCGGCCTCGGTGCCGTAGGCCTCGGCGGCCGCACGCAGGTCGAAGCCAGGAGGCGAGTCCTTCAGCGACAGGCCCATCTCGGCCAGCTTCAGCTTGACCTCGTCGATCGACTTGGAGCCGAAGTTGCGGATGTCCAGCAGGTCCTGCTCGCTGCGCGAGATCAGCTCACCCACGGTGTGGATGCCCTCGCGCTTGAGGCAGTTGTACGACCGGACGGTCAGCTGCAGGTCCTCGACCGGCAGTGCCAGGTCGGCGGCCATCTGCTCGTCGACCGGCGACGGGCCGATGTCGATGCCCTCGGCCTCGACGTTGAGCTCGCGGGCCAGGCCGAACAGCTCGACCAGCGTCTTACCGGCCGACGCGACGGCGTCGCGGGGCAGCATCGACGGCTTGGTCTCGACGTCGACGACCAGCCGGTCGAAGTCGGTGCGCTGCTCGACACGGGTCGCCTCGACCTTGTAGGTGACCTTGAGCACCGGCGAGTAGATCGAGTCGACCGGCATGCGGCCGATCTCGGCGTCGGCGGACTTGTTCTGGATCGCGGAGACGTAACCACGGCCCCGCTCGACGACCAGCTCCATCTCGAGCCGGCCCTTCTCGTTCAGGGTGGCGATCTTCAGGTCCGGGTTGTGCACCTCGACACCGGCCGGCGGCGCGATGTCGGCGGCGGTGACGTCACCGGGGCCCTGCTTGCGCAGGTACATGGTGACCGGCTCGTCGTGCTCGGAGGAGACGACCAGGTCCTTGAGGTTCAAGATCAGCTGGGTGGCGTCTTCCTTGACCCCGGCAACGGTCGAGAACTCGTGCAGGACGCCGTCGACCTTGATGCTGGTCACGGCGGCACCGGGGATGGAGGACAGCAGGGTCCGGCGGATCGAGTTGCCGAGGGTGTAGCCGAAGCCCGGCTCGAGCGGCTCGATCACGAACCGCGAGCGGTGCTCGCCGACGACCTCTTCGGTCAGGGTGGGGCGTTGTGCGATAAGCACTGTGGTTTTCCTTGTCTGTCGCGACGACCACTATTTGAGGTCGCGATGGGTGAAGCACAGAACCGGTCCCGCCGGCGGCCACCAGACCGCCGGCGGGACTGAGATCAGTTCTTCGAGTAGAGCTCGACGATCAGGTGCTCGGCGACCTGGGTGTCGATCTGCTGCCGGGTCGGCAGCTGGTGGACGAGGATCCGCAGCCTCTCGGGCATCACCTCGAGCCACGCCGGGACGACGCGCTCGGAGTGCGTCTCCCGGGCGATGATGAACGGGGTCGTCTCGGCCGACTTCGCCTTGACATCGATGATGTCGTGGGCAGCCACCCGGTACGACGGGATGTTCACCTTGACGCCGTTCACGGTGAAGTGACCGTGTACGACGAGCTGACGGGCCTGCCGCCTGGTCCGGGCCAGGCCGGAGCGGTAGACCACGTTGTCCAGCCGGGACTCCAGGATGATCAGCAGGTTGTCACCGGTCTTGCCGGAGCGCCGCGAGGCCTCCTCGTAGTACCGGCGGAACTGCTTCTCCAGGACGCCGTACGAGAAGCGGGCCTTCTGCTTCTCGCGCAGCTGGAGCAGGTACTCGCTCTCCTTGGGACGGCCGCGGCCGTGCATACCCGGCGGGTACGGACGGCGCTCGAACGCCTTGTCGCCACCGACGAGGTCGACCCCGAGACGGCGCGACTTCTTGGTCATCGGTCCGGTGTAACGGGCCATGTTCGCTACCTACCTCTCTGGATCAGACCCGGCGCCGCTTCGGCGGGCGGCAGCCGTTGTGGGCGGTCGGGGTGACGTCCTGGATGGTGCCGACCTCGAGGCCGACCGCACCCAGGGAACGGATCGCGGTCTCACGGCCGGAGCCGGGACCCTTCACGAAGACGTCGATCTTGCGCATGCCGTGCTCCATCGCGCGACGGCCGGCAGCCTCGGCTGCCATCTGCGCGGCGAACGGGGTGGACTTGCGCGAACCCTTGAAGCCGACGGTGCCCGCGGAAGCCCACGAGATGACCGCGCCGGTCGGGTCGGTGATCGTCACGATCGTGTTGTTGAACGTGCTCTTGATGTGCGCGTGGCCGGCGGCCACGTTCTTCTTCTCCTTGCGGCGCACCTTCTTCGCGCCGGCCGCTGTGCGGCTCTTGGGAGGCATAGGTCAGTTGCTCCTGGGGTGGTCGAAAGTCATCCGGGTCATCACTTCTTCTTCTTACCGGCGATCGCCTTGCGACGACCCTTGCGGCTGCGGGCGTTGGTCCGCGTGCGCTGACCACGCACCGGCAGGCCGCTGCGGTGCCGGCGACCCTGGTACGACCCGATCTCGATCTTGCGGCGGATGTCCGCGGTCACCTCACGGCGGAGGTCACCTTCGATCTTGTAGTTGGCTTCGATCCAGTCCCGGAGCTTCACCAGTTCGTCGTCGCCCAGTTCGTGGACGCGCTTGTCACCGGAAACCCCGGTGTTCTGCAGCGTCTCCAGGGCGCGAGTACGGCCTACACCGAAGATGTAGGTCAGAGCGACCTCGATGCGCTTGTCGCGCGGAAGGTCGACTCCTACGAGGCGTGCCATGTGGCGGTGTTCCTTTCGTCGGCAGAGGTGTGGTGGCGCGCCGCGTCCTTGCCCGCCTCGGTGAGTTTGTTGTCACCGGCAAGGCCCCGGCCTCTGTTCCGGGGGCGACGTCCGGCCTGTGTTTCCTGGCCGGACGAGCATGCGCGCTGTGGTGCGAAAGTGCTGTGTGCTGCTCGACTGGGGGGCTGTCAGCCCTGCCGCTGCTTGTGCCGCGGGTTCTCGCAGATCACCATGACCCGGCCGTGACGGCGGATCACCTTGCACTTGTCGCAGATCTTCTTGACGCTCGGATTGACCTTCATCGAGCTTCTTTCTTCGACAGGTGTTGGTGGTGGTCTTACTTGTACCGGTAGACGATGCGACCCCGGGTGAGGTCGTACGGCGACAGCTCCACGACGACCCGGTCCTCGGGGAGGATCCGGATGTAGTGCTGCCTCATCTTGCCGCTGATGTGCGCGAGCACCTTGTGCCCGTTGGACAGCTCAACACGGAACATCGCGTTCGGCAGGGCCTCAACGATGGTGCCCTCGAGTTCGATGACTCCCTCTTTTTTGGGCATGTCCTCGCACTTCTGTAGACGTCGTACTGAATGATGGTTAACACATGGCTCCAGCCCGGGCTCAAGGCGCCCTCCTGACCAGGTCAGGCAGCCGCGGGCAGCACGAGACAGAGGCTACAAAGAGCCAAGGAAAGAGTGTACGCCACTCCCCCACACGAAACCCAATCGAGACCCCGTCACCCCGCCCGCGAGGCCTCCAGTTCAGCCAGGTGGTCAGCACCCCAGGCATCCAAGGGAGCCAGTGCGACGTTGAGTGACCGGCCGAGGTCGGTCAGTGAGTACTCGACCTTCGGCGGGACCTGGTGGAACACCTCGCGGTGAACGATGTCGCGGCTCTCCAGTTCGCGCAACTGCTGGATCAGCATCTTCTCCGTCACGCCGGCGATCGCGCGGCGCAACTCCCCGAACCGCATCGGCCCGTGGTGCAGCGCCCACAGGATCCGCGGCTTCCACTTCCCGCCGATCACGTCGGCCGCGGCATCCAGCCCGCAGGTGTAGGGGATCATCACTTACCTTTCGGTCAGTACCTCACAAATTAGTGGGTACTTGTCCATCCTAAAGTCTCCGGGCCAGGGTTGACGCCATGAAGACACCTGTCACCGTGCTCGGGCTGGGCGCAATGGGGACCGCGCTCGCCCGCACCTTCCTGGCCGCCGGCCACCCGACCACCGTCTGGAACCGAACCCCTGGACGCTCCCCCGAAATGGACGCCCTCGGCGCCGTCCGCGCCACTACTCCGGCCGAGGCCGTCGCCGCCAGTCCGCTCGTGGTCGTCTGCCTGCTGGTCGACGCCACGGTCCGGAGCACGCTCGATGGACTCGACCTCTCCGGCAAGGCTGTCGTCAACCTGACCAACGGCACTCCCACGCAGGCCCGGGACACCGCGGCACGAGTCGCCGCGGCGGGAGCGGAGTACCTGGACGGCGGCATCATGGCCGTCCCCGCGATGATCGGCGGACCCGACGCTTTCGTCTTCTACAGCGGCTCGCCGGTTGCCTTCGAACGGCACACCGCGGATCTCGCCGTACTGGGCCGGCCCGAGTACGTCGGCAGTGACGCCGGGCTGGCGTCGTTGCACGACATCGCTCTGCTCAGCGCCATGTACGGGATGTTCGGGGGTGCCCAGCATGCGCTGGCCCTGGTCGGCAGCGAGAAGATCCCGTGCAGACGGTTCACCGAGGACTTCCTGATTCCCTGGATGACGGCCATGCTCGGGAGCCTGCCCAGGATCGCCAAGGAGCTGGACGAGGGTCCGGAGCCCGGTGCGGCAGGGTCGAACCTGGCGATGCAGGCGGCGGCCTACGACAACCTGATCGACGCGTCGGTTGCCCAGGGCATCGATCCCGGCCTGCTCGCCCCTATGGGTGAGCTGCTCCGGCGAGCCGTCGCGACCGGCCACGGCGACGAGGATCTGGCCGCCCTGGTCCCGTTGCTCAGGAGGAGTGCGTAGCGGCCCACTGTTCGCCTTCGCGCCAGATTTGCTGGGGCATCAGGTCCAGAAGGTCACAGGCTGCATCCAGTTGGGCAAGTGCGGTGACGGAATCGCGGTACGCCGGGAGGATCGCGACGAAGCGCCGACCCTCGCAGCTGAAGCCGAACGGCGGGACCTGGGCGAGCGCCTCGACCGCACGCGGGTGCAGCACGGCCTGCGCGTGGTCCTCGCGACCGTTGAACAGGCAGTAGCGACCGGGCAAGCCGTCGACCGTCAGGTCCAGCGGCAGCAGGCTGGCCGCCGCGACCTGCGACAGCGATGCGGGCAGCACCTGGAGCGGCGGGAGCGGCCGATCCACCTGCAGATCGAGGAAGTCGAAGCCGAGCTCACGGCGCCCTACCTTGTGCCGGAAGCGCCCGGTCCAGAACTCTCGGCCGCGGTGCCGGCCCGTCGTCACATCGGACACCTCGGCGTTCGGGTCGAGGTCGAACGGCGGGAACGGCCAGCGCTCCCGCAGTTCGGGCTCGGTGGCCTTGATCCGCCAGCCCAGCTGGGTCACCGCGTCGGCCCAGGACTTCCGCAACCGGCCGTCCGCGACCCGCATCGCCAGCGTGAACAGGATCAGCACCAGGAACCAGCCGAGCATCATCCAGCCGACCCAGCGCGGCTCGAGCAGCAGCCCGGCCACCACCAGCGGGATGGCCACGGCGAACCAGATCACGTACACGAGGGCCGAGCCCCGCCGCAGCTGCCACGCCAGGTCTGGACGCAGACGCGGACCCGCGGGGCGACGGGTGACCGGGGCGGCTGTCAACGGCGCCTGCCGCGGCTGCCCATCGCGATCAGGGCCCACGGGATCAACAGCCAGACCGGCCAGAAGTGCGGCCAGTGCCCGCCGTTGGCGAGTCCGATCACGAACCAGATCACCACGTTGACCATCACGACACCGGTGAAACCACCGATCGCCCCACGCCGGTCCGGCTGCGCGTCCTTCTTGCGCTCCGGGAACTCGCCCGGAGCCGGCGCCGGCTTGCTGTCCTGCACCACCGCCGGGGTCTGGTATGTCCGCACCGGCGGCAGGTCACGCACCAGTGGCTCGAGTTCGCCGTAGGTCTGCACGGCGTACAGCTGGTCCAGACGGGAGGAGAACTCGGGCTGGTCCAGCCGGCCGTCCGCGAACGCGTCCCGCAGCCGCCCGGCGATCTTGTCCCGGTCGGCTTCGGTGAAACGCTGGTGCGGCTGGTACTGAGGCATGTCTCAAGTGTGCCTCAGCCCGGGGTTCGGCGGCGTCCCCCGATGGGCTGACCCCAGATGTAGTTCTTCTAGTCGGCGAGGGCGCCACAGGTGATGCCGAGCTCCGCGAGCTTGGCCTCGCCACCGTCCAGGGCGGTGAGGATCCACGGGCCCTTCGGCGTGAGCGTGAAGGTGTGCTCGGTGTGTGCCGCGGACCGGCCGTCGTCGGTGACGACGGTCCAGTCGTCCTCGAGCGTGTGGTTGTCCTGCTTGCCGAGCGTGAGCATCGGCTCGACGGCGAGTGCCATCCCCTCGACCAGCTTCGGGCCGCGGCCCGGGCGGCCGAAGTTCGGAACGTTCGGCGGCTGGTGCATGGCCGAACCGATCCCATGCCCGACGAAGTCCTCGACGATGCCGTACGACGAATTGGCCTGGACATAGGCCTCGACGGCGGCCGAGATGTCGGTGAGCCGGCCGCCGAGCTTCGCGGCGGCGAACCCATGCCACATCGACTCCTCGCAGATCCGGGCCAGCTCGAGCAGCTCGGCACCGACCTCGCCGACACCGACGGTGATCGCCGCGTCACCGTGCCAGCCGTCCACGATCGCACCGCAGTCGATCGAGATCAGGTCGCCGTCGGCCAGCACCCGCTCGCCGGGGATGCCGTGCACGATCTCGTCGTTCACCGACGCGCAGATCGAGCCGGTGAAGCCGTGGTAGCCCTTGAACGACGGGACCGCACCGGAGGACCGGATGTGGTCCTCGGCGATCGCGTCCAGCTCACCGGTGCTGATCCCGGCCTTGACCTCACCGCGGAGCAGCTCCAGCGTGCGGCCGACCACCAGGCCGGCGGCACGCATGGACAGGATCTGCTCGCGGGTCTTGATCTCGATGCCGCGGTCCCTGAACATCACACCCCGTGTCTTACTCCGTGATCGACTTCAGCGCGACGAGCACGCGCTCGCTCACCTCGTCGATCTCGCCGACGCCGTCGACCTCGCACAGCAGGCCGCGCTGCGCGTACACGCGCAGCAATGGCTTGGTCTCGGCCGTGTAGACGTCCTGCCGGTGCCGGACGACCTCTTCGGAGTCGTCCGTGCGGCCCTCGGTGTGGGACCGCTTCATCATCCGGTCGACCAGTACGTCGATGTCGGCGATCAGCGCCACCACCGCGTCCAGCTTGTGACCGTGCTCGGCCAGGATGTCGTCCAGCGTGCCTACCTGGGCCAGGGTCCGCGGGTACCCGTCCAGCAGGAACCCTTCACCGGCGTCCGCCTCGGACAGCCGGTCGCGGACCATCGCGTTGGTGACCTCGTCCGGGACGTAGTCACCGGCGTCCATGTAGCGCTTCGCTTCGAGCCCGAGCGGCGTCTCGTCCTTGACGTTCGCACGGAAGATGTCGCCGGTGGACACGGCCGGGATATTCAGGCGTTCCGCAAGCACCTTTGCCTGCGTGCCCTTGCCCGCCCCGGGCGGACCCATCAGCAACATTCTCATCAGCGCAGGAACCCTTCGTAGTTACGCTGCTGCAGCTGACTCTCGATCTGCTTCACCGTGTCCAGTCCGACGCCGACCATGATCAGGATCGACGTACCACCGAACGGGAAGTTCTGGCTCGCGTTCAGCAGGACGAGCGCCACCAGCGGGATCATCGAGATCGCCGCCAGGTAGAGCGCGCCCGGCAGCGTGATGCGGGACAGCACGTAGCCCAGGTACTCCTCGGTCGGCCGTCCCGCCCGGATCCCGGGGATGAAGCCGCCGTACTTCTTCATGTTGTCTGCAACTTCCTTCGGATTGAAGGTAATCGAGACGTAGAAGTAGGTGAAGAAGATGATCAGCGCGACGTACGTCACCATGTAGATCGGGTGGTCGCCCTTGACCAGGTTGCCTTGGATCCATTGCGCCCACTTCTTGTCCTGCTGGAACTGACTCACCAGCACCGGCAGGTAGAGCAGGCTCGAGGCGAAGATGACCGGGATGACACCGGCCTGGTTCACCTTCAGTGGGATGTACGTCGAGGTGCCGCCGAACATCCTGCGGCCGACCATGCGCTTGGCGTACTGCACCGGGATCCGGCGCTGCGCCTGCTCGATGAAGATGACCGCGGCCATGATCACCAGGCCGATCGCGACCACCACCACGAAGGTGGGGATGCCCTTCTCCTTGCGGATGTTCCACAGCTGGGTCGGGAAGGTGGCGACGATCTGGGTGAAGATCAGGATGGACATGCCGTTGCCGACGCCGCGGTCGGTGATCAGCTCGCCCAGCCACATGATCACGCCGGTGCCGGCGGTCATGGTGAGCACGATGACGGTGATCGTGAACCAGTCGTCGCGGTGCAGCAGCGGCTCCTGGCAGCCCTGGAACAGCCGGCCCGGGGTGCGGGCCAGCGCCACGAAGGCGGTGGACTGCAGGATCGCCAGACCGACGGTGAGGAACCGGGTGTACTGGGTGATCTTGGCCTGGCCCGCCTGGCCTTCCTTCTTCAGCGACTCCAGCCGCGGGATGACCACGGTGAGCAGCTGCAGGATGATGCTGGCGGTGATGTACGGCATGATGCCGAGCGCGAAGATCGCGAGCTGCAGCAGCGCGCCGCCGGAGAACAGGTTGATCAGGTTGTACAGGTTCGCGTTTGCGCCACCCTGCGCCTGCTTGAGGCAGGTGTTCAGCGACTGGACGTTGACGCCAGGCGCCGGCACGACCGAACCGAGCCGGAAGATCACGACGATGAAGAGCACGAACAAGATCTTCCGGCGCAGGTCCGGAGTCTTGAACGCGTTGGCAAAGGCGCCTAACACCCTGTCCTCCCACATGTTTCCTCTGCCCGCTCAGGGCAGGGGCCTAGCAAAGCAGCTGGGCAAGAGACGAACCAGGGCTCGTCCGAACTCCAGCGCACGATATCAAGCGCCGGCTCGCACGAGCCCTGGACCTCGTTACACCTCGGTGGTGGTTCCTCCGGCCGCCTGGATCTTCTCCAGGGCGGACTTCGAGAACTTGTGCACCGAAACCTGCAGTGCCACGGTCAGTTCGCCGTCACCCAGTACCTTCACCGGCTGACCGCTGCGGACCGCGCCCTTCGCGACCAGGTCGGCCACGCCGACCTCGCCACCTTCGGGGAACAGTTGTCCGAGCTTGTCCAGGTTAACGACCTGGAACTCCACCCGGTTCCTGCTCTTGAAACCCTTCAGCTTCGGCAGCCGCATGTGCAGCGGCATCTGACCACCCTCGAACCACTCGGGGATGTTGTTGCGCGCCTTGCTGCCCTTGGTACCGCGGCCGGCCGTCTTGCCCTTGCTGCCCTCACCACGACCCACGCGGGTCTTGGCGGTCTTGGCACCGGGCGCCGGACGCAGGTGGTGAACCTTCAGCGCCATGTCAGTCGACCTCCTCGACGGTGATGAGGTGGCGAACAGTACGCACCATGCCGCGGATCTCCGGGCGGTCGTCGTGAACGGCGACGTCGCCGATCCGCTTCACGCCCAGCGTGCGCAGGGTGTCGCGCTGGTTCTGCTTGCCACCGATGCCGGAACGGGTCTGGGTCACCTTCAAGCGTGCCATCAGGAAGCCGCCTCCGCCCGCGCCTTCAGCAGTGCCGCCGGGGCGACGTGCTCGACCGGCAGGCCACGGCGCGCGGCCACGGCCTCCGGGGTCTCCAGGCTGCGCAGCGCCGCCACCGTCGCGTGCACGACGTTGATGGCGTTGGACGAGCCCAGCGACTTGCTGAGGATGTCGTGGATCCCGGCGCACTCCAGTACGGCGCGTGCCGAGCCACCCGCGATCACACCGGTACCGGGAGCGGCCGGACGCAGCATCACAACGCCTGCGGCCTTCTCGCCCTGGACCGGGTGCGGGATGGTGCCCTGGATCCGCGGCACCTTGAAGAACGCCTTCTTGGCCTCCTCGACACCCTTGGCGATCGCCGCGGGCACCTCCTTGGCCTTGCCGTAACCCACACCGACGGTGCCTTCACCGTCGCCGACGACCACGAGGGCGGTGAAGCTGAAGCGACGACCACCCTTCACGACCTTGGCGACACGGTTGATGGCTACCACGCGCTCGATGTAGGCGGTCTTGTCAGCTGCCTGACCGCGACCACCGTCGCGACCACGGCGCTCACCACCGGCGCCGCCTCCGCGACGCTGCTGGCCTCCGCTCATTTCGAACTACCTCTTCCTGTGTTTTGTGTCGCCATGTCAGAAGCCGAGCCCGCCCTCGCGAGCGGCGTCGGCCAGGGCCGCGATCCGGCCGTGGTACTTGTTCCCGGCCCGGTCGAACACGACCGAGTCGATGCCGGCTGCCTTGGCCCGGTCGGCGATCAGGCCGCCGACGGTCTTGGCCTTGTCGGTCTTGTTCGCCTCCGCGCCACGCAGGTCGGCCTCCATGGTGGAGGCAGACGCCAGCGTCTTGCCGGCCACGTCGTCGATGACCTGTACGAACAGGTGCCTCGACGACTTGGTGACCACCAGCCGCGGCCGGTCGGCCGTGCCGTTGATCTTCTTCCGGACCCGGATCTGGCGACGCAGTCGCGACGCCGTCTTCTTGGCGGAGTGCTTGTGCGGACGCAGTCCGATCGCCATGGTTACTTACCAGCCTTTCCGACCTTGCGGCGCACCTGCTCGCCGGCGTACCGCACACCCTTGCCCTTGTACGGCTCGGGCTTGCGCAGCTTGCGGATGTTGGCGGCAACCTCGCCGACGGACTGCTTGTCGATTCCCTGCACCGAGAAACGGGTCGGCGCCTCCACCGTGAACGTGATGCCTTCCGGCGCGTCCACCGTGATGGTGTGGCTGTACCCGAGCGAGAACTCCAGCTGGGCCGGGCCCTTGGAGATGACGCGGTACCCCACGCCGACGATCTCGAGCTTCTTCTCGTAGCCCTCCGTCACTCCGGTCACCAGGTTGGCGATCAGGGTGCGGGACAGGCCGTGCAGTTCCTTGCTCTTGCGCTGGTCGTCCGGGCGGCTGACGGCAATGGCGCCGTCCTCGTCCCGGTTGACCGCGATGGGCTCAGCCACGACGTGCGAGAGCTGACCCTTGGGACCCTTCACGGTGACCGTCTGGCCGTCGATCGTGACGTCGACGCCGGACGGGACCGAGACCGGGAGCTTACCGATGCGAGACATTTCTGTGGTCCTCCTTCCGGTTCTTCGTCACCAGACGTAGGCGAGGACTTCCCCGCCAACGCCCTTGTTCTTTGCCTGTCGGTCGGTCAGCAGTCCCTGGGACGTCGAGATGATCGCGACGCCCAGGCCACCGAGGACCTTGGGCAGGCCGGTCGACTTCGCGTAGACCCGCAGACCCGGCTTGCTGATCCGGCGGACGCCCGCGATGGAGCGCTCCCGGCTCGGGCCGAACTTGAGGTCGACGACCAGGGTCTTGCCGACGGCGCCCTCCTTGGGCTCCTCCACCTTGTAGGAGGAGATGTAGCCCTCCTGCTGGAGGATGTCGGCGATGCCCTGCTTGATCTTGCTGTACGGCATCGAGGTCGACTCGTGGTACGCCTGGTTGGCGTTGCGCAGACGCGTCAGCATGTCTGCGATCGGGTCGGTCATCGTCATGGCCTGGGGCCTCTTTCCCGCCGTGGTTTCGCCGGCCGGCGACCTACGGTGACTAGATGGTGAGTGGAGAAAAGATCGGGGGTGGAGACGGTCACCAGCTGGACTTGGTCACACCGGGCAGCTCGCCCCGGTGCGCCATCTCCCGCAGGCAGATCCGGCACAGGCCGAACTTGCGGAAGACCGCCTTCGGCCGGCCGCAGCGCTGGCAGCGGGTGTAACCGCGCACCGCGAACTTCGGCTTCCGGGCCTGCTTGACCTTGAGTGCTGTCTTCGCCACGTCAGTTCTCCTTGAACGGGAAACCGAGCTGCCGTAGCAGGGCCCGGCCCTCGTCGTCGTTCTTCGCGGTGGTCACCACGGTGATGTCCATGCCCCGGACCCGGTCGATGCGGTCCTGGTTGATCTCGTGGAACATCACCTGCTCGGTCAGGCCGAAGGTGTAGTTCCCGGTGCCGTCGAACTGCTTCGGCGACAGACCGCGGAAGTCACGGATCCGCGGCAGCGCGAGCGCCAGCAGCCGGTCCAGGAACTCCCACATCCGGTCGCCGCGCAGCGTCACGTGCGCACCGATCGGCATGCCCTCACGCAGCTTGAACTGCGCGATCGACTTGCGGGCCTTGGTCACCTGCGGCTTCTGCCCGGTGATCGCGGCCAGGTCCTTCACCGCGCCCTCGATCAGCTTCGAGTCGCGAGCCGCCTCGCCGACGCCCATGTTCACCACGATCTTGGTGAGGCCGGGCACCTGCATGACGTTCTCGAACTGGAACTGCTCCTGCAGCTTGCCGACGATCTCCTCGCGGTACTTCGTCTTCAGCCGCGGCTGGACCCTGGTTTCGGTCACTGCGGTGGTCATCAGATCTCCTCGCCGGTACGCCGCGCGACCCGGACGCTCCGGAAACCGGTGTACGTCGAGCCGTCGGGGCGCCGCTTCTGCACCTCGACGCGGTTGTAGCCGACGCGGGTGGTCACCTTCTGCTTCTTGCCGTCCTTCTCGACCTCGACGACGAGCATCACGTTCGAGACGTGGATCGGGGCTTCCTGGGTGACGATGCCACCCGTGGTGCCGCCGCGCTGGGCCTGCTGCACCTTGGTGTGCTTCTTGACCCGGTTCACGCCCTCGACGATGACCTTCTCGGCATCGGGCAGGACCTGGATGATCTTGCCCTCGAGGCCCTTGGACTTGCCGGCGATCACGCGGACGAGATCACCCTTCTTCACGTGCAGTTTTCTCTGCGCCATCTCAGAGCACCTCCGGGGCGAGCGAGATGATCTTCATGAAGCGCTTCTCCCGCAGCTCCCGGCCGACCGGCCCGAAGATGCGGGTACCGCGGGGCTCGCCGTCGGCCTTGAGGATCACCGCGGCGTTCTCGTCGAAGCGGATGTAGGAGCCGTCCGGACGCCGGCGCTCCTTCACGGTCCGCACGACGACCGCCTTGACGACGTCACCCTTCTTCACACCGCCGCCCGGGATCGCGTCCTTGACGGTGGCGACGATCGTGTCACCGACACCGGCGTAGCGCCGACCGGAGCCACCGAGCACCCGGATGCAAAGGATCTCCTTCGCACCCGTGTTGTCGGCGACCTTCAGTCGCGACTCCTGCTGGATCATCTGTTGATCTCCTGGTTGTCTCGCTGGTTCTCACTCACGTGAGCCTTGCGGAACGAATAAATTCGATGGGTTGCCCGAGGTGCGGGCAACTACTTGGCCTTCTCGAGGATCTCCACGACGCGCCAGCGCTTGGTCGCCGACAGCGGCCGGGTCTCCATCAGGAGGACGCGGTCGCCGGTACCGGCGGCGTTCTGCTCGTCGTGCGCCTTCAGCTTGCTGGTGCGACGGATGACCTTGCCGTACAGCGCGTGCTTGACCCGGTCCTCGACCTGGACCACGACGGTCTTGTCCATCTTGTCGCTCAGCACCAGGCCCTCACGGGTCTTGCGGCGGCCTCGCGTCTGGGTGGTCGTGCTCACGGTCTCGTCCTTCGCGTTCTCGGTCATGCCTTGCTCCCAGCCTTCTCGCTGTCGTCCGCGGTCTCCTCGACGTCGACCTCGGCCTCAGCCTCGGCGGCCGGGGCGTCGACCTCGTCGGTGATGCCGAGCGCCCGCTCGGTCAGCACCGTGTAGATGCGGGCGATGTCCTTGCGGACGGCGCGCAGCCGGCCGTGGGACTCCAGCTGGCCCGTGGCAGCCTGGAACCGGAGGTTGAACAGCTCCTCCTTGGCTTCGCCGAGCTTGCTCATCAGCTCGTCCCGGCCCAGGTTCCGCAGCTCGGCGGCAGTCTGGATAGCCATCAGTTCTCACCTGCCTCTCGGGCGATGAAGCGGCACTTCATCGGCAACTTGTGGATCGCACGGCGGAGGGCCTCGCGAGCGATGTCCTCCGGTACGCCGGACAGCTCGAACAGGACCCGGCCGGCCTTGACGTTGGCGATCCACCACTCCGGCGAACCCTTACCGGAACCCATCCGGGTCTCGGCCGGCTTCTTGGTCAGCGGGCGGTCGGGGTAGATGTTGATCCACACCTTGCCGCCACGCTTGATGTGCCGGGTCATCGCGATACGCGCGGCCTCGATCTGCCGGTTGGTGACGTAGTGGTTCTCCAGCGCCTGGATGCCGAAGTCACCGAAGGCCAGCGTCGTACCACCCTTGGCAGCGCCGGAGCGCTTCGGGTGGTGCTGCTTGCGGTGCTTGACCTTGCGGGGGATGAGCATGGTTCAGCTCTCCGTTCCGGTCGTCTCAGCGGGCTTGTCGGCAGCGGGGGCCGTCGCCTCGGCCCGCGGGGCCTCGGCGCGGTCTCCACCACGGCCACCGCGGTCACCACGGTCGTCCCGACGGTCGTCGCGGCGGCCACCACGGCCACCACGGTCGTCGCGACGGGCCGGCCGGCGCTGCTGAGTGGCGGCACGGGCCGCGGCCTGCGCCTCTCGCTCGGCCCGGGAGCCGGCCACGTCACCCTTGTAGATCCAGACCTTCACGCCGATCCGGCCGAAGGTCGTACGGGCCTCGTAGAAGCCGTAGTCGATGTCCGCGCGGAGCGTGTGCAGTGGCACCCGGCCCTCACGGTAGAACTCCGACCGCGACATCTCCGCGCCACCGAGCCGGCCGGAGCACTGGATCCGGATGCCCAGGGCGCCGCCACGCATGGTGGTCTGCATCGCCTTGCGCATCGCGCGGCGGAACGCCACGCGGCCGGACAGCTGCTCGGCCACGCCCTGCGCGACCAGCTGGGCGTCGACCTCGGAGTTCTTCACCTCGAGGATGTTCAGCTGCACCTGCTTGCCGGTGAGCTCCTCCAGGCTGCCCCGGATCCGGTCCGCCTCGGCGCCACGGCGACCGATGACGATGCCCGGACGGGCGGTGTGGATGTCGACCCGGACCCGGTCACGGGTGCGCTCGATCTCCACGCGGGAGATACCGGCGCGCTCCATGCCCTTGCTCAGCAGGCGGCGGATCTTGACGTCCTCGCCCACGTAGTCCTTGTACAGCTTGTCGGCGTACCAACGGCTCTTGTGATCGGTGCTGATGCCGAGACGGAACCCGTGCGGGTTAACCTTCTGGCCCACGTCAGGACTCCTTCTTCTCAGCGGTCTTCTTGGCAGCCGTCTTCTTGGCGGTCGCCTTCTTGGCCGGCTTGTCGGCGGCAGCCTTCTTGGCCGGAGCCTTCTTGGCCGTGTCCGCCTTCTTGGCAGACTTCTTCGCCGGGGTCTTCTCGGCCGGCTCTTCCTCGACCCGCGGCGCCACGACCACAGTGATGTGGCTGGTCCGCTTGTCGATCCGGGTGGCCCGGCCCTGGGCACGCGGGCGGTGACGCTTCAGCGTCGGGCCCTCGTCCACATAGGCCTTCGCCACGACCAGGTCGGCCCGGCTCAGGTGCTCGGTGCCCTCGGCGTTCGCCGCGGCGCTGTCGACGACCTTGTACACGGTCGCGGCAGCGGCCTGCGGGGCGAACTTCAGAGTGGCGAGTGCGTCGTCGACGCCCAGACCGCGCACCAGATCGACCACGCGGCGCGCCTTCATCGGCGTCACGCGGACGAAGCGCGCGACCGCGAAGGCCCCGGGCTCGTCGCCCAGCAGGCCCTCGCGACGGGCACTGACGGCCCTACGCTCTTGAACGCTCATGATGTTCGAATCTCTCCGTAGGTTGCTATCGCTTCATCACTGACCTAGGTCAGCGACGCCGTGACTTCCGGTCGTCCTTCTCGTGACCCTTGAACGTGCGGGTCGGGGCGAACTCGCCGAGCTTGTGCCCGACCATCGCGTCCGTCACGAACACCGGCACGTGCTTGCGGCCGTCGTGCACCGCCAGCGTGTGGCCGATCATGTCCGGCACGATCATCGATCGGCGGGACCAGGTCTTGATGACGTTCTTGGTGCCCTTCTCGTTCTGCACCTCCACCTTCTTCATCAGGTGGTGGTCAACGAACGGGCCCTTCTTCAAGCTGCGTGGCATTCTGGCCGGCTCCTATCAGCGCTTCTTGCCGGCCTTGCGGCGCCGGACGATCATGCGGTCGCTTTCCTTGCGGGTGCGGGTACGCCCCTCGGGCTTGCCCCACGGGGACACCGGGTGGCGTCCACCCGAGGTCTTGCCCTCACCACCACCGTGCGGGTGGTCGACCGGGTTCATCGCGACACCGCGGACGGTCGGGCGCTTGCCCTTCCAGCGCATCCGGCCCGCCTTGCCCCAGTTGATGTTCGACTGCTCGCCGTTGCCGACCTCACCGAGGGTGGCGCGGCAGCGTACGTCGACCATCCGGACCTCGCCGGACGGCATCCGCAGGGTGGCCATCCGGCCTTCCTTCGCGACCAGCTGGATGCTGGCACCGGCCGAGCGGCCCATCTTGGCGCCGCCCCCCGGGCGCAGCTCGACGGCGTGCACCGTGGAGCCGACCGGGATGTTGCGCAGCGGCAGGTTGTTGCCGATCTTGATGTCGGCGGCCGGGCCGTTCTCGACGATCGTGCCCTGCTTCAGGTTCGACGGGGCGAGGATGTAGCGCTTCTCGCCGTCGACGTAGTGCAGCAGCGCGATCCGCGCGGTGCGGTTCGGGTCGTACTCGATCTCGGCGACCTTGGCCGGCACGCCGTCCTTGTCGTACCGCTTGAAGTCGATCAGCCGGTACGCCCGCTTGTGACCGCCACCATGGTGCCGGGTGGTGATCTTGCCGGTGTTGTTCCGGCCGCCCTTCTTGGGCAGCGGACGCAGCAGCGACTTCTCGGGGGTCGAACGGGTGAGCTCGACGAAGTCGGCCACGCTCGAGCCACGGCGGCCCGGCGTTGTCGGCTTGTATTTGCGGATACCCATTACGACTGGCCTCCGAAGATGTCGATGCGGTCGTCACCCTTGAGGGTCACGATCGCCCGCTTGGTGTCCGGGCGCTTGCCCCAGCCGGCACGAGTCCGGCGGCGCTTGCCCTTGCGGTTGATGGTGTTGACGTCGCTGACCTTGACCTTGAACACCTTCTCGACCGCGAGCTTGATCTCGGTCTTGTTGGCGTTCGGGTCCACCTCGAACGTGTACTTCTGCTCGTCCAGCAGGCCGTAGCTCTTCTCGCTCACGACCGGCCGCAGCAGCACGTCCCGCGGATCCTTGTTGACTCCGTGGCTCATGCCTCAACCTCCTGCTCGGCCTCGGTCGACGTGGCGACGGCCTTGACGGACTTGCCCTGGGGCGCGCCGGCGACGAAAGCGTCGAGGGCACCCTGGGTGAACACGACCGCGTCGCTGCACAGCACGTCGTACGCGTTCAGCTGGTCGGCCGCGATCAGGTGCACGTGCTGCACGTTGCGCAGGCTCAGCCAGGTGAGCTCGTCGGCCCGCTCGACCACGACCAGGACCTTGCCCGGCTCGGTCGCCGCGGCCAGCACGTTCAGCGCGGCCTTGGTGGACGGCTTGTCGCCGTCGACGAACTTCTCGACCACGTGCACGCGGCCGTCACGGGCCCGGTCCGAGAGCGCACCGCGGAGCGCGGCGGCGATCATCTTCTTCGGGGTCCGCTGGCTGTAGTCGCGCGGCACCGGGCCGTGGACGACGCCACCACCGGTGAACTGCGGCGCGCGGATCGAACCCTGGCGGGCGCGACCGGTGCCCTTCTGCCGGTACGGCTTGGTGCCACCGCCGGAGACCTCGCCGCGGGTCTTGGCCTTGGCCGTGCCCTGGCGGGCCGCGGCCAGCTGGGCCACCACGACCTGGTGGATCAGCGGGATGTTGACCTGGACGTCGAACAGCTCGGCCGGAAGCTCGGCGGAGCCCTTCTTACTGACCTTGTCGCCCTTCACGACGACGACGTCGACCGAGCTCATTTCTGGGCTCCCTTCACAGCTGCGCCCTTGGCGGCGTTGCGGATCAGCACGAGGCCGCCCTTGGGACCGGGCACCGCACCCTTCAGCAGGATCAGGCCGCGGTCGGTGTCGATCGCGTGCACGGTGATGTTCTGCGTGGTGACCTGCTCGGCGCCCATCCGGCCCGCCATCCGCAGGCCCTTGAAGACCCGACCCGGGGTGGCGCAGCCGCCGATGGAACCCGGCGAGCGGTGCTTCTTGTGGACACCGTGGGTGGCGCGGAGGCCGTGGAAGCCGTGCCGCTTCATCACACCGGCGAAGCCCTTGCCCTTGCTGGTGGCGGACACGTCGACCCGCTCACCGGCCTCGAAGGCCTCGGCCTTGATCTCCTGACCCAGCGTGTACTCGCTGGCGTCGGCGGTGCGCAGCTCCAGCAGGTGGCGCCGCGGCGTCACGCCGGCCTTGTCGAAGTGGCCGCGCATCGGGCTCGTGACCTTGCGGGGGTCGATGTCGCCGAAGGCGATCTGGACGCCGTCGTACCCGTGGCTGTCCGAGGTGCGAACCTCGGTCACCACGCACGGGCCGGCCTGGATCACGGTGACGGGGACGACACGGTTGTTCTCGTCCCAGGTCTGGGTCATGCCGAGCTTGGTGCCCAGCAGACCGCGCGTGTTCTTGGTAGAAGTGCTCATTGGTTGTTCGCGTCCCTCAGAGCTTGATCTCGATGTCGACACCGGCCGGCAGGTCGAGCCGCATCAGCGAGTCAACGGTCTTCGGCGTGGGGTCGATGATGTCGATGAGCCGCTTGTGGGTGCGCATCTCGAAGTGCTCGCGGCTGTCCTTGTACTTGTGCGGCGAGCGGATGACGCAGAACACGTTCTTTTCCGTCGGCAACGGCACCGGGCCAGCAACCTTCGCACCAGTACGCGTCACCGTGTCGACAATCTTGCGTGCCGAACTGTCGATGACCTCGTGGTCGTAGGCCTTCAGCCGGATGCGGATCTTCTGTCCCGCCATCGCTTCGCTTCGTCCTTCTCTATCGTCAACGTCTGTGTTGCTCCGACCCCCGCGGTCGGGTGTGTCGCGTGCGCGGCACGCACATGACTCACCGCTTCATCGACCTGGAATGGTGATCGGGGCCCGGTCTCGGACCGGAACCTCGGCATGGTCTCCGGTCCGGCGCACTCGCCAGACGCAAGTCTGGGGCGCGCCCCGGCGGCCTCGCCTGAGCAACCTGAATATTGTGCCAGAGATCGGCGCCGAAACGCCAATCGGGTGGCTTCACGCCCGATCCGGCCCACCTGAGCGCCGGATCGAGGCGCAAAGCAGAGGTCCGCGGGGCTCAGGATGCGAGCCCTCGCGGACCTCGTGAGATCACTTGATGATCTTGGTGACCCGGCCGGCGCCGACGGTGCGGCCACCTTCGCGGATCGCGAACTTCAGACCCTCTTCCATGGCGATCGGCTGGATCAGCTCGACCGACATGTCGGTGTTGTCGCCCGGCATGACCATCTCGGTGCCCTCGGGCAGCGTGACGACGCCGGTGACGTCCGTGGTGCGGAAGTAGAACTGGGGCCGGTAGTTCTGGAAGAACGGCGTGTGACGGCCGCCCTCCTCCTTCGACAGGATGTAGACCGACGCGTCGAAGTTGGTGTGCGGGGTCGTGGTGCCCGGCTTGATGACGACCATGCCGCGCTCGACGTCCTCGCGCTTGGTGCCACGAAGCAGCAGACCGACGTTCTCACCGGCCTGGCCCTCGTCCAGCAGCTTGCGGAACATCTCGATACCGGTGACCGTGGTGGTCTGCTTCTCCGGACGGATGCCGACGATGTCGACGGTCTCGTTGATCTTGACGACACCGCGCTCGATCCGGCCGGTGATGACCGTACCGCGACCCGTGATGGTGAAGACGTCCTCCACCGGCATCAGGAACGGCTTGTCGATCTCACGCACCGGCTGCGGGATGTAGGAGTCCACCGCGTTCATCAGCTCGATGATCGACTCGCCCCACTTGGCGTCGCCCTGCAGCGCCGGGTGAGCGGCGACGCGGACGATCGGCGCGTTGTCGCCGTCGAACTCCTGCTCCGAGAGCAGCTCGCGGACCTCGAGCTCAACGAGCTCCAGGATCTCCTCGTCGTCGACCATGTCGCACTTGTTCAGCGCCACGACCATGGCCGGCACGCCGACCTGGCGGGCGAGCAGAACGTGCTCACGCGTCTGCGGCATCGGGCCGTCGGTGGCGGCGACGACCAGGATCGCGCCGTCCATCTGAGCCGCACCGGTGATCATGTTCTTGATGTAGTCCGCGTGACCCGGGCAGTCGACGTGGGCGTAGTGCCGGGCCTCGGTCTGGTACTCGACGTGCGCGATGGAGATGGTGATACCGCGCTGACGCTCTTCGGGCGCCTTGTCGATCTGATCGAAGGCCGATGCCTCGTTGAGCGTCGGGTACTTGTCGTGCAGCACCTTGGTGATCGCCGCGGTAAGAGTGGTCTTACCGTGGTCGATGTGACCGATGGTGCCGATGTTGACGTGCGGCTTAGTCCGCTCGAACTTCGCCTTCGCCACTGGGGCCCTCCTAGTTGAATGTTGACTACGCCGTACGCCGACGCGCTTGGGGTGTGGTGGTCAGGAGCGAGAGATTACTCGCCCCGGGCCTTCTTGATGATCTCTTCCGCCACGTTCTTCGGAACCTCGGCGTAGGAATCGAACTGCATCGAGTACGACGCGCGGCCCTGCGTCTTGGAACGCAGGTCACCGACATACCCGAACATCTCCGACAGCGGCACCAGGGCCTTGACGACCCGGCTGCCACCGGGGCCCTCGTCCATCGACTGGATCTGGCCACGGCGGGAGTTGAGGTCGCCGATCACTTCACCCATGTAGTCCTCAGGGGTGGTGACCTCGACCGAGAACATCGGCTCGAGGATGACCGGAGTCGCCCGCCGGGCAGCATCCTTGAAGGCCATCGAACCGGCGATCTTGAACGCGAGCTCGGAGGAGTCGACATCGTGGTAGGCGCCGTCGGTCAGCGTGACCTTGACGTCCACCATCGGGTAGCCGGCCAGTACGCCGAACTCCATCGCTTCCTGCGCGCCCTCGTCCACCGACGGGATGTACTCCCGCGGGATCCGGCCACCGGTGACGGAGTTGACGAACTCGTAGCCGCCTTCGCCGCCGGCCTCGACCGAGGTCGGCTCGATGTTGATGATCACGCGCGCGAACTGACCCGAACCACCGGTCTGCTTCTTGTGCGTGTAGTCGACCTTCTCGACCTTCTTCTTGATCGTCTCGCGGTAGGCGACCTGCGGCTTGCCGACGTTGGCCTCGACGCGGAACTCGCGCTTCATCCGGTCGACCAGCACCTCGAGGTGCAGCTCGCCCATACCGGCGATGATCGTCTGGCCGGTGTCCTCGTCGGTCCGGACCTGGAAGGTCGGGTCCTCCTCGGCCAGCCGCTGGATCGCGACGCCCAGCTTCTCCTGGTCGCCCTTCGACTTCGGCTCGATGGCGACCGAGATGACCGGGGCCGGGAACTGCATCGACTCCAGCACGACCGGCTTGGCCGGGTCGGCCAGTGTCTCACCGGTGGTGGTGTCCTTCAGACCCATCACGGCGACGATGTGGCCGGCGCCGATCGACGCGATCTCCTCACGCTTGTTCGCGTGCATCCGGTAGATCTTGCCGATCCGCTCCTTGCGCCCCTTGGTGGGGTTCAGGACCTGGGTGCCGGTCTCGAGCTTGCCCGAGTACACCCGGATGAAGGTCAGCTTGCCCAGGTGCGGGTCGGCCGCGATCTTGAACGCCAGCGCCGAGAACGGCTCGCTGTCGTCCGGCTTGCGCAGGACGACCTGCTCGCTGTCCTTGACGTCGTGGCCCTCGATGGCCGGAACGTCGAGCGGGCTCGGCAGGAACGCGTTGATCGCGTCGAGCAGGGGCTGCACGCCCTTGTTCTTGAACGCGGTGCCGGTCAGCACCGGGGTCAGCTTGCTCGCAATCGTCGCGCGCCGGATGCCGGCCATGATCTGCTCCTCGGTGGGCGCTTCGCCCTCGAGGTACATCTCCATGATCTCGTCGTCGGCCTCGGCCAGCGTCTCGATCAGCTTGTCGCGCCACTCGGCGGCGATCTCGGTGTGGCTGGCCGGGATCTCCTCGACCGTGTAGTCCTCACCCATCTTGGTCTCACCGCGCCAGGTCAGCGCGCGCATGCCGATCAGGTCGACGACGCCGATGAAGTCGGACTCGGCACCGATCGGCAGCTGCAGCACCAGCGGCACCGCGGCCAGCCGGTCGACGATCATGTCGACGCAGCGCATGAACTCCGCGCCGGTCCGGTCGAGCTTGTTCACGAAGCAGATGCGGGGTACGCCGTACCGGTCCGCCTGCCGCCAGACGGTCTCGGACTGCGGCTCCACACCGGCAACGCCGTCGAACACCGCGACGGCACCGTCCAGGACGCGCAGCGAGCGCTCCACCTCGACGGTGAAGTCGACGTGCCCGGGGGTGTCGATGATGTTGATGGTGTGGTCTTTCCAGGTCGCGGTCGTCGCGGCGGACGTGATCGTGATGCCGCGCTCCTGCTCCTGCTCCATCCAGTCCATCGTGGCGGCGCCGTCGTGGACCTCACCGATCTTGTAGGTGATACCGGTGTAGAAGAGGATCCGCTCGGTCGTCGTCGTCTTGCCGGCGTCGATGTGAGCCATGATCCCGATGTTGCGGACCTTGGCCAGGTCGGTGGTGATTTGTACGGCCACCTCGGTGGTCTACCTCTCGATTCTGTACTGCTGTCAAAGGGTGAGCGCTGGGGTCCGGATCGGACCCCGGATCACCAGCGGTAGTGGGCGAAAGCCTTGTTGGCTTCGGCCATCTTGTGCGTGTCCTCGCGGCGCTTGACCGAGGCTCCCAGGCCGTTGGAGGCGTCCAGGATCTCGTTCATCAGGCGCTCGGACATGGTCTTCTCGCGACGCGCCCGGGAGTACGTCGTCAGCCAGCGCAGCGCCAGCGTGGTGGACCGGCCCGGCTTGACCTCGATCGGCACCTGGTAGGTCGCACCACCGACGCGCCGGCTCTTCACCTCGATGCTCGGCTTCACGTTGTCCAGCGCACGCTTCAGCGTGATCACCGGGTCGGTGCCGGTCTTGGTCCGGGTGCCCTCGAGCGCGGTGTAGACGATGCTCTGCGCGATCTGCTTCTTGCCGTCGACCAGGATCTTGGAGATCAACTGGGTGACGAGCGGCGAACTGTAGACCGGGTCGATGATGACCGGACGCTTCGGGGCGGGGCCCTTGCGCGGCATTAGCTCTTCTCCTTCTTCGCGCCGTAACGGCTGCGCGCCTGCTTGCGGTTCTTCACACCCTGGGTGTCGAGCGAACCGCGGATGATCTTGTACCGGACACCCGGAAGGTCCTTCACACGACCGCCACGCACGAGCACGATCGAGTGCTCCTGCAGGTTGTGGCCGACGCCGGGGATGTACGCGGTGACCTCGATGCCGCTGGTCAGGCGGACACGCGCGACCTTGCGAAGGGCCGAGTTCGGCTTCTTCGGCGTGGTCGTGTAGACGCGCGTGCACACACCGCGACGCTGAGGGGAACCCTTCAGGGCGGGCGTCTTGTTCTTGGACACCTTGTCCTGGCGGCCCTTGCGGACCAGCTGCTGAATGGTGGGCACCGCGTAGGTCTCTTTCTGTCGTCCGGCTTTCTTCTGCTCTGCTTTTGCTGACCCCCGCGGTCGGGTGTGTCGCGTGCGCACGGGCGTACCGAAGCCGTAATCTTCCAGACTGTCGGCAGGAGTCCCGTGCCACGCGCGCAACCCGTTCGACCAGGGGCACGCATGACGGCCCAGGATGACCCGGGCACGATCGTTAAGACTAGCGGCTGCCTCAAGCACGGTCAAAATGACTGACCGCACGGGCCTGAGGCTGGTCCGCTCGTCCAGTTTACAGGGTCTACGGAGTGGCCCGGCCGGCCAGGAAAGCGGATGCCACCGCCTGGTCCCCCTCGACCGTCAGAACGCTCCCCGGCAACCGCTTCCAGAGGCACAGATCGAGCTCCGCGGCAGTGCCGGAGACGACCGCCTCACCCGCTGCCACACCTCGCTCCACCTGGGGCGGATCCCCTTCTGACACAGGCGTCAGCGTCCACTCGTCGCCCGTGTCGATCGCCCGTACGCCGATCCGCCGGGTGATCGCAGGGGCGACTCGCCGGGCCAGCATCCGCGGCAGGAAGACCCCGAACACTTCGTCCACCCCGTCGGCCGCCAGGGCCGCAGGTACGACGGCCAGACCACTGGTGGCCCGCCCTTCGGCGGAGACGCCGGCCTGGACCGCGTCCACGAGGTGGATGGCTGTCTCATGCATGCGCCGCCGGGACCAGAACCCCGCGTACTGCGCGATCGGCGCGAAGTTCCAGCACGGCTCGTCCGGATCGACGGCCCGGATCGCGGCGGCCAGCGCCGCGGTCGTACCGGCATACCAGTCGCTCCAGGAGATTGTCGTACGCAGGACCTCCGGAACCCTCTGGGAGGTGCCGCTGAGCAGGATCGACGCCGCCCAGCGCTGGCCGGAACCGATGTGCAGGGCCAGGTCGGCCAGCGTCCAGCCCGGGCAGGCGGGCACCTCGGACGCCGGGTCGGCCTGGTCGAGGACGGCCGCGAATTCCGCGGCCGTCCGCTCGAACTCGGCCAGATAGTCGATCGGTCCGTCAGGCACGGAACTCGACGTCGGTGATCAGCCCCTCGGAGACGCGGTACAACGCGATCATCGGGACCCCTTCGCCGGTGTCGTAGGCCAGCACGTGCTCGACGACCCAGTCGCCCAGCATCAGCTTCTGCACGACCTCGGTCTTGCACCGTCCGGCAGCGAACCGTGACCCGTAGTACTCGCGCAGGAACCGCCGGCCCTTCAGTTCGGTGCTGTCGGCGAGGTGGATCCGGGCGGTCGGCGAGTACATCGCCAGGAACGCCTCCAGGTCGTGCGCCGCGTACGCCGCGTGCTCGCGCCCCACCACCCGGGAGGCCGGAGTGTCCACCGGAACGGCGGGAGTGGTCGGAAGAGGATCGAGCGTCGGAACCGGAGCGGTCGGCGCCGGCTGACTGGCAGGCTCAGCCGGAGTCGGAGTCGGGAGATCCATCAGCGGTTCAGCCGCAGCCGGCGTACGCGCAGCGGTCTTTCGGGATGCCGGGGCGCTCTTGGCCCTGGTCTTGGTGGTGGTCGTCGGTGAGGTGGATGCCGTGGTCACGCCGTCCGGGTCCTCGCCCAGGTGGGCGATCGCCCAGTCCAGGGCCTTGGTGACGGCGGCGCGTGATTCTTCGGTGTGGTCGAGCATGTCGAACCCGTGGTGCCCTTTCGGTACGTCGATGATGTCCAGCGCGCTGCCACCTGCGGAGACGAACTCCGCGACCGGACCGGCGAGTTCCTCACGCTCGCGTCCGGCTCGGGTGAGCAGCACCGGCAGATCCTTGTGTTTCCCGATCACTTCGGCGGCGGTGACCAGGTCGTCGACACCGGGCGGGGTGGCGAGCAGGGGGTAGGTCAGGGCCATGCAGCGCAGCCAGTCGGGGCGGCTGTCCAGCCACTCCCCGGCCAGCAGGCCCGCACCGGAGAAGAACCACAACCCGACCCGATCGGGGTCGACCCGTGGATCAGAACGCAGTACGCCGATCGCAGCCTCCACCTCGTCCGCGGCGGTGACCAACTGGTCGAAGCCGCGAATCAGGCTGTGGTCGACGACTGCGGCCACCAGGCCTCGCCTGGCGACAGCGGTCGCATAGCCCTTGTAGACCGGCCAGTCCCGTGGTGTGGCCACGAGCTCGGCTGGTCCCGGTCCCCCGTGCACGAACAGCATCGCGCCCGTCCGGGCAGTCCCGGCCGGACGGTAGATGTCGATCTCCCCAAGCCTGTCCACCCGCACGTCGGGCCCGTCCAGTACCCCCAGGACGAAAGGCCGCAGATAGGCCGGGAGATCCGTCATGGACCAATCTTGGCCTATCACCCGGACACTTTCAGCCCCGCCCCCGAGTGTCTTGTGCAGACCGGCGTACCAACTCGGTCAGAACGCCCGAATCCACGTCTGCCAAGCGTTTGACGTACAGGCATCCGGCGCTGGTCGTATGCGGCCCGAGGCGGGCGAGCAATTCGTCGTACCCGTCGAAACCCGCGGTCAGATAAAGCGTCAGTGCTTGTTTCCGGACCGCGAATCCGACGTCGAACCAGTCCAGCTCGCGACCGCTCTCGTAGACCAGGTGGCGGTCGCCGAAACCGACGATCGACGGTCCCCACAGGGCCGGCTCCAGACCGGTCGCCCTGGTGATCAGCGCGTTGAGCTCGCGGGCGTCGTCGCCCCGGACTCCGGCGATGCCGGCCAGGTAGTCGTCGACGGACGCGTCGGTCTTCCGGGTCTTGTTCTCGGCCATGGTTCATCCTGGCCGGAACGCCGCGAGGGCGGCACCCCCTGGTGGGAGTGCCGCCCTCGGCGGAGTTGACTCGGCTCAGTTCTGGTAGGAACCGAGGTCGAAGTCGTCGAGCGGGACCGACTGACCGGTGGACGGGCCGAAGTCGTAGTCGTACGACTCGTAGCCGACCATCGAGTACATCGCGGCCTTCGCCTCCTCGGTGGGCTCCACCCGGATGTTGCGGTAACGGTCCATGCCCGTACCGGCCGGGATCAGCTTGCCGATGATGACGTTCTCCTTCAGACCGACCAGCGAGTCGGACTTGCCGTGGATCGCGGCCTCGGTGAGGACGCGGGTCGTCTCCTGGAAGGAGGCGGCCGACAGCCACGACTCGGTGGCCAGCGAGGCCTTGGTGATACCCATCAGCACCGGACGTCCCGAGGCCGGCGTACCGCCCTCGGCGACCACGCGGCGGTTCTCCGCCTCGAACATGATCCGGTCCGCGAGCTCACCCGGCAGCAGCTGGGCGTCGCCGGACTCGATCACCGTGACCCGGCGCAGCATCTGCCGGACGATGATCTCGATGTGCTTGTCGTGGATGGCCACACCCTGCGACCGGTACACCTCCTGGACCTCGTCCACCAGGTGCTCCTGCGCCTTGCGGACACCCAGGATCCGCAGAACCTCCTGCGGGTCCGGCGTACCCTGCGTCAGCTGCTGACCGACCTCGACGTGCTGACCCTCTTCGATCAGCAGGCGGCCACGCTTCGACACCGGGTAGGCGACCTCCTCGGAACCGTCGTCCGGGGTGAGCACCAGCTTCCGGGTCTTGTCGGTGTCCTCGATCGAGATCCGGCCGGCGGCCTCCGAGATCGGCGCCTTGCCCTTGGGCTGGCGGGCCTCGAAGAGCTCGACCACACGCGGCAGACCGTGGGTGATGTCATCACCCGCGACACCACCGGTGTGGAAGGTCCGCATCGTCAGCTGCGTCCCCGGCTCACCGATGGACTGGGCCGCGATGATGCCGACCGCCTCGCCGATGTCGACCGGCTTGCCGGTCGCCAGCGAACGGCCGTAGCACTTCGCGCAGGTACCGGTCTTGGCGTCACAGGTCAGCACGGAGCGGACCTTGACCTCCTCGATCCCGGCCTCGACCAGCTTCGCGATCGAGACGTCGCCCAGATCGCTGCCGGCCGTCAGCACGACCTTGCCGCTCGCGTCGGACACGTCGGTGGCCAGCGTCCGTGCGTACGCGCTGGTCTCGACGTTCTCGGCGTGCACGACCTTGCCGTCCGGACCGGGCTCGCCGATCTTCTTCGGCAGGCCCCGCTCGGTGCCGCAGTCCTCCTCGCGGATGATCACGTCCTGCGAGACGTCCACCAGACGACGGGTCAGGTACCCCGAGTCGGCGGTCCGCAGCGCGGTGTCGGCCAGACCCTTCCGCGCACCGTGGGTGGCGATGAAGTACTCGACCACCGACAGGCCCTCACGGAAGTTGGACTTGATCGGCCGGGCGATGATCTCACCCTTCGGGTTGGCCACCAGGCCACGCATACCGGCGATCTGCCGGATCTGCATCATGTTGCCTCGGGCACCCGAGTGGACCATCATCCAGATCGGGTTGGCCTTCTCGAAGTTCTCCTCCATCGCCTTGCCGACCTCGGCGTTGGCGCCGGTCCAGATCTCGATCAGCTCCTGGCGCCGCTCGGACGAGGTGATCAGACCCCGCTCGAACTGCTTCTGGACCTTCTCGGCCTGCGACTCGTACCGGGCCATGATCTCCGGCTTGGACGGCGGCGTGCTGAAGTCGTCGATCGACACGGTCACACCGGACCGGGTGGCCCAGCGGAAACCGAGGTCCTTCAGTGCGTCGAGGGCGTTGGCGACCTCGACCTTGGAGTACCGCTCGGCCAGGTCGTTGACGATCCCGCCCAGCTGCTTCTTGCCGACCTCGACGTCGACGAACGGGTAGTCCGTCGGCAGCGCCTCGTTGAACAGCGCCCGGCCCAGCGTGGTCTCCAGGGAGAACCCGCCCTCGGCCCGCTCGGTCGCACCGGCAGGTACGCCGGACTCGTCCAGACGCAGCGTGATCTTGGCCTGCAGCGACAGCTCGTTGCGGTCGAACGCCATCAGCGCCTCGGCCACCGAGCTGAACGCCCGGCCCTCACCCAGGGCGCCTTCCTTCAGCATGGTCAGGAAGTAGATGCCGATGATCATGTCCTGCGTCGGCATCGTGACCGGACGGCCGTCGGCCGGCTTCAGGATGTTGTTGGTCGACAGCATCAGGATCCGCGCCTCGGCCTGAGCCTCGGCCGACAGCGGCAGGTGCACCGCCATCTGGTCACCGTCGAAGTCCGCGTTGAACGCGGAGCACACGAGCGGGTGGATCTGGATCGCCTTGCCCTCGATCAGCTGCGGCTCGAACGCCTGGATGCCGAGCCGGTGCAGCGTAGGCGCACGGTTCAGCAGTACCGGGTGCTCGGTGATGACCTCTTCCAGCACGTCCCAGACCTGGGCGCGCTGGCGCTCGACCATCCGCTTGGCGGACTTGATGTTCTGCGCGTGGTTGAGGTCGACCAGCCGCTTCATCACGAACGGCTTGAACAGCTCCAGCGCCATCGCCTTCGGCAGACCGCACTGGTGCAGCTTCAGCTGCGGACCGACGACGATGACGGAGCGGCCCGAGTAGTCGACCCGCTTGCCGAGCAGGTTCTGACGGAAGCGGCCCTGCTTGCCCTTGAGCATGTCGGACAGCGACTTCAGCGGCCGGTTGCCCGGGCCGGTGACCGGACGGCCACGACGGCCGTTGTCGAACAGTGCGTCGACGGCCTCCTGCAGCATCCGCTTCTCGTTGTTGACGATGATCTCCGGCGCGCCCAGGTCGAGCAGTCGCTTGAGCCGGTTGTTCCGGTTGATCACCCGGCGGTACAGGTCGTTCAGGTCCGAGGTGGCGAACCGGCCACCGTCGAGCTGGACCATCGGCCGCAGGTCCGGCGGGATCACCGGCACGCAGTCGAGCACCATGCCCATCGGGCTGTTGTTGGTGGCCAGGAACGCGGTCACGACCTTGAGCCGCTTCAGGGCGCGGGTCTTGCGCTGGCCCTTACCGGTCTTGATCGTCTCGCGCAGGTTGTCCGCCTCGGCCTTCAGGTCGAAGGTCTCCAGCCGGCGCTGGATCGCGGCGGCACCCATGGCGCCCTCGAAGTACTTGCCGAACCGCTCCTTCATGGCGCGGTAGAGGATCTCGTCGCCCTCCAGGTCCTGGACCTTCAGGTTCTTGAACCGGGTCCAGACCTCGTCGAGGCGGTCGATCTCGCGCTGCGCACGGTCGCGCAGCTGCTTGACCTCACGCTCGGCGCCTTCCTTGACCTTGCGGCGTACGTCGGCCTTGGCGCCCTCGGCCTCCAGCTGCGCCAGGTCCTCCTCGAGCTTCTTCATCCGCGTCTCGATGTCGTTGTCGCGCCGGTTCTCGAGCTGCTTGCGCTCGACGTCGGTCCGGCCCTCCAACGACGACAGGTCGCGGTGCCGCGCCTCGTCGTCGACGTCGGTGATCATGTACGCCGCGAAGTAGATGACCTTCTCCAGGTCCTTCGGGGCGAGGTCGAGCAGGTAGCCGAGTCGCGACGGGACACCCTTGAAGTACCAGATGTGGGTGACCGGCGCGGCCAGCTCGATGTGGCCCATCCGCTCACGGCGCACCTTGGAGCGGGTGACCTCGACGCCACACCGCTCGCAGATGATGCCCTTGAAGCGAACGCGCTTGTACTTGCCGCAGTAGCATTCCCAGTCCCGGGTGGGACCGAAGATCTTCTCGCAGAAAAGGCCGTCACGCTCGGGCTTGAGCGTCCGGTAGTTGATCGTCTCGGGCTTCTTGACCTCGCCGTGCGACCACTGACGGATCTCATCCGCGGTGGCCAGGCCGATCCGAAGCTCGTCGAAGAAGTTCACGTCGAGCACGATGTGTTATCTCCCGATTGTTGAAGCGGTCTGAGTGAGTTGGTTGTTGATCTCAAGCGGCAACCCGCTCAGACCTCTTCGACACTGTTCGGCTCACGCCGGGACAGATCGATTCCCAGTTCCTCCGCAGCGCGGAAGACGTCCTCTTCGCTGTCGCGCATCTCGACCCGGCTTCCGTCGGACGAGAGCACCTCCACGTTCAGACACAGGGACTGCATTTCCTTGACCAGAACCTTGAAGGACTCCGGGATACCCGGCTCCGGAATGTTCTCGCCCTTGACGATCGCCTCGTACACCTTGACCCGCCCGACGACATCGTCGGACTTGATCGTCAGCAGTTCCTGCAGCGCGAAGGCGGCACCGTAGGCCTCCAGGGCCCACACCTCCATCTCGCCGAACCGCTGACCACCGAACTGCGCCTTACCGCCCAGCGGCTGCTGGGTGATCATCGAGTACGGACCGGTCGACCGTGCGTGGATCTTGTCGTCGACCAGGTGGTGCAGCTTCAGCATGTACATGTAGCCGACGCCGACCGGCTCCGGGAACGGCTCACCCGAACGGCCGTCGAACAGCCGGGCCTTGCCCGATCCGTCGACCATCCGGACGCCGTCACGGTTCGGCAGCGTCGAGCTGAGCAGGCCGGTGACCTCCTCCTCCTTGGCGCCGTCGAACACCGGGGTGGCGACGTTCGTCATCGGAGCAGCCGAGCCGGCGCCGATCTTGATCAGCCGCTGCGCCCACTCCTCCTGGTTCTCCGGGTCGATCTCCCAGCCGCGGCTGGCGATCCAGCCGAGGTGGGTCTCGAGCACCTGACCGACGTTCATCCGGCCGGGCACGCCCAGCGGGTTCAAGATGATGTCGACCTGGGTGCCGTCCTCGAGGAACGGCATGTCCTCGACCGGAAGGATCTTGGAGATGACGCCCTTGTTGCCGTGACGGCCGGCCAGCTTGTCGCCGACCGAGATCTTCCGCTTCTGGGCGACGTACACCCGGACCAGCTGGTTGACGCCCGGCGGCAGCTCGTCGCCGTTGTCACGGTCGAAGACGCGGACACCGATGACGGTGCCCTCCTCGCCGTGCGGCACCTTCAGCGAGGTGTCGCGGACCTCACGGGCCTTCTCGCCGAAGATCGCGCGCAGCAGCCGCTCCTCCGGGGTCAGCTCGGTCTCGCCCTTGGGGGTGACCTTGCCGACCAGGATGTCACCGGTGGTGACCTCGGCGCCGATCCGGATGATGCCCCGCTCGTCCAGGTCGGCCAGCATCTCGTCGGAGACGTTCGGGATGTCCCGGGTGATCTCCTCCGGGCCCAGCTTGGTGTCGCGAGCGTCGACCTCGTGCTCCTCGATGTGGATCGAGGTCAGCAGGTCCTGCTGCACGACGCGCTGGGACAGGATGATCGCGTCCTCGTAGTTGTGACCCTCCCACGGCATGAACGCGACCAGCATGTTCCGGCCGAGCGCCATCTCGCCCTCGTCGGTGCACGGACCGTCGGCGAGCGGGGAGTTCACCTCGACACGCTGCCCCGCGTCGACCAGCGGGCGCTGGTTGATGCAGGTGCCCTGGTTCGACCGGCGGAACTTCGCCAGCCGGTAGGTCTGGTACGTGCCGTCGTCGGCGGCGATCTCGATCAGGTCGGCCGAGACCTCCTTGACCACACCGGCCTTGTCGGCCACGACCACGTCACCGGCGTCGACCGCACCGCGGTACTCCATACCGGTGCCGACCAGCGGAGCGTCGGCGGTGATCAGCGGCACCGCCTGGCGCTGCATGTTGGAGCCCATCAGCGCGCGGTTGGCGTCGTCGTGCTCGAGGAACGGGATCATCGCGGTCGCCACCGACACCATCTGGCGCGGCGAGACGTCCATGTAGTCCACGTCCTCGACCAGGGCGAGCTCGACCTCACCGTGCCGCCGGCGAACCAGCACGCGGTCCTCGGCGAGCCGGTCGTCGTCGGTCAGCGCGGCGTTCGCCTGCGCGATGACGAACCGGTCCTCCTCGTCCGCGGTCAGGTAGTCCACCTGGTCGGTGACCTGACCGGACACGACCTTGCGGTACGGCGTCTCGACGAAGCCGAACGGGTTCACCCGGCCGTACGACGCGAGCGAGCCGATCAGACCGATGTTCGGGCCTTCCGGGGTCTCGATCGGGCACATCCGGCCGTAGTGGGACGGGTGTACGTCGCGGACCTCGAAGCCGGCCCGCTCGCGGCTCAGACCACCCGGGCCGAGCGCGTTCAGCCGGCGCTTGTGGGTCAGGCCCGCGATCGGGTTGGTCTGGTCCATGAACTGCGACAGCTGGGAGGTGCCGAAGAACTCCTTCAGCGCCGCCACCACCGGACGGATGTTGATCAGGGTCTGCGGCGTGATCGCCTCGACGTCCTGGGTCGTCATCCGCTCCCGGACCACGCGCTCCATCCGGGCCAGGCCGGTGCGCAGCTGGTTCTGGATCAGCTCACCGACGGTACGCAGCCGGCGGTTGCCGAAGTGGTCGATGTCGTCTTCCTCGACCACGATCTCGCCGGTCGGGGCGGGCAGCTCGGTCTTGCCCTCGTGCAGCGCCACCAGGTACTTGATCGTGGCGACGATGTCGTTGATCGTCAGCACCGCGGTGTCGTGCGTCTCGTCCCGGCCGAGCTTCTTGTTGATCTTGTACCGGCCGACCTTGGCCAGGTCGTAGCGCTTGCCGTTGAAGTAGTAGTTGTCCAGCAGCGCCTGGGCGGCCTCCCGCGTCGGCGGCTCACCCGGCCGCAGCTTGCGGTAGATGTCCAGCAGCGCGTCGTCCTGCCCGGAGGTGTGGTCCTTCTCCAGGGTGAGCCGGATCGACTCGTAGTCGCCGAACTCCTCCAGGATCTGCGCGTCGGTCCAGCCGAGCGCCTTCAGCAGCACGGTGACGTTCTGCTTGCGCTTGCGGTCCAGCCGGACACCGACCATGTCGCGCTTGTCGACCTCGAACTCCAGCCACGCGCCGCGCGACGGGATGATCTTGGCGGTGAAGATGTCCTTGTCCGACGTCTTGTCCGGGGTGCGCTCGAAGTACACACCGGGCGAGCGGACGAGCTGGGACACGACGACCCGCTCGGTGCCGTTGATGACGAAGGTGCCCTTGCGCGTCATCAACGGGAAGTCACCCATGAAGACGGTCTGGCTCTTGATCTCACCGGTCTCGTTGTTCATGAACTCGGCGGTGACGAACAGCGGAGCGGAGTACGTGACGTCCCGCTCCTTGCACTCGTCCACCGTGTTCTTCGGAGGCTCGAAGCGGTGGTCGCGGAACGACAGCGACATGGTGCCGCTGAAGTCCTCGATCGGGGAGATCTCCTCGAAAATCTCTTCCAGGCCGGAGGGGCCGGACAGTTCGGTCCGTCCCTCGGCCTCGGCGGCGGCCACTCGGGCCTGCCACGTTTCGTTGCCGACCAGCCAGTCGAAACTGTCCACCTGCAGCGCAAGCAGATCCGGAACCTCGAGAGGTTCGGAGATCTTTGCGAAGGAGATACGGCGTGGTGAGCCGGAAACGTCGGAAATGCTGTCGGACTGGGGGTTGCGCGAGGCGACCAAGGGGCGTCCTTCCACGGGCTCGCAGAAATCACTTCGGTGCTGGGAGCGCACGCCGAACCGCCCTAGTCAAGTCGAGACCCGAACCAGGGTGGAGGTTAAAGGCAGCGCAAAGCACAAGATTACATGATCCAGGCAAGCCTGTCCAATGGGGTCCAACACTATGCCGTCGGACCACCCTTTCCGTCAAGGACCGACCCGGTGTCTCCAGCGAGTAGATCACCCGCGAGACCTCCGGCGCCCTCCTGGTGCGGAGTCACAAAGAGACTACAGTCCGGCGATCTCCTGGACCAGCCATCGGCCGTCCTTTCGGACCATCGTGAACCTCGTCCGGTTGAGGTCGACCCGGGGACTACCCTTCGTGATCGTGCTGGTGGTGGTCTGGTTCACGAAGATGATCAGCGTGACCCGGTCGGCGTTCCCGTCCCGGACCCCGACCTCGCGGACGTCGGCCTTGACCGTCGCCTTGGTCTTGGTGGCCAGTTCGCCGGCCACCTTCGCGGTCTCGTCGAACTTGGCGGCGAAGTCCGGGGTCATCGTCGACCGGGCCGCGGCGAAGCTCTTGTCCAGGTCACGGTAGTCGTAGCTGAGCGCGGTCTCGGCCGCTTTCCGGCCGGCCGCGGCCGCCTGATCCCGGGCGTCCTCGGCCTGCTTGCCCTGCCACGCCTTGATCCCGAGCACCGCCCCGACGGTCAGCACGAGTACGACGACCACCGCAAGCACCACGGACAGCACCACGCCCAGGCCACGCTTGCCGGTGGCCACCTGATCCTGCACGACCCGGTAGCTGTGCTGCTCGGCCGGCTCGCCCGTTTCCGGGTCCAGGACGGTCAGCTTGAAGGCCTCGTCGTCACTCCAGGTAGCCAATTCGTCGTCATCGGCGACCCGGACGGTAACCTCGGGCCGGTCCGATGTGGTGGGGCTCACACCCTCGGCGACCGCTTCGGTGTCGTTCGTTGTCAGGTCGTCCGCGACGGGCGTCGTACCAGGGGTACGGCGCTGGCCCGCGATCCGGGGGCGGTTGCGGGAACGGTCCGGCATCAGCCCACCACCTGGAGGTCGGCGGTCAGCCAGTGGTCGCTGTCGCGCACCATGTCCAGCTTGATCCGGTAGCGGCGCTCCACGCCCTGGGCGGAGGCGGTGTTGGTGACGACCGCGTTCACGATCACCAGCACCTGGGCGGAGTCCTTGTCGTTCGAGACCACCGCGGCCTCCTTCACGTCACCCTTGGAGGTCGCTTTGTTGGTCAGCACCTCGGCCTTCACCGAGTCGGTGCCGGCCTGGAACTCCTGTTTGAACTGACCGGTGGAGTCGTCCAGCACCCGCTTCGCGTCGGCGTCCCAGGTCTTGTAGTCGTACGTCGTGAAGTCCAGCGCCAGCTGCCGGGCGGCCTTCATCGCGCCGTCGCGCTGCGAGTCGTCGGCCCGCTGCTTCTGCAGTGCGATCACCGACAGCGTCGTACCCGCCAGCGCCACCACGAGCAGAACGCTCAGCGCCCACGCCAGAATCAGAGGTCCCCGCCGGGACTTACCAGAAGTCACTTGCCGGTCACCGGTCCAAGGATGAGAGCTTTCCAGGAGTCGCTGCCGAGCAACTCCTCCTGGCCACCGGTCGAGCCGAGGACGATCTCCGGCATGCCGCCGGCGCCGCCGGCGGCGCCGGTGGTCGGGTCGTAGCCGATGCCGTAGCCGGTCCGGTTCCGGTCGCCGCTGGTCGACGGGCTCGGCTTGTTCTGCGAGCCGCGGACGTTCACGTCCGTGGACGGCTTCGCGGTGCAACCCGCCTTGTTGTTGGCCGGGATGTTGGTGAGATCCTGCGGGACCCGCTGGTCCGTGCTGCCGTAGCCGGCCCGGCAGGCGGCCGGGTCGAAGCCGAGCACCAGGCCGAAGTGCGCGTCGTAGTGCCCGTCGCTGTTCTTCGCCGGTACGACGTACCCGCCCATCGACACCGCCGGGTACACCACCAGCAGCTGCTCGACGGCGTCCAGCCGGACCGCGGTCATCTCGCTCACCGTCAGCAGGTTACCGAGCAGCACCGCGATGTCCGCCCGGTTGTCCTGGATCAGCCCGGTGATCTGCTGCGACGCGAGCGAGCCCTGGTCGATCACCTGCCGCAGGTCCGCGTCCGAGCTGACCAGGGTGTCGGACAGCAGCGCGAGATTCTTCGCCCAGGTCTTGATCGCGTCGCCGCTGGCGACCTGGGTGGCCAGCACGGTGTCGCCGTCGTTGATCAGCTTGATCGTCTGCAGGATGTTCGCGTCCGCGTCGTCGATCAACGTGCCGGAGCTGTCGATGATCCGCTGCAGATCGGTGCCGCGGCCCTTCAGCGCCGCGCCGAGCTCGCGGACCGTGGTCTGCAGGCTCTTCTTGTCGACCGAGTTGACCAGCTGGTCCAGGTTCAGGAGCAGTTCGGTGGTGTCGATCGGGATCGCGGTGTCCGCGCGGGCGATCTTGGAGTTGTCGCGGAGGTACGGGCCACCGTCGCGCCGCGGCTGCAGGTCGACGTACTGCTCGCCGATCGCGGACCGGTTCGCGACCACCGCGAGCAGGTCGCTGGGGATCTTCGCCTTCTTCTCGATGTCGAGGTTGACCTCGACGCCGTCGGACAGCAGCTTGAGTTCGCCGACCCGGCCGACCGGCTGGCCGCGGTACGTCACCTCGGCGCCGGTGAAGATGCCGCCGGACTCGGCGAAGCTGGCGCTGACCGTGTAGTCCTCGTCGAAGATCAGCTTGTCCACCTGGGCGTACTTCGCACCCACGAAGGCCACACCGACGACGGTGATCAGCAGGAACACCATCAACTGGATCCGGACCGCTCTGGTGATCACTTCGCCACCCCCGGCATCAGCGCCCGCGCCAGGTCGGGATCGAGCCCGGGCCGGTTCAGCTTCGGCGTACAGACAGGCAGGCCGAGCAGCGTGATGCAGCTCGTCGCCGTCCCGGTCGGGACCGGAAGCGCCGGCAGGCCGTTGCCCTGCGGGTTGGTCGAGTTGTGCAGCGGGATGCTCAGCCCGGGCAACGGGATCGACGCGGGCCCACCGGTCGGCAGCTTGAGACCCAGCAGGCCTAGCAGTGCCTTCTGCGTGTTCACGTCCAGCGTGATCCCGAGGTTGGTGAAGTCACCGCCGACCGCCTTGGCCGCGCCGTCCGGGAACGGGTAGGTGAACAGCAGCTCGAGCGACTTCGGCAGGTCCTCCCCCGCCTGGGCCAGCTTGGTCAGGATCGGGTACAGCGACTGCAGGTTCGCAACCAGGTCCTTCTGGGACGCGGTGATCACCCGGGTCGCCGTGTTCCCCAGCGTCGCCAGGGCCTGCAGCGTCTTGACCAGGGCCGCCCGCTGCTTGTCCAGCGTCGCGATCGACTTCGGCAGCGAGTCGATCGCGGTGGCCAACGTCGCCTTCTGGGCGTTCAGCTTCTTGGCGAGCGCATCGACCGCCGTGATCGCGGTGACGATCCGCTGCTTGTTCTGGTCCAGGGTGCCGACGAACGTGTTCAGCTGGGTCAGCACACTGCGGATGGCCGGCTCGTTGCCGGTCAGTGCCTTGTTCAGCTCCTGGGTGATGATCTGCAGCTGGGCCACACCGCCACCGTTCAGCAGCAGCGACAGCGCCGACAGGACTTCCTCGACCTCGACGTTGCTGGTGGTCCGCGACAGCGGGATGAGCTCGCCGTTGTCCAGCTTCCCGCGCGGCTCCTCCGACCCGGTCGGCGGAGCGAGCGAGACGAACTTCTCGCCCAGCAGGCTGGTCTGCCGGATCGTCGCCCGCGCGTTGTCCGGCAGGTCGAGGCTCTTCGGCAGCTTCAGCCGGACCTTCGCCACGTACCCGTCCAGCCAGACCTTCTCGACCGTGCCGACGGTGACGTCGTCGACCTTCACCGACGACTTCGGCACCAGGTCCAGTACGTCGGCGAACTCGACCGTCACGGTGTACGACGGTCCCTTGATCTTCGCTCCACCGGGCAGCGGCAGCGAGTACACGCTGAAGTCGCACCCGGTCAGCACCATGGCCAGACCGAGCACTCCGGCGACGATCTTCGTACGGCGTCTCATCGGACCAGCCCCCCGAGGGTCGGGTCGACCGGGTCCGGGCTCGACAGCTTCGGGGCCGGCGCCGGCGCCCACGGCGTACCGGCCGGGCCGCCGCTCGGCGGAGCGCCGGTGATCTGGCTCAGCAGCGGCAGCTTCGGCAGCGCGTCGAGGACCGGCTTCAGCGCCGAGCAGGTCGAGAGCGGCTGGTTGGCCTGCAGCAGCAGCGAGCAGATGAACGTCGCCGGGTCGTCCAGCTGGGCCAGGTTGATCCGCTGGTCCAGCGTGCCGAACTGCGGGTTGTAGATCCGGGCCAGGTTGCCCAGGCCGAGCGGAGCCGTGTCGAGGACCTCGGCCAGCGCGGCCTTCTCCTTGACCAGGATCTGCGACAGGTCGGTCGCGCCGGAGACCGTGGTCTTCACCAGCGTCCGGTTGTCCTTCACGAACGTCGCAACCTCGCCGAGTGCGGTCGCCAGCAGCGACAGCGACGAGGCCAGGTCCTTCCGCTCGCCGGCCAGGGTGGTCGAGGTGGCCGCGAAGTTGGTGTTGAACTGCTTCACCAGTTGATCGTTGGCGGCCAGCGCGGACACGAACGTCTGCAACTGCCGGATGGTCGAGAACAGGCTCTGCGAGTTGCTCGCCAGCGTCCCGGTCAGCTTGGACACGTCGGTGATCGTCTGGTTCAGCTTCGCGCCCTGGCCGTTGAGGTTCTGCGCGGACACGTCCAGGAGCCGCGACAGCGCGCCCTGGTCGTTCGCGCCCTTCGGCCCGAGTGCGACGGACAGGTCGTTCAGGCTCTGGTAGATCTGGTCCAGCTCCAGCGGTACGGCCGTCCGGTCCATCGGGATCTCGGCACCATCGGCCATCACGTCACCCTTGGAGTACACCGGGGTGAGCTGGAGGTACCGGTCGGCCACGATCGACGGCGCGGCGATCACCGCCTTGGCGTTGGCCGGCACCTTGTGCTCGGCCTCCCACCAGAACTTCACCCGGACCGACCGGCCGGCAGGAGTGACGCTCTCCACCTCGCCGACCTTGATCCCGAGGATCCGTACGTCGGAGCCTGGGTACACCGACACCGCGCGCGGGAAATACGCCGTCGCGGAGACCCGATCGGCCTTCGGCCACAGCGAAATGACGGTGACCGTGACGATCACCAGGACGACCGCCATCGCGACCAGGCGGGACAGTGACGCGAGCTTCATCAGCCGCCACCTCCGACCTTCGGCAACGGGATCTCCGGCACCGGGACCAGGTTCTCCACGTAGGTGTCGAACCACGGGCCGGTGCCCAGGGTGTTCGTGAACAGCTTGACGAACGGCGCCAGGCCGCGGATGCTCGCGTCCAGGTCGTTCTGGTTCTTCAGCAGCGTGGCCAGTACGGCGTTGACCTTCTGCAACGTCGGTGTCAGGTCCTTGCGGTTCTCCCGGACCAGCGCGGTGATCTGCGCGGACAGCTTCTGCGTCGAGACCAGCAACTGGTGGATCAGTGCCCGCCGGGCCTGCACGGCCTGGAAGACCGAGTTGCCGTCCTTCAGCAGCTTGATCAGCTGCTGGTTGCGGTCGGCAAGGACCTTGGTGACCACGTTCGAGTGCTGCAGCAGCAGTTTCAGCTGTTCGTCCCGCTTGGCGACGTTCTGAGACAGCCGAGACAGGCCGGTCAGCGACGCCTGCACCTCGTCCGGTGTGTTCTTGAACGTCGCCGACAGCGTGTCGAGGGCCTTGGCCAGCTGCGTGGTGTCGATCCGCTCGGTCGTGTTCGCGAGATCCGTGAACGCGTCCACCACGTCGTACGCCGAGACGGTACGGTCCAGCGGGATCTCGGATCCGGCCTTCAGCTCGCCCTTGCCGGCCGGGTTCAGCTTCAGGTATTTCTGGCCGAGCAGGGTCTTGATCTTCATCTCGGCCCCGGTCTGGTCACCGAGCTTCACGCCCTGGTCCACCACGAAGTCGACCCGCACATGCGTGCCCTCGAGCTCGACCTTGCGCACCTGCCCGACGCGGACGCCGGCGACCCGGATCTCGTCGTTCGGCTTCAGGCCACCGGCCTCGGAGAACTGCGCGGAGTACTTGGTCCCGCCACCGATCAGCGGCAAGTCCTGCGCCTTGAACGCGGCCAGCATGATCAGCCCGATCACGGTCAGGCCGATCACGCCGACGGTCACCTGGTTCTGCTCACGGAACGGCTTCACGGTTTCGTGCACCTCGCCGAGTTGTTGTCGTAGGCAACGGGGATGCGGGTCCCGGTCGGCAGGGTGACGTTGCCGTCGAAGTTGCACAGGTAGAAGTTGAACCAGGAGCCGTACGACGCGGTCCGGGTCATCGTGTTCAGCTTCCCCGGCATGTTCTGCAGCGTCTTGACCCAGATCGCCTGGGTGTCGTCCAGGGTGGTGGCGACCGCGCGGATCTTGTCCAGGTCCGCCTTGATCGGCACCCGGGTCTGCTGCAGCAGGCCGGCCGTCTTCGTGTTCAGCGAGTTGATCGAACCGAGCGAGTTCAGGATCGGGTTGATGTCCTGACTCAGCCCGGTGATGAACTGCTGCAGGTTCACCAGCAACTGGGAGAAGTTCTGCTGCCGCTGGGAGACGATCTGCAGCGTCGAGGTCAGGTTGGTGATCAGGTCACCGATCACCTGGTCCGCGTCGGCCAGCGTGGTGGTCAGCGACGCCGTCTTGGCCAGCAGCGACTCGATCGTGCCGCCCTCGCCCTGCAGCACCTTGATCACCTCGAACGCGAACTGGTTCACGTCCGCCGGCGTGAGCGCGGTGAACAGCGGCTTGAACCCGTTGAACAGCACCGACAGGTCCAGCGCCGGAGCCGTGCGCTCCTTCGGGATGACGGCGTTCTTCTTCATCCGGTCGCCACCACCGACGCCGTCGGTGAGCGCGATGTAGCGGTTGCCGACCAGGTTCCGGTAGCGCAGCGTCGCGTGCGTCGAGGCGTCGAGGATCTGGTCGGAGTCGACGCTGAAGGTCACCATCGCCAAGGTGTCCTGGTACAGCGCGATCTTGTCGACCTGACCGACCTTCACACCGGCGATCCGGATGTCGTCACCCTTGTTCAGCCCGACCGCGTCGGTGAACACGGCGCGGTACTTCGTCGTCGCGTTGAACGTGATGTTCCCGATCGTCACCGCCAGCAGCGCGGTCGCCACCGTCGTCACGACCACGAAGATCGCCAGCCGCACGGTGTCGATCGAGGTCTTCTTGTCGAGGATCTTCATGTGAGATTCACCTGGCCTCCCCGGAGGAGGGGGCCGACCATGAGCGTGGTCAGATCGGGTACGTCGGTGGCCGGGACGCCCATCGCGGGGCCGACGACCGAGTCGATCACCTGCTGCTCGGCCGGCGTACCGACGCCGCCGGTGTCCAGGTCGAAGCCGGGCACCGCCCGGTTCAGCTGCAGGTTCACCGGGAAGCGCTGGTTCTTGTTGTGGTCGCCGATCACGCCGTCGTCACCGGTGACGTACGGCGCGGGGTTCTGCTGGTTGTACGGGCCTGGCTTCGCACCGGGGTGGCTGTAGTTCTTGCCGACACACGTCGGCCCACGGTGGTCCTTGTACGCCGGCAGTTCGTTCGGCGCGTACGGCGTCGGCTGGTTGGTGATCAGCTCGAGATTGATGTTCAGCCTGCCGTCGCGGAACGTGTCGTTGAGCCTCGGGGCGGTCTCGGTCATCACCTTGAGGAAGCACGGCATCTCGGGCGAGTACCGCTCCAGCAGATCGAGCACCGGCCGGCTCACCTCGCCGAGCCGGATCACCTTGTCCTCGTTCTGCTTCAGGAACGTGTTCGTGGTCGAGGACAGGCCCTGCACGTCGACGAAGAACTTCTGCAGCTGCGCCTGCTTCTCCACCACCGTGTTGCCGGTGACGGTCAGGTTGCGCAGCGCCCGGACCAGGTCCGGCGTGGCGTCGCCGTACAGCTCGGAGACCTGGGTGAGCTTGGTCAGCGCGTCCATCAGCTTCGGGACGTTCGGGTTCAGCTTCTTCAGGTAGCCGTCCAACTGGGTCAGCGTGCCGCCGATCTCGGCGCCGCGGCCCTCGAGCGCGGTGGCCAGAGTGTTCAGCGTGGCGTTCAGGTCGGCCGGGTCGACCGCCTGCAGGAGCGGCAACGCGTCGTTCAGCACCTTCTCGATCTCGATGCCGACCGCGGTCTTGTCCCGTGAGATCACGTCTCCGGCGCGGATGTGGCGACCCTCGGAGCCCTCCGGCGGCACCAGGGCGACGTACTTCTCACCGAACAGCGTCTTCGGCAGGATCCGGGCGCTGACCGCGCTCGAGATCTCGCCGATCTGGTCCGGCTTGAGCGAGAGGTTCACCGTCGCCTCGTCGCCGTCGGTGGAGACACTGCGGACCTCGCCGACGATGATTCCGCGCAGCTTCACGTCGGCGTGGTCGTTCAACTGCAGGCCGATGTGGCTGGTCTTCAGTTCGACGTCGACCGTCTTGGTGAAGACCTTGGCGTAGAACGCGTACGTCAACCAGAGCAGGAAGCACAGCACGCCGATGAAGGCGACCCCCAGGACTCGTCTCGTCATGCCGTCACCCCGCCAGCCTGACGGTGGTCGTCGTGCCCCAGATCGCCATCGAGAGCAGCAGGTCGACGACGTTGATGACGACGATGGAGGTCCGGACCGCACGACCGACCGCGACGCCCACACCGGCCGGACCGCCGGTCGCGTGGTAGCCGTGGTAGCAGTGCACCAGGATCACCAGGACGGAGAACACCAGCACCTTGCCGAACGACCACAGCACATCGCCGGGTGGCAGGAAGAGATGGAAATAGTGGTCGTACGTGCCCGTACTCTGCCCGTAGAACGTGGTCACGGTGAGCCGGGTGGCGAAGTACGACGCGAGCAGGCCGACGACGTACAGCGGGATCACCGCGACCAGGCCGGCGATGATCCGGGTGGTGACCAGGAACGGCAGCGACGGGATCGCCATCACCTCGAGGGCGTCGATCTCCTCGCTGATCCGCATCGCGCCCAACTGCGCGGTGAAGCCGCAGCCGACGGTCGCGGCCAGCGCGATCCCGGCGATCAGCGGGCCGATCTCACGGGTGTTGATGTACGCGCTGACGAAGCCGGCGAAGGCCGACGTACCGATCTGGTTGAGGGCGGAGTAGCCCTGGAGGCCGACCTCGGTGCCGGTGAAGAAGGCGAGGAACGTGATCACGCCGACGGTGCCGCCGATCACCGCGAGGGCGCCGGTGCCCAGCGTCACCTCGGCCAGCAGCCGCAGGATCTCCTTGCGGTACCGGGTGATCGACTTGCCCGACCAGGCCAGCGCCTTGATGTAGAACGAGAGCTGCTCGCCCAGCCGGTCGAGCGAGTGCAGCGGCTTCTTCACCAGGGAGTCGACGAGGGCTGACATTCTTCAGGCCCCCTTCGGCGGAACGAGCTGGAAGTAGATCGCGGTCATCGAGAAGTTCGCGACGAACAGCAGCATGAAGGTGATCACGACGGACTGGTTCACCGCGTCGCCGACACCCTTCGGCCCGCCGCCCGCGTTCACTCCCTTGTACGACGCCACGACCGCGGCGATGAATCCGAAGACCAGTGCCTTCGCCTGCCCCTGCCACAGGTCGGGCAGGTGAGCCAGCGCGGTGAACGAGGCTATATAACTACCTGGTGTGCCGTCCTGCAGGACGACGTTGAAGACGTAGCCGCCCATCACGCCGACCACGCTGACGAAACCGTTCAGGAAGAACGCGACCAGCATCGTCGCCAGCACCCGCGGCACCACCAGCCGCTGGATCGGGTCGATGCCGAGCACCATCATCGCGTCCAGTTCCTCGCGGATCTTCCGCGAGCCCAGGTCCGCGCAGATGGCCGAACCGCCGGCGCCGGCGATCAGCAGCGCGGTCGCGATCGGCGACGCCTCCCGGACCACGGCCAGTACGGCGGCCGACCCGGTGAAGGCCTGCGCGCCGAACTGCTTGATCAGCCCGCCGACCTGCAAGGCGATCACCGCACCGAACGGGATCGCGACCAGGGCGGTCGGGATGATCGTCACGCTGGCGACGAACCACGCCTGCTGAAGGAACTCCCTCAACTGGAACGGCCGGCGCACCGAGGCACGGGCAGTGTCGAGGGCGAAGGAGAACAGCGAGCCGGCGTGCTTCAGCGGGGCGGTCGCGGAAACAGTCACGTCGCGCCCACCCTCGTGTCCGCGAACGAACCGGGTGGCGGGGTGATGCCGTTCTCCCGGCACCACTCACCCGGCGGGCGCTGCGTCGCCCGGAGCATGCCGCTGCTCGGCAGCTGCTGGATCGGGATCGGCGGCAACGGCGGAAGCTCCTGGCCGGCCTCGGCGGCCAACTCGTCGGCGTCCTTCTCCTCGGACATGCCGATCGGGCCGATCATCTGCGCGTTCAGGAACTGCCGGATGACCGGCTCCTCGCTGGACAGCAGCATCTCGCGCGGGCCGAACATGGCCAGATGCCGGTGGTACAGCATGCCGATGTTGTCGGGCACCGTCCGCGCGGTGTTGACGTCGTGGGTGACGATCAGGAACGTCGCGCCGAAGGCCTCGTTGAGGTCGATCATCACCTGGTTCAGGAACGACGTACGGACCGGGTCCAGACCGGAGTCCGGCTCGTCGACCAGCAGGATCTCGGGGTCCAGCACCAGCGCGCGGGCCAGGCCGGCCCGCTTGCGCATACCGCCGGAGATCTCGCCGGGCAGCTTCTTCTCCGCGCCGACGAGGCCGACCATCTCCATCTTCTCCATCACGATGGAGCGGATCTCGGACTCGGACTTCTTGGTGTGCTCGCGGAGCGGGAACGCGACGTTGTCGTACAGATTCATCGAGCCGAACATCGCGCCGTCCTGGAACAGCACGCCGAACAGGCGGCGGATCTCGTACAGCTCGCGCTCGCTGCAGGTCGCGATGTCGGTGCCCTCGATGTAGATGTGGCCCCTGTCCGGCTTGAGCAGACCGATCAGCGTCTTGAGGAACACGGACTTGCCGGTGCCCGACGGGCCGAGCATGACGCAGATCTCGCCGGCGGGCAGCGTCAGGGACACGTCGCCCCAGATCAGCTGGTTTCCGAAGGACTTGGTGAGACCTTCGACGCGGACTTCTACGCCCACCGGTCCTCCTCACGGGAATGTCTGTACGGCCCCGAACCGACGAGTTTCTGCCCGGTCCAACGAGGCACGGTTGCCTAGGTTACGCACGAGTACGGTTTTGCGTAAACCCCCGTATGTCAAGCGACGGTGACCGCTTGGTCACGCTCCGGTCACGCCGATCACGCTGCGTCGATCGGCCAACACGGAGTGCTGATAGGCACACGGCACCGGCGATCTTAGCGGCTGCCCGAGGTCTGTCCCGACCGCGACCCGAAAGTTAGCGTCGATCAAAGGTTTCGCACGGCCATGGAGGGGACGACGGATGAGCATCGAACGACGAACATTCCTGAAGGGCAGCGCGGCCGTCGCGGGCGGGGTGTTCGCGGCCGGGCCGTTCCAGGGATTCGTGGCCCAGCAGGCGGTCGCGTCGCCGCAGAGCAGTGCGCCGTTCCGGGCGCTGCGGGCGATTCCGGATCGGCGCGACGGCAAGGTCCGGCTGCATCTGCCGGAGGGCTTCAACTACCGATCCTTCCACGACACGGAGTTCCCGGTCGTGCTGACCGACGGCACGAACCTGCCTGGACGGCACGACGGCATGGGCGCGTTCACCCGGCGCAACGGCAACATCGTGCTCGTCCGCAACCACGAGCTGAACAACCCCGGTACGCCGTTCGGTCCGGGGACGCCGTACGACGCGATGGCACAAGGCGGGACGACGACGATCGAGGTGACGCGATTCGGCGAAGTGGTCGACGCCTACACCAGCCTGAACGGCACGATGATGAACTGCAGCGGCGGAATCATGCCGTGGGACAGCTGGATCACCTGCGAGGAAACGGTGAACGGGCCCGACGTAGGACCCGATTTCACCGGCGCGCCGAACGTGGCGCTGACCAAACCGCACGGTTTCGTCTTCGAGGTCCCGGCCCGCGGCCAGTCCGAGCGCGAGCCGATCACCCACGCCGGCCGCTTCGCGCACGAGGCCGTCTCGTTCGATCCCAGGGACGGGTTCCTCTACCTGACCGAGGACAACTTCGCGTTCCCGTCCGGGTTCTTCCGCTATCGCCCACCGCGCAACCCGATGAAGCATGGGCGGATCGAGGACGGCGGCCGGTTGCAGATGCTGGCCGTCAAAGGCCGTCCGAACCTCAACCTGGCCGCCGAACAGCCGAGGCGCGCGACGTACGACGTCACCTGGGTCGACATCGACGACCCGGCCCCGGCGTTCCCGTACACACCAGGGCAGACCGCGCCGACGACGAACGACCAGGCGCTCGTGTACGTCGGTGACCAGGGCCGCGCGCAGGGAGCGGCGTACTTCTCCCGGCTGGAAGGACAGGTGTACGACGACAACGTCGTCTACTTCTGCTCCACGCAGGGTGGTGGCGCGGCGGAGACCGGACCGGATCCGGTCGGTGGGTACGGCAACGGGTTCGGCCAGATCTGGGCGTACCACACCCGGGCGCGGAAGCTGCAGCTGATCTACCAGTCGCCGAACCGGGCGACCCTGGACTTCCCGGACAACGTGACGACCAGCAAGCGCGGGACTCTGGTGGTCTGCGAGGACAACACCGAGGACAACTACCTGCGTGGCCTGTCGCGGGGCGGCCAACTGTTCGACATCGCGCTGAACCGGCTGACCAGCAGCACCGGGGTGGACCGCTCCGGGGACGAGTTCGCCGGTTCCACCTTCAGCCCGGACGGCCACACGTTGTTCGTCAACATCCAGGCCAGTCGCGGCATGTCGTTCGCCATCTGGGGCCCGTGGCACCGGATCGGCGTCTGAGAACGTGACGAAGGGCGGTCCTGGGTAGGACCGCCCTTCGGCGTACTGCTGGGTGTGCGGCCGATGCCGCACAGATCACTTCAGGGTGACGGTGGCGCCGGCGCCCTCGAGGGCCTCCTTGGCCTTCTCCGCGGCAGCCTTGTCGACCTTCTCCAGGATCGGCTTCGGAGCCGCCTCGACGAGGTCCTTGGCCTCCTTCAGACCAAGGCTGGTGAGACCGCGCACCTCCTTGATGACCTGGATCTTCTTCTCGCCGGCGCTCTCGAGAACGACGTCGAACTCGTCCTGCTCCGCGGCCTCCTCGGCAGCGGCGGCCGGGGCACCCGGAGCAGCGGCGGCAACGGCGACCGGAGCAGCGGCGGTCACGCCGAACTCCTCCTCGAACGCCTTAACGAACTCCGAGAGCTCGAGCAGGGTCAGTTCCTTGAACTGGCCGAGCAGCTCTTCGGTGCTGAGCTTCGCCATGGTGGCGGTCCTTCCTAATGGTGGTACTGGTGATCACTGATGGGGTGTTACGGGTGAGATCCGCGTCAGCTGTCGGCTGCCGCGGTCTCCTCGGTGCTCGCCTCGGCAGGTGCCTCGACCGTGTCCTGCACGGCCGGCGCCTCGTCCGCAACCGTGTCCTGCACGGGGGCGGCCTCGGCCGGCAGCTTGTCCTGCAGCGCCGCGAACAGGCGCGCGGCCTGCGACAGCGGAGCAGCGAACAGCGACACCGCTTGCTGCGGGGCCGCCTTCATCGCACCTGCGAGCTTCGCGAGGAGGACCTCACGCGACTCCAGGTCAGCGAGCTTGCTGATCTCGTCAGAGCCGAGTGCCTTGCCTTCCAGCACTCCACCCTTGATGACGAGAAGGGGATTCGCCTTGGCGAAGTCACGCAGTCCCTTGGCCGCGGTCACCGGGTCACCCTTGATGAAGGCGATTGCCGATGGGCCCTCGAGCAGCGAGTCGAACGAGTCGACACCGGCGTCCTTGGCCGCGATCTTGGTCAGCGTGTTCTTCACCACGGCGTAGTTCACGTCGTCACCGAGCGCAGTACGCAGTTGCCGCAGCTGCGCCACGGTGAGACCGCGGTACTCGGTCAGCACTGCGCCGTTCGAGCTCCGGAACTCGTCCGTGAGCTCGGCGACAGCGGCTGCCTTGTCCGGCCTCGCCATGGGGTCTCCTTCCAACCTGCTTTCGCAGGGTTTGGCTTCAACGCCTCGACCCCGGGCCGGCCCCTCAGAACGAGAAAACGCCCCTGCGCAGGCGCAAGGGCGTGAACATACTGATGTCACACTGTCCAAGTCACCTACGCGGGCCGCCCACTCAATCTGTGGGACCTTCAGTCACTCGAAAGTGACGACCAGCGGTCTTCGGCAATGTTCATTGTGCCTGACCGTTACTCCGGAAACCAAATCGGTTCCCTCAGGCCGGTGCTTCGGCGGTCGGGTGTGGCGGGATCCAGCGATGCATCGCGGTGGCAGCGGCCCACCCCGTCGCGGCCATGATCACGATCGCTGGGGCGAGTCCGAAGAGAGCTGTAGCCCCGGCCAGCAGTAACGGCCCGCTGCCGTTGCCGGTGTCGGCGAACAGCCGGAACGCACCGAGGAACTGCGCGCGCCCGATCGGCGGAGAGGCATCCGCACCCAACGTCATGATCACGCCGGCGCCCAGACCGTTGCCGACACCCATCAGCAACGCGACCGCGGTGAGCGCGACCGTGGTGTGTGTCAACGGCAGCAGCAGATGCGCCAGCCCGAGGACAAGCATGGACGGTACGGCGACCCACTTGCGGCCAAGGCGGTCCATCACCGACCCGGCGGGATAGAACAGCAGCATGTCGACCGCGCCCGACAGTCCGAAGATGATGCTGGTCGCCTGCGGATCGAGCCCGAGGTGCAACGCCCACAGGGGGATGACCACCTGCCGTGACGCACGGACCGCACCGACCAGCAGTGCACCGACGCCGAGAGTCCGCAGTACTGGCAGGTGATCGCGGATCACACCCCAGGTCGACTGCGCGGACACCGGCCGGCTCCCGCGCGTACGTCGTACCGACTCGACGTCGGGGAGACTCAGCAGCACGCCACACGCCAGGACTGCGGCGACCAGGTGGACCCAGTAGGCGCCGTCCGTGCCGAGAAAGCGCATCGCGAACGCGCCGAGGAACGGTCCGATGAAGGAGCCGATGCGCTGTACGCCGCCAAGAGTGGACAGGGCACGGGCGCGCAACTGGATCGGCACGGCCTCGCTCAAGTACGCCTGACGGGCCAGACCCCACACCGCGCCGGCCAGTCCGGTCGCACCGATCGCGATCGCCAGACCCCAGACCGTCGGGACGACGATGCAGGCCGCCAGCGCCAGAGCGACCAGCACGGTCGCGGCGAGCATCGCGCTCCGCTCACCGATCTTGGTGGTGAGCGCACCTGCCGGGATGTCACCGACGACCTGGCCGAGACCGGCCGCCGCCACGACCACACCGGCGACGGCGACCGAGGCGCCGAGGTGGGTGGCGGACACCGCGACCACGGGCGCGATCGCGCCTTGCCCGATGCCGTAGAGCAGAGCGGGCAGATAGACCGACGGTGCGATCTTCCAGAGGCTTGCCGCTCCGGTCATGGGCGGCGAGCCGGACGTCGAGATCTGACCGCCGGCTCCGAGGCGCGCGCCGTACCGCGGTCGCGTTCGGCCGGGGTGGCGCCGAGCAGCTCGGACACCGACCACGCGGCGGGGACCACCCGCTCGCCGAACTCGTCCATCCGCTCCACCGGCATCCGCATCTCCGGCCCCGAGACCGACAGGCAGCCGACCGCCTGACCGGAGAAGTCGAAGACCGGGGCGGCCACGGATCTGATGCCGGGCGTTCGTTCGGACACGGACTTCGCGAAGCCTCGGGTCCGGATCTCGGCCAGCTGAGCGGCCAGCACGACCGGATCGGTGATGGTCTGCGGCAGCACCTGCTCGAGCGGACCGGCCAGCACCTCGACCTGCCGCTCCCACGGGGAGAACGCCAGCAGAACCTTGCCTGGAGCACCTAGTGGCAACTGCACCGGGATGCCGAACTCCGTGTACGTACGGCGTAACTGGTGACGGCTCTCGACCTGCTCGAGGACGACGCGTTGCCCGGACGGGAGCAACTCGTGCACGGCCGCCGTCTCCTCGGTCTCGTCGCGAAGGGCACGCAGTACCGGCATCGCAGCGTCGCGCAAGGTCGCCGGGATCCCGCCGCTGTGCGCCAACTGGGCGACCAGCGGACCGATCGCGTACCGGCGGTGTGCCGTCTGGCGGATCAGCCCGTTCTCCTGCATCGCCAGCAGCAGCCGGTGCACGGTGCTGGTGGACAGACCGGTCGCGCGGGCCAGGTCACTGATGCCGAGATCGGGCGTCCGGCCGTCGAAGCAGCGCAGGATCGCCACCGCCCGATCGATGGACTGCACCGATCCATGGCGCCCCGGGCTTTCCTGCATGACGAAACCGTATCCCACGATGCGGGAAGTTTGCACCCGCTCCCGATATACGGACAGGTCCGCACCTAGGCTGTGGCGCACAGGTCACCCGCGCGTCGAAGGAGCAGCATGGCCGGCCGATTCGTCCAGGTGGGATCCGCGAAGCTTGCTAGTGGCAACGAAGTGCCGGTGGTGCTCGATCCGGATCGCGGCGTGGTGCCGATCGCCGACCTCGGCTTCGCTCCGGACCTGCCGGCACTGTTCGGTACGACGACCCTGGCGGAGCTCGCGCTCGCGGCGGGCCGCGCGCCGGACGACGTGTTCCACGCGTCGGCCGAGTTCGTGGCGCCGTACCGGAATCCGCGCAAGATCTGGGGCATCGGGCTGAACTACCTCGAGCACGCCGGCGACCTGTCCGAGAACGTGCCGACCGAGCCGGCGTCGTTCATGAAGGGCGACCACACGATCATCGGTCCGGGTGATCCGATCCCGGTGCCGTCGCAGAGCCGGCGGACGACGGCGGAGGCCGAGCTGGGGCTGGTGATCGGCCGGGAGTGCTACCAGGTCGAGGAGGACGAGGCGCTCGACCACGTCTTCGGCGTCGTCCCGGTGCTGGACCAGACCGCCGAGGACATCCTCGAGAAGAACCCGCGCTTCCTGACCCGGTCGAAGAACTTCCCCGGCTTCTTCTCCTTCGGCCCGTGGATCACCAGCCTGGACGCCGTACTCGCACACTGGGGCTCACTCGACGCCGTCGAGGTCTCGACGGTCCTGAACGGCGAGGTCCACCGCAGCAACACGATCGCGAACATGGCCTTCAGTCCCGCGTTCCTGGTCAGCTTCCACAGCAAGGTGATGCCCCTCTACCCCGGCGACATCATCTCCCCCGGCACCCCCGGCGCCGTCCACATCACCCCAGGCGACACCGCCGAATCCCGCATCCCTGGCGTCGGCGTCCTCACCAACCCGGTCACGGCCGGCCGCTGAGAGCCGGTGGCACCTGGTGCTACTGGATAGCACCAGGTGCCTGGCGGATCAGCTGAGGACGGCGAGGGCGTCGATCTCTACCAGCATGTCTTCGCGGGGGAGGCCGGTGAAGACGGTGGTGCGGGAGGGGAGGACGCCGCTGGGGGTGCGGGTGGAGAGGAACTCGGCGTACGCCTCGTTCATGACGGCGAAGTCCTCGCGCTTGGTGAGGTAGACGCGCATCATCACCACGTCGTCGAAGCTGCCGCCGCCGGCCTTCAGGATCGCCTCGACGTTCTGCAGCACTCGCGTGGTCTGGCCCTTCACGTCACCGGTGAAGACGAACTCGCCGGTGGCCGGGTCGACCGAACCCTGACCGGACACCTGCAGGATGTTGCCCTTGCGGACGCCCTGCGAGTACACCGGCATCGGCGCGGGCGCCTCGGTGGTGGACACGGCGGTCTTGTCGGACATCAGGTCTGACACCTCTCAGTTGTAGTCGGCGCTGATCGCCTTGGTGGTGGCGAGCAACTCGGGCAGAAGCTCGAGCACCTGCCCATAGTCCAGCAGGACGTCGGGTACCGAGATCGAAACGGCCCCCACGATCCGGCCGTGCTGGTCGGCGACGGGCGCACCGATGCAGTTGATGAAGGACTCGTGCTCGGCCCGGTCCTGCGCCCATCCCTGCGCCCGGACCGCGTCCAGTTCGGCGCGCAGAGCGTCCGGATCGGTGATCGTCTGCGGAGTGAACGCGTGGTACTCGATCGACTCGAGCAGCGCCTCCCGGATCCGCTTCGGTTGAGCCGCCAGCAGCACCTTCCCGACAGCCGTGCAGTGCAGCGCGGCCGGTACGCCGATCTGCGAGTACATCCGCACCGACCGCACACTGTCGAGCTTGTCGACGTAGATGACCTCACCGTTCTCCCACGCCGCCAAGTGGACCGTCTGACCGGTCCTCTGGTTCAGCTGACGCAGATGCGGCGCCGCCACCTCGCGTACGACGTGCTGCTCGCGCGCCGCATCCGCCAGCGCGAACAGCCGCGACCCCAACCGGTAGCGGTGCGCGTCGTCACGCCGTACGAACCGATCCGCCTCCATGGTCCGCAGCAGCCGCAGCACAGTCGTCTTGTGTACGCCGAGCTCCGTCGCCAGCTGGTCGAGCGAGCGCTCCCCCTCGCCCAGACTGGCGAGGATCTGCAGCGCCCTGGCGAGACTCTGACTCATGCCGCCGTCTTCACACCAGCCGGGCCGACGTGCGTCGCGGCCCACTCCTCATCGGAGCAGGTCAGCAGTGCCTGGCGCACGGCAGGGTCTAGCGGAGCAGCGTGGTCCTCCGGTACGGCCAGCACGGCCGCAGCACCGAGGTGCCCCAGCCGGAGCCGCTGCTCCATCGGCAGCCCTTGCAGTGTCGCCGCCAGGAAACCCGCAGCGAATGCGTCGCCCGCACCTACCGGCTCGACCACCTCGACTGTGAGCGCAGGAACCTCAGTACGACGTCCGTCCGGCTCCAGCACCAGCGCGGTGTGCGCGTCGTCCTTCAGGACCAGCGTCGACCGCGGTCCGAGGAGTTCACGCAGCTCACCGGGGTCCTTGGTGCCGGCGAACACCAGCGCCTCGTCAGCACCGATCAGTACGACGTCCGCCGCGCGCAGCAACCGCCACAGGGGCGCCGGGTCCTTGTCGCGCCACAGAGCCGGGCGCCAGTTGAGGTCGACGCTCAGGGTGAAGTCGTGCTGCTGCTCAGCCAGGCTGTCCAGCATCAGTGCGGCCGTTTCGGAGATCGCTGCGGTGATTCCGGTGGTGTGCACAAGCTTTGCCTGTGCCAGCCGGTCGCGGACCGGCGACCGGTCCAGGAACGACGGAGTCATGGCCGAGGCCGCCGAACCGGTCCGGTAGTAGTGCATCCGCGAGCGACCGCCCAGCGACTCCTTCACATACATCGCGGTCGGCCGGTCGGGGTCGATCTCGACTCCACCGACCTCCACACCGCGCTTCTGCAGGTCGCGCAGGACGTGCCGACCGAAGCCGTCGTCTCCCAGCCGCGAGATCCAGCCGGTCGGGATGTCGAGCGCGGCGAGTCCGCCGGACACGTTGCACTCGGCTCCGCCGACCGATCGCCGGAACGTCTCGACGTCCTCGAGCGGTACCTCGGTCTCCCCCGCCAGCATGATCATCGCCTCGCCGACGCAGATCGCGGCGGGGGTCTTCGCGGCACGGTCCGGCGCGGGCAGGTCCGGGGCAGGCAGGTCTGGGGCAGGCAGGTCCGGGGCGGCGAGGTCGGGGGCGGCGACGTCGGGGTTGGCGAGGTCTGGGGCGGCGGCCGTCTCAGGGAGCGGTTCGGCCATCGGCACTCCTCGGTGTGCGAGTGATGGGATGGGAGCTGAGACACGTGTCGTTGACGGGGATTTCGGCGCGATGCTACAACCGTATCGTCAGAATGCGCAATCATCGTTGCGCATTCTGCAATATCGACCACCATCAGGGGAGCAGATGCCAGCCGCCTACGATGCCGACGCCATCGCCGCCCTCGCCGACCAGCCCGTGTGCTGGCGAGACAAGGCTCTACCGCCCGCGTTCTGGGGCCGGACCGTCGCGGAGGTGCTGGCCGACAAGCCCCGGCTGTCCCAGCTGCCCACTCCGGTGATGACGCTGTCCGCGCCCGGTCTGCGCCACAACGTCGACACCCTCGCCCGGTGGTCCGCCCACCACGGACTCGAGCTCGCACCGCACGGCAAGACCACGATGGCCCCGGCGCTCTGGGCGATGCAGCTCGACGCCGGTTCCTGGGGGATCACGCTCGCGAACGTCTTCCAGCTCGGCGTCGCCCGCGCCTACGGCGTCCGCCGGGTACTGATCGCAAACGCGGTGATCTCCCCGCTACAGCTGCGCTGGATCGCCGACGAGCTCGCCCGGGACCCGGAGTTCGAGGTGCTGTGCTGGGCCGACTCGGTGCGGACCGTGGAGATCATGGAGGCGGCCCGGTCGGCGTACGTCGGTCCGGACGCGCGGCCACTCGACGTACTCGTCGAGATCGGTGGACTCGACGGCCGGACCGGCGCCAGGGATGCCGACACCGCGGTGGCCGTCGGTGAGGCGATCGCGGCGGCGTCGACGCTGCGGCTGGCCGGAGTCGCCGGGTACGAGGGCGCCGTCGGGCTTGGCGTCGACGAGGCCGGTCTCGCGGGAGTGCGGGCATACCTCAATGAGTTCGCTGGGATCCACCACCGCTTGCAGAGTGTGTACGACGCCGACATCACGCCGGTGGTCAGCGCCGGTGGCAGTCAGTACTTCGAGCTTGTGGCGGAGGTGCTCGGGCCACTCGGCGCCGATGGAGCACGCGTCGTACTGCGGTCCGGCGCGTACATCAGTCATGACGACGGGCTCTACCGCCGGGTGTCGCCTCTCGGCGAGACGCCGCGGACGGACGGCGAGCGGCTGGTGTCGGCGATGCATACCTGGGTCCGGATCACGTCGCAGCCCGAGCCGGGGTTGGCGATCTTCGACGCCGGCAAGCGCGATCTGCCGTTCGACCAGGACATGCCGGAGCCGCAGCTGATCCGGCCGCGGTCCGACGGTGAGCCGGCGCTGCAGGCCACTGGGATGACGGTCACGAAGCTCAACGATCAGCATGGGTTCCTGCACTTCACCGACGTACCGGTGGTGATCGGCGACGAGTTGCGGATCGGGTTGTCGCATCCGTGTACGGCGTTCGACAAGTGGGGACTGATCCCGGTCGTGGACGATCCGGACGCGGCAGATCCCGTGGTCGTCGATCTGGTCAGGACCTTCTTCTGACATGGCGGACCTGCTGATCACCGGCGCGTTCGTGCTGGACGGGTCCGGCGCTCCCGGCGCACGGGCCGATGTGGCGGTCGACGCCGGCCGGATCGTAGCCATCGGCAACGACCTGCCGTCGGCGCGGCGGACGATCGACGCGGCCGGCCTGGCTCTGTCGCCCGGGTTCATCGACATGCACGCGCACTCCGACCTGCAGATCCTGGCCACCCCGGACCACACGGCGAAGGTGAGCCAGGGCGTCACGCTGGAGGTGCTCGGTCAGGACGGGTTGTCGTTCGCGCCGATCGACGATCCGACGCGGGTCGCGGTCCGGCGCCAGATCGCCGGCTGGAACGGCGAACCCGACGACTTCGGCTTCAGCTGGTCCACGGTCGCCGGGTACCTCGACCGGCTCGACCAGGGCATCGCGTGCAACGCGGCGTACCTGATCCCGCAGGGCACGCTGCGGATGATGGTCGTCGGCACCGAGAACCGCCCGGCCACCCGAGCCGAGCTGGACGAGATGAAGCGCTTGCTGGCCGAGGGTCTGGAGCAGGGCGCGGTCGGGATGAGCAGCGGTCTCACCTACACACCGGGCATGTTCGCGACCACTGACGAACTGGTCGAGCTGTGTGGTGTCGTCGCGCAGTACGGCGGCTACTACGGTCCGCACCAGCGGTCGTACGGCAAGAACGCACTGGACGCGTACGGCGAGATGGTCGAGGTGGCCCGCCGATCCGGGTGCGCGCTGCACCTGACCCACGCGGTGATGAACTTCGAGCCGAACCGCGGCCGCGGCGCCGAGCTCGTCGCGATGATCGACAAAGCGCTCGCGGACGGCATCGACGTCACCACGGACACCTACCCGTACTTGCCTGGGTCAACGACCTTGGGCGCAATCCTGCCGAGCTGGACCGCCGAAGGCGGGCCGGACGCGCAACTGGCCCGGCTGCAGGATCCGGAGCAGCGGGCCCGGATCGCCGTCGAGATGGAGCAGGTCGGGTCGGACGGCTGCCACGGCTGCGTGACCGACTGGAACACCATCGAGATCGGCGGCGTACGCAACCCGGCGCTGACCGGTGCCGTCGGCAACACCGTCGCTGCGCTCGCCGCGGGGAACGGCCGGGCGCCGGCGGACGTCTTCTTCGACCTGCTGGTCGAGGACAACCTGGCGACGTCGATCCTGCAGCACGTCGGGCACGAGGAGAACGTGCGGACGATCATGCAGCACTCGAGTCACACCGGCGGCTCGGACGGGATCCTGGTCGGCGGCAAACCGCATCCGCGGTCGTGGGGGACGTTCCCGCGCTACCTCGGCCGGTACGTCCGTGAGCTCGGCGTACTGGAGCTGGCCGACTGCATCCACCACCTCACCGGCCGCCCGGCCCGGCGGCTGCGGCTGCCCGACCGCGGCCTGGTCCGGGAGGGGTACGTCGCCGACCTGGTGTTGTTCGATCCGGCGACGGTTCGCGACACCGCGACCTTCGAGGAGCCGCGGCAGCAGGCCGAGGGCATCCCGTACGTCCTGGTCAACGGCGTCCCCGTGATCGACGCCGGTCAACGCACCGACGCCCTGCCTGGCGGCGCGATCCGCCGTACTCCGACTGCGAGAGGAATCTCATGAACGAGCGAAGCGCGTTCATCATCGAGCACAGCACGCCTAGCACCCCGTCCGCGCCCGGAGCGAAGCGAGGACGCGGATGAGTGTGCTGAACCTGCTGCGCGCGGACCGGGTGTTGACTGTTGTCCGGGCACCGGAGATCGCCGACGCCCGCGACCTGTGCGCCGCGCTAGTTGCCGGTGGCATTCATGTGGTGGAGCTGACCTTCACTACCCCGAATCTCCCCCGGCACCTCGAGCGCGCCGCCTCGACCGCAGCAGAGACTGGCGCGGTGGTCGGGGCCGGCACTGTCCAGACCGGCGCCCAGGCCAAGCAGGCAATCGACGCCGGTGCGCAGTTCCTGGTCACTCCTGGTCAGGGTCCGGACGCCGCCGCGATCGCCGAGGCGGCGCGGTCTGCGGGGATCCCGGTGATCCTCGGGGCTTTCACTCCCTCGGAGGTGATGACCGCGCTGGCGCTGGGCTCGGACGCGGTGAAGATCTTCCCCGCGCATCAGCTCGGCCCGAAGTACTTCAAGGATCTCAACGGCCCGTTCCCCGGCGTACCGCTGGTGCCGTCCGGCGGGATCAACGCCGGCAACGCCCGCGACTACCTGACCGCCGGCGCCCTAGCCGTCAGTGCAGGCACCGACGTCGTCTCCCCCGCCGACGTGGCCGCGTCGAACTGGGACACCATAACCACCAAGGCGCAGACCTTCTGCGCTGCGCTTAGTTGACGGTGATGCTCCCGTAGTTGGTGCGTAACACGACGTGGCGAGGTGATGCTGGGTCGCTCGGGAGGTCCAGGTCGTTGGAACCTTGGGACGCCACCGCATCGAACGCGTACGTCACATTCCGCGGCAACTGGACTGTGAGAGAGCCATCGCTGGCCTTGGCCGTCACCTGGTCGGGTGGACTTTCGAAGTTCAGATCGCTCGAGCCGCGCCGGACGTCCACCGAGACCTGGCGACTGCGGAGGCGGTTCGTGGTGACGGAGCCGTCGCTGACGTCGATCGACAGCGGCGACGCCACCCTGACGACGTCGACGGACTCTCCTTCAAGCTCGATCTGTACAGCGGACTGCGACGGCACCTCGACGGTGAGGTCCATCTCGCAGTGGGTGTCCGGGCATCGCGCCTGGATGTGCAGCAGACCGTTTGTGGTGTTGATGTCTATCGCAGGCTGTTCCACGGCGTACGAACCGTCGACCGCGACATGCACCTGCCCGTCGGCGCTCGCGAGCACCTGCGTGTGCGAGTCCGACACGATCCGCACGCCCTGCGCCCCCGGCACGAAGCTGGCCGAGTAGTCGTACGGCAGCTTCCCGCGGATGATGCTCACCGTCACCGCGGCGCCCGTGACCACGAGCACCAGCAACGGCACCAGACCGATCGCCAGCATCCTCCGCTGTGCCACTGTGAGCGCCATCAGGTCTCCAAGAACTTCAGCACCGCGAGGACGCGGCGGTGCTCCCCGTCGGTCGGCGTCAGCCCGAGCTTCATGAAGATGTTGCTGATGTGCTTCTCCACGGCTCCTTCACCGACCACGAGCGCCTGCGCGATCCCGCCGTTCGACCTGCCCTCCGCCATCGCCCGCAGTACGTCCTGCTCGCGCGGACTCAGTACCGCGAGCGGATCGGCCCGCCGTGATCGCACCAGCAACTGCGAGATCACCTCCGGGTCGAGCGCCGCACCACCGTCCGCGACCCGGCGCAGCCCGTCGATGAACTGATCCACATCGGCCACACGGTCCTTGAGCAGATACCCGACGCCGCCGGGGTTGCCTCCGATCAGCTCGCTCGCATACCGCTCCTCGACGTACTGCGACAGCACGAGTACGCCGGTCTGCGGCGACTGCTCGCGAATGACGAGCGCCGCACGCAGACCCTCATCGGTGAACGTCGGTGGCATCCGTACGTCGACCACGCACACGTCCGGCCGGTGCTGGTCGACCGCCTTCAGCAACTCCTCCGCGTCACCGACCGCGGCGACCACTGTGCAGTCCTGCTCCTCCAGCAGTCTGACAATGCCCTCACGCAACAACACCGAGTCCTCGGCGATCACCACTCGCACCGCTCCACCTCCGCTGTTCATTCGCACGGCACCACGGCCGTCAGGAGCGTCCCGCCGCCCGGTGGACTGTGCACGTCCAGCCATCCGTCCACACCGGCGACCCGATCGTGCAAGCCCTGCAACCCCGTCCCGGCCGCGAAGTCCGCGCCGCCCCGGCCGTTGTCGTCCACCTCGATGCGGAGCCGGTTCCCGCGCCGCGACACCCGGACGTCGACCTCCGCGGCCTCCGAGTGTTTGGCCACGTTCGTCAGCGCCTCGGTCACGACGAAGTACGCGATCGCCTCGATCGTGAGCGACGGCCGGGGATACACCTCGACCGTCACCCGCACCGGCACCGGTGACCGGGCCGCGACGGCCGAGATCGCCGCGTCCAGGCCGCGGTCGGTCAGCACCGGTGGATGCAGCCCCCGGGTCAGGTCGCGGATCTCGGCGATCGCCTGCAACGCCTCGGAATGTGCCTCGTCGATCAGCACGCGGACCGCGGGATCCCTGTCTCCGAGGCGGTTCTTCGCACGGCCCAGCGTCATCGCCAGCGACACGAGCCGCTGCTGGGCACCGTCGTGCAGGTCGCGCTCCATCCGCCGCCGCTCGGACTCGACCGAATCGACCACCTTCTGCCGGCTCGTCAGCAGTTGCGTGACGCGCTCGGCCAGTGCTCTGTTCATCGACCGGCCGAGGAACACCCGGGCCAACTGACCATCCAGCGCCGACGCCGTACGCATCAGCCACGGTGTCACCACCAGCAGGAAGACCGCACCAATCAGTGCGGCGATCGACGCCTTCGTCATCGTGTCGATCACGAACGGGCCGAGCTGTGCCTGTGCTGCCGCGAACTTCGAGAAGTACAGCGGCAGCCCTATCAGCGCCGGTGGGACCGACCAGGCGAGCACGATCGCCGCGACCCAGACCATTGCCATCGGCAACAGCAGGACGTAGTAGAGGAGCTGCCTCCAGAGCCCCGGATCGATCACGGCCGCAGTGGCGTCGGCACCACCCGAACCGGTCAGTTCGGGTGGATAGAAGGCCCGCACGTCCTGCCCGCGGGTGATCTCCGCCCGGCCCCGCTCCCACCCAGCGAGCATGTAGACGAAGTCGGTCGCACGGACGCTCAGCGGCACGCCGGCGTACCCGAGCGGCCAGGCGATGATCGCGACGATCACCGCCGCCAGCACCGCCGGGCCGCAAGTGAGGACGACAAAGATGTCGCCGAACAGATGGATTGTTGCCAACCACAAGTACGGCGACCGCCACAACCGCCACGGCGCCCCGGGAACCGGACTCGCGACTCCTGCCACCCGAACCACCTCCCCGTGTCTGGCCGATCGCAGGTCACAACTTACGTCGCCGGGATGGGCACGGACATCAGGACATCCCACGGCTCGGGCCGGGGGTTAACCCCACGTCGACCCGTGGGCTGACCACAATGTGCCGCGGCGCCCGCGGCGCAATCCTCGAAGGTATGACGACGACAATCAACGACTGCGGCCTCGACGGTCGGCTCGGGGATGCGATCGACGATCGGGTGGCCGAGGCGCTGGACGATGACCTCGCCGAGGGACGGCTGGACGGCCGGATCCGCCCGCCCAGATCGCCCGGTGGGCCGGCGACCTTCGTGGCCGCCGGTGTTGCGGCCGTTCTGCTCCCGTGGTGCCTGATTCTCGCGGCGAGCCTGCCCAGCACCTACCAGGCCAACCACTGGAAGCTGGCCTGGATCGGCCTGGATTGCGGGACCGCGGTCGCCGCCGGACTGACGGCGTACCTGCTGCACACGCGCAACAGGTACGCCGTCCTGACCGCGATGGCCGCGGGGACATTGCTGCTGGCTGACGCGTGGTTCGACGTCAGCACAGCAGCCGCCGGGACCGATCACACTCTCTCGCTGGCAGAGGCACTTCTGCTGGAGATACCTCTTGCCGTGTGCGCGTTCCTGGTCGCCTCCCGCGAGCTCCGGCGGAGCTAACCGATCAGCTCCAGGACCGGCCCCTCGTGCAGCGCCCGGTAGACCTTGTCACGCAGGACGTTGGCCTCGGCATCGGTCAACGTACGGTCCACCGGCCGGAGGACCAGTCTGACCAGCAGATTCCGTTGGCCCGGGGTCAGTTGCAGCCGTTCGCGGGCCGCTGGAGGCAGGTCGTCGTAGGCCGTCTCCCCCAGAACATCCAGCGACTCCGCGGCGTCCGCGTCCGGTCCGAGGGCGTCGCGGACCTTGTCGCCGAGTACCTCCGCTGATACATCGGCAGAGGCGTCCACGACCACGGAGAGGTCGCGACGCACCGGCGGCATGGTCGAAACCGGCTTGTACGGCGTCAGGTCCAGCATCTGCCCGGCCACCCGAGGATCCGTCGACCTGAGCAGCCGGATATCGCGAATGCCCTTGCGGAGCATCAGCAAGCGATCGAGCCCCGGCCCCATCGCCAGTCCGGTCCAGCGCTCGTCCAGTCCGGCTTGGCGGAGGACGTGCCGAGCAGCCACACCGCACTCACCGATCTCGATCCACTGATCGTCCAGCAACACATCGATCTGACGGCCATGGATCGTGTAGGGGTGCACCGCCGGCACAGTCCGGTACGTCTGTCCCGGCAGGACCGTGTCGACCAGTCGGGCAATCATGTCTTCCAGCTCGGGCTCTCCGAGCGTCACGTTCCGGCTGATCCGCCAGAGGTCGAGCTGGTGCGGCGTACCGGTGTGTTGCCAGTCCACCGAATCGCGGCGGTAACAGATGCCCGCGCACACCATCAGTACGTCGGACGACGAGGACTCGGCGACTTCACGCAGTGCCGGCGGGATCATCGCCGACGTGTGACTTCGCAGTACCTCGGTCTCCGACGCGTAGCGGGTGTAGCGGGCCTCCCGGGTCACGGCGTCACCGGCGTACCCGAGGTTGTCGTAGTTGTCGGCCAGGCTGACCACGGGATGGTCGCGCCTGGTCCAGATCTCCGTGTACGGCCAGGCCGCGCCGAGCGCCGTACGGATCGAGTCGACGACCAGCTGGACGGCGTGCGGTCCCTGGGCCGGATCGGTCAGGTCGCGCAGGGACAGGGCAGCGTGCAGTTGTTCAGAAGTGAGTACAGACATGGGTTTCTCTCCAGGATGACGGTCTCGACGGGGGGGGACACCCCGGTCGGCCGCGGTCACCTCAGGAGAGAGCGCAGCAGGTGCTCACCCCGTCGGCACCGTCGTGCCGGCCGGGGCGCAGAAATCGCCGCCCGTACTGCGTCATGCCGACCAGTGTACCGACCCGGAATCGAGTCAGCACTCTTCATGCACTCTTCCGGAACTTTCCTCCCGGCTCGACTGTCCAGGTGCAACGATGGGGCGCATGCGATGGATCGACACGTTGGAGGCCGCGGCCGCCGAGAAGTTGCCCGAGGCTGTGCACCGCTACTACCGGCAGGGTTCCGCGGGTGGGACCAGCGTCGGCGAGGCCACCGCGGCCTGGGCGTCGTACCGGTTCCGGCCCCGCGTGCTGCGCGACGTGTCCACCGTCGACATCAGCACCACGGTGCTCGGTACGCCGGTGAACACCCCCGTGCTGGTGGCGCCGTCGACCATGCAGCGGATGGCTGATCCCGACGGCGAGATCGCGATGGCGACCGGCGTCGGAGTGGCCGGTTCGGTGCTCGGGGTGTCGAGCAACGCGGGGACGTCGTTCGCCGACCTCGGGGAGACCGGCGTGCCGTGGTGGCTGCAGATCTACGTCGTACGCAACCGCACCATCACCGAGCGGATGCTGGACGCCGCGGTCGCCGGCGGCGCGAAGGCGATCGTGCTCACCGTCGACACCCCGGTGGTCGGCCGGAAGGAGGACGACGGACAGACGGTGTGGGAGCTGGCTCAGCCCGGCCAGTGGCTGAAGAACCTGCCTGAAGGCGAATGGTCCGACGACGACCTGGACAAGGCCGACGACCTGAGCCCCGACGTGATCGGCTGGCTCGCCGACCGCGCGGGTCTGCCCGTGGTTGTGAAGGGTGTGCTGCGCGGTGACGACGCCAAGCGGTGTGCGGACGCGGGTGCGGCGGCTGTGATCGTGTCCAACCACGGCGGACGCCAGCTCGACGGCTCCATCGCCACCGCACAAGCGCTACCCGAGGTCGCCGAGGCACTCGCCGGCACGAGCACCGAGGTTTATGTCGACGGCGGCATCCGCCGCGGCGAACACATCCTCGCCGCGCTGGCCCTCGGCGCTCGAGCAGTCTTCGTCGGTCGCCCGGCCCTGTGGGCGCTCACGGTCGGAGGCTCGGCCGGCGTGACCCGGCTGCTCACGGACTTGGGCGACGAGCTGAGCCACACTCTCCGCCTCAGCGGCTGCGCACGGCCCGGCGATCTCACGCCGGATCTGGTGATCCCAGGGGAGCCTGGGCTGCTCGGAGGACGGAGGGGCTGACATGAGCCGTCCGGAGCCGCTGCGCATCGTCTGCCTGAATGCGTTTATGCCCGGGTTCCGGGTGCTGCACGACTTCGCCGCCCGGAACGGGCACGAGATCGTGCTGGTCGTCACGCTGCCTCTGACGTCGGGCAGCCGGTACGACGAGGACGCGAAGCCGTTCGTGGTGGATCTGCCCGAGCGGACGGATGTGCTGATCACTGGCAAGCTGCGTACGGTCGCGGCGCCGGTTGTCGAGGCGTTGCAGCCGGATGTGGTCATCTCCGCGGCGTTCCCGCGACTGATCCCGGCCGAGATCCTGCAGATCCCGAAGTACGGCGCGATCAACTGTCACCCGTCACCGCTGCCGGAAGGCCGTGGACCGAATCCGGCGCGGCTGATCTACGAAGGCGACGAGCGGGTCGCGGCGAGCGTGCACCGGACCGCGGCCGAGTTCGACACTGGCGCCATCCTGGCGCAGCGGATCGCGCCGCTGCCCGCGGATCTGAACGGCAGCGGACTCATGCAGTCCTGGTACGAGCTGCTCAGCGAGTGCCTGGACGAGGCCGTCCCACGCCTGGTCGCCGGAGAGGCCGGTGAGGATCAGGACCCGGCCAGGGCCAGCGAGGCGCCGTTCTTCACCGAAGAGGAGAAGCTGCTCGACCTCGCCGTACCTGCTGCCGAGATCCGTCGCAAGGCCGCCGCCCTCAACGTCACCTCGCCCCAAGCCCAGATCCGCCTCGGCGACACCACTCACGTGATCAGCCGTACCGATCCCGCTGACGGACCACCGGCGGGCACCCCAGGCACGGTGCCTGCCGAGCACGACGACGGCTGGACCATCCAAACCGCCGACCACCCCCTCCGCTTCACCCGCGGCTGAGGCCGCCCGGGACCCCGGACATACAGAAGGGCCTCGGGAGAACCCGAGGCCCTTCTGTGTGCTGACTTGTGGGTCAGTCGTCCGCGTTCTCGTCGGTGAGGTTGCGGGTCAGGTTGGGGTCAACCTGAACGCCCGGCCCCATCGTGGTGGAGATGACGGTCTTCTTGATGTAGCGACCCTTGGAGCTGGCCGGCTTCAGCCGGAGGATCTCCTCCAGCGCGGCGCTGTAGTTCTCCACCAGCTGGTTCTCGTCGAACGAGCCCTTGCCGATGATGAAGTGCAGGTTCGCGTGCCGGTCGACCCGGAACTCGATCTTGCCGCCCTTGATCTCGGTCACGGCCTTGGCCACGTCCGGGGTGACGGTGCCCGTCTTCGGGTTCGGCATCAGACCACGCGGGCCGAGGACGCGACCGAGCCGGCCGACCTTGCCCATCAGGTCAGGGGTGGCGACGACGGCGTCGAAGTCGAGCCAGCCGTCGGTCACCTTCTTGATCATGTCGTCGTCGCCGACGAAGTCGGCGCCGGCGGCCTTCGCGGCCTCGGCGCGGTCACCGGTGGCGAAGACGAGGACCCGTGCCGTCTTGCCGGTGCCGTGCGGAAGGTTGACGGTGCCGCGCACCATCTGGTCGGCCTTGCGGGGGTCGACCCCGAGGCGCATCGCAACGTCGAGCGTGGAGTTGAACTTCTTGCTGCCGGCGGCCTCCTTGGCCAGCCGGATCGCCTCGAGCGGCGTGTACAGCTTGTCGAAGTCGATCTTCTCCGCGATCGCGCGGTAAGCCTTACTGCGCTGTGTCATGTCTGTTCTCCTGTGTGCGAACGCTGCTTGTTCGTTCGCGTTGTGGTGATGACGGGCGAACCTCTCGCCCTTCCACTCCTGCTGGTCCGCCGCGGCGGACCGATGGAGGTACTACTTCTCGACGACAACGCCCATCGAACGGGCGGTGCCCTCGATGATCTTCATCGCGGCGTCGATGTCGCGCGCGTTCAGATCCGGCATCTTGGTGGTGGCGATCTCGCGGACCTGGTCGGAGGTGATCTTGCCGACCTTGTCCTTCTGCGGGACGGCCGAGCCCTTCTGCAGACCGGCGGCCTTCTTGATCATCTCCGGCGCCGGCGGCGTCTTGGTGATGAAGGTGAAGGAACGGTCTTCGTAGATCGTGATCTCGACCGGAACCACGTTGCCGCGCATGGATTCTGTCTGGGCGTTGTACGCCTTGCAGAACTCCATGATGTTGACGCCGTGCGGACCGAGCGCGGTACCGACCGGCGGGGCCGGCGTCGCGGCACCGGCCTGGAGCTGCACCTTGACCAGGGCAGCGATCTTCTTCTTGGGAGGCATTCTGTCGGGTCCTTAGACTTTCTGGATCTGGTTGAAGCTGAGTTCCACCGGGGTCTCCCGGCCGAAGATCTCGACCAGGGCCTTGATCCGCTGGGCCTCGGCATTGATCTCCGTGACTGTGGCGTGCAGGGTCGCGAACGGCCCGTCGACCACCATGACCGAGTCGCCCACACCGAAGTCGGCGACCTCGACCTTCTTCTTGGCCGCGGTCTTGGCGGGTGCGGCGCCGGCTTCGGCAGCCGCTGCCTCGGCCGCCGCCACGACGGCCGGAGCGAGCATCTTCTCAACCTCTTCGAGGCTGAGCGGGACGGGCTTCTGGCTGTTGCCGACGAAGCCGGTCACCGACGGCGTGTGCCGCACGGTCGACCAGGACTCGTCGGTCAGGTCCATCCGGACCAGCACGTAGCCGGGGAGCACGGTGCGCTTCACCATCCGGCGCTGCCCGTTCTTGATCTCGGCGACCTCTTCGGTCGGCACGATGATCTCGAAGATGTAGTCCTCCATGTTCAGGGAGTTGATCCGGTTCTCCAGGTTGCCCTTGACCCGGTTCTCCATCCCCGAATAGGTGTGGACGACGTACCAGTCGCCGATCTGCGAGCGCAGCCGGCCGCGGAGCTCCTCGAGCGGGTCGCCCGGCTCCTCGGGCTCGCTCTCCTCGGCGGCCTGAGCCTCGGCGGCAGCAGTCGCGGCGGCGAAGGCATCCACGTCCGCGTCGTCGGCGGCCGGGCTCGCGTCCGCGCTGGAGAAGACCAGCTCGTCGTCGGCCGGCTCCTCCTCGATGCTCTCGTCGGAGGTGGTCTCGGCGGTCTCGGCAGCGAGCTCGTCGGCGGCGTCCTCGACGTCGGCCTCGGTCACGACCTCGGCGTCCTCGGCCTCGTCTGCGGCGGCGACCACCACGAGCGGCTCCTCGTCGGAGTCGTCGGCGTCGGCCGGGCCGTCCTCGGCCTCGTCGTCGGCGGAGTACTCCGCGACCTCCTCGACCTCGTCTTCGGCGCTGACGTCCTCGTCCTCGTCGTCGAGCCCGGCGAACGGGTCGTCGTCATCGTCGTCGTCGCCGGCGAACAGGTCGTCATCGTCGGTGGCGTTCTCGTCGAAGTCGAGCTCGAGGTCAGGTTCGTCGGAGTCAGCGGATACGTCGAACTCGTCCTCCAGGTTGAGGACCTCGTCGTCGCGCTCGGACACGTTGTACTCCGTCATCTGTGCATCGGGTCTTGTCTGGCTTCGGGTCGGGCCGCGGGCCCGGGACCCCCGGCGAGTGCGTTCGTGGGCTGCTGTGAACCTCAGCCGAAGATCTTGAACATCGCCCAGCCGAAAACGAGGTCGAGGACCGAAACGATCGCGATGACGAACACCACGAAGGTCAGGACGACCACGAAGTAGGTGGACAGCTGCTTACGGGTGGGCCAGACGACCTTGCGGAGCTCGGCAACCACCTGGCGGTAGAAGCGCAGCAGGCCCCTGCCCTGCTTGCCTTCCGCCGGTTTGCCGGCGCCGGACGGTGCCGGGGTGCGCGTCTCCGTCACGACCTACCTCTTTCGCTAGCGGCGGCCTGACCGGCCCTGCGCCGGTCAGGATTTGCAGGGCACGAGGGACTTGAACCCCCAACCTTCGGTTTTGGAGACCGATGCTCTGCCAGTTGAGCTAGTGCCCTCTGCAATCCTCCGGACGCCGCGGGACCTGATCTCGGGCATGCCGGATCAGGGCCACCAACGCCCGGACTAGAAGAGTGTACGGGGTCCGCGCCACCTGGTCTAACCGAGGCCCTTGCCCGTACGACCCCCGGACCGGGCGTCGCACCGCGACCAGAACCATACAGCCTCCAACCGGTCCCAACGGACCACGCCCCCTGCGTGTTCCCCGGATCACCAGGTGACACCACGGCGCGTGGGCGGCCGCCCTGGTGCCAGGATGGGCCGCATGGGTTCCAGGGTTTCGGCGCGGATCGGCGCCATCAGTGAATCGGCGACGATGGCGGTCGACAGCAAGGCGAAGGCGCTCAAGGCGGCCGGTCGCCCGGTGATCGGGTTCGGCGCCGGTGAGCCGGACTTCCCGACGCCGGACTACATAGTCGAGGCGGCGGTCGCGGCCGCCCGGGATCCGAAGAACCATCGCTACACCCCCGCCGGCGGACTCCCGGAGCTGAAGCAAGCGATCGTCGAAAAGACCAGGCGCGACTCCGGCTACGAGATCGAGGCCGCCCAGGTCCTGGTGACCAACGGCGGGAAGCACGCGGTCTACAACGCGTGCGCGACCCTGCTGGACCCCGGCGACGAGGTGCTGCTGCCGGCGCCGTACTGGACGTCGTACCCGGAGATCATCCAACTGGCCGGGGGTGTGCCGGTCGAGGTGCTCGCCGACGAGACGCAGGGGTACTGCGTCACCGTCGAGCAACTCGAGGCGGCCCGGAGCGAGAAGACCAAGGCGCTGCTGTTCTGCTCGCCGTCCAACCCGACCGGTGCGGTGGACAGCCCGGAGGCGGTCGAGGCGATCGGCCGCTGGGCGCTCGAGCACGACCTCTGGGTGATCACCGACGAGATCTACGAGCACCTGACGTACGGCGGCGCCGAGTCGACGTCGCTCCCCGTCGCGGTGCCGGAGCTGGCGGACAAGACCGTCGTACTGAACGGTGTCGCCAAGACCTACGCGATGACGGGTTGGCGGGTCGGCTGGATGATCGGCCCGAAGGACGTGGTCAAGGCCGCGACGAACCTGCAGTCGCACCAGACCTCGAACGTCTGCAACATTGCCCAGCGGGCCGCGATCGCCGCCTTGTCCGGCGACCTGAGCGCGGTCGACGAAATGAAGAAGGCGTTCGACCGCCGCCGGCAGACGATGGTGCGGCTGCTGAACGAGATCCCCGGCGTCGAGTGCCCGGAGCCGACCGGTGCGTTCTACGCGTACCCCTCGGTCAAGGGCGTACTCGGCAGGGAGATCAACGGGCGTACGCCGACCAGCTCTGCGGAGCTGGCCGAGATCATCCTGGACGAGGCGGAGGTCGCGGTCGTCCCGGGTGAAGCATTCGGCGCGCCTGGATACCTGCGGCTGTCCTACGCGCTCGGCGACGCCGACCTGGCCGAGGGTGTCGGCCGGATCGCCAAGCTGCTCAGCTGACTGGATCAGCCCGATTTCTGTCCGTACGCCGTCCATCGGTAACCTTCGGTAATGACGCAGCGGGATCTGCGGGTGCTGCCGAAGACGCACCTGCATCTGCACTTCTCCGGGTCGATGCGCCACCTGACGCTGGTCGAGCTGGCGGACACGCACGGGGTTCGGCTGCCTGACGCTCTGCGTACCGACTGGCCGCCGGATCTGTCCGCGGCGGACGAGCGCGGCTGGTTCCGGTTCCAGCGCCTGTACGACATCGCCCGGTCGGTGCTGCGCACGGAGGACGACGTACGGCGCCTGGTCCGGGAGGCGGCCGAGGACGACCGGGCCGACGGCTCCCGCTGGCTGGAGATCCAGGTGGACCCGTCCGGGTACGCGAACCGGTTCCACGGCATCACCGAGTTCACCGATCTGGTCCTGGACGCGGCCCGGGACGCGTCGGCCACGACCGGGATCGCGGTGCAGGTGATCATCGCCGCCAACCGCACCCGGCATCCCCTCGATGCCCGGACGCTCGCCCGTCTCGCGGCGCAGTACGTGGGGCGTGGAGTGGTCGGCTTCGGCCTGTCCAACGACGAGCGCCGGGGTACGACGTCCGAGTTCGCACCGGCCTTCCGGATCGCGCGGAACGCCGGACTGCTCGCTGACCCGCACGGCGGCGAGCTGTGTGGCCCCGCGACTGTCCGCACCTGCCTGGACGAGCTGGGAGCCGGCCGCATCGGACATGGGGTGCGCACAGTCGAGGACCCGGACCTCCTGAAGCGGGTGGTCGACGCACAGATCGCGCTGGAGGTCTGTCCGGCGTCAAACGTCTCACTCGGCGTCTACGAGCGACCGGACGACGTGCCGCTGCGCCAGCTCTACGAGTCGGGGGCACGCATCGCGCTCGGAGCGGACGACCCCTTGCTCTTCGGCTCGCGTCTGGCCGAGCAGTACGAGTCAGCCCGCACGGTCCACGGCTTCACCGACCAGGAGCTCGCGGACCTGGCCCGCGGCTCGGTCCTGGCCTCCACCGCACCACCCGACGTCCAGAAGTCCCTGCTCAGTGAGATCGACGAGTGGCTCGGCGTCACGACTCCGGCCCCGGTCCCGGCGTACTAGTGCTGTTCGACGCCGTCTACCTGGCTCGCCACGGGCAGACACAGTGGAACGTCGAGGGACGCAGACAGGGACGGCTGGACTCGTCACTGACTCCTCACGGGCTGCTGCAGGCGCAGCGGAACGCAGCTCTGGTCAGCGACGAGCAGATCGATGCTGTCTTCACCAGTCCACTCGGCCGCGCTCGCCGTACGGCGGAGGTCCTTGCCGACGCGTTGGAGCTACCTGTGCGGGTGGTCGACGACCTCGCAGAGGTCGCGCACGGTGAGTGGTCGGGGCTCACGTCGGCGGAGATCGACTCAGGTTGGCCTGGGCAGCGGGCTGCTCGCGAGAAGGACAAGTACGCCTTCCGCTGTCCCGGTGGCGAGAGCTATGCGGACGCTGAGCTACGAGCCGTACGCGCATTGCAGAGCATCGCAGCGACGGGATCGCTCCGACCGCTGCTCGTCGCGCACGAGATGCTCGGCCGGCTGCTGGTGAAGCAACTCGTCGGGCTCGGCAGCGAGGAGGCTCTGCGGCGCGCTCAACCGTCCGATGTGGTCTATCGGATCACCTCCGCCGGATCGATCGATCGGTTGACGAGTGCCGAATAAGTGCTGGTCTGGTTCCTGAGCAGGGCATTGCCCGGGCCTGCGGGCGGGAATTACGTTGCGTACATGACGCCGACCAAGATCCTGCTCCCAGAGGACGAGCTTCCGACCCGTTGGTACAACGTGCTGCACGACCTCCCCACGCCTCCGCCGCCGGTGCTGCATCCGGGGACGGGGCAACCAGTGGGGCCGGACGATCTCGCGCCGCTGTTCCCGATGGACCTGATCCTGCAGGAGGTCTCACAGGACCAGTACGTCGACATCCCGGGCGAGGTGCTCGATGTGTACCGGCTGTGGCGACCCAGCCCGCTCTACCGGGCGCACCGACTGGAGAAGGCGCTCGACACCCCGGCGCGGATCTACTACAAGTACGAAGGCGTCTCGCCGGCCGGCTCGCACAAGCCGAACACGGCTGTCCCGCAGGCCTACTACAACGCCAAGTCCGGTGTCCGGAAGCTCACCACCGAGACCGGCGCCGGTCAGTGGGGCACAGCACTCGCCTTCGCCTGCGCGCAGTACGGGCTGGAGTGCGAGGTCTGGCAGGTGCGGGCGTCGTACGACCAGAAGCCGTACCGCCGGACGATGATGGAGGTCTTCGGCGCGACCGTCCACCGGAGTCCGTCGGAGCTCACGGAGGCCGGCCGGAAGATCCTGGCGGAGGACCCGGAGTCGCCTGGATCGCTCGGCATCGCGATCAGTGAGGCGGTCGAGTCCGCCCTTCAGGACGAGTCTGTGCACTATGCGCTGGGCTCGGTGCTCAACCACGTGCTGCTGCACCAGACGATCATCGGCGAGGAAGCGCTGATCCAGCTCGCCATGGTTGGTGAGACGGCGGACCTGCTGGTCGGCTGCACCGGTGGCGGGTCGAACTTCGGCGGCCTGGCGTTCCCGTTCCTCCGGGAGAAGTGGGCCGGGCGGATGTCGCCGACCGTCCGCGCGGTCGAGCCGGCCGCGTGCCCGTCGCTGACGCAAGGGACGTACGCCTACGACTTCGGCGACACGATCGGCATGACGCCGCTGATGAAGATGCACACCCTCGGCCACGACTTCATCCCGGACCCGATCCACGCCGGCGGTCTGCGGTACCACGGGATGAGCCCGTTGATCAGCCACCTGTACGAGACCGGCGAGATCGAGGCGGTCGCCAAGCCGCAGTCCGAGTGCTTCGCCGCGGGTCTGCAGTTCGCCCGCACCGAAGGCATCGTGCCGGCGCCCGAGCCGACGCATGCTCTGGCCGCGGCGATCGAGGAAGCCCAACGCTGCAAGGAGTCCGGCGAGGAGAAGGTCATCCTCACCGCTCTCTGCGGTCATGGCCACCTGGACCTGGCGGCGTACGACGCCTACCTCAGCGGTGCAATGACGGACCGTTCCTGGGACGACGCTGATATCCAGGCCGCGGTCGCCCAGGCTCTCACCCGCCTGCCCGTTCTGAGCTAGCGCCTACCGCGCTTCCACCAGGGTTTGGGCCGCTTGGCGACGGCCTCCAGCCAGTCCGCCGGGACGGCCCAACCCCTGGCCTGCACCGCATCGAAGTACGCCGCCTTGAGACTGTCCGGGAGCCAGTAGGTGGCTCTGCTCTGGTGCATGACCTCGAAGTACGTCGTACGTCGCTTGGCGCTCCAGATGGTCGCCTGCTGGGCGCAGTAGGCCAGCCGGACGTAGTCCCACCGTGCCTGCGCGTCCTCCACGTCGAACACCCGCTCCACCACGCGCCCTTGCCGCGGCTCGGCCTCGATCCCGTCGATCAGCCCGAGCACCAGCTGCCGGTCGTGGGTGATCTCGTCCGGCAACCGCAACTCCACCGGATCGAGGACGACAGGCCCCAGCCAAGGTCGCGCCACCTCCAGGAACACCTCCAGCAAGGCGAACCCTTCGTCGGCCCGCTCGAACCGGGCGAGTTCCGCCCGCAAGGTCGTCACCGCTTCCTCGGCCATCCGCCCACCCTAGTGTCCTGAGTCGGAGGTTCGGGGCACTCGGAGGCCGATCCTCCGCATGGGCGGCCAGCCGGTCCGGCATCTGCCCCGACCTGCCCCTGTCTGCCCCGGCCATGCACGCTCAGCTAGGAGCTCCTCGACCACCGATCTGCCCCGGTTCGCCGCCTGCCGACCAGGCGCACCACCCGGAAGCCCCTTACAGCGCGAGAAATCCGGGGCATCTCGGGGCATTCCGGGGCAACCTGGGGCAGATCATCCACAGCCCTCGTCTTCGACCTCACAGAGGGTGCGCGGACACCTACAGTTACCGCCATGCCAGACCCGAACGAACTCCTCCGCACCGCCCGCGAACGCACTCCTTCCCGCCGAGCGCCCGGTGAGCAGATGTCCCGGGCCGAGCTCGCGGAGGCGGTCTGCGGCTGGCTGTGGGAGACGACCGAGACGAAGTACGAGCTCGACGGGCACTACATCGCGAAGCTCGAACGTGGCGCCGTCCGCTGGCCCGGGGCGGCCTACCGGGCCGGCCTGCGCTTCGTCCTGAACGTGGTCGACGACGCCGACCTCGGGTTCGTCGCGCCCGGCGGCCTGGCCGGCACCGATCCGGAGCCGGGGACCAGCTCGATGCTCGGGCTCGAGGACGACCTGGTGCAGGCCGGCGACGAGTCGGTCGCGCTCCTCGCCCTCGCCGAGGAGTCGAATGTCGGCGACCTGACCGTCGAACAGCTGCACGCCGACATCGTGCGCATCACCCAGCAGTACCTGCGCACGCCGACCAGACCGCTGTACATCCGCGCCCGGGCGATCCGGGACCGCGCGTTCCGCCTCCTCGCCGGCCGGCAGCCGCCGAGCCAGACCCGCGACCTGTACGCCGCGGGCGGCTGGGCGCTGACCCTGCTGGCTTGGATCTCGGTCGACCTCGGCCGCCCGGATGTCGCCGAGAGCCACACCCGGACCGCCTGGGCGTGTGCCGAGGCCGCCGAGAGCGACGACCTGCGAGCCTGGGTGCGGGCGACGCAGCACACCGCCGCGTTCTGGCAGGACGACTTCGCCCGGGCGACGACGTACGCGCAGGACGGACTGCAGTACGCGACCGGCAGTTCGACGTTGTTCCTCGCCAGCGTCGCCGCAGTCGATCTCGCCCGCACCGGCCGTCACGCCGAGGCCCGCGAGGCTCTCACGATCGCGAAGCGCACAACGGTCCGCACCGACGTACCGGAACTCGGTGGCCCTTTCCTCTGTACGCCGGAACGCGCGGAAGGCATCTGGTCCGACACGCACCTGGCGCTGGGCGAAGCACAGCGCACCCTCGAGCACGCGGATCGCGGCATCGCGCAGTTCGAGGCAGCGCCACACGCGGTACGCAACTTCGGTTCGGAACGGATGGTCCGGCTCCAGCAGGCCAAGGCACATCTGCAGCTCGGTGATCTGGACGGCGCGACGGAGGCGGTGTCGGTCGTGCTGACCACACCGGTCGAGTACCGGGTGCGTCCGTTGATCCATCGCATCAGCGAGGTCGCCGCCCTCACCCGCCTCAGCCGGCACGCGACCGATCCGAAGGCTCGCGCGCTGCACGACTCCATCCGCGTCTTCACCCGTCATCCCGCCAGCAGGGCGACCCCGAGCAAATGAGAGGCCCGTCGATGTTCGAAGAAGTCCACGACCACTGGTACTGGCGTCCCGGTTGGCGCGCCGACCGTTCCTTCTACACCTGGCACATCACGTTCGCGGACCGATCGGAGATGGCCGCGTTGCATGCGTCGTACGCCGAGCTGGTCGACGACCTCCCAGGCTTCACGCCCGTGCCGCTGGAGTGGTTGCACCTCACCCTGCAGGGCATCGGCTTCACCGACCGGGTGCCGGAATCCGACCTGGCGGACATCGTCAAGGCCACTCGTCACCGGGTCACCCGCCTCGGCTCGTTCCCGGTCGGCATCGGCCCGGCCGTCCTCGACCGCGAGTCCATCCAACTCCCGGTCCGCCCGATCCAACCGCTCCAGCACCTCCGCGACCTCACCCGAGCCGCCATCACCGACGTCTGGGGCGACGACGCCGTCCCCGAACTCCCCGAACTCAACCCCCACATCACCATCGCCTACTGCAACCACCCGGCCCCCGCGGCCCCCATCACCACCCGCATCCTCAACCACCCACCCCGCTCAACCGCCCTCTCCATCACCACCCTCACCCTCCTATCTCTCACCAGAACCCACCACCTCTACCACTGGACCCCCCTCGAGACGATCCCCCTGGACTGACGCACGGGCCCGAGCGCCCACCACCCATGCCGCCCCGACCTCGCGCCCGCATTCACACCTTCGTCGACGAGAACAAGACCCGCGGCCTTCTCATGGCCGCCGCGAGCTGCCCGGCCTCGGCGGTGAGCACCAATCGCCGCACTCTCGCCGGACTTCTGATGCCCGGCCAGCGCAGGATCCATTTCCAGAAGGAGTCCCCTGCGCGGCAACGCAAGATCCTCGCCGCCATCACCGAGCTCGACACAGCCACCAACCTCTACGCCACACCGCGAGCCGACGTCGAGAGCCGACGGCGCTGCCTGACCGCGATCGTGCGAGATGCTGCACGGACCGGCGAGCGGCTCGTGGTGGAGCGCGACGAATCCACCCTGGACTTCGACCGGCAGACGCTGTACCGCGCGGTCCGGATCTATGACTGTGTCGAGACACTTCAGTACGCACTGCTGGCGCCACATCTGGATCCACTGCTGTGGATCCCGGACGCGGTGGTCTGGGCGTGGGCCAAGGGCGGTGAATGGCGCGAGCAGGTTCGCGAGTCCTGCACGACCCGACCCGTCTGAACGCGCGGAACCCGGCTCACCAACCGTCCGGATGGCTGCCGGGTTCACTTCCCACAAGCTATTGCCCTGGGCACCGACAACTCTACCGGCAACTCCGGTCGCGTCGCCAGCAGGATCAGTAGGCGCGGAGGGAGGTTACATGGGCTCGGGGGGAGCCGTTGGTGGTGTGGGGTTTTAGGCGGAGGTGGGTGATGGGGGTCCGGGTCGGGAGGGGGTGGCGGTGGGTTCGGTGGTGGTTGTTGGTCATGGTGGCGATGGGGTGCCAGTCGGCGGTGCCGTTGCGAGCCTCGAGGGTGTAGGACTCGAGGAGGGTGGGGAGCGACGTGAAGGGCGTGCGGTGGTGGTGGAGGTTGATGAGGTCCTCTTCGACATCGTCGTCGAGGATCACGACAACCTCGGAGACATCCACGGGGGCGGACCAGCTGAGTTCGATCCACGGGTCGGGGTCCCAGGCGAGGTCTTCGGAGGACCAGAGGTTGGGGCCGCCGTACGGGCGGGAGTAGCTGCCGATCACCTTCTCCGGTGCGTACGCCGACGTCTCCCCCAGGCGAAGGCACAGACCAGCCCGCGGCAGGATGTGCTTCCAGGCGCGGAACTGTTCGGTCCACTGCTCATCAGGCGACGGGTCGCGATGCGTGAAGTAGATCATCCCGGGCAACCCCGTCGCCGCCGTATGGACGGAGACAGAGGCGTTCTGCTTGAGGACCACGATCACGTTGCCGGGGTGGTCCGGACGATAGTCGACAGGTACGTCGATCCACCGCTTCTCCCCCGCGGCCACGGGCACAGAGCGCGAGTCGATCAACGCCAACGGCAGATAGTTCTGCGGGTTGACCGGGTCGTGCAGCTCGACGGTCAGTACGGCTTCTTCGGCAGCGTCGACCAATAGCTCCAGACGATCCAGCGCAGGATCGACCGGCACGACCATCGCGATATCGGCGTCCAACGGCAACGTGCCCGACGAGACCTCGACAGCCGGCTGGGTCAGCGTCGACGACGCCGTGACAGCGGCCCGCAGAGCAAGGTTGGCCGGATCATCGTCTACGACACCGAGGACGGAGCCATCGGCACGAGTGAGCGCATGCCGCATCAACTCGAAGCGCGAGGAAGCCAACTCACGCGGTGACAAACCGTTGCGCAGGGCAACAGCAGCCCCGATGCCGGCCGCCTCCCCCAGAATCGCGCAGGTCGCCATCACCCGAGTCGTGCCGAACGCGACGTGACTCGCACTGATGTTCCGGCCGGCCATCCACAGATTGCGCACACTCCGCGAGTACAGCGACCGCAGCGGAATGTGGTAGTTCCCATCCGGATGCCAGTGCTTCGACCCGCGTTCGCTCGCATAGACCCCACCAGGCGGGTGCAGATCGATCGACCACCCACCGAACGCGACCCGATCCTCGAACAGCGTCTGCCCGAGTACGTCGTGCTGCGTCAGCACGTGATCACCGAGGAACCGACGGTACTCGCGCTTGCCCGGCACCGACCCGATCCACTCCAGGGTCAGGTTGTCCGCGTCGAACCGCCCCGAGTTCTTGATGTAGTCCCAGATCCCGTAGACGACTGCCTGCAGTTCGTCCCGGATCGCCTCGTTGTCGTCGACGACGTCGAGCTCTCCACCCCACTCGATCCACCAGTACGCGCATCCGTTCAGATCCGACCGGATCACGCGGCGATCCGGGATCGCGGTCTCGGTGATGTCGCGCGCGAACGACGGCGGCACGAACCGCACCGGTGCGCCGATGTCCTTCGTGTAGAAGAGGATCGTGCTGCCGAGCGTGTCGTTGTCCGGTACGTCCGGCGCCCACGACTCGTCGTACATCGACCGCGGCTCGCGTCCCGTCCGGTACTCCGCTCCCGCGAGCAACCCGATCAGGCCGTCGCCCGAGCAGTCGGCGTACGCCGGGCTGACGAACCGGATCTCCTTCTCCGACCCCATCTGCCATCCGGTCACCGACCGGATCTCCCCGGCAGAAGCCTCGACGGTCCGTACGTCGGTGTTCAGGAACAGCTGGATCCGGGGCTCCGCGCGGACCGCCTCCAGCAGCACGAGATCCCAGTAGTAAGGATTTCCCTCGGGGTTGCGGTACTGGTTCTCCACGAACAGCTCGCCCATGATCCCGGTCTCCCGGGCGAAGTGCTGGACACCGTGCGCGGTCGCGCCGCACACCCACACCCGTACCTCGCTGGAGGAGTTGCCGCCGAGCACCGGCCGGTTCTGGACCAGCGCCACCGTGCTCCCCTGCCGGGCCGCGCCGATCGCGGCGCAGATACCGGCGAGCCCTCCGCCGACGACGGTCAGATCGGTCTGGATTTCGAGCTGCTGCATGCAGGAACCTTTCAGCTGTCAGGTGTGATGACGGGTTGTCCGGGCCCGTTCGGGTGGTTGGCCGTGAGGTGGTCCGGGACGCGCTGCGCGACCAGGACGAACAGCAGGCCGGCGGTCAAGGTGTCACTGGCCCGCCCGGCGAAGAACTCGGTCCAGGTCCCACCGACCGGCGTACCGGTGTCGAAGACGACCTCCGCCACCCGGCCGATCGGCGAGTCCGCGACCCCGGTGATCGCGACCGTCAGCGCGCCCCCGGCCTTGGAGCGCTTGACGAACTCCAGCGTGGCCGGATCGTTCCCCTGCCGGGTCACGACCAGCGCGACGTCCCCGGATTCCAGCAACCCGCTGCCGATCGACCCGGCCTGCGGCCCGTCGAAGAACCACACCGGGATCCCGATCCGCAGCAACCGGATGTACAGCTCGCGGGCCGGGATCGCGTCGCCCCACTCCCCATAGATATGGGTACGTCGTGCGCCCGCGATGGAATCGGCGACCCGGGCGGCAGCCGCCAGGTCGATCGACGCCAGCGCGTTGCGGAGAGCGTTGGCCTGGGTACTGGCCAGCACGTTGAGCACCTGTTCGGGCGGGTCCGCCGGACCGATCGCCATCCCGATGTCACTCGCCCAGCCGGCCTCGATCCCGCGGCCGACCTCCATCGCCAGGGCAGCCCGGAGTGCAGGGTACCCGGCGAACCCGAGGTGCGTCGACAACCGGGTCACCGTCGCCGCCGAGGTCTGCGCGGCCTCGGCGAGCTTGGTGATCGACCCGCGCGCGACCTCGTCCGGGTTCGCCTGGATGTGCTCGGCGACCCGCTGCATCGCACCGTTCAGCTCCGGCAGGGCGCGCTTGACCAGCTGCAACGGGCTCGGGCTGTCAGCTCTCTCCATGTCTCCCATTCCGCGATCATCACGTATAGACGAACTGGGCACTCGCCACACCGTCGGTGTCGCTGACGACCCGCACCCAGTGCGCGCTGAATCCGGGCGGGAACACGTGCGTCCGGATCTGCCCCGGCTCGACCGCCAATTCCGTGACCGCCCCGAAGCGCCCGTGCCCGTGGAAGTCGATCTCGACAGTGATCGTGATCGGATCGGCCGAGAAGTTCTCCAGATGCAGGCACTTCCCGTCGAAGCCCGTCATCAGATACGGATCCGACGGCACCCCGGCGGCGACCGGCGTCTCCCACCACGGACCACCCCACCCAGCCGGCTTGCCGAAGCTCCACAGGTCATCCGTCTTCCCGAACCACAGCCCGGACTGCGGCTCGGCTGTGGTCGGGTTGAGTCCGTGACTCGGCGAGGCGTTGTCCGCACCGGCGACGAGCATGCCGCGCCAGGAACAGAAGTCGCCCAGCACCCACAGATGGGTCGAGATCGGCCGCACGCCCCAGATCCGGCCGCCGTACGCCCAGGGCGACAGCTCGTAGAACATGCCGTGGTGGTCGAGCAGGAGCCGCTCGTGCTCGACCTCCCGGATCCGCGGCCACTCGGTCTGCCACTTGTGGTCGAAGCAGTGCGATGCCTTCGGCAGCCGGTACCGCGTCCACTTCTGGTCGGCCTCCGTGAACACCTCGAGGATCGCCGACGCCCGGTCCCATCCGGTCGCGAAGATGGTCCCGCCGAACTCGTGCCGCCCACCGATCGCGGTGTACGGGTCCTCCCGCAGTACCTTCCACGATCGGCCGTCGTACTCCGCGAGCCGCCCGCGCGACCGAACGCCTTCCCACTCGGGCTCGGCGTACTCGTTGGAGCAGACGACGAGCCGGCCGAACGAGGTGTAGCAGTCCTTGTAGTGGACCTTCATCTCGCCGTCCGTGCCGAGCTCGTCGTTGAGGTCGAAGAGCTGCGTGCACTCGTACGTCGTCAGGTCCAGCTCGAGCAGCTCGCCTTCCATCGCCAGCACGTACACGTGGGTGTCCGGCTTGGTCAGGTGCCGCGACGTACCGCAGACCCGCAGCGGCTGGAGCTCGGGGATCGTGACGATCTTGTGGTCGGCACTGATAACGTGCGGCCCGAGGACCAGCTGCGACGTCGGGAAGTGCACGAATCGGTTGGTGTAGGTGCCGTCCACACCGAGGGTCTCGGCGACGATCTCCATCGACAGGTCGGCGTCGATCCGCCGGAGGCTGACGCCGGCACCGGACGGCGCCTTGTGGGAGTTGTAGTTCTGGACGTAGAGCTTCCCGTTCCACGGCATCAGCGAACCGACGCCGAGCTCGCTGCGTGGCGGACCGAAGTCGCCGACCTGCGCGAGATCCGGAAAGACACCTGAGACGTTGATCATTTGATCCCTGTGTGAGTCATGGCCGCGATGAAGCGGCGTTGCAGGACGACGAAGACGATCAGCACCGGGATGATCGAGATCACCGAGGCGGCCATGGTCAGACCCGGTGCGATCTGCCCCTGCTCGTCGACGAAGTTGGTCAGGCTGAGCGGCAGGGTGTAGCGCTCCGGGTTGCTGATCAGCACCAGCGGCGTCTCGTAGTCGTTCCAGGACCAAACGAACGCGAGGATGCCGAGTGCACTGATCACCGGTGTTGCCAACGGCAAGTAGATCCGGGTGAACACTCGCCACTCGTTCGCGCCGTCCATCCGGGCCGCTTCGGCGAACTCGGCCGGCTGACTGACGAAGAACTGCCGCATCAGGAAGGTCCCGAGCACCGTGAACATGCCAGGCAGGATGAGCGCCCACAGCGTGTCGTAGAGCCCGAGCTTCTGGAAGTAGATGAACCGCGGTACCAGCAACAACTGGGCCGGGATGATCGCGGTCGCCAGGTAGACCAGGAACAGCTTGTCCCGGCCCTTGAACGACATCCGCGCGAACGCGTAGCCGGCCATCGTCGCGGTGATCAGTTCCCCGGCGACCCGCAGTACGGCGACGAACACCGACCGCCCGAACGCCGGCAGCACCGAGGTGACACCGCTCAGTACGGTGCTGAAGTTGTCCCACTGGAACGGATCCGGGATCCACTGCATCGGGATCTTGTACGCGTCCACGTCCTGCTTGAGCGCGGTCGACAGCATCCACGCGAACGGCGCGAGGAAGGCGATCGCAAGGATCCACAGCGGGATCCCCCAGTACCACTTGGCGCGCTTAGTCATGCAGAGCCCTCCCTCGCTGGGCCCGCCAGGTCACCAGGGTCAGCACCAGTACACCGACGAAGGTCACCAGGCCGATCGCCGAGGCATAGCCGAACCGGTAGAACTGAAAGCCCGTCTGGTACATGTAGTAGGAGATCGTCGTGGTCGAGTCGCCCGGCCCGCCGGCCGTGATCAACGCGATCAGGCCGAAGCCCTGCGACGCACCGATGATCAGCGTGACCAGCAGGAAGATCGTTGTCGGAAGCAACGACGGCCAGGTGATCACACGGAACTTCGCCCACACCCCGGCGCCGTCGATGTCGGCCGCCTCGTACAGCTGCCGCGGCGCGTCCTGCAGCGCGGACAAATAGATCAGCGAGCAGTAGCCGACGCCACCCCACACCGCCATCACGATCAGCGCCGGTAGCGCCCAGTGCGACGAGGCGAACCAGCCCGGTTGCAGCCCGAAGACGTCGAGCACCTGGTTGACCAGGCCCGCCTTCGGGTTCATCAGCATCAGCCAGGTCATGCCGATCGCGACGATGTTGACGATGTACGGCAGGAAGAAGATCGCTCGGAGTACGGCGCGTCCCGGCAGCGGCCGGTTGAGCGCGATCCCGAGACCCAGTCCGAGGACGACGGTCAGCGGCACGGACACCCCGACGTACACGAGGGTCAGGCCGACCGCGCTCCAGAAGCCGGGGTCGCGGGCAATGGCGATGAAGTTGTCGAGACCGTTGAACTTGATGCCGCCGAGGCCGGACACCAGGTTCCAGTCGGTGAAGGCGAGCACGATCACGCTGATCAGCGGGATCAGGGTGAACGCGATGACGCCGAGCAGGTTGGGCGCGATGAACAGCAGCCCGATCCAGCCCTTCGGCTTGATCCCGGGACCCGGATCGGCCCGGACCGTGGTCCGTTCCGCTGCGACGACGGTGGCGGTGGCCATCAGGAACTCCTCTCGTTCCGGGCGATCGCGGCGTCGGCGACCCGGCGTACCTCACGGATCGCCCCGCCGGGATCCTTCTCGCCGAGCCAGCACAGGTCCTTCTGCTGCTTCACCGCGAGGGTGATCTCGGGGAACCCGGCCAGCCGGGTGTCGGTGGCGAGCTTCGGTTCCGCGTCCAGGACGACACGGCGGAACGACTCGACGTCGAAGTACTTCTCAGGTTCCTTGCCGAGCATTCCGGTGAGCACCTGGTCGTCGGTGACGTTGCCCAGCGTCGGCAGCTTGCCGCCCGCGAGCATCGGCGTGGACCCCTCGGTGAGCCAGAACTTCACGAACTCCCAGGCCGCCTCGGCCTTCGGCGACCTCGGGTTGACCATGACGAAGTTGTTGTAGCTGCCGCCGTTCCAGTCCTGGCCGCCGACGGTCGGGGGTGGCGCGAACGAGACCTTGAAGTCGTGCGGGAACTTCTTCGGGTCGTACAGGTACCGCAGGTTGAACGGTGCGGTCGACCAGAGGTGGAACTCCTCGCCGAGGAACGAGTTCTGCTGGTACGAGTCCAGGTGCCGGGCGAGCACTTCGGTCCACGGGAACGCGGACCCCTCCCGGATCATGTCCTGGCCGATCCGGAAGCTCTGCTCGAAGTGCGGATCACCGAAGTTCGAACGATCGCCGTCGTACCAGTAGTTCGGGCCGAGCGCGATCCGGGCCACGTCGGGGACGGTGTACGCGCCGATGGTCTTCGCGGTGGTCAGCTTCTTCGCGGTCTCGCGGTACTCGTCGATCGTCCACTGCTGCGGAAGGTCGACGCCGGCCTGCTGCCGGAGCTTCTCGTTGAGCAGTACGAAGAACGGCTCACGGGCGGTGGCGAGCGCCTTGATCCGGCCGTTGTCGAGGTACGCCCGCGGTTGATCGGTGTCGAGGAACACCTTCAGTTGCGGGTCCTGGGTCACCCGGTCGGTCAGGTCCGCGGCCAGCCCGGACCCGGCCCGGAGCGCGAGCGACGCCGGCGAGTAGGTGAAGTACACGTCGATGTCGACACCACCCTGCAGCGCGGTGTCCAGCTTCAGATTGCCGCGGGCGTCGTTCACGAACCGCGTGTAGTTCACCTTGTACTGCGGGAACCGCTGCTCGAATGCTTTGACCACGTTCGCCGGCCCGGATGCGGCCGGCACTCCACCCCAGACCTGCAGCACAGCCGACTGCGCTCCCCCACCAGAGCACCCGGGCACCACCGTCGCCAGCGCCCCCGCACCAAGCCCGGCCAGCACCTCCCGCCGCGAAAATCTTTTCCGCCTCACACCCCACCTCCCATCGAATCTCGCAAAAGATTAGCGAGACCGACCAGCTCAGGGAAGAGGCAGCTGCAAATCTTTTTCAGCGGGCCGACGAACGGGTAGTAGTGATCGGGCCAGGCGACCTCCACGCCTGCGGCTATCGCCCAAGCACTCAGGTGGACGATTACTACCCGTTCCTCGGTACACCGAGGCGTTGCGTCAGGGCACTCCGCACGGTGGCCAGAACCCACTCCGGATCACCGATCACCTGCTGATAGGTGAACCTGAGGACAAGCCATCCGTCGGCGATCAACTCGTCGTACCGCCGGCAGTCGTCGGCGAAGTCCGTGGCCGACCCGTGAAACTCATAGCCCTCGGCCTCTAGTGCGACACGAGCCTGCCTGTGCCCCAGGTCCACCCGCGCGCGGAAGCACCCGGTGTCGATCAGTACCTGCGGCTCGAACCCCTCGACGCCCGCCACGAGCAGCAGACTTCGCAGCATCGACTCGAGGAAGCTCTGCGACAGTCCGGTGGCGGCCGCCGCGACGCTGACGGCATTCGGCCGCCCTTGACCTCGCAGAGCCAGCAGGGCTGCCTCCAGCTCGTCACGACTGAGCCGACCGGTCGCGAGCGCAGCGTCAGCAACAGCCAAGGCTTCGCCGAACGGAAGAATCCGGACACAGTCGGAGACTGTGCGCAGGAGTGAGGTGCGTCGGTGGTGCCGGTCAGCCGCTGGAAGAGCCGCCCAGTGCAGAACGGCGGGCGGACCCGATCGTGCGTTGCGGTTCAGGGGCAGGGTGATGTGCGGCTTCTGTGGGGTCACGAGCAGCGGCAACCGCCAAGCCGCCGCTGCGCTGGTGTGCGACAGGACTCCCTCGTACGCGATGGCCGTCGAGAGATCCCTGGCGAGCTCCGGGAGTCCGTAGATCCCCCGCGTCAACCGCTCCACGTCTCCGTGACGCACCGCGCGTGCCAGTGCACGCCGGGACGTCATTCTCACCAGCTCGGCAAAAGTTCCCCAGCCGCCCGACCGGGCCAGCACTTCGACGACGGACTCCACCCCGAAATCCTGCCGACTTACGCGGATTCCCGGCGGCAGTCATCCACAGGGGTACCGACGGACGGGTAGTAGTCACCCCCGGACCTGTGGATCACGGTGGACTGCCGGTCGCCGCGCCCGGGTTTCCGCTACTACTACCCGTTCTTCGGTACGGATCAGAGGGTGCAGTTCACCAGGACTGGTTCGTTGGTGAGGGTGATGGCGAAGGCTTGGTGGACCTGGTTGCGGACGTGGGCGGCCAGGGAGAGGAGTTCCTTGGCGGTGGCGTTGCCGCGGTTGGTGAGGGCGAGGGGGTGTTTGGTGGAGACGGCGGCGGAGCCGATGGCGAAGCCCTTGGAGACGCCGGCGTGTTCGATCAGCCAGGCGGCGCTGGTCTTGACGCGGCCGTCGGGCTGGGGCCACTGCGGCGCACCCGCGGGTACGTCGGCCGGCGTGTCCAGGATCGGGTTGGTGAAGAACGATCCGGCGCTCCACGTGTCGTGGTCGTCCGGGTCCAGCACCATGCCCTTGCTGCGCCGCAACCCCAGCACGGCTTCCCGTACGTCGGTCATCGGCGCCCGCGACCCAGGCTCGACATCCAGTACCCGGGCCAGTTCGGCGTACCCGACCGGTGCGGACAGGTCGCCGAGCGGCAACTGGAAGGTGACCTCGAGTACGACGTACCGCGACGGGTCGGCCTTGAAGCGCGAGTTCCGGTAGCTGAACCCACAGTCGGCGGCGAACATCGTGCGAACCGCGTTGTCGACCCGGTCCCAGACGCGGACCGACGCGATCGTCTCGGCCACCTCGTGACCGTAGGCGCCGACGTTCTGCACCGGCGTCGACCCGGTCAGCCCGGGGATGCCGGACATCGACTCGAGTCCGCTCCACTCCTCGGCGATCGCGCGCTGGACGACGACATCCCAGTCCTCACCGGCGGCGATGTGAACCATTGCCCCGGAGCACATGTCAGCGTCCACGCGGATGCCACGCGTCGCGATCTTGACCACCGTGCCGCGGAAGCCGTCGTCGCCGATCACCACGTTGCTGCCGCCCGACAGCAGCAGCACCGGCTCCCCGGCGGCATCGGCGTCGCGGACCGCGGTGATCAGGTCCTCCTCGGTGCTGACCTCGACGAGCTTGTCGGCCAACCCTCCGATCCGCAGGGTGGTGAAGTCGGCCAGGCGTACATGCGTGGTCACGAGACGCGCACAACCGCCCTGGCCCGGCCTAGCACCTTCTCCTCGCCGGCGATAGCGGTGATGTCGAACTCGGCCAGCCCGTCGGCGACCTTGTCGGCCTTCGCCGAGAACGTCACGCTCGCACCCTTGTCGTCATCCGGTACGACGACCGGCTTGGTGAACCGTACGCCGTACTCCACAAGGTCGGCCGGGTCGTCCAGCCAGTCGGTGACGACGCGGACCGCGGTCGCCATCGTGAGCATGCCGTGCGCGATCACGCCGGGCAGGCCGAGCGCGCCCGCCATCCGGTCGCTCCAGTGGATCGGGTTGAAGTCGCCACTGGCACCGGCGTACCGGACCAGGTCGTCACGTCGAAGCGTCACGGTCAACGGGGGCAACTCGAGGCCCGGTGAAGCGGTCTTCATGCGCCCGCCCGGTTGTGCGAGATCGTGGAGGTCGAGGTGGCGATCGGTTCGCCGTCGACGGTGGTCAGGGCGGTCTCGTACATGATCACCTCGACGTCACCGGCCTTGCGCACGGTGGTGATGGTCGCGGTCGCGGCGATGTCGTCGCCGGCCTTGATCGGGCGGGTGTAGCTGAACTTCTGCGCGCCGTGCACGATCCGGTCCAGCCGCAGTCCGAGCTCCTCGTCGCTCAGCAACTGCTCCAGCGCCCGGCTGCCCAGCATGAACGCGAAGGTCGGCGGCGCGACCGCATCGGCACCCCGGTACGCCGGGTTGGGGTCGCCGATCGCGTCGGCGAACTCGCGGATCTTCTCCCGGCCGACCTGGTAGGACTCGGCGGCCGCATAGCTCCGGCCGACCATCGTGGCGTCGATCGTCATATCGCAAGAGCCTACTGGCACACTGCGAGAGCGTGCCTGCCAGTCCCATGCCGTGCCGAGTGCCGCGCAGTAGGCATGGGACTGGCAGGTACGCTCTTCCTCCGAGTGCCGCCACCCACTCAACCGGAACTGGGGAAGGTTGATCGTGACGGCAGTGGCGGCGCTGGCCAGGTACGCGCCTCGGTACAAACTGGAGATCGGTGAGCCGACGGGCTCCGAGTGGCTTCGGGTCGATCGGATTCTGGAGCCGGACGGCCCCGAGCTCACCGAGCTCCTCAAGCGCGACAACGACGCCAGCGGTCACCGCAGCGCCCATGCCAACGCGCTCAGCTTGATGTCCTTCTACGCCGGCCGCGCCCCCGCGACCGCGCTCCTGCTGTGGGCCCTCGAGGGACATGTCCTGGACATCCGCCCGCACAACCTCTGGGTCCGCCCGCATGACGGCCACGGCCTCGCCGCCGTCGCCGTACGGTCGGCCGACTACCTCCCGGGCGGCCTCGAGACCCTGTACGACGTAGTCCTCCGCCAGCACTTCTTACCTCTGTCCGCCGAACTGCACCGGCGTACCCGGGCCGGTCTCCGGCAGCTCCACGGTGGGGTGGCGGCCGGTTGCGCGATGGGGTTCTGCGCCGCCACTCGCGAGGAGGAGACAGTCGAGCCGGCGCACCTGCTGGAGCGTTGGCAGACGTTCGTCGCCAAGGCGCCGGGCGGCCTGGCCCGGCTGGGCGAGGTCGAGACAGCGGCCGGCAAGCTCGTCTACCTGCGGAACACCTGTTGTCTCTACTACACCAGCGAGGTCGGCACCGGCACGCTCTGCGGCTCGTGCTGCCTGACTCCGCGCGACGAGCGCCTGACCGCCTACGAGGACGGCCGCCCGATCCTCACGGTCTGAGCCCAACGAAAGGGCCGGTCCAGCCGCAGTGAAAACGGCACAGCGAAAGGGCCGCTTCGGTGTCCGAAGCGGCCCTCGCGAAGAAAGCTGAGGTCAGCGGGTCTCGCGGTGGTCCGTGTGGTCGTTGCAGCGCGCGCAGTACTTCTTCATCTCCAGACGATCCGGGTTGTTGCGCCGGTTCTTCTTGGTGATGTAGTTGCGCTCCTTGCAGACCGTGCACGCCAGCGTGATCTTCGGGCGGATGTCGGTTGACTTGGCCACTGCTGCCTCTTCTGATCAGGAGCACGCAGCTTCCGCGCACTCTCGTAGTACTGGTCGGTGGGTAGCGGGGGCGGGAGTCGAACCCGCGACACCACGATTATGAGCCGTGTGCTCTAACCACCTGAGCTACCCCGCCGGGTGAGTTCGTCACCCCACCCGGCGGACCGAGTGAGATGCCGTGCTCAGAGCCCCTTTACGGAATCGAACCGTAGACCTTCTCCTTACCATGGAGACGCTCTGCCGACTGAGCTAAAGGGGCGGGCCGAGGAGAGAGATTACACGGTCCGCCCTCCCGATGTGAAATCGAGCCGGGCGCACCTTGCGGTCCCCTCTGTCCGACCCGGAAAGCATACCGGTTCCTCGCACCTGCTCTGACCAAATTTCCGCCTAAGCGGACCCGGCAGCGGACTCGAGCGCGGCGTCGTCGGCCGAGAAGTCGTCCGAGCCGTCCGGCGGCGGGTTGTCCAGGTGCCAGCGGACCGAGGTTCGCAGCGTCCCGGCCGGGTCCGTCGGCTCCCAGCCGAGCATGGTGTGCGCCTTCCACGAATCCATCAGCAGGTGCTGGCTCAACGTCCCGGTGAGCTCCAGATCCGCCGGCAGCAGGTCGTCGCGGACCTTCACCAACTCGACGTCCTGGGCATCGACCGCTTCCAGGATCTGCTCGGCCAGCAGTCCGTACGGCGCTGTCGTCGGCTCCACGATGTTGAAGGCCTCACCGCGCTGATCTCCCGCCAGGGCCAAAGAGACCGCCGCGGCGACGTCACCGACGTACACACGGCTGAAGAGGAACTGCCCCGACCCGATCGGGATCTGCCGGCGACCGGCCCGGACCCGGCGCAGGACGAACTCGAACCGCCGCTGATAGTCGTGCTCCCCGTAGACGGCACCCAGCCGCAGCACGGTGGCGCCGCGCGGCAGGTACCTCTCTTCCATCTCGAGGTTCTCGTACTGCGGTCCGTCGACGAAGCGTCGCGTCCGCAGCGGCGACCACTCACTCAAGGGCACCGCGTCGGTGTTCCGGCCCGAGTGCAGGGCGTCGTACGCGCGGTAGACGTCGCAACTCGAGATCGCCACCAGCCTCACCGACTCCCCGACCGCGCCCAGCGCCGCGTCGGCCGCCGCCGCATTCATCCCGGACACGTCGACCAGCGCCTCGGGGTCGAACGGCTTCAGCGCCGCCGCCAGCGCCGCACCGTCGTGTCGGTCCACGTGCGCGTGCTCAGCATCGGGCAGCCCGGTGGGCTCATGCTCCCCGCGATGCACCACCAGAAGCGTGTGTCCGTCCGCAGCCAACTGCTCCGTGACTGCCCGTCCGATGAATCGGGTACCACCCAAGATCGCGATCCGCATGCCATCAGTCCTACCCGCCGATCCGGGCCCGCGCAGCCTCCGTCTGCGACCAGCAGACACCTGCGCAATGGCGCCTTATACCGGTCCAGAAGGTCTGCTCAGCGCCATTTCGCGCGTGATCCGCGTCACGGTGAACACTCTTCACTTCCGCCGGGTTCGCACGCCTGAGCGCACACGAGGCGGAGAGAGCTGATCACAGCGCGTCGCGAGAATTCCGTGATCTCGTCGCGCTCAGCGTTTGAGGCTGTTGAGAGGCGCTCGTTATGGTCGATGGGCCGTCACCCCCTCAGGCGGCACACCCTCCCCTGGAAGGCCCCCGTGTCTCACCACCATGACGTGCCGGAAGCAGAGCGGCCGGCACTACGACGCCTGGCCACTGCGCGCCGGGTGGCCAAGCATCGCTTGTCCCGTCGGAACATCGGCCGCCGCGGCCAACTGATCGGCCTGACCGCCGCTCTCGCCGCCGCAGCCGGAACGACCGCGGTCGGCGTCTCGTCGTCCGCGACCGGGCCCGCCCCGACCAGCACCGGCCTGAGCCCCTCACAGGCCGACGCTCTCACCGCGGCCCGGATCGATCGGCGCGACCTCGGCTCGCGCGATTCGTCCCGCATCGACCTGTCGCTGGCCGCCACCCCCAAGGCGGCGGCCGACAAGGCCGCGAAGCAGCGGGCCGCTCGGCTGGCCGCGAACGCGACCCTGACCGAACGGCGGGCGTTGGCGCTGGCCTCCGCGAAGGCCGTCGCCGCGCGCAAGGCCGCTGCCAAGGCCAAGGCCCTCGCCGCGGCGAAGGCTGCCGCCCTCGCCAAGGCCAAGGCGGCCGCCGCGAAGGCCAAGGCCGCCCCGAAGATCGTCCTGCCGACCACCGGCTACCACCTGACCGCGCGCTTCGACCAGGCCGGCGGCCGCTGGGCCCACAACCACACCGGCCTGGACTTCGCCGCCCCGATGGGTACGCCGGTCCGCTCGGTGATGGCCGGCGAGGTCATCCAGGCCGACTACGAAGGCGCGTACGGCCGCCAGGTGAAGGTCCGCCACGCCGACGGCACGGTCACGTCGTACAGCCACATGTCGGAGTTCGACGTCTCGGTCGGCGACTCCGTGTCGGCCGGCAGCAAGGTCGGCGCCATCGGCATGACCGGCAACACCACCGGCCCGCACGTCCACTTCGAGGTCCTGCCCGGTGGCGGTTCCCCGATCGACCCGGAGCCCTGGCTCCGGGAGCACGGCGTCAACCCGTAGTTCGGAGGAACCTCACCACCGTGCTCACGAAGCCCTCGGCATCGTCGAGCCACGGATGGTGGGCCACTCCCGGCAGGACCACGAACTGAGCCTGCGGGAAGACTCCGGCGAACGCCTCGGCGGCGACGGTGTCCGTGCCCCAGTCGAGAGCCCCGGCCAGCACCAAGGCCGGGGCTTCGACCTTTTCCAGCGCGGCCCGCGTCGCGGGCGGGTCGAAGGCGTCGGGTGAGTTGAACTGCCGGAGCGCGTCGAAGTTGGCGAGGCTGTCTTCGAACGCCTGGTGGGCCTGGGTTTCGGCGTCCCAGCGCGCGTACGACATCGGGTTGAGGGCGGCCCAGTCCGCGGCCTCACTGGTCTGGAGCGCCTCGAACGCCGCCGACACTTCGGCGTACCACGGCTCGTCCTTGCGTGACTCGAGGACCAGGCGCCGCCGGTCCGCCGTCATGTCGATCCCGACCGATCGCGTGCCCGGAGTGGCGAACACCAGCTTCTCGATCCGCTCCGGGTACTCCGCGGCGTACCGGGTCACCAGACTCGCGCCCGCCGAGTGCCCGAGAAGCGTCATCCGCTCCAGACCCAAGTGCTCCCGCAGCGCCTCCAGGTCCGGCACTTGCCGATCACACCGCCAGTTCTCCGGCTCGCCCGGCCCACCGGACTCCCCAGTGCCTCGCAGGTCGACCATCACCAGCTGCCGGTACGCCGACAGCCCGCCGAGATCTCCGAGGTAGGTACTCGGCAGCATCCCGCCGGGCACACACACCACCGGCTCCCCCGCCCCCACGAGCCGATAGGCCAATTGGACTCCGTCGGGTGCAACGAAGGTGGTCATCAGAGCATCTTCGCCATGTCGAGCGCGTCGATGTAGGTGCCTTCGATGAGGAACTCCTTGGGGTGGGTGCCTTCGACCACGTAGCCGTGACGTTCGTAGAGGCGACGGGCGATGGCGTTGGTGCTGTGGACGTGCAGGGTGATCTTGCGGGCACCGCGGAGGCGTCCTTCGGCGGCGGCTGCTTCGAGCAGGGCAGATGCGACGCCTCGGCTGCGGGCGGTCTGGGCGACGGCGAGGCCGTTCACAGCAAGGACACCGGCGCCCTCCGGAAATGGGTACTTGTCCTGCAATCGCAGATAGCCGACGACCTGTCCGTCGTACTCGGCGACCAGATGCGCCTCCGGACCGCTTCGCTCGAAGAAGCTCTCGCGGACGGCTTCCTGGTACGACGGGAAGCCGGACGACGCGTCCCACGACGTGCGGTCGATCTCGAGCAGGACCGTGTCGTCGGACTCGACGGCGCGGCGGACAGTCACTTCAGGTTCGGGCAGGCGTTCGTCACTCACCGGACCATCCTCACCCGCCGACGAGGTCAGCCACCGGCAGGGTGACGGTGACGGTCAGTCCGCAACGATCTGCCGGCACACCTCGTCCTCGACGACCAGCACCCGCATACCGTCCATTGAACCAGGCCGGACGTATCGAAAACGTATGCCGAAACGCAGACGCTGCGGCAACATCGGCCGAGTTGGACTGGTGGCCATGCTGACCGATCAACTCGTTGCCATCCGCAAACGCGAACGCCGGCAGTCAGCCCTGGCCGGACTGGCGGTCGTTGCCGCGGTCATCAGTCTCACCGCGTCGTCCTGTACGGCGGTGTCCGCCCAGGACGACCCGCCACCGTCGACGGCCAGTGCATCGTCGTCGAAGAGCGGTCCGCCCGGCGCCGCGGACGGCGTGCTGCCGGACCACACCTCGGCCTTCGATGCCAGTCTGCCCGGCGTCGCGAACCTCGACCCGGCCCTGCGGAAGGCGGTCCAGCAGGCCGAGCAGGCGATGAAGGAGAAGGGCATCACGATGCAGGTGACCACGGGCTGGCGGAGCAAGAAGTACCAGCAAGAGCTGCTGGACAAGGCGATCCGCAAGTACGGCAGCAAGAAGAAGGCCCTGGAGTTCGTCGCCGAACCGGACGAGTCCCACCATGTCACCGGCCGCGCGGTCGACATCGGCCCGACCGACGCGGACGACTGGCTGATCCGCAAGGGTGCGCAGTTTGGTCTCTGTCAGACGCTGTCCAACGAGATGTGGCACTTCGAGCTCGTCACGAAGCCTGGCGGCACCTGCCCGCCGATGACGGACCCGACGAACTAGCGGGTCTCCGCCGGCGGGTCCGGGAGGATGGCAAGGGGGCGCTGCCGCCAGTGCACGTCGTGCCAGCCGCCGAGCTTCCAGCCGATCCGCCGATAGGTACCGATCTCCTCGAAGCCCATGGCCTGGTGCAGTCCGACGCTGGCGTCGTTCGGCAGCGTCATCCCGGCGACCGCCGTCCGGAATCCACGCTCGGTCAGCCGCTCGAACAACGCTTCGTAGAGCGCTCGGCCGCCACCCGTCCGGCGCCGGCCGAGCTCGAGATAGACGCTCACCTCGCAGGACCAGCGGTACGCCGCGCGCGGCTTCATCGGACCGGCGTACGCGTACCCGATCACGTCGCCTTCCTCCTCGAGCACCAGCCAGGCGTGGGTCGCCTGTGCCCTCGCGATCCGGTCGGCCATCTCCGCCGCCGTCGGCGGTTCGGTCTCGAAGGTGATGGCGGTGCCGGTGACGTACGGCGTGTAGATCGCCGCACAGGCAGGGCCGTCGAGCGCGGAGGCGTCTCTGATCTTTGGCATGTCACGATAGTAGCCACAACTGTCGCTATAGTGGCAAGCGTGATTGACGAACTCTCCGCTTCGCTCGCCGCGACCGTGCAGGCTGCCCGCGTCGCGCAGGACCTGTCCGTGAACGCGCTGGCCGATCGATCCGGGGTGTCCCGCGCGATGATCGGCAAGATCGAGCGCGGCGAGGCCCAGCCGACCGCGGTCCTGCTCGGCCGGCTGTCCGGCGCCCTCGGTATGACGCTGTCCGAGCTGGTCGCGCGCGCCGAGAACACCGATGACCTGCTCCGGCGCGCTGCCGACCAACCGGTGTGGACGGATCCGATGACCGGGTACCGCCGCCGCGCGGTGTCACCGATCACCGACGGACCACTCGAGCTGGTGGAGGTCGAGCTGCCGCCCGGCGCCTCGGTCTCGTATCCGGCCGACGCCTACATCTTCAAGTACCAGCAACTCTGGATCCTCGACGGCCGCCTCCGCTTCCACGAAGGCCCGGTGATCCACGATCTGCAGACCGGCGACTGCCTCCAGCTCGGGCCGCCGATGCCGACCACGTTCCACAACCCGGCGACGGATCCCTGCCGCTATCTGGTCGCGCTGGTCAAGGGCCGCTCCTGATCCGCGCGTACGCCGAACCACCTGGCCAGCGCCGTACGCAGGCCCTCCTGCTCCGCGACACCGTCGTGGTCTGCTGCCCAGGCGACGTACCCGTCTGGCCTGATCAGCAAGGCGATCGGCGACTCACCGCGACCCGTGACGACCTCGATTCGATCCGTGCTCACTGTCGCGGCGAAGGATGCACCCTCGGTGAGATCGAGCAACAGCGGACGACCGGCCCGGGTCAGCTCGGCAAGGCGCGTGCCATCCACCTGCAGATCCGGCGCCCACCGACCGACCAATGGATGCGGGCCGTCGTGGTAGCGGATGTCCGCGCCGGTGATCAGGTCCGCGATCCGCTGCACGTTCCGCGGCTCGGACAACAGCTCACCGAACAGCTCTCGCAACGCCGTCACTTCGTTGCCCGGAGCAATCAGCGCGGACTGTGCCTGCGTTTGCATGACCACCCGCTGGCCGACCGGCCGACGTTCCGACTCGTAGGTGTCGAGCAGTCCGTCAGGCGCCCAGCCCTGCAGCTCGGCGGCGAGCTTCCAGCCCAGGTTGATCGCGTCCTGCAGACCGAGGTTCAGCCCAGGTCCGCCGATCGCCGAGTGCACATGGGCAGCGTCCCCGACCAGCAGCACGCGGCCCTCGCGGAACCTGTCGGCGAGCCGGCTGTTCCCACCGGTGACCCGCCGCAGCAAGTGCGGACCGTCGCCCTCCGGCGGGGTCAAGGGCAGGTGTACGCCGAGCACCCGGTCGACGCTCTCCTGCAACTCCTCGAACGTCATCTCACCGTCCGGGGCGTCGTCCCACTCGCCGGTGCTGATCGCGGGCAGCCGGTCGGCGAACGGCGCGTACACGAACAGTCCGCGCTCGTTGCGGTGATGCATGAACGGCGCGATCACGCCGTACCCGGGGATCGTCAGTACGCCGTTTGCCGGATTGACGTACTCCGACGGCACGAAGGCGTTCGCCGTACGGGAGACCATGGAGTCGTTGGTGACGCCGGGGAAGTCGATGCCGGCGAGCTTGCGGGTGAGGCTGCGGCCGCCGTCGGCGCCGACGAGGTAGCGGGCGCGCAGTTCGTAGCTGCCGTCCGGGCCGTCGACCGTGACCGTGACCGCGTCCGGGCCCTGGCTCAGACCGGTGAGCTCGTGGCCGCGGCGGATCTCGGCGCCGAGTTCCAGGGCGCGCTCCTGCAGGACTTCCTCGATCCGGCGCTGCGGGACCGGCAACAGGTAGACGGGGTTGTCGTCGAGCTGGCTGAGGTGCAGCGGCATCGCGGCGAACACGAAGCCCGGCTGCGGTTCCGGCGGCCCGGACCGACCGCTGAGGCGCTCGTACAGGCCACGACGGTCGAGCATCCGGACGACCTGGCCGACCAGGCCGTTGGCCCGCGGCACTTCACTGCGTTCGGGCAGACGCTCCAGCACGATCGGCCGGACTCCCGCCAGCCGCAGTTCGGAGGCGAGCATGAGGCCGTTCGGTCCGGCCCCGGCGATGACGACATCGGCATCCATGACAGGTGTCCTTCCAAGGAAAGTTGGCGTGACTGACCGCCCCGGCGGCGCCGGGGGTCTTCTTGAGGTGTGGGTTCTAGTGCTGTTCGGGTTCGGGGAGACCTGCGCTGACCAGGTCGAGGGCCTCCGACAGAAGATCGGCCATCGACCGCGGCGGATCGGCACGCAGCCATTCGGCGATGGCCGCCGCCCGGGCCGAACCGACGACCTCGGCGACCAGGCGCGGATACAAGCCGTGCGTCCCGGTCCGATCCGCGACCGCGTCGGCGAACTCCGCACTCGCCGCGGCGTACGCCCGCGCCATCTCACCCTGCAACGACGGCTCGGTCACCATCAGCCGGATCCCGGCCAGCCACCGCTCGTCCGGTGGCTGCTCGCCACCGTGACCCGTCTCGCCGAGCGCGAACTCCGACCCGATCGACGCCCGGATCGCGGTCCACAGCGGCTCGTCGGCCGGCCGGGCGCGCAGCTCGGCGGCGATCCGCAGGCTACGGTCGACCTCCCGGGCGGCGACCGCCTCGGCCTTGCTGGAGAAGTAGTTCCGGAACGTCCGCAGCGAGACCCCGGCCTCGGCCGCGATGTCCTCGATCTTCACATTGGCCAGGCCCCGCTCGACCGTGAGCCGCACGGCCGCCCAGCTCAACGCGATCCGCGTCTCCTGCTTCTTCCGCTCCCGCAACCCTTCGGCCATGTCCTCGACGGTAGCAAAGTTTGCCGAAAGTGCAAAGATGCCTTTTAGGCAAATTTCTGGAAGGGTTGTCCAGAGGCAGACCCGCCGTGGTTGGGTTGAGCCCATGGCCGTGTCCCCGGTGGTCTGGGTGCTGACCCTGCTCGGCATCGTCGCACTGTTGTTGTTCGACTACTTCTTCCACGTCCGGTCGGCGCATGTGCCGACGCTGCGGGAGGCCGCGATCTGGTCCACCGTGTACGTCGGCATCGCCGTACTGTTCGGCCTCGGGACGTTCGTCTTCGGCGGTACGGCGATGGGCTCGGAGTACTTCGCCGGGTACATCACCGAGAAGGCGCTGTCGGTCGACAACCTGTTCGTGTTCCTGATCATCATGACCAGCTTCCGGGTGCCGCGGGAGAACCAGCAGAAGGTGCTGCTGGTCGGGATCGTGGTCTCGCTGATCGCCCGCGCCGGGTTCATCTTCGTCGGGTCGGCGCTGCTGAACACGTTCGCCTGGGTGTTCTACCTGTTCGGGATTGCACTGCTGGTGACCGCCGGCAACATGCTCAAGCCGGAGACCGAGGAGTCGCACTCGGCCCAGAACATCGTGGTCCGGCTGAGCCGGAAACTGTTCCGCACCAGCGAGGAGTACGACGGCGACCGGCTGACCACCATGGTCGACGGGCGCCGGATGATGACGCCGATGCTGCTGGTGATGCTGGCGATCGGCGGCACGGACCTGATGTTCGCGCTGGACTCGATCCCGGCCATCTTCGGCCTGACCCAGAACGTGTTCGTGGTGTTCACCGCGACCGCGTTCAGCCTGCTCGGCCTGCGGCAGTTGTACTTCCTGCTGGACGGGCTGCTGGACCGGCTGATCTACCTGTCCTTCGGGCTGGCCGCGATCCTCGCGTTCATCGGCGCCAAGCTGATCCTGCACGCGCTGCACGAGAACAACCTGCCGTTCGTGAACGGCGGCGACCACGTCGAGGTGGTCGAGATCAGTACCGGCCTGTCCCTGGTCGTCATCCTGGTCGTCCTGCTGATCACGATCTTCGCGTCCCTGTTCAGCACCCGCGGCCGGACCCAGACCGCGATGGCCCACATCCGCCGCGACGCGACCGCCTATCTGGACGCGGAGTACACCGAGGACCCCGCCGAACGAGAGCGGATCTTCCAGCGGCTGCTCAGGGCCCGCGACCACATCACCGCTCTGGGCCCGCAGGCCAAGCAGCAGGTCCGCAACGAGACCGAACTGATGGCCCTGTGCCGCGAGGTGGCCGACGCCCACGCCGCCGCCCACCCCGACCACAAGATCCGCCCTAGCCTTTGACGGCTCCGGAGGCCAGGCCGGTGACGTAGAAGCGCTGGAGGGCGACGTACAGGACGACGCAGGGGATCATGGCGATGACGGAGCCCGCGACGAGGGAGCCGAAGTTCACTTCGCCGTACGCGCCGGCCTGGACGTTCACCAGCGCGACCGGCAGCGTGTAGAGCTCGTCCTTGGTGAGGAAGGTCAAGGCACCTAGGAACTCCGTCCACGCGGCCAGGAACGCATACAGCGCGACCGTCGCGGCTCCTGGTGTGATCAGCGGGCGGAGGACGGAGCCGATCATGCGGAGGGTGCCGCAGCCGTCGACGTGGGCCGAGTCCTCCAGCTCGACCGGCACCGAGGCGAACGAGTTGCGCATCACGAAGACGCCGAACGGCAGGTTGACCGTGGTGTAGAACAGCACGAGCCCGAGCAGGCTGTCGGTCAGCCGCAGGACATTCATCTCCAGGTACAGCGGAGTCAGGATCGCCTGGAACGGGATCATCATCGACACCACCACGAGCGCGAACAACAACGGCCCAGTGCGGAAGCGGAACCGCGCGAACCCATACCCGGCCAAGGTCGCCAGTACGGCGGTCAGCACCGCCGTACTCAAGGCGACGATCAGACTGTTCCCGACGGACCGGATCAGATTGCCCGGTCCTTCGATCAGGGTCCGGAAGTTGTCCCAGGTCAAGTGGAAGAACGTGGACGCATCCGGCGCCGCGACGATCACATCGTTCGGCTGCACCGACCGGAAAAGGGCCCACAGCAACGGTACGGCGAAGACCAGGAAGGCACCGCCACCGCCGACGACGTACAGGGTGTTCTTGAGTCTCATCGTCAGTCCTTCTCCCGGAGCAGCCAGAACTGGGCCGCGGTGACGAGTCCGACCACGATCACCAGCACGATCGACAGCGCGGTCGCGGCACCGAGCTGTAGCTGGACGAAGGCGCGGTTGTAGATGTACTGGACGACAGTGGTGGTGTCCGTACCCGGCCCGCCGCGGGTCAGGATGTAGAACTGCGTGAACGCGAGCAGCGAGCCGACCACCGAGATGATCACGCACATCGCGATCGTCCGGCGCAGCACCGGAATGGTGATCTCGCGCTCCTGCTGCCACCAGGTCGCGCCGTCGAGTTCAGAGGACTCGTAGAACTCGCGCGGGATCGCCTGCATGCCGGCCATCAGCAGCATCATGGTCAGGCCGCTGACACCCCAGATCACCAGCACGCAGATCAGTCCGGTCGCGAGCGGTCCGTCCACCAGCCAGGCCGTCGTACCGTCGGTGATGCCGAGCTTGCGGAGCACGATGTTGATCGCGCCGCTGTCCGGCTGAGCCTCCAGCACAGTGACGAAGCTCAACGTCGAGAGGCCGACGACGAACGGCAGGAAGAAGACCGTCCGCAACAACGTCGCGCCGCGGCGCTTACGTCGTACCAGGACCGCGAGCGCGTACCCGAGCACGAGTATCGGCCCGGTCACGATGACTGTGTACAGCAGGGTGTAGAGGACCGACTTGGCGAACGCCGCATCGGACGCGATCGCGGTGTAGTTCTTCAGCCCACTGAACTTCACCGTCCCGATCAGCGGCCAGTTGGTCAGCGAGATCACCACGGCGAAGGCCAGCGGCACCAGCACGAAGACCCCGACGAACAGCACGGCGGGCGTCACCAGGAGCAAGCCGGTCCGGGCTGGATGGGTGAGTGAACCGCGCCCGGCCCGTCGTCCGGCCGAGGCCGCCTTGCGTGAGCCCGAGTCGAGCCGGTGCGTACGCCGGGTTCCAACGTCCGTACTCATGCTTGTCCCTGGGAGAGAATCCGGTCGTAGTTCTGCTGTGCTTCCTTCATGGCGGCCTCCAGCTCGCCGTCGAACACGGCCCGGCGGAACATCTGCAGCCATGGACCGTCCGGCTGGTTGTAGAGCAGGTTGTAGGACAGCGTGGTCGGCGCGTAGCCCTCCGAGATGCGCTCCAGCGGCAGCGTCGCGAGCGGGTACTTCTTCGCGAACTCCGTCGTTCTCGCATCCGACCGGACCGGCGTGTAACCGCCCGCCGGCAGGTCGATCTGTTGCGGCAGGTCCAGAGCGAACCGGACGAACTCCCAGGCCCCGGACGCGTTCTTCGCGCCGCGCGGGATGCACATGTTGTCGCCACCGTCGAAGAACGCCGAGCCCCCGTCCGGTCCGGACAGCAACCGGGGCGCGACCTTCTGGTGGAACTTGTCGTCCGACGCCGACACGACCACGCTGTAGTTCGACGGGAAGATGCCGACCTTGCCGGCCCGGAAGTCGCTGCCCCAGCGGGACGCGTCGTCGGAGAAGTTCGCCCGCGGCACCAGTCCGTCGACCCACAACTGCCGGTGCAGCTCGAGCATCCGCTGGACCACGTCGTTGCCGACGATGTTGCCGGACTGCTCACCGATCGTGCCTTTGATCAGATCGGTGTCCGCCGCCCAGATCATCGGCTGTACGACGAACCCGAGCGCCCCCGGACTGTTCGCCGGGAAGCTCCAGGCGTAGATGTCGTCGCCCAGCTTGCGCAGCTTGCGGGCCGCGTCCAGCAGATTGTCGAAGGACTTGATCGCCTCGTCCGGGTCGACCTCCGCGCGGTCGCACAGCTCGGTGTTGAACCAGAACATCGAGTTGTCGGCCAGGTACGGGACTCCGAACACCCGGTCGCCCTTGGTCGCGAGCCGGAGGTGGCCCGGGCTGAGCTTGTCCCGGAAGTCCAGCGCCTGCAGCGGTTCGGTCAGGTCGGTGAACGCATCGCGGTAGATGAACAGCATCGAGTTGATGTCGTCGATGTCGACCAGGTCCGGCACGCCCCGGCCGCGGATCGCGGTGGCCAGCTTGGTCACGTACTGTGCGTCCAGCACCGGCGTCAGCTCGACGGTGAGCCGTTGCTGAGACGCGTTGAACTTCTTCACCAGATCGGTCAGGCCAGTCTGCGTAGCCGCCCGGCACCACACCTGCACGGTGCCGGTGGCTTCCTGCCCGAACCCGACCGCTTGCACGTCGGGTTCGGGCAGGACAGAGCTGCAGCCCGGCACGGCGCCGGCCGCGGCTGTCGCCGCCGTCAGACCGAGGAACTTCCGCCGGGTGAACATGATCAGGCCCTGGGCAGCCAGACGCGCATGGCACCGATCTCACGGTTGGCCCACGCGTAGTACGGAACTGCGACCACGTCGACCTCGTCGGCGACGCCGTCCGCGCTGTCGGTCGCGAACGGCCAGACGGCGTCGCGATGACCGGCGCCGGCTCGCCCGCGCGTCCTCAGCACGGTGACACCATCGAGCAACTGATCGTCGTGGCTCGCGGCAACTGAGGCCCCGGGCAACAGATGGAGATCGTCGACATCGGCCTGCTGGTCGGTCTGCTCGACCGCGTAGACGAGCGGTCCGCGCTCCAGCGCACTGCAGCCGCGCACCGCGTCGACGCGCGGGTCTGCACCGACGACGCGGGTTGCCATCGGCAACTTCAGCTCGATCACCTCACCAGCAACCGCATCCACGCGTGCATAGCCGGCGGCATCCACCGGCTTGCCGTTGACGGTCGCTCCTTCCGCCCACGCTGGGATCCGCAGTTCCACCGCGATCGGACCACTGGCCGTGATGCCGACCGCGCCGTCCCACGGGTACGCCGTGTCGACGGTCAGCGTGACATCGCCGGCGGTGAGCGTACCGGCGGCGTACTGGTGGATCTGGATCGCGCCGTCGCTGGTGCTCGCGAGATAGCCGTCGAGGCTGGCCAGCGTGCGCATGATGTTCGGCGGGCAGCACGCGCAGTCGAACCACCCGCGCCGACCGTGCGCCGGGCTGCGGCCGTTGTCCGCGTGCGCCCCGCCGCGCAACTGCAGTGCGTTGACATAGAAGTACTCGGTCCCGGCGAGCGACACTCCGGCCAGGAATCCGTTGTAGAGCATCCGCTCGATCGCATCCGCGTACGACGCCTCACCGGTGGCAAGCAGCATCCGCCACGCCCACTGGATCCCACCGATCGCCGCACAGGTCTCGGCGTACGCGCGGTCCGAGGGCAGCTCGTACTCGTCGCCGAACGCCTCACCCTCCCAGCGCGCGCCCAGTCCGCCGGTGACGTAGGTCTTCGTCGACCACATGTGCGCGAACTGCCGTTTGAGCGACTCGAGCAACTCGGTGTCGCCGGTCTCGACCGCGACATCGGTCGCGCCGGCGGCGAGGTAGACCGCGCGAACCGAGTGACCTTCGACGGTGGTTGCCTCGCGCACCGGAACACGGTCGGAGAAGTACGCCGGCTCGTGGCCGTGGTTCTTGATGATCCCGTGGCCGCGGGCGTCGACGAACCACCGGGCGAGGTCGAGGTAGGCCGTCGTCCCCGTCTCCCGATACAGCTCGACGAGGGCCATCTCGATCACCGGGTGGCCGTCCACGTCCACGGTCTTGCCATCGCCGAACGTCGCCACCAGATGGTCGGCGAGCTTGATTGCCACCTCGAGCAGTTCACGGTCGCCGGTGCAGCGGACCTGCGCGACGGCGGCCTGGATCAGGTGACCGGCGCAGTAGTGCTCGTGGCTCCAGACCAGTTGCCGGTAGCGGCCCTCGTCGCCGTACCGGAGCTGGACGACCGAGTCGAGATAGCCGTCCTCGCGCTGGGCCGCGGCCACGATCGCGGTGAGGTCGCGCTGGCGCTGCAGCAACTCCTCGCTCGGATTGCGTCCGTACTCCCAGGCTGCGGCCTCGAGCCACTTGTAGACGTCGGAGTCGGCGAAGACCGGGCCGATCGCCTCGCCCTCACCGATGCCGGCCGCGAGCCGGAGGTTCTGCAGGTTGCCGGCCTTCTCCAGTTGGTCCTGACCGCTGGGGATGGCGCTGTCGCCGTTGCGCTGCTGGCGCGGCGACCAGAAGCCGCCGGTGATCTTCGCGTCGGCGAGGCCGACGGGGCGCCATCGGCCGCGGGTGCCGGCGGCCGGGCTGCGGGAGCTGTGGACTGCGTCCGGGGTAGCGCTCATAGGGCGTGACTCCTGGGAGGCTGGGAGGGCTTCTCGGAAAATCCAGAATACGTTTTCCTTGATGAAGCTAGAGAGCTTCGGCAGCCTGGTCAACCCCTCGGACCTGGCGAAATCCGGTCACACCGAGCTTCATGAGGTACTGTTTCCGGAAAGTTCGGAAAGGAGTTGCCGATGGCGTCTCGCGGTCCTTCGCTGCCCCGGATCACGGATGTGGCCGCGCTGGCCGGCGTCTCCACGAGTACGGCGTCCAAGGCGCTGAACGACACCGGTCAGCTCCGCGAGGAGACCAGACAGCGAGTACGCCGGGCCGCCGAGCAACTCGGGTTCACCCCGGACAGCCGCGGTCGCGCGCTGTCGTCCGGGCGGAGTTTCACGGTCGGGCTGATCACTACCGACAGCTCCGGCCGGTTCAGCATCCCGATCATGCTCGGCGCGGAGGACACGCTCAGCGCCGGCGAGATGGCGCTGGTGCTGTGCGACACCCGGGACGACCCGCTGCGCGAGCAGCACTATCTGCGCTCGCTGGTGTCCCGCCGCGTCGACGGGATCATCGTGACCGGACGACGTACCGAGCCGCGTGCGCCGATCGACGTACCGATCCCGGTCGTGTATGCGTTCAGCCCGTCGACCGACCCGGCCGACATCTCGGTCATCGTGGACGACCACGGCGGTGCTGCGTCGACAGTGCGGCACCTGCTGTCGTTGGGCCGTCGGCGCATCGCACACATCACCGGACCGGCGACGCACCACAGCGCGCAGGTCCGCGCCGCCGCGGCGGTCGAGACCGCGGGCAGTTCGCTCGCCGGCGAACCGATGCACGGTGAGTGGAGCGAGCGGTGGGGCCGGCATGCGGTCGACGTACTGCTGCGTTCGAACCCGGAGCTCGATGCCGTCTCGTGCGGCAGCGATCAGATTGCGCGCGGGGTCTGCGACCGCCTGCGCGAGCTCGGCCGCTCGGTCCCCGACGACATCGCCGTCACCGGCTACGACAACTGGTCGGTCATGGCCCTCGCCAGCCGCCCGCCGTTGACCACGGTCGACCTGGAGTTGGAAGAGCTCGGACGCCGGACCGCCAACCTGCTGCTGGACGCGATCGCGGGCTCACCGCACCCCGGCGAGATGGCGCTGCCGACACGCTTGGTCACGCGGGAGTCGACGCTCGGTACCTGAGCCGTCCGGTCACCGGATGGTCGCCCACAGGTCCGCCGTTGGTTGCCCGTTGACACTAGGTTGATCCGGGTGCTGCGCAAGCTCCTGATCGGCGTCGCGGTGATCGCCACACTGGTGGCGGGGGTGGGCACCGCGCGCCTGGTGCTTCCTCGATCCGATCCCACCGGCGGCGTGGTCAAACAGCTGACGTTCCTGCGTGCCGAGATCGAAGGTGGCGCGGACCACGCAGCGCAGAAGCAGTTCCCGGAGGGCTACTTCTTCCTCAACGTGCTCTACGGGCTGACCTGGGTCCAAGTCGGCCTCGCCGATCCGGAGCGGTCCGTCGACGCGGCGACCGAAGCACGGTGGGCGCTCAACCGGCTGGAGTCGCCGGACGGGACCGCCGTCTTCGACGCAGCACTGCGGCCGCGGTACGGCATCTTCCACGCGGGCTGGACGAACTGGTTGCGCGGCGGACTGATCGCCCTGCAGCACTCCGACGCGGCCGAGTTCGACGAGTTCACCAGCTCGTCGGTCGAGATCGCGACCGCGTTCCGGACCGCGAAAACACCTTATCTGGAAGCGTATCCGGGCCAGGCCTGGCCGGTCGACTCCGCCGTGGCGATCGCCTCCCTCCGTCTGTACGACGACCTGGTGGCACCGCGGTTCGGCCGGATCGCGACGAACTGGGTGGCCGCGGTCAAGACCAAGCTGGATCGGGGAACCGGCCTGATCCCGCATCAGGTCGCGCCGGTGACGACCGGTGCGCGAGCGTCGTCGCAGAGCATCATCCAGCGGTTCCTGGTGGAGATCGATCCCGTCTTCTCCCGCGCGCAGTACGAGATCTTCCGTGACCGGTTCGTCGGTGGGATCGGCGTCCGGGAGTATCCGAAAGGTGTGGCCGGCACAGGTGATGTCGACTCCGGGCCGTTGATCCTCGGGGTCAGTCTGTCCGCGACCGTGGTCACGATGGGGGCAGCCCGGGTCCAGCACGATCCACTCGCCGATCGGCTCGGCCGGGAAGGCGATCTGCTCGGGCTGCCGATCAGCGGCCTGAAGACCAAGCGATACATGTTCGGCGCGCTGCCGATCGGGGATGCGTTCCTGGCTTGGTCCGCGTCGGCACGACCCATCGTGGCCGGCGACCAGCCGGAGCTCGATCGTGGCTCCGGCTGGTGGCGTGGACCGTGGTTGCTGGTGCTCTGGCTGCCGGCCCTGATCCTGTGGTGTCTGGTCCGGTTCAGGCGGCGCCGAAGACCGAGGCGAGCGCACTGAGCTTGCGCGGCAGGTCGTACTCCGCGCCGCCCTCGTGCCCGTTGTAGGCGAAGATCTCCAGCTCCGCGGGACCGGCGTAGCGGTGGTACGCCGCGAACACCGTGGACGGCGGGCAGACGTTGTCCATCAGGGCGACCGAGAACCACGCCGGGCAGACCGCCCGGGCGGCGAAGTTCACGGCGTCGAAGTAGGACAGCGTGCTGATCGCTGTCTCAACCTCGAACCGGTGACCCTTGAGCCAGCGCGCGATCTCGGCGTACGGACCGTTGTCCGTGATCTGCGACGCCCGCCGGTAGTGGCAGAGGAACGGTACGTCGGCGATCGCGGCGGACAGGTCGTCGCGCAGACCGGCGACCGCCAGGGCAAGCCCGCCGCCCTGGCTTCCACCGAGGACGGCAACGCGATTGCTGTCCACGTCAGGGCTGCTCTTGACCGCGTCGACCGCACGCACCGCATCGGTGATCAGCCGTCGGTAGTAGTGCTTGCGCGGATCCTCGATACCTCGGGTGAGGAAGCCAGGCGACGACGACCCATGGCCGTCCGGCGCGACGTCCGGGGTGTCGGCGACCGTCTTCCCGCCGCCGCCCTGGCCGCGGTTGTCCATCACCAAGTGGGCGTAGCCGGCCGCGCTCCAGGTCAGCCATTCGTACGGGATGCCACGGCCGCCGTTGTACCCGATGTACTGCACAACGGCGGGCAACGGTCCGCTGCGATGGCGCGGCAGGAGCAGCCACGCCTTCACCGGCTGCCCGTTCCACCCGCTGAACGTCACGTCCTGCACATCCACGGTCGCCAGATGCGCGGCGTACGGTCTGAACCGGGTGTCGATCGGGTGGCCGGCCGCGTCCTCGAGTGTCTGCTTCCAGAACGCGTCGAAGTCTGCGGGTTCCTCCGGGTCCGGCCGGTACTCGCGCAACCGGTCTAGGGGCATGTCAACGAGCATCGAGTGTCTCCTCAGTGAAAGGTGGCGGTCGCGGTCGCGCCGTGGCGGTTCGTGGTGTCGACGACCACGCGCCAGCCGGTTCCCTGGCGGGTCACCTGAACGCCTTCGTCGGCCGACACCAGGCGCAGGCCGGGCTTGGTGAGGTCTACGGTGACCGAGGAACGGGTCTGGGTCGGATCCGAGATCGCTACCTTCCCGGCCGCCATGACCACCGAGGCCGCGCCGTCCGCAGTCAGCTCGGCCACGGTTCCCCCGGTCCAGAAGTTCGCGGCGAGGACGCCTTGCAGCCGTACTGCGTGCGCGATGGAGTCGGCGCGCAACCGGCGTACCGGGAGCTTGCAGGCGAAGGTCTTCGTGGCTCCCAGGGTGGCCGTGGGCAACTGCACGTAGTAGTAGCCCTGGGCAACGGGTGCGGTGCCGTGGTCGATCCAGACGGTCTGGTACGAGCGGGTGATCGGGTCGTCGGTGCCGTACTTGAGATTGATCTCGCGCCAGGTCGCGGTCCGGTTCTCTCTCAGCGCGCGGATGGGTGTCCGGTCGGGGAAGACATATCCACCGGTGCCGGCCAGATGACACCAGCCGGATGCCGCGGTGAAGGTCTCGTCGCCCTGACGTAGCTTGCGGTTCTCGACGATCGTCTCGACCGTCCCTTCGCCGGTGATGTCCGAGCCGAGACAGACCATCACGTCGTCGATCAGGAACCAGCTCTTCAGGGCCCCGAGGTTCGTCCCGTAGCCGCGCAGATCCATGCCGTAGGCACCGATCGTCCGCCCGGGGACCGCCGTACCTCCGACCCAGTCGGCGTCACTGGTACTGCGGAAGCCGTAGGAGTCCGCGAGTCGGCGGGTGTCGACCGTTGTTCCCGGCAACCGGTACGGATCGACCGTCGGCCAGTAGTCGCCCGAGTAGTGGCCGAGGTCGTCGTCGAAGACCAGCACCATGCCGTCGGACAGGTGCCAGCCGTGCAGGTTCTCGTTCTGGATCGACTCGTAGTTGTAGATCCGGGACGAATACGCGCTCAGCCCGACGGTGAACGCGGGCCGGTGGTGCGCAACCTTGTCCATCCGCGGGTACTGCTTGTGTACGACGAGAGGCCCGCGCGCCGGCGTGGTCGACGCGAGAACGGCCCGGGCCGCCACCAGCGAGGCCGGGTCGGTCACGGTGAGAAAGTCCCGGAAGGTGTCCTCGGTGATCCACTGCTTGACCAGCGCGGTCAGCTTGGTCGCGCGATCTGGCGGTGCCGCGGGGATGAGCCGGAGCGTGCCTTCGATGATCGTCTGGGTCGGCGCGTGGTTCTGCTTGCTGGGCCGGGCGATCTCGCGACCGCAGACCGAACCCATCAGGTCACCGCGCACCATCAACGGGTCGAAGGCGTCGTCGATCCAGCCGTAGAGGTTGTCGAGCTCCGGATCGGTCACGGTCCACTGCGTACCGCCGAGCAGGTAGAGCAGTGACGACAGTGTGCCGAGCAGTTCCTTGCCGTAGCCGCCGTTGTAGGGGTGCTTGTAGTGCTGGAGGAACGAGCCGTCGCTGTAGAAACCCTCACCGGTGCCGTTGTCGGTCCGGCCCGGTGCGTCGTTGAACGCCAGCACGCTGTTCGAGCCGTCGCCCTCGACATCGCTGATCGCGTCGCGGACCCGCACCAACGCGGCCGTGTCGCCGTCGAGGACCGCGCGGACGGCGACGACCGTCGCGATCCACACCCGGTTCGCGCCGGTCGCGATCTGCCGGTCCGCCCTCCAGAGGTTCGGATCCGGCGTGTAGTGGTTGATCGCCGTCGTGTATGTCGTCCGCACCTCGGCGGGGATCACGTCGTACAGCAGGACGAGGGTGTCCGCGAAGGCCGAGGCACCGCCGATCTCCCAGTCGTAGTCGTTGTCGTAGCGCGGGAGTGCCGGGCTGTACCGGTTCGTGTGCATCCACTCGAGGGCGCCGAGGATGTCGCTGGCCACGCTCGCATTGCCTGCGTACGCCGAGCCGTTGGTGGCCCAGGCCACCGCGAGCTGCTTGATCCGGCGGAAGTTCGAGGCGACGTGGTTGGACAGTGTCGTGCTCGCGAGGTCCTGCCAGAGCGTGGTCCGGTTCGCCGAGCGGTCGAGGGTCGTCAGGGCGGACTGGGCCAGCCGGTCGATGCGCGCGATCGCGACGGCGAGGTCGGAGTCGGACGGGTCGACCGACGGACCGCCGGTGAGCAGGGTCTGCCAGCGGAGGCGGAGCTCGCCGGTCGACTCGTCCGCCCAGGCCATGGTGGTGGACGGGGCGGCCAGGACTGCGGCCGAGCCGAGCATTCCGCCGAGCACGGTGCGTCGGCGCAGGGTGAGATCGGGCATGGAAGTCCTCTCAGAGGGTCAGAGCGATCGCCTTCGCCCCGGCGGCGTTCGGATGCAGTCCGTCGCCGCTGTTGAAGGCGGGCCGTAGCTGTGCCGGGTCGGACGGATCCCGCAGTACGGCGTCGACGTCGACGAGCCGGTCGAAGACGCGGGAGGACCGCAGCGTGTCGTTCACCTGGTTGCGGACGTGGTCGAGCTCGTCGGTGTAGCGGATCCACCCCTTGAACGGGCCGATCGTTGCCCCGAGCACCTCGAGGTCGTGGTCGCGGGCGCGCCGGGCGAGCTGTTCGTAGCCTTCGAGCAGCCGGGCCGGGTCGGTCTGACTCGGTGGCTGCTGGATGTCGTTGATGCCGAGAAACACCAGCACTGCTTGAAGTCCCGGCAGTGCGAGTACGTCCCGGTCGAACCGCGACTGACCGCTCGGCCCGAACCGCGCGTCGTCGAGCAGCAGGCGGTTGCCACTGATGCCGAGGTTGGCCACCGCCGGGCGCCGCCGGAACCGCGCCGCGTACTCATCGGGCCATCGCAGGTTCGCGTCGTCCGGCGTCCCGACACCTTCGGTGATCGAGTCTCCGAGAACGGCGAGTGTTCGCCTGCCCTCGGTCAGGACGTCGACACCGCTGAGCAGGAACACGGATTTCGTCGCCCGCTCACCCCCGGAATCCGCGATGACTCCGGTGGCGTGCACGTTCCGGTGGAAGCTCACCGGGCCGGTCGGGCCCGGCAGATGCAGGCTCACGACGAGATCGCCACCGTCGGGCACGACCAGCCCTACCGGGTCGCTGATGACCGTGGCTCCTGTGGCCAGCACCATTTGCTGCTCGCCACCGAACAGCACTGCCTTCGAGTTGGCGGTCACCGGGCCAACCAGCGTCGGGGCGGTTCCGAAGGCGTTCGAGAAGCGCAGGCGGACTCGGCCGCCGGCGGCAAGGTGCAGCGTGGTGCGGATCGTGGCGTCGGTGAAGCCTTGGGTCGCGTCTTGATCGGTCGGGGTGGGGGCGGTGTGGGCTGTGGCCCAGGTGGTGACCCAACGGTGGCGCGGGGCGGCGTCGGCTCGACCGGTCGCGAGACCGCCGAGTGTCGTACCGCCGAGAACCGCGCCACCGAGCGCCCCACTGAGGACTGATCGGCGGGAGGGGCGAGCCATCAGCAGGCGGCGGTGGGGTCGAAGTCGGCGCCGAGCAGCAGGATCGGGACAGCTCTGAACATGATGGTCCTCCTAGGGGCGGTTGGGGACTATGCGTGGTCGGCGACGAGCAAGCCGATCAGAACCGGAATCGTGGTGCCGAGAAGCAGTGGGCCCGCCGGGACGACGAGCGAGAAAACCGGTGCGGCAATGGCAGCGCCGAGCAGGGCCGTGCCGCGCGGGACGGAAGTGAACGCGAGCCGGAAGGCGGTACGACGCCAGTCGGCGGGCGGGCCGGAAGGGTCACGACCTGCGGCCACCGCGAGTGCGAGGTGGTAGGTGATCGCGGCCGCGACCAGGCCGACGTGGATCATGAACAAGGCAACGACGACCGGTCCCGAGCGACCGGACAGGAACGACAAGTTGCTGACGGCAATCACCGCCGCGACGGTCATCAGGACCGAGTGCGGCAGCAGCGGACGCCAGTACCGGCGCCATCCGGTGAACACGCCCGTGAAGCAGCGGGTGTCGCCGTCGGTCCGCCACCGGTTGAGCGCGAACCCGACCGCCGCTAGGGCCGGCAACCAGGTCACCACCCCCAGGCAGAGGAGTGAGAACGCCGCACCGGCCAGCACCGGACTCGCCAGCCATCCCAGCCAGTCCAGCGCCCGCCTGGTCATAGCGTGATCCTCCCGCGGGCGGACTCGATCACGGCCTTGGCCTTCTCCGAGAACCCTTCGCCCTCGATCACCCCGTCGTCGTCCGCCAACAGAACGGTTTCCCCGTCGAACGCGATCCCGAATCCGCGGACGAGATCGAGGCGGCGCGCGGAGGCCGGCGCCGGCCGCAACGCCGAGGTCGGCTCGATGGTGGTCAGCATCGTCGCGGTGGTACGACGCTCCGCGGTGGCGCGCAGGGTGTGCATCGTCCGGGTCAGCCGCAGACTCGGCGTACTCGACGTCGGGTTCGCCTCGACCTCGGTGACGGCCGGCTCGACGGTCAGCGGGGTGTGCAGGCGAACCCACGCTTGTGCGGATCCCGATCGCAGCACGATGTCCTCGCCGTACTCGATCGGCCAGTCCGCGTGCAGCAGGAACGTCCAATCACGCGGCGACTGGGCCGCGCACCGATCCAGCAGGACGAGACGACCGGCGGGGGTGAACACCAGAGTGCGGTCGAGCCGGGTGATCTCCAGCTCGGCCGGATACATCGCCGCGATCTGGGCCGTTGCGTGAGCCACGCCATCGGCCGCGAGTACGTCGACCATCCGGGCCTGCCGCTCGTACGGCGCCCCCTTGTAGACGTGATACCGGTCCTCGTCCGCGAAACCTTGCCCATCGACCAGAATCAGGTTGTGGTCACCGGCCCGCTTCCGGTTGCTGTAGCCCTCGTCCACAGCGAGGAACGCACCGCGCGAGGTCAGCACGAACGACCCGGCATCCGGGTGGTGGTGCCCGGCACTGAGGGTGTCCCATCCGCGTTCGATGTCCAGCCGATGCGAGGTCTCCCACGCCTGGTGCCCGCCGCCGGGAGCGGCCTTGAACGACACCATCGTCGCGTCGTCGTCCCATCCGGTCCGCGCCGTGACCAGACCGAGGTCCGGGAAGTACGCCGACAACGGGGCGCTCTCCACCGGCGACACCGGTCGCACCGATTCGTCGTACCAGAGCAACTCCAGGTAGGCCTCCGGCATCACGCCGGGCTTCACCCCGCTCGCGTATGCCTCACGCCAGAAGAAGCGATCGGCGACCAGGTCGCCAAGCCACTGTGCCTCGCCGATCCGGTAGGCGGAGGCGAGCTTGTAGTACAGCGAGACGCTGTGCCCGCTGCGCCGGTCGTGGCAGTCGCCGTGATCGATGTTCTCCTCGAACCCCGGCGCGCACTGCTGCAGGCGATAGGAGAACGTGTTCGCCAGGAACCGGCAGCGATCCCACCAGTCCAGACCCTCCTGGTCCTGCAGCAGATCCAGGTACGTCGCCAGCCACGGCACGCCGTACCGCCAGTAGACGACACCTTCCATGTCGGAGCCGTCGGCAGGCAGCAGATCGATCACCGTGGCGAAGTTCGTTTTCGCGCGCTCGGTCCACTCGGTCTTGCCGAGCGCGTAGCCGGCGGCGGCCAGGCCCGTGTAGCAGATCCAGTTGTGATTCTGCCAGTACGACGAACTCCACCAGGAGCCCTCGGACTCGACGGCGAACTCGTACAGCCGCGAACCCTGCAGTTCCAGCTTCGCCCGCAACTCGTCCGCGAGCGCGAAGTCGTCGCCGAGCCAGGTCGACGCGAGCGACAACCCGTGCAGCAGCCAGCCGGCGTCCAGGTCGTGGTCGGGCATGTGCGCCTTGCCCCAGTGCGGGAGCCCGATCGCCGCGGAGATCCAGCGCGCGGCCTCGTCGCGGTAGCCGGGGTTGCCGGTCATCCGGTAGGCGAGGGCCAGGTTGGCTGCCGCCGGTCCGAGGTACGTGATGCTCGCTGACGGATGCTCGGTCGGCGGGGTCTGGGTGCGATACCAGTCGCACTGCTCGCGCAGCCGGCGCCAGCGAGCGGCATGCCGGCCGTCGAGACCGTCACGCAGTTCGTCGAGGCGGTGTTCGATCAGCATCAGCGATCTCCGATCCGGTGCATGTGCCCGTTGACGGTGACTGCGTCGTCGGTCACCTCGACGGCAGCCACCGTGGTCGAGTAGACGGAACAGAAGGTCGCCGTTGTTCCGACGGCGGTCCAATCCAGGCCAGTCCGAGTCCGCTGTGGGTCGTCGGCCGGGCCTGGCCCTGGGCGAACCAGCGGCACGGCCTGGCCGACGTGGTAGCCGTACAACGTCTCGTCGCCTGTCCAGATCGTGCGCACCTCGCTCGGCGTGACCTCCACGCTCAGCTCGACGTCCGGCCGGAACTGCAGGACGATCTCCCGCTCCCGGTCCACTGTCACCCGGACCACGTCGACGAGGTAGCCATCGCCGGCAATCAGGTGCCGCGTTGCCCGGACGCCGTCGTACCAACCGGCGATCTCCGCGGTCACCGATGTCTCGTCGTACGTGATCGCACCGGTCGCCTCGTCCGGGTCGAGGCCGTCGATCCGGATCGTCGGGTGGGCGGCCGCGGACTTGTAGTGGCGCCGCCATTCCGCGTGTCCGTACGGCACCTGGCCGGGATCTGGCTGCCACGGCGTCGTCGCGCCGTACAGGTAGAGCGCCAGCTTGTCGTGGTGCCCATGCGAGCCGCCGTGCGGACCATGGTCGAGGATCGCGTGGATGCCGCCGGCGCGGAGCACGGCGTACGAGTTGGACACCTCGACCATCGGCCGTGGCCGCACTGTGCCTGAGCGAGGTGGTCCCGCGAACCATCCGTCGAACCTGTCCTCGAGGCCGTCGTACTCCGGGCCCACCTCCGAACGAGCCTGGGCGGCCACGGCGTCGAGACCGTGGTTCGTGGCGAACTGGCGTGCCAGGGCAACGATCTCCAGCCATTCCAGAGCCAGCGGCACCCGGCGGTACGGGCCGTCGTGCAGGGCCGGCAGGATGCCGCCGTCAGTCGCGATCCCGGCGAGCGCGCCGATCATCGCCTCGAGCCGATCAGGGACCTGTGCGGGGTCGGCGCCACGGAGGCTCAGCAGGTAAGCCCGGAGGACGAAGCCGTGGTAGTACGTGCTGGCTTCCCACTCGAAGCCGTCCTCGCCGGTCGCCACCTCAAGATGCGCGAACTGACCGTGCTCACCGGACAGCCACTCCTTCTCCCCGTCCCACGACTCTCCGCGCACGGCCGCGGCAGCCTGACCCGCGGTGACGCCGAGGGCGTTGAACCAGGCGGTGTAGTTCGAGGAGAACTTGTCCTGGGCAACCATCGCGTCGCGGGCCCGCCGCGCGCCGTCGACCATGTCGTCGAGCATCGGCAACGTCTCTGCCAGCTCGGCCCGACCGGCCAGGTTGCGGATCGCATGCGCGATCGGCACACCCCAGACCGCGTCGGTCAGCGCCTGGTGGAACAGCCGTCCGCGCTGCATCCACCCCTGTGCCTGCTCATGCTCACCGGACTCGGTCAGCTTCAGGTAGAGCCGCGCGTACGACGTGAGCAACTCGGCGCCGGCGCCGTCGTACGAGAGCAGCCGGATCCGCCGGGCCCACCAGTGGTGCGCGAGGACACGCCAGGCACCACGCACTGTCTCCGTGTCGACGCGGCAGCCGTACGCGCACGGCACGCCTCCGGCCGGAAACACACCGGTTTCGAACCCTTCGTGCTCGAGTTCGACGCCGTGCGCGGGACAGACGTACTGGTGCCACCAGCCGCCGCGTTCGGCCGGCGGGTGTCCGGTCATCGAGGCCATGTGCCACCGTCGATGTCGATGGTGATCCCGGTCAAGTAGCCCGACGACGGCAGCGCGAGGAAGCGGACCGCATTAGCGACGTCCTCGACCTGACCGGCGCGGCCGATCGGCGTACCGGCCACCATGTTCGCCTGGGCTTCGGCGGTGGAGAACGTCTGGTGGAACGCGGTCTCCGCGATGTAGCCGGGCGCGACCGCGTTGACGGTGATGCCCTGCGGACCGAGCTCCTTGGCCAGCCCCTTGGTGAACCCGCGGATCCCCGCCTTGGCGGCCGCGTAGACCACCGAGCCAGGACCGCCGCCGTTGTGCGCGGCGAGCGAAGCCATCGTGATGATCCGCGGGTTGGCCGACTGGGCGAGCTGCGGGATCGCGGCGCGGGTGGTGCGGAAGGTGGCGCCGAGGTTCACATCGACGACCTGCTGGAAGTGCTCGTCCGACATCTCCTCGACCTTGACCCGGCCGATCAGATGGCCGGCGTTGCAGACCAGGACGTCCAGCCCACCGAGGAACCCGGCCGTCTCGTCCAGCAACCGGTCGACCTCAGCCGTACTGGTGACGTCGGCACCGACCGCGATCGCCTTCCGGCCGAGTGCCTCGATGTCGGCGACGGTCTGCGCGGCTGCGTCGGCGGACCTGCCGTAGTGGACCACGACGTCCGCCCCGGCTGCCGCCAGACCGAGCGCGATCCCCCGGCCGATGCCGTGCCCGGCCCCGGTCACCATCGCTCGCGTGCCTTGCAGTTCCTCGGTCATACGTTGGTCTCCTTCGCTGTGTGTCATTTGATGCCCGCGGTCGCGAACCCTTGGACGAAGTAGCGCTGCCCGATCAGGAACAGCACCACCATCGGCACGGTGGCCAGCGTCGTACCGGCCATCAGGAACGCCCACTGGGTGTCGTTCTCGGTCCGGAACACCGACAGGCCGACCTGGATCACCCGCAGGCTGTCGCTCTTGGTCACCAGCAGTGGCCAGAGGAAGTTGTTCCACGAGCCCTCGAAGGTGAGCAGCGCGACGGTGATGAACGCGGGTTTCACCAGCGGCGTCATGATCCGGGCGTAGATGCCCAGCTCACCGAGGCCGTCCAGCCGCGCGGCCTCCTCGAGCTCGACCGGCAGGTCCAGGTAGAACTGCCGGAACAGGAACACCGAGAACGGACTGACCGCGCCCGGGATGATGAGCGCCCACCAGGTGTCCAGCCAGCCGGTGCCACCCTGGCCGGTGATGTCGTTGCCGCCGAACAACGGCATGAACCGCACGATCAGGAACTCCGGCAGGATCTTGGTGTACGTCGGGATCATCAGCGCACCGACGAACCCGAGGAAGATCAGTCCGCTGCCGCGGAACCGCAGCCGCGCCAGCGCGTACCCGGCCATCGACGCGATCACCACGTTCAGAACGGTGTGACTGGCCGCGATCACGAAGCTGTTGCGGGCGTACGTCGCGAACGGCGCCGCCCGCAGCGCGTCGGCGTAGTTGCCGAAGGCCCACTTCGTCGGGAACAGCCGGGGTGGCACCGCGCCGATGTCGGCCGGCGTCTTCACCGACGTGAGCAGCATCCAGACGAACGGCACGATCATCACCAGGGAGATCGCGGACAACGTCAGGTAGAGCGCGATCCGGCCGGCCCGGACCCGGCGTACTGCGTCAACGGCTGGCACGGTCGCCTCCGGTGATCCGCCGGTTGACCAGGGTCAGGACGAGCAGCAGCGCGAACAGCACCAGGCTCTGCGCGCAGGCATAACCCATCCGGAACTCCCGGAACGCGGACTTGTAGATCTCGTACGTCATCATCGTGGTGCTGTTGGCCGGTCCGCCGTCGGTCAGGATGTACACCTGGTCGAACGACTGGAACGCGCCGATCACCGAGGTGACGAAGACGAAGAAGGTCGCCGGCTTCAGCAACGGCAGGGTCAGGCTGAAGAACTGCCGTGCCTTCGAGGCACCGTCCACCGCCGCCGCCTCGTACAGCTCGGTCGGCAGGCTCTGCAGCGCGGCCAGGTAGATCAGCATCTTCAGCCCGATGCCCTGCCAGATGCCGACCACGATCACCGCCGGCATCGCCCAACTGGTCGAGGACAACCAGTTGGGGCCGTCCAGGCCGAGGAACGACAGGATCGCGTTGGCCAGGCCACTGCGCGGATCGTAGATCCACAGCCAGACCAGCGCGACCGCGATCGTCGCGGTCACCTGCGGGATGAAGATCGCGGTCCGGAAGATCGCCCGCCCGGCCAGCTTGGCGTTCAGCATCAGCGCGATCAGCAGCGCGATCGCCATCGCCACCGGGACGGTGAAGAACGTGTAGACACTGGTGTTCAGCACCGCCCGCCGGAACACGTCGTCGCCGAGCAGATCGCGGAAGTTGTCCAGTCCCGCGAACCGCGGCGGCGTCAGCACGTCGTACGACGTGAAGCTCAGGACGACCGCCGCGACCAGCGGGATGCCGATCCAGATCAGTGCGTGCAGCAACGCGGGCGCGACCATCAGCAGGCCGGCACGTCGTCGACTGCGCAGCAAGCGGCCGGGTGGCGGGGTGGTGGCCGGGCCGGGTGCGGCGTCGCGCACCCGGGCCGGTGGGGAGATCACAGCCATGGCGGAGCCTTTCCGCTGAAGGTCTCGGTCACAGGCGGGAGATCGCTTGCTTACTCAGGTTCGCCAGCTCGTCGATCGCCTGCTGCGCGGTCCGCTGACCCACCACAGCGGTCTCCAGCGTGGTCTTGATCTTCTCCCGGATCTCCATCCAGGCCGCCGTTCCGCCCTCGGAGCGGGCCTTGTTCATGTTGTCCAGGGCAAGCTTCACGAACCCGTTGTTCTTCACGTAGTCGGAGGTCCGCAGGTCCTGCACGCCGGGCACCGAACCGCGCTGCGCCGCGGTCGGCAGGATCGTCTCCGGCGTACCCATGAACTCCACCAGCGCCTGGGCGGCCGCCGCGTGCTTGGTCGAGGCCGAGCGGGCCACCAGGGTCCCGCCCTGCAACATCGCCGGCACCTTGTTGGCCAGGATGAACGCGCCGACCTTGTCCTCCGCGAGCAACGCGGGATTCTGCTCCTTCAGCTGCACCCACAGCGAGTTGTTCGCCATCATCATCGCGGACCGGCCCTGCGCCAGCGTGCTCGGCTGACCGGCCGCGGACTTGAACGAGTAGTCGCCCGACTTGTCCTTGATCACGTCGAGGAACAGCTGCAAAGCCTCGACGCCGCGCTCGTCGTTGAACCGCACCTGCTGGCCGGACTCGTCGAACAGGTTGCCGTCGTTGGCGAACAGGAAGGTCTCCCAGCACTGCCGCAGGTCGATCGAGAACGGATCGAACCCGACCCTGGTCAGCTTGCCGGAGCCGTCGGTGCGGGCCAGTTCCTTGGCCATCGCCCGCAGTTCGGCCCAGTCCTTCGGCGGCTGCTTGATGCCGGCCTCGGCGAACATGTCCTTGCGGTAGGTGACGATCCGGGTGTCCAGCACGAGTGGCAGTGCGTAGAGCTTGCCGTCGTACCGGGAGGGCTCGAGCACGCGGTCCTCGTAGTCGAAGCGGGTCGCCAGCGAGTCGGGCAGCGGCGCGAGCACCTTCTTGTGCGCGAACGGCGGGATCCAGCCGACGCCGAGCATCACCACGTCCGGCATCAGACCGCCGGCCAGGCCGGTGGTCAGCTTCTCGTTCAGCGCGGCGTACGTCGTGTAGTCGACCTTGACGGTGACGTTCGGGTTCTTCTGCTTGAACGCGGGCAGCAGTTTGCCCTCCAGCAACTGCTTGCCGGTGCTGCCCTCGAAGATCGGGGTGAGCAGCGTGATCTCGCCCTCGGCGGGACCGTCGGCGGCCGCCTGACCGTCACCGGACGGCGAGGCGGAACACCCGGTGGCGGCGGCGAACGCGCCGAGGCCGAGGGCCGTCAGGACTGATCTGCGGGTGTACTCCATGGCGCGCCTTTCGTGGTGCTGCGGAAGAGGAGTGGTGCAACGATCTACCAGTCGGAGCGGCGCTGCTGATGCGGACTGGTGCAACGATGCACCGCATGCTAGGAAGCGTTCTTCGTGATCGTCAAGAGGTCGACGCCGAATCGTCTCGTGCTGGACTTTCGGCCTCCACTGATGCATCGTTGCACTGCGAGACCGCAGGTTCGGGGCGAAACGGTGAGAAAGAATGCGCGGGTGGCCATGGGTGAGGTGACGATCCAGCAGGTCGCGACCGAGGCAGGTGTCTCGCCGAGCACGGTGTCGAACCTGCTGAACGGGCGGAACCACCGGATGCTGCCGGAGACGCGGCAGCGGATCGAGACGGCGATCGACAAACTCGGCTACCGGCCGAACCGGGCCGCCCGGCAGCTACGCACCGGCCGCAACACCACGATCGGGCTCGTCGTCCCGTCGGTCGGCAACCCGTTCTGGGGCGCACTCGCCCGGTATCTGGAGTCGGCCGCCCTGGCCGAGGGCTACCACGTGCTGCTGTGCAACTCCGAGCGCGATCCCCGCCGTGAGCGCGACTACGTCGACGAACTGTGGGCGGACGGCGTACACGGTGTCGTGCTCTGCTCCTCGCTGCCCTCGCTCGAGCACGTGATGCCGCTCGTCGAGCGCGGTCTCCAACTGGTGGCGTTCGACCGTACGTCGCAGGCCGGCGATCCGGCGTCGCTGGTGAGCATCAGCGTCGACAACGCGATCGGCAGCCAACTCGCCACCCAGCACCTCACGGAGCTCGGACATACCCGACTGGCGTTCGTCTCGGGTGCGCTGGCGAGCGTGAACCGCAAGGAGCGGTACCGCGGCTTCGTCGCCGGGCTGGAGCAGGCCGGGCTCGATCCGAAGGCTGCCCTGCGGGCGCCGACCGGGAGCGGCGCCGACGACTTCGGCGATGTCGAGGCCTCGGAGCTGGGTCGCGCGGCCGCCGCGGAGCTGGTTGCGCTCGACGAGCCGCCGACGGCGATCGTCGCCATCAACGACATGTGTGCGCTCGGCGTCTGCCGCGGACTGCGCGACGGCGGACTCGAGCCCGGCAAGGACGTCTCGGTCGTGGGCTTCGACGACATCGTGCTCGCCGACCTGTACGCACCGACGCTGACCACGGTCCGGCAGCCGATGCGCGAGATGGCGGCGGCCGCGTTCAGCCAGCTCCGGGCCCGGCTGGACGCTTCCGGACCGACCCAAGGTCAGTCGCTGCTGTTCCGGCCCGAGCTGATCGTCCGCGAGTCGACCGGAGCGCCGTCCACGTAGGGTGGTGGCGTGCAACGGATCTCGTCGCGGAATGCCCGGTTCCAGGTGTGGCAGGCATCGCTGACCAACCGGACCAAGCGGCAACGGGCCGGTGAGTTCCTGGTGCAGGGAGTGCGACCGATTTCGCTTGCCGTGGACAACGGCTGGCCGGTGCGCGCGGTGATCCAGGATGCCTCGCGACCCTTGTCGCGGTGGGCGCAGGAGTTGCTGCAGCGGTTGCCCGGTGTCGAGCGGGTCGCGATGGAACCCGCGTTGCTGGCCGAACTCGGCGAGAAGGACGAGGCAGCGCCCGAACTGATCGCAGTCCTCGAACTGCCACCGGACGACCTGGATCGCATTCCGGTGGGACCGGATTTCCTCGGCGTGGTCTTCGACCGGCCGACCGGTCCCGGGAACATCGGGTCGATCATCCGGTCCGCCGACGCCTTCGGCGCCCACGGCGTGATCGTCACCGGGCACGCCGCCGACGTCTACGATCCGAAGGCGGTCCGCGCGACCACCGGATCGCTGTTCGGCATCCCCGCCGTCCGGGTTCCGTCACAGCGCGAGGTGATCGAGTGGGTACGGCGCTCGGCCGACGTACCGATCGCTGTCGTGGGCACCGACGAGCACGGGACGGTCGACGTGTTCGACTTCGACTTCACCCAGCCGACCCTGCTGCTGATCGGGAACGAGACCAACGGGCTGAGCGCCGGCTGGCGCGAGGCCGCGGACCAGTTGGTGCGGATCCCCATCACCGGGTCGGCCAGTTCACTCAACGCCGCCAACGCGGCCACGACCGTGCTCTACGAGGTGTCGCGGCAGCGTTCCCATTCGTTCAAGACCACCTAGCCGCCTGGCGCCTAGCGTCGCCGGTATGAGACCACAGACCTTGATCGCGGTGAGCGACGTCGAGAAGAGCAGTGCGTGGTACTGCGAGGTGCTGGGAGCCGTGAGCGCTCATGGTGGGCCGGAGTACGAGCGGCTCGAGGTGGACGGCGTGTTGGTGATGCAACTGCACAATCTGGACGTCGATCACCATCACGAGCCGTTCGGGGATCCCTCGTATCCGTTGGGGAACGGGGTCGCGGTGTGGTTCGAGACCGACGACCTGACCGCGGCCGCCGCGCGCGCTCGAGCGCTCGGCGCCACAGTGCACACCGACGTCCACCACAACCCGAACGCAGACCACGACGAACTGTGGCTCCGCGACCCGGACGGCTACCTCGTGGTCCTGGCCTCGCCTGGTCCCTAGATGCGGACCTGTCCCACTCACCAACCCGATCGCCGGGGCTCCGCTCCCCCGAGCCTGAGCGTGACGCGCCCGGATCAGGCCGACTTGGTGAGTGCCACAGGTCCGGCTAGGCGGTGCAGAGGAGTTCGCCGTGGAGGATGGAGATCCAGCCGTCGGGGCGGGCAGCCCAGGTTTTCCACGCCTCCGAGATCGCGTTGAGCGTCTCTTCCGGTACGCCGGCTCTGCGAGCCTGGTCGGACATCGCCGACTGCAGGATGCGGTCGGCCCACATTCCTCCCCAGAACGCGCGTCCCTCCTCGTCGGCGAAGGTCCAGGTGCTCGCCGTCGCGTCCACCTTCTCGAAGCCGGCCTCCAAGGCCCAGCTCAGCAGCCGCCGGCCGGCATCGGGTTCGCCACCGTTCGCGCGAGCCAGGCGCTGGTAGAGCGCCATCCATTCGTCGAGCTCGGGCAGTTCCGGATACCAGGTGAAGCCGTGGTAGTCCGAGTCCCGGACCGCGACGATCCCACCCGGCTTGCAGACCCGCCGCATCTCCCGGATCGCCTGCACCGGATCCGCCACATGCTGCAGCACCTGGTGCGCGTGGACCACGTCGTACGTGTCGTCCGGAAGGTCCAGCGCGTGGACGTCGCCAACCACGAACTCCACCTTCACGTCGAGCTTGCCGAACGTCGCACGGGTGATGTCGAGCGCCGCCTCGGTTGCCTCGAGTGCGGTGGTCCGCCCCGGGTCGACCAGCCGGGCCAGGTCAGCGGTGATGGTGCCGGGGCCTGCGCCGACGTCGAGCAACGACATCCCGGGCCGCAGTTGCGCAAGCAGGTACCCGGCCGAGTTCTCCGCGGTCCGCCAACTGTGCGACCGCAGCACCGACTCGTGGTGGCCGTGGGTGTAGACGTTGTTCATCTCCAGGCTCCTTTGCCCTCGCCGACATTCTCACGCTAGCGCAGGATCTTGTGTTATGAGACATATCGTCTCAAATATTGAACTCATGGAGATGGCCGAATATGGCCAGACCCTGACCGGGTGCGCGCGCGAGGCTTGAGGGAGTTCAGTCGGACCCAGGAGGAATCAAGTGCTGGCAAAGGTGTTTCCGATCAAGTTGAAGGACGGCAACCAGGCGGCGGCCGAGGAGCTGGTGCGGGAGTTCGCGCCGGTCGGGCCGGGAGCCGAGGAGGGGACGTTGTCGTTCCGGGTGTACCGCGATCCGGCGAAGCCGGACTACCTACTCTTCGTGGAGCACTTCGCGGATCAGGCGGCGTACGACGCGCACACCGGGTCGGCGGCGTACCGGGAGCTGATCGCGGGGAAGTTCGCGAACCTCATCGTCGAGTTCGTCGAGATCGATCATGAACTGCTGGTCAGCCTGTGAGCGCGCAGAACGAGCTCGCCCGGCGACTGCGGGCGTTGCACGCGCAGCCGCCGCTGGTGCTGCCGAACGCATGGGATGCCGGCTCGGCGCGGGCGATCGAGGCAGCAGGGGCTGCCGCGATCGCGACGACGAGCGCCGGCGTCTCCTGGGCCGCCGGTGTCACGGATGCCGGCGGATTGGACCGCACGGCGGCAATCGCGGCACTTCGCGCGGTCGTCGGAGCGGTGTCGATCCCTGTGACCGCGGACGTCGAGTCCGGCTACGGTGATGTCGCAGCGACAGTTGCCGAGGTCGTCGAAGCCGGTGCCGTCGGCATCAATCTCGAGGACAGTTCCGGCGGCTCGCTGGTCGATCCGACCTTGCAGGCTTCGCGAATCGCGGCCGCCCGAGCTGCCGCCGGGGACCTGGAGTTGGTGATCAACGCCCGGACGGACACGTACCTGTTCGGCGACGGGACCGGCACGATCGAGCGTGCCAAGCTGTACGCCGAAGCCGGCGCGGACGTGCTGTTCGTTCCGGGCGTCGTGGACGCCGACACCATCCGTGAGCTGATGGCCGCGTCGCCGTTGCCACTGAACGTGATGGTCGGCCCGGGCGCGCCCACGGTAGCCGAGCTCACCGCACTCGGGGTGACCCGGATCAGCGTCGGACCTGCGATCACCTCCGGCGCGTACGGACTGGCGACGGCAGCAGCGAAGGAACTGCTGTCGACCGGAACCTACGAGGTGCTCGCCACCGCAGCCGAGTTCGGCAAGCTCAACGACCTGCTTCGCTGAACCACGCCTGGTGCGCACCCAACCGCAGCACGATGTGACGGGCTGCCTGCGGACTGACGCCGGGCACTGCTTCCAAGGAACGGATCAGCGTCCCGGCGTTCGCACCACCGTCGAGCATGATGTTGCCCGAAGCAACTGCTCGCGCCAGCGGCCCGACCAGCTCGGCACCGGTCAGCGCCTCGGCACCCGGAAACGCGTGCGTGAGGCCGTGGCCGAGCCCCGCGACCGGAACGCCGTACACGTCGACGAGCTTGCGCAGTACGTCGTACGCGTCCTCGGGTGGTAGCTGATCGCGGACCACCGCCTGGACCGCGACCTCGAACGGCCCCCACGCGCCCGGCACGCGGACGTCCGGGTCGGCTTCGACGGCGACGAGTCGCGCGGCTCGTTCCACGACGTGGATGACACCTTCCCAGTACGGGAGATGTGCGTGCAGCAGCAGGTAATCAGGCCCGCCGGGACCGATCTCGAGCAGACCGGGATCGCCGTCGAGAGAGATGGTCCGGCGGTAGACACCGTCCTCGACCGACTCGATGCCAGGGATCGCCTGCGACGCGAGGAACGCGCTCATCGCCTCCCAGTCGTACGGCGTGGTGAACGGCAGCCGCAGCGCCAGGCCACCATCGGCGACCAGGCGGTCGGTCCGGCGCCGCCGGTCGCGGAGCTCGCGCGGGGACGCCCGGAAGATCTCACGCATCGCGCGGTTGAACTGGCGCAGACTCCCGAAGCCGGACCCGAACGCGATGTCCGCGATGGACAGATCGCTGTCATCGAGGAGTCTGCGGGCGAAGTGGGCTCGCCTCGAGCGGGCGAACTGGTCCGGCGTGACGCCGAGGTGCTCGTGGAACAACCTGCGAAGGTGGCGCGCCGACAGCCCGAGCCGCGCGCCGAGCGCCGCCTCGCCGGACTCGTCCAGCACACCGGCGATGATCAGTTGAACGGCGCGGCAGACGAGCTCCGGCGCCTCGTCCGGCACGGTCCCCGCGACCCGGTACGGCCGGCAGCGCAGGCAGGCGCGGTATCCGGCCGCCTCGGCGGCCGCCGCCAGCTCGAAGGTCTGCACGTTCTCCGCCAGGGGCTTCGCCCCACATCCGGGCCGGCAGTAGATGCCCGTCGTACGAACCGCGGAATAGGTCGTCATCCGTCCACTGTCACCCCCTGCCCACCGACGTTCTGGCCACATCCGGACCTCACGCTAACCGCCCGCACGGACACTTTTCGGTGACGTCTCCCGGAATCCTGGTGCGGGCGGACGTCGGGGGTGGCTAGGGTGCGGCGGTGCAGTCCAAACCTCTTGTCGTAGTGGTGAGTGGCCCGCCAGGGACCGGGAAGACGACGCTGGCGCATCAGGTGGCCGCCGCGATCGGGTGCCCGGCGATCTGCCGGGACGAGATCAAGGAGGGGATGGCGCACGCGACGCCTGGCTTCGTACCCGGCCCCGGCGACCCATTGACGATGCGGACGCTGTCCACCTTCTTCGACGTGATCGGGCTGCTGGTAGGCCGCGGTACGACGATCGTGGCCGAAGCCGCGTTCCAGGACCGGATCTGGAGTCCCGGCCTGACCCCGCTGCTGAACCGCGCCGACCTTCGGATCATCCATTGCACGGTCCCCGCCGACGTCGCGCTCGCCCGGATCACCGCGCGTACGGCGACCGACCCGAAACGGATCGCGCACGAGGACGCACAGATCAGCGCCGACGCCCGGCTGCGGACCCACAACGCCTTCCAGGCGGTCGATCTGCCGGTCCCGTCCCTGACGGTCGACACCTCCAGCGAAGCCTACAGTCCGTCGCTGGCCGAGATCGTCGCGTTCCTGTCCTAGCCGTACAGATCGACAGGAGGTGTCGGCCTGTGGGCCGGACTTGCGTGGCGCGGTTGACTCGGGTGGAGTGCGGGTTGGCGGAACACCTCCTGTCCATATGTACGGTGAGAAGGGATCGGGCATGCTGTTCGACGGATTGACGACAGCGCATGTGGCGGATGCCTGTCTCCGGGCCGGTGTGCCCGTGCGGACCGCGTCGCTGACGGCTGTGGTCGGAGGCCGGGTGGCCGGACGCGTGTTGCCGGCGCAGCATGTGGGCAGTGTCGACGTCTTCTTGGAGGCGTTCGAGTCGGCCGAGGACGGCGACGTACTGGTTGTGGACAACGGCGGACGGCGGGACGAGGCGTGCGTGGGCGACCTGGTCGCGCTCGAGGCCAAGGCCGCCGGACTCGCCGGGATCGTGATCTGGGGACTGCATCGCGACACGGTCGACATCACGGCGATCGGGCTCCCGGTGTTCAGCCTCGGCGCGATGCCGACCGGGCCGTTGCGGCTCGACCCGCAACCGGACGACGCGTTGTCCACGGCAACTATCGGGGACTGGTCGGTGAGCCGGGACGACGTCGTACTGGGTGACGAGGACGGTGTGGTCTTCGTGCCGGCCGATCGGGTCGACGAGGTGACCGGGCTGGCCGAGTCCATCCGCGACACCGAACATCGGCAGGCGGCCGAGATCCGGGCTGGACGGTCGTTGCGGGTGCAGGTGCGGTTCTCGGAGTACCTGACGGCGCGGGCGACAGATCCCTCACTGACTTTCCGGCAACATCTACGCGCAGTTCGAGGAGCGATCGAGGAATGAGCACCGCGGATGCCGCAGGCACCTGGAAGCTGGGCGACGTCACCGTCAACCGGATGGGTTTCGGAGCCATGCGGATCACCCCGAACCCGGATCGTCAGGTGGCGATCCGGGTACTGCGACGAGCGGTCGAGCTCGGCGTCAACCACATCGACACGGCCGCGTTCTACTGTTCACCGGGCGGGACGCTCAGGGTCGGCGACGGCGAAGCGCGCTATGCCAACGAGCTGATCCGCGAAGCCTTGGCGCCGTACCCCGATGAGCTCGTCATCACCACGAAGGTCGGGCCGGGCGAGGCCCCGGAGCGCGGTTTCTACCATGCGACAACCGCGGCCGAGTTGCGGACGCAGGTCGAGACGAACCTGCGCCAGCTCGGCCTCGACCGCCTCGACGTGGTGAACCTGCGCATCATGAAGAAGGCGGGCGCCGACTCGATCGCCGACCGGTTCGGCGCGCTCGCTGACCTGCGGGACGCCGGACTGATCCGGCAGCTCGGGGTGTCGAACGTCCGCGCCGACCACCTGGACGAGGCGCTGGCGATCGCGCCGGTGGTGTGTGTGCAGAACAGCTACGCCATCGACCTGCGCCGTGAAGAGGACGCGCTGATCCGGCTGTGCGCCGAGCGGGACATCGCCTACGTACCGTTCTTCGCGATCGCCGGCGCGGAGCGTGAGAGCGGCGCGACACCGGAGGACTCGTCCGCTGTCGAGGCGATCGCCAGCCAGCACGGCGTCTCGCCTCAACAGATCCGCCTTGCGTGGACTCTGCATCAAGGCGCGAACGTCCTGGCGATCCCGGGCACCGGGAATCCCGCCCACTTGGAGGAGAACATCGCGGCCGGCGCCATCCGGTTGTCGCCTGCGGAGCTAGCGGCGCTGGGCTGACTAGCTGACCGCGGCCCGCACTGCGGGGACGACCTCCTGCGCCCACCTCGCGACCTGGACGTCGTACGCGTCGGCGCCTCGCGGGAACAGGGTGAACCCGGCAGCGCCGTGCTCGAGGATCGCGCCGGTGAGTTCCTCGATCCACTGCGCGGGGGAACCGCCGATCCAGCGGCCTTCGTCATCGCGGGTACGGCGAGCCGGGGAGGCGGTGAGTGCGCCGGGGAAGTTGTAGATCGTGGCGACGTCGGACGGCTTGCGGCCGACCGACAGCGCAGCGTCGTCGATGATCGGGCGGGACCAGCGGTAACGGTCGCTCAGCCAGTCCGCTGCGCGGCCCGGGATCCAGCCGTCCGCCCGCCTGCCGGTCGCGGCGAGCGACTTCGGGCCGTTCGAGCCGGTCCAGATGAGCGGCGCGGGAACGTTCGCGGGCTTGAGCTGCCCGATCGGGTAGTGCTTGGTCGGTTCGGGGCGACCGCCGTCGGACATCGTGTGGAGGAGCTGCATCGCCTCCTCGAAGGCCTCGACCGCTTCGGCGGGCCGCAGTTCCGGTACGCCCATCGTGGTGATCCGGTCCCAAGCGCCGCCCGCGCCGAGGCCGAGGATGAACCGCCCGTCGGACAGTGCCGCGAGGGAGGTCGCCGTACGTGCAAGCACCGGGGCCGGGCGCAATGGGAGGTTGGTGACGTTGACGAACGCGGACAGGTGCTGGGTGCGGCCGAGGAGTACGCCGATCGTCGCGTAGCCGTCGAGGAGGTCGGCGACGTACGGGTGGTCCGAGACCGAGAGATGGTCCAGCCCGTCCCGGTCGGCCTGCGCGGCCAGGCGCAGCAGGGCGGTCGCGTCGTGGACGTCGGCCGGGGAGCCGTAGCCGAACTTGGGGGTCATGATGAGGTCTCCTTTTAGTTCGTAGACCTAAATAGTAGCGCTACGAACTATGAGATCTGCAAACTGTTTGCTGACCGGACTACCATGAGGGCATGGCCACGACGACAGCGCGGGACACGGACCTGGCCGGTGCCCTGGTCCAGACGATGCACGTGCTGCAGGACCTGTACGCCGAGACCAGCCGGCCGCTCGGCCTCACCCCGCAGCAGGCCCACCTGCTCTGCGTGCTGCTGGGCGGCCCGCTCGGGATGACCGAGCTCAGCCGCATCCTCAGCATCGAACGCTCCAGCCTGACGAGCATGGTCGACCGCCTCGAACGCCGCGACCTGGTCAGCCGGATCCCCAACCCCACCGACCGCCGGGCCTGCCAGATCGAACTGACGGCCCCCGGCCTCGCCCTTGCGCACGACGCCCACAACGGCTTCACCGAGCGCATCGGTGCGATGACCACGGGTCTGACCGCGGCCGACCGTCGTACCCTCGCGGCGACCCTGCGGAAGATCGTCGCCGAGGCCTGAGTGCCCGGGGTCGTCCGCGCTGGGGCCCGGATCGCCTACGAGGTGAGCGGTGACGGGCCGGCCGTCGTACTGGTCCGGAACAACCGGCGACCGCGAGATTTCGACCGGCCGACTGGCTCGCCGACCGGTTCCGGGTCGTGCAGGTGCATCCGATCGGGTTCGGCGCGAGTGAGCGGCCGGCGGAGTACGACTTCGGGAGCATCGGCGAGCAGGTGCTGGCAGTGCTCGACCACGAGGGCATCGACCGGTTCGTGGTGTGGGGGTTCTCCCAGCCGGCCTGCATGGCGGCGATGGTCGCGCGCTCGACGAGCCGCGCGGTGGGCCTCGTCATGGGCGGAGTCGCGCCGATCGGATTCCCGACCGACGGCGACATGCGCCGGATGGAACGGGAGCCTCGGCTACCCCGCCCGCCGTTGGAGTTCTGGCGCGCCTACCGATTCCATGACTGGCACCACGAGCTCAGGTGCTTCACCGGCACCAAGATCGTGTACGTCGGGACTGCGGACCAGGCGATCAACCGAGTCCGGCGCCTGAAGCCGGTCCTCCGAGGCATCGGCTGCGTGTGTCTGGAGTTCGAGGGACTCAACCACGCAGCGTCTTCTCTGGGCGTGGACACACCGGATGGCCGGCTGATCGTCGAGGCCGTGGTGGATCACCTGCCCGACGGGTGGTGAGGTCAGCGGCGGCCGCCGAACTCCCACGGGAGGACTTCGGCGTCGGGTGCCTCGACGAGAACCGCGGCTGCTTCAGGCTGGGGAGCTTCGACGAGCGCGGCGCGGCCCAGGTGTTTGCCGGCGTCCAGGCTGAGGAGGTCGCCGTACATGATGAGGTGCGGTGAGGCGAGCGGCCGGGGCTCGTCGTCGGTGATGACGAGGTAGCGGTTGTACCCCTCGACCGCGTTCGCGAAGTCCCACATGGTGCTGCCGACGTGCTTGCGGAATCGGTGGATCAAGACCGAGTCGAAGGCACCGGCGCGGTAGTACGGCTCGTCGTACGCGAAGGTGTGGACAGCCTCGTCGTCCGGCAGATCGACGATGTGCAGGCTGCCGGTCGTTTCCTCGCCGTCCGCAGTCAGCGTGGGACCACGGGCGACGAGTTCCTCGGCGTACCGATCCATGAACGCCCAGTGCTCCTCGGTGAGGTTCACCTTGACGTCGTACCCACCGACCCGGTCCCGTCCGTACACGAAGTACTCCACGGGACCGGACCTTAGCCGGTCAGGAGTTCGCCGCCAGATGAAGTCGGAGGATGGAGTCGTAGTCGACGATCTCGATGGCGGCGTCCGTCACGTCGGCGGGGTTGACCGTGTCCTGGGTGCCGATCACCAGCAGTTTGCGCGGGTCGCTGACGTCGACGCCGTACTTCGTCTGGGCGAAGGCACGGTGCTCGGGGGACGTGAAGTAGTCCGCGTACCGAGCGAGAGCGGCCGCGCCGTCGTGCACCGATGTCGTGCGGTGGTGCTTCTTGCCCTCCAGCAGCGGGAGACCGAGGTCGCCGACGATGTGATTGCCGTCCGCGGTCTCGAGGATGAAGTCCGGCTGCAGCGCGTCGCCGTCCTCCTGCCGCTCGAGGAACGGCCGGCGGATCAGCCGGGTCGCATCGAACGCCGACAGCAGGATGCTCTCGTTGTCCTCGAGGAACTGGTCGACGGTCGAGTCCGGCAGGCCGTGTCCGAGGTACGTGCTGTCGAACGGGGAACCCTTCAGATCCAGATCGCCCACCGGCACGCTCAGGGTGCCGATCGGGTCGAGGTGGTCCGCGGCCTGGGCGTAGTTCCGCAGGAAGGCGAGGTACTTGTCGGCCGGCTCGGAGCGGTGGATCGCGAGCGCGAAGAACGTCCAGTGGACCCGGATCGACGCGCCGACGGTGTGCACCAGCAGGACCCGGTCGAACGTCGAGTAGTTGCCCGGCGCGAACTGCAGGATCTGCTCGCCCGGACCGGTGAACTCGTTGCCGAGCATCTTGTCGGCACCCGGGAACCGATCCACCAGCTCCCGACGGCCGACCTCGGTCGCGACGGTGGCGTCCTTGAACAGGTTCTCCCCCGGCAGCGTGACCACCGGCGCACCATCACCGAGCCCGAAGTACTCCTCGACGCTCGCCGCCTTCCGTCGCCGTACCTCGAGCGACCGGTACTCCCGGCTCACCCCGACCAACTCCAGGATGTTCCAGTCCGGCGTCTCCGTCAGCACCATCATCCGCGGAAACAGCAACGGCCCCGGCAGCTCGTTCCGATGACTCCCGGCCAGATGCTCCCCCACCCCCTTGAGGTGCTCCCCCCAGAACTGACCATTCACCTTGACGAACTCAGTGGGCTTCATCGCCTGCTCTCTCCTCGGGTCATGCGCCGTCTCAACAACCAACTCCCGGCCGCTCCACCCATATTCCCTCGGTCAGCGTGGCAGCAGCACACCGCGGTCCCGGAGCACGTGAGTGACCGGCCCGGACAGTTCGGCGTACACCAGCGCCTCGTCGACGCTGGAGAACCCGGCGGTGAACAGCTCACGTGCGGACACGAGGCGCTCAGCCTCTTGCGTCGTGAGCCCGCAGACGGCGACGAGGAGTCCGGCGGGTGCGGTGTTGAGATCGATGAGCCCCCCGTCGTCGTAGCTGCGCGGCCGATCCGGGCGGCCGATGTTGAGGTCCCGCGCAAGCATCGGGTCTCTCTCGAGAAGTGCACGCGCAGTGTTCCGGCGCTCCCGGGCGGCCAAGGCCTGGGCCACAGCCGGGTCCGTGCCGGGCGGAATCACGAGCCGCGAGGGCTCCGCGAGTCCGTACACAGCTCTCCGCACCGGGCGGAGTTGCACGCACGCGACAACGATCATCGCGATCGCAAGTAGCGCGAAGACGGTCGACAGCGCATCGCCGACTGCCCCCCGAGGATCGCCGTTCGCGTCGGTCGGCGTAGCGCTCGATAAGGCTACGAGGACCACGGCGGCCACGCCGTAGACGGCCGCGCGCCGACGCAACCGGCGGTCGCTCAGCCTGGTCGCGGCGTGCAGGAACGGCACCCAGGCGAACAGCCCGGCGGTCACGATGGTCACCCAGTAGTACCAGGCGCCCCTGCCGCCCATCCGATGCAGGATCTGCCTCATCGGACACCTCGCGCAGACCGACCGGCGCGACACAACTCAAACCACTGCATGATTCCCCCCACGTTGTTCTTCCCCTCCAGCCCCGACCTACTAATCGCGCCCCGCCCCGTTCTGTTACGCAGCGGGTGGCATCCCGCCTCCGAGAGGGGATGCCACCGCCATGTCACCGCACCGGTCTAGCGGTCAGTTCATTCCTCCCACTGGAACTGCCAGCCCAGAGCGCAGGGCCACTCGGGGGCGCACGTCGTGTTCGGATCCCGGTACCAGACGTCGGACACCGCGTACCCGTAGTGCCGGTACACGTTCTGCTTCTGAATGCACTCGTCCTGGCTCGCACAGGTGACGGTGTGGATGGTCTGCGTCTGCGCCTGGGCCACCGTCGCGCCGCCCGCAACCACAGCCACCGCGGCCGCGCCCATCGCAACCATTCGCCCGATCGATCTCATGCAGTATCTGCCTTTCCTGTCAAATATATAGTTGCCCAATGCAACTCTCGCTCACGCTAGTACCAGCCGCGACGACCAGGCAAACGATTCGATCCAGCAGAAATAGCGTTTAGCGAGTGAGTGCCGTGGGCAACGACCAGACCTGGACTATCTGCAACTGACTGAGGGCCAGCATGAGTACGACGTACGGGCGTGCGAATTCCGCTGAGCATTTGATGCCAGGCCATGCTGACGAGCCCTCCGAGCGCACACTTGGGCTCCGGTTGGCCGTCAGCGCTGTTGCGGCGCTGGTCCAATCGCCATGGATACAAGGTCGAATGGTCCGTGCCGGGCCTGGCGACCTAGGTTTCAGAGCCTCCGGTCACAGATCTGGTCATAGGCCTAGGACCCCTTGACCGCCTTGGTGGCGAAGTAGCCAGGCAGCCAGCCGGCCGTCACCTCCGAGTGGTGTGGCGCCTCGGCGAAGCTGGTGATGGCGAACCCCGCGGCGGTCTGCCCGCCGATCTGCTCGGTGAGCGTGTGGCTGTACTCCAGCGGCGAGTCGGCGCCCCATAGCCGCTCCCGCTCGCCTGGCTCCAGATGGGTGACGTCGCTGTACGGCAGGCGGTGCCGCACGACCAGCTCGCCGCGCGTGTCCATCGCCTCCGCGTCGAAGAGGTAGACGTCCGGGTTGACGAAGCCGGACAGCAGCGTGCCGCCCGGCCGCAGCACGCGGTGGCACTCCCGCCAGACCGGTGCCAGCTCGGGGATGAAGAGGTTGGAGACCGGGTGCACGACCAGGTCGAACGAGGCGTCCGGGAACCCGCTCAGGTCGCGCGCGTCGCCGAGCACGGTACGCACGTCGAGCCCCTCCCGCGCGGCGACCATCTCGTCCTGCGCGAGCTGGCCGGGCGAGTTGTCGAAGACGGTCACCCGCGCGCCCGCCGCGGCGAGCACCGGACCCTGCTGCCCGCCACCGGAGGCGAGGCAGAGCACGTCGCAGGCGGCGATGTCCGGAGGAAACCAGGTCGGGTCGACTGGCTCGTACCCCATGAGGACGATGGACCACTCACCGGCGCGCGCCTTCGCGACCACCTCGGGTGTCACCGGCCGCGACCACTCGTTGCCCTTCTCCACCTCACGGTCCCAGGCGCGGCGGTTGTGGGCGACAGGATCTGTGTGCGGCTCGCTCATGCGCCGAATGCTAGCCCCGCCGGCCTCCCGACTCCGCAAGAGAGCCTCTGAGCTGCGTTTTCGCAGGTCAGCAACGCGGCGCCGTCTTCGAGGCGCACCATGGTGCGCGAAGATTCGGCGCCGCTGTGTTGCTGGGGGTTGTTGGTGGGGTTGAGACTGGTGGGGTTCGTCGTGGTCGACCCCGTATTCCTCTGTGGTGCCGGTGAGCCTGTAGGTCAGCATGGTGGTGGAGGGCTTCCACGGGAACCGTGGATTGGTGCCATCGAGCCCGAGCGTCAGACTTTGAAGTCTTCCCTGCCCTCCCCGCGACGGACGCTTCAGGTGGAGTCGTGGGAAGGGGTTGGTGGCGATGGAAGTGGTGCATGCGCGGTGTGCCGGGCTGGACATCTCGAAGAAGGATGCGAAGGTGTGCGTCCGGATCGCCGGCGCGGGTCGGCGCAAGACGGTGGAGACGGTCACGACGTGGGCCTCGATGACCGGCCAGATCCTGGCGCTGCGCGAGCATCTGGCCGCGCAGCGGGTCACGTGCGTGGTGATGGAGGCGACCAGCGACTACTGGAAGCCGTTCTATTACCTGCTCGAGGACCTGCCCGGGGTGGAGGTGCTGCTGGTCAACGCCCGCCACGTGAAGACGGTCCCGGGCCGCAAGACCGACGTCGCGGACGCGACCTGGCTGGCGCAGTTGGGTGCGCATGGGCTGGTGCGGGGCTCGTTCGTGCCGCCGGCCGAGATCCGGCAGTTGCGGGATCTGACCAGGGCACGGACGGCGATCACCCGTGAACGCGCCCGGGAGGCGCAGCGGCTGGAGAAGCTGCTCGAGGACGCCGGCATCAAGCTGTCCGCGGTCGCTTCCGACATCCTCGGGGTGTCGGGGCGGGCGATGCTGGAGGCCCTGATCGCCGGCGATCGCGACCCGGCCGCCCTGGCTGACCTGGCCAAGCGGCGGCTGCGGGCGAAGATCCCCGAGCTGACCGAGGCGCTCAACGGGCGGTTCGGCGAGCATCACGCGTTCCTGGCCCGGGTGCACCTGGACCTCATCGACCGCCACACCGCCGCGATCAACCAGCTCACCGCCCGGATCGAGCAGGTGATCGAGCCCTTTCAGGCCTTCCGGGCACTGATCTGCACCATCCCCGGGATCGCCACCCTGACCGCCGACGTGATCGTCGCCGAGACCGGCGCCGACATGAGCCGCTTCCCCACCGCCAAACACCTGGCCGCCTGGGCCGGCACCACACCGGGGAACAACGAATCCGCCGGGAAGGTGAAGTCCAGCAAGACCAGACCCGGCAACCCCTACCTGCAAGGCGCCCTCGGTGCCGCGGCCATGGCCTGCGCCCAGAACCCGCGCACCTACTACGGCGCCCGCTACCGCCGCATCGCCAGCCGCCGCGGACCCAAGAAAGCCAACGTCGCGATCCAGCACTCCATGCTCATCGCGATCTGGCACATGGCCACCACCGGCACCCTCTACAACGACCCCGGCGCCGACTACTACACCCGACTCAACCCCGAACGCACCCGCACCCGAGCCATCCGACAACTCCAAGCCATGGGCTACCACGTCACCCTCGACACTGCGTCCTAAACGCCTCCGACGCGAAGCCCACCGTGGTGAATCTTCGCGTCAGAGGCTCTTTTGGTGCTGGTGGCGGGTGCAGGGTTCGAACCTGCGTAGGCATACGCCGACAGATTTACAGTCTGCTCCCTTTGGCCGCTCGGGCAACCCGCCAGGGTGCTGCCGGTTCGTGAACCGGCGTGGGAGACGATACAACAGACAGTGCCCCTGACAGCAAATCGGAAAGGATGTGCCCATGGCTTCGGAGTCCTCCTTCGACATCGTGAACAAGGTCGACCGTCAGGAGGTGGACAACGCCGTGAACCAGGCGGCCAAGGAGATCAGCCAGCGGTTCGACTTCAAGAACGTGGACGCCGGGATCAAGTTGTCCGGTGAGGCGATCGACATGCAGGCGAACACCGAGGAGCGGGTGAACGCCGTACTGGACGTGTTCAAGGACAAGCTCGTCAAGCGGCAGATCTCGCTCAAGGGACTGGAGACCGACGAGCCGAAGCTGTCGGGGAAGATCTACAAGATCAACGCCTCGATCAACGCCGGCATCACCCAGGAGAACGCGAAGAAGCTGTCCAAGCTGATCCGCGACGAGGGCCCCAAGGGCGTCAAGGCGCAGATCCAGGGCGAGGAACTGCGGGTCTCCAGCAAGAGCCGCGACGACCTGCAGTCGGTCCAGGCGCTGATCAAGGGCCAGGACCTCAACTTCGCCGTCCAGTTCGTCAACTACCGCTGAGCCTTCGTACGCCGCCTTGTCCACAAGCCGCCGCGGTACGACGCCCCGCACGACGTCGTACCGGTGAGCAGGCGGGATCTGCCATTGCCCCTGGTGAGATCCGGGTGGCTCCCGGGCCGCCGCGTCTGCCTTGACGGAAGGTCCTCCGGCGGACGTGCGCTCCGCCCACCCGCCTCGCCCTGAGTGGTGGAAGGGGGTGAGCCGCATGACCGGAACCCTCCCGAGGCCTGGTGCCGAGATCGACGTCGTCGTCACGTCGTCGAAGCCGTTCGGCCTGTTCGTCGAGACGGAGTCGGGCGTGCCTGGTCTCGTCCGCGGAGCCGGTGCCGAGGTCGGCACCGTCGTACGCGTCCGTGTGACCGAGTACGACGCCGTCGAGTCACGCTCCAGCGCGACACCAGCCTGACAGTCAGCCCGGTAATCGGGTCGCTTCGGCGGGCGGTGGCCGGGCATGCTGGCGGGCGTGGGAGACACGTTGATGCGGCGGTGGCTGGCCGAGGACTTCGGGCTGGATGTGGTGGAACTCTCACCCGTGGCCCACGGGGCGGACATCGCCGCGCAGGTGTGGAAGGCGAGTACGGCGACCAACACGTACGCCGTGAAGTGGAGCGGCGCCGGCACGAACACCGGCCACCAGGTGGCGGCGTTCCTGGCGGACAGCGGGCTTCCGGGCGTGCCGGAGATGATCCGTACGACGGACAGCGGCCTGTGGAGCGTCCACGCGAAGAAGCGGCTCACGATCACGCCGTGGATCAACGGCGTACGCGCGGCCGAGACCGGGCTGACGAACGAGCAGTGGACGCAGTACGGCGTACTCCTGCGGCGGGTGCATGACGCGGAGCCGCCGCCCAGGCTGCGGGATGCGCTGCTCAAGCACAGTCACATCGACGCGCGGGTCCCGGCGATCGCCGAGAAGCTGCAGACACGGCTCGCCACGCAGGCGCCGGAGGATGAGATCGAGGAGGAGTTGGGGGCGGTCTGGAAGGAGCACGAGGACACGATCACGCATCTGCTGACCGCGCGGCCGCCGGAGCCTGCCGGTCCCCGAGTGATCTGCCACGGCGACCCGCATCTCGGCAACGTTCTCGTCGACGACGACCTGCATCTGATCGACTGGGACGATGTGATCCTCGCCCCGCGCGAGCAGGATCTGATGTTCATGCTCGGCGGCATGGGCGACGTCGGCCCCACCCGCCCCGAGCACCTCGACGCCTTCCTCACCGGCTACGGCCCGCACACCATCGACGACGAGGCCGTCCGCTACTACCGCCACGTCCGAGCCTTCGAGGACGTCTTCAGCTGGGCCGACCAAGCCATCACCGGCCCCGACAAGTCCTACGCCCTCCGAGTAACCAAAGGCATCCTCACCAAAGGCCTGGCCGCTCTCGCGATGAGCTAGGCGTGGCGCAGCCAGACGTTGGGTTCTGTGTAGAGGCCCTGGTTGGTGGTGTGGTTGATGTCGAGGGTTGTCAGGCCGGCGGGGATGACGTAGGTGCCGGAGGAGGGGAAGGGCATGCTCGTCCACTTCTCCCACTCGGCGACGGTGCCGGTCATGGTTTGGGAGGCGGTCGCCGGCGCCAGCAACTCCGCGCCCAGGCGGACGTGGGTGCGGAGCCAAGGGTCGAGTGGGAGACCGTCTTTGCGGGTCCAGGTCATGAAGGTTTCGATCGGGGTCAGTGGATAGCTCGACTTCAACGTCGGGCGGACCGGGGCGATCACCTGACGCAGGCCACCGGCGACCGCGCGGTCGCGGACGGAGGTGATGACCCGGCCGGCGTGGCCGCGCCCCTGTTCGTCGGAGCGTACGGCGGCCGCCATCAGTACGAAGGTGTTCGGTACGACGCCCTCCTCATACCCGAGAACCGAACGCACCAGGGAATCCGTGAACCCACCGGGAAGGTCCTCGACGGTCCCGTCCCACGCGAGCGGCACACCCCAGCACCCCGCGATGAGCCGCTCGTCGTCGGACACGAGATAGAACTCCCACTCCGGGAAGTACTCCTGCCGCCGATCGATGTACTTCCGCACCTCGACGTCATGGAAGATGAACTCCGGCCACTCCTCCGCGAAGCGCTCAGCGGCCTCCTCGTCGTACTGCGGTGCCTGCGCGACCGGGATCAGCTCATACATGTTCGGCACGCTAGCCCGCCAGCAGGGCACTGGCCACCGCATTGGCGCCGAGCAACGATGCCAACCGCGTTAATGCCGGGCAGCGATCCACCGGGCGACCTGGGTGCCCAAGGTGTCGCCGTCGTTCATGGAGTGGCGGAAATGCAGGCCGGAGAGGATGCGGGCCTCGCGGACGTCGCTGCGTACGGCGGACAGGTCCGGGTACACGCGACCGGCGTACGCGGGTTGCTCCGGCCGCACATCGTCGAGATCGGCCGCGCCCACGAACGCCGCCGGGCCGGTGTACCGGATCTGACCAGCCGTCAGCTGCAGCTGCTCCGCCTGGTCGCCGACGGGCACAGCAACACCCAGATCGCGCACCGGCTATTTGTTGCCGAGGGCACCGTTCGCAAGCATCTGGAGAACATCTACGAACGGCTCGGAGTGACCAGCCGAACGGCAGCGGTCGCGACCGCCTTTGCGGTCACCCACTCTGCCTAGCCGGTCGGCCCCGCCGTCCGCACGGCGCGCGGGGAGCCGCCGAGTTCGCGGCGGCAGGTCTTGTTGAAGGCCTGCAGGTCGGGGATGCCGACCGAGGCGGCAACGGCCGGGATCGACAGGGTCGAGGAGACCAGGAGATGACGGGCGCGGCCCATTCGACGACCGCGGATGTAGGCGATGACGGTCTGCCCGGTCTCGGTCTGGAACAGGCGCGTCAGGTGGTTGTGCGAGACGCCGGCGAGGCGGGCCAGGGTGGGGACGGTGAGCGGCTGGGCGAGGTTGGCCTCGATGTAGGCGATGGCGGTGGCGACCGCCGGGTGGCGAGCGTCGCCCTCGGTGGTCGCGGCGGTCAGGTCGACGATGCGCCACAGTGCGGTCCACACCTCGGCCGTCGTACGCGACGATCCTGAGGGCGACGCCTCGACGGCCCAGCGCAGCAGGTCCGACAGCATCGGCGCGGCCGCGCCCGCGTCCTGTACGACGGGCAGGTACGACGGCTCGCCCGCCACGACCGGCCGGAAGTGGGCGTACAAGTGCTCGGACCGTCCCCGGTAGTCGAACTGCACCTGCGACCCGGCCGGTGTCAGCGACACGTATCCGGGCGCCACGGAGTACGTCGTACCCGCGAGGGTGAGATCGGCGGAGTACGAGTACAGATGCAGCTGCCACAGGTCCGGCAGCCGGAACACATCCCGCAGGCTGCGCACCCCGTGGATGCCCACCCCGACGTTCACCACCTCCGGCGGCGCTGCCAGGTGCAGCTCGATCATGGTGAGAAATTACCACCAGTGGTGAACACAGCCAACGCGTTGCCACGTAGAAGGAATCTAGCCTGGTGGAGTAGTTACCACTACCCCGAGAGGGAGTCTCATGCCCCACCCGCATCAGAAGAACCTGCTCACCTCGGTTCAGATGGCGCATTTCGTGGCCACCGGGTCGTTCCGGATGGACGCCGTGGTCCCCGACGAGATGAACCAGCAGGCGCTCGAGGTCCTGAAGGCCGGCATCCCCGGCGTCCCGTACGGCACCCCGCTGTCGGAGGCGTTCGCGGACAGCGAGTTCGTCCAGCGGCTGGTGCAGCTGCCGGAGGTCGCCGGTGCGATCCACAGCCTGGTCGGGCCGGAGCCGACCGTCGACCACCACGCCGTGCACATCCGCAAGGCGAACGAGGGCGAGGCGCAGAACCTGCACGGTGACGCGATCATTGACGTCCGCCCGGACGCGTTCGACGTACAGCTGATGTACTACCCGCAGGACGTGACGCTCGAGATGGGCGGCACGCTCAGCGTGCCCGGCAGCCACCTGCGCCGGACCAACGAGTCCGACACCGGCCGCTACCAGAACCTGCTCGGCCAGACCCGGCTGGTGTGCCCGGCCGGCACCGTGCAGTTCCTGCACCACGGCATCTGGCACGGCGGCCGCAAGAACGACAGCGCCATCGACCGCTACATGTTCAAGATCCGGTTCAACCCGACCGTCCGCCAGGTCCGGCTCTGGAACGTCGAGGACCTGTACGACCCGGAGGTCGCGCGCGAGCTGGACCAGTCGTTCCCCTGGTACGAGAACGCCACCGGCCGGCTGGAGAAGTACAACCGGATCAAGCTGTGGCAGGCGCTCACCGGCGACGACGCCTTCGACCCGGAGTTCTGGGTCACCCGAGTGTCGAACCGCCCGCAACGGGTGGTCGCCCAGCGCAGCATGAACCCGCACGCCACGAAGAAGGAGATGACATGACCGCCCCCGCCACCAGCGCCGCCCCCGCCGAGACCGGCCAGACGGTCCGCCAGCAGGTCCTGGTCCTTTACCTGGCGTCCTCCGCGCTGGACGCCCGCGTGGTCGGCTGGTCGACGTACGACGGAACCGGAGCGACCCACCCGACCACGGGTGACAGCGACGTCCCGCCGTACGCGAGTGGTCTGGACGCCCTGAAGGACGGCTGGCGCCTCTTCCAGGCCGCCCAGCTCCTGCCGCCGTTCCCAGGACACGAGTACGACGTCTCGTTCCTCAAGCACGAGTTCTTCTTCGAGAAGCTCGTCACGATGTGAACAGGCCGTGCTGCATCGCGAACAGCGCGGCACCGGCTCGGGTGGACACGCCGAGCTTGCCGTAGATGTGCTGGACGTGATGCTCAGCGGTACGGCGTGACACCACCAGCTCGCGCGCGATCTCCGCATTGGACGAGCCACGTGCGAGCAGACGCAGTACGTCGACCTCCCGCTCGGTGAGGCCGGCCGGACGGCTCATGCGGCCGGGCACCTGGTGCCCGGCCGCTCCGAGCACAGCCTTCACGCAGTCGGCGTCCAGCCTGCCGGCCGCTGCCTCAGCCAGGACGATCTCCGCGGCCCTGTCCGGTGAGTGCGCGGCCCGGTGTGGCCGGTCCTGAGTCAGTGCCTGATAGCAGTCGGCCGCAGCGAGGATCCGCGCCGCTGTCGACAACTCGCCGCCCTTGACCTGGCGCGGATAGCCGGTGCCGTCGATCCGCTCGTGGTGGAGAGCGGCCAGTGCGGCGACTGGCTCGAGTACTGCGGACCGCGCGAGGATCCGCTCGGACCGGTACGGGTGCAGGCGCACCTGCTCCCAGTCGGCGCGGCGCAACTCACCGGGCCGCTCCCAGACACTCGTCGGTACGGCGACCCGCCCGAGGTCGTGCAGGAGCGCGGCCCGTCGCAGCGTTGCCCGGTCGGTGTCGTCCAGATGCAGCAGCCGCGCAGCCTCGTCGGCCAACGTCGCCACTCCGGTCGAGTGACCGAACAGGTACGGCGACTTGAGGTCGACGAAGTAGGCGAAGGTCCGGGCCACGTCGTCGAGCTGGTCCGGCCGGATGAGTGACCAGGGGCGCGGCTCGTTGTCCAGAGTCTCTTGCCACACGTCGATCTCGGCGAGGTCGGCCAGCAGGGAGTCGTCGTACGCGGCAACGACCACCGGGTCGAGCCAGGTCCCTTGGCGCCGCGTGAGGGTTGCCTGCACCGGCTCACCCAGACTGTGGAAGATGACGGCCTGGGTCGCCACCTCCGCGATCCGGGTGGCGATGTGGATCTCGGTGGCGGCCAGTCCCTTCGGCGTACCGGTGCCGTCCCAGCGCTCCAGGTTCTGGTAGAGCGCCTCGGCCACGGACGGGCCGAGGCCCAAGCGGTCGGCGAGCATGCTGCCGACCTCGCAGATCGCCCGGAGGATGTCGTCCTCCCCAGCGGCGAGGGTGCGGGCGAGGTACTGGAGGCGGCGGATGCCCGTGCCTTGGCCGATCTTCCGAAGGACTGTGAGCGACTCGCGGCGGTTGGCGACGTCGGTGCGCTCGGCGAGCGGACGGAGTTCGCCGGCCCGCGGGCCCATCCGGTGCGCCTCCTCGTGCGTCGTGGCAGTGCAGCCGAGGTGGCGCAGCAGTGTCGCGTAGTAGACCGTGCGCTGGTCGGCGACGCCGAGCCTGCCCGCCAGCCGGGTGGCAACCAGGCAGCTACGGATCGACTTCTCCGGGGCCTGCGCCATCGCGAGATCGAGGGTGACCGACAGCGCGCAGAGGAGCTCGGCGAGTCGCAGGTCGTCCTCCGCCATGGCGCACCTCCCCCGGTCCCCTCGGAGCACACCTCCCCGTTCCGCCCGGAGATGGGCAGAACTACCGATGCTCCGCTGGAGCCCGCATGGCCATTGTGGGCCTGACCAGAGGAGATGCCATGAGTACAGCGACTTCCGCCGTCCCTCGACTCGTCACCCCGCAGTTCGTCGTGCTCGGTGCGGCCGGTCTGGCCTACTTCCTCGCCGACGGGATCCTCGTGCCGGCCGTGCCCCGATACGTGGCCGGCCAACTTACCGGCGGTAACATCGCGGTCGGCCTGGTCGTCGCGGCATTCAGCCTGTCCGCCCTGGTCCTGCGTCCGTGGGCCGGACGACTGGTGGATCGGCGCGGCCGGTCGATCGCGATGGTCGGCGGCGGCATCATCTTCGCCGGCTCGGTCGCCGCGTACGGCGTGACCGACTCCATCGGCGCCCTCGCGGCGCTCCGGCTGCTCACCGGCGTCGGCGACGCGTTCTTCTTCGTCGGCGCCGTCACCGCGATGAGTGACCTGGCGCCACCCGAACGCCGCGGCGAGGCGATCAGCCTGTTCTCCCTGTCCCTGTACGCCGGGCTCGCGGTCGGCCCGCCGATTGGCGAAGTGCTCATCAGCACGGCGGGCTTCACCACGGTCTGGGTGGTCGCGGCAGCCTCGGCCGGCGTCGGCGTACTGCTCGCCCTGCGTGTCGGCGAAACTCGCGCGCCGACGTCCGATGAAGCAAGCGCCGAGGCTGTCCGGCTCATCCCGCGGGCGGCCGTCGTGCCTGCGCTCCTGCTGCTCGCGTTGGTGTGGGGCATGGCGGGTTTCCTCGCCTTCGTGCCGCTGTACGCGCTCGACCTCGGTCTGCCGAATGCCGGCTTCCTGCTCGGAGGTTTCGCCGGGATCGTCGTGCTGATCCGGAGCGTCGGGGCCCGCATCCCCGACCGGTTGGGCGCCGGCCGGAGCGTCCGGATCTCGTTGCTCTGCGCCACGATCGCACTGCTGGTCATGGGCGGTTGGCGAACGGTGCCCGGGCTGGTCAGTGGCACGGTGCTGCTGGGCGTCGGTGTTGCGCTCGGCACGCCCGCGATCATGATGCTCGCGCTGCAGCGTGCACCGGCGGCCGAACTCGGCGCGGTGATGGGAACCGTCAGCATGAGCATCGACCTGGCGGCTGGGCTTGGTCCGGCCAGCTTCGGCCTGGTCGCCGCCGCTTCCGGGCGCGGCACCGGGTTCCTCGCCGCGGCGCTTCTCGCCGGCGCGGGCCTTGCGTTGGCCACCGTGATTGCGCCCCGGAAACCGTAGCATCGCGTGTCATGTCGCAGCAGACTCCCTACCCGGGGCCGCAGTACGGCGTACCACCGAAGCGCGAGCGGCCGGCCGCCGGCGGCCGGTCGCGGTGCGTCAGACCGGGAGGATGCAGACCGGCTTCGGCCAGCTGATTCCGGTCCCGTCGGCGGTCAGCCTGCCGTCGCCGTCGATCGCGAACGTCGCGATCGCGTCCGAGCGCTCGTTCGCGGCGTACAACCGGCTCCCGTCGTTGCTGAAGGCAAGGTGTCGGGGCCAGTCCCCGCCGGAGCCGATCGTCTGCACCAGCTCGACCGACAGCCCGTCGCCGGCGATCGCGAACACCGCGATCGTGTTGTCACCGCGGTTCGAGCCGTACAGGAAGCGCCCGTCGGCGGAGATCAGCAGCTCGGCCGGGAAGTTCTCGCCCGGCGAGTCCGCCGGCCGCGTCGAGGCGGTCTGCACGACCTGAAGCTTGCCGTCGGCGTAGCTGCAGACAGTCAGCGTGGAGTCGAGCTCGTTGATCACGTACGCCGCTCCGGCGCGCGGGTGGAACACCAGATGCCGCGGACCGGCGCCCGGGTGGATGCGGAGCCGGTCGACCTCCTCCAGCTGCCCGTCCGCGGTCAGCGTGGACGTGTAGACGGTGTCCGAGCCGAGGTCGACGTCGAACGTGTACGTCCCGGACGGGTCGAACACCACCTGGTGGGCGTGCGGGCCCTCCTGGCGCTCCTGGTTCGGTCCGGTGCCCTCACGCTGGATGACCTGGGTCGCCGTACCGAGTGAACCATCGGCACCGATCGGGTAGATCGCGACCGAGCCCGAGGTGTAGTTGGCGGTCAACAGGTAGCGACCGGACGGGTCGATCTCCAGGTGGCAGGGGTGCTTGCCCTCGGTCGGCCGGTCGTTCAGCAACTCGAGCCCACCGTCCGGCTGGATCGCGAACGCGACGACCCGGCCCTGCTCGCCTTCGCTGGTGGCGTAGAGGAACTGGCCGTCGGCGGACCTGACCAGGAAGGACGGATCCGCGGTCGTCACCGCGAGCGCGATCGCGTCCAGCGGCCCGAACCCGATGCCGTCCCCACCGCCCGGCTGATTGGTGTAGCTCCCGACATAGATCCGCTCAGAAGTCATGGCCCTACCCTGCCAGGTCCCGGTGCCTACGGCATCGCCCTGTCCAATCCGTAGAGCGCCGACCCCCAGCCCAGATCGGGGACGAGGACCCGCCAGCCCATCCGCTGGTAGAGCCTCGGCGCCGGGCGGTCGTCGACGTACGTCGAGAGGAGCGCCTTCCGATGCGGGAGATCGGTCATCAGCGCGTCCATCAAGGCCGTCCCGAGCCCTTGGCGTTGCGCCTCGACCGCGACGGCGAGCTCCACGACCTCGAAGTGACCGCCGACCCACTCCTCGGCAAGCTCCGCCGGCACCGCCGCCGCGACCCGGTCCGGCCACCACTGCCCGCGCTGCCCGGTGAACCCGTACGCGAATCCGACGATCCTGCCGTCCGATCGGGCGGCAACGAGTTTGAAATCGTCCCGTTCGGCGTGCACCGGAAGCTGTTCGGTGGCAAACCGCTCGGCGTCGGCCCGGTCCTCGTCGTACCCCGGGGCGCCGAAGGCGGACACGAAAACCTCGGCCAGCTCCGGGGCGGCTTGAACGGCATCGGCCGGGGTGAGTACTTCGATCACGTGGCTAGCCTATGCGGATGGACACCCAGGCGTTCCTCCAGCGAATCGGACTCAGCGAGTACGACGGACCGCCGCAGCTGGAAGGTCTGTCGCGGCTGCACGAGGCGTTCGTCGGCCAGGTGCCGTACGAGTCCGTGCAGTTCCAGCTGGCCCCGGGCGGACCGCTGGAGCCTGAGGAGTCGGCGAAGCGGATCATCGCGCGGGAGACCGGTGGGTACTGCTTCCAGCTGAACGGAACCATGGCTCTCTTGCTCAGCGAGCTCGGCTACCGCGTGCAGATGCACCGAGGCGGTGCGGAGACTCCGACCCGCGCGGGCGACGTCGACGCCAGCCACATGGTGCTCACGGTGAGCGGGCTGGTCGAGGATCCCAACCAGGTCTGGATGGTCGATGCCGGCCTCGGTGAGGCCCTGGTGCATCCGCTGCCACTCGAGGAGTGCAGCGTGTACCAGGAGCCGTACAAACTGCGGTTGCGTCCGTCCGAGAAGGTCGACGGCTGGCGGCTGGACCACGACCCGCGGGCCAACATGATCGGCATGGACTTCGAGTCCGCCGCGGTGGGCCTGGACGCCTTCGCCGCGCAGCACGCCAACTTGTCGACCAACCCGAACTCCGCGTTCCGCCGGTTGGCCTCCGCGTTCCGCCGGAAGCCGTCGTCGGTCGTCGTACTGCGCTCTGTCGGCCTGTCCGAGACGTTCGCCGACCGGATCGACACCACCATCATCGAGAGCCTGACCGACTACTTCGCCGTACTGGCGGACGTGTTCCTCCTCCCGCTCCCCCACTACACCCAAGCCGACCGCGATCAACTCTGGCGCCGCGTCTGGTCGCAGTACGAGGACTTCCTGGCCAAGCAGGCGAGCGCCGGATCCTAGGTCAGATGGCTAGGGAGAAGAGGGTGCTCGGGAGGATGGAGAGGACTGCGGCGGTCGCGGCGCAGAGGGAGATCATGGCGACGGCCGGGGACTCGATGTCGACCGAGAAGGGGTCGTCGGCGGGCAGGCGGAAGAGTTCGGCGACCCAGCGGAGGTAGACGGCCAGGCCGATCATCACGTTGATCGCCATCACGATCGCGAGCCAGCCGAGGTGCGCGTCGATGACCGCCTGGAAGGCGGCGAACTTCGTGAACAGACCGGCGAGGCCCGGCGGCAGACCGGCCAGCACGACCAGGAAGAAGATCAACGCGCCGGCCAGACCCGGCTCGGAGCGCACCATGCCGCGGTAGTCGGTCAGCAGCCCACCCGGCCGGTGCCGCTGGACGACCGCGACAGCTCCGAACGCCCCGACCGTGACGACCACGTACGCCGCCAGATACCCGACGACCGCCTGGGCGTCGCCGACCGCGAGCGGTGCGAGCAGGAAGCCGACCTGACCGATCGACGACCACGCGAGCAGCCGCACCGCCTCCTGCTGACGCAGCGCGGCCAGGTTGCCGACCGTCATCGTCAGCGCGGCCAGGATCGCGACCACGGTCCGCAACTCCGACCCGCTCGGCGCGACCCCGGACGTCACCAGCACGAGCAGACCGGCGACACCAGCCGACTTCGACACCACTGCGAGGAAGGCGGTCACCTCAACCGGCGCACCGACGTACGTGTCGGGCAACCAGCCGTGGAACGGCACCGCCGCGATCTTGAACCCGAACCCGACGATCACGAACAGCCCCGCCGCGAAGGCGACCCGGCGCAGCTCCGGATCGAGGCCGGACAACCGGTTGGCGATGGTGGACAGGTACAGCGACCCGGTCACGCCGTACAGATAGGAGATGCCGAACAGCATCACCGCGGTCGACAGCACCGACACCAGGAACGCCTTCAGCGCACCCTCGGATCCGCGTCTGTCCCGGCGCAGGGCGACCATCGCGAAGCTCGGCAGCGACACGACCTCGAGCCCGATCACCACCGTGGCGAGGTCGCGTGCACCGGCGAGCACAGTCGCGCCGACCAGTGCGCTCAGGAGCAGGAAGTGGTACTCACCGACCGGGATGTCCGCCGACAGCAGCCGGTACGCCGACAGTCCGACGACGCCGAGTGCGCCGATCAGCAACACCGCCCACAATCCGGCGGTCAACGGCTCGAACACCAGGCTGCACTCGGCCGGCCCTTCCACCGCAGGACGGCAGAACGCTGGCTTGAAGTCGTCCCGCTGGGCCCAGACGAACACCAGTCCGAACAGGATCACGGCCACGGTCAGCAGCGTGACCACCGTGTGCCGCAGTTGCGCCGATGCGCTGCGCCAGAAGCCGTCGATCAGCAGTACGGCGACAGCGCCGACCGCAAGCACGAGCGGTACGGCGACGGCCTGCCAATCGGTCCAGGTCAGGGTCACAAGGTCCCCCACTGGTGCAGTAGGAGCCCGGGCCAGACGCCGAGCAGCACGGTCAGCGTGATCAGCGGCGCCCAGGTGATCAGCTCGATCCGGCTCAGGTCGACCGCGAACGCTGACGCCGGATTCTCGGCCGGGTCACCCTGGCACAGCTTGCGTACCAGTCGCAGGAAGTACGCCGCGGTCAGTACCGTGCCCAGGCCCGCGATCACCATGAAGACCAAGTAGGTCGTCCGAGGCAACGAATCGGCGGGGCGGTAGGCGCCGAGCAGGACCAGCATCTCGCCCCAGAACCCGGCCAGCCCGGGCAACCCCAGCGACGCCAGGCAGGCGAACGTCAGTAGCGCGCCGATCCGCGGCAGCCGCGCGTACAGCGCGCGGCCGAGCGTGCGCAGATCGCTGGTGTCGTGCCGGTCCTTGATCGCACCCGCCAGGAAGAACAGCAGACCGGTGATGATCCCGTGCGCGATGTTCGCGAACAGCGCGCCGTGCAGACCGGCCTGCGACAGCGTGGAGATGCCGAGCACGATGAACCCCATGTGCCCGACGCTCGAGTACGCGATCAGCCGCTTCACGTCGGTCTGCGCCAGGCACGCCAGCGACCCGGCGATGATCGCCACCGTCGCGAAGCCGGCCAGGTACGGCGCGATGGTCGCGGTGGCGTCCGGCAGCACCGGGACCAGAATCCGGATCAGGCCGTACGTCCCCAGCTTCAGCAGGACGCCCGCCAGCAGGACCGACCCGACCGTCGGCGCCTTCGCGTGCGCGTCCGGCAGCCAGATGTGCAGCGGCCACAGCGGCACCTTCACCGCCAGGCCGACCGCGATCAGGAGTGCCGCGGCCAACGGGACGCCGTGTCCGCCGAGCACCGGGGAATTGGTCAACCGGACGATGTCGAACGTCCCCGCCTGCCGGTAGACCAGCAGGAACCCGAGCAGCATCAGCGCCGACCCGAGCACCGTCATCAGCACGAAGGTGTTCGCGGCCCGCTTCCGTCCGACCGGGTCGTGGTCGTCGCCCCAGATGTCGATGACCAGCCACATCGGGATCAGCACGATCTCGAAGCAGACGAAGAACAGCACCAGGTCCATCGCCGAGAAGGTGCCGATGACGCCGGCCTCGATCACCAGCAGCAGCGCGATCAGCGACCGGGTCCGGCCGATCCGCGGTGTGATCTTCAACGAGTACAGGCAGCACAGGAAGGTCAGCAGCGCGGTCAGCACGATCAGCGGCATCGAGATCGAGTCCACCGCGACGTGGAACCGCACGCCGAGCGCAGGGATCCACGGCACGTCCGTCACAGCTTGCAGCGGCCGGCTGCCCTCACGCAGCAGCTGGTCCTGCGATGGTACGTAGGCGAACCAGCCTTCGCTGCGCGGCCAGAGCAGCAGGGACCCGATCAGCACGAGCCCCGAGATCACCGAGCCGTACAGCGCCGCGAGCCGGTCGCCGACCGAAGCGGGGAGCGTCCACAACGCGAGCGAGGCGAGGATGGGCAGCGCCAGAATCCCCAGCAGGATCGCGCTCATGAGCTGATCACCCCAGCGAGCACTGCCAGCGCGACCACACCGACCACAGCCGCGGTCAGATAGGTCTGCACGTTCCCGGTCTGCAACCGCCGGAACCCTTCCGACGCAAGCGTCCCGGCACGCCCGGCCGCCCGTACATAAGCCCCGATCACGTCCCGATCGCCCGCGACCGTCAGCTTCGCCAGCCACCGCACCGGCACAACGAACATCCCGTGGTACGCCGTGTCGACGCCGAACTCACGCTCGAGCACGACCGGCCGCGGATCCGCGCCGCGTGACCACAGCGAGTACGCCGGCAACGCGCCGAGCAGGACGAGCACGGTCGACACCGCACCGATGCCCCAGTTGAGGTGGACGCCGTCGACGTACCCGAGCACGATCGAGGCCACCGCGAGCAGGACCATCGGCGCGAGCATCACCCAGGGGGCGTCGCGCAGCTTCGAGGTGTCGGGCTCGTCCAGGTCGGCCGTCCCGTTCTCGTCCTCGAAGGCACCGAGCGCCCCGGCGAGGGCGGGCGTCCGGAAGAACACCCACAACCACATCCGCATGCAGTAGAACGCGGTGAACGCAGCGGTCAGACACACTGATGCCAGCACGATCCATCCAACGACCGAACCGTCCCGGGCGTGATGCCAGGCGGCCTCGATCACCGCGTCCTTGGAGAAGAACCCCGCGAACCCCGGGACGCCGGCCAACGAGGCGATACCGATCGTCATCGTCACGAAGGTGACCCGGAGCGCCTTCCGCAGCCGGCCGCGTCGGGTGTAGCGGCGCAGCACCACGAAGGCCGCACTGCCGACCTGGTGCAGCAGGACACCGGCGCAGAGGAAGAGCAGCCCCTTGAACGCCGCGTGCGTGACCAGATGGAACAACGCTGCGTGCCGGCCGTCCGCCGTACCCAGGGACAAGGCCGAGAACATGATCGCGAGCTGGCTCACGGTCGACCACGCAAGCACCCGCTTCACCTCGACCGCGGCCATTGCACACAGCGCGGCGAACAGCATGGTCACGCAGGCGACCACGGCCAGCACGGTCATGGTCGTCTCGGAGGCCGCGAACACGTCGTACAGGCGGGCGATCAGGAAGACGCCGGCGGCAACCATCGTGGCCGCGTGGATCAGCGCGCTGACGGGGCTCGGGCCGGGCATCGCGTCCGGAAGCCAGGTCTGCAACGGGACCTGGGCCGACTTGCCGACCACGCCGACCAGGAGCAGCAGGGTCCCGGTGGTCAGTACGCCGGGCGAGATGTCCGCCGGGTCGAGCTCGGAGATCCGGAACGTGCCGGCGCCGAGGCCGAGAACGAAGATGCCGAACAGGAACCCGACGTCGCCGAGCCGGGTCATCAGGAACGCCTTGACCGCGCCGGAGCGGGCGTCGCGACGCTCCCAGTAGTGACCGATCAGCAGGTACGAGCAGGCGCCCATCATCTCCCACCCGATCAGCAGGAGGAACAGGCTGTCCGAGATCACGACGGTCACCATCGCGGCGGTGAACAGCGTGACGAGCGCGTGGTACGACGCGGCGCGCTGATGCAGGTCGCCGAGTGAGTACACCTGGACGCAGGTCGCGATCACGCCGACGACCGCGAGCATCAGCACCGTCAGGTCGTCGGTGCGGACGGCGAAGCCGATGGTGAGGTCGCCGACGGACGAGTTCAGGAACGCGACCTGGTCCGGCGAGACGCTGTACAGCAGACCGGCGGCCAGGATGACGAGCAGGGAGAAGCCGACGCCGGCCACCCGCCAGGCGGTTGCGATCACGTCGCCGCACCCTTCTCCTGCAGCTCCTCCTGCGTGTCCTGCTCGGCCAGGTCGCGGGCCGCGTCGGCATCCACGTGGCCGTGGCCACGGAACAGCAGCAGGACGATCGCGAGCCCGAGGCCGATCTCGGCCGCGGCCAGCGTGATCACGAAGATCGCCAGCGTCTGGCCGGTGGCCAGGCCGTCGATGCGCCAGGCATCGAACGCGATGAGGTTCAGGTTCACCGCGTTGAGCATCAGTTCGAACGACATCAGCAGGGTGATCGCGTTGCGCCGGGCCAGGACGCCGTACACCCCGATGCAGAACAGGACGACGGCGAGCAGCAGCGGGAGGATCAGCGGCACGTCAGTCCTCCTTCGCCTTCTTACGCTGGGACAGGGCGATGGCACCGACCAGGGCCGCCAGCAACAGAACCGACAGCACCTCGAACGGCAGCACCCAGGTCCTGAAGATCGCCGTGCCCACATCGGTGGCGGATCCGGCCGGCACCGGGTCGATCTTCTCGTTGCCAAAGGCAATCACGACACCGGTGCCGAGCAGCAGCGCCAGGACACCCGCGACCATCGCGGCGAAAGGGCTGCGGCCGATGGTCAGGCTGGGCAGCGGATTCATCGGTGCCCGGGTCAGCATCAGCGCGAACAGCACGAGTACGACGATCGCCCCGACGTACACGAGGATCTGGACCAGTGCGACGAACTCGGCATGCAGCGCGCCGAAGCAGCCGGCGACCGCGCCGAGGGCGACGACCAGCCAGAGGGCGGCGTGAACGATCCGGCGCGAGGTGACGACGAAGACGGAGGCGATGAGTGCGACTGCTCCGGCGACGCTGAAGAGGGCAGTCGTCACGCGTCGTCCTCCGGCGCGGGAGTGACAGTGGGGCCTGGGTCGATCGGCTGCGGCGCGGGGACCGTCCACATCCAGTCGCGGAGCCGCTCCTTCTCGTGGGTCAGGTTGCGGATGTCGGTCTCGGCGTACTCGAACTCCGGCGACCAGAACAGCGCGTCGAACGGGCAGGCCTCGATGCAGATCCCGCAGTACATGCACAGGCTGAAGTCGATGGCGAACCGGTCCAGCACATTCCGGCTGCGCTCCCGGGCCTGCTCACCGACCGACGGCGCGGTCTCGGTGTGCGAGTCGATGTAGATGCACCAGCTCGGGCACTCGCGGGCGCACAGCATGCAGGAGGTGCAGTTCTCCTCCAGCAGCGCGATCACCCCGCGACTGCGCGGCGGCAGTTCCGGCTGGACATCCGGGTACTGCTCGGTGACGGACCGGCGGGCCAGCGTCTTCGCGGTGACCTTCAGCCCCTCGATCAACCCCTTGCCAGGAACACCCACGCCTCCTCCTCCGTCCGTAGCTCCGTTACTAGCAGGAGACTAGTCGGTTCCGGCCCGATCCGGCGCCGACCCGGCGGTCAGAGCTCGCGCTCGAGACGGGCCGCGACCTGGCGGTAGCGGCTGACGGGGATGAGGTGGACGCCGTCGAAAGCGCCGCTGTCGCGGATGCTCAGGATCAGCTCGCAGGCGTGGTCGACGCCCGCGTCCTGGTCCCGCTCGACAGCCTCGATCAGCGTTTCGGGGATGGTGAGTTGCGGAAGTGCGGCCAGGTTGTGGGCCATCTTGGCGCTGGCCAGCACCATGACTCCGGCGTACACGGGAATGTCGAGGCTGACGCTCTCCCGCCAGCGGAGGAGTTCGCCGAGGTCGTAGCTGACCTGGACGTACAGGAAGTCCGCCTCGGCCTTCCATCGCGGCACCGCCCGCAGCCGCGTCGCCGCCCCGACCTGGAACGGATTGCAGCCCGGGTACGACGTCTCGCGCGCCTGCTCGATCATGGTGCGTACCGTGAGCTGGCTGGTCCGCGCACCCTCCGCCGGGTCGTCCCCGTGCACGAACAGGAACTGCTCGACGCCGTACGCCGCCGCGGTCAGCAGATCCCGGCGGAAACCGAGCAGGTTCCGGTCCCGCGAGTTCAGGCAGGCGATCCCACGCGACCCCATCGCCTGCACCTCGTTCGCCACCGCCACACTCGACACGGTCGCCCGGCCGATGTGGTTGTCCGGGATCAGAAACGCATCCGCGATCGGACTCATCACCCCGATCTGATGCCGAACCCGCTGCAAATCCGGCCGCGTCGGCGGCTCCACCTCACACACCACGTCGAATCCCTGCACCCCTGGACCCTACTAACTCCACACCCCACCCCACCCAACGCCCCAGTACGCGTCCTGCCTGGAACACGAACTGGTGGGTCCCGACAGATCATGACCTGTCTCAAGCCCCTGGTGGGTGTTCCGCCTCCCGGGATCCTGGGCTCAGGCACCGGCTCCAGCACCCGGTCAGCGGCGAACTGCGGCCGGCTGTCGTGGTCGGGTCGGTGGTCTCGCTTTGCGGAACATTTGGGTCGCCTGGCGGCCATTTGTTTCCGGAGATCCACCTCGCGGAGCCAACCGGCGTTCCGGCTTGGACCTCTTGTCTGTCGCGGCGCGCCAGTTGCGGTTTGCGGAAAGCGGTGGCGCACCTACGCTCAGGAAATGGGGCGCTCTCAGGTACTGGCCGGCGCGGTGATCGGCGCCCTGGCCATGGTCTTCGCGAATGTCGCGTTCTCATGGTTCGCTACCGGGCCGAATCATTACGAGTGGACCGACTCTGCGATCTTCATGAGTCCTGTTGCGGCCGTCTTCGGCGCGATCGTCGGAGCCCTCGGCGCCCTCGCGATCCGCATCACCCGCCCAGCCAGCCGCCGCCGCGACGACCACCACCGCGAGAAGCGCAAGTACCGCCTCCGCTAGGGGTCAGCGCATTTCAGGGTCGAGTAGTGCGAGGAGTTCTGAGGTCGGGCGGACGTCGCCGAAGGTTCGGTAGACGGTGTAGAGGGTGGCGTTGAGGTCTTGGTCGCGGCGGGCGGCGTTGGCGTCGGCGACCATGACGACGCGGTAGTCGAGGGTGCTCGCGTCCCGGGCGGAGGACTCGCAGCAGACGTTGGCCACGGTGCCGGTGATCAGGACCGTGTCGATGCCTCGCTCGGAGAGCAGCCCGTGCAGGTCGCAGCGCCCAGGGAAGAACGCACTCGTCGCGGTCTTCTCCACCAGCAGGTCCGCCTCATGGATCTCGAACTCGTGCCAGACCCGCTCGCGCACCGGACCACTCCCACCGGACTCACTGAACAGCTTGGCGACCTCAGCTCCAAGGAACTCGACCGTCACCGCGGTCGGCTCGCTGAACCCGGGCACCACCCATACGACGCTCCCACCGGCAGACCGCAGTACGTCGGCGAGCCGAGCGATGTTCGGCACGATGCCCTGCTGATAGCCGCCAAGGCCGACGAAGAACGGCACCATGTCGACGACGACCAGCGCAGTCCGCGCTGGATCCAAGCTCTCGTACGCATGCCGCCGACCGCGACGACTCTCCTGTCGCGTGTACTCGCGGGGCTCGATGTGCCAGTCGTGCAGTGCAGGCGGCTCAGTCATGCAGGGAACCCTGCCAGGTCCCACCGACATCACAGGCGGGAACGAAGAAACGCCTGCTCAGCTTCGTTGGACGTGAGGTCGAGGGCGGCCTCGTACGCCGTACGAGCTTCGTCGGAGCGGTCGAGGCGCGTGAGGAGGTCGGCGCGGATGGCGTGGAAGAGGTAGTAGGAGCTCAGGTCGAGGTCGTCGATGAGGGCAAGGGCTGCCGCCGGGCCTTCGACCTCGGCGACTGCGACGGCGCGGTTGAGCGCGACGACGGGAGTCGGTGTGAGCGTGAGCAGGTGGTTGTAGAGCTGCAGGATCTGCGGCCAGTCAGTGTCGTCCGCGGTCGGCGCATCGGCGTGGACGGCGTTGATGGCGGCTTGCAGTTGATAAGGACCAGGCTGGTTGCGGCGCAGGCAGCGGCGTACGAGGTCTTGGCCTTCGGCGATCAGCTCGCGGTCCCAGCGGTCGCGGTCCTGGTCGGCGAGCAGAACCATGGAACCGTCCGACCCCACCCGCGCCGAACGGCGGGATTGCTGGAGGAGCATCAGTGCGAGCAGGCCGACGGCCTCGGGTTCGTCGGGCATCAGGTCGACCAGTACGTGGCCGAGCCGGATCGCCTCCGCGGACAGTTCGTCGCGGACGAGAGTCTCGCCGGCCGAGGCGGCGTACCCCTCGTTGAAGATCAGGTAGACAACGGCCAGCACGCCGCGAACGCGCTCGGGCAGATCGGCCTCGCACGGGACGCGGTACGGGATGCCCGCCGCGCGGATCTTCGCCTTGGCACGGACCAGGCGCTGCGCCATCGTCGGCTCCGGCACCAGGAACGCACGGGCGATCTCGGCTGTGGTGAGCCCGCCAAGCATGCGCAATGTCAACGCGACCCGCACGTTCAGCGCGAGCGCCGGGTGGCAGCAGGTGAAGATCAGCCGGAGGCGGTCGTCGTGCACAACGCGCTCCTCCACCGGTTCGTCCTGCGCATGCAGCAACGCCGCCTGCGCATGCTTGTCCTCGCGCACCGACTCCCGCCGCAGCCGGTCGATCGCCCGGTTCCGCGCCGTCGTGATGATCCACCCGGCCGGGCTTGGCGGTACGCCGCTGTCCGCCCACTTCTCCACGGCCGCCGCAAACGCATCCTGTACGGCGTCCTCCGCGATCCCCAGATCCCCGAACACCCGGGCCAGTACCGCAACCGCCCGCCCATGCTCAGCCCTGAACACACCCGCAATCCGCTCAGGCGTGGCGTCGGGTCGTCGGGATCCGGTGTCAGCCGGCAAAGGGCCGCACCTCGATCGACAACGGACTCAGCACCCGAGCCAACCGCCGCGCCCACCCCAACGCCGCATCCAGATCCTCGACCTGAATCACGGTGAACCCACCCAAGTGCTCTTTCCCCTCGGTGAAGGGCCCATCCGTCACGAGTACGTCGTCACCGGATACCTTCAGCACAGTCGCAGTCTCCGGCGGATGCAGCCCAGCCGCAAACACCCACACCCCCGCCGCCTGCATCTCCTCGTTCAAAGCCCCCAACTCCCGCATGATCGGCTCCAGAACCTCCGGCGCCGGCGGCGGCCCATCAGGCTGATAGATGCTGAGCAGGTACTGGTTCATCTCGGCCTCCTCGTAAGTCCTGTCACCCCTACACGAACAGCCTCAGCCCGGATCGACAGGCAGCGACACGACAAGTTCTGTGCTGATGGCACCCTGGTCATCGGGGCCCTGGCCGGCCTCTACCCCGCGATCCGCGCCTCCCGTCTCTCCCCCACGGAGGCACTGGCAACGCCGTAGGCGCGCGGAGGTCTGCCTAGAGTGATCATTGATCACAGTGGCGGCGAGAGGGTGAGGGTGGATCAGACCAGGGCGTTGTCGGAGGCCGATTGGGAAGCGCATCGTCCCGCGGTCTTCGGCGCGGCGTACCGGATCCTCGGCACCGTGACGGAGGCCGAGGACGTGACGCAGGACGTCTGGTTGCGTGCGGCTGCCGCGGATCTGTCGGAGGTCCGGGATCTGCGCGCATGGCTGGTGACCTTGGCCGCACGTACGTCGTACAACGTGCTGAAGTCGGCGCGCGTCCGGCGCGAGTCCTACGTCGGGCCCTGGCTGCCCGAACCGCTGCTGACCGGTCCGGACGCCGCCGCCAAGGTGCTGATGGACGAGTCGGTGAGCACCGCGATGCTGGTGGTCATGGAGACGCTCACCCCCGCCGAACGCGTCGCCCTGGTACTGCATGACGTCTTCGACTTCCCGTTCGCCCGGATCGCCGAGGTGCTCGGTACGACGCCTGCCGCGAGCCGCAAGCTCGCCTCCCGCGCGCGGGCGCGGGTCGCCACGGTCGAGGAGACACCACGGGCCTCCAGGACCGAGACCGAACGCGTGCTCAAGGCGTTCAAGGCGGCCGCCGACGCAGGAGACCTGGCCGGGCTCGTCGCACTGCTGGATCCCCAGGCGGTGTACGTCGCCGACGGCGGCGGCAAGGTCACCGCCGCCCGGAAGCCGGTCACGGGTCCCGAGCGGATCGCCAAGCTGACGGCCAGGCAGATCGAGCTCAGGCGTCCCGACGCGGTCCGGATCATCGAGGTGAACGGGCAGCCGGCGCTGGCGACGTACCGCGGCGGCACGCTCGTCTGGCTCGACACCGTGGAGGTCGCCGACGGCCGGATCACGGCGTTCCGGCGACAGGTCAATCCCGAGAAGCTGGCGCACCTCGGTCACATCTGAGTCCGCCGTGTTGTCTCCCTGCCGCACGCCCCGATCCGCGGGGTGCGGCTGAGAGAGGACGAGACAGTGGCACACGTTGTGATCATCGGGGGCGGCTTCGCCGGTGTCTGGAGCGCGGCAGGAGCGGCGCTCGCACGCGGCGACGCCGATCTGCGCATCACACTCATCGCACCGAACGAGCACCTGGTACTGCGGCCACGCCTGTACGAGCCGGAGCCGGATCTGGCCAAGGTGGAGCTCAGCCGGGTCCTCGGTCCGATCGGCGTAGAGCACGTGCGAGCCTCGGTGAGCACGATCGACACCGACCGCCGCGTGGTGGTGGCCGACGGCAACGAGATCGGCTACGACCGGCTGGTGCTGGCGGCGGGCAGCAAGCTGGTTCAGCCCGACGGGCTGCCAGGCGCTGAACGGCTCTTCGACATCGACACGCTGGACGGAGCCCGGCGGCTGACCGACCATCTGCGCGATCGGCGCGACTACGCCGTCGTAGTCGTCGGCGCCGGGTTCGTCGGCCTGGAGGCTGCGACCGAACTGGCCTCGCGGGGCCGGGTGCTGCTGGTCGATCGGTCAGATGTGGTCGGGGCACAGCTCGGGCAGGGGCCGCGCAGGGAGATCGAGGCTGCGCTGGACGAGTTGGGTATCGAGCGCCGCCTCAGTACGACGGTGACGGAGGTCGGCGACGGGTACGCCGTACTGTCCGACGGCAGCAAGGTCGACGCGGACGCCGTCGTCTGGTCCGTCGGGATGCGGGCCAGCGAGCTCACCCGTCAGATCTCCGACGAGCTCGACCACCTCGGCCGGGTGCCGGTCGACGATCGGCTGCGTGCGCTTCCGGACGTGTTCGTCGCGGGGGACACGGCCGCGGCGGCGTTCGACGCTGAGCACACGGTCATGCAGGCCTGCCAGCACGCGACACCGCTCGGCAAGGTCGCCGGGTACAACGCGGCGGCCGACCTGCTCGGCGTACCTCTGCGCGACTTCACTCCCGGCCCATACGTCACCTGCCTTGACCTCGGCGCCGCCGGCGGAGTCTTCACCCGGGGCTGGGACCGCCGAGTGATGGCGTCGGGCGCCGAGGGCGCAGCCGTCAAGAAGGGCATCAACCAAGCCATCCACCCACCGGTGGACGACCGCGCAAAGATCCTCGCCGCCGCCGATCGCGTCAGCGTCGAACTCCCGTTCTTCCCCCGCGAAGAATCCGCCGCCTGACCGGGGCGTTGTGCAGCCCGACAGGTAGTGTCCGGCGGTTCGTAGTGCACCTGAGCGCACCCGCGCGCCGGTGTACGGTGTCTCGCCGGTGCACTACCTGTCGGCGTGCACGCGGTCCAGGAATATCAGTGCGAACGGAGCTGGTTGGAGAGACCATGCGCTACGCAGCCTATGTGAAGTCGTTCGGCGAGTACGGCAGCCCGAAGGTCCTCCGCGATCTCGCGCGGGCGACCGAGGACCACGGCTGGGACGGGTTCTTCGTGTGGGACCTGCTCAGCTCCCCCACCTACGACCCGCCGGTTGCCGATCCCTGGGTCACTCTCGCCGCGATCGCCCAAGCCACCAGCAGGATCCTGATCGGCCCGATGGTCGTCCCCCTGCCCCGGCGCCGCCCGGCCAAGCTCGCCCTCGAGGCCGGCACGCTGCAGGACCTCTCGAACGGCCGCCTCATCCTCGGCCTCGGAACCGGCGCGGGCTGGGACTACACCCGGTTCGGCGAGTCCGCCAAGCGCAGAGAGCTCGCCGAGCGGCTCGACGAGGGCGCCGAGCTGCTGCACCAGTTCCTCGCCGGCGACCCCGTCGAGCACGAGGGCAGGTACTACCGGGCCACCGACGTCCGCTTCCCTGCCAGCGACATCCCCATCTGGACCAGCGGCTTCTGGCCACGGACCGGTCCCGTCCGAGGCGCCCGCAACGCGGACGGCCTGTTCCCGCAGATCAGGGACGAGGCCGACGACTTCCGGCTCCCCACCATCGACGAACTCGCCACGATCCGCGCCGACTTCGAGAAGTCCGGTGGCCGCCAGAACGCCGACATCGCCATCTGGTCCCCAAGCCAGGCCGGCGCCCCCGACGCCGCCCTAGCCGTGCAGTACGAAGAGGCCGGCGTCACGTGGTGGTTCCAAGACGGCTCCGAGATCTCCCCCGAAGAACTCCACACCCGCCTGGCCGCCGGCCCACCCCTCACTTGAAGAGGGTGACGCCGATGCCCGTGATCGCGAGTTGGAGCAGGGCGATGGGGACCAAGGCTTGCCAGGCGAGTTTCTGGAGTTGGTCGGCTCGCATGCGGGGGAACGACACCCGCACCCAGATGACGACGACCGAGACCAGAGCGACCTTCAGGATGGTCCAGATCCAGCCGATGGAGTCCGGCCCGGGACCGCTCCAACCACCCAGGAACAGGACCGTCGTCAGCCCTGCCAGTATGACGATCCCGGCGTACTCGGCGAGCAGGAACATCGCGAAGCGCAGACCGGTGTACTCCGTGTAGGGCCCGAAGATCACCTCGGAGTCCGCGACCGGCATGTCGAACGGCGGCCGTTGCAACTCGGCCAACCCGGCGATGAAGAACACGACCAGGCCGGGCAGCTGCCACAGCAACCACCACGGGTTCCACGCGGTCGCGATCCCCGACAGGCTCAGCGACCCGGCCGCGACCGCGACGCTCGCCGCGGACAGCACGAACGGCAGCTCGTAGCTCATCAGCTGCGCCGCGACCCGGAGTCCCCCGAGCAGGCTGTACTTGTTGCCGCTCCCCCATCCCGCCATCAGCGACCCGAGTACGCCGATGCTCATCACCGCGAGCACGAAGAACAGCCCGGAGTCGAGGTCCGCACCGACGATGCCCGGCGCCAGCGGGATCGCGGCCAGCGCGGCCAGGTACGGCAGGATCGCGACGATCGGGGCCCATTCGAACACCCGCCGGTCCGCGGCCGCCGGAACCACGCTCTCCTTCTGCACGAACTTCACGCCGTCGGCGACCAGCTGCGCCCAGCCGTGGAACGCACCGGCGTACATCGGACCGAGCCGTGACTGCATGTGCGCCATCACCTTGTGCTCGGCCTGGCCGACCAGCAGGGGCGCCACCAGGAAGGCGACGAGTACGCCGACCACCCGCACCACGAACTCCAGCATGACCGCACCCTATCGAGTCCGACTTGACCTGAACCACCGTTGAGGTCAAAGGGTGGGTCGTATGACCGATGAGAAACTGACTCAGCTGAGCACCGTTCTGGTGACCGGAGCGACCGGGCGCGTCGGCCGGCATGTGGTGGATGGACTGCGCGCGGCGGGTGTGACCGTCCGCGCCCTGGTCCGGAAACCTGACCGCGCCGCCTTGCCGCCGGACGTCGAGCTGATCCAGGGCGATATCTATGATCCGGCAGCGGTACGACGGGCTGCGGCCGGCGTGGATGCGGCGTTCCTGCTGTGGCCGGCGTACAGCGCGGATGGCGCGGAGGCCATCGTTGCGGAACTGCCGCGGCGAGTCGTGTACCTGTCCTCGCTGAATGCACCCTCCGGCGGTGTTTGGGGCGACGTCGAGGAGTTGCTCCGGCAGTCGGGTAGGGACTGGACCGCGGTGCGGCCCGGAGGATTCGCCGTCAACGCACAGGGCTGGGCCGCGGACTTCCGGGGCGGTGACGTCGTACGACTGCCGTATCCGAAGGCCGGCCGGTCACTGATCCACGAGCGAGACATCGCGGCGGTCGCCGTACTGACGCTGATGGACGATCGGCATAGCGGGCAGGCGTACGACCTGACCGGACCTGAGGTGTTGACCCAGGCCGAGCAGGTGGAAACGATCGCGCGGGTCGTGGGCAAGGAGATGCGGATCGAGGAACGGTCCGCTGAGCAGGCTCGGCAGGCGATGCTCGACCAAGGCGCTGACCCTGCGCTCGCGGAGAGCGCGGTCACCTACTGGGCGAAGCTCGTCGACGATCCCGAGCCTGTGACGACCACGGTCGCGGAGCTCACCGGCCGCCCGGCGCTGACGTTCGCGGACTGGGCCCGGGAACACGCGGATGAGTTCCGTGTCCTGTCCACAGCCGAGGTCGCGAACCGCTACGTGAGCCTCCTGAGCACCGGCCGCGTCCACGAGGCCATGGCGCTGGCCGCGCCGGACGTCGTCCGCGTCGCGCCACTCGAAACCGGCGGCGAGGAGATCGAACTCAAGGGAGCCGACGCCATCCTCGAGAACGCACAACGGCTCAGCGCCGGCATCGAGTACGTCGGCGTCCAGGTCCTCGGCCCCCTCCTCCTCGACGACCGCTTCGCCATCCGCTTCACCTTCGACCAGCGCGACCCCACCACCGGCCACCCCTCCCAAACCACCAAACTGTCCCTCTGCACCGTAACCTCCGGCCAAATAACCCGCGAAGAAGTCTTCTACTACAAGGGCAACTGAAGCCAGCCGCCGATGTCGTTTCGGCCGGCGGTTTGAGCGGCGGTGCGGGCGCCGCGGTTGGCGGAGTGGATGGTGCCGATGAGGATGCGGGTCGGGTCCGGCAGGGCTTGGGCCAGGAGGGCGCTCAGGTGGCGGCCGTAGCCTCGGCCTCGGTACTTCGGGGCGAGGATCATCTCCCGTACGACGTACGCGGGCAGGCCGAGTGAGTCCTCGGGATTGTCGACTCCGGCCGCGTATCCGGCCCACTCGCCGTCGACGGTGATGTCGAAGAGGAGGCCCTCCTCGGCTGACTCGGCCAGATCTTCACGGTCCTGGAGCGATGCCTCTTCGGCGTGATGTGGGTGGGCGGCGTCCACGGCGTCGTACGCATGCTGGGCCTCGTCATAGTGGTCGACGCCCGCCGGGACGAGTGCGAGCTCGGGCGGTACGTCGTGAGGTTGTAGCTGACTGATCGGGGCGGCGAAGAAGCGGCGGTCGGGTTGGGCGCCAGGGATCCCAGCCTCGGCACTCCACAGGCGGACGTAGCGCGGGCTGTGGATGCCGTAGATCTCGCGGGCGAGCGCGGCCAGGGCGGGGAGGTCCGACGTGCGCGGTGCGCGGGTCATCGGGGTCGCGTCGACGAAGGGCTTGGTCGGGTCGAGGCCCTCGAAGCGCATGCTGACCATGGCGTGCAGGTCGTCGCCGACCGGCATCCAGTAGTTGAGCATCGACTCGGCGGGCTGTCCCGGAGCGAACCGTTCGACACGCAGCGCGGCGATCTCCAGATGTGTTGCCAAGAGCAAGTCCGGATCCGCGTGCACCTCTGCCAACGCCTTCAGCCGCGTCGCGTCGTCCACCCAGGTGCGCGTGAGAGGGTGCTGGCGGTCGAGCGTGTAGCGCGCCAACTCGTCCGCAGTCGGAATCACGCCTCAGGCTCCGCCGAGGGAGCGTCCGGCGAGGGCGCGTCCGCCGAGGGCGGCGCTTCCGACGAGGGCGCATCCGCGGAGGGCGCTTCCGCAGGGGGAGACTCCGGCGGCGGGGCCTCGGCCTGCTTGCGGGGGCGGCGTTCGGCGCCGGCGCGGCGGGGGCGGGCCGGGGTGGCGGCCGCCTGGGCGGGGGCCAGTGGATCTGGGTCAGGGGATCCGGCGGGGCGCGGGCCCCAGGTCTCCGGGTCGGGGACGCCAGGGGGAAGGGTGCGACGGCGGCTGGGGGCGCCGTGTGCCGGAGCATGGTCGGACTCGCCTGGCTCCTTGGCGCCCGGCCACGGCTTCGCGACCCGGGACGCGAGGATGAACTCCTTGCGCAACGGGTTGCCCTCGAAGCCGTCCGGTAACAGCAACGGGATCAGGTTCGGATGACCCTCGAAGCTGATCCCGAACATCTCGAACGTTTCCCGCTCATGCCAGTTCGCCCCGGCGTACAACTCGGACAGCGTCGGCAGCACCGGCTTGTCCCGCGGGATCAGCGTGCGCACCAGCAGATGCTCGACGTGCGCACCACCCCAGAAGTCCGCGAGATGCGAGACCACCCGGAACCCGTCCGTCAGCTCGTCCGCAGCGGACAGGAAGTCGAAGAACGTGTACCCAACGGCATCCCGCAGCACCTCGTGCGCCGCCACCCACGACTCCGCGGGTACGTCGATCGCCGTCGGCGAGAAGCTGTCGGACTGGGTCGCGGCGATGCCGGCAGCGGTCAGCGCCTCGAGCGCGTCGCTGCTCACTGAGGCGTCACCAGGCCGCGGGTCAGTGCGGCGGCGGAGGGCTCGTCGTACCGGCTCGGCATGTTCTCGCCGGCGATCTTCTCCTGCAGCTTGAGGATGCCCTGCAGCAGCGCCTCCGGCCGCGGCGGACAGCCGGGCACGTACACGTCGACCGGGATGATCTGGTCGACGCCCTTGGTCACGCAGTACGAGTCCCAGTACGGGCCACCGGAGTTCGAGCAGGAGCCGAACGAGATCACGTACTTCGGCTCCGGCATCTGGTCGTAGAGCCGTTTGATCGCCGGCGCCATCTTGTCCGTCACGGTGCCGGAGACCACCATCAGGTCGGCCTGCCGCGGACCGGGCGCGAACGGGATCACGCCGAGCCGGATGAAGTCGTGCCGGCCCATCGACGCGGCGATGAACTCGATCGCGCAGCAGGCCAGGCCGAAGTTGAACACCCAGAGGGAGTACTTGCGGCCCCAGTTCAGCAGGTACCGGACCGGCTCGGGCGCGAGCTTCGCCAGCGCACCCACAGCCGGCCGCACGCTCGGCATCGGCAGCTCGGTCTGGGACATGTGGTCAGCCTAGTCCGACAATCTCTTCGGCGAGGATTTCCGGGTACTCCAGCGGCGCGTAGTGTCCGACACCGTCCACGGGCCGAAGCCGTACGTCGGCGAAGAAGTCGTCGAGCCGATCGGACCAGGCGCGCGGGAACAGCGGATCGAACTCCGGCCACAGCACCACCGTCGGTACGCCGATCCGGTCGTACGACGGCGGCGACGACTCGGCCGCGGAGGTGGCGACCGAGCCCGCACCCGCCCGGTACCAGTTGAGCGAGGCGGTGAACGCACCCGGCACGGAGTAGGTCTCGACGAGATGATCGAGTTCCGGCTCGAAGCCCGGGCCGGACCAGTGCGTCCAGAAGTGCCGCAGATAGGACCGGACCGCGTCGGGCTTCCCGTCGATCAGCTCCTCGATCACCGGCAGCCGATGGAAGGCCTGGTACCAGAACTCCGCCTGCGCGCGCTCGGAGAACACCCGCTTGCCGATCCCCGGCAGCGGTGGCGCGACCACCATGCCCTCGATCAGGTCGGCCCGGTTCCGCGCGATCCCCTGCGCGACCCGGCTGCCGACGTCGTACCCGGCGAGCACCGGACGCTGCAGCCCGAGCTCCTCCACCAGTGCGATCACACTCCGCCCCTGCGCCTGGACGCCGTACTGCGCGGGATCCGTCGGCTGCCGGTCCGATTCCCCGAAACCGCGCAGGTCGGGCACCACCACCTCGCAACCACGCTCGACCAGCATCGGTGCGAGCAGCCGGAAGTCGGTCCGGTCACCCGGCCATCCGTGCAGCAGCACCACCGCTGGTCCCTCGCCGGCCCGGTCGTACGCCAGCCTGAATCCGTCCACCGCGTCGCTCAGCATGGCATTCATTGTTGACCACTCCGACCCTCCGTCCTACCGTGATTGAACAGGACTGAACAGGTCCATTCAGTGTGGGGAGTCACCATGGCCGACCAGCTCGAGGTGCAGCAGACCCGGGCGCTCGCGGTGGAGAGCAACGGACTGAACGTGATCGCGGACGCCGACCGGAAGGGCCGGCCGAGCCAGCTGTTCTGGCCGTGGTTCGGGGCGAACGTCTCCGTACTCGGCCTGAGCTACGGCGCGTTCGCGCTGGGCTTCGGGATCTCGTTCTGGCAGGCGGTCATCGCCGGGGTGATCGGGGTGGTGTTCTCGTTCCTGCTCTGCGGGCTGATCGCGCTGGCCGGCAAGCGCGGCTCGGCGCCGACGATGGTGCTCGGCCGCGCGGCGTTCGGTGTCCGCGGCAACAAACTGCCGTCGGTGGTGTCGTGGCTGCTGACGGTCGGCTGGGAGACCGTGCTGACGATCCTCGCCACGCTGGCGACCGCGACCGTCTTCGAACGCCTCGGCTGGGGCGGCGGCACCCTGACGAAGGTGATCGCGCTGGTCGTGGTCGGCGTACTGATCGTTGCCTGCGGCGTGCTCGGGTTCGACCTGATCATGCGGGCGCAGACGATCATCACCGTGGTCACCGGCGTACTCACCGTCGTCTACATGATCCTGGTCGCCGACCAGATCCACTGGAGCACGGTGTCCGCGCTGCCGAGCGGTTCGAGCCAGCAGGTGATCGGGGCGTTGGTGTTCCTGATGACCGGCTTCGGGCTCGGCTGGGTCAACGCGGCGGCCGACTACTCCCGCTATCTGCCCCGTGAGTCGTCGAGCCGCGGCGTGGTCGGCTGGACGACGTTCGGCGGCTCGGTGGCACCCGTCGTACTGCTGGTGTTCGGACTCCTGCTGGCCGGATCGTCGCAGGATCTGAGCGCCGCGATCGCAGCGGACCCGATCGGGGCGCTCGCGGAGGCGTTGCCGACCTGGTTCCTGGTGCCGTTCGTGATCGTGGCCGTGCTCGGCCTGGTGGGTGGCGCGGTGCTGGACATCTACTCGTCCGGCTTGTCCCTGCTGGCGATCGGACTGCCCGCACCGCGGTACGTCGCCGCGTTGATCGACGGCGTCGTGATGATCGCCGGCACGATCTACGTGGTGTTCTACGGCGGCGAGTTCCTGGCCCAGTTCCAGGGCTTCCTGATCACGCTCGGCGTCCCGATCGCGGCCTGGTGCGGCATCATGCTCGCCGACCTCGCGACTCGCCGGCGCGACTACGCCGAGGCCGACCTGTACGACGCCCGCGGCCGGTACGGCGACGTGCGGTGGCTGCCGGTGATCACGATGATCGTTGCCACCGGCATCGGGTGGGGACTGGTCACGAACACGCTGGCGTCGTGGCTGACCTGGCAGGGCTACCTGCTCGGGCCGCTCGGCCTCGGCGGCAAGGAAGGCGACTGGGCGTTCGCGAACCTGGGCATCCTGGTCGCGCTGGTGCTCGGCTTCGTCGTCCAGCGGTTCGCCGGTGCGGCCGCCGTACGCACCCAGGAGGCGGTCGCCTGATGGTCCTCGCGCTGATCGACCTGCAGCGGATCTTCGCCGATCCCGGCTCCGGCTGGGCCGCGCCGGACTTCCGGCGGGTGGTCGAACCCACCAAACAACTGGTCGAACTGTTCGCGCCGGACGTCGTCTTCACGCGGTTCGTGGCACCGGAGAAACCAACCGGTTCCTGGGTCGCGTACTACCAGGAGTTCCCGTTCGCGCTGCAGCCGCCGGAGTCGGCCGACTACCAGCTCGTCGACGAGTTCAAGGGCGCTGCAACTCTGGACAAGACCACCCTCGGCAAGTGGGGTCCGGAGCTGGCGGAGGCGGCCGCGCCGGACGGACGGCTGGTCCTCGGCGGCGTCACCACCGACTGTTGCGTGATCAGCACCGCGCTGGCCGCTGTGGACGCCGGGATCCAGGTCCAGGTGGTCGAGGAGGCGTGTGCCGGCTCGACCGCGGACAACCACCGCAAGGCGCTCGACATCATGCGGCTCTACGCACCGATGCTCGAGGTCGTCACGATCGACCAGCTCCGTAGTACCCAGTGAGCCGCCGATGCCCGAGATCGAACTGAAGCATGAACGCGTCGCGGCGGTCCTGACCCGGGAGATCCGTTCCGGCCTGGTACGCCGTGGCGCGCGACTGCCCGGTGAGGTCGAACTGGCCAGGCGGTTCTCGGTCAGCCGGAACACGGTCCGCGCCGCGCTCGCCGTACTGACCGACCACGGGCTGATCACCACCCGGACCGGCAAGGGGTCGTTCGTGCTGTTCGACGGGCGGCCGCTGGACGGCCGGCTCGGCTGGACGCACGCGCTGTCCGAGCAGGGCGTCGAGACCCGGATGCGGACGGTGAAGATCGCCCTCGAGGAGGATCCCGGCCTGGCCGGGCGGCTCGGGCTGGACGACCCCGGCGTGATCGTGATCGAGCGGGTGAGGCAACTGTCGGACGGTGTCCCGATCTCCTTGGAGCGCAGCCGGATCCCAGCACTGGAGTCGTTGCGCGACCTGCCCGGCCGCGGCCTGGATAACGGCTCGATCAGTACGACGCTGAGCCGGGCGGGCCTGCATCTCGACCACTGTGAGCAACGGCTTCGCGGCCGCCCGTTGAACCATGCCGAGGCCGAGTTGCTGGGCCGGCCCGAGGGGACCTGGTTCCTGCACACCGAGCGGACCAGCTGGACCGCGGCGGACACCTTCGCCGAGCAGGCCGACTGCCTGCTGGACCCCGAACACTTCGAACTAAGCCTCAGTTACGGCTTCTAAGGGCGCGCGGCCGGAGGGCATAGGGAGTTGTGCCGATGTGGCACTCCCCCTCAGGCGAGCACTGTCTCCTCATCGACAAGCTCCCGGAGGAGATCAATGTTCTTCTACTCACCAGACTCGCTCCAGGCAGAGGTCCGTTACCGACAGAACCGCCTGCGGCGTGACTTCCAGCGCCCCGGCTGGTTCCACCGCAAGCCCAAGGTGCAGTCTCCCGAGCCCTGCGCGCCCGAGCTGCGGGCCCGTCCGGCGATGTGAACGCGAGAGACCCGCCGTCCCCCGTCCGTCCAGCGGCCGGCTCCCTGCGGGGAGCCGGCCGCACCGTCGTTCAGGGCACTAGGTACCTCCTACGCCGTACCCGGAGCGTCTAAGGGCGCCTGAGGCGCAGGGATAGGGAGGAACTCCGATGTGCGGGGTCACCTCAGACGAGCAGATTGAGGGTGTCGGCAGGAAGCCGGCACCAGACCAGGAGGAATCCATGTACTTCAACGACTCGGTCAAGGCAGAGGTCGCCTACCGCAGGGAGCGCCTCAGCCGCGACTTCCGGCAGCACCGGAACCCCCGGACCCGCCGGAACCTCGTCCACCTGTTCGGCCGGAAAGCCTGAAGGGAGGCAGACCATGTTCATCACACCTCAACTGATCCAGGCGGAGACCGCCTACAAGCAGGAGCGGACCAAGCGTGAGTTCCGGACGGCGACGCGCCGGGAGCACACGGAGCGGGCCCACCAGCCCGAGCCGCGGCACGCGCGCCGGACCCTCCGACCCACAACGGCGGCATGACCGCCGGGACCGCCGTCCCTGACCCGACAAGAACGGTCAGGGACGGCGTTTTCGTTGCCCGGGAGGGTCAGCGGACGGGATGCCGTCGATTTGTGTCGGCTCCAGGGGCGAAGATGGACGATGTGCCCTGGACCTCGACACCTCTCGTCGGCCGCTCGACCGAGATGGCCGCCCTCCTCAGTGCCGTCGACGACGCGAGAACGCGCCGCGCCGGCGCCGTTCTGCTGTCCGGTGATGCGGGCGTAGGGAAGACCCGCTTGCTGGACGAAGTGGCCACCGGGGCCCACGAGCGCGGTTTCGGCGTCCTGGTCGGGCACTGCACCGACTTCGGCGATGCCGGCCTGCCGTACCTGCCGTTCACCGAGATCTTCGGCCGGCTGGCCGGCGAGCGGCCCGATCTGGTCGAGAGCGTCCTGACGAACTTCCCGGCGATCGGCCGGCTCCTGCCCACCCATCGCCTGATCGGCGCCCAGCCCGTGCCCCAGGAGGGCCAGCTCGACCGGGCCGCCCTGTTCGACGCGGTCCTGGGCGCGTTCACCGCGCTGTCCACCAGCGAGCCACTGCTGGTGATCATCGAGGACGCGCACTGGGCCGACGACTCCACCCGCGACCTGATCGGCTTCCTCATCACCCGGCTGACCTCACAGCGCCTGGCCCTGGTGGTGTCCTACCGCAGCGACGACCTGCACCGCCGCCACCCGCTGCGCCGCCCGATCGCCGAGTGGTCCCGCAACCCGCGCGTACGCCGGGTCAACGTGGCGCCCCTGGACGCCGACGAGTCCCGCACTCTGCTGGACTCGCTGGTCTCCAAGCCGCTCTCGGAGACCGAGGTACGACGGATCCTCGAGCGAGCCGGCGGGAATGCGTTCTTCACCGAGGAACTGGTGGCCGCGGCTTCGATGGGCGACGGCGATGCCGTACCGCCCGATCTGGCCGACCTGCTGCTGGTCCGGCTCGATCCGCTGTCCGACGACGCCCGGCAGGTCGCCCGCGTGATCGCCGTCGCCGGCCGCCGGGTGCCGCACACGCTGCTCACCACCGTCGCCGGACTGCCCGACCGCGAGCTCGATCAGGCCCTGCGCGAGCTCATCGACGCCCACATCATCGACGTACCGGGCAACGCGAGCTACTACTTCCGGCACGCCCTGCTGGCCGAGGCTGTGTACGACGACCTCCTGCCCGGCGAGCGGGTCCGCCAGCACGCGGCGTACGTGCAGGCGCTGAAGGACCAGACCGTCGCGGGTACGGCGGCCGAGCTCGCCGGGCACGCCACCCGGTCGCACGACCTGGCCACCGCGTTCGAGGCGCGGGTCCGGGCCGGGCAGGAGGCCATCACGGTCGCCGCGCCGCAGGAGGCGCTCAAGCACTACGAGATGGCGCTTGAGCTGTTCCCGAACGCATCGCCCGACAACACGATCGACAAGACCTGGCTGATCGTCGACACCGCGCTGGCGGCCACGTTGTCCTCGCAGCATTTGCGCGCGCTCAAGCTGCTGCGCAAGGCGCTCGTGGATCTGCCGGCGGACGCGCCGAAGCTGCAGCGGGCTCAGTTGCTGCTGCCGCTCGCGGACATCGCGCTGATCGTCGACCATGACCAGGAGGCCAACGAAGCCGTGACGCAGGCGCTCAAGCTGGTGTCCGACGAGCCGTCGACCGTCTTCAAGGCCCAGGTCGCCTCGCTGTACGCACGGGTGTCCGACGCGCTCGGCCGCCCGATGGAGGCGGAGCGCTGGGCGCACAAGGCGCTCGAGATCGCTCGCGAGGCCGGCCAGGAGTCGGCCGCCGGCGACGCCGGGATCACCCTGGCCCAGCTCCGGCGCCGGGCCGGTGACCCGGTCGCGGCCGCCAGGCAGTTGGAGGAGGCCGCCGTACGGGCGCAGCTGACCGGTGACGCGGCGGCAGAGGTACGGAGCCGGTTCCTGCTCGGTTCGACCTACTACGAGGAGGGCGACCTGCAGGGCGCGAAGACTGCGCTCGTCCATGCCTCGCAGCGCGCCGGTGAGCTCGGCCGGCAGTGGGCGGCGTACGGGTTCGACGCGCGGCGGATGCTGGCGCTGACGCAGTTCGTCCTGGGCGACTGGGACGACGCGACGGCCACCGCCCGGACGGACTCCAAGACTCCGGCCGCGTCGGCGGCGGCGCTCCGCGCGGTGGACTTCGCGGTCCGGAGCGGACGCGGGGACACCTCCGTCGCGGAAGAGTTGGAGCGGATGCGGAAGTGGTGGGACCTGGACGTCATGCTGCCGATCATCGGGCTGCAGCCGGCCGTGGACGCGTACCGCCAGCTCGACCAGGTCGCTGACGCGGAGAAGCTGATCGCGGATGTGTCCGCGCTGTTGGCGGACGTGTTCCAGACCGAGTGGTTCATGGCCCAGATCCGCTTCACGACGCTCGGAATGCAACTGCTGTGCCACCGGGCGGTGAGCGAGCCGTCGGCGGCCGAGGAGTTGGTTGCCCGAGGCTCCGAGCTGCTCGCGACGGGCCAGGCGACGGTGGAGAAGGGGCTACCGCCCGGCCGGGTGATCGGTGTCGAAGGGCTGGCCTGGCTGTCGCGGCTGGAGGCGGAGTGGGAGCGGCTCCGGTGGCTGACCGGGATCGATCCGCCGTCACCGGAGGAGCATGTGGCCGCGTGGCAGCGGACCATGGACGCCTTCGGGTACGGGTACGTCTTCGAGCAGGCCTGGTCGCGCGTGCGGTTGTCGGCCGCGCTGCGTGCCGCGGGCCGGGTGGCGGAGGCGAACGAGCAGGCGGCGCTGGCGGCGGAGGTCGGCCGGGAGTTGGGGTCGAAGCCGCTGCTGGACGAGCTCGGCGGAGTCGAAGGGCCCGGCTTGGGCTCAGGTGCCCTGACCGCGCGAGAGACCGAGGTACTGAAGCTGGTCGCCGACGGGCGGACGAACCGGCAGTTGGCCCGCGAGCTGTACATCAGCGAGAAGACGGTGAGCGTGCACGTGTCGAACATCCTCGGCAAGCTCGGCGTCCGGTCGCGGACCGAGGCGGCCGCGGTGGCCAGGCGGGACGGACTGCTGGACTGAGATCCCACAGTCTCCGACGCAGTCCCACAGCCGCTCACGTTCGGCGCTGTGCGGGCCACCGAACGTGAGCGGCTTGGGCGGAACCCGGGTGGGGACCGGGCGTCTTCTCGGGTCGCGTTATCCGTGCTTGCGGCGCGGCGGCGACTGCGGTGGGATCCGGCGGGCTCTCGCCTGGGCGAGCTCGTCACCGGATGAATCGGACTGGCTACTCTCGGCGGAACGGTCGATGCGGGTGATGTCGTCGAAAACGTGCTGGGCGTGCCGCATTCGCCACGCGACCAGGATCACGACCCCGGTCGCTGCGAGTGCGATCGCCACCCACAGTTGCCACGACATAGCCTCACCACCCCGTACTCACCCCATTCCCCCGAGTAATCACCATAACTCCAGGTTGACTACTTGGCGACAGGCTGTACGCAATCCGTTATCCAGGGCACGGCGGACCCTCACAATAGTTGCCGTCCGCAATCACAAAGGGTGACCCGGCAACGATCCGGTGAAGGCGAGGCAGGTGACTCTCGATGACAGCGCGACGTGCCACGGCCCCAGCCACGCCGCACGTCACTGACACTCCTTCCCAGTGCGGCGGGACTTCATGCACCGGTCGGTCCGCTTTAAACGAGTGTTCTCACCTGCTACGCGGTGTGAGCCGTCCGCCCTGGAACAGGTACGACGCCCGGCCGTCGACCGGATCCCGGAACGCCAGCACCGTGTGATCACCGTGCTCGGGCTCGGCGCCGATCAACCGGGAGTCGTCGAGCGGGACCAGCCGGGTCCGCCGCGGCTCGGGCAGGATCACCTTCGCCTCCTCGCCGACTGCCTCCTCCAGCACCCAGAACTCGCCGTCCTCGACGCTGACGGTCGAGGTGGTCAGCACACCTTCGTACCGGCCGGTGACCAGGTCGGCCGAGATCTCGACCGGCTCGGCCGGCGGCACCGGCCGGGCCGGCAGCTCGATCCCCGCGGTCTCCCGCAGTACGTGGCCGACCAGCTCGTCGTACAGCGACGAGGTGTTGCCGCCGTTGGTGAGGAGCGCGACCGCGACGCCCTTGTCCGGGACCAGCCGGAAGAACGCGGACTGTCCGACGGTCCCGCCGTCATGACCGTAGACCGTCCCGCCATCGAGCGTGAAGATCATCCAGCCGAGGCCCCAGTGAGCCGGGAAGCCACCGGTCGGCGGTACGGCGACCTGCGGTTCCCACAGGCGGTCGATGGTGGCCCGGTCCAGCAGCGACGCGTCCAGGTACGCCCGGCCGAAGGTGATCAGGTCGCTCGCACTCATCGCCAGCAACGAGCCTGCCGGTGCCATCGCGTGCACGAGACTCCACACCCGGGCGGCCTGCAAAGGCTGATCCGGCTTCGGCGAGATGTGCCCGACCGCGGCCCGGTACAGCAACGCCTCGTCCGGGATCGTGGCGAGATGCTTCAACTCCAGCGGTACGCCGATGTGTTCGCGGATCAGCTCGTGATACGGCTTGCCCCGCAGGACCTCGGCGATCCGGCCGAGGACGACGAAGCCCGAGTTGTTGTAGGAGAACCCCGCGCCGGGCGGAACCTCCTGGGCCAGGCCGGGCAGCACATCGCGGATGAACAGCTCGACGCCGTCGTCGCCGCGCGACGTCGGGGTGAAGGCGTCCCCCGAGAAGCCGGCGGTGTGCGTGAGCAGGTGCCGCGGCGTGATCGACGCGGCCGCGGCCTCGTCGCCGAGCTTGAACTCGGGCAGATAATCGCGGACCGGCCGGTCGAGGTCGACCTTGCCCTCGGCGACCAGCTGGGCGATCAGCGTGGTGGTCCACAGCTTGGTGATCGAGCCGACCTGGAAGACGGAGTCGGTGGTGGCCTCGACGCCGGTGTTCAGGCTGAGGATGCCGGCCGCCGCCGTACTCAGCTCGCCGTCGGCCCAGACCGCGACGGACGCGGCCGGCACCTCGTGCTTCTCGATCAGCCGACCGAGGTTGTTGTCCAACCAGCTTTGCATCTCACGCCTCCGATGAGAGAACACGAACCAGGTTCTGGCCGAGTACCTTGCGAATAGTTGCCTCTGACAACCCACGGCGCTGGAGCGCGTCGGTGACCAGCGGCATCCCGGCCGGGCCTTCGAGGCCGGGCACGAACACCTCGACGTCGAGGCCCTGGATGACCAGCGGACGGTCGCAGGCCGGGACCTTCTCCCCGTACACCTCGGCCACGAAGTCGCTGCCCAGTCCGACATGGTCGGCGCCGGCGACGTTCACGACGTACTCGAGGTGATCGGCCAGATGCTCGACGGTCGGCTTCTCCGCGGTGGTGAGGAATCCGGCGAAGAAGTTCACGCAGATGACTCCGCCGGTGGCCGCGACTCCCCGCAACTGCTCGTCGGTCAGGTTGCGGTGGTGGTCGCGCAGGGTGAACGCGCTGGAGTGCGACGCGACCAGTGGTTTCGTCGCCAGTTCGAGGATGTGCTCGACGCCGCCGCGACCGACGTGCGAAACGTCGATCAGTACGCCGAGCTCCTCGAGCAGACCGACCGCCTCGACGCCGGCGTGGGTGAGCCGGCTGCCGGTCGCGTCCTCGCCCGATCCGTCGCCGAGCGCGCTGCGGCCGAAGTGGGTGAACGACACCATCCGGACGCCGAGCCGCTGCAGCGTCTGCAGGAGTTCGAGGTCGTTGTCGATCTGCGGGCAGCCTTCGAGCGCCAGCACCAGCGCGATCTTGCCGGCGCCGGTCGCGGCCGCGATGTCGCCGGGCGCCGTACAGAGCGCGACCTCATCGGCGTTGCCCTCGGCGATCCGATGCGCGGCCTCGATCATCCGCAGCGTCTCGCGCAACGCACCTTCGGGCCGGAACTCGTCGTCGATGAACACCGGCAGCACCTGAACGTCGATCCCGCCCTCGCGCAACTGCGGGATCCACCGCTCCCGGAAGTACTGCGCCCACGTCGCCTTCGGCCTTCGCGCCACCAGCATCAACAGGTCGTTGTGCGCATCCGCCACCAGCGCGTTCCGATGCAGGTCGTTCACTCGATCCCCTCACAGTCGGTGGGGATCAGAATATGCTCGGGCCGGTGAAGGTGCTTTCGGCTCAGGAGGTCCGGCGTGCGGTTCCGATGAGTACGGCGATCGACGCGGTGCGGGACGCGTTCCGGGAACTGGCGGCGGGGAACTTCGTCCTGCCGCCGCGGCAGATCTTCGGCAACGGGTCGGTGCTGGTGATGTCGGCGTACCACACGCCGACCGGGAGCGCGGTGGTGAAGAAGATCGGTATCGCGCTCGATCAGGTGCCGGCCATCCGCGCGACGGTGATCTGGACCGGCGCCGGCGATCAACTCGTCGCGGACGGCAGCTCGATCACCACACTGCGGACCGGTGCGGTCGTCGGGGTCGCCACCGATCTGCTCGCTCCGGCCGGCGCGACCCGGCTCACGCTGATCGGGACCGGCGCTCAGGCACCCGACCAGGTGCGCGGAGTTCTCGCCGTACGACCGATCGCCGACGTCATGGTCACCGGTCGCTCAGCTGACCGGGCAACGGGGCTGAGCAAGGCGTTGGCCGAGGAGTTTCCCGAGGTGAAGTTCACTCCAGGCACGGACATCGACGACGCGATCGCCGACGCGGACATCGTCTGTTGCGCCACGTCGTCCACCACGCCGCTCTTCACCGCTGACGCGCTCCCCGACCGCGTCCACGTCAACGCCATCGGCGCCTTCCGTCCGACGATGCGCGAGCTACCGCGCGACCTCTTCGCCACCGCGTCGACGGTCCTGGTCGATCAGCAGGAAGCGGTGCTGGAAGAGTCCGGCGAGATCATCGACGCCATCACCTCCGGCGTACTGCGGCGAGATGACCTGATCGAGCTCGGGCCCGCGCTCTCAGCTCCCCCGGCGTCGACCGGCCGAACCGTCTTCAAGTCGGTCGGCATCGGCCCCCAGGACTGGGCGATCGCGGCGGCGCTGGCCCGCGCCTAGGTCCAGCGGAGGACGCCCTTGCGGTAGGCGTAGAGCAGGCCGACCGCGACGAAGGCGAGGAAGACGAACATCTCGATCAAGGTGGAGAAGCCGAGGGTGGCGAAGATCGTCGCCCACGGGAAGAGGTAGATCGCGTCGACGGCGAAGATCACGTAGAGATAGGCGAACAGGTAGTACCGGATGTGCACCTGCGCCCAGCCCTCGCCGACCGGGTCGACGCCCGACTCGTACGTCTTGAGCTTGTTCTCGGTCGGATAGGTGACGGTGAGCGCCTTGTTCAGCGCGAAGGCGCCGATCAGCCCGACCAGGCCGAGCGCGACCACCGCGAGGACAACCCCATAGCTCTCCGACACGGGCAGCAGCTTAGTTGGTGCAGAGCATGATCGAGTCGACTGAGACGTAGGGGCCGTAGCCGGATTTGAGGTCGGTGACTTGCAGGCGGAGTCGGGTGACGCCGAGGATCTTGGCGTTGAGCCAGGTCTCGGTCTCCTGCGCCCGCCGGTTGTGACTGCGGATCGCAAGGGAACGACTGCACAGGGTGACATTGGAGAATTCGTCCCTAGCGGATGAATCCACCCACTAACACCGTGTCCCAGGCTGTGGACCACCGGGGCTTCCGCATGGTTCTGTACTAAGGGCGAACTAATATTGGGGTTATCGCCCTGAACTGGGGGGATCGACCTGTCGCCCACGACGTGGCGGGCCGACCCAAGCTTCGACTTGGAGATGAACAGAACAGTGACCATCGAGGTCAAGCAGCTCGACCGAGTGGTGATCCGCTTCGCCGGCGACTCAGGCGACGGGATGCAGCTCACGGGGGACAGGTTCACAGCGGAAACGGCATCGTTCGGCAATGATCTGTCGACCCTGCCCAACTTCCCCGCCGAGATCCGGGCACCAGCCGGAACTCTGCCGGGAGTGTCGTCCTTCCAGCTCCACTTCGCCGACCACGACATCCTCACGCCGGGTGATGCGCCCGATGTGCTGATCGCGATGAACCCGGCGGCGCTGAAGGCGAACCTGCGCGACGTGCCGCGCGGCGCCACCCTGATCGTCGACACCGCCGACTTCACGCCGCGGAACCTGAAGCGGATCGGGTACGAGCAGAACCCGCTGGAGACCGGTGAGCTCGACGGCTACCACGTGGTGCCGCTGAACCTGACCGGCATGACGGTGGAGTCGGTCAAGGAGTTCGGCCTGACCCGCAAGGACGCGTCCCGGGCCAAGAACATGTACGCGCTGGGGCTGGTGTCGTGGCTGTTCCAGCGCCCGGTCGAGTCGACGATCACGTTCCTCGAGACCAAGTTCGCCAGTAAGCCGGACATCCGGGACGCGAACATCGCGGCCTTCCGGGCGGGCTACAACTTCGGCGAGACCGCCGAGGAGTTCTCGGTCCGGTACGAGGTGAAGCCGGCCAAGATGGCCACCGGCACCTACCGGAACATCTCCGGCAACCTGGCGCTGGCGTACGGCCTGGTGGCGGGCGCTCAGCGGGCCGGGCTGCCGCTGGTCCTGGGCGCGTACCCGATCACCCCGGCCTCCGACGTGCTGCACGAGCTGTCCAAGCTCAAGCGGTTCAACGTGACCACGATCCAGGCCGAGGACGAGATCGCTGGTGTCGGCGCCGCCCTCGGCGCGTCCTTCGGCGGAGCGCTCGGTGTGACCACGTCGTCCGGCCCGGGCATCAGCCTGAAGTCCGAGACGATCGGCCTCGGCGTGATGCTCGAGCTGCCGCTGGTCGTCTGTGACATCCAGCGCGCCGGCCCGTCGACCGGCATGCCGACCAAGACCGAGCAGGCCGACCTGCTGCAGGTGATGTTCGGCCGCAACGGCGAGGCGCCGCTGCCGGTGATCGCGGCCCAGTCCCCCGCGGACTGCTTCGCGATCGCGGTCGAGGCGGCCCGGATCGCCGTGACCTACCGGACACCGGTGATCGTGCTGTCCGACGGCTACCTGGCCAACGGTTCGGAGCCGTGGCAGATCCCGGTGGTCGGCGACCTGCCGACGATCGACCCGGACTTCACTCTCGAGCCGAACGCCACCGACGACAAGGGCGCACCGATCTACCTCCCCTACCTGCGCGACCCGGAGACTCTGGCCCGCGCCTGGGCGATCCCGGGTACGGCGGGCCTGGACCACCGCATCGGCGGTCTGGAGAAGGAGGACAAGACCGGCAACATCTCCTACGACCCGGCCAACCACGACCTGATGATCCGCACCCGGCAGGCGAAGGTCGACGGCATCGCCCGTTCCATCGACCCGATCGAGGTCGACGACCCGGACGGTACGGCGAAGGTCCTGGTGCTGGGCTGGGGATCGACGTACGGCCCGATCGGCGCCGGCGTTCGCCGGGTCCGCAAGGTCGGCGGCAAGGTCGCGCAGGCCCACCTACGGCACCTGAACCCGTTCCCGCCGAACCTGGGTGACCTGCTGCGCAGCTACGACAAGGTCCTGGTCCCGGAGATGAACCTGGGCCAGTTGGCGATGCTGCTGCGGGCGAAGTTCCTGGTCGACGTCGTCTCCTACGCGCAGGTCCGGGGCATGCCACTCGGAGCGGCCGAGCTGGCCGAAGTGATCGGCAACCTGGTCGAGGAGACCGAGGGCATCGACGACGACGCGCGCCACCTGGGCGAAGCTGCCGCCAACCTGACGCACGGCGAGGCACTGAACGGTAACGAGCACGATCTGCACCAGTCCCGATTGGGAGGAGCACGATGAGCACGGTCGACCTCGGCCTGCCGAGTCTGCCCGGTGGGCTGCACGGCGTCCCGGCCGCGAGCGAGCAGCAGAACCGCAAGGAGTACGTGTCGGACCAGGAGGTCCGGTGGTGCCCAGGCTGCGGTGACTACGCCGTGCTGGCCGCGTTCCAGGGCTTCCTGCCCGAGCTCGGGATCAAGCGCGAGAACATCGCGATGGTCTCCGGCATCGGCTGCTCGTCCCGGTTCCCGTACTACCTGTCGACGTACGGCATGCACTCGATCCACGGGCGCGCGCCGGCGATCGCGACCGGTCTCGCGGTGGCCCGGCCGGACCTGAGTGTCTGGGTGGTGACCGGTGACGGCGACGCGCTGTCGATCGGCGGCAACCACCTGATCCACTCGCTGCGGCGGAACGTGAACCTGAAGATCCTGCTGTTCAACAACCGGATCTACGGCCTCACCAAGGGTCAGTACTCGCCGACCTCGGAGCCGGGCAAGGTGACGAAGTCGACGCCGATGGGCTCGGTGGACAACCCGTTCAACCCGGTCTCGCTGGCGCTCGGCGCGGAGGCGACGTTCGTGGCCCGCACGATCGACTCCGACCGCAAGCACCTGACCTCGGTCCTGCGCGCGGCCGCCGAGCACCGCGGCACCGCGATCGTGGAGATCTACCAGAACTGCCCGATCTTCAACGACAACGCGTTCGAGGCGTTCAAGGACCCCGACACCCGCGACGACGCGATCATCCCGCTGGTGCACGGCGAGCCGATCCGGTTCGGCAAGGAAGGCCGGCTCGGCGTGGTCCGCGACGGCTTCGCCTCGCTGGCCGTGAAGGAGGTCGCCGACCTGCCCAACGGCGAGGCCGACCTGGTCGTCCACGACGCCCACGCGGACGACCCGGCGTACGCGTTCGCCCTGTCCCGGCTGACCGACGCCGGTGTCTTGCACCAGGCGCCGATCGGCATCTTCCGTGCGGTCGAGCGCCCGGCGTACGACGACATGGTCCGTCAGCAGATCACCACCGCCCAGGAGGCTCAGGGCACCGGCGACCTGCAGGCCCTCGTCACCGGCTCGGACACCTGGACCATCAACTGAGGAAGGTCCGGACGGCTTTCTGAAAGCCGTCCGGGTCCTCCACCCACGGGTAGTGTCCGACACCGTCGAGCACTACCCGTTCCGCATTCGCCAGCGCGCGCAGCAGACTGTCGGTGACGTACGGCGGCCGCAGATCCTCCGCACCGTGGATCAGCAACGTCGGTACGTCGATCCGCTCGCAAGCGCCGGCCCGATCCGGCACCGCGCGGAGCTCGGCCAGCAACGCGTCGGCGCATTTCTGGTTGGGCTCGAAGCGTGGTGTGTTGAGCCGGCGTGACTGCTCCAGCGCCGTCGTCCGGTCGGCGAAGTTCGTGGCGATGCGCGCGATCCAGGGATCAACTGATGGCACGAGCCGCTCGGCAACGCGGTCCCGGTACGACGGGGGCGGTCCGTCGAGCCCGGTGCTCGAGACCAGGATCAGGTGGCTGAGGTGGTCGAGGTGCGCGGCGGCGTACTGGAGCGCGAGGGCCGCACCCCAGGAGTGGCCGACCAGGATGATCTTGTCGTGGCCGCCGCGGATCGTCTCGAGGTCGGCGACCGAGCGTTCGAGGGTGTAGGGACCGCGGCGATCCGACCGGCCGCAGCCGCGCTGGTCCCACCGGTGGACCCTGAAGCCGGGCAGCAGCCGAGGGAGGTCGCCGAAGACGTCCCACCAGCCAGGGCCGCCGTGGACGAGGACGACGGTTGGTCCGTCGCCGGTCGCCTCGGTCCAGAGCCGGCAGCCGTCGTCAGTCGTCGAGTGAGGCATAGACAGCGGCGCGCAACTCGCGACGGATCGGATAGCTGGAGGACGGACGCAACTGGGTCAGGAAGACGACGGCAAGTTCGTCGGCCGGCGAGACGAAGAACGCCGTCGAGGCGGCACCACCCCAGAAGTACTCGCCCGGGGTGCCGATCGTCTGCGCCACCGTCGGATCCAGCAACACCCCGAACCCGAGGCCGAAGCCTTGTCCCGCTCGCTTCGTCTCGCCACCGAAATCGGCCACCGCCGCGAGGTCCTGACCACCGGGGAGGTGGTTCATGGTCATGAACCGCAGTGTCCGCGGGCCGATGATCCGCACACCGTCGAGCGAACCGCCGGCGGCCAGCATCCGGACGAACCGCAGGTAGTCCCCGGCCGTCGACACCAACCCAGCCACGCCGGACAGGAACGCGCGCGGCCGAAGGTACGCGCTCGTCAACGGGTCGTCCGCCGGCGCGAAGCCGCCGTCGGCGTACGTGTAGCTCGCGGCGAAGCGGGAGATGCTTGCCTCGGGCACCGAAAATCCGGTGTCCGTCATGCCGAGCGGATCGAAGATCCGGGTGCGCAGGTACTCGTCCAGCGGCAGACCGCCGATCACCTCGCAGAGCAGCCCGACCAGGTCGGTCGAGATCCCGTAGATCCAGCGCGTCCCCGGATCCGCCTGCAGTGGAAGATCTGCCAGCCGGGCCGGCAGCTCCGACAACGGTGCGTCCGAGTCCATCCCGGTCAGCCCGGCGTCCTGGTAGAGCCGGCTGACCGGGTGCTTGCCGTTCGAGGCCGCGAGTCCCGACATGTGCATCAGGATGTCGCGCACCGTCATCTCCCGGGTGGAGTCGCGGACCGCACCTTCCGCGAACACCTTCGGGCGGCCGAGCGCGGGCAGGTACTGCACCACCGGATCGTCGAGCTGGAACCGGCCCTCCTCGTACAACTGCATCAGCCCGAGGCTCACGATCGGCTTCGTCATCGAGAAGATCCGGAAGATCGTGTCCGGCCGCATCTCCCGGCCACGCTCGGCGTCCGCCAATCCGCAGGCCTCGAACAACTCCACCTTGTCCCGCCAGGCCACCGCTGTGACCGCGCCCGGATACTGTCCCGCGTCGACGTACCGCCGGACCAGGGCCGCGACTCGCTCCATCGAACCTCCTTGTAGCGAACACTTCAGAACCGACGGTAGATGTTGTGAACGTTACAGTGCAAGAGCGGATACCGTGGCGACGTGGACGAACGCCTGGTCCTCCTGGTCGCGTACGACGGTGCCGAGTTGCTCGACATCGCCTGTGTCACGTCGTGTCTCGACATCGCGAACCGCATCGGCGCCAGCCCGCCGTACCGGATGGTGCTGGCGACGCCGGGGAAGCGCGCGGTGCGCTGTGACTCGGGTCTGCAACTGCAGGCCGATGTGGCGCTCGAGCGGTTCAACGAGCCGATGGATACCTTGCTCGTGTCCGGCGGACTCGGACACGAGGACGCCGCCGCCGATCGCAGCCTGGTCGGGCACGTACGACGCTTGTCCGCGCTAGCCCGCCGGGTGTCGTCGGTGTGCACCGGAGCGACCGTGCTCGCGGCCACCGGCCTGCTGAGCGGGCGCCGCATCACGACCCACTGGATGTACGCCGACCAGCTCGCGGCGAAGCACCCGGATGTCGATGTCGACGCGGACCCGATCTACATCCGAGACGGCGAGATCGCGACCTCGGGTGGCGTCACGAGCGCACTGGATCTGACCATGTCGTTCATCGAGGAGGACCACGGCGAGGCGATCGCCCGCGGTGTCGCGCTGGGCACGGTCACCTACCTCCAGCGGCCGGGCGGCCAGTCCCAGATGAGCATGTTCGTGGCGAGCCGGCTGAGCGGCGACCTCCTCGTCCGCCGGCTCCGCGACCACATCGTCAGCCACCCGACCTCGGACCTGAGTACGCCGGCCCTGGCGCGACTCGCCGGGGTCAGCGAGCGGCACCTCTCGCGGATGTTCCTCACCCACGTCGAGCAGACGCCGGCGCAGTACGTCCGTGGTGTGCGCACCGAGGCAGCGGCACACCTCCTGGTTTCGGGAGAGCTGCCACTCGCGGCAGTCGCCCGGCAGTGCGGCTTCGGCTCGACCGAGTCCCTCCGGCAGGCCTTCCTCGACCGGTACGGCGTACCTCCGTCGCAGTACCGGCGGACGCAGGCATCGGCCTGATCCCAGGAATCCGGCCCGCTCCAGCAGGCATCCGGACCTGATCGGTCCGGATGGATGGCCCGGCCCCGGACAGTCCGGAAGATCGTGCCATGACGAACGATTTCTCCGACTCCGAAGACCGGAATCTCAGGACACCAAGTCCGTGAGGGTGATGCCGGCCGCGCGATCGAGGTGATGCGCGGTCAGGCCGACGGCGCGGGCCGCCAGTACATCCAGCTCGAGGTTGTCGCCGATCATCATTGTGTCCACCGGGTCGACGCCCAGCGCCTCGCAAGTCCGCAGGTAGGTCTCTGGGGCGGGCTTGCTGACGCCGAGCGATTCCGTCGTACAGACCACGTCGACGAGGTCGGCCAGTCCGATCGCCTGGAGCTTCGCGTGCTGCTGTTTCGTGCTGCCGTTGGTCAGCACGCCGATCCGCCAACCGTTGCTCCGGGCAACTTCCAACGCCGGGCGGGCGTCCGGGTACGCGGTCCAGCTCGACCGGTAGTGGTGCAGGTAGCCGGTGAACAGCTCGTCCAGCTCCGCATCCGTCGGAGGCACCGGGTGGCCGAGCAGGGGCAGGAAGTCGCGGAGCCGGCCACGCCGCTGCTCCTGGTGCGTGATCTCGCGGGCCAGGAACCGGCTGTAGACACGGTCCTCGATCACGAACCACTGCGCGACCAGCTCATCGGTCGTCGTACCACCCAGCTCGGGGATCCAGCTGCGGATCGCGTACGTCGCCGACCCGGTGTGGTCGAACAGTGTGTTGTCCAGGTCGAAGATGACCGCCTTCACGCCCGGACCACCGAGTCCCGGTTGAGCTCGCGGTGGTTGGCGTAGCCGGACAGTGCCAGGGTCAGGTCGAGCTCGGCCAGGAAGCAGCGCAGGACGTGCTCGACACCCGCCTGCCCGGCCAGTGCGAGGCCGTAGAGAAGCGGACGGCCGAGCAGGACGGCCTTGGCCCCGAGTGCGAGAGCCTTCGCCGCATCCGAGCCGGTGCGGACGCCGGAGTCGAAGAGGACTGTCAGCTGCTCACCGACCGCGTCCGCGATCGCGGGCAGCGCGTCGAGGGACGCGATCGCGCCGTCGACCTGGCGGCCGCCGTGGTTCGAGACCACGATCCCGTCCACGCCGTGCTCTGCGGCCAGCTTGGCGTCCTCGACGGCGGTGATCCCCTTCAGCACGATCGGGCCGTCCCAGTTGTCCCGCAGGAACGACAGCTCGTCCCAGCCCAGGCCGACGTTCGGGAACATCTGCGCCCAGTGCATCACCGCTGCGCCCGGGTCCTCGGCGACCGGCTTGGCCAGCTTGGCCTGGAACGCCGGGTCGCTGAAGTAGTTCGCCAGGCCCTCCCCCTTGAGGAACGGCAGGAACCCGCGGTCCAAATCGGCCGGACGCCAGCCCAGCGTCCCGGTGTCGAGGGTGACGACCAGGACGCCGTACCCGCTCGCCTTCGCCCGCTGCAGGAAGCTGAGGCAGACGTCGCGGTCGGTCGGCCAGTAGAGCTGGTACCACTTGCTCTTCGCCTCGATCTGCTCGAAGGCGTGACTCGCCTGCGTCGAGTGCGTGTAGGTCAGGCCGAGCGCGTCCGCGGCCCGGGCCGTCGCCAGCTCGCCGTCGGGGTGGGCCAGCGTCTGTACTCCGATCGGCGCGACCAGCACCGGCGCGGGCATCGCCGTACCGAGGATGGTGCAGGACAGGTCACGGTCGGTGCTGCCGCGCAGCATCCGGGGCACCAGCCGCCACCGATCGAACGCCGCCAGGTTCGCGCGCGCCGTCGCCCCGCTGCCCGCGCTCGGCACGATGTACCCCATCGCCTCAGCGGACAGCGTCCCGGCCGCTTGCGACTCCAGCCGGGCCAGGTCGGTCGTGATCTCCGGCCGTGTCCCCTGCAGCATCCCCTGCAGGTAGATCTGCAACTGGTGATCCCCATAGTTGGCCATGCCGGATGCTCCCACGCCCACCGCGCGACCTCAACCACACCACCCCGGCCAGGGCGACGACGCAGCAGAGCCAGGCGAACCAGTCGCCCCACGCGGTGTAGACGGTCCGGTCTCTGCCGGGCTGAAGCTCGCCGATCAGGACGGCCGGCGCGTCGACAGGCGCCGTCGTCTCGGAAACGATGCGTCCCTGCGCGTCGCTGAGGGTGAGGCGGCCCTGGCTGCCGTCACGTGTTCAAGACAGCGAGGTGGTCGCCGGGCGTGTACGGCTCGATGCCGGGGATCAGGTGGTGCTCGACCTTGTTGCTCGCGGCAAGGGTCTGGAACTCCTCGGACAGCTGAGGAAGTGCGGTCGCGTCGAGGTCGACGATCTTCTCCGGGAGCAGGACGCACTCACGAATGCCATTCAACGCGCATTACCTATACGGCGTATAGGGAAATGACCCTGAATGATCCCTGGGCCATGACATCCGTCAGGTCCGGGACCCGACGCCCGTCAGGGCAGGATCGGGACGGATCGCTTCGGTGCCGGCGCCCGTCGAACGCGAGAGTGAGGAGCGTGACCGACACAACCGATGTGAGTGTGATGAAGCGGACCCTGCCGGCGCTCGGGTTGTTCTTCCTGGCGCCGCTGGTGGCGGAGTTCCTGCTGGGGAACATCCCGATCAGCCAGATCTTCGCGCTGCTGTTCCTGGCACCGCTGTACGGCGGTGGCGCGGTGCTGATCCGTGAAGTCGTCAGGCGCCGCGGCTGGGGCTACCCGAGCGTCATGATCCTCGCGCTGGCGTACGGCGTACTCGAGGAAGGGGTGACCACGCAGTCGCTGTTCAACCCGAACTACGCGGACCTGCGGCTGCTCGACCAGGGACACATCTCGGCGCTGGGCATGGGGGCGCCGTGGACGTTGTTCGTGCTCGCGCTGCACACGGTGTGGAGCATCACCGTGCCGATCGTGCTGGTCGAGTCGGCCTCGCGCCGCCCGCGTGAACCGTGGCTCGGCAAGATCGGCCTCTGGGTGTACGGCGCGATCTTCGCCGCCGGCATCGTCGCGAACACGGAGTTCGCCCTGAGCAGCGACTCGTTCGTCGCGTCACCGGCGCAGTTCGCCGGGACCGGAATCGCGATCGTCGTCCTCATCGCCATCGCGGCCCGGGTCGGCTCCCGCGGACAGCGTCGTACGGCAGGCACGGTGCCCTCGGCGTGGCTGGTCGGCGCCGCCGGGCTGGTGCTCAGCTCGGCGTTCATGCTGGTGAACGACCTGGTGAAGAACGGCTGGCTGCAGGCCGGGCTGATGGCCGCGCTCGACGTACTCGCGGTGATCGTGGTGGTGCGGTGGTCGCGGCGGACCGGCTGGACGCAGCTGCATTCGCTCGCCGTGGCGGGTGGCGCGCTCCTGACCTACGCGTGGCACGCGTTCCCGGAGGACCCGGTGATGGACGCGTCGCGGACCATCGACCTGATCGGCAATGTGGTCTTCGCCCTCATCGCGGTGGTGCTGCTCGTGGGTGCAACAATCAGGCGTGACAAACTCAGTGACTCCTGACAGCCGCAGCACCGAGTGGCCTGTCGGCCTCGCTCTGTTCGCGCTGGCGACCGGTGGTTTCGCGATCGGAACCACCGAGTTCGTCACGATGGGAGTACTGCCCCAGATCGCTGACGGTGTGGGGATCTCGATCCCGACCGCCGGCCACCTCATCTCGGCGTACGCGCTGGGCGTGGTGGTCGGCGCACCGGTGATCGCGGCGCTCGGCGCCCGGACCGGCCGGAAGCGGCTGCTGCTCGGGCTGATGGCGGTGTTCGTGATCGGCAACGTGCTGTCGGCCGTTGCCTCGAGCTACGAGTTCCTGCTGGCGGCGCGGTTTCTGACCGGCGTACCGCACGGGGCGTTCTTCGGCATCGGCGCAGTGGTCGGGACCACACTCGTGCCGGTCAATCGGCGCGCCTGGGCTGTGTCGATGACGATGGTCGGTCTCCCGGTCGCCAACATCATCGGCGTACCGATCACCACCCTGATGGGCCAGCGACTCGGCTGGCCCGCGCCGTTCCTCGCTGTCGGCGCGCTCGGGCTGGTCACGCTGGTGGCGGTGTGGTTCTGGGTCCCGCCGCAGCCGGTCGGCAGCGACGTCAACATCCGTAGCGAGCTCAGCGCCCTGTCCCGACCGCAGGTGTGGATGGCCCTGCTGGTCGGGATGGTCGGCTTCGGCGGCATGTTCGCGACGTACTCCTATATCGCCCCGACGATGACGGAACTGTCCGGTTTCTCCGAGGCTGCGGTCACGGTGGTGCTGGCCATGTACGGCATCGGCATGACTTGCGGCACCGTCGTCGGCGGCCGGCTCGCCGACCGTGCCCTGATGCCCAGCCTGTACGGCGGCCTGCTCGCGATCACCGTCGTACTCGGGACGTTCGGATGGCTGGCGCAAACCCGGCCAGGAGCCCTGATCGCGGTCTTCGCGATGGGGTTCTCGGCGAGCATCCTGGTGCCGGCACTGCAGACCCGGCTGATGGACGTCGCGCACGAGGGACAGTCGCTGGCGGCGTCGCTCAATCACTCGACGCTGAACATCGCCAATGCCCTCGGCGCCTGGCTCGGCAGCGTCGTCCTGGCCGCCGGCTACGGCTACGAATGGCCGAGCCGCGTCGGCGCCGTCCTGGCCGTCGCCGGGCTGCTCCTGGCGCTGGTCTCCGGCCTGATGGATCGTCGTACGGTCCGAAACTCAGACACGACCTCGGTCGTCGCCTGACCTTCTGATCACCGGGGACTTGGTTAGATCGGGGTATGGCGACATTGACGTTGGGCGCCGCCGACCTCGTCCGGCGGCGCGGGCTGCGGCAGATGCGATCGGTGGCCTTGTCGTTGCTGCTGCTGGCCGCGGTGATCTATGTGGCCACGCTGCACCGCGACGGCGGCTGGGCGTACCTGAACGCCGCGGCGGAGGCTGCGATGGTGGGTGCGCTGGCGGACTGGTTCGCGGTGACCGCGCTGTTCCGGCGGCCGCTGGGGCTGCCGATCCCGCACACAGCGATCGTGCCGACCCGAAAGGACAGCCTGGCCGAGAGTCTGGAGCAGTTCGTCACCGAGAACTTCCTGTCCCAGGAGGTGGTGGCGGAGAAGATGCGGACCGCCGAGGTGAGCCGCCGGGCCGGCGAGTGGCTTGCCTCCGGCACCCATGCCGAGCGGATCGTGGCCGAGGGCGCCCGGACGATCGGGGCGGCGCTGCCGCGACTCGGCGACGAGGACGTGGCGGCGTTCGTCCGGGGGTCGCTGCTGCCGCGGTTCGTGCAGGAGCCGCTGAGCCCGATCGCGGGGCACTTCCTGCAGTCGGTCGTCGATGACGGTGCCCATCACGCACTGTTCGACCTGCTGATGGTGGAGGCGCATGACTGGTTGCGTGACAACCGTGAACTGCTCGCCGACGTGGTCGGTCCGCGGGCGCCGCGGTGGTCACCGCAGTGGGTCGACCGGCTGGTGATCGACCGGATCCACCGCGAGGCGCTGGCCTGGCTGGCCGACGTACGGGACAACCCGACGCACGCGGCGCGGCGGGCGGTCGACCGGCTGCTCGGGCAACTCGCCCACGACCTGCAGAACGATCCGGCGACGATGGAGCGCTTCGAGGCGTTCAAGGCGCGGATGCTGACACATCCCGATATGGGCTCCAGCCTGACCGCGGTGTGGGACGCCGTACGCACCGCACTGATCGACTCGATCGCCGATCCGGACAGCACACTGCAGGTGCGCGCGACCAAGGCCATCCAGGAGCTGGGGCAACGACTGCAGGACGACGAGGCGCTGCGTGGGAAGGTCGACGCCCGCGCCTCCGAAGCCGTCGGGTACGTCGTCCGCACCTACGGCAACGAGATCGTCTCGGTCATCTCCGACACCATCGAACGCTGGGACGGCCGCGAAGCCGCCGCCCGGATCGAACTCCACGTCGGCCGGGACCTCCAGTTCATCCGCATCAACGGCACCGTCGTAGGCGCCCTCGTCGGCCTTCTCATCCACACCGTGAGCCAACTCCTCTGACAGACACCTCCGCGCGAGTGGCCTGTGGGGTTGGGATGGTGGGTGTGTGAAGACGACGTACGTCCGGAAGCGGAAGAGGCCGATGGGGTGTGGGTTGTGGCCGTCGTACGAGTGGGGGGCGGATGAGTTCGGGACGTGGTTGTTCACGCCGGCACGTTCGCGGCATCGAGGGGACGACGGGGCGTTCTGTGACGTGGCGCAACGCTGGCCGGGTGGGCCTGGAGAGGACGCGTTGCATCTGGTGCCGCGGGACGGGTGGTGGTTCGCGACGTGGCGGCCGCGTGGGTTGCTGGTGGCGGACGTGAGTACCCAGCCGGCGCTGGTCGGGGACGAGTGGACGTACGTCGATCTCGAGCTCGATCCGTACCGTCGGCCGGACGGGACCGTGGGCACCGAGGACTGGGATGAGCTCGCGGAGGCACACGCCGCTGGTTTGATCGACGATCACGAACACCGGGCGGCCGTCGAATCAGCTCACACGTTGGAACAGCAGTTCACGCAAGGCATCGAGCCCTTCGGCACCACAGGCTGGACCCGGCTGTCAAAGGCGATCGCCCTGGAGCTACCACCCCTGACCGACTTCGGCAACCAACCGGTCACCTAGTGCCGCGTCACAGCGGTGGCGGGTTGTGTGCTGGCTGGCGGGTTGTTTGCGCGTCAGCGGCGAAACAACCCGCCAGTGGGCACCCGGCACACCTAGATCCCGCAGTTGGGGGCGTCCCAGACGTTGCCGGTGCGGATGTCTACGTGGGTGTGGTCGTTGTGGCCGGGGTAGCCGGGGCCGAAGATGCCGCCGAAGCCGTGGTTGCGGGCTTGTTTGGCGAGGGTGCAGAAGGAGTGGACTCCGGTCAGGTCGGCGGACCGGCCGTACAGGTGCTGGCTGTTGCTCGCGCCACCGACCGAGTTGTTGCAGGGAATGCTCCGGAACCCGCTGGAGATGTTCAGCGGCTGGTCGCCGAGCGCGTGCCGCATCGCCTCCAACTGCCACATGGTCTGCAACGCGTTGGCCTTGGTCGCCGCCGCGGACAGCGGTCCGCCGTCCCACCCCGATCCGCCGCACCCGTCGTCGAGTTCGGTGTACGCGAAGTGGATCGGCGTGCAGTCGTCGTCCTGCAGCGCGTAGATCTTGCTGAAGGTCGCCGGCCCGGCGATCCCGTCCGCCCCGAGCCCGTACGCCGACTGGAACCGCTGCACCGCGGCCTTGGTGGCCGGCCCGAAGTCCCCGTCGACGGCGAGGTGACCGCCGTACCCGGGATATCCGGCGACCCTGATCTGCAACTGCCGCACATCCTCGCCGTTCATGCCCTGGCTGAGCGTGCGGCCCCACGTGTAACAACCATCCGCGTGCGCCTCGGTCGCGGTCACGACCTGACTGGTCGTGAGCGTCGCCGCGAACAGCAGCAGTACGGCGATCAGCCGCGGCAACGGTCGGGTGATGGACATCGGACACCTCCGGGGCGGTGAAGGAACCTGTCCCGGCCCAGCATTCCGTCACCATCCACCGCTTGGCCAGTGCTCAGCGAAACTTTCCGACGCGAAGGCACCCGGCCTCTACCTGCCCGTCAATCAGACCCAGGCGTGCAGGTCGGCGGCGTCCTTGGCCAGCTGCTCCGGGGAGTCGTCGGCGACGAACTCGAGGAGAGCGTTGATCTCGCGGGGCTCGGCGGCGAGACGGTCCAGGACCGGGCGCCAGAGCGACTCACGGCCGGCGAGCGGGAGCCGGGTGTTCGACGGCCACCAGGAGAAGACGTGGACAGTGGTCAGCCACGGCATCAGGGCTTCGAGCTGGTCAAAACACTGGGCGTCGTCCAGGTCGACCGGCGGTTGCCAGTACGTCTTGAGGTTGGGAGCCCCGACGTCGAGCAGCAGCGTGATGGTCGAGTCGACCTCGTCGGTGAGCGTGTTGCGGTGGAACTCCATCGCGATCTCGATCCCGGACGAGGCCGCCACATCGGCCAGCTCGGCCAGCCCGCGGGTCACCGCCATCCGATCCCCCACGCCCGCTTGCGCCGTACCGACGTTGCCCGCCCAGACTCGGATCCGGGGCGCGCCGAGGGCCTCCGCGGTCGCGACCGCGGAGCGCATCTCCTCCCGGTCGATGCTGCCCGCACGCAGGTAGGAGCCGTACGCCGCGATCTCCAGCCCGTGGACCTCGCACAGCGCCTTGACCCGCTTGGCGGTGACCAGATTGCCGAGCGGGACGTGCACGTCACCACCCCACTCGATCGCCGCGAGTCCGGCCTTCGCAGCCAACCCCACCACCTCGTCGGCCGGCAACTGGCGGAACGTCACCGAGACCAGACCGGTCCTCACACCCACGCGTGCCTCCTCGTGTCCACCCCTCTATCCAACCGCATCGCACCAGCGGCTCCCCGGGGACAACGGGTACTGGACGCCCGCCCGTCTCACGTCATGAGCAAAGCAATTGGATGCGACTGTCGCGTGGGCATAGTCTGACGGCGTGCCAGAGCAGCGCAGAGGGTTCATCTACGGGTTCGCCGCCTACCTGATCTGGGGTCTGTTCCCGCTCTACTGGAAGCTGCTGGACCACTCCGGCGCGATCGAACTGCTGGCCCACCGGGTCCTGTGGTCGCTCGTGACGATCGCGATCCTGGTCGTCGTACTGCGGAAGTTCGGCCAGGTGAAGGCGTTGCTGCGAGAGCCTCGGCGCCGGTGGCCGTTGATCGTGGCCGCGTTCCTCATCTCGGTCAACTGGGGCACCTACATCTGGGCGGTGAACCACGGCCGGGTCGTGGAGACGTCGCTCGGGTACTTCATCACTCCGCTGTTCACCGTGCTGCTCGGCGTCGTGGTGCTGAAGGAGCGGTTGCGGGCGCTGCAGTGGGTCGCGCTCGCGGTCGCCTTCGTCGCCGTCGCCGGGCTGACGATCGAGAACGGCCGACCACCGTGGGTCGCGATCATTCTCACCTTCTCGTTCGGGCTCTACGGGCTGACGAAGAAGCAGGCCGGCGCCGGCGCGATCGAGGGAATGGCGATCGAGTCCGCGACCGTGGCACCGCTCGCACTCGCGGCGGTCGTCGTTCTCGGCGCGCAGGGCGAGTCGACGGTCACGCATCACGGCGCCGGCTATCTCACGCTTGTACTGCTGACCGGGCCGATCACCGCTGTACCGCTGCTGCTCTTCGGGGCGTCCGCGACCAGGGTGCCGATGACCACGCTGGGCCTGCTGAACTACATCGCGCCGATCATGCAGTTCGTCTGCGGCGTACTGGTGTTCCACGAGGAGATGTCGCCGATGCGGTGGGCCGGGTTCGGGCTGGTCTGGCTGGCGCTGGTGATCTTCACCATCGACAGCATGAACCGGCGGCGCCGGACGATCGCGATCGAGCGCGCCGCGGTCACCGCCTCCGCGGTGTGACCATTCGCTTGACGACCGGGATTCAGGACATTTAGTATCCAGGTTATGAAGATGAACGAGGGCGTCGAGTGGGCGATGCACAGCTGCGTGAATCTCAGCTGGCTGCCCGGCGAGGCGGTCACCGCCAAGCGACTCGCCGCGTTCTACAACCTTCCCACGGCGTACCTGAACAAACAGCTCCAGGCGCTCACCCGGGCCGGCATCCTGACCTCGGTCTCTGGGCCGAAGGGCGGCTTCCAGCTGGCCCGCGACCCGCACAAGATCACCCTGCTCGACATCGTCGTCGCGATCGACGGGCCGGACGACGCGTTCCGCTGCACGCAGATCCTGAAACAGGGCCCGGGCGCCGACCCGAAGGCCGACTACACCAAGGTCTGCGTGGTTTCCCAGGCGATGCGTGCCGCGGAGCTGACCTATCGCCGTACGCTGGCCGGCCAGACCATCGCGGACATCGCCGAGCGAGTGGTGGGCACGTCTCCGGACGCTCCCGCCAGCACCCGGAACCGGTTCGCCAACCTCAAGTCCTGAACGTCACCCACCACCTCTCCGTCCAGACCCAGGAGTTGATTCTGGATGTCAAATATCCTGAATAAGCCACTGATCCTGTCCCTGCTGATCCTCAGCTTCGGCCAGGGCAGCGCATTCAGCACCATGTACGCCGCCGCGTCCACCGGCGTCGCCGCGGAACACCAGGGCATCGGCTCGGGGATGGCGTCGACCGGCCAGCAGATCGGGAACGCGGTCGGTCTCGCGATCCTCGTTGCCATCGCCAACCGCGGCACGGCCGGCCTGACCGGCGAGTCGCTGCGTACGGCGACCACCCACGGGCTCCGGCTCGCCGTCCTGCTGACCGCGGCCGGGGTCGTCGTCACCGCCGCGATCGCGCTCACCGGCCGGCGCCGGACGCCGGTCCTGATCGATGCCATCAGCAACTGATTTCCCACCTATCGAAGGAGAAACTGTCATGAGCACCAACCAGCCCGTCCTGGTCCGCGCCGCCGAGGCCGAGGTCCTTCCCGCCGCCGGAGTCACCCTGTTCGCCGACGTCGCCGACACCGGCGGTCACCTGACCAGCCACCGTTCGATCCTCAGGCCCGGCAAGGACAGCGCTCCCCCGCACCAGCACCAGGAGGCGTCCGAACTGTTCTTCGTCCTCACCGGCAGCCTGCGTGTCCTGCTCGGCGACGACCTCATCACCCTGGCCAAGGGCGACTTCCTCGTCGTACCGCCGAACACCCCACACGCCTTCGAGGCGGCCGGCGACGAAAACACCGAGGTCTTCTTCGTTCTCACCCACGCGAAGCCGCGCTTCGACTACTACCGCCTCCTGGAACGCGTCTACCGCGGCGAAACCAACGCCGCCGAACTGGCTCAGACCAGCGACCTCTACGACAACCACTACGTCGAAAGCCCGGTCTGGCAGACTCGCCAGTCATGATGTGGCCGATAGCGGGCACTGGGAACTGATGAGGCACGACTGGTTCCTGACCGCGGCCGAGCGGGGCAACCCTGCGACGGACATCGACGCCGACGGGGCCTGGATCGAGGGCAACCTGGTCCAGGCCCTGGTGCACGGCGCGACCTACTTCCGGCACCTGTACGACGAACTGCGCGCGCTGCGGCCGGGCGACCGGGTGTACTTCACCGACTGGCGTGGCGATCCGGACGAGGTCCTGGTCGAGGGCGGTCCCGGCCTGGGTGCGACGCTGTGCGACCTGGCCCGCGCCGGAGTGGAGATCCGGGCACTGCTGTGGCGGTCCCACTCGGACCACATGAACTTCAATTCGCAGGAGAACCAGCGGCTCGGCACCGAGCTGAACGAGGCCGGCGGGGAGGTGCTGCTCGATCAGCGTGTCCGCCGGTTGGCGTCGCACCACCAGAAGCTGTTCGTGATCCGGCATCGCGACGATCCGGCCTCGGACGTCGCCTTCGTCGGCGGCATCGATCTGTGTCACGGACGACGTGACGACGAACGGCATCTGGGTGATCCGCAGCCGGCGCCGATGGATGTGCGGTACGGATCCCGTCCACCCTGGCACGACGTCATGTTCGCGATCCGGGGTCCCGCCGTGGGTGATCTGCTGCGCTGCTTCGTCGAACGCTGGGACGATCCCCATCCGCTCGATCGCAGAACGCCGTACCGGATGGTGATCCAGCGGCTGGCGCGGATGCCTCGGCATCCGTCGAACCTGCCGGAGGCCTTCCCGGATCCGCCGCCGGCCGGGCCGCACGCCGTACAGGTGTTGCGGACATACGCGCACAAGCATCCGGCGTTCCCGTTCGCGCCGCGTGGGGAGCACAGTGTCGCTCGTGGCTATCTGAAGGCGTTCGCGCGGGCACGGTCGCTGATCTATGTGGAGGATCAGTACCTGTGGTCCACGGAGGTGACGCTGTGCCTACGGGAGGCGTTGGTGCGGTCGCCCGGGTTGCGGATCATCGCGGTCGTACCGCGGTATCCGGACCAGGACGGGCGGGTGAGTGGTCCGCCGGCCCGCTACGCTCAACTGGAGGCGATGCGGTTGCTGGAGTCGGATCGCGTGGCGATCTACAACCTGGAGAACGAGGCCGGCGTACCGATCTATGTGCACGCGAAGGTCTGCATCGTCGACGACCAGTGGTTGACGTGTGGGTCCGACAACTTCAACCGCCGGTCCTGGACGAACGACAGCGAGCTGACGTGTGCGGTCGACTCCGAGGACCTGGCCCGCTCGCTGCGGTCGGAGCTGTGGTCCGAGCATCTGGGCACCCACGACCCCGAGCTCGACCCGATCGCCGGCTTCGACCAGTGGCGCGAGACGGCCGCCACCCTGGACGACTGGCACTCAAATGGTTGCCTCGGGCCACGACCCGCGGGCCGCATCCGCCCGCACAACCCCCAGCCGGTCCCCCGCCTCCACTCCCCCTGGGCCCGCTGGTTCGCCCGCCACCTCTACGACCCCGACGGCCGTCCCCGCCGCCACCGCAACACCTTCTAGGCAAAGGTGACGACGAGCACCACGACGGCGAGGAGGGTGTCGAGGACGGCGCAGAACTCGGACATGGAGCGGGCGACTACTCGGTGGGTGCGGTGGTGGTAGGTGTCCCAGCCGGCGTGGATGAGGAGTCCGGCGGCTACGAGGACTCCGGCTACGGTTTGGTCCGCCCGTACCGCTATCAGGGCAACGGCGGCCAGCACCACCAGAGCTGCTGCCTGCAAGGGCAGGCCCCAGGGTGGGCGGAGGGCACCGCGGACGACGCCGTACACGGCTAGTGCAGCAGCGAGGGCCAGCATGACCCAGGTTGCGTTGACGCCCTCGAAGTAGGACCCGAGTCCTACCGCGACGAAGCTGACGGCGAACATCGGCCAGGCAGCCTTCCGGCGTTGCAAGGCCGCGGCTCCCAGGTACAAGAACGCCGACGCCGTTACGATCGGCGCCACAGCGGGCCACCGCCGCAGCACCCACGGCCGCTCCACCTGCTCGACTGTGTTCACCAGCACCTCCCGGATCTGTGACCGACAGGGGACCACGCAACCCTTTCAATCCGCTTTCGGCGCCGCCAAGACTCTTTCGGCGCTGCCATGACGCAGGAGCTGGACGCCAGACCTCGCGGGCTGCGAGCGGTGTTCAGACGGAGCGAGTGACGACCAGGTCGCAGAGGGAGTCGAGGGCCTCGAGCGCGGGCCCTTCGGGGAGGTCTGCGAGGAGCTTGCGAGCGTCGGCCGCGCGGCGGCGTACGTCGTCCTCGGCCTGCCGGAACGCCGGGTGCGCCTGCAGCAGCTCGAGGGTCTCAGTGAGCCGGGCGTCGTCGGACAGATCGGAGTCGAGCAACTCGAGCAGGCGAGCGTCGTCGGGCTGAGCGGGGTCGGCCTGCGCGCGGAAGATCAGCACCGGCAGCGTCGGCACGCCTTCGCGGAGGTCGGTGCCTGGTGTCTTGCCGGACTGGTCGGACTCCGAGGCAATGTCGAGGATGTCGTCGGCCAACTGGAAGGCGACGCCGATCTCCTCGCCGAAGGCTCGCAGCGATTCCTGGACCTCCTCGGACGCACCGGCGTACCGGGCTCCGAACAGCGCCGAGGTCGCGATCAGCGAGCCAGTCTTGTCGGCGACCACCGACAGGTAGTGCGCCAGCGGATCCTGGCCCTCGCCGACCCCGAGAGTCTCGCGGATCTGGCCTTCGACCAGCCGGCCGAAGGTGCGGGCCTGGATCCGGACCGCCTCCGGGCCGAGATCGGCGACCAGGTCCGACGCCCGGGCGAACAGCCAGTCGCCGGACAGGATCGCGACCGAGTTGTCCCACCGTGCGTTCGCGGTGGACGAACCACGCCGGAGCGCCGCCTCGTCCATCACGTCGTCGTGGTGCAAGGTCGCAACGTGGGTCAGCTCGACCACGGCCGCCGACTTGATCACCTCAGGGGCAGCGGGCGACGGACCGAACTCAGCGGCCAGCAGCACCAGCAGCGGCCGGAACCGCTTGCCGCCGGCAACCATGACGTGCTGCGCGGCCGCCGTCACGAACGGCGCCTCGGACTGGGTCGCGTCGTGCAGTTCCCGCTCGACCGACTCCAGGCCGTCGCGAACCCGGGACTCGAGCGCCTCGTCGGCGAACGCGAATCCCAGGCTCTCGGCCGGCAGCGGGGTCGGACTCACCGGATGAACTCACCCGCCCGCGCCGCCAGGTCGAGCATCGGCCCGGGAACCAGGCCGAGGACCACCGTGGCGGCGAGACCGAGCGCGACCGCGCTCGTGGTCTGCCAGCCGGGCAGAGCCACGTCCGGCGCGTCGGCCGGGAGGTCGGAGAAGAACATCAGCACGATCACGCGGACGTAGAAGAACGCGGCGACCAGGCTGGCCAGCACCGCGACCACGACCAGCGGCCACGCGCCACCGGACCACGCCGCGCTGAAGACCGCCCACTTGCCGGTGAAGCCCGCGGTCAGCGGGATACCGGCGAAGGAGAGCAGGAAGAAGGCGAAGATGCCGGCCAGCAGCGGCGACTTCTTGCCCAGTCCGGCCCATCGGGACAGGTGGGTGGCCTCGCCGCCCGCATCCCGCACCAGCGTGACGACGGCGAACGCGCCGACGGTCGGGAAGCCGTACGAGACCAGGTAGAACAGCACCGCCTGGGTCGAGGTGATCCCGTTGTGTACGCCGTTCCCGACCTGCGCCAGCCCGACGAACGCGGTCAGCAGGAAGCCGGCGTGCGCGATCGACGAGTAGGCCAGCATCCGCTTCACGTCAGTCTGGGTGATGGCCACGATCGAACCGACCACCATGGTCAGGATCGCGACGATCCACATCATCGGAGCCCAGTCCCAGCGAGTACCGCCGAGTGCCACGTAGAAGACCCGCATCAGCCCGATGAACGCGGCGATCTTGGTGCAGGCCGCCATGAACCCGGTGACCGGGGTCGGGGCGCCCTGGTACACGTCCGGGGTCCAGGCGTGGAACGGTACGGCGCCCACCTTGAACAGCATGCCGACAGCCACCAGGCCGGTGCCGGCCAGCAGGATCGTGTCACCACCGGTCTGCGTGGCCAGCGCGTCCGAGATCCCGCCCAGCGACATCGTGCCGGCGTACCCGTAGAGCAGCGCGATGCCGAACAGCAGGAACGCCGAGGAGAACGCACCGAGCAGGAAGTACTTCATCGCGGCTTCCTGCGAGATCAGCCGGCGACGACGCGCCAGGCCACAGAGCAGGTACAGCGGCAGCGAGAACACCTCGAGCGCGACGAACAGCACCAGCAGGTCGTTGGCCGACGCGAACAGCATCATGCCGCCGACCGCGAACAGCGTCAGCGGGAAGATCTCGGTGTGCTCGACCTTGGCCGCGGTGCCCTCCCGCTCGGCCTCGGACCCCGGTACGGCGGCCGCCTGGCCGGCGAACGCGGACAGCCCACCGTCGACCGACCGCTCGGCGAACAGCAGCACGCTGATCAGCGTCAGCGCCAGCAGGATCAGCCAGGTGAACAGCGCCGGGCCGTCGACCGAGATCGCACCCTGCGCAGCGATCAGCTCCTTGTTGTCGTTCATCAGGAAGCCGGTCAGTACGCCGGACACGAGCACGGCGACCACCGTGATCGCCAGCTGCACCAGGTGCCGCAGCGGGCGAGGCAGGAACGCCTCCGCCAGTACGCCGACACACGCCGCACCGAAGACCACGAGCAGCGGCGACAGCTCGCTGTACTCGATCTTCGGCGCGGTGAAGTCCGCCAGCGGCAGGATGTGCGCGATCACTTCTGTCCCTCCGTCACGGGGATCTGCGGTGCCTTGTCGGTCACACCGACGTGCTGCATGGTCGACTCCACCGCCGGCTTGATGATGTCGACCACCGGCTTCGGGAAGATCCCGAGGCCGACGATCAACACCATCAGCGGAGCGATCGCGAGCACCTCACGCACGTTCAGGTCCTTCAGCTTCTCGATCCCGTCGCGGACCGGCCCGGTCATCAGGCGTTGGTACATGAGCAGGATGTAGAGCGCGGCCAGCACGATACCGACCACCGCGATCACCGCGATCACCTTGTGCCGGCTGAACGTCCCGGCCAGCACCATGAACTCGGAGATGAACGGCGACATGCCGGGCAGCGCGAGGCTGGACAGGCCGGCGAACAGGAACGTGCCGGCCAGTACCGGTGCCACCTTCTCCACCCCGCCGTAGTCGGCGATCCGGGCCGATCCGCGCCGGGAGATCAGGTACCCGGCGACCAGGAACAGCGCGGCGGTGGAGAGACCGTGGTTGAACATGTACAGCGTCGACCCGGTCAGGCCCTGCGACGTCAGCGCGAAGATACCCATCACGATGAAGCCGAAGTGCGAGATCGAGGTGTAGGCGATCAGCCGCTTGATGTCGGTCTGCCCGATCGCCAGCAGAGCGCCGTACAGGACCGAGATCAGCGCCAGCACCAGGACGACCGGGGTAGCCCACTCGGACGCGTTCGGGAACAGGCCCAGGCAGTACCGGATCATCCCGAAGGTGCCGATCTTGTCCAGGATGCCGACCAGTAGGACCGACGTACCCGGCGTCGCCTCACCGGCGGCGTCCGGCAGCCAGGTGTGGAACGGGACCATCGGCGCCTTCACCGCGAACGCGAACATGAAGCCGAGGAACAACCAGCGCTCGGTGTTCTGGCTCATGTCGAGCTTCATCATGTCGGACAGCAGGTACGACGGGGCGCCCTGCTTCGCCGAGACGACGTACAGACCGACCACCGACGCCAGCATCAGCAGACCGCCGAGCAGCGAGTACAGCAGGAACTTCACCGCGGCGTACGAGCGCTGCGGACCGCCGAAGCCACCGATCAGGAAGTACATCGGGATCAGTGTGGCCTCGAACAGCACGTAGAAGAGGAACACGTCGGTGGCGGCGAACACGCCGATCGACAGTGCCTCCAGGCCGAGGACCCAGGCGAAGAAGGCCTTCTCCGACCAGCGGCCGTTCTGCGCGTCGTTCCAGGAAGCGATCAGCACGACCGGCGTCAGGAGCGCGGTCAGCACCAGCAGGACGACGCTGACCCCGTCGAGGCCGAGCGCGTAGTGCGCGCCGAAGGCCTTGATCCAGGTGTAGGTCTCGGCGTAGTCCTCGGCACCGTTGCGCTGGTAGCCGATCGCAACGATCGCGGTCAGCACCAGCGTGACCAGTGAGAAGCCGAGCGCGACCTGCTTGGCCAGCAGTGCCTTCGCCCTGGGCACGAGCATCGTCACTATCGCCCCTACGAACGGCAGGAGCAGTAACAGGGTCAACCAACCGATGTTCACGACAACCTCACCGCGAGGAGGGCGACGACCACGAGTGCGGCGCCGAAGACCATGCTGAGTGCGTAGGAACGGACGAAGCCCGTCTGGACCCGGCGGAGCCGGCCGGACAGTCCACCGAACAGTGCGGCCAGCCCGTTCACCAAGCCGTCCACAACGCGGTTGTCGAACCAGACAAGCGTGCGGGTGAGGTACTGCCCCGGACGCATCAGGACCGCCTCGTTCAGCGCGTCGCCGTACAGGTCACGGCGGGCGAAGGTGGTGACCGGCGAGACCTTCACCGGTGCCAGGCGCGGGATGTCCCGGCGGAACAGCACAACACCGGTGGCAGCGCCGACGATCACGACCGCGAGGATGAGCGCCGTCATCGCCCACTGGCCCATCGGAGGGTGGGCCTCTTCGAACCCGGTCACCGGCTCCAGCCAGGTGACGATCCAGTCCTTGACGAAGTAGAGCGCACCGCCGACCAGCGAGAGGATCGCCAGGACGATCAGCGGACCGGTCATCACGTTCGGCGACTCGTGCGGGTGGACATCCTTCTCCCAGCGCTTCTCGCCGAAGAAGGTCATCATCATCAGCCGGGTCATGTAGAACGCGGTGATCCCGGCGCCGAGCAGCGCGCACAGACCGACCACGGTGTTCTCCGCGAAGGCGACCTCGATGATGTGGTCCTTGCTGAAGAAGCCGGAGAACGGCGGGATGCCCAGGATCGCCAGGTAGCCGAAGGCGAACGTCACGTAGGTGACCCGCATGTACTTCCGCAGGGCGCCGTAGCGCCGCATGTTCACGTCGTCGTTCATGCCGTGCATCACCGAACCGGCGCCGAGGAACATGTCGGCCTTGAAGAAACCGTGCGTGAGCAGGTGGAAGATCGCGAAGACGTAGCCCACCGGACCGAGGCCGGCGGCAAGCATCATGTAGCCGATCTGGCTCATCGTGGAACCGGCCAGGACCTTCTTGATGTCGTCCTTGGCGCAACCGATGATCGCACCGACCAGGACGGTCACCGTGCCGACGACCACCACCGCGGTGGAGGCCGCGTCGGTCTGCTCGTAGATCGCGCTCGAGCGGACCACCAGGTAGACACCCGCGGTGACCATGGTCGCCGCGTGAATGAGGGCCGACACCGGGGTCGGGCCCTCCATCGCGTCCAGCAGCCAGGACTGCAGCGGCACCTGCGCGGACTTGCCGCAGGCCGCCAGCAGCAGCATCAGGCCGAGCAGCGTGGCCCAGGTGCTCGACAGCTTGTCCGCGCCGGCGTTCACCGTGGCGAAGGCCGAGGAGCCGAACAGCGCCCACATGCTCATCACCGCGAGCGACAGCCCGATGTCACCGACCCGGTTCACCACGAACGCCTTCTTCGCGGCGACCGCGGCCGAGTTCTTGTACTGCCAGAACCCGATCAGCAGGTACGACGCCAGGCCGACGCCCTCCCAGCCGACGAACACCACCAGGTAGTCGGCCGCGAGGACCAGCAGCAGCATCGAGGCGATGAACAGGTTCAGGTAGCCGAAGAACCGGCGCCTGCGCGCGTCGTGCTCCATGTAGCCGATCGAGTAGATGTGGATCAGCGAGCCCACACCGGTGATCAGCAGCACGAACAGGATCGACAGCGGGTCGATCAGCAGGCTGAACTCCACCTTGATGTTGCCGACCGAGAACCACTCGAACAGCCGGACCGTCTCGGACCGGTCGTCGCTGGGTTTGCCCTGCATCTGGACGAACAGCACGACGCCGAAGGCGAAGGCGATCAGCGGTGCCAGCGTGCCCAGCAGGTGACCCCATGCGTTGGTGGCCTTGCCACCCAGCAGAAGGATCGCCGCGGACACGGCCGGGACCGCGACCAGCAGCCACGTCAGCTCATGACTCATCGGTGCTTACCTCAGTACTTGAGCAGGTTGGCGTCGTCGACCGAGGCCGAGCGACGGGTGCGGAAGATGGCCATGATGATCGCCAGCCCGATCACGACCTCGGCCGCGGCCACCACCATCACGAAGAAGGCGGCGATCTGGCCGTCGAGGTTGCCGTGCTGGCGGGCGAAGCTGACGAACGCGAGGTTGGCCGCGTTCAGCATCAGCTCGACGCACATGAAGACGACGATGGCGTTGCGGCGCACCAGGACGCCGAGCGCCCCGATGCTGAACAGAATCGCCGCGAGCACGATGTACGGCTCGGTGCTCACAGTTTGTCCTCCTCGCCGTATCCGGACAGGTCCGTGCCTTCGAGTTCGGGCCGGACCTCGTCGCCTGCGTCGCGGTCGAGGACCTCGTCGATGTCCGCCCGCTCGTCGGCTTCGGGGAACACGGTGCCACGTGCCTGGAGCACGCGCGAAACCGAGGTCGGTGCGATCGACCCGTCGGGCAGCAGCGCCGGCGTGTCGACGGCGTTGTGCCGGGCCAGTACACCCGGAGTCGGCAGCGGACCCGGGTGGATCCCCTGCTCGGCGTACTTGCGGATCCGCTCCTCGGCGTGGTCGCGCTGGGTCCGCTTCTTGGTCAGCCGCTCGCGGTGCGCCAGCATCATCGCGCCCAGCGCCGCGGTGATCAGCAGCGCCGAGGTGACCTCGAAGGCGAACACGTACTTGCCGAACAGCAGTTGCGCGATGCCCTTCGGGTTGCCGTCCGGCTGCGCGTTGGCCAGCCCGACCGGGTTGCCGTACATCGCGTTGCCGACGGCCGCGACCAGCAGGACCGCGAAGCCGAGGAACGCCAGCCCGGCCAGCAGCCGCTGGCCGCGGATCGTCTCGACCAGGGAGTCGGACGCGTCCACACCGACCAGCATCAGCACGAACAGGAACAGCATCAGGATCGCGCCGGTGTAGACGATGATCTGTACCGCGAACAGGAACGGCGCGTCCTGGGCGGCGTACTGGACGGCCAGACAGATCATCACCGTCGCCAGCAGCAGCGCGGAGTGCACCGCCTTGCGCACCAGCACCATCGCGATCGCGGCCAGGACCATGACCGGGGCGAGCATCCAGAACGCGAACTGCCCGCCGGTGACCATGCCGATCATTTCGCGTCACCACTCTCGCCCGGTACGACGGAACCGGTCAGACCGAGGTAGTAGTCCTTCTCGGTGGCGCCCAGCTGCATGTCGTGCGGCGGCTCCTGCATGCCCGGCAGCATCGGTGCCAGCAGGTCCTTCTTCTCGTAGATGAGGGACTCGCGGCTGCGGTCGGCCAACTCGTACTCGTTGGTCATCGTGAGCGCCCGGGTCGGACAGGCCTCGATGCACAGCCCACACAGGATGCAGCGCAGGTAGTTGATCTGGTACACCCGCCCGTACCGCTCGCCCGGGGAGAACCGGCCACCGTCGGTGTTGTCCGCGCCCTCGACGTAGATCGCGTCCGCCGGGCAGGCCCAGGCGCACAGCTCACAGCCGATGCACTTCTCCAGGCCGTCCGGCCAGCGGTTCAGCTGGTGCCGGCCGTGGAAGCGTGGCGCGGTCGGCTTCTTCTCGAACGGGTACTCCTCGGTGAACACCTTGCGGAACATCGTCCGGAAGGTGACCCCGAACCCGGCTACCGGGTCCCAGATGGACTCTTTGACACTAGCCACGGTGGGCTTCCTCGCTTCGGCTCGGAGTCTTGACGAGCGGTGGTGGCACCGGGAACCCGCCGGCGAAGGCGTCGAAGTCCTCGCCGTCGTCGTCCTCGGTCTTGTCGGTCTTGGGCTTCTGCGGAACTGCCAGCGAGATCAGCGCCAGCAGTACGGCGATACCGGCCGCGACCAGCAGCCAGGTGCGCGGCGTGGACGCCTCGCGGCCGACCGCGCGGACGGTGGCGACCAGCAGGATCCAGCCCAGCGACACCGGGATCAGGATCTTCCAGCCCAGCTTCATGAACTGGTCGTAGCGCAGCCGCGGCAGTGTTCCGCGCAGCCAGATGTAGAAGAAGATGAAGCACATCATCTTGCCGACGAACCACAGCACCGGCCAGAAGCCGGAGTTCGCGCCGTCCCAGATCGAGATCGGCCAGGGTGCCCGCCAGCCGCCCAGGAACAGCGTGGTGGCCAGCGCCGACACGGTCGCCATGTTGATGTACTCGGCCAGGAAGAACATCGCGTACTTCATCGAGGAGTACTCGGTCAGGAAGCCGGCCACCAGCTCACCCTCGGCCTCCGGCAGGTCGAACGGCGCGCGGTTCGTCTCGCCGATCATCGAGACCACGTAGATCACGAACGACGGGAACAGCAGGAACGCGTACCAGCCCGGGATCGGGATGTCCGCGCCGAACAGGTTGACCGACTGGTGCGAGCCCTGCGCCGCGACGATCTCCGAGGTGGACATCGATCCGGCGAACAGGAACACCGTCACCAGCGCGAGGCCCATGCCGACCTCGTAGGAGATCATCTGCGCGCTGGACCGCAGGCCACCGAGCAGCGAGTACGTCGAGTTGGACGACCAGCCGCCGAGCACGATGCCGTAGATGCCGATCGAGGCGACCGCCATCACGTACAGCACCGAGACCGGCAAGTCGGTGATCTGCAGCCGGGTGTAAATGTCGGTGAACGGGATCTTCACCGTCGGCCCGAACGGGATCACCGCGAAGGTCAGGAAGGCCGGGATCGACACGATCACCGGGGCCGCGACGAAGACGAACCTGTCGACGCCCTTCGGCATCAGGTCTTCCTTGAACATCAGCTTCATACCGTCGGCGAGCGACTGCAGCAGGCCCTGCGGGCCGTGCACGTTCGGCCCGATCCGCTGCTGCATCCGGGCCACGACCCGGCGCTCCCACCAGATGTTGAACAGCGTCAGCACGACCAGGAAGACGAAGACCAGCAGCACCTTGAGGCCCACGACCCACCACGGGTCGTGGCCGACCCCGGCGTCCGGCACCGCGAGCGGGATGTTCATGCGTTCCCTCCGGCGATCGTCACGATCGAGCCATGGTCTGCGTGCAGCGACCGGCGTACATGGGAGTCGGCCGAGTTGGTCGGCAGCCAGACCACGTTGTCGGGCATCGGAGTGATCACGACCGGCAGCCGGATCGACCCGGCGTCCGTGCTCACCACCAGCTCGTCGCCGTCGGCGACACCGACCCGGCGCGCCGTGGTGAGCGAGATCCGGGCGACCGGCGTACGGGCGGTGGCCGTCAGGTGCGGCTCACCGTCGTTCGCGCGGCTGTCGTCGATCAGCATCCGCCAGGTCGCGAGCCGGGTGGAGTCGAACGCGCCGAGCGACGGACCGGCCTGGTACGTCGGCTCCTGCGCGCGGTCACCGTCCCAGCGGCCGAGCTCGTCGTACTCCTTCTTCGCGCCGGCCGGAGTGCTGAACCCGAGCGACCGGTCCATCTCCTGCGCCAGCGCCGCCAGCGCCCGTACGTCGGGCATCGCGGCCGCGACCTTCAGTACCACCGGGAACGACCGCTCGCGGCCCTCCCAGTTGACGAAGGTGCCGTCCTTCTCCGCCGGCGGAACCACCGGGAAGACGACGTCGGCGTACTCGGTCACCTGCGACTTGCGGACCTCGAAGCTGACCACGAACGGCGCTGCCTCCAGCGCGGCCAGCGCCGCGGCCGGGTCGGGCAGGTCGTCGATCTCGACCCCCGCGACCACCAGCGCGTCCAGCGATTCCGCTGCCGCGAGGATCTCGGTCAGGTCCTTGCCTACCGTCGACGGCAGGCTGTCCACACCCCACGCGGCCTGCAGGTCGACCCGCGCCTGCGGGTCGGTCACCAGCCGGCCACCGGGCAGCAGCCCCGGGAGGCAACCGGCCTCGAGGGCAGCCCGGTCACCCGCACGCCGCGGGATCCAGGCCAGCTGGGCGCCCGTGTCGAGCGCCAGCCGCAGTGCGGTCGAGTAGCCACCCGGAACGCTCGCCAGCCGCTCGCCGACGATGATGATCGAGTCGGAGCCCAGCGCGGCCCGCGCAGCGGCTCCGGCCTCGCCCGCACTGCCGAGGTCGGCCAGTAGGGCGGCCTCCGTGCCGGGCGATGCCTGGACGACCACGCCGTCGAGCTTCTCGACTCCGCGGGACGCGTACGCCGCCACGCTGAAGACCTTGGTGCCATGCGCCCGGACGCCCTTGCGCAGCCGCAGGAACACGGCAGGCGCTTCCTCCTCGGGCTCGAACCCGACGAGCAGCACCGATCCGGCCTTCTCCAGGTCGGAGAACGTCGTACCGAGGCCGGTGCCGGCGACCGCGGCGGCGAGGAAGTCCACTTCCTCCACGGAGTGCGGCCGGGACCGGAAGTCGATGTCGTTCGTGCCGAGGACGACGCGCGCGAACTTCGAGTACGCGTAGGAGTCCTCGAGGGTCAGCCGGCCACCGGTCAGCACCGCCGCGTTGCCGCGGGCCGCCGTCAGCTTCTCGCCCGCGAAGGTCAGCGCCTCCGGCCAGGACGCCGGCCGCAGCTCGCCGTCCTCGCGGATCATCGGGTGGGTCAGCCGGTCACCGGTGGTGGCGTAGTTGAACGCGAACCGGTCCTTGTCGGAGATCCACTCCTCGTTGACCTCGGGGTCGTCGCCGGCCAGCCGGCGCATCACCTTGCCGCGCCGATAGTCGACCCGGATCGCCGCACCGGACGAGTCGTGCTCCGCCACCGACGGCACCGACACGAGGTCGAACGGCCGGGACCGGAACCGGTACGCCGCGCTGGTCAGCGCACCCACCGGGCAGATCTGGATGGTGTTGCCGGAGAAGTAGCTCTCGAACGGCTCCTTCTCGTAGATGCCGACCTGCTGCAGCGCGCCGCGCTCGACCAGCGCGATGAACGGGTCACCGGCGATCTGCTCGGAGAACCGGGTGCAGCGCGCACACAGCACGCAGCGCTCGCGATCCAGCAGCACCTCGGCCGAGATGTTGATCGGCTTGGGGTAGGTCCGCTTGATCTCGTGGAACCGCGACTCGCCGTACCCGTTGCTCATCGCCTGGTTCTGCAGCGGGCACTCGCCGCCCTTGTCGCAGACCGGGCAGTCCAGCGGGTGGTTGATCAGCAGGAACTCCATGTTCCCGTGCTGCGCCTTGTTCGCCACCGGCGAGCTCACCTGGGTGCGGACCACCATGCCGTCGGCGACGGTGATCGTGCAGGAGGCCTGCGGCTTCGGCATCCCGCGGCCGTTGCCGGCATCGGTGATCTCGACCAGGCACTGGCGGCAGGCGCCGACCGGGTCGAGCAGCGGGTGGTCGCAGAATCGCGGGATCTGGATCCCGATCTGCTCCGCCGCGCGGATCAGCAGGGTGTTCTTGGGAACCTTCACCTCGATGTCGTCGATGGTGACGGTGATCAGATCGGTCCGCTCCACCTCCGACCCGGCCGGTGGGTTCGCTTGGATCGTCATGCGCTTGCTCCAGCGGTAGCGAAGACTGTGCTTGCCATCGGGTCGAACGGGCAGCCGCCGTTCTCGAAGTGCGCCAGGTACTCGTCCTTGAAGTGCTGGATCGAGCTGGTGATCGGCGCGGTCGCACCATCGGCCAGCGCGCAGAACGCCCGGCCGGTGATGTTCTCGCACAGGTCGAGAAGCGTGGCCAGGTCGTCCTTGCTGCCCTTGCCGTGCTCCAGCCGCTCGAGGATCTGCACCAGCCACCAGGTGCCCTCGCGGCACGGCGTGCACTTGCCGCAGGACTCGTGCTTGTAGAACTCGGTCCAGCGCAGCACCGAGCGCACCACGCAGGTCGTCTCGTCGAAGATCTGCAGCGCCTTGGTGCCGAGCATCGAGCCGGCCGCGCCGACGCCCTCGTAGTCCAGCGGGATGTCGAGATGCTCGGCGGTCAGCAGCGGCGTGGACGAACCACCGGGCGTCCAGAACTTCAGCTCGTGGCCCTCCCGGACCCCGCCGGCCAGGTCGATCAGTTGCCGCAGCGTGATGCCCATCGGCGCCTCGTACTGGCCCGGGCGGGTGACGTGCCCGGACAGCGAGTACAGCGTCATGCCCTTGGACTTCTCGGTGCCCATCGAGGAGAACCAGTCGGCGCCGTTCTTGATGATGACGGGAACCGATGCGATCGACTCGACGTTGTTGATGACAGTGGGGCTTCCGTACAGACCGGCCACGGCCGGGAAGGGGGGACGCAGCCGAGGTTGACCGCGACGACCTTCCAGCGAGTCGAGCAGCGCCGTCTCCTCGCCGCAGATGTAGGCGCCGGCGCCGGCGTGCACGATCACGTCCAGGTCGTAGCCGGTGCCGAGGATGTCGGTGCCGATGAAGCCGGCTTCCTTGGCCTCGGCGACCGCCTGCTGCAACCGGCGGACGACGTGCAGCACCTCACCGCGGACGTAGATGAACGCGACCGACGCGCGGATCGCGTAGGACGCGATGATGACGCCCTCGACCAGCGTGTGCGGCGAGGCGAGCATCAGCGGGATGTCCTTGCAGGTGCCCGGCTCGGACTCGTCCGCGTTCACCACCAGGTACTTCGGCTTCGGGTTGTCCTGCGGGATGAACGACCACTTCATGCCGGTCGGGAAGCCCGCGCCGCCACGGCCGCGCAGTCCGGAGTCCTTGACGGCGTTCACCACGTCGGCCGGCTGCATCCGCAGCGCGGTACGCAGAGCGTCGTACCCGCCGGACCGCTGATACGACGCAAGTTGCCAGGAACGGATCTGGTCCCAGTTGTCGGACAGTACCGGGGTCAGCATGGTCAGTCCTCCTTCTGGGTGTCGGCGCCCTGCGTACCACCAGGGGCGGTCCAGTTGCGTTCGCGGGCCAGGCGGAGGCCGGCCAATGTCGCCTTGCCGCCGGTCGGGCCCTCGTCGGCGCGGCCGTCGGGGAAGCCGGCCAGCACGCGCTCGGCTTCCTTCCAGGTGCAGATCGTCGCGCCGCGCGGGGACTTCACCTCGTTGCCCTCACGCAGGTCGTCGACCAGCTGGGTGGCCGACTCCGGCGTCATGTCGTCGAAGAACTCCCAGTTCACCATCATCACCGGCGCGTAGTCGCAGGCGGCGTTGCACTCCAGGTGCTCGAGGGTGATCTTGCCGTCCTCGGTGGTCTCGTCGTTGCCGACGTCGAGATGCTGCTTGAGCCGGTCGAAGATCACGTCGCCGCCCATCACGGCGCACAGCGTGTTGGTGCAGACCCCGACGTGGTAGTCACCGACCGGGCGGCGCTTGTACATCGTGTAGAAGGTCGCCACCGCGGACACCTCGGCACCGGTCAGCCCGAGGATCTCGGCGCACGCCTCGATGCCCTCCGGGGTGACCCGGCCCTCGACCGACTGCACCAGGTGCAGCATCGGCAGCAGCGCGGACCGGCCGACCGGGTACCGGGCGGCCAGCTCGCGCATCTCCGCGATCGTGGTGTCGGTGATCTTCGAGTCACCGGTGCTGTACGGCACCGGGACGTCGGTCGCAGTCGCGTGATTCTCGGCCATCTATCGGTCCACTCCACCCATCACCGGGTCAAGGCTGGCGACGGCGACGATCACGTCGGCGACCTGTGCGCCCTCGCACATGATCGGCATCGCCTGCAGGTTTGCGAAGGACGGGTCACGGAAGTGCGCCCGGTACGGCTTGGTACCGCCGTCGGAGACCAGGTGGCAGCCCAGTTCCCCGCGCGGCGACTCCAGCGCCACATAGGCCTGGCCGGCCGGCACCCGGAAGCCCTCGGTGACCAGCTTGAAGTGATGGATCAGCGCTTCCATCGACTCGCCCATGATGTGCTTGATGTGGTCGAGCGAGTTGCCCATCCCGTCGGTGCCGACGGCCAGCTGGCTCGGCCAGCCGATCTTCTTGTCGGCCACCATCACCGGCTCGCCCTCCATCTTGGCCAGCCGGTCGGCGCACTGCTCGACGATCTTCAGCGACTCGTGCATCTCCTGCAGCCGGACGCGGAACCGCCCGTAGGAGTCCGAGGAGTCCCAGGTCGGTACGTCGAAGTCGTACGTCTCGTAACCGCAGTACGGCTGGGTCTTGCGCAGGTCCAGCGCGTACCCGGTCGAGCGCACCGGCGGACCGGAGATGCCCAGCGCCATGCAGCCGGCCAGATCCAGGTAGCCGACGTTCTGCAGCCGGGCCTTGAAGATCGGGTTCGCGTTGCACAGCTCGGCGTACTCCGGCAGGTGCTTGTTCATCCAGGTGATGTACTCGCGGATCTTGTCCAGCGCACCCGGGGGCAGGTCCTGGGCGACACCACCCGGCCGGATGAACGCGTGGTTCATCCGCAGGCCGGTGATCAGCTCGAACAGGTCCAGCGTCATCTCGCGCTCGCGGAAGCCGATCGTCATCACGGTCAGCGCGCCGATCTCCATGCCACCGGTGGCGATGCAGACCAGGTGGCTCGAGATCCGGTTGAGCTCCATCAGGAGCACCCGCATCACGTTGGCCTTCTCCGGGATCTGGTCCTCGATCCCGAGCAGCCGCTCGACCGCGAGGCTGTAGGCCGCCTCGTTGTAGAACGGCGACAGGTAGTCCATCCGGGTGCAGAACGTGACGCCCTGCACCCAGGAGCGGAACTCCATGTTCTTCTCGATGCCGGTGTGCAGGTAGCCGATGCCACAGCGGGCCTCGGTCACCGTCTCGCCCTCGAGCTCCAGGATGAGCCGGAGCACGCCGTGGGTGGACGGGTGCTGCGGGCCCATGTTGACGACGACGCGCTCCTCGGGCTCGTCACCGAGGCCGGCGACGACCGAGTCCCAGTCCTGACCGGTGACGGTGAAGACCTTGCCCTCGGTGGTGTCGCGAGTGGTCGCGTACGGGTCTGACTGTGTCGATTCTGTCTGGGTCATCAGTTGTACGACCTCCGCGTGTCGGGCGGCGGGATGACCGCGCCCTTGTACTCGACGTCGATCCCGCCGAGCGGGTAGTCCTTGCGCTGCGGGTGTCCGGGCCAGTCGTCCGGCATCTGGATCCTGGTCAGCGCCGGGTGCCCGTCGAAGATGATGCCGAAGAAGTCCCAGGTCTCCCGCTCGTGCCAGTCGTTGGCCGGGTAGACCGAGACGACCGACGGGATGTGCGGGTCGGCGTCCGGGCAGGAGACCTCCAGCCGGATCCGCCGGTTGTGCGTGATCGACAGCAGGTGGTAGACCGCGTGCAGCTCGCGGCCGGTCTCGTTCGGGTAGTGCACACCGCTGACGCCGGAGCAGAACTCGAACCGGAGCGCCTCGTCGTCGCGCAGGTGCCGGCAGACCTCGACCAGGTCCTCGCGCTTGATGTGCAGGGTCAGTTCGTTGCGGTCGACCACGACCTTCTCGATCGCGGCGTCGCCGACCAGGCTCTGCAGCCGCTCGGTCGCGCCGTCGAACCAGGAGCCGTACGGCTTCGGCGTACCGCCCGGCAGTGCGACCTGGCGGCGCAGACCGCCGAAGCCGGAGGTGTCACCGGTGCCGCGGACACCGAACATGCCCTCGCGCTGGTCCACCACCTCGGCCGCCGGAGTCTGAGCGTCCCCGGCCGCGGACATCGCCGGAAGGTTCTCCGGTTGCGTGTCACTCACCGAAGCAGCCCCTTCATCTCGATCGTCGGCGAGGCAGCCAGTGCGGCGACCTCCCGCTCCTGCAGCTCCGCCCGCTTGTTCGCGCCGAGCTTGCTGTGCTGGATGTCGTCGTGCAGCTTGAGGAACGCGTCCAGCAGCATCTCCGGCCGCGGCGGGCAGCCGGGCAGATACATGTCGACCGGTACGACGTGGTCCACGCCCTGCACGATCGCGTAGTTGTTGAACATGCCGCCGGACGACGCGCAGACACCCATCGCCAGCACCCACTTCGGGTTCGGCATCTGGTCGTAGATCTGGCGCAGTACCGGGGCCATCTTCTGGCTCACCCGGCCGGCCACGATCATCAGGTCGGCCTGCCGCGGCGACGCCCGGAAGACCTCCATCCCGAACCGGGCCGCGTCGTAGCGCGGCGCACCGGTGGTCATCATCTCGATCGCGCAGCAGGCCAGCCCGAAGGTTGCCGGCCACAACGAGGCCTTGCGCATGTAGCCGGACAGGCCCTCGATCGTGGTCAGCAGTACGCCGGCCGGAAGCTGTTCCTCAACACCCATAACTCAGTCCCACTCCAGTCCGCCGCGCCGCCACACGTAGGCGTACGCGATGAAGACGGTGACGATGAAGATGACCATCTCGACCAACCCGAACAGCGCCATCTGGTCGAAGGCGACCGCCCACGGGTAGAGGAAGATGATCTCGATGTCGAACACGATGAAGAGCATCGCGGTGATGTAGTACTTCACCGGGAAGCGCCCGCCACCGACCGGCTGCGGGGTCGGCTCGATCCCGCACTCGTAGGAGTCGAGCTTGGCCCGGTTGTAGCGCTTGGGTCCGACCAGCGCGCTCGTCACCAGCGTGCCCGCCACGAAGATCGCCGCGAGTACACCGAGAACGAGGATCGGTACGTAAGGGTGCATCGGTCTCGTGCTCCCTCTCCTTCAGCCGGTGGTCTGTCTTTTCTGTCTGTTTCGGAACAGCACTGTGTTATCAGTACCGCTGTAGCTCAGCTCACTCGCCCCGCCGGTCAGGCCGCCGGTGCGAGCTTGGTGAGACCGTTGATGATCTTGTCCATCACGTCCCCGTCACGCGGGTCGGTGAGGTTCGCGAGCAACTTCAAGGTGAACTTCATCAGCGTGGTGCGCGGCAGACCGTACTTCGTGCACAGCCGCATCACCTCCGGATTTCCAATCAGCTTCACGAAGATCCGGCCGAGTGTGTAATAGCCGCCGTACTCCTGCTTCAGCGCCTTCGGGTACGCCGTCAGCGCACGCTCGCGCTGGTTCGGCTGCCGGCGCAGTGCCTGGGCGGCGACCTCGGCGGCGAACGCCCCGGACTCCATCGCGTACGGGATGCCCTCGCCGTTGAACGGGTTGACCATGCCGCCGGCGTCGCCGAGCAGCATCAGGCCGCGGGTGTAGTGCGGCTGCCGGTTGAAGCCCATCGGCAAGGCGGCACCACGGATCGGGATGGTCTGGAACTCGTCGCGGAACTGCCACTCCTCCGGCGTGTTCTTCAGCCACTGCTTGAGCAGGTCGGCGTAGTCGACCTTGCCGAAGGCGTCGGAGGTGTTCAGGATGCCGAGACCGACGTTGACCGTGCCGTCGCCCATCCCGAAGATCCAGCCGTACCCGGGCAGCAGCACGCGGCCACCGGGCTGCTTCGGGTCGTCGGCCCACAGCTCGAGCCAGGACTCCAGGTAGTCGTCGTTGGTCCGCGGGCTGGTGAAGTACGTCCGGACCGCGACGCCCATCGGGCGGTCGTCGCGCTTGTGCAGGCCCATCGCGATGCTCAGCCGCGACGAGTTGCCGTCGGCGGCCATCACCAGCGGCGCCCGGAACTCCAGGTCGTCTCCGGCCCGCCGGCCGTTGTCGTCCACCGGCTTCGCGGTGACGCCGACGATGTGACCCCGGTCGTCCAGGATCGGGCCGCTCACGTTGGTCCGCTCACGCAGCCGCGCCCCGGCCTTCACGGCCTGCCGGGCGAGCATGTCGTCGAAGTCCATCCGGTTCCGGGTCAGCCCGTAGTTCGGGTGGCTGGACAGGTCCGGCCAGTCCAGTTGCAGGACATGCCCGGAGCCCTGGATGCGCAGGCCGTAGTTGCGGATCCAGCCGGCCTCTTCGGAGATGTCGATGCCCATGTTGATGAGCTGCTTGGTGCCGCGCGGGGTGAGCCCGTCGCCGCACACCTTCTCGCGCGGGAAGGCCGTCTTCTCCAGCAGCAGGACGTCGAGGCCGGCGTTGGCCAGGTGGTACGCGGCGGCCGAGCCTGCGGGTCCGGCGCCGACGACGATCACATCGGCGGTCTCGGCCTGCTGCCCGTGCGGCACGCTCTGGCTCATCTCGATTCCCGGCCTGATTTAGGGGCTGTGCGCTCGTGAAGGGATTCACTAAGCCTCGTCACCCGACAGTCTAGGACTGCCTGACGCGGACACGAAACCGGCCCTGACTCCCTTGCCTGCAAGCAAATTACGCGCAGACCTTCTTGCGTAATTACACGGGCTTGACCGCCCGGTGGATGGCGACCAGACCACCGGTCAGGTTGCGCCACTGGACCCGGGTCCAGCCCGAGGCCTCGATGGTCCTGGCCAGCGGTTCCTGGCCCGGCCAGGCGCGGACCGACTCGGCCAGGTACTCGTACGCGTCCGGATTGGTCGACACCGCCTTCGCGACCACCGGCACCGCCCGCATCATGTACTCCAGGTAAGCGATCCGGAACGGCTTCCAGGTCGGGTGCGAGTTCTCCAGTACGACGAGCCGTCCGCCCGGCCGGGTCACCCGCAGCATCTCCTGCAGGGCGACCGTGACGTCGTTCACGTTCCGCAGTGCCCAGGAGATCGTCACCACGTCGAACGTCGAGTCGGCGAACGGCAGCCGCAGCGCGTCCCCGGCGATCAGGTCGAGGTCCGGGTAGCGGCGCTTGCCGACCCGCAGCATCCCGACCGAGAAGTCGCACGACACGACCTCGGCGCCGGCCTCCCGCAACCTGATGCTGGACGCGCCGGTCCCGGCGGCCAGGTCGAGGATCCTCATGCCCTTGCGCGGCGCGATCTCGGCCAGCGTCTGTGGCCGCCAGTAATGCTTCTCCAGACCCATCGTCGCCACCGCGTTGGTCCGGTCGTACCCCTCGGCCACGTTGTCGAACATGGCCGCCACGGCCTGTGGTTCCTTGGTCAGATCTGCGCGGGTCACCTGTCTAGTGTCCTGCACCGCCTGCCGTGCGCCAGCTCCGGTGTCCAGGTGGGCACCTCATGGGCGCCGGAGATGGTGTGCGGAAGGCGGTGCAGGACGCGAGGTTGATCACGGGCCAGATGGGCGCCGAAACTCGCTGGACATCGGGCAGGCATACGCTTGCATCTCGTGAGTGCATCTCCAGTACGCAGACCGGCCACCGTGATCCGGGGCCGGAGCGCTAGCGAGGGGTGGAGCCGTGAGCTTGTCTGACCCGGTCCGATCCGGTCATCAGCCGGCACCGCATCTGGTGATCCGCAGCCAGCCCGTCGACGAAGTGTCGGCGCAGCTGATGGACCATCTGCCCACCGAGGGCGGCCTGGCCTGGGTACGACGTGGCGACGGCCACGTCGGCTGGGGCGTCGCGGCCCGCCTCGATGTTGCCGGCAGCAACCGCTTCCAGGACGCGGTGTCCTGGTGGAAGGAGCTGGTCGCGGCCGCCGTGATCCGCGACGAGGTCGGCGTACCAGGATCGGGACTGGTCTGCTTCGGGTCGTTCGGGTTCACCGACCAGGACCCGAGTGAGCTGGTCGTTCCCGAGGTGATCGTCGGCCGCCGCGGCGGCACCACCTGGGTGACCACGATCTCGCCTGCCAGCTCGCTGACCGCGCCGCCCGAGCTGGTCGCGAACGAGCCGAACCCGGTGTACGACGTGACGTTCTCCGACGGAGCCCGGTCCGGAACGGACTGGTCGAGCATCGTCGCGGACGCGGTGCAGCGGATCACGGCCGGTGAGCTGGACAAGGTGGTGCTCGCCCGCGACCTGATCGCGATCGCCGAGCAGCCGATCGACCTGCGCTGGCCGTTGCGCCGGCTCGCAGCGGCGTACCCGAACTGCTGGACGTTCTCCGTCGACGGCTTGATCGGTGCCACCCCGGAGCTGCTGGTCCGGCGGGAGAAGGGCCTGATCACGTCCCGCGTGCTGGCCGGCACGATCCGCCGTACCGGGGACGACGCGCACGACCTGGCGCTGGCCGCATCACTGGCCCGGTCGAGCAAGGACCTCGAGGAGCACGAGTACGCCGTACGGTCGGTGGCCGAGGCGCTCAGGCCGCACTGCAAGTCCATGCAGGTGCCCGAGACCCCGTTCGTCCTGCACCTGCCGAATGTGATGCATCTCGCCTCGGACGTGGCCGGCGTCGCGGCGAACGGGGCGTCCGCGCTCGGCCTCGCCGCCGCGCTGCACCCGTCCGCGGCGATCTGCGGTACGCCGACACCGGTCGCCCGCAACCTGATCGGTGAGATCGAGGGGATGCAGCGTGGCCGGTTCAGCGGACCGGTCGGATGGATGGACGCGGCCGGCGACGGCGAGTGGTGCATCGCACTGCGCTGTGGCCAGGCCGACCCTGACAACCCACGCCGGATGCGGCTCTTCGCCGGCGCGGGCATCGTGGCGGGCTCCGATCCCGTCGCCGAGCTGGCGGAAACGAACGCCAAGCTGGTTCCGATGAGAGACGCGTTGGGAGACTGATGAAGCTCACGAAGTTCACGCATGCCTGTGTGCGGATCGAGAAGGACGGGAAGGTGCTGCTGGTCGATCCGGGGTCGTTCAGTGAGGACGCCGCGTTCGAGCGGGCCGACGCGATCCTGGTCACGCACGAGCACCAGGACCACATCGACATCGATCGGGTGAAGGCGCTGGACGCGCCGGTCTACACCAACTCCGGTGTCGCTGGGCAGTTGACCGACCTGGGTGACCGGGTGAACGTGGTGGCCGGCGGGCAGTCCTTCGAGGCGGCCGGGTTCCGGGTCAGTGCCTATGGCAAGGACCACGCGGTGATCCTGCCGGAGCTGGGCGTTCCGTGCGAGAACATCGGCTTCCTGATCGAGGACGCGGTGTACCACCCGGGCGACTCGTTCACCCAGCCGGATCGCGCCGTCCACACCAACCTGGTGCCGATCTCCGGCCCGTGGTTCGCGCTTCCGCCGGCCGTCGGCTACGCCCGCGAGATCAAGTCCGAGCAGCTCGTCGGCATCCACGACGCTCTGCTCAGCCAGCTCGGCCTCGGCATGATGGGCCGCTTCCTCAACTCCGACGAGCGCCCGTACCACGGCCTCGCGCCGGGCGACACGCTCGAGATCAACTGACGACGAACCACCGCAGGTCCAGCACGTCAGGTGAAGGTATGGCCGACGAAGTCCTGGACGGGGTGGAAGCCGATGGCGGCGTAGATCTTGTTGGAGGTGGGATTGGCGAGGTCGGTGAACAGGCAGACCTCGTCGCCCGCCTCCCGCAGGCGCCGCGAGACCTCGGCGGTCAGAGCGCTGGCGTAGCCGCGGCCGCGTGACTCCGGTGGGGTGTAGACCGGCCCGATCCGGACGGCGCCGAACATCGGGCTCTGGTGCCCGACCAGGCTCACGAGGCGACCTTCGTCCTCCCACACCCACAGGCGTCCGCGCTCGATCCGCTGCTCCAGCCAGCGCCGGTCCTCCGCCGCGCCTTCCGCCACGTGACCGGCCTCGGCACGGTAGGCGCCGAACATCGGCGTGAGCACCGCAAGGTCCGTCTCCGCCGCCGGCCGCGGCGCACCGTCCGCCTTCTGCTCGACGAACCGGCCGAGCTTGTGCAGCCTGCTCCGCTCGACTTCGCGCGAACTTCTCCCGGTCCGCGCGGAGTACAGCTCGGCGAACAAGGGCACCGCGTCCTCCCTGCCTGTGACGCCGATCGAGTGCGGTGCCGCCTCGGCCAGCGGATCGGCCACGACCGGCACGAGCTCGGCGGGCAGGTTACCCAGGAGGATCCCGCGCAACGCCGTACCCAGGACCGCGCCGACCACCTCGTCGCCGTCATGTACCGAGACGAAGACCGGTGGCTCAGGATCGGCCAGGATGCCTCGGATCCGGTCCTCGGTGCCGGTCAGCAGCGCCGAGTTGAGCACCGGATCGCGTTGCAGGAAAGGGAAGACGAGGTCCTTGAACACCGCCGGATCACCTGTGCTTCGGGCGATCACGCGGCGAACTCCACGTCGACGAAGTCGGCCACCGGGCGGTAGCCGGCCTGGTGGTAGATCTTGTTGGACGTCGGGTTCGACAGATCGGTGTAGAGGCACGCCTGGTTGCCCTGGGCAAGGATCAGCGCGGACACGTGACTGGTGAGCGCCCCGGCGTACCCGTGCCGGCGCTGGTCGAGCGGGGTGTAGACCGGGCCGATCCGGCTCACCCCGAATGTCGGAAGGCGGTAGCCGACCATGCTCACCGGCTCACCGTCGGCTTCCCAGATCCACAGGGTCTCCTGGTCCAGGTGTTGCTCGGCCCACTCCCGGTGGCCGGTGCGCAGCTCGTGCGGAAACCCATCGACTCCCCAGGCGCCGACCAGGTCGAGCTCGTCCGCGCGCATCAGTCGCGGATGGCCGGCGTCTGCGGTCAGTGGCGTGAGGGTGCCCAGCTTGTGCAGCCGGGTCGCCATGGTCTCGGTCGCCCGACCGCCGCGCAGTTCACACCACCGCTGCCCGAACCGCGTGGCCGCGGGCCGATCGCCCGCGACACCGTCCAGTTCCGGCAGTACGTCGGCGTACGCCTCGGCCACCGGCTCCGCGAGGTCGGCTCGCAGCGCGCCGAGGTAGACCGCCCGCCCCGAGGTCCGCATTGCCGCCCCGACCACGTCACCGTCATGCACCGAGACGAAGTACGACGGCCCGGACTCGGCGCGGGCAGTGCCGGTCGCGCGCCGGCGGACGTTGCTCAGGATGAGGGTGTGCAGCACCGGATCACGTTGCAGGAAAGGGGAGACGGTCTGCTCGAACGCGGCCGCATCGGTCGTCACACGCACATCCATGCTCCGGGAGACTACGCCTTGACCGCTGTTCAGGGCGCCCGGATTTACACTGCGAGCATGTCCACCACGCGGTTGCTGTTGCTCGGGGTCGTGCGGATCTTCCAGCCGGCCTACGGCTATCAGTTGCGTCGTGAGTTGCTCACCTGGGACGTGGAGCAGTGGGCCAACATCAACCCGGGCTCGATCTACACGGGGCTGCGGACGCTGGCCAAGCACGGCTACCTGCAGGAGCTCGAGGAGAGTGACCAGCGGCCGGGCCGCACCTCCTACAAGCTGACGAGCGACGGCGAGACGGAGTACTTCTCGCTGCTGCGCGGCATGCTCTGGACGGTCGACAGCTTCCACCCCGACAAGATGCAGGCGGCGCTGGCCTTCCTCTGGTCGCTGCGCCGGGACGAGGTCCTGGCCGCCCTCGAGGCCCGCGTCGCCCAGGTGGAGTCGTGGCTCAAGGCCGAGCCGTTCTCCGAACGCCAGATCCTCGAGGACCCCGCCACCCCCAACCATGTGGTCGAGATGTTCCGCATCTCGACCGCCCGGGACAAGGGCGAGCTGGAGTGGACCCGCGAGTTCCACCAACGCGTCGCCGACGGCGCCTACGCGTTCGCCGGCGAACCCACCGACTGGGAACCGTACCCCGGCATGGTCACCCACTGGCGCGAGATCCCCGACCGCTCCGGCGACGGCCCGGACCGCTCCGGGAAGTGACCTGATTCGAGTTTTAATCAACATTGACTAGTCAATGTTGATCACTCAGACTGTCCGCATGATGATCGAAGCTCGCGGACTTGTCCGCACCTTCAAGACCAAGCGCGGGCCGGTGCAGGCCGTGCAGGGGGTTGATCTGGATGTCGCCGACGGGGAGATCGTCGGCTTTCTCGGCCCGAACGGGGCCGGCAAGACCACCACGCTGCGGATGCTGGCCACGCTGATCCAGCCGACCAGCGGGACCGCGACCGTGGCCGGCTGCGACCTGGCCAAGGACCCGGTCGGCGTACGGCGTGGAATCGGCTACGTGCCGCAGAGTGGGTCGACACTGCCCGAGGCGATCGCCGGGGACGAGGTCGTCGACCACGCCCGGCTGTACGGCGTACCGAAGGCCAAGGCCGCCGCGGACGGTCAGCGGCTGTTCGAGGAGATGGACCTGCCCGGGCTGTGGCGGCGGCAGTGCAAGACGCTGTCCGGCGGCCAGCGGCGCCGGCTCGACATCGTGATGGGGCTGATCCACGAGCCGAAGCTGATCTTCCTGGACGAGCCGACCACCGGCCTCGACCCGCAGGCGCGGGCGAACCTGTGGGAGCACATCCGCAGCCTGCGCGATCGCGGTGCGACAATCTTCCTCACCACCCACTACTTGGACGAGGCGGACGCGCTGTGCGACCGGATCCTGGTCATCGACCACGGCAAGATCGTTGCCGCCGGCACCCCTGAGGCGCTGAAGCAGCAGGTCTCCGGCGACGCGGTCCGGCTCAGTCTGGCCGATGCAGGCCAGGCGCCGACGGTGAGCAAGATCGTCAGCGAACTGGACGGTGCGGTCGAGGTGGAGACCGACGGCGACGTGGTCGGCTTCCGGATCCCGCGCGGCGGGTCGGTGCTGCCCGGGCTGCTCCGCTCGATCGATGCCCAGGGCATCGAGCTGCAGGGGGTCGAGGTGCACCGTCCGACGCTGGACGACGTGTTCCTGAGCATGACAGGCCGGTCGTTGCGCGACGAGGACATCACCCCGGCCCAGACCGAGGAGAAGCAGGAGGCGGTGGCATGACCACGCTTCGCGAGACCTGGATCGTGTTCCACCGGGCCATGCGGCTGTCGCTGCGGAACCCGATGTGGTCGATCCTGATGCTCAGCCAGCCGCTGATGTACCTGTTCCTGTTCGGCCCGCTGCTGAAGCCGATCACCGCGCAGATCAGCCAGGGCGCGACCACCAACGCCTACCAGGTGTTCATCCCGGGCCTGATCGTCCAGCTCGGCATGTTCGGTGCGATGTTCGTCGGCTTCGGCCTGATCGCGGAGTACCGGGCCGGTGTGATCGAGGCCGACCGGGTGACGCCGGCGTCTCGCATCGCCTTGATGGCAGGCCGGGTACTGCGTGACGTCGTCGTACTCGTGGTCCAGTCCATCCTCCTGCTGGTCGCGGCAATCCCCCTCGGCCTGCGCGCACCGTGGAGCGGCGTACTGCTGTCGCTGGTGATCGTCGCCCTGCTCGGCGCGACCTTCGCCTCGCTGTCGTACTCCGTCGCGCTCATCACCAAGAGCGAGGACGCACTGGCCCCACTGCTGAACGGCATCGCGATGCCGTTGCTGCTGTTGTCCGGCATCCTGCTGCCGATGCAGATCGGCCCGACGTGGCTGCAGCGGCTGTCCGACATCAGCCCGCTGAAGCACGTGGTGAACGGCGTCCGTTCGCTGTTCCGCGGCGACATCAGCAGCTCGTCGTCGCTGTGGGGCCTGTTCTGGGTCGTGCTGTTGACGGTCGTCGGACTGGCCGTCGGAGCCCGCACCTTCCGCAAGGAATCCGCCTGACGCAAGTTGTTGTTCATCGGGGAGTTGCCCGGCCTGCCTAACCTCCGGCTGTGCGCTCGCTGATGATCCGGGGAGTGGTCGGCTCCACCGTCGTCGCCGTCGCGAGTCTGGTGACCTCGGTGGTGCCGCCCTCGTCGTGGGTGGCGGAGCTGCCGATCACCGGCGACCTGCGGACCACTCTGGCCGGCCGCATGGTCGGACTCTCGTTCATGGTGGCCGGGCTCGGGCTGATGGCCTGGGCCTGGCTGTCGGCGGGGCACCAGGTGATGACTGGGCAGCGCACACCGTTGCTGCGGATGGCGGCGTACTGGAGTGCACCGCTGCTGCTGATCCCGCCGCTGTTCAGCCGGGACGCCTGGAGCTACGCCGCGCAGGGCGCACTGGTGGCCGAGGGGTACAACCCGTACGAGGTCGGCCCCGGCGTACTGTCCGGCCACATCGTCGAAGCGGTCGATCCGATGTGGATGCAGACTCCGGCGCCGTACGGGCCGCTGCCACTCGCGTACGGCGGCCTGATGGCCCACCTGACGATGGATCCGTACGTCCTGATGCTGACCCACCGGCTCCTCGCTGTCCTGGGCATCGTGCTGATCGCTTGGTCCGTGCCACGGCTGGCGACGGCCTGCCGCGGCGATCCGGCGATCGCGACCTGGCTGGTGGTTGCCAACCCGATGCTGATCACGCATGGCATCGGCGCCGCGCACAACGACATTCTGATGCTCGGACTGGCCTGCAGCGCCTTCGCTCTGGCCCTCACCGGCCGCTGGGGTACGGCGGCTGTGATCGCAGGTGCTGCGGCTGCGGTGAAGCTACCTGGTGGGCTCGTGGTCATCGCCATCGCCGCTGTGATGAGTCCGCTGGCCGGACGGGCGCTCCGCTTCGCCAGTCTGGTGATTGCCGGCGCGGTGTCGGTTCTCACGCTGATGACGATTGGCGAACTGACCGGTGTGGGCTCCGGGTGGCTGGGTGCGCTCGACGTACCTGGGCTGGTCCGCTCGCCGTTCTCCATCGCGAATCTGATCGGCATGGCGGCGTCCGGCGTACTGGAGTGGCTGGGCGAGGACACCGCCGCGCAGCAGTCGCTCCAGATCGTCCGACTGGTCGGCATGGTTCTGGCTGTAACGCTGATCGCCGTACTGAGCCTGCGGTCGTCCATCCATCACGCGGCGCGGGCTGTCGGCATCGCCCTGCTGGCCGTGGTCCTGCTGGGGCCGACGGCGCACGACTGGTACTTCCTGTGGTGTCTGCCGTTCCTGGCCGTTGCCCGGCCTGGCCGGCGGTTGACCACCACCATCACCGCGGTCAGTCTGATCTTCACCATCGCCGCGCCACTCAACTCGTCGCTGCGCGGTGCGACCATCCCGATCCTCACCACCACGGCGCTGGCGATCGCAACCATCGCGCCGCTGCTCAACCACTTGCGCACGCTGCAGCCCTCGAAGAAGGCCCGGGTCGCGGTTACTGCTGGCTGAGTGCTGCCACCAGCGCCTCGGTGACCGGGCGGTGGGTGGTGCGCGGGATCCGGGCTTCGACAACGTCCACACCGGCGACCGTACGGGTGAGTGCGGCGCGGAGAGTCTCTGGCGTTTCCGCGAGCGTGTACGGCGTACTGGTCGCGGCGCACAACGCACCGAGGTCGGTGTTGTGGGGTGTGCCGAAGACCCGCTCGAAGTGGGTGGCGTGGGTCGGATCGCCCTGCTCGAGGGTGGAGAAGATGCCGCCGCCGTTGTCGTTCACCACCACGATGCGCAGATCGGGCCGCGCCTCGTCGGGCCCGATGATCAGGCCGTTGGAGTCGTGCAGGAAGGCCAGGTCGCCGATCAGCGCGTACGTCGGCCCGGCGTTCGCGAGGGCCGCGCCGACGGCGGTCGAGATGGTGCCGTCGATGCCGGCCAGGCCGCGGTTGGCGATGGTCCGGATCGGAACCACCGGAGCGAGGTCGAGATCGCGCACCGGGTTCGAGGAGGCGACCACGAGCATGCCGTCGGCACCGACCGCCTCACCGACGATGGCGGCGACGCCCGGTCCGGTCAGGCCGTCCGTCACGACCTTGTCGATCGCCGGGCGGGCCAGTTGGTCCGCCCGCTGCCAGCGCTCCAGCCAGTCTGTGGTGTCTGCGCCGGTGACCTCCAGCCCGGTGACGACAGACGCGGCGCGGCGGGCCGGGTCCGGCCACGGCCCGGTCGGTGAGACTACAACCACCTCGACGTCAGGACGGGCCAGCAGCTTGGAGATCGGCCGGGACAGCGTCGGGTGCCCGAACACCAGCACCCGCTGGATCTCGCCCGCCAAAGCGTTGGCCTGCAGCAACAACCGGTACGCCGAGATGACCGCCGGACCGATCCGTGCCCGGCTGGACGGCTCGGCGAACAACGGCCACTGACCCGCCTCTGCCACCAGCCGCGCCGCCTGCGACGCACCATCGCCTGCAACCACCACCGTCTTCGGGCCGGGCGATACGGCCGTCGGCGGTCCGCCGGCCGCGTGCACGGCGGTCCAAGGCCCGGTACTACGACCAGCCAGCGACTCCGGCCAGTCGGGACCGTCGGTGGGCACCAGCGGTTCTGACAGCGGGCAGTTGAGCTGCACCGGGCCCGGATCGGCAGACCGTGCTCCCACCGCGTTGGCCACGGCGCGGGCAACCTGTGAGCGCCAGTAGGCCACCTGCCCGACCTCACGTACCGGCGTACCCATCTCGTGGAACAGCCGCACGGCGGAGCCGAACACCTTCAACTGATCCGTCGTCTGGTTCGCTCCGCTCCCCCGCAGCGCCGGCGGGCGATCCGCACTCAGGACGATCAAGGGCAGGCCGCTGTGCGACGCCTCGAGGACTGCCGGGTGCAGGTTGGCGACCGCGGTGCCGGAGGTTGTCACCACCGGTACCGGCAGTCCGGTCCCGCGGATCAGGCCGATCGCGAGGAAGCCCGCCGTCCGCTCGTCGATCCGGACGTGCAGCCGCAGTCGTCCCTCCCGGTCCGCAGCGGCGAACGCCAACGCCAGCGGGGCGCTGCGCGAACCGGGGGCAACCACAGCCTCGCGCACGCCGCTCCGGATCAGCTCGTCGACCACCACCGTCGCGAACGCTGTGGACGGGTTCATCCAGCACTCCTCTTCTGCACACGGGTCATGCGTTCCTCCCACACTGCGGTCCTGGTCGCATCCGCACGGGCCGCGGCCAGCAGCGCCGCGTCCGGCTGCACGCGTCTGACCGGCAGGAGGCCGTCCACCGGCAGCAGCGGCTCCGCGACGACCTCACTGGTGAACATCGACACCGTGGCGAGGCCGCATGCGTAGGGCAGGTCCGGAAGGGCGGCAGCCAGTGCGACGCCGGCGGCGATCCCCACTGACGTTTCCAGTGCGGACGACACCACCACAGGTAGTCCGATCTGCTCGGCGATCTCCAAGCAGGCACGGACTCCGCCGATCGGCTGCACCTTGAGTACGGCGATGTCCGCCGCCTCCAGCTTCTTCACCAGCAGCGGGTCTTCGGCTCGCCGGATCGATTCGTCCGCTGCCACGGGTACGTCGGTACGCCGTCGTACCGCGGCCAGGTCCTCCACCGCGGCACACGGCTGCTCGACGTACTCCAGGTCGAAGCGGGCCAGCTCCTTCAGGCTCTTCACAGCCTCGTCCACGGTCCAGGCGCCGTTGGCGTCGATCCGCACGCGGCCCGCGCCGATGGCGTCCCGCACCGCCTCCACCCGCTCCAGGTCGTCCGCCAGCGTCTGCCCCGGCTCGGCCACCTTGACCTTGGCCGTGCCGCACCCGGACGCCCGGACGATCTCCGCCGCCTTCGACGGACCGATCGCCGGCACCGTGCAGTTCACGGGTACGACGTCCCGCACCGGCGCCGGCCAGCCGTCGACAGCCGCCTCGCGGGCGGCCCGCAGCCAGGAAACGCAGGTGGCGTCGTCGTAGTCCAGGAACGGGCTCCACTCGGCCCAGCCCGCCGGGCCCTCGAACAGCATGCCTTCGCGCACGGTGATGCCACGGAACTTGTTCTTCAGGCCGATCGAGTACGTGATCACCGCACGGTCTCCAGCAGCCCCTGCCGATCGACCTTGCCCGAGGCAAGCATCGGCAAGGTGTCCAGGGCAACCACCTGGCGTGGCGCCCAGGTCCGCGGCAGTGCCTCCGCTACGAAGTCCCGCAGCTCGTCGCGGCCGGGCTCTCCGACGACGAAGGCGACCACTCTGGTCCCCCACTCCGCGTCTGGCACTCCCAGCACTACGGCGTCCTTCACGCCGGGATGCTCCAGTAGCCGCGCCTGGACGGTGGTCAGGGTGACGTTGACCCCGCCGGAGATCACCACGTCGTCGATCCGGCCGATCACGCGCAGACGCCCGTCCACGATCTCGCCGCGGTCCTGCGTCCGGAACCAGCCGTCCCGCAGCACCTCCGCGGTCAGCTCCGGCTGCAGCCGGTACCCGGAGAACAGCGTGGTGCCCTTGATCAGGACCCGCCCATCGTCCAGCGCGATCGACGTACCGTCCAGCGGCTCACCGGCGTACACACAGCCACTGCCGGTCTCGGTCATCCCGTACGCCGGGATCGCTGTGACGCCGGCCGCGGCGGCACGGGCCTTCAGCGGAGCCGGACTGGCGGCGCCGCCGATGATGATGGCGTCGAACGACCGCAGCGCGTCCAGATCGGTGTCCAGGTAGCGCGCTAGCTGCGTCGGAACCATCGCGGTGTAGCGGCGTGGGCCGGTCATCGACGCGGCCGCCTCGGTGAAGCTCTCGCCGAGCATCACTGGTGTTTGGCCGGCCACCACCGAGCGGGTGAGGATCTGCAGGCCGCCGACGAAGTACGGCTTCATCGGGAGCAGCCACTGCCCCGGTCCGCCGAGGCGGGCGTGCGTGGCGATCGCGGACGCGAGCAGGGCGTCGCGGGAGAGCAGTACGCCCTTGGGCTCACCGGATGACCCGGATGTGGTCAGCACCACAGCGCAGCCGTCCTCCAGCGGCTCGTCCGGTGCGGCTGCCTGCCTGACGCGGGCGGCCGCGGCCGGATCGGACGGTACTGGAGCGAACGGCGTACCACTGCCGTCCAGTACGCCGCTCAACGCGGACAACACGGCATCCGGTGTACCGGGGACCAGGCGCAGGCTAGACATGTCACTCCGAGCGTACGGCCCGGCTTCGGACCTTCGACTCGCGGCTGACAGAATCGACGGTCATGGCCACCCCTGCCCAGTGGATCGAAGGCGCGCGCCCACGCACGCTGCCCGCCGCGATCTCCCCTGTCCTCGTCGGAACCGGTGCGGCCGCGTACCTGGACGGCTTCGTCTGGTGGAAGGCGCTGCTCGCGCTCGGCGTCGCTCTGACGCTGCAGATCGGCGTCAACTACGCCAACGACTACAGCGACGGCATCCGCGGCACCGACGAGAACCGGGTCGGCCCACTGCGCCTGGTCGGCTCCAAGGTCGCCACTCCGGGACAGGTGAAGACCGCAGCCTTCACCTGCTTCGGCGTGGGCGCCGTACTCGGGGTCATCCTGTCCGCCACCTCCAACTGGTGGCTTCTGGTCGCTGGGGCGGCGTCTCTACTCGGTGCGTGGTTCTACACGGGTGGGAAGAGGCCGTACGGGTACCGCGCGCTGGGTGAGGTCAGCGTCTTCCTCTTCTTCGGGCTGGTCGCCGTACTAGGTACGACGTACGTCCAGGCGGAGACGCTGAGCTGGACGGCCGTGGCCGGTGCGGTCTCGATCGGGTCGATCGCCTGCGCCCTCCTGGTCGCCAACAACCTCCGCGACATCCCCACCGACACCGTCACCGGCAAACGCACTCTCGCCGTAGTCCTCGGCGCCGCAAACTCCCGCCGCCTGTACGCCGCCCTCGTAGTACTGGCGTTCGTCCTGGCGGCCGCCTCCGCAATCGCAACCCCCTGGACCCTCCTGGCCTTCATCGCCATCCCCCTGGCCGTCCAGTCCATCCGAGTAGTACTCAGCGACGCAGTAGGCCCAGCCCTCATCCCCGTCCTCAAAGGCACCGGCCTCACCGAACTCCTCTACGCCCTCGGCCTAGCCATCGGACTCGCCCTCGGTGGCTGATGGCCTGCAGGTCCCGGGCAAGGCTTACGTGGGGTCGGACCTCGTCAGCCGCAGGCCGGTGAAGATGGCGGTGATCAAGGTGACGGCGCCGGCAACGACGAAGGCCCTGTCGAGGCCGGATTCGAAGGAGCCGCCGCCGGATTCCCTGGTGCGGACGATGGCTCCGAGCAGCGCGACGCCGAGCACCGCGCCGATCTGCCGGGTGGTGCTGCTGATCCCCGAGGCGAGGCCTCCCTCCTGCGGGCTGACCGCCTGGATGGCGGCGCCGGTCAGCGGGGACATCGTCAACGCGAAGCCGATGCCGACGACTGCAAGCCGCCACCACACATTCCCGTAGCCGGTGTCCGCGTGCACCATGCCCAGGGTCAGCAGCCCCATCCCGGCCACCGCGAGCCCGATGGTGACCACGATCCGGAAGCCGTACCGCGCGGCGAGTCGGCCTGCGTACGGGCTGACGAAGACCATCGCGAGTGAGGTGGGCAGGGTCTGCAGGCCTGCCTGCAGAAGCGAGCTGCCCTGCACGTACACGAAGAACTGGGAGAAGAAGAACGACGAGCCCATCAGCGCGAACCCGACCACGACCATCGCCGTGTTGGCCGCAGTGAACAGCCGCTGCCGGAACAGCCGCAGCGGCAACATCGGCGCCACCCGACGGCCTTCGACTGCGACGAAGCACGCGAGCAGCACGGTCGCGGCGGCGAAGCTGCCCAAGATCACTGGCGACGTCCAGCCGCGGGACCCGCCCTCGATCAGCCCGTAGGTCAGCGCCCCTACCCCGAAGACGGACAGGATCGTCCCAGGGATGTCGACTGCGGGGGCGCTCGGATTGCGGGACTCGCCCAGGACGCGCAGACCGGCCAGCAGCAGGACGACACCGATCGGCACGTTGACGAGGAAGATGGCCGGCCAGCCGAAGGCATCTGCCAGCACTCCGCCGGCCACGGGCCCGGCGGCCAGACCGATGCCGCTGAGTCCGGCCCACAGCCCGATCGCCTTGACTCGCTGCTGAGGCACGGGATACGCGGAGGCCAGCAACGCCAGGGAGGCCGGGCTGAGCGCTGCCGCACCGACCCCCTGCAACACCCGCCCGGTGATCAGCCAACCGATCGACGGTGCGAGGGAGCACAGTACGGATGCTGCGGTGAACACCGCGACACCGGCCAGATACGCCCGCTTGCGGCCGAACCGGTCGGCGAGGACTCCGCCGGACAGCAGCAGCATGGCGACCAGCAGAACGTAGGCGTCGACGATCCATTGCAGGCCGGTCAACTGGGTGTGCAGTCGTTGCTGCATGTCGGGCAGCGCCGCGCCGACGATCGTGTTGTCGAGCAGCACCATGAACTGGCCCAAGCAGGTCAGCGCGAGCAACGCTGCCCGGCTCGATCGACCCATCGGCGGTGCAGCCGTCGCAGTGTCTTCGTACGCGCTCAAGACTCGTTCCCTCTTTCACCTGTCGATGCCTAAACGCAGTCCCTGACTGCGTTAAAACACTACGGTGCTTCGTGGCGTAAACGCAACTGAGAACTGCGTTAAGGTGGAGACATGGATGATCGAGAGCGAGCCCGGCGGCCCGGCGGGCGCAGCGCTCGTGTCAGCGCGGCGGTGCACCAGGCGGTCACCGACCTGGTCGGCGAACGCGGCTACGGCAGCTTCACCGTCGCCGACATCGCCGCCCGCGCGGGCGTGGCCGACAGCAGCATCTACCGCCGGTGGGGCAGCCTGGAAACCCTGCTCACCGACGTCGCACTCACCCGCCTCAACGCGCGATCGCCAATGCCAGACACCGGGAGCCTGGCCGGCGACCTGCGCACTTATGCGGCCGCCGTGGCCCGCGAGATCACCGGACCCGAGGGCCTGGCGGTCCTGCGCCTGACCATCGCCCTGACCGGTAGCGGCCAACAGGGCCTGCAGGCACGGGACGACTTCCTCGGCGAACGAAGGCGCCTGCTGGAGTCCATGCTCGATCGCGCCCGCGAACGCGGCGAGAACCCGCCCGACGTCCTCGACGTCCTCGACCACATCATGGCCCCGCTGTACATCCGGGTCCTGTTCGGCGCGAGCCCACTCACGCCCGATTACGTCGACGGACTGGTCGACCGATTACTGCGAGCACAACCGCCCTCACGCCGCCGAGACGAAGGAGAGCCTGCGTAGCGCGCTGGGGAAGAACTACTCGCCTGGTTCGCGCCAGCGGCCGGTGGTGGCGAAGGTTTCGAGGGTGGTGGTGTACGGCGTGATGTCGATGCCGCTCGTGCGTAGCCAGGCGTCGTCGTAGTACGTGTTGCCGTAGCGTTCGCCGCTGTCGCAGAGCAGGGTGACGATGCTGCCGCGGACGCCCGTACGCCGCATCTCCGCGGCCAGCCGGAGTGAGCCCCACAGGTTGGTGCCGGTGGAGCCGCCGACCAACCGCCCGGTGACCCGCGAGCAGAAGCGCATCGCGGCGATCGAGGCGGCGTCGGGGACCGAGATCATCCGGTCGACCACGCCGAGGACGAACGACGGTTCGACTCGGGGGCGGCCGATGCCTTCGATCCGGGAGGGGCGGCCGGTGGAGTAGTCGTCGTCGCCGGCTTCGAATGCGGGGAAGAAGGCCGAGTTCTCCGGGTCGACGACCGCGACCGAGGTGTCGTGCCGTTGGTAGCGGACGTAGCGTCCGATGGTGGCCGACGTACCCCCGGTGCCGGCACCGACGACGACCCAGCTCGGCACCGGGTGCTGCTCCAACCGGAGCTGATCGAAGATCGACTCCGCGATGTTGTTGTTCCCGCGCCAGTCGGTGGCCCGCTCGGCGTACGTGAACTGGTCCATGTAGTGGCCGCCGGTCTCCTCGGCCAGCCGCTTCGCCTCGCCGTAGATCTGGCCGGACCGCTCGACGAAGTGGCAGCTGCCGCCGTAGAACTCGATCAGCTCGACTTTCTCCGGGCTGGTGGAGCGCGGCATCACCGCCACGAACGGCAGCCCGAGCAGGCGGGCGAAGTACGCCTCGCTGACCGCGGTCGAGCCGCTGGACGCCTCGATCACCGTGGTGCCCTCGCCGATCCAGCCGTTGCACAGTGCGTAGAGGAACAGCGAGCGGGCCAGCCGGTGCTTGAGCGAGCCGGTCGGGTGCACGGACTCGTCCTTCAGGTACAGGTCCACGCCCAGCGCGTCCGGCATCGGGAACACGTGCAGGTGGGTGTCCGCGCTCCGGTTCGCGTCGGCGTCCACGATCCGGATCGCCTCCGACACCCAGGCTCGCGCCTTGTCGTCGCGCCGGTCCACCTCACGGCACACGTCAACCTCACTCATGCGGGCCAGGCTAGGGCGTACCAGGCGATTTGAGTATTCCTACGCTGAGCAACCGGTGTCCCGGACGGAACGATGAGACCCATGGTGCCCCTGGGATTCGAGCCACACTTCTCCACCGGCGAGATCGTGCTCATCGCAACCGTCGTCGTCGCCTTCGGAGTGTTCAGCGCCCTTCCGGCGACGGCCACGCTGGCGGCGGTCGGCTACCGCAGAGGCATCCGCCACCCCGGATGGAACGCCTTCTGGTACTGGCTCTGGGGCACCGCCCTCGCGCTGGCCGGCGTGGTCGGCATCCTCTTCGTACACCCGTCCTGGTGGTCCGTCCCCCTGAGCTGGCCGCTCCCGCTCCTGTTCGCCTGGATCCTCAATCCGAAGGTACGGCGACCCAGGAGCGAGCTAGGTTGGACGGACACGAGGCCCAGTCAGCAGGGGGAACGATGAGCGAGAACGAAGAGCGCCCGACCCGGCAGCGGGTCACGCTGACCGACATCAGCTCGCGGGCGTGGGAGCACCCGGCCGACCGCGGCGCGCTGGTGGCGTTGCGGCAGCTGAAGGGGTTCGACTACCTGCTCCGGAAGATGTCCGGGATGATCAACGAGCGGGCCTTCCGGCTGCAGTTCCTCGGCGGGGCGATCCGGGTCGACGAACGGCAGTTCCCCCGGGTGCACCGCCTCTACACCGAGGCCGCCAGCACCCTCGACGTCCGCGAACTGCCCGAGCTGTACATCGCCAACAACCCGATCTGGAACGCCGTCACGATCGGCATGGACCGGCCGTTCATCGTGGTCAACAGCGCGCTGCTGCAGGGCATGGACGAGGAGGAACTGCGGTTCATTCTCGGACACGAGCTCGGCCACGCGCAGAGCGGGCACGCGCTGTACCAGTCGCTGCTGCTCTGGCTGATGCGGCTGACCGGTGCGATCAACTGGATGCCGATCGGCGCGCTCGGGATCCGCGCGATCATCGCCGCGCTGCACGAATGGTCCCGCAAGGCCGAGCTCTCCGGCGACCGGGCCGGCCTGCTGGCCGTCCAGGACCCGGCGGTCCCACTCCGCGTGCAGATGAAGCTCGCCAGCGCCGGCCAGCTCGGTGAGCTCGACACCACGGCGTTCCTCGCGCAGGGGACGGAGTACGAGAGCGCCGGCGACCTGCGCGACAGCGTGCTGAAGCTGCTGCTGCTCGAGGCGCAGTCGCACCCGATGGCCGTCATCCGCGCGCACGAGCTGCGCCGCTGGGTGGACGACGGCGAGTACACCTCGATCGTGTCCGGCGCCTACCCGAAGCGCCAGGACGACGCCACCGCCTCCATGTCCCAGGAGGCCAAGAACGCGGCCAAGTCGTACTCCGACGCCTTCAGCCGCTCGCAGGACCCGCTCGCCAAGCTCCTCCGCGATCTCAGCGACGGCCTGGGCGGCGTCCGCGACTGGGTCTCGTCCAGGATCCCGCCCCGAAACTGAGTGGCGCCGGCCGCCCCGCACGCTGGATCCTGTCCTCTGTGATCGAACTACGAGACATCGGTGCGGACGACTGGAAACTGTGGCGCGACCTCCGGGTGGCCGCGCTGACGGAAGCGCCGTACGCGTTCGGCTCCCAGCTGGCCGACTGGCTCGACGCGCCCGAAGAACGCTGGCGCGAACGGCTCAGCGCACCCGGTGCCTACCAGGTGATCGCCAGTCTGGACGGTACGCCGGTCGGCATGGTCGGCGGGTTCCCCGGGGAGGAGACCGGCACGGCCGAGCTCGTGTCGATGTGGATCGCCCCGACCGGCCGGGGCCGCGGCGTCGGCGACACGCTCATCACCACCATCGCGCAGTGGGCCGCCGGCACCGGCGCCCGGGTCCTGAGGCTGTCCGTTGCGGACGGCAATGATCCGGCGCACAAGCTCTATCTCCGCAACGGTTTCGCCGACACCGACGAGCTCGGCGACCTGATGCCGGACGGCGTCCGCCGCGAGCTCGTGATGCGCAAGCAGCTCTGAGGTACGACGAAGGGCCCGCTTTCCCCTCCTCCCGTGGAAAGCGGACCCTTCGAGACTCGCGGGCTGGATCAGCCCATGTGGACCGGACCGTTCTGGTTGTCGGTGGCCAGATCCTTGTACTTGACCGACAGGCCGACCAGCGTGACCACGGCCGCGCCGAGCATCAGGAACGTCGACCACAGGAACGCGCGGGTGAAGCCGTGCGTGGTGGCGACCGCCGTGAACTGACCCTCCAACTGCTTCAGCTGAGTCGGCGACTGACCGGACTCGGCCGCCTTCTGCAGGCCTGGGGCCAGCTCGGTGAACTTGTCCTTGATCGCGCTGGTGGAGATCGTGCCCAGCAGCGCCAGGCCGATCGCACCACCGATCTGCTGGACCGTGTTCAGTACGGCGGAGCCGACACCGGAGTCCTCGTTCGCGACGCCACTGACCGCGGTCAGCGTCAGCGGCACGAAGATCAGGCCCATGCCGAACGACAGCAGCAGGATGAACGGCAGCAGATGGGTCAGGTACGACGAGTCGACGTCGAGCTGACTGAATCCGAACATCCCGCCCGAGACCAGCACCGCACCGGCGCCGGCGATCCAGCGCGGGTCCATCCGGGCGATCAGCGTCGAGGCGACCTGCGCGGCCACCACGATGCCGAGGCTGAACGGCAGGAACGCGAAGCCGGTCTTCAGCGCGCTGTAGCCCATGATGTTCTGCACGAAGATGCCCAGGAAGTAGAACATCGAGAACATCGCCGCGCCGACCACCAGCATCACGAAGAAGCTGACCCCGCGGGTCCGGTTCGCGAGGATCCGGAACGGCATCAGCGGGTGCCGCGAACGGGCCTCGATCAGCAGGAAGGTCGCGATCAGCGCCAGCCCGCCGAGGATGAAGGTCAGCGTCACCGGGTCACCCCAGCCGTCCGAGGCCGCGTGGTTCAGGCCGTAGACCAGACCGGCCAGACCGACCGAGCCGGTGATCGCACCGGGCAGGTCGAACTTCCCGCTCTGCCGGGCCGACTCGCCCAGGTACCGCAACGCCAGCACCGCCACGATCAGGCCGATCGGCGTGTTGATGAAGAAGGTCCACCGCCAGGACGCCTCGGTCAGCGCACCGCCGAGGATCAGGCCGACGGCCGCACCGGCCCCGGACATCGCGGCGTACACGCCCATCGCGCGGTTGCGCTCTTTGCCGGCCGGGAAGGTGGTGGTGATGAGTGCCAGCGCGTTCGGCGAGGCCGCCGCGGCGGCGACACCCTGCAGGATCCGGCTGGCCAGCAGCACGCTCTCACTCTGTGCGATGCCGCCGACGAACGACGCCGCACCGAACAGCACGACGCCGAAGATGAACACCTTGCGGCGGCCGAGGATGTCCCCGATCCGGCCGCCGAGCAGCAGCAGACCGCCGAAGGCCAGCGCGTAGGCGTTGACCACCCACGGCAGCGAGGCGTTGCTGATGCCCAGATCGGTCTGGATGTGCGGAAGGGCGATGTTGACGATGGTGCCGTCCAGCACCACCATCAACTGCGCCATGCAGATCAGCGCGAGCGCGATACCGAGGTTCCGGTGGCCGTGGGCGGTCTCCGTCACCGCGTCAACCGGCCGGCCCTCGGGCGGATCAGCTTTGACGACGTCTTCGGACATAGAACTATTCCCCTCTTGGGCGTAACTGCTTTGTGGTCGCGGACCGGCCCCTCACCGGTCAGCTCGCCTGCGACCCCCGCGCCGCAGGCAGAATCACGTTGTCGATCACTCGGAGGATCAGGTCGTCGGTCGGCTCGACGCCGAGCAGGAAGGCATGGTGGATGATCACGGCCGGAAGCGTGTTGGCCAGCAGTTCGACGTCGATGTCCGGGCTGACCTCGCCGCGGTCGACCGCACGCTGGTAGACCGTTGCCACCAGCCCCAATCGCGGCGCCAGGAACCGCTCCCGGAACGCGTTCTGCAGTTCGGCGTCGTGCTGCAGAGCCGTCAGCAGCCCCGCCATCACCGACATCGGCATCTCGTCGGTGAAGCCACCGGCGCCGCACGCCAGCGAGATCAGGTCACCGCGCAGGCTGCCGGTGTCGACGTTCTCCGGCATCGGGCAACCCTTGGCCCGGCTGACCGCGTCCACCACGAGCTCGGCCTTGCTGGTCCAGCGCCGGTACAGCGTCGCCTTGCTGGCCTTCGCCGCCGTCGCCACCGCGTCCATGGTCAGCCGGTCGTACCCCAGCTCGGCCACGAGCGCGACGGTCGCGGCGAGGATCTCTTCCTCACGACCACCTTCGACCCGCGGACGGTGCCGCACTCCGGCTGTCTCGACCATGACCACCCTGTGTGAGTTCGTAGTAGCAGATAGAACGAAACGGTTTCGTTCTATCCACGACCCTACGACTCATGTGAAGGGATGCACAAACAATTTTGCCAAGAACCTGACCGTGGCCTAGGTCACTCTCCGTACCAGTTGACCCAGTGGTACGCCGCCCGTCCCGTCCGCCTGATCGCGGGCCGCCTCCGCCCCGTGGGTTCACCCAGGAGATGGTGGGTTGGCTAGTCGCGTGCGGTACGCCAACCCACCCTCTGATGGGTCAACCCATCAGAGACGGGCGGGAGCGGGCTCGGCGCGAGGTGGGGTGGGGCGGGGCGGGGCGGCGCGGGGCGGGGCGGCGCGGGGCGGGGCGGCGCGGGGCGGCGCGGGGCGGGTACGGGGTGGGGTGGTGGGTCAGTCGTCGTCTTCGGCGGAGCGGGCCTGTTCGATCCGCTGCGACATCCTCGAGGCCCGGCGTTCGATCTGGCCGGCCAGCCGCTCGCGGGCGGCGCGCAGTACGAAGATGGACAGGATCGAGGACAGGATCAGTGCCAGCAGCAACAACGGGAAGACACCCAGCCGGGCGCTCAGCGAGAACCACAGAACGGCGAAGCAGACCGCGAACAACGCGGCCCGCAAGCCGGTGTAGATGGCGAACTCCTTCATCTCACACCCCGGCGTAGGAGTGCATACCGGAGACCAGCAGGTTCACTCCGACGAAGTTGAAGATGAACACGAACCACCCGACGATCGCGATCGTCGCGGCGTTCCGGCCCCGCCAGCCGGCGGTCGCCCGCGCATGCAGGTAGGCGGCGTACACCACCCAGGTGACCAGCGACCAGACTTCCTTGGGGTCCCAGCCCCAGTACCGGCCCCAGGCGTACTCCGCCCAGATCGGCCCGGCCACCAGGACGCCGAAGGTCCACAGCGGGAAGGCGAACGCGAGCACCTTGTACGCCGTACCGTCCATCGCCTCGGCACTCGGGAGCCGCCGCAGCGACGCCGACATCGTGCCGCCGGCCAGCACCCGGCGCTCCGCACGGGCCTTGACCAGGTACAGCACCGACACCAGACCGCCGATGGTGAACGCGCCACCGGAGATGGCGGCCGCGGACACGTGGATGACGAGCCAGTACGAGTGCAGCGCCGGCACGAGCGGACCGGCCGGGGTGTAGAGCGCGAGCGTCGCGAGCCCGAGTACGGCGGCGACCACGAGCGTCACGCCGAGACCCAGCCACTGCAGCTTGTAGCGCTGCACGAAGATCAGGTACACGGCCGCGACAGCCAGCGACGCCGTGATCGAGAACTCGTACATGTTGCCCCACGGCACCCGCCCCGCGGCGAGGCCGCGGGTCACCACACCCGCGAGGTGCAGCACGAAGGCCAGGTAGGTCAGCGTCAGCCCGATCCGGCTCGCCGCCTCCATCCGCTCCGCCCCGGGAACGGCGGGCTCGGCCACCCCAGCCGAAGCAGTGCCGCCCGAAGCAGCGCCGGCGGTGACCCCTTCGCCACCGGACGCGACCAGAACGTCCTGCTTCACCTCGGCGTCCTTGACCACGACGGCGCGGCCGAGCGCCCATTCGAGCGCGTGCGACATCATCGCCAGCGCGTAGATCACCGTGGCGGTCGGGACGACCAGGTTGGAGACGTGCGCGAAGGTCTCCGCACTCATGGCTGCTCCTGGGTGCTCGATCGGTCTGGTTGTGGTTTCAGGCTGTCGGTGATGGCCCGGATCTCGTCGCCGAGCCCCCGCTCGGGTCCGCGGTCCAGACCCGCGACCTCGACAACGGTACGCCCGTCTTCGGTGCGGACGCGCACCCAGGTACGCCGCGGGTGCACGAACAGCGAGCCCATCAGCCCGAGGATGGCCAGCAGGATGCCCCCCAGCGCCAGATTCGTGCCCGGGGTGTGGCTGACCTGCAGCTTCACCCAGCGGCTGTAGCCGTCGAAGGTGATCGACCCGGCCTTGTCGGGCAGCGTCGTGGTCTGCCCGGGCGCGAGCTGGAAGCGCAGCTTGTCGCCGTCCTTCTCGAACTGGGTGAGCTTCGACTTGTCCAGCTGGTACACCGACTCCGGTTTCCCGGTCTCGGGCTGCGGGCGGCCGTAGTACCCGGTCATCACCAGGGCCGGGTTCAGGTCGTCGGGGAAGACCGAGACCGGGCCTCGCTGGTCGATCACCGCGGTCGGCAGGAAGAAGCCCTCGAAGCCGAGCTGCATAGGCCGCGCGTCCGGCGCCTTGATCACGCCGAACGACGAGAAGTTGCTGTCCTGCGGCAGGAACGGCGCCGGTCCGGAGAACGCGACCTGCCCGTTGCCGTCCCGCACCGTGACCCGCGGCGCGTAGCCGTGGCCGAGCAGGTAGATGCTGCTGCCGTCGAGCTTGAGCGGGTGGTTGACCTCGAGCTGGTACGACTTCTCCGGCGCGTCCGGCGTCTCCTGATAGCTCAGCTGCGCCTTGAACTCGCGGGCCGCGCCCTTCTGCGGACCGTCCTGCTGGAACTTCACCTCGAAGTCCTTGACCGTCAGCGAGAACGGCGGCAGGTTGTCGCCGTCGAACACCCGGCCCGGCGCGAAGTCGTCGTACTGCGCCAGTGAGTTCGCAAAACCGTTGCCCACGACAACCAGAACGGTGCCGCGGTAGCCGAACAGCGAACCCCAGGCGACACCGATCAGCGCCAGGATCAGGGAGAAGTGGAAGAGCAGGTTGCCCGCCTCGCGCAGGTAGCCGCGCTCCGCGCCGACCGCGCCGTCGTACGCCTGGACGCGGAACCGGCGGCGGCGCAGCTCACGGGTGGCGGTCGCCAGGAAGTCGCCCTCGGAATCGATGGTGAAACGCTGGTAGCCGGGCAGCCGGTTCAGGTTGCGCGGCGGCTTCGGCGGGCGGGCCCGGACCGCCCTCAGGTACACGCCGAGCCGGGGCACCACACACCCGATCAGCGAGATGAACAGCAGCAGGTAGATCGCCGAGAACCAGGGCGACTTGTAGACGTCGAACAGCCCGAGCTTGTCGTAGAACGGGCCGAGCTTCGGATGCGCGGTGAGGAAGTCCGACACCTTGATCGGGTCGATCGGCGTCTGCGGGATGAGCGATCCCGGCACCGCACCCAGCGCGAGCAGGAACAGCAGCACCAGCGCGGTCTTCATCGAGGTGAGCTGGCGCCACATCCAGCGCAGCCAGCCGACCAGGCCGAGCGCGGGCGGTTCGTTCCCGGAGCCGCCGGTCGGTGCGGTGATGTGGTCCTTGACGTCGGTCACGTCACACCGCCGATCCGAAGTTGGCGACCCACTGCCTCAGGTCCGCGGTCATCGAATCCCACACTCCCGTCAGCAGCAGCAGTCCCACCGCGATCATCAGTACGCCGCCGATCCGGATCACCAGCACCTGGTGCCGCCGGACCCACGCGACGGCGCCCAGCATCCGCCGGAACGCCAGCGCCGCGACGATGAACGGAATGCCCAGCCCGAGGCTGAACACCAACGCCAGCGTCGCACCCCGCCCGGTGCTGCCCTCGGTCGCGGCCAGCGTCATCACGGTCCCGAGCGTCGGACCGATACACGGCGTCCAGCCGAATCCGAACAGTACGCCGAGCAGCGGTGCGGCCGCGATCCCGACCGCGGGCACCCGATGCACCCGCACGTCCTTCTGCAGGAACCCGAATCCACCCAGGAAGACCAGTCCCAGTACGACGGTCAGCCCTCCGAGCACCCGGGTGATCGCGGTCTGGTGCTCGATCAGCAGGTCGCCGGCGGTGCCGAACAGTACGCCGGTCAGGATGAAGACCGCCGAGAATCCCGCCACGAACAAGGCGGTCCCGGCCAGCATCCGGCCGCGCTGCTTCGAGCCGAGCTCGGCCGCGGACAGCCCGGTGACGTAGGACAGGTAGCCGGGCAGCAGCGGTACGACGCAGGGTGAGAAGAACGAGATCGCGCCGGCCAGCACCGCGATCGGCAGTGCCACCAGCATCGAACCCGTCATCGACTGCGCGAACCACTCACCCATCAGGTCAACCGGCGTCCTTGACCATGCCCAGCAGCGTCTGCTTGGTCACGTCGCCGATCACTCGCGCCGCGACCTTGCCGGTCTTGTCGATCACCAGCGTGCTCGGGATCGACGCCGCCGAGATCTGGCCGCGGAAGCGCAGCAGCGACTTGCCGTTCGGGTCGTACACGCTCGGGTACTGCACGCCGAACTCCTGGACGAACTTCTTGGCCGGCGCCGGGTCGAGATCGCGCGTGTTCAGGCCGATGAACTCCACCGACGGGCCGAGTTCCTTGTTCGCCGCGACCAGGTCCGGCGCCTCCTTGCGGCAGGGCGGGCACCACGAGCCCCAGACGTTCAGCACGACCACCTTGCCCAGGTGGTCCGACAGCGTCCAGGTCTTGCCGTCGAGCGTCGTACCGGTGAACACCGGCGCCGGCTTGCGGTCGGCCGGGGCGAAGACGGACACGTTGTGCGTCCCGCTCACGAATCCGGCCTGACCCTGCCGGTTCTCCGCGGCCTGCTGCCCGGACGAGCACGCGGTCAGCGCCAGCACCAACCCGGCCACCACAGCGGCCGCACGCTTCATCACGCGCCCCCGACGAACTTCTTCGGGTTCTTCACCGGCAGCATGTCTTTGGCCGGCTCGGCGTATCCGACGGAGACGATCGACTCGCCGTGGAAGGTGAACGAGGTCAGGCTGGCCAGGCTGCACTGCCGCTTGCGCGGGTCGTGCGGCAGTCGGCGGCCCTCGATCGCGGACCGGACGATCCAGATCGGCAACTGGTGCGACACGATCAGAGCCTCGTGCCCGGCAGCCTTCTGCCGAGCGGTCTCGATCGCGTCACGCATCCGCCGGACGATCTGCTGGTACGGCTCGCCCCAGGACGGCTTCAGCGGATTACGGAGCAGCCACCAGGCGCCCGGGTTCTTCAGGGCTCCGTCGCCGACACCGAACTTCTTGCCCTCGAACAGGTTCGCGGCCTCGATCACCCTCTCGTCGATGTCCGGGGTCAGCCCGAACACCTTGGCGATCGGCTCCATCGTCTCCTGGGCCCGCTCCAACGGCGAGCTGACCAGGTGGACGATGTCGCGGCCCTTCACGGACTCGGCGACACGCTCGGCCATCGCCCGGCCCAGTTCGGACAGGTGGAAGTCGGGGATCCGGCCGTAGAGCACACCGGTCGGGTTGTGCACCTCGCCGTGACGCATCAGGTGCACGACCGTCGTTTCGGTCACCGCTGCCGTTCCCTTCAGTTCGGTACTGCGGCCGCCGCGGCTGCCGCAAGGGCCAGGGCGGACTCGAGTTCGGCCAGCGCGTCGTCGTCGATGGCGGCGCTGACGAACCAGGCCTCGAAGGCGCTCGGCGGCAGGTAGACGCCGGCGTCCAGCATGGCATGGAAGAACGCCGCGAACCGGGGCAGCACCTGGGCGCTCGCACCGGCGAAGTCCCGGATCTCGGCAGGTCCCTCCTCCGACTCCACGAAGAAGACGCTGAAGAGGTTCCCGGCCGCCGAGATGACGTGCGGCACACCTTCCTTGTCCAGCGCGGTCGAGACCAGCCGCTGGATGGTGGCCGACGTCTCGTCGAGCTTGGCGTAGACCTCGTCGGTGGCCAGTCGCAGCGTGGTCAGGCCGGCGGTGGTGGCGATCGGGTTCCCGGACAGGGTGCCGGCCTGGTAGACCGAGCCCTCCGGAGCCAGGTGGGCCATGACGTCGGCCCGTCCGCCGAACGCCGCGGCCGGGAAGCCGCCGCCCATCACCTTGCCGAACGTCATCAGATCGGGCCGTACGCCGTCGACGCCGTACCAGCCGGAGCGGGTGATCCGGAAGCCGGTCATCACCTCGTCGGAGATGAACAGTGCGCCGTTGTCCTTGCAGGTCCTGGCCAGGAAGGCGTTGAAGTTGTCCCGGGGCGGTACGACGCCCATGTTGCCGGGTGACGCCTCGGTGATGACGGCCGCGATCTGGTCGCCGTACTCGGCGAAGGCTGCGGAGACGGCGGCCTGGTCGTTGTACGGCAGCACGATGGTGTCGGCCGTGGTCGCCTCGGTGACGCCCGGCGTACCGGGGATGCCCAGCGTCAGAACGCCGGATCCCGCCTGCGCGAGCAGCGCATCGACGTGCCCGTGGTAGCAGCCGGCGAACTTCACGATCTTCGCCCGGCCGGTGTACCCGCGGGCCAGCCGGAGCGCGGACATGGTCGCCTCGGTGCCGGACGACACCAGCCGGACCTTGTCCACCGGGGTCCGCGCGACGATCTCCTCGCCGAGCAGTACTTCGGTCTCGGTCGGCGTCCCGTACGACGTACCGCGGGCGACGGCGGCCTGGACCGCGGCGGTCACCTCCGGATGGGCGTGGCCGAGCAGCATCGGCCCCCAGGAGCAGACCAGATCGAGGTAGCGGTTGCCGTCGACATCGGTGATGTGACATCGATCACCCGATGCCATGAAGCGCGGTACGCCGCCAACGGCGCGGAACGCTCGTACGGGAGAGTTGACCCCGCCCGGCGTGACTGCGGACGCCCTGTCGAAGAGCGTGGCGGACTGTTCTGTGTGGTCGGGCACGGCCGCCATTCTTCCCGACCGGCCAGGCGGGCCGATGGGCGGGCAGCCCGGTTCGGTCCCATCGGGGGGTTCACAGGAGCGTTGTTACGCGCCAGTATGGGTACCCGGTAACCGACCGTAGATGGTCTGAGTTCGGTGCGTAACCCACGCACGGACTGGACGTTAGACCCAGTACGACGGCAACCGACAGCGACGAAATGATTTGTCCGCAGCGTGGGGCTGGACAGGTCGATGAGTCACGGAGGGATCATCGATGGCGAAGGGCAAGCGCCGCGCCACGGGTAGCGGGTGGCGTCAGGTGGCGCCGCTCATCCCGTTGGCGTTGTTCGCGAGCGCATTCACCGTCAGTGCCACGGATGATCCGGCGATCGCCACGGCGTCGCTGGAGCAGGGTCTGTCCGGCAAGAGTCCGGTCGTCGTACCGAAGCAGCCGATCGCCGAGCCGGCCAACGTGCCGGTGCCGGGCGTCGTCGGCCACGGTGTCGACCCCGGCGAGCAGCCGACCCAGGTCGTCTCCGGCCTGTCCCGCAACGGGATCCCGAACGCCGCGTTGAAGGCCTACTCCCGGGCCCAGCAGGTGATGGCGCAGGTCGATCCGGCCTGCAACCTGCCGTGGACGCTGGTGGCCGCGATCGGCCGCGTCGAGTCGAACCACGGCCGCTTCGGCGGCAACGCGCTGAACACCCAGGGCGTCGCGGTGCCAGGCATCTTCGGCCCCCGGCTGGACGGCGTGCGCACGGCCAAGATCAACGACACGGACGCCGGCGCGTTCGACGGTGACGGCGCGTTCGACCGCGCGGTCGGGCCGATGCAGTTCATCCCGGGCACGTGGCGGTCGATGGGTGTGGACGGCGACGGCGACGGCGTGCGGAACCCGCAGGACATCGACGACGCGGCCATGTCCACCGCGGTGTACCTGTGCTCCGGCAAGACCGACCTGTCCAAGGCGAGCGACCTGAACTCCGCGATCCTGCGCTACAACCACTCCCAGCAGTACGCCGATCTCGTGATCAGCATCGCCAAGGCGTACGCCGGTGGCAGTTGGATCGCGGTCGGCAACGGGACCGAGAGCGACGGCCAGGGCATCGACACCGCCGGCGACCAGGTCGGCGACCCGACCATCGACGCCCCGGCCGACAACAACCTGCCGCAGGCGAACGACCTGCCCACCTACCCGGGCGCCGCGAAGCCGACGACGGGGCCGGTCCAGGGTGGCGACGGCAAGCCAGGCACGCAGCCGACCAAGACCCCGCCGGGCAGCAAGCCGACGACGCCGGGCGACCAGCCGTCGACGGACGACCCCACGCCGACGCCGAAGCCACCGACGTCGAGCAAGCCGCCGGCGCCGGGCGTCGCAACCCTGCAGACGGCGGCCGGCCTGATCGTCGGCACGGTCGGCAGTACTGTGAACGAGCTGACCAAGGCCACGCAGTACTGCCAGGCGGAGATGAAGAAGGTGACCATCACCTCGCCGACGCAGGACCAGTTGCAGAAGTGCGTGACGGCGTACCAGACCGGTGGTACCGCGGCCGTCGACCAAGTGATCCGCAACCTGCTGTCCGTGCTCGGACTGCTGGGCGTTCTCGGTGGAGGCATCCTCGGGAGCTGATCCACACAGACCGGCGCGCCTGCCCCCACCCCTCCCTTGGCGCGCCTCTGGCGACGCCACGGAGCAACTCCCCCCGGCTTCGTGGCGTCGCCCTTTTTGATCGATCACATCACTGCATCGATCACATCACTGCACGGTCCACGCCTTCTCGATGGTCTGGCTGAGCTTGTTGCCGACCAGGTCGGTCGCCGTGACCCGGAGGTTCGCCGCCGACGCTCCTTCGGGGGCGGCCGGGATCCGTGCGGTGACCGTGCCGTCCAGTCCCTGCGGAAACAGCGTGAGCCGCTGCCACGTCGTCCCGTCGTACGAGATCTCGGCCGTGGTGCGGAAGATGCCCAGGCCGTGCACACCCGGCTGGTACGCCGGCTTGAGCTGGAGCCGGTCATCGGCCCGTTGGTAGTCGACCTGGACGAGCGGGAGCACCGATCGCCCGCTGGTCGGCTTGGACAGGAAATGCCACTCGGTGTGGGTCGCGGTCGAGGTCTTGGCCCAGCTGCTCGGACCACGCTTCTGGTCCAGCGTCAGGTCGTACCACGCGGCCTCGGCCGGCACCGCGAACTGTCCGACGGACCAGTCCTCGCTGCCGAGTTCGACACCGTTGCTGCTGAGCTTCATGCTCGTCGTGTCACCGCGGTCGCCCCAGCCGTAGACGGTGCGATCACCACTGACGTACTGCGGAATCGCGAACCGCAGCGCGTTCTCGTACCGCGCCGGCGGCCAGCCCTGCACCTCGTTCACGGCTCCCCCTCCGTCCGGAACGGCAGGACGCGTCAGCGACTCCCACCAGCCACGGTTCGCCTTCTCGTTCGGGCGGTAGCCGCGCGCGATCGTGTACTCGAAGCCGGACTCGTTCCAGTCCCCTGCCGACGTCTGCTCGTCCCAGAGGACGCCCTGCACGTCGCTGGCGAGGTAGTCGGTACGCGTGACCGGTCCGGTGACTCCACGGATCGCGCTCAGACCGGCCGGCACACCGGGCAGGTGCGCGATCCGCTCGTCGTTGTGCAGCTTGAACGCGTCGTTGCGCTGGAAGTCCGTGGTCACCACAGCCGGCCGCAGCTTCGCGACGTCATAGCTGAGCGGGCCGCGTACGACCGACGGCCCGAGGACCACGTCGTACCGGTAGGTGCTGTCACGCAAGCCGTTCAGCCGCACGGACACCGGGCCCTTGGACAGTACGTCGAGCAACTGCCGGCCTTGCTCGGCGCGCAGCAGATAGAACGGGACGCCCTGGTTGGAACTGGTCGACCAGAAGCCAGGAATCTCGTTGTACATCAGGACGAACCGCGCCCCCGCCTCCTTGGCCGCGGTGATCTGCGCCGCCGTCTGACCGGAACCCCGGAAACGCAGCAGAACCGCGGCGTCCTTGGCCCCGGCCAGCTCGGCTGCCGTCCCGTCGCCTCCGTTCACCAGGGGCAGTGTCGTGCTGCCGACGTACGACGAGTCGAAGGTCGTCTCGCTCGGGGTCGGCAACCGGAAGGTCCCGTCCACGCCGGTGACGTCGGCGGTCAGCTCGGGCTGGGCGAGATCCCACCGCTGCACGACCTGGAAGGTGCCGTTGGCAACCTTCCCGAAGTCCTGTACGTAGATGCCGCCGGTGGCGCGTTGCGGCACCGTCCAGCCGGACACCGCGTCGCGGGCGCCGACGTTGCGGTGCCACGCGAACCCGACCTTCTGCGCGTCGGCGGGCCGCGGGGTCTTGATGGTGACCTTGTTCGCCGTACGGGCGTCGAAGCTGAAGGTCCGGTCGCCGTCGATCCACTCGTCCGGATCACCGAGCAACGAGTACGAGTTGGACCAGCCGGCCTGGTCGGCGCCGACCACGAACACCATCACGGCGTACCGTCCGGTCGGTAATTCGAGGGTCCGGCTGCCGGTGGCGCTGTCGAAGGCGACCACCTTCACCGCGCCGGTGTCCTGGTTCCACAGCTGCACGCCGCTGGACCCGCCCTTGAGACTGGCGGGCTTGCCGTCGCGACCGATCGCCTTCACGGTCACGGAGTTCAGCCTCCCACCGGCCGCGAACCCCAGCCCGGTCCGGTACGACGTGTGGCCGCTGCGGGCCGTGAGCACACCGGTGTACTTGGCCGGCTGGGTCTTCGCCAGGTCGAGGGTGACGGTGGCGGACGCTGTACCGCCGGCCGGGATGGTCAGCCGCGCAGGGCTCACGGTGACTGCCGCGTTCACCTTGCCGGGCGACTGCGCGCCGACGCTCAGGTCCAGCGTCACGTTCCGGGTGGAGTTGTTGCGGTAAGCAACCGTACGGCTGACCGGCGCCGGGGCCGTCGTACCGCTCCAGGAAAGATCACCGAAGAACAGGCTGGCCGCATCCGGCAGGATCACCGGGTCGAGGGCGTTCGGGATGTCGATCCGGCCGAGGCCCTGCTGGGCGGGGGTCGCGTCCTTGGACGGCACCGCTGTCGCGGCGAGCACGGCCTTCAGTTGCTGACCGGACCAGTCCGGGTGCCGCTGGGCCAGGATCGCTGCCGCACCAGCCACGTGTGGCGTGGCCATCGAGGTGCCGCTCAGCCTTGTGTAGTACTGGCCGAGCACATGGCCTTGTTCGGTGCCGGCCGCGCGGGCGGCAGCGATCTCCACGCCGGGTGCGGTCACCTCGGGCTTCAGCGCACCGTCACCTAGCCGCGGACCACGGCTGGAGAAGCTCGCCAGCTTGTCGTCACGGTCGACGGCGCCCACGGTCAGTGCCTCCGACGCCGCACCGAGCGAACTGACGGAGTCCTCCGTACCGGCGTTTCCTGCGGCAACGACGAACAGCGCACCGCTCGACTCTGACAACCTGTCGACGGCCTGGCTCATCGGATCGGAACCGTCGGACGGCTTGCCGCCGAGGCTCATGCTGACGACCTTGGCACCCTGCTGCACCGCCCACTCCATGCCGGCGATCGCCTCGGAGTCGAGACCGTGGCCGCTGTTGTCGAGCACCTTGCCGATCAGCAGGTCGGCGCCCGGTGCGACCCCCTTGCGCGCACCGTCGGACGCCGTACCGAGGCCGGCGACGATCGACGCGGTGTGGGTGCCGTGGCCGTGCAGGTCCTGGACCGGCTGGTCCGGGACGAAGCTCTGGGACGCGACGACCTGCTGGGCGAGGTCCGGGTGGCCCGCGTCGTAGCCGGTGTCGAGCACCGCCACCTTGACGCCCTGGCCGTCGTACCCGGACCGCCAGGCGGTCGGGGCGCCGATCTGTTGCGTGGACTGGTCGAGGGTCGCCTCGGTCCGGCCGTCGAGCCAGATCTTGGACACCTGGCTGCCGGTCTTGAAGGTGGTCGGGCCGCTGATGCTGCTCCAGAACGTCTTCGCGTCGGCCTTCTCCACGCTGACCGCGGTGCTCCCGACGCTGGGGAGAGTACGGCGTACGGTCGCTGCCTGCGGGGCGGCCGGCATACTGCGCAGGGTGGACGGCGCGGCCAGGAGGAGTGGGAGTTCGTCGCTGCTCGCGTCGTCATACCCCTGCTCGACCAGCTCGGTGACGTTGAAGAGGCGCTCGTCCAGGCGGCCCTCGCTCAGCAGCGGGTACGCCGAGGCGGGGACCACGCTGAGGTCGCCGTCGAAGCTGCCGAAGCAGTACGGCTCGTCGCTGGTCAGGTGGGCCGAGACCTGGCCGTTGGAGCTCGTGGTCAGTTCGGCGACGTCACCGGTCACCAGCGTGATCCGGTGGGTGCTGCCGGCCGGCGTCGCGTGCGCGGTCGTGGCTCCGGCGTGGGCCGGGGTGGTCGCCAGCAGCAGGGAACTGGCGACCACCGCCGTCGCGAGCAGGCCCGCGGTGAGGCGTGGCGATCGAGTAGTCACGGGGCGGTCCTCCCGATGCCCCGACCCTCGCGAGGCCATCCTCGCGAGCCTGTCAGTCGCCCTCGGCCCGGTCCACCGATGCCGGTGACGGACTCCCGCCATGGCCGATTCTGGTCAGCGCCGCCTCCGTGCGTAAGGGGTCAGGCGAAACGCTTGGTGACCTGCTCGACGCGGTCCATCAGATCGAGGTCGTAGGCGACGCCGGGGACGTAGAAGATGACATAGTCGGCGCCGGCCTCGAGTGCGGCCTCGACCTTGTCGGCGATCTCGTCCTCGGTGCCGATCAGGTTGTCCCGGTCGAACTTCTCCCGGTTCATCGGGCCGAGCGCCTTCTCGGTCGCCTTCTGCGGATCGTCACCCTTGTCGATCGGGAACACGTTGAAGTTGGTCGACTTGATGATCTCGTCGTAGTCGCGGCCGACGGTCTCGCAGTGGCCCCGCAGGATGGCCGCCTTCTCCTTGAACACCTCCGGGTTGCCGCCGCCGATGTTCGCCGCGTCGCCGTACTGCGCGACCAGCTTCAGCGTGACCTTCGGGCCACCGCCACCGATCCAGAACGAAGGGTGCGGCTTGCGCACACCCTTCGGCTCGTTGATCGGCTCGTTGATCGAGTAGTGCTTGCCGTTGTAGACCGGCTTGTCCTCGGTCCACATCTTGTAGATGATCTCGGTGGCCTCCCGGAACGCGGCCATCCGCGGCGGGATGTCGGTCCACTCGTAGCCGTAGGCCTTCCATTCGTGCTCGTACCAGCCCGCGCCGATGCCGGCGTACAGGCGGCCGTGGCTGGCGACGTCGACGGTGGACGCGATCTTCGCGTACAGCGCGGGGTTGCGGTACCCGTTGCAGCCGACCATCTGGCCGATGTTGACCCGGCTGGTGTCGCGGGCCAGCGCGGCGGTCGCACTCCAGCACTCGAAGGTGGTGTTGTCACTGGGTTCCGGCACGGTGTGGAAGTGGTCGAACAACCAGATCGAGTCCCAGGACTGCTCATCGGCCCGCTTGGCGACATCCGTCATCGCCTCCCACTGCTCCACCGGATCCGCGATCTGCGCCAGATCCATCTTCCAGCCCTGCGGGACGAAAATCCCGAAACGTGTAGTCATGCCCTCATCCTTTCCGGCCACGCCGGTCAGGGTCCATCACTCTGGCTACTGAATTCGTTCTCAATCAGACCACTCCAACTTCTGAATCCCGTCCGGCGTCGTACCGCCCGTGACCAAGTTCGACGACCTCTTCGCCACCGCCGCACCCCTGATCGCCCGCGGAGACCATCAGCGGGACGAACCTCCCCGCGCGGGCGGCCGCTGGCCAGTGAGCGTCGTACTGCGTCCTCCGGCCGACGGTGATCTCGCCCAACGCCTGGATGCAGTCACAGCCGAGGCGGCGGAGCTGGCCGGTCCGGGCCACTGGCAGACCGGTCAACTGAGATCGGCCCACCTCACCGTCCGCGCCCTGGAGGGCTACCGCGCCACCATCGCCCCGGACGACCCCGCGATCGGGCGCTATCTGTCCGCTCTGCGGCGGGCCACCGCCGGCCCGACTCGCTTCCGTGTCACCGGTCTCACGCTGACCCCGGGGTCGGTGATGGCCTCCGCGATCCCCCTCGACGGAGCAGCCGACGCCTTCATGGACCGGTTCGCCACCGAGCTCGGCCCCGACGACTGGTTCGAGCGCCCGCACGGCCGCCGCGACATCTGGTACCTGAACCTGCTGCACTTCACCTCCGATATCGCGAACCCGCTGAAGCTGATCGACTGGGCGGCAGAGCGCCGCACCACCACGATCGGCGAGGTCGAGGTCGAGGCGCCCGAGCTCGTTCGTTTCTGCCTTCAGGACGGAGATCGCGCGCACATGCGGCCGATCGTGAGAGCGCTCTAGTTCCGGAACCGCTGAGGTCTTGACCGGCGGGTGGGGAGAGCTGAGAGTCAGGGCCGAACGCGGGTGTGAGGCTCGCGCGGAGTGGGGAGTCGGCCATGCGTGGTTTCCGTCAGACAGCACTGGTCGCGGCAGCGGCCCTGATCACCGGGCTACTCCCGCTGCCGGCGGTGGGCGCCGACGACCCGGCGCCGATCGTGCTGGCCGCGTTCGAAGGCGCGGAGCCGTTCGCGTCGCCGCCGAACGCCGGGATCTTCGGCTGGGGCAGCGACGCCGACGACCCGCCGACGATGGAGCTGCAGGCGCGCGCCGACGCGCCGTCCGGCGAGAAGGTGCTGCACGGCACCTACAACATCAGCGGGTACGGCGGGTTCAGCCACGACGTGACGTTCGACCAGAACCCCGGCGACTGGTCCGCGCACAAGGGCATCCGGTTCTGGTGGTACGGCCAGAACACCGCACCACTGCCACCCGGCTCGGGCAAGCGGATCTTCTTCGAGATCAAGGACGGCGGCGCCAACGCCGAGGCCTCCGAACTGTGGAACACCAGCTTCACCGACGACTGGCAGGGCTGGCACCTGGTCGAGATCCCGTTCAGCGACCTGGTGTACCGCACCGACTTCCAGCCGGTCGGCGGCATCGACCAGGTGCTGAATCTGACCCAGATGTGGGGTTACGCGATCACCATGCCGGTCGGGTCCCCGGGTGAGTTCGCGATCGACCAGGTCGAGGTCTACGGCAAGGCCGATCCCGCACTGAAGGCGAGCGTCGGCACCGATGCCGGTGTCTACCCGGTCAAGGAAGGCGGCACCGCGCAGGTCAAGATCTCCGTCGCGACCACCGGCAGCACCCCGCTCGACGAGCCGGTCACCGTCGAGTACCGCACCGGCACCGGATCCGCCGGAGCCGACGACTACAACCCGGTCACCGGCACGATCACCTTCCCAGCCGGTACGGCGTCCGGCACCGCGCGGACCGTGGCCGTCACCACCCGCAAGGACCACTCCGCGGAGGCCGCCGAGACCATCCCGCTCGAGCTCACCGTCACCGGTGCGAAGGCGCCGTCGACCCAGCCGGTCGTCGTGATCAACGCCCACGACCTGCCCTACCTGAACAGCAAGCTCCCGGTGAAGGAGCGGGTCGCCGACCTGCTCGCCCGGATGACGACGGCCGAGAAGGTCGGCCAGATGACCCAGGCCGAACGCAACGCACTCCGCTCGCGGACCGACATCGCGTCGTACGCGCTCGGCTCGCTGCTGTCCGGTGGCGGCTCGGTGCCGACGCCGAACACGCCGGCCGCGTGGGCGGCAATGGTCGACAACTTCCAGCTCAACGCTCAGGCCACCAGGCTGCAGATCCCGCTGATCTATGGCGTCGACGCGGTGCACGGGCACAACAACGTGGTCGGCGCGACGATCCTGCCGCACAACATCGGCATCGGCGCGACCCGCGATCCGAACCTGGCCCGCCGGACCGGTGAGGTGACCGCGACCGAGGTACGCGCGACCGGCATCCCGTGGGACTTCTCGCCCTGCGTCTGCGTGGTCCGTGACGACCGCTGGGGCCGGGCATACGAGGGGTACGGCGAGGACCCGGCGCTGGTGCAGTCGATGGCGACCGTGATCACCGGCATGCAGGGCAAGGCGGACGGCAGCCAACTCGCACAGAACACCCGTGTACTGGCGACCGCGAAGCACTTCGTCGGCGACGGCGGTACGACGTACGGATCGTCGGCCACCGGTAGCTACAAGATCGACCAGGGCATCACCGAGGTCACCCGTCAGCAGTTGGAGACGCTGCACCTGGCGCCGTTCGGGACGGCGGTGGATCTCGGGGTCGGGACCGTGATGCCGTCGTACTCCAGCGTCGCCATCGATGGCCAGGCTCCGGTCAAGATGCACGGCGACAGCGAGCTGATCAACGGCGTACTCAAGCAGCGGATGGGCTTCGACGGGTTCGTGATCAGCGACTGGCAGGCGATCGACCAGCTGCCCGGCGACTACGCGAGCGACATCCGGACCTCGATCAACGCCGGGCTCGACATGATCATGGTGCCGACCAACTACCAGGGCTTCACCCAGGGCCTGACCGACGAGATCGCTGCCGGCCGGGTGCCGATGACCCGGGTCGACGACGCGGTCCGGCGGATCCTGACCGAGAAGTTCAAGCTCGGCCTGTTCGAGCACCCGTACGCCGACACCTCGCACCTCGCCGACATCGGGTCCGCCGCACACCGTGCGGTCGGGCGGGAGGCGGCCGCGAAGTCCCAGGTGCTGCTGAAGAACGACGGCAACCTGTTGCCGCTGGCATCCACCTCGAAGGTGTACGTGGCCGGCAGCAACGCGAACGACCTTGGCAACCAGATGGGCGGCTGGAGCATCACCTGGCAGGGCGGCTCCGGTACGACGACCACCGGTACGACGATCCTGGACGGGATCAAGCAGGTGGTGCCGACGGCAACGTTCAGCGCGGATGCCTCGGCTCCACTGGAGGGTCACGACGTCGGCGTGGTCGTCGTCGGCGAACGCCCGTACGCCGAGGGGATCGGTGACGTCGGCAACGGTCACGACCTGCTGCTGTCGGACGCCGACAAGGCAGCGGTGGACAAGGTCTGCGGCGCGATGAAGTGCGTCGTGCTGATCGTGTCCGGCCGCCCGCAGGCGATCGCCGACCAGCTCGGCACGATGAACGCCGTGGTCGCGTCGTGGCTGCCGGGCACCGAGGGCGCCGGGGTCGCGGACGTCCTGTTCGGCAAGCGGCCGTTCACCGGTCGGCTGCCGGTCACCTGGCCGCGGACCGAAGCGCAGCAGCCGCTGAACGTCGGTGACGCCTCCTACGATCCGCAGTACCCCTACGGTTGGGGTCTGACCACCCAGGCGACGGCTCGGCAGAAGCTGACGGAGGCCCGGAACACCCTTCTGCAGAAGCACGATCCCTACGCCCTGGCCGCTGCGGTCGCCGCCTCGGTCGCTCTCCAGGCGAAGGACTGGTCAGGGCCCCAGGCAACTATTGCTCTCGCCGCTCTGACCCAATCCGCCAAGTCCCTGGAGCGCACCAAGGTGGACTCCTTCGCCGAGGGCGACGCGGTTGTCGGCGCGGCCCGCTGGATCGCTCAGAACCACATCGGCCAGAACGTCACAGAGCCGGCGTCCAAACTCACGTCGGACGCCGAGCACCTGCTCCTGACCGGACAGCTGAGTGCCGCCGTCAGCAAACTGACGGCGGCTTCCAAGCTCAGCTGATCGGCACGAGTTCCTGGTCGGGAACACTGGTTGCGGCCTGGCGGTGGAGACGGTTCGGCCACCAGGCCTTGCGGCCCAGGAGGACGAGGACGGAGGGAAGCATCACGATCCGGACCAGGGTCGCGTCGATGAGGACGGCGACGGCCAGGCCGATGCCCATCTGCTTCATCTCGAGCATGCCGAGGGTCGCGAACACGGCGAAGACCGACACCATCACCGCGGCCGCGCTGGTCACCACACCGGCCGATTCGGTGACGCCCTTGCGGACCGCATCGCGAGGCGTCAGCCCTTCGGCCACTCCTTCGCGGATCCGGCCGAGGACGAACACGTGGTAGTCCATCGACAGCCCGACCAGGATCACGAACAGGAACAGCGGGATCCACGACACCACGAAGCCCGAGGACGTGAAACCGAGCAGCCCTTCGGCCCAGCTGTGCTGGAACACCAGCGCCAGTACCCCGAAGCACGCCGCCACCGAGGCGAGGTTGAGCACCGTGGTCAGCAGCGCGATCGCCACGCTCCGGAACGTGATGGCCATCATCACCAGCGTCAGCGCCAGCACGAACGCGATCACCCACGGCAGCTTGTCCCGCTGGTTGTTGCCGTAGTCAACCGATTCCGCCTGCTCCCCGCCGACCGCCCAGGTCGGCACGGACCCGAGCGAGGCCGGTACGAAGTCCGACCGCAACTGGTTCAACGCCGTCTCGGCGTTCGCACTGCTCTCCGGCAGGACCGACACCAGCGTCAGCACCGCGGTCCCGTCCGCCTGCCGGATCGCCTCTCCTTGCGGTACGACGAACTTGCCGCTGCGTACTGCGGATTGCTGCAGCCCGGTCAACGCCGCGACCGCATCCTCGCCGCGCGCGACCACGTCGTACGAGAGACCGCCCTGTGACGGGAAGTTCTCATGCAGGGCCTTGAACGTGCGTACCTCGGGGATGCTCTGGGGCAGCGTGTTCAGGTCGGACGGTTCGGTCTTCATCCCCAGTGCCGGTACGGCGAGAGCGGCCACGGCGAGGATCGACACGGACAGTGCCGCCCGCGGATGGCTCAGTACCGGAGCCAGGATGCGACGGCTGATCCCGCCGGGACCGATGCGTCGGTTCAGCCGCCAGAGCAGCGGGACGCGGGGCCGGTCGACCCGGTGCCCCAGCTTCGCGAGCAGCGCGGGCAGCACGGTCAAGGAGCCGAGGACCGCCACGGCGACGACCACGATCGTTGCCGTTGCCATCGACGCGAACGTCATGTCCTGAGCGACGTACAGGCCGGCCATCGAGACGATCACGGCGAGACCGGAGACGACCACCGAGTGACCGGAGGTCGCCGCGGCGATCTCGACGGCGTCCAGGGTGCTGCGACCCTTGCGCCGTTCCTCGCGTTCTCGCTTGAGGTAGAAGAGCGAGTAGTCGACGCCGACCGCCATCCCGATCAGCAGGACGACGTTGGCGACCGACCCGCCGTCGGGGAAGAGGAACGACAGCGGCGCGTAGAAGCCGAGCGCGGCGCCGACCGCCGAGAACGCCAGCAGGACAGGGATCCCGGCCGCGATCAGCGCACCGAACGCCAGCAGCATCAGCACGAACGTGATCGGCAGGCTGAGCTTCTCCGCCTTGGCGAGGTCGGACCCGACCTGCTTCCAGATCCCCGCGTCCAGTGAGGCCGTGCCGGCCTGGGCGATGCTGAGGTCCGGGTTGGCCTGCTGCACCTCCGCGGTGGTGGCGACGACCTTCTCGATCGCGTCGGCCGCGTCGTCCGCCGTTCCCTTCAACTCGATCGGCAGCAGGGCGGCCTTGCCGTTCTCCGACCAGACCGGCTGACCGACCGCCTGGACCGAGTCCAGTGCGGTGAGTTTCTGCCGGAGCTGGGTCATCGCGGTCGTCGCGGCCGTCTTGTCCAGCCGACCGTCGGGATCGGTCAGGAGGACGGTCTCCGCGGGCCGATCACCCAGCCCGGCTTGCTCGATCATCTCGGCTGCCTGGCCGGACTGGCCGACCCAGGTGTCCTTGCTCTGCATCTGCTGCTTCGGGATGACCACCGACATCCCGACCGCGACGACGACGAGCAGCAGCCAAAGGCCGATCGCTCGCCATGGATGGATCGCACTCCACCGTGCAACCCGCACGGTCACGCCACCAGCGCTCACGCTGTCCCCACCTCTCGTTGTTCCGGACACAACGAGCCTCGTGGGACGGCGGGCGGAACTCAGGAGCGCTGGGTCCCCCGGCCGGGTGGACCTAGGTCTACCCCGCGACCGGTTCCGCGGTGCGGGCGCGGAGGCGGCGGAGCATCCGGGCATCCTCGAAGCCGACAGTGCGAGCGGCTGCCTCGACGGTGGCACCGTGGCCGATCAGGTGTTCGGCTCGCTCGAGGCGGAGGAGTTGCTGGTACCGCAGCGGGGTCAGACCCGTGGCATTGGTGAAGATCCGGGTCAGGGTCCGTTCGCTCACGCCGACCTCGTGCGCGAGCTCGGCGAGCAGGAGGCGGTCGGCGTACCGGGCGTCGATGACGTCCTGCACCCGGTGGGCGAGGTCGCTCAGGTGACCGCGGTACCGCAGCATCACGCTGTCCTGCAGTTCGTCGCCGTTGCGCCGCGCGTACACGACCATCTCCCGCGCCACCCGGGCCGCCGCCTCGGCGCCCCGCTCGACCGCGACCAGGTGCAGCGCCAGGTCGATCCCGCTCGCGATCCCCGCGGAGGTGATGACGCGCTCGTCCACGACGTACAGGACGTCCCGCACGATGGTCGCCTTCGGGTACCGCGCGGTCAGCTCCTCGGTCAGATCGTGGTGCGTGGTGTAGCGGTGGCCGTCGAGTAGCCCAGCAGCGCCGAGTGCATCGGCACCCGAACACACGCTGGCCACCGATCCCCCGGCTGCGTGATGACTGCGCAGGCGCTGCCTGGTCTCGGGCCCGATCGGCGGCAGCGGCGACAACCGCGGCGACCGCCAACCCGGTACGACGATCAGGTCGCCCGGACCGAGGTCGGGCCAATCCAGCCGCGCCTTCACCGGCACGCCCTGGGCGGTGGCGATCTCCTCGACCTCCGCCACGTAGCTCAGCTGGTAGCCGTAGCCGAGGTCGTTCGCGGTCGAGAAGACCTGCGCCGGCCCGGCCAGATCCAGCAGGTGCAGCTTCGGCACCAGCAGGAAGACGACCCGAGTACTACTCATGATCTGGTCAGGATGACACGGGTACGCCGGTCAGTTCGTCGAGTGTCCGAATGGTGGCGAACCGGCCCGCCAGCGCGTACTCGGTCCGCTCGGTGACGAGCTCGGGACTGAGCGTGCGCGGATCCGCCAGAATCTCGTCCAGGGTCGCGTCGGCCGGCATCGTCCAGTGCGGCAACGGGGTCGTCGCCGTGGCCTCGGTGACGAACACGACGTCGTAGCCGAGGTCCGAGGCGATCCGGGTGGTGGTCTCGCAGCACTGCTCGGTCCGGATGCCGCCGATCACCAACTCCGTGACGCCGTGCTGGGTCAGGAGTTGCTGCAGATTCGTTGTGGTGAAGGCGTTGTGCGAGGTCTTGGTGATGACCGGCTCGCCGTCGATCGGCTCGAGTCCTTCGATCAGCCGGACGTGGCCGTTGGCCGGATCGAACGCGCCGCCGGTGCCCGGCTCGGTGTGCAGCACCCAGACGACGAGGTCGCCCTGGTCCCGGGCGGCGCGGACCAGGCGGCCGACCCGGTCGGCGATGTCGGGGTGGTTGACGGCCCGCCAGTTCGGCCGGACGCGGAAGGACTCCTGGACGTCGATGACGATCAGTGCGGTTGCGCTCATACCGTCCATGCTCGCGTGCTGCCGGCGTACCGGAGAAGACCCGATCGGGGCCGGGACCGGACCGATCCGGTCAGCGGTCGGCGGACCTTTCGATACCCGTGCAGTCATCGGACGAATTCAAACCGTTACGAACTGTTCCAAACACTGGACACCCGTGCTTATCGTGCCCGGGTCGGCGTGGAAACGCTCTCGCCGACGACCGTCGACTCAGTGAGGGGAATGCGATGCCCGACCACCTGCCCCGCCGCCAGGTCCTGCGTACGGCCGGCGCCCTGGGTCTGGGTGCCGCCGCCGCGGGCGCTCTGAGCAGTACCGCGGAGGCGACCACCCAGGCCGGTTCGGCCGCTGGTACGCCCGATAAGTTGGCCGCCATGGGCGCACACCACGGCAAGCTGGAGATCCGCAAGGACCCGTTCGGCACCACCCCGGAGGGCGTTGCGGTGGACGTCTACACGTTCACCAACGGCCGGGTCACGATCTCGATGCTGACCTGGGGTGCCACCATCCAGCGGGTCGAGACCCCGGACCGGCGCGGCCGGACCAAGAACATCAGCCTGGGCTTCGACAACCTGCCCGACTACGCCGCCCTCAGCCCGTACTTCGGCGCCACCATCGGCCGCTACGGCAACCGGATCGCGAAGGGCCGGTTCACGCTGGACGGGACGACGTACCAGATCCCGGTCAACAACGGCGAGAACGCGTTGCACGGCGGCACCATCGGCTTCGACAAGAAGGTGTGGAAGGCCAAGACCGTCCGCACCGACGACTCGGTCGGCGTCGCGTTCAGCTACGTCAGCCCGGACGGCGAGATGGGCTTCCCGGGTGAGCTCAGCACCACGGTGACCTACACGCTGGACCGGCGCGACAACCTGCGGATCGACTACCACGCGACCGTCGCGGGCAAGCCGACCGTGGTGAACCTGACCAACCACGTGTACTTCAACCTGGCCGGTGAGGGCAGCGGCTCCATCGACGATCATGTGCTCGAGCTGAAAGCACCGTCGTACACCCCGGTCGACGCCGGCCTGATCCCGACCGGCGAGATCGCCCCGGTCGCGGGTACGCCGTTCGACTTCAACAAGCCGACCGCGATCGGCGCCCGGCTGCGGGGCGACCACCCGCAACTCATCGTCGGCCGCGGCTACGACCACAACTTCGTCCTGGGCGGCAAGGCCGATCACGACGGCCTCCGCTTCGCCGCCCGCTTCTGGGAGCCCGAGGACGGCCGCACCGTCACGGTCCACACCGACCAACCGGGCGCGCAGTTCTACAGCGGCAACTTCCTCGACGGCACGTTCCTGGGCATCGGCAACAAGGCCTACCGCCAAGGCGACGCCTTCGCCTTCGAGACCCAGCACTTCCCGGACTCCCCCAACCAGCCGAACTTCCCGTCCACGGTCCTCCGCCCCGGCCAGACCTACGCGACCACCACCATCTACACCTTCGGCACCAAGTAGCACCCGTACCGAAGAACAGGAGGTAGTCGGGCCGGCCGGTCCGCCGCAGGCTCACGCAGCGAGGTGGTCCCGTCACCGACGGGACCACCTCCTGTCCTTAGGTACCTCACGCATTGCCTGCACCGGTGAACGGGCGCAGGCTGGCGTTAGAGGGTGGGTGACGGGTTGTGGCGAGGGGGGCCCTGGCAGAACCGGCCCGCGGCCCCGGGCCGTGGGCCTTGTGGACGACCGTCGTGGCAGGGTTCGGCACGCTGGTCGTCTCGGTCGCCCTCGCGCTCGCCGGCGACGAACTGGTGCGGCCCGGACTGCAGGCGTTGCTGTTCAACTGGATCACCGTCCCGTACCTGATCAGCGGGACCATCGCCTGGTGGCGCCGGCCGGAGAGCCGGCTCGGCCCGCTGATGATCGCGACCGGCTTCGTGATGGCCCTGACCGCCTTGCAGTGGTCGACGGTGCCTGCACTGCTCTCCATCGGTCATCTGCTCGACCTTGTGCCGGCTGCGATGTTCCTGCACGTGTTCCTCGCCTACCCCACCGGACGGGTGGTCGGGCGTCCCCGCCAGCTGGTCGTCGTCTGCGGCTACGTGACCGCGGTGGTCCTGCAGCTCGCGAAGATCGTGCTCGGGATCAATCCGGAGAGCCTCTTCACCGTCACGACCAGGCCGCTCCTGGCCAGCCGGATCGAACAAATCCAGCTGATCACCATGAGCGTTCTGCTCCTGACCGGCACCGTTCTGCTCTTCGTACGACGCCCTGCCGCGGCCGGTACTCGCAGACGTCCGGTGACACTGCTGGTGGACACGTTCGGACTGGCCCTGATCGCGCTCGCGGTCCTGTTCGTCGCAGGTCTGCGCGGCTGGCCGCAGATCGAAACGGTCCGCCACGTCGCCTTCGCCGCACTCGGGCTCGCCCCGGTCGCGTTCCTGCTCGGCCTGCTGGATGCCCGGCTGGCCCGGACCGACGTGGGCGCGCTCCTGATGGAGTTGCGCGCCCACCCGACCGACGATCTGCGCGAACCACTGGCGCGAGCACTGCATGATCCCTCCCTGACGCTTGCGTATTGGTTGCCTCAGTACGGCACGTGGGCGGACCACGAGGGACAGGCCATCACGTTGCGGGGAGCCGAGGAGGGGCGGGCGACGCGGGTCATCAACCGAGACGGCGAACCGATCATCGCGCTGGAGTTCGACCGATCGCTCGAGGACGAGCGGGAGTTGCTGGACGCCGTCGCCGCGGCGGCGGGCATCGCGCTGGAGAACAACCGCCTGCAGGTGGAACTCCGCGCCCGGCTGCAAGAACTGCAGGGTTCACGGGCCCGGGTCATCGACGCCGGCCAGAAAGAGCGGCAGCGACTCGAGCGCAATCTCCACGACGGTGCCCAGCAGCGGTTGGTTGCCCTGTCGCTCGAACTCGGTCTGCTCGCCGGCAGCTCCGGGGGCGAGACCTCGGAACGGCTGCTGCAGGCCAAGCGTGAGGTCACCGTCTCGCTCGACGAGTTGCGAGATGTTGCCCGCGGCATCCATCCTGCCGTGCTCACCGGCCACGGCCTGGCCGTCGCGCTGGAGTCGCTGGCCGCACAGGCCGCCGTACCCGTCGAACTCGAGGTCACGGTCGGCGGACGGCTGACCGAGCGGATCGAGGTCGCCGCGTACTACGTCGTCAGCGAGAGCCTGACCAACATCGCCAAGCACGCCCACGCGACCGTGGCCTCGGTCCACGTCACGCGCTCGGCGGACACGGTCGTGGTCGAGGTCGTCGACGACGGCGTCGGCGGGGCGGACACCGAGCGCGGGACCGGGCTTCGCGGACTCGCCGATCGGGTCGAGGCGGTCGGAGGCCGGCTGCGGATCTGGAGCCCGGCCGGGAACGGGACCCGGCTCGAAGCGGAGTTCCCGTGCGAGTAGCGATCGCCGAGGACAGCGTGCTGCTGCGCGAGGGGGTCACCCGGATCCTGACTGGCGCCGGGCTCGAGGTGGTCGCGGCGTACGACAACGCCGACGACCTGCTGCGGTACGTCCGCAGCTTCCCGCCGCAGGTCGCGATCCTCGACATCCGGTTGCCGCCGACGCACAACGACGAAGGGATGCGCGCCGCTCTGCGGATCCGCGCGCAGCATCCGGGGGTCGGCGTACTCGTGCTGTCGCAGTACCTCGAACTCGGTCTCGCGATGCAACTGCTGTCGGAGTCCGCCGAGGGCGTCGGCTACTTGCTCAAGGACCGGATCAGCGACGTCGAGGACTTCGTCGCCGCGGTACGGCGGGTGGCCACCGGCGGCTCGGCCATCGACCCGAAGATCGTCTCCACCCTGCTGAAGCGCCGCCGTGGTGACGATCCGCTCGCAGTGCTCACGCCGCGCGAGCGCGAGGCGCTGGAGCTGATGGCCACCGGCGCCTCCAACCAGGGCATCGCGGACGCGCTGACGATCACGCTGCGCGCCGCGGAGAAGTACGTGTCCGGCATCTTCACCAAGCTCGGCATCCCGTCCACCCGCAGCGAATCCCGCCGGGTGCTCGCCGTGCTGCTCTACCTGCGCGCCTGACACCAGAAACCCGAACCAGTCCTCCACCGGTCGACCGGTCTCCCGAACGCGCCCAGGAGCGCGAGTCTCGGACGTAGACCGAGTCCCTGGAGGAGCAGTGCACAAGTCCCGCGTGATCCAGAACGACCCCGAGCCTCCACGCCGGCCGAACCAAGACCCAAGTCCGCAGCCGCCCCCGATCCGCAGGAGAACCGTCATGACCTTCATCCGCAATCACCCCGTGCTCAGTTTCTTCGTGCTCGCCTACGTCCTCGCCTGGGGAGCCGTCCCGTTCGGAAGCTTCTTCGCCCCGGGCGCCCTGGTCGCCGCCGTCGTCATCGTGTTCCTCACCGAAGGGCTCGCCGGTCTGCGAGCCCTCGGCGCCCGGGTGATCCGCTGGCGGGTCCGCTGGGTCTGGTACGTCGTCGCGATCGCCGTACCGCTCGCCGTCCACTTCGTCACGATCTCGCTCAACCAGGCGCTGGGCGCACCGGCGCCGGACACCGGGCAATTCACGCCCTGGTACGCCCTGGCGATGGTTGTCGGCATGATCATGGTCGACCCGACCGGTGGCCCGTTCAACGAGGAACCGAGCTTCCGCGGCTACGCGCAGCCGAAGCTGCAGGCCACCCGCACGCCGCTTGCGGCGACCGCGATCCTGGCCGTGGCGATCACCGGCTGGCACGCGCCGCTGTTCTTCATCTCCTCGTTCGGGCTCCAGCCCTTCGAGGCCCTGACCACCATCGCTGTCACGTTCTGGTACGCGTGGCTGTTCAACCACGCAGCCGGCAGCGTGCTCATCACCCTCATCGCCCACGCCACCGAAGGCAGCGTCAACACCAGCGAACTCTGGCCGACCGGCTCCGCCGACTTGACCCGCGAGACCTGGCTGTACGTCGGCGTGTGGTGGGCAGTCGCCATCGGGCTCCTGATCGTGAGCCGCCGCTTCTGGACCAGCCCCGCACCAGCCGCCGCAGTCGACAACCAGCCCCCAACCCATGCCAAGGAGGCAGTCTCATGACCACCACACCGAGCCTTACGCCAACTGTTCAGCGCTCGTGGAGCGGCCGCCGTACTCTGCTGGTTGTCGTCGGCGCCTTCTTCGGCATGGTCAGCCTCATCTTGTTCGCGATCGGCGGCTTCGGTCTGTGGGCGCAGCAGCAACGCGACAACGGCTACTTCACCGCCGGACCGGAGCGCGTCACGACCAACTCCTACGCACTGCTGGCGCCGTCACTCGATGTCGGCGGCACCGGGCCGGACGCCTTGTACGCCGACGACTTCCTCGGCGAGGTCCGCATCGACATCGAGTCGAAGAACGGCACGCCGGTGTTCGTCGGGATCGGTCCGGCTGCCGAGGTTGCGACGTACCTGAACGGCGTCAGCCACGACGAGGTCGCGGACTTCGACGTCGATCCGTTCAAGCTGTCAACCACGGCACACGCCGGGGACAAGCCCCTTGCCGCACCCGCCGACCAGTCGTTCTGGGTCGCTTCCGGCTCCAGAACCCTCGACTGGAAGGCCGTCGGAGGCGACTGGTCCGTCGTCATCATGAACGCCGACGGTTCGCCGAACGTCGACGCCGAGCTCAGCCTGGGCGGCACCCTGCCCGTGGTCGAGGGCATCACCATCGGATCCCTCATCGGCGCGGTCCTGATGCTGCTCATCGCAGCCGCCTTCATCGTCCCGGCGATCGCGACCCGCCCCTCCCCATCGACTCGCTGAGCAGCGGGCAAGGGTTACCTAAGTCGCTTAGGGTCGAAGACATGTCGGAGCCGGTGCTCGAGATTCCGTTCGAGGATGCCTTTCAGTTCGATCCCTCGCCTACGTTCGCCGAGCTGCGGGAGAACCGTCCCGTGGCTCGGGTGCGGACGCTGGCGGGGGCCGAGGTCTGGCTGGTGACGCGGTACGACGACGTACGGATGGTGCTCGCGGACCCACGGTTCTCGCGGGCCGCGGTGGTCAAGCAAGGAGCACCCCGGGTCGCGCTGGCGAAACCGATGCCGAACAGCCTGACCACGACCGACCCGCCCGAGCACACCCGGCTGCGCAGGCTGGTCGTGCCGACGTTCGCGCATCGGAAGATCGAGCAGACCCGGCCGTGGGTCGCGGAGTTGTCGGCTCAGCTCGCGGAAGATGTCGCGGCGGCCGGCGACGGTGCGGACATCCGGCAACTGGTCGCGTTGCCACTGCCGATCCAGGTGATCTGCCAACTGCTCGGCGTACCGTACGCGGACCGCGCGCAGTTCCGTGAGTGGACCGAGCTCGGGTACAGCATGAAGATGGCGGAGAAGGACCTGGTCGAGGACGCGATGACCAACCTCACCGCGTACATCGAGGACCTGGTCACGAAGAAGCTGGCGAACACCGACCAGCCCGCGGAAGACCTGCTGGACGAACTGGTCCGGGCCCGCGAGGACGGCGACCGGCTCAGCCAGGAAGAGCTGATCGCATTCGGTGTGAATCTGCTGGTCGCCGGCCACGAGACTTCCGCGAATCAGATCTCGAGCTGCGTCGCGACCCTGCTGCGCTGGCCGGAGAACTGGGCCAAGCTGGTCGCCGATCCCACGTTGGTCCCGTCCGCGATCGAGGAGCTGCTGCGCTTCAACCGCTTCAGCGAGGTCGGCCAGTTGCGCGTCGCACTCGAGGACGTCGAGCTGCACGGCGTACGGATCAAGGCCGGAGAAGGCGTGATGGCCGCGCTGAACTCGGCCAACCGGGATCCCCGCGCGTACGACGCTCCCGACGAGCTGCGGCTGGACCGGACGGACAACAAGCACCTGTCGTTCGGGTTCGGGCCGCACTTCTGCCTCGGGGCACAGCTGGCCCGGATCGAACTGCAGGAGTCGTTGCTGGCCCTGGTACGACGGTTCCCGCGGATGAGCCTGGCCAAGCCGGCCGAGGACCTCGAGTGGCGCCGCGTCCTGGTCAGTGGCCTCGCGGAACTACCGGTCAACCTCGGGAACTGAACCCGCGCCGGGGTGCGGCCGGCGCGGGATCGTCAGTTCTGTGAGGTGAACACGAGGCCGTGCTCGGCCTCGTACTGCTCGATGAAGCGTGCGGCCATCGGCTCGCTGGACGCGATCGCGTCGGCGAGCTTCTTCGCCGTACGCTCGTGTCCCTCCGGCCAGTCGGACAGCAGCGCCCACGCCCGCATCCGCTTCTTCTCCAGTGCGGTCGGTTCGGCGGCCGGCTCCTCGATCTTCATCGACTCCATCGCCGGCTTAGCCACCACCGATTCGTCCACGACCGACTTCCGCACAGGAGGTTCGGCGGGCGCCGTCGTGATCAGCGCCGGCGGCTGGGTGTCCGTCGCGTCCGCGAACGGCGACGGCGGCTGCGGCTTCTGCACCACCGGCTCGGCCTTCGGCTGCGGCGCCAGCGGCTTGAGCTTGCCATGCACCGACGCCGTCACCGACCCGTTCACCGCACCGTTGGACGCGCCGTTCTGGACGACGTGCTCCGGTTCGCTCTCGTCCTCGACGACGACCGCCTCGGCGACCGACTCGTCGTTGGGGACCTGGTAGTCGACAGCCATCAGCTCGCCGGTCCAGGCGTCCTCGTCGCGCAGCGACACCCCGGTGCCCTCGGCCCGACGCGGCTGCCCACCCTCGAGCACCCAGACCGCGGCCGGTACGGCGGGACGCTCCTCGGGCTCCGGCGGCGGCGAGATCGCCTTGGTCAGCTTGCTGGTGATGACCTCGTAGTTGATCCGCTCCTCGAGCATCCCGGCCAGCCGGTCCGGGTCGTACGTCGTCTCGGCGATCTTCGCCAGCCGCTCGTCCTGGTGCTCGGAACGGATGTACTCGGCAACGGTCCCGGCGATGGCGTCGCGCCGGGACTTGTTCCGGATCTGGTGATGGGCGGCGCGCAGGCTCTCGTACAGGCTGTACCCGTGCTCGATCGCCAGCGACCGCGCCAGCCAGGTCACGCGCGGCTCGCGCATCCACTGGACCACGCCGTACACCGGGCCGGTCTCGCGCATCTGCCCCGCCCGGCGCAGCGCGTCGCGGCGGCGGGCCGAGCTGTGGATCAGCCAGAGCACGTAGGCGAACGCGGACAGGCCGCCGAAGCCGAAGGCGAGGAACCGCTCCTCCGGGCGCCAGTGACCGACGACGTTGAAGACGACCGCGACCAGCGCCGCGAAGAACGACATCGCGCGGTAGGCGTAGGCCTGCTCACCCTTGCGCCGGCGCAGGTCGGCCAGCGCGGCGGTGGCGACACCACCGAGCTCGAGCACGGCCACCGCGGGCGTCACGACGGCGATCTTGAGGAACTGCGAGAAGCCTTCCTCGGGCCAGGGGATATGGGTCACGCCGGCCCAGACCTGGCCGACTAGTGCGGCCGCGGCCGCAGTGGCGTAGAAGGCATAGGCGACCTTGTCCGCACCGGTAAGGGGCACGTTCGCCAGTTCGCCAGTACTGGGATTGCTGGTGTTCTCCTGCAAGACGTGGTCTCCTGACCGGTTTGGGCTCTCCGGCAGTTCGTCGGGATGGATGCGGCGGCTCGGTAGGCCTCCCCCAAGGACCGCTGAACGAGGCTACCGGTTTCCGGCCCCAGAAGGGGAGGCGAATCCGGAAACATTGCGAACCTCCCCACTCCGTCCGGACTTCACACCTCGAATTCACAGGATTTACGGAGCCCAGTCTCCTAGGGTCGGGCCATGGTCCGGACCCTGCGATCGTTGCCTGACCCACGCGCTCTGAGCGCTTACCTCGGCGAGCTCTACGGCCTCCGCTTCACCGGCTGCGAGCTGCTGCGGTCACTGGTCAACGACGTCTACGTGCTGACCACCGGAGACGTCCGGTACGTCCTCAAGCTCTATCGATACGACGGACGCCACCCGGACGAAATCCGTTGGGAGGCAGGGCTTTCGGAACATCTGCGGTCCACCGGACTGCTCGTTCCAGCAATTCGTCCGTTGCCTTCCGGTGACCTTCTCGGCGTCCTCGACGCACCTGAGGGACCACGGCCGTTCACCCTGTCCGAGTTCGTCGACGGCACCACCCCACGACCGCCGTTCGACGACGATCTGTACGCTGCCTTCGGCGCGCAACTCGCCGCGTTCCACGATGCCGCCGACAACTACTCGTCGCCGTACCGGCGTCGTCCGGCGGATGTCGCCCATCGGCTCGACGAACCGCTCGAACAGATCCTTGCGATCGACCGCGCGGAGGAAAACCTGCTCCGCGAACTCGCGGCCGCAGTACGGAACAACGTCGCGCAGTACTCCGACCATGGTGTCTGCCATGGCGACGTGACTCTCGACAACGTTCTACTGACGCCGCAGGGACTGCTTTTGCTCGACTTCGACCTCGCCGCGATCGGTCCCCGGGCCGCGGACTTCACCGGCGTCGCGTCGACGCCGTACTGGTCATCGTTCAAGTCGGGGTACTGGAAGCGGCGGCCGATCGCGGCGTCCGACGAAGCCGCCATCCCGTACCTGCGGGTCGTCGGCCGGATCTTCAACCTGCGTTTCCACCTGGTCGACAAGCCGACGTTCCGCGGCACCGAGTCGCGGACCGAGGGGTGGGCTGCTGGTGAGCTCGAGGCACTGCGACAGGACGCGGCCGAGATCCTCTGACTCACAGCAATTCCCCAGCCGGCGCGGAGGTTCCTCCAGGGCTGGTTGCTCATGCTGGGGTGCATGACGCGGTTCGTGCCTGCCTCGCTGACCGCACGGGTCGCGGCCGCGGTCGTGCTGCTGGTCGCGGTCGTGAGTGTGCTGATCAGTGTGCTGACGACCGCCGCCATCAGCTCGTACCTGACCAAGCAACTCGACACCAAGGTGATGGCGACGCATGGGCGGGCGCTCGGCGTGCTGACCAACGGCGGCGGGAACAAGCCGCCGCCGGACGTTCCGCACGGGCAGGACGCCGGCACTGTGACCGTCTACCGCAGTGCGTCGGATGCCATCGGCAACGTGATCACAACCGCAGGCGAGGTCACCACCCTGTCCGACCAAGACCTCGCTGTCCTGGAGGCCGTACCCGCCGGTGGCACGAATGCGACCGTGACCGTTCCCGGTCTGGGGCAGTACCGGGTGCACGCTTCCCGGATCGGCGACGTCACGGTCATCACCGGGTTGCCGACCAAGGACATCGATGACACGGTCAACAGTCTGATCGGGTGGGAGGTGCTGTTCGGCGGCGTCGGCGTGCTGGCCGCGGGCGGTGCCGCGGTGTTCGTCGTACGACGGCAACTGCGGCCGCTGCGGCGAGTCGCGCAGACGGCTCGTGAGGTGGCGGGGTTGCCGCTGGACACCGGTGAGATCGGGGTGACGGCGCGGGTGCCGTCACGGCTGACGGACGAACGGACCGAGGTCGGTCAGGTCGCGGTCGCCTTGAACACGTTGCTGGGGCACATGGAGCGGTCGCTGGATGCGCGGCATCGGAGTGAGGTTCAGGTGCGGCAGTTCGTTGCCGATGCCTCCCATGAGCTGCGGACGCCTCTGACCACGATTCACGGGTATGCGCAGTTGAGTCTGCAGCGGCGTGATCCCGAGTTGTACGCGCAGGCGATGGGCAAGGTGATGGTCGAGGCGACCCGGATGGCGGCGCTCGTGGAGGACCTCCTGTTGCTGGCTCGTCTCGATGCGGGCCGTCCGCTCGACCGTCGTCCGGTGGACCTCAGCCGGCTGGCGCACGACTCGATCGCCGACGCGCGGATCGTGGCGCCCGAGCACGTGTGGCGGTTGAGCCTGCCGTCGGATCCCGTTGTCGTCATCGGCGACGAGCAACGCCTGCACCAGGTCGTCACCAACCTCCTCGGCAACGCCCGCCGTCACACTCCTCCGGGTACGACGGTCACGGTCGTCCTGACCTCGTCCACCGACTCCGCCGTCCTCACCATCCACGACGACGGACCCGGCATCCCCACCGACCTGCAACCCACCGTCTTCCAGCGCTTCACCCGAGCCGACACCTCCCGCACCCGAACCTCCGGCGGCGCCGGCCTAGGCCTGTCCCTCGCCCACTCGATCACCCAAGCCCACCAAGGCACCCTCACCCTCACCTCTCAGCCGGAGAGCACGACCTTCACTCTCGCACTGCCCCGCTGACGCTCGTCTACTTCAGGAGGCTCTCCACCAGCGGGCGCGCCTGGGCTGCCGGCCCGACGCTGCCGAGCGCCTGGACCGAGGCGTAGGCGCCCTCGAAGATCAGCGTGAGATGCGCGGCCAGCTGGTCCGGGTCATCGGCCTCCAGGTCGTTGGCCAAGGCAACGAACTGGTCGCGGACCCACTCCTTCAACTGGATCGCCCGCTGGTGTCCGGCCAGCTTCTCGTCCGGGAACTCGGTCAGCACCATCAGGAACGGGCAGCCCCGGCAGATGTCGGGCTGGAGCATCGCGTTCTGCTCGGAGAAGAGCGCCAGCACCCGGTCGCGCGGATCGTCGCCACCGCGTTCGAGCGACGTACGGAACCACTCGCGGTACGCCTCGTAGGCACGGTCGACGTACGCCGCGACCAGATCGTCCTTGGACGCGAACAGGCGGTACAGCGTGGTCGGAGCGATGCCGGCCTCGGCCGCGATCCGGTCCACGCCGATCGCCCGGATCCCCTGCCAGTAGAACAGCTCGTGCGCGATCTCCAGCACGTGTGCACGGGTCTCGTCCGAGCTTCTGCGGGTCCTCATGAGAAACAGGGTAGCAATGTCAGGGATCGTTCCCTTACATTGATGTTAGGGATCGTTCCGTTTCGAGAGGGGCCACGATATGAGCTTGCAGGGAAAGACGGCGTTGGTGACCGGTGGATCACGCGGGATCGGGCGGGCCGCGGCCGAGCGGCTGGCCGCGGACGGTGCGCGCGTCGGGGTGCATTACGGCACGAACGAGGCGGCGGCCAAGGAGACCGTGGAGGCGATCACCGCTGCCGGCGGAGACGCGTTCGCGGTCGGCGCGGAGTTCGGCACCGACGGCGACGTCGACACGTTGTACGACGGCCTGGTCGCCGGACTCGACGGCGCCGGTCTCGACATCCTGGTCAACAACGCCGCCGTCATCGACTACGCCGACAGCATCGACGGCATCACGCCCGAAGCGTTCGACCGGCTGATCGCGGTGAACGTCAAGGCGCCGCTCTTCGTCACCCAGCGGTTCCTGCCCCTGATGCCCGACGGCGGCCGCATCGTCAACGTGTCGTCGGGTGTCACCTGGTTCGCCCAGCCCGAGATCGGCTACGGCATGACCAAGGGAGCACTGAACGTCTTCACCCGCTCGCTCGCCCGGACCCTCGGCCCGCGCCAGATCACCGTGAACACGGTGTCTCCCGGCATCACCGAGACCGACATGAACGGCTGGCTGCAGGACCCGAACTCCGCCGCACTGGTGGCCGGCATGGTCGCCCTCGGGCGGCACGGTCAGTCCGCCGACCTCGCCGACGTGATCGCGTTCTTCGCGTCCGCCGACGCGCGCTGGGTCACCGGCCAGGTCCTCGAAGCCAACGGCGGGCTCTGGCTCGGCCCGAACGAGCGCTGACACCCGCTTCACCGGACCGCCAGGCCATCGCGATCACCAGCCAACTGCGGCGTCAGGCGGAGGAGACCTGCGCCGGCGGCGATTGTGATGGCCTGGCGGTTCTCGACCTCACCCGGCGCCTTCGACCGTCCGGATCGGGTGGAAGTAGGGCCGCGGCGACTCCAGTTGCCGATCCGTGGCCCGGTAGACATAGGTGAACAGCTCGCCGTCGCCCGCGGTGACCTGGATCGAGTGGCCGACGGCGTGGTTGCAGCCGAGGTTCTGCGTCATCGAATCTCCTGTTCCCGTGGATTCGTCCATGGCGCGCCGAGTTCGCTGAACACGGCGAGTTCGTCGGCGGCCCGATCCACCCACTTCTCCACGTCGAGCACGATCGGCCGCCGCTCGAGTCCCTCCCCCTCCCACCGGACCAGCCCGGCCGGGATCTCGACCGGCTCGTCCGCCACCCGTACCGCTTCGACCACGCGGGTGAATCCCCCGGTCGCGGCCAGCGGGACATACAGCGGTACGCCGGGATCCGCACGATGGTCGAGCAGGTTCTCCAGCAGCCCGGCCCGGCCGTACGTCGTCTCGGTCGTGCCACTGGCGTCGGTGATCTCGAGCGTGTCCGTCGTGTACCGCAGTTCGGCGCGACCAGCGGACCCGTGCACGATCACGCGCGGCTCGAGATGTTCCGACGCGCACAGCGTCACCGCGATCAGGATCGTCGTACCGCGACCCGTCACGATCCGCACCGTGGACGTGTCGTCGGACTCGATCGGGTTCGCGTGGAACAACTCCGTCTCGACGGACCGTACGTCGTCCACCCCGGTCGACCCGTCGAGCAACAACGCAGCCGCGGCCGCATGGGCCAGCGGGTTCGTCACCGCGCCGTCGACCACCGCAACACCGTCGAGCGTACGTCGACCGGCCCACCGCGCCCGCTGGAAGTACTGCGCCTTCCGCACCCACTTGCCAACGGCGCTGATCCCGCGGATCTCCCCAAGCCGCCCGTCGGCCACCATCGACGCCAACGTCAACGTGGCCTCAGATGCCTGAGCCTGAAAGCCGACCTGACAGTCCCGGCCCGTCTCAGCGACGACCGCGGACAACTTCTCGAACTCCGCCAGCGACGCCGTCGGAGGTTTCTCCAGCAGTACGTCGGCCCCGGCCCGCAACGCCGCCTCGGCCAGCGCAACGTGCGTCTGGATCGGCGTACTGATGATCACCACGTCGACCGCCGTCGACGCGAGCACGTCGTCCAGCCCACCGAAGACCTCAACCCCTGCGGGCAGGTCCTCGGCCGGCCGAGGGTCGGCGACAGCGACGAGCTGCGCCTTCCCCTCAGCGGCCAGTCGGATGACGTTGCGGACGTGGGACGCCCCGTGGCCGTGGACACCTGCCACGGCCACGCGAGGCGTCATGGCCAATCAGTTGCCGTCAGCAACACTATTTGAGCTCCCCGTTGACCTCGTCGATGAACGCAGTCGCGGCCTTGTCGGGCGTGAGCCGGCCGAACAGTACCTCGGTGGTGTAGCGCTGGGTGATCTTCTCCACCTGACCACCACCGACCGGCGGCGCCGGCGACGGGTCGCCGAGCTCCTTGCCGATGTCCTGGATGAACTTCGACGAGGCCGCGTCGGCCGGCTGCAGCTTCGGGTCGACCGCCGCGCGGATCTCGGTGTTCGGCGGCACGCCGCGCTCGGCGAGCAGGATGTTGCCGGCTGCGGTGCTGTTGGCCAGGAAGTTGACGAACTCGGTCGCCTCCTTCTGGTGCTTCGACCGCGACGAGATCGACCAGAACATCGAGCCCTTGTAGTACGAGCCGTTGTCGGCCGCCGTGCCGTCGGTGCTCGGGATGCGCAGCAGCTTGAGCTCGGTCCCGGCCGCCTTGCTGAACGCGACCAGCTGGTTGCTCCAGATGAAGCTCATGCCCAGCTTGCCGGTCGCCATCGCGGACTGGTCCAGCGGCGCGTTCATGTCCTGCGAGATGGACTCGGCCGACGGGATCGCCTTCGCGTCGCGCATCTTCAGCAGGTTCTTGTAGAAGTCGGTCACCTGACCGGCCGAGATGCCGAGCTTGCCGTCCTGGGTCCACAGCGACTCGCCGTGCTGGCGGGCCCACAGGTTCAGCGCGGCCTCGTTGGTACCGGGTGCACCGGTCCCGGACACCTTGCCGCCGGACTTGGCGGTGATCTCCGCGGCGATCCGGGTGTAGTCGTCCCAGGTCCACTTGGTGTCGTCGGGCAGGGCGACCCCGGCGGCCTTGAACACGGCCGGGTTGGCGACCACGGCGAACGAGTTGATCCCGGCGTTCAGCCCGTAGAGACCACCGTCGAACTCGCCGGCGCCGAGGGTGTCCTTCTCGAACTTGCCGGTGTCCAGGCCGTCGGCCTTCTTCAGGTCCTGCAGCGCGCCGCGGTCGGCGTACTCACGCAGGTACTTCTCGTCCATCTGGATGATGTCCGGCGCGTCGTTGGCCGCGACGGTGGTGGCGAGCTTGTCCCAGTACCCGGACCATTCGCCGAACTCACCCTTGATCTTGATGTTCGGGTGGTCCTTCTGGAAGGCCTCGATGGCCTGCTGGGTCATCTTCTGCCGGGTGTCGCCGCCCCACCAGGTGAAGCGGAGTGTGACCTCGCCGTTGGCGGAGTCGCCACCGCCGCCACCGCCGGAGTCACCACCGCACGCGCTGGCGGCCAGCAGGGTGGAAGCGATCGCGACGGCGGCCAGGGCCCGCAGGCGCCGGCCCGCGGTGGGTGGGATGAGCGGCCTCATGATGTGTGCACCTTTCAGGGGGTTACTTGATGCCGGTGGTGGCGATGCCCTTGATCAGGAACCGCTGGCCGAGCAGGAATGCGAGGAAGACGGGAACGAGGGAGACGACCGACATCGCGAACATCGACCCCCAGTTCGTACTCGAGGTCGCGTCGACGAACGACCGCAGCGCGACCGGCACGGTGTACATCTTCGGATCGGTCAGGTAGATCAGCTGGCTGAAGAAGTCGTTCCAGGTCCAGATGAAGGTGAAGATCGCGGTGGTGGCCAGGGCCGGCGTCATCAGCGGCAGGATCACCCGCAGGAAGATCCCGGCCCGGCCGCAGCCGTCGATCCGGGCCGCCTCGTCCAGCTCACGCGGGATGCCGCGGATGAACTGCACCATCAAGAAGACGAAGAACGCGTCGGTGGCCAGCAGCTTCGGCACCACCAGCGGCAGGAACGTGTTGATCCAGCCGGCCTGCGAGAACAAGATGTACTGCGGCACGATCACCACGTGGATCGGCAGCATGATGCTGACCAGCATGATCGCGAACCAGAACTTCTTGCCGTTGAAGTCGAGCCGGGCGAACGCGTACGCCGCCATCGAGCAGGACACCAGGTTGCCGATGATCGCGCCGAGCACCACCGCCGCCGAGTTCAGCAGGTAGCGGGTGAACGGTTCGGCCAGCGCGTTCCAGCCGAGCCGGTAGTTGTCGATGTGCAGGTCCCTCACCAGGATCCCGGGCTCGCGGAAGATCTCGTTGCCCGGCCGCAGTGAGCTGACCACCATCCAGATCAACGGGTAGAGCATCACCAGGGCGGCCGCGGCCAGCGCGACGTGGATCAGCACCGGGCGGACCCGGGCCCAGCTCACACCGGTGGTCCGCCGCGCGGCGAGGCTGCTGCGGATCGTCTCAGTCGTCATAGAACACCCAGTACTTCGAGGCGAAGAAGTTCGCCGCGGTGAAGACTCCGATGATCACGAGCAGGAACCACGCCATCGCGGACGCATAGCCCATGTCGAAATTGCCGAAGCCCCGGTCGTAGAGGTAGAGCGTGAAGAACATGGTCGAGTCCGACGGCCCGCCGCTGCCCCCGGAGACCACGAAGGCCTGGGTGAACGACTGGAACGCGTGGATGATCTGCAGCACCAGGTTGAAGAAGATGATCGGGGTGAGCAGCGGCAGCGTGATGCTGAAGAACCGGCGCAGTACGCCGGCGCCGTCGACCGAGGCCGCCTCGTAGTACATCGTCGGGATCTGCCGCAGGCCGGCCAGGAAGATCACCATCGGCGACCCGAACGTCCACACGTTCAGCACCACCAGCGTGCCGAGCGCCGTACTCGGGTCGGAGATCCAGCCCTTGCCGTCGACGCCGACCAGGGCGAGCAACTGGTTGAACAGGCCCTCGGTGCCGAACACCTGCCGCCACAAGACGGCGATCGCGACGCTCGAGCCGAGCAGCGACGGCAGGTAGAAGACCGAACGGTAGAACGCCATCCCGCGGACGCCGCGGTCGAGTACGACGGCGAGCAGCAAGGCGATCGCCAGTTGCAGCGGGACCGAGACGAACACGTAGGTGAAGGTCACCCGCAGCGAGTTGTGCAGCCGCTCGTCGGACAGCATCCGGGTGAAGTTCTCCAGCCCGATCCACTTCGGCGCCTGGATCAGGTTGTAGTCCGTGAACGACAGGTAGAGCGAGGCCAGCATCGGCCCGATGGTGATCAGGAACAGGCCGAGCAGCCACGGCGTCAGGAACAGGTACGCGGACAGGTTGTCCTTCTTCTTCACGTTCCCGGTCCAACGGTTCCGGTTCGGCTGCTGCCCGGCCACTTTCTTCCGCCGGAGGCTGCCGAGCTCACCCAGCGCACTCATACTTTCTTCCCTCCGGAAAGCTCCAGGCGGTTGCCGGAAAGCGTTTGCCTTGGCCGGTCAAGCTAGTACGAGAAACCGGTTTACGCAAGACCTCGGTGAGGGCCGGACTGACCGGATGCGGTCAGCTGCGAGCTCTTGACAGGACATACTCCCGAGGCAACAGTTCTGCGCAACGGGAAACCGCTTTCCTGTATTCTCCGTGGAGGCCGCCCGATGCAGCGCCGTACCTTTCTCGCCGGTTCGCTGACCACTCTTACGGTCGGTGCACTGCACTCGACCACCCAGCACCCCACCGCCGCGGCGAACGCCGCAGGAGCCACCGTGGACGACGACTTCCTGACCGTTCTCACCAACGCCAACCAGAAGCAGATCCCGCTGGTGCTCGGCAACTACCAGAACGCCTCCGACAGCATCCGGACCGTGGCCCGCAAGGCGCGGCGCCTCATCTCCGGATACGTCTGGGGCCGGTCGTCGTACCACCATGACGCCTCGCTGCTGGCGCCACTGCAGTGGCTGGTCGAGCAGTTGGCCGCGCGGCAGCACGACGACGGCCTGTACGACGTCGGCAACCTGCACTCACCGCCGGACAGCGCGTTCGCGATCCAGGACGTCTGCATGCTCTACGCCCTGCTCGACGCCGACGACCAGCCGGCCACGCTGCCGCACCGCACGATCCTCGAGCAGGTACTGCGGAAGGCCGGCCCGGCCCTGGCGAGCGGTGGGGTGCACACGCCCAACCACCGCTGGGAAGTCTCCGCAGCACTGGCGCGGACCCACCACCTGTTCCCGGATCGCCGGTACGCCGCCCGGATCGACGACTGGCTGGACGAGGGCATCGACGCGACCCCGGAAGGCTTCTACAGCGAGCGGAGTTCGACGTACGCCGCCGAGGTGACGAACCCTTGTCTGCTGACGATCGCCTGGCTGCGGGACAAGTCTGAACTGCTCGGGTACGTCCGGCGCAACCTGGATTCGACGCTGTACCTGCTGGAGCCGAACGGGGAGGTCGACACGACCGCGTCGCGCCGGCAGGACCAGAAGGGGATCCGCGAGGTCTGGTGGTACCTGACGCAGTACCGCGAGCTCGCGCTGCACGACCGGGACGGACGGTTCGCGACCGTTGCCAAGAGCATCGAGCAGCGCGGGACCGGTGAGCTCGGCGACTTCCTCGCCGAGGTGCTCGAGCGGCCGGAGCTGGCCGCGGCCCTGCCTGGCGCCGAGCCCGTACCGATCGACTTCGCCCAGCACTTCCCGACCCAGGGGTCGGCCCGGATCCGGCGCGGCGATCGGACCGCGACCGTGTTCGGCGGGACCGACTTCCACGACCTCCCGGTGATCTCGTCCGGGCTGTCCACCAACCCGACCTTCTTCAAGCTCCGCCAAGGTGCCGCGATCCTCGACTCGGTCCGGTTGTCGCCACAGTTCTTCAGTACCGGCCATTTCCGCAGCGACGGACTGCGTCGTACGGGCGATCGCAGCTTCGAGCTCGCGGACGAGGTGAAGGTGCCGTACCACCTGCCGTTGCCCAAGCGGTACCGGCGCAGGGACGGGCTGTACGCGCTGACGCCGGACGGCCGGTTCTACGCGTCGATGGACTTCCCGCACCGGCCGAAGCAGTTCCGCACGCTGCGGACCGAGGTCACCGTCGTCGAGGTCGGCAACGGCTTCGACCTGACCTTCGATCTCGACGGCGACGAGACGTCGTACGCGATCGAGCTCTGTTTCCGGCCCGGCGGCACGCTGGCCGGCGTCGAGGCCTTGGATGCCCCAGGCAACTACCAGCTGGTGAGCGGCACCGGCAGCTACACCGTCGGCTCCGACCGGATCGAGTTCGGCCCTGGCTCGGGCGCCGCCCGGGTCGGCATGGACCCGGGCGAGCGCTACACCTACCTCGGCGGCAACCTGACCCCGGACGGCCTCCGCGTGTACCTCACCGGCCGCATCCCGACCCGTCAGGTGCTCAGACTACGGACCGCCTAGGGATTGAAGTACGGATCGGACGCGAACCCGACCAGCGAGCTCAACGCCGGGTTCGCGGCCGGTGTGTCGACCCGCCAGTGGTTGTCGGTGTCGTCGCCGTCGGTGTGGAAGTAGAGGAACGCCTTGAGCTGCGGGACGTTCATCATGCGGCAGTTCTTCATCACGCTCTCCGCTGAGCCCGAGGAAGCCGGTCGCGTGGACGGTCTCGGCCGCTTCGGCCTGTTCTGGCGGGTCTGCCTCCCGCTGGCCCGGCCGGCGATCGGCGCGGTCGCCATCTTCACCTTCCTGCACAGCTGGAACCTCTACCCGGAGCCGATCGTCTTCCTGTCCAGCAAGTCCAAGTTCACCATCCCGCACGCGCTGACCCAGTACGTCGACGCGTACGGCGGCCCGATGTGGAACACCCAACTCGCCGCCGCCACCCTGTCGGCGCTGCCGGTGCTGATCATCTTCGTGCTGGCGCAACGCCAGTTCGTCGAGGGCCTGGCCCAGACCGGCCTGAAGGGCTGATCGCCTGCGGCCCGTCCGCTTCTCCGCGCGTGAGGAGTGTGGTCTACTGCGCGAAAGGGGGTGCGGGCGGATGGCCACAGCACGAGAGTTGGGCGAGGTCGAGATCGCGAACACCTCGGGGCGGCCGGTGGTGATGTTCGTGCATGGGCTGTGGTTGCTGGCCGGGAGCTGGCTGCGGTGGCGGGAGAAGTTCGAAGCGGCCGGGTACGCGACCGTCGCGCCAGGCTGGCCGGATGATCCGGAGAGCGTCGGCGAAGGGCGGGCCAATCCGGCGAGCTTCGCGGGGAAATCGGTCGGGGCGGTCACGGAGTACTACGCGGACATGATCTCGCGGCTGGAGCGGCAGCCGGCGATCGTCGGACACTCGTTCGGCGGGCTGATCACGCAGAAGCTGGCCGGGATGGGCCTCGCGACTGTCTCGGTCCCGATCGACCCGGCGCCAGGGCGAGGCATCCTGCCGTTGCCGCTGTCCGCGCTGCGGGCGTCGTTCCCGGCCCTGCGGAATCCCGCGAACCGGAAGAAGGCCGTGATGCTGACCTACGGCCAGTTCCGGTACGCCTTCGTCAACGCCGTACCGGAGGACGAGGCCCGGAAGCTGTACGACGAGTTCCCGGTGCCGGGGCCAGGGCTGCCGCTGTTCCAGGCAGCGGGCGCCAACTTCAACCCGGACAGCGAGACGGCGGTCGACCGAGCCAACCCGAACCGCGGCCCGATGAAGTTCCTCTCCGGCGAGCACGACCACACCGTCCCCTGGGCCATCACCAACGCGTCGTACCGCAAACAGCTCGTCAACCCGTCCATCACCGAGATCGAAGAAATCCCCACCCGGGGCCACTCCCTGGTCATCGACTCCGGCTGGGAACAGGTCGCCGACACCGCGCTCGCCTTCATCCAGAAACACCACACCTAATTCGTTGCTCGAAGCAACGTCTCGGGATCGGTTGTCCACAGGACGCTTGGCTGTGAATAACCTCGTGTCTTGAGATCCCTTGAGAACAAGGGGTTTTCGGAGTGGGAAACTGTCGGAGGGCCTGTCTAGAGTCCTTGGCATGGAGATCCTCGGCGAACGACCCTTCTGGTCGATGAGCGACAGCGAGAAGCTGTCGGCTCTCGACGCAGTGGTCGCCGGGGTGGCTCGGCTGGAGACGATCAAGTGGCAGCTGATCGCCGGCCTCGACCAATCCGGGTACGCCAAGGACCTCGGCGCCGGTGACACCGCCCGCCTGCTGTCCCAGCGCTACCGCATCGACGCGACCGAAGCTCACCGGGACGTCCGCGTCGCCAGCCGTCTGACCAGGCACCCCGCCACCACGGCCGCTCTCCCTGACCCGAGCGTCCCCTTCGCCAACCCGACCACCGCCCATCCTGCAGCCAGTGAGACTGAGGCACTCAGCGACCCGGACGGCTCCACGGCTGGAGCCTGGCGCGTCCATCCCGCGCAGGCCGAGGCGATCATGTCGGTCATGGCCAGGCTGCCCTCAACGGTGCCTGCCGAGGACGTCGAGTTCGCCGAACGGCAACTGATCGGCCTGGCGGCCACCCACACGCCCTCCGCGCTACGCCGCGCAGGCAAGAAGATCCACGACATCCTCGACCCCGACGGCCCCGAACCGGACGAGCAGACGGCGTACGCCCGTGAATCCCTCACAATGAAAACCGCCGATCGCGGCGTGACCTTCCGTGGCTACCTGGCCAATGAGAACGCGGAACTGCTGCGCACCCTCATCCATGCCCAAGCCAGACCACACAAGACTGTCGACGGTGAGCTCGACCCGCGTCCTCGTGACAAGCGCCAGGCCGACGCCCTCACCACGGTCCTGAACACCGCCGCCACCGCACACCTGACAAGCGGTGCCGCCCGGCACACCGACCGTGCCACGAACCCCGCGTCGTCAGCTCCAACTCGGACCGGGGAGGGTGATGGTCCGGGTGTGGATGGCGGTCCGGGTGTGGACGGTGGTGGATTCGTGCCGGGGTTCGGCCCGAAGGCACAGCTCAGCGTGACCATCGACTTCGACGATCTCAAAGCCGCGACCGCGAACGCGACCGGTGCCCTGGTGTTCGGGGACAACCTGTCGGCCGGAGCCATCCGCCGCTTGGCCTGCGATGCCGAGATCCTCCCGATCGTGCTCGGCTCCAAGTCGCAGCCCCTCGACGTCGGCACCAGCCAACGCCTCGTCACCCGACCGATGCGGCGCGCGCTGAACGCCCGCGACAAGGGTTGCGTCGTGTGCGGCGCGCCGCCGATCCAGTGCGAGGCCCATCATGTCGTGCCGTGGCTGGAGGGTGGTGTGACTGCCGTGTCGAACCTGGTACTGCTCTGCAAGCGCCACCACAACGACCTGCACTCCGGCCATTGGCACATCCGCATCATCGACGGCATAGTCCGCGTCACCCGCCCCGCCTGGACCGGCGCCACCGCGATCCCACCAGGCAGATACCGACCGCCCGTCGCTCCCCCAACTCACCAACCCACAAGCTCAACCCATGCGTCGACCCATGGAACGACGGCCCCGAGCCCGCCGTACACACGTCCACGCCACCTCCACCCACGTCCGGCGCGCCCCCACCCTTCAATCCGTGGGACGACGACACCTTCACGGCGACCGACGCCCGGCGCCCCGCGTGAACCATCACGCCTGATCCGTCGGTGATGCAGTTGCTGAGAGCAAGCACGCCAGACGTTTCACATGCCGAGCCAACACATGCCGCCCAGCGGAGACACGGGTAGGCCGGAGTGGGCGCGACGTGCGCGGGGTGGACCTCGGTGGGTCAGTGGTGGTTCAGGAGGTGTACGGCTTCTGCTGCCCAGTAGGTGAGGATGGTGTCGGCGCCGGCCCGGCGGATGGAGGTCAGGGTCTCCAGGATTGCGCGGTCGCGGTCGATCCAGCCGTTGGCGGCTGCGGCCTCGACCATCGCGTATTCGCCGGAGATGTTGTACGCCGCGACCGGGACGTTCACGTGGTCGCGGACCTGGCGGATGATGTCGAGGTACGCCAGGGCCGGCTTCACCATCACGATGTCGGCGCCTTCGGCGATGTCGAGGTCGACCTCGCGGATCGCGTCGCGGGCGTTCGCGCTGTCCTGCTGGTACGTCTTCCGGTCGCCCTGCAGCGACGAGTCCACCGCCTCGCGGAACGGACCGAAGAACGCGGACGCGTACTTCACGGCGTACGCCAGGATGACCGTGTCCAGGTGACCGGCCGCGTCGAGCGCCGTACGGATCGCGCCGACCTGGCCGTCCATCATCCCGGACGGGCCGACCACGTGCGCGCCGGCGGAAGCCTGCGCGACGCCCATCTCCGCGTAGATCGACAGCGTCGCGTCGTTGTCCACGCGACCGGAGGAGTCGAGTACGCCGCAATGCCCGTGCGAGGTGAACTCGTCCAGGCATAGGTCCGACATCACCAGCAACGCGTCGCCGGCCTCCGAGACAGCGTCCCGGATCGCGACGTTGAGGATCCCGTCCGGATCCAGCGAACCAGACCCGACCTCGTCCTTGACGGCAGGGATGCCGAACAGCATCACGCCGCCGAGTCCGAGCTGAGCCGCCTCGGCGATCGCCTTCCGCGCGGTGTCGCGGGTGTGCTGCACGACGCCCGGCATGGACTTGATCGCGATCGGCTCCCGGGCGCCTTCCCGGATGAACATCGGCAGGATCAGCTGCCGCGGCTCCAGCGTGGTCTCCGCGACCAGCCTGCGCACCGCCGCCGACGACCGAAGCCGCCGCGGCCTGACCTCCGGGAAACCACCAGACACGGACCTAGCTCTTCCTGCGTGAGCCCGAGCGCCGCTCGGACGGGCGGGTGACCGGTTCCCCGGCCTCGACCATGGTGTCACGCCGGTCCGCACCGAACCGGGCGAGGGCGTCGGCCAGCTCCTCGGCGGCCGGCGTCTCGGCCATCGCGTCGACCCGCAGGCCGTGCTCCTCGGCCGTCTTCAGCGTGGCCGGGCCGATGACCGCGATCACCGTGGACGCGTGCGGCTTGCCGGCGATGCCGACCAGGTTGCGCACCGTCGAGGAGGAGGTGAACACCACCGCGTCGAACTTGCCGGACTTGATCGCCTCGCGGGTCGGCGCGGGCGGCGGCGCGGCCCGGACGGTCCGGTACGCCGTCACGTCGTCGACCTCCCAGCCGAGATCGGTCAGGCCCGCGACCAGCGTCTCGGTGGCGATGTCCGCGCGCGGCAGGAACACCCGGTTGATCGGGTCCAGCACCTCGTCGAACGGCGGCCAGTCCTCGACCAGGCCGGCGGCCGACTGCTCGCCGGACGGGACCAGGTCCGGACGGATGCCCCAGGCACCGATCGCCTCGGCGGTCTTGTCGCCGACCGCGGCGATCTTCAGCCCGGAGAACGCCCGCGCGTCCAGGCCGTACTCGTCGAACTTCTCCCGGACCGCCTTGACCGCGTTGACCGAGGTGAACGCGACCCACTCGTACCGGCCCTCGACCAGGCCACGGATGGCCTTGTCCATCTGCTGCGGGTTGCGCGGCGGCTCGACCGAGATCGTCGGGACCTCTTCGGGCATCGCGCCGTAGCGGCGAAGCCGATCCATCAGGGGCCCGGCCTGGTCCTTGGTGCGCGGCACCAGGATCCGCCAGCCGAACAGCGGCTTGGTCTCGAACCAGGACAGCGCCTCGCGCTGCTCGACCACGGCACCGACCACGATCACGGCCTCGCCGGTCACCTTGGCCGCGCGCAGGTCAGCGACGATCGTCTCCAAGGTCCCGACCACACTGGTCTGTGCGGTCGTCGTCCCGCCGACGGTCACCGCGACCGGCGTGCTGCCGTCGAAGCCGGACTCGATCAGAGCGTTGGCGGTGTCCTTCAGAACGTCCACAGCGTTCAGCAGCACCAGCGTCTGCTTCGGGTTCAGCCGGCCGAGGTCGAGCTTGGCCTCGGCCAGGTCGAGCACGGTGACCTCGCGGTCACCCTTCATCGTCAGCGGGATACCGGCGTACGTCGGAACGGCGCTGACCTCGCTGACACCGGGGATGACGTTGAAGCCGATGCCGGCCTTCCGGCACGCGGACGCCTCCTCGGCTCCGCTGGAGAAGGTGAACGGGTCGCCGGTGAGCAGGCGGACCACGTTCGCCGAGGTCTTGGCCGTCTTCACCACGAGTCGGGCCCGGGCGGCGACCTTCAGTGCCCGGCTGCCCTCGGCGCCGGAACCGTCGATCACCTCGACGCCCGGCCGGCAGTACGCCAGGAACGCGTTGTGCTCGGGGCCCTCGACAACGACCGCGTCGGCGTTCGCCAGTACGTCGCGGCCGGCCAGGGTCAGCAAGGACGGGTCACCCGGCCCGACGCCGACGAACGTGACATGGCCGAGTGGTCTGGTCTGCTTGACCGTGCTGGTGGCGGCGGCCTTCGCCGGCACTTTCTGAGGTGTGCTGGATGCTGCGGTGGCCGCTGTCTTCGCGCTGCTCACGTCTGCCTTCGCCCTCGTCCTCGTCCTGCTCGTCTTGTGCGCCGTCTCATGGGCCCCCTTGTGGGCGGCCGTCGTTCCCCGTGCCGGTGTCATGTTCGCTCCAGCAACTCGTTCGCCAGCGCTTTGCCCAGGGCCACCGGATCGTCCACCGGCCCGTTCGCGGAGAGCCGCCGTACGCCGTCGTCCTGGCCGAGCGCGCCCCGCAGCCACAGCTCGGGGCCGTCCTCACCGTCGACCACCTCGGCGAGTGCACCGACCGGAGCCGTGCAGCCTGCCTCGAGCGTGGCCAGCAGTTGCCGTTCCGCCGTGACCGCGGCCCGGGTGGCCGCATCGTCCAGCGGAGCCAGGGCGGCCAGCACCTCGGTGTCACCCGCCCGGCATTCGATGCCCAGGGCACCTTGTCCCGGTGCGGGCAGGACCTGGATCGGATCCAGGGTCTCGGTCACCTCGGCGAGCCGTCCCAACCGGGACAACCCTGCCCTCGCGAGGACCACCGCGTCCAATTTGCCGTCGGTGACCATCCCGATCCGGGTGTCCACGTTGCCGCGGATCCCGGTGCATTCGATGCCGAGGCCGAGCGCATCGAGCTGCGCCACCCGGCGAGCCGCGCCGGTGCCGACGAGCGCACCCGATGGCAGCTCTCCCAGGGTGAGCCCGTCGCGGGCGACCAGCACGTCGCGTGGGTCCTCGCGGACCGGGATGGCACCCATGGCCAGGCCCTCGAGTGGTTGGGTCGGCAGATCCTTCAACGAGTGCACGGCGATGTCGATCTCGTCGGCCAGCAAGGCGTCGCGCAGTGCGCTGACGAAGATGCCGGTACCGCCGATCTGCTCCACCGGCGCCCTGTTGACGTCCCCGGTCGTGACGATCGGCACCAGCTCGACTTCGTGGCCGAGCTCGCGCAGCCAGTCGGCGACCATGGTTGCCTGTACGGTCGCCAGCGCGGACCGCCGGGTGCCGAGCCTGATCATGCGTGCTCACCTCCGGGCGCCTTCGGCGTGGTCACCGCGTCGACCGTCGCCTGATCGAGGGCGAAGAGTTCGCGCAGTGCGTTCGCGTACGTCGGCCCGCCCGGATCAGCGGCGAGCTCTTTCACCCGAACCGTCGGGTTGTGCAGCACCTTGTCGACCACGCGGCGGATCGTCCGGGTGACCTCTTCCCGCTGGACGTCGTCCAGGCCGGGCAGCCTGCGCTCCAGCCGGGCCAGCTCGGAGTCGACCAGCTCGGTCGCCATCGCCCGCAGCGCGACGACCGTCGGCGCGACCGACGCGGCCCGCCGGGTCGCCTCGAACGCCCCGGTCTCCTCGCTGACGATCCGGCGTACCTCGTCGATGTCGGCCTCACTGCCGCCGGACGTCCCTGCGATGTCGGCGAGGGTGACCAGCGTGACGCCCGGGATGCGCGCGGCCTCAGGAGCCACGTCTCGCGGCAGAGCGACGTCCAGTACGCCGAACGGCTGCCCGTCCGTCGCGTTCCGGATCATCTCCTCGGTCAGTACGACGCCCCGCGCACCGGTGCAGGACACGACCAGCTCGGCCTCGGCCAGCGCGTCGGGCACGTTCGCGAGCTGGATCGCCGTACCGCCGACCCGCTCGGCCAGCGCGACCGCGCGGTCGTAGTTGCGGTTGGCAATGGTCACGCTCTTCGCGCCGCCGTTGAGCAGCGTCTGCGCGGCCAGCGAGGCCATCGAGCCGGCGCCTACGACGAGCGCGCGGCGGCCTTCGAACCCGCCGAGAGCTTCCAGCCCGGCCGACACGACCGAGCGCCCGGCCGAGTCGATGCCGGTCTCGGCGTGCGCCCGCTTGCCGACCCGCAACGCGTGCTGGAGCAGGGCGTTCAGGTCGGTGCCGATGGTCTCCAGGTCCTGGCCGACGCGCAGCGTTTCCTTCACCTGGCCGAGGATCTGGCTCTCGCCGACGACCATCGAGTCCAGCCCGACCGCGACCTGGAACAGGTGTGCGACGGCACCTTCCTCGAAGTGCACGTAGAGGTGCTCGGCCAGATCCAGCAGCGGGACGCCGGTGACGTCGGACAGGATCGCGGTGACCTCGTCCATACCCGCGTGGAAGCGGTCGACGGTCGCGTAGACCTCGGTCCGGTTGCAGGTGGCGATCACCGCGGACTCGGCGACGGCCGGACTGTTCTTGACCGCCAGGGCCAGCTTGGTCGCCGCGTCCGGATCGAGCGCCACGCGCTCGAGGACGTTGATGTCAGCTGAGCGGTGGCTGATACCGACGACCAAGTAGCTCATGCCCCGACACCTCCGCCCACGCTCGGCAGATCCGTCAGACCGTTCATCGCTGGTAGCTCGGGCACCTGGGGGAGCGCCGCCTCTCCGGACTTTCGTTGTTCGTGGTACGCCAGGATCTGCAACTCGATCGAGAGGTCCACCTTGCGGATGTCGACACCGGTGGGCACGGACAGCACCACCGGCGCGAAGTTCAGGATGCTGGTCACCCCGGCGGCGACCAACCGGTCGCACACCCCCTGGGCCGGACCGGCGGGAGTGGTGATGACGCCGATCGAGACCCGGTCGGCCTTGACGATGTCCTCCAGCTCGGCGAAGTCGCGGACCTCCATGTCGCCGATCCGCTCGCCGATCAGGTTCGGGTCGGCATCCAGCAGCGCCACGATCCGGAACCCGCGGGTGCCGAAACCGGAGTAGTTCGCCAGCGCGTGGCCCAGGTTTCCGATCCCGACGATGACGACGGCCCAGTCCTGGGTGACACCGATCTCACGGGCGATCTGGTACCGCAGGTACTCGACGTCGTACCCGACGCCGCGGGTGCCGTACGAGCCCAGGTAGGACAGATCCTTGCGCAGCTTGGCCGAGTTGACTCCGGCGGCGGTGGCCAGGTCCTCACTCGAGGCGGTCGCGATACCGCTGTCCGACAGTGCGGTCAGGGCCCGCAGGTAGACCGGCAAGCGCGCGACAGTCGCCTCGGGGATACCGCGTTCGGTTCTCGTCGGCGGGCCCGGTCGACGGCTGCTGGCACGCGTCACAATTCTCCTGGGAACGGTTGCTCGGCCGCGGTCTGACGGCCGGCGGCCCGTTCCTTACTCTAGGAGCTTGTGAACGTGAGAACAAAATCGGCGAGAGTGACCCAGCGCACTACGCGGTCAAGGCCTTCGTGAGTCTCGCCGGGTCGACGCGCCAGAAGTCGTGCTGCTTGCCGTCCACGAACGTGACCGGGATCTGTTCGCCGTACTCCGTGAACAGCCGCGCGTCCTGGGTGATGTCGACCTCGGTCCACTCCACCCCGAGCTCGGCACAGACCGCGCGGACGATCTCCCGGGCGTCGTCACACAGGTGACAGCCGGGCTTCCCGTACAGCGTGACCCTGCTCACCGGTCCGCCTCCCGGAGCCGGCCCTTGGCGACCTTGCCGGTGACCGAGTGCGGCAGATGGTCGACCACCTCGATCTCCACCGGGCACTTGAACCTGGCCAGCCGCGTCCCGGCGTACTCCCGGACCTCGGCGGTGTCGACGGTCGCGCCGGCCTGCGGTACGACGAACGCCTTCACCCCTTCGCCGGTCTCCTCGGACGGTACGCCGATGACCGCGGCCTCACGGACCCCGGGCGCACCGACCAGCACCTCCTCGACCTCGCTCGGGAAGACGTTGAACCCGGACACGATGATCAACTCGCGGAGCCGGTCGACCAGGAACAGGTCGCCGTCGGAATCCAGGAAACCGACGTCGCCGGTGCGGTACCACCCGTCGCGGTCCGGGCCTTCGGCACCGTCCGGCCAGTAGCCGGAGAACAGGTTGCCGCCGCGGATCACGATCTCGCCGGGGTCGTCGCCCTCGACGTCCTCGCCCTGCTCGTCGGCGATCCGGAGCTCGACGTTCGGCAGCGGACGGCCGACCGAGCCGGGCTTCGGCTCGCTCTCCCCCAGCGTGGTGGTGACACCGGGCGAAGCCTCGGTCAGGCCGTAGCCCTGGTGCACGAACTTGCCGGTCTCACGCTCGAACCGGTCCGCCATCTCGCGGTCGAGGGTGGACGCGCCGGTCAGCACGACCTTGATCGTCTTCAGCGCGTCCCGCAGGTCCGATCGGGCCAGCAGGGCATTCAGCGCCGGCGGCGCGAGTGGCAGCCGCGTCACGCCGTACTTGCCGATCAGGTCGAGCGTGTGAGCGGGGTCGAACCGCTGGTCGATCACGAGCGCGGCGCCGGTGGCGACGGCCCAGCCCAGTACGGCGTTCAGCCCGAACGCGTGGAACATCGGCAGGACCCCGAGGACGACGTCCTCCGGGCCCATCCGGTCCTCGCCGAGCTCGGAAAGATTCTTCACGTTCGCAGCCAGGGCCCGATGGCTGAGCATCGCCGCCCGCGGATCGCCACTGGTTCCGGACGTGTACAGCAGGACCGCGAGTGTCTCAGGGTCGATCGACGGAAGTAACGGAGCGTCACCCTGGAGCGCGCCCGGACGCACCGTCCGGACCCCCTCGCCGACCTTCGCCGCAAGGTCCCCGTCGGTGACCGCGAGACGGGCTCCGGAGTGCTTCAGGACGGCCGCGATCTCGGGCTCGGTCAGCCCGGTGTTCAGCGGTACGGCGACCAGCCCGGCGCGGAGAATCCCCAGGTAGGACGTGACGAACTCGATGCTGTTGGCCATCAGCAGGACGACCCGGTACCCGGGCACCAGGCCGGCCGCGGCGAACCCCTGCGCGGTCGCGCCGACGATCTCGTCGAGTTCGCGCCAGGTCAGCCGCCGGTCGCCGTCGACCAGCGCCAGACGTTCACCGTGACGTTGCGCTGTGTCACGAAGAATGTCAGTGAAATTGAAGTTCACCAGGCGAGTCTGCCATGTCGCCGGTGCGTGCTTCCGGCACGGTTGGGGCGTTCGGCTCGCTCAGATCGGTTGCAGCAGAGCGTGACGGGCGATATACAGGTGAACTCGTGGGCGAGCTTCTGCTGAACCTCACACTGCAGAAACCGTCCAGCCGGGGTTCCTATGCGCAATTACCCCCGGCAGCAGGCTGCGCCGTTGTCCGGTGCCGGCCCGCTGGCGCATTCGTGACGACTCGGACCGGACGGAAGGCGGCACGCCTCAGGCTGTTGACAGCGAGTGCTTAAGGCATAACGCTCGGTGCTGTCTCAGCCGCTGTGGCCATTCGCGGATGTGTCAGACGACGTGTCAGTTGAACGGGGAGAAATCTTGACGACGCCGGAGCCAAGCCCGGACGGGATGAGACGTGCGGAGCTCGTCGATCGCGCCCAGGCCGGGGACGTCGGTGCCTTCGGTGAGCTGTACGACGAGTACTCGCTCACCGTCTATCGCTACATCTACGCACGGGTGTCGTCCTCGGCACTCGCCGAGGACCTGACCAGCGAGACGTTCGTCCGGGCGCTGCGCGCACTGGACTCGTTCCGCTGGCAGGGCCGGGACTTCGGCGCCTGGCTGGTGACGATCGCCCGGAACCTGATCACCGACCACTACAAGTCCGGCCGGGTCCGGCTCGAGGTGGTCACGGACGAGATCGAGACGCACGACCGGCAGACCGAGGGGCCGGAGGTCGACGTACTGGCCGCCGCCACCGCCGAGGTCCTGCGGGACGCCGTCGCGGCCTTGCCCGAGGAGCAACGCGACTGCCTGACGATGCGATTCTTCGCCGGATTGTCGATCGCGGAAACGGCCAAGGCGCTGGAGAAGTCCGAAGGCGCCGTCAAGCAACTGCAACTGAGGGCCGTACGGCACTTGGCGAAGGTTATCCCCAAGGACTTGAGGTGAGGAGGATGACAACGAATGTCTTTCGTAACCCGTCAGCGAGTTTCCTCGTTCTCCTTCGTGAGGACCTGTCGGTGACCCCGGCTGGCCATTGAGGAGAACGAGAACACATGAGTGACCTACACAGGGCTCGAGCGCGCGCGGAGTCATTCGCGCACGCCGTCGATCACGGGCCCCGTCACTCTTCGCGACTGAGCGATGACCCGGAGCTTGTGGAGGCTGTGGAGCTGGTCGGACGGCTGAGGACCGCCGGCGCAGTGGCACCGCGTCCGGAGTTCAGTGCCGAGCTACGGCACCGCCTGATGGAACAGGCGGCTGCCCGCGCGGCGACGACTCCGATGGTGGTGCACAGCACTCCCGACGGTCCGGACGACCCGCCGACCCGCGAGGACGTCGACGCGTCCGTGACACCTATCCGCCATCGTCACGGCCGGCGCATCCGGCTCGTGGCCAGTACCGCCGCGCTGGTCCTGCTCGGGGGTGGCATCGGTTCCGCCGCGGCCGCTCAGCAGGCGATGCCCGGCGACACCTTGTACGGGATGAAGCGCAGCATCGAGAACGTGGCCACCAACGTGGGCGTCGGGGACGACTCCCGCGGCCGGCGCGATCTCGAGCACGCGATGACCCGACTGTCCGAGGTCCGCGCGCTGGCCGAGCACGGCGGCGACGTGGGCACGATCAACGGCACTCTGGACGACTTCTCGGCGCAGGCCCGCAAAGGCGTGTCCCGCCTGGTCGCGTCGTACCAGCAGGACGGCGACGAGGGTTCGATCACGGCGATCACCACCTTCATCACGAACGCCCGCCAGGCTCTTGGTGAGCTCGCGCCGAAACTGCCCGCGGAGTCGCTGAAGTCCGCCGTGGAGGCGCTGGCCACGATCGAGCAACTGGCCCAGCACACCACGGCCGCCTGCCCGAAGTGCGATCAGCCGAAGCCGGCCAAGGGCACCCAGCCTGCCGGTCCGAGCGTAGGCACCGAGCCGAGCAATCCGTCCAACGGATCGCCCAGTTCGAAGTCGTCCACCGCGCCGGCGCCTGGTGCGTCCACGCAGCCGAGTGGGTCGCCGGCCAAGCTGCCGAACACCACGATCGTCGAGGAGTCCAACACTCCCCCGCCGAGTCTGAAGACGCCCCCGAAGCCCAACACCCCGAACTCGTCGACGACCCCCACGATCGTCCCGAGCCTCCCGCCAGGCACACCGTCGTGGCCCTGGCCCTTCCCGACCCTCAGCATCCCGACTCTCATCAATCTCCCCGGCGTCGTCCAGACCTTGCTCCCACCCTGGAAGTAGGCCTCAGACGCACAGAAGCCCGGCATACACGATGTGCCGGGCTTCTTCTGTGCTCGCCGGGATGCTGTCAGAAGAAGACTGAGCGGCGTCGCATCAGCAGTGTGTAGAGGGTCTGCTGGATGGTTTCGCGGACCTGGTCGGTGACGTTGAAAACGAGCATCGGGTCGTCGGCGGCGCCGTCGGGGAACTCGTCGGTCCGGATCGGCTCGCCGAACTCGATCAGCCACTTGGACGGGAGTGGGATCAGCCCCAGCGGTCCGAGCAGCGGGAAGAACGGCGTGATCGGGATGTACGGAACGCCGAGCAACCGCGCCAGCGACGCGATGTTGCCGACCAGTGGGTAGATCTCCTCGGCGCCGACGATCGAGCATGGAATGATCGGTACGCCGGTCCGCATCGCGGCGCTGACGAACCCGCCCCGCCCGAAGCGCTGGAGTTTGTACCGCTCGGAGAACGGCTTGCCGAGACCTTTGAACCCCTCCGGCCAGACACCGACCAGATTGCCCTGCCGCAGCAGCCGCTCGGCGTCGTCGTTGCTCGCCAGCGTCGCCCCGCCCTTGCGGGCCAGCTCCCCGACGAACGGCGTCTGGAACACGAGATCCGCCGCGAGCGTGCGCAGCGGCCGGTTCGTGTGATCCGAGACGACCACCTGGGTGACCAGCCCGTCGAGCGGCATCGTGCCGGAGTGGTTCGCGACCACCAGGGCGCTGCCGGTCTCCGGGATGTTCTCGATCCCCCGCACCTCGACCCGGAACCACTTCTCCACCATCGGCCGCAGCATCGGCAGCAGTACCTGGTCGGTCAGGTCGGAGTCGTACCCGAACTCGTCGAGCTCGTACTCCCCGCTCACCCGCCGCCGCAGGAACGCGAGCCACTCCGCGACCCGCCGCTCCCCGTCCTCGCCGAACAGCTCGCGCACGACCCGCTCGAGTCCCGCGAAGTCCAGCGGTGCCGCCTCGACCACCGGCTCCTGCGGTCGCGGTCCGGCCTCGACCGGCTCCGCCGCGGGCGGCTCCACCGACCGCTTGCCCGTCTTCTTCAACCGCGTTCCGGGCCCCGCGAGTGCGCGAGCAGCCGCGGACGGCGTCGTACGGCGGCCTGATCCGCGGCCCGGACGTCCGCCGGCACCGATCGGGATGACCTCCGCGTCAACCACGCAACGCTCCCAGTCCGGCCGTCAGCAGCGACGCCGCGCGGGCGACCGCGCCGGGGCCGAGCGAGTCACGGAAGTCGTCGAAGGCGGCCGCGGTCGTGTACTTCGGCTCGAACCCGAACTCGGACCGCATCCGGGTGGTGTCCACCGCGCGGCCGTAGGTCAGGAAGGTGATCTGGTCCGGCGAGAAGTCCGCGAGCCGGGCCCGGCGTACGGCGGCCGCCGTACCGGACGCGGTGAAGGACGGCAGCCGGAGCGCGGGACGGCCGAGTTTGCGGATCGCCTGGGACAGCGAGAGCACTCCGTCGCCGGCCAGGTTGAAGGTCCCGGGCAGGTCGTTCACGGTGGCGTGGTGGATCGCCTCGACGCCGTCGTCCTCGTGCAGGAACTGCAGGCGGGCGTCGTACCCGAAGACGGTCGGTACGACGGGCATCGCGAAGTACCGGGTGATCGGGGAGTCGGTCCTGGGGCCGATCCAGTTCGCCATCCGGAGCGTGGAGACGCGGACGTCGGGGCGGCGCCGGGCGAAGCCGCGCACGTACCCCTCGACCTCGACCGCGTCCTTGCTCAGCCCGGTCTGGTGGATCGCCCGCGGCGCCATCTCCTCGGTGAACATGGCCGGATCCCGCGGACCGGCGCCGTACACCGTGGTCGACGACTTCACCACCAGCTTGGCCACGCCAGGCGCCTTCTGGCAGGCGGCGAGCAGCTGCATGGTGCCGATGACGTTGATCTCCTTCATCGACGAGCGGCCGCCGGCGCTACCGGGGGTGGCCACGACGCCGGTGTGGACGACCGTGTCGACGCCCTCGGCGGCGATCACCTTCGCGATCACGGGGTTGCGGATGTCGGCCCGAACGAACCGGACCCGGCCCAGCTCGGCCCGTGGCGGCACCACATCGACGCCGAGCACCGTGCCGATCGACGGATCGTCGGCCAGTCTGCGGGCACAGCGAGCACCGGCGTCCCGGGAGACGCCGGTCACCATCACTACCTGTGCCACGAGAAACCCCCAGCCAGACAGCAACCCCACAAGTGGCCGCGCCGGCCCCCGGCGCGGCGGGAACTGCTTACTTGCCGAGCTTGCGGCGCTGCACCCGCGTCTTCTTCAGCAGCTTGCGGTGCTTCTTCTTCGCCATACGCTTACGGCGCTTCTTGATAACAGAACCCACAGTGGACCATCCAAACTCAAAGAGAACGTCGGCAAAGCTTACCCGCAGGTCAGGCGGTGAACCTAAAGCAGCCTGCTTCGATAGGCTGGGCGGTGACCTGGGGAGGCGCCGATGACAAGCAGTACGACGGCCCGGTACGACGGTCTGGCCGACTGGTACGACGCGAAGTACGTGGCCGGAGCGGAACCACATCAGCCGGGTCTGCTCGAGCTCCTCGGGCCTGGATCCGGTCCCTGCCTGGACATCGGGTGTGGCACCGGGCGCAACTTCGAGACCATTCGGGCGAGTGGGCGCAGTGTGGTCGGGGTGGACTTCTCCGCCGACCAGTTGCGGCTGGCACGGAGCCGGACCGACGGTCCGCTGATGGTCGCGGACGCCGCCGGCCTCCCGTTCGCCGACGAGTCCTTCGGCACCGCGATGGTGATGTGGATCTCCACGGACGTGGATGACTTCGCCCAGGTCGTGCGCGAGGCCACGCGGGTGCTCCGGCCGGACGGGGTGCTCGTCGTGTACGGCGTACATCCGTGCTTCAACGGCCCGCACGTCGTCTGGAACGAGGACGGCAGCCGCCTCATCCACCCCTCCTACCGCCGGCTGGGCTGGCACGAGGAGTCGCCGTACTGGGGCGACGGGATCCGGCGTCACGTCGGCATGCACCACCTCACGCTCGCCGACTACCTGAACGCCTTCCTCACTACCGGCTTGACCCTCGAACGCTTCGAGGAACCGGACACAAGAGGCGTCCCCCACTCCCTCGCCGCCCGCGCTCGCCGCTCCACCTGACGAAAGGCTGTCGGTGCCGGCTGGTTGACTGGTCGGCATGGTGACGCTGGATTCGTGGAGTAAGCAGGACTTCACCCTGCTCGAGGGCTGCAACACGCCCGAGATGACCGCTCACCTGGGCGGCCCGGAGACCCCGGCCAAGCTGCGCGAGAGGCAGCAGCGGTACGTCGAGAACGCCTTCACGGGTCAAATGTTCGTGATCGTCACCGACGACGGCGACCGGGCCGGGTTGGTCGGCTACTGGGAGCACACCGAGCCGGCCGAGACGGTCTGGGAGACCGGCTGGGCGATCCTGCCGGAGTTCCAGGGGCGTGGGCTGGCGACCGCCGCAGTAGCCGAGGTGGCGAAGGTCGCCGCTGCGGCCGGCAGGCACAGCACGCTGCACGCTTACCCCGGCGTGACGAACGCCGCTTCCAACGCGCTGTGCCGCAAGGCCGGCTTCGTCCTGCTCGGCGATCGCGACTTCGAGTATCCCAAGGGTCACTGGATGCGTTGCAACGACTGGTCCCTCGACCTCTAGGCGGCTTTGCGGGTCGGGAGCTGGACGGGGTCGGTGAGAACGACCAGGTGTGGGGTGGCGGTCTGGTTGGTGGTCGAGGCGTAGGCGGCGGGAGTGAAGGCGACGGCGGCGAGGCCGAGGGTGATGATGGTGCCTGTGGCAACGGTCTTGACGATCTTGAGCTGCATCGTGGACTCCTGGAGGTCATGGATTCGGCTGTGATTCCATCCTCAGGGCCGGTACTGCGATCGTTCTGAGAGGAAGCTGGGAGCTTCCTGGGAGTCACAGCCCCGCGACCTCCGGCACCGCTGCGGTGAGGATCCCGACCGACTCCGGCGTCCAGGGTCCGGTACGGATCACGATCGCGTGATCGATACCCCATGACGCTTGCTCGCGGCAACGTTCAACGAAGGTGCCGACAGTGTCGTCCGGGGTGAGCCGGGTCGACAGTGTCTTCGCGATCTCGTCGTACCCGCGGCCGAGTTCGTCGCAGTGCGCGCGGAGTACGTCGAGCTTGTGGCGCACCGTCGTACCTGCGTCGGGCAGGTCGAAGAGGTTGCAGGCATCGGCCCGCTGCGCCACCATCCGCAGCGTCTTCTGTTCACCCGTTCCACCGATCAGCACCGGCGGACGCCGTTCCGGCCGCGGGCTGCAGATCGGTCCCTCGAGCTGGAAATGCTTGCCCTGGTACGGCGAACTGTCGCCGGCGAACATGCGGTCCGCGATGTCCAGCAACTCCTCGAGTTGCTCGAACCGATCCTTGGTGGGCCCGAGCGGGATCCCCATCGCCCGCGCCTCATCGCCTTCCCACCCGATCCCGACCCCGAACCACGCCCGCCCACGGGTGAGCGCGTCCAGCGTCGCGATCGCCTTCACCTGAACGGCGGGCGGCCGGAACGGCACCGGCGACACGAGCATCCCGAGCCGCGCCCGGCTGGTCGTCGCGGCCAGGAACCCGAGCATCGTGATCGCCTCGTACAACTCGGCCTGCGGATGACTCGTCGGGTCGGCCTGGAACAGATGATCCGGCACCCAGATCGTGTCCAGCCCACCCTCGTCCGCGATCGACGCGATCCGCCGCAGCCCGTCCACGCCATCCGCCCAGGCGTGATCCGTCACCGTCACACTGACCTTCACTCGCCCGCCTCCGCAATCCCGGCCGCCGACATGTTGTGCCTCCGAATTCTTAGGGTGACCCTATATTTACGGTCACTCTAGAGCCACTACCCTGACCGTGTGAAGGACGCGGACGGACTGCGGGCGCGGAAGAAGCGGGAGACGCGGGAGCGGATCGCGGCGGCGGCGCGCGAGTTGTTCGTCGCGCACGGGTTCGACGCGGTCACCGTGGTCGACGTGGCCCGGGCCGCCCAGGTGTCCGAGGCAACAGTCTTCAACTACTTCCCGACCAAGGACGATCTGTTCTTCGGTGGCGGACTGGAACAGTTCCAGGCGACGACGCTGGCTGCGGTCAGCGACCGCCCGGCCGGAGAGTCGGCGATCGGCGCGTTCCGCCGGTTCACGATCGCGAACGTCGCGCACGCCGCCGACCCGGGCGCGGTCGACCTGATCACCACCGCCGCCCGGGTCGTGGCCGGCAGTCCGTCGCTGCAGGCCCGCGAGCGCGAGATCGTCGCCGCCACTACCGACGCACTCGCCACCCTGCTGCGCTCGGAGGGAACGGGACGGATGGAGTCGTGGGCGATTGCCAACGCCTTGGTCGGTGTCCAGCGATCGATCGTCACCGAGGTCCGGGCCGAGGTTCTGGCCGGACGGCACGGCCCGCAACTCGTCGCCCGTGTCCAGCACGGCGCCGACATCCTCCTCGCCCGACTCGAGTCCGCCTTCAACCGTTGACGGGTAGCCTGCCGAGATGGCCTACGTGGTGTGGACACTAGAGGTAGCTGGCAACAGGTCCGAGGGTTAGTAGGCCGGACCCGGCTCCTGCTTGTTCTGTCGCGGCTGGAGCCAGAGCGGCTCGGGCACGTGCCAGCGGTTGCTGGTGGTTGAGGATCTTGGCCGCTGCGGCAATGAGGCCCCAGTGGGCTTCCAGGAGTAGGCCAGGTGGTGGGTCGGGGATGTGGTCGAGCGCCTCGGCTGCTTCGGCGGGACGGTTCTGCGACAGCAGCACGAGCGGACGGACCCACGGCCTGTGGGGACCATAGTCGGCTTCGAGGACCGGCTGGTCGTGCCGGATGGTGTAGCAGGCCAGAGCTAGTGGGAGCAGGCCGGACTGGAGACCTGGCATGGACGCGTTGTCGAGGAGGGCGCTGGCCTCGCGGTAAGCATCGGGAGTGTCTTCGCGGAGGGCGGAGTACCACCGAGTGAAGACGGCGACCAGCGGCAACTCGTGCCGGGCGGCCAACTCGTCAGCAGCTTCGGCATGGTGGTCGGCGGCCGCATAGTCCGCCACAGCGCAGGACGACTGCAGCCGGATGAGATGGCCCAGAACCTCATAGGTAAAGAGGCCATGGCGTCGGGACAGCTCAACCAGCTCAGCACCGATCGCATCGCGGTCGCGGGAGAGGCCAGCGCGATAGCACGTCTGCAGGACGACGCCATTCAGCGCAAACGCCAGCAAAACAGGATCATCCAGGCCCCGCGCGATCGACTCAGCCTCGAGCGCCGCCTCTCGCACCCGCGGATCCAGCGAACCACGCGACTCGAGCGCAATCGTCGTCAGCAACCGCGCCCGCACCCCCGGATGCTCCTGCGTAGGCAACACCCGCTCCGCCGCCGCCACAATCGCCGCAGCGTGGGACTCATCGTCCGACCGCGTCCAGATCGCCGGTACGTCGTACGCCCCGATGACTCGCGCGGTGAGATCGGCATCGCCCAGCTCCTCAGCCGCTGCAACCGCCGCGAGACGGTGCCGACGGGCGGCCTCGAGACCGCCACCACCGGTGACGGCGAGATTCCGGAGCAGTCCCACCGTCGACTCCAGCCGAGCCCGAGTGCCCCCAACGGCCCGGTCGTACGCCGCAGCAGCATCGGCCCAGACATGTCCGGCCGCCACCGGCTCCAGGTGCGCGGCCTGGTTGAGGATGTCGGTCTCCAACCCACCGAGCGCCCGACCGGGATCCACCCCGAGCTGACCGACCAGCATCGCCCGAGCCCGACGCAGTACGGCGAGAGCGTCGCCCTGCCGACCAGTCCGGTACAGAGCGAGCGCCAGCAACCGCCACGCGTCCTCACGCCACGGATGCTCGGTCACATGCGCATCCAGCTCAGGCACAGCCTCAGCAGCAAGCCCTAGCGCCAGCCGCGCCTCCCCCAACCGCTCCACCGCCCGCAGTCGCAACTCCGTCAACCGCGACCGTTCGCCCTGAGCCCATCCCTCATCAGCAAACTCGGCGTACGCCGGACCTCGCCACAGCTCCAGCGCCTTCGTCAGCTCCGGCACCAACTCCCCGGCCGGCAACGCCGCACCGACAGCCGCTTCGAACCGCCACGCGTCAACAGCATCCGTCCGCAACGCATAGCCCGGACCATCGGTCACCAGCAGCCGAGCCGGCGACCGCGGCGCCCGCTCCGGTTCCAGCGCCCGCCGCAACGCCGCGACGAACGTCCGCACCGCGCTCAACGCACCCTCCGGCGGATCCACCCAGAGGTCGTCCACCAGGACAGTCGCCGGTACGACGCGCCCGCGCGCAACGATCAACCGCGCCAGCACGGCCCGATGCCGCGGCCCTTTCAGACCCACCGGCCGCCCGGAATCATCCCAGGCCACCACCGGCCCGAGCACCCCGAAGTCCACCCGGCCACCGTAGCGCTCATCCACTGCTCATCCGCGCGCGCGATCCTGGCCGGCATGAAGATCAACGGCTTCGACTACCACCGCAGCTCCGGCACCGGTGACGTGAAACTCAACGTCGCCGTCGGCGGTTCCGGTACGCCGATCGTCCTCCTGCACGGGTTCCCCCAGACCCATCTGATGTGGCGGCACGTCGCCACCGACCTGGCCGCCGACCACACCGTTATCTGTCCCGATCTCCGCGGCTACGGCGAGAGCGACAAGCCGGCCGACGGGTACGCGAAACGAGTGATGGCCGCGGACATCGTGGCCGTGGCGCGGAACCTCGGACACAGTCAGTTCGCCCTGGCCGGGCACGATCGCGGCGCTCTGGTCGCGTTCCGCGCCGGCCTCGACCACCCGGACACGATCACCCAGCTGATGTGCCTGGACGTGCTGCCCACCCTCGACATGTGGGACGTGATGCGCGGAACGAGCGCCGCCGTCGGCTTCCACCTCTACCTGATGGCGCAGCCACCCGGACTACCTGAGGAGCTGATCGCAGCCCGCCCGGACACGTTCTTCGGCCATTTCCTCGACCTGTGGGCGAACGATCCCACCGCGATCCCGCCCGATGTCCGGGCCACCTATCTGGACGCATGCCGGGCCGCGGTGCCGTCGATCGTCGCGGACTACCGTGCCTCGGCAGCGATCGACGTCACCCACGACCAGGAAGATCTTGCCCAGGGCAACAAGCTGCGCATGCCGGTGACGGTGATCCAGCAGGACTGGGGAGCCGCACTCGGCTTCGACGCCGCGGCGCTCTGGCAAGCGTGGGCTCCCGACCTTCACCACCAGACCACGACCGCCGGTCACTTCATGGCCGAGGAGTCCCCCGCAGAGGTCACCACCGCGATCAGAGTCTTGCTCAAGCGCTGAGACAGGCAGTCGACGTATCCCGGACATAGCGAAGCGGCCGGTCCCGAGGGATCCGACCGCTTGCTCTTCTCGTGGTTATCCGGCCTGGAAGAAGGCGCCCTTGAGGTAGTCGTGCACGGCATCCTCGGACACCCGGAACGAACGACCCACCCGCACCGCGGGCAGCTCACCGGAGTGCACCAGGCGGTACACCGTCATCTTGGACACGCGCATGGCCGTGGCGACCTCCGCCACGGTCAGGAACTTCACCTCGGCGAGCGGCTGCTCACCACCGGACTTCTTTGATGCCATTGCGCACCGCACTTCCAGCACGGATCGTGCGCCGGCTTCCCCTCCGGCACCTCCGTCCGTGCATGCAACGAGCGTAGTGGCTGTTGGTACGAATGGGAAAGAGGGGGACTCGTGTGACGACCTAGTAGGTGGGGTCGAGGCCCAGCAGCGGGAAGCTGACGTCGCGGGTCGCCTTGATCGATCGGTCCAGCCAGGTGTCCGGGTTGTAACCGGTCGACCAGTCCGTGTACGACGCGTCCTGGCCGTCGGTCATCCGCATCGGCGCGACCCGCTGGAACCGGATCCGGACCTCTTCGCGCCACGTTTCGGGCACCGGGGTCTGCGGGTCGATCGGGTTCCCCGCGACGATCGCCAGCAGGTGAGTCCAGGCCCGCGGTACGACGTCGATGATCGCGTACCCACCACCACCGGTGGCGATCCACTTCCCGTCCGTGAGCTCGTGCGCCAGGTCGTGCAACGCCAGGTACGCCGCGCGCTGCCCGTCGACCGTCTTCGTCAAGTGAGCCAGGGGATCCTCGACATGCGAGTCACACCCGTGCTGGGTCACCAGGACCTGCGGCCGGAACGCCTTCACCACGTCCGGAACGATCGCGTGGAACGCCCGCAGCCAGCCGGCGTCCCCGGTCCCGGGCGGCAACGGGATGTTGACCGCAGTACCTTCCGCGTCAGGTCCACCGGTCTCCCCGGCGCTGCCGGTGCCCGGAAAGAGCGTGGTCGGCGACTCGTGCAGACTCACGGTCAACACTCGCGGATCGTTGTAGAACACCTCTTGTACGCCGTCCCCGTGGTGCACGTCGACGTCGACGTACGCGACCCTCTCGGCACCGTGATCGAGCAGCCACTGGATGGCGACGGCCGGATCGTTGTAGACGCAGAAGCCGCTGGCGCGGTCGGGCATCGCGTGGTGCAGACCGCCAGAGATGTTCGCGGCGTGCCGGACCTCGCCCTCCCAGACGGCCCGCGCCGCCTCCACGCTCGCGCCGACGATGCGTGCGGAGACGTCGTGCATCCCCGGAAAGCAGTAGGTGTCGTCCGTGCCGAGTCCGTGCTCCAGATCCGGCACGTCCGGGTGCTCCCCGGCGCGCTTGACCGCGGCGATGTAGTCGGCCGTGTGCACGGTCTGCAACAGCGCGTCGTCAGCCGTCGGAGGCGGAACGACCTTGAGTTCGTCGAGTACGCCGAGCGCCTGCGCCAGGTGCATCGTCAATTCCACCCGGATCGGACTCATCGGATGCCCGCGCCCGAAGTCGTACGCCGTCAGACCCTCGTCGAAGACCAGCATCGCCTCACCGCTCATGCCTCCGACCTTAGCCGTCACTTCACGGGCACTGGTTTCCCGAATCTGGCGTTCAGCCGGTAAGCACCACCACGCGCGTGGAACACGGACATCAGCAGCACACCCACGACGGCTGCGACTGCTGCCGCCAGCGGATGATCGCCCACATGCGCCCAGAAGGTGAGCAGCCCGGCGATGACGAACGCGCCTACGCCGCCGACCGCGTTGCGGACCGGCGAGTTGCCGGTCAGGTTCGGGTACTCCCGGGCGGTGATGCCGAGGACGAAGTGCGGGATCCCGTTGGTCCCCATCAGCCCGGCCAGGAAGCTCAGCACGATCGCCAGTGTCATGATCAAGCCCTTTCAGTCTACGTGTGTTGACTGAAATCTAGGCGGGTTCGGCGACTGAGTCAACATGCGTAGACTGAGCGGCGTGACGACCAGGATGGAGCAGCGACGGCGGACCGAAGAGCGGATCCTGGCGGCGGCGCGGCAGTTGTTCGGCGAGAACGGGTACGACCGGACCACGATCCGCGCTGTCGCCGAGGCGGCCGGGAGCGACGCCGGCCTGGTGATGCGGTACTTCGGGTCCAAGGACAAGCTGTTCGCCCAGGCCGCGACCATTCCCCCGGACGGTCCGATCACGGGTTCGCCCGAGGAGATCGCCGGGATGCTGACGGCTGCTCTGACCGCCAAACTGGCCGACGAACCGGCAGCCGCGCTGGCGGCGATGCGGGCGATGTTCAGTCATCCGGAAGCGGCCGCGGAGGTCCGGGCGGCGATGACAGGACAGCAACGACAGATCGCCGAGCAGTTGCCGGGTGAGGACGCCGTACTGCGCTCGGGGGTGATCGGAGCGTTGACGCTCGGGCTCGTGATCGGGCGGCACCTGGTCAGGCTGGACGGACTGGACGCGTCACCCGAGGAGCTGATGGCGGTGGCCAGGCCCATCATCGAGGAACTGGCCAACGGTTCCGGCTGAGCCGACAGCGGAAACGGGCGGGCGCGGCACCCCTCCAAGGCCGCGCTCGCCCGTCCCGATCGTGCTGGTGCCAGGCATGGGCTTCATCGCGCAAACACTGCAAGGTGTTACAAGAATTGCAGGAACCTGCAATTCAGGCCGCGATTCGGTCACGGAGGGTTGCACTCGAGGCGGTCTAGGCCTCACTGTTCCATCCCGTGCGGAACGCCATGAACTCGGCGAGACCCAATCGGCGGCAGATCTTTACGGCGGGGGCCGTGGTTGCTGTTTCGACGGTGGCTGTCTCGACTGCGACATCGACTGAAGCCGCCTTCGGCGGCCCGTACGGCTCCGGTGACCTCGGGGCCTGGCGAGCCATGAGCAAGGCGATCTCGACCGAGACCCAGATCAAGCGGGTGCTCGCGACCAACGGGGTCTTCATGTTCGGCGACAGCATCGCCGTCCAGGACGGGAAGACGCTGGCGACCCGGCTGATCGGCCGCGACGGAAGCCAGATGGCGGTGCACAACTGGTCCGGGCGGCCGACGTCCGGTGCCGTCGACGCGATGGTCCAGTGGGCGACGGCGTACGGCCTGCCGCGCCGGATCCTGATGGCGGCCGGCAGCAACGACATCTTCGACCCGCCCAAGTTCGCCGCCCAGGTCGACCGGGCGATGAAGCTGGCCGGCACGAACCGGTACGTGTACTGGGTCAACGTGCACGCCACCCGGTGGTCCAAGACCGCGGCGGTGCAGATGGCCGACCAGCGCAACTCCGCCTGGGTCAACCTGCAGTTGTCCGACGCCCAGAAGAAGTACCCGAACCTGCGGATCATCCGCTGGGCCGAGTACCTGGCCGCCAAGCCGAGCCGGATCAGCTCCTACCTGCGCGACGGCGTGCACACCTCGATCACGCTCGGCCAGGACGCCCGCAACGAGCTGACCGTCCAGTCCCTGGTGGCGCCGCTGCCGGCCGCCAAGTGACCGGGCCGTCGATCGGTTATGCTGATGATGTGAACACGAACTTGCAGCTGTGGTGGGCCGTCTAGGGCGGTCCCCAGCGTTCACACGCATCCAAGAGGCCGCCTCGCCGAGGCGGCCTTTTTTGATGCCCTCGGTGAGGCATCCACGCACCGAAAGGGCATCGACATGACCACGCTTTCCGGCATCACCCCGTCCGGCCGTCTGACGCTGGGCAACCACCTCGGCGCACTGCGCCGGTTCACTGACCCCGAGGGGTTCTACTTCGTCGCGAACCTGCACGCGATGACGACCAGACACGACCCCAGACGGCTCGCCGCGCTGACCCGGGAGTTCGCGACCCTGATGCTCGCGACCGGCACCGCACCGGGCACGGTGTTCGTCCAGTCCGACGTCAACACCCACGCACAGCTCGCGTACCTGCTCGAATGCACGTCGTACGTCGGCGAGCTGTCCCGGATGATCCAGTACAAGGAGAAGGGCAAGGGCCGGCCGATGACGCGGGCCTCACTGTTCACCTACCCGTGCCTGATGGCCGCGGACATCCTGCTGTACGGCGCCGACCGGGTCCCCGTGGGCGGCGACCAGTCCCAGCACGTGGAGCTGGCTCGTGACGTGGCGATCCGGTTCAACCGCGAGTACGGCGAGACGTTCGTCGTACCGCAGCTGGCCAAGGCGGCGTACGCGACCCGGGTCAAGGATCTGGCCGACCCGACGAAGAAGATGAGCAAGTCCGAGGCCGACGACGCGGTCGGGACGATCCGGCTGCTGGACCCGCCGGACGTGATCCGGCGCCAGATCATGCGGGCCGTGACGGACTCCGACAACGAGGTTCGCCACGACGAGGCCGCGAAACCCGGGATCACCAACCTGCTCGACGTCCTGGCCGCCTGCACCGACGGCGACCCGGTGCAGCTGGCGACGGCGTACTCGTCGTACGGCGAGCTGAAGCGCGACGTCGCGGACGCGGTGCTGGCCGTGCTCGAGCCGCTGCAGAAGGAGTACGCCCGGCTGACGACCGACCCCGGCGCGATCGACGAGCTGCTCGCGCAAGGCCGCGACCGGGCGCTGGAAGCGAGCCTGCCCCGGCTCCGGGCGGCGGAGCGCGCGATGGGTTTGGCAGGATCTGCTCCATGAAGCTTCGCGCCGCCACCTTCAACATCCGCAACTCCTCAGCACCGGACGGCGACAACGCCTGGCCGGTCCGCAGGGATGCGACGGTGGCGGCGATCGAACACCTCGACGCGGACGTGGTCGGGCTGCAGGAAGTGCTGCCCGACCAGCTCGAGTACCTGCTCTGGCGCTTCCCGCGGTACGAGATCGTCGGCGTCGGCCGCGACGACGGGATGGACGCGGGCGAACGTTGCACCGTCATGGTCCGGCCGGGTGACTGGCGGGTCGACAAGCACGAGACTCGCTGGCTGTCCGACGACCCGAACACGCCGGGATCCGTCGGCTGGGACGCGCAGCTGACCCGGATCGCGACGCTGGTCTGGCTGCGCCACCGCAACGGTACGACGGTCGGCGTGGCGAACGCGCACTACGACCACGCCGGCGAGGTCGCCCAACTCCAGTCCTCGCGGCTGATCGCCCGGTGGACGACCGGTGCGCTGCCGTGGATCGTGATGGGCGACCTGAACGCGACGCCGGACTCGCCGGCCTTGAAGGTGCTGACCGAGGCCGGCCTGCGGAACGCCGTACCGATCGCGACCGGTGGGAGCTGGCACGACTTCACCGGCGCGGAGGACGACGACCGGATCGACCACATCCTGGTCAGCGCCGGGTGGACCGTGGACGAGGCAGCCGTCTCCCACTACCGCCCCGGCGGACGGCTGCCCAGCGACCACTGGCCCCTCATGGCCACGCTGTCCCTCTGACCGTCCCCCGCCCCTCCACTCCTGCCCTCGCCCCGTCCCGCCCTGCCTGATTGGCTGACCCACCAGAGCCGTCGCGGGGCCAACCGGCCCGTGGGCTGACCCACCAGACGGCGGGTTCACCCACCGCGTGCGATAGGCCAACCCATCGGCTCGTGGGCTGACCCACCAGAGCCGTCGCGGGGCCAACCGGCCCGTGGGCTGACCCACCAGACGGCGGGTTCACCCACCGCGTGCGATAGGCCAACCCATCGGCTCGTGGGTCAGCCCACGAGAGGTCGCGCGGGGTCAGATCTTGGCGAAGACTTCTTCGCGGAGGCGTTCCAGGGCGTCGAAGCGGCGGTTGCCGGCGCCGAGCATCGAGTCCGGGACGAGGACCTCGTCGATCCCGGCCGCCGGGTACTGCGCGACGGTGTCGAGCACCTCCTGGGCCGAACCCATGATCACGTGCCCGCCGCGGCTCTCCAGTCGCTCCTTGCGCTCGGCCGCCTCGGTGTCCCCCGGTACGACGACCTCCAGCATCGTCTGGGCGGAACGGCGTACCGACTGGGGGTCCCGGCCGAGGCGCTCGCAGTGCTCGGCGAAGACCTTCCCCTTGTGGGCGGCGAGTTCCGGGCCGCCCCAGTGGTTCCACTCGTCGGCGTACCGGGCAACGATGCCCAGGGCAACCTTCTCGCCGGCGGCGCCGATCATGATCGGCAGGTTGGCCGGCTTCGGCTCCAGCGGGGCACCGGTGAGCTGGTAGTAGGTGCCGTCGAAGGTGGTGCGATCCTGGCTGATCAGGCCTTTGATCACCTGGCAGGCCTCCTCGAACCGGGCCAGCCGCTCCCGCACCGGCGGCAGCTCGATCCCGTACACCTCGTGCTCGTTCACCTGCCAGCCGGCCCCGATCCCGAGCACGAACCGGCCGTTGCTCATCTGGTCGATGGTCGCCGCCTGGTTCGCGACGACGGCGGGATGGCGGTAGGTGTTGCCGACCACCATCGAGCCGACGCGCACCCGCTCGGTGCGGGCGGCGACGCCCGCGATCAGGGCCAGACACTCGTTGACCGGTACGGACAGGTCGTCACCGTTCTGCATGAAATGGTCGGCGATCCAGACACCGTGCCAGCCGGTCCGTTCGGCGTACTCCGCTCCGTCGAGCACTTCCTGCCAGGTCCGGTTGGCCGCGGGCCACAAAGAGAAATCCATGCCCCTATGTTCTCTCGTGGGTATCTATGTTCGCTCCTGGGCGTCCAGGACTGCTTCGCCGTTCTCCTCCGCCCACAGGGTGAGCATCCGGATCGGACCCATCAGGGTGCGGCCGAGCGCGGTCAGTTCGTACTCCACGCGGGGCGGGACGCCGCCGAAGTTCTCGCGGGTGACCAGGCCGTTCGTCTGCAGCCGGCGCAGTGTCTGGGTGAGCACCTTCTTGGAGATGCCGCCGATCAGTGTGATCAACTCAGTGTGGCGTCGCGGGCCGTCGTTCAGGCCCCACAGGACCACCACGGCCCACTTGTCCGCGATCACCTCGACTGCGAGCCGGGCCGGGCAGTCGGCGAGAAACACGCTCCCCGGATCCAAACCGTCCACGGGCGTCAGGGTACCCAGAGGTTCCCACGGCGGTGCCTAGCGTCTCTGTCCATGAACGGTCTTCCCGAAAGCGCACACCGGCTCTTCACCGAGCCCAAGGACGCCACAGTCATCACCATCGACCCCGACGGCTCACCCCAGGCCGCCCTCGTCTGGGCCGAACGCGACGGCGACGAGGTACTGCTCGGCATCCAGCAACCCCACCGCAAGACCCGCAACCTGCACCGCGATCCCCGCGTCACGCTCGTCATCCAGGACGATCGCGTCAGCTCCCGCGGCATCACGCAGTACCTCGTCATCCGCGGCACCGCCAAGCTCGAAGGCCCCGACATCCCCGCCGACTACAAAGCCCTGATGGACCGGATGTCCCAGCGCTACCTGAACGTCCCCGAATTCCCTTTCGGCGAAGGCATCTGGCACACCGGCATGATCGCCCGCATCACAGTCGAATCCACCACCGGCGAAGGCCCCTGGGGAAAGCATTAGCAACGTCTGATGGTTGTGCGGACCGCGGACACGTTGTGGTGACCACGGACAGCGCATTTCTTGTCCGCGGTCCCCAGATCCTGTCCGCAGGGCGGAACACGTGCCTGTGGCAACTGTTCGGGAGCTGCGGAGGGGTGAGGAGTGGGTGTGTATCTGCGGCGGGAGGCGACCGGCTAGACGAGGTGCCAGCGGAGGAGGAAGGCGCCTATGGAGAGGATGAGGTAGGTGAGGACGAGGAGGGTGCCGATGCCCGGGCGGGGGCGGTGGTGGTGGGTGGGGGTGCCGGCGGCCTCGTGGCGGATGGCTTCCATGACGGCGCCTACCTCGGCGGTGCGGTCGCGGGGGATGCCGTTGATCTCGCTCTCGTCCTGGCCGCGGGTGAGTACGACGTTGTCGTCGCCGACCTCGATCGTGTCGACGTCCTGCCAGGCGAGGCTGCGGACCAGCATGCTGGTGCGGGCGCGCAGAGCGGTCGCGGTGAGCTCGACGCGGTAGAGGACGACGCCGCCGGCGACGCGCACCACCGACGCCCCGATGATCGTGAGCAGCCCGACCGCGAGCATGTCGCGGGCGCCCATCCACAGCCAGGAGTTCAGCGCGGGCACGACGACGAACGGCGCGACGAACAGCGCCCACGCCCACCACGGCGCCGGATCCAGCGGCACCCGCCACGGCAGGTCCGGGACCTGAACCGCGCGCACGGGGGCAGGGCTCACCTGTTCGGGGCTCTCCTGCTCCGAACGATTACTCATGGGCGGGACCATAGTCGACTCATCCCTTGAACACGGCAGGAAACTGCGGCGCCAACAATAACGCCACCGGTAGCAGAGGTGTTACTCGGCGGCCAACGCGCGCGAACGGTTGCGCGCGGCCTCGATCGCGGACAGGAACGCGGCGCGGACCTTGTGGTCCTCCAGTTCGCGGACGGCGGCGGCCGTCGTACCACCCGGAGACGTCACCCGCTCGCGCAGTACGGTCGGGTGCTCGCCGGTCTCCCGCAGCAGCTTCGCCGAGCCCACCACGGTCTGTACGACGAGCTCCGTAGCGGTCCCACGCGGCAGACCCATGTGCACGCCGGCCTCGATCATCGCCTCGACGACGAAGAAGAGGTACGCCGGTCCGGACCCGGAGATCGCGGTCACCGCATCCTGCTGCTTCTCCGGCACCCGGATCACCCGTCCCGTCGCGGCCAACAGGCCCTCCGCCAACTCCAGATGGCTCTCGTCGCAGTGCGCACCACGGGAGATCGCCGCCATGCCCTCGTCGACCAGCGCCGGCGTGTTCGGCATGACGCGCACCACGGCCACACCCTCAGGCAGCCGGGACTCGATGAACCCGGTGGTGATCCCGGCGGCCAGCGACACCACGGTCTGCGACGCCCGGACAGCGGGGGCGATCTCGGCGAGCAGATCCGCCATGTCCTGCGGCTTCACCACCAGTACCAGGGTGTCAGCCTTGGCCGCCGCGTCCACGTTGGTCACCACGTCGACGCCGTACCGCTCCCGCAGCTCGGCGGCACGCTCCTCCCGGCGCTCGGTGATCAGGAGCTCCTGCGGTCGCCGCCCGGCCCGAATCAGCCCGGACAGCAACGTCTCCCCCATCACACCGGCCCCGAGAATGGCCACCTGACTAATCATGGCCAACACACTACTGATCCGGGCCGCCCGGGGACCCGAGCGCCCACCAGCCGGTTACTTCTTGCTGATCAGGGAGCGGGCGAAGAACTGGAGGTTGGCGGGACGCTCGGCCAGGCGGCGGACCAGGTAGCCGTACCAGTCCTCGCCGTACGGGATGTAGATGCGCATCGTGTGGCCGAGGCCGGACAGGCGGAGCTGCTCCTCGGGGCGGATGCCGAACAGCATCTGGTACTCGTAGCTGCCCGGCTGCCGGTTGGCGCGGTCGGCGAGCGAGCCGGCGATCGCGATCAGCCGCGGGTCGTGCGACGCGATCATCGGGTAGCCGGCGCCGTTCATCAGGATCTTCATCGCCCGGACGTACGCCTTGTCCACGCCGCGCTTGTCCTGGTACGCCACCGACTCGGGCTCCTTGTAGGCGCCCTTGCACAACCGGACCCGGGAGCCGGCGTGGGCGAGGTCGCGGCAGTCGCCCTCGGTCCGGCGCAGGTACGCCTGCAGCACCGCACCGGTCTCCGGGAAATCCTGGCGCAGCTCGCGCAGGATGCCCAGCGTGGAGTCGGTGGTGGTGTGGTCCTCCATGTCGAGGGTGACCGTCGTACCGGCGTTGCGGGCCGCGAGGCAGATCGTCCGCGCGTTCTCGAGCGCGATCTTCTCGCCGTCGCCCGGCAGCGCCTGGCCGACCGCGGACAGCTTGACCGAGACCTCGGCGTTCTTGGTCAGGCCGGCTTCGGCCAGTTTGCGGAGTACGTCGAGGTACGCGTCCGCGGTCGCGGTCGCCGCGGCCAGGTCGGTGACGTCCTCGCCGAGGTGGTCGAGGGTGACGTTCAGGCCGTTGCTGACCAGCTTCTCGGTGGCCAGCACGGCCTCCGGCGCGGTCTCACCGGCGACGAAGCGCGCGACGATGCCACTGGACACCGGGAGCGACGAAACCGCCTTCTTGATCTGGGGGCTGCGGGACATGCCCAGCAGGACTCGCCGAAGCACTACGTGTTCCTCCTCATCGACCCACCCGGCCCCATCTGCCAGTGGTGTCAGCAGGCTACGCGGCTGAACCTGAGGCTCGCGAATCGTGTGGCAGGCACCACACCACCGGGGTCACTGGTTCGGTCACCGGTCACTGCTGACGCCGGGTCGGTGACAGTACGTCGCCATCCCGGAATCACGGCCGGACGCACCCATGACCGGGAGAGGATGCGTCCATGCCCATCTTCAAGCGTCGCAAGCGGACTGCCGTGGAGGCCGACCCGATCGGCGCGTTCTGGTCCTGGTGGAGCGAATCCGGTGCGGCGCTGGTGGCCGATGCGATCGCACGCCAGGTGCCGGCGGACCTGAGCGACGTACTGACCGATCTGATCGCGCGGATCGATCCGGATCTGGAGTGGGAGCTCGGTCCTGGGTTGCACGCCGAGCACGTACTGATCGTCACGGCGGCCGGGAACCCGAGCCGCCGTGCTGTCGCGCGACGCTGGCTGCGGGCCGCGCCGCCGTCGGACCGGACCTGGGAGTACGCCGACCTGCGGCGGCCGGGGCCTGCGTTCACGATCAGGTTCGACGGGCTGCCGCCGATCCCGATCGACGAGGCCGTGGTTTCGATGGAGCCGGATTCGTCGGCGATCCATGTCGGCGTACATCATCCGGCGTTTCCCGAACTGCCGGTGGATGTGCAGCGGCGGGTGACGTTCCTGATGCTCGATCTCGTGCTGGGCGAGGAGATGGTGGAGACCTGGGTCGGGGCGATCGACACGTTGGTCGAGGCGCCGGCGGACGCTGTGCCGATCGAGACGCTGCTGCCCGCGGTTGCCGCGTTCGCCGCTGATCACACCCTGGAGGACGGGAGTCCGGCGTGGAAGATGCTCGAGGGGACGCGTGACGGGCATCGGTTGATCGCCACGGCGGAGTACCCGTTGCGGTCCATCCGGAGGCCGCACCTCGACACTCACGTCGCGGTCTCGATCCGCTACCCCGTGGTGCGCGACGACGGGCTGCCGGAGTCGGAGATGCTGGATGAACTGCGCCACTTCGAAGACCATCTGACCGACCGCCTCGGTGGCTCCGGCAATCTGATCGCCCACGAGACCTCAGCCGGGACCCGGACCCTCCACTACTACGCCGACGGCACCACTCCCGCCGGCGCTCAACTCCAGGCCGCCACCACCGGCTGGCCCCACGGCCAGGTCTCCGTCGAGGTCACCGAGGACCCCGCCTGGCACAACGTCTCCCACCTCGCCGGATGACCGGAGGCTGAGGAACGACGACCACTGGGTGTACTCCTCAGGCGGTGCGGCGTTTCAGGGTTGCGGCGCCCAGGGCCAGGGCGGCGAGGATGAAGGCGGTGACCACCAGGGCGTCGGTGCCTGCGCCGGCGCCGAAGCCGTTGCCTTGGGCAACTCCGGTGACGGCGTCGACGGCGTACGACAGGGGCAGTACGTCGCTGACGGCGTGCAGCACGCTCGGCAGTTGGTCGCGTGGGAGGAGGAGTCCGCAGAGCAGGATCTGCGGGATCATGACGGCCGGCATCATCTGGACCGCCTGGAACTCGGTCGCCGCGAACGCGCTCGCGAACAGGCCGAGCGCACTACCGAGCACGCCGTCGAGAACCGCGACGACTCCGAGCTGCCAGGCGGCACCCTCGATGCTCAGGTCGAGGGCGTAAAGCGCGATCGACACCACCACGAGGGCCTGGACAACCGCGATCAGGGCGAACGCCAACGCGTAGCCGAGCAGGAAGTCCACCTTCGCCATCGGCATCGTGAACAGCCGCGCCAACGTGCCGCTGGAGCGCTCCCGCAGCGTCGCCACCGAGGTCACGATGAACATGATGATCGCGGGGAACACCGCCAGCAGCGGCCCGCCGACGCGGTCGAAGGTGGTGGGTGAGTCGATGAACATCCACCACATCAGGCTGACCAGCAGCGCCGGCAGCACGATCAGCATCGCCACCGTGCGGTGGTCGCGGCGCAACTGGGCGAGCACCCGGGCGGCGACGGCGAAAGTGACCCGGGGCGTCATCGCGCACCTGCCTTCTGCTCGATCAGGGTGAGGAACGCCTGCTCGATGTCGTCGGTGCCGACCGATTCGAGCAGGGCTTGCGGGGTGTCGTCGGCGAGCAGTTCACCGTCGCGCATCAACAGAAGGCGATCACAACGCGAAGCCTCGTCCATCACATGACTCGAGACGAGCAGGGTCGCGCCGGCATCGGCGAGCCGGTGGAAGAGGTCCCAGAGATCCCGTCGGAGAACGGGATCCAGGCCGACGGTCGGTTCGTCGAGGACGAGGAGCTCGGGGTCGCCGAGGAGTGCGGCGGCAAGCGACGCCCGCGACCGTTGCCCACCGGACAACCGATCGACGCGTACGTCGGCATGCGACCGCAGATCGACCGCGTCGATGACCCGGCCCACGTCGTCGGCCGGGACCCCCAGCACCGCGGCGAAGAAGCGAACGTTCTCGGTCACGCTCAGATCCCCATAGACGCTGGGCTCCTGGGTGACGTACCCGATCCGGCCGCGCAGCTTGGGCGCGCCGGCGGGCAGCCCGAGGACGGAGACCTCGCCGGTGACCTTGGCCTGGAGACCGACGATCGCGCGGATCAGCGTCGTCTTGCCGCAGCCGGAGGGACCGAGCAGCCCGGTCACCGTCCCGGTCCGGAGGTCGAACCCGACCCCGTGCAGGACCTCCCGGTCGCCGCGCACCACCACGACGTCCCGGCAGCCCACCGCATTTTTCATCATGTGATGAATTTAGCGCGGAACCACACGCTTGGCAACAACCAGGGCTCCCTCAGATCACCGCGTATCCGGTGGCCGCACTCAGCGACGCCAGCTCCGGATCGCCGTAGCGGTGCCTCAGGTCGGCGAACGCGATCGCCTTGTCCTCACCCCACCGGCGGACGGCGATCACGTACGACGCGCCGCTCACGAACACCGGTGGAGTCCGCTTGCTGTGGAACTTGTCGGCGTACATGACCAGCTCCTCCTCCCGCGTCTCCGCCACGTAGTCGGCCGCCGGGATCGGCAGGCATTGCCGCAGTACGTCGTCCCGCGTGATGCCGACCCCGCTGTGACGGGAGCAGAACCGGCTGATCGTCTCCGCAAACCCGAGACCCGCCAGCAAGTCGTGCCCGAGTACGCCGTGCCGCACATAGTCCGCTGTGTCGAGCACACCAGCCGTGTAGAGACGGTAGACGCCGATGTCGTGCAGAAGCGCTCCGGCGCGGACCAGATCGGCGTCGACGTCCAGCGACAGGAGGTACTGCGAGGCGAGCTGACAGACGATCCGGCAGTGGTCGTACACGGACTCGAAGGCGTCGCGGGTAGGCGCGTGCTCGCGATGTAAGGTCTCGATCTCGCGGTCCGTCGGGATCTGCATCAACCGGTCAGGTGAAGTTGCAGGACAGGCCCGAGCCGGTCGATCAAGGTGGCAAGGTCGACGGACGCGACCGGCTCGAGCTCGATCAGGTAGCGCGCCATCGCGAGCCCGATGAGCTGCGTCGCGACCAGCGTGACGCGAAGCTGCGCGTCGGGTACGTCGAGCATCTTGGAGACCGGCTGAATGATCATCCGGGTGATGCCCTCGCGCATGATCCGGGCCACCTCGTCGCTGCTCACCACACTGCGAACGATCGCCTTCATGCGCTGCTGACCTTCGGCCGATTCCCAGACGCCGAGGAACGCGGTCGCGATCCGGCGGCCGAGTTCGTCGCGCGGACCGTCGATGATCCGCGCGGCGATCCGGCGCGGGTCGACCGGGATGGCCATCGCCTCGATGAACAGCTCGTCCTTGCTGTCGAAGTAGTGGTGCACCAGAGCCGCGTCCACCGCGGCCTCCCGGGCGATCGCGCGGATGGAGGTCGCCGTGAAGCCCTTGTCCGCAAAAGATTCCCGGGCCGCGCGGAGGATTTCGCCGCGGGTGTCCGGGCCGCCGGGACGGCGCCCCGCCCGCCCGGTGGTCGTCGTACGGGCCGCGCCGGACTCCGCCGTACCGCCGGATCCGCCGCGGGCGTTCACGACGTGAGCTCCGAGATCTCGCCCTGGGGAGTGACCGCGAACGACGACCGGCGCGACGTCCGGACGAAGTGCTTGCGGGTGAAGTCGAGCGACTCGACCAGGTCGACCTCGCGCTCGGACCGGCTGGTCGCGCGGCGGGTGTTGATCTCGATGATGATGTGGCCGCGGAAGTCCTGGTTCGCCAGGCCGGCCAGCAGGTCCGCGGCCCGTTGGGTGCCGCGGCCGGGCACCAGGTGCTCGTCCTTGGCGGAGCCGGTCCCGTCGGTCAGGTGGATGTGGGTGAGGCTCCGGCCCATCGTCGCGGCCAGCTCGACGCAGTCCTGCTCGGCGGTCGACGAGTGCGACAGGTCCAGAGTGGTGTGCGCGTAGTCCTGCTCGGTCGGGTCCCAGCTCGGCGCGTACGCCTGCAGGCCCTTGCCGGGCGCGCGCCACGGGTACATGTTCTCGACCGCGAAGACGACGCCGGTCTCGGCTTCGAGCCGGGCGATCCCCTCGACGAACCCGCGCGCGTAGTCCCGCTGCCAGCGGAACGGCGGATGGACGACGACCACGTCGGCGCCCAGATCCTTCGCTGCCTCGGCGCTGCGCTCGAGCTTGCCCCACGGATCGGTCCCCCAGACCCGCTGGGTGATCAGCAGGCAGGGTGCGTGGATCGCGAGCACCGGCAACTGGTGGTAGTCGACCAGCCGCGAGATCGCGTCGATCTGGGTGCTCAGTGGGTCGATGCCGACCATCACCTCGACGCCGTCGTACCCGAGCCGGGCGGCCAGCTCGAACCCGCTGGCGGTCGACTCGGGGTAGACGGAGGCCGTGGACAGGCCGATCTTGGCGGTCGTACTGGGGTTCATCTGGTTCACCGCGGTTGCAACTGGTCGAGCCGGGACAGGATGACACCTTCCCGCAGCGCCCACGGGCACACTTCGAGGGAGGGCAGGTTGAACAGATCCATCACGGCGTCGGCAACGAGCGCCCCGGCGACCAGCTGCGACGAGCGGCCGATCGAGACCCCCGGCAGTTCGGCCCGCTCGGCCGCGGCCATCTTGGTCAGCTTCGGCGTCCACTCGGCCAGATCGTCGCGGCTGAGCGCGCGCGACACGTACGGCCCGTCGTCGGACGGCGCCGCACCGCAGATCCGCGCCAGCGACCGGAACGTCTTGCTGGTCGCTACCGACCGCTGCGGCTTGCCTGCCCGCAGTACGGGCCCGGCCACAGCGGCCATCTCCATCCGGATCCGCTTGCGCAGTGCCCTGACCTCATCCTTGCCCGGCGGGTCCTGGGACAGACCCTCCCGGGTCAGCCGACCGGCCCCGAGCGGCACGGACACCGCCACGGTCGGCTCCTCGTCCGACCCGGCAGCGATCTCCAGCGAACCGCCGCCGATGTCGAACACCGCCAGGCGGCCGGACGACCAGCCGAACCAACGACGTACCGCCAGGAACGTCAGCCGGGCCTCGTCCTCGCCGCTGAGCACCTGCAGGTCGACCTCGGTCTCGGCGCGGACCCGGTCCAGCACCTTGTCGCCGTTGGGCGCCTCCCGCAGCGCGGACGTGGCGAACGCGAGCACCGACTCGCAACCCTTGTCCTCGGCCAGTTCGGCGGCTTCCTTCACGAACGACACCAATCCGTCGGACCCGGACTGGGCGATCTTCCCGTCCTTGTCCAGGTGCTCGGCCAGCCGCAGCTCGGTCTTGTGCGAGTACGCCGGGTACGGTGCGGCACCACGATGCGCGTCCACCACCAGGAGATGGACGGTGTTGGATCCCACGTCGAGTACGCCGAGCCGCATACCAACACGCTACTGGACTGCGGGAGTACCGCGCGTCGGCGTCTGCATTCACTGTCTGTGCGCCGGGGCGCGTACGCTTTCCAGGTGCCTGAGGTTTCTCTCGATTTCCCCCGTGCCTGGGTCGAGTTCATCGACCCCGACGATCCCGACCAGGTGTTCCGTTGCGACCTGACCTGGCTGACCTCCAACTGGACCTGCATCTTCGGCGGTGGCTGCCGCGGCATCTACAAGGGCCGGCCGAACGACGGCTGCTGCACCCTCGGAGCACACTTCTCCGACGATGACGACGAGAAGCGGGTCAAGCAGTACGTCAAGGAGCTGACCAAGGACGACTGGCAGTTCCGCAAGGAGGGCCGGAAGAACGGCTGGGTCGAGACCGACGACGACGGCGACCGCAAGACCCGCGTCTGGGAGGGTGCCTGCATCTTCCTGAACCGGCCGGGCTTCGCCGGTGGCGGCGGTTGTGCGCTGCACGGGCTGGCGCTGAAGAAGGGCGTGCACTTCGTCGAGACCAAGCCGGACGTCTGCTGGCAGTTGCCGATCCGCCGGACCTTCCGCGAGGTGGAGCGCCCGGACGGTACGACGTACACCGAGGTCGGCATCGGCGAGTACGACCGGCGTGGCTGGGGACCGGGTGGACACGACCTGGACTGGTACTGCACCGGCAACACCGAGGCGCACATCGCCGTCGAGGCGGTCTTCGAGTCCAGCCGGGTCGAGCTCCAGACTTTGATGGGCCACAAGGCGTACGACGTACTCGCGGATCTGTGCCGGCAGCATCTGGAAGCAGCCCGGCCGTTGCTGCCCCACCCGGCGTCTAAGTGATCTTGCCGTTGTCGACGAGCCACTCGATGCCGGACAGGGCAGCCTCGATCGCCGAGTAGCGCGGGCGGAAGCCGAGCAGTCTGGCGGCCTTCGCCATCGAGCAGTTCGGGCTGTGCGCGACGTGGTCCCACATGGCTCCCGCGTCCCGCTCCGACAGTTGCTCGCGCAGTTGGCCGATCGGCAGGAAGCCGAGCCGGGCCTCCTGGCCGAACCAGTCGGCGACCGCGTGGGCGTAGCCGCGCAGCGTCACCGCATCGCTCGCGACCACGTGGAAGCTCTCGCCGATCGCGGTCGAGCGGCTGGCGATCGCGGCCAGGAAGATGCCGGCCACGTCGTCGGCGTGCACCGGGTTGATCGTCTCCAGGCCGAGGTTCGGCAGCAGCAGGTCGTGGCCGTGGGCGAGCTTCTCGTACACCTCGAGGTTGAAGGTGGCGGCTGGTGTGATCGGAGCCCAGCCGGGACCGCAGATGTGGCCGGGGTGGATGATCGTGGCGGGCAGGCCGGTACGGCGGGACTGGTCGAGCAGATAGCGCTCGATCGCCGCCTTCTGGATGCCGTAGTCACCGAACGGCCGGCGCGGCGCGTCCTCCGTGGTCGGCACGGTCATGCTCGGCCCGTGCACCCAGATCGTGCCGCAGTGCAGGAGGTGCTGGACCTTCCCGTGCACGGCCTCGACGAGCTGCTTCGCACTGTCTTCGGTGAAGCAGATCAGGTCGATCACGAGGTCCGGCTCGAGCCCGGCCACGCGCTCACCGAAGGTGCCTGCGGCATCTTCCGCGGCGCGGTCGACCTGGACCAACTCGACCTGTTTCCAGCCGCCATCGCTCTGGTACGGCGACCGTTCGCCACGACTGAGCACGGTCACTTGATGCCCGAGCCGCACGAGCTCCGGGACCAGGTAAGTACCGATGTGGCCAGTTCCTCCGATGACGACCGTACGCATGGTGCAGAGCTTAGAACGTGGCCCCGACACACCCCGGGGACCACGAGTGTCGGTGGGTGGGGACACAATGACTGGCATGCGTCTGGATCATCTGTCGTACGCGTGCGGCCCTGACGGCTGCAAGGCCACGCTCGAGCGGTTGTCCGCGCAACTGGGGGCGGAGTTCGTGGACGGCGGTGTGCACCCGCGCTTCGGCACGGTGAACCACATCCTGCCGTTGGAGAACGATCGGTACATCGAGGTCGTCGACGTGCTCGACCACCCGGCCTCGGACAAGGCGCCGTTCGGCCAGGCGGTCCGTGCCCGCAAGGAGCTGGGCGGCGGCTGGCTCGGCTGGGTGGTGGCGGTCCGCGACATGGCCCGGATGGAGCAGCGCCTCGGCCGCGAGGCGGCGCCCGGCAACCGGCACCGCCCTGACGGGGTGAACCTAACCTGGCGGCAGATCGGCGTGAAGGGCCTGATCGCCGACCCGCAACTGCCGTTCTTCGTGCACTGGGACGACCTCACCGAGCACCCGTCGGTCGGCGGCAAGGGCGTCAGACTCACTGCGCTGGAAATCGCCGGCGACCCCCACCGAGTCACCGACTGGATCGGCCACCCCGCCGACCACCTCCTCGACGACCTGGACGTCGCCTGGGTCGGCCCCAACGGCCAGCCCGGCCTGGTAGCCGCCGTCTTCCAGACTCCCAACGGCGTCGTCCGCCTCTAGCACCATCCGCGGCTTGTGGTTGACCGGGGTTTGTCGCCGGGCTAACGTACAACCAAATGGTTGTAGATGGTGGTGTCGTCGACGGGTTGCTGGCGGCGTTGGCGGATTCGACGCGGCGCGACATCGTGCGGCGGTGTCTGGTGGAAGAGGCGTCCGTGTCGCGGTTGGCCGAGGCGTATCCGATGAGTTTTGCGGCGGTGCAGAAGCACGTCGCGGTACTGGAGCGGGCCGGGCTGGTGACCAAGGAACGCAGGGGGCGCGAGCAGCTGGTGCGCAGTGAAATGGACGCCGTACGGCGGGCCCGGGACGCTCTCGACCAACTCGAGGCGATCTGGCGTGGTCGCGTGGACCGGATGACGGACCTGCTGACCGAGAGCACACCGGAGCGAAGGGACAACACATGAGTGTCACGAGCGTTGACAAGGACTTCGACGCACTGACCCTGACCCTGATCGCGGATTTCGCCGCGACTGTGGAGCAGGTGTGGGAGCTGTGGGCGGACCCGCGGAAACTCGAGCGGTGGTGGGGCCCGCCGACGTACCCGGCGACGGTGATCGAGCACGACCTGACGCCGGGTGGCGAGGTGTTCTACTACATGACCAGCCCGGAAGGCGAGAAGTTCCACGGCCGCTGGCAGATCGTCGCCGTCGACCCGCCCGCGGCGATGGAGTTCGTCGACTCGTTCGCCGACTCCGAGGGCAACCCGGCCGCGGGGATGCCGGCGACCACCACGCATCTGCACCTCGGCGCGTACGACGACGGCACCCGGATGGAACTGCGGGCCGCCTTCGGCACCCGCGAGCAGATGGACCAACTCATCCAGATAGGGATGGACACCGGATTGGAACAGGGCGTCAGCCAGATGGACGCCTTGCTTTAGTGGATGTTCTCGAGGTCGGCGAGTGAGACCTCGAGCTGCGTCAGCAGCCGTTGCAGGTGCGGGACAGTCCGGCGGCAGCCGGTCAGGCCGAAGTGCAACTGGTGGTCGTAGCTGGTGACGCTGATGTTGAGCGCCTGGCCGTTGAGCACGATGCTGGCCGGATACATGCCGAGCAGGCGCGACCGGTTCCAGTACAGCGGGCTCTCGGCCGGGCCGGGCACGTTCGAGATGACGACGTTGTACGGCGGCGTCGTACGGCCGGCCACGCCGGGGAGAACCGCCGCGGGACCGGCGACGCCGAACCCGAGAGCGCCGACCAGCAGTCGCTGCAACGGACTGAGCTCGGACAGCACGCCTTTGGCATACGTGGTCGAGGCGATGATGCGGCGGATCCGCTGTTCGGGGTCCGCCTCGTCGGTGGCGAGGTCGGCAATCAAGGTGCTCAGCGCGTTACCGCCGCCGGGCGCGTCCGCCTCGCCGCGCAGGGAGACCGGCACCATCGCCGTCAACGCCTTGTCCGGAAGGGCGTTCAGCTCGAGCAGATAGTTGCGCAAGGCACCTGAACACATCGCCAGCATCACGTCGTTCAGCGTCGCCCCGGTGATCGCGCGGACTTTCTCCAACCGTTCGATCGGCCACGACTGCGCCGCGAACCGGCGCGCTCCGGTGATCGGCTGGTTGAGGATCGTCCGCGGCGCCTGGAACGCGACCGAGGAATGCTCCGCCTGCACAGTCCGGAGCAAACTCTTCAACCCGACAGGCGTAAGACCGGCAAGATCAGCCAACACCCTGACGGTGTTGACTGGCAGGCGACCGACCGCTGTCAACAACCCGGTTGACGGGATCGCCCCCGGAGCAGACGCCGGGAGGGCGAAGGTGGCGGGCATGCCAGTTGTGCCGGGGCTGGTGGTGAGGGTGTCCTGCATCCAGCGGAGGGCGGTGACGCCGTCCAGCAGCGAGTGGTGGATCTTGCTGTAGAGAGCGAATCGCCGGCCCTCGACGCCCTCGATGAGGTGCATCTCCCACAGCGGCCTATGCCGGTCCAGCAGTGTCCCGTGCAGGCGGCTGGTCAGCTCGAACAGTTCGCGGAACCGTCCCGGACGCGCCAGTGCGGACAGCCGCACGTGGTACTCGAGGTCGATGTCGTCGTCCTGCTCCCACGACCAGTAGCCGAGGTCGAGCGCCCGGTTCCGCACCCGCCGGGCGAACAGTGGATTCACCGCCGGCGCCGCGACCATGTCGTGGTACAGCTGCGACAGGTAGTCCCGAGACCCTTCCGGGAACACGTGGTCCCGTCCGGCGCCCTCAGGCAGCTCGAACACCATCAACCCGCCGACGTGCATGGGCTGCTCACGGCTCTCACCGAGCAGGAACATCGCGTCCAGCGGTCCCACCGCGGTCATGGTCCCTCCCGCTCCCGACCTGGGATCCCCGACGCTTCATCGTCGCCATCGGGGCCCGGTCCGTCTACCCCTGCCCACAGCGCTTACGGAGATTTTGTTCTCCCGTCAGCAACTGAAGCAGAAGCACCTGCGACCTCAGTCGAGAGGACGGTAGTTCACGCCGATGCGCTCGATGCGGGCCAGGTGGGGGCGGAGGCGGGTGAGGAATTCGTCGTACGACGACGTCCGCGGGGAGCCCCAGGCGCGTTCGGCGAAAGCGGACAGGCGCGGCAGGAGCATGTAGCCGACCTGCTGCTCGTCCGGCATGTACTCGGTCCAGATCTGGCACTGGGTGCCGACGATCAGGGCCGCCTCCTCCTCGGTGAGCGAGGCCGGGATCACCTCGAAGTCGTAGACCTTCTCCAGCGGGATGAAGTTGCCGATCGCGAGCGGCTCGGTCGCCGGGTCGCCCTGGTAGTAGTCGAAGTACACCGACTCGCACGGCGCCATCACGGTCTGGTGGCCGGCCTTCACCGCGACCTCACCGCGCTGAGCGCTCCGCCACGCCATGATGACCGCGTCCTTCGGGCAGTCGGTCTCGACCATCTCGTCCCAGCCGACCAGCCGGCGGCCCTCCTCGGCCAGCACCGACGCGACCTGCTCGGTGAACCAGCCCTGCAACTGCCCCGGCTCGGTCAGCCCGAGCTCGGCCTGCCGCTTCTGCGCCTCCTCCGAGACGCCCCACTGCACCGACGGGCACTCGTCGCCGCCGAGGTGGATGTACGGACTGGGGAAGATCTCCAGCACCTCGCGCAGCACGGTCTTGACGAACTCGACGGTCGCGTCGTTCACGTTCAGTACGTCGTCGCTGATGCCCCAGTACTGACGGACGGTCAGCTGGGTGTCCGGGTTGTTGCCGAGCTCCGGGTACGCCGCGATCGCGGCCTGCATGTGGCCCGGCAGGTCGATCTCCGGGACCACGGTGATGCCGCGCTCGGCGGCGTACGCGACGATCTCGCGCAGGTCGTCCTTGGTGTAGAAGCCGCCGTGCCGCTGCCCGTCGTACTCGAAGTCCTTCTGGCCGCGCGACATCTTTCCGACCATGGTCTCGTCCCGCCACGCGCCGATCTCGGTCAGCCGCGGGTAGGCCTCGATCTCGACCCGCCAGCCCTGGTCGTCGGTCAGGTGGAAGTGCAGCGTGTTGAGCCGGTGCAGGGCGAGCACGTCGATGACCTTGAGCACGAACTCCTTCGGCATGAAGTGCCGGGCGACGTCCAGCATCATGCCCCGCCAGGCGAACCGTGGCGCGTCGGCGATCCGCACCGCCGGCACCGCGACCTTGCCGTCCGCGGCCGGCTCGGCGGCGTCCAGCAGTTGCGCGTACGTCGACTCCGCGTGCCGGAGCGCGTCCTCCGAGCCGGCCGACAGGCGGGCACCGTCCGCGGTCACGTCGATCCGGTACTCGGTCTCGCCGAGGTTCTCGACCACGTCCCGGATGGCTTCGCCGGCGGGATCCCCGCTCACCCACTGGCCTTCGTCGACGGTGAGTTCACGCGGGGCAGGGACGATCGCGATGTCGGGCATCCGGAACTCCAAGGCAGGGGGTGGAATTACGTCAGGACGATTCTATAAGCGAGCATATCGAGCTGCCTTACCGGTCAGCTTGATGAGAAGGTGAGCCCGTGACCGCAGACACCAGACCCGCCGAGCTGCAACGAACGACGCTGCGGGTGCTCGTGGTGAGCAACGTCGTGGGTGGCGTGGCGGTCGCGAGTGGGTTCGCGGTCGCGGGATTGCTGGCCGAGAGCATCTCGGGGTCCACGTCGATGGCCGGACTGGCCGCGACGTCGACCACTCTGGGCGCCGCGATGCTCGCCGTACCGCTGGCTGGGCTGGCCAGGACGCGCGGCCGGCGGGTGTCGTTGGCGGTCGGCTACCTGATCGCTACAACCGGTGCGCTCCTGAGCATCGTGGCAGCCCAGATCGACTCGCTCGCACTGCTCCTGCTGGCCGGCTGTCTGTTCGGCAGCGGGTCCGCCTCCAACCTGCAGTCCCGGTACGCCGCCACCGACGCGGCGGACCCAGCACACGTCGCCCGCTCACTGTCTTTGGTCGTCTGGGCCACGACGATCGGCGTGGTCGTCGGGCCGAACCTCACCGGTGTCGGCGGCGCTGTGGGTACGTCGCTCGGAGTCATGGCACTCGCCGGCCCGTACATCTTCTCGGTCATCGCCTTCGCGATCAGTCTGGCCACGGTGTGGTTCGGGCTGCGGCGGCTGCACCAGAGCACCCCCAGAGCCAAGGTCGAACGGCAGCCACTCGCCTCCACGTTCCGGACCGTGATGTCGATCCCCCATGCTCGGCTGGGTTTGCTCTCCATCGCGGTCGCCCATGCGGTGATGGTCGGAGTCATGTCGATGACATCGGTGCACCTGCGCCACCACGGCGCTTCACTCACCATCGTCGGCTTCGTCATCAGCGGTCATGTGGCCGGCATGTACGCCCTCTCCCCCGTGATGGGCTGGATGGCGGACCGCCTCGGCCGCATCCCGACCATCGGCATCGGCCTGGCATTGCTTGCTTCAGCCATGACAGTGGCGGCGCTGGCTCCGGACGGCGCACACGGCCTGACCGCGGCCGCACTGGCCTTGCTGGGACTCGGTTGGTCGGCCTGTCTGGTCGCAGGCTCCACACTGCTCACCCGCTCGGTGCCGGCGGACATCCGCACGTCGGCTCAGGGCCTGTCCGACCTGACCATGGGTGCATTCGCCTCGATCGCCGGTACGGCAGCCGGCCCGATCCTCGCCGTACTCGGCTTCCACTGGCTCGCCGTCCTCTGCGGGATGCTCCTGATCCCGATCGCACTCCTGGCCGCCACGACCAGACCAGTGCCGGCAGCAACTAGTGTCTAGCGGTGTGAGCATCGCGGAAGGTGGGATTCCGAGTCCCAACATCTGGCATCACCCGAAGGTCTACGAGGTCGAGAACCGGGCCGTCGATCCTGGCGGGGTGATCGAGCCGGCCATGCGGGCGATCCGGGACTGGGGCGGCGCGACGCTGCTCGACATCGGATGCGGCACCGGGTTCCACCTGCCGACGTTCGCGGCGACCGCGGGCCGGGTCATCGGAGTCGAGCCGCATGGTGCACTGGCCGACGCGGCCAAGCGCCGTACCAAGGACCTGCCGAACGTCGAGGTCCGGCAGGGTACGGCGCAGCGGCTGCCGGTGCTGGACTCGACGATCGACGTGATGCACGCGCGCTGGGCGTACTTCTTCGGGCCGGGCTGCGAACCGGGGCTGGCCGAACTGGACCGGGTGATGCGGCACGGCGGGACCGCGTTCGTGATTGACAACGACGGGAGCCGGTCGACGTTCGGGCGCTGGTTCACCGAGTCGTACCCGAAGATCAAAGCGGCAGAGGTGGAGGCCTTCTGGACCGCGCGCGGCTGGCAGCGGACGCAACTCGACATGGGCTGGCGGTTCGAACGCCGGGAGGACCTCGAGGCGGTGATCCGGATCGAGTTCACGCCGGCCGACGCGGAGCGGATCATCGCATCGCATGCGGGGGTCGAGGTCGACTACGCGATCAACCTGTGGAGCCGGACCTTCTGAACCTCTTCTGAAACGACACCCGGACGGCCCTGCGAACCGACCTCCACTCCCCATAGGGTTGACGAACCACTCGACGGGTCTTCTGGGGAGGCGCCAGCCAGGGATGGACGGTCTGCTGCTCGAACAGGTCCCCGGCTTGCCGGAGAAGGTCCGGATCGACGTAGGCGAGCAGCGAGCGCTGGTGATGCCGTCGGCCGCTGCGGCACGCCGGCTGGTCGATGTACTGACCGGTGCGGACGATCCACCGGCCGATGCAGTCGTGAAGATCGGCGATCCGGTCCGGTTGGTGCCTGCCGAAGGGGGACTGCTGCCACACCTGACGGTGCTCGGCAACATCGTCCACGGCCACATCGTGAGGCACCGCGTGACCCGCAAGGCCGCGGAGGAGGAGAGCCTCGTCACCGCAGGAGACTGCGGACTGGACGACGTACTGGATCGCTATCCGCACGAGATCACCCCAGGCCGTCGCCGGCTGGCCGGTGTGGCCCGTGCACTCCGCGCACACCCGAGGCTGATCGTGCTGGAGGACGCAGCCGGCCTGCCGACGTGGGGATCGCTGCTCCGGCTTCACCACCCGCCCGAGGAACCACCCCCTGAGCTGTACGGAGCCGCAGTGCTGCTGATCACCACCGACTCCGGCCGTACGACGGGCTTCCGCGATGCCTAGTAGCCGCAGAGCGTTCCTGGGAGCCGCCGCGACGCTTATGGTCGCGGGCTGTTCGAACGACGTGCTGGGACTCCGGCGCAGTGTGCGGGTGGCGGTGAGTTGGAGCGGTCAGGAGCTGCACGCGTTCCACGACGTACTCGACGGTCTGGGCAAGCTGGACTATCCGGTGGAGGTCGTGCCGCTGGGCGACGACATCTCGACTGCGTTCGGGGCCCGCTCCGGGCGGCGGCCGGACATCGTGATGCTGCCGCAGCCCGGACTGGTCCCGCGCGAACGCAACGAGCGCAACGACCTCCAGGCCATCCCGGACGAGGTGGCGGACCCCGGCCGGGCACGACTCTGGAAAGACCTGCTCGTGTACGACGGCAAGACGTACGGCGTCCCGTTCAAGACGGCACACAAGTCAGCGGTCTGGTACCGGCCCTCGGTGTTCCGGGAGGTCGGTGTGGAGCCGCCACAGCTCTGGTCGGACTGGCTGACGCTGAACAAGACACTGTCGGATGCAGGTGTCCGGCCACTCTCGCTGGCCGCGGGCGATGGGTGGGTGCTCACCGACTTTCTCGAGAACGTCCTGCTGGGCATAGCGCCTGCCGTCTATGCAGGGCTGGCGACAGCGACGGAGCCGCGGCCGTCACGACGACCCGAGTTCGCCGCAGCCCTTCGTTTGCTGGGATCCATGTGGTCCGCTCCGGGTGCGCTGGCCGGCGGTGTGAAGCGCTCACTCGTGCAGCAGTTCCCGGACGCGATCGTCGAGGTGTTCGGCCATCGCCGTGCCGCCATGGTGTTGGCGTCCGACTTCGCTGAGCCGGTAGTGCGTTCGTTCGCGGCCGATCCGGACGACATCGGAGTGTTCACGTTCCCCGCACTCGCGCCGGGCGCCGCCGCGCCGGTCGTGGTCGGAGGCGACGTGATGGTGCTGCCGAAGCCTTCCAGCGACGACGCGGTCGATCTGGTCCGCCGCCTGTCCACACCGACCGCGGTGGACCCGTGGATCAGACAGGGCGGCTTCCTGGTCGACGGACGGGTGTCGGGCTACTCCCCCGAGCTGACCAGGCTGGCCGAACAACTGACCGCGCCGAACGGACTTCTCCAGTTCGACCTGTCCGACCAACTCGGACCCGTTGGTGGCATCAACGGACTGTGGCGAGTGCTCACCGACTTCCTGATCAGGATCGGCGATCGCGGCAGTGCCGTCGTACCGCGGGCTGTCGATGACGCGGTGAACGAACTGCGTGAGGTGGAGAGCTGATGGGCTTGCAGACGAACGGCCTGTCACTGGAGATCGTCGGCCGCGAGGTGAGCGGCCGTCCCGTGGCCGGCAAGCCGCGGCGACCGGCCGGACCGTATCTGTTGGGGCTCCCCGCACTGTTGCTCAGCTGCCTGCTGCTGATCCCGATCGGGGTGACTGTGGTGGCGGCGTTCCGGACCACCAGCGGCTTCGGGTTCGGCAACTTCGCGGTGATGGGCGACCCCGGCGCATTGCGTGCCGTAGGCAACAGTCTGGCCTGGGTGCTGGTCGCGTTCACGCTGGTCGTGGTCGGGTTCTTCCTTGCCCTGTTGAGTTATCGGCTGCCCGGCCTGACGTCGTTCCTGCAGCCTGCGCTGGTGATCCCATTTGCGGTGTCCGTGCTGGTGTCGGGCGCGACGTTCCGGTTGATCTTCGACCCGGCACCGGAGCGCGGCACGGTGACCGCGGTCTGGACGCGGCTGTTCGGCACGAGCCCGGTGTGGCTCGGCCCCGGCCTGTTCTGGCTCGTACTGGTGTCCGCCTTCGGCTGGACCTGGCTCGGGTACGTCGTCTCGCTGTTCCGCGCCGGCCTGGACGCGATACCGGACGACGTCACCCGCACGATCGCCGCCGAGGGTGTCACCGGCTGGCGACGACTGTTCGCGTTGGAGATCCCACTGCTCCGGCCGATCACCGGTGTAGTGACGCTGACCCTTGTCATCGCGGCGGTTCGGGTCTTCGACCTGGTCCTGATCGTCGTACCTGGTTCCATGCAAGGCTCCGCGGACGTGCTCGGCCTGAACTGGTGGCGTGCGAACGCGAATGGAGCCGACTCGGGGCGCACGGCGGCGCTGGGTGTGGTGCTGTTCGCGATCGTGGCAGCTGTCGCCGTGATCGGCGTACGCGGCCTGCGCCGACGCCGCTGGGCGATGCCGGTCTCTGTGGTGACTCCGGATCCGACGCTGGGCCGTCCGAAACCCAGCAAGCTGGTACGCCGCTTCGGGTGGATCGTCGGCTTCGCAGTCAGCCTGGTGTGGATCTTCCCTGCTGTGGTGCTGGTCGCCACTGCTCTCCACTCCCCACGCGAGGCCGGTCTGCACGGGTGGTGGTCGGTGTCCGGTCTCGGCTTCTCGTCGTTCAGTGCTGCCGCGAACATCGGGCTGTTCCGGGCCTTGCTGTCGACAGTCCTCATTGCCGGCGCAGCCACAGCAGTTCTCCTGGTGATCGCCGTACCGACGGCCTATCTGGTCGCGTGGGGCGGTCTACCGCAGTGGCTGGGCCGTGTGGTGATGGCCGTGTTCGTCGTACTCGCGGTGACCCCGGTTCAGATGTACGCCGCTCCGTTGCAGGATGCGATCGGTGCAGCGGGGTTGGCCGGGTCGCGGATCGCGTTGGCACTGGTCCATGCGGCCGCCGGTCTGCCGTTCGCTGTCCTGCTCCTGCGGTCCGCGTTCGCCTCTGCTCCACCGGCCCTGGTTTCTGAGGCATTGCTGGGTCCTGCGCGACAGAGCGCCGTACTGGCAACGGTGCAGCGGACCTATCGGCCGGCGTTGATCGCTGTGGCGGTGCTGGAGTTCGCACTGGTGTGGAACGACTTCATCGTCGGGTTCCTGATCAGTGGTCCTGGTACGACGCCGTTGTCGCTTGTGTTGTGGGGCGAGGCTCGGCAGTTCTCCGCGTCCAGCGGGACTGTCGCTGCTGCCGCTGTGGTCGCGTCTGTTGTGCCCGCCGTACTGATGCTGACGTTCTGGCAGAAAGTGGTGCGTGGACTGACCGCAGGGAGTCGGCCATGACACCTGGCGACCAGCAACCGAAGCCGGAGAACAAGCCGCGCCCCGGCAGGCGGCGGGGTGACTTCTTCGGGATCAGCGCACTCGCCTCGGCGTTGCTGTCCGGTCTTGCGGGCGAGCGGTTGTCGCAGAGTCTCGACAGCGGCGGCTGGGTCCGTGTGGTCGGCCTGTCGCTGACCTTCCTGTTCCTGCTCATCTGGGCGGCGTACTACGCGCCGACCGTGCTGGCGGCGTACAAGCGACGGCGGCAGGAGGCTGTCGCAGTCGTCGCGGCGCCGGAGCTGCGCGCAGCGGCGGAGGAGGCCGAGCAGTGGATGATCGCGCTCGGCTCCGACACCGGCGGTCTGGCGGCGGCCGAGTGGTACTCACTGAACGAGCCGCAACTGCGCGAACTCCTGCAGGCCGAGAAGCCACGCGAAGGCATCGCGGACGACTTCGCCCGGATCTGCGACGCACTGGAGGTCTGGTACCTGCGCCGGTCCGAGCCCCTCCCGTTGCTGGAGCTCAGCGAACTCCTGTCGGCCGTTGCCGAGGCATGCGGCCGCCGCGATCTCGCGGAACTCGCTGCGGCTCGCGAGGCGACGGCGTACCGACTGCTCGGTGATCTGGAGAGCGCGACCACACGGCTGGGCGTCTCGGACAACGTGGCGACCCACAGCCGGACCGCGGCGGCGCTGACGACTCGCCGGCAGGTCGAGCGGGCGCTGCTGCACCTGGCCCGCGCGGAACAGTCGCCGGCGGGCAACGACCGGGTCGAGGCGGTGCTGAACGCGCGGGACCGGTTGGACGACGCGCGCCTCAACCGGCCGGGCCCTGACCTGGCTGCCGAGGTGGCGATCCTCATCAACCGCGCGATCGTGAACCTGTACCAGCTGGAGCCGGAAGAGGCACTCGACCAGCTCCGGCCCGCCGTCGCACGTGCCCGCGCGGCCGGCGACATCAGCGGCCAGGCACACGCGTCCGAGCTCATGGGGGTAGCGGCCTGGATGCAACGCAGTCCGCACGAGGCCAAGCGGATGTGGCGACATGCGGAACACCTCTACTCGGAGATCGACGAAAGCGAAGGCCGCGCCCGGTGCCTGCAGCACCTCGGATCGGCCGAGGTCGTGGCCGGCCGGAAGAAGCAGGCCCGGGCGTTGCTCGAGCGAAGCGCCGACCTCCGGACGTCGGAGAGTGAACTGCTGACGAAGTACCTCGAAGCCGCGCAGGAGGACGGTCAGCCGCCCGAGGTCGACGACGACGGTGGGGCCGGGGTCACGGCCAGCCGGATCCGCCGGCTGCTCGACCGGGTCCGGGATCACTTCACGCTCAGCCGCTGACGTTTTGTCGGCGGGTTCGCCTAGGTTGTTCCGCATGGCGAAGGTGACGGGGACGACGAAGGCGAAGCCGCAGTTCGCGTGCACCGAGTGCGGGTGGACCTCGGCGCGCTGGATCGGACGCTGCGGTGAATGCCAAGCCTGGGGCACGGTCGCCGAGGTCGGCGCGCCGAAGGCCTCCCGGATCAGCGCCGGGCCGGTGTCGTCGCCGGCCATGCCGATCGCGAAGGTCTCGGTCATCGAGGCCGAGTCCCGCCCGACCGGCATCGCAGAGCTCGATCGCGTTCTCGGTGGCGGCGTCGTGCCGGGCGCCGTCATCCTGCTCGCCGGCGAGCCCGGGGTCGGCAAGTCGACGCTGCTGCTCGAGGTCGCCGCGCAGTCGGCCCGCCGCGGGCAGCGCACGCTCTACGTGTCGGGTGAGGAGTCGGCCGCCCAGGTGCGGCTGCGAGCCGGCCGGACCGATGCGCTGGTCGACGAGCTGTACCTCGCGGCCGAGACGGACCTGTCCGCGGTGGTCGGCCAGGTGGACGCGGTCGAGCCGACGTTCCTGGTGATCGACTCGGTGCAGACAATGGCGCATCCCGAGGTGGACGGCGCTCCCGGCGGCGTGACCCAGGTGCGTGAGGTCACCGGTGCGCTGGTGCGGCTGGCCAAGGAGCGGCACATCGCCGTCGTGCTCGTCGGCCACGTCACCAAGGACGGGGCAATCGCGGGCCCGCGGATGCTCGAGCACCTGGTCGACGTCGTCCTGGCCTTCGACGGCGACCGGCACTCCGGGTTCCGGATGGTGCGAGCGACGAAGAACCGGTTCGGTCCGTCCGACGAGGTCGGCTGCTTCGACATGGTCGACACCGGAATCGTCGAGGTGAGCGATCCGACCGGCCTGTTCGTCTCCGAGCACGCCGAGCCCGTCGCCGGGACGTGCGTGACCGTGATGATGGAGGGCCGCCGGCCGCTGCTGGCCGAGGTCCAGGCGCTGGTCGGCCCGTCCGCCGCGCCACAGCCGCGGCGGACCACCTCCGGACTCGAGTCGTCCCGGGTCGCGATGGTTCTCGCCGTCCTCGGCAACCGGGTCGGCCTCAAGCTGACCGACCAGGAGGTGTACGTCGCCACCGTCGGAGGCGTGAAGATCACCGAACCGGTGGCCGACCTGGCCGTCGCGATCGCGGTCGCGTCCTCGGTGATGGACCGCCCGATCCACCCCGGCCTGATCGCGATCGGCGAGGTCGGGCTGGCCGGTGAGGTGCGCCGCGTCGGCGGTCTGGAGAAGCGCCTCGCCGAGGCCGCCCGCCTCGGCTTCACCAAGGCGATCGTCCCCGCCGACGTCCCCAACCGCGGCAAGGATCTCAAGCCGATGGACATCCAGGCCAAGTACGGCCTGCGCACCTTCGCCGCCCCCGACCTCCCCTCCGCCCTCCTGGCCGCCGGCCTCACCTGACACCAACCCCGCGCGCTCTCCCTCTCTCCGTCGCCGCGCTTCCCGCCGGCCTGGGGACCACGCCACCCCGCGTGTCCGCAGACGGTCCACGTGTTCCCGGGCGTGCGGCTCCACGTTTCTCTGGGCGGGACCTCGGCGTACAGCTCGACAGGAGGTCTGTGCTCCGCGGGCGCGTGCTCCAACGGTGCCGTGTGCTCATCAGCCGGCATTCGTTGGACACCTCCTGTCGAGCTGTACGCCGCCAGCCACTGCGCGCTGGGCAGCGGGCCCGGCGCGGCCTCGCGCGCGATGGCGGACGCGGCGGCGGCCAGGACCTGGCGGGCAAGTCGGCGTGGAGGGGTGATAGGGGGTTGTGGGGCGGGGGTGTGTCCCTGCCCACAAGATCCGGTAAGGGATGAGACGCGGGCTGCCGGGGCGCGGTCGACGGAACGTAGTCTTGAGGCGCCCCCGCCGGGTTCAGTGCTGAACCTGGGATACCGCCCGGCGTTGCCGGATGACCTCAGGAGCACTCGAGATGACCGGATCCAGAGTTGTCGCGCTCGGCCACTATCAACCGGAGCGGGTGCTCACCAACGACGAGCTCGCCACCATGGTCGAGACCAGTGACGAATGGATCCAGAGCCGGGTCGGGATCCGCGAACGCCGGATCGCCGCGCCCGACGAGAGTGTCGACGAGATGGCCTGGCGTGCGGCCGACAAGGCCGTGGCCAACGCGGGCCTCGACAAGGACGAGATCGACTACGTCGTGGTCGCCACCTGTACGGCGATCGACCGTTCACCGAACATCGCCGCCAGGGTCGCGGCCCGCCTCGGCCTCGGCAACCCGGCCGCGATCGACGTGAACACCGCATGCTCCGGCTTCGCCTACGCACTGGCGATGGCCGACCAGGCCATCCGCGCCGGCGACGCGACGAAGGCGCTGGTGATCGGCGTGGAGAAGCTGAGCGACTGGACCGACTGGACCGACCGCACGACCTGCGTGCTGATCGGCGACGGTGCCGGCGCGGCCGTGGTGGTCGCGAGCGACGAGCGCGAGGTCGGTCCGGTGGTCTGGGGCTCGGTGCCGGAGATGTCGGACGCGGTCCGGATCGAGGGCCGCGAAGGCCCGTTCCAGCAGGAAGGCCTGAGCGTCTTCCGCTGGGCCACCACCCAGCTGCCCGAGATCGCCCAGCAGGTCTGCGCGAAGGCCGGGCTCAAGCCCGAGGATCTCGGCGGCGTGGTGCTGCACCAGGCCAACCTGCGCATCATCGAGCCGCTCGCGAAGCGACTCGGCGCGACCAACGCGGTGATCGCCAAGGACGTCGTCGAGTCCGGCAACACGTCCGCGGCGAGCATCCCGATCGCCCTGTCCAAGCTGGTCGAGAGGCGCGAGATCCCGTCCGGCGCGCCGGTGCTGCTGTTCGGTTTCGGCGGTGGTCTGTCGTACGCCGGCCAGGTCATCCGCTGCCCCTGACGCGGCAGACGCCGTACCGCGGAAGGTCGGGTTTCACGCGGGGAACCGGAACTGCACGGTCCGGATGCACGGGCGGCTGCACGCGCACGGGCGAACACCGTCGCGACCTGACCTGCCGAGCGACCGGTCGCCGGGTACTTCGGCGCGAACGCAGCGGCGTGACCGCATAGACTCAGGTTCCGTGGCTCCGAATTCCGACAAGAACAGCACCGGCGCCCGGATGCGCGCGACCCTCGCGGCGGTGGCACCGGGTACCGAACTGCGCGAAGGCCTGGAACGGATCCTGCGCGGGCGTACCGGCGCCCTGCTCGTCCTGGGTCACGACAAGACCGTCGACTCGATCTCGACCGGCGGCTTCGAGATCGAGGTCGAGTTCACCGCGACCGGGCTGCGTGAGCTGAGCAAGATGGACGGCGCGATCATCCTCGACCGCGACGCCACCCAGCTGATCCGCGCCGCCGTGCACCTGATGCCCGACCCGTCGATCCACACCGATGAGACCGGCACCCGGCACCGCACCGCCGACCGGGTCGCGCGGCAGACCGGGTTCCCGGTGATCTCGGTGTCGCAGTCGATGCACATCATCGCGCTGTACGTCGACGACCAGCGCTACGTGCTCGAGGACTCCGGCGCCATCCTGTCCCGCGCCAACCAGGCCCTGGCCACTCTGGAGCGATACAAGCTGCGTCTCGACGAGGTGTCCGGCACCCTGTCCGCACTGGAGATCGAGGACCTCGTCACGGTCCGGGATGTGGCCGCTGTCGCGCAGCGGCTGGAGATGGTCCGCCGGATCGCCACCGAGATCGACGGGTACGTCGTCGAGCTCGGGACCGACGGCCGGTTGCTCACCCTGCAGCTGAACGAGCTGGTCGCCGGTGTCGCCGGCGAACGTGAGCTCGTGGTTCGCGACTACCTGCCGCCGGCCGCGGGCCGCCGGCCCAAGACGGCCGACGACGTACTGCTCGAGCTGGATGCGGTCAGCCCCACGGATCTGCTCGACATCGGCCAGGTCGCCCGGGCCCTGCAGCTGGGTGGCGCCGAGCAGCTCGACGCCGCCGTCACCCCGCGCGGCTACCGCCTGCTGGCCAAGGTGCCGCGCCTGCCGGGCGCTGTCATCGACCGGCTGATCGATCACTTCGGCCACCTGCAGAAGTTGCTGGCGGCAAGTATCGACGACCTGCAGACGGTCGAGGGCGTCGGCGAGAACCGCGCCCGCACGGTCCGCGAGGGCCTGTCCCGGCTGGCCGAATCCAGCATCCTCGAACGCTACGTCTGACCATTTGCCACCAAGCGCCCCCCGGCTCGTGACCGAGCCCGGGGGCGCTTGCGTTTCCGGGATACGGCGAGTAATACTCCACACGGAACATTTCGCGCGGAACACTCCGGGTGGAGGACGATGGCCGACCTGACCCCGCTGGCGATCTCGGTGCTGGCGCTGCTCGAGGAGCGCCCGATGCACGCCTACGAGATGTACCAACTGCTGATCAGCCGGCACAACGACCGGATCGTCAAGGTCCGCCCCGGCTCGCTCTACCACACGGTCGAGCGACTGGCCGGGCAGAACCTCGTCCGCGCGATCGGCACCGAACGCGCCGGCAACCGCCCCGAACGGACGACGTACGAGATCACTCCGGAGGGCAGCGAAGCGCTGACCCGGCGGGTGGAACTTGGCATCGAGAAGTACGTCTACGAGTACCCGCTCTTCCCGGTGGTGCTGAGCGAGGCACACAACCTGGACGCCGAGGACGCGGTGCTGCGGTTCCGCCGCCGCGTCGAGGACCTGGATCGCTGGCTGGCCGATCTGGACGACGTGGTCGGCGCCGCACGGGCGGCGAAGGTGTACGAGCCGTACTGGATCGGCGGCGCCTACGTCCGCAGTCAGATCGCCGCGGAACGCGACTGGCTCGCCACCGTCATCGAACGTATCGAGAGCAAGGACTTGGAATGGCAACCCCGCAAGAAACTGTGAGGCCGGAGGTTCGGCCCTGGCCGGCGCTGTGGGCGCTGGTGCTCGGCTTCTTCATGATCCTGGTCGACTCGACCATCGTGTCGGTCGCGACCCCGGCGATCCTGGACGATCTCGGCACCGACGTCGGCAGCGTCCTCTGGGTGACCAGCGCCTACCTGCTGGCGTACGCCGTACCGCTGCTGGTGACCGGGCGGCTCGGCGACCGGGTCGGGCCGAAGAAGGTCTACCTGACCGGTCTGGCCCTGTTCACGCTGGCCTCGGTCTGGTGCGGTTTCACCACCACGATCGGGATGCTGATCGTGGCCCGGGTCTTCCAGGGTCTCGGCGCGTCGATGATGACGCCACAGACGATGGCGGTGATCACCCGGATCTTCCCGCCGGACCAGCGCGGCCGGGCGATGAGCCTGTGGGGCGCGACGGCCGGCGTGGCGACCCTGGTCGGCCCGATCCTGGGCGGCGTCCTGGTCGACGGTCTCGGCTGGCAGTGGATCTTCTTCGTGAACGCGCCGGTCGGGGTGGTCGGCTTCGTGCTGGCCATGCGGCTGGTGCCGAACCTGGAGACGCACCCGCACAAGTTCGACCTGATCGGTGTCGCGTTGAGCACGACCGGCCTGTTCTGCCTGGTGTTCGGGATCCAGGAGGGTCAGAAGTACGACTGGGGTCAGATCAAGGGACCGATCTCGGTCTGGTCGCTGATCATCACCGGGCTGGTGCTCCTGGCGGCCTTCGTCATCTGGCAGTCCCGCAACCGCGGTGAGCCGTTGCTGCCACTGGGCCTGTTCAAGGATCGCAACTTCTCACTGGCCAACATCGCGATCACCACGGTCGGGTTCGCGATCACCGCGATGGCGTTCCCGTTGATGCTGTACGCGCAGGCGGTCCGTGGCCTGAGCCCGACGAAGGCCGCGTTGCTGCTGGTCCCGATGGCGGTCATCTCCGGTGCGCTGGCGCCGTTCGTCGGCCGGCTGGTCGACCGGACGCCGCCACGGTTCATCGCGGGCTTCGGGCTGCTCTGCTGCTCGGTGTCGATGTTCTGGCTGAGCCTGGTGATCGAGCCGGACCTGCCGATCTGGGAGCTGCTGCTGCCGATCGCATTGCTGGGTGTCGCGAACGGCTTCATGTGGGCGCCGATCGGCAGCACCGCGACGCGGAACCTGCCGATGAACCAGGCCGGAGCCGGCGCGGGTGTCTACAACACGACGCGCCAGGTCGGTGCCGTCCTCGGCAGCGCGGGCATCGCCGTACTGATCGAGTCGCGACTGGCCCACAACCTGCCGGCCCTGCCAGGTGGTGCGCCTGCCGGCGAGGGTGCTGTTGCCGGAGGCAAGTTGCCGCCGGCGCTGGTGCAGGGATTCAGTGACTCGATGGCTCAGTCGCTGATCCTGCCGGGCGCCGTACTGCTGATCGGTCTGGTCGCGGCGCTGCTGTTCGTCAAGCCGTCGCACATGGCGCGGCCTGCCGACGTACCGGGATCAAACGATCTGGAAGGCCTGCGCGGATGACGGAGTGCCGTCGAAAACGGCGTTGACCACATAGGTACCGGGCTTGGCCACCGGCTGCCCCGGCAGGCAGCCGGGGCCGGACCGGTGGCCGTTCCACGCCACGGTACTGGTCGCTTGCTTGCCCTCGGCAACCACCAGGGTGGCGCGCTTGATCGCTTGCGCACAATGGGTCGTGGTCCAGATCAGGTCGTTCCCCGACGTCACCGTCACGGTCAGCCGACTGGGATCGACACTCGCCTTGCACCCGTCCGAGACCGCGTCGAGCCGGACCACGAAGTTCAGCACGGACCCGGAGACGATCCGTCGGGTCGCGGGCAGTACGTCGACGCGGAGGTCGGATCCTTCGCAGTTGGTGTCGCGCGGCGTCGGCGGCGGCGTGCTCCTGGCCGGCGTGTCGGTCGGTGTCGCCGTCGGTGTGGTGACCGGCGTCGGTGGCGGGGCGCTGCTTGGGTTCTGCTGCGGGCCGGACGCGGCCGAGTTCTGCGGATCGTCACCGCCACCGGAGAACAGCCGGAAGACCAGGATGAACAGCAGCACCAGAACGACGAGTACCAGTCCCCGGCGGAACCAGTACACGCTGGCGGGCAGATGCCCGACCGGACGGAGCAGGCTGCTCATGCTCGCACCCTAATATCGGCTCTGTGCTCGACCAGTCAGGCTCGCCGCTCACCGCCGCAGCTACCGCTCTGCACGAGCCGGTGCTGCGCTGGTACGACGCCAACGCCCGGGTGCTGCCGTGGCGGCAGCCCGACACCGGTCCGTGGGCGGTGATGGTCAGTGAGTTCATGCTGCAGCAGACACCGGTCAATCGGGTGCTGCCGGCGTACCACGCCTGGCTGGAGCGGTGGCCGAAGCCGGTGGACCTGGCTGTCGAGCCGCCAGGCGAGGCTGTGCGGGCCTGGGACCGGCTCGGGTACCCACGGCGTGCGCTGCGGCTCCACGCGGCGGCACAGGCGATTGTGGAGCGCCACGGCGGCGAAGTACCGGACGACCACGAAGCACTGCTCGCCCTCCCCGGTGTCGGCACCTACACGGCCGCAGCGATCGCGTCTTTCGCGTTCGGCCAGCGGCACGCGGTTGTCGACACGAACGTGCGCCGGGTGCTCGCGAGAACTCTCACCGGCGTCGCACAGCCGACCATCTCCCCCACTGCGGCCGACCAGCGGTTGGCAGCGACCGCACTGCCCGCAGACGAACCGACAGCGGCCCGCTGGGCAGTTGCCTCGATGGAGCTCGGCGCATTGATCTGCACAGCACGTACGCCGAAGTGCGGCGACTGCCCGATCCGCGACCGCTGCGCTTGGGTCCTCGCCGGCAGCCCGCCGTACGACGGTCCGCCGCGCAGAGGGCAGACCTACGGAGGTACCGATCGCCAAGTCCGCGGCCGGCTGCTGGCCGTCCTGCGGGCCGAGTCAGGCGCCGTACCGAAGAAGGCTCTGGACGTCTGCTGGCATGACGAGGTCCAACGTGAGCGCGCGCTGGACGGCCTCGTGGCCGATGGCCTGGTCGAGCCGCTCCCGCGCGCTCGCTACCGGTTGCCGAACTGAGCGACCGGTCACTCGAACTGAAAGGCCGGCCCGAGGTTCTCGGGCCGGCCTGGTGTTTCAGTTCTTCTTGCTGCCGGTGGTGGCTTGCTCGTCGTCGTCGGCCAGCAGGTCGAGCGGCATCGCCGGGCTGCCGGACAGCGTCGCCAGCATCTGGCGGACGTTGGTCAGCTGCGCGTTGATGCTGTCCCGGCGCTGCGTCGCGGCGGCGAGCTCGCGCTCGGACTCGGCCCGGATCCGCTCCGCCTTGTCCTTGGCGGCGGCAACGATCTCCTGAGCCTGCCGGTTCGCGTCGGCCAGCTGCTGCTGAGCCAGCCGCTCCGCCTCGGAGCGGGAGCGGTCGGCTTCGCGCTGCACCTGGGCGGCGCGGTCGGTGACGGCGGCCAGCTGCTGCTCGGCCAGCGCGGTCCGGGCGGCGAACTCCTGCTCGACCTTGCCCCGGCGCTCGGCCAGGGTGGTCTCGAAGGCGGCCGCGGCCTGAGCGGACTTGGCCCGCTCCTGCTCGTACAGCGCCTGGGCCTCGCTGCGGCGCGCGGTCGCGTCGCGCTCGGCCTCGTCACGCATGTCGTCGGCCTGGGTGCGCGCCTCCTCCAGGATGCGGGCAGCCTCGGCGTCGACCTCGCTCTTCCAGTCCAGGGAGTACTGCTCGGCCTCCTTGCGGACCTTCTTGGCGTGCGCCTCGGCGTCGGCGACGATCGCCTCGGCGTCGGTGCGGGCCCGGGTGACCAGGTCACGGGCCTCGTCGTCGGCCAGCGACAGGATCTTCGCCACCCGCTCACCGAACTCGGTGAAGGTGGGCGTCCGGTCCTTGTTGTCCTCCTGGGCGGAGATGACCGCCGACTCCGCGGCGTCCGTGCGCTGCTGCAACTCCTGGACGTGGCGCTGCAGCTGCTCGGACTGCTGCTGCAGCGCGGTCAGCGAGGTGGTCAGCTCACGGATGTGCTGGTCCACCTGGGCAGGCTCGTAGCCACGCAGAACGGTCCGGAACGGGGTTGGGCTTTCACTGCTCATGTCTTCTGATGCTCACTTCGGTGGGTGGGTGGATCACACATTGTCACTGACAAGGATCTGACTGTCACGTCCTCATCCTGATTCCCCCGTGGAACCCTCGCTGGATGACATTCCACCACCTGGACGGAATCCCGGTACAGCGAGTGCCTCGATCACACCCGAAAGCTGGGTGAGCTCCTTGGTGATCTCATCACGGCGCTGGTTCAGTGCCGCGACCCTCGCCTCGGCGTCGGCGAGAAGTTTTCGGGCCTGGGCACGCTGGTCGTCGGCATGCTCGCGGGCCTGCGCCTCGAGCTGCTGCGCTTCGGCGCGGGCCTTGCGGATCAGGTCGTGCGACTGGCGCTGCGCATCGGCCAGATCGTTGGCGGCCCGCTCCCGCAGTACCTGCGTGCTGGCCTGGGCCTCGGCCTCGCGGCGGATCGCCCGCTCGACGATCTCGCGGGCCTCGGTCTGTGCGTTGCCCTTCAGCTTGTCCGCCCGGTTCTGCGCCTGGGCGGTGAGCTTCTCCGCCTCGTGCTGGGCGCTCGCCAGCGTCGCCTCCGCCTGCTGGCTGGCCGTCGACAGCGTGGTCTCGGCCAGCGTGGTCAGCTCGGCGTTCTCCCTGGCGATGGCGTCCTGGGTCTGCTTCAGCCGGCTGGTCGTGCGACCGACCACGCGGCGCATGTGCGCCCGCTTCTGACGCAGTACGTCGGTCGCCTCGGCCTGGGCCTGCGCCCGGATCGACTCGGCCTCGGACTCGGCCGCACCGATCAGGTCGTCGACTGTCCTCTTGCTCCAGCTGGTCTGCCGCTCGGCCTCCGCGAGCGCCGCCTCGGCCGCCTTGTTGGCGTCCTCGACGATCCGCTGCGCCTCGGCCGCCGCCGTACGGCGATCAGCCTCGATCGAGTCGACGACCAGCTTGGCCTGCGCGCGGGCGTCGGCCATCAGCCGCTCGTTGCCGGCCGCGGCCGCGGCCTTGTGCTCGGCGATCTCGGCGACCGCCTCGGCCCGCAGCTTGTCGATCTCGAGCGAGATCGAGGCCAGCTTGGCCCGCTCGGTCTCCTCGAGCTCGGCGGTCCGCCGCTCCAGCTCGGCCCGGTTCTCACCGCGCAACCGCTCGATCTCCGCGTGCGCCTCGGCGATCTCGACCCGCGCCTTCTCCCGGGCGCCCTCGACCGCGAGCTCCACCGACGCTCGCAGCTCGCTCGCCTCGGTCTCGGCGCGGGCGATCAGGTCGGCTTCGTTGCGCACAGCCGCCTGCGAGACCAGCGCGGCCTGCTCTCCGGCGTCGGCAACAAGCTGCTGGGCCTCGCGACCGGCCCGCTCGATCGTCTGCTGTGCCGACTCCCGCGCCATCCGGGCGTCCTCGAGCAGTTCGTCGGCCTCTTCCTTCAGCCGCGCCGCCTCGGCCTCGGCGCCCGCGATCCGCCGGTCCGCCGCCGCCTGCGACTCGACCCGCAACCGGTCGGCCGCCGCCTGGGTCTCGGTCCGCAGCTGCTCGGCCGCAGCCTCGGACTCGGCCCGGCGCCTGGCCACTTCGTCTGCCACGGCGGCCCGGAGTTGTTCGGCCGCGCTCTCCGACTCCGCCTTCAGCCGCTGCGCGATCGAGTTCGCCTCGGCCCGGACCCGCTGCGCTTCACCGGTCGACTCGGCGTGCAGCTGCTGCGCTGCGGCCGCGGCATCCCGGCGTACTCGCTCCGCCTCGGCGGTCGACTCGGCGCGGAGTCGCTCGGCGGTGGCCTCCGCCTCGGCGCGGACCCGGTCGGCCTCGGCCTCGGACTCGTTCCGCAGCTGGTCGGCGGCCCGATCGGCGTCGTTCAGCAGGCGCTGCGCGGCGGCGTTCGCGTCGGTCCGCAGCTTCTGCGCCGCTGCCTCGGCGTCGGCCCGCAGCCGCTCGCTCTGGGCCCGGATCCGGCCGGCTTCCTCGCGGACGACGTCGTTCTCGTGCTCGGCCTGCTCGCGCAGGGTGTCCGCGATCCGCTGGGCTCGTTCGAGCACGCCTCCCGCTTGCCGCACGCCAAAGGAACCGGTGTCGGCGACCGGTTCCTGGGTCAGTGGCAGACGCGGCGCGTCCATGCGACGAGATGATTCCATCCCCGGCCCCCTTTCCGACAGTCCGGGTCCATCAGCGTGGTCACAGGGTTACAACGCGGTACATGGGTGGCGGGTAACTTCTTTTTCATGCCGCTGCGCGATCTTCCCACCGAATCGAAGGCCGCGGCGGCCCTTCTTCGTACCGATGAGATCACGCACCGCAGGACCATACGACGAACGGGGTGGCAGGGTGTAACGCTGGCGTGTCTCAGTGTGGCCACAGTGCTCTCGGTGCTCGTCCCGGCCCCGGTGGGCACAGGCTGTTACCTCTGGCGGGCGACCACCCAGCCGGTGAACGGCCGCGGTGCGGCCCTGGTGCTGCCGGTCGCGATGGTCCTGCTCGTGCTCGCGGATCGCTTGTCTGCGGACCGATTCCAGCTTCGCCGGCAGATCAGATGGACCGGTACGACGGCGATCGCGCTGGTCACCGTGGCGACCTGGACAGGCCTGGTCGCGCAGGGCCGCTCGGGGTGCACGACCTCACCGGCAGTGATCGGCACCATCGCCTGCGGGACCATCGCGACCGCGGTGGCGGCGCACTGGGTGATGCGCTCGCCTGCCCCGCCCGCACCCGTCGACGATGAGCCCGGCGAGGACGCCGAGGAACCTCTCAACCAGTCCGAATTGCGGGCAGTCTTTGTCCGACTGATGACCACTGTCGACAACTGGCCCTCGACCCGGCTCCAGCTGATACCGGTGCTCACCGGCGTCCTCGCCGTACTGCTGGTGGCCTCCACGGTCCTGTCCTGGCGTGAACTGCTCGACCCGGTGGCGCTCGGTCCGACGGCGGCCGAAGCTGGTCTAGCCCGGTCTCAACTCTGGGAGATCCCGTCGGCCCGGACATGGGCCGTCGCCATCTGTCTGCTCGCGGTCGCGACGTTGCTGTCGTCCGGTTTGGTACGTCGTACCTTGGCCGTTGGCACTGGGACAGCGGTGGTTGCCGGGGTCCTGTCGCACATGGTGTGGCTGCCACCGAAGCTGCCAAATGGTGTGGGCTACCGGGCCGGTCTGGGTGCTTGGACCGCGCTTGGACTCGGCTTGCTACTCGTTGCCGCAGGCATGGTGGGTGTCCGTGGCCTGCGAGTCGTTGCCGGTGCGGCAGTGGTCGGGCTGCTCGGCGGGCTGCTGCTTCCGTCGGCGACAGGAGCCGGGTATGCGCCCGAAACAGCTGCCGGGAAGCCGCACCGGTTGCTGGATCTGCACGGTGGCCAACTGGTCGACCGCCTTGGCATGCGGGTGTCCATCGGTACGCCGGATGCCTTGGATTCGTTGGCCGGGACGCTCGACGGGTCGCCAGGGCAATGGCTGCTGGGGCGGACCGGATCCGAGAGCTCGACGGTGTTCGCGTACCGGGACGGAGTCGCGCTGCCACAGGTGACGCTGAACCACGGCGCCACTCCGCCGGCACTGTGGGGCGTCGCCGACAACCGCATGGTCATGCTGGCCGGCGGAGCGCTCGGCAAGCCGTGGGCGATCCTGGCCGTGCCGCTCGACCTGGCACAGGCCGACGTGAGCCTCAGCCACAAGAACCAGAACGGCACGTACTACGTGACGCCGGGCGTGCAGATCCTTGCGACCGGCATCGGTCCCGCACTCAGCCACCGCAACTCGGACCGGTCGATCGTGGTGTCGGGTTCGACGACCACCTGGCAGATCCCCGCGAACCAGCTGCGACCGGGCATGGCGCTCAAGGACTTCGTGATCGACCCAGGTATCGGTGCACCAGGCAACGAGATCTCCAGCGGCCCGGACAGTACGACGGCCTGGCGTACGAGCGAGACCGGGTTGGCGATCATCCGGCCGGGCGGAAAACCGCAGCAGCTGACCGGGATCGCGCCGGCGGGCTGCGTGGTAAGCAGCGATGCGGCCAGCTCGTCCATGACCGTGGACGCGTTCGCGGTCGATGTGCGGGGCAACCTTTGGCTGGGTGGTGGTGCCCCGACGTCGGTGATCACTCCGGACGGCGTACTGCGGAAGCTGCCGGGTGGAGCGGACGGTGTCGAGAGCATCGAGGCCAAGCCGGACGGATCGGTGGTGCTCGGGGCGTCACCGGGTGGGGGCGGCCAGGTGCTGGTGATTCCTGATGCGGCGACGGCGGCCGCGGCGTACCCGGCTGCACCGCCGCCTGATCGCCGGTGTGATCGGCGTACGCCGGTTGCCGGGACGACGACGTACACGGCGACCGACGTGCCGGCGGTGCCTGTGGTGGATGGCCAGCCGGGCGCGGTCGGCGTGAGCTCTCAGCTGGCCCTGGACGCCGCTGGGAGGCTGGTTCGGGTTCGAGTGCCGTTGGCGGCGCGCGCGTGGGCTCCGGACGGTCAGGGCGGCGTGTGGTGGACCCTGCTCGATCAGCCGGGCGCGGAGACCGCCGTACATCTGGTGGACGGCCGGACGACGCGTGTGCACGATCCGCAGCCGGTGCAGGGTGATCAGAAGGCCGAGTTCGCCGGGGCCGCCGGGGATCGGCTGGTGACTGCGATCACTGCGAGCGTCTACAACCTCTACGGGCCGGGGAGCTCGGTACGTCGCGTCCAGGTGAAGGGCGCACTGCGGCCGGACGGGTTGGTGCAGTTGCCGTCCGGTGGGGTGGCGATGGTTCTGGGCGAGCGACTCGTGCTCGTCGGGCAGGACGGGCGGTCGGTCACGCTGCTCGGTGGTTCGACGACCGGGTGGCCCGTCTCGGCGACCGGCGTACCGGCGTTGCAGCGGACCGCCGACGGGACGTGGTTCGCCGGGCCCGACGGCAAGCTCTGGGGGTACGACGGCAGCCACCTCGTCCGCGTGGACGCGCCGGGACACGTCACGGTCGTCGCGGGGCCGACCCAAGGTGTCCCGCAGGCCGCCGATCACCTCACGGTCATCGGGTCGGCGCTCTACTTCCAGCTGGGCAACGATCTGATCCGCTTGGACGCCCCATGACCGGACTACCGGACGAGGACCTCCCCGGCCGTCTCGACGCGGCAGAAGACGAGCTGGCCAGTGCTGAGCATCGCTGGTTTGCTCGTGCCACGCTCTTCGCCGCACTGGCTACCGGGGTCGCTCTGCTGCTCCCGTGGACCTACAGCCGGCGCCTTGGCTTGTCCGTCTGGCAGCTCGGCATCGAGACCGAACCGGCTCTGGCCTTCACTTGGCTGGCCGGTCTGGCCACCACAGTCGTCGGACTGCTCCTGAAGCCCGGCCCCAAGTCCCAGGCAACCGCAGCCGTCACCACGATCATGACTCTGCTCTTCCTGGCCGCCACTTGGCAGGCCACCAACCCCGCCACGCCCACCGACACCTGGACAGCCCCCGGCCCTGCCGTGGCCCTCGCCACCTCGCTGACCTGGCTCCTCACCACGCTCCCCCAGTTCTTCACCCCGCGCTCCCGTCCGGCGACCTCATCCGCCCTTGCCCGAACGATCACCCGTCTCCGTCGTACCCGCTGATCTCACCTACCGCGGATGCCCCTCGGCGCCCGCCACGTTGCCGCGGATCAGCGGGAGCACAGAGATCGCCATGACGGCGGCCGCGACAAGCAGCATCGACCGGCTGCCCAGCCGGGCTCCACCGAGCCCGCCGACGAGACCGCCCACCGGGAACAGTGCATAGACCAGGAACCGTCGTACGGCGTTCACGCGCCCGAGCAGGTCCGGCGGGGTGACCAACTGGCGCATGGTCAGCTGGCCGATCGCGTACACGGCGCCGGACACCCCGCCGACGAACTGTCCGATCCCGACCAGCACAGCGGGGACCACGCCGAACGGCGCCATCAGCAGCGCGATCGCGGCCGCCGTCGTGAGGATCGCGACCATGACCGAGCGGCCGAATCCGAAGCGGGTGGCCGCCCAATTCGCCAGCAGCCCTCCCACCACCCCGCCCACGCCGGCGAGCATCGCAAGCAGGCCGACGAGTCCCGCGGAGAAGTGCAGCTCAGGCACGAGGGCCAGCACCAGCGACGAGTCCCGGATCGCCACCGCGAACGCCCCGATGCCGGACGACAGGCACAGCGCGACCAGGACCCGATCCTTCAGCACGTACGCCAGGCCGCTCCGGATGTCGCCGATGATCCCCCTGCGCCCACTGATCCTCGCTGCCACCAGCTCGGGCGACCGCAGGAACAGCAGCAGAACCCCGGAGCAGATGTACGACACGGCATCGACGGCGATCGCGACAGTGGCGCCAACGAGCTGGACCAGGCCACCGCCCAGCCCGTTCCCGGCGATGCCGGCCACCGAACCGTTGACCGAGATGGCACTGTTCCCCGCGCCCAGCATCGCGGACGGAAGCACCCGCGGCACCATCGACGCCGAGGCCAGGTCATTCACCACCGTCTGCGTCTGCACGAGGAGGACGACGCCGTACAGCACCGGCATCGACAACAGGTCGAACAGGCCGAGGACCGGTACGGCGCCCAGACAGATCGCGCGGCCGAAGTCGGTGAGAACCAGCACGGGCCGTTGCGGCCACCGATCGATCAGCGCGCCGGCCACCAAGCTGAACAGCACATGCGGTACGGCGTTCAGCGCCGTCAGGATGCCGACCTCCAGCGGTGACGCATGCAGCACCACCGCCGCCAGCAAGGGGATGGCCAGCACGGTCACCCCCGTGCCCAGCGCGGAGACCAGGTGCGCGCCCCAGAGCCGCCGGAAGTCCGGATACCCACGCAGCGCCGCCAACCATCGGGGCCCAGTCAGCTCACTCATGTCCCGTACGACGACGCGGCGCCGCGAATCGTCACCAGATCTGCTGCAAGAAAAATGCCGAGCGCGGCGAGCAAAGTGCTCGCCGCGCTCGGCTTGCTGGAGGGTAGGTCCCTCAGATCAGGTGTCCTGCAGACCTGAACTCCCACCGGCGGCCAGGTCGGTCAGCTCCAGGTCGGGGCTGCTCGCCTTCGGCGTACCGGTGAAGGTGAAGTACTCCGCCAGGCCGTCGGAGTTGACCGTGCCCTCGGGGGCCGCGTCGACCAGAACGATCTGGCCAGGGCGCACCTCTCCGAACAGGATCTTCTCCGCCAGCACGTCCTCGACGTCGCGCTGGAGTGCGCGGCGCAGCGGACGGGCGCCCAGGACCGGGTCGAAGCCACGCTTGGCGACCAGTTCCTTCGCCGCCGGGGTGAGCTCGATGCCCATGTCCTTGTCCTTGAGCCGCTCCTCCACCTGCCCGACCATCAGGTCGACGATCTTGATGATCTCGTCCGGGCCGTGCTGGTGGAACACCACGATCTCGTCGACGCGGTTCAGGAACTCGGGCCGGAAGTGCTGCTTGAGCTCCTCGGTGACCTTCGCCTTCATCTTCTCGTACGAACCCGAGGTGTCGCTGGCCTGCGAGAAGCCGAGGCTGACGGCCTTCGCGATGTCCTTCGTCCCGAGGTTCGTGGTCATGATGATGATGGTGTTCTTGAAGTCGACCACGCGGCCCTGGGCGTCGGTCAGACGACCCTCGTCCAGGATCTGCAGCAGCGAGTTGAAGATGTCCGGGTGGGCCTTCTCCACCTCGTCGAACAGCACCACGCTGAACGGCTTACGGCGCACCTTCTCGGTCAGCTGACCGCCCTCTTCGTACCCGACGTAGCCAGGCGGGGACCCGAACAACCGGGACGCCGTGTGCTTCTCGGAGTACTCCGACATGTCCAGGCTGATCAGTGCCGACTGGTCACCGAACAGGAACTCCGTCAGTGCCTTCGACAGCTCGGTCTTACCGACGCCGGACGGACCGGCGAAGATGAACGAGCCGCTCGGCCGGCGCGGGTCCTTCAGGCCTGCACGAGTACGCCGGATGGAGCGCGACACCGCCTTCACGGCGTCCTCCTGGCCGATGTACTTCTTGTGCAGCTCCTTCTCCATGTCGAGCAGCCGGGTCGACTCCTCCTCGGTCAGCTTGAAGACCGGGATCCCGGTGGCCGTGCTGAGCACCTCGGCGATCAGCTCCTCGTCCACCTCGGCGACGACGTCCATGTCGCCGGCCTTCCACTGCTTCTCCCGCTCGGACTTCGCGTTGATCAGCTTCTTCTCGTCGTCGCGAAGGCTCGCGGCGCGCTCGAAGTCCTGCGCGTCGATCGCCGACTCCTTCTCCCGGCGCACGTTCGCGATCTTCTCGTCGAACTCACGCAGGTCCGGCGGAGCCGTCATCCGGCGGATCCGCAGCCGGGCCCCGGCCTCGTCGATCAGGTCGATCGCCTTGTCCGGCAGGAACCGGTCGGAGATGTACCGGTCGGCCATCTGCGCGGCGTTCACCAGCGCGGCGTCAGTGATGGTCACCCGGTGGTGTGCCTCGTAGCGGTCCCGCAGGCCCTTGAGGATCTCGATCGTGTGGGCGATCGAGGGCTCGGCCACCTGGATCGGCTGGAACCGGCGCTCCAGCGCGGCGTCCTTCTCGACGTACTTGCGGTACTCGTCGAGGGTGGTGGCACCGATGGTCTGCAGTTCGCCGCGGGCCAGCATCGGCTTCAGGATGCTCGCCGCGTCGATCGCGCCCTCGGCCGCGCCGGCCCCGACGAGGGTGTGGATCTCGTCGATGAACAGCACGATGTCGCCGCGGGTGCGGATCTCCTTGAGCACCTTCTTCAGGCGTTCCTCGAAATCACCCCGATAGCGGGAACCCGCTACCAGTGCGCCCAGGTCGAGTGAGTAGATCTGCTTGTCCTTCAGCGTCTCCGGGACGTCACCACGGACGATCTGCTGGGCCAGACCCTCCACGATGGCGGTCTTGCCGACGCCCGGCTCACCGATCAGGACAGGGTTGTTCTTGGTCCGCCGGGACAGCACCTGCATGACCCGCTCGATCTCCATCTCGCGCCCGATCACCGGGTCGAGTTTCGATTCGCGGGCCGACTGGGTGTAGTTCCGGCCGAACTGGTCGAGCACCAGCGAGCTGCTGGGCGCACCCTCGGCGGCTGGGCCACCGGCGGACGCCGTCTCCTTGCCCTGGTACCCGCTCAGCAGCTGGATGACCTGCTGCCGGACCTTGTTGAGGTCCGCGCCGAGCTTGACCAGGACCTGCGCGGCGACACCCTCACCCTCGCGGATGAGGCCGAGCAGGATGTGCTCGGTGCCGATGTAGTTGTGGCCCAGTTGCAGGGCCTCGCGCAGGGAGAGCTCCAGCACCTTCTTGGCGCGGGGGGTGAACGGGATGTGCCCGCTCGGTGCCTGCTGCCCCTGGCCGATGATCTCTTCGACCTGGGAGCGGACAGCCTCGAGCGAGATACCCAGGCTCTCGAGAGCCTTGGCGGCGACACCCTCACCCTCGTGGATCAGGCCGAGCAGGATGTGCTCGGTCCCGATGTAGTTGTGGCTGAGCATCCTGGCCTCTTCCTGAGCCAGGACGACTACCCGACGGGCGCGGTCCGTAAATCGTTCAAACATCGCCAAAGCGCTCCTTGCCTCAGAGGAGTCGGACGTACCGTGTGGTCCGACCCCCGTACATGCATGCTAGTCCCCGGTGCCGACAGGCTCGCTCTGGGCGAACAAAAGAACACTGCTCGATCGACCACCCGGGAGGCATCACAAGGGAAGAACCCCGCGGCTCTCCAGCGTGTTCCCGTCCGGCCCCGATCCGACAGCGTGTTCGCCACCAGCGAATTCACCGAACTACCTGCCGGAGCAACCATCCGCTCCCGATCCCCGGTCACCGGGGCGTCCACACTGTGAAACAACCGGAATGCGGACGGTCCCGGCACCCTGGTGGGCGCCGGGACCGGCAGGTCCGTGGGAATTACTTGGCTTCGTTGTACGCCGCGCGTACCTCGGCGGAGATCCGGCCCCGCTCGCTCACCTCGTAGCCGTTCTCCTTGGCCCAGGCCCTGATGTCGGCGGAGTCCGACGCCGACCGGCCGCGGCCCCGTGCCCGACCGCCCGCGGCACCGCGGCGCCCGGACACCCGGCGCGCCGAGCCGACGTACCCGGCCATGGCGTCGCGCAGCTTGGCGGCATTCTTCTTCGACAGGTCGATCTCGTACGTCGTGCCGTCCAGCCCGAAGATCACGGTCTCGTCGGCCTTACCTCCGTCGAGATCGTCCTCGAGAACTACCTGCACCCTTTGCGCCATCGATGACAGTCCTTTCCGCGCCCGCCACCGGGCACAATCCCCCTGCCGAATTGTTCGCACCTGATTTGTACCGCACAAACCGCCTTCGTGTCATTCACCACCCGGAATGTTCCGGAAAGATGTGACCAAAACCTTCGGTTCGGTGAGGGACGGGCGACACTGTGCTCCGACGGTGACCTTCAGTATTCAGCCGGGCCGGTGGATCGTAACTCGAGCTGGACCGGAATCAATTGGACCCCGGGAATTGCATGGCCCGGAGGTTGTGCTATGCAACGAACCTCCGGGCCGGTTTCCTGAATCACTCGGGTGCGGGCGGAATCACTCCGGGCGCAGCAACGGGAACAGAATCGTCTCCCGGATACCGGCGCCGGTGAACAGCATCACCAGCCGGTCCAGGCCCATCCCCATCCCGCCGGCCGGCGGCATCCCGAACTCCATCGCACGCAGGAAGTCCTCGTCCAGCTCCATCGCCTCCGGGTCGCCGGCTGCGGCCAGCAACGACTGTGCCACCAGGCGTTCCCGCTGGATCACCGGATCGTTCAGTTCCGAGTAGGCGGTGCCCAGCTCGACGCCGTTCACGATCAGGTCCCAGGCCTCGACCAGTCCGGGAATTTCGCGGTGCGGCTTCGCCAGCGGCCGCGCCGACTCCGGATAGTCACGGACAAAGGTGGGCTGGATCAGCGTGTGCTCGACCAGCTTCTCGAACAACTCCACCGCGATCTCACCGGCATTCCAGCCCGGCTGCAGCTCGACGTCGTGCTGCTCGGCCAGCTTGGTCAGCGCGGCCACGTCGGTGGTCACGTCGACGGTCTCACCGACGGCTTCGGAGACGAGACCGAAAAGCGTCGCATGCCGGAACGGCTGCTCCAGATCGATGTCCGAACCGTCGCGCGCGGTGATCGTGGTCCGGCCGATCGCACGACCGGCGTTCCGCATCAGCTCGGCGAAGAGTTCGGCCATCGTGTCGTAATCGCCGTACGCCTCATACGCCTCGATCATCGAGAATTCCGCCGCATGGGTGGAGTCGAGTCCCTCGTTGCGGAACGTCCGGCCGATCTCGAAGACCCGGTCGACGCCGCCGATCATCGCCCGCTTGAGATCCAGCTCGAGCGCGATCCGCAGCTTCATCTCCTGGTCGAACGCGTTCAGGTGGGTCGAGAACGGCCGCGCCGCGGCGCCGCCGTTGGTCAGCTGCAGCACCGGCGTCTCGACCTCGATGAAGTCGTGCGCGTCGAAGGTCGCCCGCAGTGACTTCAGTACGGCGGCCTTGTTCCGGACCATCTCGCGCGCCTCCGGGCGGACGATCAGGTCGACGTACCGCAGCCGGACCCGGGCCTCCTCGTTCAGCGGCTTGTGCTCGTTCGGGAGCGGGCGCAGCGTCTTGGCGGCCATCTGCCAGCCGGTCGCCTGCACGGACAGCTCACCGCGACGGCTCGTGATCACCTCGCCCTGGACGGACAGCAGGTCGCCGATGTCGACCAGTTGCTTGAACCGGGCCAGCCCCTCGTCGCCGAGGTCGGCCACCGACAACATCACCTGGAGCTCGGTCCCGTCGCCCTCACGCAGCCGGACGAAGCACAGCTTGCCGGTGTTGCGGAGGAAGATGACCCGGCCGGCCACCGAGACCTGCTCGCCGGTCCGGGTGTCCGGCTCCAGCTCCTGTCCGTCGTACTTCGCCCGCAGGTCCTTCAGCAGGTGCGTCCGCGGCACCGAGATCGGGTACGGCTGCACTCCCTCCGCCAGCAGGCGGTCACGCTTCTCCCGGCGAACCCGCATCTGCTCGGGCAGGTCGTCCTGCCCGCTGTCGGGGTTCACCGGGTTCACGTGTGCGTCTGTCATGCCTAAAGGCTAGTGACTGACCGCCTCCACAACCGAATCCTTTGTTCGCACCAGCAGTACGGCGGCGATCGCAGCAGTCACCACGCCGGTGATCCCGCAGGTCACGAAGGTCATCCGGGTGCCGAGCGCCGCGCCGAGGAGACCACCCAGGGGAAGCGCGATCAGGCTGCAGCCCCGCACCGTGCCGCCCAACGCCGCGACGACCCGCCCGCGGACGTGTTCGGCCGTCCGGGTGACGATGAGGGTGCTGCAGGCGGCGTTGAGCATGCCGCTGCCGGCTCCGACCGCCAGGCAGCCGATGGCCAGCGTGACCACGTCGTGCGACAGACCCATGAGCACACACGAACCGCCGATGGCGGCCATCCCGGCCAGCAAGGCCCGGGAGCGGGACGCAGCTGTCACCAAGCGGCCACTGCCCCAGGCCCCGAGGATCGCTCCGGCTCCCTGGGCGGCCATCAGCCAGCCATAGCCCGACGCGCCGAGTCCGACCTCGTCGGTGACCAGGAACACCTCGACGACGTTGACCGCCTCACCCGTGAGCACGAAGACCCACAGACACGTCACCAGGATCCGGAGCAGCGAGTCGCCGAACAGACTGCGCAGACCGGCCATCAGCGCGCCGGGCTCCCGGACAGCGCCCGGCTCGGGGCGGCGGCGGGTGGTGACCAGCCGGGCGACCAGGCCCAGGACGAGGAAGGTGAGGGCGTCGATCAGGAGGGCGCCGCGGTCGCCGGACCAGCCCACGAGCACGCCACCGGCGGCGGAGCCGGTCAGGGTGGCGACGCCGATCAGCGCCTGGCTGGTGCCGGTGGACTTGCCGACCAGCTCGTCGCCGACGATGCGCGGGATGAGTGCACCCCAGGCAGGTCCGGCCACGGCTTGACCGACCTGGAGGACGCAGACCAGCGCCAGGGTCTCGGCCAGACCATGGCTGAAGGCCAGACCGATACCGGCGGCCGCCTGAAGCAGCGACGCCCAGACCAGGACTGTGCGGGAGTCGTGGCCGTCCACGATCCGGCCGGCGAACGGGATCATCGCGACGGTCGGTACGGCGAACGCCAGCAGCAGGGCCGTGATCGCGCCGGGTCCGCCGTCGTGGGACACGCGCAGCATCAGCGCGACCAGCGCCACCGAGTCACCCGCGTAGGACAGCGCGCGGGCGGGCAGCACCAGCCGGATGTCGGGGAAGGACCAGATCGAAGTCTGAAGTGATTGCTTCATAGTTGTGAAGTTACTGCTTCATATTCCGGATCGTCAAGGGATTGGCTACGCTGACCTCGTGGCCAAGAAGAAACGCGTGGTGATCACCGATCCGCGGGCGATCCGCGCCCTGGCGCACCCGGCCCGGCAGCGGGTCATCGACGAGCTCTACAACGGCAGGGTGCTGACCGCGACCGAGTGTGCGGAGCTGGCCGGGCTGACCCCGTCGGCGATGAGCTACCACCTACGGGCCCTGGAACGCTGGGGCATCATCGAGCGCGCCGAGGAGTCCGGCGACGGGCGGGAACGGCCCTGGCGGGCGCTGGCCGGCAGCCTGATGATCTCGTCGCAGGCGTCCAACGCGGGCCGGCTGGCCAGCCAGACGATCATGCGGACGACGGCGGACCGGGTGCTCGAGCAGTTCCAGGAGATGGCCGACGACGACCCCTGGGACGACGTGAGTTCGCTGAGCCGGTCCCGGCTGTGGCTCACCCATGAGGAGGCCAGGCAGTTCGGGAAGGAGCTCGTCGACCTGGTCGACCGCTACAAGAAGGGCCGGAGCCTGACCAGCCATCCGGCCGGTACCCGGATGATCAGCACCCTGCTGGCCGTCGTACCGACCGGGAAGCCGCCACAAGATAGCTGAACCGTTAGCTGCCTTCGCGCGTATCCAGGGGTACCTTCGAAAGAGAGGTCCTCTCCGCCGGCGGGTGGTCATATGGAGTCCTGGCTTTTGTGGTTGATCATCGCCGCTGTCCTCGGCACCGCCGAGTTGATGACGGCAACCCTCGATCTGCTGCTGCTCGCCGTCGCCGCGCTGGCCGCGGCCGGAGTCGCCGGTCTCGGCCTCGGGACCGGACTGCAACTCCTCGCGTTCGCCGTCACGGCCGGCGCGATGATCACGCTGGTCCGGCCGGTCGCGCGACGGCACCTGAGATCGCACCCGCAGCTGCGGACCGGCGTCGCGGCGCTGATCGGGCGCGAGGCCGTGGTGCTGACCCCGTGCGGCCGCGATCCCGGCCGGGTCAAGATCGGCGGCGAGGAGTGGAGTGCCCGGTCGTACGACCCGGACCTGCTCATCCCCGCGGGGACCCGGGTCGATGTCTTCGCCATCGAGGGGGCCACCGCCCTCGTCCATCCTCAGGAGGATCCATGGCCGAACTGATCATCGGGCTGGTCGTCGCCCTGCTCGCCGTCGTCCTGGTCCTTCGGACCGTCCGGATCGTGCCGCAGGCGCGAGCCACCAACGTCGAGCGGCTCGGGCGCTACCTGCGCACTCTCGAGCCCGGGCTGAACATCGTCATCCCCTTCATCGACCGGCCCCGACAGCTGATCGACCTGCGCGAGCAGGTGATCTCGTTCGAGCCGCGCTCGGTGATCACCGAGGACAACCTGGTGGTCGACATCGACACGGTGCTGTACGTCCAGGTCACCGATCCCCGGGCGGCGGCGTACGAGATCGCCAACTTCGAGCAGGCGATCGAGCAGCTCACCGTCACCACACTGCGCAACGTCATCGGCAGCCTGGACCTGGAGAAGGTACTGACCTCCCGCGAGCACATCAACTCCCAGCTCCGCGGCGTACTGGACGAGGCGTCGGGCAAATGGGGCATCCGGGTGAACCGGGTCGAGCTGAAGGCGATCGACCCGCCGCCGTCGATCAAGGAGTCGATGGAGAAGCAGATGCGGGCAGACCGGGAGAAGCGGGCCGCGATCCTGACAGCTGAGGGCCAGCGGCAGTCCCGGATCCTGACCGCGGAGGGCGACCGGCAGGCCGCGATCCTGCGGGCCGAGGGTCAGGCGAAGGCGATCGACACGGTGTTCGAGGCGATCCACCGCAACGACCCGGACCCGAAACTGCTGGCGTACCAGTACCTGCAGATGCTGCCCGAACTGGCCAAGGGCCCGGGCAACACGTTCTGGGTGATCCCGTCCGAGGTCACCACCGCGCTACAGAACGTCACCAAGGCGTTCAGCGGCTATCTCCCCGAAATTCCTCCCGACACCAACGGCCACAGCCCTGAGAACCCCCTGAAATAGTTGCCTCGTCCCGTAACCGGTTGACCCCGGATGTCACTATGGGTGCATGGGGGAACCGTTGCACGCGCTCGCGATCATGGTCCCGACCGGCGGGCTGGCGATCGTCGCGTACCTGGTGGTCGGCCTTGTCATCGGCGTCGAGAGCATGGGGGTTCCGTTACCCGGTGAGACGACGCTGATCGCGGCCGCGCTGCTGGCGTCGCAGGGCAACCTGCACCTCGAGTTCGTCATCGCCGCGGCGGCCACCGGCGCCATCGTCGGCGACTCGGTCGGGTACTACATCGGCCGGAAGGCGGGCCGGAACCTGTTCGAGCGGCTCGGCCGCCGGTTCCACCACTTCTCCGAGGACCGCATCGTCAAGGCCGAGAAGTGCTTCCACCGGTACGGCGTCTGGACGGTCTTCTTCGGCCGGTTCGTGGCACTGCTGCGCATCTTCGCCGGCCCGATGGCGGGCATGCTGCGGATGCCGTACCCCAAGTTCCTGGCCGCCAACGCGGCCGGCGGGATCGCCTGGGCGACCACGATCGGCATCGTCGCGTACAACATCGGCGACAACGCGGACAAGATCTTCGGCCAGTTGTCGGTCTGGGCCCTGGTCGTGCTCGCACTCGCCGCGGTCGCGGCGTACACCTACTACCGGATCCGCCGCCGGCATCGGGAGACCGCCGCGGTGCGGGAGCCGGAGTCAGCGGACGTATAGCAGGAGGTGCTGCGTGATCGTCCCGCTCATCGACCGGCCGTACATCGTCGCGGCCGGCAGCACGAACCGGTAGACGAAGTTCCCCGCCGAGCCCGCCCGGAACGTCCATGACGTACGGCCGTTGCGGATCGGCGTCGCCTTGACGCCGACCCACCGGCGCAGCACGCGGTTCCACACCTGCAGCGTCGCGGTCGAGCTCATGGCCGGCTTGATGATCGCGAACGCGGTGACGTTCGACCCGCGCTTCTTGACCGTCAGCCCGCCGGCGAACCCGGACGAGACGACCCGGACCACGTTGCGGACGTACGTCGGCCGGCTGGTCGACGTACTCGTGATCAGACCGGGCTTGGTGTAGTTCGGGACCGTGGCGGCGTACGGGCGGCTGCCACCGGTCGGAACCCCGATGTCGTAGTGCCCGCCGGCTGTCGTCCTACCGCGAGCCACCGGAGTCCAGTGGCCACCGGGAATCACCTGGGTGAGTACGACGATCGGCACCCCAGCCGGCGTGGCCCGCCGCTGGGTGCACGGCGTCTCCGGCTCGCACGCCACCTGTTGCAGGATGACCCGGCCGCGGGCGCGGATCGGGAGGCTGAACTGGGCCAGCCCTGGCATCGCCGCGCTGATCGAGCTGGTCAGGCCGAGCACCTGTCCACCGAGCCGGGTGCTCCACTCGTTCTGCGTCCGGACCTGGAACACGTACGGCGGTTTGATGCTGTTGATGACCTGGCGCGTCGACGTCGTCGCCGGGCCGACCGCTCGCAACTGCTCGCCGGGCTTGCCGACCATCGGCACGTACGTCTGGGTGCGCGGTCCCTTCACGTCGAGCGGGTCGTTCGGGGTGAAGTCCTGCGGCACCACGGGCACCGTCCACTGCATCAGCGCGCCCGATCGGCCCGCCGGTGCCGCCGTCGCCGCGCTGGGACCGACCGGTCCGTCGGTGTCGAAGACGGGCGAGCGCGCGAGTTTGCTGGTCACACCGCCCTGCGAGGTCCCAATGGCGACCGCCACCCGGTAGTTCCCGTCCGGTGGAAAGGCCGAGGTCGGGATGTCCCAGCTGTTCGCATCGCCGGCGCCGACGTACTTCACGTACGACGGACTCTCGCTGAGCACACCTTCGATCGTGATCCGGTTCGGGGCGTTGTCGTCCTTCCAGCTGACCTGGACCGCGGTCCGGCCGTCACCGGACCAGCCGACCGCCACGTCGGTGGGAACCGGATCCGAGGAGCAGGCGGTCAGCACTGCTGTGCCACACACCACCGCCAGCGCCGCGGCGAGCATCCGCCGCACTCCGACCACCTCGTCTCAGCTGCCTCACAACCGACCGCTGAACCATACCCAGATCAGCCCACCGAGTCCGTAGGGTCGTTGCCGGATCGGTATGCCGGCGGTCAGGGCGTGGCAGTGCCGTGGACGGCGAGTGCGTGCTTGCGGAAGGCCCGGCGGGACAGCATCGGGACGAAGGACCGGACCAGCCACGGGGTGTGACTGACGATCTCGGCCACCACCTCCGGGTCGCCCTCGTACTGCATCATCCCCAGCACCAGCGGGAGGTCCGGCTTCCGGAGTCCCTTGACACCTTTCTCGCCGAGCTGCAACCACTCCTCCTCGTGGCCTCACGCCGTTGCCACTGAGGCATTGCTGCGGCAAGTCGGGCAATAGCCGCGACCTCGTTGCCGGATCGGTACGCCGGACCTACCGTGAAGGAGCGACAAGGGGGGAACGAGCATGGCGTTCATCGACACACCGTCCAACCGCGACTTCTTCGAGAGCAACCGGGCTCCGGCGGGTCACATACCGAACTTCGTCACCACGTTCGCGGCCCGGCCGGCCGTGTACGACGCATGGAAACAGCTCAACTGCGCGATCAAGGAATCCATGGACCTGCGCCGCTACGAGTTGGCGACGCTGGCCGCCGCGACCGCGCTGAAGTCGAGCTACTGCAGCCTCGCGCACGGTCAGGTGCTGGCCGACAAGTTCTACACGTCCGAGGAGGTCGCGGCGCTGGTCGACGAGCCGCCCGCCGACCCGGTCGACCGTGCCGTGATGGCCTTCGCGCGCAAGGTCGCGCTGTCCGCGGACAGCATCACCCAGGCGGACGTGGACGAACTGAAGGCCGTCGGACTGACCGACACCGACGTTCTCGACGTCGTCCTCGCCGCGGCTGCCCGAGCCTTCTTCTCCAAGACCCTGGCAGCGACCGGCACCCCGCCCGACGCCGCCTTCAACACCCTTCCCGAGACCCTCCGCAAGGCCCTGACCGTCGGAGGGCCGATTCACTCGGGCTGATTGCCCGGGGAACCGCCGAGGTGGAAGTTGCTGGTGACGCCGGCGTACATGAGGTGGGTCACCAAGCCCTGCGCGGCGTGCGGCAGGTTGTGGCAGTGGTCCATCCAGATGCCCGGGTTGTCGGCGACGAACGCGACCTCGTAGGTCTCGTCGTCCTCGACGTTCAGTGAGTCCGTCCACCACGGGCTGCCGGTCGCGGCCGTGCCGTTGCGACTCAGTACGACGACGTGGTGGCCGTGCAGGTGCATCGGGTGGACCTGCCCGGACGTGTTCTTGATCGTCATCCGGACCACGTCGCCCTCGGTCACCACGAACATCGGCACATCCGGGAACTGCTGCCCGTTGATCGTCCACCACAGCCCTGGCTTCCCGTCGAAGAACCCGGGCCGCCGGCCGATGTTGTAGTGGAAATTCCGGTCGGCCTTCGCCGGATCGAACCCGAGCCTCTTCGGCGAGCCGTAACTCAACAGGTCGACCCGGTCACGCGGCTCGGTGCCGGTCGGCGCGTTACCGTCGCCGATCACCAGCGTGGTCGGACCACCACCCAGGCCGATCCGCACGGCTGAGCCCTGCGGCATCGTCACTTGCAGATCGATCCGGCCACCCGCAGTGACGAGCACGGTCTTGTTGCTCACTTCGGTCGGCGCGTTCACGTCGGTCCCGTCGACCGCCATCACCCGGTACGGCGCTCCGTCGACCCAGGCAGCCATCGGCCCGTTGTCGGTGTTGATGAGACGCACCCGGACCGTCGATCCCGGTGCCGCCACGCGGCGCTCGCCGTACCCGCCGTTGACGGTCCGGATCTTGTCGTACGTATGCACGGCGGCGATCACATCGGTCGTGCTCGGTTGCACGATCAGTACGCCGTACAGGCCCTTCTTCACCTGTTCGTGGGAGACCTGGTGCGAGTGGTACCAGTACGTGCCGGCGTCCTTCGCGACGAAGCGATAGACGAACGACTGGCCGGGGGCGACCGCGTCCTGGGTGACGCCGGCGACGCCGTCCTCGGCGGCCGGTACGTCGACTCCGTGCCAGTGCAGGGTGATCCCCTCGGGCACGGACTCGTTGTGCAGGGTCACCTGGATCAGATCGCCTTGTTTTGCGACGATCTGCGGTCCGGGAGACGTGTGGTTCAACGTGTACCCGTCCACCGGGCCGCGCCCGGGGATCTCGAACTTCTCCTTCCGGGCGGTCAGATCCACCGCCACGTCAGGCGCCCCGTCGGCCGGACCTTTGAGCGTGCTGACGTCCTGCCCGTGATGGGCGTTGACCACGGGGCCGCCGCCATAGTCGGCGTACCCCATGGTCATCGGGGAGAGGTCGTTCGGGACCAGGCTCCGCTGCCAGAAGAAGGCCAATGGTGCCAGCACGGCCAAGGTCGCGGCGACAGCGACCAGCAGCCGGCGCCGCTCGGCCAGCTTTGTTGCCAAAGGCATCTAGACGGCGGTTGTCGGCTCGGCGGCCGGCGCCGGTGCGGGGGCGGCGCGACGGGCCGCCACACCGGCGACGGCGAGCAGCGCGAACGCGTTCAGAGCATGCAGTGTCCCGATCACGGGCGCCACGCCGAACGACAGGAACGCGAGCACGATCTGCAGCGCGACCAGGCCGACCACGTAGAGCGCCCACCTGACTCCACCCTGGACCTTGGCGAAGAACGACACGATCAGCAGCAACAGCGCGATGATCGGGATGAACAGCATCCCGAACTGGCCGTGCAGCATGTGCCCGGCGTTGCCCTCGTAGTTCTTGTCGATGACCAGGCCGTCGTCCATGTCCTTGATCGCCGTGAACCAGCCGAGTGCGACGAACATTGCCTGCAGCACCACACCGATCGCAACGAGACCGGCGAGTACCCGATAAACGGACCTCATAGCTCTCCCCCAACCCCGATTTTCCCCTTGAACACATGGTGATCCCGGTCACCACAAGGGCACAAGGGCTCTGGCCCGATCGGGCAACTATTGGTTGTTGCGGGCAAACGCGTGCTGCAGGCCGTGCAGAGTGAGCAACGGTTCGTGACGAACCGGAGTGGTCAGTTCGCCGGCGAGTAAGGGGGCGAGGGCACCGGTCAGCACCACCGGAGTCGACGAATCAAGCGACTGCTCTGCACGGATCCGTCCCACCAAACCGTCGACCAGCGCCGCGAAGCCGTGAATCGCCCCCGACTGAAGGGCCTCGACGGTGTTCTTCGCGACGACTGCGCGTGGTCGGACGAGTTCAACTCGGCGCAACTGGGCGGCGGCCTGGCCGAGCGCGTCGGTCGCGGTTTCGATGCCTGGGGCAATCACTCCGCCGATGAACGCGCCGGCCGGGTTGACCACGTCGATGGTGGTCGCCGTACCGACGTCGACGACCAGGCAGGGCGCGCCGTACTGGTTGACCGCGGCAAGCGCGTTCGCGATCCGGTCGGTGCCGACCTCACGCGGGTTGTCCACCAGCACCGGCAGCCCGGTCTTCACGCCCGGCTCGACCACCACGCCCGGCACGTTCGGGTAGTAGCGCGCGACCACATCGCGGAGCTCGTGCAGCACATGCGGTACGGCGGAACACACAGCGACGCCGGACACGGGAGACTCCCCGGTCAGCAGTCCCTGCAGCAGGACCGCCCACTCGTCGGCCGTACGCCGGGGATCGGTGCCGACCCACCAGTGCCGCTTGACCGTGCCGTCGAGCACCAGGCCGACCAGCGTCCTGGTGTTTTCGACGGCGACGGCGAGGAGCATCAGGATTCCCGCAGGTCCAGCCCGATGTCGAGCACCGGCGCCGAGTGGGTCAGGGCGCCGACCGCGAAGTAGTCGACCCCGGTCTCGGCCACGGCCCGGGCCTGATCCAGCGTGAGTCCGCCGGAGGCCTCCAGCCGGGCCCGGCCGGCCACCTTCTCGACCGCCTCCCGCAACTGGGGGACCTCCATGTTGTCGAGCAGGATCAGCTCGGCACCGGACTCGACCGCGATCAGCGCGTCATCGACCGAGTCCACCTCGACCTCGACCGCGAGGTCGGGGTAGGCCTTGCGGACCAGACGGAACGCCTCCGCCACCCCGCCGGCCGCAACCACGTGGTTGTCCTTGATCAGCGCCGCGTCGGACAGGCCCATCCGGTGGTTCTTGCCGCCACCGCAGCGAACCGCGTACTTCTCCAGCGACCGCAGCAGCGGCATGGTCTTGCGGGTGTCGCGGATGATCACACCGGTCCCCTCGACCGCGTCGACCCACTGGCGGGTGAGGGTCGCAACACCAGACAGATGGCACAGCAGGTTGAGCGTCGTCCGCTCGGCGGTCAGCAACTGGCGCGTCTTGCCGCGGATCGTCATCAGTACGTCGCCCTTGCGCACCGACGCACCGTCACGGACCGAGTACTCGAGCTCGACCTCGTCCGGAGCGGCGACCTGCCGGATCACCAGCTCGGCGACCTCCAGCCCGGCCACCACGCCATCGGTACGCGCGACGAGTTCGGCGACCGAGATCTGGTCCGGGTCGACGGTCGCGACCGTGGTGACGTCGGCGCCACCGGCCAGGTCTTCCTCGATGGTGGCCCGCACCAGGTCACCGACCCACTGCCGGTCGACGGCTTCATCCATGGTGAGCATTCTCCTTGGTGTCATGCGGGACGAACGTCGTACGTGGTCTCGCGGTCTCGCCCTCGGGCGGGAGGGTCAGGTCCAGACTGCCCGACCAGTTCCGGTCGTCGCGATCCGGGTGGTCCTCACGCCAGTGAGAACCCCGGCTCTCCTCGCGCACGGTGGCCGCGGCGATCAGTGCGGACGCCACCGTGACCAGGTTGGTCGCCTCCCATCCCGGCGTACCCGGCTCGCCGGCCGGCTGCTCGATCACCTTGGCGAGGGTCGCACCGGCCTCCGACAGTCCGCGTGCACTACGGATGACACCGGCACCGACGGTCATCACCCGCTGCACCTCGTCGACTACGTCCGCGCCGACCAGACCGGGGACACGGCTGTCGGCGACCGGCTCACGCAGCGGCGGGAGGCCGTCGGAGAGGTGGGCAGCGATCCGGCGAGCGAAGACAAGCCCTTCGAGCAGGGAGTTCGAGGCCAGCCGGTTGGCGCCGTGGACACCGGTGCATGCGACCTCACCGCAGGCGTACAGCCCCGGCATCGACGTCTGGCCGTCCAGGTCGGTCCACACACCACCGGACGAGTAATGGCAGGCCGGCGCGACCGGGATCAGCTCACGCACCGGGTCGATGCCGTGCGATCGGCAGGAAGCCAGGATGGTCGGGAAGCGGACCCGCCACTTCTCGTCGCCGAAGTGGCGTGCGTCCAGGTAGACATGATCCTTGCCGGTGGCAAACATCTGCCGCATGATCGCCTTCGCCACGATGTCGCGCGGGGCGAGGTCGGCCAGCTCGTGCTGACCCTGCATGAACCGATGGCCCTCGTGATCGACCAGGAACGCACCCTCGCCGCGGACCGCCTCGGACACCAGCGGCTGCTGGCCTTTCGCGCTCTTGCCCAGCCACAGCACGGTCGGGTGGAACTGCACGAACTCGAGATCACGCACCTTGGCGCCGGCCCGCAACGCCAGCGCCATGCCGTCGCCCGTGGACACGCTCGGGTTGGTCGTGGCGGCGTACAACTGGCCGATACCGCCCGACGCCAGGATCACGACTCGGCTGCGGATCGCGCCGACGCCGTCCAGTTGGCCCTCACCCATGACGTGCAGGGTGACTCCGGCGACGCCACCGTCCGCAGCGGTCAGCAAGTCGATGACGAGGGCGTGCTCGATCAGCCGGATGTCGTCGGCCCGCTTCACCGCGGCGACCAGCGCCCGCTCGATCTCCGCGCCGGTCGCGTCTCCGCCGGCGTGCGCGATGCGGTTGCGGTGATGCCCGCCCTCCCGCGTCAGCGACAGGTCCCCATCGGCCAGGGTGTCGAACCGCGCGCCCAGCTCGATCAGGTCTCGCACCGCGTCCGGTCCCTCGGTCACCAGCGCCCGTACGGCGTCCGGATCGCACAGTCCGGCGCCCGCGACCAGGGTGTCCTGCAGATGATCCTCGGGCGAATCCTCCGGGCTGAGCGCGGCGGCGATACCGCCCTGGGCCCACTGGGTCGAGCCGGAGGCGACGACATCCTTGGTCACCACCAGGACAGTGCCGAGCTCACGGGCTTTCAGTGCGGCGGTCAGTCCGGCGATGCCGGAACCGATCACCACCACGTCGACGGTGTCTGTCCAACCGGGTTCGGGCGCAGACAACCGTTGCGGGACAGCAGGAGCGGTCATCCAGCGACCGTATCAATCGATTTCACCTGAGCGTGATGGAAATGTTGTCAATGAGACGGGTCAGGCCGACGCGGGCGGCGATCAGCATGCGGGCCTCGCCGGGGCCGATCACCGGGCCGAGATCCGGTGCGCGCAAGGCGAGATAATCGATCTTCACCGACGGCACCGCCTCCAGTTCGGCCTGGGCGGCGGCCATCACGGCGTCCGGACCGTTCATTCCGGCCTTCGCACCCGCGGTCAGCGCGCGGTACAGGACCAGCGCTTCGTCACGCTCGGTCTCGTCCAGGTAGCGGTTGCGTGAGGACAAGGCGAGACCGTCGGGCTCGCGCACGGTCGGCACCGGCACGATGTCGACGTCCCAGTCGAGGTCGCACACCATCTCGCGGATCAGCGTGAGCTGCTGATAGTCCTTCTCGCCGAACAGTGCCAGGTCGGGCGCCGTCAGGTGCAGCATCTTCGCCACCACTGTCAGTACGCCGGCGAAGTGGCCCGGCCGGACCATGCCCTCGAGTTCGTCGGCCAGCGGGCCGGGATGCACGGTGATGGACGGCTCGTTCGGATACAGCTCGTCGCGGGACGGATTGAAGACCAGGTCGACGCCTTCGTTCTTGGCGACCGCCAGATCGCTGGCCAGCGTGCGCGGATAGCGGTCGAAGTCCTCAGCCGGCCCGAACTGCAACGGGTTCACGAAGATCGTCAGCACCACACTGCCCTCGGGCCCGACCCGCTCGCGTGCCTCGGCCAGGAGCGCCGCGTGCCCCTCGTGCAGGGCCCCCATCGTCATCACCACCGCCCGGGGCCGGACCGCCGCTGCCGCCCGCAGTTCGGCCTTCGTCTGGGTAAGTCTCATCGCGGTGCCTCCCCTGTCCCATACCGCTCCAGCACCTCATCCGGGTTGCCTGCCCGGTGCCCCTTCAGCACTTCGTAGAACGCTTCCGCCGTCTCCGGGGACAACCGTCCGTCCGCTGCCGCCAACTCCACCGTCGCCCTGGCCAGTTCGGCGTACGTGCCTACCGTCCGGTCCGGGAGTACGGCCAGATGAGCTGCCACCGTGTCGACATCGCCCCGGGCAATCGGCCCGGTGAGCGCATGATGACCGGATCGCAGCGTGTTGTCGAGGGTTGCGGTCACCAATGGCCGAAGCGTTGCGGCCGGATCCGCGACGCCTGCTTCCCGCAGTACGGCGAGGGCCTGGGTAAGCAACGTTGTCAGGTGGTTCGCGCCATGCACGAGACCCGCGTGATACAGAGCGCGGTTCTCCTCCGCCACCCACTGCACTTGCGCACCGAGCAGCTTCACCAACCGCTCGACCATCGGCCGGGCCGCGTCCGGAGCGGTCGCCGTGAACAGCACGTCGTCCAGGCTGACCGGGTCGTCCCCGGTGAACGTCATCGGCGGATGGAGCGAGACCGGAGTCGCCGGCAGACCCTGCAGCGGCGTGAGCCCGTGCGTGCCGGACAGATGGACGACGTACTGATCGCTGGTCAAGGGCAGTCCGGCGGCGACCTCACGGATCAGGTCGTCGGGTACGGCGACCAGGACCACGTCGGCGCGTTCGCTGACCTCACCGGGAGTCAGCACCGGTACATGCGGGAGGAACCGGGCGGCGCGTTCACGTGACGCGCGCGACCGTGCGGTGACGCCGACCAGGGGATGTCCGGCGGCCGCCAAGGCTGCTCCCACGGCGGTCCCGGCCCGGCCGGCTCCGATCAAGCCGATCCGTTCCATCTTCACTCTTTTCGTTCCAGTCCCGCGGCGGGGTACCAGACGATCCACTGGCCAGCCTAGGTGATGAGACGATGCGGTGGTGAGCGATGACTGGGCCGCGCGGCGCGGATTGACGGCGATTCTGATCACAGTTCCCGAGTTGGCGGCGTACACGGACCGCTGGCGTTCGGTGTCCCGCTCGATGCTTCGGCCGCAGGTCTCGCTGACCGAGCTCATCCCACCGCACGTCAGTGTGCTGGTGCCGTGGGTCGCCGAGCCCGCAGACGCCGATGTGGAGCGGCTGAGCTCTGTGCTGGCGAAAGTCGAGCCCTTCGAGCTGAGCTTCCCGACGGCGGGACAGTTCCCGAACGGAACGGCGTGGCTGCGGCCGGAGCCGTTCAACACTGTGCGTTCCCTGGTGCTGACGGTCTACGAGGCGTTCCCCGAGTGCCCGCCGTACGGCGGCGAGTTCCTGGACCCGCATCCGCACCTCACCATCGCGTCGTCCACCGAGGGCGGCCCGACTGTCGTTGCCGAAGCCCAGGCCGCGCTCGCCGAGGAGGCGGCGCCTGTCGTGCAGCTCACCGAGGTCGGACTGTGGCGGGAGGGCGCGGACAGCGTCTGGCGCCAGTTCGGTGCGGTCCCGCTGGGTGCATGACGACATTCCGGGAAGGCTGGCACACGGCGCTCTATGGACCGGGCGGGTTCTACCGGCGCGCACGGCCGGCTGCGCACTTCCGCACGTCGGTGCACGCGTCAGAGCTCTTCGGACAGGCCATCGCCCGGCTCGCTCGCGAGGTCGGCGCCGACGAGGTCGTCGACATCGGTGCGGGCTCCGGCGAACTGGGCAAGGTCGTCCGCACCGAAGGGCTCTCCGTCCTGGACATCGAACTGGACGACGAACTGCCGGCGTCCCTGAGCGGTCTGGTCATCGCCAACGAATGGCTGGACAACATCCCCTGCGACGTCGCCGAGCTCGACGAGGACGGCGTACCGCGGTACCTGCTGGCCGACCTCTCCCTCGGCAATGTTGTCGACGGCAACGATCTCGCCTGGCTGCACACCTGGTGGCCCCTCCATGAACCAGGCGACCGCGCCGAGATCGGCACCACTCGCGACCAAGCCTGGGCAGACATCCTGCACCGCCTCACCGACGGCACAGTCGCCGTGGCGATCGACTACGGCCATCTCCGCGCCAGCCGTCCGCCGTACGGCACCGTGACCGGCTTCCGCGACGGCCGCGAGTGCGACCCGTTGCTGGACGGCTCCTGCGACGTGACAGCCCATGTGGCCCTGGACTCGCTCGGAGGCTCCCTGCTGCTCCAGAGAGACGCTCTCAAGGCCCTCGGAGTGAGTGCGACCCGTCCGAGCCTGGAGCTGGCTCAGACGGACCCGCTGCGCTACCTGTCCGAGTTGTCGTCGGTCGGCGAGGCCGCTGAGCTGCTGGACCCGTCCGGGCTCGGTGGCTTCGGCTGGGTCTGGACGGCGAACGGCGACGACACCGTACGGCGCGCTTCGCGGGCCCTGTCCGCCTGATTCTGAAGCAGCGCTGCAGCCTCGGACTGATCGCGGTGGAGGGCTACGGCATCGGTTGGGCCGAGGGGTGTGTCTACGTGGACGTTGGCCAGGCCCAGGCGGCGCTGGAGGGGGCCCTGTTGCAGTCGCACGGACTGGGTCTTGTGGTGCAGCACGATTGACGTACGGCGGCTGACCCAGCCGCGGATCGTGACGAGCACCTGGTCGTCGGCGCCGTACGCCAGGTAGCGCCAGCCGATGGGGCGCAGCCACTTGGCGCGTTCCGGGGCGCGATGCATGTCGATGCGAGACAAGTCGAAGCCGGGCAGGACCCGTGCGAGTACGCCGGCCACCTCGACCCGCTCGCCGACCGGCAGCAGCTGCGCGCCCTCGCGGTCGTTGTCGCCCTCGTCCTTGTTGCCCGCCACACCGGCGATGTCCAGCTCCACGCGAGACCAGCCCAGCAGACGCCAGATGAGCGGCTCGGTGATCAGCAGGCCCTGCACCCGGCCGGGCGGCACGGTCTGCCGCTGGACGTCGAACAGGCCGCGCTTGGTGCGCAGACCGTGGTCGCTCTCCGAGAGGGTGAAGCCGTGGTTGCCGACGACCTGCTTCCAGATCGGCTGCACCACACCGAGTAGGAGCGGCACAGCGGCGAACAGACCGATGTGGAAGTTCAGCACGGTCGCTGCGGCGATCAACCAGACCAGACCACCCGCGCTGGCAAGGACTGTGGACGACAGCAGGGTCGCACCGAGCAGACGGCCGGTCGGGACCACCAGCAACGGCTCCAACTCGACCGGGGCGGTCTGCTGTTCGGCGACCTGCTGACCCTTGGCCCTCACCAGCAGTGTGGTGCGCAGCCTGCCGGCCTCCTCGTACGCGAAGTAGCTGAGCTTGCCGTCGCTCTTGCCGCCGCCCGCGACGTCCATCCGCAGCTCGGCCATCCCGAAGAGGCGGGCGACGAACGGCTGCGCCACATCGATCGCCTGGATCCGGTCGAACCGGATGATCCGGGTACGCCGGAACAGGAACCCGCTGTCGACCCGGATCGCATCGTCGGTGAGCTGCCACTTGGTGAACCACCAGGACAGTGCGCCCAGCAGGATGCCGCCGACCAGCACCGCGGCCAGTCCGATGCCTGCGATGGTCAGATTGCTCCGCAGACCCTCGTTGTTGACCAGCGCGAACGCCGCGACGACGAAGTACCCCCAGCCCTTCACGAACGGCGTGAGGGGGTGGAGGCGGGCGCCGGTCTGCTCAGTCACCGGCGGTCGTAATCCCGCTGTCTGCTGCCCGGGCGGGCCGGGCGTCGGCTCGGTCACAGGCCCCACGCCTGGGCCTGGCCGAGCGCGGAGAGGCGATCACGGAGTCGACCGGCCTCGTCCGGATGCAGGCCGGGGATCTTGGCGTCCGTCGCCGGCGTGGCCGTGTGCAGCTCCACCGTGGCGATCCCGTACGCCCGCTCCAGCGGTCCCGCGGCCACGTCCACGAACTGCATCCGCCCGTACGGGACCACCACCAGCTCGCGGAACATGATCCCGTGGCTGACCAGCAGTTCGTCCTCACGCTCGGCGTACTTCCAGGACCGCTGGTTGCGCCCGATCAGGACCCACGCCCAGACGAACCCGGCCGCCGCCACCAGCAGTGCCAGGACGCCGTACAGCCAGCCCACGGTCATCCCGAGCACGATCAGCAGCACGACTCCGGCCACGCCGGCGGTGATCCCCGCGTTCAGCCGGCGGACCGCGGCCAGCTTCGGCGAGACCGGCGTCCAGCTGACATCCGAGGGTGCGAAGAGGTCATCCACGTACCCAGCCTGTCACGATAGAGGGCATGAGTACCGAACGAGTCGTGGGAATCGGCGCTGGAGCGGCTGGATTCGACCCTGCGTACGAGCGGGGTGGGACCGGGAGCGGCTCGGAGCTGGCGACCACCGACATGGTGCTCAACATCGGGCCGCAGCACCCCGCGACGCACGGCGTACTGCGGCTGCGGCTGACCCTGGACGGCGAGCGGATCGTCGGCTGCGAGCCGATCATCGGCTACATGCACCGCGGCGCGGAGAAGCTGTTCGAGGTGCGCGACTACCGGCAGATCATCGTGCTGGCGAACCGGCACGACTGGTTGTCCGCGTTCGCCAACGAACTCGGCGTCGTCTTCGCGGTGGAGCGGATGATGGGTCTCGAGGTGCCGGTCCGCGCGGTCTGGCTGCGCACCCTGCTGGCCGAGCTGAACCGGATCCTGAACCACCTGATGTTCCTCGGCTCGTACCCGCTCGAGCTCGGCGCGATCACCCCGGTCTTCTACGCGTTCCGCGAGCGGGAGACGCTGCAGGCGGTGATGGAGGAGCTGTCCGGCGGCCGGATGCACTACATGTTCAACCGCGTCGGCGGCCTGAAGGAGGACCTCCCGTACGGCTGGCTCGGCCGCGCGTCGGCCGCCTCGGTCGCGGTCCGCAAGCGGCTGCCCGACATCGAGGACATCATCCTCGGCAACGAGATCTTCCGCGCCCGCACCGTCGGCGTCGGCAAGCTCGCGCCCGAGCTGATCGCGCAGTACGGCGTCTCCGGCCCGATCTCCCGCGCCTCCGGCGTCGACGCCGACCTCCGCCGCGACGAGCCCTACCTCGCGTACGACGAACTACTGCAGGACGGCGTACTCCGGGTCGTCACCCGGCCGGAGGGCGACTGCTTCGCGCGGTTCTCGGTCCTGCTGGAGCAGGTGAAGGTGTCGCTGGACCTTGTCGACGCGTGCATCGACAAGCTGTCGTCTCTGCCGGCCGGGCCGGTCAACGTGCGGCTGCCGAAGATCCTGAAGGTGCCGGAGGGCCAGACGTACGCCTGGACCGAGAGCCCGCTCGGCATCAACGGCTACTACCTGGTGTCCCGCGGCGACAAGACACCGTGGCGGCTCAAGCTGCGCTCGGCCAGCTTCAACAACATCTCCGCCCTGCCCGCGCTGCTCCCGGGCACCGTGATCCCGGACATGATCGCCATCCTCGGCAGCATGTTCTTCGTGGTCGGCGACATCGACAAGTAGTCAGAAGGCGCGGTCCGCGACCGGCGGCCGGTGGGCGTCGGCGATCAGCATGCGCAACTCGTCCAGAGGTAGTGGCTTGCCGGGATCGGCGTTCCCTCCGGCGCGCTGCTGCGGCGTACTCGCCTGGTTCAGGTACGGCGTGACGTACGCCGGCGTCTCCGTCTCGAACCGCCAGCTCTCGGTCAATGGACCGACATCCAGTACGTCGAATCCCAGCGCCTGGATCAGCGCGGTGGCCGAGGCCTTGGCGTCGGCATCGTTCCCGGCGATCGGCAACGCGCTGCGATCGGGCGACCCACTCGGCCGTGCCAGCGTCACGATGTTCGCAGCGCTGATGTTGTTGAAGGCCTTCACTGTGTGTGACTCGGGCAGGTGCTCCTGCAGCAACGCGGCCGTGGTCACCGCCTCGCTGTCCAGTCGCGCGATCCGCCCGTCGCGGTGCGGGTAGTAGTTCATCGTGTCGATCACGACCTTCCCGGCCAGCGGTTCGGCCGGGAGCTCGGCGTACCGGCCGAGTGGGATCGTGACGACCACCCAGTCCCCCGCCCCGGACGCCTCGGCGACGGTCCCCGCGCGGACGCCGAGCTCCTCGGCCTTGTCCCGCAGACTCTCCGGCCCGCGCGAGTTGGCCAGCACCACCTCGATGCCCGCGGCAACCGCCAGCTTCGCCAGCGCCGTCCCGATGTTGCCGCTCCCGATGATCCCGAGTGTCGCCATGGTTGCTCCTCATCGCTTAATATGTACTTCTCAAACATACATATTAGGCGAAGGAGTGGCGATGGCAGATCTGCGGTTCAGCACCGCGATGCAGGCACTGCTGCTGCTCGCCGACGCCGCCCGCAAGGGCACCCCGCTCGTCAGCTCGGCGCAGCTGGCCGACTGCTTGCGGACCAACCCGAGCTTCGTCCGGTCTCTGCTGATCCCGCTCTTCCAGGCCGGCCTGATCGAGACGGTGCGCGGCCGCAACGGCGGCGTACAGCTGGCCAAGGACGCCGCCTGGATCACGCTGCTGGACGTGCACCAGGCGAGTGTGTGCGGGAAGCCGATGTGGTTGTCGCGACCGGACGAGCGCAGCGACAACCCGGCCGCGATTCGAGTCCAGGCGTACTTCGACCGGCTGAACGAGGAGGCCGCCGTCGCGGTGGCCGGCGTACTGCGCCGCCAGACCCTGGCCGGCGCGCTCGAGGCATGCCTGGATCAGCCGACGGACTGAGCGATCAGGGCGAGCAGCGGGTCGGCGAGGGCTGCGGAGACGGCGAACGTGCCGCGGGATTCGGGGGCGTGGTGCGAGCCGTCGAGGTCGAGTACGACGACGCCGGCCTCGCGGCAGATGGCGACTCCGGCCATGGTGTCCCAGGGTTTGTTGGAGAACATGATCGTCGCGTCGAAGTGGCCGGCTGCGGTCCAGGTCAGCGCGGTGGCCGCCGTACCGATCATCCGGATCCGCTGGGCTCGCGGGTAGAGAAGCTGGGTCAGCGCGAGCCGCTCGGCGTTCACCCGATCGGCGTCCGGCCCGACCGCATAGTCGCCCACGGCAACCAACGCGTCACTCAGGTCCGCGCACTCGCTGCCGCGGATGGGCTTTCCGTTGCAGGTCGCACCGTGGCCCTCGGCCGCGGCGTACCTGGTCCCGAGCGCGGGATGGTCGATCACGCCTGCCACCGCCCGTCCCTCGTGGATCAGCCCGAGCGAGATCCCCCACAGCGGTACGCCGTGGATGAAGTTCACCGTCCCGTCGATCGGATCGAGCACCCACCGGGTCCCGTCCGTCGCGCCACCCTCCTCCTCGCCGAGTACGCCGATCTCCGGCGTCTCCCGCTCGAGGAACGCACGCACCTCCCGCTCCACCGCGAAGTCCACCTCGGACGCCATGTCCCGATCACCCTTGGACGTGAGCACCCCAGGCGCGCGGGAGTCGGTCACCGCCCGCCCACGATCAACAGCAGCTTCGGCAACCTTCAGCAGTTCAGCGAGATCCACACCCCAGAACCTACGCGGGATGACCGGCTCCCGGCTCCTCCCGGTCCACCACCCGGTCGGTCAGGCGATCCCCGGCGCCCTCCGCCGGCGCCGCAAGGCCGCCGCGGCGGCGACCGCACCGATCGCCAACGCCCCAGCACCCGCCGCCTGCCCGATCTTGATCGGGCAACCCGACGCGCACTGCGGGATCGGATAGGGCTGCCCGGGATTCAGCTCGTGCGTCGCGTTGGCGGCGACGTACGCCTCCGTCGCCGGGAACGGCCAGCCCTCCGCATTCAGCAGCCGGTACCAGTCCTCGTCCTCCCACGCCTTCCGCCGGCACGTCACATTCACCGACGCCGACTCGAACGGCGGCGGGCCCAACTGCCCGATCGGCAGATGATCCTCGTTGAAGACCGTGACGTGCCCGTTCGGGTCGTTCATCGTCACCGCCGGATAGTTCGCATCCAGCCCCATAGCCATCCCTCCCCACACCGAAGTATGAGCCGGGAGGTCTGTCTCAGGAAGCGGCCAGGCCCCGGAGTTTGAGGTCGACGACGGTGGGGGCGTCGGCCTGGGAGTGTTTGTCGCCGGCGGCAACGACCGTGGCGACCTCCTGGTCGATCTTGTCCAGGCGCTGGTCGATCTTGTCGAGCCGGCGCTGCATCAGGTCGACGAACTCGGCGTTCTCGACCACCCGCGCGCTGGTGATCCGGGAGTACTCCTGCGCCACCTGGGCGCGTTCGTCGGAATGGGCCAGCCGCTCGACCAGCAATTGATGGCGGAACAGCACCGAGGCGGCGATCGCGATCACGACGGCGCCCGCGGCGGCAGCCCGGAGAATCCAGGCATTCTGGGAGAAGAGCGCGATACTCACGCCCAGGCAGACAAAGATCAGCAGACCGTTGGCAACGGTGAGAACTGTGGTCCTGGTTCGACGGCGGCTACCCCTTGACCCCATGGACCGACATGTTAAGGGGTCTCGTCCGGGTCCTCGGGAATACGACACGCGCGTTCGAGCAACAATCCGGCCGTGACGACCAGCACTGAGACCACCGCCGCGGCACCGGCCATGATCACTCGGTTGCGCGGCCCCGAAGCACTCACCGCGTCGAGGAAGCTTAACGCGAACCCTGCGTAAACCCCGGTGCACAACGCGCCGACGAAAGCGCTCGCCTTCGCGAGCAGCAGCAGGAACACCGCCCGCGACGGCTCGATCCGTTCGCGCCGGACCTGGATCCGCTGGTGGGTGTTGCGGGCCGCCATGAACAGCAGCGCGGCCAGGAACGTCCAGGCGATCAGAGTCAGCCAGGAGACCGCGGGCGCGACCCCACCGCTGGACTCGATCGCCTTGACCATGGTCACCCCGATCGCCGCCCCGAGGACGGCGATCGCGATCAGCAACCGGCGTGAGGTCGGCCGGACCGAGCCCGGGCGCGGCGGCTCTTTGCCGGGCGCCTGGTTGGGCTCTGGACCGCCGGATGCCACTACTGGAGCTCGATGTCGAGCTTGGTCACGCCCTCGGTGCCGACCTTTGCGAGCAGTTCGGCGACCGAGCCTCGCCCGGGCAGCACCGCGTCCCGCTCGATGTCGAGCCACGGCGCCAGGACGAACGCCCGCTCGTGCGCCCGCGGGTGCGGGAGGGTCAGCTCCTCGGACTCGATCTCCTTGGTGCCGTAGGTGATCAGGTCGACGTCCAGCGTCCGCGGTGCACCCGGCACGCTGCGCTCCCGGCCGAACGCCTGCTCGATCGCGTGCGCGCGGTCGAGCAACAGGTCCACGGCGAGGGTGCTGTCGGCGAGCAGTACGACGTTGAGGTACGGGCCGGACTCGCCGGGCCCGCCGATCGGCTGGGTCTCGTAGATCGGGGAGACCTCGACCACCACGACGTCCGGGGTGTCCCGAAGCGCATCGACCGCGCCCTGCAGGTTCGCCTCACGGTCGCCGAGATTGCTCCCGAGCGACAGGATCACCTGACGGATCGGCTTGAGGCCACCGCTCAGGGTGTCCGCGTCGATGACGTGGGGACTTGGGGTCTCAGTCACGAGGATTCTCCGGCTCTGCGCTGCACGGTCAGGACAACGTCGTCGAACGGCACCGTGATCGGCGCCGAGGGTTTGTGGATGGTCACCGCGGTCGCTGTCACCCGCCGGTCGGCGAGGCACAGATCCGCGATGCGCTGGGCGAGGGTCTCGATCAGGTCCACCGGATCGGTCTCGATCGCGTGGTGCACCCGCTCGGCCACCACCCCGTAGTTCACGGTGTCGGCCAGGTCGTCGGAAGCCGCGGCGGGCCGGGTGTCCAGCTCCAGCCGGACGTCCACGACGAACTCCTGCCCGTCGGCCCGCTCGTGCTCGAACACCCCGTGGCGCCCGAAACCTCGGATGCCACGGATCTCGATCACGTCAGGCAAGGACGACGCGGGACCGCTCATTCCGCCTCCTCCTGTCGGCCCCCAGACGACGACAGTACCGGTGAGGCATGGTGGATCCACAACCGCCAGCCGGAGGAAGTTTTGCGAAAGACGTTCGTGGCCAGCGCCTTACCGCCCGCGAACCCTTCCTCCGGGGCGCCCTCACCGGACGACAGGACATTTTCCGTACACGTGACGTAGGCCACGTCTTCATCCACCCGGACCTGGACATCGGTCAGAAAGAACTGGATGTACGGCGTATTGGCGAAGATCATCGCCCAGGCGCGCATCATCTCGGCGTACCCCGAGATCGCCGCGTTGCCGGGATGGATGCAGACCGGATCGGGATCCGGCAGCCAGACCGCCGCCATCAGATCCAGGTCGCCGGCCTCGAACGCGTTGTAGAACGCGGTGTTCGCGTTCAGCACGACGTCCTCCACCGTCGCACCGCGCGCACCGTCTCCTCCTGCGCTCCGGCGCGGACCGCCCGGTCCGTCCGTCATACCGTTCCCCATCTCTTCGCCACCCGGACCGCGTCCGCGCTCGGCGCCACCGCGTGGGCCCGGACACACCAGGCTCCCGCGGCGGCGGCCAGGGCGGATACAGCCGCGCTCGCATCGTCTCGTCGTACGGCCGGTCTGGGTTCACCGGTCTGCTCGTCGGCGAGCAGCCTACCGAGGAACGCCTTCCGGGACGCACCGATGAGCAACGGCCGGCCCAGTACGCCGAATTCCCGTAATCGGCGAAGAACTTCCCAGTTGTGGTCCGCGTTCTTCGCGAACCCGAGACCGGGATCCAGTGCGACCCTGCCCAGATCCACGCCGGCGGACCGGATCGCGTCGACGCGTTGACCGAGCTCCGCAATCACCTCGGCGACCACATCGTCGTACTCGGCCCTGTTCTGCATGTCGATCGAGTGTCCACGCCAATGCATGCAGACATACGGCGTACGACGCTCCGCCACCAGAGGAAGCATCTCCGGATCGGCCTGGCCGCCGGACACGTCGTTGATCATCACCGCGCCCGCGTCGAGGGCGAGGGCGGCGACGCCGGCCCGCATGGTGTCGACCGAGATCAGCGCACCGTCGGCCGCGAGCGCCTCGATCACCGGCAGCACCCGGCGGAGCTCCTCCTCGGGCGCGGGCCGCGCGGCGCCCGGCCGGGTCGACTCGCCGCCGACGTCGAGCAGGTCGGCACCGTCGGCCAGCAACTCCCGCCCGTGCTTGATCGCCGCGGCCGGCTCGAACCACTCGCCGCCGTCGGAAAAGGAATCCGGGGTCACGTTGACAACACCCATCACGAGACACCGGTCCAGGACCGGCAGCCCGTCGACGTGCACCCGCAAACCGTCACTCACCAGACCACCGTAGTGGCCGTCACCCCCAGCCGCGGAACCAGCCGGGCATCAGCCGCCTCAGCTCAGCACGAGGCGCGACTGGGTCGCCTGCAGGGCCTCGCCGATCGGCTGCGAGTACGACTCGTTGGTCTGACCGGTCTTCTCCAGGCACTGGCCGTTGATCAGGGCCGCACCGCTGGTGATGCCCTGCGCGTAGTTGCCGGTCATGTTGGCCCCGCCGGAGTCGCCGGCCTCGACGCACGCGGTGTGCTGGAACAGACCCTTGACGATCCTGTTGCTGCCGTAGTTGACCGTTACGTTGCGGGCGACGATCCGGCCGCAGGTCCAGCCGGTGCTCTTGCCCGACTTGCACAGCGTGGATCCGACGGTGGCGTTGGCGATCCCCTTGACCGACACGTTGCCGGCGCCCCAGCCGTCGACGTACCCCTGCTGGTCCCAGCCCTCGATCACGCCGACGCTGCCGAAGTCGTTGCCCGGGAAGCTCGACGTGCGGGTATTGCCGAGCACGTACCCGTTCCGGGAGAACGACGGCTTGCCGGCGGTGCAGTGGCCCGCGGTGAGGAAGATCTGGGTGCCCTTGGTGGTGCGGGCGTTGAAGCCGAGGGAGCAGACGTACCCGGTGTTCTTGTCCACCTGGAGGCCGCCGCGCAGGCCGAAGTCGTCCGCGGTGGTGGTCACCCGGCCGGGCGCGGACCGGATCGTCACGCGGTCGCCGTTCGCCTTGGCGCGGTCAACGAAGCGCTGGGTGATCAGGTCGTGCGCGCCTCGGGGGACGGTGACGACCACGGTGCCCGAGACGGGATCGACGTACCAGGACCGGACCTTGCCGGCGCCGGAGCCGCCGGCCAGCCGGTTCAGCTCGGACTGGACCGCGTTGAGTTGGTCAGCGGTGAAGCGGACCAGCCGCGGGATCGCACCCGCCGCGCGGACCAGGTCAGCGGTGGCGAGATCGGACACGGCGACGACCAGCTCACCGGCCTCGTCGTAGTAGCTGCCGACTGCCCGCGACCCGAGCTCGGTCTCGACGGCGTCGGCGACCAGCGGAGACTTGGCGGTCAACTCTGCGGGCTTCACCCCCGACGACTCCGAGTCCGCCGTGGCCCAGTTCGCCGCGACCAGCCCGGCGGCCGTCAGTACGACGGCACCGGCGAGTGCGGCGCCGACCCGGAAACGCCCCGACATCCTTGTCCTCCTCACGCCGGCATCCGGTCCTCGTCGACCGAACGCCACTACGGAAAGTAAACGTTCAGCGACAGAATGTCCACAGATATCGGCTTCCAATCTCCAACGAAACACCGCCCGCGAAGGCTACGGCCGCCCGTGAGCGGCGTGCATATGGACAGGAGGTGTCCGGCCAACAGGTAGTGCAGCTGAGCGCATGCTGCGTTCTGTGTACGGCGTACCGCAGGTGCACTACCTGTCGATCTGTACACCACCGTTCGACGCGCACCGCAGTCCCGGCCGTGACCTCGGCGCGGCAACCGGTGGGAGGCGGCGCAGGAGCCAGTGGATTGGGTCAGCCGACGATCAGGCTCATGGCCTCGGCTCGGGTGACCGGGTTGCGGAGTTGGCCGCGGACCGCCGACGTGATGGTCTTGGCGCCCGGTTTGCGGACGCCGCGCATGGTCATGCACAGGTGCTCGCACTCGATCACCACGATCACGCCCCGCGGCTCGAGCAGTTCGACCAGCGAGTCGGCGACCTGCGTGGTCAGCCGCTCCTGGACCTGCGGGCGCTTGGCGTAGACATCGACCAGACGGGCCAGCTTGGACAGCCCGGTGATCCGGCCGTCGCGGCTCGGGATGTAGCCGACGTTGGCCACTCCGGTGAACGGGACCAGGTGGTGCTCACACAGGCTCCAGACCTCGATGCCCTTCACCAGAACCATCTCGTCGTGGCCGATGTCGAACGTCGTCGTGAGCACGTCCTCGGCCCGCTGACCCAGTCCGCCGGTGATCTCGGCGTACGAGCGCGCCACCCGGGCCGGAGTGTCCAGCAGGCCTTCGCGGTCCGGGTCCTCGCCGATCGCGATCAGCAACTCCCGGACGGCCCGCTCGGCCCGTGCATGGTCGAACTTCGGTGACGTCATTCAGCCACCTTAAACAGCACGAGCCGCCACCCGGACGGGTGGCGGCTGCTGCTGAACTTCAGCTCAGTCCTTCGGCGACGGTGGGGTCGGGCCGCTGCCGTAGCTCGGCGGCTTGACGGCCTCGTCCGGGCCGACCGCACCGCCCGGCAGGACGTCGGACAGCGAGCCGTTCTGCTCGCCGCGGGTCGGCACCGGCATCACCGGCGGCTGGTCCGACGGCACCCGGGTGGACGAACCCGTCCAGGCCGGCCGCCGCTCGCGCTTCTGCACCGGCGCGAAGACCCGGGCGATCTCGTGCTTGTCGAGCGTCTCCTTCTCCAGCAGCTCCTCGACCAGGTGGTCCAGCACCGCGCGGTTCTCGACCAGGATGTCGAACGCCTCCTGGTGTGCGTTCAGGATCAGCTTGCCGACCTCCTCGTCGACCGCCGCGGCGATCTCCTCGGAGTAGTTGCGCTGGCTGCCCAGGTCGCGGCCCAGGAACGGCTCGCCGCTGTCCTGGCCGAACTTGATCGCGCCGAGCCGCTCGGTCATGCCGTACTGCGTGACCATCGCGCGAGCCAGTGCGGTCGCCTTCTCGATGTCGTTGCTGGCGCCGGTGGTCGGGTCGTGGAAGACCATCTCCTCGGCCGCACGGCCACCGAGCATGTAAGCCAGCTTGTCCAGCATCTCGGACCGGGTGGTCGAGTACTTGTCCTCGTCCGGCATCACCATCGTGTAGCCGAGCGCCCGGCCACGCGGCAGGATCGTCACCTTCTGCACCGGGTCGGAGTGCGGCAGCGAGGCGGCGACCAGGGCGTGTCCGCCCTCGTGGTACGCCGTCAGCACCTTCTCCTTGTCCGACATCAGCCGGCTGCGGCGCTGCGGACCGGCGATGACGCGGTCGATCGCCTCGTCCAGACCACGGTTGTCGATCACCTGCTGGTTGTTCCGGGCGGTGAGTAGGGCGGCCTCGTTCAGCACGTTGGCCAGGTCCGCACCGGTGAAGCCCGGCGTACGACGGGCGACCGCCGTCAGGTCCACATCCGGCGCCATCGGCTTGCCACGTGCGTGCACCCTCAGGATCTGCTCGCGACCCGGCAGGTCCGGCGCGTCGACGGCGATCTGCCGGTCGAAGCGGCCCGGCCGCAGCAGCGCCGGGTCGAGCACGTCGGGCCGGTTGGTGGCCGCGATCAGGATCACACCGCCGCGGACGTCGAAGCCGTCCATCTCGACCAGCAACTGGTTCAGCGTCTGCTCGCGCTCGTCGTGACCACCGCCGAGGCCCGCACCACGGTGCCGGCCGACGGCGTCGATCTCGTCGATGAACACGATCGCCGGGGCGTTCGTCTTGGCCTGCTCGAACAGGTCACGGACCCGGGAGGCGCCGACACCGACGAACATCTCGACGAAGTCCGAACCGGAGATCGAGTAGAACGGCACGCCTGCCTCACCGGCGACCGCACGGGCCAGCAGGGTCTTACCGGTACCAGGCTGGCCGTAGAGCAGCACGCCCTTCGGGATCTTCGCCCCGACCGCCTGGAACTTCCCTGGTTCTTGCAGGAACTCCTTGATCTCGCCAAGTTCCTCGATCGCCTCGTCGCAGCCGGCCACGTCCGCGAACGTCGTCTTCGGGGTGTCCTTGGTGATCAGCTTGGCCTTCGACTTCGCGAAGCTCATCACCCGCGAGCCGCCGCCCTGCATCGAGTTCATCAAGAAGATGAACACGACCGCGATCAGCAGGAACGGGATCAGCGTGGAGAACACCTGGCCGATGAAGCTCGGCTTCGGGTTCTCGACGTCGTACCGCTCGATCTTGCCGTCCTGGAACAGGCTCTGCAGGTCGTTGCCGAGGGTGTTGGCCTGGCCGTCGACCCAGTGCGCCCGGACCTTGGTCCCGTCGGTCTTCTCGACCCGGATCTCCTGGTCGGGGTCGATCAGAGTCACCGACTTGATCGACTTGTCGGAGGAGGACTTGGCCTGCTGGATCAGCTGGACCACCTGGCCGGTGGGCTCGGTCTTGTACCCGGTCGAGCCGGTCAGGAGCTGTCCGATCACCAGTACGCCCAAGAAGGCGACGACGATCCAGAACAGGGGTCCGCGGAAGATACGCTTCACGTCCATGATCGAGGCCTACGCCCCGTCCCTCCTAGCTCGGCAGGCCCGGGTATGCGGGCTTGAGACGGTAACACCAGTCCAAGTGTCTCGTGTCGCACAAGACAACACATAACGAGGGTCACCAAGACGGCGTGACCCCGTTGTACAGGCTGTCACCAAGTCTGCCCCGAAGGATGGATCAGGAGTAGACGTGCGGGGCAAGCGTCGCCACGCAACGCAGGTTCCGGTACTTCTCCGCGTAGTCCAGGCCATAACCGACCACGAACTCGTCCGGGAGCTCCAGTCCGACGTACTTGACCGGGACCCGCATCTTGGCCGCGTCCGGCTTCACGAACGCCGTGCACAGCTCCAGCGAGGCCGGTTTCCGTGACTCCAGGTTACTGACCAGCCAGCTCAGCGTCAGCCCGGTGTCGATGATGTCCTCGACGATCAGCACGTGCCGGTTGGTGATGTCGGTGTCCAGGTCCTTCTGGATCCGGACCACCCCGGACGACTTGGTGCCCGAGCCGTACGACGAGATGGCCATCCAGTCCATCTCCACGTGCCGGCTGAACGACCGGGCCAGGTCGGCCATCACCATCACCGCGCCCCGCAGGACGCCGACCATCAGCAGGTCCTTGCCCTCGTAGTCCTGCTCGATCCGCGCCGCGAGCTCGCGCAGCTTCGCCAGGATCTGGTCCTCGGTGTAGTGGACCTTGCTCAGGTCCTTCTCGATGTCCGCGGCATCCACGCGGTCAGCCTGTCACACCTTCGCCCAACACGATGTATCCGCCCCTGCGGACCGCCCGGACCCCTTGTGGCAGATCGATCCACCGCTGTCCACGCCACGCGGTCACCAGTGCGTCGACGGCAGCGATGTGCGCCGCGGTGAGGTCCGTGGCCCGGCAGCCCGCTTCCAGGGCCGCCTGACGCAAGGCCCTGGTACGAATCGCCGCCGGCTCGTCCTCGAGCATCCCGAGGTCGCACACCACTTCGTCGTCGGTACGCCGGAGTGCGGTCTCCGCAAGGTCCGCCGCGAGCACGTCCAACGCATCCGCGTCCGCCCGGAGCAACCCCGCCGTACGGGCGAGCGCTTCGACCACACCAGGCCCCAGCGCCTCCTCGAGGACTGGCAGGACCTCGTGCCGCACGCGGACCCGGGTGTACTGCGGATCGTCGTTGTGCGGGTCGTGCCACGGCCGGAGCCCCGACGCGATGCACGCGGCAGCCGTGGTGGCTCGAGGAACCTCCAGGAACGGCCTTCTGAGCAGTCCGGCGACCGGAGCCATGCCCGCGAGCGACCGAGCGCCCGAGCCGCGCCCCAGCCCCAAGAGAACAGTCTCGGCTTGGTCGTCCCGCGTGTGAGCCAGCAGTACGGCGTCCGCCCCGGATTCGTCAGCCGCGTCACGAAGAGCGTCGTACCGGGCCGTCCGGGCAGCGGCCTCTGGACCGCCGTCGGCGCCGACCTCTACCGGACGCACGTGGACCGGGTCGAGCCCGAGGGTCCGGCACTGTGTGGCGGCGGTCTCCGCGACGTGGGCGGAGTCGGCCTGGAGCCCGTGGTCGACGATGACCGCACCAGCACGGACCTCCAGCTTCGGGGCCTCGAAGGCGGTCGCAGCCGCGAGGGCCAGCGAGTCCGTACCGCCGGAGCAGGCGACCAGAACGGTCGTGCCCTTGGGCAGCTCGGCCAGCATGGTCCGCACTGCCTCCCGGGTGCGTGCGACGGCGGGGTGCAGCTTCCCTCTCCGGCGCTCGACCAGGTCGTCGGCAGCCGATCCGCCCGGTGGCTCAGCCGTGGAGCCGGCTGACCCAGGCATCCGGATTCGCGATCTCGTGCTTGGTCGGCAGCGTGTTCGGGCCGGTCCAGACCCGGTTGAACCCGTCCATCCCGACCTGCTCGACCACGCGGCGTACGAACGCGGCGCCGTCCTTGTACTGCCGCAGCTTGGCGTCCAGGCCGAGCAGCCGCTTCAGCAACTGGTCCACCGGGTTGCCGCTCTGCCGGCGCGACGTGAACTTGGAGCGGATGGCGTCCACGGTCGGGATCACCGACGGCCCGACGCCGTCCATCACGAAGTCGGCGTGGCCCTCGAGCAGGGACATGACCGCGGTCAGCCGGTCCAGCACCGCACGCTGCTCCGGCGACTGCATCAGGTCGACCAGGCTCAGCTCGGCCTCGCCGCGGACCGATCGGCCCAGCCGCTGCACCGCCTCGCGGAACATCGCGGCGTACGCCGACGCGTCCAGCTCGGCCTGGTCGAGGAACAACGCGATCTCCGACCGCAGGTGGTCCCGCAGCCACGGGACCGCGGTGAACTGCACCCGGTGCGTCTCCTCGTGCAGGCACACCCACAACCTGAAGTCCCGCGGTACGACGCCCAGCTCGGACTCGACGTGCATGACGTTCGGCGCGACCAGCAGCAACCGGCCGGTCAGACCCGGCCGGTCCGGATCCGGCTCGGATGGATAGAACGGGTCGAACTGCCCAAGCACGCGGGACGAGAGGAAGGCCAGCAACGCTCCGGCCTCGATCGCGGTCACCCGCGAGCCGACCGCGGAGGACAACCCACCGGTCCGCTCGGCCTTCTCGCGCAGCTTGTCGGCCAGTGGCTGCAGCACGGTCCGGAAGCCGTCCGCGTTCGCCTGCACCCAGCCGGGCCGGTCCACGATCACCACCGGCGCGGTCGCTGAGGTGGCTTCCAGCTTGGTGAACTCCCGGACGTGGTGCTCGGAGTCGGCCGCGAACTGCCGCAGCTCGGCCACCACCTGATCCGCCTCCGCGCGGCTGACCGCCGGTCCGGGCCGCAGCAGCTTGCGAGCCACTCCCGTTGCCAGCTGCCAGTCGACCATCTCGGCCGCGGTCTCACCTTCCGCCGTACTCATGTTTCTGACCCTAGTCGCATGTCCCAACATGCGTCTGCTGATCGGTCCGGGTCAGACCGCCGTCAGACGGCACAGCCGCAGTTGGCCAGCGCAGCGGCTGCCCGGTCGAGCGCAGCCCGCGCGTCGAGGGTCTTGGGCACCGCAACACTGTCGGTGGCCACCGCGAACACGAGCAGGGTGCCGGTGCGGTCGCGGACCAGACCGGCCAGGCTGTGGACTCCGGTCAGCGTGCCGGTCTTCGCACGGACCAGTCCGGTCCCGCCTGCAGTGCCGGCTCCGGTGAAGCGTTCCTCGAGGCTTCCGGTGAATCCTGCGACCGGCAGCCCAGTCAGCAGGTGCCGCAGCTCCGGGTGCTCGGTGGAGACCGCGGCCCGGATCGCACCGGCCAGCAGGTCCAGCGGCACATGGTTGCCCCGAGACAGCCCGCTGCCGTCGAGGATCCGGGCCTTGCTGACATCCAGACCGAGCTTGGTCAGCGTCGCCCGTACGCCCTTGACGCCACCGGCGTACGAGCCGCCGTTCTTGGTGGCCAGTCCGACCTGCCGCAGCAGCACCTCGGCTCCGTCGTTGTCGCTGTGCAGGTTCACGTACTCGACGATCTGGCCGACCGTCGGCGACTGCACCTGTGCGACGGTCTCGGCCGCAGCGGGAGCGACGGCCGCCTTGAGGGTCGGCGCCACCTTGATGCCGGCCGCCCGCAACTGCGCGGCGAAGGCAGTGGCCGCGGCCTGCGACGGGGAGTCGGCCCGCTTCGCCATCCCCGGGAACAGACGGCCCTCGTTCACCCACAGCGCGGACGTCCGGGCGGCGATGCCTTCGGTGGTGTAGTTCGGCTCCCAGTTCGCGTTGGCCGCGAGCCCGGTGAACAGTGAGGCGTCGTACCCGAGGGTGACGCTCCGGATGCCTTGCGCCTTGAGTGCCTTCGCCGTGCCGGCCGCCAGGTCCTGCAGGGAAGCGCGGACCGGGAAGTCGGTCGGGTCACCGGACCGCTTGGTGACAAGCAGTGGGTCACCGCCGCCGACCAGGATCAGGGAGCTACCGGTTCCACTGACGACCTTCGTGCTGAACCTGTGGTCCGGTCCGAGGGTCTCCAGCGCGGAAACCGTCGTCAGCAGCTTCATCGTCGACGCCGGGACGTACGGCGTCGCCGTGCCCGCCGAGTACACCGCCTTGCCGCGGGAAGCGTCGTACACGTAGATCCCACGGTGCTTGCCCAGCGCCGGGTCCTTGAGGATCGGTGCCAGCACCTTCTGGACGCCGGCGGCGGTCGGTGCGACGCCCTCGACCTTGGCTGGTGCCAGCACGGCCGGCGCCTGCTGTGTTGCCTGGACAGAGCCGGGTACGGCGTCCGCTCCGCCCGCCAGGCTCACGCAGAGCACAGTGGCGAGCAGCGTGACGAACACCGCACGGGGAGGACGGGGCACCGGGCTGCTCCTGTCAATTGGTCGGTCCGAACCGTGACAGTATCTGCCGTATGGAGTTCGACGTCTTCATCGAGATCCCCAAGGGCACGCGCAACAAGTACGAGCTGGACCACAAGACGGGCCGGCTCCGGCTGGACCGGACCCTCTTCACGGCCACCCAGTATCCGGCCGACTACGGGTTCATCGAGGAGACCCTCGGCCAGGACGGCGACCCGCTGGACGCGCTGGTGCTGCTGCCCGAGCCGACGTTCCCCGGCTGCCTGATCAAGGCGCGCGCGATCGGCATGTTCCGGATGACCGACGAGAAGGGGCCGGACGACAAGGTCCTCTGCGTCCCGGCCGGCGACCCGCGCCAGGAGCACCTGCGCGACATCCACCACGTGCCCGAGTTCGACCGGCTGGAGATCCAGCACTTCTTCGAGGTCTACAAGGACCTCGAGCCCGGCAAGTCCGTCGAAGGCGCCACCTGGGCCGGCCGGGCCGACGCCGAGGCCGAGATCACCGCTTCCTTCCAGCGCCTGAAGACCGAAGCCCACTGACCCGTCCCGCCGGCCCGGATTCCCGGCGCCGGCGGTTCAGTCGGCGGTGAGTCGGCGGTGAGCCGGCGGTTCAGTCGGCGGTGAGCCGACGGAGCAGTCCGAGCAGGGTCTTCCGCTCGTTCGCACTGAGTGGCTCCAGCAACTCCGTCTCGGCGGCCGCGATCAGCTCGTCCATCGCGAGCAGTTGCTTGTCCCCCGCGGGCGTGATCGCCACGATCTTCCGGCGCCGGTCCGCGGGGTCCACCCGGCGTTCGACGTACTCGAGCTCTTCCAGCTCGTCGAGCAGCGTGACGAGATCGCTGCGGTCGAACCCGATCCGGTCGGCCAGCGTCGCCTGAGCACCCTCGCCGTCGTCGGCCAGGCTCGCGAGCACGTGGTAGTGCAACGTCCGTACGCCGGCCTCCGTCATGTGCTGCCGGACCAGGCGCTGCGCCTGCTGGCTCGACCGGCCGAGCGCCCACAGCACCCGGTCGGCCAGACGATGGGTCGGCGACTTCTTCACCCGAACAACTCTATTGGCAGCGGCCCTGTCCGGCGTTATCGTGGGATCCTCCCATTATTTACTACTCCCACGATTGGAGACAAACCCATGCGCGCAGTGCGCTACCACGAGTACGGCGGCCCCGAGGTCCTGCGGCTCGAGGAGGTCGCCGTACCCGAGCCCGCCGCCGGTCAGGTCCTGGTCGAGGTCGAGGCCATCGGCTCCAACGCCATCGACGCCGTTCTCCGCCGCGGCAACACTCCTTGGGACCGGCCGCTGCCCGCCCGGCTCACCGGTGATGTCGTCGGCCGCATCACCGCGCTCGGTCCGGACACCTCCTCCGGCCTGGCTGTCGGCGATCGCGTGGCCGGCCTGTCCGAGGACGCATTCGCCGAGTACGTCGTCCTCGACACCGACTTCATCGCACCGATCCCCGACCACGCCGACGCGGGCGAAGCCACCATGATGTCGATGACGGCGCCGCTCGCCCTGCGCCTGCTGGAATCCGGCCGCATCCCGGCCGGCGGCACCGTACTGATCCAGTCCGCGGCCGGAACCATCGGCCACCTCGCCGTCCAGTTGGCCCGGTCGTTCGGCCCGGCGACGATCATCGGTACGGCGTCGTCCGCGGCGCGCCTGGACTTCATCCGATCGCTCGGCGCCGAGGCCGTCGACCTGACCGACCCCGAGTGGCCGGCGCAGGTCCGCAAGTTCGCACCCGACGGCGTGAACACCGCCCTGGACGCCGTCGGCGGAACGGTCTTCGACCAGAGCCTCGAGCTGATCAAACCGCTCGGCACGATGATCACGTACGGCGGTATCAGCGGTGCCCTCCCGTCGATTCCCGCCAGCAGCCTGTTCGGCCTCCGGTCGGTCACCGGCGTCTCGGTGATGGGCTGGCGCCTGGCCAACCCGGACGGTGCCCGCGCCGACATCGCCGATGTCACCCGCCGCTGGCAGTCCGGCGACCTGCGCCCAGTCGTCCATGCCACCCTTCCCCTGGCCGAGATCGTCGACCTGCACCGAACCCTCGACGCCCGCACCAACCTCGGCCGCCTCATCGCCAAGCCCTGAACCGTTGTGGAGTTGATGGGTGGAGCTTCGACAGATGCCGACGTCGCCTACCAGCCGATCAGCGAGTACGACGTGAACGCGGCACGATCCGCGGTCGACTCGAAGTTGTTCGGCCCGTCGCTGCTCGCCAAGCACGGCGTACCGGCACTCGAACCAGGCGGCGCACTCGCGTCACTCGCTTCGGCATTCACCGGCGGCGCGGTCGCGGACACCTTGGCCGCGACCGCCGCCCGCCTCCCGGCCGGCCGGACCAAGGACATCGCGGACGCGATCATCGCCCTGCTGCGCAACGGATTCATCACTGGCACCGTCCTGCATGCCGACGGCGGACACCGGCTGGTCTAGATGTTGGCGTCCCCGGCAACCATCGTTGCCGGGGACAACTGGTCAGGGGCGGCCGAAGAAGTCCGGCGGCTCCCAGTAGTAGACGCTGTCGATCTGCACCGGCTTGCCGGTCCGCGGTGCATGGATCATCCGCCCGTCGCCGAGGTACATCGCGACATGGTGGATGGTGCCGGGGTCGCTCGGGTTGACCGACCAGAAGATCAGGTCGCCGGGCCGCAACTCGTCCTCGTCGATGTGCCGGACCTGCTCGTACTGCGCGACGCTGTAATGCGGCAACTGGACGCCGGCCCGCTCCCAGGCACCCATCATCAGTCCGGAGCAGTCCCACCGCGACGGCCCGGTCCCGCCCCACAGGTACATGTCGCCGAGCTGCGAGAGCGCGAAGTCGATCGCGGCCTGCGCGCCCTTGCGGGGGCTGCCGGGGTTGTCGGGCCGGCTCGGCCGGTCCGGTTTGTGCTTCGGCGGGTTCTTCTTGCCGTGGTTCTTCTTCGCCTCTTCCCGCTCCTCGCGTTCCTCCCGCGCCTTCTCGGCCGCTTCCCGGGCCTGCTCGGCCGCTTCCCGGGCCCGCTCGGCGGCCTCCCGGGCGGCGATCTTGCGGCGCAGTTCGGCGGCCTTCTTCGCGGCGAGAGCGGCGGCTCGCTGGCGCGCAAGCTCTTCGAGTCCCCGCTGCCGCTGGGCGGCCACCTGGATCGACGTGTTCTGCAGGACGGCGAGCTGGGCGATCGCCTGCTTGCGCTGGACGCCCATCGCGGTCACCGCCGAGGCCTGCGCAGCCTCCGCGGCCTCGGCCGCCTTCTTCGCCGCGGCGGCCTCCGCGGCCGCCTTCTTCACCTTGGCGACGGCCTGGTCAGCCTGGACCTTGAACAGATTCGTCACGACCTGACTCGCCGTGTACCGCAGATACGACGCCTGCATCGCGGTCGACACCGAGCGCGCCGCGCCGGCCGAGTCGAGCAGCTCCTGCGGGCCTTCGGCGGTGAACAGCGGCGCGATCTTCGCCACGTCGCCACCGCCCTGGTACGACGCCGCGGCGAACCGGCCGATCTGCTGTCGCTGGGTCGTCAGGGTCTTCTGCGCCTTGGCCGCCCGAGCCGCCGCGGCGGCTGCCTCGGTCTTGGCCAGCTGCAACTTGTAGACGGCGCCGTTGTAGGCCTCGTCCGCAATCCCGGACGCGACGCCCAATTGCTCGAGCCGCGCGCTGGCTGCGGCGAGCTGCTGCTCGATCCCGGCCACCTGGCCGGCCTTCGCGGCGGCGGCCTGCTTGGCCTTCTCGACCGCGGCTTGGGACGGAATCACGGGCGGCTTCGGCTTGGCGGCGTCGGCCTGGATCGGGTTGACAGCCACGGAGCCGGCCAGACAAATCGCGAGCACCCCGGAGAGCAGCGCCCTACCGGTCTTCCCAGTGCCCGCGACCCGTCCGCCGGACCTGGCCCGCGAGGGGGTCCGCATCAGGTCGTTCCTTCCGACAGTCACGAACCCCTTCCCCAGGGTTCGTGAACTTTTGGTCCTTCTGGACCTCATACGTGACACTAATTGCCTGTAGCCCCATTGGGAACAGCTTTCACACAAGTAACTTTGTTTCACCTGCGTGTCGACTTGACAAACTACAAGCTTGTAATTTCGCACAGCCGGTAGCCGGACCGCCGCCGAGAGCACGAAAACGGCGCCCATCCGGCCGAAACCGAAGAGCGCCGTCACCGCCGACCCATCCCCCCGCCCCGAATCCGGGCGGTGGCGTACCCCGCGCCTCCCCGGTGGCCGTGAACACCTTCCGGTGACGGTGCACAGGGCAGGACCTGTGCCAGGCACCCGGTTCCTGTTCACGCCCACCGCGATCGGCGGCGGGCGGGAGAGCGGCGGGGGTGGGACAGGGCGGGGATGGGACAGGGGGGTTGGTGCGGGGCGGGTTAGTGGAGGGTGTAGGAGGCTAGGACCGGGAGGTGGTCGGAGGCTGGGGTGACCGGGACCGACGCCTTCGTCGGCACCAGCTGCGGACTGTGCAGCTGGAAGTCGATCCGCTTGGTCGGGCTGCCGGCCTCGATCGTGTAGCCCGGGCCGACTCCGACCTCGGTCCAGGTGTCGTTCAGTACGGCGGTCAGCGTCTTGATCTCCGGCTTTTCCGGTGTCGCGTTCAGGTCGCCGACCAGCAGCGTCGGCTTCTTCGACGTACCGAGCAGCTCGACCACCTTCTGCGCCTGCTCCAGCCGCTCGGCGTTGTTGTTGCTGGTCAGATGCGTGTTCGCGAACCGCAGTTCGGCGCCGCGGACCTTGACCGTCGCGACCGCCAGCCCGCGCTGCTCACCGGTCGGGTAGAGCGGCAGCAGGGTGTTGGTGAAGTCCTTGATCGGGTACTTCGACAGGATCGCCGTACCGTACTGGCGGCGCGGCTCGCCCGGGTTCACCGGCGGCAGGTCGAGGTTGGCGGCGTACCCGTAGTGCATCTTCAGCCGCGTCGCGAACCAGGCCGGCTGGTCGACCCAGTTGCTCCGCACGTCCCAGTGCCGGTCGACCTCCTGCAGCCCGATCACGTCGGCGTCGGACTGCTCGATCAGCTTGGCGATCCGCTCGAGGTCGAGGACGCCGTCGATGCCGGCGCCGTGGTGGATGTTGTACGTCATCACGGTCACAGGCCGCGCCGGCCGCCCGGTGTCGGGCCGAGCCGCGGCAACGGTAGGTATCACGATCAAGAGCCCCACGAAGATGGTCAGCAATTTACGCATATGGTCATCGTTCCGGAAAACCGGCGACATCCGCTCGACGAGCGAGTGTCGCCGGTCTGAACCGTCAGTGCACGAGGCGGGCGACGGCGCCCTTCGCGCCGGAGGCCCAGCAGCCGGCCTGGGAGCCGTGACCGCCGCACTCGACGCTGTCGAAGCTGCCGTCGTAGAACTGCTTCCAGCTGCGCCCGCCGTCGAAGCTCACGTCGCTGCCGGACGGACCCACCGCGATGACGGTGGCGGGCGACCAGGGCACGAAGTGGGATCCACTCCGGTAACCCTTCGGCGCCTTGTCCGCGGGCACCAGCTTCCAGGTGCGTCCACCGTCGTACGTGACGGATGCGGCCTTCACCGCCTCGGTCGGCTTCTCGAAGTCACCGCCGACCGCGACTCCGAACAGCGGACCGCGGAACGCGAGGCTGAAGATGCCCGCCGCCGCGCCACTGGCCATCGGCGAGTCCGAGACCTTCCAGTGCCGGCCGCCGTCGAAGGTCCGGAACACCCGCGGCCGATCACCGCCACCGGTCGCGAACCAGGCCGTCCGGCCGTGTCCGGCAACCAGGCAGGTCCCGCTGGCCGCGAACGCGAACTCACCGGGCAACGCGGCCGGCATCCCCTCGTTCGCCTGGACCTTCCACGACTTGCCGCCGTCCGACGTCGCCGCGATCCGGAACTTGCCGTCGACCGGATCGCTCAACGCCAAGCCGTGCCGGTCGTCGTTGAAGGCGAAGCAGTCGTAGAAAGCGTTCGCATCGGTGTTGCGGAAGGTCTCGGTCCAGGTCTTGCCACCGTCCGCGGTCCGGTACACCCGCGAGTCCTCGCCGGTCCCGATCGACAGCACCACCGCGCGCTTCGCGTCGAACGCCTCCACGTCGCGGAACTGCAGCGCCTCCGCACCGGGCGGGCTGACATTCTGCCAGTGCCGCCCGCCGTCGACGGTCCGCAGCACGGTCCCTTCAGACCCGCCCACCCAGGCGACATCCTTGCTGACCGCGGCCAGCCCGCGGAACTGCGCCGTACTCCCGGTCGGCGTCGCCTTCCACTGGTACGCCGGCGAGTGGTGCGACGAACCGGTGCTCGCCTGAGCCGGCACGAGCTGAGACATCAACAGCAGACCTCCTGCCGCAACAGCGGCCACACGCAGGATTCTCATGCGCGGCAACCTAGTCGATGGGTCAGACCATCGTCAGCAGGAAGGACTGTGCCGTACCTCCGTTGCAGGTGAGTTGGACGAGTTGGGTGCTGTCGGCGGTCGAGCCGTTGGGGACGGTCAGGCACTTGCTGCTGTGGCGGCTGACCAGGTGGAAGTAGCCGCTGCCTTCGGAGACGGCCTGCCACTGCTGGTTGTCGCCGCTGCTGTAGGTCCACAACTGGAGCCCGGCGTTGTCGGCGGTGGACACCCCGGTCACGTCGATCACCTTACTCGCGTCGTTGCGGTTGTTCACCCGGGTGAAGCCGCCCGACGTGGGCTGGAACTGGAACTGCTGTGCCTGCGTGGCGTTGCAGCTGTACTGCTGGATCACCGTGCCGTTGGCGACGCCGGCGGCCCGAGCGTCGACGCATTTGCCGTTGGCCTTGTTCGAGACCTTGTACCAGGCGGTCGGCGACGGCTGGTCCACCGGCGGCGTCGTACCGGCGCCGGCCAGCCACTTCAGCGCGTCCATCATGAACTGGTTCTGCGCCGGGCTGTCGAAGGTCGACGAGAGCCGGGTGTTGGTCTCGTAGTTCATCGCGTTGTGGCCGAAGTTGGCGTAGATCATCTTGTAGTTCTTGTTCGTCCAGATGATCGGGTAGTAGCCGCTGTACCAGGTCTGCGCCGGGTCGGTGCCGACCGGGAAGCTGGACGGGTCGATCGAAGCCAGGATCTGGATGTTCGGGTTGTTCCGCAGGTCGTTCTGCCAGCTGTACCACTCGCTCACCGAGGACTGGAACGTCGCGCCCGTGTTCACCAACGACGGGTGCGAACGGTTCTCGGCCCTCAGCGTGACGGCGGTCGGGCCCCAGGTGTTCGACTGGAACCGGCCGGTCCCGAGCAGCGTGTTGTTGAACCACGGCCAGCCGCCACTCGCGTCGTTGTACGCCGACACGTGGAAGCCGAAGAACGCGCCACCGTTGTCCATGTACCGCTGGAACCCGGTCCGCTGCGCGTCAGTGTGCGGCGAGTCGTCCAGGAACATCACCACCTGGTACTGCGAGGCACTCAGGTTGTTCAACTGGTCCCAGTTGCTGGTCGCGGTGTAGTTGAAACCGTTCTGCGCCCCGAACTGCGGGAAGCGCTGGTTCGCCTCCTTCTCGAAGTCGATGTGCGCGGCGTCCCAGGTGCCGCTGTAGAACGCCAGCACATTGAAGTTCGCTTGAACTTGAGCGGTTGCGGTGGTCGTCAGACCACTGAGCAGCAAGGCGATGGCGAGCAGGAACGCGGGCAGGCGAAAGCGATCGGAAAGCATGGGGGCGGTCCTTTCCGGCGGGCGGCTTGCATGAAATTTCAGAACTTAAATTAACTCACGACGTAAGTCCGGTAAAGGCTCTGCCGCTTCCGGAACCAACGACCTCTTGCCGCCCGCCCGGCACCGCTGTCACCCTGAGCCACCGGCCCCGGAAGGAGCGCTCGATGAACGACTCCGTGCTCACCTCGGTCCTGCTGCCGATGGCGCTCGCGCTCATCATGCTCGGCCTCGGCCTGACCCTGACCGTCGCCGACTTCGCCCGGGTCCTGCGGATGCCCAAGGCCGTCCTGATCGCACTCGGCACCCAGGTGATCCTGCTCCCGCTGATCTGCTTCGGACTGGTGAAGCTGTTCGACCTCGAACCCGCGCTCGCCGCCGGCATGATGCTGCTGGCCGCCTCCCCCGGCGGCACTACCGCGAACCTCTTCAGCCACCTGGCCGGCGGCGACGTCGCCCTCAACGTCTCCCTGACCGCGGTGAACTCGGTCCTCGCCGTGGTCACGCTGCCGATCGTGGTCAACCTGTCGCTCGACCACTTCCTCGGCGAAGGCCAGATCGGGCTGCAGCCCGCGAAGATGCTGCAGGTGTTCGCGATCGTGCTCGTCCCGGTCGCCATCGGCATGCTGCTGCGGAACCGGTGGCCCAGGTTCGCGGAGCGGATGACCCGGCCGGTGAAGCTGGGTTCGATCCTCGTGCTGGCGCTGGTGATCTTCGCGGCGATCTACACCGAGCGCGCGAACGTCCTCGACTACATCGCGGCGGTCGGCGTGGTAGCCCTGCTGCTGAACGTGCTCAGCCTCGGGCTCGGGTACGTCGTACCGAAGCTTGCCCGGCTGGGTGAGCCGCAGTCGATCGCCTGCTCGATGGAGATCGGCATCCACAACGCCACCCTCGCCCTCACCATCGCGCTCAGTCCGGCCCTGCTCGACAACAGCCAGATGTCCATCCCGGTGGCGGTCTACGGCATCGTCATGTTCTTCCCGACCGCCGCGTTCGCCTACTACCTCGGCCGGCGGCGGACGGTTCAGTGGGCCGGGTCGAGCGCCTGACTTCCGAGCACCGCCAGCAGTTCGAGCCTGTCCGCGCTCTCGCTCCCCGGGGTGGCGGTGAAGACCACCAGAGTCTGCTGCTGGTCCCGGTTGTCGATCACCTCGCAGTACAGGTCGAGTTCGCCGACGACCGGGTGCTGGAAGCGCTTGGTCCGGCTGTGCGCGATGCCGATCTCGTGCGCGTCCCAGAGCTCGTCGAACTCCGGACTCAGCTTCCGCAGTGCGCGGACCATCGAGGCCGCGTACGACTTGGGGCCGTCCGCAGTGGCGACCGAGCGCAGCCACGAGACCAGCATCCGGCTGTGGGTGGACAGCTCGGGTTCGCGGTACAGATAGCGCGAGTCCGGGTCGGCGAACCAGCGGTAGAACTCGCTCCGCGCCATACCTTCGTAGTTGGTCTGCTCGCCGGCGAACGCGACATGCGCCGGCGTCTGCGCGAGCGTCTCGCCACACCGGTTGACCAGCATCGCGGGCGTGTCCTGCAGCCGGTCGAGGATCCGCAGCATCCCCGGGTCGACGTGACAGGTCCGCGTCGTCCGAGGCGGCGTACCGTGCCCGGCGAGCACGTACAGGTGGTCGCGCTCCTCCAGCGTCAGCCGCAGCGCGCGGGCGATCGAACCCAGCATCTCGGCCGACGGCTGCGGACCCCGGCCGCCTTCGAGCCGGCTGTAGTAGTCGGCCGACATCGAGGCCAGCGCGGCGACCTCCTCGCGGCGGAGTCCCGGCGTACGACGGCGCCGGCCGCGGGGCATCCCGACATCCTCGGGTTGCAGGGCCTCGCGGCGCTTACGCAGGAAATCGGACAGGTCGGCGTACTCCATGCCTCCAGTGTCCCGGACCAGCCGCCGTTATCCACTGCTTGCCGAGCAGAGGCTGAGCCGAGCCTGGTTGCCATCGGCATCAGCTCCCAGCCTGGAGACATGAGAACCACAGGCAACACCATCTTCATGACCGGCGGTACGTCGGGCATCGGCCTCGGGCTGGCCCGGAAGTTCCGCGACCTCGGCAACACCGTGATCATCAGCGGCCGCCGCCAGGACCTGCTCGACCGGATCGCTGCGGAGGACGGCATCGAGGGCATCACCCTCGACGTCGCCGACCCCGAGTCGATCGCCGCGGCCTTCGAGACCGTCACCGGTCAGCACCCGGACCTCAACGTCGTCGTCACGATGGCCGGCATCATGCGGATCGAGGATCTGCACGATCCCGCCCACCTCGCAACAAGCGAGGAGACGATCGGCATCAATCTCCTCGGCACGATCCGGACCATCACCGCGTTCACGCCGAACCTGCTGAAGCAGCCCGACGCCGCGATCGTCACGGTCTCGTCCGGGCTGGCGTTCGTCCCGCTGGTGCACACGCCGACGTACAGCGCGACCAAGGCGGCCGTGCACAGTTACACGCAGAGCCTGCGGATCCAGCTCGCGGACACCGGTCTCCAGGTGATCGAACTGGTCCCGCCGGCCGTCCAGACCCACCTGATGGGCCACGAACCGGACCCGGAATGGATGCCGCTGGACGAATACCTCGACGAGTCGGTCAGCCTGTTCCAGACCCAGCCGAACGCCGACGAGATCCTGGTCGACCGGGTCCGCTTCCTCCGCGACGCCGAGCGCGAGAACCGGTACGACGACGTGATCCGGATCCTGAACTCAGTCGGCTAGCTCCTGCTCGATCCGCTCCACCTTCGCGGTGAGCTGGCCGGTGTACCCGGGCCGGATGTCCGCCTTCAGCACCAGGCTCACCCGCGGCGAAACGGCGGCGACCGCGTCGACGGCCTGCTTGACCACGGCCATCACCTCGTCCCACTCGCCTTCGATGTTGGTGAACATCGCGTTGGTCTCGTTCGGCAGGCCGGAGGCGCGGACCACGCGGATGGCTTCGGCCACCGCCTGGCTCACGCCTCCGGTCTCGTCACCGCCGGAAGGGCTGATGCTGAATGCAACGATCATGCATCCAGCTTGCCAGCACCGTCCTCAGACCTCGTCCTGGACTGCTTCCTCTGTGGCGCGGCGCTCGGCACCCGAGGTCGTCAGCAACGGCTTCTCCTTGATGAACACGACCGCGATCAGCGCCAGCACCGCGAACGGCACCGACATCATGAACAGGTCGGCGGTCGCCGCGCCGTACGCGTTCTCGACCACGGTCCGAACCTGCTCCGGCAGCTCCGCGATGTTCGGCACCGCGTTGCTGCCGCCGGACGACGCGCCGCCCGGGTTCAGCGTCTCGGTGACCTTGTTGGCCAGGATCGCGCCCAGCACGCTGACCCCGATCGTGCCGCCCATGCTGCGGAAGAAGCTGACCGCCGAGGTGGCCGCTCCCAGCTCCTTGGCCGGTACGTCGTTCTGCGCGGCAAGCACCAGGTTCTGCATCACCAGACCGATGCCGACACCGAGCACCAGCATGAAGCCCCACAGCATGTACTTCGACGTGTGCGCGTCGATCGTGCCGAACAGCGCCAGCCCGACCGGCAGCAGCACGCTGCCGGTCACCAGGTAGATCTTCCACTTGCCGTACTTCGTGATCAGCCCACCCGCGATCGTGGACGCGACCATCATGCCCAGGATCAGCGGCAGGCTCATCAGCCCGGCCTTGGTCGGCGAGTAACCCTGCGCGATCTGGAAGTACTGCGCCAGGAACACCGATCCGCCGAACATCGCGACACCGACCAGCATGCTGGCGACGATCGACAGGGTCACCGTGCGGTTGCGGAACAGATCCATCGGGATGATCGGCTCTGGGTGCTTGCGCTCGACCATCACAGCCGTCACCAGCAGCGCCAGTGCCACCGCGACCAGCACGAAGCTCCAGGCCGACGCCCACTCGAACTTGTTGCCGGCGAACGACGACCAGACCAGCAGCGTGCTCACTCCGGCGGTGATCAGGAACGCACCCCACCAGTCGATCCGCACGTCCCGGCGTACCGTCGGGAGCTTCAGCGTGCGCTGCAGCAGCACGATCGCGGCGAGCACGAACGGCACGCCGATCAGGAAGCAGGCCCGCCACCCTAGCGGTGAGTCGACCAGGAAGCCGCCGAGCAACGGTCCGCCGACGGTCGCCGAGGCGAAGATCGCGCCGAAGATGCCGGAGTACCGGCCGAGCTCACGCGGCGGGATGATCGCCGCCATCACGATCTGCACCAGGGCGGTCAGGCCACCGGCGCCGAGCCCCTGCAGGACCCGGCTGCCCAGCAGTACCTCGATGTTCGGGGCGAAGCCGGCCACCAGCGAGCCGACCACGAAGAAGCACAGCGAGAGCTGGACCAGCAGCTTGTTGTTGTAGAGGTCGGCGAGCTTGCCCCACAACGGCACTGTGGCCGTCATCGTGAGCAACTCGAGGGTGACAACCCAGGTGTACGACGATTGGCTGGCGCCGAGGTCGTGGATGATCCGCGGCAACGCGGTCGAGACCACGGTGCCGGCCAGGATCGCCACGAACATGCCCATCATCAGGCCCGAGATGGCCTGGATGGTCTGCCTCGGGGTCAACGTTGTAGTGACGTTCTCGGTGACCTCACCCGGCGCCGATCCGGGCGTGGGCGAAGAGGTCGTCGTCATGAGGGACCTTCCTGTTCTTCGGGCATGGTGTGGTTGGTCTTGGTTTCGTGCGGCACGGTCGGGTCGAAGCTGGGATCGAGGCCCTCGGCGAGCACGCGGAACCCTTCGGCGACGAGATCGCGGACGGACCGGTCCGGTGCGCCCTTGTGCAGCTCCATCGCGACCCGGCAGGCGGCGCCGGCGGCACTGACGATGAGCGCCGCACGGACCGATCCGGCCGGCTCACCCATCCGCTCGGCCAGCCCGGCGGTCAGCAGACGCTCGTCCTCGAAGCTGGACATCATCAGCTGGTACACCAGGCTCGGCGACGACATGATCAGCTCGCCCCGCCGCGACAACTCGCCCTCGCGCTCGAGATCCCGCAGTACGTCGTCGACGACGAACCACATCGTGGTCAGCGGGGACTCCGTGGCCGGCGCGGTCCGCATCCGGTCCAGCGCCCGCTCGAGATGCTCGGGGTTGCGCCCGAGGATCGCGTGCTCCTTGTGCGGGAAGTAGTTGAAGAAGGTGCGCACCGACACGTCCGCGGCCTCGGCGATCTCCTCGACCGTGACGTTGTCCGGGCCCTTGTCCAGGGCGAGCCGCAACGCGGCCTCGGCCAGCGCCGCCCGCGTCTCCCGCTTCTTCCGTTCCCGCAACCCACCCTCTGCGTGCCTCACCGGACCAGACTAGAAACAAACTTGCACTCACTGCAAACTATTAACCCTGAAATCTTGCAGTCCTGCAGAAAGTTGCGTGAACGGGCAGCCATGACCCCGTCGGACTGATAAAATGACTACGCAGCCTCCGGTAGCGGACCTTCCGCCGTTCGGAGGCTTTCGTGTATGCAGACACTCCTGTACCGCGCCGCCATCCGCGGCTTCCGCGGCACCGCCGTCCTCCCGATGAACGTGCTCCGCGACCTCCACCCGGACCTCTACGAGCGCGAAGCCCGCAAGTACGCCTACCGCCCTGCGGCGATGGACAACCCGGTGCCGCCACTCGGCTGCCGCTGGGCCGACGTCGTCTTCCTCTCGCCGGTCCACCCCGCGCCGATCTTCGACGCCCTGCGCGAGTCCGGTCGGGTCGGACCGGGCGGACTTTCCTACTGGACCGTCGACGCCGAGCTGCTCGACCCGAGTCGCACCTGCATCCTGATGAAGCGCCACGACCCGGAGTTCCGTCCGCAGCCCGCCGAGGACTATCTCCCCTACAGCCCCGCGACCGTCGCCACTCTCTCCACCCCGTCGAACAAAGCGCTCCACCGCCTCCGCAACCTGAACGCCACTGAGCCGCTGCTCCCCTGGGCCGACATCCCCCACGTCCTCCACCGCGGTCCCGTCCCGCTCACCGTCTTCCGCGACAAGGACGGCAACAGCATCAGCGCCTGAACCGCGGCACCCACGCCGGCACGCTCCGGCGGTACGCGTCGTACTGCGCGCCGTACCGCTGGAGCAGCACGGGCTCCTCGTACCACCGCACGAACGCCGCCATCACGGCCCACGCGAGTACGCCGTACGTCAGCACCCGCAGGTCGAGGAACAGCAGCGCCTGCCCGAGGATCGCGGTCACCACGCCGACGTACATCGGGTTGCGCACGAAGCGGTAGTCACCGCCGACCACCAACTCCTCCGTCGGAGCGACCGGCGCCGGCGTCCCCCGCCCTTCCAGCACGAACCGCACAAACGCCCGCAGTACGACGAACGCCCCAGCAGCCACCACGACAAAGCCCGGCCAGAACCGCGGCGCAGCCCACCCACTCACGGCCCACGGAATCACTCCGCCCACCACACACGGCGCGGCGAAGAAGAACGCCGTACTGCCGAGCGCGGCCTTAAGCACGGTCGAGTCTCGCGATCACGCGGTCGGACAGCTCGCAGAAGGTCTCGAGCTCGTCCGGGCTGAGGTCGGCGAACCAGTCGGCGACAGCGGCGAAGTCACCCGCATCGCGCTCACGCCAGTAGTCCGCACTGTGATTCGTTGCTGATAGCAACTTGCGACGACGGTCCGCGGGATCCGGCTCGACCTGCAGCAGCTCCTTGCGCTGCAGGGCCGCGACGATCTGCGCGACGTTCTGGTGGGTGCTCCCCAGAGCGGCCGCCGCCTCGGCCAGCGACGGCTTCCCCATCGCCTGGACCGCTGTGATCAGGGCCGCCTGCTGGGTCGTGAGCCCGTCCTCGCGCAGACGCACATCCATCTCGTTGCGCAGCTTCTGCGCAAGCATCAGCGTCGTCCGGAACGCGCGGACCGATGGCGCCAACTCCGACTCTGCTCCGAGCCCGAACATCTTGCTCCGTGACGACATAGGCAATATATTACCTATCACTGTCGAAGGGGGCAACCGTGATCTGTCTACTGCCGCACTGCGCCTACTTGTCCGAGACCTCCCGGATGCTCGAGCTGCACCGCGCCCTCACCGAGCTCGGCCTCGAGATCCGTGTCGCCACCCACGGTGGACCGCACGAGCGCCTGCTGGCCGAGGCCGGCATCGAGTACGACGTCCTCGGCCCAGGACTGTCAGCCGCCCGCGCGGCCGCGTTCGTCGGTTCGGCCGTCGGGCTCGGCGATCCGCGGCAGAGCATGTACGACGATGATGAGATCCGGACGTACGTCGCGGCCGAGGCCGAGTACTTCCGAGCGCACGGGATCACCCTCGCCGTCACGGGATTCACCCTGACCACCTTGCTGTCGTCGCGACTGGCCGGCGTACAGGTGATCACTGAGCATGCCGGCAGCTTCGTGCCGCCGGTTTTCGAGCATCGGCTGCTGCCGGCGCCGACCCGGCCGGTGGATCCACGGTTGAAGCATGCGCCGGATTGGCTGGCCCGATTCCTCATCAACCGAACCCCGAACCGCTTCCCGGGTTACTGCATCGGCTTCAACCGGGTCGCCGAAGACCTCGGTGTGGAAGGCATTCCCAGCCTGGCCGCGCTCCTCCTCGGTGACCTCTCGCTGGTCCCGGAGATCACTGAAGTTCTTGGGATCTCCGCCGCGGAGGTCGCCGCCTGGAAACCCGGCAAGGGTTACCGGCCCGGCTCGCAACTGCGGACCGTCGGCCCACTCTTCGCCCAGCTGAGCCTCCCGATCCCACCCGAGGTCCAGAAGTTCCTCGACCGCCCCGGCCCGACGATCTACCTCGCGATGACGTCGACTCCGCCCGAGCAGGTCCGCCAGGCGGTCGCCGACCTCACCCGGCTCGACGCCCGCATCCTCGTCGCCGGCACCATCCACACCCTCGCAGACCTGACCACAGACCAGATCCAGGTAGCCGGCGTCCTCCCCAGCCACCTCGTCATGCCGCAGGTCGATCTCGCCGTCACCACCGGCGGCCAAGGCAGCGTCCAGACCGCAATGGCCAGCGGTACGCCGCTCCTGGGCATCCCACTGCACATCGAACAAGACCTCAACGTCGCGCTGGCCGAACGTCTCGGCGCCGCACGCCGCGCCCGCTCCACCACCCTCGCCGATCTCGCCACCCAAATGCTCGCCAACCCCGCCCACCGCGAAGCCGCCGAACGAATCCAGAAGCTCTACGCAGCCGTCGACGGCCCCTCGGAAGCAGCCACGACCATCGCCCAACAGCTGTAAGTGGTCCACCCCGACCCGCCGGAGATCGATTTCCCTGACGGGTCGGGGCGATTAGTGTCGGTGGACATGACGACCACGGACTGGCCCCTCCTCCGCACCTACTCCGGCCGTCGGCTCCGCCGGATCGCCCTGCCGCTCGGCGGAGTCGGCACCGGGACGGTCAGTCTCGGCGGCCGCGGCAATCTCCGCGACTGGGAGATCGTGAACCGCCCGGCGAAGGGCTTCCACCCGGGTACGGCGTTCTTCGCGATCCGCACCGAGTCACCTGACGGCACCGTGACGACCCGTGCCGCCGAAGGCCCGCTGGACCTGAGCGAGTACGAGGGCGCCCACGGCAGCGCCGCCCAGAGCCACGGCCTCCCCCGCTTCCGCGAAGCCACCTTCGGTACGGCGTACCCGTTCGGGCGGCTCCAACTCCGCGATGACGACGTACCGGTCGAGGTGGACCTGGAGGCGTTCAACCCGTTCGTCCCGACCGACGTCGAGGCCAGCTCGTGGCCGGTCGCCGTACTGCGCTTCGTGGTGACGAACCCGGGCGATCAGCCGTTGACGGTCTCGCTGGCGGCGTCGCTACAGAACTTCATCGGCCGCGACGGCAGCACCGATGTTGCCTCAGACAACTACAACAGTACGGCGACCGGTGGGAGCGGGCCGTCCGGCATTCGCGTGGACGGCGTGCTCCTGCGCAGCCGCGGTATCGATCCGGTTGCGGAGCAGTACGGCTCCATTGCCCTCGGCGTGATCGACAGTCAGGACCTGAGTCGCCGGACCGGCTGGGCGGACCGGACGTGGGGCGACAGCCTGCTCGACTTCTGGGACGACTTCAGTGCGGACGGCCGGCTCGACGAACGCACCAGCGAGTCCGCGACACCGATCGCCTCGGTGGCCGACCGCCGTACGATCGAGGCCGGCGCGACCGAGCGCTTCACCTTCCTGCTCGGCTGGCACTTCCCGAACCGGCGCGCGTGGGAGAAGCCGGACATCGTCGGCAACCACTACACGACGCTGGTCGACGACGCCTGGACAACGATCTGCCGGTTCGCGCCGCAGCTCGGAGGGTTGGAGCGTCGTACGGTCGCGTTCGTCGAGGACTTCCTCTCCGGCGACCTGCCGGACCAGGTCAAGGAAGCGGCGCTGTTCAACCTGAGCACGCTGCGGACGCAGACCGTGTTCCGGACGCCGGACGGGCGGTTCTTCGGCTGGGAAGGGTGCTCCGACCACGAGGGCAGTTGTTTCGGCAGTTGCACGCATGTCTGGAACTACGAGCAGGCGACGCCGTTCCTGTTCGGTGAGATCGCACGCTCGCTGCGCGAGGTCGAGTTCGGCCATGCGACCAACGATCAAGGACTGATGAGCTTCCGGGTCGGGTTGCCGTTGGCAACGAGTGCGCAGGACTGGCAGGTCGCCGCCGCCGACGGACAGCTCGGGTCCCTGGTGAAGCTGTATCGCGACTGGCGACTCAGCGGTGACGACGAGATGCTGCGCTCCTTGTGGCCGGCTGCTCGACGGGCGCTCGAGTTCTGCTGGATTCCCGGTGGCTGGGATGCCGATCGCGACGGCGTGATGGAGGGCTGCCAGCACAACACGATGGACGTCGAGTACTACGGACCCAACCCGCAGATGCAGTCGTGGTACCTGGCGGCCCTGCGTGCCTGTGAGGAGATGGCCCGGTCCCTCGGCAGCCCGGATCTCGCGGATCTCGCGGACGAGTGCCGGCGGATGTTCGAGTACGGCAGCGCCTGGATGGACGAGCACCTCTTCAACGGTGAGTACTACCGGCACGAGATCCGCCCGCCGGCCTCCGCGGACGAGGTCGCACCGGGCCTGCGCGAGCGGATGGGCGCGGCCGACCCCACGAACCCTGTGCTGCAACTCGGCGACGGATGTCTCGTCGACCAACTGGTGGGTCAGCATCTCGCCCGGCTGACCCAACTCGGCTCGCTGCACGACACGGACCGCGTGGTGACGACGTTGCGCAGCATCCTGAAGCACAACGGCCGGTCCGGGTTCTTCGGGCACTTCAATCACATGCGCAGCTACGTGCTGGGCGACGAGTCCGCCGTACTGATGTGCAGCTACCCGCGTGGCAACCGGCCCGAGCGCCCGTTCCCGTACTTCTCCGAGGTGATGACCGGATTCGAGCACATCCTCGCTGTCGGCCTGATCTCGGAGGGTCTGGTCGACGAAGGGCTGAAGGTGATCGCCGACATCCGGGCCCGGTACGACGGCGAGCGGCGAAACCCCTTCGACGAAGCGGAGTGTGGTCACCACTACGCGCGGGCGATGGCGAGCTGGGGTGCAGTGATCGCGCTGACCGGGTTCGACTACGACGGGCGGACCGGGGTGATGCGGTTCGCGCCACAGGTCGCGGGATCCCGGCACTTCTGGTCCACCGGTGACGCCTTCGGCACCGTGGACCTGGCCGAGGGCACCCTCCACGTCCGCGAAGGCAGCCTGCGGCTCACCTCGATCGAGCTCCCGGATCGTGCGCCGATCGACGTACCGGGCGGCCTGGGAACCGCCGGGGATGTGGTGAAGTTGGGCTGACCATACCAAACGGTATGGTATGGTCATCAAATGGTGACGCGGACGGAATGGCTGGAGGCCGGGTTCGAACTGCTGGCGGACGAGGGTGCGCCGGCCGTGACGATCGAGCGGCTCACCGGCAAGCTCGGCGTCACCAAGGGCTCGTACTACCACCACTTCAAAGGCGCCGCGGGGTACCGGACGGCGTTGCTGGAGTACTTCGAGGCGCGGTTCACCACCCGGCTCATCGACACCATCGAGGGTGAGCCGGCCGCGGAACCGCTGGCGAAGTTGCAGCACCTCCTGCGGCTCGTGGTGTCCGACGCGGACAACGCGAGTCTGGAGATCGCTGTCCGGGCCTGGGCACTACAGGACCCCGAAGTACGGGCCGCGCAGGAGCGGGTGGACCGGGCACGGACGGAGTACCTCAAGGAACTCTGCCGTGGACTGAAGACGGACGTGGACGCGGACCGCTTCGCGGAACTCCTCTACCTGATCTTCATCGGCGCCGAACAGGTGCTGCCGCCGATCGCCACGAACGACCTGCGCGACATCTACGCGTTGACCTTGCGGCTCGCCACCGGCGAGACCTTGCTCGACTAGAGGAGCTGCCATGCCTACCCGCACGGACCTGCCAGAGCTGGACGATCTGCTGCCTACCGTCGACGAGATCGACGTGAAAACCATCCGCGGCGCGGTGTCACTCCGCGAGTTCATCGCGGGGTCACTGGGCTACAGTCCCTTGTGGGGCAAGGGATTGTTCGCGGCCCGGACGGCCGTGGCTCTCGCACTCCGGCTGGAGACCGTCGCCCCGCCGACACGCCGACTGCGACCGGAGACGGTGAGCTTCACCCCGGGCGAGCTGGACCTCTTCTTCACTGTGGAGCGTGGCGAGGAGGATCACTACCTGCTGCTGAAGATCTCCGACAACCATCTGATCGGCTACCTGGCCTTCATCACCGACAACGCCAAGCCCGAGAGCGAGTTCAAAGCGGTCACATTGGTGAGGTACCTGCGGCCGGCGGGCCGGTTCTACTACAACCTCATCCGGCCGTTCCACCACATCATGATGCTCAGCATGTGCCGGGCCGCCGTGCGCCAGTAGCTACCGCAGCACCTCGAGTAGTGCGGCGAAGTCTGCGCGATCGACGTCCCGGGCACCGATGAGGGCCTGCATCAGCAGGCCGTCCAGCGCGGCAACCAGCAGTCGGGCCTTCTGGGGATCGGCCGTGAAGGCGCGCGCGATCTCGGTCAGTGGTTCGAGCCATGCCCCTGCCGCGGACCTCAGCTCCGGTCGTCGAGCGGCGTACAGATAGAGCTCGTACAGGGCGAGCGTCCGGCCCCGGCGCCGGATGAGGCTGTCCTCGATCAACCGGGATAGTTCGTCCGCCGGCCGCGCGCCCAGTTCGCTCCCCCGCCCGTGCAGCTCGACGGCGAGATCGTCCGCGGCCCAGCTCAGTGCGGCGATCAGCAGATCATCCAGGGTCGCGAAGTGATAGGTGATCGACGCGACCGACACATCGGCCGCCGAAGCCACCGCACGATGGCTCACACCTGCGACCCCGTCGCGCTCGATCACGCCGACGGTGGCCCGGAGCAACTCGCTCCGGCGCTGCTCACCACGCATCCGGCGGCCGTCGACACCCCGCCTGACCTGCACGAACCTCAAACTATCAGGACGTCTGTACGGATTGTTTTTGGTCCCCGGAATCGTGCGATTCGGCGGTTTTCGGCGCCTAGGCTCGGGTGACGTGACAACCAATGAACTCAGTACGGCGATGCGCCGCGCGCTGAAGCGCGCGGACGACGGCAAGACCCTCGACCCGGCCGAAGCCGAAGTACTGCTGGCGGCCTCGGGTGATGCGCTGGCCGCCTTGATGGCGACGGCGGCGCGGGTCCGCGACCAGGGACTGGCGGATGCCGACCGTTCCGGGATCATCACGTACTCGAAGAAGGTCTTCATCCCGCTCACCCGGCTGTGCCGCGACCGGTGTCACTACTGCACGTTCGCGACCACGCCAGGGCGGGTGCATGCGCCGTACCTCTCGCCGGATGAGGTGCTGGAGATCGCGCGGCAGGGTGCGGCACTCGGGTGCAAGGAGGCGCTGTTCACCCTCGGCGATGCTCCGGAGGAGCGCTGGGACGCCGCCCGGACCTGGCTGGAGGAGGCCGGGTACGACAGCACGCTCGACTACGTGCGGGCGATGGCGATCCGGGTGCTGGAGGAGACCGGGCTGCTGCCGCACCTCAACCCCGGGGTGATGAAGTGGCAGGACCTGCAGCGGCTGAAGCCGGTCGCGCCGAGTATGGGCATGATGCTCGAGACCACGTCGCGGCGGCTGTTCGAGGAGAAGGGTCAGCCGCATTTCGGCTCGCCGGACAAGGACCCGGCGATCCGGCTGCGGGTGCTGGAGGACGCCGGCCGGTCCAACGTGCCGTTCACCACCGGTCTGCTGATCGGTATCGGCGAGACGCTCGAGGAGCGGGCCGACTCGATCTTCGCGCTGCGCAAGATCGCGCGGCAGTACAACGGGATCCAGGAAGTCATCATCCAGGGCTTCCGGGTGAAGCCCGACACGGCGATGCGCAACGACGACGACGTACCGCTGGACGAATGGCTGGCCGCGATCGCGGTGACGCGGGTCGTGCTCGGGCCGCGAGTGCGCGTGCAGGCCCCGCCGAACCTGGTCGACCTGGCCGAGTGCCGGGCGCTACTCGACGCGGGCGTCGACGACTTCGGCGGCGTCTCGCCGCTGACGCCGGACCATGTGAACCCGGAGCGGCCGTGGCCGCAGATCGACGACCTGGCGAAGGTCACCGCGGACGCCGGCTTCACCTTGCGGGAGCGGCTGACCACGCACCCGGAGTACCTGCGGGAGCCTTGGCTCGATCCGCGCCTGATCTCGCATGTCGAAGCGCTGGTCGATCCGGCGACCGGGCTGGCCAATGAGTCCGCGATGCCGGTCGGCCTGCCCTGGCAGGAACCCGATGGCGGCTGGGACAGCGTCGGCCGGACCGATCTGCACACCGCGATCGACACCGAGGGCCGTCGTACCGAGACTCGTTCGGACTTCGACGCGGCGTACGGCGACTGGGACGTGCTGCGCGAGCAGGTCGCGGGGCGATCCGCACCAGAACGCATCGAAGGTGACGTCAAGGAAGCACTGGCCGCCGCCGAACGCGACCCGGCCGGGCTGTCCGACGCCCAGGCGCTCACGTTGATCACTGCCACCGGTCCTGCCCTCGATGCGCTGGCTTCACTGGCCGATGAGTTGCGCAAGGCAACAGTCGGCGACGAAGTGACGTACGTCGTGAACCGGAACATCAACTTCACCAACGTCTGCTACACCGGCTGCCGGTTCTGCGCGTTCGCCCAGCGGCGCACCGACGCGGACGCCTACTCGCTGTCGATGGACGAGGTCGGCCAGCGCGCCGAGGAAGCCTGGGTGATCGGCGCGACCGAGGTCTGCATGCAGGGCGGCATCCACCCCGACCTGCCGGGTACGGCGTACGCCGATCTGGTCCGCGCGGTGAAGGACCGGGTGCCCGACATGCACGTGCACGCGTACTCGCCGATGGAGATCGTGAACGGCTCGGTCCGCACCGGGCTGTCGATCGAGGACTTCCTGATCTCGGTCAAGGAGGCCGGGCTGGACAGCATCCCCGGTACCGCGGCCGAGATCCTGGACGACGACGTCCGCTGGATCCTCACCAAGGGAAAGTTGCCCACGGCATCGTGGATCGAGGTCATCAGCACGGCCCACAAGGTCGGTCTGCCGTCGAGTTCGACGATGATGTACGGCCACGTCGACGCACCGCACCACTGGGTCCAGCACCTGCGCACGATCGCCGCCGTCCAGGATCAGACCGGCGGCTTCACGGAGTTCGTGCTGCTGCCGTTCATCCACCAGAACTCGCCGATCTACCTGGCCGGCGTCGCCCGGCCGGGTCCGACGTACGACGAGAACCGCGCGGTGCACGCGATGTCGCGGATCATGCTGCACGGGCGGATCGACAACATCCAGTGCTCGTGGGTCAAGCTCGGCGTGGACGGGTGCGTCGCGGTGCTGAACGGTGGCGTCAACGACATCGGCGGCACACTGATGGAGGAGACCATCAGCCGGATGGCCGGCTCCAAGCACGGGTCGCGGAAGTCCATCGCCGAACTGACCGCGATGGCCACGGCCGCCGGCCGCCCGGCGCGGCAGCGTACGACGACCTACGGCCAGGTGCCGGTGCGGCCTTCGCTCGAACTGGCCTGAGAATCACCGGACGGCGTCGAGGTCCACGCCCGTGGACCTCGACCGCCGCATACGTCGCCTGGATCGCGATACACCCAGCATGTGCCGCCCGGTGCTTGCGGTCCTCACCCACCTGACGTCGTGAGGATGCATCCCTGACGGTGTGAGCGCGCGGCGCCGGTCGGACCGTGGGCGTTTGGGTGCAATCGGATGCACGGGAACGCTGATTTTGCAGTGGCGTTCCCTGGTTGGTCTCTGGTCCCCAGCAGCACCAGACACCAACCAGGGAACGGAAACGCCGGCCATGCCCGGAGTCGGTCGCCACCTCACTGGCGACCGGCACCGCCTGCGGCACGGCCGGCGTCCTGCTGTTGCCCCGAGAGGGCAGTCGGCCCGAAGGAGGGCGGGCCGACGTCTCATTCCGTGACCGGCAGGGGAGGTACAGTCCGGTCGCGGACGGGAGTACGTCGGTACCACCTGGAGCCTGTTTGTCAGCGACCCGTCCGTCGCCGACAACTGAACGTTGTCACGTCACCACAACCGCAGACCATCCCCGGGTTCAAACATTTGCAGGGCCTTTGAACTGGGCAACCCTCAGTAAACAGACCCTCACTTTCCGTGCCCCCGTTGCCTTCCGCAACAACATTCACCCACGCCGGATCTCCAGATCCACACCCCAACCCACTGGCGGGTTGTTCCTCCACTGACGCGCAAACAACCCGCCACCCAGCACACAACCCGCCACCCGCCGGCAACCACCGCCAGTGCCCACCGATCCCGAGCAGTGCCCGACCGGACTGGGATTCGCATCAGCCGGTACGAGGAGCGGCCCGACGCGGCCCCCGGAATGCACCGAACAGATCTGTCATACCCAGCCCACTGGCGGGTTGTTTTACCGCTGGCGCGCATATAGCCCGCCAGCCAGCACATAACCCGCCACCCGTCGGGAACCACCGCCAAAGCCGACCACGTGCCGACGGTCGCAGAGGTATGGCGGGTTCCCGGCGGCAAGCATGGCGGGCTCCGGCCGGATTGGGATCTCAACCCTCCGCGACGCGGCGCTCAGTCCGAGGTGCCATACCGGACTCAAGCAGACAGGACCATCCAGCCGACCGCGTGCATCGAAGTCAGCTGGCCGGCTCCATGCTCAGCCGGAGACGGGTCCGGAGGGTTAGTACGGGTAGGTGTCGTCGCGGCGGGTGGGGTCGAGGTCCCAGAGGGAGAAATCGACGATCTTGTGGGACTCTTCGCCGCCGGCCGGCATCAGGCCGAAGGAGTCGTAGTCCTTCGACCCCATCCCGTCGAGGTAGCACAGCAACTCGAACGCCGACTGAGCGTCCTCGATGTCGTCGATCACCTCGTCGTTCTGCGCCTCGTCCGCGCGGCTCCGCACGTACTCCACGAACGCGTCCGGATCCGTCACCACGTAGTCGTACCGCGCCTGGTAGCTGAGCCGGACCCCGTCCGCCGGCAGCAGCGGCTCCTCGAGTCCCTCGAGATCCTCCAGGCCTGCGCCCTCGACCATCTCCCGGTAGTCCGCGGGGTCGTCGAAGTCGTCCGGCCCGAGCGGCAGGTCGTCGAGCTCGTCGGGGTCGTAGGAGTCGATCCCGAGGAAAATGTCGCCCCAGCCCCGCTCGTGCACGGCGTCCGCGAGCGCCCGGGCCTGGACCCGGACGTTCTCGATAGCGCCGGTGGCCCGCAGGTCGTGGAGATCCAGAGCGTCGGCCTGCTCCAGCAGCACCCGGGCGAGTTCGCGGGCGGCCTCGGCGGCCGACGCGGGTTCGATCGGCTCACTCATGCTGCGACGGTACAACCATCGGCACCTCGACCGCCGAGCCCGGTACGCCGAACGCGTCGACGAGCTCGACCGCGACCGGCCGAACCGTGGCGCAGAGCTCGTTCACCAGCGCCGTGATCGCCTTCGACCGGCCCGGCGACAACCGCCCGTGCTCGAGGTACCAGGCACGCTCCGACTCGATCGTCGCGAGCGCATGCAGGTCGTAGACGTCCTTCAGCACCTCGCGGAGCTCCTCCGGCGCATCGTCGGCCGCCGTATGGAACGCCTCCAGCACGACGCGGTCCACGTGCGCCCGCCCAGCGGCGATGACGTGGTCCTGGCACCGGTTGAACACCTCGAACGGCTCGTCCCCGGCATCGATCCCCGCCTTCAGCCGCCGCGCGACCCCGGACAGCATGTGCTCCTCACGGAACCGCAGCAGCCCCGAGTGGTACGCGTCGTCCCGCAACCCCGCATCCGGATCGTTCGCGTCGCTCCGATTCGGTACGACGTCCCGCAGCCGCTCGATCAGTGGTCGCAGGGCCGCCTTCTCGACCACGATCTCGACCGCCTGAGCCGCGATGAACCGGGCCGTGCCGAGCGGGTCCAGCTTCCCGAACGACTCCCGGTAGTCCGTCAGCAGACCCTTGGCCACCAACTGAAGCAAGACAGTGTTGTCACCCTCGAAGGTGGTGAAGACATCGGTGTCCGCCTTCAGCGTGGCCAGCCGGTTCTCTGCCAGGTAGCCGGCACCGCCGCACGCCTCACGGCACATCTGGATCGTCTCGGTCGTATGCCACGTCCCGAGCGCCTTCGTCCCGGCCGCCTGCGCCTCCAGCGCTCTCCGGTCGTGCTCGTTGCTGCCGTCACCGAAGACCCGCACGAACTCGTCGACCAGCTCGGCCTGTGCGAAGTGCAGTGCGTAGGTCCGCGCGAGCAACGGCAGCAGCCGGCGCTGGTGCATCCGGTAGTCCAGCAGCAACGCCTCCTCAGCACTCCCCGGAGCACCGAACTGCCGCCGCTGAGCGCCGTACCGGATCGCGATGGTCAGTGCGACCTTGCTGGCGTTGATCGCCGCGCCACCGACCGAGACGCGTCCCTGCACGAGCGTGCCGAGCATGGTGAAGAACCGGCGGTCCGGGTTCTCGATCTCGCTCTGGTAGTTGCCATCAGCATCGACCTGCGCGTAGCGGTCCAGCAGCGCCTCCCGCGGCACCCGGACCTGATCGAACACGATCCGCCCGTTGTCGACCCCGTTCAGCCCCAGCTTCGGGCCGCAGTCGGACAGCGTCACCCCGGGTGTCGCCGTACCGTTCTCATCCCGGATCGGCACCAGCAAGCAATGCACGCCTCGGCCCTCGCCGCCGACGAAGAGTTGCGCGAACACCGCGGCCATCCGCCCGTGCCGCGCCGCGTTCCCGATGTAGTCCTTCCGCGCGGCCGCGGCCGGCGTGTGCACGACGAACTCCGCGGTCGAGGCGTCGTACGTCGCCGTCGTACCAAGGGCCTGCACGTTCGAACCATGGCCCGTCTCGGTCATCGCGAAGCAGCCGAGCAGCCGGCCGCTCAGCGCATCCGCCAGATAGCGCTCGTGATGACGCTCGGTGCCCAGGTGCAGAATCGCGCCGGCGAACAGGCCGAACTGCACCCCCGCCTTCACCATCAACGAGAGGTCCCCGAAGGCGAGCGTCTCGAACCCGGCGATGAATCCGCCGAGATCGCCCGCACCGCCGTACTCCTTCGGGAAACCGCGTGCGGGATGGCCCTCGGCCGTGACATCCAGCAACACGTCCAGCACCTTGTCGCGGTACTCATCCGGCGGCAGGCGCAGCGACATGTCGAGCAGCTCCGCGTTCGCGCTCAGCCCGGCGCGCACGACGTCCCGCGCCGCCTTGTGCGGCCCGTCCAGATAGTCCCGCAACCCCGTTGTGCTCATGCTCTTAACCTATGCGGATTCGCCCGCACTTTCCGTCACCATCGTGTGACTGTGGACAACTCTCTCGCAATGCGCATCTGCGGCAGTATGCTGTCGACCGTGCCGAACTTGCGGATCAGTGAGGCGGCCGCGCTCCTCGGGGTCAGCGACGACACAGTACGGCGCTGGATCGATCAGGGCAGGCTGCAGTCAGTCCAGGAAGGCGGCCGGATGGCCGTCGACGGCGGCGCGCTCGCCGCCTTTGCCCAGAGCTTGGCGGAGTCGCCCGAGCCGGGGGTCACCGCCGCGGCCTCGGCACGCAACCGCATGCGGGGGATCGTCACCCGTGTGCTCAAAGACGGCGTGATGGCCCAGGTCGAGATGCAGGCCGGGCCGTTCCGCGTCGTGTCCCTGATGAGTCGCGAGGCCGCCGACGAGCTCGGACTCGAGCCAGGTGTGGTTGCCGTCGCCTCGATCAAGTCGACCCATGTGGTCGTAGAGATCCCGGAGGCCTGATGTTCCGTCGTACAGTGCTCGCCGCGCTGGCCGCCACCGTCGCGCTCACCCTGGCCGGCTGCGGCGACGACACCCCTGCGGCGTCGTCGTCCTCGGACAGCCCGAGCGCCGCGGCGTCCCTGTCCGGGACTGTCAACGTGTTCGCCGCCGCGTCCCTCACCGAGTCGTTCACCCAGATCGGCAAGGACTTCGAGGCGGCTCATCCGGGTGTGAAGGTCACCTTCAACTTCGCCGGCAGTTCGGCGCTGGCGCAGCAGATCAACCAGGGCGCGCCCGCCGACGTGTTCGCCTCCGCCGCGCCGAAGAACATGGACCAGGTGACCGACAAGAACAGCCCGACCACGTTCGTGACGAACACGCTGGAGATCGCCGTACCGCCCGGCAACCCCGGGAAGATCACCGGTCTGAAGGACTTCGGGGACAAGAGCAAGAAGATCGCGCTGTGCGCGCCGCAGGTGCCGTGTGGCGCAGCGTCGGAAACGGTGTTCAAGGCAGCCGGGATCGCCCCGCAGCCGGACAGCCTGGAGCAGGACGTCAAGGCCGCACTGACCAAGGTCAGCCTCGGTGAGGTCGACGCCGCGCTGGTCTACAAGACCGATGTGCAGGCGGCGAAGGGCAAGGTGGAGGGCATCGAGTTCCCCGAAGCCGGCGAGGCCGTCAACAAGTACCCGATCGCCACGCTGACCAAGGCCCCGAACGCTGACGGCGCCAAGGCGTTCGTCGACTATGTCCTGTCCGACAAGGGCAAGGCCGTCCTCTCCGCAGCGGGCTTCGCTACACCGTGAGTCGTCGTAGCAGGAGCACGATCGGGCGTCTGCCCCTGGTGCTTCTGCTGCCTGCGTTACTCGGCCTGGCGTTCCTGCTCATCCCGCTGGTCGGTCTGCTCGCCAAGGCGCCGTGGTCGACGCTGCCGAGCCGCTTGTTCAGTGCTGATGTCTGGGATGCACTGAGGTTGTCTTTGCTCTGCGCAACAGCGGCCACCGCGGTGTGCATGGTCCTGGGGATCCCACTGGCGTGGTTGCTGGCCAGAGCACCGATACCCGGCCGCGGCGTCATCAGAGCGTTGGTGACTGTTCCCCTGGTCCTGCCGCCGGTGGTGGGAGGTGTTGCGCTGCTCCTGGTGCTCGGACGGCGTGGACTGGTCGGTCAGCACCTGGACGCCTGGTTCGGCATCACTCTGCCGTTCACCACCGCCGGAGTGATCGTGGCTGAAGCCTTTGTGGCTATGCCGTTCCTGGTCATCTCCGTGGAGGGTGCGCTGCGCGCTGCGGACCCCCGCTACGAGGAGGCCGCCGCGACGCTCGGCGCTGGTCGGTGGCTGACGTTCCGCCGCGTCACACTGCCTTCCATCGCACCAGGTGTCGTGGCGGGCGCCGTACTGTGCTGGGCTCGTGCACTGGGTGAGTTCGGCGCCACCATCACCTTCGCCGGCAACTTTCCCGGTCGTACGACGACGATGCCGCTGGCCGTCTATCTGGCTTTGGAGACCGACCCGGACGTGGCCGTCGTACTGAGTCTGGTGCTGCTGATCGTTTCTGTCGTCGTACTGGCGTCTCTGCGTGAACGCTGGATCAGTGGGCTGCGATGACGCTGCATGCCGAGATTCGTGTGACCCGCGGCGAGTTCGACCTCTCACTCGACCTCGCCGTCGAACCAGGCGAGGTCGTCGCCCTCCTCGGACCCAACGGCGCCGGCAAGACCACCGTGCTCCGTGCGATCTCCGGCCTGCTACCTCTGGGCGACGGCCGGATCGCGCTGGACGAGGAGGTGTGGGACGAGCCTCCTCGCACCTTCCGTACGCCGGACCGCCGGCCGATCGGTGTGGTCTTCCAGGACTACCTCCTGTTCGACCACCTGAGCTGCCTGGAGAACGTTGCCTTCGGCCTCAGAGCCCGTGGTGTCGACAAACACGCAGCCCGTGCCGAAGCCACCCGGTGGCTCGACACCGTAGGCCTCTCGGCGTACGCCCGAAGCCGACCACGCTCGCTGTCCGGCGGCCAGGCCCAGCGTGTCGCTCTGGTCCGCGCGTTGGCAACCAGCCCTTCGCTGCTGCTGCTTGACGAGCCGCTGGCCGCATTGGACGCCAGTACGACGCTCCATGTGCGCGCCGAACTCGGTCAGCACCTGGACCGCTTCCCCGGGCACACGCTGCTCGTCACCCACGACCCCCTCGACGCCATGGTCCTCGCAGACCGGCTGGTGATCGTCGAACACGGCCGCGTGGTCCAGGAAGGCCGTCCCACCGAGATAGCCCGCCGCCCTCGCACCGACTACGTAGCCCAACTAGTAGGCCTCAACCTCTACCGAGGCACAGCATCCGGCACCACCGTCACGCTGTCCGAAGGCGGCATCATCACCCTCGCAGAGCCTGCGACCGGCCCGGTTCACGTAGCCTTCCCACCCACTGCCGTCAGCCTCTACCCCGAGGCCCCGTCCGGCAGCCCCCGCAACACCTGGCCCGCCACAGTGACCGGCATAGAGCAACACGCCCACACGGTCCGAGTCCGCCTGACCGCAACCCCCGCCGGCCCAACCACCCTCCTGGCCGACATCACTCCCGCCGCAGTAGCCGACCTCCACCTGTCCCCGGGCCAACCCCTCCACGCCTCCCTGAAAGCCACCGAAATCCACACCTACCCGGTGTAAGAAGGCCCACGCGCAACGCGGCAGTTGAGGACGTTCCCGTCAGTCGCCCTCGAAGGTGGCTGGGCCGGCGCCAGCTCGTCCAACAGCGACTCGCATCGTTGATGGTGCTGTCGAACTCATCCTGCTCGGGTGAAGTCGAGCGCGTCCGAGCCGGATAAGACTCAGGGGCATGACGACTCCTCGTGATGCCAGCGCTGCCGTCCGCGTCCAGCACCGAGCGGCGCTCGAGACTCTGCCGATGTCCGATACTGCCGACTTCGATGCGACCTCACGGGGTCGGATCGATGAGCTCAGCCCGGGTGTGGTGCGGGCCGTGGGCGGCGAGGTGGTGTGGGACAACGACTCGTACGCGTTCCTGGAAGGAGACGCCCCGGACACGGTGCACCCGAGCCTGTGGCGGCAGTCGCAGCTGGTCGCGCGACAGGGGCTTTTCGAGGTGGTCGAGGGCATCTACCAGGCGCGCGGCTTCGACCTGTCGAACGTCACGTTCGTCGAGGGCGAGACCGGTCTCGTGGTCATCGACCCGCTGCTGTCGGCACAGACCGCTGCCGCCGCGCTCGGTCTGTACCGAAAGCACCGGGGCGACCGACCCATCCACGCAGTCATCTATACCCACTCTCACGTCGACCACTTCGGTGGCGTGAAGGGCGTGGTCTCCCAGGAGGACGTCGACGCCGGGCGCGTGCGGATCCTCGCTCCGGAGGGGTTCACCGAGCACGCCGTCTCCGAGAATGTCTACGCCGGCACCGCGATGGGCCGACGGGCCGGCTACATGTACGGCGCGGCACTGGCCCGTGGGCCGCGCGGCCAGGTCGGCGCCGGGCTCGGGCAGACGACCTCGACCGGAACGATCACGCTGATCGCGCCGACCGACTTCATCTCCACGACCGGGCACGAGGAGACCATCGATGGGGTCCGGATGGTGTTCCAGATGGCGCCCGACACCGAGGCGCCCGCGGAGATGCTGATCTACTTCCCCGAGCACAGGGCGCTGTGCGCAGCCGAGGACGCCACCCACAACCTCCACAACCTCCTCACCCTGCGAGGCGCGCTGGTCCGCGACCCGCGCGGCTGGGCTCGCTATCTCACCGAGACCCTCGACCTGTTCGGTGCGGACGTCGACGTTGTCTTCGCCTCCCACCATTGGCCCACCTGGGACAACGAGCACGTCGTCCACTACCTCACCCTCCAGCGCGACCTGTACGCCTACCTGCACGACCAGACCCTGCGGATGCTGAACAAGGGCCTGACCGGCCCCGAGATCGCCGAGCTGATCCAGCTCCCGCCCGTCCTGGAGAACGCCTGGCACACCCACGGCTACTACGGCTCGGTGAGCCACAACGTCAAGGCCATCTACCAGCGCTACATCGGCTGGTTCGACGGCAACCCCGCGCACCTGTGGCAGCACCCACCCGTCGAGGCCGCCACCCGGTACGTCGAGTTCATGGGCGGCGCCGACGCTGTCGTGGAGAAGGCCCAGCAGTACTTCGACAACGGCGACTTCCGCTGGGTCGCGGAGGTCGTCAACCACGTCGTGTTCGCACAGCCGGATCACGCCGCCGCCCGCGAGTTGCTCGCCGATACCTACGAGCAGCTCGGCTACGGCTCCGAGAACGGCACCTGGCGCAACTTCTACCTGTCCGGTGCGACCGAGCTACGCGACGGCAGCTTCGGCACCCCGACCGTCACCGCATCTGCCGACGTGGTCTCCAACCTCAGCCCGGACATGTTGTTCGACGCCTTCGCGATCCAGCTCGACGGACCCCGCGCCTGGGACCAGGCCCTGTCCATCGACGTTGTCTTCAATGACGTCGACCAGCGCTACCGGCTCCGCCTGTCCAACGGCGCTCTCACCTACAGCTCAGCGCCACAGCGCGGGGACGCCGACGCGACCCTGACCCTCCCTCGCGCCTCGTTGCCCGCCCTCGCCCAGGCAACGACAGATCCCGCCGCGCTGGCTGCTGCCGGCATCGACGTCGCCGGCGACGCCGGAGTCCTCGACCGACTGTTCGGGCTTCTCGACCCCGGCGACCCGAACTTCACGATCGTCACACCGGACTGAGTCCAGACCAAGCATCGACCAGGACCGCCGGCCGCTGAGCCTTGGGCGGGCATCGTGCAGGTGCTGGACACCGGGGTTGGACCTTCGAGGGAGGCGGGGTGACACGCGTGAACTTCCTATTCGGATCGCTGGCCGGGTACCGGCCACAATGGCTGCGCCGGGACCTGGTCGCAGGCCTGACAGTGTGGGCGGTGCTGGTTCCCGAGTCGCTCGCCTACGCCACGATTGCCGGCGTCTCGCCGGTCGTAGGCCTGTACGCGGCGGTGCCGGCGCTGGTGCTGTACGCGGCAATCGGAAGTTCCCGGCACCTGGTGGTCGGTCCGATGTCGGCGACCGCGGCATTGTCGGCGGGCATCGTCGGCACCTTCGTCGCCGCCGGCGACGATCGGTACGCCGCGCTGACGACCGCGCTCGCGCTGGTGACCGGGGTCATCGGTGTGGCCGCGGGGCTGGCCCGGCTGGGGTTCCTCGCCTCGTTCATCTCCGAGCCGGTGTTGAAGGGGTTCATCGTCGGGCTGGCGCTGACGATCGTGGCCGGACAACTCCCCAAGCTGTTCGGAATCGAAGGTAGCGACGGCGACTTTTTCGCCAAGCTCTGGCACCTGCTCACCTCGCTGGACCAGACGAGCGGGACCACGCTGGCAATCGGCGTGCTCAGCCTCGTCGTGGTGCTGGGCCTGCGCCGGTGGCTACCGATCGTCCCGGGGTCCCTGGTGGCGGTCCTGCTAGGCATCGCCGCGGTCGCCCTGTTCGACCTCGAGCAGCATGGCGTGGCGATCGTCGGGCCGATCCAGTCCGGCCTGCCGACGTTCGGCCTGCCCTCCGGGTTGGCGTGGGACGACTACCTCGCCCTGGTGGGGCCGGCCGGTGGAGTGCTGCTGGTCGGGTTCGCCGAGGGACTGGCGGCGGCGAAGACGTACGCCGCCCGGGCCGGCTACGACATCGACGCCAACCGCGAGCTGGCCGGTTTGGGCGTGGCGAACCTCGGAGCAGGCGTCGCCTCCGGGATGGTCGTCAACGGCAGCCTGTCCAAGACCGCCGTCAACGGCGGGGCCGGCGCCCGCTCCCAGATCAGCGGGCTGACGGTTGCCGCACTCACGGTCGTGACGCTGCTGTTCCTGACCGGCCTGTTCGAGGAGCTTCCGGAGGCCACCCTGGCCGCCATCGTGATCGCCGCGGTCATCGAGCTGGTCGACATCGCCGCCCTGCGCCGGTTGTATCGCGTGTGGACCCAAAGGCTCGGCGGCATTTACGGCCCCGCCGCCCGCGCGGACTTCCTCGCCGCGATCGCCGCGATGCTCGGCGTGCTCGTCTTCGACACCCTGCCCGGCCTGGTGATCGGCATCGCCGTGTCGATGACATTGCTGCTCTACCGAGCCAGCCGGCCGCACGTGACCAGACTGGTCCGCATCGGCGATACCGACCGGCCAGGACTCTGGGTGGATGCCGACCGGCACCCCGACGTCCGCCCCGAGGACGGCATCCTCGTGATCCGCGTGGAATCCGGGCTGTTCTTCGCCAACGCCGATCACGTCCGCGACAGCATCCGTGCCCTTGCCGCACCCGGTCCCGTCGCCGTCGTGCTGGACGGCGAGAGCAGCCCGTTCATCGACGTGACCGCGGCCGGCATGCTCGATCAACTCAGCCGCGAACTCGCTGCCCGCGGCGTTCGCCTCTACTTCGCCCGCAACATCGGCCAGGTCCGTGACGTCCTCCACCACACCGACAACGGATCAGGACTCGTGATCTACCGGAACATCGACGCCGCAATCGCCGCCGCCCGAGCGCATCCGCAACGACCTGACAACTGACGCACGCACCGCTGCTCCTCCCCAGATGTGCGCGGCCGACCACATCCAACCCGTAGTTAGTGCAGTCCGTGGCTCCACGCCAGTTGGAGGAGAGCGGCGCCTGCGGGCTGGGTGGGGTTTTGGTGGGTGAAGGTGTTGATTACCTCGGGGGTGAAGGGTTGGGGGGTCAGGAGGCGGCCTTCAGGGTTGGTGGTGGGGAGGTCGGGGAAGAGGGTGTCGAAGATCGTGGAGTCGAGGGACAGTACTGTCAGTAGGTCGGTGGCGAAGGTCAGGGGGTCTACGCCTAGGCCTACGCAGTGGGCTCGGGCTGTGCCGGCTTGGAGTGCGTTGGTCAGGTGGGTGGCGAAAGGCCAGTGCGCGTAGGGGATGGGGGCGGTGGCGCTTCCGTAGTCTTCGGGGTGGGCAGCCAGCTCTTCGGCTAGTTCTCTGGTGAGGTTGTGCCAGAGGGAGAAGTCGTTCTGTTCGTTCCAGGGGGCGGCGGCGCTGGGTTGGAAGATGCCGGAGGGGACTACCTGGTAGAGGCCGCCGGCGTGGCCGACTTTGGCGGGGTCTCGCCAGTGGAGGTAGAAGGTGGACTCGCCGGAGACGACGTCGCGGCGGATGGTGAGGGTGCTGATCGCGATGTTGGTCGGGCGGTTGGCTGGGTTCCAGGGAGCGCCGATGGATGTGCGCAGCGGGGTGGGGGCGTTCGGGTTGAGGCGTTGGGCGGTGAACTCGTGGGCGGAGGCCTCTCCGGTGTTGATGCTGTCGAAGTAGGTGCCTCGGCCCAGGCGGAGGAACGGCTTGGGGCCAGTCAGGTCCGCGGCTATGAGGCGATAGGTGGGGCGGTCCTCGAAGACGGCTGGTGGGGCCAGGTCGGCGATGGTTTCGGCGTACGAGCCGTAGTGGGTGCCGTCATGGCGGAGGGGCAGCTGCACCTGGGCTGCGGGTTCGCGGCCGGTGACGCCGGTGAAGGTCGCGTCGGGATCGAACTCGAGAGTGATGGACGTCAGCGGGATGGGTGTCGCCGGTAGCCAGGTTTCTGGTGCCAGTAGCGGTGTGCCTGCAACATGATGGGCTGCAGGGAACTCGTCGGATGCGCCCAGGCCGAGGCGATAACGGTGCTCGACGAGGTGGCGGCGTACTGCGAACCAGGCGTGGCGGCTTGCCTCGACGTCGGCTGTGGAATCCGGCATGACCCATTGCAGCAAGGTGCGAGGTGCCCGAGCAATGGCGGGGTCCGGCTATCGTGTGCATTCGACCGACGGGGAGGCCGACGTGATGAAGCCTATTGTTGCCTCAGGCATCTTGGTGATCGCCGCATGACGGCGGACTTGGAGGCCGCCCTCGGGCGGTTGGAGGACGTGCTGGACGGTGTCGAGGCGAACGTCGATGACTTCTGTGGGTTCTGCTACAGCGAGGCGGATGCGAAGGCGCTTGCGGGGCCGGTCGATCGGTTCCCTCAGAGCCTGCTGACGTCGGTCGCCATGGAGGTACCGGATCACTTCGACGATTACGCCAATCTGTACCGCAAGGTCACTCCTCGCGTGATGGCCCTGATGGTTCGCGACGAGCTGCACGTCGACGAGAACCTGATCGCGAAGCGCATCGCGGAAGTCGGGTGCTGGAGCACATGGGCCGACGACGAGCGCGATGCGATGCTGTCCGTCTGCCAGGCTTGGTGGGAGGACACGCTGACGACGCACCCGCGCCAACCGGAGGCGCACGTGGTGCTCGGCTTCCTGGCGACAACCTCCGTACCGGTGACGCACTGGTTCGAGCTGTGGAACGCGCTGCCACCGGGCGCGGCCGACCTGCATGCCGTCGACCTCTGCCGGCGGTGGGTGCTCCAACTGCCCGGCGACGTGAAGGTCGGGTACTCCGAAGACATCGACATCACGGCGGACCTCCGCCAGTGGATGTTCACCGACGCTCGGCCCAGGCTCGTCCGTGCCGAGGCCACGGATGTGCTCGACATCTTTGACTCGATCTGACGCGGCAGGAACAGCCGGAGAAGTTACGGGCTGTGACGTCACCGGGATGAATTGACATCGTGTAACGGCCGGTTTCGCGCTCAGAACGCGCGATGCGGTAACGAAGAGTGTTTAGTTACTCACTTGTAGTGTGTGGATTCTTCACACGAGAGTGATGACATCGTGCACTACGCCAGCCCCTGTCCGGGTGTCCAAGATGTGCGGGGCGCCACGAGAGGGGGTCGGACAGTCATGCACGAGAGTTACGAGTTCTACTGCCTTGCGGACCGGACGTTCTACGAGACGCCGGCCAATCGTGGTACCCAGCACCCGGACTTCGCCCTGTCCGGCAGGGCGGTACCGGACGGGTGGCGGCAGGTGCCCGGGCAGACCTGGATGCACTACGCGCCCGACGGGCTGAAGCTTCCCGCGCAGGGCTGGAAGATCCACGTGTCGGCCCGGCTCGCGGATGTCGAACGGACGCTCGAGGCCGTCTGGGAGTACTGCGTCCCGCGCGGCATCGCGTTCAAGTTCCTCCGCAACGAGCCCGTCCTCGTGATGGTCAACTCGAAGGCCGCTCCGCGCGGATCGAGTGGCAAGCTCGTGACGATCTACCCGACCGACGCTGTTCATCCGCCGGTGCACCACCGCGGCGGCGAAATCCAGCTGCCGGACGGCGGGGCCCGTGCTTCGATCAACGAGTGAACCCGCCGGATGACACGCACGAATCCCGCCGCTGCCCGGGCTGCGGCGCCGATCTCCCGCGCTCGGACTGGCCGGGCGAGGCGAAGAACAACGCATCCCCCGAGTGCCTGGAGGTCTCCGGTCAGCTGCTCGGCTTCGAGATCGAGCACCAGGCCAGGCTCGGCCACCTGCACCAACTGCGGATCGACGCGTACGGCGGCCAGCATGTCCTCCCCGGGACTCCGCCGATCGGGCCGGTGTTCGCGCTCAACGGGCTGTACATGTACCTCGAGCGCGGTTCGGGCAACCTCGACGTACGCACGGCGCACGGCATCATGGCCAACTCGTACGACGACTGGCCGGTGCTCACCCCACCCGCGACGGTCGGCCGGCTCACGGCGTACGACGTCCTGACCGCGGGCGGCGTCGAGGAGGTGGAGGCGACGCTCATCATGTGGGCCGGACAGGTGTGGGATTCCTGGCCGGACGACGTCCAGGATGTGGTCCGGAAGCTGACCGTCGAGCTGGTCCCGGAACGCTATTTCCGGCGCTAGAAACCGGTCGGTTCCGAGCCTCGGATACCCCTTTCCAGCGACCCTAAAACCTCGGCGTGTCGGGCCGGAAACCGTTCTGTTGTTGGACTTTCACTACCTCAAAGGCCAGAAAAAACCGGGGCAGATTCCCCGGATGGTCTTGCGCTCCGCGCCGAGGTCGCACAGGATGACAGGCGTTGCGTCGTTACCGTGGCGTGATCATTCGGTCGCTGTCCTGTGACCTGACCGAGTGCCCCCTCCCCTGCACGGGGGGCCTGGTGAGTTCCACCATGCCCAAGCTCACGAGGAGCGCTTTTCCGATGTCCAAAGCCCGACATGCGCGCCCCCGGCGAAGTACCCGCCGGGTGGCACGGACCCTCACGATCGCCGGTCTCGGGGCCGGCATCACCGCCGCCGGCGCCGGTGCGGCGTTCGCGACCGACTACACGGTCAAGTCCGGCGACACCCTCTCCGAGATCGCGCAGGCCAACGGCGCCGACTGGCATCAGCTGGCCAGGATCAACAACCTGAAGGACCCCGATCTGATCCTGATCGGGCAGACCCTGACGCTGGACGGCGTGACGAAGGCCGCCGCTCCGAAGCGGGTGACGACCAAGAAGGTCGAGACCAGGAAGGTCCGCAAGACCGAGCGCAAGGTGAAGTCCAGCCGCTCCGAGGACCGTCGGTCGACCAGCGGCCGCGCGAACCTCAGCGGCGCCTGGGCGAAGGTCGCCAACTGCGAATCCAGTGGGAACCCGCGGGCCGTCAACCCGGCCGGGTACTACGGGCTGTTCCAGTTCGACCGGCAGACGTGGCGCAGCGTCGGCGGCTCCGGCAGCCCGGCCAATGCGTCGGCGGCCGAGCAGTTGATGCGCGCCAAGAAGCTCTACGCCCAGCGCGGCGCGTCCCCGTGGCCGGTCTGCGGCCGCTTCCTCCGCTGACCTGACCTCCACCACGCACGTTCTATCCGGCCGGGCGGCGGTAGACCGTCCTCCCACCGCCTGGCCGGGCCTCCGCGCCCCTGGCGTCTGGCGCTCCCCACCCATCGTGGCGGGTTAGTGCGCAACTCATCCGTGATCGCGACGGGTGGGGAGCACCAGACGTCAGTTGGTCAGAGGGTTCTCAGACGCCCTCTCAGGTCCGGGTGATGACCAGCATCTCGTTGGCACCGACCTGGAACTCGTACGGCACCTTGCGGGTCTCCCAGGTGATGCCGTCCAGCTCGTCCAGGATCTCCGGCAGGAATGCCACCGGCTGGCCGGCGCCCTGCAGCACGAGCGGGAAGATGCGTACCTCGGCGTTGCTGACCCGGATCAGTTCACGCAGCGCCGCCAGGTGCCAGTCGCGGTCGTACTTGTCCGCCCAGGTGAACAGCAGGTGCGAGCACAGCACCAGGTCGAATCGCCGGTCGCCGAACGGAAGCTCCGGCAGCCCGGCCGCGATGTAGCGCTCGGGCGCCACCGACACGTCCTGCAGGAACCGGTCGGCCGCCTCGATCCTGTACTGGTCCTTCCGCTCCGGCGATCCGTACCAGTGCCAGACGAAGCTCCCGTGGTGCTCATCCACGATCCCCGCGGTCGCGGGCAGGCTGCGCCGAACGGTGTCGACGAGCTCCGGCGGCTCCAGCTCGTACGCCGGATCGACCGCGATCGCGTCGACGCCACGCGCGGCGGCCTCCGCGGTGAAGCTCGCACCGCCCGCACAGCAGTCGAGCACGGAGTCAGGGAGTTCTCTCAGGTCGAACATCGCTTCGTACTCGGCGTACGAGCGCGAGGTCACCAGCACGGGTCTACCTTTCGACGGTTGTCTTCCGGTGCAGGCGGCGATCCAGGAAGGATGCTCCGGCCGCCAGAGCCAGGAAGAGTACCGCGACCAGCAGACAGTTCAGCAGCACCCGGGCGTACCCGTGCTCGCCGACGTCCACGAACGGATACGGGTAGAAACCGACGAACTCACCGCGGACCAGTGTGAAGACCAGCCACAGCAGGGGGTACACGATCGACCACCCCACGATCCGCTGATCCACCACGCCGCGCGGGCCGAACAGCAGCCATCCGAGGACGCCGAGGATCGGCGTCGCGGTGTGCAGCAGCAGGTTCGCCACCGACGCCCACCCGGACAGATCGTCCTGCCCGGCCAGCACCAGGTGGTAGACGATCCCGGTCACCGCGATGCACAGCACACCATTCAGCCGCAACGTCTTGAACACGGTCCCCTGCGGCCGGTCCGGCTGCAGAGCCAGTAGCAGAACCGTTGCCCCCAGCAGCAGGTTCGACTGGATCGTGAAGTACGCGAACACGTTGAACACCCGTTCCGGATTGTCCCGGAAGAACCCCTCGGTCCCGTTCGCCGTCACGAACAGCTGCACCACGATGCCGGCCGCCACGGCGAACGCGGTGACCCCGGCCCAGACCCGCCCGGTCGTCGTCATGCCCGCAATGTACGACGGCCGGACGGCGGAGCCGGGGACCTCAGACGGACTGCTTCTCGCGCGGCGCCTGCTCCTGGCCGGCGGACGCGTCGGCGGCCTGGAAGCTGTAGCTGAACGAGACGATGGCGTCGATCACGAGCACGATCGTCCACGTCCACGCCGGTGCGAGGGCGGCGTCGTACCCCTGCCCGGAGAGCAGGCCGAGGGCAATCATGATGCCGACGGCGACGACGTACGCGAGCAGGTGGCGGTACCAGCCGGCGCGCTCGCGGCGGGCCCGCTCAGGCCCGCGCTTCGGCGGTTTGACCGGCCGCGGCGCGCCACCCAGGTAGTGCGCGGCCCACTTGTCCGCCCACTGGAGCGTCTGGTGGCCGAAGCCGACGCTGACGCCGATGAAGATCGCGGCCAGCGAGTGCTTGAACGACGGCTCGCCGCCGCGATGGATGTCGACCACGCTGGCAACCAGCATGACCACGTCGACCAGCGGCACCGCCGCCAGCAGGACCAGGCCGGCCGTCGGCAGCCGGAGCAGATAGCGCGTCGCGAGGCCGGCGGCGAGCAGGACCCAGAACCCGATCTCACATGCGGCGATCACAGCGAGCAGCACAGTGGTCCACCCTCCCGAGATGTTTATTAGTACGACTGTGTTGTGAACGACTGTAACACGACTGTGCTAAAAAGGGCACATGCCGAAGATCGTCGACCACGACGTCCGCCGCGAGGAGATCGCCCAGGCGCTCTGGCGGGTGGTCCGCCGCGACGGCGTCCGCGCCGCCTCGGTCCGGACCGTCGCTGCCGAGGCCGGCTGGTCGCCCGGCGCCGTCCGCTACTACTTCCCCGACCAGGAGGGTCTGCTCAGCTTCGCGATGGACCTGGTGGCGCGCCGGGTCGGCCAGCGGATCAGCGCACTGGACGTCAAAGGAAGCGCCCTGACGATCGCGCTGCGTTATCTGGAGGAGGCTCTCCCCCTCGACGCCGAGCGGCGGGCCGAGTTCGACGTCTGGCTGGCGTTCATGGCCCAGGCCCAGGCCGAGTCCGGGGCCGGCGCACTGCACGGACACGTCGACGCGGTGCACGACGGCTTGCGCCAACTCTGCGAGTCGCTGCTCCGATCCCTGTCCGAGGCCGGCGGTCTCCGGGAGGGTCTGGATCTACGCCGCGAGGCCGAACTTCTGCACGCCCTGATCGACGGTCTGGCCCTGCACTCGGCCATCCTGCCCGGCCGGACCACACCGGCCCGGATCCGGCAGCTCCTCCGGCACCACCTCGAGACACTGCTTGCCTGAAACCCCTTGCACACGGGGCTCTTCTGTCCGATCACAGACAAGATTCGGCGAGACCGGACTAAAACCTTGCGCCGCGTGGCACGATCACCGCATGGAGTCCGAGGGGGTGATCGTCGTCAGTGGGATCATGGCGGCCGGGAAGTCGACGGTTTCCCAATTACTGGCGGAGAGATTCCAGTACGGCGTCCATCTCCGGGGTGACGTTTTCCGCCGGATGATCGTCAGCGGGCAGGCCTCGATGGCCGACGACATGGCCGAGGCCCAGCGGCAACTCCAGCTCCGGTACCGGCTCGCTTGCCAGGCCGCCGACGGGTACGCGCAGGCCGGTTTCACCGTGGTCCTGCAGGACGTGGTGATCGGTGAACTGCTGCGCGAGTTCCTGGACGGGATCCAGAGCCGACCGCGCTATCTCGTCGTTCTGACGCCGCGACCCGAGGTGATCTCCAGCCGGCTCGGCGGGGCTTATCACCTGGTCGACGAGCTCGACTACGAGCTGCACGCGTTCAGTCCGCGGCGCGGGTTGTGGCTGGACAACTCCGATCTGTCCGCCGGCGAGACCGTCGACGCGATCCTCGGCCGCCTGGACGAGGCGCGCTTCGAGTGATGACCGGACAGGCTACCCAGGGGTAGTTTGGCTGGATGGCGACCACAGTACGGCGGACCTCCTGCAACCTGTGTGAAGCGATCTGCGGCGTGCTCGTGACGGTCGACGACGGCCGGGTCACCGACATCCGCGGCGACGAATCCGACCCGCTCTCCCGCGGTCACATCTGCCCCAAGGCCGTCGCGCTCCGCGATCTCCAGGAGGACCCCGACCGGCTGACCACGCCAGTACGACGTACTGCCGACGGCTGGCAGGAGATCGGCTGGGACGCGGCGTACGAGCTGGTCGTCGAGAGGCTGACCGAGATCCAGCGTGAGCACGGCCGGAACTCGGTCGGTGTCTACCTCGGCAACCCGAACGTGCACAGCCTGGGTGCGCTGACTCACCTGCCGACGATGATCCGGCAGCTCCGGACCCGGAACCGCTTCAGTGCCACGTCGATCGATCAGCTTCCGCACATGCTCGCGTCGTACCTGCTGTACGGACACCAGCTGATGGTCGCGGTGCCGGACATCGATCGGACGTCGTACCTGCTGATGCTCGGCGCCAACCCGCTCGCGTCGAACGGCAGCATGATGACCGCGCCCGGCTTCGGCCGTCGGCTCAAGGACCTGCGTAAGCGCGGCGGCAGGGTCGTGGTGATCGACCCGCGCCGGACCGAGACGGCCGCGGTTGCCGACGAGCACCACTTCGTCCGGCCGGGCACCGACGCGGCGTTCCTGCTCGCGCTCATTCACCAGATCATCGCCGACGGTCACGCGCGGCCGGCGTCGTACGTCGACGGGTTCGCGGCGGTCAAGGCAGCGGTCGTGCCGTGGACCCCGGAGCGGGCAGCCGCCATCACCGGGATCGACGCGGACCTGATCCGCCGGATCGCGACCGAGTTCGCGACCGCGGACCGGGCCGCCTGCTACGGGCGGGTCGGGGTGTCGACGCAACAGTTCGGCGCGATCTGCCAGTGGGCGATCCAGGTGCTCAACATCATCACCGGCAACCTCGACCGGCCGGGCGGGACGATGTTCCCGCGGCCGGCGGTGAACGCGCTGCTCGGCTTGGGCCGCGGTCACGTGGGGCTGTGGAAGAGCCGGGTCCGCGGGCTGCCCGAGTTCGGCGGCGAGCTGCCGGTGTCGACGATGGCCGAGGAGATGCTGACGCCGGGCGATGGCAGGATCCGGGCGATGGTGACGGTCGCCGGCAACCCGGTGCTGTCCACCCCGAGCGGCCGGCGCCTGGACGAGGCCCTCGACTCGCTCGACTTCATGGTCGCGGTCGACCCTTACATCAACGAGACCACTCGGCACGCGGACGTGATCCTGCCGCCCGCGCCGCCGCTGGAGCGCGACCACTACGACGTGATCTTCCACCAGCTCGCGGTCCGCAACACGGCTCGCTGGAACGACGCCGTACTGCCCAAGCCGCCCGAGGCCCGGCACGACTGGGAGATCTTCCGCGACCTCGGCCTGGCCTTGGTACGCCGTACGCCGTGGAGCCGGCGGAAGGTGGAGGTGATGGCGCGACTGCGGATGTCGCCGCGACGGATCGTCGACCTCGGACTGCGGATCGGGCCGTACCGGTTGTCGCTGCGCAAACTGCGGAAGTCGCCGGGCGGGGTCGACCTCGGACCGCTCCAGCCGGCGCTGCCCGGAGCACTCCGGAGCAAGAGCAAGCGGATCGACCTGGCCCAGTCGATGATCCTCGACGACCTGCCACGGCTCGAGTCGCTGGTCGCTCTCGACGACGGCGGGCTGTTGCTGATCGGACGGCGGCATCTGCGCAACAACAACTCGTGGATGCACAACTCGGCCCGGTTGGTGAAGGGCCGGCCGCGGCACCAGCTGCTGATGAACCCGGCGGATCTGGCCGAGCGCGATCTGAAGGACGGCCAGCTGGTCACGGTGGCGTCGGCGGCCGGGTCGGTCTCCGTGGAGGTTGCCGCGAGCAACGACATCATGCCGGGCGTGGTCAGCTTGCCGCACGGCTTCGGGCACGGCCGGCCGGGTGTCCGGCTCACGGTTGCGAGTCAGGTCGCGGGAGCGAGCGCGAACGACGTCACGGACGCCGGGCTGACCGACACCGTCGCCGGCACCGCCGCGGTCAACGGCGTACCGGTGACGGTGACGGCCGGTTAGACCGGCGGTGGGCCGGAGCTGTCGCGGACGATCAGCAAGGGTGTGGAGTAGAGGTGCGCCTGTGGGCGGGCGCCGTTGAGCAGGTCGAGCAGCCGGTTGGTGACCTCGGCGCCGTACCCGATGATGTTGTGACTCATCGCCGTCAACGTCGGGTGCGTGATCCGGCACAGAATCGAGTCGTCCCAGGCGACCAGGGTCACGTCGTCGGGTGAGCGCGACCCCAGACCGTGCACGACGGCCAGACCGGCCACCGCCATCAGGTCGTTGTCGTAGATGATCGCGGTCGGCCGGTTCGCGGCGGCCAGCAGGTCGCGCGTCGCCGCGGCACCCTCGTCGGCGGAGAAATCGGTGTGCACGACCCGGACGTCGAGGCCGAGCCGCCGGCCCGCCGTCGCGTACGCACAGTCGCGGATCCAGACATCGCCGTACTGCGGTGGTCCGGCGACGCGGGCGACCACGCGGTGACCGAGCGACGCGACATGGTCGAGCGCCGCGTTCATCGCCGCCGTACCGTCGGTCCAGACACACGGCATCCCCTCGGCCAGCTCCGGATCGGCGACCAACACGGCCGGCAGCCCGAGCTTGCGGAGCAACGGGATGCGCGGATCGGCGACCCGCAGGTCGACCACGATCACACCGTCGACCCGGCGTTCCGCGGCCCACTTCCGGTACGTCGCCAGCTCTTCGTCCAGGTCCGCCACCACCTGCAGGGCGAGCGCGTACGACTTCTGTGCGAGCACGGACTCCACGCCACCCACGAAACCCATGTAGAACGGTTCCTCGGTCAGGGTCTTCGCGGTCCTCGCGAGAACGAGCCCGAACGTCTCGCTCCGCGCCGCGGACAGCTGGCGGGCGGCCCGGTTGGGCACCCACTCCAGCTCTTCCGCGACCTTCAGGACCCGCGCCCGGGTGGCCTCGGAGACGCCCGGCTGGTTGTTCAGCGCATACGACACCGCGCCCTGGGAGACGCCCGCGCGGCGGGCGATCTCTTTGATCGTGACTCGGGGCACAACGGCCTCCTCGAAGGGCGGCCGGACCGCTGACGGTCGGTCCGGAATCCTTCAGTGTGCGCCGCTTTCCACACCGTGTCACCACTCAGGCGCGGAGGGTGACTGTTTGATCAAATCCTCGTCCGTTCCAGCAAACCGCGGCGGCTGCGCGGACGGGTGGAGTGTGGAGGTGGTGACCGCCCAGTGGTTGGGCGGAGGGTGGTGTGGGCGGGGCCGGGTGGGATACCGTTGCCGTCGTTACTTAACCGGTTCGGCAATCAAGCCGGCGACGATCCCAGGGCAGCGGGTGAGCCGCCGGCGACGAGGAGAAACCATGGTCGCAGTGGACAACCTGTCCCTCCAGTTGTACACGGTCCGGGGCAAGCTCGAGGAGGACTTCGACGCCACCCTGGCCCACATCGCGCAGATCGGCTACACCAAGGTCGAGCCCTTCGGTGTGACGAACTTCGCGGACCGCCTGGCCGAGGCGCTGCCCAAGTACGGACTGTCGGCACCCACCACGCACGCCGGCCTGCTCCGCGACGAGAGCGGCCCGATCTACGCCGCGGCGAAGCGGCTCGGCATCACCACCGTGATCGACCCGCACACCGACCCGGCCCGCTGGCAGGCGGCCGACGACATCAAGGCCATCGCCGAGGGCCTGAACAAGGCCGCGGTCGAGGCCGCCGACCACGGCATCACGGTCGGCTACCACAACCACCAGTTCGAGCTCGAGTCGAAGATCGACGGCGTGCACGGGCTGGAGATCCTCGCGGACAACCTGTCCGACGAGGTGATCCTCGAGGTGGACACCTACTGGGCCGCCGTCGGTGGCGCCGATGTCACGGCACTGCTGGCCAAGCTCGGCGACCGGGTCAAAGCGATCCACGTCAAGGACGGCGACGGCACCCTGGACAACAAGGCCCAGGTGGCGGTCGGCGACGGCAGCATCGCGGTCCGGGAGATCCTGGCCGCCGCACCGAACGCGCTGCGGGTGGTCGAGCTCGACGACTTCACCGGCGAGATCTTCGACGCGGTGGAAGGCAGCTACAAGTTCCTCACGGGAGAGGATGCGCCTGAATGAGTGCCGTTGGCGTAGGTGTGATCGGCGCCGGAGTCATCTCGGACGCCTATATCAAGAGCATGCAGAGCTTCCCCGACCTGAAGGTGCACGCCATTGGCGACCTCCGGCCGGAGGCGGCGAAGGAGAAGGCCGAGCAGTACGGCATCGAGACCCACGGCGGTCCCGAGGCGGTCCTGAACCACCCGGACGTCGAGATCGTGGTCAACCTGACCATCCCGATCGCGCACGTCGAGGTGGCGCTGGCAGCGGTTGCCGCGGGCAAGCACGTGTGGAGCGAGAAGCCGTTCTCGCTGGACCAGGACAGTGGCCTGAAGCTGCTGGCGACGGCGCAGGACGCGGGCGTGCGGCTGGGCTGTGCACCCGACACCATCCTGGGTCCGGGCCTGCAGGAGTCTCGCCGCATCATCGAGCGCGGTGACATCGGGCAGCCGATGACCGCGCTGACCCTGATGCAGTCGCCCGGCCCGGAGTCCTGGCACCCGAACCCCGCGTTCCTGTTCCAGGAGGGCGCAGGCCCGCTGTGGGACATCGGCCCGTACTACCTGACCACGCTTGTGCAGCTGTTCGGTCCGGTCGCGGCGGTCGCCGGGCTCGGCTCGAAGTCGCGGGAGAAGCGCACGATCGGCTCCGGTCCGCTGGCCGGCACCGACTTCGACGTGACTGTGCCGACGCACGTCAGCACGATCGCGCGGTTCGAGTCGGGGCAGTCGTCGCAGAGCATCTTCAGCTTCGACTCGCCGCTGTCGCGGGGCGGGTTCGTCGAGATCACCGGCGCTGACGCGACTCTCGCCGTACCGGATCCGAACGGGTTCGACGGTGCGATCAAGGTCCGCCGTCGGGGCAGTGACGACTGGGAGACCGTCGCCGAGACGAAGGCGGTGGCGCAGCGCGGCACCGGCGTACTCGAGATGGCGCGGGCGATCCGGGCCGACCGGCCGCATCGCGCGACCGGGGCGCTGGCGTTCCACATCGTCGACGTGATGGCCTCCATCACCGAGTCGATCGACTCCGGTGCGTTCGTCGACGTGAAGAGCACGGTCGAGGTCGCGGCGATCCTGCCGGACGACTGGGACGTCACCGCGGCGACCCTGTGAGTCCGGCACAGTGACCACGATCCTTCTCGATCCCCGGCGGACCGTCGTGTTCGCCGGGGACTCGGTCACCGACTGCGGCCGCCGTACCGACCCGGCCGGGCTCGGCGGCGGCTATGTGCGCAACCTGTACGACGACCTCGGCCAACGCCGGCCGCGGATCGTCAACGTCGGCATCAGTGGCAACCGGGCCGCCGACCTCGTCGGCCGCTGGTCCGCCGATGTGCTGGCCCACGACCCCTCGCTGGTGTCGATCATGATCGGCATCAATGACACCTGGCGGCGGTACGACAAGTTCGACCCGACGACGGCCGAGTCGTTCGAGACGTCGTACCGGGCGTTGCTGGATCCGCTCACCTGCCCGGTCGTGCTGGTCGAGCCGTTCCTGATGCCGGTGAAGGACGGGCAGGAGGACTGGCGGGAGGACCTCGACCCCAAGCTCGACGTCGTCCGCAAGCTCGCCGTCGAGTACGGCGCCATCCTGGTGCCGGCCGACGTGGAGCTCAACCGCCAGGCCAGGACCGTCGGCGCGGCCACCCTGGCGCACGACGGCGTGCACCCGTCCGCCGCCGGACATCGTGCCATCGCCGACCTATGGCGCAAGACCGTCCTCGAAGACTGAGACCACCGCTCCCCATTCCCTGGAGGGCGGTTTTTCAACGGAACTAAACCGGTTCACTTTGGAGAGCTGCTGTGACATCGCTCAAGACAGTCCCGCTGACCACTGAAGGCGGCGCCGCCTGGACCGTGCGCGCGGCCGCCGGGCCGGTGCCCGAGGGGATCCGCACACCGGTCGCCGCCACAGTCCCGGGCGAGGTGCACACCGACCTCCTCGCCGCCGGACTCATCCCGGATCCGTTCGACGGTGACAACGAGGGCGAGCTGGCCTGGATCGGCCGGACCGACTGGAGCTACCGGACCACCTTCGACTGGGCGGCCGACGGCCACGCGGTCCAGGAATTGGTGGCCGACGGGCTGGACACCGCGGCGACCGTGACACTGAACGGGACCGAGCTGGGCAGGACCTGCAACCAGCACCGGGGCTACCGGTTCGACGTCACCGGACTGCTGGTGGCCGAGGGCAACGAACTGGTCATCGACTTCGCCGGGCCGGTGCGGACGGCCGAGGAGCTGGCCGAATCGCTCGGACTGTGGCCGCACACGAACCACCATCCGTACAACGCGATCCGCAAGATGGCCAGCAACTTCGGCTGGGACTGGGGACCGGATGTCGCGACGGCCGGCATCTGGCAGCCGATCAGGCTCGAGTCGTGGTCGGACGTTCGGATCGACTCGGTCCGCCCTTTGGCCGGGCTCGACGGCGACCGCGGAGTACTGACCACGCACGTCGCACTGGCCTGGGCGGACGGCGCGACCGAAGGCGCTACCGTCACCGTCGAGGTCGGTGGGACGACCGTCTCGGAGAAGGTTGCCGCTGGCACCGGAACCGTGGAGCTCACCTCGACGGTCGGGTCGGTCGACGCGTGGTGGCCGCGAGGCTACGGCAAGCAGCCGCTGTACGACGTGGCGGTGGCACTGGACGACCAGGACAGCTGGCAGGGTCGGGTCGGCTTCCGGACGATCACGCTGAACGTTGCCCCGGACAAGGACGGTGGGCCGTTCGTGCTGTCCGTGAACGACAAGCCGATCTTTGTGCGTGGCGCCAACTGGATCCCCGACGACGCTTTCGTCACCCGGCTGAACAGGGCGACGTACGAGACCAGCCTGCAGGACGCGGTGGACGCGGGTATGAACCTGCTGCGGGTCTGGGGCGGCGGGATCTACGAGAGCGAAGACTTCTACGACATCTGTGACGAGCAGGGCCTCCTGGTCTGGCAGGACTTCCTGTTCGCGTGCGCGGCATACTCCGAGGACGAGCCGATGCGCAGCGAGGTGGAGGCCGAGGCGCGGCAGGCGGTGACCCGGCTCAGCCGGCACGCCAGCCTCGCGGTGTGGAACGGCAACAACGAGAACATCTGGGGGTACGTCGAGTGGGGCTGGCGGGCGCCGCTCGCCGGGCGCGCGTGGGGTGAGGGGTACTACTTCGACCTGCTGCCCGGGATCGTCGCCGAGCTCGACCCGCGAACGCCGTACTCGCAGGGCAGCCCGTACTCGTACGACCACTTCATCCACCCGAACGACGAGCGCAACGGGACGATGCACATCTGGGACGTGTGGAACCAGGTGGACTACACGACGTACCGCAAGTACAAGCCGCGGTTCGTGTCGGAGTTCGGCTTCCAGGGGCCGCCGGCCTGGTCGACGCTGGTCTCGGTGGTGCACGACGAGCCGATGGATCCGTACGGCCGGCAGATGCTCGTGCACCAGAAGGCGTTCGAGGGCAACCTCAAGCTGGAGCGCGGACTCGGCGAGCATCTGCCGAAGTGGAAGGACATCGACGACTGGCACTGGACGACACAGCTCAACCAGGCGCGCGCGATCATCTACGGTATCGAGCACTTCCGCAGCCTGTTCCCGCTGAACACCGGCGCGATCGTGTGGCAACTGAACGACAACTGGCCGGTCGTCTCGTGGGCAGCGGTCGACGGGCACGGCATTCGCAAGCCGCTGTGGTACGCCTTGAAACGCGTGTACGCCGAACGCCTGCTGACCGTCCAGCCTCGGGACAACGAACTGGTCGTTGCCGCGCACAACGACTCCGACGTTGCGTGGAGCACCGAGGTGACGGTCACCCGCAGGTCGACCGCCGTCGGCAGCGAGGTGCTGGCGCGGGAGACGTTCGTGCTCGAGGTCGAGCCGCGGTCGGCGGCGCTCAGCTCGCTGCCCGCATCGGTCGGCGTACCGGGTGATGCTGCCGGTGAGTATCTCGAGGTGCGCGGCGGCGACGGGTCGACGGCGTACTGGTACTTCGTCGAGGACACTGCACTGCGGCTGTCCGGAGACGCGTACGCGGCCTCGGTCACCCCGACCGAGGATGGGTACGACGTGACCGTAACGGCTGCCTCACTGGCGAAGGACCTGGCTTTGTTCCCGGACCGGCTGGACCCTGCCGCCCGAGTGGACTCGTGCCTGGTCACGCTGTCCGCGGGCGAGAGCCACACCTTCCACGTGACGGGTGCGGCAGCGCCGGCGCAGGTCGGCGTACCGGTGCTGCGGTCCGCGAACGACCTGGTGAGCTGACTTACTTGACCATGGAGTGACCGGCCTGCGTGGCGTGAGCTTGTGGGCGTGCGACAGTTGATGTCGCCATGACCATCACAGACTCGCGATCACGCGGCCGGAGCCTGCGCAAGGATGCCCTGGGCCTCAGTTCGTCCACCGCGATCGGCATCGCTTCGACCGCTCCGGCGTACTCGCTGGCGGTGTCGGTCGGCCTGCTGGCCGGGTACGTCGGTGCCGCGGCACCCGTGGTCCTCGCGGTGAGCGCGATTCCGGTGTTCCTGGTCGTGCTGTGCTTCCGCGAGCTCAACCGGGCCGAGCCGGACTGCGGTACGACGTTCCCCTGGACGGAGAAGGCGTTCGGCATCGGCGTCGGGCGAATGGTCGGCTGGACCACCGTGATGGCGTGCCTGCTGGTGATGAGCAACCTCGCGCAGGTCGCTGCCATCTACACCTACCTGCTACTCGGTCTGGACGGCGCCGCCGACTCCCGCCTCGCCAAGGCCGGGCTGGGCGTCGTGTTCATCCTGCTGATGGCGGTGCTCGCCTACCGCGGTATCCGGATCGCCGCGACCACACAGTTCATCTTGTTGACGATCGAAGTACTCGCGCTGCTCTGGTTCGCCGTCAACGCCTTCATCGAGGCCGGCACGGTCAGCATCCCGGCGTTCTCGGAGACCGGCGACGGCTCCTGGGTCGCCGCGGTCCTGGTCGCGATCTTCGTCTACTGGGGCTGGGACTCCTCGTTCAGCATCAACGAGGAGACCCGCGACCCACGCCGCATCCCCGCCATCGCCGCCCTGGTCGCGAATGGCTTCCTGGTCGTCCTGTACGTCGTGGTCGCGTGGGCCGCGGTCGCGTACGCCGGGTCCGCTGCGCTCGGGGACATCGCGGACGACGACTTCTTCGCCGTACTGTCCAACGAGCTGCTCGGGACCGCCGGCGGGAAGCTCTTGGTCGCCGCGGTCCTGGTGTCGGCGCTGGCGTCGACGCAGACGACGATCCTGCCGACCGCACGGACGATGCTGTCGATGGCCCGGCGGGACGCGTTTCCGGGCCAGTTCGCCCGGATCTCCTCCCGCTACCAGACGCCGACCGTGTCGACCTGGGTGTTCGCGGGAACCAGCGTGGTCGTGTATGCGTCCCTGGTCTTGACGTCGGACGACGTACTGGCCGATTCCGTCGCTGCTGTGTCCCTGCTGGTGTCGCTGTACTACCTGGCGACAGCGGCCGCCGTACCGGTGTACTTCGCCGGGCAGTGGAGCGGGCGCATACTGCAACGGGTGGTCGTGCCGGTAGTGGCGGCCGCGTCGTTCGTGGGAGTGCTGGTGCTGTCGGTGATCGACGTTGGCGCCGGTCCTCTGATCGTTGTCGCCGTGGTGCTGGTGATCGGGGCGGCGATCATGTTCTCGATGAAGCCACCGGCCGAGGGGGAAGGCAGGCAGTGACACAACGCCAGACCAGGAGGCGGATGCGCAGCGCGGGCGTCACGCTCGGGCTCACCGCGCTGGTGGCCGCGTCGCTGACCGGATGCTCCAACAACAGCCAGCCCGACTATGCCGCGATCTGCGTCGATCCACAGACCCAGACCCGGTCCGACGACGAGAACTGTAAGGACGACCGCGAGTACCACGGCTCCGGCGCCGGATTCTTCTGGTTCTACATGGCCACCCGCGGAGGCGGCCTGGTGCCGCCGATCGGCGGCCGCTACAACGCCGGCCAGGGCACCTACACGATCCCGCGGACGGGATCGCCGACGATCAAGCGGGGCGGCGTCGACAAGAAGGGCGGCGACATCGGCACCATCACCCGCGGCGGGTTCGGCAAGTCCGGCAAGGGGAGCTCTGGCGGCTGATGTGGCGGCACCTGATCAAGCCCCGGCCCGGCTGGCAGGACACGGTGATCGAGCAGGGACTGGTCTTCCCGATGACCGACCTGCCCGACGGCAGCCAGCGCCCGTACTGGAACGAGAGCGCCTGGTACGAGGTGACGATGGACGAGGTGCTGCACCTCGAGCGCGTCACCGAGGAGCTATACGAGATGTGCAAGCACGCGGCATCGGTGATGGCGTCGGGTGACCGGTTCTCGGATGCCCAGCTCGGTCTTGCCTCGGGCACGCTCCCGCTGGTGCAGGAGTCGCTGAAGCGCGACGACCTGTCGGCGTACGCACGGTTCGATCTGGCCTGGAGCGGGGTCGAGCCGAAGATGCTCGAGATCAACGGGGACACCCCGACCGGACTGCTGGAGTCGGCGGTGATCCAGTGGAACTGGTTGGAGGACGTCTTCCCGGACGCGGACCAGTGGAACTCGGTGCACGACCGGCTGGTGAAGTGGTGGGGCGAGCAGCTGGCGGCCGGGCGATTCCCCGGCCGGGAGGCGCACTTCTTCAACTCCGGCGCGGAGACCACTGGCGAGGAGGCGATGACGGTCGCGTACCTGCGCGACACCGCCGCGATGGCCGGACTGGCGACGTACGGGCATGAGATGGAGGATGTCGGCTGGGACGAGGCGCGGCGCGCGTTCGTCGACTGGGGCGGCCGGCCGATCCGGACCGCGTTCAAGCTGTACCCGTGGGAGGACATGCTCGACGACCAGTTCGGCCGGTACATCCTGGCCGGGCTGGAAGCCGAGCCGGTGCGCTGGATCGAGCCGATCTGGAAGACGATGCTGTCCACCAAGGCGATCCTGCCGGTGCTGTGGGAGCTGTACCCGGACCACCCGAACCTGCTCCCGGCGTACTTCGGTGATCCCGGCGATCTGCTCGAGTGGGTGGCGAAACCGCTGCACGGCCGCGAGGGCAGCAACATCGTCATCCACACCATCGCCGACACCGAGGACCACGTCCACGACGGTCCGTACGACACCTCGACGATGGTCTACCAGGAGTGGCACCCGCTCCCGTCGTACGAGGGCAACCGGGCGGTGATCGGGAGCTGGATCGTCGACGGGGTCGCGGCCGGGATGATGGTGCGCGAGTCGGACGGGCCGATCACGGACTACTTCGCCCGGTTCGTCCCGCACGCGATCGGCACCAGCCCGCGACCGGACGACGAGACCGTCCAGCGCTGGCTGGCCGAGTGATCAGTCCAGGTTCACCGCGACGTACTTGATCTCCAGGTACTCGTCGATACCGACGCTGCCGCCCTCGCGGCCGAGGCCGGACTGCTTCACGCCGCCGAACGGCGCTGCGGGGTTGGACACGATGCCCTGGTTGAGCCCGATCATCCCGGTCTCGAGCTTCTCGGAGACGCGGAGCGCACGGCTGAGGTCGTTGGTGAACAGGTAGGAGACCAGCCCGTACTCCGTGTCGTTCGCCATCCGGACCGCCTCGTCCTCGGTCTCGAACGGGGTCAGTGGGGCGACCGGGCCGAAGATCTCCTCCTTCTGCAGCCGGGCGCTGTACGGTACGTCGGCCAGCACCGTCGGTTGGTAGAAGTACCCGTTGCCGTCAGCAACTGACCCGCCGGTGAGCGCCCGGGCGCCTTGAGCGATCGCGTCGTCGACCAGGTCCTTCACCTTGTCCCGCTGGGTCGCGTCGATCAGCGGGCCGACGTCGACGCCGTCCTCGGTGCCGCGACCGACCTTCAGCGCGTCCATCCGCTGGGTCAGTCGAGTGGCGAACTCGTCCATCAGCGGCGCCTGGACGTAAATCCGGTTGGCCGCCGTACAGGCCTCGCCGCCGTTGCGCATCTTGGCCAGCATCGCGCCGTCGACCGCCTTGTCCAGGTCGGCGTCGGCGAACACCAGCAGCGGCGCGTTGCCGCCGAGCTCCATGCTGGTCCGCAGTACCCGGCCGGCCGCCTGCTCGATCAGCTTCCGGCCAACCTGGGTGGAGCCGGTGAAGGACAGCTTGCGGGCGCGGCCGTCGCGGATCAGCGGCTCCATCACGCCACCGGCGTCGTGGGTGGTGATCACGTTGAGTACGCCGGCCGGCAGCCCGGCCTCGGTCATCAATTCGGCCAGCTTCAGCATCGACAGCGGCGTCTGGCTGGCGGGCTTGATCACCATCGTGCAGCCGGCCGCAACGGCCGGGCCGATCTTGCGTGCGCCCATCGCGGCCGGGAAGTTCCACGGCGTGATCAGCAGGCATGGCCCGACCGGTTGCCGCATCACCAGGAACCGGCCCTTGCCGTTCGGCGCGACCTGGTAGCCGCCCTCGATCCGGACCGCTTCCTCGGCGAACCAGCGGAAGAACTCGGCCGCGTACGCGATCTCGCCCTTCGACTCGGCGACGGGTTTGCCCATCTCGAGCGTCATCAGCAGCGCCAGCTCGTCGGCCCGCTCGGTCATCAGCTCATACGTACGCCGCAGGATTTCGCCTCGGTCCCGAGGCGGCGTGGCGGCCCACTCGGCCTGCGCGGCCACCGCGGCGTCCAGGGCAGCCAGTCCATCCGCCGGACTCGCGTCGGCGACGTCACAGATCGTCGTACCGGTGGCTGGGTCCTCGACCGGGAGGGTCTTGCCACCCTCGGCCGCCTGCCACTTACCTCCGATGAACAACTCGGTCGGACACGCCTCGACGACTTCCCGCTCCCGTGACATGAGTCTGCCTTTCGCTAGTCGGCAAGATCCAGACTAGGCGGTGGCGATGAGGGGTGGGGCGTGTCTGGGGACGGTCCGGACGGACTTGGTCAGGCCGGCGGCGATGGTCCGGAGGATGGCCGACCGGACCAGGCCGTCGAAGGCCAGCGGGACCAGCATGATCTCGTCGGCGCCGGTCTCGGCCGCGAGCGTCCCGAGCGCGGACACCACGGTCGCTCGCGAGCCGACGATGTGACCGGGGTCGTCCAGCAGCCGCTCGGCGCGGCCGCGTTCCCGTCCGGTCAGCGGTGGATCCAGCAGAGCCATCAGTTCGGCCGGCGTCGCCCGTGGCGATGCCGTCGCCAGCCGGGTCTTCACCCGGACGTAGTCGGCGAACCGGACGATGGCCGACTCCTCCGAGTCGGCAGCCACGACACCGACGGTCACAGCCATATACGGCTTCACCGTAGGCCCACTCGATTCGAAGTGATCCCGGTACGCTGCCACCGCCGCAGGAGTCGGCGCGGCAGCGGAGTGATGCGCCAGGAACACCGGCAGCCCACGTACCGCAGCCGTCGCGGCAGCACCCGGGTGGTCGGCCAGCACGAACACAGGAGGCGGCAGACCGGCCAGCGACAGCCGTACGTCGCCTACAGGTGCGCGGCCGGGCAGTCCGTCGCGCAGGAACCCGCAGAGCTCGTCCAGCCGCTGCGGGAAGGCATCACGGGCACTGCCGCCGAGTGCGGCCGCCGTACTGGGCACAAGGCCGAACTGCTGGCCGACGCCGAGATCGATGCGACTCGGGTACGCCGCTGCCAACGCGGCGAACTGTTCGGCCACGACCAGCGGCTGATGGTTCGTGAGCAGGACTCCACCGGCGCCGAGCCGGATCCGGTCCGTCCGTGCGGCCAGGACTGCCGCGAGTACCGCCGGTGCCGCGCTGCCGACGCCCCGGACGCCGTGCTGCTCCCCCACCCAGAACCGGCGATACCCGAGGTCATCGGCAGCCTGTGCCACCTCCGCGGTCTCCCGGAGTGCGGCCGCAGCCGACTGACCGGGCAGCTGCGGTACGACGTCCAGCACCGAATGGGCTGAGACGGGCAGTCCGGGAGTGACAGGGGCAAGCACCTGTTCACCGTGGCAGCGCCGGCCCGATCGCACATGGGTGCGCGGCCCCCATGTTCGGACCGCGCGGCACCCATCTGTCCGTGCCTGCCGGCGATCCGAAATTGGGTAGGCGGAGGTCTTGCCGGACCCCAGGACGTGGGGGCATCGTTCCGGGCGTTCCTTCCAGATTTCGCGGACAGAGGAGGCCGAAGACGAGTGCAGACATCTAGCTGGGAGCCGTAGCGCTCCCTACCTGAGCCGGCCGTCCTTCCACCAGAGGCCGACCGGCCGGGCGCTGCTGCCGCGGGGTGGTCAACCCCCAGTCGTCACCCCGCGGCAGGTGCTGCCCCACGCCTGGACCATGAGCTCCCAGGAAATATGGGGGCCGGATACCCATGCCCCGAGCGGGTGGGCAATGGCAGCCTGTCCGCGTGCTCAACTCAGCGACCGCCGGGCCGGCCCGGACCGACCAGCGCACAGCCTGGTGGTCCGCGGGGATGCGCCCGCACGAGCTGGCCCAGACCGCACCGGCCTGGGCCGAGTACGTGGAGCGCAGTACCTCCACCCAGACCGCGCCTGCCGCCGGTCGAGGCCCCGCAGGGACCGGCACCGCAGCCAGCCACACGTCAGGTGGGGCAGGCGGGGCGTCGGGTGGGCCTGACATGGACTGGCGGCAGGCGCTTATGCGCTGCTTGGAGCCATTGCTCTCGGCAGCTCGCCGCGATCTTGCGGCAGCCGGCCGCACCGGCGTACTGGCCGAGCAGTTCCTGCAGCGGCTCGGGCTGCGACTGGTCAAGCTGGCGTCGCGCACGCTGGTGCTGGAGCTCGCTCGGGCACGGGACCGCGGTGAGCTGGCCGGTGACACTCCGGCCGAACGTTTTCTGGACTTCACCCACCGGCTCGTTGGAGGGAGCGAGCTGGCGGACTTCCTGGCCGCATACCCGGTGCTGGCCAGGGTCCTGGGCGAGTCGTGCCGGCAAGGCGTCGAGGGACACCTCGAACTGCTGGCACGGCTCGCCGAGGACCGTGAGTCGCTCGTCACCGGGCTGCTGGACGGCCGTGATCCCGGCGCGCTGACCGCCATCGACCCCGGGGGCGATCCCCATCGGGGCGGTCGGTCCACCGCAACCCTCACCTTCACCGACGGACGGCGGGTGGTCTACAAGCCCCGGCCGCTCGACCTGCACCGGCATTTCAACGAGTTCGTCGCCTGGCTGAACGACAAGACCGGTCTGGGCATCCGCACGGTCGATCTGCTTCCCCGCCGCGGCTACGGCTGGCTGGAGTACGTCGTACCCGAGCCCTGCAACGACGTGGCTGAGGTACGCCGGTTCTACCAGCGGCAAGGCGCTCTGCTGGCACTGCTGTACGTGCTGGACGGCACCGACATGCACTACGAGAACCTGATCGCCGTCGGCGACCAACCGGTGCTTGTGGACGTCGAGACCCTGTTTCATCCGAGCCACCTACCAACCGGCACGCTCAGCCAGGACCCGGCGTACCGGACGCTGCTCAGCTCGGTCTACCGCACAGCGCTGCTACCGCTTCTGGTCGCCGGCGAGCACGGTGTCGCGGACATGTCCGGCCTCGGCGGCGACGCGGACGCGACTGCGCCTTCCAGCGTGGTCGACTGGGGGGACGCCGGACTGGACTCCATGCACCTCATCAGGCGTCCCGGCAAGACGCCCGGCGCTGCCAACCGGCCACATCTCGACGGCGCGGTGATGGAGCCACGGGACCACGAGATCGCCGTCCTGACAGGGTTCCGGGCCGCGTACGAGGCGATCGCCTGGCACCGCGACGAGCTGATCGGTCCGGACGGTCTGGTACGCCGGTGCGCGCAGGACCGGATCCGGTTCGTGCCGCGGAACACCAGTCTCTACACGGGTTTGCTCGACGAGGCGACGCATCCCGACGCGTTGCGGAACGCGGCAGGTCGCAGTCAGTTGCTGGATCTGCTGTGGGACGCCGACGAGTCACTGCACGACGTGGTGCCGCACGAACTGGCCGACATGTGGGCGGGCGACGTACCGCTGTTCACGGCACGGCCGGACAGCCGCGACCTGTGGGCGTCCGACGGCACGCGCATCCCCGACATCCTTGCCACCGAAGGGCTTGCCGCGGTCGAGGCGAAGATCGCCGGGCTCAATGACATCGACGAGCACCGGCAGAAGTGGCTGATCTCCGCATCCCTCGCCACCCGGCCGGAGCCGATCGTGCACGCCAGTACCGCCGGCCGGCGCGGTGTCGGCGCCACCGAGGCGGATCCCGGCTGCCTACTGGCGGCCGCCACCGACATCGCCGACGAGATCGTGGCGCAGGTGATCAGCGAACGCGGCGGTGCCGCCAACTGGCTCGGCCTCGAACTGCTCGACGACCACCACTGGGCCATTCGCCCAATGGGCGCAGGGCTTTCCAACGGCTACACCGGTACGGCGCTGTTCCTCGCACAGGTCGGTGTGCTCACCGGAGCCAACAAGTACTGCGAGCTGGCGCGTGACGCGATCCGCCCGATCCCCTTGGTACTGGAGAGTCTGTCCGCAGACTTGGAGACGGCTCAGCTGGTCGGACCGGGTCTGCACGGCCTCGGCGGGATCAGCTACGGACTCCATCGGCTCAGCACGTTGCTCGACGACTCTGAGCTCACCAGTTGGTTGCACGCAGCCCTGGAACTGACCGATCGACTCAAGCCCGAGCCCACCGAGTTCCCGACGTACGCCGAGGGTGCGGCGGGTGGACTCGCCGCCATGCAAGCGATTGAAGGCAACCCGGCCGCGGCCGACCTGGCCAAGCGGTACGCCGACGAACTGGTCGCCGCTGTGGACCAAGGGCTGCGCGGCGGCCTGGCCGCTCCGGACCACGGGTTCACTCGCGGCTACCAGGGCATCGCCTGGACTCTCGGGCAGTACGGCGTACCTGGCGACAGGTACACGGATGCCGCGCGTACGGCGGCCGACCTGGACCGGCGGACCCGGTCCGGCGGCCATGGATGGTGCTCCGGCGACGCCGGGACCGCGTTGGCCCGGCTGGCGGTCGGAGTACCCGCGGACCTCGACGCCTACCTGAGGACCGCAACAGAACGTCCGGTGCTCGCAGACCTCAGTCTGTGTCATGGCGAGCTCGGCGCGGTGGAGCCACTGGTGTGGCTCGCCGAACGCGAACACCCAGCTGTTGAGGCGGTCCGGCGACGCCGGGCCGGGCTGGTGCTCGCAGCAGTACAGCAGTACGGCCCACAGTGCGGGACACCCCGTGCCGTTCCGTCACCAGGCTTGCTGACCGGCCTGGCGGGCATCGGCTACGGCTTGCTCCGGCTGGCGTTCTCCGAACGCGTCCCGTCCGTCCTGCTGCTCGAACCATCCACCGGGTCGACGCGCCCATCACGGCGCGGACGCCCCACAGCGACAGGGGAAACAGCATGACCGCCCAGCAGCACCACGAAGACGACATCCGCGACGCCCAGCTCGAGCGCCCGGACTCCACCGACCCACTCGGCCCGATCACTCTGCCGAAGCGCACCCACGTCGGCGCCCGCGCGATGGCACTCGTGGGCACGGTAGGGATGAGTGCGTTCGCCCTCGCGGCGGTCGCCAACGCCGGAGGTTTCAGCACCTGGCCCACGATCGAAGCTTGAGCCTGCCAGCAAGCGCTTGATCGGCGGAGTCGCCCGGTCACCCGAGGGTGCCCGGCCGGCCCCGCCGATCCGCTGCGGTGGCAGCGATACGTCGTTAGAGTTGGCAAGCATGCAGACCCGTGCGCCCGGAGTGGTCGGCAGAGACAGGGAGATCGATCAGCTCCACCGCCTGCTGGCTGCAGCCCGTGGCGGTCACGGAGGTGCGGTCTTCCTCGTCGGTGAGCCCGGTATCGGCAAGAGCCGGCTGGCCGGAGTCGCCACCACGCGGGCGCTGGACGATGCGATGGCAACCTTGCGCGGACGCGTCGGAGCGATCGGCACGATGGTTGCGTTCCGCCCGTTCACGGAGGCGTTGCTGTCGTTGATCCGTCGCGGCGAGATGCCTGCGGCGGATGGACTCGGGCCGTACCGCCAGGTGCTCGGCCGCCTGGTGCCGGACTGGGACGACGGGACGGCGCACAACACTGCGACCTCCACTGTCGTTCTCGGTGAGGCTGTCCTGCGGTTGCTGGCCTTGGTCGGCAAGGACCGCGGCTGCCTGCTGGTGCTGGAGGATCTGCACGGTTCCGATCCGGAGACTCTCGCTGTGATCGAGTATCTGCTCGACAACTTGGAGGACCAGCCGATCGCTCTGGTCGCCACACTTCGTTCGGAGACCTGCGCGGCCTTCGAGCTCGCCCAACTGTCCGCACAGCGTGGAGCGGCCGGCCTGGTCGAGCTGCAGCCCTTGGACCGCGCAGAGGTGGGTGAGCTCGCGGCCGGGTGCCTCGAGGTCCCAGCGGACGGCGTGCCCGATGCGCTGGTCGACAGCCTGTGGCGGGACAGTGCCGGAGTCCCTTTTATCGTTGAGGAATTGCTGCAGGAGGCGAGTCGGACCGGACAGCTGCTGTCGAAGGAGGACGGCAGTGTCCAGGTGGTCGATGGCCTGCAGACCACCGTCCCGGCGGCCGTTGTGCGCAGCATCAGTAGCCGGACGGACCAGCTCGGACCACAGTCGCGTGACCTGCTGGTGCTTGCCGCGGTCATCGGCCATCGCTTCCCGCTGAGCGTCGTACGCAAGGCCACCGGGACCGATGAGCGGTTGCTGCTGGCCACGCTGCGCGCCGGTCTTGCGGCGCAACTGGTCGGGCCGGACGAACCCGTTCCGGACTGGTACGCATTCCGGCATCCATTGACCGCGGATGCACTCCTGGCCGGGCTGACACCGACGGAGCGCTCTACCCTTGCACGACGGTGTGCCGATGCGATCGAGGAACTGCATCCGGGTCTGCCGGGTGAGTGGTGTCCGATGGTCGCGGAACTGGCTGAGACCGGTGGCGACCACGGGCGAGCCGGGCGGCTCTTCGCGATGGCCGGGCGACGATCGTTCGACGATGGGTCGATGGCCTCGGCCGTCAACCTGCTCGAGCGCGCGAACGCCTTACTGGCCGGCGATCCCGACACCATCTACCGCGCCGAGGTACTGGGGTCGTTGCTGATCGCACTCAGTGAGACCGGCCAGTTCGAGAGCAGCGCCGAGCACGCGGCGACCATCGAGGAGATGGCCGACCGCAACCTCGACAGCAGCAGGGTCGCCGCCCTGCATGTCCAGTTGGCCAATCTCGAACACATGGCGGGCCGCTGGTCTGCGGCACTGACCCAGGTCGCGACCGCGCGATCGTTGCTCGGCATCGACGCGGGCGACGCCGACCTCGCACCGGTCGATGCCATCGCCGCACACCTCGAGCTCGCCCGGCCCAGTCCCGGCCGGCTGAAGGCGGCCACCGAGCTCGCCACTCGCGCTGCCGAAGCGGCGGAACGCGCCAAGCTGCCCGCGGTGGCGTGCGATGCGCTGCAACTGCTCGGCATCCTGTCCCGTGAGCACGACCTGGACCGGTCGATCGACTTCTTCCACCGGGCCCGGCTGGTGGCCGAAGAGCACAACATGACCTTCCAGCGGGTGTGCTCGCACATCTTCCAGGCCGGCACGATCTGCCTGGCCAACGGCAGCATCGCCGAGCTCGAACGGGCCCGGCAGCAGGCACTGCGGATCGGCGCGATTCCCCTCGCCTACGAGGTGGACGGCATCCTCGGCCAGCAGGCGATCCTGCGGTCGGAGTATGCCAAGGCCGCGGTCATCATCGACGAGTGCCTGGAGGTGACCCGGCGCCTGCGGCTCGGCCGCTCGGCGACGTACTTCCTGTCCACCAAGGCGATCCTCGAGGCGCATCAGGGCCGTCGTACGGCGATGGAGGCGACGCTGGCCGAGGTCGCGAACTGGGGTGGCGAACGGGCGTCGTACGAGCTGCCGTACTCCTACGGGCTGGCGCGGACGTTCTGCGCGCTGCTGGAGGAGAACCGCGAGCTGGCCGACTCCGAGATGGCACAGGCGCTCGCGTACGACGCGCAGAACCCGACCACCCTGCACACCTCGGGGAAGTACGGTCTGGGCCTGCTGCTCGGCGTACTGTCCGGCCGCAACGCCTGGGCGCACTTCGAGGCGATCACCGCCGCGGCTGCCAGTGGGATGCGGTGGAACAAGCAGTTCGTCCAACTGGCGCATGCCGTACTGCTCGGCCGGGACGGTCGGGTGGACGCGGCCAACGCCAAGGTGCTGGAGGCGCTGGAGACCGCGTCGCTTTACCCGATGGCGCGCTATCTGGGTCTTCGGCTGGTGGCCGAGCCGGCCCATGCGGACGGCTGGGGCGACCCGGTCGCGTGGCTGCGGCAGGCCGAGGACTACTTCCACAACGCGGAGGTGCCGGCGGTGGCCAGTGCCTGTCGTAGTCTGCTGCGTCAGCTCGGGGCAACCGTCTCGCAGCGGCGGAGCGGGACCGAGCAGGTGCCGGCGCACCTGCGTCAGCTCGGGGTCACCACCCGCGAGTACGAGGTCTGCCGGTTGCTGGTCGACCGGATCGGGAACAAGTCGATCGCCTCCCGGCTGCACATCTCGCCACGGACGGTGGAGAAACACGTGGCGAGCCTGATGACCAAAACCCAGCAACCGGATCGGGAGGCACTGAGCAGTTTCGCCCGGACCGTTGTGCAGGACTGAACAGCGGACCGGGACACTCCGCGAGTCGCGGGTCCGATTCCGGCACTGATGCGTGTTCTGGAGGATCGGACCCCCAGTGGGTGATAGTTGTCGACGCACGCAGTCGGGACCGCCGGCCGCTTGCGGACACGGGAATCACGGTAATTTATGAACGCTCGCTTTCTATATAGGATGGGCGAGTGGCAGGCAAGGGGTCGGACATGGGCAAGGGAACGGTCGGCGGCGGCGGTACGACGATGCTGCGGCGGATCAACGTCGCGGCAGTCCTGGACGCGGTACGGCGCTCCGCACCGGCACCACTGCGTGTCGCGGAGCTGGTCGAACGGACCGGCCTGGCCAGACCGACCGTCGCACAGGCGGTCGATGAACTCCTGGACGCCGGCTGGCTGCAGCAGCACGGCCCCGACTCGGCGGACCGTTCGCTCGGCCGCCCGGCGATCCGCGTGTCGCTGCGCGGCCGCGCGGCGCCGGTGCTCGGCCTCGACGTCGGCCCGCACCGGGTGACCGTCGGCGTCTCCGACCTGGCCGGCCGCAAGCTCTCCCTGGTACGGCGCTCCGGACCCGGATGGACCGCCCAGGAGCTGCTCGGAGTCATCAGCGAGGTGATCACCGAGGCTCTCGCAGAGGCCGAAGTACCGGCCGAGGACGTAGCCGCAGCCGTCGCCGCCAGCCCCGGCATCGTGGACGAGCACACCGGTCGGGTCCAGTTGGTCCCGAGTGTGCCGGGCTGGTCTGCGATCGACCTGATCAAACACGTCCGCGGTCTGCTCGACTGCCCGGTGATGCTCGACAACGACGCCAACCTGGCCGCCCTCGCCATCGCCGCCGCACGTGGCGGCACAGGCACGCTGCTGGCAGTGCAGTGGGGCGAGCGACTCGGCGCCGGCATCGTCATCGACGGGCGGCTGCACCGCGGCACGGGAGCGGCGGGCGAGATCGGCTTCATCGCCACCGCGCCGGACGACGTGATCAACCCGGAGGACAGCCGGGGCCCGTTGGAGCGTGCGGTCGGCTCGGAGGCGATCGCAGCTCTCGGACGGCAGGCCGCACTGGACAACCCGAAGTCCCGGCTCGCCGAGCTGGGTGGAGAGCAACTCGACACGGCTGACGTGTTCGCGGCCGCGGCGGAACGCGATCCCGTGGCTCAGGCCGTCGTGCAGCAGGTCGCCCGCGACTTCGCCCGCGCGCTGGCGCCGTCCATCCTCGTGCTCGACCCGACGGCCGTCGTCATCGGCGGCGGCGTCGCCCGGGCCGGCGCCGTACTGCTCGACGCCATCTCCGACCAGTTGCGCCTGCTCACCCTGAACCACCCAAAGCTGGAGCTGTCCGCCCTGGCCGAGGACGCTGTGGTCACCGGCGCCATGCGCATGGCCCTCGACGAGGTCTGGCAACGCAAGCTCCCCACCCCGACCCTCACCACAACCGCCTAGGTCGCCCGCCCGCGGACGGCCGCGGCGATTGCGTCTGGGCGGTCCAGGTGGACGAGGTGGGCGGAATCCGGTAGCACCTCGACCGAGCCGCCCAGCGCGTCCGCCAGCCGTTGCTGACCCGCCACCCAGCGGTTGGCGGTGAAGCGCGAGCTACCACCGGTGGCGACCAGCAGCACGGTCGGCGCGATCGCATCAACCGGCCGGGCGACCAGGCGTCCGACCTCGGTCGCCAGCTCCCAGCTCCCAGCCAGTTCGTCCCAGAACAGCAGCCACGACGACGCAGCGCCGTACCGGGACCTTTCAGTTGCCTTGGACAACAGATCCCGCTTCGTCGCGCTGCCGATCCGCACGATCAGCCGCCGCAGTCCAGGTCCCAGCAGTTGCGGTACGCCGATCCGCCCGAGCAACCGCAGGAACCCACGCACCGCCCGATCACCCCGCGTCCCCGGATACAACCACCGCACCCCGGTCTCCGAGGTGAGACTCGTGTCGACGAGCACGAGACCGACCACCTCGACCGGCCGGGTCAGCGCCCACCGCAAGGCAGCCAGTCCGCCGATCGAGTGACCGACCAATCCGATCTCCGCATCCACCGGTAGGCCGGCCGCCGTACGCAACTCGTCGACAGCGGAGGTGACCGGCGTACGCCAAGGATCGATCACGCGCAGCTCGGTGCCCGGCAACAACTCGACGACCCGCGCGAACTCCTCCGGAGTCTCGGCCAGGCCGGGCAGCACGATCCAGGTGACGGTCATCGAGAGCAAGCGTGCCTCACGCCGGGCAGTACTGTCCCCAGGAATATGCACATGCCCGACAGCGTCGCACCCGAACCAAGGGATTGACTGTCGTCTCAGCTATACCCTTGAGGTGGACTAGCACGACCGAAGCCGCGGCGAGGTAGTGGCATGATCGCTGCGTGCGGTCGGAACAAGCCGAGGTGATTCCCGCGTGGCAGCATCGTGCTGCCGTGTGGGTCGGACGTGTTGTGGTGGCCGCCGCGGTCTGGTCGTTCATCGCGATCCCGTTGCACTTGTTCGCCCCGGCGTACGTGAAGCGCGTCGACCAGGCGTTCGACTTCTTCGGCATCCCGGCCGGACACACCTTCTTCCCAGCGGTCTACCTGGCCGTCGTCGGCAGCGCGCTGCTGCGCGGCAAGCGCGCCGCGTTGCTCTGGGTGCTGTGGGTCTTCGAGGCCCTCTGGTTACTGGCACAGACCGCGGCCGTCGCGTTCACCAGCGTCCGCCTGGCCAATCCGAACGACGCCGAGCTGCTCTCCGACTTCGGCCCGGCCACGGTCAAGGACCTCGAGCTCGGCATCGTCCAGGTGGTCGTGGTGATCGCGATCATCGTGCTGCTGTGGACGATCCGGGGCGCGTTCCCGGCCCGACTGGCGCCCGGCACCCGGCGGCTCGCGATCGGCGCGTTGGTCGCCGGCATGCTGATCTCGATCGCGGTCAGCATCACGCTGACGCAGATCTTCCCCAACACCCTGACCGGTCAACGGGAGAAGATCGGCTGGGCGATCGTCGCGGCGTTCGGCCAGTCCCGCAATCGGATGGGCGGGCACGAGGGCCACGGCTGGATCGGCCTGACGGTCGGCGCGATCTCGGCCGCGACGCTGGTGATCGCGTTCGCCATCTTCCTGCGCTCGGTCCGCCGAGTCCGCTACCTCACGCAACCCGAGGAGCTCGACGTACGCCGCCTGTTGCTGGAGCACGGTGAACGCGACTCGCTCGGGTACTTCGCCACCCGGCGCGACAAGGCGGTCGTCTTCTCCCCCGACAAGCAGGCGGCGATCGCGTACCGCGTGGTCAACGGGGTCAGCCTGGCCAGCGGCGACCCACTCGGCGATCCGGTCGCCTGGCCTGGCGCGATCCAGCGCTGGCTCGCGGAAGCCCGCACGTACGGCTGGTCGCCCGCGGTCTTGTCGGTGAGCGAGGAGGGCGCACACGCGTACGTCGACGCCGGCCTGCGCGCACTGTCGATGGGTGACGAGGCAATCATCGACGTCGCGGACTTCACGCTGGAAGGCCGGACCATGCGGCCGGTCCGGCAGGCGGTGACGCGGGTCCAGCGGGCCGGCTATCACGCGGAAGTCGTCCGGCACGGAGACCTGTCGCCCGAGGCCCTGGCGCAGTACGTCGGTCTCGCCGAGAAGTGGCGTGGCGCGCAGACCGAGCGCGGGTTCTCGATGGCGCTCGGGCGGCTGGGTGACCCGTCCGACGCGCGCTGTGTGATGGTCATCGCGCGCGACTCCGACGGCCAGGTCCGCGGGCTGCTGTCGTTCGTGCCGTGGGGTGTACGAGGGGTTTCGCTGGACCTGATGCGGCGCGACCCGGAGTCCGTGAACGGGTTGATGGAGTTCATGGTCACGTCGCTCGTGGACGCGTGCGGCGACCTCGGACTGCACCGGATCTCGCTGAACTTCGCGATGTTCCGGGAGATCTTCAGCGATGCCGAGCGAGTCGGGGCCGGGCCGGTACTGCGGCTGACCAACGCGCTGCTCACCGCCGCCTCACGCTTCTGGCAACTGGAGAGTCTCTACCAGTCGAACGAGAGGTACCTGCCGCGCTGGTCTCCACGACTGATCTGCTACTCCCGTGGGGCGTCGCTCGCGCAGGTCCTGCTGGCGGCGGGGACCGCGGAGGGCTTCCTGCCCGCACCGAGGCCGTGGACCCGGGTCGACACCGTGGCGACCGCCGAGCGGCACGCGATCATGGCGGCGGACGGCGGCGCGTTCGCTACCGCCGTTCGTGAGCAGGAGGAGAAGCTGCTGCGACCGGCGCTGCCTGATCGCAAGCTCACCGAGCAGGAGCTGATCCGCCGGACCAAGCTCGGCGAGCTGATTGCTGCGGGCATCGATCCCTACCCGGTCAGCGTGCCGCGCACGGAGACCCTGGAGCGGGTGCGCGCACTGCACCCGAACCTGCCGACCGATCACCGCACCGGCGACACGGTGTCGATCACCGGGCGGATCATGCGGATGCGGGACCACGGTGGTCTGTCGTTCGCCCAGCTGCAGGACGGCCTGGCGCAGCTTCAGGTGATGCTGACGATTGAGGACTGCGGCGAGACGGCACTCGAGCAGTGGCGGCGATTTGTCGACATCGGCGATCACGTCAGCGTCACCGGCGAGGTGGTCACCAGTCGTCGCGGCGAGCTGTCGATCGCGGTGACCAGCTGGCTGATGGCGGCGAAGTGCCTGCACCCCCTGCCGGACAAGCGGAAGGGTTTCACCGATCCGGAGGCACGGGTCCGGCAGCGGCATCTCGACCTGATCATGAACCCGGACTCGCTCCGGATGATGCAGCAGCGCAGTACGGCGGTCCGGGCCCTGCGCAACGGTTTCGAGGCGCGCGGGTTCATCGAGGTGGAGACGCCGATGCTGCAGGCGGTCCACGGCGGGGCGAACGCGCGGCCGTTCGCGACCCACATCAACGCCTACGACACCGAACTGTTTCTCCGGATCGCGCCGGAGCTGTTCCTGAAGCGGCTGAGTGTCGGCGGGATGGGCAAGGTCTTCGAACTGAACCGGAACTTCCGCAACGAGGGCGCCGACGCGACCCACAACCCGGAGTTCACCTCGGTCGAGGCGTACCAGCCGTACGCCGACTACCAGGTGATGCGGGAGCTGACCCGCGAGCTGCTGATCGAGGCGGCGACCGCGGTGTTCGGCAAGCCGGTGGTGCAGCGACCGGACGGCGAGATCGACATCTCCGGTGAGTGGCCCGTCATCACCGTGCACGACGCGGTCGGCCGGGCCGTGGGCACAACGATCGACGTGGACACACCGGTCGAGCGGCTCCGCGAGCTGTGCGCGGAGCACGGCGTACACACGACCTTCGAACTGACCGCGGGCGAGCTCGTCCTCGAGCTATACGACGAGTTGGTCGAGCCTGCGACGACCGTGCCGACGTTCTACACCGACTTCCCGTTGGAGACGTCACCGCTGACCCGGAGCCACCGGTCCGAACCGCGGCTGGCCGAACGCTGGGACCTGGTTGCCTTCGGCGCGGAGATCGGTACGGCGTACTCCGAACTCGTCGACCCGGTCGAGCAGCGCCGCCGGCTGACCGAGCAGTCCCTCAAGGCCGCGGCCGGCGACCCCGAGGCGATGTCCCTGGACGAGGACTTCCTCAGCACCCTCGAGTACGCGATGCCCCCGACCGGCGGCCTCGGTATCGGTGTGGATCGAGTCATGATGATGCTCACCGGCCAGAACATCCGCGCCACCCTCGCCTTCCCGTTCGTTAGATCCGCTCCCAGAAGCTAGAGCTCGACTCGCACGGACCTGGCCGGTGCGCATACCCTGTGCGGCACAAGGGTTGTGGGGCGACCTGGGGGGACGTGCATGAAGCGGTTCTGCGTGCTCTGGGCCGGTGTTGCGGTGCTGGGGCTGGTGGCTGGTTGTGGTGGTCCGGCCGAGGACGATGCCTCGGGTGCGCCGTCGACGCCGGCGGGTGCGTCGTCCTCGGCGCCGGCTTCGTCGACCCCGACCGGGCCGCTCGGGACGGCGGCGTACCAGGCGGAGCTGACGAAGCTCGAGCAGGGTCTGGCGAAAGACCTGCGGAGTCTCACCCGAGTGCGCACCGCCGAGGCGCTGGCTCAGACCATGACAAGCCTGGCGGAGTCGCTGAACACCGCCGCCTCACGACTTGCCGACTCCACGGTGACCAGCCGCCTGACCGCCGTACACGAACTGCTGCAGGACAGCCTCGGCACTGCCGCGGTCTCACTGGCCGACTCGGACCAGGCCGAGCTGAACGCGCGCTGCGGCGGAGTCGCGTACACCTCGCAGAAGGTCCGGCGGACGCTGCGCGCCGATCTGAAGACCGCGATCGCGGCCCTGACGAAGCTCAAGCTGAAGTTCGGCGCCACACTGCCCGATCCCGGCCCGGCACCGGACAACGAGCGACCGGACAACGGCGAGATCCTGGTCCGCGAGGGGGACTCCGGCACCGGCCGGATCAAGGTCACCAACGGAACGGCGAACGACGTCGCGATCTCGGTCGTCAACGACGGCGACCCACCCAGCGAGCCGCATGTGATGATGTTCGTCCAGGCGAACAAGGCCGCCACGATCACCCGGATCGGCGGCACGTACCGGATCTACTACAAGAGCGGCACGGACTGGAACTCCGAACGTCGCCAGTTCAGCGCCGGCTGCACGTTCCAGAAGTTCGACCGCTCCTTCGGCCGGAACGAGTCCTGGCAGGTGAACCTCGAACCGACCGTCGACGGCAACGCGTCGACGACCGAGGTCGAAGCCTACTGAGGCCTGTCGAGGTTATGTGACATCGGCCATGTCACGGTGACAGGACTTCGTCCCGCGGTCACGATGAAGTGATGAGCGCCATCGCAACCGTGACCGTGGCCGGCGTCCCGGGAGTGGAGATCGCCTACCACCGCAAGGGAGCCGGCGAGCCGCTGCTGCTCCTGCACGGCATCGGCCACCACCGGCAGGCCTTCGACCCGGTCCTCGACCGGCTGGCCGAACACCGCGACGTGATCGCCCTCGACCTCCCCGGCTTCGGCGAGTCACCCGACGTACCGGCCGGCGTCCCGAACGAGCTCGACACCTTCGCCTACGCGATCGAGGCTTTCTGTACGGCCCTCGACGTCGACCGGCCGCAGGTCGCGGGGAACTCGATGGGCGGCCTGGTCGCGCTCCGCATGGGCCAGCTCGGTTTCGCTCGGTCCGTCAGCGCGCTCTCCCCGGCCGGCTTCTGGACGCCCCGTGAACGCACCTGGGCGATCGGCCTGCTGACCAACCTCCGCCGCGTCGCCCGGCGTACCCCTGAAGCGACCGTACGGCGGCTGTCCCACACCGCAGCCGGCCGACGGGTGATGACCGGCGCGATCTACCACCGCCCGGCCCTGCGCGATCCGGACGCCGTGGTCGCCGAGACGCGCGCCCTCCGCAACGCACCCGCCTTCGATCGCGTCGCCGCGCATGCGCGCGCCGGCGTCACGTTCGACGGCGACGTACCGGACATTCCGGTCACGATCGCATGGGGCACGCACGACCGCGTTCTCATCCCGACCCAGGCGGCGCGAGCTCACCTTCAGCTCCCGCGCGCCCGCATGATCCCACTTCTCGACTGCGGTCACGTCCCGATGAACGACGCACCCGCCCTGGTAGCAGACACCATCCTCCAAACCCCGGAGGGCTGACGATCACAGATCGTCAGGCAGCAGCCGGAAAGCAGCATGTGGCGTGAGCGGACGGACGGCTCTGAAGTCCCTCCGGTCCAGGGTGAGGACAGCATCGGTCCGGTAGTCCGCGGCGAGCGCGACGCTGACAGCATCAGCCAGATCGAGATCCAGGTCCGCGTACCGGCTCATGATCGCCAAGGCAGTCGCGAAGGTTTCCGGGCGAATGTCAGGTACCTGAAAACGCATCCGCCGGACCTGGGTCAGCAGTAACTCGAGGATCGACGCCCTGGCCGCGCCACCAAGCCGGGCTCGGGCCAGGTGATCAACCTCTGCAAGCACCAGCGGCGAAAGAACAACTGTCCCGGCGTCCTGGAGGAGCTTCCTGCACAATGGCCCCTCGGGTGCGTTGCGATCGAAGGCCGCGATGATGCCCGAGGTGTCGGCGACGAGGATCACCGGTCGGTACGACGCACGACCTCGGCCCGAACCTCATCCTTGGTCAGCGGCTCGCCGCTGCCGTCGAAGGTCGGCCAGTCGAGCGGCTCGTCCCAGACTCTGTTCGCCATCGCCGCGAGGTGAATGCCCTCCCGGATGATCTCCGCTTCCGGGATCCCACGTCGACGTGCCGCATCCTTGATCAGCGCCAGATCCTCAGGATCGGCGTAGACGTTTGTGCGCTTCATCGACATGTACCGACCCTAACACACGTACCTACAGGCCGAGGGTGTGGAGGAGGCCGCCGAGTAGGCCGCCGAGGGTGAGGGGCGGGTCCGGATCCGGGTCCGGGTCCTGGGTTCCTGGGTCGTCAGGAGTGGTCGGCGGGTCGTCCGGGGTGGTGGGCGGCGGACTGGTCGTCGTGTCCGGAGGATCGGTCGTCGGGTCAGGCGGCGGCGCGGTGGTGTGCGTCGGCGGGCGCTTGGTACCGACCGGGGTGGTCGGATCGTACTGATCGACGACCTGCTGCGACGGCTTGACCACCTCCGTCGGGGAGGGCGTCTTCACTCCGCTGTCGACGACGGAGTTGCCCGTGCCGGTCGTCTCCTCCGGGGTGGTTGCCGGCGGCAACGGCGTACTCGCGAGCGTGGCACCGGGGGTCGGCGAACTGCCGCCCGGGATCGTCGGGACGTTCTTGGTCGGCTGACTGGGCTGGAGCCCGGCGACCGGGTTGGCCGGGTCCGGTCCGCCGCCGGGCAGCGGCAGGAACGACGCACCCAGCCGCGGGCCGCCGAGGAGAGCGACCAGGACCAGCACAAGGTAGAGCAGCAGCAGTGCGCCGGCGACGCCGGCGACCTGTCGCAGCCGCTGCGGGTTCTGCCAGGGCGGGCGGCGGGCGGCCACGGCAGCGATCGGTCTCACAAGTCCCGGAGGGTATCTGGTGCACCAGCGCTTCAAACAGCCCTTGGAAGAAATTCCACGCTAGATCGCAACTTTTCGGCAGCCGAGTTACCCCTACGCGCGCGTAGGATTTCGCTCCGTCATGGGACCGGTGAGTTCAGTTATCACCCGAGCGCCTGCAGGCCGACGACCGACAGCAGACGCAGCTTCTCGGTGGCCTCGCTGTTCGGCGCGGCGGTGTAAACCACGATGCGCAGATCATTGCCCGGCACTGTGAGTACGTCGCAGTCGATGACGATGGCACCGAGATCGGGGTGGTTGATGGTCTTCTGCTCGCTCTGATGGAACCCGACGACCGGTTGATCCCAGAGTTGGGCGAACGCGTCGTAGCCGGTCCGCAGTTCGTGGATCAGCCCCTTGAGCTCCGGGTCGTGCGGATAGCGAGCGATCGAGGCACGCAGGTCCGTCACCATCGCGGCCCGGAACGTCCGCTGCTGCTCGGGTGTCTGTACGACGCGTTCCCCCGGAGCCGCGTACTGGCGCCAGATGATGTTCCGCCACCGGCCACGCCACTCGGACGGATCACCGATCAAGGCCGCGAAGAGCGGATTCCAGGTGATCACCGTCCAGGCGGCGTCGCACACGCACAGCGGCGCACCGTCGAGCTGGTCCACGATCCGCTGCACGCCGGGCGGGATGTACGCCGAAATCCTCCCTGGAGACGGTTCCACCTGGCCGGCGAGCACGAAGAGATGGTTGCGCTCGGCATCGGACAGGCGAAGTGCCCGGGACAACGCGGTCAGCACCTGAACCGACGGCGAGTCCGACCGACCTTGCTCGAGGCGGACGACATAGTCCACCGACATTCCGGCCAGGTGCGCCAGCTCTTCCCGGCGCAGTCCCGGCGCGCGCCGCTTGCCGCCCGCCGGAAGGCCGACCGCGTCCGGCGTCACCCGATCCCGCCACGCGTGCAGTGTCCGGCCCAGCTCGCTCATGCACCCAGTATTCCGCGCACCGCACCGGCCAGCCTGGTACTGCCGTTCCCTAGGACATCGCGGGTACTACCTGGCCGAAACCCCTGGCACGAGGCTGAGTACATGACCACGACACTCATCACCGGGGCCAACAAGAGCCTTGGATTCGAAACCGCCCGCCGGCTGATCGCCGCCGGGCACACCGTCTACATCGGCGCCCGCGATCCCCAGCGAGGCAAGGAGGCCGCGGCCACTCTCGATGCGCGCTACGTGCCGCTCGACGTCACCAGCGACGAGTCGGTCGACAATGCGGCCACTCAGATCGAGGCCGAGGCCGGCGGACTCGACGTACTGATCAACAATGCAGGGGTTTTGGCCCGATCCGCACCGCCTGGGACCTGACGGCTGATGACCTGCGACAGACGTACGACGTCAACGTGTTCGGACCGATCCGAATGCTGCACCGTTTCCTACCGCTGCTCAAGCGCAGCGCCAACCCGGTCGTCGTGAATGTGTCCAGCGGGCTCGGCTCGATCGCCACGGCCGTAGATCCAGAGGGACAGTCCGCTGGGGTCCCGGTCTGGGTTCCCGCACCGGGCTACGGCTCCTCGAAGGCAGCACTCAACATGCTCACCGTCCAGTACGCGCGGCAACTGCCGCAACTGCGGATCAACACGGTCGACCCCGGCTACACCGCGACCGACTTCAACGGGCACAGCGGCGACCAGACGGTCGAGCAGGGAGCGGAGATCATCGTCCGGCTGGCCCAGATCGGCCCGGACGGACCGACCGGTGAGTATCTGAGCCTGACCGGAACCGTGCCTTGGTGATCAGCATTCGATGACGTTGACGGCCAGGCCGCCACGGGACGTCTCCTTGTACTTGATCTTCATGTCGGCGCCGGTCTCGCGCATCGTCTTGATCACCTTGTCGAGGGTGACCACGTGCACCCCGTCGCCGTGCATCGCCATCCGGGCCGCGTTGACCGCCTTCACCGACGCCATCGCGTTCCGCTCGATGCACGGGATCTGCACCAGGCCGCCGACCGGGTCGCAGGTCAGGCCGAGGTTGTGCTCCATCGCGATCTCGGCCGCGTTCTCGACCTGCTGCGGCGTACCGCCGAGAACCTCGCACAGCCCGGCCGCCGCCATCGAGCAGGCCGAGCCGACCTCGCCCTGGCAGCCGACCTCGGCGCCGGAGATCGACGCGTTCTCCTTGTAGAGCACGCCGATCGCGCCGGCGGTGAGCAGGAACCGGACCGCGCCGTCGTCGGTTGCCCCCGGCACGAACCGCCGGTAGTAGTGCAGTACGGCGGGGATGATGCCCGCGGCTCCGTTCGTCGGCGCGGTGACGATCCGCCCGCCGGACGCGTTCTGCTCGTTCACCGCGAGCGCGAACAGGTTGACCCAGTCCATCACCTTGAGCGGATCCACCGACCACGGGTCGCGGCTCAGCTTCTGGTGCAGCGCGTGCGCCCGCCGCGGGACCTTCAGGCCGCCGGGCAGGATGCCCTCGGTCTCACAACCCTCGCGGACGCAGTCCTGCATCACCTGCCAGATATGCAACAGGCCGTCGTGGATCTCGGTCTCGGTCCGCCAGGCCAGCTCGTTGGCGAGCATCACCTCGCTGATCGGCAGCTGCGACTCACGGCACCGCTCGAGCAGCTCGGCGCCGGTCGTGAACGGGTACTTCAGCGGGGTCGTGTCCGGCACGATCCGGTCCCCGGCCGCCGCGTCCTCGTCGACCACGAACCCGCCGCCGACCGAGTAGTACGTCCGCTCCCGCAGTACGCCGCCGTCCGCGGACCGGGCCACGAACGTCATCCCGTTCGGGTGGTACGGCAGGACCTTGCGCCGGTGCATCACCAGGTGTGCGTTCTCGTCGAACGTGATCTCGTGGGTGCCGGCCAACAGCAACCGGCCGCGCTCGCGGATCGTCTCGACACGTGCATCGACCGAGTGAGTGACGACGGTCTCGGGATCCTCGGCCTCGAGACCGAGCAGGACGGCCTTGTTGCTGCCGTGGCCGTGGCCGGTCACCCCCAGCGAACCGAACAGCTGTGCCTCGACGGTCGCGGTAGTAGCCAGCAGGCCGGCATCGGCCAGGCCGAGTGCGAAGGTGCGGGCGGCGCGCATCGGTCCCACCGTGTGGGAGCTCGACGGGCCGATCCCGATACTGAACAGGTCGAAGACGCTGATCGCCATCGTGTGGAGGTTTCCTTCCGGTCGCCGTTGACCGTTTGGTGTCCTCCCCGCTCTGTCAGACGTCCGGGGACGTCTTCCAGAGGTGCCTCGCCCGTGCGGTGAAGGTGCCTGAGAGATTCTTGGGGAGAGTTGCTCCTACGGCGCCCGGGTCGTACCCGGGACTCTCCCGCACGGGTTCATGCGGCTGTTGAATTAGCTGACGCCCTGGACGGTACGGCGGTGTCCCGGCCGTCGTCAATCCGGCCCGTGCGCACCGCCCAGATCTCGAAGAACCAGGTGAACAGCGGCGGAACACTGGCCGCCAGCGCGAGCAGCGTGACCGGCCAGGACCAGCGCAACGGGCCACGCACCAGCAGCACGGTGAGCACGTACACGATGAAGATGCCGCCGTGGATCGGGCCGAAGATCTTCACTCCGAGCTCGTTGTCGGACAGCACGTATTTGAACAGCATTCCGATCAGCAGACCGGTCCAGGAGATCGCCTCGGCGATCGCCACCGTGCGGAACCAGGTCGCGTGTTTCTTCGTGCCGGCCGGGGCGGCAACAGTCGTCTCGGTCATCGACCAGACCCTAACAAGTCCCCCAAGCCGCGGCCGGGGTGTGTCGAGGGCTGCTCCCCGATGTGCGCAGGCAAACGGTTGCTGAGGATCGAGGGAGGTTCCCCAGACAGGAGACTTCCCTGATGACGTCCAGACAAATACTCAGGACCACCGCGTGGGGTGTGGTCCTGGGATTCGCCGCGGCGGGTCTCACCGCGGTGCCCGCGCCGGCCGACGTACCCAAGCCGGCGACAGTGCAGTGGTCCGACTGTAAGCCCGAGGGCAAGGACGATCCCGCGGAAGTGAAGGGATCGCAGTGCGCGACCCTGCAGGTGCCGGTGGACTGGCACCATCCGGACGGACCGACGTTCGGCCTCGCGATCGCCCGGCGTACGGCGAGATCCCCGAGCGACCGGGTCGGCGTGCTGGTGTTCGGCCCGGGCGGCCCCGGTGACTCCGGCGTCGACCGGATCAAGACCGGCATCGAAAGATTCAGCCCGGCCCTGCAGGATCGCTTCGACATCGTCAGCTTCGATCCGCGGGGGATCGCCCGCAGCAACCCGGTGCTCTGCTCCGCGGCGCTGCTCGCCCGGCAGCCGTCGCCGCTGATGAAGAGCCAGGCCGACTTCGACGCGACCGTGCGCTACAACCGCACCCTTGCCGCCGACTGCCGCAAGCACACCGGACCGCTCTACGACCACATCGACACCTGGCAGACGGTGCGCGACGTGGACGCGATCCGGAAGGCACTCGGCGAGTCGCAGATCTCCTTCCACGGCTCGTCGTACGGGACGATGCTCGGCGCGCAGTACGCCGAGGCGTTCCCCGGGCACGCTCGCGCGATCGTCATCGAGGCCGTGATGGACCACAGTGTGCCGACCGCGCGCCTGTTCCTCGACGACGAGTCGGCCGCGGTGCAGGACTCGTTCGACGAGTTCGTGAAATGGTGCGATCAGGCAACGGCCTGTTCACTGCACGGCCGCGACGTCCGCGCGCTCTGGGCGGACCTCCTGCAGCGATCCGGGCGCGGTGAGATCCCGGATCCCCGGCAGCCGAATGTCGCCATCACCCCGTTCTACCTCAGCTTCGCGGTGTTCCGGACCTTCTACGACCCGCAGTGGGCCAGGCTGGCCGACATGCTGAAGCAGCTCGACGAGAGCGAGCCGCCCACCGGCCAGGCCCCGGTGCCGACCGGCTTGGAGAACAACACGATTGCCCCGTTCTGCCAGGACTGGCACCTGCCGGTGCGCGACTACCGGGAGTACTCCGGCCTGATCGACCGGATCGGCCGGAACAACCCCGACATGCGGTACCCGGGTGAGCTGATCGCCGTCACGACCTGCCTCGGCACACCGAAGGCGAACAACCCACAGCACACGCTGAAGGTTCACGATCTGACGACGCCGGTCCTGCTCGCGGGCGGGATCCACGACCCGGCCACTCCCTACAGCTGGGCCCAGAACGTCGCCCGCCAACTGGGTCGCGATGGCAGGCTGTTGACCTACGAGGGCTGGGGGCACGGCAGCTACACGACCAGTCCGTGCGTGCAGTCGACAATCGACGACTATCTGATCAAGTTGCAGGTCCCGAAGCGCGGCACCAGCTGTCCCGCCGTACCACCGGTGGGCTGACACGAGTCCGGGCCGGCGCTCCCAACAAGCGCCGGCCCGGGGTCCGTGTGAACTTCAGACCGGTACGCCGGTTACATCGAGCACACGGATGATCTCGTCGCCGCGGACCATCCGGCCCGCCAGCAGCCGGAGTTCGGCGCAGGCCGACTCCAGGGCCTGCGTCTGGGATCGGCAGTTGTCGACGTACCAGAACGGATCGTCGGGCTGCGGATCATCGGCGTCGTCGATGTCGGCGTACCAGCGTCGATCGCCGCAGTGAACTACGCGCACTCGTAGATTCATGACGTGCTCCCCGTGCCCCAGGATTCTGGGTCCCCCACGGCCCCAGTCGGGGCCGCCTCGGCCGGGCGCGTGGTACGCGGCCCCCCACTACCACGCGCCGAGCCGAGTTCGACCCTCCCCCGCTCCCTACATCGTTGCCGAGGGCGTCAGTGTTACTGCTTGTGATCGATAATTTTCCGGAGTCGTCCGGTCACCGCGCGTCGAGGTGGGACCGCGTCCAGTTCTCGAGGCCGTCGGTGGTGATCGGAAGGTCCTTGGTGAGGATCTCGAGCCGGTCGGAGTGGACCACGACGTTGTCCTCGATCCGGATTCCGATCCCGCGCAGTTCCGGCGGCACGGTCTCGTCGTTCGGGTGGAAGTAGAGCCCGGGCTCGACCGCGAGCGCCATCCCGGCCTCGATGTCGCCGGCGAAGTACGCCTCCGGACGCGAAGCGTCACAGTCGTGGACGTCGAGGCCGATGTAGTGGCCCGTCCCGCACACGATGAAACGACGGTGCTGCTGCCCGTCCGGGCCGAGCAGTTCGTCGATCGAGACGTCGAGCAGCCCCCAGTCGCGCAGCCCTTCGGCCAGCACCTTCATCGCCTCGTACTGGAAGGCACGGTACGGCGCTCCGACCTTGACGGCGTCGAGTGACGCCAACTGGGCCTTGTGCACCAGGTCGTGCACCTGCCGCTGGGCCGCGGTGTACTCCCCGGTGGCCGGGAACGTCCGGGTCACGTCGGCTGTGTAGAGCGTCCGGGTCTCGACGCCGGCGTCCAGCAGGATCACGTCGCCCTCGTTCACCGGGCCGTCGTTGCGGACCCAGTGCAGCACCGGCGCATGCTTGCCAGCAGCAACGATCGAGGCGTACCCGACGCCGTTGCCCGCGGTCCGCGCGCGCCGGTCGAAGGTGCCCTGCAGCCACCGCTCGCCGCCGCCCCGGATCGCCTCCGGCAGCTCACTCGCCACGTCGCCGAACGCGAGCACGCTGGCCGCGACGGCCTCCCGCAGCTGGTCCAGCTCCCAGTCGTCCTTGATCCGGCGCAGCTCCGCCAGCGTCTGGCGCAGCGAGTTCCCGTCGGTCGGGGAGGTCCGCACCAGAGCGTCCAGCATCGGCTCTACGCCCGGCACCGACAGCATGAACGGCACCGCGCCGCGCACGCCCTGGGGCAACTCCTCGATCGGGCGGCAGGGGATCTGCAGCGCGTCCGACCAGTCCTTCAGCCCGGGCACCGGCCCGATCCACAGCTCACCGTCGCGCGCGTTGGCGAAGAAGTCGGCCTCGTCCGGCCCGGCGGTCTCCCGCAGGTACAGCGTCGCGTCGCCGTCGGCCGACAGCACCAGTACGGCGCCTTCGGCCTGGCAACCGGTGAGCCAGACGAAGTCGCTGTCGGCGCGGAACATGTAATCCGTGTCGTTCGAACGAACCGGTGCGCGGCCGGCCGCGATCGCGATCCGCCGGCCCGGCAACGACGCCGACAGCTTGCGCCGGTGTTCGGCTGCAGCCTCGGCCAGTCCCTCCGGCACGGTCACGGATCGGTCGACGGGCCCCCAGCCGCGCGAGATGGACTCCCGGAACCCCTTCGCGTCGATCGGGCGGTAGGACTTGGGTGTCTGCTCGGTACGGTCGTCGTCGGTCATGCGCTGTGCTCCCCTTTGCAGCTGACGGTTACAGGTATCAACTCAGGTCGTGGCGGGGCGCGCAAGCCCTTATCGCCTCTGGTGGATCAGCGGGCCCGGAATGCCTCCAGCAGACCGCGCTCGGAGTCGAGCAGGTACTGATGCAGGTCGGCCGCCGCCTCGTCGTACTTACGCGCCTCGAGCAGCTCGAACAGCTCACGGTTCCGTGTGATGTACGGCTCGTGCAGCTCACGCGGCGTCGCGATCACCTGGAAGACAAGCCGCAACTCGGCCAGCAGCCGCCCGGTCATCGCATCCATCCGGGCACTGTCGGCCAGACCGATCAGGTGCTCGTGGAACCGCATGTTCGCCGTACCGACGGCCGGCCAGCGATCCGTGAGCGCGGCCGCCTCCGCGGCTTCGACATCGTCCTGCAGCGGCTCGAGCCGGCTCGTCGGCAGCTCCGGATCGCGCTCGGCCAGACCCCGCACAACATCGACCTCGAGCACCCGGCGGAGCCGGTACAGGTCGACCACGTCGCGCTCGCCCAACTCCGGGACGAACACGCCGCGATGCAACTTGTAGACCAGCAGACCTTCGTGGGTGAGCAGCCGGAAGGCTTCGCGGAGGGTGTTGCGGCTGACCTCCAGCACCTCGGTCAGCTCGATCTCGGACAGCTGGGCACCCGGGGGCAGCGCACCCTCAGTGATGCTGCGGCGCAGGATGTCCGCGGCCCGCTCGGCCGAGCTGCTGCGGTCCAGGCGCGCGACATCAGCGGCAACCGATCGCAACCACGCCTGCCGGGGTGTGTCGTCGGCCTCACCCGTGCTCATCTGCGCATCATCCCGCAACCAGGCCACTCGACGAAACTTTGGTCGAACAAAGCTCTTGCAGGATTGTTGAACAATCTCTAGTGTTTCCACCACGACGGCTATCCGGGAAGGCGGGAAGGCATGGCGGGGAAGTGGGAGTTCTGGATCGACCGTGGCGGCACCTTCACCGACGTCGTCGCTCGGCGTCCGGACGGCACCCTGGTGACGCACAAGCTCCTGTCCGAGAACCCGGAGCGCTACCGGGACGCCGCCGTCGAGGGCATCCGCCGGCTGCTCGCGGTGCCGGCCGGGGAACGGATCCCGGCAGAGCGCATCGAGGTCGTCAAGATGGGCACGACGGTGGCCACCAACGCGCTGCTCGAACGCGACGGAGAGCCGACCGTGCTCGTCATCACCAAGGGCTTCCGCGATGCGCTACGGATCGCCTACCAGAACCGCCCGCGAATCTTCGCACGCGAAATCGTGCTGCCGGAGCTCGTCTACTCGGCGGTGATCGAGGCGGACGAGCGCGTGGCCGCGGACGGCAAGGTCCTCGTCCCGCTCGACGAAGAGGCCGTCGCCGACGACCTGCGGCGTGCGTACGACGACGGCCTGCGATCGGTAGCCGTGGTGTCGCTCCACGGCTACCGCTATCCGCGGCATGAGGCGGTGATCCGCGAGATCGCCCGCCGGGTCGGCTTCACCCAGATCTCGCTGTCGCACGAGTGCAGCCCGCTGATGAAGGTGGTCTCGCGGGGCGACACGACCGTGGTCGATGCCTACCTGTCGCCGATCCTGCGCCGGTACGTCGATCAGGTGGCGTCCGAGCTGGACGGTGTCCGGCTGATGTTCATGCAGTCGAACGGCGGGCTCACCGAAGCGCACACGTTCCGTGGCAAGGACGCGATCCTGTCCGGACCCGCGGGCGGCGTGGTCGGGATGGCGCGGACCACGACGGCTGCCGGGTTCGACCGGGTGATCGGCTTCGACATGGGTGGCACGTCGACCGATGTGTCGCACTACGCCGGCGAGTTCGAACGCGAGCTGGAAACGCTTGTCGCCGGGGTACGGATGCGCGCGCCGATGATGAGCATCCACACCGTGGCGGCGGGCGGCGGCTCGATCCTGACCTTCGACGGGAGCCGCTACCGGGTCGGTCCAGGATCGGCGGGCGCGGATCCAGGTCCCGCCTCGTACCGTAGGGGTGGTCCGCTCACGGTCACGGATGCGAACGTGATGCTCGGCCGGGTGCAGCCGGGCTTCTTCCCGGCCGTGTTCGGCGAGAACGGCGACCAGCGGCTCGACTCAGACGTCGTACGGCGGAAGTTCGCGGAGCTCGCCACCGTGATCGGGGACGGGCGAGCTCCGGAGGAGGTCGCGGCCGGCTTCGCCGACATCGCCGTCGCGAACATGGCGAACGCGATCAAGAAGATCTCGGTGCAACGCGGGTACGACGTCACCCGGTACGTCCTGGCGACGTTCGGTGGAGCAGGAGGCCAGCACGCCTGCGCGGTCGCTGACGCCCTGGGCATGACACAGGTGCTCATCCATCCGCTCGCGGGCGTGCTCTCGGCGTACGGCATGGGTGTCGCCGACGTCGCGGCCCTGCGCGAGCGGGCGATCGAGACGACACTGAGCGCCGCCGTACTCCCCGAGCTCGCGCAGGTCCTCGACGAACTCACCGACGACGCCGGGCGTGAGCTCGAGGGCGAAGGCATCCCGGCCGAGCGGATCACCGCGATCCGTCGCGCGCTGCTGCGCTACGACGGCACCGACACCGCTGTCGCCGTGTCTGTCGGCGGAGTGGACGAGATGGTGGCGGAGTTCGAGGCCACCTACCGGCGACGGTTCTCCTTCCTGATGGCGGACCGGCCGATCGTCGTCGAGGCAGTGTCGCTCGAACTGCTCGGCGCCACCGGATCCGGCGAGGCGAACTGGATCCGTTCGGAGCGACCGGGTGGCGAGTTGCGCGCCGTGGCCCGGGTACCGATGTTCTCAGCCGGCGCGTGGGTAGACGTCGATCTGTATCAGCGCGACGACATCGTCCCCGGCGACCGGGTGGACGGACCGGCGGTCATCGCCGAGGCCAATGCGACCACGGTGGTCGAAGCCGGCTGGCGGGCCGGCGTCAACGATCTCGGTCACCTGCTGCTCAGCCGGGTGGCGGCACGAGCGGTTGGGCAGGGGATCGGGACCGAGGTCGACCCGGTGATGCTGGAAATCTTCAACAACCTGTTCATGTCTATCGCCGAACAGATGGGTGTGCGGCTGCAGAGCACCTCACAGTCGGTGAACATCAAGGAGCGGCTGGACTTCTCCTGCGCGCTGTTCGACGCCGAGGGCAACCTGATCGCGAACGCGCCGCACATCCCGGTCCACCTCGGCTCGATGGGCGAGAGCATCAAGATGGTGATCGCTGCGAACGCCGCAAAGATGGCGCCGGGTGACACGTACATGCTCAACAACCCTTACCGGGGCGGCACCCACCTGCCGGACATCACCGTGGTGACCCCGGTCTTCGACCAGGCGGGGAAGGACATCTTGTTCTACGTCGCGTCCCGCGGCCACCACGCGGAGATCGGTGGCATCACGCCCGGTTCGATGCCGGCCAACAGCACCCGGATCGAGGAGGAAGGGGTGCTGATCGACAACTGGCTGCTGGTTTCGGGCGGCGCGTTGCGAGAGCGCGAAACCGTCGAACTGCTGCGCACCGCGGCGTACCCGTCGCGCAACCCCGCGACGAACATCGCCGACCTGCGGGCCCAGGTCGCGGCCAACGAGAAGGGGGTCGAGGAACTGCGGGCGATGGTCGACCACTTCGGCCTCGACGTCGTATCTGCGTACATGGAACACGTGCGCCGCAATGCGGCCGAGGCAGTGCAGCGGATCATCCCGACGCTCCACGACGGCAGCTACAGCTATGAGCTCGACTCGGGCGCGCGGATCGAGGTGGCGGTCAAGGTGGACGCCTCCGCGCGGACAGCGGAGATCGACTTCACCGGAACCTCCGCACAACAGCCCGGCAACGGCAACGCGCCGTCCTCGGTGGTGATGGCCGCAGTTCTGTACGTCTTCCGCACCCTGGTGGACGACGAGATCCCACTGAACTCAGGCTGCCTGGAACCGCTGCGGGTGATCGTCCCGTCGGGAACGATGCTGTCACCGGAGTACCCTGCGGCGGTTGCCGCAGGCAACGTCGAGATCTCGCAGGCCGTCACCGGCGCTCTCTACGCCGCCCTCGGCGTCCAGGCGGAGGGCTCCGGGACGATGAACAACCTCACGTTCGGCAACGACCTGCACCAGTACTACGAGACCGTCGGCAGCGGAGCCGGCGCGGGCGAAGGCTTCGCGGGGGCCGATGTCGTCCAGACCCACATGACGAACTCACGGCTGACAGATCCAGAAGTGCTGGAGTGGCGTTACCCGGTACGGCTGGAGAGCTTCGAGATCCGCGACGCCAGCGGTGGTGCGGGCCGCTGGCGCGGCGGCAGCGGTGGCCGCCGCCGGATCCGGTTCCTGGAGCCGATGACCGTGAGCACACTGGCCAGTCACCGCCGCGTGCCGCCGTACGGCATGGCCGGCGGACTGCCCGGCAGCCTCGGCCGCCAGTGGATCGAGCGCGCGGATGGCTCCGTGACACAGATGGCCGGCAACGATTCGCTCTCCGTGGCCGCCGGCGACGTACTCGTGCTCGAGACCCCTGGCGGTGGCGGCTACGGCGAACCTGCCGACTGACTCGTCAACCAGAGCTCGAATCTTCGACATCGTCGACGTACGGACCGGCCCACAGTGACTGATCTGTGACAGATCGTGGCGCCTTCGTTCAACTCCGCCCGGCCGACCCCACCGCTCCACCTAGGTGAGCGGTGGGAACCTCCGCCGGCCGTCGACGCCCACCCGCATCCGGTCCGCCGGGTGGCGGTAGCAGCCTCGGTCCCGCGAGGGCCGGAACCAGAACCCACCTGCCTCGATGTCCATCTCTTGCAACTCGTCGGGCAGCGGCACGGCGCTGTCGCGGGCGGTACTCTCCGCCTTCAGTCGCAGGTCGTCGCCTGGTTGTGGCGAACCGGGGGTGTCGAGCGACTTGAACGCGGGGTCGTTCGACTGGCCGTTCTGTTCCTGCGGCGATTCGGCTTGCACGTAATCAGCAAGGTCCGGGTACTGGTCGAAGTGGTCGGTATCGCCTGCGATCGTCACGAAGAACTTCTCCTCCGGGCCGGTGCCGAAGCGGTGGTAGGTGTTCCCATCCGTCGGTCCGGCGAACTCGCTCGGTGGCAGGAAAGCGATCGTCCTGGCCTCGCCCGGTTTCGAGTACACCGCAACGAAGATGTTGTTGTACGCCCTCCGTCGACCAGCAGGGCCCAGCGGTTTGTAGTGGCCGAAGCCGGTGAGCGCGATCTCCTCGCGCGCCGCGCCGACCGCCCCGGGGTCGAGGACGATGCAGGTGTTGTGGAACAGGTCGAACGGTCCTTCGTCCTTGCCGTCCTTGTAGAACTGGCCGTAACGCAACGATCGCTGCTCTGTCTGCTTGCGCGGCCGGTTTCCCAAGGTCGGACGCCGAATGTCGAACAGGTTCCGGAAGATGGAGATCTGTCCGACACCGCCACCGGCGAAGCTCAACGCCGTCAGGCATTGCGTGATCACGTTCTGGTAGATCCTTGCATCCTTGGTCCCTGGTACGCCGGCCACGATCATGCTGTCGTCGTTGATGTTGTGCACCCAGTTGTGGTGGAAGCGCGTCTGATCGCCGAAAGCGACCGAGACGTCATGGCCGTTGACAATCTCGCAATGGTGCACCGCAACGCGCAGGGCACCTTCGTCCGAGGACAGCAGAACCCCACCGGTGGAGGCGCCAAGCCGGTTCCGGACCACGGCAGCATCCGGAGCCGGGCGGAACCTGTACTCGTCCTTGCGGTCGCTGCGGAAGAACCACGTCGGGAGGCCGCCGTCGATCAGACAGTGCTTGACCTCGATGTCCGTGTTGGCCTCGTCTGACTCGGTCTGGAGCCGGATCCCGCGACTGGCTGCCCAGACCCGAACGTGGTCGAAGGTGATGTCGGTGCAGTTCCGGAGCCGGACCGTATCTTCGTCACCGAACCGCAGGGTGAGGTTCTGGAACACCATGTGTTCGCAGGTCACCAGCCGCAGGACGTGACTCTCGGCAGTGGACAGGGCGAGGCGCAGCTGCCGTGGGTCCGTCTTCCCGGTGTAGTCCGGCCATCCGTCGATCCCGTTGGAGGTGTGCGACAGACGGATATGGACTCTGCGCCCCTCGGCGCTCTCGTCGAACCAGATGCCGGGGCCCATGTACACGAACGGCCGGTACCGAGGAGGCTTGAACGACTTGTCCTTGTCGGTGAGCTGCTCGTGGGACACGTCGGGCCCGAGTTGGTCCGGATTCTCCGCCAGTTCCTTGGCGTCCGGCCACAGTTGGTTCGGGGACCGCAGGTCCTCCACACGGTCGTAGGTGATCAGCCGCGTGTACCGCCCCGCGTTCAGAAACGCGCCCTTGCGGACCACCATGGAACCGTCCTCAGGCGACGGTTCGAACTGAGCCGTCGATTCATACTCGTCAAGCTGCCCTGCCACGGGTTGCCAGTCGGTTGCGAACGATGCCCCACGGAACTGGGCGACCGTCGAGTCGATGGTCACCCGCTCGAGCTTGTACGGCTTGACCACGATCTTGACCGAGTCGCTCCCCTCCACTCCGGTGAGATTGATCGATTCCACATAGGTCCCGCCACGCAGGTACACGAAACCGCCACCGGCCGCCGCGGTGATGCCCTGCGCGATCAGGTGGTAGGGGTCCTCCAGCGTGCCCGACCCCTCCGGCACGGGATCGACTCCCGGCGGCGGTGGGCTGACGTAGAACTCAGGAACGACCATGACCTGTCCCGATCCGATCAGCGTCGCGGCGACTGCCGTACATGGCGACCGCATTCATCGCAGTAGCTCGGCGGCTTTGAGGTCCTTGCCTACGGCCCAGCAGGCGTCTTCTGTGCAGCTGACACCGCGCAAGTCGTTCTGGTCGAACCGGCGCCAGGTGCGCCCGCCGTTGGTGGTGATGTCACTGCCCGTGAAGCCAACGGCCACGGCGGTGTCGCGCCGGTTCGATGGAACCACGGCCATGTTGAGACGGAATCCGGCCAGCGATCGCACCCGCCTCCAGGTCCTGCCACCATTGGTGGTCCTCGCAGCCACGCTCGGCTTGTTGGAGGAAGGGTCGCCACCCCCGAGCGCCAAGCCGTGCCTGGTGTCCCAGAAGGCCAATGAAGCGATGCCGAACTCTGGGTCACCGGGTATCGGGGTGTCTGCCACCGACCACGTGCGACCACGATCGTCGGTATGGAACACGCGAGCGTTGGCGTCCGACGGCTGGGTGCCGAACCAGGCGTCGTGAGGACCCTTGGTGACCAGACAGGTCCCAGTCGCGCGCCCGAACTCGCCGGGCAGAGCGTCGGGCATTCCCTTGGTGGGTGCGACTTTCCAGGTCCATCCACCGTCGTCCGTGAGCAGGATACGGAATGTGCCCCGGACCGGGTCGCTCATCGCAAGACCGTGAACCGCATCAAAGAACGCGATGCCGTTGTAGAACGCCTCCTTCTCCCAATTCTCGAACACCAACCGCCAGGTCGCTCCGCCGTTGACGGTCCGATAAATCCTCGAACCTTGGGACTCACCGGACGCCAGTGCGAGGACGTGATCGCGGCCGAAAGCGCGGACATCACGAAAGGTCAGGCGACCGGCGTCGGGAGGAGTGACATTCTCCCAGGACTGTCCTCCGTCCAACGTCCGGACAACCAGTCCCGGACTGCCGGATTCGTCAGGGCCGTCAAAACCGCCGGAGGCCCACACAACATCGCGGTTGACGACGTCGATGCCGATGAGACTTGAAGGAATTGTTTGCATGAAACGCCAGGACGACATGGCTCCTCCGATGACAGCTGTCCGTCAGTGCTGAGGGCCGGTCTACCTGGCACGCCACATGCTCGGCCGGCTTGCCTCAGCAACTGGGGCCGCCATGAGGTCTGAAGAACTATCAATCTGCTGAGGTAGAGAGATACCTGTCAATTTCGACATTTGCGCCCCCCGGTCGGTTTCCTGATTCCTCGGCCGTGCCGCACCAGAAAACCGCCGCTTTACGATCACATTACAGCGGCGGATACGCGCAGTCGATAGTCGCCGTCAGGTCGGGCCTTTGCGGGCTCAACGCAATCGAGGGTGTGGCCGGGGTCTGAATCCGCCGGTATCCAGGAGCGATCTGGCGATGTAGCTGGTGTGTGATGACTTCGGCCAGTGCGGCCGGGACGCCGTGGCCGGCTCCGGTGTGCGGCACTGGTCGAGCGCGTCGCCGGCCAGGCGGACGACGTGGAAGGGGTCCATGACTGCGACCGCGTCGGACAGTTCCTCGGTGGTGGCGGTCTTGAACCCGGTGAACCGTCCATCGCGACGACCTCGACCGCCTGGCGCCAGGACTCGGGCCGCTCGGCGAGCCAGGTCTTGAAGGCCTGCTTGGAGCGGCCCTCGACCATGTCGAGCAGCCGGGCTGGGCCGGTGCCGTCGCGGACGCCAGTGAGAATTAATAGGTACTCCGGTCTAGCGCTGAGGGGGTCTGTGGGTTAAGGCTGCTCGTGTTCCTGTGGGCGGGCTTGAGGAGATGGTGATGGCTGAGCGGATTTCAGTGGATGTGCCGGCGTTCTGGGAGAACGGGTGGCAGATTCTGCGTGGGGTGTACACCCCGGAGGAGGTGCAGAAGTTTCGTGACGGCGCGAACGCGTCGAAGGGGGTGAGCGGCGAGCTACTCTCGCGGCCGCTGATGAGGCACGCGATCCTGGACGGGAAGATGGTCGAGGTGGCCAGGCAACTGCTTGGTTCCGAGGACATCATGTACGCCGGTGACAGTTCCTTCACAATCAACTCCGGCCAGCACGGCTACCACAAGGACAACGCGGACCGGAAGGATGCGAACGCGCCGGACTGGCAGGGCCGTTACACGATCCTCAGGTTCGGGATCTACCTGCAGAATCACACCAGGCACACGGGTGGCTTGAACCTGCGGCACAAGTCGCACAACGAACCTGACCTGACCACCGGCAAGACGATCTATGTGAAGACCAGGCCGGGCGATCTGGCGGTGTGGAGTCTGCGCACGACGCACAGCGGCAACGGCAAGCTGCTCAGCTTCCCCTGGTGGGTGACGCCCGAACCGCAAAGCGAGGACCGGTGGCCCTGGTTCTTCCGCGAGGCCAAGCCGGATGGCGACCGGATCGCCGTGTTCGCCGCCCTCGGCCTCGACGACGACCATCACGACCGCTATACGACGTACCTGAAGACGCGGAAGTACATGGTCGACATGTGGCACCGATCGAAACTGGATCCGGAGGTCTTCGACCAGGCCGCCCAGATCGGCCTGAAGATCCGCGACATGCACGACGAGGTCGCCGACGACCTCAACGCGGGCCAGAACGTCGAGTGGAAGCCGATCCCGTACTGATCAGAACGGGGCCGGTCCTTTACCGACCGGCCCCGACTGGTTTGGTTGATCAGCTGATGGTGAGAGAAGGCTTCTACACCCTCAACTGTGAAGAGCCCCTTTGCGGCCGACGAGGTGGAAGATTCGGCTGAGTTGGCGGTAGGGGTCTCGGCGGCCGGCTTCGAGTTCTACTGCGGCTGTTGCTTCCAGTTGCTTCGTGTCATTGGGGTCGAGCTCGGCTCCGGCGAAATCGAGCCAGTCGACGAACAGCCATACGCCGTACCAGCGCAGAGCCTCCACGTCCCGGCTTCGCAGGAGGTCGGTGAGCTGCTCCACCGTGTGGGCTCGAGTCAGGAGTCCCAGTACTCCGATCTCTTCCGTGGCGTCGAATGCTGCCAGAGCGTCGCCCCACCGCCGTTCCATGGCCGGCCGCACCGCGGACGTGTTGGCGTTGCCCGCCATGATCGAGACGATGCCACCGGGAGCAGCGCATTGGCACAGCTGGTCGAGCAACGGCTCCTGTTGCTCGAGGTACCCGAGCACCCCATGGCACAGGACGGCCTCGAAGCGCCGACCGCCGACCGCTTCATCGGCATGCGCACCGTCAGCCTCCACGAACGTCACCCGTCGCTGGGCGTCAGCGGGCAAGCCTTCGAGTCGCTGACGCGCCTTGTCGAGCATCGCGGGTGATGGATCGAGCAGCGTCACGTCGTACCCGGCTCGCGCCAACGGGAACGACTGATGGCCCGCGCCGCCGCCGACGTCGAGCACGGTCGCCGGAGGCGGTGGCAGATGCTCCAGCAGCTGCTGGTGCATCACGTACGTGCGCACCCGCCCCTTCACCGTGGCGTAGGCCCCATCGGCGAATTGGTCAACCAAACCAGCCCAGGCGTCAGTCTCCACCCGACCACAGTATGGGTTCGCACGACTACGAACTGCTCGCTGACCGCCTGACCATCAACCGTCTCGCTCAGCGGTTGGTGGTTCTTGTCTGCATTTCTGTGGCGAAGGGAGCTGCTGCGTTGTCTGCGTCAGGCCGTCGAGTCCGGCGCAGGAAGCGGCCAGCTTTTGTCCTCTTCTCGGAATCCTGGTCAGCCGGCCGCGCGGAAGCGGCGGAGGTACTCGGTGGGCGTCGTACCGAGGTGTCTGGCGAAGGCTCGGCGGAGGGTCTCGTCGCTGCCGAGGCCGCTGAGCCGGGCGGCTGAGGTGATGCTGTGGCCGTCGAGGAGGAGTTGCTGGGCTCGGTCGAGACGTACGCGTTCGACCCACCGGGCCGGCGTGGTGTGGAACTCGGTGTGGAACAGGCGAGTGAGGTGCCGCGGGCTAAGGGCAGCCGACGCGGCCAGGGTGGGCAGGCTGTGGTCAGCGGCGGGGTCGGCGACCACAGATTCGGTCACTGCCCGGAGTGGATCGCTGCGAGGTGGTGGGGTTGCGATCGCTGTGGAGAACTGGGATTGACCGCCGGGTCGTTGCATGAAGACGACCAGCTCCCGGGCTATCTCGCGAGCGACCTCTGCGCCATGGTCCGCCTCGACGAGGGCGAGGGTCAGGTCGATGCCGGCGCTGATGCCGGCCGAGGTCACGTACCGGTCGTCGTGGATGTGTAGCGCGTCCGGTTCGACACGCACTGATGGATAGCGGCGCGCGAGGGTCTGGGCATGGCGCCAGTGGGTCGTGGCGCTCCGGCCGTCCAGGAGCCCGAGTGCTGCGAGTACGAAGGCACCCGTGCACACGGACGCCACCCGGCCGGCCTGATCCGCGAGAGCGCGAACCGCGGCGAGGAGGTCGTCGGGCACTCGATCGACCAGGTGGTCGGCTCCCGCGACCATCACCGTTTCGAAGGGACCTGCCCCGGCTGCTGCTGTGGTGGCGGCGAGGGTCGGACCGGAGGATGTCGCGATGTCACCGCCTCTTGGGGAGACGAGGGTCGACTCGTACCGGGCGCCGTTGCGGTTGGCCTGGTGAAGGACCTCGAGAGGGCCGCTGACGTCGAGGAGGGTCACGCCGTCGAACACCACCAAGGCGATCCGATGTGTCCGAATCTGTGGTTCATGTGGCGTTCTGGACATGGCACCAGCGTAGCCACTCCGGCGAATCTGGACGCACAGACGAGGCCACACCAGGAAGGCAGAACGACGATGAGTGAAGAGATCGCCGGAGTACGGATCCCGGACAGCGCCCTGGCCCGCGAGGCGACCGAACTGGTTCGTGAGGTGGCGTCACCGCTGCTGTTCGATCATTCGCGGCGGGTCTTCCTGTTCGGTGCGTTGCGCGGCCAGGAGCAGGGCCTCGAGTTCGATCCGGAGTTGCTGTACGTCGGCGCGATGTTCCACGACCTCGGTCTGACCAGCCGGTTCCGTCGTACCGACCAGCGGTTCGAGATCGACGGCGCCGATGAAGCGCGCCGGTTCCTGCAGGCGCACGGCGTCACCGGGGAGCCGGCCGATCGGGTCTGGACCGCCATCGCTCTGCACACGACCCCGGAGATCCCGTTGCACATGGCGGCCGAGATCGCGCTCGTCACTCGCGGTGTGGAACTGGATGTCCTCGGCATCGGTTATCTGGCGATCACTGACGAGCAGCGGACGGCCGTGGTCGCGGCGCATCCGCGGCCGGACTTCAAGAGCCGGATCCTGGCCGCGTTCACGGACGGCATCAAGGACCGGCCGGAGACGACCTTCGGGAACGTCAAGGCCGACGTCCTGGAGCATTTCGTCCCCGGTTTCCACCGCGGCGACTTCGTCGACGTGATCAAGAACTCCGACTGGCCCGAGTAGATCCGAGGCACATTCGGCGGACGGGTCGGGCGTGCCTGGGGCTGCTTGTTTGGGGGCGGTGGGCAGGCGAGGATGTGGGGTATGACGGAGAGTTCTGGGACACCAGGAATCGACAGCACGGTTCCTCCGAGCGGGACCGGGTGCGCGGAGTGTCTGGAGGTTGGCGGCTGGTGGTTTCACCTGCGTCGGTGTGCGCAGTGCGGACATATCGGGTGCTGTGACTCCTCCCCTGCGCAGCATGCATCGGCTCACGCGTCCACGACCGGGCACCAGATCGTGCGCAGCTTCGAGCCGGGCGAGGACTGGTTCTGGCACTACGGCGAATCCCAGTACTACGAGGGTCCCGCGCTCGCACCGCCGGAGTCCCACCCGGTCGACCAGCCGACGCCGGGCGGCAACGTCCCACCCGACTGGCAGAACCACCTCAACTAGCGCCGGGCTAGAGAACGAAGCCGGCGGGGAACGGGTCGTCGGGGTCGAGTAGGTAGTTGGCTGTTCCGGTGATCCACGCTCGGCCGGTAACGGTTGGTACGACGGCCGGCCGCGTGCCGACCGTGGTTTCCTCGATCAGGCGTCCGGTGAAGCGGGTGCCGATGAACGACTCGTTCACGAAGTCGGTGTTGAGCGCGAGCTCACCGCGGGCATGCAGTTGCGCCATCCGGGCCGACGTACCCGTCCCGCACGGCGACCGGTCGAACCACCCCGGGTGGATCGCCATCGCGTTGCGTGAGTCTGCCCCGTCGAGACCGGGCGCGGTGAACTGCACGTGCTTGCACCCGTTGATCCCGGGATCGAGCGGATGCACCGGCCGGTCGGTCGCGTTGATCGCGTCCATGATGTCCAGCCCGGCCTGCAGGATCCGGTCCTTCTCGGCCCGGTCGAACGGGAGGCCGAGCTGCTCCAGCGGCAGGATCGCGTAGAAGTTGCCGCCGTACGCGAGGTCGTAGGTCACCTTCCCGAGCCCCGGAACCTCCACCGTCGCGTCCAGTGCATGGCTGTACGACGGAACGTTGCGCAGCGTCACGTGCTCGGCCCGTCCGTTGCTGACGGCAACGTCGACGACGACCAGGCCGGCCGGGGTGTCGAGGCGGACCTTGGTGACCGGCTCGGTCACCTCGACCATGCCGGACTCCACCAGCACGGTGGCGACGCCGATCGTGCCGTGGCCACACATCGGCAGCAGGCCGGACACCTCGATGTACAGCACGCCCCAGTCCGCGTCGGACCGGGTGGGCGGTTGCAGGATCGCGCCGCTCATCGCCGAGTGTCCGCGTGGCTCGTTCATCAGGAACAACCGCAGGTCGTCCAGGTGCTTGATGAAGTACTGGCGCCGCTCGGCCATCGTCGCACCAGGGACGACGCCGACCCCGCCGGTGACGACGCGGGTCGGCATTCCCTCGGTGTGCGAGTCGATCGCGCTGATGGTCCGGACGGACCTCATCGCAGCGACTCCACGGCCTTCTTCATGTCCTGCTCCAGTTGGGCGAGGTGCTCGGGCACCAGGGGTCCACGCGGCGGGCGGCACGGACCGCCGTACCGGCCGACGTAGTCCATGCCGTACTTGATCGCCTGGACGAACTCGGTCCGCGAGTCCCACCGGAACGCGGCGACCAGCGGTTCGTACAGCGCCCGCGCCTCTTCCAGCTTGCCTTGTACGGCGAGGTCGAACAAGCGGACCGATTCCTTCGGGAACACGTTGGGGAATCCGGCGAACCAGCCGGTCGCGCCCATCAGCAAGGCCTCGAGGGTCAGGTCGTCGGCGCCGGCAATGACGGCCAGGTCCGGCGCGAACTCGCGGATCTCGAGGATCCGGCGGACGTCACCGGAGAACTCCTTCACCGCGACGATGTTCTCGATCTGCGCGATCTCGCCCAGCAGGTCCGGGGTCAGGTCGACCTTCGTGTCGTGTGGGTTGTTGTAGACCATCACCGGCAGACCGGCCTTCGCGACCTCGGTGAAGTGGTGGATCACCTCGCCGCGGTTCGCGCGGTACATGGTCGGCGGCAGGCACAGTACGCCGGTTGCACCGTCCTCGGCCGCCCGCTCCGCCCACGCGCGCGCCTGGTGTGCACCGACGCCGTGTACGCCGACCACCACGATGCCATCGTCGCCGACGGCCTCGATCGCAGTGCGGGCGACGGCTCGGCGCTCGTCGTCGGTGAGTGACGAGTACTCGCCGAGGGAGCCGTTCGGGCCTACTCCACGGCAACCGTTGTCGACCAGCCACCGGCAGTGCTCGGCGTACTTGTCCAGGTCCGGACGCAAACCTGCCGGCGCCGACGCGTCCTCGGCGTACGGCAACGCGGTGGCGACGATCACGCCTTCCAATTTCTCCGTCACAGATCCTCCTGAGCTTCTGCCAGATCCCGCAGCCTCACCGGCACGGCGATCGGTCGTTTCATCGATGATTCCGGTGCACCAACCAGCGCACCGACGGTCCGCGAACAGACCCGTCCCTGACACATCCCGAGCCCGGCCCGGCTGCTGAGCTTGAGCGCCCGGCCGTCCTGCACACCACGTCCTGCCACAGCCGCTTCGATCTCTCCGCGCGTAACTTCTTCACACCGGCACACCACGGTCTCGGCCGTGCTCCACGCTCGCCACCCGTCTCGCACTGGATAGACCCGCGCCAACACCTCCGCAAACTGTCGCCCGCGCACGACGGCTTCCCGCGCCTCCACCGCGCCTGCCAGGTCCGCGCGCTCTGCGGCTGCCCGGGCACCGGGCGGTCCTGGCGCATCAGTTCCCGCGTGAAGCGCGGCAGCCGCACCGGCCACTCGACCTTCGGCAGCCGCTAGGTCCGCGCCGCCGATTCCGGTGAGCTCACCGGCGGCAAACACCCCCGGAGTGGTGGTTTCTTGGTGGACGTCGACGACAACTGCTGAGCCCCCGTCCGGACCGGTCGTGAGGTTGCAGCGGGCCGAGACTGCGAGCTCGAGTTGAGCCGTGAAGCCGAAGCCGAGACATACCGCGTCGACCTCGATCCGTCGCTCGGAGCCCGTGATCGGCTGCCACGAGTCGTCCAGCCGTACGACGGTGACGGCCTCCACGTGATCGGTGCCGTGTGCGGCGACAACGGTCCAGCCGTGCCGGAGCGGAATGCGATGCTTCGCCAGCAGCGTGCCGTACCCGAGGACCTCGCGGAATTTGCCAGAGGCAACTAGTGGGTTGGTGAGCCAGCCGCGGCGGACTGTTCGCAGGGTGTTGGCCTCGAGTAGCTCGACGACCTCGGCGCCGACGCCGATCAGCGATTCCGCTACCGGTAGGAGGAACGGGCCGGTGCCTGCGACGAGTACGCGTTTGCCGATGGAGATGCGTTGCCCTTTGGCCAGCGATTGTGCGGCGCCGGCGCTGTAGACCCCTGGCAGATCCCAACCAGGGAAGGGAAGTACGCGATCGTATGCACCTGTGGCCAGGACGATCGCCCTCGCGTCAACCGCGAAGACCTGCCGCCCGACGCTGTCCGCTGGTCCTTGTTGCACCCACAGTCGGAGCCCTTCCATCGCCCACACGGACGTCTCCGCGAGATGCGTGATCCGCTCATGCCCCGCAAGCCGATCCCGCTGCGCGACGAATCCTTTCCACCCGTGCTGCAACCGGCCGGCCCGCCGAGCCCCGAATTCCACGGGCAGTTGCCGGTTGAACTGCCCGCCCACACTCCGCCCGGTGTCAATCAACGTCACCGACGCACCACCATCCGCAGCCGCCAAAGCTGCGGCGATCCCGGCCGGCCCAGCCCCCACCACAACCACGTCAGCCACCCGCGGGACATTCGAGGTGGAAGCGGGACGGGACGACGCCGGGGCGAGATCCGCCCGAGGCTGCGCGTCGGAGGTGGCTGATGCCCCGCCTGCCCACTCCCGAGGCTGCGCGTCGGAGGTGGCTCGCGTTCCGCCTGTCCGCTGCCCGTCTGCAGGTTGGGGTAGGGCCGCGCCTGTTTGGGTTGTGATTGTGTCTGCTGGCTGGATGGTGCGTTGGCAGGCTCGGATGTCAGGGGTGCCGTTGACTATGACGAGGCAGTCGTGACAGGCGCCGATACCGCAGAAGACGCCGCGGGGGCGTGCGGCGACGCGGGTGGTTCGCCAGGAGTCTCGGCCGGCGGAGAGCAGCGCGGCGGCGACTGTTTGGCCGGCCAGGGCGGTCACTGGTTCGCCGTCCACGGTTATCTCGACGGGCGTCGGCGTACCGACTCGGGCGGGGTCGCCGTCGCGGGGGCGGAGGTAGGCGGTCATGAGGCGAGCACCGCCGGACGGTCGACGCGGAACGGATCGGGGTCTACATGTGGAGCCAGCCCCAGGAACAGCTCGGTGATCAGTCGACCGGTCGACGGCGCGAGCCCGATGCCTGCACCTTCGTGACCAGTCGCGTGCCACAGACCCGGCGTGCGAGGGTCCGGACCGATGACCGGCAGATGATCCGGCGCATAAGGACGGAAGCCGCCGTACGCCCGGATCACCGGCACGTCGCCCAGGAAGGGAAACAGCCCAACCGCCTTCGCAGCAAGCTCACGCAGCACCTTCACCCGGACTGAGTCGTCGAACCCGATCCGCTCCCGACTCGAACCGATCAGGATCGTCCCGGACCGCGTCGACTCCACCACTGTCGACGTCTGCAGCTCGGCGTCGCCGCTCCCGACCGCACTGACGTAGTCCGCGTCGTACACCTTGTGCCGAACGCATTCCGGCAGCGGCGCCGTCACCAGAATCACCCCGCGCCGAGGCAGCACCTGAATCGGCGCACCGGCATCGGCACTGAACGACCCGGCCCACGGCCCGCAAGCATTGAGTACGGCGCCACACGCGATCACACCGTCATCGGTCTCGACCCCGACAACCCGTCCCTGCGCCGAACGTCGTACCGCCCGCGCCGTCACCCCCGAGCGCACTTCACCACCGCGGTCCCGGACGGCCGCGAGCAAAGCCGTTGCCGCGAGCACCGGTTGGACCTGCGCATCGTCCGGGTAGTGCACCCCGACCGTCACCCGAGGAGTCAGCAAAGGCTCCAGCTCAAAGGCCTCCGCCGGCGTGATCACGCGAGCATCGACCCCCGCCGCCCTCTGCTTGGCCGCGAACGCCTTCAGCGGCTCGGGGTCAGTCGTCGCGACCACGACCCCGCCCTTGGTCTCCCACTCGACGTCGGCGACCCGCTCAGGCAGCCGCGACAGTACGACGTCCCACTCGGCCCGCGACGCGAGCGCCAACTCGAGCTCGGGCCCGGACTCCTTGTCCGAGACGAGCACGTTGCCCTCACCGGAGGCCGTCGTACCGGCAGCCGGGCCGTCGCGATCGATCACTAGCACCCGGACGCCCGCGCCGGAGAGCGCCTCGGCGCAGGCCGCGCCGATCATGCCCGCGCCGACGACCACCACGTCGGGTGTCGCGGAACCAGGCATCAGACTCTCCGTTCAGTAAAATGAACGAAACCGAGCCTACGCGTCCACCCTCGGCACGGTCAATGCACCCATCCGGCACTCACCAGGCATTCACTGGGCACTAAACATGCACTACCCCGGCAGATGCGGGCTGCCCGGCGTGATCGGGTACGCGTCCGGCGGGTACTCCAGCAGCAACACCGACCGCACGAGACCATCCACCGCCTCGTACCCGTGCGGCCCACCGGCCCGGAAAGCCAGGTAGTCCCCCGGCCCCAACTCCTCAGTCCTGCCACGCGCCGTGATCCGCAGCCGCCCGGTCAGGACGATGTGATGCTCGGTCCCAGGATGCCCGTCCGAGTGCTGTACGGCGTCCGGCCGGACCTCCTGGTTGTAGACCTCGAACAACCCACCGGGGTTCTCCAGCCGCCGCAGCATCCGCAGATCGATCGCTTCACCGGACAGTACGTCGATGTCCGCCGACCGTACGAGGACCAGTTCCGCGCTCGGCGACTCGCTCAGCAGCGCCGACACCGGGACACCCAGAGCGTTCGACAGACTGAACACTGTCTCGATCGTCGGGTTGCCCGCCCCGGACTCCAGTTGCGAAAGCGTCCCTTTCGCGATCCCCGACCGCCGGGCCAGCTCGGACAGCGAGATGCCCTGCTCGTCCCGCCGCATCCGCAGATTCGTCCCGAGCAACCGTCCCGCACCCATCGCCGCCACAGCCCGGAGCATGCCACATGCCACGAAGCACGGGCTCGGTTTGACCCAGCCACCCCGCGGGCACGCGAGGTGGATGGCAGAGGAATCCGTCGGGACCGTACTACTGGCCGGAGCGGCGAATCTGGCGATCGCGATCGCCAAGGTCGTCGCCGGTCTGCTCTCCGGCTCGACCGCGCTGCTCGCCGAGGCGGCACACTCCGTCGCGGACACCATGAACCAGGCGTTCCTGCTGACCGCGCTCCACCGCAGCCGGAAGCCTGCCGACGCACGCCACCCGTTCGGCTACGGAATGGAGCGGTACTTCTGGTCCCTGCTCGCCGCGGTCGGCATCCTCGTGCTCGGCGCGGGTTTCTCGATCGCCGAGGGCCTGCGCGCACTCATCAACCCCGAGCCGATCGCCTCACTCGGGTTGATCTACACGGTCCTGGCAGTCTCGGCGATCTTCGAAGGTACGTCGTGGTTGCGGGCAGTCAGGCAGGTACGACGGGAGGCCCGCCACGAAGGCGTGCCGGCGCTCACGCACCTGCGAAACGCCGAACCAGCAGTCAAGACCGTCGCATTCGAGGACACCGCCGCCCTGATCGGACTGCTGATCGCGGCAGTTGGCGTGACGCTCTCGGTCGTCACAGGACAGCACCTGTGGGACGGCGTCGCGTCGATCGGCATCGGCGTACTGCTGATCGTCGTCGCCTTCACACTCGGTCGCGACAACAAGGCGATGCTGATCGGCCGGGCACTGCCGGAAGACGTACAGCAGCGGATCCGCGCGATCATCAACGACACACCAGGCATCGACAGCGTCCTCGAACTGCTCAGTCTCCGGCTCGCTCCAGACCAGGTCCTGGTGGTGGCGACCGTCGACCTGGCCGACATGCAGACCACCGGCGCTGCGATCGAACAGCTTGCCGAGCGGGTCGACTTCGAGGTACGCCGGAACTACCCGATGGTCCGGCACCTCTACCTCGATCCCACCCCTGGGATCAGTCCTGACCCCAGTTCGCGACGATGACTGCGATCGGCGGCAGTACGGCGGCGACGGCGCTCATCCCGATCGCGACCGGAATCGAGAACAGCCGCACGACGAACCACGCCAGCCCGATCAGCACCAGACAGCTGCCCATCAGCCAGTAGTAGAGCTTGCGGTTGTCGTACTTGCGGGCCATCAGACCTTCATCGCCAGCCTGTCCAGAGCACCGACCAGCGGAGCCAGCTCGGGCAGCCCAGCAGCCTTCTCCAGAGCAGCAGTCAGTACGGCGTCGTGCGTCGGCTGGGCCTGGCCGCGCAGGTCACGGCCGGCCTGGGTGACCTCGGTGTAGACGCCGCGGCGGTCGGCCGGGCACAGGTACCGCTGCAGGAGCTTGCGGTCCTCCAGACGGTTCACCAGCCGGGTCGTGGCCGACTGACTCAGCACGACCGCGTTGGACAGCTGGTTCATCCGCAGGTGGTAGTCGTCCTGCCGCGCCAGCACGTCGAGCACGCTGTACTCACTGACGGACAGGCCGTGCTGCTTCTGCAGCGCGCGCTCCAGCTCGTCCTCGATCCGGGCGTGCAGAGCGGCCAGGGTTCGCCAGCCCGCTGCCCGCGCCTCCGCGGTATCATCCGGCAGTCCCACGACGCCTCCACGTGAACGATGGCGAATAGCCCGCTTCTGCAACTATCGCGCACGCCGGTAACAGTCACAAGACCACGGTCCGATCGCGCCTGCCGGCCAGGCTTTTCGATGCAGAGCAGTAAGCCTTGACAGTCGGCATCCTCGCTCCTACGGTGAGCAACCAGGTGGATTATGGCCATGACCGTAATCCGACCGACCTACCGTGAGGCTACCTGAGAGGGGCCGGTCGTGAGGAAGTTCGGGTTGTTGCTGACGGCAACCGTATTGGTCGCCGGAAGTCTGGTCCAGGCCGGAACGGCGCGGGCCGCCGTACCAGCCGGGGTGTTCCAGGATTTCGAGACCGATGCCGATCTGACGGGTGCGACCGTCACCCTGCCGCAGGCCGACAAGATCGAGCGGACCGCCGATCCGACGCACGGCGCCTCCGGGGTGAGGTTCAGCATCGCGCCGGCCGGCACGCCGGGAGCGACGGCCTCGTCGGGACTCACGCTCAACGCTGGTACGCCGAGCCTGCCGGTCAGCGACTGGTCCGGTCACACCCTGCTCGGGTTCGACTTCTTCACCGAGCAGGACTACACCGTCGTCGGCCGGATCACCGTCCGGGACCAGGCCAACAAGGCGTACGGCGTCGACTACAAGATCAACGCCCGCAGTTGGACGCCGGTCGACCTGCGGTTGAGCGCGATCACCGCCGCCGGCGTCGACATCACCCGGATCGCCTACATCGGCATCTCGATGCCCAGGGCGGGAACGACGGTAGTCGGCCACTACGACGCTTTCCGGCTCGTCGACACCGACCCGTACGACAAGACGGCGTACGGCGACCAGGCTGCGGCGCAACTACTCCGGCTGTCGGACTTCAACGGCGTACTGACCAAGCTCGCGGATCAGATCGCCACCATGGACCGTCAACTCGGCCACACGCCTGCCGATGAGCGGCTGCGGGCGCAGGTCGACTCCGCGGCGGCACAGTGCGCCCAGTTGCGCCAAGCGCTGTCCGCGGGGCCAATGACGTATGCGCAGTACGCGCCGTTCAATGCGGGCGTCGCGGCGTTGCAGCGATCGGTGCCGCGGCTGGCGAACACCATCCAGGCGCGGTCGCACGACAAGCATGCGGACTTCGGGCTGGAGTCGGCCGACTCGATGGCGCTGGTCTATCCGAAGGACCTGCCGTTCAGCTCGACCGGACCGTCGCCGTCGGTGTCGCTGACTCGCGGTGAGTACGAGAACGTGCAGGCCGTCGTACTGCCGTTCGCCGAGCAGCTCAACGGCGTACAGGCCCGGGTGACCTCGGTGTCCGGCCCGCAAGGTGCACTCACCGCCTCGGTGGCCCCGGTCGGATCGCTGAACGTGACGCCGACGAACCAGTACCACCGTCCGACGTACGCCGGCTGGACGCCGGACCCGATCCGCGACGACCTGTCCTCGGTGGATGTCCCGGCCGACACGATCCAGCCGTACTGGATCCGGCTGAAGGCCTCGCCGGACGCGCGGCCCGGCATCTACGAGGTGAAGGTCGCGTTCTCCGCGGACGGCAAGCACACCCGGACGATGACTGTGTCGGCGACGGTGTGGCCGGTGACCGTTCCGGATCGGCCGAAGCTCAACACCACCTTCCAGTTCACGCCGGCGATCGTGAACGACATCTACGGGATCACCGATCCCGCCGCGCAGGAAGCGACCAAGCACACGTACTGGTCGTTCCTGAACGACTACAAGATCGAGCCGGACCAGCTCTACACCTGCCCGTGCATACCCTCGAGCCCCGGACCGGTGATCGTGCCGACCCCGGTCGAGGACGTGCTCTACATCCGCGACCACTACGGGCTGCGTGACTTCAATGCCTTCTACCTGTGGGCCGGAATGCTGAACCCGGCGAAGCCGGAGACCTGGCAGGCGCAGATCGACACCTGGATCTCACAGCTGCGGACCGCGATGGACGGCTACCGCGCTGCCGGTGTCGACAAGTACGCCTACGTCTACGGATTCGACGAGGCCAACGGGCCACTGCTGCAGGCCGCCAAGCAGACCTTTGCCGCGGTCAAGGCCGCCTTCCCGGACGTGCCGATCATGACCACGCTGCGGGACAACTCGATGGGAGTCGACACTGGACTGGCCGGGCTGGTCGACATCTGGGCGCCGCAGCAGGACCTGTACAACCAGACGGTGGCCGAGCGGACCCGGGCCCGCGGCGACCAGGCCTGGTGGTACCCGGACATCGCCACCGGTTCGCCATTGCCGAACTGGTTCAACGGCTACCCGCCGATCGACTCGCGCACGCTGATGGGCCCGATGTCGTACAAGGCCGGGGTCGAGGGCGTCCTGTACTACGCGACGAACCGTTGGCTCCGTTCGGACCACGCCAACCAGTTGCTGGTGAACGACGGCATCCTGTCGGCGTGGAAGGCGGCGACGTTCAACGGCACCGCGGGCGACGGGTCGATGTTCTACCCAGGTCCGACCGGGCCGATGGCCTCGATCCGGCTCGAGAACTTCCGCGACGGCATGGAGGATTACAACCTGCTCTGGCTGCTGTCGCACGACGTGGCGGCGAAGCCCCATCTGCCACCCGCGCTGAAGGCGAACGCCGCCAAGCTGCTGACGGCCGACGACGTGGTCACCGACCAGCGGAACTTCACCGAGGACCCGGTCCGCTACCGGCACTGGCGCACCGACGTCATCGCGACCATCACCGCGGTCGGGTTAGTGCACTAGATAGAAGCGAGAGACCGCCCGGAAGGACTCCTTCGGCTGCCAGTGGTACGGCGATGCCGGGTCGTCGGAGTCCTTCCGGATCACCTTGCAGAGACTGAAAGCAGCGATGTCCTCGTCGTGGGGATGGTCGTGCGGGCGGTGCGGTGCGTCGGGTGAGATGAAGGTGTACGGCGACGCACCGAGGTCCTGGCCGGGACGACTTGGTCGCGTGACGTCGCGTGACACAGCAATGACCAGTCAAAACTTCGGTCTGACAGCTCGGATCAACAGCTGATCGCAGGATGAGGGGCCGGCCCACGGGGGCCGGTCACTCATTTCTTCGGATGCGCAATCACGACGGCATTGCTGAGGAACGCCGTACCGTCCCAGTCCTCGCAGGTGACCAGAACCAGCCGGCCCGGAACACTCTGGTCGAAAACCTGCGCGGCCTGGGTGGCGAGTGCCTTCTTCCGATACGTGGTCACGGACGCGACCACGTAGTTGAGAGTCCCTTTGCCTGTGGTGACCTTGACCGCGTCTCCGGCCTTCAACTGGCCGAGGTCGTCGAATACGCCACCGCCGTCGTGCACGGTGTGGCCGGTGATGATCGCCGACCCCTTGGCCGCGCCGGGCTGAGCGCCGTCGGACCACCAGCCGACCAGCTGCGGATTGGACGGCGGGATGAGAGCACCACCGCGGGCGTGGATCCCCAGCACGCGGGCGGAGACCCCGAGACTCGGGACGGACACCCGCACCGGGTTGCCCGGCCGCGCCGGGGCGGTGCTGCGGACCTCGGGCGGAAACGTGGTCTTCGGTGCTGTGCCGTTCGGTGTAGTGGCCTTCGGCGTGGTCGCCTTCGGCGAGGTGGGCTTCGGTGACGGTTTCGACGGCACGGCGGACGTAGTCCCGGTTGGGGCGGAGTCAGTGCTGTTGTCTGTCCTGAGCTGCAGGTAGCCGCCGGTCAGGAGTAGTACGGCGCCGACCGCCAGGGCCCCGATCGTCCACCACGACGAACGAGCGCGACCCGGGCGGCGACGCTGTGCGGACATGTCAGGCAGCGTGCTGACCGCGGTTCTGCCGCGACTTCAGGATGCCGGCGAACACGAGCACACCACCGAGCATGATCAGGGTGATACCCCACGCGCTCTGGTGACCGGTGATCGCCGAGGTGAGCTTGAGCCCACCGGACTGTCCGGCGTCGACCTCAGTCGGAACCGCGACCGGCGAAGTCGAGGTGCTGGTCGGGCTGTCCGACGGCGTGACCGACGGAGAGTCGGACGGGCTCTGGCTCGGCGACTCCGACTGGCTCGGCGACTCCGACGGCGACTGGCTCGGGGACTCCGACTGGCTCGGCGACTCCGAGGGCGACTGGCTCGGCGACTCGGACGGGCTTTCGGACGGCGACTCGCTCGGCGACTCCGACGGGCTCTCCGACGGCGACTCGCTCGGCGACTCCGAAGGGGTCTTGGTGGGCGTCGGAGTCGGGGTCGGGGTCACCTTCTTGACACAGAAGTTGAGGTGGCTGACGCCGTAGTACTTGTCGTTGCTCGAGTTCACCGGCGGGTGCAGGCCGGTGTCCTCGGTCTTCCCGTCCGGCTGGTAGTTGTAGTAATTGGCCGCCGGGCCGCCCTTGACCAGCACAGCCAGCACGACGCCGCCCGTGGCGGTGAAGTCGACGACCTGACCGCCCTTCTGGTCGCCGGGGTGATCCGGGTCGTCGGCCTGCAGGGTACGCTGCGTCCAAGTGACCTCGACGCCGTCGGCAGTGCCCGAGCCCGGTATCGGCGGGTTGCCCTGATCGTCTCCGTCAAACTTGATCTCGGTCGAGCCCGAGATCACGTTCTCGCAGGTCGGGTTGCCGTCGATGATCTCACCGCTGGCTGAGGCCGACGGAGCCAAGGCCAGCGTGACGCCGCCAAGGACGAGTGCCAGCGTGCCGGCTCCACCGAGCAGCGCGACCACTCGCGGGCTCTTCGATTTCGCGCGCACGTCGATCGGTGCCTCGTTCACAGCTCTTCCCCACTCATGCTCAGTGACCAGCCGACTCGGCTATGTCGTCGGCGCTCCCCCCGGAGCGATCCCCGGAATACTCCGGGAACCTCGGCAGTCTGGTGGCGCGGAGTTCCCACGCACAAGAAACCTCGCGAAGATCTAACACAAAAACATCGTGTTAGTTCGTGAGACACTGTTTTCGTGCGTGAAGCTGATCAGAAGACGGTGCTCGGATCGGTCTGGTTGCGGACCGATCCGGAGGCGACCAGATCGCCGCTGAGCCGGGACGACATCGTCCGTACGTCGATCAAGGTGCTGGACCGCGACGGGCTGGATCTGTTCTCGATGCGGCGGGTGGCGGCGGAGGTCGGCACGGCCGCGACCTCGGCGCTGTACTGGCGGATCGCCAACAAGAACGACCTGCTCGAGCTCGCCTTCGACGAGGTGCTGGGTGACGCCTTGGTCCCACCCGGTGACGGCGATTGGCGCGACCAGGTGACCGTGGTGGTGCGAGCGGCGTACGAAGCGCTGTGGATTCATCCCTGGGCGCCGCAGTTGCTGGCCTCGCATGCGGGGCTCGGGCCGAACTACCAGGCGCTGGCCGATCAGGTGCTCGCGATCCTGCGGGCGGCCGGGTTCAAGGGTGTGCATCTCGACTCGGCCATGTCGGCGATCTTTCACTACCTGATCGGGTCCGCAGTCACCGACGCCGCGTGGTCGGCCGTCGTACGGCGCAGCGGCCTCAGCGAACCCGACTGGGCATCCGAGGCCGGCGACCAACTGGGGGTGGGCGCGGCCAGTCTCGCGGCGTACCTGAACCGCGAGAATCTGGCTGGGCCGGAGGCACGTTTCACTTCGGGGCTGCGGGTCATCCTGGTCGGGCTGCGGCCGCGGCAGCTCTCCTGAGGCTCAGCTGGCCGGCTTCTTCTTGCGGGTCGTGGGCTTCGGCTTGAGCGATCGCGCGTAGGAGACGCTCACTGCGAAGTGCTCGCGCACCTCATCGGTGTCGGCCAGGAGCGCGTCGGGGACGACGACGTACTCCTTCTGCTGCACTCCATGCGCGACGTTGAGGGTGGTGTCGTACCTGGAGAGAAACGCCTCGCGCTCGGCTTCGGGAAGGCGCAGCGCGAGGGTGCCGTTCTCGTTCAGCATCGAGAACATGTTGCCGTTGACCGCGGTGTACGGGAAACCGGCGCCCTTGCGCTCGACGTCGGGGAACTGTTCGACGAGTGCGTCGAACAGTGCGACCTTGTCAGCCGGAGCTTTCGCCATGAGCATCACGGTAAGAGCTCGGGTGAGACGACCGCTAGAGATCGGCGAACGCTGACGCCGGGTTCTCGAACGCGTCGGCGACGAACCGGAGGAACGCGGCCGCCGTCCCGCCGTCGCAGACCCGGTGGTCGAACACGAGCGACAGTTGAGTGAGCTTCCGGATCGCGATCTGGCCGTCGACGACCCATGGACGGTCGATGATCCGGCCGACGCCGAGGATCGCGACCTGCGGGTGATTGATGATCGCCGCGCTGCCGTCCACGCCGAAGCTGCCGTAGTTGTTCAGCGTGAACGTCCCGCAGCCGAGTTCGTACGGCGTCAGCCGGCCGGTCCGCGCGGATTCGGTCAGTCGGCGGATCTCACCGTCAAGGGCGCGCGTGGTCATCGTGTGCGCGTTCGCCACTGCGGGTACGACGAGGCCGCGATCGGTCTGGGCGGCCAGTCCGAGGTTGATGCCGTCGTACTGGACGAGTTCCTCTCGCTCGGTGTCGACGAAACCGTTCAGCTCCGGGTAGCGCTGCAGGCCAGCCACCGTGAACCGCGCCATCAACGCCAGCAGCCCCGGCCCGGAATCCTTTGCCGACCGCAACGATTCCCGCAACTCCACCAGGGCGGTCGCATCCACGTCCACCCAGGTCGTCGCCTCGGGGATCTCCGCCCGGCTCCGAGTCAGTGTCGCCGCCACAACCTTCCGGAACCCGCTCATGGGGATCCGGCGTAGCTCGGGCAGCCCGGTCCGCGAACTCACGTCCTCAACCGTCGACTTCTGCTCGAACCGTTGAGCGATCGCCTGCTCGACATCCCGGCGGACGATCAGACCGTCCGGCCCGGAACCGGTCAACGTCCGCAGATCCACCTCAGCGTCCCGCGCGATCCGCCGTACCAGTGGCGAGATCACCAGCGGCACTCGCCGCGCACTGCCCGCGTCCGGCGCCGACACGTACTCCGGTGTAGCGGCGCTGCGCGCCGGCTGGAGGTCGGGCGTTGCCGGCGTAGCGGCGCTGCGCGTCGGCTGGAGGTGGGGGCGGGGCTTGCGGCGCCGACCTGAGCCGGTGCCGGTACCCGTGCCGTAGCCGACGAGTACGCTGCCGGACCCGGCCCGCTCCTCCTGCCGGTACGCCGCTCCGGCCACCTCGGACCCTGCACCCGACAGGGCAGGCTCGTCCTGCCGGTTGTGCCCACCGGCCGCCTCGGATCGTGCGTCCTGCCGGTTGGTCCCACCCTCGGCCCCAGGCCGTGCACCGGCGTCGATCTCGCCGATGGTGATGAGGGGTTTGCCCACCGGGATGGTTGTGCCGGGATCGCCGTGGAGTTCTTCGACAACGCCGGCGTACGGGGACGGGAGTTCGACGATGGATTTGGCGGTCTCGACCTCCGCGACCGGGGCGTCGACGGTGACGACGTCGCCGACCTTCACCAGCCAGCGGACGATCTCGGCCTCGGTCAGGCCTTCACCGAGATCGGGCAGCAGGAAGGTGTTCACGAGTCCTCCCACTGCAGGTCGTCCACCGCGTCGAGGATCCGGTCCACACCGGGCAGCTGGTACTTCTCGAGCTTCGGCGGCGGGTACGGGATGTCGAACCCGGTCACCCGCCGGATCGGCGCGGCCAGCGAGTGGAAGCACCGTTCGGTGACGCGGGCAACGATCTCCGACGACACACTGGCGAACCCGCTGGCCTCCGCGACCACGACAGCCCGCCCGGTGCGCCGTACCGCCGCGCACACCGTCTCGTCGTCGAACGGCACGATCGATCGCAGATCCACCACGGACAGCTGCCGCCCTTCGGCGGCCGCGACCTCGGCCGCCTCCAGCGCGACCGGCACCGTCGGCCCGTAGGCGATCAAGGTCGCGTCCGCGCCTTCCCGCCGTACGACGGCCGTGCCGATCCCGGGCTGGTCCTCGGTGAGATCGACCTCTTCCTTGGCCCAGTAGAGCTTCTTCGGCTCCATGAACACGACCGGATCCGGCAGTTCGATTGCCCTGCGCAACAACGTGTACGCGTCCGCGACGGTGGCCGGCGCGACGACGGTCAGTCCTGGCGTGTGCGCGTAGTAGCTCTCCGACGAGTCGCAGTGGTGCTCGACGCCGCCGATCCCACCGGCGTACGGCATCCGGATCACCATCGGCAGGGTGATCTTGCCGCGGGTCCGGTTCCGCATCTTGGCGACGTGGGAGACGATCTGCTCGAACGCCGGGTAGCCGAACGCGTCGAACTGCATCTCGACGACCGGGCGCATCCCGTTCATCGCCAGCCCGACGGCCATCCCGACGATGCCGGACTCGGCCAATGGGGTGTCGAAGCAACGATCCTCGCCGAACTCCTCGGTCAGTCCGTCGGTGATCCGGAAGACGCCACCGAGCGCGCCGACGTCCTCACCGAACATCAGCACGGTGTCGTCGGCCTTCATCGCATCGCGGAGGGCCTGGTTGAGAGCCTGCGCCATGGAGATCTTCACATGCGTCATGAGCTCAGACCTCCTCTCGCGCCAGCTCGTCGCGCAGGAACGCCGCCTGCTCGCGCAGCTGCTGCGTCTGCTCGGAGTAGAGGTGCGTGAACAGTTCCCGCGGATCCACCTCGGGCTCCGGGATCAGTCCGTCGCGCAACCGCGTCCCGACCTGGTTCGCCATCGCCTCCGCACGCTCGCGCACCGCGTCGTCGAGCCAGCCCTGCTCGTTGAGGTAGGTCTCGAGCCGCTTGATCGGGTCGCGCTCCAGCCACGGCGTGACCTCGTCGTCCTCGCGGTACCGGGTCGCGTCGTCGGCGTTGGTGTGTGCCTGCACTCGGTACGTGTGCGCCTCGACGAGCTGCGGTCCCTCACCCGAGCGTGCCTTCTCCACGGCCTGTCCGAGGACGGCGAGCAGGCCGGCCAGGTCGTTGCCGTCGGCCCGTTCGCCGGGGACGCCGTACCCGATGCCCTTGTGGGCCAGCGACGGAGCGACGGTCTGCCGGGCGAGTGGCACCGAGATCGCGTACTCGTTGTTCTGGATGAAGAAGACGACCGGGGCGTGGAAGACGGCGGCGAAGTTCAGCGCCTCGTGGAAGTCGCCTTCGCTGGTCGCGCCGTCGCCGCAGAGCGCCATCACCACCGTGTCCTCGCCCTTCAGCCGGGCCGCGTGCGCGACGCCGACCGCGTGGGTGAGCTGCGTCGCGAGCGGGGTGGACTGCGGCGCGACGTTGCGCGCGTACGGGTCGTACCCGGAGTGCCAGTCGCCGCGGAGCAGCGTCAGCGTCTCGATCGGGTCGACACCGCGGCTCACGATCGAGACCGTGTCGCGGTACGTCGGGAACAGCCAGTCGCCCTCGCGGAGCACCATCGTGGCCGCGATCTGACAGGCCTCCTGGCCGTGCGACGACGGGTAGACGGCGAGCCGGCCCTGGCGGACCAGCGCGCTGGCCTGGTCGTTGATGCGACGGCCTTTGATCAACTGAACGTAACCGTCGACCAGGGCTTCCTTGGTGGGCAGCCGGTACGACGGATGGTCGTGCGGTACGCCGTCCTGGTCGATCAACCGGACGGGTTCGGCGGAGGGGAGCAAACGCTCCTCGACGGTGGTCATGGACACTCCTGCGCAGGAGACGGACGGTGGCCTCATCGTCGTACTTCTGGCCAATCGGATCCAGACCTGTGACAATCACGAGACGATTGGTTCCGACCGCCGCGAAGCGAGGTGCACAGATGTCCGACGAGGTGACGGTCCACCGGGCCGGTCCTGGACAGATGGTCGTCGCCCCGGCGCTGGACGAGGTCGATCGGCAGATCGTCGAGGCGCTCGGGCAGGACGGACGGCTCTCGATCCGGGCCCTCGCGGACCAGGTCCACATCTCCCGCGCGAACGCCTACGCCCGGGTCGAGCGACTCACCGCGACCGGGGTCATCACCGGTTTCACCGTCACGGTCGACCCGCTGAAGCTGGGCCTCGCGACCTCGGCGTACGTCACTCTCAGTCTCCGCCAAAGCTCGTGGCGAACCCTGAGAGAACAACTCCAGGCGATCCCCGAAATCAAACACATGGCACTCGTCGGCGGCGACTTCGACGCCATCCTCCTGGTCCGAGCCGCCGACAACGAAGGCCTCCGCCGAGTAGTCCTCGAAAAGCTCCAGGCCATCCCCGAGGTCCTAGCCACCCGAACCGCCCTAATCTTCGAAGACCTCGGCACGCTCTAACAACCGCAGGATCTTCGGAGGATGAGGTCGGTTGGGTAGGTGAGGGCCTGGACGGCGTCCTCGCCGTCTATGAGGCGGCTGACGGCCTCGTGGGCCATGCGGTCCAGGGGTTGGCGTACGACGGTCAGGGGTGGCCAGCTGTACTCCGTTTCGGCTGTGCCGTCGAAGGCTAATACCGCGATGTCGTCGGGGACTCTGAGGCCGGCCTCGTGGATCGCGCGGAGTGCGCCGACCGCTTGCAGGTCTGAGCTGGCGAAGATCGCGGTCGGTCGTTTCGTTGCCGCGAGCAACTCTCTGCCGGCGTCGTATCCGCCCTGCCGGCTGAATCTCGCGCGTGCGATCGGACCGTCCTCGAGCCCTGCCTGGCGAAGTGCGTCCCGCCACCCAAGCTCACGCTCCGGCGCCCGACCGCCGGTGCCGCGACCACCGATCACCAGCCCGATCGTGCGATGGCCGTGCTCGATCAGGTGCTTGACGCCGGCGCGCGCACCTGCGCGGTACTGCGGCCGGACCGAGCTCACGGTCGGCAACACCCGGTTGATGGCGATCACCGGGATGCCGACCTCGGTCAGGTCTGGATCCTCGGTCGGAGCAACCAGGAGCAATCCGCTGACCTGGCGGACCAGCAGTTCGGCGATCTTGGCCTGCTCGGTGACCGGATCACCGTCAGCACTGGTCTGCAGAACGACGTACCCGCGGGCCGACGCCTCCTTGTCGATCGCCTTGGCGAGTTCGGCGAACAGCGGATTGCCGCCGTCCGGCGTGATGAGCCCGAACGTGCGCGTCGTACCCATCCGGAGTGCCCGCGCGGTCGCGTTCGGCCGGTAGCCGAGTACGCGGATCGCCTCCAGGACCCGGTCCCGGGTCTGCGGCGCGACCCGGCGCGGGCCTTCGTTCACCACGTAACTGACCACAGCGGTGCTGACCCCGGCGTACTGCGCCACGTCGTTGCGGGTGATGGGGGTGGCCTTCGGCATGTGCCGATAGTACGACGGTTGACCGGTTTGGAAAGCGGTTGCTAGCGTGCTGTTCTACACGAGTAGAAAGGGTCCGCCGTGCCCAGACGTTATGCAGTCGCCGGAACCGGGTCGCGAGCGCGGGCGTATGTCCGCGCGATCTTCCAGGAGCACCCCGAGGAGGCGCAGCTGGTCGCCCTGCTCGACCCGAACCAGGGCCGTCTCGCCTTCCACGAGCGGTACGTCAAGGAGCTCGGTGGTCCCGAGCTGCCGCAGTACGGCGCCGACGATCTCGAGCGGATGATCAAGGAGCAGTCGGTCGACCGGGTGGTCGTGACGAGCCCCGACTACACGCACGCAGCGGTCGTGTCCCGGATCCTGCGGGCCGGCGCCGACGTGATCGTCGAGAAGCCGCTGACCATCGACGCGGACGGCACCCGGCAGATCGTCGCCGCGATGAACGAGTCCGGCAAGTCCGTGGTCGTCACGTTCAACTACCGCTACTCGCCGCGGAACAGCGCACTGCGGCAGGTGATCGCGGACGGCGAGATCGGCACCGTCACCAGCGTCGAGTTCCAGTGGGTGCTCGACACCCGGCACGGCGCGGACTACTTCCGCCGCTGGCACCGCGAGAAGAAGAACTCCGGCGGCCTGATGGTGCACAAGGCCTCGCACCACTTCGACCTGGTGAACTGGTGGATCGCGTCGACGCCGACCAAGGTGTACGCGTCCGGCGGCCTGTTCTTCTACGGCTCGGACAACGCGGCAGCCCGTGGCCTTGGGCAACGACCTGCCCGGGGCACGATCGAGGGCTCGGCCAACGATCCGTGGTTGCTGGATCTGCGCACCGACGAGATCAACCGGCAGCTCTACCTGGAGAGCGAGCAGTACGACGGGTACCTGCGCGACCAGGACGTGTTCGGTCCGGGGATCACGATCGAGGACAACATGGCGGTGGTCGCGGAGTACGCGAGTGGCGCCCGGCTGAGTTACTCGCTCAACGCACACTCTCCGTGGGAGGGCTATCGGGTGTCGGTCAACGGCACCGAGGGCCGCGCCGAGCTCGAGGTCATCGAGCGGGCGGCTGTGATCGATGATCAGATCGACCCGAGCTACCCGTCGGACCGTGTGATCCCAGGCGACGTGCGCTCCAACGGCGAGCGGCTCGTCCTGCAGAAGCACTGGGCACCCGCGGTCGAGGTCGAGATCCCGCGCGGTGTCGGCGGCCACGGCGGTGGCGACCGCCTCCTCTACGACGACCTCTTCAAGGGCCCGGGCAACGACCCGCTCGGGCGTGCCGCCGACGTCCACGACGGCGTCCGGGCCGTTGCCGTCGGCATCGCCGCCAACCAGTCCCTAGCCACCGGCCAGCCGGTCGTCATCACCGACCTGGAGCTGGGCGGCTGGGTCTAAACCGGTCTCGCGCAGGATCCGCTGGACAGTCGCGTCGAGCGAGCTGGTCTGATCGATCACCGTCTCCCGCGGCCACTCCAGCAGATCCTGCGGCCGGTACCACTCGGCCATGTCGTCGGCCGTGAAAGCCGTCGCCTTGTCTCGCAACGCGTGCCGCCGGACGGTCTCCTCGAACGGAATGTCCAGGTAATAGAAGTACGCCGACCCCGCGTAGTCACGGGCGAGCTCCGCGAACATCTCGGCGTACCCGAGGGTCGGCATGATGCCCTCGACGACGGCGTGAAAGCCCCGCTCGAGCGCATGCCGCGCGATCTGCCCGATCATCGGAATGCTCGCGTCATCCGGCCGACCGCGTTCCTGGAAGATCGTCCGCCGCACATAGTCCTGCTCGATCCAAGCAACCCCAGGCCCGTACGCCGCCCGAATACCTTCGACGACCGAGCTCTTACCTGAGCCGGAGTTGCCTCTGATCACGATCAGCCTGGGATCCACCCGTAGTTGTCTACCAGGTGGCGGGGAGGCCTGGGTGGTGGGTGCCGAAGGTCCATTCGTAGCCTTCGGGGTCGGCTACTCGGCAGCGGTAGTTGCCCCACTCGGTGGTGGCCGGGGTCCAGATGGACTCGGCGCCGGCGGCTACCGCGGTGGCGTGGACGGCGTCGACCTCCGCCTCGGTGTCGAAGGCGATGTAGACGCCGTGGCCGACGGTGTCGCCCTTGCGGGTGGGCTTGTCGTAGCCCTCCTCGTCGGTGAAGAGCGTGAAGGCCACACCGCCGTACCGCATCTCGGCGTGCATGATCCCGCCCTTGTCGTCCGGGACCTCCATCGTGGTCTCGAACCCGAAGGCCTTCTCGAGCCAGCGCAGTGCGCCGACCGCGTCGCGGTAGCCGAAGTACGCGTGGAATGTCGCTGAAGTAGTCATGTACCCAGCATCGATCGAGTAGCGGACAGCTTCCGTCCGCTACTCGATCGACCTCCGACTACTTCTGGAACTGACCCGGGCCGAGGACCTGCCAGCCCTTGGTGGTCGGCGTCTTGATCAGGTCGAGCGGCATGGCGAACGTGTGCACCACCTTGTTCGGCCGGCTGATCGCCCAGAAGGTCGGGTTCCGCGGATTCGAGCGGTCCCACGCGATGCCCTGGCCCTGGACGTCGGGCAGGTCGACCGTGGCGATCCAGCGCAGCTCGGCGCCCGCCGTCGGCAACTCCATCACGTACGCCTCACCGAGGTCGTGACCGGTCAGCCAGAGCCGGCCGTCGGGACCCCACGAGCCACCGGAGTTCGACATCGGCTTGAACCGGTCCAGGATCGGCTTCGGGATCGTGTACGACGCGAGCGGCTCGAACTTGTCGTTCAGCTTCACGATCTGGGTGTTGTAGGTCTGGCCGTACGGCTCGTTCGTGTCGTCCGAGATCTCGTCGTAGTTGGCGAAACCGGCCCACCACGCGCCGTCGTGCCGGTCCAGCCAGGTGAGCGAACCGCGGTAGATGCCGAACGAGTACGAGTCGATGTGCTTCATCGTCTTGGTGTCGAACACCTCGATCGAGCTCTCCATCGGCCACTCGGGGTAGTTCGAGTGGACGGCGTACAACTTCGACCCGACGACAACACCGCTGTCCATGTGCTTGAACGGACCGTCGGCGTCGCCGGCGAACTGCAGCAGCGGCTCGCCGGTCCGGCGGTCATGCTTGGTGATCGTCCGATTGTCGACCGCGTAGAAGTACTTCGCGTCGACCGCGATCGCCTGGTTCGCGTCGAAGGCGGCGTACGACGTGAGCGGGGTCGCCGGGTACGACGGCGGCTCGGCCGTCGCACCGGCCCGCGCAGCGGGAGCCGGGGCCGCGGGGCGGGCGGCCGAGGCGGACGGGATCGCCACGGCGGCCAGGACGGCCGTCGCGGCGATGAGGGCGGGGAGCTTTCGCATCACAAACCTCCGAGGGGATGGATCCTGCTCCCCGACCCTCGGTGCCACACGGGAACGACTGCGGACGGCCGCATGAACCTGCCGCGTCAGGTAGGTTGCCGGGCCGCTCGCTGCCGGCGGAACCAGACGAACAGGGCGAGGCAGGGGATCAGGAGTCCACCGACCCCGAGGACGAGGAAGTCCCACTCGGCGCCGATGTGGTCGACCAGCCAGCCGAAGTTCTGGCCGAAGAACCCGGTGACGAAGGTCAGCGGCAGGAACACCGTGGCCAGGATGGTGAGCTGCTCGATCGTCGCGTTCTGCCGGACGCTGACCTTGGTCTGCTCGACCGAGATCACCGCCATGTTCGCCTCCAGCACAGTCGCGAGGAGATCCCGCTGGGCGGCGACCTCCTCGTTCACCAGCACCAGGTGGTCGTGCACGTCGCGGAGGTACGGCAGCAGCTCGGTGTTGCGCGCGCCGCGCTCGATGGTCGCGAGTACGGCGAGCAACGGGTGGACGGCACGGTAGAAGTCGGTGACCTCGCGACGGAGGAAGTAGATCCGCTCGGTCGGCGCGACCGAGCCCGCGAACACGGTCCGCTCGACCTGCTCGATATCGCGTTCCAGCTCCGCCACGACCGGGCCGTAGCCGTCGACGACCTGGTCGAGGATGGCCCACAGGACGGAGTTCGTGCCGACCGACAGCAACTCGGGCCGTTCCTCGAGGCGGATCCGGGCGCCGTGCAGGTCGCTGGCTACCCCCTGGCGGACCGTGATCACGAACGACGGTCCGACGAACACACTGACCTCGCCGAAGTCCACCTCTTCGCGCTGGTCGTCGTACCGGGCGGTGCGCAGGATGACGAGGCGGATGTTGCCCTCGTACGGCTCGACCTTGGGCCGGAGGTGGAAGGTCTGCGCGTCCTCGACGGCCAGTTCGTGCAGGCCGAAGCTCTCCCGGACCTGGACGAGTTCCTCGAGGGTGGGCTCGAACATGCCCAGCCAGACGAATCCGCCCTGCTTGCAGTGGGCGGCGGCATCCTCGACCGACATCGCCCCGACGTGCTGGCGGTGTCCGTCCCGGTAGTAAGCGCAGTCGATGATCATGGTGACCTCCTCCCCCGATCGTCGTCCGTTCCGGTGGCGGGAAATAGGGTTGGGCGAGAAAGCGGCGGTGAACATCTGTGCAGGACGCGCGAGGAGGACTCTCATGGGACTACCAGTGGTGCTGATGCCGGGACCGATGCATCCGGCGGTCGCGGCGAGTCTGGACGGTCACTGTGAGCTGATCCGGCTGTGGGAGGAGAGCGACCCGGACGCGGTCCTCGCGGCCCGCCGCGACGAGATCGTTGCCGTCGCCACCGGTGGCTCGCTGATCGACGGCGCGTTCCTGGACCGGTTGCCCGCCGTACGCATCGTGGCGAGCTTCGGCGTCGGGTACGACCGGATCGACGCGGCCGCGGCGGCCGAGCGCGGCGTGGTCGTGACGAACACACCTGGCGTCCTGGACGACGAGGTCGCCGACACGGCGCTGGGTCTGCTGCTGATGACGGTCCGCGAACTGCCCCAGGCCGAGCGCTACCTGCGCGCGGGCAAGTGGGAAACCGACGGGGCGTACCCGTTGACCAAGGCAACGATGCACGGCCGCCGGGTCGGCATCCTCGGTCTCGGCCGGATCGGGCAAGCGATCGCGGACCGGGTCGCTCCGTTCGGGATCTCCGTTGCCTACCACAACCGCCGCCGCAAGGACGTCGGCTACCGCTACTACCCGTCGCTGCTGGACATGGCGCGCGACGTCGACACGCTGGTGATCGTCATCCCCGGCGGCGACTCGACTCGTCACCTGGTGAACGCCGAGGTCCTGGCGGCGTTGGGGCCGGACGGCATCGTCATCAACGTGGCCCGCGGCTCAGTCGTCGACGAGCAGGCCCTGGTCGACGCGCTTCGCGACGGCACCATCCTCGCGGCCGGCCTCGACGTCTTCGAACACGAGCCGAAAGTCCACCCCGACCTGCTCACCCTGCCCAACGCGGTCCTCCTCCCCCACGTCGGCTCGGCCACCATGCCCACCCGCAAGGCCATGGCCGGCCTGGTCGTCGAGAACCTGACCAACTGGTTCGCCTACAACGCTCCGCTCACCCCGGTGCCGGAGTCCATCCCGCTCACGACGTAGGCAGGTCCCAGATTCGCTCGGTCTCCCAGGCGTACTCCCAGGCTTGGATGTCCGGGGGCTCGATGCCGAAGCCGGTGAGGATCGCGCAGACCTGCTCGCGGTGGTGGTTGGCGTGGTTGATCGCCTGCGCGATGAAGATGCCGAGCCGGGTGCCGCGGGTGTTGTTGTCGACGATGATGATGCGCTCGACGTCGATCGGCTTGGTGAGGACGTCCTCCCAGAGGGCGCCGGCCTCGTCGTTCCAGCGTTCGAGCACGTCGAAGTCCGGCGCCTCATCGCTGTCCACGAAATCGAGGGGACCGTCGGCGACACGGCGTACGTAGCCGCCGTCGCAGCGGACGATGTGATCCAGCGTCGCCACGATCCCGCCGTACGTACCGACGCCGGTGACCTCGAGTTGCTCGGCGGTCAGGCCCTGCGCCCGGCAGAACTGGATCAGGCTCTTGGTCGCCCAGTTGTTGTGGCGGATCGGGTCATACAGCACATCGTTGAGTCCCATACTCCAGGCTAGACCGCGGGCATCGCGTTCCCGTACTCAATTTCCGCTGATCAGAGTCGTGAGGACGTCGTCCCAATGATCCTGCAGTACGGCGAGGTGCGTGGTCTGCTCGCGGACGACCAGGGTCGCGTGTGGGAGGTGCGCGGCGAGCCAGTGGCCGTTGCGGACGGAGGCGTTCGCGTCGAGTTCGCCGTACCAGAGGAAGGTGGGGCAGGTGATCGCCTCGGCGCGGAAATCCCAACGCCTGAAGGAGATCGCGGCATCGCGGAGGTAGCCGTCCGGGTTCGCGAGTGCTTCGCGGACAGCAGCCGCGGCGGCCGTCGTTCCTTGCCTGGTGGCGATCTCGGCGTCGTACGGCGGTAGTTGCGCGACGAAGCGGCGTACCAGGGCTTCGTCGTCCGGATCGGTCGGGTCGAGCCGGTCGACGTACTGCTGGAAGTCGGCCCGCATGTGCTCGGCCGCCTCGTCAGGAGTCATGCTCGCGAGCCGTGCGAAGAAGGCTTGCTCGTCCGGGCCGAGGTCGTCACGGTGGTACGGCGGGTCGAGCTCGGGAACGTTGGCTGGGCTCGCGAGCACGCCGACTGCGGTCACCCGGTCCGGATGCCGCGCAGCGCAAGCCAGTGCGTACGGCCCGCCGATCGACATTCCGAGTACGGCGAATCGGTCGATCGCCAGTGCATCCGCGACCGCGACGACATCGTCGGCCACCGACAAGTGTGTCGACGCGTGCGAATCCGACCGCCCGTAGCCCGGACGGTTCACCGCCACCAGGCGCACGTCGGCACGCAGCGCGGCTTGCTCGCCCGGATATGCGGCGTGCCGGGTATCCGGGCAGCCGGGCAGGAACAGCACCGGCGTGCCGCCGGGAGAGCCGCCGGCCCAGATCTGGACCCAGCGGCCGTCGCCCAGCCGCACTCCTGCGTCCGCCTGCGGATCAGCTGCCGGCGACGTTGACCATCCAGCTGACGCCGAACTTGTCGGTGACCATGCCGAACTCGTCGCCCCACATCTGCTTCTCCAACGGGACCGTCACCTTGCCGCCGTCGGACAGCTTCGCGTAGTACCCACGCAGCTCGTCGCCGTCGTCACCGCTCAGGCTGATCGCCATGTTCTCGCCCGGGTTGTACGGCATCCCCTGCGGGGTGTCGGCCGCCATCAAGGTGAACCCGCTCGGCGTCTCCAGCTGGCTGTGCATGAGTTTGTTGTCGTCGTCCGGTCCGTGGCTCGCGCCGAACTCGGCGAACGTGTTCGACTGCACCTCGCCCCCGAACACGCTCTGGTAGAACTCCATCGCCTCCCGTGCGCTGCTCTCGAACTGGATATACGGATTGAGTCGAGACGCCATCGGAAATCTCCCCTTCCCCCTGCGAATACCTCTCTTTGCCCGCACAGTAGACCCCGCCGCCGACAGTCCGCGAGCCCGCACGGCGGTTAGGGTCTGCCCATGATCCCCCGACACATCACGATCGATGCCGCGAACCCGTACGAGCTCGCGCAGTTCTGGTGCACCGTCACCGGCTGGCCGCTGGGCGAAGGCGACGAGCCCGGCGACGACGAGGTGCTGGTCGACGCCCCGGCGCCGGTCCCCGACATGCTGTTCATCGCCGTTCCCGAGGCGAAGTCGGTGAAGAACCGCGTGCACATCGACTGGGTGCCGACCGAGCGGACCCGCGACGAGGAGGTCGAGCGCCTGCTCGGCCTCGGCGCCAGTATCCACGAGGACCACCGTCTGCCCGACGGCCGCGGCTGGGTCACCCTCCTCGATCCCGAGCGCAACGAGTTCTGCATCGAGCGCAGCGACGCCGAACGGGCGTCCTGACCTCAGGCGTCTGCGCAGCCACCCGCGCTTGGACTTCGGTGGTCGTCGGCAGCGGATGTCGGTGGCTTGTCACGGATCGGGGCTCGGCGAGAAGCGGTCGAGGTAGGCGCGAGCGCACCCTTATGTGATCGCGGTGGCCTGCGACCAGCGGAGCTGCCAGCCGGCCGGCTACGGCGATAGCAGTCGAGATGCCAGGCCTCGAGGTCGCCGGGTTCGCGGCCGCCGACGGAGATCTCGATCGCCGAGCGATACCGCAGTACGGCGACATCACCGTCGAGCATCACGTCGATCTCGCTGATCGGTTCGAAGCGACGGTAGTCGATCTCGCCGGACTCGATCCCGCCCAGGTACTCCGCTTTGGTCCACGAGAGCCCGCTCGGCGTCACGATGACGAAGTCGTCGGCGTGAACGGCATCGGCCTCGGCGACCCTGCGGTCCACCAGCCACGTCAACCGGTCCCGCTCGATCCGTCGCAACTTGTCGGCTTCCACCCTCGAAAACCTACCGTCCGCCCGGTTCGTCCGTCATGCTCGACCCATGAAGTGGTTCAGGCGAAAGAAGAAGGACCCGAAAGACCGCGACGCCTCGCCGCGCCAGCGTCCTCCCGCCGAGGTCAAGGACCTCCGCGCCCGCCTGACCAGCGACGGCTACACCCTCAAGCACTGAGGCACGCTCGACCCCCAGGCAGCCGCCGAGTCGTGGATCTTCGCAGCGAAACCCCGGCAACACCCGACCCAAATCCACGACTCGACATCCACCGCGGATCACCCGGGCTTGGCAACTCTTTGCGCCGGGGGGACATCTTGTAGGTGTCGGGGGTGAGCCGTGGGCGGGTGCTTGTCCGGCTTGTCCAGTCTCTGTTCGGGCACGGCGCCCGCGGATCTTGCAACGTTTTGCGGGTTCACGACATTGAAGGATGTAGAAGGGTCCGTGCGCGAGAGTTCTGTGGGGGAGTGAGGGCTGTTGAGTCAGCGACGCCGGCTGCGTGAGCATGTCATCGACCCGATCGTTGCCATGACGGTGACGCTTGCGGTCCTGACCCTTATCGGCGGCGTGCTGGTTCTGCTGGAGCCCCCGCGGCCGAGCACCGCGATCAGCAACGTCATTGCGCCTGATCCCTCCGCCGGTACTCCGTCCGAGCCGTCCATCGGCGGCGCGCCGGAGCCGGCCGATCCCGCGCCGGCCCACGACGACTATGGGTCGGGGAAGCTGGGCTCGTGGCAGAACCTGGCCCGACGGATCGCCTCCGAGGACCAGATCCGGGACACCCTGATGTTCAACGGGATCTTCATGTTCGGCGACAGCATCTCGGTCCAGGACGGTGCGACCCTCGAGCGCATGGTGACGGCGCAGACCGGCGACCCGATCGCCAGCCACGACTGGTCGGGTGAGCCGGCCTCCGCCGCGGTCGACGCGCTGGCGGAGTGGTCACACCACTACGGCCTGCCCGGCCGGATCGTGATGGCGGTCGGCACCAACGACATTTTCGACCCGCCGGCCTTCGCGGCGCAGGTCGAGCGCACGATGGAGATCGTGGGCCCGGTGCGGACCGTGTACTGGGTGAACGTGCACGCCGGCCGCTTCAAGAAGTCGGCCACCGTCCGGGCCGCCGACGAGCGGAACAGCGCCTGGATCAACCAGCAGCTGGACCAGGCCGCGGCGCGCCACCCGAATCTGAAGGTCGTGCGGTGGGCCGAGTACCTCGCCACCCAGCCGAGCGGGCCTGCGACGTACCTGCGCGACGGCGTACACACCACCGAGCCGGTCGGCCAGGACGCCCGCAATTCGCTGATCCTGAGGGCGATCCAGGGCCGTTGAATCCTGCCCTTCCGGGCACTCCGGGAACCGAAGTAGGGGATCCGGACAACCTTTGTGTGGGTCGAACCATCAAACACACAGACGACGCATCGGCCTTGGTGGGACAGATGACGGCGAAGCTCGAGTAGGCCTCGAATAGGCACCGCACACCCGCTGGCACCACGGTCGCGGTCACTCCGGATGGGACCTGGAGCGGATCAAGTGAGCGTCAGGCAGGTTGCGAGGTCTTGGCGCCGACGGGGTGCCAGCCGTCGGGCGGGTCTTCGCCGACCCGTCCGTCGATGGACTCCCGGATGAGGTCGGCGTGACCGGTATGACGCCCGTACTCCTCGACCAGGTCGCAGACCAGGCGGCGCAGGCTGGCGTGCCGCCCGTCCGGCCAGGTGATGTGCGCCGGCTGGTCGAGCCCACCGTCGGCGATCGCCGCCTGCAGCGTCGCCCGGGACCGCTCGACCGCGCCGTCCCACCACGCGTACAGCTCCTCCGGTGTGTCGTCGACGGCGGAGTTGAGCTCCCAGTCGTTGTCGTCACTCCATCCGTTCACGGTCCACGGCTCCCCCATCGGCTCGCCCCGGAGCTTCACCTTGAACATGTAGTCCTCGTTCGCGGCCAGGTGCTTCAGCAACCCGCCGATCGTCAGCGTCGACGCACCGATCCGCGCTCGCATCCCGGCCGCATCCAACTCGTCCGCCTTGAACCGGAACGTCGTACGCAACCGCTCGAGCGCCCCGACCAAGTGCTCAACCTCAGTGCCCGCCAACGGCGGTTCCCACGGAATCAAGGTCATGCCGTCACCGTAAGCCCGATTCCGGACACTCCCCTTCCGGAACTTTCCGGTCCTTCAGAAGTCCGGGCAAGGTGGTCCGATGCGGAGATACTGCGGGGTCGTCGCGAGGTACGACGGGCAGGTGGCGTTGGTGCGGGAGCAGTACGACGCGTGGGATGCGGAGTACTGGAATCTGCCGAGTGGTGCCGTGGAGGAGGGCGAGACGCCGGTGGGTGGTGCGGTGCGCGAGCTGCGGGAGGAAACGGGGCTCCGGGTGGATGAGGATGCGCTCGAGCTGGTGTGGCGGACGATCTCGACGATTCCGGGCGAGGCGGCGACACAGTCGTGGAACTACGTGGTCTCGGTGGGCGATCCGTCGTTCTGCATCGACGATCCCGACGGCTACATCACCGACGTGCGGTGGTTCCCGGTCGAGGACGCCGTACGCATGCTCCGGCAGGTCCCGTACCCGCCGCTCGCCGTACCATCCAGCCACTTTCTGCAAACCGCCGAACGGCTGGTCTGGAACTTCACCCCCGCCGACAACGACCAGTGGGGCTGGTCCCACTTCCCAATAGCTCAATCCTGAACAACCCAACCCGGCATCCAGCCTGTGCGGTCGTAGATGTTGCGGTCGCCGAGCCAGGTGCGGAACTCGGCGAAGCTCCGTACTCCGGCCGCGACTTCGGCAGCTAGGCCAGCGGAAGCATCACCGTGAACCCATCCGCCACCTGCGGGTCATCCTCACACTCAGGGGAGTCGTCTCGTCGTAGTGCTGACGACGCATCTGGACGAGAGGAATGCACTGGTTATGAGTAACGCCGAGCATGAGGTTGGCGCTCTGCTGGAGAGCCGTGAGCAGGCTTGCCGGGACAAGGACATCGAGCGGCTGATGTCGCTCTACTCCCCCGACATCATCTACTTCGATGTCGTTCCGCCGCTGCACTACTCCGGAGCTGACGCGGTACGGAAGAACTTCCTTCGCTGGTTCGACGAGTACGACGGACCGATCGGCCTGGAGACGCACCAACTCAAGATCGCGGCCAGCGAGAGCGTGGCGATCGCCCACATGTTCCACCTGGACACCGGTGCGATGCAGGCCGACGGATCACCGAGCCGCAGCCTCTGGCTCCGCTCGACCGTCTGCCTCGAACGCACAGACACCCAGTGGCTGATCACCCACGAACACATCTCCCTCCCGGTAGCCCTCGACACGATGCAAGCCGTCCTGGACGCCACTCCCTGACAATCACAGGTATGACGAAGTGGACCGTGCGGGACTATGCGCCCGCCGACGAGACGCCGTGGCTGCGCTGCCGCGTTCTGGCTTTCCTCGACACGACGTACTACGACGACGTCGCGACAGCCAAGCCGCAGCGTGAGGCCGGCCTCCAACTGGTGGCGGTCGCCGGTGACGAGCTCATCGGACTGGTGGACGCGAGCGTGACCGGTCAGGAGGCGACCATCGAGACGATCGCGGTGCACCCTGACCACCGTCGGATGGGCGTGGCGCAACGACTTCTCGACGAGATCTGCGGCCGGCTGCAAGTCCGCGGAGCAACCCAGGTCGACGCCTGGACGCGCGATGACGAGGGCACCCTGGCCTGGTACCGGTCGCGGGGCTTCGAGCAACGGATGCGGTATCTCCACGTCTATGCGTCCGATCCGGACGAGGCCGGCCGAGCCTTCGGTCCGCGGACGGACCTCATGCCGCGATTCGGCTTCTTCCATGCCTGGACCGACCACGAGGACGCGCTGCGGAAGGAGTTCGGCCGCGTCTACTCCTGCCGGCAGCTCGTGAAACCCCTCGGGCTCACGCCTGGAGACCGTTGAGGATTCGCGTCAGACCCCACAGAAACTGCTCGGTGGTGAAGTCTTTCGAGATGGTGCCGGCCGTTTCGGTGGTGCGTGGATAGGCCTCGGCAGGGAGGGTGTCGAGTACGGCGCGCCGGGTGGAGACGCGGTCGCGTTCGGTCGGAGGGATGCGGCGCTGGTCGAGCTCGGCGACCTCGAGAGCGATGGCGCCGAAGATGTAGACCAGCAGCACGTACGAAGCACGGGCGGCGTCATCCGAAGCCAAGCCACCGTCGGCGAGGACCTCGCTGAGGGACTCGCGCAAGGTCAGAGCGTTCGGGCCGTCCATAGGTCCGCCGAGGAGAAGCTGAACTGCGCCGCGGTGCGCGACGAGGTGGGTCCGAAGCTCGAGCGCGAGCGCCTCGACGCGTTGCCGCCAGGGCTGCTCCCGGTCGATGAACCGGTCGTGGTTGACGTCGCCCAGGAACCGCTCGACCAGAGCCCGCAGCACCGCGGCCTTGCTGGGGTAGTACGTATACACGGCGTTCGGCGCGATGCCGACCTGAGCAGCGATCCCCCGGATCGAGACCGCGGCCGCGCCCCCCGCGTCCAACTGCCACAGGGCGGCGTCGAGGATCGCCTGTTCCGTGACCGCCCGCGGCCGGCCGGTCCGCCGTCCCATCGGTGTCGTCATCGACGAGGACCTCCACTGTTGACTTCTTTCTGTACGCCGTCCATATTATGGACAGAGTACAAAAAGACCCGGTCACCGGGTCTCACCTTTGGCAGTCGGGGACGGGGCGGACCACCGGAGGTCCATTCGTTCTGGGGACCTGGTGGGGGAAAACGCCGGTCCCGCTCGCTGAGGGGGCAGTCCAGCATGACGAATCTGGACGCATCGCACACACCGTCAAGCAGCACCGCATCCCGCGCACCACTCACCCGCCTGGCCGGGCCGCTCGCGTTGGCCGCCGGCGTGTTGATGGTCGTGGTCGAGGTGGTGATCTTCCCGATCGTCGATCGCGACGATCACGTCGGTACGTCGACCAACACGGTCTACCGGGTCAGCGGCGTCGTGTACTTCGTGGCCTTCTGTCTGCTGGTGCTCGCCGCGGTCGCGGCGTACAGCTGGCAGGCACACAAGGCCGGCCGCTTCGGCGTCGTCGGGCTGATCGGCGCGGTGGTGGGGACGATGTTCCTCGGCGGCGACCTGTGGTTCGAGACGTTCTACGTCACCTACCTGGCCGATGTCGCACCTGAGGTTCTCGACGCCGATCCGGCCGGCATGATCGTCCTCGGCGCCGTGTCGAGCTACCTGCTGTTCGCGATCGGCTGGGCGCTGTTCGGCCTCGCGAGTTTCCGGGCCGGCGTCTTCCCGCGCGCCATCTGCATCGCGATCGTGATCGGCGGACTGGTCGGCTTCCAGTCGTTGCTGCCGCCGTTCGGGATCGTGCTCGGGCTGGCGATGATCTGGCTCGGCATCTGGATGATCAGAACGCCCGGCGCGAGCGAGGTCGTCTCATGACCACGGCCCCGGCCGCACCTGTCCCGAGTTCTCCTGCACCGGTACGCCGTTCCTGGAGCGCCTGGCGCACGGTCTTGGTGATCCTCGGCAGCCTGCTCATCCTGCTCGGCGGCGGCCTGCTCGTCGGCGGCGGCATCGGACTGTGGGCACACAGTCAACGCGATGCAGACGGCTATCACACCGCAGGCCCCGAACGCATCACCACCGACGCCTATGCGTTGACCGCGCCGTCACTCGATGTCGCCATCGCCGGCCCCGACGCGCTCTACGCCAACGACCTGCTCGGCGACGTACGGATCAGGATCGAATCGACGAACGCAGAGACACCGCTGTTCGTCGGCATCGGCCCGGCCGGCGAGGTCGCCAGGTATCTCGACGGCGTCGGCCACTCGGAGGTCTCGGACATCGACGTCGACCCGTTCAAGGTCAGCTACGTTCCGCACCAGGGCGACGCACCCGCGGCCGATCCCAGCGCGCAGACCTTCTGGGTCGCCTCCGACAGCGGGACCGGCCCGCGCACCCTCGACTGGGACGTTGCTGACGGCAACTGGTCCGTCGTCGTGATGAACGCCGACGGGTCACCGGGTGTCGACGCCGACGTCAGCGTCGGTGGCACCCTGCCGATCGTCCTGCCCATCGCGATCGCCACGCTCGTCGTGGGCGGCATCCTACTGATCCTCGGAATCGTGCTCGTCGTGGTGACCGTCGCAACCCGACGTACCGTCCGCACGCCGGTGCAGACCGCACCAGGCCAGGTCCCGGCGCCATAGCCGGGATCACCCGCCGGCTGGCGCGCTCTACCGCCAACTGTCCCTCGACCGTGCCCTGGTGCGGATCGGGGGGCAGGCGGACATCCAACGTAAGGAGTCCCTTCATGTCGTTCTCAGCGGACAAGTCTGTCCAGTCGCGCCGTGGCCGATGGGTAGCGGTCATCGCACTCGCCACCGCCGCGAGCCCTGGCCACAGCACCGGTCGTCTCGGCGTCGCCCTCAGCACCGGCACGGTCCTCGACCAGTCAGCCCCGCGGAGCTCAAGCCGCGCTCGATCAGGTCGTCACGGCCGGCGCGCCGGGCGCGGTCGCGTACGTGCGAGTGGGTGATCGCACGTATCGCTGCTCCAGCGGGTATGGCAACCTCGCTCCGCTGACGCCGATCCGGGTCGCCGACCTGTCGCGGATCGGTGGCGTGACGAAAACCTTCACCGCCACTGTGGTCCTCCAACTGGTCGGCGATCGGGTGCTCAAACTCAACGACTCTCCTGCTGGCGATGATCGTCGAGGCGGCCACCGGCAACTCGTTCGGCACCGAACTGCGCCGTCGCATCTTCAAACCACTCGGCCTCGACCACACCAGCTATCCGACCACGTCGGCGATCCCCGGCTCCTATGTCCACGGCTATTGGATCATCGGCGGCCCGGATCCGGTCGACTTCACGGCGCTCAGCCCCACGCTGCTCGGCGCTGCCGGAGCAATCCTGTCCAACCCTGAGGACGTCACCCGCTTCTATCGCGCCCTGCTGCGCGGCCACCCGATCACCCAAGCCATGCGCACGTCCTCCTCAAGGCGTACTGCGGCTAACCCATCCGAACCATTCGTATTCAGGGGGAGATACGGCCATCACGACCAGCACTACCGTTCGGGCGACGGCCGCTCGGGCCGAAGGCATCAGCAAGTTCTACGGCACCGGCGACGCAGCCGTCGCCGCGCTCAAGGATGTCACCGTCGATCTCGAAGCCGGCAGATTCACCGCCATCATGGGGCCGTCGGGCTCCGGCAAGTCGACCCTGCTGCACATGCTCGCCGGCCTCGACCGGCCGTCGACGGGCGAGGTGTACGTCGGCGACACACTGATCACCGCCCTCAACGACAAGGCGCTCACGCTGCTGCGGCGGGACCAGATCGGCTTCGTCTTCCAGTCGTTCAACCTGCTGCCGACGATGACCGCGGCCGAGAACATCGTGCTCCCGATCCGGATCGCCGGCCGCAAACCCGACACGGCCTGGGTACAGTCGATTGTCGACAAGCTCGGGCTCGCCGATCGGCTCGACCACCGTCCCACCGAGCTGTCCGGGGGCCAGCAGCAACGAGTGGCCGCGGCCCGCGCCTTGGCGTCCCGGCCGCAGATCATCTTCGCCGACGAGCCGACCGGCGCCCTCGACTCCACCTCGGGCACCGAATTGCTCAGCTTCCTGCGGACGGCGGTCAAGGAACTCGGCCAGACCGTCGTGATGGTGACCCACGACCCGACCGCCGCGAGCTATGCCGATCGGGTGCTCTTCCCTTGCCGACGGCCACGTTGTCGACGAGATGGAGGAGCCGACCGCGGACGCCGTACTCGATTTCATGAAGCATCTGGGCGGTTGACGCCATGTTCACCGCGACCCTGCGCGGCATGCTCGCGCACAAACTGCGCCTGGTGCTGACCGTGGCATCGATCGCGCTCGGTGTCTCGTTCCTGGCCGGCACGCTGGTCCTGACCGACACCATGCGCCTGGCGTTCGACCAGTTGTTCGGCAAGGCTGGGCTGTTCACGTCCCTGTACGGCGGCCTGACGATGAAGGCGTTCGGCCCGAGTCTGCTGGCGATCCTCGTCGGCATCATCACGCTGTTGCCGGTCGCTGCCCGGCCGCTTGCCTCGCCGATCGGCATACCGCTGCGACTTCGCGGACTGTCCGGCGAACTGGCCAGGCAGAACGCGATGCGCAACCCGCGTCGTACCGCCTCGACGGCGGCCGCACTGATGATCGGCCTGACGCTGGTCGTAAGCAGCCGGCGTACTCGCCGCTCTGGGACCGGCCCACTCCGCAGCCAAGGTCGACGTACTCCAGGCGGTGGTTGCCGACTGACCTAGGCGGCCGCGTGGGCGAGGGCCGAAGGGCTTTGCTGGCCGACGATGGCCGGGGCCTCGTGGATGAGTTCGTCTCGCTCGAGCGCATCGACCATGAACAGAGCGAAGTCCACGCGGCGCGTCAGGTTGCTCTCCAGCACAGGGTCGCCGACGTGCCGGCTCCAGACTGGCAGGCCCTGGCTGTCGCCCTCCTCGAGGTCGCTGCCGCGGACAACAGTCCATCGCGTGTCGCTGGCGAACACTCGCCGGCATGCCTCGACCTGATCGTCGAGGTCAGCGAACCGGAACAGGCGCGCGACCGGACCGAACACGTTCACAAGCACCTTGAGCTTCAGCGGGTACTTGTCCTGGCCGTCGAGCGTGATGTGCCATCCGCAGGAGAACACGAGGCGGGCGCCCGGTTGCGCGTGATCGAGCACTGCCTGGACCGTTCCGGCGGCGTACCCGTGGACGCCTCGCGGGACCAGCACAACAAGGACCCCGTCGCAGCCGGCGACCGCCTGCTCGATGACCGCGGCGTCGTCCGTCCGCCCCGGAAAGACGGTCATCCGCCCGCTGAACGCCGCGAGCTTCTCCACACTCTCCGGCCGGCAGACACCGACCACCTCATGACCACGATCCAGCGCATGCTGAACCATGTACCGCCCGAGCTTCCCCGAAGCCCCCACGATGCAGACCTTCATCCCGTGCCCCTCCCCCTGGCGACAACGTCCCCCGCCTTGAGCCTGAGGCCCCGACCCACCCCCGTCAACTGTTCCGGGTGCAGACGACGTCCCCCTCTTCCTGCGATACGACGTGAAGCCCTGCACGCTCGAGTTCGTCTCGCAGTGCTGTGGCTGACAGGTGGCGCCGGTGCGGGACGTACCAAACTCCGTCGATCTCGACCGCATCTTGTGCCGCTTCGCTGGACGCCTGGTAACAGATGCCAGTGACCTCGTCGTACCGGAAGCCGCCTTCGTAACTGCGCTCCGGCTCATACATGGCTGTCGAAACGAGGTAGTAGCCCTTGTCCTTCAGCCGGGCGCGCACGGCGGCGAAGACACGAGCCCTGTCAGCATCAGTAACGATCGACTGAAGACAGTAGCTGTCAACGATGAGGTCGTACCGCTTGCTGACCGGCTCATCTGCCAAAGCACAGATGTCCTGCACACCAAAGGCGATCTCCACGCCCCGCTCCTGCGCAAACCGCCGAGCCAGCGCAATAGCCTCGGGAATCAGATCAACCGCGTCCACTCGAAAGCCCCGCGCCGCCAGAAAGCAGGCCGCCGGCCCAGTCCCACAGCCATACTCCAACGCCTCAACCTCACGCCCCGAGGGCAACTCAAGCCGAGCGAGCACATCTTCGAGAAACCCCCGATTCGGAAACCCGTCGAACGTCTCCGTCTCCCCAAACAGATCACTCCATTGGCTCATCCCGTTCTCACGGAGCCGCCGATAAGCCGCCTCATGCTCGCCGTAGTAGTACCTCACACAGCCCTCCCAGTCGTCCTAGTCGTGCCGGTTTAGTGTGTCGGCCACTGGGTCCTGGTTGCGCTGGTACGTTCGCGCCATGGCTAAATACCCCAGGGTGCGCGAGCAGCACATCGCCGTTTTCGGAGAGAGCGGCTCCGGGAAGACCGTACTTGTTTCCTCGTTCTTCGGCCCGACGCAGGAGGGCTCATATTCGAACGACCTCTGGGATCTCGTCGCAGACGACACCGGCCAGGGCAACCGCCTCTACCAGAACTACCTCGGCATGAGAGACCGCGCGAGGACGCCACTGCCTACCCGATTCGCGGGCACGACCTACTACTTCTCGGTGAAGCTCAAGGGCGGAGACAACGCCGCAGCGAAGAAGCGGCCTTTCGACACCCTGCGACTCGCATGGCACGACTACCCGGGGGAATGGTTCGAGGAGTCGCCGAGCAGCGAGGAGGAGGCCAATCGCCGCGTCGACACGTTCCGGTCACTGCTGCGTTCCGATGTCGCGCTCTTGCTGGTGGATGGCCAGAAATTGCTGGACTACGCGGGTGAGGAGGAGCGGTACCTCAAGTCGCTCCTGACGAACTTCCGCCAAGGTGTGCTGCGACTCAAGGACGACTTGCTGGGCGACGAGGACCGCCTGGTCGAGTTCCCGCGCATCTGGATCGTGGCACTCTCGAAGGCGGATCTCTTCCCGGACTGGGACGTCTACTCCTTCCGCGACCTCGTGATCGAGAAGGCCACCAGTAGTCTCGACGACCTGCGCTCGACGCTCAAGGACTTCGTGGACACGCCCGACGCGCTCTCGGTGGGCGAGGACTTCATGCTGCTCTCCTCGGCGAAGTTCGAGCTCTCCGCGGCCGGCCCGGAGATTGATGTGACCCAGCGGGTCGGGCTCGACCTCATCCTGCCGGTGGCCTCAATGCTTCCCCTGGAGCGCCGAGTTCAGTGGAACGAGCGGATGGAGATCCCGAGGAAGGTGCTGGACACCCTGGCGGACGGCGCCGAGACCCTGGCTGAGGTCCTGACGGGCGAGACGTTCCTTGATATCAACAAACTGGTGGCGAAGCTGCCGAAGTTCGGCCCCCTCGCGAGCATGGCCGGGCTCCCTGCCCTGGCTGCGGCCGCCAAGATGGCTGGGCCGAAACTCAGGGAGATCAATGCCCAGGCCCGCGAGCACCACGACTTCCTGACCGCGACGCTCACGCAGTTCAAGTTGAACCTGGACCAAGGCGTCAAGGACAAGCTGCTCATCAGGAGCCTCAAGTGACCGCCCAGGACCTACCCAAGAGCCTCATCTGGGCCACTCGAGGGCGTTCCTGGGGGTTCCGGTTCCTCCTCGACGGAGGGCAGTCCGACCCACTTCTGGATTATGAACGCAGCTTCGCGCATCTCGAGGACGAGCCGACGACGTGGCGCCGTACCGCCGGGAAGGTCGCGCTGCGCTTTCCCGATCCGTTGGGCCGGAAAGATGCAGCCGGTCGCGTCATCCCCCACGAGTTCGTCGTGTCAGGAGACCTGGCCGATGAGATCGAGTCGGTCGAAGACGGCCTGCAACAGATCTGGCCGGTCGTTGCAGGGGCCTATGCCAGGGTCTGGGATGCCGAAGGTCCACCTTCGGTTGCAGACCTCGGCTTCACCACCCAAGACAGTTAGCCCTCGATGCCCGTGTGCTGACGGCGATGGGCGGGCCGCCCGTCCTAGCAGGACGACTGCTCAATCAGGGACCATCGTGGGTCGTGGGCGGAGGGCCACAAAAGACGCTCGCCGTCGTAGTACCTCACACAGCCCTCCCAGTCGTCGACGCGTTCGGTCCAGCCGGTCGGCTATCGGGCGTTGTGCTCGATGCGGTACTGGTCGGCCAGTTCGTCGAAGCGGCCCGGCGTACCGTCCATCAGCGTGACCTCTCGCGGCTCACAGGGCCCGTTGTGTTCCGGCACCGGGCACAGTACGCGCGCGACCGTCTCCTGCATCGCCAGCGCATCGTCCACGCCGGCGAACCCCGCGATTCTCACCTCGAACGCCTCCACCCCGGCAAGCTATCCCCGCTCGGACAACCACCACATCAGGGTTTCAGCCCAGACACCCCCTGAACCCACATCAGCCCGAAGTCGTACGTCGGCCCTAGTTGGCCTTGGCCGTGCTGACTCGTGAGAGGCTCTGAGCCTGCAAAACCTGGGTCGAGGAGGGTGATGAGACACATCTACCTGGTCACGCATCCCGAGGCGCAGCACCACGTTGACGGCATCGTTGGCGGCTGGCACGACTCAGAGCTGACCGCCCGTGGGCACCTGCAGGCCGAACGCATCGCCGAGGTCCTGGCGAGCAGAATCGGACTCCAGCCGGTCGAGGTCTACTCCTCTGATCTGCGTCGAGCCAGCAAGGCGGCGGAGCGAATTGCCCGGAGGCTCTCCGTCGAGGTTCAGACTGATGCTCGGCTTCGCGAGAGGTCCAACGGTGAGGCTGACGGGCGTCCCCAGGCGTGGCTCAACGAGCGCCGCATCCCACTTCCGGAGTACGGCGATCGACTCGGCCACCACGACGGACCGGCTGGTGCGGAGACACGAATGGCGTTGGTCGAACGCCTGTACCCGGCCCTCGATGACATCGTCCGTCGACCCGTCGCGAACCAGATCGTGGTGTCTCACGGGTCCGCATCGAGCTATCTGATTGCAGCCTGGATCGGCATGCCGCCCATGACGTCGACAGACCGGGCCTTCTTTCCTCTGACGTCAGGCAGCATCACCACCCTCCTCCGCAACGACACCCACTTCAGCCACCAGGTCATCACCCTGAACGAAACCCAGCATCTACACGACCTCGGAGAGCCGCGGCCGGGCGCGACCTGATGACTCACCTCAGTCTGCGCTTGACCTCTCAATTCGGCTGTAGACAATCCGCTCTTCGGGTGCGTCGGTGTCGGCGTCGTCCGGGTAGTGCCACGTGCCGACGTACTCGGAGTTGTGGTCATTGAAGCGAGCCTCAAAGTAGGTGTCCGACGTTTCGTCACTCAGGCTGACGCGGAGATTCTGGCCGTCCAGCACCCATTCGCAGGTGGATTCATCGCCCATCGTGTCCATGTAGTGAGCCCGCAGCATGTCGGCATCTGGATCGTAGGTGATGTGCTGGATGACCTTCATTTGGGTGCCGTTGACAACAAAATCGACGCTCACGACCAGAAGAAGGCCTTCCCGCGCAGACTTGTATTCGGCCTTGCCGTCGATGCCGCGTCCTTTGACCCGCCACCTTCCGCTGAAGCGCTCGGTCAACTCGGTGAGCTTTGGGTGTGGCTGCGGGGCCTGCACCGAGACCGCGGGCTCGTTGTCGGACACGTTCTGCTCCCTACCGCTCGGATGCTGGATCAGTCGGAATGGCGCGCTGGTAGGAGTTGACCGTCACGCCCGAGTCGCTGACCTGACTGTTGGTGAGTTGGAAGGTGGTCAGCCCAGCCGTGTCGGCGAACATCCGTTTCCCGCCACCGAGCAGGATCGGGAAAATCAACAGCCGGTACTCGTCAACAAGATCACGCTGGTGCAGGAACCGCACCAGCTGCCCGCTGCCGAACACCACGATCTCTCCGTCTCCACCGCCCCGAAGCCGTTCCACCTCGGCCTGCAGGTCCGGACCGAGCCGTATCGTGTTGTTCCAGGACGGATCGGTGAGTGTCCGCGAAACCAGATACTTGGGGATCCGGTTCATCGCGGCGATCACCGGGTCGGTCGCGTCGGTCTGTTCCCAGTCGACGACGAAGTTCTGGTACGTGCGCCGGCCGAGCAGCAGGCCGGCCGCCTGGCTGGTCGCGCTTCCCATGAACGTGGCTACGGTCTTGTCCATGAACGGCTCGACCCAACCACCGTGAGCAAAGCCGCCGTCGGCATCCTCGTCCGCCCTCAGCGGCGCCTGGATGATCCCATCCAAGGAGATGAAGTTGATCACGACGATGCGGCTCACGGCTGAGTTCTTCCGTTGGTGGCGGTCAGGAGGTAGGTCGCCGGAAGAGAACCAGCGCCGTCGCCGAGACCGGGATACATGTCCGGTTCGGCGAACTCCTGCAGCGATCGAACCGTCAAGCCTGCCGCCAGTACCGCGCTGACGACGCTACCGATGCTCCAGACGAAGCTCCTGTGTGGAAGATCCGGAACTCCCAACGTCCTGGTGATCTCCGGTGCCTTGAGTGGGTCGACGTACCCGTCGCGACCCGAGTTGAAGTAATCGCCGCTGACGCTCAGCTGACCCTGATCCGCGACTGTCAGCACCTCCCACAACGGATGATGCTCACTGACGACCAGCGACCCGCCGGGATTGAGCCGTTGAGCGACCAGCCGAGCCCAAGCGTCGATGTCGGGTGCCCAGCACAAGCCGCCCCAGGAGATGAAGACCAGGTCGAACCCAGTGACGTCCTGGTCCAGGTTCATCATGTCCTGCTCTTGAAAGTCCACGATCAAGCCCAAGGCTTCGGCCTTCGCCCTTCCCGTGGCCAGATGGCTCGGCGCAAGGTCGACACCGGTGACCTGTGCACCCAGCTGAGCGAACGCCAGCGCCTCGTCGCCCACCGAGCAAGCCAACTGCAGGACCCGGCGCCCTCGAACATCGCCCACCGCAGCCCGCTCGTGATCGTTGAGCACGCTCGTACCGGACAGCAAGGACTCGACCGTCTCCCCCTTGCGGTACGGCGCCAATGCCTCCCAGTACCTGCGGTTATCAAGGACGACACTCGACGCGGTTTCCTCCGACATGGCCGAGACGATACGACCAACCCTCCGCCGGCGCACCGCGATTCCACCGCTCCGCTGTCGGAATCGAACCGAGGACCGTCTCACGACGAGTCCGTTGCCCTGAGCCCCAACCACGCCACGACCCCCGACCTTGAGCAGTGATTGTGCTCAGTGGCCACGGTTCGTTGACAGCTGTTCAGGGCCCGGGGCATCTCGGGGCACGACCTTCTAGCACGTCTCCTCAACCACGAGCAGCGACCTGCGCTTGTCGTCTTTGAACTCACCAGCGCGAAAGTCGGTGTAGTCGTTTGCAATGACGCTCTTGCCATCCAGGTAGGGACGGATCATCGCCATGAAGTCCTCCCGGTGTTCCGGGGTCACGTCGCGGATCTCGTTCTGATATGCGTGCAGAACCCGAACCAGTGGGTCGTGGATCAGGCGTTCGATGCGTTTCCAGGGCAGCTCTCCGCCTCGCATCTGCCAGCGAACGCCAGACTCGTCCGTGTATTGGCCGGAGCGCACCGGTTGGTACCACTCGACTGGCTGACCTGCTGGCTCCGGGTTCGCAGTGACTACCTCGTCGACCACGGCAGCGAAGGTCTCGTGGTGGTCGGGCTTCCGCTGGCGTCCCATCTGTTCATCATCACTCACCGGACCGCGTTGGGCCTCCTCGCCCGCACATGGCTAGCACCTCTGCCCCAGTCCCAACCCAGAACAGCCAGCCAAAATCGGGCCGTCATCCCGGAGTCGTGAGGCCCCGCCGGAGGCAATGCTCTTGGCTCTGCTGAAAGACACCGAGAGCGAGCGCGGGCGGTGACCGGCCGGCGGCCTCTCGGGGGCCTCGCTGTCCGCGAGATTCGAAGGTGCCGCTGCCCTGTTCACCCCGATTTACCGGCTCATCGAAGTTAAGTGAGGTTGCCCGGTCGGTGTCCTGAGTGGACCCGTCGTGCGCAATCGGTGCTTACAGGACCTGCGCCGCCAGTTGTACGATCCTTCGACCACACTCGTCGCGAAGGACGCCGTCACAACGGTCGTGGGTCAGTTTCAGGTGAAATATCAGTCTCATCGAGCGGTCGACGATTTAGCCAGGGAAAGGCATTATGAAGCTTCTCCTCACGGACTCAGGCATCAAGAACCCGAGCATCCACGACGCGTTGGTCGACCTGCTGGGCAAACCGATTGCCGAGTGCAACGCTCTCTGCATTCCCACCGCGTTGCACGCCCAGCCCGGCGGCGCCGGCCAGGCATGGAAGCTGATCAGCGGACAACAACCCCTCTGCCCCATGACCGAACTGGGTTGGAAGTCCCTGGGAGTGCTGGAGCTCACCGCGCTGCCCAGCATCGATGAAGAGGTTTGGGTTCCCCTGGTTCAGGAGGCTGACGCCCTGCTGGTGGGAGGCGGCGATCCCATGTATCTGTGCTACTGGATGCAGCAATCCGGACTGGCAGACCTCTTGCCGTCGCTGCGCGCGGTCTACGTGGGATTGAGCGCCGGGAGCATGGTGATGACCCCCAGCATCGGGGAGAGGTTCGTTCGCTGGAGCCCGCCCGGTGGTGGCGACAAAACGCTGGGCATAGTTGATTTCTCGATGTTTCCGCACCTGGACTACCCGGGGTTCCTGAACAACACCATGGCCAGCGCCGAGAAGTGGGCCGCCACCATGCCGGTACGGGCGTACGCGACAGACGATCAGACCGCCCTGAAAGTGACCGATGGAAACGTCGAAGTCGTCTCCGAGGGGCACTGGAAACTGTTTACCCACTAACCCGGATCTTTCATCGGGCTGGCACGGTCGGCTTGGTGCGCGTTGGTGACGCGCAGCAGGTGTGATTCTTGCAGTTGGGTGTGACCGTTTGCCGAGTGTCGTCTCGGTGGACGCCGGTTCCGGCCGGGTGGGTCCTGGGGTCGTTGGGGCAGGGTGTGGTGGTGCTCAGCCGGGGACGGCGAGTTGGCGTAGGCGGGTGATCGCGGTCAGCAGGAGGTCGGTCCAGGCGCCGTCGCGGGCGAGGTGAACGATGATGCGGCGGCCGGTGTGGGCGATCCTCGCGGCGGTCGAGAACAGCCGCAGGCGTAGGCGTTTGGGTTCCCAGCGGCGGGCCTCGTGGCCGGTGTGTTCGTCGCTGGTGAAGGCGAGCATCTGCATCCAAGCGGTCAGCTCGCAGGCCAGCGCGACGATGGCGCACCAGATCTGGTTCTGGGTGAACTCGTGCAACGGCAGGTTGGTCAGTCCGGTGTCCTTGGCCACTCGGATCCGGTCTTCGGCGCGGGCGCGGCGACGGTGCCGTAGCTCGAGGTCTGCCAGTTGCCCGCGGGCGGTGTTGGTGGCGAACGCGGTGACTCGGTGTCCGTCGATGTCGGTGATCCGCAGTTGGGCGCCGGGGTGCGGGCGTTCCTTGCGCGCGATCACCCGCATCCCCTTCGGCCAGGTGGACAGGTTGACCAGCCCGGTGACCTCGGCGACCCAGGCGCCGTCACGTACCTTGCCGTCGGCGTCGTAGGCAGGTGCCCACACGTGGTTGGGGATCAGCGCGAGCTTGTCGGCGAAGTCGTCGGGCAATGTGAACCCGACCGAGTACGACATGCGCTGCGACACCGCCACCCAGTCGAGGAAGTCGTGGGTGCAGCCGGCCGAGTCGGCGCGGATCAGCACCTTGCGCCCGGGCCGTGTCCCTGGCCGGTGCGACGGCAACTGTTTGAGTGCGTCACGGACCACGGCGATGTGGTCGGCGGCAGTATTCGAGCCCGCGTTTCCAGGCCGCAGCATCACCGCGAGCGGCTCACCGGTCCCGTCGGCGCCGTGGTCGACGAACGCCCACAACGGGTGGAAACCGTAGCCCCGCTTGAATGTTGGCGCAGCACCTTGCTTGTCGGAGTGGGCAGTCAGCAACGTCGCGTCGGTGTCGATCACGATCGGGCTGTCTGCGTCGATCCCGGCGTCCGGGGCATGCTGGCCGGCCAGCGCCCACACCCTCGCTCGCGCCGCGGCGCGAGCGGTGCCGATCGCCTTCAACACCCGCTCAGCATCTCCGGCCAACGCGTCGATCGTGCGCGACACCGTCGGATCGGAGGCCACCAGGCCGAACACCGCCGGCTCGCCACGCAGCACCGCGACGTCGGCCAGGCAGTCCCCGCCCAACGCGAGAGCGACCGCCAGATCGCACACCACCTTGGCCGGGTCGTGCCGGACCAACGGTTTGCGCCACGGCGCCAACGCCCGCGATAACTCCACGCCCAGCCCACTCACCCCGACCGCGTCGGCGAGCAGCAGACCACCGGCCCGCGACACCACCCCCGATCCCGCCGCATCAACCCGAACACAGGGATAGAACCCGGTAGTCTTCACCTCGAAGGTGCTCCTCGATCCGCACGACATGGTCCTAGACAAACCACATCGTCGCTGGTCAGGAGCACCTTTCAGTTCAACGACACATCCTCACAGCCGACCGGCATGAAAGCTCCGGGCTAACGGCCGATGTCGCAGCGCATCTCCGCACCCAAGCTCCGCGCCTTCCCATCTGCCGGTCAGCCTGGGGCGAGGAGGCAGAACTCGTTGCCTTCCGGGTCGGCCAGAACCGTCCACGTGACTTCGCTCGGGCCTAGGTCGATGGCGGTGGCTCCGAGAGTCCGCAGTCTGGCCGCCTCGGCCTCTGGGTCGTCACCTGGGTATGGGCGGAGGTCGAGATGGACTCGGTTCCACACGGTCTTCACGTCGGGTGTACGGCGGAACTGCAGATATGGGCCGACGCCCTTGGCGGAACGCAGTACCGCGTTGTTGTCGGTCACCTCGTGCAGGGTCCAGTCCATGGCCTCGCCCCAGAAGCGGGCCATGGCGCGCGGATCCGCGCAGTCGACCACCACCGTGGCGATCGGTCCGGTGTCTCGGTAGAGCGGTCGGGGGTCCAGCACGCAGAACTCGTTGCCCTCCGGGTCGGCCATGACCGTCCATGGGACGTCGCCCTGGCCCACGTCGGCGGGTGTTGCGCCGAGATCCTTCAGGCGCGTGACCACCTCCGCCTGATGGTCCGCCGAGGTGGTGGCGAGGTCGACGTGCACGCGGTTCTTCACCGTCTTGGGTTCCGGGGAGGCGATGAGGTCGAGGCAGACGGCGACGGGGTCGGGATAGACGAAGCCCTCGGGTTCGAGGTTGGTCACGCCGGGTCCCTCGCTGGAGATTCCCCAGCCGAGCGCCTCCGCCCAGAAACTGCCCAGCGCGGAGTCGTCCCGAGCCTTCATGTTGATTTGAACAAGCCGCGTTGCCATGCCGACGATGCTAGCGGCAGCCTGGCACATCAAGATCAGCCGTACTGATCTCGGCATCTGCGCGCGTAGGCCGGCGTCCCACGATCTCGCCAGGCTTCTAGCCTGTCGCGGAGCCCGCTGTCCACCTGACGAAGCAACGCACGAATCTGCCGAGATCCGGTTATCAGGATCGCGCGAGCCCGGATACACGGCGAAGTACCAGCGGCGCGTTGGGTTGTCAGGCCGTCCTGCGCACGTCGACCGTTAATGGTGCACCCGCCGGGGAGACGAGCACGCGTGCGCCGAGTGGCTCGTGCAAGATTACCGAGACCGCGCGGGCCTGGGCGTAGGCTCTCCGGGCTGTCGTGCCAGGCCGCTCGACCGCGACGGGGCTCACGACCACCGCAGCATGGGACTCCAACACATCGGCTCGCGGGTAGTCGGTGTACTCGCGGGGGGATCCGATGAACGTGAAGGTGAGGGATCGGCCGTCGTCTCGAGCCGGGCCGGGTTTGGCTGGACCTCAAACGCAAGGACGCGTTGGCCCCACTGTCCGATGCCGGCCGTTGGGTCTAGGTTCGCGCCGACCGGAACCCATGCCGTCGCCTGCACCTGCGGATCAAGTACGGCGAGCGCACCACGGGTCTCGCTGAGGCGAACCTCCCAGGCGGGCAGATTTCGCAGGCCGCGGTCGGTGTGGAACGCGGCGGTGACGCGCGAGACTGCGAGCACCTGCAGGGTGTGGCCGCGGTAGTCGCCGAGGTCCCTCGCGCCAAGCGCCTTCAATACCTCGCCTGTGATGCCACTGCCTGGCGCAATCGCGCCGTCCTCGAACGCCATCTTGGCCTCGTCCGAGGCGAACTCGTCCGGGCCGGTAATGGGCGGAGCTGTTAGAACGATGGGCCGGGGTTCGGCATCCACGGGGAAGTCGTCCCACAGTCGCAAAGCGGCGGGGGCACCGCTGCTGGCAAGACGATCCACCCCTCCACTATAGGGAGACGCCCGATCCGCATCGCTCGGTTCTGCCGATGAGCGGTTGCCCACCGAGGAGCGCTTCGGCGTCCGAAGGGTTGACATATATCCATATGGAGATATGTTCGAACGGTGGCCCGCGCCTCGACAACGTCGGATGTCTTCAACGCAGTCGGTGACGTCCACCGCCGCGCGATCCTCGATGTGCTGCTCACAGGCGAGAAGGCGGTTGGGGCGATAGTCCGCGACGTCTCGATGTCTCAGCCCCAGGTCTCCAGGCACCTACGGGTGCTCGGTGAGGTGGGACTTGTTAGGTGCCGGGCCGATGGCCGCCGCCGGCTCTACCGCCTGGCTCCAGAGCACCTTCAACCCTTGCACGACTGGGTGGCCAAGTACGAGCGGGCGATCAACGACCGACTGGATCGGATCGAGGACTATCTCGAAGAGTTGCAACGACAAGGAGACGACAGTGGCACCTGATCGGCACGGCTCTGCAGTCATCACGTTCCCAAACGAGCTCGAGGTTGTCATCACCCGAGAGTTCGACGCTCCGATCGCTCTCGTCTTCGACGTGTTGACGAAGCCTGAGCACGTGAGCAAGTGGGGTGCGACACCCCCGGACCGAATGACGGAGTGCTCGATCGACTTGCGGGTCGGGGGCAACTACCACTCCTCCTTCGTGACCGGAGACGGCACCGTGTTCTCGTTCAGCGGGACATACCTGGAGGTCGAGCCGCCGGCCCGAACCGTGCAGACGTGGCACTTCAACTGTTGGCCAGATGTTGAGGCAGTCGAAACGATGGAGCTGCAGGAACGTGACGGAGTAACGACGTTCACCTGGAGACTCGCGTTCCGCGACAAGGCCGGACGCGACCACATGACCAGTTTCGACGGCCAGCAAGACAGCCTCGACGAGATGGAAAACGTCCTCAGGTCACTTCTCAACCCCAGCCGCGCCTAACAAGGGAAACGCACTCTCATGCCGCTGCGGGTGAAACAGGGATCTGCCGATGAGCGTTCACACAATGGGGGTTGAGCTGGGGTAATAGGTGGTCTCCATGTCTCGGGCGCAGGGGTCGCACAGCGTCAGCCATTCGGGTCCGTCTGATCGGAGTGAGCCAGGTCTTCCGCACCACTCGCATACGGCCTCAGACGCGCAGCGGAAACCGTCCGTGATCTCGTCCACCAGGGCCAGTTCCTCGGACGTCACTTCCCCGGCCCTCGGTCGTGCCTGGAACGTGAGCACGCCCCACTTCTGCTTGATTGCGTAGAACCGGTAGTTGGGGAAGGCAGCGGCGAGTTCGTCGTGGCAGTCACTGACCAGTGGCTTCCAACCCTCACCGCACCAGACGACCTCGAAGTCTGGGCTCAGGGAGTGAGGCCGAAGTCGGTCCAGCAAATCTCGGCTGTTCGCCGGATCAAGCACCCACATGCGGCTGCGCAGTCTCATGGTCGCAGTTGGTCACCTGGACAGCATGCCGATTGGGGGCCGGGAGAGCACGCACGTGCCGCGGTTGGTGCTTACCCGTCAGTCAAGTGGTGGCCTGTCGAGGACTTCCACGTAGACGATCTCATCGCCGACGACGTCGAGGATCAGCATGCCGGTCCAAGGCGGGCCGAGAAGGACGTCGCGGTGGCCAGGGCCGTAAGCGCCGTCGGGTGGATCGGCTGTGTAGAAGCTTTGGCAGAAGTCATCGCCACATCCACACGCTTGCACAACCTCAAGAGAGTCGACGGAATTCGCGAGGCCGACCTCGTCCTCGGCGATCAGTGCGTCACGCAACTCGCTGGACAACTTCGGCCACTGGTCTACGAGTCGGTCCACGGACCAATGGTCCACCAGGAGCCGTCGGCCGTCCCCTCAATCGCACTCATCTGCCGCTGTCCGGTGCACTCGCGATGAGTCGACTCCGACCTGAGCTAGCGTGTCGGCGTGCTCCTCACAAGCGACAACATCGGAGAGGAATTCCTCAGGACCTTTCCGCAGGCAACCGCCGCTCTTGAGGCCGACGCCGGCGCAGATCCCGCGGGGCGCGTCGACTGGGTGTTCCGCCATGATGTGATGCCCCACGCCATTGGCGACCCGGCTGCCCTGCGCGATGTCTTCGCATGGATTGAGCGGTTGCTGCAGTCCACTGACACCATGATCGAGTACTGGACTGCAGTACGCCTCCTTGGTCGGACGTTGGACTGGCCGGAGTGGGTGCCACTCGTTGAGGAGCACGCAGGGCCACTGCTTGCGACAGCCATGAGCAGATAAACCTACGCCTCAGCCGCGCGCTCGTGCCGATGTCCGTGCGCACCGGACGCCGGTCGAGAACCGGACGATCGACAACGGCTGGATGCGTCACATCGCCCGCAGAGATGCAGAACGGCACTTGCGTCGGTCTTGGACGCTGCGGGGGTGCTAGCCGATGGTTGTTGCCAGCTCCTGATAGGGAGGGACGAGCTCGTCCCACCGCGCCCCGGTGTCGCCGCGCTCGCGCCCGGCGAGATAGGCGGCCAGATTTTCGGCGTGGATCTGCCACCCCGCGCCGTAGAAGGCAATCTTGTCCAGGGGCATGCCGTCGGTCTCGATGACCAGGATGGTCTGGCCTCCGTCGGCGGTCAGCGTCGCCTCGACCGTCTGGTCGAAGGGTGGCACGCCATCACCTTGCTGCCAGGACTCGTCGGTTTCCCTGGTCACCACCTGCAGCCGCTGCGGGGGTTCGCACACTGCCACCTGCCCGACCGCGTACAGGCCAGCGGCTTCGAGGTACAGGGTGAACTGCCCGCCACGGCGGAGGTCACCCTCGACGTCGCCGTACCAGCGGGCTAGACGGCGTGGATCGGTGAGGGCGGACCACAGATCGTCGATATCGGTGTCGTAGCGGTCCTCGATGCGTACGACGCCCGTACCACCGGCTGATCGTAGTCTGCCCAGGACGCGCGTACGGCGACCTGCGTTGTCGGTCATCTGGTGCTCCTTTGTTCGTGCTTTCCTCGGGCGATCTCGGTGTGCAGGGCGTCCAGCCGTTGCTCCCACAAGGCCCGGTACCGACCCAGCCATTCATCGACCTCGGCGAGAGCCTGCGGGCGGAGGCTGTAGATGCGCCGCTGTGCCTGCTGGCGGACTTCGACCAGACCCGCGTCACGCAGCACCCGCAGGTGCCGGGACACGCCCGGGCGGGCAATCGGCAGCATTTCCCCCAGCTCACCCGCGGTCTTTTCCCCGTTGGCCAGCGCCTCCAGCACCTTGCGCCGGCTCTCGTCCGCCAGTGCCCGCAATACTGCTTCCACCCGGTCAATGTACCGAAGTGGTTACGTAACCGTCAAGGTACATAAGCGCGGGTTCGCGAGGACGACAGGTCACCGCACGTCAAGACCTGGTGGAAGGGAGCGTCGCCGAGGACACCAGGGTGTGGGGACTGATCTGGGGGATACGCTCGGCCTCGCGCTCACGCACTGGTTGGCCTTCCGTGTCTCGGCACGAATGGTGGCGCCGGCACGGTCCGCTCTTCCGATGTCGAATTGGCTGGAGCCCAGCTGGCCGGCGCGGCCGCCGTCGCATTGATCGTCTCCGCTGGTGTGCTCCTACTGCCCGACCCCTCAGAACTCGAGGGCGCCGAGTTCCTCCTTGCAGCCTTGATTTCCCTGATCGGGTTCGCCGTGGCTCGGAACGCCGGCGCGTCGCTGTCCCGGGCCGTGGTCTACTCGCTCTTCGTGCTTGTGGGCGCGGTCATCATTGCCGCCCTGAAGAACCTGCTGGCCGGTCACTGAAGGCGCGAACGTTGAGCTGAGCGCGGTGCGGTTATCTCCCGGACTCGAGGGTCTGCTGGATCCGGTCCAGCCTCGAGGTGATCTCCGCGAGTTGGGCAGTCAGCTGCTCGATTCCCGCCGCCTCCGCGGTTTCGGAGTCGGCGATCCGCTCCTGGCGCGCCCGCTCCACGAAGCTGGAGGTGATCACCGCGGTCACGATCGTCACGAACGCGATCGCCTCCAGCAGGAACAGCGCCCCCACGAACCGCCCAGCGGCCTTCTCGGGGGTCACGTCGCCGTACCCGACCGTGGTCACCGTCTGCAACGCCCACCACAGCCCCGTGCCCAGGTTCGGGAACTCCTCCGGATCCACCACGGTGATCAGCACACCGCCGACCAGCACACTCACGAGCGTTGCGGCGACGATCACCGCCATCGCCTTGCGCACAGACAGCGGGTTGTGCCGGAACGCCTCGAACCGGCGCATCACCAACAAACGAACCATGACGTCCGATCCCTCCTGGAGCGCAATAACCACGATCGTCCCACCGGCAACAGTCGATGGCATCGGCGGGAAACCGATCACGTTCGATGTGGTACTCGGCGACACGGGTCGGGGCACGCTGCTGCTGGTAATGGCTCGTGTTCAACGAGGTTGAGTTGCAGGGCTCGCTACCTGGTATCAGGTGTTGGGCCATCGCCGATTTCCGCTTCCGTTGACCGTCGGCCGGCCTGCTGCCTGCGCTTCGCGCCGGCGGGAAAGTTCCGTCACGCTCTGGTGCTGCACTCTGGTGGGGCGCATGGTCGCAGGAAGGGTACTGGGACAACCTCGCCGGGGGGGGTGAGCCGTCCCCGATCGCCAATGCATTGGCGAGTCCCGCCGAGGGCGAGCCAGTAGACACTGAATCAAACCGCGGGGCCGGGGCGGTCCTACGGGGGGAGGCCCACATGCGGACCATGCAGAAGGAACACGGTTCATGAGCGCCGGGTCAGGATCGGCGCCGGCGCCACCGTTCCCACAGACGCCACAGTTCTGGGTGCTGATGGTGAACGCGCTCGGGCTCGGCGTCTTCGGCGCCGGCGTCGCCCTGCTGTTCATGGGCTTGATCGGGGTCGGGGACAACTGGTACACCGCTTCGGATACGGGGTGGCTAGGCGGGCAGTGGTGGTGGGTGGGCGTCACGGCGGCCGCGGGCGTCGTGGTCGGCCTCCTGCGGATGTGGACCCACCTTCCAGACAAGATCCCGAGCCTGATCGACGACCTCGAGCACGCGCATGTCGACCGTCGATCGGTGCCGGGGATCGTGGCCGTGTCGGCCGTGTCCTTGGTCGGAGGCGCCAGCCTCGGCCCGGAGCAGGCGCTCGGCGCCATGGGCGGTGGGGCCGGCGGGTGGGTCTCGCGTCGACGACGGCTCAACGATGAGGACGGCAAGGTGAACACGCTGGCCGGGTTCGCCGGCGCGTACGGCGGCTTGTTCTCCAGCACGGTCATCGTGGTCATGCTCATCTTGGAGGTCGCCCGCCCAGGCGGACAACGCATGGCCAAGACCCTGGCCGCCACGATCGTCTCCTCCAGCGTCTCTTTCGGGATCTACTTCGTCGTCGCCGGCGCCTTCTTCCTCGACGCCTATCAGGTGCCGTCGTACAAGTTCGAGGACTGGCAGTTGCCGGCCGGAATCGGGCTGGGACTGTTCGCCGCGGTGGTGGTGACGCTGCTGGCCACCGTGATGAAGCTGGCGGTAGTGATGTTCGGCCGGCTCAAAGTGCCGGCCGTCGTACGTCCGCTGATCGGTGGCGTCGCCTTCGGCGTCGTCGGCGTGATCCTGCCGCTGACGATGTTCACGGGCAGTGACCAGCTAAAGACCGTGGCGGAGAGCGGCGGGGCGCTCGGCGCGGGCTTTCTGGCCGCCCTGGTGGTCGCCAAGATCCTCACCTTCGCCGTCAGCGAGGCCAGCGGGTTCGTAGGCGGGCCGATCTTCCCAACGCTGTTCATCGGGGGGACGGCCGGAGTGCTCGTGCACCAGGTGATCCCCGGAGTGCCTTTGGGCCTGGCGTTCACGTGCATGCTTGCCGCGGTCCCCGGGGCCGTGATCTCGGCACCCTTCGCGCTGGTGCTGCTTGCCGCGTTCATGACCCAGCTGGGGGCCCTGGAGACCGCACCCGTCCTGATCGCCGTCATGACCGCGTTCCTCGCAGTGGAGTCGGTGAAGTACGTAATAGCCACGCGCCGGAAGAGCAGCCCCTCAACGAATCGGGAGACAGGCTGAGCCAACCTGTGTTGCCGACTGCGGCGAACCGCTTGCCAGGCTGCGATATGCCGCGACCATGCGTGACAGACACCGTCCACAACGCAGAACCTCAGGTCACGACCCCATTCCAGGTCTGAGCTTAAGGGAACCTATGTTCTAGTCAGGGATTGCCTGCGCAAACGACAGTGTGTCATGTCGCAGGACATCGGTGACAGTTCTGCATCAGGACATCGGTGACATTTCTGGTGGGCTTGGTGGTGACACTTCGGCCGCGAGGCTCGGGCGGTGCCAGCCAATGAACCTATCGATCCCCGTGTCCGCCTTGCGATCTCGCAGTGGCCCGACGATGCTCCGCGCGGTGCGGTCTCGACCTTCTGCGCCGAGCACGGCATTTCGCGCAAGTCCTTCTACGAGTTGCGCAAGCGCGCGACGGCCGACGGTCCGGCGGCCGTGCTCGAGCCCAGGTCCAGGCGCCCGAGGACGAGCCCGGCGAAGTTGACCGAGGAGGTCAAAGAACAAGCGGTGCAGGTGCGGGCTGCGTTGGAGGCCTCCGGGCTCGACCACGGGCCGATCAGCGTGCACGACAAGATGCGCGCGATGGGGCTGGAGGTGGTGCCCTCGGTCGCGTCACTGGCCCGGATCTTCCGGCAGGCCGGTGTGGCGCGGTTCGAACCGCGGAAGAAGCCACGCTCGGCCTGGCGCCGGTTCGTCTATCCAGCTCCGAACGCCTGCTGGCAGCTCGACGGCACCGAGTACGTGCTCACCGGTGGGCGTAGGTGTGTGATCCTCCAGCTCATCGACGACCACTCCCGCTATGCGGTCGCTTCCCACGTCGCGTGGGGCGAGACATCTGCCGCGGCGATCGCCGTGTTCGACAAGGCCGTGGCCGCCAACGGCGTGCCTCAGCGGCTGCTGTCCGACAACGGATCCGCGCTCAATCCGTCGCGCCGTGGGCTCCTGGGTCAATTCGTCGTCCACCTGATGGCACTGGGGGTCGAGCCGATCACCGGCAAGCCCTACAAACCGACCACCCAGGGCAAGAACGAACGCTTCCACCAGACCCTGTTCCGTTACCTCGACAAACAACCGCTCGCCGAGACGCTCGACGAACTGCAGGCCCAGGTCGACGCCTTCGACCACATCTACAACACCCAGCGCCCCCACCAGGGCCTGCCCGGACGCGTCACGCCCCAGGCCGCCTGGGAAGCCACCGCGAAGGCCGAGCCACCACGTCCCACACACAACCTTCCCCGTCGCTCCCACCGTCCCGCCAGCCGGCCCCGGCCGCCTCTCGCACCGGCGCCCGCTGACCTGCCCGACGACACCGTCGTCAAGAAGCTGACTCCCGCCGGCATGTTCTACCTGGACAAGGTCCAATACCTGGTCGACGGGCGACGCGGCTTCCAGCAGGTCCTCGTCATCAGCACCGGCAACAAGCCCGGCGACAAGATCACCGTCACCGACCTGGAAGGCGAGATCCTCATCGAGCACACCAGACCCGCACCAGGAGTGACCTACGTCGGCAACGGCCGCCCCCGCGGCCCACGCCAAGACCCCTGAACCGTCACCGATGTCCTGACACACCAACTGTCACCGATGTCCTGATGCAGAACTGTCACCCATGTCCTGAGACATCACAGCGCAAACGACAGTGGGACGGGGCATCATGGACGGCGTGGAGGAGCCCCCGTCTTGAGGAGACCGTCCAGGCCGCACTTTCATGCTCCGCCCGCCCAGGGTCGCCCGCAAGACCGCTCAGGGTCGAATGCCGATCTGCGCCCGGACGATCGTCCGGGCGCAGATCGGCCCGTACCGCTGGGCATGGGCGTTATCCAACAGAGCAGTATTCCTCGAGCGGCGTGCAGTGCTCCGCGGCTCAGGTCAGCTCCCAACTTCGTTCCTGATCCTCTTCGAGTGGCAGGACCGGCAGACGCATCAGCAGATCCGCCAGCACGTCCTGACCGGTTCTCTTCGAGAGCCCCGGCAGCGTGTCGAAATCGGCCAGGCTGACGTCAACCGAGAACAGCCAATCGTTCTCTCCTTTGCCGAGAACCGCTGCGTTGCACCGGAGAACCCCAGGCGACTCGTAGTTATGCGGCACAAGGAGGACGCGTTCGACCGTCGCATGGTTCGCCGCCAGCCAAGCCGGCCTGCCGTTCGCACCGCGACCGGCTGCGGTGTTCTTCGCCATGAGTTCGTCCAGCCGACTGACGGGGATGTCCTTGAGTTCGGCGAGCAGCGTGTCGTCGCGCCGATCCCCCGAGTCAAGCACCGACAAGATCACGCGCCGTGCACGTCGCACCAAGGACAGCGCAGTCACTCTCGTCACCCCTTCAAGTTCCGGACGTAGATCCGCGTGTCCCACTGGATCCCCTGGTGAGCCGGCGATGCCGCCCGTCTGAGGAGCTCCAGGCGTCGATAATTACCCCTCATCAACGCATCCGAGTTCGAAGCACCTGTCCACATCGTCGGTCGCTCGTTGCCACGTGCTCCCGTGTTGGCTGCCACTGCCCAACGCAAACCGCAGAAGGCCGGCCTCTGGATCTGCGGCGGTCCCCTTCAATTCGATGACCTCGTAAGCAGTGATGTCGGGCCCGTTCGGGGCGTCCCGTACAGCCGGGAGTACCGACAGGGCCAAATTGTCCAGATCCTTGCCCTGCCGTGGAGGAACCACGAGCAGGACCACCTTGAGCGGTACACGCAACGGGGCAAGTATCGGGAACCTCTCAACCATGCCCACCACGTCCTTGCGAACTGCAGCCGTGAACTTGCGCCTTCACCACTGGCCCGCGGCAGCCCCGGCAGCGGGATCGAGAGCGGGCTTGAGAGCAGCATCGCTCGATGGCCCTCAGCCGTCTGCTCCAGCGCTGTGTAGATGTCGGCGAATGCGGGGTTACCTGCGTAAGGGCGTGACGGCGACCAATGACGGTCAGTTCGCCGGCGGTGCTGTAGAGGCCGGCGATCACGACTTCCGGATGGGTGATCGAGCCGAGCACCCCGCCGACGATGACTTCGCGGGTTTCGCGGTGCTTGACCTTTCGTCGTGGCCTCTAGGGGCGTCGCGCACTGTCGCGTCGAGGGTGTTGATCAGTACGTGTGCGACACCCATGTCGGGAAGTAGAAGTGCCTGGGTCGATGGCAAGCAGGTTTGCGAATGGGACCTCGACGCTTTGCCGGATCGCTGCATGAGCAAGCAGATCCAGAGGCGACCGCGCCATCAGGTCTTGCCAGGGTCGTCCGGTTGTGACCACCTCGCACGCGCCAACACGGCCCGGGTCAGTTCGGGCGCGGTCCGGTGGCTCGCAATATCGTCGGGCCAGCCTTCCACCTCGGCCGCCGCCCACTCGGCCCACTGCGCCACCAACGCGTAGAAGTCGGTCAGGAACGCACCCACCAGCAGGCTGGTGGCGCGGCGCTCCTCGTAGCGACCCCCGCCCTCGGCGAAGCGTTCGCCCGCAGCGACGCTGTCGGCGTTCATCTCGACCGCCCAGGCCCTGGCCCTCGCAATCGTTTCGAGCGCATCGGCCCGGCTGCCGTGATCGGCGAACATGAGCTTGACCAGCCCCTCGAACTCGAGCACCGGCCCGTCGCCGGGCTCGGCAAGCCAGGCGGCCAGGGCTCGTCGGCCGGCGGCTGTGATCGAGTAGACGGTCCGCGGGCGTCGCCCAACCGTCTCCTCGCGCGCCCTGGCATAGCCGTGCTCCACGAGCTTCTTGGGCTCTTCGAACAGCTTGCTCTCGGCGCGCGACCACACCCGGCCGACGCTGAGCCCCATCGCCTTGGCCAGCTCGTACGTCGAGTACGGACGGACCGCGAGCAGTCCGAGCACGCCGTATGTGGTCGTGGTGAGCACTCTTGACATGACCCTCCCTTTGGGAGTAAGCCTAGCAGATACTCTCTTTGGGAGTATGTGAGGCCAAGGAGGTGACCCGATGAGCAAGGCCATGGCATTTGCCGTCGACCCGAGCAACAGCCGCCAACTCCGCGACTGGGACGGCGAGCACGGCAGCTACTGGGCCGAATACGCCGACTTCTACGACCGCGCCCCGGCCGACTACCACCCTGCCCTCCTGGCCGCCGCCAACCCTCGTCCGGCAGACCGGATCCTGGACGTCGGCTGCGGGTCTGGTCAGGTCGCGATCGACCTGGTCCGCGCGTCACCGGGTGCGCGCGCCCTCGGGGTCGACTTGTCCACTGCACAACTCGAAGTGGCCCGCCAGCGCGGAGCCGGGCTGGCGGTGAAGTTCGCCCAGGCCGACGCACAGGTGCACGACTTCGGGGCGGCGGCGTACGACCTGATTGTCAGCCGGACCGGGACGATGTTCTTCGGCAATGCGACGGCAGCATTCGCCAACCTGGCCACGGCCACGAAGCCGGGCGGTCGGCTTGCGATCTTGGTATGGCGCGGCCTGGCCGAGAACGAGTGGCTCCGCGAGATCTTCGAGGCGTTGCGAGTCGGCCGCGATCTACCGATGCCGCCGCCGGGCGCGCCCGGGCCGTTTGCCCAGAGCAACCCGGCCACGGTCGAGCCATTGCTGGCCGCCGCGGGCTGGTCCGACGTCGCCTTCGAGGCCCTCGACCAATCGATCTGGCTGGGCCGCGACGCCGATCAGGCAACGATTTGGCAGCTGGGCCAGTCAGCCAGGCTCCTGCTCGGCACCGACGAGGCGCAGCGCGCCACAGCCACCGCGAACCTCCGGGCGCTGTTCGCAGCTCACCAGACGCCCGATGGCGTCCGACTCGGCTCGGCTGCCTGGCTGATCACCGCCCGTCGAGCACGCTGAGCGGATCGTTGCAGAGGGGACCCACCGCAAGCTCTGTCCTTGGCAGATCCGGTAGCTGGATCGGCGTGCGGCACGGATCCGCGACGCGGTCTGTCGCGATGATCCGGCTCTGGCACTTCAGTGAGCGCGCGCCGCGGTCCCGACGCTCCCACTCGCCGCCCATCGCGACGCAGAGCAGACGCCGAGGGCCAACTCCGCGACGATGGACGACCTGTCGCGCGATCAGGTGGGGAGCGTCTCGACATCGCCAGGCGCGGCTGGACCTTGACCAACGGTGTCTTGCTGCCTTGCCCCAGTCAGTGCTGATCTCGTCCGGCCAGGGATGCCGCGGCCCGGCCGGCTTCAAAGTTGGCCGATCTCGGCTGACTGGTCGTCCTTGAGCGTGACCGTGCGGCCGATGACCTCGAGCTCCCTTGCCGCGATAACGCCCCACCACCAGCACCTCGAGCCGGGTGAGACTGCCTATGGCGACCAGCTGATCGGAGTGCGCAAGCGCGGGGCCCGGCAGTGGCTGCTGGCGTCGCCGGACGCCTTCGTGTGGTTGCGGCTTTACCAGCTCGACCGCGGAACGCCCGGAGGCGGTCAGCCGGTCTGGTTGACGTTGCGCGAGCCGCACCGGCCGCCGGCAGCGACTGACTGAGCTGTCTGGGACTGACCGGGACACCCAGTTCCTTGACTGCCCGGACCTAGTGCCGCGTCACGCCATGTTTGCCCTGTTGGTGGCGTACCAACGCTTCGCCTCGGACTAGTACGAGACAGCAGCGATTCCTTCGCAAGGCGTGACCTCTTGAAAGCTCGGTCAGTCGAAGAGCTCGCCGCAGGTTACGTTGGTGACCTCCGCCGTGATCGCGGTGGCATGGTCGGAGGCTAGGAGGACGGCGGCGTTCGCCACGTCGGCCAGCATCGGCAGACGCCGCAGGGCGGTTTTGTCGGCCATCGAGGCCCACCAATCCTCCTTTGGCACGCCTGCGTTCTCGGCGTGCCGAGTCCATACTTCCTCCACGCCGGGCGTGTCGGGCGAGCCGCCGGAGCGCAGACAGGCGACTCGGACGCCGTGCGGGCCGAGCTCGGCGGCAAGTTGACGGCACAAGCCCTCGATCGCCGCACCGGTCACACCGAACCCTCCAGTGTTGACGTATGGCACCCGGGCAGCCTGGGCGGTGAGCGCCAGGATCACGCCCGACCCGGCCTCAACCATCTGCCGCCCCGCAGTGGTCGCGGTGATGAAGTGCGCCTCCATCGCGGTGCTGATCGGCCCGACGAACCGTTCTCGCGCCATCTCCAGCAACGGTGCACCTTGCGTCTCGCCGTAGCCGATCAGGTTGAACGACACGTCGAGCCGCCCGGCCTCCGCGACCACGCGCGCGGCATGCCGCTCGACGGCATCGGCATCAAGCGCGTCGACCTGGGCCACGTCCACTGAACTGCCAGCAGTCGACACATCACCGGCCACCGCTTCGAGCGGCATCAGTGCGCGACCGGCGAGGAACAGTTGCGCACCTTCCCGGGCGAACGCACGAGCCACCGCCCCACCCACCGCTCCCCCTCCGCCGTAGATCACGGCCACCTTGTTCTCCAGCAGCACGGTCTCCTCCTCATCTGCCCGGCCAACCCGCGGGCGACTTCATCCGATCGGCATGCGCCGAGCCTCAGTGGCAGTGGTGCTCGCTACCGGCGGGCCCGGTGGCGCCCAGGTCGTCGTCACGGCCGGCGGCGAGGCGCGACCACTGCGATGTCGGCCGCCCGTCGAGCCGGAACTGGTCGCCGTCGGTCCGGAAGCCCTGCGGCCACCCTTCCGGCGAGTCCTCCCAGTCCTCCTGGCGACCGTAGACGGTCATGTCGAGCAGCCCGTAAGACGGCGCCATCGCCTCGACGCCCCGCCCGGTGGTCCAGTAGGTCTCGAATACCCGGTCGCCCTGGCGCAGGTAGCACGCCTTCATGCCGAACGCACGCCCGGCGACGAGGGAGTCGAGCGACTCCGCGGGCACCGAGTACCAGGGCGCCTGCCAGCCCATGAAGTCGCGGTAGCGCGACGTCTGCTCGAACGGCCCCTGGCAGAAGACCGCGAATGTGACGTCGCGCGAGTGCAGGTAGGACAGCTCGAGCACCTGGCCGGTGAAGAACGTGCAGCCCTCGCACTGGTCGGCGGCATGCCTGCCCTTGTGCCACATGTGGTATGACGCGAACAGCTGGGTCCTCCCCTCGAACACGTCGAGCAGGGGCACTGGGCCGTCGGCACCGACCAGATGGGTTGTCGGGTCGACCTCGACCATCGGCAGCCGCCGGCGGGCCGCGGCGATGGCGTCGCCCTCACGCGTTTGCGCCTTCTCGCGGAGCCGGAGGTCGTCGAGTTGCTTCTGCCAGGTCTCGCGGTCGGTGGGCGGGGGCGCCGCTGGCGTGGACATGGGTTCCTCCTCGTCTCGGGAATTATGAGGCTAATAGTGACTACTATGATCGAGCAAGTAGAAACCGGAGGTGGTTCCATGCCAGTCCAGCGGGGCTATCGGCAGGCCTGCGGCGTCGCGCGCGGTCTCGACATCGTTGGTGAGCGGTGGTCGCTGCTCGTGGTGCGCGAACTGCTGCTCGGGCCGAAACGATTCACCGACCTCCAGCAGGCGCTCCCGACCGCCAGCCCGAACGCACTGTCCGACCGGCTGCGCGAGCTGGCCGACGCGGGCGTCCTACGCCGTCGGCAGCTGCCTCCGCCAGGCAATTCGCGGGTCTACGAGCTGACCACGTGGGGGCGCGGCCTCGAGCCCATCGTCGTCGCGCTTGGCACATGGGCGCTGGCCGCCCCCCCAACCGCAGAACAGGTCTTCGTGAGCACGGACAGCGCCATGCTGACCATCCGCACCTTCTTCGTGCCGACGCCGGAGCGGCCCGAGGAGACCCTCCGGATCGAACTACGCGACCACGGTCCTGCCGGGGTGTTCGGCGTCCGCCTCACCTCGTCCGGCGCCGCGGTCGCCCACGAGCCGCCCGAACAGCCGGACGCCGTCCTGGTCACCCCGACGGATGCCCTCCTCGCCGCCTTCAGCGGCGACGACCTGGCCGGGCTCGTAGCGGCCGGCGCCGTCATCGTCGGCGATTCCGAGGTCGTACGCCGTCTCGTGGTGAACGTGCGCGTCCCGGCCTACACAGATCAGTACTCAAACGGCACCTCCGTCCAAAGGGGGAGGGTGGGTAGCGGCCAGACGCTGTCCGAAAAATGACGGTGCCAAGTCAGGTCAGGTTCGCCCTGTTTGATCGACACTCCGGGGCGGGTCCCACCGCGGTCGATGTTGTCGTTTCACGCTGCTAGGTGTGGCATGACGCGTACGGGTCTGCTGCGACGCCATCGATATTCAAGGCGATGGCGTAACAGGACCTGGCCCGTCGAGACGTGTCGCCGACTACAAACTGCCTAGTCCGGATAAGGCACCCACGAGCGCGCGAGGTGCTCGAGTCGTTGCCGCCGGACGGTCCAGCGCTGGGTACGCAGGTCCACTCCCCCGTCGCCAGCAGATCGAACGCGGCATACGCGGCGGGCACCTGCGTGGCTTTGGCGCGCGCCCGCGCCGGGCTGGTGACCAGCCGCTGCTGGAGCGCGTCGAAGCTCAGGCGGCCGTCCGCGCCAAGGATGACCAGCTCGTCCAGAACGACGCCGGCGGGCAGCTGCAGCAGGGCGGCGGTGACGATTTCGGGGAAGCGGTCGCTGATGTCGTTGCGGTTGCGGGTCCAAAGCCGCGCCTGGTCCCCGCGGCGCACGATCACGACCCGGCCAGTTGACTGAACTCTTCGGTGCGCCGATTTGGCCCAGCTCGTACTCCCAGCTCACACCCCACGTCGAACACCCTCGACCCCATTCGCGAGCCCCAGAACCGATCGCTGAGAGCCCGTCAGCAGCTACCGTCTGCGGGTGGACATTGACTGGAACGCCGAGGTGGTCGACCAGATCGAGTCGCACTGGCGGCATCGGCTCAGGTCCCGTATGGATGGGCTGACCGACGACGAGTACTTCTGGCAGCCGGTCCCCGACTGCTGGACGATCAGCCGACGAGGCCAAAGCTCCGCGCCGATCTCCTTCGGGGCCGGCGAGTTCACCATGGACTACGGCGAGCCGCCGCACGAACGGGAACCTGTGACGACAATCGCCTGGCGCCTGGCGCACCTGATCGGCGGGTTCGCATCGGCCAACGGCAAGCGCTTCGGCCGCGATGACAACAGCGTGGAGACATTCTGCTACGCGGGCACCGCCCAGGAAGCGCTGCAGCAGCTTGATGACGAGTACGAGACCTGGCTCAACGGTGTGCGCAACCTCGGCACGGCAGGACTCGCCCAGCCGCAAGGTGAGCCGCCCGCCTTCGCCCACGCGCCGATGGCAAAGAAAGTCCTGTATACGAACGTCGAGGTCATTCACCACGGTGCGGAGATATGCCTGCTCCGCGACCTCTACCTGCGGAACAGGCCCGGCAAGTCACAAACATAGGGCCACAAGGCGGCCCTGGGATCCCCCAAACTCGGAGAGAACGCAGGCCCTGAACTTGACTGGTGCAGTAAAGAAACCCGTCCGACTTCAGCTCGAACCTCGAACCACCCGGCATGCCCTTCGCCCCGGGCAACGCCGAGCACGGGGATCCAAACGTGCCCGGTTGCTCCTCTGCTCGGGCCAGCTCTAAACCCACCGACCCGAGCAACTCTGGCGCCAGCGTGCAAAGCTAGCCATTGTTGCCCTGGGCAAAGGTCTCGCGCTACCCCGGGCAAGTCTCAGCCAGCCAGCAGAATCGTTCACAGCTTCCTAAGCCAAGGTCAGTGGCACGATGGCCTGTGAGTGGTGAGCTCGGTGATGGAGGCTGGGTCGGGTTTTAGAGCCAGCCAGTGCGAGTGAGTACGTCTGCCGCGATATCGGTCAACGTCCGTCCGTCTGAGATGACCTCGAAATCGTCGACCGCAGACTGGTCGAGAATCTGGTCGAGCTGTCCGGCCCGGTCAAGGTGCCAGCGCATCTCAGGGTCGGCGCCCGCATGTCGGATCCGAAGACGTCGATGCAACTCGGCGAGGTCGGCACGAAGGCGACACACGCACAGTTCGACGCCCAGTGCTGCGCGATAGCGTGCACGCTCTGCTGTGGCTTCGACCACGCCCGACAGGACCAACCGGCAGGCGCCAGCCGAGAGATAGTTCCGGGCGAGCGACTCAAGGTTTCGGAGCTCCATCGCGAGGTTGAAAGGGTCGTCCGGTGGGGTCGGCCAGGACTGGCTGAGGGCGTCAAGGTCGATCACGGCATGCGGAACACGCGCTTCGGCCAGGATCGATCCGGCGGCGGCCGCAACCGAAGTCTTGCCCGCTCCGACCGTGCCGGTGATCAACAGGGCAGTCGGGTGATCACTGCTCTCCAGCCGCATCCGAGAAGGCTACGGCTCTGCCGCTAGTCCCGTGCTCCCGCCCGGTGAGCCCGAGGACGGCGCCACGTCGATCGGCCCGACTAGATCGGCCGGGATCACCTAGGTCTCGCGGCCGTGGGATCAAACGTGGTGCGAAATGAAATCGAATGAGGTCGACTGGAGGGGTCAGAGTCCCTTCGAACACGGACTTCTGACGCCTGGAGAGGTCCGAGCTGGAATGGGAGATCGCCTTTGCGCGCTAGCCGGTGAGCAGTGAGTGCATAGCGCGGCAGCCACCCAGCGGCTAGCCAGACTGTGAGCCAGGCCACCGGTACGAGTCCGCCGATGCAGCCGAACATGAGTCCTTCGACGAGGCGGGGACGTCGCGGTCGACGACGCCGTGCTCGACGCGTGGTTCGGCGCCCGGTCCGGAGTACTGCCGCCGGACCGGTACGACGGCGATCAACTCAGCGCGAGCGGCTCCAGCAGCTCCGGGCCGTTGTTGCGGACCGAGTTCACCGCCTTGGACACCGCGGAGATCTCCAGCTCGTCGACCGGCGGCGCCATCAGGCCGGTCCCCGCAGCTCGTCGGCGTCCTGCTCGTCGACGACGAACCGCTCCAACAGGTTCGCCCGGATCAGGGCCGGGGGACCGAGTCCCAGGCCAGCTCGGTCACGGTGCCGTCTGAGGCGACGTTGTTCAGGCTGACCCGCACAGAGGTGGCGCCGCCCACCACGTCGGCATTCACATACAGGTGGACCTCCTCACTCTTGCTGTAGCAGGTCACTTGGCTGTAGGTGGTGTCGAGGAACCCGGTGGCACTTCGCCGGGGCAAAATCAGCGGCATGGACGAAACTGTGACCGATGGTGTCGCGACCACCGCGCGCGTTCCATGGATGACCGCCGGAGCGCTGGTCGTGCTGGTGGTCATGGCCGCGGCCTCGATCGTGTCTCGAATCGTCACGCACGACACCTCCAAAGCGTGCAATACGGACGGATCGATCTGTATCACACGTCTGCAGGCGCCTCGCGTGCTGCAGGTCCGTCCTGTCGACCGCATCTGGGTATCTGTCGATATGCACGATCAATGCGGAACGCTCTACCCCACTCCGTTCCGGCTTCCAGATGGCCCCCTCGATGCGAGGTTCCAATCCGGGTCGGTCGAGTTACACGGACTGGGCGACTCGCGAATCACGTACAACGCCAAGGGTTGTTGACGAAGTCGTCCGCCGGACGCCGCTACCGGCGAATCGCGCCAGAAGCGCTGGGCAGTCTGGCCTGACGGCGTTGCCGGACCGCCCTGCAGCGGCGTGAACCCTTGCCTGTCCGTCGCCGCGACGTTCGCGCCGCTCGCCAGGAGGTTCCTGACCTGGTCGACGGGACCATCTACGGCCGCGTAGTGCAGGGAGGTTCGGCCCAGCCGGTCCGGATCATTAGGAGCCACGCCGACAGTGTGTCGGCCGTCAGGCTCACCCGCCCGCACATCGGCTGCGCGCGGAAGGGAGCCATGACAGGATGTTGGCCGACTCATGTCGCCTGTCGGGCGGCCTTCTTGGCGGCCGCCTCCGCGCGTTGTTCGACGAACCGTGTGGCCTGTACGTCGAGAGCATCGACAGCCGCCGCAAGCTCCTCACGCGCCTGTTCCCCGTCGCCGGCCAGGCCCTCGAGCTCGAACACACCCCACTGACGCAGCAGCGGTGTCACGATGTCGTCGTGGTGGATGCGGAGGTCGTAGATTCCGGCCTTGGCCATCTGCACCGCCTTGCGGGCGAACCCGGGGATGATGCTGCCGGGCATTTGGAAGCCGACGACCTCCTCGGTAATCGCGCGCATGGTCTGGCTGGGCGCGAGCTCAAGAGCCGCCGCGACGATGTTCCGGTAGAAGATCATGTGCAGGTTCTCGTCCATGGCGACGCGGGTGAGTAGCTTGTCGGCGATCGGCTCCTCGGTGAACCTTCCGGTGTTTCGGTGTGAAACGCGCGTCGCGAGTTCCTGGAACGACACGTAGGCGCACACGTTGAGCAGCGGCTTGTCGCCAGAGTCGTAGCCGGACTCCATGGTCGCCATGCGGGCCCGCTCGAGCTCGTCGGGATCGACCCCCCGGGTCACCAGCAGATAGTCGCGGATGCAGAAGGCGTGCCTGCCCTCCTCGGCGGTCCACCGGTTCACCCACGTGCCCCACGCGCTATCCCTGCCGAAGGCTCGCTCGACCTCACGGTGGTAGCTGGGCAGATTGTCCTCGGTTAGCAGGTTGACCTCCAACGCGGTGCGCGCGATTGGCGACAACGCCGACTGTTCGACCGACCATGCCTCTCCACCCAGGTCGGCAAAGTCTCGCCCCAGACTCCAGGGCACGTACTCGTGGGGCATCCATTCTTTAGCGGTGGCCAGGTGCCGGTTGAGGTTCGCTGCGACCGTTGGCTCAAGTTCGGCAAGGAGCTCGGCGCTGTCCAAAGCCGTCATGGGGTGTCCTCCCGGCCGCCGAGATGTCTCGTCATGGGGTGCCGCCGCTGAGAGTCCATAGGCTCATGATCCCTCAACAAGCATTCTCACATCGGCCGTTCCGCGTCTTCGCTGTCCGCGCCATGAGAGTGCGTGGAAGGGGATCGGGCTGATCACCGCAGCCGGAAGGGCGGGTACTCGTCGGTGACCAGCAGAAAGGCGTAGGCGATGACGCGGTTGTGCCAGCGGATCACGCCCTCGACGAAGTCGAACAGCGCCCTGAACAGCAGCACGTAGTGCGGGATGCCAAGGAGCCACTTGACCAGGGGAAGCCACCGGTTGAGGTCCCGTTGCGCGTCCGGGTAGGGGTTGTCCAGGTGCACCGACTGGTGCTCGTCGGTGGACGGGTAGCGGTCGTCCATGAGCGCGAGATAGGCATTCACCCAGTTTCCGAACCGTTGCAGCTAGAGGTTCCAGTCGAACCACCAGCGCGGGTACTTCTGGCGGAACAGGATCATTAGCAGCGGGCCGAGGAACACCAGGCCGCCGCTTCCAGCGGCGGCAGCCGTGGTGTTGTCGTAGCTCCACTGCCACGTCCCGCGGGCGACGCTGCCCAGGACGACCAGGATGGGGATGGCGACGAAGATCCGGAAGAAGGTCGTTCCATGAGCGGGATGGGCTACCGAGTTCAGGCGAGCGTACGACCGGCCGCAACGTGCCGCCAGAGCCGGCGGACGAACCCGACGTGACGAGCCGCCGGCCGGCGGGCGAGAAGGCATCTGTCCGAGTGGCCCCACTCGACCGCTCTCTCCGGGCTACGACCTCCGGGAGGTGTGGTTGACGCGCTCGGATGTGATGCTTGATGGTCGCGGGCCGCCTGATGGTGGGCGCGGTCGGCGTTCGCGCCCGGATCGCGGCTACTTGGACATCCCTGAGCTGGGTGTGAATCGGCGGCTGGATGTCCCTGTCCAGTTAGACGCGGGGCAAACCCATGCGACTGCTGCGTCCAAACAGGACAAGATGGCTGCGTGATCACCGCGAAGGGAGCTCGCGAGCTCGCCACCCGGTTGGCTGCGGCAGCGACCAAAGGTGGACCCGCGGACTGGCTTGCTGGTTCGCAGACGCTTGAGCGTCTCGATGGTCGCTCTTGGCTGCTCCTTGACCAGGCGGCCCGGAGGTTCACCTACGCGGACGGGACGCCGGTGAGCGGAGTCCGGGGATGGCTGGGGACGGCCGTGGGTGAGCCCAGTGGCTTCGTCGCCGCTGTGTCGAGCATGCACGTCGATGGCCGCTTCCGGGAGCGCGCAACGCATGTCCTGGCAGCAGCGAGCTCTCCGGTGGCCACGTCGGCCCTGAGCGTGCGCCTGCTGGACCACGTGCCACAGGTGCGCATGCAGGCATGGGAGGGCCTCCGGCCGCGCCTGGCTCCGGACACAGCCGAGCTGGTCGTCGACGTGCTCCTGGCTGGCCGCAACCGGCAGCACGCCGCCCAGGCCCTTGCCGACGTACAAGATGCCCTCCTTCAGGCCACGCCTGCCAGCGAATTGGTGTCGAGGCTGGCAGCCAGCGACCGGCGACACGTGCGCCGCTGGGCGTTTACGTTCGGCCACACCCGAGAACTGCTCACTTCGGAGGACTTGGTCGCTGCTGCTCGAAACGACCCCGACCAATGGCTACGCGCGACGTGCGCCGACTGGCTGATGGCTACCCCAGACGCTCACCAGTTGGCCGCTCTTCTAGACGCCAACTCCGTCGAGGCGCGACTCGTGGCGCTGACGCGCGTGCCTGACGCCGACCTCAGCGACGCCGCTCTCGGCCGGCTGCTGACCGATCGGGCGCCTCGAGTGCGCGAACAGGCACGGTGGCGTGCCCACCGACGAGGACTCAATGTCGCCTCCCACTACCGCCAAGAGCTCACCGACGCTGGAGTCGCAGCTCGGGTACGCGCGGCGTGCCTGGACGGTCTCGCCGTCGTCGGCGACCAGACGGACCTGCCGACCTGCGTAGCGCACCTCGACCACGCCAGCGTCCGCGTCCGGGCAGCGGCTGTGAACGCCGTTCTCGGTCGCGGACGGCCGGACGAGGCCGTTCAGCTGCTCACGCCGGTCCTTCTCGACCCGGGCGCCCGCGTCAGTGCGGCCGCCGCCCGCGGGCTTGCCAGGCTGGGTGTTCCGGCATCTACAGCCGCGGTGGCCTGGGCATCGACCCAGCCCGCGAGCAGGCGTGCCGCATGGCGACTCTCGCGCGAAGCCGGTGGCTGGCATCGCGTGGAAGCTGACCTGCGTGCCGCGGCCGACCCAGACCGGCACCTGGCGTCCCTCGGACGTGCTGGCCTCAGAAACTGGCTCGAGGTGAGCGCAGCAACTACCTGGGGCCGGCTTCCTGACGAGCAGCGGGCTCGCATCGCGGACCGGCTGCCCTCCAGCGGCCTCGACGACGACCGACAGCGGATGGTCGCATTCCATGCGGGCATCAAGCTGCCATCCGCGGAGCGGACCTGCTCCAGTGGTGGTACGGCCGAGCCGGTGGCTACGAAGCAACGTCGATGGCTTCGGCTCGTGTGGCACCGCTGGCACCGCTGAAAATGCCACCGCCCAACGGGTCGAGGGCTCGAGACGATGAGCTGCTCGATCGGTTCGGGTCCCTGTTCGGTAGCGCGGCGTGCCCGGTCAAGACGCACGCACATCGGCAGATCCGTACGTTGAGACCGTCAGCATGCCGTCGTCGCTACCGGTCAGGGTCGCACGTTGGTGTGCGTAGATCCGTCTCGGATCAGTTGTCGGATCACCGGGCCGGGAGGGAAGAAGCAACGGACCCAGCGCGTACTCCCGGCCGGCGCACGGCTGCGCTCAGCTTGGCTCGTGGGATCAATCGTGGTGCGAAACTGGGTCAACTCGCGTCATCTGGAGACGCTCGCGACCTGCTGGAATGAGTCTGCTAGAGCCTGAAGAGGGCAGTGTTTACGGCACATGGCCCCTTTGAACCGCGGGTCAGGGCTTCGACCCACTCGAGACACGAATTGCACGTTCGGCGAAACGAGCCCGAGCAGGCCCTGCCTGGAGTTCGCACCGCGAACTCCAGGCAAGGAAACGTCGGTCAGGCTCGCGTCGAGGTTTCCGGGCCCGCTTGTCGCGGTTAGGCGCCGCCGTTGACGTGAAGGGCGGTGCCGGCGATCCACTGGGCCCGGTTGGACAGCAGGAACGCGATCGCCTCGGCGACGTCACGAGCGTCGCCGCCGCGGCCAAGCGGGATTGAGGCGTACGCCTCCTCCGCCGTTGCGCCCATGGCTGCCACCATCGTCTCCAGCACGTCGCTGCCCCCTGGTGTCTGGACCATACCGAGGACGACGGTGTTGACCCGGATGCCGGAAGGGCTCAACTGGGTGGCAAGGCCCTTCGACCAACTCTCCAACGCCGCCTTGGCTGCGCCGTTGCAGGATGGGCGCGGCTGGATTGGCGCTGACGCCCGAGGATACGTTGACGATCGCCGCCCGGTCGCTGTGCTGCAGTGCCGGAAGCGCTGCCGAAGTGACGCGCACCGCCGACAGGAAGTTGATCGCAAGAGAGTCCTCCCACTCCTCGTCAGGGATGCCCGTGAGGTGCACGCGGGCCGCGCCCGCGTTGTTCACCAGGAGCTCAAGGCCACCGAGGGCTTCGAGCGTTCCGTCGACGAGGCGGCGCGCCCCGTCTGCGGTACGGATGTCGGCACTGATGAAGGTGCTGTCCTTCGGGGTGTCCTCGGTGCGGTTGCGGGCACTGGTGACGACCGTTGCCCCGCCGTCGATGAGTTGCTGGGCCACGGCCGCACCGATTCCTCGCGACCCGCCGGTGACCAGGGCGCGCCGCCCTTCGAACTCACCTGGGATCGGGGTGGTCGGGATAAGGCCTGTGTAACGGACATGTAGATGTTCCTCCGAACATGACTGGTCGTGGTGGAAGAGCAGCAGGTACGCCAGGCCCGGAACCGAGCAGAACCAGGCAGCGGGGCGCAGACGCCCTTCAGTGTTGTTGAATCTAAAATCATCATACTCAGAGTCTGATGAAATCAAACCCTGCGGAACCAGAGGGGTGCCAGCGGCTAGGCTCGATGCGCGTCGAGCGCGTACAGCAATCGCGCGACCACGGGTCGGACCAGGAGCGAAGACATGAGTGCGAGTCCGCCAACCAAACGGACCTACCGCTCGGGCATCCGAGCCCGGCGCGCCGAAGCAACCCGGCGCGCCATCCTCACTGCGGCATCAGACCTGTTCGCCGCCCACGGATATGCAGGCACCTCGATCGACTCCATCGCCGAGGCCGCAGGCGTCAGCCGGTCGACCGTCTTCACCGCGGCCGGCGGCAAGCCATGGCTCCTCAAAACCGCCTACGACCAAGCCCTGATCGGCGACGACCTCACCGTCCCACTCGCCGAGCGGCCCGAGTCACAGCATCTGCAATCCCTGGATGACGGCACCGAGATCATCACGGAATACGCCGACCTCCTCGCCCGCATCATGGCCCGAGTGTCGACCCTGTACGACGTCATCCGCATCGCCGCCGACACCGACCCAGACGTAGCCCGACTATGGGCCGACATCGGACGCCAACGGCGCGAGGGGGCACAACAGATCGTTGCCTTCCTCACCACCACCGACGCCCTCACCCCCCGGCTCACCCCGGATCGAGCCGCCGACGTCATCACCATCTACAACGACCCAGGCCTTCACCGGCACCTCGTCGGTGACCGCAACTGGTCACCCGAGGATTTCCGCCACTGGCTAGCCCGGGCGCTCGGCAACGAACTGCTCACTTGACGAAAATCCCGGGCCGATTCGCCGACCCCCATGGCGCATGAGCAGGTGGCGTGGCTCTCATAGGCCCTGGCCGGGCACTCGCTTGGTGATGTGCAGGATCACGGCGAGAGCGCCACATACGTGGTGAGAATCGCATCGTCGCCGGGCGAGCACCGCTTCTGCCTGATCTGCTGCGTTCGGCGCGGCCGGCACCGTCTCTCGCAGGTACACCCGGTCCTTCGAGATCGGATCCAAGCCGGCGCAAACGCTGACCGTAGCGAGCCGGACGGCAACGTCTCAATCTGGCCGCGCTGACGCTTCGGCGTCGGCTTCGCCTTCCCCTTAGCCACGTCGCGCAGCTTACGACCGTCTCGCACCATGACCCGCACCACGGGCGGCGAAAAGAGGAAACCCCCAGCTTCAGAGAGTGGCCTCTGACCTGGGGGTTCGGGTGGAGCCGCCTGTCGGAATCGAACCGACGACCTTCTCATTACGAGTGAGACGCTCTGCCGACTGAGCTAAGGCGGCGGGTGGCGCGGACGCCGAGGCAAGAGTGTAGCGGGCGGGTGGGGGTGATTCCGAATCGGATACGGATCGGGGGGCGGTTGAGGGGTCTGAGCCGGGGTGGTGGGCGGTCAGCGGGTGGTGGCGGTCGGTAGCGGTGGGGTTGGGGTACGGCGGCCGGTCGGTGAACGGCGGCGCGACCTGTCGGGGAACAGCGGCGGAACCTGTCGGGGATTGGGAACGTCGGAAGGGGCAGGAAATAGCGTGGGAACAATTGAAACGGCAAATGCGTTGACGTGGTTGTGAGGGATGCGCCAGAATAAACCCCGCAAGGACTACAGACCTAGGAGTGATCGTGTACCGAGAGTGGAACCCGAGGAACGCCTGGCAGTTGGATGCCACGGCTTTGTCGGCGTGCCTGCGATCAGTGCACATCGATGCCTTCTATCACCAGCTCAGCGGGACCGAACTGAGCCCGAGTCCGGGCGGCCCACCTGTGTGATCTCCAGCGGGAGATCATCCCAGGAGCCGTCTGAGCCGGGTCACCGGCACCAGGCGGCTCTTTTCTTTTGCCACATTTCACCACGTCGGTGCGCAATGGTTGCGGGCCAGATTCCAAACCCGCGTCACGAGGGTTCGACTCCTTCCACCGATGCTTTTTCCGGTATTCACGGATACCGACTCGAACAATTGACAACTGGACATTCATCGCATTTTCTCCCGGGTCACCGACGGCCCAGGAGACCTTCCCTGCGGCGCCGCCCGTGCGCCGGGGAAGAGGCCCGGGACCGCCGGCTCGCACGAGCCGGCGAACTCGGGCATCCGTCCCTGGGGCTCGCAACGCCCCGGGGACGTCACCAGCTGTGGGCCAGTGGCCAGGCCACCTCATTTGGGATGAGGACGACGGGGGTTCGAGTCCCTCCAGCTGGACCAGGCGCCCGCAGGATGCTCTGCTACCGGCCGAGCGGGCGCCACGAACGTGCCCTGCGACGGAAATCCGCACCACATCCGGCGCAGGGCGCTCAGCGCCCGTGGCTCAACCGGAGAGAGCACCTGCCTACGAAGCAGGAGCGTGCAGGTTCAAGTCCTGCCGGGCGTGCTGTGTCCGAGGCTGAAGCGGGCGAGGCGCCGGGATGTGGACCCGGAGGAAGCGGGTTCGAGCCCCGCCGGACACCCTCAGGTACGACGTCAGCCGGGCCCAGTTGGCCCCGTCCGGTCGCCGTACGTGAGAGAACGCAGTACCTGCGGCTCTGGCCCAAATGGGAGAGGCGCCTGGCTTAGGACCAGGAGGTTCAGGGTTCGAGTCCCTGGAGCCGCACCACACGACCGACACCGAGATCACCCGACCTGACTGCGAGCTGTCGGGCACACTGGATGGGAGGAGGAACCACATGAGCGGTGTGATCGTGCTCAACGCCTCGTACGAGCAACTGCATGTCGTGTCGGTCCAGCACGCCATCCGGATGCTCGTCCGGGAGGTCGCCGTCGTCGAGGAAGCGCATGACGGCGCGAGCATCGGACCATTCCCCCTCCCCCGGGTACTGCGTCTCGTCCGGTACGTCGTGACGAAGTGGCGGTACGCGTCCGGCCGGCTGCAGTACACGCGGGCCGGCGTACTGAAGCGGGACAAGTACACCTGCGCATACTGCGGTGGGCCTGGTGCCACGACGATGGACCACGTGGTTCCGCGGTCGCGCGGTGGACGAGGCGAGTGGCTGAACGCTGTCGCCGCACACTCGTCCTGCAACGAGAAGAAGGGCTCACGCACGCCCGAAGAGGCCGGCATGCCGCTGCTGTGGCAGCCGTGGATCCCTTCCCGTGCCGAGTTGGCGCTCTGACGCGAACCCCCACCCGGGTCTCGCGTCGGAGCGTGATGCCAGGTGGGCGACGGTGACCCACCCTCGGTTCTGACCCGAGGTCCCGCAGGTTCGAGCCCTGCCCTGGCAGCTCTCAGGTGGAATAAGCCGAGCGTTGGCCTACCGGCAGCCGTCTCGAAAACGGTCGATCCTTCACCGGATGTGTGGGTTCGAGTCCCACTTCCACCGCATGCACACGAACGAGGAGGGTGAGGAGATGAACGTGGAGTTTCCGGTGGAGCTGAGCGGGGCCAAGAGCTCCACGCTCATGTGGGCGCAGGAGTACGAGGTGGGTGCGCAGGCGCTGCGGCAGCTGCGGAACATCGCGGCCCTGCCGTGGGTGTACGGCGTCCGGGTGATGCCGGATGTGCACCTCGGCAAGGGTGCAACCGTCGGGTCGGTGATCGCGATGTACCAGGCGGTGTCGCCGGCCGCGGTCGGCGTCGACATCGGGTGCGGGATGGAAGGTGTCCTGACCTCGCTGACGGCCGCGGACCTGCCGGATGACCTGTCCTCGATCCGTTCACGGATCGAGGCCGCCGTGCCGGTTGGGTTCCGGGCGCACGGGGACCCGGTGAGCATCCGGCGGCTCGGGCTGGACCCGCGGGGGTGGGAGCGGCTGTGGGGGTCGTTCACCAGCCTGCACGACGGGGTGCAGGACCGGGAGTCGAAGGCGAAGAAGCAGATGGGTTCGCTGGGTGGCGGCAACCACTTCATCGAGGTCTGCCTCGACGACGAGGACCGCGTGTGGCTCATGCTGCACTCGGGCAGCCGAAACATCGGCAAGGAACTCGCCGAGCGGCACATGCGGATCGCGCGGGACCTGCCGCACAACGCGGACCTGCCGGACCGTGATCTCGCGGTATTCCTGTCGGGTACGCCGGAAATGGAGGCGTACCGGCGGGACCTGACGTGGGCGCAGCAGTACGCGTCGGGCAACCGTGCGGTGATGCTGGCGCTGGTGATGCAGGCGGTGCGGGAGTCGTTCGAGCAGGAGGTGCGGTTCGAGCAGCCGATCTCGTGCCACCACAACTACGTGGCCGAGGAGAGCATCGACGGGCTCGACCTGCTCGTCACCCGCAAGGGTGCGATCCGGGCCGGGCGCGGAGACCTCGGGCTGATCCCGGGGTCGATGGGCACGGGGTCGTACGTCGTCCGCGGTCTTGGGTCGGAGCGGTCGTTCTACTCGGCCTCGCACGGGGCAGGCCGGCGGATGAGCCGCAACGAGGCGAAGCGCCGGTACACGGTCGACGACCTGGTCGCGCAGACCACGGGGGTCGAGTCCCGCAAGGACGCCGGGGTGATCGACGAGATCCCCGCGGCGTACAAGGACATCGAGTCGGTCATCGCGGCCCAGTCGGACCTGGTCGAGGTCGTAGCCCATCTCAAGCAGGTCATCTGCGTCAAGGGCTGAAGCGGTGGGCGGGTCCGCGGTCGTGGGCCTGCCTGCTGTGCGCCTCTTCCTTTGCACTAAGCGTACAAGTGCGAGGGCTGAGGACGTGGGAGTTATCCACAGGATGCGCCGCCCGCCGTCGTCAGGGGAGACGGCGGGCGGCGGAGTCGGAGGTCGGCACGGAGGTCCCGCGGCGGGCGCGGAGGTCGGGGGTGAGGTCGGTGGGGCGCGGCGGAGTTGGGGTAGTGAAGGTGCCTGGTGCGTTGGTTCGGCGTGGTTGGGGGACGTAACGACAGGAGGTACTTGGCGTCGGATGAATCTGTCCGGCGTCGTCAGGCGCAGGACGGGTAGGCGCCGGAGAGTACCTCCTGTCGTCAAGGCACGATTCGAGGTGAGGTCCGCCTGTGGGCAGGGGCAGCGGTTTGCTAAACCGTCGATCGGCTTCGGTTGGTCCGTGAGTTCGAATCTCACTCTCACCGCTGGGGCGGCCGGGATGGACCGGCCGCCCCTGCCAGGCCCCGTTGGTCTAGTGGTCAGGACGTCCGGTTCTCATCCGGAAGATCACCGGTTCGAATCCGGTACGGGGTACGTGGTTCTCCGCAGGTGTGGCCGCACCTGGTTGCGTGGTTCTTCGGAAGCGGAAGCGCGTAGCCAGTGCCTACGGTTGGTACCGAGGTGAGCCATGGACGACAGGGCGCGGTTGCTGCGAGGGCTTGCAGTCGATGAGCAGCGGGTCGAGATTGCCGGTGTTCCGACGACGATGCTCGTCGGTGGCGATGGCCCGCCGCTGGTCTTGCTGCACGGGGGAATCGAGTGTGGAGGGATCTACTGGGCACCGGTGATCTCCCGGTTGGCGGAGGAGCACCGGCTCGTCATTCCCGATGCACCAGGGCTTGGCGAGTCTGATCCGGTTGATCGCCTGGATACCGCGACCTTCGACGCATGGTTCACCGATCTGCTCCGGTTGACGTGTGACCGGGCGCCGACCTTGGTCGCGCATTCATTGCTAGGGACGCTGGCGGCGCGCTACGCGGGGAGACGTGGAAAGCTGCTTCAGCGGTTGGTTCTCTACGGTGCGCCGGGAGTCGGGGCGTACCGGATGCCACTTGGACTTCGGGTGATGGCGGTCAGGTTCGCGGTTCGGCCTTCCGAGCGGAACATGGAGAGGTTCGAACGCTGGGCGTTCGCCAACCTGGACCGTGTACGCGAGCGGGACCCGGATTGGCTCAACGCCTTCACCGCCTACACGCGGAGCCGCGCACGTGTGCCACACGTCAAACGGACGATGCGCCAGCTGGTGGCAACAGGTACCGAACAGGTCCACGAAATCGTCGACGTGCCGACGACATTGGTCTGGGGAGCGCAGGACCGATTCGTACCGCTGGCACTTGCCGAGGAAGCGAGGGCTCGGCTCGGCTGGCCGTTGCAGGTGATCGATGCGGCCGGACACGTCCCGCACATCGAGCAACCGGGTGCCTTCACGCGCGCCATCGAGGAAGCACTACGAACGCCGGTCTGACCGCCGCGCTGCGGAATGTGCCGATCCCCGAAGCCGGCCTGGCCGGGATCGCGGCTGGGATCGCGCTCGAGCAGGTCCGCCCGTGGCGGTTGATGCGCCGGCGCTCGGCTGGATGGGCAGCAGTTGGAGCCGGGAGCCTGATCGTTGCGGCCGCCGTGAAACCTGCCGCACGGACGGAGCTTGCAGAGCCGGACGAGCTGGTGACGAGCGGGGCGTACGGCGTGAGCCGCAATCCGATGTACGTCGGCTGCACCCTGCTGCACCTGGGAATCGGCCTTCTCACCCGGTCCGGATGGGTGCTGGCGACGTTGCCGTTGGCCGCTGCGGCGATGCACCGGGACGTAGTTGGTGAGGAACACAGGTTGAGCGAGAAGTTCCCCCATGAATTTCGGCAGTACTGCGAAGCAGTCCGTCGATACCTGTAGGAGCGCCGCCGTGGGAGAGGCGGGGTGGGCTGTAACCCCGTCGCCTTCGGGCTGAGCAGGTTCGAATCCTGTCTCCTGCACGCACAAGGATGCCTTGGGCAACAAACAAGATGAGAAGAGAGGAGGACCGGCCATGGCCGACCTCAGGAACAGGAAGCGAGTGCCCGGCGGTAGGACCGGTGCTCCAGTGAAGCAGGGTCATGCGCTGCGCCGGGTACACCTTGCCTGTGGGCATGTACAGCGTGATCGGATCGCCCACCGTGGCGATCACGTCTGGTGTGAAGCCGACTGCTCCGACTGGGTCCGCGTCGTCTCGGTCGAGGAGTAGAACGCTGCGGGTACGCCGCCCCACCGGCGGCGTACCGGAATCCCCCTGGTGACGGAATTCTCGCCTGGCTCTCCGAAGGCCGGGTTCCTGGTTCGACTCCGGGCAGGGGGACTCAGAGGAAGAGTTTGTCGGGGTTCAGAAGGTTGTCGGGGTCGAAGACCGCCTTGATCTCGCGTTGCAGACGCAAGCCCACCGGGCCCAGTTCCTGGGCGAGCCAGTGGCGTTTGAGTTTGCCGATGCCGTGTTCGCCGGTGATGGTGCCGCCTAGCGACAGGCCCAGTTCCATCACGGCGCCGAAGGCTTGCAGCGCTCGGGCTTCGGCGTCGGGGTCGTCGCGGTCGAAGACGACGGTGGGGTGCATGTTGCCGTCGCCGACGTGGCCGGGGCAGCAGATCAGTACGTCGAATTTCGTGCCGATCTCGGCGATGCCGCGGAGCAACGCGACCAGCTTCGAGCGGGGTACGGCGACGTCGTCGATGAGAGTGACACCGAGGGGTTCGAGAGCCGCATTGACCAGGCGCCGGGCCTCGAGAAGCATCCGGGACTCCTCGGCGTCCGACGCCTCGGCGACGTCGATGGCGCCATGCTCGGTGCAGATCGCCGCGATGCGCGCCACGTCCTCCGCAGCGCGCTGACCGCGGTCCGACTGCGCGATCAGCATCGATCCGACGTCGGCGGGGAGTCCCATGTCGCGATAGTCCTGGATGGCCCGCAAGGTCGGACGATCCAGGAATTCGAGCAGGGAGGGGCGGAGGCCGGAGGACATGACCGCGGCCGCGGCAGCGATCCCCTCCTCGATGGACAGGAAGGTAGCCGCCGCGGTCAACGAGGCTTCGGGGGCGGGCCGCAGCGCGAGCGTCGCCTCGGTGACGACGCCCAGCGTGCCTTCGGATCCGACGATCAACCGCGTCAGGTCGTACCCGGCGACGCCCTTCGCCGACCGGCGGCCGGTGCGGACAACCTCGCCCGACGCCAGCACCACCTCCAGTCCACGCACGAAGTCCGACGTCACGCCGTACTTCACACAACACAGCCCACCGGCGTTGGTCGCGATGTTGCCACCCACCGTGGACATTTCCCACGACGACGGATCCGGCGGGTAGAAGAGGTCCTTCTCGAGCACGGCCCGGGACAGGTCGGCGTTCACCACACCCGGTTGCACCACGGCGACCTGGTCCTCGACCGAGACCTCCAGGATCTGATTCATCCGCGCGGTCGACAGCAACAGGCAGCCGTCCGACGCGTTCGCCGCACCCGACAACCCGGTCCGGGCTCCCTGCGTCACCACAGGGACACGGAATGACCCAGCAGCCTTCAGAACCTCCGAGACGTCAGCGGTCGACGACGGCCGCACTAGCAGCCGCGGTACGCCGGCCGTACAGAAGGTCGCGTGGTCATTGCGATGACTGTCCAGTACGTCGGGATCGTCGACAACCGCGTTGTCGCCCAGGGCCGAACGCAACCGGGCGACCAGTGGATCAGCAGGCGTCATGCCTCATCCTGTTCGGCCAGCAACCGCAGGATCAACTCCGCCCGCCGTACCCGTTCCCGCCCGAGCGCCTCTGCCGTCCCGGTGAGATGCGCACCCACCGGATAGATGTTCGGTGCGTTCCGCAGACCCATCTTCAGATAGACCGGCGCCGCGACCCGGACGATCTCCGGTACGTCGTAGAACCGCACATGCCCACCCTGATCGTCAGGGACCTCGATGTACATGTCGATCGGCACCGACGTCACCGACCGGATCTCCGCCAGCACCGGCACCGGCAGGTCGGTCGACACGTTCAGGCTCGTCGCCCCCAACCGCTCGTACAACCGAGCCGTCGGGGCATTGGGCAACGGCATCAGCACCGACGTCTTCAGCACCAAGTCCGACGGCAACGACCCGTCGACCTTCAGCTCACCGAGGAGCTCCAGTACGCCGATGTCCCCGACCAGCAGGCTCCGCACCCCGAGCTCGACGGCCCGGAACGCGTCACAGAGCGACGCCGCAACCATCTCGTTGCCCCGCGCAACACCGCCGACAGCAGCGGAAACCTTGGCCTGACCACCGATGTCCCACGCACCACGCGGGCCGAGGAACAGACAGACCTCGACTCCGGCCGACGTACCGAGCGAGAGCATCTCCTCGATCTCGCCGTCGGTCAGCATCATCACGCCGCTGCCCTGCGACACCCGGTCGATCCGTACGCCACGGGTCTTGGCTTCCTCCAGCACCGCGGTCATCACCCGCGGCCCTTCACACGAAGGGATCTCCACCTTGTACGGCGCCCCGTCCGGGAACGTGCGCGCGGACGCGCCGCCCGGGCGGAAACCACGATCGGCCAGCAGTGCGTGTGCCTCGCGAAGGTTCATGCGTCTCTCCAGGGTCCGAGCCGGCCGGCCGCTGTCAGGTCCCGCGCCGGCCCGGTGATCTCCAGGTCGAAGCGGTCACTCACCTCGGTCAGCAGTGCCGGCGTCACCATCAACTCGTTCGGGGACAAGGTGTCCTTGATCCGGGCCAGCCGGAGCTCGGACCAGTCGCGCCGGCCGCACATCGTCGCGGCGGCGAGCACGGTGGCCTCGTCGTCTTCCATCACCATCGGCAACCGGGAGCGGCGGGCTCCCCCGGCGCCGGACGTCAGGGCGTTGACATAGCTGACCCTGAAGTCCACCTGCTCCAGCAGACGCGCCGGGATGACGTCGGCCAGGCCGAGGCCGGAGGCGTTCCCGTGCGACGCCGGGGTGAGCGAGTGCACGCTGATCGTCGCGATCGACGGCGACTCGAACTCGGGGATCCCGTGCACCCAGCACCGGCCGATCACGTTCGTGTCCATGCCGGCCCCGGACTTGTCCTTGCCCAGTTCATCGATCACCAGCACGTCCAGTTCGTCGAACGGCAACCGGCCGAGCAACGCGCCCGCCCGTTGCAGCAACGCCTGCTCAGCCACACCAGCGATACCGTCCGGCTCGAGCAGCTCGACCGCGGCGGTCTTCTCCCGTGCGTTCTCCAGGATCGCCAACCCACCAAGGACCTTGCCCTGCGCAACGACCATACGGGCGGCCGCCTCGACGTTCCCGCCCAGTGACGGGATGCCGCCGGCGTGCAGCGAGGCCGCACCGACGTGGTTGCCCAGGCCGATCGCGAGGATCTTCGCGATCCCGCTCTCGATCGGACCGCGGAAGTCGGTGTGCGGCTTGACCCGGTTCACCAGGAGTACGCCGTCCGCCTTGGCGGCAATCGCATCGTGGTGGATCTCGGTGCCGTCGGACAGCGTGCCGACGACCACCGTCTCCATGGTCGCCTCGATCGGGCAACCGACGGATTCCGGCGTGATGCCGAGCCCGGCGAGCATCTCCTTCTGACCGTCCGCGGTCGCACCGCCGTGCGATCCCATCGCGGGGATGACGAACGGCGCGGCGCCCGCCGACTTCAGCCAGTCGACAGCCGCCTTGACCACGGGGACGAGGTCGTGGATGCCACGGCTGCCCGCGGTCACGGCGATCCGCGCGTCAGGGGCGATGCGGGATCGCAGGGGTTCGAGCGCCGCCTGCGCTTCGGCGTACGGGTCTGCTGAGGTCGGGACATCCGAGAGCAACCGGCGGATCGGCGTGACCTGCGGGATCACACCCTTCGGCCGGAGCCCTCGGACAGCTTCAAAAGGTCCCCAAGACGAAACCCTCGCTTCGCTCGGAGGTTGTTGTGCGGATGCCATCAGTGGCTCTGCCTGGCTACGGCCGAACCGGTTCGGCCGATGAGGAAGTCCAGGTCGCAGCCCTGGTTGGCCTGCGTCACGTGGTCGACGTACAGCCGTGCCCAGCCGCGATCGGTCGGTGGCGCCGGCGGCTGCCAGTCGGCGCGCCGCTTCTCCAGCTCCTCGTCCGGCACGTCCAGATGCAACCGCCTCGCCGGCACGTCCAGCTCGATCCAGTCACCAGTCCGTACCAACGCCAACGGTCCACCAACAGCCGCTTCCGGAGTGACATGCAGTACGACGGTGCCGTACGCCGTACCGCTCATCCGCGCGTCCGAGATGCGCACCATGTCGTCGACACCGATCTCGGCGAGCTTGCGTGGGATCGTCATGTTGCCGACCTCGGGCATCCCCGGGTAGCCACGCGGGCCGGAGTTCTGCAGCACCAGCACGGTGTCCTCGTCGACGTCGAGATCCGGGTCCTCGACTGCCTTGTCGTACTCCTCGATGCTGCTGAACACGAGCGCCTTACCGCGATGCTGCAACAACCGCTCAGACGCCGCAGACTGCTTGATCACGGCACCGTCCGGCGCGAGATTCCCCTTCAGTACGGCGGTTCCCGCGCCACTGCCCAGCGGATCGCCGACAGGCCGGATCACGGCGGTCGCCGGCTGACCCTCCTGACCGCTCCAGTCGGTCCGCTCCGCGTTGGCGACGTTCTCGCCCATGGTCTTGCCGGTCACGGTGATCGCGTCGGCCTTGATCAGCGGCAGGATCTCCTTCATCACCGCGGGCAGGCCGCCGGCGTAGTAGAAGTCCTCCATCAGGTACTTGCCGGACGGCTGCAGGTCGACGAGCCACGGCACGCCGCGGGCCCACTCGTCCATGTCGTCCAGCGTCAGGTCGACGCCGACCCGGCCGGCGATCGCGAGCAGGTGGATGACCGCGTTGGTCGAGCCACCGATCGCCGCGTTCGCCCGGACCGCGTTCGCGAAGGCGTCGCGGGTCAGGATGTCGCTCGGCTTCAGGTCCTCGTGAACCATCTGGACGATCCGCTGACCGGCCTGCTGAGCGATCGAGTAGCGGCGGGAGTCGACCGCGGGGATGGCCGCGGAACCCGTCAGCTGCAGGCCCAGTGCCTCAGCCATGCACGCCATCGTGGACGCCGTACCCATGGTCATGCAGTGTCCGTTGCTGCGGGACATGCCGGACTCGGCCGCCGCGTAGTCGGCCTCGGTCATCCGGCCGGCATTGCGGTCCTGAGTGAACCGCCAGACGGCCGTACCCGAGCCGATGTCGCAGCCGCGGAATTTACCGTTCAACATGGGGCCGCCGGTCACCACCAGGGTGGGCAGGTCGACGCTCGCGGCGCCCATGATCGAGCCCGGTGTGGTCTTGTCGCAGCCGGTCAGCAGGATGGCCCCGTCGATCGGGTTGCCGCGCAGCGACTCCTCGACGTCCATGCTGAGCAGGTTCCGGAACAGCATGGCGGTCGGCCGGAGCATGGTCTCGCCGAGCGACATCACCGGGAACTCGAGCGGGAACCCGCCGGCCTGCCAGACGCCGCGCTTCACCGAGTCGGCCAGCCGGCGCAGGTGGGCGTTGCATGGGGTCAGCTCGGACCAGGTGTTGCAGATACCGATCACCGGGCGGCCGTCGAATACCTCGTCGGAGAAGCCCTGCGCACGCATCCAGGACCGGTGGATGAAGCCGTTGCGGTCCTTCTCACCGAACCAGTGGTCGAAACTCCGCCGCCCGATCGGCGCGTCGGGACGCTCCGGCACGCCCGCCGTACCGGTCTTCTCCGGCGTCGGATCACCGCTGTCCGGCGGCACGGCGGCGTCGCGCGGGTCACTGGTCGGTGGCAGATCGGTCATCGAGGCACCTCACCTGTAGTCACGGTCCCGTTCACCCGGCGGCTGATGCCGCTCGGGTTCGCATCCTTGAGTACGTCGGGCAGCACCGCATCCGGCGTGTCCTGGTAGGCAACCGGTCGCTGGAACCGGCGGGCCGCGGTCACGCCGACGCTGGTGTGGATCGAGCCGACGGTCGACGGGAACGGCCCGCCGTGGTGCTGTGCCCACGACACGGCGACACCGGTCGGCCAGCCGTTCCACAGCACCCTTCCGGCCCTTGCCGTCAGCAACGGCAGCAGCTCCGCGGCCAACTCGGTGTCAGACGACTCGGCGTGCAGCGTCGCGGTCAGGTTTCCGTCGAAGGCTTCGACAGCAGCGCGGAGCTCCTCCACGCCGCTGTATTCGACAACGATCGAGACCGGCCCGAAGCACTCCTCGAGGATCTCGTCGCGACGCGCGAGCAGCTCGGGGACTGTCGTCTGCAGCAACGTCGCACTACCGGAGGCCCAGACCCGGATGCCGTCGACCTTCTGCAGCCGGTCGAGGCCTGAGCCGAAGCCGTCCTTGATGCGGTCGTTCAGCATCGGCGCCTCGGCGACTCCACCGACCGCCGACGCCAACTGGTCCTGCAGACCGTGGCCGGCGGGCAGGAAGAGCAGACCCGGCTTCGTGCAGAACTGACCGACGCCGAGGGTGAACGACCCGACGTACCCTGTCGCGATGTCCTTGCCCCGAGCATCGATCGCGGCCTGGGTGACGAAGACCGGGTTCAGACTGCCGAGCTCACCGTAGAACGGGATCGGCTCCGGCCGGGTGACCGCGATCTCGTGCAGCGCCTTGCCGGCCGGAACCGAGCCGGTGAAGCCGGCCGCCGTGATCCGCGGGTCCTTCAGCGCGGTCACGCCAACGTCGAAGCCCTGGATCAGACCGAACGAACCAGCCGGGGCACCGGCCGAGGCCAGCGCCGCGATCATCACGTCGGCGGTCCGCGCGGACAGCTCAGGATGACCGGGGTGCGCCTTGACGATCACCGGACACCCGGCCGCCAAAGCTGAGGCGGTGTCACCGCCACAGACACTGAAGGCGAACGGGAAGTTGCTGGCAGCAAACACCAGCACCGGTCCGAGCGGCACCAGGACCCGGCGCAGATCCGGCCGGGGTACCGGCTTCGCCTGAGCGTCCGCCGTGTCGATGATGACCTCGAGCAGCGAGCCTTCTTCCAGCACCTCGGCGAACATCCGCAGCTGGCCGGTGCTCCGCGCGACCTCGCCGCGCAGCCGCGCCTCCGGCAGCGACGACTCCCGCATCGCGATCGGCACCAGTTCGTCTGCCGCCGCGTCCAGGGCGTCCGCCACCGTGCGGATCCACCCGGCCCGTACGGCGGGTTCCGCGGCGCCCAGCGCCGGTGCGGCAGCCGCGGCGCCGGCGAGAGCCTGCTCGAGCTCGGCGGGGGTGGTGTCCGGGATCATCGCTTCTCCTCCAGGTTCTCGGTCGCCAGGAACGCGAACGGTTCCCGGCCGACGGCCACCGTATTCGTCAGCGTGCCGACCTCGGCGATCGTGATCGTGATGACGTCGCCCTCGGCCAGCGCGAAGTCCAGCTCGGGCACGATCCCGGTGCCGGTCGCCAGGATCACGCCGTCCGGGAAGTCGTTCGGCACGAACAGGACGTCGATCAGGTCCTGCAGCTCCCGCACCAGCTTCGCGGTGGACGTCGTACCCGCGAACACCTCGTCGCCGTCGCGTTCGATGACCAGGTCGATGCTCAGGTCCTTCGGGTTCGCGACCTCCCACGCGGGCCGGATGCCGGCCGCCAGCGAGCAGCCACCGGCGAACAGCTTGGCCTGCGGTACGTACAGCGGGTTCACGCCCTCGATCGAGCGCGAGCTCATGTCGTTGCACACCGTGAAGCCGACGATCTCGCCGTGGCTGTTGGCGACGACCGCGAGCTCAGGTTCGGGTACGTCGTGACCCGAGTCGACCCGGATGCCGACCGGTTCGCCGTCGGCCACCACGCGCCAGGCCGGGGCCTTCTGGAAGAGCTCCGGCCGATCGGCCGTGTAGACCTTGTCGTACACGGACTGCTCGGTGCTTTCCTCCATCCGCGCACCACGCGACCGCTCATAGGTGACGCCCGCACACCAGACCTCACCCCGCCCGTCGAGAGGCGGCAGGAACCTCAGGCCGTCGACCGGGACCGGCTCCCCTAGCTTGGCGACCGCTGTCTTCAGGTCGTCGAGCGGAAGCCGCAGCAACTCCGCGAAACTGCCGACGCCTTCGACGGGCGCCACGGTGTCATCGGTACGCACACCGACAACGGGCCGACCGTCCGGGGATTGGTAACGGACCAAATGCATGGAGATGCCTTTCACATCGAGGTGCCGAGGAGACCGCGGGTGATCTGGAAGCCGACGTTGCCTGACGCAACCGCCTTCGGAACGAACTGCCGGCTCGCCACCGCCGCGATGGTGTCCAGACCGATCCGGGCCTGGTCCACGGCGTTGCCGGTGGCCACCGCGTCGAGGTCGTCGCCGTACTTCGCCACCGTCTCGGGATCGTTGCTGAACTCAACGACCGGGACGAAGCGCTGCGCGGACAAGGTGCCGCCGGCAACGTGCGCGAGGATCTGCTGGACGCCGGACGCGCCGAAGCCGGTCGCCGTCTCCATCCAGTCCGTGCCAGGCATCCGCATCACGTGCCACCCCCGCGCCGCGAACCGCTGCCCATGCGCGATGGTCGGCCCCACGGCCGCGTCAGAGCCGAACGCCGTACGACGGAAGCCGTCGTGCGCGAGCAGTCCGCCTCGGGACGAGAGGACAACGGATCCACCAGAGCCGACGATGTCGCGACCGACCAACGCCAGCGCCTCAGCGGTCTCGGAGGTCAGCGGGCCGCGCGCCTCCAACCCGATGGTGAGTTCGCCGAGGGTCCCGGCGTACTCGACCGGAGCGTCCAGGTCGAAGCTGTTGAACCAGTCGCGCACCTTCGCGCCGACCGCGTCCAGGCCACCGTCGGCCTGGATGCTCGCCCAGCCGAAGCGGGACGGGTCCGCGCCGGCTTCGACCAGGCGCGACCGGAAGTAGTCGTTGTGGGTCTTCTCGCAGCCGTGCTCGAGCAGGAGCGCCATCCGCGTGTTGGGGTGGAGCAGATAGCCGAGCATCGTGCGCGCGAACGTCTCCTCGGAGGCGCCGCCACTGCTGCCGCAGCCCTCGGTGTGCGGCAGCGCGACCATCCGCGTGACCGCGTCGCCGGCCCACTTCTCCAGGTCACCTTGCGCCGCGAGCCGCAGCGCGATCTGCCCAGAGCACAGGCTGGTCGGCAAGATCAGTCCCACGGCCTCCGGCACCAGCCGGTCGTCAACCTGCAACAGCCGTACGGCAGTCCGGGCGTTGGAGCCAAGACCCGCCAGCGGAAGACCGTCCAGCGGAGCGTCGCGGTCCTCGGCCGGGAGGTCGATGAGCTTGCGGCTCATCCGGCCGTCGGTGGTGATCGAGATGCCTTCGCGCGGACCGCTCTGCTTCCAGTTCCGCCAGATCGACACCTGGCTGTGGCCGGCCCGCTCCCCCGCGCTCGGCTCGCCGGACGCGACCCGGACGGTCAGGTCGAAGGTGTCCGCGGTCAGCTCGGCCATCGGCGTACCGGTGAGGTAGCGGCCGGCGTCCACGTCCATCTCGGAGTGCAGGCGCTCGTACCGGTCGTGGGTGGTGACGAACTTCAGCGTGGGCACGAACGGGAAGTTCGTGATCGAGCCGTTCCCGGTGGTGAAGAAGATCAGGTTGCAGCCGCTGCCGATCTGGCCCGCGACCGACTCGAGGTCGTTGCCGGGGCTGTCCATGAAGATGTAGCCGTTGCCGGGCAGCGGTTCGCCGTAGTCGATCACGTGGTCCAGCCGCACTTCGCGCGGCAGCTTCCGCGCCGCGCCGATCGACTTGAGGACGATGTTGTAGAGGCCGCGGTACACGTTGCCGCCGGACGGGTTGCCCTCCGCGGTGTGACCGTGCCAGCCGACGCGTTCCTTGAACGAGCGAATGGTGGCGAGGAACCGCCGCGCGGTCGCGAGGTCGCGGACGTTCTTCAGCACATAGGGTTCCGCGCCGATCAGCTCGTCGGTCTCCGCGAGTACGGCGACGCCACCGTGCTTGATCACCTCCGCACCGACGAGACCGGCGAGCGGGTTGGCGGAGATGCCCGAGAACGCGTCGGATCCACCGCATTGCAAGGCGATCTTGAGGTCGGCGAGCGGGACCTCCTCGCGCTGCTGGGCGTCCACGACCGGCAGCCACGGCTCGACCAGCGCGCCGGCTTCGGTGAGGTCGTGCCCGAACCCGGCCCTGCGGGTGAAGTACGCGTACGGGACCTTGATCGACGGATAGTCGTGCTCCGCCATGAAGTCCTTGATCGCCTGGCCGGACACCACGTCGTCCTCGGTGTCGACGATCAGTACGGCGCCGACGTTCGGATTCAGGGTGAAGCCGGCCAGCGTCGCGAGCAGGAAATGCAGGTTGTTCGGGACCTCGTCCTCGCCGCCCTCGGTGTGAGCCACGGGTACGACGCCGTCCCCGGCAGCCGCGCCGTCGAAGCGACGGGCGAGCTCGGTGACGAACCCACTGCTGCGGGAACTGGTCGCCATCACCACGACGTGGTTGCGGGTGCCGGCCGGGCCCTGCTCGCGGGGGTAGCCGAGGAACGTTCCGGGCTGCTCGACACTGGTCACCTGCGCGCCGAAGTTCAGCGCGGACTCGTCCAGCTCGTACGGGTCGAGCGGCTCGTTGGTGGCCGACGGCTCGTCCGGGAGGCCCTCGACCCCGCGGGCGGTGACTGCCGCGAGGCTGGTCGGCGTACACACGTAGTCGCCCGGGACCAGGTCGCGAGAAGCGCGGGCGAACGGGGTGTTCCAGGAAGTCAGCGCCTCACCGGGAGCCACTCGGGTGACTACGAAGCGGTGCCCCTCGAGCACGGTGTGTGGCAGCGTGACCACAGCATCGCCGAGCTCGATCTCCGCCCCGGCTTCGAGCCGGCGGGAGGCGATTGCAACGTTGTCCCCCGGCTCGGGCAGGACTCCGACCTGTTCGAACCTCACCATTCGTTTTCTGCCTTCCCGTAGCTAGCCCGGGTCGAATCGTGCATGATGCATGATTACAGTGCCACCCTGCCGAAGACGACCGGCCGGGTCAAGACCGCGACCAGGATCCGGAGAGAGCCGATGACGGAACCCACCCTCGGGACCGTGGCGCCGCAGGACCGGCGGCTGCTCCGGCGGCAGATGCTCGCCGACGACGTGTACGAGGCGATCAAGACGATGCTGATGGACCACGTCATCCGGCCCGGCGCGCGGATCTCGATCGACGGGCTGGCGCGGGAGTTCCAGGTGTCGTCGACGCCGGTGCGGGAGGCGCTGGCGCGGCTGGAGTCGGAGGGACTGGCGGTCAAGGAACCGCTCAAGGGGTACCGCGCGACGCCTCTGCTCACGCTGGACGAGTTCGACGACCTGTACCGGTTCCGGCTACTGCTGGAGCCGTGGGCGGCGCGGCGGGCGGCCGAGTTGATCGACGACCACGGGCGCGACCGGCTGCGGACCGAGCTGGCGAACGCGGTCGAGCCGACGTCGGTCGACTACGCCGGCTACAAGTCGCTGACCGCGCACGACAACCGTTTCCACTCGCTGATCGCGGGGCTGTCCGGCAGCGAGCAGGTCCGGCTCGCATTCGAGCGCACCCACTGCCACCTGCACATCTTCCGCCTCCACTACGACCGCGACATCGGCCCCGAGGTCCTGACCGAACACCGCACACTGGTCGAAACCATCGCCTCCGGCGACCCCGCCGCCGCCGAGTCCGCGATGACCCAACACATCGAGAACTCGATGACGCTCCGGCTGCGCAAGATCTACGAGTGACCCGCCGTCCCTTTCCCCTGGCGGACCAGGTCCCGCCGGAGCTGTCGTCGTACATCCTCGACTTCCACTGGGACCTCTCGCTCCTCCACCAGCTGGACCTGCCGACCCTTCGCGTTCCGCTGTGTGAGCTCGCCGGGCATCTCGACCTCCCCTTCTGGGCGTACGACGGCCGGCCGTTCCAGGTCACGCCGTACCAGGTCGCGGGTGATCCGATGCTGTACCGCGAGCAGTACGACCGGACGATGGCGGCCGACCTGAGTCACCCGCTGGACGTCGTACGCCGACCGGACGGACGGGTCACGATCCTCGACGGGATCCACCGGCTGTTGCGGGCCGAACTCGAGGGGCGGACGGCGGTCGACGTACGTGTGCTGCCGTGGGAATTGGTGGATCGGATCGCGGTTCGAGACTGAGGGTTTGGGGTGGGAGGGTTGGGGCACGGCGGGGGGATGGATGCTGTGGAACTCCCTGCTCCGCGGCCTGTTCTGTGGCCGTTGCGGCCGACGGAGTCGGCGCAGGTGTCCACGTCTTCGGACGGTGGGCGGACCGTCGTGACGATCCGGCACGCGCCGCTCGACCAGGTGACGCCGGAGATGCTCGCCTGGTGGTACGGCCACGTGCCCGGGACGATGCGGTACGCCGGTGCCACCTGGCCGCGGTACCTCGTCTGGCACCCGTTGGACCACATCTCGTACGAGCTGACGACCCCCGGCCAGGTGGTCGCTCCCGGCGCCCGGCTGCACATCAAGGAGGCGCTGGGCCGCGACCTCGCCAACCTGACCGATCTCCAGGTCACCGTCGAAACGGTCGACCAGCAGTTCGCGATCATCTCCAAACGCATCCTCGGTACGTCGATCGTCCGGTTCGAGAACGAGTTCGAGCCGTACCACGGCGGCAGCCGCTACACGACCCGCCTCACGCTGGGCGACACCACGGTGCTGGCCGGTCTGTTCCTGAACAGGGTGGCGCACACCCGCGCGTTCCCCGCCCCGAAGCTCGCGGCGTGGATCCGTCACCACATCGAGGAGATCGGCAACCTGGAGAACTTCCTCCCCGACCTCGTCCGCCACCGCGCCGACCACGAACCGTGACCAACCGGCGTTACTCCACTGGGGCGCCGCCGTACGAGATCTCGTTGCCCTCGGGGTCGTAGTACGTGACGTGGCGGACGCCGTTCTCGTAGGTCTCGCGTTTCGCGGGTTCGATGCCGCGTTCGGAGATCGCCTGGATCCGGGCCTCGAAGTCCTCGACGAACAGGGTGTGCTGAGCGTGCCCGGCGTGCTCGGGAACGACCTCGATGTAGAGGAACTGGTGGTCGCCGACCTCCCAGACCGCCTCGATGTCGTTCGGCAGAAAGCTCGGCGGCGCCCCCAGCAGCTTCGTGTACCAATCGACCGCGGCCGCGTAGTCGCTGACCGAGATCCCGGCGAACAAGTCCAGAGCCATACCGGATCCTACTGGCAGAGGAAGGCGGACGCCGGGCACTCACCAACCGGTGCGGGTGGTCAACGCGCCCGCTCAAGTCACCCGACGTCCGCCACCTGAGGTGACTTTGGTGAGTGCTGCAGGTCCGTCACAAGCCAGGAGATAGTCCGTGGGCTCGGCGAACGGAGCTGCCGCGGCAGCACACGAGGGCTCGCCCACTCGTGTGCTCCCGAAGAAGCTCCCAGGAGAAGCACGCCGGGGTGGAGTGGGAGCGGGTGCGGGAGCACCCGGGGGTTCGTGCTCGCGGGATGCTCAGGCCGGCGCGTCTCCGTGGTCGGGGATCTCGAGTTGTACGCCGCCCTGCAGGGCCGACTGGTGGGCGTAGATGCCGGGGAGGGTGTAGCGGGCGGCGACCCAGGCGTTGACGGGCGGGAGGGTCTTGTCGGCGACCGCGCGGACGAAGTCATCGGCGAGGAAGTGGTGCGAACCCTCGTGGCCGTTGTGCATGCCGTCGAACTCGGCGGGCAGCCGGCTCCGGTCGTGCACCGGCGACAGGCCGGACCGGAACGCGTCCCGCAGTGCCGGGTCGACGTTCGCCAGGTCGGCGTCGTCCATCGAGCTGCTCGGCTTCGTCTCCATCAGCTGGCTGATGTCCTCGACACCCTCCTTGGTCTGCCAGACCGTGGTGGTGGCGAGTTGCTCGAAGCTGCCCTCGGTGCCGAACACCCGCAGCCGCGACTCACGGATGTGCGACGGGTAGCCGACGCGGCGCATCTCGTTCGTCCGCATCACTCCGCCGTCGGCCAGCTTGAACAGCGCGGTGGCGTTGCTGAAGTCGTTGTCGAACTGGCTGACGTCCTTGTCGAAGACGCCGTCGCCGCGGTCGTCCTTCACACCGATGCACGACACGTGCGTGGCGTGCTGGCCGGTCACCGAGAGAACGTTGCCGACGGCATGCGTCGGGTAGAGCATGGGCGGGAACGACGCGGTCTTCTTCCACTCCTCGCCGCCGCTGTACTGGTACGCCGCGTAGAAGCCGAGGTCCATGTCGTGGACGTAGTCGCCCTCGGAGTAGAAGACCCGGCCGAACTCACCGGCGGCGAGCTTGTTCCGGCAGTAGACCGACGACGGGTAGTAGAAGCTGGTCTCGCCCATCATGTAGGTCAGGCCGGTCTCCTTGACCAGCTCGATGATGCGGGCGATCTGGTCCGCCTCGATCGCCATCGGGACGGTCGAGTAGACGTGTTTGCCGGCCTCCAGCGCGCGGATCGCCATCTCGCCGTGCAGCCACCGCTGGGTGAAGATCGCTACCGCGTCCACGTCGGAGGCGAGCATCTCCTCGAACGACTGGTAGGTGATCGAGATGCCCTGCTTGGCCGCCATCTCGGCGGTCCGTTCCGGCAGTACGTCGGTCAGTCGCACGTCGGACACATCCGGGTGCGCGGACCACAGCCGCAGGAACGAAGGGGCGAACTGGCCGGCGCCGACCACACCGATGCTGAATCCCATGCGGATAGGCAATCACACATTTTTCTTCCACGGAAGAACAAATTCAGACGTTGGAACGTGTGACGCGGGCCACGCACCCCCGACTCGCCGGGGAGGCTGGGGTGGGGTGCGGACCGCCAGGCCATCACAATGCGCGGATTCGCGGGAGTGGCACGCTGGGGCCCATCGGGGTGGGTCAGATGTGATGGCCTGGCGGTTCGCTCTATGCCACTCGGTGTAGCAAGTGCGGGTTGTCGGTGGTGATGCCGTTGACGCCGAGGGCCGCTGCCCGGACCAGGGTGTCCTGGTCCGGTACCGGCCAGGCGGTGACCTCCAGCCCCGTGGCCTGGAGCTCCGCCACACCGTCCGCGGTCAGGCCGGCGATCCCGCAGAGCGCCGTACCTGCGTCGGCCTCCTTCGTCAGCATGAGTACGTCGGAGATCGCAGGAGTACGCCCGAAGATCCGGCCGGTGGACGCAGTCGGCATCGCGCGCCGTACCGCCAGCAGGATCTCCGGGTGGAACGACGTGACCAGCGTCCGCGCCGCCAGCGACGGATCCGCCTGCAGCGACTCGACCAGCAGCGGGATGGCGTCGACCGCCTTCACCTCGGCCTGGAAGCGGATACCGATTTCGGCGGCCGTCTCGGCCCACGTCGGCACCACCTCACCGAGACCGGCGTCGAGCGACCGCAACTCGTCGTACGACATCGCGGCGATCTCGCCGGACCCGGAGGTCGTCCGGTCGACGGTGGCGTCGTGCATGATCACGAGCTCACCGTCGGCCGTGACCCGCAGGTCCAGCTCGATCTCGTCGCAGCCGTCGGCGACCGCCCGCCGGAAGGACCGCAGCGTGTTCTCGGGTTCGGTACCGAGCGCGCCACGGTGGCCGGTGATGATCACAGAACTTTCTCCTCGTAGAGTCGCTTGACCTCGTCGCCGATCGCCTCGAGCCGCTTGGCGACCGAGCCGAACACCTTCTTCACCGCCGTGTTGTCGGCGTAGATCTGCTGCAGCCCGGTGTAGATCGCGACGTTCGCGTTCCGGCCGTAGAGCCGGATGCCGTCCTGCTGCCGGGCGTTGGTGAGCTGCGCGATCGCGACGCCGAAGTTCGGCTGCTCGGCGATCAGCTTCTTCAGATCCGGATTCTCCCTGGCCTTGTCGACCACCGGGAGGTACCCGGTCTGCGCGGTCCAGAAGGCCGAGTTCTCCGGCAGGGCGAGGAAGGTCAGGAACGTCGCGGCGGCCTGCTTCCGCTCGGTGGAGATGTTGCGCATCATCCCGATGCCGCCTCCGCCCGTGGCGAGCCCGGACGCGACCTCGGACGGGATGAAGCCGGCGCCGACGGGGAACTTCGCCTTGCTGGTCATGCTCTTCAGGCCGCCGGTCGACTCCTGCATCATCGCGACCAGCCCGTTCGCGAAGTCGGTGCTCGGGCTGTGGGCCATGTAGGCCAGCTTGTCCACGTGCACCATCTGCCGCTGCCACTCGCCGGCCGCGACCGCACCGTCCTGGTCGATGGTGACGTCGAGGCCCTTGGAGTACGCGCCGCCGAACTGCCAGACGTTGCCCTGGAACTGCCAGTCGCCGTCGACCTTGGCGAGCGCGAGCGTGCGCAGCGAGCGTCCACCGGACTGCACCTTCGACAGCTCCGGCCCCCAGGACCGCAGCTCGCTCCAGGTCCGCGGCGCCCGGTCCGGCAGGCCGGCCTTCGCGAACGCGTCCTTGTTGTAGTAGAGGATCGGCGTACTGCGGGCGAACGGGACCGCCCAGCTCTGCCCCTTCACGACGTACTCGCCGAAGAGCTTCTGCTGGAACACGGCCGGTCCGAACCCGTCGGTGAAGTAGCTGTTCAACGGCTCCAGTGCGTCGTTGAGGAAGAACCGCTCCCAGGTCACGTCGGACAGAATGGCCAGGTCCGGCGCCTGCTTGGCGACCAGCGCTGCGGCGACCTTCTGGGCCACGTCGTCGTAGCTGCCCTGGAACTGCACCTCGACGTACACGTCCTGCTGCGAGTCGTTGAACTTGGCAACGAGTTTGTCGACCGCCTTGCCGTTCGTGCCGCCGTACGACGTCCAGAACACGACCCGGACCCGGTTGCCGTACTTCGCCGGCACCGCACCCGGCGGCTGCGAGTACTCCGCGTCGACCGACCTGTAGCCGCAGCCCGCGAGGGTGGTACCTGCCGCAAGTCCCAAGAACATTCTGCGGCGCATGATTGTGGGCATCGTCATCCCTTCAACGCTCCCTGGGTGAGTCCGCCGACGATGTAGCGCTGCGCGATGAGGAAGATCACCAGCATCGGCGCCAGCATCATCAAGGTGCCGGCCATGATGGTGCCCCAGCTCGCCACGCCCTCCTCGGTCTTCAGGATCAGCAGGCCGATCGGCAGCGTCCGCATCGAGGCCGAGTTGGTCACGATCAGCGGCCAGACGAAGTTGTTCCACTCCTCCACGGCGGTGATCACCACGACCGTGACCAGCATCGGCCGCGACATCGGCAGTACGACGCGCCACAGGGTCCGCAGGTGCCCGGCCCCGTCGACCGCGGCCGCGTCCGTCACCTCGGTCGGCAGGGTGAGGAAGTGCTGGCGCATCAGGAACGTCGCGAACGCCGACCCGATGCCCGGGATGATCAGACCCGCATAGGTGTTGATCCATCCCAGCGTCGCCACGGTGAGGTAGTTCGGCAGCAGCGTCACATGTCCCGGCACCATCATCGCGCCGAGCACTCCGAAGAACAGCACCTTCTTGAACGGGAACCGCAGGTAGGCGAAGGCATACGCCGTCAGCACCGCGTTCGTCACCTTGAGCAGGGTGCCGAGCACCGTCGTGATCGTCGAGTTCAGGAAGAACCGGTCGAACGGCGCCGCTTCCCAGGCCAGCTTGAAGTTCTCCCAGGTGAAGTGGTCCGGCCACCACGACGGCGGCCACTGGTAGATCTCGGTCGGCTGCTTCACCGTCGTACTGATCAGCCAGTAGAGCGGGCCGAGGAACACGGCCGCCACCCCGATCAGTACGACGTACTGGATCGCACGTGCCTTCATCGGTAGTGCACCCGCCTCTCCATCACCCGGGCCTGCACGGTGGTCACGACCAGCAGGATGACGAACATGATGATCGACAGCGTCGCCGCGCGGCCCGCGTTGAACGCCCGGAAGCCTTCGTTGTAGATCGACCAGCTCAGCGTCGTGGTGGCATCACCAGGGCCACCGCCGGTCATCACCGCGATCACGTCGAACGCCTGGAAGGTGCCGATCACCGTGGTGATCAGCAGGAAGAAGGTGATCGGGGCAAGCAACGGCAGCTTGATCGCCCAGAACCTCGTCCAGGTACTCGCGCCGTCGATCGCCGCCGCCTCGTCCAGGTCCTTCGGCAGGCCCTGCAGGCCGGCCAGGTAGATCAGCGCGGCGAAGCCGACGTTCTTCCACAGGTACACGATGACGAGTCCCGGGAGCGCCCAGTCGGAGCTGTTCATCCAGTCCGGCGGCTCGGCGCCGAGCGGTTCGATCAGTGCTCGCAGCAGGCCGTAGCCAGGGTCGAACATGAACGCCCAGATCGTCGCGACCGCCGCGCCGGACAGCACGTGCGGCGCGAACGCCATCGTCCGGACCGCGCCCCGGCCCTTCAGCGGCAGGTTGAACAGGAACGCCAGCGCGAGGCCGATCACCAGGCTGCCGACCACGATCAGTCCGGTGAACACGAGCGTGATCCACAGCGTCTTGTGGAACGCCGGATCGGACAGCGTACGGGCGTAGTTGGCCAGGCCAACGAACGTCGGCCGGGCCGCGATCATGTTCCAGTCGGTCAGGCTGAGGAACGCGTTGTAGATGATCGGCCAGTACGCGAAGACCGCGATCACGATCAGGTTCGGCGCCACCAGCAGCGCGAACAGGCCGTACTCGCGGCGGCGTCTGCGGCGCCGGTGGTTGTCGGCGTCGCCGGTCAGAACGCGTTCGTCCGGATGGGTCCGGACCGGCAGGTCCAGTGCGGTCACACCGGCCTCCTCGGGGTTGACGGGGCTAACAGTTCGACCAGCGCGGCCGCCAGGGAGGGCTCGGCCGCGAGGATGCCATGCGGTAGTGCGGTCCCGGGTCCGCCGATCGTCTGTGCACCCGCTTCGCGGGCGATCAGGGCGCCGGCGGCGATGTCCCAGGGCTGAATGAGGTGCTCGTAGTAGGCGTCCGCCGTACCGTCGGCGACCGAGCAGAGGTCGAGGGCGGCCGATCCGCCGCGGCGCACATCCCGTACGGCGGGCAGCACGCGCAGCAGGTGGTCGGCCTGTTCGGCGCGACGCTCGGGCAGATACGAGAAGCCGGTGCTCACCAGGGCCGACGCGAGTACGACGTCGCGCGGTGGGCCGAGCGGGACCACGTCGCGTGGTGCGCACACGCGGAAGTCGTCGCGCCATGCGCCCTGGCCGCGGAGCGCGGACCAGGTGATGCCCGTGCGCGGCTGGTGAACCACGCCGACCAGTGCACCAGCCTCGTCCTCGACCGCGATGGAGACACACCAGTCGAGACGGCCGTAGAGGTAGTTCACCGTCCCGTCCAGCGGGTCGATCACCCAGGTCAGACCGGTCTCAGAGGCCCGCGCCGTACCCTCCTCGCCGAGCAGACCGTCACCGGGCCGCGCCGCGCTGAGGCCATCGGTGATCAGCTTCTCGGAGGCGCGGTCCGCGGCGCTGACCGGGTCGCTGGCCGAGGATTTGGTCTCGACACCGACGGCGTCAATGGATAGACCTGGTTGGCGCGCCAGCAACTCCTCGCCGGCCGCGGCGGCCAGCCGCAGGGCCAGCGTCTGCAGCTCAGTGAGGGGCGGAGTGTTAAGCACGCCGCGAAATTATCATCGTTCTATGGTGACGTATAGAGAATCTATGTGATTTTCTCACTGACTTCACAACGATCAGGCAACTCAGTCGTCGACGTCTTCCCGCAGGCGGACGCCGGTGACGCCGTCGAGGTCGTCCAGGGCCAGCACCAGATTCTGCAACGGCGGCCGGCCGGTGAACCGCATCGACGCCCGGACCTGCGGCCGGCCGGCCTCCCGGTGCACGTCGGTTCCGAGCACCGACGCCTCGAAACCCATCGATGTCGCGGTCGCCAGGATCGCCCGCAGTACGCCGTAACCGTCCTCGTAGCGAACGGTCACGATGCGCCGGCGGTCCGGCGACGGCAGGAAGCGGCCGAGCCGGCCGAACGGGCCGACCGCGACAAGATGCAGCAGGGTCGCCGCCACAGCCAGCACCGGCATCCCCGCACCACAGGCCATTCCGATCGCAGCCGTCATCCAGATCGTCGCCGCGGTGGTCAGTCCGCGGACCACGTCGCGGCGCATGAAGATCACCCCGGCGCCGAGGAACCCGACGCCGGAGACGACCTGCGCCGCGATCCTCGACGGATCGAGGTTGACCTCGGTCCCCAGGACGGCGTCGAAGCCGAAGCCGGAGACCAGCGTGAACAGAGCAGCCCCGGTGCCGACCAGGGTATGCGTCCGCATCCCCGCACTCTTCTGCTGCAACTGCCGCTCGATGCCGATGACCATCGACAGCACGAACGCGACCAGCAGCAACACGAGCTCGGTCCAGGTGGTGGATGTTACGAGTTGCATGGTGTTTCCAGTTCCCTAACTACGCCGAGACCAGTCCTACGGGGTCGATCCCGGCCAGGTACGCCGCTACGGCTTCGGCGGCGATCGAGCCGGCGCGGAGGGCGGTCTGCTTGGTCGCACCGGCAAGATGTGGCGTCATCACTACGTTCGGTGCTGTCAGCAGGCGTGCACCTGCCGGTACCGGCTCAACCGGGAAGACGTCGAAGGCGGCCGCACCGAGCTGCCCGGACTCCAGCGCGTCCACCGTCGCGTCGTAGTCGAGCAACCCACCACGCGCTGTGTTCACGAGTACGGCGCCTCGTGGCATCAGGGCAATCTGCTCGGCACCGATCATGCCGCTGGTCTGGTCGGTCAGCCGCGCATGCAGGCTGACCACGTCCGACCGCCGCAGCAGGTCGTCCAACTCGACCACCTCGACGCCGGCCGGCGCCTCGGCCGGATCGATCGCCGGGTCGACCACGAGGACTTCGGCGCCGAAGGCAAGCATCACCCGGGCGACGCGCTGCCCGATCGCGCCGTACCCGACCAGGCCGACCGTGGCCCCGTCCAGCTCCAGGCCACACTCGTCGTACGCGTAGAGGTCGCTGCGCCACTCGCCCTGCTCCAGCGTCCGTTGCAGTCGCGGAAGGTTGCGCAGGGCACCCATCATCATCGCGACCGCATGCTCGGCGGCGGCGACCGCGTTGCGGCCCGGGGTGGAGGCGACGATGATGCCACGCTTGGTGGCCGCGGGCACATTCACGTTCACCGGGCCGCCGCGGCAGACGACCAGGAAGCGCAGGTCCGGCGCGGCGTCCAGTACCCGTTCGGTGAACGGGCCCATCTGGGTGACCGCGATCTCGACTCCGGGCAACGCCGCGATCAGTTGATCCTCGGCGTCGCTCGCCTCGTCCACCTCGGCCACCCGCCCGTATGGCGTCAGCGGCCAGGGCAGCGTGACCTCGCGGAAGTCGAACGTGACGTTCTGGACGGAGGACAATGCTGCGGCGAGCAGATCGTTGCGCACGAAGTGGTCGCCGGCGAGCAATGTCTTGATGGTTCTCATCGAACTCCTGAGGTGAAGGTTGGTGCTGGGTCAGACCAGCGCGGGCGGGCTGCCTCGATCCGGCGCAGGTAGTGGGCGTACCCCTCGGCGTAGAACTCGGCGCGGGCGGGATCGGGATCGACCTGACGGGTCTCGGCGATCCAGCCGTCGGCGCTGTCCGGGTCGACCGCGCGGCGGGCGCAGATCACGGCACCCCGGGCCGCGACCTGCTCGGCCTCGGCCGTGTGCAGCGGCGCGTTCAGCACGTCGGCCAGGATCTGTGTCCATTCGGTACTGCGGGCGCCACCACCGCACACCGTGACGCGGCCCTTCCATCCGGCTGCCTCGAGACAGTGCCGAGCGGCGTACGCGATGCCTTCGCAGGTTGCGCGCACGAGGTCGGCCGTTGTCGTGGACAGCGAGATCCCGTCGATCGTGCCTCGCGCGCGGGTGTCGACGAACGGCGCGCGCTCGCCGGCCTCGGACAGGTAAGGCAGCACGGTGACGCCTTGGGCGCCGACCGGGCTCTCGGCGAGCAGCTCGGGCAGTCGGTCTGTGCCCGCACCGACGAGTGCGAGAACCCGGTCGAGTGCGGCGGTGCCAACCATCGCGGGCATCGCGCGCAACCAGACGCCGGGGGTCCAGGTGCCGAGGAACAACCCCGCCGGTTCGCCGTCCACGCGGAGCTCTCGCGTCACGACTTGGCAGGCGAGCGTCGTACCGACAGTAAGTAGGGCATCGCCGGGGTCTTGGACGCCGGCGCCGGCTGCTGCGGCTGGGAGGTCGTACGGGCCGGCCGAGACCCTGGTGCCGCGGGCCATGCCGGTGGAGTTGTCGCATAGCTCGCCGACGGGTCCGCCGGGCTCGACCGGCGCGAGCAAGTGGCTCAACTCCGAGAGGCCCGTCGCCTTCAGGGCTTCTTCGTCGTACTGGTTCGTGCGGGGGTCGAGGAAAGGTGCGGAGGCATCCGACACGTCGGTCGCACGGACGCCGGTGAGTTGCTGCATCACGACGTCCTTGCAGTACGCCGCTGTCCCGGCGCGCTCGATGACGTCGGGCTCCTCGGCGCGGACCGCGGCCAGCAGCGGACCGGAGGCGCCCGGGAACATCCGGTTGCCGGAGCGGCGGAAGACACGTTCGGCCACGCCGTCGTCGGTCCAGCGCTCGAGGATCGCGCTGCTGCGGGCATCCAGCCAGGAGATCGCCGGGCGGACCGCCGTACCGTCCGCGTCGACGAGCCAGAGGCCGTCACCCTGGGCGGTGATCGCCAGGACGCCGGGGCGGTCGCCCACCGTGCCGGCCAGCTCACCGATCACCTCGTTGACCGAGGCAACTATCTCGACCGTCTCGTGCTCGAACCGCCCGATCGCCGGCCGGACCAGCCTGGTCGGCCGGGAGGCCTCGGCTACCGGCCGTCCGTCGTCGTCGAACGCGACAGCCTTGGTGACAGTGGTGCCAACGTCGACTCCGACGTCCATACGCTCCCCTCCTAGAGTTTGGCGACCTCCACGGTCGCGCCGTTGTCGCGCAGTGGCTGGATCAAATCGTCCGGGGTCTTCTCGTCGACGACCACGACGTCGAAGTCGGTGAGTGGGGCGAGCCTGTGCAGGGCGGTGCGCTGGAGTTTGCCGTGGTCGACCAGCAGGACCTTGGTCCTGGCCGACCGCAGCATCGCTCGCTTCACCAGGACGATCTCCTCCTCCTGGTGGAACGCGTGCGTCGGCGACACCGCCGACACCGAGCAGAACAGCAGGTCTGTGTGCAGCGCCTCGACCGCCTCCGCGCACGGCATCCCGCCGAACGAGTCGTGGGTCGCGGAGTACAGGCCGCCGAGGGCGAGCAGGGTGACGTCGCGCAACTCGGTCAGCCTGCTGATCGCGGGCAGGAAGTTCGTTGCCACGGTCAACGGAGTGATGTCCTCGAACAGCTCGACCAGAGCGAGCGCGCTGGTCGAGTCGTCGAGCATCACCGACATACCGGGCTCGATCATCGCGCGAGCGTGCCGGGCCAGCGCGGCCTTCTCGGCGGTCGCGGTGTTCAGCCGGTACGCGACGTTGCTCTCGAAGACGCTGGTCGGCTGCGCGCTGACGCCGCCGCGGTACTTGCGCACGACGCCCTGCCGCTCGAGCTCGTCCAGGTCGCGGTGCACCGTCATCACGCTCACCCCGAACGCCTCGACCAGGTCGTTGGCCGAGACCGAGCCGTGCTTCACGACGTACGCCGCGATCTCGGCCTGCCGGCGGGCAGGCCGGCTCAGTTCGGTGGTGTCACCGTCGACATCGGATGTCATGCCAGGGTCTCCATTCGGACAGCAGGAACGTTGTACGCCTCGAGACCCACTGTGCCGTCCTGCCAGCGGAAACGCACCAGCGCCGCGGGACCGAGCGCAGGTAGCAGTCTGCGGTACTCGCTCAACGGCAGTCCGAGCACCCGGCACACCAGCAATCGGATGAGCGTGTTGTGCGCCAGCACCAGCACCTTGCGGCCTTCGTGCTGCTTACCGATCTGATGGAAGACCTCGTGCACCCGGTCCGCCGCCTCGGCCGGATCCTCGCCGCCGGGGAAGTGATCCTTGACCGGGTCCAGCTCGAACGCCTTGGCGACGACCGGCGGAAGTTCGCTCAGCATCTTGCCCTCGGCCGACCCGAAGTCGACCTCGCGCAGCCGGGCGTCCACGGTCGGATCGAGACCGAGTGCCTCGGCGATCGGCGCGATCGTCTGCCGGGCGCGCAGCATCGGGGACGACCACAGAGCGTCCGGCGCGTAGTCGGACGCCCACTCCTTGAGCAACCGCGCCTGCTGAACGCCGACCTCGTCGATCGGCAGGTCCGTCGACCCGGTATAGCGGTTGCCGTGGTGCCATTCGGTCCGGCCGTGCCGGGCCAGAACGATCGTGGTCCTCATCCGCGGTACCCCCGCCAGTCCAGCTCGGCGACGAACTCGCCGTACAACGTGTCGAGGGGTTGCGGTCGCGGCTCGAGGACGCGCTCGACCCGGACCATCCGGCCGGCTGTTTCGGTCAGCGAGCCGCCGGCCGAGGCCGCGAGGACCGCCATCCCGTACGCCGGGTCCGGGGCCGCCGGGAGTTCGACGGGTACGCCGAGGACGTCGGCACGAAGCTGGTTCCAGTAGCCGCTGCGGATGGCGCCGCCGGTGAGAGAGACGGAGCGAACAGGCTCGGCGCCGAGGCCGACCAGGTGCTCGAAGGCGAGTCGTTCGATGAAGGCCACGCCCTGGAGGACGGCGGCGTACGTCCGCAGCTTGCCGGAGACGTCGCCGAGGGTGAACCGCTCGGCCTGCGGCGCTACGAACGGGAACCGCTCACCGGTCTTGGTCAGCGGGTAGATGACCGCATCGATCGGGCCCAGTTCACGCGCGGCCTGGTCGAAGGCGTCGAGATCCTCGCCGGGCAGCAGTTCGGTCAACACGCCCGCGCCGGTGCTCGATGCGCCACCGGGGAGCCAGCCGCCGTCCGGGTGGCGGTGGCTGTAGACCGCGCCGGTCGGGTCGTCGAGGAGGTCCCTGCTGACGCCCTTGAGGACGAGCGTCGTACCGAGGACCGAGTTCCAGGCTCCGGGGGCGAGTGCGCCGGCGGCGATCTGGGCCGCGCAGCCGTCGGTCATGCCGGCGTAGACGGGGACGCCGGCCGGAGTGCGGCCGAGCTCGGCGCCCGGGAGGACGACCTCGGGGAAGGCGGACAGGGGCAGGCCGAGTTTGTCGAAGGCCGCGGCCGGCCAGGTGCCGGCGACCAGGTCATAACCGGTCTTGAGGGCATGGCTCGTGTCGGTGGCGACCGGGTGACCGACCAGGTGTGCTGCCACGAGGTCGGCGCTGTGGACGATGCGGTGGTCGGCGAGGTCGTAACCGTCAGCGACCAGCGAGAGGATCTTGGGGAGCGCCCAGGTGGGCTGCATCGAGGTAGCCCAGCGCTCCGGGTCAGCGTCCACGATCTGGACCCGACGGTCGGCCGCGCGGGCGTCGTCGTACATCAGAGCGGGCGTCACCGGGCGGCCGGAACGGTCGGTCAGGAGGACAGTGCCGGAGGTGGAACAGATCGCGATGCCGGCCAAATGGTCCGCGTGCGGAGCGACTTCGGCGATGCTGGAGTCGACGGCGTCGAGCCAGCTCTGCGGGTCCTGCTCGTGCCGGACACCGTCGCGATGGCTGGTCAGCGGCCGGGCCGCGCGGGCCAGGACAGTACCGTCGGAGTCGGCCAGTACTGCGCGCACGCTCTGCGTGCCGAGGTCGACGCCGATCCAGGCCGGTCCTGCCACGTGTCGCCTCCCGACTGAGTGTTATCTACCCTGATAACATAACATCAGAAGACGATAAGAGAACGCCAGCCCTCCGTCCGATCCCGGCCACACCTGCCCGGAACGCACCGCGGCTCCCGCATCTGGGAAGCATGCGGGAGCCGGTCCTCCAGCCGGCTGCGCCTGGCCAGGAGGAGGTAACTGTCAGGAGTGCATCAGGACGAGGGCCGGGTCGACAGTGGCCAACTCGAGGCGGCCGGCGTCGATGGCTCCGTAGGCGCCGATCGGACCGCGGGACGGACGGCCGCTGCGGTTGAGCCAGAAGCCCCAGCCGGCCGGCGCGTCCGGCCACTCCGGGTCGGGCTCCCAGCCCGGCGGCGGACGCCAGGTGTCACTCGGCGGCTCGGGCCACTCAGGTGGCGGATTGAATCGGTGCACGGGCGGTCCTTCCCAGTTCCCCAGCGCGATGGACCCCAGCGATCCCTTGCTCACAAACTGTCTGACTGATCAACGACCTGGCGCGCCGGTGGTTACGACTAAGTTTTCGTAAAGTTTCGGCGCACAGCCACTCATGAGATCACCGCTGTGGAGCAGCAGGCAACCGTCCGCTCACCAGCCGGACTGCACGTGCATCAGCACCCGCGATCGTTGCCTTGTCCACAGCACACCCCTGGTTATCCACAGGCAACGCGGCGTGATCACTCGAACGCGACGCCGTCGTGATCCCGGTCGAGATGCGACGCATAGCCGGGATCCCCGGTGTACAAGGGCGCTTTGCCCGCGGCCCGGACCTCCGCGCAGTTCGCGTAGTACACGTCGGCGGGTGGTGCTGTCGTCCGCTTCGGCTTGGCGGTCTGGGTCGACCGCACCAACGGCGCCGGAGCACTGACCGTTGCCTGCGGCGCCTTCACCGTCACGGTCCTGGCCGGCAGCGGCGGCAGCGTGACCGTTGCCGTCGGCCCAGGAACGGTCTGCTGCACGGTGACAGTCGCCGTCGCGGTCGGCCCGGCCACGGTCGTGCGGGGCGCCGGCGGAGCAGCCGGGCGGTGGTTGCCAGTCGGGTGCCGGTGGTGCCGGCCACCCCGGCGGTGAATTGAATGTTGACATGGTGAGTTCCCCCTCGGGGGTTACATCCAGTCACGGTGACGGAGTGTTACAGGTCGTCGAGGCGGTCGCGGACCCGGTGGTGGTCGGTCAGGGATTGGGTCAGGGCGTAGCCGAGCGCCCGGTAGGCCTCGAAGTCCCATTCGTCGTAGAACTGGTCGTTGGTGGTCCGCCGCGGGAAGTCGGCGTGCTCGACGGCGTACTGCTCGACGTCCCAGTCGAGCGCCCCGGCCAGGAGCGCCTTCACGAAGAAGATCTCGGTCTTGTACGGCGTCCGTTCGCCGTCCTTCACCGGGTGCGTCGCGATGCCGTAGGCCCAGGCCCGGTCGGCCCGCTGCTTCGACCCGCGGATCATCGGCGACGGGTCGATGTCGATCCGGATCCCGTGGTCCATCCGCGCGGTCGCGATCGCCTCGGCCAGCGCGGTGAACCGGTCCTCGGCGTCGTTCGACGCGTCGATCACGATCACCTGGGCCGGCTCGCGGCGCAGCGCCTCGACCAGGCCGAGGTTGTCGTAGTGGCCGCCGTCGGTGACGTAGATCCGCCGGTCGTACATCGACGGCGACCCGATCGCCTCCCGCAGCAGCCGGTACGGTCCGGGCTTGTCGATCACGCTGCCGACGTACCGCCGTACCTTCGGGACGATGCCGTGAACCTCGGGAAACGCGGGTCGCGACCCGTTGTTCCAGTACGGGTTCGGCAGCCATACGCCCAGACGCGCGTTGAGTACGGCGAGCAGCAGCCGGACCGGCCTGGTCCGCGCGTTCACGCGGCCGGTGAGCGGGCTCAGCGCGGCGCCACTGATCGCCATCGCGGCCGGGACCGTCACCTCCCGCGTCAGTACGTCGGCCTCCCGCTCGTAGTCCGCGGTCTGCCGCCGGCCGCCGTCCGGCAGCGACCGGTCCCCGACGATCCCGATCTGCTCGGGATCGAACACGAACGGCACGCAGTCGCGCTGGGTCGGTACGAAGTCCGCATCGTCGACGTTCGCCACGCCCGCGATGACCAGCTGCGGCCCGCCGTTCGGCGGCGTCGCCCAGTCGGAGAACCGCAGCCGGAGGTGGTACTCGAGCGCGACCGCGGCGCCGTTGTCCTGCCGCTTCACCAGGAACGCGCGCGACAACCGCTCCCGGTAGAAGGAGTGCAGCGAGGTCCGGTTCGCGTCGGTGAGCACCTTGATCGCGACCGCGATCGCGGCCAGGATCAGCGCGACGCTCCAGTCGGACTGGTAGGAGCTGTCGATCGCGTAACCACCGGTCCAGCGCAGCAGCACGATGATCGCGGACACCACGATGATGGCGCTGGCCAACCACGGCGCGAGCTTGGTCCGCGCGAACGCGAGCAGCCGTGCGCGCATCCCGGTCGCCGCCTTTGCATCGACCGCGAGCCCGTTCCACACCGCCTTGCCGAGCCCGATCAGGACGAGGACCAACGCAGTGAACGACGCCACACCTTGTTTGGTGGGGTCGACCAACGCCAGCAGGGCGGACGGCAGGCTCGAGTCGCCGGGGAGTTTCCCCAGCAGATAAAGGCCTCCCGGTACGCCGAGTAGTAGTACGGCGACCGGGACGCCGTACCAGAGGGTGACGTTGCCGATTGTGGTCAGCACCCGCCGGATCACGTCGGGCATCCTGGCCCAGCGGTCCCAGACCTTCTCCACCACGAACATCGCGGCGCTGATCGCGAGCAGGGCGACCGAGAGCCCGATGAAGTGCCAGGAGCCGTGCGGGCGCAGGTCGACGTGGATCTCGGTATATCCGGCCACGACCACTTGCTGGTCGGCCAGGAACCAGCCGAGCACCCAGGCGATCGCGCGCAGCGTGATCCCGATCAGCAGCAGGTTGACGACGAGTCCGAACAGCACCGACAGCGCGGCCCGGAACATCGCGCGACCGCCCTGCAGGAGATAGCGGGTCTGCCGGCGCAGCCGGGCGAGCTCGGGCGAGCTCGGCGAGAAGGGATCGGTGCAGAACTTGCGGAGGATGTGGAACGCGGCCGCCATGTAGCCGCCACCGCTGACCCCGATCACGGTCGACGCCTTGTCGTACAACCCCTTCTCCCGCAGGAGTTGCAGCGCGCCGAGGCAGAACGACGCCGACCGGATGCCGCCGCCCGAGCAGGTGATCACGAGCCGGCCCGCATCCTTGCTTTCCTCCTTGATCGCCTTGAACGTCACCGGTGGTTCGAGCTGGACGCCGTACAGCTTCCGTTGCCCGAAGCGACTGGTCGCGAAGTAGCAGACGGCGAGGACGAGCGCCCCGGCCAGGCCCACCGCCCGCATCAGCCAGGTGAGCCAGCCCGTCGACAGATCCACGCAGGGGCTCGTCGGACCGAACTCGGTCCACAGCCGGATGTCCTCGACGACGTCCAGCGCCGCCGCACCGAAGACGAGCCACGAACCGATGGCCGCGATCTGCTTCCAGGACTGGCGATCGAGGAACTTGACGTACGTGTAGGCCTGGAACGCCGCGTAGGCGTAGGCCATGACGAACGTCGCATCGACCAGCAACGACAGCCGGGCCGGGACCTCACAGCCGAGCGCCGAGCCGGCCGCGTCGTGGACGGCGTCGCGCATCGGCCACTGGACCACGGCGAGCACGACCGCCAGTTGCAGGGTTCCGGTGAAGGTCCGGCGCCGGCCGACCTGCTCGATCGTGGCGTCGCCTTTGGTGCCTGCCGATTCCCCGAGCATCGCCCCATGATGCCGTGCCGTCACCCGCCCGGCCAGAGCTGCGGCCGGGTAGTCGCCGAGCCTTTTGACCTCATGCCCTAGGCGGCTGCTGTTCGGGACCGGGTCTCGCTGATGCGGCGCGGGAGCGTGCCTGCGGCAACCGCTTGGTCGAGGACCGCGAGCTGGGCGCACGCGGCCGTGATCGCATCCGCCTGAGTGCGGCAGCCGTCGGCGTACCAGAACGGGTCGTCCGGCTGCCGGTCGTCGGCGTCGTCGATGTCGGCGTACCAGCAGTCGCGGCCCTGACATCGGTAGTGCACGACCCGAACCTTCAGCTTCATGCCGGGTCCGACGCCCGCCCCGAGCGGCCGGTTCCGGTGGGTGGTATTCGATCCTGGTGGGAAGGGTTTACAACGTTGGTAAAGGCGGCATAGAACTACCGACAGGTCCACTTGGAAGAGGTGTGACATGCGGTTCCTCCGCCCCGTCCTCTGCACCATGCTCGCCGTCGTGCTGACCGGCGGCCTGGCCACCACCGCTCCAGCCGCCGAACGACAGGAGAGCGTGGTGGCGTCACAGAACTTCCGGAATCCGGTGAACCCGTCGGCGGATCCGTCGCTGATGTTCTACAACGGCAAGTACTACGTCGCGACCACGCGCGGCGACCGGATCGGGATCTGGTCGTCACCGAGCCTGGCGACGCTGCTCGTCCAGCCGGAGCAGGTGGTGTGGCGGGACACCGACACCAGCCGCAACACGCAGATGTGGGCGCCGGCGTTCCGGCATGTCGGCGGGCGCTGGTACATCTACTACACCGCGTCCGACGGGGTCGACACGAACCACCGGATGTACGTGCTCGAGTCCACCGGTGACGATCCGCTCGGGCCGTACAACTTCAAGGCGAAGATCGCGGACTTCGGCGAGTACGCGATCGACGGCGAGCCGATCACGGTGAACGGGCAGCAGTACTTCGTCTGGACCGGGCCCGGCCGCGGGCAGGGTGGGCCGGCGCAGCTCTACATCGTCCGGATGAGCAACCCGTGGACGTCCACCGGCGCGCGGGTGGCGATCCCGGCCGACGGCGGGTGCAGCGAGGTGCGAGAGGGGCCGACTCCGCTGTACGGCGCCGCGCGGACCTTCCTCACGTACTCGACCTGCGACACCGGCAAGCCGGACTACCAACTGTGGATGAAGAGCATCGCGAACGGCGCCGACCCGATGGTCGCGTCGAACTGGGTGCAGCACGCCGGGCCGATCTTCTCCCGCAACGACCAGACCGGGGTCTGGGGTCCGGGTCATCACTCGTTCTTCACGTCGCCCGACGGTACGCAGGACTGGATTGCGTACCACGGTAAGAACACCAGCACCTACACGTATTCCTTCCGGACCACGCGCGTACAGAAGATCAGCTGGAACGCCGACGGCACGCCGAACCTCGGGCAACCGCTGGCTGCTGGTGCGACTCAGACCTTGCTGTCGGGTGATCCGGGCTCGTCGAACTACTGGATCAACGACTTCGACACCGGGACCGGGCTCAACCAGGTCGAGTACGCCGGTAACTGGAACTCTGGCTCCGGGTGCGGCAACCAATGCTTCTGGGGAAACGACCATTGGAGCGGCGAACGGGACGCGTCCGCCACCATCCGCTTCACCGGCACCAAAGCCGCCCTCCTCAGCGTCGTCGACACCGGCAACGGGATCGCCGGCATCTCCGTCGATGGAGGTCCGGAACAACGGATCGACTACTACAGCTCGATCCGCGTCGGCGAACAACTCATCCACACCACGCCGACCCTCCCGGCCGGCCCGCACACCCTGAAGGTCCGGGTCACCGGCGACAAGAACCCAGCCTCCGGCAGCACCGTCATCAGCCTCGACCGCATCGAGGTGTACTAGTAGCCGGTGGTGCCGTCGATCAGTTCTCGGAGGGCGTCCAGATGGCCCAGGTGGCGGGCGGTTTCTTCGAGGAGATGGGTGATGATCCAGCGCAAAGAGACGAGATCCAGGCCTTCGGGCGCCCAGGCTTCCAGCTCGTCGAACTCGTGACCGGCGACGATCTCGCGGGACCGGGCGCACTGCTCGTCGTACTCGTCCAGCAGTTCATCGAGTGAGGCGTCGGGCGATTGCGGGAGCTCGAGAGGGTCTTGGACAGCCAACTCACGCGCACCCAGGAAGCTGGTCTCGAACCAGGACAGCTCCGCCCAGCGCAGGTGCGCGACCAGCGTCGTCACAGTCATCCGGGGCGACGACGGCAGTACGGCGAGTCGAGCCTGCTCGTCCGTCAGGTCGGCGCACTTCAGCCTGACCGTGGCACGCTGCACATCCAGCCAGCCGGTCAGCATCGTGCGTTCGTCAGCCGCGGCGGGCGGGAATCGGCGAGTCACCGGGTCAGCGTAGCCACGCTGTGATCTCTCCCAGGACTAGGTTGGTTGAGAGCCGCTACCAACCAGGAGGCGCATGATGCCGGAAGAGTTCGTCACCGAGACGTTCGAGTACGACGGTGGTCGGCAGGTCACGGCGTACGTCCCATCCGAAACGCCCCAGGCGGTCGTGTACGCCGGCGACGGTCAGCTGATCTCGCAGTGGGGCGCGTTCCTCAACGAGGCGGCCGACGTACCGCCGACGATGATCGTCGCCGCGCACCGCCTGGACGACGAGATGGAGCGGCTCTACGAGTACTCACCGGGTTTCGACGCGCAACGGTTCGCGGCTCACGAGGCGTTCTTCGTCGAGGACCTCCGCGACTGGGCGAAGTCACGCTTCGGCGTCGCCCTGCCCGCCGAACGTACGGCGGTCTTCGGTGTCTCGGCCAGCGGCGAACTGGCACTCGCCATCGGACTTCGCCATCCCGACATCTACGGCGCGATCTTCAGCGCGTCGCCCGGCGGGGGCTACAAGCCGCCCGGCGACATGCAGACCTCACTGCCACGCACCTACCTCGTCGCGGGCACGGACGAGCCGTTCTTCCAGGAGAACGCGGCCCGCTGGGCGGACGCGCTGCGCGATGCAAAGGCCGATGTCGTCATGACCGAGCGGGCCGGAGGGCACGGTGACCCGTTCTGGCGGGACGAGTTCCCACTGATGGCAGCCTGGGCGTTCGGACAGTGAGGCCTTAACGCCCCAACCGGATCACTGCGTCCTGGAGGAATGCGTCGCGGCGGTGCGTCGGGGCTCCGTCCAGCTCGGTGGGGGTGTTGAGGGCGGCCACGGCGTCCCAGTAGGCAACGTCGTTGGCCTTGGTGCCGGTTGCGCGTTGCCAGCCGTCGAGGACGTGATCGGGCGCATCCGGTCCGAACGTGATCGCGACCTGTTTGCGGAGCTCGCACAGGTCGACGCCCGGTGAGCCGACACCTGCGGTCTTCCAGTCGATGAGTGCCGCGACCTCATCACCGGACCAAATCAGGTTGCCGGGCCAGACGTCGCCGTGGAGAAACACGTTCTCCTCTGGCGGGCTGTCGATCGCCGTGACCAGTTCGTCGGCCGCCTTCAGAAGCGGTGTCGTCGGCATCCGGCCACAGCGGCGGTCACCGGCGAAGTCGTCCACGGCAATCGGCCGCGGGCGGAACGGCAGGTCGTCGCTTGGAGGCATCTCGAAGGTGTGCACGCGAGCGAGCGCGGCACCGGCGGCACGCAGCCGTTCAACGGACGGAGTCGGCCATGCTGTCGTACCTGGGACGAGGGTCTCGAGCGTCGTCGGTGCGTCGCCCTGGAGGTCGGCGCCAACAAGGCGCGGCGCAGGGAGCCGATGTCGTTCGGCCACCTCCAGTGCGGCGGCAGCGGTGGCAACCATCGCGGCGTCGATCCGCGGAGTCGGTGCCCGCAGTACGAAGCCCGCCGTACGACCGCGGTGGTCGATGCTCAGCCGCCACGGCCCCTGGCCATCGTGGAGAGCCCGTACGTCGACGATCCTGGCACCTGAGCCGACCGCTGCGGCCGCCCAGTCCAGCATGCGCATGTCACTTTCCCTCATGCCGGAGTCTACCGTCGGCCGCGTGAGAGAGTGGAGCTCATGCGCGAGCCGTCAAGACTCACGGGCGAGCAGATGGTGGCCGACACGTTGATCGTTGCCTATGGCATGCAGCCGGCCCAGATCACCAGGATCGCCGCTGGGACGGCGACGTTGAATTTCCACATCACCGATCACGAGGGTGATCAGTGGTTCGCCAAGGTCTACCGCGACCGCGCGGTCCTGCAGAACGAACGGGCTGCGGTGGAACTGGCCGAGGTCGCCCGAGCCGGGGGCGTGCCGGTGCCGGGCGTACGTCGTACCCGCACCGGCGAACTGATCGAGGACGCGGGTCCGTTGCCGATGTCCCTCTGGGAGTACGTCGCCGATGCCGAGACCGCCGAAGGCGGCCTCACCGGCGGGCGGTGGCAGGCGGTCGGCGCCGTACTCGGCCGGCTTCACCGCCGCCTCGCCGAGCACCCGGCGGCCGTGCCCACGGTGCGCCCCGCGGCTGGGCTGAAGGACGCGGATCGGTCCCGGGCGCGGTTCGACTGGCTGATCACGGAGTACAGCCGACGCGGAACACTCAGCCCGTTCGAGGAGTGGGCGTTGGATGCCGCCAAGCAGCGGCGGGGACTACTGCACAAGGTCGATGCGATCCTGGCGCGCCTGCCCAAGCTCACCGAGCAGGTCGTCCACGGCGATCTCGCCTCGCCGAACCTGATGCTGCGCGGCGACGACGTAGCAGCCGTGATCGACTTCATGCCGCCGACTCCCCGCTACGTCTCCTGGGAGATCGCCCGCATCGGCTGCGACCCCCGGACCATCCTCCTCGGCGACCAATGGATCACCGGCCTGCCCGACCTCCTCGCGGCCTACCGAGACGAACACCCTGCCGCCCGTGCGGACGACCTGACCTCCACAGTCGCCGTCGGCTGCGCCTACACCCTCGCCTCGACCTACCCGCTGGCCGAACCCCTGGACGACCCAACCGCAGTCACCCCCTCCCTGAAGACCTACGCCCAAGCCCGCCACCAAGCAGCCCTAACCCTCCTGTCCCACCTCACCGACACCCAAGACCTCCTCCACGACCAGACCTAGCCGAAACCCGGTGGCAACCCGGCCGGTCCACTGCCAGGCGCAGTAGGTCGTGTCGCATTTCTGGGCGTTCGTTCGTCAGGGGGGTGAGAGACGACTGTCTGGAGGTTGTGATGCAGTACGCCCTGATTGTTTACAACGAGGCTGAGTACGACGCGGCGCCGCCGGACGAGGTGCATGCGGAATACTCCGAGCTGGCCCATGAGTCCCGCTTCGTCGACATGGCGCAGTTGGCGCCGGCAGCGACGGCGACGAGTGTGCGGGTGGCCGGTGGGCGGACGCTCACGACCGACGGCCCGTTCGCGGACACCAAGGAGGTGCTCGGCGGATTCTGCGTGATCGAGGCGGCCAACCTGGACGACGCGATCGAGCTCGCGGCCCGGATCCCCGCCGCCCGGCTCGGCGGTGGCGTGGAGATCAGGCCGGTGGTACGCCGTTGAGCACGCTCGAGGACGTGTTCCGCGAGCAGTGGAGCCGGGTACTGGCCTCGCTGGTCGGCTTCCTCGGTGACTTCGACAAGGCCGAGGAGGCCGTCCAGGAGGCGTTCGTCATCGCGGCGCACCGCTGGCCGACGGAAGGTACGCCGTCCAGCCCGGCGGCATGGCTGACGACCACGGCGCGCAACCGCGCGATCGACCGGATCCGCCGGGAACGCACCCTGGCCGAGAAGATCCACCGGCTACCAGTACCCGAGGCAGTCATGGACGAGTTCGACGACACCGTGATCAAGGACGAACGGCTCGAGCTGATCTTCACCTGCTGCCATCCGGCTCTTCCGCTCGACGGTCAGGTGGCGCTCACGTTGCGTGCCCTCGGCGGCCTGCAGACCGCCGAGATCGCCCGGGCGTTCCTGGTCTCCGAGGAGACCATGAAGCGCCGCCTGACCCGCGCGAAGAACAAGATCAAGGCGGCAGGCATCCCGTTCGCGGTCCCCGCCGCACACCTGCTGCCGGACCGCCTCGATGCTGTGCTGGCCGTCATCTACCTGATCTACAACGAGGGCTACAGCGGTCGCGTCGACCTCGGCGCCGAGGCCATCAGCCTGGGGCAGGTGCTCACCGCGCTGATGCCGGATGAGCCAGAGGCGCACGGGCTGCTCGCGCTGATGACGATCCACCACGCCCGGCGCCGAGCCCGCTTCTCCGGTGAGGATCTCGTACTGCTCGACGACCAGGACCGCTCACTCTGGGACAGGCCTCAACTCGCAGCGGGCCGCGCCCTGCTCGACCGGGCGATCGCGTTGGGCGGCCGCGGTCCGTACGTCGTACAGGCCGCGATCGCATCCCTCCAGACGCGGGAGCAGATCGACTGGCCCCAGGTCGCCGAGTTGTATCGGCGCCTGGTCGAACTCACCAGTTCCCTGGTGGTCGAGCTGAACTACGCCGTTGCGGTCGCGCAGGCCGGTGACCCCGCCAAGGCGCTGCGCACGGTCGACCGCCTCGAGTTGGACGGCTACCTCTACTTTCACTCGACCCGCGGCGAGTTGCTTCGGCGTCTCCACCGCGACGCCGAGGCCAAAGCGTCGTACCGGCGCGCGCTCGATCTGGCCACCACGACACCGGAACGACGGTTCCTGGCCCGGCAGCTCGAACGACTCTGATCCGAGCTGTCCCCAGGGCGATCGTTCGTTCGTCACCTGGGTATGAGCGACCAACTTTCCAACCTTGCCCACGAACTGATCCCGGGGTACCTGCCCGGCACCTGGACAGCCGACCCGGCACATTCCGAGATCGCCTTCTCCGCCCGCCACCTGATGGTCACCAAGGTCCGCGGCCGGTTCACGACGTACGACGTCACGATCGTCACCGGCGAGGATCCGCGGGACTCGTCGGTCACCGCGACGATCGACCTCGCGTCCCTGGAGACCGGCTACGAACCGCGGGACAACCACCTCCGGACCGCGGACTACCTCGAGGTCGAGAAGTACCCGACGATGACGTACCGCTCCACCGGCGTCCGTCCATCCGACGACGGCTGGATCATCGACGGTGAGCTGACGGTGCACGACGTCACCCGTCCCGTACCGCTCGCCGTGGAGGTGAACGGGTTCACCGCGGACCCGTTCGGCGGACAGCGGGCCGGCTTCTCGGCGACCACGCAGATCAACCGGCGCGACTTCGGCATGACCAACACCATCCCGATGGACGGCGGCGGCGTCGTGGTCGGCGACAAGGTGTCGATCACCCTCGAGATCCAGGCAGTCCTGCAGAAATGACCATCCAGGAGAACCCCATGTCAGCAACCACGGAAACCACCAAGGCAATCTTCGCCCGTCTGCACGAAGCGATGAACAGCGCCGATCCCGACTTCGTCGCGAAGACCATCGACGAACTCTTCGACCCGGACGTCGAGCTCGGCACTCCCCTGCCGATCGAAACCACCGGCGTCGAGGCAGTGAAGCACGTCTGGTCCCTGCTCCTGCACGCCTTCCCCGACCTCGACGTTCACGTCGAGGACGTGATCGCAGAAGGCGACAAACTCGTCTGCCGCAATACCGTCACCGGGACTCACGAGGGCGAGTTCATGGGCATCGCCCCCACCGGAAAACGCATCACCTACAAGGAAATCATGATCATCCGCGTCACCGGCGGCCGAATCTCCAAAACCTGGGGCGTAGTAGACACCCTTTCCCAACTACGCCAACTGGGCGCCATCCCCACCCCCTGACCAGGCGGCCCGCAAGCCGCGGCTCGCCGCCCGGCTTGCGGGCCCTAGTGTCCTGAATCATGCGTCCTGCTGTGAATCCCGCCGGGAGCGGCCGACCCGCCGAGGCTGTCGATCAGTTCGCTTCCCCAGATGCGTTGCTGGCCCGAAACGTGACCGCCGTTGTCGCACGAGTGAACGGCACGCCCGCGTCCTGCGCGATGGTCATCCACAACGGAAACACCGCAGGCATCTACTGGGTAGCAACCACCACCCGCAACCGAGGCCTAGGCACCCTCGTCACCACCGCAGTCGCCCGCCTGGCTTCGAGTACGGCACCAAAGCCGTCGTACTCCAAGCCACCGACTCAGGCACCCCCGTCTACCGCCGAATAGGCTTCACCCCTTCACCACCTACCGACGCTTCCTCATCCCAGCTCCGGTCTAGCTCGTGCTGAGGGTTATTGGGCCGTGGAGTCCGGAGGTTTTTTGGGTGGGGAAGATGAAGTGGGTGGGGCTGGTGGCGTTCAGGTGGGGGGCGAGTGTGTTGAAGACTTCGATGGTGAGTGTGTGGGGGCCGGCGGGGGTGGCGGGCAGGTTGTAGGTGTAGGGGGTGCAGAAGCGGGTGCCTACGGAGACGCCGTCGAGGAGGACCTCGGCGGTGCCGCGGACACGGCCTAGGTCGAGCTGGAGATCGCGGGTTTCGGGGATGTGCAGTTCGCGGGTGTAGCGGACTCCGCCGGAGTACTCCGACAGGCCCTGGTCTTCCCAGTTGCCGAGGGACATGCGGCCAGGTCCGACGTGGGCTCGGATGGGTCCGGCGAGGGCGGCGCCGGCTTCGAAGCCGGGTTGGGTGAGGACAGTGAGCCAGCCGACGCGGGATCCGGCAGGTACAACGACGTCCAGGTGATCGGAGCTTGCAGGTACGGCGACGTCCAGGTGGCCGATGCCGGTGGGGTCGGCGGCGGACGACTGGCCGGTGGGGTCGGCGGCGGACGGTTGGCCGGTGGTGGCGAGTTCGGTGCCGTCGACCATGAGAACTGCTTCGCCGACCACGTCGAGCTCGAGCCGGGTCGTACCTGGTGGGAGGTCGAAGCGCAGGTGTTCGATGCGCTCCGAAGCCGACCGCGGTACGGCGAACGTCACGGCCACGACCGCGGACGACTCGAGAGCAGCCGTCGGGGTGCCGTCGAGCCAGGAGGCGGCGGGCAACGGGTGCGGTCGGCGGGTCAGGTAGAGGTCGGCCAAGGCACGGTGTTGCGGCCGGCGCCGGACGGTTGGTACGACGGCATCCGCGACCTCAGCCTTCCAATCGTGGTCGCTGATGGCCAGGCCGTCGACGAGGATCGGGGTCGGCTGAGTGACCTCGACGGCGATCGTATTGGCCCCCGGGTGCAGCGCCGACGAAGCGTCGTACCGGCGGACTCGCGGCGTTGTGCGTTCGTACGGCATGAACCCGCCCTGCCGCCCGACCTCCGCACCATTGACGAAGAGCTTCGCTGAACCCCATGCGGTCAGGGTCAGCTCGGAGCACTCTCCCGGTACGACGGTTGTGGTGTAGCGGATCGCGGTGCCGGGTTCCGGCGGCTCGGCGACAGCGATCCAATCAGGGCGGCGGTACGACGTGATGTCGCGGACGAAGGCGACATTCGCGCGGAGGTGGAGATCCACCTCGGGAGTCAACCTGAGCTCGAGGTGATGTGGACCGGCGGCGAGGCTGACGGCGCCCGACGCGAAGTGACCGCCGAAGTCGGTGATCGGTACGAGACTGCCGTCGATCAGGAGTTCCTTGGCCGCGGCGGCGCCGACGACGATCGTGGTCTCGAGGGCATCCACCGCGAACGTGGCGGTGAAGGTCACGGTGTCGCCCGCGGACACGGTGCCGAAGTCGAGGAAGTCCTCGGGGACGTGGCCTTTCGGACCGAGCGCGTGATGGTGGATCGGGTCCTTGTGGATGCCGAGCCTCTCGGAGTACTCGATCGGCCGGCCGTCGATCAGGCCGTGCGGCCCGAACGTCGCGTGGGCCGGGCGCCAGTCGTCGGAGCCCTCGACACGGTGCTCGAGTGCCCACCGCTCGACCACGGAACCCGAGGACGGCGAGGCCGGCCAGGCGAAGTCGCCCCACCTGTTGTCGAGCGTCGGGATCAGCGCCACGTCCCAATCGCCCTCCAAGGTCTCCACCTCCCGCACCACCGGGACCGCGAGAGACGCCGATGGGTTGCCTGAGGCAAACACCAGCAGGGCCGCGGGACCGGCGTCGAATGGTACGACGACCTCGGTCAGGTCGCCGACAGTCTTGTAGGCAAGGGCTCGAGGCTCACCACCAAACGGACCCACAAGCAGCGGCGGTCCCGGTACGTCGCGAACCTGTACGACGACCTCGCTGCGATAGCGTCCGGGATCGAAGGTGTAGCCGACACTGGCCCATTCATGACTGATCCCGCGCCCGACCGGCGGTCCCGCGATCTCCGTCGCACTCCATTCCGTCGGCGTGACGAACACGACCACCGAGCCGTCGACCTCGCGGGCCAGCACCGGTACGTCGGCCTCGACCCGTCGCTGCAACCTCCCAAGCTCCTCGGGGACCTCGGCGGCCGTGGAGACGAGTACGACGCCCTCCGGCAAGCCGGGCGGAACGGTGCCGACAGCAACCACCAACCCACCGGCAAGGACGAACTCGGAGAGTCGTCCCGCCACCTCGCCCTCGAGCACAGTTGCCGCAGGCAACACCACTGCAGCATAGGACTCGTCGGCAACGCACAACCGCGGATGGGCAGCGCCGCGTACCTCTGCGCCTGCCAACGATTCGTCGTCGATCACGTCGGCGTCGATCCGCGCCCGGTCGAGCACGCCGGGCACCGGCGAGAACCAGGTGGCGTCACCGATCAGCTCGCGATAGGTCTCCTGCGCGCGCAGAGCAGCTGGCCCAGGGCCGCTCAACGAGGTGTCGGATTGAGCGGTTGTCGTGGGGAAGAGCACAGCGACGTCGCACACATGCCGCCCCAGCGACAGCGCGGCGCACAACCGCGTCACCGCATCGGCGAAAGCCTTGTGATGGCGCCAGTACGGCTGGCGCCAATCCGTTGCCGGCGGCGCCCACTCCCACCACCCGGCGCGCGTCGTGTAGTAGACGGCGTGCGGGTTGTAGAGCGTCGCCCCGGTCCGCAACCACGGCAGCAACCAGTCGAACGTCTCCTCCAGCGTTCCGCCCCACCCGGTGGAGTGGAACGCCTCGATCCACGTCCGCGGCCGGTCGTACAGATGCGCCAACGACGAGTGGATTCGCGCATCCCCGTGATGATCGGACCCCGGCGCACTGAACCACCGGTGCGTCCGCGCATAGTCGGCGTACAACTCCACGCCCTCGACCGGACGCCCGGCCCGCGCCGGATCCTGCTGATCGCACCCGACGATCAGCCCGTGCTTCTCGTGCCACTCGTGCAGCGGCCGGAAGAACGCCGCCTCCGCGAGCGTAGACCGCAGCGCGTGGTAGTCCCGCCGTACGCGAGCACCATCCGGTACGTCGAGATCCCACACAGCGGCCAGATGGTCGCGAACGTCGTACCCGTAGCGCGCGACGAACCGTTCGGCGAAGTCGGCAGACCAGGTCGGCACGGATGGCAGTTCGTCCTGGAACGAGCCCACGACCACCTGGCCGAGGCGATCTCCCAACCGTCGTTCGAATTCCCCGTGCACCTGGTCGAGCAACGCGGCACACGCGGCAGAACTGAGGTAGTCGAATCCGTGATCCGTCTCGTAGAACAAGGACAGGCGTGACTCGGAAGAAGCCTCGCACTCGACAACGCCATCGACGACCGGCACAGACTCCGAGCCGAGCACAGCTGCCAGAACGCGGCCCCCGGCGGGGCAACGGAGTACCAACCGACCAGTGCCAGTCACGGTCAGCCGGTGCAGACGGCGACCCGCGAAGGCAGCCTGCCGAGCGACCAGTCGCGCCTGGATGTCCGCGCCGGAGAAGCCCAGCTGGTCATAGAACCACAACGACACCCCGAGCTCCGAAGCGTCGTCGCAGACGCCGAGGAAGATCTCCCACCACCGCTCGGAGAAGAACGGCGGGTCGTCGGCGTCGCAGCCGTGGTCGGTCCCGGCCGGCGCCAGGTTCATGACGACGAGCTGGTACACGCCGCCTTCGACGAACCGCTCCAGCTGCCAGCGCAGCCGCGCCGGGTCGAGCGGTTCACCGCTCCACCACCACAGCGGCGCAGGTGAGAAGGCCCTGGGCGGATCGGTGAGGATCGACGCCAGGCGCTCGGGGAGAGCCACAGTTATCCCTTCAGGCCACTGGAGAAGCCACGAATGACGTACCGCTGGAGAATCAGGAAGACGACCAGGATCGGCAGCGCCGCGAGAGCGAGACCGGCCGCGACGAGCCCGTAGTCGGAGGTGTATTCGTTGACGAAGGCAAAGACCCGGACAGGTACGGTCTCCCGGCCCGAGCCGCCCAGATACAGCAGCGGGGTGAAGAAGTCGTTCCAGATGTGTACGGCGTTCAGGATCAGCACGGTCCCGGTGATCGGCCGAAGCAGCGGGAAGATCACATGCGCGAACGCCTGCAGGTGCGAGGCCCCGTCGATCAACGCCGCGTTGGTGTAGTCGGCCGGCAGCGAGCGGATGAACCCGGTGTACAGGAACACCGTGAACGGCAACTGGATGCCCGTGTAGAACAGGATCATGCCCTGGTACGTTCCGAGCAGACCCATGTCGTTGACCAGCTGATACAGCGGGATCATCCCGAGCTGGAACGGCAGGATGATGCCGACCAGAAACAGGATGTAGAGGCTGTAGCTGAGCCGCGTGACGGTCCGGGCCAGGAAGTACGCCGCCAGCGACCCGAGAACGATCAGCACGATCACACTGGCAACGGTGATCAACGTGCTGTGCAGCAACGCCGATCCGAGCGATGCGGACTGCCATGCCTCACCGAAACTGCCGACGGACGGCGGCGAAGGCAGTGACAACGGCTTGTTCGCGATCTGCTGCGGATCCTTGAACGCCAGCGTCACCAGCGCGTAGACAGGGAACAGGAACGCGATCGCAACCGCGACCATGATGATCTCGAGCACGAACGTGCGGGGACGATAGCCGGTCCTCATGCCGCCGTCTCCCTCGATCGCAGGTACCCGATCTGGATGAACGACACCGCCGCGACGAAGATCGCCAGGACCAACGCGACGGCCGTGCTGTAGCCGAACTTCCCGTACACGAAGGCCTGCTTGTACAGAACGGTCGACAACGTGTCCGTCGCGTACCCAGGCCCGCCGTTCGTCATCGCGATGATCTGGGTGAACAACGTCAGCCCACCCACCGTCGACAGCATCACGTTGATCGTCACCGCCGGCGCGAGCAGCGGCCAGGTGATGTGCCGGAACCGCGCGACCGTGCCGGCACCATCCACCATCGCAGACTCGTGCAACTCCTGCGGTACGCCTTCCAGCCCGGCCAGGAAGATGACCATCGAGTACCCCGCGCATTGCCAGATCACCGTGAACGCGACCGACCAGATCGCGAGCGACGGGTTCCCGAGCCAGTCCTGCCGGAGGGCACCGAGCCCGATCGCGTTCAGGGCCGCGTTGAGGCCCGCGTCCGGCGCCGGGTTGTAGACGTACTTCCACAGGAACGACACCATCACCGGGCTGACCACGACCGGCGCGAAGAAGATCACCCGCAACGCCATCCGGCTCTTGATGTTCGTGTGTACGCCGAGGGCGAGCAGCAGGCCGATCCCGTTCTGTACGACGACGATCGCGATGGTCAGCAACAACGTGTTCCGCAACGCCCCCAGCGCCTGGTCGTCGTGTACCAACTGCTTGAAGTTGTCCACGCCCACGAACGACCGTGCCTCGCCGACGCCGGACCAGTCGGTGAACGCCGATCCCGCGCCGACGATGCTCGGGTAGAGCATCACCAGCGCGTAGACGACCAGGGCCGGCGCTGCGAACAACCACGGCGGCGCGACCCCGCCGCCCCGCCGCCGCGGTGGTTTCGAGGCCTCCCGTCGTACCGGCGCGACCGGCGGAGCGGTGACGGTCATGCGGTCTTCCGGTAGGCCTCGTCCATCTTCTTCAGCGCGCCCTGGACCGTTGTCTTGCCGCCGAGGAGTTCCTGGACGACGGCGAAGTGGGTCGGCTGGACCTCGGCGTTCGGCCAGCGCTGGTCCATGAACGGCACGGCCTTGTTGTCCTTCAGGTACGGCAGGAACGACGTCAGCACCGGGTCGACCTTCGCGTCGCCGTCGGAGTACAGCGGAACGCAGGCGACCGCCTGGGACCAGGCGCTCACGACCTCCGGCTGCCCGCAGTACTCGATGAACTTCTTCGCCTGCTCGGCCTTCTTGCTCTTCGCGCTGACCGCGATGCCGACCACGATGCCGCCCGGGATCCAGTTGTCGGCCGCGACGTCGGTGGCCGGGAACGGGAACATGCCGAGGTCGTCCGGCGACGGCGACGCGTCCCGGAACGCCTGCAGCACCGCGGACACCTGCACGGCCATCGCGGCTTTGCCGGTGCCGACCATCGAGGTGGCCTGCTCGTACGTCGTCCCGTTCGGGTTGTCGTTGAAGAAGCCCTTCTTCTGCAGCTCCAGGTACTTGTCCATCGCGTCGGCCCAGCCGGAGTCGCCGAACGACGCGTTGCCGGCGATCATCTTGTCGTCGAAGTCCGGGTTCTTCGCGTAGACCGTGCCGGGCACCAGCGCGTAGTCGATCAGCTGAGTGACCCACGGGGTCTGCGCGCCGAGTGCGATCGGGACGATGCCCTTCTTCTTCAGCTTGTCGCAGACGGTCAGCAGCTCCGACCAGGTCGTGGGCGGCTCGACGCCGGCGGCGGCGAACGCCTTCTTGTTGTAGATCGCGCCGAGCACGCTGGTGCCGGGCGAGAAGATGAACGTCTTGCCGTCCTGCTGGAAGGCGCCCTTGAAGCCGTCCGGGATCTTCTGCGTCCAGGACTGGGCGCTGAGGTCGGTGAGCAGGTTCGCCTTGCTGAGCTGGACCATCGACATCGCGCTGCCGTTGCCCGGGTAGACCGCGTGCATGTCGGGCGCGTTGCCGGCCGCGAGCTGGGCCCGGAGCGCGGTCTGCAACTGGTCGGCGGGCGAGAACGAGAGGTTGAAGTCGAAGTCGGCGTTCGCCTTCTTGTAGTCGTCGAGCGCCTTGCGCAGGCCGGCCTCCTGGCTGCCGGCGCCGATCACCTTCAGCTGCCCGCCGGACGACGACGAGCCGCCGCCGTTGCCTCCGCAGGCCGCCAGTGTCCCGACCGCGGCGGCGCCTCCCATCAGCTGCAGGACACGCCGCCGGCTGACGGTCTTATCGAGTGCCATGAGTTCCTCCTGAGCGAGGCGAGAGCCGCCTCCGAAATACCGCTGTGGGATGTGAAATAATCGCGCATTCGTGTTACTTTTTTCACGCGGGACGCTACGGTCGCCTCGGAGGGGTGTCAAGGCCTCGTTGAAAGGATTCAGTCCGAGCCGGCGGGGAAACCGGATCACACGTTTTGGGTCCCTGCCCGGGTCGCCTGAGAAGATGAGGATGTGTCCGCGACCGCCTGCGCCCGACCGGTCAGCCCGCCGTACGCTCCGCGGCTGCCCGGACGCTGCAGCCTGCCCTCGAGCCGATCCCCCGGCAGCCTGCGGGTCCCGCCGTACGACGCCCTCCTCGACGCCACCGAGCAGGCGCGGAACCGAGGATCGGTGGGCCGGTGAAACGTCCGATTCTGGTCATCGTTCTGCTGCTGATCACAGTCCTCGGGGCGGCCGGCGGCTACTTCGCCGGCGATCGCTGGGACATCCCGGCGGCGACGGCCTCCGGTGATGCGGCACCGCTCGGTCAGGTGACACCGGCCGGGCCGACCCCGTCCCAGACACCGTCCGATCCCCCGTTGCCGGTCAAGACTCCGGTGCCGAACACGATCCCGCCGCTCGAGACCGATCTGAGCTTCCGGCGGCGTACGTTCACGGTCTCACCGAAGGACTATCAGGCGGTGCAGATGGCGATCGACGTACCGGACGGCTGGCACTTCAAGACGGACCCGAAGCGTCCGGCCGAGGTCAAGTACCTCGATCCGCGCAACGAGCGGGGCGTCCGCGTGGAGGCGAGCCGCCCGCCGATCTCCACGAAGGACGCGCTGGACGGCCTCATCATCGACCTGAAGAAGAGCCTGCCGCCGCAGGACGACCTGCGGATCCAGTCCCAGACCACCGAGCAGATCGTGGGCGACGACGACCAGACGCGGACGGTCTCGACGCTGGTCTACACCTACATCCCGACCGACACCCTGCGCTACGTGATCGTCCGCTGGGTCTCGACCAACGGTGACGACCTGGCCAACGTCGAGATGAGCATCACCGGCCTGCCCGACGACTCGGCCGCGCTGGAGGAGGTCCTGCTCCGAGCCACCCAGTCGGTTCGCGAGACCGGCTGAGCCGGTGCCATCGGAGGTCTGCTGCCAGGACGGGCAGCTTTTTCATGGAATCGTTACCGGGATGCCGCAACCTTGCGGCGGGCTGAAGTGTCATTGAAGTAGAGCTTCAAGTGGGAGGTGAGGCAGGCGTGGCTCGTCGGGGGACTGTTGGCGCCCTGCTGGGATCCGGGCTCGTGGTGATCACGGCACTCGGAGGCGCGGGCGGATACGGGGTCGGACTGCTGATCGGCGAGGCGCAGCCCGCGGTGGCGTCCGGCGCGGCGGCTCCGCTGGGGACTTCGGTGACACCCATGGCGCCGATGCGCACACCCAAGCCCGACGACAGGCCTGCGTTGCAGGCGGACGACCTCAGCTACAGGACCCGGTCGTTCACCGCGGAGCTCGTGGTCAAGTCCCACGTCAGCGCCAAGGTGCCGTACAACTGGCGGATCACCCAGCCAGATCCACCCAACTACGCCCGGTTCACCGATCCGACCTCGAAGCGCTGGATCCGGATCGAGGCGGGCTTCACCATCAGCCGTCCCCCGGCGGCGTCGATGGCCGCGCGGATCAAGGACCTCAATGCCCTGGACAAGAACCAGTTGCTGAAGATCGTTTCCCAGCAGGTGGACGACGACCAGGCCACGCTCGCCTACACGTATCTTCCGCCGGAGTCGCAGTCATCCGAAGGGGTGATGCGGTACGTCATCGTCCGCTGGGTCGCCGACGACAGCGGCCTCTGTGCGATCGAGATGAGCTCGACCGGTCTCCCGCAGGACAAGGACGCGTTGCTGGACGTTCTCGACCACGCGTCGAAGAGCGTCGTACGCCGGGACACGCCCTAACCGAGTAGGTCGCGCAGAGCGTGCCGACCGGCATCCGTGAGGTCGACTGCTCGTTGGCGAGGCCTTCGGCGTACCCAGTCTTTTTCCAGCGTCGCGTTGGCGACCATCGCACCGAGGCGGCCAGCCAGGTGATGCCGTTGCTCACTCCAGTCGACGCAGAACCTCAGCAACCGCCGGCCGGATGCCTTCTCCGACAGGTCGACACCCAGCTCGCCGAAGACCTCGGCAGCCGCAGGACCCAACGCGTACGGCCCATCCGGGAGCTGCTGCGCCAGCGGGTCCTCCGGCCGGCGGTCCGTGCCGGTTCTGCCATCGGTCCGCACCAGTGCCTCACGTCGTACCAAGCCTTCCAGCAGAGCAACGCCTAACCGACCGGCCAGGTGGTCGTAGCAGGTGCGCGCCTCGCGGAGTGCCGCGGCGCGAGTGCTCTGCCGGAGCGAGTTGATCGGCTGCGGCTTGGCTATGCGTGCCACGGCTTCCACCGCCGCGGCCACCTCGGGACCGGCGAGCCGGTAGTACCTGTGCCGCCCGGAGCGCTCCATCTCCAGCAGACCGCCGTCCAGCAGCTTGTGGAGGTGTGAGCTGACCGTCTGCGGTGACACACCGGCCTCTGTCGCGAGCAGGGACGCGGGGAGCGCTCGGCCGTCCGCCAGCGCCATCAGCACCTTCGCGCGGGCCGGCTCAGCCAGCAGTGCGGCCGCGCGGGCCACATCAGCATCCCCGGTGAACTCCATGCCTCCATGCTCACACCGTCACACTTCGACGCAACCCGAAGTGATTCGGTGCGAGGTTGGAACACATGCTCCTCGCCCTCCTCTGCGTCGGCATCTTCCTGGTCCAACTCGACGTGACCGTGGTCAACGTGGCGCTTCCGGACATCCGGATCGACCTCGGTACGACGCTCGCCGGGCAGCAGTGGGTCGTCGACGGCTACATGATCGCGCTCGCCGCGCTGCTCCTCATCTGCGGTGCACTGGGCGACCGGATCGGCCACCGGCGCGTGGTGCTTGCAGGCCTCGCGGTGTTCGGTCTGGCCTCGCTGGGCTGTGGTGTGGCGCCGAACATCGAGCTACTCGTGGCAGCGCGCGCAGTACAAGGCATCGGCGCCGCGCTGCTCCTCCCCGGCACGCTGGCCGTCATCACCGACCTGTACGTCGACCGTGCGGCAAGGGCACGTGCGGTCGGCATCTGGGCCGGCGCCGGAGCACTCTCGCTCCCGTCCGGTCCGCTGCTGGGCGGTGCGCTGGTCAGTGGCCTCGGATGGCGGGCCGTCTTCCTGATCAACCTCCCGATCATCGCCGTCGGCCTACCACTGGCCTTCCGCCTGATCCCTCACCATCAATCGGCCAGGCAGGGAACGCGGAGCCCGCTCCGCATCGGCAAGGACTTCGTCGGCGCGAATGTCACCGCCGGCCTGATGAATCTGGTCGGTCTCGGCACGATCCTCGTACTGACGCTGTATCTGCAGGAACACCTTGGCCACAACGCGTTCCGGGCCGGTCTCGAGCTCATCCCCTTGTTCCTGCCGCTCGCCGTACTCGCTCCGCTGTCCGGCCGCATTACCGCCCGCTACGGACCCCGCCTGCCCATGACCATCGGCCTGGTGCTCGGGGCAGCCGGATCGGCCTGTCTGCTTATGGTCCACGGCGGCTACCGCGAACTCGTCCCCGTCGAACTCGGCCTCGGCATCGGCATGGGCTTCCTCACCGCCGCCGTCGTCAGCGCCGCGGTCGCCTCACTGCCGGCCGATCGCGCCGGATTCGCCAGCGGCGTCAACAACACCTGCAGGCAGGCATTCGGTGCCGTCGGCATCATTCTGTACGGCGCAATCGTCGGCAGACCCGCCGGCATGATCACCAGCCTCCACACCCTCGCCTACCTCGGCACCACCCTCTGGCTGCTGGGCCTCGCCATCACCTGGCTGACCGTACATCCCCACGCAGAAACGGCATCAGCCGACCGAGCGTCTCGGCCGGAGCTTCCCCGGACACCGGTGCGTCGAACTTCGTGAAACCGTCGAACACGCTGTACGCCGTACCCGAAGTCCGGTCAGTCAATCGGCCAGATGGCTCGGAAGACGGTGGAACGGAGGCGGTGGAAACTGCGGCGGATGGACTGGATCAGGGCAGGCGACGGCCGCAGCCGATCGAACGCGAAACGCAACACCAGGGACTTCCTCGGGACCGAGCAGGACAGAAGCGCTCGTCAGCCGGTGAACGACACCGAGTGGGCGATCTCGAGGGCCTGGTCGCGGCCATCGGCCGGCACCAGGACCTGAACGAGCATCGAGCCGGTGGTCCCCGTGTCCACGACTCGCTGCAGGAGCATACTGCTGCCCTCGCCGCAGCCGGTGGAGAACCGCTCGGTCACCGCGGAACCGTTGACCGTCGAGGTCGTGATCTCCTCGTCGGCGACGCAGCCGAACGACTTGCCGCTGCCGACCGACAGGCGCGTGACCTGCGCGTCGGTCATGCCGATGAAGACCCCGGGCGACCTCGTCGACCAGCTCGGGTCCTGGCTGACCCGGAGCGCCGGATAGGAGTTGGTAGTGCCCGGCGGCTGCCAGTCCGCGTCGGCGACCGACTTGGCCCAGCCCTTCGGCATCTCCAGGTTGACCCAGCTGTAGGACAGCGGCACGACCTCGCGCGCGGACAGGTAGCGCTGCGCTCCGAAGCCGACCCCACCGCCCACGATCAGTGCCAGAACGGCAGCGAGCACCCATCGACCTCGGCGCCGCCTTCGTTTCGGAGCAGCCGCAGGCTCTGTGGCGGGCTCGACCGATGCGACCGCGGGCGCCGTCTCCTCGGGCTCTTCGGGCGCCGGCTTGACGATCGTGGGCTGGTTGGCGTCGCTGAGGGCGGTCGTCTCGCTGTCGTCCGCCGGGCTGTCGACCACGGAGGTGTCGCGGATGCCGTACGACGCGGGGACGAACCCGTGGGTCGTCTCGTCCAGGCCCCCGACGAGCTCACGGGTGAAGGACTGCACATCCGGCCAGCGCTTCTCTGGGTCCGGGTCCAGAGCGCGCACGATCGCGGCGTCGACCTGCTCCGGCAGCTCGAACCCGAGTGAGCTGGGCGGTGGCGGCGCCGCGACCCGGCCGGCCGCACCCAGGCCGTCGAGCTGGTGGGGTGATCGCCCGGTCAGAGCGGCGTACGCGACGGCGCCGAGGGAGTACTGGTCGGCGCGCTGGTCCAGCCGTTCACCCATCGCCTGCTCCGGGGCGACGTACGACGGGGTGCCGCCGGGCATTGTGATCCGTGACACCTCGTCCAGCGACTTGCCGAGGCCCAGGTCGGACAGGACGGCCCGCTCGCCTTCGTCCGTGCTGCGGAACAGCACGTTCGCGGGTTTCACGTCGCGGTGGAGCAGGCCGCGTCGGTGCAGCGCCTGCAGGCCGCGGCCGACCTGGACGACGACGTCTACCGCCTCGGCCAGCGGCAGCGGTGCCTTCTTCAGGCGGTCGGCCAGGGTGCCGCGATCGGCGTAGGTGAGGACGAGGAACGGGCGGCCGTCGTCGAGCTCGCCGACGTCGTGCACCTGGACCACGTGCTCGGACTCGACCCGGCGCAGGAACCGGCCCTCCTCGAGGAACCGGCGCCGGACCGAGTCGTCGTGGCCCCAGTTGTCCGCGAGCACCTTGATCGCGACCTCGGCATCCAGTTGCTCATCGTGAGCAAGCCATACCGTAGCGAAACCGCCCGAGCCCAGGCGTCGGCGCACGACGTAGCGGCCAAGTCTGGTCGGGACCCCCATACAAGGCATTATGGATCACTGGGAGTCCCCTGCCGGGGGCGGAACGACAGCAAAGGCGCAGATGAGCGACAGCACCAGCCCGACGGACGACCTCGGAGCGCTGGCCGAGCAGGCCCAGGCAGGGGACAGGAACGCGATGGACGACCTGCTCAGGCTGGTCCATCCGCGCGTCCTGCGGATCTGCCGCAGCGTGCTGCCGTACTCCGCGGACGCCGAGGACGCGGCCCAGGAGGCGCTGCTCAACATCGCGACCAAGATCAACTCCTACTCCGGCCGGAGCAGCTTCTCCACCTGGGTCCACTCGGTCGCGGCGAACTCGGCGCGGTCGACGTACCGCAAGCTGAAGCGCACCGCCCAGGCTGCGCACAGCCCGGAGACGATGGAAAGGCCGGACCCCCGCACCACCAGCGTGATCGCCGGCACCCGCCTGGACCTGCTCGAGGCGCTCGAGACCCTGGAGCGCGACCGGCCCCAGATGGTCACCCCACTGGTCCTCCGCGACGTCTACGGCCTCTCGTACGAGGAGATCGCCGCCGAGGTCGGCGCCCCGCTCGGCACGATCAAGTCCCGCATCCACGACGCCCGCGAGGTCGTCCGGCCCCTCCTGCGCCCGAAGGACTGACTGCAGCAACCTGCAAGCGGTCCATAGTTGACCCGGTATAGACCTAACCTCCCAGTTATGTCGGGTCGGGGGCTACTGCGCAACGGTGACTACCTCAAGCTCCTGAGCGGTCAGACGATCAGCGCCCTCGGCTCGGCGATGAGCACTTTCGTCTTCACGCTGCTCGCCATGGCCATCACCGGCTCGCCGGCGCAGGCCGGTCTGGTCGGTGCGGCGTACGCCCTGGGCGCCACCATGTCCTCCTTGCCGGCCGGAGCAGTGGTCGATCGGACGAGCCGCCGCGTGATTCTGATCAGCTGCGGCGTAGCAGGCGCCGTACTGTACGGCTCGGTCGCCGTGGCCGGCTGGATGGACCGGTTGACCATCTGGCATCTGCTCGCGGTAGCCCTGGGTAGCGGCGTGAGCACCGCCTTCTTCATGCCGGCCCAGAACGCCGCCCTCCGGCAGATCGTCCCGCCTGAGGACATCGGCACCGCGGTCGCCGCCAACCAGGGCCGTGGGTACGTCGCTTCGCTGGCCGGTGCCCCTCTGGGCGGACTGCTCTACACCGTTGGCCGTGTGGTCCCGGTCGCGATCGACGCACTGTCCTACCTCGTGATGTCCGGTCTGCTGGCGCTGATCCGCCACCCACTGGGTGCTCCCGAAACCCGCGATGCCAAGCCCGAGCCGATGCTGCGCTCCATCCGCTCCGGTATCACCTGGCTGTTCCGGCAGCCCGCCCTGCGCACGATTGCACTGGTCGCCACCGCACTGAACTTCGCGGCCAACGGGACGATCCTGGTCCTCATCCTCGACCTGCAGCAGCGCGGCGTCCGGCCGTCGGTGATCGGGTTGCTGGAGACCGGTATGGGCGTCGGCGGACTGCTCGGCGCTGTCATCACGCCGAAACTGCTGGCCATGTTCAGCACCGGTGCCATCGCGATCGTCGGGTCCTGGATCGTCGCGTGCACGTTCACCGCGACCGCGTTCACCACTGCACCTGCCGCACTGGTCGTGCTGCTCTCCCTGGCGATGCTCCTGCTCCCGGCGCTCAACTCAGGTCTGTTCGGCTACCAGATGCTGATCACACCGGACCATCTGCAAGGCCGGGCACAGAGTGCCGTGATGTTCCTCGCCACCAGCTCCCAGCCGCTGGCTCCTGCCCTGGGCGGCCTGATGCTGGCGAGCTTCGGGCACCGGGCCGCGGTGGGCGTTCTGGGCGCGATCCTCACCGTCGCGTCTCTTCTGCTCACGCTGAGCCGACCGATCCGGACGATTCCGTTGCTGTCCGAGGTGAAGGCCGCGGCGACCGTCTGATCAGGGGACTCCCGTTCCGGGCGGGCGTGTGCTCAGATGGGTGACATGAAGAAGCTCATCAACGAACCTGGTGATGTTGTGAGTGAGGCGCTGCGGGGGATGGCGGCAGCGCATCCGGATCGGTTGCGGGTGGATCACGAGAACCGGATCGTGTACCGCAAGGACGCACCGAGGCCGGGGAAGGTGGGACTGATCTCCGGGGGTGGATCCGGGCACGAGCCGATGCACGGCGGCTTCGTCGGGCTCGGGATGCTGGACGCGGCCTGCGCGGGTGAGGTGTTCACCTCGCCGGTGCCGGACCAGATGATGGCGGCGACCAAGGAGGTCGACGCGGGCGCCGGCGTACTGCACATCGTGAAGAACTACACCGGCGATGTGATGAACTTCGAGATGGCCGCCGAACTGGCCGCGGCCGACGCGGGCACCGAAGTACTCTCGGTCGTCACCAACGACGACGTCGCCGTGCAGGACAGCCTCTACACCGCCGGCCGACGTGGCGTCGGGGTGACGGTGCTGCTGGAGAAGATCGTCGGCGCGGCCGCCGAGGAGGGTCAGCCGCTGCAGCAGGTCGCGGACCTGGCCAAGAAGGTCAACGACAACGGCCGCAGCATGGGCATGGCACTGACGTCGTGCACGGTCCCGGCAGCGGGCAAGCCGACGTTCGACCTGGCCGACAACGAGATGGAGGTCGGCATCGGCATCCACGGCGAGCCCGGCCGGCAACGGTTGCCGCTGGCACCGGCGCGCGACATCGCCGCCATGCTCGTCGACCCGGTGGTGTCCGATCTTCCTTACCAGCAAGGCGATTCCGTGATCGCCTTCATGAACGGCATGGGTGGTACGCCGCTGATCGAGTTGTACCTGATGTACAACGAGGTGGCCCAACTGCTCGACCGGGCCGGGATCACCGTCGCCCGCTCGCTGGTCGGCAACTACATCACCTCACTGGAGATGGCCGGCTGTTCGGTCACCCTGCTGAAGGTGGACGACGAACTGGTACGTCTCTGGGACGCACCGGTGAACACCCCCGGCCTACGCTGGGGCTCGTGAGTATGGGAGTCGACAACTTCGTCAACTGGCTGCGTGACGCCGCGAGTTCCTTGCACGACAACGCGGCGTACCTGACCGAGCTGGACTCGGCGATCGGCGACGCGGACCACGGGGCCAACATGGACCGTGGTTTCCAGGCGATCGTCGCGCTGCTGGACGAGACCAGCTTCGAGACGGTCGACGAGCTGATGAAGAAGGCCGGGATGACGCTGGTCAGCAAGGTCGGCGGGGCGAGCGGGCCGCTGTACGGCACGTTCTTCCTCCGCTTCGGGACCGCGCTGGCCGGCGCCGGCCTGACGCCGGCGACGATCGGCGAGGCCTTCAGGGCCGGCGTCGGCGGCATCCTGCAGCGCGGTAAGCCCGAGCTCGGCGACAAGACCATGTACGACGCCTGGGCGCCGGCGCTCGATGCGTACGACGCGGCGGTCGCGGGCGGATCGGATCTCGACGGAGCGCTCACCGCGGCGGCGGAGGCGGCCGCGAAGGGCCGGGACGCGACGATTCCGCTGGTGGCCCGGAAGGGCCGCGCGAGCTACCTGGGCGAGCGGAGCGCCGGTCACATGGACCCCGGGGCCACGAGTACGACGATGTTGCTGGAGTCGGCTGCCCGCACCCTCGCATGATCGGGATCGTGGTCGTGTCGCACAGCCACGCGCTGGCGACCGCGGCGGTCGGGCTCGCCACGGAGATGGTTGCCGCGGACAACCGTCCGGTGATCGCGGTCGCGGCCGGGCTGGACGCGACGACGTTCGGTACCGACGCGATGGCGGTCTCCGAGGCGATCACGACGGCTGACAGCCCGGACGGCGTACTCGTGCTGCTCGACCTGGGCAGCGCGGTGCTGAGTGCGGAGCTGGCACTGGAGTTCGTTGATCCGGATCTTGCCGAGCGCGTGCGGTTGTCGAGTGCGCCGCTGGTCGAAGGGCTGGTGGCGGCTGTGGTGACAGCCTCCACCGGTGCCTCGCTGGACGCGGTTGCGACAGAGGCTGAGCGTGGGTTGCTCGGGAAGCAGGATCATCTCGGTGAGGGTGGAGCTGCTGAAACGGCTGCCGTGGTGGAGTCGGATCAGACGGTGGAAGTTGTTGTCGGCAACGAGCATGGGTTGCATGCTCGGCCGGCGGCGCGGTTGGTGGGGCTGGCGAACTCGTTCGATGCTGTGGTGACGCTGACCGATCTGGACACCGGGCGAGGGCCGATCGACGCAGGCAGTCTGAGCATGGTCGCAACCCTGAACGCCCAGCAGGGTCACCGGTTGCGAGTCGGGGCGAGCGGGCCGCAGGCCGACGAGGCGCTCGCGGCGATCGGCAAACTGGCTGCCGAGAACTTCGGCGACGAGCCGGCCACAACCGCCGCTCCCGACAGCATCGGAATGGCAGCGACCTCCGCCGGTGGGTCCGGGCTTGATGTGGCTCTGGGGCCGGCGGTTGTTGCCGGGGCGCAGGTGGACGTGAGCGGCTACGTCGCCAGTGGTGACGAGTGGGCACGGCTCGAGGACGCGATGGCGACGGTTGCCGAGGAGCTGGGGCAACTTCGGGAGCGCAGTGGCGAGCTCGGCGGAATCTTCGAGGCACATCTCGCGCTTCTCGAGGATCGCAAGCCGCTCGACGAGATTCGGGCCGCGATCGCCGCAGGTACGCCGGCACCGGTCGCCTGGAAGCAGACCTACGACAACCTGGCGAAGACGTTCGAAGGGCTGGATGACGCCTATCAACGGGAGCGCGCGCAGGACGTCAGAGCAGTGCGGGATCGGGTACTGCGGGCTCTGACGGGAGCGACCGTCGACGAAGCGGCCGACGGTGGGATCCTCGTCGTACCCGAGCTGGACGCCGCGACCGCGGCCACTCTCGACGCCGCCAAGGTTGCCGGGATCGCGGTGCGGGCGGCCGGGACGACCGGGCACGGGGTGATCGTGGCTCGATCGCGCGGGATACCTCTCATCACCGGCATCGGAGATGTCGACGTGCCGGTCGGAGCGACCGTCGCTTTCGACGCCCGGGCGGGTTCGTTCGACGTCGCGCCGGACGAGGACGCGGTCCGGCGGACGATCACCGAGCGGCAGACCGAGCGGGATCGCGCGATCGCCGAGGCCGATCAGCCGGCGACGACCGTGGACGGCAGGACGATCGCCGTACTGGTGAACGTCGGCTCGGTGCAGGACGCTGTGGATGCGCGCGGTGCGGATGGGTCCGGGCTGGTGCGGACCGAGGTCCTGTTCGGCCACCGGCGTACGGCGCCGAGCGTCGACGAGCAGGCCGAGCAGTTCCGTGCGATCGCCCAAGCGCTGCAAGGAAAGCCGATCACCATCCGGACCTGGGACATCGGCGGCGACAAGCCGCTGCCGTTCCTCCCGCAGGACCAGGAGCCGAACCCGTTCCTGGGTGAGCGCGGCCTACGGGTCTTCCGTCGCCGTCCTGAGCTGCTGCAGGACCAGCTCGAAGCCGTACGCCGGGTCGCGGCCGAGACACCGGTGCACGTGATGTTCCCGATGGTGACGACCGCCGACGAGGTCGCCTGGGCGCTCGACCAGCTCGACCAACGAGGTCCGCGGCCCGACGGCCTGGAGGTCGGCATCATGGTCGAGATCCCGGCCGCCGCGCTCCGCATCGACACCCTCGCGGCCGGCCTGGACTTCGTCAGCATCGGCACCAACGACCTCACGCAGTACACAACCGCCGCCGACCGCACCAACACCGCGGTCGCGGCACTGGCCGACGGCCTGGACCCCGCCGTACTGCAGCTGATCGACCACGTGGTCAGGCGGGCCGGCGTCCGGGTAGCCGTCTGCGGTGATCTGGCCAGCGATCCGCAGGCCGCCGTACTCCTCGCTGCTCTTGGTGTGGACGAGCTCAGTGCGGTCGGTCCGCAGGTTCCGCTGGTCAAGGAACGTCTACGGCGCGCAGATCTCCACCAGATCGACACTGCCGCGGTGCTGGCTGCCCGGGACGCCGCTCAGGTGCGTGGCTTGCTGTAGTAGCGCAGCTCGACCAGATTGAAGCCGGACGTCCGCGTCGGTTTGGCGGGCAGCGTGTAGGACTCGCCGGGCTCGAGGTACGTGACGTCCGGGTGCTCCAGATCGAGGTCGACCACCAGAGCCGGGTACGCGCCGGTGTGCCAGGTGTAGGACTCCCCTGCGTCAGGCGTGACGTGCTGCACGCGGACGTCGTCCTCGTCCACGACAACCTTCGCCGGGACCTCGCCCACCTGCTCGAACCCCGCCTCCGCGGGCACGCCGGCGACCAGGAAGTACGGATCGCCCGAGGCCTCCTCACCCAGGTCGAGCACCTCGATCAACCGGTTCAGGTACGGCGTTTCGCCGTCGTTCGTGAGCATGTGGACCGGCGACACCGGACGGTAGACCGAACCACCGACGGTCTCGCTCAGCTGCCGGGCCGGGCTGCCGTCGAGCCAGTCCATGTGACACGGCGACGTCGACAGGCACAGCACGACGTACGGGTTGTGGTGCAGGTGCCAGCCCTGCGCCTCGCCCGGCGCGAGCGAGACCTCCCAGACGCGGACCCGGGAGTTCTTCAGCAGGACGCGCGTACCGATCTCACCGAGGACGACCTCGGTGCCGTCGGGTGCGGCGACGGTCGTGCCTGAGCTCATACGGACTTCTCCTTCACGGGCAGGTCGATTGGGCGTTCCATCGCGACGGCGCCGAGGACGACGCCGTCGGGCATGGGAAGTTCGGCGGATTCCACCTCGGTGAATCCGAAAGCCTTGTAGAGCGGTACGCCGGGCAGCGTCGCCATCAGGGCCAGTTGCGTGAAGCCCTCGGCCCGGGCCGCATCGGTGCAGGCGTCCAGGATCGCCCGGCCCAGGCCCCGACGGGTCCAGTCGCTGCGGACGAACATCGCACGGATCCGGGCCGGCTCGGTCGCCGGATCGAGCAGTCGCGCGTCGGCTCCCGCCGTACTGGCGTTGAACAGCTTGTTCCGCCGGCTCCAGCCACCGCACGCGACGATCTCCCCGCCGGCCTCGTGCACGTAGTAGGTCCCGTCGTCGATCAGCGCGGTGTCCAGCGTGGTGATGTGCTCCGCGGCGCTGGCCGTCTGGGCGGGGTCGTAGTACGCCGGGAACAGCTCCCGCACCGAGGCGCGCGCCAACTCGGCCACCGCGGGCCCGTCCGCCCGCACCGCGACCCGCAACACAGCCTCCACGCCTCACAGGCTAGTTCCGCAATACCCGTGCGGTGAAATGGGTCGGACCGTCGCCGGACATCTACCGGGTATGACGCAGACACCGATCAAGGCCTGGGCAGGGCCGGTGAGTGAGGGAGCCGTGCACCCACCACCGGATCCACGCAGGGACCGGTTCGAAGACCTGTTCGGCGGCCGAACTGTATCTCGGTGCTGCCGTCGTAGTGCCGGAAGGCCAAGCCGGGCGAGAGGTACAAGCATTCGTCGTCGTCGGCGACCGACAAGGGCGAGGTGCTGGCCGGTCTGGTCATCGACAACAAGACGGTCGCGCAGGTTCTGCCGCTGATCGAGGCCCGCGGCGTACAGGTCGAGGGCTACCTGGTCGGTTCGGGCCCGAACTACGACTCCAAGGACTCCGTTCCCGACGACTGGTACGTGTACGGGTCCGGGACAAGGCATCCGGGCAAGGTCAGCCTGTGGGTCGCTCCGAATCCAGCCAAGTAGATCCGCTGGAGCGCTCCCGCCGGCCTCAGGATCGGCGGGAGTGTTTGGTTTTGCCGGCTGCCCAGCGGTAGGCGACGAATGTCCAGAGGATCGCGGGCAGGCCGAAGATCGCGGCGGCGACCTCGCGACCGAAGACCAGGAAGACCAGTCCGAGCAGGAAGAACGGCAGGGCCAGCCAGACCGCACCGACGAACGCGGCCCAGCGCCACCGGCCCGTCTTGCGCGGCTCGAGCTGGTACAGCGACGGCGCCGGCAGCCCAGCGAAGATCGGCTGCAGTTCGCCGTGCGTGACGGCCTCGTTCAGCCGATCCACCCGCCGGTGCAACTCGTCCTCGTCCAGCCGCCCGACGGCGAACGCCTCCGCCAGGTCGTCGGTACAGATCCGGCGCTCCTCGTCGGTCAGCCGGATGTTCGCCAGCCGCCGCCGGGCCGCCGCCACCCGGGCTTCCTGCCCGGCCGCGGACGCCAACCCGATCAGGTCGCCCACAGACGGCTTAGCCGGCCGCTGCTCCACCATCCGCCTCACCTCACTCGTCCTTTCGAGTGTGCCAGACGACCGGGCAGCGGCCGGGTCCTCGAGGGGCTGGTCAGCTGAGGGCGGCCGGAAGCGTCTGGGTCCAGGCGGTGCGGAGCTCGGTGAGCGGGAGCTCGAACTGGTCCTGGACGTCCAGGGAGTCGCCGGTGATGACGCCGATCTTCGCGTGCGGGAAGCGGCGTGCGGTGCACATGTCGGTGAACCGGACCTCTTCGGTGCGCGGTACGGCGACGACCGCACGGCCGGCCGACTCCGCGAACAGGAACAGGAACGGGTCGAGCCCGTCCGGCGCCCAGACCCGGGCACCCACCCCACCGCGGAGCGCCGACTCGACCAGCGTCTGCGCGACACCGCCGTCGCTCACGTCGTGCGCCGCGTCGATCAGGCCGTCGCGGGACGCGTTGATCAGGATGTCGGCCAACTGCTGCTCCGCGGCCAGGTCGACCGCCGGCGGCCGCCCACCGAGGTGGCCGTGGACGACGTGCGCCCACTCCGACCCGGACAGCTCCTCCTCGGTCTCACCGAGCAGGTACAGCTGGTGGCCTTCCATCTCGGCCGTGAAGCCGATCGGCGTACGGCGGGTGACGTCGTCGATGACACCGAGCACGCCGACCACCGGCGTCGGCAGGATCGGGGTCTCGCCGGTCTGGTTGTAGAACGACACGTTGCCGCCGGTGACCGGGATGCCCAGCTCGATGCAGCCGTCGACCAGGCCGCGGATCGCTTCCGCGAACTGCCACATCACCGCCGGGTCCTCGGGCGAGCCGAAGTTCAGGCAGTCGGTCACCGCGATCGGCCGGGCGCCAGTGGTGGCCACGTTGCGGAACGACTCGGCCAGTGCGAGCTTCGCACCGGTGTACGGGTCGAGCTTGGCGAACCGCCCGTTGCAGTCGGTCGACACCGCGACCCCGAGGCCGCTGGTCTCGTCGACCCGGATCATCCCGCTGTCCTCGGGCTGCGCAAGCACGGAGTTGCCCAGCACGTAACGGTCGTACTGGTCCGTGACCCAGGACTTGTCGCACAGGTTCGGCGACGCGACCAGCTTCAGCAGCGTGTCCCGCAAGTCCTCCGGAGTGGTTGCGCGCGGCAACTTCTCGGCGCCGTCAGCCTGCAGGTCGTCCTGCCACGCCGGCCTGGCGTAAGGACGCTCGTACACAGGCCCCTCGTGTGCGACGGTCCGCGGCGGTACGTCGACCACCCGCTCGCCGTGCCAGTCGATCTCGAGCCGGCCGGTGCCGGTGACCTCGCCGATGACGTCGGCCTGGACGTCCCACTTCGCGCAGATCTTCAGGAACGCCTCGACGTTGTCCGGCGTGACGACCGCCATCATCCGTTCCTGCGACTCGCTCATCAGGATCTCTTCCGGCGCCAGCGACGCGTCCCGCAGCGGCACCTTGTCGAGCGAGACATACATGCCGCCGTCACCCGCGCTGGCCAGCTCGGAGGTCGCGCAGGACAACCCGGCGCCGCCGAGGTCCTGGATGCCCTCGACCACCCGCGCGGCGAACAGCTCGAGCGTGCACTCGATCAGCAGCTTCTCCATGAACGGGTCACCGACCTGGACCGCCGGCCGCTTGGTCGGACCGCCCTCGGCGAACGTCTCGCTGGCCAGCACCGACACTCCGCCGATCCCGTCGCCACCGGTCTTCGCGCCGTACAGGATGATCTGGTTGCCGAGACCGGTCGCGTTCGCCAGGTGCAGATCCTCGTGCCGCATCACGCCGACGCAGAGCGCGTTGACCAGCGGGTTGCCGAGGTACGTCGGGTCGAAGACGACCTCACCGCCGACGTTGGGCAGGCCGAGGCTGTTGCCGTAGCCACCGACGCCCGACACGATGCCGGGCAGCACGCGCTTGGTGTCCGGCGCGTCCAGCGGGCCGAACCGCAGTGGGTCCATCACCGCGACCGGCCGGGCGCCCATCGCCAGGATGTCGCGGACGATGCCGCCGACCCCGGTCGCCGCGCCCTGGTACGGCTCGACGTACGACGGGTGGTTGTGCGACTCGACCTTGAACGTGACGGCGTACCCCTCGCCGATGTCGATCACACCGGCGTTCTCGCCGATCCCGGCCAGCATCTTCCCGGCCGGTGTCTCCTGCGGGATGTCGCCGAACTTGCGCAGGTGCACCTTGGACGACTTGTACGAGCAGTGCTCGCTCCACATCACCGAGTACATGGCCAGCTCGCAACTGGTCGGCCGCCGGTCCAGGATGTCGCGGATCCGCTGGTACTCGTCCGGCTTCAGACCGAGCTCGGCCCAGGGCTGCTCGACGTCCGGGGTACTGGTGGCGTTGCTAACGGTGTCGGTAGACACTTCAGGACTCCTGCACTAGGTGGGACTCAGGTGAAACGGTAGCGGGCTGCTCGGAAGCCAACAGGTGGGCCACCAGCAGTGGAAGGCTGAAGCCGGTCATGATCGCGGGCAGTGCGACCCCGGCGTCGTTCAGCAGCATGCCGACCAGACCGCAGGCCGACAGGGCGAGCAGAGTCGGCCGGATCATCGGCAGACTCGGGTAGAAGGTCCGGTACGCCGGGAACGGCACCCGGTCCGGCAACACGGTGGCGAGCATGGCCAGCACCACACCGACGAGCATGGCCCAGCCGGCCGGCCCGGTGAAGAACTGCACCGCCATGTCCAGCTTGCGGATCAGTACGTCGCTCACGTCGCCGTCCAGCAGCCGGGCCACGAACGTGCCGAAGTGACTCCGCTGGTCCGGGGGCCGCAGGTAGTCGAGGAACGCGACAGCCGACACCGCCAGTACGCCGGCAACACCCACACCGATCAATGCACGCACCGAGATGCTGCCGCGCCAGGTCAGCCAGGCCATCAGCAGCACAGCCGGTGTGAGAGCGATGATGCCGCCGAAGTCGGTCCCCCAGCCCGGTCTGCCGTCCACCACGATCGCAGCGCCACCGATGACGAGGACAGCGACTGCGGCCTGCACTCTGCTCTTGTCGATCAGCTTCTGCGCGGCCCAGCCGGCGGTGACGAGTGCAGCAACCGCCAGCGTCGCGAACGTCGAGTTGCCGAAGCCGTAGAACCGTCCACCGATGACCGGACCGTCGGTGAACATGCTGCCGAACTGCAGCGGCGTCCCCAGTACGCCGTCCACCAGCAGGATCAGGTACGCCGCCAGGGTGATCCCCAGGAACGCATAGCGTTTCAGGACCAGCTGGGACACCGCCGCGAGGATCGCGCTGATCCCCAGAACCACGCAGTACAAGGAGAATCCGGGCGCCGGCCAGCGCCACCACACTGTCGCGGTGGACAGGAAGACCGCGATGAAGAACCCGCCCTGGGTGAGCAGCGTGAACACGAAGGTACGCCGGGACCGCGGGCTGCGGGTGAACCAGAACCAGGCGAGCGCGAGGAGCTCCGCGGCCAGGATCGTCATCGAGACCGCGACGAGCATCGGTCGCGGCTGCTCGAACCGCTGGTTGGTGTCCAGCCGGTTCTCGATGACCGCGTCCGCGTCGGTGTGCACGTCACCGGTGGAATGGATCTCGTTGCCGTCCAGCGGACCAGCCTTCGCCGCCCCGGCGGGATCCACCTCGGCGGCGGTTCGCCCCTTGAGGATCGTCGCGGTGATGTCAGTCAGCTGGATCAGACCGGGCCGACGGGTGCTGTCACTGGTCAGCCACCGCGGTCCGGTGTCCGGCGGGAGCTGCATGGCGACCAGGGGCTCCTGGTGCGAGTTGGCCAACTCCTGGCTGACACCGACGAGCAGAACCCACCCTCCGGCCGCTCGGGCGTCGGCGACGAGGTCCGCAACCTTCTTGCGGGCCTCGGCCCGCCCCTCGCGTAGCGGCAGCGCCCCGGCGTCGATGATCGCGTCACCGCACGCTGGGCTCGCCAACCGGGCCTGGTCGAGCTCTGGCTGCCAGTTCGTCACCGAGCCGTCAGTCCGCGCCAACGCGATCGCGGCGCCCGGACCGAACCCGCAGATCGGGTAGCCGGTCTGACCGAGCCGGCCGATGGGCGCACCGGTGTGGTGGTCGGCCTGGCGGTCGACGTACGTCTGCCAGCCTGCGACCTTGCCGTCCGTGACCGCCGGCAGCTCACCGCAGGGCTCGTCCGGGACGCTCCCCCAGGCCCGTGTGCCGGCGCTGATCGTCAGCCAGCCGTCCACCGGGCAGGTGTGCGGACCGGCGGTCTTCACCGTGATCGAGCCGACGTTGGACTGGTTCACCAGCGCGGTCAGCTCCGGCGAGGCCTTCACGTCGTTCCAGGTCAGCCCTGGTACGCCGATCACCACGACTTTGGCCATCAGGCTCGCCGGCTGCGCGTTCGCCGTACCGGCGGCTGCGATCAGGATCGCCGTGGTGAGGAAGAGAGTGCGGGCCAGCAGGCGCCACACTCCTGAAGACTTCATCAGCTGGAGACGACGGCCTTCAGCACCGAGGTGAAGAAGCCCAGGCCGTCCGTGGTCGGGCCGGTCAGTGTCTCGACGCAGTGCTCCGGGTGCGGCATCAGGCCGACCACGTTGCCGCGCTCGTTGGTGATCCCGGCGATGTCGCGGTACGAGCCGTTCGGGTTCTCGGCCAGGTAGCGGGCGACGACCAGGCCCTCGCCCTCCAGCCGGTCCAGCGTGGCCTCGTCCGCGACGTACGAACCGTCCTGGTTCTTCAGCACGATGGTGATCTCGTGGTTGGCGTCGTAGTCGCTGGTCCAGGCGGTGCGGTTGTTCTCGATCCGCAGCGGCTGGTCCTTGCAGATGAACTTGCGGTGGTGGTTCTTGATCAGCGCGCCGGGCAGCAGATGCGACTCACACAGCACCTGGAAGCCGTTGCAGATCCCCAGCACCGGCAGACCCTCGCCGGCCTTCTTGATGATGGTCTCCATCACCGGCGCGAATCGGGAGATGGCGCCGGCGCGGAGGTAGTCGCCGTACGAGAAGCCGCCCGGCAGGACGACTGCGTCCACGCCGCGCAGGTCGGCGTCGCCGTGCCAGAGGGCGACCGGCTCGGCGCCGGCCACCGCGGCCGCGCGGCGGGCGTCCGCGTCGTCCAGCGAACCCGGGAAGGTGACGACCCCGATCTTCACTGCGCGTCGCCCTCGACGTGCAGGGTGTAGTCCTCGATCACCGGGTTGGCCAGCAGCGTGTCGGCGGCCTTGCGGATCTCGGCGACCCGTTCCTCGGTCGCCTCGCCGTCCAGGGTGATCTCGAACCGCTTGCCCTGCCGGACATCGGCCACGCCGTCGAAGCCGAGCCGGCCGAACGCGCCGTGCACCGCCTTGCCCTGCGGGTCGAGGATCTCGGGCTTGAGCATGACGTCGACGACAACGCGAGCCACTGACTACTCCAGGTTTCGTTCCGGCGTGACGCCCTGAATCCTACCGACCGGGCGCCAGAACGCCGCATCGCGGACTATTCACTCAGTACATACACTAGGTGTATAGTCCTGGTTCATGGCAACAGCCGAGCTCGTTCTGGGACTACTCTCCGCCGGTCCGGCGCACGGGTACGACGTGAAACGCGGCCACGACTCCTGGTTCCCGGACAGCCGTCCGCTGGCGTTCGGGCAGGTGTACACGACGCTCGGGCGACTCGAGCGCGACGAGTTGGTCGAGGTGGTCGACCGGGCATCCGAGGGCGGTCCGGAGCGGACCGTCTACGCGCTGACCGCGAAGGGCCGCGAGCACCTGGCCCGCTGGCTCGCCGAGCCGATCGAGCCCTCGCCCGGGGGCGTCGACGAGATGGTCCGCAAGGTGGTGGCGACCATCCGGACCGGCGAGGACGCGTCCGCCTACCTGGCCCGGCAGCGGGCGATCTACCTCCACCGGATCCGCGAGCTCAAGTCCGCCGAAGCCGGGGGCGACTCGTCGTCCTGGCTGGTGCGGGACTACCTGGCGCTGCACCTGGACGCGGACCTGCGCTGGCTGGACCGGGCGCTGGACCGGATCACCGAGCAGAAGGAGATCAGTCAATGACCGACGCCGCCCTGGACATCCAGCGGGTGGAGTACGCCTACCGTCGTGATGTCGCCCTACGCGGCGTCTCGCTCCGAGTCGACCCCGGCGAGATCGTGGCGGTCACCGGGCCTAGCGGCTGTGGCAAGTCCACTCTGTTGCACTGTGCTGCCGGCATCCTCCGTCCGCACGCGGGCACGGTGGAGTTGGCCGGCCGCAACCTCGCCGAGCTCTCCGAGGCCGAGCGGACGCGGGTACGCCGTACTCAGGTCGGCATCGTGCTCCAGTTCGGCCAGCTCGTGCCCGACCTCTCGTTGAAGGACAACGTCGCCCTGCCGCTGCTGCTGGAAGGGCACGATGCCGCCGCCGCGCGCCAGGCAGCGCTCGACTGGCTGGAGCGGGTCGGTGTGGCAGCGGACAGCGAGGCCCTGCCGAGCGAACTGTCCGGCGGTCAGAACCAGCGTGCGGCAGTAGCGCGGGCGCTGGTGACCGAGCCGGCGGTCGTGTTCGCCGACGAACCGACCGGCAGTCTCGACAGCCGCGCCGGCGAGCAGATGATGGAACTACTCGTCGCCTCCACCCGCGATGGCGGCGCTGCGCTGGTGATCGTCACGCATGACAACCTGGTAGCCGCCTACGCCGATCGAGAGGTCCGGTTGCGGGACGGCGTCGTCCAGCACGAGGTGAGGCTGTCATGACCCTCACGACTCTGATCACCTTGGCTCGGCCGAAGTCGTCCAGCGACCAGCGCCGATCGACATTGCTGGTCGCGGCCGTCGCCGTGGCCGGCGTCTTCCTCCTCGCCGGCCAACGCATCGTGCGACTCGACGGTCTCGACAGCGCGACGTACAGCAGCTATCTGACCGAGGACGGCCTACGCCCCGGCGTCGTGACAGCCGCCGTACTCCTGGCGGCTGCCGCCTGCGCTCTGGCGTTCCAAGCGCTCCGGCTCGGTACGGCGGCACGCGACCGGCGACTGGCAGCGCTGCGACTGGCTGGCGCGACGCCCAGCCAAGTGCGGCTGATCGGCGCGGCCGAGGCCGGCCTCAGCGGTCTGCTCGGTGGTGTGCTCGCCGGGCCGGTGTACTTGGCGTTGGCGGCTGTCCTGCAGTCTCTGCCGCGGGTGGGTCGGGTGCTTCCGGCGCCCGCTCCGGGTGACCTGGTGGCCTGGCCTGTCCTCGCTGTCGTCCTCGCCCTGGTTGCCGGCGGCGCCGGCGGTCTCCTCCGCCGGCAGCTCTCGACCGAACCGAAGAACGAGCCGGATCGGGCAGGCTGGCAAGGCAGGTACCTGACCGTCGGCGCCGTCGGAACAGTTCTGGTCGTGCTGAGCCTGATGCCGATCAGCCCGATGCTGATCTTCGTCCAGGCCGCTGGGGTCCTCCTGGCGGCGTCCGGATTCGCGCCCGTCGCCGTTGCCGCGTACGGCCGGCGGCTGGAGCGGTCGGGCGACCCGGTGAGAATGCTGGCCGGCGGCCGGCTGCTCCACACCGCCCGATCGGTCGGCCGCATGCTCGCCCTGCTGGTCGTCTGCGGTGGCGTCGTCGGGGCGGTGCTGGCGATCGGCCGGGACCACCAGCTCAGTGAGCGTGAGTTGACCGCGAGCGGCGACTTCATCTACACCGGCCTCGGTTTCGTCGCGCTGCTCAGCCTGTTCGCGGCCTTGGCGGCCGGAGTGGCGATGCTGGCGGGAGCGGCGGACGACCTGATCGACCAGCGAAGCCAGTTGGCCGCGCTCAACGTCTTCGGGATGGGCGCATCGCAGGTTCTGCGGTCGGTGCGGATCCAGTTGACCGGCCCGGCCGCGGTAGCCGTCGGTGCAGGTGTGCTGATCGGCGGTGGGCTGGTCTGCCGCCTCCAGGCCCGGGTGGACCCCACCGCGGACACGTCGTCCGTGGTCGTGTTCGTCCTGATCGTGGCCGCCGTCGTCGGTGTACTGGCCGGGGTGCTGGCGGCGTTGGCGAGCGGCGTACTGAGTGGTCAGGTGCGGGACGCGGTCGACCCCGCCAACCTGCGCACCAGCTAGGGAGAGCCGGGATCCGGGGTTGAGGGGCCCCGGGTTCCTCCCTGAAGTGGTGCAGGCACCACTGCCCGGACTGTGGTCCGCCGCCTACGCTTCCAGCATGTGGGTGTGGCAGCTGGCGCTGGCGGTCGGATTCGGGATCGGGTCCGCCGTCATACCGGTGATGAACGCGGAGGCATATGTCCTCGGCGTCGGAGTCTCCGGCGCGCTGGACCCTGTGGTCGCCGCGATCGGGGTCTCGGTCGGCCAGACTCTCGGCAAGGTCGCGATGTTCCTCGCCGTCCGCTACCGCCCGGGGTACGCCGCCCGGATATCCAAGGAACCCAAGCCGGTGAACCTCGACACCCGCTGGGGACGGTTCGTGCAGTGGAACCGCGACGTCAGCAAGCGGCTCCTCGACGCAATGAGCGACCGCCGCTGGGGCGTCCCGGTCACTCTGCTGAGCGCCTCGGTCGGCATCCCGCCGCTGTACGGCGTCGCGATCATCGGCGGCGCCTCCCGGATGGGCGTCGTCACTTTCGCCCTCTCCACCCTGGCCGGCCGCGCCGCCCGCTTCATCACCCTGGCCCTAGGAGTCGGCCTCTTCTGAGCGGCGGTGCGGGTCAGGCGGTGAACGTCCGGCCGGTCAGTTGCTCGTACGCCCCGATGTACGCCGACCGGGTGCGCTCGATGACCTCGTCGGACAGCGGCGGCGGGGCGTCGCCGGACGTGCGGTCCCAGCCGGACTCGAACTGCAGCCAGTCGCGGACGATCTGCTTGTCGTACGACGGTTGCTGCCGACCCGGCGACCATTGGTCGGCCGGCCAGAAGCGGCTCGAGTCCGGGGTCAGCACCTCGTCGGCCAGCACGATCGTGCCGTCCGCCCGGGCACCGAACTCGAACTTCGTGTCGGCCAGGATGATCCCGCGCTCCTCCGCCGTCCCGTGCGCCCGCGTGTAGATGTCCATCGTCAGGTCCCGCAGCGCCGCCGCCACGTCCGGGCCGACGGTCGCGACCACAGCGTCGTACGAAACGTTCTCGTCATGCTCGCCGAGCTCGGCCTTGGCCGCCGGGGTGAAGATCGGCTCGACCAGCCGCGAGCCCTCGACCAGCCCGGCCGGGAGCGGGATACCGCAGACCGCGCCGGTGGCGTTGTAGTCGAGCAGCCCGGTGCCGCTGAGGTAGCCGCGGGCGACGCACTCGACCGGGAACATGTCCAGCTTCTCGCACACCACCGCACGGCCCGCGACCTCGGCCGGTACGTCGGTGGACAGGATGTGGTTCGGTACGTCGAGCTGCTCGAACCACCACAAGCTCATCGCGGTGAGCACCTTGCCCTTGTCCGGGATCGGCGTCTCCAGGATCCAGTCGAAGGCACTCATCCGGTCGCTCGCCACCATCAGCAGCTCGCCGGAATCCAGCTCGTACAGATCGCGGACCTTCCCGGAGTGGATGTGCTTCGCACCGGCGATCTCGGCTGCCTGAGGAGATGTGGTCACCCCAGGATTCTTCCACCCGGACCTGCGCCACTCACCAACCCCCCAAGTTCGGTCAGCGCTCCGCCTGGCCGGACCCCGGCCGCTCGGATCGGGCGAGGTTGGTGAGTGGTGGGGATCCGCTCACCGCCGACGGAGCCCTGCCAGCTTGCCGCCGATCGTGAAGAGACCGTCGCGGAGGGCGCGCACCAGCGGGTTCTCCAGTTGGCCGACTCGGCCGATGGCCCGCGATCGCTTGACCAGCTTGGTCGTCGCGGGGCGCCGCTCGGCGTCGTACTGGTTCAAGGCGGTAGCGAGCTCGGGGGTCTCGCGAAGGTGGCGTGCGAGGGCGCCGGCGTCCTCGATGGCTGAGCACGCACCGCGGCCGAGGTCCGGCGTCATCGCGTGGGCGGCGTCGCCGAGCAGGACCACGCGACCCCGGACGAACGGGACCAGCGGCAGTTGCAGGTCGTAGATGTCGCTGTGCAGCACGTTCCCGGTGCCGGCGAGGAGCTTCGGGATCGGGTCATGCCAATCGCCGAACGCGTCGCTCACCGCCGCGTGATCGCCGCCGTGGCCGGCCGGCTGGTTCGCGGTCGCGTACCAGTAGATCCGCCCGTCGATCAGCCGCGCGAAGCCGAACCGCCTCCCGCGTCCCCACGTCTCACCGCCGCCGTCGTCGACCTCGAGGTCGGCGATCCCCCGGTACGCCGTGTACCCGGAGTACCGCGGTCCCTCGTACTCCGGGTAGAGCGCGCCCCGGATGACACTGCGGATCCCGTCGGCCGCGACGACCAGGCCGGCCCGTAGCTCGTCGTTGATCGTCACGCCGGTCTCGTCCTGGCTGATCTTCGTGACCGTGTACCCGGTCCGGACCGTGACGGCCGGACCGAACTCGGCCGTGATCAGCTCGTGCAACTGGGCGCGGTGGATCATCACCGGGATCTCGACACCGAGGTCCGCCGCCGCCAGCACCCAGCGGCCGCTCGGCTTCCGCATCCCGGCCGGCTTGGCGATCACGGCCGCCTTCTCGACGCCGTTGACTCCGAGCTCCTCCAGAACGGCGACCGCCGACGGCCAGACGGAGATCCCGGCGCCCACCTCGCCCAGCTCAGGCGCCCGCTCCAGCACCGAGACCTGCCATCCGCACCGTTGCAGTGCGACGGCCGCCGTGACCCCGCCGATTCCCGCTCCCACCACGATCGCCGTACTCATGAGCGATACTCTACACTTGTAGAGTGTGAGACGGAATGGGAGACTGCCAGCGTGACGAAGCAGGTTCCGCTGGGTGCGGATCGCCGGGACGCCATCGCCGACGCCGCGATCCATCTCGTCGCGACCCGTGGTCTGCGCGGGCTCACCCACCGCGCGGTCGACGCGGAGGCGGGGCTGCCGCCGGGATCCACGTCGTACTACCTGCGCACGCGGAGCGCGCTGCTGACAGCCTGCGTGAACCGCATGGTCAGCCGGGATCTGGCGACACTGCCACCGGATGCCGAGCGCGGGCCGCTCGACCTTCTGATCGGATTGACGATCGGGCTGGCGCGAGACCGGCCGGACGACCTGGTCGCGCGCTACGAACTGTCACTGGAGGCGAGTCGTCAGCCTGAACTGCGGGCGGCGATCGACGAGGGCGGACGGCAATTGCGGGTGGGCCTGGCGCAGCTGCTTGACATGCTGGGCATTCCGCGGCCGGACGAAGCCGCCTGGCCGGCGGCCGCGATGATGGACGGCCTTTTGTACGACCGGGTCGCCGGAGCCGGCGCCACGCTGTCACAGGAGGACTTCGAGGCCGGCGTACGGCGGTCGATCGCCGCACTGCTGGACGGGCTCAGAGGCGATCCGTCAGCGTGATGAAGGTGAAGTAGCCGACGCCGATGACCGTCCCGACGTGGCCGAGCAGGGACAGGCCGGCGCCGGAGCCCCAGGCGTCTGTTGCCGCGTCCTCCGAATGTTTGCCGCCGCTCGGCAGCCAACGGGCCAGCAGCAACAATCCGACGATTGCCAGCAGCCACCATCCGACCAGGGCCAGGTAGGCGATCTCCTGCCGGCCGGTGACCAGGGCAACGATCCACACGAGCAACGTCAGCACGCCGACGGTGGTGTGAAGTCGCAGCAGGACAGCGGAATACCCGTGGCGGCCGGCGCCATGGCCCGTGCCGTCCACCACCGTTCCACCGAGCCGGACGCGCGTCAGTAGTACGACGACCGCCCCGAGGGCGGTCAGGAACCAGGTGACGTTCGACCATTCCACGCCCCCATCCCTACCCCACCCACGCCCAACCCGAACCGTCTGCGCGTGTCGTCACCTTCCTTCGCCGACAGTCCGCCCCATTTGGTTGCCTCTCTCACTGGGCGAAAATCACGGCGGTGCCCGACGGGCCGAGTGTCCGCTCGAGGCCCGCCGGGCTGCTCCGTCAACCATCAACTCGTCTGCGTCTGACCACCCGAGCTACCGCTCCCCGTCCCAGGCTGCGTACCGGTCCCCGGCTGAGTGCCCGTCCCCGGCTGAGTGCCGGTGCCGGGCTGAGTGCCTTGGCCCTGCTGACCCGGGAACTGTCGGCCACCACCGGGCCCGAACTGGTTCTGCTGCGTGGGGGCGCCGTCCCACGAGTGCCCAACCGCCATCCCACCAAGGAACGCGAGCACCGCAAGCAAAGACCCAGCCCCCGCCAACATCAGGTTGCCCGGCCGCCCCCCGCTCTTCCCCTCCCCCACACCCGCCGTCTGCGGCGCGGTCAGCGGGGTCAGTGGCGAAGAGGGCTGCGCCCCCCGAGCGCCCGCCGATGGCGCGGCGGGGTGTGCTGGTGGCGGGGCGGGTGGGTTGCTGGCGGCTCGGGCTGCTTGCCACTGGTTCTCGGGGTCGGCGCCCGCCGGGTAGGTGGGGTGCTGTGTCATCGTCGTGCTCCTGTTCAGGTTGTGAGGTCGTAGATGGTGGTGTTGCCGACGGTTTGGGCCTCGTAGTTCTCGGCTACCCAGGTGGCGATCTCGTTGGAGGTGCCGCCGCGGCCGCCGCTGAAGCCGCCACCACCGCTGCCGACGAAGTAGTGGATCTTGCCTTGGGCAACCAGACCCTGGAACTCCGCGAGGGACGGCGCCGGGTCCGTTCCGTTGAACCCACCGATCGCCATGATCGGCTCGCCAGCCGCGATCTGCAGTGGTGCGGCTCCGTTGGCCGTCACCGCGGCAGCCGCCCACGTGTAGCCCTTGGCCCCTTGCTGCAACAGCGTCACCAGCTCACTCGACACTCCACTGGTCCCACCGCCACCGAGGAATCCACCGGCACCACCGTTCCCGCCCCCCACGGCCCCGGCAGGCCCGTTGCCCGTCGTACCGTTGCCGGCCTGTCCGGGCGGCGTACCCATCTGACGTCCGCCGCCGAAGCCACCACCAGGCCCACCGCCCATCCCACCGGAGCCCGATGGCCCGGCGGACGGGAGGGCACCGGCATGCGCCGTGCTGATCGTCTCGACCGAGTACGCCGTTGGCCCGGCCAGCGCGCTCACCGCCAGCAGCACGGCCGCGAACATCCCGGCCCGCCGAGCCGCCGTCTTGTGCAACCCCAACTCCGGCAGCAACAACACGGCACCAGCTCCGAGTACGCCGGTCAGCAGCACCACCCACCGCAACCACGGATGCCAGGACGAGTTCTGGTTCAGCAGCGCAAAGCTCCACCCCGCGGTCAGCACGATCCCACCGACCAGCGTTGCCCGCGGCAACCACTCCGACCGTCGCCGCCAGAGCACGACCATCGCCGCACCGATCAGCGCACCGATCGCCGGCGCCAGCGCGATCATGTAGTAGCTGTGGATGATCCCCTGCATGTAGCTGAACGTCAGGCCAGTGACCACCAGCCATCCACCCCAGATCAGAGCGAACGCCCGCGTCCGATCTGTCCGCGGAGCCTTGCCCGCAGCAACCACCAGCACGATGGTCGCGAGGAGAGCGGCCGGCAGCAACCAAGCGATCTGCGAACCGAACTCACCACCGAACAACCGCTGCAGTCCGGTAGCACCACCCCAGCCCGGATTGCCGACACCTCCGCCGACAGAGCCCGTCTCGTTCCCGCTCAACCGCCCGAGCCCGTTGTAGCCGAGCGTCAACTCGAGAATGCTGTTCGTCGAGGAGCCACCGATGTACGGCCGAGCCGATGCCGGCAGCAGTTCCACGATCGCGATCCACCACCCTGCACTCACGATCAGCGAGACCAGCGCGAGCACGCTGTGGACGACCCGCTTCCCGAGCGCGGGCTTGCCGGCGACCAGATACGCCAATCCGAACGCCGGCAGGACCAGGAACGCCTGCAGCATCTTGGTCAGGAACCCGAAGCCGACCAAGGCCCCGGCCAGCATCATCCACCGCGCCGCGTGCTTCTCGGAGTCGATCGCCCGCGTCACCGCCCACGCACCCGCGCACAGCAGCAGGATCAGCAGCGCGTCCGGGTTGTTGAAGCGGAACATCAGTACGGCGACCGGCGTCATCGCGAGGATCGCACCGGCCAGCAAGCCGGCGTTCGCGGAGAACCATCGCCGGACCGACACGTACACGAACCCGACGCTCGCGACGCCCATCAGCGCCTGCGGGACCAGCATGCTCCAGGTGTTGAAGCCGAAGATCCGCCCGGACAATCCCATCGCCCACAGGGCGGCCGGGGTCTTGTCGACGGTGATGAAGCTCGACGCGTCGAGCGCCCCGAAGAACCAGGCCTTCCAGCTGGTCGACCCGGCCTGGACCGCGGCCGCGTAGTACTCGTTGGCGTAGCCGTTCTTGGACAGTCCCCACAGGTACGCGATCGCGGTCAGCGCCAGCAGGCCGCCGTACAGGATCTTGTCCCGGCCGATCGTGTACTGGGTCGCGACCGATCGTGGTCCGGTGCGGCGTGGGGACGCCTCGACGGGATCAGTCATGGTGGCCATGTCAGTTGCTCCGGGTCTGGTCGAGAACCGCGGGGGGTTCGAAGGTGGGCAGGGTGGGTGCGTCGTCGTTGAAGACCCAGGCCTGGAAGAGGCTGAACCGGACCACGGTCGCGGCCAGGTTCGCGATGGTCAGGACGGCGACCTCCAGCGCCTGATGGGGCGAAGCCACCGCGGTGTGCAGCAGCCAGAGGGACGACGCGGTCAGGCTCCAGCCGATCCCGAACGTGACGAGTCCGCGCAACTGATGTCGCCAACGGTTCTCCACGCCGGTGACCCCGAAGGTGATCCGCCGGTTCAGTGCGGTGTTGCCGACGGCCGTGATCAGCAGCGCCAGCAGGTTCGCCACCTGGGCCGGCATGCCTTGCCGCAGTACGAGATAGAGCAGCGCGTACGCCGCTGTGCTCAGCACACCGATCGCGCAGAAACGCAGTACCCGAGCGGCCAGCGCCGTCCGGGGATCGAGGATCCGCGGGCGGCCGTACGCCCAGCGGACCGGATTGAGATCGGTCCGCCCGCGACCGAGGTCACGTGTCAGCCGGGCGATCCCGCGCAGGTCCTCGCCGACGGTCTTGACGATCGCGACCCGTGAGTCGAGGTCGTCGATCCAGTCGACGGGTACTTCGTGGATCCGCAGGCCGGCCTTCTCGGCCAGGACGAGCAGCTCGGTGTCGAAGAACCAGCTGGTGTCCTGGATCAGCGGCAGCAGCTCGCGCGCGACGTCGGCGCGGATCGCCTTGAACCCGCACTGGGCGTCGGAGAAGTGCGCACTCAAGGTTGCCCGCAGCAACAGGTTGTACGAGCGCGAGATGAACTCCCGCGTCGGCCGCCGTACCACCCGGGAGCCGTTCGACAACCGGGTGCCGATGGCAACGTCACTGTGCCCGGCGAACAGCGGTGCGACCAACGGCAGCAGAGCGTTCAGGTTCGTCGACAGGTCGACGTCCATGTAGGCGAGCACCTCGGCGGTGCTCTCGGACCAGACCTGCTTCAGCGCCCGGCCGCGACCGGACTGCTCGAGCCGGACGATCCGGACTCCCGGCAGTTCGGCGGCCAGCCGCGCGCCGATCTCATAGGTGGCGTCGGTGCTTCCGCTGTCCGCGATGCAGACCTCGGCCGGGAACGGGAAGGCGGTGTCGAGGAACTCACGCAGTCGCCTGATGTTCGGGCCGAGGTCGTTTTCCTCATTCTTGGCGGGTACGACGATCTCGACCCGAGGATGACCGGATATCTGCATGTCATCGATGCTGTCCGGTCAACCTTGGCCAACCCCTGCGCGCGGCTGGCAGTTCGCTGGGAGATCGTCAGCGAGTACGCCGCAACCAGAGCAGACCGAGGACCGGCAGCACCACCGGGACGAACCCGTAGCCCTGACCGAAGTGCGACCACACGGTCGAGTCCGGGAAGTCGTCGGGGGCGGCGTAGCTGAAGGCGCCGATCGCGAGAACGCCGATCAGCTCGATCGCGATCGCAGCGGTCGCGACCCGGCGCGAGACCTTCGTTGCCTTGGCCAGCGCGAAGGTCGCGGCGCAGTAGATGATCGCGGCAACGGCCGACAAGAGGTAGGCGATCGGCGCCTCCGAGAACTGGGTCGCGATCTGTACGCCGGCCCGGGCGGTGGCCGACAGCGCGAAGACGCCGTACACCAGAATGAGGATCCGGCCAGGCCCGTGCCTGGTCGCCTCGGGATCATGCTGGGTCTCGACAGGGTCGGTCATGTCAGGCGGTCCAGATCTCGTACAGGCGCAACTCGACCACCGGGATCACCAGGCAGGCGACGGCCAGTGCGCCGGCACCCCAGCGACTGCTCTCCGCCAGCGCCCACAGCGCACCGATCGGCAGGATGATCAGCGAGCCGATCAGATAGCCGATGAAGAACGGGCTGGAGACATCACGGGACGTCCCGGCCAGCTGAACGATGCCGATGACCAGCTGGACCAGCAGACCGACCTCGATCACACCGAGGGCAGCCAGCAATGTCCAGTTGATCCGCTTGTTCAGCGCGGCCAGCACGATGGCGTAGACCATCGCGGCCAGCGAAAGGCCTACCAGCACCCAGGTCAGCGGTTCGAACACGAGCTAGAGGATGTCACCTGGCGTGTAGGTGGCGGCGTCCGGGTAGCGCTTGGCGAGGTCGTCGATCTGTGCGACCACGGCGTTGACCTGCGCGACCGCCGCGCCGGTGAAGGACAGCGGCTCGCCGACGATGCCGACGATCTGGTCCTCGGTCAGGCCGAGGCGGCCGTCCTGGCCGAGCCGGCGGAACAGGTCGTTATCCGCCAGGCCCTTGCGCAGGTCGAGCGCGGTGGCGACCGCGTGCTCCTTGATCACCTCGTGCGCGGTCTCCCGGCCGACGCCGTTCTTCACCGCGGCCATCAGCACCTTGGTCGTGGTCAGGAACGGCAGGTACCGCTCCAGCTCCCGGCTGACCACGGCCGGGTACACCCCGAACTCGTCCAGCACGGTCAGGAACGTCTCGAACAACCCGTCCAGCGCGAAGAACGCGTCCGGCAGGGCGACCCGGCGTACCACCGAGCAGAAGACGTCGCCCTCGTTCCACTGGTTGCCGGCCAGCTCGCCGGCCATCGCGGCGTACCCGCGCAGGATCACCGCCAGACCGTTCACGCGCTCACAGGACCGGGTGTTCATCTTGTGCGGCATCGCCGACGAACCGACCTGGCCCTCCTTGAAGCCCTCGGTGACCAGCTCGTTCCCAGCCATCAGCCGGATCGTGGTCGCCAGGCTCGACGGCGCGGCGGCGAGCTGCACCAGCGCCGAGACGACCTCGTAGTCGAGGGACCGCGGGTAGATCTGGCCGACGCTGGTCAGCGTCCGGCTGAACCCGAGGTGCTGGGCGATGTCGCTCTCCAGCTTGTCCAGCTTCGCCGGGTCGCCGCCGAACAGGTCCAGCATGTCCTGCGACGTACCGACCGGGCCCTTGATGCCGCGTAGCGGGTACCGCTCGATCAGCTCCTCGATCCGGGCGATCGCGACCAGCAGCTCGTCGGCGGCCGATGCGAACCGCTTGCCCAGCGTGGTCGCCTGCGCAGCCACGTTGTGAGAGCGGCCGGTCAGCACCAGCGCAGCGTGGTCGGCCGCCTTCTGACCCAGCCGTACGGCGGTCGCCACCGCGCGGTCCCGGACGAGTTCGAGACCGGCCCGGATCTGCAGCTGCTCGACGTTCTCGGTCAGGTCCCGGCTCGTCATGCCCTTGTGGATGTGCTCGTGCCCGGCGAGGGCACTGAACTCCTCGATCCGCGCCTTGACGTCGTGCCGGGTGACCCGCTCGCGGGCCGCGATCGACTCCAGGTCGACCTGCTCCAGCACCCGCTCGTAGTCCTCGATCACGCCGTCCGGCACCGCGACCCCGAGCTCCTTCTGAGCCTTCAGCACCGCCAGCCACAGCCGCCGCTCGAGCACGATCTTGTACTCCGGCGACCACAGCTGGGCCATCGACACACTGGCGTAGCGCGACGCGAGAACATTGGGAATCCGGGGCTTGCTGGGCTTCGACACCCGTCTATTGTCCGCTACTCGCCCACCGGTCCGGTACGCAGCCGATCCCGCACCCACCGCGGCCCGGGATTCACCCGGCTGACGCCGTCCACCACCACGGTCGGTACGGTCTCGTTACCGTTCGCCACCGCCCGCACCGCGGCAGCGGCCTCGGGATCCGCCCAGATGTTGACCCACGACGCTCGACCGGCCACACCGATCAGCGCCAACCGCAGCCGCAGGCAGTACTGGCACCCGGGTCGCCAGTAGACGACGAGTTTGCCTCGAGCGGCCGCCTCGGCGGTGCTCACGGATCGCGGGAACACCAGCGGCGAGAACAGGAACGCGAGAACGACGAAGGTCGCCAGCTGTACGACGGCGGACCCACCGGACCCACGGAACGCAGACCACGCTGCGAGCGCGACTCCGATCAGCAGGGCGAACAGGGCGACCTTCCAGCTGCGCAACACCCCGCCATCCTCGCAGGCGTCAGGGAAGCCAGTTCCAGGTGCTGGCGCGGAGACAGGTCTTGGGGTCCGGCATGCCGGCCGCGGGATGCTCGGTGGAGAGGTTCAGCTCGCGGTCGGTGATCTTGAAGCCCGGCGGGTACGGCTTCAGGAACTTCTCGCCGGTGGCGTCCACAACGCAACGAGCGTCCCTGGCCTGGCGCTCACCCCTGGTCTTCGGACCGGTATAGATGAGCGCGCCGCTCGCGTCGTACGCGCGGACCATGTACTCCATCGGAGTGCTGTCGGCGCCCCTCCCGGCGAAAGGCACGTCCGGCACGGACGCGTAGAAGAACCCGTGCTGGAGGTCCGCTTCGTACGGATGTCCACCGAGCGGAGACACAGAGCTCGACGATCTCGCGCTCGTGCCGGCGCAGGTGTTTCAGCGACTCGCGGGCCGCGCGGATCCGCCGGTCGTCGTCGAGCCGGCCGGCCACGTCGTCGGCGTGGTCGTCGATCTCGGTGGGCAGTTGTTCCGCCGCGGCCAGAGCACGCCGATAGCGCAGCTTGGAGCGCCGGTCGTTGCGCATCGTGTAGTCGGCGGTGCGGAGCAGCCAGGGCAGCGCGGAGTCGCGGTCGAGCACCAACTCGTGCCGTCGCCGCCACGCCTGCAGGAAGACCGCCGAGGCGAGGTCCGCGGCATCACTCCAGGACGCCGTCCGGCGGTGCAAGAAGTTGTAGACCGCCCGAGCATGCCGGTCGTACAGCTGTGCGAACGCCTCCGCGTCACCGTCCGCGGTCCGATCCCACAGCCGCCGCTCCGATCCCGCGGGCACCACCACTCCGTCCCAGACTGCCTGCAGCCCGCTCATCCGAACGGTCCGTTCGTTCCGCAGCGCATGCCGCTCCCTCCGACTCACGACCCTTGCACTGTGTTTGTGTCGGCCGGAGCGAGGAGGTTCCCGGGGAACGTCGGATCAGACGGTGATCTCGCCTCGAGCGGCTTTGAGAGCGATGTCGGTGCGGTGCTGGGAGCCTTTGATCCGGATCTGGCCGACGGCGGCGTACGCACGCCGGCGGGCCTCGTCCAGGTCCTCGCCGGCCGCACTGACCGCGAGCACGCGGCCACCCGAGGTGACCAGGTCGTCACCGTCGAGCGCCGTACCCGCGTGGAAGAAGTGGACGCCGTCCACCTCGGGCCGAACACTTGCCCACCCTACGTACGACGCAAACTCTTGACGAGATGCTGGATCGCTGCGATCCCCTTCAGACGCCAACCGCAGCCTTTATGGCTGCAGCAGCTACAGCGGTTCCGATCGTCGTAGCGGCACCCAATGCCCACCTGCCGGCACGCCGCAGATGGCCGGCCGTTGCCTCCATATCCTTAGAGTCCGCGGTCACGGCAGCAGCTTCAATTTCGGCAGCCACCGTCCTCTCCGCGGCGGTCGATGCCTGCCCCACAAGATGATTATGTAGAAGCGTCAGTTCCTCGACCAACTGCCTGGCCTGATCTGGTCCACTGGGTTGCCACGCGGACCCGATTGACACCGCGTGGGATGTCGCGCCTGGCCCAACCGCACCTGTCGGACCGTTAATGTTATAGGTGTCTCCCACGGAATTTCCCTTCCAAAGTGGCGCAGACGTCGACGAAACATTGTTGTATATGACGATCCCGTCTGTGCGGCCATCAGTTCTACGAGCAGAATCATCCCGCGTGGAACTCTCCTGCCCGGGCGAATCGGTCGATCTCGACAACAGCCGAACGCGATCAATAATTTGCGGTCTGATCACAGAATCCGCCGCCTCCAATCGCGTCAGGTCCACCGACAATCCGGTCAAACGGGCCGGAAGGCGCGGAAAGTAGAAGGCAGGGTATGTCTCGACAACGGACGGAATCTCGTCCCAGATCCTCAACCACAGATTCGGATCGGCACGTTCTTCCTCTGTCAGGCTTCTCCTAAGACAACGACCAAATGCACTCGCCGCGACCGCTTCCTTGTTTTCAGCAAGGGCAAGCACGCCACCGAGCCACTCGCTCGCTGGATTGGACACCATTAACCTGCCATAATACACCGAGGCTGCGCCCGCAATATCACCGCACACCAAGCGAGAAAAGGCTCGAGAGGAGGTGACAGCCTGATACCTTCCCGCCTCGATAGATCCGTATTGCGCCGCCGCTTCAAACTGATCGATACACTGGAGCTCCAGCAGTCGACAAAGAGTCTTCATGTGTTCAGTACGGTCACATTGGGGAATGAGCGACTCAAGTCTTCGAATAGTATCGACGTCACGCCGAGCAAGCGCGGGGAACAGTCCCCCCTCTAAGACTCGATGAAAATGCCCTCCATCAGGATCAACCGACCCCAGGCCTTCCACAACCAACTCAACCGCCGCGGGATAATCACCATCTCGCAGCATGAGCGCGCAGCCTAATTGATACAGGGTGAACTCGTGCCCGGGCGCACCTCTCGATAAGCATGAGCGGATCACGCCGATCCCTTGCTTAAGGTGTCCAGCCTGACCGAGGAGCTTTGCCTCCGCGATTCCTATTACCGCACTGCTGGCGCTCGACAGCTGCTTGTAAGCTTCTGCTGCGCTGGTGCGGACTGCATCAATGCCTTCAACCTTCGCCAGTAGTCGTAGGTGCAGAATCCAGACCGCTGGGTCCGCGGATTCTGACACAGCCACGCGAGTCTGCCGAAGTGCCACTATATCGTCGCCGGTCCGTCCCCGAGACATGAGAAGCCGTGCAAGGTAATGTCGCAATTTCGGGCTGCCGCGTCGCGAGTCGCTCAAGATCGAGGCAAGAAGCATGATCAGCTCCTCTATCTTGCCTTCGCTTTCCGGCACCTTGTTTGAGGTCGAGTATGTTGCAACGATCCGCTGATGCATCCGGCCAGCAATACGCGAGAACTCTTCACTGCGATCACTCTTCAGCAAGTGATACCGCGCCTCCACAAACTCACTCGCGTGAGCGACAGGATCATCGATCTTCTTGGCCACGAAATGGCGACTGTAATGATCGGCCGCTGAATTGTGTGCGCGTAGGAGTTGCCGAGGCTCAGCGTCGAGTTGCTTCAATGCCAACTGCCGTCCCACCGGATTCAGCGAATACCAATTCCGATGCAATTCAAGGAGGAACCGTGCCGTTAATACTTGCTTTGATTCAAGGTGCTCACCAGCGACAACATTAGCTCGCGCGATGGCATCCTTTACAAACGGTTTGCGGTAAACAGAGAGTTGGCGCAGCAGAATTAGTGAGGCGCTATTGAGACGCGATAGAGTCCGACTTAAGAACAGCTCCTCCAGGCGCTTCACCAGGGAGGGAGCAATAACATCATCCCTCAATTCCCATGCCTTCTGATCCAGCGCGATAAGGTCCTCGAGAGCGTCCTCTGCCAGACACCCAACCAAGACCTGCAGCGCCCTAGGATTCCGGCCGAGCCATCGCACTACATCAGAGCGCTGCGCTCTTGGTACGGCGTCACTCCGGCCGGCAGCAGTAAGCAGGTCGGCGAGGAGATCGGTGCACTCATCCTCCGATGGAGGATGCAGGGTTCGGACGGCAATATCCTCACGCCAATGCCCCTCCGGCAACGCCTCGTTCGTCACAAAAAGCAACCGACCGGGCCATGCCGGATGGTTGCCAATGCGTCTGATTATCTCAAGCAGCCCGCCACCCGGTAGGCGCGTTGTCGGATCGAGAATCTCGTGCAGATCGTCGACGACGATAAGACATTTCTTGCGCATGGCGTCATCAAGACCAAGCCGCAAATCAAGCTCCGGCTGTTCTGCCATGACGTCCAGACCAGTACTTTGAAGGTCGCTAGCAATCTCAAGTAGCAGGTCTTCGACCCCAAGACAGTCTTCTGTCACCTTAACGAAGGCAGTGGGCCCGTCAAACTTGCGCACCATCTCCCGGGCGACCCAACTCTTTCCGATGCCCGAGAAGCCCTGAAGTACACAGATAGGCGGGCCGACCTCCGGCCACTCCTGAAGCCATCGAAGTTGCCGATCCCGATCATTGTGATCCATTTCCCCCCACAACAGTCCCCAGCACAGCCTACGTCGTCAAATGCCTCTAGCAAGGGCACTCCGGCACCGTGCCGCTTGACCAAGAAGCGCACCTGAGTCCCCACCCAGCGCAACTGGCTGTATCTACTCTGGCGATGGATTGGCTCCGAGTCAATACGTTCGGCTCGGAGCGGAAACTACCTATGGTTGCTACAAGGCCCCCGGGCAGGCTGGCCTTCAGTCATCGATGACGTCGGCGCGATTGCAGCCCTAACTACGGTGCAGGATCTGCTTGGAGCGCACTTGCGCGACTTATACCCTTGCGCGCTCCAACTCAGACGGTGATTTCTCCGCGCGCCGCCTTGAGAGCGATGTCGGTGCGGTGCTGGGAGCCCTTGATCCGGATCTGGCCGACGGCGGCGTACGCACGCCGGCGGGCCTCGTCCAGGTCCTCGCCGACCGCACTGACCGCGAGCACGCGGCCACCCGAGGTGACCAGGTCGTCACCGTCGAGCGCCGTACCGGCGTGGAAGACTTGGACGCCGTCGGCCTCGGCCTGGTCGACGCCGCTGATCACGTCGCCGCCGCGCGGGCCAGCCGGGTACTTCTTTGCGGCGACCACGACCGCCACGGCGGAAGCGTTCTGCCAGGCCAGGGGCTCCTGGTCGGCCAGCTTCCCGGTGGCGGCGGCGTACAGGACTCCACCCAGCGGGGTCTTCAGCAACGGCAGCAGCGCCTGCGTCTCGGGGTCGCCGAAGCGGCAGTTGAACTCGATCACCCGGACACCGCGCGACGTCAGCGCGAGACCGGCGTACAGCAGTCCGGTGAACGGCGTACCGCGATGGCGCAGTTCGTCGATCGTTGGCTGGAGCACCTTCTCGGTGATCTCCTCGACCAGCCGTTCCGGTGCCCAGGGCAACGGTGTGTAGGCGCCCATGCCGCCGGTGTTCGGGCCCTCGTCGTTGTCGCCGAGGCGCTTGAAGTCCTGCGCCGGCTGCAGCGGCAGCACCGTCGTACCGTCGGTGATCGCGAACAGCGACACCTCCGGACCGTCGAGGTACTCCTCGATCAGCACCTGCTCGCAACCCGCCGCGTGCGCGAGCGCCTCGTCGCGGTCGGACGTCACCACGACACCCTTGCCCGCGGCCAGCCCGTCATCCTTCACGACGTACGGCGGCCCGAACGCGTCGATCGCGGTCGCGGCCTGCTCGGGCGTCGTACAGACGTAGGCCCGGCCGGTCGGCACGCTCGCCGTGGCCATCACGTCCTTGGCGAACGCCTTCGACCCCTCGATCCGGGCGGCGTCCTTGGACGGCCCGAACACCGCGATGCCCGCGTCGCGGAGCGGATCGGCCAGCCCGGCGACCAGCGGCGCCTCCGGCCCGACCACGACCAGGTCGGCGCCCATGTCCTTCGCGAGCGCGACGACCGCATCGTGGTCGGAGATGTCCACCGAACGGCAAACAATCGTTTGCCCGTCGTACGCCGGACGCAACACGGCGATGCCAGGGTTGCCCGGGGCCGCGACGACCTCGTCGACCTCAGGGTCCTGGGCCAGCGCCCAGACCAATGCATGTTCGCGGCCACCCGAGCCGACCACCAAGACCTTCACGGGCCCTCAGCCTAGGGCATGCCGGTCCGGACTGCCCCCGGGCGGTGGTAAGACTGCGCCTGACTGGAGGTAAGCGATTGACTACACGTACGGTATCGGCCGCAAGAAGCCGCCCGACCACTACGGTGTCGGCCACGGCGCGCCGCCGCCCCACACCTGCGTCCCTGCTGTCCTGGCTGATGCTCGTGCCCTGCCTGGTGGTGTTCGCACTCTTCATCGTCTGGCCGCTCGGCAAGTCGGTCTCGCTGTCGCTGCACGGCTCGGACCTGTTCGGCCGGCCGGATGCGTTCGTCGGACTGCAGCACTACCGCGACATGCTCGGCTCCGCTGAGTTCCGGCACATCCTCTGGGTGACCTTCGCGTTCGTGCTGCTCACCGTGATCCCCGGCGTCCTCGGCGGCCTGGCCGTCGTGCTGCTGCTCGAGCAGCACATCAAGGGGATCCGGATCTTCCGGACCGCGTTCGCGCTGCCGTTCGCGTTCTCGGTCGCGAGCGCGTCCGTCATCTTCGCCACCATCTACAACCCGGCGATCGGACTCGCGAACGGCCTGCTCGGCCGGTTCGGTGTGGACCGGATCGGCTGGCTCACCGATCCGTCCTGGGCGCTGATCAGCGTTTCGATCACCACGGTCTGGATGAGCATCGGTTACAACGTACTGGTCCTGTCCGCGGGCATCGGCGCGATCCCGACCGAGATCAACGAGGCCGCGACGCTGGACGGCGCCGGCGGCTGGCGGGCGTCGTGGCACATCACCATCCCGTTGCTCGGTCCGCAACTGTTCTTCCTGGTCGTGATCTCGACGATCCAGTCGCTGCAGGGCTTCGGCCAGATCAAGATCCTGACGCCGGAAGGCGGCCCGGAGCAGTCGACCAAGACGCTCGTCTACTCGATCTACCACACCGCCTTCGCGAACAACGCGAGCGACTTCGGCGCCGCGTCCGCGCAGGCGATCGTGCTGCTGGTGATCCTGCTCGTCTGCACGGCGGTCCAGTTCGGCGTACTGGAGAGGCGGGTGCACTACAAGTGAGGCGACTCACCGCCGGACGGCTGATCACGTACGCCGTCCTGATCCTCGCGGCCCTCGCGGTCATCTTCCCGGTGTACTACGTGATCGCGGGCTCGATCATGTCGCCCGGGCAGATCTCGTCGTACCCGCCGGATCTGTTCCCGCACGGGATCTTCACCGGCAACTACAAGGGCGCCTCGTCGTCCGGGACCCCGATCGGGCAGCAGTACCTGAACTCGATCCTGCAGACCTCGATCATCACCGTGTCGCAGCTGATCACCAGTGTGCTGGCAGCGTACGCGTTCGCCTTCATGAAGATGTGGGGACGCTCACTGCTGTTCGGGTTGTTCCTGGCCACGCTGATGGTGCCGTGGGAATCGATCGTGCTGCCGAACTACCTGACCATCACGGGCTGGGAGCTCGGTGGTCAACGGCTCACCGCGACGTACGCGGGGACCATGATCGCGCTGGTGCTGCCGTTCCTGGCGAACGCGTTCGGGGTGTTCCTGCTGCGGCAGTCGTTCCTGCAGTTCCCCACCGAACTAAGGGACGCGGCCACCATCGACGGCTGCGGGCATTGGCGGTTCCTGCGCCGGATCCTGCTGCCGCTGAACAAGCCGGCCCTGACCGCGGTCGGGCTGTACGTGTTCCTGTCCGCGTGGAACCAGTTCTTCTGGCCGTTGCTGATCGGCGACTCGGCATCCCGCCGTACCTTGCAGATCGGCATCAGCCAGCTCAACGACGTCGAGGCGGCCGACCCCGGCCTGATCCTGGCCGGCGTCACCCTGTCCATCGTGCCCACCCTGGCCATCGTGATCTTCGGCCAGCGATTCATCGTCCGCGGACTGACCGCGGGCGCCATCCGATGATCCTTCGAGAGAGGTGACTGTGATGCGATCAGTCCGACAACGACGTACGGCGATCGGCGCTTCACTGCTGGCCGTGCTCGCCCTGGTGGCAGCCGGCTGCGGCAGCAGCAACAACGACTCCGGCGACTCCGGCAGCGGGGGCCAGGACGTGCCCGGCGCGGACGCGCTGGACAAGGCGTCCGGCGTCACCAAGATCACCTTCTGGCACGGCATGAAGGGCGCCAACGGCGAGGCCGTCGACAAGTTGGTGAAGGCGTTCAACGCCGCCCACACCGGCAAGATCGAGGTCACCGCGGTCTACCAGGGTGACTACGACGAGACGATCACGAAGTACAAGACGTCGGTGCAGCAGGGCAACACGCCTTCCGTCGTACAGATCTACGACATCGGCTCGCGGTTCATGATCGACTCCAAGCAGACCGTGCCGGTGCAGAGCTTCGCCGACAAGGACGACTACGCGCTGGACTCGATCGAGCCGAACATCGCCAACTACTACTCGATCGACGGTAAGCTGAACTCGATGCCGTTCAACACGTCGATGCCGCTGCTGTACATCAACAAAGAGGCCTTCGTGAAGGCCGGCCTCGACCCGAACAAGCCGCCGACGAACCTCGACGAGATCATGGCGGACGCGAAGAAGCTGACGATCAAGCAGGGCGGGAAGACCGTCCAATACGGCTTCAACGCCGCGATCTACGGCTGGTTCATCGAGCAGTTGATCGCCCAGTCCGGGTCGACGTACTGCGACAACGACAACGGCCGCAAAGACCTGGCCACCCAGGTGAACTTCGCCGACGAGCAGGGCGTCAAGGTCGCCACCTGGTACCAGCAGATGGTCAAGCAGGGCCTGATGCCGAACACCGGCAAGAAGACCGACGACGCGCAGGCCGTCTTCAAGTCAGGTACGTCGGCGATGCACCTGGAGTCGACCGGATCGCTGCGCGGCTACCTGGACGCGGCGAAGGGCAAGTTCACCGTGCTCACCGCGCCGTTCCCGCACCTGACCGCCTCCGACAGCGGCGGCCCGATCATCGGCGGCGCGTCGCTGTGGATCGACGGCCCGGGCCACTCGGACGCCGAGAAGCGCGCCTCCTGGGAGTTCGTGAAGTTCGCTTCCTCGCCGGAGCAGCAGGCCGCGTGGCACACCGGCACCGGCTACTTCCCGATCAACTCCAAGGCCCTGGACCTCCCGGAGGACAAGGCGTGGGTGGCGCAGTACCCGCAGTTCACCACCGCGATCACCCAACTCCACAACACCAAGCCGACCAACGCGTCGTCCGGCTGCATCCTGGGCGTCATGCCCCAAGCCCGCAAGGCCTCCGAAGACGGCCTCGAAAAGGCAGTCCTGGGCACCGACCCGGCCCAGGCCATGAAGGCCGCCGCCGACTCCATCAAGCCCCAGATCGAGCAATACAACAAGACAGTCAAGAAGTAAGTCGGTACGCGGTGTCGATCACCACTCCTTCCGTTCGTATAGGGGTAAACGGAAGGAGTGGTGATGTCCGAGGTACTGATGAGTGGGCTGGTGATCGGGGAGTCGGCGCGGTGGCATGACGGGCGGTTCTGGTGCTCCAACTGGGGTGCTCAGGAGGTTCTGGCCGTTGATGCGTCAGGTAAGAGCGAGGTGATGGCCCGCGTCCCGACCACGCTGCCGTTCTCGATCGACTGGCTGCCGGATGGGCGGCTGCTGGTGACCTCAGGTCCGGAAGGACTGCTTCTGCGGCAGGAATCGTCCGGTGACCTCGTCGTCCATGCCGACCTCTCGTCGTACGGCGGACTGAACGAGATCGTCGTCGACGGTCGCGGCAACATCTACGTCAACGGTGGTTGCGACTTCCACCCGGATGAAGGCAAGCGCCCCGGCTTCATCCTGCTCGTGACCCCCGACGGCGCCGTACGACGCGTGGCCGACGAGCTCGCCTTCCCCAACGGCATGGTGATCACGCCGGACAACTCGACCCTCGTCATCGCCGAGTCCTTCGCCGAGACACTGACGGCGTACGACGTCTCACCCGATGGCTCGCTATCGAACCGGCGAGTGTGGGCACCTCACACCGGCGACGGCATGGTCATGGACGCCGACGGCGCCATCTGGACCCCCGGCTGGGCAGACAACGGCCCCGCCTGCCTCCGCATCGCCGAGGGCGGCGAGATCCTCGAGACCGTCCCACTGGAGCACGCCGGCTTCGCCTGCACCCTCGGCGGCCTGGACGGTCGCACCCTCTACATGCTGTCCGCAGACTGGCAGATGCAGGAGTCGTTCGAGGCCAACCTCGACCGCCTACTCTCCAACCGCACCGGCCGCATCCTCACCCACCCCGCGCCCCGCCCACCCGCCGGCTGGCCGTAACTCGGGTCAGTAGTGCCAGTAGTAGCGGGCGTCGGCGTTCCAGGGGACGGGGACGGTGGTGCGGTTGGTGAAGGCCATGCCTTTGCCGCGGGCGATCTCCAGGGTGCGGGAGAGCTGGAGGGAATAGGCGTGGTTGTTGTCGTCCCACCACTGCTCGAACTGCGTGATGCAGGTCTGGCCGGTCAAGTACGGGTTGGAGCAGGGGTGCGGCGGGAGCCACTTCTGCAGGTGGCGGAAGTTGACCGCGGTGGAGCCGCTCGGCGGCTTGATCGTGCCGGACGCGTCCAGGCAGTAGCCGGTCGTGGGGATGGTCCACTTCACGTAGTGCTGGCGGCCGTCGGCCGACGGGATCGGCTGCAGGTTGTTGCAGTCCGCGTCGCCGATCTTCTCGGAGGTGACGCGCTGGGCCTGGGTGAGCGGGCGGCCGGCGCCGTCGTTGTAGCCGTCGAGGAGGACCCATTCGCCGTCGTGGACGAAGTGCTCGGCGGACTTCGGCGGCCAGGTCTTCGGGTCTCCCCAGGAGATGTCCGACTCGGTGGCACTCAGCGGCGTCCACGCCCACTGGCCCGCCGCGGCCTGACCGGCCCAGTACTGTCCGGCCGACTTCTCGAACATCAGCGAGTACTGCCCGTAGTTCTCAGCCGCCGTGCTCGCGTCGGAATTCCGCGGGTGTACGACAGCGGCCACAAGGACAGCAGCGGCGGTCACGACAACGAGTCTCTTCAGCACAGAGTGCGAGTCTAGCCCTGAATCCGTGGGCACCAGTTGGTTGCTGCGGGCATCGGTAGCGCGATCCTTGCCCGCCGGGCAGACTACGTTGGCCGGTGTGACGCCAGGCCCGGGCGTGCACCGGGTTCGTGGAGACTTCCTACCCCGATCCGGACTGTTCGGCTCCCCGCATCGCGATGTTGATCTCCCCGAACCGGTTTGGGGAGGCCGGCCTCTGCTGATCCGGGAAGCCCCGCGCCCGATGATCCGCTGGCGGGTTATGTCATCGCTGGCCCCAAAAAGTGCGCTATCGGCGAGATAACCTGCCAGTGGGAGCGCGTCACTGGCGGTTGCTAGTGCCGGTTGGGTGCACTCTGCGTACCTGTTCCGGTCACCTGACCCGGTCTAGGCTCACCTCACGAGCCCAACCGGTGGGGATGGGCCGGACCAGAGGAGCTGTCATGCCGGACCCTGTCACCCGGACGCTCGACGTCCCCGGAGCCACCCTGACGTACGACGTCCGCGGTGATCTCGCCGATCGCGACCAGCCGGTGCTGCTGGTGATCGGTTCGCCGATGGGTGCGAGTGGTTTCCCGACCCTGGCGTCACACTTCACCGACCGGACGGTCGTCACCTACGACCCGCGCGGGGTGGAGCGGAGCGTCCGTAGCGACGGTGCCGGCGAACTGACGCCCGACGACCACGCCGCCGACCTCATCGCGCTGATCGAGTCGCTCGACGGCGGCCCGGTCGACATGTTCGCCAGCAGCGGCGGCGCGGTGAACTCGCTGGCCCTGGCCGCCAAGCGACCCGACCTCCTCCACACCCTCGTCGCGCACGAGCCGCCGCTGGCCGGGGTCGTGCCGGACAGCGAGGCAGCGCTGGCGGCGTGCGAGGACATCTACCAGACCTATCAGCGCGACGGCATGGGCGCCGGGATGGCGAAGTTCATCGCGATCGTCAGCTACGACGGCGAGATCCCGGCCGACTACACCCAGCAGCCGGCGCCCGATCCGGCCATGTTCGGCCTCCCCACCGAGGACGACGGCACCCGCGATGACGCTCTCCTCGGTCAGAACATCCGCGGCTGTACGTCGTACCAACCCGACTTCGACGCCCTGGACAAGGCCAAGGACCGCCTCGTCATCGGCGTCGGCGAAGAGTCCGCCAACCAACTCGCCGGCCGTGGCGGCACGGCAGCCGCAGAGCGTCTCGGCCTCGAGCCCGTCGTCTTCCCGAGCGGCCACGGCGGATTCCTCGGCAACGAGTACGGCCAGCCCGGCAAACCCGAGGAGTTCGCCACCAAACTCCGCGAGGTGCTCGCTCGCTAGTCGTGCCTTCGCGCGGCGCGAGGTATGAAAGCTCCTGGCGCGGGGGACCCTGGGCGCGCGGATCCGGGCGGAGGTCTGGTTAGCTGGTAGCTATGACTGAGAAGCCAGAGATCGACTTTCCGGACGGTCCGCCGCCGGCGGATCTCGAGATCACCGACATCACCGTGGGCGACGGCGACGAGGCCAAGGCCGGGTCGCGGGTGAACGTGCACTACGTGGGCGTGGCCCACTCGACCGGCGAGGAGTTCGACGCGTCGTACAACCGGGGCGCGCCGCTGGCCTTCCAGCTCGGCGTCGGCCAGGTCATCCAGGGCTGGGACACCGGCGTGCAGGGCATGAAGGTCGGCGGCCGGCGCAAGCTGGTCATCCCGCCGCAGCTCGGGTACGGCGACCGCGGCGCCGGCGCCTCGATCAAGCCCGGCGAGACCCTGATCTTCGTCGTGGACCTCATCAGCGTGAGCTGAGCCCGGCCCGTCTCCTCAGCTCAGCCGGCTGGGACCACAGGTCCGGCCGGCGAGGCCGACTGCTGTTCGGGACCCCCGCGATCCGTCACAATGGCGGTCATCGCGGGGGTCCTTCGCGTAGTTGTACTCATCCGCCTCGCCCAGCGGTCGGTTTGACTGAGAGGCGTGACGACGATGACTGCGACAACGGTCGCCGCGACGCGAGTGAGCTGGGCGCGGTACGCCGCCCTGGCCGCGAAGGTGCTGCTGTTCGGTTTGTTGCTGTCGGCACTGATCTGGCCGGACCTGAGTGGGATCAAGGGGAAGGCGTCCACCGCGCGGCTGGTCGTGTACCCGATCGGCGCGATGATCCTGCCGCTGTGGTGGTGGGCGTACGGGCGGACGAAGAGCAAGCTGCACCGCCGTTTCCCCTGGACAGCAGACCTCTTGATGACGTTGCCGTGGCTGATCGACCTGATCGGCAACCGGCTCAACCTGTTCGACACGGTCGGCTGGTGGGACGACGCCATGCACTTCATCCTCTGGGGCTTCCTCACCGCCGGCGTCCTGCTCGCGTTCGCGCCGCGCAATCTCTCCCGCGGCCTGACCGCCTTCGTGGCCCTGGGCTTCGGCGCGACCGCGGCAGTCGTCTGGGAGGTCGGCGAGTACTTCACCTTCATCCGTAGCTCTCCCGAACTCCAGTCCGCCTACACCGACACCCTCGGCGACCTGGCCCTCGGAACCCTCGGCGCTCTCCTGGCCGGTCTGGTCCTGTACCAGTTACGCGCCCGCGACTGAGCTCAGCCGTCGACCGGGCGGTGCAGCGCATCCAGGAGGTGAGTGATTACGGTCTCCGGTGAGCGAGTCCAGTCGGTGGAGAGCACGTGATGCACGCGCCAGCCGGTCGTCATGAGGGCTCTTGGGTGCGTCGTGAGCCGCTCCAGAAGTGTGTCCGCGGCGACTCGCTCCGGGGTGTCCACCAGCACCGCCAAACGGTGACCGTCGTCCCTCGGCAACTTCAACGCCAGGTCGCAGCGGAACACGGACTCTCCGACGGCCGTCTCCACCTCCACGCCGCGTGCCTCCAGCGCCGTACGGAGTTGATCGACGACGGAGGTGCTGGTCGGTCTGGTGCGCTGACCGAGCGGGTACGGCGTCAGCGCGGACTTGGCGGCGGTGGCGTCGCCGCGGGAGATGGCTGTTGCGTAGGTGAGGAAGCGGCGGAGGGTGTTGGCGCCGTCGTTGTAGGTGTTGGTGATGGCTTCGGGTTCGATGCTGCTGACGACGACCATGTGGTGACGGGCGCGGCTGAAGATGACATTCAGGCGTTTCTCTCCGCCCGAAGTGTTGATCGGGCCGAAGTTCATCAGCATCCGGCCGTCGGGTCCGGCGGCGTAACACACGCTCATCAGGATGATGTCGCGCTCGTCGCCCTGGACGTTCTCCAGGTTCTTCACGAACAGGCCGACGTCCTGCTCGCCACGCGTCCGCACCTGCTCGGCCTCGTACTGCGCGCCGAAGATCGGGTCCGCCTCGGCCAGGTCGTCGAGGGCTCGCTCGATCTCCGCCTGCTGCGCCTCGGAGAACGCGACGATTCCCAGGCTCTTCCCGGTGTCGCGGCTCAGCACCTCGCGCACCAGTTCGGCGATCCAGCGTGCCTCGGCCGGGTTCGTACGCCGTACGTAGACGCCGTCGACGAGGCGGACGGACGTGATGCTGCCGGACAGGACGCTGTCGCAGACATCAGCCACCGCAGGCGCATCGGACCGCAACGTCCACGGCGGTGCGGCGTGTGCCGGCAGGCGGTCCGGGACTGTGGCGAGCTTGCCTTGGTAGAACGCGGCGTTGCTGAAGGAGATCAGCGCCTCCGAACGGCTGCGGTAGTGCCAGGTCAGCATGGTCGACGCCAGCCGGAGCGCACTGATCGAGAGGAAACTGTCCTCGGTCAGCGCGATACCCACCTGCTCCGTCCCGTCGTCGTCGAGGTCATCCAGCCCGGCCGAGGCGGAATCGAGGTGCTCGGGTTGGCCCTCGGCGGAGGCGCGATCAGCGGGCCCGGAGTCGGTCCGCGTCTGTGGGCCGGCAGGCCCGGCACTCCATTCGGTGGCGACAGGGTCTGTGCGGACTCGGAAGTACTGGGTTGGTGGTAGCTGCATCTGATCGCCGACAACGATCGCCTGCGGCGCGCGGTGCAGCGCCGGGATCGCTTCCTCCACAGGGATCTGGCTCGCCTCGTCGTACACCACGACGTCGAACGCGCTGGTCAGCGGCAATGTGTCCGACACCGACGACGGGCTCATCAACCAGACCGGCCGCAGCAGCGACACCACCGCACCGGGCGCACCGGACGCGAGGTCGCGGATCGACTTGTACCGCATCACCTTGCCGAACTCATGCTCCAGCTCACGCCGCCCGGTCGAGAAGGTCTTCTTCCGCTCCCGGTCCTCCGGCGACATCCCGGTGACACTCTGCTCGGAATGCGTGACCTCGGCCAGGAACCGCCGCCGTACCTGCGCGACGATCAGCTCGGCGTTGAGCTCGGTCAGCTCGTCGTAGACCAGACTCAGCTCGCCGACGATCGAATCCACCCGCGCAGACGACAGCTGCAGTGGCGCGGCTGTCCGGGACCGCTCCCACTCCGCCGCACACACGGCGTACTCAAGCTGGTCCGGCGACGCGTCCAACCGTCGTACGGCGGTCCGCACCGACGCCGGCGCATCCTCCAGCTCACGTAACGCGGGACCAACAGCCCGTACGACGTGGTCCGCCGCGACCAGCTGGTCCGCCAGCGCAATCACGCCGTCCACCGTCAACGTGGCGTACTGCGCTGCCAACAACTCCTGCGTCGGTCCCTCGGCGTGATCGACTGCGTCAGCGAGCTGGGCCAGCGTCGCCGGCGCGTCAGCTCGTAGAACGAACCGCCAATCCGTCAGCAGGCCCCTCCGCGCAGACGCCAACCGCTCGCTCAGTGCGAGCGGATCATCCACACCCCAGTCACGCCCTGTTTGCTCGGCGTGTTCCGCGACGGCGACCGTTGCCGACTGAGCAGCCACCAGGTCGGTCAGCACCTCGACCACAGACGGCCGTACGGCGCGCGTCGTACTGTCGAAGCGGCTCCGAACCAGGTCCCTCACCCGGCGCCAATCCCCGCTGAGGAAGGAGAACAACCCGCCTTCCTTGCTCTCGGCAACCTTCAGGGCCGACTTCGCGTCGGCGTGCGCCAACGGCTCACTCCATCCCGATGCCGCCTCCCACGCAGACCGCTCGGCCGCAATCAGTCTCGTCCGCTCGGCACCGACAGCCGTCAACTGCCGGGCCTCCTCCGACCGTGGATCGATGGCGTCCACGCGATCCCGCGAATCCATCGGTGCGAGGGTCCGCCCGAGTTCGGCAAGCACTCGCACCTGTTGCACGGTCCAACCTTCGGCCGGCGCAGCAGCGTCGACATCGGCCAGTGTGGAGGCCACCGAGGCCCACGCAGTCCGCACATCCCGAGCGCCCGCGGACACATCGGCATCACCCCAGCGCTCCGCCGCAACGAACGCCAACGGGCTACGAGCGAGCACCCCACCACTCGCCGGGTCAGCCGCAGCCAGCTCCCGCGCCACCGCCCGTACGACGGAGCGTGCGGACCACCACTCACCTGTCGCCGGCACCAAACGCCGTACGGCCGGCTCCAGCTCGTCACCCCAGCGATCGTCCCGGAGCTCGGCCAGCCGGTTCACGACGTCCCGCAGCCTCGGATCGCCGGTGGTCAACCGCTGCTCGAACTCGTCGATCGTGCGGAGCAACCGGTCCACTCGGGCGACCAGCACATCCCGGCGTACGGTCAGGTCGTCGAGATCGTCCTCGGCCGTCATCCAGCTCTCGTACGTCTCCCGCAGCCCATGGACGAACGCCTTCTTGTCGGCCTGCGAGTCGTGGATCAGCGTGCACAGTCCGTCCAGCCGACGGCTCGCCAGTCGCGCGTGGACGACGTCCAGCGCAGCCCGCTTCTGGCACACGAACAGGACGCGCCGCCCACGGGCCACGAAATCCGCGATCATGTTGGTGATCGTCTGCGACTTGCCGGTCCCCGGCGGTCCCTGGATGACGAAGCTCTCACCCCGCTGCGCCCGGGCGATCGCCGCGACCTGTGAACCGTCCGCGGACACCACCAGATGCCGATCGGCGGTCGGCAACTCGAGCGGCGTACTGCTGATCGGCCGCGGGCGATCGGAGAACAGCTGGTCGAACGAAGCGCACGACCCACCGGTCCCGAGCAGTTCGTCGTAGTCCCGGACCAGTCCGAGCGTGCGGTAGTTGAAGTTCGCGAGGGAGACCGCGCAGAGGTCGACGTCCCACGAGTACGGGCCGCCCTCGGTGTCGATCGAATAGGTGTCGGTCTCGATCGCGCCGGGCCGCCGCGGCTCCGAGCCGAGCGTGATCCCGAGGGGCAGCGGCTGCCGCGCGAGCTGCGTCCGGAAGATCTGTACGCCGAGCGGCTGGTAGTCGGTGCCGCGGTACGAATACGCGTAGTGCCTGCCGCCGAACGCTGTCGCGGTGTTGCCGTGCTTGCGCCGTTGATAGTTGCGCAGCCGGACCATCGCGCGCTGCCGGACCAGGTCGATCCGGGGCTTCTCCCGCAGGTGCAGCCGCAGCCCTGGCTCTGTCGCCTGGATCTCCTTCGCCAGCCGCTCGTGCAACGCCGGGATCGCTCCGGGCTCGGACAGGTCCACAGTCTCCGGCAGCGTGATCCCGTACAGCTGACGCAGGTGGTGACGCAGCGTCGGATTGACCTCGGCGACCGGCTCGGTCACCCGGAGCGTGTACGAGTCCCGCACTCCGCGCTTCTTGGTCAGCTCGACCTTCGCCAACACGAGCGGCGAGGTGAGCCGGGTGTCCCGATCGTTCTTCAGGTCGTGCCAGCGCAGGAACGCCGGAACCAGCCGCAGCTGGTCCTGTCCGTACTCCGCCCGGTCCCGCCTGGCTGTCGCGATCAGCTTGTCCAGTGTGTTCGCGGCGTACGGCGCTTCGTCGTATCGGATCCATTTGCCCAGCGGTTGGGGCTTGCCGAGGAGCTGGGCACCGAGGTCGTCGCGCCAGGTGAACAGCTGCTCCGGGCGGATCGTCCGGACGTCGAGCATCAGCGGCACCGAGACCTCGGTGAGGTTCAGCATCTGAGCGGTCGGCCGGAAGTTGATCAGCCGGTTCCGCCGGGACAGGTCGAACAGCCGGTCCCGCAGCGCTCCGAGCACCGCGGTACGCCTGTCGGCCGCGCCGCGGGTGATCGCGTCGACGTCGAAGTCGAGCGGCTGGTCGCGATAGTTCTCGAGCTGCTCGATCAGTGAGTGCAGGTCCTGGGCCCGCTGGTGCCGGTCCGGTTCGGCCATCTGCGCGGCGACCGAGACGATCACCGGGTGCAGGTCCGGGTCGAGCGCGTAAAGGTTGCCTCGGGCATCGATCAGTTCGGCGACGTCACCGGTCCGGGACAGGTCGAGTCCGCAGCCGAGCGCTAGCAGCAACTGGCCGAGGCTGAAGATATCGGTGAGCGGGTCGTGGTGGCCGACCACGTGCTCCCAGCTCTGCCAGCCGGGCACATGGACGGGAGCGCTGATCGCGTCCGGGACCGGCTCGGTGACGACTGTCGTCGCACGGGCGCCGCTCTCACCGAGGTCGAGGTCGGTCCGCCGATGCGCAACCACCTCGACCGCAGTCGGACCCGGGCCCTGCCGGGCGTCGATCTCGCGCTGCGCGAGGGTGGGGCGGCCGGCATCCTCGGGAGCGAAGCCGAGGCGGTTCTGCTCGTCCACGGTGATCCGGCCGAGACCGCGCAACGGCGCGACCAGGCCGCGCTCGTGCACCGCCGCTGTCGCGTGGAACAACGGGAGCACTGCCGCCAGCAACGCATCGTTGCCGAGTCCGTCCTCGGAGACAGCCAGTGCGACCAGGTCTTCGACGCTCACGCGACCACCTCGTCGGCTGCGCGGGCGAGCCGTGCTCGTTGCCTGTCGCTCCACCCCAGTTCGTCGTCCGCGACGTCGTCGTACCCCTTCAGGCCGGACCGTCGCGCGATCGCGAGCGAAGCGACCAGACCGTCATCGCCGGTCTCCGGGTCGGCGGTGGCGAGGTCGAGCAGCAGGTAACACAGGTAGCGTCTGGTTGCCTCGGTCAGCGGCCGAGGCCGCGACATCGGCGCACCGTCCACCGGCCGGACCGTCAGCGGCTCGTCGAATCGGGACATGGCGCCACCCGGTACCCCGAGCGGCCCGGGAGGATCCGCGAAACCCGCAGCGGCCGTGGCCACCGCGTCCGTACGCAGTCCCTCGGTGTGCGCGATCGCGGCAGCGAAATCGCGGCTCAGCTCGCGGAGCAGGACCGCGTCGAGCAGGTCGGGCGCGTCGACGTCGAGTGGCCCGGTCACCAGCGCCTCGACGTCGTCGCCGGCTTGCCAGTTCTTCAACGCCCAGGCGCGGCCGACACCCTCCGGATGCGTGGTCCCCCGGCTGCCGGTGCTGAGATCCAGCCCGTCCGCCTGCCGCAGGTACGCCGCGGGGTCGGCGTTACTGAGCCCGGTCTGAAGCTTGAGCAGCGCGCGGACCGTCGTGCTGAGGTCGCCGCAGGCTGTCAGGGCACCCCGGTCGGCGAACAGTTCGGTCGCGAGGGACCAGCGGCGATGCGTCTCCAGGTACTGCTGCGGGGTCCGCGCGTCGGCGGCCGCAGCATCCAGCAACCGATCGACAGCGAGGTACCCGCCTTCCTCGGCCTCCCACAGCAGCCGATGGGCGAACTCATGCCCGATGACGGCCGTCAACTCGTCCTCGCCCAGGCGGTCGAGCAGTGGTCCTTGGAAGACGATGACCGCCGGGCCGTCCTGGTGCAGGTAGACGGCATTCGGCTCCCCGTTGACCTGGAAGCACTCGATCGCGGAGTCCATCCCCAACGCCTCGGCCGCGCGCCGTGCAGCCCGGTGTACGACGGGATGCGCCTCGGCCTCGAGCCGATACGCGTTCCGCAGCAGTAAGTCGCCGACGCCGTCGAGCGGTCCGCCTCGCAGCGCCGCCCACGCGCGCTCATCCAGGCTGCGCACAACGGCGAGCACAGCCCGGTGATACCCCAAGACGGACACCATGGCCGCCACCCTAACCACCCCGACCGACGAAACCCCGGGCTCGTCCGATGGTGCAGCTCGACAGGAGGTGTCCGGCGATGACGTCAGCTGTCCGGTGGGCTCAGGCGGGGAGCGGCCGGCAGTGGGCGTATACGTCCTGTCGATCTGCACCTAGGCGGGCTGCGGTTGTGGTCAGCGGTCGGTGGGGCGGCAGACGCCGTTGGCGGCTGCGGAGGCTGCGAGGGCGGCGGCGGCTGGGGAAGCGCCGGGCTGGGATTTGGGGACGGTGTCGGACCGGGTCGTGTGGCGACCGATCGGGACGACCATCGGGGTGCCGGCCACAGGGTCGGGGATCACCTTGACGGCCAGGCCGAAGACGTCGTGGACGACCTGTTCGGTGATCATTTCCCGCGGGTTGCCCTCGGTCACGATCGCGCCGTCCTTCATCGCGATCAGGTGGTCGCCGAACCGGCAGGCCTGGTTCAGGTCGTGCAGCACCAGGACGATGGTGCGCGCCTCCTGCTTGTTCAGATCGACCAGCAGATCGAGCACTTCGAACTGGTGGGTCAGATCGAGGAACGTCGTCGGCTCGTCCAGCAGCAGGATGTCGGTCTCCTGCGCGAGCGCCATCGCGATCCAGACCCGCTGCCGCTGACCACCGGACAGTTCGTCGATCGGCCGGTCGGCGATCTCGAGTACGTCGGTCGATGTCATCGCGGCTGCGACCGCTTCGTCGTCGGTCTTGCTCCACTGCCGGATCCATCGGGTCCGCGGGTACCGCCCGCGCCCGACCAGGTCGGCGACCGTGATCCCCTCTGGTGCGGTCGGTGACTGCGGCAACAGTCCCAGCTTGGTCGCGACCTCGCGGGTCGGGATCGACTGGATGCTCTTACCGTCCAGCAGCACGGTGCCCCGCGACGGCTTCAGCAACCGAGCCAGAGTCTTCAGCAGCGTCGACTTGCCGCACGCGTTGGCGCCGACGATGACGGTGATCTTCCCGGTCGGGATCCGCACCGACAGGTCGTGGATGATCTCCCGCTGGTCGTATCCGACCGCCAGACCGTCGGCGGCGAGGCTGTGTTCCACAGGGTTCTCCATCTCTCAGCCACCACTCCCCACCCGGTTGGACCGGGCCAGCAGGAACATCAGGTACGGAGCGCCCACCACGCCGGTCACCACACCGACCGGCAACTGGGTGTCCCCGAAGGCGTGCTGCGCGATCAGATCGGACAAGGCCACCACCAGCGCGCCGAGCAACGCGGACGCGATCATCGCCGGCCCCGGCGACCGGGTCAGCCGCCGCGCGATCGGTGGCGCGACGAACGCGACGAACCCGATCGGACCGGCCGCGGCGGTCGCGAGTGCCGCGAGCAGTACCGCGATCACGATCAGCCCGAGCCGCGAACTTTCCACCCGAAGACCCAGCCCGTACGCCGTCTCGTCGCCGAGCTGCAAGATCCGCAGCCGGTGGACCATGAACACCGTCAACGGAGCCAGCACGGCCAGGGTGATCGCCATCGACCGCACGTTCGACCAGTCCCGGCCGTTCAAGCTGCCGGTCAGCCAGATCAACGCCTGCTGGGCGATCTCGACCCTTGCCTTGGTCAACAAGTACGACGTCAGACTCGTGGCGATCGCACCGATCCCGATGCCGATCAGGATCAGCCGGTAGCTCGACACCCCGTGGCGCCAGGCCAGCACGTACATGATGAACGCGGTCAGCAGGGCACCGACGATCGCGAACGCCGACACCGCGACGCCGGTGAGTCCCAGCGTGACGATCGCGAAGACGGCGAAGGCGCTGGCGCCGTACGTGACGCCGATGATGTCGGGGCTGGCGAGCGGGTTGCGGGCGATGCTCTGGAAGATCGCGCCGGACATGCCGAGCGCGGCGCCGACCATCAGGCCGGTGAGTGCCCTGGGCAACCGCAGCGAGTTGACGATGAACTCGGTCGCCTTGTCACCGCCACCGAACAGGGTCTTCACCACGTCGATGACCGGGATCTTGAAGTCACCCAGCGAGAGCGAGACGCAGAAGGTCACGAACGCGATGGCCGCGAGAACCACGATCACCAGCAGCGATCGTGCCTGCCGGGCCGCCCGCGCCCGGCTGATGACCTGAACTGCTTCGGCTGTGGTCATCAGAGATCCGCCAGCTTCCGTCGACGGACCAGGATGATGAAGAACGGCGCGCCGATCACCGCGGTCACGATGCCGACCTGCAGCTCACCGGGCCGCGCGACGATCCGGCCGACGATGTCGGCTGCGAGCAGCAGGATCGGCGCCAGCAGCATCGAGTACGCCAGGATCCACCGGTAGTCCGGGCCGGTCACCAACCGCGCCACGTGCGGGATGGTCAGCCCGATGAAACCGATCGGTCCCGCGGCGGCGGTCGCAGCCCCACAGAGCAGTACGACGATCACCGCGACGAACAACCGGGCGAGCCCGACCCGCTGGCCGAGCGACTTCGCCACGTCGTCGCCCAGAGACAATGCGTTCAGCACGCGGCCCGACACCAGCGCCAGCACGATGCCGATCAGGATGAACGGCGCGACCTGTCCGGCGATGTCCGAGCCTCGGCCGGCCAGCGATCCGACCGACCAGAACCTGAACTGGTCGAAGGTGTCGACATCGCCGATCAGCAGCGCGGTCGTCAGCGACCCGAGCATCGCCGTCAGCGCGGCACCGGCGAGCGCCAGCTTGACCGGCGTCACCCCCTCACGACCGAGCGACCCGAGCAGATAGACCACCACCGACGCAACTGCCGCCCCCACGAACGCGAGCCAGACGTATGCCGTCAGACTCGACAGCCCGAACCAATAGATGCCGCCGACAACGAACAGCGCTGCACCACCGTTGACGCCGAGGATGCCGGGATCGGCCAGCGGGTTCCGGGTGACTCCCTGCATCAGAGCCCCGGACAGCCCGAGCGCGGCACCGACCAGCAGACCGAGCACGGTCCGCGGCACGCGAAGTGAGCGGACGATCACCTGATCGGTGTTCGCCTCGTTGTAGTGCCGCAGGGCATCGATCACCGTCGGGAACGGGATCTGCTTCGAGCCCACCGCGATGCTGAGCAACGACACCACGACGAGCAGGGCGACACACACGATCAGCCCGGCGACCAGGGTGGCCCGCCGGGTCCGCCGGGGGCGTGACGGAACAACAGCGGAGGTGTCGCGGCCGGCGGATTGCGCGACAGCGCTGGGGGGAGGCATTGGACTTTGAGATCCTCTTAGGTAAGGCTAACCTCTAGACGCCTCAGAATAGCCCGGTCGTCCACGGGTCCGCATCTGAGCCTCCCCTGCGCTCCCCTTGGAGAAACCGGACATGACCACAGTGCTCGAGCGGCCGATCGAGTTCGACTCGCTGCTGGCGACCGTCGCGGCGGTCGAGGACCTGAGCCCGCACCTGCGCCGCGTGACCTTCGTCGCACCGCGCATCGCCGACGTGGTGACCGCCGGTCCAGACCAGCGGATCAAGGTGCTGCTGACGCCGCCCGACGGTGGCGAGATCAAGCTGCCTTCCGGGCCCGAGTGGTACCCGGAGTGGTGCGCCCAGCCGGTCGACGAGCGTTTCATCATGCGGACGTACACCATCCGGGCGCTCCGGCCAGAGGTCGCCGAGCTCGACATTGAGTTCGTCCTGCACGGCATCGACGGACCCGCCTCGGCGTGGGTCAGCCAGGCGCAGCCGGGTGACCAGATCGGCCTGATCCTCCCGTTCGCGGTCGACACCACCAGCATCAAGGGACTGCTGCACTCCGGCGTCGACTACGTCCCACCGGTCACCAGCGTCCGCCGGATCCTGGTCGCCGACGAGACCGCCCTGCCCGCGCTGGTCGGCATCCTCGAGCAGCTGCCCGCCACCGCCCACGCGACCGTCTTTGTCGAGGTGCCGGACTCCGGCGACATCCGGCCGCTGCCGACACCCGGCAGCGCGGACATCACCTGGATCACGCCACCGAACTCGTTGCTCGAGGCCCTGAAAGGCGCCGAGCTCCCGTACGACGCCGACTACGCCTGGGTCGCCGGGGAGTCGTCGATGATCAAGTCGGTACGCCGCCACCTGGTCAACGCCGCCGGGATGGCGAAACCGGCGATCTCGTTCCAGGGCTACTGGAAGCGCGGCGAGGCCCAGGTCTGACAACGACAACGGCCGGCCACGTCAAGGTGAGGTGGCCGGCCGGTGGTGATCCGGGAGAGCTGAAGGGCAGATGGGTTCAGCACTCCCGGAAGCTTGTCAGGCTGGGTTCTCCGCGTGCGTGAGGGTCTCCCATGCGACGAAGAGGTTGTTCGACCCGGCCGGACGGCGGGACTCCGTGATGACCTGGGTGTTGGTCATCGCGATCCCGAGCCGGGTGTGCAGTGCGTTGAACCCGACCTCGGTGATCGGGCCGAGACCGCGCTTCAGCGTGCCCGTACACAGCCAGGACGGGACCGGCTCGAGGTTGCGCTCCCACTTGGATTGGAAACCGAGCGCCTGCCGCAGCCGCTCACCGAACTCCGGGTACATGTCGATGCCCTGGATCCGCGCCGTCTCCAGCACGTGCGAGATCGACGAGATGCCGTAACCGGTGTGGACGAAGTCGCGACAGGTCTCCTGAGTCAGACCGGTCACGAACGTGCTCTGCTTCTGCCAGTAGTTGATGATCTTGTCGCGGGTGTCGAGGTTCTGGCTCGGCACCGTCTTCGGCAAAGCACCGTCGGACTCGAGGTACACGTACGCCGGCACGCGGAGCCGGAACAGTGCGATCCCCTTGTCGTACACGGCCTGGTCGCCGAGGAACACGCCGATGCCCTGGATCGCCTCGGTCATGCTCAGCTCCCAGTTCCCGTTGGAGTTCGAGCCGTTGATGATCTCGGGCAGGTAGACGTTGCGCAGCATGGTGGCGAAGCGGCCGGCGTTCGGCCAGTTGCCGTACACGTGCTTGATGATCTCGGCGACCTTCGGCCACGACGACGCCGACCACGCGGTCTGCAGTGGAGCGTTGCTGTTGGTGTGGTCGCGGATCGTCGCCGACCACGCGTCCATCAGCTGGATCGCCTTCTGTGCATAGCGATCGTCGCGGGTGAGGTACCACAGCAGTGCGTCCGTGTACGCCGCGATCGCGTCCTCACGCTCGTCGGTACACCCGTAGTTCGGGTCCGAGTACGACCCACACTCGACCACCGCGCGCGGCTTCGGCGTGCGGGACAGCGACGCGTAGGAACTGTTCTTGGCCTGGTTGAACGCGTTCGTCCATGGCTGGGCGCCGGCCTGCACCTTGGCCCGGACGAAGTCCAGCTGGGCCCGGCTCGATCCGACACCTGGGTGGGTGAACGTCGCGGGCGCTTGCACGGCACTGGGCTCGGCGTTCGAGGCGGCAACTGCTGGGCTGCTGAGTGTCCCGGCGACCAGCGCTGCACAGGCAGCGGCCAGGACCAGGGGTTTGTTTCGCATGGGCGGATGTCCTGTTCTTCGGGGCGGTAGACACCTGCGCTTCCCCCACTAGCGCAGGGTCTTTTCGAAAGTTTGACGACGGACGGTGAGCACGTCAATATCCCGGCAGGTACGAAATCACCGTGGAACAGCCGAACGACTCTTCCCAGCTCAGTGGAACAAAGTGAGGATCTGTCCCATGAAACGACGCCAGTTCCTGACTGTCGGAACCGCAGTCATGGCCGCCCCGGCGCTACCCTCCGTAACCCGCCCGCCTCCGCCGCGACCGACACCCTGCGGCGGATGGTGAACAGCACCAAGGTGGACGACCGGTGGTAGTGGCTCAGCCTGCCTGGGTCGCCAGCTCGCTCGAACGCAGCCCGGCCGCGTCCAGCAGCGCGGCAGCGGTGAGTACGCCGATGCCGCCCAGGTCCTGGGCGCGGACGACCGCCCTGGCGCTGGCGCCATCGAAGATCATCGTCAGCTGGATCGCCAGCGTGCCCGGATCCTCGGCACCGGCCTTCACCAGTTCACGGTGGAAGAAGTCGGTCAGGTGCTGCTTGAAGTGCCGGGCGACCACCGAGCCCGGGTGCTCCGGGTTCTTCAGCTCGACCGCCGTACTCACGTAGGGACAGCCCAGGAAGTCGCCCTGGGCAACCAATTCGTCCTGCCGCTCGAACACCGTCAGGATCCGGTCCCGGGCCGGCCGCTCGTCCTCCGGCCCCGGATGCAGCAAAGCCTGGTACGACGGGCCGCGGCTGGCCAGACTCTCCGCGATCAGCTCGTCCTTGGAACGGAACAGCTGGTACATCGACTTCTTCGACACCCCGGCCGCCTTGCACAGCGCGTCCACTCCGATGTTGACGCCGTCGCGGTAGAAGAGTTCGCCCGCGGCCTCGAGGAGGCGTTCGCGGGGTGTCGCCGAGGTGGTCATGGAACGAGGGTACCGGCTGGATTTGATTTCGGAAACCGATCGGTTTACAGTCGTGCAAACAGATCGGTTTCCAGCTTAGGAGTTCGGATATGACCTCACTCGAAGGCGCAGTCGTCCTGGTCACCGGCGGCCAGCGCGGTATCGGCAAGGCGATCGTCGACGACCTGCTCGACCGCGGCGTGGCGAAGGTCTACGCGACCGCGCGCACCCCCAAGCCGAGCACCGACCCACGCGTGGTCCCGCTGCCGCTGGAGATCACCGACCAGGCATCGATCGACGCGCTGGCCGCGGCCGCACCCGATGTCACGGTGCTGATCAACAACGCCGGCGCCAGCTCCCCGGACACCTACCTGGATGCGCCGATCGACGACATCCGCGCGGTCTTCGAGGCGAACTTCTTCGGCCCGCTCGAGCTGACCAAGGCGTTCGTCCCGATCATCGAGCGCAACGGCGGCGGCCACATCCTGAACGCCCATTCGGCGCTGTCCTGGGTCGCGCGGCACGGCGCCTACTCCGCCACCAAGGCCGCGTTCTGGCTGCAGACCAACGCGATCCGCCTCGAACTGCTCGGGCGCGGCATCGACGTCACCGGCCTGCACATGGGGTACGTCGACACCGACATGACCGCTGCCGTCACGGCACCGAAGTCCCGGCCGGAGGACATCGCCAAGAAGGCACTCGACGGTATCGAGTCCGGCGCCCATGAGGTGCTCGCCGACGACACCGCGCGCGGCGCGAAGGCGGCGATCTCCGGAGACCTGACCGCTCTCTACCCGGAGCTCGTCCAGGCCTAGTTGCCTGAGGCAACATAGACGTCCCGGTCGCGGGTGTACTCCAGTGCGCCCGCGATCCCGTCGGCGACATCCGCTCCGCACACCCGCTCGACGACGTACAGGGCGAGGTCGATGCCGGAGGTGACGCCACCTGCGGTGATCAGGTCGCCGTCGTCGACGACTCGGTTCGTCTTGAGGTCCGCGCCGAACGCCTCCAGTTCGGCCCAGGCGCCGCGGTTCGTGGTGGCTGGGCGGCCCTTCAGCAACCCGGCCTCGGCGAGGAGCATCGCGCCGGTGCAGACCGAGGTGAGCAGGCTGAGGGTCGGCGCGAGCTCGGCGATCCTCGCCGTCATCACGCCGCGCCGCGCCTCGGCCCACGAGCCCGTCTCGGCCCGGTTCATCCATCCGCCGCCGGGGACGAAGAGTGCGTCCGGAGTACCGAGACCCTCCGGTGCCTTGAACTGCAGGCCGTGCAGCCCGGTCACCTCGACCGGACCGGCCAGGCCGACCAGCGCCATGTCGAACTCCGGCCGCCGCCTGGCATGACTCCAGACCTCGAACGGACCCATCACGTCCATCTCGTCCACACCGTCGAACACCAGCATCTCGATTCGCATGGCTCTACCCAACCGCCCGGCAGCGACGCCAGCCAGTGGCCGAGACGACGGTGTTCGCAAGGATCTGGCCACGAAGATCAGACCAGCACATCGGTGGCCTTGTGGTCGCGACCGCACCCTTTGACGAAGATGACGGTGCTGTCGGAGTTGTCGGTGCGCAGGTGCAGGATCTCCCGGTACGCCGCCGAGTCGTACCAGCCGCGCAGCTGGTCGTAGTCCGGGAACTCGATCACGATCGGAGCGCCGCCCCACTCGCCCTCGATCGGCTCCGCGTCGTCGCCGTGCACGATGAAGTGCCCGTCGTACGGCGCCAGCGTCGCGTCGACGCGGTGCAGGTACTCGATGATGTCCGCGCCGAACTTGATGTTGCGCAGGTAGGCGATGGCGTACGCCGTCATGGTGATGTCTCCTCATTCTTTCGGACGATTCCGATGCGACAAGCCTCCGGCAGAAGCCGAATCGAGACGATTACCTCAGACGTCATCCCGCCTGCTTGGTCTGCTGCCGACGTACCGTAGATGGCATGTCAGCCACAGGGGGACCGCCTTCCGCGCCTGTCGAGGAGGTGGGGGAAGAGCGGGTCGGGCCGTACCGGTTGATCCGGCGGCTCGGACAGGGCGGCATGGGTGTCGTCTACCTGGCCGAAGGACCCGAGCGCCAGGAGGTCGCGCTCAAGGTACTGCGCCCGCACGTCGCGCACGACCCGATCGCACGGGCCCGGTTGCAGCGTGAAGCGACCACACTGCAGAAGGTGAGTCACCCCGGTGTGGCGGGCATCCTCGACCACGACCTGGCGGGCGACCAGGCCTATCTGGTGACCCGGTTCGTGCCGGGGCGCCCGCTGGACGAGCAGGTCGACGAACGCGGGCCGCTGACCCCGCGCAAGTGGCTGCCGCTGGCCGGATGCCTGGCGGAGTCGCTGCAGGCGATCCACCAGGTCGGCGTGATCCACCGCGACCTCAAGCCCGGCAACGTGATGATGTTCAACGGCAAGCCGGTGATGATCGACTTCGGTATCGCGCAGGCCGCGGACGACCTGCGGCTCACCCAGACCGGCCTGGTGATCGGTACGCCGGGCTACCTCGCACCGGAGCTCATCGCGGGCGAGATGGTGTCGGAGTCGGCGGACTGGTGGGGCTGGGCGGCCACTGTGGCGTTCGCGGCCACCGGACGGCGGCCGTTCGGCAAGGGACCGTTCGAGGCTGTGCTCCATCGGGTGCACAGCGGGCAGGCCGATCTCGACGGACTCGACCCGCGACTGAAGCCACTGCTCGCCGCGGCGCTCGCACCCGACAAGAACGACCGGCCGACGCAGGTCGAGATCATGGAGGGGCTCAACCGGTACGCCGAGGGCCGCGACGCGTTGCCGGCGCGAGAAACGCCCGCGCCCGAGACTGTGCAGCTGAACCCGCCGACCGCGCTGATGACTCGTGAGATGCCGTCGGACGAGCACTCACCCACTGACGTGGCGGAGCTCGTGCCGTCGGTGATTCCGCCGCTGTCGGCGTTCGCTCCGATCCGCGACAAGCTGCGTGAGGCTGCTGCGGCCAAGAAGGCGGCTCAGCCGTTGCCGACGGCTTCCCCGCCGGTTCATCCGGTGAACTACAGCCCGACGCCCACCGCGGCGCCACCTGCAGCGATGCCGTTGCCGTATCAGAGCGGTCCACAGGACATCGCGCCGTACTACGGGGCGCCCTCGCCGTACCAGCAGCAGAGTCCCGTGCCGGCGCCGTACCAGCAGGGCGGACCGCCGTACCAGCAGCCTGGGCCGCAGGAGCGTTCGCCGCAGCCGCAGGCTCGGCCGGAGAAGACTCCGCCGACCGGGAAGCGTACTGCGGTCATCGTCGGGTTGATGGTGGCGCTGACCGGGCTGATCGCGCTCTACCCGGGCCTGGGTTCGCTCATCACCATCGTGCTGTTCGTGATCGCGCGGACCGTCGACCGATCGAGTACTGCGCTGATGCGACGCCGCCAGATGCGCGGTCGGTCCGGCCGCTCCGACAGCGTGGTCGCCGCAGCGTCCACACCGTTGCAGCTGGTCATGGCGGGTCTTGTCACACTCCCGTGCCTGATCCTGCCCGTCGTCATGGGCGGTGTTGTCGGGATTGTCGTGACCGGAGTGCTCGCCACAGCCAACGATCTGGATTGGCAGCCGCTGTCAGCCTTCGGCTTCGGTTCCGCCGCACTCACCGCACTGGTCACTGCCTGGTGGGGCCCCGGCGGCACCTCACTCCGCCGCGGAGCCCACATCGCCGCCCGCAACACCTTCCGCCGGCACTGGCTCTCCGCCACCATCGCCGCCGTACTCCTGGCGATCGGCGTCCTCACCTTCTACCAAGCCACCCAGGGCGAAGGCTCCACCTGGGCCCGCACCCCCATCGAAACCCCCACCATCGACCGCCCCACCCTCAACGACCTCCGAGACGCCCCCTTCATCCGAGACCTCCCCTTCATCGGCCGCTGAGAACAGCGTCGGCCGCTGAGAACAGCACCGGCCACCCCGACGAGCGGGGTGGCCGACACAGGCTGGGTCAGGGCTGGATGATCTGGGATCGTTCGGGGCCTACTCCGATGGCGGAGATGCGGGCGCCGCTGAGGGACTCGACGGCGCGGATGTAGGTTTGGGCCTGCTTCGGGAGGTCTTCGAAGGTGCGGCAGCCGGTGATGTCGTCGGACCAGCCGTCGAACTCCTCGTAGACCGGGACCGCGTGGTGGAAGTCCGTCTGCGTCATCGGCATCTCCTCGTGCCGTACGCCGTTCACGTCGTACGCGACGCAGACCGGGATCTTCTCGCGGCCGGTCAGGGTGTCCAGCTTGGTGAGGACGAAATCGGAGACGCCGTTCACGCGGGCGGCGTACCGGGCGATGACCGCGTCGTACCAGCCACAGCGGCGCGGCCGGCCGGTCGTCGTACCGAACTCCGCGCCCTGCTGCCGCAGCCACTCGCCGTCCGCGTCCAGCAACTCCGTCGGGAACGGACCCTCGCCGACGCGAGTCGTGTAGGCCTTCACGACCGCCATCACGCGATCGATCCGGGTCGGCGGGATGCCCGCACCCGTGCACGCACCGGCAGAGATCGCGTTGGACGACGTGACGAACGGGTACGTCCCGTGGTCGACGTCCAGCAGGGTCGCCTGACCGGCCTCCATCAGCACCGTCTTGCCGTCGTCCAGCGCCTTGTTCAGCAGCAGGCTGGTGTCGGCCACCATCGGCCGGAGGCGTTCGGCGTACCCGAGCAGTTCGTCCAGCACCTCGGAGATCTCGACCGCACGCCGGTTGTAGACCTTCACGAGCAGCTGGTTCTTCTGCTCCAGCGCGCCGGTGACCTTCTGCTCGAGGATCTTCTCGTCGTACAGGTCCTGGACCCGGATGCCGATCCGGTTCATCTTGTCCGCGTACGTCGGCCCGATGCCGCGGCCGGTGGTGCCGATCCGGCGGCTGCCGAGGAAACGCTCGGTCACCTTGTCGAGGGTGCGGTTGTACGGCGGGATCAAGTGCGCACCGGCGCTGACCACGAGCCGCGAGGTGTCGAGGCCGCGGGCCTGCAGCGCGTCGAGCTCCTCGAACAGCACGTTGAGGTCGATCACCACCCCGTTGCCGATCACCGGGGTGACACCGGGAGTCAGGATCCCGCTCGGCAGCAGGTGCAGCGCGTACTTCTCGGAGCCGATCACGACCGTGTGGCCGGCGTTGTTCCCGCCGTTGAACTTGACCACGTAGTCGATCACGGCGCCGGTGTTGCCGAGCAGATCGGTCGCCTTGCCTTTGCCCTCATCGCCCCACTGGGCGCCGACGAGCACGATTGCGGGCATCTCAGCCCTCCTCTTCACGCGCCGGCTGACGGCCTCACGACTGCGCGACTGCCGGACGCTGGAAACGGTGAAGCCCGGAGACGTTCACCGGACATTCATCCGGCAACGCATCCAGGCTCTTGCGACCAAAGCCTACCGGACCCCGGTCCACTGGCCGGCCTGCTGCTCACCGTCTTGAAACGCCCACTTCAAGTAGCTGTTTCATCAATCGACGGCTTGCCATTCAGCGTGATCGCGTGCACACTCTTAGTCAGCGGCCCGCCGAAACTGCCGCAGGGGACGGTTCCGGCGGGCCGCTGTCTCGTGCTCTGACGAGAACAGTCGTCGTGCCGTCAGGCGCTGTCTCGTCCGATGCGTACGACGAGGCAGGCCGACTGCACCGCGAAGCGCAGCCGGCCTGCCTCGGTCAGCACGTCACCGTCGACCTCACACAGCTGTGGCGGATCGACTCGCACCGTGAGGTCACGACCCCGATCACGCCGGAGCGACGGTCCGTCGCCCCGCTCGGCCAGCACCCGCGAGGCCACCCCGATCCACTCGGTCAGGCTCCCGGGGCTGACCGTCGCCACGTCCAGCCGGCCATCATCGACCTCGGCATCGGGCAGCAGCACCATGCCGCCGGTGAGCTCGCCGCAGTTGCCGACCACGACCGTGCGGGCCTGGCCGGCGTCCGCGGTGCGCCCATCCACCACCAGGTCGACCGCGAACGGGTCGTCGTTCAGGTGCGTGCCACCGCTGGCGACGTACGCCGCCCAGCCGGCCTTGTCCTTCACGCCCTCGGGCGCGTCATTCATGATCTGGGCGTCGAAACCGAGCCCGGCCATGACAGTGAAGCAGTGGACGTTGTCCGCGTCGGTGCGCAGGTCACCGGCGCGCTGGCTCTCATCAGGGTCGACGACCAACCATCCGACATCGATCGTGCGGTCGTGGCCGGAGAAGGCCGCGGCGGCCGCCTCGGCCAGGGAGTCGACCGGGAGGCCGAGGTTGCGGGCCAGCAGGTTCCCGGTACCGCCTGGAAGGAGACCGAGCGCGACGCCGGTGCCGACGAGCTCCTGCGCCACCGCCCGCACGGTCCCGTCGCCCCCGAGGGCGCACACCAGACCGGCCCCGTCGCGAACTGCCTCGCGCGTCTGGCCGAAGCCGGGATCGTCCTCGGTCGTCTCGACCAGCGTCGGCGCCTCGACGCCCGCCGCCCTGGCCGCGTCCTGGAGAACCTCGCGCACGTCGGCGAGGTCGACCTTCGTCGGGTTGACGACGACGACGACGACCTCAGGACCCTTAGCTTTCATCCGCGTACTGTTGCACGGCGCCCGCGAGGCTTACCAGCGGCGGTGGCTGGGTACCCGTAGGCGAGGGGAGAACATCATGAACAGCAGCGGCGATCGGCCCGGCGACGTGAGCGGCGAGGCGCAGAGGGCCGCAGCCACGGCCGGTGACCATCCCGTGGTCGAGTGGGGGGCTCGCCTCGGCTACGGTGCCAGCGGCGTCCTGCACCTGCTGCTCGCCTACCTGACCGCACGGATCGCTCTCGGCCTCGGCGGACAGGAGGCGAGCCAGTCGGGGGCGCTGGCGACACTCGCCGAGGAGCCGGTGGGACAGGTCCTGCTCTGGGTGATCGCGGCCGGGTTCACCCTGCTCGCCCTCTGGCAGCTCACCGAGCTCGTCGCCCGGCACGAGGCGTCGGACAAGGCGAAGGCCGGCGGCAAGCTCGTGCTGTACGGCGCGCTCGCCTGGACGTCCTTCACGTTCGCCTCGGGCGGTCGTACGTCGACCAACCAGCAGACCAAGGAATTCACGGTAACCCTGATGGAGGCACCGGGTGGCCGGGTGCTCGTCGGTCTGGTCGGCGTCGCCGTCATCGGCATCGCCGCCTACCACGTGGACAAGGGTTGGCGGAAACGGTTCCTCGGGGATCTGCAGGAGCACCCGGGCCGGTCGGTGGTCCTCGCCGCCAGGGTCGGCTACATCGGCAAGGGCATCGCACTGGCGGCCGTGGGCGTCCTCTTCATCACGGCCGCGATCCAGCAGCGGGCGGGCAAGGCGACCGGCCTGGACGGGGGCCTCCGATCGATGCGGGACCTGCCCGCCGGCACGGTCATTCTGTTCGCCATCGCGCTCGGCCTGGCGGCGTACGGCGTGTACTCCTTCGCGCGTGCCCGCTACGCGCGCGTCTGATCCTCCACATCGCCGCGACGCAGCCAGCACCAGGCGAGCAGGGCCGCCACCGAGCCGTTGACGATGGCCACCACCACGTCGCTGACGAAGTGCATGCCCCGGTAGAGCCGTGCCGTCGCAACGAGAAACGGGATCGCCACGCACACGGTGACCACCACGCTGCGGAGCACCGGGTTCGTGATCCGCAGGGCCATCAGCCCCAGCGTGAAGTACAGCGCGGTCGCGGCACCGGTGTGCCCGCTCGGGAAGCTGGAGGTCGGCGCCGAGTTGTCCAGCTTCTCGACGTCGGGGCGCTGGCGGACGATGAGGAGCTGGGTGAAGAAGAAGACCAGCCCCTGCAGGCTGATCGCGATGAGCGGCACGACCGCGAACCACCACTGCTTGGTCCGCCGCCAGACCAGAACGACCACGACCAGGCACACGCCGATGATGCTGACCGTCGCGCCCGTCCACGAGAAGAACAGGGTGACCGCGTCACCGAACGCCTCGCGTGACGACTCCAAGCTCTTGCTGACGCTGTCCTCGGAGACGCCCAGCTCCTTGAGCGGGCCGTCGGTGAGGAGCCACCCCATCCCGACCACGACCAACCACCACACCACGAGAGGGGCCAGTGCGCGGACCACCAGGTCACGGCCCGCCTCCTTGGCGGTGGGTCGGGACGTGTCTTCCTGCCAGCGGGTGAGGAACGCCATCAGTCTGAACCTTCCGTCGTGCTGTCGGTGGGGGTTGGCGGCCTCCAGCCCAGGTAGCCCGCGTACGACGCGGCCGTCAGCCCGCACCCGAGCAACACACCGGCAGTGACGTCGGACAGGAAGTGGGCGCCCGCAAAGAGCCTGTCGGCACACGTCACGATCACCCAGACCGCACCGAGGCCGACCAGCAGCCTCCGGATACCGGTACCCACCAGAGGCCATATCAACAGCACGACCACGGTGACGACGATGGCGTTGTTGGTGGCGTGACCGGAGGGGAAGGAGAATCCGGCGTGCTGGGCGAACGGGTCCTCGATCTCGGGGCGGGCACGGCGTACGAGAAGCTTCAGCACGGCCGCGATCGCCCAGCCGGCGGCCATCGTCGCCAGCGCCCACCAGGCCCGCGTCCGCAGGTGCTTGCCGAACCAGACGTAGAGGGTCACCGGCAGGCCCAGGACCAGGAACATCACCCAGGGCTGGCTGATCAGTTCCCACGTGTCGACGAACGACCGGAACCGTGGGTGACCGCGTGTGTAGTCGGTTGCGGTGACGATGAGGTTCTCGTCGAGGGTCACCAGCGGGTCGTACTTGGTGCGGACGAGGAACGCCAGCATCGCCAGCGGGACGGCGACGACAACCGCGTAGACGACCGCCCGAGTCAGTCGGCGCCAGGGGGAGACGGCGGCGGGGTCCATGACGGCATCCTTGCACCGTCGGCGGCTTGAGCTCGCAGGTCAGCGCGCCCCCGGACCGCCTACTGCAGCTCCTCCGGGTTGGAGGCCAGCCATTCCTTCACCCGGCGGTCGGCCTCCTCCGGGGACACGTCCTCGACCTTTGTCAGGATCGCCCAGCGGTGGCCGAACGGGTCGATCACGGTGCCGAAGCGGTCTCCGGTCATGAACGTCTGCACCTCCTCCACCGGCTTCGCCCCGGCCGCGACCGCCTTCGCGTACGTCGCGTCCACGTCGGGCACGTAGTGGACCAGCGAGGAGTGCACCCACTCGCCGTTCGGTGCCTGCAGCCCGATCTGCGGCATCTGGTCGCTCAGCTGCAGCATCGAGTTCCCGAACTTCAGCTCCGCCTGTCCGAGCCGCCCGTCCGGCATGTCCTGCCGGCTGATCACCTCGGCCCCGAACACCGACTGGTAGAACTCGATCGCCTTCGGACCGTCCGCCACGGCGAGGTACGGGGTCAGCGAGTGATAACCGTCGGGGATGGGGTTTACCGTGTTCTCCGTCATGTCGGTAGTCAATCCGTTGACCGCCGTACCGGTCTTGTAAGAAAGCGACAGCCACTGGTGACGACTCCGCCGGAGAGCGAGAAGGGCATCCTGCATCCGCGTGAGCAGGCCCGGCACCGCTCACTCCACCGCCTCGCCGCAGGGCCCGAGGTCGGCCGCTTCGTGGAGTGGTACTGGATCGTCGAGTGGGACCTGGACGAGCCGTACACGGCCGAGGTGCTGCCGTTCCCGAGTGTCAACGTCACCTTCGAGCAGCCCGGTGGCGCGTTCGTCAACGGTGTCTGCACGCGCAAGTTCGAACGTGAACTGGTCGGCCGCGGGCGAGCGTTCGGGGTGAAGTTCTGGGCCGGTGGGTTCGGTGCGGTGACCGGACTGGACGTGGCGTCGTTCCGCGACCAGGTGCTGCCGCTGACCGCCGTGTTCCCGGACGGCGACCGGCTCGCGGACCTGATGTTCGCCGAGGAGTCCGACGTACGACGGCGTGCGGTGTTCGAGGCGTTCCTGCGCGATCACCTGGCTCCCCCGGACCCGTCGTACGAGCTGGTCCGGGAGATCGTGACCGCGATGTCGGCCGACCGCTCAGTGGCCCGGGTGGACCAGATCACCGAGCAGTTCGACATCCCGATCCGCACCCTGCAGCGACTCTTCCGCCGGTACGTCGGCGTCGGCCCGAAGTGGGTGCTCCGCCGCTACCGCCTGCACGACGGCGCCGAGCTCCTGGCACAGGGCGAAGCAGCCGAGCTCGCGGAACTGTCCGCCTCCCTCGGCTACTTCGACCAGGCCCACTTCTCCAAGGAGTTCAAGCAGCAAATCGGCCTGACCCCAGCCGAATACGCCGCCCGAGCCGCAGCCGAACGCCAAATCACCTACCAACCCTGAGCAAGCCTACGGCCACATCTTGGTGACACGACCGCGATCGAGGACGTGCCAGAACCCGACAGCGCTTCTGGCAGTCGCCCTCAAGATGGCGGCCTCAGCGTCTATGAAGCGTTGCGCCATCTGATCAAGGGTCAGGTTGCCTGAGGCCAGGCAGAAGAGAATCCCACGGTCCAACGCCTCTAGCTCGCGGGCTCGGTAGCGGATCTTCTTGTCCTTCGTGAGCAGGACCCAGCCGCGCGAGCAGCCCTCGGCGATCCACTCTTCATCGGCAATGTCAGCTGCATCATCGGGATAGAACTCCGCGATGAGGTGCACCGTCCAGCCATGATCACGGAGACGATTCGCCGATGCCTTCCCGAGACTTCGATCGAAGAAGAACTCAGGCGGCCTGGCGGAGGACATTCTCGACTACATCCGCGGGGAGTTCGTACTCCTCGGCCACGACGCTGATGGGCTCGCCTGTCCTCCACAGGGAGACCATCGCCTCGACCGGAACCTTGCTCTTGGCCAGCACAGGTGCGCCCCACCCGAACCGTGGGTCAATGACCACCTCGGCCTCTGACGGATACTGCGGCAGCCTGAGACGTTCAGGGGCTCCGGCGGCATCCCAGCTGATGTACCTCAGATAGTCCGCAAGAACCTCGGGGAACGCGCCTTGGCGGTCCGGCGCGCGCACCAAGGACTCGTCGGCCACTCTCACGAACAGTTCGATGCCGTCTGTTGCAATCCGCTCGCTCGCCAAGGCGTACGCATCCGCAAACTCAGACCTCACCAGGTCGGCCGCCCGCCTGACGGTCGGCATCGAGAAGCCGAGTTCATCACGCAGGGTTCGCAGCACGTAGGCCTCGATGATCCCGACGAACGGGACCCTGGGCCAGCCCCTCCGCTCTGGCGTGACCGCGTGTACCAGCGACGCCCCTGAGTTGTCCGACAGCCAGTTGTCCAGGGTTGACTCAGGCATCTTGAGATAGCGCGCCGTCTCTCGCGCGGTAAGGAGCGGCGTGGTGTAGATGTCCGTCATCGCACCCCTCTCTGAGCGTGGCCTTCCGAGCCTATCTCCGACCGAGCCTCGCAATGCAATCCTCGACCAGTGACAGTCTTGCAGTCGCGACCGACATAGTTCGATGGACCACCCGGCACGCCGCGTGGGAGAGGCCGATGATTACCCACGCGGAGTCATTCGTGACCCCGGGACCGCTTACCAACCCTGAGTGCGAGGGCGACTGCGGCTGCGGTTGTTGCTGAGAGCAACGCCAGGAGGAAGCCGTAGTGCGGGTCGTGGGCGTCGACGATGTGGCCTGCGAAGGCTGCGCCTAATGCGATGCCCGCGGCGCAGCCGGAGTTGAGCCAGGTGAAGGCCTGCGTGAGTACGGCGGGGTGCACCTCTGCCTGCGTCAGTACTGCCGACAGGATCTGGAACGGCGCGATCGCCAAGCCTGGAAGGGCTAACGCGAGACCTACCTGGAGCGGGGAGTCGACGACGAGCAGTGGCAGACAGCTCAACGCCAGACCCGCCAGGGCGATGGCTAGCTGGGTAAGCGGGGGAGTACGCCAACGCCGCGCGCCGTAGGCCAGTCCGGCGAACAGACTGACCAGACTGGTCACGCCGTAGAGCGGTCCGGCGAGTCCTGGGCTGCCTGTGCTCAGTGCGTACGCCGTCACCGAGACCTGCATGCTGCCGAAGAACAGACCGATGCCGATGTTGGTCCCGATCAGACCGAGGAAGGTTGGGCGCATCAGCCGCGCCCTGCCGGTTCCACGCTCGTGCACTGCCGGTGGAGGCGCCGTACTGCGTTGCACAGACAGCGACAGGCCGCCGGCCAAGAGCAGAGTCGTGGCGAGGATCGATCCGGCGACCGGACTGGCAAGGCTGCTGACCGTACCTATCAGGGCTGGGCCGATCATGAAGGCGACGCCTGTGCCGAGTGACTCCAGCGCGTACGCCGAGGACAGCCCCGGCCTACCCCGGAGAGCATGCGACCACCTGGCTGAGGTCTGGGCGCCTACTTGCGGCAGCGATCCGCCGGCTAGGACGCCGGCAGCGACCAGCACGGGCAGCGGCGCCGACTGCAGCGTGAGGCCGATGAGCAGAGCCACCGCCAGGCCGTGCACCAGCAGAGTGATCGGCAGCATGCGGGTCTGCCCGTACTTGTCGATGAGGCGTGCGACCTGTGGACCCGCCAGTGCCTCAGCGACTGCGAAGCCACCAGTCACGCTGCCTGCCGCGGCATACGAGCCGGTGGAACTGTGGACCAGCCAGACGATGCCCAAGCTGGTCATGGCGATACCGATGCGAGCCGGTGCCGCTGCTAGGTAGAACTTCCACGCCCCGGGAGTACGCAGTACCTCTGCGTAGGTCGCTGCGGGCGTGCGGATCCGTCCGGTGAGTGCCGGCACGGTAGTACCTTCCGCTGCCCGGAGGGGCGGGGACCGACCGTGGGCGTCCTGCTGCACCGGTCTGTCCGAGTCCGCCTACAACCGTCCATATCTCGGGCAGGAAGCGGGGACGCGCGCCGCCTACCGGCTCTATCAACGGGCAGTAACGTCGTAGCTCAGGTTGACGCGCTCATCTTACCGTCCCTCAGAACGGGAACGCATTGGCTGGTGTCGACCTCCGCCGCGATCGCGACGTCGTCCGGGTAGCCGTACTGCGTGAGTTCGCGACCGCCGGCGCAGTCGTGCAGCAGTGCAGGCAGCTCGTCTGCGACAGCGTCGTACGCCGCCACCGCCGCTCGGGCTTCCGGAGACAACCCGCCCACCCGCAGGGCGCTCAGAAACCCACCGGCACCCCAGAGGTCCTCCACTGCCGGCCGGAGCGATCCGTCCGTCCACCGCTCCCCTGCCGCGATCGCCACCACCTTGAGGTCCGGCTTCTCGGCGCACCGCACATTCACCCAGTCGGCTGCGGCAGCCCGGTTGCGCAGTGACACCGCGATTACCGTGGCGCCGCTGTCGCTGAGCTGCTGCGAGATGGTCGAGCCGTTGGGCGACGGGAGCACCAACCGCTCGACTCCGTGCGCTTGACGGATGGTGACCGGCGACAGGCTGATGTCCCCCGGACCCGCCTCGGACCTGCCGACCGCGAGCTGAGCGTCGTACTGCTTGGCATAGGCAACGGCCGTCTCGTCGCGCCAGCGGTACGGGTACACGTCGATGCCCTGATCGACGGCGACGGTCACGGCGGTGGTGAACGACAGCACGTCCACGACAGCCACGAGGTTGCCGGCGACCACCTTCGCACCGACCGGTCCCCAGTCGAAGCCGACTCTGTATCCGTCCTGCGCATACGGGCTGGTCACCCGACGGATCATGCCGCCGAGTCACCAGCCCGACAACCAGGTTTCAGCTCAGCGCATCGGCTGCGGTGGGCGACGAGTCGCGCAGGAACGTGGCGCAGCGCTCGGCCTCGTCCTTCTCGTCGATCAGCGCGGCCGCCTTGCCCAGTGCGGCGAGGCAGCGCAGGAACCCGCGGTTCGGCTCGTGCTCCCACGGGACCGGCCCGTGGCCCTTCCAGCCGTTCCGCCGGAGCAGGTCCAGGCCGCGGTGGTAGCCGGTCCGGGCGTACGCGTAAGCCTCGATCGTGCGGCCGCCCGCCAGGGCTGCCTCGGCCAGCACGCCCCAGGCCAGCGAGGACGTGGGGAACTTGGCCGCGACGTCCGCCGCAGCTGCCCCGGCGGCGAGTTCCGCCGCGGCCGGGTCTACTGGGAGTAGTGTCTCGGGTGGACCTGAGAGCAGATTGTTCAATTCCATAAGCACATCTTCGCCGATCACGCAGCCGAACCGGCACGTGACCGTCTGACGAAATCCGTTGACCGTTCACCGACCGGCCACGGATGCTTGAGACCCTGCGTCAATGCCGCCGTGGTTCCCAGCTACGGCCGGAAGGAGGCACCGGATGAGCGTCATAGTCCTGAACGCGTCATACGAGCCGCTGCACACCGTCTCGATCCAGCACGCCATCCGGATGCTGGTCCGAGAGGTCGCAGTGGTGGAAGAGGCGCACGGAGAGCGGACCATCGGCCCTTTTCCGGTTCCGCGCGTACTGCGCCTGGTCCGGTACGTCGTCACCCATTGGCGCTACGCGGCCGGGCGGATGAAGTACAGCAAGCACGGTGTGCTCCGGCGTGACAAGTTCCGGTGCGCGTACTGCGGCCTCGACAGCGCCGACACCATGGATCATGTTCAACCCAGATCCAGGGGCGGCCGCACCGAGTGGCTGAACGCCGTGGCCGCCCATGCCACCTGCAACGAGCGGAAGGGCAACCGCACACCCGCCGAGGCCGGCATGCCGCTCCTCTGGCAACCCTGGGTTCCAACCCGCGCAGAGCTCGTCATACAGACATGACGGGCTTTTTTCATGCCCGTTGCCAGGCGCATTGAACTACCGTCCGGGCGGCTCCTGGAGATCACCACAGTTGCTGAGCGACCGGAGCTGGCCGGTGCAGAGGTCAGCGTCGCGGGCTGGCCCGAGTTCATGCGCCACAACCGAGTGTCCGAGGCCCACTTCTGGCAGACGCTCGAGACGTTCCCAACGACCTGCCTGGTCGCGACGACTGATGGTGTAGTCGTCGGCGACGCCCACGCCGTACAGCTGACGAGTCGCGCGGAGCTCCCGGCCGGAGGGTGGGAACAGGCGGTTGTCTGGGCGTTCGCGGACGCCCGGCGTGGACTCGAACCGGACGTCGCCTGCGCGCTCAACATCAGCGTCGCCCAAGACCTCCAAGGTCAGGGTGTAGCCGGCCACCTCCTGGCCGCCCTCCGGGACGCTGCCACCGACCTTGGACTCGGGTATCTCCATGCGCCCGTCCGACCGAGCCACAAACACCTCGAACGCGGTACGTCGATGCAGGAGTACGCCGCCCGGACTCGCGCGGACGGCCTGCCGTTCGACCCATGGCTTCGGACGCATGTCCGGGCCGGCGGGGAGATCGTCGGCCTGGCTCCGACGTCCTGGGTAGTCGCCGGATCGCTGGAGGAATGGCGTCGATGGACGAGCCTTCCGTTCGACCAGGACGGCCTGGTCGAGGTTCCAGGTGCTCTCGTCTCCGTGCGGTGCGACGTCCAGGCCGGGTGTGCTGTGTATGTGGAGCCGAACGTGTGGGTTCGGCATCGGCTGTGATCCCCAGGTTCTCCACAGGTTCGAAGTCGTGGTCCGCGGAGGGGGCTGATCGCGGCAGGTTCTAGGGCATGAACCCTCAACTTGCTGTGATGGCCTCGATTCGGGGTGGCGTGTTCACTCGGGCTGATGCTCGGGCCTGTGGTTACCCCGATCCGGATATCGACTCCTTGCTGGACACCGGCGGCTGGCGCCGGATCCGGCCGGGCACGTATGCCGAGCGCCGGTCGCTCATCCTGATCACTGAAGAAGTCCTGCATCTGCGGAAGGTGTCGCGCGTTCTCCGCTCCGGCAGGCCCAACGTCTACGCCAGCCATCAATCCGCCGCGGCCCTGCATGCCCTACCGGTCTGGGGGCTCGACCTGTCCCGCGTGCACGTGACCGCGCCCGCCGGTCGCCCGGGCTGCGTCGGCGGCGTGCACCGTCACATCCGCGACCCAGTCGGCCCAGGCATCCAGTTGTGGAACAAGCTCCGGATGGTCTCCCCCGCCCGCGCGGTCGCCGAGGTGGCGGCGACCGCACCCAAGACGCAGGCCGTGGTCCTGGCCGACGCCGCGCTGTACGCCGGTCTCGTCACCAGACGCTCGCTGAAACGCGCGGCCCACGACCACGGCAATGAACGCTCGGTCGAGATCACGTCCCTCGCCTGCACGAACTCGGCATCGGTGGCCGAATCACGTCTGCGCTTCATCCTCGCCGGAGCCGGCTTCCCGACCCCATCACCGCTTCCTGCCCCGGACGCGGACACACCCGACCCCGGTCAGCCCGAGACCACGTCCCTCTGGTTCCCGGAAGAACGCACAGTGCTCGAGTTCGAGCCGCGCTTTCCCTTCTGGTACGAGGAATTCGTGCCGGACGAGGACGAGTCAGCCGCACCAACCCCATTCCCCGACCCGTCCGCCCCGTTGCCGATCGAGCACTGCTGGATCCCCTGGGCCGATCTCAACGATCCACCGGCCGTCATCGACCGCGTCCGTTCCACCTTCGCCCGAGCATCCCGCCGTACCGGCGTCCGCCGATTCGACCTCGTCCGTGCCCGGATGTGAGTGAGGGGCCCACCGCACTCGGCGGTGAGCCCCTCGAAACCCCAGATCTGTCAGGAGCAACAGATGTCAGGTGTTCAGTACCGAGCGTCAGGCGTTGATCGCCGTACCCGCCGAGCGGAGGCTCTCGCAGGCCTCGACGACGCGCTTGGCCATGCCCTCCTCGGCCGCCTTGCCCCACGCGCGCGGGTCGTAGGCCTTCTTGTTGCCGACGTCGCCGTCGACCTTCAGCACACCGTCGTAGTTCGTGAACATGTGCGCGGCGGCCGGCCGGGTGAACGCGTACTGCGTGTCGGTGTCGACGTTCATCTTGATCACACCGTGGTCGACCGCGGCCCGGATCTCCTCCAGGGTCGAGCCGGAGCCGCCGTGGAAGACCAGGTCGAACGGGCGCTCCTTGCCGACCTTCGCGCCGACCTGGTCCTGGATCTCCTTCAGGATCTCCGGCCGCAGCTTGACCGCGCCCGGCTTGTAGACGCCGTGCACGTTGCCGAAGGTCAGCGCGGTGATGTAGCGGCCGTTCTCGCCGGTGCCGAGCGCCTCGACCGTGGCGAGACCGTCCTCGACCGTGGTGTAGAGCTTCTCGTTGATCTCGTTGGCGACACCGTCCTCCTCGCCGCCGACGACACCGACCTCGATCTCCAGCACGATCTTCGCCGCGGCCGTCTTGGCCAGCAGATCCTTGGCGATCTCGAGGTTCTCGGTCAGGGGCACGGCCGAGCCGTCCCACATGTGCGACTGGAACAGCGGGTTCTCGCCCCGGGCGACGCGCTCGGCCGAGATCTCCAGCAGCGGCCGGACGAAGCCGTCCAACTTGTCCTTCGGGCAGTGGTCGGTGTGCAGCGCGATGTTCACGCCGAAGTTCTTGGCGACCTCGTGCGCGTACGCCGCCAGGGCGACCGAGCCGGTCACCATGTTCTTCACGGTCGAGCCGGACAGGTACTCCGCACCGCCGGTGGAGACCTGGACGATGCCGTCCGAGCCCGCCTCGGCGAAACCGCGGATCGCGGCGATCAGCGTCTGCGAGGAGCTGACGTTGATGGCCGGGTAGGCGAAGCGGTTCTGCTTGGCCTTGTCCAGCATCTCGGCGTAGACCTCAGGGGTGGCAATAGGCATGTCTCGCGGTACTCCTCACAACACAGTTCTTGTGGGTCGAGCTCCAGTATTGCCGCCCGGTACCTCGTGGTATCCGGCGGCCCGCCTGCCGGACCGGCCGGGCGGCCGGGGAGCGATCGGCAGGGATGTAGACCAGTTGATGAACAGGACAGATCCAGTTCGTTGCGGCCGGATGTCCGTCCGGAGTCCGGCCGCGGCCACTCAGGCCGACCCGGATCGCGGGCCCCGCGGGGTCAGAGCCATGTGCAGCCGGTAGCGATCGGCCCGGTAGGCCGACCAGGACAGCTCGACGACCTTGCGGCCGGCGAAGGTGGTTCGCTCGAGGACCAGCAGGGGTGCCCGCCTGGCCACACCGAGGACCCGGGCGACGTGACCGTCGGCGTTGTCCGCCCGGACGGTCTGCTCACCGGAGGTGACGACGACGTCGTACTCGCTGGCGAACACGTCGTACAGGGTGCCGAGCTCACGGCCGAGCAGGCCCGGGAAGAGCGCGGACGGGTAGTAGCCGACCTCGTAGGCCATCGGCGAGGCGTCGGCGGTGCGCAGCCGTTCGACCCGGATCACCTTGGTGCCCTTGGCGACCCGGAGACCCTTCGCAGTCTCGTCCGATGCCTCGATCTCGGTGGCCGACAGCACCACCGTGCCGGGCTCCAGGCCACGGGCCCGCATCTCCCGGGAGAACGAGGTGAGGTGCAGTTGGGAGTCGACCTGCGGCCCGGTGACGAAGGTGCCCTTGCCGTGCACGCGTTCCAGCGCGCCGGACTCGACCAGGTCGCTGATCGCCTGCCGGACGGTCACCCGGGAGACGTTCAGTTTGTCCACCAGGGCGCGTTCGGAGGGGATCGGATCTCCTGGATGCAGCTCGACGTCGATCAGCCGCTCCAGTACCGATCGGACCTGGGCCCGCTTGGTCGCCACCATCGCTTCTCGATCCTCCAGACCTGGGCGAGCCTCGGGGGTGCCCCGGGGCGCCGCTCACTGCTATCGTGCGCAGCATACCTGTTAAGACCAGATAGGACCAGTGATCGCAGTGGTGTCTGTCCCCGCTCAGGAAACCCAGATGGCGCGCGAGATCGCCGAGCAGCCGGCCGCCCTGGCCGCGACGTTCGAGCACGTGCTGCCGCTGCGGCACGACATCACCCGGCTGGCCGCGGGGCGCCGGCACGTGATCTTCGTGGCTCGCGGATCGTCGGACAACGCAGGCGTGTACGGCCGCTACCTGACCGAGATCCACGCCGGCCGGCAGGCATCACTCGCCGCGCCGTCGGTGGCGACGCTGTACGGCGCCAACCTCGACCTGTCGAACTCGCTGGTGGTCGCGGTCAGCCAGTCCGGTGCGACCCAGGAGATCGTCGACACCGCCGAGTGGGCCAAGCGCAACGGCGCGGCGATCGTCGGCATCACGAACGACGGCGACAGCCCGCTGGCCTCGACCGCCGACGTCGCCCTGATCACCCAGGCCGGCAAAGAGCTCGCGGTGCCGGCCACGAAGACCTACACCACACAGCTCGCGGCGATCACGGTCGCCGTCGATGCGCTCGCGCAGAGGCCGGGGACGCTGGACGCGGATATCGCCCGGGTCCCGGACGCCGCGACGAAGATGCTGGAGAACTCCGTCGAGGCCGCTGCGGATCTGCTCGCCGGCGCGCACGACGTACTTGCCAGCGGGCGTGGGCTCACGTTCGGTACGACGCTCGAGGTCGCCCTCAAGCTGGAAGAGACCTGCCTCCAGCCGGTCCGCGGCCTCTCGTACGCCGACCTGAAGCACGGCCCGATCGCGGTCGTCGACGCCGACCTGGTCACCATCCTGGTCGCGGCCGCCGAGGGCCCGGCGCTCCCGGGCATGATCGAGCTGGCCGGCATCGTTCGCGAGAAGGGCAGCAAGATCCTCGGCATCGGCGGCGACCCCACCTTCGCCGCCCGCTGCGACGTCAACCTGCCGGGCCCCGACCTCCCCGAAACCCTGGCTCCCCTGGCCCTGGTCATCCCAGCCCAACGAGCCATCGAGTCCCTGGCCCGCAAGCTGGGCCTGAACCCCGACGCCCCGCGAGGCCTCCGCAAAGTCACCCAAACCGACTGACCCACGTCGGCCCGCAGCTCCTCGGCCCCGCAGCTCCTCGGCGACCTCCTTCGACGATCTCCTGGAAAAGTGCTCATTTGGTGAGCAGTTTGGCTGAGAGGGTTGTGGTCAAGAGCAACCGAGGAAGGGGCAGGACGATGATGCGAGGGTTTGCGACCGTGAGTTTCTACGCCGACGACGTGAAGGCGGCGCGGGAGTGGTACTCGAAGCTGCTGGGGATCGAGGCGTACTACGCGGTGCCGTCGGCGGAGGAGCCGGCGTACGTCGAGTTCCGGTTCGGGGACTTCCAGTGCGAGCTGGGGATCATCGACGCGAAGTACGCACGGCACGACGTCAGCCACGGCCCCGCCGGTGCGGTCGTTCACTGGCACGTCGACGACCTCGAGGGCGAGCTCGAACACCTGCTGGCGTACGGGGCGACCCTGCTCGAAGGAATCGTTGAGCGAGGCAACAACACCGGCTTCCGCACGGCGTCCGTGGTCGACCCGTTCGGCAACATCATCGGCATCATGAACAACCCGCACTACCTCCAGATCCTCGCCGACCTCAAGGGCTGAGCAGCCGCCACGGACCGCGGGTGTGACCGCGGACCGGGGGCGTGACCACGGACCGGGGGCGGCGACCGCGAACAGGAACCGGCGACCGCGGACCGGGGGCGGTGGCCGCGGACAGGAACCGGCGACCGCGGACATGTCGTGACTTGTCCGAGGCCCCCACTTCCTGTCCGAGCCCCCTGGTCGTCGCGCCCGGGTGCCGGGTGGTTGCGCCCTGGATCCCGCTCCCGCCCACCTCTCCCGCGCTTCCCAGCCCCCTTCGCTGGCGGGGCAGGCCGGGACCGCGTTCGTGTCGACCCACTACCCCCGCGCTTCCCAGGCCCCCGTTCACTGGCGGGCCGGGCCGGGACCGCGTTCGTGTCGACCTTGTGCACCAGATCCCCATCTGAGCGGCCATCCGGTACGCACACGGCGCACAAAGTCGAGGATTCCGCCGGCGCCCGGGCGCGGGCGGGCTCGGGGCGGACGGGGCTCGGGGCGGGCGGGTTGCGGCGGGCGACCACGGCGCCGGGTCGGCGAGGCGGGGCGGGGCGGCGGGGCGGAGCGGGGCTGCGGGGCGGAGCGGCGGGGCGGCGGGGTGGGTTAGAGGTGGCCGCGGTGGGTTAGGGCTGTGGTGATTTGGGCGGCGGCTGCCTGGAGGTGGGGGAGGACGTCGGTGCGGAGGGTGGCTGGGGTGGAGCGGGAGGCGTGGGCTGAGACGTTGAGGGCGGCGATGGTTCGGCCGCGGGCGTTGCGGATGGGGGCGGCGATCGAGCGCAGGCCGAGCTCGAGCTCCTGATCGACGAGGGCGTACTCGTCGACGCGGGCGCGGTTGATGCTGTCGCGGAGTTTGTCCGCCGACGTCACCGTCCGGGGGGTGAGCGACTCGGCGTCCAGCGTCGACAGGTAGGTCGTCAGCTCCTCCTCCGGTAGGCCGGCCAGCAAGACACGACCCATCGAGGTCGGGTACGCCGGTAGCCGCGCGCCGACTCCGAGTGCGACGGTCATGATCCGGCTGGTCGGGACGCGGGCGACGTACACGATGTCCGGTAGGTCGAGCGTCGCGATCGAGCAGGACTCGCGGGTCTTCGCGCTGAGCTCCTCCATGAACGGTCCCGCAAGCTCGCCGAGATCGAGCGACGACAGGTACGCCCAGCCGAGAGCGAGCACACGCGGGGTCAGCGAGAAGCGCCGGCCGTCGCTGCGGACGTACCCGAGTTCGCCGAGCGTGAGCAGGATCCGCCGCGCCGTCGCCGGCGTAATGCCGACGTCGCGCGCCACCTCGCTGAGCGTCAGCGACGGCGCATCCGCCGAGAACGCACGGATCACCGCAAGCCCACGCTCGAGCCCCTGCAGGAAGGTCCCGGTAGACGTCTCAGCAGCCATCGGCTAGCCTACTTTTCGTTGAAAGAAAAACTTTTCGCTCAGCGAAATCCTAGCGGAGCCCGCATGCCAAGTCCAGTTCCTCTCAGCGAAGCGATCGCGGCGCACGTCCACGACGGCGACACCGTGGCGCTCGAAGGCTTCACCCACCTCATCCCCTTCGCGGCCGCGCACGAGATCGCCCGACAGGGCCGGCGCCACCTGACCCTGGTCCGGATGACGCCCGACCTCGTGTACGACCAGCTGATCGGGCTGGGCGTCGCGGACGAGCTGGTCTTCTCGTACGGCGGAAACCCGGGTGTCGGTTCACTGCACCGGCTCCGCGACGCGGTCGAGAAGCACTGGCCGCATCGGCTCGTCGTCCACGAACACAGCCACGCCGGCCTGGCCAACGCGTACGTCGCCGGTGCCGCGCGGCTGCCGTTCGCCGTACTGCGGGGATACCGCGGCACGGATCTCGAGGAGCAGCGGGACATCATCAGCCGGGTCACCTGTCCGTTCACCGGGGAGGAACTGGCCGCGGTGAAGGCGGTCAACCCCGATGTCACGGTGATCCACGCGCAGCTGGCGGACCGGGACGGGAACGTCATGCTCTGGGGCATCACCGGGGTGCAGCGCGAGGCGGTGCTCGCGGCCGAGCGGGCGATCGTGACGGTCGAAGAGGTGGTCGACGAGTTCCCCGAGCACACCGGCGCAGTGATCCTGCCGAACTGGGTGCTGTCCGCGGTGAGCGTCGTACCGGGTGGGGCCTGGCCGTCGTACGCCGCCGGGTACTCCGGGCGCGACAACGACTTTTACCAGCGGTGGGATGCGGTGTCGCGGGATCGTGCAGCGTTCCTGCAGTGGGCTGAGGAGAACGGCCTGCCGGCGGCCCAGGAAGAGGTGACCGCGCATGCGTGAGCAGGACACCTTGGCGCAGACGGCTGAATGGAACTCCGCGGACATGATGAATGTGGCGGCGGCCCGGGAACTACGGGACGGGGATGTGTGCCTGGTCGGCGTCGGGCCGCCGAATCTGGCCGCGAACCTGGCGCGGCGGACGCATGCACCGAACTGCCGGCTCGTCTACGAATCCGGGGCGATCGACGCGAAACCGCGCCGGCTGCCGTTGTCGATCGGGGACGACGATCTGGCCGCGACGGCGACCGCGGTGGTGTCGGTGCCGGAGATGTTCAACTACTGGGTCGGGGCCGGACGGATCGACGTCGGGTTCCTCGGCGCGGCGCAGATCGACCGGTTCGGGAACATCAACACGACCGTCATCGGCGAGCACAGCGACCCCAAGACCCGGCTGCCGGGTGCGGGCGGTGCGCCGGAGATCGCGGCGGCGGCCGGGCGAGTGATCGTGATCGTCAGGCAGTCGGCGCGAACGTTCGTCGAGCAGGTCGACTTCGTGACCTCGGTCGGGTACGGCCCGACCGGCCGCGAACGCCAGGCTCCCGGCGCCGGTCCGACCCTCGTCATCACCGACCACGGCGTACTCGAGCCCGACCCGGACACCAACGAGCTGACGCTGACCCGTCTGCACCCCGGGGTGACCGTCGAGCAGGCGCGTGAAGCAACCGGCTGGCCGCTGAAGGTTGCCGACAGCATCAAGTCTGTCGCGCCGCCGTCCGAGGTGGAGCTGACAGCACTGCGCCGTCTCCGCGATCGGGAGGCCGCCGATGCCTGAGGCGGTGTACGTCGCAAGGCCGAACGGTGACTGTGGCGGACGAGGTGGTCGTGGATGACGAGCGACTTCGTGCACACGTTCTTTCCCGGGCGGGTGGTGTTCGGGGCGGGGTCGCTCGATCAGGTGGCGGCCGAGGTCGAGTTGCTCGGGGTACGGCGAGCCCTGGTGGTGGCGACGAATTCGGCGCGGGACGCGGCTGACGTGGTCGAGGTCGAGCTGAAGGATCGGTTCGCGGGCCGGATCGACGGGGTGACGCAGCACGTGCCGACCGAGGTTGCGGAGAACGCGCGAGCGAAGGCGCGGGAGATCGACGCCGACGGGTTGGTCGCGATCGGCGGTGGCTCGGCGATCGGCCTGGCGAAGGCGGTTGCGCTGACCGGAGAGCTCCCCATCGTGGCCGTTCCTACGACGTACGCCGGATCCGAGATGACCCCGGTCTGGGGCGAGACGTCCGGCGGCAGCAAGACCACCGGCACCGACCTGAAGGTGTTGCCGAAGGTTGTGGTTTACGACGCGGTGCTCAGTCAGCATCTGCCGTTGAAGGTGACGGCTGCCAGCGTGGCCAACGCCATCGCACATTGCGTCGAGGCGGTGTGGACACCCAAGGCCGACCCGATTACCGAGACAACAGCCGTCGAAGGAGCACGAGCCCTCGCAGCAGGACTCAGAGCGATCGGCCAGGATCCCACCGACATCGATGCCCGGAGCAACCTTCTGTACGGCGCCTGCCTCGGAGGCTCCGCACTGGCGACAGCCGGCACCGGGCTGCACCACAAGCTGTGCCATCTCCTCGGCGGCACCTACAACCTCCCGCACGCCGAGACCCATGCCGCGGTTCTGCCGCAGGTGACCCGCGTCAAGGCGACAGAAGTACCGCAGGCCAAGGAACGGCTCGAGGCGGCGCTCGGGACCGACGACCTGGCGACCGGGCTGTACGACCTGTTCACCGACGCCGGCATCTCCACCAACCTGAAGGACCTCGGCCTGACCGAGGACCAGGCGGAGGAAGCCGCGCGCACGTTCCAGGGAGCTCCGCCCGAGCTCCTGCACGACATCCTCACCCGCGCATGGGCCGGTACCCGGCCCGAAGGAGCGACCCGATGAGATCCGCCTTCCTGCTGGACGCGGTCCGCACCCCCGTCGGCAAACTCGGTGGCGCGCTCGCGGCAGCCCGTCCCGACGACCTCGCCGCGGCGACCCTCCAAGAACTCGCCGGCCGCACCGGCATCGACCCGGCCGAGCTGGACGACGTCTTCCTCGGCAACGCCAACGGCGCCGGCGAGGAGAACCGCGACGTCGCCCGAATGGCCGCACTCCTGGCCGGCTTCCCCACCAGCGTCCCCGGTACGACGGTCAACCGCCTCTGCGGATCCGGACTCGAAGCCGCGATCCAGGCGGCCCGGGCGGTCGAGACGAACGACGCCAGCCTGGTCATCGCCGGTGGCGTGGAGTCGATGAGCCGCGCGCCCTGGGTACTCCCGAAGCCTGAACGCGCCTATCCGCACGGCAGCATGACCGCCGAGTCGACCTCCCTCGGCTGGCGGCTGGTCAACCCGAAGATGCCGAAGGACTGGACGATCTCGCTCGGCGAAGCGACGGAGCGACTGGCCGAGAAGTACGGCGTCACCCGCGACGCGCAGGACCTGTTCGCACTGGAGAGCCACGAGAAGGCCGCGAAGGCGTGGGCGGTGGGCGCCTTCGACGCGGAGATCGTGCCGTGGGAGCACCTCGCGATCAAGGGGCAGCCGCTCACCCGCGACGAGTCGATCCGCGACGGCGGCACCCCCGAGGTGATGGCCAAACTCAAGCCGGCCTTCCGCACCGACGGCACGGGGACAGTGACCGCCGGCAACGCATCCACGTTGAACGACGGCGCATCCGCCGTACTGATCGCCGACGAGGAAACCGCCGGCCGGCTGGGCCTGGCCCCGATGGCGCGGATCGTCAGCAGGGCAGTGCACGCGGTGGATCCGCAGTACTTCGGGATCGGACCGGTCGAGGCGTCGAACAAGGCGCTGAAGAAGGCAGGCATCGGCTGGGACGATCTGACCCTGGTCGAGCTCAACGAGGCGTACGCGGCGCAGAGTCTTGCTTGCCTGCAGCAATGGCCCGGCCTGGACCGGGACAAGGTGAATGTGAACGGCGGGGCGATCGCGCTCGGGCATCCCCTGGGCAGTTCGGGAACCCGCATTCTGACCACTCTCGCGCACGAACTGAAGCGGCGCGGCGGTGGCTTCGGCCTGGCGACGTTGTGCATCGGCGTCGGCCAAGGGCTCGCGATGGTGATCGAGGCGTGAGGAGCAACCGGATGGATCTGCAAGGCGGCGACCTGACCGATGCGGTGGTGGCCAGCTTCGACGGCAGCCCGGACCCGCGGACCAAGGCGGTGATGAGCGCGCTGGTGCGGCACCTGCACGAGTTCGCACGGGAGGTGAAGCTGACCGAGGCGGAGTACTTCACCGCGATCGACTTCCTGACCCGGACCGGGCAGATCTCGACGGGCACCAGACAGGAGTTCGTCCTGCTGGCCGACGTACTCGGGCTCTCGATGCTCACTGTCGGCCTCGGCAATCCGAAGTCCACGGGTGCCACCGAGTCCACTGTTTTCGGGCCGTTCTTCGTCGAGGGCTCGCCCGCGGTCGAACTCGGCGGGGACATCTCGAACGGCGCTCCCGGACATCCGTGCCTGGTGAGCGGCCGGGTCCTGAGCACCAAGGGCGAGCCGATCGCGGGGGCGCTGGTGGAGACCTGGCAGGCCGACGAGGACGGCTTCTACGACGTTCAGAAGGACACCGACGGTCCGCAGAACCGCGGCCACCAAACGACCGATGCTGAGGGCAACTATTCGTTCTGGGCGGTGCGACCGGTTGCCTATCCGATCCCGGACGACGGACCGGTCGGCGGGCTGCTGAGGGCAGGCGGCCGCGGCGCGATGCGACCGGCGCACGTCCACTTCATGGTGACCGCACCTGGTTACGCCCGGCTGATCACCCACGTGTTCGCGAGAGGTGACGAGTACCTCGTGAAGGATGCGGTCTTCGGCGTCAAGGACTCGCTGATCGCCGACTTCGTCGAGCATCCGGCCGGTACGGCGCCGGACGGCAGGACCTTCGACGAACCCTTCTACACGGTCGACTACGACCTGATTCTCGCGACCACCGAGGAGGCCCAGCAGTGATCACGACGGATGTTCTCATCGTGGGCACCGGCCCTGCCGGTGGCGCCGCTTCGCTGTTCCTGTCCACGTATGGCATCGACACCATCGTCCTGACCCGCTACGGCTGGACGGCCAACACTCCGCGGGCCCACATCACCAACCAACGCACTGTCGAGTTGATGCGCGACATGGGCATCGAAGACCAGATCATCGACAAGGGCACGGCGCACCATCTGATGGGCCAGACCGCGTTCTGCACCAGCCTGGCCGGTGAGGAGATCGGCCGGATTCGCACCTGGGGCACGCACCCGCGCCGGCTGGCCGACTACACCGAGGCGAGCCCGACCCTCCCCTGCGACCTGCCGCAGACGCTGTTCGAGCCGATCCTGGTGAGTACGGCGGCCGGCCGTGGTGCGCGAGTCCGGTTCGACACGGAGTACGTGTCGCTGGAGCAGGACGATGACGGAGTCACGGCGACTGTCCGCGACCGGCTGAGCGGAGAGACGTACCAGATCCGAGCCAAGTACCTGATCGGCGCGGACGGCGGGCGCAGCAAGGTCGCCCAGGACATCGGGCTGCCGATGGCGGGCGCGATGGACATCGAGGGTTCGATGAACATCGTCTTCGAGGCCGACCTGTCCAAGTACGTCGCGCACCGCCCGAGCGTCCTGTACTGGGTGCTCCAGCCGGGTGCACAGATCGGCGGCATCGGCGCCGGCCTGGTGCGGATGGTCCGGCCGTGGAACGAGTGGCTGATCGTCTGGGGCTACGACATCTCCCAGCCCGCGCCGGTGGTCGACGAGGCGATGGCGACCGAGATCGTGCACAACCTGGTGGGTGACGACACGATCGGCGTGAAGCTGAAGAGTACGTCGGTGTGGAGCGTCAACCACATGTACGCCGAGAAGGCCTCGAACGGCCGGGTGTTCTGCATGGGTGACGCGATCCACCGGCATCCGCCGAGCAACGGACTCGGCTCGAACACGTCCATCCAGGACGCGTACAACCTGGCCTGGAAGCTGGCGCTGGTCCTGCGCGGCCAGGCGGACCCGAGCCTGCTGGAGACGTACGACGCGGAGCGGACGCCGATCGCGCAACAGATCGTCGAGCGGGCCAACAAGAGCCGCACCCAGTTCGGCCAGATCTTCCGCGCGCTCGGCATGACGCCGGACGCGCCGGCCGGGCGGACGATCGAGTCACGCAAGGACGACACCCCGGAGGGTGCCGCCCAGCGCGACGAACTGCGGACCGCGATCGAGCTCAAGGACTACGAGTTCAACGCGCACGGCGTCGAGCTCGGCCAGCGGTACCACTCGGCCGCCGTGATTCCGGACGGTACGCCGGAGCCGGCGTACGAGCGGGATGCTGAGCTGTACTACCACCCGACGACCTGGCCGGGCGCCCGGATCCCGCACTGCTGGCTGACCCGCGGCTCGGAGACCGTCAGCACCCTCGACGTGGTCGGCAAGGGCCGGTTCACGCTGCTCACCGGGATCGGCGGCGAGGCCTGGGTGAAGGCCGCACAGTCCGTGTCCGAGCATCTCGGCGTACCGATCGAGCCGTACGTGATCGGGCCGGGCCGCGAGCTGGAGGACCTGTACGGCGACTGGTCGCGGGCGCGGGAGATCCCGGACCACGGCTGTCTCCTGGTCCGTCCGGACGCGCACATCGCCTTCCGCGCGTCCGAGCTTCCCGACGACGCCACCGACGCCCTGCAGCAAGCCTTCACGCAGTTGCTAGGCCGCTGAGGTCGGCTGGGCCTCCCGCAGGATCTGGTCGAGAATCGCCGAGATTTCGGCGGCCTCGGCGTCGAGGAGGGTGATCAGCGCCACCCGCGAGGTTTCCGTGCGCGCCTCGCGTGCAGCAGCGCTCAGGGCGCGCACGGTCCCGAGCTCATGAATCAGTTCGTCCCACAGAGCACTCATCAACTACCCCCTGTTCCCGTCACAAACCCAGTACGACACCTGCGATGCGTGCCGCCCCGCCCGAGTTGGGGCTGACTTTGGTCGAGAAGCCTCACTTCTGTCACTGGGACAACGCGGCAACCTCGCCGGGGGTTACGCGTTCCGTCAACAATCTCCAGCTGTGCGCCGCCACGGTCAGCGGATCACCGGCCTCCACAGGGAAGTCGTAGGCCTCGTCCGAGACGTTCAGCAGAAGCAGCACCGAGTCGTCGCCACTGCCGGACCGCAGAGCAATCGCCGCGTTGGTCAGATGCTCGACCTTCGTCCGGCTCCGCGTCAGCCACGCGTGCTGCCGCCGTACGCCGATCAGCCATTGATGCAGCTCGTACGTCGGCCAGCCGGACGGATCCAACCCTGCGGGCGTCGCCGGGAACTCCGGGCGGATCGCGTCGTCGCCTCCCTCGCGATCCTCCTTGAGCCCGCGGAAGGCCTGCTCGTCGCCGTAGTACACGCTCGGCACGCCGGCGACGGTGAACAGGATCGCCAGCGCGTGACCGAGGTGCCGCTCGTCGTCCAGCCGGGTCGCGAGCCGCGTCACGTCATGATTGCCGACGAACGTCTGCGGCACGAACGCGTCCAGCAGCGCATCATGCCGCTCGAGGGCGTAGGCGAGCTCGAAGAAGTTGCCGTCGTTCAGCGAGCTCCAGATCGCCTTCCACAGTTCGTACTGCGTCACCGAGTCGAGCCCGCTCTTCGTGACGTACCCGGCGTAGTCGCCGTGGATCACCTCACCGAAGAACCACGCCTCCGGGAATCGGTCCCGCGGCAGCGCCGCCTGCCAGAACTCGGGCGGTACGGCGTACGCCGCATCCAGCCGCCAACCGTCGACACCGCGCTCGAGCCAGTGACCGAGCACCTCGGAGACGTACTGCGCCACCTCGGGCCGGCTGTGATCCAGCGCGACAAGGTGGTCGTGGCCCTCGAAACTGTCGAGCGATCCGTCCGGGCGACGCCGGAACCACTCGTCCGGCCCGTTGAAAGACCGCGCGACGTGGTTGAACACCCCGTCCAGCGCGATCCGCAGACCACGGTCGTGCGCGGCCGCGACCAAGCCGTCGAAGTCCGCTTCGTCACCCAGCCGGGGATCGATCCGGAAGTGGTCGATGGTGTCGTAACCGTGCGTCTCCGCGGCGAACACCGGGCCTAGTAGGAGCCCTGAGCAACCAAGTTCGACCGCGTAGTCGAGCCAGTTCTCCAACTGGGGCAGGCGATGCACGACCGACGTACCCGCGGTCTTCTCCGCGCCGGCGAAGCCGAGGGGGTAGACCTGCCACCAGATCACGTGGTCAGCCCACATCAGGCCTCCTGACCGAACGTGTGGCGACGGACCCACGCGTGCATGGCGATCGCCGCGGCCGCGCTCGCGTTGATCGACCGGGTGGATCCGAACTGCGCGATCGACAGCACGTCGGCGCAGATCGCGTGCGCTTCGGCGGTCAGCCCCGGTCCCTCCTGACCGAACAGCAGCACGCATCCGGCGGGCAGGTCATACGTCTCCAGCGGGACCGAGCCGGGCAGGTTGTCGATCCCGATCACCGGGAGATCGCGCTCGGCGGCGTACGACGCCAGGTCCTCGAGGCGTGGGTGGTGGCGGACATGCTGGTAGCGGTCGGTGACCATCGCGCCACGGCGGTTCCACTTCCGGTTGCCGACGATGTGTACCTCGGCCGCCAGGAAAGCGTTCGCCGTCCGGACCACGGAGCCGATGTTCAGGTCATGCTGCCAGTTCTCGATCGCGACGTGGAACGGGTGCCGCTGCTGGTCCAGATCTTCGACGATCGCGTCGAGTGTCCAATAGCGGTACTTGTCGACCACATTGCGCCGGTCACCGGACGTGAGCAGCTCCGGGTCCAGCCGCGGATCGTCGGGCCATTCGCCCTGCCACGGGCCGACGCCGACCTCGTTCGGCCCGACCAGGTCGGCTCCGATCAGGTCTCTCTTCTCCTCGCCAATCAGCTCCCGCACAGCTGGGGACGCTACCCTGTCCGCGTGCTTTCTCTCGTCGCGATGCTGATGCCGAACTGGATGGACCCGGAATACCTGCTGAACTGGCTGGGTGACTGGGCCCTCTGGGGCACGGCCGCGGTGGTGTTCATCGAGTGCGGATTGCTGTTCCCGATCCTGCCCGGTGACTCACTGCTGTTCGCCGTCGGCCTGTTCATCGCGCACGGCACGATCGACGTACCGCTGTGGCTGGCCTGTGTGATCCTGACCGTCGCGGCGTTCGCCGGGAACGTGTCGGGCTACTACATCGGCCGCGTCCTCGGTACGACGTTGTTCAAGAACCCGAATGCGCGGTTCCTGAAACCGAAGTACATCGAGCAGACACACGAGTTCTTCGCGCGGTACGGGCCGCGCGCGCTGGTGCTGGCGCGGTTCGTGCCGATCGTGCGGACCTTCATCACGATCGTGGCGGGCGCCGGCAAGATGGACCCGCGCAAGTTCTTCCTCTGGACCGGCATCGGCGCGGTCCTCTGGGCGACCGGCATCACCCTGCTCGGCCACGCGCTCGGCCGGGTCAAGTTCATCCACGACCACCTCGAGTCGGCACTGATCCTGCTGGTCCTGATCTCGCTGATCCCGATGGTCGTCGAATACATCCTGGCCAAGCGCCGCACCCGCCGCGCCCAGCCCGCCGACGAGACCTCAGCACCCCCGAAGCACGCCGCCACCAACCACGTCAACGACTGACGATCAGCCCGAGGCACATTTCCAGCGGGACCGATGGCGCTCCGAGGCCGAGTGCTCCGAACCGCTCCCCCGCCAGCAAGCGCGCGACGTCCGCGGGTGAGATGGGTTCGTGCCGGCCGACGTAGTCGAGCTCGGACTCGTGGATGCGTAGGTCGAGGTCGGACATGGCGGCGTTGATTCGGGTGGTGCCGTAGAACTCGGGTTTGCCGCCCTTGTCGAGCCAGCGGGCGAAGCCGAGGACGGTGGTTTCCATGGGAATCTTGCGCATGGCGGGTGTGAGGAGGCCCAGTTCCTCGCGGAGTTCGCGTTCCATCCCGGTGGAGACTGCCTCGGACAGGCGGGTCGTGCCGATGATGTCCTTCGGTTCCAGGCTTCCGGAGCCGCTGGGGGCGACCAGACCGGGTGAAGATCGCGAGCCCATGCCCTGGTGGAGCAGGAGCATCCAGCCGTCGGAGGTGAGGGCGACTGTCGAGACGCCGATCTGGTTGCTGAGGTCGTTCTTGCTCAGTGGGACCAGCCGGCCGTCAGCAGTGAAGAGGTGGTGCGTGATGTCGGCGCTGACTCCGGCCGGCGTGCCGGTCCGCCACTGCTCTCCGGCGAGGTAGGTGGACGCCATCGTGTCGAAGTACCGGACCGGCTGCAGGCGGATCTCGCCGCCGGCAGGATCAAGGTCTTCGCTGAGGCCGGCGTTCAGACCGTTGAACGACGGCGCACCCGGGCCTGACCGGTCCAGCGCGAGGACCTCGGGCTGGATCGCCGCCAGGTCTGGCGGCAGGACGTACGGCTGCTCAGCAAGTACGACGGGCCTGTCCAGGCTGCGGTCGATCGACCGGCTGGTCACCACCGTGCCGCGGGCGCACCGCACGACGCGCCAGTCACCCTCGACGGTGACTGGCTGGTTGATCGGAGTACTCCTCGGTGGGCGAATCAGTGGGCGAACGGGAAGTGCGGGTCCGACCATACCCAGTCGGTGCTCAGGTCGCTGAGCGTAGCGACCTCCACCGACCCGGCGGGCAGCGGACCGACCACCTGACCGGAGCCGACCGCGCAGGCGACCCGGATCCGGTCAACCCCCTGGTACCAGACCAGCGCCCCCCTTGGCGCCGCCCCTTCGTGCAGAAGGGCATGGTGGTCGAGCCACCGCACCGCGTCGGCCGAATCCTGCCAGCCACTGTCGTGCGCATAACCGAAGGCCATCCGCTGGAACTTCAGCGTCCAGTCCTGCCACGCCGTCGATCCCACCCGTTCCAGCTGCCAGTTCAGCGCGGCCTCGGTGTCCCGCGGGTTCGCCACCCGCGGGACGATCCGGCGCTCCACAACTGCCTCCCCCCAGGCCATAGGTTCCATCCCCCGATTCCCCCGAACCCGCCGGCCTGTGCCGTCGTGTGCAAGCGAGTCTGCCGAAGCCGGATACAGCCGCCGTACATTCAGCCGGCGGCTACTCCGGTGTCGAAGGCAGCCAGTTCGCGGCGGCACTCGGCTGCCTGCTCGTCGTTGCCGGCCTGCTGCCACACCCGCGCAGCGCGGTCGAGCGTACGCCGGGCCGAGTCGAGATTGCCCGTGGACACATAGAGTTGTCCGAGTTGCTGCGCGGCCTGACCCTCGACGCTGCGGTCGCCCAACCGGTGTCCGATATCCATCGCATCCAGCAGCATCTTCCGCGCTGCAGCGACTTCACCGCGCGCCACCAGCGCTTTACCGAGCTCGGCCCGCGTGTACGCCGCACAGTGGTCGTCACCCATGCCGTTGAAGATCTCCAGCGCACGCCTCAACTGACGCACAGCCTGGTCGGACCGCCCTTGTTGCGCCCGCAACGCCGCGATCCGGCGCCGTACCTTCGCCTCACGGTGGCTGTCGACCCGCCGTACTGCGAGCAGGAACGCCTGGGCGAGATAACGGCCGGCGGTGTCGGTGTCGTCGCGGCGCAGCCACATGTTGGCGGCTGCGGTCCGCGCCAGTGCCTCGCCGTTCGCGTTGCCTGCCTCGAGGAACGCCTCGATCGCGGCCTCGTACTGCACCAATGCTTCGTCGCGCCGGCCGCGTTCGCGCAGCCAGGTGCCCATCCCCACCGCGGTGACGCCGGTCCCGAGCCGGTTCCCGATCTCGCCGAACACGCGCGCGGCCTCGTCGAGATGGTGCCAGGCGGTGTCCCAGTCGTCCTGATACAGCGCGAGCTGGCCGAGGTTGCGGTGCATGATCGCCTCGCCGCGCCGATCCCCACAGGAGATCGCACTGAGCAGGCCCTGATGGTGCGACCCATGCCAGTCGTCGAACCCGGCCCGCATGTCCAGGTACGGCGCCCACGCGCAAGCGATCCGCCAGGCGTAGTCATGCAGACCGTTCTGCGCCGCCGCACGGATCGACGGCACGAACGTGCTGCGCTCGCTGTCGAACCAGGCGATCGCGTCCGTCTCGGTGAACGGCGCGGGATCGGGGGCGTCCAACGGGCCGTAGTGCTCGAGGACACCGAAGTACTCGAAGTTCAAGGCGGCGTTGGCCCGGCGGATCTTGTTCAGGATCGCGTCGAGCACAATCTCGACATCCCGGACCGCCCGCGCCTTCTGCTCCTCGTCGCCGACACCGATCGCATGCAGCCGGAGCAGGTCGTGGACCCGGTAACGCGCCGTACCGCGGTGGTCGACCGAGCTGATCCGGACCAGGTTGACCTCGATCAGGCGATCCAGGCTGCGGCGGACCGAGGCCGGCGAGGCCACCGCCTCCAACGCGCGAGCAGAGAAGACGCCGACGGCGAAGTGACCGATCAGCCGGTACAGCCGGGCCTGTTCCGGACTGAGTGCGTCGTAGCTGAGGTCGGCGCTGGTGCGGACGGCGAGCTCGCCGATGCTCAGCTCGTCCAGGCGCGAGGTCTCGTCGCCCAGCCGCCGGGCGAGCTCACGCAGGCTCAGGTCCGGTCGCTGCGCCAGCCGGCTGCCGGCGATCCGGATCGCCAGCGGCAGGTTCCCGCAGGCGGTCAGAATCTCCTCGGCGGCAGTCGACGTACGGTCGACCCGGCCGGCACCGGCGACCAGCTCGAGCAGCTCGGCCGCCTCGCCGTCGTCGAAGGTGTCGAGCGGCAGGCTGTCCGCGCCGGCCAGATCCATCAGCCGGTTCCGGCTGGTGACGACCACCGCGGACGCACCGGTACCCGGCATCAGCGGAGTCACCTGGCCGGCCGTCGCGACGTCGTCGAGGATGATGAGCACCCGCCGGCTGGCCAGCTCGGACCGCAGCATCGCCGACCGGCGCTCCGGGTCGGCCGGGATCGCGAAGTCGGGCAGGTTGAGGCTGAGCAGCACATCGGTGAGTGCTCCGGCCGGATCACGCGGCTGCGTCGCGCCGTGCATGTCCAGATAGATCTGCCCGTCCGGGAACGAATCCCGGACCAGATGACCCAGCCGGACGGCCAGAGATGTCTTCCCGGTGCCCGGCGCTCCGGAGATGACGGCGATCGGCGGACGGACCGGATCGCGGCCGCAGACCAGGTCGCGCAGCTGCTCCAGGTGCTCCTCCCGGCCGCTGAAGTCGGCCAGGTCGAGCGGCAACTGACTCGGCGGCCGCTGCGGATCGGTCAGCTCGGGCGCCGCCATCGGACCCGGTTGTACGACCTCGGGTTCCGCCGTACGGACCGAGGGGATGCCCGGGTTCGGCCAGTTGGCGGAGCGGCCGTTCTCGGCGCGGGCGCCGGCGGCTTCGAGCTCAGGGCCCGGCTTGATGTCGAGCTCCTCGGCGAGGGTCTGGACCGCCTTGCCGTACGCCGCCCGCGCTTCGCCGACACGACCGGCGGCCAGGAGCGCGTCGACGAGCCGACGCCACAGCTGCTCGTCGTACGGGTCGTCGGTGAGTCGCGCGCTGAGCAGGACGGCCGCACCACTCGCGTCGCCGTGCTCCAGGCGCAGGTCGAGCAGGGTGTCCACCAGGCCGCGATGCTGTGCTTCCAGGCGAGCGATCGAGCCCTCCCAGGCGGCGGGAATCGGCAGGCCCTCGAGTGGCCGTCCGCGCCAGAGCGAGTAGGCGCGGGACAGAACCTGCATGGCATGGCGGCTGTCGCCGGCGTCGCGGAGGTGGCCGCCTTCGGCCAGCAGCGTCTCGAACAGGCTGGCATCGAGCTCGTCGACGCCGACCTCGATGCTGTACCCGGCGGCCGAGGTGTCGATCGGCGCCGGCAGCCCGGCCTCCTGCAGGACGCCGCGCAGCGCCCGGACGTACGTCCGGATGTTCGCCACGGCGGACCGCGGCGGGCTGTTCTCCCAGAGCGCGTCGGCGATCAGATCGGTCGAGACGAACCGATTGGGGTGCAGGAGCAACGTTGCCAGCAACTGCCGCGGCTTGGCGGCGCGCAGCGGCTGGCCCTGGACGTGAACAAGGCGCAGGGGTCCGAGGATTGCGTACCTCAGACTGTCCACTGCTGTGCCCTCTCCGTGATGAACCGACCTATGGTGTCATCCCCTGTGCCCGGCGTGAAGGCCGATGTACGCCGGATGTATCTCAGTCGGTCACAGTTGACTCAGGTACCGGGGGGAGGCAGGGCTCGGGAGTGGCGACTTGACCGCCGTCGCACCCGAGCCTGGCACTGGTAGGGAGTCCTGGTTCGGGGGTCCTGGACTACGGGGAACCGGTGCCTAGTGGCCACCGGTGAACGGCGGCTGTCCGTCCTGCGGGCTGGGGGAACCCGCAGGCGGGCCGCCCACCGGTGGCTGCGGCTGGCCCTGATAGTTGCCCTGCTCACCCGGAATCTCCGGCTGGATCTGGCCCGACGACTGCGGCCCGGCCTGCATCTGCGGCGGCGCCTGCTCACCGGCGACCGAGCCGATGGTCCCGAACGACACCTGCGGCACCGACCGCACCTGCTCGTCGCGGACCTCGAAGTACCCGGCCTTCTCGAACTTGAAGCCGTTCGCGATCAGGTTCGACGGGAACGCCTCGACCCGGGTGTTGTAGTCGCCGACGTTCGCGTTGAAGAACCGCCGGCCGGCCGCGATCCGGTCCTCGGTGTCGGTCAGCTCGCGCTGCAGGTTCAGGAAGTTCTGGTTCGACTGCAGCTGCGGGTACGCCTCGACCGAGATCATCATCTGACGCAGCGCACCGGACAGCTCGCCCTCCGCGGCGGCCCGCTGCTCCGGCGGCGCGCCCTGCACGTTCACCGCCTGGGTCCGCAGCCGGGCGACCTCCTCGAACACGTGCCGCTCGTGCGCGGCGTACGCCCGGACGGTCTCGACCAGGTTCGGGATCAGGTCGTACCGGCGGTGCAGCTCGACGTCGATCTGCCGCCAGGACTCCTGGATCAGGTTCCGCTGCTTGACGAAGCGGTTGTACGAGACCATCAGCGCGATTCCCAGAATCACGATGATCGCGACGACCGCGATGATGACGAAGGTCATGCCCTGCTCCCGAGTGTCGGTGATGCTGCGTGCGACTCTACGGGTCCTCGGGTCCGCCGTACTGTCAGTAGCCTTGTGGTGGCTGTACGCGAGGGTCGACGCCGGCATAGTCGCGCCAGACGTACGGCGGGACCTGCTCGAGCACCTGTTGCAGCAGGGTGAGGCGGTTCATGACCTCGGTCGGGTTGTGATCGCCCTTGTCCCAGCCGAGCAAGGAGTTGCCCTCGATCCGCCAGCCGATCTCGCCGCGGGCGAGCAGGAGCTCCATCATCCGCGGCGTCACCACCGCGTGCCCGTAGCGCTCGTCGTCCGCCTTCACCCGGAACGCGCGGTTGAACTGCTCGCTCTCGAACTGGAGGTCACGGAACCCGAGTGCGTTCGCCACCACGCCGCCGAAGATCCCCTCGTGGGTGACCTCCAGGTGCGGCAGCGCGCCCGGCAGCTGCACGACGACCACGCCGAACTTGTGGGTCGTCGTCGTACGACGGCCCTTCGAGTCGGTGGAGTGCGTCTGGTAGCTGTAGTCGAAGGCAACCATCTGATGGCCGTTGTACGCACCGGACAGCACGTTCTTGACCCGCCAGTTGTCACCGGTCTGGAACGGCGTACCCGACCACTGCCCGGCCAGCGCGTTGTTGTCGGGCAGGTAGGTCCAGCCCTGCTGCGAGGCGAACCCGGCGAACAGCTCGCGCCGCTTCTTCGCGGCCAGGTAGTTGAAGTAGAAGATGCCGCCGGCGACGACCAGCGCGACCAGGACGATCAGGACCGGGCTGATGTTCATCAGCCGAGGCCCAGGTCCTCGAGCCCGAACACCGCCCGGTACGGCAGCCCCTCCGACTCGACCTTCTCCTTTGCGCCGGTCGAGCGGTCGACGATCACCGCGACCGCGACCACCTCGGCCCCGGCCTCGCGCAGCGCCTCGACCGCGGTGAGCACCGAACCGCCGGTGGTGGACGTGTCCTCGACCGCGAGCACCCGGCGACCCTTCACCTCCGGCCCTTCGATCCGGCGCTGCAGGCCGTGCGTCTTCTCCGCCTTCCGTACGACGAAGGCGTCCAGCGTCCGGCCCTGCTGCGCGGCCGCGTGCAGCATCGACATCGCGACCGGGTCGGCGCCGAGGGTCAGTCCGCCGACGGCCTCGTACTCCAGGTCCTTGGTCAGCTCGAGCATCGCCGGGCCGATCAGCGGCGCGGCGGCCGCGTCCAGCGTGATCCGGCGCAGGTCTACGTAGTAGTCGGCTTCCTTCCCCGACGCCAGCGTCACCCGGCCGTGCACGATGGCCTTCGACTTCACCTGCTCCAGCAGTCCGTCCCGGTCGTAGCTCATGGGCGTCGAGCTTAGATGACGCGGCAGTTCACGATTTCTCGCCAGGCGGAACAGTATGCAGTTGAACTGCACAGGCTGTGTACGACGTGTCGATGGACGCCGGTGGTTGCCCGGGACGACGATGTGGACGATCGTCGTCAGTGGAGGTGCGCGTGAAGGCGCTGGTGAAGGCTGAGGCCCGGCCCGGTCTGTGGTTGCAGGACGTCCCGGAGCCGAAGATCGAGGCCGACGAAGTACTGATCAAGGTGCTCCGCACCGGTCTGTGCGGCACCGATCTGCACATCCAGAGCTGGGACCCCTGGGCACAGAAGAACGTGCCGGTGCCGATGGTGACCGGGCACGAGTTCTGCGGCGAGGTGGTCGAGATCGGCGTCGGTGTCCGTGACGTCGCGGTCGGTGACCTGGTCAGCGGCGAGGGCCACCTGGTCTGCGGCCGCTGCCGCAACTGCCGCGCCGGCCGCCGGCACCTGTGCATCAAGACCCGCGGCCTCGGCGTGCACGTGCCGGGTGCGTTCGCCGAGTACGTCGCCCTGCCTGCGAGCAACGCGTGGGTCCACAAGGACCCGGTCGACCTGGACGTCGCGGCGATCTTCGACCCGTTCGGGAACGCCGTACACACGGCTCTGTCCTTCCCGCTGGTCGGCGAGGACGTGCTGATCACCGGGGCCGGACCAATCGGAGTGATGGCCGCGGCAGTCGCGCTGCATGCCGGTGCGCGCAACGTGGTGATCACCGACCTGTCGGAGTACCGGCTGGATCTGGCCCGCAAGATCGGCGTCACCCGGGCGGTGAACGTGGGCTCGGAGACCATCGCCGACGCGCAGCGGAGCCTGGGCATGCGCGAGGGTTTCGACGTCGGCATGGAGATGTCCGGGAAGCCGGCCGCGCTGCGGGACATGCTGGCGAACATGACGCACGGCGGCCGGATCGCGATGCTCGGGCTGCCGGCGGACGAGATCGCGATCGACTGGAGCACGGTGGTGCTCAACATGCTGACGATCAAGGGCATCTACGGCCGGGAGATGTTCGAGACCTGGTACTCGATGTCGGTGATGCTGGAGCGCGGCCTGGACCTGACTCCGGTGATCACCCACCGGTTCGGGTACGCCGACTTCGAGCGGGCCTTCGACGTAGCCCGGCAGGGACACTGCGGCAAGGTGATCATGGACTGGACCACTGAATCCCTGGAGGAGAAGCACTGATGTTCGGGCGGATGCGGGACGACCTGACGGCGGCCATCGGCGAGATCCGGGATGCCGGGCTGTACAAGTCCGAGCGGGTGATCACCTCACCCCAGCAGTCCTTGATCTCGGTTGCCTCGGGCAAGGAGGTGCTCAACTTCTGCGCGAACAACTACCTCGGCCTGGCCGACCACCCCGAGGTGATCGCGGCGGCCCGCGCGGCGCTCGACCAGTGGGGCTTCGGGATGGCGTCGGTCCGGTTCATCTGCGGGACGCAGCAGATCCACAAGGACCTGGAAGGTGCCCTGAGCACCTTCCTCGGCACCGAGGACACGATCCTCTACAGCTCCTGCTTCGACGCGAACGGCGGCCTGTTCGAGACCCTGCTCGGCGCCGAGGACGCGGTCATCTCCGACGAGCTCAACCACGCCAGCATCATCGACGGCATCCGGCTGTCCAAGGCCAAGCGCTACCGGTACAAGAACCGCGACATGTCCGACCTGGAGGCGCAGCTCAAGGACGCCGCCGACGCCCGTTACCGGCTGATCGCCACCGACGGCGTGTTCTCCATGGACGGGTACGTCGCTCCCCTCGACGAGATCTGCGACCTGGCCGAGCGGTACGACGCCCTGGTGATGGTCGACGACTCGCACGCGGTCGGTTTCGTCGGATCGGACGGCGCGGGTACGCCGTCCCTGTTCGGCGTGAAGGACCGGGTCGACGTCGTCACCGGCACCCTGGGCAAGGCGCTCGGCGGCGCATCCGGTGGTTACGTGTCCGGCCGGCGCGAGATCGTCGAACTGCTCCGGCAGCGGTCCCGGCCGTACCTGTTCTCCAACTCCCTCGCACCGTCGGTCACAGCGGCCTCGCTGAAGGCCCTCGAACTCATCGGCGGCTCGAGCACGCTGCGCGACAAACTGGCCGCCAACACCAAGCTCTTCCGCACCAAGATGACCGAGGCCGGCTTCGACGTACTCCCGGGCGAGCATCCGATCTCGCCGGTGATGATCGGCGACGCCGCGCAGGCCGGTCGCCTCGCCGACAAGCTTCTCGACCTCGGCATCTACGTGATCGGTTTCTCCTACCCCGTCGTACCGCACGGCAAGGCCCGCATCCGCGTCCAGCTGTCCGCCGCGCACTCCACCGAGGACGTCGAACGCGCCATCGCCGGCTTCATCGAAGCCCGCGCCGCGCTGGCCTGAGGACTACCTTCGATCCAGGAAAAGGTTGACACGCTGCCAATCACGTACTGTCGCAGATCAGCTACGATCGCTCCGTACTCGACAGCACCGGAGTAGGGAGTTTTTGGATGGCCGAGAGCGACGAATCCACCCTGACCGAACGGCTTGGGATGGACCGGCCGCACCCGGCCCGCGTCTACGACTATTTCCTGGGCGGCAAGGACAACTTCGCGGTCGACCGGCAGGCCGCGGAGCATCTGCTGGAGGCGTTTCCCGGGTTCCGTACGGCGGCGATGTCGAACCGGATGTGGATGCACCGCGCGGCTCGCTACGTGGCCGAGCAGGGCGTCACGCAGTTCCTCGACATCGGCACCGGCATCCCGACCAGCCCGAACCTGCACGAGGTCGTGCAGGAGACCGTGCCCGCGGCGCACATCGTCTACGCGGACAACGACCCGATCGTGCTGTCCCACTCCCGCGCCCTGATGACGAGCCGGCCCGAGGGCAGGACGGCGTACCTCGACGCCGACGTGATCGACCCGCAGTCGATCATGGGTTCGGACGAGGTGAAGGACCTGCTCGACCTGAGCAAGCCGGTCGCGCTGAGCCTGGTCGGCGTCTTCCACTACCTGCCCGACGCGCTCAAGCCGTACGACCTGGTCAAGGAGCTGCTCGAGCCGCTGGCGTCGGGGTCGTACCTCATCTTCTCGCACTGCACTCCGGACTTCGCCCCTGACCTGTGGGAGCAGGCGATCCAGGTCTACAAGGCCGACGGCGGCGACGCCCAGGTCCGCAGCAAGGAGGAGGTCTCCCGCTTCTTCGACGGCCTCGAACTGGTCGAGCCCGGCGTGTCCGCCCCCTTCCGCTGGCACCCCGACGACGAAACCGACGCCCTCGTCGCCAAGGGCGTCTTCACCGACATCTCCTGCAGCCTCTGGGTAGGCGTAGCCCGCAAACCCTGACACCCAACTCGGGTAGAGCTGACTTGGTACCACGGGTATACCACTCGCGGTACCATGCAGTCATGGCGATGAACCTGAGGCTGACCCCGGAAGCAGCGGCAGCGCTCCAGGCGGAGGCTGAGCGCACCGGCCGATCCCAACAGGAGATCGTCCGGGAAGCCGTCGGCCGTCATCTGCACCTGATCGGGGACGAGACTGGAACGACCGATCGAGAGCAGGCCAGGACTTCGCAGGCAGTACGTCCGGCACGAGTGCCCTATCGCAAGGTGATGCCGCGACTCCGCCTCCCGAAGGGCACCACCAGCCTCGACCTGCTCGATCGGGACGATCGCTTCTGATGCGCGTCTACCTCGACAGCAGCGCCCTGATCAAGCGAGTGATCGCCGAGGAGGAGTCCGGCGATCTGGTGGATTTCCTCGACACCCGGCATGCGGAGGGCGACCTGCTGGCGTCGTCGTCGCTCGCCTGGGTCGAGGTCTCCCGTGCGGTCCTCACGCGGGTCAAGTCGCCGACCGGCGCCGGCACCTTGATCGACGCCGCGATGTCCGGTGTCGACGAACGTCCGCTGACGTCAGATGTTGTCAGCGTTGCCCGGCGGATCGAGCCGCTCGTCCTGCGCAGCCTCGACGCCATCCACCTCGCGACGGCTGTGCTGATCGACGTCGATCTCGTTGTGACGTACGACGATCGGCTGGCGGATGCTTGTCGTCGCAACTCCCTCGCGGTCGAGTCGCCCGGTCGCAGCTGACGCGCCCGGCGGTCGACTGACTTTGTCGATGGGGTCCGGCAGGATGCGGGCATGGTGGTGATGAGTGGGCGGGCTGTGAATCGGGCGACGTTGGCTCGGCAGATGCTGGTTGAGCGGGCGGACGTGTCGGTGGTGGACGCGGTCGGGCGGTTGGTGGGGATGCAGGGGCAGGAGCCGAAGCATCCGTACGTCGGGTTGTGGTCGCGGGTCAGTGGGTTCGAGGAGGGGCAGCTCAACGCGGCGGTGCAGGGGCGTGAGGTGGTGCGGGCGACCGTGTTCCGCGGGACCTTGCATCTGGTGACTGCGGCCGACTACCTGCGGTTCCGGACCACGGTCGCGCCGGTGCTCGAGGCGGGGCTGCGGATGCTCGGTGATCGGGGCGAAGGACTCGAGCCGGACAAGGTGGTCGCGACGGCGCGGAAGCTGCTCGCGAAGGAGCCGCTGACGTTCACCGAGGTGCGGGACGCGCTGCAGCAGAAGTTCCCGGCGGTGAACGAACGGGCACTCGGGTTCTGCACCCGGATGCTGGTCCCGCTGGTGATGTACCCGACCGACGCCCGCTGGAGCTGGCCGGCGAACGCACGCTTCACTCCGGCCGAGGACTGGATCGGCGGGAAGCTCCACGCGAAGGCAGAAGCCCAGGAGCTCGTCACCAGATACCTGAACGCCTTCGGTCCGGCAACACCCGCCGACTTCCAGACCTGGTCAGGGCTGCAGAAGGCGAAGCCACTCTTCGACGCGCTCGACCTGGAGACGTTCACCGACGAGGTAGGCAAGACGCTGTACGACGTACCGGATGCGCCGCGGCCGGACCCGGACACCGCGGTCCCCGTGCGGTTCCTGCCGGAGTTCGACAATCTGCTGCTGGCACACGCGAAACGCGAGCGGATCATCGCCGACGAGCACCGGCCGGCCGTGTTCACCAAGAACCTGCGGATCAAATCGACGTACACGGTCGACGGCCTCGTCGCCGGGCTGTGGAACGCCGAGAAGAAGCGCGGTGTGGCCACTCTCACGCTGACGCCGTTCGGCCGCACGCTGAAGAAGACACTGACCGAGCTGGAGCGGGAAGGGACCGCGCTGCTGCGGTTCCTGGAGCCGGACGCGAAGACGCACGAGGTGGTTACGGCGGGTGAATGAGGTTGTTGTCACACGTCGGATGACTGGGCCAGAACCAGTGGACCCGGTGGAATAGACAAATGAACACAGTCCCCACCATCACTCTGGACAACGGCGTCGAGATTCCGCAGCTGGGCCTGGGGGTCTGGCAGGTCGAGGACGAGATCGTCACCGACGTCGTCACGACCGCGTTCGAAGCCGGCTACCGGCACATCGACACCGCGGCCGCCTACGGCAACGAGGCCGGCGTCGGGCGAGCGATCGCCGCGTCGGACCTGCCGCGCGACGAACTGTTCATCACCACCAAGCTGTGGAACAACGACCAGGGCTACGACACCACCCTGAAGGCGTTCGACAAGAGCATCGACCTGCTCGGCCTCGAGTACGTCGACCTGTACCTGATCCACTGGCAGTCGCTGAAGCGGGACAAGTACGTCGACACCTGGAAGGCGTTCGAGCAGCTGTACGCCGACAAGCGGGTGCGCGCGATCGGCGTCTCGAACTTCCACGAGCCGGCACTGCGGCGGCTGTTCGACGAGACCAGGATCCGGCCCGCGGTCAACCAGATCGAGCTGCACCCGGCGCTACCGCAGGACGAACTGCGCGCGTTCAACGCGGAGAACGACATCGTCACCCAGGCGTGGAGCCCGCTGGCGCAGGGCGAACTGCTCTCGCAGCCGGCTCTGCGGACGCTGGCGGACAAGCACGGCAAGACGCCCGCGCAGGTGGTCATCCGCTGGCACCTGCAGCTCGGCAACGTGGTGATCCCGAAGTCGAAGACGCCGAGCCGGATCCAGGAGAACTTCCAGGTCTTCGACTTCCAGCTGGACAACGACGACATGGCCGCGATCGCCGACCTCGAGACCGGCGTACGCACCGGCGGCGACCCCGACGTCTTCGGCTGAGCCTGCTCTCAGAGCACTTCCAGGAACCGGGCCAGCGCCGGTGATCGGTTGTCCGGCGACCAGACTACGGAGAGTGGCCACAGTGGTAGGTCGTCGGACAACTCGCGATACACGACCGAATCCGGGTTCGAGGGCGGGGTCGGACTGATCAACAACGAAACGCCGAGCCCGGCCGCGACGAGCGAGACGATCGTCTGCACGTCGGCCGCCTCCTGCTCGACCCGAGGCGTGAAGCCGGCCGCCCGGCAGAAGCTGACGATCGTGTCGTGCACCGCTGGTCCGCTGGCCCGCGAGTAGAACACGAACGAATCCCCGGCGAGCTCCTCCAGGCGCAAACGCTTGCGCGTGGCCAGCCGATGCCGCGCCGGCAGCACCGCGACCAGCGGATCCGACGACACCACCCGCGACGACAGCCCAGGAGCCAGCTGTACGACGGCCGTCCCGGCATCTCGCTCACCTGACGTTCGGTGCGACGTACCTGCCCCAGCCGCCGGGGTGTTCGGACGCAGCAGGCCGACGTCGATCCGGCCGTCACGTAGCGCCTCGGTCTGCCGCAAGGTCGTCAGCGACTCCAGGTCGAGCACGACCTCGGGGTACGCCGCGCGGAAGGCGCCCAGGATCCGCGGCAGCACTTCGAACGTCGCCGACTGCACGAATCGGAATCGCAGCGTCCCGAGCTCTCCGCGTTGCGTGCGTTGCGCTGCCCGCACCGCCTCATCGGCGCGCCGGAGCAGATCCTTCGCCTCGGCCAGGAACGTCTCCCCCGCCGCCGTCATCACGAAGCGCCGCCGGACCCGGGCGAACAACTCGACGCCCAGATCGTGCTCGAGCGCCGCGATCTGCCGGCTGAGCGACGGCTGCGTGAGGTGAAGCCGGATCGCCGCCCGGCCCACGTTCATCTCCTCGGCGACGACCACGAACGACCTGAGTTGGCGTAGCTCCATAAGGAGATCATGCACCAAACACATCAACTCTGCGAAAAGAATCCATTGGACGTATAGAGCGTTTGGTTTCTACCGTTGAAGGGTCGAAAGGAACCCACCATGCACTACGTCCCCTTCTCCGTGGTCAAGTCGATCCACGAGCAGACCCACTCAGCAATGCCGAACGCACCGGTCGTCCCGCACATACGGCGCGGTCCACGCCGGCAACCGCTGCGCGCCTTACGGCAGCTGATGCAGCGGCCGACCACCGTGACCAAGGCGGCGCCCGTCGCCGAGGTGGCGCCCGTCGCCAAGGTGGAGGCGCCGGCGTTGACGCTGGTCTCATCCACGGCCGGCCCGAACGGGTCTGCCATGGAGTTGTGCGAAGCTGAGGTTCGTGATCGAGGTACGACGACTGCGAGTGCTGCGCGCGCTTGCTGATCACGGCACCGTGACTGCGGCCGCCGAGGTGCTTCACCTGACGCCCTCGGCGGTCTCGCAGCAGCTGGCCGCACTGGAGTCCGAGGTCGGCCAGGAACTGCTCGAACGTCGCGGCCGCCGGGTCGCGATCACCTCGGCCGGCCGCCTGCTGCTGACCCACACCGACACCATCCTCACCGAGGTCGAGCGCGCCGAAGAGGCGATGCGGCTGCACGCGAACGGCAGCACCGGCGAGGTCCGCATCACCGCGTTCGCCACCGCGATCAGTCTGCTGGTCGCGCCCGCCCTCGCCCGGCTTCGCGCAACGAACCCCGGCCTTGACCTCGTCATCCGTGATGCCGAAGGTCATCAAGGCATCACCCAGTTGCTGGACGGCGACGTCGACATCGCGATCGCGGTCGAACACCGCGGCTCGCCACGCCCCGACGACCGTCGCCTGGTCCGGATCCCCTTGTACGCCGAGCCTTTCGTCGCGGTCCTGCCACCGTCACATCCGGCCGCGGCTCACGACACCATCGAACTGGCGATGCTCGCCGGCGACGACTGGGTGATGACCGCGCCCGGCAATCCGATCCGGGATGTGGTCGTGCTGGCGTGTGAGCAAGCCGGCTTCCAGCCGCGCGTCGTCCATCAGTCCGACGACTTCCGCGCCGTCGCCGCGCTGGTCGCCGCCGGCGCTGGTGTGTCACTGGTCCCACGCCTCGCCGTACCGGCTCCAACCCTTGCCCTCATCCGCCCGCTCCCCGACCCCGTCCCCACTCGGCGGGTGTACGCCGCAGTCCGCCCAGGTCGCGCCGACCACCCACTCGTCACCGCCACCCTCGCCGTCCTCACCGAGGTGGCCGAAAAACTCTGACGCCCCCGAGTCGTTGCCGCAGGCCACCAAAGTCAGCGGCGACGGCCGTCCAGACCCACTGTGGAAAGGCGCGCGATGAGCGTGCGTGGGGTGTAGCGGGCGGCGGCCATCAGGAGCTTGTAGCGCAGGCTCGGGATCGAGATCGCCTTCCCGCGCATGAGATCCTTCCAGGCGGCGTCGACCATGTCGGTCGCGTTCAGCCACATGAACGAGGGGATCACCGACTTGTCCATCCCCATCCGGTCGTGGAACTCGGTGTGCACCAGGCCCGGGCACAAGGCCATCACGGCGACCCCCTTGGCGTGCAACTGGATCGCCAGGCCGGCCGAGAAGGTCGTCACCCACGACTTGTGCGCACTGTAGGGACCGCGCTGCAGGAACCCGGCCACCGACGACACGTTGATCACCGCACCAGACCCCCGCTCGATCATCGGGAGTACGGCGGCGTGCGTCAGCCGCAGGACGACGCGCACCAGCAGGTCGAGCTGCTTCTCCTCGGTCTCGACCGAGTTCGCCCAGAACGGCTTCTTCTGCCCGAAGCCGGCGTTGTTCACCAGGACCTCGATCGGCCCGGTCCGGAACCGCTCCTCCACTCTGGCCAGGTCGTCCCGATCGGTCAGGTCGGCCGCGATCACCTCACAGGCCACGCCATGCAGGCGGGTGAGGTCGGCCGCGACCTCCTTGAGCCGCGCCTCGTCCCGCGACACCAGCACCAGGTCGTATCCCTCCACCGCCAGTTTGTCGGCGAAGGCCCGGCCGATCCCGGTCGCGGGTCCGGTGATGAGCGCAGTCGGCACGTTCGATCCTCCTGTCGGTGACGCCCCCAGTCTGTCATTACCCTGGCCAGATGCGGCCGGACCTCGACACCTGGATCCTCGACCTGGACAACACCTTGTATCCGGCGGACTCCGCACTCGCCGCGCAACTCACGCACGGCATCCTGTCGACCGTTGCAGGTTTCTACGGCACCGACCTCATCGGCGCCCGGCGGATCCAGGCCGAACTGGTCGCGCAGTACGGCACCTCGCTGCGCGGTGCGATGATCACGCGCGCCATCGACCCGCACGAGTTCCTCGGTTTCGAGCGGCGGATGGATTATTCGGTGCTCACCCCGGACGCGACTCTTGCCACCGCGTTGCAGGCGCTGCCTGGGCGCAGGTTCGTCTACACGAACGGCTCGGTCTACCACGCCGAGCAGGCGCTCGACCGCCTCGGACTGACGACCCACTTCGACGGCGTCTTCGACATCCTGGCCGGCGACCTGATCCCGAAGCCGTATCCGGAGAGCCTCGACGCGTTCCTGACCCGCTTCGCGATCGACCCCACCCGGGCGGCCATGGTCGACGATCTCGAGGTCAACCTCACCCTTCCGCACGAGCGCGGGATGACGACCGTGTGGATATCGGGCGAGCCGTTCGCGGACGGGACGCCGTACCGGCGGATCGCGCCCCGGCGGTGGCACGCGTGGGATCTGCCGGCCCTTCTCCGGTCCATGGTCGCGCGCGCTGACATCTGACGAGTTGGCGTTGCCTCGCCGTACGACCCCCGTTAACCGGGCGATGTGACCGCGAGTGGTCTGAGGACTTACGCTGCACACCTGAGTCTGCGGGGGACAGGGGAGGTAGCGAATGGCAGCCACCGACAAGGCGTTGGCCGGCCTGCGCCAGATGATCGCATCGGGCCAGCTCGGGCCGGGGGCGAAGTTCCCGCCGGAACCGGAGCTGTGCGACCACCTCGGCGTGTCCCGCAGCTCGTTGCGTGAGGCGGCTCGTTCGCTGGCGGCGCTTGGCGTGATCGAGTCGCGGCATGGCTCGGGCACGTACGTGTCGGCGCTGGATCCGGCGGAGATCATCAGCCGGTTCTCGTTGTCGGTCGAGCTGATCCCACTGGAGGGTGTGCTCGAGTTGCTGGAGGTACGGCGGGTGCTCGAGTCGCACGCCACCGCCGCGGCGGCCGCGCGGCAGGATCCGGAGCTGGCCGCGCATCTCAGCGACATCCTCGACCGCCTCGAGTCGACCACTGACTCGACCGAGATCCAGCATCTCGACGCCGAGTTCCACGGCGCGATCTGTACGGCGGGCGGCAACCCGACCGTCACCGCGCTGACCGGCGTGATCCGCGGCCGCGGTGGTCACTACCGCATCTTCGAGCCGGGCGAGGACTTCGCGGCGATCAAGCAGACCAGCGACCGCGGCCACCGCGCCATTCTTGCCGCCATCGCCCGCCGCGACCCCTCGGCCGCCGCCACCGCCGCCTCGGCCCACATAGCCCAGACCGAACTCTGGCTCCGAGCCCTCCGCCCAGACCCCAAGGTCGAGCTCCCCGCCGACTGACAGAAATTTTCTCCCGCCTGTCGACATCTTGCGCAGATCTACATACCCTCCAGACAATTCGTTCGGAGGGGATCCGCCAATGTCCCGATCACACCTGCGCACCCTGGCCGTCGTACTGACGACCGCCGTTCTCGCCGCCGTCCTCACCACCCCAGCGATCGCCACCCGCCCAGCTCCCCGCATCACCCGAGCCGGCCTCGACCCCACCCTCGTCGCCGGTCGCGGCGCGCAGGTCCCCTTCCTCGAGCAAGAGGCTGAGAACGCCTACTTCACCGGCGAGAAGATCGGCCCGAGCCGGGAGGCCTACACCCTGCCGGCCGAGGCCTCCGGACGCACCGCCGTACGCCTGCAGCCCAAGCAGTACGTCGAATTCACGCTGACCGGACCAGCGAACGCGCTGACCCTTCGCTACAGCATCCCGGACACCCCGACCGGCGGCGGCCTCCGCGCCCCACTCGACGTCACTGTCAACGGCAAGCACAAGCGCACAATGACACTCACGTCGGAGTACGCCTGGCTGTACGGGATGTATCCGTTCTCCAACGACCCGAACGTCGACCCGATCCCCGGCTGGTGGAAGCCCGAACCGGACCCGGTCGCCAAGCCGTTCCGCCCGAACCACTTCTACGACGAACAGCGGCTCCTGCTCGACCACATCTACCAGGCCGGCGACCGCGTCCGATTCGCCGTACCGCGGAACACCCCAGCCGCCTGGTACGTCATAGACCTGGCCGACTTCGAGCTCGTCGAAGCACCGCTCAAGCAACCGCCCCGATCCCTTTCGGTGCGGCTGTTCGGCGCCGACCCCACCGGCCGGTACGACGCCGCTCCCGCGATCGAACGCACCATCGCAGTGGCAAAGCGCCTCGGCCTGTCGGTCTTCATCCCGCCGGGCACCTACCAGGTCAACCGGCACATCGTCGTCGACCAGATCACCGTCCGCGGCGCCGGCAACTGGTGGACGATCATCAAAGGCAAGGTCCTGCCACTGGACGAACCCGCGCCCGACAAGTCCGTGCACAGCGCTCCCGGCTTCTACGGGAAGTACGCCGGCGACGGCGGCAGCACCGGCGTACACCTGTCCGGCTTCGCGATCGAGAGCGACGTACGGGAACGCATCGACACCGACCAGGTGAACGGGATCGGTGGCGCGATCGGCGGCGGCTCGACGATCGAGAACCTGTACCTGCACCACACCAAGGTCGGCATCTGGCTGGACGGACCGATGGACGGCCTCCTGATCCGGAACAACGTCATCACCGACGCCGTCGCCGACGGGATGAACCTGCACCTCGGCGTATCGAACGTCCGGGCGACCAACAACTTCGTCCGCAACAGCGGCGACGACGGCCTGGCGATGTGGTCCGAGTCGAACCCCGACGGCCTGGTCAACCACGACAACGTGTACGACCACAACACGGTCCAGACGCCGGTGCTCGCCAACAACATCGCCATCTATGGCGGGCGCGACAACGCGGTCACCGACAACCTGGTCGCCGACCCGATCCGCGAGGGCAGCACCTTGCACGCCGGCTCGCGATTCAACGCGACGCCGTTCGAGGGGACGCTGCGGTTCGCACGGAACACCACGGTTCGGGGTGGTCCGCGCGACCTCAACTGGGATCTCGGCCTCGGCGCGATCTGGCTGTACGCCTTGCAGTCGACGATGTCCGGCACGATCGAGATCACCGACAGCTCGTTCCTCGACTCGACCTACAACGCGACGATGTTCGTCGTCGACTGGCCGGTGAAGGACGACTACGCGATCACAAACGTTGCGGTGCGCAACATCAAGGTCGACGGCACCGGTACGAACGTGGTGAACGCCCGGGTCGGCGGCTGGGCGACGTTCGAGAATGTCGACGCACGGAATGTCGGCGCTCCGTTCGTCAACAACTGCGGCACGTTCCACTTCGACGGTCCGCCGGAGTTCGACGTACGTCTGCTGGCCGGGAACGACGGTGGGTGGACCGGCGCGACCTGGTGCGAGGACCGGCCTACCGTCGTACCGCCTCCGCCACCCTCGGCGTGGAACTGACCCGCTGCCGGAAGGCCAGCGTCAGCACGATCGCCCCGGCGAGAGTGAAGCAGGCCGCTACCACGGCGGCTGTGTGCATCGCGTGCAGGAAGGCGTCGTTCGCGGCGCCGACCAAGTCCGGGCGATGGATGGCTCCGGCCGCGTGTCGCGTGGCCTCGGCGGAAACCGAGGCCGCGTCCCGCGCGTCGGCCGGCAGACCGGTCAGCGACGGGGCGATCGCGTGCTGGTACGTCGACGACACGATCGTGCCGAGTACGGCGACACCGAGAACACTGCCGACCTGGCGGATCGCATTGTTGACCGCCGACCCCGCACCGATGCGATCCATCGGCAGAGTCGCGATCACGGCCGCCGTCGTGGGCGCCACGATCGCACCGATCGCCAGCCCAGCCAGAGCGCCGACCACACCGACCCACACCAGCGAGGTGTCGACCAGATAGGTGAGGTTGAGCGCGTGACACAACGCGAACGCGGCCAACGCCGTACCGCAGACCTTCGCGACGCCGAAGCGACCGGCCAGCCGGGCCCCGAGCGGGGACCCCAGTACGACGCCTGCTGCGCTGGGCAACGACATCAGACCGGCGGACAGCGCGCTCATGCCACGAGCACCCTGCAGGTAGAAGGCCAGATAGAAGCTCTGACCGGTCAGCGTCAGGAACACGCCGGCGAGCACGAGGTTGCCGGCCGCGAAGCGGCGGTTGCGGAACAGCCGCGGATCGAAGCTCGGCTCGTGCTCACGCCACTCCGAGTAGAGGAATCCGGCCAGCAGGACCAGACCGGCGGCGATGCTCGCCCATACCTGCCAGCGACTCCAGCCGCCTTGGTGGCCGCCCTCGATCAGACCGTAGGACAAGCCGAGCAGGCCGAGAGTCGACAGGCCGAGGCCGAGCGGGTCGAGCCGGCGACGCTGCGGGCTTCTGGGGTTCGGGAGGACGAGGCGGGCGCCGAGCAGACCGGCCGCGACGATCGGCAGGTTGATCAGGAACACCGATCCCCACCAGAAGTGGTCGATCAGCAGGCCACCGAGCACAGGACCGACGGCCACACCCAGACCGGCCGCCGACGACCAGACGGCGATCGCACCAGCACGCCGCTCGGGCGGGAAGGTCCAACCGATGATGGCCATCGACGTCGGCCCGAGGAGCGCGCCGCCGAGGCCCATGGTGCCGCGGGCGATGATCAGCGAGGTCGGACCGTCCGCCCAGGCCGCCCAGGCAGACGAGGCGCCGAACACGACCAGACCGAGCATCAGGACAGTCCGGTGGCCGTAGCGATCGCCGAGGGCGCCGGCCGCGAAGAGTGCGGTGGCGAAGAGCAGTGAGTAGATGCCGATCGCCCATTGCAGTTGGCCCGGCGTGGCACCGAGACCTTCGACGGGGTCGGCGAGCCGTTCGAGGGCGATGCCCAGAACGGTGGAGTCGATCCAGATGAGAAGGGACGAGACGACGAGGATCGTGAGGATGCGGCGTTGCCGCGCGGGCTCGATCGAGGACACGAAGTCTCCTATGATTGACAGGACCCTGACGAGGTTTCGAGTCTCTCTCGATTGTCAGGAACCTGTCAATCCTGTTTATCGGCAGAATTGGGTTCATGGACCTCGACGACCCGACCGGCTGCGTGACCTTCCTCGTCCGGCACGCCTGGCTGAGCATGCGCTCCGCGCTCGCCGACGCCCTCGACGAGCACGGGCTGTCCGTGCAGCAGTACGGCGTACTCGTGCTGGTCTCGAAGGTGCCGGGGCGGACCGTCGCCGAGGTCGGCCGCGAGGTGGGTACGGCGCGTCAGTCCGCGAACGAACTGATCAGCGGGATGGAGCGCGCCGGGCTGCTCGAACGGCGGCCGAACCCGAAGGACCGGCGGACCCAGCAGGTCCACCTCACCCCGGGCGGCGAGCAACGCCTGATCGACGTGGGCCCGGCCGTTCGCAAGGTCGAGGAGGACCTGGAGGCGTCGTTCAGTGATGCCGACCGCGCGGCGGCTCGCGCGTGGCTGCACCACATGGTCGAGAACGCCGGCTAGCGGCCGCTGCGGACCAGCAGTCGTCCGAACTCGGTCGACGCCGTCAGATCGGTCGGCGGCCGGAAGCCCTCCTCCGCGAAGGACTCACCGAGCATCCTGGTCAGCCCGGAGTGCGCCAGCGCGACGGTCGCGTCGTCGTACCTGATCGATCGGCCGAGGCCGGTGGCGAGATCCCAGCTGTGGATGACGGTCTCGGCGACGAGTTCCTCGACGAGATGCTCGACCGGGGTTTCGCCGCGGTACGGCAGGTCGATCATGGCCGGGGCCTGGCTGAGGTCGGTGACCAGGTCGGCTTCGCGGAGGTCGCGGGCCGGGTCGTCGGTGAGGGTGTAGGTCGGCGATCCGTCGGCGAGGGGCGGCTCCTGCCCGACCGCGCAGGCTGCGAAGACCTGTTGCCAGCCGACGACGTGCTCCAGGAGGCGGCGTACGTCGTACTCGCCGCACGGCGTGGGCCGCGTCAGGTCCGCGGGGCTGAGGTGGCCGAGCAGTTCCTGCGTGTTGTGTACGGCGTTCGTCAGGAGGGTCAGCCGCTCGTCGTTCCGCACAGCACGATCTTGCCGCGGGGAGGGGGTTAGGGTCGGGGGCATGCGCGAACACGCTGTGCGGTTGGACGGGCTCGGGACGACGATCTTCGCCGAGATGTCGGCGCTCGCGGTGGCGACCGGATCGGTGAACCTCGGGCAGGGATTCCCGGACACCGACGGGCCCGACTCGCTGCTGGAGGATGCGATCGCGGCGATCCGGGCAGGCGCGAACCAGTACCCGCCGGCGCGCGGCATCCCCGCGTTGCGGCAGGCGATCGTCGACCACCAGAAGCGGTTCTACGACCTGTCGTACGACCCGGACACCCAGGTCCTCGTCACCACCGGCGCCACTGAGGCGGTCGCCGCCGCGCTGCTCGCGTTCGTCGAACCGGGCGACGAGGTGATCGCGCTCGAGCCGTACTACGACTCGTACGCCGCCGGGATCGCGTTCGCCGGCGGCCGCCGCGTGCCGGTCACGCTCCGCGCCCCCGACTACCGCCTCGACCTGGACGAACTCCGCGCCGCCGTCACGCCGCGCACGAAGGTGCTGCTGATCAACTCGCCGCACAACCCGACCGGCACCGTCCTCACCGACGACGAACTCCGCGGCATCTGCGCGGTCGCGATCGAACACGACCTGGTCGTCATCACCGACGAGGTCTACGAACACCTCGTGTACGACGGCCTACGGCACACCCCACTGGCGTCGTACGACGGAATGGCCGAGCGGACCGTGTCGATCAGCAGCGCGGGCAAGACGTTCTCGGTCACCGGATGGAAGATCGGCTGGGTCACCGGAGCGCCTTCGGTCGTGACCGCGGTGACGACCGCGAAGCAGTTCCTCACCTTCACCTCCGGCGCGCCGTTCCAGCCGGCCGTCGCCAATGCGCTTGCCCTGGGCAACGAGTACTTCGACGCCCTGCGCGCCGACCTGCAGTCGCGCCGCGACCTGCTCTGCGACGGCCTCGCCGCCCTCGGCTTCGAGGTCCACCGCCCGGCCGGCACCTACTTCGTCACCACCGACATCCGCCCACTGGGCCACACCGACGGCATCGCCTTCTGCCGCATGCTCCCCGAACGCGCCGGCGTCGTCGCCATCCCCCACCAGGTCTTCTACGACAACCCGGCCCCCGGCCGCCCCCTCGTCCGCTGGGCCTTCTGCAAACAACCCGAAGTCCTCAAAGAAGCCCTGACCCGCCTCCAAAACCTCTGAACCGGATCCCGCATGACATCTGGTGCTGCGGTGTGACACACTGTCATCAGCTCACGAGCGCTGCTCGATCGAGAAGTGAGGCTGGGAACCCCTCCGGATGGTGGGACCCAGCCTTCGCGTCTTCTAGCGCACCACAACGTCGTGCCGAGTGAGGATCTCCTCCAGCGGCAGCACCCAGCGCGGTTCCCCCAAGGTGGCAGCAGTCACCGCGCCCGCGATCGCGTCCGGGATCCAGAGCATCGGGTCGTCCTTCGGCCGCGCGAACCTGACCACGAGGCTGTCCGGCACCAGCCCCTTCCGGCGGGCGCTGTCGATCAGTCTGATGTCCCGGCGGTCGGGTACCGCGGATCGCGATTCCATCCACACGTCGCCGACTCCGAAGACCGCAAGCTCGTGAAGCAACCTCTCGAGGCAGCAGCGTCGTGCGCGTTCCTGCTTCGGGCCCAGCATCGGCGACCCGACGACCACGACGGCGGCCAGGTCCAAGCTCGCGATGAACGCAGTGACCGCATCCCGGCGTTTGGGCGACTCGTTAGCCCAATGAAGTCGCCCGGTACGCCCCAGCGTGAGCGCGCGCAATCGGTCTCTGACCTCAGGGCAGGCGGCGAGATCGGCGACCGCCGCGGCCATCGTGTAGGCCCCGTCCGAACCGGTTCGACCGACAATGACCGATTCGTCGACCCAGGCGGTCAGGGCGAAGTCCGGCGGGAGAGCGGTGTGCACCCACGGATTGTGCAGGAAATGGACGTCTGATCGCGGGCTCTGTCCACAGGTGTTTTGGGGCAGGTGGGGGCAGGGCGGGGCAGATCGTCAGCGGAGGAAGCCGGAGAGGGTTTCTGGGTCTCGGACGACGGCGGTGGTGGCGTCGTCGGCGGTGAGGATGGGGCGTTGGATGAGGATGGGGTGGGTGACCATCGCTTCGATCCAGGCGGGGCGGTTGGTGGCGTCTCGGGGGAGGTCGCGGAGGGGTTTGGCGTCGGGTTCGTTGTGGCGGACGAGGTCCCAGGGCTCGAGGTTGAGGCGAGACAGGACCTCCGTCAGTTCGGCCGCGGTGGGCGGGTCGTCGAGGTAGCGGCGAACCGTGTAGGTGACGCCGGCCTCGTCGAGGGCCTTGGTGGCAATGCGGCACTTGGAACAGGCCGGGTTGATCCAGATCTCCACGGATGAATTCCTTCGGGTGGGGCGGACGCGTCAGCGGTGGTGGAACCAGAGCTTGGTCGGCTGCTGGAGCATCAGGAACAGCAGTGTGCCGTGAATCGCCAGCCCGAGGATGCCGCTGGGCAGCGCAACCACTCCACCCACGATGCCGATCGCGGCGACCACGATCAGCATGACTCGGGCCCATGCGCGGCGCTTCCGGACGAAGATCGCCGGCAGGATGTAGATGAAGGCGCAGATCACCGCCGCCGCCACGGCGACGCCCTGCGCATCCTTCGTGCCGGTGAGGACCTCGGAGATCTGCTCACCTGCAGAGGTCAGCGCCAGACCGGCGAGCAGGATGCTCATCACGCCCAGGCCGAGCGAGATGACCGCGGCGATCGTGACCTGCTTGGGCGGAGCCACCGGCGCCTGCGCCGTCGGGCCCGCGCCGTACACACCGCCGTACGCTCCCGGCCGATCGCCGTACGCACCAGGTCGGTCACCGTACGGCGTCCCGCCAGGCGACGGCGGACCCGCTACATCTCCGGGTGAGCCGAAGACACCGCGATACGGACCGGGCCCGTGCTCGGCCCGTCCCGGCTCGTCGCCCTGCTGCTCGGTCATGCGCTGAAGACTTCCTTCCACCATCCCCCACCCCTGATCCTCGCAGATCGCCCAAATTCTGTTGCCCATCAACGGAGCCGAAGGTGATGGTGGCCCTGTGGATGCTGCCGAATTCGAGCTGCGGAGTGGTGTCGATCCGGGACTCGAGGAGGACCTGGTCGACCGACTGGTCGAGTACAACAAGGAACGGTCCGAGGTGGTCCGGGAGCGGTTCGAGCCGGCGAACCTCAAATCCGAACCGGTGCACGTGTTCGCCCTCGCACCTGACGGATCACTCCTCGGCGGCTGTGCGGGCCGCGTGGAGCGGAGCTGGCACTGGCTCACGATCGACACGATGTGGGTCGACGCGAACACCAGAGGCCAAGGCATCGGGACCGCCCTGCTGGAGGCGATCGAGGCGCAAGGCCGAGCGCGCGGTTGCCGGTGGGCCGACGTCACCACCTTCGAGTTCCAGGCGCCGGACTTCTACCGCAAGGCCGGGTACGAGCAGTACGGCGTCAAACGCGACTACCCACCCGGACACACAAACCACTTCCTCCGCAAGGACCTAGGACTCGGTGAGGGTGATGTCGAGGTGGGGGAAGGTCAGGTGGGGGCGTAGATCGGCTGGCGTGAGTGGGGCGAAGGCTGGGGCGTGGAAGTGGACCGAGGTTCCGGTGCTGCCGTCGGAGTCGACGGGGTCCAGGCCAGTCACCGGTACGCCGTACTCGTAGCGCTGGGTCCAGGACCCGTTGAGGCGGCGGTTGGTGTGGGTGAGGCGATCGCTCAGGGCGGCGACCACTGACATACCGCGGCGCGGGTGCCCGTCGGGGAGGAGCGGCGCGGCCGGATCCTCGAAGAAGCGAAGGTCTTGCGTGGCCATGACCGGCTTCTTGATCGGTCGGCCGTGCTCGTCGGCACGGGTGTCCGTCCCGCGCCCGTCGTCCGCGACAGTGATCGAACCGTCAGCGTGCAGCGTGACAGTGCAGACACCGCGTCGCCCGGAGGATTCGGCCTCGTCGTCAGGGTAGGCAACGACCTCCAGTACGAGGTGGAGCAGCCCACCAGGCGCGTACTGCTCGATATTGGCCCGGATCTGGGCCAGGTGCTTCCGATCCACCGATCCGGCCCAGTCGTGCGTGGTGTTCACCCAGTTAGCCCGTGTCACCTGCCCATTCTGCCCGATTCCTTTCGGCTGATCCGCGGTCTACACGTGTGAGACGAACCTCTTGGAAGGGGAACCATGCGCAGGATCATTGCCTCAGCACTGATGACGTTCGACGGTGTGGCCGAGGACCCCGGCGGTTTCGGCGGGGCACCGTTCGGGGGGTGGGCCGGGCCGTACTTCGGTGACGAGGCTGTCCGGCGGTCGATGGAGAAGCTGTCGAGCTGTGACTACTTCCTCTGCGGCCGACGTACCTATCAGATGTTCTCCGCCGCGTGGGGGAACGCCGAAGGCCCGTACGCCGAGGCGCTGAACCGCATCCCGAAACTGGTGGCCTCAACAACGCTCACCGGCGAACTCACCTGGAACGCGTCGCTGCTGGAAGGCGACGCGATCGAGGCACTGAAACGGATCAAGGCAGAGCCCGGCAGGGACATCATCATGTACGGCAACCCGACGCTCCTGCACAGCCTGCTGCGCAACGGGCTCGTCGACCAGCTGGACATCATGGTGCATCCGCTCATCCTCGGCACCGGCGCCCGCCTGTTCCCGGACGGCGCGCCCCGCACCGAGCTCGAGCTGGTCAGTCAGACCACGCTTCCGACCGGAGTCATCGCACTGACCTACAAACCCTCCTGAGCAAACAAATGCTGGGCCGGCACAAAGCCGGCCCAGCATTCAGAGGGTTAGGCGGGGCTGACTTCCAGGGCGTCCTTCGCCTCGTTCAGGGTGACGTTGACGGTGTCACCATCCCGGACAGTGCTGTTGAGCAGACTCCGGGCCAGCTCGTCACCGATGGCAGACTGCACCAGCCGACGGAGCGGACGAGCGCCGTACACCGGGTCGTAGCCGGTCATCGCCAGCCACTCCATCGCACCCTCGTCGACGTCCAGGGTGATCCGGCGATCGGCCAGACGGCGCTGCAACGCCTTGATCTGCAGGGCGACGATCTGGGTCAGCTCCTCGCTGCCGAGCGCGTCGAACAGCACGATCTCGTCCAGCCGGTTGATGAACTCCGGCTTGAACGACTGCCGCACGACCGCCATCACCTGGTCGCGCTTGGCCTTGTCGTCCAGCCCAAGGTCCGCCAGGTACGCCGACCCCAGGTTGCTGGTCAGGATCAGGATCACGTTGCGGAAGTCGACCGTGCGACCCTGGCCGTCGGTCAGCCGACCGTCGTCCAGCACCTGCAGCAGGATGTCGAAGACCTCGGGGTGGGCCTTCTCCACCTCGTCGAGCAGGATCACCGAGTACGGACGGCGGCGGACAGCCTCGGTGAGCTGGCCACCCTCCTCGTACCCGACGTAGCCGGGCGGGGCACCGACCAGCCGCGCGACGCTGTGCTTCTCGCCGTACTCCGACATGTCGATGCGGACCATCGCGCGCTCGTCGTCGAACAGGAAGTCCGCGAGCGCCTTGGCCAGCTCGGTCTTACCGACACCGGTCGGACCCAGGAACAGGAACGAACCGGTCGGCCGGTCCGGGTCGGAGATGCCCGCGCGAGCACGCCGTACTGCGTCACTCACGGCCTTGACCGCCTCGCGCTGGCCGATCAGCCGGCGACCCAGCTCGTCCTCCATCCGGAGCAGCTTGCCGGTCTCGCCCTCGAGCAGCCGGCCGGTCGGGATGCCGGTCCACATCGCGATCACCTCGGCGATCTCGGTCGGGCCGACCTCCTCGTTGACCATCGCGTCCGGTCCCTCGGCGACCTCGGGCTCCTCCGACGCACTCTCCAGTTCCTTGGTCAGCTCGGGGATCTCGCCGTACAGGATCCGGGAGGCGGTCTCGAAGTCGCCGTCGCGCTGCGCCCGCTCGGCCTGGCCGCGGAGCTCGTCGATGCGCTCCTTGACCTCACCGATGCGGTTCAGGCCGGACTTCTCCTTCTCCCAGCGGGCCTCGAGTGCACGCAGTTCCTCCTCGCGGTCGGCGAGGTCGGCGCGCAGCCGCCCGAGTCGCTCCTGGCTGGATGGGTCCTCCTCACGCGACAGCGCGAGCTCCTCCATCTTCAGCCGGTCGACAGTACGCCGGAGCGAGTCGATCTCGACCGGGGACGAGTCGATCTCCATCCGCAGCCGGGACGCGGCCTCGTCGACCAGGTCGATGGCCTTGTCCGGCAGTTGGCGGCCGCTGATGTAGCGGTGCGACAGGGTGGCCGCGGCCACCAGGGCGGAGTCGGAGATGGCGACCTTGTGGTGCGCCTCGTAGCGCTCCTTCAGACCGCGCAGAATCGCGATCGAGTCCTCGACCGACGGCTCACCGACGAACACCTGCTGGAAGCGTCGCTCCAGCGCCGGGTCCTTCTCGATCCGGGTCCGGTACTCGTCCAGGGTGGTGGCGCCGATCATCCGGAGCTCGCCACGGGCCAGCATCGGCTTCAGCATGTTGCCGGCATCCATCGAGCTGTCGCCGGTCGCACCGGCGCCGACGACGGTGTGCAACTCGTCGATGAAGGTGATGATCTGGCCGTCGGAGTCCTTGATCTCGGTCAGTACGGCCTTCAGCCGCTCCTCGAACTCACCGCGGTACTTCGCGCCCGCGACCATCGCGCCCAGGTCGAGGCTGATCAGCCGCCGGCCGCGCAGCGACTCGGGCACGTCACCGGCCACGATCCGCTGGGCCAGGCCCTCGACGACGGCGGTCTTGCCGACGCCGGGCTCACCGATCAGGACCGGGTTGTTCTTGGTACGCCGGGACAGCACCTGGACGACCCGGCGGATCTCGGAGTCTCGTCCGATCACCGGGTCGAGCTTGCCGTCCTTGGCCCGCTCGGTCAGGTCGACGCCGTACTTCTCCAGCGTCTTGGTGGTGCCTTCGGCCTCCGGGGAGGTGATCCGGCGGTTGCCACGCATCTGGTCGAACGCCTGCAGCAGCGCGTCCGCGGTGACGCCGAGCGCGGTCTTGGCGTTGCCCTCGACGGTGGCCAGCGCGATCAGCAGGTGCTCGGTGGAGACGTACTCGTCCCCGAGCCCGAGAGCCCGCTGCTCCGCCTGGCTCAACACGTCGCCGGTCTTCGGCGACAGGCTCGGCGCCTGCACGCTGCCACCGCTCGCCTTCGGCAGGCGGCTCAGCTGCTCGGCGGTACGGCGGCGTACCGCGTCGAGGTCACCGCCGGCGGCCTCGAGCAGGCCGACGGTCGTCCCCTCGGGCTGCGCCAGCAGCGCGGACAGCAGATGAATCGGTTCGACGGTCGGATTGCCCGCCGAGGAGGTCTGGCGGATCGCGACCGACAGGGTTTCCCGGGCCAGCGTCGTCAACCGCTGAACGTCCATATGGTTTCCCGCCTTTCAAGCTCAAGCAACAGCAAACACTGGGTACAACCTATCCAAACTTGAGTCCATTCCACTCAACTCTGGGAAATCCCCGGGAAATCTCAGGGTCGGGGCAGAACCTTGGGCCTCGGGCTCCGACGCGACCACGAGACCATTGCGCTCCACCGTCAGCACTGTGCCACCGACGTCGATGTCACCTGGCCTCCGCACTGTGGGCCGATGTGCCGGCTGACAGCGCCGACTACAAGATCACGATGGACACCGCACGGGAGCACGAGTTCCGGCTGTACTCGACCCGGGTGCAGTCCGAGTGGACGTTCCGCTCGCAGGGCAGTGAGGACGAGGTCATGCCGCTCGTCCTGGCCGACCTGGATGTGCCGACCGCGGATCCGCTCAGCAGGGTGCCGTCCGGAAAGCCCACTGAGATCCGACTCGGTCTGAGACACCAGGCCGGTTCCCAGACGGCGAAGTTCAGGACCGTTCAGCTGGAGCTGTCGTACGACGGTCAGCAGTGGACCTGACTGCCGTTGAAGCAGACCGGTTCGGCCCAGTACACAACGACCGTCACAGCCAAGCAGTCACCGTCGTTCCGCATCACGGCTGTTGATGCTAAAGGCAACAAACTTGTGCAGGAGATCACCACGGCCTACGGCCTGAAGTAGTGCGAATGAGGGTGGCTCGCGGCCACCCCCATTCATCGCTGCCAGGCTACTGGTTCACTTGCCGAACTCGGCCGCGCGGATGCGGTACACCTGGAGCGTCAGGTCGTAGTACTTGTCGGTCTCGCCGACCCACACCATCCCGAGCCGGGCGGCGGTCGCGATGGCGCGCTTGTTGTTCGGGCGGGCGACGGCGAACAGTTCGTCGGTCGAGCCGTCCTTGAACGCCCACCGCATCAACGCGCGACTGGCCTCGGTCGCGTACCCGTTGCCCCAGGCACTCGGCCGCAACTGCCAGCCGATCTCGAGATCCTCCTCGTACGGCGGCAGCAGCCGGATCAGCAGGCCACCGACGACCTCGCCGTCGTCGCGGCGGGTGATCGCCCACCGGCCGGCCGGTGGGACGAAGTTCGGCTGGGCCTCGATCCAGGCCTGCAGGATCATGCGCATGGTGGCCACGTCGGTCACCTTGTCGATGGCCGGCGACAGCCAGGGCGCCACATCGGGCGAGCCGTAGATCTCGAGCGCGGCGTCGGCGTCGTCTTCTTCCCAGTCCCGGATCAGCAGCCGGTCCGTCTGCAGGCTCAGCGTCACCCCGCCAGGGTATGCCGCCGGGCCAAGGGAAACGAGGGTCGCGGGTGACCGGCAGATGAACGCGAGCAGCCCCCGGACCAGCCGGGGGCTGCTGCTGCGATCGAGCCGCAGGGCGGTCCTGGATCGGACCACCCTGCGGGGGCCGAAGGGTGCGGGGGGAGCACACCTTCGGCGGTGGAGGCGTCGGGGGGACGACGGCCTCCACGGACCGGAGGCTCCGAGGGGGGAGTCGGAACACCTCCGGTGGTCGGAGGGGGTCAGCGGCTGACCCTTGGCCGGGTGGCGGCGCCGGTCAGCGCGGTCCCAGCTCGAGCGGCTGGGTCCGGATCCATCGGGTGGTGGTCTGCTGCCGGCCCATGGCGATCACGTCGCCGGCCGGGCCGGCCGAGAAGACCCGGCTGCTGCTGCTCTGCCGGGACACACCCACACCCCGCTGGACTTCTGCCAGTAGCTGGTTGACCCGCTTGCGCAGGTCCTCCACTTCGGACTGTAGCGCGAGAATGTGCCGAATTCCCGCCAGGTTGACGCCCTCTTCCTGGGACAGATGCTGCACGTAGCGCAGCTTCGCCACGTCGTACGCCGAGTACCGCCGCCCGCGGCCGGACGCCCGGCTCGGCGTGACCAAGCCGAGCCGGTCGTACTGGCGCAGGGTCTGCGGGTGCATGCCGGCCAGTTGGGCCGCCACCGAGATCACATAGATCGGGGTGCGGTCGTCCCAGGTCGGCACCTGGCTGAACGGGAGGCCCATCAGGAACTCCCGAACAGCCCGGCCCGCAGGTCAGGGTGTTCCGAGGCCGAGTTGAACTCCTGCAGCTTGGCGCGCTGCTCCTCGGTCAGTTCGTGCGGCACCTGTACCTCGATGGTGAGCAGCAGGTCGCCCTTCGTACCGTCCCGCCGGACCGAGCCCTTGCCACGGACGCGCAGCTTGCTGCCGTTCGCCGTACCAGCAGGGATCCGGACCGTGACGGGCATACCGTCCAGGGTCGGCACCTTGATCTCGGCACCCAGTGCCGCCTCGGTGAAGCTCACCGGGACGTTCAGCGTCAGGTGCTCGCCCTGGCGGCCGAAGATCCGGTGGGTGTGCACGTGCACGGTGACGTAGAGGTCGCCCGCGGGGCCACCTCGCTCGCCGGCCGCGCCCTTGCCCTTCAGCCGGATCCGCTGACCGTCCTGCACGCCCGCCGGGATGCGGACCTGCATGGTCTTGCTCGACTGGCCGCGGCCGGAACCGTGGCAGGTCTCGCACGGCTGGTCGACGACCAGGCCGCGGCCCTTGCACTCGGTGCACGGCTCGGTCATGGCGAACACGCCGCCCTGGACCGAGGTCTGCATGCCCGTGCCTTCGCACTTCAGGCAGACCTTCGGCACCGTGCCGTACTTCGCGCCGGTACCGCGGCAGGTCTTGCACGGCTCGTCACTGGTCATCCGCAACGCCACGGTGACACCGTTCACGGCCTCGGCGAACTCGATCGACGCCTCGGTCTCGATGTCGGCACCGCGCCGCGGCCGCGCCGTCGACGAGGTGGTCGTGGTCCGGCCGCCACCGCCGAACATGCCGCCCAGGATGTCGCCGAGGCCACCACCGCTGCCTCCGCTGCCGCCGCGGTTGAACAGGTCGCCGACGTCGAAGTTGAACCCGCCGCCCTGTCCGCTGCCACTCGGCATCCGGAAGCCGCCGCTGCCGAACAGCCGGCGTGCCTCGTCGTACTCCTTGCGCTTCTTCGGGTCGCCGACGACGTCGTACGCCTCGGAGACCTCCTTGAACTTGGCCTCGGCGCTGGCGTCCCCGGCGTTGGAGTCGGGGTGGTACTTGCGCGCCAGTTTGCGGTAGGCCTTCTTGATCTCATCGGCCTCGGCGGTCTTGGAGACGCCGAGAACCTTGTAGAAGTCCTTCTCGAGCCAGTCCTTCGTGCTCATCCGACGCCTCCCCTCCAGCCGTGTCGCCTACTCCGCGGACTTGTCCGCGGCCTGGTCGTCATCTGAACTCTCCACCGGTACGCCGTCCTGCGCGGCGTCACCAGGTAGTTGCTCGGTCGGTTCCGAGACGGCCACCCGGGCCGCCCGCAGGACCCGCTCCCCGAGGCGGTAACCCGGCTGCATGACCATCGTCGCGGTCGGGCCGTCCACCTCGTCGGAGTAGTTGTGCAGCAGGGCCTCGTGGATGCGCGGGTCGAAGGTGTCACCCTTCTCGCCGAACCGCACCAGGCCGAGCTTCTCGGTGACCCGCTCCAGCGACTCCGAGACCGCTTTGAACGCGCCCTCGAGTTCGCCGGCCTCGCGGGCCCGGCCGATGTCGTCCAGGATCCCGAGCAGCTCGGTCAGCACCGTGCCGATGACGAGCTCGCGGCTCGCCTCCCGGTCCCGGTCCACCCGGCGTTTGTAGTTCACGTACTCGGCCTGCAGTCGCTGCAGGTCCGCCGTACGCTCGGCGAGCGCCTCGGTCAACAGAGCCTCCTGGGCAGACGGGCCGATCAAGTCCGAGGGATCCCGCGGCGGCTGTGCGCCCGGGGTGCCCGGCATACCCGGCTGGGGGCCCGGTGCGGGAGCCTCGGAAGGCTCCCGCAGCGCGCCGGTGTCCGGGTCGATCCGGCGCTTGTCCCGGACGACGGGCTCGCCGTCGCCGAACTCGCTGCCAGTCGGTCGATCCGTCACTTGTCCTCCGTCTTGTCCTGCGGCCGGTCCTCGTCCACGATCTCGGCGTCGACGACGTCGTCGTCGTTGCTGCTGCTGTTCGCCGAGTCGTCCGCCGTCGCGCTCTCCTCGGAGCTGCCGCCGGCAGCCTGGGCGTTCGCGTACATCGCGGCACCCATCTTCTGGCTGGACTGGGCGAGCTTCTCCGACGCGGCCTTGATCGCGTCGGCGTCCTCACCCTCGAGGGCCTTCTTCAGCTCGGCGACGCCGTCCTTGACCTCGGTCTTGACGTCGTCGGGGACCTTGTCCTCGTTCTCGGACAGGAACTTCTCGGTCTGGTAGACCAGACCCTCGGCCTGGTTACGGCTCTCCACCGCCTCGCGGCGCTGGCGGTCCTCCTCGGCGTACTGCTCGGCGTCGCGGACCATCTTGTCGATGTCGTCCTTCGGCAGCGCGGAACCGCCGGTGACGGTCATCCGCTGCTCCTTGCCGGTGGCCAGGTCCTTGGCGTTGACGTGCACGATGCCGTTCGCGTCGATGTCGAAGGTGACCTCGATCTGCGGCACGTTGCGCGGCGCCGGCGGCAGGCCGGTCAGCTCGAAGTTGCCGAGCGACTTGTTGTCGCGCGCCATCTCCCGCTCGCCCTGGTAGACCTGGATCATCACCGACGGCTGGTTGTCCTCGGCCGTGGTGAAGATCTCCGAGCCCTTGGTCGGGATCGTGGTGTTGCGCTCGATGATCTTGGTGAACACGCCACCCTTGGTCTCGATACCCAGGCTCAGCGGGGTCACGTCGAGCAGCAGGACGTCCTTGACCTCACCCTTCAGCACACCGGCCTGCAGGGAGGCGCCGACGGCCACGACCTCGTCCGGGTTCACACCCTTGTTCGGGTCCTTGCCACCGGTCAGCTCCTTGACCAGGTCGGCCACCGCGGGCATCCGGGTCGAACCGCCGACCAGGATCACGTGGTCGATCTTCGACACGTCGATGCCGGCGTCCTTGATGACGGCCTTGAACGGGGCGCGGGCGCGCTCCAGCAGGTCGTTGCTCATCTTCTGGAACTCGGCCCGGGAGAGCTTCTCCTCCAGGTGCAGCGGGCCCGACTCGGTCAGGCTCAGGTACGGCAGGTGGATGGTGGTCTCGGCCGCGGCGGACAGCTCGATCTTGGCCTTCTCGGCGGCCTCGGTGAGGCGCTGCATGGCCATCTTGTCGCCGGACAGGTCGGTGCCGTTCTTGTTCTTGAACTGGGTCACCAGCCACTGGACGATGCGGGCGTCCCAGTCGTCACCACCGAGGTGGTTGTCACCGCTGGTCGCCTTCACCTCGAAGACGCCGTCGCCGATCTCCAGCAGCGACACGTCGAACGTGCCACCACCGAGGTCGAAGACCAGGATGGTCTGCTCGGTGCCCTTGTCGAGGCCGTAGGCCAGCGCGGCCGCGGTCGGCTCGTTGACGATCCGGTGCACCTTCAGACCGGCGATCTCGCCGGCCTCCTTGGTCGCCTGGCGCTGCGCGTCGGAGAAGTACGCCGGCACGGTGATGACCGCGTCGGTGACCTGCTCCCCGAGGTACGCCTCGGCGTCCCGCTTCAGCTTCTGCAGCACGAACGCGCTGATCTGCTGCGGGGTGAACTTCTTGCCGTCGATGTTCACGCTCCAGTCCTCGCCCATGTGGCGCTTGACGGAGCGGATGGTGCGGTCGACGTTCGTGGTGGCCTGGCGCTTCGCCACCTCGCCGACCAGGACCTCGCCGTTCTTGGCGAAAGCCACCACCGAGGGCGTCGTGCGCGCTCCCTCGGCGTTGGGGATGACGGTGGGCTCGCCACCTTCCAGTACGGCGATGACGGAGTTCGTCGTACCGAGATCGATACCGACCGCGCGGGCCATGTGCTTACCTCCACACTGAGTGAGTCCGGGGGACGACCCCCGCAACCCCCGGAAACTTGAGTGATGCAGACTCAATGTTGCCGTTCGACCGCCTCGGATTCAAATCCGTGACTGAACAAACTTGAGTACACCTGGCTCAACATTGCACAACCCGTGGGTCATTCCCAAGATGGGCCCCGATTTTCCGGGTCACGGCCAGGGACGGGCCAGGGTGGACCCGAACTGACCCCTGCCGTGGACAAGGCTTTCCGTGGGAGGGTGTTCACCGTGAAGCTCCGCCCGATGACAACCGCTGACGACGCCGCGGTGCTTGCTTTGAATGCCACCGCGGAAGGGTTGGTCGAGCCGCTCGGACCTGCCCGGCTGGACTGGCTCCGCCTGATCGCCGCTCATGCTGTCGTGGTCGAGGAGGACAGCCGCCCGGTCGGCTTCGTCCTCACCTTCACGCCGGGGTCCGCGTACGACGGTCTCGAGTTCGAGTGGTTCGCCGCGACGTACGCGGACCGGTTCCTGCTGGTCGAGCGGATCGTGGTCGCCGAGGAGCGCCGCCGCCGCGGGATCGGTACGGCGGTCTACCGCGCGATCGAGCGGGCAGCGAAGCCGTTCGACCGGGTTGTCGCCCGCGTCCGCTCCGACCCACCCGACCCGGCCGGCCTCGGCTTCCACGCCTCGCGTGGGTACACCGAGGTGGGCAAGCAGCGCCTGCCCACCGGTGCCACCATGGCGCTCATGGCCAAAGACCTCTGATCACAGCGCCCGGACGTTGAGCAGCGCCCGCAGTGGAAGGTCGTGGCGCAACCTGGCATCGGTGAGGCCATCGACGATGCAGGCCGCACCGATCCACTGCGCGCCGCTGTCCTCCACCAACTGGCGGGCAGTGACCGCGGTTGCCCCCGTATCCGCCCAGTCGTCGACCAGAAGCACTCGGTCACCAGCCCGGACCAAGTCCCGCCGGAAGCCGAACACGACGTGGCGGTCGCGGTAGTCCGGTGCCGTCGTCCGCTGCACCCATCGATCGCTGTCGGTCGCCGGCGCAGCGTTCTTCCGCATCTCCACGAACCCGACCCCAAGAGCCGCCGCCGTCAACGCGCCAACCAATGCACCACGCGAAACCGGCCCCACCACGACCGTTGGCGTCACGTCGTACAGGCTCCCCAACGCAGGCCCAAGCTCCCGCAACAACCCGGCATCCCGCCACCACCCAGTGACGTCTGCGTAGCTACTTCACACGCCCCGATCCGTCTGCCACCGGAACGCCGACCGCAACCGCAACCCCAGCTCCCTGTCCATCCCCCCAGGGTGACGGCTGCCGCTTTGGCGCGCATCTGATTTGCGGACCGCCACCACTCAGTAAGTCGGCCGACGCGTCCAGTTGTACGCTCAGCGCTGGCGGGATCAGGCAATATAGGGCGCCTTGGTGAGTGTGGGCGGTCCGCCTGTGGACAACCCAGGCCTCCGCGCGCCGCAGCCCACCATCATGGAGTCGTGGCAGATGTGGCCGAGGTGCTCGGCAGACGCGGTGGGAGTTCGACCTTCGCCGATCTACGCGCCCTCGTGTCCGCACGGGCCATCCGGGATGCGTTGGCTGCAGGACAGATCCGCCGCGTCGCGAAAGCTGTCTACGCTCTGCCGGAGGCGCCACCCGCCTTGACGGCCGCACGCAGCCACGGAGGCGTCGTGTCTCATCTGAGTGCGGCGGAGTACTGGGGCTTCGGGGTGATCAACTTGCCACCACTGCCGCATGTCACCCTGCCTCCGGGCCGGGTCCGACGTCGGACAGGACTCCCGTGCATCTTGCATTGGGCAGACGTAGCTGCCTTGGACGACACGACGACTCCCGTCCGGACCGTTCTCGACTGCATCCGCGCCTTGCCGCTGGCCGAGGCACTCGCGGTAGCAGACTCTGCCCTACGTGCCGGCGGCGTCGACCAGGACGAGATCCTGGATGCGGCGGCGAAGCTCCGCGGACCACATCGGTGCCGGGTCCAGCAGGTCGTCGCTCTCGCCGACGGGCGTGCGGAGTCTGTGCTGGAGTCAGCGCTACGCGCCTTGCTGATCCAAGCTGGGATTGACGGCTTCGTCCCCCAACTGGTGGTTCAGGACGATGAGTTCTCGGCGCGGCTCGACCTCGCGCATCCCGGTCTGCGGATCGGCCTGGAGGCCGACGGGTTCGAACATCACGGCACTCGCCGGGCGCTGGTCAGGGATTGCCGCAGGCACGTGAACCTGGCCGTCCGAGGTTGGCGGATCCTTCGCTTCAGCTGGGAGGACGTGATGTACGACGGCGAATGGGTGGTGGGCGCCGTCGAGCGGGCGAGCGGACACCCGCCACTCACCAAGCGCGGACTCCGCGCAGCTTGAACGCGGATCCGAGCGTGCCGCCTCTGTCGCCGGAGCAGTTGGTGAGTGGGGGCGGTCCGGCTCAGACCGGCCGGCCAGCCGCGAAGGTGCGTGATACGAGGGGGACGGCGGGGCGGTAGGAGAGGTGTAGGTGGGTGGGGGCGTCGAGGACGGTGAGGTCGGCTTGGGCGCCTGGGGTGAGGTGGCCTATGTCGGTGCGGCGGAGGGACGCGGCGCCGCCGGCGGTGGCGGACCAGAGGGCTTCTTCGGGAGTCATCTGCATCTCGCGGACCGCGAGGGCGATGCAGAAGGGCATCGAAGAGGAGTAGCCCGAGCCTGGGTTGCAGTCGGTCGCGAGGGCGACGGTGACTCCGGCGTCGATGAGGCGGCGGGCATTCGGGTACGGCGACCGCGTGGAGAACTCGATCGCGGGGAGGAGCCCGGCGACGACACCACTGGACGCGAGGGCGTCGACGTCCGCGTCGGTGAGGTAGGTGCAGTGGTCAGCCGCGGCAGCGCCGACCGAGCAGGCCAGCTGGACACCGGGGCCCTCGCCGAGCTGATTCGCATGCACTCGGGCTCCCAGACCGCGAGCCAGGCCGGCCTCGAGGATCGCCCGGCCCTGGTCCTCGTCGAACGCGCCGCGCTCCACGAACACATCGATCCATCTGGCATGTCCGGCGGCCGCCTCGAGCATCGGCCCGGTCACCAGCGAGACATAGCCCGCCGGGTCGTCGGCGTACTCGGCCGGTACGACGTGCGCGCCCAGGTACGTCGTCTCGTCCGTGAACTGGCCCGCGATCTCCAGCGCCCGCGCCTCGTCCGCGACGGTCAGCCCGTACCCGGACTTGATCTCGACCGTCGTGGTCCCCTGCCGCCGCATCTCGGCGACCAGCCGGGCGACGTTCGCCGTCAGCTGCTCATCGGTCGCCTGCCGGGTCGCCGCGACCGTCGTCCGGATCCCGCCGGCGGAGTACGGCGTACCTGTCATGCGGGCGGCGAACTCCTCGGCCCGGTCACCGGCGAACACCAGATGCGCATGCGAGTCGACGAACCCCGGGATCACCGCGCGCCCGCCAACGTCGATCGCGCCGTCCGCGGCCGGCGCCTCCCGCCGCGACCCGACCCACGCGATCGTGCTGCCCTCGATCACCAGCGCGGCATCCCGGACCTCGCCGAGCAAGCCACCCCGGGCAGGATCGTTGGTCACCAACGAACCGATGCCCGTCAGCAGCAGCGAGGTCATTCCGTCACCGCCGCGATCGAGGTGGTCAGCTCGGCCGCCACGTCGATCGTCATGTGCTTGCCTCCAACAACTACACGCCGGCCGCCGGTGATCACGTCGGTCACGTCCGCGGCCGAGGCCGCGAAGACCGCCGTCTCCACGGTCCCTCCGGTGCCCGCCGTACGGGCGCTGTCCAGCCGTACGGCGACCAGGTCGGCGCGCGCACCCACCTCGATCACGCCGGCGTCGGCGAACCCGAGTGACCGGTGACCATCGGTCGTCGCGGCCTTCAGCAGCTCCGACGCGGACCAATGGCCGCGCTCCCGGGAGGCGAGCCGTTCGTCGAGCTCCACCGCGCGCATCTCCTCGAACAGATCGATCACCGCATGGCTGTCCGACCCGAGCGTCAACGGCGACCCGGCATCGCGCAGTGCCACAGACGGGCCGATGCCGTCGGCCAGGTCCCGCTCGGTGGTCGGGCAGAAGCAGGAGTACGTCGCCGAGCTGCCGAGCAGGCCGACGTCGACATCAGTCAGGTGCGTCGCATGGACAGCACTCGTCCGCCCACTGAGGAACCCGGCTTCGTCGAGCACCTGCGCCGGCGTCCGGCCGTACGCGTCCAGGCAGGCGGCGTTCTCCCCCACCTGCTCGGACAGATGAATATGGAGTGGTACGTCGGGGAACGCCGAGGCGACCGCGCCGAGTTGCTCCTGCGGCACACCACGGACGGAGTGGGCGGCCGCGCCGATCACGACGTCGTCGGATCCGGCGAGTAACGAGACGCGGGCAGCCCAGCTCGCGGCGTCGCCGTCGCTGAAGCGCTCCTGGACCGAGTTCAGCGGCTGGTCGATCCCACCGGCGATGTAGCACGTGTCCAGCAGGGTGATGCGCATGCCGACGTCGCGGGCCGCCGCGATCAGCGCCGTACCCATAGCGTTCAGATCGTCGTACCGGCGGCCGCCAGGGGCGTGGTGCAGGTAATGGAACTCGCCGACGGCGGTGATGCCGGCGAGCAGCATCTCGCCGTACACGGCGCGGGCGAGGGCGTAGTACGACTCCGGGGTCAGCATCGACGCGACGGCGTACATCTGCTCGCGCCACGTCCAGAACGTCCCGCGCTCGGTTTGCGTCCGGCCGCGCAGCGCACGGTGGAAGGCGTGGCTGTGGCAGTTCGCGAGGCCTGGTAGGACGAGGCCGTCGAGCCTGGTCGCGTCGCCCGGGTCCGCGCCGGCCTCGACCGACGAGAAGCGTCCGTCGGCGATGGTCACCAGCACCTTGTCGGCGATGCCGCCCGGGAGCAACGCGCGTGCGCACCAGTACGACGTCACTTCGCGAGGTCCCTCAGTACGGCGGCCAGGGCCTCGACGCCGGCCAGACAGTCGTCCTCTTCCGCGTACTCGGCCGGGGAGTGCGAGATGCCGGTCGGGTTCCGCACGAACAGCATCGCGGTCGGGATCCCGGCGGCCGAGAACACGCCGGCGTCGTGGCCGGCGCCGGTTGGGAGCACGGGCGCTCCGTTCAGTACGTCGACCAGGCGGTCGCGGAGGCCGGCTGGGAAGTCCACGATGGGTGAGACGGACTCGGGTGTGACGGTGAGCGTCGTACCATCCCGCTCCGCGCGTTCGGTAGCCTGCTTGGTGATTGCTGCGAGCAACGAGTTCAGGGTTGCGTCGTCTGCTGCGCGGGCGTCGAGCCAGGCGGTCACCTGGGACGGTACGGCGTTCGTGCCGTTGGGCTCGACGGAGACCCGGCCGAAGGTGGCGCGGGCACCGGCGAGGCGGGCCTGCTTGTTCGCGGCGAGCGCGGTCATGGCGTAGGTGAGCATCGGGTCGTGCCGGTCCTGCATCAGCGTCGTACCGGCATGGTTGGCCTCGCCGCTGAACGTGAACCGGTAGCGGCCGTGCGGCCAGATCGAGCTGGCTACACCGACCGGCGCGGTCAGTCCGCGGCCCTGCTCGACGTGCAGCTCGATGAACGTGCCCATCCGGTCGAGGAACGCCGATGGTCCGACCCCAGCCGGATCCGTCCCCGCCGCCTCCAATGCCTGCGCGAGAGTCACGCCGCTGCGGTCCTTCAGTCCCAGCGCCTTCTCGGCAGGCAACACCCCAGCCGCTACCCGAGACCCCAGACAAGGCATCCCGAACCGCGACCCCTCCTCCTCGACGAACGCCCCCACCCCGATCGGCACCGACGGCGTGAACCCGTCCTTCCTCAACAGATCCACAGCCGCCAGCGCCGACACCACCCCCAAAGGCCCATCGAAGGCCCCACCATCAATCACCGAATCCAAGTGGCTCCCGGTCACGATGCCTGGCTGGCCGGAAGGACCCCACCAGGCGATGAGGTTGCCTACGCCGTCGGATTCGAGGGTGAGGTTGCGGGCGGCGCACTGGTCCCGGAACCAGTGCGTCGCCGTGCGTTCGGTGGGGGTCCAGCCGCCTCGGTGGTACCCGCCCGTGGACGGGTCCTTGCCGATGGCGGCCAGCGCCGCCCACATCTGTTCGAAGCTCAAGGTCAGGTCAGCGGGTTCTGCGCCAGCCAGTCCTTCGCGACCGCGTCCGCGCTCTCCTTGCCGACGTCGATCCGCTTGACCAGTTCGGTCAGGGAGTCGGTGGTGAGCTTGGCCGAGACCGCGTTCAGCGTGGCCGCGACGTCGTCGGACTTGTGGTCGGTCCGGATCAGCGGAACGACGTTGTTCGGCGGCAGGATGTTCTCCGGGTCCTCGAGCTGGACCAGTCCCTTCTCCTTGATCACCGACTGCGTGGTGAACAGGTTGGTCAGCTGGATCTTGTTGTCCAGCAGCGCCTTCTGGCTCAGCGGGCCACCGGCGTCCAGCGGCAGGTACTGCTTGAACTCGACGCCGTACTTCTCCTTCAGGCCCTTCAGACCCGCGTCACGGACCTTGAACTCCGAGCTACCGCCCGCGACCATCTCCTTGCCGACCGGCTTCAGGTCGGCCAGCGACTTCAGGGAGTACTTGTCCGCGGTCGCCTTGGTGACCACGATGGTGTCCTCGTCGGTGGCCGGGGACTTGTCCAGCACCTCCAGACCCGGGGTGACCGCCTTCTTGAGCGCGTCGTACGCCCCGTCCTCGGTGGTCTCGGTGGAGTTCTTGTCGAAGTACGCCAGCGCGGCGCCGGTGTACTCCGGCACCAGGTCGACGGAACCGTCCTTGATCGCGGCCATGTAGGTCTCGCGGTTGCCGATGTTCGGCTTCTTCTTGACCTCGATGCCCTTGGCGGCCAGCGCCTGGCCGTAGATCTCGGCCAGCAGCTGGCTCTCGGAGAAGTCGGCGGAGCCGACGGTGATGCTGCTCACCTTGGACGGCGCGGGCGAGGACCCCGCGTCGTTGTCGCCGAGCTGGTCGCCCCCACCCCCACAACCGGCCAGGCCAAGCACCGCCACCCCGGCGATCGCAGTACGGATGAGTGTGGATCTCAACACGAGAGCCTCCAGTGTCTCGTCAGCCACCGGCAGGTGCCGGTGGATGTTTCGATGGGGCGGTTCATCAGATTCGTCCAGTTCATCAGATACGTCGGACAGTCAGTCGGCCTTGAGGCCGTCGGACACGGCGACCCGGCCGATCAGTGCGAAGAGCGCGTCGATGGCGATGGCGAGCAGGGCCACCAGCAGCGCACCGGTGAACATCTGCGGGAAGTCGCGGAGCTTCAGCCCGTCGACCACGTAGCGGCCGAGACCGCCGAGCGCCACCAGCGCGGCGATCGTGGCCGTGGACACGATCTGCAGGGCGGCGCCGCGCAGACCGGAGATGATCAGCGGCATCGCGATCGGGATCTCCACCTTGGTCAGGATCTCGCGACCGGTCATACCCATCCCCCGGGCGGCGTCGATCGTGGCCGGATCGACACCGGACAGACCGGCGTACGTCGAGGCCAGGATCGGCGGTACGCCGAGCGCCACCAGGGCGATCAGCACCGGCACGAAGCCGATCTGGTCGGTGATCAGGACCGCGAGCATCAGCAGGCCGAGGCTCGGCAGCGCGCGGGCGGCGTTGCCGAGGTTGATCGCGAGGAACGCGCCCCTGCGAGTGTGCCCGATCCGCAGCCCGATCGGTAACGCGATCACCGCGGAGATCCCGAGCGCAGCAAAGGTGTACCAGAGGTGCTCCAGAATCCGCGCCCATATACCTTCGTTCCCGGACCAGTTGTAGGCGTCGGTCAGGTAGTCCCACATGTCAGCCCACCTCCACCGGAGTGGCGGTGATGTGTGCCCACGGCGTCAGCAGCCGTTGCGAGGTGACCAGAACCACATCGGCCACCAGGGCCAGCAGCAGCGAGAGGACCACGCCGACGACGACCGGGGTCAGGAAGTCCTTCTGGAACCCCAGGGTGAACAGCTCACCCAGGCCACCGATGCCGATCACCGCACCGATGCTGACCATCGAGATGTTCGCGACGGTGACGACGCGCAGCCCGGCGAAGATCACCGGTACGGCGATCGGCAGGTCGATCGCCATCAGCCGGTGCAGCGGGCTGTACCCGACCGCGACCGCCGACTGTCTGACCTCGACCGGCACGGAGCGGAGTCCGTCGATCACGTTCCGGATCAGCAGTGAGACCGTGTAGATGGTCAGCGCGATGATGATGTTGACCGTGGACAGCACCTTGGTCCCGAGGATCGCCGGGATCACGATGAACAGCGCGATCGACGGCAGTGAGTACAACACGCCGCCGAAGGCGATGAGCGGGTTCGCCAGCCAGTTGAACCGGACCGCGATGTAGCCCAGCGGCACCGAGATCAGCAGCCCGAGGATCACCGGGACGATCGACAGGTAGATGTGCTCGCGCAACTGTTCCCAGATCAGCCCGAGGTTGTCGCCGATCCAGGTCATGGGCGTAGGGCCTCTGCGACGATCGCCTGGTCGACGACACCGATCGCGCGGCCGGCGTCGTCCACGCAGACGCCGTAGCCCGACGGCGAGGTGAGGACGGCGTCGAGGGCCGCGCGCAGCGAGTCACCGCGGGTGAACACGGCACCGAGCGGCTGCATCTCGTCCGCGGTCTCGATCCGCCAGCCGACCGGCACGTCGTCGTCGTCCAGGATCAGGTCGGACGGCACCGGCTTCAGCGGCAGGTCGTCAGGGTGCACGAAGGTCAGGGCGCGGTAACCACGGTCCTGCCCGACGAATCCCCGGACGAAGTCGTCGACCGGGTTGGCCAGCAACTCGGCCGGCGGCGCGAACTGGGCGAGCTTGCCGCCGGTGCGCAGTACCGCGACGTTGTCGCCGAGCTTGATCGCCTCGTCGATGTCGTGGGTGACGAACACGATGGTCTTACCGATGTCGCGTTGCAGCCGGAGCAGTTCCTCCTGCAGCTGGTTGCGCACGATCGGGTCGACGGCGCTGAACGGCTCGTCCATCAGCATGATCGCCGGGTCGGCCGCGAGTGCGCGGGCAACGCCGACTCGTTGCTGCTGGCCACCGGACAGCTGGCTCGGATACCGCTCGGCCAGCTTGAGGTCGAGGCCGACGCGCTCCAGCAACTCCATCGCGGTGGCGCGGGTCTTGCGTTTGTCCCAGCCGAGCAGCTTCGGCACGGTGGCGACGTTGTCCACCACCGTCTTGTGCGGGAACAGTCCGGCGTGCTGGATCACGTAACCGATGCCGCGCCGCAGTGTTACGGCGTCCTTGCTGTTGATGTCCTCACCGTCGATCGAGATGCGCCCACCGGTGCGCTCGATCGTGCGGTTGATCATCCGCAACGACGTGGTCTTGCCGCAGCCCGAAGGCCCGACGAACACGGTGATCTGACCGCTCGGGATCCGCAGGGACAGGTTGTCGACGGCCACGGTGCCGTCCGGATACCGCTTGGTGACGTCCTCGAACTCGATCATGGCGCCCCTTCGCGCTCGTCGTCGGTCGCCCGAAAGACCCTAGCGGAACCGGAGACCGAAACCACGCGGCCGACCGGTTTCCGGTTCCCCGGGAAAGTGCACCATAACGGTAGAGAATGCCATGGTCGCACGCTGTCACATGATCCGGCTCAGGACTCCTGCATCGGAACCCTGACGCCTTGCTCGGCCGCGACCTCCGCGGCCTTGTCGTAGCCCGCGTCCACGTGCCGGATGACACCCATCGCGGGGTCGTTGGAGAGGACCCGTTCCAGCTTCTGCCGGGCCAGGTCGGTGCCGTCGGCAACCGATACCTGGCCGGCGTGGATGGACCGGCCGATGCCGACGCCGCCGCCGTGGTGGATCGACACCCAGGACGCGCCGCTGGCCACGTTCACCATTGCGTTCAGCAACGGCCAGTCCGCGATCGCGTCCGAGCCGTCGAGCATTCCTTCGGTCTCGCGGTACGGCGAGGCCACACTGCCGGTGTCCAGGTGGTCCCGGCCGATGACGATCGGGGCCTCGAGTTCACCCGAGGCGACCATGTCGTTGAACCGGACGCCGGCCTTGTCCCGCTCGCCCTGGCCGAGCCAGCAGATCCGGGCCGGCAGACCCTGGAACGCGACCCGCTCGCCGGCCATCTTGATCCAGCGGGTCAGGTGCTCGTTGTCTCCGAACAGATCGAGGATGGCTGCGTCGGTCTTCGCGATGTCGGCCGGGTTGCCCGACAGCGCCGCCCACCGGAACGGGCCCTTCCCCTCGCAGAACAACGGCCGGATGTACGCCGGCACGAAGCCGGGGAACTCGAACGCCCGGGAGAACCCGGCCTTGCGGGCCTCGTCGCGGATCGAGTTGCCGTAGTCGAAGACTTCGGCCCCCGCGTCCTGGAAGCCCACCATCGCGGCGACGTGCCGCGCCATCGAGGCCTGCGCGCGCTCGGTGAAGCCGGCCGGGTCCTTCTCCCGGGCGGCGGACCAGTCGTCGAAGTCGATCCCCACCGGCAGGTACATCAACGGGTCGTGCGCCGAGGTCTGGTCGGTGACGATGTCGATCGGCGCGCCCAGCTCGAGCAACTCCGGCACGATCACCGCGGCGTTGCCCAGGACACCGATCGACAGCGGCCGGCGGGCCTTCTTGGCTTCCTCGGCGAGCCGCAGCGCGTCCTCGAGCGAGTCGGCGCGAACGTCGAGGTACCGGTGCTCGATCCGGCGGTCGATCCGGGAGGAGTCGACGTCGATGCAGATCGCCACACCGTCGTTCATCGTCACGGCCAGCGGCTGCGCGCCGCCCATGCCACCGAGGCCGGCGGTCAGCGTGATGGTGCCGGCCAGCGTGCCGCCGAACTTCTTCGCCGCGACCGCGGCGAACGTCTCGTACGTGCCCTGCAGGATCCCCTGGGTGCCGATGTAGATCCACGACCCGGCCGTCATCTGGCCGTACATGGTCAGCCCCAGTGCCTCGAGCCGGCGGAACTCCTCCCAGGTCGCCCAGTCGCCGACCAGGTTCGAGTTCGCGATCAGTACCCGCGGCGCCCACTCGTGCGTCTGCAGTACGCCGACCGGCCGGCCGGACTGCACCAGCATCGTCTCGTCGTCCTTCAGCGTGGTCAGCGTCCGGACCATCGCGTCGAACGAGTTCCAGTCCCGGGCCGCCTTGCCGGAACCGCCGTACACGACCAGCTCGTCGGGGTGCTCGGCGACCTCGGGATCGAGGTTGTTCTGCAGCATCCGCAGCGCGGCCTCCTGCTGCCAGCCGCGGGCGGTCAGGGTGGTGCCGCGGGGCGCGCGCACAGGACGGGGTCCGGACATGGGTGATCCAGCCTTTCTATGACAGGGGGCCGGTGACGGCCTCGACTGCGGACAAATAGGTGCCGTCGGCAACAAGACGGACGGAGTGCTCGAGTTCGGGAGCCAGATGGCGGTCGGTGCCCGGCCCCTCGACGTACTCACGCAGGGCGTCCCGGACGGCGGCGGTGGCCGGAGCCGGGGTCAGCGGTGCGCGCAGGTCGAGCGCCCGCGCGCCGGTCAGGATCTCGATCGCAAGGACCCGCTGCAGCCCGTCGATCGCCTTGCGCAGCTTGCGCGCGGCCGACCATCCCATCGAGACGTGGTCCTCCTGCATCGCACTGCTCGGGATCGAGTCCACGCTGGCCGGTACGGCGAGCCGCTTCAGCTCGGACACGATCGCGGCCTGCGTGTACTGCGCGATCATGTGGCCGCTGTCGACACCGGGATCGTCGGCCAGGAAGGCGTTCAGGCCATGGTTGCGCGCAACATCGAGGAAGCGATCGGTACGGCGCTCGCTGATGCCGGCCACGTCCGCCACGGCGATCGCGAGGAAGTCGAGCACGTACCCCACCGGGGCGCCGTGGAAGTTGCCGTTCGACTCGACCCGGCCGTCGGGCAGGACGACCGGGTTGTCGATCGCGGCGGCGAGCTCGCGGCCGGCGACCGTGGCCGCGTGGTCGGCGGTGTCCCGGGCCGCGCCGTGCACCTGCGGCGAACACCGCAGTGAGTAGGCATCCTGAACCCGGTTGCAGTCCGGGCCGCGATGGCTGGCCACGATGGCGCTGCCGGCGAGGATCACTCGCAGGTTGGCGGCGGCGAAGGCCTGGCCGGGGTGCGGTCGCAGCGCCTGCAGGTCCTCGGCGAACACCCGGTCGGTGCCGAGTTGCCCCTCGACGCTCATCGCGGCGGCGATGTCCGCGGTCTTGAACAGGCGGTCGAGGTCGGCCAGCGCGAGCACCAGCATGCCGAGCATGCCGTCGGTGCCGTTGATCAGCGCGAGGCCTTCCTTCTCTGCCAGCACAACCGGTGTGAGTCCGTGCGCCGCCAGCGCCTCGCCCGCTGGAAGAAGGTTGCCCTCGGCATCACGAACCGGGCCTTCGCCCATCACCGCGAGCGCGACGTGGGACAGCGGCGCGAGATCACCGGAGCAGCCAAGACTGCCGTACTCGTAGACCACCGGAGTCAGGTGTGCGTTGAGGAGGCCGGCGTACGCCTGGGCGGTCTCGACCTTCACGCCGGTGCGGCCGGTGGCGAGGGTGGACAGGCGCAGCAGAGCGAGCGCCCGGACGACCTCGGTCTCGACCTCGGGTCCGGAGCCGGCCGCGTGCGACCGGACCAGGCTGCGCTGCAACTGTGCCCGCAACTCGGGCGCGATGTGCCGGGTCGCGAGCGCCCCGAAGCCGGTCGAGACTCCGTAGTGCGGAGTGTCCGCGTGGGCCAGAGCCTCGATCGCCGCACGCGACTTCGCGATCTCTTCCAGCGCCTGCTCGTCGATCCGTACCCGCGCGCCGTACCGCGCCACCGCGACCACGTCGGCGGGAGCCAGCGGTCCGATGCCGACGATCACCTCGGCTGTGTTCTTCACCTCGTTCACCTGCTCATTGCACCGCGCGGCACCCGGAACCGACAGCAGCGCCGTGCACTTTCTGTCTCGAATCTCAGACATCCATGGACCCCGCGTCCCACTAGAGTCAAGGAATGGTGTTCGAGATCCGGACGGCGGGGCCGGAGGATGCGGTAGGAATCGCCCGGGTCTGGGCCGTTGTGATGCCGCAACTGGTGATGACGCCCCGCGGTGTCGAGGCCGGGCTACGCAACAGCTCGACCAGGGTCGTGCTCATCGCCGTCGACGGACCGGACGTGGTCGGCTACGGGAATGTGTACCTCCCCGGTCCTGAGCAGGAGAAACCGCGAGTCCGGATCACGGTGCACGTGCCGCCGGAGCATCGCCGGCAGGGCATCGGTTCCGCGATGGCCGACGCGATCGGCGCCGAGGCGGCGCGCGTCGGTGCCGGGTCCCTGCTGATCGTGGTCAGCGACGACGACGCGTCGAAGGCGTTCGCGACCAAGCGCGGTTTCGTCATCGGTCGCCGGATGAGCGGTTCCAGCGCCGAACTGAGCGCCGTACCCGAGCCGTTGCCTGCGCCCGACGGTTTGCGGGTCGTCGACTACGACCAGGTGGACCCGCGGCAGATCTGGCTCGCCTCGACCGCCGTCGCCGATGGTGACCCCAGCGGCTTGTCGGACTCACCGGCGTACGACGAATGGCTGGCGGCGCAATGGGATCACCCGGACCTGCGACGCGACCTGAGTGTCGCGGTGCTGGACGGCGACACCGTCCTGTCCTTCGTGACCACCACCGCGGACCCCGGGCGGCGGGTGATCTGGTCGAACCTGACCGGCACGATCCCGGCCGCGCGTGGACGTGGGCTGGCGAAGGTGGTGAAGTCGACGGCGCTGGTGCGAGCCCGGGATGCGGGGTTCGTCACCGCGCACACCGGGAACGACGCGGGCAACGCGCCGATGCTCGCCGTGAACGAGTGGCTCGGCTACCGGGTGACGGGTGCCTCGTGGACCGCGGAGAAGGCGCTGTGAACCGGCCGATCATCTCGCTGTCGTTCTTCGCCGTACTGTCGGTCGGCGTCGGGATCATGCTGTCCGGGGCCGACGAGGACATCGACTGGGCGATCACCGGCGGACTGTTCGCGCTCGCGGTCGCCGGCGAGGCAGTGCGGTTCTGGCTGAAGCGGAGCCGCGCCAAGAAGCACCAATCGTCCGGAATCTGAGACCAGGGCGGCTACGCTGCCGTTGTGAGCGGCAACGTTCCCGCCTCGACCCGCACTCTGCGGGTGCTGACGTTCCTGGCCACCCAGCCCGGTCCGGTGCCGATGGAGCGCATCGCCTCCGCGGTCGGCCTGCCGCGCTCGTCGACGTACCACTTGCTGCGGGCAATGATCGACGAAGGCTTCGTGACGCACCTCCCGGAGGAGAAGCGGTACGGGCTCGGCGTCGCGGCGTTCGAGATCGGATCGGCGTACCTCCGCCACGATCCGCTCGAGCGGCTGGCGCGTCCGCTCCTGATCCAGCTCGTCGCCGAGGTCGGCCAGACCGCGCACCTCGGCGTGCTGCACGGGCGCGAGCTCGTCTACCTGCTGAAAGAACAGCCGCCTCGTCCGGTCACCCTTGTCACGGACGTCGGCGTACGCCTCCCAGCCACCCTCACCGCCTCCGGCCGCGCTCTGCTCGCCGAGCTCCCGCCGGCCCAGGTCCGCGCACTCTTCCCCAACCCCGAGAGCTTCGTCCGCCGGACCGACCACGGCCCGCAGACGCTGACCCAGCTGCGCCGGCTCCTCGCGGATGAGAAACGCCAGGGCTACGCGGTCGAGGACTCCTTCATCACCCCCGGCGTCGCCTCCGTGGCCAGCGCCGCCGTCGACCACGCCGGCCACCCAGCCGCCGCCATCAGCGTCACCTTCCGCACCGACGCCGTACCCCCCTCCGAACGCCACCTCCTGGCCCACCGAGTCCGCCAGGCAGCCACAGCCCTGACCCGCCGCCTCCACGGCTGATTTCCCCGTCCAGCGCAGCGGTTCGACCGTTCGCCGATGACCGGTTGCTCCCCGACGGTGACTGCGGGTGAGATCGAAGGGAACACCTCACGTATCCGCCCAGACGAAGGTGGTCTCATGCGTCGCGTCAAGCAGTTGGTTGTTGCGGTGGCTCTGATTGTTGTTGCGGTTAGTCCTACGGCTTCGGCCGGGGCGCCCGCGGACTGGGTTGGGAGTTGGTCGGTCGCTGTGACTCCGCCCGGTACGTCGGGGATGTCGGCGACCGGGGTCACGGACACGACGCTGCGGCAGGTGGCGCATGTGTCGGTCGGGGGCTCGGATCTGCGGCTGCGGTTGTCGAACGTCTACGGAACGTCTCCACTCGTTGTCGGCAAGGCGACCGTCACGCCGCGGGCCGACGACCTCGCCGGTACGCCGACGGTCGAGCCGAGCACGCTGGTCCCGGTGCTGTTCGGCGGCCGCGCGTCGGTCACGATCCCGGTCGGCGCGGAGTGGGTGTCCGATCCGGTGCACGTCGTCGTACCGGAGGACAGGGATCTGGTGATCAGCACCTACTTCCCGGGCCCGACTGGCCCGCTCACGCAGCATCCGGCCGGGTTCGCGACCGGCTTCTCCGCGACCGGTGACCAGACCGCCGGCGACGGATCGCAGTACCAGGCGATTCCAGGCGCGGCGCGCTACATCATCGAGGGCGTCGACGTGAAGAGCCAGGTGCGTGGCTCGGTGGTGCTGTTCGGCGACTCGATCACCGACGGCGTGGTGTCGCCTGTCGACCAGAACCTGCGGTACCCGGACCAGCTGGCCGACCGGCTGCTGGCCCAGCCGGTGTCCCGCGAACTCGGCGTCCTGAATGCCGGTATCAGCGGGCGCATCAGGCCGGTCTGAAGGCGATCGGCGCGACGCTGACGCCGTACGAAGGTGCGGGGTACTACTCGCCCGAAGGTGAGGCGGATCGGCAGGCGCTGAACACCTGGATCCGGACGTCAGGTGAGTACGACGGCGTGGTCGACTTCGACAAGGCGGTGCGCGACCCCGCGGCGCCGACAAAGATGCTGCCGGCGTACGACGTCGGCGACCACCTGCACCCGAACGCCGACGGCTTCAAGGCGATGGCCGCCGCGTTCAACCTGATGCAGCTCTAGCCGGACTCGGCGGGATGCTCGACCTGGCGATCGCCCCACTGCGTCATCAGACCGCGGGCGATCTCCAGGTCCTCCCGCAGCGACCGGTCGGTCAGATCGGGCGGCAGCGCGGCGAACGCGTCCGCCAGCCACGGCCCGACCGCCGCCGGGGCGAGGTCGTCAGGTGTCAGCCCGGCCAGCCGGATCGCCCGCACCGCGGTGACGAGTTCGCAGGCCAGCACTTCCCGGAGCGCGTCGAGAAGCTGAGCACTCAGTACGGCGGCCTGTGGCGCGAAGCTCGCGTGATGCTCGGCTCCACGGGACAAGGTCGCCGTACCGAGAGTCGCCGGCTGCGCCGCGGACCGGACCCCGGCCAGCGCGTCGTGGGCGACGTACTCGATCATCATCACGCCTGAGCTCGCCTCCGCACCGCTGGCGAGGAACCGGCTCAGGCCGGTGTACTCCGGGTCGACGAGGTTCGCGACGCGCGACGTGGACAGGGTGGCGACGCTGTGCAGGCTGAGCCGGAGCGAGTCGAGGGCAAGGGCGATCGGCATCGCGTGCCAGTTGCCGTTGTGCAGCACGGTGTCCTCGGCCACCAGCGGGTTCTCGGCGGACGCGTTGATGTCGATCCGCAAGCTATTGCCTAGGGCATCTACATGGTCGACGGCCGGGCCGAGCACCTGCGCGAAGGCGCGCAGGCCGAAGGGGTCCTGGATCCGGGCCGACGGGATCGGCAGGCCGTCCAGCAGCCCGCGCATCCGCCGGGCCACGCGCACCTGACCGGGTTGCGGGCGGGCCTCGTGCACGCGGACGTCGTACACCTCGGCGTTGCCCCGGAGCGCGACATGCGACAGCGCTCCGACCAGGGGTACGACGTTGATCAGCGTGCAGGCCTCGACGTACGCGAGACAGCACTCGGCCAAAGTGATCGCGTTGCTGGACAGCAGGGGCAGCGCGCTGGTGCCGTCGATGACCTCGCCGAGTGCGAGCCCGAGTTCGGCCAGCGGCCCGAGATCCCCGGTGCCGATCGCACCGCCGCGATGCAGATCCGGCAACTCACCATCGTTGAGCAGGGCAACGATCGCGTCGGCGACGTCCGGATCGAGCCCGGACCCACCGGCCGCCAACTGGTTGATCCGGATCAGCAGTCCGAGCCGGACCACGTCCTGGGGGTACGACGTCGTACCGGTGGTGGAATGGGATCCGAGCAACCGGGCGCCGTGCTCGGGGTCCGTGGTCAGCACGTCCCGGTTGGCGCCGACCCCGGTGGTCCGCCCATACACCGGCCGCCACCGGGCGACCTCGACAACGGCCGCCGCGGACTCACTCATCCGCTTCCGGGCGTCGTCGCTCAACCGCACGGCCGTCCGGCGCTGCGCGAGCGCGACGGCCTCCAGCGGCGTCAGCCCAGCACCCGAGAGCTCCACCGGTTCCACAGCCCCAGTCTGGGACCTGACCGCTGGATTCAGCGTGCCGCTGACGGCGCTTTCTGTCTCGTATTCGAGACAAAAGCCCGCCGCCTCAACGAGGCGACGGGCTGGAAAAGACCAGAGTTACTTCTTCTGGCCGTAGCGCTGCCTGAACTTCTCCACCCGGCCCTGGGTGTCCATCACGCGCTGCTGGCCCGTGTAGAACGGGTGCGTCGCGGACGAGATCTCGACGTCGACCACCGGGTAGGTGTTGCCGTCGTGCCACTCGACCGTCTCGTTGCTCTCGCGCGTCGACCCGGTGAGGAAGCTGAAGTTGCCGGACTTGTCCCGGAAGACGACCCGGCGGTAGTCGGGGTGGATGTCTTTCTTCATGCTGCCGCACTTCCTTCCAGATAAGGGGCGAACGGATCGGTCAAGGGGTGGACCGGTTCATCCGCACGAAGGAGACAACCATCCAGGCGCTCCCGTAATTCCCGGACGTCCAGACCGATGCCGGTGAAGGACAGGTACGACGCCCGGTCGCCGTGCTCGGGGTGCCACTCGAGGGCCGAGCGGGCTTGATGGTGCTGCCCGACCGTGGACCACCGGTCGGCCGGCAGATCGGCCAGCCACGGACCCAGTACCCCGATCGCGATGTTCGTGCCGAAACTGTCCCAGCTGAGCCGGTGGCGGTGCTGGGTCGCGATCCACACCGTCCCCCGGCCGCGCGCCGTACCGGCGACCAGATCCTCCAGGGCGTCGTACAGCCGCTCGGGGTGGAACGGCCGGTCCGACTGCCAGACGAGGGTCTGCACCGGCCCACCCTCCAGCGGCGCACTGATCGCACCGGGCTCCGTCGATGTCGCCGCGTCCGGATCATGCAGGCGTAGGCCGAGCAGCCCGGCCGGTGTGGTCCGGATGAGTAGCCGAGGGTTGACAGCCTGTACGAGCGCTCGAGCCGTCTCGTCATCGCCACTCAGTACGGCGGCGTCCGCGTGCTCCAACTGACGCACGATCACCTCGGCGATCGCCCGGCCGTCCTCGGCGGCGGTCGGGATGCCGCGCTCCTGGATCAACTGCTCCCCGGTCAGGTCGCCGACCGCACCGGCCGCGTCGATCGTCGTGATGATCGACACCGTGAGCAGCTCCCCGGCCGCGTCCCGAGCGATCTCAGCGGCCAGCGCCTTGGTGTCCCCGGCGCCCGGGACGGACACGATCGCGACGTCGTACCGCTCGACCGCGGCGATGCTGACCAGCAGCGGGACGAGCGAGTCGCGCATCGCGCAGGACACGCACGGGTGATCCATCCTGATCACCTCGCGGTCGATGACTCCGTCCGCGGTCCGCGCGATCCGGACGACCGACCCACCGGCCAGGCCGCTGACGTCGTACTCGACCAGCACACCGGGCCGGCCCGCGGCGGCCAGCAGATTGCCGGCCACGGCGGCCCGGAACGGCTCGTCGATGCCCGTCAGCAGCGTCACCGGAATCATTCAGCGTCCCGTCTTGTTGAAAACGACAACCAGCCCAAATTATCCTGAGCTGCGCCGGTAGGAAAGGAACCAGTATGGCCAAGCGCAACGACCTCCGCCCGATCGTCAAGCTCCGCAGTACGGCGGGGACCGGGTTCACGTACGTCACCCGGAAGAACCGGCGGAACAACCCCGACCGCCTGGTGATGCGCAAGTACGACCCGGCGGTTCGCCTGCACGTCGACTTCCGCGAAGAGCGGTAACGATACAAACGTCAACGGCCCTCCACGAATTTCGTGGAGGGCCGTCGTGCGTTCAAGGGCCGGTCAGAGCCGGCCGTAGGCCTTCAGTGTGCTGAGTGCGCCGACGGTGAGGATGCCGCGGTACGCGAGGGTGGCGGCCTGGCTCGGCGGCTCCCAGGTGATCGACCAGCCGCCGTCCGGCTGCTGGTCGGCGATCAGGCGGTCGAGGTGGGCCTCGATCTGTGCGTCGTCGAAGAGCGGCCGCCAGACGCTGTCGGGCGTCGGCGCCAGGTGCAGCGGAGTCACGCCGTACGACGGGTCCGCCGCGTCGGCGCGGAAGTGCTGAAGCTTCGGCAGCCACTCGCGGACGCGGTCGAGGTCGACGTCGTCGGTGTGTTCCAGGAACTCCAGCGCCTCGTGCAGCCCGTGGGCGTCCTCGGGGAGGGCCTCGGCCAGCTGGGCCGCGCACCACGCACCTGCGTGTTCGCGCCACGGGTGCTCGAAGCCGAGCTTGTACAACCGCCCGACCAGGCCCGCGGTCGGGTTGATGCTGGGCTGGTAGGTCCATTCGGACACGTGCTCGGCGCGCGGATACCCCTCGATGGCCGGCGAGCAGAGCGAGACCGCGCCATCGGCGGTCGCGGTCGCGGCCAGCCAGTCGACCGCCCGGCGAACCATCTCGTCGTCCCGGGCGCCGGAGGCGAGCAAGATGTTGAACGCCACCTCCACGTCCAGCGACAGGCTGTCCGGGACCAGCTTGTCCGGCTCCAGTCCATGGCCGAAGCCGCCGTCGGCGTTCTGATAGCCACGCAGTGCCTCGACCACCCCTTGCGGATCGGCGTCCTCGAAGACAGCGGCGAACAGCCGATTCTCGACCAGCCGGGCCTCCCGGCGTACGAAATCACGACCAGCGGTGAAGGTGTCCATGGCTCTACCTTCCCGCAGAACCACCCTTCGGTCTTGAACGAAACGGACATCCGCTGCACCATCAGCCGCACCAGTTGATCCCCGTCACGGCTCGAAGCGGTAGCCCATGCCTGGTTCGGTCAGGAGGTGTTTCGGGCGGGCCGGGTCGGCCTCGAGTTTGCGGCGGAGCTGGCCCATATAGAAGCGCAGGTTGCCGCTCGCGTTCTCGTACCCGGGGCCCCAGACCTCGGTCAGGAGCTGGCGTTGCGACATCAGCTTGCCGGGGTGCCGGACCAGGACCTCGAGCAGGTGCCACTCGGTCGGGGTGAGCCGGATGTCCTCACCGGTCTCCAGGGTGACGCGCTTCGCGGACAGGTCGACCCGGATCCCGCCGACGGTCACCACCGGCTGGTCCTGGGCGATGTTGCTGCGCCGCAGTACGGCGCGCATCCGGGCGAGCAACTCGTCGATCCCGAACGGCTTGGTCACGTAGTCGTCCGCGCCGGCGTCCAGCGCCTCGACCTTGTCCGTGCTGTCGGTCCGGCCGGACAGCACCAGGATCGGTGCCTCGGTCCAGCCACGCAGGCCGCGAATCACGTCGACGCCGTCGAAGTCCGGCAACCCCAGGTCAAGGATGACCAGTTCCGGCGGGTGCTGCGCCGCCACCTTCAAAGCCGCCGTACCGCTGCCGGCCAGATGCACCTCGTAGCCGCGGGCCTTCAGGTTGATCTGCAACGCCCGCACGATCTGCGGCTCGTCGTCGACAACAAGCACCCTGGTCATAAGGCCTCCGGCTCGGAGCGTTCGCGCGATCCGGGGACCGGCGCGTCGGCCGTCCGCAGGCTCGCGGCCGGGATCGAGACCACCATCGTCAGCCCACCACCCGGAGTGTCCTCGGGCTGCAGGGTGCCGTGCATCGCCTCGGCGAGGCCACGCGCCAGCGCCAGCCCGAGACCGACGCCGACCGTGTTGTCAGTGTCGCCCAGTCGCTGGAACGGCGCGAACACCCGGTCCCGCTCCTCGCGCGGGATGCCCGGTCCACGGTCGATCACCCGGACCTCGACCGTGTCGCCCAGGGCACTGCCGGTGATCAACGGCGCGCGGCCGGGCGGCGAGTACCGGATCGCGTTGGCGAGCAGGTTCGCGACGACCCGCTCCAGCAGCGCGGGGTCGGCCTCTACCAGAGGCAACGTGTGCGGAATGTCGACGGTGACCTTCTCGCTCTGGTCACCGAGCTCGGCCAGTACGCCGGGCACAATCTCGTCCAGCGCCATCGGCCGGGTGAAGACCGGCAGTACGCCGGCCTGCAAGCGGCTGAGGTCGAGCAAGTTGTCCACCAGACGCGACAGGCGGTCCAGCGACTCGTCCGCCGTCTCCAGCAGTTCGGCCCGCTCCGACTCGCTCCATTCGACATCGTCACTGCGCAGGCTCGTCACGGACGCCTTCGCCGAGGCCAGCGGGGAGCGAAGATCATGGCCGACCGCGCGCAGCAGCGCCGTACGGAGCTTGTCCGCCTCGGCCAGCGGCTTGGCCTCGGCGGCCGCCGCGCTCAGCCTGGCCCGGTCGACCAGGGCGGCCGCGTGAGCGGCGAACGCACCGACCAGCCGGCGTTCGTCCGCCGCGAGCTGTCGGCCCTGCAGCACCAGGACGAGGTCGTCCCGCCCCGGGATCTCGGCGTCGCCGTCCTCGGGCCGGCGACACGTCGGCGTACCGGCCGAGGCGATCGGCCGCCAGACCTCGGTCAGCTCGTCGTTGTCGACCCGCTCCATCAGGCAGGCGCTCGTCATCCCGAAGGCCTCCCGGACCCGCTCCAGCAGCGCCGGCAGCGCGGTCTCGCCGCGCAGCACGGACCCGGCCAAGGTCGCCAGGGTCTCCGACTCGGCTGCCGCCCGGGCTGCTTGTCTGGTCCGGCGGGCGGCCCGGTCGACGACCGAGCTCACCATCGCCGCGACCAGCACGAAGATCGCCAGCGCGAGCACATTGTTCAGCTCGGCGATCGTGAATGTGCGCGTCGGCGGCGTGAAGAAGTAGTTCAGTACGACGGTCCCACCGACAGCGGTCACCATGGCCGGCCACAATCCGCCGACCAGGGCGACAATGACCACAGCCAGCAGGAACGCGAGCACGTTGCTGGTCAGGTTGAGGCTGTCACCGCCGATCCCGAGCAGCAGGGCCAGCAGCGGCGGCAGTACGACGGCCAGCACGAACCCCTCGACCTTGCGCCGGGTGGACAGGCTGCCGCGCAACCGAGGCAGCCGGCCACGGCCCATTTGCGAGTGGGTGACGATGTGAACGTCGATGTCGCCGGAGTCACGGATCGTCGACGTACCGATCCCTGGACCGGTCAGCGCGCCGAACCGGGACCGGCGGCTGCCGCCGAGCACCAGCTGGGTCGCGTTCTCGGCCCGGGCGAAGGTCAGCAGCGCGGCCGGTACGTCGTCGCCGACGACCTGGTGGTACGTACCACCGAGGCTCTCGACGAGAATGCGTTGCTCGGCGAGGCGTTTCGGGTCGGCGCCGGTCAGCCCGTCGGAGCGGGCGACGTGAACGGCGAGCAGGTCTCCACCGGAGGACCGGGCGGCGATGCGGGCGGCACGCCGGATCAGGGTCCCACCCTCGGGGCCGCCGGTGAGGGCGACCACGACACGTTCCCGGGCTTCCCAGGTCGAGTCGATGTCATGTTGGGCACGGTACTGCTGCAGGCCCACGTCCACCCGGTCGGCGAGCCACAACAGCGCCAGTTCGCGCAGGGCGGACAGGTTGCCGACCCGGAAGTAGTTGCCCAGGGCGGCATCGATCTTGTCCGCCGAATAGACGTTGCCGTGGGCCATCCGGCGGCGGAGCGCCTCCGGGGTCATGTCGACGAGCTCGATCTGGTCGGCGGCCCGGACCACCCGGTCCGGGACCGTTTCCTGCTGCGGTACGCCGGTGATCTTCTCGACCACGTCGTTGATCGACTCGAGGTGCTGGATGTTGACGGCCGAGATCACGTCGATCCCGGCGGCCAGGATCTCGTCGATGTCCTGCCAGCGCTTCTCGTTGCGGCTGCCTGGCACGTTGGTGTGCGCCAGTTCGTCGACCAGCGCCACCTCCGGCCGCCGGGCCAGCACCGCGTCGAGGTCCATCTCGGTGAAACTGGCGCCGCGGTAGTCGATGATCCGCCGCGGCACGATCTCGAGTCCTTCGAGCATCTCCGCGGTGTGCTCGCGGCCGTGGGTCTCAACGAATCCGACCACGACATCCGTGCCCCGGGCCAGCCTGCGCTGACCCTCGCCCAGCATCTTGTAGGACTTCCCGACGCCAGGCGCGGCACCCAGGTAGATCCGCAGATGCCCACGGCCGCTCTTGCTCATACCTCCATGCTCTCAGCTCAGCCCAGCTTGGCGAGTGCGTTGTTGAGCGTGACAACCTTGACGGCCGGCTCACCCAGGAATCCGAGCGTGCGGCCCTTGGTGTTCTCCTTGACCAGTTGCTGCACCTTCGCGACGTCCAACCCGCGCTCCCGCGCGACCCGGTTCACCTGCAGAGCGGCGTACGCCGGACTGATCGACGGGTCGAGGCCGCTGGCGCTGGCCGTGACGGCGTCCGGCGGGACCTGGGACGGGTCTACGCCCTCGAGGTCCGCGACGGCCTTCTTCCGCTCCTGGACGGCGGCGAGCAGGTCGGCGTTGTTCGGTCCCAGGTTCGACCCGGAGCTGCCCATGCCGTCGTAGTCCACCGCGGACGGGCGGGTCTGGAACCACATCGGGTCGGCCTCCATCACCGGGTTGCCGTCAGCGTCGACCTCGGGCTTGCCGTCCTTGATCACCTGCTTGGTGTAGGCCTGACCGATCAGATCGGAGGCCACGTCTTTGCCGTTCACCTGGACGATCGAGCCGTTCGCGTTGCTGTGGAAGAGCGCTTGGGCCACACCGGTCATCGCCAGCGGGTACGCGATGCCGAGGATGACGGTGAAGACCAGCAGGGCCCTGATCGCGACCCCGAACTGCCGGACGGAGCCGGGGAGATTGCTTGCCATGAACAACAGCCTTTCAGCGGATTCCGGGGATCAAGGAGATCACCAGGTCGAGGAGTTTGATGCCGATGAACGGGGTGACCAGACCACCGACGCCGTACACCAGCAGGTTGCGCCGCAGCATCGCGGACGCCGAGGACGGCTTGTACTGCACGCCGCGCAGGGCGAGCGGTACGAGTGCCACGATCACCAGGGCGTTGAACACGATCGCGGAGACGATCGCGGACTGCGGCGAGTGCAGCCCCATGATGTTCAGCTTGTCCAGCCCCGGGTACGCCGCCGCGAACAGCGCGGGCAGGATGGCGAAGTACTTCGCCACGTCGTTGGCGATCGAGAACGTGGTCAGCGAACCGCGGGTGATCAGCAACTGCTTGCCGATCTCGACGATCTCGATCAGCTTGGTCGGGTTGGAGTCGAGGTCGACCATGTTGCCGGCCTCCTTGGCCGCCGACGTCCCGCTGTTCATCGCCACGCCGACGTCGGCCTGGGCGAGCGCGGGGGCGTCGTTGGTCCCGTCACCGGTCATCGCGACCAGCCGGCCACCCTCCTGCTCCTTCTTGATCAGCGCCATCTTGTCCTCGGGCGTCGCCTCGGCCAGGAAGTCGTCGACCCCGGCCTCCTCGGCGATCGCCTTCGCGGTCAACTGGTTGTCACCGGTGATCATCACGGTCCGGATGCCCATCGCGCGCATCTGGTCGAACCGCTCCCGCATGCCTTCCTTGACCACGTCCTTGAGGTGGATGACCCCGAGAGCCCGGGCCTTCCCGTTCACGCTCTCGGCGACCACGAGCGGCGTACCGCCGGAGGCCGAGATGCCGTCGACCATCTCACCGAGCTTCGGGTCGGCGGCGCCGCCGTGGCTGTGGATCCAGGCGTTCACCGCACCGGCCGCGCCCTTGCGAACCTGCCGGCCGTCCACGTCCACGCCGCTCATCCGCGTCTGTGCGGTGAACTCGACGAAGGTTGCGTGCGGCAACTCTCCGGTGTGCCGCTCGCGCAGCCCGTAGCCGGTCTTCGCCAGTACGACGATCGACCGTCCCTCCGGTGTCTCGTCGGCCAGGCTGGACAGCTGGGCCGCATCGGCCAGCTCGGTGTCGGTCACGCCCTGGACCGGGATGAACTCCGACGCCTGCCGGTTGCCCAGCGTGATGGTGCCGGTCTTGTCCAGCAGCAGCGTGTTCACGTCACCCGCGGCCTCGACCGCGCGGCCCGACATCGCCAGCACGTTGCGCTGCACCAGCCGGTCCATGCCGGCGATACCGATCGCCGACAACAGCGCTCCGATGGTGGTCGGGATCAGGGCGACCAGGAGGGCCACCAGGATCACGATGCTCAGGTTCGTGTTGGCGTAGGCGGCGAACGTCGGCAGCGTCGCCACCGCGATCAGGAAGACGATCGTCAGGCTCGCGAGCAGGATGTTCAGCGCGATCTCGTTCGGCGTCTTCTGCCGTGACGCGCCCTCGACCAGCGCGATCATCCGGTCGATGAAGCTCTCACCAGGCTTGGTGGTGATCTGCACGACGATCCGGTCCGACAGCACCTTTGTGCCGCCGGTGACCGCACTGCGGTCGCCGCCGGACTCACGGATGACCGGGGCCGACTCGCCAGTGATGGCCGACTCGTCAACGCTGGCCACGCCTTCGATCACGTCACCGTCGCCAGGGATGATTTGCCCTGCCTCGACGACCACCCGGTCGCCCAGTTGCAGCGCGGTGGCCGGGATCTCTTCTTCACCGGCGTCGGTGAGGCGTCGTGCGGTGGTCTCGGTCTTCGCCCGCCGCAGGGTCTCCGCCTGGGCCTTGCCGCGGCCTTCGGCCACCGCCTCGGCCAGGTTCGCGAACACGACGGTCAGCCAGAGCCAGACCACGATCCACCAGACGAAGATGCTGGGATCGGTGAAGGCCTTGATCGTCGAGGCGGCCGCGCCGACCTCGACCACGAACATCACCGGGTTCTTCACCATCACCCGCGGATCGAGCTTGCGCAGCGCGTCCGGTAGCGAGGTCAGGAGCATCTTGGGGTCGAACGCACCTGAGGGTGCCTTCTTCGCCACCTTCTCCGGGGTCGGAGGAGGAGTCGTCACTAGCGTGGTCACAGTCCCTCCGCGAGGGGTCCGAGGGTGAGAGCGGGGAAGTAGGTCAGGCCGGTGACGATCAGGACGACTCCGACCAGCATCGTCACGAACAGCGCCTTGTGAGTCGGCAGCGTGCCCTGGGTCACCGGGACGGGCTGCTGCTGGGCGAAGGAGCCGGCCAAGGCCAGCACGATCACGATCGGCACGAAGCGGCCGAGCAGCATCACGAGCCCGAGGGCGGTGTTGTAGAAGGGGATGTTGGCGCTGATGCCCGCGAACGCGCTGCCGTTGTTGTTACCGGCCGAAGTGAAGGCGTACAGCACTTCGGAGAAGCCGTGTGGGCTGTCGGCGTTGAGGATCGACGCGCGCGCTGTCGCCAGGCCCATCGCGATCGACGCACCGACCAGGACACACGTCGGTGTGGCCAGGATGTACAGCGAGACCAGCTTCATCTCGCGGCCGGTGATCTTCTTCTTCAGGTACTCCGGGGTCCGGCCGACCATCAGACCGGCGACGAAGACCGTGAGGACGGCGAGCACGAGAATGCCGTACAGACCGGTGCCCGTGCCGCCGGGCGTCACTTCTCCCAGCATCATGTGGAACAGCGGTACGCCGCCGCCGAGTGGGGTGAACGAGTCGTGCATCGAGTTCACCGCGCCAGTCGACGTACCGGTGGTGGAGACGGCGAACAGTGACGACGCCCACTCGCCGAACCGGGTCTCCTTGCCCTCCATCGCCGCTCCGGCCGCCTGGGTCGCAACACCCGCGCCCTGGTTCTCGAAGAACGTCGCGAGGAAGACGAAGGCCGCCCAGATGGTGGTCATCACGCCGAGGATCGCGTAGCCCTGCCGCTTGTCCTTCACCATCAGGCCGAACGTCCGGGTCAGGGCGACCGGGATCACCAGCAGCAGGAAGATCTCGAACAGGTCCGACAACCCGTTCGGGTTCTCGAACGGGTGGGAGGAGTTGGCGTTGTAGTAGCCACCGCCGTTGGTGCCGAGCTCCTTGATCACTTCCTGGCTCGCCACCGGGCCGCCGGGGATGGTCTGTGTCTGGCCGACGACCGAGGTGACCTCGTGGCCGCCGGAGAAGTTCTGCACGACGCCCATCGCAACGAGCAGCAGGCCACCGAGGACGGCGATCGGCAGCAGCACCCGGATCACGGTCCGGGTCAGGTCGACCCAGAAGTTGCCGAGCCGGTCGGTCTTGGACCGGGCGAAGCCACGGATCACGGCGATCGCGACGGTGATACCGACCGCCGCGGACAGGAAGTTCTGGACCGCGAGGCCGGCGAACTGGACCAGGTGGCCCATCGTGACCTCGGGAACGTAGGACTGCCAGTTGGTGTTCGAGACGAAGGACGCGGCGGTGTTGAACGCCAGTCCTGACTCGACGCCGGGCAGCCCGTTGGACAGCGGCAGGTGGGACTGCAGCCGCTGGATCAGGTAGAGCAGGATCACGCTGACGGCGGAGAACGCGACCACCGACCGCGCATAGACCGCCCAGGTCTGCTCAGCCTTGGCGTCGACGCCGAACAGTTTGTACGCGCCACGCTCGAACCTGGAGTCCTTGTCGCTCGTGTAGACGCGAGCCATGTAGCCACCCAGTGGCCGGTAGACAGCCGCCAGGCACAGGATGAGGAAGCCGACCTGCAACAGGCCGGCCGCAGTGTCGGACATCAGAACCTCTCGGGGAAGATCAGGGCGGCGACCAGGTAGAGGACCAGGGCCGCGGCGACCACCAGGCCGGCGATGTTCTCGGCGCTCACAGCTTCTCCACTCCACGCAGCGCGTACCAGATGGCCGCGAAGACGACGACGGTGACGGCGAGATAGATGACGTCAGACATGACGGCGCCACCTCACAGCTAAAGTGCTCATGAAGCCACTGCACACCGCTCGCTGCCTGCTCAGGAGTGTTCTCGCAGGCCTCTCACACCCGCTCTGACAGCTCTCACAGGCTTCTCACAGCAACGTATTCCGGACCGGACTTCGCCCGTGGCCGTTCTGTCCGCATACTTACGCCTGGCAATCCCAGATCCAGGCACAGCCCCACGCACAGACAAGGGAAGAACAGCACGTGACTGAAGTCGACATCACCGCCCCCGCAGAGCAGTTCTTCTCCGCGCAGACCCGGGAGGCGCTGGCCGAGGCGAGCCGCCGGCTGGCCGAGCGCCTCCAGGCCCACACCGACGCCCTGCTCGCGATGACCGGCGCCGAGGAGCAGTCCGCGCTCTACGAGCAGAACGCCGCCCTTGAGGAACTCGTCGAGGGCTGGAACGACGCGGTCTTCGAGCACACCGGTACGGCGCCACTGCTGCTGGAGGACTCGGTCGACGACGAGGACGACGAAGAGGCCGAGCAGGATCAGGTGATCAGCGTGGTGTCGCGGTTCGACCTGCGCGTGGTCGACCTGGACGCGCTGCTCGACGCCGGCCGGGCGGCCCAGGAACGGCACCCCGCCGAGGTGGACGACGGCGGCGAGGACGAGCCGGTGGACTCGGCCGAGCAGGCGATCTACGAGATCAGCCGCGAGGTCGGCGAGGCCTGGTTCGAGCTCCCCGGCATCGAGATGGTCGCCGGCGCCCGCGCGTACGTCGTACCCGAGCTCCCGTTCGAGCCGCTGGACGCCGACGCCGAGGACGTCGTCACCGAACTCATCGCCCCCAACGGCGTAGCGACCCACGCCGAGACCTGGGCCTAGCCGAGCAGTTCCTGTCTGACGGTCCGCGCGACCGTCAGACAGGAACTAGGCCATCGCGATCGCGTCGATCTCGAGGAGCCAGTTCTCGGAGTAGATGTCGCAGATGATCACGGTCAGCGCGGGTGCGTGCTGACCGAGGACCTCTTCGCGGATCTTCGAGTTGAGCGCCCGGAACTGCCGGTCGGACAGGTAGGTCGTCACCTTCACCAGGTTCAGCACCCCCATGCCCGCCTCGGCCAGGACCGAGAGCACGTTGCGCCAGACCATCCGGCACTGCGCCTCGAAACTCTCCGGCACTCGGCCGTGCTCGTTGCCCCACGGCACCTGACCGCTGACGAACACCGTCCGCTCGGCCCCACCGACGACCACGCCGTGCGTGTAGTTCCCCGTCGCCGGCGGCAGGATCGCCGGGTTCAACTGCTGGATCGCAAGCTCCGCCACAGTTTCCTTCCCCCTCCCACGTTGCTGCTTACCCATGTCTACCCTGCGCCGGATTGAACCGCCTAGCCCATCGGGCCGTATCGATGGTGCTCCGCACCTCAACCGACAGGAAAGTGACATGTCGCTTCGCCCGAAGGGCCGTCCACTCGCTCTTGCGACCGCGTTCATCGGTGGTCTCGCGCTGGTCACCCCAGCGACCGCCAGTGCGCACCAAGACCACCACGAATCCTCGAGGCATCTCGCCGTACAGCAGGTGAACCTCGCCTCCGACCTCCCCGGCAAGGCCGTGTTGACCGACCCGGACCTGGTCAACCCATGGGGCCTCTCACTCGGCGCGACGACGCCGCTGTGGGTGTCCAACCAGGGGACGTCGAGCTCGACGCTCTACTCGTCCGCGCCGGGCTCGACCACGATCACCAAGGTGCCCACCGTCCGGGTGACGGTGCCGCTGCCGACCGGCCAGGTCTCGAACCCGGGCACCGGCTTCGTCCTCAGCAACGGGACCGTCAGCGCTCCGGCCCGGTTCATGTTCGCGACCCTCACCGGCCAGATCGCCGCCTGGGGCCCGCCGGTCAGCCCGACGATCGGTGCGGCGCAGATCGTCGCCACCACCCCGGGCGCCGCCTACACCGGGCTGGCCGTCGCGACGGCAAGCACCGGTGACCAGCTGTACGCCGCCAACTTCGCGCAGGGCCGGATCGACGTGTTCGACAGCGCCTTCAACCCGGTCAAGTTGCCGTGGTGGGCGTTCCGTGACCGCTCGCTGCCGAAGGGTTACGCGCCCTTCAACGTGCAGACGCTGAACGGGAAGATCTTCGTCGCCTACGCCAAGCCCGACCCGACGACCGGCCGCAGCGTCGCCGGCCGCGGGCTCGGCTTCGTCGACCAGTACACGGTGGACGGCAAGTTCGTCAGTCGCGTCGCCTCCCGCGACTCGCTGAACGCGCCGTGGGGCCTCGCGCTGGCTCCGGCCGCCTGGGGTCAGCCGGCCGGCACGCTTCTGGTCGGCAACTTCGGCGACGGGCGCATCAACATGCTGCAGCCGACGTCGCACGGTCGCTACGAGTCCGACGGCCAGGTCCGCACCCCCGGCGGCAAGACGCTCGCGATCGACGGCCTCTGGGCTCTGCTCCAGGGCACCGCGACCACCGGCGGCACCGACGCCCTCTGGTTCTCCGCGGGTCTCGACCAGGAGACCCACGGCCTGATCGGCGTACTCCGCAAGCCGTAGTCCACCTGGTGTCCGGGGAGATCGGGGCCCTCCCCGGACACTCAGGCCTTGAGCGACTTCTCGAACCAGTGATGGGCGTACGGCTCCGCGTTGAACGCGGACACCCCCTGATAGCCCGACGCGCGATACAGACCGATCGCCTCGGTCAGTGACCGATTGGTCTCCAGCCGTACGACGTTCGCACCGCGGGCGACTGCCTCACGTTCGAGCTCGGTGAGCAGCCGGCGTCCGAGCCCCAGACCGCGGGCATCGCGGGAAACCCACATCCGCTTGATCTCCGCGGGCTCCTCACCGTGCAGCTTCAACGCGCCGCAGCCGACTGGCTCCGCATGCAGCGTGGCAACCAGCAGCAGGCCGGCGGGCAATGTCAGCTCGGCGTCCTCCGCCGAAATGCTGTGCGCGTGGTCGAACCCGTTGTCGAACCGCTCGCCTAACTCGTCGAAGTACGAGCGCAGGCACAGCTGTGCCTCCGGCCGCCGCGGATCGACGATGCCGACGTCGACCATCGACGCGGTCAGCAGCCGTGACACATCGTCCATCGCGGCGACGAGCCGATCCCGCTGGCGCTCACTCAACGGCGCCAGGATCGACCCGGCCAACTCGTCGGACCGCCGGTCCAGCAGCCGCCGCTCCTTCGCACCCGTCCTGGTCAGCCGTGCGATCCGCACGCGCGCGTCCGCACCGCTCTGCTCGACCCGGACCAGCCCGTCCTCCTCGAGCGACCGCAGCAACCGGCTGAGGTACCCGGAGTCGAGGCCGAGCCGCGTCCGCAGCGCCCGTACGTCGCACCCGTCCGCGCCGATCTCCCACAACACCCGGGCCTGCCCGAGCGGACGGTCCCGGGACAGGTAGGCGTCGTTGAGCGCGCCGACGCGCTCGGTGACGATCCGGTTGAACCTTCTGACCGCGGCGATCTCCATTCTCTGACTTTAGTCAGAGAATGTGACCTCAGTCGAGCGGCCGGAGTTCGTCGGCGTAGGAGACGGAGATGCGGCGGAGTACGCCGTCCTTGACCGAGTACTGCCCCATGCGCCACAGCGGCGGGCTGTAGGCATGGACGGTGATGCTGCCCTTGTCCAGGCCGGTGAGGCGGTGGATGTGGTCCGGGCCGAAGCCGTAGACGTCGCCGGCCGTCACCTCGGTCTCGACCGAGTCGGTGCCGATCGCGAGGTTGTGCTCGACCAGCGTGCCCTTCGCGACCGCGACCGCGCCGGACGAGACATCGTGGTCGTGCCAGCCGGTGTCGTTGACCGGCGTCCAGCAGATCAGCCAGACGTCGACGTTCGCGTCCCGATGCAGGGAGGCGAACACGCGCTCCTCGTCGCTGTAGGCGACCTTGTCCTCCCACAGGTGCGGCTGCGCGGCAACCGACGCGGCCAGCTCGGACAACTCTGCGGCATCCAGGTCGCGGCCCGGAAGGTTGTCCAGCGACAGACAGTTGTTGAGATCCACTAGCCGGCTGGGCTGGCGCGCCGGGACGTTCGGAACGTCGGTGATCGGCTGAGCAGTCACTGCACTCCCCTCTCAGGAGATGGTTGCCCGGCCCCGGGGTTGACGCCGTACAGGAGCCGGTGTGGGTTGGCGTGGCGGATCACCGCGGTCGCGGCATCGCCTTGGCGGAGGTCGGTGATCCCGGCGTACGGCCGGTCGGTGCCGTGCACGACCTGGTCGATGCCGAGGACCCGCGCGACCGCGTCGATCCCCTGCGGGCCGTAGCTCGAGGTGTCGACGTACAGGTTGGGGTCGATGGTGCCGAGCCGGCCGCCGCGGGCAGCCAGCCGTTCGTGGTGCACGGGGGCGAGTCCGGCCGCCGCCACGAAGCACAACCGCAGTCGCGGGTGCTGGTGGCGGCCGCCGTACGCGTGCCAGGCCCACCATGCGGCCTGGAGTTGACCGGCGTAGTCGACGACGGGCGCCCACCACCCGGGCACCTCGCAGTCGGTCCGGGCCGTGCCCGGGTGGACCAGGATCGGCTTGTCCGACCGCTCGGCGACAGCGAGCAACTCGCCGACCTCGGCCCACCCGGCCGGTGTCGCGAGTACATGCGCCGGCAACTGCAGTCCGAGGAAACCGTCGGCCAGCAGCACGCCGAGGCCGTCGACGTCAGGCTTGATCAAACTCACCGAAGCCCAAGCCCTGAAGGGCTCCGGCAGCGCGGCCGCACCCGCATGCCAGGCGTCGAGCAGCGCGTTGTCGCGGAGCTGCTCGATACCGAGCGGACTCGACAGCGACACCGCCGCAAGCGTCGTACCCGTGTCCTGCTCGAGGGCGACCCGCTTGTCCACCGCGTGCGCGGCCGGATCGACCTCGTACGGCGCTTCGGACGCGGTGTGCAGCGTCCAGCCGTCGAGGTACGGCGGCTCGGAGCGGGCCCGGAGGCGGTCGACGAACTCGGCCGGCCAGAGGTGCTGATGAACGTCGATCATCGGCTTCCCCTCCCGGCGGTTTGATCAGATTGAAGCGCTTCAGGACTCTTAGAGTGAAGCGCTTCAATACGGGACTTGTCAAGTTTCTGTCCGCCGGGCGGTCTAGGGTGCTGATCATGTCCGGAACCGGCCGCAGGCCAACCCTCAAGGACATCGCCGCGGAGACCGGCCTGTCGATGGCGGCGGTGTCCTATGCGCTGCGCGGCCTGCACGGCACTCCCGAGACCAGACAGCGGGTTCAGGACGCCGCCGACCGACTCGGCTACCAGGCCGACCCGGTGGCGCGGGCGCTCGCGTCCGGCCGGAGCGGTTCGATCGGCGTACTGTGCGCGTCGCTCGAGGACCTGTGGCAGCAGCGGCTCGCTGCCGCGCTCGGCCGGGAGCTGCTCGCCCCGGACCGGAACGCCTGGATCATCGACTCCGCCGGCGACGCGGATCGCCAGCTCGAGCTCGCCCAGCACCTGGTCGACCACCGCGCCGACGCGATCGTGGTAATCCCGATCAACCCGGCCGCCAAGGGCTGGGCAGCGATCGCGCAGCAGGCGCCCGTGATCGCGATCGGCGACGCACTGCCCGGCGCGAAGGCGAAGTCCGAGGTGGTGTTCGACAACGAAACCGGCGTCAGTATCGCGCTCAGCCGGCTGGCGGAGGCCGGCCACCGACGCGTCGCGGTCCTCAGCCCGACCCGCCGGTTCGAGGTCGAGCGCCCGGCCGAGGAGATCGCTCAGCGCATCGGCGTGAACCTCAAACTGAAGGTCCGCATCCTGCAGTGCCCACACGACTTGGCCGGCGCGACCGAGGTCGCCCGCGAGCTGCTCACCAGCAGCAACCGACCGACGGGCATCCTCGCGCTGGCGGACTCGATGGCCTTCGGCGTGTACGCCGCCAGCCGCGAGCTCGGCCTCCGTGTCCCGGAGGACCTGTCCCTGCTCGGGTACGACGACCAGCCGATGTCGCAGCTGCTCACGCCGCCACTGTCCACGTTCCAGTGGCCGCTCGCCGAGTTGGTCGCGGACGTCGTCGCCCGCGTCACTTCCGCGGTCGACACCAACCGCCGTGTCCGCCGGACGACTGTGGCCCCGACCCTGATCGAGCGCGGCTCGGTCGCCGCGCCGCCCACCTGAGCGACGCGACGACCTGCCGGCTGCGATCTCCACGCGCTCGAAACTAGACTAATTCACTGCACTTACTGTTCATCGTTCACGATGTGGGAAGGCAGCGGCGTGCGGCCGTAGTTCCTCAGTTGCGGCCCAGACGCGCCGCGCCAGGTCTTCGTCGTACGAGAACGCTGACGACCGCACCGACCGGAACCGGTCGTAGTACCCGGTCGGCGCCTCGGGACCGACGGCCAGCCGCACGACCGGCTCGGCACCGCGCCGCGCGGACAGGGCGAAGGCCTGCACGGCCGCGACCTGCAGCCGCGGGAACTGCCGCCCGAGATCCGTCCGAACCACACCCGGATGTACGGCGACCACACTCAAGTCCGGTCGGCGGCGCTGCAACTCGTACGTGAACAGGAGATTGGCCAACTTCGTCCTGCTGTAGGTGAGGAACGGATCGAACTCCGCCGGGCCGTCCGCCAGCCGCCTCGGATCGACCCGGACCGCGCCACCGCGCATCGGCGACCGATGCCCCTCGGAGTTCACGTTCACGATCCGGCCACCCGACGGAAGCAGCGGCAGCAGCAGCGCGGTCGTCGACCACGGCGCCAGGTGATGGACGGCGAGGTTCAGTTCGATGCCCTCGGCATTGACCTGACGGCCGGGCGTCATCACCCCGGCGTTGTTCACCAGTACGTCGATCCGCTCGGTCTCGGCCGTGATCGCCGCAGTCGCCTGTTCGACGCCGGCCCGCACCGACATGTCCGCCGTGATGACGGTTGCCTGCGGCAATCGCTTGGCCAGACCGGTGGCGCGAGCCGGGTCGCGCCCGACCAGGAACAGCCGATGACCACCGGCCGCCAACTGCTCGGCTGCTCGCCGCCCCAGCCCCGAGGTGGCACCGACCAGGACGACGACGCTCATGCCTTGATTCCCTTCAGTCCAAGGGCATTGCTCAGCACTCGCTCCCTCAGTCCGACCGGCAACCTGGTGAGGATCGCCGCCAGCGTGCGTGCGTCACCGACCGTGTAGCGACGCTTGGGCCGCGGCGCCTCGACGGCGTGAACGATGACCTCGGCAACCTTCTCGGCCGGGCCGGGCTTGAAGCGTGCGCTCGCCTTCTCATAGGCGGCCAGATGGGCGCCGTACAGCGCCACCCGGTCGCCGTCCGTCCGCTCCAGCGCCTCCTGCGCGGCGGCCCTCGCCTTGGTGAAGATCGCGGAATCGGTCGATCCCGGCTCGATTACCACGACCGGGATGTTCCACGCGGCAAGCTCGAGTCGGAGTGCGTTCGAGAGTGCCTCCAGTCCCGCCTTGCTGGCCGACAGTGCACCGAGCAGCGGCATCGCGACCCGGCCGGTCGGCGCACTCACGTTGATGATCCGGCCCGCTCCGGCGCGGACCAACGGCAGGAACTCGCGAACGACGGACGCCGGGCCGAGCGTGTTCACCTCGAACTGCCGTCGCCATTCGTCGGCCGGCACCAGCTCGATCGGTCCCTGCACGATCACTCCGGCGTTGTTGATGACCGCCCGCAGGCCGCCGGTCTCCCCGGCCACCTGCTTGGCCGCGGCCGCGACACTCTCCGGATCCGCCACATCCAGCATGACCTCCCGGACCCCCTCACCGAAGCCGGCCCGCCCGCGCACCCCGGCGTACACGGTGAAGCCGCGGCGACGGAGCAACCCGACCGTCGCCGCTCCGATGCCGCCGGTCGAGCCGGTGATGAGCACTGCACGACTGTCAGACATTCCGACTCCCTCACGATCAGTTGGCCCCCAGGACATGTCCCTAGGGACATATGAGAGCATGCACATGTCCCCGGGGACATGTCAAGATGTTCCGACGAGATCGAAGGAGGCGCGCCATGTCGCTGCGGCACGGGCTGCTCGGGCTGCTCGCCGAGGGGCCGGCCAGCGGGTACGACCTGGCCCGGCGGTTCACCGAGGTCCTGGGCTCGATCTGGCCGGCACAGCACCCGAAGATCTACGCCGAGCTCGGCAAGCTCGCGGGCGAAGGCCTGGTCGAGGTCGAGAGCGAGGGACCGCGCCGGCGGAAGGCGTACCGGATCACCGAGGCCGGGCTGGCGGAGGTCAAGCGCTGGCTGACCGAGGTCGAGGTCGACCACACCATGCGGTTGCAGCCGTTGCTCAGGTCACTGTTCTTCTGGCTGATGGACGCCGACGACCTGCGACGTCACCTCGAGTCCGAGGCACGGTTCTACTCCGAACTGGCCGAGCAGTACCGCCAGTACGCGGCGGCCAAGGACCGCGGCGACTTCGGCTACAGCCCGCAGACCCAGTCGATGCGCGTCACCGTCGAAGCCGGCATCCGCCTGTACTCCGCTCTGGCCGAGTGGGCCGAATGGGCCCAGACGGTCCCGCCCGCGAAGCCGTCGAAGAACCACTGAGAACGCCGGAAGGCCGGCCGAGCGGGATGCTCGACCGGCCTTCGCGGGTGGTGCGGGTTACTTCGTACCGAAGACCTGGAGCTCGGTCATATCGGTGAACTGGCAACCGCTGAAGGCGCCGTCCGGGCAGTTCGTGGCGAAGTCCGGGACCTGCGGGCTGAGCATCCAGAACCGCACGTACTGAACTCCGGTCGCGTTGCCGCTCGGGGCGAGCAGGTTGTACTTCGCCCGGTTGGCCGCCGTGAAGGTCCCCTCCTGGGCGGTCGCCCAGGTGGTGCCGTCGACCGAGGTCTCGATCCGGTACTGACCGGTCGACGCGCTGCCCGCGTCACCACAGGTGTTCGACGGGTCGACGTTGAAGCCGCTGATGTTCACCGCGGCCGGCAGCTTGATGTCGATGTGCTTCGGCACCATCACGTTCGTGGGCGTGCCGTTGTCGTCACCGGTGGTGCTGCCCCAGCCGGTGCCCTGCGCGTTGTCGATCGCGAACGCAGGACCACACTGCGGGGTGAAGTCCGGACCGTTGAAGTCGACCACCGAACCGCCGCCCGAGGACGCGGCCCAGTTGCGGCGCGGAGCGAAGTTCGACTTCGAGCCGCTCTTGGAGACCGTTGCCGACTGCACCAGCAGTTCGTAGCCCGGAGCCGACATGACGACCTTCGGGTAGGTCCCCGGCGCGACACCGGTGATCTGGTACTCGCCCTTCGAGTTGGTCGAGGCGGCGTAGTCGCCGGCGTAGCCGGAGGAGTGACCGCCGACGTAGACCAGCGCGCCGACCACCGGAGCACCGGTGTCCTTGTCCAGAACGGTGCCGCTGAGCGTCGTGGTCGCGCCCGTCGGCGGCTTGTGGAAGTCCTCCGCCGGGAACGAGTCGCCGCCGTCGATGACACCGGCGTACCAGCCCATGCCGCGGTTGGCGAAGACGGTCCAGATCGTGTCGGCGTTCTTGCCGCCGCTGGCGACCAGGTCGGCCTGCACGATCGCGTTGCGCATGTCGAGCATCGTCGGGTCCGCCGGCGACAGCTCCATCGCACGGGTGATCAGGCTGACCGCGTAGCTACGGCCGAAGCGCTCGCGCAGGTCCCACAGCGTCTGCGCCCAGACCTCGCCGGAGGCGTGCACCTCGGGCGTACCGCCGATGGTCGGGAAGTCGCCGTAGGTATAGCCACCCTTCGAGCCGTCCGGCTGGATGCAGTTCGGGCTGACGGCCTTCACGCGGCAGTCGATCGCCTGGGTGCGGAACAGTTGACCGGCCGCGACGTACTTGCCCTCGAGGACCTCACCGGGAGCGGTGGTGTCCTTCTCCAGACCGTGCGAGACCAGGTAGTCCATCGCGTAGAAGTCGCTCCACGCCTCGCCCATCGAGCCGGCCTGGATGCTGTTCAGCGTCGAGTTGCCGGTGGCGTCGACGACCAGGCGGTTGGACAGACCGTGGGTGTACTCGTGGTACAGCACGCTCGCGTCGTTCGCACCGCTGGCCGGCACGAACGGGTCCTGCGCGTCCGTCGTCCCCGGGAAGTGCCACAGGTACATCTGCATGGTCGGCGAGATGCCGTCCGGCGGGGTCGACATGTTCGCGTTGTCGATGTGGTTCGCGTCGGGTCCGCCGTTGGCAGCGGTCGCGGCGCCGTCCAGCGCGTTCAGGTGAACCGGGTCGCCGCCCGCGGTGTCGAACGAACCGGCCGCCGGGGTGAAGCTGATCGGCGGCTTGGCCAGCCAGTCGTGGAAGTTGCTGGCCAGGTAGAACGCGTTGGTGACGTCCTGGTTCATGTTCGTCTTCCAGGAGTCCGGCTTGGCCGGGTCCCAGGTGCAGACGAACGACGCCGAGCACAACGAGGAGGCGCTGGTCTGGAACGGCACCAGCTTGTACTCGGCGCCGGTCTTGGTGCCCGGCACCTTGACCGTCTCACCGGCGTTCGGCTGGTTGTCGTCGTTCACGTCCGCGAAGGCGGCCACCGACGTACCGTCGAGCAGGGTCTTCGCGTTCTTCGGCAGCCACTTGTTGAAGATCAGGTTCTCGACCCGCTGCGTGCCGCCCTTCGCGGCGCCCGGGTAGTTGTCCTGCACCAGCGCGTCGCCGTTGCCCTCGCTGACCAGGTCCTTGCGGTAGAGCAGGGCGCCGGTCTGGGCGTCGATGACGTGGCTGTAGATCTTCATGCCGCCGGCGTTGACGTAGGTCAGCCAGCCCTTGCGCAGCCCGTCGGCGGTGTGGAACCACACCTGCTTGGCGGTGTCGCCGTTGCTCCAGGTGGTCGCCGTACCGGCGGACTTCGCGGTCGCGGACTTCGCCGTACCACCCATGTCCTCGGCGGCGGCGGTGCGGGCCGCGGCGGCGGACACCTTCGGCGCGGCCGCGGCAGACCGGGCCTGAGCCTGGCTGGCCAGTCCGGCGACCGGCGCACCCATCAGCGAGATCAGCTCGCCGTGCTTGGTGACGTTGGCCTTCAGGCCGTTGCCGAACACCTCGATGCCGTCGACCGTCTGGATCCACGAGATGTGGTGGGTACCGAGGTCGTCGACGTAGTCCTTGCGGAGCTTGAACGTGCCGAGGTCCGCGGCGGAGAGCTTGAAGACCGCGGAGTGCGCCTTCACGTAGCCCAGCGCGACGTCGGTCGCCTTCTTCGCGCTCTTGCCAGTCAGGAAGCCGTTGAGCTTGGAGACCTGGGCCGGGGTCCCGGTGTTCGGGTCGAACTCGACGACACCCTGGGTGCCGAGCGAGTCGCGGAACTTCTCCGACGCGGCAGACTCCTGACCCGCGACCTTGGCGGAGCGGGTGGCGGTGGTCTTGGCGTTCGGCGTCCGGGCGTCGTAGTTGCCCTTCCGTTCCTTGCCCTTGGTGTTCTCGGACTGGGCCGCTTTGCCCTTGCCCTCATTGGGGCCGGCCGTCTGCGCGGCCGTGGCGCCGCCGGCGGCGGTCACGGCCAACACAGTGGCGGCGGAGACCGCGGTGACTGCCAAGAGCCCCCGCCGTCTGCGTGATGTGGTCACAACAACGCTCCATCAAAAGTGTCTGCGCGGGTCGCCCTCCACGATCCGTCCGCGCCTGACCTTAAGCCTGGCGAACAGTCCGGGGAAGAGATTTCACCGGATTCGCGTGGAGACGAGGGTTGTCCTTCGTGCACGGAACAGTACTAGGAGCGACAGTGAAATCGTCGCACCCAGCCAGCAAGCGGTTGCGATGAGTGTCGTGCCACCGGGACGGGCGATCGATTCGCCGCGTTCGGCCTGCCAGGTGACCAGCCAGATCAGGCCGGCGTACGACGCCGCGGCGACCGCGACGAGGGCGGTACGGGCACCCTCGGGACGCAGCGCCGGGAAGCGGCGGGCGAGCAGAACGAGGCCCAGGGCAACCAACGGGATCGCCTGCAGTGCGTGCACACCGAGGAAGTGACCGATCCTCAGATCGCCACCCTGCGTGCTCCATCCGGTGATCGGCAACCCAGGGCCGCCGTCTTCGACGCCGACGCCGTGCGAACCGAGGTGCAACTGCTGACCGGCCGCGGCCGCTTCGCGTTCCTGTGACGGGGTGACGCGGAACATCAGATTGCCGAGCATCATGCCGGCCAGCGTCGTACCGAGGGCGAGCCGGATGCTCCAGCGCAACGCCCTGTCGCCGGGCTTGTCGAACAGCAGCTGGATCGCGATCACCAGGACGGCGGCCCAGACCAGATAGATCGTGCTCGCCATGATGTTGTGGATCAACTGGTCGGCCGGTGTCGACACGTTGAAGTGCAGTTGCCGGCCGCGGACCACGACCTGTCCGATGATGAGGACCATCTCGGCCGCGACGCCCGTCAGCCCCACTGCGGGGGTGGGCCTGAGCCCACCCCCGCCCGGGCGATCAGAAGGCTGCGGCGCCGTTCGGCGTACCGAGACCGGTCGGGCCGTCCCAGCCGGTGCGAGCGTTGCACCACTGGGTCGTCGGGCAGCTGCCGTTGCTGCCGCTGGTCACGTCGAACAGCGAGCCCGGGTGGGCGTACGGCAGCGCGTTCGCGTAACCGCTCGTGGTGCCGGACAACGCGTAGACCGCGGCGATGATCGGGGCGGCCTCACTCGTGCCACCGAACTGCGCCCACGTCGACGCCGTCTTGCTGGTCGGGTAGTAGATCGCCATCCCGCCCTTGCCCGGGTCTGCGGCCGCGGACACGTCCGCCATCGCCCGCTTCGAGCAGCCGGTGCCGAACGACGCAGCGGCACTCAGCGCGGTGTTGTACGACGAGCAGCCCGAACCGGCGCCTGCCCACACGGTCTCGCTCCAGCCCCGCGAGTTGCTTGCGGCAACAAGCGACGTACCGCCGACGGCCGTCGTGTACGACGACGAGGCCGGGTAGCTGCCGCCCTGGTACCCGTCGTCACCGGTGGACGCGGTGACCGCGATGCCCGGGTGGTTGTAGTACTGACCGTAGCTGGCGTCGGAGGCGTCGCCACCGCCGTAGCTGTTGGAGATGGCAACGACTCCGGCCTGCTTGGAGGCGGTGACGACCGCGGCGCCGAGATCGGCGAAGCTCGCGGACTTGGCCTGGACGACGACGATCTTGGCGTCCGGAGCGGCGGCCGAGACCGCGTCGACGTCGAGCGCCTGCTCACCGGCCCAGCCCGCGTTGAACCTGGGCAGCGAGGTGCCGCCGTTCTGGTCGATGATCCGCAGGCACCCGTTCGCCGTCGTACAGGCGGACAGGCCGAACTGGGACCGGTAGACGCCGAGGTCGCGCTCCAGGTTCGGGTAGCCGTAGGCGTCCACGATCGCGACCGTGCGGCCGCCGGCGCTCAGGCCGTTGAGCTTGTACGCGTCACGCAGGCCGGACGGCGTGAGTCCGGTCGCCGGGGGCGCCGTGGAGGTCGGTGCGACACCTGCGGCGTCGACCAGCTTGAGCGCGTGGCAGCTCGCGGTGTGCCTGGCCTTGGCGGCCGAGCAGACCTTGACGGCATGCTTTCCGACGGTGGACGGCGTGGTAGGGGCCGCGACGGCCCCTTGTGCTGTCAGCCCTGCGACGGCCAATGCGCCGGCCCCCAGGGCGGATACGAGAATCCGTTGCCTCAACAGAACTCCTCGAGCTGGGCAGGCCTCCGCCCGTGATCCCGTTCGGCGGGGGCGGAGGCCGGCGTGAGTGGGTTCCGGAATCGTCTGCCCGGGCAACGATCGCGGGCCAGCGATCGGACCCACGACAAATGTCATGGGTTCAACCGCGGAGAGCGGGGTTTTCCTTGTCCTGACGGGAAGTTCCGCGGTGGGGTGGCGGCGAAGGATTCCCCCTGACTTTTCCGCGGCCCGCCCTTGACACGGTTTCCGCGGCCGGGCCTATGCTGTCGAGAAATCGATTTCCCGCCCCAGGAGGCGTTCCGATGGACCAGTCCCTGCTCAGCCGGCGACGTTTCCTCCAGGCGACCGGCGGTACGGCGCTCGCCGCCGCGCTGGCCGGCTGCGGAGGAAGTGACGGCGGCGGTGGATCGAGCACCAAGGAGCTGTCGTTCGTCTACATGGGGACGGCCGAACAGCAGGCCACCTGGAACAAGCTGTTCGCGAAGTTCAGCGAGAAGCACCCCGAGATCAAGCTCAAGGCCGAGGGCATCCCGCTCTCGAACTGGGGCGACTTCTTCAACAAGCTCTCCACCCGGCTGGCCGGCGGCCAGGTGCCGGACGTGATCCAGGTGGCCACCGAGGGCCAGCGGCTGTTCGCGTCCAAGGGTCTACTCGCTCCGCTCGACGACTACATCACCAAGGACAAGTCGACGATCGACGAGTACTACGCCGACATGGACCCGAACCTGATCGAGTGGAACAAGAAGTACAGCTCCACCGACGGCAAGACCTACTACCTGCCGGGCGAGTTCAACACCATGTGCATGTGGTACTCCAAGGACCTGTTCGCGAAGGCCGGCGTACCTGAGCCGACGGCGAAATGGACCTGGGACGACTTCCGGCACGCGTGTGAGCTGATCAAGGCGAAGACTGGGGCGTTCGGGTACGCCGCAGGTCCGGAGTACTTCGCGGCGATCATGCCGTGGCTGCTCACCAACGGGACGAGCAGCTTCAGTGACGACTGGTCCAAGCCGACGTACAACGACGCGAAAGCGATCGAAGCGGCCGAGTTCAACCGGGCCCTGGTCGCCGACAAGCTGTCACCGCCGCCCGGTGGGACGTTCGACGCGACGACAGCGGCGGCGCAGGGCAAGCTGGCGATGTTCGGCGGCGGACGCTGGCCGATCATCAGCATCCGCAACCTGAAGGCGACCGCGAAGATGGGCATCGTGCCCTGGCCGACCAAGGTCGAGCAGGGCTCACCGGTGGGCTGGAACGGCTACCCGATCATGAAGGCGTCGAAGAAGAAGGACGACGCCTGGACCTTCATCAAGTTCCTCATCTCCACCGAGGGCTCGTCGTTCTTCGCGCAACTCGGCGGCACCATCGTCCCGGCCCGCAAGTCGATCGCGAACAGCCAGTCCTTCCTCACCGACGCGCCGAAGGGGACGGAGTACCTCTACCAGGCGCTCAGCTACGCCACCCCGATCCCGTCGCCGGACAAGGGCGCCGCGGTGCAGAAGGCGGTCGAGGACGGCTGGAAGCAGGCACTGACCGGGAACGCGTCGCCCGCCGACGCACTCGGCAAGGCACAGACCGCGCTCGAAGGACTCGTTTGAAACCTCAGCGGCGAGACTGGTTGCCGGGCTATCTGTTCATCAGTCCCGCCGTACTGCTCTTTCTCGTCTTCGTCGCCGCGCCCCTGGTCGCCGCGTTCGGTCTGAGCTTGTTCCATTGGGATTTGCTGAGTACGCCGGAATTCGCCGGGCTGGACAATTTCCGCCAGCTCGTCACCGACGGTGCGACGGTCCGGGCCGTGGTCAACACGTTCGTGTTCGCGATCTCCTCGGTGATCACGCACATCGGCATCGGCATGCTGCTCGCGCTCGGCGTACACCGAACGATGCGCGTTGATCTGGAAATACGTTCTGGATCCGACCTTCGGTCTCGCGAACCACTACCTCTCGGCGACGACCAACTGGCTGGCGTCGCCGACCTGGGCGCTGCCGACGCTGATCGTGGTCGACTGGTGGCACACCATCGGCTACACGTTCATCATCCTGTTGGCCGGCCTGCAGACCGTGCCGGCCCAGCTGCACGAGGCCGCCCGCGTGGACGGCGCGAACGCGTGGTGGCGGTTCTGGAGCGTCACGCTGCCGGTGATGTCGCCGACCATCTTCTTCGCCACCGTGATCACGTTCATCGGCGCGTTCCAGATCTTCGACCCGATGGTGATCATGACGCAGGGCGGCCCGGACGGCGCGACCCGCAGCATCGTGCAGTACACCTACGAGAAGGGCTTCCAGTCCTTCGAGATCGGGTACGCCGCCGCCCTCTCACTGGTGCTGTTCGTGGTGATCATGATCGTCACCGGGCTCCAGTTCCGGCTGAGCCGGCGGTGGGTGCACCTGTGAAGGGCCGGCTGCTCGACCTCGTCCTGGTGCTCGGCGGGCTGCTGATGATCGCGCCGCTGGTCTGGCTGATCATCACCGCACTGGCCGAACCGATCAACGCGTTCCAGTTGCCGCCACAGTGGATCCCGCACCCGCCGACACTGCAGAACTTCCAGCAGGTGCCGGAGCTGATCCCGTTCGCGCAGATGGCCTGGAACAGCCTGCAGATCGCGGTGATCACGACCGCCGGTGCGCTGCTGACCAGTGCGCTGGCCGCGTACGCCTTCTCGCGGTTGCGGTTCCCGGGCCGGGACCAGATCTTCTCGGTGCTGCTGGCGGCGCTCGTCGTGCCGGTGCAGCTGACCGTCGTACCGATCTTCATCATGATGCGCTGGTTGCACCTGGTCGACACGACGGTGGCGATCTGGCTGCCGGCGTTGGTGAACGTGTTCGGGATCTTCTTCCTGCGCCAGTACATCGCGTCGATCCCCCGCGAGTTGGACGAGGCCGCGATCATGGACGGCGCGAGCCACTTCTGGATCCTGTTCCGGGTGATCCTGCCGCTGGCCCGGCCGGGCCTGACCGCGCTCGGGATCTTCGTCTTCGAGGCGTCCTGGAACAACTTCTTCTGGCCGTACATCTTCCTGTCGTCACCGGAGAAGATGACGCTGCCGGTCGGCCTCGTCTCGCTGCAGGGCGCGATGGGCGGCGGCCCGGCCGTGGTGCTGTTCGCGGCCATCACTTTGGTGGTGCTGCCGATCCTCGTGCTGTTCCTGATCTTCCAGCGCTCGTTCATCGCCTCCATCGCGACCACCGGTCTGCGCGCATGACCGACCATCTACCTGCCGCCTTTCGCGCCCTCTGGCACGAACTGCCTTTCATCACCGCCGCCGGAGTCATGGTTTGTACGGCGTCCGGGATCGTGGTGCTGCTGATGCCTGGGCTCTCACCGGCCAGCGTGCTGCTTGGCGCTGTGCTGGTCGGACCGGTCTGGGCGGCGGTCGTAGCCACTGCCGACTCAGTGGTCCGGGACGGCCGCGGCGGAGTGTTCCTCCTACTGCGCAACCTGAAGCACCACGTCGTCGCGGGTCTGGAGGTCGGACTGATCCCGGCCGCCGTCGGCGCCCTTGCGCTGCTGAACCGACAGCTCTACAACGGTCCGATCTTCGCGATCCCCTTGGCCGTCAGCGGTTGTGCGACCGTCCTCGCCGTGCTCGCCTCGTGCTACGCGTTCAGCCTCCGCGTCACCGGTCGGCTGCGAGGCAAGGCGTTGTGGTTCACCGCCCTGAGCCTGGTCGCACGTGCACCACTTGTCCCACTCGGCGTTCTCGCACTGGCTTTTGTCGCGCTGCTGCTCGGTACGTCGGTGACCGCCTCACTGCTTCTGCTGGCGCCCGGCCCGGTGGCGTTGTTCGCCTCCGCCGGTACATGGACGGAGAATCATGCGCTACAACGGTGACAAACTTCGGCACTTCGCACTGCCCCTGGGCGGTCTGGGCACCGGCACGCTCGCCCTGGCCGGCAACGGTGCGCTGCGGCAGTGGCAGCTGCACAACATCGGCAACCACGAGGGACACGTGCCGGACAGCTTCTTCGCGCTGCGGCTCTCGCGGGTCGAGCCGCCGGTGGACGAGATCCGTGTGCTGCAAGGGCCTTCGTCGAGTCCTTCCGACACCCCGTTGGTCACCGACGACGTCGTACCGGCGGGCGAAGCCCGGCTGCAGGAGTTGCTCCGGCCGTTCGGCGAGCCGACGGTCACCGCCACCTACCCCGGCGCCCGTGTCGACTTCGGCACCGACCTACCGATCTCCGTCAGCATGGATGCGTTCAATCCACTGGTGCCGTCGGACGCCGAGGCGAGCTCTCAGCCCGTGGCCGCGTTCACGTTCACGCTGCACAACCCCGGAGCCATCGCAGTGCACGGCAAGCTCGCCGGCGCCTTGCAGAACTCGGTCGGCTGGGACGGCGTCACGCCGATCGACGGTGTCGCCAACAGCCTGTACGGCGGCAACACCAACCGGGTCCGGCGGCACGACGACTGGACCTCGCTGGTCATGGAGAACACCACACTGCCCGCGGACCACCCCGGCGCGGGACAACTGGTGCTCACCACCGACGGCGCCGGCGCACTGACCTGCGCACAGTGGTCCCGGCCCGGGGAATTCATTGCCTTCCTCAACGGTCCCGCGACGCCGGTCAGCGGGGCCAGTGCGCCCGGAACGACGTGGAACGGCGGACTGGCCGTGCCGTTCCACCTCGACCCGGGTGAGACGACGCAGGTTCGGTTCCTGATCGCGTGGCACTTCCCGAACCGATATGTCGACTTCAATCAGTTCGGCCCGCGGCACGACTACGGTCACAGCCGCTTCTGGCTCGGCAACGCGTACACCCGTCGTACGCCGGACGCCGTCGCCGTGGCCGAGTCGTTCATCGCGCGCTGGCCATCGCTGCAGGCACTCAGTACTGCCTGGGCCGACGCCTTCGAGGCAAGCACTCTGCCTGGTGAGGCGGGATCACGGCTCGCCGCGCTGGCAGCCGACGTACGCAGCCCCACCGTCTTCCAGACCGCCGAAGGAACCGTGCTGGGCTTCGAGGGTGTGCTCGGCGCGTCCACGGTGATGTGGGGCGGCCGGTACGGCGGGTCCTGCCCACTCAACTGCACCCACGTCTGGAACTACGAGCAGACGCTGTCCCGGCTGTTCCCGGCGCTGGAGCGGAACATGCGGGACACGGAGTACGACGTGATGCAGGCACCCGAGGGGTACATCCCGCACCGGGTGATCGCACCGACGTACCACCGGCAACTGTGGGACGTGGTGATCGGCGGTCCGGAGGAGCCGGCCCTCGACGGCATGCTCGGCAACGTGCTGAAGACGTACCGGGAAGTGCGGCACGGGGCAGGACTCGAGTGGCTGCGGGACCGCTGGCCGAACGTCCGGCGACTGCTCGCTCACATCCGTACCAAGTGGGACGCGGACGGCACCGGCGTACTGCGTGGCATCCAGCCGAGCACGCACGACATCGACCTGTGTGGCGTCAACTCGTTCATGGGCACGCTGTGGCTGGCCGCACTGCGCGCGGCCGAGGAGATGGCGCTGCTGCTGGGTGAGGACGCGAAGGAGTACCGCACGCTCTTCGAGGCCGGCAGCACGGCGTACGACGAACTCCTCTACACCGGCGAGTACTACCGGCAGATCCTGTCGCCGGAGGAGAAGCCGGACTTCCAGTGGGGCGACGGGTGCCTTGCGGACCAGCTGATCGGGCAGTGGTGGGCGCACCAGCTCGACCTGGGCTACCTGCTGCCGAAGGACCACGTGAAGACCGCGCTGCGCAGCGTACTGCGGCACAACCTGCGCACCGGCTTCGACGACTTCGACCACCCGTACCGCGTCTTCGCCGACGAGGACGACACCGGTCTCCTCATGTGCACCTGGCCATACGGCGGCCGCCCCGACATCCCGACCCGCTACTGCGACGAGGTCTGGACCGGCTCCGAATACCAGGTAGCCGCCCACTGCCTCTACGAAGGCCTGGTCGACGAGGGCATGTCCATCCTGCAAGGCCTCTGGACCCGCTACGACGGCACCCGCCGCAACCCCTTCAACCCCATCGAATGCGGCGACCACTACATCCGCAACGCCGCCGGCTGGTCCGTCCTGGAAGCCCTCACCGGCTACCGCTACAACGCCCTCACCGCCACCCTCACCTTCGCCCCACTCGACGTCGCCCGCACCAACAGCGACTGGACCATCCCCTTCGTCACCCCCACCGGCTGGGGCGTAGCCACCAAGTCCGGCCCCACCCTCACCCTCACCTGCCACACCGGCACCATCAACGTCCAAACCCTGCGAGCCGACGGCACCACGCTCCCCCTCGAGCACCCCGTCCTCTCCGGAAAACCCCTCACGCTCCCCCTCCAGCCCTAACCCCCACTCTGGGCACGCACCAACCAAGTTCCCACCCTCTAAATGGTCGACCCGTGCATAAAGTCGCGCGCTGGAGTCGCCCTGGACCTCGGTCATAGGTTGGCCGTCGTAGCAGGGCTCAGTGGTCGAACGGCGCACAAAGTGACGCGGTGGGCGTCGGGGAGTGGGAACTGCAGGGGTACGACGTTTACCGTCGACTGTATGTCGTTGGTGGAACGGGCAGTGGCTCTGCAGGGCGAGGCTCGGCAACTGGCGGATCGGCTCGACCTGCCGACCGCATTCCCCTGGCGCGCGGTGGTCATCGGCAGTGCGCTGTCAGGGTTGATGGTCGTGCGAGACCTCGACGTCATGTTCGACGCACCCGACGCCACGGCCTCCCGAGTCCTCGAAGGTCTGGCGATCCTTGCGCGACGTGTAGAGCTGCGCAGCGTCGACTTCCGTGACGAGCGGGATGACCGCCGGCCGACCCCGGCGATCACCGATGAGCGCTTGTATGCCGTCCTGCACACGGACAGCTGGAAGATCGACCTGACCTTCTGGCTGCACGTCGTCGATCGTCCGCATGTCGGGGACGCCCAGCGACTGCGGAACTGCACGGCCGAGCAGCGCCGTACCATCCTGCGGTTGAAGCAGGAGTGTCCGGAGGCGGACAGCTCAGCCGTCTATAGCGCCGTACTCGGGGATTGAAGAGCGCCGGCCATCGATGTCTATGGCGTCCCCACCACCTTGAGACACCGACCTGGCTTCGCTCGTTGAAATGCACTCATGACCAGAGTCAAAGGTGCCGTCAGGAGCTCGATCGCCACTATGGTCGTTGTGGCTTCGTTGGGGGGCAGAAATGGCAGTGAGGGGTGGACATGACTGACGTCGAGGCGGGTAAAGCTGCAGATCGAAACGATGGGATACGCCGTGGACTGCTGACACGCACCATCTACGAAGTCCTGGCGTCGGGTGCGGGTCCGATGCGCAGTCCGGAGGTCCTGGCGCAGGTCGCCGAGCTCATGGACTTCAACGAGCGGGAAATGAGCACTAACGCAAGCGGCCAGGTCCGCTGGCGCACGGCTGCCAACGCCGCGATGTCCTGGTCCGCTTTTGGCGGATGGCTGACACGGGACGACAACCGGGCCTATTCCCTTACCGACAGCGGGGCGGATGCGCTCGGTGAACTGTCGCCCGACGAACTGTGGCTCGAGGTCACACGTCGCTACCACGCGTCCAAACGTGAAGGTGCGCTGCAAGGCGTCGGATGGGAGCCGTTTCTCCGGTGGGCCCGCGAACTCGTCGCAGACGTCGACCTAGACGCAGAAGAGCGCGATTACAAACTGAAAGCGGCGGAGAAGTGGGCCGCGGCAGGCGCCGCGTGCGCGGCAGGCAGCGCCGACTGGGCGGAGCGGCTCAGACAGGCGGCCGCAGCAGGGAATTTCGTTGATCAGTTCGCCCAGACATGGCTGCGCAACCGCATCCAGGATCACCCCGATGAGGTCCGGGCAGCGTTCGGGCAGCTGCACACGTCCGGCGTGGTCGATGCCATCGACGCCTTCGGGGAGGAGCTCGGCAGCTGGGGCGCGTACGTCAGCCCGGGCGATCGAACGGTCTTCGCGTCGTGCCTGCTGCTCGGGGTCGACCTGACCTCGTTCCCGCCGTACCGACCAGCTCTCGGAACAGGCTGGGCAGCGCGGGTTGGCGAGACTCCCGGAACGTCACCTGACGAGCGCTATTCGGCGCTGCTGTCGCTGTGCGACGGCTTGCTCGAGAGGTGGGGGGACGAGCATCCTCGGCTCCGGGATCGACTGGATGCCCAAGGCCTCGCTTGGTTGGTCCTGAAGTGGACGCCACCGGATCCCTGGCCGCCGATGAAACGTGCCGAGCTGCAGCACTGGCGCGAGGGCAGCGCTGGCGAGGTTCGCGTCGATCGCGGTGCCGGGGTCAGCCCCATCATGGAGAGTGCGGCCTGGGACGTGTTGTCCGCCGGCCTGCGAGGCGAGACCTCGGCGCTCGTCAGCGGAGTCCGGAGCTGGTCCGTTGAGGCCGCGGAGGAGCTGGCCGACCGCTTGACGAGGGGCGAGGGTGGTCTGCGCTTCTTCGAGCGGCTGGTCCAGCAACTCGAGGGCGCAACTGACGAGGTGCTGTGCCTCGCTGCCGAGTTTCTCTACATCAGGGACGCACCGCTGGACGATATGAGGGCCTCGACCAAAGCCGACCGCATCGGCGCCATCCTCGCGTCGATGTCAGGCGCACCCGGATTGCCCGAGCCACTCGTGGCCGCGCTGGACGACGGCCACGCATTCGCCGGCGGACAGGGGTATCACATCAAGGCGCCCGAGCACCTGCAATGGCTCTGCCGGTTCGTGCTCCACTGGCTCGAGCAACCCCCGGAGGTCGTCGACGAGGCGCTGCGGGACCCCTTCGCCTTCCGCGAGGTGACAACCGGCGTACCGGAAGACTCACCATCCATTCGGTACGCCGTCGAGTACCTCGCGTGGCCCGGTCTGTTCCCGTCGATCGTCAGCGCCGACCATCGCCGACGGATCCGTCGCGGCCTGATCGCCGATCTCGGGAAGCCGGGCGGCGACCACGACGACGAGGTCACCCGCGACCTGGTCGCCCTCCGGACGCTGCACGAACGGAAGAACAAGAACTTCCACTCCTGGTACGACCCGCCCTATGTCAACCGGTGGCGGCCCGGTTCGTCCGCCGGACCGCGGGCCTGGCTCATCCGCACAGACACACCGAACGACGTCACCAGGTGGCTCGAGAAGAGCTGTATCGATCTGCGGGACGAAGCCGGGCTCGCGCTGACCCCTGACATGACCGCCAGGGATGTCGCGCGCCTCGTGAGCGACGGCTACGCACACCTCGCGCCGTCCCAGCGGGAAGAGCTGGCCGTGGCCCTTCATTCGTTCCTCGAAGGCGTGCGGCCGCAGGACCTGGTGGTCGCCCTGACGGACGAGCAGCTCATGATCGGCACGGTTGACGAGGCTTCGCCGAACGACGAACCGTCGTCGCCGCTGACCCGCCCAGTTCTCTGGTCTGCGTCGCGGAGACCGCTGGAGACGCTCCCGGCCAAACTTACCGCCGCCCTGGAACAAGAGGGCCACGTCGTTGATCTCACCGCGGTGAGGGATCTGTTGACCGCGCTCCTGGACGACGAAACCGTCAGGCCGGAGCCCCGCGGGCCGCAGGTAGTCGAGCGAGTGCTGCTTCCGGCCGTGTCCCAGGACCTGGCCGACGAGTTGTACATGCCGGTCGCGCCACTCCAGGAGCTCGTCGAGCTACTCAACCGGCGTCGGCAGCTGATCGTCTACGGCCCGCCCGGCACCGGCAAGACCTACGTGGCCAAGAAACTCGCCGAACGGCTTGCAGGGGCTCAGGATCCCAGCAGGGTCCGACTCGTGCAGTTTCATCCTTCTTACGCGTACGAGGACTTCTTCGAGGGGTTCCGACCTGTCGAGGGAGCCGGCAACCAGCCCTTCGCCCTGCGGGACGGACCGCTGAAGCTGATGGCGGCCGAGGCAGCCAAGGTGGAGAACCGGGACAAGGCCTACGTGCTCATCATCGACGAGCTCAACCGCGCGAACCTGCCGAAGGTCTTCGGCGAGCTCTACTTCCTGCTGGAGTACCGCGAGGAGACCGTGCGGCTGCAATACCGGCCCGACAGACCGTTCAGCCTTCCCGACAACATGTTCATCATCGGCACCATGAATACCGCGGACCGCTCGATCGCCCTTGTCGACGCAGCGATCCGGCGCCGGTTCCCGTTCTACGAGATGCACCCGCGACGGGAGCCGGTGAGTGGGGTTCTTGCCGCATTCGCGAAGCGTCAGCAGTTGACCGACGACCGGGTCGAGCTTCTCGCGGAGCTCAATCTGGCGATGGGACAACCCGGCCATGACCTGCACATCGGTCCGTCGTACCTGATGCGGGACGGGCTGGATGCGCCCGGAGCACTGGACCTGGTCTGGCGCTACGACATCCTGCCGCTGCTCCACGAGCACTTCTACGGCAGCAAGTCCCCGGAGGTGATCGACCAGGAGTTCGGGCTCGCGGCGCTGCGGAGACGGATCGCGCAACGCGCCAGGACGGACGGAGCCCCGGACGACGCGGACGCCTGATGAGTTTCAGGTACGAATCGCTCGATGAGCTCGATGCGGACGGCATCGAGGTCCAGCTGGACGCCGCCCAGGCGGTCCTGCTCGAGCGATCAGAGCTCGTCGACGTCCGGCGCGTGGACGTCGGGACGTACCGGCTGTTGCCGAACGGCCGGGTCGGAGCCGTGCGCTTCGATGACCTCCAGATCGAGGTGACTCCGAAACAGAAACTGGGAGTGGCGCATCTGATCTTCCTCCTCGGCTACGCCAAGAATCCGGGCTTCCGGCCGGAGACGGTAACGGCCGAGACGTACGGCGACCTGTGGCCGGCGATGGCCAAGTCACTCATCGCGTCAGTCGAGCAAGCGCTGACGATGGGGATGCTGCAGGGCTACCGCACCGAGCAGGAGGCTCTGCAGACAGTTCGCGGACGCATCGCCTTCGAGGACCAGCTGCGTCGTCGGCCCGGGTATTTCTTACCGATCGAGGTGCGGTACGACGAGTTCAGCCCCGACATCGCTGAGAACCAGATCCTGCTGGCCGCGATCTACCTGATGCTCGGCGTACCCCGCTTGCAGCCGGACACTCGACGGCGGCTGCTCCACCTCGCGGCGAGATTCGCGGGGGTGACCCGGCTGTTGCCGGGTACGCCCGCTCCGTCGTGGCAGCCCTCGCGACTCAACGATCGATACCAGTCCGCCCTGGGCCTGGCAGAGATCCTGCTGCGCCACAGCTCGACTCGGGTATCGGCAGCAGGTGTCGAGATGTCGGCCTTCGTCGTCGTCATGTGGGAGGTCTTCGAAGACTTCGTCACGGTCGCCCTGAAGGAGGCCTTGGCCGGCTACCCCGGCTACCTGGAGAGTCAGCTGGCCGCCTATCTGACTGGCGATGGAGACTGGACCACAGGACGGACCGGAGGCAGCGGCGACTCCCCTGGCGATGTGTTCATGCAGATCGACGTCGTACATCGGGACGAGGCCGGCAACCCCGACGTCGTCTTCGACGCCAAGTACAAACTCGCCTCGAGCGCAGGGACGAATGCTAACCCCGACCACTACCAAATGCTCGCCTACTGCACATCCCTGCAGGTTCCAGTGGCCTGGCTGATCTATGCCGGTGGCGGAAACGACATCCGGCGCAGAATCAAGAACGCAGAGGTCGAGGTCGTCGCGGCGCCGATCAACCTGCGCCAATCGCCACATGAGATCTTGGCGCGTATCCGCCAGATCGCTCTCGCCGCCGTACGCGGGAAATAAAAGAGCGCCGGCCGTCCGGACGGCCGGGGCTCGGTTAGAGGAGGCCTAGGACTCCTGGTCGGTGAAGAGACGGGAGCGGATCAGGAAGCGGACGCCCTTCGAGGCCTCCACCGAGAAGCCGCCGCCGCGGCCCTTGACCACGTCGACGGTGAGCTGCGTGTGCTAGATCCCGAGCTGGTGTGGCGGTTCGCCCAGACGCCGACCGGCGCCGAGGACCAGGAGATCTTCGAAACCCTCGACGCCGGTCTCCCGCCGGACGATCCACGGCGCCCGGCCGTCGCCGGCCGACTGGAACGGCTGGTCGGTTAGAGCCGGTAGAAGCTCTGTGTCGGTGAGGGCACAATCACATCTCTGGCGTGACGAGCCCGACACCGACATGACTCGCGGGTAACCAACCAATAACATCGCTGGTATGCAGATCCTCGCCATCGTCGTCTCGCTCGCGGTCACCGCGGTCGGGGTCGCGTTGTTCGGCAAGACGATCGGGCACATGGTGTCCGTCATCAAGCTCGGCCAGCCGGCCGGGCGGACCGACAATCCGGGGCAGCGCACCACCACACTGGTCAAGGAGTCGCTCGGCCATACCCGGATGCTGCAGTGGAGCCACATCGGCGTACTGCACTGGTTCGTCGCGTTCGGCTTCATCGGACTGTTCCTCACCCTGGTGACGGCGTTCGGCCAGTTGTTCGACCCGCACTACGCGCTGCCGGTGATCGGCCACTGGTTCGTCTTCGAGTGGGTCAGCGAGTTCCTCACCTGGACCGGCCTGGTCTCGATCATCGGGCTGATGGCGATCCGGCTGCGCAACCTGCCGAAGGGCGAGAAGGGTCGCTACAGCCGGTTCTTCGGCTCCACCGCCTGGCAGGCGTACTACGTCGAGTACACGATCCTCGGCGTACTGATCTGCATCCTGTTGCTGCGCGGTCTGGAATACGAGCTGGGCGCGGGCAGCAAGTTCCACTTCCCGAGCACGTTCTTCGTCGGCCAGGCACTCTTCGGCGGACTGAGCGAGTCCGCGTTGGAGAACACGGTCTACCTGGTCGCGATGATCAAGATCCTGATCTCGTTCGCCTGGATGATCACGATCTCGCTCAACGCCACCATGGGTGTCGCCTGGCACCGGTTCACCGCCTGGCCGAACATCTGGTTCAAGCGCAAGGCCGACGGCGGTACGGCGCTCGGCGCCCTGCAGCCGATCATGGTCAACGGCGCGCCGATCGACTTCGAGAACATCGAGGAGCTCGACGAGGACGCGGCCCTCGGTGTCGGCAAGGTCGAGGACTTCACCTGGAAGGGTCTGCTCGACTTCACCACCTGCACGGAGTGCGGCCGGTGCCAGTCGCAGTGCCCGGCCTGGAACACCGAGAAGCCGTTGTCGCCGAAGCTGATCATGATGGGCCTGCGCGAACACGCCTACGCCAAAGCGCCGTACCTGCTGGCGTCGTCCGACGACGAGCGCAAGTCGCTGCCCGAGCTGGTGCTGGCGGAGCAGGACAAGCCGTTGGTCGGTCCCGCTGACGTCGCGGTCATCGACGAGGACGCGCTGTGGGCGTGTACGTCGTGCGGTGCGTGCGTGCAGCAGTGCCCGGTCGACATCGAGCACGTGGACGCGATCATGGACATGCGCCGGTACCAGGTGCTGATCGAGTCGTCGTTCCCGTCCGAGCTCAACGGCCTCTTCAAGGGCCTGGAGAACAAGGGCAACCCGTGGAACATGAACCCGTCCGGCCGGATGGACTGGGCCAAGGGTCTGCCGTTCGAGGTCAAGCAGGTCGGCGCCGACGTCGAGACGCTGGACGAGGTCGAGTACCTGTTCTGGGTCGGCTGCGCGGGCGCGTTCGAGGACCGTGCGAAGAAGACCACGCAGGCGGTCGCCGAGTTGCTGAACATCGCCGGCGTCAGCTTCGCCGTACTAGGCGACGGCGAGACCTGCACCGGTGACCCGGCCCGGCGGTCCGGCAACGAGTTCGTCTTCCAGCAGCTGGCGATGCAGAACGCGGAGGTGTTCAAGGAGACCGGCGCGAAGAAGGTCGTCTCCACCTGCGCGCACTGCTTCAACACGCTGAAGAACGAGTACTCCCAGCTCGGTGTCGAGCTCGACGTCATCCACCACACCCAACTGCTGAACCGCCTGGTCCGCGAGGGCAAGCTGACCCCGGTCGCGCCCGCCGACAGCACCCTCAACGGCCAGAAGATCACCTACCACGACCCGTGCTATCTCGGCCGCCACAACCAGGTGTACGACGCCCCGCGCGAGCTGCTCGACATCATCCCGGGCGCGGAGTACACCGAGATGCCGCGGAACAAGACCAAGTCGTTCTGCTGCGGCGCCGGCGGTGCCCGGATGTGGATGGAGGAGAAGATCGGCAGCCGGATCAACCTGAACCGGACCACCGAGGCGGTCGGCACCGGCGCGGACAAGATCGCCACCGGCTGCCCGTTCTGCCGGGTGATGCTGTCCGACGGCCTCACCGCCCAGCAGGCCGACGGCACCGCCCGCGAGTCCGTCGAGGTCCAGGACGTCGCCCAACTGCTCCTCGCCTCCGTAAAACGCGGCTGACTGCAGGTAGCTGCAAATAACTTCCCTCGCAGGTGGTGCGGGCCGTAGGATCCGGTGCTCGCATCACCTGGGGAGGAAGCAGAATCATGAAGTTCCGTGCCGCCGTGGCCACGGTCGCCACGTTGCCACTGGCCCTCGGCCTGGCCGACTGCGGCAACAACGACAAGCCCGAAGCCGGCCGCGACTGGGGCAAGGTGCCCGCCGCGACGCCGACGGCCGCCACCACCGCCGAGTCGCTCAAGCAGGCGCCGGTGGTGCACCTGAACACGGCCAGCTTCCTGCCGGCCATGAAGAAGGGGATGGCGGGAAAGAACTCGGTCCGGACCACCCTGCGCATGGTCGCCGGAGGCCAGACGATGACCGTCACCGGCGTCCAGACGATGAATCCGGTCGCCATGCAACTGGACATGAAGGGCGCCGCGTTCGACGGCAGGATGAAGATGATCCTGGTCAAGGACATCGCGTACCTGTCGACGAGTGACCTGCCCGCGGGCAAGTACGTCAAGGTCGACCCGGACTCGAACGACCCGATGGCGGCGACCCTCGGCTCGATGCTGGACGACCTCGACCCGACCAAGACCTTCGACGCGTTCGACGCCGGCCTCCAGCGGGCGCAGTACATCAAGACCGAGACCCTCGACGGACGCAAGGTCGACCGGTACGCCGTCACGGTGGACGTCGCCGCCGCGATGAAGGCTCAGGGTGAGAAGGTCGTAGCCGGAATGCCGAAGAGCCTCGTCTACACGATCTGGATGGGCTCGGCCGACCGCCTGATGTACAAAGTCGTCTTCGAGATGCAGGGCGTCAGCGCGACGATGACGGCCTCGGACTGGGGCAAACCCGTCACCATCAAGGCACCGGCGGCAAAGGACATCGTTCGTCGCTGAGGCCGGATCCGGTCAGATCACATTCGTCGGTGAGAACTTCTCGTAACCTCATGTTACCCAGGTAGAAACTTACCTGTTCCAGAAGTGATCACCGACGGATGATCGGGTGGGCTGGTGCCGATGAGCTTGCGTGTGGGTAGTACTCGACGAACCTTTCTGACCTTGACCGGAGCGGCGGCCGGACTGGCGCTGACCGGCAGTCTTCCCGAGATCGGGAGCGCCATGGCCGGCGCCGCCGGCCGCACCGACCGGCGAGACCCGTTCACCCTCGGGATCGCCTCGGGTGATCCGCTGCCGGACGGGGTGGTGATCTGGACCCGGCTCGCACCGGATCCGCTCGCGCCGTTCGGCGGGATGGATCGCCGCCCGGTCGAGGTCCAGTGGCAGGTCGCGGAGGACGAGCATTTCCGCCGGATCGTCCGTCATGGCACGACCCAGGCGCGACCTGAGGCGAGTCACTCGGTGCACGTCGACGTACGAGGGCTGCGTCCCTGGCGGCACTACTGGTACCGCTTTCGCGTGAACGGACAGTTCAGCCCGGTCGGCCGGACCAAGACCGCACCGCCGGCGGACGCGAACCTGTCCAGTCTGTCGCTGGCCTTCGCGTCCTGCCAGGCGATCTGGGAAGGCTGGTACACCGCGTACGCCGACATGGCGAAGCGGGACCACGACGTGGTGTTCTTCCTCGGCGACTACATCTACGAGTTCGGCATCGACCGGGGCATCCGGCCGGACTCGAACGAGCCCTACATCACGCAGCAGTGCGTGACGCTGGACGAGTACCGCCAGCGGTACGCGGCGTACAAGCTGGACCCGGACCTGCAGCAGGCCCACGCCGTCGCGCCGTGGATCGTCACGCTGGACGACCACGAGGTGGTCGACAACTGGGCCGACGAGGCGCACCCGAGTGCACCGCCCGCGCAGTTCCTGGTACGTCGCGCCAACGCCTTCCGTGCGTACTGGGAACACATGCCGCTCCGGCTCGCGCAGCTGCCGAAGGGCCCGGACATGCAGCTCTACCGGCGGTTCCAGTTCGGCCGGCTCGCGGAGTTCAGCGTGCTCGACACGCGGCAGTACCGCTCGGACCAGGCGTACGGCGACGGCACCAAGGCGCCTGGTCCGGAGACCAAGGATCCGGCCCGCACGATCACCGGTGCCGCGCAGGAGAAGTGGCTGCTCGACGGCTGGACCGCCTCGCGCTCGCGCTGGAACGTGATGGCGCACCAGACCGCGATCGCCCGCCTCGACACCAAGGACGGCCCGGACGTCCTGGTCCCGATGGACACCTGGGACGGCTACGAAGCCTCCCGCGACCGGGTCCTCGGTGGCGCCGCACAACGCAAGGTCCGCAACCTGGTCTCGATCGCCGGCGACCTGCACCGCAGCGTCGCGTCGGACCTCAAGCTCGACTTCACCGATCCGGCGTCCGCAACAGTCGGCGCCGAGTTCGTCGGTACGTCGATCACGTCCGGGATCGACGGCATGGACCTCGACCCGGGCGGCGCGACCCTGCTCAAGGAGAACCCGCACATGAAATACGGGAACTTCCAGCGCGGGTACGTGACCTGCAGCATCACCCCACAGCGCTGGATCTCCGACTACCGCGTCGTCGACAAGGTCAGCGTCCAGAACGGCGCCGTCAGTACCCGCGCCAAACTCTTCGTCGAGGACGGCCGCCCAGGCATCTCGGAGGTGCAGGCATGAGCATTCGCTGGCAGCCGGCCATCGCCTTCGGAGCCGTGGCGGCGGCAACCCTGATCACGTCCAGCTCGATGCCCCAGGCAACAACCGGCGTACAGGTCAGCACCGATCCGCAGCGGTTGAGCGTGGTCGGCCTGCCCTGCTTTCCCGGCAACCTGACACTGACCATGACCAATACCGGCCGCGAGGATCGGTACGCCGACCTCACCCTGGACCCGTCTGGGCCATTGCAACTGTCCCGGGAGCTGTTCTCGTCCTGGCTCCCGGCCGTCGACCCCGACCAGCCGGTGTCCGCACCCGTCGAGGTCCGCGTGCCGCGTGACACCAAGCCCGGCAGCTACACGATCGACCTCGAGGTCGACAAGTCGCAGCTGACCGTCCCGGTCACGGTGAATCCCCTGCCCTCGAAGGACCCCGGCAGCAACGTCGCGCTGGGCGAGCAGGCCGCCGCGTCGTCGACGCACGGCAACTTCACGCTCTGCGGCGCGGTCGACGGCGACAAGGACTCCGAGCACTGGGACACCCTGACCGGCTGGAACGACGGCACTCGCGCGGCGTTCCCCGACAACTACGACGTCGCGCTGGCCGCGCCGACCACGATCAACCGGGTCGAGCTCTACACGCTCGACTCGGCCAAGTATCCGGCGCTGACCAACGGGTTGCGGGACTGGGACGTCCAGGTCCGCAGCGGCAGCGGTGACTGGCAGACCGTCGCCCAGGTCCGGGGCAACACCGCCGGGCACGTGACGTCGACGTTCGATCCGGTCCAGGCGGACGCCGTACGCATCCTCTGCCTGGACAGCAACGACCACGCCTACTCCCGCATCGTCGAACTAGAGACCTACGGGAGCTAGTGCAGATACGACGCTCCGTTGAAATCCAGGACGGAGCCGCTGGACCAAGTCGCCTGCGGGGATGCGAGCCAGTAGACCGCGTCGGCCACCTCCTCGGCGGTGGCGACGCGGTCGAACGGGCTCTGCGCCCGGATCGCGTCGCCGCCGGGACCGGCCAGGAACGACTCGGTCATGTCTGTGGCGATGAATCCGGGCGCAATTGACGTCACGGTGATGTCATGTGGCGCCAGCGATACCGCCAGCGACTGCCCGAGAGCGTGCAGTCCGGCCTTCGCAGCGCCGTACGCGGGCACGTCAGGCTCGCCTCGGTAGGCGCCGCGTGACCCGACGTTGACAATCGCGCCCCGCCGGCCGCCCTCCATGGGCTCCTTGTCCAGCATCTGCCGGGCCACGCACCAGGTCACGTGCGCCGCCCCTTCCAGATTCACCGCGAGAGTACGGCGCCAGGCCGCGACCCACTCGTCGTACGGCGTCTCCGCGAGCGGATGCCCGATCCGGCGCGACCCCGCGACCGGCTCGTCGACGAACAACGCCGCGTTGTTCACCAGTACGTCGATCCGGCCGAGCACAGCGGCCGATTCGTCAACCAGGGAAGGGATTGCGGCCGAGTCACCGAGATCCGCGGTGACTACCGCATGGCCGCTGCCGGGGAGCCCGGCACGCACCTCCTCGGCCCGGTCGACCGCACCTCGGCAGTGCAGGACGACCCGGTCGCCGGCCCGTGCGAACGCCCGCGCGGCCGCGGCGCCGACACCCCTGGACGCGCCTGTGACGAGTACTCCTCTGGACACTGTTCCTCCCTGTCTCCGACTGGCCCATATTCTGCCCTGGCGCCACAATGACGACGCCATGACATCAGAAGGGGTTGACAGTGACGTCACGATGACGCCATAGTTCATCGCATGGAACTTGACCACTATCTCGAATCGGTCCGGCGGAGCGTGGAGAACGCCACCGCCCTGGCCGACGACCAAACTCGCTCCGTGGCACAGCGCCTCGGGGCCACGCTGGATGACGCGGGCCGCCTGGCCCTCATCTCAGCCCTGTCCGACGCCGCCGGGGAGATCAGCCGCGAGCTGTCCCCCGGTTCGGTCGAGCTCCGGATGGCCGGTGGCCGTCCCGAGTTCGTGGTCACGCCGGCTCCGAGCCAGCTGACCGGCCCCGACGAGGCGGACGACGACACCGACGACGACACCGAGACCGAGGCCACCGACCAGGTGACCCTGGACGCCGACGAGCCGACCGCGCGGATCACGCTGCGACTGCCGATGTCGGTGAAGAACAAGGTGGACGAGGCCGCCGCGGCCGAGGGCATCTCCTCGAACGCGTGGCTGATGCGCACCGTGATGACCGAGCTGGGCGACCGGAATCGCCGTGGCAACCGCCCGCCCCGCCCCCCGCGCCCGCCGCGTGGTGTGTTCGGCCCGGAGGGCCCTCTCGGTCCGAACGGGCCGCTCGGACCCGACGGAGTCTTCGGACCGGACGGTGTGTTCGGCCCCGGTGGCCCCTTCGGCGAGGAGGGCGTCTTCGGACCCGAGCGCAGCCGGCGCGGCCGCGACCGCAACCGTGACGACCGGGACCGGGACAAGGAGCGCCGTCGCCGTGGCGGCCACGGCCCGGGCCAGCGGATGACGGGGTGGGCCCAGTGAGCGGCTTCAGCCAGCAACTCGTCGAGGACGCGACCAAGATCGAGAAGCTCCGGATCGAGATCGGCTCCGGCCTGGTCGAGATCGTGCCGGCCGACGGCACCGAGACGATGGTCTCACTCGAGGTCGACAGCGGCACCGAGGACGACGTGGTCGTCGCGGTCCGCGACGGCGAACTGATCGTCGAGGGCCCGCGCAACGTCCGCCGCGGACCGGAGATCCAGGTCCGGATCGCCACCCCGGCGACCATGGAAGCCCGGATCAAGACCGGCTCCGGTGACATCAGCTCGCGGGCGCCGCTGGCCACCGCGCGACTGTCGACCGGTTCCGGCGACGTCCGGCTCGACCGGGTCGAGGGTGACCTCGCGGTGAACACCGGCAGCGGCGACGTCCGGGCCGAGTACGTCGCGGGCTCCGTCCGGGGCAGCACCGGCTCCGGCGCGATCACCATCGGCGAGGCCGGCGACGCGGTCGGGCTGAGCACCGGCTCCGGCGACGTCCGCGTCGGCGACGTGGCCGGGCCCGCCAGCGTCAAGGTCGGCTCGGGTGACATCACCATCGAGCGGATCCGCGACCACTCGGTCGCCACCTCCGGCTCCGGCGACGTCACGGTCGAGATCGCCGACGCGCCGAGCATCCGGGCCGAGACGGCCCGCGGAGACGTCCACATCGGAGTACTCGACGGCGTCCCGACGTACCTGGACCTGAAGACGGTCACCGGACGGATCCGGTGCGATCTGGAGCCGAGCGACAAGCCGGCCGAGGGCGACCGCGCGCTGATGCTGCGGGCCCGCACCGTCTCCGGCGACATCACCGTCACCAAGGTCTGACACCCATCACCCAGGAGGTCCCGCCGGCAACGGCCCGGCGGGACCTGGGCGAAGCATTGCCGAAAACCATCCAGAGGGGAGCAGAACGATGATCACCGAACACCAAGAGGTAGCCCGCTACCGCGTCAACGAGCAGTTGCGCGCCGCCGAGGTCCGTGCCGAGCGGCACGGACGCAAGGCCACCCGGACCAGCGGACCCCGCTACGAACTGGCCGGCGTACTGCGCCGGATCGCCGACCGCCTGGACCCGCAGCGCCGCCTCGACTCGCAGCGCCGCCTGGCCGAGCCGCAGCCCGGCCGCCGCGGTACCGGCCTGTCGGTCGTCCGATGACCGGCTCGCCGATCAGCGGAGCGGCGGCCGCACTTTGCAACTTGCTGCAACGTCTGGGTTTGGTGACGGTTCGGACCTGCGGACGCTGCTAGCGTTCACGCCGTCACTCTTGGTTCACAACTGGGGAGAGAAACAACGATGTTGCGTCCGTTGATCACCGCAACCGCTGCGGTCGTACTGCTGGCCGGCTGCAGCGGCGGTGACGACAAGGCATCCGATTCCACCGCGGGCGACGGCGGTCAGTCGGCATCGAGTCCGGCAACACCCGAGGTCCCTTCGTTCGACCCACCCAAGGCTTTCTCCCCGGTCGCCGGGCTCGCCGAGCCGCAGGTGCCGGGGGACAACGACTACACGGTCCAGGCCGGCATCGTCGGCCAGACCTCGCTCTACGCGGGAGCCAACGGCATCACCGGCGTCAACGTGACCGGTGCCCACTCCTGGCAGGTCCTGTCCAAGGAAGACACGACCACCACGACCTCCGACTCCAGCAGCCCGATGGCTCTGCAGCTCGACGGCAAGGAAGTCATCGGGGTCGTCTACGTCCAGCGGGTCCAGGGCAGTGGCACGGAGAAGGCCCACGGCCAGGTCCTGTTCCAGTGGATCGATCCGACCGAGGGCAAGGTCATCACCTCGATCCCCGTCGACCTCACGCCGCTCCTCGGCCCCGACAACGGCGGCAAGGACATCGTCAGCCAGACGTACGACGCCGCGACCGGACAGATCGCCGTCGCCGTCTCGGCCGGCTCCGCGGAGAACGCGAAGAAGGCCGGCACCTTCACTGTTTTCGCCGACCCGAAGGCGAAGAAGTCGACGGTGACGCCGTTCTTCGCCGTCGCCGGTCTGCTCGACGGGAAGATGGCCGGCGCCGTCGGCGACGGGCAGGAGGGCGCGACCGACCTGACCATCGCGACCGCCGACGCCACCACCGGCAAGGTCACCAAGAAGACGCCCGTGAAGGCGAACTACCTCCGGCCGGCCGGCTTCGGCGCCAAGCGTGCGTACCTGTCCGGCTCGGTGTACGTCCCGGCCCCGCCCGGCAAGCTGGACGGCTACTACTCGTCGAGCGTGTACTCCGTCGACATCGCCGGCGGCGCCTTCACCACGCTGACGTCGACGCTGAAGGACGACATGAACTCGGTCTCCTACGAGTGCCGGGGTGACCAGAAGAACTCGGTCGTCTGCAGCGGCTCGCGCCAACTGGAGTCGGTCGAGATCATCGGCTTCGACGACAGCACCGGCAAGAAGGTGTGGGGCTACACGAACGAGTCGGCCAGTCGCGTCGTACCGAGTGTCACCGCCGTCTTCCACGGTGTGGTGTACGCCCAGGCCGAGAAGGACGCCGTACTGATGGACGCCGCCACCGGTCAGGACATCGCCTCGCCGACCCCGACGCCCGGCGACGGCGGGACGCCCTCCGACGGTGCAACGCCGTCGGCCAACGGGACGCCGTCGGAGTCGACACCCACGGAGAGCTCGTCGTCCTCGGACAACATCGGCGGCTTCGGCGACACCACCTTGCTGTACGGCGAGCCGAAGTCGCCCAGCATGGTCTCGACGTACGGAAGCGTCTACCTGCTCGAGCCGGGCGACAAGGCCCCGATGTCGACCGAGACGGTGCTGGTCGTCCAGAAGGCGATCGGCTGACGCCAGCGGACCGGGAGGCCCCGACCAGCTGGTCGGGGCCTTCGTCTGTCTAGACGTCGGTGCGGTGGAAGTTCTGGTACGACCGCGACGGCGTCGGGCCGCGCTGGCCCTGATAGCGGGAGCCGTACTTCGCCGAGCCGTACGGGTGCTCGGCCGGGGACGACAGCCGGAAGAAGCACAACTGGCCGATCTTCATCCCGGGCCAGAGCTTGATCGGCAGTGTCGCCACGTTCGACAGCTCCAGCGTCACGTGCCCGGAGAAGCCCGGGTCGATGAACCCGGCGGTGGAGTGGGTGAGCAGCCCGAGCCGGCCCAGCGAGGACTTGCCCTCCAGCCGCGCCGCCACGTCGTCGGGCAGCGTCACCAGCTCGTACGTCGATCCCAGCACGAACTCACCGGGATGCAGGATGAACGGCTCCTCGCCGTCGGGTTCGACCAGCCGGGTCAGGTCGGGCTGTTCCTCGGCGGGGTCGATGTGCGGGTATTTGTGGTTCTCGAACACCCGGAAGAACCGATCCAGCCGCACGTCGACACTCGACGGCTGCACCATCGCAGCATCGAACGGATCCAGCTGGACCCGTTTCGCGTCGAGCTCGGCCAAGATGTCACGGTCGGAGAGCAGCACGACAGGAACTTAGCAGCGTGCTGCGTCTCCGCCCAGTTCTGCCGGCCCGTTCGGGTGCCTGGCGGCGGATCGTCCGGAGCCCTCAGCTCCCCGGCGTGACCTCACCACCAGACCGTCCCGGCGATGGTTCCGGCACCGTTGCGGCGCACCGAAACCCGGGCCTCAGGCAACGATCAGTCGGCCAGCTTGTTGAACTTCGACACCTGGGTGGCGAAGGTCTTCACCTGCGCCGGCGACCAGTCCTTCAGCAGATCCTCGATCACCTTGTGCCGCTTCTTCCGGGCCGCCGTCAGCTTCCGCTTACCGGCCGCGGTCAGGGTCAGCAGAGTCGCCCGCGCGTCCGACTTGTCGGCGGCCCGCTTCAGCAGGCCCTCCTCCTCCAGTCGTGCGCAGGCCCGGCTGACCGGGCCCTTGTCCACCTCGAGCGCCGCTACCAGGTCGGCCATCCGCACCGGCGCCAACTCCTCGACGTGGTTCAGCAACGCGTACTGCGCCGGCTCCAGGTCCGGGTGCGCCTCGTCGGACAGCGTCCGCTGCAGGCTGCGCAGCCGCCGCGCCAACGTGACGAGCTCCTTCTCCAGGTTCTCCAGCGCGTCACTCGTGTCTGTTGCCACCATTCACCCCTTCATCCAGTTGCCCCGCAACCATCTTGTCCGGTCCCGAGGACCGTGTCCTCACGTTGCGTCAAATGTTGCCCCCGGCAACGCGTTCTAATCTGCCAGAAGATGACCGACCTGCCCAGTCCTGAGCGTGCCCTTTGTGAAAACTCCCCAAGAACCCCTGGCGCAAACCGCCCGCACGCGCCTTTTCGATGCACCGGGCATCGTCTTCGTCCCGTTCGGTTGACCCGGCAGCAACCAGCGGGTCCGCCGCGCCGGACCCGGCGTGCCCGCGGCCCGCCCGATCGGCTATGCTCTTCTCCGCCTGCTGGTCCCACCACCAGACAGTGCGGGTGTAGTTCAATGGCAGAACATCAGCTTCCCAAGCTGACAGTGCGGGTTCGATTCCCGTCACCCGCTCCACAGCGAAACCCCAGGTCAGTGGCAGGATTCTGACCTGGGGTTTCGTCATCTCTGTGACCCGATACCGGCGCCGTGCCCGTTACGTGCCCGATGCCGCCGCGAGACCGTCGTCCGGGTCATCGCGCAAACCTTCCGCGACAAGTTCTGACATTGCCTGGGCGACCCCCTGGTGTCGCCGGTCGTTGGTGTGGAGGTAGATCAGCGCTGCCCGACTGCTGGCGTGACCCATGCGCTCCATCAGCTCTCGCAAGGTCGCGCCGGACTCCGCTGCCCACGTGTTGCCGGTGTGCCGTAGGTCGTGGAAGTGCACGCGGCCGGTCAGACCAGCTCCCTTGAGTCCCTTCCGCCAGTTCCGCTGGAACGTTGACCTGCGCAACTGTGCGCCCTTGGCTCCCGTGAAACGAACGCTTCAGGCGCTCGTTTGACGTAGATGTCGAAGTGCAGCCGCAGATCCTGCATGACAATCTCCGGAAGGTACACCGTCCGGCGCCCGGCCGCCGTCTTCGGTGGACTGATCTGCAGTTCGCCGGTCGGCAACTCGACGGCGGCCTGTCGAATCCTCAGCACTCCATTGACCAGGTCGACGTGCCGCCTTTGCAGCGCTGCCAGCTCACCCCAGCGCAGGCTGCCGAGAGCAGCAACCAGAATCAGGGAGCGGAACCTCGGGTGCATTGCATGTGCCAGCTTGTAGACCTCGGCAACGGTCAGCACCGGCCGTTCCGGACTGCGCTCCACAGCAGCTCCCTTGATGTAGCACGGGTTGGTTTTGATGAGTCGGTCTTCGACTGCGGTCGAGAGAATCGACCGCAGCAGCCGGTACGCCTTGGCGGCTGTAACTGGTCCAAGGCCACCGTCCAGGAGTGATTGCCTCCAGCCCCGCAGCATCGGCGCGGAGAGTTCACGAAGCGGCTTGGTGCCCAGTGCCGGCGCAATGTGGTTCCGCAGCAGACCGCCGTACAGAACGAGCGCCTTCGACCGGAGGCCGGGCCGCTCACGGATCCACTTCTGCAAGTGGACTCCACACCCACCTAAACGACACGATCGAAATCTTGAAGGACTCCGCAGAAAGGCAACAACGTGATCCCCGCTGACGACAGCGTCCTCGTCCTGGTCGACGTCCAGAACGGCTTCGTATCACCACCGTCGGCACACGTTGTGCAGCCGATCGCAGACTTCACCCGCCGATGGGCAGCATCCGGACGCCCGTACGTCATGTCCCGCTTCATCAACTACCCAGACTCCCTCTTCGAACAGCTGATCCGCTGGACCGCGATGATGCCCGGCACCCCCGGAAACCGAGCTCGTCCCTGAACTCGCCGAACTGGTCCCCGGCGCGGCCGCAGTCATCGACAACCGACGTACTCCTTCTTCAACGACGAAGGCACCGAGCTGATCGCCCAGCACGGCTGGAAGCACATCGTCATCGTCGGCCTCGACACCGAGTCCTGCGTCCTCAAGACAGCCGTAGACGCATTCGAGCTAGGGCTAGTCCCATGGGTCATTGAGGACCTGGTCTACAGCCACGCCGGCCAGGTCGAGCACGACGCCGGACTGCTCGTGACCGGCAGGTTCATAGGCCGGGGGCAGCTAGTTCAAGCCCGAGCAAGCCTCGCTTCACAGGCCAAGGCTGCGACTGCCTGAGCGTCGGGCGGCGCAGCCGGGCGTCCAGCCGTACGTTGAGTCGGCGCGCTTGCAAACAGGAGGACAGATGGATCTGTGGGCAGTCCTGGTCACCGGGGGAGTGGGACTGGCGGCTGGGCAGGTCGGCGCGTGGCTGCAGGCGCGGCGAGATGCGGCGGCCGACAAGCGGCGACAGTCCGGGGAGATTGAAAGGCTGAACCTACAGTTAGCGGACAGCCGAGAGCAGCAAGCAACTGAGCGCGCGCAAAGAGACCTGCTCGAGTGGCGCGAACGACGGCTGGCGGTATTTCAGGTGGCATCGACCGCTTATCAGGCAATCTCCAAGAATACTCTTCGACTCACGCGCACGAGCGACCCGGTGCAGGTAGTCACAGCTATAACTCGGATACGTGACGGCAGCGGCGTGCTTGAGGATCATCTAGATAAATCGATGCTGATCTCGACGAGCGAGACGCGTGATCGTGCATGGGAGCTGATGACGGTCCTTGGTTCTCTTATGCGCGCTACTGAGAAATATGAGCGTTGGGTTGTCGAAATTGTAAATGATCCAAACATGGGGCAGGCGATGCTGACTGAAATCGTGGCAGATCGCCTGCGGCGTCTCGGCAGGATCGATGAGCCCTCATCGACCGTCGAAGATGCTGAGGCGGCCGAGCTTGCCAAGCGCTTTGAGCGCGAGAGTTATGCGTTCATTGAAATCGCGGAGGCCTGGCGAGATGCCGATCGGATCGAACTGGGAGTACCTAGCTAGCCGCGTCGCAGAATCGTCATGGCGAATGACCTCGAAGAAGAGCGGCCCGCGCAGGTCGGTTCGGGCGGAGCAGGCGGATGACCGAACGCCTGGCCGGCGTCTGAACGGTCGGCTAAACACAAACAATCCTGAGCGACTACGAACCCGTTTGCTTGGGTTCGGTCGCAGGGAGGTGCCGGCACCCGTGAATCACCGCCGCGTCGCGCAATGCGCCCGCAATTCTCTTGATTTGCTTAGCTGAGGCGACGGGCCGGAAGTCGACGTAACTATGGCCTCTCGGGCACGGGTCGGGCCGGGATGCACCGGTCAACAGTGGTCCATTCAGATCGGCCGGCCAGTTCCCAGACCCTGAGGCCGAACTGGCTGCGGCGGACAATTCTGTTCCCCAAGCTGACAGTACGGGTTCGACCCGTCATCTGCTCTAGATCAAACGCGGTCAAAGGTCTGGCCCGATACCAGCCGCACCTGCTGGAGCGGCGTTCATTGGCGGGGGCTGTGCCGCCGGATCAGCACCCGCGCGGCCTCTCGGAACGGCACCACCAGGTACACCGCAATGCAGAAGTAGAGCGCTATCGCCAGTATCGGCAAGGCGAGCCCGATGAGAATCGTGATCACATACGCGATGACGATGGGCAGGAATTTCCGCTGGTTTGTGTGCAGCTCCTCGCCCTCTTTCGGCGGGGAGTAGAGGTGCTCGTGCCGCGCGTACGCGTCTAGTGCGGCCCCCAGGAGGCGGATGGCCAGGAGCGTGAGCCCGTACATGGTGGCATACACCCGTTCGCCGCTGGCGCTACGCAGGGCGTCGGCGACGAGCTGCGTCGGGAAGGGCAGGAAGACGACCACGAGCAGGACGAGCAGGTTGAGGCGCAGGAACAGCGGATCAGTCTGTGCGAGCTGATCGGTCAAGGCGGTGTGCTGGAGCCACGCACCGCCGATGGTCAGGAAGCTGATGACGTAGGCCAGGTAGGCGGGCCAGGCGTGAAGCACCTGCTGAAGGGGTGTGCCCGGTGGGCGGAGGGCAATATCCAGGACGAGCAGCGTGATGGCGAATCCGAAGACGCCGTCGCTGAATCCTTCCATCCGGTCCTTACCGAGGACCCGGCGTCCGCGCGGAGTGTCTGGGTCAGCTGGCACGGCACCGCCTCCTTCGCGTCGGCCGGCAGCCGGTGGCGTCGACGACCGCGGGCCCGGCTGCCTGCTGCCGCAGCACAGATCCAGATTGCCTGACCGGGAGTGATCATGCCACCGCCAGCGCCCGGTAGAGAGCCCCTGGGCAGGTGTCCCGTTTCAGGCGATCGGCTCACCGAACTCGTTCGCTTTGGACGCACGCTTGGCCTGATCGGTGCACACGCTCTGGTCGTGCACGGACACGCGGTGCCCGCGGTGCAGTCCTCCTGCCCCGCGCCGAACGCCGACGAACTCCGCGCGTCGAGGAAGCACTTGGCGAGCGCTAGGCGGAGCGGTTCACAGTAGACAAGTCTGTTCCCAAGCTGACAGTGCGGGTTCGATTCCCGTCACCCGCTCCGCTTGTCAGAACAAAGTCCAGGTCTCTTCGTGACCTGGACTTTTCCTTTGCCTTGCGCTCCTATTCAAGCGGTTGACCTACGAGACCGTTGCTCCGGTCAACGGACTGTGGATGTGCTTGCGGGTGGTGGATCGGTGGGTGAGGAGCGCGGCGATCGTCCACACGACGGCCAGGACGGTCATCGGGAAGAGGTCGCCGTCCTCCTCGGTGAAGACGAGGATCAGACCGAGATTCACCGCGGCGTGGGCGGCGGTCGCGACGGCGAGGTTGGTACCGCGGGCGGATTGCAGGACTGCGCCCATCACCACCGAGAGCGAGGTCGCCATCAGCACGAACAAGCCCATGTAGACGACGCCGTACGCGAACCCGCCGACATGCCAGAAGCCCCAGAGCACGCCGACGATGAGCGACGAACGCAGTACCGGGAGGCGAGTCTGTAGGTAGGGCTGGAGATAGGCGCGCCAACCGAGCTCCTCACCGGCCGCGCCGACGACCATCGTGATCACCAGCACTCCCAAGGGAAACGGCAGACTTTCGGCTCGCCAGCTGTGGCCGGCGATCACGTGGACGAGCACCGACGCGAGCAGCGCCGCCATCACGATGCCGACGACCAACGCACTCCGGCCGGCCGCCACCGCGACCGGCGTGAAGCGGGCCCGCACGCGCGTCGTACGACGGAACAGCAGGAACATCACGCCGACCCCGAGCGCCGGCGCGAACTGCACCAGCTGGATCAGGTCCGGGTCGGGACCGGTCGCGGCCTGGATCGCGTTCAGCACTCCGCTGAACACCATCGTGGCCAGATAGAACACCAGCACGCGGAAGAACATCGTCACTCCTGGGCGAGGTAGGGCGCGAGCATCAGGTCCAGCTGCTCGGAGAGGAACTCGCTGAGCGAGCCCCAGCCGTTCACCGCCCAGACCTGCAGCGCGCCGTTGAAACAGACAAGGGTGTGGCGAGCGAGAGCCGGTACGTCGGCATCCGGGCGCAGCTCACCGGCGTCCTGGGCCGCGCGGTACAGCCGGGCGCAGCTGTCGACGATCGCGGCCGAGTGCGCCAGCGCGTGCTTCCGGAACTCCGGATCGGCGACGTCGAGCTGGACGAACCCGAGCCCGTTGCCGAGCTCCTCGCGGTGCTTGATGTGGGCAACGGCCGTCAGCGCGAAGGCCCGCAGGGTCGCCAGCGGCGAGGTGTTGCGCGCCTCGGCTTCCTCCGCCGCCCGCAGCACCATCACCGGCGACCGCGCGGCCGAGGCGAGCAGCAGACCACGCTTGGAGCCGAACCTCTGCACCAGTGTCGGCGCCGCCAGACCGACCCTGGCGCCGACCGCCGCGAGCGTCAGTTTCACCGGTCCGAGCTCGGCCAGGACCTGACGAGTGGCGTCCAGGATCACGTCGTCGCTGACCAGCCGCGGCCGAGCCATCCTGACCCCTCCCGAGTTTGTGAACCATCATTCGTTAATGACGGGACAGTAACAGATCCTTGTTGGATCAGTTAGTCAATGGCAACGGGTGAACAGCGGGACCCGGAGAGGGCCCGCGTGGGTGCTCGTTGCCCGGTCCACCCGCCGCGGGCTGGGTTCGTCGTACCAACGGGAGCCTCTTCATGCGTTTCGCCCGCACCGCCTTGGGTCTGTTGCTGACACTGATAGGCCTGGTCGTCACCTTCGCCGGAGCCGCGGCCGCCTTCTGGCTGGTCGGCCCGGACAACACGATCTCCACCGGCAGTCAGTCGTTGACCAGCAAGGGCCTGGCCGTCATCACCGCGCCCGACCTGCTGGACCGGCACGGCCCGACCCTGCACGTGACCGCGACCGGGACCAAGCCCGTGTTCGTCGGCGTCGGGCAGGACCTGGACGTCTCCAACTACCTGGCCGGCGCGGCTCACACCCGCGTGATCCGGTACGACGTTCCGTCCACCTTCAGCACCCAGCAGATGCACGGCGGCATCCCGCGGCTGACACCGCCAGGCGAGCTCGACTGGTGGGTCGCGAAGTCCGGCGGCAACGGCCCGCGGTCGATCGCCTGGCCGATCCAGGACGGCACGTTCGACGTCGTCGTGATGAACGCGGACGGCAGCCCGGCGGTCGGCGCCGACGTCCGCTTCGGCGTCGAGGTGCACCGCGGGTTCGGCATCTGCCTGCTGGTCCTCGGCGCGGGTGTCGTCCTCCTCGCCCTCGGCCTGGCCCTCGCATCCCGCCGCCGCCCGGCCGCACCGGTCCCGGCTTTCACACCCGCGCGCATCGCCTCGGTCCCGGCCCCGGCTCGGTCCGTGCCGGCCTCGCCCACTGCCGCGCCATCCAACCCCACGCCGGCCAACTCCACGCCGGTCGCCTCCGCACCGGTCGCCGAGCCGGTGTCGCCCTTCGCGCCCGAGCGGGTCAGCCCGTTCGCGCCGGTCGCGACCGACCCCCCGGCGTACCGGGCGCCCGCCGACGAACCGATCACCGAGGAGGTCCCCGTCTGCCTCCCGGCGCTCACCTACCCGCGGCCCGTGTCGAAGCCGGCCAAGCAGCCCATCCCGGCCGCGCCGATGCTGATGTCCCCCGCCGCCGTCGCGCGCGCCAAGTCACCCGCGCTCCTCACCCCGGTCGGTGCAGGCGGCCCGGCGTACGACGAATCGCCCTACCAGGAGCCGGTGGTCGAGCCGGAGACGGTGTCTCTGGTGGAGTCGCCGGAGTTCGAGAAGAGTGACGAAGCGGTCCGGAGGACGGCCGCACTCCTGGCCAGCGGCGCTTTGTTGCTCACGACAACGAGTTGCGGCCTGCTCCCGGCCAAGAACAGCATCGTCGCCTCCGACACCCGCCCGGCCGTCACGCTCGCCGACGCACAGGCCGTCGTCGCGAAGTACAACCAGCTCAACAACCGCGCCAACGCGAACCGCGACGCGAAGCTGTCCGAGACGATCGAGGCGGATCCGACCCTGGCGCAGACCCGGGCCGGCTTCGTCATCGGCCGCAAGCTCGACGCGGCCGGCAAGGACTCCACCAAGCCGTTCACCTACACCGATCCGCAGATCGGCGCGCCGGAGTTCGGGTCGTACCCGATGCGGTTCGTGGTCAGCTCCTGCGTTTCCGGTGAGCCGGACAGCCGCCAGCTCGGCGTCTGGCAGCGGCAGAGCGCGGGGACGCCGTGGCTGCTGACGAACTCGGTCTACCCGTCGGCCTCGATGAAGCTGCCGCCGATGGAGGGTCTGCGGACGCCGCACAAGACCGATCTGGACAAGCTCCACAGCCTGCCGACTTCCGCTGCCACCAACCTCGCGGCGTACCTGTCCGGCGGCGCGAAGTCCGCGCAGGCGAAGTACTTCGTCCTTTCGCCGGGGTCGGCGAAGCTCCTCGAGCAGCGGGCCGAGGCCAAGGTCGCGGACACCAAGGAGTCGTACATCGCGAGCGTCTCGGACACGTTCACCCCGTCCGGCGACCCGCTGACCTTCATCACGTCGTCGGGTGAGGCGCTGGTTTTCCTGGCCCTGACCGAGCAATACCTGCAGCGCGTCGAGCCGGGGTCGAACGCGTACTGGACCAGCGGTGGGGCGACCGCGTTCAGCAGCATGGTCAAGTACACGCAGACCCTGCACCAGGACTATCTGCACCAGGTAGCGCTGGTCATCCCCACCAAGGCGAGCGGCGGCACGATCCGCATCCTCTCCATGGACGGGCAGCTGGTCGGCGCCGGAGGGTCCTGAGCCGCGTTCCGATTAGTTGGCGGCAAGCGGTTGCTGAAGGATAGTTCCGGCTGGTTGACTCCGGGCGTGAGGTTTTTCCCATCCGCCCGGGAGTATCAGTGGACATCACCCGCCGTCGCCTGCTGTCGTTCGTACCCGCCACCGCTCTGCTGACCGCGGTCAACCCCGCACCCGCCGCCCGCGCGGCCGAGACGATGACTGCGATGGACGCCGACCCCGCCCAGTTGCTCACCAACGCGATCGGCATCTACGCCGGTACGCCGGAGTCCAACGCGCGTCCCGAGGTCGCGGCCAAGCTCACCAGCCTCGACACCACCGCTCGAACCTGGCTGGCGGCGCTGGACACCGCCGGGGCGGGCGAGCTATTCGCCGGTCTCCCGCTCGGCACGAGCGACCCGAACCTCAGCGCGTCGTACCAGCACCTCTACGAGATCGCGATCGCCTTCCGCCGTCCCGGCCCGCCGTCCGATCTGCAGGGCAACGAGCAGGTCCGCGCCCGCGTCGCCGAGAAGCTCGGCTGGCTGCACGACAACTACTACGGCGACCAGTCGAAGGGGTACTACGGCAACTGGTTCACCTGGGAGATCGGCATCTCGACGTTCGTGTCGAAGACGCTGGCCCTGATCGACGCACCAGCCGAACTCGTCACGCCGTACGTCGCCTCGATGGACGCGTATCTGCGCAACGGCAAGGACGGCGACGTCGACCTGGATTCGCGTTTCCACACCGGCGCCAACCTCGTCGACATCACCGCGAACCGGGTGCTGCAGGGCGCGCTCACGGGTGACGACGCGCGGATCCGGCAGGCGCTGCAGGACCAGTTCACGGTCTTCGCCACGGTCGATCCGTACAACCTCCAGCACGGCGTCACCGATGGGTACTACGCCGACGGCTCGTTCATCCAGCACGCGTCCGTCGCCTACACCGGCTCGTACGGGAAGGGTCTGCTCAGCCGGGTCGTGCAGACGATCAAGGTGCTCGACGGGACGGAGTACGCGCAGGGCGGCGACCTGGTCGGCGTGGTCCAGGGCTGGGTCGAGGACGGGTTCGCGCCGCTGATCTTCGAGGGCTGGATGATGGAGATCGTCAAGGGCCGCGCGGTCTCGCGGACCACCACCGGGTACGCGGACGTGGCCGTCGTGGTGGAGGCGATCGTTGATCTGGCCGACTACGCCGCGGGGGACGACGCCGCCCGGCTGAAGTCGTTCGCGAAGTTCACGTCGCGGCCGACGATCAACCCGACCACCTTCGTCTCTCCGGTCAGCGTCGCCCGGTACGCCGACATTCAGGCGGACCCGGCGATCGTCCCGGCCGATCTCAACCCGGCAGCGAGCAGTACGGCGTTCAACGCGATGGACCGGACCGTGCACCGGCGGCCCGGCTTCGCGTTCGCACTGGCGCGGAACTCGGAGCGGATCAGCAAGTACGAGTACATGAGCGGCGAGAACCTGATGCCATGGTTCCAGGGCGACGGCGCGCACTACCTGTACCTGACCGGTCAGGTACAGACCCAGGCGTTCGGCGTCGACTACTTCACCGCCGTCTCGCCGTACGCGCTCGGCGGTGTGACCGCGCCGGTGGAGACCCGCAAGACGATCCCGGAGCTCTACGGAACGCCGTACTACGACAACCCCTCGCATCCGCTGAACTTCACCTCGTCGTCGGAGTCGCAGAACACCTACGTGTACTTCCCGGTCGGGACCAACGCGTACTCCGGCGGCGCAACGCTCGGCGCGTACGGCGCGACCGGGTGGGTGCAGTCGGACGACTTCGCCTACGCGTCGCGCGACATCCTGCCGGACGACTTCGTGGTCTATCGGAACGCATCGGCGACCAAGTCGTGGTTCATGCTGGACGACGAGATCGTCGTTCTGGCGGCCGGGGTAGGCGACAAGGATCGGCCGGTGACGACGACTCTCGACACTCGCATCGCGGCGCAGGGCGCGCCGGTTACGATCACCGGCGTACGACGGGACGGCCGGGAATGGACTGGGACGGGTACGACGGATCCACGGTGGCTGCGGTACACGGATGGTGGAGTTGCGCTCGGGTACTACTTCCTGCAGCCGAGTCAGGTGTCGGTCGGACTCGAGGAGGTCACGCGGAGCCGGCGGGTGGTGCGGACCTCGAACCCGGACACGGCCGTGACCAAGCAGGTGTTCGGGCTGACCGTCGCGCAGCCCGCCCGGGCGACGCGGGCACTCGCGTACGCATTGGTGCCTAACGCAATGGAATCCACATTGCGCGGCTACCAGCACGGGCGGATCGCCGTACTGTCGAACACCTCACGACTGCAGGCGATCCAGCATCTCGGGCTGCGGCTGACCGGCGCGAACACCTTCACGCCCGGTCATCACAACCTGCCCGGGCTGACGATCGATGGGCCCGCGTCTGTGTTGTTGCAACGGCATGCCGATCGGACGACGACGGCCGCCGTGTCGGACCCGACCACGCAGCGCGACACGATCACGGTGAACCTGTGGGCGCAGTACCTCCGGGCCGAGTCCGCGGATCCCGGCGTACAGGTCGTGCGAACGGTGACTGGGACGCGGCTGACGTTCACGACGCGGCACACGTATGGGCGCAGTCTGACGGTCAAGCTTCTTCCAGCCTGGTGATGAGCGTCCGCATGGTGGCCAGCGTCGTTCGCAGGTCGTCGAGGGCGACGTCATTGCTGAGCTTGGCGGCGAACGGGTGCTGGGCGACGGCGATCTGCCGGATCGCCCAGTAGCCGGCCTCGGTACAGGCCAGCAGTTTGGCGCGGCGGTGCGCCGGATTCGGCTGGTACTCGGCGAGGCCGCGTTCGACCAGCAGGTCGGCGATGCGCTGGACCCCCTGGCGGCTGACGCCCATGATGCGGCCGACCTCGGCGACCGACCGCGGCTCATCCAGCACGCCGCCGAGGACCTGCCACCACGCGGCGGTCAGCCCGCCGTGCGCGGCCAGGTCCTGGGCGGCCTCCATCAGCCGGGCGTTCAGCCGGAATGTGGCGAGGATGACGTCGGTCAACAGCACACCACCTTCCGTCGCCGGTCCCGGCTGCGGCCAATCCTTGCGGGGTGGAACCGTCATCCGACCAGGATCGGGTACGCCGATGGGTCGGCGCGGTGGAACACGCCTTCGTACGCATCCAGCTTGCGGTCGTCCGCGAGGCCGAGCCGCTGCAGCGTCGCCCGCGCGAACTGCACCGGCGAGTCCGGTCCGGCCGTGATCAGATCACCGTCGACCACCGCTCGCTCGTCGACGTAGTTGTCACTGCCTTGGTAGCCCGTGGCCTGCAGGTACTCCTTCATCGCGCTCGTGTGCTTGCGCTCGTCCAGCAACCCAGCCCGCGCCAGCCCAGCCGTCGCGCCGCAGATCGCCGCCACCGGAATCCCGGCATCGAGGAACCGCTGCGCCAACTTCGCGAACTCATCCCCTCGCCCGTCGTCCCACTGCCCCGAGCCCGCCAGCACCAGGAGATCCCCTTCATCCGGCTCAACGTCGGCCAGCGCCACGTCCGGCACGATCCGCATTCCGCCCATCGTCACGACCGGCTCAACGGTCTCCCCCACAGTCACCACCGTCCACGGCACCCCGGTGAACCGCCCAGTCCGCAACTCGACCAGCAGATGCCCGATCTCCCAGTCCGCCCACGTCTCATACACCGCCACATAAACTGTCCTCATAGACAATATACTGTCATAACGACAACATGCTGTCAATGATCGGCACGTCTCGAACGAGTCGATGGCGGGTTGTTTGACCACTGACAGGTTTCACGGCGCCAGTGGTCAAACAACCCGCTATCCGGCTTCCACAGCTTCCTTGATTTGGGTGGCGGTGGAGATGGCGGTGTGTTTGGTGGTGTCGATGACCAGGTCGGCGGTGGGGAGGAGCCAGGTTCGGGCGGCTTGGTATTCGTCGACGTGGTCGTGGCGCCAGGGGCGGATGTCTTTGCCTTCGGGGTCGGCGTCGATGCGGGCGTGGAGGGTTTCGGCGTCGGCGTCGAGGAGGACGTGGATGACGGTGTGACCGAGGGCGTGCAGACCAGTGGTGATCTCGCGCCAGTAGTCCTCGACCAGGACTGTTTGTACGGCGACCAGGTGCTGGCCGGTGAAGCGGGCGACCTCGTCCATGACGACGGGGACGAGGGTGCGCCACGGCGGCAGTTGCTGGAAGTCGGTGAACTGCTGGTCCTTCAGGTTCGCCGACAACATGTAGCCGACGTACTCGGGATCGAACAGCCGGGTCCCCTCGGTGAGCTCGACCAGCTTCCCCGCCGTCGTCGTCTTCCCCGCCCCGAACGTCCCGTTGACCCAGATGATCGTCATGGTGCGGTACGACGCTCCGCCGCGGCGATCGGTTCGAGGCGGAGGAGTGCGATCCCGGCGACCGCAGTCGCAGCCGCGGACAGGACCAACGCGCCGCGAATATCGAGTACCGCCAGCAGATTGGTGGAGCCGAGCAGCGGGATCGTCTGCGCCAACGACAGCAGCGATTGCAGCCGGGTGAGGTGCGACCGCGGCGTACTGCGGACGAACACCGGCGCGATGTGCGACGTGAAGATCCCGACGCCAACACCCTGGACGAACGTGACACCGACCGCGACCGCAACGGACGCCGCCGCACCCAGGCCCGCGATCCCGACCGCCGCAAGCAAGCACCCCAGTCCGCCGGCCAATCCCGGTCGTGCGAACGTTCCGAACCGCGCCACGAGCAGCGTCACGATCAACCCGCCGGCCACGCCCACACCGACAACCAGACCGGTCTCCGACGCGGTCCAACCGTGTGCGCGGGCCAGCAACGGTACGCACAACAACCGCACCGGCAGCACGAACGCCGCGACCAACGCGACCACCAGCAGGACACTCCGCAGTACCGGGTCCCGCCATGCCACCCGGATCCCGTCCCCCGCCTCCCGCAGCACCGACCGCGGTGCATCCGCAGGTCTCACGTCGTACGGCGGTCTGATCGCGAGCAGCACCAGGAACTGGACGGCGAACGTCAGCCCATCCACCACCAACGCCCCCACCAGACCGACAAAGGCAACGATCACCCCGCTGATCGGACCGGCTCCGAGCGTGACGATCTGCGTGACCGACGTACGCAAAGCCATCGCCCTCGGCAGCTCGTCCTCTGTGACGAACAACCGAGGCAGAACGCCCGCCGCGGGCAGTGCGAACGCGTCGACCGTCCCGACTACGGCTGCGGTCACCAGCAGCAGCGCAGCGGTGACGTTGGAGGCCACGGCGGCCAGGGCGAAACAGCAACTGCCGACGAAGGCCGAGCAGACGAGCAGCATGCGGCGTGGGCCCCAGCGGTCGCCCAGGACGCCACCGAGAAGGAGAAGTACGGCGCGCGGCAGGGAGAAGGCGGTCAGCACGAGCCCGGCGATGTGCGGCGCGATTCCGGTCGCCGCCCAGCCGAGGGCGAAGAAGAGCGCGCTGTCGCCGAACGCCGAGAGTGTGGAGCCCGCCAGCCAGCCGTAGTAGCTCCGGTTCACCCGTCCAGCCGGACGGGCATGACGAGCGTGGTGAACGTGCCCTGGTCGGCCGACCGTACGACGACCGGCCGGTCCTGAGCGCAGATCTCGAGCAGTACGTCGGGACCGACGCTCACGTCGAGCGCCGCCGCCAGCAACGACGCGGTGAACCCGATCCGCGCCGCGCCCGACCCGATCACCTCGAGCAGCTCGCCACCATCGATCCGCAACTCCCCCGAACCGATGTCAAAGGCAACAACCTCACGACCCTCCAGTGCCGCCCGCAACGCCGTCCGATCCACCACTACCCGGCACACCGGTGGCGCCAGCCCGTCGAGGATTCCTTGGTACGCCGGGTACTCCGCATCCACCACCGCGATCTCGCGCGATTCCCCGTCCCGCACGATCACCGCATCCTCGCCCCGGATCTCGAGCTCCACCACCTCACCTGCCGCCGCCCATCGGCTCAGCCCAGCCAGCTCGTCCGCCCGCACCAACACTCGTCCTGCCGCCCCACCAAACTCCACCGGCCGCACAGTGCGGACCGCCAACCGATACCGATCCGTCGCCACGAACACCACCTCATCCGCCCCCACCTCAACCAACACACAGTCCAGCGCAGCCAAGGCCGCCGCCGACGCCTCGGGACTCGGGGTGGTGGAGGCGGTGTCGCTGGCGGCGGGAGCGACCTGGCGGACGGCGCTGGCGAATTCGGGGCCGCCTAGGACGACCCGGGTGTGGTCTGCGGTGAGGTGGGTCAGGAGGTGGTCGGCGGCGGCGCGCGCGGCGGCTGTCTTGGCCTCGACGGTGCGCAGGTGCGCCCGCACGAGATCCGCCAACTCCGCCGGATCGGCATCCAGGGCCAGGCGGACCTCGGCCAACGGCAGGTCGATCTCCCGCAGGTCGCGCAGGAGCCGGGCCCGGGGTTGCTGGGACGGGGCGTAGTAGCGGTAGCCGTTGGAGCCGTCCACCGACGCGGGCGGGAGCAGGCCGCAATCGTCGTAGAACCGCAGGGCGCTCGGCGCCAACCCCACCAGCCGGGCGAACTCACTGATCGTCAACCTCGAAGTCATGCCGCGACCCTCAGCCCTGAACCAACTCGAAGGTCAACTCCGCAGCCGCCCCCACAGGCTCAGCGTCTTGCCGAACCGCTCGCCGCGGATCCAGTCGAGGATGCTCTTCGCGGACCGCTCCGGCGACACGTCGCCACGCACCGATCGCGGCACGTGCTTGCGAATCTCGGCCGCGTCCGCCAGCGCCTCCTCGATCTGCGCCTCGGACCAACCGCGCCCGGCCAGTCGCTTCCGCCGTACTGCCTCCGAGCAGTCGAGATGCAGCCATCTGCCCTCCGGCAGCTCCGCCGGCAACAACGGCGACAGCAGCAGGACCGGGATCCCGGACCGCCTGATCAGCTCGGTGATGCGCAGCCACAGCGCGTTGTATGCAGGCCAGATCGGCGCCGCGGTCGGACTGGCGATGTTGATCCCGAGCAACCGGCCGTGATCGTCCAGTAACTCGTCCATGTCCATCACGACCATGTTTCCCGGGCTCAGCCGGACCAGCTCCGGCACGACCGTCGTCTTCCCGGCCCCGGGCGCACCTGTCACCACGAACAACCTCGTCACAGTCCTAGTGTGGGGTCACTCGATCAAGAGACGCACGGGAGGCCGTACGTCGGGCTCCAGGGTCGGCAGACCGGCTATGCCGGGAGTGATCGACCCCAGCACGCTCGAGTGCAGCGCCCCCGTGCAGCTCGGCACCGTCCCACCGAGTCCGTGAGCCGTCAGGAACCCGAGTACGGCGAACGCGTACGCCTCCTTCGTCGCCGAAGGCAAGCCCAGCTCGTCGGTACTGCGCAACGGCACCGCCCCGAGCTCCCCTGCCAGCAGATGCATCAGCACCGGATTGCGGATCCCACCACCGGACGCGATCACCTCGGTCCCGCCATACCGTCGTACGGCGTCCGCGACGGTTCGGGCCGTCAACGTGGTCACCGTCGCGACCAGGTCGTCGGCCGGGACATCCGGCAGCCCTTCCAAGGCCCGGGTGAGATAGGAGAGGTTGAACAACTCCTTCCCGGTGCTCTTCGGCGCCCCCCGCTCGTAGTACGGCTCGGCCATCAACCGCCCGAACAGCTCCGGATGCACCCGCCCACGCCCAGCCATCGCCCCATCCGCATCGAACCCGAGCCGCCCGCCCGTCAGCTCGGCAACCACCGCGTCGATCAACGCGTTCGCCGGACCGGTGTCGAAGGCAACAGGTTCGCCATGGACAACGGTGATGTTCGCGATCCCGCCAAGATTCAGGGCAATCGGTACGCCGGACCGCCCGCGCAGCCACAGCACGTCGATGATGCTGACCAGCGGCGCGCCCTGACCGCCCGCCGCAACGTCACGCGCCCGTAGATCCGAGACAACCGGAATGCCTGTCGCCTCCGCGATCCAGGCGGGCTGCCCCAACTGCAGCGTCCCGCGGACCGACCCGCCGTCGACCCAGTGGAACACCGTCTGCCCGTGCGACACGATCAGATCGGCGTCTCCGCCGCACAGCTGCTCGACCGCCTGCCGAGCGACATCGGCGAACGCCTGCCCGATCCCCGTGTCCAGCCGGCAGACATGCTCCATCGATGTATTTGCCGGTGGCAACGACCTGGCCACGGCAGCGCGCAGGTCGTCCGAGTAGGGCTGGCTGAGCATCCCGAGCGGAGTCAGCACCAACTCGTCCCCGTCCAGCCGCAGGTCCGCAGCAGCAGCGTCGATGGCGTCGTACGACGTCCCGGACATCAGGCCGATGACTCGCATGTCAGTCTCGCAACTCCCGTCGGTAGTCGTCCCCGCGCAAGGTGAGCAGCGCGCCCACGCTCACCGCACACGTCACCATCACATACCAGGCCGGGATGTGGATGTCGTCCGTCCGCTTGATGAGCTCGGTGATGATCAGCCCATCAACCGACCGATGCCCAGGGCAATCGCCTTCGCCACCTCGCCCGCCGCGGCCGGCTCAGGCTCGCGCTCCTGCACCCGCCCGAAGTTCGGCGTCTCCTCGAGCTTGAGCCGCAGCCACAGTGCCACCAGACCGAGCGGCAGCGCGACCAGGAACGGCACCCGCCAGCCCCAGTCGTTCAGCGCCTCCTCGCTCAACGTCGTCGCCAGGATCGCCGCCAGACCCGCTCCCGCGAGGAGACCGAGCGCGACGGTGAACGACTGCCAAGCGCCGTACAGCCCACGCTTCGTCTTCGGCGCGAACTCGGTCATGATCGACACCGCGGGTCCTCTCCTGCTTGACCCCCGTAGGTTTCTCCCACCCCTGGATCCATCTTGGTCTATTAGTCACCAGTTCCGCGACCCCAGGATGCGACCTTCCCCACATTCCCCGTACGCGATCGTCGCGCCACGCCCTCCCGGCGGCCCGCCGACCCCTTGACACCGGGTGAGCGCCGATCGATGATCGGTGACGCTATACCGGTTTACCTCCGCTCGCCGCCTCCGCTTGCCGCCAGGCGGCGAACTGGACTTAACCGTTATAGCGCACCGCCCACTTTGACGAGGAGTCGATCGATGAGTCCACAGCTCATGCGGAGAAGGACCCTGTTGTCAGCCCTGGCCGCGGGCACCGCGACGGCCACCACCGGGGTCGCGCTGCCGGCCCAGGCGCAGCCGAAACGATGCCGGGCCCGGAAGAACGGCCCGATCTCGGTGGTCTACGTCGAGGTCAACAACGAACCCATGACGAACGTCGCGAAGTACACGCTGGCCGGCGGCGGCGCGCAGGTGTTCGACGTCGCGGTGATCTTCGCGGCCAACATCAACTACGACGGCTCGAAGGCCTACCTGTCCTTCAACGAGAACGTTCAGAACGTGCTCGACAACGTGGCCACCCAGGTCCGGCCGCTGCAGCGGAAGGGTATCAAGGTCCTGCTGTCGATCCTCGGCAACCACCAGGGCGCCGGCTTCGCGAACTTCCCGTCCCAGCAGACCGCCGACGCGTTCGCCCAGGAACTCGCCGAGGCGGTCAACCAGTACGGCCTGGACGGTATCGACTTCGACGACGAGTACGTCGAGTACGGCAACAACGGCACCGGCCAGCCGAACGACTTCTCCTTCGTCTACCTGGTCCAGGCCCTCCGCCAGAAGCTGCCGAACAAGCTGATCACGCTCTACGACATCGGCCCGGCCTCGGACCGGCTGACCTACAACGGCCAGAGCATCGCCAACACCTTCGACTACGCCTGGAACCCGTACTACGGCACCTGGGGCGTCCCGAGCGGCCCGACGTCGAAGGCCCGCCTCTCCCCGGCCGCCGTGTCGTACACCGCGACCAGTTCGTCCACCGCGGCGAGCCTCGCGCAGCGCACGGTCGACGAGGGGTACGGCGTCTTCCTCACCTACAACCTGACGTCGGCGGACACCCACACCTACATCTCGGCGTTCACCCAGAAGCTCTACGGCAGCGCCGCCGTGTACACCCCGTGAACTAGAACTCGTACTCCCAGCCCGGCTTCCAGTCGAACGGGGCGGCGATCAGCTCCTCGATCGGCGCGCGACTGCCCAGAAGGTGCTCGAAGGACCACCGGTTCGCCGAGTGCGCGACCACGAGCACCTTCCGGCCGTCGTACCAGCGCTTGACGTCGGACAGGAACGACCGGGTCAGCTCGACGATCTCGGCGTAGCTCTGCCCGCCGGGGAACGGCGTGTCGACGCGCTCGACCCGCGGCTCGAGCGCGCCCGACCGCGCTCCGTTCAGCTCGCCGTAGTTGCACTCGCGGAGCCGCCAGTCCTGGAAGTGCGGCGCACTCAGGCCGGCCAGCTCGACCGTGTGGACGGCCCTCCGCAGGTCGGAACTGAAGATGACATCGACGTCGCGCCGGCGCGGGCCGATCGCAATCGCCGCCCGGATCCCGGCCTGCGACAGCTGCCCCGGCAGCCATCCGGTCGAGATGCCGCGCTCGTTGTCGAGGGTGATCGAGTGGGTCTCGTAGATCAGTCGCGTGGTCACACCTCACACCTAATCGCACTTTGCCTTCATTACCGGCCGGTATATACTCAAGTTACTCGTGAGTATTGCGCTGCGAAGAGGTAGGGGAACCCTGTGAACCACTACAAGTCGAATCTGCGGGACATCGAGTTCAACCTGCTCGAGGTCCTGGGCCGTGACGCGGTGCTCGGGCAGGGCCCGTACGCCGACATGGACGTCGACACCGCGCGTGAGGTGCTGGCGGAGATCGACCGGCTGGCCAGGCACGAGCTCGCCGAATCCTTCACCGAGGCCGACCGCAACCCGCCGGTCTTCGACCCGGAGACCCACGAGGTCCGGATGCCCGAGGCGTTCAAGAAGAGCTACCACGCCTACATGGACGCCGAGTGGTTCAAGCTCGAGCTGCCGGCCGAGCTCGGCGGACAGCCGACCCCGCCGTCGCTGCGCTGGGCCGCCGCCGAGCTCGTGCTCGGCGCCAACCCGCCGGTGCACATGTACGCCGCCGGCCCGAACTTCGCGCACGTGCTCTGGCGCAACGGCACCGAGCGGGACCAGAAGATCGCGCACCACATCATCGAGCGCGGCTGGGGCGCCACCATGGTGCTGACCGAGCCGGACGCCGGTTCCGACGTGGGTGCCGGGCGCACCAAGGCCACGCTGCAGGAGGACGGCAGCTGGCACATCGAGGGCGTCAAGCGGTTCATCACCTCGGGCGAGCACGACCTGACCGAGAACATCATCCACCTGGTGCTGGCGCGGCCGCAGGGCATCGACGGCGTCGGTGGTCCGGGCACCAAGGGCCTGAGCCTGTTCGTGGTCCCGAAGTACGACTTCGATCTGGAGACCGGCGAGCTGACCGGTGAGCGCAACGGCGCCTTCGTCACGAACGTCGAGAAGAAGATGGGCATCAAGGTGTCCACCACCTGCGAGATCACCTTCGGCGACGGCGTACCGGCCAAGGGCTGGCTGCTCGGCGAGGTGCACGACGGCATCGCGCAGATGTTCCAGGTGATCGAGTACGCGCGGATGATGGTCGGCACCAAGGCGATCGCCACCCTGTCCACCGGCTACCTGAACGCACTGGAGTACGCGAAGGAGCGAGTGCAGGGCGCCGACCTGACCCAGCCGGCCAAGGACGCGCCGCGGGTCACCATCACCCACCACCCGGACGTCCGCCGGTCCCTGATGACCCAGAAGGCGTACGCCGAGGCGCTGCGGGCGCTGGTGCTTTTCACGGCGACGTACCAGGACCGCGCCGAGCAGGCCCGGTACGCCGGTGAGCATGACGTGGTCGCCGAGGGCGTGAACGATCTGCTGCTGCCGCTGGTGAAGGGCTACGGCTCGGAGAAGTCGTGGACGCTGCTCGGCACCGAGTCGCTGCAGACGTTCGGTGGCTCCGGCTTCCTGCAGGACTACCCGATCGAGCAGTACGTCCGGGACGCCAAGATCGACACCCTGTACGAGGGCACCACGGCGATCCAGGGCCAGGACCTGTTCTTCCGCAAGATCATCAAGGACCAGGGCAAGGCGCTCGGTCACCTGGCCGAGCAGATCCAGGGCTTTGTCGCCTCCGAGGCCGGCAACGGCCGGCTGAAGGAGGAGCGCGGGCTGCTGGCGAAGGGCCTGGAGGACACCCAGAAGATCCTGGGCGTGATGGGCCAGGCGCTGATGGCGAGCAACCCGCAGGCGGAGAACGGCGACCCGCGCAACATCTACAAGGTCGGCCTGAACACGTCGCGGCTGCTGTACGTGCTCGGTGACGTGGTCTGCTCCTGGCTGATGCTGCGGCAGGCCGAGGTAGCGCTGGACAAGCTGGGTGGCGAGCTCTCCGCCGCCGACCAGGACTTCTACACCGGCAAGGTGGCCGCGGCCCAGTGGTTCGTCCGCTCCACCATGCCGACGGTCCGGGCCGAGCGGATCAAGGCCGAGCTCACCGATCTCGACATCATGGATCTGCCCGAATCCGCCTTCTGACCCGAACCCCTCCGGCTCGACCACTTGCGCGGGTCGAGCCGGAGGCCCGGGCAGATGATCTGCCCCGGGTTGCCCCCACGATCTGCCCTGGTGAGGAACCGCTGTTTGTAGGAGCGTTTCTGCCCGTGGCAACACAGCGGCCCTGGCTTGGCTTCCCCTGTCCGAGCCAGGGCCGTCGCCTGTCCCCCGCCGTACGCCGGGGGTGACCTCAGGAAGCCCTCAGGGACGCCTCGGGGGATCTGCCGGATCCTGCGGCACCGCCGGTCGGCCTACTGTCGAGCAGACAACGAGGCGGGGCAGCAGAAGAAGAGGCGGACGATGGCGGAGAGCAAGCAACTGGGGGCTGTGCTTCTGGTGGTCGCGGCGGGACTGGCGTTCTGGACCTTCGGGGACCGGGACTCCGACGACACCCACACGATCGACGATCGGATCACCACCGTCGAGCTGTCCGCCGAGAACGCCGACGTCACGATCAGGGTGTCCGGCGACGACCAGACCACCGTGCAGGAGAAGCGCAAGTACTGGCTCTGGAAGCACGGCGACGCGTACTCCGTCGACAATGGCACGCTGAAGCTCGATGGTGACTGCGGCTGGCAGTGCAGCGCCGACTTCGAGGTGACGGTCCCGCGCGGTACCAAGGTGATCGGCCACAACGGCAGCGGTGACGTGTCCATCGCCGGAGTCAGCGGCGTCGACACGCAGTCCACATCCGGCAAGGTCGAACTCAGCGACATCAGCGGTGACGTGAAGCTCGACCTGACCTCCGGCGACGTCGAGGTGTCGGACCTGACCGGCAAGCTGGACGTGACGGCGAACTCCGGTGACATCGAGGCGCGCGGCCTGAAGGGCGGCCCGGTGAACGTCGAGACCACCTCCGGCGACATCCAGCTCGACCTGGCCGAGGCGAACGACGTACGGGCGAAGGGCACCAGCAGCGACATCGACATCTCCGCGCCGTCGGGTGGTTACAAGGTCAGCACCGAGACCCGCAGCGGCGAGGTCGAGAACCAGCTCGGCAACGACGCCGACGGGTCCCACACCCTCGAGGCGACCACCACCTCCGGCGACATCGACCTTCAGTCGCGCTGACCGTCCGTGTTTACCCTCCGGGTACAGATCGGGTGGCGCAGGCGACAGCGGGCGTTGATGGATAACGCCGCCAACGCGGAGTAGCGTCAGAGTTGTACGGGCGACTTCACTAGGAGGCTCGACATGGGCGAGCGAAGCGAGCACATCATTCGGCACCGCGCACCTCGTGTCTCATGCGCGCCCGGAGCGAAGCGAGGACGCGCATGAGCATCGGTGTGGGGATCTTTCTGATGGTGGTGGGCGCCATTCTGGCGTTCGCGGTCCGGGACTCGTGGGAGGCCGTCGACCTGACCGTCGTGGGCTACATCCTGATGCTCGCCGGCCTGGCCGGCATCGTGCTCTCCTTCTACATCACCAACCGGCGCCGTCGCGTCGAGACCGACGCGATCGACCCCGCGGTCGAGGAGGAGTACCGCGTCGTCGAGGAACACCACCGCGACATCCAGGAGTAGCTCTCAGGCGGTTCCGCCGGATAGCACCAGTTCGAGTCGGGGTGCGCCGTCCGGAGTGACGCGGATCGGGACGCCCCAGTCCTGGCGGTGCATGTGGCAGGCCGGGAACTCGACCTCGGCCGAGTCGTCGCACGACGCCGCCTGGACGGCGACGTGCAGTACGCCGTCCCCGACCCGCTCGTCGATGACGAGCCGGCGGCTCAGATCGGTGGAGTCGCCGGCGCCTTCACGCAGCAGGTTCTCCGGCGTGGACGACACCAGTAGCCGGGTCGACGGTCCGTACCGATCGTCCAGCTTCTGCCCCGGCGGCGGCGTGAAGACGACCTCCAGCGTCACCTCCCCACCTGTGACGTCCATCGGCGGCCGCTGGGTCCTGGTGCTGAACTCGTCCGCCTTCGCCGACGCACCCAGCGGGATCCGGGTCAGCCGATGGGCCGCCGACTCGACCACCAGCAGTTCGTTGCCCACGACAACAGCACCGCTGGGCTCGGCCAGTCCGGTGGCCATCGTGTCGACCACATCGGTGCGCGGGTCATAGCGTCGTACGGCGCCGTTGTACGTGTCGGCAATCACGATCGAGCCGTCCGGGAGAACGGTCACACCGAGCGGGTGCTGGAGTAGGGCCTCGCTCGCCTTGCCGTCGCGCAGGCCGAAGTCGAACAGGCCGCTGCCGACGGCGGTATGCACCTCGGCGTCGATCCAGCGCAGCGCGGAGATCTCGGAGTCGGCCAGCCAGAGCCGGTCCCCGTCCACCGCCAGGCCGCTGGTCTGCGCGAACCACGCCTCGGCCGGGGCGCCGTCCTTCAGCCCCTCGTTGGTGGTGCCGGCGGCAACTTCCGTGACCTTGGTGAACGGGTCGTACGTCCACAACTGGTGGACTCCGGCCATCGCGATCCAGACCTTGTCCTGCCACCAGGCGACATCCCAGGGAGAGCTCAGTACGTCGGTCCCGTCGCCGTCCATCCACTGCCTGCCCGTGCCGACGAGGGTGGTGACCTCGCCGGACTGCAAGGCGATCCCCCGGAGCGCGTGGTTCACCGTGTCCGCGACGACGACGTCGTACCCGAGTCTCGCGGCCTGCTCGTCCGGCAGCAGGGTCAACCCGTTCGGTTCGGCGAACCGTGCCTCCGACGCGCCACCGTCGACGAAACCACGCTCGCCGGTGCCGATCCGCCGTACGACGGTTGTCGCGTCCGCGGCCAGCTCGACGATGCTGTGGTTACCGGCGTCCGCGACCAGGAATCCGTTGTCCAGAGCAACGACCTTCGCGGGGAATCGCAGGTCGGTGGGCTCAGCCGGCGGAGCGACGTACGGGGACTTCCCACGGGTCAACGTGCCCGCCTGCTCGTACTCGGCGATCAGCTCGGCCAGCTGGGCGTCGAGGGCGTGCGCGTGTCCTTCACCGGAGTACTGCGCGACGATGTACCCGTTCGGGTCGACCAGGACCAGCGTCGGCCAGGCCCGTGCGGTGTAGTTCTGCCACGTCACCAGCTCAGGGTCGTCGAGCACCGGGTGGCCGACCTCGTACCGCTCCACCGCCGAGCGGACGGCCGCTTCCTCGCCCTCGTGCGCGAACTTCGGCGAATGCACTCCCACGATCACGAGCGCGTCGCCGTACTTCTCCTCCAGCGGCCGCAACTCGTCCAGCACGTGCAGGCAGTTGATGCAGCAGAACGTCCAGAAATCCAGCAACAGGAACCGCCCCCGGAAGTCCGCGAGCGACAGCTCCCGCCCTCCCGTGTTCAACCACCCACGACCCTTGAGCTCCGGCGCACGCACATGCATCCCACCATTGTCCGCCGCGGCTCAAGAACAGCCGATCCCACCCCACCATCCGGACCGTCCCCCCGCCTCCCCGCCGGTGGTGTACGGATCGACGGGTAGTGCACCGGCGAGACACCGTACACAGAAACGCACGCGCGCTTAGCTGCACTACCTGCCGGCCCGACACTACCTGTCCATCTGCACGCTGCCACCCCAGCCGAGACCGACGACCCACATCAGACAGCAGAACCGGGTATCCCCTGAAATGCAGGGAGGTGCCGGGCGGGGGCGAGGGGTGTGCGGGGCGGCGGGTGTCCGGGGCGGGCGGTTGCGGCGCGCGGGCGGAGGCTGCGGGCGGTTGCGGGCTGTTGCAGGCCGGGTTGCCGAGGTGGTGGGGTGGGGTGGGTCAGCGGGGGAGGACCAGGGTGTCCGTGAGGAGTTTGGCGGTTTTGCGGAGGGTGGCGGGGGACGAGGAGAGGTCGGCGGCGAGGGCGTAGGGGGTGAGGGGTTCGCCGGGGCCGACGAGGCGGTGGCGGTGGGCCAGGAGCCAGACGATGGCGCGCGGCCAGGTGGAGAGGCGGGCCTTGGCGAGCAGATCGGGTGCCTCACGGACCAGGCGCTCGGCGATGTCGAAGGCGTCGGGGGCGTACGCGTTGCCCAGCGTCTCGCCGGCCATCAGCCAGGCGTGCGGGGCGAGGACGGACAGGGTGGCGGCCTGGGACTTGTCGAGACCGTGCAGATCCGGCTGTGGCGGTGATCCGAGACCCGACAAGGCCCGGTACGCGTCCTCCAGGTCGTTGGTGGTGTCGTCGAGGAAGACCCGCTCGCCCGGTTTCGAACCGACCGGGTCGACCATCGCCGCGGCCTCCAGCGCAGGCGTCCACACGTCCACCGCGTCGACCGCCTCGTCGATGGCGTCCAGCGCCAACTGGGTCCGGTCCCCCGCGAACGCCAGCCAGGCCTTGACCACCACCGGCACGGCCTCGAAGTAGGTGCTGTCGGCAAGCACCTTGCGCGGCAGCCAGTGCGCCAGGAAGAGCTCGACTAGTACGGCGCTCACCCGCAGCGGACCGCCGACGGTGTGGTCCACCGCATGGTCGATCCACAGCCGCACGATGTCCGCCGCGTCCCCGGGCAGGCCGGCGCCGTACGGCGACTCGAGGAAGTCGTCGACCAACTGATCCCGCTGCCTCGGTGACAGCAGTGGGCGGACCGGCGGCCGGATCGGGCGGTCCGGCAACTGGGTCAGCCGGTTCACCAGCAGGGCCGAGAAGAACTCGAAGTCCTCGCTGACCGGCGGATCGTCGTAGTCGTTGGTCTCGCCCAGCGCCTGCAGGATGATCCCGGCCGCGGTCGGCGGGCGGACCGACCGGATCGTCACCCGGCCGCCGCGCTGGTACGCCTCCAGCACCCGGTCCACGGGCGGCCCGACGAACACGTCCTTCACGATCGCGCCGATGTTGTTGTCGATGAACACCACCACGGTGTGCGGATGGTGGTCGTCGTCGTAGTCCAGTACGACGCTCAGCCCGTCGCCGCTGATGTCCTCGGACACGATCGCGCTGGTCAGCCGGAACCCGGCGATCCGGGTGACCCACTCCGGCACCTCGGCCTCGGTGCGCAGCCGAGACAGGTGTGCCCGCTGCAGCGGCAACCGGCCGGCCGGGCCGACGGTGCGGGCCAGACTCGTCAGCAGGACAAAGGATTCGAGGTCGCGGCGCTCACCGAGCACCCGCGCGGCATCGGCCCAGAAGAACCGCTCCACCTCGCCGATCTCGTCCGGCCTGCCGGCCGGCCAGAGCTGGTCGGCGAGCATCGCCGCGGACCGCGCGACGGAGGCCTCGGCGATCACCGGGTGCAGGGCTGGCGGCGCGGCGGCCAGGTCGAGGGAGAGCGTTTCCAGCAGGGTTTCCAGCACGGCGACACTCGGCGTGGTGTCGACGTCGACACCAGCCGTGGGTCCGTGGGTCGGGCCCGGCGCCGAATCGACCAGCCGCAGGTGGCTGCGCCTTCCGTCCCGGCCTCGCGGTGACTTGGTCACGTCCGCGACATTACCGTCCGGTCCCAGTCCGCCGCAGGCCACTGCGCGCGTCCTGTGGACAACACGCTCGACACGCCGTCACGGAAACGACTGCGGCCCGTGCTTGGAGTAGCACGGGCCGCGTCGTACGTCGTACCGCCGGTCAGCCCTTCAGGGCACCCGCCATCAGGCCGCCGATGAACCAGCGGCCCAGCAGGATGTAGACCAGCAGGGTCGGGAGCGAGGTGATCAGCGCGCCGGCCATGCTGGCGGCGTAGTCGACCTTCTGCCCGCCGGCGAGAGCCGCCAGGCCCAGAGTCACCGGTCCGTTGTTCTGCTGGGTCAGGAACAGGGCGAACAGGAAGTCGTTCCAGACCGAGGTGAACTGCCAGATCAGCGTCACCACGAACCCGGAGATCGAGATCGGCAGGATGATCCGGAGGTAGGTCTGGATCAGCCCGGCACCGTCCACCCGGGCCGACTCGATGATCTCGTTCGGCACGATCGTGGCGTAGTAGTTCCGGAAGATCAGCGTGCAGATCGGGATGCCGTAGATGCAGTGCGCGATGATCAGCGTCGGCACGCCCCGGGTGACGTCCAGTTCGGTGAACGTCGTCCGCAGCGGCAGCATGATCGCCTGGTAGGGGATGAACATCCCGAACAGGATGAACGCGAACACGATGTTCGCCCCCGGGAACCGCCAGCGCGCCAGCACGAACCCGTTCACGGACCCGATCATCGAGGAGATGATCGCGGCCGGGATCGCCAGTGACAGCGATCGGATCATGTACGGCTGCAGCACGTCCCAGGCCTTGCGCCACGGCTCCAGCGTCCAGGTCGTCGGCAACGACCACTGCGCGGCGGCGGTGGTGTCGGCGGACGTCTTGAAGCTGCCGATCACCACGACGTACACCGGGGTCAGCACGAACAGCAGGAAGAGCAGCAGCAGGAGGTACCGAACGGTCCGGCTGCGCCGGGTCGATCCGTCCGAGATCATCCCGTGCTTCTGCGGCTTCCGGCTGATCGCCGCGGCGGCCTGGCCGGTCGCGGCCTCTACGGCGGTCATTCCTCACTCTCCTGCCGGACGGTGTACGCGACGTACGGGATGACGAGTACGGCGACGACCGCGAGCATCACGATCGCGATCGCGGCCGCCTTGGCCTGGTCACTGCGCAACAAGGTGTTCCACATGTAGATCGAGGGCACCTCGGTGCGGAACTGGTTCGGCCCGGTGATCGCGTAGATCAGGTCGAACAGCTTCAGCGACATGTGGCCGAGGATGATCAGCGCCGACAGGGCGATCGGCGACAGCTGCGGGAACAGCACGTGCCGGTACAGCTTGAACTCCGACGCGCCGTCGACCCGGGCCGCCTCGCGCAGCTCCGGCGGGATCCCCCGGAAGCCGGCCAGGAACAGGGCCATGATGTACCCGGACAGCTGCCACACCGCGGGCAGGGCGATGGCCATCATCGTGGTCCACCGGCTACCCGCGGTCCACCACGGATTCTCCAGGAAGTTCAGATGGAGAATCGAGAACAGCCGGTTCAGCCCGCGTGCGTCGTCACCCTGGGACGGGTTCAGCAACCAGCCCCAGACGACGCCCGAGGCGATCATCGAGATCGCCATCGGGAACAGGTAGATCGACCGGAAGACCGACTCGCCGGGGACGCCCTTCTCCAGCAGGAGCGCCCAGAGCACGCCGAAGATCAGCGTGCCCACGATGAACGCCACCGTGAGCACGCCGAGGTTCTTCAGTGAGTTGAGGAACCGGTCCTCGCTGAACAGGTTCGTGTAGTTCTCGAACCCGACATAGTTGACCGGGCCCTTGCGGGCCGTGTGCCGGTCGGTCAGCGAGGTGTTGAACGTCCAGGCGATCAGCCCGTAGACGAAGTACCCGAGCAGCAGCACGGTCGGCAAGAGCACCAGGGCGCCAGGACCCCAGGTGCGGATTCTTCCGTGCATGCTCAGTCCTCCGGCCCGCGACCGGTCCGCAACTCGATCCGCATCAGTTCGTCTTCATCGCGGCGCCGATGGCGGACTGCAGCTTGGCGACGTCCGGGCTGCCGCTGAACTGGCTCAGTGCGGACAGGATGTCGTTGTTCTGACCCAGCGTGCAGGCTGCACCGTGGGCGCAGGACGGGACGATCGTGTCCTTCTTCCAGTCGGCCATCGCCCCCTGCTGGTACTTCGGGTAGTCCGCCGGCGTTGCGTCCGAGCGGGCCGGAATCGAGCCCTTCTTGGTGTTGAACGCCTTCTGGCCCTCGGCCGAGCCGACGGTCTTCAGCCAGCACTTCGCGCCGTCGGGGTCCGCACCGTTGGTCGGCAGCGTGAACGAGTCCGCCAGGAACTGGAAGGTGCCCGCGGTCCCCGGAGCCGGCCAGTAGGTGTACGCCGAGTCCGGAACCTTGTCGGCCAGCTGCTGCGCGGCGACCCAGTCACCCATCAGCGTGTAGCCGGCCTGGCCCTTGTTCACGTACCCCAGCGCGTCCGGCCAGTCGATCGCCTCGCGGTCCGCGTTGGTGTAGGTCAGCAGCTTCTTGTACTTGTCCAGTGCCGCGGTCACGTCCGCACCGGCCCAGTCGGTCTTGCCGTCCCACAGACCCTTGAACTTGTCCGCTCCGAGGTCCGCCAGCAGCACGGCCTCGACCAGCATCTCCTGCGCGAAGCCCTTGGAGATCGCCAGCGGCGCCTTGACACCCGCGGCCTTCAGCTTGTCCATGTCCGCGATCCACGCGTCCACGCTGGCCGGCGCGGTGGCACCGTCGATGCTGGCCTTCTTCAGCACCGCCGGGTTGGCCCAGACCACGTTGGCGCGGTGGACGTTGGCCGGGATCGAGTAGATCTTGCCGTCGACGGTCAGGTTGTCGATCAGGTTCTGCGGGAAGGCCTTGTCCAGCCCGTAGTCCTTGTACAACTGGCTGACGTCGTCGACCTGCCCGGCGTTGATGTAGTCCTTCAACTCCGCACCGGCGTGCGCCTGGAACGTCGACGGCGGCTTGCCCGCCTGCAGGTCGTTGGCCAGCACCTGCTTGGCGTTCGACCCGGCGCCACCCGCGACCGCGGAGTTGACGAACTTGAAATCCTTGCAGTCGGTGTTGAACACCGAGACCATGCCGTCCAGGCCGGCCTTCTCTCCGCCATCTGCCCACCAGGTGAAGACGGTCACGTCCTTGCTGGCCGCCGAGTCTCCCCCGCCGCCACCGTCGTCGCTGTTCCCGCAGGCGCTGACCGCGAGAAGACCCGCCGCACTCAGCACCGCGAGGGTCTTGCTCAGACCACGCATGTTCACTCTCCGATCACTTGGGTGGAGCCGCCTGTGACAACGATGCCCCCTTGACGGCCCAACTCTGGGCACGCGGCCTGCCGAGTGTCAACGCTCCGCGCAGGCGCGTTGCGCAGCCGTGACCCCGCGCGCCGCACGAGTGTGAGAGCGCGCACATGCGGTGCCCGATCAGGCACCATGAACAGTCGCGTTGCGCGAAACTTTCCTACGGACGCAGCAGAACCTTGATCGCCCGCCGCTCGTGCATGGCTTTGTAGCCCTCGGCCACTTCCGCCAGCGGCAGCTCGAGGTCGAAGACCTTGCCCGGGTCGATCTCGCCCGCCAGTACGTCGGCCAGCAGATCCGGCAGGTACGCCCGCACCGGCGAGGCTCCGCCGGCCAGGCCGATGTTGCGCCGGAACATCAGGCCGATCGGCGCCTCCATACCGTGCGGCACCCCGACGAACCCGACCATCGCCCCGGCCCGCGCGACGTCGAACGCGGTCGTCATCGCCTGCCCGGTCCCGACACACTCCAGCACCGCGTCCGCACCCACCCCGTTGGTCAGTTCGAGTACGGCGTCCCGCGCCGCGTCCCCGCGTTCGGAAATGATGTCCGTGGCACCGAATTCCACGGCAAGCTTCTGACGCGGCTCGTGCCGTGACAACGCCACCACACGCTCGGCTCCCATCCGCTTGGCCGCGAGTACGCCGCACAGTCCGACGGCGCCGTCACCGACCACGACGACCGTGTCGCCGGCCTTCACGCGCGCAGCGCGGGCGGCGTGCCAGCCCGTGCCCATCACGTCGGACAGCGCGAGCAGCGACGGGACCATTGAGTCGTCCGGCGGCTCGGGGGTTGCCACCAGCGTGCCGTCGGCGTACGGAAGCTTGACGTACTCACCCTGGCCGCCGTCGGCCTGGTCGGTGCCGTAGCCGACCCGGTTCTGGCAGGCGGTCTGGTACCCGGCCTGGCAGTTCGGGCAGGTGCCGTCGCTCACCACGAACGGCGTGATCACGAAGTCGCCGGGCTTGACCGTGCGCACCTCGGCGCCGACCTCCTCGACGATCCCGACGAACTCGTGCCCGATCCGCCGCGGCGCCGGCACCGGGCTCTCCCCGCGGTACGGCCAGAGGTCGGACCCACAGATGCACGAGGCAACAATTTTCACCAGAGCATCGCCCGGCCCGTCGATCTTCGGATCCGGGACGTCTTCCAGCCTGATGTCGAACGGGGCATGAAGCATCGTGGCACGCATACCGCTCAGCCTAAACCTGGTGTGCTGTACCGGCCGCGGCGGTGGACCAAGGGTGGGATCTCGTCGGCGGCCAGTTCCACGTGGGCGATCTCCAGCTGGACCTGGAGCGCCCAGCCGACCTCGGGCGGGTCGGGCGTGACCAGGGTGCAGCCGGCCCAGGTGGAGACACCGACCGGAGCCGGGCCCCAGGCGGTGTCCGTCCAGTCGATCATCCGGAACGGACCGCCGGGGGCCGGCGCGACATAGCCGAACGCGTCGGCGAGCTGCTGGTGCGGTGCGCCGAGAAGAGCGACCACCGCGGTCCTTGCCTGACGCAACGTTTCCCAGAGATCCGACTCGGCGTCGATCAACCCGATCACGTAGCCCGGATCACCGTCGGCGACCAGCATGGACGACACCGTGAGCCCCGCGCGTTTCCCGTCGTACGCGCTGGTCCACAGCCCGACCGGCGACGGCAGCCGCCCGCGCAGCCGGCGGACCGGACTGCGCTCGGACTCAGGCGGCAAGAACGGGTGATCGCCGTGGATCGTCATACCCGCACGGTACTTACGGCGCGGTCACGCGGGACGGCAGGGTGAAGCGGTCGATGGGCTGGATGAGCAGGCCGTGGGCGCCGCGGATCGTGTCGGGCCGTCCGTCCGCGTCGAAGGTGAACCTGTACCGCTGCCGGTAGGTGCCGGCGCCGGAGTCGTCGGTCACGAGCAGCGTGTCGCCGTCGGCTTCCAGCACGATCGGCCTGTCCGCCGGATTGCCCTGCGCCGGATCGAGGGCATAGAGCCGGCCACCGAGCAGGACGATGTCGCTGACGCCCCACACGTTGGCGTACCGACCGGTGAAGCGGGCCAGATCGGCCGGGTCGGCCGGACGATCCTTCGACTCGGCCAGATCGAGCAGGCGGAAGAATCCCTCGGCCAACTGCCCGGCGGGACCGTCGATCGAGTTCGTCAGTACGGAGACCGCGATCCCGGCGGACCCGTCGACCATGGACCGGGTGATGTGCCCCGGGTAGCCGCCACCGTGCCCGAACAGCTGCCGGTCGCCGGTCTTCGCGATGTCCAGACCCAGCCCGTAGCGCGGCCAGTCGTCCCGCGTCGTCTGCCACAGCGGGTGCTGCATCTCGCGCTTCGACTTGTCCGTCAGCAGCCGGTCGTCACCGGGCAGGTGCGCGGAGAAGTAGGTCACGAGATCGCGGGCGTTGCCGAAGAAACCGGCCGCCGCGGCCAGCGCGCGGGTGTCGACGTGCTCGATCGGGACCCGCTCCGGCGCGTACGACAGTGCGCTGTAGCCCGCGGCGTACTCCGTCAGCCTGGCCGGATCCAGCTCCGGACCGAGCGCGGACAGGCCGAGCTTGTCCACGATCGCGGTCTGGACATACGAGGCGTACGACGTACCCGCCGCGGCCTCGACGACCAGACCGAGCAGGCCGTAGCCGAGGTTGGTGTACATGAAGCGCTCGTTCTCCCGCATCACGGCCGTGGACTCCTGCCGCAGGACCGCCAGCAGCTGGTCGCGGTCCGGAAAGGTCGTGTCCAGCTGCCACCAATCGGCTTCGTCGCTGTCTCGGGTGATCCCGCCGGCGTGCGCGAGCATCTCGCGGACGGTCCGCTCACCCAGCGGCGCGCCGACGAGCTCGGTGACGTACTGGGACACCTTGTCGTCGAGCCGCAGCTGCCCCTGCTCGACCAGCTGGAACACGGCCGTCGCGGTGAACGTCTTCGAGTGCGACGCGATCCGGAACAGGTGCTGTTCGGTCAGCGGTACGTCGTCCTCCACGTCCGCCATCCCGTACGCCGCCGAGAAGGCGATGCCGTTCCCGGCGTACACCGCGGCCTGGACCCCGGGCACCCGGAGGAAGCGTTGGTTGAACGCGAGCCAGGTGTCGTAGTAGGCGAGTACTTCGCGCAGGTTCTCGGAATCCGAAGCGTCAGACATGACGCCTAGATTGAATCACGCGGAAGCGACTCGCAACGTAGGCGCCGTCGGTGTACGTCGCGTTGGCGGCCGGATTCGCGCCGGTGCCGTGGAAATCGCTGAAAGCAGCCGATTGATTGACGAACACCTGGCCGGTCAGGTTCTCCGACAGCGCGACCCCGGCGTCGAGCGCGGCGTCGCGGGCCTGCTCGAGCACGCCGGCGTCGGTCGAGTAGATCCCGGCGGTCATCGCGCCGCCCTCGGTGACGGTCGACCGGAACAGGTCGATCGACTCCGCGGTGTCCGCGGTTCGCACCAGGAACGACACCGGCCCGAAGCACTCGTGCCCGTACACCTCGTCGTCCTTGGCGTCGATCGCGACCAGCAGCGGCGTACGCACCACCGCGTCCGGGAAGGACGGGTGCTGGATCGCGCGGGACTCCAGCACGACCTCGCCGTACTCCGGGGCGAGCTCGAGCCGGCTGATCACGGCCTGGTTCACGATCCCGCCGAGGATCTCCACCGCGCGGGCGTCGTCGCCGAGCAGCTTGCCCATCGCGCCGGCGATGCCCGCACCGACCTCGTCGAAGGACTTGTGCCCCTCGTCGGTCTCGATCCCACCGGCCGGGACGAAGATGTTCTGGGTGGTGGTGCACATCTGGCCCGAGTACAGCGACAGGGTGAAAGCGAGGTTCCCGCAGAGCGCCTTGAACGCGTCGGTGGAGTCGATGATGACCGCGTTGACGCCGGCCTTCTCGGTGAAGACGGTCGCCTGGGTCGCGTTCTGCTCCAGCCACTCACCGAACTCCGTGCCGCCGGTGAAGTCGATCAGCTTGACCTCGGGCCGCTGGGCCAGCGGCTTGGCCAGGCCGTCACCGGCGCGCTCCACGGCCAGGGTGACCAGGTTCGGGTCGAAGCCGGCCTCGGCGAGCACCTCGCGGCAGACCTCGACGGTGATCGCGAGCGGCAGGACCGCGAGCGGGTGCGGCTTCACCACGACGGCGTTGCCGGTGACCAGCGACGCGAACAGGCCGGGCCACGAGTTCCAGGTCGGGAACGTGTTGCAGCCGATCACCAGCGCGACACCGCGGCCGGTGACGGTGAACGTCTTCTCCATCCGGATCGGATTGCCCTTGGCCGGCTTCTCCCAGGTGGCCTCGGCCGGGTATCGGTTCATCTCGTCGTAGGCGTACGCGACCGCCTCCAGCGCCCGGTCCAGCGCATGCGCGCCGCCGGCCTGGAACGCCATCACGAACGCCTGCCCGCTGGTGTGCTGGACCGCGTTGGCCAGCTCGAACACCCGCTGGTGCAGCCGGGCGAGGATCTCCAGCGTGACCCCGGTCCGGGCGTCGATCCCGGCCTTGCGCCAGTCGGAGATGCCCTGCTGAGCCGCCGCCATCAGCTCGTCCAGCCCATCCTCGACCGTCCGCGGGTAGGCGACGTCCAGGGTGATCCCGAACGGCGACTGCTCGGTGATGACCGTGCCCCGCGACCCTGGGGTGTCCAGGGCGTACGTCGTACTCAGATGGGCCTCGAAGGCGGCCTTGCCGTCGGCGGCCGCCGTCTCGCCGTACACCCGGGGACTGGGAGACTCCGGGAACGCGGAGTGGTAGCCGCGGCCGCGGATGGCCGCGACGGCGGCGTCCAAGCGTTCGCGGTGGGTGGCGAGCCGATCGGTACCGATGGTGGTCATGGCTGCGATGTTACAGTCAACGGCACAATCAGAGATAGGTTGTCACAACAGTAGTTCTCGATGGGGCGAATCCATGGGTGACGAGCTGGCGGCCCGAGTGGCCGCGGCGATGTGGGCGGAGGACACCGCCAGCGCCGGCCTCGGCATGCGGCTGGTCGACGTCGGCGAGGGCACGGCCCGGCTCGAGATGCCGGTGCGGGAGGACATGGTCAACGGGCACGGGATCGCGCATGGTGGATTCGTGTTCAGCCTGGCCGACTCCGCGTTCGCGTTCGCCTGCAACTCGCGCAACCAGGTGACCGTGGCGCAGGCCTGCGACATCGTCTTCGTCGCCCCGGCCCGGCGCGGGGACCTGCTGGTCGCCGAGGCCCGCGAGCGAACCGCCTTCGGCCGGAACGCGATCTACGACGTGACGGTCCGGCGCGGCGACGAGGTGATCGCCGAGTTCCGCGGCCGCAGCCGGCAGTTGTCCGGCACGATACTGGCCCCGGAGGAGGAGTCATGACCCGTGCGGCGTTCCTGGTCGACGGCGTGCGTACGCCGATCGGACGGTACGGCGGTGCGCTCGCGACTGTCCGGCCGGACGATCTGGCCGCGCGTGCGGTGTCCGCGTTGCTGGCCCGGCACAGCTCGCTCGATCCTTCGCTGATCGACGACGTGATCCTCGGCTGCGCGAACCAGGCCGGCGAGGACAACCGCAACGTGGCCCGGATGGCGGTGCTGCTGTCCGGTCTGCCGGTCGAGGTCCCGGGGTCGACGATCAACCGGCTGTGCGGCTCCGGTCTGGACGCGGTCGCCTCGGCCGCGCGTTCGATCGTTGCTGGCGACAACGAGATCGTGATCGCCGGCGGGGTCGAGTCGATGTCGCGGGCGCCGTTCGTGATGCCGAAGGCGGCGACCGCGTTCTCCCGGCAGGCGGAGATCTTCGACACCACGATCGGCTGGCGGTTCGTGAACCCGGTACTGCAGGCGCAGTACGGGATCGACGCGATGCCCGAGACCGCGGAGAACGTGGCCGCGGAGTTCGACGTCTCTCGCGAGGACCAGGATCTGTTCGCGCTACGCAGCCAGCAGCGGGCCGCGAAGGCACAGGCGAACGGGCGGCTGGCCGAGGAGATCGTCCCGGTCGAGGTCCACGGCAAGCGGGGTGCGGTGACGGTCGTCGATACCGACGAGCACCCGCGCGAGACCTCCCTGGAGGCCTTGGCCGGTCTGAAGACGCCGTTCCGCACCCCGGGGACGGTCACCGCCGGCAACGCGTCCGGAGTGAACGACGGCGCGGCTGCTCTGCTGGTGATGAGCGGCGACGCGGTCGATCGCCTCGGCGTCACGCCTCTGGCCCGGATCGCCGGTACGGCGGCCGCCGGGGTGCCGCCGCGGATCATGGGCATCGGCCCGGCGCCCGCCACCCGCAAACTGCTCGCCCGCACCGGCGTCGCGCTGTCCGACATCGGCGCGATCGAACTGAACGAGGCGTTCGCCTCCCAGTCGTTGGCCGTACTGCGTGAGCTCGGCCTCCCCGACGACGCGGAACACGTCAACCCGAACGGCGGCGCTATCGCCCTCGGTCACCCGCTGGGGATGTCCGGCGCCCGCCTCGCTCTCACCGCCGCCTTGGAGCTTCGCCACCGCGAGGCCGGGTACGCGCTCGCAACCATGTGCATCGGAGTGGGTCAGGGCATCGCGACCCTGCTCGCCCGTCCCTGATCGGTAGGTGGTGTGATGCTCGGCGATCCCTGTCCCGATGACCTGCGTGACGACGGCGAACGGCTGTCCGTCGACGAACTCCGGGCCCGTCAGCTGTCGTTGCTGCAGACAACGATCAGGGCGACGTACGAGAACGTCCCGCATTATCGGGCCGCGCTGGACTCGGTCGGCTTCGCGCCGGGCGAGCTGAAGTCGCTGGAGGACCTGAGCCGGTTGCCGTTCACGGCCAAGGCGGATCTGCGCGAGAACTATCCGTTCGGGATGTTCGCCGTACCGCGGTCCGAGGTGGTGCGGGTGCATGCCTCGTCGGGTACGACGGGACGGCCGACGGTGGTCGGGTACACGCGGCGGGATGTGGATACGTGGGCGGACCTGATGGCGCGGTCGATCCGGGCGGCCGGTGGGCGTGCGGGCGATGTGTGCCATGTTGCCTACGGCTACGGTCTGTTCACCGGCGGTCTCGGGGCCCACTACGGTGCCGAGCGGTTGGGGTGCACCGTCGTACCGGTGTCCGGCGGAATGACCGAACGGCAGGTCGACCTGATCCGTGACTTCGGTGCCCGGATCATCATGGTCACCCCGTCGTACTTCCTCGCCATCGTGGACGAACTCGAGGCGCGCGGCCTGGATCCGCGCGACACCTCGCTGCGGATCGGCATCTTCGGCGCCGAACCGTGGACCGAACAGATGCGCACCGAGGTCGAGCAGCGGACCGGGATGCACGCGGTCGACATCTACGGCCTGTCCGAGGTGATGGGTCCGGGGGTCGCGCAGGAATGTGTCGAGACCAAGGACGGCCTGCACATCTGGGAGGACCACTTCTACCCGGAGATCATCGACCCGGTGACCGGCGAGGTCCTGCCGGACGGCGAGATCGGCGAACTGGTCTTCACCACGCTGACCAAGGAAGCCTTTCCGGTACTGCGTTATCGCACGCGGGACCTGACCCGGCTGCTCCCGGGGACGGCACGGCCGGGGATGCGGCGGATGGAGAAGATCACCGGCCGCACCGACGACATGATGATCGTCCGCGGCGTCAACGTGTTCCCCACCCAGATCGAGGAACAGATCCTGCTGGTCGAGGGCCTGACCCCGCACTACCTCTGCGTCCTCACCCGCCCCGGCCGCCTCGACGAACTCACCGTCCAGGTCGAAGCAGCCCCCGGCCTCACCGACCCCACCACCGCCGGCGCTCAACTCGCCCGCCGCATCAAAGACCGGGTAGGCGTCACCGCCACCGTCGAGGTCCTCGCCCCTCACGCCCTGGAACGCTCCCTCGGCAAGGCCAAGCGGATCAAAGACAACCGCTAGGAGTACCTGAGGAGCGTCAGAGGAGTACGTCGGCCTGGGATCGCGGGTGGCCGGCCTTGCGGAAGGCGGGTGGGCGGATGTGGGGGCGGACGAGGGCCTCGACCTCGACGTCCTCGAGGTTGAACTTGGCGGCGATCTCGCGGTACGTCGCCCCGGTGCGGACCCGATCGATGACGTCCTCGACGCGGACCCCGGAGCCTTCGACGAAGGGCTGGCCGCCGGCTCGTTCAGGATCCACGACGACATCCACATCGTGATAGGTGACGAGGCGCAGCGTTCCGGCGTACCCGTCGTCGGCCCAGCCGATCGCGGCCGATCCCCGGCGTAGGACGCCGGGCAGACCGCCCTGGCTGTCGCGGATGCGTTCCCAGCCCTGTTCGCGGCCCCCGGCGGCGATCTCGACGAGCAGATCCCGGCCGTCGTGCGCCAGCCCGGACCACGCCAGCGGGTAGTGCCGCCCGGCGCGCGACCGCAGCGCGATCGCCGCTTCACCGATCGCCTGCAGCGACAACCCGGCGTACCTGAGCTGTCGCAGCATGTGTGTCTCGACCAGCCCGGCGAAGGTGATCGTCGGCTCCCCGCGTCCACCGCTGCCCGCCTCCAGCGCCCCCGACCGCAACCAGTCCCCGAGCGTCGTCGCGGGCAACCCGAGTTGGAGCGCCACCTCGGCACGTGTGTACAGCGGCAGGTCGAACCGTGGATCCACGTCTCACCTCTTCGCGCGGTGCGGGCGCCGTCAAGCACCAGAGTGCCAGAAACCGGGTTTCCGGCCGGGATCCCGGCTGTGTATCGTGCTGCCTGCCGGAGGGATCGGCATCCCCCGGCGGCGGAGAGGAGGTGAGCGCGATGTCGAGTTCGACCGTCGTGCTGCCCGTCCGCCGTACCCGCGGCTGAGACCGGGCGGCTCCATTTCAGTACAGGAGCTTTCAATGACCGAAGTACAGCGTCCGCCGCTGACCGCCGACGAGCGCGTCCAGCTGACCGGATGGCTCGACCTGCAACGTTCCTTCGTCCGGATGAAGTGCCAGGGACTCAGCGAAGAAGATGCCCACCGCAAACTTCTGCCGACGTCGCCGCTGATGACGATGGCCGGCCTGGTCGCGCATCTGCGCTGGAACGAGTACTCGTGGTTCCAGCTCGCCCTGGCCGGCGTCGCCGACACCGGCCAGACCCCGTGGACGGAAGGCGGTCACCCCGACGCCGAGATGTTCGTCGACGACGTACCCATCGCCCAACAGCTGGACGAGTACGACGCCGAGTGCGCGCGATCCAACGAGACCATCGCCGCCCACTCACTCGATGCGCTCGAGCAAGGCCCGTACGCCGCGAAGGGGGACGCGGCGTCCTTGCGCTACATCCTCTGCCACATGATCGAGGAGACCGCGCGCCATGTCGGCCACCTCGACATCATCCGGGAACTCCTCGACGGCACCACCGGCTACACCCGTCCGAACGAGGACCCGGCATGAGGCCGCCACTGACAGCGGACGAACGGACCCAGCTGACCGGCTGGCTCGATCATCTGCGCTCGCTGGTGCGAGTGAAGTGCGAGGGTCTGAGCGAGGCCGACGCACATCGCAGCCTGCTGCCCACCTCGCCGCTCACGACCGTCGCCGGGCTGGTCTCGCACCTGCGCTGGGTCGAGTACTCCTGGTTCACCGAGAACCTCCTCGGTACGCCGGACGAGGGGCAGACCCCCTTTACCGAGGGCGGACATCCCGACGCCGAGATGTTCGTCGACGACGTACCGCTGGCCCAACTGCTCGACGAGTACGACGCCGAATGCGCCCGATCGAACGAGATCGTCGCAGGCTTCGACCTGGGTGACGTCGAACGAGCCGTGGTCCGCGACACCGGGCACGCATCGGTGCGGTACATCGTCTGCCACATGATCGAGGAGACCGCCCGTCACCTCGGGCACCTGGACATCATCCGGGAACTGCTGGACGGCACCACCGGCTACGAGAAGCTGAACTGATCCGAAGACCCGGGGTGGGTGGTCTTCACGCGATGACCACCCACCTCGGTAACCCGGTTACAGCGGCACCGAGTGGTGGATAGGATGTCCGGCATCTGGCACGGGGTAGCGACAAGAGGTGTGATGAGGGAACCCTCCGTACGCCGTTATTCCGGGCGGTCCGTCGAGGAGTGGAAGGCTGCGCGCCGGGAGCGACTGCTCGCCGCCGCGCTGGAGCTGTTCGGGACCGAAGGCTATCCCGCGACATCGGTGGAACGCCTGTGTACACAGGCGAAAGTCTCCACCCGCCACTTCTACCACGAGTTCCAGAACAAGGAAGCCGTGTTGCTCGCCGTGCACGCGCAGGTGATCGAAACGGCGGTGCGGACCACCGGCGACGCGTTGCGCCGGACCGCCGACCGGCCGGTCGCCGAGCGGATCACCGCGGCCGTCGACAGTTACCTGCACACGATCATGGCCGACCTGCGTCAGGCGCGGATCTCGTTCGTCGAAGTGGTCGGTACCAGTCCGGCCGTCGAGGAGCAGCGGATCGCCTTCCGGGAGCTGCTGATCGGCAGCGTGAACGACCTCGGCGAGACCGCCGTCGGCCGCGGCGAGATCAAGCCCAAGGACTTCCGGTTCCTCGGGCTGGCCTTCTTCGGCGCGGTCAACACAGTGGTCTACGACTGGATGCTGACCGACCCGCGACCGCCCGAACAGACGGTGCAGCAGTCCCTGCGTGACCTGGCCGTTCAGCTCATGACGAGCTGACCCGCTTCCGCAGTTCGAGCACCACCTGGTCCCGGGGCAGCGACGCGCCGGCGTCGTACGCGGCGTCGAACGCATCGTTGCCCAGGGCCTCTTGCAACCGGTCGAAGGCGGCCCGGACGTCGGCGTCGGCGACCGTCCGCAGACCGCGCATCGCCGCCGCCATGCCCAGCGTCCGCGCCGCGAGCTCGGGCTCGCCGGCCAGCTCCTCCACGTCTGCGAGGACCTCGACGATGATCGACGCCACCGGCATGTCGTCGGCGGACAGACCGAGCTCGATCGCCTGCTTGCCGTAGCGGCGCGCCTCGTCGAGCTCCTTGCGCGCGACATGCACCCGGCTGAGGTTCGCCAGCATCATCGCCTGGCCTTGCGGCGCCATCCGCTCCACCTCGAGGTCGAGCATCGAGTACGCACGTTCGCCCAGCTCCTTGGCCTCGTCCAGCCGGCCGGTCCGGTAGGCGACACGCGACAGCCCTAGGTACGCCATCCCCTGACCGCCACGTGAGCCCGTTTCCTCGGCCAGCTGCATCGCTCTGGCCAGGTCCGCACGAGCGCCATCGATGTCGCCGAGCTCGAGCCGCTCCGCCGCACTCTGGCCGAGCAGCTGGGACACTCCCTCGGTCGTGCCGAGCTCACCGATCAGGCTGAGGGCCTCGTCCAGCGACTCGAGCGCGCTCTCGTGATCGCCGCGGCTGCCCTGGAAACTCGACAGTCCGCGCAGGGCCATCGAGGTACCCCAGCGATCGCCGATCTGACGGAAGCCGTCCAGCGCCACGCTCAGGTCGGCCGCCATCTGGTCGACCTCGCCGTCGTTCTCGCGGAACATCGCCGTCATCATCACGGCCAGGTTCCGGGTCCAGGGGTCGTCGTGCTCGCGGGCCGCCTCGAGCTCCCGGAACGACGCGACCTTGTCCCGGCGAATCATCGCCCACACGGCGTTCGTGAACATCCCGACGCCGGACTGTGCGACGTACGCGTGACGCCGGCTCAGCCACCGCACCTCGGCCAGCCCGCGGATCGCCTGGTGGAAGTTCGCGCCGGGATCCTCGCTGATGGACAGCGTGCCGATCGAGTACAGCATCAGGGCCATCGCCCGGTCGTGCGGCGAGGTCGGTCCCGGTACGGCGAGCGCCGCCTGCATCCAGCCGACCGCCTCGGACGGACGGCCGCTCATGTTCCAGTACTCGCCCAGCACCGAGACGAGCTGGACCGCGACGCGCGCCGAGCCGGTGTCGATCGCATGGCGGAGCGCGTCGATCAGGTTCTCGTTCTCCGCGGTCAGGCGGGCGATCCACTGGATCTGCTCGCCGGTCCGCAGCTTCGGCTTGGCTTGCCGCAGCAACCGGCTGAAGTACATCGTGTGTGCGTGCCGGAAGCGCTCGCGCTCACCGGCCAGCTCGAGCTGCTCGGCGCCGTACGCCCGGACGGTCTCGAGCATCCGGTACCGCACCGAGCGCTCGCCGGCCGCCGCTTCCACGAGCGATTTGTCGACAAGAGACGCCAGTACGCCGAGGATCGCGTGCGGCGGCAGATTGCGGTCGCTGCACACCTGCTCGGCGGCCTCCAGGGTCGCGCCGCCGGAGAACAGGGACAGCCGTCGGGCCACCGCCTGCTCGTCGGGATCGAGCAGCTCCCAGCTCCACTCCACGACCGCGCGCAACGTCTGATGCCTGGGCAGCGCGGTCCGCGATCCGCTGGTCAGCAGGCGGAAGCGGTCGGCGAGCCGCTCCACGATCAGCTCCGGCGTGAGCGCCCGCAGCCGTGCCGCCGCGAGCTCGATCGCCAGTGGCATGCCGTCCAGCCGGCGGCAGATCTCCGCGACCGCTCCCCGGTTCGCGTCGATCAGGGCGAAGTCCGGTCGTACGGCGCGGGCCCGGTCGACGAACAGCTGGATCGCCGGGTACTCGTCGTCGACCGCGTCCTCGGGCGGCAGCCCCAGCGGGCCGACCGGATGCAGGAGCTCGCCGGGGATGCTCAGCGGCTCACGGCTGGTCGTCAGCACCCGGAGTCGCGGGCAGGCCGCGAGCAACGAGTCGACCAGGGCGGCGACCTCCTGCACGAGGTGCTCGCAGTTGTCCAGCACGAGCAGGACCCGGCGGTCCGCGATGACGTCCACCAGCCGCTCGGTCGCGGCCCTCGACGCCGGGAGCCGCCTCGGTGTCCCCAGTGCGCTCTGCGGAGTGTCGATGTACTCGGTCGCGCCGAGCGCGGACAGGACTGCGGGCGCGACCTCCGCGGCGTCACCGAGTGGCGCGAGCTCGACGAACCAGATGCCGTCGCCGCTCTGCGCAACCAGGGACCGTCCGGTCTCTGTCGCCAGTCTGGTCTTTCCAGCGCCACCAGGACCGACCATGGTCACCAGACGCGTCCCGTTGTTCAGCAGTCGCTCCAGCTCGGCCACGTCCTCGCGGCGGCCGACGAAGCTGGTCATCGGTGCACGCAGGTTGCTGTGTGGCGCCGCAGCGGTCGTCGCCGGCACGACACCGTCGGTCGCCACCGGGTCCACCGAGTCCCCACGCAGTACGGCGACGTGTAGCTCGCGCAGACGGGTCCCGGGGTCCGCACCGAGCTCGTCCGCGAGGGTCGCCCGGACCCGCTCGTACGCCGCCAACGCCTCGGCTTGCCGGCCATCGGCGTACAGGGCTCTGATCAGCAGTTCGTGGACGCGCTCGCGGAGTGGGTGGGCGACGGCGAGGCGTTCGAGCTCGGTGATGCGGTCGCGCGCGTGGCCGCAGCGGACGGCGGCCTCGGCGAGATCCTCGGCCGCGGCGAGCCGGAGCTCACTCAGGCGGTCGGCCTCGACCGATGCGAACGGCAGGTCGCGGAGGTCGGCGAGCGCGTCCCCGCGCCACAGCTTCTCCGCCTGGGTGAGCAGCGCGTGGGCCTTCTCCGGATCGGAGCCGATCAGCCCGCGGCCCCGGCGTACCAGGTCCTCGAACTGGAGGGCGTCGACGCAGTCGGCTCCCATCGTCAGCGTGTAGCCGGCCGGGCCGGACTGGACCGAGACGCTCGACTCGGTGGCCGGCAGGCCGGCGCGCAGGCGGGAGACGAGCGACTGCAGGGCGTTCGCGCTGGGAGCCTCACTGCCCCACAGGCCGTCGACCAGCGTCTCGACGCTCACCGGGCGGCCGGCGCTGAGCGCGAGCCGGGCGAGCAATCCGCGCAGCCGGACCCCGCGGACGTCCAGCGGAGTCCCGTCGGCCGCCCACATCGCGAGAGGCCCAAGCACCGCTATGCGCACACCTCCAGCCTCGCACATGAGGCCGTCCAAATCCCCCTGCCTTTTGTCATCTCCTTCGCATAGTCTCGGCAGTCGTGACTGACATCGCCGCGGGTACACAGACCGCTCTCACTCGAATCGTTTCCGAACGGCAGACGAAGGGGCGGGTGCCCGGCGTCGTCGGGGCCGTGGCCCGGGCCGGATCACTGGCCTGGTCGCAGGGGACCGGATCGGCCGATCTGGGTTCGCCCGGGGTGCCGCCGACGGCGGACTCGCAGTTCCTGATCGCGTCGCAGAGCAAGACGCTGACCGCGGTCGCGATCATGGCGCTGCGCGACGAAGGCAAGCTCAGCCTGGACGACACGGTCGAGAAGCTGATCCCGGAGAGCAAGCACGAGGGCATCACCGTGCGGCAGATGCTCAGCCACGCCAGCGGCATGCAGCGCGAGCCGGTCGGCGACGTCTGGGACCTGATGAAGTTCCCGGACCGCGAGGAGCTGGTGTCGGGCTGGAACGAGGCCGAGCGGGTCGGCAAGCCGCACCACCGGGTTCACTACTCGAACCTGGTCTTCTCGATGCTCGGCGAGATCGTCGCCCGGATCGACGGCCGGCCCTGGTACGACGCGATCAAGACCCGGATCCTGGACCCGCTGGAGATGCGCCGTACGACGGTCGGCATGGACGGCGGACCGGCAGCCACCGGGTACTACGTACCGCCGTACACCGACGTACCGGTGCAGGAGAAGCTCCTCGATCTCGGTGCGCTGAACGCCTGCGGCGGTCTGGCGAGTACGGCGGAGGACCTGGCGAAGTGGGCCATGTTCGTGGCCGATCCTGTCGACGACGTGCTGTCGAAGGACACCGTGGACGAGATGTGCCAGGTGCAGCTCATGGCGGACATGGAGCGGTGGCAGCTCGCGTTCGGGCTCGGCTTCATGCTGCTGCGTCTCGGCGACCGCGTGTTCGTCGGGCACGACGGCGGCATGCCCGGTCACATCACGTCGACGTTCGTCCACCGCCCGTCCGGCACGGCCGGGATCGCGCTGTTCAACTCGACGTCGTCGCCGGCCCCGAGCGCGCTGGCCACCGATCTGGCGATCAAGGTCCTCGAGGACGACCCGCTGCCCGCCGGCCCGTGGATGCCGGGCGACGCCGTACCGGCCGAGCTCGAAGGTGTCCTCGGCACGTGGTTCTCCGAGGGGCGCCCGTTCATCTTCTCGGTCAAGTCCGGCACCCTCGAGGCGGCCGGCCTCGGCGCCCCCGAACACATCAAGCCGGCCGTCTTCGCCCGCATCGCCGAAGACACCTACCGCACCATCTCCGGCCGCGAAACCGGCGAACTCCTCCGCATCACCCGAGACACCACCGGCACCCCCACAAAGTTGCACTGGGCAACCTACCTCTGCACCCGCCAACCCCTCGCCTTCGGCCAGCACCTCCCCGATTGAGCCTGCGGGATGTTTGCCAAAGGCATCGATGGCGGGTTGTTGGACGGCTGACCTGTTACTGGGCGCCAGCCGTCACATAACCCGCCACCGAGTTCGACCCGGGGTCGGCCTAGGTGCGGCGGCGGTAGGCGCGGATGGCTAGGGGGGCGAAGACTGCTACCAGGCCGATCATCCAGGCGAAGGTGATGAGGAGGGGCTTCTGGAGGTCGCCGCCCAGCATCAGGGCTCGCATGGTGTCGACCAGGTACTTGACCGGGTTGACGTTCACGAAGGCCTGCAGGAATCCCGGCAGGGTGTCGGTCTGGACGAACACGTTGCTGCCGAAGGTGAGCGGGAACATCACCAGGAAGGCGACGCCCTGGACACCCTGCGCGGTCTTCAGGGTCAGCCCGAGCCAGACCCAGATCCAGCACATCGACAGTGCGAACAGCAGCACGATCACCAGCGCCAGCAGGCCGTTGGCGACGCCGTTCCCGAACCGGAACCCGAGCGCGAACCCGGTCCCCATCAGGATCACGATCGACAGCGAGTACCGCACCGCGTCACCGAGGACGGCACCCACCAACGGCGCTATCCGGGCGATCGGCAGGCTCCGGAACCGGTCGAAGACGCCCTTGGCGAAGTCGTCGTTCAGCGCCACCCCGGTGCCCATCGTGGAGAACACCACGGTCTGCACCAGCAGACCGGGCAGCAGGTACGGCAGGTAGTCGTGCCACGTCCCGCCCTGGGCGATCGCGCCGCCGAAGACGAACAGGAACAGCACCAGGAAGATGATCGGCTGGAACGTCACGTCCGCCAGGGCCTCCGGGTTCTGCCGGATCCGGACGACGTTGCGCCAGGCCAGGGTCAGGCTCTGCTGGACCCAGGCGAACGGATTGGTACGGCGGCCCGCGTGGGCCGGGGCATCGACAACTGCGGTGCTCATCGGCCGGCTCCTTCCAGGACAGCGTCGTACTTCTTCTCTTCGGCGGTGTGACCGGTCAGGGCGAGGAAGACCTCGTCCAGGCTGGGCAGCCGCAGCGCCAGTTCGGTGACCGCGATGCCTTCCTCGTCGAGGCGGCGTACCACGACCGGCGTCGACGAACCGTCGGTGACGGGCGCGCTGACCCGGGCGTTCACCACGTCCACGGTCGGGCGTACGCCGACCGACTCGGCGACGATCGCCGCGACCCGCTCGAGGTGGGCCGGCTCGGCCGGACTGACGTCCAGCGACTGCTTGCCGGCCTGGGCCTTCAACTCGGCCGGCCGCCCGGAGGCGACCACCCGGCCCTTGTCGAACACCATGATCGAGTCGGCCAGTGCGTCGGCCTCCTCCAGGTACTGCGTGGTGAGGAGCACCGTGGTCCCGTCGAGCACCAGGTTGCGGATCGTCTCCCAGACGCCGTTGCGGGCGTGCGGGTCGAGACCGGTCGTGGGCTCGTCCAGGTAGAGGATGCTCGGGTCGCCGACGAGGCTGGCAGCCAGGTCGAGGCGCCGGCGCATACCGCCGGAGTATGTCTTCGCGATCCGGTCACCGGCGTCGGTCAGCTCGAATCGCTCCAGCAACTGGTCCGCCTTGGCGCGGGACCGCTCCCGCGAGTGGCCGAGCAGCCGCCCGATCATGATCAGGTTCCGGCGGCCGGACATGTCCTCGTCGACCGAGGCGTACTGTCCGGTCAGCCCGATGATCTCCCGGACCCGGCCGGCCTCGCGGACGACGTCGTACCCGCCGACGGTGGCGTGGCCGGAGTCGGGGCGGAGCAGGGTGCCGAGGATGCGGACCGCCGTGGTCTTGCCGGCCCCGTTCGGCCCGAGGACCCCGAGCACGGTGCCAGTCGGCACACTCAGGTCGACGCTGGCCAGGGCGGTGGTGCTGCCATATTTCTTGACCAAGCCAACAGCTTCGATGGCGACCTGGTTCGTTGTGGTCATCGGTTCCTCCCAGTGGAATCACTTCACTGGGACTACCGTGCCGGACCGCTCTGGCACCGCCCTGGCACTCGGCTGTCAGGCCATATCAGGGCATGCCAGTCGCTGGCACAGGTCGTGTCTGCGGGACAGCAGACACGACCTAGCCCTTCAGCGGTACGACCTGGTTGGCCCGCAGCGCCTCGTAGATCTCCGGGTTGTACCGGGCCAGCGTGGCCCGGGCCTTCCGCCGGTACCTGAGGATCTGCCGGGTGCCGATCGCCCACAGCACGTACTGGAAGGCCAGCGCCCACTTGAAGTCGGTGATGGTCTGCGGCGCCCCGCCCGACGAGGCGTCGAGCAGGATGCCGACCATGCCGATGCACAGCAGCGTGGCGATGAACCCACCAGTGTTGACCATCCCGTTCGCCGCCCCGAACCGCGTGGATGGGTTGAACGTACGGGCGTAGTCCAGTCCGAGCATCGACCCGGGCCCGCCGGCCGCCTGGACGACGATCAGCAGCAGGAGCACGGGGAGCGGTGCCTGGCCGGGCCAGAGCAGTACGACGGTCCACATCGTCACAGACCCCGCGATCACGGCCAGCACGATCCAGGAGCGGTAGAACGGGAACCGAGCGGCGTATCGACCGACCAGTGGGCCGTAGCAGAGGCCCGCCAGCACCGGCAGGACCAGCATCGCCGCCGCAGTCGTCGGCGCCAGCCCCTCACCGCTGACCAGGAACGGGAAGCCCCACAGCAGTCCGAAGGTGCTGCCGGAGAAGCTGGTGGTGAAGTGCGTCCACAGCCCCAACCGGGTGCCCGGCTCCTTCCAGGCCCGCCGCAGGTTGTGCCGCACCTCGGGGACCGACTGCTTGGCCCGGTGCAGCGGCTCGTCGTACGGCGTGTCCTTGATCAGGAAGAGAACGAGTACGCCGGTCACCAGGCTGAGCACACTGGCAGCGGCGAAGGTGGTGGTCCAACCGAAAGCGTGGAAGGCCGCGGACATCGGCACGGTCGAGACGATCGCGCCGAGACCACCGAGCATTCCGGTCGCCTGTGACATCACCGGCTGCCGTAACGCGGGGAACCACGACATGACAACCCGCAGCACGCTGATGAACACCAGTGCGTCGCCCACACCCAGTACGGCGCGGGCCGCGAGCGCAGCCGGGTAGGAGTCGACCAGACTGAACGCGGTCTGCGCCACGAACAGCAGCCCGGACGCGGTGATCAGCAGCCGCTTGGAGCCATACCGGTCGAGCAGTACGCCGACCGGCACCTGCATAGCGGCGTACACGGTCAGCTGTACGACGGTGAAGCTGGCCAGCGCGGATGCGGAGATGTGGAAGCGCTCGGCGGCCTGCAGGCCGGCCACGCTCATCGAGCCACGGTGCAGCACGGTCACGAGGTAGGTGAGGACAGCAGTGGTCCACACCGCCCAGGCGCGACGTCCGCCCAGGGGGAAGAGGAGTTCTGTCAACGCGAACTCCGCAGGTCCGCCGAGGCGGAGTCGATGTGGGCGACGACGAGCTCGCGGAACCGCTTCACGCTGTTCCCGCCGAGGGCGTCGATCATCTCCTGGTGCGCGGCGATCGACTTGTCCATCCGGGCCGGCTGCATCTGGATGCCGGGCACGCCCATCCGGACCTGGCGGTCGCGCAGGCTGTTGTAGAGCTTGGCCAGGATTTGGTTGCCGGCGGCACCGACGATGGCCTCGTGGAAGGCGCGATCAGCCTCCAGGAAGCTCTTCGCGTCGCCGCTGCGGCGGTGCTCGCGCATCTCGTCGACGCGCTGGGTCAGGGTCTCGACGAGCTGCTTGCGCCGCGGCCAGACCTTCGAGGCGGTGTGCGTCTCGATCAGCTCGCGGGCCTCCAGGACATCGTCGATCTCCTGCGGCAGCACCGGCTGAACGAGTGCGCCCTTCTTCGGGTACAGCTTCACCAGGCCGGACTCTTCCAACCGGAGCAACGCTTCGCGCACGGGTGTCCGCGACACCCCGACCGCGGTGGCCAGCTCACCTTCGGTGAGCAGCTCACCGCCCGGGTAGACCCGGTCCAGGATCGCCGCCTTCACGTAGGCGTAGACCCGCTCGGTAGCCGGGATCTTCTCGACCCCCGGCGCCGCCTCGACCACCACCCGGGCGATCTCCGCGGTCTCCTCGCCCAACTCCAGCGCTGACCGCGACGCCGACACAGCCGACTCGTTCCCCGGCACCCCGCTTGTCACTGAACTCCCACCCATACGACCGGTATCTCTGTTGTATCTATCTTACACAGACCTCTAATCCACCGCCGCGGCCAGGTATTCCCCAGCTTGTCCACGAGTTATCCACAGGCCGATCCACAGCATGTGGGCAACTGAGCGTGAACAGATGGACTGTAGGTAGTGACAAGTGGAGGGTTTCCCCTGCGTTGTGGATGAAGAACTCCACGTTTTCGCGATCCGCTCTAGAGTCTCGGGATACCGAGCCTGGCCCGACCTCACCCAGGCCCCCGTCCCGAGGAGGCAGCGTGTCCCGAAGCTCCCGTCCGCGCCGGTGGACAGCCGGCCTGGCTGCCACTGCGCTCACTCTGACGACACTCGGTGCCGCCACCGCCCACGCCGTTCCGTCCGACCAGGCGTCGGCGGCGGCGCCTGGGCCGCTGATGAACTACGTGGTCAACACCAAGGCCACCCCCGGTCACGTCCGCAAGGCCGAGCTCGCCGTGAAGGCGGCCGGCGGGACCGTCGTGTCGTCGTACGGCCAGCTCGGGGTGGTGATCGCCCAGTCGACCAACCCGGACTTCCGCACCGACGTGCGCGCGGGCAACAACGGGCGAGAGGTCCAGTCGGTCGGCGCGACCCGCACCGCCGCGGTCAGCGAGGGCCCGGTCGGTACGGCGAAGTCCGCCGCCGGAGTGAAGTCGGTCGAGGACGCCGAAGCCGCGCCGGTGCCGGATCCGCGCGAGGTCGACCAGTGGGACATGGTCCAGATCAAGGCGGACCAGGCCCACGCGGTCACCGACGGCTCCCGCAGTGTGCTGGTCGGCATCAACGACAGCGGTGTCGACGACACCCACCCGGACCTGGCGCCGAACTTCGACGCCAAGGACTCGGTGAACTGTGTGAACAACGGCGTACCGGACACCACTGCGGGTGCCTGGCGGCCGACCACCAGCTCGCACGGCACGCACGTGGCCGGGACGGTCGCCGCGGCCCGCAACGGCGTCGGCATCGTCGGTGTCGCTCCCGGCGTGCGGATCGCGTCGGTCAAGGTGGTCAACGACTACGGCTTCATCTACCCGGAGTACTCGATCTGCGGCATCGTGTGGGCCGCCGAGCACCACATGGACGTCACGAACCACAGTTACTTCATCGACCCGTTCGAGTTCTGGTGCAAGGACAACGGTGACCAGGGCGCGGTCCAGGAAGCGGTGCGGCGCGCGTACGCCTGGGCGACGGGTCGTGGAGTGCTGTCCGTCGCGGCCGCCGGCAACGCGAACTACGACCTGGCCAACAAGACCACCGACAACGGCAGCCCGAACGACTCGACCCCGGTCCCCCGGCAGATCAACAACAGCTGCCTGGACATGCCGACCGAGCTGCCCGGCGTGATCACCGTGGCGAGCACGACCCAGGCCAGGGCGCGTAGCAGCTTCTCGAACTTCGGCCTGAACAAGATCGACGTCGCGGCCCCGGGCAGCTCGATCCTGTCCACCCTGCCGGGTGGCGGCTACGGAAACATGAGCGGTACATCGATGGCGTCGCCCCACGTCACCGGTGTCGCCGCGCTGATGAAGTCGGTGCACCCGTGGTGGAGCCCTAGCGACTTGGAGCGGGCGCTGCGCAACGAGGCGGACGACACCGCCTGCCCGACCACCCCGGACGCCCGCTGCACGGGGACGACCGCGAACAACGCCTTCTTCGGTGAAGGCATCGCCGACGCCCTCGACGCAGTACATCGCTAACCAGTCGGAGTGGGGGTCCTCCGCCCAGGACCCCCACTCATCACCGCGCGCTCGTCAGCCGGTGCTGATGAGGACGATTCCAGCGACGACTACTACGGCGGCCAGGGCTCGGCGAGGGCCGAAGCGTTCGCCGAAGAAGACTGCGCCGATGATCGCGCCGAAGATGATGCTGGTTTCGCGCAGGGCAGCGATCGACGCCAGTGTTCCCCGCGTCTGTGCCCAGAGCACCAGCCCGTACGCGATCATCGACACCACGCCACCGGCGAGGCCCGACAGGACCGCCGCCCGGGGCAACTGCAGAACCCGCGGGCCGCGCCACGCGAACACCACCAGCGGCATCGCGAATCCCTGGAGCATGAACACCCAGCCCATGTACGTGAGCACGGGCATCTTGTGCACCGCCAGACCGTCGACCACGGTGTACGACGCGATCATCAGCCCGGTCCCGACGGCAGCCATCAAGGCGGGCAACTGCCGCCGCCCGGGCCGCCCGATGAACACCAGCGCGATCAACCCCGCCGAGATGAGCAGCACGCCCGCCAGTTCGACCGCGGCCAGCGCCTGATGCAGTACGACGATCGACACCACGGCGACCACCCACGGCGACGTACCCCTGGCCAACGGGTACATCTGGCTGAACTGCCCCAGCTGGTACGACGCGAGCAGCCCACCGAGATACGCCAGGTGCAGCAACGCGGACGCGATGATGTACCCCCAGGTGCCGCCCGGCGGCAGCCCCATCACGAGCACCGCGACGAGACCGATCACTCCCGCCGCGATCTCGAACAACGCGAGCCCCGCCACCCGGTCCGGCGCCCCATGAGCCATCGCGTTCCAGGCCGCATGAAGAACCGCCGCCCCCAGCACCACCATCAACACCACCGCTACACCCTCTCACCGGCGGAAACCCGATCGCGATCGGTTTCTCGGCTCGTGCGCCTGGTACTTGAGACGCTGTAGGCATGCGATCTGTGAGGCAGTGGAAGTTCGGAGGGCCAGAAGTTCTCGAGCTGACCGAGGTCCAGAAGCCGGTGCCGGGGCCTACTGAGGTGCTGGTGGAGGTGCATGCTGCGGGCGTCAACCCGGTGGACTGGGTGACTCGGGCGGAGGAGGTCTACCTGGGGAAGCCGCCGTACACGCTCGGCTGGGATGTGTCCGGGGTGGTCGTTGAGGCCGGCCTGGGCGCGAGCGGGGTTGCCGTGGGGGACGAGGTGTTGGGGATGCCTTGGTTTCCGCGGGAGGCTGCGGCGTACGCCGATTATGTGACGGCGCCGTCTCGGCAGCTCGTGCGGAAGCCGACGGGGATGGCGCACGTGGAGGCGGCTGGGTTGCCGCTGGCGGGGCTCACCGCGTGGCAGTGCCTGGTCGAGGTGGCCGACGTACAGGCTGGGCAGCGGGTGCTGGTTGATGCTGCCGCGGGTGGGGTCGGGCATCTGGCGGTGCAGATCGCCAAGGCTCGTGGGGCTGAGGTGGTCGGGACTGCGAGTGCGGGGAAGCACGAGTTCTTGCGGTCGATCGGGGTGGATCAGCCCCTCGACTACCACGATCCGGCGGCTGACCCCGGGGAGCTCGACCTGCTGATCGGGCTGGCGGGGACCGAATCGGACCGGCGGTGGTTGGAGTTCCTGCGACCGGGCGGGCTGCTGGTCGCCGTACTCGGCGGGGTGCCGGAGAAGCTTGGGCGGGATGCCGACGCACGCGGCGTACGTACTGCGGAGATGTTGGTCGAGCCGGATCGGATCGGGCTGCTCGGGTTGACCGACCTGGTCGAGCGCGGGCTGCTCCGGGTGCATGTCGAGCGGACGTTCCCGCTCGAGCAGGCTGCCGAGGCCCATCGCATCGGCGAGACCTCGCGGGCAACCGGCAAGCTCGTCCTCACCCTCCGCTGACTTGCGGACCGCCCCCACTCACCAACCCCGGTCCCCACGAGACTCGCAGCGCGCGTGAGCGTGCGGCACTCGCGCCCAGGCGGGTTGGTGAGTGGCGGAGGTCCGCCACATGGCACGGCCCGGGCAGTCTGGTGACTGCCCGGGCCGTTCCAGGGTTGTTCAGAACATCAGGGCGCGGGCGGGGTCCTCGAGGATGCCGGCGACGTCGGCGAGGAAGGTGGAGCCCTTCTCGCCGTCGATCAGGCGGTGGTCGAACGACAGTGCCAGCGTGGTGATCCAGCGCGGGACGATCTCGTCGTCCACCACCCACGGCTGCTTGCGGATCGCGCCGAAGGCGAGGATCGCGGCCTCGCCCGGGTTGATGATCGGCGTCCCCGCGTCGACGCCGAAGACGCCGACGTTGGTGATGGTGAACGAGCCGCCGGCCTGATCCGCCGGTTGGGTCTTGCCCTCGCGGGCGGTGGCGACCAGGTCGTTCAGCGCCGCGCAGAGCTCGGGCAACGTGAGGGCGTCGGCGTTCTTGATGTTCGGCACGATCAGGCCGCGCGGGGTGGCCGCGGCGATACCGAGATTGACCGCGCCCTTGTAGACGATCTCCTGCGCCGGTTCGTCCCAGGCCGCGTTGATGACCGGGGTACGACGGGCTGCCAGGGTGACCGCCTTCGCGACGATCAGCAACGGCGACACCTTGAGATCGCGGAACGCCTTGTCACCCTTGAGCCGGTCGACCAGCTCCATGGTGGCGCTGACGTCCACGGTGATCCACTCGGTCACATGCGGCGCGGTGAAGGCACTGGCAACCATCGCCTGCGCCATCACCTTCTGCACACCCTTCACCGGCACGCGAGTGTCCCCACGCCCACTGACCACTGGCGCAACCTCAACCACCGGAGCCGGCGCCTCGACATGCCCTTCGACATCAGCCCGGGTGATGATCCCACCCGGCCCGGTAGCCGTCACTGTCGCGAGGTCGATGCCCAGATCCTTCGCCAGCTTCCGCACCGGGGGCTTGGCCAGCACATGTACAGCGCCCGCCGGTTCATTGCTCTTAGCAACAACTGGCTCGGGTACGGGTGCGGGTGCCGGCACCTCGACCGCCGGAGCTGATGCAGGGCCGGCACTCTTGCGGGGGCGGCGTTTGGCTTCGGTGGTTCGGGGGCCGTAGCCGACGAGGACCGCGGTGCGACCGCCGTTGTCGGGCTCGGGGATCGCGGGCACGAGGTCTTCGGTGCCGGCGTCAGCCGGTGGGGTCTCGTCGCCCGCGGAGTCGGTTTGGACGGCGATGATCGGCGTACCGACCGGGACGGTTTCGCCTTCGGGGACGAGGAGTTCGGCGATGGTGCCGGCGAAGGGGACCGGGAGCTCGACCAGCGACTTGGCGGTCTCGATCTCGACCACGGTGTCGTTGAGCTTGACCGTGTCGCCCGGCTTGACCTTCCAGCTGACGATCTCGGCTTCGACCAGACCCTCACCCACGTCGGGGAGGCGGAAGTGCTGGATGCCCATCAGTACCCCATCACCCGGTCGACACCGTCGAGCACCCGGTCCAGGTCGGGCAGGTAGTCCTCTTCCGTCCGCGACGGCGGGTACGGGGTGTCGAACCCGGTAACGCGCAGTACCGGCGCCTCCAGGTGGTAGAAGCACTCCTCGGTCAACCGCGCCGCGATCTCCGAACCCGGGCCGAGCGTGTACGGCGCCTCGTGTACGACGATCGCCCGCCGCGTCTTCTTCACCGACGCGAAGATCGTCGGCAGGTCGAACGGCGAGATCGTGCGCAGGTCGACGACCTCGAGCTGCCGGCCGTCCTCGACCGCGGCCTCGGCGGCCTGCAGGCAGGTCTTCACCATCGGGCCGTAGCAGAGCAGCGTCGCGTCGGTGCCCTCACGGACCACCTTCGCCTGGTGCAGCGGCAGCTCCGGCGGCACGGACTCGTCCAGTTCGGCCTTCTCGTGGTAGCGGCGCTTCGGCTCGAAGAACACCACCGGGTCGTCGGTGGCGATCGCCTGCTGGATCATCCAGTACGCGTCGACCGGGTCGCCGCAGGACACCACCTTGAGACCAGGCACGTGCGCGAACAGCGTCTCCGGCGACTCCGAGTGGTGCTCGACCGCGCCGATGCCGCCGCCGTACGGGATCCGGATCACGACGGGCATCCGGATCCGGCCGTGCGACCGGAAGTGCATCTTCGCGACCTGGTTGATGATCTGGTCGTACGCCGGGAACACGAACCCGTCGAACTGGATCTCGCAGACCGGCCGGTACCCGCGCAGCGCCAGGCCGACCGCGGTCCCGATGATGCCGGACTCGGCCAGCGGGGTGTCGATCACCCGGTCCTCGCCGAAGTCCTTCTGCAGTCCTTCGGTCACCCGGAAGACCCCGCCGAGCTTGCCGATGTCCTCGCCCATCACGACGACCTTGGGGTCGGCCTCCATCGCGGCCCGCAAGCCGGCGTTGATGCCCTTGCCGAGAGTGATCTTCGTCATCACCGAACCTCGCCTTCGAACGAAGCGGCGTACGCGGCGAACTGTGCCTTCTGCTCGATCAGTTGCGGCGTCTGCTCGACGTACACGGTGTCGAAGAAGTCGGTGAGCTCCGGATCCGGCATCGACAGGCAGCCGGCCCGCAGCGTGGCGGCGACCTCGTCGGCCTCGGCGTCGATCTGGTCGAAGTAGTCGTGGTCGACCCCGGCCGTCCGGGTCAGGTACGCGCGGACCCGCTCGATCGGGTCCTTCAGCTTCCAGTGCTCGAGGTCCTCGCTGAGCCGGTACTTCGTCGGGTCGTCGGAGGTGGTGTGGGCACCCATCCGGTAGGTGTAGGCCTCGATCAGGGTCGGGCCGCTGCCCTCCCGGGCCCGCTTCAGCGCCTGCTGGGAGACGGCGTACGTCGCGAGTACGTCGTTGCCGTCGACGCGGACGCCGGGGAAGCCGAAGCCGGCCGCGCGCTGGTACAGCGGGATCCGGGTCTGCCGGTCGATCGGCTCGGAGATGGCCCACTGGTTGTTCTGGCAGAAGAACACGACCGGCGCGTTGAAGACCGAGGCCCAGATGAACGCCTCGTTCACGTCGCCCTGGCTGCTGGCGCCGTCGCCGAAGTACGCGATCGTCGCCTCGCCGTTCTCGGCGTCGCCGATGGCGTGGTCGCGCTGCTGGCCCATCGCGTACCCGGTCGCGTGCAGCGTCTGCGCGCCGATCACGATCGTGTACAGGTGGAAGTTGTTCTCGCGTGGGTCCCAAGCACCCTGGTCGACGCCGCGGAACAGGCCGAGCAGCCGCAGCGGGTCGACGCCCTGGCAAAAGGCGACGCCGTGCTCGCGGTAGGTCGGGAAGACCATGTCCTTGGAGTTCAGGGCGCGGCCGGAGCCGATCTGTGCGGCCTCCTGGCCGAGCAGCGACGCCCAGAGACCGAGCTCACCCTGCCGCTGCAGGGCGGTGGCCTCGGTGTCGATCCGGCGGACCAGGGTCATGTCGCGGTAGAAGCCCTTGATCGCCTCGTCGTCGAGGTCGAACGAGTAGTCCGGGTGCTCGACGCGCTCACCTTCGGGCGTCAGCAGCTGGACGAACTCGACCTCCTCGGAGGCCTGGGGCGGACTGACCGGCGCCTCGACGGGCGCGAACACTTCCGGGGTCATCCCCGGCACCGACTCACTCACATGCACTCCTCGGGTTCGAGCGCGGGATCGCCGCGACCGCAACGTTGCGCGGGCCGGCCCCTTCAGCCGGGTGAGGCTTCGCAGGCAGGACCGCGTGGATCCAGGGTTGATGCACTGGCACTACTACCAGTAGACCTCCTCACCGGCCTGACTGGCTGTATTACTTGCGGGACACCGTACCCAGCGGGTTGCCTGATCCGCTAACTGTCTGGACGCTCGCGGGTACGCCGGTACCGAAACCGGTGCTGGCACGAGACACCAGTCCACCCACTGGTCATATCTCCACGCTCATATTACAGAAATCTGCAGCCCTGACAGCATCTGTCACAACTGAGTTGCGATCAGGGCAGCTTCTCGAGCCGGACGAGCTTGAAGTCGGTGCCCTCACGATCCCCGTCACCAGGCGTGTTCTCGCCGTCGTGCACAGCGAACAGACCGTGCGGGAACCGCGGCCCGAGCGGCTCTGTGGTCACCGCCGCACCGTCGCTGTGCTGTACGCCGTCCGCCGCCGACCCGTCGACGACCTGGAAGCCGGCGCGGTAGACCAACCGCCGCCCGTCCATCCGGTACGACGCGAACGTCGAGTCACCCTGGCTGGACGCGTACATGATCCGCTCGCCGTGCTCGTAGGCGATCGTCAGACCCTCGGCGTCCGCACTGAGGTACTTCCCGGCGTCCCGGCTGACCGGCCCGGTCGGCGCGCACTCCTCGGTCTCCTCGTCGTACGCCGCCGGCTGGCCGTACTCGCGGACCTTCTCCACCAGGTCGGGCTTGCCGTGCTGCGGGATGCGCCAGACGCCGACGTCCTCCTGGGCGGCGTACAGGTCGTTGGTGGTGCGGTCGAAGACCATGCCCTCGAGTTGCGGGCGGTCACCGGGCTCCTCGCACGGCGACCAGGTGCTGCCGTCGCTCAGCCGGAAGCTGCTCGGCAGGTCGACGTTGCCGATCGGGCGATAGGTGATTTTGCCCTGGCCGTCGGGGACGAGCCGGAAGAAGCCGACCCGGGTCTCGCTGCGCCGGGTCACTGCGACGACCGGCTGTCCGTGGATCTCGGTGGCGGCCAGGCCGTACGCCGTGTGCTGGTCCTGGACCTCGTCGGTGTCCTTGCTGAACACGAGCGGTGCGTTGGCGCTGGTCACGTCGATGAGTCGCCCGGCCTTGACGGCGTACGTCCTGAGCTGGTCGCGGCCGCGGTCGGTGACGACCGCGAGGTTGCCGACCAGGTCGACGTTGTTGAAGCGTCCGGGCTCCTGACCCGGCGCCGGCGGAGGTGGTGTCGCGATGTGCTGGACCTCCTTGCCGACGAGGTCGAACACGGTCAGCCCGCCGTTCTTCAGCGTCCCGAGGACGACGCTGCGCTCGGGGTGCTTGGCGTCGATCCAGATGGCCGGGTCGTCGGCGTTGGCGTTGCCGCCCGCCTCGTCGTCCCAGTTCGGCGCGGTCTCGGCGACCGCGGTCACCTCCGTGAGCCCACTGGCGTACGCCGGCTGGACACCCAGCGTGACGATCATCGCAGCAAGCGTGACACCGGCGATTCGCATCCAACTCTCCTCACCATCGGCAGTACGGCGCAGATTGCCCGGCGCTGATGGACTGGCGGGAAACAGCGGATTGCTGACTGGAAACCGGCTTGCGCGGCGACGCCTACCCGCTTAGCGTAAGCATCGTCTTTGCATGACACCCCTGACGGCCGAGGAGGCTCCAGATGGCCGCTTCTGCCCCGGCCGCACTGCCCGACGCCGGCGCCCGGCCGGCCTCGAGCGCGATGATCTGGACCGCGCTCGCGGTCGTGTACGTCGTCTGGGGTTCGACCTACCTGGGCATCAGGGTGGTTGTGGACGCGGAGATCCCGCCGATGCTCGGGATGGCGACCCGGTTCCTCACCGCGGCCCTGCTGCTGGCCGCGGTGCTCAGCCTGAAGTCGGGCTGGCGGCGGTTGAAGATCACCCGCCGGGAGGCGCTCGGCGCGGCCACGGTCGGCATCCTATTGCTTGCCTTCGGCAACGGTGCGGTCGCGATCGCGGAGCAGACCGTGCCGTCCGGCCTGGCGGCGCTGCTGGTGGCCGCGATCCCGCTGTGGCTGATGCTGTTGCGCGTCGGCGGTGGCGAGCGTCCACGCGGCTTGACGTGGCTCGGCGTACTGATCGGATTCGGCGGGGCGGCGCTGCTCGCGTTGTCAGGTGGTAACACGAGTGCGAAGCCGCTGTCGGTCGCGATCCTGGTGGTGGGCACGATCTGCTGGGCCACCGGCTCGCGGTTCGCACCGCGCCTCGGCCTGCCGCGCGATCCGCTGGTGACCGCTCTGTACGAGATGGTCTTCGGCGGTACGGCGATGGTCCTGATCGGCGTGGTCCGCGGCGAGCCCGGCCGGTTGCATCTCGACCGGATCGACGGATCCGGCTGGCTGGCGCTCGGCTACCTGATCGTGTTCGGCTCGCTGCTCGCGTACTCCGCCTACTCGTACCTGCTCGCGAACGCGCCGATCTCGTTGATCGGCACCTACGCGTACGTGAACCCGGCGGTCGCCGTACTGCTCGGATGGCTGATCCTCGACGAGCACATCACGTGGCAGATCCTGCTCGGCGGCGCGGTGATCATCCTCGGCGTCGCGCTCGTGGTCACCGCCGAGCGGCGAATGCGGACCTGACGGCGTCTACAGACGGAAGAACCCGGGCCCCTGAGGACCCGGGTCTCCCACCGCTGCCGATGCGCGCGGCAGCGGGCCATGGTTTGCCGGCCGGCACCCTGCCCCGAAAAAACACGGCGCGAAACTCCGGCAATGGTTCAACGATTTCCGATTCATCATGGTATTGCTCGTTCGGCGGCCACCGAGCCCACCGAAAACAATCTTCCGATTCACCGGGTTTCATCCGTCACCCGCGCAGACTCAACGACGTACTCCGGGTTCGGTTACGGCCGATTTCCCATCAACTGCCGATCGGTTCGGCGACAGCCCCGGCCGGTGGCAAGTTGCCTGGTCAGAGTGGATTTGCTGCGCCGTCAGGGAACTCATCACGTGCCGCCTATGGGGGCGAGCACGGACGCAATAGCTGACAAAAAAGTTTGTAACCGGCCCCGCCAGGTGTCGTTACCACTAAGACGAATCCGTCAAACCCGAAAGGAAACCTGGCATAATGCAGGTAACTCGCAAGATCGCCGCCGCCGCGGCAGTGGCGACCGTCGCCACGCTGGGCCTGGCTACCGTTGTGAGCGCGAACGTTCTCGACGACACGCAGCAGAAGGCTCAGGACACCGGTCTGGCCGACGCGGCGTCGCTGGCCAGCAAGGCCTACGGCGGCAACCACGGCTGGTACGGCGTCAAGCGCGACGGCGGCCTCCTGGCCATCGACGACAACAACGTCGGCCCCTTCCAGGCCTGCCACCTGTTCGGTTCCGGCACCGGTATCGGCGGCAACGTGCCGGCGAGCGACATCACCGGCGTCGTGGGCTTCTTCAACGACGGCAACTCGGTCACCGCTGTCAAGACCTGCGAGCAGGGCAACGACCAGGCCAACCACAAGTGGTACAAGATGGGCGACGACGGCGTGGTGTCGGTGAGCCGCAACAACGTCGGCCCGTTCCAGGCCTGCCATAACGAGCTGTCCGCGACCGGCATCGGCGGCAACGTCCCGCTGACCAACCTGGCCGGCGTCCTCGGCGCGTTCAACGACGGCAACTCGATCGACACGCTGAAGACCTGCGAGCAGGACTCGAAGCAGAACAACTGACCCTCCCTGGTCAGTGATGCAGGACCCGAAAGAGCCACCTCGGTGGGGTGACTGATTCGGTAGCACCATCCGCGGCGCCGGGAGCAAGCCTCACTCCTCCCGGCGCCGCATCACGCCCGGCCCCCGTCCCAGCGCGGGCCGGGCTTTCGCAGGTCTAGGCGTGTCTGAGGTCTACGCAGGAGCCGTTGGGGAGGTCGCGGTTGAGGAGGGACCAGATGCCGGTGGCGGCGGTCTCGGGGGTGGCCAGGGAGCCGGACTGTTTGAGGGCGTGGAAGCGGGCCACGGAGGGGAAGGACTGTTCGTCGGTGGAACGGATCTCGGATTGCATGGCGGTGTCGACCACGCCTGGGGCAACCGCGATCACGCGGCAGCCGTTGAGCGGTTGTTCTGCGCCTACAGTGCGGACCCATTGCTCGACTGCCGCCTTGCCCGCGGTGTACGACGACCAGCCGGCGTACGGCGTCTTGGCGGCGCCGGAGGACAGCATCACGAGGTGTCGTTCGCAGCGCAGCCCGGCGGTCGCGGTCAGGAAGGCTCGGCCGAGGACCTGCGGTGCGACCGAGTTGAGTAGCACGGCGCTGGTGTAGGCGCTGCTGTCGACCGCGTGGGCCGGGCCGATCGGCGTGATCGTCCCGGCGTTGTGGATGAAGACGACCCGATCACCGTCGTACCCGGCGAGCTCCGCCTCGAAGTGTTTCTCGACCCGCTCCCAGTCGGCCGGATCGGACAGGTCGACCTTGAAGTGTTCCGCCGTACCTCCGCCGCGCCGGGACAGGTCGATCACCCGCGCGTCCGGGTACGGCACGGCCGCGGCCAGCGCCGCACCGATCCCGGCCGATGCGCCCGAGATCCAGATCAGCGACCTGGCCGCCGACGTCACTTGCGCCAGTCGCGCGCGACCGCGAGGAAGAGGTCGTTCGCCTCACGTTCGCCGATGGAGATCCGGGCACCGTCACCGGCGAACGGACGGATCGAGACCCCCTCGGCCTGCACCGCCTCGGCGAAGGCGATGGTGTCCTCGCCGAGCTCCAGCCAGACGAAGTTGGTCTGCGAATCGGGCACGTCCCAACCCGCGGCGCGCAGCTCCTCGACGACTCGGGTCCGCTCGCCGACCAGCGCCTCGACTCGCTCCAGCAACTCGTCCTCGACGGCCAGCGATGCGATCGCGGCCGCCTGCGCGACGTGGCTGACCCCGAACGGCAACGCACACTTCCGGATCGCCGCGATGACCTCCGGATGGCCGATCGCGTAGCCGACGCGGAAGCCGGCCAGCCCGTACGCCTTCGAGAAGGTCCGCAGTACGACGACATTCGGCCGGTCCCGGTACACCTCGACGCCGTCGACGACGCCGGGCTCGCGGACGAACTCGCGGTACGCCTCATCCAGTACGACGAGGACATTCCGCGGTACGGCGTCCAGGAACGCGAGCAACTCGTCCCCGCGGACCACCGGGCCGGTCGGGTTGTTCGGCGTACAGACCAGGACGACCTTGGTCCGCTCGGTGATCGCGGCTTCCATCGCCTTGAAGTCGTGCCGCGCGTCGGCGGTCAGCGGCACCCGGACCGAGGTCGCGCCGGTCAGCTGGACGGCGATCGGGTACGCCTCGAACGAGCGCCAGGCGTAGACCACCTCGTCACCCTCGGACACCGCGGCCTGCAGCAGGTGGTAGAGCAGCGCGACGGACCCCGTCCCGACGGCGAGGTCACTCACCGGTACGCCGAACCGTGCCGACAAGGCCTCGAGCAGGTCGACCGCACCCATGTCCGGGTAGCGGTTCATCTGCGCCGCGGCCTCGGTGGCAGCGGCCAGTACGCCGGGCAGCGGCGGGTACGGGTTCTCGTTGCTGGACAACTTGTACGTCGGCCGGCCGTCGGAGCGCGCGGGCGGACGACCGGGCTTGTAAGCCGCCACATCGTCCAGGCACCCGCGGAAGCGAACCTCGTTGTCAGGGGTCATGCCCGCAGGTTAATCCTTACCGCACCCTCCGGCCACCCTGACCGCGTCACACCACAGCGGTCGCGAAACCTCATCTTGCGCGGACCGGGATACTGGTTGCACACTGACTGATTGTCGGACAATCAGGGGATCTTGCACTGAGGTCTCAACGGTCAGCTGGAGGGTGTTCATGGGTCAGCCGCTGGAGTGGGGTCGCCGGTATCTGATGGTCCGTCCGGACCACTTCCGGATCGACTACGTGATCAATCCCTACATGTCGACGCATGATCAGCCGGATCCCGAGCTGGCGCTGAAGCAGTGGGACTCGCTGCGGCAGGCGATCGTGGACGCCGACGGTGAGGTCGAGGTGCTGCCGCAGCGACCGGACTCGCCGGATATGGTCTACGCGATGAACCTGGGCCTCGCGGCGGCGGACGGCCGCGCGATGCTCTCGCACATGCGGTTCGAGCCGCGCCGGAGGGAGTCGCTGACCGCGGGTGACTGGTTCGTCGGCCAGGGGTTCGCACTCGGCCGGCCCGGCAGCGACGGCGTCGGGCCGCACTTCGAGTCCGGCGACGCGTTCGTGTTCGGCGACAGCCTGGTCGTCGGCTACGGTCCGCGCACCGAGGCGGACGCCCTGAAGCACCTGGCCACCGAGTGGAACGTCCGCGTCCGCGGGCTGCGGATCGCGCACGAGGGGATGTACCACCTCGACCTGCCGTTCTGCCCGGTCGACAGCACCCACGCGATGGTCTACCCGGCGGCGTTCGACCCGGCGAGCCAGACGGCGCTGTTCGACCTCGTGCTGGACCCGATCGTGCTGACGGACGACGAGGCATTCGCGTTCAGCGCCAACTCGATCGTGGTGAACGAGACGATCATCATGCCGTCCTGCTCGTCGCGCCTGCACGACGTACTCAGCGGACTCGGACTGCGCGTGGTCGTCCTCGACCTGACCGAGTTCCACAAGGCCGGCGGGTCCGCCCGGTGCCTGACCAACCCGCTCGACTTCCCGCTGCACTCGATCACCACCCCGGGCGGCGAGCTCATCCTCCCGGCATGACCGAGTAGATGAGCTCGAGGTCGTCAGGGTCGTACCCGTGGCCGGTGAGCCAGTCGCGGGCGTTCTTCCGTCCCTCGGGATAGGTCACCTTGACGTAGAAGGCAAGGTGCTCGGGGTCTCCCGGATGAGCCCGGGAGACGCCCTGGTCGATGGTGAAGCCGCGGCCGACGAAGGGCAGTTCCTGCAGAAGCGGGTACTTCGCCTCGAGCCGTCCATTGAGCTCGTCGAACCGGCGGCCGGCGTCGGACTCCGTCTCCAGCACCTGGGCGGGATGAGCCGTCTCCCAGGCACGGCCCTCGGCGTCGTTGGCGAACAGGTACATCTTGTAGCCGGCGTCCGCGTGGACCTCGACGGTCTCGGTGTACGTCGCGAACCCGTGCCGCTCACCGGTCAACCTGTGCCGACCGGCCTTCACCGCAACGTCGCCGTTCGCCGGGATCTGTCGGCCGTCCAGCGTGAGGGCGAGGTCGTTCGGGATCGATTTGATGGTCAGCGTGTGCTCCGCGTCCCCGCGGAACACCAGGAAGCCACCGATCAACAAGGCGATGACACCCAAGACGATCCACAACTTCTCAGCCATCTGACCTCCGCGCCACGGTGTAGTGGCCGCGCGAGTCGGAGAAGTACACGCGCGACGCCTCCGGCACATGCTCGGTCAGCGAGGCCGACGCCGCGTTGTACGTCTTCCCGTCGCCGCCCGTGTAGTTGCCGGTGTAGATGAACGTGTGACCGTCATGCACGAAGCTGTCGCCGGGTCGCAATTCCCCTTCGTTGGTCAGGTCCTCGAACACCTCGTACTTCGGGGACGATCGCACGTACTCCCGCTGGCTACTGGTGAGCCGGCGTACGTAATCCTTGTCGGCGCCACTCATCACCATCACGGTCGCCACGAAGACACCGCAGTCGGTCAACTCGTCGTACCCCTTGGAGCCGTTGTACGCCGCCTCGGCCGCCGCGTACCCCGGTTTCGGGTCGTGGCCGTGGCCCGGGGTGTCCCAGGCGAGGGCGAGCGCGGTCTGCACGATGCCACCGTCGCACTCTCCAGCACTCGCGCCGTCGCCGTACCGCTCCAGGACAGTGCGGGCATCGGCCTTGCGCTGGGCCCAGTTGGCGCCGGCCAGGTCGTCGCGATCAGCGAAGCGCTCAAAGTGGTAGCCGAAGGCAAACGTCGCCTCGTCGACGGTCGTGGCGGCCTTCAGGTGGTCACCGGCGGCCTTCTCCGGCACCGGCCCGTCACCGTCGAGTTGGTCCTTGAGAAAGTCCAACTGGAACTCGAGCGACTCGATCGTCGCGTCGTCGACACCCGCGTCCCGGGCCGGCTTGATCAGCTTCCCCGCAGGAGTCCACTGCACCAGGCCCCACCCGAGCGAGCTGTCGACGACGTCGGCCGGATGCGTGACCGTCCCTGGTAGGTCGCCCTGCCGCAGTGCCGGCTCGACGCTGGACTCGGTGATCAGGTTGCCGACCACGCCCGCGGCCTGCTCCTTGCTGTAGCCGGCCGAGACGAAGAAGTTGAAGGCCTGCTGCTGATTGCCCTTGCCCGTCAGGCCGGCCGGATCGCACTGCGCCTCCGCCGTATCCATCCCGGCCAGGCCGACAACGATCAGCGCCAGCACGATCAGCAGCGGCAGGAACAGCGCCGCCACGACGCCGCCGATGATCGGCACGACCTTGATGTCACCCACCCGAAAATCCTGCCTGAAATGGGCCCTTACGCGTCGCGAGTTATCCACAGGGGGGTGCCGGGCGCGACAACGGACCCTGCCTGGACGAGAATCGCCCTATGTACGAACGGCTGCGGGTGGATCGCTCGACGACAGTCGACCGGGTGGTCGACGCCCTGCGCTCCGCTCTGTTCGCCGGCGACCTCCAGCCCGGTACGCCATTGCGCGAGCAGCCGCTGGCCGAGGCGCTGGGCGTTGCCCGGAGCACCGTTCGTGAGGCGATGACCATGCTGGTCACCGAGGGCCTCGCGGTCCGCGAGCCGAACAAGGGCGTGAGCGTCGCGATCCTGCACCCGGACGCGGTGGCGGACATCTGCCGGGCCCGGTTCGTGCTGGAGTCGGCCGGGATCCGGGCGTGGTTCGACGCGGACGAGGCCGCACGCGAGCGGGTCCGGGAGGCGATGCGGACGTTCGCCGCGACCGCCAAGGACGGCGCGGACCCGGAGGCGATGACGGAGACGCACCTGGCGATCCACCGCAGCCTGGTCGCGCTCACCGGCAGCGAGCGGCTCATCGCAACCGCCGACTCGGTCACCGGCGAGGCGCGACTCGCACTGGCCCGCGTGGACGCGCTGCGGCAGGACGCGCGCCAACAGGTCGCGTCCCACCGCAAACTGGTCCGCCTGCTCGAACGCGGCGAACTGGACGAATGCGTCGACGAACTCCGCCGCCACCTCGCCGGCGCCGAGGAGTCCCTCCTCGAAGCCATCGCCCTACCCCACGCCTAACCACCCCACCCTCGCCCCACGCCGCCCTCGCCCCGGCCCACGCTCGCCCGACCCGCTCTGGTGGGTGAACCCACCCCGCCCTCGCCCCGGCCCACGCTCGCCCGACCCGCTCTGGTGGGTGAACCCACCCCACCCTCGCCCCAGCCCACCCCTCGCCCGACCCGCTCTGGTGGGTGGACCCACCCGCGCCCGTACCCGCCCCGACCCGCCCACTCCCGTCCGACTCCGGTGGGTGGACCCACTCCACCCTCGCCCCAGCCCACCCTCGCCCGACCCGCTCTGGTGGGTGGACCCACCCGCGCCCGTACCCGCCCCGACCCGCCCACTCCCGTCCGACTCCGGTGGGTGGACCCACCCCACCCTCGCCCCAGCCCACCCCTCGCCCGACCCGCTCTGGTGGGTGGACCCACCCGCGTGTGGGTTGGCCCACCGCGTGCGGCTGGCCAACCCACAGGCTCGTGGGTCAACCCACCAGCCAGGTTGGGGAGGGAGGACGACGGGGTAGGGCGGTGGGGTGGGGAAGGGCGGGGTGGGGTGGGGAACGGCAGGGTGGGGTGGGAGTGGGTCAGGCTGGTGGGGTGGGGGTTGCGCCGGTGGCGGTGATGTCGTAGGCCTTGGAGCCGATGCGGAGGCCGGTGAGGCGGGCGTTGGGGTCCAGGGCGGCGACCTGCGGGTTCGCGGTGACCGTTCCGTCGAGGCCGACCTCGACACCGAAGACACCCTCCAGGACCAGGCTGACCCAGGAGCCGGACGACGAGCACGACCAGTCGATCAGGTAGGGGAACTGCGGCGGCGACTTGCGCGCTCCACCGGCCATGGCCGGGACCGCCTCCTCGACGAAGTGCGCCTGACCGGTCGGCCCCTGGTTGGCCGACTTCGCCAGACCGGGCAGCCAGTCCAGTACGACGTCCGCCCGCCCCAGCTGGAACAACGCGCGACCGGCATCAGCCGGCCAGGCGGGATAGGCACCGTTCCACTGGTGATCCGGCCGCACGCTGAAGGCCGCGTCGGCGTCGTACGGCGAGAGTGCGCGCATCCACGTCGGGGTCTGCAGTTCTCGCTGGAAGAAGTCGACCATCTCGGTCCGCTGGTTCTCCGAGAGGTCGGCGGCGATCGTCGTACCGACGATGTTGAAGTCGTAGCAGTGCCGCACCGGGATCATCGCGCCGTCGGGCTGCCGTGCGTGCCAGAAGCCGCTGCCCTCGATGTACAGCTCGTTGACATGACCGACCTGCTCGTCGGCCTCCTTGCGCAGCAACGCCGCCCGGTCCTCGTCGCCGGACCGCTCGGCCACCTCGGCCGCGACCCGCAGACACCACACGTTGGCGGCGTTGAAACTCGCGACCTCGTGCACGTAGCTACTGACGCACTCCATCAGGTTGTCGATGCCGCCGTAGTCCGCCAGTGCGTGCTTGCCGCGGAGTCCGCGCCAGGCGGTGGCCCAATCGTGCAGATGCTCGCCGACCGGCTTGTGCGCCACTTCCCGGCCCACCTCGGTGTCCAGGAACCCGGCGTCCCCGGTGAAGCGGACGTAGTCCCGCACCAGCCGCGTCATGGCGAAGTCGTTGACCGAGTACCAGTACCCGACCGGCCCGCCGGTCAGCCACTCGGTGCCGAAGTGCGCGTGCGTGTCGAGATCGATCCAGTGCTCGATGTGCTTGCGCATCGGCGCCGGGTCGAGCAGCGCGTGGGTCAACGACGAGAGGCTGTAGTCCCAGATGAAGGTCGTGGTCTGCCAGTACCGCGGCATCAACGTGTCGTACGTCCGTCCGAGCACACTGGCCGGGTTGTCCCGCCGGAACCAGATCACCCCGAGCACGCCCCACCAGTACAGCTTCCGCAACGCCTCGTTCGACGTCTCCAGGATCGGCAGCGACCCGCTGAAGCCATCACTCGTTGGGTCGAACGCATCCGCCAACGCCTTGTCCCACAGGACTTCCGCGTCCACGATCACCGCCGGTACGTCGGCCACACACGCGTCGAAATGCGCGGAAGCCTCGGCCAGGTCGCCCGCCAGCACATGGACGTACGCCAACCGGCCACGACCCGCCGAGTCCAGCGTAATCGTTGCTTCGAGCATCGACCGGTCCACGGAACCCGGTACGTCGAGACCCTGCACACTCACCGCGGACCCGGACTCCCCTGTTCCGACGACACGCTCGCCGTCGGCACGCACTGTGTTCGGCTCCGACGGCGGCTCCGGCTTCAGCCAGCCGCTCGGCGAACGAGTCGCCGTACTGTCCAGTGCGAGGCCCAGACGCACCGAGCGGCCTGGTGTCCCGGAAACCTCCAGTTGTACGACGACCGCCGGGCGACCGGGCGCACACGCGGTGGTCGAGCGCAGGTGGAGCCCATCGACCGTCGTCGACCGCACCACGCAGTCCGGCCGCCACACCACCTCGACCGTGCCGCCGTACGACCGGGCCAGCCGGCCGTCGACGTACAGCTGACCGGTGATGCAGTCGCCGTGCGAGTACGGCGGGAAGTTCACGCTGCGGACCGCGAACACGTCCAGATCGACCTGTGCGGTGCCCAGGAAGTTCGTCAGCCCGGGCGGGTTGAACATGTCGTCGTACGTATGCGTCAGAACGTCGCTCGCCAGATCGGCGGAACGAGGAATGGTCATGAGGGGTCTGCCCAATCGGTGTTCGGGAGGAGGGGGTACCAGTCCGGGCGCGCCGGATCCCGGTCGTACGGATACGGGCCGAGTTCGCGGAACAGTTCGGCGTACTCGGCCAGCTTGTCGCGGTCCAGCTCCACCCCGAGCCCAGGAGCCTCCGGTACGGCGATCGACCCGCCGTCGTACGGAAGCTTGCCTCCGACAATGATGTCGTCGCGCAGGTGGTGGTAGTGCGCGTCCGCGGCGAAGGCCAGGTTCGGAACCACGGCGCCCAGGTGCAGCATCGTCGCCAGCTGGATGCCGAGCTCGCCGGAGGAGTGCACGGCAACCCCGAGCTGGAAGGTCTCGCAGACGCCGGCCGCCTTGATGCACGGCCGGATGCCGCCCCAGAACGTGGTGTCCAGCAGGATGACGTCGACGGCCGGGTCGAGCACGTTCGCGGCGAGCTGCTCGAAGTTCACGACCACCGTGTTGGTGGCGAGCGGGATCGGAGTGTTCTCGCGGACCCGCCGCATGCCGTTCAGGCCCCAGGTCGGGTCCTCGAGGTAGTCGTTGTCGAGGTCATCGATGCCGCGGGCGAACCGGATCGCCTCTTCGACGCTGAACGCGCCGTTCGGGTCGAACCGGACCCGGTGCCCGGGGAACGCCTCGGCCAGCGCGCGGAAACACTCCCGCTCGTAGTCCGGCGGGAACACGCCGCCCTTCAGCTTGTGCACGCGGAAGCCATGGTCGTCGACGAGCGACCGCGCGTGGTCCACCAGCTGCTCGGCGGTCCGGATCTCACCGGTGCCGTCGTCGGCCGGGTGCCGGAAGAACAGGTAGCTGGCGAACTCCACCCGATCGCGGACCTTGCCGCCGAGCAGTTCGTGCACCGGTACGCCGAGCTCCCGGCCCTGCAGGTCGAGGCAGGCGAACTCGATCGCGGCGAGCAGCTGGGTCCGGTTGTTGTAGAGGCTCGCCGTCGGGTTGGCGAGCATCCAGCGCAACGCCTCGGTGCGGGCCGGGTCATGGCCGACCAGGTAGGGCTTGAGTCCGGTGACGGCGGCCTCGGCGCTCTGGCCGCCGCCGCCCATCTCGCCCAGGCCGATCAGGCCGTTGTCGGCTTCGACCTCGACGACGGTCCGGACGAACCGCCCCCAGTGCGCGCCGTTGCTGTGCCGCAGCGGCGCCTCGAGCGGCATGGTGACGGTGGTGGCGCGGATGTCGACGATCTTCACTTGGCGTCCTCCGGCAGTACGACGGCCAGTCCGGCGGTCAGCCCGCCGTCCACCTTTACGTCCGCGCCGGTGACGAACGCGGCGCCCGGCGAGGCCAGGAAATGGATGACCTCGGCAACTTCTCCGGGTGTCGCCACCCGGCCGAGCGGATGCGAGCGACCCCACTCGGCGACCACCTCGTCGGTCGATCGCCCGCCACCGAACTGTGCCGCGGACGTCCGCAGCATCGGGGTGTCCACCGAGCCCGGGCAGACCGCGTTCACCCGGATCCCGTCCGCGGCGTGGTCGACCGCCATCGCCCGCACCAGGCTGAGCAACGCGCCCTTCCCCATCGAGTACGCCGCCACCCTCGTCTGCGCGGCATAGGCCTGCACCGAGGAAACCACCACAACACTCCCGCCGCGTGGAAGCTTCGGCACAAACGCCTGACACGCAAAGAACACTCCGCCGACGTTCACCGCCATCACCTCGTCGAAGACAGCGGGCGGCGTATCCACGACAGTCCCATACCGCTGAATGCCAGCCGCACAGACCAACACATCCACGCTGTCGAGCTGCTCCGCAGCTGCTGTCAAGGCACCCCGGTCACCAACGTCGACCGAGATCCCCCGAACACCCAGTTCGTCCTGGAGGGAAGCGAGGGCATCCGCATCCCGATCCAGGGCAACCACCTGATCACCGGCGGCAACAAACCGTTCCACGGCACCACGTCCGATCCCGGCAGCCCCACCGGTCACGACGACTGTGCGGCCACCCCCCACCCCGCCGCCGGAGGCGGCGCGTTGCACTTCGCCACCGACGGCGGCGCCAGGATCCTGCGACATATGTGTCCTTTCAGAACTGGCCGAGGGCGAGGCCCCGGGAGAAGAAGCGTTGCGCGGCGAGGAAGAGGATGACGGTGGGGAGGGAGACCAGGAGTCCGCCGGCCAGGACGGTGGGCAGGGCGGCGCCGCCGTACGTGCTCTGCAGGCCGGTGAGGGCGGGCATGATCGGGCGGACCGATTCCGACTGACTCAAGGTCAGGCCGAGCAAGAGGTCGTTCCAGACGAACGTCGCCTGCAGGATGAAGATCGCGGCCAGCGCCGAGCCCGCCATCGGCAGGTAGATGCTGCGGAAGATCCGGAACAGTCCGCCGCCGTCGACCACCGCGGCCTCGAACACGCTCCGCGCGATCCCGGTGAAGAAGTTCCGCATCACGAACGCCGAGAACGGCACGGTGATCGCGGTGTAGACGATGATCATCCCGACCCGGGTGTCGTACAGGCCGGAGTCGGCGTACCCGGAGAACAGCGGCATCAGGATCATCTGCAGCGGGAAGATCGTGCCCCCGAAGATGAACACGAACCACAGGAATCCGCGCTTCAGCTTCAGTACGACGATCGCGTAGCCGGCGGCCGCACCGATCAGAACCGCGAGCACCGGCGCGATCACGCTGTACAGCGTGGTCGCCACCAGCGTGTCGCCCAGTGCCGCCTTGTTCCACGCGTCCGCGAAGTTCGTGAACAGCGAGAACCCGGCAGGCTTCCACACGGTCGCCGCGTCGTACCCGTCGACGGGCTTGGACGCGTTCACGATCAGCAGGTACACCGGCGCGAGCCAGATCAGCCCGAGTACGACGAGGAACGGAGTCTTAACCCTGCTCACGCGAATCTCCCAACTGGTAGCGGAGATAGAGGATCGACGCAGCAAAGGTGACCAGGCTCAGGAACAACGCGATCGCGGCGCCCTGGCCGTAGTCGTTCAGCACGAACGTCTCCTTGTACATCGACAACGCGAGCGTCTCCGACGACGTACCGGGACCGCCCTGCGTCATCACCCACACCACGTCGAACGTCTTCAGGCTGGCGACGATCGACAGGCCGATGACGACCGTGGTGATCGGCCGCAGCTGCGGCCACAGCTGGTGCAGGAACAGCCGGAAGCCCTCCGCGCCGTCCAGCCTGGCAGCCTCCAGCGGCTCGGCCGGGATGGACTGCAGCCCGACCACGAACAGCAGTGCGTTCACACCGGCCGCCTGCCAGGTGACGGCCACGATCATCATCAGCGTGTTGCCCGGACCGGCCTGCAGCCAGCCGGTGTGCGCACCGGGGAGGCCGAAGAACCCCAGCATCTGGCCGAGCGCGCCGTCCGGCTGCAGTACGAAGCCCCAGATGACACCCACGGCCACACCGGAGATCGCGTACGGCAGCAGGAACGGCAACCGCAGCCACGTGCCCCACTTGTGCCCATAGGTCAGTACGGCGATCAGCAACCCGAGCACCACCGGCAGAGTCACCATGCCGACGACCCACAGCAGCGTGTTGACCAGTGCACCCACCAGGTCCGGGTCGCTGAACATCGCCTTGTAGTTCGCGAGCCCGGACCAGATCGGTGAAGCCAGGCCGTCGTAGTCGGTGAAGCTGACGTACGTCGTCCAGAGGAACGGCAGGTACAGCAGCAGTGCGACCACGGCCACGGCCGGCAGGCCGAACAGTGGCGCGGCCCGGGCACCCGTCCGCGCCGACTGCTGTCCAGTCGTGCGGCGCTTGACGGGTGCCGGCCGCTCGATCGTCGAGGTCACTTCTGTTTGGCCCAGTACGCGTCCGCCTCGGCCTGGATCTTCTGCAGGCCCGGCATCGGATCGCCCGGCTTGGTGACGAACGCGCCGAACACCTCGAGCGCCTTGTTCGCCACCGGCACCGGTGTCGCCTCGAACCAGCGGTTGATCAGCCGGTAGCCGTCGCCGCCGACGTCCTTGTTCAGCGCCGCCAGCCCCGGGTCCTTGACCTCGGCCTTCGGGTTGAAGGACAGGTCGCCGCGGGCGTTCGCCCAGGCGGTCTGCGCCTGCGGCGTGACCCACCAGTCGGTCCACTTCTTCACCGTCGAGGCATGGTCACTTCCGGCGGCCGAGCAGACCGGACCGGTCTCGAAGATCATCGAGGTCTTGGGCAGTGACGGATTCACGTTCGGGATGAGGAAGAAGTCGTAGTCCGTGCCGGCCTTCATCTTCAGCGTGTTCAGGTTGCCACTGAACCAGGTGCCGAAGTTGATCATTCCCACGGCGCCGCTCTTCAGCTGCGCCTGCGGCTCGGTCTTCGATCCCGGGTCGCTGAAGTCGCCGGCCTCGATCATCTTCTTCCACTCGTTCATCACCTCGACCACACCCGGGTCGGTGTACTTCGCCTTGCCCGTGGCCAGGGCGTCGTACAGGTCCGGGTCCTTGCCGGCCAGCAGCGTCTCGAACCAGACGAAGCTGAACAGGATGTTGGTCTGGTAGAACGGCTTCACCCCGACGGCCTTGACCTTGTCGGCCACCGTCATCAGTTCCTGCCACGTCTTCGGCGTCTCGGTGATCCCGGCCTTCTTGAAGACGGACTTGTTGTAGTACATCACCCAGTAGCCCGCCAGCAGTGGGAGACAGTACTGCTTGTTGTCGAAGGTGAAGTACTGCTTCAGCTGCTCCGGGATGTTGCCGTCAGCAACTGCCTTGGTCCACTGGTCGGTGGTCTCGGCGACGAGCTTCTGGTCCACCAGATCCTGAAGCTCCTTGCCGGTGTGCCAGCTGAACAGGTCCGCCTTCTCCTTGGTCCGGAACGAGGACCGGATGAACGCGGTGTAGGTATTGGAGTCGGAGTAGCCGACAGGCTCCATCCCGACTCCGATGTCTTTCTTGCTGGCCGCGCCGACCTGGACGAAGGCGTCCTTCCAGCCGCCTTTGTCGTTGTAGAACTTCAGCGAGTCGACCGGCTTGTCCTCGCCCTTGGCGGCGCTCGAGCCGCCATTGCCCCCGCAGGCGGACAGCACGAGCGCGCCGGCCACCGCCAGAGCGGTCAGTGCTTTCCGATTGGTGATGCGTCGCATTGTGGTGCGTCCTCTCAGCTCTCAGGGGGTGCTGGGGTCTTGGGGCGGGTTGACACGTTCGTTGATGACGGCAAGAACTCCGTCGAGGTGTTCGCGAGTCAGCCGCTCGGCCAGCTCGGAGTCGCCGGCCACGACGGCCGCGTGGATGGCCCGGTGCTCGTCCAGATCGGTCTGCCGGTCGCCGTGGATGTGCAGGATCTCCAACTGCTCGCGGACGTTGACGACCGTCACGGACTCGACCACCTCGGCCAGCGTCGCGTTCCCGGACGCTTGCGCGAGCGAGCGGTGGAAGTCCATGTTGACCTCGGCCAACTGGGCGTGGTCGCCGGTCTCGATCAGCTCGGCCGCAGCGGCCAGGTCACGCTCCATCTGCTGCAGTGCGGCCTCTGTGCGCACCCGCGCGGCCGCTGCGGCGACCGGTGGCTCGATCAGCGCCCGCGCCTGCAGCAACTCGACCAGGCGGTCTGCTGACGGCGTCGGAGCCAGCGGGTTGGCCAAGACCAGTCGGCCGACGTGCGGACCGACGTACACGCCTGATCCGTGCCGGAGCTCGACGGCACCGGTGGCCTCCAGCCTGCGGAGCGCCTCCCGCACTGTCGGTACGGCGACCTTGAAGCGGTCGGCCAGCGATCGCACCGACTCGAACTGGTCACCGGACGACAGCTTGCGGTCGGCGATCAGCGCCAGCATCGACGCGGCCAGGTCGTCGAGAAGGCTACGGCGTACGACGCCACCCGATGAGCTCACTGTGCTCCCGCCGGGGTCAGCGTCACTCCGACGAACCGGGGCCGGTAGATGCTCACGTCGGCGTACAGGTCGGTGTTGGCGTCGAGGCTGTTGACGTTGTAGCTGACCAGGAGCGTGTCGCCGCGGCGCAGGTCCGGGTGGTCGTGGGAGTTGTACGTGATGATGTTGGCGTTCCCATAGCTCCCGGTGGCTCCGGTCTCCGGGGTCTGGTAGAGCTCGACCGGCTTCACGAACGGACCGGTCGGCGAGCAGGAGAAGTACCCGAGGACGCGCTTGCTGAACAGCTCGGTGGTGTCGTGGGTGACCAGCATATAGCCGTCGTGCCAGCGCGTCACACTGTGTTCGTTGGCAACGCCCTCCAGCACTCGGGCCGAGGCGGTCTCGTCCGCCGACCAGCCGGAGCCGGTCCAGTACTCCCATGGCTTCGCGGTCAGGTCATCGCCACGGACCCGAGCGACATGCTGGTACTTCGAGCTGCCCAGGTCCTCGACACCGTAGATGTAGGTGTAGCCGCGGTCGCTCAGCAGCCAGGCGGACCACTGCACATTGGCGGCCGACGGGAGCGGGGTGAGCGAGCGCAGCTTGAGCGTCTTGCTGTCGAACCGCGCGAGGTAGTTGCTGGCCCAGTGCCAGTCCCACTGACCCGGACCGGTCTTCTCGAACCGCAGTGCGGTGACGTCGAGGTACCGACCGGCGTGGCTGGTCGCTGCCGCGCCGACCCAGTACCAGCCGTTGGCGGGCGGTGGCAGGAGCGCCGTTGGGTTGGCCGGCGTACCGCCGGTGACCGTCTTCAGCGTCTTGCCCTGCTGGACCACGAACGAGTTGTTGATGAACGGCGTCGTGGTCGGACGGCCGCCATCCGGGTTGACGGGGCCGAGGAAAGTGTCCGAGAAGACCCAGGCGGTCCGGCCTCCGGGCAGCTGGACCGAGTAGGTGCTGTCCGCACCGGTCCAGCCCGTGCCGGTGTTGCTGTAGGCGTTCAGCAGCGACTCGGGCGCGGCGTGCGGCTCCGCGGTCGCCGACCAGTTGCTTCGCACCGCGCTGCAATCCGGTGTCCCGGAGGCAACCGCGGGCGAACTGATTGCTCCAGCGGTCAACGACACCACTCCGACCGCAGCTACCCACCGACGTCGAAACATGAAAATGATCAGATCACTTGGTCATTAGCGTGTCAAGACTCAGGGTTGGATCAGGGCGCATACGGGGGCTTGACGCTACCGGTGGGGTGGGAGGATCGACCGCATGAAGAACTTGGTCATCAGGCTGCTCGCCAACGCGGTCGCGCTGGCGATCGCCAGCTGGATCGTCGCCGGGATCACTCTGCAGGGTGCGACCACGGGCCGGCGGATCCTCACGCTGCTGATCGTCGCCGCGATCTTCGGTGTGGTGAACGCGATCGTGAAGCCCGTGGTGAAGCTACTGTCGCTCCCGTTCATCATCCTGACGCTGGGGCTGCTCACCTTCGTCATCAACGCGGTGATGCTGCTGCTCACCTCGTGGATCACCGGGAAGCTGGACGTGCAGTTCCACGTCGACGGCTTCTGGAACGCGCTGCTCGGCGCGTTCATCATCACCGTCGTCGGGGTGATCCTCAACGCCGTCCTCCCGGACAAGGCGGAGATCAAGTGACATGAGACGGGTCGAGATCGTGTGTACCGGGAACATCTGCCGGTCGCCGATCGGGGAGGTCGTGCTGCGGGCGAAGCTCGCGGAGGCCGGGATCGACGACGTACAGGTCACCAGCTCGGGCACGGGCGGGTGGCATGTCGGCGACCCGATGGACCCGCGGGCCGCGGCGGCGCTGCGCCGGCGCGGGTACGACGGCAGTGCGCATCGGGCCCGGGAGTTCCGGGCCGGGTGGTTCGCGGAGCGCGATCTCGTCCTCGCGATGGACTCGGGACACCTGTCCGCGCTGACCCGGCGAGGTCGTGCGGCCGTCCCGATCCAGTTGTTCGCGGACGTCGACGTACCCGATCCGTACTACGGCGACGACGACGGGTTCGACGACGTCCTCGCGCAGATCGAGAAGGCGGCCGACGCCTGGGTCGACCGCCTCCGGACCAGGGCCTGACCTACGGCTGGTCGATCTCCGACTTGAAGGCGACGAACCAGTCGACGCCCGGGTCGAACTTCTTGCCGCCGGCGATCCGCGGGAACTCGATCGCGCGCAGTTCGTCGCCGCGCTCCTCGTCGTGGCCGACCACACCGCTCTCGCCGCGCAGCGCCGCGTCGACGGCGTAGTCGGTGCACTCCTTGATCAGGGCCAGGTCGCGGTCGTTGGACGCGGCCGAACGGCTGAAGTAGCCGCTCTTCTGCACCATCGTCTTCTCGGCGCCGATCCGCTCGGCGAACTGCTTGGCGAACCAGGCACCCGGATTGATCGTGTCCAGCTTGACGTGACCAAACGGGTCCCGGCCGACCTCCTCGCCGCGGGCCTCCAGCTCGGCCACGATCGACTCCACGCCGGCGCCCTCGGACAGGAAGATGTTGACGCAGTCGTGCTCGTCCATCACCTTGCCGAGCCGCTCCGCCTCGGCGTCCAGGTCGATCGTCTCCTCCGGCACGTACACCGCGTGCACGTCCCAGCCGGCCGCGTCCAGGCCGATGCCCGGGTTCCACTCCTGCTGCTTCCACCAGTCGCGGTATTCCCGGGCCGTTGCCGCTGTCAACCAACCGCAGTTGCGGCCCATCACCTCGTGGACGATCAGCATCCGGGGATTCGAGCTGTGCTCGCCGATGATGTTGCGGGCGAACAGCGCACCCTGCTCGGCCGCGGTCCACGCACCCAGGCTCTGCCGGATCGGGATCACGTCGTTGTCGATCGTCTTCGGCAGGCCGACCACGGTCAGGTCGTAGTCGTGCTCGTGCAGGTACGCCGCCAGGTCCGCCGCGGTGGTGTTGGTGTCGTCACCGCCGATCGTGTGCAGTACGTCGACGCCGTCGGTGACGAGCCGCTCGGCCGCGACCTGGAGCGCGTTCTGGCCCTCGGCGATCAGGCCGCGCTTGACCAGGTCGGCGGTGTTCGTCAGCTTGACCCGGCTGTTCCCGATCGGGCTGCCGCCGAACTTGTGCAGCCGGGACGCCTTCTCCCGTACCTCCGGCGTCACCTCGACGTACCGGCCGCCGAGCAGGCCGTGGTACCCGTTCAGGTAGGCGATGATCTCGACGTCGGGCGCCACCTCGGTGTAGCGCTCGATCAGCCCGCCGACGGCGGACGACAGGCACGGCGCGAGCCCGCCGGCGGTGAGCAGGGCAACTCTGCGGACAGACTTGTCGGCAGCCATGGTCCAGGGTCCTTCCAGAGGTCGCTGAAGTCGCCAACAGCCTAGTGAGGCAGACCACTCTCAGCGGTGGTTGGGGTTCACTCCAGCGGCACCGAGCGGGGCGGCACCGGGGTGGAGACGACGAAGGAGCTGGTCGTCTGGCCGTGGACGAGGAACTTGTCGAGCACGTCCTCGAGACTGGCGATGGCGGCGACCTGGACGCGCATCAGGAAACAGTCCTCACCGGAGATGCGGTGGCACTCGACGACTTCCGGTGTTCGCGCGGCCAGCTCGATGACCCTCGGGATCTGACCGGGACCGGGACGCAGCCGCACCCAGGCCGCGACCGGCAGCCCGAGCGCGGCCGGGTCGACCTCGAGCCGGTAGCCGCGGATCACGCCGGATTCCTCCAGCCGGGTGACCCGCTCCCGCACGGTCGGCGCCGAGACTCCGAGCCGGCGCGCCAGTTCGGTGGTGCGCAGCCGCGGATCCGCTGTCAGCTCGGTCAGCAACCGAACATTCAGGGCGTCGAGCAGCGGCTTGTCAGTTTGAAGGGATTGCACGCCCTCTACGTTCGTTCCGGCAACCATGAGTTGGCTCCTTGGCTCGTTTCGCCATGGGAAACAGCTGATGCGATTTCTAGGGTAATCACGTGGCAACCATCGTGGAAGCACCGCCCCAGAAGGGGCTGGCGACCGGGGCAGCGGCCGTGACTGTCGTGCTCTGGGCCTCGTCGTTCGTCGCCATCCGGCATGTCGGCACCGAGTTCTCCGCCGGTGCCTTGGCCCTGATCCGCCTGGGCCTCGGCAGCGTCCTCCTCGGTGCGTTCCTGTTCCTCCGTCCCCGGCGGGAAGTCCCCGAACGCCGTTGGCCGGGCAAGCGCGACTGGCCGCAGTTGCTGGCCTGCGGCCTGCTCTGGTTCGGCGTCTACAACCTCGCGCTGAACGAGGCGGAACGCCGCCTCGACGCCGGCACCGCGGCCATGCTCGTCCACATCGCCCCGCTGCTGATCGCCCTGCTCGCCGGTCTCACCCTCGGCGAAGGCTTCCCCCGCCAGGTCATCATCGGCAGCCTGGTCGCGTTCGGCGGCATCGTGCTGATCGGTACGTCGACCTCCACCGGCCGAGCGGAAACCTGGGGCGTCGTCCTCTGCATCACCGCCGCCGCGTCGTACGCCATCGGCGTGGTGACGCAGAAGCCGCTGCTGAGCCGGCTCCCCGCGGCAGAGGTGACCTGGCTCGCCTGCACGATCGGCGCGGTCGTCTGCCTCCCGTTCGCTCCCACCCTGATCGACGAGCTCGGTTCCGCCAGCGCCGGGACGATCTGGTGGGCGGTGTATCTGGCTGTCTTCCCGACCGCGCTCGGCTTCACCACTTGGGCGTTCGCTCTCCGGCGGACGAGCGCAGGCAAGATGGGCGCCACGGTGTACGCCGTACCGGTCGTCGCCATCGCCCTTGGCTGGCTGTTCCTCGGTGAGGCTCCCGCTCTGCTCGCACTGGCCGGCGGTGCTTTGTGCCTCACTGGCGTCGCGATCTCACGTCGTACCCGGAGGATCCGATGAAGTTCGGCGTCTTCGTACCGCAGGGCTGGCGGATGGACCTGGTCGAGATCAAGGACCCGGTCGAGCAGTGGGAGGCCATGACGGCTGTCGCGCGCGCCGCCGACGCGGGGCCCTGGGACTCGATCTGGTTGTTCGACCACTTCCACACGGTCCCCGAGCCGGTCCGCGAGACCGTCTTCGAGGCCTGGACGGCGACGGCGGCTCTCGCCCGCGACACCGAGCGGGTGAACATCGGCCAGATGGTCGGCTGCAACGGCTACCGCAACCCCGCGCTCTACGCGAAGATCGCGGCCACCGTCGACGTCGCCAGCCACGGCCGCCTGTACGCCGGGATCGGCGCCGGGTGGTCGGAGCACGAGTGGAAGGCCTACGGGTACCCGTGGACCGGACTCAAGGACCGGATGGGTTCGTTCACCGAGGCTGTCGAGCTGATCCACCGGCTGTGGCACGAGGAGGACGTCGTCTTCCAGGGCAAGTACCACTCGGTCGACCGGCCGTACGTCGAGCCACGCCGGCAACCACCACTCTGGATCGGTGGCGGCGGTGAGAAGGTCACCCTCCGGCTGGTCGCCGAGTACGCCGACGCCTGCAACTTCGGCAGCGGCAAGCCCGAGCTGGTCGAGCAGAAGCTGGCCGTACTGCGCGCGCACTGCGACGAGCTCGGCCGGGACTACGACGCGATCGTGAAATCGACCAGTATCAACGTGTTCCCGATCGAGTCCGGCGCCGATCCGGCGGCCGCGACGGCGAAGGCCCGTGGCCGCTACAGCGTCCAGGAGTTCACCGAGATCGGCGCCGGTGGTGGTCCGCCGGACCTTCGCGCCGGAATCGTCACGACCAAGGAGCTCAGCGCGCACATCGAGCAGCTGGCCGAGGCCGGCGTCGAGTACGTCATCGTCTACATCCCGGGCGTCGCGTACGACCACGAGCCGCTGCAACGGTTCGCGGAGGAGGTCGTACCGGCGTTCAGCTGAGGGTGGCCGCCAGCTCGCGCAGGTGCTGGTGGATGCCGGTGTAGACGTCCGCGGCCGGCAGGAGGCGCTTCGGGACCTTGGTGACCACGCTGTAGTTCACGTCGACCACGTTGGCCAGCGGGACCTCGCTGATCTGGCTGAGCAACTGGTAGGCGTCCAGCTTGTCCAGCCCGTACAGCGAACCGAGCCAGTGCACCATGTCGACCTGGCCGGCTCGCCAGGCGTCCTCGAGTGGCCGGCTCGACCCGACCACGGCCAGGTACTCGTCGTTCTCGATCCGCGGCCAGACCGGTCCCGGCGTCTTCACCAGATCCACGATCAGTACGACGTTCATCGCGCCCTCGACCGCGGTCCCGCAGGACTCGCCCTCGCCTTGGCGGTAGTGCCCGTCGCCGACCGAGAAGAGTGCACCCTCGACGTTCACGTTGAGGTAACAGGTCGCACCGGCCCGCATCTCCGGCGTGTCCATGTTGCCGCCGAACATGTCCGGGACCAGCGAGGAGCGCGCCTCACCCGCGGCGGGCGCGACACCGACCGTGCCCAGCATCGGCTCCATCGGCAGCGCGAGCTCCAGGTCGCTGCCCTGCGCCTGGAACCCGACGGTCTGCTTGTCCGAGTCGACCTCGTAGATCCAGGTCCGCTCCGGCAGCGGGTCCTGCAACGTCGCCGTCCGGTCGGTGCTGGTCAGGCCGCCGAAGTACGGGATGGTCGCGGACACGCCCCAGGTCCGGGCCGGCGTCAGGTCGACGAAGTGCAGCACCAGGGTGTCCCCCGGCTCGGCGCCCTCGACGTAGAACGGGCCTGTCTGCGGGTTCACGAACGGCATCTTCAGCGAGGCGCTGGCCAGGTCCGTCGTGCTGCGCAGCGTGCCGCAGTACGCGTCCTCGGTCCACAACCGCAGGGCGGTGCCCGGCTTGATCCGGCGCACCGGCGGAACCCCGCCGAAGGTCCAGGCGAACTGCTCGGGCTCGGGGCTGAAGTCGAGGATGTCCACGAGTCAGCAACCTACGGCGTACGGCGGGATTGGGCGAGCGATCAGCGGGTTCTCAGGCGATTCTCACAGAGACGGCCTAATCTCGAAACGCGGACGGTCATTCCGGGCTGTCCGGACTCAGGCCGAGCGGGGAGCACGATGCGCGTACTGGTGGTGGACGACGACCGGGCCGTCCGGGACTCGCTGCGCCGTTCCCTGGAGTTCAACGACTTCGAGGTGGTGACGGCCTCCGACGGCGCCGAGGCGCTGGCCGTGATCGGCAACGTCGAACCCGACGTCGTGGTGATGGACGTGATGATGCCGCGCCTGGACGGCCTGGAGACCACGAAGGCCCTGCGGGCCGCGGGCAACAACATCCCGATCCTGGTGCTGACCGCCCGGGACGCGGTCGCGGACCGGGTCGACGGCCTCGACGCCGGCGGCGACGACTACCTGACGAAGCCGTTCGCACTCGAGGAGTTGCTGGCCCGGCTGCGCGCCCTGCTCCGCCGCAGCAGCACGCCCGGCGAGGGCGGCCAGCGCGGCGAGATCCTGCAGTACGCCGACCTCGTGGTCGACGTGGACGCGCACGAGGTGCACCGCGGCGACGTACCGATCCCCCTCACCCGGACCGAGTTCTCCCTGCTCGAGTTGCTGATCCGCAACCCGCGCCGAGTGCTCGAGCGCGCGGTGATCCTGGACGCGGTCTGGGGTTACGACTTCCCGACCACCGCCAACTCCCTCGAGGTCTACATCGGCTATCTGCGCCGTAAGACCGAGGTCAACAACCTGCCCCGGCTGATCCACACCGTCCGCGGTATCGGCTATGTGCTGAGAGACACCCCACCGTGAGCAAGCAACACCCCGACGACTTCCCCTCGTACGCCGGCCGTCCGCCGGGCGCCGCTCAGTCCGGTGCTGCGCCGCGTTCACCCCGGCCGCAGCCGTCCGGACCACTACCACAGCCCGCTCAGCCAGGTCAGCCTGTTGCCAACGGCAACGGCAACGGCAACCGGATGGTCGCGACCGCGGCCCGGACCCAGGACTGGTGGCAGGAGAAGGTCCACACCCTCAGCCTGCACGCCCGGGTCACCCTGCTGGCCGCGGTGGCGGTCGGTCTGGCCGTCGCGATCGTGAGCGTCGCGGCGTACATGACCGTGCGCCAGCAGATGTACCAGAACCTCGACGACAGCCTGACCAACCGGGTCGCCCAGGCCGCGCAGAAGGGCGTCCTGACCAACCTCGAGAATCTGCAGAACGTCTCCTCCGACGCGCTCGGCCTCAGCGACATCCGGGTCGGGATGATCGGAGCGGACGGCCAGAAGTTCGGGGCGGCGAACAGCCCGGTCCCGCCGATGGGCCCGGACGAGGTCGCGGTCGCCCAGGCGCAGGGAAACGAGGCGAGTCTGCGGACCGTCGGCGTCCGCAACGGCGGCTCGCACTTCCGCGTGGTCGCCGTACCCGCGCACTACTGTCCGTTGCGCGCCGACTGCCAGGTCAATCCCGAGCTCTACCAGCCGGCCGCGCTGGTGGTGGCCCAGTCGCTGGCGCCGATCGACCGGACGCTGCACAACCTCGGTGTGGTGCTGTGGGCATTCGGCCTGATCGGGGTGATCGGTGCGGCGCTGGCCGGCAACGCGATCGCGCGGTCCGGGCTCCGGCCACTGGCCCGGCTGACCGGTGCGGCGGAGCATGTGGCGCAGACCGAGGATCTGAAGCCGATCCCGGTGTCCGGGTCGGACGAGATCTCCCGCTTGGCCCAGGCCTTCAACGCGATGCTCGCGGCTTTGGCCCGATCACAGGATCGGCAGCGGCGGCTGGTCGGCGACGCCGGGCACGAACTGCGGACGCCGCTCACCAGCATCCGGACCAACCTCGATCTGCTGGCCCAGGCCGACCAGCGTGGTGGCCTCCGGCCCGAGGACCGGCAGCAACTGCTGGACGACGTACGCGCACAGATGGACGAGCTGACCACCTTGATCGGCGACCTCACCGAACTGGCCCGCGACACACCGCAGGTCCGCAACGCCGAGCTGATCGAGCTGTCCAACGTGGTCGAGGACGCCGTCATCAAGGTACGGCGCCGTGCACCGGGGCTGGAGTGGGACGTCCAGCTCACACCGTTCCCGGTGTGGGGTGACGAACGACTGCTCGGACGCGCGGTGACCAACCTGCTCGACAACGCGGCGAAGTACAGCCTCCCCGAGGACGGCACCCAGCGCAGCGATGGGCAACCGTCCGGCCTCGTCACGGTCCGGCTGCTGGACGGCGTACTGACTGTGACGGACTCCGGCTCGGGGATCGCCGAGGCGGACCTGCCGCACGTGTTCGAGCGGTTCTACCGGTCCAGTGAGGCGCGCAGCAGGCCCGGTTCGGGGCTGGGGCTGGCGATCGTGAAGCACGCGGCCGAGCAGCACGGCGGGATGATCTACGCCCGCAACCTCCCGGGCGCTGGTGCGCAGTTCACGCTGTGGCTGCCGCACGCGGCCACGCAGACTCGCTGACAGCGCCTTGACTGATCCTTCAGGGGATCTTCATGGAGTTCTTCGGCTGCTTTGACGGGATCTTCAGGGCCTTCTCAGGTCCAGCCCGCACAGTACTTCTCATGACCGAGAACCAGCCGCACCAGCCGCACCAGCCGCAGAACCAGCCCGGCCAGAACCCGCAGCAGCAAGGGCCGGACCGGACGCAGCAGTTGCCGCTGTCTGGTTACGGACAGCACCAGCAGCAGCAGTACGCGCCGCTCGGTGGTCAGCAGCGACCGGGTCAGCACCCTTCAGGTGGGAGTGCCTACCCGCAGTTCGGAGCGCCGGGGACGCATCAGGGGACGCCTCCCGGCTCGAACTGGCCGCCTTTCGGCCCGCAGCCGGCACACCAGCCGCAGCCTGCCAAGCCGAAGCGGCGTGGCCTGGCGGCGGTGGCGCTGACCGCGCTTCTGGTCGGCGCCGCGGGCGGCGTGGGTGGTGCGGCTGTGTACTCGGCGACCAATGACTCCAGCGCGACTCCGTCGGTGACGGCGCCGCTGAACGGCAACCAGGCGGCTCCCGCCGCCGCACCGGACGGTTCGGTGCAGAGCGCCGCCGCGAAGGTGCTGCCGAGCGTGGTGAAGATCGCCGTCGCGTCCCAGCAGGGCGCGGCGACCGGGTCCGGCATCGTGATCAGCAAGGACGGCCTGATCGTCACCAACAACCACGTGGTCGCCGGCGGCGGCGCCGGTGCGCAGATCACCGTGATGCTGAACGACGGGCGCACTGTACCGGCCACGATCAAGGGCACCGACCCGCTGACCGACCTGGCCGTGATCCACGCCGACGCGACCGACCTCACCCCGGCAACTCTGGGTCAGAGCGGCAAGCTCGGCGTCGGGCAGGGCGTGGTGGCGATCGGTTCGCCGTTCGGCCTCGAGGCGACCGTGACGAGCGGGATCGTCTCGGCGCTGAACCGCCCGGTCACCTCCGGCGACGAGCAGCAGGACAGTACGACGGTCTTCCCAGCAATCCAGACGGACGCCGCGATCAATCCCGGAAACTCCGGCGGCGCCCTCATCGACCTCGCCGGCCAGGTGGTCGGAATCAACAGCGCGATCAAAACCGCCGGTGGATCGGGACAATCCGAAGGCGGCAACATCGGCCTGGGCTTCGCTATCCCGATCGACCAGGCCAAGCCGATCATCGACGAGCTGGTGGCCAAGGGCAAGGCCACGCATGCACGGCTCGGAGTGACGGTCGGCGACGCGCAGTCTTCCGACGGGCTCTCTTCAGGGGCACGCCTCGGCGAGGCAACGTCCGGCGGTGCGGCGGACAAGGCCGGTCTGCAAGCGGGTGATGTGGTCACCGCTGTGGACGGTAAGGCGATCTCGTCAGGGGACGCGCTGGTCGCCGCGGTCCGCTCGCACCGCCCGGGCGATGAGGTGAAGATCGACTTCACCCGCAACGGAAAGGCCCAGTCGGTGACCGCCACCCTCGGGTCCGACAACGGCAACCCGACCGGCTGACACCACGGCATTCCTCCCTGGTTGGGACTGCGGCCGCCCACCGAGCGGCCGCAGTCCCTTTTTTGCTGTCAGCACACAGCTTCCAGGTAGTTCTCGAGTCGGGTCTGCAGGAGTTGCGGGGTCAGGTCGGTGCGGCCGAGTCCGCGCCACGGTTCGGCGACCTTCTGCGCGTCGGGCGCGTAGGCGAACGCGTCCAGCAGGAACCAGTACTGGCGGTCCGGCGAGAGCGCCCGCCCGCTTGCCTTCTCGTAGAGGTCGGCGAAGCGCAGTCCGGTCTCAGCCCCGTGCAGCAAGGCCAGTGCGGTTACCTCGGGCACGCGCACGCTGTCCGGTGTGGTCCAGGCTTGGTACTCCCGTGGCTGGTCCTCCTGCGCCAGCTGGAGCCGAGCAGCTGCGTCATCAACAACGACGGGTGCTCACAGTGCCGGCCCTTCGGATCCACCCGCCGCCGACTCGACCCACTCCTGCGTCGTCATGTCCACAGCCCCCGACCCTAGGTCGGCTGGGGAGCAGCAAAATGCGGTGCGGTGGCCGGGGGTGCACGCTAGCGTCCGGCCATGACTCTTTCGCGGGAACGGCCGCCCCTTGTTGCTGATGAGCGCACATTGTTGATCGGGTGGCTGGATCTGCAGCGGGCCCTGGTGCGGTGGAAGCTGGACGGGCTGGCGGAGGCGGACGAGCATCGGGTGGTGTTTCCGGAGTCGCCGTTGATGACGCCGGCGGGGCTGGTGTCGCACATGCGATGGACCGAGCACTGCTGGTTCAATGTCATCTTTCTGGGTGAGCCGGAGGCAGACAACCCGCAGTTCCAGAAGGAGCCGGAGAACGCCGACATGCGGGTGGACGGCGTACCGCTGGCTCAGTTGCTGGACGAGTTCGAGGCGCAGTGCGCGCAATCGAACGAGATCGTGGCGGCGCACTCACTCGACGAGATCGGGAAGGATTCGCAGTACCAGCCCACGCTCCGGTGGATGCTGCTCCACATGCTCGAGGAGACGGCCCGCCACGTCGGCCATCTCGACACCATGCGCGAGCTGCTCGACGGCCAGAAGGGGTATTACTAGAGCTTGTGAGTATGGAGATCCGGCGGGCCGACGATCGCTTCCAGACCGCGAGTGAGTGGCTGGACTCGCGGCACTCGTTCTCGTTCGGGCCGCACTACGACCCGGCGAACGTCGGGTTCGGGTTCCTGCTCGCACACAACGACGAGACGGTTGCCCCCGGCACCGGTTTCGACACGCACCCGCACCAGGACCTCGAGATCGTCACCTGGGTACTGCGCGGTGCTCTGGCGCACCAGGATTCGCAGGGACACAGCGGTCTGGTCTACCCGGGTCTCGCGCAGCGGATGAGCGCCGGGTCAGGCATCCGGCACTCCGAACGCAACGACGGCGCCGAGCCGGTCCACTACGTGCAGATGTGGGTCCGCCCGGACGAGCTCGACCTGCCGCCGTCGTACCAGCAGAGCGAGATCGATCTGACGAGCGGCGAACTGGTCCCGATCGCCTCCGGTCTGCCGAAACACGCTGCCAGCGCCGCGATCCGCATCAACCAGCGCTCCGCCGGAATGTCCGTCGCCCGGCTGGCTCCGGGTGCCACGGTTGCCCTGCCATCCGCGCCGTACGTCCATCTCTTCGTCGCTCAGGGCACGGCAAGCCTGGAAGGCGCCGGTGACCTGGGTACCTCGGACGCCGCACGGCTGACCGCCTCCGACGGACCCCGTATCACCGCCGGCCCAGCCGGCGCACAGCTCCTACTCTGGGAAATGCACTAGCCCCACCCCCGCCACCCACCTGCCCCAAAGCGCGGCCTTGAACATCATCCGGGCACCTCGAACACATCACAACCTGTCCCAATCCCCCACGTACTGTCCAAACCCTCCATGCCCGCCTCTCGTGCGCAGCGGGCAAGGGGTGGGTTGCCGCGTGTCTGCGGTACGGCGGGACGGTCCGCTAGGTTGTCTGCTCGCTCATTGTCCAGACGTGGCGTAGGGACTGGCCGGCGACGCCTTCTGGGTTCTGGGCGAAGCCTGCGACGAACTGGCTCATGTGTTGCTGCCAGCGCTGGTCGACCGGGTCGTCGCGCAGTTGTGCAGTGGCGGCCTCGAAGTCGTCGCACTCGACCAGGTGGAACAGATCGCTGCCGCTGCGCCAGATGGACCAGTCGGCGATCCCGGCGGCGTGCATCACGGTGATCAGTTCCGGCCAGACGCGAGCGTGCTCGAGCTCGTAGGCCTCTTCGGTGCCGGGAATCAGCCGGCTGTGCAGAGCAAGGCGGGTCACAAAGGAGCAGAATACGCCGGTGGTGACCCTGCGTTCACGGCGTTCCACGATTGCGGTAGACCTCCGGCGCGGTGATTCACGCTGCGTCTCGGTCCTGATTCGTCCTGGCGATCCACGGCCGGTCCGGCGCGGACGAACGGCGTACCGGGGCCAACTGAAGGGGGGCCACGGGCGTCGTACTTGCAGGGGTTGAGTACTTTCGCCCTCGTGGCTGTGAGCCACACGCCGAAGACTGTTCCAGGTGTCCATCCGTCGTCGTGCGAGAGTTGGAAACGTGAAGCGAACCGCTGCCATCGTCTGCTTGAGTAGTCTGCTGATCACCGCTGGTTGTTCCGACAGCAAATCAGGAGCAGGTGGGAAGCCGGACCCGAACGACGAGAAGCAGGCGTCCGCCGAGGTGGTGAAGCAGTTCGCCGACGCCTGGGTGCAGGCGTGGGCGCCGGACGGGAAGCCGGACGCGGCGGCGGCGTTCACCGACAACCCGACGGTCTTCGGCAAGCGGCTCGACGACGTGGACAGCGCGCTGATCGCGAACACGGTGAAGGTGACGCCGCAGGGCGACCCGAAGTGCACCGACGGCACCAACTGCACGCAGGACCTGGCGGTCGAGGCCGAACTGCGCGGCATCGGCACGATGAAGTGGACCAGTACGGCGACCGCCGTGAAGACCGGCGACGCGTGGAAGATCAAGGCCTCCGGCGACACCATCTACCCGGGGCTCGGCGACGCGAACTACCTCAAGCGGGTCCGGGCGCTCCCCGCGCGCGCCTCGATCCTGGACCGCAACGGCGCCGCGCTGACGGCGAACCGTCCGGTCGTCATTGTCGGCGTGGCGTCGGGCACCGTGGCGACGCCGGCGACGTACGCCGCGTTCACGAAGAACCTCGATGTGGACGGCGCGAAGCTGGCCGCGCGGGCCAAGGCGGCGCCGGCCGGGCAGTTCGTCGAAGCGATCACGATCCGGTCCGAGGAGTGGAACCGGCTGCGGCCGATCATGGGCAAGCTGCCCGGCGTACTGACGATGGGCGGGACGCAGTCACTGGCGGCGACGCCGACGTTCGCGCGGTCGATCATCGGCACCATGCGGACCGCGACCGAGGACACGCTGAAGAACGCCGGCCCGAGCGCGTCGGCCAGTGACCAGGTGGGGACGACGGGCCTGCAGTACGCGTTCCAGCAGCAGCTCGCCGGTACGCCGGGTGGCACGGTCACGCTGCGGGACGGCAAGACCAAGCTGACGATCAAGACGGTCTTCAGCCAGCAGGGCACGGTCGGCAAGCCGGTGAAGACCTCGCTGGACACGAAGATGCAGCAGGCGGCCGAGGCCGCGCTGGCGACGAGCAAGCTGCCGGCGTCGCTGGTCGCCGTCCAGGCCTCGACCGGTCAGATCCTGGCGGCGGCGAACGGACCCACGCCGGCCAGCTACAACCGCGCTTTCCAGGGCCAGTACGCGCCCGGGTCGACGTTCAAGATCGTCACGTCGGCGGCGTTGCTGGGCAGCGGCGAGACCGCGGCGACCACGCTGCCGTGCACGAACACGATCAACGTGTTCGGCAAGTCGTTCAAGAACTACGACGGGCTGGCGGCGTACGGCGCGGGCACGATGCAGAAGGCGTTCAACGAGTCGTGCAACACGGCGTTCATCTCGCAGCACGCGCGGCTGCCGAAGGACGGCATGACGAAGGCCGCGGCGATGTTCGGCATCGGACGTGAACTCGACCTGTCGCTCTCGGCGTACGGCGGTTCGGTGCCGGCGCCGAAGGACGACACCGCCGAGGCGGCCTCGATGATCGGTCAGGGCACGGTCACCGCGAGCCCGCTGGCGGTCGCGCTGATCGGTGCGGCGGTCGACCACGGGACCGCGATGAAGCCGGTCCTGGTACCGGGCAAGGACGCCGCCGGGGCAGCCGCCTCTCCGTTGCCTGCGGCAACCGTTGCGGCGTTGCGAACCTTCATGCGGACCACGGTCACCAACGGCACCGCGCATCTGCTGTCGGGTAACGGTGCGGTGGCCGCGAAGACCGGTACCGCTGAGGTCGTCCAGAAGGGCAAGGTCGTCACCAACGGCTGGATGGTCGGCTATCGCGGCGACGTAGCCTTCGCCGTCATCGTCGAAGGCGGCGCCTCCGGCGGCAAGGCAGCCGGACCCATAGTCCAAAACTTCCTCAGCCACACGAAGTGAGCTATGACCACCCGGCTCTTCTGACTGAGGTGTGAGTGGTTTGGGTGTGGCTGAAGTGCCGCACACCGTTTCCTGTCGAGGTTTGTGAGCTGTCCAGGGACAAGGGGCCTACGACTCGATGCCCACAGGAGAGTGTGCAGATCGACAGGTAGTGCGCCCGCGATACACCGTACACAGAGCGCACGCACGCTCAACTGCACTACCCTCCGACCGGATACCTCCTGTCCAACTGCGGCGCACGCACCGCCGCAGGAGTGTCGGCGGGGCCGATTAGCGTCTGGGCATGGACGAGACGCAGCGGACTCGGGATGTCGTGGGGCGGTACTTCGCGACGATGGCGGGGCGGGAGTGGGACGCGTTCGGGGAACTGCTGAGTGCGGAGGTGGTTTACGAGCTGCCGCAGACTCGGGAACGGATTGTGGGGCGGGCGAAGTACCTGCGGTTCAACCGGGAGTATCCGGGCGACTGGACCGCCATCGTGACGCGATTGATCGTGGACGGGACCAGCGCGGCCGGATCGATGAACTTCACCGTGGGTGACGAGGAGATGGTCGGGCTGGTGTACCTCGAGCTCGACGACGGGCTGATCACCCGGATCACGGATTTCTGGCCCGAGTCGTACGACCCGCCTGCCGGGCGGGAACACCTTGTGGAGCGGGTTGTATCGGCGACCGATCGAATCTCCTGAGAGTTGTGCTCCGAAGACCCTGAGAGTTCCCTGAAAGCCCGGCGTTCCGGCGATTTCGTCACTTAGGGTTGCTGGATGGAGAGCCTGACCTGTCCCAAGTGCCGAGGCGCGATGCGCACCTACGAACGCAGCGGCGTCACCGTCGACCAGTGCGGCGAGTGTCGCGGGATCTTCCTCGACCGGGGTGAACTGGAGCGGCTGGTGGATGCCGAGCTCGAGTACAACAGCCCGCAGCCGCGCCACGAGGAGAAGCGGCACGACGACCGCCGCTACGACAATGACCGGCGGTACGACGACGACCGCCGCTACGACAAGGATCGCAAGTACGACCCGCGCTACGGGAACCAGCAGTACCCGCGCAAGAAGAAGAAGTCCTTCCTGGAAGAACTCTTCGACTGAAGTAGTCAGCGGCGGAGGGCGATGACGGTGCCTTGGGCGAGCGCGCACAGGGTGACGTCGCCCGACTCGTCGACGGTCGACAGCCGGCAGGTACAGGTGGCCTGCCGGCTGCCGGCGTGCGCGACCGTCGCCTCGGCTCGCAGTACGGCGCCTTGGGCCGGACGGAGGTAGCTGATCGTGAACCCACCGGTCAGCACCTCCGGGCCCAGCGCCGTACCGCCGGCGAAGGTGATCGCGTTGTCGGCCGCATAACCGAGGACTCCCCCGTGCAGGAAGCCGTTCTGCTGCCGAAGTTCGTCCCGGATGTCCAGCTCGAGGGTCGCGGCACCGTCGCCGAAGGCGGTCAGCCGCGCGCCGAGCAGCACGCTGAACGGTTGCGCGGCGAGCACCTTCTCGGCCAGTTCGAACGTCAGCTCCATGCCGACAGGCTAACCAGCCGGTGGCTGCGGACATCCGACCATCATGCCGTCAGCGAAAGGCAGTCAAGACCTGGGCCAGGGATTCAGTTGTGGTCGTAAGGGTGGACAGGCTGAAAGAGTAATTACGGACAACACCCGGACCGCGGCTGAGGGCTAGTGGCGGCGGCCGTGGAGGGCCGGCTCGCGCTCCTCTTCGGTCGTGCCGCCCCAGACGCCGTACGCTTCGCCGACGATGAGGGCATGTTCGCGGCACTCACGCCGTACCGGGCAGGTCCTGCAGAGCGCCTTGGCGAGCACCTCGCGGGCGTGTTTGCGCAGGCCGCGTTCGGACTCCGCGGCGAAGAACAGCTCCGGGTCGACCTCGGCGCAGGCGGCTTGGTCCTGCCAGGCCCAGTTCTCGAGCAGCGGGGACGGTAGGCCCTCCGGGGCCCTGGCCACCGCTCCGGCGGGCGGTTTGCGCCGTCTCATGACGGGCTCCTCGGCTGCGCTGTCATGGTGTGACACCTCGGCATCGGTCGGTCAGCCGCGGCTGGATCCACAACCGCGGGCATTTGTCCTGGTACCCGTCCGCAAACCCTCGGGGCTATCGTCAGCACGTGACCACGCCTCCGGTGACCCTTCGCCCGATGACCGAGACCGAGTTCCAGCAGTGGAAGGACCGCAACGCCGAGTCGTTCGCCGCCGGCATCGGACCGGCCCGTGGCCTGGACCCCGCGGAGGCGCTCGAGTTCGCGCATCGCGAGACGGACAAGCTCCTCCCCGACGGTCGCGCCAGCGAGAACACCCTGATCTGGATGGCCTGTGACGGTGACCAGGTGATAGGCAGCCTGTGGATCAGCACCAAACCGAGGATCCCGTTCATCTACGGCATCGAGGTGGACTCCGGCTACCGCGGCAAGGGCTACGGCCGGGCGATCATGCTGGCCGGCGAGGAGGAGTGCCGGCGGCTCGGGCACACCCAGCTGGACCTCAACGTGTTCGGCAACAACACCACAGCGATCAGCCTCTACAACTCGCTCGGCTACACCGTCACCTCGCAGCAGATGCGCAAGGAACTCTGACGTGGGGCCGCGATGACCTGGTGGGTCCTGCATGTGGACATGGATCAGTTCATCGCCGCTGTGGAGATCCGGCGGCGGCCCGAGCTGCGCGGTCTGCCGGTGGTCGTCGGCGGGTCTGGGGATCCGACCCAACCGCGGCAGGTTGTCGCCACCGCGTCGTACGAGGCTCGTGAGTACGGCGTGCATTCGGGGATGCCGGTGCGGGCGGCGTACAAGAAGTGCCCGCAGGCAGTGTTCCTGCCGTCCGATCCGGCCGCTTACGAGGCGGCGTCGACCGAGGTGATGGACGCGCTGCGGTCGTTCCCGGTCGTGGTCGAGGTGTGGGGCTGGGACGAATGCTTCGTCGGCGCGGAGACCGACGACCCCGAGCAGCTCGCGGCCGACCTCCGCGCAGCCGTCGCGGAACGGACCACGCTGACCTGCTCGGTCGGCATCGGCGACAACAAGACCCGCGCGAAGCTGGCGACCACGTTCGCGAAGCAGGCGCGGTCGCATGCGACGCCGTTCGAGGACGCCAGTACGGCGGATGGCGCGGTGCAGCACCGTGAGGTCGACGGCGTCTACCGGCTGACCGGCGCGAACTGGCGTGAGGTGATGGACCACCGGGCCGTGCGTGAACTGTGGGGTATCGGCAGCCGGATGGAACGGAACCTCAACGAGCTCGGCATCGTCACTGTTGCCGACCTGGCCGCCGCGGACGTCGACGTACTGCGGAAGCGGTTCGGCCCGAACATGGGCGCCTGGTACGCCGCCCTGGGCCGCGGACTCGGAGACACCCAGGTGACCGACGTACCGCGCGAACCGGTGTCGCGCAGTCGCGAGGAGACGTTCGCCGAGGATCTGGTCGAACGCGCCGAGGTGGAGGAGCAGTTGCGCCGGATCGCGGTCGAGGTGACGCGGGACGTGGTCGCCGAGGGCCGCAGCATCCAGCGGATCTGGGTCAAGGTCCGCTTCATCAGCTTCTACACCCCGATCAAGAGCCGCAAGCTCCCGGAGATCACCCAGGACCCCGAGGTCATCGCCGCCACCGCCCTCGCCCTGCTGGAGAAGTTCGAACTCCGCCGCCCCATCCGCCTCCTCGGCGTCCGCCTCGAGTTCGCCCCCCTCAGGACAGCTTGTAGGTCCGGGTAGCCGTGGTGCTGAAGACCGCTTCGCGCTCCGCGGGACCCAGCCTGGCTGTCAGAGTCTCCGCTGTGTCGACCACCTGGGCGTACGTCGCGGCCAGCAGGCAGACGGGCCAGTCGGAACCGAACATCACACGGTCGGGGCCGAAGGCATCCAGTACGACGTCGGCGTACGGCTGGAGGTCGGCCGGCTTCCAATCGGTCCACGATGCCTCGGTGACCATCCCGGAGAGCTTGCAGGTGACGTTCGGCAGCGCTGCCAGCTCACGCAGCTGACTTGCCCACGGCTCCAGGGGCTCACCGATCACGGGCTTGGAGATGTGGTCGACGACGAAGGTCAACTGGGGGCACGCGCGAGCGGTCGAGATGGCGGCCGGGAGGTGTGGAGTCTTGGTCAGGAGGTCGTAGACCAGACCGGCGTCGGCGACTGCGGCGAGGCCGCGCCGGACCTCGGGCCGGAGAAGCCAGTCGACATCAGGCTCGTCGTGGACCTGGTGGCGGATTCCCTTCAAATACAGGCCATCCGGCCGGGCCAACAGCCCGGACAACGCCGTCGCCACGTCATCGGCCGTGAGATCCACCCACCCGACCACCCCCGCGACCAGCTCGTTGCTCTCAGCAACCTCCAGGAATTCGACCGTCTCCTCCACCAACCCGGCGGTCTGCACCAGAACCGTCGCCGTGACATCTGCGGCCGCGGCCAACGGCGCCAGATCCTCGACGGCGAAGTTGCGCCGGATCGGGTCCAGCTCCGGGCCGGCCATCCAGCTCTGCTCACGGACGGTCAGATCCCAGACGTGGTGATGGGCATCGACTCTGCTCATGCCACTCTCCGATCGTCGATCGCGTCGCGGTCCCAGTCGATACCCAACCCGGGCGCGTCGGGCGCGACCGCGTGTCCGTCCACCACAGCCATCTCGGACCGCGTGATCGCCCGCAGTTGCGGGATGTGCTCGACGTACCGTCCGTTCGGCACGGCGGCCGTCAGACTCACGTGCAGTTCCATCAGGAAGTGCGGGCAGATCTCGAGGTTGAACGCCTCGGCCAGGTGCGCGACCTTGAGCCACGGCGTGATCCCGCCGATCCGGGCCACGTCGGCCTGAACGATCCCGGCGCCACCAGCGGCGACGTACTCGCGGAACTGCGAGATCGAGTACAGCGACTCGCCGACCGCGATCGGGATCGAGGTCGACTCCGCGAGCCGGACGTGGCCGGTCACGTCGTCGGCCGGCAGCGGCTCCTCGAACCACGCCAGGTCTACGGCCTCGAACGCGGCGGCCCGTCGCTTGGCCTCGGCGTACGTCATCGACTGGTTCGCGTCGACCATGATGTCCAGCGCGGGACCGACCGCGTCCCGGACCGCCCGGAGCCGGTCGAGATCCTCGTGGACCCGGGGCTTGCCGACCTTGAGCTTGACGCCCGGCCAGCCCGCCTGCTGCGACGCCAGTGCGCCCGCGACGAGCTCATCGGTTGTCAGGTGCAACCAACCGCCCTCGGTGTCGTACAGCGGGACCTGCTGCCGGAACCCGCCTGCCAGCCGCCACAACGGCTCACCGGCGCGCAGGCACCGCAGATCCCACAGCGCGGTGTCCACCGAGGCCAGGGCCAGCGAGGTGATCGCTCCGACTGTCGTGGCGTGCGTGGACCAGAACAGGTCCGACCACAACCCCTCGACATTGCGCGCGTCGGCACCCACCAGTCGCGGCAGCAGGTGATCTCGCAGCAGCGCCAGTACGGCGGTGCCGCCCGTGCCGATCGTGTAGGAGTACCCGAGTCCCACCGCTCCGTCCGAGGTCTCCAGTTCGACGAAGACCGTCTCCTGCTTCAGGAAGGACTGCACGGCGTCGGTCCGGACCGTCTCGACCTCCAGGTCCACCAGGAACGCCTCGGCCCGGGTTACCGTCGTACCGGCCGGCAGCCCGACTGATGCGATCCGGCGGGACAGAGTGGTCATGGGCGGCTCCAGATCCTATAGGATATTGCCAACCTGATGCTGCCGCCTCACACTGGACGCGTCAAGACTTGTCCAGGTAACGATGCGGGTCGGGCAGAATTGGCCTCGATCCACGATCGAGGCTCGGGCTTCGGGAGGAGCGACGGTGACGGATGCGCATGTGGGTCTGGCGGGGCAGCTCTCGCGCCTGCCCCAGCGACAGGTGTTGAGCGACGACGTCTACGAGACGGTCAAGGGCTTGATCATGGACAGCGTGGTGCAGCCGGGCACCCGGCTGAACATCGACGCACTGACCCGCGAACTGGGCATCTCCCAGACCCCGATCCGGGAGTCGCTGGCGCGGCTGGAGTCCGATGGATTGGTGATCAAGGAGCCGCTGCGCGGTTACCGGGTGTCGTCCCGGCTGACCCGGGACGAGTTCGACGACCTGTTCGAGTACCGGCTGCACATCGAGCCGTGGGCGGCCGGGCGCGCCGCCCAGCGGGCCGGCACCGAGGACCTGGCCCGGCTCAAGGCCGAGATGCTGAGCTACACCGACGTACCGGACCGCCCGGCGTACGAGAGCTACCGGGCGATGGCGGCGCACGACCAGCGCTTCCACGACCTGGTGCTGGAGCTGTCCGGCAACGAGACCGCCCGGCTGTCCTTTGCGCGGACACACTGCCACCTGCACCTGTTCCGGCTGTACTACGGTGGCGGCATCGCGACAAAGGCGTTGCGGGAGCACAAGACTGTCGTGACCGCCGTCCGCAAGGGCGACCCGGAGGAGGCGGCCGCGACGATGCGGGCGCATATCGAGGCCTCCCGGGCCCGGTTGCGGCCGATCTTCGACCAGGAATGACTCACCCAGGGAGATCTTTGTGGAACTGCTGCGCCTCGGCGCGGTCGGTGAGGAGCGCCCGTACGTGCGCGCCGCCGACGGCACCGTTCACGACCTGAGCTCCGTCACCGCCGAGATCGACGGCGCTTTCCTGTCCGGCGACGGCATCGCCCGGGCCCGCACCGCGCTCGAGGCAGGCGACCTGCCGGCTGTCGACGTCGAAGGGCTACGGATCGGCGCCCCGATCGCCAGGCCTGGCGCGGTGGTCTGCATCGGCCAGAACTACGCCGCCCACGCGGCCGAGTCCGGCGCCGAGCCGCCGAAGCAGCCGATCGTCTTCTTCAAGACCCCGAACACGGTCGTCGGCCCGTACGACGACGTCCTCGTCCCGCGCGGTTCGACCAAGACCGACTGGGAGGTCGAGCTCGCCGTCGTCATCGGCAAGCAGGCCCGGTACGTCGACTCCGACGCGGAAGCGCTGGCGTGCATCGCCGGGTACGCCGTGTCCAACGACGTGTCCGAGCGGGCCTTCCAGCTCGAGCAGTCCGGCGGCCAGTGGTCCAAGGGCAAGTGCTGCGAGACGTTCAACCCGCTCGGCCCGGCGCTGGTCCCGGCCGACGAGATCGGCGACCCGCAGAACCTCGACCTGAAGTCCTGGGTCAACGGGGAGCCGCGGCAGGCCTCCAACACCCGGGACATGATCTTCAGCGTCGCCGCACTGATCCGCGACCTGTCGCAGTACATGACGCTCGACCCGGGCGACATCGTCAACACCGGCACTCCGGAGGGCGTCGCGCTGTCCGGCAGGTTCCCGTACCTGGCGCCCGGCGACACGATGGAGCTGGAGATCCAGGGCCTCGGCCGGCAGAAGCAGACCCTCGGAAAGGCCTGATCCGAAACTGTCCCCGGCCGGCCCTAGTGTCGGCCGGGTGACCGATCATCTCGCCGACATCCGGACGTCGTACGACACTGTTGCCGTCTCGTACGCCGAGCTCGTGCAGGAAGGCCCGCCGTTCGAGGCGCCGACTCTCGACCTGTTCGGGAAGCTCGCCGAAGGTGGGCCGGTGCTGGACGTGGGGTGCGGACCGGGCCGGGTGGTCGGCCTGCTCGCTGACCGTGGTCTGCCGGTGATCGGAATCGACCTGTCCCCCGGGATGATCGACGTCGCCCGGCGGGACCATCCGGGTCTGGACTACCGGGTCGGTTCGATGACCGCGCTGGACCTGCCCGATGGCGAGCTCGGCGGAGTGGTGTCGTGGTGGTCTGTCATCCACCTGCCTCGCGACGTGGTCCCGCAGGCCTTTGCCGAGTTCCACCGCGTCCTGCGGCCCGGTGGGGTTCTGCTGATGGGGTTCCACGTCGGTGCGAAGTCGACGCACAAGACCTCCGGGTACGGCGGCCACCCGATGAACATCTACGTCCATCGATGGCTGCCTGAGGGACTCACCGCGATCGCAGTCGCCGCCGGCTTCACGCCGTACCTCGACTCCGCGATCCCCGATGAGTGCCTGATGTTCCGTAGGTAATCCGGTGGCGGTGACACCCGGCGTACGCGACGCTCGGCGCATGACTTCGCACGTTCGCACGGTGACCTTCGACGCCCACGACCCCTACGAGCTGGCCGGCTTCTGGCTGCAGGTGCTGAGAGCGCCGCGCCCCGACGACGACGCGCCGGACGACCCGTACGCCGCCGTCGTCACGGACTCGATGACGCTGCTCTTCGGCCAGAACGACGACGAGAAGGTGGTCAAGAACCGCGTCCACCTCTGCCTCGAGCCGGACGGTCTGCGCGACGCGGAGGTCGAGTGGCTGCTCACCATCGGCGCCACCATCGCCAACGACCACCGCGAACCCGACGGCACCGGCTGGGTCGTCATGCACGACCCTGAAGGCAACGAGTTCTGTGTACTCCGCAGCGCCGCCGAACGAGCCGCCACCAGTTGACCGTCAGGCCGTCCCCAGTTGGCTCAGAGGTCGTCGGTGACGGGGGTTTGGCCGGTGAAGGTCAGGCGCCAGTCTGTGGTGCTGGCGTCTACGGTGAGGTCGTAGCCGTCACGGTTCGCGGTGAGGTGGTGGTGGTCGCCTTCGACCGGGGCGACCTCGACCTTCCAGCCGCGGCCGTCGAGGGTTTCGGCGGCGAAGCCGATGTGGGCCTCGGGGTCGGGCGAAGTCGGGTCGCCGGTTTCGACTGTGATCGTGCAGACCGACTCCGGACCACGGTCGTCCGACAGGGCTTCCTGGCTGACCGGGCCGACGTCGTGCGTCACCGTCGGTGTCTGGCCAGGGACGACGATCGCCGCGACCGCGAGCAGTTCCGAGCGGAGGAAGTTGCGGGCTTCGGTGAGCGTCATATCCCGGTCCTACACCTTGGCGGCCACTCTGGCGACGCCAGACAGCGATTCGTACGTCAGGCGAAGGCCAAAGACCAGGAACCCTCGTGCAGCGAGAGCCGGACCCGGGCAAGCGGCCGGACGTCCACGTGCCGGAGCGACTCAGCCGGCGCGTCCAGGACGTAGAGCACGGCCGCCCGCACGACCGCCGGATGGACGACGGCCACGACGGTACGCCGCTCACCGGGCAGCTCACCGAGGTCGCCGAGCCAGTCGGCGACCCGGGTGAGTACGTCGTTCTCCGATTCGCCGCCCGGCGTCGCCGTGTGTGGGCGCTCCAGCCATGCCGTGACACGTTCCGGATCGACCCCGAGCAACTCCTCGAGTCCGCGTCCGGACCAATCGCCGTACTCGCGGTCCCGTAGCGCCGGCTCGACGACGGGCGTCAGGCCGAGCGCCTCCGCGGTCCGTACGGCGGCCACCTCGGGACCGGCGAAGACCGCGTCGGCCTCGACCGTCAGCTCACGCGCCGCGTCGACACCGGACGGATCCGGCTCGTGGTCACCACCGAGCACAAGTCCACGCAACCCAGGGGTCAGTGCATGGGCGACCAGCGTCAGCGACACGCTCAAGCGGCAACCACCTTCTGTCGGGACAGCCGGTGGTCCACCGCGGCGGCGTACCCGAATCCGAGCAGGAGCCACAGCGTCGCCTGCGTACCGAGTGAGGCGAACCGGAACTGCCACAGCAGCGTAGCGGGGAACGACCCCGGAACCTCGTTGATCGACGGCAGGATCTGGTACGCGATCACGATCGTGACGAGGAAGGCAGCCGCGCCGCCGGCCAGCCGGGCGACGTCGCCGTACCGTGCGGCCCAACGCGATGCCGCGACACCGGCCCAGACCGCGAGCAGTCCGATCACGAGCGTCAGCAGATAGGTCACCGTACGGCGGGTGATCGTGTCCGGATCGCCGACCGCGGGTGGATTCGGTGGATATTTGAGGAACGGGACCAGCACGATCCCGACGAAGCCGGCAGCGGCCAGGCCGAGAGCGGCGTACGGATCACGTTCGGTCCGCAGCTTGCGCCGCAGCAGCGTGAAGGCGACGGCGAACATCCCGCCGAGCGCGATGCCGTACAGGGTGGTCGCGAGGAACAGCCCGGCCTTCTGGCCGTCGCGGCTGACGAGCGGTTCCTCTTCGGCGGCGGCTTCAGCACCGTCGCCATGGTCGTGGGTATGCGCGGCACCGGCCTCTTCGATCGCGATCGCGGCGTCGACGTGCGGTTCGCCCGTCACGTACGCGAACGTTCCGGCCAGCAGGCCGGCGAAGAGTCCGATGATCAGTCCGCGCACCAGGAGCGATCCGAAGGTGCGCATGGGGTTAATGGCAGGGCACGCCGAGCAGGTGGCGACCGTCGTGCATCAACTCGTGCAGGTACATGCCCGAGTGCGACACCGCACCCTGGTCGAACATGACGAGGTAGCCGAGCAGGAGCAGTACGCCGAAGCTGAGCGCGGCGGCGGCGAGGAGCCGGGGTGAATAGGCCGGTACGGCGACCGAGCGGGCAGGAGCTGCCATCTGAACCTCCTGGGGAAGTGCGCGTCCCCTTCGAAAGGCTGCTGGTGCCCGAGCGTCCTGACTCACGAGCTGAGCTCGCTCACAGTGGCGCGGCCGTGCCGGACTCTCACCGGCTTCCCTCATGGCACCGCAGGTTGTCCCCCGAACCGTAGCGGTGGGGATGGAGAGGGGTCAACGCGTGGGACGGCCGGGTGACGTTCCCCACCCCCGGACCTACTCTGGGCAGATGCCGTCCGCTCATCACCTGGTCGCCTTCGCGATCACCGCGTTCATCATCATCGTCGTCCCCGGTCCGAGCGTGCTGTTCATCGTCGGGCGGGCCCTCGCGGTCGGCCGCCGGGAAGCGGTACTGACCATGGTCGGCAACACCATCGGAGCCGCCGTGATGCTGGTCGCGGTCGCCCTCGGACTCGGCACGCTGATCGCGGCCAGTGCGATCGCCCTGACCGTGGTGAAGCTCGCGGGCGCGGCGTACCTGATCTATCTCGGGGTGCACGCCTTCCGCGCCCGCAAGTCGCTGGTCGAGGCGATGACCAGCGGGGTCAAGCCGGGCAACAGCCGGCGGACCATGCGCCAGGGCTTCCTGGTCGGGGTCACCAACGCGAAAACCGCGGTCTTCTTCGCTGCCGCGTTGCCGCAGTTCGTCGACAAGGGCGCGGCCAGCCCGGCCTGGCTCCAGATCCTCGTTCTCGGCCTGGTCTTCATCCTGATCGCGCTCTGCTCGGACAGCGTCTGGGCCGTGGTGGCCGGCACCGCACGCGAGTGGTTCGCCCGCTCGCCGCGCCGGCTCGAACTGGTCGGCGGCACCGGCGGTCTGATGATCATCGGCCTCGGCGCCAGCATCGCCGTGACCGGCTCTAAGGAGTAGCGGTACGCCGGCCAGCCTGGACACCGAGCAGCGCGAGCACGGCAGGCAGACCGAACGCAACCAGGTACGCCGTCAGCGCGGAATGCGGCTCGAGTGCCGCGAAGAGCGAACCGCCGATCGCCAGGATCGTTGCCGTGGCCAACGAGTCGCTCAACTGCGCGGCCGAGCTGTTGGCGCCCTGCTCCTCGCATTCGGAGTAGTCCAGCACGAGTACGGACAGCGTCGGGAAGACCGTGCCCATGCCGAGTCCGGTGAGGCTCCAGCCGAGGATGCCGACGACGACCGGCACGTTGTCGTTCAGGGTCAGCGTGGCGGTCACGATGCCGAGCAGGATCGCGACCATGCCGGCCTGCAGGAAGACCGAGTGCGAGAACGGCTGGTTCGGGCGGCCGCGGTACCACGAGGCCGCGGTCCAGCTGAGTGCGCTGACGGTCAGCACCAGACCGGCGACGGCCGGGGACAGGCCACGCTCACGGGTGAGCATCAGCGGCAGGAACACCTCGGCACCGAAGCCGGACGCCGCGACCAGCCCGCGCAGCGCGACCACCGAGGGCAGACCGCGTCCGAAGGTGAAGGTTCCACGCGGCAGCAGCTTCGGCGCGAAGGCGACCACGCCACCGAGCCCGACCGCCAGCAACGCGAGCTGGAGTATGCCGTGCTGCTGGCCGCCGTAGTGGAGCAGACCAACCCCGACCGCGGCCGCGACCGCCCACAGCGCTCGCTTGTCCCACAGCCGTCCCGGGAGGGGTTCGTGTGTGCTGCCTCTGAGCCCGGGCCGCATCACCAGCGCCGCCGGGATCGCGAGGGCCGGCACGGCGAGGAAGACGATGCGCCAGCTGGCGTTCTCGACGATCAGCCCCGCGATCGCGGGTCCGACCAGCGAGGGGACCACCCAGCCGGTCGCGAAGGCGGCGAAGATGCGCGGCCGCAGCCGGGCCGGGTACAGCTGCCCGACGACGACGTACAGCGCGACCGTGAGCAGACCTGAGCCGAAGCCCTGGATGATCCGGCCCACGACCAGGATCTCCATGCTCGGAGCCAGGCCTGCGATGATCAGACCGGCCAGGAACCAGGCGGTCCCGTGCCAGAGCGGGCGGGTCGGGCCCTTGAGGTCACTCCAGGTGCCCGAGACGACCATCGCGATCACGCCGGAGGCGAGCGGTCCCCCGAAGGCGAGTGCGTACAGACTGAGTCCGTCCAGCGCCTGCGCGACGGTCGGCATCGCGGTCGTGACGGCGAGCGACTCGAACGCGACCAGGGTGATCAACGCGACCATCCCGACCGTCAGCGCGCGGTACTGCGGCGCGAGTACGCCGCCGGACGGGGCTGGGGTGCCCTGGTCGAGGGTGGGCTCGGCAGCAATGGTCATGCCAAGCACCCTCAGACATCAAGGGCACTTGAAGTCAACCCCGGGTCAGAGAACGGCTGCGAGCACCAGGGCGAGGATCGGCGGAACCGCCTGGGTGGCCGCGGCCCGCGCCATCCGGCGGTCCGAGGCGATCAGGACGATGCCGGCACCGGCCATGCACGCGCAGCTGAACAGCGCGATGGCGTGGCCCTTGTCCCCGCCCCAGATCAGGCCGCCGATCGCGCCGATCGCCAGGAACAGGTTGTAGAAGCCCTGGTTGAAGGCCCACGGCCGCGCGGCCGCCGCCTCCGTCTCGTCCTTGATCAGGAAGCGGTGGTACGTGCTCGGTTTGCGGAACAGCAGGCTCTCCATGGCGAACACCGCGACGTGGAAGACCCCGGCCAAAGCCACGAACACCTGCGCGACAACGCTCATGCCGGAAACGTACCGGGTTCTCAGCTGCTCCAGTCGAAGGCGCGAGCAGGGTTGGTGGTGAAGACCGCGTCCGCCACCTCGGCACCCAGCCGCTGCGCGATCCGCGGCCGGAGATGGGTCAGCAGGTACGGCATGCCGGGGCCCTCACCAGTCGCGCCCCGCGCACGGGCGGTCGTCGTGTCGCCGCCGAGCAGCAGCCGGTCGGCGTACCCGGCGTCGGCCAGCGCGGCCAGGCAGTCGATCAGCCACGGGTCGGTCGCGTGATTCGCCCGTGACGGCCCGTCGAACGCCAGCCACGCACCCCGCTCGGCCAGCTCGAGATGCCCACGATGATCAGGGAACCGGTTCAGGTGCCCGAGGATCACACTGGCGGGCGGTACGGCGAGTTCGTCGACCAGCAGATCGAGTACGGCGTCCGTTGCGGTCCCGAGTTCGTGATGCACCGCGATCGGTGCGCCGGTCGCATGATGCGCCTCGGCGGCGGCCCGCATCACCCAGCGGGCATGGGAATCCAGCACGTGGTAGCCACCGGCAACCTTGATCAGCCCGGCGCGGACCGGACTGTTGCCCATGCCAACGGTCAGCTCGGCGTGGAAGATCTCGGCCAGCTTCGGGCGGACCTGGTCGACGAAGCCTTCCGGGTAGAGCTCGGCGCGGTGCAGTCCGGTGGCCGCGATCAGCGAAACACCTGTGGTGGTTGAGATTCCGGGCAATGCGTCGGCTCGGCGCCCCAGACCATGCGGCGTCCACTGCACGATCGCTTGACCCCCGGCCGCGGCGAAGGCTCGCGTCTCGGCCAGGGCCGCGTCCACGTCGTCCAGCTCTTGCCCGGCGAGGAACGGCGTACTGAAGAACAGGTGGTCGTGCGAGTCGGTGACGCCGAGCTGGTCCGGCCGGATGTGACCGGTGACGGTGCGGATCACTGCGCCTCCTTGTAACGGTTGAAGCGTTACTAACGTAACGGGCGAGGCGTTACGATGTCCAGGTGGTTGATCGGATGGAGTTCCGGCTGGATCTCGGCGCGACGTGGCTGAACCTGCTCGCCACGCGCGGAACGCATTTCGGGGAGAACCCGGTGGAGCGGGTGCCGACGGTCGAGCGGTTCACGGAATGGCTCGACCTGGTGGAACTGCGGCCGGTGCGGAAGGTGACGTCGGCGGACCTCGAGAGGGGATGGGAGCTACGGGAGATCCTGCGACCGATCGCGCTCGCGACGGTGGACGGCGTACCCCCTGATGCGGCGACGGCGGAGGCGCTGGCGGCGTTTCTCGAGGGCGACTCACCGGTGCTGACGGTGACTGATCGGCTCGAGCGCTCCCGTCCACGGACGACGGCGGACGCGCTGTCCCGGATCGCCCGTCAGGCCGTCGATCACCTGACCGGACCCGAGCGCGCCTTCCTCTCCGCCTGTCCCGAACACGACTGCCGCGGCGTGTTCAGCGACCCCACCGGCCGCCGCCGCTGGTGCCCCAACCCCACCTGCGCCACCAGAGGCCGAGTCCGAGCCCACCGAGCCCGCAAACACGCGGAAACCGCCGGCCAAGCTGACTGAGAGTCAGCCCGACCGACGGTTGCCTACAGCAACTTCAAGAGCTCCGGCAGGACGCGTGGCCTGCGGCAGACGACGATCGCGCCTCCCCGGCCGACGCCGCGGCGACAGCCGGGAATGCGATCAGCGGCTCCGGCGGGAGGCGCGGGTGCCGGCCGAGAACGCGGCCGCTCCGCCCGACCGCGAGGTCGAGCCGGACGCGGGAGCCGGGCGCTTGGCAGACCCCGAGGAGGCTGCGCCGCCCGGGCGGCCTGCGCCGGGCGCCTGAGCACCCCGGCCACCACGCCGGCGGCGACCACCACCACCACGACCGCCCGCACCGCGGCTGGCGGAGCCGGACTCCGCCGAACCTCGGCCATTCGACGAACGGCCTGGAGCCGCGGCTCCTGCGGCTGCGAGCTGCGGAGCTACGAAGGTGCGCTCGCCCGGAGCCAGCTCGGAGAGCAGCGGGTCGCCGGTGGTGAGCTTGGTGATGGTCGGCGCGATACCGGCCTTGCGAGTGAGGTCGCGCACGTCACGAACCTGGGCGTCGGTCATCAGCGTGACGACCGTGCCCTCGGCGCCGGCGCGGGCAGTCCGGCCGGAGCGGTGCAGGTACGCCTTGTGCTCGATCGGCGGATCCGCGTGGATCACCAGCGCAACGTCGTCGACGTGGATCCCCCGGGCCGCGATGTCGGTGGCGACGAGTGTCTTCGCCGTACCCTCGGAGAAGGCTTCGAGATTCCGGGTGCGCGCGCCCTGGGACAGGTTGCCGTGCAGTTCGACCGCCGGCACGCCCTGCGCGATCAGCTTCTTGGTCAGCGACTTCGCGCCGTACTTCGTCCTGGTGAAGACCAGCGACCGTCCCGGTGCCGCGGTCAGGTCGACGAGCACGGGGAGCCGGGTGTCGGGCTGGACGTGCAGCACGTGGTGGGTCATCTTCGAGACCGGCGACTGCGCCGAGTCCACGCTGTGCGTGACCGGGTCGGTCATGAACCGCTGCACGAGGACATCGACGCCCGCGTCCAGCGTGGCCGAGAACAGCAGCCGCTGCGCTCCTGCCGGGGTCGCCTCGAGGATCCGCCGTACCGCGGGCAGGAAGCCGAGGTCCGCCATGTGATCAGCCTCGTCGAGCACGGTGATCTCGACCGCGTCGAGCTTCACGTGCCCGGCCTGGAGATGGTCCTCGAGCCGCCCCGGGCAGGCGACGACGATGTCGGCACCCTTGCGCAGTCCGGTGATCTGCGGACCATGGCCGACACCACCGAAGATAGTCATCGTGCGCAGGTCGAGCGCGTCGGTCAGTGGTGTGATGGACGCCTGGATCTGGGTGGCCAGTTCGCGCGTCGGCGCCAGGATGAGCGCACGCGGGTGATTCGGACGCCGCTTGGTCCGGCCGGCGGCCAACCGGGCCAGCACGGGCAGCACGAAGGCGTAGGTCTTGCCGGATCCGGTCCGGCCGCGGCCGAGAACGTCCTTGCCGGCCAGAGCATCCGGCAGTGTCGCCGCCTGGATCGGGAAGGGCTTGGTCACCCCGGTCGCCGCGAGCGCGGCCACCAGGGACGCCGGTACGCCGAGGTCCGCGAACGTCAAGTTGTCCGGGACAACTACTTCCGCGACCTGTTCGTAAGCCTCCCGCGTGACGGCCTTGTTGCTCTGAGCAACCTTCGGCCGCGGGGCGCCGTCGGAACGGCGACGCCGGCGGGGACGGGAGGTGGAGGGTGTTTGGGCAGATTGCGTTGATGTCGGGCGGCGGGCCGCCATGTAGTACTCCAGAAAGTCGGGGGGTCGTCCTGCCCGGCGCGGCCGTTCATCGGCCGCGGCGCGTGGTGGTCGACTGCTAGCGCTCTGTCACAGGCGCTCCGGCCCGAGGCAGAACTGGGCGGGCCGTCATGGACAGTCTACGTCACGCAGGGTCCGCGCCGCGCCGGTTTGTTCACAGGACGCTCGTCACACGGCGAGAGACGTGCCCTATGTTGTGCACCGTGATGACTGAGAACCGGGTGGATCCGCCGACCGCCGGCGGCGAACGTGCGCTTCTGCAGGGATTCCTGGATTTCCACCGCGGCACGCTGCTGTGGAAGGTGTCCGGACTGACCGGGGCGCAGTTGGTCCAGCGCAGTGTCGACCCGTCCAGCCTTTCGCTGATCGGGCTGGTCCGGCACCTGAGCGAGGTCGAGAAGTACTGGTTCCACCGGGCGCTCGCCCAGCTCCCGGCGCCGCCGTTGCACTGGACCGCTGAGCATCCGGACGGCGACTTCGACCTGACCGACCCGGCTCGGGCCGAGCGCGATCTCGCGGAATTCCGGGAGATCGTCAGGGTGTCCGGCGAGATCGCCGCGGGCCACACCCTGGACGACACGTTCCTGCGCCCGGGCCACGAGGGTGAGTACTCCGTCCGCTACCTCTACATCCACATGATCGAGGAGTACGCCCGCCACAACGGCCACGCCGACCTCCTCCGCGAACGGATCGACGGCCTGACCGGCGAATAGTCAGCGCTTGATCGACCGGATCAGCCCGACCAGATCGTTGGTCACGCCCCGGACGCCCGGGATGCGGGTCAGCCGGAGCAGCCGGTCGACCAGCGGGACGGACCGATCGATCAGCACCTTGGTACGACGAAGATCCTTGCTGTCGTCGTGCACCCAGAACAGCACGATCCCCATCTGCATCAGCCACAGCAGCTCGGGCAGCTCCGCCTTCAGGTCGGCCGGCAGTTTGTGGTCCGATCCCTCCACGACCCGGCGGAACAGCTCGACGCTCGCCTCCCGCGCGGGCCGCGACTGGTCGCTGAACGGCGACAGCGGGCTCTTCGGTTCCGCCGCTGTCTTGAAGAACGTGCCGGCGAACTCGTGGTACGGCGCGGACACCTCCAGCCAGGCCCGCAGTACGCCGGTCAGCCGCGGGACGAATGCCTTCTCCGTCGCGAGGACCGACTCGACCGCCTCCACGTGCTGCACCTGCAGGTGGTCGTAGTACGCCTGCATCAGGTGCTCTTTGGAGCCGTAGTAGTAGTAAGCGTTGCCGACCGAGACACCCGCCTCGGTGGCGATCGCCCGCATCGTCGTCTTGCCGTACCCCTGCTCGCGGAACAGCCGCAGCGCGGTGGACAGGATCAGCTCCCGGGTCTGCTCACCCTTGGTGGTCGCACTTTCCGTCACATCCGTCAGCGTAGTCACCCCCATCGCGCACACCCGCCCAACTCCACAGCCCGGCGTGGTCCCCGACGTACACGGACCCTAGTGGACCGGTGTCTTGGCCAGCGCTTCGGCCGGGAGTACGTCGTTCGGCGGAACCGGTGGGTTGGTCATGGTCTCGAGCTGGCTGCGGCGGCGGATCATGTTGAAGATCCAGACGTTCATCAGGTGCAGCACACCGAGCACGAGCATCACGATGCCGAGCTTCACGCTCAGCTGCTCGAACACCCCGCGAGCGTCGACGACCACCTTGTCGGCGCGCAGGAACAACGTCACGAACCCCAGGTTGACCAGGTAGAACCCGGCCACCAGCAGCCGGTTCACAGCGTCGGCGAAGTCCTCGTTGCCGTGGAACACATCGATCAGGAAGATCCGGCCGTTGTGGCTCAGCGTCCGGGCCACCCAGATCGTCAACGGCACCGAGACCAGCAGATAGATCAGGTACGTCGTCACGGTCATGCTCACCACGTCCTCACAAACTGAACACGTTCAAATTTGGTCACGTGCCGAGCGTACGACCGACTTTTGAACACGTTCAAGTAGGCGACGACGTGAGCTGGGTCTCGCGCTGAGGCAGGATGGCCGCATGACGAGGATCGTCTGACCATGCGGGAGAAGGATCTCGACCGCTGGGTCGCCAAATACCGGAAGGCCTGGGAGTCGAACGACCCGGGCCACATCGCGGCGCTCTGGACCGAGGACGCCCTCTGGCACCGCCGCCCGGACGACGAGCCGGTGGTGGGCCGGGAGGCGATCGTCGCGGCTTGGCTCGAGGTGGCGGACGCACCGGGTGAGACGAGGTTCGAGTACGAGGTACTCGGGTTCGGCGACGGTGTCGGGTTCGTCCGCGGCTGGACGACGTACCAGACCCAGCCGCCGAGCGAGTTCAGCAACCTGTGGGTGATCCGCCTCGCCCGCGACCGCGCCCACGAGTTCACCGAGTGGTGGATGGAGAAGCCGTGATGGGTTACCGTGCCGGTAGGCACTCAGGGTGCCACCGGTCCGCGGGAAGGGCTCAGCCCACCTGATCACGGAGTTGTGTGGTCGTTGTTCACCTCCTTTCTCGCCTGACGACGCGGACAGCAGGCTCGTAGAGAGGAGGTCGCGATGCCGACCCGGAATCTCCCGAACGACCCGCACCTGGACCACCTGCGCAAGCAGGCCAAGACCTTGCTCAAGCAGGTCCGCGCCGGGGACGACGAGGCCGTCGCCCTGGCCGACGAGTTCCATCCCGTCCAGTCGCTGGCCGACGCGCAACTGGTGATCGCCCGCAGCTACGGATTCCCCAGCTGGCCGCGGATCGTCCGGCATCTGGAGCTCGTCGACCAGTACAGCCGCTCCCCGCACCGCCAGTCGATCGGTGGTCCGCTCGACACCCCGGAGCAACGCGCCGAGGAGTTCCTGCGGCTCGCGACGCTGCACTACGGACAGGACGATCCGGCCCGGCAGCGGTCCGCGGAGCAGTTGCTCGAACAGTTCCCAGAGGTTGCTCGGAGCAACATCTACACGATGGCGGTGGCCGGCGAGCTGGACGCCGTACGCGAGGTTCTTGCGGCGGATCCCTGGCAGGCAAGGGAGGAAGGCGGGCCGTACCGCTGGCCACCGTTGCTCTACATCACCTACGGGCGGCTCGACGTACCGCATCAGGTGGAGATCGCACGGCTGTTCCTCGAGCATGGCGCCGACCCGAACGCAGGCTATCTGTGGCAGGGCATGCCGTCACCGTTCACTGCCTTGACCGGGGCGTTCGGTCGTGGTGAAGGCGATCAGCCACCGCACCGCGACCGGGTCGAGCTCGCGCGGTTGCTGCTGGACGCCGGAGCCGATCCGAACGACAGCCAGACCATGTACAACTGCGGTCCCGGTTGCCCTCCGCCGTACGACGACGTCCACCTGGAGCTCCTGCTCGAGTACGGACTGGGCACAGGCGACGGCGGCCCGTGGCACGAGCGGATGACGACCGCACATCCGACACCGCAGCAGTTGCTGGAGGACGAGCTGGTCTTCGCGGCGTCGACAGGCCTGCTGCACCGGGCCGAGCTGGTGATTGCCCAAGGCATCGATCCGGAGGGACGTGGTACCGAGCATCCGGGCTTCGGTGGGCATCGCGCCTACGAGTTCGCCGCCATCCAGGGGCACACCGAGATCGCGGAGCTGCTGCGTGCTCGCGGTGCGGCGCCACTGGACGACGTACACGAGGTCTTCGCCGCCGTCATGCGGGGTGAGACCCCGGCCGTCAGCCCCGAACTGATCTCGCGAGCCATTGCGCGCAATCCGTACCTTCCCCTCCGGGCCGCCGAGATCGGCCGGACCGAAGCTCTGGAGCCGTTGAAGAACCTGGGCTTCGACCTCAACGTGATGGCGGGGTCCGCGCCGATTCACCAAGCCGCGATCAACGGCCACCTCGACACCGTCAAGAAGCTCGTCGAGCTGGGCGCCGATCCCGAACTGCGCGATCCCTCGTACGACGGGCCCGCGCTGGGCTGGGCAGAGCACAGCTGGGCCGACGACGACCGCAAGCAGGCGGTGATCGACTACCTCAAGGGCTTACGGCAAGGAACAGGAACGCGCTGAACACCATCAGGTGGACGGCGCCCTGAAGCAGGGTCGCCCGGCCGGTGGCGAGGGTGAGAATGCTGGTCACGACGGTCAGCGCGAACAGCACCATCTCCATGCCACCGAGGCCGAGCACCAACGGGCCGTCCAGCCAGATGGAGGCGACCGCGATCGCCGGGATGGTCAGGCCGATGCTGGCGAGCGCTGAGCCAAGAGCCAGGTTGACGCTGGTCTGGAGGCGGTTCCGCAGTGCGGCGCGTACTGCGGCAACCGTCTCCGGCAGCAGCACCAGCAGCGCGATGACGACACCGACCACGGCCACGGGTGCACCGGCCGACTCCACCGCGGACTCGAGTCTCGGCGAGACTGTCTTGGCGAGGCCGACGACCGAGATCAGGCAGACGAACAGCAGTCCAAGGCTGAGGAGCGCGACCTTCGCGCTCGGCGCGGCCGCGTGCACCTCCTCCCTCTCCACGTCCTCGCCCTCGGCCTCCGCGTCGGGGACGGGAAGGAAGTAGTCGCGGTGCCGGATCGTCTGGACGAACACGAAAACGCCGTACATCACGAGTGACGCCACACCTGCGAACGCGAGCTGAGCCGTGCTGAACTGCGGCCCCGGCGCGCTGGTCGTGAACGTCGGCAGCACCAGGCTCAGCGTCACCAGCGCGGTCATCACCGCGAGCACACCGGTCGACGCACGGACGCGGAACTCCTGCACGTGATGCCGCAACGAGCCGACAACGAGTGACAGGCCGAGGATGCCGTTGCAGGTGATCATCACCGCGGCGAACACGGTGTCCCGCGCCAGCGACGCGGCCTTGTCGCCGCCGGACGCCATCAGCGTCACGATCAGTGCGACCTCGATGACCGTCACCGCGAGCGCGAGAATCAGCGTGCCGAACGGTTCACCGACGCGATGTGCGACCACTTCGGCATGGTGGACGGCCGCGATCACCGCCGCGCCCAGACCGGCGCAGACCAGGATCAGCAGGATGACACCCAGGTCACGACCCCAGGACAGGACCAGGACGACGAGAGCGAGCGGGGGCACGGCCAGACTCCAGCGCGGCAACCCTTGGACCACGGTGTTTGTCATCCCCCGAGAAGTCTATGGCGTACGGCGATATCCGGTTGGCATCCGCCGCCTGACGGGTGATGCTTCTCGCACCATGACAGTGCAGATCAGGACCGCGACCGACGCCGACTGGCCGGCCATCTGGCCGTTCTTCCACGAGATCGTCACCGCGCGGGAGACGTACGCCTACGACCCGGAGCTGACCGAGGAGCAGGCCCGCCCGCTCTGGATGTCACCGTCGAGCGCCGCGCGCAGCCGGACCACGGTCGCGGTCGATGCCGACGGCACTGTTCTGGGCACCGCCAACATGTACCCGAACCGCCCGGGTCCGGGATCGCACGTCGCCAGCGCGAGCTTCATGGTCAACGCGGCAGCCCGGGGCAAGGGCGTCGGCCGTCTGCTCGGTCAGGACATGGTCGACTGGGCCGCCCGGGAAGGGTTCCGGTCGATCCAGTTCAACGCGGTGGTGGAGACCAACGAGTCCGCCGTACACCTCTGGCAAGCGCTCGGCTTCACCATCATCGGGACGGTGCCGGAAGCCTTCGACCACCCCAAGCACGGGTACGTCGGCCTGCACGTGATGCACCGCCCGCTGTAACTCAGCCCTCCAGTCGATGTCCGGGATGGAGCAGGTGGTTCATGCTGCTGCGGAACCTGACCCTCCGGATGCTGCCGTACCTGCTGTGGCGGAAGATGATCGACGAGATGCCGCTGAAGGTGGGCAACGCGATCGGGCTCACGACGTACGAAGACCTGCCGCGGCGGCCCGCAGCACCGCGGCCGTGAGTGCGTCCAGGATGGGCGACTCCAGCTTCCAGTGCTGCCAGTACAACGGCACGTCGATGTACTTGCCGGGAGCAACATCCACCAGGCGGCCGGCGGCCAGCTCGGGCTCCGCGATCTCGTCCTCGATCATGCCCCAGCCGAGGCCGATCCGGACGGCTTGGTGGAAGGCGCCGGGAGCCGGTACCGCGTGCGCCGGCGGGTCCATCCGGCGCCGGGTCACCTTGCGGATCAGCCGGTGCTGCAGCACGTCCTTGGCGTTGAAGATCACCATCGGTGCCTCGGCGAGCGCATCCGCCAGCGGCTTGCCGGCCAGCCACCGCTCGGCGTACTCGGGAGTCGCGACGGGTAGGTACCGCATCTTGCCCAGCGGTACGACGCGGCAGCCTTGGACCGGCCGTGGATCGGCCGTCACCGCGGCCAGGACCGTGCCGTTGCGGAGGAACTCGGCCGAGTGCTCCTCGTCCTCCTGGTGGACCAGGAACCTGGCGTCGAGGCTCTGGGACAGGTCGAGCATCGCGGGCAGGAACCAGTTGTTCAGCGAGTCCGCGTTCACCGCGATCGGCAGCCGGAGCGCCTCGACGGTGCCGCGGACCGCGACGATCGCCTCCAGTTCGAGCAGCGAGACCTGCCGCGCGAGCCGGAGCAGCGCCTCACCGGCCGCGGTCGGACGCACCGGCTTGCCGCGCATCACCACCACCTGACCGAGGCGGCTCTCCAACGCCTTGATTCGCTGGCTGACCGCGGACGGCGTCACCCGCAGACGCCGCGCCGCCGCGTCGAAACTGCCCTCGTCGACGACGGCGGCGAACGTCTCGAGCTGTGCGGAGTCGAACTGCATGATGAAGCAATCCTAATGCTGCTTCAGAATCTTTAGCTGGTTTGTCCGGCCGTCCACTGTCTACCGTCGAGGTATGCTCCTCCTCGCCGGCTTCGCCACGTCCTTGTCGCTGATCGTCGCGATCGGCGCCCAGAACGCCTTCGTACTGCGCCAGGGCCTGCGCCGTGAGCACGTGCTGCCGGTGGTCCTCACCTGCGCGTTGTCCGACGCGCTCCTGATCTCCGGCGGAATCGCCGGCCTCGGCGCCCTTCTCACGCGGAGCCAACTTGCCCTCGATGTGGCGAAGTACGGCGGCGCCGCCTTCCTCTACCTGTACGCCGCCTTCGCTCTGAAGCGAGCCTTCAACCCCGGCTCCATCAGCCCCGCCGACCACGGCCCCACCGCGCTCCGCAGCGTCGTACTGACCTGCCTCGCCTTCACCTACCTCAACCCCCACGTCTACCTCGACACTGTCGTGCTCCTCGGCTCCCTCGCCAACCAGCGCGGCACCGACGGCCGCTGGTTCTACGGTCTCGGCGCGGTCACCGCCAGCTTCACGTGGTTCTTCGCTCTCGGCTTCTTCTCCCGCACCCTCACCCCCGTCTTCACCCGCCCCCGAGCCTGGCAGTACCTCGACACCGCCATCGCCATCCTGATGGCAACCCTCGCCACCTGGCTCCTCCTGCCCTGACAACCTCCCGGGTGTCTGGACCTGTACCTCCAGGACGACGATCGAGGAGACGGCGGACAACGCGTATCTGTTCCGCTGACCCCCTCGCTGCGGTACCTCTGCGGGGAGGAGGTATCGAGCGTGGACGTGACCGTCTTGTGCGATGCGGTGGCGGTGTTTCCCGAGAGTGTGCCGGATGCGTTGCCTGGTTGGGGCAAGGAGCACGCCGCGTGGACAGCGGACGTGATGCCGGGCAACGTGTCGGACGGCGGGTGGCTCCTGCACTTCCACAGCTACTTGGTGACTGGCGACGCCGGAGTGGTACTGGTGGATGCCGGAGTCGGGCCGGCTGGTGGCGAGGCGGCGGAGTGGTTGGGGGTGGCTGGGCGGTTGCCGAGGCTGCTGGAGTCGGCCGGGGTGGGTGTGGATGACGTTGACGCGGTGGTGTTGACGCATGTGCATCTGGACCACGTCGGGTGGAGTGCGGAAGGGTCGGCGCCGCGGTTCCCGCGGGCGGAGTACGTCGTACAGCGGGATGAGCTGGAGCATGTGCGCGGCGGGGTGACGTACGAGCGGATGATCCGGCCGGTAGCGGAGGCGGGTCAGTTGCGGATGGTGGACGGCGAGGTGGGGTTGCGGGGGATGCGGTTGGTGCCGACTCCGGGGCATACGCCCGGGCATCAGTCGGTGGTGACCGAGCGGGCCGTGCTCGGGGGTGACGTGCTGGTGCATCCGGCGCAGGCGCGGTGGCCCGAGCTCATCTATGTGTACGAGCGTGATCCGGCGCAAGCAGTCACTTCACGCCGGGAGGTGCTCGCGCTGGCGGCCGCGTCGGGGATCCCGATCGCGGCCGCGCATCCACATGCGGCCCTCGACGGCCACGCGAACCCGCTCGCAACACCGACCGCGGGCGACACCGCCTGTCCGCCGTACACCCTTTAGCGATAGCCGGTGGTGTCCGCCGGCTTGCCGGGTTCCTGGACCTCGACGATGTAGCGCCATGCGTCCGGGCGGCTGCCGTCCAGGTCGGTGAATCCGTAGACCTGCGCGAGTTCACCGCTGGACGTGGACTTCCCGTTCCAGCGGCGTACGTCGGGGTCCGCCGCCAGCGCGGCCACCGCGCGGCCGACGTACGACGGGCTCTCGGAGATCGCGAAGTGCGGGATCCGCTCGGTGGCCTCGCGCCAGGTCTCCTCGGTGACGCCGAAGCCCTCCAGCATCGCCTCGGATCGAAGCCACCCGGGCGTCATCAGGACGGCGGTCGCCTCGTGCTTGTCGAGTTCGTGCGCGAGGGCGAATGCCATCCGGCCGACCGCGCCCTTCGCCACGTCGTAGAAGAACGACACGCGGTACGTGTGAGCGTTGTACTCGTTGGTGCCGTCGGTCATCTCGATGACGAGGCCACCCGGTGACTTGATCAGCAGCGGCAGCGCGTAGTGGCTGGTGATCACGTGCGTGTCGATGCCGAGCCGCAGCAGCCGCAGGCCGTCCTCGAGGTTGCTCTCCCAGACCGTCTTGTCCCACTCGGGTTCGCCGTGCTGACCCCAGATGTCGTTGACCAGGATGTGCAGCGCGCCCTGCTCACGGTCGATCCGGTCGACCAGGTCGCACACCTGCTCAGGGACGAGATGGTCGACGGGTACGGCGATGCCGTGGCCGCCGGCCTGGTCGACGAGCTCCGCGGTGTCCTCGATCGTCTCCGGCCGGTTCATCTCGGAGCGACCGGCCCGCGTGGTCCGGCCGGTCACGTACACGGTCGCGCCGGCCGCGCCGAGCTGGACCGCGATCCCCCGCCCGGCCGCTCGGGTCGCCCCGGTCACCAGCGCCACCTTGCCCGCCAGCGGCTTCATCCGCCCGCCTCCTTCTTCCATACGTTGTATGATTATGTACCATACGACGTATGGTTAACACGGGCAAGCGGTCCGGACGGCCTCGCGCCGGAGAGGAGCGGCTGAGCCGCGAGACGATCCTGACGGCGGCCCTGCGGATCGTGGACGACGAGGGGATCGACGCACTGACGATGCGGCGACTGGCCGCGACCCTCGAGGTCAACCCGATGTCGCTGTACCACCATCTGCCGAACAAGGCGGCCGTGCTGGCCGGGCTGGCGGAGCTGGTCTTTGCGGGGCTCGAGCAGCCCGATCCCGGTGATTCCGTGCCGTGGGACGAGCAACTGAAGGACGCCGCCCGGGGCTATCGCAACGCTCTCCGCGCGCACCCGAACCTCGCGCTCCAGGTGCTGTCGGACACGTCCGCGGTGTCGGCGGTCGTGGTGGTGGTCGTGGAGCCGTTCTACCGCGCGCTCGATCGGGCCGGGCTGTCACCGCGGCAGATCTTCGAGGCTGCGAACACCCTGGTCGACTTCATCCACGGCTTCTCGCTCGGCGAGGCGTCGGTCCGCACGGAGAACTTCGACCTCGCGCCCGACCTGATCACTCGGGTTGAGCAGTTGCCCGCCGGCAAGGCGCCCGTACTAGCGCGGGTCGTCGGTGAGCTAGGCCCCGAGGGTCTCGCCTACGACTTCGACAGCGGGTTCGAGTCCGGGCTGGCCACGCTCACCGCGGGCATCGCCGCCACCCGTCGCCGGTAGCGCGAGATCGCGACGCCCATCAGACACAGCACCCCACCGAGGTAGGCCAGCGGCGCAGGGCTTTCGTCGAGCAGGAGCCGGCCGAGGAAGATCGTCAGTGGCGGGACCAGGTATGTCGTGGCGCCCATCCGGCCGGCCGTCGTCCGAGCCAGCGCATAAGCCCAGGTGGTGAACGCGATCGCGGTCGGGAACGCGCCGAGGAAGACGATCCACCAGATGGTCGACGGTCGCGCGTCGGCGGTCTCCCGGACCAGCGTCGGCGCGAACGGCAGACAGGCGATCGCACCGATCACGCATGACAGCCAGGTCACCTCCAGCGCGGGCAACCGAGACAGCAGTGGCTTCTGCGAGACCACCGCGATTGCATACGCCACCGCAGCCACCAGACACAGCAGGACACCCCACGTCTCCGCGCTGCCGCTGGACGACGACAGGCCGATCAGGACCACGCCGCCGAAGGCCGCAACGCTGCCGATCACCAACTGACGTGGGAATCCTTCGTGCAGCAGGACACCGGCGAGCAGTGCGATCAGCAACGGACCGATGTTCACCAGCATCGCGGTCGTGCCGGCGTCGAGGCGGCGCTCGGCCTCGTTCAGCGCGAGGTTGTAGAGACCGAACCAGAGCAGACCGCAGACCAGCAGCAGCTTCCAATCGCCCCTCGCCGGCCAGCGGCGTGGCCGGGTGAAGACGAAGGCGCCCAGCAGCACGCTGCCGACCAGCAACCTGCCCAGGGACAGGGCGCCCGCCGAGATCTCCTGGCCGACATGGCGGATCGCGACGAACGCCGATGCCCACAACACCACCGTCACCGCCGCCGCACCCGCAATCAGCACACCCTGCTTCCTCATGACTGTGACACTAGGTCTCCGTTGCTTCGGCGGATACCGAATTGACCGGCGCCGGCAGGGCCAGCGGTACGACGAACGCTGTCAGCAGCACCGGCACGGTGAGGGCGGCGACCAGGATCGCCATGCTGAACCAGAGCGAACCGAGCGCGAACCCCGCGAAGACCGCGATCGCGAACACCTCCGAGAAGAAGCCGGATACCGACGTGATCGTGGCGCGCGCCGGTCCGGTGATGGAGTCCTGCAGGCGTGCCTCCGAGACCACGATGACCAGTTGCATGACGCCGTACCCGACCGCGATCGGGATGAAGCCCCAGGCCGACCGGCTCAGCGAACCCCACGCGATCAGCACCGCGGTCACCCCCAGACCGATCGCGAAGGTTGCTTCTGGCAACCTGTACGCCGCTCCCGCCAGCGCGCCGCCGATGGCTTGGGCGGCGACCGTACCGGCGATCAGCAACGGGATCGCGCCGGTGGACGCACCTGCCTCGCGGGCGAGCAACGGGAAGTACTCGTCGAACGCCATGAAGCCCATGAGCACGGCGACCAGGCCGGCCGCCCGACGTACCGTCCGGCCGGTCAGCACCTCCGTCACGCCCGACCGCAGCATGGCCAGGTACGACGCGAACGCGGCACCCGTCGATTCGGAGCCATCGTCGGCGGCTGCCTCGGCCGGCGGCGCCTCCGGAAGAGTCAATGCGACGACGGCCTGAACTAGACAGCTGAGCACACTGAAGACGCCGGCCAAGGTGTAGCCACCGAGGGCGAACAGCGGTGTCGCCAGGGCGGTGGCTGCGAGGTTCGCCAGGAAGGATGCCGACCTGGCCCGACCGAGCAGACTCGCGTATCGACCAGCGCGGTCCCGGGCGACCAGTTCGTCGTACACGAAGGCTTCGAAGGTGCCGGAGATCAGCGCCGAGGATGTTCCCCACAGCACGAATCCCAAGGCGAAGCCGGCGAACGACGGCAGCGTGATCCAGGCGGCGTACCCGAGCCCGCTGATCAGCGCACCGAGCACCAGCAGCTTGCGCCGCGAGTACGTGTCCGCCCAGGCGCCCGACGGCACCTCGAGCACGAAACCGGTCGTCGACCAGATGACGAACAGCGTCGAGATCTGGGCAGCCGACAGGCCGTGATCGGCGAACAGCAACTGGTAGAGCGGATACAGCGGGATGAAGTCCTGCAGCGCCTCGAACGCGACAATCCGCGCGGAGAGACTGGTCGGCAGGCGGTCGGGGCGCTCAGTGGGTCAAAGGTGCGGGCTGGTGAATCTCATGTCTTGAAAGATACGGCGAAATCACCGCGCCAGGCAGGTGATTTCCGCGGCCTGTGGATAACCGCCGCGCAAAATGAGGAGCGGTCCGGGACACGGGTCCGTCAGAGTAGAGCGATGGAAGATGTCAGCGAACGGTTCTGGGCGAAGCTGCCGGATGGTAGCCGGGACGCCCTCATCGACGGGCTGAGCCAGTCCGAACTGCAGTCGGTTCTGCTGGACGTGAACCGCCGGCGAGCCGCCAAGATGACGCCGGCCCGCCTCCTGCAGCGGTGGCAGCAGGACCGGTTCGTGCGACCAGGGCCTGCCGACCCGCGGCAGCTGGTGAAGACCCAGCAGCGGCTGTGGGAGCGACTGCCGGCCCGGTTCGAGGGCGTCGAGCTGTCCCCGGTGACTCCGCTCGGCACGTGCTCTGCGATGTCGACCATCAACCAGAACCAGGTGGTCAGCACGATCCGCGGTACCGAGGTCGCCAGCGACCCGACGAACGAGCTCGCGATCGAGGCCGCCGTACGACGACGTGCCGGGCGGGCCCGGGTGGACCTGGCCGCGTGCCAGCGGGTGCTGCGCGCGCAGCCGTTCGAGGGGCCGGGCATGTTCGCTCACTTCCAGCTGTTCGTGCTGGTCTCGAGTGCGCGGGACACCGGTTCGGGCCGGACCGAGGCCGAGCTGCTGATCGACCATCTGCGGTTCTGGCACGACGTACTGGGTGACACGGCTGATCTCACCTTCACCATGTTCAGGCCGTCCGCGGTGCGCGAGCGGATCGACGATACGGTCCGGCCGGCGCTGAAGATCAGCCTCACCGAGGACACGGAGCGGACGAAGAGCGAGAACTATTACTCCGGTACGGCGCTCAGCATCGGCTGCGACGGAGAGGGCCTTGGTGATGGCGGCTTCACCACCTGGACCGCGGACCTGCTCGGCGACCAGAAGGAACGCTGCCTGACGTCGTGCGTGTCCACCGAGCGCCTGACCGCGATCAGCCCCGCAGCTTGAGCAGTCCGGCGTCCGTCGGGCGGAAGCCGCACGCGTCCAGGTAGAACGCCGTCAGGTGTGGCTCGAAGTCGACGTGGAGCCATTCACACCCGGCGGCCTTCGCCTCCGCGGCGGCGGTCAGCACCAACTGCTTGCCGATGCCTTGCCGGCCGTGCTCCGGATGGACGGCGGTGTCCAGCACGAACGCGTGAGCGCCGCCGTCCCAGCACACCTGCACGAATCCGACCAGCTGGTCGTTGCTGAAGGCCCCCACCCAGGTGAGTGCGTGCCGCTCCAACCGCGCGGCCCACGGCTGCACGGTGACGTCGCTCCCGAAGGCGAGGGCGTGCAGGGTCGACAACTCCTGGTCGTCGACCGGAAACCGCACCACGTAGCGCGCAGTCACACGCGACCCCGTGCGAGCAGCCCAGCGGCCGATTCCAGGCGGGCGTTCCAGCCGGCGGCCGGCTCCGAGCCGTCCGGGTAGTCCGCCATCGTGAGGTAGCCCTGGACCATCGTCGACGGCATCGCCTCTGCCAGGCCATGGCTCGTCCCGTAGGCGTCCACCGCCTCACGCCAGCGCTCGGGCTCCACCGACGACAGCAGGAACCACGCCAGGTCGAGCGCGCCTGGCGCCGCTGACACGTCCTCCCAGTCCAGGAACGCGACCACGCCATCCGGTGCGGTCCGCAGGTTCTGGGCCGATGCATCGCCGTGGGCCAGCGTGAGCTCGCCGGCTCGCGCCACATCGCGCTCAGCGTCGAGGACGTGACCCACCAGCCGCTCCCCCGCCTCACGCACCGGAGCGGACAGATCTGAGCGGGTGGCCAGTCGGGGCCAGGTCCGATCGAACAGGGCGGCCACCAGGTCCGCACCGGCTTCCAGTGGCCGCAGCCACGGCCACTCCACGTGCGCACGGCCGATCCACCGATCGTGCAGGTCCCGCAGAGCCTTGGCACCCGCCACGGGCTCGGCGCCGGGCTCCCAGGCGGAGAGGTCCTCCAGCACCAGCAGCGTCCCCTCGGCGTTCGCCTCGGACTCGTAACAGGCGGGCACCCGGACGCCGACGACCGGCGCGATCTCCCGATAGAACCGGACCTCGGACTCGAAGATGTTCAGGACCGCGGGGATCGATCCCGGTTCCGCCGGTGACCGGCGCTTCACATGGTTCGGCATCACGTCAGGCTAGGCGGGGATCGTCCCCGGCCGAACCTGATTTACTGCGCCGCCTCCGTGCTGATCAGGACGACAGTGCTGTCGGGCCGCAGGTCCAGGTTCTCTCGGGCCGCACGGAGTCCGGCCAGCGTGGCGGCTCCACTCGGGCCGGAGGAGATGCCGGCTCCGCGCAGGTCAGCTGCTGCTTGCAGGGCGGCGGCGTCGTCGACTGTCACCGCGTAGTCGAGGCCTGCACGTAGTACAGGCCAAGCGAGGGTTGACGCCGTACCGCAGTTCAGGCCGGCCATCACTGTCTTGCCGGTCGGCACCGTGACCAGCTCACCAGCCAGCAGACTGGTGGTGACGCAGGACGCGCTGGCCGGCTCCACACCGAGCACAGCCGCGGCAGACGAGCCACTGCGATAGTGCGTGACCGCTGCCTGGGCGATCGACCCGACGCCCATCGGTACGACGACCAGATCGGGCTCGACCTCGATCTCGCGGAACAGCGTCGAGTACCCATCGACCACGTGCTGTGGCACATCCTCGTACCCGGGCCACGCAGAGTCCTGGATCAGCAGCCGCCCGTCCGCCGCGTACGCCGCCGCCTCGGCGACCGCGGCGTCGTACGAGTCAGGTACGACGGTCACGGTCGCTCCCTCGGCGCGGATGGCGTCGACCGCCTTGTCGCTCACCACGTCCGGTACGAATACGTGTGACGGCAGACCGAGCATGGTGGCCCGCCGCGCGACGGCCCGGCCGTGGTTGCCGTCAGTCGCGGTGACGAGCTCCACCTGACCAGGGCGCTCCTGCAACGCACGGTGGATCGCCCACCAGGCGCCGAGCGCCTTGAACGCGGGCAAGCCGAGCCGCTGCGACTCGTCCTTCACGAGGACCTGTCCGACCCCAAACTCCGACGCCAGTGCGAGGACCGGCGTCAGCGGAGTCGGGCGGTAGCCGGGCAGGCTCTGGTGGAACGCCTGCACCTCAGCCGGTGCAGGCGTCGTACGCCAGGCCTGGGCAGACGCGTTGCTGTACCAGCGCACCAGCTAGGCGACCAGTGCGAATGCCTGTGCCGTGCTGGAGTAGGCCTGCGGGGACGAGGTGATGCGCTGCGGGCTGGACTGCTCGACCCGGATCGCAGCCGTCTGCAGGCGGACCGGCATGGTGGACCGGACCACCGTGGCCAGGTCGAACTGGACCTCGGAGAGCAGGTCGGACAGGTCGAGGTCGAGTGCCCGGCAGATCGCGGCGAGGATCTCCGAAGAGGGCTCCTTGCGGCCGCGCTCGATCTCGGACAGGTAGGGCACCGACACCTGGGCCAGCTCGGCGAGCTCACGCAGGGTGATGCCCCGCTCGCGCCGCAACCGGCGGAAGACGTTCCCTATCACCTGGCGTAGCAACACGTCGTGGCCCTCCTCGCATCATGAAGTCCTGTAACGAGTGTGCCATCTCGACGAGGTCTGCGGCGGGCAGATCTGCCACGGGCAGATTCCGGCCCGGTTCCGCGCGGTTCGCCGCAGGCTGGACGCATGAGTCAGTTTCAGCTTCCGAACAACCTGGACAGCCACATCTACGAGCGGCTGCTGTGGCAGCGCATCCTCGTCCTCGGGGACGAGATCAAGGACGAGAACGCCAACGCGCTGTGCGCCCAGCTGATCCTGCTGAACGCCGAGGATCCGAAGGCTGACATCTCGCTCTACATCAACTCGCCCGGCGGCTCGGTCTCGGCCGGGCTGGCGATCCTGGACACGATGAACTTCATCACCAACGACGTCGCGACGTACGCGATGGGGATGGTCGCGTCGATGGGGCAGGTGCTGCTGACCTGCGGTACGCCGGGGAAGCGGTACTCGCTGCCGCACGCCAGGATCATGATGCATCAGCCGACCGGGGGCATGGGCGGTACGGCGAGCGACATCAAGACCCAGGCGGAGCAGGCGATCAAGGCACGGGAGGACTTGGCGCGGCTGATCTCCGACCGGACCGGGCAGCCGCTCCCCCGGATCGAATCCGACTTCGACCGCGACCGCTGGTTCACCCCAACCGCCGCCCGCGACTACGGAATCATCGATCGAGTGCTCACGCGTCCGACTCCTGTTCCGGCCTGACGGCCGGAACAGCAGGGTGAAAGATAGGGCGGGAGGACCGAGCCGAGCGGACCCGGGTCGGGTCAGGCGGGGGTGGTGGCGTGGACCAGGTCGGGTGGGGGTGGGTCAGGTGAGGGTGGTGGCTAAGGCCTGGGTCAGGTCGGCGGTGAGGTCCTCGGGATCCTCCAGTCCCAGGCTCAGGCGGAGCAGGCCATCGCTCGGCTTCGCCTCGGGTGTGACCAGGCGGTGGGTGAGCGCGGCCGGGTGCTGGATGAGGGTGTCCACGCCGCCCAGCGACACCGCGTGAGTGATGAGCTTGAGAGCGCCGGCGACATAGGCCGCCGGCTCGTAGCCGCCGGTCAGGGTGAAGGCGAGGACGGCGCCTGGGCCGGATTGTTGGCGGCCGATCAGTTCTTGGGGATCGGAGAGCCCGGGGTAGTGGACCTTCTCGATGGCGGGCTGGGCGGTGAGCCAGTCCGCCACTTTGATGGCGGTCGCCTGCTGCGCCCGCACTCGCACCGGCAGCGTCTGCAGTCCCCTGTGCAGTTCGTACGCCGCCAACGGGTGCAGCAGGCCACCAGTCACTGCGCGGATCTGCCTCAGCCGGCCGATCCACTCCACGCCGGCCGCGACGACGCCACCCATCACGTCGCCGTGCCCGCCGAGGTACTTCGTTGCAGAGTGCAACACCAGACTTGCCCCGTGCCGAGCCGGCTGCTGCAGAACCGGGGTCGCGAACGTGCTGTCCACGAGCACCGGTACGTCGCCCGCCTGCCGGACCACCGCGGCGATGTCCACCAGCTCCACAGTCGGGTTGGCCGGCGTCTCCACGATCACCAGTCCGGTGTCCGGCCGGATCGCCGTACCGATCCCGGTGACGTCGACCCAGCTGACCGTCGTACCCAGCAGGCCTGTGGATAACAGGTGGTCGGAGCCGCCGTACAGCGGGCGTACGGCGACCACGTGCGGCTTGCCGGCCGCGACGGTAGCGAGGAGACAGGCGGTGAGCGCGGCCATGCCACTGCCGAACGCGACCGCACCATCGGTCTGCTCGAGCTCCGCCAGAGCGTTCTCGAAGCGCGCGACGGTCGGGTTCCACAGCCGCTGGTAGACGAGGCTGCCGCCGTCCGGGCCGTTGCCCTGCGCCAGCGCGTCGTACGACGTCCCGCCGCTGTCCACATCCGGCAGTGGATAAGTCGTGGAGAGGTCGATCGGCGGCACGTGGACGCCGAGGGCGGTGAGGTCGTCGCGACCGGCGTGGACCGACCGCGTGTCGAGCTGGGTCATCGAGCCTCCTCGGACGCTTGGCGTGACCAAGGATGGAATCTTCTGCGGATCTGACGCAAGAGTTCCGAAGAAAATTCATCCACAGGTTCATCCACACGCTGTGGATTCTGTGGAGGAGCCCTACAGTGGTGCCATGCCGAAGGATCGTCGGAGCCCCGGACCGGCGCCGCGGGCCGCGCCCGGGTCCGGGCCCGGCGGGCTGGACGAGGTGGATCGGGAGCTGGTCCGGCTGCTCACCGCCGACGGGCGGATGCCGAACAACGCGCTGGCGGAAGCGACCGGGATCGCGCCGTCGACCTGCCTGACCCGGGTACGGTCGCTGCGCGAGCGCGGGGTGATCCGCGGCTTCCACGCCGACGTGGACCTGGCGGCCCTCGGTCAGCCGCTGCAGGCGCTGATCGCGATCCGGATCGGCGCGCACTCGCGGGACGAGATCAACCGCTTCCGCAGCAAGGTCCCGGCGCTACCGGGCGTCCTGTCGCTCTTCCACGTCAGCGGCGCGAACGACTACCTGCTGCACGTGTCCGCGCCCTCGCCGGACGCCCTCCGCGAGTTCGTGCTGGATCACCTGACCGCCGACCCGGCGGTTGTGCACGCCGAAACCAGCCTCATCTTCGAGCACGTCCGCGGCACACCCCGGACCTCCAGCACTCACCAATGACGCCGCGCTCGCGTGGTTCACGCTCAGGCAGCGGCCGACATCGTCTGTCGGCACGCGTTGATGAGTGCTGCAGGTCCGCCACTCATCGCGGCTTGAGGCCCCAGGCGCCGGCGAGCAGGTCGAAGGACCTCCGCCGCTCGGCGGGGTCGTGGATGTTCGTGGTGATGATGAGTTCGTCGGCGCCGGCGGAGGTGGCTCGGCGGGAGAGGTCAGCGGCGACCTGGTCCGGGGTGCCGACCGAGACGAGCCCGGCCCACTCCTCGACCGCGGCGAGCTCGGCGTCCGACCACGGGTAGGCCTCGGCCTCCTCCGGCGAGGGCAGCGGACCTGGACGGCCGGAGCGGAGCCGGAGCATGGACAGCGCGTTGGCCCGGGCCAGTTGCTGTGCGCGCTCCTCGGTGCCGGCCACGATCGCGGCCAGGGCGAGGATGGCGTGCGGCTCGGTCTGCTGGTCCGACGGCTGGAACATCTCCCGGTACGACGCGATCACGCCGGCCGGATCCAGAGTCCCGAAGTGACCGGCGTACGCGAACCCGGTCCCCAGTGCCGCCGCGGCCTGACCGCCGTACGTGCTGGAGCCGAGGATCCACACCGGCGGCAGCGGTACGTCGCTCGGTTGCGCGGAGATCGGCGCGAACGGATGGCCGGCCGGGAAGCCCTCGGCGTACGCGCGCAGCTCGGCGTACTGCTCGGGGAAGTCGTCGGCGCCGAGCGCCTCTCGGCTGCGGCGGAGCGCGAGCGCGGTGCGCTGGTCGGTGCCGGGCGCGCGGCCGATGCCGAGGTCGATGCGGTCGGGGTACAGACCGCCGAGGACGCGGAACGTCTCGGCGACCTTGAGCGGTGAGTGGTTCGGCAGCATGATGCCGCCGGAGCCGACACGGATGGTGGAGGTGGCCGCGGCGACGGCCGCGATCATCACCTCCGGGCTCGTGCTGACCACGCTCGGGATGTTGTGGTGCTCCGCCAGCCAGAAGCGGTGGTACCCGGCGGCCTCAGCGGACCGCGCGAGTTCGAGCGTCTCGTGCAGCGCCTGCGACGGTCGCGATCCCGTCGGTACCGGCGAGAGGTCGAGCACGGACAGGGGTATCGGTTCGGAGCTCACCTCAGGTCGCAACCGCCGGGTCTCGCCCGCTATTCCACCCCTGTCCCTTCCTCTTTGCTGGGTTCACCCATCGGATGGTGGGTTCGCCAGCTGCGTACGGGTGGCAAACCCCTCGTCTGCTGGGCGGACCCACCAGACGGGGAGGTGCTGCGGCGCGGAGCAGGAGGGTGGGAGGGAGGGAGGGAGGTCAGGCCGGGTACGGCGTGTTTGCTCGGGCGTCACGTAGGCAGCGGGACCACCAGGCCAGTTGGCGGAGCAGCGCGGACGCGGCGGCGGGGGTGGTCGCGTCGGTGGGTTCGCCGGCCAGGGTGAAGTCGGCCTCGTGGAAACCCAGCGAGTCGCGGATCGTCACCGCATGAAGTTCGGCGAAGACCAGTCGCAGCTGCTCGGCGGCACGCAGTCCGCCCGATCGGCCGCCGTACACGACGAAGGCGATCGGCTTGGCGTACCAGGGTCGGCGGACCGCGTCGATCGCGACCTTCAGATCGCCTGGGTACGCGTGGTTGTACTCGGCCGTCACGATCACGACAGCGTCCGCGTCCTCGATCCGCCGCGGCAGTTCGGTGAGCGGTACGACGCTGAGGTCGATCAGGTCGAGCTTGAACTCGTCGGTGCGCTCGACCTCGCGGGCGAACCACTCCGTGACCAGTGTCCCGAATCGCCCGGCGTCCACGTTGCGCGTGAGCAGCGCGAGCCGCAGCGGATGAACAGTCACGCTGAGGACGCTAGTACCTCAACTCGACTTGAGGTCAAACTCCGTTCACTCCTCGGAAGCGGACGGTGGGGTGGGCGACGGTACGGGCGGAGGTGTGGGTGGCGCGGGCGGGCTGCTGGACGGCAGGTGCGATTTGGCGGCGCGCATGAGTCCCTCCGACTCGGACTCGGCGCGCTCCCTCGACGCGGGCTGCTTGGCACCAGACGGCTCAGCGGGCTCGGTCGTGGTCGACGACTCCGCTGTGAGGACTCCGACGGTCTGCCAAGCCTCCGTGACCGCGGCGAGTTGGCTGGAGTCGTCGCCGAAGAGCTCCCGCGCGGCCGCCTGAGTGGCCTCGGCGAACTCGGCGAACGTCGCCGTCTCGGAGAGCGTGCCCGACGTGAGGGTCTCGTACCAGATCTTCCCGGCGTCGTCGTACGCGTTGCCTTCGATCGCCGCCGCGGTCAGGTAGAACGCCCGGTTCGGGATCCCCGAGTTGAGGTGTACACCGCCGTTGTCGTCCTCGGTCTCGATGTAGTCCGACATGTGCGCCGGCTGCGGATCGCGGCCGAGTCGCGGGTCGTCGTACGCGGTGCCGGGTGCCTTCATCGAGCGCAGCGCCACACCCTGCACGCCCGGCTGGAACAGCCCAGCGCCGATCAGCCAATCGGCCTCCTCGGTGCTCTGGCCGAGGTTGTGCTGCTTCGCGAGCGAGCCGAAGACGTCGGAGATGCTCTCGTTCAGCGCGCCCGACTGCCCCTCGTACGCGAGGTTCGCGGTGTACTGCGTGACGCCGTGGGTCAGCTCGTGCCCGGTGACGTCGACCGACCCGGTGAACCCGCCGAAGATCTCGCCGTCACCGTCACCGAAGACCATCTGCGCGCCGTCCCAGAACGCGTTCGCATAGCCGCGGTCGTAGTGCACCGACGACGTCAGCGCCAGCCCGTCGCCGTCGATCGAGTCACGGCCGAAGCACTCCCTGAACATCGTCCAGGTCGCGCCGGTCCCGTCGTACGCCTGATTCACGGACTCGTCCTGGACCGGATCCTCGCCCTCGGCGCGCACCGGCGTACCCGGCAGGTTCGTCCGGTTCTCCGCGTCGTACACGGCGCGTTGCAGTCCACCCGACTCGGCCGCAGGCTCGGCGGCAGCGGCTCCAGTCGCCCGGCGTGTTCGCAGTACGGCGTCGTGCTGCAGCGACTGGCGGAAGCGGGCGCGGAGGCTGGGGTCGTCCACGGCTTGCTCGAGCTGCTCGAGCAGGTACGGCGGGACGATGTAGTGGAACACCATCCTCCGATCGTGCCCGACCGGCCGATCCGGGGACAGGGGACGGGCCGAAAAACTGCGGCAGTACAAAAACGCCGGGAAGGAGGATAAACTCAACGATTTGTATGGCTGCTACCAGAGAATGCGTCAGAAATGACCTCTGGGAACCAACGCGCGTAGTTTATCACAAGGGGATGGAATTGCCGAATCCGGTGCAGGCCGAACAGGGTCACCTGACGACGTTCTACGCCGCGCTCGATACCGAGCGCGAGCGGGCCGAGGAGCGCAAGCAGGACGAGCAACTGGTCCAGACCCGCAACGCGCAGGCACTCCACCAGCGCGACGGCCGGATCCGCGACCTGAACGCGCGGCTGGCCCGGCTGAACGCGGCCGAGGAGGGGCTGTACTTCGGCCGGCTGGACGCGGCCGACGGTGAGATCCTGCACCTCGGCCGGATCGGGTTGCACGACGACGACTACGAGTCCCTGCTGGTCGACTGGCGTGCGCCCGCGGCCCGCCCGTTCTACATCGCGACCGCGGTGGCGAACGAGGGCGTCGTCCGGCGCCGGCACATCCAGACCCGGCTGCGCACGGTGATCGACGTCCAGGACGAGCAACTCGACCTGGGCCGGACCGCGGCCGACGCGTCCAAGCCCGGCACCGGCGTGATCGGCGAGGCCGTCCTGCTGAAGGCGCTGGACGCGCGCCGGACCGGCCAGATGGAGTCGATCGTGCAGACGATCCAGGCCGACCAGGACCGGATCATCCGCTCCGAGCTGCCCGGAATCCTGGTCGTCCAGGGCGGTCCCGGCACCGGCAAGACCGCGATCGCACTGCACCGCGCGGCATTTCTCCTTTACACCCACCGCGAACAACTGGAAAAACGCGGAATTCTGGTGGTCGGGCCGAATGCGGCGTTCCTGCGCTTCATCGGTCAGGTGCTGCCGTCGCTCGGCGAGGACGGCGTCCGCCTGGTCACCGTCGCCGAGCTGTACCCGGGCCTGACCGCGACCCGCCCGGAGACGGCCGAGAGCGCCGAGGTGAAGGGCCGTCCGGTGATGGCCGACGTGATCGCGAAGGCGGTCGACGACCGGGAGTGGATCCCGGAGCGCCCCGTCCACGTCACCGTCGACCGGACCGTGCTTCGTCTCGATCCGACGGTGTGCCTGGAGATCCGCGAGCGGGCTCGCGCACGGAACCTCACCCACAACCAGGCCCGTCCGTTCTTCCTGACCGAGATGGTCGACCACCTGACGAATCAGTACGCCGATCTGGTCGCCACCGACCCGTACGACGGAGAGAACCTGCTCGACGAGTACGAGCTGTCCGAGCTGCGCAAGGAGGTCCTGGCCGAGCCGGCGGTCCAGGCGCTGCTCGATCAGCTCTGGCCGCTCCTCAGCCCACAGAAGCTGCTCGAGGACCTGTACGGCGACGAGGACCGGCTGGCGTTGGCCGCGCCGCAACTGAGCGAGCTCGAACGCGAGCATCTACTGCGCTACGGCGCCGACTGGAGTCCGTCCGACGTACCGCTGCTCGACGAGGCCGCCGAGTTGCTCGGCGATGACGGGAGCGAGGCGGCTCGCGAACGGGCGGCCCGGGCGCGGGCGATCTCTTACGCGCAAGGGGCGCTGGACGTTCTCAGCGGCTCGGGGTCGACCGACTTCGACGAGGACGACGATGCGGAGGTCCTGACCGCGAAGGACATCCTCGACGCCGAGGCGCTGGCCGAACGCTACGAGGCGGACGACGATCGCACACTCGCGGACCGGGCCGCGGCGGACCGGCGCTGGACGTACGGGCACGTGATCGTGGACGAGGCGCAGGAGCTCTCACCGATGGCGTGGCGCGCGATCGCGCGCCGCTGCCCGCTGCGTTCGATGACCGTGGTCGGCGATGTCGCCCAGACCGGGTCGATCGGCGGCGGAACGAGTTGGTCGGCCGCGCTCGGCGAGACGTTCGGCGATCGCTGGCGGCTGGCCGAGCTGACGCTCAACTACCGCACGCCGGCCGAGGTGATGGACCTGGCCAGTGACGTCCTGCACGAGGTCGACCCGTCGGCGAAGGCGCCGCAGTCGGTGCGCTCGACCGGGGTGAAGCCTTGGCACGCCGACATCTCGGCGTCGGACCAGGCCATGTACGTCCATAAGGTCGCGGCCGAGGAGTCGGCGTACGGACAGGTCGGGATCATCACGTCGCGCAGCCGGCTCGAGCTCGTCCAGGAAGCGGTCGCCGACCTTGACATCACCGTTCTGAGTGCTCGCGAAGCCAAGGGCCTCGAGTTCGACTCGGTCCTGGTCGTCGACCCCGACGGCATCGTCATCGAGTCCCCGCGTGGGCTGCGTGACCTGTACGTCGCTCTGACCCGGTGCACCCAACGACTCGGGGTCATCGGCGAGCTTCCCGACGTACTGCGGGATTCCGACGCGTGGGACGTACGGCGCTGAGCCCGGTCAGTTCTTCTTGGGGTGGCGGCCGAACAGCCGCGCCAAGTTGAGGTCGTAGCCCCAGCCGAGCACCTTCGGCGTGAACAGCCGTGGCTCGTCGGGATTCCACCATCGTGACCTCGTGCGGTCCGGCGTCGGGCGGCGCCAGTCGTACGGGATGCCCAGGAACCTGCCTGTCCCATCGCCCATACTCCGACGGTAGCTCGCCGTTCAGTGGTCGGCGCAGCACTGCTGCTGGTGCTGGAGCTCGAACGGGATGAGGACGTTGCCGGCGGCGGGCTGGAGCTGGAGGACCAGGCGGCCGTCGCGGCGGAGCGGGCGGAGGAAGTCGCAGGTGTCGACCAGGGCGTCGTCGGCGACCGGCTGACCGCCGACGGCTTCCAGGTGGTCGATGTTGCAGCGGGTCCGGAGTTCCGCGCCCGGGCGGGTGATGGCCAGGCCGACGTTCTGCCCGGCCAGGTGGTCCCGGACCGGTTGGGCGAGGTCCGCCGTACTCGTCAGGGACACCGCGACGTGCGGACGGTCGCCGCCCGACACCATGTGGGTGCAGGCGACGACCGGTCGGTCCATGGCGTCGAGCAGGTCGTACAGCAGGTGGTCGGCCGCGGCCGTGTCCCGGCTGTCCGCGTCGATGGCGATGATCACTTGGGCAGCACCCAGATGGGGTTCGTGTAGAACCACGGGTCGACCCACGGGTCCGCGTCGCCGACCACGTCGAGGGCCGGACCGGCCGGGTCGACCGCCGCGCCGAGGTACCCGGGCTGGCTGCGGTGGCCGTCGGTACCGCGAACCCGCAGGGGGTCGTGCGAGTGCCCCATCACATGTCCTCTCGGAAACCGGATCCGGGCCGGATCATCACCCACCCCGATGACCACCAGATGTTCTCCCGGTGAACCCACCGCCGCCCCACCTGCGACCCAATCGCAACACCCGCGACCCATGGACAGCGCAAAGTCGCGAAGCTTCAATGGGTCGCGGGGGGAAATCATGAACGGAGAACCGCATTCACGCACGCATCGTCACCACACCGGTCACCTCGGTCACGAGCACGGCAACGCCACGCTGGCGGCGATCGGCGGAGTGGCCGTCGGGGTCATCGTGGTCCTGCTCATCTGGCTGGTGGTGCTGATGACGAACAAGGACGACCCGGTGCGCGACGCGGCCAGTACGCCGCAGCAGCCGACAACCGCAGCACCCGCACCGGTCACGACGCTGACCGTGCCTCCGTCGGCCAAAGGCACGACGACCTCATCCGTACCTGCGCCACCGAAGGTGGTCGGCGATGTACGTTCGTTGCCTGCGGGGTTGTTCTGCCGTGATCTGAAGGCCAAAGGCTTCAGCTACGTGGCGGCGATCGACTACTGGCGGCTGCATGGCCAACCGAACCAGATGGATGCCGATCGCAACGGAATCCCGTGCGAGACGGTATATCCGCGCAGCGATGTCGCCGCATACTGGAACGGCCGGGAGACCAGCGGAGCCGCTCCGCTGGGATCCGGACTGCTGTGCCGTGACCTCGCAGCCCGCGGAGCGACGTACGCCCAGGCGGTCGCCTACTGGTGGTACTACGACAGGCCGCTGCGGATGGATGCGGACAAGAACGGGATTCCCTGCGAGACGGTGTACTCGGCCGCAACGGTCAACGCCTTCTGGTACCCGTGACGCGTCCCGTCTGGGCAGTATTCCTGGCGGCCGCGGTGGCTGTCACGGCCACCGGACTGTTCGCGCTGTCTGCGATCGGCGTGTTCGATGATGCACAATCCGGCCAAGCCAGTCCGCCGCCGACGAACAATCCCCGGACTACGACGCCTGCCCGGCCGACAACTACGACTGCGCCGACTCCGACTCCAAGCGGTCGGGCCACGGTCACCGCACCAGTGCAGTCGCCAGCCGCGCGGGTTCGGTATGTGTTTCCGGTTGGAGGGTGTCGGGGGGATGCTTCGGGGAGTCATCATGACTATCCGGCGGCGGACATTTTTGCGGCGGTGGGGTGCCGGTTCGTGTCGCCGGTTGATGGGCGGGTGGACGAGGTGACGCGGGTCGACGGGTGGCATGCGACGACGAATGTGGGGCGGGATCGGGGTGGGCTGTCGGTTTCCGTTGTGGGGGTCGACGGGGTTCGGTACTACGGGTCTCATTTGTCGGCGATCGCGGGCGGGATCCGGCCGGGGGTAGCGGTCCGGGCCGGGCAGACGCTGGGGCTGACCGGCAAGACCGGGAGTGCTCGTGGGACGCCACCGCATCTGCATTTCGGGATCAGCTGGCCGACGGCTCCGGGCAAGTGGTGGATCCGGCGTGGGGCTGTGCCACCACAGTCCTTCCTGGCCAGCTGGCACGGCGGTGGGCAGCTGTCACCCGTCTCGTCGGTTGCCAAGGTCCGGCGTGCGTACGGCGTCGATCGTGGATGCCGGTCGTACTGCTAGCGCGAAGGCGGCGCCCAGGAGCAGGCCGCCGAGCGGCATCAGGTCCAGGTTGGCGGTGATGACGGCGAAGCCGGCCGCCAGCAGGATCGGGGACCAGACCGGCAGGCGGCGGTCGAGCACGAGGAGTACCGCCAACGCGAGCAGTCCGATCAGGAACAACGCGGGGCCAACGGTGGACAGCGGTTCGTAGATGCCCAGGTTGCCCGGCCAGCGGTCGTACTCGTCGCTGATCCGCGACATACCAGCCCGGTCCTCGGCGCGGAAGCCGACCATGAGGTCCACCAGGATCACCCGGACGAACGCCGCCACTCCCAACAGCCCGACCACCACAGCCGCTGTCCCAACGCCCCGTCGCCGGATCAGCTCACCGCGAGCGAGGACAAGCACGACGGCGAACAGCAGCATCCCGGCCAGGAACAGCAGATGTCCGACCGTCCACCACAGTCCCGGCCCGTGCGAGCCGTCCATCCCGTCGATCAACCGAACGATGCCGTAGGCAACCAGCAGCCCGGCCGCGATCATCCCTAGTCTCTTCATTCCTCCAGCGTCGTCACCACAACCACGCACCACATCGCCGAGAAGAGGGAGCTTGCGGCAACTACTGGTTCGTGGGAGTGACCAGACCAGTCTCGTACGCCGCGATGACGGCCTGGACCCGATCGCGGAGGTCGAGCTTGGTGAGGGTGTTGCTGACATGGGACTTGACGGTGTGTTCGCTGACGGTCAGGGCAGCGGCGATCTCGGCGTTCGACAAGCCGCGGGCGAGGAGGACGAGTGTCTCCCGCTCGCGGCTCGTGAGTACGTCGAGCGCAGCGGCCGGCGTACTGCGGGGACGGCTCCGGGTCAGATCGGCGATCAGGCGACGGGTGACACTCGGCGCGAGCAGAGACTCGCCGGCCACCACAACGCGCACGGCGTGCACCAGGTCGTCCCGCCGAACATCCTTCAGCAGGAACCCACTGGCCCCGGCGTACAACGCGTCGTACACGTAGTCGTCGGAGTCGAAGGTGGTGAGCATGACCACCTTCGCCGGGGTGCTCGCGCAGATCGTGCGGGCCGCGGCGAGGCCGTCGACGCGCGGCATCCGGACGTCGAGGAGAGCTACGTCGGGCGTGAGAGCCCGGACAAGCTCGACCGCCTCGGCACCATCGGCCGCCTCACCGACGACCTCGATATCGGGTTGCGCGTCCAGGATCATCGCGAAACCGCTGCGTACCAGCTCCTGATCGTCGGCCAGTACCACCCGGATCATGAAACCCCTTCCAGATAAGGCAATCTGGCCCGTACCTCGAACCCGCCACCACCCAACGGCCCGGCTTCCGCGAAGCCACCACAGGCAGCGGCGCGTTCGCGAATCCCGACCAGCCCGTGCCCGCCCGCCGACACCTCGGCGCCGATCCCGTCGTCCGTGATCGACAGCTCCAAGCCCGCCTCCGACCAGTCCAGCCGTACGGCGACCCGCTGGGCGCGCGCATGCTTCACCGTGTTCGTCAGCGCCTCCTGGACGATCCGGTACACCGCGACCTCGGTGTCCGGCGCCATCGCACGTCGTACGCCGGTCTCCTCCAACGACGCCGTACCCGTCACCAGGTCCGGCAGCGAAGCCAGCGTCGGCTGCGGCGCCCGGTCCTCGCCCGCCTTGAGTACGCCGAGCAGCCGCCGGAGCTGCACCATCGCGTCCCGGCCGGCGTCGGCGATCGCGTCGAAGGCGCGTTCGGCCCGGTCCGGATCGGTGCGTACGACGACCGGCCCCGCCTCGGCCTGGACGACCATCAGCGTGACCGCGTGGGCCAGGATGTCGTGCATGTCTCGGGCGACCCGGGCCCGTTCCTCGGCGGCGGCCCGGGCGGCCTCCGACACACGCTCCCGCTCGAGTTGAGCGGCGCGTTCGCGATGACTGCGTTCGAGCGAGCCGGCCAGGAAGGCGGCAACCGGCAGCAGGAAGGTGAACATGAACTCGTCCAGGTCGTTGTGCTTGAGCAGCAGCGACGCCGGCGGGAACGTGACCAGGATGACGACGAGCAGCCCGATTCGCTGCCACCGTTTGTGGCCGAGGCTGGCGAGCGTGTAGATCGCGACCAGGCCACCGTACTGCAGGTTCTGACCCGGTCGATGGTGGAGCGAGACCAGCACCGCGGCCGCGCCGACGACGACCATCACGCCGAATGGCCAGCGGCGGCGCCAGAGCAGCGGGATCACGGTGGCCAGGTTGGCGACGACGCCGAGCGCTGTGATGGCTCCGGGTTCGCGGCCGATGAACGGCACCGAGGACGCGACGCCGACCGCGAGCACGACGGCGACGTCGATCATCCGATCTCGCGTGCGTGGACCGGGGATGCCCAGCCGCTCGAGTCCGCCCATCGCATCAGTCTGTCTCACCCGAGTCCTGCGGACCTGGCTCCCACGACGGAGATCAGCCCGGCGCACTCCGTCGTACGAGTGAGAGCCGGTGCAGGATCGTCCGCGAGACGGTCTTGAAACCGAGAGAGTCGTAGAGGCGGGTGGCGCCGGTGGGGCTGTCGACGTCGACGCCCAGGGCCGAGCGGTCGCAACCGTCGGTGCGGGCGATTCGGAGGCTGGTGCTGATCGCGGCGCGGGCGAGACCCTGGCACCGGTACTCGCGACGGGTTCCGACCTGGCCGATCCAGAGCTCGCGGTAGCCGGTGCGTTCGGTGTCGATCGGGAACTCGTACCCGAACGCGTACGCCGCGACCCGGTCGGCGTCGAGGACGACGCTCGACCACTCCGCCCGGAAGTGGCGGCTGCCGGTGAACCACCGGCGCCATGCCGCGTCGTCCTTCTCACTGACTCCCCAGTGGTCCCGGAAGATCTCGTTGTGCGCCAGCCGCAGCCGTTCGTCGTACGACGGCTCGAATCTGATGATCGTGAATCCGGCGGGCAGCGGCCGCGCGCTGACGGGCTGATCGTCGTACCAGCGACGCATCACCTCGAAGTAGCGGACCGGTTGGAAGCCCTGGGATGCGAGCATCGCGAGGGCGCCGGTGGCGATCGCCTCGACTTCGACGTCGACCACGTCGGCGGCGCGCTCGCGGGCCCGGTTCGTCTGCCAGGCGAGGAGTGGACCGCCAAGGCCGGTCCGGCGCGATCGTGGATGGATACCGCCTTTCGCCTCCGCGACCGACTGCCCGTCACGCACCTGCGGCGGATCGACGAGGCCGTAGCCGGCCAGCCCGTCGGCATCGCACACAGCCATTGAGTCCTTGGCCAGGTCGAGGTCCGCGATGGCATCGGAGAAGCCTTCCGCGGTGACGTACTGACCGCTCTGGTCTGCCTCGGCGATCGCGTTCGCCACCTCGACCACGGCCGGCACATCCTCAGGCCGTAGTGGTCTCGTCGTCACCCCGGCCGGCCAGTCCACGCCGCAACAGTAGAGCCTCAGGACTCCGGGCCGAACACCTGGCGGATCTCGGACTCGCCTTCCCAGCCCGGCCAGGTCTGGCGATGAAGATCCATGAAACGTTTGGTCCAGTGGACGACCTCGTCGCGGCCGGCCACGTCGTAGACCGCGTACGCGCCGAGCGGCAGCCCGTCGTCTCGCGGCCCTTCACTGACGGTCAGCGTCCCGGCGGAGACGACGACCCGGGTAGCGGTTGCCACCGGCAACAGACCGGCGGTGTCGACCAGCACCCCGCTCCGGACTGCCTCCGCGCCGAGGGCGGCGATCCCCTCCGCCAGCTCCGGCGGTGGAAACCCGTAATCCTCGGCGGCACGCAGTACGGCGATGAACCGCATCAGCGGGCCCGGCCCTCGTGCAGCATCCCGATCGACTTCTCGATCCGCCGGTCCCGGGTGGCGTCGGTCTTCGCGGACGTCACCTGCAGCACGTGCCACTGCTGCTTGCTGTAGCTCAGCGTCTCCCAGAACTCCTTGGCCTTCCCGTCCGCCGCCAACGCGGCAGCAAGCTCCTCGGGTACCTCGAGCACCCGCTCGGCCGTGTCGAGTTCGACGTCGACCTCCATCACCCCACCGGGTACGACGCCTGCCTCGGTACGACGTTCAGCGCTGAAACCCAGCAGATAGCGGCCACCCATCCGGGCGATCGAGGTGCGGAAGGTGTAGCCGTTGACGGTGACACAGACCTTCGGGTGACCGCCGCCGCCGAGCGCCTCGACGACGTCGGTGGGTACCTCGAAGCCGGCGGTGTTCTTGCCCGTGGACAAGAGTTCGGCAGTGAACTTCATCGGACCTCCTCCGTCCGAGCGTGGAGCATCAGAAGGGTCAACCAGGTCCAGCCGAGGATCACGGCGACGGTGAAACCGAGGTTGCCGACGGTGCTGCCGCCCCCGGTGGACAGGCCGACGAGGCTGAGGAAGTAGACGACACCGGTGACCAGGGAGAAGCGGGACCAGCCTCGCTCGTTCTGGCGGGCGAACCTCCGGCTGAGCACGCAGCAGGCGACGATCAGGCCGATGAACCCGATGAACCCGGCGATGACGTGGCCGAAGCCATGCCAGCTGACGCTGTCCGGGATCCCGGGGGGCGTACCGATCGGGAAGCCGTCGGCCGGGTCGGCCCGCATCAGACCGGCAACGGCGACGCCTGCGCCGTACAGGACGAGTCCGCCGACGGCCCAGCGGGATCGGAGTCCGGCGCGGCGCAGCGCGAGAGCGCCGACGACCGTGAGCAGGCCGGTCACGACCATCATCGTCGAGTGGATCCAGCCGCCGTTGCCGTTCGCGAGCAGGCTCAGCGAGTGCCTGCGGATGTCGTAGCCGTCGCGGACGATCGCCTCGATGGTGCCGATGCCGACGTACAGCGGGCCGGCGATCGCACCGGCGAGTAGGAGTGGTGGTGCGGATTGCTTCGTCATGGTTGTCATGGCGGCAAGCCTGGAGCGAACCACTTCAGAAAACCTTTGGAGGACCTAGTCTGAGCCGCATGCGTTTCGGCGTACTGGGTCCGGTCACCGCGTGGACCGACGATGGCCAGGCGGTGCGGATCCCTGATCGCAAGGTGCGGGGGCTGCTGGCCGACCTGCTGCTGCACGCCGGCCGCCCGGTCGCCGTGACGGCGCTCATCGACGATCTGTGGGGTGACGAACTACCTGGCAACCCGACCGCGACGCTGCAGACCCGGGTGTCCCAGTTGCGTCGCGCGCTGGAGGATGCCGAGCCGGGTGCTCGAGACCTCGTACAGACCGGACCAGCCGGCTACCTGATCGCAGTGGCACCGGAGGCGGTCGACTCGGGCCGGTTCCGTGCCCTCGCCACTCGTGCTCGGCAGACCGGCAGCGCCCGGATGCGCGCCGCGACCCTCGCCGACGCGCTCACGCTGTGGCGCGGTCCGGCGTACGCCGATGTGGCGCAGGAAGCGTTCGCCCGGGCGACGATCGACCGGCTCGACGAGGAGCGGCTCGCGGTCCAGGAGGCGTACGCCGAAGCGCGGTTCGTGCTGGGTGAGCACGAGGTCCTTGTCGCCGAGCTGGCGGAGCTCGTCGCGCGTCATCCGTTGCGGCAGCGGCTGCGCGCCGTACAGATGAAGGCGCTGCATCGGTCCGGGCGGCAGGCCGAGGCGCTGGAGAGTTACGGCGACCTTCGAGATCGGTTGCGGGACGAGCTCGGGCTCGATCCGAGCGCAGAGCTGGTAGCGCTGCATCAGGAGATCCTGACCGAGGAGCCAACTGCGACGGCCACGGCGAAGAGCAACCTTCCGGCCGGGCTCACGGAACTGATCGGCCGGGACGCGGCGGTCGACGACGTGGTGGAGCAGCTTGAGTCTGGGCGGCTCGTAACACTGACCGGCGCGGGTGGGGTCGGCAAGACGAGCCTCGCGCTCGCGGCCGCTCGCCGCGTCGACTCACCCGACGGGGTCTGGCTGGTGGAGTTGGCCGCGCTCGATCCGGGCGCCTCCGTGCGCGAGCTGTCGGCGCTGGTCGAGGCGACCGTGCAGCCGGGTGCCGACGTACTTGTTGTCCTCGACAACTGTGAGCACGTGATCGAGGCGGCCGCGGAGGTTGCGACCGGACTCCTGCGCTCGCCTGGTCTGCGGATTCTCGCGACCAGCCGCGAACCCCTGTCGATTGCCGGCGAACACCGGCGGCCGGTCCCTCCGTTGGACCTGCCGACAGCCGGCGCCGACGCGGCCGAGAGTGCGGCGGTCCAACTCTTCGTCGCCCGCGCCGAGGCCGCCGATCCGCGCTTCCGGCTGACCGCTGACAACACCGATGCGGTCATTGCGTTGTGCCAGCGGCTGGACGGTTTGCCGCTTGCGCTGGAGCTGGCCGCGATCCGGGTGGGCGCGATGGACGTTCACGACCTCGTCGACCGCTTCGACAACCGCTACCGCCAACGCGGTCTGCCCGATCGGCAGCAGACCCTGTCGGCGATGGTCGAGTGGAGCTGGGACCTGCTCGGCGAACCCGAACGCGCCGTGCTGCGCCGGCTCGCACCACATCCCGGCGGGTGCACGCTGGCCGCGGCCGAGGCGGTGTGCGCGGGTGACGACGTACCGGTGGCTGAGGTTGCGGAGCTTCTGACCAGGCTCGTCGACCGGTCGCTCGTCGTCCGTGTGGATGGAACGTCGGGGTCGCGCTATCGGTTGCTGGAGACGGTCCGCGCGTTCTGCCTGCAGCGGTTGGACGATGCCGGCGAGCTCGACGCGACGCGACGGCGGTATCAGCGGTACTTCGAGGGATTGGCGCAGCACACCGAACCACGGCTGTACGGACACAGCGACCTGTTTGCCTACTTGGGCGGGCTGTACGGCGAGTCCGCCCCGCAACGATCTCCATCCACCGCGGCGTTGCGGCCGCGAATCGAGACCGTGGTGTCGCGCGACGGGACACCGATCGTGGTCGAGGTGTACGGCGACAGTGGTCCGGCGATCGTTCTCGTCGGTGGGGCGCTGAACGACCGGCGGACATTCATTCCCTTGGCGAAACGGTTGGCCGGTGGGTTCACGGTCGCGACGTACGACCGTCGCGGCCGCGGGGACAGTGGCGACGTGCAGCCGTGGGCGGTCGAGCGTGAGCTGGAGGACCTGGCCGCGGTCGTCGACGTCGTGGGAGGTTCGGCGTACGCGCTGGGTGTCTCGACGGGTGCCGTGTTCGCGGCGGAAGCCGCCGCGCAGGGGGTTCCGATCCGCGGGCTGCTGCTGATCGAACCGCCGTTCATCCTCGACGACACCCGATCCGTGCCGGTCGATCTCGCGAACCGGCTGCACGAGCTGGTCGCGCAGGACCGGTACGGCGACGCGACCGAACTGTTCCTGGTGACAGCCGTGGAGATGCCGGCCGAGGTGGTCGCACCGCTGCGGAACGCCCCGCTGTGGAAGGACCTGGAGGCACTGGCCCCGACGCTTGTGTACGACGTACTGCTGATGGACGACTTCACGATCCCGGCTCACTGGGCGACCGCGATCACCGTGCCGACGCTGGTGATCGACGGCGGCGAGAGCCGGGATTGGCGGCGCAACACCGCGCGGATCGTGGCGGACCTGCTGCCGCAAGGCCGGCGGCTGACGATGGACGGTCAGCCGCACGATGTCGACCCGGAGGTGCTCGGCCCGATCGTGGCGGAGTTCATCACCGGGAGCTGAGGATGTCGAGACAGCCGAGCTGACTCCGACGTACCGGACGTGTGAGCTGATCGGCAGCTCGACGGACTCAGGAGACACTGTGGCTCAGCCCGTTCTGAACAGCATGTTGCTCGGCACTGCCGACCCCGACCGGTTGAAGGCCTGGTATCGCGACGGCTTCCACGCGGAGGTCGACGGCCACGGCAACCTGAACCTCGGCGGGTTCGGCCTGGTCGTCGAGCACCGCGACGACGTCGCCGTGAAGACCGCCGAGCCTGGCCGGTGCATCGTGAACTTCGCCGTCGACGACATCGAGGCGACGGCCGCGCACCTGCGCACGCTCGAGGTGGAGTGGCTGGTCCAGCCGGAGGACCGCGGCATCGGCTGGTTCGCGACGCTGATCGATCCGGACGGCAACTACGTCCAGCTGATCCAGATGCGGCCGGAGTACTACGCCAACCTCTGACCAACGAAACGTCCGCACCGGACCTTGGGGATCCCGGTGCGGACGTGGTTCTCGGTTTCAGGTGGTGCTGTCAGGCGCATGTGTGCAGGGGAGAAACGGCGGCAAGCGAGGGGCAGACCGCCCACACTCGCTTGCCGCCTAGTGCTCCGCACCCGGTGCGGAGCACTTCAACCGATGCCTTCAGGTGATCGAGGTGAGGTTCTCGACCGGCCGCGTTTCCGGGTGGGTTGTCTGGTGAGAAAAGGAACGCGAGAAGGTACCGGGGGCTTCCTCAGCGGGGTGCTACGTCCCACATGCGCTCGCCGGGCAGGGGGTCGGGGAGCCGGTCCACGGCGGGCATCGGGTCGTTGGTGACCCGAAGTCCGGCGAAGCGACGGCTCATGGCGTGTGCGTACCGTTCGGCCAACGCCGGCTCGGCGTTGTAGTCGGCGATCACGTGCTCACCGAACCAGACTCGGACGCGTCGGCGCTCAGACGTCTGGGTGGCGGTCGCGGTTGTCACTGGTCCTCCTGGCTGTCTTTCGAGATGTGCGGCCTGGGAACGCGGAGCGAGCGCGGTGCCGGTGCGCCGTGTGTTCACCGTCACGTCAGATCCAACGGAAGACGCGGACGCTAAGTCACGCCTCGATCGCGATTTGTCCGGCTGTGGGCAAACTTTTTCGAGACCGGGCAGGACCCAATTCTTCGAGCAGGTTTTCGACTGTCGTGATCGTCAGTCGAACGGCCCGCGCACGGAGACGCCGCCGTCCAGCACGACCTGCTGGCCGGTCATGTACGCCGAAGCGTCCGAGGCCAGGTAGACGACGGCAGCAGCCACCTCTTCCGACCTGCCGAACCGGCCTACCGGGATCTCCTCGACGACCTCGGCGTCCACGTTCTCGTTGGCCACCGCGGTCGCGATCGCACCGGCCGCCGCCACGTTCATCCGGATGCCGTCGCCGGCGTACTCGGCAGCGACCGTCCGGGCCAGGCTGAGCAGTCCCGCCTTCATCACGCCGTACGCCGCTTGGTGTGGTGCCGCCATGAAGCCGGTCACCGAGCCGACGCTGACGATCGCGCCGCCGCTGCCCTGGTCGAGGAACACCCGTAGCGCCGCCCGGACCGCGCGCGCCACGTAGCGGAGGTTGACCTCGTAGATGGTGTCCCAGTCCTCGTCGGCCATCTCGTGCAGCTTGACCGCCGGCACGAACGCGACCTGCCCGCCGACCACTGTGACCAGCACGTCGAGCCCGCCGAGATTTTCGACCGCTGCGGCAACCATCGCCTCGACGTCCTGTAGTGAACGGACATCCCCGGTCACGGCGTACGCCGTCGCGCCGTGCTGGCGCAGCGCCTCGGCCGCCTCTTCGGCCCGGCCGAGGTCAATGTCCGCGACAGTCACCGCGGCTCCCTCGGCCCCGAAAGCCGCACTGACGGCGCGTCCGATCCCGCCGCCGCCTCCACCGATCACCAGTGCTCGTTTGCCGTTCAACCGCATGCCCGCGAGGGTAGATGATCGAGGCGTTCAGATTCACAGGGTTTCCTCAGGAACGACACGCCGGGCTGTCGGAACGACTCCGTACGCTGGAGACGTGACCATCGAAGACGCTGGAACGAAGGCACTGGCGGTCCCTGAAAGAGTGGCCGACGGAGTCGTGCAACCATCCGATCGGGTCCACCCCAACGGCCTCGAGGCTGTCCAGACCGAGCACTTGATCGGCAATGTCGGCGACGCGCTCCGTCTGCTCGACGCGGTGGAGCGAGTCCGCGGCCACGCGCATCCACTCATCCTCGGCCTGCAGGACGCGGTCGGGATGAAGATGCCGGCCGCGCTGATGCTGAACGCGATCGCGAACGGCCGCCGCACCGCGGACGACGTGGCAGAGCAGGTCGGTACGACTCCGGGCGAGGCGGAGCTGGCGATCGCCGAGCTCGAGGCCCTCGGCATGGTCCGGACCACCCCGGGGCTCGCGGTGACGTCGCTGGGTCAGGCGCGGCTGTCACAGCTGGACGGCCTGACGGTCCGCGTTCTCGACGTGATCACAGGGATTCTCGGGCCGACCGACGCGGCCCACCTGGTCCGTCTCCTGCACACCGTTGCCGACGGCCTCGAATCCGCCGCCGTCACGGCCACCGTGACGCAGGCGATCCCACAGGTGGCTCTGCACAACTGAGTTCGCCGCGGTGTCGAAGAGCCCTCGACAGCCTCGACGTACCTGATATCAGGGAGTCAACCAGGAGGTTCGAGATGTTCAAGGACACCAAGGCGTTCAGCGGGTTCTCCGTGGACGACATCGCGACCGCGAAGGAGTTCTACGGGAGCACGTTGGGTCTGACCGTCGGCGAGGAGAACGGGATGCTGCAGCTGCAGATCTCAGGCGGCATCCCGATCCTCGTCTACCCGAAGCAGGATCACGTGCCGGCCGAGTACACCGTCCTCAACTTCCCCGTCGCGGACATCACGTCGACCGCGCGTGAGCTGACGGATCGCGGTGTGACGTTCGAGCGGTACAACGACGACCAGGACGAGCTCGGTGTCTACCGTGGCGTCGGCCCGCTGATCGCCTGGTTCAAGGACCCGGCTGGCAACGTCTTGTCGATCATTCAGGAGTAGGTCGTGTCTGGTGCTCCCGCGCCGTAGCGAGCAGGTGCTCGGTGCGGTGTATCGGCGTGCTGGAGTGAAGGCCTCGATGTGGTTTCATCGTGGCCTTTGCTCCAGTGCGGCGAGGTGCCGTGCCGAGCACCTGCTCGCTACGGCGCGGGAGCACCAGACACGGCCTAAGGAATGGGGTCGTCGTACTGACCTAGGCGGCCCTTGTAGCGCACGCCGTTGAGGTACGGCCAGGCGTACGCCGTACAGCCGTGGAGACCAAGGGTTTGCTGCTGCATGACCGGTGCCGGCCGGCCCGGGCGCGGGCAGAGTTCGTGGCCGTAGCCGAGCCGGTGCCCGGTCTCGTGGTTGATCATGTACTGCCGGTACGTCGTCAGCGGTGCACCGAAGTTCGGTACGCCGTGTACCCAGCGGGCGACGTTGAGGACAACGCGGTCCCCGATCCGGCAACTGGTGTAGCGATCCGGCGCGGCACCGCAGATCGTGTCGCGCGTCTCCGGCGTGACCAGCATCAGCTTGAAGTCCGGCGTCTCGCCCGGCCCGACCTGCCGGAACCGCCATTGACCCTGCGACGCCCAGCCTTGCGGAGCGCCGTACGTCGCCCGCACGAACTGCGCCAGCTCAGTGCGATCGATCCCCTTGATGCCACCCTCGATCGCGACCTGGAACGTCAGCAAGGTCCCGGCCCGCCCGATCACCGCGGGATTCTCAGGCAGAACGGCGTACGACTGTGTCCCGCGCATCGGGTACGTGATCACCGGCTTCGGCGTCGCCGGCACCGGCGTCTCACCAGGTGCGGCTGTTCTGGACAGCTGTGGTACGACGCCTTGCGCGGACGCCTGCGCGCTCTCGGCACCCGGCTTCGACGGGTAGCCGTGGCGGGCGAACGGGCTGGCCGGCAGCTCGTACAGGGCCCCGATCGCGACCACCACAGCGGCGGCCAGCCCGACCGTCCTGACAACACTCCAGCGGCGCATCCCGTGAGCTCCTCACGACACCCCGGCGGGCGTCTTCTCACTCTCCTCTTGCCACTGTGCCCCGAAACCCTTCTCAATCCACAGATGAAGCCAGATCCGCCGGGTGATGCCGTGGTGGGTCAGCGGGTCAGGTGCAGACGCAGAGCCGGGTAGCGGGACTCGATGAAGCCGAGCTCCCGGTAGAGCTCGATGCCCAGATCGGTCGCGTGCAGCTCGACCACACCCACAGGGGTCTCGTCGCGGAACCAGTCCATCAGCGCGCCGACGCACGCCCGCGCGAGGCCGCGGCGCCGGAAGTCCGGCTCGGTGCTGACGTTGTACAGGTGACCACGGTACGTGCTGAGGTCCTTCGGGCCCGGCGGGTGAACGAGTACGTCGCCTGCCGCGCCCGCGACCACGCCGGCTGCCGGGTCGTCCACGACGTACGCCGCGAACGTGTCCGGGGTCGCGAGCCGCTCGGCGAACCAGGCCAGCGCGATCGGCCGCCAGGGAGCGTCCGGTCCGCCGATGTCGGTGCCCATCGCGGCGAGCATCAATCCACGGAGCCGGACCAGTGCCTCCGCGTCGTCCGGCTTCGCCCGTCGTACCTGAATGTCGGTCACCTGGAAGATCATGCCAACTTTTTGCCGCCCGGGTGAATCGAAGGAAGTGGACGCGCACCGGGGACGCGTCCACTTGTCCTGCCGTCGACCGCCGAGTGGAGCCCATGTCCTCGAGCAGCAGAGCCCGCCGTGCCTCTGGCTCCACCCGAGCCCGGAGGGCAAGGCCCCGCCGGCACACCTCGGTCGCCGCTGCCTGTCTCGCGGTCCTCGGCGCGCTCCTGCCGGGGACGGCGTACCTGGTCGCCCGCCGGTTCCGCCTCGGTATCGCCGTGACGATGCTGAGCCTCGCCGGGTACGCCGCAGCGGCGTACGTCGGCCTGAAGCGCCGGGACGACGTGATCGCGTGGGCCCTCGACCCGACCCTGCTGCTGTGGATGGTCGCCGGCCTGACCGCGGTCGCACTCCTGTGGGTCGTCGTGCTGGTCACGTCGTACAAGATGTTGCGCCCGCTGGCCGCGGGGCCTGGTGCGCGGATGTTCGGGTCGCTGGTGATCGGGCTGGTGTGCTTCGGGATGGCGTCCAGTACGGCGATGGGTGCGGAGACCCTGATGGCGCAGCGCAGCCTGGTCCAGAAGGTGTTCGGCGGGGAGGAGTCGAAGAGCCAGACCCGGCCGACGATCACCGCGAAGAAGGATGTCTGGGACCAGTTGCCGCGGCTGAACGTGCTGCTGCTCGGCGCGGACGACGGCGCGGACCGGGACGGCGCGCGGACCGACACCGTCATCGTGGCCAGCATCGACACCAAGACCGGTGACACCGCGCTGATCTCGCTGACGCGGAACTTCATGCGGATGCCGTTCCCGGCCGACTCACCGCTGCACGAGAAGTATCCGACCGGGTTCTGGGATCCGAAGCTGGGCGACACCGAGCAGTCGAACTTCTACCTGGACGCGATGTACCGGATGATCCCGCAGAAGTACCCCGGCATCCTCGGTCCGTCGGACAACGAGGGCGCCGACGTGCTCAAGCTGTCGGTGGGCGAGGCGGTCGGGCTGAAGCTGCACTACTACGTGCAGATCAACGTCATCGGGTTCTCGCAACTCGTGCAGGCGCTCGGTGGGATCAAGGTCAACATCAACTACCCGGTCCCGGTCGGGGGTGACGACGACAAGGACATCCCGCCGAGTCGCTACCTGCAGCCCGGGCCGGACCGGGAGCTGAACGGCTTCGACGCGATGTGGTTCGCCCGCGGCCGCTACCGGGTGCCGGGCGCGGACCTGGCCCGGCAGGCCCGGCAGCGCTGCACGATCAAGGCGATCGTCGAGCGTGCGACCCCGCAGAACGTGCTCGCCAACTACCAGTCGATCGCGAAGGCCGGCGAGCAACTGATCCGGACCGACATCCCGCAGAACCTACTGCCGGAGTTCGTCACCCTCGGCCAGCGGGTGAAGTCGGCGAAGATCACCAACATCGACCTGGACAAGAAGAAGAACTTCCCGAACGGACGCAATCCGAACTACGCGGGGATGCGCGAGATCATCAACCGCGCCCTGAACCCGGCGGCGGCCCCCAAGCCGCACCCGACCACGACGGCACCCACTCGCAAGCCGACGACCACCAAGACCACCCCTGGGGACCTGGCGGACGACTGCGCCTACCATCCGACCAACTGAGGCCGGGGTCAGGCGTAGCGGACGCCGAGACCGCCGTCGACGGCCCAGTTGGCGCCGGTGACGAAGGCGGCGGCTTCGGAGGCGAGGAAGCAGACCACCTCGGCGACGTTCTCCGGCGTACCGATCCGGCCGAGCGGGTGGACGCCGAGCGCTTTCTCGCGTTCGCCCGGGATCGTGTCGAAGAACTCCTCGAGCAGGTCGGTGCCGATGTAGCCCGGGCTGACCGCGTTCACCCGGACGTTGTGCTCGGCAACATCCAGCGCGAGTGACCGGGTCATCCCGACCAGGCCGGACTTGGCCGCGGCGTACGGGAACATCCCCGCGGTGGTCAGCTGCGAGTGGATCGACGCGATGTTGACGACCGACCCGTGCCGGTTCGCGATCATTGCCGGGAGCACCTGTCGCGCCATCAGCCAGGCGCCCTTCAGGTCCACGTCGAACACGCTGTCCCACTCGGCCACCGTCATCTTGGTCGCGTCGGCGTACGCGTTCTTGCCGGCGTTGTTGACCAGCACGGTGACCGGCTGCCCGAGGTCGTTCGTCAGCTTGTCCACCGCATGCCGTACGGAGGCCTCGTCGGTGATATCCCCCACCGCGGCCGCGGCCTTCGCGCCGGACTCCTGCAACTCCGCGGTCGTAGCGGTCAACTGATCCGCCAGTACGTCGACCAGCCCCACGGCCGCGCCTTCGGCAGCCGCCTTCACCGCCACCGCTCGCCCGATCCCCCGAGCAGCCCCCGTCACCAGCACAACTTCGTTCGCCAACCGTCCAGTCAACACAGTCTCCTCACGCTCGCCCGTCCCCCGACCCTAATCCGCCGCGGGCGGACGCGGCGGCTACCTGCGCGTAGTGGACAGCCATGGCCTGGTTCATGGGTTGTCGCAGGAGGACCAGTTGGTGGTAGAGGGGGGCGGTTGCGGTCATGACGACCTGGTGGGGGTCGGTTGACGAGGGAACCTGGCCTCGGGTGATGGCCCGGCGTACGACGGTCTCCGTCCGGGTGTAGCGGTCGGTCCAGAAGTGAGTGAGGGCTTCGGCGGCCTCCGGCGTACGGAAGGAGGCTGCGATCACCGCTTGAGTGACGGACGGACGGGCGGTGAGCGCGGCGAACACCTCGCGGTTGATCGCGATCAGATCGCCCTCGAGCGAGCCTGTGTCGGCAGGCGCCCAGGCATCATCCGCGCCGGCCTGGAGCAGATCGACGAGGAGGCCCGCGACGGTCTTCCACCGGCGATAGACAGTCGTCCGATGTACGCCGGACCGCACCGCGACCGCATCGATCGTCAACCCGTCGTACCCGTGCTCGGCCAACTCGACCTCGACTGCCGCGAGCACGTCCGCCCGCACCCGCGCCGTACGTCCGCCCGGCCTGCTTGCGCGTTCCGCGTCCGCCATGGCATCATCTTAATACGACATTCGTCGCATTAGTGGAGGACGCCAGTGATCTTCTGACCCGCCGTTCGCAGTCCAACGAACCCGCGAGAGAGTCAGGAGATCCGTATGTCCACCCAGCTGTCCCTGCACGACGTCACCAGGTCCTACGACCACCGAGTGGTGCTCGACCAGGTCACCTGCGCGTCCCCACCGGGCCAGGTCAGCGGCCTGATCGGCGAGAACGGCTCCGGCAAGTCGACGATGCTGCGGATCCTGGCCGGCCTCGAGCCGCCCACGGACGGCACGGTCACCGCGGCCGGCAGCATCGGCTACCTGTCGGACCTGTCCGGCGGCGAACTCGCCCGCCCGCACCTGGCCGCAGCACTGGCGTCGGCACCGGAAATCCTCCTGCTGGACGAACCGACGAACCACCTTGACCACGCCCTACGACGTGTTGCTGCTCGACGAACCCACCAATCACCTGTCGCTCGTCCTGGTGGAGGAACTGGAGGCGGCCCTCGACCGGTACGCGGGTGCCCTCGTCGTGGTCAGCCACGACCGCCGGTTCATCTCCCGCTGGCGCGGAGCCGTCCTCGACCTGAAGGAGACCTGCCTTGTCACTCGCTGAGTTCACCGCCGCCGGCCCGAACGAGGGCCCGTACGGCGTCGCCGTCGTCGACGGCGCGGTGTGGACGACGCTGGTCCACGCCGGCGTGGTCGCGCGCCTTTCGCGGTCTGCGGACCGGGCTCCGGGTGATCGGTTCGATCTCGATGCACCTGGTTCGCGGCCGAGTGTGATCGTGCCAGGACCTGACGGCGCCGTCTGGTTCACCCGCAACGGAGACGACCACCTCGGCCGGATCGATGCTGAGGGCAACATTTCGGCGTTCGCGGCGGTCGGGGCGCCGTACGGCCTGTGTGTGGGACCGGACGGCGCCTTGTGGTGCACGCTGATGAATACGGATCAGTTGGCCCGCATCACAGTCGACGGCGATGTCACGACGTACCCGATCGGAACCAGTGGCGGGTTCCCGGCGATGATCACGGCCACCGACGAGCTGTGGTTCACGCTCAATCAAGGCAACGCGATCGGCCGCATGACCACGAGCGGCGTGGTCACGACCTATCCCCTGCCGACCGCGGCCGCCGGACCCGTCGGGATCAGCGCCGGACCCGACGCGGTGTGGTTCGTCGAGATCCTCGCCGACCAGGCCGGGCGGATCGCGGCCGACGGGACGATCGAGGAGTTCCCACTCCCCGAAGGATCCAAGCCCCACGCGGTCGTGGCGACCGACGACGGCGGTTGCTGGATCACCTTGTGGGGTACGCATACCCTGGCCCAACTCGATGCTGACGGCAACCTCATCACTCAGGTCCCGTTAGGCGACGGCTCCGAGCCGCACGGTCTGGCGGTCGACGCCGACGGCTCGGTCTGGGTAGCCCTCGAGACGGGCGCCCTCGCCCATCTTCAGAGGACGCCGGTGTAGGTCAGGGCGAACGTGCCGCACGGGAGGAGGAACAGCGATGCGAGCACGATGATCCCCTTGAACGCCTGCCGCGGACCGATCAGCTTCGGGTACGCCGCAACCAGGACCGGCACCATCACCAACTCCAGCGGGAGCATGCTGCGCGGGATGATCGTTCCGGTCGCGGCCAACACGACCGAGAGCGTTGCGGCGGCGATCCAGGCGACGTACCCGATCAGGTACGTCGTCCGTGCACCGAAGCGAACCGCGATCGTGTGATAGCCGGCGGCCCGGTCGGCATCCAGGTCGGCGAGAGTCGTAGGAAGGTAGAGGCCCACTGCGGCGAGGGTTCCCTGCAGGCCCATCAGCCAGGGGAAGTCGCCGAGGTCGGGGTTGATCGCGGCCCAGCCGGCGAGCGGTCCGAAAGCGCCGAGGGCGAGGGCGTTGACCGCGACGTCGAAGCCGGCGCGAGTCTTCAGCCGGATCGGCGGCACGCTGTAGGCGTACCCGAGGAGCACCGCCAGCAGGACCCCGAGCGCGAACACGATGCCTACATGCAGGCTGACCCCGACGGCCACGACCGCGGCGGCGAACGCAAGACGCTTGGCCGCCCGCAGCGTGATCCGTCCGTCGAGGAGCGGGGACTTCGCCTTGCGCGGGTTGAGGCGATCGCTGGGCAGGTCGTACGCGTCGTTCACAGCCAGCACCGCCAGCCACACCAGCGGCCCGATCACCACCGCACCGACAATCAGCCGAGGCCACTCCTCGAGTGGCGGCACCAGGCGGTGCGTCGCGAGCAGGATGCCCACGTAGTACGGAACCACCGACACTGCCCAGAAGGCCGGCCGCCCCACCGCAATGACATCCCGAACTCTGGGCCCGACCGTCCGAACCGCCACCGACGTGGTCACACCTTCACTGTCCACCCACCCCGGCCCACCACACCTCCACCCGAGGAGTGAACCGCCTCACGCCTACGAGTGACCGTGGCACATCCCACCTGCCTCTCCCGAAATCTGACAGTGCTGTTATGTTTGATACAACAGCACTGTTATATCTGGCTGGAGGAGCGTGTATGTACCCCGAGACGGAGCCGTACGACCAAGGGATGCTCGACGTCGGCGACGGGCACCGCATCTACTGGGAGGTCTGCGGCAACCCGGACGGGAAACCCGCAGTGGTGATCCACGGTGGCCCGGGGTCCGGTGCCGGCGCCTGGTGGCGGCGGTACTTCGACCCGGCGAAGTACAAGGTTGTCCTGATGGACCAGCGGAACTGCGGCCGCAGTACGCCGGACGCCGCCGAGCCTGACGTGGATCTCAGCACCAACACGACCGCCCACCTGATCGCGGACCTCGAGCAGCTCCGCCAACAGCTCGGCATCGAGAAGTGGCTGCTGCTCGGCGCGTCCTGGGGCGCGACCCTCGGTCTCGCGTACGCCGAACAGCAGCCGGAGTCGGTGTCCGAGATCGTGCTGTTCAGCGTCACCAACACGACCCGGCGTGAGGTCGACTGGATCACCCGGGACATGGGCCGCGTCTTCCCCGAGGAATGGGAGAGGTTCCGCGACGTCGTACCCGCGGACCAGCGGGACGGGAACCTGGCCCTCGCCTACAGCCGACTGCTGCACGACCCGGATCCCGCCGTCCGGGAGCAGGCCGCCCGGGCCTGGTGCGACTGGGAGGACACCCACATCGCGACGCACCCGAACTACAAGCCGGACCCACGGTACGACGACCCCGTCATCCGGATGCGGTTGGCCCGGCTCGTCACCCACTACTGGGGGCACGCTGCCTGGCTGGAGGAGGACGTGCTGGTTCGCGAGGCCGGGAAGCTGGCCGGCATTCCCGGGGTCCTGATCCACGGGCGGCTCGACATCAGCAGCCCGCCGGACGTCGCCTGGCGGATGGCGCAGGCCTGGCCGGACGCGGAGCTTCACCTGCTCGAACAGGCCGGCCACGGCGCCGGCGGAGTGGGCATGCGGGAGCTGATCCTGGCGGCGCTGGACCGGTTCGCCGATCAGCGCTAGCACGTGCATGACAGGGCAAAGATTTGATCACTGATCTTTACAACGATTACTCGCCCCGGAACCCTTGGGTGGCATGACTCTGACCCGCCCGGAGCTCGTGACCGACTACACCCTCAGCCGGTCCGACATCGCGCACTTCGCCGAGCACGGCTTCGTCAAGCTGAAGAACGTGCTCAGCCCCGAGACCATCGCGGCGTACGAGCCGGAGATCACCGGCAAGGTGATCGAACTGAACACCCAGGACCTCCCGCTGGGCGAGCGCGACACCTACGGGAAGGCGTTCCTGCAGGTGATGAACCTGTGGCAGGACAGCGAACAGGTGCTGGACTTCGTCTCGTCACCGCGGCTGGCCCGGATCGCGGCGCAACTGCTGGGGGTGCAGTCGGTCCGGCTGTACCACGACCAGGCGCTCTACAAGGAGTCCGGCGGTGGCGTCACGCCCTGGCATGCGGATCAGTACTACTGGCCGTTCGCGACCGACCGGTGCGTGACGGTGTGGGTGCCACTGCAGGAGACGCCGATGGAGATGGGCCCGCTGTCGTTCGCCGCGGGCAGCCACGTCTTCGAGCACGGCCGGGACCTGCCGATCAGCGACGAGTCCGAACAAGTCCTGCAACAAGCGCTGGCCGAGCAGAACTTCGCTGAGGTCTCCGAGCCGTACGAGCTCGGCGAGGTCAGCTACCACCTCGGCTGGACCTTCCATCACGCGCCGCCGAACACCACCGACGTACCGCGGCGGGTGATGACGATCATCTACGTCGACGCCGCCATGGAGATCGCCCCGCCGGTCAACAGTTTCCAGGAGGCCGACCTCGCCACCTGGATGCCCGGCAACGAGCCCGGCGAGCCGATCTCCTCACCCCTGAACCCCGTCCTGTACTGACAGGTCTCCCGGCAGGCGCCCGCACAAAGCGCGTGCGCTCTGTACCTATTGGTATGTACGATCCCGCCATGGACATCGACCGCCCACCGTTCCCCCGCACCGTCGCCTCCGACACCTGGATCACCGGCCCCGCCTGGATCGAGAGCGTCGTAGCACCAGGCCCGGCGCCGTCGACGCAGATCGACAGCGTCACGTTCGCCCCGGGCGCCCGCACCCGCTGGCATCGCCACGACGGCGAGCAGGTGCTGGTCGTGACCGCAGGCATCGGCCTTGTCCAGCGCAAGGGCGGCCCGGTGGAGGCGATCCGGACCGGCGATCGCGTCCGGATCAAGCCCGGCGAGTGGCATTGGCACGGCGCCGGGACGACGTCCTCGATGACCCATCTGGCGATCGAGCACCTCCCGCACGAGGGCGAGTGCGCCGAGTTCGGCGAGATAGTCGGGACGCTGCCCGGCGAGCCGGAGCCGGCAGCCGTGAGCCGAGTCGTCGTTCTCAACCAGGAGTTGCCCGAGGATCTCGCTGTACGGCGGGTCGAGGTCCGCCGGATCACCATCGAGCCGAACGGCCTCGCGGGCGCGCATGTCCACAACGGACCGGTGTTCGGCAGCATCGAGACCGGCTCGGTCAGGTACCAGGTGGCGGACGACGAGGAGCGCGTACTCAGGCCCGATGATGTGTTCTACGAGCCGGCGAGCGAGCGCATCTCCCACTTCGACGCCCTCGAGGACGGCGTGACGTTCCTGGCCTACTTCCCCCTCACCACCGGCCAGGACGCGACCCTCGACATGCTCTAAAGCGTCCGCTTCTGGGGATAGATCGTCTCGCCTCGCGCCAACTGCTCGACGTACAGCGCGATCCGCTTCGCCCTGGTGTCGGCCCGCTTCGCCTCGTTGACCCGGTGGACGACCGCGAAGCGGTTCGCGCTGGTGAGGATCTCGAACATCGCTTGGGCCCGGGGCTCCGCGGCCAGTGCCTCGACCAGATCCGTGGGGATCTCCAGCGCACTCGAGCCGCCGTACGCCTTGTCCCAGCGCCCGTCGGCCTGGGCTCGCTCGACCTCGGCGCGGCCGGCCGGAAGCATCCGGCCTTCGCGTTCCATCCGGGCGACAAGGCCGACGTTCCGCTGCGACCACAGGCTGCGCGACCGCCGCGGCGTGTAGCGCTGGATGAACGTGTGCTGGTCGCGACCCTTGCGCTGACCGTCGATCCAGCCGTGGCACAGCGCCTCCTCGAGCGCCTGGTCGTAGGTGAGGCTCGTCGGCGTGGTCACGTTCTTCTTCGCCAGCACCAGCCAGACGCCGTCGGGCTCACCATGGTGCTCGGCGAGCCAGGCATGCCAGTCGGCCGCGTCCGCGACGATCAGCTCGGCAGTCATGAGGCGGCCGCGGTGTAGCGGGCGGCGAGGTGGCGCGCGGCGTCGATCAGCTCGGCCGGGCCGACGAACTCGAGGTCGCACTCGAACATGCCGAAGGTTGCGGCCAGTCCGGTCCACGACCAACTGCTCAGGGTCAGCCGGCAACTCGACGCCGTGACCTCCTCGACGATCGCCCCACCGCCGGCCCACTGGACGATGTCGGACGCCTTCGCCTGCAGGATCGCCTCGCCTGTGCACGGCAACTGACCCCGGCCCTTGAACTTGCTGGAGATGTACGTCGCGACGTCCGGCGCGGGCAGGTCACGCGGCGTGAACCGCGGACCGGTCGGCGTCTTCGGCGTCATCCGATCCACCCGGAACGTCCGCCAGTCCTTCCGGTCGAGGTCCCAGCCGACCAGGTACCACCGCCCACCCCACGTCACGAGATGATGCGGCTCGACCTTCCGGGGCGGGACGAACGCGTCCGACGCTCTCGGTGAGGCGTAGTCGAAGCGCAGTACCTCGTGCGCCCGGACCGCCATGCCGACCGCGATCAGCTGCTCGGAGTCGACCGCCGTACGACGTCTGCCGGCGTACTTGTCGACCGTCGTGACCTGGAGTGCGTCGACGCGTTGGCGCAACCGGGCGGGCATCACCTGGCGGACCGTGGCGAGCGCGCGCAAAGCGCCCTCCTCGATCCCGGTGACCGTGGTGGTCGCCGTCTGAAGGGCGACCGCGACCGCGATCGCCTGATCGTCGTCGAACAGCAGCGGCGGCAGGTCCGCCCCCGCATCGAGGCGGTAGCCGCCATCCGGTCCCTTGGACGCGCGCACGGGGTAGCCGAGGTCGCGCAAACGGTCGACGTCGCGGCGGACCGTACGCGGGCTGACCTCGAGTCGTTCGGCCAGCAGTGCGCCCGGCCAGTCGCGGCGGGCCTGCAGCAGGGACAGCAGCGAGAGGAGTCGGGCCGAGGTTTCGGACATGACTCCAGATTGCCAGAAGAAGCGGCCACAAGCTGTCCGCTACTGCTGGAAATGTCTGAGGCATCAAGCCAAGACCGAAGGAGACATCGTGATCAGCACCCGACAGCTCACCCGCGACTTCGTGGTGAGCCGTACCGAGACAGTGCACGCGGTCCGCGGCATCAGCCTGGACGTCGAGCCCGGCGAACTGGTCGCCGTCCTCGGCCCGAACGGCGCCGGCAAGACCACCACGCTGCGGATGCTCACCACCCTGATCACCCCGACGTCGGGGACGGCGACGGTCGCCGGGTACGACGTGACCGGGCAGCCCGGCCAGGTACGCCGCCGGATCGGGTACGTCGGCCAGGGCAACGGCGCGGGCCACAACCAACGGGCCGGCGACGAACTGGTCGGCCAAGGCGTCATCTACGGACTCGACCGGCGTGCTGCCAGGCGTCGTACCGGGGAACTGCTGGAAGCGCTCGAGCTGACCGAACTCGCCGGCCGCAAGGTGTCCGAACTGTCCGGAGGTCAGCGCCGCCGGCTCGATGTCGCGATGGGACTCGTTCATGCGCCGAAACTGCTGTTCCTGGACGAGCCGTCGACCGGTCTCGACCCACAGAACCGCGCGAACCTGTGGGACCACATCCTGCGGATGCGCGAGCAGTACTCGATGACGATCGTGCTGACCACGCACTACCTGGACGAGGCCGACTCGATGGCCGAGCGGGTCGTCGTGGTCGACCACGGCGAGGTGATCGCGGACGACACCGCCAATGCACTCAAGGCCGAGCTGGCCGGCGACCGGCTCGCCATCACCGTTGCTCCAAGCAACCTTCCGAAGCTGGCCGAGCTGGCGGAGAAGTTGCCCGGCGCCCGCGAAGTGGTTGCCGTCGGCGACGAGCTCAGTGTGCGGGTCGCGGACGGACCGGCAGCACTGCCCGAACTGATCACAGCAGCCCAGCAGTACGGCGTACCGATCGCGGCGGCGCAGGTGCATCGCCCGACCCTCGATGACGTATTCCTCAACCTCACCGGCCGCAGCCTGCGCGAGACGGATGTTGCGACCAACGGAAAGGCCGCCTGATGACCACCCTCACCCTGTCCACCGTCGACCTTGCCGCGACTCAGGACCAGCCGGCGCGCAGCCTGGTGCGCGATATCCGGATCGTGATGACGCGCGAACTCAAGCCGGTGCTGCGGGATCCGTTCTCCTTGTTGTTCGGGATGATCCAGCCGCTGGTGTTCCTGGTCCTGTTCGGGCCGCTGCTGTCCGGGTCGATGGGCGGTGCGTTCGGCGACGGCGTCTGGCAGTGGTTCGTGCCGTCGATCCTGGTGATGACGACGCTGTTCGGTACGTCGACCACCGGCGCGAACCTGTTGTTCGAGTTCCAGACCGGCGCGCACGAACGGATGCTGGTCACGCCGCTGTCGCGGTCGTCGCTGCTGATCGGCCGGGCGCTGAAGGAGATGGTGCCGCTGTTCGGCCAGGCGGTCATCGTGATCGCGGTGATGACGCCGTTCGCGTTCGACCTGCACCTCGGTGGCGCGGTGGTCGGGATGGCGCTGCTGGCGGTGTTCGGGATCGGGCTGGGCGCGTTCAGCTACGCGCTGGCGATCGCGGTCCGCAAGCAGGACTGGATGTTCTGGGTGGTGCAGCAGACGTTCCTGTTCCCGGTGATGATCCTGTCCGGGATGTTGCTGCCGCTGGAGACCGGGCCAGGGTGGATGAAGGTCGCGGCGAAGTTCGACCCGCTCTCGTACGTCGTCGACGCGGAACGGGCACTGTTCTCCGGCGACGTACTGACCACCGCGGTGCTCTGGGGCTGGGTCGCCGCGATCGTCACCGCCGCCCTCGGGCTGACCGTCGGCATCCGGTCGATGCTTCGCTCGGCCGGCTGACCCAGTTGGGTCACTGGCTCTCCTGAGCCGCTCGCGGGGCCATGATTCACCTACGGTAGCGGGCAGATCACCCACCGCCCACAAGGAGATCTGATGCGGCCGACATCAACGACGACAACGCCACCACATCGCTGACCGCCCAGAACAACTGGGCCGGCCTGATCTTCGGCGGCGGGGCCGTCGGTGGAGGCACCACGGTCCAGCCCAAGGCCGGCACGGGCGAGATCCAGGAACTCACCCACGACGAGTGGACCGCGATGCAGCACTGACCCGGACCGCCAGCACTCATCAACTGACTTCGCGGGTGGTCGCCTGAGCGTGCGACCACCCGCGAAGCATCGGTTGGTGAGTGCTGGCGGTTCACTCCGCCCAGACGCCGGTCGCCGCGGTCTCGCGGGCCCAGTCGGCGAAGTCACGTGGCGGCCGGCCGAGAACCCGCTGGACTCCGTCGGAGACGTACTCCGAGCGGTGGTTGCGGATCACCGCGAACAGGTCGCGGACGGCCTCGGCATCCTCCTGGGGCAGACCGTCCTCGCGGAGCTCTTCGACGTGGACGTCCGGCTCGACGTCGACGTACTCGATCAGGCGGCCGGTGGCGGCCGAAAGCTCGGCGGCGACCTCGGTCATGGTGAGCGGGCGCGGACCTGACACCGCGATCACCTGGCCGGTGTACGACTCGTCGAGCAACGCGGCGGCCATCACGTCTCCGACGTCGTTCGTGTCGATCCAGGCCTCGCCACCAGTGCCCGCGGAAACGCGGATCTCGCTGGCCTGGACGTGGGATCGGAGGAAGTCCTCGCTGAAGCCCTGGGCGAACCAGGCCGGCTGGACGATGGTCCAGTCCGCGCCGCTCGCCTGCACCGCGTGCTCCAGGTCGAGCTGACCGTCGTACACGGCGAAGTCCCGGCCGGGGCTGCCGACGCCGCGGCCGGACAGGAGGACCACACGGCGGAGGCCTTGGGCGGCAGCCTCCTTGATGAACCGGCCGGCCTGCGCGAGTCCGGTCGGCCCGACGGGCGGCGCCAGGTACGCCGTGTCGGCGCCGGCGATCGTTGCCGGCCAAGTGCTGTCGTCGTACCAGTCGAAGCGCTGCTCGCTCGAGCGGGACGCCAGCCGGTACGGGACGCCGCGGGTCTCGAGCTGCTCGACGACGCGGCGGCCGGTCTTGCCTTTACCACCCAGGATGAGAATCGGTGTCGTTGTCATGGCTCTAGTTCAGCCGGATTTGATGAGACGAACCATGGTTGTTCGGCGCAATTTGATGTCCGAGACGCTCACGTGGCGTACCCTGCGGGTATGGACGTGCTCGATGACCTGCTGGCCGGGACCCGCGCCCGGGACGGCGTGTTCAACCTGACGATCCTGGATCCGCCGTGGGCGATAGAGATCCGCGACGAGGCCCCGCTGGCGCTGGCCACCCTGGTTCGGGGGTCGGGCTGGGTCACTCGCCATGGGATCGAGCCGGTGCGGATGGACCAGGGAGATGTCGCGATCTTCACCGGATCATCGCCGTACGTCGTGGGCGACAGCGTCGAGACCGCGCCACAGTTGCGGATCCATCCCGGTGGCCTCTGCGAACCGTTGCCTGGAGCACCGGTCGACTATTCCGCCCGGCTCGGGGTGCGGACGTACGGCAGTCGCGCGTCCGGCGCCGTCATGGTTGCCAGCGGCACCTACCAGTTGGCGGGTGATGTCAGCCGGCGACTCGTGACGGCGCTTCCGCCGGTGCTCGTCGTACCGGCGGCGGAGATCCTGGGTCCGGTGACGGACATGGTGATCGGCGAGATCCAGCGGGACGCGCCTGGGCAGCAGAGTGTGCTGGATCGGTGGCTCGACCTGGCGCTGATCACCACCTTGCGAGCGTGGTTCGCGCGGCCGGAGTCCCAGGCGCCGGGGTGGTATCAGGCGCAGACCGATCCGGTGGCCGGTACGGCGTTGCGGTTGCTGCACGAGGATCCGGCGTACCCGTGGAATGTCACGGAGCTCGCGGATCGGGTCGGGGTGTCGCGGGCGTCGCTCGCGCGCCGGTTCACCGCGCTCGTGGGTGAGGCGCCGATGAGCTACCTGACCGGGTGGAGGATCACGCTGGCGGCCGATCAGCTGCGCGCGACCAAGGACACCGTCGAGACGATCGCGCGACGGGTCGGGTATGCGAACGCGTTCGCTCTGAGCGTCGCCTTCAAACGCGTTCGCGGTACGACGCCAACCGCTCACCGCCGCGCGGCCTGAGTCAGCCGGTCGTTGTTCGCATGAACGCGAGTGCCTGCGGCCACGCCAGCCGGTAGGCGGCGGCGTTGACCTCCTTGTCGTGACGCCCCTTGTCGGAGAAGCCGTGGTCCGCACCGGGGAAGTACTGCGCGAACGTCGCGCCCGTCGGCCGGGCCTGCAAAACAGTCTGCAGTGCTTCGAAGTCGGCATTCGGTACCGCGGTGTCCGCGCTCGGGTAACTCACCAGCACCGGCGCCGCGATCCCAGTAGCCTCGGCGATCGCGTCGTACGTGTGATGCGGCGGTCGCTGCGACGGCACGGTCGGGTGGAAGGCGACGACGTTCGCCAGCCGGTGGTCGCGCGCCGCCAGCAGGAGGGCGAACCGCCCGCCCAGGCAGTAGCCGATCACCCCGACCTTGCTGCACCCGAGCTCGCCGAACATGTAGTCGACCAGCGCGGCCTGCTCGGCGAGCGCCACCTCGTCGTCGAGCTCACGCGCCAACCCGCCGAGCTCCTCCCGCGTCACGTTGTCGGTGCTCCGTCCCTTGAACGGATCCCAGGCCAGCGCGGTGATGCCCTCCGCCGCGAGCTCGTCGGCCCACGCCCGGACCTGCTCACCGATCCCGGTGATCATCGGCAGCATCAACATCCCGGCCCGCCCCACCCGCGCGAGGTAAGCGTCCTGGTCCTCGACCGTCACAGTCACACCCATGCGCGCATCCTAAGGTGCACCGGTCCGGCCATGCTGCTCAGACAGCGCAGTACGGGCGGAAGCGCTTCAGATCGCTGTCCAGCCTGGCGATTCGGTCGAACCCCCACGTGTCGACGCCCGGGCGGTCGACGTCGTTGAGGACCCGGGCGGCCATGTCCCGGAGGCCTCGGGCCAGCAGCGCGTACTCGAGGTGATCGATGTCGAGGTCGTACGCGCCGTACTCGTCGAGGAAGGATTCGAGCTCCGGTAGGTCCCCCGCGATCCACAGGTCGTGTTCCCGGGGACCGATGACGGCCTGCTCCCAGTCGAGGATGGCCGCAACCTGACCGTCGTCGTCCATGATCAGGTTGTGCACACCGAAGTCGAGGTGGCAGATGATCTCGGGCACTGTCTTGGCACGCGCCCGCTCGATCGCGGCGTCCAGCCGGCGTACCGCCGCATCCACCTCGTCCCGCCGATCCACGATCCACGGGTGATCGAGCCGCCGGGCCAGCATCCGGACGTGTCGCTCGTCCATGCTGGCGGGCGGCAGATCAACTCGGACCTCAAGCTCGTGGAGCTGCCTCAGCGCCTGCGCGGTCGTGTGCCAATCGTCCACAGTCCCGACTCGACCGTGGACGTAGGGAAAGACGGCGTACGGCCGGCCCGCGCAGACCGCGTAGAGCTCGCCCGACACCGCCGGAATCGCCTCCGGCACCGGAAGCCCAAGTGCCCGCAGCTCATGCAGCATCCTCAAGCCGGTAGGTACGCCCGGCTTCTTCCACATCTTGACGAACCAGGAGTCGTCCGCCACCCAGCAGTCACTCTCGAACCCACCCGCGTGCGCCCGCAGCCCGGACACCACGACCCCGTAGTCCCTCTCCAGATCCACCACCCGCACCATGCCCCACAGCTTGCAGCCCCCACCCCCATCTGTCAGCCGACTTTCGACCAGGGGGCTCCGGCTGGGCTACCTGGTGGCTGCGAGCATGCGGAGTACGGCGGCGTTGACCAGGATCAGGATGATCGCGGAGAAGACCAGCAGGGCGACCTGGGCCGGCAGGAGGGCGATGCCCAGGCCGATGGCGAGGACGGGGATCGCTAGGCCGACGTACGCGATGAGGAAGAGGGCGGCGAGGACTTCGCCGCGGGAGGTGGGGCCCGCGAGAGAGGCTGCGGTGGCTACGGCGCCGCGGAAGACGAGGCCGGCACCGGCACCGGCGATCACGCCGCCTGCGACGAACACCACCAGGTTGGGGATCAGGCCGCCGATCGCGACACCGATCAGGCCGAATGACATCAGGACGAGACCGATCCGGAGCTGGTTGCCGCGCTCGAACCGAACGAACACGGCCTGGCTTACCGCGCCGGCGGTGAAGACCACGAACGTCACCACTCCTGCCAGCAACGGCGCCCGGTGGTGCAACACCCCGCCAAGGAAGGTCGGGGCCAGCGAGGTGAACAACCCGAAGATCGCGAACGCCGCGAACGCCCCGATCGCCGACGCGAAGAACAAAGGCTTCGCGTCGGACGGCACAGCCACCCGTTGCGGCCGATAAGCCGGCCGCTTCTCCAGCCGCTGGACGGTCTCCGGCACCAACGCGATTCCCACGGCACTGAGCAGCAACAGCAGGAGGAACAGCTCGTACGGGCGTTCGAGCGGTGACGCCACGTACTGCGCCAACAGTCCACCCACCAACGGTCCGAACGCGAGCCCACCGAGGTTCACCATGCTCGAGATGAGAGCCGACCGGCTCGGGTCCTCAGCGGGACGCGCGATCTGCCGCAGCTCGGACAGATGCGCGGTCGCGGTCGCGGTGAGCACACCGACACCCATCCCGCAGACGAAGCGAGCGATCAGCAGACCGGGCACGTCCTGCCAGATCAGGAAGATCATCGCCGACACCACCTCGGCCAGTACCGCGAGCAACGCGATGCGGCGCCGGCCGAGCCAGTCGCTGACATGCCCGGCCAGATACAGCGCAGCCATCACCCCGACCGCGTAGCTGGCGAAGATCACCGTGATCACGTACGTCGGGAACCCGTCGCGGCGCTGGTAGATGGCATAGAGCGGAGTGGGCACGGTGGAGAACGCCAGGGTGATGAGGAACGCCGCGGCGATCACCCAGAACCCCGGCGCATACGCGAACCGGACGCGGGCGCCGCTGGACGCCCCCGAGCTGGTCATAGTGGACATGCTCCCAGCCTCACGCCGGCCGTCCACCGATTCAAACGACGATCGAGCAGGGCGGTCATCGCCCTGCTCGATCTGATCGCCGGCTCGATCCGGCAGGTCAGCACGCCTAGGAGACCCAGATGGACTGCCAGTCCTTCTGCTCGTTGAAGCGGCGCAGCGCGGCGACCCCGCTGAGCCAGCCGAGCCAGGCAGCGTACGGCGGGTTGCCCTCGTCGAACCCGCTCATCACGAAGGTGAGCCGGGTCTTGCCGTCGGACTCGGCCAGCTCCCAGGTGCTGATGCCGGCGTCGCCCCAGTCGACGGACATGCTCTGACCGTCGACGACTCCGACGACAGTGGCGCCGGGTCCCGCGTCGAAGCCGCCCATCGCGAACCGGCCGCCGGCGTGCGGCTCGATCCCGACCGGGTAGCCGAACCACGCCGACGCCTTCTCGGAGGTGGTCAGCGACTCGTACACCTGGGCGAGCGGCGCGTCGATCAGCGCCTCTCCGGTGAACTCGGCCGAGGTGAAGTCCGGCCGGGTGGTGAGCGCGCGCCCTTCCAGGTGATCGACCAGGTTGGCCAGCGCGAGGGACCAGAAGGTCTGCAGTACGCCGCGGATCGACGCCCGGCTGATCGCGTCGGCGAAGTCGAAGTGACTCTGGGTAAGTTGGATCAGCGTGGCGTCGTCGGACTCGGCCGTCAGCGCGATCTCGGTGGTGGTCTCCTCACCGTCGAGTGTCCACGCCAGCTTCAGCGTCTGGCCGTCGTACCCCAGCACACGCTGGTGCGGGGCGTCGCCCTCGGGGATGTAGCGGCCCCAGAATTCGAAGGTCGCGGGCAGGTCGACGTTCGAGTGCTCGCCGAGCCAGAGGTTGAGGGCCTTCGGGTCGGTCAGCGCCTGCCGTATGTCGTCGATGCCGGCCCGGGCGCGAACCTGGAGGATGAGCGGTTCAGTCATGGTCTTGGTCTCCCTTGGGGTAGCACGCCACGGCCAGCTTGAAGGCATCGCCTTCGGAGCCGCCGTAGCGTTCGAACAGGTCCTGCAGCGTGCTGCGCAGGTCCTGGAAGAACTCGCGCCGCTGGTCCGGTGGGACCCGGATCTCACCGGAAACCCCGATGGACGGCAGCTCCGGAGCTGTCCGGTCCAGCGCGGCGATGTCGGTCTGGACCTCTTCCATCAGGTCCAGCAGATAGCCGAGGCTCAGTTCGTCCTGGGTCCGGCGGAGGCCGCCGATCCGGCCGACGAGCCGCGGGGACAGCCAGTACGAACGCGCGGTCGCCTGGTAGATGCCCTCGTGGACGCCGCGCACCTTGCGCTCGTCCACCTGCGTCACCAGCCCCGCCTCGACGAGGCGCTTGACGTGGTAGTAGACGCGCTGCGGAGTCTGCCCGAGCTGTTCGGCCACCTCGCCGCAGGTGTGCGGTTCGGCCAGCCGCCGCAACACCTCGATCCGCTGCGGCTTGAACAGCGCCTCGGCCTGTTCGAGCTGCTCCAGATGCATCACGTCTCTGATCACACAAAAAAGTTTGTACGTAAAAAACTTGCTTGTCAATGCTGTTGCGGATCCATCGGCCGGGAATGTAAACGAGTACTTGCTCGTTCTACCGAGTGCCTCGGTGATGCGTCACCAAGGGAAGCCACCCCAGACCTGGGGCCTTTGATACGGATCGTCCGGCACGTTCCTGCCGGCGAAGGAAGGAAGCGCGACATGGCAACTGTCTCGTTCAAGGGAGCCACCCGGGTCTACCCGGGCACCGACATCGCCGCCGTGGACAAGCTCGACCTCGACATCGAGGACGGGGAGTTCATGGTGCTGGTCGGACCATCCGGATCGGGGAAGTCGACCGCACTGCGGATGCTGGCCGGGCTCGAAGAGGTCAACGAGGGATCCATCTACATCGGCGATCGCGACGTCACCAACAGCCCGCCGAAAGAGCGCGACATCGCGATGGTGTTCCAGAACTACGCGCTGTACCCACATATGTCGGTCGCCGACAACATGGGCTTCGCCCTGAAGATGCAGGGCCTGCACAAGGACGAGCGGGCCAAGCGCGTCGCCGAGGCGGCCAAACTGCTCGGCCTGGAGGAGTACCTCGACCGCAAGCCGAAGGCGCTGTCCGGTGGTCAGCGTCAGCGCGTGGCGATGGGCCGCGCGATCGTCCGTGACCCGCAGGTCTTCCTGATGGACGAGCCGCTGTCGAACCTCGACGCCAAGCTCCGGGTCCAGACCCGCACGCAGATCGCCGAGCTCCAGCACCGCCTCGGCGTCACCACGGTGTATGTCACCCACGACCAGGTCGAGGCCATGACCATGGGCGACCGGGTCGCCGTACTGAAGGACGGCGTACTGCAGCAGGTCGACACCCCGCTGAACCTGTACGACAAGCCGCGGAACAAGTTCGTGGCCGGCTTCATGGGATCGCCGGCGATGAACCTGATCGAGGCCAAGATCGCCGACGGCGGTGCGCTGATCGGCGACTACCTGGTGCCGATCGACCGCGCCCTGCTGGCCAAGGCCGGCGACGACAAGACGCTGACCATCGGCGTCCGGCCGGAGGCGCTCCACTTCGCCGACGAGGGGCTGCCGGTGACGGTCGCGGTGGTCGAGGAGCTCGGGTCCGACGCGTTCCTGTACGGCACCGCGGAGCACACCGGGAACCAGCAGATCATCGCCCGGATCAGCACCCGGCAGAACGCCGAGAAGGGCAGCCTGATTCACCTGGCTCCGGACCCGGAGAAGCTGCACCTCTTCTCGTCGTCCACCGAGGAGCGGCTGAACGCCTGATCACTGTGCTGCCGCCGGGTCTCTGCTTCAGGGCCCGGCGGCAGTACCTTGTCTGCCCCGCGTAAATTCCGTTGACCGGGTGGTGTGGGTCGCGTTTGCTCGGGGGGTGACGATCGAGCGGACCAACCCCGACGGACTGCACGCGACCCCCGGCTACCACCATGTGACCAAGGTCCAGGCGGACACCCTGATCTACCTGGCGGGCCAGTGCCCGCTGCAACCGTCAGGCGAGCTCGCCGAGGGCGGCCTCGAGGGTCAGACCGAGCAGGTGATCCGCAACATCCTGATCGCGCTCGAGTCCGCGGGTGCCACCCCGAACGACGTCGTACGTACCGTCATCTATGTCGCGAGCTCCGACCGCGACGAGCTGGGGGCGGTGTGGAGCCAGCTCAACGCGTCGCCGCTCGCGCCGGCGTTCAGCACGGCCAGCACTCTGCTCGGCGTCGCACAGCTCGGCTTCACGAGTCAGCTCGTCGAGATCGACGTCACCGCGGCACTGTGATCCCTCCGGCGTCGGTGGTCGAGTACGACGCGCGGTGGCCGGTGTGGTTCGCGGAGATCCGGGACGGGTTGTCGCCTTACCTGAAGGGCATCCCGCACACCGTCGAGCACGTCGGCAGCACCGCCGTACCGGGGCTGGCCGCGAAGCCGATCATCGACGTCGACGTGGTGGCCCCGGCTGTCGACCTCGTGCCGGCGGCCGTCGCGGCGATAGTTGCTGCCGGCTACCAGCATGAGGGCGACCTCGGCATCACCGGACGGGAGGCGTTCGCACTCCCGCCTGACGCCGCGCACTACCACCACCTGTACGTCGTTGTCGAAGGCAGCAAGCCGCACCAGGACCATGTGCTGTTGCGTGACCACTTGCGGGCAGACGCCGCAGATCGGGAGCGGTACGCCGCCCTGAAGCGGGAGTTGGCCCATCTCCTCACGATCGACCGCGTGGCCTACGTCGAAGAAAAGGCCGGACTGGTCGAGGAGATCCTCCGGCGCGCTGCTCAGAGCTCGTGATTCGGTGCGAGCCGGCGGTCGGCGTCGTACCGGTTCCTGAGGTCGGTGAGCCGGCGGTGGTCGGCCGGGTCGAATGCCGCACGGATCTCGTCGCCGGTCAGCGGGCCGGCGGAGAAGTTGAGCAGGCGACCGACCGTGACGCCGCGCCATGGCTCGAGGATGCTGTGGTGCAAGGCGGTTACGTCGTCCTCGCCTGGTGAGAGAACAGTCAGCGAGTACGACGCCGCGCGGTGGCCGACCGCGTTCGGTACGTCGGGCTGACGGCCGAGCGCACCACCGAGGTGACGGATGCCGATCACGCACATCGCCGACGCGTCCGGTCCGGCGAGCTTCGGCAGCGTCGCGAGCGCATCCGGGTCGAGATCGCTGAGCAGGGCGTTGCGTGAGCGGTAGCTGTCCGGGCGTTCCGGTTCGGCGAAGATCTTGCCCGACTCGGTGTACGGGAGCTCGCCGACGGTGTCGAGTACCGGCTCGCCGATCGCGCGCAGCGGTTTGATCAAGTCTTCTCCGCCCTCGCCGAGGATCGCGAGCTGGACCTGAGCGACGTACCTCCCGCGCAGCGGCTCCGGGACCTGCGGGATGTCCGGGAGCGGCACCAGCGCGATGGCCGAGGTCACCTCGTCGGGAACCGACCGGGTCCAAGCGGCCCAGACCTCGAGCACAGTCGGGTTCTGCAGGAAGTCGAAGTACAGGCTGCCGCCGTACAACGTGGCGACGTCGAACAGGTCGACCTCGATCCCGGTCACCATGCCGAAGTTGCCGCCGCCACCGCGCAGCGCCCAGAACAGCTCCGCGTCATCCTCGGCATTCTGCCGTGCGCCGTCCGGGGTGACGATCTCGATCCGGCGGACGCGGTCGGCGGCGTACCCATACCGCCGGGCCATCAGCCCGAGGCCGCCGCCGAGCGTGTAAGAGATCGCGCCGACTCCCGGGAAGCTGCCGGACAGCGGGGCGAGACCGTACGGCGTGGTCGCGTCGATCACGTCCTGCCAGGTCGCGCCGGCCTCGATCCACGCCGTCTTCCGCTCGGGATCGACGCGGACGCCGTTGAAGGCTCCGGTCGCGATCAACACACCGCCGTCGAGACCCTTCGCGAGCCCGTGCCCGGACGCCTGCACCGCCAGGCGCAGGTCGTGCTCGGCCGCGTACCGGACTGCTTCCTCGACCTCGGCCACGCTCGTGACCGGGAAGATGACGTCCGGCCGATGCGGGTCCCGCCGCTGGAACCCGAGCCGCGCCTCGTCGTATCCGTTCGATTCCTTCGTCACCATCATGGAACCGACGCTATGACCCCTTGCGGACACATGTTGTCCGCAAGGCATCCTTTCCGGGTGAGTACCCGGAAAGAACTGCCCGGCCGCATGCTCCGGTTGCTGTCGCTGCTGCAGAGCCGCCGCGAGTGGTCCGGCCGCGAACTAGCCGAACGCCTCGGCGTCACCGAGCGGACGGTACGACGCGACGTCGACCGGCTGCGGTCCCTCGACTACCCGGTGACCGGCATGACCGGGACGGCCGGCGGCTACCGCCTCGGTCCCGGTACGACGCTGCCGCCACTGCTGCTCGACGACGATGAGGCGGTGGCGGTCGCACTTGGCCTGGTCGGCGCGGCGGGGGGTGGCGTGAGCGGGATCGCGGAGAGTTCGATGCGGGCTCTCGCCAAGCTCGAGCAGGTGCTGCCGGCGCGACTGCGACCGCAACTGGCCGCGGTAGGTTCTGCGGCTGAGGCGGTCCCCCGGCCGGGTGTCACACAGGTTGATCCGGGTGTGCTCGCCGTACTGGCGCGCTGCTGCCGCAATCACGAGATCGTTGCCTTCGACTACCAAAGCCGGCAGGGTACGACGACCCGCCGGCGGGTCGAGCCGCATCAGCTGCTCACGTTGACCTGGCGCTGGTACCTGCTCGCGTTCGACCCGTCGCGCGACGACTGGCGGATCTTCCGGGTCGACCGGATCTCCGAGGTGACGCCCGTACTGCACAGGTTCACGCCGCGGGTGCTGCCGGCCCAGGACGCGGCGACCTACCTGGTCGAGTCGTTCGCTGCCGCGCAGTACCGGCACGCGGTTCGGCTGACCGTTCAGCTCCCGGCTGAGCGCGTGGTCGACACCTTCGAGGGTGTCGTTCGCGGCACGGTCGAGCCGTCCGGACCGGACGCGTGCGTGGTCCGCTTCAGCGCGGACACCGCAACGCTGGTGCTCTCCTTGGTCGTCCCGATCGTTGCCCTGGGCGCCGAGTTCACCGTTGACGAGGCGACTCCGGAGGTCGCGTCGATGATCGCCGGCGTCGGCGAACGGCTTACGCGGTCCTTCGCCGCCGCGGCGGAGTCCGTGGCATCAACGTCGGATTGACGTTGGTCTCGACCGCGTCGCGATCCACGACGACCCGCTCGATGTCGTCGCGCCCGGGTACGTCGTACATCACCGGGAGCAGGACCTCTTCGAGGATCGCGCGCAGTGCGCGGGCACCGGTCCGGCGGAGCAGGGCGAGATCCGCGATCGCCTCGACCGCGTCCGGGGTGAACTCGAGGTCGACGCCGTCGAGCCGGAACAGCTTGCGGTACTGCTTGATCAGCGCATTGCGCGGCTCGGTGAGGATCCGGACCAGCGCGTCGCGGTCGAGCGCGGGCACGCTGGTGACGATCGGGAGCCGGCCGACGAACTCGGGGATCAGGCCGAACTTGACCAGGTCCGCCGGCATGACCTTCCCGCTCTCGGGCTGCTCGGCCGCAGCGCCGAAGCCCAGCCGGGATGGCCGCGTGCGCCGGGCGACCAACTCATCGAGTCCGTCGAAGGCGCCACTGACGATGAAGAGCACCCGTGTCGTGTCGATCTGGATGAACTCCTGCTGCGGGTGCTTGCGACCACCCTGCGGCGGGACCGAGGCCGTCGTACCTTCCAGGATCTTCAGCAGCGCCTGCTGCACACCCTCGCCGGAGACATCGCGGGTGATCGACGGGTTCTCGCTCTTCCTCGCGATCTTGTCGATCTCGTCGATGTAGACGATGCCGGTCTCGGCCTTGCGGACGTCGAAGTCGGCGGCCTGGATCAGCTTGAGCAGGATGTTCTCGACGTCCTCACCGACGTACCCGGCCTCGGTCAGCGCGGTCGCGTCGGCGATCGCGAACGGAACGTCGAGCATCCGGGCCAGCGTCTGGGCCAGATGGGTCTTGCCGGAACCGGTCGGGCCGATCAGCAGGATGTTCGACTTACCGAGCTCGACGTCGCCGGCCTTGGTCCGGTGCCGCTTGTAGTGGTTGTAGACGGCAACGGCCAGTGCCTTCTTCGCGTCGTCCTGACCGATGACGTAGCCGTCGAGGAACTCGCGGATCTCACGCGGCTTCGGCACCCGGGCCGGCAGGTCGTCGCTGATATCGCTGAGCTCCCCCTCGGCGATCAGCTCGCTGCAGAGCTCGACGCAGCCGTCGCAGATGCACAACGGGGTGGGGCCGGCGATCAGCTTGCCGACCTGATGCTGGGTCTTGCCGCAGAACGTGCACTTCAGCACCTCGGCTGCCATCCCCTACCGCCTTCTCAGATGTTGTCGTCATCCAGATGGTAGCAACATCTGAGTGCTAGAGTGGTGGCCGTGAGCCGCTTGAGCAGGGCGGAACTGCAACTCCGCAACCGGGCGAAGGTGCTGGCCGCGGCGCGGGCGGAGTTCGCCGAGCACGGCTACCGGGATGCGACCATCGACCGCATCGCCGACCGCGCCGACCTCACCCGTGGCGCGGTGTACTCCAACTTCGCCGGCAAGCGCGCGCTCTACCTGACAGCGCTTGCCGATCAGAACCGGACGGGTCGAGGTGCACGTCGACCGATGAGCACACCTACCGAGGGGCTCGCCGCCTTCGCGTCTTCATGGTTCGACCGGGAACACCCGGGCGCACAACCCGACCTGGCGGACTTCGGGATGCCGTACGCCTCGTTGCTCGGTTTCAACGCGGTCCTCCTCGGCCTCGCCATCGACGCCCTGAGCCCCGGCGAACTCGGCCGGAGGATCCAGGTCTCGCGGCTCGCGCTCACGCTGCTGACCGGTGCGACCCAGCTGACCTCGGCCCCCGGGTTCGTCCAGCCGCTCGCGGTCGCTCGTGCCTGTGCTGGGTTGGCCGACCTCGACGTCGACGATCCCTGGACACGTCCACCAACCATGCCCCCAGTGCGGCCGGCGCACGAGTCCTGGTCGCCGCCATCTGTGACCGACGAGGTGCTTCGCCGTACGGCGAAGTTCGGCACCGGCGTCGTCGTCATCCTCGGACTCAACCGCCTGGCCGCCGCGGAGGACGTCGTACGGTCCACCGACGGAGCGGTCACGATCGCCCTGGTGTCCGGCGATCCGTCCGAGCTCGGGCCGCTCGCCCGGTACACCACCGACAGCCTTCTTGGTTGCCTGCGGCAAGTAGTTCCACTGCCGCGGGTGCAGGTGGTGCACGACGAGGGCGGCGTACTGGCGTCCGCCCTCGGCTGCGAGGTGATCGGCGACGACCTCGAGCATGCCGTCGCGATCACCGGCGACCGGATCGTCGCCCGCGCCGAGGGGTTCGGGGCGGGCGCGGCGATCGCTTCGGTACAGCCGGCCCGAACCGTCGCGGCCGGCTGAGGTCAGGCGACGACCAGGCCGATGCCGAGGGTCAGGACGCCGAGCGCGAGCGACGCGGCGCCGAGCCACAGGACCCAGAGGAACTGGTTCGGCTGGGTCCGGTCCTTGCCGGCGGACGAGGCGAAGAAGCCGCCGGACATGAGGATCGCCGCTACCGGGATCGCCAGGCGGGCGACCCAGAGCATGACGCCGGACAGGCTGGTCTGATCGACATACAGCAGCCCGACCAGGCTGAGGATCACGAGCACGCCGGCGTGTGCGTGGCCGGCTCGCGCGAACGACTTCTGGAAGTCCGTCATCGGCACCTGACCGCGGACGATCTTCGTCATGAAGTAGCCGCCGAACTGGATCGTGACGATGGTGAGCAGGATCGCCCCGGCGATGATCCGCGACGCCTCCGTCATGAGTGCACCAACTCCTCTCGTTGTGCCGCGGTGGTAGCGGGCTTGGTGGTCTTGGCGACCCAGAGCGCGACCGCGAGGTAGAGGATCTGCTCGGGGATCCGCTGCCACAGCGGGGTCGCCTCGCCGCCGGCGAACGGTACGTCGGCCACCGCCGCGTGGATGTTCGCCGGGAGCAACGCCACGAACAACGCGGCCAGGGCGTACCCGGCGGCCCAGCGCGTCGCGGTGAGCACGAGACCGGCCGCACCGAGCAGCTCCAGTACGCCGGTGACATACACCAGCGCATCCGCGAACGGCAGGAACGGCGGGACCATGCGCACCATGTCCGCGTGGTTCGGCATCACCGTCACGTCGGCCGGGACGAAGTGCGCGCTCGCGGTGAGCAGCAGCATGACTGCCATCGCGTGCGCCGCGCTGACGGGCCAGGTCGCGAACCGCCGCACCCCGAGCGCGCCGAGCGCCCGGAAGACGAACGTCGCCAGGACAAGAACGAAGGGGATCATCTGCCTCAACTCCCTACATGGATAGTGAAGGTATCCGCTTATGGATACTGATACTATCCATCACAGCCGAGAGGAAGGCAAGCGAGAATGCGCATCGGGGAACTGAGCCGGGCCACCGAGGTCCCGGTGCCGACGATCAAGTACTACCTGCGCGAGGGCCTGCTTCCGCAGGGTGAGCTCAGCAGCCCGAACCAGGCGTCGTACGGCGACCGCCATGTCCGCCGGCTGCGATTGATCCGGGCACTGGTCGAGCTGGCCCAGGTCCCGGTGGCGCAGGTGAAGGAGATCCTCGAGTCGCTGGACGCTGACGACGTACCTCTGCACGAACAGATCGGCCGGGCCCATCGCGCGCTCACGCCGACCCGCAAGCAGACCGCTTCAGAGGAGGCCCGGGCGGCCGCCACCACTCAGGTGACCGAACTGATCACCCGCCGCGGCTGGTCCGTCGAACCCGAGGCGCCCGCGCTCGCCACTCTGATCGAAACCGTCGCAGCGCTGCGCACCCTCGGCCAGGACGACCTCGTCGGCTTCCTCGACGCCTACGCCGACGCCGTCGAGCGCTTCACGGAACTGGAGATCGACGCCGTCACCACCAACCCCACCCGGGACCAACTCGCCGAGTCCGTCGTCATCGGCACGATCCTCGGCGAGACCCTCATCTCGTCCCTGCGCCTCCTCGCCCAGGAATCCATCTCAGCCCACCGCTGGAAGAACCGCTGACTTCGCCCTCAGCTTCAACCCTCTGCCTCAGCCTCGGCCGGGCGTCCGGTTCAGCTGCTGGCCGGGCTCGTCGTGGTCTGCGCGGCCGAGCTCGTCCTCGGCGTACTGCTGTGGACCGGCCGACGCCACGCTGGTGGCTGTCGTTGGTCCTGCTCCGGGCCGACCGCTTCTACCGGATCGGCTTCGCGCTCCCCTTCGGGCCGCTCCTCGGCCTCGTGCGCACGGGTCTGGTGCTCACCGCGCACGCGAGACCGAAGGTCGCGCGTCCGCGACGTGCGATCACCAGGCGACAGGGCCGAGCCGGTCGACGAAGGTGGCAGTCGGACCATCGGCGGCGAGGGTCGCGAGCCGGATGATGGAGTCGGTGCCCTCGGCGACCGTCAACGCGCCGGTGTGATGGTTCATGTCGGTGGCGGCGAACTTGTGGTTCGCGACCTCTCCAGGAGTGGCGACGTTGAACTTGATCTGCGGAAGCGCCTGCGCGTACCGAACCGTGATCATGTTCAGCGCCGCCTTCGACGAACTGTAGGCGAGCTCGTGCATCTTCGAGATCGGCTGCGCCGGATCGGTCACCACCGCGAACGACCCCCCGGCGCTGGACACCATCACCACGCGCGGATTCTCCGCCACCTGCAGCAGCGGCAGGAACGCCTGCGTCACCCGGATCGGCCCGTACACGTTCGTGTCGAACACAGGATGAACGTCCGCCACCACCGCATCCGCCGGCGGCACACCCTTCCCCGGCGCACCCGCATTGTTGATCAACACATCCAGCCGATCAGTGTGCTTCCGAACCAGCCGTACGGCGTCCGCCACCGACTCGTCCGACGTCACGTCCAACGGCACCAGGACCACGTTCACCCCGTCGTCCGCCAGCGTCTCCGCGGCGATCCGCCCGCGCTCCTCATCCCGCGACCCGAGGAAGACGGCCCACCCCATCTTCCCCAATCGCCGCGCAGCCTCAAGCCCAAGCCCTTTGTTCCCTCCGGTGACCAGCACCGCGGTCTGTTCAGATCCAGTCATGCCCACGAGACGCCGTACGCCGCCACCCTGTGACATCGTGTGAACGACCTCACACCTGCTCGCAGGCGTAGCTGTCGCGCAAGGATGGCCGCCACGGCTTGCTTGTCTTCGCTGGCGTGCGAGATGAACACATCCCACGTCTGCCCGCCGAGGATGTCTCCATCAGGCTCGATCGGCTCGCGGATCTCGACGTCCCGAAGAGGACTGTGCTCGCGCAGTGGTGGCAACATGCCAGACGGCGGAGGCTCCACACCAACGCCGGCACGGACTCGGCCCCGGATTGCGTCTGCGTCAGCCGTCGTGGGCCATGTCCACGAAGCGTGAGTAGTGCCCCTGGAACGCAACCACAACATCCGCAGTCGGCCCGTTACGGTGCTTGGCCACGATGAAGTCGGCTTCGCCGGGGCGGGTCGACTCCCGCTCATACGCATCCTCCCGATGAAGCAGGATGACAACGTCGGCATCTTGCTCCAAACTCCCGGATTCGCGGAGGTCGGAGGCCATGGGGCGTTTGTCGGAGCGTTGTTCGGAGCCTCGGTTGAGCTGGCAGATGGCTACTACGGGGAGCTCCAGTTCCTTGGCGAGGAGCTTGATGGAGCGGGAGAACTCGGAGACTTCGAGTTGGCGGGACTCGACCTTCTTGCCGGACGTCATCAGCTGGAGGTAGTCGATCACGATCAGACGGAGGTCGTGGCGCTGCTTGAGGCGGCGGGCCTTGGCGCGGATCTCCATCATGGTGAGGTTCGGGGAGTCGTCGATGAACAGCGGCGCCTCGGAGACCTCGCCCATCTTGCGGGCCAGCCGGGCCCAGTCCTCGTCGGTCATCTTGCCGTTGCGCATGTGGTGCAGCGGCACCTTGGCCTCGGCGGACAGCAGACGCATGGTGATCTCGTTGCGGCTCATCTCCAGCGAGAAGATGCACGAGGTCAGGCCGTGCTTGATCGACGCCGACCGGGCCAGGTCGAGCCCCAAGGTGGAGTTGTGGGTCGGGATCATCGTCTTGCCGGCGAGGTACAAGTGATCGGGGTTGTCGACCTCGACGCAGCGCACCGGCACACTGTCGACCTGGTGGATCCATTCCACCCGCCGCTCGCCCTCACCGGCCAGCGCGGCCGGGAAGCCGTGCCCGGTGATCTGCCGCGGCGCCGACCCGGTGATCGACGGTGTCAGTCCGGGACTCGCTGACATCGCCGTGAACAGGTCGGCGGTCGTGCAGACCACCGGGCGGCCGCCGTCCTCGACCCGCCACTGGTGCTCGGCGTCGGCGACGATCGTGCTGCCGTCCGAGAACGACAGCCGGAAACAGGGCCGGTCGACCATCACCTCGGTCGCCGCCACCACCGTGGTCGGCCGGCCGTCGGCGTCGAGCAACTGGTCGCCGACGGCGATCTCGGCCATCGTGGTCCAGCCGGTCGGCGTCGGCAGCGGGGTGTCGAGCGCGAGCGCCTTCCCCATTGCGGGACGGGCGGCGACGATGATCATCTGGCCGGGGTGCAGACCGTTGGTCAGCTCGTCCAGGTCGGTGAACCCGGTCGGTACGCCGACCATCGCGTCGCCACGGGAGTCGATCGCCTCGATCTCGTCGAGGGCGCCTTCCATGATGTCCTTCAGCGGCGCGTAGTCCTCGGCGGTCCGCTTCTCGGTGACCGAGTAGATCTCCGCCTGGGCCTCGTCGACGACGTCGTCGACCTCACCCTCACCGGCGTACCCGAGCTGGACGATCTTGGTGCCGGCCTCGACCAGGCGACGCAGGATCGCCTTCTCCCGGACGATGTGCGCGTAGTACCCGGCGTTCGCGGCGAGCGGGACGGAGGCGACCAGCGTGTGCACGTACGGCGCGCCGCCGATCCGGGCCATCTCGCCGCGACGGTTCAACTCGGCCGCGACCGTGATCGCGTCGGCCGGCTCACCGCGGGCATACAGGTCCGTGACCGCGTCGAAGACGATCTCGTGCGCCGGCCGGTAGAAGTCGGTGCTGCGCAGGGTCTCGATCACATCGGCGATCGCGTCCTTGCTCAGCATCATGGCCCCGAGCACGCACTGCTCCGCGGCCAGATCCTGCGGCGGCGTACGGTCGAAGCCCATCTCCGGGTTGCGCTCTTCCTGGCCGCCGCCCTGCCCCCCGCGGAACTCCGCCACGCTCACTTCGCCCGACCTCCTCGTCCGCCCACCGACGCGCCACCCCGGCCATCGGAGGCCGGGGTTCGAACACCTGATCGAACCGTAAACACAGCCACCGACAGTTTGCGGACGGCACCAGACACGCGACCGTACGCCGGACTGGTCACCGGGTGCTAGCCGGTCATCCACAGGGGGTGTGGACGAGCTGTGGGAAACTCCGTGATCGGGTGTGCACAGGTTGGGAACAACCCTGTGGATATCTGTGGAAAGGGATCCAAAACATCCGTCTGACCTGCGGTTTCACCCATTCACAACTGTGGAGAAGAAAAAGTCCGCGACCTTCTTCCGGGCTGTGGGATCCGGGCGTCTGTGCACAGCGCAGGTCAGGCACAATGGGCCGCATGCTCATGACATACCGCGCGCTGGCGACGGCGGCGCGGTGACTGAGCCGAGCCGGGCAGGACTGCGACGACTGATCGGTGCCCAGGACCGCGAGATCCTGCGGCTCGCCGTGCCGGCGTTCTTCGCGCTGGTATCTGAGCCGCTGATGCTGCTCGCCGACTCCGCGATCGTCGGCCACCTCGGTACGCCGCAACTCGCCGCACTGGGCATCGCCGGCACGATCCTCCAGACACTGGTCGGGATCTGCGTGTTCCTGGCCTATGGCACGACGTCCGCGGTGGCCCGGCGGATCGGCGCGGGTGATCACCGCGGCGCACTGGCCCAGGGCATCGACGGACTCTGGCTCGCGCTGCTGCTGGGCGTCGTACTGGCGATCGCCGGGCTGCTGCTCTCGCCCGTCGCGATCGCCGCCTTCGACCCATCGCCGGATGTCGCGGATCATGCCGTGATCTATCTCCGCATCTCCTGCTTCGGCATCCCGTCCATGTTGCTGCTGATGGCGGCCACCGGCGTACTCCGTGGATTGCAGGACACCAAGACGCCGATGGTCGTCGCCATCTCCGCCAACCTCGTCAACATCGGTCTGAACGTCCTGCTCGTCTACGGCCTCGACCTGGACATCGCCGGCTCGGCACTGGGTACGGCGCTCGCACAGACGGCGGCTGGAGTGGCGCTGGTCGTCGTGGTCGTCCGCGGCGCCCGACGCGACGGCGCCAAGCTGCGACCGGATGGACCAGGCATCCTCGCGTCCGCACAAATGGGCATCCCACTGATCGTCCGAACTCTGACGTTGCGGGCGGCACTCATCCTGCTCACCTTCGTCGCCACCGCTCTGGGTACGACGTCGGTCGCGGCGCACCAGGTCGCGTTCACTCTCTGGTCGTTCCTCGCGCTCGCACTCGACGCGATCGCCATCGCGGCGCAGGCGTTGACCGGGCGGGCACTCGGTGCGGGCGACGTGGCCGGCACCCGCGCGATCACCCGGCGGATGATGTGGTGGGGCCTGGTGTCCGGATTCGTCGGCGGGCTCGCGCTCTGGGGTCTGCGCGACATCTACGTCTCGTGGTTCACCACGGATCCCGAGGTACGACAGACGCTCGCCGCCGTACTGGTCGTCGCGGCGTTGTGGCAACCCGTGAACGGCGTCGTGTTCGTGCTCGACGGTGTACTGATCGGCGCCGGAGACGGTCCGTACCTGGCGGTGGCCGGAGTGATCGCGCTCGTGCTGTACGTGCCGCTCGCGTTGAGTGTGCTGTGGTTGGACGGCGGCATCGTCGCGTTGTGGTGGGCGTTCGGCGGGTTCATGCTGCTGCGGCTGCTCACTCTGATGACGCGCGAACGCAGCGACGCCTGGCTGGTGACAGGCGCTACTCGCTGACGTTGCGCTGCGGCGTGTCCGGGCTGAGCTTCTGCACGTGGATGATCAGCAGGTTCGCCGCGACCACCACCACGAAGACAACCGCGAGCACCGGATGACCCAGGCTCCACAGTGCGGCTCCGGCGAGGCCGAACACCAGGACCTTCACCACCGTCCGCACCACCGGGGTGCCCCGCTTCGCGGTGGGAGCGGCGTACAGACCCCAGATGACGGCCGCGACGACGGGCAGCCCGACGGCGAGCAGGATCCGCAGCGCGGTGTTGCCGGTCGCTTGCGATCCCCACCAGGCGAAGATGCCTAAGGCAACCAACTCCACGAGAAACGCTAGCAGCAGGTTCGTCCACTTCCACATGTCAGATCCCCCGGAGGTTCGGTTGTCGCTGGTCGAAGAAGAGTCCGGCGGGCGGCTCCTCGACCGGCAGCGGCGGGATCGGGTACTCCGTATGGGCACCGCGGCAGGCCGCGAACGGACCGTCGGGGTCGAGAAGGACCGACATCTGCGGGTCCGCGTGGTCGCGCCACCAGGCTGACATCCCGATCGCCGGATCCAGCCGTAGGTGCTCCCAGGCGCGCCAGAGCGAGTCCAGCCGGCTGAGTGCCTCGGCATGCCGGAACCACTCCGGGCACCAGACGAACTGCTGCCCGAGCCGGCGGGTGTAGAGGTAGATCAGCCGGTCCTCGACGAACGCCGCGACGTGCGGGTAGAAGAGTTCCTGTTCACCATCCACCGCGTTGCTCCTCGCTCTGCTCCCACACCGGGACGCCGACCGGCACAGCGGACCGGGCCTCCCGCGTACGGGCGTCGGTCGCTCCCGGATCGTACTTCGCCAGCGAGGCCTCCACCGCGTGGGCATCCGGCCGGGCGAACCATGGCACCGTCTTCACCATCGTCGCCGGAATCCCCGACGGGAACACGACCGCGCGCCCGGATGGCAACGCGGCGAGGTCGGACACCTCGAGAATGTGGTGCCGCTGGATCTGCCGGCTGGTGCCGCGCTCGCCCTTGCTGTACGACACCGAGCTCGTGGTGATGTCGTAGTCGCCGATCAGTTTGCTGAGCTTCTCGAGGAACGTCGCGTCCGAGGCGCCACCGCCGTACACGCGGATGTTGGCGGCGGACCACAGCTTGTCCATGCCGCGCTCACCCCAGCACTCCGTTCCTTGCGCCCACGACTGCAGGATCGTCATCAGCACGATGCCGCGGGATCCGAAGTGGCTGTAGAGATCGGGCAGGTTCTTCCACCGGCACACGTTCGCCGCCTCGTCCAGTACGCCAACGAGTGGCGTCGGCAGGCGACCCATCGGACAGCTCTTCGCAAACTGCTCGGCCGCCTCCACGACGGCCACCGTCAACGCGGTGACCAGCGGTCCCGCCGTACCCGCGCCTTCCTTGGACAAGCTGTAGAGCGTGCCGCCCCGGCGGACGAACTCGTGCGGGTCGAACTGCGGGCGAGGGTCGTTCTGCCCCTGGGGGACCACCCAGCGGGTGACCTTGTGGTTGACCAGGAACTGGGCGCTTTGCTGGGCCGTGCCGTAGACACCGGCGCGCTGCTTGTCGGGCGCGCTGATCACACCGGCCAGCGCGTCGGCGGACAACTGGAGGCCGGGAGTACTGCGCAGGATCCGCTCGGGCTCGTCGTTGCGCTGGTCCGCGAGCCAGCTGTAGACCTGCGTGATCGGGCGCCGCGCGACCGCCGCAGCGAGCAGCAGGCCGGCCAGCAGATCGGTGCCGGCGGCATCGAAGAATGCGTCGGTCTGGGCGTTCTCCCGGCGCTGCGATGCGACGAAGTGCCCGGCCAGGTCGCGCGCCTTCACCTCGTCGGTGATGTAGGTGAGCGGATTCCACCACCAGGTCGGCGGCTCCTCGCAGACCTGCTGTGGGTCGAACACCCACACCGGTCCCCGCTCCTGTCGCGGACCGCGGGTGGTGTCGACGAGGTCGCGCTTGTTCGAGGTGGCAACCACGGCGCCGGGCGCATCCAGAATCGCCGGCACGGCACGGGATGCCGTCTTTCCGGTCCGTGGTCCCCAGATGTCGATGTGCAGGTCCTCCCAGGATCCGAAGACCTCGAGGTCGTCTCGGACAGTCCGGCCGATCGGGATGCCGGGACCGGCATGGCCGGCGCCGAGCCGGTCCGCGATTCCCTGCGCACCCGAGCGGGTGAGCTTCGAGATGTCCGAACGCTTCGCCATCAGGTACGCCTGCCTGTCCACCCGGCCGACCCCGCTCCGACGTCTCCAGCCGAGGACGGCGAACGCGATCATCAGCAACAGGACGAACTCGAGAATCAGTGCGCCGGTTGCCGCGGTGGACCACCACAGTTGGCCGTCGATCAGATCGACGAGTGCTGTGATCGGGTCTGGCACCGCGGGGGTTCCGTCGATCGCAGCGGCAGTCTTGAGCGCTCCCCAGATCCCCGCGACGCCGATCGTGAAGACGCCGACGCCGATGAAGACGAGGATCGTCTCGGCGGACAGCACGCCCGGTCCGGTACTGCGCCTCCCGTCGGCCATCTACTTGTCGACTCCCGCTCGGGCGACCACGCGGGTGGCCGGGTCAGGCGGCGGCAACTCCAGCACCGGGTCGGTCCTCCAGAGCTTGTTGGTGTCGTTGATCTCGCGCTCGACCGAGGTGAGGCTGACGTGCACCGGGATGCCCGGACGGCCACCAACCTTGACCAGGAAGTTGCCGCGGCCGGGCGGCGCAACCTCGACGCCGGTCGCCGGGTCCCAGGCGGGTGGGTCCTGCCAGCCGATGAGCATGTTCTGCTCCTCCTCGGACATCGGCACGACCTCGGTCAGGTTCTCCATCTCGGCGCGCGGCAGACCGCCGCATACGACCATGCCGGACCGCTCGACGAACCCCTTCGCCTTCATCCGGTCCTCGGAGTTCTCGAGCGCGAGCAGGTCGGACATGGTGTGCGAGATCATCGCCGTCCCGACTCCGCGCTGACGGTTCAGCCGGGTCAGCGCGTCGACGCGGTCGACCAGACCGCGGCCGGCGCGCAGCACCCGCCACAGCTCGTCGAGGATGACGAAGTAGTGCCGCCTCGGCTCCAGACCGGCGTCCGCCAACGCCTGCGACACCGCGACCGCGCCGAACCCGTAGGACCAGCAGGCCAGCAGTACGGCGGCCTGCAGGTTCGTCTCGGAGTCGTCGATCGAGGACACGTCGAACACGACCGGCCGATCCAGCCGCATCGGGTTGTCGGTCTGCGCGGAGAAGATCTCACCCAGCCGGCCACCGCCGACCAGACCGATCAGCGATGCCTCGAGGCCCTCGGTGATCTGCCGATAGCGATCCAGACTGCCGCGATCGAGAGCGACGTTGCGCACCCGGTCCGGCGCGTCCTGAACGACCTGGAGCAGATCGCGCAGTACCGGCGTACCGCTGGATCTCTCGTCGAGGACCTTGAGCGCCTCGTCGAGGATCGTCTCCTCGCGGTCCGTCGGCGGCGCCGAGCGCATGATCGAGATCAAGGCGGAGACCATCGTGTGGCGGCGCCCGTGCGCATCGGCCTGAATCGCCTCGCGTGCCTTCCCGGTCAGCCGCTGCGCCGCCGTCCGCGACTCCCCCGGATCCAGCACATTGAGATGCCCGCGCCCCCGCCCCAGCCGGATGACCTGCCCACCCAACGCCTCGATCAAGTCCCGGTAGTCGGGCTTCAGATCCCCCAACACCAACGGCTGCACGCCGTACCCCGCCAGCCCCAACGCCATCCGCCGGACCACCGTGGACTTCCCCAGGCCGGGCCTGCCGAGCACGAACATCGAAGGGTTGGAGATGAGGTTGGCCCGGGTGAACCAGTTGATCGGATCGCAGCAGAGGGTGGCTCCGGAGAGGATGTTGCGGCCGATGGGTACGCCGACCATGGGACTGCCGGTGCCTGCGGCGAAAGGCCAGAGGCCGCAGACCTGGACTGTGGTGCCGCGCCACTCGGCCGGTGCCTGGAGGTACGTCGAGTAGCCGCGGCCCGCACCGGGCCAGCCGCGCGGCATCGGCCGCTTGCCGGTGCGGACCGGGTGGGCCGGGTGGGCCGGGTGGGCCGGCTTCACAGTGCCTCCCGGATGCCGGCGGGAACGGACAGGTGACTCTGCAGTACGACGCCGAGCGGCAAGCCGGCCACGAACGCGGAGTCCTGCGAGCCGTACGCCGGCCGCAGCAGGACGCGGGCGGTGGCGCCCAGATTGTCGATGGCAGCGATCATGTCCGGGACCTGCTCCGCGGTCATCACGGTGCCGGTCACGACCATGCCGAAGTTGACCAGGCCCGCGCCGTGCGCTTCCTCCTGCGCGGTCCGCTCCGCGGCCCTGGCCTCGGTCATGGTCCGGGCCGACGGACGGCTCGACGTGCTGGCGCGGAACGACGCGTTGCGCTTGTCGGCCTCGACCACTCGGGCCGCGGTAGCCGCGTCCAGCGGACGGTAGAGCAACGTGACGCGCTTCCGATCGATGTCCCCGTGCGGCGCGACCAATTGGGACAGCACCGAGGAGAACACCTCACCACGCGGCGCCTGCGTCATCTGCCATGTCACCGACCACGCGGAGTCGTGCCGGTACTTGTCCCAGAACCCTTGCGCACCGGCCGGACCGACATCGGTCCACTGCAACTCCGGCATGTCCCCGTCGGTACGCGCCTCATCGATCAGTACGGCGGACGCCGGGTCGTAGGCGATGCGCACGGTCTCGCACAACTCTTGAGCGGTGACTGGACGGGCCGCGCCAGCACCGGTGGCGTTGAGGCTCTGGGTGAGAGCAGGCAGCCGGGACGCGAGCTCACGGCCCATGTCTTCCTCTTTGCGGCGCTTGCCGCTCCGGTCGGTGCCCTTGAACGTCAGAGCGACTCGGGCAGAGATCAGCGCTGAGCCCTCCGGGTACGTCTGCACGACCTCCGTCAGCATTGCCTGGGCGATGGCCGGCGTACCGTCCAGCATGTTGCTGCCGACCTCGCGACGGAGCCGGATGCCGGTGTCGGGCGCGCTCTCCACCGTCACCGACGCAGCCACGATGCCAGGCTCGTGGCCCAGCGCGGCGAGCCACTGACCCCAGTGCGCGACCCACACGTCCACCTGCTCCTGGTCCACCAGCGAGGCACCGTCCGGCTCGGCGTTGATGACGACGGTGAAGTGCCGGGTGCTCGGGTAGTACAGCAGCGCGAACGGGCGCCCGTACGAGTCCTCGAACTCGCTCAGCTGGGACGCGGCGGCCAGACCCGGGAGCTGGAAGGTGCCCCACGCGGGGCGGCCGAGTGGGCCGGACCGGTAGATGTTGTGCTTCGCCATCTTCGCTCGTTCCCATCCGATCCGGGTGGAGAGACGTTGCAGGGCGGACAGCCCGTGCTTGTCCTTGGTGGTCAGCATGAGCAGGCAGACGCCGACGATCAGCAGCGTGACGATCGCGCCGATCAGACCGCCGGCCATCGTGGCCATGATCGTCATGACCAGCCCGCCCATCAGCAGAGCGGTGCCGAGCGACCCCAGTCCGGCGATCCCCGCGGAGGCGGGCTGCCGCCAGTTCCCGTACGTCCGCGGGACGCCGCGGACGGTGTCAGCGGCCATGGATCACTGCAGGGCGCCGACGAGCAGCGTCGAGGATGCGATCACGATGCAGGCGGTGAGCACCCAGCCGAGCCGGGCGGCATGCTCGCCACCTTCACCGCGACGCTGGCCGACGGCCATCATGGCGCCGGCGATCAGGATGCCGAGAACGCAGACGGCGAAGGCGATCCAGCGCACCCAGTCGATCACCAGCTCGAGTTTCTCGCCGCCGGGTGGCCGGGTGCCGCCACCGCCGAGCGGTATCAGGGCATGCGTGTCCGAGATCAGATGGGCCAGCATCATCGCGGAGGGACCTTTCAGTACGGGGCGGGATAGTCCGCAGGGTTCGCGGCGCGCAGTGCGTAGATGGATTCGAGGACTTCGAAGACCTCGTCCGGGGTGTTCTCCGGCGTCGGAGCCTCCCCTCGGCGCCACTCCTCGATCCAGGGGATGTCCCAGACCCGCGGCACGCCGCCGCCGACGATGTCGGCGAAGTCGTCGAGCACCCGGGGCAGTCGCCCGGGCGCGTCCGCGATCAGCACCAGGCCCAGCACGGCGACGCCCTGGACCACACCGGACGCCCACTCGACCGCGGCCCGCTGGGCGGCCCGCAGACCGGAACCATGCGTCCGGGCGACGAGGACGACCGGTGTCGGCACCGGTGGTGGCGGGATCGGCCAGCGATGGTTCGCCGCCCGGCTCCCCGGAAGGAGGAGCGACATCGTGGTCTCGCCAGCGCCACCGTGCACACCGACCCACCAGAGTGTGTCCGCGGCCGGAATCGCGAACTTGGGCAGCCGCTGGTCCTCGGCCGGCGCGGAAACACCGTGCTGAGGTGCGGACGGCCCGCCCGCGGGCTGCGGCGAGGGACCCGGCGGTGGCTGGTGCGGACCTGAAGTCGTTGACTGCCGATCCCACGGATTCTGCGTCATGGCCCCTCCTTTCGTGGTGTGTGACAAGCTGTCGCTCACCGTATTCTCTCAATTCCCGGATGTACGTTGCGTGAGTTATCCACAGGCCTTGCGACCCGCCGCTCCCTGGCCGGAGCAGTCGAGCCGGGCCGGGCTCGCAGAGTCCCGTGGGCCCGGATTTCTGGCCTGCGGTGGACGCTGCACATGCTAGAACGGGGGCGGCGTAGTCGGATGAACGAGGGAGATCTGTGGCGGGAATGAGAGGTCGCCGTGGCTGAGAAGATCCCGTCCTGGCCCAAGGTGACGATCCGGTTGCACGACGACCGCAACGCCGAGGTCACCATCGCCGGGCGGACCCATCCGGTCAGCAACCACCGAGATCCACGGCAGGCCGCGATCTCCGTCGTGAGCGATCGGGCCGCACAGCTCGGCCGGCCGGTGCGGGCAACCGCGGTGGAGTCCGACGGTTCCTCCTGGCCGCTGATCGTCCACCCCGACGGCCGGGTCGACGCAGTGGACTCGGAGAGCCGAAGCAGCACCGGCAGCGGCGGCGCCCGAAGGCCGGGCTGGCCGGTCATCGCCGGCATCGCGCTGGCCGTCGTACTGATCGCAGGTACGACGCTCTACTTCACGGTGTTCCGGGATGGCGACAGCGACGCGGCCAAACCGTCGGAAGCACCGAAGGTCCCGACGCTGCCCGAGCCGAAGGTCGTACCGGACCAGTTCTCGGCCCGGCCGGTGCCACCGGGCTGGTCGACCAAGGCGAGTTGGACGGTCGACATCGCCGCGAAGTCGGCGCCTGCGGTGTCACCGGACGGCAAGCAGGTCGCCATCCTCACGCCGAACGAGAAGGTCGCGGTCTTCGACGGCAACGGCAAGGTCCTCTGGCAGGACAAGGTGCCGAAGGACGCGCAGAGCCCGGTCTACACCACGATCGACTCCAAGCCCGTGCTCGCGGTGGCGGCGCCGGATGCCTTGTACTACTGGGCTGGTGGCGGTGCCGGCGCCACCTCGGTGGAGCTGCCCGACCAAGCGCAGGTGCAGTTCTTCGGGACGTCGCCGCTGATCAAGGTGGAGGGCGACGCCGGTGCGAGCATGGTGGCGGGCGGCAAGCTGAAGGCGGTGCCGAACCAGCCGCGCCTGTCCACAGTTCTGCTGGCCGAGAGCGACAAGGCCTTGATGGCGCGGTACACCGGTCCGCTGTTCTGGAGTCAGCTGGACAAGGGTCTGCAGACCGTCAACCCGAAGGCGCCGTCCGGGTCGAAGGGCATCGAGCATGTGGTCGCCGCCAGCCCCGGCCGCGCGCTGGTGCTGTGGAGGTCGGCCACCAAGGACATCGTGATCCCGGTAGTGCACTCGACGGTGAACGGCGCGGTCCTCGCCACCTGCCCGGTGGCGAAGGAGGCTGACGTCGAAAGCTGGCAGTGGGTGCCGGACCAGACCGGCAAGGTCGCTGCCTGGGGTAACTGCGTGATCGACTTCGCGCACAAGTCGACGGCGCGGTACACCGACTTCCAGCCGGTTTCGGTCACGGGTACGACGATCTACGGGATGGTCGGCAGTGATCTCGTCGCCACGACCCCCGGCGGCAAAGGCCAGACTCTTCCCGCCGATACCGCGCGGCCGTGGGGTGTTGCGGATGGGCGAGCGCTGGTGGTGCACGACTCGACGTTGTACGCGTTGGACAAGAAGTGAATCGGTCGGGCCGCATGCTTGCGGCAGTGCTGGTGACAGCAGGGTTGCTGGTGCCGGCCGGGCGGGTGATGGCCGACGACGATCCCGGTCCGGTGCAATGGCCTCGGGTCGCTCTACCTGATGCCGGAGGCAACCAATCGGATCCGGGACCGGTCAAGTGGCCGAAGGTCGCCAAGCCGGAGAACGGCGGCGAGGGCAACGACCCCAAGCCACTCCCCTGGCCGACGCCGACCCCCGGCTGAGCAGAACACGACAAGGCCCGCATCCCCTGAGGGAGATGCGGGCCTTGGGTGTTGCTGAGGTCAGACGGCCGCGACCTCGAGGCGGACCGTGGCGGCCACCTCGGGGTGGAGCTGCACCGAGACCTGGTGCTTGCCGGTGCTCTTGATCGGCGACGCGATCGCGATCGCGCGCTTCTCGACGAGCGGGCCGCCGGCGGACTTGATCGCGCCGGCGATGTCGGCCGGGGTGACCGAACCGAACAGACGGCCGGTCTCGCCGGCCTTGACGTCCAGCGTGACGTTGAGCTGCTCGAGCTGGTTCTTGACCTCGCTCGCGTGCTCCTTGCCCTGGATCGCCCGGGCGTCACGCGCCCGCTTGATCGACTGGATCTGCTTCTCGGCGCCGCGGGTCCAGCCGATGGCCAGGCCGCGCGGAACCAGGTAGTTGCGGCCGTAGCCGTCCTTCACCTCGACGATGTCGCCGGGGGCTCCGAGGCCCTCGACCTCCTGCGCCAGGATGAGCTTCATGGTTCGGGCCTCCCTCAGCGAGCCGTGCTCGTGTACGGCAGCAGCGCCACCTCACGAGCGTTCTTGATAGCGGTGGCCACATCGCGCTGGTGCTGCACGCAGTTCCCGGTCACCCGGCGGGCGCGGATCTTGCCGCGGTCCGAGATGAACTTGCGCAGCAGCGCGGTGTCCTTGTAATCGACGTACGTCGCCTTGTCCTTGCAGAAGCCGCAGACCTTCTTCTTCGGCTTCCGAATGATCTTGGCCATTGTGGTGCTCTCTTCCTTCCAGAGCCCGGCACACGTGCCGGAATGGTCTGTCTTACATGGTTACGACCCGGAGCGCCGGATCAGAACGGAGGCTCCTCCATCGAGCCGCCGCCCTGGCTGGCCCAGGGGTCGTTCTGCGGGGCAGCCTGACCGCCGCCACCACCGCTGCCGCCACCCTGCGGGGTCGCCCAGGGGTCGTTCTGCGGGGCGCCGCCACCTTGGCCGCCGCCACCGAAGTTGCCGCCACCCTGGTTGCCACCACCGCCACCACCGAAGCCGCCGCCGTCTCCGCCGGGACCGGAGCGCATCGCCCGGGTCACCTTCGCGGTGGCGCTGCGCAGGCTCGGTCCGACCTCGTCCACGTCGATCTCGAAGACCGTGCGCTTGTTGCCCTCACGGTCGTCGTACGAACGCGACTTCAGCCGGCCCTGCACGATCACGCGCATGCCGCGCTGCAGCGACTCGGCCACGTTCTCCGCGGCCTGGCGCCAGACGGAACAACTCAGGAACAGCGACTCGCCGTCCTTCCATTCACCTGTCTGCCGGTCGTACGTCCGCGGCGTCGACGCGATCCGGAAGTTCGCGACGGCGGCACCGGACGGGGTGAACCGGAGCTCAGGATCGTCGACAAGGTTGCCGACCAGTGTGACGACGGTTTCGCCTGCCATTGCCGTTCCTCCTGCTATCGGGTGTGTCTGTGTCTACAGCTATCAGTACCGGCTGGTGCCGACAGTACCGATGGCTGCTGACGACCCCAGGGTCAGTGCTGGTCCGGCCGGATGACCTTGGTGCGGAGGATCGACTCGTTCAGCGTGAGCTGACGGTCGAGCTCCTTCACCACCGCCGGCTCGGCGGTCAGGTCGACGACGGCATAGATGCCTTCGGACTTCTTCTTCACGTCATAGGCAAGCTTGCGGCGACCCCAGATGTCGAGCTTCTCGACCGTGCCACCTTCCTTGCGGACGATGTTCAGGTACTGGTCGATGGACGGCTCCACGGTGCGCTCATCGAGCTCAGGGTCGAGGATCACCATGACTTCGTAACGACGCATGCGCGAACTCCACCTCCTTCGGACTTGGCGGCCACGGTCTCTCCGTGGCAGGAGGGCGATGCGATTCGCTTCACGCCGACACTTGCCGTCGGCGCCAAGCAACGAGCCCGGTCGATGGACCGGGCCACATCCAAGAGAATACCAGCGTCCGGACGCCCGCTTGACCATATCCACAGGCCTGTTCCGATGACTCTCCGTCACCATCTGACGACCTCGAGTGCGGGGCGCCGGGCCACGAGCACCAGCAACGGTACGGCGAGAACCGCCGAGACCAAGGTCAGGACGCGGAAGCCACCGAGGCTGAAGAGCCAGGTCGAAGCGGCCGTGGCCACCGCGGCCACGGTCCAGATCCACGACTCCACCTTGCTCTCCAGGTGCGCGGAGAGCTGCGAACTGCCACCGAGGTAGCAGAGGTTCCAGGCGTAGCCGAGCAGGAACAGAGCCGGCGTGAAGACCGGACCGGCATGAACGATCAGGACACCAGAGACGAGGATCAGGCCAAGGCCGGCAACCAGCACCGGTCGGGAACCGAACCGGTCGATGCACCACCCGGTCAGCGGGGACAGGGCGAACATGCCGAGTGTGTGAGCGGACAGCATCAACCCCAGCACGCCGAGGCCATCACCGTGGTTGTGGGCGTGCACAGGAACGGAAGTCATCAGAGCCACCATGACCAGGTGGCCCACGACCATCACACAGGCGGCCAGCGCAACCGGCGTACGACGAGAGACCGCGGAGTGGTCGCGAGACACGGGTACGTCGGTGGCGTGGGCGGCGACCCGGATGTAGGTGGAGGCGACCAGCGCGGCGAAGACCGCCGCCAGGGCGAGCAGGAAGGGTCCGGCAGTTGCCGGCAGGCCGAAATCGGCGGCGAAGGACTGAGACGGCGCCATGAAGAACGGTCCCCCGGCCGCACCCACAGTACTGGCCCAGACGACTGTGCTCATGGCCCGCGCGCGTCGGGCGGGCGGTACGGCGTCAGCAGCGGCGTACCTGGACAAGAGGCTCGCTGCATTACCGGCGCCGAGCAGGAACATCCCGATGAACAGCAGTGCCAAGTGGGCACCGACCGCAGTAAGTACTGTCAGCGCCCCGCCGGCGACACCGACGCCGTACCCCATGCGGAGTGCTTGCGCTCGGCCCAGCCGGGCAGTCCAGCGGCCGACGGCCATGGCGCCGGCTGCGGTACCCAGAACGCCAGCGGCGTTGGGCAGACCGGCCACGCCGGGACTCAACGCGTCCGCGATCAGGATGGTGCTCACCGCACTCGCGGCGACCATCGCGGCGTTCATCAGGGCGGCGGCCAGAACGACGGGGATCAGCATGAGATCCACGCTAGGAAGGCGCATCCTGCGGTTGAAGGCAGGAAGAAAGGCGTTCGGCCTTGCGGAGCAGCGATGTCGAAGGTGTTCTGGGGAGATGACCTTTCAGGAGCGTGAGCTCGACTCCACCGACTGGCAGATCCTGTCCGAACTGCAGACCGACGGGCGGCTGTCGTTCAACCAACTGGGCAAGCGGGTCAACCTGTCGCCGCCGGCCGTGGCGGATCGGGTACGGCGGCTGGAGGAGTCCGGCGTGATCGCCGGATACCGGGCCGAGGTGGATCCGGCTCGGGCCGGTCAGCCGCTGTCGGCTTTCGTCCAGATGCGCTGCACGACCGGGCGCTGCCTGCTGAAGACCACGCGGGCGGAGGACTTCCCAGAGGTCCTGGAGATCCACAAGCTGAGCGGCAACTCCTGCTCGATGCTGCGGGTCCGCGTCACCTCGATGAGTCACCTGGAGGGCCTGTTCGAGCGCCTCGGCGAGCACGGCGAGATGAACACGCACATCGTGCTGTCGACCGAGTTCGAGGGCCGTCCGGTGCAGCCTCCGGCGCAGGAGTCACGGCCGGTCACCCGATCGGCGGGCTGGGGTTCGTGAACTGTCCGTGGGCGGTTCTAGGGTGGGTCCCATGACTGTGAAGCTCGGTGCGCACGTGGACCAGGCAGACCCGCTGGCCGAGGCGGCCGACCGGGGCGCCGACCTGGTGCAGTTCTTCCTCGGCAACCCGCAGGACTACAAGGCGCCGAAGCTCGCGTACGCCGATGGCGAGGATGCGCTCAAGGAACGCGCGGCCACCGCGGGCATCGACCTGTACGTGCACGCGCCGTACCGGCTGAACGTGGCGAACACGAACAACCGGATCCGGATCCCGAGCCGCAAGCTGCTGCAGCAGACGCTCGACAAGGCCGCCGAGATCGATGTCAAAGGTGTGATCGTGCACGGCGGCCACGTCGGCGACGAGGACGACCCCGAGGCCGGCTTCGACAACTGGCGCAAGTGCATCGAGCGCGCGCAGCTGCCTGTCCCGCTGCTGATCGAGAACACCGCCGGCGGCGAGAACGCGATGGCCCGCCAGCTGGACCGGATCGCCCGGCTGTGGGACGCGGTCCAAGCCTCCGGCAACGACCGCCTGGAGAACGTCGGGTTCTGCCTCGACACCTGCCACTTCCACGCGGCCGGCGAGGAGTTGCCGACGATCGTCGAGAAGGTGAAGGCGATCACCGGTCGGATCGACCTGGTGCACGCCAACGGTTCACGGGACGAGTTCGGCTCCGGCGCCGACCGGCACAGCAACTTCGAGGAGGGCCACATCGACCCGGCCGACATCGTCGCGGTGGTGCAGGCAGCAGGTGCGCCGGCGGTCGTCGAGACGCCGAACGCCGATCACGGTCAGAAGGCCGACATCGACTATCTGCGGGCGCACCTGAAGTAGCTACTCCTTCTTCGCGGGGATCACGTGGTGCAGCCAATAGGTGATGCCCCACGGCAGGAGCAGTGCCAGTGAGCCGGTGTCGCGGGCAGGGATGAGGATGTCCGCACCGATGGCCACCACCAGCAGGACAGTGGTCGCCTGGAAGACGGTGAACTTGCCGACCAGTGGCTGGTTGAGGGCGAGGCGGCCCACAGCGCAGGCCACGTCAATCGCGAGGAGGGCTGCGATCGAGATCGCTGCCAGCGCGACGCCGGTCCACGCCAAGCCGCCGTACTGCGCTGATTCGCCGACGACATCGGCGAGCAGGAAGACCCCGACGACCGCGGTGAGCGCGGCTGCGGCCCACAGCATCCGCTGAGTTGTCCGCCGGGCCCGTTCGGGATCAGGCCGGGCGTCAGGCGGTGGATCGGGGTGCGCCATGAGTGGGACCGTAGCGCAGGCGGAACAATGGCCACCATGCAGACCTGGGCCGAGCGGTTCCCCGAACTCTTCGCACCCGGCTACTGGACCTGGGGTGATCTCGACGTCCGGTTCACCACCGAGGAGCCACCGGACGAGCTGATCAGCAACGTGCACGTGGTCGCCCGGACCGCCGGCGGTATCGTTGTCTGCGGCAACGACCTGGGCTGGCGCTTCCTGCCCGGCGGCACCCGGGAGCCGGGCGAGACGATCGAGCAACTCGTCCATCGTGAACTGCTGGAGGAGGCCGGCGCCCGGCTGGCCGGTCCGATGAGCTGGCTCGGCGCGCATCGGGCGGTGCATCGCCGGCCGGCGCCGTACCGTCCACATCTGCCGCACCCGATCTCCTACTGGGCCAACGTCGTCGCGGACGTCGTGATCGAACAGGAGCCGACCAACCCCGAGGACGGCGAGCAGGTCACGGAGGTCCTCGTGCTGCCGCCGGACGAGGCGATCGCCTACCTCGACGCGCAACCGGACGGCGTCATGGGACCGATCGTTGGACTGGCTCAGGCAATGGAGCTGGTGTAGCCGACCGCCACGGCAGGACGGCCGCGCTGAACAGGCAGCACACACCGGCCACGACCATTGCCCCACGCAACCCCATCACCACGGCGAGCGCGCCACCGATCGCCATGAACGCAGGCTGGACACAGCGAGAGCTGATCGACCAGGCGGTCAGCACCCGGGCCATATAGGCATCCTCGGTGACCTCCATCCGGTACGTCGCGAACGACGGGTTGAAGGCACCGGCCATGAGCAGCATCCCGGCCTCGGCCACGGTCAGCCACACCAGCCCGGCCAGACCCGCCGGCGCGAACGGCAACGGCAGAAGCCACACCGCTCGCAGTGCACCGAACACCAACAGCATCTTGTGCAGCCCCAGCCTGCGGGTGAGCGGCGGCGCCATTCGTGCGCCGAGGATGCCGCCGAGACAGGACACTCCGAGAACCACTCCGTAGCTCCAAGGCTCCAGCTTCAGGTCGCGCAGCATCAGCACGGTGAGCAGTGGCGACACCATCATCACCGGCCCACCGAAGAGCTGCGAGTTCCAGAACAGGGCGCGCAGTCCGCGGTGCCCGAGGATGTATCGCCAGCCGGCGGTGATGTCGCGCTTCTCCTTCCGCGCCACCGGCTCCGGCTCCGGCTGCTGGATCCGGCGGATGCCCAGCGCCGACAGCAGGAACGAGACCGCGTCGACCCCGAGCGAGGCCGTCGCGCCGACGAGGCTGACAAGCGCACCGCCGATCGGCGGACCGACGGTCAGCGTCGTCCACGTCGTCTGCTCGAACTTGCTGTTCGCCTCGCCCCGCGCGGCCGCCGGGACCAGCGCCTTCAGGTGCGCACCGCTCGCGGCGGTGAACGCGATCAGGCCCGCGGCCTGGATGACGCCGACGACGCACAACTGGGTGTACGTCATGACGCCGAACGCCGCGGCGATCGGCACCGACGCCAGCGCCCCGAACCGGATCAGGTCCGACGCGATCATCACTGGCCGCTTGTGCCGCTGCTCGATGAAGTCGCCCATCGGCAGCGCGAGTGCGGCACCGGCGAGCGTGGACAACGCCGCGAGCAGGGAGACCTGGAAGGTCGAGACGTCGAGCGCGAGCACCGCGACGAGTGGAAGAGCTCCGTTTCCTACCGCACTGCCGAGCGCACTGATGGCGAAAGCGGCCCAGAGCCGCCGGAAGTCTCGACCCAAGGACATCCCGCGATCGTAGGAGGCGCCGCCGACAGAACCAGCGCAGGTTGAGGCCGCCGTCGCACCCCGGCCCGCTGGCGGGTTGTTTCACCGCTGACGCGTAAACAACCCGCTAGCCATCACAAAACCCGCCACCCGCCGGCTGCACTCCTAGCGCAGGTTGAGGCCGCCGTCGAGGAGGACGACTTCGCCGGTGATGTAGGAGTTGTGCACAAGTGACGAGATCAGGTCCGCGACGTCCGACGGCTGGGCCGCGCGACGCATCGGACTCGAGGTTTTCCACAGCTCCTGCGCCTCGGTCCACGACGCCGTGAGTGGTGTGTCGACGAGTCCGGGCGCGACCGCGTTGACGCGCACGTCAGGTCCCAGCGCCGCGGCCAGCAACTTGGTCACGTGATTCAGTGCGGCCTTGCTGGCGGCGTACGCGATCGAGCTTCCCTTCGGCCGCACGCCGGCGTGGCTCGTCACGTTGACGACGCATCCACCCGATTCGCGCAGCGCCGGGAGAGCCGCCGTACACAACAACCAGGGCGCGATCAGGTTGACGTCGAGCAGCCGTCGCCAGTCAGCCGCGGACAACCCATCGAGCTCCGCGTGCGGCACCGGCCAGCTGATCCCCGCGTTGTTCACCAGTACGTCGAGCCGCCCATGCTCAGCCAGCACACTCGGCACCAAGCCACTGGCCGCGGCATCGTCCTCGAGATCGACCTGGTGATACGACCCACCCAGTTCCGCGGCCAGCGCGACGCCAGCCTCCACGCTGCTTCGCGAGTGGACCGCAACGACCATCCCGTCGTCCGCCAAGCGCCGAGCCGTCGCCGCCCCGATCCCCGACGCGGACCCCGTCACCAACGCCACCTTCTGCATCCCGCAACCCTAGAAGCCGGTCAGGGGCGGTAGCGGAGGCCGTCCAGGAGAAGGTCGAGGAGTCGGTCGGCCTGGTCGCGGCGGCTGCCGGCGGCCAGCGCCACGCCGCTCAGGCTGACGAGGACGTCCTCGGCGGGAACGTCGGGACGGAGTTCGCCCGCGGCGGCGCCGGCGTCGAGGAGCGGTTTGATGGCGCCGACCAGGAGCTCGAAGCTGTGCGCATACGGGTTGGCGCCGGCCGCGATCACGGCACGGAGCGCCTCGGCCATGCCGAGCTTGCGGGTCATGTAGTCGATGAAGCGGTCCATCCACGCGCGCAGCGCCTCGGCCGGCGGCAGCTTCTCGAGCAGCTCGGGTGCGGCGTCGCAGACAGCCGCGAGCTCGCTGCGGTACGCCGCCTCGATCAGCGCGTCGCGGGTCGGGAAGTGCCGGTACAGCGTGCCGATCCCGACGCCGGCGTCCTTCGCGATCCCGTCCAGCGTCGCCTCCAGCCCGCACTTCGCGAACGCGCGCGACGCGGCGGCCAGGATCTGGTCGCGGTTGCGCTGGGCGTCGGCCCGTAGCGGGCGCTCAGTCGTGCCCGTCATCTCCCCCTCCTCACAAACGTGCGGCTAGCGAAAACCTAGCGGACTTGTTAATCGGAGGCTCCTCCGGTTAACTGGATTTACCGGAGGTTCCTCCGGTTACAGCGTAGCTCGCAGAACAGGAACAGACCTGATGAGCAGAATCACCACCCCCTTCGGCTATGACTCCACTGCCGCCGAGGTGATCGCCGGCGTCGACCTGGCCGGCCGGCGCGCGGTCGTCACCGGCGGCGCGTCGGGCATCGGTGTCGAGACCGCCCGTGCCCTGGCCTCGGCCGGCGCCGAGGTCACTCTCGCCGTTCGCAACACCGCTGCCGGTGAGCGCACGGCGGCCGGCATCATCGAGTCGACCGGCAACAATCACGTCTTCGTGGCGCCGATCGAGCTCGCCGACCGCGAGTCGGTCAAGGCCTTCGCGGCCACCTGGGAGGGCCCGCTCCACATCCTGGTGAACAACGCCGGCGTGATGGCCGAGCCGCTCAACCGCACTCCCGAAGGCTGGGAACACCAGTTCGCCACCAACCACCTCGGTCACTTCGGCCTCGCCCTCGGTCTGCACGACGCCCTCGCGGCGGCCGGCGACGCACGCGTCGTCGCGGTCAGCTCCAGCGCCCACCTTCGTTCGGACGTCCACCTCGACGACCTTCACTTCGAGCACCGGCCGTACGAGCCGTGGTCGTCGTACGGGCAGTCGAAGACGGCCAACGTCCTGTTCGCCGTCGAGGCGTCCAAGCGCTGGGCGAGTGACGGCATCGTCGCCAACTCCCTGATGCCGGGCGGGATCCGGACCGCGCTGCAGCGGCACGTCGCGCAGGACCTGCTGACGCAGTGGGAGACGGAGTACCGCTGGAAGACCGTCGAGCAGGGCGCGTCGACCTCGGTGCTGCTGGCCGCATCGCCACTCGTGCAGGGCGTGACCGGCCGGTACTTCGAGGACAACAACGAGGCTCTGCCCAACGTGCCGGGCGAGAACACGGGTGTCGCGCCGTACGCGCTCGATCCGGAATCGGCCACTCGGCTGTGGGATATATCGATCGAGCTGCTCAACAGCTGAGGTTTGATCAGGTCACCGGCTCGGCTACGGTCTGAGGCTCCGGGCCGGTAACCTGACCGACCGTGAGTGACTTGAGCATCCGGACCATCTCGGCCGACGAGCACGCGGCGTACGTCGCTGCGCAACCGTCGGCGAGCTTCCTGCAGACCCCTGGGTGGGCGGCGGTGAAGAGTGAGTGGAAGGCGGAGTCACTCGGCTGGTACGACCCGGCCGATCCGGCAGAGCTGGTCGGCGCCGGACTGGCGCTGTACCGGCAGATGCCGAAGGTGAAGCGGTACCTGGCCTATCTGCCCGAGGGTCCGGTGATCGACTGGGACGCTGTCGACCTGGGCCGGTACCTGCGTCCGCTGGCCGCGCATCTGCAGGAGCATGGGGCCTTCGGCGTACGGATGGGTCCGCCGGTGGCGACGCGGCGGTGGGGTGCGAAGACGATCAAGGACGCGATCGCCGGCGGACAGCAGCCGAAGCTCGGCGACGTACGCGCGGACGTGATCGAGCCGTCCGGTGCGGCGGTGGCCGCGCAACTACGGGCACTGGGCTGGAAGGCGCCGAAGGCCGGTGAGGGGTTCGCTGCCGGGCAGCCGCAGTACGTGTTCCAGGTGCCGCTGGCCGGCCGCACCCAGGAAGACCTGCTGAAGGGCATGAACCAACTCTGGCGCCGCAACATCAAGAAGGCGGAGAAGGCCGGCGTCGAGGTGACGCAGGGTGGTCCCGAGGACCTCAAGGCCTTCCACGCGCTGTACGTCGAGACGGCCGAGCGGGATCACTTCACCCCGCGGCCGCTGCCGTACTTCGTCAAGATGCTGGACGCGATGGCGAACCAGCCGGCCGGCTGCTGCGACTTCCGGATCTACAACGCCTACCATCAGGGCGACCTGGTCGCCTCGACGATCTGGGTCCGGGTCGGCGGTCACTCCTGGTACTCCTACGGAGCCAGCTCGACCGCCAAACGCGACGTCCGCGGATCGAACGCGATCCAGTGGCGCATGATGGCGGACGCACTCGCCGCGGGCGCGTCCGTGTACGACCTACGGGGCATCACCGACACCTTGGACCCGAACGACCCGCACGTCGGGCTGATCCAGTTCAAGGTCGGCACCGGCGGCGAGGCCGTCGAGTACGTCGGTGAGTGGGATCTGCCGTTGAACAAGGCGCTCTACACCGCATTCGACCTCTACATGAGACGGCGTTGACACCATGCCCCTAGTCCTGCACGTCGATTCCGATCGATGGCGCGAACACCTGCGTTCCACGTGGAACCCCGACATCGTCCCGGTCGCCAAGGGCAACGGGTACGGGTTCGGCAACCCCCGGCTGATGGCCGAGGCCCGGGCGCTCGGCGCCCGCACGATCGCGGTCGGCACGTACTTCGAGGTGCCGCCGGATCCGCGTGAGGACGTCGTCGTACTGTCGCCGTGGCGCCCGTTCCTCGACGTGCCGCAGAGCAAGAACGTGATCCACACCGTCAGCCGGCTGGCCGACCTGGTCTCGATCCCGGCCGGCAGCCGGGTGCTGATCGAAGTACAGACCTCGATGCGCCGGCACGGCATCGGCGCCCGCGAACTGCGGCACACGATGCTGCTGAACGCGCTCGACCGGATCCGGTTCGAGGGCTGGTCGCTGCACTTCCCGATGGGAGCCGGCGGTACGTCGGCCAACCTCAGGGAAGCGCAGGAGCTGGGCAAGGCGGCCGAGGCGGTCCGGCGCGGCACGCTGTGGGTGTCGCACGTGCCGGCGCAGAAGCTGGCCGACGTCGGCGCGAACGTCAAGTTGCGGATGGGCACCGGCCTCTGGCTGGGCGACCGGGGTGCGCTGACCGTGCGGGCGACCGTACTGGACGTGCACTCGGTCCGCCGGGGCGAGCGGATCGGCTACCGGCAGCGCCGGGTGAGCGGTGACGGCCACATCCTGGTGGTGTCGGGCGGGACCGCGCACGGTGTAGGCCTGGAGGCTCCCACCGCGGCGGCCAGCGTCCGTCAGCGGGCGATCGCGATGGCGAAGGGCAGCCTGGACGCGGCCGGCATGGCACTGTCGCCGTTCACGATCGAGGGCAAGCAGCGCTGGTTCGCGGAGCCGCCGCACATGCAGGCCAGCATGCTCTTCCTGCCCTCGTCGGTGGCGCCCCCCGCGGTCGGCGACACGGTCGGTGTCGACGTCCGCTTCACCACCACGAGCTTCGACAAGGTGTCGATGGACTAGAACGTCTAGGCCGGCGAGGCCAGGTCGATGACGGTGCCGTCGGGGCAGCGCAGGTACGACGAGACCTGCCCCCACGGCGTCTTCTCCGGAGCCTTCAGCGGCTCCGCGCCGGCGTCGACGGCCCGCTGGAAGTCGCCCTCGACGTCCTCGCTGGTGAGCCCGAGCTCGAAGCCGACCGCGCCGGGCGTGCCGACGGCGGACAGGTGGCTCTGGCCGACCGCGTAGGTGGCGAAGACGATCTTGGTGTCGCCCGCGTCCACCTCTCCCGCGCCCTGGTCCCAGTAGGTCCCCTTCAACCCGAACGCGCGCTCGAAGAACTCGATCGACGCCTTGGCGTCCTCGACGTACACGATGGTCTTCGCGAGCTTCACGACCCTGCTCCCTGTCTTGCGAGATCGACGGGACGGTCCCGACACCCAGCCTGACGCAGATCCGCCCGGAAGTGTGACAACCTCCGGCTTGACTTCAGGTGGACCTGAAGTTGCAGCGTGAGGTCATGAGCTTTCTGGATCGGATCGAGGAACGGGCCGGAGCAGCGGAGCTCCGGGCGGAGTCGTACCGGCTGCTGGGCCTGAAGCGGGGCGCGACCTGCGTCGATGTGGGTTGCGGCGCCGGGCCCGCGGTTGGCGAGTTGGCCGAGAAGGGCCTCAAGGTGACCGGCGTGGACGCGGACCCTGAGGCGATCGACGCTGCCCGGACCCGCGTGCCCGGTGCGATGTTTCACGTGGCACGGTCCGACGACCTGCCGCTGGAGAACGAGTCGGTGGACGGCTATCGCGCGGTCAGGCTGTTCCACCTGCTCGAGGACCCGGTCCCGACGGTGGCGGAGGCGCGACGGGTGGTGCGGCCGGGCGGACGGATCGTGCTCGGCGGGCAGGACTACGGCTTCCTGCTGATCGACAGCGCCGACCAGGACCTCACCGACGTCGTACTACTGGGCCTCGAGTCGCGCTCGGTGTCCCCGCGGGCGGCCCGCAGCCTCCGCGATCTGCTCCTCGATGCCGGGTTCCGGGACCTCGAGGTCGTCGTACGGACCGAGGTCGTGACGGATCACTCGGTGATGGCGCCTCAGCTGGAGATGGCGGCGGCCGCGGCGGTGAAGGAGGCTCTGATCACGCAGGACGACGCCGACAGTTGGCTGGCCGAACAGGCCGACCGCGGCCGGCGCGACCGCTTCCTCGCCGCGATCCCGACGCTGCTTGTCGGTGGGCGTGCCTAGGGTGTGGTGAATGAGCGAGAAGATTCCGTTGATGGGTGTGGTCCTCGACGCACCGGACGCGCAGGAGCTGGCCCGGTGGTACTGCCGGCTGCTCGGGTGGGAGCTCGGCGACGACGAGGAGGGCTGGGCGACCGCGATCGGCCCGCAGGGCGTGACGAAGTTGTCGTTCCAGGGCGAACCGGCGTACCAGCCGCCGAGCTGGCCGAGCTCTCGCGAGCAGCAGCAGATGCAGCTCCACCTGGACTTCAAAGTGGACGACCTGGAGACGGCGCACCGGCACGCGATCGACGCCGGAGCGCGGCTGATGGAGTTCCAGCCGCTGCCCAACGTGCGCGTGTACGCCGACCCGGTCGGCCACATCTTCTGCTTCTTCGTCTAGGAGTTCTTCAGGTCCCCCCGCCAGCGGACGGTCGGCAGTAGTGCGGCGGGGTCGACCCGGTCCTTGTTGGCGGAGACGATGTCGAACATCGACTCGATCAGCGTCTCCGACAGCAGGTGCGGCTGCAGGCCGAGGCCGACCAGACCGGTGTGCTTGACGTTGTAGTAGTGCTCGGCCAGCTCGACCCGCGGGTTCTCCAGGTGCTCGACCTGGACGGGGCCGGCGAAGCACTCCGCGACCTTCTCCGCGATCTGGGCGACCGAGTAGCTCTCGGTCATCTGGTTGAAGACACGGAACTCGCCGGCGTCCGCGGGGTTCTCGACCGCGAGCCGGATGCACTCGACCGTGTCCCGGATGTCCAGCAGGCCACGGGTCTGGCCGCCGGTGCCGTAGACGGTCAGCGGCTCGCCGAGCACGGCCTGGATGACGAACCGGTTGAGCACGGTGCCGAACACGGCGTCGTAGTCGAACCGCGTCGCCAGCCGCGCGTCCTGCACGGTCTGGTCGGTCTGCTGCCCGTAGACGACGCCCTGGTTCAGGTCGGTGACGCGCAGGCCCCAGATCCGGCAGCCGAACTCGAGGTTGTGCGAGTCGTGCACCTTGCTCAGGTGATAGAAGGAGCCCGGCTTCTTCGGGTAGAGCATCCGGTCCTTGCGCCCGTTGTGCTCGACCTCCAGCCAGCCTTCCTCGATGTCGATGTTCGGTGTGCCGTACTCGCCCATCGTGCCGAGCTTGACCAGGTGGATGTCCGGATTCGTCTCGGCGATGGCGTACATCAGGTTCAGCGTGCCGACCACGTTGTTGTGCTGGGTGTAGACCGCGTGGGCCCGGTCGATCATGGAGTACGGCGCCGCCCGCTGCTCGGCGAAGTGGACGATCGCGTCCGGCTCGAACTCGCTCAGCACCCGGTAGACGAAGTCCGCGTCGAGCAGGTCCCCGACGTACGACGTGAGCCGCTTTCCGGACACCTCCTCCCAGGCGGCGACCCGGGCGTCCAGATCCTGGATCGGCACCAGACTCTGCACTCCCAGTTCGGTGTCGTAGCCCCGGCGGGCGAAGTTGTCGAGTACAGCGATGTCATGACCACGATCGGACAGGTGGAGCGCGGTCGGCCACCCAAGGTAACCATCACCACCGAGGACCAGTACGCGCACGAGGGGTTCCGCCTTCGCAGTAGAGAGAAAAGTTGCCGTTGTATCTGTTCCTATCCCGGCATGAACCAAACCTAACGTGATCAGTTCCACTTCGGAGGCTGAGAATCTGCTGGCAATCCGTCCCAGCCGTCACGGCCTCGCGGGGAGGGGGCACAATTGCCAGGATGCGGGAACATACCGGAGCCTTCAGCGACGCGACCGGACGCGACCTCGAGCAGGGTGGCGCCGACCAGCCGCGGTACCGCCGCTACCAGCACGACCTGATCGCGCCACACTGCGGACGCAGCGTCCTGGAGGTCGGCGCCGGGCTGGGTGAGTTCGCGGCTCAGTTCACCGGTCTGGACCGGCTGGTGCTCACCGATGCCGACCCGGATGCGGTCGAGTTGCTGGCGGAGCGGTTCGCCGACCGGCCGGAGGTGGAGGCGCGGCAACTGGCGCTGGGCGGCGAGCTTTCGCTGGGCAAGCCGGTCGACTCGATCGTCGCGATCAACGTGCTGGAGCACATCGAGGACGACGCCGCAGCGCTGAAATCGCTGGCCGGATTGGTGATTCCCGGCGGCACCATCGTGCTGTGGGTGCCCGGCTACCAGCAGTTGTACGGCGAGTTCGACCGCCGGGTGGGCCATTTCCGCCGGTACACGCCGGCCACGCTGCGCGACGCGTTCGAGCGGGCCGGACTCCAGGTCGAGCTGGCCAAGCCGGTGAACCTGCTCGGCGGGATCGCCTGGTGGGCAGCCGTTCGCCGGGGCGGCAGCACCAAGCCGAACCCGCGATTGGTCTCGATCTACGACCGGTTCGTCGTACCGGTGACGCGGGCGGTGGAGTCGGTGGTCCCGGTCCCGTTCGGGCAGACGGTGCTCGGCGTGGCCCGGGTGCCGGGATGAGGCTGCCGCGGTTCCGGTTGTTGCTTTGGGCAAAGTACTCCGCGTCGTCGGTGATCGCGGGGGTGATCAGCGAGCTGGCGTTCGCCTTGTGCTACTGGATCGGTGCACGCCCGCTGTGGGCGAGTGTGGTCGCGTTCCTTGCCGGCGCACTGCCGAACTACGTGCTGAACCGGCGCTGGGCGTGGGGTCGCACCGGACGGGCCGACCGCACACGCGAGCTGTTGCCGTACGCAATCATCGTGGTGGTCACCGCACTCGCCGCGGCGCTGGCGACCAGCGCCGCGGACCATTGGCTGCGGGATCGGATCGACTCCCACGTCTGGCAGACCGTGCTGGTCAGCGCGGCCTTCCTCGGCACCTACGGAGTGATGTTCATCCTGAAGTTCGTGCTGTTCGACCGGTTCGTGTTCGCCAAGCCGGAAGCCGCCGCAGTACGTACTCCCGCCACCACGTCCCAGTCATGACCCGGGCGTAGTTCGCGCCGTACACCAGGCCCGGGCCCTTCTTGCTGCTGCCGTCGCCACGGCGGCGCATCGTCATCGGCAGCTCGACGACCCGCGCGCCGCCGGCCAGCACACCGAGCAGCAACTCCGACGACTGGTACTGCGGCTCCCTCAGCGTCACCGAGCACGCGAGCGCCGCCCGCATCGCCCGGAACCCGAACGACGTGTCGGTCAGCTTCCGCCGGGTCAGGATCGACGCCAGTACGGCGAACACGCGCACACCGACCCAGCGCAGGCGACTGTCCGCGTCCTCCTCACCGAGTCGCCGGGAACCGGTGACGAAGTCGGCCCGGCCCTCCAGGATCGGCGCGAGCAACACCGGCAGCTCGTTGTTGTCGTACTGTCCGTCGCCATCCGTGGTCGCGACGTACTGCGCTCCGCCCTGCGCGGCGATCTGGTAGCCGAGTCGAAGCGCTGCACCCTGACCACGGTTGACCGGCGCGACGCAGACGTACGCGCCATGCCCGGCCGCGATCTCGGCGGTGTTGTCCTCGGCGCCGTCGACCACGACCAGTACGTCGACCGGGAGGCCGGCGCAGGTCTTGGGCATGTGCTCCAGCACCGGACCGATGCCGCCGGCTTCGTTGTACGCGGCAATCACCACGACGAGCGGGGCGAACGCCGGGTCACCGTGCCGTTCGCGGAGATCATCCAGCGCGGCCGAGTCGACCTTGTCCGGGTACTGCGCGAGCGGCGGGCGCTGCTGGCTCCGGCCGAGCAGTGCGGTCAGCCCCAGCGCACCGGCGAACGGGAATAGAACCAGTCCGGGCAACTGGTAGCGCCAAGAGAACTCGAAGGCGGCCGACCCGAGCAGCAGGATCACTGCCGCCGCGACCGGCAGCAGTGCGGCCGACCGGAGTCGCGATGTCCTCGCCCGGCCGAGCCCGAACGCCGCAGCGAACGCGATCAGGCCGGCGATGCCGAGCAGCAGGCCCGGGGTGTAACCGCCGTGCAGCTGGTACGCCCGCAGTACCTTGGCCGGCCCGGTGTTGACGTGCGGCTCGGTGCCGCCCCACTTCACCGCGGCCTTGGCGGTGTTGGGGTCGCTGACGTTCGGGTAGGTGAGCTGGAACTGCCAGCGGTCCAGCGGCACGTCGTCCGGCGAGGTGGTGCGCGTGGGCGCGAAGCCCTTGAAGAAGTCCTTCAGTGCCGCCCACGCCACGTCGCCCGGCTGGTGCCGGATCACGAGCATGCTGAAGTCGGTCGCCAGCTGCCGCTTCGTCGTACCGGCTGGCAACGGTCCGGGCCAGTTCGGATCGCCATAGTGGTCGTGGGCGTACTCGTCGACCCCCAGTCGGTGCCCGAGCGGTTCCTTGGGACAGAACAGGCGAGTGCCGTCGTTCAGCGGCAGCTTCGCGCAGTTGGCGACGACCGCGGTCCGGCCGTAGAGCACCTGGTTCTCGGCACCGGAAAAACCCCACCGGCCGGTTTGCGAGTGGAAGTACGTCACGTAGCCGCCGAGCACGATCGCGAACACGGCCGTTACCGCTGCGCTCCGGCCGAGCACCTTGCGCCAACTGGTCCGCCAGGCAGAGCCGACCACGACGAGGTAGATGACGACGGCAACGAGCAGAGTGATGCCGATGGTGCGCAGTACGAACGCCGCACCGAGGATCAGCCCGGCGGCGGCCGCCCGCTTCCAGCCGGGGGCACCCCATCCGAGCAGAAGCCACAGCAGACCGACCAGCAGTACGTCGAACAGGGTCTCGGCCATGATGTTCTGCTCGATCTGGACTTGGTACGCGTCCAGGAGCAGCGGTGCGGCTGCCAGAGCGGAGAGCCAGCGATAGACACCGAGCCGGCGGCACAGTGCGTAGATCGCGACGCCGAGGGCGAGGCCGATCACGTGCTGCAGGATCACCACGAAGGTGACGCCACCGAGCGCTGTCAGCGGCTTGAGGAAGAGCGAGTACCCGATCGGGTTGAGCTGATCGGGCTTCAGCTCGCGCATGTTGTCGAGGTAGCGCACCGAGTCGACGTACAAGATCGCCGGTTGGTACGCGATCGTCGCCAGCACCCGGAGCGCGGCCCCCAGCACCAGCAGCGCAACGAGCAGCCAGTGCTTCCTCAACATCTCTCTCCCGTCCCCGAGCGAAGCGAGGGGGCGGCGCAGTTGACTGATCACTGGTTGGAGAAGTAGTGCCACGTGCGGGCGAGCCCGTCTTCCAGGGACACCGTCGGCGCGTAGCCGAGGTCGTTGGTGATATCGACAACCACCGCCGGCATCTCACCCGCTGGTGCCTCGATGTGCTCAGCCGGCACCGGACATCCAGTCACCGTCCGCACCGTCTCGATCATCTCGAGCACCGACACCGAACGACCCGATCCGATGATCGCGCGCCCGTCGTACTTGCTGTCCAGCGCCAGCAGGATCCCCTTGACCACGTCATCGATGAACACCAGATCCCGCCGCTGCAGACCATCGCCGTACACCCGGACGCCGGTCCCGCTCAGGGCAGCCCGCATCATCCGCGGCACAAAACTGTCCTTGTGCGACATCCCCGGCCCATAGACATTCGTGAACCGCAGCGCGGCAGTCGCCATCCCGTAGCTACCCGAGTACGCCGACAGCAACATCTCGCACGCCGCCTTGGTCGCGCCGTACGGCGTGAGGGGCCGCAGGGGCAGGTCCGCGGTGATGGTCGACGTACCGACGTTGCCCACGACCGCGTTCGTGGACGCGAGCACGAAGGTCTCCACTCCACTGCCCCGGGACAGCTCCAGCAGCACCTGCGTGATGGTCACGTTCTGAGCGAACGTCTGCATCGGCGCATCCACCGACCGCAACACCGAGGTCAGCGCCGCAAGATGCACCACCGCGGTAGGCCGAGTCTCGAACGCCGCAACACACGTCTCCTGCTCGGCAAGATCCCCCGTCACCACGTGCACACCCTCGTCCCACGCCGGATCCGGCGGCTCCCGATCCACCGCGGTCACCGCAACCCCACGCTCCCGAAGCGCAGCCACCACAGCCCGCCCGATAAACCCGGCCGCCCCGGTAACCAGCACACGTTCGTCCATGCCCCTCAACCTACCGCCGACCGACCAAACCCGAGACACGGGCGAACAGTGCGCAACGAACCCTTGACCGCGGGTGATCATGATGGGCAGGATCGCCCCGGGCGCGGGCTGACAACCTTGTCATCGGGGCCGCGTACTCCTACTGGCGGACAGCTCGCGCTGTCGTGCCGGTCCGGCCGTGCAAGGAGCGTAGATGGATCTCCGCCGCCCTCTGGGGCTCGTCGCGTCTCTCGGGCTAGACGGTATGACGTGACGCCGTCGTCGTGACGGGGTTGCGGGCCGGGGCCTCACTCACACAGATTCGTGGGTTACCGAGCAGGGGCCGCCTGCTCGGCCTATCCGACATGTGTGGGAGGCCCCGGTGTTTTCCGAGCGTACGAGTGTTGGGCTGGATGTGCACGCCAGGTCGGTCGCGGCCGCGGCGATCGATGGTGTGACCGGTGAGCTGGTGCAGGCCAGGCTGAGTCCGTCGCATGGTGAGATCCGGTCGTGGTTGCAGGGTCTGCCGGGGCCGGTTGCGGTGACGTATGAGGCGGGTCCGACGGGGTTCGGGTTGTCGCGTGCATTGAACGTGGCGGGGATTCGGTGTGTGGTCGCGGCGCCGAGCAAGTTGCAGCGCCCGTCAGGAGATCGGGTCAAGACCGACGCCAAGGACGCGATTCACCTGGCCCGGTTGCTGCGCCTGGACGAGGTCACCGCGGTGGCGGTGCCCACGGTCGAGCAGGAGACCGCGCGGGACCTGGTCCGGGCCAGAGAAGACTGCCGTGGTGACCTGATGCGGGCCCGGCACCGGCTGTCGAAACTGTTGCTGCGCCAAGGCATCGTCTATTCGGGCGGGCAGGCCTGGACCGGCGCGCACGATGCGTGGCTGCGGCAGATCGGCCGGCAGTCGTTCAACTCCGGGCCGCTGCAGCTGACGTTCGAGTCCGGCTATGACGCCGTGCTGAGTGTGCAGGCCCGCCGCGACCGGCTCGACGCCGCGATCGAGAAGATCGCTACCGACAGCGAGTTCACCCCGATCGTGCGGCGACTGGGATGTCTGCGTGGCGTGTCCACCCTGACCGGGTTCGCGCTGGCCGTCGAGATCGGCGACTGGCACCGGTTCACCGGCAACACCATCGGCGCGTTCGTCGGCCTGGTGCCCAGCGAGTACTCCTCCGGAGCGTCGCGGGTCCAGGGCTCGATCACCAAGACCGGCAACACCCACGTCCGCAGACTCCTCATCGAGGCTGCCTGGCACCACCGCGCCCGCTACCGGCCCAGCAAGACCATGCGCGACCGATGGGAACTGGCCACACCCGCCGCCCGGGCCCGCGGCGATGCCGGCAACCAGCGGCTTCACCAACGCTGGACCCGCTTCACCAACCACCACAAACGCCACGTGATCGCCAACGTCGCGATCGCCCGCGAACTCGCCGGCTGGTGCTGGTCCCTGGCCGTGCTCGAGGATTAGCAACCCACCCGATCCGGCTTCGTCGACCAGCGTGGTGCAAGCAGCGCGTGGAGCGACCCGCGATTCAACTATGAGCAGCTGATACCCGGCCACGCTCGACCCTAGACACGCGGACCCGCTCCTGCCGAACACCCCATCCTGCGGTAACCAACCCGCGCATATCAGTCTGACCGCGCGTCGCCAACGACACGCTCACCACCAACACCCCTGACGAAGCCCCGAGGCGCCCGCCACGGAACACATCCGCGACGGGCGCCTCACCCTGCCCCTTGACAGAAACTCACTCCATATCAGTTGTGACAATGTCGTCTGCCATGACGTCAGCGCATGCCGTTCCCTCGGCATCAGACACCGCGCAGGACCAGCCGGTTGTGACCGGATCCTCGTTCTTCACCTCGTTCGAGCCGGGGCAGCCGCAGCCGGGGTATACCGACGCGGTCGAGACCGGGGCGGACGGGCAGCCGCGCACCGACGGGGTCCGCGGGCCGACGCCGACCGGGATCGGCGGCAGCGAGATGGACAAGGTCACCAAGGTGACCGCGAACGGCGAGAACACCGGCGGCGGTGAGATCGCCACCAACGTGGCCGACGGTGACAAGTTCACCAAGTGGCTGGTCTTCGAGCCGACCGGCTGGCTGGTCTACGAGACCTCGGTCCCGGTGGTGATCCGCAAGTACGCGCTGACCTCGGCCAATGACGCCGACGGTCGCGACCCGCAGAACTGGACCATGCAGGGCTCGAACGACGGGACCACGTGGACGACGCTGGACACCCGGACGGGCGAGAGCTTCGAGACCCGGTTCCAGACCAAGGAGTACAGCTTCACCAACGAGACGGCGTACAAGTTCTTCAAGCTGGACGTCACGCTGAACCACGGCGAGGACATCGTCCAGCTGGCCGACTGGTACCTGTCGAACGGCGCGCCGCTGCCGCCGCCCGGCCCAGTGGCCGAGTCGCGGCTGGATTCGGGCCCGACGAGCGCGTACAACGCCCGCGCCCGGGTCGGCTTCACCGGCGTCAAGTCGTTCCGGTACGCCGGGCACCAGACCGCCGAGGGCCGTGGCTTCACCTGGAACAAGATCGCCAACGTGGATCTGAAGGTCGGCAAGGACACCCGGCTGTCGTACAAGATCTTCCCCGAGCACACCGAGGGCGACCTCAGCTACCCGAGCACGTACGCCGCGATCGACCTGGCGTTCTCGGACGGGACGTACCTGAGTGATCTGAAGGCGAAGGACCACCACGGCTTCGAGCTCAGCCCGCGCGGCCAGGGCGACGCCAAGGGCCTGTCCACGAACCAGTGGAACAACGTCGAGGCGGACCTCGGCACGGTGGCCAAGGGCAAGACGATCCAGCGAATCCTGATCGGCTACGACAAGCCGTCCGGACCGGCCGAGTTCCGCGGCTGGGTCGACGACCTGCGGATCGCGCAGGCGATCAACCCCGACATCGCGGCGCAGAAGACCGCGTCGAAGCACCCGTCGGACCTGGCACTCACCACCCGCGGCACCAACGCGACCGGTGGCTTCTCGCGGGGCAACAACTTCCCGGCGACCGCCGTACCGCACGGCTTCAACTTCTGGACGCCGGTGACGAACGCCGGCTCGACGTCCTGGCTGTACGACTATGCCAAGGGCAACAACGCGGACAACAAGCCGACGATGCAGGCGCTGTCGATCAGCCACGAGCCCAGCCCGTGGATGGGAGATCGGCAGACGTTCCAGGTGATGCCGTCGACGGCCGCCACTCCGACCGCGGACCGGAAGGCGCGGGCCTGGTCGTTCAGTCACGACAACGAGGTCGCCCGGCCGTACTACTACGGCGTCACGTTCGACAACGGCAACGCGGCCGAGATCGCGCCGACCGACCACGCCGCGATGCTGCGGTTCAGCTTCCCGGCCGGCAAGGCGTCGCTGATCTTCGACAACGTGAACAACAGCGGCGGCCTGACGCTCGACCCGGAGACCGGTGTGGTGACCGGGTTCAGCGACATCAAGAGCGGCCTGTCGACCGGCGCCGGCCGCCTGTTCGTGTACGGCGTGGTCGACCAGCAGGTGGTTGCCTCCGGCAAGCTGTCCGACGGTGGGGGCGCGGCGGTCGGCGGCTACTTCTCGTTCGGCCCGAAGGTGACGCAGGTCGGGCTGCGGATGGCGACCTCGCTGATCGGCACGGCCCAGGCGAAGAAGAACCTCGAGCTCGAGCTGCCCGCCGATGCGAAGTTCAGCAAGGTCAAGGACACCGCGCAGCAACTCTGGGACGCCAAGCTGCGCACCATCGAGGTCGAGGGCGCGACGGCCGACCAGCTGACCACTCTGTACTCGAACCTCTACCGCCTCTTCCTCTACCCGAACAACGGCTCGGAGAACACCGGTACGGCGCAGAAGCCGGTGATCACCTACGCGTCGCCGACCTCACCCAAGGTGGGTACGGACACCCCGACCACGACCGGATCGAAGATCGTCGCCGGGCAGACGTACGTGAACAACGGCTTCTGGGACACCTACCGCACCGTCTGGCCGGCGTACTCGCTGTTCTCCCAGGACGACGCGGCCGACCTGGTGAACGGGTTCGTCCAGCAGTACAAGGACGGCGGCTGGATCTCGCGCTGGTCGTCCCCGGGCTATGCGAACCTGATGGTCGGCACCAGCTCCGACGTCGCGTTCGCCGACGCCTACCTGAAAGGCATCAAGGGGATCGACGTCCAGGCGGCGTACGACGCGGCGGTCAAGAACGCGACCGCCGTGCCGCCGTCGCAGAACGTCGGCCGCAAGGGCATGGACCTGGCCACCTTCAACGGCTACACCGCCAACACCACCGGGGAGGGCTTCAGCTGGTCGATGGACGGCTACATCAACGACTTCGGCATCGCGAACATGTCGAAGGCGCTGTACGACAAGGCGAAGAAGAACGACCCGCGCAAGCAGGAGTACCTGGACAACTACAAGTACTTCCTGAACCGGGCCCGCAACTACGTCACGCTGTTCGACCCGGCGCTCGGCTTCTTCCAGGGCAAGGGCCCGGACGGTGTCTGGGGCAGTTCGCCGGGCACGTTCGACCCGCGCGACTGGGGTCACGACTACACCGAGACGAACGCGTGGAACATGGCGTTCTCGACGCCACAGGACGGCGCCGGCCTGGCCGCCCTGTACGGCGGCCGCGACGGCCTGGCGAAGAAGCTCGACGAGTTCTTCAGTACGCCGGAGGACGCACTGCACACCGGTGGGTACGGCGGCACGATCCACGAGATGCTCGAGGCGCGCGACGTACGGATGGGTCAGTACGGCCACAGCAACCAGCCGTCACACCACATCACGTACATGTACGACGTCGCAGGTCAGCCGTGGAAGACGCAGGAGAAGGTGCGCGAGGTGCTGTCGCGGCTGTACCTCGGGTCCGAGATCGGGCAGGGGTACCCCGGTGACGAGGACAACGGCGAGATGTCGTCCTGGTACCTGTTCAGCATGCTCGGGTTCTACCCGTTGCAGGTCGGATCGCCGACGTACGCGATCGGGTCGCCGCTGTTCACCAAGGCGACGGTGCGGCTGGCCGGCGGCAAGAAGCTGACGATCAGCGCGCCGGGCAACAGCGCGAAGAACATCTACGTCAAGGGCGTGAAGATCAACGGCAAGACGTGGACGTCGACCGCTTTGCCGCACGACCTGATCGCGAACGGCGGCAAGATCGAGTTCGAGATGACCGACCAGCCGTCGCGGTGGGGCACCGACCGCAACGACGCCCCGCCGTCGATCACCACCCCGGGCGAGGACCCGAGCACGTGGCGGGACTCGACCGAGGACGAGGGTGCGGTGATCGGGGCCGGTGACGCGGACGTGACCGCGCTGACCGACAACGACTCCAAGACCCAGGTCACGCTGACCGGCGCGACCCCGGCGATCACGGTGGCGCTCCCGCAGGGCCGCCCGGTCGGGATGTACACGCTGACCAGCGGCGCCACGGGTACGGCGCCGTCGGCCTGGGTGCTGGAGGGATCGAACGACGGTACGACGTGGTCGACGGTGGATCGCCGTACCGGCCAGAGCTGGCCGTGGGTGTCGTCCACCCGAGCCTTCAGCATCGCTTCGGCGAAGGCTTACACGCAGTACCGGCTGGTGCTGACCCCGGCGGCGGGCGCTGACGGCGTCACGCTCGCCGAGATCGAACTGCTGGGCACCTTGAAGGGTGTCGAGCCCGGCACGCACCCGAGCGACAAGCGTGTCGCCGAGACCAAGCCGAGCCCGACCCCGTCCCAGTCGATCGACCGCAACTACGGCTGACCGCGTCGCCGGTTCCTGTCACTTCTTGTAGTGACAGGAACCGGCGAACCGCAGCAGGGTCGCCTCGTCCCAGCCCAGGTTGGTCGCCTGGTTCCCGACGGCGATGAGACGCGTGGTCTGTCCCTGGCGGTCGTCGGCGATCTCCACCCTGGAACTACTGGCCGACCACCCGCGGCGGTTGCATGCCGCGCGACAGCAGTACGGGCGGCAGCCTGACCCGGCCACCGCCCACGCTGGACGATTCTCCGGCGGAGCCTGCCCCTGAAAGGTTCCGCCGGAACATTTGAGAGGGGTGGCGGTCCCCGCCCGGACTGCCACCCCTTCACACCTAACGACGTCCGAGGCCCCTCAGGGGTTGCCTACCCCGCAAACTGTCCACATGCCGGACGGTTCGGGCGTGAACATGCCCCGTCAGCCGGACCAGCGGCCGGTGAAGAAGGCGGCCGCCCAGATCGCGGCCAGGGGTATCGCGAGGGCCAGATAGAGGCGGCCGAGCCAGAGTCTGCGCCTGCTCATGACCGCCAGGCCGATCCACAGCGGCCACCAGAGCAGCGTCGCCCGGGTGAGCGAGTAGATCCAGAACGACGTACAGAACGCGCCGACGGTGGCGGCGACCCAGGCGGCCTCACCCCAGGAACGGCGCCGGATCAGCCAGGCGAGCAGCAGCAGGCCGACGACGAGCGCGACCAGTTCGGCCCGGAACATCCAGGTCCAGTCGCTGCGGTCCGCGGAAAAGTGGCCCTTGCTTGCGGCCTCGATCGTGTGCTTCAGCGAGGTCCACGGCCAGGTGAACTCGCGCGCCCAGCCCTTCTCCTGCGCCTCCTGCCAGGCGAACCAGGAGCCGTGGATCTGCTTCAGGTACGCCATGAAGGCGAGCACCGGGACGGCCGGCAGGGCCAGCCACGGGAGCGACAGCCAGTCCCGCTTCTTCGACGTCACGAACTCGACCACGAGGGCGAACGCGAGGAAGATGCCGGACACCCGCACGGTCGAGGCCAGCGCGACGAAGATCGCCGCGCGCGCCCACCGGCCCTGCCGTGCCGCCAGCCAGGCGGGGAACGCGAAGGCGCAGAACAGCGCCTCGGTGTACCCGGCGGCCAGGAACACACCGACCGGAGCGCCGTACCAGATCATCGCCGCGTGCGGCCCGAGGCCCTTCAGTTCCGGGAACTCGTACTGCGCCAGTCGCGCCAGGTACACGCCCGCGACAGCACTGGCGACCGCGGACACGACGATGCCGGCGGCAACGTAGCCGATCCCGGTCCAGCTGACGATCCGGACCAACAGCGGGAACCCGGGGAAGAACGCGGCCAACGGCGCCCCGGACGGCTCACCGTTGTTGTAGCCGAACTCCGCGACCGCCTTGAGGTGCCAGACATCCCACTGCAGCCAGGCCCGCCAGACGTTCGGGTAGTCGTTGCCGGGGTTGAACAGCAGGGGCGCGGACACCGACAGCATGAACAGCGCTGCCCGGGTGACCAGCCACCACCCGAGCACCTCCCGGCCCATCGCGGTCGGCATCCATCGCGACAACCGGACCCCGTCGGCCCGGGCCCGCCGAGCCCGGCCGGGCTTGCCTTCGTCGCCGGCCGTCCGCTCGAACACGAGGGCCGGCTACTGGCCGCCGCCGGGACTGGCCGGCGTGTCGGGCGTGCCACCCGTCGGGAGCGGCCAGCCCGGAGGTGTCCGGGGCGGCTTCCCCGTGGGCTTGTCGGTCGGGGTGCTCGACGGCGGGTCCTTCGGCGTCCTGGTCGACGGCGCCGGCGGAGTGCTCGTCGGCGGTGCGGGTGGTGTGCTGGTCGGCGGCTCCGACGGCGTGATCGTCGGCGTCGGACTGTCCTTGAGTTGGTCCTCGTCGGGGTCCTGGAAGCCCTCGTCCGGCTGACCTGCCAGTGCCGGGTCCATGTAAGCCAGCCAGGTCTTCAGCGGCCAGCCGCCACCGAAGAACGCGTCGTCGCTGGAGTACGGGTCGAGGTCGCCCTCACCGGACGCGCCGGCCCGGTACAGCACCGACGTGGACAGTTGCGGCGTGTACCCGGTCCACCACGACGTCAGGGTGTCGTCGCCGTCCTTGCAGCCGTCGCACGCGGCGTTGGCCTTGCGGTGCTCGACCGCCACACCACCGGCCGTTCCGGTCTTGCCTGCCACCGGGCGGTCCAGCTCCTTGGCGTCCTCGCCGGTGCCCTTCTCGACCACGTCCTGCAACGCGTAGTTGACCATCCGGGCGACGTTCTCGTCGAACTTCCTGGCCTTCTTCTTGTCCAGGCTCTTCTCGGACCACAGCACCTTGCCGTCCGGACCGGTCACCGACTTGATCGTGTGCACCGGCGCGTACATGCCGTCCGCGGCGAACGTCGCGTAGGCGTTGGCCATGTCGACCGGCGACGCGTACGGGTCCGGCCCGAGAACCGTGGACGGGTTGTTCCGGCCGATCTCGAGCGCCTTGGTCTTCGGGATGCCGGCCGCCTCAGCGGCGTCGACGAGCTTCGCCGGACCGTCCTCCATCTTCTTGTCGACCAGGTCGTAGAAGGCGGTGTTGATCGACTGCTCGGTCGCCTTCAGCAACGTGACGTCGCCGTAGTCCTCGTCGAACTCGTTGTTCAGCTCCTGGCCCTGGACCTCGATCGGACTGTCGCCCTGGAAGATGTCCCAGACCGACGTGCCGTCCTTCAGCGCGGCCGCCAGCGCGAAGGGCTTGAACCCCGATCCCGGGCGGGCCGGTCTGGTTGCCCAGTTCAACTGACTCTTCAGGTAGTCGGGTCCGCCGTACATCGCGACCAGTTCGCCCGTCCCAGGCCTGACCGAGGCCATCCCGACGTGCAGGCCGTTTCGCTTCTTCGGCAGCTCCTGCATCCCGGCCTTGTTGATCTGGTTCTGCGCCTTGAGGTCGAAAGTGGTGACCACCTTCAGACCGCCGCCGCTGATCTGGTCCTCGTCGAAGCCCAGCCGCTGCAGTTCCTTGCGCGCCATGTCGAGCAGGAAACCGTTCGGGCCTTTGTACCGGTCGTTCTTCGGCTTCTTGTTGATCTTCGGCAGTGCCTTGCCGTACGCCGTCGCCTGCGCCTGGGTGATGGTGCCGTTCTGCCGCATGCCGTCGAGGACGTAGCGGTACCGCTCGATGATCCGCGTCTTGGTGCGCGGGTCCGGGTCGTCGATGTCGAACAGGGTCGGGTTGTTCAGCACCGTGGCCAGGAAGGCGGCCTGCGGCACGGTCAACTTGCGCGGCTCCGGCACCTGGAAATAGGCGTCGCCGGCCGCGGAGATGCCGTACGCACCCTCACCGAAGTAGACGGTGTTGAGGTAGCCCTCGAGGGTCTTGCTCTTGTCCTGCGACCGGCTCAGCTTGGTCGCGATGAACAGCTCCTGGAACTTCCGGGAGACGGTCCGCTCCTGGGTCAGGTACATGACTTTCACGTACTGCTGGGTGATCGTCGAGCCACCCTGCAACTGCTCGCCGTTGGCGATGTTCCACGCCGCGCGGACCATACCCGACGGCGAGATGCCGGGGTTGGTCCAGAAGGTGCGGTCCTCGGCCGCGGTGACCGCGTCCTGGACGTGCTTCGGGATCTGTGACAGCGGCACCGAGTGCCGGTTCTGCTCGAAGAAGGACCCGAGCGGCTGCTTGCCGTCGGCGAAGGTGACCGTCGTCGTGTTGGTCGCGAACTCCTTGTTGGGGTCCGGGATGTCCGTCGTCTGGTAGACGATGAAGAAGGTGGCTACGGCGCCGATGACGCCGACGAAGAAGAGTGCGGTCACCCAGCCGAGGACCCGGAGCGCCCAGTGCTTCTTGGGCTTGCGGGCCGGGACGGCCCTTCTACGAGCTTCACTCACTGTGCAATCCTCGACGATCTCGCGGAAGTCATTGCCCCACAGACTACGGTGGATGTGGTAACGGCCCCGAATCCGCTCCGGATGCTAACAAGCCGAGCGGTCACCCGGGCGCGGGCAGGCCAGGCCTTACCCAGATCTTTCCCGGCGGAAGCAAGCGATTTCCGCCCGGCTCACCCGGTGATGTGGCCGTGCCGAGGACCAGGAACGCCATGGCGCCCAGCGCGCGGTAGTCGGCCTTCGGCACGTTGCGGGCCACCTCACGCGCCAGAATCGCGGCGAAGACGAGGCTGAACGCCCAGTTCAGGTACGACGCCAGCATGGCCGCCGCGGCGACGAACGCGACCGCGGTCCGCGGGCTCTGCGGGATCCTGGCCAGTCGAGCGATCAACCGGGCGACCGGTCCACTGGTCGCGACGGCGTACCCGCCGATGATGATCATGACCATCTGCAGCGTGAAAGTGATCAGGCTCCAGAACCCGAGGCCCCACGCGTCGACCAGGCCGAAGCCTTTGGTCGCGGCCGGATCGTCGGGGCGCTTGAGCAGCGGCTCACCGGTGACCAGCCCGAACAGCGGCACCACGAAGGTGCCGACCAGCACGAACCCGAACGCGTCCGGCAACCACTTCTCGGTGAAGGCGGTGAACCGCAGCGCGACCTGGGCCAGCGGGCCTCCGCCGTTCGCACCGCTCTCTACGTCCTGCTTCGCGTGCTTCGCCTGACTGTCGGCCATGACCCTCCGCTCCTGAACCACGACGCTGTGTCACCCGATTAAACGCAGATCGCCACCTGACGTGACAGGTTTCTCGGCGTGCCGCGTGATCAAGCTGACAAAGGGCGGCTTTGTCAGGAGTTGTCCACAGTCCTCTGGTCTGCTTACAGTGGCGAAGCGATGTATCGAACCGATACATCAGGTCATGACAAACTAGACCGTGGGAGGTGGGTCATGGGAAACCGCAGTGGGGTCCTGGAACTCGCCGTACTCGGTCTGCTGCATGAAGCGCCGATGCACGGCTACGAGCTCCGCAAGCGCGTCAACGCCCAGTTCGGCTGGGGACGTGTGCTGTCGTTCGGTTCGCTCTACCCGTGTCTGAAGGCGATGCTCCGCAACGGGCTGATCACGGCCGACCCCGGGACGCCGGAGTCGGGTCGCCGGCCCAAGATCGTCTACACGATCACGGCCGACGGCAAGGACTACTTCGCGCACGCGATGCACGAAGCCGGTCCGTCGGCCTGGGAGGACGACACGTTCGGCGTCCGCTTCTCGTTCTTCGGCCGGACCGATCCGGCCACCCGGTTGCGCATCCTCGAGGGCCGCAGGGCCCGGATGGAGGAGCGGCTGGCCAACTTCCGGGCGGCGATGACCCGGACCGCGGAGCGGGTCGACGCCTACACCCTCGAGCTGCAACGGCACGGCCTGGAGTCGGCCGAGCGCGAGGTCCGCTGGCTGAACGAGCTGATCGACGGCGAGCGGCGGCAACAGCGGTCCCCTGAACAGCACCAACCGCCTATCCAAGGAGATTCCAGATGACCTCGATCCGCGTAGCGATCGTCGGTGTCGGCAACTGCGCCAGCTCGCTCGTCCAGGGCGTGCACTACTACCGCGACGCCAAGCCCGACGAGCGCGTCCCCGGTCTGATGCACGTCCAGTTCGGCGACTACCACGTCCGCGACGTGCAGTTCGTCGCCGCCTTCGACGTCGACGGCAAGAAGGTCGGCCTGGACCTCGCCGACGCGATCGGCGCCAGTGAGAACAACACGATCAAGATCTGCGACGTGCCGCCGACCGGCGTCACGGTGCAGCGGGGTCACACCCTGGACGGTCTCGGCAAGTACTACCGCGAGACCATCACCGAGTCCGAGACCGCGCCGGTCGACGTGGTCGCCGCGCTGCGCGAGGCGCAGGTCGACGTACTGGTCTGCTACCTGCCGGTGGGCTCGGAGCAGGCTGCCAAGTTCTACGCGCAGTGCGCGATCGACGCGGGTGTCGCGTTCGTCAACGCGCTGCCGGTCTTCATCGCCGGCACCAAGGAGTGGGCGGACAAGTTCACCGCGGCCGGCGTACCGATCGTCGGCGACGACATCAAGTCGCAGATCGGCGCGACCATCACGCACCGCGTGCTGACCAAGCTGTTCGAGGACCGCGGCGTCACCGTCGACCGGACCTACCAGCTGAACGTCGGCGGCAACATGGACTTCAAGAACATGCTCGAGCGGGAGCGCCTGGAGTCCAAGAAGATCAGCAAGACCCAGTCCGTCACCTCGCAGCTGCGCGACGAGATCGACCCGCGCAACGTGCACATCGGGCCGTCGGACTACGTGGCCTGGCTGGACGACCGCAAGTGGGCGTTCATCCGGCTCGAGGGCCGCAACTTCGGCGACGTACCGCTGTCGCTGGAGTACAAGCTCGAGGTCTGGGACTCGCCGAACTCGGCCGGCATCATCATCGACGCGATCCGCGCCGTGAAGATCGCCAAGGACCGCGGCATCGGCGGCCCGATCCTGTCCGCGTCGTCGTACTTCATGAAGTCGCCGCCGGAGCAGTACGCCGACGACGTGTGCCGCGACCTGGTGGAGAAGTTCATCCGCGGCGAGGTCGAGCGCTGAAGTACGTCGTACAGCCCCGCAGTCACCGGTGTGGTGGCTGCGGGGCTGTTCTATAGATTGGCCTGATGCGGCTGCATGTGGGGTGTGCGCAGTGGACCCACGCCGCCTGGCCGCAGCCGTCGCGGTCGAAGCTGGAGTGGTACGCGTCGAGGTGTAACGCCGTGGAGAGCAACACCACCTTCTACGCGACGCCCGCACAGTCGACCGTCGCCGGCTGGACAGCGCAGACGCCACCTGACTTCCGCTTCGTGGTGAAGCTGCCGCAGGTGATCAGCCACGAACGGCGGTTGACCGGCGTCGACGGCGAACTACGTGCGTTCCTGTCCGCCATCGAACCACTCGCCGAACGCAACCACGCCGTATGGATCCAGGTCCCGGCGTCCTTCTCCCCCACCGACCTCGGCACGCTCGCGGCGTTCCTCCACCACGCCCCTCGCGGTTACCGGTACGCCGTAGAGGTCCGCCACCCGGCGTTCTTCGACGACGCGGTTGCCGCCGGTCAACTCGAACGGGTTCTCGGGCGCGTGGATGCCGAGTGGATCCCGTTCGACACGGTCACGCTCTTCGGACGCCGGCCGACCAGCTACGCCGAGCGCGACGCGTGGATGAAGAAGCCCCGGGTGGTACGACGTACGCGTGCGCTGACCGCGCATCCGATCGTCCGGTACATCGGGCGGGACTCCGTTGCCGAGACGGTCGAGGGCTGGGGCTACCTCGTGGAGCAGGTGGTGAACTGGCTCGCCGAGGGCCGCTCACCGACCATCTTCCTGCACACACCAGACAACGTGGAGGCGCTGAACCTGGCCCGCCGCTTCCACTCCGCGGTCCGCTCTGCCGTGCCCGGCGTCGAGCCCCTACCGGAGCCGCCCGTCGACGCCGCCCCTCCGACCCTGTTCTAACCGCCCCGGGGGGCCGCGGGGTGCGGCGGGGTGCCGCGGGGTGCGGCGGGGTGCCGCGGACAGGATCTGGGGACCGCGGACATGTTATTTCCTGTCCGCGGTCCCCACAGGGTGTCCGAGGTTCAGTTATCCACAGGTGAGAAGTTCCCCGCTGGGAGAGGGCGAATCTCCATATGTTCTCCGCCGAGATCACACCTCGGGAGGACAGACCATGGAGCATTCGAGCCACACTCCGCCGGACCACTCGGCGCACACGCCACCGGCCTACGCGCCGCCGGAGGTCCCGCCGTCGAGTCGCTCGACACCGGCGGAGCGGAAGGCGCGGACCGACTGGCTTGTCACGGAACTGCGCCGACTCGCGGCCTCTACTGACAATCCACATGAGCAGGCGAACCTCCATCGGTCCGCAGATTCGCTGATCCGCCTGGCGACGGCGTTCCGCCCATGACCGCCTCCGTGGTTGCCGCGCCAGCGGGCTCGTTGGAGGAGTTGCTGGCGCGCAGTGGGCAGGTGGCAGTCGAAGTGTCCGGCGCAGGTCAGACTGCGTGGAACGGGCAGGTGGTTGAGACGGTCGGCGAAGTCCTCGGCCTCGCGCACTGGGACGGCACGCTGTATGTGGACAGCGAGTGCATCCTCGATCCACTGCGGCAGATGTACGCGCATGCGGGTGAGGAGCAGCCGCTCCCGGTCCTCGTCCAGTACCGCGAGTCGCTCGCCACGCTGCTGCACGAGCACGCGCACTTCCTCGGCCCGGCCGGCGCGACGCAGGAGGCGGCTCGGGGCGCCTTCACGCGTCCCGGCAGCCGCCAACTCGAGGAAGGCGTCGCCGAAGCCTGGGCTCAGGACCACCTCAACGAGTACCTGACCCGCCTAGGCGTGGACAAAGTTGCCCCCGGCATCGAAGACGCCCGCGGCGGCGGCTACTACGCAGCCTTCGTCCCCGCCGTCCGCATCCTGGCTGCCGACCTGGAGACCCGCGGCGGCGACCTCCAGCCCGGCGAGGTCCTCCGAGCCCTCAACCAGCAAACCGCCGAGGGACAGTTCCCCCTCCTCACCAGCCTCGTCTACAACTCCACCCGCCTCCCCGACCTCGACCGGTCGGGCACCAGCACCCGCAACCACCTCGAAGCCATCCTCCGTCAAGGCTTCGCTCACCTCGACACCTTCGAACTCGCCCCTGCCGGCCTGGCCGCCGACCGATCCCGCTCCACCACCACAGCCCTCCTCCACCACCTCACCACCGAAATCCACAAAGCCGAGTCCCACCACACCCCCACCCACGAACTCCCACCCCCAACCCACCTCCCCCCAACTCCCGGCCCCCTCAAGGCCACCCCACCAACTCCGCAACGCCTAACCTTCACTCCACCCGCCACGCCCCACTCCACCTACAGATCCGCCCCGTCTCCCCTACAAACAGCCCTAGCCGGCATCTCCCCTCCCACACCGTCCGCCACCACCCAATCGGCGACACAGACCACGATCTCCACCCGGCCACCCGGTGTAGCGCGATGCCTACAGCGTTAGCCCTCAGCCCGGGAACTGGTGCTCAGGCACCGCGCGTCAGGTACTCGCGCGCCCCACGCCGCGTGTTTCCGGCCGCTCGCCTCGCCAGGTGTTCCGTTCCGGCTGGCCTGCGTGGTCGACGTTTGCATCGTGGTGCAGGCGGTTGCGTGGGGTGGGGGGACGGGTTTCACTACGCTGCATGGGGCTCGACAGTCGCATTGTCGGTGGGCCGGTTGGGCCCTTGATGCAGGTTTGGTCTGCGGAGTGCGATCGTCCGACAGCGTTCAGCTCTCTTGCCTCGACTACCGCGGGGATTGGGTTCGCGCGGATTGGCGGGACCTGGGCTGTGCACCTGCGCGGTCCGGCGACCAGGGCGACGACCATGGTGTGTTCGGCCGACTCGGAGTACTTCGGAGCTGACTTCCGCCTCGGGGCGTACCTGCCGATGTTCCCGCCGGCCCGGCTCACCAACCTGCGGGACGCGGTACTGCCGATCCTGTCGGACGGTCGCATCCTGCTGGACGGTCGGGCGTGGGAGATGCCGACTCCGCAGAACATCGATGTGTTCTTCGACCGGCTCCGGCGTGCAGATCTGATGGTGTTCGATCCGCTGATCGACGAGTTGCGGCACGGCGTCGTACGCACCATGCCGAAGCGGACCATGCAGAGCCGGTTCGTGCGGGCGGTCGGGCTTCCACTCCGCACGCTGGAGCTGATCGAACGCGCAAGACGGGCGGTCCGGATGCTGCACGCGGGTAAGACGATCGCGGAGGTGGCCACCGAGGCGGGGTACTACGACCAGCCGCATCTGACCCGGTCACTCCGGCAGCTGATCGGCCATACCCCGGCGGAGGTGGCGCAAGGCAGCGTGGTCCTAGGACTGTGAGGGGGACCGTGAGCTGGATCCGAGAGCTGGGCTGGGAGGACTCGGAGCTGCGTTTCCGTACAAGACGGATCTGATGCGAGTCAGTATTTTCCGTCGCCATGAGACTCATCGAATCGACGTACATCTCGCTGGACGGCATGGTGGCCGGGGATGCCTTCTGGGGTGCGCAGCAAGGCTTCCAGGGCGACCAGCACAACGAGCAGGCCGCGAAGCTGCTGAACGCCGCCGATGCGCTGCTGATGGGGCGGGCGACGTACGACGTCTTCTCGACCTCGTGGCCGGGCCGGCCCGGCGAACTGGCCGACGCGATCAATCCGCTGCCGAAGTACGTCGCGTCGCGGACGCTGACCGACGCGACCTGGAACACCGAGGTTCTGCAGGGCGACGCCGTCGAGGCGGTCGCGCAACTGAAGGCATCGCGTGAGGGGACGCTGCTCAAGTACGGCACCGGCTCGTTCAGCCAGGCGTTGGTGGAGGCCGGGCTCCTGGACGAGTTGCAGCTTTGGGTGCACCCGTTCGTCGCCGGGTCCGGAGAAGGTTTGCTGTCGGGGATCGCGCCGACGCAGATGAACCTGGCGGCCGTCACCGAGGTCGGCAACGGCGTAGTCATCCTCACCTACACCCCGAAGCAGTAGCCGCGCCCGCTGCGATCACACCACCCGCAGCCACGCCACGCACCACCCCTGCCCGGTCGAGGCACGAACACGCCCGACCAAGAAACGGAGGGTGGAGCACACGGCGGAACGGGGTGGGAGCGCGCGGTGACAGGAGCCTGCGTGGTGTTGCGTGGGTCCGGGGAGCCACTGATGGGTGGGCCGCGCGGGGTGCGGGTACGGTGGCTCGGGTCCGGTGAGGTGTGAGGAGTGGCTGATGGATTTGGTGCGGGAGAGTGCGGGGATCGCGCCGGGGGTGGTTGAGCTGCGGCGGGAGTTGCATCGGAATCCTGAGGTCGGGCTCGAGTTGCCGAAGACGCAGGGGCTGGTGCTCGACGCCATCGCTGGGTTGCCGTTGGAGGTGACGACCGGGCGCGAGGTGACGTCGGTCGTCGGCGTACTGCGAGGTGGGCACCCGGGCCCGACGGTGCTCCTCAGAGGTGACATGGACGCGTTGCCGGTGATCGAGGAGACCGGCCTGGACTACGCATCCGCGAACGGCAATATGCATGCCTGCGGCCACGACCTGCACACGGCCGGCCTCGTGGGTGCCGCGCAGTTGCTCAGTGCGCATCGCGAGGAGCTGCACGGGAACGTCATCTTCATGTTCCAGCCGGGCGAGGAAGGACTCGGCGGCGCCGGGTACATGATCCGGGAGGGTTTGCTGAACGCCAGCGGCGAGAAGCCGATCGCCGCGTACGCCGTGCACGTGTGGGCCCTGGCCGCGAAGGGGGTCTTCCAGACCCGGCCCGGCACGATGATGGCCAGCTCGAACCGGCTGCACATCACCGTGCACGGCAAGGGCGGGCACGGTTCACAGCCGGAGAAGTCGGTCGACCCAGTGCCGGTCGTCGCCGAGATCGTGCTGGCGTTGCAGAGTTACGTGACGCGGCGCGTGAACCTGTTCGACCCGGTCGTCATCACCGTGACGCAACTTTCCGCCGGGGTCGCGATCAACGTGATCCCCAACTCGGCCACGCTCGGCGCCACCGTACGGACGCTGTCCGACGCGAGCCTCGAGCAGCTCTCCCACGAGCTACCGGCGCTGGCCGAATCAATCGCCTCGGCCCACGGTTGCACCGTCGACGCGACCCTCGCCAGGCAGTACCCGGTCACGATCAACGACGCCGGACGTACGGCGGAGACGCAGTCAAAGCTGGCCGACCTGCTCGGACCAGAGCGGGTCGAACCGCTGGCGAACCCGTTGATGGGAGCCGAGGACTTCTCGATGGTCCTCGCAGAGGTGCCCGGCACGTTCATCATGCTCGGCGCCCGCCCCGACGACGTCTCCGAGGACGAGGCTCCGTCGAACCACTCGAGCATCGTCCGTTTCGATGACGACGTTCTGGCCCACCAGTCCGCGGCCCTTGCGCATCTCGCTGCCTCGCACCTGACGTGAGAGCCTGTGGCTGGCCGGTCCGCCAGAGACCGGCCAGCCACAGGGATCAGGAGGGCGCGATGCCGAGGGTGTAGGCGCCGCGGCTGCCGTAGGTGGAGTACCCGGTGTTCAGCGGGTCCCCGTAGCCCACGTTGTCGATCCGCAGGTAGTAGGTACCCGGCTGGAGGGTGCTGGTAACACTCGCACCAAGGCCGGTCGGCGTACCGGCGTCACTCTGGCCCGACTCCGGGTCGGCCGAGGCGACGACAGAGCCCGCGCTGTCGAGCAGGTCGAGCTTGATGTCGAGGTCGCCACCGGTCGCGGCCGCACTCGCGGTCGCGGTGTAGTTGCCTGCGGCACTGACGTCGACGCGGTAGACGTCGGTGTCGTCCTCGGCCGCGACCACACCGGACGCCGGCGTACCGACGGTCAGCGCGGCGGCGTCACCGGTCGTGCCACCGGCCTCGTCGGCACGCAGAGCGAGGCCGTGCGAGCCGACGACCGCGTAGTCGTCTTCCTTGTTGTTCGCGTCGGCGTACTCGCCCTTGCTCCACTGGCTGATGCCGCGGTAGTAGCCGACTCCCATGATCGGAGCCCACGCGCCGTGGCCCTGGTAGTAGCCGACGGTCGACGTGCCGTCGTGGCTCAGCCCGACGTTGTGGCCGGCTTCGTGGGAGGCAGCCTCGGCGAGGTTCTTCGCACCGGTGCCGACGCCCTTCGTGAACACCAGCGCGGGCTGGTAGTAGTCGTGCTGGCTGGTGCTGTCGTAGACACCGACGTACGCGACGCCACCGCAGCCGCACCCGGACTGGTACCAGGTGTCCGGATCGATGAGCACCCGCGTGCCGTACTGCTCGTCCGACGCACCGGACCGGTCGATCGCGGATTGCGGTGGCTCCTGCGTGGTCACGTCCACATCAAAGGTGCTGTAGTCCTCGGCAACCCGAGCCCACACCTCGCGTACGACGTCCTGCTCGGCGGTGCTGTAGTTCGCCGGATCGCCATCGGTGTCGTACGCCGACACGTTGACCGGATCGATCCCCTTGGACGCGTTCCACGCCGTACCGGTGATGGTGTGACCGTCGAAGTCCAGGTAGATCACCCGGTTGGAGCCCGGCTTACTGTGCAGCTCGAACGCCGGACCGGTGGCTCCGGCAACGGCTTCGGTCGCCCAGCGCGGCGACGCCTCCGGTGCCTTCTGGGCGGCCGTCAGACCAGGCTCGCGGAAGAACAACTTGCTGTCGGCATCCAGCCAGCTGGTCTTGTCGGTGGCGAGGATGCGCTGCAACTGCTCCTCAGCCAGACCGTTGCGCTCGGCGATCTCGTCCAGCCGCGACTGGACCTTGCCGAGCGCCGAAGTGCCGGGCGTCGCTTCGGCGAGCAGTTGGTCGATCGGCTTCTGATCGGCGTCGGCCTGAGTACCGGCCGCGACGGCCAGACCTCCGAACACGACTGCACCGGCGCATGCGAGCGCGCCGGTGCGGCGGAACTTGCTCTTCATTCAGGAATCTCCTCACAGATTCCCCCGGGGCGGGCGGGTCCCCCCATGACCCGGGGCCGTCGATCTCGGTGGGAACGACGGCCCCGGGTGACTCAGGTGTTTCAGCCGGCGCTGACGCGCACCGTGTAGGCGCCACGGCTGCCGTACGTCGAGTAACCGGTGTTCGCAGGGGTGCCGTAGCCGGTGTTGTCGACCCGCAGGTAGTAGCGGCCCGCGGTGACCTGCCGGCTGAGGCTCGCGCTCAGACCGGTCGGAGTGGCGGAGCTGGACTGGCCAGCCGCCGGGTCGGCGGAGGCGACGACGGCGCCCGACGAGTTCAGCAGCTGCAGTTTGATGTCCAGGTCGGCCCCGGACGCGGCCGAGTTCGCCGCGAAGGTGAAGGTGCCGGCGGACAGGTCGATCCGGAACATGTCGACGTCCGAGTCGTTCGCGTAGATGCCGTTCGCGCTGGTGCCGAGGGTGAGAGCCGTGGCGGCAGCGGTGGTGTTGCCGTGGTCGTCGGCGCGCAGCGCCAGACCGTTCTGGCCGATGACGGCGAAGTCGTCTTCCTTGTTGTTGGCGCCGGTGTACTCGCCCTTGCTCCACTGGCTGATCGCCTTGGAGTAGCCGACGCCCATGATCGGTGCCCAGGCGCCGTGACCGGCGTAGTACCCGACGGACGCCGTACCGTCGTGGCTCAGGCCGACGTTGTGGCCGGCCTCGTGTGACGCTGCCTCAGCGATGTTCTTGGCGCCGGTGCCGACACCCTTCGTGAACACCAGAGCGGGCTGGTAGTACGAGTGCTGGCTGGTGTTGTCGTACACACCCACGTACGCGACGCCGCCGCACCCGCAGCCGGACTGGTACCAGGTGGTCGGGTCGATCACGACGCGGGTGCCGTACTGCTGGTCGGACGCGCCGGACCGGGTGATCGCCGCCGCGGCCGGCTGTTGTGTGGTCACGTCGACGTCGAACGGCGCGTAGTCCTCGGCCACCCGGGCCCAGACGTCACGTACGACGTCCTGCTCGGCGGTGCTCCAGGTGCCCGGGTTTCCGTTCGTGTCGTACGCCGTCACGTTCACGGTGGCGGGTTTGCCGTTCGTGTTCCACGCCGTACCGCTGATGGTGTGGCCGTCGAAGTCCAGGTAGATCACCCGGTTGGACCCTGGCTTGCTGTGCAGCTCGAACGCCGGACCGGTTGCGGCCGCGACGGCACGCGTCGCCCAGCGCGGAGACGGCGCGGCGGCGGTCTGCTTGGCGCCGGAGACTGGTTCGCGGTAGAAGAGCTTGCCGTCGCGGTCCAGCCAGCTGGTCTTGTCAGTGGCCAGGATCTGTTCCAGCTGGGCGGCCGGCATGCCGTTGCGGTCGGCGAGCTCGGTGACCCGGGACTGGATCCGGCCGAGGGCCGACGTGCCCTGGACCTCCTGGCCGAGCAGTTGGTCGATCGGGGTGGGGGCGGGTTGCTGGGCATCGGCCTGGTTACCGGCGATGACGGCGATCACGCCGAAGGCGGCAGCACCGGCGATGACGGCACCGATGCGGCGGGGGCGGGTCTGCATAACTGGGGTCCTCCTCAGGGACTCCGCGTGTCTCACTTGACATGCCTCACGAGCGGTGCTCGTGAAGACACTGTGCGTAGCCTGCCTGAAGGGTTGCTGCCGGGTCTAGATTCTTCCCAGGATTTAACAGCGACTTGGGAGGGGTTCCCGGTGCGTTATCTGATGATTTTCCAGGCCACGGACACGTCCGAGGGCGGCGAGCTGGCGAGCGAGCGGAGCCTGACCGAGATGGGTCTGGTGATGGCGGAGATGGCCGAGAAGGGTGTCCTGCTGGCCGGCGAGGGTCTGCTGCCGAGCTCCCAGGGCTTCCGGATGCAGCTGGACGGCGGCGACGGCAAGCGGCGGGTGGTCGACGGCCCGTTCGCCGAGACCAAGGAGCTGATCGCCGGGTTCTGCCTGATCGAGGTAGCCTCCCGCGAGGAGGCGGTCGAGTGGGGCTGGCGCTGCCTGGCGGCCGACGACGGCAACACCGGGACGCTCGAGCTCCGGCAGGTCGCCGCCCCCGAGGACTTCGGTGACGAGTTCACTCCCGAGGCCCGCGCCCGCGAAGCGACGACCTTCCTGAAGGCCGCCGAGAATCTTCAGAAGAGCAACACCTGACGGACCGAGGTGCCGGCGGCCAGGTCGTCGAAGGCCTGGTTGAGGTCGTCCAGTCCGACGGTCGCGCTCAGCAGGCGGTCGACCGGGAGCCGGCCGGCTTGGTAGAGGGCGATGTAGCGGGGGATGTCGCGGCTCGGGACCGACGAGCCGAGGTACGAACCCTTCACCGTGCGTTCCTCGGCGACCAGGCTGACCGCGGGCACGCTGAACGACTGCGACGGATGCGGCAGCCCCACCGTGACCGTGGTGCCGCCGCGCCGGGTGGCGGCGTACGCCTGCTCGAGCACCTTCGCGTTCCCGACGGTCTCGAAGGCGTAGTCGGCTCCACCTGAGGTCGCCTCCCGCACTTCCTCGACGGCGCCCTCACCAGCAAGAACTGTGTGCGTCGCGCCCAGGGACTGGGCCAAGGCCAGCTTCGACGGTACGACGTCCACCGCGACCAGCGGATGCGCGCCGACCAGCGCAGCACCGAGGAGCGCCGACAGCCCGACACCGCCAAGGCCGAAGACGACCGCACTACGCCCCGCCCGGACCTGTGCGGTATTGACGACCGCGCCGACTCCGGTCATCACCGCGCAGCCGAACAACGCCGCGATCTCCGGCGGCAACGACGGGTCGATCTTGACCGCGGACCGCGCCGACACCACAGCGTGGTCGGCGAACCCGGACACCCCGAGGTGGTGGTACACCCCGTCCAGCCGTCGTACGCCGGACAGCAGCGTGCCGGCCGTGTTCGCGGCGGCACCCGGCTCGCACAACGCCGCCCGGCCCTCGGCACACGGACCGCACTCGCCACAGGCGGGTACGAAGGCGAAGGCCACGCTGTCACCGACGGCGAACCCGGGCGCCTCCGACCGGACGACCTCACCGGTCGCCTCATGCCCGAGCAGCATCGGCATGACCCGGGGTCGCGAGCCGTCGATCACGGACAGGTCCGAGTGACACAGCCCGGCGGCGCGGATCCGGACCAGGAGCTCACCGGGGCCGGGCGGCGCCAGCTCGAGCTCCTCGATCCGCAGCGGCCGTGACTCGGCGTACGGACCGGGCAGACCCATCTCTCGCAGTACGGCGCCGCGCACGATCATCCGGTGATCCCTTCCAAGGCCTGGCGGATGCGATCCGGGATCGGCACCGGCCGTCGGTCCTCCCGCGCCACGAACACGTGCACGAACCGCCCGGTGGCGGCCGGCTGGTCCGAGCCCTCGCGGAACAGACCGATCTCGTACCGCACACTCGAGTTTCCCAGCTGTCCGGCCCTCAATCCCGCGTCGACCGTGCCCGGGAACTCCAACGACTCCTTGAAGGTGCACTGCGAGTCCACACACAGCCCGATCACGTCGCCGCGGTGGATGTCGAGCCCGCCGGTCCGGACCAGGAAGTCGTTGATCACAGTGTCGAAGAAGCTGTAGTACTCGACGTTGTTCACGTGCCCGTAGACGTCGTTGTCCTTCCACCGCAACGTGATCGCCAGAAAATGCGGAAACGACGTCCGATCCATCCGCCCACCATAAGGTGATCGGTATGCACTACGTCCTGATTCCGGGCGCCGCCTGTACGTCGTGGCACTGGCACCCGGTCACCGACGAACTGCGGCGCCGCGGCCACACGGTGACTCCGGTCGACCTGCCGTGCGATGACCCGACGGCGGGTCTGGAGCAGTACGTCGACACCGTGGTGGGCGCCGTACCGCACGGTGAAGAGGTCGTGCTGGCGGCGCACTCGCTGGGTGGATTCACCGGGGTGATGGCGTGTGAGCGGCTACCGGTGCGGGAATTCGTGCTGGTCGCCGCGATGGTGCCGGCACCCGGCGAGCGGATCAGCGAGTTGACGCAGGAGCGGCTGGGGTTCAGGCCGGACGAGATGGCCGGTGCTCATTTTCCGATGCTCGGGCACTCGGTGGCGCTGGTGGAGTATCTGCTGAGCTGAAGGGGAGGGGCCAGGGATGAGTGTGATCGAGGGGCGGCAGACGGCCGCGTACGAGGGCGAGATCGTGGTGTTCCTGATCGGGTTCCGGATCAACTCGCTGCGAGCGCTCAAGGCGTGGTTGCCGGTGGGGCGAGCGATGAGCCCGATGCTGCGGGAGTTGTCGAAGGATCCGGACAGCGGGCTGCTCGGGTTCCGGACGCTGCCGACGTGGCGCGGCGTGACGATGATCCAGTACTGGGAGTCGGTCGAGAAGCTGGAGGCGTTCGCCAACGACAGCAACCGGACGCACCGCCCGGCCTGGCTGGACTACTTCCGCAACTCGTTCAAGGGCGGCGGCGCCGGTATCTGGCACGAGACGTACATCGTCCCGGCCGGCAACACCGAGACCGTCTACGGCAACATGCCGCCCATCGGCCTCGGCAAGGTCGCCGGCGTGGTCCCGGTCGGCCAGCGCGGTGAGACAGCCGCCGAACGCCTGCACCGACCAGCCGCCGACTGAACCGAGCACGACTGAACCGAGCACGACTGAACCGAGCACGACTGAGCCGGGCAGGACCGAGCCGACCGGGCTCAACTGGCCCGGCGGTTACAGTGCAGGCGTGCGGTTCATCCGGGATCTTGGGACGCTGCTGCGGCGCCGCGACTTCCGGCGGCTGTTCGCGGTGCGGTTGACGTCGCAGTTCGGCGACGGGGTGTTCCAGGTCGCGCTGGCGTCGTACGTGCTGTTCTCGCCGGAGCGGGCGCCGGACGCCGGAGCGATCGCAGGGCTGTTCGCGGTGGCCTTGCTGCCGTACTCGATCCTCGGTCCGTTCACCGGTGTACTGCTGGACCGGTGGTCGCGGCGGCAGATCCTGTTCGGCGCCAACCTGACCCGGGCAGTCCTGGTCGTCGGCATCGGCGCCATCGTTGCAGTGGGCAACGCGGGCCTGCCGTTCTACCTGGCGGTCCTGCTCACCCTCGGCGTGAACAGGTTCCTGCTGTCGGGCCTGTCCGCCGGCCTCCCCCACGTGGTCGAGCGGGACGAGCTCGTGATGGCGAACGCCGTCACTCCGACCTCCGGTACGGCGTCCTTCCTCATCGGTGGCGGTGTCGGCGCAGGGGTCAAGCTGATCGTCGACTCGGATCTCGCCGTCCTCGCACTCACCGTGATCGTCTACCTGACCGCCGCCTTCCTGGCGCTCAGGCTGCGGCGCGACCAGCTCGGCCCGGACCTGACAGGTGACGAGCCCGGCGTGATCGAGGCCGTCCGTGGCATCGCCAAGGGCCTCGTCGACGGCGGCCGGCATCTGCGACAGCGCAAGCAGGCTGCGCTCGGACTGGCCGCGATCGGCGCGCTGCGCTTCTTCTTCGGGCTCATCACCGTTGCGATGATCCTGCTGTACCGGAACTACTTCTACGGACCCGACCGGCTCGACGAGGCGTTCGGTGCGCTCGCCATCGCCACCGGCGCGGTCGGGGCCGGCTTGTTCACTGCCGCACTCGTCACGCCCTGGGCCACCCGGGTGATGACGCTGCGGCAGTGGATCACCTTGCTGTTCGTCGCTGCCGCCGTGGTCACCGCGATGCCCGGCGGCCTCTACACGCAGCCCGCGATCATCGTCTTCGGCTTCCTCACCGGCTTCTGCGCACAGGGCGTGAAGATCAGCGTCGACACCCTCGTCCAGACGGATGTCGACGATGTGTATCGCGGCCGGGTGTTCTCCCTCTACGACATGATCTTCAACGTCGGGCAGGTCTCCGCGGCCGCACTCGGCGCGGTGATCCTGCCCGACAGCGGGAAGTCGTACGCCGTCCTCGCCTTCGTCGCCCTCGGCTTCGCCGTCACCGCCTTCGTCTACGCACGGCTCAGCCGCGACGGGTCAGGTGCCACGCAGGGCCGTGATCGGCTGGATGGCGGAGGCCTTCCAGGCGGGGTACGTGCCGGCGACCAGGCCGATGAACGCACCCAGCAGGGGTGAGCCGAAGGCCAGCCGGTTGTCCAGGATCGGGGTCCAGTCCCGCACCCACGACACCCCGACGGTGAGCAGTACGCCAACCGCCGTACCGAGCAACCCGCCGAGGAAGCCGACGATCACGCTCTCGACCAGGAACTGGATCGCGACGTGCCGCCGGGCGGCTCCGAGGGCGCGGCGCAGGCCGATCTCGGAGATGCGTTCGAGCACCGACAGCAGCGTCACGTTCGCGATGCCGAGGCCGCCGACGAGGAGCGCGACCGCGCCGAGCAGCAGGAACAGCGCATTCAAGTCCGACTCGACACCCTTGCGGACCGCGCCCTGCTTCGGCGGCGCGTCGACCTTCAGCGTGCTCGGGTTGTTCGGCTGGATCGCGATCGGCGCCTGACCGGCGATGAGTTGCGCCGCGCCGACCTGGGTCCGGATCTCGACCGCGTCCGGCGATTCCAGGTCGTACGCCGCCTTCGCCGTACCGTTCGGCATGATCACCGCGTCGTTCAGCTCGGCCCGGCCGGTGACGGACTCGAGAATGCCGATGACCGTGTAGGGCTCGTCGCCGATGAAGACCGCCGGCTGCGCGTCGACCCGGTTGATGCCGAGCCGCTCGGCCGCATGCTTGCCGAGCACAACGACCTTGTCACCGCGCTGGTCGTGACCGGCGTCGAAGAACCGTCCGGTGCCCAGTACGCCCCGGACCGCGTCGAACAGACCGGCGGACGCCGCCATCACCTGGAGCGCCTTGCCCTCGCCGCCGTTCACCCCGGCGACGTTGCGAACCAGGTCGTCGCCGATGTCGAGGTTGCTGACGGTGCCGACCGCGTCGACGCCGTTCAGCCGCTGGATCCGCTCCGGCGCGTCCCACGGCAACTGCGTCGCCGCCTCGCCTTCCTGCCCGCCCTTGTCGTCCGGCTGTACGACGACCCGCGTCGCCGCGGCCAGGTCGAACCGCTGAGTGATCTGCCCAGCCGCCGTCTGCCCGAGCCCCACAGTTCCTACCAGAGCGGCGATACCGAGCACAGTCCCGAGCGTGGTGAGAATCAGCCGTGTCGGCCGGGCGGCCACCCCGGCCAGCGCCTCGTCGAGCAGGTCCCGCACAGCGGGACGAGATCGAAGGCGCGACCGGCTGGGGCGGGGCAAGCCCGCACGGCGGATGAGACCGGCGAGAGCCAGGCGGGGCCGCGGCCGCCGCGGCCCGCGCCTGGTGGTGGACGGCCCGCCGGCGGGATCCGGGGGGCCTGCTGGGGTTACCACTGGAGGGTTCCGTCGACGATGCGGACCTGGCGCTGGGCGCGGCGGCTGACGTGATCGTCGTGGGTGATGACGGCCAGCGTCATCCCTGCGTGGTGCAACTCGTCGAACACTGCGAGGATCGCCTCCGCGTTGGCGCTGTCCAGGTTTCCGGTCGGTTCGTCCGCGAGCAGCAGGCTCGGCTCCGCGACGAGCGCTCGTGCGATCGCGACCCGTTGCCGCTCACCGCCCGAGAGCGTGGTCGGCGCGAAGTCCATCCGGTGCGCCAGACCGACCCGCTCCAACGCGACTCGCGCCCGGGCCAACCGCACGCGCCGCGGCACCCCGACGTACACCATCGAGAGTGCGACGTTCTCCAGCACGGTCCGGTGGTCGAGCAGGTGGAACGACTGGAACACGAACCCGATCCGCTCTCCCCGCAGTACGGCGCGACGCCGCTCCCGCAGGCTCATCGTGTCGACCCCGTCCAGCCGGTAGACGCCGCCGGTCGGGTTGTCGAGCAGCCCGAGCAGATGCAACAGCGTCGACTTCCCCGATCCGGACGGCCCGACGATCGACAAGTACTCGCCCTGCCCGATGATGAGGTCGACGTCCCGGATCGCCTGTACTTCGGGTGGTCCGGGGAAGAACCGGCGTACGCCGATCATCTCGACCACCGGCGCCGGCAAAGCCACGGCGGTCATCGTCCGACCACCACTTGTTCGCCGTCGGCCAATGATGCGTCGCCACTCGGGCTGACCTGCGCGAACCCGTCGGCCGACAGTCCGACCGTGACCGGCACGAGCTCGACCTTTCCGTCGCGCAGCACCTCGACCCGGGATCCGCCGTCCGAACCGGCAGACAGGGCCGCGACAGGGACCGTGAGTACCTTGCCGTTCGTGCTCTTGACCGGGATCGTCACCCGGACGTTCGCATCCCGCAGCTGCTCCAACTGCTTCGCCGTCAGCGTGTTGGGCCCGACCACGACGTCGTACTGCTCGCCGTTGCGGGTGACCCGGCGGACCTTCGCGGCGACCGACGTACCGTCGCCGAGGGTCAGGCTCGCGGTCATGCCCGCCTTCAGCCGCTCCGCGGTCTGTGCGTCGACCTTGAGGGTGACGACCAGGGAGGCGCCGCTGGCCGACATGACCACGCCGTTCACCGTGCCGCCACGCTCGACCTTCACGTCGTCGACCCGGCGCGGCAGGGTCTTCACGTAGACCACCTCGGACACCGGCAGCGGGGTGCCTGCCTTCGACTGCGCGTCGGCCAGCTCGTCCTCGGCGTCGTCCAGGTTCTCCTCCGCATCGTCGACCGCGCCCTGCTGAACGCTCAGGTCCTTGGCCTTCGCGGCCTTGGCCTGCTTCAACGCAGCCTTGGCCTGGCGGAGCGCGTTCTTCGCCGCGTCGACCCCCTTCTCCGCCGCGTCGACCGCCTGGGTGAGCCGCTCGTCCGGTTCGGGAGCGTCGTACCCGGCCTTCTCGTACAGGCGCTCCACGGCCCGTGAGGTGCTGCCGTCGTACTCGTCGTCGACCGTGCCCGGGTCGAGGCCGAGCTGGTCGAGGGTCTGCTCGAGCTGGAGCACGTCCGGTCCCTTGCTGCCCGGCGTGAGCGTGCGGTACATCGGCAGTACGCCGGCCAGGCCGATCACGGGGCGGCCGGTGATCTCAAGCAGCGCCTTTCCCTCGGTGATGGTCGACCCGACCTTCGGCACCTTGCCGGTGACGATCGCCGGGGTGGTCAGTCCGCTGGTCTCGACCCGGATGTTCACTGCGCCGTCGAACGACGCGTCACCCCGGCCGACCACCTTGCTGGACAGCGCCTTCTTCTCCACCGGCACGGTGATCTGGGAGGCCTTCGGTGCTGCGGTCTTCGCCGCCGCGTCCTCCGGTGAGGTGATCCGCGTGCCGGCTACGACGCCGACCCCGAGCGAGACGGCCGCCACCGTGGACACCCCGACCAGGACCCGGCGCCGCGACTTGGGCGATGCGGTCACCGGTTCGCCATTCCGTCGCGATATGCCTCCAGCTCGGCCTTGTGCTGGTCGACGAACTCCTTCTCCATCGCGTACTGCACCGTCTTGTACGACTCGTCGTACACCTTCGCGCGGCACTTCTGGTCGGCCACCGCGAGGTCGGTCTCGAACTTGCGCAGCTCGGACAGCTTGGCCGAGTCCACCTTGTCGAACGACGGCGGGCCGGTGATCGTCTTGCCCGCGCCGGACTTGGTCGGCGGCTGCGTGCCGGTCAGCTCGTTCAGTTTCTGCTCGACCTTCTGCCGCGGGTCGTCGATCTTGGTGAAGCCGGAGTGGCCCGCGTCGGCCAAGCAGTCGGCCCAGGCGGTCGTCGCGTCGACCACGCGCTGGTCGTCGTCGATCCGCTTCTGCAGCGCCTGGATGTCCTTGAACAGCGACTCGTACTTCTGGAACTCGGCCGCGCGGTCCTGGGACTTGCCGTAGACCTCCTCGACTGCCTTCCCGCGGCAGCCCAGGTCCTGCTTGCCGCTGTCGGACGGGCCGCCGCCCTCCTTCGGTGCGATCACGACCGTGCCGTTGGCGGTCGCGTTCGGGCCGTTCAGGGCGGTGTCGTAGGCCTTCTTCGCCTTCGCCGACAGGCCGTTGCGGATCTTCGTGTTCGGGTCGATGCCGTCGGCGGCCTTGGACCAGTCGATCGTGCTGATCCCGTAGCCGTACTGCTGGGCGAACTTGTCCGGCGGCAGGTTGAAGGCGTCGTTGAACTTGTTCTTCGGCTGCGACTCCGGCGGTACGGCGACGTACTCGAAGCCGGCGTCCTTCATGCAGGCGACAGTGGCGTCCTCGACCTTGCGCTGCTTGGCCAGCTCCTCCTCGGACGACCCCTGCCCGCCGCCGGCCCGGATCGAGATCCGCATCCCGCCGCCACCGGAGCTCATGAACCCCTCACCCATGTACTCCGCGAGCGGGCTCTTGTCGCTGTCCTTCTGATCGCCGCTCGCGGCCGGATCCTGGCCGCTCCCGCAGCCGGCCAGCGCCAGGACCGCCACCAGGGCGAGTGCTTTCCGTGAGGTTCTCATGGCTGTGGAGCGTGCCGTCCGGCCGGTGAAGAACCTGTGAAGGAGCCATTTGCACCCGATGCTCTCAGTCGATCTTCATCGGATTCTCATGAATCTGGTTCACATTGAGGTAGTACCCCGAGCCGGGTGACGGTCGAGTGCTGGAGGTGTCCAGGTGAGTGCATCGCAAGGCGGAAGAGCCGACTCGATGTTGGTTTATCGTGTCTGCTCTTCCAACGCAGCGAGGTGCTTGCCTGGGCGCCTCCAGTGCCGACCGTCACCCGGCTCGGGGTACTAGATGCCAGCGCGGATTCTCGTCGCCGAAGACGACCTGAAGCAGGCGGAGCTGATCCGGCGGTACCTCGAGCGGGAGGGGCACCTGACCGTCGTCGTGCACGACGGGCGGGCCGCGATCGACGAGGCCCGCCGGCGCAGCCCTGACCTGCTGGTGCTCGACGTGATGATGCCGAAGGTCGACGGCCTGGACGTCTGCCGGGTACTACGGGCCGACCGTGACACTGGCGCAGACGTGCCGATCATCATGCTGACCGCGCGCTCCACCGAGGACGACCTGCTGCTCGGCCTGGACCTCGGCGCCGACGACTACCTGACCAAGCCGTACAACCCGCGCGAACTGGTGGCCCGGGTACGGACCGTACTGCGGCGCACGCGGAGCAAGGCCGAGGGTGAGGTGTACCGCGTCGGCGAACTGGAGATCGACCCGAGCCGGCACGAGGTCCGGCTGGCCGGCCGCCTGCTCGAGGTGACACCGGCCGAGTTCAAGATCCTGGCCTGCCTGGCCGCCTCACCCGGGCGGGCCTTCTCCCGGCAGCAGTTGCTGGAGCACGCGTTCGGGTTCGACCACTACGTCTTCGACCGGACCATCGACGTTCACGTGATGAACCTGCGCAAGAAGGTCGAGCCGTCGCCCGGCACGCCGGCGTACCTGAAGACCGTGTACGGCGTGGGCTACAAGCTGGCGGACAAGGTGGTGACGTCGGATGCGTCGTAGTGTGCTGGTCCGCTTCCTCGGCCTGTCGCTCGCGGTCGCGCTCGGCGCGGTGATCGCGACCGCGGTGATCGCGACGTACAGCACCTCGGAGAAGCTCCAGGGTGAGATCGACGCGAACACCGGCCAGTTGCAGGTCGACGGCGAGATCTTCGGCACCCTGTCCGACTACGCGGCCAACCACCCGACCTGGGCCGGTGTCGACAGAGAGGTCCACCGGCTCGCGGACCAGCTCGGGCGACGGGTCGCGCTGACCGAGCCGGACGGCACCGTCATCGCCGACTCGGCCCGCATGCTCGGTGCCGGGCCGGCGCTCCCGTCAGTGCCGGCGGCAACCATCGACGCACGGAGCCAAGGCGGCGGCTTCGCGTACACCGGAGCGGTGAGCGCTGTCGCGTTCCGCAAGGCAGCGGTGGTGATGGCGGGCCAGGCGATCACCAGTAAGCCGTCCGCGCCGCTCCCACCGATGCACTTCGGCTGGGGAATGACCGACGAGGAGGCGCGCGCACGCGATCGGCTCGCGGACAAGGCCGCTGCTTGCTATGAGGCCGAAGGCAAGAGCACCGTGGTGTCGAAAGTGCAGGGCACACCCCAGGTGATGGTCGAGTCGGACCGGTCGGTCGACGGCGTCAGCATGATGCAGTTCGCCAAGCCCGGCCAGGGGGCCAAGGACAAGTGCGTGCCGGCCGGGCTGAATGCGCCGAGCGCGAAGGCCAAGGTGGTCAACGACGACGAGGTCCGCCGGGCGACCGAGTGCCTGGACAAGGCCGGCGAGACGTACACGATCGCCGCCGAGAACGGCCTTCGGATGGTGCTGCCGGACAACAAGACCGACGTCACACCGACCTTCGCCGACTGTACGACGCAGGCCCGCACACAGGCCCTGACGCCGTACGTCGCTCCGGAGGCAAAGCTCTACCTGGGTGCGAAGAGCACGTTCAACGTGTTCTCCGGTGAGGGCATGCTGCGGACCGCGGCGACCGCGCTCGGCGTACTGCTGATCGCGGCGCTGGTGATGATCTTCGCCGGGCGCCGGCTGGTCCGTCCGATCGTGGCGCTGACCGGAGCGGCCCAGCGGATGCGGAACGGCGACCATGCGGCTCGGGTCCCGGTGACCGGGAAGGACGAGGTGTCCCGGCTCGGGCACGCGTTCAACGCGATGGCCGAGTCGATCCAGCAGCACGACCACCAGCGCAAGGCCATGGTCAGCGATGTCGCCCATGAACTGCGGACCCCACTGGCCAATATCAAGGGCTACCTGGTTGCGTCCGAGGACGGCGTCGTACCGCTGGATCGTGAGCTGGTGACGTCGTTGCTGGAGGAGACCGGACTGCTCGAGCATCTGGTCGCCGACCTGCAGGATCTGGCGCTCGCGGACGCCGGCATGCTCCGGCTGCACCGCGCGCCGCGGGACCTGTCCGAGCTGGCGCAGCAGGTGGTGTCGGCACATCGACCAGCCGCGGAGACCGCCGGCGTATCGCTGACGGCCGACGTACCCGAGTCAGCTCCGGCCTCGATCGACAGCGCCCGGATCCGCCAGGCACTCGGCAACCTGGTCTCGAACGCGATCCGCTTCACGCCGTCCGGCGGCCAGGTCGTGCTCGGCGTACGACGTGTTGCCGACGGCTACGACCTGACCGTCACCGACAACGGCAGCGGGATCGCAGACGAGCACCTGCCGCACCTGTTCGACCGGTTCTACCGCGCTGAGCAGTCCCGCAACCGGACGACCGGCGGCAGCGGCCTGGGCCTCGCGATCACCAAACACCTCGCCGAAGCACACGGCGGCCGCATCACCGTCACCAGCCGCCCCGGCGACGGATCGGTCTTCACGATCTGGGTCCCGGCTGGTTGACTCGGCGTGTGGCGGGCCGGAAAGCGCGAGTGGCGGATGTCCATGAGGTTGCCTTGGGGATGCCGCACGTCACCGTCTGGAAGAAGGACACCGACAGCGAACGCCCGGTGTACCAGGTCGGCGGGAAGTCGTTCGTGTTCTTCCGGACGGCGCGACCGGACGCGTTCGACCCGGACACCGGCGAGCGGTACGACGACGTGATCGTGTTCTGGGTGGAGTCCCAGGACGACAAGCTCGCGCTGGTGTCGGACGAGTCGAACCCGTTCTTCACCACCCCGCACTTCGACGGCCACCCCTCGGTCCTCGTCCGGGCGAGCCGGATCGGCGAGCTGACCAAGCAGGAACTGACCGAGATCGTCCAAGACGCCTGGCTCGCCCAGGCCTCCAACCGCCGCGCCACCACCTGGCTCGCCGACCATCGGCTGAGCTGACCTTCCGACTGCCAAACTGAGCAGGTGAGCTACCCACCGGGCGGACCGGCCGCGCCCAACTACGGACAACCACCGCGCAAGAACCGAGCCGGTCTGATCATCACCCTGCTCGTGGCACTCCTGATCGGGGTCCTGATCACGGGCGGCGTCCTCGTCGTCAGGCTGGTCTCCGGCCGGCAGACGCCAACCGCGGCGCCCACCAAGATCGTCTCGGTGGCAGTCAAGACGCCGAACCCGTCACTGAAGCTCCCGACCAGAACGATCCAGCTGCCCACGGGCAAGCCGACGACCAGGCCGTCCGCCACCCAGCAACCCGCCAGATCACCGGAGCCGCCTGGAGCCGTCGTGGCCAACGTCGCCCGGCGGTTCGTTGCTCAGCTCAACGCCAACAACCCCACCACCGCGACCGCGTTGGCCTGTCGGAGCGCGAAGCAGGTGATCCCCTTCCTGATGCACCAGTACCTGAAGCCGCCGACCAGGCTCACCACGGCGATGACCCCGATCGGTCAGCAGATCACCTTCGTCGTCCAACTGTCGGGCACACCAAAGGCGCGACGGTGTCGGGCATCGTCGTGATCCAGCAGCTTGCGCCGGAGCCGACCTGCGTCCGCGCCTTCTCGGTCACCCCGGGCTGAGCGGCGCGAGCGCGCGGGCGGTGTCGAGGAGGTCGGTGCCGGTCGGCAAGGTCGCGATGATCGGGGTGTCCAGGCCGTTGGCGACGTACCGGGCGATGTGCTCGCGGCACTCGTCCGGGGTGCCGTGGACGATCAGGTCGTCCAGGACCTCGACCGGTACGGCGGCCATCGCTGCGTTCCGGTCGCCCGTGGCCCAGGCCTCGCGCATCTCCTTCATCGCGGCGCCCCGGCCGAGCCAGTCGTGGAAGGCGGCGTACCCGGGCACGGTCAGGTAGGTCGCGATCAGGAAGCGGCCGATGTTGCGCGCCATCTCCGCGTCCTCGGTGACGCAGACGAAGATCCGCGCGGCCAGTTCCTTGTCCGGCCCGAGCTCGGCCCGCACCTGGCGTACGTCGTCGGCCGACAACCAGTTGGTGATCGCGCCGTCCGCCTCCCGCGCGGCCAGCTTCAGCATCTGCGGACGCAGCGCCGCGAGCATGATCGCCGGCGGCACGTCCGGCGCCTTCTCCAGCCGGAACCGCTGAATGGTGAAGCTGTCGAACTCCCCGTCCACCCGCTCCCCCGCGAACGCCTGCCGCAGGAACCGCAGTACGTCGCGGGTCCGGGCCAGCGGCGGGTCGTACGCGATCCCGTTCCACCCGGTCACGATGGTCTCCGACGACGCCCCGATCCCGAGCACGAACCGCCCCGGCGCCAGCTCCGCGAGCGCGGCCGCGCTCATCGCCAACGCAGCGGGCCCCCGCGTGTGCACAGGTACGACGGCAGTCCCCAGCCGCAACCGGTCGTCCCACTCGGACGCCAGCACCAGCGGCGTGAACGCGTCCGCGCCGGCCACCTCGGCCGACCACAGATCCGTGTAGCCCAGCGACGCCAACTCGGCGACCAGCGGCCGATGGTCGCGCAGCGGCACCCCGGTCAACGGAACGGTCAGACCCCAACGCATCAGTCAGATCATCCTCTTCAGCAACGGCAGTGGTGCGTACCGCATCACCCGGGCGAGCGGGCTCCACGGCCACGGCGGCACGTACGCCGTCGCCTTCTCGGCCTCGATCGCCGCGACGATCGCACGGACACCGGGAACAGTGTCGACGATCAGCGGGGTGTTCGCGACATGCTCGTTCATCTCGGAGCGGATGTACCCGGGGAAGATCGTGCTGACCTTGATCGGCTTGCGGAGCAGCTCCAGCCGGAGCCCTTCGGCCAGCGCGGCGACACCGGCCTTCGTCGCGGCGTACGTCGTGACCGTCTTCGGCAGCCCGCGCACCGCCGAGACGGACGAGATGAACACGAGGTGCCCCGCATTCCGCGCCCGGAACAGCTCCATCGCCGCCTCGGCCTGGGCGAGTGCGCCGACGAAGTTGGTCTCCGCGGTCTGCAGGTTCGCGTCGAACCGCCCGGTGCCCAGCGGTGCGCCCTTCCCGAGGCCGGCGTTCACGATGACCCGGTCGAGTCCGCCGAGCTCGGCGTCTGCTTTCCGGAACACCTCGAAGACCTGCTCGTGATCGGTGACATCGAGCTTGTGGATCACCACGGTCAGCCCGGGATGCCGCTCGGTCAGCTCGGCCCGGAGCGCCTCCAGCCGGTCCTCGCGGCGCGCGGTGAGCGCGAGGTTGTGGCCCTTGGCGGCGAACTGCCGGGCCATCTCGTCCCCCAGCCCGGCACTGGCGCCGGTGATCAAGATATTGCGTCTCATGGGGAGCCTTATCTGTAGGAGAGCAACTCGCTGCCGTCGAGATGCCCGTGCTCGTTGTAGCTCACCACAGTCAGTCCGCTCCGACCGGACACGACCTTGGTGATCGCGGTGTTGATCGTGATCGGGTTGAGCCGCGACCACAGCTCATCGCTACCGGACAGCAGCCGGCTCACCACGGCCGCGATCGGACCGCCCGACGTGAAGACCACAGCAGTCTCGCCCTTGCCCAGTCGCTCGGCGGTACGTCGTACTGCGGCTTCGGACCGGTCACAGAAGGCGCGGAACGTCTCGGTGTAGCCGTCACCGCCCTCGACCCAGCGCTGGGTGGCGGCGGTGAACATCTGCTGGAAGGCGCGCTCGGGGTGGCCGGTCCGGGTGACGTCGGCCAGCATCACCGCACGTCGCTTGTAGGCGGGCTTGTGCGCCACGATCAGCTCGGTGTGATCGAACTCGTCGAAGCCCTTGTCCTCTTCCGCGGTCGCTTCGGCGAGCGCGAGCGCCGCGGTCTGGGCGTGCCGCCGCATCGAACCACGCAGCACGAGATCCGCGGTCACCCCGCGGGCGAGCAGCGCCTTGCCGAGCACGGTCGCCTGTTGCTCGCCCTGGGGCGAGAGCTCGTCGTAGTCGGTCCGGCGGAAGGACGCCTGGGCGTGCCGGACGAGGTAGATGACGGCCATCAGGCTCGCCGCATGATCCGGCGGCAGCGCCACTCGAGCAGGTTGACCGGCCGCCACATGGTCTTGAACCGCGGGTTGTGGGTCTGCTTGTGGTGGTAGCGGTAGTAGATCTGCTGCGCGATCACGGCCAGCCGGAACAACCCGAACACCTCGTAGAAGGCCCAGTTCTCCGGTTTCAGTCCGGACCGCTCGGCGTAGTACGCGACGATCTCGTCCCGCGTCAGCATGCCGGGTACGTCGGACGGCTGCAGGCGGAACCGGCGGAACGCCCAGTCGTCGTCCGCCTGGACCCAGTACGCCATCGCGCTGCCGAGATCCATCAACGGGTCGCCGAGGGTCGCGAGCTCCCAGTCGAGAACGCCGACCACCCGGAGCGGGTCATCCGGCGCCAGCACCAGGTTGTCGAGGCGGAAGTCGTTGTGGATGACGCAGGTGCGCACGTCGGCCGGTTGGTGCTCGGCCAGCCAGGCCATCACGCGCTCGTAGCTCGGCACGTTCCAGGTCTTGGCCTTGCGGTACCGATCCGACCAGCCCTTGACCTGGCGTTCGACGTACCCCTCGCCTCGGCCGAGGTCGGCCAGCCCGGCGGCCTCGGCATCGACGGCGTGCAACTCCACCAGGGTGTCGATCAGCGTGTAGCCGAGCTGCCGGGTCTGGTCGGCGGTCAGGTCGACGCCGAGCGCGGACGTCCGCGGGATCGTGCCCGCGATCCGCTCCATCACGTAGAACTCGGAACCGATCACCGCGTCGTCTTTGCAGTGGGCAACCATGGTCGGGACGTACGGAAAGACCGGTTTGAGACCGGACTGGATCCGGTACTCGCGGCCCATGTCGTGCGCGCCCTTCGCCTTGGTCCCGGCCGGCGGGCGGCGCAGGATCAGGTCGTGGCCGTCGTACCGCAACAGATAGGTCAGGTTGGACGCACCGCCGGAGAACTGCTTGACCTCCGGCAGTCCGGCCGGCAACTCGGTCTGCTGCCGGAGCCAGCGGTCCACCGCCGGTACGTCGAAGGCGTCCTCCTCGCGGACCGCCCGCGCGCCATCACCCACGGGCGGCGGCCTCGGCGCGCTCGCGGGCCCGGGCGGCGATCTTGCGCATCTGCCGGTCGTACAGCGGCCGGGCGAACCGCTTGGTCCGCCACGCCATCAGCGCCGGCCGGTCCGGGATGATCAGGAACTGCTTCTTCTTGATCCCCGTGATCACCCCGGCCGCGATGTCGTCCGCCGTACGCGGCGACTTCTCGATCAGCTGCCGCGCCGTCGCGCCCATGGCGGTGTCCTCGCCCTGGATCGAGTCACCGAGATTCGTCCGGAAGAACGACGGGCAGACGACGGAGACGGTCACGCCGTACGGATGCAGCTCGTGCGACAGCGTCTCCGAGAGCGCGACGACACCGGCCTTGACCGTGTTGTACGAGCTCATCATCGGCGGGTGAACCAGACCGGCCGCGGACGCGGTGTTGACGATGTGACCCGAGCGCTGCCGCTTGAAGACCGGCGTGAACGCACGACAGCCGCGGACGACACCCATCAGGTTGATGTCGACGACCCGGTCCCACTCGTCCAGCGTCTCGACGTCGATCCGGCCGCCGGTGGCGATCCCGGCGTTGTTCACCAGGATGTCCAGGCCGCCCCAGTTCTGCTCGCACCATTCGACCGCCGCGGCCCAGTCCTCGGAGCTGCGGACGTTCAGCCGCAGATAGTCCTTGGGCCCGTCGTCGGCGACGTCCGTACACAGCACCTGGTGGCCGTCGGCAACGAACCGGGCGACCAGCGCGGCGCCGAGCCCGCTGGCGCCGCCGGTGACGAGGACGCGGCTCACTTGACCTCCCGGGGCAGGTACGACGCCAGTTCGAGCCTGGCGATGACTCCACGGTGCACCTCGTCGGGGCCGTCCGCCAGCCGCAACGCCCGCGCACTCGTCCACGCGGCCGCGAGCGGGAAGTCGTCCGACAGCCCGCCGCCACCGTGCAACTGGATCGCCATGTCGATCACGTCCTGCGCCATCCGCGGCACCGCGACTTTGATCTGGCTCACCTCGCTCAGCGCACCCGCCAGCCCTTCGGTGTCCAGCAGGTACGCCGTCTGCAGCACGAGCAACCGGGCCTGGTTGATGGCGATCCGGGCGTCGGCGATCCGCTCGCGGTTGCCGCCCAGGTTGACGATCGGCTTGCCGAACGCGGTCCGGGTGGTGCCACGCTCCAGCGCGAGCTCGAGCGCCATCTCCGCCAGGCCGATCAACCGCATGCAGTGGTGAACCCGGCCCGGACCCAGCCGTCCCTGCGCGATCTCGAACGCCCGTCCGGGCCCGACCAGGATGTTCGACGCCGGCACGCGGACATCGGTGAACGACACTTCGCCGTGGCCGTGCGGCTCGTCGTACCGGTGCATCGTCGGGAGCAGACGCTCGACCTTCACACCAGGGGTGTCCCGCGGGACGAGCACCATCGTGTGCCGCGCGTACCGAGCGGCGTCCGGGTCAGTGAGGCCCATGAAGATCAGGAGCTGGCAGTCCGGGTGACCGACGCCGGTGCTCCACCATTTACGGCCGTTGATGACAACCTCGTCGCCCTCGATAACCGCGGTCGCCGCCATGTTGGTGGCGTCCGCCGACGCGACGCCCGGCTCGGTCATACAGAACGCCGACCGGATCGCGCCGTCGAGCAGTGGCTCCAACCACTGCTTCTTCTGTGCGGCGTCGCCGTACCGAAGCAGCACTTCCATGTTGCCGGTGTCGGGCGCGTTGCAGTTGAAGACGTACGGCGCCAGGAACGACCGGCCGGTGAGCTCGGCGATCGGGGCGTAGTCCAGGTTCGGCAGGCCCTCGCCGTACTGCTCGTTGCCGGGCTCGGCCGGCGGGAGGAAGAGGTTCCAGAGTCCCTGCTTGCGGGCCTTCGCCTGCAGCTCCGCGAACGCAGGCTGCGGCTGCCACGGATCGGCGGCCGCCCGGGTGGCGGCCTGCAACTCCGCCTCGACCGGCTCGATCTCAGTCCGGATGAACTCCGCTACCCGGCCGATCAGCTCACTCGCCCGGGCGGAAGGTTCGAATCCCATCAAGACTCCTTCAGGTCGCCTTGACCGTAGCTCAGCCCCTAAGCAATGCTCAATAGCATGGATCACCGACTGACAGCGGAGGACCGCAAGAAGCAACTGGTCCGGATCGGGCTGATGATGCTGCGCACCCAGCCGATCCACGAGCTGTCGATCGACGCGATCGCCGGGCAGGCCGGCATCTCCCGCAGCCTGCTGTTCCACTACTTCCCGAGTAAGCGCGACTACTACGTCGCCGTGATCTCAGCCGCCGGCCGCCGCCTCCTGCGCGTCACCAAGCCGGACGACTCCCTCCCGCACGACGAGCAACTGCACGAGATGCTGATCCAGTTCGTCGCGTTCATCACCCGCCGGCGCACGGCGTACATCTCCTTCGTCCGGGGCGCCGCCGGCGGTGACGACTACGCCGTCAAGGTGTACGACGAGACCCGCGCCGGCCTGACCAAGCGTGTCCTGACATACCTGGGCCTCCCCGAGGTCGCCGAGTCACCGGCCTCGAGCGAGTACACGCGAGTTCACGCCTGGCTCGCGTACACCGAAGACCTCGCCATCGAATGGTCCGGCCTCCCGGAGAAGGACCGCCAGTCAACCGACAAAGAACTGGTCACCCACGCCATCGAAGCCCTCCACCTGCTGCGGAAGCTGTAAGCCGGACCGCCGCACTCTTGACAGACCCCACACCCGAGCGTTGTCTGAGGCCGCTCATGGGAGTCAGGGTCGACGTAAGGAGTGCGATGAGAAGACAAGCATTCGGGGTTGCTCTGGCACTGGCCGTGAGTTCGGTGACCGTTCCCGCCGCCGAGGCCCAGCCCTCGACCAGTCAGGCGCGGGTTTGGGTGACGACGCCGGATCGGGCGGAGCTGCTTCATGAGCGGGCCCCGGATGCGTTCCAGCGCGGGGCCAGCGACCTGACCACGATCACGGTCGACCCACGTACGTCGTACCAGACCATGGATGGCTTCGGCGCCTCGATCACTGATTCGTCCGCGAACGTGCTGTACCGGCTCAGCCCGCAGGACCGCGAGCAGACGATGCGCAAGCTGTTCGACCCGCAGCAGGGCATCGGCGTCAGCTTCCTGCGCCAGCCGGTCGGGTCGTCCGACTTCACCGCCGAGGCCGAGCACTACACGTACGACGACGTACCGGCGGGCCAGACCGACTTCGCGCTGGAGCAGTTCAGCATCGCGCACGACCAGCAGCAGGTACTCCCGCTGCTGCGCCGCGCCAAGCAGCTCAACCCCACGCTGAAGGTGATGGCGACCCCGTGGAGCCCGCCGGCGTGGATGAAGACCGGCGACTCGCTCGTCGGCGGCCGGTTGAAGGACGACCCCGCGGTGTACGACGCCTATGCGCGGTACCTGGTGAAGTTCGTCCAGGCGTACGCCAAGGCCGGCGTACCGGTCGACTTCATCTCCGTGCAGAACGAGCCACAGAACCGCAAGCCCAGCGCGTACCCAGGCACGGACATGCCCGTCCGGCAGGAGGCCGCGGTGATCTCGGCGCTCGGACCGCTGCTCCACAAGGCGAGTCCGCGGACGAAGATCCTCGGCTACGACCACAACTGGACCACGCACCCCGGTGACATCGAGTCCACTCCGCCCGGCGAGGACCCGGAGACCGACTACCCGTACAAGCTCCTGCAGACACCAGCGGCGAAGTGGATCGCGGGTACGGCGTACCACTGCTACTCCGGTGACGCGTCAGCCCAGACCGCACTGCACAACGCGTTCCCGTCGAAGGGGATCTGGTTCAGCGAGTGCTCCGGATCGCACGGGCCGGACGACACCTCGCCGCAGATCTTCCGCGGCACGCTCACCTGGCACGCGCGCAACCTGATGCTCGGCACCACCCGCAACTGGGCGAAGTCGGTGGTCAACTGGAACATCGCGCTCGACTCGACCGGCGGCCCGCACCTCGGCGGCTGCGACACCTGCACCGGCCTGGTCACGCTGCAGCCGGACGGCACGGTCACGACCGATGCCGAGTACTACACGATCGGCCACCTGTCGAAGTTCGTGGAGACGGGTGCGGTCCGGATCGGCAGTACGTCGTACGGGACGACTGGATGGAACGGGCAGCTGATGTCCGCGGCCTTCCGCAACCCGGACGGTACGACGGCGCTCGTCGTACACAACGAGAACGACGACCCCCGGAGCTTCGCGGTGGCGGTCGGTGACAAGTCCTTCGAGTACGAGCTGCCGGGTGGCACGATCGCGACGTTCGCCTGGGGACGCGTGTCGGCGGACGTCCCGCAGCCGGTCTCACTCGACGGCGCGACGGCGACCGCATCGGTGAACGGCGCCGAGGCCGGTATGGCGATCGACGCCGACGGCTCGACGGTGTGGACGAGCAAGGAGGCACAGGCGCCGGGTCAATCCGTGCAGGTGGACCTGGGCTCGCCTCGCTCCTTCCGCCAGCTCGCCCTCGACAGCGGCGGCCAACTCGGCGACTTCGCCGCCACCTGGAACGTTGCCGTAAGCAACGACGGCACCCACTGGTCCAAGCCGATCACCGGCAACTCAACCGGCCAACTGACCACCGTCACCCTGCACCCGACCCTCGCCAGGTACATCCGCGTGACCTCAACCTCCACCAGCGACCACTGGTGGACCCTCGCCGACCTCCGCCTCTACCGCTGACCCTGCTACGACAGTTGGGATTCGATCCAACGGGCCGTGGCGGCGGCTTGGTTGTTGGTGGTGGCGATCAACTGGAGGCCGACCGGGAGGCCGTTGGTCGGGAGGGGGAGGCTGATGGCTGGGTGTTTGGTGAGGTTGGCCAGGCGGGTGTTCTTGAGTAGCTGGGACCGGATCGCCTTGCTGCCTTCGGGTGTGGCGGCGTCGGCGATCAGGGGCGCCGTGCAGAGAACAGTCGGAGTGAGTACGGCGTCTACCCGTGCGAGGACGCGCTCCATCTCAGCCGTGATCTCGATCGCCCTGGACCGGGCAGCGTCGTACTCCGCGGGCGTGACCTCCGCCGCCTCGCGGAGCCGCTCCTGCACGTCGGTTTGGTACTGCGCCATCGACCGTCCAGCGTGATTCGCCACCGCCTCGGGGCCCTGGATCTGAGCGGCAGTAGTAAAACTGTCTCCCCAATCGGGCAGCTCGACGTCGACCAACTCCACGCCCGCCGCCGAGAGACGATCCACCGCGGCGGCCCACGCCGCACCAACCTCGTCAGTGAACCCGAGGTACTCCGGATTGGTCACCACACCAAGCCGCGTCGGCCGAGCCGCGGCAAACGCGGTGTCAGAAAGTACAGACAGTGCATAGACCGCATCGGCAACAGTCGCGGTCAGTACGCCGACGTGGTCAAGGCTCTGCGACAACGGGAACACCCGGTCGGCCGGCAGCGTCCCGTACGCCGGTTTGAAGCCGACCACTCCGCACAACGCCGCCGGGATCCGCACCGACCCAGCCGTATCCGTCCCGATCGCCAGCGGAACCACCCCGGCCGCAACCGCAGCACCAGCGCCCGCGCTGGACCCACCCGTCATCCGCGACGGGTCATGCGGGTTGCGGCAAGGCCCGAGCCGATTCGACGTACCCGTGCAGCCGTACGCGAACTCGTGCGTGTGACTCAGCCCGATGATGATCGCACCGGCCGCCCGCAACCGGCGTACGACGTCAGCGTCCTGCTGCCCGACTTCGTCCATCGACGTCGACCCGCAACGGTACGGCCATCCCTCGACTTCGACGATCTCCTTCATCAGAACCGGCACACCCGCGAGGGCGCCACTCCGGTCGTGACGTGCCGCGCGCTGCAAGGCTCCGTCTGCGTCGAGGTGGACGACAGCGTTCGTCCCGGCCGTCTCCTCGGCCCGGATGAGCGCAGTCCGGATCAGCTCGACAGGATCCAACGTGCCGACCCTGACATCGGCCGCGATCTCCTCCAGCGATTGCACGCTCTCATCACACCACGTCGGCCCTATCCCAAGTCCCGCGGTCCGGGTAGTGATCGGGGCAGTCCGAACGACGGGAACACACTGTTCTCGAACCGGGTCATGGCGCAGATCCGGTCGCCGGCAACAGTGAGGACGAGCAGGCCGGTGCCGTGGCGGACGCCGGTCGGAGCGTGCAGATAGATCCCGAACGCCGGCTGCCTGTTGGCTCGGGTCGGTACGAGATCGAACCTGCGTCCCGTTCCGAACAAGTCGGAACAGAAGCGGCCCACGACGTCCCGGCCCTGGTACTCGAGCGGCAGCGGTGGCATCGACATGAACACGTCGTCGGTCAGCAGGTCCACCAGCGCGGCGATGTCGGCCGCTTCGTACGCGCTGACGAACTTCGCCACGAGCGCATCCTCGGCAGGCGACCCTGCGACGGCAGAGTCCGGCCGCCGTTGCTGCAGGCCGGCGCGGGCCCGCTTGAGGGCGCTCTTGACCGAGTCGACGGTCGTGTCCAGCATGTCGGCCGTCTCGCGCGCGTGGAATCCGAGGACGTCGCGCAGGACGAGTACGGCGAGCTGACGCGGTGGCAGCAGTTGCAGCGCAGTCACGAAAGCCAGCGAGATGGACTCGGTCTGCTCGTAGCGGGCCTCCGGGCCGAGCGGCAGATTGATCGCATCCTCGAGAAGCTCGTCCGGGTACGGCTCGAGCCAGGCGACTTCGCCGAGCCGGGTCGGCTCGGGCGGTTCGATACCGGGGATGTCCCACTCCTTGGCCGGACGGCGGCTGGCCGAGCGCAGCGCACTGAGGCATCTGTTGGTGGCGATCCGGTAGAGCCAGGTGCGGATCGAGGCGCGGCCCTCGAACGTGCCGAGACCCCGCCAGGCCGACAACAGGGTGTCCTGGAGGGCGTCCTCGGCATCCTGGAACGAACCGAGCATCCGGTAGCAGTGCACGTGCAACTCGCGGCGGTGCGGTTCGGTCAACGCCCGGAACGCGTCGCCGTCCCCGTCCCGCGCCCTGCTGATCAGGTCTGCTCTCATCGACTCCACTCTCGCCCTCGCTGGTCCTTCCACTCTGTACCGACGCCGGCGGAGGCCCGAGAGGGGCGCCCCCTTCTTCGCCGGCACCGCGTCTGCACCAGTCGTAGCGACAAATCGACGAAGGAGCATGACATGGGAAAGATCGTCGTCAGCGAGAACATCTCGGTCGACGGAGTCATCGAGGACGCGACCGGTGACGAGGGCCTCGGGCGCGGCACATGGTTCACCTGGATCACCGACCGCGATCGCGAGGAGTGGGCCAAGGCCGAAATCGCGGAGGCGATGGGAGCCGACGCGCTGCTGATGGGGCGACGTACGTACCACTGGTTCATCGCACGCGGCTGGACAACCCGCACCGACGTCTGGGCGAACCGGCTGGCCGACGTGCCGAAGTACGTCGTCTCGTCCTCACCTCTCGAGGGTCCCGACTGGAGCAACTCGACAGTCCTGAAGGGTGACGTGGTGGAGCAGGTCGCGGCGCTGAAGAAACAGGTGGACGGAGAGATCGTGGTCTACGGCAGCGGCAGCCTCGTGCCCACGCTGATCGAGCACGACCTGGTCGACGAACTGCGGTTGATGACCTACCCGATCGTGGTCGGGGCCGGCGGACGGCTCTTCGGGGAGACCAGTCTCGTGAAGCCCCTGCGCCTCATCGAGACCCGCACGATCGGAAGCGGCATCGCCCTCCTCACCTACCAACCCGTCCGAGACGCCTAGCCGGCCTCGCGGCAGCTCCCGCTCATCAGAGCACGTCGAGCGTGGAGCTGCCCCTGGCAGTCCTCACGCCTGTCCGTCGGGCCGGAGAGGAAACGGAAACAGCAGCGTCATGCCAGGTTGCTACCGTCCGGACGCATGACGACGGAGCAGATCGAGGGACTGGAGGTCCGGGCGGTCTCCGGCACCGACCCCGCACTGGTCGCGCTGATCACCGCTCAGCAGGCCGAGCTCGCCGCGATGTACGGCGAGGACCAGCCGCTCGTCGCTGTCCACGCCGACATCTCCTTCACCCTGCTCGTCCTCGACGGCACTCCGGTCGGCTGCGTCGGCCTGCAACCCGTTTCCCCCGGCGTCGGCGAGATCAAGCGCATGTACGTCGAACCGTCCTCACGCGGCTGGGGTCTGTCCCGGATCCTCCTCGAAGCGGTCGAGTCCCAGGCCCGCGCCACCGGTCTCACCCGCCTCCGCCTCGAGACCGGCACCCACCAAACTCAGGCCATCGCCCTCTACACGAACCACGGCTACACCCCCACCCCGCCGTACCCACCGTTCGAAACCGAACCAGCCTCCCTCTGCTACGCGAAGGATTTGTAGAGACGGTCGAGTCCGATCGTGAGCACCTCCGGATCGAGACCCGGCTCGAAGCCGGCGCCGCTGTAGCACACGAGCTTCGTCTCCGAGGTGTCGTAGTTCCGCGACAGCAACTGCCGGGCCCGCTCCAATCGCTCGACGTGCCGGCGCCCCATCACCTCGCCCCACTTCGCCTCACCCAGGGACAGCAGCTTGCGGCGCTGCCCGGGAACAGTCGGAGCCAGCACCACGACGTCCACCTCGATCTGACTGCGCCGACTGTGATCCGGTACGACGCCCGCGCCGATCTGTCCCGGCAGTTCGCCGAAGAGCTCTGGCGGTGCGGCCAGCGCGAAGTCCCGGCAGAGCTGCTCGAAGTGCGGGCCGACGACCTGTGAGGAGAACCGTGCTCTGGCCGCCTCCCAGACGTTCTCGGCCCGGCCGCTCTCCAGCAGTCCCCACTGCGGCCGCATCACCACGTGGTAGAAGACCACGAGCGGCTCGGCCACCTGATAGGTGGATCGCCGGGCGCGGAAGACGTCCTCCCGGCGTCGCAGCAGTCCGCTGTCTTCGAGGACCGTCAGCTGATGTCCTATGTCAGTCGCCTTCCGGCCGACGTAGTTCGCGATCCCACCGCGCGTACTGTTGCCTGCAGCAACTGCTGCGAGCACCGAGTGGTAAAGCGCACTGTCGCGGACATCCATCTCCTCGTCCAACAGGTACCGCGCCTCGCGGAACAGCGGGTTCACCGGGCTGAGGACCGTCCGCAGGATCCAGTCGTCGAAGTCGCCCGCCGACGCCGGAATGTCGTCGTCCACGAAGCGCCGGTACGCCGGGGTGCCGCCGGCCACCGCATGCACGAGCACCGCGAGCTTCGGATCGGCCAGGTCCCAGAACTCCGCCGCCAACCGGTAGTCGAACGGGCGGACGACCATCTCCAGGCTCGCCCGGCCGCGGAGCGGAGCGTTGCCGGACAACAATCCACCCATCACCGACATCGCCGAACCGCACAGCAGCACGGAGGTCGGGCGCCCACCGGACGCGGCCTGATCCAGCTCGCGCTGCAGGATCGACGGTAGAGCCGGCGAGACCTTGCTCAGGTACGGGAACTCGTCGATCACGAAGGGCCCACGGGCTGGATCGATCGAGAACAGGAACCGGACGGCGTCGTCCCAGCCGTCGAACCGTGGCGGGGAGGACAGGTCCAGATGCGTGCCGACCGCCGTCGCGAACAGAGCAAGGGACTCGGCCTCCGTCGCTTCGGTCGCCCCGAAGTACAGCCCGGCCGCTTCCTCGGCCAGCCCCTGCACCAGGAACGTCTTGCCCTGCCGCCGCCGGCCGCTGATGACAGCCAACTGTGGACGGTCCTTGGTCCGGCTCGCGAACCGGACCAGGTGATCCCACTCGGCGTCTCGCGCGAAGATGCGCTCAGGCTTCCTCATGTTTTAGAACTATACTTATAATAAATACAGCTCTGCAACTTTGAGCAGGATCTCTAGAGGTTCAGGACGAGGTCGTCGCCTTCGGGGTGGAAGCCGAGTTTGTTGAGGTACGGCGTGGACTCGCGCATGCGGGGCGGGGCGAGGACCTGGCGGAAGCCGTGGTCGGTGAAGACGTCGCTGCGGCGGTAGACGAACTCGCCGGGGGTGAAGTCGCGGTACTTCGGGAGCACGTAGTCGAGGTCGATCTGCGCACGGCCGTCGCCGGCGTCGTGGGCCAGAACCACGCCGACGGTGCGGTCGCCATGCTGGACCAGGAACGCGTACGGGCTGGCGCTCGGCGTGAAGCCGGGGTTGAACCGGCTGATGTCCTTCTCGTGCTGCGCCAGCACGTGGCCCAGGTACGCGTCGGTGTCGTTGACCTGCAGCACCTGGTACTCGGCCTCGTCGTGCCGGTGCCGGAGCAGGCGCCACAGGTGCACCACGTTGATCACCGCCAGGACGGCGTTCATGCCGACCATCGGCCACACCCCGATCGCCAGGTTGAACACGACCAGGATCACGCAGCCGATCAGGTTCAGCACCCGCAGTCGCAGGATCCGCGCCTGCAGCAGGGACGCGACGACCAGCGCGGATCCGCCCCACCCGATGATGCTCAAGACGTCCACAGCGCGAGGGTAGACCAGACGGCCCGCTGGTCCGCTCAGGTCAGACTGTCGCTGTGACCGACTTTCTCCTGCTCGACGGCGAACCGCTGCGCACCGTCGACCCTGCGTTGCTCCGGGCAACCAGCTACGGACACTTCACCTCGATGCAGGTCCGGGCCGGCCGGGTCGACGGGCTCGACCTGCACTTCGACCTCCTCGACCGCAGTTCCCGCGAGGTCTTCGGCCGCCCCGTCCCTGCCGACCGCGTCCGCGCCGACCTCCGGACCGCACTCGACCACGCCGGCTCCGGCGACCTCTCTGTCCGCGTCAACGTCTTCGCCTCCGATGGCGAGCCCCGTCTGCTCATCCGCGTCAGCCCACCGATCGAACCCGGCGTACAGCCGCCGCGCCTGCTCGCGTTCGAACATGAGCGTGCCGTCCCGCACCTCAAGCACACCGGCACGTTCGACCTCGTGTACTACGGCCGCCAAGCCGGGGCCGCCGGGTACGACGACGCGATCTTCCACACCACCACCGGCGAGATCTCCGAGGCCTCGATCTGGAACATCTGCTTCGCCCGCGGCACCACGATCGTGTTCCCGGCCGCGCCTGTCCTGCCAGGCATCCGCCAGCAACTCCTGCAGCAAGGCCTGCCCGACTTCGACACCACCCCGATCACCCTCGCGCACCTCGCGTCGTACGACGCCGCCTACCTGACCAACTCGATCGACCCGGCCCTCCCGGTCGCGTCGATCACCACCGAGCAAGGCACCACGACGTACGTCGCGCATCCGCCCTCGCGCGACACGATCACGAAGGCCTACGCAGCCCTGCACCCACAACCCATCTGAGCGTCAGCCGGCGGTGTGAACTCGCGCAGTCGGCCCACCCTCGAACAGCGCGAGCGCTTGCTGACCGGCGCCCGCCGCACCGGAGCCGAAGTACCCGGTCGCGTACGGCGCGAGCCCGGCGCCCACCTGCCAGTACGGCATCCGACGTCCGGAGTACTCCACGCCGCGGACGAGCGGTTGGTCGCCTGCCGCCAGTCGGGCAGCGTCGTCGGCGCAGACCGGGAGCCGACCGTGATCCGATTCGCTCCACAGCACATCGGTTGTGGACGGGCCGTGCCTCGTGTCGAAGACGCACGGCACCCGGCGCTCGGGAGCGGGCTCTCCGGCAAGCCGGACACGGAGACAGAGCAGCTCGTACTGTCCCGTCGCCACCGCCTCCGTCGCGGCATGTATTGCCTGGTTGCCTTGTAGTTCGGCCAGCGCTCCCCTCGCGGTGGCGTACGCCTGCTGGGCGGCGACGTAGTTGCGTCGGCTCTCACGGTCCATCGCCTGGGTCGACAGCCTGCCGACCTCCGCGCCCAGCTCCGAGACGTCCTCCTCGGTGAGGGTCCGCATCAGTGCGAGGGTGCTGGCGCGTCGTGCCCCCAGCAGGGCTCGTAGATTCCAGGCGTTCACCCGTCGCCGCCTCCGCCGCCGTCGCCTCCCCCGTCGAAGCCGCCATGGCCCCCGTCGAACCCGCCGTGGCTGATCCCGCCGTCCCAGCCTCCCCAGCCGCCGGGCGCGCCGGACTGGCCCTCGAACGCAGCCAACGCGATGAAGGTGGAGCCCCCGCCGTGCGTGAAGTAGCCCCGGCCGTACGGCGCGACAGCGGTGCCGGCCTCCCAGTACGGAACCCGCCGCGTGCCATAGCGGACATAGCGAATCTCGGGATCGTCGCGCACCTTCACCCTGGCCGCATCCTGTGCGCAGGCCGGCACCGTGCGAGTGCCTCGACCCGGCCAGGTCCAGACCACGTCCGTCGTCGACGGGCCGTGCTGCGGATTGAAGAAGCACGGCACCCGCCGCTCCGGGATCGGCTGGCCGTCGACTCGAGCCAGGACACACACCATCGCGTAGCGTCCGCCGGCGAGCGTCTCGGTGATCGTGCTGATGTCCTCCGCCGACGTCAGCTCCCGCACCGATCGTTGCGCGGATTGGTAGGCGTCGAGAGCTTGCTGATAATCCTGCCGCGATTCGGCATCCAGATCACGACCCGCGACGCGTTCGCCCAGCCGCCGCAACTCCTCCCCGAGCAGCGTGACATCGTCGTCCGCGAGCACGCGGATCTGCTCGAGCTCGGCGCGATCGAGGCGCCTCGATCCCCGCCGGACCCACAGATAGCGGGCCGCCAGGGCCAACCCACCGGCCCCCAGGGCAGCCAACAGCCACTCCATCCACCGAAGGTACCGCCGCCAGTACACGCGCGGAACGCTCAGGAGCGCTCGGACCACCACTGCAGGAGTGCTTCGCGAGCGCGGTCCGGACCGATCGGGCCCTGGTCGAGGCGGAGGTCCATCAGGAACCTGTACGCCTCGCCGACCTCGCGGCCGGGCTCGATGCCGAGGATCTCCATGATCTGGTTGCCGTCGAGATCGGGGCGCAGGGCATCGAGCTCCTCCTGCTCCTGGAGCCGCTCGATCCGCGCCTCGAGGTCGTCGTACGCCGCCCGCAGCGCCTCGGCCCGGCGCCGGTTGCGGGTGGTGCAGTCGGCGCGGGTGAGGATGTGCAGCCGGTCGAGCTGGTCGCCGGCGTCGCGGACATAGCGCCGTACGGCGGAATCGGTCCACTCGCCGGTGCCGTACCCGTGGAAGCGCAGGTGGAGCTCGACGAGCTTGCCGACCTGGTCGATCTGCTCGTTGCTGAAGCGCAACGCCTTCATCCGCTTGCGGGCGAGCTTCGCGCCGACCACATCGTGGTGGTGGAACGTCACCTTGCCCGCGCCCTCGAAGCGCCGGGTCCTCGGTTTGCCGATGTCGTGGATCAGTGCGGCGAACCGGACGACGAAATCGGGCGTCGGAACAGTTAGGCGGGATTCGAGGTCGATGGCCTGATCGAGGACGGTGAGCGAGTGCTCGTACACATCTTTGTGCCGGTGGTGCTCGTCCACCTCCAGCCGCAGCGCCGGCAGCTCGGGCAGGACGTGGTCGGCCAGGCCGGTGGACACCAGCAAGTCGAGGCCGATCCGCGGGTGGTCGGAGCAGATCAGCTTGACCAGTTCGTCGCGGACCCGTTCGGCCGACACGATCGTGATCCGCTCGGCCATCGCGGTCATCGCGGCCACGACCGCCGGGTCCGGGGTGAACCCGAGTTGCGCGGCGAACCGGGCCGCCCGCATCATCCGCAGCGGGTCGTCGGAGAACGAGTCCTCCGGGGTGCCCGGCGTACGGATCGTCTTGCTCGCCACGTCCTCGATGCCGCCGTACGGGTCGACGAACCGGTGCGACGGGAGCAGTATCGCCATCGCGTTCATGGCGAAGTCGCGCCGAGCCAGGTCGCCCTCGAGGCTGTCGCCGTACGCGACCTCCGGCTTGCGCGAGGTGGGATCGTAGGACTCCGACCTGTAGGTCGTGATCTCCAGAACCCACTCGCCCTTACGACTACCGATGGTGCCGAACGCCTTGCCGATGTCCCAGACATGGTCCGCCCAGCCGGACAGCAACCGCTCGACCACGTCGGGGTGCGCTGACGTGGCGAAGTCGAGATCCTTGCTCCCCCGGCCCAGGAGAATGTCCCGGACGGGCCCTCCGACCAGGGCGATTTCGTGGCCGGCGGCGGCGAACCGGCTGCCGAGTTCGTCGACGACCGGCGCGATCCGCAGCAGGGACTGGACCGCTTGCTGCTGGACGGCGGACAACGATCCGGCAGAGGCTGACTGGTCGGCAAAGGGTGACACGGGGAACTAGGTTACGGTGACGGCGTGTTCAGACGGCGACTGAGGCTCTCCGCGGCGGCGGGTGCGGGCCTGCTGGTTGTTGCCTGCGCAGCGTTCTTCGGCGTCCAGCCGACCGCTGCGGCGCCCGGCGACGAACTGACTGTCGACGTCAGCATCGACTCGTTCGCGCCGGTGGCACCGAAACCCGGCAACCCCGTGGTGATCAAGGGCCGGGTGACGAACACCAGTTCGGTGACGTTCGACGAGCCCCAGGCGCTCGCCTGCATCGACCGGACCCGGCTGGCCAGCTCGGCCGACATCGCCGACGTGTCCGCCGAACAGGACGTTGCGATGCGGGACCGGGACAGCTGCGCCAACCTGACCGACGGAACGGCTTTCCAGCCTTTCGAGCAGCCGCTGGCACCGAAGGCCTCGGTGGACTTCACCCTCACCGTGCCGTGGGAGCAGTGGCGGATCTCGGACCGCACCGGTGCGTACGTCGTCGGCGTCGTGTTCCGCGGTCAGCCGCCGGATAGCGACCGCATCACCATTGGCCGTGCCCGCACGCTGATGCCGGTGATCTCCGAACCGCTGCCCCGCAAGGTGAAGACCGCGCTCGTCATCCCGTTGCGGCACCGGCCGACGCAGCTCGGCGGGTCACGGTTCACGAACGACTCGCTGGCCCAGTCGCTGTCACCGACCGGGTCCCTCGGCCGGTTGCTCGCCCTGGGCAAGCAGCACACGGTCAGCTGGCTCGTCGATCCCGCGATGCTCGACGAGGTCCGCCAGATGGCCAAGGGGTACGAGATCGTCGGTGCGGGCGGCCAGACGACCAAGGGGACCGGACAGGCGACCGCGGCAGCGTGGCTCAAGGAGTTCGAGGCGAGCCGCATCCGCGGTAACCAGGTCGTCCTGCTCCCGTACGGCGACCCGGACGTGGCCGGCCTGCTCGACTCAGGCGAACCGTTGAAGAAGCTGGTCGCGCAGGCACGAACCACCACCGAGCGATACAACCTGGCGCCTGCCTTCACCAATGGGCTCTGGCTCGAGGGCGGCGCCGCGGCCAGCCGCTACCTCGCCGCCGCGTCCGGCGGCTTCGCCGGTGCCACCGACCAGGACCTGAACCTGGTCAGCAGCTCGTCCTGGTCCGCTGACGACCGTCCGGCGCTGACCAAGAACCCGGTGTACGACGTCATCACCCCGGAAGGCCCGAACCGCAGCGTCCGCACCGTGATCGCGGACTCCGCGCTCACCAGTGGCGGTCCGGATGCAGACAGCGACGACAGCCCGGTCCAGGTCCGGCAGCGGTTCGCCGCCGAGACCGCGCTGATCGCTGCCGAGGGCAAGGGCAAGAACCCGGCCACCGTGGTCGCGCTACCGCCGCGCGGCTGGGATGTCGAGGGCCAGGCCACCGCCGCACTGGCCGGGAGCCTGACTCTGCCGTGGATCACGGCCACGGACGTCGCCCAGGCGGTCGCGAGCACGCCGAGGCCGCCGACCACCAAGGCACCCGCGGCACCGAAGTCGAACGGCGGCCTGACCGGTGTCCAGCTCGACGGCATCAAGCAGCTCGACGAAGCGATCACGACCATGCAGAACCTGCTGGCGAACCCGGACGACCTGCCCCAGGTCATGCCGCAGGCGCTGCTGCGCTCCACCTCGACCAGCTGGCGCGGCTTCCCGGACGAGGCCCGGTACTTCGCCGCGGTCGAGCTGGGCTCGGTCAACCTGCAGCTGAACAAGGTGCACCTGGTCAACAACCCGGTCAACGGCGAGCGCCGGGAGATCAAGGTCAACCTGGCCGGCAGCAAAGGCACGTTCCCGCTGACCATCACGAACAGCACGCAGTGGTCGGTCCGGGTCGGCATCATCGTGACGTCCGCCAACCGCACCGACCTGCGGATCGAGCCACAGCAGAGCCGGATCCTGGCCGCGGGCCAGAAGTGGACGCCCCGGATCAACGCGAGCGCGGAGCAGAACGGCCTGATCCGCGCCAACGCGCAGGTGATCACGTCGTCCGGTCGTCCGGTCGGCGACTCCGAGGAGCTGCTGATCCAGGCCAGCCAGTACGGCAGCGTCGGCTGGGTCCTGGTCGGCGCGGCGTGCGCGCTGCTGTTCGGTACGTCGTTCGTCCGCATCTACCGCCGGATCCGGACCGAGCGCCGGAGCCCGTCACACCCCACGACCGAGGCCACCACCCCCGACCCGCTGCACCCGGCTCCCCTCGACACCAGCACCGACACCACCACCGACACGACGACCGGTGATCCCGCCCCCGACGAACTGCCCGAGGCGTCGCTGACAGAAGGAGTCGGTTCGAAGGATGGCTGACCGCACCCTGCGCTCGGCGGGGGTGATGGCAGCCGGAACGGTGCTGTCCCGCCTGCTCGGATTCGTCCGGATCGCCCTCCTCGCGGCCGCCGTCGGCACCGCGCTGCGGGCCGACATCTTCACCGCCGCGAACACGATCCCGAACAGCCTCTACATCCTGCTGGCCGGCGGCGTGTTCAACACCGTGCTGGTCCCGCAGTTGGTCCGCGCGATCAAGAACCACCACGACGGTGGTCAGGACTTCACCAACCGTCTGCTCACGTTCGGCTTCGTCGTACTGGCTGTCGTGACGGTCGGCTGTGTCCTGCTGGCGCCGGCGATCGCCCAGATCTACATGCCGTCGGAGCTGGACGACCCGTCCCGGGCGTCCGAGCGGGCGTCGATGGTGATGTTCGTCCGGCTCTGCCTGCCGCAGATCTTCTTCTACGGCGCGTTCGTCCTGGTCGGCCAGGTGCTGAACGCGCGGCGTCGCTTCGGCCCGATGATGTGGGCGCCGATCGCGAACAACATCGTCGCCTGCGCGTCGATCGTGATCTTCCTGATGATCTACCGCACCGGCGACCCTCCAGCCACGTACAGCCACAGCGAGGAGCTGCTGCTCGGTCTCGGGCATACGGTGGGCATCGCCGTGCAGCTGCTGGTGCTGCTGCCGTACCTGAGGGCGAGCGGGCACCTGTATCGGCCGAAGTTCGGCCTGCGCGGTACCGGTCTGGGTCACACTGCCCGATTGGGCATCTGGACCGTGCTGTTCGTCGCGGTGAACCAGGTGACGCTGGCCGTGGTCACGCGGCTCGCCATCGCGGGTAGCGCGTCGGACGACCCGGGTGCGAAGGCGGGTCTGTTCGCCTACAGCACGGCGATGCTGATCATCCTGGTGCCACACGGCATCGTGACCGTGTCGCTCGCGACGGCGGCGCTGCCGCAGATGTCGGCGCTCGCGGCCGATGGCGAGCTGACCGAAGTGGAGCGGTTGTCGGCCCGGTCGATCCGGCAGACGCTGGCGATCGTCGTACCGGCGGCGGCTGCGATGATCGCGTTCGCGTACCCGATCGTCACGGTGATCGCCGGCTACGGCGCGGGCAAGGACAACCTGACGCTGATGTCGTACACGCTGATGGCGCTGGCGCTCGGCCTCGTGCCGTTCACCGTGCAGTACTTCCAGCTGCGCACCTTCTACGCGTTCGAGGACACCCGCTCGCCGTTCTTCCTGCAGTGCGTGATCGCGGCGACGAACATCGCGGCGGCGGTGATCGGGGTCCGGGTGGTGCTGGACCAGGAGAACCTGCGGTTCAGCGGTGTCGTCCTCGGCGGGGCGTACGCGCTGACGTACCTGATCGCGGTACTGGTGTCCCGGCCGGTCCTCCGCCGGAAGGTGCCGGCGGTGCACGGTGCCGGGATCGGTCTGCCGCTGCTCGCGATGGTGATCGCCGCCGTCCTCGCGGTGCTGGCCGGGCGCGGGGTGCTCTGGCTGCTCGGCATGGCGGTCGAGTGGTCCGGACCCCTCGGCGCGCTCCTCGAGCTCGCGGTGGCCGCCGTCGTGATGCTCCCGGTCTACGCCGGGGTGGCGAGGGTACTGAGGATCCACGAAGTCAACGACGTGGTGTCCATGGTCACATCGAAGCTGCCCGGACGCCGCTGAACCCGATGGCTTGTGCACTCGTGCACCACTTGAGGGATCAGGGGGGCACTACGATGGGGCTGCGGTCAGGCAGCCGGCTGATCGTGACCGGGTCCCCGCCGACCGGATCCGGGGCGCCAGACGCAGGCCGACCAGTGCATCGAGGAGGGCGAGAGACACCGTGTCGAACCAGACCGTCAGTCCTGGTGCCCTGCTTGCCGGCCGGTACCGGATCGCCGAGCTACTCGCGGAGATCGACGGTGCACGGGTGTGGCGGGCAGTGGACGAGGTACTCAGTCGGGCCGTCGTCGTGGACATCCTGCCGGTCGGCGACCCCAGGACCAACCTGCTCTTCGATGCCGCGCGGCGCGCGGCCGCCGCGGCCGACCCCCGCTTCCTGCGGGTGCTCGACTGCGACATGCAGGACGGCGTCACGTACTGCGTCCGCGAATGGGCGGGCGGCCGTCCACTGGAGCGGATGCTCGCGACCGGCCCGCTGACCGGTCAACAGGCCGGCTGGCTCGCGCGCGAGGTGTCCGAAGCGCTGGAGAACCTGCACCGCACCGGTCTCTCCCACGGCTCGATCAGCCCGTCGACCGTCGTGGTCACCGACGCAGGTGCGATCAAGGTCGTCGGACTCGCCACCGAGGCGGCGCTGCGGTCCACCGGCCCGGGTTCGCCTGAGCACGACATCCATGCGCTCGGTGAGCTGCTCTACGCCTCCCTGACCGGCCGTTGGCCCGGTCCCGGCCCGGCCTGGGGGATGCAGCCGGCGCCGTTCGAGCATGGCCGTCTCCTTAGTCCCCGCCAGGTGCGAGCCGGCGTACCGCGCTCCCTGGACGACATCTGCGACCGGCTGCTGAGCAACCCGCCGCGTCACCACACTCCGCCGATCACCAGCGCTGCCGGCCTGTCCGCCGCGCTGTCCGGCGTCGTCGGCAGTTCACACGAGCCGCCGAACCAGATGGACGAGACCGTTCAGGTCGCCCGGCAGAACGGCAGCATCGACGACGCCACCCAGGTGGTGCCGCAGACGTCGCCGCCGGCTCTCGACCCGACGCCGCCGGCGTACGAGAGCAGCAACGGGCACGAGACGCACTCGGCGTACTCGACCGCGGCCGAGACCCGGCCGATGCGGCGGCAGCCACCGCCGCCGCCACCGGCGAACGGGAACGGCCGGCGCCGGGCCGACGACCCGAAGCCGAAGCAGAAGGGCTCGTGGGGCGGCCGGATCCTGATCCTGCTCGCCATACTCGCGCTGCTGTCCGTGGTCGCGATGGCGCAGTTCCTGCTCAAGGGCGCGATGAACAACGACCAGGACGACGGCACCGACAGCGGCGCCAGCAAGCCGCCGGCCACGAGTACGACGCCGTCCGCGACCGGTGGCCCGGTCAAGATCGTCAGCGCGAAGGACTTCGACCCGCCGCCGGACGGCAACGGCAACGAGCACCCGGACGACGTCGGGAAGTCCTACGACGGCAAGCAGGACACGAGCTGGACCACGATGTCGTACAAGAACAAGCCGAACTTCGGTGGCCAGAAGGAGGGCGTCGGCATCATCTACGACCTCGGCGAGCCGACGGCCGTGTCGAAGGTGCAGGTCGCGCTCAAGGGCGACAACACCAGCCTGGAGCTGATGGTGCCGAAGGGTGACACGAGCAAGTCGCCGGACACGGTCAGCGGCTGGACGTCCGTCGCCACCGAGGAGGACCAGCCCGAGGGGACGACGACGCTGACTCCGTCGGGGCCGACCCAGACGCAGTACGTTCTGGTGTGGCTGACGAAGATCCCGAAGGACGGCAGCGGGTACCGGGGCGAGATCTCGGAGGTCACAATCCAGAAATGACACCCGAGATCAGTCGGATCGGGCCGCCTGAACCCGTCGGCCAGCCCGCCGCACCGGCTGGACCGGTCAGCTACGACCAGCTCGACGACCACGAGCTGCTCCGGCTGCACGTCGCGGGCAACCCGGACGCGTTCGGGTACCTGGTGCGGCGGCACCGGGACCGGATGTGGGCGGTCGCGATCCGCACCCTGGGTGAGCCGGAGGAGGCCGCCGACGCGCTGCAGGAGGCGTTCATCTCGGCGTTCCGCCGGGCCGACTCGTTCCGCGGTGATGCCAAGGTGACCACCTGGCTGCACCGGATCGTGGTGAACGCCTGCCTGGACCGGATCCGTCGCCGTCAGGTCCGGGCCGCCGACCCGTTGCCAGAGGACGAGGACCGCGCCGCCGAGTTGGCCGGCCCCGCCGGGGACGACCCGGCCGAGGTCCGCGAACGCCGGCTCGACGTACTGAACGCGCTCAAGCAGATCAACTCCGACCAGCGCAGTGCGCTCGTCCTGGTCGACATGGAGGGCTACTCGATCGAGGAGGCCGCCGCGATCCTGGGCTGCGCACCCGGCACGGTGAAGTCCCGCTGTGCCCGTGGACGGGCCCGGCTGCTTCCACTGCTCAGACACTGGCAGACCGCCCGAGCCGGTTCCGAGGCGCCCGACGTACCCGCGAAAACTGCTGCCGAGGCGGTGGGAACCGAATGAGCGGGTACACCGTCGAAGCGGAGTCGCCTCGTTCTGGCGACTACGCTGCCCGATGCCTCGACCGGAGCATTTCAGCCATGAGCACACCGCGCCCGATCCCGGGCACCTCCCGTGAGGAGGCGAGTTCCCGATGACCGATTCCGGTCTTCCGACCAGTGAGCACCTCGAGCACCTGGACCCGGACACCATCGCCGACCTGATCGAGAACCTGCTACCCGCACCCGAGGCCCACCGGGCTCGTGAACATGTGAAGGCCTGTCCGGACTGCCAGCAGACCTTCGACGCGCTGCTGCAACTGTCCGCGGACCTGGCCGACGAGGGCCGGACGGACATCCCGATGCCGGCTGACGTCGCCGAGCACCTCGACGCCGTGATCGTCTCGGAGTCGATGCTGCGCTCGTCGACGATCGGCGTGCACTCCCTCGCGCAGATCCGCGAGGAGCCCCGTCGGCATCTCCCTAAGCTGCTGGGTGCCGCCGCGGCCGTCGTGGTCGTCGCGGCGATCGGTGTCGGCGTGGTCTTCGCCACCAAGGACAACGCGCCCGGGAACACGGCCGATACGACCCCGACGACCGCGCTGCCGACCGGTGCGCCGACGATCTCCACCTCGGATGTCGGCCCGGACGCACAGCGTTGGATGGAGAACTCCGGCGGCACGCTGCTGAACGGCTCGCCGGACGAGCTCGCCTGCGCGAAGAACTTCGCGGCCGGCCGCCCCAACCCGCAGCTCCGGCTGGTGCAGCCCGCCAAGGTCGACGACAAGCGCGCCACGGTGATCGGTCTGCAGGGCGGGTCGCCCCAGGACATCCAGGTCTTCGTGGTGACCGGATGTAGCGATTCCGGGGGCGCCGCTGACCCCATCTACGACACTACGGTGACGCTGCGCAACCGCTGAGACGGCGATGCGGCACCACGGCCCGGCGATGGGTACCGTGGGAATGGTCGGCCTCTAGGATCCGTTGAGTACGACGTACCAGTCTCGACGACAACGAGGAAACGCCTGCATGAGCGACTCAGGAGTTCGCAACGTCATCATCGTCGGCTCCGGTCCGGCCGGTTACACGGCCGCCGTGTACGCCGCACGCGCCCGCCTGGAACCGCTGGTGTTCGAGGGCTCTGTCACGGCCGGTGGCGCACTGATGACCACCACCGACGTCGAGAACTACCCCGGCTTCTCGCAGGGCATCATGGGTCCCGCGCTGATGGACGAGATGCGCCAGCAGGCCGAGCGCTTCGGCGCCGAGCTGGTGGCGGACGACATCGTCTCGGTCGACCTGACCGGCGAGATCAAGGTGGTCACCGACTCCGCGGGCACCGAGCACCGGGCCAAGACCGTGATCCTGGCCATGGGCTCCGGCTACCGCAAGCTGGGCCTGCCGGACGAGGACCGGATGTCCGGCCACGGCGTGTCCTGGTGTGCGACCTGTGACGGGTTCTTCTTCCGTGAGCACGAGATCGCCGTCGTCGGCGGTGGCGACTCCGCGGTCGAGGAGGCCACCTTCCTGACCCGCTTCGGCAAGAAGGTCACGCTGGTGCACCGCCGCGGCGAGCTGCGCGCGTCGAAGATCATGGCCGACCGGGCGTTCGCGAACGACAAGATCGACTTCGCCTGGAACTCCGAGGTCGCCGCGATCCACGGCGACGACAAGCTGACCGGCGTGACCCTGCGGGACACCGTGACCGGTGAGACGCGGGAGCTGCCGGTGACCGGCCTGTTCATCGCGATCGGGCACGACCCGCGTTCGGAGCTGGTGAAGGGTCAGGTGCACCTGGACGAGGACGGCTACGTCCTGGTCCGGGAAGGCAGCACCGAGACCAACCTGCCGGGCGTCTTCGCCGCCGGTGACCTGGTCGACCACACCTACCGGCAGGCGATCACCGCCGCCGGCACGGGCTGTGCCGCCGCCCTGGACGCCGAGCGCTTCCTGGCCACCTTGGAGCACGAGGCGACGGCCGCGGGTGCCGCGGCCACCGAGCCTGTCTCCGTCTGAACCTCACAACCACTGAAGGAGTTACGCCCGTGGGCGAGAAGATGAACGCCGTCACCGACGCCGAGTTCGACCAGACCGTGCTGAAGAGTGACAAGCCGGTGCTGGTGGACTTCTGGGCCGAGTGGTGCGGCCCGTGCCGCCAGGTCTCCCCGATCCTGGAGGAGCTGGCGCAGGACCACAGCGACAAGCTCACCTTCCTGAAGATGAACGTCGACGAGAACCCGGTCACCCCGAGCAACTACCGTGTTACGGGTATCCCTACCATCAACGTCTACGTGAACGGTGAGCTGGCCAAGTCCATCGTCGGCGCCAAGCCGAAGGCGGCGCTGCTGAGGGAGCTGGCCGACTTCACGTCCTGAAAGCTCGGTAGGACCCCGTCCGCCACGGCAAGGAGCAGTTTCTGATGACAGTGTCACCGTCTGGCCCCCAGGGCGTGTATCGGATCGGCGACAGCGGTGAGGCGGTCGCCGAGATCATCGGCAAACTCCACCGGTTAGGACTGCTCACGGGCGGTCACGACGTCTACGACGAAGCGACCGCCCACGCCGTTCGGGGCTTCCAGCAGCAACGGGGCTTGATGATCGACGGAGTTGTCGGCCCGCAGACGTACCGGGCGATCGACGACGCACGCTGGCGGCTGGGCGACCGGCTGCTGACGTACGTCGTCTCGCACCCGCTGACCGGTGACGACGTACTGGCGCTGCAGGCGAAACTGCAGGAGCTCGGGTTCGCGGTCGCCCGGATCGACGGGATCTTCGGACCGGACACCCAGCGTGCGGTGACCGACTTCCAGCGCAACATGGGCCTGCCGGGTGACGGCACCTGTGGCCCGTCCACGTTCAAGGCCTTGCAGCGGATCAAGCCGATGGCGACGGGTGGCCGGCCGGATGCGTTGCGCGCGTCCGAGGCCGTTCGCGCGGCCGGCCCGCGGCTGTCCGGCAAGACCGTGGTGATCGATGCCGGTCACGGCGGCTTCGACTACGGCTGGGAGGGCTACGGCCTGCGCGAGTCCGACGTCGCGTACGACCTGGCCTCCCGGATCGAGGGTCGCCTGGGTGCGACCGGCGTACGGGCGTATCTGTCCCGGGGACGGGACCAGGGTCCGGACGAGTTGGCCCGGGCCGCGTTCGCGAACGAGACGGACGCCAACCTGTGCGTGTCGCTGCACACCGACGGGTCGATGAACCCGGAGGCCCAGGGTGTGGCGACGTACTACTACGGCAACGATCTGCACGGCGCCTCGTCGAGCGTCGGTGAGCAGTTCGCCGGCCTGGTGCAGCGCGAGATCGTCGCCCGCACCGACCTGCTGAACTGCCGTACCCACGCCAAGACCTGGGATCTGCTGCGGCGCACCAAGATGCCCGCGGTCCGCCTCGAGATCGGCTACGTGACCAACCCGCACGACTCCGCGCGCCTGGCCGACCCGGCCTTCCGCGACGTGATCGCCGAGGCCATCGTGGTCGCCATCCAGCGTGTCTACCTCCCGCCGGAGCAGGACGCTGCCACCGGCATGCTCCGTTTCGGCCAGTTGACGGTCTAGTCGATTCCGGGATGGGTCGTTCGTCATCTGAATGAGCGCTACTCGTCCGGCGATCACGCCGGATGGGACGTCATTCAGTTGGGAGGGGCTCATGGCACATCCAGTCGTCCACACCGAGATCCGATCGGCGGACCCGGACGCGACACGTCAGTTCTTCGCGGACCTTTTCGGATGGAAGATCGCGTCCGAGGGCGGGTTCCCGGGCTACACGTTCATCGACACCGGCACACCGGACGGTCCGTACGTCGCGATCAGTCCGCGGCAGGGCGCCGAGGACGAGGTGCTGTTCTTCGTGGCCGTCGAGGACGTGGCGGACACGCTCGCACGCGCCGAGAAGCTGGGCGGCAGTGTCGTCCAGCCGATGCAGCAGGTGCCCGGCACGAGCTTCGCCGTGTTCGCGGACGCCCAGGGCCACAAGATCGGAGTGGCCGCCAGCGAATGATCACCCCGGGGCGGACCGCGCAGGGGGCGGCCCGCCTCCAATCGGTTCAGTCCTTCTCGAGGGCGATCCTCGGGAGCACTCGGTCGAGTCCGCGCGGCAGCCACCAGGCGCGATCGCCGAACAGCCGCAGAATGGCCGGGACAAGGATGCATCGGATCAGCACCGCGTCCAACAGCACTGCGGTGGCGAGTCCGAGCCCGAACTGCTTCAGCATCCGGTCCGGGCTGAGCAGGAACGCGCCGAACACCACGATCATGATGGCGGCCGCCGCCGTGATCACGCTGCCGGTGTTGGCCAGCCCTTCGCGGACCGCCTCCTTCGCATCCTTGGTACGCCGCCACTCCTCGTGGATCCGGGATACCAGGAACACCTCGTAGTCCATCGACAACCCGAACACGATCGCGAAGATCATCACCGGCACGAACGCCTCGATCGGACCCGGTTGAGCACCGAACCAGCCCTGCTGGAAGACCAGCGTGATGACGCCGAGCGAGGCGCCGATGCTGAGCAGGTTCAGCACAGCTGCCTTCAGCGGGATCAGCACGGACCGGAACACCGCCATCAGCAGCAGCGCGGACAGTCCGACCACGACGAGCACGAAGATCGGCAGCCGATTGCTGACCGCGGACGCGAAGTCGTCGGCCGCAGCGGTCGCACCACCTACGAGGTACGTGGCCCCGGTCTGCGACTCGAGCGCCGGCAGGGTGTCGTTCCGCAGCCGCTCGACCAGGTCACTGGTCGCCGCGTCCTGCGGTGCCGACTTCGGGAACGCCAATACGGTCGCGACCTTGCCGTCGGGCGTCAACTGCGGTGGCGTGACCGCGGCGATGTTCGGATCGGCGGTGAGCGTACGGCCGAGCGCCTGAGTTGCTGCCTGGTCGCCTTCGGACACGACTACCAGCGGACCGTTGAAGCCCGGCCCGAATCCCTGCGCCAGCAGGTCGTACGCCTTCCGACTGGTCTTGGCCGGATCGTCCGTCCCGGCATCCGCGAAGCCGAGCCGCATGTCCAGCGCCGGCAATGACAACGCGACCAGGGCGATAGTCCCGAGCACCAGCGGCACCCACGGTCCACGCTGCACAGCGGCTGCCAGCTTCCGCCACCCGTCTCCCGGCGTACGGCGCTTCTTCGCGGCATGCTTGCGGACACTCCGCTCGATGCGCTTCCCGAACAGCGTCAGCAGAGCAGGCAACAGACTCACCGCGGCGAGCATCGTCATCAGGACGGTGAGGGTGACACCGAGGGCGACGCCTTGCAACGAACCAAGCCCCAAGGCGAGCAGCCCGAGGAGTGCGATGACCACAGTGCAGCCGGCGAACATCACCGACCGACCCGCGGTGTCCAGGGCAACCATCGACGCGGTCACGCGATCGGTCCCATCCTTCAGCAACTCGTGGCGGTAGCGGGAGAAGATCAGCAACGCGTAGTCGATGCCGACACCGAGCCCGACCAGGATCATCACCGGTGCGGTGTAGTCGGGCACGGTGAACAGATGCGACGCGAGCACCAGCAGTCCCAGCGTGCCGCCGACCGCGAACAGGGCCGTCAGCAACGGCAGAGTTGCCGCAAGCAACGATCCGAACAGGAGCACCAGGATCACCAGCGCGGCCAGGACGCCGGCGCCTTCGGACGCACCACCCGCGCTCTCCGCCGCCGACCGCGCCAGGTCGCCGCCAACCTCCACGGTCAGACCGGGGACCCGGAACTGCTGAGCCTTCTCGATGATCGCGCGGACGTCCTCGATCGGCATGTCCGCCACGGCGACATCCAGGCTCACCGTCGAGTACGCCGTACGACCGTCTGGTGAGAGTGATCCGGGAGCAGTGAACGGGTCGGCCACCGACGCCACGTGCGGGAGGCCGCCGACGGCCGCCAGCATCGAGAGGACTCGCGGCTTCTCCGGCCGGAGCCCGCCGTCGGCGTGCATGACGATCTGCACCGAGGCGGTCTCACCCTGCGGCTGGTGCTCGCGGAAGATGTCGGTCACTCGCTGGGAGTCGGTCCCAGGGAGCGAGTTGTCGTTCTTGTAGCTGTCGCCGACCACCGTCGACGCGGCGGTGACCGCGACGAGGGCGACCACCCAGAGCAGCAGGGCAAGTCCGGCGTGCCGCATCGACCACCCGGACACCCGGTGCAGCAATCCGGGCCGTCCACCGTCCTTCCGGGGCGGGCGTCGTACTGGGGTGTCCACGGTCATCGCCGGGCCTCCTCACATCCTGATAAGTAGATTGACTACATGTTGTCTCTCGACACTAGCAGGCGTATGAGTAGACTGGCTACATGAAGGCGGATGCGCTGCGTGGGCACCTCGACCCGATGATCCTGGCGGTCGTCGAGTCCGAACCGCTGCACGGCTACGCGATCATGGAGGCCCTGCTGGAGCGCAGCGGCGGCGAGCTCGACCTGCCCACCGGCACGCTGTACCCCGCGCTGCGGCGGCTGGAGCGGGCCGGCTACCTGGCCAGCGAGTGGAGCACGGTCGGCGGCCGGAAGCGGCGGACGTACCAGCTCACCTCGGCCGGCCAGAAGATGCTTGCCTCAGGCAAGCAGGAGTGGCTGACCTTCCGGGCTGTGGTGGAAGGCGTCCTACGCCCTGGCCAGGCGTAGGCAACGGCCGGCCTGAAGACCGACGAACGCCAGCGGCAGAACGACGAACGTCCCGACGACACCGAACGCGGGAAGGTCGGGCGTGCGACCGCCGGTCGCCGACATCGCGACACCGATCAGGCTGATCACGACGGCGTTGACCAGAGCGAAGACTGCAGTCACGCGAGTGACGTGCTGGCGGACGAGTGCGTGGCGCAGGCCGATGCCCGCCGCGATGACGGCCAGCACCGCACCGGCGATCGCGAACATGCCGACGGTCCGGACGAGCGATTGCAGGAACTCGTTCACCGGGTTCGGCGTTGCCGGGTCCTGGTTCCAGCTCCACACGCCCTCCTGCCAGACGATCGGCTGGATGATCAGCGCCAGGAACAGCAGCATCGCGGTCCGCCGGCTCTGGCTGACCGCGAGATCGGCGCGGTAGCCGGGGACGACGTCGGCCAACTCGCCGAAGTCGGCCACCGCCTCGCGCTCGGCCTCGTCCCAGTCGAGACCGTCGGCCTCGAAGGCCTCGGTCGCATCGACCAGATGGTCCCGTGCCTCGGCGAGCAGGTCGGCCTTTCGCCGGCGCGGGCCGGGCAGCGCCTTGCCGAGTGCGGTCAGGTACGCGTCAACCGGCGTACTGGTGCTGGACACGTCTTCCAGTATGGGGATGCCGGGGCCAGATCACGTCCGGGGTCCCACTGACTCTCCCCTGAGCTTGGTCTTCCGCCAGTGCCGCAGGACGAAGAACCCGACGTAGGAGATGATCACCAGGGCGAATCCGACCTTCTCCGCGACGGGTGTCTGCCCTTCCGGCCACAGCGTGCCGTTGAGGTAGTGATTGATGTACCCCGCCTCGTACGGCGTCTCGCCGCCCTTGCGCAGGAAGAACTTCTCCGCACCGGTGAACGGGCAGTCGTAGTCGATGACCACGATCGCCACGCTCCACACCACGATGGCCAGGTGCGCCCAGATCACCTTGGGCCACTTCCAGGCCAGGAATCCGCCGAGGACGAAGAAGAGCAAGAAGGCGGCGTGCAGCACGAACATCACGTCCGCGAGGAAGCGCCAGATCATCGCGATCCCGCCTCAGGAGCCCGGCGTACGGGTGAGGGCGTCCCGGACCGTCGCCGGCGTGGGTGGTGAGTGCTCTGGCCGGATCGCGCCCATCAGCCGCTCCACCGCGGCCTCCATCTCGCTTCGCCACGTCACCGCTGAGCGCAGATCCAGCCGCAGCCTGGGGTTCCGCGGGTGCTCGCGGACGACGCCGAACCCCACCGCACGGAGGAACTCGGTCGGCCAGACGCATCCCGGCCCGTCCCAGCGGGAGTCGCCGAACGCCTCGACGGCACGGAACCCACGCTTGAGCACGTCCTTCGCCACCGCCTGGATCAGGATCTTGCCCAGTCCGAGGCCGAGGTAGCGCGGCAGGATCCGCCCGGTCGCGAGTACGACGGCGTCCGGGCTCACCGGCGCGGTCGGGAACGCCTGGATCCTCGGCAGGTACGTCGCCGGGGCGTACACCGCGAATCCGGCCGGCTCGTCGTCGACGTACAGGACGACGCCCGCGGTGCCCCAGTCGAGCAGTAACTGCGACAGCCACGCCTCTTTCTCGAGGCCGGTGTCGCCGTTGTGGTCAGCCTGCTTGGCGGCGACCGGGTCGAGCTCCCAGAACACACAGTCACGGCATGGCACCGGCAGCTCGCCGAGATTGGCGAGCGTCAGCGGTTCCAGCCGTCGGGCCATCAGCGCGTCCGGTCCGCGGTGCCCGGTGTCCGGTGGGGCGACGTACTGCCTGTTAGCTTCATCACTTTGGGTCTCAACCTGCGGTTCACCGGGCCGCCGGAGCCGGAGTGGGAGCCGCGGCCCGCACGTCCGGGGTCTCGGTCGCCTCCGGGGCGACGTACCGTTGCTGCACCTTGGCGGCCGGTTGCCGCCGGAAGAGCTCGCCGGCGAAACCGGCCAGCACACCCAGTGCCAGTCCACCGAGCGTCCACCCGGCAGTCTTGCCCACGCTCATCCCAGATTCCTGCCTTCCGCTCCACCTCTCAGGCCGCACCCAACCGCAGACTGTCTCAGCAGCCAGTCCGCGGCATGGTCGGAACCTGCCCCTATAAGGCATGGTAGTGAGAGGTCACGCCGTTCCACAGCCCAGGCGCGCTCGGGATGGTCCGGCGTAATCTGGTGACTTCCCCCTCGATCACCGTGGAGTGGCTCTGTGAGTGCTGACGTGCCTGATGTCCGGCAGACCCGTCTCGACAACTACGTCGACCGGTACGCAGCACGGACCAAGGGCATGACCGCATCCGAGATCCGGGCACTGTTCTCGGTCGCCAGCAGGCCCGAGGTGGTCTCGCTGGCCGGCGGCATGCCGAACATCGCCGGACTCCCCCTCGACGTGGTCGGCGGCGCGGTCCGCGACCTGGTGAGCGACAACGGCGCGGTGGCGATGCAGTACGGCTCCGGCCAGGGCGATCCGGTCCTGCGGGACCAGATCTGCGACATGATGCGGCTGGAAGGGATCGACGCCCATCCGGACGACGTCGTCGTGACCGTCGGGAGCCAGCAGGCCGTCGACCTGGTCACGCGCGTGTTCTGCGACCCGGGTGATGTGGTGATCTGCGAGGCGCCGTCGTACGTCGGTGCCCTCGGCGTCTTCCGTGCGTACCAGTGCGAGGTCGTCCACGTCGCGATGGACGACGACGGCGTCGTACCGGAGGCGCTGGAGCAGGCGATCACGGCGGTGCGTGCGGCCGGCAAGCGGATCAAGTTCTTCTACACGATCCCCAACTTCCACAATCCGGCCGGTGTCTCGCTGTCCAACGAGCGGCGGGCGCGGGTGCTGGAGATCTGTCAGCGCGCTGACTTGCTGGTGCTGGAGGACAACCCGTACGGGTTGCTCGGCTTCGACGGCGAGCCGCAGCGGGCGCTGCGCGCCGACGACCGCGAGGGCGTGATCTACCTCGGTTCGTTCTCGAAGACGTTCGCGCCGGGCTTCCGGGTCGGCTGGGCGGTCGCGCCGCACGCCGTACGCGAGAAACTCGTGCTGGCACAGGAATCCGCGACCCTGTGTCCACCGGTCTTCAGTCAGCTCGCGATCTCGTCGTACCTGACCCGGCACGACTGGCTCGGGCAGGTCAAGCAGTTCCGGGAGATGTACCGGGAGCGCCGCGACGCAATGCTGGCGGCGCTGACCGAAAAGATGCCTGCGGCAACGACCTGGACCAGGCCGGGCGGCGGGTTCTATATCTGGCTGACCCTGCCGGATGGGCTGGACGCGAAGGCGATGCTGCCGCGCGCGGTCACTGCGCGGGTGGCCTACGTCCCCGGAACCGCCTTCTTCGCCGACGGATTCGGGTCACAGTGCATGCGGCTGTCGTACTGTCATCCGACGCCGGAGCGGATCACCGAAGGCGTCGGTCGGCTGGCCGCGGTGATCCACGAGGAGCTCGAACTCCGGCAGACCTTCGGCCCGCTACCGCCAGGCGCCGGGCACGGGTACGACGCCCCAGGTCCGGAGTTGACCTGACGTGGCCTCGATCCGTGGCAGGAGCCACGGATCGAGGCCTAAAGTGCGCAAAGGTTGCGCAATGGATCTGCGGGCGGCCGGGGGTCCTTGACGCGGTAGCGGTACCGTTCCAGTGGGCCTCGGGACCGGCGACCGTGCCGGAGTCGCCCACGAGTGATCGGGATATTTGTGATGAGTGATCTGGGTCGAGTGCTGGTACTGGCAGGCGGACTGTCACACGAGCGGGACGTCTCGCTCCGGTCCGGCCGACGGGTCGCCGACGCCCTGCGCAGCGTCGGCGTCGAGGTCGAGCAGCGCGACGTCGATGCAAGCCTGGTCGAGCGGCTCCGCGACGATCCGCCGGACGCGGTCTTCCCCGTCCTGCACGGCGTCACGGGCGAGGACGGCGCGCTCCGCCAGGTCCTCGACCTGTACGGCGTTCCGTACGTCGGCGCCGACGCGGCAGCGTGCCGGACGGCCTTCGACAAGCCGGTGGCATCCACCATGGTCGGCGCCGCCGGGCTGCAAACGCCCTCGTCTGTGGTGCTTGGGCACGAAACGTTCCGCGAACTGGGCGCCGCCGCGCTGATGGAGGCGGTGATCCACCAGATCGGGCTGCCGCTGGTGGTAAAGCCGGCCCGAGGCGGTTCGGCGCTCGGTGCGTCCATCGTGCGGTCGGCCGAGGAGCTGCCATCGGCGATGGTGAACTGCTACGCCTACGGGCCGGTCGCGCTGATCGAGCAGTACATCGACGGGACCGAGATCGCGGTGACCGTGGTCGACACGGGCGATGGGCCACGCGCCCTGCCTGCGGTGGAGATCCGGCCGGACTCCGGGTTCTACGACTACGAAGCCCGCTACACCGCCGGCGCGACGCAGTTCGTCGTACCGGCTCAGCTGGGCGATGGCGTCGCGTCCGCGTGTGCTTCGGCTGCGGTCACGGCGCATGAGGCGTTGGGCTTGCGGGATCTGTCGCGGTCGGACCTCGTGGTGGACGCTTCGGGTGTGCCGTGGTTCCTGGAGGTCAATGTCGCTCCGGGGATGACGGAGACGTCGTTGGTGCCGCTGGCTGCTGAGGCTGCGGGCGTCGAGCTGGGTGTGCTGTGCCGCGACCTGCTGGCTGCGGCCGCGGCTCGTTGTTGAGGTCCTGATGGATGGACGGCCGCTGTGGCGGACAGTACTGACGCCGCGGTGGTCCGGATTGTTGCTTCTGGCATTGGCTATTGCTGCGGTGATGTCCGTGCTAGGTGTGTGGCAGCTGGACGTGTACCGGTCGAAGACGGACGCGGCCACGGCCAAGCGGTCCGAGGGTGCGCCGGTCGCGTTGCAGTCGCTGTTCTCCATCGACGAGGGTCTGCCGGCGAAGGCTGTCGGCCGGCGCGTGACCGTGAGCGGTACTTGGGCGGCGGGCGCGGACCAGGTGTTCATCGCGGATCGGCGGCAGGGTGATCGGGACGGGTTCTGGGTCGCGAGCCCTTTGATGGTTGACGGTTCGGGTGCCGTGATGGTCATCCGCGGCTGGGTTGCCTCGGTCAACGATCCGGCCGCGGCGGCGCCCTCCGGGCCGGTGAAGCTGACCGGAACGGTGACGGCCTCGGAGGCTGAGGACTCGTCCGGCGACGCCGCCAAGGGGCGGGTGCTGTCGTCGCTGCGCATCCCGACGATCGTTCACATGGTCGACTACCGGTTGTACGACGCTTTCGTCATCCAGGCGTCGGTCGAGTCCGGCGACGTACCTTCCCCCGCACCGGCCGTCGTACCGCCACCTCCACCCCCGACCGACCACGCCGGGCTCCGGAACGTCGCGTACGCCTTCCAGTGGTGGATCTTCGCGGCCTTCACCTTGTGGATGTGGTGGCGAATCGTCATGGACGCACACCGGACCGACTCGGAGTCCGACGGCTCCGGTGACGGGACCGATGGTGGGTCCGGTGGTGAGCCTCGTGGAGAAGGTGACCGGGGCGGTGCGGCCGTGGAGTCGAGCGGTACCGTTTCAGCGTGACCTCACCAGCCGACCCCGCCACCTCCGCCACCCCGCAGCCACTCACGCCGGCCGTCCGCGGTGCACTCACCCGGTATCGCGTGATCGCCTACATCGTCGGTGTCATGCTGCTGGTGCTGCTGTTCGTCGCGATGCCGCTGAAGTATCTCGCCGACGACCCGAGCGCAATGGACGTCGTCGGCCCACTCCACGGCTTCCTGTACGTCATCTACCTACTCGGCACCTTCGATCTCTTCCGCCGAGTCCGCTGGTCCCTCCCCCGCCTGATCCTGATGGCCCTCGCCGGCACCATCCCGTTCCTGTCCTTCTACGCCGAGCGCAAAACCACCCACGAACTCCTGGGCCGCTAACCGCCCGGCTTGTCTCTCGTCGCACCCCTCCACGAGCTCACCCAGCCGACCCGCGCCTAGCGCAACCAGATCCACCACGCACGCCCGGACAACCGCCTCGCTCTCGTGGTCAGGTTCCTGGCTCCCGCGCGGAACTCGCGCCAGGTGGATCTGTGTTGGGGACCGACGAGGTCTCGGAGGCTGATGAGGTCACCGGCCGGCGAATCCTTCATCTGGCTACCTCCTGCGGCGATGAGGCGCTCCCCTGGAGCCTCTCCCTTGCCTCGCCACCGACCTCATTGAAGCCACCCAGCCCGCGAATGTTTCACATGAAACATTCGCCGCAAGTCCCCAAGTATCTTTGTCGACAAATCCCAGCGATCGTCCGACAGAGCTGCAGCCGACCAGAACCCCAGAATTCCTCCCCCAGCGCGATCCTAAGCACCCTCGCGCAGCAAGGCCGCCGCACACCCGACACCGCCATCCAACTGCGAGCTGCGGCCGGCAGAACGCTAAGAATCACGCCCACAGAGCAATCCAGCGGTTCCGCCGCACGCGTACCCCGCCGACCCACGCAACCGGGGTGACCCAGCCTCCTCGGGACTCCGCCCTGGGCCAATCGCGACCGACTCCTACGCCGCCGTTCGGTACACCCCGAGACGGTCAGACGAACAGCCGCAGCCAGGTCGACAAGCCACCGCGCGTCCCATGTTTCATGTGAAACATCCGGGGGCTTCGTAGCGCAGATCCCGCCGAGCGAGTACTCCTCCCACCCCGGTGCGGATACCCCTTGGCAACTGCCCAGTCCGCCATCCCCCGGGCCTCCGACCGTACCGACAAGCGGGTAGGGAGAGCTCAGACCGGTTTGGGCGGGGCGCCTCGCTCACGGCGTCGCCGTCTTCGCGGTCGACCCGTCGGCCGGCTTCGGGCGACTACCTCCCGTGGCTCAGGTTCACCTGAAGGCAGGCGTCCGAAACCGCGGCCAGTTCGGCCAGCGAGTACGGCTGGAATGGGGCCAGCGAGCTCGGACGATCTCGCCGACCCCAGAGCATCGGTGCTCTCGGCAGCTGCCCTCGTCCCCCGACCCGGAATCCGCCGGCGTCCGCTCGTACCGAAGGACGGGTAGTAGTCCCCCGGTTCGCAGCCAGGCCGGCTCCGCGGCGCCGCACCGGGCCGGGTTCGAGCTACTACCTCCCGTCCTTCGGTACACCCGAAGGACCAATAGCTACACCGGATCGGCGGGAGGCCTCCCTGAGTCTAGATCGTGCCGCCGAGGAACTGCTGGACCAAAGGAACCCCCGCGTCGTCCGGCCAGGCCGGGTCGAGAGCGCCGACGTTGGCCCCGCGGGGCACGAGCCGCTGGGTGGGACCGGGGCTGCCGCCCCGACCGAGCCGGGCCGGCGCGCGACGGTGTTGCCCCGCCAAGCACGAGACGCGGCGCGGGACAGGGTGTCCGGCGATCCTGGGCTGCTCGACCTAGGCTGCTCGACCTGGGCTGCCCGGCGCCGACTGCGCTAGCCGGCTCGGGCAGTCCGGGTAGGTCTGGCCAGCGGGCCGGCCCGAGGGCGCCTGTCCGACTACGCCGCCGGGTTGGTCGGTGCGTGGGTGGATGGATGAGCGTCGGAGCGGCTGTTCCCTCCGCTGGTCGGCCGAGTACGCCCGGAGGCCGACACCGGGTGATCGCGCCGTGGTTGCACACGTGGGATGTGCGCGCGCAAGCCGCAAGTCCCACTGGAGGATCGGCAACCGCTCCGCGTACCCCGGCACAGTCGGCTGCTCCACGGCTCCGGCACAGTCGGCTGCTCCACGGCTCCGGCACTGTCCGCTGCTCCACGGCTCCGGCACTGTCCGCTGCTCCAAGACTCCGGTGCGTCGAGGGTGACGAGTCCCGACACGTTGCCCGTCAGGCAGCTGCGGAGGTTGGCTCGTCGGGGTGCCCAGGATGGGTTGGGACGCCTGGGGCGCATGGAGCAGGTCTTAGGTCGGTCGTGGTCGTCAGCGGCCGCCAGACGCGCGCGCAGCAAAGGGCGTGCGTGGGTGACGGAGTCGAGTAAAAGCGTCGCGCCGGACGTGCTGGCGCGGCCTACTCCTCGGGGAGTGCTCGCGCGGGCGATGGGCCGGCAGGCGGGAGCGTGGTTGTGTGCGCACAGGAGCTTGCCGAGGAGCTCGGGGCCGTCAAGGCCGGGGTACTGTCCGCGACGCTTGTGGTCCGGCTGCGAGGGTCGTGGCGCTGGCCGCGGCGGCGGGCGTCCTGCTTGCCCGGACTACGGGTTGGGCTTGGTGGGGTCCATGAGGGTGACGATGCGTTCCAGGTCGTCCAGGGACGCGAACTCGACGGTGATCTTGCCCTTGGTTTTGCCGAGGTCGACCTTGACGCGGGTTTCGAACCGGTCGGAGAGGCGGTCGGCCAGGTCGACGAGGCGGGGGGCGACCGGCTTGTTGCGGCGCCGTTGGGCTGGGGTGGCGTCGTCGGCGTTCATGTCGCCCAGGGCGACGATCTCTTCGACGGTGCGGACGGAGAGGCCTTCGGCGACGATGCGCTGGGCCAGGCGCTCGATGGCGTCGCCGCTGGGGAGGCCGAGCAGCGCACGGGCGTGACCCGCAGACAGGACGCCGGCGGCTACGCGGCGCTGTACGCCGGCCGGGAGTTTCAGCAGGCGCAGCGTGTTCGAGATCTGCGGGCGCGAGCGGCCGATCCGGGTGGCGAGGACTTCCTGGGTGCAGCCGAAGTCGTCGAGCATCTGCTGGTACGCCGCTGCTTCTTCGAGCGGATTCAGCTGGCTTCGGTGCAGGTTCTCCAGCAACGCGTCCCGGAGCATCACGTCGTCCGAGGTGTCGCGGACGATGGCCGGGATCGTGGCGAGGCCGGCCTCCTGGGTCGCGCGCCAGCGGCGCTCACCCATCACCAGCTCGTACTTGTCGTGCTCCAGCCGGCGAACGACGATCGGCTGAAGCAGCCCGATCTCCTTCACCGAGTGGACGAGCTCCTCCATCGCGTCCTCGTCGAAGACGCTGCGCGGCTGCTTCGGGTTCGGGGTGATCTTCGAGACCTCGATCTCGGCGAACTCGGCACCCGGCACCGCGGTGAGCTCCGACTCATGCCTTGCGACCGGGGGCGCTCCCGGAATCGAACTGGACTTGCTGCCGAGGGTGGCGGTGGTCCCAGGGGCCGGCGTGCTGGGGATCAGCGCGCCAAGTCCGCGTCCGAGTCGGGTGTTCATCGCGCTCCCTCGAGTTCGACAACCTGCTGATGTCCTGCGGTCCTACCGAGCACCGTTTCACGTGAAACAACCCGCCCAGGAATCCTGCTGGAGCAACCGTAACCGGTGTCCCAGTACGCCGGGCGGGCCAGGGCCGTCGACGGATCAGGTGTTGTTGCGCATGGCGATCTCACGGGAGGCCTCCAAGTAGGAGAGCGCTCCGGCAGATGCCGGGTCGTACGCGAGCACCGTCTGTCCGTGGCTCGGTGCCTCCGAGATCCGGACCGAGCGGGGTACGGCGGTCCGCAGTACGGCGTCACGGAAGTGACCCCGAACCTCCGCGGCTACTTCACCGGCCAGCTTGGTACGGGCGTCGTACATCGTGAGGAGGATCGTGGAGACGTCGAGGCCCGGGTTCAGGTGCGACTTCACCATGTCGATGTGGCGGAGGAGCTGGGACAGACCCTCGAGCGCGTAGTACTCGCTCTGGATCGGGACCAGGACCTCGCGGGCGGCGGTCAGCGCGTTGACCGTCAGCAGGCCGAGCGACGGCGGGCAGTCGATGAAGACGTAGTCGTACTTCTCGCCCGCAGCCTCGGTCTCGGCCAGGTGCGCGTCGAGGGCGCGCTTCAGCCGGCTCTCCCTGGCCACGATGCTGACGAGTTCGATCTCGGCACCGGCCAGGTCGATGGTTGCCGGGATCACCATGATCCCGGGGTGCTCGGCGCAGGGCTGGAGCAGCTTCCCCAGCGACTCGCCCTCGATGACCGCCTCGTAGACACCCGGGGTGCCTTCCGAGTGATCGATGCCCAGGGCCGTCGAGGCGTTGCCCTGGGGGTCGAGGTCGATGACCAGGATCCGCGCGCCGTACAGCGCGAGGCCGGCGGCGACGTTCACGGTCGTCGTGGTCTTGCCGACGCCACCCTTCTGGTTGGCGACGACGAAGACCCGGGTCTCGGCAGGCAGCGGGAACTCGCGGCCCATAGTGCGTCCTTCATTCACCAGCAGGGTCCGTTCGGTGGCGGCGGCGATCGGAGTCTCGAGAAGTCGTCGCTGAAGCTCGTCCGACGTGGCCCGCGCGGCGATCTGTGCGGCAGTCATAGCGCCCATTCCAATAGGTGCGGGACTTGGCCCGAAGAGGATGTCGGTAGGGGTCGGGGCGGGTCTGCCCCCAGCTTCATCCACAGGCTTCTGTGGACGAATCCCCGTGTGCGGAGGCAGTTTCAGGCGGTCGTCATCCACAGGCGGTGGAGACTCGGAGAAGTTGTCGTCGGCATCCACCAGCGATGCCGTTTCACGTGAAACGCCATCATCTCCCGGCTCCCCGGTTTCACGTGAAACGGGAGACTCGTCGGGAGCGGATGCGGTTTCCAGTACTTGGTCGAGGCCGGTCGCGGCGACGGTTCGGAGAGCAGAACTGTCGATCGGCGGCCGGTACTCATCGCTCGCCGGCTCGGGGTCTGCCGTCAGCAGTTGGGAGTTGGATGCGGGTTGTGCGGGCCAGCCGATCGCTTGGGAACTCTTGGCTTCCCCGGTGCTCTTCTCGGGCCATCCGAGGGCACGACTCACCAACCCACTCACCTCCCGCGTCTTCCGTGCCGGGATCCCCCTGCAGCACGTCCGGCCACAATACTCACGACTGTCGTCGGCTGGGCCAGTTCATCGACGCCGAGTTGGTGAATGTGCCACAGTTCGGCTCCGAGGGCTTCGAGTTCGCGTTCGGAGGCGTCCAATTCCTCCTCGACGGACGAGCCTTTCATCGCCAGCATCAGCCCCCCTTCGACGCAGAGTGGCAGGCACCACCCGGCCAGTTTGCCCAAGGGAGCGACGGCCCGGGAAGTCACCACGTCGTACGACGCCGGCGGAAGTTCTTCGGCCCGTGCGCGGACCACAGTGGCGTTCTCGAGTCCGAGGGACTCGACCGCCTCCTGGAGGAACGTCGTGCGCCGGAGCAACGGCTCGACGAGCGACACGTGGAGGTCTGGACGAACGAGAGCGAGCACGATCCCCGGCAGGCCGGCACCGGTGCCGATGTCGGCGACCGTCGACTCCTCGGGGACCAGTCGCTCGAGGACCGCGCAGTTCAGCAGATGGCGATCCCACAGCCGCGGAACCTCGCGAGGACCGATCAGCCCGCGGAGAGTTCCCTCGGTGGCCAGCAGTTCGGCGTACGCCGCAAGCCGGACCGCCGCCCGTGGATACAGCTTCTCCACGAGCGGCGGCGTTTCACGTGAAACAGGTTCGGTCACAAGGTCACACGTCCGGCGATCATCGGATCACGACGGCTGGACGACGACGCGGCGGCGCGGCTCCTCGCCCTCGGACTCGCTGGTCAGGCCGGCGGCGGCCACCACGTCATGGACGACCTTGCGCTCGAACGGCGTCATCGGGTCCAGGCGTACCGGGGTCCCGGTCGCCTTCACCTCCTCGACGGCCTTCCGGCCGACCTCTTCCAGCTCGGCCTTCCGGTTCGCCCGGTAGTTCGACACGTCCAGCATCAACCGCGACCGCTCGCCGGTCTCCCGGTACACGGCCAGCCGGGTGAGCTCCTGCAGCGCCTCGAGCACCTTGCCGTTCTCGCCGACGAGGTTGTTCAGTTCCGCACCGACGATCGAGACCGCGGCACGGTCGCCGTCGATGTCCATGTCGATGTCACCGTCGAGGTCGGCGATGTCCAGCAATTCTTCGAGGTAGTCGGCGGCGATGTCGCTCTCCGCCTCGAGCGCCTTCAGACGATCGGCAGCGGAGTCGGTGGACTCCTCTGTCGCCTCGTTGTTCTGCATGCCGTCGCTCACGGCCACTCCTTCACAATGTCGAGATCCGCCCCACGGGGACCCAGGTCATACACAAGCAGGAAGAGGAATCAGCGCAGGCGGGTCAGCGTGATCCGCCGGACTTCTTCTGCGCCGCCTTCTTCTGGGCGGCCGACTTCGCCGCCGGCTGGCGCTTGGCTGCCGTCCTCTTCTTGCCGGCCGGCTGCTTCTTGGCAGCACCGGCCTGAGTCTTCTTCGCCGCGTTCGGCTGGGTGTTCGACGCCTGCCCATTGCTGGCGGCCTTCGCACCGTCCGCCGCGCCGTCGGAGTCTGATGCGCCGCTCGCAGCACCGCCGACGGCAGCTCCGCCCCTGCGGTCGCTGCGCGACTGCCGCTTCGGCTGCTGCCGCTGCGCCGGACGCCGGTCCGAACCGGGCTCCGTCGTACCGTCGGCAGACGCCAGGCCCTCGTCGGCCGGCTTGCCCGCGCGCAGGTTGTGCTCGCGCTTGCGGGCCTCCATCGCGTCGTACGCCGGAGTGCCCGGAGCCGGGTTGCGGCGGATCACGTAGAACTGCTGACCCATCGTCCACACGTTGGAGACGAACCAGTAGATCAGCACACCGATCGGGAAGTTGAAGCCGCCGATCAGGAAGAAGACCGGGAAGACGTACAGCATGATCTTCTGCATCTGCGCGGCCTGGCCGGTCAGGGCTTCCTTCGGCATGTTCTTGCGCATCAGCTGCAGCTGCGTGGTGAACATCGTCGCGGTCATCAGGATGATCAGCACGATCGCGACGATCTTGACGTTGTTCTCGCCCGGACCGCTCGCCTTCAGGAAGGTCTGCGAGATCTCCGCTCCGAAGATCTTGGCGTGCTGCAGCGACTCGACGTACGGCTCCATGATCTTGCTGTGAGCCTTGCCGTTCGCCGCGTAGTCCAGCACCCGGAACAAGGCGAGGAAGATCGGCGACTGGAGCAGCAGCGGCAGGCACGAGGAGAACGGGTTCGTCCCGGTCTCCTTGTACAGCTTCATCATTTCCTGACCGAGCTTCTCCCGGTCGTGGCCGTACTTCTTCTGCAGCTCCTTCATCTTCGGCTGCAGAAGCTGCATGTTCCGGCTGGAGCGGATCTGCCGGACGAACAGCGGGATCAGCAAGGTGCGGATGACGACGGTCAGGCCGGCGATGGAGAGCGCCCAGGCCCAGCCGCCGTTCGGGTCGAGCACCTGGCTGAGTAGCCAGTGCCAGCCGACGAGCAACGCCGAGACAGCCCAGTACAGGGGCGTCATGACGGCGTTGAACAGGTCTACGATCCCGTCCCACAACGCGAGTTCGGGGATGGCCAGAAGAGTCACTCAAGCACCTCGCTGCGCAGGCCCGGCGTCGGTAGACGGCCCGGGCTGGTTGGCGGAGATCGAGTCTCCGCGCTGGTCGACATCTGTGGGTGGAACGGGGTCGTAGCCGCCGGGGTTCCACGGGTGGCAGCGAACGAGTCTCCTCGCCGCCAGCCAGCAACCGCGCACCGCGCCGTGGCGTTCGACCGCCTCCAGGGCGTACGCCGAGCAACTCGGGTAGAACCTGCACACCTGCCCGTACATCGGGCTGATGGTCAGCCGGTACAACTTCAGAAAACCGATGATCCCGCTCTTCACGGGATTGATCCTCATCGTGGGTCCAGGATCCGCCGCAGCGCGCCGTCGACGTCCGCGGCCAGTTCGTCGTACGACGCCGAAGCGGACGACGGAAGGGCGCGGACGACGGTCAGGCTGCCGGCCGGTAGATCAGGGAGCCGCGTGCTCAGGACAGCACGCAGACGGCGGTGGACCCGGTTCCGCAGAACCGCGTTGCCCACCGCCTTGTTCACCACGAATCCGACGCGAGCGGGCGCGGCCTGAGCGTCGTCCGCCCGGTCGTCCCGCACCAACAGATGGAGGACCACCGCACGCCGCCCGGCCCGCCGTCCCGATCGGACGGCGCGGCGGAAGTCGTCGGACCGGCGTAACCGGTTCGACGCGGGCAACACGAGGTGGTCACCGTCGAGGAGGTCGGTCAGGCCGCGAGGCGCTGACGACCCTTGCCACGGCGGGCGGCGATGATCGCGCGCCCGGCACGGGTACGCATCCGAAGACGGAAGCCGTGCTTCTTGTGCCGGCGACGGTTGTTCGGCTGGAACGTCCGCTTGCTCACTGGAATGACTCCGGTTACTCGAGATCACAATGATCGACAGATCCACTGATAGATCTGCCGCTGGTGCAGTCCTGCACACACGCCACTCAGGAACCAGTGTGGTCCAGCAGGGAGCGCAGCACAAAAGGGCCGGTTCAACACCGACTGATCAACGGTACGTGGCCGCCTGTGGACAGGTCAAACCAGCCATCCCCATAGTTATCCACAGGTCTGTGGACAGAATAGTGGGCACACGGTCGGTCACCGGTCGTCACGCAGTGGTCAGGATGGTCACCGACCGCGATCTGCCCAACACGACTACGCTCCGCCGTCTACCCGACACGCCGGACGTTTCCCCCAAATTGCTGTTCATAGCCTGTGGATGACGGCTTGTAGCAGGCTGGGCAGACTTGTTAGCGTCTCTCCCTCACACCAGAGGTCCCACACCCCGCGATCGGTAACCAACCTGCTCCACGCGTCGTTCACAGTTGTGGACAACCGTGTGGAAAGTACGGCGCCCGACTGCGGACAACGGCAACCGCGCCGAGCCGGAACGGGCGACGCACCGGCTGCACGGGTGTCGGGTCTAAAGGTCGCGCTGCCCGGGTCCAGCCCGGAACGCGCCGGCCACCGCAGCGATGGATTCGGGGAGCAACGCGTGGTCGAGGACCATTCCGCCAGTGCGGAAATCACAGAGGTGGAATACACCGTCGACGGCAGACAGGATCTGAGGCCGGAACCGGCGGTGGACTTCCGGTCCGAGATCCCGTCGGCCCCGGAGCCGGAGCCGCGGACCGATCCGGCCGATCACCTCAGCCCCTCTCTTCCGATTCCCCTCCCCGAGCCGCCCGAGTCCGGCTACCGCCCGCGGTACCGGGGCTACGGGTACCGCTCCGAGCTGGAGCGAGCAGCCACCGATCTGCCGACCGGCCCGGAGCCGACGCCGACTCCGGTGCCCACCCCCGAGCCTCCAGCGGGTACGGCGTACTTCGGTGCCGCACCGGTGGTCGGCAATCTCAGGTACTCCGGTGAGACCAGCAACAACTGGACCGGTGCACGAGGACCGGCTGAACCGCCAGGAAACGATCGCCCCGTGTATGGGGACGGAGCAGGACCGGTGCGGAACGAGGGTGATGGGCGTGCGAACAATGAGAGCGGCGCTGCTGAGGTTCGGGTGGCCGAGCCGCAGATCGGTGGGCCTCGGGTTGCCGAGCCACGACCCGAAGGACCGGGTCCGGTGACGGACCTCGGTGATGCCTGGACCCGGGTCCTCGCGGGCCTTCCGCCGAACCAGCGTGCCTGGCTGACCAACTCCCGCCCGGTGACGCTGCACGAGAGCACCGCCATCGTCGCGGTGCCCGACGACTTCACCCGCGGCCAGCTGGAGACCCGGCTGCGCCCCGACCTCGAGCGGATCCTGTCGGACAGCTTCGGCCGCGACATCCGGATCGCCGTGACGGTCGACCCGTCGCTCGACCCGGAACTGCGTGAACCACAGGCGCCGCCGCAGCCCGTCGTCCGCGAGCCGCTGCGGACCGACGGGGCGTACCAGCCGACGATCCAGTCCGCGCTGAGCGAACCGGTCCACAACGCGCCACAGTTCAGCCCGCCGCAGCAGCCGGCGCCGCAGCACTACGAGCAGCCCCGCGGTCCCGCGCCGCAGCAGCAGCCGTTCGGTCACCAGCTCGGCTCGGTCGCCCCACCGCCGAACGGGATGCCCCAGCCGGCCACCGAGGCACAGGGGGAGGCGCGGCTGAACCCGAAGTACACCTTCGAGACCTTCGTCATCGGCAGCTCGAACCGGTTCGCCCACGCGGCCGCGGTCGCCGTCGCCGAGGCGCCTGGCAAGGCGTACAACCCGCAGCTGATCTACGGCGACTCCGGTCTCGGCAAGACCCACCTGCTGCACGCGATCGGCCACTACGTCCGCAGCCTCTACACCGGGGCCCGGGTTCGGTACGTGTCGAGCGAAGAGTTCACCAACGACTTCATCAACGCGATCCGTGACGACAAGGCGTCCCAGTTCCAGCGCCGGTACCGCGATGTCGACGTCCTGCTGATCGACGACATCCAGTTCCTCGAGGGCAAGATCCAGACCCAGGAGGAGTTCTTCCACACCTTCAACACCCTCCACAACGCGAACAAGCAGATTGTGATCAGCTCCGACCGGGCGCCGAAACGCCTGGAGGCGCTGGAGGACCGGCTGCGGAACCGGTTCGAGTGGGGCCTGATCACCGACATCCAGCCGCCCGACCTCGAGACCCGGATCGCGATCCTGCGGAAGAAGGCGGCCACCGAGAGACTGACCGCGCCGCCGGAGGTGCTGGAGTTCATCGCCTCGAAGGTGCAGACCAACATCCGTGAACTCGAGGGCGCACTGATCCGCGTCACCGCGTTCGCCAGCCTGAACCGGCAGCCGGTCGATCTGAGCCTGGCCGAGATTGTGCTGAAGGACCTGATCCCCGAAGGCAGCAAGCCCGAGGTGACGGCCAGCATGATCATGGGCCAGACCGCGTCGTACTTCGGTCTGTCGATCGACGACCTGTGTGGCTCGAGCCGGAGCCGGGTGCTGGTGACCGCGCGGCAGATCGCCATGTACCTGTGCCGCGAGCTCACCGACCTGTCGTTGCCGAAGATCGGTCAGCAGTTCGGCGGCCGCGACCACACCACCGTGATGCACGCCGAGCGGAAGATCCGGCAGTTGATGTCGGAGCGGCGCAGCGTCTTCAACCAGGTGACCGAACTGACCAACCGGATCAAGCACCAAGCGAAGCAGCAATGAGGCCCGGTGACCGCGTCCAGAATTCTGTACGCCGAGTGCTACGACGCGGTCACCGGAACCACACAGCCTGGGGATACTCCTGTGGATAACTGGGGGTATCACCGTGGACACATCGCTGTGTGTTGTGGATTGGCTGTGGGGACAGAATTCTTCATCACCAGGCGTCCTCAGACAGACCGGGATTCGTCCACACGCCGTCCACACGCCGATTCGGTACCTGACCTGCGAAGTCGTCGCTTTTCCACAGTATCCACCGGTGCTAAGAACCCTATGGAATCTGTAGAGAGTTCCCAGTCCACAAAACGATCGAGCGGCCCAACCTGGGGAAAACCCCGGTCTCGCGCCGGCTTGCGGCACCTGTCAGGCTGTCCTCGGAGCACAATGAGGGGCAGCACGCAGAACCACCGGAACGACGCCGACGCGACCCGCCCGAAGCGCCACGTCACGCCCGATTGGCGCAGAGCACACTTGTCCGTGGCAGGATCTGCCTGGCACACAGCCGAATCAGGAGGCACCCAGCGGTGAAGTTTCGCGTCGAGCGCGACGTACTGGCCGAGTCGGTGGCCTGGGCCGCGCGCAGCTTGCCCAGTCGTCCCAGCGTCCCGATCCTTGCCGGCCTCCTGGTCGAGGCCGAGGACGGGCAGATCACCCTGTCCGGTTTCGACTACGAGACCTCCGTCCGGGTCACCGTGCCTGCGCAGGTGGCCGACAGCGGGAAGTGCCTGATCTCCGGCCGGCTGGTCGCCGACATCTCCAAGAGCCTTCCGAACCAGCCGGTGGACATCGCCGTCGACGGCGCGAAGGTCCAAGTCACGTGTGGCAGTTCGCGCTTCACGCTCCAGACGCTTCCCACCGAGGAATATCCGGCCCTGCCGGAGCTTCCGGCCGCGAGCGGGACGGTCAAGGCCGACGTCTTCGCCCAGGCGGTCTCGCAGGTGGTGACCGCGGCCGGGCGTGAGGACACGCTTCCGGTGCTGACAGGTGTCCGGGTCGAGATCGAGGGATCCATGATCTCGCTGCTGGCCACCGACCGCTACCGGCTGGCGATCCGCGAACTCGAGTGGAACCCGCAGTCCCCCGACGCGTCCGCGGCCGCGCTGGTGCCGGCCCGGGTGCTGTCCGAGACCGCGAAGGCGATGACCGGATCGGACGTCATCGTCTCGCTGGCCGCGCCTGGCACCGGTGACGGCATCGTCGGCTTCGAGGGCGAGGTCTCCGGCGGCAACCGGCGGGCGACCACCCGCCTGCTGGACGGCGAGTTCCCGAAGGTTCGCGGCATCATCCCGACCGACGCCGCGATCGCGACCCGGGTCCGGATCGACACCGCCACGCTGGTCGAGGCGGTCAAGCGCGTGGCCCTGGTGGCCGAGCGGAACGCGCCGGTCCGGCTGACGTTCAGCGACGACACCGTGACCCTGGACGCCGGCAGCGGTGACGAGGCCCAGGCGTCCGAGTCGATCGAGGCCCGCGTGTCCGGTGAGCCGGTGACCGTAGGCTTCAACCCGACGTACCTGCTCGACGGCCTGAACGCGATCGGTACGCCGGTAGCGCACCTGGCCTTCACGCAGGCGACCAAGCCGGCCGAGCTGACCGGTGTGCGGGACTTCGACGGTGATCCGATCAGCGAGTTCCGGTATGTCCTGATGCCGGTCCGCCTGAACAGCTGAAAGCCAACAGAACAAGGGGATTCACGATGGAGCTCGGCCTTGTCGGTCTCGGCAAGATGGGCGGCAACATGCGCCAGCGGATCCGCAACGCAGGCCACACCGTGGTCGGGGTCGACCACAACCCGGACATCTCCGACGCCAAGGACCTGGCCGACATGGTCGGCAAGCTCACCGCGCCCGGCCAGCCCAAGGTGGTCTGGATCATGGTGCCGGTGCAGGCGATCGATGCGGTCGTCGCCGAGCTCTCGGACCTGCTCTCCCCCGGCGACATCGTGATCGACGGCGGCAACAGCCGCTGGACCGACGACACCCGCCGGGCCGCTCAGCTCGCCGAGAAGGACATCCGCTTCGTCGACTGCGGTGTGTCCGGTGGCGTCTGGGGCCTCGAGAACGGCTACGCCCTGATGTGCGGTGGCGACAAGGACACCGTCGACATCGTGATGCCGATCTTCGAGGCGCTGAAGCCCGAGGGTGAGTTCGGCTTCGTGCACGCCGGCAAGGTCGGCGCCGGGCACTTCTCGAAGATGGTCCACAACGGCATCGAGTACGGCATCATGCAGGCGTACGCCGAGGGCTACGAGCTGCTCGAGGCCGCCGACGTCGTGGAGAACGTGCCGGAAGCGTTCGAGTCCTGGCGCGAGGGCACCGTGATCCGGTCCTGGCTGCTCGACCTGTTGGTCGCCTCGCTGAAGGACGACAACCACCTGGCCAAGATCCGCGGGTACGCCGACGACTCCGGTGAGGGCCGCTGGACCGTCGAGGCCGCGATCGACCACGCGGTGCCGATGCCTGCCATCTCGGCCGCGCTGTTCGCCCGGTTCGCCTCCCGGCAGGAGGACTCGCCGGCGATGAAGGCGATCGCCGCGATGCGCAACCAGTTCGGCGGTCACGCGGTGAAGGGCGCCGAGGCCGCGGATCCGTCGTACGCGACACCGCCCAAGCACTGAGGTGTATGTCACCGCCCTGGGTCTGCTCGACTTCCGGTCCTACGCGCAGGCGGAGGTCGAGCTCGCTCCGGGCGTGACCGCCTTCGTCGGGCCGAACGGCCACGGCAAGACCAACCTGGTCGAGGCGATCCACTACACCGCGACCCTCGGGTCACACCGGGTCGCGAACGACGCGCCACTGGTCCGGGCCGGAGCCACCAGGGCGATCGTGCGGACCGACATCCGCAGCCAGTACGACCGGGACGTGGTCGTCGAGCTGGAAATCAATCCTGGGAAGGCAAATCGGGCCCGGGTGAACCGCTCGCCCGTACCGCGGCCACGGGAAGTGCTCGGCCTGCTCCGTACGGTGCTGTTCGCGCCGGAGGATCTCGCGCTGGTGAAGGGCGATCCGTCCGAACGACGCCGGTTCCTGGACGAGTTGCTGACCTTGCGGTCGCCGCGGATGGCCGGCGTACGGCAGGACTACGACCGCGTGCTCAAGCAGCGGAACTCGTTGCTGCGCAGCGCCTCGATGGCCCGCCGGCAGAACCGGGCCGGCGCCGCCGAGGGACAGTTGCGCACGCTCGAGGTCTGGGACTCGCATCTCGTCCGCGCCGGGTCCGAACTGCTCGCCACCCGGCTGGAGTTGCTGGAGTCCCTGCGTCCATTGGTCTCCGGCGCGTACGACGCTGTTGCCCGAGGCAAGGGTAATGCGCGGCTGGAGTACAAGTCGTCGGTCCTGCTCGAGCCCGGTGTGGTGTCGCGGGAGCAGCTCGCGGAGGTGCTGAACGCAGCGGTCCGGGACAAGCGGCAGGACGAGCTCGAGCGGGGTGTGTCTCTGGTCGGACCCCATCGCGACGACGTCGTACTCGGGCTCGGGGACTTGCCCGCGAAGGGGTATGCGAGTCACGGTGAGTCGTGGTCGTTCGCGCTCGCGCTGCGGCTGGCGTCGTACGAACTGCTTCGAGCGGACGGGGGTGAACCGGTGCTGATCCTGGACGACGTGTTCGCCGAGCTCGACACGCAGCGCCGGGACCGGCTGGCCGAGTTGGTCGCGCCGGCCGAGCAGGTGCTGGTGACCGCGGCGGTCGGCGCGGATGTGCCCGCTGAGCTCACCGGTGTCCGGTTCGATGTCGGTGAAGGATCCGTACGGCGTGCCTGAACCCCGGAATTCCTCTGAGAGCGGCTTCGAGAGCGAGGCGGCTCCGGAGCGTCCGGGCGAACCTGACCACGACAAGCAGGGACTGGACCTGGCGAAATCGCTCGCCGGGCGGCTGAAGCAGCAGGCCGCGAACGGCCCGATCAAGCCGGTCAAGCGGACGCGCCGGCGGCCGCGGATCGACGGCGCCCAGATCAGCAGCGCACGTCCGGACGACCGGGATCCACAGAAGCTGACCAACACGCTCGGCCGGCTGATGCGCGACCAGGGCTGGGAAGTCGACGTCGCCGTACACGGCGTGATGGCGCGCTGGCCGTCGATCGTCGGTCCGGAGATGGCCGAGCACTGTACGCCGGAGTCCTACGAGAACACCGTGCTCACCGTGCGTACGTCGTCCACCGCGTGGGCCACGCAGCTCAAGCTCCTCGCCCCCGACCTGGTCCGCCGCCTCAACACCGAACTGGGCGACGGCACGGTCACCGAGGTCAACGTCCAGGGCCCCCACACCCCCAGTTGGCGCAAGGGCCCCCGCACCATCCGCGGCGGCCGCGGCCCCCGCGACACCTACGGCTAACGGATTCCCCCCAGCGACCCGCAGACCCCCTAGGATCGGGCGCGATGCGCACGATCGTCGATGGTTTCCGCGAGATGGTCCACCTGATCGGAGACACCTTCCGGCTCTGGTGGCGGAACCTCCTGCCCCTGACGACCTGGTGGCTGGCCGGCTTCCTCGGCTTCAAGGCCTGCGTCGAGGCCGCGATCTGGCTGGACGAGCATGCGCACTCGAGCCTCGGCACCGGCGTGTTCTCGATCGGCGTGCTGCTCCAGATCGCCGCCGCCGTCGGCATGATCCGGACCTGCGCGACCTCGCTCTACCGCTGGCGCGACGCAGCGTCCAACCAGAGCGAGGAGACCTCCGACCCGACGCAGCAAGGCGTGATGGAGTTGCTGGCCGTCACCCTGCTGCCGCTGGTCGCGGTGTGGTCGGCCTGGGGATTCCTCGAGGACCAGATCGGATCGCTGACGTCCACGAACAACGTCCAGCGTGGTCTGCAGTCGGGTGCCGCCTTCTTCGAACTCGGCGGCGGCCAGTGGCACAAGTACCTGCCCGCGATCGTCATCCTGCTGGTCCTGCGCCGGGTGATCGAGGCGGTCGACGACCGCTGGCCGAGCCGGCCGGCGAAGTTCGTCCAGGTCTGGGCAGAGGCGTTCTTCCTGCTGATCACGGTCGTCGTCACACCGTTCGCGGTCGCCGACGCCAAGGACTGGATCAGCGAGCGGAACTTCTGGTACTGGTCGCTGGACTGGTGGGGCGGGCTGAAGGACTTCTTCGCGGGGATCCACATCCCGATCCCGGCCGGGATCGAGTTTCTCTGGGGCTTCTTCTGGGAGAGCCTCTGGCCGCTGTTCAAGCTCGGCGTCGCCGAGCCGCTGACCTGGCTCGCGATCACGACCGTAGTCTTCGGTCATCGGGTGCTGACCAGTGGCGGTGTCTTCAAGGGCACCCGGGTGGAGCGCCGCCTCGGCGATCAGCTCGAGCAGGAGGCACCGCAGCAGAACCGGATCGTTGCCCTCACCAACAAAGCCCCGAACCTGCTGCTCGGCGGACTGCGGGAGAAGTTCTACCCGACGCTGAACGCGTTCCGGCTGCTGGTCCGGGTCGGCCCGGTCTTCCTCGGCGTCGTCTGCATGGTCTACACGTTCTGGCTGCTCGGCAGCGACTGGGCGTTCGTCCTGATCCAGCGGGCGATCGGACCGGAGAGCATGCACTGGGGACTGATGGTCCACGAGATCGCAGACCTGGGCCAGAGCCTCATCTTCGAGCCGCTACGGATCGCCTTGCTGGCGGCCGCGTTCGACCTGTGTATCTCGGTCGGAGCCCAGCGCCGTGCCGAGGCCGCCGAGGCGGAAGCGGCCAAGGCGGACGCGGCCAAGGCGGAGACGAACGAGGCGGACAAGCAGCCGGTCAACGCCTGACGGCGGGCCGCCCTCAGGGAGTCAGGATGACGCGCCGGCGCTCTTCCAGGTTCTGAACGACGACACCGGTCAGATGCGGGACGGCCGACTCGGGGACGACGTACACCCCGGCGAGATCTCCAGGCTTGTTCCGGTAGAACGGCTGGTCCTCGTTCGTGCAGTACGTCGGCAGCTCGAACTTGTACGGCTGCTTGGTCTGCCAGAGGTTGCCGCGGTCGTCGCGCAGGCTGGCCGTGCAGCTGAAGCCGTTCTCCTTCATGTACAGGCCGTCGAGCGGCTTCACCGTCATCTTCGCGACCACGATGACCGAGCCGGCCGGCTTGTCGTCGAGCGAGATCTCCTCACCCTCGTCGTCCACGAGGGTGGTGTAGGTCTCCAGCGAATCCAGCTTCCACTCGACGTCGCCGATCGTCACCGGTCCCTGCTTGACCACCTCGGTGACCCGGCCCTCGTCGAACAACTCCTCGTCGTTGTCGATGTAGTCCCGCAGCATCAGGAAGCAACTCGTCGACAGCAGCGCGAGCATCAGGGCGAGCTGTACGCCCCACCGGACCGCGCGGTGCCTGGTCATCTTCACGCCACCCTCACCTCGCGGTTCCCGAACACGTACTGGGCCGCGGCTCCGTCGACGAGCCGCTGAGCCACCTCTTCACTCGGGATGCCGAGGTCGACGTCGATGGCGACGTACAGGACGTTGTACAGCGGCGCGGGATCGAGCCGGAGCGTCAGACCCTTCAGATCCGACGGGTTGACCTCGAAGACGACGGCGCCGATCTGGGCGAAGCCGGGGTCCGGGAAGTCGACGCCGGACTCGGTGATGCCCAGCGGCCGGTAGATGGTGCCGCCGTCGGCGCGCAGGGTCGGGTTGCCCGCCAGCGGCTCGGTGACCCCGCGGACGGCGTCCCACTCGAGCGCGACGAACACGCCGTCCGTCTCCATCGGCTCGTCGTCCTCACCCGCGCTGCTCTCCACCACCGTCTTGGCGAACTTCATCCGGGTGATCGTCACGGACGAGTCGCCGTACGGGAGTTTCTCGCCGATCGTGCCGTGCACGACCTCCACGTTCTGCTTCTCGTACACGTGGTCCGGGGTGGCGAGCCGGGTCAGTCCACCGAGCAGGATGAACAGGACACCGACCAGGACGGTGGCGGGGCGATACAGCTTCACTTCTTCTCCCCGTTGTCGACGACGACGGTCGGCTTGAGCTGGACCACCGCATCCGCCTCCGGCTGCTGCCAGTACGGGTCCTCGTTCGCGCCGAGGAAGCCTTGGTCGGACTCGAAGCGCTCGCCGAGGACACCGATCTCGACCACGTCGGCGGCGAAGTCCGGCGGTATGTCGAACTTGGTGACGCAACTGACCGGTGGCAGACCGAAGACGACGACCCAGCCCAGCTGTCCACGGCAGTTCGCTCCGTTGGACTCGATCAGATCCTTGCCGTCGCCGGGGACCAGGCGGAGCAGCCGGCCGTCCAGGGAGTCGCTCGTGTCCTCTTCGTCGTCCATGTTCTTCAGGTCGAAGTACACCAGCAGCTCGGCCTCGGCCGGCGAGTACTCCTTCTTCGGGTGCTGGACGATCTCGGCCTTGGTGAAGTTGTACTCCCACTTGCCGGACGTCACCGTCACCGGCGCGGTCAGCGTGGGCACGGTCCGGCCCGTCTTCTCCTTCCACCCACCGGTGGCGAGAACGATCAGGGCCAGGACGACGACGAGGGCGATCGCGATCAGCCACTTGCGCCGATGCCGGTGGATCACCCGCTCCGCGATCATGGCGTCGATGACGTCGTCGAGACTTTCCACGGCAGCGATCCTAAGGGCGATGGGGTGCGCGACGGCCCGCCTCGTCCACGCCCGCTGCGGTCTGTTCAACCGGTCTGTACCGGTTTACGTCGTCTCAGTTCCCAGACGGTCAGTGGTGAACCGGCTGGAGGCCACTGAGCGGCCGTGAGCGCTTTCTGGCCCCCCACCCGCGAGAGGGGACATGGAGATGAGGGAGAAAAGACGCCCTGACCCGAGTTTCAGGCGCCTGGTGGCAGGTTCTGCTTCGGTCGACAGGTAAGATGGAGACTGTAGAGCGAACCGCGCCTCTGACAACACTGTAGGGGGCGGTTTCCACTGTGCAGCGATGCTCCGCGAACGCGGGGTCCGAGGAGGACAACAGCCGGTGACCGACGAGCCGACCGAGATCGACGCCAACCAGTCCGCCGACCCCATCGGCACCGCCGCACCCGACAGCGTGGAGCTTCCCGCGATGCTCGACGAGATCCCGTCGAACATCGTCGAGCGCGAGTACGACGCGAGTGCGATCCAGGTCCTGGAGGGGCTGGACGCGGTCCGGAAGCGACCGGGCATGTACATCGGGTCCACCGGTGAGCGTGGTCTGCACCACCTCGTCACCGAGGTGGTCGACAACGCCGTCGACGAGGCGATGGCCGGGTACGGCGACCGGATCGTCGTCACCCTGCTGCCCGACGGTGCGGTCAGCGTCGAGGACAACGGCCGCGGCATCCCGGTCGACATCGTCGAGTCCGAGGGCAAGCCGGCGGTCACCGTCGTACTGACCGTCCTGCACGCCGGCGGCAAGTTCGGCGGCGGCGGCTACAAGGTGTCCGGTGGTCTGCACGGGGTCGGTGTGTCCGTCGTGAACGCGCTGTCCAGCCGGCTCAAGGTCGACGTGAAGTTGAAGGGCAAGCTGTACACGCAGTCCTTCTCGCACGGCGTCCCGGACGCCGACCTCGCCGAGATCGGTACGTCGGAGTCGAACGGGACCACCGTGACGTTCTGGGCGGACCCGGATGTCTTCGAGACCACGACGTACTCCTACGAGACGCTGACCACCCGCTTCCGCGAGATGGCCTTCCTGAACAAGGGCCTGGAGATCGTGATCCGGGACGAGCGGCCGGACCACACCGAGGACGGCCACCCGGTCGAGCAGGCGTTCAAGGCCGAGAACGGCCTGGTCGACTACGTGAAGTACCTGACCGGCATCCGCGAGACCGTGCACCGCGACGTGATCTCGTTCGAGGCGGCGTCCAACGGCGAGAACAGCATGAGTCTCGAGGTCGCGCTGCAGTGGAGCGGCTCGTTCCAGGAGTCCGTGCACACCTTCGCGAACGCGATCAACACCCACGAGGGTGGTACGCACGAGGAAGGCTTCCGGGCCGCGCTGACCTCACTGGTCAACTCGTTCGGCGAGGACCAGGGCATGATCAAGAAGAAGGAGGACAGGCTCACCGGTGACGACATCCGGGAGGGTCTGACCGCGATCATCTCGGTCAAGCTGGCCGAGCCGCAGTTCGAGGGCCAGACCAAGACCAAGCTCGGCAACACCGAGGTCAAGGGCTTCGTCCAGCGGGTCGTGAACGACAAGCTCGGCGCCTGGTTCGAGCAGAACCCGGCCGAGGGCCGCGAGATCATCCGCAAGGCGACCGCCGCGGCGAGCGCCCGGATCGCGGCTCGCAAGGCGCGCGACCTGGCCCGCAACCGCAAGGGTCTGCTGGGTGGCGGCGGTCTGCCCGGCAAGCTGGCCGACTGCCAGTCGACCAACCCGGAGGAGTGCGAGGTCTACATCGTCGAGGGTGACTCGGCCGGTGGCTCCGCGAAGGGCGGCCGGGACCCGAAGTTCCAGGCCATCCTGCCGATCCGCGGCAAGATCCTGAACGTCGAGAAGGCCCGGATCGACAAGGTCCTGCAGAACAACGAGGTCCAGGCGATCATCTCCGCGCTCGGCACCGGTATCCACGAGGACTTCGACGAGGACAAGCTGCGGTACCACAAGATCGTGATCATGGCCGACGCCGATGTCGACGGCCAGCACATCCGGACCCTGCTGCTCACGCTGCTGTTCCGGTTCATGCGCCCGCTGATCGAGCGCGGGCATGTGTACGCCGCGCAGCCGCCGCTGTACAAGATCCGCTGGAGCAACCACGCCGACGAGCTCGCGTACACCGACCGGGAGCGCGACGGCCTGCTCGAGGCCGGCGCCGAGGCGGGCCGGAAGCTGCCCAAGGAGAATCCGATCCAGCGCTACAAGGGTCTGGGCGAGATGAACGCGAACGAACTGTGGGACACCACGATGGATCCGGCCAACCGGGTGCTGCTGCAGATCACCCTGGACGACGCGATCCGCGCCGACGAGACGTTCCAGACGCTGATGGGAGACGACATCGAGGCGCGGCGCAGTTTCATCCAGCGCAACGCCAAGGACGTCCGCTTCCTCGACATCTGATGGATGGGTGGTCCGTTGCCCCGGGCCACGATCCGCTGGCGCCATCGACCGACGTACTGACCTGAACGGGACGAGCTTTTCATGACCGAGACCCCCACCACTCCGGGCCACGACCGGGTCGAGCCACTCGACCTGCAGACCGAGATGCAGCAGTCGTACCTCGACTATGCGATGGCAGTCATCGTCGGCCGCGCACTGCCCGAGGTCCGCGACGGCCTCAAGCCGGTGCACCGCCGCATCCTCTACGCGATGTACGACGGCGGCTACCGGCCGGACCGTGGTTTCAACAAGTGCTCTCGTGTCGTCGGTGACGTGATGGGTCAGTACCACCCGCACGGCGACTCGGCGATCTACGACACCCTGGTCCGGCTGGCGCAGCCGTGGGTGATGCGGGCCCCGCTGATCCAGGGCCAGGGCAACTTCGGTTCCCCGGGCAACGACCCGGCGGCCGCGATGCGGTACACCGAGTGCCGGATGGCGCCGCTGGCGATGGAGATGGTCCGCGACATCGACCAGGACACGGTCGACTTCCGGGCCAACTACGACGGCAAGTCGCAGGAGCCGGTGATCCTGCCGGCCCGCTTCCCGAACCTGCTGGTGAACGGCTCGTCCGGCATCGCGGTCGGCATGGCGACGAACATCCCGCCGCACAACCTGCGCGAGGTCGCCGCCGCGGTCAACTGGGCGCTGGAGCACCCGGACGCGACCCAGGAGGAGCTGCTCGACGCCTGCCTGCAGTACATCAAGGGCCCCGACTTCCCGAACGGTGCACTGATCGTCGGCTACAAGGGCATCGACGACGCCTACCGCACCGGTCGTGGTTCGGTCACGATGCGCGCGGTGGTCGACATCGAGGAAGACGCCAAGGGCCGGACCAGCCTGGTCGTCACCGAGCTGCCGTACATGGTCAACCCGGACAACCTGGCCTTGAAGATCGCCGAGCTGGTCAACACCGGCAAGATGAGTGGGATCGCCGACATCCGCGACGACAGCTCGTCGCGGACCGGGCAGCGGCTGGTCGTCGTGCTGAAGCGGGATGCTCAGCCGCGCGTCGTACTGAACAACCTCTACAAGCACACGCAGCTGCAGGACACCTTCGGCTGCAACATGCTCGCGCTGGTCGACGGCGTACCGCGCACGCTCAGCGTGAACCTGTTCATCAGCCACTGGATCGACCACCAGATCGAGGTCATCCAGCGGCGGACCCGGTTCCGCCTGCGCGAGGCGGAGAAGAACGCGCACATCTACCGCGGCTACGTGAAGGCGCTGGACGCCCTCGACGAGGTGATCGCGCTGATCCGGCGCAGCCCCGACGTCGACGAGGCCCGCACCGGCCTGATCGAGCTGCTGGAGATCGACGAGATCCAGGCCCAGGCGATCCTGGACATGCAGCTGCGCCGGCTGGCCGCACTGGAGCGGCAGAAGATCATCGAGCGGTTGCAGGAGCTCGAGGCGATCATCGCCGACCTCGAGGACATCCTGGCCAGCCCGGAGCGGCAGCGGTCGATCGTCAAGGACGAGCTCGCCGAGATCGTCGACAAGTACGGCGACGAGCGGCGGACCGAGATCATCGCGGCCGACGGCGACCTCTCGGTGCAGGACCTGGTGCCGGACGAGGACGTCGTCGTCACCATCACCCGCGGCGGATACGCGAAGCGGACCAAGACCGACCTGTACCGGACCCAGAACCGGGGCGGCAAGGGCGTCCGGGGTGCGCAGTTGCGGGCCGAGGACGAGATCAGCCACTTCTTCGCCACCACGAACCACCACTGGATGCTGTTCTTCACCACCAAGGGCCGGGTCTACCGCGCCAAGGTGTGGCAGCTGCCCGAGTCGGCCCGCGACGCCAAGGGCTCGCATGTGGCCGGCCTGCTCTCGTTCCAGCCGGACGAGGACATCGCTCAGGTACTGACGCTGCGCGACTACGAGCAGTCGGACTACCTGGTGCTCGCGACCAAGCGGGGCCTGGTCAAGAAGACGGCGCTGACCGACTACGACTCGGCCCGGCAGAGCGGCATCATCGCGGTGAACTTCCGCGAGGAGGACGACGAGCTGATCGGCGCCGACCTGGCCACCGCCGAGGACGACCTGCTGCTGGTGTCCCGCAAGGGCCAGTCGATCCGCTTCACCGCGAACGACGAGCAGCTCCGCCCGATGGGCCGGGCCACCTCCGGTGTGACCGGGATGAAGTTCCGCTCCGGCGACGAGCTGCTCTCGATGTCGGTGATCCGGGCCGGCGCCGACGAGGACACGCAGTACGTCTTCACCGTCACCGACGCCGGGTACGCCAAGCGCAGCCGGGTCTCGGAGTACCGCCAGCAGGGCCGCGGCGGCCTCGGCATCAAGGCGGTCAAGCTGAACGACGAGCGCGGTTCGCTGGTCGGCGCGATCATCGTGGTCGCCGAGGACCAGGTGCTGGCGATCAAGGTCAGCGGCCAGGTGGTCCGCAGCCGGGTCGACAGCGTGCCGGTGAAGGGCCGAGACACGATGGGCGTTCGGTTCGCCGGCGTCGGCGAGTCCGACGCGGTGGTCGCGATCGCCCGGAACACAGATCTGACCGTGATCGGCGAACTCGACGGGGATCTCGACGGCGAGGAATCCGGAGCGGCCGAAGCGGGTACACCCTCCGAAGGTGCCCAGGATGTGGACGGATCGACAACCGAATCCACCCCTGAGGGCGTCAACAATGATGACCAGCGTTCGACGGACGTCGACGGCGCGGCTACCGTCGAAGAGGACGATGCCGGCCAGGAGGGTGACTGATGACCAACCGCGCGAGGCCGACATGGCCAGACGGTGCGGCGGACAGCTCCAAGGCCCAGCGGTCAGCGCAGGGCCGGGAGCAGTCCACGCCACCGGCCGACCCGGCCTCCAACGGTCGTTCCAACGGCCAGCCGAGACCAGGTGCTCCGAACGGCCAGCGTGCCAGTGAGTACCGGCCGCAGCAGCGACCCGGCTCCGCGCCGGGTGGCGCGCCTCTTCCTGGCCAGACCGCTCGGCCGCCTCAGCAGCAGCCGGTCCACCCGCAGCAGCAGCGCCCTGGCCAGGTTGCGCCCGGCCCGAGCACGCCTGGCCGCCCCGAGCCCTGGTCCCCCGGTGCGACGGGTGCGCCGCGAGTCACTGGGCCGGCGGCCGCGTCGTACGGGCTGACCGAGGAGCCGGCCAAGACCGAGACGTTGGGTGACCGGCTCAGCGCGGCGCGTCAGGCGGTGCTCGACAAGGCATCGTCGGTGACGACCACCAAGCCGGAGAAGACCGAGACCAGGCTCTCCGCCAAGGCCGTGAAGACGCCGAAGGCATCGCACCGGCCGCAGACCCGCAAGGCCCGGCTGCGGATGTCCCGGATCGACCCGTGGTCGGTGATGAAGACGGCGTTCCTGCTGTCGATCGCGTTCGGCATCGTCACGTGGGTCGCCGTGTTCATCGTCTGGTCCGCGATCGGCGCGGCCGGTGTGTTCGACAACATCAACAACACCGTCCAGGAAGTCCTGGGTACGCCGACCGCCGAACCGTTCCGGATCGAGAACTACATCAACACCGGAAAGGTGATGGGATTCACCACGCTCCTGGCGTGCGCCGACGTACTCATCATCACCGCGCTCGCGACGCTCGGATCCTTCCTCTACAACATCGCCGCCACACTGCTCGGCGGCCTCGAAGTCACGCTGGCGTCGGAGGACTGACGGCGTACCCGAGTCTCCGGTCGGGCCCCGCTCAGGCTCTGCGCGGGGCCGACCGGAACCGGTTTGGGAGAGGGGCACTTGGTGCGGTAATCTCTCCCGGGTTCGATCCCGCAGAACGCGGGCCTATAGCTCAGACGGTTAGAGCGCTGCCCTGATAAGGCAGAGGTCACTGGTTCAAGTCCAGTTAGGCCCACCACCCCCATGGCGAACCCCGATCCGAGGAGTCCCGGTGCTGAGAAAGATCCTGCTGGTGCTGGTCGCCTGCATCGGTGGATACTTCGCCTACAAGAAGACCCAGCAGTCCCGCGCCGAGAAGGACCTCTGGGCCGAGGCCGTCGACCCGGTCACCCCGGGCCGCTGACCACTACCCCCACGGGGGCGTAGCTCAACTGGCAGAGCACTGCCTTTGCAAGGCAGGGGTTAGGGGTTCAAGTCCCCTCGTCTCCACCACACGAAAAGGCCGGTCTCCACTGGGGACCGGCCTTTCGCGTGTCTCCTCCACCCTGCGCATGCGCTGGGTGGTGCGCGCTGGGGCTATTCCTCGTTGGAGAAGCGTTCCCAGGCTGATTGGCGGGTGGTGCCCAGGGTTTCGCCGATCTTGGCCCAGGTGACGGAGCGGGCGCGGAGTACCTGCACGCGATCGTGGACGGCGGCCTCGACCTGGCCGCGGGAGGCGTCGAGTTGGACCATCTCGGCGAGGAGTTCGTCGTCGGTCTTGCCGTCGAGTGGCGGGAAGGTCGTCATGGGCTGGCCGCTGATCAGTTGTTCGCACAGGACCACGCACTCGTTGCAGATGAACGCCCCGGGCCCGGCGATCAGCCGGCTCACCTCGTCCTTGGCCTTCCCACAGAACGAGCAGCGCATCGCGTTGTCCAGCAGTTGCCGGAGGAGTTGGACGGCCGGTCCGATGTGGTGTTCGCGTCGTACGGCTCGCTCTGCTGGATCGCTTCGCTGGACGCGTGGTTCGGCGGAGCGGCTCGCGTACTGCGACCCGGCGGCAGGCTCGTCGTGGTCGAGGTGCATCCGTTGATGCTGATGGTCGACTCGGTGGCACCGGTGGTGTTCGGTACGGCGTACCTGGGCGGCGCCGCCCAGGTCGATCAGTGGGAGGGAACGTACGCCGGCGGAGACGTGCCCATCTCGCAACCGTCGATCGGCTATCCGCATGGACTGGGCGAGGTCGTCACGGCGGCGGCCCGGGCGGGCTTCGCCGTCGACGACCTGACCGAGTACCTCCGCGACGAACAGGAACACCGGTCGGGCGTGCTGGTCCGCGACGCCGACGGGTGGTACCGGCTACCCATCGGCGGCCAGGACCTCCCAGTCACCTACTCCCTCCAAGCAACCAAGCCCGGCCCGAGTCAGCGGGTGCGGTCGTAGATGAGGGCTAGTTCGCCGAGGTTGCCGGTGTCTTGGCGGGTGAGGGTCCACTTGGAGGCGGGGAGGTTGTCGTCGAAGAGGCGGTCACCGTTGCCGGCGATTTCGGGGGTGATCATCAGGTAGAGGCGGTCGAGGAGGTCGGCTGCCAGGAGGGCCTTGATCACGGTGGTGCTGTTGTTGACGAGGATGTCGCCTTCGCCGGTGGCCTTGAGTTCGGTGACGACGTCGGCGGCGGGCGCGTTCACGATGCGAGTGCGCTCCCAGGGGGCCTCGGTCAGTGTGGACGAGAGGACCACCTTCTCGGTGTCGCGGAGCCACTTCGCGTAGCCGCGATCGCGCGGGTCGGCCGTCTCGTCGTCGGCGAGCGGGGGCCAGAAGCCCAGGAAACCTTCGGCGTTCACTCGACCGAGGAGTGCCGTCGTTGCGCCTTCCCAGATGCGGGTGAGGTGGTCGCGGGCGACGTCGGTGACGGCGTACGGGACGATCGCTCCGAGATCACCGGGGCCACCGGGACCGTTGTACCGGCCGTCGAGGGTGAGGCTGATGTTGGCTTTGACTGTGCGTGTCATCGCTGTACTCCCTTGTCGTTGAGTTGGGTGGTGAGGTTGTCGAGGACCTGGCCCCAGCCGGCAGCGATGCCGGCGATGTACGGGACGGCATCGACGGTCGTCTCGTTGATGCGTATGTCGACCTGCAGCCGGGTGCCCTCGGGGACCGCCGCGAACGTCACGTCGTGGTCGCTGTGAAAGGAGACAACGTCGGAGTCGTCCAGCAACCTCAGATCGAACCCGAGACGTGACGCTGCTTCAGCGATGTGGACCTGTCCGCGCGAGCGGTAGAGCTGCTCGCCGTCGCGGTAGTCGAGGACGGCGCGACCACCGACCCTCGGCTCGAGGATGCAGTCGGCGATCGTGACGGACGGCGGCGCCCACCAGGTTGCGAGCAGGTCCGGATCGACCCAGTGCTGCCAGACGACGTCCGGGGCCGCGGCCAGGATGCGCTCGAACGAGAAGGTCCGTCCGTCCGCCCAGCGTTCCCGGTCCGCGATCACGGACTCGGCGTCGATGGAGGCCCGGTGGCGCGCGATCACGGCTCGATCGCCCGCCTGCGCCTCGATCGCTCCGACCAGTTCACCGAGTCGGCGTTCGAGGGACCGCAGTGGCGCGGCCTCGAGGGCGTAAACGCGCCGTTGCCCGAGCGGTGTGACCGTGACCAGGCCGGCCCGACCCAGGGTCTGGAGGTGCTTGGTGGTCTGCGGCTGGCGTAGTCCGGTCAGCTCGGCCAATTCACCGACGGACCGCGGCCGCTCGGCGAGCAGCTCGACGAGGCGCCACCGCGCCCCGTCGCCAAGAGCTGATGCGATCTGGTCCATGCCTCGAAGTATTCACCACCAAGAATATTCTTGTCAATGAATATCTCAGGACGTCTCGATCCTGGCCGCTGGAGAGCTAAGGGAGGCAGGGGCAGATTGGGCGGCCTTCTGGGTCCAGGACGACACCCTCGGGCGGGCACACCAGGGCGTAGCCGGCGTGCGGTGGATCGTCGGGACGAGGGTCTTCGTAGCGGATGTACGGCCAGCTGAGGAACCGGGAGTAGAACCGGCCCAGCTCTCGCGGGCGCTCGGCCGTGATGGTCAGTGCGCCGAGGCGGATCCGTGGTGCAGCGTCCATCCCGTCACGGTACGCGGCGGTCGAGGACGAAGGCTTCGATGTGGCGGGTGCCGGCTCGGACCTCGTAGTTGCGCCAGCCCGGGTAGTAGGCCAGGCCGGCGGTCCAGATCTCGTCGCGTTCGGCGGAGGTGGCCAGCCGGGCGCGGACCGGATGGTTGTCGCCGTCGACGGAGATTTCGGCCTCGGGGTCCGCCTTCAGGTTGTAGTACCAAGCGGGATGCTTTGCCTGGCCCCAGTTCGAGGCGATCAGGCCCAGGAAGGCGCCGTACGGTACGCCGAGCACAGGCACGCACCGCGGCTGCCCGGTCTTGGCGCCGGTTGTGGTCAGTAGCACCGTCGGTACGCCGAAGACGACACCGGCCACCGTCTTGCGGCCCTTGGTAGCCCTGGCCAGTGCGCGATCGAGGTGGTGCGCCGTGCGGCTGAAGAACCACGCCCCCGTGCTGCTCGCGGCGAAGGTGCGCAGCGCCTTCTGGACGCGGTTGGCGTCGGCGAACGGCGAGGTCATGCCCTAGCATCCCACGGCACTGGAATAGCAGCAGAGAGGGACGAGTTGCGGCTGGTATGGGACTTGAGATCGGTGTGATCCTGCCGACGTCGACGCCGGATCCGTCGCGGCCGATTCTGGGCGACGTACGGGAGAGCGCCCGGTTCGCGGAGGAGATCGGGCTGGATTCCGTGTGGTCCACGGATCATCTGATCGCAAGTGGGCCGATGCTGGACAGCTCGGTCGTGCTGGCGACCGCGGCCGCCGTGACCGAGCGGATCACGGTTGGCTTCAACGTGATGCTGCTGGCGCTGCGGCCGGTCGCGTGGGCGGCCAAGCAGGTCAACACGCTGCAACTGGTGTCCGGCAACCGGCTCGTTCTCGGTGTGGGGACAGGGAATCCGGCGCATGGTGACATCGGCTGGCGGGCGGCGGGCGTGGAGTTCGCGGATCGCGGCCGGCGCACCGACGAAGCGTTGAAGGTGCTGCCGGATCTGATCGCGGGCCGGTCCGCGGTGCTCGCGGACGGGCTCGAGGCCAAGCTCGCACCCGGCTCCGTCGTCCCGCCGATAGTTGTCGCAGGCAACGGTAAGCCGGCGGTACGACGGGCGGCCCGGTACGGCGACGGATGGGCGACGATCGCGATGTCACCGACAGAGATCCGGACGAACCTTGCCCAGATCAACAAGCTCGCCGCGGACCACGACCGTCCGCCGTTGAAGGCGACCGTCGTCGCGCCGCAGCTCGACGCCGACCCGTCGCGCGCGGCCGACCAACTGCAGGCCTACGCGGCGGCGGGCACCGAACGCGTGATCTTCGCTCCCTCCGGCGACTGGCGCCGCGACTACGAGTACGCCGCCAAACTGCGGTCCTGACTTGACTCTGACATTGATGTCAGGTCGTACGGTCCAGGTATGGCAGGAGTACTGATTGTCGGAGTCGGGCCGGGGATCGGCCTCGCGGTGGCGAAGCGGTTCGTCCGGGAGGGAATGAGCGCCGCGCTGATCGCGCGGTCCGAGCAGACGCTCAAGGTCGCGGCCGATGCGCTCGCCGGTGCCGAGGTGTTCACGGCGACGGCTGATAGCACGGACGAGGTCGGCCTGCGGGCCGCGCTCGATCGAGCGACCGAGGAGTACGGCGTACCGGACGTGGTCATCTACAACGCCGCGGTCATCCGGCCGGACGCGGTCGGCGAGCTGAGCGCCCGGGAACACCTGGACGCGTGGGCGGTCAATGTGGTCGGTGCGATCACCACCGCGGCGCATGTCCTACCTGCGATGGCGGAGCGGGGCAGCGGCACGTTCATCATCACCGGCGGGATGCCCGAGCCGAAGTCGGACTACGCCAGCCTGTCGCTGGGCAAGGCCGGGGTACGAACGCTGGTGACACTGCTCGACCAGCAGTACGGCGCCTTGGGCGTGCACGTGGCCACCGTCACGGTCGCCGGAGGGGTTGCACCCGGTGGGGCGTGGGACCCGGACGGCATCGCCGAGCAGTACTGGCGCCTGCACATCCAACCGCGAGCCGAATGGACACACGAAGTTCTGCACTGAGTGGCCTGGGCGAAGCCTGACCGGAATGGACCTGTCGCCGGGCGGCCGGCGCCAGGGAGACTGGGGCTGTTCGCCATCGACAAGGATCCCTGCATGTACGTTCCCGCGCACTTCGCCGCCGACGACGAGGCGGTGCACGAACTGCTCGCCCGCCACCGAGCCGCCGACCTGGTGACCATGACCCCGGACGGACTGGTGGCGACCATGCTGCCGTTCATCTACGACCGCTCGAGGAACGTCCTGCTCGGGCACTTCGCCCGCAACAACGAGCACTGGCAGCAGCCCGTGCTCGGAGACGCGCTGGTGATCGTGCGCGGGCCGGACGCGTATGTCTCGCCGGCCTGGTACGCCTCCAAACGCGAACACGGCCGAGTGGTCCCGACCTGGAACTACATCACCGCGCACGTGCACGGGACGATGACCGTGTACGACGACCCGGCCTGGGTCGAGAACGTCGTACGCCGGCTGTCCGATCTGCACGAGGCAGGCCGGGCGGAGCCGTGGTCGGTGGACGATGCGCCGGAGAAGTTCGTGAGCGGGCAGTTGCGGGCGATCGTCGGCGTGGAGATCGCGATCAAGCGGATCGAGGCGAAGTTCAAGCTCAGCCAGAACCGGCCCGAGGCGGACGTCGACGGGGTGATCACCGGCCTCACCGCCGACGGCGAAGAAGCCACGGCCACCGCCGTCGCCCAACACCGCCGCTGACCCGGAGGCCTCAGGAGACCCCGGCTCGACCGCGAGCGGGCCGCCGATGGGCGTGGAGCAAATGATCGTTGCCTAGAGCACCTTCCTTCCGTGACAGTTTGTGCACGGATTGTCACGGACTGTTTGCGGGTGCGTGCAGATGTCCGGACCCCTCTGGCGAGCGTGGGATCGGACGACAGATCGTCTGATGTGGAAGAGATCGACGAGAAAGCGTTCGAGTCAGCCGGTCGACCACGGGAGGGTCCGACGAGTGCTCGAGACTTATCGCGGCATCCCACACCTACTGGACACCTGGCTCGTGCTGACCGGCATGGCACTGCCGGTCGCGCTCTCGTCGTTGCGGCGGCCGGGGGATCTGGTCCCTCGGCTGGCCGCCCTCTGCCTGCCGGCGGCGCTCGCTCTGGTCCCGGCGGCGACGCTCAGCCCGACCGCGCACCGGCTGGTGAGCGTGGGCCAGTGCGGAACACAGCTGGCCACCACCGGCGGCCTGACCTCGCTCCAGGGCCTGCTCAACGTCCTGCTGTTCGTGCCGGCAGCCGGAATGCTGGCGCTCGCCAGCGGACGCCCGGTCGACGGAATCGCGGCCGGTATCGGGCTGTCCGCGTCGGTGGAGGCGGTTCAGGCGCTGATCCCGCAGCTCGGGCGCTCCTGCCAACTGCATGACCTGATCGCGAACACGCTCGGCACCTTCGCCGGTGTCGGTCTGGTCGCCGGCCTGCGGACGCTGACCCGCCCGAGCCGCCTCGTCACCGGTCCCTACGTCGTCGAGCATGCCGCGATGATCGTCGTCCGCGGGCGCCAACCGGCCCGCCACCGCCGCGGCCGGCTCGTCCCGCGGCCGATCCCGGTGGCGAAACCACCCAACGGCTTCCGGGCGGCGGCTCGGGCCCGGTGACGATACTCCGGATACTTATCCACAGGCTGTGGATGAAAACGGGGGATAACTGCGCAACTACGCGGAGATATCCACAGGTTCAGGGGCGTACGTCCAGCCCGAGGGAGGTCGCGATGACCATCGCCTGGGTGATGTCCACCCGCGCGTCCTTCAGCTCGACCGTGAGCGGGTCGAGTGTGGACAGGTCCGATCCGCGCAGATCGGCCCCGGTGAAGTCGGCCCGATGCAGCGACGCCCCCGACAGGTCGAGATCCCGCAGCGCCGCCTTCGCCGCCCGGACGCCGGTCAGGTCCGCCTCACGGAACTTCGCCCCGGTGAACTCGGTCCCGCGCAGATCTTCACCCGGCAGCCCGGCGAACGACCAGTCGCCGCCCGACACCTTCAGCAGGTTGTAGGTGCAGTCGTCGAAGAAGCTGCCGAGCAGCTTGCACCCGGTGAACGTGGCGTCGAACAGCGAGCACCGGACGAAGGTGCAGTTCACGAACGCCGCGTCCGTGTGGGTGGAGGCGTTGAACCTGACGCCGCGGAACGTGCACTCCTGGAAGGTCCCGCCCCGGTTCTCCATCTCGGTGAAGTCGCTGTCGATGAACAGCACCCGCTGGTACGTCTGCCCGGACGGATCGGCGTCGTCCCAGTCCCGGATCGTCGACTCCGTCGGCACCGCCACGTGCCCTCGGTCTGCCATCGCTCACCCTCCACCCGCTCGCCGGAGCCCCCACCCTGCCACGCCGTACCGACACCCGTGTACGCCGAGATATCCACGACGTAGTTGTGATGGTGACGAGGGCCAACGTTCAGCCCACCGACAAATACGAGTCGCACGATGGAAGCGTGACCGGAACTGAGCGGGTGATGGTGTTCGGCGCAGGAGGTTTCCTCGGCGCCACGATCTGCGCACTGCTCGCCGACCGCGGGGTGGAGCACCGCGGTCTGAGCCGGAGCCGAGGTGAGCCACACCGGTTGTGCGACCTGGCCACGATGCACTCCTATGCGCTGGACACGCAGATCGGCATGTACAAGCCCACTGTGGTCATCAACGCAGCCGGCGCCACGCTGGGTGAGCCGGCCACCCTGGTCCGCGCGAACGTGACGGCCGTCGAGGCCCTGCTCGCCTCGGTCCGGGACAACGCCAGCCACGCCCGCTTCGTCCAGCTCGGCTCGGCCGCCGAGTACGGCGGCGCATCGCACGGCACCAGCCAGGACGAACAAGGCGAGCCCCGCCCGGCCGGCCCGTACGGTCTCACCAAACTGGCCGGCTCAGAACTGGTCCTTCGCGCCCAGCGCAACGGCGCGGATGCCGTCGTACTCCGGATCTTCGACGTGATCGGGCCTGGAGCGCCGGAGAGCACGCTCACGGGCCGGGTCATCCGGGATCTCCGCGGCCGGCAGTTGATCGAGGTCGGGTCGCTCGACGTCTGGCGGGACTTCGTCGATGTGCGGGATGTGGCTGAGGCGGTGGTCGCGGTCGCTCTCACCGACGTCAAGGTGCCGCCGGTGCTGAACGTCGGGACCGGACGGGCGGTGCTGGCGCGGGACGTCGCCGGTCAGTTGTTCGAGCTGAGCGGCCAGCCGGCCCGGATCGTCGAGGACATCCACGACGGCACGCCGGCGGTCGCCTGGCAACAGGCCGACACCGCCCTGATCGGCAAGCACCTCGGCTGGTCGCCGAAGATCTCCCTCGACCAGTCGCTCACCGAGAGCTGGGCCGCCCAGACCTAGCCTGGGCTGGGTGGGAAGGGAGAATGGCCGGGTGGAGATCCGCTCGATCAGTCTGCCCGCGCCGGATCGGCGACCGCCCGCGATGAACGAGGACCTCGTGCTGACCGGACCTGACTTCGCCGTCGTGCTCGATGGTGCGACTGCCGGGCAAGGCATCGACTCCGGCTGCCGGCACACGGTCGCCTGGCTGGTCGCGCAGTTGGCCCGCCAGCTCGCCGTACCGCTCCTCTCGCAGTCGTCCGCACCGCTGCCCGAGCTGCTGGCCGACGCGATCGCGGCCGTCTGCGCCGTGCACGCCGGCACCTGTGATCTCACGAACCCGGACAGTCCGTCCTCGACAGTCGCGATGTTCCGCGCCGGGCAGGACCACGTCGAACACCTGGTCCTCGCCGATTCACCTCTGGTCGTGCGGGCCCCGGACGGAGCGATCACCGTCCACAGCGACAACCGCGTCGAGCTCCTGCCCGAGTACACGTTCGAGGCCGTCCGCCGGCTCCGCAACCAGCCCGGTGGGTTCTGGGCCGCGAGCACCGAGCCGAAGGCGGCGTACGAGGCACTCACCGGTACGACGGATCGCGCGGAGGTCGAGCTGATCGCCGTACTGAGTGACGGAGCGGCGCGGTACGCCGAGCGCTACGGGCAGTCGTGGGAGGACCTCCTCGAGGTGCTCGAGACGGAAGGACCGGCAACGCTGGTCGAGCGCGTCTGGAAGTACGACGAGGCAGCGCACCCGGACACCTTTCGCGGCAAGCGGTACGACGACGCCACCGCCGTACTGTGTCGACTCTAGAGTCGGGCTCTAGGACGGCGGTCGGTAGGAAGGGAACGTCGGACCCGGGTTGGTGTACCGCGGCGCGTACTGCGGAGGGGGCGGTGGCGCCACGGCAACCGGCGGAACGGCGACCTGGTCGTGCTGCCACCGGCTGACGCGGAGCAGCAGCAAGGACGCGGCCACCCCCGCCGCAATGAGCAGGACCGTCGCCACGGTGAAGCCGATGGTGACGCCCAGCGCGACCCGGACCATGAAGTCCTGCAGGTCGTAGATATCGACGTACTCACCGGTCGCGTCGGCGGCGTCGGCTGCGTCGACCAGGCGGACGATCCACACGATGAAGCCGATCAGCGCGATCCCGCCGCCGCCGATCAGGATCACCCAGAACCCGGTCCACGCCGCCCACCAGCCGTACAGCAGCCCGCGCACCTCGCCGGTCCGGGACGCACCCGGCTGGTCCGGCGGCTCGCTTGCGGCGACGACGTCCTCGACGATCCGCAGCGGGTACCAGAACTGCACGATCGGGCAGAACCACGACCCGATCACCCAGCCCTGCACGAGCCGGTGCGGGCGCAGGGTCGACGGCTTCGGACCGAACGGCGAGGTGATGAAGTCGGTGTTCTCACGGGCCCGCCAGAGCCACAGGATGAAGGTGATGGCCGTGCCGATCAGCAGGTAGCCGACCAGGTCGAGCAGTGGGCCGCTGCCGGCGACCGATCGAGCACCCCGGTCGATCTCCTCCTCGGAGAGCAAGCCGTACACGAACCGCTTCACGTCGTCGTACGAGCGCCAGAGCAGGACCGACTGGATCACCGCGGCGACCGCGGTCAGCCCCATCAGCACGATGCTGACCTGCGCGATCCGCCGCAAGGGCCGGTACCTCGGCGGCGCCGGCGGCGGGGTGTAAGGCCCCGGTTGATGCGGATATGCGTACGGCCACGGCTGCGACATGTGCTCACCTCCCCCAGCCAAGCTAACCCAGCGGTGGGAGCGTTCAACCTGTCGCGTCCAGACAACGTCAGACCGCCGCGAACGCCTCCCGGACCGCAGGCAGCGCCAGTTCGCGGTCCGCCGCGGACAGCCCGATCCGCGTCCGCCGGTCCAGTACGTCGTCCTCCGTCAGCGCCCCTTCATGGCGAACCGCGAACAGCAACTCGGCGTACGTCGTCCGCAGCCCCGGTGCGATCGGCTCCAGCATGGTCGGCGCCCCCGCGATCACCTCCGGCGCCTCCACGCCGTACCGCTGGACGAACCGCGACGGTGCTCGTACGGCGGCCAACCGGACCCGGTCGGCCGCGCCCACCAGCGGGATCCGGTGCGTCAGGCACGGCCGTCGTACCGCGAGAGCGGACTGGTCGAGCGCCGTGTCGAGCGCGTCCTGCGCCATCCGCCGGTACGTCGTGAGCTTCCCGCCGACGATCGTCACCAGCCCGTCCGAACCGGTGATCACCGCGTGCCGGCGGGAGATGTCCGCGGTCTTGTGCTCACCGTTGTGGTGCCCGGTGTCGAGCAGCGGCCGGAGTCCGGCGTACGTCCCGAGCAGGTCGGCCCGGGTCAGCGGCGTCTGCACCGCATAGTTGATCGTGTCGAGCAGGAAGTCGATCTCCGCCTCGGTCGCCCGCGGTACGTCGCTCACCGGACCGGGCGCGTCCTCGTCAGTCAGCCCGACGTACACCCGGTCGTCCGGCGCCGGGATCGCCATCACGACCCGGCGCAACTGATCCGGCACCGGCACGGTCAGGACGGCGGACAGCCCACCGAACGCGGACTGGGGGAAGACCAGATGCGTCCCCCGGCTCGGGCGCAGTTTGATGCCAGAGGCAACCTGATCGGCCCAGATCCCGGCTGCGTTGATCACCGCCGACGCGTCCACCTGCAGCCGGTGCCCGGTCAACTGGTCGACCAGTACGGCGCCTCGCCCGGTGACCTCTGTCGCCGCGACCCGGGTGAGCACGCGAGCGCCGTACTGCGCCGCGGTCCGCGCGATCGCGATCACCAACCGCGCGTCGTCGTACAGCTGCCCGTCCCAGGTCAGGAAGCCACCGCGCATGCCGTCCGGACGCAGCGTCGGCGCGTACCGCAGGATCTCCGCCGAGCTGACCCGGCGCGAGTGCGGCAGGTAGTCGTCGCTGGTCCGAGCGAACGTGCGCAGGATGTCGCCGCCGAGGAACGCGCCGCGCAGTAACGCCGCCTGCGCGAACTTTGCCTGCGGCAACCATGGTGCGACCTGCGGGACCGGATGGACCAGATGCGGCGCGGTCGTCTTCATCAGGATGCCGCGCTCGACCGCGCTCTCGTACGCGATGCCGACATGGCCCGACACCAGGTAGCGCAGACCTCCATGCACCAGCTTCGAGCTCCACCGGCTGGTGCCGAACGCCAGATCATGCTTCTCCACCAGAGCGACGGACAGTCCGCGGGCGGCGGCGTCCAGGGCGACGCCGGCACCGGTCACCCCGCCGCCGATGACCAGCACGTCGACCTTGCCGGTCGTCTCCAGCCAGTCCAGTTCGCGGGCACGGCGAGTCGCGTTCAAGCTGGCGTTGCCCACGGTGTTGAAGGCCTTCCCCGCCCCGCCGGCCCGGTCGATCATGGCGCCAGGTACCTGGTGAGCATCTCCCGGAGCTGCTCGTCGAGCATCGGGTACTCGTCCTTCGCGGCCATCACCGGCCCGGACACCGCCGAGGCCAGCGAGACGAGGATGATCTGCCGGGCGAGCCACATCGGGTCCCCGGTCCGGATCGAGCCGTCCGTCTGCCCGGCCTTGATGCCTTCCTCGACCAGCGCCAGGTGCGCGACCGTGCTGCTGCCACGGCGCTCGAGCAGGTACGGCGTGAGGAACTCCGGATCGAGCTCGATGATCTTGCGCATCAGCGGGTGCACCCGGGTCTTCGCGACCACCTCGACCACGCCCTCGACGAGCCGGGACCGGCCGTCGGCCGCGTCCGGCTGGAACGCCGACATCAGCGCGGTGGTCCACTCCCGGGTCATCAGAGCCGCGACCACCGCCTGCACGTTCGGCCAGCGGCGGTAGAGCGTGGCGCGGGAAACCTCGGCGTGCCGCGCGATGTCGGCCATCGTCATCCGGCGCATCCCGATCGCCAGCAGCAGCTCGTAGGCCGCGTCCAGGATCCGTTCCTCGCCGATCGCGTTCGCGGGCGCCGGACGCGCGCTGGTCTCCGGCCCTGGGTCTGACACCGAGTCGCTGCTACGCTGAGACATCACACGTCAGAGTGTATCAGCGACTTTGCCGTCCCGGAACTGTCCGTGGGAGGTGGGAGCCAGGGGGTTCCACCTCCCACGGACGCTACCTCGCAGGTGCACCGAAAGGGAGCCCACCTTGACCGAATCGGACCTCCCTGTTGTGCAACTCACGCCGGGACGCTGGGGCGATCCGGCCCACCCCGTCGGCCTGCCCGCCGCGGCCGTGGATGCGTTGAAGCATCTCGGCGTACGACGCCCCGCCGCAGGCCCCGTGGAGCCGGTGGACCGGCCCGGGCTGACGGCCACACAGCTGAGCGTCCTGGCCGGAGTGGTCGGAGCGGAGCACGTCACGACCGACCTGGACTCCCGGTGGGCGCACACGCGCGGCTATTCGACACCGGACCTGCTGCGGCACCGCGCCGGCGACACGTCGGACATGCCGGACGCGGTGGTGTACCCAGGGAGCCACGACGAGGTGCTGGCTGTGCTGGCGGCTTGCTCGGACCACGACCTGGCGGTGGTGCCGTACTCCGGCGGTACGTCGGTGGTGGGAGGACTGGCGGCATCGCGGCGCTTCGTCACCGTGGACCTGTGGCGGCTGGACCAACTGGTCGAGATCGACGAGGTGTCGCGGACCGCCACGCTGCAGGCCGGCGTACGGGGTCCGGCGGCGGAGGCGCTGCTGGCCGCTCGCGGCTACACCCTGGGCCACTTTCCACAGTCCTACGAGGGCGCGAGCATCGGCGGCTATGCGGCCGCGCGGTCGAGTGGGCAGTCCTCGGCCGGGTACGGGCGGTTCGATCAGATGGTTGTCGGGCTGACGCTGGCGACTCCGCGCGGGACTGTGGAGCTCGGCCGGGCGCCGATGTCCGCGGCCGGTCCGGATCTGCGTCAGTTGGTGCTCGGGTCCGAAGGCGCGTTCGGGATCATCACGTCGGTCGTCGTACGGATCCGGCCGCGGCCCACCGAGCGGCACTTCGAAGGCTGGCGGTTCGAGAACTTCGAGGCGGGGTTGACCGCGATCAGGCGGCTGGCGCAGGACGGGCCGCTGCCGACCGTACTGCGATTGTCCGACGAAGCGGAGACCGCGGTGAATCTGGCGGATCCGGATGTGCTCGGCGGTGGGACGGGCGGCGTACTGGCGATCGTCGGGTTCGACGGGCCGTACAAACAGGCGACAGCGGACGTGCTGACCGCGGCCGGTGGGCAGAACGTCGGCGAAGGGCCTGGCGAGACCTGGCGGGTCGGCCGCTACCGGGCGCCGTACCTGCGGGATCCCTTGCTGGACGAAGGTGCGTTGGTCGAGACGCTCGAGACAGCCGCCTTCTGGTCGAAGGTGCCCGGGCTGAAGGCCGCCGTGACCGAGGCACTCGTGAGGTCACTGACTGACCAGGGCACTCCGCCGCTCGTGCTGTGCCATGTCTCGCATGTCTACGAAACAGGAGCCTCCCTCTACTTCACTGTCATCTCCGCGCAGACCGGCGATCCCGTCGGCCAGTGGCATACGGCGAAAGCCGCGGCAAGCCAGGCGATCGCGGTGGCCGGCGGCACGATCAGCCACCACCACGGTGTGGGCACCGACCATCGAGAGGCGTACGCGGACGAGATCGGGCCGCTGGCAGTCGAAGCGCTCCAGGCCGTCAAGCACGTGCTCGACCCCGGCCACGTCCTCAACCCAGGGATCCTCTTGACCTGAAGTCGACTTGAAGTATGAGAGTGGCGGACATGACACCTGAATCCGCCAACCGCCCTGTCGCTCTCGTCACCGGCGCGTCCGCCGGCCTCGGACTCGCGCTGGCGCACGGCCTGGCCGACCGCGGCTGGGCGCTGGTGATCGACGCCCGTGGCGCCGACGCCCTCAAGGACGCGGCCGACGCGCTGGCCGGCCGCACCGACGTGGTCCCGCTCGCGGGCGACGTCACCGACCCCGAACACCGTGCCGACCTGGTCGATGCCGTCACCGAGCTCGGCCGGCTCGACCTACTGGTCAACAACGCCAGCTACCTCGGCCTGAGTCCCCTGCAGCAGTTGGGTGCCACAGACCTCGACGAACTGCGCCGCGTCTATGAGGTCGACGTGGTCGCGCCGATCGCACTGGCCCAGGCACTGCTGCCTGCACTCACGACGGCATCCGGTGTGCTGCTCAACATCAGCTCCGACGCCGCGGTCGAGGCGTACGAAGGCTGGGGCGGCTACGGCTCGGCCAAGGCTGCACTCGACCACGCCAGCCGAGTGCTGGCCGCCGAGCACCCCTCGCTTGCTGTGTACGCCGTCGATCCGGGCGACCTCCGGACGGCGATGCACCAGGCCGCGTTCCCCGGTGAGGACATCTCGGACCGGCCTGAGCCGGCGACCGTCGTACCGGCGTTCCTGCGACTGCTGGACAGCCGGCCGGCGAGTGGTCGCTACCGAGCAGCCGACTTCGCCGCGGCGGTGGCGCCGTGACGGTCCATCCACAGATCCGATTCGTCCTGCCCGATTCGCTGAACGCTTCCGAACCACCCGAGGCCAGAGGGCTCTCGCGGGATCAGGTGAGGCTGCTGGTCGCGGAGGGGTCGACCATCACGCACACCCGGTTCGACCGGATCGGTGAACATCTGCGGCCGGGTGACCTGCTGCTGGTCAACACTTCCGGCACACTGCCCGCGGCGGTGGACGGCTCGTGGATCACCGGCGCCGGTGTGGCCCCTGTCGTCGTGCACTTCTCCACCGCGCTCGACGACGGCACCTGGGTCGTCGAACTGCGTGATGCCCGCTCACCGATGCTCGGAGGTACGGCGGGCGACCAGGTGGAGACGCCCGAGGGTGTGCTGACGCTGCTGGCGCCGTACCAATCGGAGTCCAACCGTCTGTGGCGTGCCACGCCGCCGGTGCCCGATGTGCTCGGCTATCTGGCTCGTCACGGCAGGCCTATCAGCTACAGCTACGTCGGGCGGCGTTGGCCACTGGCGTCGTACCAGACCGTCTTCGCCCGTGAGCCCGGTAGTGCGGAGATGCCCAGCGCCGCAAGGCCGTTCAGCTTCGAGCTGGTGAGTCACCTGGCAGCGCAGGGCGTTCTGATCGCGCCGATCCTGTTGCACTGTGGTGTCTCGTCCCTGGAGAGCTACGAACCTCCGCTGCCCGAGCGGTACGACGTACCCGAGCACACCGCCCGTCTCGTCAACTGGGTCAGGGCCAACGGCGGTCGCGTGATCGCCGTCGGCACGACCGCAGTCCGAGCCATCGAGTCAGCCGTCACCTCCGACGGCACAGTCACCCGGTCAAACGGCTGGACGGACCTTGTCCTCGGCCCGGATCACCCGTCCCGCGTCGTCGACGGCCTGATCACGGGGATGCACGCCCCGGAGGCCTCGCATCTGCTCCTGCTGGAGTCGGTCGCCGGCCCCGACGCCGTCCAGCGTGCCTACACCGCCGCCCTGAACGAGCACTACCTCTGGCACGAGTTCGGCGACGCTTGCCTGCTGCTGCGTTGACGTCGGCGGCAGATACCGCTCGTTGCCCGGGCGGGCCCGTTTGTCCACTGCACGTGGGCTCATGTGGATGTCCTTACCGATGTGGTCCCCCGTCGGGACGTCACCTGATTAGACGAGCATCCGGGCCCGCCTGTCATCCGGATTCATCGAACCGAGCGGAAATTGTGGCCTAGGCCTATTGGTTGCGGATGGGTCAGTGGGCGTAGCCGTGCAGGAAGGTGTGGACGCCGGTGGTGACGGCCTCGGTGATGTCGTCCGGCGTCACCGGTCCGCCGCGGTACGACGGGTTGGCGCCGGAGACGAGGAGGGAGAAGTGCAGAGCCGCCCGCATCGGGTCGTCGATCCGCAGTAGTCCATCGGCTGCGAAGTCGGCCAGTCGCTCGGCGAGAGCACGTCGTACGGCGAGAGGTCCGGCTTCCTGCCAGGCGTCGACGGCCTCCTGGGGGATGTGGCCGGCCTCGGCGTTGACCTGGCGGACCAGTGCCGAGTGCTCGGCGTAGTCCGGCATCGGCGTACGCCAGTGGATGCCGAAGGCAACCAGGTCGGCCTCGAGGTCGGTGACGTGACCGAGGTGCTGCTCGATGATCTCGAGCTGGGCGGCGGCGACCCGCGTCGCGCTCTCCTGGATGACCGCCCGGAACAGCCCGGCCTTGTCGCCGAAGTGGTTGTAGAGCGTGCGGCTCGAGACGCACGCCTCGGCCGCGATGACGTCGATGCTCGCCCGCGCGTACCCGTCCCGCGCGAATACGGTCAACGCGCCGGCCAGCACCTCCTGCCGCTTCCCGGCCCGTGCCATGGCGTCTCCTGGCTTAGTTACAACGATCGTTGTACTTTAGCAGGTATGGCATTCACGACAGAGGAACTGGCGTATCTGAGGTCCCAGCCACTGGCCCGGCTCGCCACCGTCGGTCCCGACGGCCAGCCGGACGTCGTTCCAGTCGGCTTCGAGTACGACGGCCACTACTTCTACGTCGGCGGGGTCGACCCGGCGAAGACGCGCAAGGTCCGTAACGTCGAAGCCGGCCACGAACAGGTGGCGCTGGTCATCGACGACCTGGTCTCGACCAACCCGTGGTCGCCGCGCTTCCTCCGGGTCTACGGCACGGCCGAGGTCGTCACCCGCGACGGCCGCTTCGGCGACGGCACGTACCTGCGGATCACGCCGACGACCACCTGGAGCTGGCACCTCGACGGCCGCCCGGTCGACCACGACCAGGAGGAGTTCGGCCCGCGCCGGACCGAGCACACGGCCGGCTAGGTTCGGGCTTTGCTGCGGCGGTGTTTGGTGATCTGGAGGAAGATCCACCCGACGGCCGCGCCGGTGAGGAACCCGCCGAGGTGGCCTTCCCAGGAGATGTTCGGGATGGTGAACGAGATGACCGCCGTGATCGCCACGTAGGCGATGATCCAGGTGACATCGAGTCCGCGGGCCCGGCTGACCACCAGCAGCGCGCCGACCAGACCCAGTACGGCGCCGGACGCGCCGAGCGTCGCCGAGACCGGGGAGGCCAGGATCCACACCGCCACACTGCCGCCGAGGGCGGACAGCAGGTAGAGGATCGAGAACCGGAGCCGACCGAGCATCTGCTCCAGCGGCGGACCGAGCTGGTAGAGCATGAACAGGTTCGAGAAGATGTGGAAGAGCTGCACGTGGGTGAAGGCCGACGTGAGCAGCCGCCACGGCTCGGAATCCACCAGGAACGGGACGAGCACCAGGTCGTTGACGACCCGGCTGCTGCCGATGCGCACGGCGATGAAGACCAGCACGTTGAGCGCCACGATCACGATCGTGACGATCTGCCCGTTGACGCGGGCGACGCCGCCGAGCGACGTCCGGGTGCGCGGGACCGACTTCACGCCTTCGTTGAAGCAACTCGGGCATTGGAAGCCGACAGAGGCGCTGTTCATGCACTGCGGGCAGATCGGCCGGTCACAGCGCTGGCACCGGACCCCGGCGGGCCGATCCGGGTGCCGGTAGCAAACGGTCTCGGTCACGCGGGTGGGTTCCTCCCAAGAGGCGCGCGGGCCGGGCACGCAGGCCCGGCCCCACGCGGAAATCAGGCGTTCTTGCGTTCGATGGTGACGCTGTTGATCACGATCGGCTCGATCGGCCGGTCGCCGGGTGCGGTCTTCGCGGTCGCGATCGCGTCGACGACCTTCTTCGACTCGTCGTCGGCGACCTCACCGAAGATCGTGTGCTTGCGGTTCAGGTGCGGCGTCGGGACCACGGTCACGAAGAACTGCGAGCCGTTGGTGCCGCGGCCGAACTGGATACCGGCGTTCGCCATCGCGAGCAGGTACGGCCGGTCGAACTGCAGCTCCGGGTGGATCTCGTCGTCGAACGAGTACCCCGGGGAGCCGGTGCCGGTACCGAGCGGGCAGCCGCCCTGGATCATGAATCCGTCGATCACCCGGTGGAAGGTCAGGCCGTCGTAGAACCGCGCGGTGCTCGGCGCGCCGGTCTGCGGGTCGGTCCATTCCTTGGTGCCCTCGGCCAGGCCGACGAAGTTGCTGACCGTCTTCGGCGCCTGGTTGGGGAACAGCCTGATGACGACGTCACCCTTCGTCGTCTGCAGGGTCGCGTACAGCTCTTCGGCCACGGGTGTTCACTCCTCATCAGAAACGGCTTACCCCTCGATCCTGTCATGTGAGTCCAACCGGAGGCGGAGCGGCTGGCCGGAGTGTGATCGAACCGGCCGGTAGTGGGTACTGGTAGGCCGGTTTGTCGGCTGAGTACGTCGTACGATGCAAACCAGAGCGGAAATGTCCAGATCCGTACCAGCACAGCGTCCATGTCGCCGATGGGCCGGAACGCCGTCCGGGACGGACGGCACCGAGGAGGGAATCGTGGGTTCGAGGAAGACCAAGGGCAGGGTGGAGACCGCGAAGGACCGGGTCAAGCCATTCGCCGAGTCGGCGTCGGAGAAGATCGGGCCGGCTGTCGGCCAGGTCCGCGAGCACCTCGGGCCGGCCGTGGGCACCGCACGGGAGAAGGTGTCGCCGTACGCCGAGAAGGCCGTCGAGCGCGGCGCCCACTACGCCGGAGTCGCGGTGGAGAAGGCGAGCCCGGTGATCGACGACGCGCTGGCCAAGGTCGGCCCGGCCACCGAGCAGGCCGCCGAGAAGGCACGCGAGCGGTTCAACGACGACGTGCTGCCGAAGGTGACCGCCGCGCTGGCGTCGCTGGCGGCCGCGGCCGAGCCGGTCGTGCAGGAGACCTCACGCCGGGGCAGGGCCACCAAGGCCGCGCTCAACGGTGAGATCGACGCGCCGAAGAAGAAGAGCCACAGGCTCCGCAAGGTCGTGCTGTTCCTGGGCTTCGGGGCCCTGGCGGCGGCGGCCGTGAAGAAGCTGCTGACCCCGCCGGAGCCGGCCTGGCAGTCGACCCCGACGAGCGGCCGCGACTACAGCTCCGCCCCGGCCGGTACGACGTCCCGTCCGGACACCGCCGCGTCCTCGAACGGCAAGACGGACACGGCCAAGACAGACACGGCCAAGACCGACACGACCAGGACCGACATGGCCAAGACCGACACGGCCAAGACCGAGGCGCCGAAGACCGAGGCGCCGAAGACCGACGGTCCGAAGGTCGAGTCGAAGCCGGAGCCCGCCAAGCCGGCTGAGGCGAAGACCGACGACACCGAGGTGAACGCGGCGGCCAACGGCACCACGAAGAAGGCGGCCACTCCGCGCAAGACGAGTAGCCCGAAGCCGTCCGACTCCTGACCCGACACACCGCAACGGCGAAGGCCGCGATCCCCGGCTGGGGTTCGCGGCCTTCGTTTGCTGACGGCGCCTTGCGCGTACGGCGTCAGTTCGGTCGCGGATCCTGGTCGTGCTGATCGCCCTGCTCGTCGTACTCGTCGTCGTTGTCCGGCTTGGTCATGGTGTAGCGGCCGGCCGACAGGAGCTGGGTGGCATAGCGGTGCGTGATGCACGGGTAGGTGCCGCCGCAGTGCAGGCAGACGGCATCGTTGCGGTGCAGCCAGGGCACGACGCCGAAGCGCTTGACCCAGGTCAGCGGTTCGCGGTCGGGGGCGTGCAGTTGCAGGGCCGAGCGGGCCGCGTTCTGGATCTCAGGCGCGGACCACTCCTCGGCACTCTTGTCCATCAGTGCGCTCAGGTCGGGGTGGAGGTGTGCGGTGGAGCGGGTTTTGGTCATCTATACGTCTTCCGGGGCAGGGTTGGTGGCGAATGAATCGCTCGCTTCAAACGTGACGATCCGATCGCTGTTAGCAACGGTAGTCCTCCAGTAGCCCTCACCGCGCTTTCGCACGCGTCGCCCGGTGTCAGATCTTCGTCAGGTTTCGCAGCGTGCCGGGTGTGTGCCTGATCGTCAGGTCCACAACGTCTCGAGAGTGATCCGCGCCTCGAGCTCGAGCAGGTGGCGTTTGAGCGGGATCCCGCCGCCGAAGCCGACCATCTTGCCGCCGGCGCCGACGACCCGGTGGCAGGGCATCACGACGGCGATCGGGTTCCGGTTGCAGGCGGTGCCGACGGCCCGGGCAGCACCCGCGTCCCCGACGATCTTGGCGACCTCGCCGTACGTCTGCATCTCGCCGTACGGGATCCGGCGGAGCTGCGCCCAGACGGCGCGCTCGAACTCGGAGCCGCCGCGGACCGAGAGTGGCACGGTGAACTCCTGCAGCTCGCCGGCGAAGTACGCCTTCAACTGCTCCTGGGTCTCGGTCAGCAGCGGATCGGCCTCGAGGGGCCGGTCGGCGCGACCGAAGTGCAGCCGGCACAGCCCGGTCTCGTCGACGGCCAGGGACAGGTCGCCGATGGGTGAGTCGACCACGGACCAGCGCATACCGACCATCCTCGACCCAGGCACCGACAGTTTCCGGCGGAATGACGACGGATACCGACACCAGCGGGTTCGCGACGTGATGTCCTCGCCCGGTCACGCGGTGTTGTGCTATTTCTGATCCATGCCGAGCCAGGCGCAGCAGCCGCCGCTGGACCGCTGGTTCAGCTCCGAGCACGCGATGGGGCTGGCCGCGTCGATCCTGATCGGTGTGGTCACGGCGACCACCTGGGCCACCGCCTGGTCCGACTGGTACTCGTTCCAGACGCTGAAGAAGTACGGCGACGACCACGATCAGCTGGCCGAGGCCGACCTGATCTCCGGTTCGCTCGGCATTGTCGCGGCGCTGGCGCTGCTGGCGGCCGCCGTGGTGTTCATCGTCTGGCTGTGGCGGGTCCGGTGGAACGCGGAGATGTTCTGCCGCGGCGAGCACCGGTTCACCCGGGGCTGGGTGCTCGGCAGCTGGATCTGCCCGGTGGTGAACCTCTGGTACCCCAAGCAGGTCGTCGACGACATCGTCGCCGCCAGCGATCCGCGGACCCCGCCGCAGTCGGTGTCGCTGAAGACCATTCCCGGCACCCGGTTGGTGTGGGCCTGGTGGCTGACCTGGGTGGCCGGACTGGTGACCGGCAACGTGGTGCAGCGCGGCGTGCTCGGCGGCGCGACCGAGGTCGGGCAGCTGCGGACGAACGTGATCCTGTCCAGCCTCTCTGCCCTGTTCACGACCGCGGCCGCCGTTCTCGGGGTGGTCCTGATCCAGCGGATCGACGAGCTGCAGACGCGGCGGCCGTGGGTGCCGTGGTGGGCGGCCGGCCAGCAGCAGACCGGCTTCCAACCTCCTGCGCGGTGAACCAAACCGTCACGCAGGGTCGGATGCCTCGTTACAAGAGGTGATGGGCGCACGAAAAGAACAGGTTAAGTCGATACCCTCTGTGCTGGGACCGACTGCACACGCGTACCTACTTCGTGGTATCAATGTGGCTCGGTCATGCGGGGGCAGAATTTGGCCGAGACGCCGAACAGACGGAGTTCCAGCAACGCGAGGGACGCACGACGTGAGCCACCCGCAGCCAGCAGTCCTTGTCTTGTCCTCCCCAGATCAGGAAGATTGGCAGCCGCACGCAGCCGAGGAGTTCCAGCACGTAGGGACGGTCGGCAAGCTCGCCATCGGGTTGCTCGGTGCCTCCACGATCACCCACCTGCTCTCCACCTGGTCGGACTGGAACACCTACGGTGTCGTCCACCGCTACCTCGGCGGGATGCCGAACGTCGATGACGCCGACCTGAACCGCGCCGACGCGATCGCCAAGGTCACCGCGGTCCCGAACGTGATCATCTCCGTCGCCGCCGCGGTCGTCTTCGTCATCTGGTTGTGGCGAGCACGGGTCAACTCCGAGGTCTTCTGCCAGGCCGATCATCGCCGGAGCCACGGCTGGGTGCTGGCCAGCTGGTTCTGTCCCGGACCGAACCTCTGGTATCCCAAGCAGATCGTCGACGACGTCTGGCTGGCGAGCGATCCGAAGACCCCGGTGTACGCCGATGACCTGCGCCGGTTCAGGACTCCCGCTCTCACGTCCGTGTGGTGGGTGGCCTGGATCGGCGCACTCGCGTTCGACGTGGTCGTCCGCCGGTTCCTGATGTGGATGGAAGCGACCGTCGGGTCGCTGCGCGGTATCGCCCTGGCCGGTACGGCGTCGCTGGTGCTGACCGCGGTGTCGGCGGTCGCGGCGACGATGGTGATCCGCCGGATCAACACGATGCAGACCACCCGCGAGTGGGTGCCGTGGTGGGACCAGCGCGAGCCGAAGCTGATGGCGGTGCCGACGTACGCGAACGACGACACCGACGAGCAGCCCGCCATCTCCGAGCCGATCGCGGCCTCTGCCGTCCCCCCGGCGGCCCGCCGGCGGGAGCTGCAGATGGCCGGCGGCGGTCCGGTCGCCAACCCGTTCGCGCCATCCCCGGCGCCCCCGGCAGGCTTCCCGGGCGACGGTGTGGCCGCGGCCGACTTCCCGGTCGGCAGCAGCCCGTTCGCCGCAGGTCCGGCAGCGCCCGCCGCGTTCGGTGGTGACGCGCCCGTCGAGGAGGCTCCGAAGTGGAGCCCGTTCGCCCCGGTCGTGGAGAGCTGGCAGAACGAGGACGTCGACAGCGGCCCCGCGACCGAGCAGTTCAACGCGGTGGAGACCTGGCGGGACGAGCAGCAGGCCCAGCAGACCAGCTACGAGCCGGAGCCGGGCCCGCGGACGAGCTGGAACGACTACCTGGGCGCCGGCAGCGAGAACCCGCTGTCGAGCAGCTCGCAGCCGAGCAGTTGGCGCGACGAGACCCCGCCGATGACCGTCGTGGAGCCCGACCCGTACAGCTACCAGCCGCAGCAGCCGGCCCAGCCGGAGCCGTCCTGGGCCGCCAGCTACTCCGAGCCCTACACGTACGACAGCACTCCGGACTACCTCACCCAGACGACCTCCCCGGTGGAGGCCGAACCCGCACCCGAGCCTGAGCCCGCGCCAGTTGCGCGCGCCGGCCGCCGGGCCGCTCGGGTCGCGGTGGACAGCCCGTCGGCGATCGAGCAGCCGACGGTCGCCTCGCACTCGGTGCACGCGCCGTCCTCGCACACGATGCCGTCGTCGCACGTGTCGGCTTCCTCCGGCTACTACGAGCCGTCGGCACCCGCCCTCGGCCAGCAGCAACAGGACGACTTCCTGACCCCGTCCAAGCCGCTCCCGCCGGTCCCGTCGTACGGACCCGAGCCGTCCTACACGCCGGAGCCGACGTACACGCCCGAGCCGTCCTACAGCCCGGAGCCGACGTACACGCCGGAGCAGACCAGCTACACCTCGGACTACAGCTCGTCGTACGACGACTCGTCCTCGAGCTACCAGACGTCGTACGAGCCGACCTCGGACTACTCGTCGTACAACTCGGAGTACACGAGCACCAGCAACTACGAGTCGACCGACTACGGCTACAGCAGCCCGACCTCGGACCACTCGAGCAACAACTACGAGACGCCGTCGTACGACTCCTACAGCCCGACGTCGTACAGCGGCTCGGAGTACAGCACGGAGTACAGCGGCAGCACCGAGTCCTACGAGACGTACAGCCCGAACTACGCGACGGAGTCCTACGGGGCGCCGTACACCCCGGACTACTCGCAGGCCGAGCAGCAGCCGTCGGAGTATCAGCAGCAGGCGTACTACACCCCCGAGCAGCACCAGCAGCCGGAGCAGGAGCCTGAGCAGCCCACCACGCCACGCACTCACCCGCGGCGGCGCTGGGTCTGATCTGATAGCTGTATGAGATTCGCCTTCTCCACGCTCGGCTGCCCCGGAGCACCACTCGACCACGTCCTGGAACTTGCCAAAGGCAACGATAATTCCGGCCTGGAGCTGCGGACCGCGCCGGACGAGTTCACCAACACCGGTCTGAGTACGTCGCAGCGCCGTGAACTGCGGACCCGGATCGAGGACGCGGGCCTGGAGATTCTCGCCGTCAGCAGCTACGTCAAACTGTGCGCGGTCGAGGACCAGCCGCTCGAGGCCCACCTGGAACTCGCGGCCGACCTCGGCGCCCGCGGCGTCCGGGTCTTCCCCGGCGACGTCGACAGCGGTACGACGGACGGCCCCAGCGCCGGCGAGATCCGGGCACTCGACCGGGTGACCTCCGCTCCCAGGGACTCGCAGATCCTGCTGGAGACCCACGACTCGCACTCGGCCGGCCGGAAGATGGCCGCGTTGTGCACGCTGCTCGACACCGACGTCCCCGGCCACAACGTCAAGGTGATCTGGGACAGCGCACACACCTGGTCGCACGGTGAGACCCCGGCCGAGGCGTTCGAACTGCTGAAGCCGTGGATCGAGTTCGTGCAGATCAAGGACAGCGACTCGAGCCAGGACTACCGCCCGGTCGCGATGGGTGCCGGTGACTACCCGATCCGGGACCTACTGCAGGTCCTCGACGGCATGGACTACCCGATGTCCCTCGAATGGGAACTCAAGTGGCACCCGCACCTCCCGCCGCTGGAGGAGGCCCTTCCGGCCACGCAGGCCTGGCTCGATCAGGGCGACGAGGTCAGGTAACGCGTGATGGTCGGGCCGAGCCACGCGACCACTTCGTCGTGGGACATCGTGGCGATCGGCGCGATCTCCAGGATGTAGCGGCAGAGCGCGAAGCCGAGGGTCTGGCTCGCGACCAGGCCGGCCCGGACGGCCGGCTCCTCGACCGCGAGCGCGCGCAGCGTCGGTGCGAGCTGGGCGGCGAAGATGTCCCGCATCCGGTCGGCCGCGGCCTCGTTGGTGACCGAGGACCTCAGTAGCGCCCGAAGCGTGTCGTCGCCCTCCCACCGAGTGACGAAGTGCCGCACCAGCGCGTCGCCCAGTTCGTCCGGTGGCAGGTCGCGCAGGTCTGGCAGCCGGAGATCGAACTCGGCTGCCGCCGCGAACAGCTTCTCCTTGGTGCCGAAGTACCGCATCACCATCGCCGGGTCGATCGCCGCGTCCGCCGCGATCGCCCGGATCGTGGCCCGCTCGTACCCGTCCGCGCCGAAGCGCTCCCGGGCCGCCGCGAGGATCGCCGCCCGGGTCCGATCCGACTTCCGTTCCGCCATACCCACAGCATATGCCAACACTTGTTGACTTTTCTTCCCGGCGCTCCTACAGTAAAAGTCAACAAGCGTTGATAAACCTCGGAAGGAGCAACGATGACTCCGGAGCGTGCGGATGTCGTGGTGGTGGGTGCGGGTCCGGTCGGGCTCGCGGTGGCGGCCGGATTGCGGCTGCAGGGGCACTCGGTGGTCGTGGTCGACCGGCAGGCCGAGGGGGCGAACACCTCCCGGGCCTGCGTGATCCACCCGCGGACGCTGGAGATGCTGGATCAGATCGGCGTCACCAAGCGCCTGGTCGAGCTCGGCCTGGAGCTGGACGACTTCGCGGTGCGCGATGGTGACCGGCGGCTCGTGCCGGTCGGCTTCGGCGACCTGCCGACCGACTACCCGTTCATCGTGATGCTCCCGCAGTACCTCACCGAGCGGATCCTGCTGGAGCGGCTCGAGGAGCTCGGAGGTTCGGTACTGCGTCCGTACGCGGCCACCGGCCTGACCCAGACCGCGGACGGCGCCGAGGTGACGCTGGACAGCGGCGACGTGATCAAGGCGCGGTACGTCGTTGCCGCCGACGGCATGAACAGCACCATCCGCGAGCTGGCCGGGATGCGGATGCCGGGCAACACGCTGCAGTTGTCCTGCAGCCTGATCGACGTCCGCGTCGACGGCGGGCTGCCGGTCGACGAGGTCGCGCTGTACTTCTCCCACGCCGGACTGCTCGTGGTCGCGCCACTGCCGGACGGCAGCTTCCGGCTGGTCGCGGAGGTGGGTGACGCACCGGAACACCCGGACGCGGCGTACGCGCAGCAGTTGCTGGTCGGCCGTGGTCCGCGCAAGAGCGCACCGAAGGTCACCGAGGTGATCTGGGGTTCTCGGTTCCGGATCCACGAGCGGGTGGCCGACGAGTACCGGACCGGGCGGGTGCTGCTGGCCGGCGACGCGGCGCACACCCACAGCCCGGCGGGAGGTCAGGGCATGAACCTCGGTCTGCGCGACGCGATGGTGCTGGCCGATGCGCTCTCGGTCGCACTGACCCGCGACGACGAGTCGGATCTCGACGCCTATGCCACCAACTCGCGCGCCGAGGCCGTTCGGGTGATCGGGCTGGCCCACCGGCTGACCCGGCTGGCCAACCTCCCGCGCCCGCTGCGCCCGGTCCGCAACGCCATCCTCGGCCTGGCCGGCCGCCGCGAGAAGGTCCAGGTCGCCTTCGCGAAGCAGCTCGCCGGCTTTCCCGGCCGCTGATCAGCCGGCGGTCGACTCGCGGATCTCCAACGTGTACGGAACGGTGAGGTCGCGGCGCGCGGCCTCACCGCTGCCGGAGATCCGCTCCAGCAGCAGATCGACGGCGTTGCGCGCCAGCCACTCCTTGTCCGGGGAGATCGTGGTCAGCGACGGCGAGTGGTACCGGCCGTCCTCGATGTCGTCGAAGCCCACCACCGCGACGTCGTCCGGCACCGACAGCCCCGCGTCGGCGAGCGTCCGCAGCGCGCCGAGCGCGAGCAGGTCGTTGAAACAGAACACGGCATCCGGTCGCTCGGGCAACGCCAGCAGTTCACGCATCGAGGCCGCGCCGTCGTCGCGGTGATAGCCGGTCCCGGCCAGCTCGAGCGCCGGGTCGTGCGGCAACCCCGCCGCCTTCAACGCCTTCCGGTATCCCTTCCGCCGAACCGCTCCGGTGCCGGCTCCCCCACCGACCCCGATCGCTGCGATCCGCCGCCGGCCGATCGAGATCAGGTGCGTCGTCGCGTCGTACGACGCCTGGACCGAGTCGACCGCGACATGGTCGAAGGTGCCACCCGCAGGCCGTTCGCCCAGCAGGACAAGGGGTTTCGCCGTACCGGCCGTGCCGATCTTCGCCGGGGCGGTGGTGATCGGCGAGAACACGATGCCGTCGATCAGTTGCCCGCGCATCCCGTCCAGGACCAGCTTCTCGGCCGCGGCCTCGCCCTCGGTCTGATCGATCAGCACAGTGATGCCACGCCGTTTCGCCGCCCGGCTGATCGCCGCGCCGAGCTCGGCGAAGTACGGCGAGGCCATCTCCGGGATGGCCAGGGCGATGAAGTCCGACCGGCCCTTGCGCAGCGAGCGGGCACTGACGTTCGGCTTGTAGTCCAGCGCGGCGATCGCGGCCTCGACCTTGGCCCGGGTGTGCGCGGTGATGTGCGGGTAGTCGTTGATGACGTTCGACACGGTCTTCACCGACACGCCGGCCCGTGCCGCCACATCGCTCAGCCTGGTCGCCATCCGTACCTCCTGTCACCGCCTGTCGCCTGAGTGTGCCATGCCCGCGGGGGGTGAACCCTTTACACCGGATATCAATCGTTGTAGACATCCACGTTAAACGTTGTAAACGTTCGCCGGGAGGCCTCGTGGCACGTCTTGTCGTGGATCGTGCGTTCGAGGTCGGTGCGCTCGACCGGCGCCTGTTCGGCTCGTTCGTCGAGCACATGGGCCGCTGCGTCTACACCGGGATCTACGAGCCCGGCCACGCGACCGCCGATCCGGACGGCTTCCGCCAGGACGTGCTGGAGCTGGTCCGCGAGCTCGGTGTCACCACGATCCGCTACCCCGGTGGCAACTTCGTCTCGAACTACGACTGGGAGGACGGCGTCGGGCCGAAGAACCAGCGGCCGCGCCGGCTCGACCTGGCCTGGCGGGCGATCGAGCCGAACCAGTTCGGCACCGACGAGTTCGTCGCCTGGGCCGGCAAGGCGGACGTCGAGCCGATCTGGGCGGTCAACCTCGGCACCCGCGGGATCAAGGAAGCGGTCGAGCTGCTGCAGTACTGCAACCTCCCGGCCGGCACGGAGCTGCCCGATCGCCGGGTCGCCAACGGCCACGAGGCGCCGTACGGCATCAAGGTGTGGTGCCTGGGCAACGAGATGGACGGCCCCTGGCAGATCGGCCACAAGACCGCCCAGGAGTACGCCCGGCTGGCCGAGGAGACCGCGAACGCGATGCGCCGGGTCGAGCCCGGTCTCGAACTGGTCGCCTGCGGTTCGAGCAACGCCGGGATGCCGACGTTCGGCGAGTGGGAGCGGGTCGTGCTGGAACGCACGTACGACCTGGTCGATCACATCAGCCTGCACGCGTACTACGAACCTCACGATGGTGATCAGGGCAGTTTCCTCGCGGCGGCCGAGGAGATGGACCGGATGATCTCCGCGGTGGTCGCGACCGCCGACCACGTGAAGGCGCTGAAGCGCAGCGACAAGGAGATCACCTTGTCGTTCGACGAGTGGAACGTCTGGAACCAGCGGCACTTCCCCGGCGAGCTCGGCCTCGGCATCCGCGAGGTGAGCCCGTTGATCGAGGACACCTACACCGTCGACGACGCGGTGGTGGTCGGCAGCCTGTTGATCACGCTGCTGCGGCATGCCGACCGGGTGAAGATCGCTTGCCTTGCGCAACTGGTCAACGTGATCGCGCCGATCCGGACCGAGCCGGACGGCCGGGCCTGGCGGCAGACCATCTTCCATCCGTTCGCGCTGACCGCCCGGTACGCCGGTCCGACCGTCCTGCAGACCGCGATCGGCGACGGGCCGGACATCGACACCGCCGCGTTCGGCCGCATCCCGGCACTGTGGAGCACAGCGACGTACGACGAGAACACCAGCGAGACCGCGATCTTCGTGGTGAACCGGAGTGAGACCGACAAGGTCGACCTGGAGATCCCGCTCGGCCGCGGTGTGCGCGTGGTCGAGCACCTGGCCCTGTACGACGACGACCGGGCCGCGGCGAACACCGCGGACGACCCGGACCGGGTGGCGCCCCGGTCCGTCGACGGCACCGAGGTCGTCGACGGGAACTGCACCGCCACGCTGCCGCCCGCGTCGTGGCACCTGATCCGCCTCCGCACCGACGAAGGCTGATGCACCAAACAGAGAGGAACCCGCCCGTGCCTCCGAGAAGATTCCTCGCCGCAGTCTGCGCTGTGGCTGCCCTGGCCGCCGGTACGACGGCCGCCACGGCCGCACCCGACCCCGCGGTGAAGACGACCAACCCGATCACGTCCAGCTTCGCCGACACGTTCGCCGATCCGTCGATCATCCAGGGCCGGGACGGCTACTGGTACGCCTATGCCACCTCTGACCCGCTGGTCGGAGGCGGCCCGTTCGGTCTGATGCACATGGCCCGCACCAAGGACTTCGGTTCCTGGGAGTACCTAGGCACCGTCTTCACGGACGCGACCAAGCCGGCCTGGGCCGCGCCCGGATCGTTCTTCTGGGCGCCGGACATCCGCTACTTCGGCGGCCGGTACGTCATGTACTTCACCGTCACCGACACCACGGCCAACGCCGGCGGCGATCCCGCGATCGGCGTGGCCACCGCCCCGACCCCGGCCGGACCGTGGACCGCTACCGAAGGACCGGTCGTCGCGCCGAGACCGGACGGCAACGGCGGCTTCCTCGGCACGATCGACCCCGCTCTGCTGACCGCCGCCGACGGCAAGCGGTACCTGTACTACGGCGGTTTCAACGGCGGCATCTCCGTCACCGAACTGTCGCCGGACGGCCTGCACTCGGTCGGTGCGCCGACCCAGGTGACCATCGGCGACCGCTACGAGGGTTCGTACGTCGTCTACCGCGACGGCTGGTACTACTTCATGGGCTCGTCGATGAACTGTTGCGCCGGCCCGACCACGGGCTACTCGGTCTTCGCGGGCCGGTCCCGCTCACCGCGCGGCCCCTTCCTCGACAAGGACGGTGTCGCACTGACCGACTCACACGTCGGCGGTACGACGGTCATCACGCAGAACGGGAACCGGTGGATCGGACCCGGCCACCACGCGTTCATCACCGACGCGGCCGGCCAGGACCACATCGTCTACCACGCGATCGACCGCGGTACGCCGTGGCTGACCAACCCGCTCGGGGTCAACCGGCGGCCGATGCTGATCGACCGGATCGACTGGATCGACGGCTGGCCGCGGACCCGCGCCGGGCTCGGGCCGTCCGAGGGCCCGGTGCCCGCGCCGACGACCGGGTCCGGACTCGGGATCGACTCGACCGATCCGGCTGGTGGTGTGCTCGGTGCCAGTCGGCAGCCCGGTGACGCTTTGGGCGGACCGACGGCGTCCATCTCCGGTGCCGCGCAGACGCGCCAGTCCGCGCCGGGTGGTTCGCTCCGCGTGGAGGCCGACGTACGGCTGGGGAACTCGTTCACCACCGTGCTCGGCAACGAGGTCGTCGCCACTGTGTCGGGTGGCAAGGTGACCGTTGTGGCGGGTCACCGGACCGCGTCGGCCGCACTGCCGGCCGACTTCGACCGGTCGCAGTGGAACAAGCTGAGCGTGCAGGTCTCCGGTACGACAGTCACCGCTCGGGTGAACGACGCCGGTCTGGGTGACGTGTACGCCGAGGCACAACTCGCCGTACCCGGGCTGATGCTTCGGGCTGCGCCGGTGCGGTGGCTCGGGTCGGCCGAGGTGGACAACCTGACCGTCCGTCCGGTGGCGGAGCCGGTACGACGGATGGCCGACGTACCGCGGACCGGGAAGCTGTTGTCCGGAGACGACTTCTCCGCGAACCTGGGTGACGACTGGTCGTGGCTGCGTGAGGACGCCAACGCGGTTGTTGCTGATGGCAAGCTGTCGTGGCCGTTGGAGAACGCGGACATGGTCGGCAGTGGGAACAACGCCGGATTGCTGTTCCACCAGACGCCGGCCGGGGACAGTTGGATCGCCGAGACCAAACTGCAGCTCGATCTCGGTGCGAACGACGTACGCAACTATCAGCAGGCCGGGATGATCGTCTATCTGAACGACAACGACTTCGCGCGGCTGGGCTCCGTCTCGATCTGGAAGACACGGCAGACGGAGTACGGGCGCGAGCTGGTGGCGCGGCCGTCGGACGGTGCGACGACGTACGGTGCGGCGGCGATCGGGCGGTCGGCGTCGACGCTGTGGCTGCGGATCGCGTACAGCAAGAATGCTGCAGGTGAGAACGTCTACCGCGCTGGGACGTCCGTCGATGGGCAGAGCTGGACATGGGGCGCCTCGTGGGTACTGCCCGCGGGGCAGACGCCGAAGCTCGGGCTGTATGCGCATGGTGAGTTCACCGGTGCGAACCCGGCGCCGGTGGCGACGTTCGACTATCTGCGGTTCTACGAGAGCAAGTAAGGAGACACGTGGGATTCACCAATCCGGTCTACGACGGCAACTTCGCCGACCCAGCCATCATTGCGGTGGGCAACGGCTTCTACGCCTTCGCGACCAACGGGCCGTTGGGGAACGTGCAGACGTTGAAGTCTGCCGACCTGGTGGCGTGGGAGCAGGTCGGCTCTGCTCTGCCGTCGTTGCCGGATTGGTCGTCGCCGGGTCGGGTCTGGGCGCCGGAGGTTTCGGTGCACCGGCCCGATCGGTACGTCATGTACTACACGACTCGCGGGACTGCGTCCGGTCGTCAGTGCATCGGGGTCGCGGTCGCGTCCGTGCCGACAGGTCCATATGTCGACAAATCGTCTGAGCCGTTGATCTGTCAGGCAGACGAGGGTGGTTCGATCGACGCGTCGCCGTTCCAGGACTCGACCGGGAGGCGATGGCTGTACTGGAAGAACGATGGCAACGCGATCGGTGTCGACACGTGGATCTACGTGTCGGAGCTGTCGGCCGACGGTCTGAGTTTGACCGGTCCGGTACATCGGCTGATCAAGCAGGACCTCCCGTGGGAGGGTGCGTTGGTCGAAGCGCCGTACATGGTCGGACGATCCGGCGTCTTCCATCTCTTCTACTCGGCCAACGCTTTCGACAAGGCGGCCTACGCCGTCGGCCACGCCCGCTGCTCATCCCCCATCGGCCCCTGCACGAAGTCCGGCGACCCGATCCTGTCGTCCTCTCCCGACGCCGCCGGCCCCGGTCACAACATGGTGATCCACAAGGACAACCGCGACTGGTTCGTCTACCACGCCTGGAACCCAACCCAGGTCGGCACCGACCCCAAAGGCCGCACCATGTGGCTCTCCGAACTCACCTGGCCCGACGACGTCCCCGTAGTACAGCCACCCCTCCGCGAAAATCCGCTAACACCGTAGGACCTTCCGTTCCCCCCTCCAAGAGCTCAATGAGAGTGGGAGGAAGGGGGAGGGATCATGTCCCGACGCAGCATCATGCGTGCCGGCAAAGCAGGTCCGCGCCGGTACCTGGCAGGGCTTCGAGAAGCTGATCGCGACCAGGTGCGGCCAGAACGGCACACTGCTCCTCGGCATCGACAAGGACGCCAAGGCCGGCTACCTGTACGCCGTTGGCCACGCCAACGGCACCGCCACGGTCATCAAGGGCCTCGGCAAGGTCAACGCCACCTTCTCCGACCCCGTCAACTTCCGCTGGGCCGTGAGTGGGACCAACTCAACGGGGACTGACGCCGGCTCCATCGAGAACCCGCACCAGGATGTCGAGGGCTCGGTGGAGGTCGGGGGTGCTGGGGGTGGCGTAGCCGATGACTAGGCCGGGTGGGCCGGGGGTGGAGCGGCGGTACTCCGACAACGGGGCTACTACTACGCCGACTTGGCGGGCTTCGGCGGTGATTTGGTGGTCGTTGAGGGAGTCGGGGAGGAGCAGGGTGATGTGGAGGCCCGCCTCCTGGCCGATGATTTGGCCGTAGGGCGAAAGGGTGGTGCAGGTGTGGAGGCGGCGATCGGCGTACAGGCGGCGGCCTTTGCGGACGGTCTGGTCGAGGTAGCCGTCGCGGAGCATGGCGAGGAGGGCAGCCTGCATCGGCCAGCCGGGCCAGTCGCCGGACTCGGCGCGGAAGCGGGCCAGGCGATCGACCATCGTGTCGGACGCGACCAGCCAGCCGAGCCGGAGCGCCGGACTGATCGTCTTGGAGAGCGTGCCGAGATGGACCACCCGATCCAGGTCCAGCTGGGCGAGCGCGGGCAGTGGCGCGACGTCGTACCGGAACTCGCTGTCGTAGTCGTCCTCGATCAGCATCGCGTCGTTCCGGCGTGCCCACCGGACCAGCTCGTTGCGTCGGGCAACGGGCAGCCGTCCGCCGAGTGGGTACTGGTGCGACGGGGTCACGTAGACGGCCGGGACCTCAGTCAGTGCGGAGACCTGCAGTCCGTCGGCGTCCACCGGTACGTCGACGATGTCGAGGTGGTGGTCCCGGGCCGCGACGACCGCGTTCAGGTAGCCGGGGTCCTCGATCGCGATCCGGTCGCCAGGCCGCCGGGTCACCGTGAGCAGCAACCGAAGGCCGTGCACGGTGCCGTTGGTGATCAGGATGTTCTCCGGCCCGCAGGCGATCCCACGGACGCGGCCGACGTGGTCAGCCAGCGCAGCGCGGAGCTCCGGTAGCCCGGCAGCTTCGTCGTACCCATGTGGCGGCGACTGCGTCGACACCTCCCGCCAGGCACGTCGCCAGCCGGGGTCCGGCGTCGGTGCGATGTACGGGATGCCGGGGCGCAGGCTGAGCAGCTCGGCCGCCGGATCCGGCTGGGATGCGGCCCGGTGCCGTACGGTGGGCTGCAGCGGTACGACGTCCGTCACGTACGTCCCGGCACCCGTACGACCCTCGATCCACCCCTCAGCGTGGAGTTGGTCGTACGCCGCCTGAGTCACCGACCGGGACACGGACAGGTCGCGGGCGAGATCGCGGGTGGACGGGAGCCGGTGGCCGGACCGGAGCCGGCCGTCCAGGATCGCGGCCCGGAACTGCTCGGCCAGCTGCAGGTGCAGCGGCAGACCGGTCCGGCGATCGATGGTCAGCGGCAGGGAGCTTTCCACGAATGGACTACCTGATTCGCGCGGGAATGGACCGTGCCAGCATGCCACTCCGGACGGGACTCTGGTGACATGACCACCACGCCGCTGCAGCCGACCGACCGGACCGCCCTCCGCCGCTCCAAGGAGCGCGCTGCTACCGACCGGCAGGCGCTGTACGACGTACTCCTCGACGGCATGTTCTGCCACCTCGGTGTCGTCGTCGACGGTGCACCGCTGGTGCTGCCGACGGCGTACGGCGTGGATCTGGACGAGGGACCCGACGGGACGCTGTACCTGCATGGGTCGGTCGCCGCCCGCAGTGTGGTCGCGGCGCCGCAACAGACAATCTGCGTGACCATCACGCACGCGGACGGCCTGGTGCTTGCCCGCTCCGCGTTCCACCACTCGGTCAACTACCGGTCGGCGGTCATCTTCGGCGTACCGAGGCTGGTGACCGATCCGGAGGAGAAGCTGCACGCCCTCAACCGCATTGTCGACCACCTCGTCCCCGGCCGCTCCACCGCGGTCCGCCCGCCGAACCGCAAGGAACTCGCGAAGACCTCGGTCCTCGCGCTCTCACTGACCGAAGCATCGGTGAAGACCCGCTCCGGGCCTGCCAACGACGAGGAGCAGGACCTCGACCTGCCCTATTGGACTGGCGTGATCCCGCTCCACGTCATTGCCGGCGAACCGGAGAACAACCCTGACTGCGACCTGCTCGTGCCCGCTCACGTCCGCACGAAGGCGAACCTGCTCGGCGCACCGTCCTAGGCCACCGTCCCCTTGTTGTAGTTCTTCTGGGCCCAGAAGTAGCCGACCACGGCGATGGCGGCGCACCAGGCCAGCGCGAGCCAGCCGTCGCCGCTGTCCATCGGCGTACCCAGCAGCAGGTGCCGCAGGGTGTTGATGGTCGGGGTGAACGGCTGGTACTCGGCGAACCAGCGGATTCCGCTCGGCATCGACTCCAGCGGGATGAAGGTATTGCTGAGGAACGGCAGCAGCAGGGAGATCGGCAGGACGACGTTGCTCGCCGCCTCCGGTGTCTTGCTGGTCAGGCCCAGTGCGATCGCGAACCAGGTCAGCGCGACGGTCAGCGCGATCAGCAGGCCGGCTGCCAGCAGCCAGTCACCCGGCGACGCGTTCGGACGGAACCCGATCAGGACGGCGAAGCCGACCACCAACGCCAGGCTGACGATCGTCACGAGTACGTTGCCCAGCACATGTCCGGTCAGTACGGCGGGCCGGAAGATCGCCATCGTCCGGAACCGCGCGACGATGCCCTCGGTCATGTCCATGCAGACGGCCACCGCGGGAGACATCGTCCCGGACGCGATCGACATCAGCAGAATGCCCGGGGTGAGGAAGTCGATGTAGTCGAAGCCGCCGCTGCCGCCGAGACCTGCTGAGAACGTGTCGCCGAAGACGAGGCCGAACAGCAGGATCATGATCACCGGCATCGCGAGGGCGCCGAGGGACAAGCCGGGGTAGCGCTGGGCGTGCCGTAGGTTGCGGCGCAGCATGGTGGCGGTGTCCTGCAGTGCGTAACTCATTTCGTCGTCACCTTCTCGTGCGAAGTCTCAACAGTGGGCTGACCGGTGACGGCGAAGAACACGTCGTCCAGGTCGGGGGTGTGGACGGTCAGTTCGTCGAGCTCGAGTGAGGCGTCGTCGATCCTGGCCAGCAGGGCGCGCAGCGAGTGCACGCTGCCGTCGTTCGGCACCTGCAGGACCAGTGCCTCCTCGTCTCGCGCCGCCTCCGGCAGGACCTGGGCCGCAAGGGCGAACACGTCGGGCGCGGTGAACCGGAGCCGGACATGCCCGCCCGGTACCAGCCGCTTCAGCTGCTCGGCGGTTCCCTGCGCGACCAGCCGCCCATGATCGAGTACGGCGATCCGGTCGGCGAGCTCATCCGCCTCGTCCAGGTACTGCGTGGTGAGCAGGACGGTGACGCCTCCGGCGACCAGCTCGCGGATCAGCTGCCACATGCTGTGCCGGCTGCGCGGGTCCAGGCCGGTGGTCGGCTCGTCCAGGAAGATGATCCGTGGATCCCCGACCAGCGTCATCGCCAGGTCGAGCCGGCGCTTCATACCGCCCGAGTACGTCGAGGCCATCTTCGAGCCGGCTTCGACGAGGTCGAACCGCTCCAGTAGTTCGTCCGCCCGGAGGCGGCCCTCGCGACGGCCGAGGTGGTGCAGGTCGGCCATCATGATCAGGTTCTCGCGGCCGGTGAGCAGGCCGTCGACCGCGGAGAACTGGCCGGTGACACCGATCGCGGACCGGACGTCCTCGGGCTTGTGGTGCAGATCGAACCCGGCGACCCGGATCTCGCCGGCGTCGGCCGTGACGAGGGTGGACAGGATCTGCACCGCGGTGGTCTTGCCGGCGCCGTTCGGGCCGAGCAGGGCAAAGATGGTGCCTTCGGCAACGTTCAGGTCGATGCCGTCCAGCACGAGCTTGTCGCCGTAGGACTTGCGCAGTCCGCGGACGTCGATGGCTGATGACATGGGTCTTCCTCGGGTGAAGTGGGCAGGGTGAACCTGACCCAGTGGCTGAAAGGGTCTGTGGGAGGAGGTTCAGGGCGTACTGATCCAGCCGGCCGGCCTTCGTCGAAGGCGCCGGATCAGCGCAGAGGGATGAGGACTAGATGTCGAGGTCCTCCACCGTCGGGTGGTTCGAGGCTTCCTCGACCAGTTCGTAGAGGTCCTCGGGGATCAGCTCGCGGAGCTCCTCGATGGTGTCGACGACATCGAGGGTGGCCTCGCCCTGGGCCACGCTCCAGGACTGGTCGGTACTCCAGTTGCCGATCCAGGAGCGCCAGCCGCTCAGGTACTGCTCGTCGTCGGCGCCCACGGTGAAGAGGTTGCTGCGGTCGGCGTGCAGCACGTACTTGCCGGTCCGGCTCCGGTACACCTTGAAGGCCTCGTAGCCGTGCTTGCTGGATCGGCCGCCCTCGGCGAGCAGTACGCCGGAGAACCGCTGCTTGCGGCCGGTCCCCCGGCCGACCCGCACGGTGATCTCGTCGTACCCCTCGAGCCGGCCTTCCTCCAGTTCGACGTACTTGCGCAGCGCGATCGAGATCGCCGAGGACAGGTTCCCGGCGAGCTCCTGCGCCTTCTTGTACAGCGGCAGGTCGTCGTCCGACACGTAGATCGTCTTGTTCGGCATGCTTCTCACTCCTCCTACGTAGAACTATACGTACGAGGGTGGACCGTGTCTACATATATCTCTACGTAGAGGTGGAGCCGGCCGGCTCAGCGGGGTGAGAACAGCCAGGGCTGGTCGAGATCGAAGAACACCGGCTGCTCCGCGTCGAGCGAGTTCAGTTCGTCCATCGTCGCCTTCAGGCTGGCCGGCGGCTCCTTCCGCTCGCCCTCCCGGGCCTCCGCCTCGGAGGTGAAGTACAGCGCGGTCGTGAAGGCACCGTCGTCGTAGATCGCGAGCAGACTGCCGATGATGTCCGGCCGGAAGGCAGCCCATTCCTCCGGATGCTCGGCCATCAGCGCCCGGGCTCGCTCGGGGTTCGATGCCCGTCCCTGGATCACCTGGACGAAACCTGCCGCATTCGGATCGCCGGACTGGTCGACCGTCACATCCTCGGACTCGTGGAAGATGGCGCTGCCGGTGAGCAGCGTCGAGAACTCGTGCCACCACTTGTCCTGCGCGGGCGACTCGCTGTTCCGCCGCGCCGCATCGGCGGAGTCGAACCGGGCCAGCACGATGAACCGCCCGTCCGCGGTGACCCCGGCGGTGCTCCCCAGCCAGCCGGTCGCCTCGGGCGCCAGCTCTTCCATCCACCGGTCGAACGCGGTGTGCGCCTGCTCGGCATCGGTGATCTGCCCCTGAATGACCTGAACGAACATCGTGCGACCTCCCCTGTCTCGCCCCAGGTCGCACTTCGAAGCTACGCCGGTGACTTGATTCGGTCGATGGGTGCGGAGGTGAGGCGGGTGGCGTGGCGGATGCGGGCCAGCATGAGGAGGCTGGCGAGGATGCCGGTGGCGCCCAGGGTGATCAGGCGCGGGTCCGTTTTCCACAGGCCGAAGACGAACCAGCAGGACAGTTCGCCGAACACCAGGGCCCACGTGCCTTGGGAGATGCCGGTCGGCCGTGCGGTCCGGTACGCCGTCCACACTGACGGCGTGACCTGGACGATCGAGGCGGCGGCGAGCAAGGTGCCCAGGCCGATCCGTCCACCGACGGCTGCCGCGAGCACGAGCAGTCCCACCCAGCCGCAGATCCACACGATCGCGCGGCGGTTCACCGCGCCACGTCGTACCAGCATCACCGAGAGGGTGCCGGCCAGGATGGCTGCCCCTGTGGACGGCAGGCTCGCGGTCCAGTAGCCCGAGGCCATGAAGTACGCGAACCAGGCCGCGTTGTTCGCACTCGTCAGCGTCGCCCAGGACCAGGAGACGCCGGCAGTGTCACCCGTGCCGCGGAGCTTGAGGAGCTGCGGCAGGTACTGCGGAATCCCGAAGCAGGCGGCGAGGATGGGCAGGAAGTCCAGCATGGCGCAAGATTAGTGCTGAATCGGCGACGATATCGTGCGAATTCATGCTCACATCGCGGGACAGCGGTTAGGATCTGTGCCATGGACGCGATCGATCGCAAGATCCTTGCGGTGCTTCAGGCGGACGGCCGGCTGACCGTCACCGACCTCGCCCAACGGATCGGGCTGAGTGCGGCGCCCTGTCACCGGCGGCTGCGGGAGCTGGAGCGCTCCGGCGTGATCAGTGGATACCGGGCTGTCATCGATCCGGGCGCGGTCGGGCGCGGGTTCGAGGTGCTGCTCGCGGTCACGATGGACCGGGAGGAGTCGGTGGCCGGATTCGAGTCCGGGCTGGCCGAGATCCCCGAGGTGGTGCATGCCGAGCGGCTGTTCGGGGAGCCGGACTACTTCGTCCGGGTGGCGACGGCCGATATCGGCGCGTTCCAGCGGCTGCGCGACGAGCGGCTGGCCCGGCTGCCCGGAGTACAGCGGCTGACCTCGACGATCGTGATGAAGAAGGTGGTGGACAACCGCCCGCTGCCGACGTGAACGGTGTGGAAACTCATCCACTCAAACCTGACTTATCCACAGATTTTGCCGAGTTTCGGCCGGATTCGGTGGAGAAGTCGAAGGTGAGCTGGGGACAACGTCGCCAAAACGGTGTGCACAACTGGGGATATGGATGTGGATAACTCCACTGCTGTGATTCCGGACAGGTCCGGTTCACCCGGTGGGATCAGTGCGTCAGACCCACTGGGTGGAGACAACGAAGCCGACCGCGATCAGGCCCATGCCGATCAGCAGGTTCCAGTTGCCCAGGTCGTCCATCAGCGGAATGCTCTGGCCGGCCACATAGAAGACGACCAGCCAGGCGAGCCCGAGCAGCCAGCAGGCGAGCATCACCGGCGCGACCCACACGCGGCTGGTGGTGCGCGGTTTCTTCGGCGTCTTCTCGACCTTGACCTTCTCGGTCTTCTTCTTGTTGCGACTGCTCGACTCGGGCACGGCTGAACTCCTTGTAAGGACGCATAAGCTGACCTCTGAGGCCAGGAGGCCCGGACCTGTCGGGTCCGGTCCGGGGTTAGCGTAGTGCAGACAGCAACATGGAGATCACAGGTGCGTAGGTTCAAGCGGATTTCGCTGTGGCGCGTGGGGGCACCCCTGGCGCTGCTGTGCGCCGGTCTGCTGTTCGCGACCAGCGCCACCAACGCCCGAGGCACCGACCTGCGTCCTTCTCGCAACACTACGCTCGCCGGGCTCGTGGAGGAACAGAGCCGGCGCAGCGCGAGCCTGGTCCGCCAGCACGCGGCGCTGACCCAGGACATCGAGAAGCTGCAGGAGCAGCAGGGTTCGATCGATCCGGCGCTGGCCAAGAAGCTCCAGGACCTGTCCGAGGACGTCGGGACCACGCCGGTGACCGGCCCAGGTCTGACGGTGACGCTGAAGGACGCGCCGTCCGAGGTGGTCAAGGAGAACCCGGACGTCGACGCGGACTGGTTGGTGATCCACCAGCAGGACATCCAGGCGGTGGTGAACGCGCTCTGGGCCGGTGGTGCCGACGCGCTCTCGATCCAGAACCACCGGGTCATCTCCACCACCGGGATCAAGTGCGTCGGGAACTCCGTCGTACTGCACGGTGTGCCCTACCTGCCGCCGTACAAGATCACGGCGATCGGCGATCGGCGGAAGCTGCAGCAGGCGCTCGACGACTCGCAGTACATCGAGAACCTGCAGGACTACGTGGTGAAGTTCCAGCTCGGCTACGAGGTGAAGAACGAGTCATCGGTCGCGATGCCGGCGTACGAGGGCACGCTCGACCTGCAGAGCGCGACCGTGCCCGGGTTCGAGCACACCCCGTCGGTCAGCCCGACGGCCAGCGGCCGCTAGCTGCCACAATGGTCCGCATGCCGCGGATCCTTGTCGTCGACAACTACGACTCCTTCGTCTACAACCTGGTGCAGTACCTCCAGCAGTTGCAGGCCGAGACCACTGTGCTGCGCAACGACGAGGTCACCCCTGACCAGGTCATCGAGTACGACGGAGTCCTGCTCTCGCCCGGCCCGGGTACGCCGGAGGAAGCCGGCGCCTGCGTGGACATCGTGCGGGAGAAGGGTGGCGAGGTGCCGATCTTCGGCGTCTGCCTCGGCCTGCAGGCCATCGGAGTCGCGTACGGCGGCGTGGTCGGACGCGCGGACGAGTTGCTGCACGGGAAGACGAGCCAGGTGTTCCACGACGGCGCCGGTGTGCTCGCCGGACTGCCGTCGCCGTTCACCGCGACCCGTTACCACTCGCTCGCGATCGCCGAGGACACCGTGCCGGACGAGCTGCAGGTGACGGCCCGGACCGACGCCGGTGTGATCATGGCGGCCCGGCACCGTGACCTCCCGGTCGAAGGCGTCCAGTTCCACCCGGAGTCCGTGCTCACCGAGGGCGGCCACCGGATGCTGGCCAACTGGCTCGCGATCTGCGGCGACCCGGACGCTGTCGCGCGCTCCGCCGGTCTGGCGCCCGTGGTCAGCTGATTCCAACGCGAAAGGCCCCCGCCGAGGCGGGGGCCGCGGTGCGTTGTACGGCGGTCAGCCGCCGATCGTGATCCCCGGCGTGCCCGGGCTCTCCGGAGTGGACGGGGTGCTGCTCGGCGGGTTGCTCGGCGGTTCGGGCTCCGTGTTGACGGTCAGCGTGATCGTCGAGCCCTTCGCGATCTTGGTGCCGGCCTTCTCGCTCTGCGCGATCACCGCGTCCGGACCGTAGTTCGGGTCGGTGCCGTTCTTGTAGCCGACCTGGAAGCCGAGATCCTTCAGCTGCTTGGTCGCGTCGTCCTGCGGCACGCTGACGACGTTCGGGACCTCGACCAACTCCTTGCCGCTGGACACGGTCAGGGTGAACTCGGCGCCGGACGGGTACGTGCCGTTCGGATCCGGGCTGACCGCGAGAACGGTGCCGGCCTTCTCGCCGCTGTCCTGCTTGACCGTGTCTTCCTTGACCTTGAAGTTCCCGGGCGAGCCCTCCAGCGCCTTGCGGGCCTGCGACTCGGACTTGCCGATCACATCCGGTACCGGGAACGCAGCCCGGCCGGACGAGAAGACCACGGTGACGGTCGAGCCCGGGTCGGCCTGGGTGGCCGGCTCCGGCGTCTGGCTGAGCGCGAAGCCGCGGCCGACCGTGTCACTCGTCTGGTTCGGCCCCTGCGCGAACTTCAGACCCTTCTCGGTCAGCGCCGCGGTCGCCTGCGTCGCCGTCATGCCACTCACGTCCGGCACCTGGACCTTCGCCGGCGGAGTGTTCGCAGTACCGCCGTTGTCCTTGCCGAGGTTGGTGAACAGCGCGTAGGCACCGACCGCGATCGCGACGATGGCCAGGCCGAGCAGGAAGTAGGCGAGACCGCGGTTGCGCCGCGACCGGGAGTCCTCGAGGTCGTCCGGGTCGCCGCCGGGCGGCAGCAGGTCGTCGGCCGGACCCTGCCGGTACGCCTGCGTCGCCGCGGTCGAGGCCACGGTCGCCGGGATCGCGCGGGTCTCGGCGACCGACGCCATCGGCGCGGTCACCTGCTGTCCGGCCAGCACCCGGTGGATGTCCTGCCGCATCTCCGATGCGCTCTGGTACCGCTCCTCGCGGCTCTTCGCCAGCGCCTTCAGTACGACGGCGTCGACCTCCGGCGGGATGTCCGGATCGAACGACGAAGGCGGCAGCGGCTGTTCCCGGACGTGCTGGTAGGCCACCGACACCGGCGACTCACCGACGAACGGCGGCCGGCCGGTGAGCAGTTCGTACAGCAGGCAGCCGGTCGAGTACAGGTCGGACCGGGCGTCCACGGTCTCGCCGCGCGCCTGCTCCGGCGACAGGTACTGCGCGGTGCCGATGACGGCCGCGGTCTGGGTCATCGTGGACGAGGTGTCCGCGACCGCCCGGGCGATGCCGAAGTCCATCACCTTGACCTGGCCCTGCGGGGTCAGCATCACGTTCCCGGGCTTGATGTCGCGGTGCACGATGCCGGCCCGGTGGCTGTAGTCCAGTGCCTCGAGGACGCCGGAGGTGATCTCCAGCGCTCGCTCCGGCATGATCTTGCGGCCCTCGCGAATCAGGTCGCGCAGCGTCTTGCCGGTCACCAGCTCCATCACGATGTACGGGATCGTGACGCCGGAGCCGTTCGGGTCGGGCTCCTCACCGGTGTCGTACACCGACACGATGGTCGGGTGGTTCAGCGAGGCCGCCGACTGCGCTTCGCGCCGGAACCTGGCCTGGAAGGTCGCGTCACTCGCCAGGTCGACCCGGAGCCGCTTGATCGCGACCGCCCGGCCGAGCCGGTTGTCGACGCCCCTGCGCACATCGGCCATGCCGCCGCGGCCAAGCGGTTCGCCCTCTTCGTACCGGCCGCCGACGAGACGTGCCTGCGATGTCATGACTCAGCCTTCCAACCCGTCCGGAAACACTCACTCGACTTGCCCACCGTAGCGACCGCCACGCGTGGACCCCCGTGGGAAAGACGCACCGTCACGGCATCATTCCGTATGGTGCTCATTGGTTCAGCACCGCCTCCATGACGCTCTTCGCGATCGGCGCGGCGAGCTTGCCGCCGGCGATGTCGTCACGGGAGATGTTCGCCTTCTCGATCAGCACGGCGACCGCGACCTTCGGGTCGTCGGCCGGCGCGAACGCGGTGAACCAGGCGAACGGCGGCCGGTCCGGCGAGGTCTGCGCCGTACCGGTCTTGCCGGCCACCTGGACCCCGCTGATCCGGCCCGGCTTGCCGGTGCCGTTGTTCACGACGTCGATCATCATCGTGGTCAGCTGGGACGCGACCTCCGGCGTGACCGCCTGGTGCAGCGACTCCGGCTTGGTCTCCGACACCGTCTTCAGGTCCGCCGTCTTCACGTTCTGGACCAAATAGGGCTTCATCACCTCGCCCTTGTTCGCGATTCCGGCCGACACCATCGCCATCTGCAGTGGGGTGGCCCGGACGTCGAACTGGCCGATCGCCGACTGCGCCGTCTGCGGCGGGTTCGGGTCGCCGGGGAACTGGCTGGCCACGGCCCCGAGCTCCGGCAACTGCTTCTCGCCGAAGCCGAACTTCGCCGCCTGGTCACGCAGGACGTCCGGACCGAGGTCCAGGCCGACACTGCCGAACGCCGTGTTGCACGACAAGCGCAGCGCCACCGTGAGGGTCGCGTTGTCGCTGCCGCCGCAGTTGCGGCGGTCCTCGTTCACCAGCGGCTGCGTGGTCTGCGGCAACGGCAGCTCTGCCGGCGAGTTGACCTTCGTCTCCGGCGTGTACTTCCCGCTCGACAGCGCGGCCGCCGCCGTCACCAGCTTGAACGTCGAGCCCGGCGGGTAGAGCTCCTTCGCCGCCCGGTTCGACAGCGGCTTGTTCGGGTCCGCGTTGAGCCTCTTCCACGCGTCGCTGACCTTGTCCAGGTCGTGCGAGGCCAGCTGGTTCGGGTCGTACGACGGCCGGCTCACCATCGCCAGCACCTTGCCCGTCTTCGGCTCCAGCGCGACGACCGCGCCGGTCTTGCCGGCCAGTCCGGCGTACGCAGCCTGCTGGGCCGCGGCGTTCAGTGTCAGTGTCACGCTGCCGCCCTGCTGCGGGCGGTTGCTGATCACGTCGATGATCCGGCGGAACGCCATCGACGGGTCCGAGCCGTTCAGCTCGGAGTTCATCGTCAGCTCGATCCCGCCACGGCCGTACAGGTAGGAGTAGAACCCGGTGAGCGGTGCGTACGTCGGTCCGGCCGGGTAGGTGCGCTGGAACTTGAACCGGTCGTTCGACTGCTCGCTCTTGGCGATCGGCGTACTGCCGATCAGGATCGGACCGCGGTTCACCGAGAACTGCGAGTCGCGCACCCGGCGGTTGTCGTTGCGGCCGTTGAGCTCACCGGCCCGGAACGCCTGCAGGTACGTCGAGTTCGCCATCAGCGCGAGCATCAGGATGATCGCTGCCACGGCCAGTCGTCGGATCGCTGAATTCACTGCTTCTGCACCGCCATGGCGATCGTTTCGTCGGACACGGGAGCGGCCGGCGTCTGCGGCCGGCGTGCTTGGTCACTGATTCGCAGCAGCAGCGCGATGATGGCCCAGTTCGCGACCAGCGACGTACCGCCCAGCGCCATGAACGGCGTGGCCAGACCGGTCAGCGGGATCAGCCCGGTGACGCCGCCGACGATCACGAAGATCTGCAGGGCGAACGACATCGCCAGACCGGTCGCGATGAGCTTGCCGAAGATGTCGCGGCAGCCGAGCGCGGTCCGCAGGCCGCGCTCGATGATCAGCGTGTAGACCAGGATGATCGCGATCAGCCCGGTCAGGCCGAGCTCCTCGGCGAACGAGGAGATGATCATGTCGCTCTGGCCGTACAGCGTGATCTCCGGGCGGCCCTGACCGAGGCCGCGGCCGAGGACGCCACCCCAGGCCTGGCCCATCAGCCCGGTCGCGACCTGACCGCCGTCGATCGAGAACGGGTCGAGCCAGTCCTGGATTCGTTTGTGGACGTGTCCGAACGTCTGGTAGGCGAAGAACGCACCGGCCGCGAACAGCAGGCCACCGATGATCAGCCAGCCGGCCCGCTCGGTGGACACGTACAGCAGGAACAGGAACAGACCGAAGAACAGCAGCGACGACCCGAGGTCGCTCTCGAACACCAGCACACCCAGGCTGACCGCCCAGGCGATCAGGATCGGGCCCAGGTCTCGCGCCCGCGGCAGGTCGAGCCCGAGGAAGCGGTGCCCGGCCAGCGTCAGTACGTCGCGCTTCACCACCAGATAGCCGGCGAAGAAGATGACCAGACACACTTTCGCGAACTCACCGGGCTGGAACGACATCCCGGCCAGCCGGATCCAGATCCGGGCGCCGTTCAGGTTCACGCCGAGTCCGGGGATCAGCGGCAGGACCAGCAGCACCAGACCGGCCAGTCCGGCGGTGTAGGTGAGGGCCTGCAGGCGCCTGTGATCTCTGATCACAAGGATCACCACGAGGAACAGCACGATGCCGACCGCGGTCCAGGTGATCTGCTGCGGCGCCGCCGGTGCCTTCGGGGTCCGGCCGTTCGCCTCGGCGATCGAGGCCAGGCCGAGGTCGATGCGGTGGATCATCGCGACGCCGAGCCCGTTCAGCAGCACCGCGCACGGCAGCAGCACCGGATCGGCGTACGGCGCCCGGTAGCGCAGCGCGAGGTGGGCGATCAGGGCGAGCAGACCGATCCCGGCGGCGTAGTACCCGGTGCTGGCCGGGACCTTGTCCTGCACGGTGATGCCGATGTTCACGTACGCCGCGACCGAGACGCCGACCGCGATGATGAGCAGGAACAACTCCACCCCGCGCCGGGTGCGCGGGATGATCTGGATGACCGACGTCGACGCGATGCTCATCGAACGCCGTCACAGTCGTCAGGGTCCACCGGCGTACTCGGCGTACTCGGCGTGGTCGACGGTGAGGTCGCAGGAACCGTCGTGGGGGGCTTCGGCGGCGTGGACACGGGCTTGCCGGTCGGCGGCGCGGTGCTCGGCCGCGGCGTGCTCGGCCGCGGTGTGGTCGGCCGCGGTGTCGGGCTCGGGGTCGGCTTCACCCGCGCGCACTCGTCCGCGGTGTGCTGCAGTTCGCTGACGATCGCGTGTGCCCCGGCCAGGTTGTCGGCCTGGATGTTGGCCTCCACCTGCTCCCGGCTGTAGGTCGGCAGCTTGTCCACCTGCAGCGTCTGCCGCTCGTACACCGTCGACAGCGTCAGGCCCGGGAGGTCGCCTTCCACACCCTTGAAGATCGCCACGTAGTCGCCGTCGGTGCCGACGAAATACTGCTTCTGGGTCCAGCGGTACGCGAACCAGACGCCGCCACCGATCAGGCCGAGAATCACCACGAGTACGGCGATCCGCCGCAGCCACGGGAACCGCTTCGGCGGTCTCGGGGCATACCGCAGCTCCTCCGGGTCCAGCGCGGTCGCATGACCGCCACCACCGTGGCCGCCACCCCGGACTGCCGTGGTCGGCTCACCGCGGCCCGTGCTGCCCTGTGCCAGCTCGGCCGCGGCGCCGACCAGCTGCGGCGCCTCCCCGCTGACGGGCGGCGTCTCGATCACGTCCGCGACGACACAGGTGACGTTGTCGTTCGACCCGGCTTCCAGAGCGTGCGTGATCAGCTCGACCACCACGGAGTCCGGCGTACCGTCGGCCATCGAGGCCGCGATCACCTCGTCGCTCACGTAGTCGGGCAGGCCGTCACTGCACAGCAGCAGCCGGTCGCCGGCCCGGACGTCGAGCATCTCCAGGTCCGGATCGGAGTCCGGCCGGCCGTCCAGCACCCGCAGGATCAGGTTGCGATGCGGATGAGTGAACGCCTCCTCCTTGGAGATCCGGCCCTCGTCCACCAGCGACTGCACAAAAGTATGGTCGTGGCTCAGCTGGTACAGCTTGCCGTCCCGCATCCGGTACGCGCGGGAGTCGCCGAGGTGAGCCAGCCCGAGCTGCTGCCCGTCGAACATCAGCGCGGTGACGGTGGAGCCCATCCCTTCGCGCTCCGGGTCCTCCTCGACCAGCTCGGACAGCCGCTCGTTGGCCCGGTGCACCGCGCCGGCCAGCGCCTCGATCATGTCCTCGCCGCTGATCTCCGGGTTGTCCAGCCGCCGGATCACCTGAACCGCCGCCGCGCTGGCCACCTCACCGGCCGCCGCGCCGCCCATCCCGTCGGCGAGCAGCAGCAAGTGCGGACCGGCGTACGCCGAGTCCTCATTGTTGCGGCGCACCCGTCCGACGTCGGACAGTGCTGCGTAGTCGAGCGACAGGGTCATCGAGGCAGGCCTACTTCGCGATGTTCAGCGTCGTCCGGCCGATCCGGATCGAGCCGCCGATCTCGGCCGGCACCGGGCGGGTCACCCGCTGGCCGTCCAGGTACGTCCCGTTGGTCGAGCCGAGGTCCTCGACCCACCACTGTCCCTCGGAAGAGAACAGCCGGGCGTGCCGGGTCGAAGAGTAGTCGTCATCGAGCCGGATCTGACAGTCCGAGCCGCGGCCGATGATCACCGGCTCGTCGACCAGGGTCGCGCCGACGCCTGCCTGGGGCCCGTCCGCGATCGTCACCGACCCGGGCAGACCCTTGCGTTTCTTGGTCGGCCTGGCGGGCTTCGGCGTACGGGAGTTCTGCGGTGCGACGGCGGCCGCGGCGCGGCTGTCGACCTTGGCGCCGAACAGGTCGGACCTGATCACGGACAGCACCGCGAGGACGAACATCCACAGCAGCGCCAGGAACCCCAGTTTGATCAGGGTCAGGGTCAGTTCCGACATGGAAGCTCAGTCACCACCCGCTGCTCGGCGGCTGGGCCATCGGCTCGTCCGCGAGACGCAGCGTCATGGTTGTGTTGCCGATCCGCACGGTCGAGCCGTCGACCAGCTCGGCCTCGGTGGTCCGCCGGCCGTTCACCAGGGTGCCGTTGGTGGAGCCCAGATCGACCAGCACCACTCGGATGCCGCCGGGGCCCTCCGGCATCAGCCGGATCTCGGCATGCCGCCGGGAGACGCCCGGGTCGTTGATCTGGATGTCCGCGTCGGTACCGCGGCCGAGGACCACGCCGGGCGGGTTGACCGGGCGGCGCCGGCCGTTCACCTCGAGCATCACCTGGGGGTGACCGCGGCGAGGCTGCTGTTGCTGAGGGGGCGGTGGGCTGGCCGGGGTGCTCAGCACCGGGCCGTCGTTCGGCGGCACGTAGGGCTCCTGCGGGTAGGGCTGGGACCGCCGTTGCGGAGAACCGACGGTGGCACTGACCACCCGGAACTTACCGGTCGGGAGGCCGTCCTGCTCGGTCAGCTCGATCTCGATCGGGCCGGAGAACGTGTACCGCTGGATGTCGGCGTGGTCGCGCAGTTCGTTGGCCAGTTCGTGGTTGAGGGTCCGGCCGTAGGCGTTCAGACGCTCGAAATCGCCCGGGCCGAGCTCGATCGTGAAGTGGTTCGGCACCAGCCGGCGGTCCCTGGACAGGATCCGCGCGGTGTTGTCGATCTCACGCTTGAGCGCCGCCGCCAGCTCGATCGGCTCGACGTCGCCCTTGAACGCACGCGCGAAGACACCGCTCACAATGCCCTCCAGGCGTCGCTCGAAGCGCTGCAGCGGTCGCACGCCTCCTCCTCCACGGTCGGTCGCCGACTGGTGCCAACGATCGTGCCTGCCGTCCGGCGCCCCCAGCAGGCACGCCGTACGCCGCGTCCACCGTCACGGTAGACACACCGGGTACGACGATCGATCGTATCGGGAGGTTCGACCGAACCCGCAATGTGAAGGTCCGCCAGATCCCGTGCTACTGTCTTCCTCGGTCGTGAACGACATCGTCGGAGCGACCAGCGCGCGGGTGGCGGAATAGGCAGACGCGCACGGTTCAGGTCCGTGTGCCCGAAAGGGCGTGGGGGTTCAACTCCCCCCTCGCGCACAAAGTCCCGGTCAACGACCGGGACTTTTTCAATTTCCCAGACGGACTGTGGTCAACCCCTCAGCCGGCTACGCGCGCTCCTCCGTCGCGTGCTCGCTCGCCTGCTCCCACCCGGCCGACTGTGCCCGGCTGCTGTGATGGGCGCCGACGTACTCACCTGAGGCGGATCGTGGTCTGATCCACAGGACATGCGGTGGCTTCTCACGCAGCAGGCAATGCGCCCGCAACCGCCCCGGTGCCCGCCGCCCCGACTCCGGTGCCACTCATTAGCTGTCCCCACCTCAGACAGTGGCGTAATGCCCGGTCGGCACTTCGGAAACTTCTCGTCTCTTGGTGCGCATTTGTTTCCGATAACCACCGTGAGCGACGGCTTGACGTGCAGGCCCGCCGATCGCCGTACTCCGCCGGCCTCCACGACCTTGTGTGCCGATCGACCGTCAGCGGTTCGCAGATGTGGTCGACGCGTGCACAAGGTCACACGTGGAGGTGGGGCTAGAGCATCGTGTGGTCTCGGGAGCGCGGGTCGTCTACGGCTCGGGTGCGGTAGATGTCGCCTTTGAGGGCGGTGGCTCGCCAGGCGCGGGCGTGCTGGAACGGGATGGTGAGGGCTGGGTCGTCGCGGTCCAGGGTGGTGACGGCGAGGCCGGAGTTGCCGCTGAGCTGGGCGGCGTACGTGCCGGTGGGCGTGATCAGGCCGGACGGCATCAGGTCGACGGTCTGGGCGGGCAGCGACATCGAGACCCAGTAGCAGTTGATCGCGGCGTACGCGCGGGCCTTCAGTTCGAAGATCGAGTCCACCGGGTACGCCGACAGCAGCAGGCACTCGACGCCGAGACGCTCGTACTGACTGAACACCTGCGGAAAGTTGATCTCGACACAGATCGCGCAGCCGAATCGATAGCCGTCGACGTCGAACACGACCGGGTCGAAGCCAGGGCTGTAGAAATGATTGATCTCCGTGGCGGAGCAGAAGCGCTTGTCGTAGCGGTCGACCAGCTCGCCGGCATCCGAGATCACATACAAGCTGTTGTGTGGCCGATGTGGCGGCGTCAACGGATGCGCCGATCCCAGCACCACCCACAGCCGCAGCTCGGCTGCCAACGCCATGACCCGCTCGAGCTCCCCGCGGACCACCTCCCAGTCAACCTGGGACCAGTCAGCGATCTGCTCCTTTGCGTACCCACTCAGCGCGCCCTCAGGAAACTGCACCAACCGCGCCCGCCCAGCCGCCGCCTTCCGCATCAACGACCGAACCGTCTTCCCGTTCACCCGCACGTCCGCACTGATAGCCGGCTGCGCAATAGCAACCCGAATCCCCGTCATCGCCCTACGGTCGCACTCAGCACCGACCGAACCACGCAACGGCACGACCGTTCGTCGGATGGCGTAGGCCGTGCGGGGGAGGACGCGGGTCGGTCGGGGAGTTGACGACCTGGCCCCTCGTGTGGTGACAGAGTTTGACTCTTGAGGGGTGTGAGCTGGAAGGAAACTGGCGGTATGGAGAGTGCGGCGTTCGAGTTGGTCGGGCTGACCAAGGTGTTCGGCGAGGAGCGGGCGGTCGACGGGCTGAGTCTGTCGGTGCCGACCGGGTCGTTCTTCGGGATGCTCGGGCCGAACGGGGCCGGGAAGACGACCTCGCTGTCGATGGCGGTCGGACTGCTGCGGCCGGACGAGGGTACGGCGCGGATCTTCGGGGTGGACGTGTGGGCCGAGCCGACCAAGGCGAAGGCGCTCGTCGGGGTGCTGCCGGACGGGCTCGGGATGCCGGAGCGGCTGACCGGGCGTGAGGTGCTGACGTACCTGGGCCTGCTGCGCGGTCTGCGCGAGGACGAGGTCCGGAGGCGTACGACGGAACTCCTCGAGGTGTTCGAGCTCGATCACGAGGACGAGAAGCAGGTGATCGGCTACTCGACCGGGATGCGGAAGAAGCTCGGGCTGGCCGTCGCGCTGCTGCACGCACCCCGGCTGCTGGTGCTCGACGAACCGTTCGAGGCGGTCGACCCGGTGTCGGCGGCGACCATCCGGACCATCCTGAACAGGTTCATCGCCGGCGGCGGCTCGGTGGTGATGTCGAGTCACGTGATGGCGCTGGTCGAGCAGCTGTGCGACCGGGTGGCGGTCGTCGCGGACGGCAAGGTTGTTGCCTCGGGCACCGTTTCCGAGGTGCAGGCCGGTGGCAGCCTGGAGGATGCGTTCGTGTCGCTGGTCGGTGCGTCGACCCGGGGTGCGGAGGGCCTGTCGTGGCTCTCGGCCTGACCTACACCACCTCGCACACGCTGGTCCGGATGCGGCTGTCCTCGTTCCGGCATGCGCTCAAGGACCAGAACCGGGTCTCCTGGATCGGCACCGGTGCGTTCTGCGGCCTGGTGCTCGCCGGTGGCACGATCTGGGTCGCGGCCCGCGGCGACAACGACGGACTGGTCGTCGCGCTCGGGATCTGGATGCTCGGTTGGGTGGTCGGGCCGCTGTTCGCCGGTGGCGGTGACGAGACGCTCAAGCCGGAGTACTTCAGCATGCTGCCGCTGTCGCCGCGCACTCTGTCGACCGGACTGCTGGTCGCCGCGGTCGCCGGTGTCGCGCCGGTGATCAGCCTGGTGGCCCTGCTGAGTCTGGTCGTCGCCGGTGCGCAGCTGAGCGTCGCAGCAGCACTCATCGCCTTGCCGGCCCTTGTACTGCAGCTGTTCTGCTTCATCCTTGCGTCTCGGCTCGCTGTCGCTGTGTACGGCGTACTGCTGCAGGTGCGATCGGGTGCCGTACTCGCCGCGGTGGTCAACGCGTTCATCCTGGCGTTCGCGGCCCAGGGCTGGGCGCTGATCGTCGCGTACGTGTCCACCGATGTGCAGGGCACCGTGGCCACTGCTGCGCGCATCGCACCGTCGGGCTGGGGTCTGGCCGCGGTCGAGGCCGCCGGCCGTGGCGACTGGCTCGAAGTGCTGCTGCCGCTGGCCGGCCTGGTCCTGCTCGCCGCTGTGATGCTGATCGCCTGGTCCGCACTCCTGGTACGCCGTACCACCGCCAGCCACAGCAGCCACAAAGTACGGCGACCACTGTCCGCCACCGGACCGAGCAGTGCGGCTGCAGCGAAGGAGATCCGCTCGTGGACGCGGGACCTGCTCTACGGTCACAAGGCCGTCTTCGCGGTCAGCTACGGACTCTTCTTCTGCCTGATGCCGCTCGCGCTCAAGGCGACCTACATGCTGCCCTGGGCCGGTCCGGCGGCCGTCATCATGGCTGGTGCGATGGCCTCCAACCTGTACGGCGCGGACGGTACGGCGCTCTGGACGACGCTGATGACGCCCGGATCGGCCGGACCCGATGTGCGGGCACGCCAGCGCGCGTTCCTGCTCGTCTTCGGACCGCTCACCGTCCTGATCACCATGCTCTTCACCTGGTGGGCAGGCGACGCCGGTGCCTGGCCGCTCGTGCTCAGCGTGATGCCGGCGCTTCTGGGTGGCGCGGCCGGTCTGATCGTGGCCTGCTCGGTGTGGGCCGCCGTACCGACGACCGACGCGCACAAGCGGTCCGGGAACCCGCTCAACTCGGGTGAGAACGAGGGCGAGACCGTGGGCCTCGTCTACGTGATGCTCGTCCTGGTGTCCGTGACCGCGGCACCCGCACTGGTCGTCGCGCTGTACTGGTCGTGGTGGGGCGTCCCGATCGGGATCCTGTCCGGCGTACTGGCGTGGTGGTACCTGGGCCGGCTCGCCATCACGCGGCTCGAACAGCGCGGACCCGAACTGCTGACCCTGCTCAGGCATGGCCGAACCGTCGAGGAGGCCAAGAAGAAGGCGCAGCTCGAGGCTCTCCCCCGCTGGAAGCGGACAACGGCCGGCTTCTGTCTCGGCTTCGGCGCCATCCCGTTGTTCCCGCAGGCGCTCGTACCCGCGATCTTCCTGCTGACCAACAACCAGGACACCAAGTCCTGGTTCCTCGCGCTCTACGTGCCGAGCCCGTGGCAGTGGCTGGTGATCGCGGGAATGGCCGCGCTCGGCCTCGGGATGTACGCGTTCGGCGGGCTTATCTACTACAACGCGCGAAAGGCGTCACCGGCGGAGGCGGGGTAGCCCTGGCTTGGGAGTCCCCCGGTGGCGGGCGTTGGTGACGCTTCGGGCGCCCAGGAGCATCCACAGGGCGAGGACGGCCGCGGCTACCAGGCCGGCGATTCCGGCGTAGTCGGTCAGACTCATGCAGTGATCCGTGGTTGGGACATGATCGGATTCTCCTTCGAGAGGTTGGGGGCAGGACCACCTCTTCTTCCGACAGAGTTTGCAATCAGGTCACGGGGATCCGGCCTGTCCATCACTGCCGTTCCTGCGACATGGCGCAACCACGCCAGCCCCGGCACCATCGGAGGCATGACCGCACAGCAGTTGGTGCGTAAGTGGGCTTGGATCGGCACCTTGCTGGTCGGCGCTGCGCTGTACGTTCTGGTGCTCGCCGTCTTCACCGACACCGGGAACCCGAATCTGTTCCCGACGCTGATCCTGCTCGGGGCCCTCGTCGTACCGCTGACGTTCGTGACGTTCGCGGCCGGCCGGTCCGGGCGCTGGCTGATCGACGGCCCGACACTCGGTGGCTCGCTGCTGTTCGGTGGCGTGGTCGGGGTGGTCGTCGCCGGCCTGCTCGAGTACGACGCGATGCGGCGGCTCGGGACCTTGCCGATGCTCGGGGTCGGGCTGATCGAGGAGGCGGCGAAACTCGTCGTGCCGACCATCCTGGTGGTGTTCTTCGGGCATCGCTACCGGACGTCGCTCGGGACGGGAATCGTCATCGGCGTTGCGGTCGGCACCGGCTTCGCCGTGCTGGAGACGATGGGGTACGCCTTTGTCGCACTGCTGCAGTCCGACGGGAACGTCGGGGCCGCCGAGCGGACTCTGTTCATCCGCGGCCTGCTCTCCCCGGCCGGTCACGCCGCCTGGACCGGCCTGGCCTGCTGGGGACTCTGGCGGTTCGTGATCGTGCCGAGCGGCAAGCACTTCGGCGGATTCCTCGGCATGTACGCGCTGGCCGTCGCCCTGCACACCACCTGGGACGGGATCGGCGGCTGGGTCACCTACATCATCGTCGGCGTGATCTCGATCGGTCTGCTGCTGTACGGCCTGAAGCGGGCGCAGCGGATGGACCAGGCGCGCGTTCCGGTTCCCGCCGGCTAGACAGATTGTCCATGGTGGACCTATTGTCCACACGTGAAGCCGGATCAACTCGCACCGATCGGTGACGCCCTGGCGCGGCTGCTGTCGCCGCACGCGGAGGTCGTGCTGCACGACGCCGGGACCGACGAGGTCGCCGGCATCTGGAACCCGCTGTCCGGCCGCGAGCCCGGCGAACCCTCGCTGCTCGGTGAGCTGGCCGAGCTGACCGCGACCGGCGAAGGCGTCTACGGCCCGTACCCGAAGACGCTGCCCGACGGCCGCCGGCTGTCGAGCGTCAGTGCCGTGATTCGCGACGAGGACGGCAAACCGGCGTACGTCCTGTGCGTCAACGTCGACCGGACGGCCTTCGAGGACGCGAGTCGGCTGCTGGCGGCCTTCGCGGCGCCGGTGGCCGGCCAGCCGCGGGTGCTGTTCGAGCACGACTGGTCCGAGACGCTCAACGAGATCGTCGCCGCGTACGTCCGCGAGCGTGGCGTGACGGCCGACCGATTGAGCCGCGCGGACAGGTACGAGCTGCTCGGTCAGCTGGACGCCGCCGGCGTGCTGAGTCAGCGGCGATCGGTTCCGGCCGTTGCTCGCGCCCTGCGGATCTCCCGTTCCGCGCTCTATCAACTTCTCGCCGAGGCCCGGAAGGAACCCGCCGATGCCGACCCTGCCTGACTTCCGGTTGGAGACCTACTTCGCGCAGTGGGAGTTCAGTGCGCGGTACCACCTGACGGCCTCGGACGCGCAGACGTTGTCGCTGGCCGAGCTGCTCGCGCTGGCCGACGACGACGGCCGGGAGCGGTGGGAGTCGCTGGCCCTCGGCTACACCGAGACGCGCGGACTGCCTGCGCTCCGGGAGGAGATCGCCGCGACGTACGAGCATTCCGAAGCGGACGACGTACTGTGCTTCGCCGGGGCCGAGGAGGCGCTCTACCTGGCGATGCGAGCGCTGCTCGAGCCAACAGATCACGCGGTCGTGCTGACCCCGAACTACCAGGCGGCCGAGACCGTCCCGCTGTCGGTGTGTGAGGTCAGCGGTGTCGCGCTGCGGCCCGAGGACGGCTGGGCGCTCGACGTCGACGCGATCGAGCGTGCACTCCGGCCGAACACCCGGATGGTGTCGGTGAACTTCCCGAACAACCCGACCGGGGCGGTCCCGTCCCTCGACAGCTGGTACCGATTGGTGCGGCTGTGCGAAGAGCGTGGGATCACGCTGTTCAGCGACGAGGTGTACCGGGGGCTGGAACTCTCCGCACCATCGTTGCCGCAAGCAACAGATCTGTCCGGTACGGCGCTCTCGCTGAACGTGATGTCCAAGGCGTACGGGCTACCCGGCCTGCGGGTCGGCTGGATCGCCTGCCGGGATCGGAGCGTGCTGGACAAGCTCGATCGCGCCAAGCACTACACCACGATCTGCAACTCCGCCCCGAGCGAGGTGCTCGCACTGATCGCACTGCGGGCCCGCGAGCAAGTGCTCGGCCGCAACCGCGGCATCGTCGCGGAGAACCTGCCGGTGTTCACCGAGTTCTTCGCGCGCTGTCCCGAGCTATTCGAGTTCGCCGCGCCGGACGGCGGCTGTGTCTGCTTCCCGCGCTACCTCGGTGCGGACGGTGTCGAGGCCATGTGCACTGAGCTCGTCGAGCAGGCCGGCGTACTGCTGCTGCCGTCGAGCATCTACAGCTCGGCGCTGACCGAGACCCCGACCGACCGCTTCCGGGTCGGCATCGGGCGGAGTGATCCCGGCGAGGCCTTGGCCGTGTGGGGCGACTGGTTGGAGAAGCGCGGATGACGTTGCCTGTGATCGGTCTGGCGGAGATCACGCGGGTCACCACGCCGGAGCTTGTGTTCGGCGCGGTTCGCGATGCGTTGATCGCCCACGCCGAGGGTCGTACGTCGGTCCCGGCGCCGATGGTGCTGGACTTCCCGGAGCACGCCGGCGATTGCCACGTGAAGGCCGGCTACGTCGACGGTTCGCCGTACTTCGTGGTGAAGATCGCCAGCACCTTCGCCTCGGTCAACAACGGGCTGATGCTCGTCGTCGACGCGACGAACGGCGCTCCCGCCGCGGTGCTCGCCGACGAAGGCCTGCTGACCGCGTGGCGTACGGCGGCCGCCGGAGCGCTGATCACCGACGCGATGACACCAGCCGACGTGGATGAGGTCGCCGTCCTCGGAACCGGCGAGCAGGCGCGGATGCAGGTGCGGTGGTTGTGCGAGCTGCGGCCGCTGCGCCGGGTCAAGGTGTGGGGGCGTCGCCCCGAGGCTGTCGATGCACTCTGCGCGGCCTTCGCCGAGGACGGCCTGGACGCGCGGCCCGACGCCCTGGATGGCGCGGCCTGCGTGATCGCGACGACCGCTGCGCGGGAGCCGTTGCCGGCCGAGGCGTTCCGGTCCGCGGTGCACGTGACCGGGATCGGGACCGACATGCCCGGGAAGGGTGAGTTGCCGGTCGAGGTGTTCGCGGGCGCGCTGATCGCCACCGACGACCACGAGCAGTGCCTCGATCATGGTGACTTCGGGAACGCCGTACGGGCCGGTTTCGTGGGCAACGACGTCGACCTGGCGGTCGGCGCCGTACTGCGGGACGGCGTGGACCGGAGCCGCCGGTCGGTGGCCGATCTGACCGGGATCGGTGCGGCCGACGCCGCGGTGGCGAGCGCCGTACTGGCCAAGGTGACTGCCGGGTCAGTTTCCCGTCAGTAGGGTGAGACGGCCGCGCTGAGGCATGGACAATGCGTGCCGGACTGAGTACGGTCCGTAACGGCGTCCGTACCACGCCACCGCAGGAGGGCCGCTCGTCTGGGGCTGTGCCCTCCTCCTGTGCGGTGAGGTGCTGCCCGCCAGTAGCGCCTCACTGGTGGATGGGCAGAGCGGCCCGTGGCGGTTCGTCGCGGCCTGATGGGGGCCCATACACCCAGGTGGGGCGGTTGAGCGTCACTCACATGCTCACCGCCCCACCGACTCAATTCATCTACGGTTTCACCGCCGGACGTTCGGTGACCCGATCCGGTGGGCAGACTGAGGGCGACCGGACCCCAACCGCCCCTGGGAGTTGCCGTGCCCATTCCACGCGCACTTCGTCCCGCCCTGGTCGTCTCCGTTGTGCTCGCCCTGCTCGGCTTCGGCATCACGCCGTCGACGGCGGCGACCACCGCGACGATCTCCGTCAGTACGGCGATCGGCCGGCAGGACGGATCCACCGCGACGGTCGAGGGGTACGTGGTCGGTCAGCCGACCGCGACCAGCACCGTTGTCCGGAGCAACTTCCCGAACGACTTCGCACTGGCGCTGGCGGACTCGGCCTCGCAGACCAGTACGTCGGCGATGGTGTACGTCCAGATCCCCTCCGCGTTCAGGGCGTCGTACGGACTGCAGAGCAACCCCGGGCGGATGGGTCAGAAGATCACCGTCACCGGGACGCTGTCGGCCTACTTCTCGCACCCGGGCCTGAAGAACGCGACCGCGTTCGGCGGCGGATCGGGCGATCCCGGGCCGGATCCGGGTGACTACTACGCCGGCGCGGAGGGCAAGACCGGTCCCGCACTGAAGGCCGCGCTCCACACGATCATCTCGAGCCAGACCAAGCTCACCTACGACCAGGTCTGGAACGCGCTGAAGGACACCGACCAGGACCCGGCGAACACCAGCAACGTGATCGAGATCTACTCCGGCCGCTCGATCAGCAAGACCACCAACGGCGGCGACCCGGACGACTGGAACCGCGAGCATGTCTGGGCCAAGTCCCACGGCGACTTCGGTACGGCGACCGGACCCGGCACCGACATCCACCACCTGCGGCCCGAGGACGTGTCGGTGAACGGGGTCCGCGGCAACCTCGACTTCGACAACGGCGGCTCGGCCGTCGCCCAGTGCTCCGGCTGCACCGCGGACTCCGACTCGTTCGCCCCGCGTCCCGCCGTTCGCGGTGATGTCGCCCGGATGATCTTCTACATGGCAGTCCGGTACGACGGCGGCGACGGCTTCGCCGACCTCGAGCCGAACGACTCCGTCGGCAACGGCACCGCGCCGTACATCGGCAAGCTCTCCGTCCTCAAGGCCTGGGCCGCCGCCGACCCGCCCGACGCCTTCGAGAAGCGCCGCAACGAGGTCATCTACACCACCTACCAACACAACCGGAACCCCTTCATCGACCACCCCGAATGGATCCCCTCCATCTGGCCGTAAACCCATCTGCCCCACGATCTGCCCTTCGCGTCGGCCGCATGGTGCTCCACCCTGGTGGAGACACGCAACGTGGCTGTCGAAGGTGAAACTGGCGATAGGAGGTCTGATGGACATCGGGATCCGGGAGCTTCGCGACGGCCTGAGCCACCATCTGATGGAGGTGCGCGAAGGACGGACGATCACCATCACGGACCACGGCAAGCCGATCGCCCGCCTCGTGCCGGTCGACGGCCCGGCCAGGCTGCAGCAACTGGTGGCCGAGGGCAAAGTGCGGCCGCCGCTCCAGAGGAAACGTCCGCCGATACCCACCAAGGCTGACGGCATCGTCAGCGACCTGATCCCGGACCAGCGCCGGTGATCTGCCGCGGCGGGTGGTGTTGGTGGGTTAGGGTTAGTTAGGTAGGCCTAACTTCCGCCGAGAGGACCGTGGTCGTGTGACCAGCCCAGCACCCCGTCGCAACCGCGTGTGCAAGCGCGCGACCGTTCGCCGTACCGAGCAGCTCACTCCGCACATGATCCGGGTCGTGTTCAGCTCCGAGGACTTTGCCGACAACGGCTTCACCGACCACTACGTGAAGCTGCTGTTCGGCCAGCCCGGGGTCGAGTACCCGGAGCCGCTGGACATGGGTGTGGTCCGGGAGACGTACCCGCGCGAGCAATGGCCGACGATGCGGACCTACACCGTGCGCAGTTGGGACGAGGACGCGAAGGAACTCGCGATCGACTTCGTGTACCACGGCGACGAAGGCATCGCCGGACCGTGGGCCGCGGCGGCCAAGCCGGGTGACGTGCTGTGGTTCAACGGTCCGGGTGGCGCCTACGCGCCGGACGAGGCGGCGGACTGGCACCTGTTGGTTGGCGACGAGAGCGCGCTGCCGGCGATCGGTGCCGCGGTCGAGCAGTTGCCGCCGGGTGCGCGGGCGACCGTCCTGGTCGAGGTCGGCGACGAGACCGAGGAGCAGAAGCTCAGCGGCTCCGGCGAGGTCGACGTGACCTGGTTCCACCGCGCGGGCAGCTCGGATGGTCGTGGCGACGGGCTGGTCGCCGCGGTCGAGGCGCTCGACTTCCCGGCCGGCGACGTCCAGGTGTTCGTGCACGGTGAGGCCGGCTTCGTGTTCCGGATCCGCAAGAACCTCTTCCAGGAGCGCGGCCTGCCGCGCGAGCGGGTCTCGCTGTCCGGCTACTGGCGGCTGGGCAAGAACGAGGACGGCTGGCAGGCGGAGAAGGCCGAGACCGCGCGCAAGGAGCGCGAGGGTTCCTAACGGCGGCAGGCGAACCAGGTCGGCTCGGGCGGCATCGTACGAAGCATGGATGACCCAGCCTCGTTCGATCGTTTCGCGGCCGAGTACGACCGGTTCGTCAGCCTGCAGCCCGGGCAGAACGTCGAGTGGGTGCTCGGCCTCGGGCTCCGTGGCAAGCGCGCGCTGGACGCGGGCTGCGGTTCCGGCCATGCGGCCGAGCGGCTGGCCGCGCAGTACGACGAGGTTCTCGGCGTGGATCTGAGCGAGCCGATGATCGAGCTGGCCCGGAGGACGCGGTCCCGGCCGAACCTCGAGTACCGCACGGCCGACGTGTTCACGATCGACGACAACGGCTTCGACCTGGTCTACAGCCACACGATGATGCACCACCTGTCCGACTACCGGGCCGGCCTCGAGCACCTCAAGAGCCTGGTCCGGCCGGGTGGCACGGTTGCGGTCGTCGACAACGTCTGCGATCCGTATCCGACGCCGCCCCGGTACATGTATGTGCTCGGTGCCTGGCTGGGGTTTCCGCGGGAGATCCGCCGGCTCGGGCTGCGGGATGCGTGGTTCGAGTTCCGGTTCTGGCACAGCAAGCCGTGGCTCGATCACCTGGCGAGCGACCGCTACCTGTCCCGTGCCCAGTTCCGCGAGGTCTACGACGACGTGTTCCCTGGAGCGCAGTACGACGACCTCGGGTTCGCGTTGGCTATGCGATGGACCTGCGCCGGTCCAGGAGTTCGATAAGGGTCGGCGCCTGGTTGCTCGGCAGAACCCAGTCGTCGCCGGAGGCCTGCAGGATGATCGCCGGCCCCTCGGTCGCGACCGGCGGGTGAGGAATCGCGATCGGGAACTTGAGCCGCTCGGCACCACTCAGCGACACCTCGAAGGTCCCGGTGATCGAGGCCAACGGATACGACCGCGACTGCTCCTCGGATCGCGGGAACGGGTGGCCCTGGATCGTCACCGAGTCCGCGCCCAGCAGTACCGCGGCCAGCGGCATCCCGCGCAACCGGAACACCAGTTCGTACGGCGTCTCCGCCAGTTCAGGTACGACGGGGACCAGCAGCGCACGATCGGCGGCGCGGGCCAACGCGAGACCCACGACCAGTCCGACGATGAGCGCCGGCAACGCCAGGAGCGCGGGCCACCAGACGCCGAGCACCAGCGGATAGAGCGTCGCGAACAATCCGGCGATCCCACCGAACAGTCCCCCGACGCCGGCCCACCAGCGCGGCATGTACCGATGCCGTCGCCAGAGGATCCAGCCGAGCACCAGCATCCCGGCCGGCACGACGCAACCGATCCAGGTCGCGGCCGGTCCTTGCGTGCTGATCCACGCCACGATCCCCAGCAACACCAGCGGGATCCCCAGATACGTCACTGCCACCACGCGCTGCGCTCGCCGGTGCCGGCGTTCCACCTCGGTCACGGGAAAACCCAAGCACATCCCGGCCGAACCACCTACTGTGCCGAGGGTGATCGAGATTCCCGCGAAGCTGATCAGGAACCACAGCGAGCGGTCGGCCGAATGGCTGGAGAGCCTGCCCGGCACGGCCGCGACGTACCTCGACCGGTGGCAGTTGTCCGTCACGGGCGAGCCGCTGAGCGGTGAGGCGTCGCTGATTCTTCCGGTCGTCCGGCGGGACGGCAATGAGGCGATGCTCAAGCTCCAGTCGGTCAACGACGAGAGCGAGGGCGAGGCGCTCGCCCTGCGCACCTGGAACCACGACGACGTCGTCGAGGTGCTCGAGGACGACCCGGCGACGTCGACCCTGCTGCTCGAACGGCTCGAACCCCGCACTCTCGACGACCTGCCCGACCACGTCGAGGCGACTCGCATCCTGGCCGGGCTTCTGGTCAGGCTGAGCGCCGTACAGGCGCCGCCCGGGATACGGCGTCTCGCGGACATCGCCGGCGCCATGGTCGAGGACGCGCCCGGCCTGATCCCCCGGCTGGCCGATCCGGCCGAGCGACGGCTGGTACGGCGTTTTGCCGCGCAGGTGACCGAGCTGCTGCCGAACTCCGGTGATCGGCTGCTGCACTGGGATCTGCACTACTACAACGTGATGGCCTCGCAGCGGCAGCCGTGGCTGGTGATCGATCCCAAGCCACTGGCCGGTGATCCCGGCTTCGAGGTCTTCCCGGTGTTGTGGAACCGGTGGGACGACCTGGTCGCGACCGGCGACCTGCCGCAGGCGATCCGGGATCGGTTCGACCTGATGCTCGAGATCACCGGGATCGATCGGGGCCGCGCGCTCGGCTGGACGGCCGGCCGCATCCTGCAGCAGGTGCTGTGGTTCACCGAGGACGGCGCGACCCGGATGGAGGCCGAGCTGGCCGCTGTCGCCGCTGCCCTGTACTCGTGATTACATCATTACATGACGACGACTCCGACGCTGTACGAGTGGGCCGGTGGGCATGAGGCGCTGCTGCGCCTGACCCAGGTGTTCTACGACAAGGTGCTGAGCGACCCGGTCCTCGCGCCGGTGTTCGCGCACATGAGCGACAAGCACCGCGAGCATGTGGCGATCTGGCTGGGCGAGGTCTTCCGCGGCCACAGCCGGTACACCGATGAGCTCGGCGGCTACCCGGCGATGCTGGGTCACCACCTCGGCCTGGCGCTCACCGAAGAGCAGCGTTCGCGCTGGGCTGCGCTGATCGCGCAGAGCGCCGACCCGGCCGGGCTCCCGGACGACCCGGAGTTCCGCTCGGCTTTCGTCGCCTACATCGAGTGGGGCACGAGGATCGCCCTGTCCAACTCGCAGCCCGGCGCCACCCCACCTCCCGAGGCGCCGGTCCCCCACTGGGGCTGGGGTGAAGCACCGCCGTACCAGCCGTAGGCAGCGTTGTCCGTCAGGTCCGCCGGCCCCACGTCTGGCGGACGTGACGGACGACGAGCAGGACGACGGCCGCGAGCGCAGCGATGCCTGCGACGATCCCGATGACCACGGACACAGCGACGGCGGGGGCCGTTCGCTGACGTCGCAGACACCCGCGCCCGCGCTGTGGGACTGTGGGTTGGATACAGTCGCGGTTCACGACGAATCCGCGCGGCGGGGATGCGAGGGTGAACCAGTGACCGCTCAGCTCGAGTATCCCGGGGTGCAGGACGACAACGCGCTGCTGTCGATCCACGGCCTGTGGAAGGTGTTCGGCCCGAAGGCGCAACGCGTCCCCCGCCGGCCGGAGCTCGCCTCGCTCGACCGCGCCGCGCTGTACGCCCAGACCGGATGTACGGCGGCCGTCCGCGACCTCAGCTTCGACGTGGCACCCGGCGAGGTGTTCGTGGTGATGGGCCTGTCCGGTTCGGGCAAGTCCACGCTGGTCCGGTGTCTCACGCGCTTGATCGAACCGACCGCGGGCAGCCTGATCTTCGAGGGCGAGGACCTCCGCGCGGCCGACGAGAAGCGGCTGCGCGCCCTGCGGCGGAGCAAGTTCTCGATGGTGTTCCAGCACTTCGGGCTGCTGCCGCACCGCAAGGTCATCGACAACGTCTCGTACGGCCTGGAGATCCGCGGCGAGAGCAAGCCGGACCGGCGTCGCCGCGCCCAGGAGGTCATCGACCTGGTCGGACTGGCCGGCAACGAGAACCTCTACCCCGAGCAGTTGTCCGGCGGCATGCAGCAGCGCGTCGGCCTGGCGCGTGCGCTCGCCAACGACCCCGACGTGCTGCTCTTCGACGAACCGTTCTCCGCGCTCGACCCGCTGATCCGTCGCGAGATGCAGACCGAGGTCGTGCGCCTGCATCGCGAGGTCGGCAAGACGATGGTGTTCATCACCCACGATCTGTCCGAGGCGCTCAAGCTGGGTGACCGGATCCTGCTGATGCGTGACGGCGCGGCGGTGCAGTTCGGGACCGGCGACGAACTGGTCGGTGCTCCGGCCGACGACTACGTTCGCGAGTTCGTGCGGGACGTTCAGCGGGCCGACGTACTGACGCTGCGGTGGATCGTCCGTGAACCGCGCCCGGGGGAGCCGCTGGACGGACCGGAGCTCGGCCCGGACGTGCTGGTCCGGGAGGCGACCCGGCTGGTGCTGGAGTCGGACCGCCCGGTCAAGGTCGTCTCCAACGGCACGCTGCTCGGTGTGATCGGTGACGAGGAGATCCTCGCCGTCGTAGCGCCGCCCCACAAAAAGCCAGCCTGATGGCCTCCATCACCGGCTCGGTCGAGTTCGAGGTACGACGGCCGCGCCGCAGCGTGATCGTCGGGATCCTGCTCGTCGTCTGGGTCGCGGCGTACTTCCTGCTCCGCGGGATCGACACGCTCGTTCTCGGTGGGCAGGAGACGACCGCGTTCCACCGCTGGCTGACCGATCACCGCGACGACGTCGGCCAGGGCAACGCTGTCTTCGACGCGATCCGGGTCGGGGTCGACCACTTCGTCGTACTGCTCCAGAACGTCCTGTCCCAACCGTCGTACGGGCGTCCGGTCCCGGTGATCGGCTGGCTCGGTGTGGTCGCGGTGGCGGCGTACCTGGCCTGGGCGTTCGGGACCTGGAAGGTCGCGCTGCTGACCGCGGCCGGGCTCGGGTTCGTCGGGTTGCAAGGGCTGTGGCAGGAGAGCATGGACACGCTCTCGTTGACCATCGCGGCCGTGCTGTTGTCCTTGCTCGTCGCGATCCCGCTCGGCATCTGGGCCGGTCTGTCGAATCGTGCGTTCCGGGTCGCGACGCTGGTGCTCGACCTGATGCAGACGCTGCCGACGTTCGTGTACTTGGCGCCGCTCACACTGTTCTTCGCGATCGGGCCGGCCGCCGCCACCATCGCGACCGTGATCTACGCCGCGCCGCCGGCCGTCCGGCTGACCGCGCACGCGATCCGCTCGGTCCCGCTGGAGAGTGTCGAGGCCGCCCGTTCGCTTGGATCCACTCGCGGCCAGACGCTGACCAAGGTGCTCTTGCCGATGTCGCGCAGCACTGTTGTGGTCGGCATCAACCAGACGATCATGGCCGCGTTGTCGATGGTGACGGTCGCTGCGCTGATCGACGCGCCAGGTCTCGGGCAGACCGTGCTGACGGCCCTGCAGACGCTCGACGTCGGCGTCGCGTTCAACGCGGGCCTGGCGATCGTGGTCATCGCGATCGTCCTCGACCGCGTCACCACCGCGGCCGGCGACCGGCCGTGGCGTACGGCGAGCGTCCGCCGGAAGGTCCTGCTCGGCGCGGGCGCGGTCGGAGTGCTGGTCGCGGTCTGGTTCTCCCGGACCTACGTGTGGGCGGCCGAGTTCCCGGACACGGTGAACATCGGCTCGCGGATCGCCGTGATCGCCACCGACGTGACGGACTGGGTGCAGGATACCTTCGGCGGTTTCACGTACGGCGTCCGTGACGCGGTGACCAACGGTCTGCTGAACCCGCTCGAGGCCCTGCTGACCGGATCGCCGTGGTGGCTCGTCGCCACGGTCGTCGTGGCGCTGGCCGCTGTACTCGGGAGCTGGCGGGGTGCGGTGCCGGCGGCGGTGTGCTCGGGATTGCTGGTGGTCACCGGGTTGTGGCACGACAGCATGATCACGCTGGCTTCGACGTTGCTCGCGACCGTCGTGGTCGTCGCCGTCGGGCTTGCGCTCGGAGTATGGGCCGGGCGCAAGCATCGGGTCGACACCTGGATCCGGCCGGTCCTGGACGCCGGGCAGACGATGCCGCCGTTCGTGTACCTGGTGCCGTTCCTGGCGCTCTTCGGCACCAGCCGGTTCACCGCGATCGCGGCCGCCGTCGTGTACGCCGTACCGGTCACCACCAAGATCGTTGCTGACGGCATCAAGGCGGTGCCGGTGGCAACGGTGGAGGCGGCGAACTCGGTCGGCTCCAGCAGTTGGCAGGTGATCAGCAAGGTGCAGGTGCCAGTGGCCCGCAGAGCCATCACACTGGCGGTCAACCAGGGCCTGATCTACGTGCTCGCGATGGTGGTGGTCGGCGGCCTGGTCGGCGCCGGTGCCCTCGGGTACGACGTCGCCGCCGGCTTCGCGCAGAGCGAGCTGTATGGCAAGGGTCTGGCCGCCGGGCTGGCGATCGTGCTGCTCGGGGTCCTGCTCGACCGCATCACCCAGGCGGCCGCGCGGACCCGGAAGTTCAACGGAACAGTTAGAGGAGACAAGCTGTGAAGAAGCTCCGGTACGCCGGTGTCCTGACGGCCGCGGCACTCGCGCTCGCCGGATGCGGCGGGGAGAAGGTCGGTGCGGACGAACCGGCCGCGAGCGGTGGAAAGGACTGCGGCACGTTCAACCTGGCCGTCAGCCCCTGGGTCGGGTACGAGGCGAACGCGGCCGTGGTCGGGTACGTGGCCAGCAAGGATCTCGGCTGCACAGTGGTGAAGAAGAACCTCAAGGAGGAGATCTCCTGGCAGGGCTTCGGCACCGGCGAGGTCGACGCGGTGCTGGAGAACTGGGGCCACGAGGACCTGAAGAAGAAGTACGTCGAGGACCAGAAGGTCGCGGTCGAGGCGGGTTCGACCGGGGTCAAAGGCGTGATCGGGTGGTATGTGCCGCCGTGGATGGCCGAGAAGTACCCGGACATCACCGACTGGAAGAACCTGAACAAGTACGCCGCCCAGTTCAAGACGTCGGAGTCCGGTGGCAAGGGCCAGCTGCTCGACGGCGACCCGTCGTACGTGACGAACGACGAGGCGCTGGTGAAGAACCTGTCGCTGAACTACAAGGTCGTGCAGAGCGGCAGCGAGACCGCGCTGATCCAGGCGTTCCGGGACGCGGAGAAGAACAAGAAGCCGCTGCTGGCGTACTTCTACGAACCGCAATGGTTCTTCAACGAGCTCAAGCTGGTGAAGATCGACCTGCCGCCGTACAAGTCCGGCTGCGATGTCGACCCGGCGAAGGTTGCCTGCGACTACCCGCCCTACGACCTGGACAAGGTGGTCTCGAAGAAGTTCGCCGACTCGGGCAGCCCGGCGTACGACCTGGTCAAGAACTTCCAGTGGACCAACGAGGACCAGAACGCCGTGGCCCGGATGATCGCCGTCGACAAGATGACGCCGGACGCGGCCGCCGAGAAGTGGATCAAGGACAACCAGTCGAAGGTCGACGCCTGGCTGGGCAAGAAGTAGCCCGGCGGCTGATCCGGTCGACGTCGAAGCGTTCACCGGGTGGGAGCGGTACACCCACCGAGCGGCGCAGTGCATCCGCCTCGTCGAGCAGTTCGAGGGCGCGGCCGGGATCCCCGGCCGCGCCCGCCAGGCCCTCGAGAGCCAAGGCGATCGCCCGCTCGTCACCGACCTGGACGGCGGCCTCGTAGCTCTGCTGGTGCAGGGCTTGTGCCTTGGTGAACTCCCCGCGTTGTTCGGCGACGAAGCCGAGCTGGGCGCGGATGAACGCGATGCCGGGTGTGCCGCCGACCCGCTCGAGCCAACCGAGCCACTTGGTGAAGTGCGTCTCGGCCTGCTCGAGCCGGCCCTGCCATCGCGCGGACAGCCCGAGTCCGACCTCGGCGTATTCCTCGGCGGACTTGTTGGACTGCTCGATCGCCAGCCGCCGGGCCCGCTCGTGCAGCTCGTCGGCTCGGTCGTAGTCGCCGGTGAGCAGCGCGATCCGGCCCAACCCGGCGGTCCGGAACGACACCTCGGTCCACAGGCCGAGATCCTCCGCCCGCCGGATCGCATCGTCGAGATACCTCGCCGCGGTCGGGTAGTCCCCACTGATCTCTGCGGCCACGATCAGCGAGTACGTCGCCTGCAGCCGTCCCCAGTCGTCGCCCAACTCGTCGAAGAGCTCCAGGCTGCGTCGGCTGTCGCGCACCATGTCGTCCACACCGGCGTGCACGATGTTCAGCTGCGCCCGGGTGCTGAGCGCCGCGGCCAACCCCCACCTCTCGCCGTGTTGTGCGAAGGTCGCGATCGCCCGGTCGATGCGTTCGCGGAGGAGGGTCCGGTCGCCGTACGCCCACTGTGTCGTGGTCAGAAACCACAGTGCCCGCGCCTGCCCGAGTCCCTCCTCCGGGTAGAGCGTCAGCGCCTCCTCACTCGCTGCTGTGAGGTTGGTGCCCTTGGCATCGGTCGCCGTCATGCCGACGTACCAGACCGTGGCAGCCGCACGGTCTGCCGAATCCTGCCCGGGTACGTCGAGAGCTGCGGCGATCGAGCGGCGTGCCTCGCCCAGACGGCCGCGGAGGTACCAGTACCAGGCGAGGGCGTTGACGAGCTTCAGGTTCGGAACCGCGTCGAGTGCGGCTCGGAAGTTGGCGGACTCCTGGTCGAGGCGGCGCAACCACGCCTGTTGCTCCGGCCCGCGAAGCTCGGCCCTCTGCGCGAGCGAGAGGTAGTACTCCGCGTGCTGCCGCCGGGTCGCCGCCTCCTCGCCGGCTTCGGTCAGTCGCTCGAGACTGTAGTGCGCCACCGACTCCAGCAGCCGGTAGCGGCCGGCGGCCGCCACGACGAGTGATTTGTCGACAAGGCTCAGGACGGTCTGCTCCGGCAGGCGACTGACCGCGGTCGCCGCCTCCAGCGAGAAGGTGCCCGCGTGCACGGCCAGCCGGCGGAGCATCGTGCGCTCCTCCTCGTCCAGCAGGTCCCAGCTCCAGTCGATCGTTGCTCGCAGCGTCCGCTGCCGCTCCGGTACGCCGCGACCACCTGACAGGACCCGGAAGCGGTCGCTCAGCCGGTCCGCCAGACCTTGCACTCCGAGCGCCCGTACCCGGGTCGCCGCCAACTCGAGTGCGAGCGGGATCCCGTCGAGCCGCTGACAGATCGCCTCGACGTCCTCGCTGACCCCTGCGCGCGCTTGGAAGAGCTCGATCGCCGCCGCGAGATCCAGCGGTGGTACGTCGAGCGCCCGTTCACCGGCGAGACCCAGTGGCTCCCGGCTCGTCGCCAGTACGCGCAGCCCCGGGGCTGCCTCGAGCAAGCGTCGTACGAGGTCTGCGAGGTCCAGATGCTCGCAGTTATCCAGGATCAACAGGAGCTGCCGAGTACTGAGTGAGTCGACCAGACGCGGGAGGAGGTCGGTCGACTCGTCCCGGATCTCCAGCACAGTGGCAAGTGCCTCCAGTACGTCGTCCTGCCGCTGGGATGCGAGTTCGACCAGGCGTACGTCGCCCTGGTGGTCGCGGCCGAGTTCCAGCGCCAGACGGGTCTTGCCGACGCCGCCCGGACCTACCAGCGTGAGTAGGCGGTTGGCCGCCAGCAAGTGCTGCGCCTCTGTGAGTGCCTCGTCCCGGCCGATGAGGTCGTTGAGCGGCGCCGGCAGTGCTGCGGAACTCCGCAGCACAGGGTCGTGCCGGAGGATCGCCTGATGCAGCTCCGTCAGCTCCGGACCAGGGTCGGCACCGAGCTCTTCGGCCAGCGTCTCCTGCAGCTCGGCGTACGAGCGCAAGGCCTCGTCCTGCCGTCCGGCGCGGTAGAGGGCCCGCAGGTGTACGGCGCGCAGCCGCTCGTGGAGGGGATGTCGCCGGATCAGTTCGGTCGTCTCGGGCAGCACATCCTCACCCCGGTCGGCCAGATCCTCGATCGCGGTGAGGCGGATCTCCTCGAGCCGGTCCCGAGCGGCCCGGGCGAACTCGTGGTCCGGGACATCGGCGTACGCGGTGCCGTGCCAGAGAACGAGCGCCTCGCGCATCCGGCCGGCCGCGACCAACTCCTCGAACATGTTGCTGTCGACAACCTCCGCGGCGAGCGTGTAGCCGGCTGGTCCGTGGATGACGAGCCTGCGACCGCCGGGCTCGGCCCGGTCGAGCGCCGTACGGAGTTGGGAGATCCTCGCTTGCAGGGTGCCGGTCGCGTTGCGCGGCGGGTGGTCTCCCCAGAGGTCGTCGATCAGGCGGTCCGCGCTGACCGGGCGGCCCTGGTTCACCAGCAGGTCGAGAAGCAGCGTGCGGACCTTGGTGTCGAGGACCGTGACCGGGTCACCGGCGTCTGTCCGCACCACCAGCGGACCGAGTACCCCGAAGAACACCTGGCCACAGTAGCCGTAGCGAACCCGTAGCGAGCCTTCGCAGGATCGGGCCATGAGTTCTCGAGAAGCAGTCACAGTGATCGGCCTCGGTGCGATGGGATCGAGCATGGCCGAGGTCTTCCTGGCCGCTGGTCACCCCACCACCGTGTGGAACCGGACGCCGGGCAAGGCGGCCGGGCTGGCGGCCACCGAGGCGGCGACCGCCGCCGACGCGGTCGCCGCGAGCACCGTGGTCGTCGTCAGTCAGGTCGACTACCCGGCGATGGAGGAGTCGCTGGCCTCCGCGGACTTGTCCGGGCGGGTCGTGGTCAACCTCAGCTCCGACAGCCCGGACCGGTTGCGTGCGGGAAGCCGGTGGGCGGCCGAACGTGGTGCCACCCTGATCACCGGCGGCATCATGGTGCCGCCGCCGGGCATCGGCAAGCCCGGCGCGTACGCCTTCTACGCCGGTCCGCACGACGTACTGGAGACACATCAGCGGACGTTGTCGGCGCTCGGCCGCGTCGACTATGTGGGTACCGACCCAGGTCTGGCAATGCTCTACTACCAGGCGATGCTCAATGTCTTCTGGACCACGCTGGTGAGCTACTTCCACTCGGCCGCCCTGGTCGGGACCGCGGGGATCAAGGCCGAGGACCTGCGCCCGTACGTCGCGACGATGCTCACCGATCTCACCGAAGACGGGCCGATGGGCTTTCTCCAGCTGCTGACCGCGGCCGTCGACGCAGGTGTCTACCCCGGCGGCCAGAACAACCTGCAGATGCAGGCGGTCGGCAGTGAGCACGTGGTCGAGGCCTTCGAACAAGCCGGTCTGGACACCGGACTGCCACGCGCACTGGCCACCCTGTTCGCCCGCGCCGTAGCAGCCGGCCACAGCGCCGACGGCCTGGCCTCGCTGGTCGAGATGGTCCGCATTCGCGGCTGAAGGACACTTGAGCTTGTTCACACGGGCTGGGGGCAACTATCACGATGTGGGCGAGCAACGCCGACGACACGCCGGAAATCGGACAGGACCGGGTAAGTTCACTCTCATGATCATCGTGACAGCTGCACTGAAGGGCGGGGTCGGAAAGACAACCACGTCGGTGTACTTGGCCGCGCTGGCATCTTCCAACCGTCGCACAGCGACCCTGGTCGACGCCGATCCACAAGGCAGTGCCGCCGACTGGGTCGACTCCTCCGAGGACGACCATCTGAACAGGATCGAGATCGCGGAGGCGCCGACCGAGCGGCTGCTGAACAAGGCACTCGACAAAGTGCCGCCCGAAGGCATCGGCATCGTGGACATGCCGCCGTCGCACGAGCGGCTGCTGAACAAGGCACTCGAGCGAGCCCGGATCGTGGTCATCCCGACCCGGATCGGCGGGGTGGAGACGCCCCGCGTCAAGGCGGTCCTGGAACTGGTTCCGGACGGCGTCCCGTCAGGCCTGGTGATCTGCTCGGCCCGGACGTACACCCGGAGCTATCAGGAAGCGATGCAGCAGTACGCCGAGGAAGGCATCCCGGTCTGGGGCACGATCCCGGAGCGCGTGTCGATCACGGCCGGCCCCAGCGGTCCGCTCGCCGCCGACGGCCTGGAGTCCTACAAGAAGGTCTGGCGCAAAATCCTGGCCGCGGCCAGGACCTGAGCCGTTTCGACCCACCCGCCCACCCCCGGCACGCACGGCACCGCACTGCCCCGCCCCCGCCCTGCCGGTGCGGACAATCGCGCCCGAGCCCCGAGGGTGCATTTGAGGGACATCCCCTCAAATGCACCCTTCTCCCCCCGCAGTACGACGAGAGCAGCGACAACGGCAGGGGTTCTCCCTTCGAGTGAGGCCTTCTCTGTTCATATGACGGGGGAGAAGGCACAACTCGAGGGATATCCGGGGCTTCTGTTGATGTGTGGGTCGGGGTCGGCGGGCGAGGGCGGCGTGCAGCTGGACAGGAGGTGTCGGGCCGACAGGTAGTGCAGTTGAGCGCGCGCCCGTCGTCTGTACGGTGTATCGCCGGTGCACTACCTGTCGGTCCGTACACCGCCCGCCCGGCCCCACCGACCCCGCGCGCGTTTGAGCAGATATCCCCTCGAATGGCCGGTTCTCTGCCCGAAAATACGAGGGGACAAGGGGCATCTTCAGGGGTTATCCGCTCAAATGCGGGCGAACCGGTGGGTGTGCCCGGCTCAGCGGTTGAGGGGTGGTTCGCCGCGGACGTAGGAGCGGATCACCGTGGTGGCCGCGCCGCGCGCCCAGTCGTCGAAGGTGTGCGAGCGCAGCATCAGTCGGCAGTCGCCGGCGGCGCCGAACGCATGCTCCGCGAAGGTCCGCCGCAGTCGATCCTCGTACAGGTCGTACTCCGCCACGCCCTCGCCCGCGATCACCACGAGCTCCGGCCCGACCAGGTTCACCATCGCGGCCAGCGCCGCACCGATCACCTCGCCGGCCCGGTCGAACGCCTCGCGCGCGTGGTCATCGCCTTCGTGCGCGAGCTTGATCGCCCCGGCCAGATCCAGGTCCGCCCGCCCGGTGGTCTCCCGGGTCCGGGCGAGGATGGCGTCGGACGAAGCAACCGTCTCCACGCACCCGCGCCGGCCGCAGGTGCAGACGAGGTCACCGGGGGCCAGCGGTAGATGGCCGAGCTCGCCGGAGACGCCGTACGCCCCGGACACGACCTCGCCGTTGATGTAGAGCCCGCAGCCGATGCCGGACCCGATGGTCACGACCGCGAACGAGTCGGCGTCGACGCCGACCCCGAACCAATGCTCGGCGACGGTCAGCGCCCGTACGTCGTTCGTCACCACGACCGGGACCCGGAGCCGCTGACCCATCAGCTCCGCGACCGGGACGTCGCGCCAGCCCATGAACGGCGAGTCCCGTACGACGCCGTGCGCCGCGTCGACGTCGCCGGACACCGCGACACCGATCCCGACCAGCGGCCCGGCCATCGCCTCACCCGTCTTGAGCGAGGTGATCAGTTCCCTGGACAGGTCGGCCAGTTGGTCGATCACCCGCTCGGGCGTCGTGTCGTCGAGCCGTTGGTGCCGGACAGTCAAGATCCCGGCGGTGAAGTCGGTGGTCACGCCGATCAGGCTGGTCGGGGTCACCTTCAACCCGATCAGCGAGACGCTCTCGCGGACCACGGTCAGCGGGCTCACCGGCCGGCCGATGCCGAGCTGGTTGTCCTCCGCCGGCAAGGGTGCCTGGTCGGTCACGAACCCGGTCTCGATCAGCGGCGCGACGGCCTTCGTGACGGCCGCCTGGGACAGTCCGGTCCGGCGCGCGATCTCCACCCGGGGGATCGGGCCCTGAGTCAGAATCCTGGTCAGCACCTCGACTCCCGCCGGCGTGGCCAGGGGGAGCGGACGATGAGGACGCAGCGGCACGAGAACAACCTACCGGCGCGTCACTACGGCCGCTTCGATTTCTCCCAGTGTTGGGGACGTCAGTGCCCACCGGATGGTCCTGGTCAGGCCGTTGCCGGCGGCGCGTACGACGGTCCGCTCGGCGAGCGGGAGGTACGGCAGCCGCAGCGGCAGCCGGGTCCACCACGGCAACAGACCGACCGCAGCAGCCGTGAGTACGCCGTACGCCGGGCGCGCGGCCCAGGGAACCGGTGGGTGCACGAGCATGAAGCGGGCGGCCTGGCGGGCTTCGGTCGTGCCGCGCAGCTCCGGCTGGTACTCCCTCAGTGTCTGCCGCAGTTCGGCCACTGTGGTCGGTGGGTCGATGACCCCGAGCTTGCGGGCCACGAGTGCCGCGTCTTCGACGTACAGGTCCTGCTCCTCGGCGTTCAGCGGTGCGACGCCGTACTGCTGGTGGGCGGCGAGGAAGCTGTCGACCTCTGCCACGTGGACCCACTTGAGCAGGTGCGGATCGGAGGCGCGGTACTTCACCCCGTCCGGACTGGTCCCGCGGACCCGCTCGTGCACGGACTTGACCCGCGCGATCGCCTCCTCGGCGTCCGGGATCGCGCCGTACGTCGTGATGGCCAGGAAGTAGCTGGTCCGGCGGAGCCGGCCCCACGGGTCCCCGCGGTAGCCGGAGTGGGCCGACACCGCGGCCATCGCCAGCGGATGCAACGACTGGAGGAGCAGAGCCCGGAGTCCACCGGCGAACATCGACGCGTCGCCGTGCACCCGCCGGATCGGGCGGTCCGGGGCGAACCAGCGGGGACCAGGCGTGTTGTGTACCCGGTTGCGTTCGGCGCGCGGGTCCGGACCCGCCACCTTGGTCATGATCAGCTTCGCCAACCCGTCCCGCAGCGGGTCCAGCGGTCCAGCAGTGGTGGCGGCCATACAGTCAGTCTCCCCCCCGGCCCCAACCCGGTCAGTCGGCGTACTCGTTCTCCAGGAGGGAGTAGAGCAGGGAGTCGCGCCAGGCGCCGTTGGTGAAGACATGGTCGCGGAGGTGACCTTCGTAGGTGAAGGCGAGACGCTTCACCACCGCGATCGAGGCCTCGTTCTCCGGGCCGATCGCGGCGGTCACCCGGTGCCGGCCCTGGCTGGTGAACGCGAAGCGCAGCATCACCCGGGAGGCGTCGGTGGCGTAGCCGTGCCCCCAGTGGTCGGCGTGGATGGCGTAGCCGAGCTTCGCTCCCCACGGCCCGCTGGGCGCCAGCCGGGCGAAGCCGATCACGCGGTCGTCGTCCCGGCGGGTGACGGCGAGCATGTGATCCGGCCGCTTCTCCCGGGCCGACCGTTCGATGATGCCGGCCAGCGCATCGGCCGCTTTGGCGCGGTCGTAGCTGTCGAAGGCCATCCAGGTGGTCACCCTGTCGTCACCGGCAACGGCCAGATAGTCGTCCAGATCGGTGGGGCGGAATTCGCGCAGCGTGGTCAGGCTGCCGATCAGGGGATCCATCCGGGCGGCTACCGGGGGAACGTCTGTATCGGGGTCCGGGTGAACATCTCGATCTCCTCCTGCAGCTCCCGGGCGTCGTCCGCGCGCCCGGACTGCCGCAGCGCCTGATGGACCCGGCGGGCCGAGTGCACCACGCCGTTGATCCGGCGTTCGGCCGGAAGGCCCAGCACCGGCGCGATCGCGTCGGCCGCGCCGTCGAGCTCGCCACTGGCGATCCGGTTGATCGCCATCGCGGCCTGGCTGCCCGCGGCGTCGCCGAAGGCCCACTCCGGGTGATTCTGGTCGGTGTAGGCGTCGACCGCCTGGCTCGAGTACCGCGTGGCCTGGTCGACTTCACCGGGCAGCCACGCCAGCGCGTCGGCCGCGTAGTACAGCTGCCGGTGCCGGCCGAAGGTGCACAGGCCGCCCATGTCGTCCAGGTCGTCGTTGCGCACCGTGTTCCAGGCTTCCTCGGCCCGCTCGAGCGCGGCCCGAGTGGCCTCCGGGTTGCCCAGCGCGGCCCAGGCGCGAGCCTCGCTCACCGGCAGCCAGACGCTGGTGGTGCTGTTCGCCTGCTCGGCGTACCCGGCGCCGAGCTGTGCGTACCGGACCGAGTCGTGGGGGTTGCCGGCCCAGTAGGAGACGAGCGACTGCAGGCCGCGCACCCAGGCGCGCAGGCCGTGGTGGTCGGCGTTGTCGGCGCAGAGGAAGGCCGTCCGCGCCTGGGTCAGGGCGGCATGTGGGTTGCCGAGGTCGTGGGATGCCTTGGCCAGCAGACCGCCGGTCACGCCCCCGAGGAAGTACAGCTGCCGCAGGTGTTCCGGGCGTTGCCTGCTCTCCAGCAGCGCGAAGACCAGGTCCTGCGTCTCGACCAGCTGGCCGAGGATTTCTGGCAGCGGGCGCTGCGGGTAGGCCTTCGCGACGTGACGCACGTCGTCGTACACCTGTTCCATGGCCTCGCTTCCGAGACCGGACTGGGCCGCGAGGGCAAACGCCCTCGCTCGGCTGGCAGCCATGTCGAGAACCTCCATCTCATTACCTGTCGTGATCCGTCCACTCGCGGCAGGTGCCGGCACCACCTGGGATGCCTGCTCGGGAACGTACGGCGAGAAGAGGTCCTCGACCGGCTTTCCGAACATGCGCTGCAGGGTGCGCCGGGTCTGAGGAGTGGTCCCCGCGCGCTCGCCCGATGCGAGGCGCCGCAGGTGCCGCTCGGTGATGGTTCCACCCAGCTCGACGAACTCGGCGACGATCTCGGAGTAGGTCTGGTTCCGGCGCTGGATCAGGTGCGCCAGGACCGTCTTTGGCGTGTACCTCCCCGCCATCGTTCCTCCCGTCACGTCAGATCAGACGTTGTCTCGACTGATGCCCCACGACAAGGTGCGGTCCCCCAGATGTCCGCGAGAGGTCCGGAAGAGGTCCGGCAAAGGTCCGGTCCAGGTCCTAGAGCGGTCACGTCGGGCTCGTGCACCATTACTGCCATGACAACCAGTAAGTCCAACTGGTTGCAAGGGCTCAGAGTTACGGGGTGAGAAGTAGTGACCATCGCGGAAATGACGTCGAGGCAGCACCGGCGCCGAGTTCGGGTCTGGTTCGGCGAGCACGTGATCGCTCAGTACGTCGCGGAGGCGCCGTTGGCAGCCCGCTACGAGCAGGCGATGCGGCGCCGTTTCGCCGGTCTCCGAGTCACCAACGACGTACTCGGTCCGCTCGACAGCACCGACTGAAACACCACGACCTTCCGGGTCCTCCTCAGACCCGGTTTGCTGCACCCTGGGGTCTCCTCACGCTCAGGGGCAGCTCTGGAAGGTCCGAGACACTCCTCAGTCCCGGACGAAACCCAGGTGTGGTCCGGAGCACTCCTCAGCTCCGGACCACACCGCCCATCGACCCGGCTGGGCCTGGCGGTTGAGCTCCCTGTATCACCGCCGCCCAGCCGTTCCAAACCACCTCCTGGCCGACACCTCGGGCCAGGCAGGGCCGAGTGTCCTGGGCGGTAGGACACCGGTGGCTCTTGACACCTCACCGAGAGCCACCCCCTGAGGTGGCCTGCTCCGCTGTGTGACCGCCGCGCCTGGGCGATCACACAGCGGAGCCATTTCCGGGTGTCCCGATGGCCCCGGGTGTCCCGGGTGGTCGGCGCGGTCGCTGGCGGGTTGTTTGATCGCTGGCGTCCGGTAAGACGTCACTCGTGAAACAACCGGCCAGCGGGGAGGGTGTGTACCCGGTCCGGGGAGCATTGCGCACCTGATTCGGCTGGCGAGACTCCCCGTTCGGAGTCAGTCTCCGCTCGCGGAGGCTGCGAGGTTGTGGGCCATGCGCTGGAGGATCCCGAGCGTGGCGGCGTACTGCTCGGGGGTGATGCCGGCTGTCACGCGCCGGCGCTGCTGGTGAACTTTGCCGCTCAGCGTCTCGAGTGCGGCCCGGCCCTGCTCGGTGAGGTCTTCGCCGGTCAGCCAGCCGCGATCGGTCAGCGGGGTGGTGACGGCGGCCAGTTCGGCGGGATCTCCGGTCAGGAACGGCGCCAGCGTCACCGCGATCAGCTCCGGGCCGGCGGCCGCGTTGAGCGCCTGCCACTGCCGGCGCGTCAGCCCGTCCGCGGCGAGGACCCGCTCGAACGACGCTTCGAGCAGCCGGTCCACCTCCTTCAGCCACCAGCCGATAGGCTTGTTGTCATCCGACATATACATGTCAACGAGCATATATTTTGGAGTGCCCGTGGACAAGACCGACCCGGTCGTCGCGGTGGAGACGGCGATGATCGCGATCCGCCGCCGCCAGACCCGCCGGGCCCTCGCCGTACAGTCCGGCGGACCCGACCCGGTCCAGGACGTCCTCGACGCGATCGAGGCGGCCGCACCGGGCTCGATCGGGGTGAACGGAGTCGCCGCGGCCCTCGGCGTCGACCAACCCCGGGCGAGCAAGCTGGTCGCCGCGGCGGTGTCCGCCGGTCTGGTACGGCGTGAGGCCGACCAGCAGGACGGTCGCCGTACGAACCTGGTGTTGACCGCCGAAGGCCGGCAGCAGCTCGATTGGGTGCACGGCTATCGCCAGGAGCGGTTCGCCGATGCGATGACCGGCTGGACGGACGCCGAGCGGGAGACTTTCGCGGACCTGTTGACCCGGTTCGTGAGCGGCTTCGACCGGCTATGACCGCTGGATGTCCGCTTCGGGTCCGGTGATGTAGACCGCGAACGGGGCGTCCGGCTGGACCTCGGGCGAGCCCTCGACCAGCCCTTCGTAGCTGGCTTCACCCACGTAGGTCATCCCGAGCCGCTCCATCACCGCCCGGGACGCGCTGTTGATCCGCTCGGTGAACGCGACGACCGAACTCGCACCGAGTGTGCGGAACGCGAAGTCCAGTCCGGCTCGGCCGATCTCGGTCGCGATGCCCTGGCCTCGGTACGCCGTGAGCACACTCCACCCGAGCTCGAGCCGATCGGTCGCCCACTCGGACCCCACGAGCGCGGTCATCTGCTCTGAGTCCCCCAGACGCGAGAGCCCGCCCCGACCGACCAGTGCACCGGACGTCCGGTCGTAGGCCATCCACTTGCTCACGCCGTCCTGCTCCCATGCCTCGTGCATCCCGGTGGCTCGCTCGAGCGACTCCTCGGCGGACCAGGTGCCGGCGAACCATTGGGCGACCCACGGATCGGCGTGCAGGATCTCGAGGTCCGCGGCATGTCCGGGCAGGACGTCGCCCGGCGCGGTCATCGGTTCGAGCCGGAGGCGCTCGGTGAACCGGGTTCGGACTGCCTGCGCCACGATGTCGCGCAGCCTCCGGTCGCCGTCGGTGCGGCCGACCATCAGCAGATCGAGGTCGTCCGGCCCGACCCAGGCCGACGCGTCGTGCTTGCCCTCTTCGAGTCGCGGCCTGCTCAGGTCCCCGTCGACTGTGATCAGGTAGTCGAGCTCACGCCGTACGCGGCCCTCGTACTCCCACTCCCAGTCGGCGACGGTCCAGACGATGTCGCGGACCTTCCAGCCGGTCTCCTCCTCGACCTCCCGCGCCAGCGCCTGCTCCGGTGTCTCTCCCGCTTCCAGGTGCCCGCCGACGATGTCCCAGATCCCCGGCAGCAACCGCCGCTCCGCCGTACGCCGCTGCACGTAGACACGCTGCTGCTCGTCCCGGATCAAGGCACCCACACAGTCGACCGCACGCATACCAGCAACCTAGTTGCTCGTCGCGAAGTGTTCCGCTTCTTATCGGCACCGGACTGCCGGGTGTGACAGAGTGCGGAACCGTGTCCACGCCGAACATTCTGCTGATCGTGTCGGATGACCATGGGTACGCGGATCGGAGTGCGCTGGGGGTGCATTCTGATGTGCGGACGCCGGCGCTGGATCGGCTGGCTGGTGGTGGAGTGAGCTGCTCGAGTGCTTACGTGACCGCGCCGATCTGTAGTCCGTCGCGGGCGGGGATCATCTCGGGGCGGTACCAGCAGCGGTGGGGTGGTCAGTGGTTCGACTCGGCCTCCTTCGCGCCGGACGACGTACCGAGTCTGGCTGAGCTGCTGCAGGAGCGCGGCTACCGGACCGGGTACTTCGGCAAGGTCCACTACGGCGGCGAGAACGTCGGGGACCGGGCCTGCCCACCACAGCACGGCTTCGAGGAGACGCTGTACGGCCTGGCCGGGCAGTCGCTCGGCCGGCTCAACTACCTGCACCACTCCGAGCAGTCCCAGAGCGAGTACGGCGCCGATGCCGCCAAGTACATGGCGGTGCAGCCACTGTTGTCCGGTGACGAGCCGGTCGAGCACGAGGGCTTCCTGACCAGCGAGCTCGGCCGCCGCGCCGCGGAGTTCATCGAGACCGAGGACGAACGCCCGTACTTCTGCATGCTCGCCTTCAACGCGGTGCACAACTTCTGCTGGCAGTTGCCCGCCGACGAACTCGCCCGCCGCGGTCTGCCGGAGTACAACGACTGGAAGCCGGAGTCCGGCCGCACCTACACCGAGTGGTACGACGACGTGATCGTGCCCAACCTCCCCCACGGGCGCGAGTACTACCTGGCCCAGCTCGAGCTCATGGACGCCGAGATCGGCAAGCTGCTCGACCTTCTCGACGCCACTGGTCAGGCGGACAACACTCTGATCGTCTACACCACCGACAACGGTGGCTCGACCTGCAACTTCGCCGACAACACGCCGCTGCGCGGGACCAAGTACACGGTCTGGGAAGGCGGCATCCGGGTCCCGATGCTGTGGCGCTGGCCCGAGCGGCTGCCAGCCAGTCAGCAGACGGATGCACTGGTGAGCACGCTGGACCTCGTGCCCACCCTGGTCGCTGCCGCAGGTGGTGAAGCCGAGTCGGATGGCGTCGACCTGCTGCCGGTGCTCACCGGCGAGACCCAGTCCGCTCACACCGCCCTGCACTGGGACTGCGGCTTCCAGTGGGCCGTGCGATCCGGTGACTGGAAGCTCAGTTGCGTCGACAGCGACAGCCCATCCGTCGCTCACCTCAGCCAGTACGAGCACGCACCGATGGGCTCCGGCCGGCATCTGACCAACCTCGCCGCCGACCTGGGTGAGCAACACAACCGCATGACCGACGAGCCCGGGATCGCCCAACGTCTCCAAGCACTGCACGCCACCTGGCGCACCGAGGTCGGCCTAGACCCGGTTGGGCTGCTCGGGGATCCGGTTCGGCATGAAGAGAACGGCAGCGACGAGTAGGACGGCGGCTCCGGCGGCGCCGTAGTAGACGTCGTGGATCGCCGGGGCCAGAACGTCGCCGGGCAGCGTCTCGAGATCGGCGTGGTCGTCGCCGAGACGTGCGGCGACCACACCATTGGCCACCGCGCCGAAGGCGGCCACTCCGATCGCGCTACCGACCGATCGGGCGAACATGTTCGCGCCCGTCACCACACCACGCGTCTGCCACTCGACCGACGACTGCGCCGCCACGACCGACGGCGACGCGGAGAAGCCGAGTCCGATGCCGATGACGAAGCAGGCACCGGCCAGGTGCAGCACAGAACTCTCGGTCCCGACCGTGAGCAGCAGCCCAGCGCCGACGACCACGATGCACGCGCCGAACAGCATCGTCGTACGGAACCCGAGCCGCAGGTAGATCCGCCCGGCCACCGAGGCAGCGATCGGCCACCCCAGCGTCATCGCGGCCAGCGCGAACCCGGCGACCAGAGCCGACGTACCCAGCACGCTCTGGGCGAACAGCGGCACGTACGTCGACAGGCCGATCATCAGCACGCCGATCAGAAGGGCCGCCGAGTTCGCGGAGTTCAGGACGCGCCGGCTGAGCACCCACAGCGGGAGCACCGGCTCGGGCGCGCGGCGCTCGACGACGACGAACGCGGTCAGCAGGCCGACCGCCCCGGCCAGGATCGCGATGCTCGCGCTCGAGTCCCAGGACCACATCACGCCGCCCTCGAGCAGGCCGAGCAACAGCATCGAGCCGCCGACCGCGAGCAGCACCGCACCGGCGTAGTCGATCCGGTGGCTGGTCCGCGGTACGGCGTTCTCGTGGAAGCGACGCACCAGCGCCCAGGCGGCGGCGATGCCGAGCGGGATGTTCACGAAGAAGATCCAGCGCCACGAGATGAAGTCGGAGAACAGCCCGCCGAGGGTCGGGCCGACGAACGACGAGATCCCCCACACGCTGGCCAGGTAGCCCTGGACCTTGGCCCGCTCGGCCACCGTGTAGATGTCGCCGACGATCGTCATCCCGATCGGCTGGATCGCGCCCGCACCGAGTCCCTGGACCAGCCGGAACGCGATCAGCGCCGGCATGCTCCAGGCGAACCCGCACAGCACCGACCCGAGCAGGAACAGCCCGACGCCGACCAGCATGATCGGCTTGCGCCCGCGCAGGTCGGCGAGCTTGCCGTAGATCGGCACCGAGACGGCCTGGGCCAGCAGGTAGATCGAGAACAGCCAGGGGAACTGGGTGAAGCCGCCGAGGTCGTCGACCACTGACGGGACGGCGGTGGCCAGAATGGTCGCGTCGATCGCCACCAGCCCCACGCTCAGCATCACCGCGAGCAGGATCGGTCCCCGCTCCGACCGAAGCCCCACACTCGCCCGGTCGATCCGCTCAGTAGTCATGACAAAGGCCAATCTAACTGCCGGGACAACGATTCCCGCAGTGCCGGATCGCCAGGTGGACGTGCCCTAGTGCACAGCTACGCTCCGGGGGGTGAGGATTCGGGATGGGATGCTGCGTGCCGTCGTGCTCGTGGTGACCGTGTCGCTCACCCTGGTACTGCTGCCGATCGCGATCAACGTCGGCACCGGTGGCACCGCACCCGGCTTCCTGGCGCCGTACGCGGACTGGACCTGGCCGGTGATCGGTGCGCTCTGGCTGGTCGCGATCGTCACCGCGCTGTTCGAGTTCCGCAGCCGACGGCTGCCCACCGTCTCCGGTCGCTCCGCCGACCAGCCGCGCAACCGGCCGAACGCGCTGGCTCGCGTCGACCGCTACCTGTCCCAGCGCGTGGCCGGTTCGCTCGCCTCCCGCACCCGCATCGCTCTGGCCCTCGAGGAGCGTCCCGAAGCCGTCATCCGGCCGTACGACCTGCTGGTCCAGCCTCTCGACAGCTCACCCCGACCGGTCTCCGACGACACCGACATCGCCACGGTGTTCGACCAACTGCAGGACTCGATGCTGATCCTCGGCGCACCCGGCGCCGGCAAGACCACTCTGCTGCTTGAGCTCGCCCGCGCCCTCGCCGAGCAGGCCCACGCCGACGAGAGCAAGCCGATCCCGGTCCTGATCGATCTGGCCGGCTGGACCGCGCAGCCGTCGCGGAAGGACGACGACGAACCACAGGACAGTCCGCTCCTGGCCGGCTTCGTCCGCTGGCTGCTGGGTGAGCTCAACACCCGCTATGGCATCCCGGCCGCCGTCGGCCGTATCTGGCTGCGCCGCGGCCGCCTGGCACTCCTGCTCGACGGCCTCGACGAGATCGCCAAACCGAGCCGCGCCAAGCTTGCACCCGTCCTCGAAGAACTCCGCCGCCGCTACCTGATCGGCAGGCTCGCCATCACGTGCCGCACGCAGGACTACGAGCTTCTCCCCGACCAGCTCAGCCTGCACGGCGCTGTGCACATCAGGCCGCTCACCAGGCAGCAGGTGCTCGACTACTTCGCCGCTGTCGGTCCGGACCTGGACGGTGCGCGCGCAGCGATCGAGCAGGACGACGAACTGTGGGATCTGGTCAACTCACCGCTGATGCTGAACGTGATGATCCTCGCGTATCACGGCCGCGTGCCGGAGGAAGTCGTGGCTGGCGGTGTCGCCGACCTGCGGCGCGAGCTGTTCGACACCTACATCAGCGAGGTCCTGGCCAGACACCGCTCGACCAATCGCCAGTACGACTCAAGGACGGCGGTCCGTTCGCTCTGGTGCCTGGCGTGGTGGACCCGCAGCCGCGCCGGCGACCGCACCGCCGTACCGCGGTGGCTGATCCCCAACGGCTGGTACGGACTGTCCCTGCCAGAGGTGGACTACCTCGCCCATGCGGTCAGCCTGCCCGCCATCTTCGCCGGGTTGGTCGCCGGTGCGATCCTCGTGACGCTCGCGCAGTACGGCGTACTAGCCGGGCTGGCCGTCTCCGGAGCGGCACTGCTACTCGTGCACATCAAGCCGCATCCGTGGCAGGCGCTGATGACCGAAGGGCCCAAGCCGCAGCGGGCGCCACTGCTCGCGCTCACGCTCGTCCTGAGTACGTCGTGCACGGTCGTCCTGATCGTCGCTGTGATGGGAGTGGTCGAGTTCCTCCCGGTGTGGCTGGCGCTCGGTGTCGAGGCGGCAGCGATCGCAGCGTCGTACGTCGTCGAGCAGGTGGTCTCCCACAGCAACAGGCGTCGGTTGCTGCTGGGAGTCCGGCTCGCTGTGGTGGTCGCGGCCGGCTGGTTGACGCTCGGCGTTGGTGATCGGCCCGACAGCTTCGCGACCGGTCTGGCGATCGGACTGCTCGTCGCGCAAGGCATCCGGCTGGTCAAGTCGCTACCGACCGACCACGTGGTTCAGCAGCCCGCTGGACATGGCTGGTGGATGGATCTGTGGGTGCTGGGCGGTGCAGTCGGCGGATTCCTGCTGGCCGTGGCACTCGGCGCCGATCTGACCTCCCCTGACCTCGAAGCGGTGGCCGGTGTGATCACCGGCGCTGTCGCCGCGAAGGCGTGGCGCCGTCGCCCACCACTGTTCGCCGGGCCGCTCTCCCGTCTGCTACACGACTTCCTGCTCCGCTGGACCGGGTACCTTCCGTGGCGCCGCCGTGCCTTCCTCCGGTACGCCGCCGACCGGTACGTGCTCGCCCGCACCGGACGCGGTGAGTACTCCTTCATCCACCTGCTCGTCCGCGACCACCTGGCCGAGTGCTCGCCCAACCACCTGGCCGAGAAGGTCGAGCGCCGGATCGCCCAGCGGGCGACCGCCGCTACCCGGTAGCGGGTTCGTTCAGCGCGAAGCCCATCAGGCAGCCGGTCAGGACCAGCGCGATCAGCGGGCTCAGCGCGACGCGCAGTGAGGTGTGTTCGGCGATCGTGCCGAGCACCGGGGTGGCGACTCCGCCGATGCTGACCGCGAGACCGAGCGTCATGCCGCCCGCGGTACCGACCCGGCCGGGGAGGAAGTCCTGGCCGAGGGTGACGTGCAGCGAGAACGGGATCGACATCGCGATCGCGGTCAGCGCGAGGATGCCGAAGAACGCCGGACCGGGCACGAACACCAGCGCCGCGATGGCCGGTACGGCGACGGCGTACGACGTCCGCATCGTCCGGACCCGCCCGTACCGGGTGGCGAACCGGCCGCCGAGCAGCGTGCCGAGGGCGCCGGCCGCGAACAACACGAACAACGCCACCCCGCCGGTCGTCGTTCCACCGCCGACCCGCTGGCCGGCGTACAGGGCGATGAAGGTGCCGAGGCCGACGAACACGATCGAGCGGCACACCATGATCGCCGACAACCGCAGGAACGACGGCCAGTCGTCACTCCTGGGCCGTTGCATTCGATTGCCTCCAGCAACCAAGCGTGCCGAGCGAACAGCCAGCCTGGTGATCACCGCACCGACCAGCGCCGGTACGACGAGCAGCGGTGTCAGCGACAGCCCACCTGCCGCCATGACCGGCGTGACGAGCACCGGCGCCAGCGCGAAACCGACGTTCCCGCCGACCGAGAACCAGCTCATCCCGACATGGCTGCCGCCACTCACCGCACGCGCCATCCGCGCCGCCTCCGGGTGATAGGCGGCGACACCGAGCCCGGACAGTGCGGCAGCCAGCCAGCTGAGCAGGTACGTGTCGCCGACGCCGACCAGCGCGATCCCGAGTCCCGCCGTCGTCATCGCGACCGGGATCAGCCAAGCCAGCGGCCGCCGATCGGTCAGTACGCCGAACACCGGCTGCACCACCGAGGACAGCAGCGTCGCAGCCAACGTGATCCCGGACACCGCGACGTACCCGAGCCCGCGCTCGGCGACCAGGAACGGCACCAGCGCCGGTACGGCGCCCTGGTACACATCCACGCACGCGTGCCCGATCGCCATCAGTCCGATCGGTCGAAGTCTCAGCACACCGTCGATCGTTGTCGCCGACGCGGCTGTCTGGCTTCCGATAAAATGCCAACCTATGCCGGAAACCCGCCAGCTCCGTCCCGCGAACACCGGAATCCGGCCGATCCCGGCCGATCCCGGCCGGCGGTGCGATCGAGGCGCACTGGCACGACCGGAACCAGATCGTGTACGCCGGCCGCGGCGTTCTCTCGGTGACCACCGACGCAGGCAGCTGGATCGTCCCAGGGACCAGAGCGATCTGGGTCCCGGCCGGCACCCTGCACGAGCACCGCGCGTACGGCGAGACCGCACTGCACACCGTGGGACTCGAGGAGAACCCACTGGGCCTCGGCGCACCATCAGCGCTCGTCGTGAGCCCACTTCTTCGCGAACTGCTCCTCACCTACACGACAGACGAAGAGGTCGACGCGGACGAACGGCGGCGGCTCCACCTGGTACTGCTTGATCAGCTGCGGCGATCGCCCCAGCGTCCTACGTATCTGCCGACCCCCACCGACGCACGGCTGGCCGCCGTCTGCGAGCTGCTGCGGGATGATCCTGCGGACCCCCGAACGCTGACCGAGCTGGGCCGGGAAGTCGGGGCCAGTGAGCGGACTCTCAGCCGGTTGTGCAGGACGGACCTCGGCATGACCTTCCCGCAGTGGCGGACGCAGCTCCGCCTACATCAGGCGCTCAGGCTCCTGGCGACCGGGGAGTCGGTGACCAGGGTCGCGCATCAGTGCGGCTGGGCGTCGACGAGTGCCTTTATCGACACCTTCCGGGCGGCGTTCGGTCACACCCCGCGAGCCCGCAGAGCCTGATCGAGGATGCGGCTCCACTGCCGGACGATGCCCTTTCGGCGTGCGCTGTCGTCCGTCAGCAGGTCGGCGAGTCCCAACCCGCGTGCCAGGTCCAACACGCCCTGCACGGTCTCCCGTACTCCGGGAGTCCGTTCACTCACCTCCAGCACTTCCAGCAGAGCCCGGTGGGCCTGACGTCCCACATGTGCTTCCAGCCGGACGATCTGCCTTCGCAGCGCGTCCTCCGTCGATGCAGCCACCCACAGGTGCAGCGCGGCCCGGAACAGTGGTCCGGCGTAGACGTCCGCCAGCATCCCGACGATCGCCTCGGTCCGCGCCGGGCCGCTGGGCAGTGCGGCCGCCTGCGCCTTGATCTCCGCGAGCCGTACCTCGGTCATGTACTCGACCGCCGCCTCGAACAGATCCGCCCGCGTCGGGAAGTGGTGCTGGGCGGCACCCCGCGACACCCCGGCCCGGGTGGCCACGACGCTTACCGTCGTCGCGGCGTACCCGACCTCGGCGAGCGACTCCACGGCCGCCTCGAGCAACCGCTGCCGGGTGGCCCGGCTGCGGTCCTGCTGGGGTGCCTTCAGGGCTTCACTCACGGGCGGCAGCCTCCCGCGCCCGCAGTTCACGCCGCAGGATCTTGCCCGACGCCGCCTTCGGCACCGCGTCGATGAACTCCACCTGCCGGATCTTCTTGTACGGCGCCACCCGGGCGGCGACGTACTCGATCACGTCGTCGGCGGTCAGTTCGACACCGGGCATCGGCACCACGAACGCCTTCGGTACCTCGTTGCCCTCGGTCTGGACGCCGATCACCGCCGCGTCCGCGATCCGGTCGTCGGTGAGCAGCACAGCCTCCAACTCGGCCGGCGGCACCTGGTAGCCGTGGTACTTGATCAGTTCCTTCACCCGGTCGACGACGTACAGGTACCCGCGTGCGTCCATCCGGCCGATGTCGCCGGTGTGCAGCCAACCGTCCTGGTCGACGGTCGCGTCGGTGTCCGCCAGGCGGCCCAGGTACCCCTTCATCACCTGCGGTCCGCGGATCCAGATCTCGCCGGTCTCGTCGTCTCCGACATCGTTGCCATCGGCACCGACCAGCCGCATCTCGGTGGACGGGAAGAGCTTGCCGACGGCACCGGGCGGCGGCTCCGGGTCGTCCTGCGGCACGGCATGCGTGCCCGGTGACAGCTCGGTCATGCCGTACGCCTGCAGCACCGCGTGCAGCCCGAGCCGTTTCGCGCAGGCCTCGGCCAGTTCGCCGTCCAGTGGTGCCGCCGCCGAGGTCACGTGCTTCAGCGCGGACAGATCGACTCCGTCGACCGCCGGGTGTTTCGCCAGCGCCAGCACGACCGGCGGAGCCACGAACGCCCGGGTGATCCGCTGCTGGTCGAGCGTGGTCAGGAACTGCTGCAGCTCGAACTTCGGCAGCACGACCACGGTCGCGCCGAGCCGCAGCGGCAGGTTCATCAGCACCGACAGGCCGTAGATGTGGAAGAACGGCAGGATCGCGATGATCCGCTCGTCCTCCCCGAGAGTGATCATCACCTCGGCCTGCGAGATGTTGGTGGCGATGTTCCGGTGCGTCAGCATCACGCCCTTGGCCACGCCGGTCGTCCCGCTCGAGTACGGCAGTACGGCGACGTCGTTCGCCGGATCGATCATCACCTCCGGCTCGGGTGCGGTCGACGCGAGCAGCTCCATCACCGAGCGGTACCCCTCGGCGCTGTCGCAGACGAAGATCTCGGTCACGTCGGTGCCCTCGATCGCCGCGGTCGCGTTCGGCAGGAACAGCGAGATCGTCACCAGCAGCTTCGCCTTCGAGTCGACCAGCTGCTTGTGCAGTTCGTCGGCGGTGTAGAGCGCGTTCACTGTGGTGACGGTCGCGCCGGCTCGAGTAGCGCCATAGAAGACGACGGGGTAGAGGATCGTGTTCGGGCTGTACAGCGCGATCACGTCGCCGTGCCGGATGCCGAGCTCGGCGAGACCGGCCGCCACCCGGCGGGTCATCGCATCCAGCTGGGCGTAGCTGAGCTCCTTGCCGGTGACGCCGTCGACCATGGCCGGCCGGTCGCCGTACTCCTGGGCCCGGCCGAGGACGGCGTCGTGGATGGGTACGTCGAGGACCTCGACGGGTGGGAACTGGCTCGTGATGATCATCGGCGGGGATCCTCTCCTGGCCCGGTGGGTGATCAGACTGTGGCGGACCTCAGTAGGACTTGGGTAGGCCCAGGGAGTGCTGGGCGACGAAGTTCAGGATCATCTCCCGGCTCACCGGCGCGATCCGGGTGGCACGTGCGGCCGCGACCAGCGAGGCGACGCCGTACTCCACCGTCATGCCGTTTCCGCCGAGTGACTGGACGGCCTGGTCGGTCGCGCGGACCGCGACTTCTCCAGCCGCGTACTTCGCCATGTTCGCGGCCTCGCCTGCGGCCAGGTCGTCCCCGGCGTCGTACAGGGCGGCCGCCTTCTGCATCATCAGCCTGGCCAGCTCGAGCTCGATCTTGATCTGCGCGAGCGGGTGCGCAAGTCCCTGGTGGACGCCGATCGGAGCCTTCCAGACCTGGCGCTCCTTGACGTACGCGGTCGCCTTGCCGAGCGCGTGCCGGGCGATGCCGACCGCGAACGCGGACGCCATGATCCGCTCGGGGTTGAGCCCGGCGAACAGCTGCATCAGGGCCGCATCCTCGGCGCCGACCAGTGCCTCCCGCGGCAGGCGTACGTCGTCGAGGAACAGCGAGAACTGCTTGTCCGGGCTGATCAGATCCATCTCGATCTGCTGGAACTCCACGCCCGGTGCGTCGACCGGGACGATGAACAGGGCCGGCTTGAGCTTGCCGGTCCGGGCGTCCTCGGTGCGGCCGACCACGAGGACCGCCTGCGCCACATCCAGGCCGGAGATGAAGACCTTCCGGCCGGACAGCGACCAGCCGTCGTCGGTACGGCGCGCCGTGGTGGTGATCTGGTGCGAGTTCGATCCGGCGTCCGGCTCAGTGATCGCGAACGCCATGATCGTCGTACCGTCCGCCAGGTCCGGGAGCCAGCGCTGCTTCTGCTCGTCGGTGCCGAAACGGGAGATCACCGTCCCGCAGATCGACGGTGAAACGACCATCATCAGCAGCGGGGAACCGGCCGCGCCGAGCTCCTCGAGCACGATCGACAGGTCGGCCATACCGCCGCCTCCGCCGCCGTACTCCTCGGGCAGGTTCACACCGAGGTAGCCGAGCTTGCCGGCCTCCAGCCAGAGCTCGGTGGTGTGCCCACCGGTCCGAGCCTGCTGGTTGAACCAGCCGTAGCCGTACTTCTTCCCGAGCTCACCCACCGCCTTGCGCAGCGCCTGGCGTTCCTCGGATTCCACGAAGCTCATGCTTCCTCCCCAACGACGGCCAGTACGGCGCCGACCTCGACTTGTTGACCTGCTTCGACCCTGAGCTCACTGAGTACGCCGTCGGCCGGGGCGGAGATGGTGTGTTCCATCTTCATCGCCTCCAACCAGAGCAGCGGCTGTCCCTGCTTCACCCCGTCACCCACCTGCACGCCGACTCGGATCACCGTCCCCGGCATCGGCGCCACCAACGATCCTGCGGAGATCTGCTGCGATGGGTCCACAAACCGCTCCACCGGCGTCAACGCCACCGATCCGAGCGACGAGTCCACACACACCAACCCGTCGTAGGCCGCCACGTCGAATAACCGGCGTACGCCGTCAACCTCCAGCACTACCCGCTCCGGCTGGGAGTCCACGAGCACTACGTTGCCCTCGACAACCAACCCGTCCCGGGTCAGCCGGTACTCGACCTCCACGGTCGCAGCACCGACGCGATAGGCCTTCCGCTGCGGTTGCGACGGCACGTTCCGCCACCCGCTGGGCACCCGCACCACCGGCATCCGCCCCGCTGCATCAGCCAGCGCAGCCGCCAACGCCGATGTCCTGACCACCCCGGCGTCGACCTCCGGCGAGATCCCGTGCCGGTCGAAGAACCCGGTGTCGGTGTCTCCGTTCAGGAACGCCGGATGCCGCAGGATCCACACCAGCAGGTCGCGGTTGGTCCCGACCCCGTGAATCCGAGCCCGCTCCAGTTCCCCCGCCAGCCGCCTGGCCACGACCGCCCGATCCGCCCCGAACGCGATCACCTTGGCCAGCATCGCGTCGTAGTACGGCGAAACCTCCGAACCATCCTCGACCCCGGAGTCCACCCGAAGCCGAGGCGACCCTCCTGCCCCGCTTTCCGGAACCTTCTCGCCACCAGGCGCCAACTTCTTTCCGGAAACCTCCCCGCCGACCGCGAACCGCCGAACCACCCCCGTCTGAGGCCGCCAGTCCTGCGCGGGGTCCTCGGCGTACAACCGCACCTCGATCGCGTGTCCGACCGTCGGGGGTGGCTCGGGTGGGAGGTGAGCGCCGGTCGCGACCGCGAACTGCAGTTCCACCAGGTCCAGCCCCGTGGTCTCCTCGGTGACCGGGTGCTCCACCTGGAGGCGGGTGTTCATCTCGAGGAAGTAGAACGCGCCACCCTCGTCCGCCAGGAACTCGACGGTGCCGGCGCCGACGTATCCGATCGCCGCCGCGGACTTCCGAGCCGCGTCGAAGAGCTCCGCCCGCAGGGACGGGATGCGTTCCACGAGCGGCGACGGGGCTTCCTCGATCACCTTCTGGTGGCGGCGCTGGATCGAGCATTCGCGTTCGCCGACCGCCCAGATCGTGCCGTGCTGATCGGCCATGATCTGCACCTCGATGTGCCGGCCGGCCGTGAGGTACCGCTCGCAGAACACCGTCCCGTCACCAAAGGCAGACAGCGCCTCCGCCGACGCAGCCTCGATCTCACCCGGCAGCTCCGCCAGCCGCGAGACCACCCGCATCCCACGCCCGCCACCGCCGGCCGATGCCTTCACCAGCACCGGCAGGTCGGCTGCGGACACCTCGGCCGGCGTCAGCTCGGCGAGCACCGGCACCCCGGCGGCCGCCATCAGCTTCTTCGCCTCGATCTTCGAGCCCATCGACGAGATCGCGTCCACCGGCGGCCCGATCCACGTCAGCCCGGCGTCGATCACCGCCTGCGCGAATCCGGCGTTCTCCGACAGGAATCCGTACCCGGGATGCACCGCATCCGCGCCCGCCTTCAACGCCGCCTCGATCACCAGCTCACCACGGAGGTAGGTGTCGGCCGGCGCGTTCCCCGGCAGCTGCACCGCCGCATCCGCCTCACCGACGAACGGCATCGCGGCGTCGGCGGTCGAATGCACCGCCACCGTCGACAGACCGAGCGACCGTGCGGTCCGGAAGATCCGCCGCGCGATCTCGCCACGGTTCGCCACCAGAACACTTGTCAGCATGAGCCCCTCACATCCTGAAGACGCCGAAGGAGGACGTGCCCTCCACCGGTGCCGAGTGGATCGCGGACAGACAGATGCCCAGGACTGTTCGGGTGTCGCGAGGGTCGATCACGCCGTCGTCGTACAGGCGGCCGGACAGGAACATCGGCAGCGACTCCGCCTCGATCTGGCCCTCGACGTACGCGCGCATCGTGGCGTCACCGTCCTCGTCGTACGGCTGGTTCTTCGCCGCCGCGGCGGCCCGCGCCACGATCGAGAGGACACCGGCGAGCTGCTGGGGACCCATCACCGCCGACTTCGCCGACGGCCAGGCGAACAGGAAACGTGGATCGAAGGCGCGGCCACACATCCCGTAGTGGCCGGCGCCGTACGACGCGCCCATCAGGATCGAGATGTGCGGGACCTTGGAGTTCGCGACCGCGTTGATCATCTGCGCGCCGTGCTTGATGATCCCGCCCTGCTCGTACTCCTGCCCGACCATGTAGCCGGTGGTGTTGTGCAGGAAGATCAGCGGCGTGTTTGCGCGGTTCGCCAGCTGGATGAACTGGGCCGCCTTCTGCGACTCCTCGCTGAACAGGACGCCGCGCGCGTTGGCCAGGATGCCGACCGGATACCCGTGCACCGACGCCCAGCCGGTCGCCAGCGACGACCCGTACAGCGGCTTGAACTCGTCGAACACCGACCCGTCCACCACCCGGGCGACCACGTCCCGCGGATCGAACGGGATCTTCAGGTCCCCCGGAACGATCCCGAGCAGGTCGTCCTGATCAAACAAGGGCGAGGCGTACGCCGGAGTCGGCGGCGGACCGAGCTTGCGCCAGTTCAGCCGGGACACGATCTGGCGGCCGAGCCGGATCGCGTCCTGCTCGTCGACCGCGAAGTAGTCGGCCAGTCCGGACTTCCGGGCGTGCATCGAGGCGCCGCCGAGCGACTCGTCGTCGGCGTCCTCGCCGGTCGCCATCTTCACCAGCGGCGGACCAGCCAGGAACACCTTGGCTCCGCCGTCGACCATCACCACGTAGTCACTCATGCCGGGGATGTACGCGCCACCCGCGGTCGAGTTGCCGAACACCAGCGCGATCGTCGGAATGCCCTCCGCCGACAACCGGGTCAGATCGCGGAACATCGCGCCGCCCGGGATGAAGATCTCCTTCTGCGTCGGCAGGTCCGCACCACCCGACTCGACCAGGCTGATCACCGGCAACCGGTTCGCCCGCGCGATCTCGTCCGCCCGCAAGGCCTTGCGCAGGGTCCACGGATTGCTGGCGCCGCCCTTGACCGTCGGATCGTTCGCCGTGATCAAACACTCGACGCCTGACACCACGCCGATCCCGGTCACCAGGCTGGCGCCGACGGTGAAGTCCGAGCCCCAGCCGGCCAGCGTCGACAACTCGAGGAACGGCGAGTCCGGGTCGAGCAGCAACTCGATCCGCTCCCGGGCCAGCAACTTGCCGCGCTTGTGGTGCCGGTCGACGTACTTCTCGCCACCGCCGGCCAGCGCCTTGGCATGCTCGGCTTCCAAGGCCGTCAGCTTCTCCAGCATCGCCTCGCGATTGCTCATGCACTGAACCCCAGTCGTTTCGAGGCGAGGCCGGTCAGGATCTCGGTGGTGCCGCCGCCGATGGCGAGAATCTTCTGGTCGCGGTACTGGCGCTCGACCTCGGCCTCCCGCATGTAGCCGAGACCGCCGTGCAACTGCAGCGCCTGGTCGCACACCCACTGCCCGGCCTCGACCGCGGTGTTCTTCGCGAAGCACACCTCGGCGATCACGTCCTCGCCGGCGTCGGACCTGCGGGCGACCTCGTGTACGTAGACCCGGGCAACGTCGATCCGCCGGGCCATCTCGGTGAGCGTGTGCTGCACGGTCTGTCGCGAGATCAACGGCCGGCCGAACGTCTCCCGCGCCCGGCACCACTCCACGGTGAGGTCGAGTGCTCGCTGCGCTCCGGCGTACGCCTGCGTCGCGAGCGTCAGCCGCTCGGCCACGAAGTTCGTCGCGAGCTGGACGAACCCGGTGCCCTGGGCCCCTATCAGGTTGGCCACCGGCACCCGGACATCGGTGAACGACAACTCGGCCGTGTCCGAGCACAGCCAACCCATCTTCTCCAGCTTCCGGGACACCACGAAGCCCGGCGTCGCCTTCTCGATCACCAGCAGGCTGATCCCGTGTGCGCCCGGCCCGTCCGTCCGGACCGCGGTGGTGACGAAGTCCGCTCGGCAGCCCGAGGTGATGTAGGTCTTCGCACCGTTCACGACAAACTCGTCACCGTCGCGCCGAGCCGTCGTACGGATCGACGCGACATCCGAGCCGCCGTCGGGTTCGGTGATCGCCAGCGCGCCGATCAGTGCGCCGTCGAGCGTCGGCCGGACCCATCGATCGATCTGCTCCTGGTTGCCTGCCGCAACGATATGCGGAAGCGCGATCCCGCAGGTCAGCAGCGAGGCGACCAGACCGCCGGACCCGCCGGCGTAGTGCATCTCCTCGACCACCGCGATCGCGTCCAGCAACGAACCGCCGCCACCGCCGACCGCCTCCGGGAACCCGACGCCGAGCATCCCGATCTGGCCGGCCTTCTTGTGCAGCTCCCGCGGCAGCTCGCCGTCCCGCTCCCACCGGTCCAGCTGCGGCAGCACCTCGGTCGCCATGAACCGCCGTACGGTCTGCCGGTAGTCGTTCACAGCAGCACCTCTGGTACGTCGATGTACCGGGAGCGCAGCCATTCGCCGACCGCCTTCGCCTGCGGGTCGAAGCGTGCCTGCGACGCGACGCCCTCACCCAGCAATCCCTCGACGACGAAGTTGACCGCCCACAGATTCGGCAGCACGTAGCGCGTCACGGTCAGCGGCTGAGTCTCCGGGAGCAACTCCTGGAACAGTTCGACCGTCAACGTGTGCGCGATCCACCGCCACGTCTTCTCGTCCCGCACCCATACACCGACGTTCGCGTCCCCACCCTTGTCGCCGGATCGCGCGCCGGCGATCCGTCCGAGTGGGACCTCCCGGGTCCGCGGGCGCCCGCTGGACGCCAGTTGCGGCAACGGGATCGGCAGTTCGATGTCGTCGACCGGACTCAGGGGCTGCGTCTCCATCGCCGGCTCGACGACGGTCCGCGACCCGTCCGGCAGGACGACGGTGTGCTCGACCTCATGGATGTCGACGTACCCGGCCCGGAAGACGCCGTACGGCGATCCGTCGCCAGGCGGCGCGGTGACGTGGAAGCCGGGGTAGCTCGCCAGCGCCAGCTCGATCGCGGCGCTGGAGAACGCGCGGCCGACGACCTTCGGATCCGGGTCCTTGACCGCGCACCGGAGGAACACGCTGGCCTCCTCCTCGGACGCCGCGTTCGGCTTCTCCGTCCACGCGAGAGTCCACCGAAGATCCGCCGGCCGCTTGGGCAGCGCCTGCTCGAGCTGCTGCTGAACCAGCTCGGCCTTCTGCTCCAGTTGCAGCCCGGTGAGCACGAAGTCCACCTCGTTGCGGAACCCGCCGACGCTGTTGAGCGACACCTTGTACGTCGGAGGTGGCGGCTCACCGCGAACGCCGGAGATTCGCACCCGGTCGGGTCCGTCGGTGTCGAGCTCGATCGTGTCCAGCCGCGTGGTCACGTCCGGACCGGCGTACCGGGCGCCGGTGATCTCGTAGAGCAGTTGCGCCTTGACCGTGTCGATCGTGACCGCGCCCCCGGTGTTGTCGTGCTTGGTGATCACGCTGCTGCCGTCGGCATGGATCTCCGCGATCGGGAACCCGGGCCGGACGAGGTCGCGGATCTCGCTGAAGAACGCGAAGTTCCCGCCGGTCGCCTGGCAGCCGCACTCGATCACGTGACCCGCGGCCACGGCACCCGCGAGTTCGTCGTACTGCGTCCGCTTCCAGCCGTGGTGGGCGGCGGCGGGTCCGACGATGACCGAGGCGTCGGTGACGCGGCCGGTCACGACGACGTCCGCGCCGGCCTGCAGCGCCTCGGCGATCCCCCAGGCACCGAGGTAGGCGTTCGCGGTCAGCGGCTCGCCGAGGTCGAGTTCGGCCGCGCGTGCCAGGAGGTCGTCGCCTTCGACGTACGCGATCTTGGGGTGCAGACCGAGCCGGTCCGCGAGCTCCTGGATCGCCTGGGCGAGGCCGGACGGATTCAAGCCGCCGGCGTTGCTGACGAGCTTGACGCCGCGGTCGAGCGCTTCGCCGAGGCCGGTCTCGAGTTGTTTGAGGTACGTGCGCGCGTACCCGAGCGACGGGTCCTTCAGCCGGTCCCGCCCGAGGATCAGCATGGTCAGCTCGGCCAGGTAGTCGCCGGTCAGGACGTCGAGTGGACCGCCGGTGAGCATCTCGTGGACCGCGCCGAAGCGGTCGCCGTAGAACCCGGACGCGTTGCCGATCCTGATGGGCGCGGTCATTCGAACTGCCCTCGCTCCCGGCCCTTCCCCGGCAGCCCCGCGAACGCCTGGATGATGCCAAGCCACTCCTCCGCGTCCGCGCCCTCAGCCTGTACGGCGAGGTCGTCGCGATGCCGGCGCTGTGTTGCCAGCAGGCAGAAGTCGAGCGCCGGGCCGGTCACCCGTTGCGCCGCGTCGTCCGGACCCCAGGTCCAGGTCTGGCCGTCGGGTCCGGTGAGTTCCACGTTGAACGGATCGGCCGGCGGGGTGCGGTCGTTCAGCATGTAGGCGAAGTCGCGGGTCCGGACCGCGAGGTGCGCGACGTGACGCAACCGGCTGCTCGGCTGGCGGTGGACGCCGAGCGCGTCGAACACGTCCTGGCCGTGCGCCCACGTCTCCATCAACCGTGCCGTCGCCATCGAGGTCGGGCTCATCGGCGGGCCGTACCAGAGGACCCTCTCGCCCGGCGCGACCTTCTTGAGCGCGTCAGCGAGCTCGGCGCGGGTCTCGCGCCAGTACGGCAGGAGTTGGTCGGGTGGCAGCGCCGCGGTTTCGGCAGCACCCTCGTCGACGTATCCGGTCGGGTTGGCGGCCGCCTTCTGTAATGAGGCCTTGAAGCCGTCGGGATCGGTGGCGGCGAGATGCGCGGCCTCGTCGGTCCAGGCCAGGTGGGCGATCTGGTGTGCGATCGTCCAGCCCTCCGCCGGGGTCGGCGTCGCCCACGCGTCGGCGGCGAGTCCACCGACCAGCCGGTCCAGCTCCGCACTCTCGGCCCACAGGTCCGCCAGCACTTCGTCCAGTTGCACGCTGCACTCCCTGGGTGGGGATCGTGCAGCCGAGACTGGCACGCCCAGGAAAAAGAAGCAAGGGTGCTTGTTTTCTAGGTCGGCAGCTTCGGCGGGGTCCAGTCGGCCCACTTGGCAGTGGCCTTCCGCCACGCCTTCGGCGGGATGAACCGGGCCGCGAGGGTCAGCCCGAAGTGTGCGACCGCGGTCGTGTTGGAGTTCCGCTTGACCGAGTCGCGGGCTTCCGCCGCCATCGGCTGCACCCGCGCGCGCCGTTCCCGGTCGTACCGCGGCAGATCGTCGTCGGCCAGCGCCGCGGCGAGCACCACGGCATCCTCGATCGCCAGGCACGCACCTTGGCCGAGGTCCGGCGGCATCGCGTGCGCTGCGTCGCCGAGCAGCACGACGCGATCCTTCACGTACGTCGGCAGCGGATCGATGTCGATGATGTCGTTGTGCAGCACCTGGTCCGGTGGCGTCGCCGCGACCAGCGCCGGGATCGGGTCGTGCCAGTCCCCGACCCGATTCAGCACCTCGCGGCGATCGTCGGCGTACAACTGGTTGGGCTGATCGGCGTTGACGGTGACGAACCAGTAGACGCGCTCCCTCGGCAGCGGGAGTACGCCGACCTGCACACCACGACCGAGCGTGAGTGACTCCTGGACCGGCCACACCGACTCCGGTGGCGTCACGCCCCGCCAGACCGCCCTGCGCTGGAAGACCGCGTCGCCGGACCACAACGTCCGCCGCGTGATGCTGTTGACGCCATCGGCGGCTACGACCAGGTCGGCGGTCAGTTCCTCGCCCGAGCAGGTCACCGTGCCGTCGGACGACACCGCGGTCACCTCGGCATCCGTGTGCAACACCGAGTCAGGCAGGTGCTCTCGCAGTACGTCGTGCAGCTCCGCGCGATGGATCGCGAGAACGCCGACGTCCTCCGGGTGATTGCGCCGTACCCAACGGCCCTTCGGAGTCAGGATGTTGCCGCGCGAGACTGTCTTGACGGTGCGGTCGGTGACATCCAGATCGAGTGCTTCGAGCGCCCGAACCGCATTCGGCCAGAGCGTCAGGCCGGCGCCCACCTCGGCGATGATCGGCGCCCGCTCCAGCACGCTGACCGACCACCCGATCCGCCGCAGCGCCACCGCCGCAGCCAACCCGCCGATCCCCGCCCCGACAACAAGCGCACTCCGCTCACCGATGCCCATGCGCCGGACGTTACTTGCTAGGGGTGTCTGATGGTCCCCCGCCTACTGCGCGGGACCATCAGACACACCCTGCCCGGTCCCCGCACGCACCGGGGCAAGGCACTCTGGTCCACTCGAATGTGGTTCAGAGGCCCTTGGCGTTGGCTCGGGGAGTGGGGGTGGTGCGGAGTTCGGTGGTGAAGGCGTAGCGGTCGCCGCGGTAGAGAGCGGAGGTGTACTCGAAGACTCGGTCGCGGCGGTCGAAGCTGACGCCGTGGAGAGCCAAGCACGGCTGGGTGGTGGGGATGCCGAGCCAGGAGGCGGTCTTGGCGTCGGGCATGACGGGCTCGAGGCGCGAGGTGCCGCTGACCAGGTCGATGCCGTAGCGGTTGGTGAGCAGGTCGTAGAGCGAGCCGTTCAGGTCCTCGGCCTGGAGGCCGGGGACGTACGCCGCGGGCATCGTGGTGCGCTCGACGACCATCGGAAGATCGTCGGCGAGACGGAGGCGGGTGAACGCGATGATCGGGTCGCCGACCGGGATCCGCAGCCTGCGCGCGGCGGCCCGCTCGGCCTTCTGGTGGCGGAACTCCAGCATCTTGCTGCCCGGTCGCATGCCGCGCCGGCGGATGTCCTCGGAGAACCCGATCATCCCGAGCCAGCGGGCGACCTTCGGGCGGGTGGTGTAGGTCCCACTGCCGTGGCGGCGGACCAGGAGCTCCTCGATCACGAGCTCGTCGACGGCACGGCGCAGCGTCATCCGGGCGACGTTCCAGCGCACAGCCAGTTCGCGCTCCGGCGGGAGTGCGGCACCCTCCGGCAGCGTGTCGATCAGGCTGAGCAGCAACGCCCGGATCTCAGCAGCCTTTCCGGGCAGCGAACTGTGCATTGGTCTTGCGTAACACTCCGCGGACCCCACCGTGAACCCTTTCCACCGCCGTCGAAGCCAGATCAACTGATATGGAGTGAGTTTCTGTCAAGGGGCAGGGTGAGGCGCCCGTCGCGGATGTGTTCCGTGGCGGGCGCCTCGGGGCTTCGTCAGGGGTGTTGGTGGTGAGCGTGTCGTTGGCGACGCGCGGTCAGACTGATATGCGCGGGTTGGTTACCGCAGGATGGGGTGTTCGGCAGGAGCGGGTCCGCGTGTCTAGGGTCGAGCGTGGCCGGGTATCAGCTGCTCATAGTTGAATCGCGGGTCGCTCCACGCGCTGCTTGCACCACGCTGGTCGACGAAGCCGGATCGGGTGGGTTGCTAATCCTCGAGCACGGCCAGGGACCAGCACCAGCCGGCGAGTTCGCGGGCGATCGCGACGTTGGCGATCACGTGGCGTTTGTGGTGGTTGGTGAAGCGGGTCCAGCGTTGGTGAAGCCGCTGGTTGCCGGCATCGCCGCGGGCCCGGGCGGCGGGTGTGGCCAGTTCCCATCGGTCGCGCATGGTCTTGCTGGGCCGGTAGCGGGCGCGGTGGTGCCAGGCAGCCTCGATGAGGAGTCTGCGGACGTGGGTGTTGCCGGTCTTGGTGATCGAGCCCTGGACCCGCGACGCTCCGGAGGAGTACTCGCTGGGCACCAGGCCGACGAACGCGCCGATGGTGTTGCCGGTGAACCGGTGCCAGTCGCCGATCTCGACGGCCAGCGCGAACCCGGTCAGGGTGGACACGCCACGCAGACATCCCAGTCGCCGCACGATCGGGGTGAACTCGCTGTCGGTAGCGATCTTCTCGATCGCGGCGTCGAGCCGGTCGCGGCGGGCCTGCACACTCAGCACGGCGTCATAGCCGGACTCGAACGTCAGCTGCAGCGGCCCGGAGTTGAACGACTGCCGGCCGATCTGCCGCAGCCACGCATCGTGCGCGCCGGTCCAGGCCTGCCCGCCCGAATAGACGATGCCTTGGCGCAGCAACAGTTTCGACAGCCGGTGCCGGGCCCGCATCAGGTCACCACGGCAGTCTTCTCTGGCCCGGACCAGGTCCCGCGCGGTCTCCTGCTCGACCGTGGGCACCGCCACCGCGGTGACCTCGTCCAGGCGCAGCAACCGGGCCAGGTGAATCGCGTCCTTGGCGTCGGTCTTGACCCGATCTCCTGACGGGCGCTGCAACTTGCTCGGCGCCGCGACCACACACCGAATCCCCGCCACGTTCAATGCACGCGACAACCCGAACCCCGTCGGACCCGCCTCATACGTCACCGCAACCGGCCCCGGCAGACCCTGCAACCACGACCGGATCTCACCATGCGACGGACTCAGCCTGGCCTGCACCAGCTCACCGGTCACACCATCGATCGCCGCGGCCGCGACCGACCTGGCGTGCACATCCAGCCCAACACTCGTACGCTCGGAAAACACCGGGGCCTCCCACACATGTCGGATAGGCCGAGCAGGCGGCCCCTGCTCGGTAACCCACGAATCTGTGTGAGTGAGGCCCCGGCCCGCAACCCCGTCACGACGACGGCGTCACGTCATACCGTCTAGACCAATTACCACCTTCTTCGGGTGGATGTCGTGTTCGGCGGCGCGCCGATCGTCATATACATGTGAGCAGACGACCGAGATCGAGAAGCGGAGTGCGCCGTGCCGGATGAGGACAAGAAACGAGTAGCGCACCAGGCCCTGGTGGATCGCGTGCTGACCGGAGAGGGAACGGCATCCGCCGAGGATCGGGCCCGTGCCTTCGGCAATGCCGACGTACCTCCGCCTTTGCAGGCGCTGATCGGCAAGGTCGCGATGACGCCGTCGCAGGTGACCGACGCGGACTTCGCTGCGGCCAAGGCAGCCGGCTTCAGCGAGGACCAGTTGTTCGAGCTGGTGGTGTGTGCTGCGGTCGGTCAGTCAACCCGGCAGTACGAAGCGGGGCTGGCGGCGCTGGCCGAAGGGGAGGTCGGCTGATGCGCCCCGAGATCCTGAACAGCGGTTACAAGCCCGGAACCAAGCTGCTCTTCGCGATGATCCGGCTGTTCTCGCGGCAGCCGGTGCCAGACGCCGCCAAGCTGGTCTTCTACCGGCCCGATTTCTACGGCAATCGCGCCAAGGTGTTCACCCACGAGGCGATGCGCGGCCCGTCCGAGTGGTCGGTCGGCGACCGGGAGCTGATGGCGGCGTACGTGTCGAAGGTGAACGAGACCGCGTTCTGCATCGGCGCGCACACCGCGACCGCGAGCCAGGCCTATCAGGACCGGCCACGGGTTGCTGCGGTCCTCGACGACCTGGAAACGGCTCCTGTCGAGAACGGGCTTCGGGCAACGCTGCGGATGCTCGGCCAGCTGACCCGAGAAGGAAAGGTGGGCGCCGAGGACATGCGGGAGGTGCTGTCCGCAGGTGTCTCACCCCAGCAGATCAAGGACGCACTGGCGGTCTGCGCCGCCTTCAACATCACCGACCGCCTCGCCGACGCGTTCGCTTTCGAGATCCTCACCCCGGAGGGCTTCGAGGCGGGAGCCAAGTACCTGCTGAAGCGCGGCTACCAGTAGGGCAAGGTGGTTGACGGATCACGGTGATTACGGTGAGTGGGGGTGTGATCACTAGGGTGGTCGGGTTATGGATCTCAGGACCCCGATCAGTACCGTCGTGCCATCGCTCGATGGTCCCGTGCTCCAGGTGCTGGCCCGCAGTGACGAGGGGCTGTCCGGACGGCAGATCCACAAGCTGGCCGGCACGGGCAGCGTCGCCGGTGTGCGGCTGGTGCTGCAGCGGTTGGCGGCGACAGGACTCGTGCATGTGGATGACCTCGGCAACTCGTTGCTCTATCGACTCAATCGCAGACACCTGGTCGCCCCGGCGGTCGAGTTCCTCGCGGATCTTCGCAGTACGTTGGTCAGCCGGCTCGCGGACGAGATCAGCGCCTGGCGGATACCGCCGGTGCACGCCAGCCTGTACGGCGCGATCGCCCGAGGTGACGGCGACCTGGACAGTGACGTCGACCTGCTGCTGATCCGCCCGGACCACCTCGACGCCGGTGATGTGCTGTGGGAGGAACAGGCCGGTCGACTGATGCAGACCGTCGTCGACCTGACCGGCAACCCGGCCCACGTCTTCGAGCTGAGCCGGACCGAGCTGTCCGATCACCTCACCACCGAGGAGCCGATCCTCAACGATTGGATGCGTCCCAGCATCCAACTGACCGGCCGCCCGCTCGCATCCCTGCTCGAAGAAGGCACCACGCAACTAGCGCTCCGCTAGCGACCGATCAAGGGCGCCATCAGACGAGCGATCCGGCTGTCCCGACCGGTCACGCGTTCCTCCGTGTCGGCGAACGTCATCGCGCGCAGCCCGGCGTTGATTCCGAGCCAACGCAGCGGCTCCGGCTCCCAGCGCCGCGACCGATGCCCCACCCATGGCAGCCGCACCAGCGCGGTGTCGCGCCCGAGGATCAGATCCGTCAATGTCCGCCCAGCGAGATTCGTCGTACTGACGCCATCCCCGACGTACCCACCCGCCCACGCCAGCCGGGATCCACGATCGAACCCGACCGACGCGCACCAGTCCCGGGGTATGCCGAGCGGCCCACCCCAAGCATGCGTGAATTCAACATCGTCCAGCCCGTCGAACAGATCGCGCAACGTCGCCTGCAACACCTTGAACACACGCGGCACCTCGTCGTACGACGCCTTGACCCGCGACCGAAAGTGGTACGGCGCCCCGCGCCCGCCGAAGGCGAGTCGCCCGTCGGCCGTGCGCTGCCCGTAGATGATCAGATGCCGGTGATCGCTGAACGTCGGCCGGTCCGCCAGCCCGATCCGCTCCCAGATCGCCTCGTCGAGCGGCTCCGTCGCAACCATCAGCGAGTACACCGGCGCCACCGCCCGCGACTGCCCATCGAGCGCCGGCGTGAACCCCTCGGTCGCCCGGACCACTACCTCGGCGCGGACGACGCCGTACGGCGTGATCGCGCGGCCGGACTCGATCGCGGTCACCGGAGTGTTCTCGTGGATCGTCACGCCGAGGCCCTCGACCACAGTGGCCAGTCCACGCACCAGCTTGCCCGGATGGATCGCGGCACAGTGTGGCGTGAACGTTGCCCCGAGCACCTTTGTGGCCCGCACCTGCGCCGCGACCTCGTCCGGCTCGAGGAACCGCAGGTCACCAGGACCCCAGTCGTGCGCCTCGGCCACCTCGGCGCGGGCCCGGGCGAGCTGCGCCTTGGTCCGGGCGAACACGATCGTGCCGCCCTTGTGGTAGTCGCAGTTGATGCCCTCGGCAGCGGTCACCAACCCGATCTCGTTGACCGTCGCCTGCATCGCCCGGTGCAACTCGATCGCCGACTCACGGCTCGACCCGGGCAGCGCCGCCAGCCGCCGCGACGAGACCGGGAACAACGCGGAACACCAACCCCCGTTGCGACCAGAGGCTCCGAACCCGGCTGTCCGAGCCTCGAGTACGACGATGCGCAGCGAAGGATCGGCCTTCGCGAGGTAGTACGCGGTCCACAGGCCGGTGTATCCGGCGCCGACGATCGCCACGTCGGCGTGCCGGTCACCCGCGAGCCCCGGGCGTGCGGTCGCGGGCTCGGTCGTCTCGGCCCAGAGGATCAGCGCACACCCCACGAATACGTCTGTTTGACCAGCTTCAGGTAGACGAACGTCTCGGTCGCCTTCACGCCGTCGATCTGCCGGACCCGCTCCGACAGCACTTGCAGCAGGTGCTCGTCGCTCTCGCACAGCACCTCGGCCAGCAGGTCGAACGAGCCGGCCGTGATCACGACGTACTCGACCTCGTCCATCTTCGCGAGTTCGTCGGCGATCGGCTCCAGCGAACCCTCGGCCTTGATTCCGATCATCGCCTGCCGCTCGAAGCCCAGTTCGAGCGGATCGGTGACCGCGACGACCTGCATCACGCCGGCCTCGGTCAGTCGCTGCACCCGCTGCCGCACCGCGGCCTCGGACAGTCCGACCGCCTTGCCGATCGCGGCGTACGAACGGCGGCCGTCCTTCTGGAGTTGCTCGATGATCGCCTTCGAGGTGTCGTCCAGCAGCGCCTGGTTCTTGTCGGAGTTCCCCGTTCGCACAGCCACCCGGAGATCCTTTCAGGGTTACCTGGTGTAAGCAAGTCAATGCAGCGGAATTCGTTGCAAATCGGGCTATTAACTACGGAATCCCTTGTCTCGATCCATTCTGTTTGACAGTATCGCCCGCGACAGACGCATCCGGGGAGGCGTGCGATGAGTCTTCGGCAACAATCCGTCGTGGGGCGCCGGGCGGTTCTTCGCGGGATGTCACTGTCCGCCCTCGGTCTGGCCGGGGGTTCCGCGCTGGCGGGGTGCGGCATTCCCCCCGCGAAACAGAGCGCCGGCTCGTGTGTCAGCACCGATCTGTCCGGTGAGCAGAAGGAACTCATCTTCTCGAACTGGCCGAGCTATATCGACGAGGACGAGGAAAACAGCAAAGCGCCGCCGCCCACGCTCGCCGCCTTCGAGCAGCAGACCGGGATCAAGGTCACCTACACCGCCGACGTCAACGACAACGCCGAGTTCTACGCCAAGGTGCGCGACCAGCTCGGCACCTGCCAGCCCTGCGGCCGCGACCTCTTCGCGCTGACCGACTGGATGGCGGCCCGGATGATCGGCCTGGGCTGGATCCAGAAGCTCGACCACGCGAAGATCCCGAACGTCGACGCCAACCTGCTCGAGCAGCTCAGGGCGCCGAGCTGGGACCCGAACCGCGACCACAGCGTGCCCTGGCAGACCGGTCTGACCGGGATCGCCTACAACGCCAAGGTCACCAGCGAGGTCGGGAGCTTCGAGGATCTTCTCAGTCGCGAGGATCTCAAGGGCCGCATCACCTTGTTGTCCGAGATGCCCGACACGATGTCGTTCATGCTGCGCCTGGTGGGTGCGAACCCGTCCAACTTCACCGACGCGGAGTGGAGCAAGGCGCTGGAGCGGCTCGAGGACAGCGTCGCCTCCGGTCAGGTCCGCCGGTTCACCGGCAACGACTACGTGCAGGACCTGAACGCCGGCAACATCGCCGCCTGCGAGGCGTGGTCGGGTGACGTGATCGCCATGCAGGCAGACAACGCCGACATCAAGTTCGTCGTGCCGGAAGAGGGCCTGGCGCTGTGGTCGGACAACCTGATGGTGCCGAACAAGGCCTCCCACAAGGCGAACGCCGAAGCGCTGATGAACTACTACTACGAGCCGGAGGTGGCCGCCACGCTCGCGGCCTGGGTGAACTACATCTGTCCGGTCGAGGGCGCACAGAAGGCGATGGAGGCGGTCGACCCCGAGCTGGTCGAGGACCCGCTGATCTTCCCCGACCAGGCGATGCTGTCCAAGACGTTCGCCTTCATGCCGCTGGACACGAACCAGGCGAAGCTCTACGAAACCGACTTCAACCTTGCGATCGGGGGCTGACCATGACGAGCGACCTAGTCCTCACCGGGATCAGCAAGCAGTTCGGTGCGCAGTACGCGGTGCAGCAACTGGATCTGACTGTGCCGTCCGGCTCCTTCTTCGCGTTGCTCGGACCGTCGGGATGCGGCAAGACCACGACCCTGCGGATGATCGCCGGGCTGGAGGAACCGAGCAGCGGCAGCATCAGCCTGGGTGAGCAGGAGATCACCCGGCTGCGCCCGTACAAGCGGCCGGTGAACACGGTGTTCCAGAACTACGCGCTGTTCCCGCACCTCGACATTTTCGAGAACGTCGCGTTCGGGCTGAAGCGTCGTGGCGTCAAGGACTTCAAGCCGAAGGTGACGGAGATGCTCGACCTGGTCGAGCTCGGGACCTTCGGCAAGCGCCGGCCGTCTCAGCTGTCCGGTGGCCAGCAGCAACGGGTGGCCCTGGCCCGGGCGTTGATCAACCGGCCGCAGGTGCTGCTGCTCGACGAACCGCTCGGTGCGCTCGACCTGAAGCTGCGCCGGCAGATGCAGATCGAGCTGAAGCGGATCCAGACCGAGGTCGGGATCACCTTCGTGCACGTCACCCACGACCAGGAAGAGGCCATGACGATGGCCGACACCATCGCGGTGATGAACGCTGGCGTGGTCGAGCAGCTCGGGTCGCCGGCCGAGCTGTACGACCTGCCGGCCACCACCTTCGTGGCGAACTTCCTCGGCCAGTCCAACCTGATCCGGGCGTCGATCATCGGCCGGGCCGAGCAGAACCTGATCGTCGAGGTGCAGGGGCGCAAGGTGACTGTGCCGTTGCCGCGCTGCCGGGTGACCGAGGGCGACGTCTGGATGGGGATCAGACCGGAGAAGGTGTTCCTGGCCGCGGCCGGTACCGAGCAGAGCAACGGCGTGAACCAGCTCCGCGGCGCGGTCGTCACCGACGTCAGTTACGTCGGCGTGAGTACGCAGTACCTGGCCAGGCTGCCATGGGACCAGGAGCTGACGGTGTTCGAGCAGAACACCGGTGCCCGGGGCACGTTCGCGGTCGGTGACGAGGTCGACCTGCACTGGCAGCCCGAGCACACGTTCGTGCTCGACGCCGAACAGGACGCGCTGGCAGGAGTCGAGCACGTCGTCGACCCGGGTGGCGCCGGATGAGTGCGGTCGGCCAGCTGGGCGCGACCGCCACCGCAGCCAAGCCGCCGCCCCCGCCCCAGCGATCCGGCCGGCGGGTGACGGCGTACTTGCTGCTGCTCCCGGGTGGGCTGTGGCTGCTGCTGTTCTTCGCCATACCGCTGGTGTCGTTGCTCGCGGCCAGCCTGTACGACCCGAACGGGTCCATCGAGAACGGATTCTCGATGACCTGGCACTGGCAGAACTTCACGGACACGATGGCGGACTACTGGCGTCCGTTCGGTCGGTCGCTGTGGTACGCGTTGATCACCACGGCGTTGTGCCTGCTGCTCGGCTACCCCCTCGCGTACGCGATCGCGATCAAGGCCGGCCGGTGGAAGAATCTGATGCTGGCATTGGTGATCGCGCCGTTCTTCACCAGCTTCCTGATCCGGACACTGTCGTGGAAGCTGCTGCTGAGTGACAACGGCTTCGTCGTGGACGCGCTGAAGTGGCTGCACATCCTCGGCGAGGACGGGCGACTGCTCGCCACGACGTCCGCAGTCGTCACCGGGCTGACGTACAACTTCCTGCCGTTCATGGTGCTGCCGCTGTACGCCAGCCTGGAACGGATCGACCCGCGGCTGCTCGAGGCCGGCGGGGACCTGTACGCCGGGCCCTTCACCACCTTCCGGAAAGTCACGCTGCCGCTGTCGATGCCGGGCGTGATCGCGGGCACGTTGCTCACCTTCATCCCGGCGGCCGGCGACTACATCAACGCGCAGCTGCTCGGTACGCCGAAACAACGGATGATCGGCAACGACATCCAGCGGCTGTTCGCGGCCGGCGCGTACCCGACAGCGGCGGCGTTGTCGGTGACGCTGATGGCGGCCATCGTCGTACTCGTGCTGCTCTACATACGCCGCGCGGGGACAGAGGATCTGGTATGACCAGGGTCGGGCACTGGTTCGGGCGGAACGTGGTCATGCTGGTCGCGATCCTCGTCCTGCTGTACCTGTTCGCGCCGATCGCCGTCGTGATCCTGATGTCGTTCAACCAACCGGCGAGCAAGCTGTCCTACACCTTCGACGGTTTCACCTGGGACAACTGGCAGCACCCGTGCCGGCCGCTCGGTCTGTGCGACGCGGTCAGTACCAGCCTGCGCATCGGGCTGCTCGCGACCGTGATCGCGACCGCACTCGGGACGCTGATGGCGTTCGCGATGGTGCGGCACCGGTTCCGCGGCCGGACGACGGCGAACCTGTTCATCTTCCTGCCGATGGCGTCGCCGGAGATCGTGCTCGGCTCGTCCTTGCTGGCGCTGTTCGTGTCCAGCGGATTCGGCGGGCAGCTCGGCTTCTGGACGGTCCTGATCGCGCACGTGATGTTCTGCCTGTCCTTCGTGGTGGTGACCGTGAAGGCCCGGTTGGCGGGCATGGACCTCCGGCTGGAACAGGCCGCGATGGACCTGTACGCCACCGAGTGGCAGGCGTTCTGGCGGATCACGTTCCCGTTGGTGCTGCCCGGCATCGTGGCCGCCGCGCTGCTCAGCTTCTCGCTGTCGTTCGACGACTTCATCATCACGAACCTGAACGCCGGTACGACGGTGACGTTCCCGATGTTCGTCTGGGGGTCGGCGCAGCGCGACATCCCGCCGCAGATCAACGTCGTCGGTACGGCGATGTTCCTGCTCGCTCTCCTGCTCGTCGTGGGTGGCGAGCTCACCCGCCGCCGACGGCCGCGATGAAACTTGCGGCGCTGGCGGATGCAGAACCGCGAGTGTTCTGGCTCGACGACAAGGCCGCGCCGGAACATTCGCCCTCGCTCCTCGGGCCGACCAAGGCCGACCTGGCCGTGGTCGGCGGTGGTTACACCGGCCTGTGGACGGCGTTGCGGGCGAAGGAACGGTACCCCGAACTGGACGTCGTACTGCTGGAATCGGAGATCTGTGGATCCGCGGCCAGCGGACGGAACGGCGGGTTCTGCGACGCCAGCCTCACACACGGATTCGCCAACGGTCTCGCGCGCTGGCCCGAGGAAATCGGTCAGCTCGAGCAGCTCGGCGCCGACAATCTCGCTGCCATCGGTGACACGATCGGGCGCTACGGAATCGACTGCGACTGGCGACTGAGCGGCGAACTCACCGTTGCCACCGAGCCACATCACCTCGACGAACTGGCCGAGGAGGCAAGTGAGCGCGACGGTGTCACGCTGCTGGACCAGGACGCTGCCCGTGCTGAGGTCAACTCACCGACGTACCTCGGCGCACTGTCCGACCCGAGTCGCATGGCTCTGGTCGAGCCGGCCCGGCTGGCCTGGGGTCTGCGCCGTGCCTGCCTGCAGCACGGCGTACGCATCCATGAGATGTCGCAGGTGAACAGGATGCACGGCAAAACGTTGTCCACAGCAACTGGTTCGGTCCGGGCGGACCGGATCGCCCTGGCCACGAACGCGTTCCCGTCCCTGCTCCGGCGCCTCCGCCGCTACACAGTCCCCGTCTACGACCTGGTCCTGGTCACGGAGCCCTTGTCCGCCGTACAGCTCGACTCCATCGGCTGGCGCAACCGCCAAGGTGTCGGCGACGCGTCGAACCTCTTCCACTACTACCGCCTGACCCGGGACGATCGCATCCTGTGGGGTGGCTACATCCCGCTCTACTACTACGGCAGCCGGATCGATCCCCGCCACGAGCTACGCCACAGCATCCACGAGATGCTCGCGCGCCACTTCTTCACGACGTTCCCCCAGTTGGACGGCCTGCACTTCACCCACCGCTGGGGTGGCGTGATCGACACCAGCACCCGCTTCTGCGCCTTCTTCGGTACAGCGCACGCCGGCCAGGTCGGGTACGCCCTCGGCTACACCGGCCTCGGCGTGGGCGCCACCCGCTTCGGCGCCGACGTCATGCTCGACCTCCTGTACGACGAAGACACCGACCGCACCCGCCTCCGCATGGTCCGCGAACGCCCCATGCCCTTCCCACCCGAACCCATCCGCGCCGCCGCCATTCACCTGACCCGCTGGTCCATGTCCCGCGCCGACACCCACCAAGGCCACAGAAACCTCTGGCTGAGAACCCTCGACAAACTCGGCCTCGGCTTCGACTTCTAGCCGTACTCCGCCGGACAGGTTCTGGGGACCGCGGACGGGATCTGGGGCCGCGGACAGAATCTGGGGCCGCGGACAGAATCTGGGGGCCGCGGACAGGTTATTTCCTGTCCGAGGTCCCCAGAAGGTGTTCAAAGCCACTGCATAGCACGCGTGGGCTACCACAGTTGTCCGGGACTACAGCTTGGATTCGGCTTCGGTGAGGACGGATCGGATGATCTGTTCCATTTCGTCGAAGTGGGGCTGGTCGCAGATCAGGGGTGGGGAGAGTTGGATGACGGGGTCGCCTCGGTCGTCGGCTCGGCAGTAGAGGCCGGCGTCGAAGAGGGCTTTGGACAGGAATCCGCGCAGTAGGCGTTCGGATTCGTCGTCGTCGAAGGTCTCCTTGGTCGCCTTGTCCTTGACAAGTTCGATCCCGTAGAAGTACCCCGCACCGCGGACGTCGCCGACCAAGGGCAAATCGAGCAATCTTTCGAGCGTCGCCCGGAACTCCCCCTCCCGGGCCCGGACGTGCTCGTTGATGCCTTCGTGCTCGAAGATGTCCAAATTGGTCAGCGCGACCGCGGCTGATACCGGATGGCCACCGAAGGTGTAGCCATGGGCGAATGTGGTGTCCCCGTGCCTGAACGGCTCGAACAACCGGTCGGTCGCGATCATCGCGCCGAGCGGTGCGTAGCCGGAGGTGATGCCTTTCGCGCAGGTGATCATGTCGGGCTGGTAGCCGTAGCGTTCGGCGCCGAACATGTGCCCCAGCCGGCCGAACGCGCAGATCACCTCGTCACTGACGAGCAGTACGTCGTACTCGTCACAGATCTCGCGGACCCGGTCGAAGTAGCCGGGCGGTGGCGGGAAGCAACCGCCGGCGTTCTGCACGGGTTCGAGGAAGACGGCGGCGACGGTGTCGGCGCCCTCGTTCTCGATCGCGACCGCGATCTGGTCGGCGGCCCAGCGGCCGAACGCGGCCGGGTCGTCGCCGTGGATCGGGGCGCGGTAGATGTTCGTGTTCGGGACCCGGAACGTCGACGGCACCAGCGGCTCGAACGGCGCCTTGAGATCCGGGAGACCGGTGATGGACAGGGCCCCCTGGCTGGTGCCGTGGTACGCGATCGCACGGCTGATCACCTTGTGCTTACCGGGTTTGCCGGTCAGCTTGAAGTACTGCTTGGCCAGCTTCCAGGCGGTCTCGACCGCCTCGCCGCCGCCGCTGGTGAAGAAGACCCGGTTCAGGTCGCCCGGCGCGTACCCGGCGACGCGTTCGGCCAGCTCGATCGACTTGGGGTGTGCGTACGACCAGAGCGGGAAGAACGCCAGTTCGGACGCCTGTTTGGCGGCCGCCTCGGCGAGCTCGGTGCGCCCGTGTCCGAGCTGGTTGACGAACAGTCCGGCCAGACCGTCCAGGTACCGCTTGCCGCCGGCGTCGTAGATGTAGGCGCCGTCGCCGCGGACGATCACCGGGATGTCGGCCGTCTCGTAGCTGGACATCCGGGTGAAGTGCATCCAGAGGTGGTCGCGCGCCGACGTCTGCAGGGTGGTGAACTCTGCGGCGTCGAACGACATGGTCAGATCCTTCGTCTCCGGGTGCGGTGTGTAGTTGGTCATCCTGCCTGGGAAAAAGCGTTCAGGCAAGTGATTTCGTGTCCATCCAGCCGATATGGTGTCGATGTCATCGGTTCGCATAGGCTTCTGATGCGAAATCCGTACCACGGGAAGGTTGCCAAGGTGGACACCCTGTTCGTGAACGGATCGATTTTCGACGGCCACCGCCACCGACCGGGCCTGACGGTCGGTGTGCGGGCCGGCCGGATCGCGGCGGTCACCGCCGACCCCGCCGGCCTGCGTGGTCCGCGGACCGAGGTGGTCGATCTCGCCGGCGGCCTCCTGCTGCCCGGATTCGTGGACGCCCACATCCACCCGGTGCAGGGCGGCCTCGAACGCGCCCACTGCGACCTCTCACCCGCTCACGGACTCACGGCGTACCAGGAGACGATCGCGCGGTACGTCGCCTCGCACCCGGACGTCCCGTGGATCCACGGCGGCGGCTGGCATCAGCCCGACTTCGCCGGCGCCGCCCCGCTCAAAGCCGACCTCGACGCGGTCACCGGCGACCGCCCAGCCTTCCTGGTGAACGCGGACCACCACGGCGCCTGGGTCAACACGAAGGCGCTCCGGTACGCCGGGATCGACGCGACCACACCGGATCCACCGGACGGCCGGATCGAGCGCGGCCCGGACGGTACGCCGACCGGAACACTGCACGAGGGCGCCATGAGTCTCGTCGGCCGCCTGGTCCCGCCGACGACCCACGAAGAGCAGCTCGCCGCCCTCCTCGACGCGCAGGCCTACCTCCACTCGCTCGGCGTCACCGGCTGGCAGGACGCCATCCTCGGCGACTACGCGAACCTCAGCGACGCGACCCCGGCGTACGCCGAACTCGCGCGCGACGGGCGGCTGACGGCACGAGTCGTCGGCGCGCTGTGGTGGCAGCGGGACCGTGGCGTCGAGCAGCTGCAGGAGCTCGTCGAACGACGGGACGCGGTGAAGTTCCCGCGGTTCCGGGCGGACAGCGTGAAGATCATGCAGGACGGTGTGGCGGAGAACTTCACCGCCGGGATGCTCGAGCCGTACTTCGACGGCTGTGGTTGCCGGACCCCCAACGCGGGTCTCTCGTTCGTGGACCCGATCGCGTTGCGGAGCCATGTCACGCAGTTGGATGCCGCCGGATTCCAGGTCCACGTGCACGCCATCGGCGACCGCGCGGTCCGGGAGGCGCTGGATGCGTTCGAGGCGGCCTGGACGGAGAACGGCGACAGCGACCTGCGGCACCACATCGCGCATCTTCAGGTGATCCACCCTGACGACATCGGCCGGTTCGCTCGCCTCGGAGTCGCCGCGAACCTGCAGGCGTTGTGGGCGGTGTACGACCCGCAGATGGTCGAGCTGACCATCCCGTTCCTTGGTCCGGAGCGGACCTCGTGGCAGTACCCCTTCGGCGACCTCGCCCGCTCCGGTGCCCGGCTCGCGGCCGGTTCCGACTGGCCGGTGTCGAGCCCCGACCCGCTGGCCGCCGTCCACGTCGCGGTGAATCGCCGGGCGCCAGGCGATCCCGACGCTTTCCTTCCCGAGCAGGCCCTGGACCTGAGTACCGCGCTGGCGGCGTACACGTCGGGGAGTGCCTGGCTGAACCATGCCGACGGTTCCGGCCGGATCGAGGGTGGAGCGCTCGCGGATCTGGTCGTCCTCGACCGGGACCCGTTCACCGGCCCGACCGACGAGATCGGAGCCGCCCGAGTGCGGGCCACCTATGTCGAGGGCGAGTGCGTCTTCGGTGATCACTCAACGAGATAAGGGACGGTCATGGAGCAAACCCTCACCAACCTCGTGGACGGCAAGCCGGTCCCGGCCCAGAGCGGAGCGACGTACGACGTGATCGCGCCGGCCACCGGCGAGACGTACACCCGTGCGCCGCTGTCGGGTCCGGAGGACGTGGATCAGGCGATGACCGCGGCGGCGCGGGCGTTCGAGACCTGGCGCGACACCACGCCGGCCGAGCGGCAGCTGGCCCTGCTCCGGATCGCCGACGCGATGGAGCGACGCGCGGACGAGTTCATCGCGGTGGAGAGCCGCAACACCGGCAAGCCGCTGGCGATCGCCGCGACCGACGAGGTGCCTCCCTGTGTGGACCAGTTGCGGTTCTTCGCCGGTGCGGCCCGGGTGCTGGAGGGCCGCTCGGCGGGCGAGTACCTGGCCGGCCACACGTCCTGGGTACGCCGCGAACCGATCGGCGTCGTCGGTCAGGTGACGCCGTGGAACTACCCGCTGATGATGGCGATCTGGAAGATCGCGCCGGCGCTTGCCGCCGGCAACACGATCGTGCTCAAGCCGAGCGACACCACCCCGGCATCGACTGTCCTCCTCGCCGAACTGTGCAACGAGTTCCTGCCACCGGGTGTGTTCAATATCGTCTGCGGCGACCGCGACACCGGCCGTGCTCTGGTCGACCACGAGATCCCGCAGTTGGTTGCCATCACCGGTTCGGTCCGGGCCGGGATGGAGGTCGCGTCGTCGGCGGCCCGGCAGCTCAAGCGCACCCACCTCGAACTCGGTGGCAAGGCGCCGGTCGTGGTCTTCGACGACGCCGACCTGGAGCAGGCCGCGGAGGCGATCGCCGACGCCGGCTACTACAACGCCGGGCAGGACTGCACCGCCGCGACCCGGGTGCTGGCCGGTCCCCGGATCCATGACGACTTCGTCGACGCGCTCACCGTCCGCGCCAACCGCACCCGTACCGGCCGCCCCGACGACCCTGACATCGCGTACGGCGCCTTGAACAACGAGGCCCAGTTGCACCGGGTGGACGGCTTCGTCCATCGCCTGCCCGACCACGCGTCGGTGCGGACCGGCGGTGCGGTGGTCGGCGAGCGCGGGTACTTCTACGCGCCGACGGTCGTCTCCGGTCTGCGCCAGGACGACGAGGCGATCCAGCAGGAGATCTTCGGCCCGGTCATCACGGTCCAGCGGTTCACCGACGAGGACGAGGCGCTGCGGTGGGCCAACGGCGTCGAATACGGCCTGGCCTCGTCGGTGTTCACTCGCGATCACGGCCGCGCGATGCGGATGGCCCGCCGCCTCGACTTCGGCTGCGTCTGGATCAACACCCACATCCCGATCGTCGCCGAGATGCCGCACGGCGGCTTCAAGCACTCCGGCCACGGCAAGGACCTGTCCATGTACGGCCTGGAGGACTACACCCGCATCAAGCACGTCATGTCCAACCTCGAGGTCTAGGGCAGATCCGTGCAGCTCGACAGGAGGTGTCCGTTCAATTCGTCCGCCGAGCAGGTTCGACGAGCGTCACAAGCTCGTGCCACAGGTGACACCTCCTGTCCGTTTGCACGGCACCAGGTCTAGACGACCTCGAGGTAGTCCTTTCCCGGCAGCGAAGGGAACGGTGCGTGCGGCTCGGTCTGGTACCAGTACGACGTGGAGGCCACGTCGTCCTGGAGTTGCAGCAGCCGGCCGTCGCGCCGCCAGCCGAGGGCCTGGACGGTGACCCTCAGGTCCTCGGTGAAGCGGATCGTGTCGGCGATGTGCCAGCGGTAGAGCCCGAACCGCTGCTGGTTCTTCATGAACCCGTCCGGCTGGATCGCTTGTGGCATCCCGAGGTACGGCGTCGTGAACGTCGCGTACACGCCCTCCGGATGGATGAACCCCCACGCGCCGCCGAAGTAGTCCTCGGTCCCGGTCCCGCAGATGGTCGGGTACTCGTCGTCGCCGTCGAGGTAGAACTTGAACTCACCCTCACCCCACCACCCCGAGTTGTTGCAGCCCCACGCGAGGTACGTGCCGACGTACTGCCCTTGGCCGCGGACGCCGTCCAGCAGCGTGTGCACCTCGCCGTACGGGATCGGGTTGCTCCGTCGCCACTGCGCGTGCAGGTACGCCGTGTCGTCCGGGATCTCGGTCTTGACGTAGTCGACCTGGTAGAAGAGCTCCGGGACCTCTGTCTCCAAGAGGTTCTCGATCGTCAGCCTGGCGCGGCCGCGGAACGGCATCTGCCAGTAGCTGTTGAAACCGCCGGACGAGTTCACCGCGATCGGCACCGAGCTGACCTGGCAGTGCTGACCCCAGCCGTTGCAGAAGAAGTCGCCCAGCGGTACTTCGATCGACGGCGTCTCCTCGTCGTCCCAGTACGCGCGCAGCACCAGCGACCGCCACAGCTTCGAGTCGACCGTCATCCACACGTGCGTGATCGCTCCCGGTCCCTCGATGTCCGCGATCGTCGTGGTCGACTCCGGTGCGAGCGGGATGCACGGCGCCATCTTCCAGCCCGGGCCGAGCTCGCGGGCCTGCCGTGAGTACGCGCCCTCGGTCGCCCGGGCGCCGCCCGCCTTCGCGCCGTCCGGATTCTCCGCACTGATCGAGTAGGTCCGTGCCGCCGACAACCGCGCCACGTTGCCGAGATGAACGTCGAGCCCGTTGAAGTCACCCATGGCGAATGACCCTAGAGGCCGTGGCCGGTCAGCAGGCGCCCATCGGCGGACCGGGTGAGACCGGCGTGTCCCGGAAGCCCCGAGTGGTCTACTCAAGGTGCTTTACCCGGCCGGGCGGAGTCGGCGACAGTGAACCGGTGACCGCATCAGCGCCTGTCGCCGTCATCGGACCACCCGGCCCGGCGGCCACGCTCACCGGTGCCCTCGACCGGGCCGGACTCCCCTACGTCCAGTACGACGCCCAGCCCGCCGAGCTCACCGGTCATCGTGCGGTGTTCGTCCTCGCCGGCCGCTATCCGGAACCCGACCACCTCGACACCCGCGCGCTGGCGCGGTACGTCGCTTCAGGCGGATCGGCGTACGTCGAGTTCGCCCTCGACGAGACCGGGTTCCTGCCGGCCGGGGACGTGCGGGAGGCGCACATCGAGCGGATCTTCACCACGGCGGCGCTGCCAGGGCTGGAGCCGCTCAGCATCCTGGACGAGCACCTGTCCCGCGCTCAGGAAGTAGCCGCCCCGAACAACGCGGTCGAGCTGCTCAGCTACGGCACGGTCGCCGGCACGCACAAGGCCGTCTTCGGCCCACCCGAACACACCTTCCCAGCCCTGCTGGACATCCCGGTCGGCGACGGCCGATTGCTCTACGCCACGACTGCACTCAGCCACCACCTCGAAGGCCGCTACAAGCCGGTACGCCGCTGGCAGCGCCTGATGCAGGTGATCGTCGCCGAGGTCACCGGCACCGAGATCCCACCGGGCGTCGAGGTCTTCACCGAGCCGCGCGTCTGGGTTGCATCCGGCGAACCGGTCCGTCTGGTCGCGCGGTCCGCGACCAAGCCGTCGTCCCCGGATCTCGACCTGACCGAGACCGCGACCGGGAGGTTCGAGTCCGAGCCGCAGTACCTCGACGACGGCGAACACACCTTCACCGTCGGCGACCAGCAGACGACCGTCAGGGTCGGGCCGCGGGCGGAGCGTTATCGCCGGATGGTCGACAAAGGCATTGCGTGGTTCGACCGGGCCGGCATGTTCTACGACCGGCCGGACGGGTCCAAGGGCGTCGCGGAAGGCTTCTCCAACGAGGTCGACGTCGACGGCAGACTCCCGTTCCGTCCGGTGCCGCGCGGCGACTGCTTCACCCAGACAGCGCACGCCTTCCGGATGTACGCCGACCTGGCGGACTTCCCGCGCGGTCACACGATCGCCGACAACCTGATGCGTCTCGTGGTCGAGGAGGAACAGCTCACGGACCGCAACCAGCTGTACGGCGCCTGGGAACCGCGTGGAGCTCGCACCGACCTGACCGCGACGAACAACCTGTTTGCCGACGACAACGGCTGGATCTCCCTCTTCGCGCTGATCTCCGGTGCGACCGAGGCCGGGCTGCGCGGCGTCGAGTCGCTGATGCGGACCGCGAGCGAGGAGCTCGGCCTGCAGGTCGACCCGTGGCGAACCCCGTCGACGATCCTGGTGAAGGGCTGGGAGGAGATCGCCCGGACCCCGATCGAGGACGGCCTCGACCTGACCTCGCACTGGCAGAGCTCGGCCCAGTGCGCCTACCTGTACGCGTACGGCCTGACCGGTGAGCAGCGGTACCTCGACATCGCCACCCGCGGACTGGACCACATGGCGAGCCATCATCCGCGCGCCCGCCTGGAGACCAGCCGGACCTGTGAGGCCGGCCGCTTCCTCCTGCCGCTGGTCGGCGCCTACCGCTACACCCGCAAGCCCCTCTACCTGGACACGCTCCGCTCGCTGGCGGAGTACCTGAAGAGCCGGCAGGGCCCGGACGGCGGGTTCGCCGAGTGGGACGGGAAGTGTCCGCCGAGCAACGAGGCGTACGGCGTCGACGAGGCGTCCATCTTCCAGGCGAACGGCGACCCGATCACCGACCAGCTGTACGGCACACCGTTCGCGGCCTGGGCGCTGCCGCTCGCCTACCAGGTCACCGGGGAGAAGGTGTTCGAGGAGCTGGCGCACGGCGTACTCGACTATCTGAGCCGGATCCAGATCGACGACCCGGACGACGAGCAACTCGACGGGACCTGGCAGCGGGCGTTCGACTTCGAAGCGTGGGAGTACTTCGGTTCGAACGCGGACCTCGGCTGGGGACCGTACTGCGTCGAGACCGGCTGGTCCGTGGCGCCCGCGCTGATCGGCGCGATGCTCTACCTGAACGGCGACCCCTTCTTCCCGCCCGAACCCAGCACCGAGCACAGCGCCACCGTCGGGGAGGTCCAGGCAGAGTTCGACGCGATCCTCACCGGACGCCCGGCACCGGTCAGTTTCGCGCGGCGTGACGACGGCCGGATCGTCCGTACCCAGGACGGCGCTCGGGCAGTGCTCGGCGATCTGGTCGCAGCCGGTGAACCGGTCTGGGCGCGGAACGAGCCGGCCCGATCGACCGAGATCTATGTCCGCGGCGCGGACGGCCACCTGCACCACACCTACCTGGACGACCGCGTCGGTCAGGGCCGGTGGCAACAAGTTGGCGAGCTGGAACTGGCCGACGACCCGGTGGTCGCCTTCAACCCCGGCGCCGACGCGGTCGAGGTGTACGTGCTCGGTGCGGACCGCCGGATCCACCACTGCTCGATGATCGACGTGCGTGGCGGCCACACCCCGTGGGAACCTGTCGGCACCTTGCACTTCACCGGTTCGCCGGCCGTGCTGTACGACGAGACGCTCGGAACTGTCCGCCTGGTCGCCAACGACATCGCCGGACAGGACCGCCGGACCCGCAAGGTGAACCGTTGGCACCTGCCGTGGCAGGACTACTCATACTGGATCACCGCATGACTCACCTCGCGATTGACGGCGGTCAGTCCGCTCTCCGACTCTGCGCCCTCCCGTCCCGGCGTACCGGCACCGGCCCTGGGTACACCCACGGCCCGGACGCGCTCCGACGCATGCTGACCGCCATCGGAGCGGCCGCCGCCGAGGCAGGTGTGAGCGGACCGGTCGAGGTGGTCGCTCTCGGGTTGACGGGCTACCCGCCTGCTCCGGGAGCCGCGGAAGAGTTCGCGGCGGACGTCGGCGAACTGCTGGACGCCGACGAGGTGCGGCTGACCCAGGACATGGTGACCGCACACGCCGGCGCACTGCCCGACGGGTACGGCGTGGTGGTTGCCGCAGGCACCGGACTTGTCAGTCTCGCGGTTGATCACGACGGCAGTTGGCACAAGCTCGACGGACACGGGTACCTGTTCGGCGACGCGGGCAGTGCCTTCGCGATCGGCCGTGCCGGTCTGGTCGCCGTCCAGCGCGCCCGCGACGGCCGCGGCCCGGTGACGAAGCTCGCGGACACCCCGCTCGATCCGGTCACGCTCTATCGATCCGCGACGCTGGTCGACGACGTTGCCCGCTTCGCTCCCGACGTACTGCGCTGTGCCGCCGAAGGCGACCCGGTTGCCGCGGACCTCGTCGTACAGGCGGCCGGGGACATCGGCGAGACGATCAACGCGGCCGTTGCGCAGTTGGCCGGAGAGGGATCGGTGCCGGTCGCGTGTGTCGGCGGGCTGTTCCGCGGTGCCGGCGATCAGTTGCTGGAGCCGGTCCGCGCGGCGCTGTCGGCCCGTGCACGGCTGACCCCCGCCGTCGGCAACTCGCTCGACGGCGCCGAGCGGCTCGCGACCGGATCGCTGCAGCCGTATGCCGACCTCACCGTGATCCACCGCAAGACACAACAGAAAGGGCGCCCTCGCTTCGCTCGGGGGTGATAACAGACGATGAGAGTTCTTGCCCACGGCACCCTTGTGGTGTCCTGCCAGGCCGGGCCAGGCAATCCGTTCTACTCGCCCGACGCGATGGCGCTGATGGCCCGCGCGGCCGAGGCGGGCGGGGCCGGGGCGATCCGGGTGAACGGGGCGCTCGACGTGGCAGCGATCCGGGCAGTCACGGACCTGCCGATCATCGGGCTGAACAAACTCGGCGATCCGGCCGGCGTATTCATCACCCCGACGTACGACTCGGCCGTCGGGGTGGCCCGGGCCGGGGCCGACCTGATCGCGCTGGACGGCACGATGCGGCCGCGGCCGGCCGGGCAGCGGCTGGACCAGCAGATCGCCCGGATCCACGAGGAGCTCGGCGTACAGGTACTGGCCGATGTGGACAGCGTCGACGCGGGTCTCGCGGCCCGTGCGGCGGGCGCCGACCTGGTCGCGACCACGCTGTCCGGGTATACCAATGGCACGTCGCCGACCGGACCTGACGTCGAGCTGGTCCGGCAGCTCGCGGCGAAGCTGGACTGCCCGATCGTTGCCGAAGGCAGGATTCGTACGCCCGAACACGTCCGCGCTGTGTGCGATGCGGGCGCGTACGCCGTCGTGGTCGGTCACGCGATCACGAATCCGATGGACATCACGGCCCGATTGGTCGAGGCGATCCCGGGTACATAGGCCATCCGAGTGGTCTAGCCCACCTTGTCGACGAGGGTCGAATCCTCTTCCGCGCGAGTGCCGGGCGGCGTATCCATGACGCAACTCAACCCTGGGAGAGGACGCGACACATGAGCATTGCCGGCAAGGTCGACCGCCGTACCCTCCTCCGCGTGGCGCTGGCCGCGCCCGCCGTTGCGGCGCTCGCCTCCTGTGCGAAGCCGGTCGCCGACAAGTCCGCGCCGGCCGCGAGTACCGGCGCCTCGGTGGACGGCTCGAAGCCGCTGGAGTTCTTCAACTTCGACGGCGGCTACGGCAAGGAATGGACCACGATGCCACTGGACCTCTACCGCAAGGAGTTCCCGCAGGCGGAGGTGAAACTGACCAGCGGCCAACAGCTCCAGCAGCAGCTCCAGCCCCGGTTCATCCAGGGCAACCCGCCCGACCTGATCGAGAACGTCGGCCTCGACGGCGCCACCCTGGCCGCCAAGAAGCAGGTCATGGACATCGGCGCGCTGCTCGAGATGGACGCGTACGACGAGCCCGGCAAGAAGGTCAAGGACACCCTGCTGCCGGGCGTCGCCGAGGCCGGCCGGTACGACGGCGTGAAGTACGAGATGCCGTACGTGTTCGGCGTCGGCGGGATCTGGTACAGCAAGCCGCTGATGGACAAGCACGGCTGGACCTACCCCAAGCACTGGGACGAGATGCTCGCACTCTGCGAGGAGATCAAGAAGACCGGGATCGCGCCGTGGACCTACCAGGGCAAGTTCCCCGGCTACCTGACCAACCCGATGCTGATGACGGCGTACAAGGCGGCCGGGCCGGACCTGAAGAAGAAGGTCGACAACCTCGAGCCGAACGCCTGGCGGGATCCGGCCCTGATCCAGGCCGCCGAGGGCTACCAGGAGCTGGCCGCGAGGGGCTACCTGCTGGAGGGTTCGCAGGCGCTGTCGCACACGCAGTCGCAGACCTACTGGGCGCAGGGCAAGGCCGTGTTCATCCCGTGCGGCGGCTGGCTGGAGAACGAGCTGGGCGCCATCGCGCCCAAGGACCTCGGCATGACGATGGTGCCGGTCCCGGGCTGGTCGAAGGACGACAAGGCGCCGTTCGAGACGGTGACCGGCGGCCCGGGTGGGGCCCTGATCGTGCCGGCCAAGGCGAAGAACCCGCAGGGCGGCCTGGAGTTGCTGCGGATCATCCTGTCCAAGCAGTGCATGAAGAACTTCACTCAGGTGACCAAGTCGCTGACCGTGGTGCAGGGAGCGTCCGACGGCGTCGAGCTGTCGTCCGCGAACAAGTCCATGCAGGACGTGATCACCGCCGCCGGCGCGAACATGTTCGCCGACTGGTCGTTCCGGCTCTGGTACAAGAAGCTGCTCGACAACTCGGACAAGGCGATGGCGGCGCTGATGAACCGCGAGGTGACGCCGGACGAGTGGAGCAAGCAGATGCAGAAGTACGCCGACGAGACCGCCAAGGACTCGTCGATCAAGAAGTTCCACGTCTGACATGCACCACGGCAAGTACCGGTTCGTCCTCAGCCTGCTGCTGGTCCCGCTCGGCTTGTACGCGGTGTTCGTGGTCTCGCCGTACGTGCAGGCCTTCCCGATCGCGTTCACCGACTGGGAGGGCCTGTCGGCGGACTACCACTACATCGGGTTCGACAACTTCGTCACGCTGTTCCACGACTCGGTGTTCTGGGTGGCGCTGCGGCACAACCTGTTCCTGCTGGTCAGTCTGCCGGTGATCATCGTCACGCTGTCGCTGTTCTTCTCCGCGATGCTGAACTACCGCGGCGGCGTACCGGGCGCGAAGTTCTACAAGGTCGTGTACTTCTTCCCCAGCGTGCTGTCGATCGCGGTCGTCGGCGTGCTGTGGCAGTTCGTCTTCGAGCCGCGGAACGGATTGCTGAACGGGTTCCTGCGGGCGATCGGGCTGGACCGTCTGGCCCAGCTGTGGCTCGGCGACGGGAGGACCGCGCTCGGCTCGATCATGGCTGTGGTCGTCTGGGGTGGCGTCGGCTTCTACGTCGTCCTGTTCACCGCGGCGATGGCGGCGATCCCGCGGGAGTTGTACGAGGCGGCGCTGCTCGACGGCGCCGGCGCGTTCCAGTCGTTCTGGCGGCTGACGCTGCCGCTGATCTGGAACACCGTCCAGGTCGCGCTCGCGTTCCAGGTGATCGGCGCGCTGGACCTGTTCGCGCTGGTGAAGATCCTGTCGGTCGGGCCGGGTGGACCGGGCGACGCGACCCAGGTGATCTCGCTGTACATGTACACGAACGCCTTCACCTACGGGAAGTTCGGTTACGCCTCGGCGATCGGGGTAACGCTGTTCGCCATCAACATGATCCTGACCCTGCTGACGTTCCGGCTGACCCGCCGCGAGCGGGTCGAGTACTGAGGAGCACAGGTGGCCACACTGACGGATCCGGCCCGGATCGACGCCGCCCCGGCTCCCGCCGTACCGGACCCACCGACAGGGCGGACCGTGGGATCGCGGGTGCTGGGCGGCACGTCGCAGGGGTTCGTGCTGGTCTGGGGCGCGATGGTGGTGTTCCCGCTGCTCTGGGCGGTGCTCAGCTCGTTCAAGTCCGACGCGGACATCTTCAAGAGTCCGTGGAGTCTGCCGTCGGTGTGGCACTGGGACAACTTCTCCCGGGCCTGGAACGAGTCCCACATCGGCACGTACTTCTTCAACAGTGTGATCGTCGTCTGCGGCGGCGTACTGCTGACCCTGCTGCTGTCGTCCGCGGTCGCGTACGTGCTCGCGCACTTCGAGTTCCCGGGCAGCCGGCTGCTGTACTACGTCTTTGTTGGCGGCATGGTGTTCCCTGGGTTCATGGCCCTCGTGCCGTTGTTCTTCGTGGTTCAGAACCTGGGTCTGCTCAACACGTACCTCGGCCTGATCCTGGTGTACGCGACACACGGCATGTCGTTCTCGGTGTTCTTCCTGACCGCGTTCTTCCGAACGCAGTCCAAGGAACTCGCCGAGGCGGCGCTCGTCGACGGCTGCTCACACTGGGGTGTGCTGTTCCGGATCATGCTGCCGCTGGCCCGCCCCGGTCTGGTCAGCATCGGCATCTTCCAGTTCCTCGGGATGTGGAACGAGTACCTGCTCCCGCTGGTGCTGAACACCGACGAGAGTCGCTACCTCGTCACCCAGGGTTTGGCGAACATCGCGGTGACGCAGGGGTACCACAGTGATTTCTCCGGCCTGTTCGCCGGACTGACCATTTCGATCCTCCCCGTGCTGGCGGTCTATCTTGCCTTCCATCGACAGATCAGCACCGGTATGACCGCTGGAGCCCTCAAGTGACCGATCTCCTGCTCGCCGCGACGTCGCTCGACGTCACCCCGCCGCCCGGGCACCGCCTGGACGGGTACGCGGCCCGGACCGCTCCCGCGACCGGTGCCGCGGACCCGTTGCGAGCCACCATCATCTGGCTCGGTACGGCGGACGACCCCGGGGTGCTGTGGCTGACTCTGGACGCGATTGCTGTGGGCAAGCAACTGACCACGGAACTGGCCGCGGCCGCCGCCAAGGTGGCCGGGATCCCGCCGGCGAACGTCGTGGTGTCCGCGTCGCACACGCACTCCGCGCCGTCCGGATGGACCGGCCAGATCCACCCGGTCATCCCGGCGGAGCGGGAGCGGGTGCTGTACGAGGCGCTGAGCGCGTCGATCGCCAATGCAATGTTGGAGCGCCGTCCCGTGACGGCTTCCTGGCGATCGATCGAGGTGGTCGGGGTCGGCACCAACCGGCACCGGCGGAACGGTCCGCACGACAACACCGCCGGCATCCTCGCGCTCCACTCCCACGACGGCTCGCTGGAGGCGATCCTGCTGGACTTCGCCTGCCATCCGACAACCCACGGCCCGGAGAACCTGCAGTACTCCGCCGACTGGCCCGGCGCTGCTCGTGCAGCACTGGCACCCGCGGTGGTCGGTTACCTCCAAGGTGCCGCCGGCGACGTCAGTCCGCGCTTCACGCGCCAGGGCCGCGGCGCCGTCGAGGTCGCCCGGTTGGGCGGTCTGCTCGCGTCCCGGGTCCGCGAGGCCTTGGCCGGCCCGGGCCTCGAGCTGCCCCGGTCGGCTCCGGTCATCCGCCGTACGACGATCAGCCTGCCGGTCCGCGATCTACCCTCGGCCGACGATCGGGCCTCGGCCGTCGCGACGGCCGAGCGATCCTTGCGTGACGGCGTCGACGACCCGTCGTCCCGGATCGCGCAGACCCGGCTCGACGGTGCGCGCGGCCAGGCGCTGATGGCTGCTGCATCGCTGCCGGAGACGCTGGACCTGCCGGTCAGCGTGGTGACGATGGGCCACGTGTGCTGGGTCAACCTGCCGGTCGAACTGTTCGCTCTGCACGGCGCCTGCCTGCAGGCGGACAGTACGCACCCGATCACCCGCGTCGTCGGCTACACGGACGGCTACTACGGCTACATCGTCGACCCGTCCGCCGCCGACTCCGGCGCCTACGAAGCCCTCATCACCTTCTTCGACCAGCCCACCACCAGCCGCCTCCTCTCCGAAACCGCCGCCTTCGTCAACAGGTAGCTCGCACGGGCCGTGGGTTTGGGCAGGAACCAGGGGCAACCAAATTACTTCCGGCGCCGATGTAACGCTCCGTGTTCCCAAACCGATGTGACCCCGGAAGCTCCTCCCGGTCTAGTCCGGCAGGACACCACAACGGGGGCGCTGGCGGTCGGTTGCCAGGTGCAACGTCCGGGTTTCGATGCCCGGCGCCCCACGATCCGGCCACGCGGGCCGGACACCAAGAGGGGGAGCACGATGCACAAGCACACTGGCCGCGCTGCGGTACTGGGGGTGGCGGCGATCGTCGCCACGGTGGGGCTGACTGGGGGTGCGTCCGCGAGTCCTGCACCGGCACCGCGTACGGCTGCGGCCGTCGTCCCGGGGCCGAACACCGTCGGCACGGCGCAGCTGAAGAACCAGGCGGTCACTGCCGCGAAGATCGGCCCGTCTGCGGTGTGGGGTTCGATGATCCACACCAACACCATCCCGCTGGACCGGATGGGCTGGGACTTCCGGCAGGCCATCGCGGCGGCCGACGTCAGCAAGGCCGACGCCATCAAGAGCAGCACCCAGATCAAGGCCGGGACGATCGACGAGTCGGACCTGAACGCGGCCCTGAAGGCGAAGATCGACGGCCCGGCCGGAGCGACGTACCTGAAGAACTGGGGAGAGATCTTCCGCAACACGATCGGCAACGCGCGGGCCGAGCTGGGGCAGTCGTCGTCCGGTGAGGGCCTGAACTTCAACATCCCGACCGGCCAGGACGCCGTCATGTGGGGCAACGAGGCCGACTTCGCGGGCAAGCCGGTTGCGGGTGCCCTGTCCGCGGTCAAGTACGAGGTCTTCCAGACGGGTGAGAACTCCGCGATCGCGGGCAACATGCCGTCGATCAAGTTCGAGATCTCGAATCCGGCGACGGGCGCGACGTACACGACGCTGGTCTACACGCCGGACAACTCGGCGTCGAACGCCTGGACCTCGATCGACGCGAAGGCCGACACGGGGAGCCACTGGGGCTTCACCGGTACGTACTTCAACACCGGCACGGACCGGTGCGGCATCAACGGTTCGCGGTGCACGCTGACCGAGGCGCTGTCCAAGCTGGGCGACGACGCGAAGTTCATCTCCGCCGGCGTCGGCAAGGGCCGGGACAACGCCTGGCACGGCGCGATCCGGTCCCTCACCATCGCCAACACCACCTACAACTTCACCGCCGCTGGCGTACTCGCCGCCAACTGACGGCCGGCGACTAGCGATCTCGTCGACTTTGTGCACCGCGTGCGTACCGATCCGCCGCTGGGATGCGGATCCGGTGCACAAAGTCGACGCTGAACAGGACGTGGTGGGCGCGGGTTAGAGGGCCAGCTCCGGTTGGAGCTTTTTGGCGGGCCAGACTCGTTGGGTGCGGGCGGCTAGGGTGAGGCCGCTAGGGCTACGGCGAACCATGTGGCCAGCCAGGAGGTCGCGGCCTAGGGAGGTGCCGGGGCCGCCGTACATGAGGTGGCGGACGCCGTCGATCGCGTAGCTCATCGGGAGCGCGTGGTGGAAGAAGTACAGCGGCGCCGGGATCGTCTGCCACGGGAAGGTACCGCCGGCGCTGACCAGCTGGATCACCATCAGGACCAAGCCGAGGAACTTGCCGACGGCACCGAACCGAGATCTCCGAGACCAGCGGGATGCGGATGAGTGTCCCGGCGGAGCAGTTCGTCCGGCTCGTCATCGCCGTACACGAAGGTGCGCGGTCACAAAGCCTGCTGGAGCCCCGGAAGGTCCCGGCCGGCTCGCTCGAACGCACCTTCCTGCCGATGGTCCTGACCGCGGTGACCGACTAGTTGACCTTCACGCTCACCGTGTGGAGGCCGGTCGAGCCGTTCGGCGCGGGTGGTGCCGAGGCCTCGACCTGTGGGTTGCCCTTGGCATCGAACGCGCGGGACTGGAGCATGTGCATCCCGTGCGGCGCGTTGTCCCAGGTCCAGTGCCACTGCCGCCAGGTGTCGATCGACGCGTCCGTCGCCAGTGTCGCCTCGTGCCACGGGCCACCGTCCACCCGGACCTCGACCTTGGATACCCCGACGTGCTGGTCCCACGCGACCCCGGCCACCGTGACCTGACCCGCCGGCACCTCCTTGCCACCCGGTACGTCGATCCGCGACGACAACTTGATCGGCCCGAGCGCCGACCAGCCGCGCGGCGTCCAGTACGCCTCGAACTGGTCGAACCGGGTCACCTCGATGTCCGTCAGCCACTTCGTCGCGGACACGTATCCGTACAGCCCGGGCACGACGATCCGCACCGGGAACCCGTGCTCGACCGGCAACGGCTGCCCGTTCATCGCGTAGGCCAGCATCGCCTGACGATCGTCGAGCAGCGTGCTGAGCGGCGTTCCCGCGGTGAAGCCGTCCTTCGACGTGGACTGGATCGCGTCGGCGTCCGCAGACGGGCCGGCCTCCTGCAGCAGGTCCTTGAGCAGTACGCCGGACCACAGCGCGTTCCCGATCAGGTCGCCGCCGACCTCGTTGCTCACGCAGGTCAGCGTCACCCACTTGTGCAGGACCGGGTGCTTCAGCAGGTCGTCGAAGCTCAGTTCGATCTCGTGGTCGACCATGCCGTGGATGCGCAGTTTCCAGTCCGACGGCAGGATCTGCGGCACCGACAGCGCCGTGTCGATCCGGTAGAAGTCGTCGTTCGGGGTGACCCACGGCACCGCGCCCTCCGCCTGCGCACCCGCCGGCGCGTCGAGGCTCGGCGGTTTCGGCAGGTTGAGCGCCTTCCGTGCATCGGCGACGGCGGCACGGTTCCCCGAGACCACCCGGCCGAGCAGGCCAACCGCCGCCGCGCCGATCGCGACTCCGGCCGACAACTGCAGGAATCCGCGCCGGCTCACGCCGTCGTCGAGTCCTTGGAGGAGCGGCTCGAGCCGCCTGCTGAAGAGCCGCAGAATGATCAGGGCCGTGATCCCGGCGACCGCTGACGGCAGGAACCCGGTCTGCCCGGCGTCCGCCCGCGTCGCCGCCGCGATCACCGCCGCCCCGGTCAGTACGACGATGATCAGTGCGCCGGCCCAGTAGCGCCGTACCGCGAGAATGCCGCCGATCGCGGCCAGGGCGAGCAGGACGATCACGATGCCGACGCGCAGCGCGGTCTTGTCGTTGGTGCCGAACCAGGAGATCGCCAGGTCCTTGAGCCACGGCGGGACCCGGTCGATGAACGCCGACCCGATCGCCACCACGGGTGTCTGCGAGGTGCCGAGGAGGCCGGCGGCCACGCTCCCGGCCGCCAGTCCGGACACAGCGGCGAGGATGCCACCGAGGGCACCACGCCAGCGGATCCCGTTCCTGTTCTCGGTACGACGTTGGGGCACCCGCGGCTGGTCGACGAGTTGCTGGTTCACCTCTCAACCATTACGCGGCGGGGCGCCCGGCACCAGCCGGGCGCCCCATCCGTTAGTCGCGGGTAATACAAATATCGAGTTTTGCCCCGGATACTGCGTCAGATGCGCTCGGGAGAGATCGGACCCAGCGATGGCCGGCCGTTCGGCCAGCGGCGGGCGTTGTCGCGAACCCGGCGCAACTTGCCGAGCACAACCTCCCGCTCGTCGGCCAGTTGGGACATCCAGAGGCTGTCGATCTCCAGGAGGTGATCCGGCAGTGCTTCGCGCAACCGCCGCTTCCCCTCCTCGGTGAGAACCGCGAACGAACCGCGGGCATCGTCGGGACAGGGTTCCCGGCGTACCAGACCGAGGTTCTCGGCGCGGTCGACCAGCCGGGTGATGCCGCCGGTGGTGACGGTCAGCTCCCGGGCTAGAGAGGTGAGACGCTGCTTCTCCCCGTGACTGCGGGCCAGCCGCAGCAACAGTTCGAACATTGCCATTTGCAGACCACTGCGCTTGAGGGAGTGACGCATCACATGATCGAGTTCGGCCGCTGCTTCTCGCAGCAGACCGTACGCGGTGAGGACGTCGCTTTCCCATGGTTCCGCGGCGCGGGTGGGTTCTGCATCGGCGAGCGCTAGGGGCGAGCAAAGCGAAGGCGCGATGGTCATGCGCGGACTCTATTAGCTGACTAGGTCACTTCGCTACACGGGGTGACCTTTCGGCTACAGATCGACCTTGAACCGACGAGTTCTGAGCGTAACCCGGCCACCGCCGAGCGCCCTCGGCGGGATCCGGTCTAGCGCGGTGCGGACGGCGTACTGCCACTCGGACCCTTCCTTTCGCGACGGGGTTCGCGGGATCCGCCGGCCTGGGAGAGCGGACCGAAGGACGAGGTCGGAGTGGTCGATCCGCCGCCCTGCTCACCGGCCGAGTGCGCCGCGGCGCCGGCCAGACCGCCGGCGAACTTCCGCGCGCCGTTCACCATCCCGCCGGCCGCGACGACGCCGGGATGCGACCCGACTCCGACCGCGCCCGACGCACCACGGCCCGAGGATCCACCGCCGGACCGGCCCGATCCGCCGCCCCCTCGGCCGAAGACCGAGCGGCCGACACCGACGGCCCCGGTCGCCATGCCGCCCGGATCGGCCACTGCGCTGCCCATCCCCGAACCGCCGCCGGCCACCGCGGCAGTGACCGGAACCAGGAAGCGGAGCAGGGCCGGTAGCGCGAAGATCGCGAGGAACAACATCATCAGGCCGGTGGTGGTCTGCACGAAGCTGTTGCCGGACTGCCCGATGCCGCTCTCGTTCATCTTCAGCGCGGCCGCGTAGATGAGCGCCGCGGCCGGCTTGTACGCGATGAACGCCAGCGACCAGCCGCAGTACTTGCGGAACCAGGACCGGCCGATCTCGGTGTTGGTCGCGGCCGCGGCGAGCGGGAACGTGCCCGCCAGCAGGATCAGCATCGCGGACCGGATCACCATCAGCACGACCTGGATCAGCGCGGCCAGAATGACGGCGACGCCGGCGAACATCATGATCAGCGTGGCCGGCTTCGTTCCCGTCACGGTGCCCAGGCTGCCTTGCAGCATCACGTCGGCGAGTGCGGTGGCCAGCGTCGTGTCGTTGGGATGCGCGGAGCGGATGATCGCCTCCGCGAGCTTGTCCGACCACTCGGCCAGCAGTTGCAGTGTCGCGGACCCGGCCGCCCCGACGGCGACGAACACCATTGTTGCCTTGAGCAACTCTTGGAGCGGCCGGGCGCGTTGCTCCCAGGCCAGCCGCATCCCGGCGACCAGCACCGCGACGGTGAAGATGGCCGCCGACACCCACAGCACGTTGCCCTGGAGGAAGTCGACGATCGCGCTGTTCCGCGGACTCGAGCTGTCCGCGCCGACCGAGAGCGCCGGGCTCGGCTGGTGGATCCAGAAGGTCGCGATCGCCTGGATGCCCTCGTACGCCGCTTGTCCGATGCTCTTCGCGATCTGCTCCAGTGCATTGCCGGCGACGTCGTTCAGACCTCTGCTGATGCGGCACTCGATCTCCGTCGGCCCACACATCAGACACCGCTCCACGGCACGAAGTCGCTCAGGTCCCGGTGCTGGGAGTACGGCGCTCCGACCGCCCCGCCGGGAGGTGGTGACTGAAGGCGCCAGTCGCCGTCGTACCAGCGCATGGTCAGCGTGATGCTCATGTACGCCGACTCGACCGGAAGTGCGAGCATGATCGTGGCTCGGTCCCCGCCGGCGTCGAGCACGCGGAAGCCGGCCACCTGCGAGGCAGCCGAGCCGGATGGCTCCGACTCGCTCTGCGCACGCGTCAGGGCCTCGGTGTCCGGACCCGGGACCATGAGTTTGCGGATCGTGGCGAGCGCCTGCTCCTGGTCGGCGAAGGCGGCGACCACGTTGTAGGCAGCGAAGACGGCGCCTGTCGGTGAGTGGGCGAAGCAATGCCGGAAGCCGTCGGGATCGGTCCGGGCAGGTCCGGTCGCGCTCGATCGCGGTACGACGACGCGACGGCTGACGTCCCAGGCATCCGCGGTCGGCGGCTTCGTCGGGATCGTCTGATCACCACCGGGCGGACCGCAGTTGCCCTCTCCAGTTGCGGCAGGCTGGGAGTCGGGCGCCGCGGACGCCGCGGGTGGTGCTGTGGGTGCGGTTTGCGCCGCCGCCTGATGGTCGTCGTCCGAGGTCAGAGCGCTGACCAGCAGCAGAGCGCCGCACAGCAGCACCGCGCTGACGACCACACAGGCGGTGACGAACCCGCGTCCGAACGGTGACTTGTCTTCGTGCTCCGGCCTCATGGATCAAGGCTGGCAAAGATCGGCCGATCGCCGCGGAAGTTATCCACAGGCCTGGGGCCGCCGTGGGAAAACCGGTGTCGGTGGGGTGCGGCAGGGTGGAACCATGACGGACATGGGGCTGGAGCGGATCGCGCTGATATCGGACGTGCACGGGAACCTGACGGCGTTGGAGGCGGTGCTCGCGGACATCGAGCGGCGGGGGATCGGGCGGATCTTCAACCTCGGTGACTACGTCGGGAAGGGACCGCGCGGGCAGGCGGTGGTGGACCGGTGCCGGGAGGTCTGCGAGGTGAACATCCTCGGCAACTGGGACGACTCGCTGCCCGACCCGGACCGCGAGTTCGACACCGAGGGTTTGCGCTGGTGGCAGAAGGAACTGCGCGAGGACCAGGGGACCTGGCTGCGAGGGCTCCCGTTCTGCCACGACTTCCTGCTCAGCGGCCGGCAGATCCGGTTGTTCCACGCGTCGTCGACGAGCGTTCACAAGCGCGTCCGGTTCGATCACGACGAGGCGGAGTACCGGCTGATGTTCGAGAACACCGAGGCCACCGGCGACGGACCGATCCCGACGATGGTCGGCTACGCCGACACCCACGACCCGTTCTACGAGGTCGATCTCGGCCGGACGCTGTTCAACATCGGCTCGGTCGGCAACAGCCTGGACGATCCGACTCCGGTCTACGCGATCCTCGAAGGCGTGCCGGACTCACCCGATCCGGCGACGTTCTCGATCCAGTTCGTCCGCGTCCCGTACGACGCGCACGCCGAGCTCGAGATCGCCCGCGAACTCGGCATGCCCGAACTCGACGGCTACGAGGCCGAGATCATCCGGGGTCTGTACCGCGGCAACTTCTACACCGGCGAACCGCACACCTACCACCGCCGGCTCCGCACCGCCTGAGGAGGTTGTCCCCAACGTTGTCCACAGGTGTGGATTAGGTGCCCCGAGCAACGGTCCGACCATCGGATGTTCACCCGGTGGTCACTTGACCAGGAGAGCTTCCGAACCTACAGGCCGGTATCCGGCCGCGAGGAACGTGCGCATCGATGCAGCATTGCCCGGTGTGACCTGCGCCCAAACGTGTGCATTCGCAGGAATCAAGGCCCGCGCGGCCCGCGCCAGCCGGCGCCCGTGTCCCTTGCCGCGGGCGTCTTCCGGTACTTCGATCGCACACTCGACGCGATCCGCGAGACCGCGTCCGGTCAGCACGAACCCGCCGTACTCGTCCACGTACACACGGACGTCGTCGCGGGTGTGCAAGGCGTTCTCGATCCGGGGGTGCTTGTGGTCGGTCACTTCGCTGAGACCGGCGGTCGCCGCGCCGCGCTCCGCCGGGTCGGTGACTGCCGGCGCGAGGAGCATCGCGTCGAGGGAGGCCACGTGGCGTCCGGTCGCCGCCTCGAGAGCCGACAGGAACGGCGGGTTCGTCGGTGCGCACAGGTCGCCTGGTGGCAGTCGCTCCGCGACCCAGGCGGCGTCGACATCGGCGGCGATGACGATGTGGGCGGTGAACGCGAGCAGGCAGGACGCTCGGTCCGACGGCGGGGGCACGACGGTGGTGCCGAGGTCCGGGGGCGGGAACGCGCCGCGTTCGACGCCACGCAGAATGTCAGCAAGAGTGTTCATCACGACCATTGTCGGCGGTACGGAGGGCAAGGACATGCGGAAGCCGCAGGTGGAGCGGGCCGACGGACTGCCCGGCCGGGTCACGATCTACGAGGTCGGCCCCCGCGACGGACTGCAGAACGAGTCGGCGATCGTCGACGTGGCGGTCAAGGCGGAGTTCATCCACCGGCTCGTGGACGCGGGGCTGACGACCATCGAGACGACCAGTTTCGTGCACCCCAAGTGGGTGCCGCAGCTCGCCGACGCCGCGGAACTGCTCGAGGGGCTGGACCTGCCGGAAGCCGTCCGGGCGCCGGTCCTGGTCCCGAACGAGCGCGGCCTCGACCGAGCCCTGGCCGCGAACGTGCGGGAGATCGCGATCTTCGCCAGCGCGACCGAGACCTTCGCCGCGAAGAACCTGAACTCCACGCTGGACGACCAGTTCGCGATGTTCACCCCGACGATCGACCGTGCCCTGGCCGAAGGGCTGACGGTCCGTGGCTACGTGTCGATGTGTTACGGCGATCCGTGGGAGGGCGACGTACCGATCGACCAGGTCGTGAAGGTCGGCGCGCGGCTGGTCGAGCTCGGCTGCCACGAGCTGTCCCTCGGCGACACGATCGGTGTGGCGACGCCGGGTCAGGTGACCGCGCTGATCGCCGCCTTCGGTGCGGCTGGGGTGGGCGTCGACAAACTGGCTGTGCACTTCCACGACACGTACGGCCAGGCTCTGGCCAACACGCTGACCGCGCTCCGCGCCGGCGTCACCACGGTCGACAGCTCGGCGGGCGGTCTCGGCGGATGCCCGTACGCCGAGAGCGCGACCGGCAACCTGGCCACCGAGGACCTGCTCTGGCAGCTCGACGGCCTCGGCATCGAGACGGGCGTCGACCTGGAGAAGCTGGTCGCCACCAGCGTCTGGATGGCCGGTCAGCTGGGCAAGCCATCGCCGAGCCGGGTGGTGCAGGCGCTCGCCGGGTAATCCGCTGGGAAATGTCGGTAGGTGCGGTCAGGATGGTCGGGTGACTGATCGCCGGACCGAGCTCGGGGAATTCCTGAAGGCGCGGCGCGCCCGGGTGTCCCCCGAGGACGTCGGCCTGCCGGTCGGCGGTCGGCGTCGTACGCCCGGACTGCGCCGTGAGGAGCTCGCCCAGCTCGCTGGGGTCGGCGTGACTTGGTACACGTGGCTCGAGCAGGGCCGGCCGATCAACGCCAGTGGGCAGGTGCTCGACGCGGTCGCCGGGACGCTGCGACTCAGCTCGATCGAACGCGAACACCTGTATCGCCTGGCCGAGGCGACGCCGGCGCGGCCGCCGCGCGTGACCGATTGTGCGAACGAGAACGTCTTCGCCGAGATCCTCGGCGCGCTCGACCCGTTGCCCGCGGTGATCACGAACACCCGGTTCGACATCGTCCGGACCAACGCGGCGTTCAGCGATCTGTTCCACGACTGGCATGCACTGCCCTGCATCCACAAGAACCTGCTCTGGTGCCTCGTCACCGAGCCGACCTCCCGGCAGCAGTTGCTCAACTACGACACCGAGGTCCCGTATCTGGTCGGCCGGCTGCGGTCGGCGTACGGCGAGCATGTCGGCGATCCCGACTGGGAGACGGACCTGGAGCGGCTGCAGAAGCTGAGTCCGGAGTTCGCTCAGCTCTGGTCCCGGCACGAGGTCGCCGCGTGCAGTCCGCGTCCGCGCCACATCCTGCACCCGTTGGCCGGTGAGCTGCATCTGACCGTCACCGAGCTGGCCGTGCCCGCGCATCCGGAGCTGGTGTTGTTCGTCGAGACACCGGCCGACGAACAGACGCGCAGCCGGCTTCCGATGACCCGCCGCTCGGTGGCGGCGGCTGGGATCTGACGGTCAGCGGGACTTGGGTGGACCGCTCGGCGTACGCCAGGTGGTCAGGCAGAACGGGTGTCCGGCCGGGTCGAGGAAGACCCGGAACACCGATGGCTCCGGCTGGAGCGGGGTCGGGGTCGCGCCCGCCTCGATGACGCGGGTCTGCTCCGCGTCCAGGTCCGCCGCCATGAAGTCGAGGTGGCACTGCTGCGGCACGCGCGGATCCGGCCAGGTCGGCGCCCGGTAGTTCAGGTCGCGCTGGAAGCCGATGCTGTACGTCTCGAACCTCAGCTCCACGAACGCCTCGTGGACGACGGCCAGCTCACCACCCGCGACGCGCTGGTAGAACTCGCCCAGCTCCAGCGGATCCGGACAGTCGAGCGTCGGGCCCCAGAACGGCGCGACCACGCTCGTCAGGGCTCGATCGGGCGACGGATCCGGCGGACCAGACTCTTGTCGGCGTACTGGCCGACCCGGTACGTCGACCAGCCGTCGACGGTGGCGGCGACCGCGCCACCGAGCAACGGAACCCGCCGGGTGAAGGTGAGCGCCATCTTCTTCCCGCTGATCCGCGCGATCAGCTCGCCGACGACCTCACCGGCGACCTGCCGGTCCAGCTCGGGGTCGAACACCGGGGCGGTCGCGATCGCCAACGGCGACGTCGGGAGACTCGACTTCTCCAGCCGGTCGGTGATGCCGTCCTCGCCGAGCAGGCAGGTGATCACCGCGGTGCGGACGCGCGGGTCGCCGAGATCGTAGCCGCGCAGGTGCGCGATGGCCGCGACCATGCGTGCCTGGACGATCGCGATGCCGGTCAGGTTCGCGGGCAGCGCGACCGGGAGGGTGACCAGTCCGCCGAGGCCGGTGGCGAAGCCCTGCACACCGGCCAGCCGGATGTGCTGGTCGATCACCGCGTCAATCGCGAGCTGTGGGTCACCGCCGACCTTGGCCAGCTTGGTCTCGGCGATCCGCTCCGCGCCGGGGAACCGCTGATAGCCGTCGATCGCGATCTCGAGAACCTGGCGCAGGGCACCCGCTGCGGCTTGCGGCGCAAAGCGCTGCGCGGCGGGCGCGAGACTGCTGGCAACGAACCTGGCTACTCCGGCCACGGTGCTCCTTCCGGCCCTCCCCGCGACGGAGTCGGGGCGTGCTCCAACTCTACGTGGCTCCTGGTACCCCGCCACTCGGGAGAAACCCTTGGTGTCCCCTAGGTGGGAGGGGACGATGGGTCGTGGTCCAGGATGGTGGCGTGCCTGTCGAACCTGCTGGGTCTGTCTGGGAGTTTCCGCCGGTTGCGGTCGCCGGGGCGAGTGACGTGGTCGCGGGCGGCGCGGATCTGGCCCCGGGGACGGTACTGGCGGCGTACCGGGCGGGCCTGTTCCCGATGCCGGACCACCGCGGTTCGGTGCTGTGGTGGTCGCCGGTCGATCGGGGCGTGATCGAGGTGGCCGGGTACCGGCCGTCGCGGACGGTGCGGCGAGCCCGGAGCAAGTTCGAGATCCGGGTCAACACCGCGTTCGACCAGGTCATCCGGGCCTGCGCCGATCCGCGCCGGCCCGGCTCGTGGATCGACCGGGACATCATCGCGTCGTACACCGAACTGCACCGGCTCGGCTGGGTGCACTCGGTCGAGGCCTGGGACGGCGACGAGCTCGCGGGCGGCCTGTACGGCGTCGCGATCGGCGGGCTGTTCGCCGGGGAGTCGATGTTCCACCACAAGACCGACGGGTCGAAGGCCGCAGTGGCCGGGCTGATCGAGTTGCTGGACGACGAGTACGCCGCTGACCGGGTGCTCGACATCCAGTGGGTGACGGACCACCTGGCGACGCTCGGCGCGGTCTCGATACCGCGCGAGGTCTATGTACGCCGGGTCGCGCAGGCCGTCACGGTGCCGCTGCCCAAGGCCTTCAGCTGAGGCCGATGAACTTCGCCATCTGCCGGGTGGCCGCGTCGTAGAAGTCGTCCGCCGGATCCATCGTCCCGACCAGCTGACCGAAAAGCTCGAAGCTGATCATCCCGAACAGCTGCGTCCAGGCGATCACCACTCGCAGCAGGATCCGGTGCGGTACGCCGGGAGCGATCGCGGCAATCACGTCGAGCTGTTCGGGCAGCTTGCCGGTGGGCTCCGGCGCGTCGCCGAGAAGCTTGAGCCAGCCTTCCGCGTGGGCCCGGCTCACGATGCGCAGCAGGACGATCGGCGTCCGCGCGGCGGGCTCGACCGTCGCCTGCGGTGCCTGGTAGCCACTGATCGGTGAGCCGTAGATGAGGGCGTACTCGTGTGGGTTGGCCCGTGCCCACTCGCGGAGGGCGGCGCACACCGCCAGCCACGCCTGGATCGGGTGCTCGTAGTCCTTCGCCGCGGCCGACTCGGCCGCCGTACCGAGAGCGTCGTACGCGTCGATGATCAGGGCGGTGAGTAGGTCGTCGCGGCTCGGGAAGTACCGGTAGAGCGCGGACGAGACCATGCCGAGCTCGCGGGAGATCGCGCGCAGCGACAGCGACTCGGCTCCCTCGGTGGCGAGTTGCCGGCGGGCGGCTGCCTTGATCTCCTCGGTCAACTCGGCGCGGGCTCTCTCGCGTGCGGTGCGTCCGGCGTTCATAGAGGCAGTGTGCCACAAAATCGAGAGCAGTGCTCTTGACAGGGAGCGGTGCTCCGGTATTCACTGATCACAACAGAGAGCACCGCTCTCGCAGACTTGGAGGGGCACCACGATGCCGGAGTACAAGCAGACCTACGACGCCAACCGCGTGATCACCGCTGCCGACGGCAGCATGCGGATCTTCAACCGGATCGTCGCGCGCTTCACCAAGCTCGGGATCAGCCTGATGGGCAGCCGGGTCCTGTCGGTCCGCGGCCGCAAGACCGGCGACTGGCGGAGCACCCCCGTCAACCTCCTGGTCCTCGACGGACAGCGCTACCTGGTGGCGCCCCGCGGCCACACCCAGTGGGTGAAGAACCTCCGCGCCAGCAACGAGGGCCGGCTCCAACTGGGCCGCAAGATCGAGACCTTCCGCGCCGAAGAGGTCCCCAACGCCGACAAGCTCCCCGTCCTCCGCCTCTACCTGAAGAAGTGGGCCTGGGAGGTAGGGACCTTCTTCTCCGGCGACGTCACCAAGAACTCCCCCGAAGAAACCCTTCTCCACATCGCCCCCGGCGTCCCCGTCTTCAAGATCCACGCTGTCTGAGCCGGCATCAGTGGTACGCGGTGGCCTGGATCCGATACAGCTCGGCGTACTGACCGTTGCGCGCCATGAGCTCGTCGTGCGTTCCCGTCTCGACCAACCGGGCACCGTCCAGGACGACGATCAGGTCGGCCATTCGCACCGTCGAGAAGCGGTGTGAGACCAGAATCGTGATCCGTCCGTCCGTGCTGTTCCTGGCCGCCGCCGCATAGCGTTCGAACAGGGCATGTTCGGTCTCGGCATCCAGCGCGGCGGTCGGTTCGTCGAGCACCAGAAGCAGTGGCCGATCCCGCATGAAGCCCCGGGCCAGTGCCAGCTTCTGCCACTGCCCGAAGCTGATCTCGGCTCCATCCGGCCAGGTCGAACCGAGCTGGGTGTTCAGCCCGGCCTCGAGCCGCTCCACGACGTCCTCGGCCCCGGCGCGGCCGACAGCGGAGGTGACGGCCGCTTCATCGTCCAGCCTCGGCAGATCCCCGAGCCCGACGCTGTGGTCGGCCCGGAACTCGAACCGGAAGAAGTCCTGGAAGGCACCGGCGATCTTCAGCCGCCACGCCTCGGCCGGCATCCGGTCCAGTGGCAGGCCGTCAATCAGAACCCGTCCGTCGGTCGGCTCGTACATCTTGCAGATCAGCTTCACCAGGGTGGACTTGCCGGCGCCGTTCTCCCCGACGACGGCGATCACCTTGCCCGCCGGCAGTCGCAGCTCGACGTCATCCAGCGCAGGCTGGTCGGATCCGGCATAGGCGAACGAGACGTGCTCCAGCCGGATGCCGTCGGTGAGCTGGTCGGGCGCAGCCAGATCCGCGGTGGTGTCGAACGAGGCCGCGTAGTTCTCCAGCCAGACCAGCCGCCGGGATCCGTCCAGCCAGATCCCGCGCAGGAAGCCGATCTCGCCGACTGTCGCACCGATGTACGACGACAACCGCGCACCGGCCGCGAGGATCAGCAACACCTGACCGACCGAGCCGTTCAGTCCGGATGCGACGAACAGCACGGCACCAACGTAGGCCGCGCCGAACACGGCCCAGGCGGCGGCATGCCAGGCGGCGCTGGTCCAGCGGGCCGCGGCCATCGGGGCGTACCACCGCTCCCACTCGCGACGACGGTTCACCACCAGGTCCCGGCCGATGCCGAGCACGCGGACCTCTTTGCCGGGAGCGGGTGTGGTCGCGGTCTTGAACAGGTGCTCGGCCAGGCGGCTGTCGGCGGCGTACCGCTCCTCGACCTCGCGCTCGACGCCCGGCCGCCAGCTCGAGCTGAGGACGGTGGGCAGCGCGAACACCAGCAGGAGCACCAGCACCGGATCGATCGACATCAGCAGAGCGACAGTCACCCCGAGCCGCAGGATCCAGCCGCAGGTGGAGAACAGCGACATGTACATGTGGTCGAGCACGAACACCTGTTTGCGCAGGACCGACAGGCGGTCCAGGAAGTCGCGGTGTTCGTGGTGCTCGACGGTGGCGACGGACGCCTGCAGCCGGGCCACGTGCGCCTCGAGCATGATCGTGACGCGGTCCCGGAATCGCCGGGAGACTCGGGCCGACAGCGTCCGCAGGAACCAGGTCGCCGTGACGGAGAGCGCGAGCCCACTCACGGCCAGCAGAACGGCTCGCCTGTCGTCCTGGAGAACACCCTCAGCGAGCACCGCGAGCCACAACGCGAGCAACGCGTCCGGCAGTGCGGCCAGCAAAGTCATCCCGAAGGCGAAGACCAGGAGCCCCGGCTCGTGCTGATAGCCCAGTCGGCACAGCCGCCACATCGCCGGCAGTGCCTTCGGCAGGTCGTCGATCTCAGAGCGTGTCATAGCTCATCCCTTGTTCGTCGACCTCCGCGGTGAAGCGTTGGGCCTGGAGATCGAACATCGTCCGGTATCGCCCACCGAGGTCCATCAGTTCCTCGTGGCTGCCGAGCTCGACGACCCGGCCGGCCTCGAGGACACAGATCCGATCGGCATGGCGGACGGTCGAGAACCGGTGCGAGATCAGGATCGTGGTGACATCGCGGGTCGCCGTCAGAATGCGGTCGAAGATCGCCGCCTCGCCCCGGACATCCAGTTGGGCCGTCGGCTCGTCGAGCAGCACCAGTCCGGCGCCCTGCCGGACGGCGCACAGCGCCCGCGCCAGCGCGATCCGTTGCCACTGACCTCCGGACAGGTCGATGCCGTCGCCGTAGCCCGTGGCCAGCCGGGTGTCGAGGCCGGCCAGGTCGCCGGCACCGGCGTCCGCGAGTGCGGCCAGGATGTCCGCCTCCGGAGCACCGGCCGGTGCGACGTTGTCCCGCACGGGGAGCTCGAGCCGCAGGAAGTCCTGGAAGACCGCGGTGACTCGGGTCCGCCAGCCGTCGGTGTCGAGGTCACGCAGGTCGTCCCCGTCGACCTCGATCGATCCGGCGTCCGGGTCGTACAACCGGCACAGCAGCTTGGCCAGCGTGGTCTTGCCGGCGCCGTTCTGGCCGACGACGGCCAGCGACGAGCCGGCCGGCACGGTCAGATCGAGTCCATCGAAGACCGGCTGGGTGGCGTGCGGATACCGGAAACTCAGATCACGGATCTCGATCGCGACCGCTCCCCGGCGCACGGGCGTCGCATCGCCGGCCGGTCGCCGGGCGGGCGTCAGCGCACCGGCCGGTGCCATCGCGGGCTCCAGCCGCCGTACTGCGACCACGGGTGCCGCCGCTCCGTCGAGGACCCAGTTCAGCCCACCGAACGCGATCATGCTGACCCCGATCGCGACCTGGGCGAAGACGACCAGCCGGTCGAGATCCAGCCGGCCGTCGATCGCGGCCGCTCCGAGCGCCCAGAAGACGAGGCCGTTGGCCACTGTGACGATCAGCAGACACCAGATCATCGGGCGTTCTCGCAGTCGCGTCGCGGCGTGCTGCAACTCGAACAGGCGCCGGCGCCGATCGGTGAACCGCTGCACGGTCCAGTCGGCCAGCCCGAACAGCCGCACCTCCTTCGCGGCGTCCGGCTCGACGGCCAGCCGATAGGCGTAGTCGGCGTGCCGCTGCGCCGATCGAACCTCGGTCGTGTTCCGGTCCCGCCAGACACCACTTTCCCGGAGCAGCCAGTGCGTCGCCGACCAGGCGCCGACGAGCAGCAACGGCGCCCACCAGTTGAACCCGAACAGCACCACCGCGGACGCGACACCGCCGGCGAGCTCGACCAGGCCGCCCGCGGCGAAGTCGACGTTCATGTACATCGGTGGCCCGGTCTGGCCGCGGTCGAACTCCCGCGCCACGGTCAGGTCCTCGGCGAGCTCCGGGTCCTCGAGGTGGCCGATCCCCGGCGGTCCCACACAGGCCTCCGCGAGCGCGTCGTTGAGCCAGGCGGCGACCCGGCTGCCGAGGTTGGCGCTGACGGCCTGGTGAACGGGCGTGAGCACTTGGAGCAGGACGAACGTCGTACCCATCAAGGTCAGCGGAGCGGCCAGAGCAGACCCGTGCTGGACCGCACCGACCATCGACCCCATCGCGATCGCGAACACCGCGGGCAGCGCGCCACGGGCCAGCAGCAGCAGCCACCAGACCGTGGCCAGCACCGGATCCGCCTTGGGCAGAACCGCGAAGAACTGCCATTCGGGGCGGCGACGCAGGCGGCTCATCATTTCCTCACCATGGCACGCCGCACCGACGGAAATCTTGAATATTTGCCGGATCCCTCGGTGCTGGCACCATGGCGGCATGATTACTCCCGAGCAGTTGAGCGCGGCGCCGAAGGTTCTTCTGCACGACCACCTGGATGGTGGGGTGCGGCCGGAGACGGTGCTGGAGCTGGCGAAGGAGATCGGGCATGTGCTGCCGCGGTCCGATGCCGGGGAGCTCGGGGAGTGGTTTGTCGAGTCGGCGGACTCGGGATCGCTGGAGCGGTACCTGGAGACCTTCGACCACACGGTCGCGGTGATGCAGAACGCCGACGCGATCAAGCGCGTGGCGAGCGAGTGTGTGCAGGACCTCGCTGCGGACGGCGTGGTGTACGCCGAGGTGCGGTACGCGCCCGAGCAGCACCTGAACGGCGGGCTGTCGCTGGAGGACGTCGTCGACGCGGTCCATGAGGGTTTCGAGCACGGCATGGCGAGAGCGGAGCGGCCGATCGTCGCGCGCCAGTTACTGACCGCCATGCGGCACAAGGCCCGTTCGATGGAGATCGCCCAGCTCGCGGTCGCGTACCGCGATGACGGGGTGGTCGGGTTCGACATCGCCGGCGCCGAGGCCGGTTACCCGCCCACCCGCCACCTGGACGCGTTCGAGTACCTGCAGCGGGAGAACGCGCACTTCACCATCCACGCCGGCGAGGCGTTCGGCCTGCCGTCGATCTGGCAGGCGATCCAGTGGTGCGGCGCCGACCGGCTGGGCCACGGCGTCCGGATCATCGACGACATCAACTACGACCCGGACACCGGCAAGGCTGAGCTCGGCCTGCTGGCGGCGTACGTGCGGGACCGGCGGATCCCGCTGGAGATGTGCCCGAGCTCGAACCTGCAGACCGGCGCGGCCGAGTCGATCGCCGACCACCCGATCGGCCTGCTCGCCAAACTCCGGTTCCGGGTCACGGTCAACACCGACAACCGCCTGATGAGCGGTACGTCGATGAGCCGCGAACTGACCCTGCTCGCCGAGGCCTTCGACTACGGCCTGGCCGACTTCCGCTGGTTCGCCATCAACGCGATGAAGTCCGCGTTCCTCCCCTTCGACGAACGCCTCACGATCATCGACCAGGTCATCAAGCCCTGGTACGCCGACGCCCTAGCCGAGGCGAAGTAGCATCTTGCCCGCGGTGGATCCGGCCGCCCGGATCGCCGCGGGAGCGTCGTCCAGGTCGGCCGTACCTGCGATGAGCGGCGACAGATCGATGCCCTTGGCAAGTAGCTCGACCGCCTCGGTGATCTCGTCGACGAAGCGGTAGGAGCCGGTCCAGGTGATCTCGCGGGTGACGAGGTCGGCCAGTACGGCCGGGGTCGGGGCGATCGGCAGATTGCCGACCTGCACGACGGTCCCACCGCGGGCGGTCGCGCGCAGGAGTGGACCGAGGGCAGCGGGTACGCCGGATGCCTCGACAACGAGCTCGACGTCCTCGGGCAGCTCGGTCGAGGAGAACACGTCGTCGGCGCCCACCATCCGCGCCTGATCCAGCGCTGCCACGCTCACATCCGCCGCGACCACCCGGCCCGCGCCGCGGGCCTTCAAAGCCGCAACCACCAGGCACCCGATCGACCCGGCGCCATTCACCAGCACCTCGCGGTCGTCCAGCGGACCGAGCCGCCCGACCGCATGCAACGCCACACCCAGCGGCTCGGCCAACGCGCCGAGCCGAGTGGAAACGCCGGCCGGGAGCAAGCGCAGTTGCGACGCCCGCAACACCTTGTACGTCGAGAAGGCGCCGTCGACATGCGGATCGAAGGCGGCGGACCCCAGATACCGGACCGCACGGTGCAGGTTCGTCCGCCCCATCAACCGTGCGGGCAGCGGCTCGTCCGACGGAGTCGCCGGATGCACAGTCACCGCATCACCAACGGCGTACGACGTCACTCCTTCACCCAGTACGGCGACCCGCCCGGCGACCTCATGCCCGAGCACCAAGGGATGGCGCAGTACGGCGGTCCCGGACGAGCCGTGCAGCGCGTACGAGATGTCGCTCCCGCACACCCCGCCCCACTCCATCGCCACCAGAACATCGCCACGGCCGGGTGACGGATCGGGCCGTTCCTCGACCCGTACGTCACCCGGTCCGTGGACCACGACTGCTCTCATGCACCGATCATGCTCACACCGAGCGCTGGTAGGTGCGGAACGCGCGCGTCGACAGCCAGCCGACGAACAGGGTGAAGGCCAGCAGCGAACCGGAGTGGCGCAGGACCGACGACCAGTCCGGGTCGGCCGCCAGGGCTTGGCGGGCGGCGATCGCGGCCCAGTCCACCGGGTTGAAGCGCGCCGCGACGCTCACCCAGTGCGGTGCCACCGACGGGTCGATCATGATCGACGACATGAACGTCAGCGGCAGCGAGACGAACTGCGAGATCCCGATCAGCGCCTCCTGCTGCCGCGTCAGCAGCGCCACGGCGTTGGACAGCGAGCCGAACCCGATCCCGACCAGCATCGACACCCCGATCGTGACCAGGTAGCCGACCGCGCCGCCGTCGTACCGAGCGCCCGCGGCCATACCGATCGCGAACACCAGGATGGTCTGGATCAGCGTCGTGGTCGCGTTGCTGATCAGCTGACCGGCCATCAGGCCGCCACGGCTGACCGGCGAGGCGAGCATCCGGTCCATCACGCCGCGCTCCATGTCCGCGATGAACGTCGTACCGCTCCAGCCGCTCGTCATGAGCGCGGTCATCATCACGATCCCGGGCGTCAGGAACGCGATGTACGACGAGTCGCTGAAGCCCGGGATGTTCACGACACCCTCGAACAGTTGCCCGAACAACAGCAGCCAGATCGCCGGCTGGACCAGGGTGAACGCGATCAACGCCGGCTGCCGGTACTGCGCCCGCAGCCACCGGCCGGTGATGAAGCGAGTGTGCGACGTGAATCCCGGAACTGCAGTCGACATCACGCAGCCTCCTCTTCCACCGCACGGAACGTGCGTCCCGTGTACTGCAGGTACACGTCGTCGAGCGACGGCCGGGACACAGTCACCGCGGCGACCGGAATCGCCTTGTCCTCAAGGGCTCCCAGTACGGCGGGGACCGCGGTCGCACCTCGGTCCACCCGGGCGCGCAGCGCGTTGCCCTCGACAACGATCTCGCCGATGCCGGCGAGCCCGCTGAGCAGCGCGCGGACGCTGCCGTCGAGGTCCGGGTCGACCAGCTCGACGTGCACCGAGTCGCCGCGCAGCTCCGCCTTCAGCGCCTCCGGGGTGCCTTCGGCAACGATCTTGCCGTGGTCGACGATGGCGAGCTGACCGGCCAGCCGGTCCGCCTCTTCGAGGTAGTGGGTGGTGAGCAACACCGTCAGGCCTTCGTCCCCGGACAGCCGGCCGACCTCGTTCCACAGATCGGCGCGGGCCTCGGGATCGAGACCGGTGGTCGGCTCGTCCAGGAACAGCACCCGCGGCCGGTGCACCAGCCCCAGCGCGACGTCCAGCTTGCGCTGCATGCCGCCGGAGTACGTCTTGACCTGACGATCGCCGAATTCGGTCAGCCCGAACCGCTCGAGCAGTTCCGCGGCCCGGCGTACGGCGTCCGTCCGGGACAGGCCGTAGATCCGGCCGCTGAGCACGAGGTTCTCGACACCGGTGGCCATCGGGTCCGAGCTGGACTTCTGCGGTACGTACCCGATCGCGCGACGGACCTGGTCCTGTTCGCCGCCGACGTCGTACCCCGCGACCCGCGCCGTACCGGAGTCGGCGCGGGACAGCGTGGTGAGGATCTTGACGGTGGTGGACTTGCCGGCGCCGTTCGGGCCGAGAAGGCCGAGGACGATGCCTTCCGGGACACTGAACGTCAGCCCGTCCAGTGCGCGCAGCGGAGGCTTCTTGCGGCCGGCCGGGTACGTCTTGACCAGGTCAACCGCCTCGAGGGCATGCGTAACCATCTGGTGGCTCCCTTGTGGGTGATGGGAGCCGGTCCGCTGCTGGCTATCCTGATGGTTGCGCCTTGGGTGCCAGGTCTTGGGACCGACTCGAGGAACTGCGGCCCTTGACCCTGGTGTTGCCGCACCGTGGGTCGAGGGCCGTCTCGTACAGTTACTGGGCTTCCGGTGGCATCGCCCGCATCCACTCGAACTCGGTCCCGAAGTACTTGACCGGGTCCTTGAGCTGCTCGGCCGGGGTGATGCCGTCCTCCTCGAAGAGCTTCCAGGCCTTGCGCCAGAAGGCGGAGCCGCCCAGCGTGTCGGTGCGGATCTCCTCGGCGAGTTGGTGCACGTACTCCGACTCGGCCTTGAGCAGCGCGAGCCGGAACTCCGACTCGACCCAGAAGATGCGCGGGAAGTCGATCGACGCCATTTGCTCGTGCAGTGCGGTCGTCTCCTCGATGTCCGCGTCGATCGCCCTGGCGCGCTGCTCCAGCAGCTCGGCCGCGCGGTCGGGTCGCAGGCCCGGCAGGTACGCCAGGCCGGCCTCGAGGGGATGGAACTCGCGGGTGGCCGTGCCGACCAGCTCGGTCAGCCAGTCGTCGAACTCGGCCTGCCCGGTGCCGGTGATCTGGTACACCGTCCGCTCCGGCCGATTGCCCTCCCGGACCGTCTCCAGCGCCTCGATGAAGCCGTTCTTCTCCAGTGCCGCGACGACCGAGTAGAGCGAGCCGTAGTTCATCTTGATGCTCTGGTCCTTGCCACGGGCCCGGAGCATCGTGGAGATCTCGTACGGGTGCATCGGCCGCTCGCCCAGACTCCCGAGCACGGCGAAAGCCAGGGGATTCCCGACCTTCCGCTTGGCCATCGGACCTCCTCGATCTCAATTACTCGAAATCGAGTATTAGTCCGAGGGTATCCGATGTCAAGTATTCGAGAGCGGCTTGACCCAGCGGGACCACTCGGGCTGCGGCGCGTACCCGGCGGTCGACCAGACACCGTGTGCCTGGGCGTTGTCGTCGAGCACCATCGCGTCCGCTCGCGTCCCGCCGTACGCCGCGAACCGGGCCTCGGCCCTCGCGACAAGCTCCCGTCCGATGCCTCGGCGGCGGTGGGTCGGGGCGACCGCGAGGCGGTACAGGTGGCAGCGCCAGCCGTCCCAGCCGACGATGATCGAGCCGACGACCGTGTCGTCGTCGACGGCAAGGATCAGCGCCTCGGGGTCGCGGGCGATCAACCGCAGCACGGCCTCGGGTGAATCCGGCGGGCGGTGAGAGTCCTCGGCGGCGACGGCCCAGAAGGCCATTACGTCGTCCGCATCGGCAGCGACCGCGGCGCGGTAGGTGAGCATCAGCTGGCGGTCTGGAACGTACGGCGATAGTCCTGTGGCGGCACGCCCACCACCCTACGGAAATGGTGGCGGAGCAAAGCTGCCGTCCCGAATCCTGATTCGGCGGCGATCTGCTCGATGCCCATCCGCGTCTGCTCGAGCAGGGTGCGGGCGCGGAGGACGCGCTGGGTGGTGACCCACTTGAGCGGCGTGGTGCCTGTCTCGGCGACGAAGCGACGTGCGAACGTGCGCTCGGACATCTGGGCGCGGCGGGCCAGCGCGGGCACGGTGTGCTCGATGGTCAGGTTGTCGACCATCCAGTCGAGCACCGGCTGCATGCTCTCGCTCGACGACTCCGGCACCGGGACGTCGACGTACTGCCGCTGGCCGCCGTCGCGCTGGGGTGGCACGACCATCCGGCGGGCGATCCGGGTCGCGACCGCGCTGCCGAGCTCACGGCGGACCAGGTGCAGGCACGCGTCGATCCCGGCCGCGGTGCCGGCACTGGTGATGATGTTGCCGTCGTCGACGAACAGCACGTCCGCATCCAGCTTCGCCAGCGGGAACTGCTCCTGGAACTTCTTCTCGTAGCGCCAGTGCGTCGTACACGGCCGCCCGTCCAGCAGGCCCGCCTTGCCGAGCACGAACGCACCCGAGCAGACCGTCAGCAGGATCGCCCCGCGGGCCTCGGCCCGCCGCAGCGCCTCGAGAATGCGCTCGTCGTACTCCTCCCGCCAGGTCGTCGCCGGCAGCGCGACCAGGTCGGCGTCCTCGAGCTCCTCCAGCCCGTACGGCGCGATCACGGCGGAGTGACTGCTGCTCCGCAGCGGCTGGCCGGGTGTGGTCGAGCACACCTTGAAGTCGAACGCGGGCACACCGTCATCGGTCCGGTCGAGGCCGAACACCTCCGACACCACCCCGAACTCGAACATTGCGACGTCTTCCATCAGCACGACCGCGATCTTTTCCAGCATGGAACCAGTATGGCAGTAATTAGTGGAACTATGTCAATAGTGCCAATGGTGGCTGGATCTAGTTGGTAGCATGATTACTGCCATGACCGGATACATCGTTTTCGTAGTACTCGTGCTGGCCGTGATCGCGGCTCTGGAGTTCAGCAACAGGCGCCACTCGACCGGTCTGTCCACCGGTCCGGACGGTTCCTGGGTTGCTGACGACCGCGACCTGGCCCGGACCAAGCTCGACCTGCTCGCTCTCGGCAGCAAGGCCGAACCCTTCAACCACAAGCCCGTGACGACCGCCGGCTCCGTGCACACGATCCGCCGGACCCGTCTCACCACGCACCACGGCCGCCACGCGGCCTGACCGATACATCAGAAAGGCCCGCCGGGACTTCCCGGCGGGCCTTCTGTTTGATCAAACCCCGCCTACTTTGATCAAACCCTGCTTAGCCGGCGCCGCCAGGTCGGCGTGGTGGCGTTGGTGATCGCCCGCAGTACGCCTTCCACGGGTCCGTAGCCGTAGCGGTTCAACCAGAGGTGGCTCAGCACCACCTGTACGGCGAAGATCGCCACCGCGATGCCCATGGTCGCGAGCGGCGACACCTGCCCGACCAGGCCCAGTCCGACGCCGGTGAAGATCAACACCGTCGCCACCGATTGACCCAGGTAGTTGGACAGTGCCATCCGCCCAGCCGGTGCCAGCAGGCGGCGGACGTCCTGGCCCCGGTCGGAGTGCATGACCCTGAGCAGCGTTGCGACGTACGCCGCGGTCAGGAAGGGCGCGGTCAGCACGCTGGCCAGTACGGCGCCGGTGTCGCCGTTCCCACCCGCGGACGCGTAGACGATCCCGCCGGTGATGCCGATGGTGAAGCCGAGCAGTTGAATCAGCCGTAGTACTGCCTCGGTGCCGGTGACGTTCGTGAGCATCCGCCGGCGGCCGAGCACCATGCCGATCAGGAACGCGGCCAGAGTCGTCGGGCCTTGCACAGCCAGCAGCGACAGGCCGTACGTCGGCATAGCCCGGACATGCTCGCCGATGACATCGCTGAACGAGCCGGCCAGGTTGGCCGCGGTCTGCTGTGCCGAGGCGACGGCCGTGGTCGGGTCGATGACAGCCGACGTGTCCATGAACAGCGTCGCCGCACCCAGCGTGATGAATAGGTAGGCGTAGATGGAGCCGGCGACGATCAGCGCCGTCCGGTCCGACACCCGCCGCATGCCGAGCAGGACCAGACCGATCAGCGCGTACACGCTGAGGATGTCACCGGTGATCAGGAAGATCCCGTGCAGTGCCCCGATGACGAACAGGCCGCCGAGCCGCCGCAGCATCCGCGGCTTGAACGCGGCGCCGGCCTTCTGCGCCGCCTCCAGCTGCAACTGGAAGCTGTACCCGAACAGGAACGAGAACAGCAGATAGAACTTCATGTCGACGAACGCCGCCGACAACCAGTGCACCGTCTGATCCAGCCACGAGTGGTACGCCGGATCCTCGGCCAGGTGGATCGGGAAGCCCGAGGCGGCGAAGGTGATGTTCACGATCAAGATGCCCAGCAGGGCGAAACCACGCAGCGCGTCGATGTCCTGGATCCGCGTCCGATCGAGTCCCTGGCTCATGTGCTCCAGCACACCAACCCCAACCCCCGGACACACTCACCCTGCCCCCTCCCCTAGGGGTGGACTTTCACCTACCCCGGGGAATCGGCGCGCTGAAGCGGCCTCCCGGTCTGATGACCGAGGACGAGGCCGGAGAGTGGCGTCTGACGGAGAATCCGAACCGGCTCTCCGCCACCTACACCCTCCAGGCCCACAAGCCTGCCTACTGCGCCCGCCGCTGCTGCATCTTCTGGAACGCTTCCTTGATCTTCCGCTGGTTCTCCGGCTTGCTCAGCTCACGCTGGGCGATCTGGGCCAGCTTGGCGACGACGGCGCCCTTCACCAACGTCTTCACAAACCCCATGAGGGCCTCCCTACTCTGTTGCCACTGACGGTATCCGCCCGAAGCAAGCGTCTCCAATAGGTGATTCACCGGAGAAACCCGGAACCTGACCGGGGCCGGCGGGGTGGGGAGAGCGGAGACACTGTCCCTGGCTTGCGGCACACTGGGACGGTGCCAGAGTTGCCGGAGGTGGAGTCGCTGGCGGTGTTCCTGCGGGAGCGAGCCGTCGGCCGGGCGTTCGTGCGTGCGGACATCACCGCGATCAGTGCGTTGAAGACGTACGATCCGCCGATCTCGTCGCTGGTCGGGCTGCTGATCGACGACGTCCAGCGGCACGGGAAGTTCCTGGACATCTCGGCTCAGGGTGTGCACCTGGTGATCCACCTGGCGCGCGCCGGCTGGCTGCGATGGCGCGAGGAGCAGTCGACCGGGCTGGTGCGGCCGGGGAAGGGTCCGATCGCGCTGCGGACGGTGCTGGACGACGGCTCCGGGTTCGACCTGACCGAGGCCGGCACGCAGAAGAAGCTCGCGGTGTACGTCGTTCGCGACCCGGCCGAGGTCCCCGGGATCGCGCGGCTCGGGCCGGATCCGTTCACCCTGTCACCGGCCGATTTCAGCGACATCCTCAAGCGCCAGGGCCGGGTCCAGCTCAAGGGCGTCCTGCGGAACCAGTCGGTCATCGCCGGCATCGGCAACGCCTACTCCGACGAGATCCTGCACGTCGCGAAGATGAGCCCGTTCAAACCCGCCTCGAATCTGTCCGAGGACGAGCTGAAGACCCTGTACGACGCGATGCGCGAAACCCTCCAGGACGCCGTCGACCGGTCCGCCGGGCTCGCGGTCCAGGACCTGAAGTCGGAGAAGAAGTCCGGCCTGCGGGTGCACGGCCGCAAGGGCCAGAACTGCCCGATCTGCGGTGACATCGTCCGCGAGGTGAGCTTCGCCGACTCCGCGCTGCAGTACTGCGCCACCTGCCAGACAGGCGGCAAGCCGCTGGCCGACCGCCGCCTGTCCAAGCTCCTGAAATAGGAGCAGTCAAGCTCTTGAAATAGCAGTCAAGCTCCTGAAATAGCTGCTACGTCGTCATCAGATCGAACATCGTCTTCACGTCGGCCGAGTTCGGTGTCGACAGCAACGTCGGCGTACCGCTGGTCGTCCGTCGCGACGTCACCGCGAACACGTACCCGAGGTTCGCGTCGATCCGGTCCTTCAGCCACGGACCTCCGCTCGCGCCACCGTTCATCGAGCAGGTGAGAGCGGCGTCGGAGCCGCCCCACGCGAACGTGTCGCCGTCGCAGTAGTACGGCACCTCACCGTTGTACGGCGGCTCGGCCGGCCAACCCCAGATCCGGGCACCAGGCTGGTTCTGGCTGTTGCCCCAGACCAGTCCGTTCCCGCCGACCGCGTCGATCAGGTTTGCGCCGTTGCGCTGCTGCAGCGTGACGAACGCCTGGTCGTGGGTGAAGTCGCTGCTGGTCATCCACGAGTTGAACGTGCGCGCCTGGCTCCAGTTCCACAGGCCGTAGCCCGACTGGCCGTTGTAGTACGCCGGCGCGAACACGATGTTCGAGTGCCACGCGCCACCGCCGCCGCTGTGGACGCAGTGGCCGGCGGTGATGATCAGGTTCTTGTAGTTGTTGTTGATCGTGGATGCCGAGCACACGTAGTTGAGCCCGTTGTCGACGAAGAACAACTTGCCCGCCGTACTCGGAACGACGTCGTTCGCGAGCGTGTGGCCGAGCGGCGCGACCGGCTTCGAGGCGATGCCACTCGACGTGGAAGGCCTTTGTTTTGCTGAGGTTGCGGCGTCACCCGGCAGATCGGCCGGAATGGCGTTCTTCAGCTTCTCGGCGGTCCAGTAGCCGGTCGCGTCGAGCGCACCGGCCGGGACCTTCGACGGCAGCGCAGGAGCCTGTACGGCGGTTGTCGCGGCTGCTGGTGTGGATGGGGGAGAGACTGCGGCGGCTGTGCTGACGACGCCGCCGGTGAGCAGGATGCCGGCGGCCACAAGCCGGAGGGTTCTGGGCAGGGCATTGCGCATGGGTGACTCCTCGATCGGGGCGGAAGATCGATCAGCCTCAGTACAGGGGAACCGTTGCCGGAATTCAACCCATCACAGGTGAATCGACAACGGCGACGAGGCCGAGCGGCGCCCGGCGTCCAGCCGGGCTTCGAGGACGTACACGCCCGGCCGTCCGGTGATCGCGGCGGTCCACCCCGTCGACCCGCCGGGCTCGAGCTCCTCGAAGGTCCAGCGGCAGGTCCCCGTGGGCAGGGCCAGCTCGACCTCCCCCTGAGCGACCGTGCGGCCGAAGTTCGTGACGCGGACAACCAGCTCGCCGGCAGAACCGCAGGCGTGGATCGACGCCAGTACTGTGCCGACCGGCGCGACGAGCACCCGACGTACGCCGGCCGGAAGCGTCAGCGGGACGACGAGGCCGGCCGGCACCTGGAACGGACCGATGGTCCGGCCGAGGTAATCGATGGGCAGCGACTGGTTCGCCAGCTCGATCTCGCCGGTCGTTTCGCCGAAGACGCGGACTGCGACGTCCGCGGAGCGGCGGGCGACAAGGTGGGCCGTCTTACCGGGCGGCGTGAGGTCCCAGACGCCGTCCGCGTTGGCGGTGACCGTGTCCGGCGGGACGATCCGCAGCTTGCCCTCCAGCGAGACCCGGACAACGGCGCGCTCGGTGGACTCGGGCAGGCGGACGAGCAGATCGTCGCCATCGTGCCGCCAGGTCAGCGCCTTGCCGGTACCGTCCTCGACCACGTGCCGCGGCGTGGTCGCCAGGCCCGGCAGCCGGACCTCGTGGTTGGGGGGACGGCGGGTGATCCGGAGCAGCAGGAGCTCGCCGTTCCGCAGGATCGCCTCGCCCCACGGCTGCGGCCCGAACTCGCCGGGGATGCCCTGAATCAGTGCCAACGCCGCCGCCTCCTCCGATCTACGTTCCGCAATCGGGTCTGCCGGTGTCAACGCGATTTCACGCCTCGGCCCGCCGTGGCCGGATCGCGTCACCGGCGTCTGGGATGATCGGAGGCATGTTCCAGAATCAGCAGATCCCCTCGGTCGTGGTGGCCGAACTCGACGACACCTTGCTGGCGGAGGCGTTCGTGCTCGACGTACGCGAGCCCGACGAGTGGGACCGCGGGCACATCCAGGGCGCCGTGCACATCCCGCTCGGCGACCTGCAGCAGCGGGTCGGCGAGGTGCCGGCGGACCAGAAGGTGCTCTGCGTCTGCGCGGTCGGCGGACGGTCCGGGATGGCCACCCAGTTCCTGAACTCGATCGGCCGCGAGGCGATCAACCTGGACGGCGGCATGCACGCGTGGCAAGTGTCGGGGCGCCCGGTCAGCACCAACTGATCCGATCAGTAGAGAAGAAAACCTTCCGGTCAGCCTCTGGAGACGTTACTTTGTCACCGGTCGGTTGACCGGCGTACACCTGTGCCTCATGTGGCGGTAGAGCGCACCACGTCGGATGGCCGCGTCCGTCCACGTTGGGGAGGCTCCCGTGTCGCTCTTCCGTCCCTTGACCACAGCTATCGGCGTGGGCGGCCTGCTGGCCGGTGTCGTCGTCAGCCCGTCCCACGCGCAGACCGCGGACGGGCCGATCCCGGACGCCGGCATCGCCGGTGACGGCGTACTGACGACGCGCGAGGACAGCCCGGTCGCGCCCGGCGTGAACTACACGTCGTTCGAGCGACTGGACCCCAAGGGCTGGCAGCGCGGCGACATCCTGACCACCGACCTGGACAAGCACGGCGTGACGGTCGACTACGTCAACACCGGCAAGGTCTCCGGCGGTACGCCGCTCAGCCAGCAGCTGGCGAGCCGAGGTGCGATCGCCGGCGTCAACGGCGACTTCTTCGACATCAACGACACCACCGCACCGCTCGGTGTCGGCGTCCAGCGGGACGGCCGGCTGATCAACGCGCCGGCCACCGGCCACAACGACACAGCGGTGATCGGCAAGGACGGCCTTGGCCAGATCGCGCAGCTCTTCCTGCAGGGCAGTGCGACCGACGACGACGCGACCAAGCTCGAGCTGACCAACCTGAACTCGCCGGCCGTCAACTCCGGCGGCATCGGCCTCTACACGCCGGAGTGGGGTGACGCGGCCCGGACCCGGACCGTCGACGGCCTGCCGACCGTACGCGAGGTGATCCTTCGCGACGGGGTGGTCGTCTCCTCGGCCGCCACTCCGGGCACCACCCCGCTGGCCGCGAACGAGCAGGCGCTGATCGGCCGGGAGGCGGGCGCCGACGCCCTCACCGCCTTCGAGGTCGGCGACAAGGTCGACGTCGAGTACGGCCTGCGCCCGGATGCAGCGAACGTCGCGGTCGGCATCAGCGGCAACTACCAGTTGGCCAAGGACGGTGTGGTCCCCGCCGACGTACCGGACGCCGACCTCGCACCGCGCACCGCGGTCGGTTTCGACAAGGACGGCAGCAGGATGTTCCTGCTGACCGTCGATGGCCGGGCGACCGGCTCCCGCGGCCTGTCGCTCAAGGAGATGGGCGAGCTGATGATCGGCCTCGGTGCCGACGATGCGCTCAACCTGGACGGCGGCGGCTCGTCCACGATGCTGGCCCGCTCGCCCGGAGGGGCCGGCCCGCACGTGGTGAACGACCCGTCCGACGGCGGCGAACGCTTGATCCCGAACGGCCTCGGACTCCTTCCGGTGAAGGGCTCCGGCAGGTTGAAGGGCTACCAGGTCGAGGCTCTGGGTACGGCGGCCGACGGCCCGGACGCCGATGTGTCACGCAGCTCCCGCGTCCTCACCGGCCTCAGCCGAGTTCTCACCGCCACCGGCCACGACGAGACCTACGCTCCCGCGACAGGTACGCCGTACTGGTTCGCCGGGAGCAATGTCGGTGTCGACCAGCAGGGCGTGGTGACAGGACGGCGAGCCGGCGATGTGGTGGTCACGGCGGCTCGCGGTTCCGCGAACGGGAGGTTCCCCATGACGGTCCTCGGTACGCCGGCCCGCCTGGCACCGTCGACGCGGCAGGTGTCGCTGGCGGACTCCGCCGCGAAGGGGTTCTTCGAGGTCGACGGGTACGACGCCGACGGGTTCTCCACCTGGATCGAGCCGCGGGACGTCGAGCTGACCTACGACCCGGCCGTCGTCAAGGTGGTTGCCAAGGGCAATGGGTTCGAGGTCAACGTGCTCAGCGACGAGGCGGTCTCGACGGTGGTCACGGCCAAGGTCGGTGACCTGACCACGCAGCTCAGTGTCACCGCCGGTCTGAGCAGCACGGTCGTGGACGAGGTCGACGACCTGACCAAGTGGGCCGCGAACGCCGTACCGGTCGGTGCGGCGACGGCATCGGCGTCCGCCGCCGAAGGGCATGACGGCGGCCAGGCGATCGCGCTCGACTACTCGCTGACCGGCAGTACGGCGACGCGTGCGGCGTACCTCTCGCAGACGCCGCAGCAGACGCTGCCCGGGCAGCCGCAGAAGCTCGGCGCCTGGGTCTACGGCGACGGCAAGGGCGCGTGGCTGCGGGCGAACGCGTACGACGCTGCCGGTGGTACCGCGCAGACGCTGAACCTCGCGGCCACCGTGGATTGGACCGGCTGGAAGTATGTCGAGGCGGACATCCCGCCCGGTCTGGCCATGCCGCTGCGGTTCTGGCGGATCTATGTGGTGGAGACCGTGCCGACCCGGCAGTACTCCGGACGGATCATCGTCGACGACCTGACCGTTCGCAGCGCGCCGCCGGTGACCGTGGCGCCGCCGGCGAAGGTGATCGACCCGATGGTGGTCACGGACGGCACGGTGACCGGCGGTGGTCGCTGGCGCTTCGCGGTGATGTCGGACGCGCAGTTCACCTCCGACGACCCGAACTCCGACTACGTCAAGCAGGCCCGGCGCACCATCCGCGAGGCACTCGCGCAGCACCCGGACTTCCTGGTGATCAACGGCGACTTCGTCGACCGGGCCTTCCCGAACGACATCGCGCTGGCCAAGCAGATCATCGACGAGGAGGTGGCCGGCAAGGTGCCGGTCCACTACGTGCCCGGCAACCACGAGAGCTACGGACCGGGTGACCTGTCCGAGTGGACCAAGGTGTTCGGGTCGCCGACCAGCACCTTCGATCACAAGGGCACGCGGTTCGTCCTGCGTGACTCCTCGCTCGGTTCGCTGCGGGCCGGTGGGTTCGATCAGATCCGCGACCTGCGCGCGCAACTGGACGACGCGGCCCGGAACGAGTCGATCCGGAACGTCGTGGTGATGGCGCACCACCCGATCGACGACCCGTCCCCGACGGCCAACTCGCAGCTCGGTGACCGCAAGGAAGCGGCGATGGTGGTGAAGTGGCTGGCCGACTTCCGCGCGCAGACCGGCAAGGGAGCGGCGTACATGGCAGCGCATGCCGGGACGTTCGCCGCCACCCGGACGGACGGCGTACTGCTGCCGCTGACCGGCAACTCGGGCAAGAGCCCGGCCGCGGCACCGGACGCGGGTGGCTTCACCGGCTGGGCGCTGGTCGGGATCGACCCGAACGCCGCGGCCGCGCCGGCCGGCGAGCGGAAGTGGTCGGCGCCGGAGCGGTCCTGGTTCCAGGTCGAGCTGCGGCCGCACGTGGACTCGCTCGAGCTCGCGGCGCCTGCGACGCTGCACCGAGGTGAGACGGGTACGGCGGCCGCGACTGTGGTCCAGGACGAGCGCCGGGTGCCGGTTGCGTTCCCGGTGTCGTCCGACTGGTTCGGCTCGGCGCTCCTCCACATCGGTCCGGCCAACACCGCGCCGTTCTGGGCCGTCGCGTCGTACGACCCGGCCACCGGCAAGGTGACCGGCATCCGCCCAGGCTCGGTCCAGCTGGGCGTCACCGTCAACGGCGTCTCCAAGACCACCACAATCGAGGTCACTTGGTAGCCCTCTCGTGGGTTGACCCATGGCGTGCGGTTGGCCAACCCACCGGCTGGTGGGCCTACCCATCGGAGGGGACGGGCGGGGGCGGCGTCGGCCCCTGTCGTGGGTTGACCCACGAGAGTGTGGGTTGACCCATGGCGTGCGGTTGGCCAACCCATCGGCTGGTGGGCCTACCCATCGGAGGGGGACGGGCGGGGGCGGCGTCGGCCCCTGTCGTGGGTTGACCCACGAGAGTGTGGGTTGACCCATGGCGTGCGGTTGGCCAACCCATCGGCTGGTGGGTGAATCGCCCCGGGTCTGATGGAGGCTCTCAATCCATGGAGGATGAGAGTTATGGCTGCACCGAGGAAGTATGGCGACGAGTTGCGTGAGCGGGCCACGCGGATGGCGGTGGACGCGCGCAAGGACCCGGCGACGAGGTCGGGGGCGATTCCGCGGATCGCGGAGCAGCTCGGCGTGCACCGCGAGACGTTGCGGGGTTGGGTCCGGCAGGCTGAGATCGACGAGGGGACAGTTCCGGGCACTGCCACCAGCGATGCCGAGCGGATCGCGCAGTTGGAGCGGGAGAACCGCGAGCTTCGGCGGGCCAACGAGATCTTGAAGACAGCGTCGGCTTTTTCGCGGCGGCGGAGCTCGACCGCAAGGTGAAGTAACCGAGGTGCCGACGGCGGTGCTGGTCGACTATATCGACCAGCACCGCGGCCGGTTCGGGGTCGAGCCGATCTGTAAGGTCCTGGCCGCTGCCGGGATCAAGATTGCCCCGAGCACCTACTACGCCGCCAGGAGCAGGCCGCCGTCGGCCCGGGCGGTCAGAGACGCCGAACTGGTCCCGGCGATCCGCCAGTTGCACAAGGACAACCTCGAGGTCTACGGCGCGCGGAAGATCCATGCCGAGCTGAATCGAGGCGGCATCGGAGTTGCCCGGTGCACCGTGGAACGGCTGATGCGCGCCGAGGGCCTGCGAGGCATCTTGCGGGACAAAACCCGCAAGACCACCCAGACCGAAGGTGCTCAGACACCACGTCCAGCCGACCTGGTGCAGCGGCAGTTCGTCGCCGACGCACCCAACCAGCTCTGGGTGGCGGACCTGACCTATATCCGCACCCACTCCGGCTGGGTCTACGCCGCGTTCGTCCTCGACGTGTTCTCCCGCTTGGTCGTGGGCTGGCAGGTCTCGACCAGCCTGCGCACCGACCTGGCCCTGGACGCCCTCGACATGGGGCTGTGGGCCCGGCAGCGGGCCGGCCACGACCTCACCGGGCTGATTCATCACAGCGACCGCGGGGTCCAATACCGAGCTGTCCGCTACACCGAGCGGCTCGCCGAGGCCGACGCCGTCGCGTCCGTCGGCAGCCGCGGCGACTCCTACGACAACGCGATGGCCGAGGCATTCAACTCGCTGTTCAAAGCAGAGCTGATCCGCAACCCCGCCACCCGACCCAACACGGGCTGGAAGTCCATCAACGACGTCGAGATCGCCGTCGCCGAATACGTCGACTGGTTCAACCACCGACGCCTACACGGCGAGATCGGGCACGTTCCACCCGCCGAGTTCGAAGCCAACCACTACAGTGAAATCCCCGTCCTCACCAAGGCCGGAACCAAGTAATCGGGTCTCCACGAAACCCGGGGCGATTCAGGGCCTACCCATCGGAGGGGGACGGGCGGGGGCGGCGTCGGCCCCTGTCGTGGGTTGACCCACGAGAGTGTGGGTTGACCCATGGCGTGCGGTTGGCCAACCCATCGGCTGGTGGGCCTACCCATCGGAGGGGACGGGCGGGGGCGGCGTCGGCCCCTGTCGTGGGTTGACCCACGAGAGTGTGGGTTGACCCATGGCGTGCGGTTGGCCAACCCACCGGCTGGTGGGCCTACCCATCGGAGGGGACGGGCGGGGGCGGCGTCGGCCCCTGTCGTGGGTTGACCCACGAGAGTGTGGGTTGACCCATGGCGTGCGGTTGGCCAACCCATCGGCTGGTGGGCCTACCCATCGGAGGGGACGCTCGTGGGGCTACCCATCACAGGCGCGCTCGTGGGCCTACCCATCGGAGGGGGACGGGCGGGGGCGGCGTCGGGCGGGGTAGCGTTCCGCGGATGACTGACGTGACGACGCCCGCGAGGCTGCAGGCTGGAGACCGGGTGGCTGTGGTGGCGCCGTCCGGGCGGGTGCAGGCGGATCGGCTCGAGGTGGGTACGGCGTACCTGAGGGCCTGGGGGCTCGAGGTCGAGGTGATGCCGTCGGTGCTGGTCGGGCATGAGCGGCTGACCTACCTGGCCGCCGACGACAAGGCCCGGGCCGAGGATCTGCGGACGGCCTGGCTGGACTCACGCTTCGCCGCGGTCTTCTGCGCCCGCGGCGGGTACGGCGTCCAGCGGATGCTCGAGTACGTCGACTTCGACGATCTCGTGGCCGTGCCGAAATGGTTCATCGGGTTCAGCGACATCACCGCGCTGCACGAGCCGCTGAACGCCCGCGGACTCGTCACCATCCACGGACCGATGGCCGCCGCTGTCGAGCAGCTGGGCGCGGCGGACGGCCGGGAGCGGCTGCGCGAGCTGCTGTTCGAGCCCGAGAAGGTGACCGACCTCCTCGCGCCCGCAGGTGCCCGGACTGTGGTCGGCGGCGTCGCCGAAGGACCGCTGCGCGGTGGCAACCTCGCGATGCTCGCAGCAAGCATCGGTACGCCGACCTACGAGCCGCCGACCGGGATCGTGGTGCTGGAGGACGTGAGCGAGGACGCGTACCGGGTGGACCGGCTGCTGACGCAGCTGCTCCGCTCTGGCTGGTTCGCGGGCGTCACCGGGTTGGTGATCGGCGACTTCAGTGGAGCGGACGACGCGGACCTGGTGAACGCGGTGATGCGCGATCGGTTGGATCCGCTCGGTCTGCCGATGGTCGAGGGCGCCGCGATCGGGCATGAGGACCTGAACCTCGCCGTACCGCTCGGACTGCCGTCGCGACTGGACGCTACCGCCGGAACACTCGCACCGCTGTTCAGCTGACCAGATGCCGGCGTAGGAACGCCAACGCCTGCGGGTACGCATCGAGCTTGTTCTTCAGCTTCGCCAGGCCGTGGCCCTCGTCGTCGTACACCAGGACCTGACAGGGCACGCCGCGCTTCGTCAGCGCATCGCCGACCTGCTCGGTCTCCGACAACGGCACCCGCGGGTCGTTGGCGCCGTGGATGACGAACAGCGGCGCACGGATGTCGTCGACCCGGTGCAACGGGCTGGCGGACTCCAGGAACTCCCGGTCGGTGGCGAGGTACCCGTACTCGCGCTCACGCATCGCACGGCGGTAGTCCGAGGTGTTCTCCAGGAACGTGACCAGCGAGGCGATCCCGACGATGTCCACACCGGCGGCCCACAGCTCCGGCTGGAACGCGAGCCCGGCGAGCACCATGTAGCCACCGTACGAACCACCCCACAGCGCTGTCCGCTTCGGGTCGGAGCCGATCGTCGGCAGCCACGCGTGGATCGCGGCCAGGTCCTTCACCGAATCCAGCCGCAGCTCCCGGTCGTCCAGCGAGTACCACCGCTTCCCGTACCCCGCCGATCCGCGCACGTTCGGTACGACGACCGTGTGGCCATCGGCGGCGAGGGCGGAGACGATCGGAGCCCAGTTGCGCATCGCCGCGCCCTCCGGACCGCCATGCACGTGGACGATGGTGGTCCCCAGGTCGGGGCCGGTCGGCCGGAACACGAACACCGGCACCTGCTCACCGTCGAACGACGGCACCAGCAGGCTCTCCGGGTGCGTGAGTTGCGCCGGCGGCTCCGGCATCTCCGGCGGCCGCACCTCCAGCAGGGCCCGGGACGCCGGGACGTAGCGGAACACGGTCGGCGGACAGACAGGCGAGCTGTACGTGATCGCCGCGAACGAGCCGTCCGGGGACCAGTGCGGATCAGGCGTCAGCATCAGCAGCCCGGCGCAACCGCCCGCGGGCAGACCGACCGGGGCGACCTCGGAGCCGTCGTCGAGCCGATGCAGGGCCAGCGCCACCTCACCGTCGTGCAGCACGCCGACCAGCAGGTCCTCGCCATTGGGAGAGGCCCAGCCGGCCAGATCGCGGGAGTCGTCCACGAGTACGTCGCTCCACGCCCGGTCGCCGAGGTCGTACCGCCGTACGGCCATCCGGTCCCGGTCCGCGTTCGTCGACACCAGGAACCCGGTCGAGTCCGGCAGCCAGGACACCGCCGCCTGGTCGTTGTGCGCGTCGTACGGCGTGAGCTCGGTGACGGACCGGGTCCCGGAGTCGACCAGGAGGAGCTGGATGGAGTTCGCCGGGGCGCTGGCCAGCGACAGCACCACCCACTTGTCGTCCGGGGACGGGGTCACGCCCATCACCGAGCCGCCGCCGTCGTACAGGGCCGTGTCCCTGTCGCTGCCCAGGTCGTGGGCGACCAGGTCGAAGTCCGTGCCATTGCGCCGGTTCGTGGTGAACAGGACGCGGCCGGGCTTGGCATCGACGAGGTGGTGCACGTACTCCGGGTCGTGGACGAGCGGGGTCAATGTGGGGAGACCGGGCTCGTCGAGGTCGAGCAGTGAGAGCTGACCGAGCTCACTGCCGCCGTCGTCGTGCTCCACGACGACCTGGCTGCTCTCCGGGACGAACCGTGCGCCGCGGACGGTGTCGTCCAGCGCGGTCAGCGCCCGCCAGGTCCCGTCCGGTGCCACGTGGTGCACCTGCCGGGTGCCGCTTCCGTCGTACAGGACGAGCAGTGCACCCTCGTCGTTCACATCGAGAGCGGTCGTGGACGGGAGTGAGAACAGCGTTGTCAGCACAGGTTCATCCTCACACGCGACAGGTCCGGGGGCAGGCCCAACGACCTGCCCCCGAGCCTGGCCTCAGCGATCGCCGTGCCAGGAGTGCCAGAGCGCCGCATAGGGGCCCTGGGCATCGACCAGTTCGTCGTGACCGCCGAGCTCGACGATCCTGCCGTCCTCGACGACGGCGATCACGTCCGCGTCGTGCGCGGTGTGCAGCCGGTGCGCGATGGCCACCACGGTCCGGCCCTCCAGTACGCCGGCCAGCGACCGCTCCAGGTGCCTCGCCGCGCGCGGGTCCATCAACGAGGTCGCCTCGTCCAGGACCAGCGTGTGCGGATCGGCCAGCACCAGCCGCGCCAGCGCGACCTGCTGCGCCTGCGCCGGCGTCAGCGAGATCCCACCGGAACCCACCTCGGTGTCCAGCCCGTTGTCGAACCCGGCGACCCAGCCGTCGGCGTCGACGGAGCGCAGCGCAGCCCAGAGATCGGCATCGGACGCCTCCGGCCGGGCCAGCCGCAGGTTGTCCCGGACGCTGCCCACGAACACGTGGTGCTCCTGGTTGACCAGCGCCACATGGCTGCGGACCTGCTCGGCCGACATCTTGTCGAGGGCGGCACCACCCAAGGTGATGTCACCGAGCCGCGGCGAGTAGATGCCGGCCAGCAACCGGCCCAGGGTCGACTTCCCCGCACCGGAAGGCCCCACGAGCGCGACCCGCGCACCTGGCTCGACCGTCAGCGTCACGCCGTGCAGGACATCGCGGCCCTCCAGATAACCGAACCGCACCTCGTCGGCGAGCACCCGCCGGCCCTCGGGCTCGGCCTGCTCGTCGGCCGCGGCCGCCTCGATCTCACGGACCCCGACCAGCCGGGCCACCGACACCTGCGCCACCTGGAGCTCGTCGTACCAGCGGATCATCATGTTGACCGGCTCGACCAGCATCTGGATGTACAGCGCGCCCGTGGTGAGGGCGCCGACGGTGAGCCAGCCCTGGATGGCGAAGCCGCCACCGATCACCAGCACCGCGGCCAGCGCGACCGTGTGGGTCATGTTGATCACCGGGAACAGAATCATCCGCAGGTACAGCGTGTACCGCTCCCAGGCGACCCACTGACCGATCCGGGTGTCGCCCAGGTTGATCCGGCGGTCGCCGAGCCGGTGCGACTCCACGGTCCGGCCGGCGTCGACGGTCTCGGCCAGGCCCGAGGCCACCGCGGCGTACCCGGCGGCCTCCGACCGGTACGCCGACGGCGCCCGGCGGAAGTACCAGCGGGCACCGACGATCAGGATCGGCATCGCGATCACCACGGCGACGGCCAGCGGCGGCGCGGTGATGATCAGCGCACCGATCAGCAGCCCCGCCCAGATCACCGCGATGGTCAGCTGCGGTACGGCGTCCCGCATCGCGTGCGAGAGCCGGTCGATGTCCGTGGTGATCCGGGACAGCAGGTCACCGGTCCCGGCCCGCTCCAGGACACCCGGCGGCAGTCCGACCGCGCGGACCAGGAAGTCCTCGCGCAGGTCGGCGAGCATCTCCTCGCCGAGCACCGCACCACGCAACCGGGTCAGCCGAACGAACACCGTCTGCACCAGCAGCGCGCAGACGAAGCCGACCACGACGTACGGCAGGTCGACGTCGCTCTTGCCCTGCGACAGCTTCTCCACCACGTTGCCGAGCAGCCAGGGCCCGACCATCCCGCTCAGTGCCGCCACTGTGTTCACGAGCGTCAGCCAGGCGAACGCACGGCGGTGCCGGCGGAACAGGATCTTCAGATAGGCGCGCACGGTCGCGCTGCCTGCCACCGGCAGCCGCGCCGCTTCCTGCGGCGCCGCCGGGTCGTACTCGGGGCGCTTCATGCCGACTCCTCTTCGAAGGTTGGCTCGTCTTCACGGGTGACCGCCGCGCGGTAGCGCGGGTTGGTGTGCACCAGCTCGTGGTGGGTCCCGACCGCCTCGACGCGGCCCTCCGGCACGAACACCACGCGCTCTGCGCGGTCAAGCATCAGCGGGCTGGAGGAGAACACCACGGTGGTCCGACCGCCCCGCAGCAGTCGGAGACCGTCGGCGATCCGGGCCTCGGTGTGCGCGTCCACCGCACTGGTCGGCTCGTCCAGCACCAGCACCTGCGGGTCGACGTACAGCGAACGGGCCAATGCCACTCGCTGCCGCTGCCCACCGGACAGGGACCTTCCCCGCTCGGTCAGCACGGCCTGCATCGGGTCCGACACGCCAGCCGGCAACGTCTGCCGCAGTACGTCGAGGATGTCCTCGCACTGCGCCGCGTCGAGTGCCGTCTCCGGAGAGACCGCACCACTGGCCGGTACGTCGAACAGCTGGCGCACTGTCCCGGACAGCAGCACCGGGTCCTTGTCCTGTACGAGTACGACGGTCCGCGCGGACTCCAACGGGAGGTCGTCCAGCGGTACGCCGTCCAGCAGCACCGACGCCTGGTTGTCCTCGGCGCCCGGGCTGTGACCACCCAGACGATCGGCCAGCCGGCCGCCCGCGTCCGGGTCACCGCAGACGACCGCGGTGAAGCTCCCGGCCGGCACATGCAGACCGGTGACCGGGTCCAGCAGGTCGCCCTCGGGTAGCTGCGCCTCGGCGGTGCCCATGGTCTCGTCGGTCCGCTGCAGCGCCAGCACGCGCGCGGCCCGGCGGGCCGACACCTTCGAGAAGATGAAGGCGCTCGCCGTCTCCTCGAACGTGTGCAGCGGCACCAGCATGAACGTGATGAACCCGTACGTCGTGACGAGTTCGCCGACCGTGATCCGGCCGGACGTCACCAGCCGGACACCCATCCAGACGACCACCACCAGGAACAGTCCGAACAGCAGCACCTGGAGAGCCGCGATCAGCGACCACATCCGCGCACTGCGGACCGCACTGGCGCGGTAGTCCTGTGAGGCGTCCCGGTAGCGATCCAGGAACAGCTGCTCGCCACCGATGCCACGCAGTACACGCAGACCGGCCACAGTGTCCGCGGCCAGCTCGGTCGCGCGGCCGCCCTTGGCGCGTTGCACGTCCGCACGACGCTCGGCCGGCCCCATCAGCGGGACGATCGAGAAAGCCAGCACCGGTACGGCGATGGCGACCACCAGGCCGAGCTGCGGCTCGTAGAACAGCAGCCCGATGACCACGGCGAAGCACGTCAGCAGTGCGGCCGCGAACCGGCCGAGCACCTCGACGAACCAGCCGATCTTCTCGACGTCGCCGCTGCTCACCGCAACCACTTCACCGGCAGCGATCCGGCGGGTGAGCAGCGAACCCAGCTCCGCGGCCTTGCGGAACAGCAGTTGCTGCAGGCGTGCCGCCGTACTGATCCAGTTGGTCACCACGGCGCGGTGGAAGAACGAGTCGGCGCCGGCCTTGGCCGCGCCGAAGACCAGCAGCAGCACCCCGGCCAGGATGAGCTTGGGCCAGGACAGGTCGATCACCGCCTGGACGGCGAGACCGACGGCGACAGGAGCGGCGGCGATACCGCCGAAATAGAGCAGCCCCCAGAACACGGCGAGGGCTTGCCCGCGCAGCTGCTGGTGCTCCAGCCAGATGATGAGTCGGAGACCGGACCGGGTGTCCGGCACACCCGGGTCGGCGAACGGAATGAGGCGCAGGGACATGACGTCTCACAAAGAGGCATAGAAGGATGGAGAAGGCACCTGACCAGGCGAATGGATCAAGCCTAGGCGGGGCCGCCGACAGTCCGCCAACCGTTTTCGGCCGGGCCGGTCCCGGCGGCTGGGCCACCGGAAATCGCTCCCGGCCGACGGTTGTACAGTCTTCAAGTAGATGGTGTCGGAGGGAGCCGGGTGGAGGAACTGACGCGCAGGCGGCGGTTGCTGATCCTCGGTATCTGCTGCTCCAGCCTCTTCATCGTCGGCCTGGACTCCACCATCGTGAACCTGGCCCTGCCGGCCATCCGGTCCGAGCTGGGCGCCTCGGTCACCAAGCTGCAATGGACCATCGACGCGTACACGCTGGTGCTGGCCAGCCTGCTGATGGTCTCCGGCTCGACCGCGGACCGGGTCGGCCGGCGACGGACGTTCCAGGCCGGGCTGGTGGTGTTCGGGCTCGGGTCGCTGCTGTGCGGAGTCGCGCCGACCATCGACCTGCTGATCCTGTTCCGGATGCTGCAGGCGATCGGTGGCTCGATGCTCAACCCGGTGGCGATGTCGATCATCACCAACACCTTCACCGACCCACGCGAGCGCGCCCAGGCGATCGGGGTCTGGGGTGGCGTGGTCGGGCTCAGCTTGGCGGTCGGGCCGGTGGTCGGTGGAGCACTCGTCGACGCAGCGGGCTGGCGGTTGATCTTCTGGATCAACGTGCCGGTGACGGTGGCCGCCGTACTGATGACGGCGCGGTTCGTGCCGGAGTCGCGGGCCGCGGTGCCGCGGCGAATGGATCCGGTCGGGCAGATCCTGGTGGTCCTGCTGCTCAGCGGGCTGACGTACGGGATCATCGAGGGCCGGTCGGCCGGGTGGACCTCGCCGCTGATCATCGGGTGCTTCGTGGTGACGGTCGCGTCCTTGGTGTCTCTGGTGTTGTACGAGCGGCGACGGGAGCAACCGTTGCTGGAGCCGCGGTTCTTCCGGAGTGCGCCGTTCTCGGGTGCGACGCTGATCGCGGTCGCGGGATTCTCGGCGCTGTCCGGATTCCTGTTCCTGAACTCGCTCTATCTGCAGTCGGTGCGTGGGTTCTCGGCGCTGCATGCCGGGTTGCTGACGCTTCCGATGGCGGCGATGACCGTGGTGTTCGCACCGCTGTCGGGTTGGCTCGTCGGACACCGCGGGCCGCGACTGCCGCTGGTCGTTGCCGGCAGCATGCTTACTGTTTCCGGGCTGGTGCTGTCGCGGTTGAGTCTGACCACGTCGACCGAGATGCTGCTGGTCGGCTACCTGATCTTCGGTCTGGGCTTCGGGATGCTGAACGCGCCGATCACCAATGCGGCGGTGTCGGGGATGCCGCGCTCCCAAGCCGGCGTCGCCGCGGCGATCGCGTCGACCAGCCGTCAGGTCGGGGCCTCCCTGGGTGTGGCGATCGCGGGGACGATCCTCACCGCCCATCTGGTGGGCACGCTGGAGAGCGGCTTCGTCGACGCGGCCAAGCTGTGTTGGTTCGTGATCGCCGGCTGCGGCGTACTCGTCCTCGTGCTCGGCCTCATCACCACCGGAGCCTGGGCCCGCCGTACCGCCGAGGCCGTCGCGGAGGATCTGGTCAGGACTCGGTGATCCCGGCGCGGGTGAGTGCCTTGAGGCGGCCGCGGAGGATCTTCTGGCGGCGTTCCTCGTCCGGGAACAGGTCGACGTACGCCGTACCCTTCGCGGCCAGCAGGTCGTCGTCGAGGCGGCGGACCGTGCCGGCCGGGAAGCGGTGGGTCATCGCGGCCTGGACCGCGGAACTGTCGATGCCGGTCAGGAGTTCGGTGAGCTGTTCCTCGGTGGTGACGCCGAGCCGCGCCAGGATGCCGAGGATCCACGTGTAGTGGTTCGTCTTGGCGTGCGGCGCGTCCGGATAGCGCCGGGTCAGGTACGTCGTCAGCGTCGCGGTGGTCAGGTCGCGCGGGGTCTTGTCCGGTTCGGCCGCCGCGAGCTCGCGGTACAGCCGGTCGATCTCCGTGAACTCGTTGTCCACCAACTCCATCAGCGCCGCCGCCAGCAGGAACCGCCGGTCGAACTCCGGCTTGCGGCCCGGCGGGATGTCCAGCTTGTACCGGATGTCGTGCTCGAACTCCGCCCACGCGTGCTGGACCGCGGTCCGAACCTGGATCTCCATCACCAGGTTCTTCAGTACGGCGTACTCCGGCAGCTCGCGGCGAGTCGCGTTCAGCCGGACCAGGTAGTGCTTGCTGGCATACCCGAACACACCCTGCGCCCGGGTGTGCGCACCCATGTCGGTGTGCTCGACGATCTCGAACTCGGCCTCGATCACCTCGCAGACCCGGTCCACCGCCTCGGCCAGGAACGTGATCACCCGAGCCGCGACCAGGTCGGTGATCTGGTTCAGCGGGTCGTCGTACTTCGGCCGGGCCGGGTCGTCCGGATGCGGCTTCGACGCCTTGTCCAGGAACGACTCCGGATCCTTCGCCCGGGCGGTCGCGCTGAGGTAGTTGATGCCCTCCTCGTCACCGATCAGCTCGTCGATGAGCGCCTCGAGCTTGCGCGCACCACCGACGTACTGCTGATGCATCCGCTCGTACAGGGCCCCTGCCTGCCGAGCCCATTCCACCCGCCCAACCATGACAGGACGATAGTGCTCCCGCGGGCCTAGTCGCCTGCAAGACTCCCCCTATGCCCGACTTCACCGACTGGGCGCCGTACGTCGCCTTCACCTCCGGCGATCCGCCCCGCCCACTGCACCAGGCCGCCCTCGCCTGCTTCACCGAGCCTGGTACGGCGGTCGACCTCGGCTGCGGCGCCGGGAACGAGACCCTCGATCTCCTCGATCGAGGCTGGCAGGTCCACGCCGTGGACTCGAGCGCGGCTGCTCTCGCGGAGGTCTCCCGCCGTGCCCGCAGCGGGCGACGGCTGACGCTGGAACGCAGCGACCTGTGGGACGCGCGGCCTCCCGTCGCCGACCTTGTCTATGCGGGCTTCAGTCTGTTCTTCGCGCCGCCGGAACGGTTTGCGGAGACCTGGGCGGTGGTGACGCGGGCAGTGCGGCCGGGCGGCATGTTCGCCGGCCAGTTGCTCGGCGTGCGTGACGACTGGGCACAGCAGCCGGAGATCTCCGCTCAGGACGACGCAGAGGTCCAGGGATTGCTGGAAGGGTGGGCTGTGGAGCGCCTCGACGAGGTGGAGTACGACGGGCGGGCGATGAGCGGGCCGAAGCACTGGCATCTGTACGAAGTGCTGGCTAGGCGGGTCTAGGAGTTTCTAGCGGAATTGCTAGAAAGCTGTAGACAAGGGTCGCGACACGCTCTGGCGGTTGCTAGCGAAATCTAAGGAAAACGCTAGACGCGCTCATACAGTGAAAGCATGGATCCGATCCGGAATCCCTATGCGCCCGGCGCCGGTCAGCGGCCGCCTGAGCTGGCCGGACGCGACATCGAGGTGCGGCAGTTCGAAGTGGTACTCGAACGGGTCGCGGCAGGCAGGCCGGAGCGGAGTCTGGTGCTGAGTGGACTCCGCGGCGTCGGTAAGACCGTGTTGCTGAACACCTTGCGCAGCCAGGCGATCAAGCGCGCCTGGGGTACCGGGAAGATCGAGGCCCGGCCGGACCAGAGCATCCGGTTGCCGATCGCGCAGGCGCTGCACACCGCCATGCGCGAACTGGGCCACCGGCATCGCGACGACGAGCGGGTCGACAGCTTCAGCGCCGTACTGAAGGCGTTCGCGCTGCGCACCGCCGCCAACGACCGCAAGGGCATCCGCTGGCATCCGCCGGTCGACGTGGCCGCTGCGAAGGGCCGCGCGGACTCCGGTGACCTCGAGATGGATCTGATCGAGTTGTTCACCGACGCGGCCGACCTGGCCGGCGATCTGTCCGTCGGCGTCGGATTGTTCATCGACGAGATGCAGGACATCAGTCCCGACGACCTGTCCGCGCTGTGCGCCGCCTGCCACGAGATCTCCCAGCAGAGCGCGCCGCTGGTCGTCGTCGGCGCGGGCCTCCCGCATCTGCCCGCCGTACTGTCCGCCAGCAAGTCGTACTCCGAGCGGTTGTTCCGCTACATCCGCGTCGACCGTCTCGCCCGCGACGCGTGTGACCGCGCGCTGATGATCCCCGCGGAGAGCGAGGGCGTCCAGTACGACGACGAGGCGCTGGACGAGCTGTACGCCCAGACCGACGGCTATCCGTACTTCGTCCAGGCCTTCGCGCACGCCACCTGGGACCACGCTCCGACCTCGCCGATCACCATCAAGGACGTCGCCGTCGCGGGCCCGGAGGCCTCCGCCGAACTCACCGTCGGCTTCTTCGGCTCCCGCTATGAACGCGCCACCCCGGCCGAACGCGAGTACATGCGCGCGATGGCCGAGCTCGGCATCGGCGTCGACGACGGCTCGGTCCCCACCGCCGAGGTCGCCAGCACGCTGAACCGCAAACCGCAGTCCCTCTCCCCGGCCCGCGACGGCCTGATCAAGAAGGGCCTCGTCTTCTCCGCCGAACGCGGCACCGTCGCCTTCACCGTCCCCCACTTCGGCAAGTTCCTCCGCACCCGGACAGCCTGAGGTACGCCGCACACTGGTCGAGCCGGACGAGCAGGAGCGGGTCACCGACCTGATGACGGGCTGGTTCGTCGACCTCTGATCGGCCACGTGGCCTTCGGTTCGTTGGTGTTGCAAGTCATGAATCTGCCCTTTCGTGGAGTGGTGCTGGCTCTGTAGGGTGAATCGTCATGACCACCGGGCGGACTGGCCAGCAGGCGGACGCGCGTGTCCGCAAGCGCGGTGGCCGTCACAGCCGGAAGAAGTCGCACAAGGCGCAGTGGTTCTCGGTGACCGCGCTGGCAGTGCTCGGGACCGTGGTGGTCATGCACCCGGACGCCGCCGGCCGGCGGAGCCTCGCGGCCGAGATCGTTGCCGGCACCAGCACTCCGGTCACCTCGACTCCGGTGGCGACTCCCGCACCGGCACCGATCGCCACACCGACGCAGAAGTTCACCACCCCGTTGCGCCCGGCACCGAGTCTGACCCGGAAGCCGAAGAGCTCGAAGCCGAACGTCACCGTCTCCACCGGCCGGCTCGCGGTCGTGCCAGGGTTCGCCAAGGCCAGCGGCGTGAAGGACAAGCTGACCTACCGGGTCGAGATCGAGCAGGGCCTGTCGCTGAACGGCGCCGCGGTCGCCGCGATCATCCACCAGACGCTGACCGATCCGCGCGGCTGGCAGGCGATCCACCCGGTCAACTTCGAGCGCACCGACAAGGTCGACGCCGACCTGCGGATCATCCTGGCCACGCCGGTCCTGACCGACAAGCTGTGCCTGCCGCTCGACACCGGCGGCGAGGTGTCCTGCCGCGTCGACGACCGCGTCGTCCTGAACGCCAAGCGGTGGGTGTACGCGGTTCCGGCGTACGGCGGGAACGTCGCCCTGTACCGGAACTACCTGGTCAACCACGAGGTCGGGCACGCGCTCGGCCACGGCCACTCCACCTGCACCCAGGCGAAGACCCCCGCGCCGGTCATGATGCAGCAGACCAAGGGCCTGGGCGGCTGCCTGCCGAATGCGTGGCCCACGATCAAGGCAACCTGAGCCGTCCGTGAGAAGCTGAGTCGGAGGGGAGGGAGCAGCGATGTCGTCACAGGATTTCCCGACCTACGGCCGGGGCGATGAGCCCGAGCAGTCCGGCGAGGACCACCACTACGCCAAACCTGCCCCGTACGGCGGCGGCACGTTCGGCTCCGGACCGCAGAGCGCCCCCGAGCAAAGCCACTACGCCCCGCCCCAGCCCTACAGCTCCCCGCCAGGCCAGTACGGCGCCCCACCCGGCGGCGCTGGGCCGGGTCAGCCGCAGGGGCAGCCCGACTCCGGCGGACCGCCGTACAACCAGCCGCCGAACTACCGGCCTGGCACTCCGTACGGCCCGCCCGCGCATCCGCAGCAGCATGAGCTGCCGACGTACGGGCGGGACCAACCCGTCGCGCCCCGCGATCCCCGCGCCGCCCGGGTCGTCCTGCTCGCCGCGATCATCGCCGGCGTCTACGGCCTGCTGGTCATCTCGATCCAGCGGGTTGCCCTCCGGGAGATCTCCCAGGCTCCTGGCTCGCCGCTCAACCACCCGCTGCGCACCGACGTGATCGACACGATCGGCCAGCTCCTGCTGCTCCTGGTCGGCGCGGTCGCGCTCTGGATGTGGGGCCGGGACGTGCTCGCCCGCCGGAGGGCCGGCCGCCAGCCGGATCCGGTCGAGCTCGGCGGACTGCTGCTGGTCGCGGTGTCGATGGTCCCGATCCTGATCTGGCTGATCATGATCCTGTCGACCGGCATGGGCGCGATCGACGACTCGCTGCACCGGCTGCCCACGGCGTACGGCTGGGGTGGTCTCGGCCTGCTGATCCTCGCGGCCGGCTTCACCCTCGGCTACCGCGAACTCAAACCGGATCTCGGCAACCCGGTCGTCCAGGCCCGCCCGGACCGGCCACCCTGGGAGTGAACGTCCCCGTCGTCCTGGTCCCGGGTCTCGGCCTCGGGCCGGCGTCGTACGACCCAACCGTCGAGCACCTCACCACGCCGTACCACCTGGTCAGCCTGCCTGGGTACGGCGAACCCGCCGGTGCCAGGGAGGATCTGCGTCCACAGGCTCTCGGGACGGCGCTGGCGGACAAGATCCGGGAGCGGTCGGTCCTGGTCGGGCACTCGGCCAGCTGCCAGATCGTGGTCGAGACCGCGATCGCCTTCCCCGAACTGGTGCACGCCCTGGTCCTGGTCGCACCGACCGGGGACATCCGGGCGTCGAGCTGGGTGGACCTGGCCGCTCGCTGGCTGGGTTCCGCCGTACCGGATTCGCCGCGGCTGATCCGAGTCGTCACCCCGCAGTACGCCCGTACGACGCTGTCCTCGATCGCGCGCGCCGGCGACGCGGCCAGGCGCCACGATCTGGCCGCGGTCATCGGCAGGGTGCGGGCGCCGGTGATGATCGTGCGCGGCCGGCACGATCTGGTGTCCACGGCCGAGTGGGTCGCACGGCTGGCCGAGCTGTGCCACGGTGAGGCGCGGACGCTGCCGACCGGCGCGCACATGCCGGTGGTGACCAACGGTCCGGAGCTGGCCGCTCTCATCCAGCGGGCGGCCGCCGCGCCGGATCCTGCCTGACGCGTTATCGTTGACGCGGTAGCAATCCTTGCGGGAGCTCGCACCGAACGCGCGGGCTGAGAGGGCGACGAGCTGAGGACAGCCGGGTCGCCGACCGCCTGAACCTGACCGGGTAATGCCGGCGTAGGGAGCGGGTCACCATGACCAGTACTGCTGTTCGTCCTGCCGATCAGACCGAGGCGCCACTCGTCCTCACCACGGACTCTCCGCGCACGCTCGGGTTCCTGGACCAGTTCACCCTCTGGGGAAACTTCGGCATCTCGCTGTTCGGCCCGGTCACCGGTGCGCTGGTGGCGGCGTACACGGGCTCACTCGCACAGGGTCTGCTCGCGGTCGTCGTCGGCTGCGGGATCGGCGCGCTCGTGCTCGGCGGCGCAGCGGTGTTCGGCTCGCAGACCGGCGCACCGGCGATGGCGAGTCTGCGCGGTCTGTTCGGCCGCCGCGGTTCGATCGCGCCGACCGTGCTGAACATCGCCCAGAACGTCGGCTGGGCCACGATGGAGATCATCGTCATCGCGCAGGCCGCGGTCGCCGTCACTAGCGAGCGGTGGCGCTGGCTGTTCGTCCTGGTGGCGGGAGTGATCGCCACGGCGATGGCCGTACGACCACTGGGCAGCGTGAAGGTGCTGCGGAAGTTCATGGTCTGGCTGGTGCTGATCGCGTCGGTCTACCTGTTCGTGCAGGTGCTCAGCAAGCCGGTGCATGATCTGCCGCAGGACAGCGTGTTCGGCTTCTGGCCGGCCGTCGACCTGGCCGCCGCCGGTGTGGTGTCGTTCGCGCCGCTGGCCGCCGACTACACCCGGCACTCGCGCACGAACAAGGCAGCCTTCGGTGGCTCCGCACTCGGCTACGGCCTGGCCGCGATCGCGTACTACGCCTTGGGCGTCTTCGCGGTCGCCACTCTGCAGACCAACAGCGAGGACGTGATCACCGCGCTGGTCACGCTGCCCGCCGGTGCGATCGCGTTGCTCGTGCTGCTGGTGGACGAGGTGGACGAGGCCTACGCGAACGTCTACTCGACCACGATGGCCACGCACAACCTGATCGGTCACGTCGACCGCCGGTGGATCTCGGTCGGCATCGGCGTGGTAGCAACGGCTATCGCACTGTTGGTTGACCTAGGCAACTACACGGAGTTCCTCTACCTGATCGGCTCGGTCTTCATCCCCTTGTTCGCGGTCGCGATCGCCGACTTCTTCGTGGTCAGCAAGATGAACTGGGACGTGTCCGGTACGGCGCGCTTCCGCTGGCAGCCGGCCGTCGCCTGGCTGATCGGCTTCGTCTCGTACCAACTGGTCAACCCCGGCACGGTGTCCGGCTGGTCGCTCTTCTGGACCGAGGTCCAGCAGCGGCTCTTCAACGACCAGCCCGTGCCCTCCTGGCTCGGAGCGACGTACACCTCGATCGTCGTCTCGATGCTGGCCGCGGTGGTGCTTGGCCGGATCGGGCGCCGGCCGCTGGACAACTGACCCGGAGTAACCGGGATACTTGCGGTCATGCTGAACTCCGCACTGCGTAGCCGGGCCGAGTACGCGGAACTCGGGGCCGAAGGACTGGCCGCGCGTACTACGCCCGAGCGGGACGCGGCGATCGTCAAGGCCGTCGAGGAGTTGCTCGAGAAGCGCGAGTCGGTGCTCGATCTGTGCTGTGGCTACGGCCGCGTCGCGCTGCCGCTGCGCCGGGCCGGCAAGACCGTGCGCGCACTCGACATCTCCCCGAACCTGATCGAGGCCGGCCGGGCGCAGGCGGCCGAGGAGGAACTGTCGATCGACTGGGCGATCGGCTCGATGACCGACCTGCCGTACAAGTGGGACTCGTTCGACGCGGTGATCTGTCTGTGGACCGCCTTCCACGAGCTGTTCGGCGAGGAGGAGCAACTGTCGACGATCTGCGAGATCTCCCGGGTGCTGAAGCCGGGCGGGATGGCGATCATCGAGGGGCCGGCCTGGGGGCCTGCGACGGCGGGCGAGATCGCCAACGGGATGCGCCAGGGTCCCGAGCACCGGATCGTCACCACCGAGCACTTCGGCACCAGCAGCGTGCACTTCATCCACGACGAAATCAGCTACGGCCGGCTCTGTGCGGCCGCCGGAATTGAGAACTTCAAGGTCTACAAACGGGACTGGGGCGGCCGCCGCCGGCTCATCCTGGAGATCCATCAACCGACAACTGACTGACTCGTCAGGTATTCCACCAGCCCTTGCAGGCAAGGGAAAACAAAGAAGCAGATCCCCACTCCACACTGGGGATCTGCTCCTTTCTATTCCGAGTGTAAATCCCGCTGTGGCGATTCCGGAAAACTCAGCTTTTCGATTCAAGATTCAGCAGAAAACGCTTCGCGTCGAGTCCGCCGGCGTATCCGGTCAGCGCACCGCTCGCGCCGATCACCCGGTGGCACGGCAGTACGACGCACACCGGATTCGCGCCCAGCGCCGTACCGACCGCACGGGCCGCCTTCGGCTTGTGGATCTCCCCCGCGACCCGCCCGTACGTCGTCGTGGCGCCGTAGCTGGTGTGCACCGGCAGATCGGTCAGCACAAGCCGCTGGAACGGCGTCGCCAGTGCGAGGTCCACCTCCAGCTCGAACTCGTGACGGCGTCCGTCCAGATACTCGTCGAGCTGCCGTCGTACGTCGTCCAGTGCGCGGGGCTGCCGCAGGACGCGCGGGGACACCGAGCGGGCCAGGCGGTTGGTCATGGTCTCCTCGTCGCCGAAGGAGCTGGCCACCACGCGGCCGTTCGCGATCGCGAGCAGCATGGTGCCGATCGGGGTGTCGTGCAGGGTGTAGGCGACGTCAGCGTCCGGGAGGACAGGTGGTTTCAGGTCTGGGATGGCGAACCGGGTCAGCCGGCTCTCGAGGTCGTTCATGCGTTCACTCCGAGTTTGCTGCGCAAGGCCGCGAGCGCGTCGCTGACGAGCCGGCGCGATGCGGCGGGCGTGGTGTCGAGGGCGGCGGCCACGCCGTGGTGGTCCAGGTCGCCGACATATTTGAGCGTGATGGCGAAGCGCTGGCGTTCGGGCAGTTCGTTGACCGCCTGCCAGAGGTCGGGATCCGGCCAGTCGGCGGCATCCGGGCCTTCGACCGCGACCGGCGGCGCTTCGTCCAGAGGCCTTTGTGGTTTGCGCGCCCGGTGCACGTCGGTTGCGCAGCGGGCGGTGATGGTCAGGAGCCAGCTGCGCAGGTTCTTCGCCGACGTCAGGCTGGGGTAGGCGGCGAACGCCTTCTCCCACGCGCGCTGGGCCACGTCGTCGCCGTCCACCGGTCCTGCCAGGGCTCGCGCCAGCCGTGCCACGTCTCGCCAGTGCTCGTCGACAAGCGCCTGGAACGGTGGCAGCAAGACCTTCTCCGGAGCCATCACGACAGTAGAACGCATCCCGACCCACGAATGTGAGGGAGCCCTGTCCGCGCGGGCCGTCGAGTCGTGGATTGCGGTCCGGGATCGGGCGATTTGCCGACCCGGATCCACGACTCGGTGCGTGCTCTTCCGTTTGGGGTGGTCCGGATTCCGAGATTGTCGAGTAGTCCAGTAGACATTGGTGAGAAGATGGCTGACATGACGACGACCTTGCTGACCCGCCGTCGCGTCATCGATCTGCTCCGGACGGCGAGCGCCACCTGTCGGTGACCCCCGCCCCCGTTGTCCCGGCGGTGTTCCCGCCGTACGAGGCCTGCTGATCCGCCTCCCACACTCCGCCCGGCCGGGCCGCTTCGTGCTGCCCGCCACCGGTCGCCGCTGTCCCGCCTCCGAGGGAGAGACATGTCTGTTCCTGCCTTGAACCGTCCTGCCCTGTCCGTGGTTCCCGACCGCACCGAGGAGCGGATCGTCGACGCCGACGTCTACCGCTCCGTCTTCCGCCGCCACGCCGCCGGTGTCGTGGTGATCACCGCGGACGCCGGCCACGGTCCGGCCGGGTTCACCGCCACCTCACTGGTGTCGGTCAGCCTGCTGCCGCCGCTGGTCTCGTTCGCGATCGCGACCACCGCGTCCAGCTGGCCGACCGTGAGCACCGCCGGCAGCGTGGTGATCAACTTCCTGTCCGCCGAACAGCACGCCATCGCCGGCCGATTCGCCACCAGCGGCATCGACCGCTTCGGCGAGCCGACCCGCTGGTCGCGGCTGCACACCGGCGAGCCGGTCCTCGACGAGGCGCCGAGCTACCTGCGCGCCCAGGTCGAGCACCGCTTCGCCGTCGGCGACCACTGCTTGGTCGTCGCCCGTCTCGCGACCCACACCGAACGACGTGAGCACGAGCCGCTGCTCTACCACGACGGCCGCTACGTCACCGCCACTCCGAACCCGAAGGCCCACCATGCCTAGAACCCACAAGTACGCCGTACTGGCCGCAGCCCTAGTCACCTTGCTGGCCGGCTGCGGTGGTGCCGCGAAGGCCGGTGGCGCGGCGCTCTCGCTGGACGCCGCGCTGCCGACGACCGTCCCGGACGGCGCCAAGATCGTCGTCGGCGATCCGGCCACGGAGGTGGCCCTGAAGTTGTCCGGTCAGTTCGACAAGGTGTCGAAGTACGTCCAGTTCGCCAATCTGAGCGGCGGTCCACAGACCACCGAGGCGTTCCGGGCGCACGCGCTCGACCTCGGCTCGGTCGCAGAGATCCCGCCGATCCACGCGACCTGGACCGGGCTGCACGTGAAGATCGTCGCGTCGAAGTTCCGGCAGGACCCGCTCGATCACCCGATCTACCAGTTGGGCATCGCACCTGGCGTGACCGTGACGACGCTCGCCGACCTGCGCGGGAAGAAGGTTGCCTACAGCCCCGGTCAGGCGCAGGGCGCGCTGGTGCTCAAGGTGCTGAAGAAGGCCGGGCTGTCCAAGGAGGACGTGAAGCTGGTCGAGCTGCCCAGCACGGGTGACGTGTACTCCAACGCCCTGTCCGCGAAGCAGGTCGACGTCGCTCCGATCGGCGGCGTACAGATCAAGCGGTACCTGGCCAAGTACGGCAAGGACGGTGCGAGCACGATCCCGCACGGACTGCGCGACGACGCCGGGCATCTGTACGTGGTGACCGAGTCGCTGGAGGACCCGGGCAAGGCGGCCGCGATCCGTGCGTACGTCGCCGCCTGGGGCGTCGCCCAGCAGTGGATCGACACGCATCCGAAGGAATGGATCCAGGGGTACTACGTGAAGGACCAGGGCCTGACCGAGTCCGATGGCCAGTGGCTGGTCGACAACGCCGGCCACCCTGACATCAGCGCTGACTGGAGCGATGCGATCGAACGGCAGCAGGAGACGATCGACCTGCTCGCCAAGGAGACCGGCAACCCGGTGATCCAGGCCAAGGACCTGTACGACCTGCGCTTCCAGACCGTGGCGGCGGACGCGATCAAGGCAGGGGTGGCCAAATGAGCGCCACGACGCTGCCCGGTCTGCGGACCGCCGAGCAGGCCACTCCCGTCGTTCGGCGCCGTCGGCTCGGACCGGGTAAGCCGATCAGGTTCGGCGGCGCTCTCGGACCGCTGCTGCTCCTCGTGCTGTGGAGCATCGGGTCGGCCACCGGCTGGCTCGACCAGCGAGTGCTGTCGGCGCCGTGGACCGTGGTCACCACGGCCGGCCACCTGATCGCCGACGGTCGACTGCAATCGAACCTCTGGACCTCTGCTCAGCGAGCCTTCATCGGCCTCGGCCTCGGGATCGTGCTCGGCGTGGCCCTCGCACTGCTGTCCGGGCTGTCGCGCGTCGGCGAGGCGCTTCTCGACGGGCCGATCCAGATCAAGCGGGCGATCCCGTCACTGGCCCTGCTGCCGCTGCTGATCCTCTGGCTCGGCATCGGTGAGTCGATGAAGATCGTCACCATCCTGCTCGGGGTGTTCGTACCGATCTACATCCACACCCACAACGGCCTGCGCACGATCGACAGCCGGTACGTCGAACTCGCGCAGACCGTCGGGTTGTCGCAGTGGGACTTCATCCGCCGCGTCGTCCTGCCGGGTGCGCTGCCCGGATTCCTGCTCGGCCTGCGGTTCGCCGTGACCGGCGCCTGGCTTTCGCTGGTCGTGGTCGAGCAGATCAACTCCACCAGCGGCATCGGCTACATGATGGAACTGGCCCGGACGTACGGACAGACCGACATCATCATCGTCGGCCTGGTCCTGTACGGCGTCCTCGGCCTGCTGTCCGACGGCGCCGTCCGCCTGATCCAGAGGAGGGCCCTCTCATGGCGCCGCACACTGGCCTCCTGACCGCGGCGGTCCAGGTCCGAGGTCTGGTCCGCCGCTACGACGAACGCGCCGTCCTCGACGGGGTGGATCTGGAGATCGCGCCGGGTGAGTTCGTCGCCCTGCTGGGAAAGAGCGGATCCGGGAAGAGCACGTTGCTGCGGGCCTTGGCCGGGCTGGACTCCGATGTCGCCGGCGTCGGGGATCTCGTCGTACCGGCTCAGGTGTCGGTGGTCTTCCAGGACTCCCGGCTGTTGCCGTGGGCAAGAGTCTTGGACAACGTCGTACTCGGGCTCAACAGCGCCGGTGAACGCGGCCGGCAGAGTCTCGAGGAGGTCGGGCTGGCCGGGCGCGAGAATGCCTGGCCGAACGAGTTGTCCGGTGGTGAGCAGCAGCGGGTCGCGTTGGCGCGGTCGCTCGTGCGCGAGCCGGAGCTGCTGCTGGCGGACGAGCCGTTCGGAGCGCTGGATGCGCTGACTCGGCTGAAGATGCACGCATTGCTGCGCAAGCTGTGCGCGGCACACCAGCCGGCCGTCCTGCTGGTGACGCACGACGTCGACGAGGCGATCGTGCTGGCCGACCGGGTGATCGTGCTCGACCAAGGGCGGTTGATCGCCCAGGAACAGATCGAACTGGCCGCGCCGCGCAGCCCGGCCGATCCAGGATTCGCCGCGGTCCGCGCGCGGCTTCTCGACGCTTTGGGGGTTTCGTGGTGAGCAGGCAGTTGCATTTGAACGCGTTCCTGATGAGTACCGGGCACCACGAGGCCTCGTGGCGGCTGCCGGAGAGCAATCCGTTCGCGAACACGTCGGTGGAGCACTATCAGGAGTTGGCGCGGATCGCCGAACGCGGTCGCTTCGACTCGGTGTTCTTCGCCGATTCGCCGGTGCTGATCGGAGATGTCGGCCGGCGGCCCGCCGGGTCGTTGGAGCCGACCGTGTTGCTGACCGCGCTTGCTGCGGTGACGTCTCGGATCGGGCTGATCGCCACGGCGTCGACGACCTACAACGATCCGTTCAACCTCGCGCGGCGGTTCGCCAGCGTCGACCACGTGAGCGGAGGGCGCGCGGGCTGGAACGTGGTGACGACGGCCGGTCCGGAGGCGGCGCTGAACTTCAATCTCGCGCAGCAGCCGGCGCACGCGGAGCGGTACGAGCGGGCGGCGGAGTTCCTCGAGGTCGCCTACAAGCTGTGGGGCTCGTGGCAGGACGACGCCGCGATCGCGGACAAGGGGGAAGGCGTCTGGGCGGTCAACGACCGGGTGGTGCCGATCGACCACGTCGGACGGCACTTCCAGGTCCGCGGCCCGCTCAACCTGCCGCGGTCTCCGCAAAGGCGTCCACTGATCGTGCAGGCCGGGTCGTCCGAGGACGGCAAAGGGCTGGCCGCGCGGTACGCCGAGGCGGTGTTCACCGCGCAGCAGACCCTGGAGGACGCGCAGGCGTTCTACCAGGATCTGAAGGCGCGGACGGCATCGCTGGGGCGTGACCCGTCGACGATCAAGATCCTGCCCGGGATCGTTCCGGTGATCGGCGGCACGGTCGAGGAGGCGCAGCGGCTGGAACGTCAGCTGGACGAGCTGATCCGGCCGGAGTACGCGCGGGCCCAGTTGGCGAAGACGCTGCGGGTGGCGCCGGAGGACCTGCCGCTCGACCGGCAACTCCCGGCCGACCTGCCGGACGAGGACGAGATCGAGGGGGCGAAGAGCCGCTACACGCTGATCGTCACTCTGGCCCGTCGCGAGAAGCTGACCGTTCGCGAACTGATCGGCCGGCTCGGTGGCGGGCGTGGTCACCGGACCTTCACCGGTACGCCGGAACAGGTCGCGGACGCGATCCAGCACTGGTTCGAGGCCGGCGCCGCCGACGGCTTCAACATCATGCCGCCGGTCCTTCCGTCCGGCCTCGCCGCGTTCGTCGACGAGGTCATCCCGATCCTGCAGGCCCGGGACCTCTTCCGCACCGAGTACACCGGCTCGACCTTGCGCGACCACTACGGCCTGGCCTGTCCCATCTCGTTGCAGAAGGCAACGGTCTGAACCAGGTGCCGGGCCCTCCAGGTGGCGGGCCCGGCACCGTCAATCGACCCGGACGACGAGCTTCCCGACCGCCTTGCCGTCCTGCATGATCCGGTGCGCCGCGCCGATCTCGTCCATCCTGAAGACTCGGTCGATCCGGATCGGGAGCTTGCCCTCGGCCACCAGGTCGACGTACCGCTGGAACGTCTCCGCCGGTAGGTCGGTGCTCTCACCGCCGTACGCGGTCAGCCGGACGCCGTTCGGCAGATAGCTGATCGGGTAGAAATCCGGGATCGTCCAGTGGTCACTCAGCATTCCGGTGAAACAGACCGTGCCATCGACGGCGGTCGCCTTCAGGGTGTCCGGCAGGACGTTCGTGCCGACGAGTTCGAGGGCCGCATTCACGCCGTCCGGCAGGATTTCCCGGACCTTCGCCGCAACGTTGCCATCGTCAACGATCGGGTGGTCCACCCCGAGATCCCGCAGTACGGCGGTCCGCTCCGGACTCCGGGTGGTCGAGAAGACCGTCAGCCCGTGCTCCTTGGCCAGCACGGCCGCGGCCACCCCGACCGACGACGTACCTCCCCTGATCAGCACGGTCTGACCGGGCTCGATCGCGAGGCCGGTGTGCAGCGAGCCGTGCGCGGTCTGCAGCATCTCCGGAAGCGCCCCGAGGGTGGCCCAGTCGAGCCCGGTGCGCACCGGGATGACGCAGGCCGCCGGTACGACCGTGTACTCGGCGTACCCGCCGTCGAACTCGCGGCCCATCCCGCCCATCATCGCGACCACCTGCTGCCCCGGCTCGAACTCGCGGCCCGGCGCCGCGTCCACCGTCCCGGTCGCCTCGATGCCCGGGATCACGGGGAACCGGGCGTTCGTCGCCAGGCCGGCCCGCAGGTGGTACTCCGACCGGTTCAGCCCGAACGCCTCCACCTTGATCCGGACCCATCCCGGCTCCGGATCGGGGACCGGGACCCGTCGTACCCGCAGGTCCTCCGGCTCGCCCGGCCCGTCCAGCACGATCGCCCGCATCTCCATGCCGGTCATCCTCTCCTGACGGTCCGACAGGGCCGGGCCGGTGAATGCGGTGGTTGACAAGAAACCGTTTTCCAACGCCCCGGCGAGCCTGCGTGACTTGTTCTCCGAACGGCGTGACAGAGTTTGTTCTATGGCGAAACGCCCCAGGGTGGTAGCTCATCGTGGCGCGAGTGATGTCAGTCCCGAGCACACGCTGGCGGCGTACCGCCGGGCGGTCGCGGCGGGGGCCGACGGACTCGAGTGCGACGTCAGGCTCACCGCCGACGGACATCTGGTCTGCGTCCACGACCGCCGGATCGAACGCACCTCCAACGGGCGAGGCGTGCTCTCGACGATGAGCCTCGATGAGCTCGAGTCGTTCGACTGGGGGTCCTGGAAGAACCCGTGGGCGGACCTCGACGAGGACGCCGACCTTCCGGACCCGGACCTGCGCAAGGTCCTCACCCTGGACGCGCTGCTGTCCGCCGTCCGGGACGCGGGCCGGCCGGTCGAGCTGGCGATCGAGACCAAGCACCCGACCCGGTACGCCGGCCTGGTCGAACGCCGGCTGATCGAGGCACTCGACCGCTACGGCTGGGCGCACCCGAAGGTGGGTACAGAATCCCCTGTCCGCGTGATGAGCTTCTCCTGGCTGTCCCTGCGCCGGATGCGCACGATGGCCCCCGGCCTCCGCACCGTGCTGCTGATGGACCGCGTCCCGCTCCGGTTCCGCGACGGCTCACTGCCGACCGGAGTCTCGTACGCCGGTCCCAGCCTGGAGATCGTCACCGCCCACCCGGAGTACGTCGACCGGGCGCACAAGCACGGCCACCAGGTCCACGTCTGGACCGTGAACGCCGATCCGGACATCCGCCATTGCCGCGACATCGGGGTCGACGCGATCATCACCGACCGCCCGGAGGCCGCCCTCGAGACTCTCGCGGAGCCCCCGGCCGCACCGGTCCCCACTGTGACGTATCCGCCGCGGCGCAGGCCCCGCCGTCACACCTAGTACGTCGGATGTGGGACATGCCACTTCGGATTGAAGTGACTGGTGCGGATACGTAGTGGGATGAATGCGATCCGTTATTGCAACGTTCAATTCTGTCGATTTCGTCTCGGTTTCCTGGCAAAAGCTGTGATCTACGCCGGGGCAATGTAACGGAATGCGTGCGGGTGTTTTCCGGGACCGGAAGCTGGGCAGATCTCCGTATGGCTGTTCCGATGAACGAGGAGACCCTGCTTGTCCTCTGCGACCCTGCCTGCCGACGTTAGCGTCGTGGACGTCGTCCTGCCGCATGAAGTGTCCGCGGTAGCGGACGCCCGTCGCCGTCTGGCCGCCTATCTGAAGCGGTACCGGATCACCGAAACCGCGTCCGACGACGCGCAACTGGTGCTGTCCGAACTGCTCTCCAACGCCATCCGGTACGCGCCGCCGCTGCCGGCCGGTGAGGTGCGCGCGGCCTGGTGGATCGACAGGTCAGGGATCCACGTCGAGGTCACCGACGGTCGTGGTGACACCGAACCGCAGCGCATCAGCGACACCCATCCGGAATCGATCGGCGGCCGGGGTCTGGCCATCGTCGACATGCTCACCTCGACCTGGGACGTCCGTACGGCCGCCACTCACCGCACCGTCCACGCCATCATCCCGAACTGAGCCGGCACCCCGGACTGAGCTGGTTGGCCGCGGGGTGCGGTGGGCTGCAAGACTGCGCCCATGGGAAAGAAGTCGCGGCAGCGCACGAAGAACACGACGACCGTCACGCTGGACCCGGCCGATCTGGTCGATGTCGGGCCGCGGGAGCCCTGCCCGTGTGGTTCGGGCAAGCGGTTCAAGCAGTGCCACGGCCGTGAGCGAGCCCAGGCCGCGGACACCTTCGTGGTGCGGCCGTTCGAAGGCCTGCCGGCCGAGTGCGACCTGATCGCCTTCCGCGAGATCGTTCCCTCGGGTACGGCGGAGGTCGAGCTGACCGGTGATCACGCGGGCACAGTGGTCAACCTGGTCACCCTGCTGCCGATGGCGATGCCGGGCCTGGTCCGCGACGACGAGTCGATCTGGATCGGCCTGCAGACGCACGCGTCGTCGGGCGACCCGAGCCGCGACCTCGGCCACGCGATCACCGCCGCACTGAACACCGAACCGGGCAACCCGATCCAGCTCGGCGACCTGATGAAGGACGGTCCCCGGCTGCAGGACCTGATCGACACCTCGAAGCCGATCGAGGTGAAGGTGCACGAGGGGTTCGACTTCTGGGTCGGCGAGAACGTCGAGGACCCGACCGGCGAGGTCGCCGCGGGCCTGGAGCGCGCGAACGCGGCCGCTGCCCCGACGGTGCGGCTGGAGTCGGTCGACGCGGCGTACTGGACGCAGATCGGTGACCGGCGGTACCTGCGCTGGGTGATGCCGCACAGCGAGGACACCCTGCTCAACGCTCTGGCGCGGCTGCACGCGGCGGGCTCGTCGGCGCTGATCGAGGGCAGCCGCCTGATCGGCTCGTTCCGGGCCTTGGGCGTCCTGGCGCCGGTCTGGGAGCTCCCGGCGGACGCCGAGGCGGCCGATGTCGAGAAGCCGGCGGCCGAGTTCGCCGCGGCGCTCGAGAAGGCGCTCGCCACCGAGGCTCCGCTCACCACCGAGGAGCGGGCTGCACGGGCCGGTCTGGCCAGCCGTCAGCTCACCATCCGCTGACATGCGAAACGCCCGGGTGCACCGCACCCGGGCGTTCGGCTGGAGAATATGGACGGCCCAAGTCCTGCTGACGGGGGAGCAACAGGGCCTGGGCCTAGGCATGAAGAGTACTCAGATCGGTCGTCCGCCACAAGCCCCGATTTCACTGCGCGTGTCGTAGGCCTTACTTGACCGGTGCGCGCAGTACCGGACACGACATGCAGCGGGGTCCACCGCGGCCGGAGCCGAGCTCGGACCCGGAGATCCGGATGACGTCGATCCCCGACTCCTCCAGGCGCGCGTTCGTCTCCACCGTCCGTTCGTAGGCGATGCAGACCCGCGGCGCCAGCGCGAGGGTGTTGTTGCCGTCGTCCCACTGCTCGCGTTCGGCGGTGACCGGGTCCAGCCCGGTATCGATCCGGCGCAGCGTGTCGATGCCCAGCGCCTTCGCCGCGGCCACCAGGAACGGCTCCGGCTCGGCGACGTGCAGCTGGTCGCCGTCGGTGGTCACCGCGAGCGCACGCATCTCCTCGGCCATGTTCGGATACATCAGCACCGCGTCGACGTCGACCATCGTGCACACGGTGTCGAGGTGCATCGTGGCTCGCTGCTGCGCGATCGGTACTGCGAGCACGGTGTGGGCCAGGTCCTTGGCGAACACCCGTCGGGCCAGCCGCTCGACACCGGCGGGCGTCGTGCGCTCGCCGACTCCAACGGCCAGGACGCCGGGACCGAGCGCCAAGACGTCACCGCCCTCGACGTGCTCGAGCTGGTGGTCGTACACCTTGTCGGCGCCGGCGAAGCGCGGGTGGAAGCCGTAGATCAGCTCGGTCAGCTGCGTCTCGCGCATCCGGGCCGGCATCGCCAGCGAGGTGACCGCGACCGAGTCCCGGATCCAGACGCTGGAGTCGCGTGTGAAGAGCAGGTTCGGCAGCGGGTCGATCAGGAAGTCCTCGTGCGCCAGCAGGGATGTCACCAGCCCGCCGGCCCGGACCTCGTCGTTGCGTACGCCGGCCATCAGGGCCTCCGCGAGCCGGGCCGGATCGAGAGCGGCGAGCGAGGAGCGTAGGTAGTCACGCAGGGTGTCGCCCAGCCTGAGGTCCTCGGTGGTGCCCTTCACCGCGCGGGCACGGGCGTCAGGGTCGCCGAGCGCCTCGGTGAGCAGCTCGCCGAGGTACAGCACCTCGACGTCGCGGTCCCGCAGCGCCTGGGCGAACGCGTCGTGCTCCTCCTGCGCCCGGCCGACCCAGGGGATGCCGTCGAACAGCAGCTTGTCGTTGTTCCGTGGGGTCAGCCGGCGGAGCTCGTTCCCCGGGCGGTGCAGCATCACCGTCCGCAGCGGACCGACCTCACTGTCGACGCCGTACGCCCTGCCGGCTTCCTGCGCCTCGGTCATGGGCCTCCCCTTTCGTCCGGTCGTTCCAACCAAGCTACGGCAGCCACGCCCCGAGCGGAGGACGCCATACCAATCTGTCAGATTGTCCGACGATATCCCTGGATCGCCAAGTCGTACGAAAGAACGAGATATCCACAGCAGCCGGACGCTGACGAGGTCGATCGGCTGTGGAGGAACTAGGCTGCGGTGCTGTGTCCGGTCATGACCTGCCTTCCGAGCCGTTCGAGCGTGCCGTCGCCTGTGTGATCCCGGCGAAGGACGAAGCGGACCGGATCGCGGCCACCGTGGACGCGGTGCACAAGATCATCGGGGTGGACCTGGTCGTGGTCGTGGACGACGGCTCGGCGGACGGTACGGCGGGAGCCGCCGAGCGCGCCGGAGCCGTCGTCGTACGGCACGACCGGAACCGGGGGAAGGCGGCGGCGATGGAGACCGGGGCGGCGGCGGTCGCGGCGCGTGACGGCGCCCGGCCCCGGCACCTGCTGTTCCTGGACGCCGACCTGACCGACTCCGCGACCGCGGCGGCGCCACTGATCGAGCCGGTGCAGAACGGTACGGCGGACATGACCATCGGCACCCTGCCGGCGCAGGTCCGGGCCGACGGGTCCAAGGCCGGCGGGCACGGGTTCGTCGTACGGCTCGCTCGTGCCGGCGTCGAGGAGGCGACCGGCTGGGCGCCGGAGCAGCCGCTGTCGGGGCAGCGGTGCCTGACTCGGGCCGCCTTCGACTCCGCGGTCCCGCTGGCGGCCGGGTTCGGCGTCGAGACCGCGCTCAGCATCGACCTCGGCCGCAAGGGGTTCCGCATCCTGGAGGTCCCGATCGAGGTCCGGCACCGGGCCACCGGGACCGACCTGCGCGGCCAGCTGCACCGCGCGAAGCAGTACCTGCACGTCCGTCGCGCCCTGGCCGCGCGGAGCGCCCTGCCCGCCGACGGAGGCGGTCCGTCGCTCCGCAGCCTGTTCCCGCGGAAGTCGGGGCAATGAGCACGCCAGACGTCACCCCGGACACCGTTGACGCGACGATCGACCAGAGGCTGGGCAACCGCTACGGCCGCTGGGCCGTTGCCCTCTACCTCGCCTGTACGGCGCTGATCGTCGGCGCCGGCCTGCTCGGTCCGTCCGTGGTCGTGCTGACGCTGACGAACCGGCACGCGTGGCTTCCGTCGTACTGGTGGGACACGAAGCCGAACGACTGGCTCGTCACGGTGATGATCTACGTGGCCATCCTCCTCGGCGGGTACGGCGTCTTCCTCGCCACCAAGGCCCTGAAGAACGGCTGGGCCCCACGGGTCGACCGATTGATTGCCCTAGGCATCGGTACGACGGCGGCCATCACGCTGGTCCCGCCGATGGCCTCGGGCGACGTGCTGATCTACGCGGCGTACGGGCGGATCATGTCGCTCGGCGGCGACCCGTACACGACCGCGCCGGCGGACACGATCCGGCTCGGGTACGACCCGGTGATCGCGGCGACCGAGCGGCCCTGGCAGGGCGCGAAGAGCGTGTACGGCCCGATCGCGACCTGGGTCCAGTGGCTGTCGTCGCTGATCGGTGGCGACTCGATGCAGCTGACGGTGTGGATGCTGCAGTTGTCGGTAGCGATCAGCCTGGTCGTCACCGGACTGCTGCTGGTCAAGCTGGTCGGCCCCAACCTGCCGAACCGGCGCCGCGTGATCATGCTCGGCCTGGCCAACCCGCTGATCCTGTGGACCGTTCTGGCGGGTGCGCACAACGACGCGATCGCAGTGATGTTCGCGGTGATCGCGCTGGTGCTGTTCCGGCGCCACATCTTCTGGGCCGGCATCATGATCGGCGTCGCCGGCTGCACCAAGCTGTCCATCGGCTTGGTCGGTGTGGCGATGCTTTGGGCGCTGCACAACGACCGGCGCAAGGCTGCGATCTTCTGCGGTGGTGGCGCACTCGCGATGGGCGGTCTGTACGCGTTCGTCGGCCTGCAGGCCTTCCAGCAGGCCCGCTCGCAGACGTCGTTCATCTCCACCGGTACACCGCACAAGGTACTGCTGAGCTTCTTCACCCTGTTCCTGCCGAACGGACTGGTGCGGACGGTCCTGGCGATCCTTGCCTGGGTCGGCCTGATCGTGGTCGCGATCCTGCTGACGCAGGTGTTCCCGAAGTCGCTGGTCCCACAGACCCACCCGGACGACCCGACGCCGGCCGCCATCCGGTACACGGCGATCTACGCGATCGCGTGGATCCTGACCGCGATGTACTCGCTGCCCTGGTACGACCTGATCGCCTGGGTCGCGCTGGCCGCGGTCGCCGCGTCGAAGGTCGACGGGCTGATGGTGGTCCGGACGACCATGCTCGCGATCGCCTACGTGCCCGGACGCGATCCGAACGCTCGGCAGGTGGCGGCGAGCCTGTCCGACTCACTGGAGTGGTTCAGCGCAAGGCTGCGGGACACGATCTGCCCGGCCATCGAGCTGGCGGTCCTGGTCGGCCTGATCATCTGGGCCCGCCGTGGCGGGGCGCAGTGGTGGCCGTACGACTGGCCGCGCCGTAAGTCGAAGTCCGTGCCGCAGCAAACCACTAGTCTCCCTGGATGAAGAAACTGGTGGGGGCAGGCGTCTTCGTACGCCGCGAGCCGAACGACTACGTGGAACAGTTGCGGACCTCGGCCATGTCCGTAGGCACCTACTCGATCCCAGCCGGCGGCTTGGACGACCAGGCACCGCACCACGAGGACGAGATCTACGTCGTCACGACCGGCCGGGCGACCCTGGTGACGCCGGGCGGGACCGAGGCGGTCGGTCCCGGCGACGTGCTGTTCGTGCCGGCCGGGGAGGAGCACCGGTTCACCGACGTGACCGAGGATCTGGCCCTGCTGGTGTTCTTCGCCCCTCCCTACAGCGGTCGCTGAGCCTCAGCTCCAGAGGTCGTGGCCGGCCGCGATCGCCTTGGCCAGCACGGTCTTGACGGGCTTCTTGAGATTCGACGCGGCGGCGGCCACGTCGTCGTACTCCGGCTGGACGTTGACTACCTGACCGCCGTACCGGGCGATCTTGACGCGGATGCGCTGGCCTTCGACGTCGACGCTGGCGAACTCGCGGTCCGCGGCATGCTTGCGGATCGCGAACTCGCGCAGCCCGATCGCCGAGGTCTCGGCCAGGATCACGGAGCGGACCACTTCGGCGTTCGCGCTGCCGACCAGGACCGACAGGGTGTGCGCGGGCCGTCCCTTCTTCATCAGGATCGGGGTCAGCCACGCGTCGGCCGCGCCGGCCTCCATCAGCCGGGCGAGCACCTGCGGCCAGATCCGCGGGTCCAGGTCGTCGACGTTCGTCTCGTAGACGAGTTCGGTGCTTTGGCCGTCGATCGCCTCACCCACCACCACACGCACGAGGTTCGGCACTTCGACCGGGTCGCGGCCGCCCGCGCCCACACCGGTCTGCTCGATCCGCATCGCCGGCAGCAGCCCGAAATCGTCCGCGAGGGAGGCCAGCAGCGCCGCTCCGGTCGGCGTCGTCATCTCGTACGGCGCTGTGCCGCCGATCACCGGTGCGTCGGCCTCGGACAACAGGTGGAGCACCGCCGGCCCCGGAATCGGGATGCCGCCGTGTTGCCCGCGCGCCTGCCGCCCACCTCCGAGCGCGATCGTCGACACCACGACGCGGTCGATCTCGAGGGCCACCGAGGCCGCCGCGACGCCGACGATGTCCGCGATCGCGTCCAACGCACCGACCTCGTGGAAATGCACCTCATCCGGAGACACCCCGTGCGCGGCCGCCTCGGCCCGGGCCAGCCGGGCAAACGTGTCCAACGCCCGATCCCGAACCGCCCCATCCAGCGCGGCCTCCTGAAGCATCCGCCGCACCTCCGCCCAAGGCCGAGTGTGCTGATGGCCATCACCAGCCGGCTCCTCGTGGCCGTGTCCGTGACCATGCCCGTGGCCGGCCGGGCTGTTCTCCGGGTGGGGAGCGCCGTCGACGCGGACGGTGGCTTTGGCGGCGGCTATCTGGTGGCGCGCGGTGCGTTCGAGCGTCACCGAGAGGGACGGGTCCACCGCTGCGACTGCGGTGTTGACCACACCGAGGTCGGCACCGGCGTCCAGGAACGCGCCGAGGAGCATGTCGCCAGAGGCGCCGGCCGAGCAGTCGATCCAGGCAATCCTCATGACTGCTCCTTCGCTTCCCGCGGAGCCGCACGCCGCGCCACCCGGGCCGCGAACACACCGGCCCCGAAACCGTTGTCGATGTTCACCACGGACACACCAGGCGCACACGAGTTCAGCATCGCCAGCAACGCCGCCACCCCACCGAAGGAGGCGCCGTACCCGACCGACGTCGGTACGGCGACCAGCGGTACGCCGACGAGTCCGCCGACGACACTGGCCAGTGCGCCCTCCATGCCGGCGACCACTACCAGGCAGTCGGCCGCGTCGAGCCGTTCCCGAACACCCATCACGCGGTGCAGGCCCGCCACACCGACATCGGTGATGAGATCCACGTCGGCCCCGAACACCCGGGCCGTCGTCGCCGCCTCGGCCGCCACCGGCGCATCCGACGTACCCGCCGAGACCACCGCCACGGTGCCGCGCAGGACGGGCGGCGTACCGAGGACCGCCGTACGGCCGACCGGGTCGACCACCGCGGACGGATGCGCCACGGCGACCGCCTCCTGGGCCTCCTCGCTCAGCCGGGTCGCGAGTACGGCGTGATCCGGGTGGGTCTCGTGCAGCGTACGCAGCAGTTCCACTATCTGGGCAGGCGTCTTGCCGGCTCCGTAGACCACCTCGGCGTCGCCGGTGCGCTCCAGCCGGTCGGTGTCGAGCCGTGCGTATCCGAGGTCGTGGACGCCCGGTTGTGGACCTTGATCAGGCAAATGTGTCACGCCGTGAATCTACGTGGCGCCCGGCCGTGGTACCTCGTCCGGTCCACCGATGAACCAACGCCACGCACTCTCCGCAATCGCCTGAGTACTCAGACATACCACGCGATGCCTTAGGCTCTCGTGCGTGTCTTCGACGTTAGCCGGTGCTCTCGGAATCGCCGCCCTGTTCGTGGCAGTGCTCGCCCTGGTGTTCGCCATCCAGGCCCTCCGAACGCAGTCCGGTACGTCCAGATCGTCCAGACTGCCCGCCACACCGACCCCGGAGGCCGAACCTCAGCCGCACCAGCCGGAGGCCAAGCAGGGCACGGTCCGGTCCGAGCTCAAGAAGCTGGGCAAGGAGCTCGAGGTGACCCGTGGTGAGCTGCGGGGGACGCTGCAGCACCTCGCCGTGGTCCGGTACGACGCGTTCGGCGACACCGGCGGCAAGCTGTCCTGGTCGATGGCGTTGCTCGATGACCAGGGCGACGGCGTCGTACTGACGTCGATCAACAGCCGGGCGGACGCGCGGACCTATGCCAAGGAGATCAAGGCGTTCGCGAGCGAGGCGAAGCTGTCGCCGGAAGAAGAAGAGGCGATCGACACCCTCCGCAAGGAATCCGGCCCCACCGTCGACGACTAGCTCCTCCGCCGCCCACGCCACCGCCCCCGCCCACCTCACCGCACTCTGCGCGCCCGCCCCCGCACCCGCACCCGCGCACGCCACCGCACCCTCCGACCCCCGCCCCCTCTGGTGGGCTGACCCACCACCCTGTGGGTTGGCCAGCGGTACGCCGGTGGCCAACCCACACTCTCGTGGGTCAACCCACCGCGCCCGCCCACCCCACCGCACTCTGCGCGCCCGCACCGGCACCCGCGCATGCCACCGCGCCCTCCGACCCCCGCCCCCTCTGGTGGGCTGACCCACCACCCTGTGGGTTGGCCAGCGGTACGCCGGTGGCCAACCCACACTCTCGTGGGTCAACCCACCGCAGGGCGAGGTGGCGCGGGGCGAGGTGGCGCGAGGTGGCGCGGGGCGCGGGGTGAGGTAGCGCGGGGTGAGGTGGCGCGGGGTGAGGTGGCGCGGGGTGAGGTGGGGCGGGGGCGCGTCAGCGGCGTTTCGGGACGCGGGCGAGCAGGGCGCCGGGCTCGATCTCGGCGGTCAGGGACCGGCCGGGGCCGATCGGATCGCCGTCCAGTTGCCGCTGTACGTCGACCGCCGCGGTGATCTCCACCTTTCGCCCGGTGAACCGCTCCAGGTACATGTCGGTCCGGTTCGTCCGCGTCATCAGCCGCCAGAGCACGATCGGCCACTGCGTCACCCGTCGCGGCGCGATCACCACCACGTCGAGCAGGCCGTCGTCCGGCCGGGCGTCCGGGAGCAGCGGGATGTTCGCCTGCAGCATGCCGACGTTCCCGATCACGACCGTGCGCACCCGCCGCTCGATCGGCTCCTCGTCGTCGAGCGTGAGCTGCACCCGCACCGACGGGTGGTTGATGTTCTTCGCCGCCGACACCAGGTACGCCGTCCAGCCGATCTGCGCCTTCAGATGCGGCGGCGCGCCGGAGATGATCGCCGCGTCCAGCCCCAGCCCGGCCATCACCGCGAAACGGTCGGTGTCGAGTTCGTCACCGTGCACCTTGACCAGGTCGATCCGCCGCTCGCGGCCCTCCAGGATCCGCTCCAGCGCGTCGTCCAGGTCGAGCGGGATGTGCAGGTTCCGGGCCAGCAGGTTGCCGGTGCCGGCCGGGATCACCCCGACCGGGATGCCGGTGTACGCCAGCGCTGCGCAGACCACGCGGACCGTCCCGTCGCCGCCGGCCACCAGGACCAGGTCGGACTCGTTCTCGATCGCTCGCTTGGCCATCGCGTTGCCGGCGTCGTCCACCCGCGTCTCCAGCCACAGCGGGTCGTCGAACCCGCGGACCGCCAGCGCCCGGGTCACCTTCCGGCGGAACGCCACCCCATCGCCGACCTTGATGGGGTTCACGATCACGGCGGCCCGCGGCGGGGTCGTCGTACCGTCGCCGTCCGACGGGGTACGACGCCTGCGTCGCCGGAGTCCCGGCCGCAGCCCGAAGCCGATCGAGGTGGCGGTCAGGATCGCCAGGCCGAGTGCCCAGCCGCCCAGGACGTCCGACACGAACTGCACGTTCAGCGCGATCCGATCCGCGGACGCGATCCACACCACCGCGATGACCGGCACCAGCACCAGCAAGCGGAACCGTCGCCGCCACCCGCGCACCGAGGGCAGGACGACGCCGAGCGCGCCGGCCATCACGAACGCGGCGGTCGCGTGACCGGACGGGTACGAGAAGCCCTCGGCCTCGGCCAGCATCGGCACAGGCCGGGGCCGCTCGACCAGCACCCTGAACACCTGGACCAGCACCAGTTCTGCGACGGCGGAGGTCAGCAGCCAGACCGTGAGCAGGCGAGCCCGGCGGTGCCAGAGGTACGCCGCCACGACCACGAGCACTGCCCGCGAGGTCCACGGCAGAACCACCGCACCGACCACCTGCCAGACGTCGACCACGCTCTCGTGGGAGGCGCCGTACGCGGCGGCCCGGGCGGCGGTGGACTCGTCCCAGCGCTGCAGTGGCGGCCAGCCACCGGCCACCAGCAGGGTGATCACGGTGAACGGGAGCGCACCCAGGACGACCGTCAGCGCACGGCCGACGGTAGTGGGTGGATGGTGGCTCATGACCCGCTCAAATCCCCCTCGATGATCACGTGTTGCCACCACATCATCCCGAATACACTTCGCCGGTTCTGACACGCCCCGATACCCTCGTCGTGTGATTGACGCGAAACTGCTCCGTGAGAACCCCGATGTCGTGCGCGCGGCCCTGACCAAGCGCGGTGAGAGTGCTGACCTGGTCGACCAGATTCTGGTCGCCGACAGTGAGCGTCGATCGTCCATCTCCGCCTTCGAGGCGCTCCGGGCCGAGCAGAAGGGCCTCGGCAAGCAGGTCGCCCAGGCCAAGGGCGACGAGCGGGCCGCGCTGCTGGAGCGCACCAAGACGCTGGCCGCCGAGGTGAAGGCGAACGAGGCCGCCGCGAACGAGGCCGGGAACCGCTTCGACGAGCTCGCCCTCGCCCTGCCGAATCTGGTTTCCGACGAGGCCCCGGTCGGCGGCGAGGACGACTTCGTCCTGGTCGAGGAGGTCGGCAAGCCGCGCGACTTCGCCGCCGAGGGCTTCGAGCCCCGCGACCATCTCGAGCTGGGCGAGTTGCTCGGCGCGATCGACATGGAACGCGGCGCGAAGATCTCCGGCTCGCGGTTCTACTTCCTCAAGGGCGCCGGCATGCTGCTCCAGCTCGGCATGCTGCAGCTGGCCATCCAGCAGGCGGTCGAGTACGGATTCACCCCGATGATCACGCCGACGCTGGTCAAGCCCGAGGTGATGGGCGGCACCGGCTACCTGTCGGCGCACGACGACGTCTACCGGCTCGACGAGCCGGAGCTGTACCTGACCGGTACGTCGGAGGTCGCGCTGGCCGGGTATCACATGGACGAGATCATCGACCTGTCCAACGGTCCGGTCCGGTACGCCGGCTGGTCGTCGTGCTACCGCAAGGAAGCCGGGTCGCACGGGAAGGACACCCGCGGGATCATCCGTGTCCACCAGTTCGACAAGGTCGAGATGTTCTCCTACTGCAGCCTGGACGAGGCCGCCGACGAGCACCAGCGGCTGCTCGGCTGGGAGAAGGAGATGCTCGACAAGATGGAACTGTGCTACCGGGTGATCGACACCGCGACCGGTGACCTCGGCATCTCGGCGTACCGGAAGTTCGACTGCGAGGCGTGGGTGCCGACACAGGGCCGGTACCGGGAGCTGACCTCGACGTCGAACTGCACCGACTTCCAGGCGCGCCGGCTGAACATCCGGCACCGCGACGCCGACGGCAAGACGCAGCCGGTCGCTACGCTGAACGGGACGCTGGCCACCACCCGCTGGATCGTCGCCATCCTGGAGACGCACCAGCTGGCCGACGGCTCGGTCCGGGTGCCGACCGCCCTGCGCCCGTTCCTGGGTGGCCGTGAGGTCCTCGAACCGGTGGGCAGATGACAAACGGCCCGCGGCCCGTGGCCGCCGCGCCGACAGTAGTTGCTCTGGACATCGATGGGACGTTGATCGACCACGACGAGCAGCTGTCCGAGGCGGTCGTCGATGCGGTCCGGCGGACGGCCGCCCAGGTTCCGGTGATCCTGGCGACCGGCCGGGCCTGGTCGACCACCCGTCCGGTGGCCGAGCGGTTCGGTCTGCCCACCGGCGGATTCGTTGTCTGTAGCAATGGTGCGCGCACACTCGAGTACCCGGACGGCCGCGTGGTGGACGAGCGGACGTTCGACCCGACGACGGTGATCGCGTCGGTGCGCAAGTACGCGCCGAACGCCCGGATGGCCGTCGAGGAGCACGACGGCAGCTACCTGGTCACCGCGCCGTTCCCGGACGGCGACCTCGGGATCGGCGCGAAGATCCGCGTGGTCGGCGCCGACGAGCTGGCGCCGGAGCCCGTGACCCGGTTGATCATCCGCGACCCGGAGCAGTCCGAGGCGGACTTCGTCCAGCTCGCCGAACGGCTCGGTCTGCACGGCGTCAGCTACTTCGTCGGCTGGACCGCGTGGCTCGACATCGCGCCGGAAGGCGTGGACAAGTCGACCGGGCTGAAGGTGGCGCTGGCGCAGCTCGGGCTGGAGCCGGACGGCCTGCTTGCCATCGGGGACGGACGCAACGACATCGAGATGCTGACGTACGCCGGCCGCGGGATCGCGATGGGGTCATCGCCGGACGAGGTGAAGGTGGCCGCCGACGAGGTGACCAAGTCGGTGCAGGACGACGGCGTCGCCGCGATCCTCAACCGCTGGTTCTGACCCTTTCGACCAGCATCGAAAGGCTTGACAAGCTCAACTTGCTGTCAGCAACCGAAAGGCCCGGAAACCCTCTGTACACAGGGTTTCCGGGCCTTCGCGTTCAGTGTCCGATCGTCCGCTGGCGGGCCGAAGATCGGATCAGGCGACGCGGCTACCGCCGGTCCGGCGCGGCTGGAGTTGCTGGTCGACCACCGTGTCGAAGGCGTCGAGCACGGCGCTGACCTGCGGGCGCGGGCGCGGCGTCTTGGCGGCCGGGCTCTGGCCGCGGCGGGCGCGGCGCAGGTGGCGCTTGACCGTCGACAGCGAACATCCCAGCCGCATGGCCAGCGACTCCAGGCTGTCGTTCGGGTACTGCGTACGCAGCCGCAGCACCTCTTCGTGGCTGACCGGCCGGCGGGTGCCGCGGGCCCCGGCGAGCTGGTCGAAGTCGTCGGCCTGCACCTCGACGTCGAGCAGGTTCCGGATCGAACGGCGTTGTGCAGCAGTGGTTCCGGCGACGAAACCGCTCACATCGTGTTCGGCAACTGCGCTGTACAAGCAGTCGGTGAACAGCGGGCATGAGGCACAGAGGGTCTTGGCCTCGCGGACGAGCTGTTCGTACCGCTCGCGGGTGCGGCGGGTGGCGGATGCGGGCGGCGGCTCTTCCATCAAGCGGTGCTGGAAGATGTCCGACCGGGCGATGCATCCGGTCGTTGCCCCTTCCGTGGTGGAAGATATGTCCACAGCCGCTCGGGCGCTAGTGCCCCCCGGCCCGGCTAGATTGGCGCTGTTGACGGTCATCGTGGCTCCCCAAGTCATCAGGACCCGAATGAACGAGCGATGAATGCCGCCCGATCACGTGGATCCACTAACTGATGGACCGACGAACTGTTTGCCGATCCACCGTGTCGTCCCGTAAAGGACGTACCGATCCATAACTGTTGACGCCGCCGCTGCGGTTTTGGTTGCAGCCAATTCCGCAACGGTTTCCCGGCGTTTGTGTGTGCTTCAGGGTCGGTGGGCGGCATCAGTCGCGCTGATCCAGAACAGACGTACGACGCGGCCGAATCGCCCCCGGTTCCCCGCCAGACACCGCATGAAATCACGCGTCCTCGGGGCTGCGCAGGGGAACTTGCTGCCTTTGCAGCATCCTGCCGTAACGGTCTGGTGACGTTGTCAAAAGCTCAATCAGATTGGTCAGAAACCTCTGAAGCCGACGTCCATTCGCTTGCGCAGAACGCGGTCGGAGGAGTAATGAGGCCACCGGATACGGTGGGTCGGGTGACGGCATCCCAGCATCTCCGCCTGCCCCGGCTGATCGCCACCGACCTCGACGGAACGTTGGCGCGCAGTGACGGAACGATCTCCGACCGGACCCGGTCGGCGGTGCTCGCGGCACAGCAGGCCGGAAGTGTTTTCGTGATGGTCACCGCCCGGCCACCTCGCTGGCTGCACGACCTGTCCGACCTGGTCGGCGATCACGGAGTCGCAATAGTTGCCAACGGCGCCATTCTGTACGACGTCGTGCGGCGCCAGGCGATCCGGACCCGGTTGATCGATCCGGGCGTCGCACTCGAGGTGGCGCAGGCGATCCGGGCCGAGATTCCCGAAGTGGAGTTCGCGATTGAGCGATCGGACCGTTACGGACAGGAGCCGAACTACGTCAATCGCTGGCCGGTGCCCGGCGATGCGCTCGTGGCGGCCGTCGAGGTGCTGCTGTCCGAGCCGGCCGCGAAGCTGCTCGTCCGTCATCCGAGCTGGCACTCCGACGAACTGCTCGCGCGGGTCGTGCCGGTGGTCGGCACTCGCGTCACCGCCAGCCACAGCGGCGGCACCAACCTGGTGGAGATCTCCGCGAACGGCGTGTCGAAGGCCGCGATGCTGGCCGATTTCGCTGCTGTGCAAGGGATTTCGGCCACCGAGTCGATCGCTTTCGGTGACTCGCTCAACGATCTGCCGATGCTTGCGTGGGCCGGTACGTCGTACGGGGTGGCCAACGCGCATCCCGACGTACTGGCGGTGGTGGACAAGGTGTGCCCCGCAAACGACGAGGACGGCGTCGCCGCCGTCCTCGAAGAATTGTTCCGGTCTTGAGTTGTTTCACCCTTTGACACAAGGGACTACAGGTACATCCCGCCGCTGCCGGGTCCGTCGGTGCCGCCTGCCTGAGGTGCACCGGGGAAGCCGGGCGCCTCTTCGGCGGGAAGCTGCTGTCCGCCGGGCAGTGCGCGACGCATGCCCTCCAGCTGCTGCCGGGCTGCCATCTGCTGCGCGAACAAGGCGGTCTGGATGCCGTGGAACAAACCCTCGAGCCAGCCGACCAGCTGGGCCTGCGCGATCCGCAGCTCGGCCTCGGTCGGCACGGTGTCGTCGGTGAAGTCGAGGCTGAGCCGCTCCAGCTCCTCGACCAGCTCCGGCGCCAGTCCGCTCTCGAGCTCCTTGATGGAGGCCTCGTGGATCGACTTCAGCCGTTGCCGGGACGCTTCGTCCAGCGGTGCGGACTTCACCTCCTCGAGCAAGTTGCGGATCATGTTCGCGACCCGCATCACCTTGGCCGGCTGCTCGACCAGTTCGGTCACCGACCGGGGTTCGTCGTGCTCGTCATGGCCGCGGTCGCTGTCGGAGCGCGGCGGCCCCTCGACGGCCATGCCGTCCGGCCCGACGATCAGCACCTTGCCGTCCTCGGTCCGTGCCCCGGCCATCGGGACTTCCTGGCCCTCGCTGCTGCTCTCGGTCATTTCCCCATCCTAGATCGGCCGGTCCCGGGCCGACGCGCGCCTGACGATCCGAGTGCTGGCTGCCGAGGACGCGCGGCGCTGCCTAGGACGCACGGGCGCGGTGCCGGCGGACCGCGTCCCGGTTCGCGCAGGCGGGGCTGCAGTAGCGTTGCCGGCCGGTCCGCGACAGGTCGGCGTACACGTATTCGCATCCGTCGGTTGCACAGCGTCCCAGGCGACTGATCCCGCGGCCCGCCAGGTGGAGCGCAGTACCCGTGCTGATCAGGGTCGCGACGAGGCGTCCGACCGGCACCTTGTCAGGCCGGTAGTGCACGTGCCAGCCGTCGCCGGCGTGGTTGGTGAGCCGCGGATGCTCGGTGTATTTGGCCAGCATCGCGTTGACCAGACCGACGCGACTCTGCTCGTCCGTCGCGTCCACGACCTCCAGCCACTCGTCCAGAGCGATCCGGACGGCGGCCAGGTCGGCGGCGGTGACGCGGCGCTCGCGAACCAGGCGGTTCTCGACACCGCTCTCCTCGCAGCGCTCGGCCAGTTCCTCGGGGGTGGTCGCCGGCCGGGTGACGAGGTTGACCGCCAGTAGGACCGCATCGGCGCCGTAAGGGTTGAGATGCATGATGGCATTACATCACGATGGACGCATGACGACCAGAATCGATGTCCATCGCCACTACTGGAGCGTGGTGTCCTCCCATCAGGTCAGCGACGGCCTGGTGGTCTACCAGCGGTGTGCTTGCGGTCGATGGAGGGTCACAAGCGCACCGCTGTCCCCCGTTGCGTGCGCCTAGTGCAGGGCACTAGTCGATCCGGCTGACCATGGGGAGGCGCGAACGCGTCATCAGCCAGGCGAGCAATCCGGCGAACAGCGGTACGACGATCACGATGCCGCCGAGTTCCGCCCAGGGCACCATGAAGTGCGGTGAACCGAACGCAGCGTGTGCCGTGTAGCCGTAGAGCGCGCCGACGCCGACACCCAGCAGGCAGCCGAGCTGTCCGAGCACCCAGGCCTGTGCTGCCGCCAGGTTCCGCCGTCGGCGCGGCTGTGCACCGATCGCGGCCAGCGTGGCGAGATCCGCTCGTCCTTCGGCAGCGGACAGCGACACCGAGATCGCGACGCCGAGCAGCGTCACCACAGTCGCGGCTCCGAGGATGCCGAGCAGAAGGAGCCGTGCGGGGCTCTGGTAGCCGCGCTCGACCTGCACGATCTCGTCGCTGCCCAGGAACCTCGCGACTGCGCCCAGTTCGTCCTTCGTGGGCTCGCGGGTCAGCTCGTAGTGGACCTGGTACACCGAGATCTTGCCCAGCTTGCGGGCCGCGTCCTGGCTGATCAGGGCGCTCTGCTGCAGGTAGCTGACCCTTGGCGGGTTACCGGCGTACGCCGCGACGAGGGTGCCGACGATCTGCTCCTGCCCGGACTCGCGTTCGCCGCTCACCTCGGTCTCTTGTCCAGGACCGAGCGTGCCGAGCGGGAAGATCACCTTCCCGGCCCGCAGTTCCGCGGCGGCCTTGGCGCCGTACTCGCCGAAGCGGGCGATGTACGCCGGGTCGACCGCGAGCAGGCCGTACGACGTGGATCCCTCGGCCCGCCCGCTGGCGGCGAAGAGTTGCGGGATGTAGCCGTACTCGTTTGCCTTTGCCTCGGGCAACGAAACCGTGCCGAGCTCGTACTGGTGTCGTACCGGCAGCAGTGCACCGACGCGGTCGACAGTACTGCTGGAGTACTGCACCGAGTCCGTACCGCCGGTGCCGAAGCGGATCGATGCGTCGCCGTAGTGTGCGTCCGCCGTGTAGGTCTTCGCCTCGGCCGCGATCGCGTTGGATCCTGCGAAGGCGACGGCCGCTGTTCCAGCCACGGCCATCATGATCGCGGCCGTCGCCGGACCAGTGCGGTGCCGGTCGCCATCACCAGTCCGAGTTCCCGGGTCTGCCGGCGGGCTCCGACGGCGAACGCCGTACCTGCGAGAAGGACGATCTCGAGCACGCCGAAGCCGATGATCAGGGCCATCGCGGCGTAGGGGCCGATGTCCGTGCTGCCCGTGCCGTACGGGTTCGGCGGTGGGTCGACGATGATTGCTCTCGGCAACAACAGCATGCCGTGGTCGATGAGCTGTGGCACGAGCGCGTCCGGGTCGGCGCCGGCGGGCAGCTTGACCAGGTAGCTCACGGAGATGGTCGGATCAGGCCTGGCCAGGCTGGTGTCGGGGGTGGCGAAGATCGTCTCGGCGCCCTGGAGCGCCATCCTGCGCGCGATCCCGACCACGGTGTAGTTCTGACCGCTCGCGCTCACCACCGTGCCGGTCGGACCGCTGATCCCGAGGCGGTCGGCGAATGCCGGCGAGATCGCGATCTCGTCCCCGGTGGCGGGCAGTCGGCCCTGATCGACCTTCACGGTGCCCTGCGTCAGCGGGCTCTTGCCGTCGCCGGTGACCAGGCTGACCGAGGTCTTCGCATCCCGGCCGTGGATCTCCACGGTGCCGCCGTCCGTGAACTGGCGGGCCAGCGTGGTCCCAGGCGGCAGCAGTGGCAGCGGATCGAACTTGCCGGGCGTCCTGACCGGTTCCTCGGCACCGGCGGCCGGAGGCGGCTCGCCCATCTCGAGCAAGGGTGAGCCCGGCAGCTTGGTGAGCTTGGCGTACTGAGTCACGGTGAGTTGCGCATCGGCTTGGCCGAGGGTGATGTTGGCGAGCGTTTCGCCTTCCGGGCTGGACGTCTTGAAGATCACGCCCATCCAGGTCGCCGCGAGCACCGGCAGACCGATCAGCGCCGCGACCAGGAACGTCCGGCCGAGCGACTTCCTGGCAGTACGGCGGGCGATGCGCAGCGGCGGGCGCCAGCCGCCCATCAGTGGCTCTCCTGCAGCAGCGCATCGGCGTCGGACAGCGGGCCGGACTGGCCTACCAGCACGCCATCGCGCAGGTAAACGACGCGGTCGGCCCAGGCGGCGTGGCGGGCGTCGTGGGTGACCAGGACGCCGGCGATGCCGTGCTGGTCGCAGCGGTCACGGAGGAGCTGGAGGACCGCTTCGCCGGTCTCGGAGTCCAGAGCGCCGGTGGGTTCGTCGGCGAGCAGGAGGCGGCGTTCGCCGACGATCGCGCGGGCGATCGCGACGCGCTGGCGCTGGCCACCGGACATGTCGTCGGGAAATCGGTCGGCCAGGTCACCGATGCCCACCTCCGCGAGGGCTGCTTCGGCGTACTTGTGGGCAGTGCGGGAGCGGGTGCCGTCGAGTTCGAGCGGGAGAGCGACGTTCTCGGCGGCGGTGAGGGCGGGGATCAGGTTGAAGTCCTGGAAGACGTAGCCGATCCGGCGGCGGCGCAGGGCGGCGACGGCGTTGCGGCTCAGGGTGGCGAGATCGTTGCCGTCGACAAGGACTTCGCCGGAGGTGGGTTGGTCGAGGCCGCCGGCGCACGTGAGCAGCGACGACTTGCCCGAGCCGGACGGACCCATGACCGCGACGAGCTCTCCGGCCGGCACGGCCAGATCGACACCGCGGAGCGCGTGGACGGCCTGCTCGCCTTGGCCGTGGGTTCTGGTGAGATTCCGGATGTCGAGAATGACGTTCATTTCTTGGCCCCCGTGTGGTGTTCCTGTTGGTCCGGTACGTCGGTGGTGTTCGGCTTCGCGGCCCGCGTCGTGCCGGCGGCCCGGTGGCGTAACAGCATCGCCTCGCAGTGGTCGAGCCAGCGGATCTCCGCCTCGGCGCCGAAGATCATCGACTCCAGCACCAAAAGCCAGGAGATCTCACCGCCGCCGCGCTTCAGCCGTGTCAGCTCCTGCAGCGACTGCATGGTCGACATACGTTGCCGCTGGACGACGGCACTGACGTCCACGCCCGGCACCGAGAGTGCGAGCGCCAGCTTGATGGCCAGTTCGTCGCGTGGCCGCGACTCCCGTGTGACCGGGGTCTCGAACCACTTGGCCAGCTCGGCCTCGCCGGCGTCGGTGATCTCGTACATCGACCGGCCGTCCGCCTCGGCCTCGCCGGACGCGGCGCGGACGAGCCCGTCGCGCTCCAGCCGGGTGAGGGTCGTGTAGACCTGCCCGATGTTCAGCGGCCAGGTCGCACCGGTCGCCGCTTCGAACTCCCCGCGCAACTGGTACCCGTACTTCGGCCCCTCGCGGAGCAATGCCAGCAAACCGTGCTTGATCGACATGGATACTGAGTATGCATACTCGGTATCCTCCGGTCAACCGACCGGCTCTTGCGAGTTGGCGCCCTCAGCCCGCCGACCGGGTCCTGTGAGTGGGGCGCTCAGTCCGCCGACCGGGTCCTGTGAGTGGGGCGCTCAGTCCGCCGACCGGCTCCTGTGAGTGGCCCACTCAGTCTGCGCGGATCAGGCGGCGGACTAGTCGGGTGGTGACGGCGTCGACGTCGTACGGGCGACCTGTTCCCGGGGTCAGGTGGTCGAGTGCGAGGCCGTCGATGGCGAAGTGGAGTAGGCGGACCTCCTCGGCGCCGCCGGGCAGTCCGGCGTTGACGTGGAACGAGACGTCGGCGTCGAAGCCCTGCCTCAGCGTGCGGGACAGGATCTCGTGCAGTACTGGCCGGCGGGCTGCTTCGAGGCGGAGTTCGAACAGGGCCAATGTGAGTTCGGGTCGGCCGAGGAGGCGCTCGACGATGTACCGCACATAGTCGACGACCAGGTCGATCGTCGGCTCGCGCTTCGCCAGCGGTTCGAGTACTGCTTCGTCCGGCGCGAGTCGCTCGAAGATCCGCTCGCCGAGGGCGCCGAGCAACGCATCACGGGTCCGGAAGTAGTTGGACGCCGTACCGGCGGGGAGTCCGGCCGCGGCGTCGACGGCTCGGTGGGTCAGGCCGCGGGCGCCGGCCTCCGCGAGGACGGCGAGGCCCGCGTCGGCGAGCTGAGTTCGGCGTTCCGGGTTCCGGGGCATAGTTGACAGGTTAGCAGGTATCCACTACAACTGTCGTACATAATAACAACAGCTGTAGTAGTCAGGAGAGCGTATGCAACCCGCGGCATTCGGCGCGACCGTGGTCACCGACCGTCCGGCGGAGGTCGCCGCCTTCTATCAGCAGTACTTCGACCTGCAGATCGCGATCGACCTGGGCTGGTTCATCACCGTGCGCCGGGGCGAGGCGGACTGGGAGCTTGCCATCTGTCAGCGCGGCCACGCGACGGTCCCGGCGGCCGTGTCCGCTCTGACCGAGAGCACGAATGTCTTCGGGTTTGTCGTCGATGACGCCGACAAGGTTGCCGCTGCGCTCACAGAGGCGGGCGTTCCGCTCGAGACGCAGCCGGTCACTGAGGTGTTCGGCCAGCGTCACTTCTTCGTGCGGGACCCCGAAGGCAGCTGGCTCGACGTCATCCAACTGGTCGCCCCCGACCCCGACTGGCTGGCCGCCAACCTCCCGACCACCTAACCCACCACGGCGACCGACCACCTCTGGTGGGTTAGCCAGGCAGATGGTGGGTTAGCCAGCGGCGTGCCGTGGGCCAACCCACAGTCCGATGGGTCAGCCAGGCAGATGGTGGGTTAGCCAGCGGCGTGCCGTGGGCCAACCACAGCCCGATGGGTCAGCCAGGCAGATGGGGAGGGGGTCAGGTGGTGAGGAGAATCTTGCCGAGTTGGGTGGAGTCTTCGAGGTCCTGGTGGGCTTGGGCCACCTGCGCCAGGGGATAGGTGGTGTGGATGATCGGGCGCACCTTCTTCTCGGCGATCAACGGCCAGACGTGGCCGACGACGTCCGCGATGATGCGGCCCTTGCCGGCGACCGAGCGGGGACGGAGGCCGGCTGCCATGACTTGCGCGCGGCGGCTCATCAGGCGGCCCAGGTCGAGCTCGCCCTTCGCACCGCCCTGCATGCCGATCACCACGAGGCGGCCGTCGTACGCGAGGGACTTCACATTCTCGGTCAGGTACTTCGCGCCGATGATGTCGAGGATGACGTCCGCGCCGGCGCCCGCCGTCGCTTCCTTCACCACCGACGCCCACTCGGCTTCCTTGTAATTGATCGCGACGTCCGCGCCGAGCCGGGTGCAGAACTCCATCTTGTCCACGCTGCCGACCGTGGTCAGTACGCGCGCGCCGTGCGCCACCCCGAGCTGGATCGCCATCGTGCCGATGCCGGATGCACCGCCATGGACAAGCAGCGTCTCGCCGTCCTTCAGGTGCGCGGTCATGAACACGTTGGACCACACCGTCGCGACCACCTCGGGCAGTGCGGCCGCGCTGATCAGGTCGAGCCCGTCGGGAATCGGCATCACCTGCGGCGCCGGTACGACGACCTTCTCGGCGTACCCGCCACCCGCGAGCAACGCGCAGCACTCGTCGCCGACGGACCAGCCTTCGACCTCGGACCCGACCTCGGAGATCGTCCCTGACACCTCGAGCCCGATCGTCCCGGGTGCGCCCGGCGGCGGTGGATAGAACCCCTGCCGCTGCAGCAGGTCGGCCCGGTTCACGCCCGCGGCGACGACGTCGATCACGACCTCGTCGACGGCCGGAGTCGGATCCGGAATCTCGCCAACCGTCAGAACCTCGATCCCGCCCGCACCTTCACACACAACAGCTCGCATGCCCCACACCGTACCCGCGCAACCACCCCAACCCCCGCCCCCGGCCGCGCCCAGCCCCAGCCCTCAGTCCCGTCCGCGCCCAGCCCTCAGTCCCGTCCGCGCCCAGCCCCCGCCCCGGCCGCGCCCAGCCCCGCCCCGTCCGCGCTCAGCTTCCAACCAAGTTCGCACTCAGCTACCGACCAAGTCCGCGCTCGGGTGCTGCCCACGTCCACGGTCAAGGAGGTGAGCACGCACTCGGTCAGCTGTCGGGTGGGGCTGTCAGTTGTTGACGAGTTCGGCGAGGTCGGCGGCGATGGTGTTCAGGTGAGTGGTTTCGCCTATTGAGGCGAACCAGTCCCAGAGCTCGAGCGAGTGGTACACGCGATAAAGCAGCACGCGTTCCTGCCAGTCGTCCGGCAGTGGGCCGTACCCGTCGACCAGGCCGGCGAGCTTGTCCGCGTTGTCGTGGATCGAGTACGACACGGTCTTCGCGAGATCGATCAACGGATCGGCCGCGATCGCGTTCTCCACGTCGATGAACCCCGTCACCCGCCAGGTCACCGGATCCACAAGCACGTTGCCCTCGTGGAAATCGTTGTGGCACAACGTCGCCGCCTGGTTCGCCGCGAACAGATCGGACCGCTCGTCGACGTACTCGCGGATCTCCTCCCGCAACGCCGCATCCCCGCCAAGCTGCTCGAACTCCCCGAGCTTCTTGGCGAACTGACGCCGCATGTACTGATCGTTGTCCAGCAACGGATCAAGGATCCGGTCGGTCAAATACCCGTACTCCGGCTGCGGAATCCGATGCACCCGCGCCACCAACTGTCCGAGCTGCTCGTACGTCGCCCGCCAGTCCGGCGGCTTCAGCTCCGACAGTGGTACGCCGTCCAGCTTGGTCAGCACCGTGAACGCGTCCAACTCCCCGGCCGGCTCGGCGTGCACGACACGCGGGATCGACCCGTCGAGCTCCGCGGCGAGCAGACCGTACACATGTACTTCCTTGGCCTGCTTCCACGCCCACTCGGGTGCGTAGACCTTGACGATCACCGGATCGTCGTCGGTCCGCCGTACCTCGAAGACCGTGCTCAGTTGTCCGCCGGTTCGCTGGACAACCTCGGCAATCTGACTGTCCGGGCAGGCTCTCGCGACCATCGCAGCAACATCCACAGCCTCACAGTAGAAGTGCTGTCGAACGTTTTTCAGTCGTCGAAGTCAGCCCAGGTGTCGACGTCGTCGCCGGCCCGAGTCGGGTCGGACCACACCAGGTCCAGGTCGGCCACCAGCCGCCGTACCGACTTGTCCCGCGGATCGCCGATCCGCCGAATCGCCTCGGCCAACGAGGTACGCCGGTACGCCGTCGCGAGCTGCTGCCCACGACCGTCGGTATCCCGGAGCCCGTGGCCGTCATGGTCCCCGAGACCGTCGACGAGACGCGCGACGTCGGCCTCCGTCAGCCACGGCAGGTCACAGCTCAGCACTACGACGACCGCAGCGGAGCCGTGGGCGAGTCCGGCCGCGATCCCTGCCACCGGGCCGCCGGACGGTGGATCCTCGACCGTCCAGCCAACCTCTCGGCAGGTCGTGCGGACCGGGCCGACCACCACGGTCGACACGGCGGCATCAGTTGCCGTCAGCACCCGGTCCAGCAGCGTCACGCCGTCGAGCACCAGCATCGCCTTGTCCACTCCACCGAACCGGGTCGAACCACCCCCAGCGAGCACCAGCGCGTCGAAGTCCACGGAAGCAGTGTCGCCGGGTCAGTCCTTCGGCATCAACTCCTCTCGGTTCCTTCGCAGTACCTCGCGCTCCTCGGGCGTCAGCGCGGCCATCGCCTCCTTCCGCTCCTCGGCCAATGCCTCCAACTCGGCAGCGGTCAGGTCGGCCACGGCTCGGAGCCGGCTCTGCGCCAGCTCCTGGAATTCCTCGCGTGTCAGTGCACGGGACATCGCAGTCATCACCTCGATCAGTTCCAGAAGTGCCTGGGCCGACGGCTCGTCGGCCCGCTCCAATCCACCGAGGACACCGAGCAGCTTGCGTTTCACCTCGGACGCGGCGGCGAGCTGCTCCTCGACGACCTCGAGCTGTTTGCGGATCAGCTCCCGCGGATCCGTCAGTTCCCCGTCGAGGATCTGCCCCACCTCGGCGAGCGTCAGCCCGAACCCGCGCAGCGCGACCACCCGGTGCAGGCGGCGGACGTCGTCGGCGTCGTACCGACGGTGTCCGGACGCGCTCCGATCGCTTGGGCACAGCAGGCCGATCTCGTCGTAGTGATGCAGGGTGCGGACGCTGAGGCCGGTGACTTCCGCCAGTTCGCCGACCCGCCAGGTCCTCTCGTCGGTGTCCATGTCGTCGACCGTAGGTCCTCACGTGGCGTGAGGTTCAAGTCCGGATCTTCTGCGGCACCATGGAGGGGTGAAGATCGCCGTGGTGCAGACCGCCAGCAGCTACGACAAGGCCGCCAACCGCGACCTGGTGACGCGCGTCGTCGCCGATGCGGCGCGGGAGCAGCCGGACGTGGTCGTGCTGCCTGAGGCGATCATGGCCGACTTCGCCGTCGAGGGCGGATCGGTCGGGGAGGCTGCCGAGGCGCTCGACGGCGAGTTCGTGGACACACTGCGCAAGTGCGCGCTGGAGCACCGCGTGGCGATCGTCGCAGGGATGTTCGAGCGCAGCTGCGATCAGCACCGGCCGTACAACACGCTCCTGGCGGTCGGCGCCGACGGCTCATTGCTGGGCGCCTACCGGAAGATCCACCTGTACGACGCCTTCGGCTACAAGGAGTCGGACCAGCTGACTCCCGGCGATGTCGCACCGGTCGTGGTGAAGGTCGCTGGGCGCTCGCTGGGCCTGATGACGTGCTACGACCTGCGCTTCCCCGAGCTGTCCCGCGCACTGGTCGACGCCGGCGCCGAGGTCCTCGTCGTACCGGCCGCGTGGGTTCGCGGACCGCTCAAGGAGCACCACTGGACCACTCTGCTCACGGCCAGGGCTGTGGAAAACACCTGCTACGTGGCAGCCGCCGCCCAGAACGGCAAGAAGTACTGCGGCCTCAGCCAGGTCATCGACCCGCAGGGCATCGCGCTCACCGCAGTAGGCGAGGCAGACGGGTACGCGGTGGCTGAGGTGTCCGCCGACCGCTTGACCGACGTGCGGCGGCGCAACCCGTCGCTGCTGAACCGTCGCTACACCGTCAGCCCGCGCTGACGCCCGGTGCGCGGACTGCCCGGCCGGGATCGCTGCGAGCGGGTTAGCCTCCTGGGGTGGCGGATGGGTTCGATCTGGATCATCACGGGGACCTCGAGGTTGGGGACGGCCTGGTGGACCTCGCAGTCAACGTGCGGACCGGCACTCCGCCCGCCTGGCTGGTCGAGGAGATCACAGCCAGCCTGAGCGACCTGGCGGCGTACCCGAGACAGGACGCAGCGGTGGCAGCGGTCGCCGCGCGCCACGGTGTCTCGCCTGACCGGGTGCTGCTGACCGCAGGGGCGGCAGAGGCGTTCGTGCTGATCGCTCGGGCGTTCCGGCCGCGGCATTCGGTCGTTGTTCATCCGCAGTTCACCGAGCCCGAGGCTGCGCTGCGGTCGGCTGGGCACGTGGTCGACCGGGTCGTCCTACGGCCGGAGGACGGGTTCGTCCTGGACCCGCGCGCGGTCCCTGCCGACGCTGACCTCGTCGTCATCGGCAATCCGACCAACCCGACGTCCGTGCTGCACCGCGCCGACGACCTGCACGAGCTGGCCCGGCCGGACCGGATTCTGGTGGTCGACGAGGCGTTCATGGACGCCGTACCGGGCGAGCCGGAGTCGCTGGCCGGCGCCTCGATCCCCGGTCTGGTCGTGATCCGCAGCCTGACCAAGACGTGGGGACTCGCGGGCCTCCGGGTCGGCTATGTGCTTGCGGCAGCCGGGTTGGTCGAACAACTGGCCGCTGTGCAGCCACACTGGCCGGTGTCCACTCCTGCTCTCGCCGCGGCTATTGCCTGCAGCAACGAGCGTGCGGTCGCCGAAGCGGCTCAGGCCGCGCTGGACATCGACCGGCAACGTGTCCATCTGCTCGACAGTCTCGGTCCGGTTCCGACGTACGGCGTGCCGCGTGGACCGTTCGTCCTGGTGCATGTCGAGGGCGGCGCCGTACTGCGGGAATCCCTGCGAGAGCGCGGATTCGCGGTCCGTCGGGGTGACACCTTCCCGGGCCTCGGACCGGACTGGCTGCGCATCGCCGTCCGGCCGGAGGACGTGACCGACGCCTTCGCGAAGGTGTGGCGCGACCTGACGACCTGACCCCCGTTCGGAGCCGTGCGGCGTTCGCCGTCGAACCGATTGGTCGCCGTAACCCGCGAGGGGTTTAGTCCACCTGCACTTTGCGCACAGGATGGTCGCAGAGTGCCCTGCTCGCCCCTCCGGCACTCGTCTGGTCATTCGCGAAGGGAGCAGCACAATGGGTCTGAACGACGACGACATGACGACTTCGTCCGAAGGTGGCGAAGGTCTGGCGGACGGTGGCGCGACCGTTGGTGGGACGGATGGCGGTGCCGACGGCGGCGCGGATGGTGGTGCCGGAGGCGCTGAAGGACCAGCGGACGGCGGTGCGACGGCTGGCATGAGTGACGGGGGTGCGGATGGTGGCGCGGGCGGTGCCGAAGGACCGGCGGACGGTGGAGCATCGTCTGGCGTGAGTGACGGCGGTGCTGATGGCGGTGCGGACGGCGGTGCGGACGGTGGCGCTGGTGGCGGCGAGGGACCTGCGGACGGCGGAGCCTCACCTGGCATGAGTGATGGTGGAGCGGACGGCGGCGCGGATGGTGGTGCCGGAGGTGGTGAAGGTCCGGCGGACGGCGGTGCCGATTCCAACGCGACCGACGGTGGTGCCGACGGCGGAGCCAGTGGAGGTTCTGGAAGTTGGTGACTACGGTGCCGGGAGCCGGTTCGCAGCCTGACGACTGTCCGGCTCTCCGGCGCTGTGTGGCAGGTGATCTGGACGAGTTCGCGACCTCCTACTGGGGTTCGCGGGCTCTGCTGTCCCGCGGCCCCGACCTGCCCGCGCCGTACGACGACCTGTTCGGCCTGGAGGCTGCGGACGAACTGCTGTCGCGCCGCGGCCTCCGCACGCCGTTCCTGCGGATCGCCAAGAACGGTGCGGTCGTCGGCGACGGACAGTTCACCGGGTCGGGCGGTGTCGGAGCGGAGATCGCCGACCAGGTCCGCGACGACAAGGTCGCTGCCCTGTTCGCGAGCGGCCACACCGTCGTACTGCAGGCCCTGCACCGCACCTGGCCCGCTCTGGTCGACTTCTCCACCCAGCTGTCGGTCGACGCGGGTCACCCAGTGCAGATCAACGCCTACTTCACCCCTGCCGAGTCACAGGGGTTCTCCGCGCACTACGACGTCCATGACGTGTTCGTATTGCAGGTGGCCGGCGAGAAGCACTGGACCGTCCACGAGCCGGTGCATGTGGACCCACTCCGCAACCAGCCGTGGACAGACCACTCCCAAGCGGTCGCAGCCGCGGCTCGTGACAATGCACCGGTCGTTGATGGGGTGCTGAGGCCGGGTGACGCGCTGTACATACCGCGGGGGTTCCTGCACTCGGCCAAGGCTCTGGGCGGGGTCAGTGCTCATCTGACGGTCGGACTGCACACCATGACTCGCTACCTGCTCGTGCAGGAGCTTGCCGCGGCTGCCGCGAACGAGCCCTCGCTGCGCCGTGCTCTGCCGCTCGGATTCGATCCGAGCGACCCGGAGCAACTCAGAGCAGTCCTTCCCGAGGTGGCGGACCTCTTCGCCCAGCAGATCCGGTCGACGACTCCGGAGGACCTGGCTGCCCGGCTCCGACGCCGTACCTGGTCTGCCAACCGTCCTGCGCCACTCGGACCCTTGGCGCACGCCGCCTCCATCGCCTCGTTGGCCGTGGGTACGACGGTCCGCCTCCGGACCGGTCTGCGCTGCCGGGTCGTGGTCGGGGATCCGGTCGTGCTGCAACTGCCAGACCGGATGATCACGCTACCCGCAGTCACCGGCGATGCCGTCGTGCAACTGTGCGCGGGGAGCGACCACAAGGTCGGCGACCTGCCCGGTCTCGACGAGGCCGATCAGCTCGTCCTCGTCCGCCGCCTCCTCACCGAAGCTGTCCTCGTCGCCGACGCGTAAACTACAGCCGGTAGTTGCGGAGGGCAACGGTGACGTGGGGTGAGCATGGCTGGCGTGGTGATTGACGGTCGCTACCGGGCCGACACGGGCTGTGCCGCAATGGCGGACCGCCGTGGCGACTCGCTGGTCGCGACCGCGCCACCCGCGGAGCGCTGGCTGCTGATCGAATCCCGTGTCGCTTGGCCGCGGGACGCTCTGGCCGCCCTCCGGCCCGAGGGATTGGGTGCGGAGGTCGCGCGGCTCTGCCGGCAGCGGGGGTACCGGCCCGCGCTGATCAGACGCTACGGACGGTTGGACCGATCGGCTCCGCGCCGGTACGCGCTGGCCGACTGCCGGCCGGGGCGCGAGTCGGTCCGGTGGGGCGAGCTTCCGTCGGACGAGCATCTGCTGCACGTCCTGCGCGGCGACGCTGAACCAGGACCGGTCAGTCGTGAGCCGGTGTACCTCGTCTGCACGCACGGACGGCACGACGCGTGTTGCGCCGTACGTGGTCGGCCTGTTGCGGCTGCGTTGGCCGGTGCGTATCCGGAGCGGACCTGGGAGTGCAGCCACGTCGGAGGTGACCGGTTCGCCGCGAACGTCGTCGTACTGCCGCAGGGGTTGTTCTACGGACATGTTCCGGTTGCTCGTGCGGTCGAGCTCGCCAAGCATCACGACGAAGGGCGGGTGGTGCCGGATCTGCTGCGTGGATCGGGTGCGTTCGTCCCACCGGTCCAGGCCGCGCAACACTTCGCCCGCGCGGCAGGGCACTCACTACTCGTCGATGAGCTTCGTCCCAGAGCCGTTCGTGGACTGGCCGGCCATCACTGGCAGGTGGATCTCGCGTTGCCCGACGCCGATCTGCTCACCGTCGAGGTGTCGGCGCATCTCGACTCGGTCGACGCCAAGCTGACGTGTGCGGGCACCGCGCCGGCCACGGTCCGCCGCTTCCAGTTGCACAGCATCACGTCCAGCTGACCGCGTCCGGCGCTCGCCGCTGCTGTTCGAGCAGTCCTTGGACCAACGCCAGCGGAGCCCATCCGCCTCGGCCGCGGCGGGTGAGTGTGTACGTACGGAACATCGGCACCGGATCGCGCAACCGGCGTACCGAGATGCCAGGGGCCTTCAGGCTGCCGGTCGGCAGCAATGCGACGCCAAGGCCCGCGACGATCATGTCCCGGACCAGCGGGAGGCTGTCGGCGCGGTGCGTGATGCGTGGCTCGAAGCCTGCCAGCGAGGCGATCGCGCGCACGACCTGTTCGTCCCCGGCGTGGCGGGAGTTCACGATCCAGTCGGTGTCCGCGAACGCAGCGGCCACCTCCGCCGCCGTTCCCGAGGTACGCCGGGAGCGAGAGGGTACGCCGAGTCCCCACGTCGCCTGCCACAGCCGGGTGATCTGGAGGCCAGGGTCGACGTTCGCAGGTGCCAGGTTGTAGTCGTAGCTCACCGCCAGGTCGACCTGATCACGCTCGAGCAGCGTCAGCGCCTCGGGCGGCTCCTGCTCCTGAATCTCCAGCCGTACGTCGGGATGCTCGGAGGCGAGCCGCTGGACGACGGGCAGCACCGTGTCCCGGATCGCGGTATGGAACGCGGCCACGCGAACCGTTCCAGCCGGTTTCGCCGAGGGGTCGAGGTCAGCACGGGCCGCCTCGACCGCGGCGACGATGTCCACCGCGTGCCCGGCCAATCGCTGCCCGGCTGGGGTGAGCCGGACGCGGCGTCCGTCGGGCTCCAGCAGCGGCGTGCCGACCTCGTGGGCGAGCGCGGCGATCTGCTGGGAGACCGTCGAGGTGGTCACACCGAGGGTCTCCGCGACGGCGCGCATGGACCCCAGCCGGGACAACGCCAGCAGAAGCTCGAGACGCCGTACATCCATGGAGCCATTGTTCAGTGATCCCGAATGGTATGTCCATGATTCTCACGTGGACGCGAACGGATTCCCGAGCTTCACTGGAGTGCATGAGCACCCGTGAGAGCCGCACCGGTGTGGCGTTCGCCGTCATGTCGATGAGCTGCGTCCAGCTCGGCCTCTCCGTATCGGTCAGCCTGTTCGACCGCCTCGGCCCCGAGGGCGCGGCGTGGCTGCGGTTGTCCTTCGCGGCCGTGATCGTGCTGGTCCTGTTCCGTCCCCGCCTCCGCTCGTTCGATCGCCGCTCCCTCCTCGCGGCCGTCGGCTTGGGGATCGCAACCGGCGGCGTGACTCTTCTCTTCATGGCAGCGGCCGCCCGGATTCCGCTCGGCGTGGCCAGTGCCTTGGAGTTCCTCGGCCCGCTGAGCGTCGTTGTCGTACGCAACGCGCGGCAACCCGCCGCGGTCCGGATCCCTGGCCTACGCGGCCTCGGGGGAAGGCGGGCCGGGCTGGTGTGGCCTGCACTGGCGTTCGTCGGGGTGATGCTGCTGACCCAGCCGTGGCGGTTCGTCGGCGGCTCGGCGTCGTCGGCGCATGGCTCGGCTGGGGTGGTGCCGGTCGGCGGGTCGCTGGATGTGCTCGGCGTCTTGTTCGCACTGGGCGCAGCGGTCTGCTGGGCGGCGTACATCCTGCTCACCCAGCACGTGGGCGACAACGTCTCCGGCCTTCAGGGGTTGGGCGTGTCCATCCCGGTCGCTGCCGTGGTAGCGACAGTCGTTGCCGGGCCGAGCACGATCCCGCTGATGACCTGGGATCTGGTCGCCATCGGCTTCGGCTTGGCACTCCTGCTCCCGGTCATCCCGTTCACCTTGGAGTACTTGGCCCTGCGCCGCCTCGACGCAGGCGTGTTCGGCACACTCATGAGTCTGGAACCAGCGCTGGCCCTCCTCGTCGGTTGGCTCATCCTTCATCAGATGCCGGGCCTGCTCCCCGTCTTCGGCATCGCGTTCGTCGTCCTGGCCGGCATGGGCGCAGAGCGCACCTCCGCGCCCCACCGCCCGAGCCCACCACAGTCGACCGAACAGCCGGGCGTACTCAGTCCGGGCTAGGTAGCTCCCGGTCCGACTGGTGGCTGCCGTAGAAGGTCGATTGGCGGCTCATGATGTCGCGCATCGGCGTTCCGCGGGGGACGTTGTAGACGGTGCCGGGGAAGTCCAGGTCGCGCTGGATGGGCCAGAATTCTTCGTGCCGATCGGGAGCGAAGAGTTGGGCCGGGTCGCCGACGGCGATCCATCCGATCGGGAGGACCGTGCCGGGTTCCAGGCGCGAGTTCACGTGCAGCACGCTGTTGATCCGGAGTTCCGCGCCCGCGCCGGCGACAGAACCGGGGAACAACGCGGCGCCCGTGGCGATGAAGACCTCGTCCTCGACCGTGGCGCCGTTGACGTGTGCATGGGGACCTACCAGGACCGCGTCGCCGAGCAGGGTGGGATGACTCGCCCGGCCGCGCACCAGGGCGTTCTCCATCACCACGCTGTTCGCACCGACCTGGATCTCACCGTTCTCCGCAGTCAGTACGGCACCGTGCAGGACTCTGCTGCCCTGGCTCAGAACGATGGCGCCACAGAGGACGGCGGATGGTGCGACATAAGCGGATTCGGGCACGACCGGTCGTCGGCCGCGGTGTTCGAGCAGCATCGCGCTGTCCCTCCGTTGAGCATCACCTGTCCTTCGTGAGCCTGTACCCGATCGTGTGCGGATCTCCACAGCCCGGGCCTTCATTACCCGGGCGGCGGTGTCCGGAGAGCCGGTCCACATCGGAGGTGGGAGGTTCGGCCGGCCGGACGTCCGGGGTGAAGAACCGCGAACTGGGAAAACATTAGAACAGATGTTCGATTGCCTGCAACTGCTGTGCGTCAGACTTTTGTCATGTCGCAGGACATCGGTGACAGTTCTGCATCAGGACATCGGTGACATTTCTGGTGGGCTTGGTGGTGACACTTCGGCCGCGAGGCTCGGGCGGTGCCAGCCAATGAACCTATCGATCCCCGTGTCCGCCTTGCGATCTCGCAGTGGCCGGACGATGCTCCGCGCGGTGCGGTCTCGACCTTCTGCGCCGAGCACGGCATTTCGCGCAAGTCCTTCTACGAGTTGCGCAAGCGCGCGACGGCCGACGGTCCGGCGGCCGTGCTCGAGCCCAGGTCCAGGCGCCCGAGGACGAGCCCGGCGAAGTTGACCGAGGAGGTCAAAGAACAAGCGGTGCAGGTGCGGGCTGCGTTGGAGGCCTCCGGGCTCGACCACGGGCCGATCAGCGTGCACGACAAGATGCGCGCGATGGGGCTGGAGGTGGTGCCCTCGGTCGCGTCACTGGCCCGGATCTTCCGGCAGGCCGGTGTGGCGCGGTTCGAACCGCGGAAGAAGCCACGCTCGGCCTGGCGCCGGTTCGTCTATCCAGCTCCGAACGCCTGCTGGCAGCTCGACGGCACCGAGTACGTGCTCACCGGTGGGCGTAGGTGTGTGATCCTCCAGCTCATCGACGACCACTCCCGCTATGCGGTCGCTTCCCACGTCGCGTGGGGCGAGACATCTGCCGCGGCGATCGCCGTGTTCGACAAGGCCGTGGCCGCCCACGGCGTGCCTCAGCGGCTGCTGTCCGACAACGGATCCGCGCTCAATCCGTCGCGCCGTGGGCTCCTGGGTCAATTCGTCGTCCACCTGATGGCCCTGGGGGTCGAGCCGATCACCGGCAAGCCCTACAAGCCGACGACCCAGGGCAAGAACGAACGCTTCCACCAGACCCTGTTCCGTTACCTCGACAAACAAGCGCTCGCCGAGACGCTCGACGAACTGCAGGCCCAGGTCGACGCCTTCGACCACATCTGCAACACCCAGCGCCCCCACCAGGGCCTGCCCGGACGCGTCACGCCCCAGGCCGCCTGGGAAGCCACCGCGAAGGCCGAGCCGCCACGTCCCACACACAACCTTCCCCGTCGCTCCCACCGTCCCGCCAGCCGGCCCCGGCCGCCTCTCGCACCGGCGCCCGCTGACCTGCCCGACGACACCGTCGTCAAGAAGCTGACTCCCGCCGGCATGTTCTACCTGGACAAGGTCCAATACCTGGTCGACGGGCGACGCGGCTTCCAGCAGGTCCTCGTCATCAGCACCGGCAACAAGCCCGGCGACAAGATCACCGTCACCGACCTGGAAGGCGAGATCCTCATCGAGCACACCAGACCCGCACCAGGAGTGACCTACGTCGGCAACGGCCGCCCCCGCGGCCCACGCCAAGACCCCTGAACCGTCACCGATGTCCTGACACACCAACTGTCACCGATGTCCTGATGCAGAACTGTCACCCATGTCCTGAGACATCACATGTGCGTCAGACTTTCTGGCCGGCGTCCCCGGCCAGGTGTGGGTGTGACTTGACGACGTGGTCGATGGTGGCCAGGAAGGCGTCGCGGGCGGGGTCTTCGTACCCCCGCAGCCAGGCCAGCGCCGTTGATGAGGGTGGTAGATCCTGGATCGGGATGATCGCGATGCCGGGGTGCCGGAAATGCTCGGCGAAGGGGGCGACGGTCGGGTGGACGAGCCGTCCCTGGGCGATGAGCAGGAGCAGCTCGGAGCTGTCGTTGATGTGGATGTCGGCGGGCACGATCGGGCGGCCGCTGGGTGTGTGGGTGGGACAGCTGGCGTGCGCCAGCTCTGGCGGGTCGGCCGGTCGCCTCACGGGATAGTCCGCGAAGTCCTCCACCGAGACCTGGCTTCGACTGGCGAGCGGATGGTCAACGGCCACCATCACCACGCGTGGATCGCCTCGAGAGAGCACGGGGCCGATCACGATGTCGGGTTGGTCGAGGGGCAGTCGAGTCACCGACAGATTCACCTCACGCCGACGTAGTGGCCCCAGTCGGTCCGTCAAGGGGGTCGCGACCAGTCGTACGTCGGCGCCGTCGTACGACTGCTCGAAGAGCTTGACCGCCTCGTTCAGGACGAGGCTCCCGGATGCCGCGTTGAGGACCCCGATGCGGATCAGCCCCGGTCCGGCCGCCCGTCCGCGGGCCCGTGCGAGCGCGTTGTCCAAGTCGGTCACGATGGGTGCGAGTTCGTCGTGGAGGGCTTGTCCGGCCGCGGTCAGGGTGACGACGCGGCTCGTGCGGTCGAACAGGCGTCGTCCGCCGAGCTTGCGTTCCAGCGCTCGCAGCGTCTGGCTGGCTCGCGACGTGGTGAGGCCGAGCCGCTCCGCGGTGTGCCCGAAGTGCAGCTCCTCGGCGAGAACCATGAACAGAGTGAGTTCCCGCAACTCGATGTCGGCCATCGTGAACTCACGTTACATGGTGCGTGACCCAAGCCGGCGTTGATACCGGCTCAGCCGGCTGCGAGCGTCAGGACAGGAGTAACGAGAACCAGCAACGAGAGGAAGTCATGCGGAACGTCATCCTGTACATGTCGATGTCGCTGGACGGGTTCGTCGGCAGCGACCGTGAGCACCCAGGGGTCGCGATCCCTGAGGGCGCTGAGCTGAAGAAGTGGAAGCTGGACCGGATCAGTAAGGCCGGTGCACACCTCATGGGCCGTGTCACGTACCAGGAGATGTCGTCGTACTGGCCGCAGTCCGACGACCCCTACGCGTCGCCGATGAACGCCATCCCCAAGGTCGTGTTCTCGAAGACGCTCAGCGACGATGAGGCCACCTGGCCCGAAACCCGGGTCGCGCGGGGCGACCTCGCAGCCGAGATCGCCGACATCAAGGCAGAGACCGGCCCGGACGTGATCGTCTGGGGTGGTTGCAGGTTGGCCGGCGCGCTGGCCGCGGCGGATTTGATCGACGAGTACCACCTGCTGGTCCAACCCCTGATCCTGGGCCGCGGGGAGGCACTGTTCGACCAGCTGCCGGCGGCGCGGCACCTTGAACTGATCGAGGCCATACCGTTCCCCAGTGGCGTCGTTGTGCAGGTCTATCGACCGCAGCGCGGCTGAGGAGGGCAAGCCTGGTGGTGCCTGGAGCTGGACGAATGGCCGGGCAGCGGTGACCCGACGCAGGGCGCTCAGGGTCGGCGTGCTGACGCCGCATGTGGCAGCGGGACCCGAGGTTGAGCTGCCGGAGATGGCGCCAGCGGGTATCGATGTAGTGGTCGCGCGCACCTTGTCGCGTCTCTCTGGAAATGTGCCCGAGGCCCTGCAACCGGCGGTCGCACGGCTCCGCGAGGCGTCCGTCGACGCCATCGCCTACGCGTCGACGACGACCGGATATGTGATCGGGCGCGCCGCCGAAGTTGAGCTGGTCGAACGCTTGCGCCAGCTATCGAATGTGCCGGTTGTGACCAGCGGGATCGCGGCCACGCAGGCGTTGAGGGCCTTCGGCGTACGCCGGGTCGCCGTGGTCCATCCACCATGGTTCGACGACGAGATGAGTGACCTCGGCGCCGCGTACTTCCGCGGTCAAGGATTCGACGTCGCGGTCTCCACCGCGGCGTCGATTCCCAAGGACCCCGAGCAGGTGCGGCCCGAGCACGTGATCGACTGGGGCAGCAGCCATGTGGACGCCTCGACCGAGGCGATCTTCATCGCAGGCAACGGCTTCCGTGCTGCCCAGGCCATCGAGACGCTGGAACACCGCACCGGGCAACTGGTCCTGGAGGCGAACCAGGTCCTGCTCTACTCGATCCTGGCCGCGACCCGGACGACACTCCCGATCGACGGCTACGGGAAACTCCTCCGCGTCAACGCTCCGTGGTAGGTCGGAGCAGGTCCTGATATGGCTCGGGTTCGCCGACCGTTGTCGCTCCGGTCCCGCGCCGTACGAACTCGCGTCCGGCCGGCCAGCGCGTCACGAACTGGTCGCCGGAGGCTTCGACGTACCGGACGAAGGTGACGTCGGAGATATCCACCGCGAACAGGTGGAACTGCCCCGGCTCAGGTCGCCAGCCCAGGCTGGCCGCCACCTCCTCGGCGTACTGGCGCTGCACCGACTCGTCGTCCTCGCCGCGCGCTTGACCACGCACCTTGAACTCGCCCTCGCTGCCGTCGCGACCGGTGATGACGCTGTGCACCAGGACACGTGGATCACGGCCGAGATCCTTCGCCTTGGTCGAGCTCCACATCATCGACAACCAGAGATCCCCGGCCATGATCCACGGCTCCACCGGACTGATGCGTGGTGTGCCGTCGCGCCGGACGGTCCCAACGAGTACGACGCCCGGCCCGAGCAGCCGGTCACGCCCCAGCTCAGCCAACCGCGGCTGATTCGACTCCAGCTCTGTCCACCGCATGACTCTCCTCTCCCTGAGGACACCTACCTATCTGGCCTATCACCGGCCACCGACAGGTACGCGGGAGTCACTGGCGCTGGGTGGTCGAGTGGGGGAAGACCCGATCGAGGATGAGGATGGTGGCAGCCGCGATCAGGGCCAGGGCGGAGATGCCCAGCCACGGCAGCTCGTGCTGGGCCTCGAAGAGCTGAGCGAAGTACGCCGGCGCCAGGATGCTGGCGAAGGTGAAGGAGTACTGCCAGTAGGAGAGGTACTTCCCGTTCCCCACCGCCGGAGCCACCGCTGCCGCGAGCGCGTTGCCGGTCGCCGCGTGCAGTACGTCGCCAAACGCGAACACCGCTGTGGCCAGGATCAACCCCGGCACGACCAGTGCGGTCGGAACGTGCAGCAGTGAGGCCATCAGCAGTCCCCACACCGCCCACGCCACCCCGGCAACGATGATCACGTTGGTACGACGACGCTTCTCGGTATGCCGCACCACCAGGGTCTGCCCGGTCGCCAGTACGACGGACACCGCGGCCAGCAGGACACCGATCAACCACTTGGGTGCCGGCAACGCTTCAGCGACGTACACCGGTAGTCCGACGCCCAGCAGCATCGTGCACAGGGCCAGCAACGTGTTGGCGCCGATCAGCACCAGGAACGCCTTGTCCTTACGCAGCAGTGGCGCCGGCCCGGTGTCCTGAACGGCGCGACGGTGGTGAGCCGGGTTCAGACGCAGCAGCAGGAAGCCGGCCAGGTAGAACGTCACCGCGTTGACCGCCATGGCGATCAGGAACGGCGCATCGCCGCCGATGGCCAGCAGTGCTCCGGCAGCCAGCGCGCCGAGGCCGAACCCGGCGGCCTGCATCATGCCTCCGAGCCCGAACCACCTGTCCCGGTCGCCGTCGTCGGCGACATCGGCCAGCAGGCTGAAGATCGCGGACCAGAACACGCGCTGGCCGCTGGTCGTCAGCAATGCGCACAGGAACACGAGCCACACCGACCGGCCGAAGAAGAAGCCGGTGAACGCGAGTCCCTGTGCGAACTGCGCGCCCACCACCAGGTTCCGCGGGCCGACCTTGTCGATCACCACAGCCACTGCGGCCGGTGCTGCGATCGAGAAGAGCGTCGCGACGGTCAACAGGACTCCCGCCGTCCCGAGTGGGATGTCGACGACCCGCACGAAGAACAGCAGCAGAAGCGGTCCGGCGCAGCCGCCGCCGAACGAGTCGATCGCCAGACCGGCGAGGAGCGGTAGGCGGCCGCGGACGTTCGGGAGGCCGAGGGACGTGGCTGTAGGCATGACAGAGTGCTCCGATCGCATCGACTCGGCCCACTCGCAGCGCTGGCTACGAGACCACTCCACCAGGGGCGTTTCCCTGACTACAGTTGGGGCTCTCGGCCGAAAACAGTAACAAACGTTTGCCGAGTGCCTCCAGCCGTTTTTCCGCCACTCAGTCCGCTGCGACGACCCGACGTACGGACACGTGCCGTAGCGGACGCCACGCGACGGCCGTCATCAGCACCATCGCCACGAAGGCAGTCGCGAACGGCGCAGCCAGTCCGAACCGCTGCGCGAGTACGCCACCCAGGGCGGAGCCGATCGCAGCGCCACCAACCGACGCCAGCAGGTACACGCTGTTGACCCGGCCCATCAGCGGCTCTGGCGTCGCCAGCTGCCTCGCAGTGGTCGACACGATGCCCCACACCACCGCATGTACGCCGAACACAGCCATGGTCGCGCCGGCCACCCACGGACTCCGGGTGAGCGCCAGGATGAGGTGGATCGTCGTTTCGATGACCAGTCCGGCCCGCAGCAGGGTCAGCGAGCCGACCCGCGGCTCGAGCACGTGGTACACCGGCATGCCGAGGACGCCGCCGATCGCTCCGACCGACACCAGCAGGCCGAACTGCGTCTCGGTCAGTCCTAGCCGTTCCCGTGCGTACAGCACCCAGGTCGCGAACGCGGCGCAGAAGGTGATGTTCATGACCAGGATCGAGCACGCCAACGTCCGTACACCCGCGTGCTGCCACAGCCAGCGGACTCCCACGCGTACTTCGGCCCAGATCGCCGTACCTGCGGGCTCGGTCGGCAGCGGACGTACGGCGACTCGCGCGATCAGAGCGGCCGCGGCGCCGAAGGTGACGGCGTTGAACACGAGCGGCACCCCGGCCCCGACCGCGAACAGCAAAGCACCAAGCGGCGGACCACCGAGCTGCTGCAGCACGGTGCCACTGGCGAACAGGCGCGCATTCGCCTTGCCCAGATGCACTTTCGGTACGGCGTCCACCAGCAGTGCACCGGATGCGTTGTCGGCGAGCGTCTCCGCCGTACCAAGGAGGAAGAGGGCGACGTAGATCGCCCACAGAGGTGCAGTGCCGAGTAGTACGGCGGCACCGAGGGCACCGATGACGATCGCGCGAAAGGTGTCAGCGGCAACGATCATCAGTCGGCGGTCGAGCCGGTCGACGAGAGCACCGCTGAACAGGGCGAACAGCAGCCAGGGCAACTGCTGGATGAAAGCGGCCGCACCGACAGCGGCCGGCTCGGTGGTGATCGATGCGACCAGCAACGGACCGGCGGCGAGCATGGCGCCGTCGCCGAGGTTCGAGATGATCGCGGCCGGCCAGATCTTGCGGAAGTCGGATCCGAGCTCGGACGGCAGCAGCAACGCACGGAGGGAAGGCATACGAGAGCTCCAGAGGGCATGACGGAACAACCGGAACGACCGACGTCACTCCGACGCCGGCAACCGGTCCGGTCAGCGGCAGATCAGCGCGCCGACCGGACGGTGTGTGCCATGTCCTCGAACGACCTGGACATTGCCCTCACCTCCGTCCGTACCCCAGGCGGCCCGTCCGCCTCTGCCGAGACCCTACCGGCCAGCCCCCGCCCCCGCACGCGCATTGCTATCCTCGACGATCGGCGACCACGTCGCCTGGAGGGTTCGCATAGTGGCCGAGTGCGCTGGTCTTGAAAACCGGTATGGCGGGTGACCGTCATCGTGGGTTCGAATCCCACACCCTCCGCTCTGTGATGTCTCAGGACATCGGCGACAGCTGAACCCACGATTCGTGGGTTCGGGTTTTGTCATTTGGGGTTGCGGGTGGGTCCGGGTGGTTTGCCGGTGGGTTGGTAGTCGCGGCTGGGGTCGAGGGTGAGGTCTCGGAGGAGTTCTCCGGTGGCGGCGTCGACGACGCGGACGTCGAGGTCGTGGATGAGGAGTAGGACGTGGGTTCGGGCGTGGGTTCGTCCGATGCCGATGTGGTGGAGCCACCGGGCAAATCCCAGATATTCGGGTACGCACGCTTGTTCGGACTCCGGTGCACGAGTAGAACTCGACCTTCACGAACCAGCGCGCCGACAACGACCTCATGCATTCGCGGATTAGAGCATGGACATCCGACAAGCGAACTAGTCGCCGCATTCCGCGCGGTTCGCGAGGGCGGGTGGTCAAGCTGCGAACGCGACAGGGCGCCGGCGGGCTTGTTCTCGTAACAGGTGCCGCAGGGTCGTGGCGATGCAGGCAAACCTGGAGACAGCCGGTCGCCGAGATGGTCGTGTTCTCGAACGACTTGGCCAGGCGACAGGTCCGTCCCAGGCGGCCGTGGGCGACCTCAACGCGCCAGGCGTGCCGGATGGGCCGGAAGACCGGCTGCCTGTCGTCCCACCCCACTCTGCGGACCTCGAGGTCGTGGGCTGGGCCGAGGGTACGAGCCGCGGCCGTATGGGCCGCCTCCGCCGTGGAAGGCGAATCCGCTGGTCGAGGCGCCGGACGCCAGGTGGGCGTCGATGACGATCATCGAGGGCGTCTCCTCGGTCCACGTCGTCGACACGATGCAGAACGAGACGGCGTGTGCGCCTGCATGTTCCTGACCTGTTGTCCTGTTGCCACCCTGGTGAGGGCTGCGCGATGGGCTTGCGGTTCGGCCATTACCTGCGGCCGTCGCGGGCGATGCCGCCGGATGGTCGGACCCCCCGTTGAGAGAGTGTCAGCCGGTGCCAGTCGTTTCCGACGACCAGTCGCTGCGGATCAGCCCGTAGACCCAGGAATCCGAGACATCACCGTTGACGACGCAGTCCTGGCGCAGCGTTCCCTCGTGCACAAATCCGACCTTTTCCAGAACCCGGGCCGATCCCACATTGCGTGTGTCGGTCTCGGCCTGGACCCGATTCAGGTCGAGCGTCTCGTGTGCCCATTGCAGGACAGCGTGCGCAGCCTCGGTTGCGTAACCGTGGCCCCATGCGTCCTCGATGAAGCAGTAGCCCAACGCGGCGCTTCGGTAGTCCGGGTTCCATCGGGTCAGGCTGATCCATCCGATGAAGGCCCCGCCCTCGACACGGTCCACGGCCAACCGTGCCCCGGTGCCGTCCTCGGCCATCTGCCGACACTTCGCGATGAACTTCACGGCACGGTCGCGTTCAGTCCAGGGTGGCGCGTCCCAGTAGCGCAGCACGTGGGCGCTGCTCTGCATGGCGTACAGAGCGTCTGCGTCTGCGTCGTCGAAAGGACGCAGGCGCAGGCGATCGGTGTGGAGTGTGGGTGTGTGCAGGTCCATGCGCGTCATAATGCCTCGTCGTGTCGAGCGGATATCTAGCCGGCCACCTTCGACGGGCTAGGGGCTTCCTGCACGGCGTCTCCGTCCGTCGCGAAGTCGGCTTCGCGACGGACGAGGACACCGATCACCGCACGGCTCGCTTACCCGAAAGGCCTCGTCGCCAACTGGGATGTGCGGGGTGCCACCCCAGTTCGCGCTTCGCTTTGGCGTTGGATGCGCCGCGCAGTTCTGTCATGAGCACGACGCCGGCTGGTCCAGCGGCCAGTCGTCCGATGAACCGCGGTACGCGCATCGGCTTCTTGGCGCCCAGCATCTCCGCTAGCTCCGGCAACCATTCGGCGACCGGGGCGGGCTCGTCATCGACGATGTTGTAGACACCGCGGCCACCGTTCTTCACGGCTGCGACCGTGGCCTCGGCGGCGTCGGCGATGTGGACGAACGACCACACCCCGCCGCCGTCGCCGACGACCGGGAACTTGCGCTTGCGGATCAGCTCGAACTGCTCGGACCCTGGCGCCATGGAGGTGCCGGGTCCGTAGAAGGCGCCGTAGCGCAGCACGACGCCTTCGGTCCAATCGGCGCCCAGCACGGCCCCCTCCAGGTGCTTGACCGCGGAGATCATCGAGGCCATCGGGCGGATGGGCGCGGGATCGAGGGGGTCCTGTTCGGTCTTGACCGGCCCGCCCGTCCGGGCATAGGTGAACCCGCCGTTGCTCTGGGCGATGAACCGTCGAACCCCTACAGCGCGTGCGGCCGCGAGCAGGTTGTCGGTCCCCTCGATCCGCAACCGGTCGGTGGCGGCGAAGCTGCGTTCCATGTGGCGGGGGTCAACATGCCCGATGGCGGTCAGCTGGTGGACGACCACCTCCGGCGCCGACTGGCGCACGGCGGCATCGACCGCCGCGCGATCGAGTGCATCGGCGATGACCGGCACCGCGCCCAGCTTCGACACCTTGGCCTTGTCCGACTCCTTGCGGATCATGGCGAACACCTCGTGTCCCGCATCGACCAGACGTGGCAAGAGCTGCCTACCCATCGCTCCAGTCGCTCCTGCAACCAGCACTCTCATCGTTAGCTCCTGTTCGGTTCGGTTCCGGATGTGTCACCTGAACCGGACAGCCCGCCGTTTCCTGACAGGAGCCATGTGTAATACACGTCACATCACGAGAAGGGGTTCCCCATGGTCGGCCGCCGCCCATTGTTCGGTCGCGCGTTCGAGCTTGTCGGGGTTTGCCTGCGTACGGCAGGCAGCGATGCCCTCGGCGGTGACCTCCAGGCACATGATGGCGACGACCCGGCCCTCCACGACGGCGACCACGGCGGGCTCGCCATTGGCGGTCCAGGAAAATATCTCGGGCGACCCACCGACGACGGCGCGCTTGGCCCCGTCCGGCCTGAACATGCCCCGAAGGAACCTCGCGACCGCGACGGCTCCCTCGAACGCCTTGGTGCGTGCTGGAACCTCCCCTCCGCCGTCGCCTATGGAAATGGCGTCCTTGGTGAGCAGGCGTACGAGCTCATCGGTCTGGCCGCTAGCGGCGGCCGCGAGGAACTCCTCGACGATTCGCCGGGCGCCCGCCTTGTCGACGTCGCGGCGGGCTTTGCCGTATGCGACATGCTTCTTGGCGCGGTGAAGGATCTGCTGGCTGGCGGCCTCGGTGACGTCCAGGATCTCGGCGATTTCCCGGTGCGGATAGTCGAAGGCCTCCCGCAGCACGTACACGGCCCGCTCGTTGGGGGACAGGCGTTCCAGGAGGGTGAGGACCGCGTACGAGACCGCTTCGCGCTGCTCAGCGGTTTCGGCCGGACCGAGCATCGGGTCCCCGGCTAGCAGCGGCTCGGGGAGCCATCGGCCTACGTAGGTCTCGCGTCGTGCCCGCGCGGACGTGAGCCGGTTGAGGCACAGGTTGGTGAGCACCTTCGTCAGCCACGCCTCCGGGACCTCGACGCGGTCGACGTCGGCGGCGTGCCAGCGCAGAAACGTCTCCTGCACGACGTCCTGTGCCTCGTTCGCGGAGCCGAGGAGATGGTAGGCGATGGCCTCCAGACGTGGCCTCGACAACTCGAACCGGTCGACGTCGTCCCCCGTTAAAGGCACGACCTGATCGTACCTGATCCGCTACCAGGAGCACCCGCGCTTGGGTGCGTTGGAACTCGACGACATGCGGTGGCGAACCATGCACTCTCGTGGTTCAGCGGATCCGAGAACGACCCCCCACACCCACGAGTGCGGTGAGTCTCGTGGCGGCGGCCTGATATCGCTGAACGCCTCAGCTCGAACGAGGGGTCTCTCGAACGATGCGTGTCCCAAACGACAGCACCGTCTTGTCGATTCCGGCTGAAGACTGACCCTCTGGTTCCGGGGCGGCGGGTCGAGATCAGCGCCGGTCTCGAGCAGGTCGTGGTCACCGTGGCCGGCAATAAGGTCGCCCGGCACGAACGGTGCTGGGCGGATCATCAAAGCATCACCGACCCGGTTCACGCGGCCGCGGCCGCCGAGATGCGCCAGGCCCGCCGCCTGGTCGCCGTCGCGCCGGTCGACACCACAGTCGAGCATCGCAGCCTGGTTGACTACGACCGCATGTTCGGACTCGATCACCCCGCCGATCCCGCCGATCCCGCCGATCCCGCCGATCCCGCCGATCCCGCCGATCCCGCCGATCCCGCCGATCCCGCCGACCCCGCCGACCCCGCCGACGGCGCCAACCGCCCGAGCGCTGAGGGGGTCGCGTGATGGCCACGAAACCAGCGCCAGCAACACCAGCGGCCGCAATGTGACGTCTGAGATCGCCTACCTCACCCGTGCTCTGAAGGCGCCGTCACTGCCCGGGGCGGACGAACGGCTGGCCGAACGCGCCCGTGCCGAGGGCTGGTCGCACGAGGAGTTCCTCGCCGCCAGCCTGCAACGCGAGGTCGCCGCCTACGAATCGCACGGCGGCGAAGGCCGTGTCCGCGCGGCCCGGTTCCCGGCCCGCAAGTCGCTGGAGGAGTTCGACTTCGACCACCAGCGCTCCCTCAAACGCGACACGATCACCCATCTGGGAACCCTGGACTTCATTGCAGGCAAGGAGAACGTGGTGTTCCTGGGCCCACCCGGGACCGGCAAGACCCACTTGTCGATCGGGCTCGGGATCCGCGCCTGTCAGGCCGGTCACCGGGTCGCGTTCGCCACCGCCGCCGAATGGGTCGCCCGGCTCGCCGACGCCCACCACGCCGGCAACCTCCAGGCCGAGCTGGTCAAGCTCGGCCGGATCCCGCTGCTCATCGTCGACGAGGTCGGCTACATCCCGTTCGAGGCCGAGGACGCGAACCTGTTCTTCCAGCTGGTCTCGTCCCGCTACGAACGCGCCTCGCTGATCGTCACCAGCAACAAACCCTTCGGCAAAGCGCACATGTTCGAGCGAACGTGTGTCAGGCAGCGCCGAAATTGCACGGGTTCAGTTCCAGTCGCCTGCGGCGGCGGCCTGGGCGACGTATTCCTCGAACGGTCTGGGTGGCCTGCCGAGGGCTCGTTGCACTCCGTCGGCGAGCGCAGCGGCCTGGCCGTTGCGGATTGCTGTGAAGACGCCGGTGAGTATTTGTGCGACGTCGCGTGGGATGCCGTCGGCGACCTGCTGTTCGACGTAGACCTCGGGGTCGACATCGATGTGGCGGATCGTGCGCCCGGTGGCCTTTGCGATGAGGTCGGTGGCCTCACCGAAGCTGATCGCCCGCGGGCCGGTGAGCACGTAGACCTGGCCGTTGTGGCGGTCTTGGGTCAGCGCCGAGGCGGCGACCTCGGCGATGTCGGTGGCGTCGATGAACGGGGTGCGGCCGTCCCCGGTGGGCAGGGTCAGGTTTCCGCTGAGGATGCCGGGCCGCCAGGAGGACTCGCTGAAGTTCTGCGCGAACCAGTCCGGCCGCAGGATGGTCCACTCCACACCAGAGCCGCGCACAGCCTGTTCGGCGGGCTTGAGCGGATGATAGTCGTGGTCGGCGCCGCTGGCCGATAGCAGCACCAGCCGCCGCACGCCTGCGGCGACCGCCTCGGTCACGAGCCGGGGGATGCGCCCCTGGCGATCTGTGCTCGCCGCTTGCAGGTTGGGCTCGATCAGGTAGGCGGCGGTGACGCCGTCGAGAGCGGGCGCCCAGGTATTGGGGTCATCCAGGTCGAAGCCGATGTCGCCGCCGGTGCGTGACGCCGACCGGACCGGCCGGCCGGCGGCCCGCAGGTGCTCGGCGATGCGGCGGCCGGTCTTGCCGGTGCCACCGAGAATCAGGATGTTGTTCATGCCATCCAGGCAACTGCACGGGCCCGGAGATGATCCATGGGAGAACGTCGATGAAGTATTTGTGATCGTCTACCGTGGGTGGCGTGGACGTTCTCAGTGATCTGCTGCACCGGGCCCGCGCGGGCGACGCGCTGGTCCGGCAGTTGATCCAACGGCCGCCGTGGTCGATGACCTTCGCTGACGTCCCTGCGCTCACGGTCGTGGCCACACTCGGCGGCCATGCATCGATCCGGCTCGACGACACCGGCCCCACGCCGGTTCGGCTCACTGCCGGTGACATCGCCCTCATCAGCGAGACCGGCCGGTACACGATCGCCGACAGCCCGTCCACCCCACCCCAGATCGTGATCCACCAGGGAAGGAAGTACGTCGCCGACACCGGCGAGGAGACGACGGTCCACCAGAACCTTGCCCCCCGTACCTACGGCGACGGCCAGCCCGGCGCCACGACCATGCTCCGGGGCGCCTACCGCCTGCGCGGCGGCGTCGGCGACCGCCTGCTCGACATGCTCCCGCCGCTGGCCATCGTCCCCGCCGGGCCCCGGACCCGGGCGGTACTGGACCTGCTCACCACCGAGACCGCCTGCGACGAACCCGGACAGGACGCCGTCCTGGGCCGGCTGCTGGATCTCATGCTCGTGATGGCGTTGCGGGCATGGTGCGCCAGACCGGATGCGACGCCGCCCGCCTGGTATCGGGCGCTGGCCGATCCCGCCATCGGCGACGCGCTGTGCCTCCTGCACACCGACCCCGCCCGCCGCTGGACCGTCGCCGAACTGGCCGCCAAGACCGGCATGTCCCGCGCCGCCTTCGCCGCACGCTTCACCAGCCACGTCGGCCAGCCCCCACTCACCTACCTCACCGCCTGGCGAATGACCCTCGCAGCAGACCTACTCCACGACACCGACGACACCATCGCCACCATCGCCCGCAACGTCGGATACCACGACGCCTTCGCCTTCAGCGTCGCCTTCAAACGCGCGCACAGCATCAGCCCCTCGGCCTGGCGCCACAGACACGCTGAGCCCGTCCCCGGTGCGTGAATGGTCACGACCAGCCAATACCTTGACGCGATCAAAGCCGCGGCCCGCTGCCAGGGCGAGAACGCGCGCGGCCTGAAGGCGGGTAGAAGCGTCGGACGTTGTTCATTCAGCCCAGCCGGCGGGAAGGCGGCCTGGATCGACACGGTCGGCGAGGTAGATCATGACGCGTTCGGCGGTCATGCCGAACGCCGCGGCCACGAGTTTGGGGTCCATGGTGTTGACCAGGTCCACCAGGCGGGTGCTGCGGAGCATCCGGGGCGGGACGCCGCCGGGGTCGAGGACATGGCTGACATAGGCGACCGAGGCGGGTGTCGTTCTGGCTCTGGTTCCTCGGGTGACCATGACGTGGGGATTGTCGGTGTCCTGGGCGTCTCGGTGAACGAGGCAGCGGTGCAGGACGTCTCAGCTGGCGGGGTCGAGCGGCACCGGATGAGGGCGTTTGCCCAGGTGGATGGAGCGTGTGCCGTGATCGATGTCGTCCAAGGTCAGGTGGCGGACCTCGAGGCTGGAGACTCCGTGGACGAGGCCGAGGATGCCGAGCAGGCATTCGTGGGGGTGAGCGTCCGGGCTGGTGGTCCACCGGCGGAACAAGGCACGCTGCTGCTCTAGCAGGACGGTCTGGCCGATGAACCCTGCGGGCTGCTTGGCCGACAGGCCGCTGGTCGGGTCGACGAGCACGACTTTGCGGGTCCGGGCGAACCGGAAGAACTGGCGGAGCACCGTCAGCCGGCGTTTGCGCGCCTTGGGCAAGGTGGCCAGGAATGCTTCGACATCCTGCACGTCGACCAGTGCCCAGTCGCGTTTGCCCAGGTCGATGTCTATGAAGCGGCCGAGGTCGCGGACGGTCGCCAACGCGGCGTCGATCGTCTGGTCTGTTCGGGGTTTGGTGCCAGCGCGCAGGGCGCGTTCCCGGGATCGGAGCATGAACGTGCTGAACGCTTCGGCGGTCGGCCGCAGCGGTTCGGGGACGGCGTCGATACGGCGTTGACGTCGTCCAGCTGCGAGGCGTTCGGCCTGGTCGGTCGGCAACGCCAGCCCTCTGGTGGTGAAGAATCCCTCCAGCGCCCGGGCGAGGGAACCCATGGACCGTCCGGGGCGGCGGGCGCGTTCCAGTACGGCCTGCGGATGGTTGGGGTGCTCGTCTTCCAGCAGCCGCCCCAAGACTGTGATCATGGTGCAGGCGCGGGCGGGGCCGCGACGGGCCGCGAGATGGGCGATGAAGTCGCCCAGCCAGTCCGGTGGCTGGGCCAGGCTGGCAGCGAGGTTCGCACCCCGGACGAACGGCCTGTCCGGGTGGCGTTGCAGACAGGCCGAGCACAATCCCAGAGCGGCATGTCGGCGTAGTTGCCCGCACTCGGTGCAGACGCGGGGCGGCCACTTGCCCTGCCGGGTCCGCGAGCAGTGGCCGCACCATCCTGTGTCCTCGCGCAACAGGCCGGGCCGGCCGCATTTCGGGCAGTCCCGTAGCGCGGCTTGCTGGCGGGCTTTGCGCCGGCAGTCCCGGCACAAGATCGTGTCCTTTGACCGGACCGGGTGCCCGCAGGTGGCGCATGCTCGTGAGCAGGTGATGCACCTGCCGCCGTCGACCTGCAGGATCCTCTGCTTCCCGCAGGCGGGGTAGGTCTCTTTCGCGGCTTCCTCGGTCATCCGCCGCACGCATCGGCAGCAGTGCTGCCGGTCGATGAAACCGACCGGGGCACCGCAGCCCGCACAGTCCCGCTGCCGCTTACCCACCGATACCGTCCGCTCTGGTCACAGGGGCGGCATGGACCGGCCCCCGGTGGAGGCGGCCTTCGGCTGCTCGGCCACCGGCCGCGGCGGCCGGGCGGGCTGCTCGATCGGGGTGGTGTCCACGTCGAACAGGTCGTTGGGGGTGCACTCCAGCGCGGTGCACAACGCCACCAGGGTCGACAACTTGACCTGCGAGGGCTCCTTGGTGAACAACGCCGACACCGACGCGGCCGACATCTCCAACCCGGCCTTCTCGGCGAGCAGGCGCCGCAGCTGGGCACCGGTCCAGACCTCGCGCTGAGCCGCGGCCATCCGCAGCTTCCACCGGATTCTCATACCGCTCCGTCCTGCCCGGTCAGTTCGCTCAACGTGGTGGTGACCGCCCGCCGATAGGCGTCCTCGATGAACGTTGCCGAGGGTCGGACATACCGCATAGTCGAGCTCACCGTCCAGTGACCAAGCAACTCCTGGATCGCGACCAGGTCCACACCACGCTCGTAATTGTGGGTCGCGCACGCCCGCCGGAGCGCATGCGGGCTGAACCGGTCGGCGGCGGGTCGTCCTTCCAGCTCCATCAGATAGCGGAGCCGGTTACGAATCGTAGGAGTACCAGGGACATGGTCCTGGCGACTGCCTGTTTGAAGCGGGGTTTCTGGAGGGTGCGTGAGGCGCGCCGGATCAGGAAGGTCCAGGTCATCAGCCAGATCATGATCAGCAGCGCGTGGGCAGTGGCCAGGGTGAGGATCTGGCCACCGAAGGATTGCCGGGGTGCTATGAACTGGGGCACCAGCGTCAAGTAGATCGAGGCCGCCTTCGGGTTGAGGACGTTGGCGAGCAACGCTTGGGCGTAGATCGAGTCCACCCGCTTCGGCAGTCGCCGACGCGAGGGTGTGGGTACGGAGTGCAGCCTGGCGGAACGCCAAGTCCACAGGGCCAAGCCGATGAGGTAGGCGGCACCGACGAGCTTGACGGCCGCGAACGCCTGGCTCGAGCGCATGACCAGGGCTGACAGGCCGGCGATCGCCAGAGTGGCGTGGATGTAAAGACCGGTGGCGGTGCCGAGGATGACAGGCAGGGCCTGGCGGCGTCCTTTGTCGGTGACATGGTGGATCAGCAGCGCCAGGCTGGCTCCGGGAGTCGCGATCAAGGGGAAGACGGCCGCCAGAAATCCGGCGACCGCGTAGGGATGGACCACGATGGCTCCAGCGCGTTCGAGCAGCATCAGAGGACGACGCGGTAGTGGGTGGTCAGGCGAGCGTTGTCGTCGAGGATGTGGAAAGCGAGCCCGGGTGGCTGCTGGAGGTCTGCGGGTTGGTCGCCCTCCCACGGCAGGCGCAAGGTCCAGGTGATCGCGGGCCCGACGATCAGGGGCCGGGCGGCGAAGACCGACGCCGCTGCGGTGTGCGCGTGGCCGGTGATGACGGCGGCAATCTGCGGATGTGCTTCGAGCAGGCCGGCCAGTTGTCCGGGATGTTCGAGCATGCCTGAGTCCGGCAGGGGATGGTGCAGCACGACCGGCGGCTGATGGAAAGCCAGCAGCGCCGGAGCGTTTCGCGGGAGGGCACCGAGGGTGGTCTCGATCCAGCCAATTGTCTGGTCGTCCAGCCGGCCCTCATCGCGACCCGGGATGGTGACGTCGCACATCAGGATGGTCGTGCCCGAGATGTGGTGAACCTGATTGATCGGGCCGTCGCTCGGTGCCTCACCGAGCAATGACTTGCGGTACGCCGGCCTCGCGTCGTGGTTCCCGGGACAGGTGAGCACCGGGAAGTCGGTGGTCAGGATCTGAGCCGCCTCTTCGTACTCGGCCTCCTCACCGTGATCGGCGATGTCGCCGGTGACCAGCAGAGCGTCAACCTGTCGGGGCAGAGCCCTCAGGTAATCCATGACGCGGACGGCCCGTCGGGTCGCCCGATCGCTGCCGTCCAGGTGGAGGTCGCTGATCTGTGCAAAGAGCGCCGTCATGTCGCTGTCTCCTCGTGATCGCCGGGACAACTCCGAAGCCCGGACTCTAATGGAAGTTTTCAGATTGCCGTTAGAGACCGTAGGCTGTTGCGAGCGAGCTGATCAAGTGATTTGACGACGATGCGCCGACGGAAGGGATGGCGAATGGAGCGCTGGCTGGCACTGGAACTGGCGAGCACGATCCGCCACGACGGGCAGGGCGGCGTCGTCGACGATCTCGCCACGATCGAAGGAACAAGTCGCTGGATCCACGCGCAGGCGGAGCTGCTGGCCGGGGACATCTCGCCTGACGATCTGACAGCGGATGAACCTCTCAGACTCGGGATCATCGAGCTCCGGCGCGCCGTACGGGCGTTGTTCGCGCGGACAGTCAGCCCCGCTCCCCCGAGCCCAGCAGATGCGCATCGCCTCATGCCCGCCGACCAGGCGATAGCCCATCTCAACGCGGCCGCAGCCCGCGAGCTGGTTGCGCCGCAGTTGAACTGGCCCACCGACGGAACCCCCACCGCCCGCCTGCTGTCGGTGGAGAACAATGCACAGGTTCGGCTCGTCGCAGCCCTGGCCCGTGCCGCCATCGACTTCCTCAGTGGCCCACAGCGCACGCACCTGCGATCCTGCACCGCGCCACGCTGCGTACGCTATTTCGTCAAGAGCCACGGCCGACAGGAATGGTGCAAACCCTCCTGCGGCAACCGAGCCCGAGCAGCCCGCCACTACAAGCGTCACCACCACGAATCCGCCAGCGACTCCCTCTCCTGAACAACCACGATCGCGGGTCTGACCGGAATGGTGACCAGCAAGTGCCACTGCCGTAGAGGCGCCGACGGAGAAGCCGCGTGAGAATTGCTGCCAATGACCTGTCGGATCCGGAGTGAGGCGTTCGTAGTAGGGGTGACGGCCGGCCGGAGAAAGGCCGCCGGACTGACAGAAAGGCAATGGCGCCATGCGGAAACTGATCTACGGCATGAACCTGACCCTGGACGGCTACGTCGCCGCGCCCGGCGACGACATCGGCTGGGGCACGCCGAGCGACGAGCTGTTTCAGTGGTGGCTCGACCAGGAGTTGGCGATCGGGCTGTTGATGTACGGGCGCAAGCTGTGGGAGGCGATGAGTTCCCATTGGCCGACCGGCGACCAGCAGCCCGACGCCACCCCGGCGCAGATCGAGTTCGCGCGGAACTGGCGGGACACGCCGAAGGTGGTGTTCTCCTCGACGATCGACAAGGTCGACTGGAACACCCGCCTGTTCACTGGCGACGCCGTAGCGGAGATCACCCGACTCAAGGCCGACGACGGCGAGCCGATGAGGGTCGGTGGCGCCGCGCTCGCTGGGGCGGCCATGCGGGCCGGGTTGGTCGACGAGTACGAGATCGTCACCCATCCGGTGCTGGTGGGCGGCGGCACACCGTTCTTCACCGCGCTGGACAGTTGGGTGAACCTGAACCTGGTGGAGACGCGGACGTTTCCCGGCGGCGTGGTCCAGACCAGGTACGAGACGAGGCGTTGAGCGCGGAGCCGGTCGCTGCTTTGTGGGCCAAACTCGGTGCCCTGTGCCCGCATAGTGCCCGCGCGCCTCTGCTCACGTGCGCCGCGCTGGAGTCACCCCAGGTCAGGGGCCACACGTGGCCTGGGGTCTAGGCGAATTCGTGTGGCGCGGGGATGAAGTTTGTCGGGACTGGCCTGACGTCTTCAGCCGAGGGAGAGCAGCCGTTCCTCCAGGAGTGGCCCGGCTTGGTCGATGGTTTCGCCCAGATCGAGCCGGGACTGCTCACGCGCCGACGGCTCGTCCATCCCGGCCACGGCCAGACTGAACACTCCCGTCAGCACGTCCCGCCGCCCATCCGGGCGCACCACCGACAGCCCGAACTCCACGGCAAGACCGGTCCGCACCACCTGCGCCTTGCCCGGATCATCCGCCAGCGGCTTGCCACCTGTGAGGAACTTCGGCTCCTTGGTGATCTTCAACCACTCGACCTTGGCCCCTTCGACCTGCTGCGCCAGCATCTCCTCGATCCCGTCGCGCACCGCTCGCCCGGGCTGATCTCCCAGCCAGTCGAGCCAATGATCTGCCTTGGTGAGCAACTCGAAATCGTCCCGCGGGCGCCCGTGTCCCTTGTTGGGCACGAACTCACCGGTGAGCTGCCCCGCCTCGTCGACCCGCCAACCCCCACGAATCGCCTCCGGCGGCACATAACCGTTCGGATCGTCGACCCAGTCCCCATCGATCTCGTAAACCCACCCACCCGGAGTCCGAGCCGCCTCAGCCACCAGCCCGTCAGGCGGTCTACGCCGCCGCTTGAACACGCTCACCCAACCCAGTCTGCCCCAGGGCGGCCGGCTCACTCTCCAGCTAACCTGTCTGCGGAACCATCCCATCCGGAGCCGGAAGTGAGCGCGATCACCGAGGCCGGACCTACTTGATCGGGCTCGGCATGGAGCCGACACCGATGCGTTCGACCGGAGCGCGGCGCAGGCAGTCGACAGGAGACGGCAGTTGCACGAACTCCCGCGAGAAACGCGTCCGTCGGTGGCCCGACATGGATGACGAAACTGCCGTCGCCGCTGTCCTCGTCGCGACGCAACTCAAGCGATTCAGGGAGGTCTGCGAGGTAGCGGGGCCGATCGAGCCGCGGTTCGACGGAGCCACGAAGCATGTGCTCCTCACCGACGATCGCGCCTTTCTGTTCCCACGCAACCACACGATCGTCGCGCAGCTCGAGCGCGAATGCGACGTCTACGCAACTGTCGACCACCCGCTCGTCTCGAAGCTGCTCGGCCGCTGGGACGAGCCGGCGATCTCGCCGTACCCGTTCTTTGCCGTGACCCGGCTCCGGGGCTGCTCCGTGCCCGGCGACATGTCGCCCGAACACCTGCGAATGCTGGCGGGACAGCTCGGTACGGCGCTTGCAGCGTGCCATGACATCAGTCTCGAGCACGTCCCACGACGCCTCTGGGCCAACGCCTGGTCGGAACCGCCGCCGACGCCACCGACGGCGACCGAGTGCTACTCGCCTCTCCGCGAACTGGGCGGCGCATGGACGCCGACTGGAATGGCGAGCTGGTCGATCAGCTCGAGTCGGGAACGCCTTGCCGAATCGGTCGCACCGTTCGTCAGCCCGGCAGCGCGAACGACGTTGCTCGAAGCCCTCGAAGCTGTCGACGCAATGGACCCGGTCCTTGCCCACGGCGACCTCTACGAGCGCCACCTCCTGCTCGACGCATCGGGGACCTTGACCGGGATTCTCGACTGGGGGTTCGGAGGTGTGCTGTCTCCCCTTGTCGACTTCACGTGCAGCCAGTGGGACAGCGCAAGTTGGGCCGCCGAACGCTCGTACGGTGACCTCCGTCGGCACCTCTGGACGGCGTACGCCGAACATCGTTCGGTGCCGCTGCCGAGTTGGGAGCAGGTCCACCTCGCTCTGACCACGTTCGACATCGTTGCGCTGGCACCCGAGACAAAGACCCACTACTACTGGCAGAAGAGCGCCGAGTGGCAAGCCGCTCGACGCGCTGCGGCGCGAGACTCCTTGCAGGCGCAGCTCAAGTAGGCAGGGACTGACGTCGGAGGCGACGCTCAACGGGGGAGAGTTTGATTGAGCCTCAAGGCGAGTGCTGCTACTTGGCGCCGGGAGCTGGTTCCGGTTTCCGGAGCACGTGTGAGACATGGGTGCTGACTGTCTTCTCGCTGATGAACAGGGCCGCTGCGATCTCGGGGTAGGTGCGACCCGCGACCAGGTATGACAGCACCTCCTGCTCCCGCTTGGTCAATGAGTCGAATGGCGTCGGCGAGCGGCTCTGCGGCGATGTTGCCCGTCTCCCAGGCTTGGTCGCTCCACTCGATGAGCACACGGCTTGCGCGCAGCGGGTCGGCAGCCGGGTCGACCAGTTGACTGGCACGAGACCACGCCTCGTAACTCGCTTCGGTCAGGCCGACCTGACTCGTCGTCCGCGTGGGGGAGTCCATGATGCGGGCAGGTGGTCCGCCAGCGGGACTCATGTCCCACGTCGTCGATGAAGTCCTACGACCGCTGTTGATCGAACTCGGACTGAACGCCACGGAGAGCACGGTCCTACCCGTCTGGTCCTTCGCGCGTCCCTGAACGCCACCGCCCCTACGGCGTTGTTCGGGTTCTACTTGGGGTGGGCGAGGAGCTGGGTGCCCAGGTCGTCGGAGCACCGTCCCGGGCTGCCCGACTGCCGGTGCCGGCTGCGTCGTCAGCCTGTCTGAGGGCAGAAAAAAGGAAGGTGAGCAGGTGCTCCCTTCCATTATTAATCTATAACGCAGACCGGGGCTTGCCGCAAGCCCCGGTTCATGCTTCACAATCGTCGGCCGTGGCCATAAATCCTTCGGACCTTCGAGGTGAAGAAACCCTGTCCACCACTGCGTTCGACCTTCCCGAGAACCTCACTGCCAAAGCAGAACCGGCGCTGATCGCCGGTGACGACAAGCACTTCGCGGCCATCGCGGAGTCGCTGGAGCGGTCGATCGCCGAATTGTCGGCCCGTCTCGACGAGACCCGGAAGGAGGCCGGCGGCATCGGTCAGGGCGCGATGGACCGCGACCTCGAGGTGCACCGGCTGACCAGTCGGCTGCGCACCCTGCGGCGATTCGGGCTGGACTTGTGCCTCGGTCACATCGTCAGCGCGGACGACCCCGAGCAGCCGGTGTACATCGGCCGGCTCGGCCTGACCGACAGCGACGGGCGCCGGCTGCTGATCGACTGGCGTTCCCCAGCGGCTGAGCCATTCTTCGGAGCGACGCACGGCAACCCGATGGGCCTGCTCAGCCGTCGCCGGTACCGCTGGACCCGCGGCCGGATCACCGACTACTGGGACGAGGTGTTCACCGCCGACGAGTTCGCCCGGCACGCCGCCGCCCTCGACGACCAGTCCGCGTTCGTCGCCAGTCTGGGCAGCAGCCGGTCGCCCCGGATGCGCGACGTTCTGGGCACGATCCAGGCCGACCAGGACGCGATCATCCGGGCCGGCTCCCGGGGTGCGCTGATTGTCGACGGCGGTCCGGGCACCGGGAAGACGGTCGTCGCGCTGCACCGCTCGGCGTACCTGCTCTACTCGGATCCGCGGCTGGACCAGCGGCGCGGCGGCGTACTCTTCGTCGGTCCGCACCAGCCGTACCTGGCGTACGTCGGCGATGTGCTGCCGAGTCTGGGCGAGGACGGGGTCCAGACCTGCACGCTGCGGGACCTGGTTCCCGAGGGTGCTTCGGTGCCTGCCGAGGCCGATCCGGAGGTGGCCAGGCTGAAGTCGTCCGCCGGCATGGTGAAGGCGATCGAGCCGGCCGTCGGCCTGTACGAGGAGGCGCCGACCAAGCCGATGACGGTCGTGACGCACTGGTCCGAGATCCATCTGAGTACGGCGAACTGGGCCGAGGCGTTCGGAGCCGCGGATCCCGGTACGCCGCACAACCTGGCGCGTGACGAGGTCTGGGACGAACTGCTCACGATCCTGATCGACAAGCACGAGGAGGAGTACGAGGACGACGACGTCTCCGAGGAGCTTCTGCGCCGATCGCTGGAGCAGAACGAGGACCTGCGGACGACGTTCGACAAGGCGTGGCCGTTGATCGATCCGTACGACCTGGTCGGAGATCTGTGGTCGGTGCCGGCGTACCTGCGTAGGTGTGCGCCGTGGCTCTCGCCCGAGGAGGTCAGGCTGCTGCAGCGGTCCGACGTACAGGCCTGGACGGCATCCGACCTGCCGCTGCTGGATGCCGCGCGGCAGCGGCTCGGTGATCCGGAGGCATCCCGGCGTCGGCGTCGGCGGCAGGCTGCGGCGGCTGCCGAGCGGGAGCGGATGTCTGGTGTGGTCGACAACCTGATCGAGGCCGGCGACGAAGCGTACGGCGGCGGATTGGTGTCGATGCTCCGTGGCGAGGACTTCGTGGAAGCGCTCGTCGACGAGGCCGGGCTGGCGACCGCCGATCCGGACCTGCTGGCCGGGCCGTTCGCGCATGTCGTCGTGGACGAGGCGCAGGAGCTGACCGATGCGGAGTGGCAGATGTTGTTGCTGCGCTGCCCGTCACGCAGCTTCACGATCGTCGGGGATCGGGCGCAGGCCCGGCACGGGTTCACCGAGTCCTGGCAGGAGCGGCTCGAGCGGGTCGGGCTCGATCAGCTCAAGCTGGCGACGTTGACCGTCAACTACCGGACTCCGGATCAGGTCATGGCCGAAGCCGAGCCGGTGATCCGGGCGGCGCTGCCGGACGCGAACGTGCCGACGTCCATCCGCCACGGCGATCACCCGGTCGTCCATGGTCCGATCGCCGACCTCGGCGGGATCCTGGAGAGCTGGCTCGCCGGCCAGCCCGATGGTGTCGCGTGCGTGATCACCGCGGACGGTACGACGCCTGCCGGGGTGCCGGTCGATGCACGCATCCGTTCGCTGACACCGGTTCTGGCGAAGGGCCTCGAATTCGACCTGGTCATTCTCGTCGACCCGGAAACCTACGGCGAGGGAATCGAGGGTGCCGTCGACCGGTACGTCGCAATGACTCGAGCAACCCAACGACTCACAATCCTCACCAGCTGAATCTCTCTGAATCGAGGAAGCAGTTGCACAGCACGATCTTGAACGTCACCTTTGACTGCGGTGACTCTGCCGCTCAAGCCCAGTTCTGGAGCGGCGTCACTCGCTGGCCCGCGACGTACGTCGACATGCCGGGCAACCCGTTCTGGGTGGTTGCCTCGGACAACGAGGCCGTGATTCGCCTCGTCTTTGTCCAGGTCCCCGAGCCCAAGACGGTCAAGAACCGGGTCCATCTCGACCTCCTGCCCGAGGGAGGCCCGCAGGACGAGGAGCTCGCCAGACTGCAGTCCATCGGCGCCACCATCGTCGACGACCGCCGGACCGCATCCCCCGGCGGCTGGGTCATGATGGCGGACCCCGAAGGGAACGAGTTCTGCCTGGAACACGGCGAATGACTGCTCAGGCTGCGGTGCGTACTTCGCGGAGGGCTTCGGACCAGGTGATGACCTCGTCGAGGACGCCCTTCAGGTTTGCTTCCTGGTGGCCCTGCGGCTTGAACTCGCTGTAGGCAACGAAGTCCGTGGCCAGGTTCAGAGTCACTTGGGGACCGACGTCCGCGATCCGCAGCTGTGCCATCACCTGACGGAGCTGTTCGACCGCCCTCGCGCCTCCGTCAGCTCCGTAGCTCACGAAGCCGGCCGCCTTGTGGTTCCACTCGGCGTACAGGAAGTCCAGGGCGTTCTTGAGGGCGGCCGGGATTCCGTGGTTGTACTCCGCGGTGACGAACACGAAACCGTCGAAGCGTTCGACGATCTCGGCCCAGCGCACGGTAGGTGGTTGCTGTCCGCGCCCCATCATGGGCACCCCGGGCTCGTCGAGCAGGGGCAGCTCGACCTCCTTGAGATCGACCAAATCGAACTCGGCCCCGCCATGCTGCCGCGCCTGCTCGTACACCCAGCCGGCGACGCCTTCGCCGAGGCGGCCGGGGCGGGTGCTGCCGAGGATGACCGCAATCTTCGTCACTTGTCTGCCTTTCACCGGATTGCCAACGCGATCGACGCTAGTCGCCGGGCTGAACACTCTCCATGCGTGAGCAGCTCCGGAAAATACGCGAGCGTCTGCGCATACGCTGTCGAACATGGACGTGTTGAGCCAGCTCGTCTCGGCGACACGGATGGGCCGACCGAGATCCTTCGTCGTCGAGTGCCATCCGCCATGGGCCCGGCGGTACTCAGCTGTCCCGGGCGCCGGCCTCCACCTGATCCTCGAAGGATCTGTGTACCTCGTCAGCCCGGGAGGCGCGATCACCTCCCTTGCGGTGGGCGACGTACTCCTGCTCCCGGCCGGCTCCGACCACGTCCTCGCCGACGATCCGGCGCGGGAGGTCAGGCAGTTGGTCGACGATTCATCGGGGCAGTACGACGACGGCGTTGTGGCCATCGGACCGGACGGGCCGCGGTCGCCGGGCCCCCGGTCGGTCATGCTGTGCGGCGTCTACTTCTTCGACCAGGGGCGACGTCATCCCTTGCTCGGCCGGCTTCCCGACGTACTGCATCTGCCGGCACGTCTCGGACGCCAGGGTGATCTCGGTGCCACCGTTTCTCTCCTCGCCGATGAGTTGTCGGCTCGTCGACCGGGGAGTGACGCGGCCGTCTCGTCCCTGCTCGACCTCCTGTTCATCCAGATACTGCGCAGCTGGCATGAGCAACATCCGGATGCTGCCTGGAGCACGGCTCTCGAGGACGTCTTCGTGGGCAAGGCCCTCAGCACGATGCACGACCAACCCGACAGGTCGTGGACGGTCGCCGATCTCGCGGATCTCGTCGGACTGTCGCGTGCGGCGTTCGCCAAACGCTTCACGCACCTGGTCGGCCAGTCACCCGTCACCTACCTCACCTGGTGGCGCATGACCGTCGCCGGCCAGTTGCTACGCAGTACCGACCTCTTGCTCGCCCAGATCGCGGCTCGGGTCGGGTACGCCACCGAGTACGCCTTCGCCGCCGCCTTCAAACGCGAGTACGGCGTCACGCCCGGCTCGTACCGCAAGAACTCCTTGTGAGGTGACTCACACGAGTCGTGCATTTCAGCCGCGGCCCGTGCTGGGGTCGAGGTGAGTGATCGGGCCTCGGTGAAGGGATGCGGACGTGGATGTGGACAGTGCGGCACAGCGGCTCGGGTTCGGGGCGGCGGCTCGTGCGTGGCTGCGGGGATTGCCGGTCGGCGAGGACCTGCAGCTACCGGATGAGGCCGAGTCGCTGATGGAGTACTGCGGGGTGGCCGCGGCTGATCGTCGCGCGATGCTCGCAGCGCGGCCGGACCCAGTGCGGGATCCGGACTGGTGGGCAGTCATGTCAGCCATGGCTGGTGAGCTCGACCAGAAGATGGGTCAGGCAGTCCCGTCGACCGGCTTCACAGCGTGGCCGACGGTGCCCGCTTCGGCATCGCCGGTGGGGTTGTTCGCCGCTGCGTGGGCGTTGCTGGCCCAGCTGCCTCGGCTGCTCGAGCTGCATGCGCAGCGGGGTGTTCCGGAGTCGGTGAGCGTCGCAACGGTCTCCGCACTGGGAGGTGTGATGGCGACTCATCGTCAGATCACCGGTCGCGCAGGCGTGGGGCTGATGTATCTCTGGGGACCGCCTCTGAGGTTCCGCGGTGCGGACTACGAGATCGGCCGGCATGATTTCACCCGAGCGCAGCTCGGACTCGGAGACGGAGTCTCCGGACACGTGCTGATGATGCACATCCCGCCGATCGGTCCGCTGGACTCGCAGGCTTCCGAACAATCCGTTGCCGCAGCTGCAGAGTCGTTCGCCCAGTGGTATCCGGAGGAACCGTTGACCGCGTTCGTCTGTACGTCGTGGCTGCTCGACCCACAGCTGTCCGAGTACCTGCGACCGGACTCCAACATCATCCGCTTCCAGCAGCGCTTCAATCTCCTCCCCCTGGTGCCGCCCGACGACCCCAGCGAGGGCGACCGCGAACTCATGCGCCTGGGCCTGCACCTGCCAGTGCCCGAAGGCCCGTTGAACGACGGAGCCCTGGCCCGAGTGCCGCAAGACACCACCCTCCAACGCGCCTACGTCACCCACCTACGCTCCGGCCGCCACTGGCACAACCGCACCGGCATCCTCAACTCGGACCTGCCGTGGACCTGACGCGGCGCGCGGTGGAGTTCGTCGGCGGATTGTCGGTCGGCGCCGGAGTCGACCCGGGGCTGCGGGTGACGCTGAACTTTCAGTCGGGGGTTCGGGTGGTGGAAGGGCTGGCGGGAGATGGGGTTTATGCGTCGCAGTTCGTTACCGGGACCAGTAATGGTGGGTTGACTGCGCACCGGGGTGGGGATCGGTGGCGGTGGGAGAGCCGGATGTTTGGTGGGGTGTACGACGACGCTGCGGCGTGCGAGCGGCCGGTGTACGGCGCGTTGAACTTTCGGCGGAAGGCGGTTGGGGGTGCGCCGCGGTTCGGGTCGGCGCATTTGCGGCTGACTGCGGATGCGGTTGCTCGGTCGACGTTCTGCTATCCCGACAGCTGGTTCGAGCCGGAGCACTTCGGGGTGGCGGAGCGGATGGGGCTGATCGCACTGGCTGACGCCGCGGACGACTGCGACGTACTGGACGACTACATCGAGGCGCAGGTGCATGGACCGGTACGGCTGGACCGGGATGTCGAGGCGCTGGTGCTGGATCCGAGCTACCGCGGTACTCCGGTCGAGTCGGCGGCCGACTGGCTCGCATGCCCGGTGGAGTGGCACTCCGGCTTCCGGTTGACCGTCGACGAGCTCAGACGACATCCGGAGTACCGCGGACCGCAGTACGTCGAGCTCGGCGCGCGGATCGCGGTGGGCGGCGTACTGACACCACGGGTGATCGATGACGCGGCGGGACAGTACGACGCGCAGGATCTGAAGCGGGTGTGGCACTGCCTGGCGCGGTTCGGACTCGGCGGCTGACATGGTGGGGGTATGGAGCTGAGGATTCCGGTCGAGGGCGGCGAGGTTTGGGCGGAGCATTTGGCGGGGGATGGGGTGGCGGTGGTGTTGCTGCATCCTGGGATCGGTGACTCGCGGGTGTGGGATCCGGTGATGCCGGAGCTGACCGCGCGGCATCGGGTGGTGCGGTACGACGTGCGTGGGTACGGGCGATCGGACGCACCGACCAGTGAGTACTCGCGGCTCGAGGATCTGGTGGTGGTGCTGGATCAGCTGCAGCTCGAGCGGGTCGTGCTGGTCGGGTGCTCCATGGGTGGCGGTACGGCGCTGGGCCTTGCTCTAGCGGATCCCGGGCGAGTGCAGGGGCTGGTGCTGCTCTGTCCGGGGGTGCCCGGGTTCCCGATGCCGGACGAGCCCGAGCTGGACGCGGAGTACGAGGCGCTCGTCGCAGCCGACGATAGTGAAGGCCTCGTGCGGTTCGGGCTGAGGCTCGGCGCCGCGGCCGGCCATGACGACGCGGCGGTTGCTCAGCTGCGAGCGGCCGTCCCGGGCTGGCTGTCGCAAGACAAGTACCTTCGGCCCGATCCGCCTGTCTATGACAGGTTGCAGGAGGTGCTGGCCCCGACCGTGGTGATGGTGGGTGACAAGGACCAACCGATCCTGGCCGCGGTTGCGGGTGCGACCGCGGCGCGGATCCAGGACGCCGAGTTCATCTGGATGCCCGGCGTCGACCACCTTCCGAGCCTCCGGAACCCTGCCCTGGTGGCTGAAACGATCCTCAGAGTGGCCGGCCGTTAGCGAGTTCCCACGAGGTTCTGGTGATGGCGAACCGGCGGTAGAAGGACGGGGCGCCGAGGAAGGGCTCTTCGTGGCCGCGACCGGTCTCGGTCATGCCGAGAGCGGTCAGGATGCGGATCGAGGGCCGGTTCGCGTCCACGGCCTCGGCCCAGATCTCCCGGAGGTCCAGGGCGTCGAAGCCGTGCGCGAGGCCGAGGCGGGCGATGGTGGTGCCGAGGCCCTGGCCCCAGCGGGCGGACGGGCCGACGACGTACCCCAGCTCACGCCGATGCGGCTCATCGCCGTGCAGGTCGACGTACCCGACCACCTCCTCGCCGGCGACTGCCGCGAGACGCAGGAGGTCGGAAGGTGGCCGGGTGACCAGCTTGTGCCAGTGGGCCTCGTGGTCGGGCAGTCGGAGCTCGACGGTCCAGCCGGCGTGCTCGCAGAACCGCCGGTCCTGTCCCCAGAGTGCGTACGTCGCCACATCGGACAGGACCAGCGGACGGAGAGACACGGCAGGCTCCATGCCACGAGCCTAGGCGCGAGCTGGATACGACAGGTGTTGGTGGACCATCCGCCAGCCGTCGGCGGTCTTCCGGAAGACTCGGGTCGCGCGGTACGTCGTCTCGACGCCGTCGGCTGTGACGTGATCGTTCGACCAGGCGACAGCCAGGTTGCCGCCCACCGCCAAGCCGAAGTCAGGCACCACAAAGCTGATCGGGTTCGGGCTGGAGTCGAGGCCCGCCGCGCACACTGAGCGGACGGCCGCCTTCCCGGCGTAGTTGCCGTCTATCTCGTAGGACACGACGTCCTCGGCGACCGGCTCCATCAACGCCTCCAAGTCACCGGCGGCGGTGCCAACAGACCAGCCGTCCAGCACACCGCGGATCTCGTCGGACGCGACCGCGGGCGGTACGTCGTCGTGCGGGAACGAGTGGTGCTCGTGCGTCACGACCCAACGGCCGTCCAGCCTGCGCAGACCGATCGTCAGCCGAAGCCGGAGAGCCGGGTTGGCCTCGAACTCCTCGGCAGTCCCGCACCGCAGCAACGCAAAGGCGAACGCGACATCCGACCCCGCCACCACGTCCAGCGACTCCAGCGCGAACGACGCCCCGGCTCGTTGCCACTCGAAGAACCCGGGCCAGGTCTCGCGATACGCGTCCTTCCCACGCACCCCGTCGTACGGCGGCGGTACGTCGTACATCACGATGTCGTCGGCGTGGTCGGCCAGGACCATGTCCAGGTCGCCGGCGTGGACCGCGGTGACCCAGTTCTCGATCAACGTGCGGATCTCCTGCTCGTCAGTCATCTCTCGTCCGTCCTTCCGAAGGAACTGTCACCGCCTACAACCCGGCGAACGACGGAAACTCATCGCGACAGCGACGGCGGCAGCCCGAACGACGGGAAATCGGCTTCCAGGAACGAGACGACCTCGACGATCTCCGGCCCCTGCAGCACCAGGACGTCGAGTCCGCCCGGCACGAAGCGCGACCCGTCCCACAGGTACGTCCCGAACGCGAGCTGCCCGTTCGCCCGTGCCGGCAGGAACCGCCACCCCTCCCGTAGCGGCCCTTCGACCAGGAAGGAGCGGATCGCAGCCCGACCCGAGAACCACTCCGGCAGCGGCGGCATCGAGTACTTCGCGTCCTCCGCAAGCATCGCCACGATCGTGTCGACGTCACCGGCTTCCCACGCGGCCACGTACCGGCGTACCAGCTCACGCTCGGCGGCCTCAGGCAACGCCGACTGCTGGCTGGGCACTGCCCGCACCACCGCCCGAGCCCGTTGCAGCGCACTGTTGACCGCGGCAACCGACGTCTCCAGCAGCTCGGCCACTTCACGAGCGGCGAACGCCAGGACGTCGCGCAACAGCAGCACTGCCCGCTGGAGCGCGGACAGGTGCTGCAGCGATGCCACAAACGCCAGCTCCACCGACTCCAGCGCCAGCACTCGCGCCTCCGGACTCAGCGAGGCAGTCCACTCCAGCCGGCTCTGCGGATAAGGCTCCAACCACAGGACCTCGCTCCGGCCGTCGAGACCGACCGGCAGGTCCCGGCGCCCACGCTGTTCGATCAGCGTGAGACAGCGGTTCGTGGCGATCTTGTAGAGCCACGGCCGGATTGATCCGCGGTCGTCGTACCCGCTCAGACCGTTCCACGCCCGCAGCAGGGTCTCCTGGACGGCATCCTCCGCGTCGGCATCGGATCCGAGCATCCGGTAGCAGTGCGCATGCAGCTCCCCACGCCACGGCCCCACCAACTGTCCGAAGGCGTCCTGATCACCGGCACGTGCCGCATCCAAGAGCTCATGCATCACCTGCACGCTAGCGTCCAGCGCCCCAAGGTGTCAGCGGTCTTCCCACTGTCCACGGCCTCGCGACACCGTTCCAGACAGTCAGCCAGCTGCTCCAGCAGCAGACCGGTCCCCAGCTCCAGGGTGACCAGAGCGGCAGCAGCATTCAGCAGTACGACGTCCCGCACCGGACCGGACTCACCGTCGACGAGACCCCGCAGTACCCGGGCGTTGAAGGCAGCGTCTCCGCCACGCAGCTCAGCCAACGACGACGGTCTCAACCCGAGCGACCGCGGATCGAACACCACTTCCGACGCCGTCCCACCGGACACGACCCAAACGCGGGAGTACCCCGTGGTGGTCAGCTTGTCGAGCCCGTCGTCGCCGCGAGCGACCAGAGCCGTTTTCCCTTGCTGTGCAAGGGCCTGAGCGATCACCGGCAGCATCTGCGGGTTCGCCACTCCGACCAGCGCGTGCTGCGGGTCCGCCGGGTTCAGCAGCGGTGCCAGCACGTTGAACGCCGTCGGTACTGCGAGCTCACGTCGTACCACCGCCACATGCCGCAAGGCCGGATTGAAGCGAGGCGCGAACAGATAGGTCAGTCCGGCCTCTGCCGCCACCCGAGCAGCGTCGATCGCGGACAGGTCGAGCGGAACGCCCAGATGCTCGACCAGATCGGCCGAGCCACCCGCCGACGAGGACGCGGCCCGCCCCCCGTGCTTGACCACGGTCACTCCGGTCGACGCCGCGACCACAGCGGCCATCGTGGAGACGTTGACCACCCCGGTCCGGTCGCCGCCGGTCCCGACAATGTCCACGAACGGTCCGGCGATCCGCACCGGCGTGGCGTGCGAGCGCAGTACCTTCGCCAGCCCGGCGATCTCGGCGGCGGTCTCGCCCTTGGCCCGCAGCGCGATCAGGAAGCCGGAGATCTGCGCGGGAGATGCATCGCCCAGCACCAACTGGTCCATCGCCCAGCCGGTGTCCGCCTCGGTCAGGTCGGAGCCGGCCAGGAGGGCAGAGATGAGTCCGGACCAGGTCCGGAGTGTTGTTGCCATCGGCAATCCTCGGGTGCTGGGCCGCCCACGAGGACATGACAACGGCCGCCTCGCAGGAGACGGCCGGTCGGTTACGCGCGGAAGCAGCCGTCTAGTCGACGGCCCACCACATACCCGCGCGCAGGAACATGCCAGTGACGATAGTCAAGCGACCAGCTCCTGTGCAACGTTCCAGCCGCGGATGTGGTCGATGGTGAAGGTGGGGACCAGGGCGTCGTCGTCGCCGATGCTGCGGTCGGGGAAGTCGAAGACGGCGAGCATGAGCTGCAGCGGGTACGACGGAGCGCCCGCGCAGGTGCGGATCGGGGCGCCGTCCACGGAGAAGTCGGCCTGGCCGGCGGTCCACTCGACGGCGTACGTGTGAAAATCGCGCAGGTCGATCGGGAGCGGGACCGCCTCGAAGTCCTGCGGCACCGACGGGTCGCGGATGGTCTTCAGGCCCATCCCGACCGCGGTGGACTCGCCGGGGACGACCGCATCGCCGAACACCTCCATCACGCAGATCTCGCCGCAGCGATCCGGACTGTCCTCCAGCCCGACCATCCACAGCGACACCATCGAGCGTGCACTGATGTCGGCCCGCGCCCGGAGCTCGACGTACCCGCCGTTGGGTGTCCAGCCCCAGAACGACGGCTGCTCCTCGCGGACGACCAGCCCTTCGCGGTACGGCTGCTGCCCGACGGTGCTCCCCACCGGACCGGAGTAGCTGCCGGACTGGATCCCGGACACGCGCAGATCTGGCTTGTGGTCCCCGGAACACCACAGTCCCTGGTCCGACGGGATGCTGAGGGTCAGGCAGGAGTCACCCAGGGTGTACGACGCTGCTGACGCCGCGCGGGAGCTCCAGTGCGGCAGGTAGTGCGGCGACCACACCGACTCGTCCAGTGCGCCACCGTCGAAGCGGTCCTCGAAGACCAGATCACCACGGGTCGTGGGCATGCCCCCATGATGGGTCCTCGGACCGTCTTGTCACATCATGGTGGCGCGATCCGTCAGATGAGGTGGACCGGGATGAGGGAGGCCCTGTGTACGACACCGACCAGCTGGCGCGGCAGTTCGAGCAGCACCGGGGACAGCTGCGAGCTGTCGCGTACCGGATGCTGGGTTCGCTCACGGAGGCCGACGACGCCGTGCAGGAAGCGTGGCTGCGGCTGAACCGGTCGGACGTGAGTGAAGTGGGCAATCTGGCCGGTTGGCTGACCACAGTGGTGTCGCGGGTCTGCCTGGATATGCTCCGCAGCCGCAAGTCGCGGCGGGAGGACTCGCTGGACACGTTCGTGCCGGACCCGATCTCGATCCGGCAGGACAACGGTCCGAGCCCGGAGGACCAGGCGGTCCAGGCGGACGCGGTCGGTCTGGCGCTGCTCGTCGTCCTGGAGACGCTGGCGCCGGCGGAGCGGTTGGCCTTCGTACTGCACGACATGTTCGGGGTGAGCTTCGACGAGATCGCGCAGATCGTGGACAAGTCGCCGGCTGCCACGCGGCAGCTCGCCAGCCGTGCCCGGCGGCGGGTCCAGGGCGCGCCGGCGGGCGACGGCGATCCGGGCCGTCAGCGGGAGATCGTCGACGCGTTCCTCGCTGCGTCGCGCGGCGGCGACTTCGAAGCCCTGCTCGAGCTGCTCGACCCGGACGTCGTACTGCGGGCCGACGCGGGCGCGGCGTCGGCGGAGTACGCCGGTCCGGCGGTGTCGAAGTTGGTCCGCGGTGCACGCGCGGTGGTCGAGCAGGCGCTGCTGTTCACCCGGATGGCGCCGCACACCGAGCACGCATTGATCAACGGCATGCCGGGGACGGTCACGGTCCTGAACGGCCGCGTGATGGGCGTCATGGACATCACAGTCGTGAACGGCAAGATCACCGAGATCAACATCCTCGCCGACCTCGACCGCACGCAGCAGCTCAAGCTGTCGGCCTGACCAGCGACAACACGCGCTCCGCCTGGGCCTCCGCCGTACCGGGAGGATTCCGGGCGGCGCTCGGCCCGCCGGGTCCGATGAGCGTCAGCCAGAACGCTGCCCACAGCGAGCGGGCGGCACGGAAGCGCTCCGGATCGACGGGGAAGCGTGACACCACCGTGCTCCAGTCGGTGGCACGGCTGGACAGATGCTCGACGAGATTGGCGAGCTCCAACGTGAGGTCGCCGCGCCCGGCGTCCTCGAAGTCGACGATCCGGATCCGGGTCCCGTCCCAGAGGTAGTTCGCCAGGTTCGGATCGCCGTGGCCGACCACCGGATCCTGGACCGTGGTCAGCACCTCCACCACGGCCCCCAGCCAGTCGGCGGCCGCCGAGGCCGCGTCCGCGATCACGCCGCGGCCTTCGCGCAGTACGGCGAGCGAACGCGACGTCCGGTCGATCACTGCTGGGACGCCGATCGGTGGGAGGCCGTCAGGATCGATCGACCACAGCGCCTCGAGTGCCTCGCCAAGCCCCTCGAGGTGCCTAACGGTGAGCGCACCGCTCAGCGGTTCCCCTGGGAGTACCGACATCGAGACCCACGGCCGCGGGTCGGACGCGCGCGCCAGCGGAGCCGGTACGAGGTCTGGGGCCTGGCGCGACAGCAAGGTGAGAGCAGCCCACTCGCGCGCCGGTTCGTCGCGGGACCAGGACGTGTAGTGCTTGGTGAGGACCGAGTCGTCGGCCTCGACTGTGTGTGTCATCGAGACAAGTTTGCCGGGGGTGTCGATAACGGGACCGGTCCTTCGACGTGTCTGTAGAAGCGGATACGGCGAGGGAGTGGTTCGGATGTCGACACAGGCGCTGGTGCCGGTTGCGAGTGACGTGGTGGCAGGGCTGCTGGGGGCCGGGTTCAACGGCGCCATCCGGCTGCCGGGTGAGGCGGAGTACGACGTACAGCGGAAGTCTGTGGTCCCGACGGTGGACTCGCGGCCACTGGTGGTCGCCGAGGCCTACAGCCGGACCGACGTGCAGGCGGCGGTGCGGACGGCGCGCGAGTACGGCGTACCGATCGCGGTGCAGGCCACTGGCCACGGGACGCGCGTACCGGCCGACGGCGGGATCCTCCTGAAGACGACGCAGATGACGACCGTCCTGGTCGACCCGGAACGCCGGGTCGCCAAGGTCGCCCCGGGTGCGCGCTGGGGTGCGGTGCTGGACGCCGCCGGTCAGTTCGGGCTCGCGCCGCTGTCCGGATCGCACCGCGACGTCGGCGTCACCGGCTACACGCTGGGCGGCGGGGTCGGTTGGCTGGCGCGCAAGTACGGCTTCGCGGCCGACAGTGTGATCCGCGCCGAGATCGTCACCGCGGACGGGCGGTTCGTCACCGCGACCGCCGAACACCACCCCGACCTGTTCTGGGCGATCCGCGGCGGAACCGGCAACTTCGGCATCGTCACCTCGCTGGAGTTCCGGCTGTACCCGGTCCGCCAGGTCCACGCCGGCATCGTGTACTACGGCATCGACCGCGCGGCCGCCATCCTGCGCCGGTACCGCGACTGGACCGCCACGATCCCCAACGAACTGAGCACCGCTGTCGTCCTCACTCGCGTACCCGGCACCGAGCAGCGCGCCGTCGCGATCAAGGTCCTGTACGCCGGTGAGGCCGAACTGGCCGACCACCTGCTGAAGCCGCTGTTCGAGGTCGCCGGACCGCGACTGGCCGGCGAGCTACGCACCGTGGAGTACGGCGAGGCCGCGATGGGCGGTACGCCGGCCCGGCACCTCGACTTCCTGGACACCCTGACCGACGACGTGATCGACGCGGTCACCGGCTTCGAGGACGAGGAAGCACCGACTGTCGAGATCCGGCACTGGGGTGGCGCGATGGCTCACCCGGGTCCCGGCGCCGGACCGGTCGGACACCGCGGAGCGTCGTACTCGCTGATCATCGACCGCGAGGTCCCGGCGGAGCTGGTGCCGAACTCGGGGCGCACCTTCGTGAACTTCCTCGGCGACCCCGGCCGCGCGGACACGGCGTACGCACCGGACGACCTGCGCCGGCTGCGCGAGGTCAAGCGGGCCTACGACCCGGCGAACTTCTTCCACCTGAACGCGAACATCCGCCCCTGAACACAGCGAACCGGTCCCCGGGAGGGCTGGGGACCGGTTCGCTCGAGACCGCTCGGCTCAGACTGTGCCCGAGTTGCCGTACACGCTCACGTGCACGTGGTCGTAGTGATTCGCGGTGGTGCTACCGCGGTCCTCCATTGCGCGCCAGCCTTCGCTGCTGCGCTGGACCGTCCAGATGTGCTGCTGCCAGATCAGCTGGCTGACGCCGAGCTTCTTGTAGTTGGCGTGCAGCCAGTCGGCGACCTCCTGGCCCTCCGACCCGCTGACCATGATGTCCAGCGCGTGGCCGCTCGAGTGCTCCGAACCGCTGTCGCCGGACCGCACACCGCCGTACGACGTGATGTCCGGGAACTTGGCGCAGATCGCGCGGTGGACGCGGATCGCGTCCTGGGTCAGCCCGTCCTCGACCGACGAACCGGACTTGCAGGCGGCCTGGGAGATGGCACCCGCCGTGCTCGCCACCGGCTTCGTGGCGGACAGGTACTGCGCCTTGACCCAGCGGGACTTGCCGTCACTGACGACCTCGGCCCAGATGCCGTCGACCTTGCCGGAGACGGAGACCTTGGTGCCCTTCGGCAGCACGTCCAGCAGGACGCCGGTCAGCGGGAGCGACCAGAGGTTCACGTCGGTGGTGGTGTACTTCGAGCCGATCACCTTCGGCGGCTCGGCGGTGCGGGTCTTCGTCGGCGACGGCTTGGGGATCGGCGCCTGCTTCTTCAGGTGCTTCGCCGTCGGGGCCGCCTTCGGCTTCGGAGCCGGAGTGGACGGCGTGACGTCCAGCGGGGGACGGAGAGCGTCCCGACTGGTGGCCGCGTCGCGCGCCAGCTGCAGGGACGAGCTGGCGATCGAGGTGTTCAGGTGGACTTGCTGACCAGGGAGTGCGGCCGCCGAACCGGTAGCCACCAGGGCCACTGCTGCGCCGGGAATCGCCACCTTCACGATGCCGGGCCGGATCACCTTCGGGCGCGGTTGACGGTGCCGCGCCTGTCTATGCCGTCCTGCAGACACTTCTAGAACCCAATCTGCCGAGACCAAACCGTTATCGACCGGAGGAGTCAAGCACAGATCCCAGCGGGGTTCGAAATCGACCCACAGTTTTAACGCATTACGAACATCCGCCACGGGCGCCGAGCGTGATCTGCCCGCTATCCGGATGTGATCGTGCTGAGATCAAACGCTTGGTCAACACAAAGCGTCGATCATGGCACTTGTGAGTAACCCGGCGTACCGCTCCGGTGACCATCCGCGGACCAGAACCAGGAGCTCGTACAACTCGACCGAGATGTAGGTCCACAGCACATCGGCGACCTCGTCGAGGGTGATCCCGTCGCGCAGATCGCCCGTCTCGAGCAGATGGCGGCCGAGCATCGTCATCCCGGTCAGCCGCTCGTCCATCAGCGTCTGCCAGGTCGCGCGCAGGGTCTCGTCGCTGAGCCGGCCGTCCCGGATCACGATCTGCACCCGGGCCGACCGCTGCTGCCGGACGACCAGGCCGTCGACGTACAGCGCGATCTTCCGGCGTACGTCGGGCTCGGCCTGGATGGCGTGGGACTCGGGGCGCTCGGCCATCGGCACCGGCTCGTCGTCGCCGGCGATGACGAAGTCGAAGACCGCCTTGGCCAGCGCGGCTTTGGTGCCGAACCCCTTGTAGATGCTCTCGGCCGAGACCCCGGCCCGCTTCGCCACCGCACTGATCGTGGTCGCCTGGAAGCCGTCCGTCTCGAAGAGATCGCGCGCCGCGATCACGACGTCACGGCGGCGACGCCGGGCACGCTCGCGCCGTCCGGTCGCGTCGTACGGCCTCTTGACTTCGGTCATTCCCGATCCCATGCTTTTGAGTACAGTCACACTGTATCGAATTATTGGGGGCAGCGATGAGTACCACAGCAGGCGTGTCGGCGGGTGAGCTCGCCGTCCGCGCCATCCGCATCATGGCCGACGGTGACCGGGCCGACTTCGACGCGCTGGTCCATCCGGACGCGGTCAACCGCGAGGACGACGTCGAGCCGCCGGAGTGCCGGGTCGGGGGACCCACCGGGTACTACGCGACCGCACTCTGGTTGCGGACCGCGTTCGAAGGGCTGGCCTACGAGATCCACCATGTAATTGCCGACGGCAACTTGGTGGCGATCAACTCGACCATGAGCGGGCGGCATGTCGCGCCGTTCGCGGTGTACACACCGGCGGGCGGGGTGGACACGGTGTTCCCGCCGACCGGGAAGAGCTTCGCGATCACGCAGTCGCATTGGTTCCGGCTGGAGGACGGCATGGTCGTCGAGCACTGGGCCAACCGCGACGACCTCGGCCAGGCGAAGCAGCTCGGCTGGGTCCCGCCGACCCCGGCCTACCTGTTCCGGATGGCGCGGGCGAAGCGCCGCGCATCGCGCTAGCGGACCACCAGCCCATCACAGTCGCTCCGGTCATGCGGACGCCTCGCTCAGGCAACGGCCGCGCCCACGATTGTGAGGGGCTGGCGGTACACCATGTGATCCAGCGCGCGGCGGCCGGGGCGGGTTTGCGGTTGACTGCGGGGGTGGATGAGCTCGGGCTCCGGGTCGAAGGCGGGGCGGTGGCCCGGCTGGTGATCGACCGCGTCGCGAAGCGGAACGCGTTGACGCGCGCGATGTGGGAGGTCCTGCCCGGTCTGCTCGCAGAGCTGGCCGCCGACGACGAGGTGAAAGTACTGCTCGTCACCGGCGCCGGGCCGAGCTTCTCCGCCGGGGCCGACATCGGAGAGCTGATCTCCGGGACCGATCCGGCCGACCCGATGGCCGAACTGCGGGCGTTCAACCTGCGGGCCCAGGCGGCCTTGCGGGAGTTCCCGAAGCCGACGATCGCCGTGGTGCGAGGTCACTGCATCGGCGGCGGGCTGGAGCTGGCGGTGAACTGCGACTTCCGGTTCGCGGCACGGGACGCGACGTTCGGAGTGACGCCGGCCCGGATCGGGGTCGTCTATCCGCCGGACGCGATCAAGGTGCTGCTCGACCTGGTTGGTCCCGCGACGACGAAGTACCTGCTGTTCAGTGGCGAACTGCTCAGCGCCGACGAGGCCGAGCTGAAGGGTTTGGTGGATCGCGTCGCCGACGATCCGTTGGCGGCGGCCGGGGCGTTCGCCGCCACGATGGTGTCGCGCTCGCAGCTGACCGTCCGCTCGGCCAAGGAGACGGTCAACGCTCTGCTGGCCGGGACTGATGCGGAGGCGCAGGCGCTGCGGCGCTACCGGGAAACGATCGCCAGTGGCGAGCTCGCGGAGGGCATCGCGGCCTTCACCGAGAAGCGCTCACCCGACTTCCCGCGGCGCGGCAGCTCAGGCTGAGATCAGAGTGCCGCGCAGCTCGACCCGGTCGCCGACCGCGGCGGAGACCCGGGCCGCGATCGCCTCGGCCTCGGCGTCGTCGGCGACGTCGACCATGAAGAACCCGGCGAGCTGCTCCTTGGTCTCGCCGAACGGGCCGTCGGTGACCACCTGGACACCGTCGCGGATCTGCACGATCCGGCCCTCTTCCGGCGGCTGCAGACCCTCTGAACTGACCAGCTCGCCGCTGGCCGCGAGCTCGCTCTCGAGCTTGATCAGCCTGCCGAGCCCACGCTGGTCCTCAGCGGTCCAGGTGCGGTCGGTGCTCCGGAAGATCATCACGACGTATTTCATGGGATCACCGTAGCGACGTGGACGGACAGAACCCCGCGAACCGGAGTGGTTCGCGGGGTTCTACGGCTAGCGCCGGATCAGTACCAATGACGTCGTCCGCCAACGGCGTGGCCGGTGGATCCGAGCAGGAACAGCACGGCCCCGACGATGAGCAGGACGATGCCGATCGTCCACAGGATCGGGATACTCAGCAGGAACCCGAGAATCAACAGGATCAAACCGAGGATGAGCATGAAGCCTCCTTCTCAGGACCGCCGGGCGGAGGTGGCGGCCACCCGCATCCGGTGCCCACTCTGAGGGCCCCAAACCTCCAACAAGTGTTTGATGTCAGGAGGTTGCCGGCTCCAGCTGCCCTTGCGTCGACTGCTTGCGGCTGACCAGCAGACCGCAGCCGGCGAGGCCGACGACGATGAAGCTCCAGACGACCAGGAAGGCGATCCGGTAGCCATGGGTCAGAGCGATCGGTGTGGTCCCGGTCGTGGCCGCAGTGGCGACGGCGGACAGTACGGCGACGCCCACCGCACCGCCGATCTGGAAGCTGGCGTTCTGCAGACCTGATGCGACCCCGGAGTCCTCACCGGCCACGTCGCTGAGGGATGCGATAGCGCCGGCAACCGTTCCTGCACCCAGTCCGGCGCCGAAGATCGTCAGACCCCAGAAGGCGAGCTCGAAGTAGCCGGAGTCCACGGTGAGCATGCACATCAGCGTCGTGCCGACACCTGCGATCAGCAGTGAGACGAACCCGACCCGGCGGGTGCCGACGCGAGTGACCAGGTGCTGTCCGACCATCGACGCGACCACAGCGGCAGCCGCGAGTACGGCGGACATCAGGCCGTAGCGGATCGCGGAAACGCCCAGCGCCAGTTGCGCGTACTGCGTGTAGATGTAGTTGAGCCCGAACGCCGCCAGGCCCCAAGCGACTGTGATCAGGTTGCCACCGACCAGACTGCGCGACCGGAAGATCCGCAGCGGCACCAGAGGTGCGGCCGACCGCTTCTCCACCAGCACGAACAGACCGAACAGCAGCGCGGACAACACGATCAGCGCGACGGTCCGCCCGACGGACGACTCCGGCGCCTCGATGACGGCGTACACGAGGACGATGAGCGCGGTGGTCACGCTGGCCGCGCCGGCTACGTCGAACCCACGCCGGCCCGGTCCGCGGCTGTCCATCAGCAGGACGGGAGCCAGTACGAGGACCAGCACGCACACCGGCACGTTGATGAAGAAGATCCACTCCCAGCCGAGCCCATCGGTCACGGGCCCTCCGATGAGGGACCCCGCCGTACCGCCCACGCCGCTGGTCGCGCCCCAGATACCCAGCGCCTTGTTGCGGTCCGCCCCGGACGGGAACGTCGTCATCACGATCGACAACGCACTCGGCGCCAGTACGGCGGCCGCAGCGCCCTGCAGGCCACGCGCGAGGACCAGCGCGTCACCGCTCCAGGCGAACCCACACAGCAGCGAGCACGCACCGAACAGCACCAGGCCGGTCATGAACACCCGCCGCCTGCCCAGCAGGTCGGAGATGCGCCCACCGAGCAGCAGCAGTCCGCCGAACATCAGCGCGTAGCCGCTCGGCACCCACTGCACACCGCCACTCGAGAAGGTCAGCTCACGCTCGATCGACGGCACGGCGACCAGCACGATCGACGCGTCGAGGATGATCATGAACCCGGTCAGACACAGCAGCGCCAGCGCGAGCCAGCGCTTCGTCTCGGTCACCATGTGAACATCTCCAGTACGGCGGGACGCTCCCGCTGAGCGTCACTCGGTGGAGACGTCGGGTCTGGCCGGGCCACTTCGACATCCCGAATCTGTCGAAGTGGGTACAGCTGTTCCGACGTACCGGGTAACAGGGGGTCACAGCGGCCTCCGCGAGCGACAGGATGGTGCCCGTGAAGTACATGCTGCTGATCTACAGCAACCCGGAGAGCTGGGCGAGCCTGTCCGCCGAGCAGCGCGAAGGCCTGGGCCGCGCGCACGAGTCCCTGGCCCGTGAGCTGAGCGAGCAGGGTCTGCTGGTCAGCGCTGCCGGCCTGGCCGACCCCATCACGAGCCGGACCGTGTCGGTGCGTGACGACACCACGACGACCACCGACGGACCGTACGCTGAGGCCAAGGAGCACCTGGCCGGGTTCTACCTGGTCGAGTGCGACAACATCGACCAGGCGATCGGCTACGCGGCCCGGATGCCGGACGCGAAGTACGTCGCGGTGGAGGTACGGCCGGTGATGGACGCGTCCGGGCTGGAGATGTGAGCGGCGTCGAGCTGCTGCTGCGCGAGCAGGCGCCGCAGGTGCTGAGCGCGCTGGTCCGGCACTACGGCCACTTCGATCTGGCCGAAGAGGCTGTGCAGGAGGCGCTGCTCGCGGCCACCCAGCAGTGGCCGGACGACGGTGTGCCTGACAACCCGCGTGGCTGGCTGATCCGGGTCGGCTCGCGACGGCTGACCGATCTGCTGCGCAGTGAGTCGGCGAGGCGGCGCCGCGAGGAGAACGCGGCCCAGATGGCTGCGCCCGAGGAGTTCGTTGCCGCAGGCCCTGAGATCGACGATCCGGGTGGCCGGGACGACACGCTGACTCTGCTGTTCCTGTGCTGCCATCCTGCGCTGTCTCCGGCGTCGCAGATCGCGCTGACACTGCGGGCGGTCGGTGGTCTCACCACCGCGCAGATCGCGGCCGCGTTCCTGGTGCCGGAGCCGACGATGGCGCAGCGGATCAGCCGGGCGAAGCGCAGTATCAAGCAGGCGGGCAGCACGTTCGAGATGCCGCCGGAGGCCGAGCGGGACGAGCGCATGGGCGCCGTACTGCATGTGCTCTACCTGATCTTCAACGAGGGCTACACCGCATCCTCGGGTACGGCGTTGCACAGTGCCGAGCTGACCACAGAGGCGATCCGGCTGGTGCGCGGCGTACGCAAGCTGCTGCCCGACGACGGCGAGGTGGCGGGGCTGCTGGCGCTCATGCTGCTCACGGACGCGCGCCGGCCCGCTCGGACGGGTGCGGACGGCGCACTGGTCCCGCTGGCCGAGCAGGACCGGTCGCTGTGGAACAGGGACACCATCGTCGAGGGTGAGTCGCTGGTGACCGATGCGCTGTCGCGGACGCAGCTGGGGCCGTACCAGGTGCAGGCCGCGATCGCAGCGGTGCACGACACGGCCGAGCAGGCCGAAGACACGGACTGGCGGCAGATCGTTGCGCTGTACGACGTACTGGAGCAGATGTCGGACAACCCGATGGTCAAGCTCAACCACGCCGTCGCGGTCGCCATGGCGGTCGGTCCGAAGGAGGGCCTCGCCGTACTCGAGCCACTGGAGTCCGACGACCGCCTGACCGACAACCACCGGCTGGAGGCGGTCCGTGCCCACCTGCAGGAGATGTCAGGTGACCTGGCGGGCGCCCGCGAGAGCTATCTGCACGCAGCCCGCCGTACGACGAGTGTCCCGGAACGCAACTACCTCCAGTCCAAGGCGGACCGCCTGATCTGACTCGCGGTGGCCCCGGACATGTGTCAGGTTTGGAGCTGTGGATCTCACCAGGGCCTCCCTCCTCCGGGAGATGCTGACCGGCACCGAGCTCGGCACCCGGACGACGGAGTTCGCGCACTCGCTGCGCAGGTTCACCACCCGGAACGGCGGTCTGATGCTGTTCGGGCCGGCCGACGACGAGCCGTGGCACCTGACGGCGCACCTGGACGACGAACTGCACCGGGCCGGCGTCGAGGACATCCGCCCGGCCCTGGTCCGCTGGGCGCCACCGCCGGACGCACCGCCACACCTGGCGATCGGACTGGACCGTCTGCGTGACACCGGGCGGGGCGAGTCCCTGCTGGTGGTGGCGGAGGAGGACCCCGCTGACACGTTGCTGGAACGCATCAGCGACGTACGGCGGCGAGGTACGACGATCTTCAGCATCGGCAACGGTGACAAGGAGCTGACGTCACTCAGCCACGAGACGCTCGTACCGGAGCTGCTGGTGCCGGACGGGTTCGGCTGGACGAGCCGTCCGATCGAGCTGGACCATGACGAACCGCAGAGCGGCGTACCGCTCACCGACACCGAACCGCAGACGACGGAAGGGTTCGAGATGGCGCAGCACCTGGTCAGTCTGGCCGCGGCCGACCAGGACGCCGGCCAGCCAGGCTGGCGCCGCCGTCTCCGCGCCGCCATAGAACGCCTCGGCGGCGAACCGGCCTAGGCCTCCCCGTAGAGCACGGCCAGTCGGGGGAGGTGGGTCTCCAGGTCGTCCTCGTCATCGAAGTCGATCTCCTTACCGGCGGGCAGGTCCGGCGTATCCGGTGCCTCCGCCTCGACAGCCTTCCAGTACGCCGCCTCGTCGCCGGTCACGTTCTTGTAGGAGTGACTGCCGACGTACAGCATCGCCTCGCCGTCGAACCCCTCGAAGCCCTCCGGCCGATCCTCGTCGACCACGTCCGCGAGCGAGTCCGGCTCTGCCAGCGCGCCCTCCCACACCTCCCGTCCCTGCGCGATCAGCCAGCCCCGGAACGAGTCGAACCCGTCCTCGGAGGCCCCCGAGTTGATCAGGTACGCCGCTGCCCACAGGTCCCACCGGTACGACTCGACCTGCAACCGCGCGAGTTCGACCCCGAACCCCGCGATCGCCTCGGCCTCGAGTCCACCGAGCACCTTGACCAGCGCGTCCGCAACCCCGTCCGGATCCGCGACGGTGTCATCCACCGCACCACGCGCACCCTCGACCAGTCCCCAGAAACCATCCCTGTCCACCCCCACAGCCTCTCACCGCCCCCACCCCCAACGGGAGCGTTGATCCGGTGTGATTTACCAAACGTCGTCCAGGGCGGTGTGGTGGGTGGGGGTGAGGTTGAGGGTGGTGCTGTGGAGGGTGGTGGTCAGGTAGGTGGGGGTGGAGATGCCGATGATGGGGGTGATGGCGGGGGTGCTGGTGGTGAGATAGGCGAGGACTACCTGGCTGCGCGTGGCGTTGAGTTCGGTGGCTATGTCGGTGAGGACCTGGAGGCGGCGGGTGGTGCCGGGGTGGTCGAAGGCTTCGGGGATGGGGCGGTCGGGGCGGTTCTCGTAGGCGCCGGACATGAGCGGGCTGTAGGCGAAGAGTTGCTGCTCGGGGTTCTGTACGGCGTAGTCGAGGACCTCGTCGGTGATCCAGCCGAACCGGTGGTCGTGGGTGTGGTCGCGGACGAACGGGCGCGGCTGCAGGTACGAGTACCGCAGTTGCAGAGCGGTCGGGCCCATCACGCCCAGTTGCAGCGCGAGGTCACGCGTCCGCTCGACCCGCCACAGTGCGTAGTTCGACAGACCCAATCGGCCGATCGTGCCGGCCGCGGCGTGCTTGCCGAACGCTGCGACCGTTTCCTCGAGCGGAGTGTCCCGGTCGTCGCGGTGTGCCCAGTAGAGGTCGATGTGGTCGACCCCGAGTCGACGCAGTGAGGCCTCGAGCCCCGCGTCGATCGCCTTGGCACCGAGCCCCTCCGCATGCTCCGGGTAGCTGCCGGGCCAGAGCGGCTCGCAGCCGACCTTCGTCGCCAGCTTCACCCGGTCCCGCACACCCGGCCGGCTCGCGAACCACCGGCCGAGCAGCTCCTCACTCTGCCCGCCATGGCCGCTCGGGTCCTGCCAGAACGCGTAGCAGTTCGCCGTGTCGATCCACTCTCCGCCACCATCGACGTACGCGTCCAGCAGCGCGAACGACTCCTTCTCCCCGATCCGCGTCCCGTACTCCATGGCGCCCAGCGCGATGTTCATCATGCCGTCGATGCTTCATCCTGGCGCGCACTCCAGGTCAAGCAAACCGGTGGAGGCACACGAGTCCGAACAGGTCTACGCCGGTGTGAGGCTGACCAGGAGACCGTCACCGTCGGGGAGCGTCAATCCCTTGTCGTTGATGGTGACCGGACGCGTCTCGCCGGTCCACTCGTCGCACAGGACGTAGTCCCCCTCGAACCCATCGAGCGCGACCCGCACCTCGCCCAGAGCGGCGGGCAGGCTGATCGCGAGCAGTACCCGTCCGTCCTCGGTTGTGGCCTGGACGGCGTCGTACCCATCGACGTCGACCTTGGGCCGGCGGACGGTCGCCGTACGCAACGGACCGCGCCACCGCTTGAACGCCGCGGCCGCCTGAGCCATCGTCTCGCGGGTCTCGTCGCTCCAGGTCTCGGGATCGTCCATCAGCACCCATGGCCCACCGATCACGTACGGCGCGATCCGCGCCCGCGGGGAGAGCTTGTCGGCACCCATGTACGCGCTCTGCCAGTCCAGCGGCAGGTATCGACCGAGACCGACCTTGGCCAGGCTGTTCCAGTGCGTACGGCAGTGGTCCTCGGTGATCGTGGTGTGATGGCTGCGCACCATCGCGAGGTCCAGCGGACGTACGCCGTTCCAGCAGTTCTCCAGCACCAGTTGGGGAAACTCGGTCTGCAAGGTGCGCAGGACGTGGTGCCACGCACGCTCGGCGGCATGTTCGCCGGCGCCCGGATCGTGGGTGTGGTCGTCGCGGTCGCAGCGGGCGATGGACTCGAAGTCGTGCAGGAACCAGGTCAGCCCGAACTCGCCGACCATCCGCCGGAGTTCATCGAGAATCCAGTCCCGGGCCGGATCATGCCCCAGGCAGAGCGCATGGTTGCCGAAGCTCAGCTTCGGCGTCATACCTCGCCAGCTGGCCAGCCACTCCGGATGCTCTTGGGCGACCGGTGACGCCGGATCGGCGTTCCCGAAGCCACACCAGACACCGAAGCCCATACCGCGCGAGCGAGCCTCGTCCGACAGCCACCGCATGCCGGAGGAGAACCGGTCGTTGGCGTGCCAGTCGCCGACCGAGCGTTCCCAACCTTTGTCCACCACGAAGACCTCGGCACCGATCGCCGCGGTCGCGTCCATCATCGCGATGATCCGCTCGGTGGAGGTGTTCTCCTGCACACCCCACGAATTCGCCACCACACAAGGGAACGCCGGGTCACCAGGCATCCCGCTCAGGTCGGGTGTTGTCACGACTTCGTCGATCACCAGCGACCGCAGCGCCGCCGCCCCCGCATCCAGACCGCCCGGCACCACAGCAACCCATCCGACTGGGCCCTCCAAGTCCTCCGAGCCGGCCGGATGGAAAGTGTCCGATGGCAGCCTGCTGGTGATCCGCGTCCGGCCGTCCCGAACCGTCACCTCAATGGTCAGCGAACCGCTGTACTCCCACGCCAGTACGGCGCACTGCCCGGCGAGCTCCACCAGCGTCCACGCAGCCGCATCCTGGTGATCGTCGTCCGGCCCCGGCGCGGCACCCTCCAGATAGCGATGCCCGTCCTTGATGTCAGGAAAGCGCATCGGCTCACCGTTGCGATGGGCAACGGCATCGGCCGTGCCGTACGGTCCGGCGTGCAGGCAGATGAGATCACCCTCGACCAGCCTCCTCGTCGGCGTGACCACACCTCGATCGGCGGCGTCCCAGCTGAAGGGATGCAACCACTCCACGACCGCCTCGTCCGCCTCGAGCTCGATCTCGGCCAGGGGTGCGGACCGGGTCAGCGTCGTCGCGAGTCGAAGGAACGGACCGACGTGGTCCTCCACAGTGGCATGCGCAATTCCGAAGTCAGTCATCGTGGCCATCTCTCGTAGGGTTGGGGCCGTGGACAACGCGGTGGTGGTGACCGGAGCGGCCAACGGCATCGGTGCGGCGATCGCCCGCCTGCTGGTCGAACGCCGGTGGACAGTGATCGGGCTGGATCGTGACGAACCGCGGCTGCAGAGCCTGCGCGACGAGCTGGGCGACAAGTTCGTCAGCGTCACCGGCGACGTCACCCGCCGCGCGGACCACGAGCGAGCCTGGCAGGTCGCCACCCAGAACTCCCGGCTGACCGGATGGGTCAACAACGCCGGGATCGAGCGACCGACGACGGCCCGGGCACTGGACGAGGACGACCTGCAGGCGATCGTCCAGGTCAACCTGATCGGCACCATGCTGGGCTGCGCCGTCGCCACCGAAGCCCTGCGCGGCGCCGGCGGCGCGATCGTCAACATGTCGAGCATCCACTCGCTGGCCGGATTCCCCGAGTCGTTCGTGTACGCCGCGACGAAGGGCGGCATCGACGCGATGACGCGCCAACTCGCGGTGGAGGAGGCGGCCCAGGGCATCCGGTGCAACGCGGTCCGTCCGGGCGCGGTGATGACACCGCTGACCCAGTCGTTCCTCGATGCGTCCGACGATCCCGATGCTCTGCTCGCGGAGTACGCCGACCTGCACCCGATCCGCCGCCTGATCGAACCAGTGGAGATCGCCCGCGTGGTTGCGTTCCTGCTGTCGGACGAGGCGTCGTTCGTCAACGGCGAGTCGATCACCGTCGACGGCGGCGCGACCGCGCGCTGCTATCCCTACCCGACCTGACGACCTCATTCGGCACGGCTCAGCAGCCACAGGATCGAGGTTCCGGCAGTCGCCGTCAACCCGGCCTCGGCAACGTCCTTTCCGGTACGCCGCTCCGCCCGCCGCAGCTCCCCGTCGTCGAGCACGTCAACGGCGTACGTCGCCATCGGGTCGAGTCCAACCGGCCGGACTGGCTCCCAGCCCCCGGTCGGGTGCAACCGGAAGCCGGCAACGAGATGACGGTCGTCCGCGGTCAGTTGGTAGGCGGGCTGACGCCAGCCCTTCTCCTCGCGCAACGGCTGCTCAGTCAGCGGAATCAGCACGCCAGTCTCGACCAACGGCCTGATCACCGACCGATAGCTGTCCACGTGATCCCGAAGCCGCCGCAACAGCTCCGGCCGCATCTCGGTGAGTCGCACCGACACACCGAACCGATGCAGCAACGCCGCCCGCATCTTCGTGTCGAACTGGTCCGACGTGATCAACGTGCCGGAGTAGTCGACCTTCTGGAACCGATGCTCGCCGCGCCACTCACTCTGCGGCCAGTGCAGCAGTTGACGAGGCGGCAGCAGCTGAGCCGCACCCCACAGACACGTGAGGTGGTGTTCGGTCCAGTCCGGGTCGGAGAGGAACAACGCGTCGACATGCGCGGCCAGCCCGGCGTCGATCCGCAGTCCGCCCGACGAACACGCTTCCAGCACAGTCTCCGGATAGGCCGCACGCAACCGATCCAGTACGTCGTACAGGCCGAGGTAATGGCGCAGCAGTCCATCCTCCGAGCCGTGGCCGTGGTCGTCGCGGGTGCAACCGGCTCCCGGATCGAGGTTGAAGTCCCACTTGATCCAGCGGGCGCGGGTGGTCTCGACCAGCCCGGACACGCTGGCGAAGACGTGCTCCTGCCCGGCCGGGGAGCCGAGGCAGACGTAGCCGAGGCTGGAACCTGCGTCGCCCGTGGCGACCACCTCGGGCCGCTCGCCGGCGATGGACGCGCGGGCGCCGATCGCCTCGGCCTCGATCCAGATGCCGAACTCGATGCCCAGGGCGCGGGTCTGATCGGCGAGCCAGGCCAGTCCGTGCGGGAAGCGTGCGGAGTTGACCCGGTGCCAGTCGCCGCGCTCGGCGAACCACTGGCTGTCCGCCTCCGGGCGACCGAACCAGCCTGCGTCCAGCAGTGCGACCTCGAGTCCCAGATCCGCGGCGACGGCGGCGTTCGCGAGGAAGACGTCCTCGGAGATCTCGGCGTCCTCGTACGGCCACCAGTGGTTCCACTCGGTCAGCAGTGGCGGACCGGCCGGGACCTGCTCGGACAGATGCCGCGCCAGGGCTGCGGCAGCGGAGGCACGCGTCTCGCCCCACGCGATGCTGACCTCCGGCAGCGTGAACGTCTCACCGTCGCCGAGGATGATCCGCTGCCCGTCAGGGTGCAGCGCGACATCGATCCGCACGCCGTCGTCGGTCGGTCTGCTGGCGATTCGCCAGTTCCCGCTCCAATGCAGCGTCACGACGTACGCACCGGCTTCGGTCTCGATCGCCAGCCACGGTACGGCGCCCTGCGTGGAACGACCCGTGGTCACTTCGAGTTCGGCCGACTCGTCCACCGGCAGGGCCACCGGCTGGTACTCGAGTCCCCAGCCGCTGGTGAAGCCGTCGATCGACGTTGCCCGGGGCAACACAATGGAGCCGACCTGTGGATCCCACTCACCAGCCTGGGTGACGGTCACTGCGTAGGTCGCCGCCTCGGCGGAGTGCCGGATCAGTCCGGCCTCGGCGCCGGGCAGTGCGGGGATGAGTTCCGGCGTCTCGATCACGATCACGTCCCTGGGTTGCTGGGTTGGAGTACGACCTTGCCGGCCGGATGGCCCTTGATCAGTTGCTCGTACCAGTGCTGTCCGTCGGCCAGAGCCGCGTGCACCACCTCGCCGCGGAACACCAACTCGCCGCGTCCGAGTAACTCGACCGCCTGGCCGAACTCGTCCGGCCGGTACGCGAAGCTGGTGGTGCAGGCGACCTCGCGACGGATCAGGTCCCGCAGCGGCAGCACGCCGTCGGCGGCATGCAGCCCGACGAAGCAGACGTCTCCACCCGGCCGTGCGGCGAGCGTCGCCGAGGTTCGGGTGTCGGCGCTGCCGACCGCGTCGAACACCGCGTCCGCGCCCAGTCCGCGGGTGAGCTCCTTGAGCTGCCGGACGAGAGCGTCCGGGTCGTCGCTGAGTCGTTTCGCTCCACTGGCTTCGGCCGCGGCGACCCGTCCTTCGACCCGCTCGGTGAAGAACAGGTGCTCGACGCCCCGAAACCGCAGTACCTCCAGCAGGAGCAGGCCGATCGGACCGGCACCGATGACCAGGGCGGACCCGCCGGCCGAGATCCGGGTGCGTCCGACCGCCCGTAGCGCACATGCCGTCGGCTCGGCGAACACGCTGGAGCTCGGGTCGGACAGATGATCGACGCGGTGCACCGCAGTCGCCGATACGACGATCAGCCCCGCGTTGCTGCCGTGGACGTGGCCGCCGAGCAGCCTGCGTTGCGGGCAGACGTTCTCGTGCCCGGCCACGCAGATCGGGCAGATCCCGCACGACCGCAGCGGGTTTGCGGTGACTGACGCACCCGGTGGCAGCTGTTGCTCCACCGGGACGTCAGGCCCGTACGCGTCGACCACTCCGACGAACTCGTGCCCGAAGACCAGCCCGGGCTTGCGCAGGCCGTCAGTGCCGAGGAACCCACCGAGCTCCGATCCGCAGATCCCCGACTCCGTGACGGCGATGCGGACCTCGCCCGGCCCGGGGATCGGGTCGTCGAGAGTGACCAGGTCGAAGTGTCCGACGTCGCTGAGAACCAGCGCCTCCATAACGCTCCTCAGCCGAGCAACTTGGTGGCGGCGTCCTGCATCTTCTGTGCGGCGTCCTCCGGGGTGAGCTTGTTGTTGAGCAACTGCTCGAAGTTCTTGCCGTAGACCTCGTTGAAGATCTGCTGCATGTTGGCGGTGTAGATGTCGCCGATGCGTGCGTTCGACAGGTCCTTCATCGCCGCCTCGAAGCCTTCCGGCATCCCCTTCAGCATGTCCTGGGACTCCCGGGCCGCGTTCTGCAACGGGATCCAGTCGTGGTCCTTGGCCATCTGGGGCTGGAACTTGGTCGCGCTCCAGGTCGCGAAGGCCTGCGCCGCCGACAGCGCGGCCGACTGCCGGGGGATCACCCAGCCGCCGAGCCAGTACGGCGCGATGCTGTTGCCCTGGTACTTCGGCAACGGGGCCATCGCCCACTTGTCCTTCATCTGCTGGAACGACGAGATGTTCCAGGTGCCGTCGGCAATCATCGAGTACGCGCCGGAGGCGAAACCCCCGTTGTTCTGCGCGACCCCGGCCCGCTCGTCCGGCCGGGGTGCGATGTGCTTGGACCACATCATGTCCTGGACGAAACGCATCGACTCGACCACCTTCGGGTCGGTCATCTGGAACTTTGTCGGCTCCAGCGCCTTGTCGACGAACGACGAGCCGGCTGCCCAGGACAGCGACTGGATCCCCCACCAGATGCCGAGCGAACCGATGTCGAGGCCCCACCGGGTGACCTTGCTGCCGGTCGACTTCTGCAGCTTGGGTGCGGTCTCGACCACCTTGTCCCAGGTCCAGGTCGCATCCGGGTAGTCGAGCCCGGCGGCGTCGAAGTGGGACTTGTTGTAGAACATCGCCATCGACTGGATGTTCTCCGGCACGCAGAACAGGTGCTGGCCGTCGAACTTCCACGGGTCGTACAGCTTGGTCGGGTAGGCCTTCGCGTCCATCATCGGGGTGGTGTCGATCACGGGCTGCTCGTTGAAGACCAGGTTCTTCTTGTAGTGGGCGTACGCCTGGACATCCCAGTAGTAGATGTCGAACGGCTTCTTCGCGGCGTACTGCAACTGCACCTTCTGCCAGTACTGGTCGTACGGCAGGAAGTTGATCTTCGCGGTGTACTTGCCGGCGAACTCCTTGTTGAACAGCGCGACCCGCTTGCGGAAGTTCGCGTCGATGGTCGGGCCGTTCGTCCAGGCGTAGATCTCCAGGTCGGTCTTTCCGACCAAGGCGGTTCCGGTAGGCGCCGGCGCGGCGGCCGACCCGCCACTGCTGTTCCCGGAGCAACCGACCAGGCCTGCTGCTCCGGCGGCGGTCAGGCCCCCGAGCAGGATCCGGCGGCTGACGGTGTTTTTCGACATGGATCGTCTCCTTCGACGTGACGGTCGGGCTACTTGTTCACGCCGCTGACGGCGATGCCCCGGATGAAGTAGCGCTGGGCCAGTAGGAAGACCAGGATCGACGGGAGCGCGGCGATGGTGGTCGCGGCCATGGTGAGGTGCATCTGCGGCCCGATCCGGGGCGAACCGCTGAAGTAGGACAGGGCGACGGCGATCGTGTACTTCGACTCGTCCGACAGGTAGATCACCGGGCCGAAGAAGTCGTTGTACGAGGCAATGAAGGTGAAGACGGTGACGGTGGCGATCACCGGCCAGCTCAGCGGCAGGAAGATCGTCCACCAGATCCGCAGGTAGCCGGCGCCGTCGATGCGGGCCGCCTCCTCCAGTTCGCGGGGGATGCCCATGAAGAACTGCCGGAACAGGAAGATGAAGAACGCCGAGCCGAAGAAGGCGGGCAGGATCAGCGGCTTGAAGGTGTTCAGCCAGCCGAGGTGGTTGAACACGATGTACGTCGGCACCAGCGTGACCGTGGTCGGCAGCATCAGCGTCGCCATCAGCGCCAGGAAGATCGCGTTCCGGCCGGGGGCCTGGAGCCGGGCGAACCCGTACGCGCTGAACGAGCAGCTGAGCAGCGTACCCAGTACCACCAGGCCGACGATCGTCGCGGTGTTCAGGATGTAGCGCTGGAACGGCACCAGCTGGAACACCTCGGCGTAGTTGTGCCACTGCGGAGTGAACTTCCAGATCGGCGGCGTCACGAACACCTGGGTCGGCGCCTTGAGCGAGGTGAGCACCATCCAGACCACCGGCATCAGCACCGCGAAACAGCCGACGGACAAGACGATCAGCCGGATCCAGGTCCCGAGCGGCAGGACCTTGCGAGGCGTCATCGGTCGTCCTCCGTCTCGGTGTGGACCCACATCGGCATCGAGCGGAAGACCAGCAGGGTGAGCACCATGATGATCGCGAACGCGACCCAGGCGATCGCGGAGGCGTAGCCCATCTTCAGGTACTGGAAGGCGTTCTGGTACAGGTACACCGACAGCAGCAGGGTCGAGTTGTTCGGCCCTCCCTTGGTCAGCACGAACGGCTCGGCGAACACCTGCAGGCTGTTGATGATGCCCATGATCAGGTTGAACAACGTCACCGACGACAGCATCGGCACGGTCACGTGCAGGTGCTGGCGGAACGTCGAGGCACCGTCGACCTTCGCCGCCTCGTAGAGCTCCTTCGGCACGCCCTGGAGGCCGGCCAGGTAGATCAGCATGGTGCCGCCGAATCCCCACAGGCTCATGAAGATCAGCGCGCGCAACGCCCACTGCTCGTCGGTCAGCCAGGACGGACCGTCGATGCCGACCTTGGCCAGTGCGGCGTTGATCAGGCCGTACTCGCCGTTGAACATCCACTGCCACACCATGGCGACGGCGACGCCGCTGATCACGCTTGGTAGGTAGTAGGCCGAGCGGAAGAACTTCAGCGCCGGCAGCTTGGTGTTGAGCAGGATCGCCAGCACGAGCGCGAGGATCATCGTGGCCGGAACACTCACCAGGCCGTAGATCAGCGTCACGCTCAGGGACTTGCGGAAGATCGGATCAGCGAAGAGCGCGCTGTAGTTGTCCACGCCCGTCCACACCGGGTTGGTCAGCATGTCGTACGACGTGAAGCTCAATCCCAGCGAGGCGAGCATCGGCCCGATCGAGAACAGCAGTAGGCCGAGGACGGCGGGCGCGATGAAGACGTAGCACCACAACGCCTGGCGCCGGGTCATGGTCAGGCCGCGGCGGGGCGGAGTACTCGCCACCGGTTCGTCGGCCGCCGGGCGGACTGCAAGACGTTGAGCCATAACTCCCTCGTTCCAATTATCGGAACGCTGTTCCTATCAGCGGGACCTGTTGGCATAGTAGGAGCAAAGATGAGGGTGGAGTCAACCGTTTGGACGAAAGCAGGGGGCTGATGGAAACAGAGGGGAACCGTGCCGTAGAGGCGAGCGCCCTGACCGGTTCGGCGCGCGTACTGGCGGTGCTGCGCCACCTGGCGGAGAACCCTGCCGGGACACGACTGGGCGAGGTGGCAGCGGCCCTCGACGCGCCGAAATCCAGCGCTCATCGTGCCCTCGGCGCCTTGGTCCAGGCGGGATTCGCCCGGCAGGACGCCCAGGGCGTCTACCATCTCGGTTTCGATCTGCTCCGGCTCGTCTTCGGGTACCACGAGGCGCGGGCGCCGAGTCTCACGGTGGGCCCGCTGCTGCGCCGGCTCGCGGACGAGACCGGAGAGACGACCCACTACGGAGTCCTTGTCGACGGCAACATCGTCTACCAGGCGAAGGTTTCGCCCAGCCGGCAGACGTTCCAGATGAGCTCGGTGATCGGCGGCTCGAATCCGGCGTACCGCACAGGTCTCGGCAAGGCGCTGCTGATGCACGAGCTCACCGACCGCACGGAGGTCGATCAGTACGTCGCCGAGTACGGACCGCTCGAGGCCCGGACACCGCACACGCTGCGTACGCCGGAGGCGTTGCACGACTCCCTCGCGGAGGGCCGCAGCAACGGCTACATGCTCGACATGCAGGAGAACGACCTCGGCATCGTCTGCGTCGCGCTGCCACTGTTCCTGGATTCGCCGACCCGACCGACCGGCGCGATCAGCATCAGCGCGGTGGTCAGTCGGACGACACCGCAAGACCTCGTCAGCTGGCTGCCCCGGATCCGCGAGATCGTCACCGAGGAGCTCGGCGGCGCGGTCCTGCACGCTCCCGAGCCCTTCACCGGAGGCTGAATGTCCACCACAGCAACGAATCTGACCATCACCGACGTCGAGGCCGTCCATCTTAGGTTGTCCGCGGTGGATGCGGACCGCTGCGACGGGACGCAGGACACCCTGCTGATCTTCGTCACGGCCAGCGACGGCTCTGTGGGGGTGGGCGAGGTCGACTCGGCACCACTGGTCGCGAAGGCGGTCGTCGAGGCCGAACCGTCGCACCTGATCGCCCGAGGTTTGCGCTCGATCCTGCTCGGTCGCAACCCGCTCGACATCGAGGTTTGCTGGCACGCGATGGTGGAGGGCAGTCGCTACTTCTCCGGTGGCGCGACGATGCATGCGATCAGCGGAGTCGACATCGCGCTGTGGGACTTGGCCGGCAAGATTCTCGGGGTGCCGGTGGCGCGGTTGCTCGGTGGAGCGCGCAGCGACCGGCTCACGGCGTACGCGAGTCTGGTCATGCCGGACACGCCTCTGCTGGCGGCGAAGGCCGCGGCGGACCATGCCAAGCAGGGATACCGGGCGATGAAGTTCGGTTGGGGACCGATCGGGCCGGACCGGGACTTCAATGAAGAACTGGTCAAGGAGATCCGGCGAGCCGTGGGCGACGACATCGACGTGATGATCGATGCGGGCCAGGTCTGGGACACCAAGACCGCCCTGCGGATGGCCGCGATGTACGAGGATTACGGCATCGCCTGGCTCGAGGAACCCGTTGCCCCCGACAACATCACGGGCTACCGCGAGCTCTCCCGCCGTACGTCGCTCACGATCGCGGGAGGTGAGCAGGAGAGCAGTTATGCCGCCTTCGAGACCTTGATCGACGAGGGTGAGCTCGATCTGATCCAGCCGGACCTGGCCCGCTGCGGCGGCCTGACTGCCGGGCGCCGGCTGGCCTGGCTGGCGCACGCGCGGCACCGGCGGTTGGTGCCGCACGCCTTCAAGAGCGGCGTGCTGGTGGCGGCCTCGACCCACTTCGCGGCCTCGATCCCGAACGGCGGACTGATCGAGCACACCGTGTCGACCTCGCCGATCGCACGCGACCTGGTCCGGCGCGAGATCGCGTTCGCCGATGGCACGGTCAAGGTTCCCCTCGACCAACCAGGGCTGGGGGTTGAGGTGGATGCCGACGTGATGGAGCAGCTTCGTGTCGACTAGCCCACGTCTGTCGACCGAGTGGTCGCTGGCCGGTCAGCAAGCGGTCATCCTGGAGAACGCGGAGACCCGGATCGTCGTCCTCCCCGGACTCGGCGGCAAGGTCATGAGCATCGTCGACAAGCGGGTCGACGCCGAACTGCTCTGGCGCAACGACCGCGTCCCGATCCGGCCCGCCGCCTTCGGGTCGGGGTACGACGACCAGTTTCTCGGCGGCTGGGACGAGTTGTACCCGAACGACGAGCCGGAGGTGCTGGCGAGCGAACCGGTCCCGGATCACGGCGAGTTGTGGGCCGTGCCGTGGCACTGGAGCACTGGTTCGGACCCCGGTCAGGTGTGGCTCGAGCTGACGGTCCGCGGTGCCGTGACGGGGACCGAGGTGACGAAGCGGCTCACGGTCGGTGCCGGTCCGGACCTGATTGTCGACTATCGGATCGCGAACAAGGGCCGGATCGATCAGCCGTTCCTGTGGAAGTCCCATGTGGCCGTGGAGCTGCGTCCGGACACGGTGATCGACGTCGCGGCCGGCGACGTGCTGATGCACGAGTTCGGTGATCCGCGGGTCCGGCCGGACGGTGGCAGCTTCACCTGGCCGTGGGCTTCGGGCCACGACCTCCGCACTCTTCCCGACACCACGAGCCGCGGCGTCTCGGAGTTCCTCATCGCCAGCACGCTCGAACGCGGCGAGTGCGGAGTGCGGCATCCCTCCGTCGGCACTGGCCTCCGGCTGTCCTGGGACCGCACCGACCTACCGTCGTGCTGGCTCTTCGCCTCGTACGGCGGAGGCTGGCGCGGCCTCGACGTCCTCGTCCTGGAGCCTTGCACCGGCTACCCCCTCTCCGTCAACGACGGCGTCGCGGCCGGCACCCATCAGATCCTCCCCGCAGGCGCCACCAAGTCCTGGCAACTGACGGCTCACCTGATCCGCTGACTCAGAGGTCGTGCGCGAATTGGCGCAGGACCGGGGCGAGGACAGGCGGCTCGGCATTGTGGTTCTCGCCGGTGACCGGGAGCAGGCGCGCGGTCGGCAGGCGCGTGGCGATGGCCTCGGCGCCGGTGATCAGCCAGGGCGCGGTGGCGTCGCCGTGCATGACCAGGACCGGGACGTCGACCGCCGCCCAGCGCTCGGCAGGGAGCGGGTTGCCGGACATGGTCGTGCCCATGATGCGTCCGTCGTACGAGATGGTGTGCGCGATCTCCTCGACCGGGGTCCAGTACGGGCTCTGCCGGATGCCGGCGACGAACTCGGGCGGCATGTTGGCCGCGGCCGTCATGAACAGCTCCGCCGCGGCGCCGCGGTCCCCGGCCGCGACGTACGCGTCGAGCTGCTCGACGTAGTCGGACGGCAGCGGCGGACGGCCGTCATCGACCACCACGGGCGGTTCGAACAGGGCCAGCGCCGTGATCGGCAGCCCGGCGGCAGCGGCGTCCAGCGCCAGCAGTGAGCCGGACGACCAGCCGAACACGATCGCCGGCTGCCCGGCGTCCTCGATCAGCGCGGCGAGATCCTCGATCTCGCGCTGGATCGCGTACGGCTTGGTGTCGGTGCTCTCGCCGCGCCCGCGACGGTCGTAGGCGTAGACCCGGAACTCGTCGCTCAGCAGCTTCGCGACCTCGGCGTTCGACGGGTTGACCGCGCGGTGCGCGGTGGCGCCGTCGATCATGATCAGCGGCTGCCCGGATCCCCAGGCCTCGAAGGCGATCGTCGTACCGTCGGCGGACCTCACTGTGCTCATCGTCGTACTCCTTCTGATCGTTGGGAACTAGACCGTACAGTACTCAGAGAGGAACTGGACTGTCTAGTATGATTTTGGGACGACTCGAGGAGGACCGCGTGGAGTACCGACAACGCGCTGCCGTCTGGCAGCCCGGACAGGCCGTCGAGATCGAAGGCGAGGGCCGTACGCCGCGGAAACGCCGGGCGATCCTGGCCGCGGCGACCGAGGTCTTCCTGCAGCACGGCTACCTCGGCGCGAGCATGGACGAGGTCGCCGCGAAGGCGGGTGTGTCCAAACAGACCGTCTACAAGCAGTTCGAGAACAAGGAGCGTCTGTTCGCCGAGATCGTCCTCGGCACCAGCGATCAGCTGATGGACGGCCTGGCCCAGGCGTACGCCGACACGCTCGAGGGAGCCACCGACCCGCGCGAAGCCCTTCGGGCGTTGGCTCGCCGGCTCCTGGACAGCCTTACCGCCGGGAGCGTGCTCCAGTTGCGCCGGCTCGTCATCGCCGAGGCGGATCGGTTCCCGGAGGTCTGCGGGGCCTGGTTCAACACCGGTTTCGAGAGATCGCTGGAGGCGTTGGGCGAAGCTCTCACCCGGTTGACCGAGCGCGGTCTGTTGCGTGAGCTCGACGACCCGACGCTGGCGGCGTACCAATTCGCCGGACTGGTGATGTACAAGCCGATGAACCGGGCGATGTTCGCCGGCACCCAGGCGGGGCCGGTCGCCGGTGAGCTCGACCAGCTCGCCGATCAGGCGGTCGACGTCTTCCTCGCCGCGTACGGCGCGTAGCCGCTACTCGTCGTCCCCGGCGGCAGGGGGCTCGGGCGCCTTTGTCCTCGACGGACGGGTGACATGCAGGTGGATCCGCCAGCCCGTCCAGGCCAGGAGGCCCACCGGGATCGGCAGCCAGAACGAGATGAGCCGATACAGCAGCGTCCCGATGAGTGCGGTGTCGGCACTGAGTCCGATGACAACAAGCAGCGCGGTGAGACCGGCGTCGACGAAGCCGAGACCACCCGGCGTTATCGGGATCAGTGTGAGGGCCTGAGCAACGACATAGGCCATGAGGACCTCGGACGGGCGGGCATGTGCGTTGAGCGCGGCCAGCGCGACCACGAGTGCGGCGTAGTCGAACATGCGGTTCGCCGCCGCCGCGAGGACCGCTTTCCACCAGTGACCTTCGAAGGCAGCGGCAACCCGGTCGCGCTGCGCTATCAGCGTCGCGGAGCAGGTGTCCGCAGTCACGCTGCGCTTGACGATGTGGATGACGCGACCGGCTACGCGACCGACCACCACCACGAACCGGCTCCAGGTGAGCGCGGTGAACCCGAGACCGACGATGATGATGGCCAGGATCAGCGAGACCAGGAGACCGAGCTCCAGTTGCCGCGCCGGCGGTGGGCCGATCAGCAGGGCGGGCACCGTGAGGATGGGCAACAACAACAGCACGCCGGTGGTGATCAGGCCGATCGCGGTCAGAGCGGAGGCGACGACCGCCGCGGGCTGCCCGGCCTGGATCAAGAGCCTGGCTTGGAGGACTCCGCCGGCTGCTGGGCCGCCGGGGACGACCTTGCTGGCAGCGTTCCCGGCCAGTTGCGCCGTCGCGAGCGTGCCCCAGCCCGAATGGACGGGTGGTGGCTCCCCGTCCCCTGCGCGCTCGGCCAGGGCCAGTCTGGCGAGCCACCACAGTGCGGCGAAGCTGAGGGCCTCCAGTACGACGAGGACCGGGAACCACCAGGGTTCCACGTCCGCGAGGCGTGGCCAGGCTCCGAAGAGGGACAAGATGCTCGGCGCCACGATGTAGAGGCCGACACCGGTGATGGCCAAGCCGACAGCGCGGCCGCCCCAACGCCGCACCAAAGCCCCGCCAGCGACGCGCATGTCTCACCCCGCTCAGTGGACGAGTCGCCTCGCCACGATAGCGCGACCTGCCGGGTCGATCGGTGGATCGAGGCTCAGAGGGTGCCGCGGGTCGAGGTCCGGACGACGAGCTCCGGGGTGAACGTGACCCGCTGGTGTTCGTGGTCCGGGTTCGACGACTCGTCGAGGAGGAGCTCGGCGGCGGTCCGGCCGAGGAGTTGCCGCGGCTGGCGCACCGACGTCAGCGGTACGGCGGCCGCCTCGGCGAACTCGATGTCGTCGTACCCGACGATGGCGAGGTCCTCGGGAACACGCAGGCCGAGACTGACGCACTGTTGCAGCAAGCCCAGGGCCAGCAGGTCGTTCGCGCAGAACGCGGCGGTCGGCCGCCGGGCTGCCGGGAGACCGGCAAGTCGTTGCCCTGCGCCCCTTCCCTCGGCGACGGTGAGCGCACCGGTGGTGAGCTCGATCAGGTTCTCCGGGGGTTTCCCGGCCTTGCGCAGGGCGCGCCGGGCGCCGTCGCGCCGGTCGACGACCTGGCCGATCGTGTTCGGGCCGCCGACGTACGCGATCCGTTCGTGGCCGAGTTCGAGCAGGTGGGCGATGGCGAGTTCGCCGCCGAGGATGTCATTGACCGCGACCGAGCAGTGTTCGCCGTCGTCGATGTTGCGGTCCACCACGACGACCGGCGTACCGCGGGAGGGGAGCTTGCGCAGGCGGGAGGAGTTCTGGTCGATCGGGGTGATCAGGACGCCCTGGACGCGTTGCTGCTCGAGCAGGTCGAGATAGTCGGCCTCGCGGTCGGCGTCCTCGTTGCTGTTGCACAGGAAGACCGAGAGTCCGGCCGCCTGGGCCGCCTCCTCGACACCCTTGGCCACGTCGGTGAAGAACGGGTTGCCGGCGTCGAGCATCAGATACGCGAGGATCCGGCTGCTGCCCGCGCGCAGTTGCCGGGCCGACTCGTTCCGGACGAACCCCAGCGAGGCCATCGCCGCCTCGACCTTGGCCCGGGTCAGCGGGCTGACCACCTCCGGCCGGTTCAGCACATTCGACACGGTCCCCAGCGACACCCCGGCCGCCGCGGCAACTGCCTTCACGCCGGCGGTATGGCGCTTGGCGGCCTTCCGCCGCTTTCCGCCTCCTGAAGGCAAGGTTTCGGGCGCGCTGTCCGGCATGCGCGACCTCCCTGCGTTGTGATCCTGGGATGGACCGGTTTGAAACGTCTTAGCGGGTGGAGCGTACCTGTTCGGACCGGGAGATCCGCAGTATTCGTCCGAGTCCGGCCGCCGGAGGGCGGCCGAAAGGCGGGCGAGGTCTTGACGCCTCCAGTCGTGCACGCTTAGCTTCATGCCATCGTCTTGAAACCTTTCAGCAACTCACCGCGCCGAGTTGGAGGTGACCATGCCCGACGGCCGCCCGCTGCTCAGCGTGCGCGAGGTGTCGAAGTCGTTCGGCGCGGTCGCCGCCGTCCGGGACGTCTCCTTCGACCTGTACGGCGGTGAGGCGCACGCCCTGGTCGGCGAGAACGGCGCGGGGAAGTCCACGATCGTAAAGATGCTGGCCGGGGTGCATCGCCCGGACAGCGGCACGATCGAACTCGACGGCATCCCGATCGATCTCGGCGGCCCGGCGGATGCGAAGGCGGCCGGGATCGCGGTCATCTACCAGGAGCCGACGCTGTTCCCGGCCCTGTCCGTGGCCGAGAACATTGCGATGGGCCGCCAGCCTCTGGGTCGTTTCAAAACTATCGACCGGGCGGCGATGGTCCAGCAGGCGGCCCAGCTGTTCGTCCGGCTCGGCGTGTCGATCGATCCGAACCGGCCGGCGCGCGGGCTGTCGATCGCGGACCAGCAGCTGGTCGAGATCGCCAAGGCGCTGTCCGCGGATGCTCGCGTGGTGGTGATGGACGAGCCGACCGCGGCGCTCACCGGCGTGGAGGTCGAGCGGCTGTTCGCCGTGGCCCGGTCGCTGCGGGACGACGGTGCCGCGCTGATGTTCATCTCGCACCGGTTCGAGGAGGTCACCGCGCTCTGCGAGCGGGTGACGATCATGCGTGACGGCCGGCACGTCTCCACCGACCTGCTCACCGACATCACGGTCGACGAGATGGTCCGCAAGATGGTCGGCCGCGACCTCGGTGCGCTGTTCCCCAAGCAGGACGTGACACTCGGCGCGGTCGCCCTGAGCGTCCGCGGTCTGAGCCGCGATCCCGTGTTCCTCGACGTCTCGTTCGACGTACACGCCGGGGAGATCGTCGCGTTGGCCGGTCTGGTCGGATCCGGCCGGTCCGAGGTGGCCGACATCGGCTACCTGGCCGCGTACGCCGGTGCCGCGCTGAGCTCGGGCCAGATCACCGGCGCCCAGGGCGAGAAGTTCAAGGCCGGGCAGCTCGGCGAGTACACCATCGGCGCCGACGGCGAGATCGTGCTCGGCCCGCCGACCGAGTTCACCGCCGCCAACATCGACCAGTTCAACTTCTGAGAGCCACTTCATGAATCGCTACTGTTTCTGCCTCCAGGTCCGGCCCGACCGTCTGGACGAGTACGTCGACCGCCACCGCAACGTCTGGCCGGACATGCAGGCCGCGCTGCGGGACTCCGGCTGGCACAACTACTCGCTCTTCCTCCGCGACGACGGCCTGCTGATCGGGTACGTCGAGTCCGAGGACCTGGAGGCGGCGCAGAAGGCGATGGCGGCGACCGAGGTGAACACCCGCTGGCAGGCCCAGATGACCGAGTTCTTCACTAGCCAAGGAGACGGTACAGATGACGGCCGGCCGCCGGACGAGTCGTTCCTGCTGCTCCCCGAGATCTTCCACCTGAAAGAGGACTGAGAACCATGACGACCGACGCTGTGAAGAACGCACTCAGCCGCCAGGAGATCGAACTGCCCTCGTGGGCGTTCGGCAACTCCGGGACCAGGTTCAAGGTGTTCAGCCAGCCCGGTGTGCCCCGCTCCCCGGAGGAGAAGATCGCCGACGCCGCTGTGGTGCACAAGTACACCGGCGTCGCGCCGAGCGTCGCGCTGCACATCCCGTGGGACAAGGTCGACGACTACGCCCGGCTGTCGGCGTACGCGAAGGAGCAGGGCGTACGGCTGGGGGCGATCAACAGCAACGTGTTCCAGGACGACGACTACAAGCTCGGTAGCGTCACGAACCCGGACCCGCGGGTACGGCGGAAGGCGACCGACCATCTGCTCGAGTGCGTCGACATCATGGACGCGACCGGGTCCCAGGACCTGAAGTTGTGGTTCTCCGACGGCACGAACTACCCGGGCCAGGACGACATCCAGGACCGGCAGGACCGGCTCGCGGCCGCGCTGAAGGAGGTGTACGACCGGCTCGGTGACGACCAGCGGATGCTGCTGGAGTACAAGCTGTTCGAGCCGGCCTTCTACACCACCGACGTGCCGGACTGGGGTACGTCGTACGCGCACTGCCTGGAACTGGGGCCGAAGGCAACGGTTTGCATCGACACCGGGCACCACGCGCCGGGGACGAACATCGAGTTCATCGTCGCGTTCCTGCTCCGGGCCAAGAAGCTCGGCGCGTTCGACTTCAACAGCCGGTTCTACGCCGACGACGACCTGATGGTCGGTGCGGCCGACCCGTTCCAGCTGTTCCGGATCATGAATGAGATCGTCCGCGGCGGCGCGCTCGACCCGGACCGCGGGATCGCCTTCATGCTCGACCAGTGCCACAACATCGAGGTGAAGATCCCGGCCATCATCCGGTCGGTGATGAACGTCCAGGAGGCGACCGCGAAGGCGCTCCTGGTCGACCGGGACGCACTCCGCGCGGCCCAGGCCTCGGGTGACGTGCTGGAGGCGAACGCCGCGCTGATGGATGCCTACAACACCGACGTCCGGCCGCTGCTCGCCGAACTGCGCGAGTCGCAGGGCCTGGACCTGAACCCGGTCGCCGCGTACCAGCGCAGCGGCTACTTCGAGCAGATCGTGAAAGACCGAGCCGACGGCCAGCAAGCCGGATGGGGAGCCTGAATCAATGACCGACACTGCAGCCGAGCTCGTTGCGCGTAGCAACCGACTGGGTGCCGATCCACGCAACACCAACTACGCCGGCGGGAACACGTCGGCGAAGGGTACGGCGACCGACCCGGTCACGCAGCAGCCCGTCGACCTGGTCTGGGTGAAGGGATCCGGTGGCGACCTCGGCACGTTGACGCTGGCCGGCCTCGCCGTACTGCGGCTCGACCGGTTGAACTCGCTGGTCGACGTGTACCCGGGCGTCGACCGCGAGGACGAGATGGTTTCCGCGTTCGACTACTGCCTGCACGGCAAGGGCGGCGCGGCGCCGTCGATCGACACCGCGATGCACGGTCTGGTGGACTCGCCGCACGTCGACCATCTGCACCCGGACTCCGGGATCGCGCTGGCGACCGCGGCCGACGGGGAGAAGCTGACCGCGGAGTGCTTCGGCGACCGGGTGGTCTGGGTGCCGTGGCGGCGGCCCGGGTTCCAGCTCGGTCTCGACATCGCGGCGGTCAAGCGGGAGAACCCGGAGGCGATCGGCTGCATCCTCGGCGGGCATGGCATCACCGCGTGGGGCAACACCTCGGCCGAGTGCGAGGCGAACTCCCTGGAGATCATTCGTACGGCGGAACGCTTCCTCGCGGAGCGTGGTGTGGACGAACCCTTGGGCGCTGTGGTCGCCGGCTTCGAGGCACTGCCGGTCGAGGAGCGCCGCGTGCGGGCCGCCGCGCTGGCGCCGGTGATCCGTGGTCTCGCGTCGACCGACAAGCCGCAGGTCGGGCATTTCACCGACTCCGAGGGGGTGCTCGAGTTCCTGTCCCGGGACAAGCTGGCTGAGCTGGCAGCGCTCGGCACCTCGTGTCCCGACCACTTCCTGCGGACCAAGGTGCGCCCGTTGGTGCTGGACCTGCCCGCCTCCGCCTCGGTGGAAGAGGCAGTGGCCCGGCTGAAGGAGTTGCACGAGGAATACCGGTCCGAGTATGCCGCCTACTACAACCGGCATGCCGAGCCGGACAGCCCGGCGATGCGGGGTGCGGATCCGGCGATCGTGCTCGTGCCCGGGGTCGGCATGTTCAGCTTCGGCAAGGACAAGCAGACCGCACGGGTCGCCGGCGAGTTCTACGTGAACGCGATCAACGTCATGCGTGGCGCCGAGGCCGTGTCGACGTACGCGCCGATCGACGAGCGGGAGAAGTTCCGGATCGAGTACTGGGCGCTGGAGGAGGCCAAGCTGCAGCGGATGCCTCGACCGAAGCCGCTGGCGACGCGAGTCGCCTTCGTCACCGGCGGTGGCTCCGGGATCGGCAAGGCGATCGCGCAGCGGCTGGCCGCGGAAGGCGCGTGTGTGGTGGTGGCCGACCTGGATCTGGCCGCGGCCGAAGCCGTGGCCAAGGAGATCGGGTCGTCCGACGCCGCGGTTGCCGTCGGCGCGGACGTGTCGTCGGCGGAGGCCGTCGAGGAGGCGCTGCGTGCGGCCGTTCTGGCCTTCGGCGGCGTCGATCTGATTGTCAACAATGCCGGACTGTCCATCTCCAAGTCGTTGCTGGAGACAACGGAGAAGGACTGGGACCTGCAGCACGACGTGATGGCGAAGGGATCGTTCCTGGTCTCGCGGGCGGCCGCAAAGGTCCTCATCGACCAGGGACTCGGTGGCGACATCGTCTACATCTCCAGCAAGAACTCGGTCTTCGCCGGGCCGAACAACGTCGCGTACGGCGCGGCCAAGGCCGACCAGGCCCACCAGGTCCGGCTGCTCGCCGCGGAGCTCGGTGAGTACGGCATCCGTGTCAACGGGGTGAACCCGGACGGCGTCGTCCGCGGATCCGGCATCTTCGCCAAGGGCTGGGGTGCACAGCGGGCCGCGGTGTACGGCGTACCCGAGTCGGAGCTGGGCGCGTACTACGCGCAGCGGACGCTGCTGAAGCGCGAGGTGCTGCCGGAGAACGTGGCCGCGGCCGTCTTTGCACTGACCGGCGGCGACCTCACCCACACGACCGGCCTGCATGTTCCTGTCGATGCCGGCGTCGCCGCCGCGTTCCTACGCTAGTTCGGGGAGATTGCTATGTGGACCACTGACCCGAGCCGGTCTGTCGACGGCAGCGGAGTACTGCCGTGGGTCGAGCCGCGCAAGACCCGAATCGGACTGGTGGCCGGTGGGCTTGGTGCCTACTGGCCGCAGTTCCCCGACCTGCTGCCGCAGTTGCAGGCGTCCGCGCGGCGAGTGTCCGAGCGCTTCTCGGAGCTGGACTGCGAGGTGATCGACGTCGGGTTCATCTCGGACGCGCAGGAAGGGGCCGCGGCGGCTGAGAAGCTGCGGCTGGCGGACTGCGATCTGATCGTCGGCTTCCTGACGACGTACATGACCGCGTCGATGCTGGTCCCGGTCGCGCAGCGGAGCGGGGCACCGGTGCTGCTGCTGAACCTGCAGCCGACCGAGGCGATGGACCACGCGACGTTCGACACCGGTGCCTGGCTCGCGTACTGCGGTGCGTGTCCGCTACCGGAGATGGCGAACGCGTTCGAGCGGTGTGGGGTCGACTTCCGGTCGGTGTCCGGGTACCTGGAGGACGAGCGTGCATGGGCGCGGATCAACCGGTGGATCCTGGCGGCCGGCGTACGCGCAGCCTTTCGGCACGGACGGCACGGCCTGCTCGGGCACCTGTACCCGGGGATGATGGACGTGATCACCGACCCGACGCTGGTGTCCGCACAGCTCGGCGGGCACGTGGAGATCCTCGAGATCGACGATCTGCGCGTCCGGGCCGAGAAGGTCAGTGCCGCGGAGACCGAGGAGCGGATGAAGGTCGCCCGGGAGATCTTCACGCTCGACGACTCGGTGGACGAGGACGACTTCCGGTGGGGTGCGACCGTCTCGGTCGCGCTCGATCGGCTGGTCGAGGACTTCTCTCTGACCTCGCTGGCCTACTACCACCGCGGGCTCGACGGCGAGATGCACGAGCGCGTGGCGGCCGGCATGATCCTGGGTGCTTCGTTGCTGACGGCAAGAGGTGTGCCGGCGGCCGGTGAGTACGAGCTCCGTACGTCGCTGGCGATGCTGATGATGGACAAGCTAGGTGCCGGCGGGTCGTTCACCGAGCTACAGGCGCTGAACTTCAATGACAACGTGGTCGAGATGGGCCACGACGGGCCGGCGCATCTCGCGATCTCTGCCCGGAAGCCGTTGTTGCGAGGGCTCGGGGTCTATCACGGTAAGCGGGGCTGGGGCGTGTCGGTCGAGTTCGACGTGAAGCACGGGCCCGTGACTGCTTGCGGACTCGGGCAGCGGCGGGACGGGACGTTCAATCTGATCGCGTCCGAGGGGACCGTCGTACCCGGGCCGTTGCTCCAGATCGGGAACACGACGTCGCGGGTCGACTTCGGATGCGACCCAGGTGAGTGGACCGACGCATGGTCCGCGTCCGGGATCGCGCACCACTGGGCGCTCGGGACCGGTCACAAGGCGAAGGACCTGGCCGCGGTCGCCGACCTCCTCCACCTCGACCTGACCGTCGTTTCCCCATGAAGCGAGTCGCGGCGGTGGATCTGGGCGCGTCCAGTGGACGCGTCATGCTCGGCATGGTCGGGGACGGCCGACTCGAGCTCACCGAGATCAACCGCTTCTTGAACGGCCCGGTCAGCGTCGGCGGCACCCTCCACTGGGACATCCTCCACCTCTACCGGTCCATGCTCGACGGCCTCCGCGCGGCCGGTCTCGTCGACGGCATCGGCATCGACTCCTGGGCCGTCGATTACGGCCTCCTCGACGCCTCGGGCCGCCTCCTCAGCAACCCCGTCCACTACCGAGACTCCCGCACCGACGGCGTCATGGAACCCGTCCTGACCCGCGTCTCCGCCGCCGAGCTGTACTCCATTACGGGCCTCCAGCAACTACCCTTCAACACCATCTACCAACTGGCCGCCGAGGAGTTGCTCGGGCAGGCGGCGAAGTTGCTGATGATTCCTGACCTGTTGGGCTACTGGCTCACCGGTGAGGCCGGGGCTGAGCGGACGAACGCTTCCACCACGCAGCTGTACGACGTACGTGCGCGCGAATGGAGCGAGACATTGGCCGCGCGAGTTGGCGTGCCGTTGGGCATATTGCCGGAGTTGCGCGAACCCGGTGACGTCGTCGGGACGGTGTTACCCGCGACCGAACTGGCGGCGCGTACGCCGGTTATTGCGGTGGGGTCGCATGACACTGCTTCTTCGGTGGTGGCTGTGCCGGCGGGGGATGAGCGGTTCGCGTACATCTCGTCGGGGACGTGGTCGTTGGTGGGGCTCGAGTTGGAGGAGCCGGTGCTGACGGACGAGGCTCGCGAGGCGAACTTCACCAACGAAGGTGGGGTCGACGGGCGGATCCGGTTCCTGCGCAACGTGATGGGGCTGTGGATCCTGCAGGAGTGCCAGCGCGTCTGGGAAGACGACGATCTCGAGGGGCTGCTGCGGGATGCGGCCGGCGCACCGGCGTTCGCCGTACTGATCGACCCGGACGCTCCGGAGTTCCTTGCTCCAGGCAACATGCCGGCACGGATCGACGAGCACTGCCGGGCGACCGGGCAGGAGCCGCCGCGTTCGCGGGCGGCCGCGGTCCGGTGTGTGCTGGAGAGTCTCGCGCTCGCGTACCGCCGGACGTTGCGGGAAGCGCAAACGATCGCGGACCGGCCGGTCGACGTACTGCACGTCATCGGGGGCGGTTCGCAGAACGAGTTGCTCTGTCAGCTGACCGCTGACGCTTGTGGGTTGCCTGTGCTCGCCGGGCCGGTCGAGGCGTCGGCGCTGGGCAACGTTCTGGTTCAGGCTCGCGCATTGGGCGAGCCGTTGCCGGACCTGGGAGCGATGCGCGCCCTGGTCCGTTCCACCCATCGTCTGCGGTGCTACGAGCCGCAGGGAAAACCGGCCGACTGGGACGCCGCCGAGTCCCGGCTATACGGAGCTAGTTGATCCGATGACCGTCCTCCCCCAGGAACTTCGCCCTCTTACCCGCCGCGTGCCACCGCGCGAGATCAGTCATGACGACCTGCAACTCCTTCGCCTGCTTGCCACCGGCCTTCCGGTCGATTCCGTGGCGCGTCGGCTCGATCTGTCCGAACGAACGGTCCGCCGCCGTACTCGAACCGTCTGCGACCGGCTCGGCTTCGGCACCGCGATCGAGGCGATCGTCTGGGCCGCTCGCCGCGGTCTTGTCTGAGCTCGACCGGACGTGCGCCACTCACCAAGCGAGCGTTCTCACGCTCGGCGGCCCCCACGGTTGAGCGTTTGGGGGGCTTGGTGAGTGGCGCAGGTCCGCACGTCAGGCGGGCGAGGGGTTCTGCCCGCCTCGCGGGCCAGAGTGGGGAGTTCTGCCTGCCGAATCCGGTGCACTACGCTCCCCCGGACCCGATCCAGCTCGCCGAACCACCCACACAAGCGAGACAAGCGCCGTAAATGGTTCGCCTGGCGGGCCGCCGGGGCCGAGGATGGCTGCGATGACTACTACTTTCCCCCGAGCGGTTCGCTTCGTCGAGATGACCGGTACCGCGCTGAGCGCGTTGCTGGCCGACGACCGTCCCGCGGCACAGACCGAGCTCGGCCTCCCACTCGGCGACGAGTTCCTCACGGACAGGGCCAAGTGGCTCTGGCAGTACCGCCTCGATCAGCTGACCCGGGATCCCACCACCTTCGGGTGGCTCGTCAAGCTCGTCGTGGCCGACGGGATCGTGGTCGGCTACGCCGGTTTCCACGGTCCACCGGACGAGGCCGGCATGGTGGAGATCGGCTACACAGTAGACCCGCTGCACCGGCGACAGGGTTTCGCCAAGGCGATCGTGACCGCGCTCCTGGAGCGTGCGGCGGCCGAACCCGCAGTACGGACAGTGCGGGCCACGATCAGCCCCACCAATCAAGCGTCCCTGGCCACCATTGCCGGCTTCGGCTTCGTCGAGAACGGCGAACAGTGGGATGACGAGGACGGCCTGGAGCTCATCTTCGAACGCCCCAGCCCGCTGACCCGAACCTGACTCGCTGCACCAGCCACCCCACGGCCCGGCCTCTCGCGCGTGGGGCCTTCAGATCAGGTATCTGAATTCCGGGGAGTTCGGGTGGACGCGCTCGATCTCCAACGGTGCGGCATCCATACGCGCCAGCAACCCGTCGAGGTCCGTCGGCCGGCTGATCTCTATGCCGACCAACGCCACACCAGTCTCCCGGTTGTTGCGCTTCACGTACTCGAACAGCGTGATGTCGTCATCCGTCCCCAACGCCTCATCCAGGAACTGACGCAGCGCCCCCGGCTCCTGGGGGAACGTCACCAGGAAGTAGTGCTTCAACCCCTCATGCACCAACGACCGCTCGAGAATCTCCCCGTACCGGCTGACGTCGTTGTTCCCACCCGACAGCAGGCACACAACGGTCTCACCGGGCCGCACCTCGAGACCGTTGCCCAAGGCACCCGTAGACAACGCCCCGGCAGGCTCCGCGATCAACCCGTCCGTCTGGTACAGCTCGAGCATCTCCGAGCACACCAGCCCCTCGGGGACCGACATCATCTCGACCCCGGCAGCCGCCACCAACGGCAGCGTCACGTCTCCCACACGCCGTACGGCGGCCCCGTCCACAAAGCTGTCCAGATGCGGCAACGTCACCGGCTCACCAGCCGAAAGCGCCGCCGCCATACTCGCCGCACCGGCAGGCTCCACACCAACGATCCGTACGCCGGGATGCCGCTCCATCAGCCAGGTCGCAACGCCCGCAACCAACCCACCACCACCGACCGGAACCACCAACACGTCCGGCGCCTGACCGAGCTGCTCGATCAGCTCAACAGCCACAGTCCCCTGCCCCGCAACGGTTCTCGGGTCATCGAACGCCGGGACCATCGTCGCGCCAGTGGCCTCGCCCTCGGCAAGCGCCGCAGCGGCAGCATCGTCGTATGTGTCACCGGTGATGATCACCTGGATCTGCTTGCCGCCGAGCGCCGCGATCCGGTCCCGTTTCTGGCGCGGCGTCGTACGCGGAACATAGACCTTGCCCTGCACACCGAGGGTGTGGCACGTGTACGCCAACCCCTGACCGTGGTTGCCCGCACTGGCACACACCACGCCCGCCGACTTCGCCTCGTCGTCGAGCTGGGCGACCAGGTTGTACGCGCCGCGGAGCTTGTACGACCGGCCGATCTGCAAGTCTTCCCGCTTCAGCCAGACCTGCGCGCCGGTGCGTTCCGACAACCGAAGATTGCGCTGCAACGGTGTACGCACCGCGACACCGTCGATTCGCCGTACCGCCGCCTCGATCGCTGCCGCGTCAACGGCCGGACCGGCGTTCGATCGAGCGACTGAACTACTGCCCTGCATGACGTTCCTTCCCGTGCATTTGCACGATCTTCGCCGATTCGCTCGCTGCACAAGACAATCCGCGTCCACAGTACGGACGACTGGGACACCATTGGAGAACAGACCCTTGCCCCAGGCGTGAAACGGCTCTTCACTGGGCAGTCTAGTTTTCATACGCTCACTCGGTGTAACGGCCAGGGTGCTGGACGGGATGAGCCGAGTAAAGCCGGTCAAGTGGACTGGAGGGCACGGATGGAACTGATTCCGTTCAGTCTGTGGGGAGACGCCCTGTGGTGTGGTCAGGAGGTCGTGCGGGAGGCTCCGCACGAGCAGGCGATCCGAAGCCTGTTTCCCGACCCCATCCCAGCGCGTGGCGCAGACTTGGACACCGACGCGGACCTGGTCCCGGAACCGCACAACCGTTTCGACCCCCGATCGATCGCCGTACGGGTGCAGGGGAAGGTTGTCGGCTACCTGCCGAGGGACGATGCGCACCGGTACCACGCGGTGTTGTCAGAACTGGTGGCGCAAGGCCTGCAACCGCAGGTGCCGTGCCACCTGTGGGTCAGTGAGTGGGAGCCGGCGGACTGGGACGGCAAGGGCGACCAGGACACCGAGTTCCATGCCAGTGTGGCGGTGGCCCTCGGCCAGCCGCACATGCTGGTCCCGGTGAATCTGCCTCCGCCGGGCAGCTTTCACCTGTTGCCGCCCGGCAGCGGCATCGTCGTACCGGGCAGTGAGGTGCATCCCGACGTACTGGCGCCGTTCTTCCGTGCGGAAGGCGAGTGCTGGGCGTACGGCACCATGCACGCGATCGAGGAGGAGGACAGCTTCAACGACCGGCACCGGATCGTGGTCGAGGTCCGGCTGGACGACGAACCGGTCGGGCGGCTGAGTCCACGGCTGAGCGCGGAGTTCCTGCCGGCCATCCACTACCTCACCGACATGCGTGCCGAGACAGCTGCCCGTGTCGCCGTCCGCGGCGACCGCATCGCATCGGAGGTGATCCTGTACGCGGCGCGGAGTCACGACCTCCCGGCCACCTGGCCGGACGGCCTGACCCGCTCCCCAGCCGCGTCCCCACAGTGGCACTACTGGGCTACGAAGGAAGCCAACTAGGCGGCTGCGCAGCACTCACCACGCTCCTGGGTGGGTACTGCGGAGCTACTTGACCGCTCAGCGGTTCAAGGTGGTTTCTTCCTCGAGGTGGGAGAGCTTCTCGGGGTTGCGGACGACGTAGAGGCCGGTGATCAGGCCGTCATCGAGGCGTACGGCGACGATTTGTTCGATCTCGCCGTCCTGGCGGAGGAGTAGCGCGGGGGAGCCGTTGACCTGGATCGGTTCGACGGTGAACTCGCCGACGACGTTGGGCAGGCCGGCCGCCAGCAGCCGCGCCACGCGATCGGCTCCGACGATCGGACGCAGTAGGGCCTGCTTGACGCCGCCACCGTCACCGACGAGTACGACGTCCGGCGCCAGCATGTCGAGCAGTCGTTGCAGATCGCCCGTTTCGACCGCCCAACGGAAGGCCTCCAGCGCGCCGCGGGATTCGGCCGGGGAAACGGACCCGCGCGGCCGGCGCTCCGCGACGTGAGCCCGGGCCCGATGCGCTATCTGGCGGACTGCGGCCGGGGTCTTGTCGACGGCTTCCGCGATCTCGTCGTACTCGAGGGCGAAGACCTCACGCAGTACGAACACCGCCCGCTCGGTCGGCTTGAGCGTTTCCAGCACGAGCAGCATCGCCATCGAGACGTTGTCGGCGAGTTCGACGTCCTCGGCCACGTCCGGTGCGGTCAGCAGCGGTTCGGGCAGCCACGGGCCGACGTACGACTCCTTGCGCCGGCCGAGCGTCCGCAGGCGGCCCAGCGCCTGCCGGCTGGCGATCCGGACCAGGTAGGCCCGCTGGTCCCGCACCGTGTCGAGGTCGACGCCCACCCAGCGCAACCAGGTCTCCTGCAGTACGTCCTCCGCGTCCGCGGCCGAGCCGAGCAGTTCGTAGGCGACGGTGAACAGCAGGTTGCGGTGGGCAACGAACGCCTCGGTGGCTGGATCCGGGCCGGCCATGGGTGGCTCCTCTGCGCAGGCGAAGGTGTTTTCCATCAGACACCGGAACCCGCCGTTCTGTGACAGATCGGGCGGGGTGGCGTGCGTCACTTCACCGCGCTGTCACGCGGATCGGTCCGTCGGCATCTTGTTTTCGTCACGACCACAACATCACACCCGAAGGACGACGCTATGAACGCCCGATTCAACATGATGGAGAACGAGTGGGCCGCCAAGCTCGGCAAGCGCTTCGCCGGCCTGGCGCTGATGCTCGAGCAGTCGACGCTGCCGAAGACCGTTCAGTTCCTGGTCCAGATCCGGGCCAGCCAGATCAACGGCTGCGGCTTCTGCATCGACATGCACACCAAGGACGCCGCCGCGGCCGGCGAGACCGCCACGCGGCTCAACCTGATCGCCGCGTGGCGCGAGTCCACGGTCTTCTCCGAGGAAGAGCGCGCCGCGCTCGCGTTCACCGAAGAGGGCACCCGGATGGCCGACACCCACCAGGGCGTCTCCGACGAGACCTGGGCGCACGCCCGCAAGCACTACGACGACGACCAGCTCGCCGCGCTGATCTCCCTGGTCGCCATCATCAACGCGGCCAACCGGATGAACGTCATCCCGCGCACTCCGGGCGGCTCGTACGAACCCGGCATGTTCGCCGACTTCGTCAAGAACTGAGCCCAAGAACTGAGCCCGAAGCACTGACTGAGTCGTGTTGCAGCCCGGCTCCGGACCACCTGATCCGGAGCCGGGCCTGTGCAGTCGGCGACTACCCCTGTCGCCGATCCGAACCCGCCGAGGGCGGGATGTTCTGGTTGAGCCGGAACAGGTTGGTCGGGTCGTAGGTGTCCTTCACCGCGACGAGCCGCTCGTAGGTCGCCGGCGGGTACGACGCACGGACGATGTCCTGGTTCGTCTCGCCGGTGAAGTTCACGTACGACGCCGCGTCCGAACCGAGCGCGGCGCCCGCGGCGCGAGCCCACTGAACCGCGGTGTCGAAGCCATCGGCGTCCGGGGTCCGCGCGACCACGTTGAGGATGTACTCGTGGTCCCGCGTACCGAACGCGGTGGCGTCGGCCGGAACCCGGCCCATCGCCCCACCGAGATGGTGAATGTGGAGCTCGGACACGCCGTTCGGCACCTGGGCGTGCGACGAGACGATCGCGTCGACCGTCGCCGGCCCGAGGTCACTGAAGAACGCCGACCGGAAGTAGTTCCGCATGCCCCGCGGGAACAGTGGATCGAGCAGCGTCTGCATCGCGTTGTACGGCATCGGACCGAACAGGTCCGCGACCACAGGCGCGAGCTCACGGAACGGCCGGGTCGCTGCGTCACCATCCTCGGCCTGCCCGGACCACATGCCGAGTACGGCGACGATCGGCTTCCCGTGCACTTCCTCGGGCAGGAACGGCAACGGCGGTGCCGTGGTGAGGTTTATTGCCAGCGACAAGTCGTCAGGTGCCGAGGCCGCTGCCGCACCGAATCCCCGCAGTACGTCGGCCGCCTTGTCGCCGGGGTAGAAGACGATACCGGCGAAGACCGTCGGACCGACCTCGTACGCCTTGAACTCGAACGACGTGACGACGCCGAAGTTGCCGCCACCGCCACGCAACGCCCAGAGGAGCTCCGGGTTCTCGTCCTCGCTCGTGTGCAGGTACCGGCCGTCCGCAGTGACGACGTCGGCCCCGACCAGGTTGTCGCAGGCCAGGCCGGCCCGGCGGACGAGCCAGCCGATCCCGCCGCCGAGCGTGAAGCCGGCGACACCGGTCGTGGACACCAAGCCCCCTGTTACAGCCAGGCCGAACGCCTGTGCCTCGGCGTCCACATCGCCCCAGGTACATCCGCCCTGCGCCACGATCCGGCGCCGGTCGGGGTCGATCCGTACCGCGTTCATCGGGGACAGGTCGATCACCAGTCCACCGTCCGTGGTCGAGAAGCCCGGGATGCTGTGGCCGCCGCCCCGGACGGCCAGTGTGAGCCCCTCGCTCCGGGCGAACTCGACTGCCCGGATGACGTCGGCCACCCCGCGGCACCGCACGATGAGTGCGGGTCTCTTGTCGTGCGCGGCGTTCCAGATCGACCGCGCCTCGTCGTACGAAGGATCGGTCGGGCGGACCAGCTCGCCACGAAGTCCCTCGGCGAGCTCACCGAGCGTGGCCTCCCCGAGCGTGTCCTGTCGCGCTTGCGTCGTTGTCATCGCTACTCCTGATTCGTCCCCTCCAGGAGGTTTTCCTGGACGACACGACGCTAGGAGGACGGCCTTCGCAGTGGCTTAGCGTGACTTAGCGGGCCGTGAGCGGACGCTGTGGGAGGGCGGCGGCCCGCGCCGTACCGATGTGGCAGCCCAGCCGGGCGAAGAGTTCGGACGCTGCCCGGCCGTGTCTGGCCAGTGTCTCGGTGTCACCGTCGTCCTGGGCGAGTTCGGCGGCGAGGAGCCGTATCCACGCCTCGAGGCGCAGGTACCCCTGCGGATGGAAGGCCTCGATCACCTGTTCGGCGAGCATCCGGGCGGCGTGCCGTTCGCCGGCGAAGAGTTCGACGATGACGAGGTTCAGCAGAGCGCCTGCCGCGCCGGGTACGTCGTCGACGGCCTCGCCGCGATCGACGGCGATGCGGGTGAGGCGTCGTCCGGCTCCGGCGTCACCGGCGGCTGCGGACAGCAACCCCAGGTTCGCCAGGCTGAGGTTCTCACCGCGGCGATCTCCCAGCTGCTCGCGGATCCGCAGCGCTTCGCGGAGATGCTCCTCGGCCGGTTCGAACAGGCCCTGGTCGCGCTCGATGCACCCCAGATGGTTGAGAGCGTGGCCGAGCCCGGCCGCGTCGTCGATGCCGGCGAACGTGTCGACGGACCGCCGTACGGCGTCCAGCGCGGCGTCCAGGTCGCCCGCAAGCCGATGGGCGTCGGCGAAGGCGGACAGAGCGTAGCCGCGGCCCGGTACCGCGCCGACCCGCCGCCCGAGCAGGAAGGTCTCCTCGAACACCGGAACCAGCGATCCGTCGACGGGCGCGAGCGGCATACACATCGTGACGGCGGGGAAGAACGGGACAGCGGTCGGGTCGATGAGACTCAGCCGCCGCAGGCATTCGGCGAACCGTTCCTGAGCGGGTACGACGTCCTCGCGGAAGAGTGCAGCCATCGCGGCCAGCCCGCGGGCGGCGGCGGCCACTGGTGCCGCTGCCAGGGAGTCGGCCCGGACGAGCGCGTTCGCGGCGATCTCCTCGATCTCATTGAGGTCTCCGTTCCCCAGCAGCAGAGTGCCGCGCAGTACCCGGGCGGACACCACGGCCGCAGGGTCGTCGGACTGCGCGGCAACAGCGACGGCTTCGTCCCCGAGGCCTGGGAGCCGGTCGCTCAGACCCCTCCGAGCGTCGAGGGTCGCCAGCGCGAAGAACGCTCGCTCTCGTTCCGGGGACGGTGGGGCGGTCGCCTCGAGAATGCGCTCGAGCCAGCCGGCCCCTTCGGCGAAATGACCGCGTGCCAGCCAGTACTGCGACAGGGTCACTCCGAGCAGCAGGGCCCGTTGGTGATCGTGGTGGAGCGCCCAGGCGAGTGCGGCGCGAAGGTTGTCGTGGTCGGCGTCCAGCAACTGCGGACGTTCGACGACAACGCTGGCTCGCTCCGGGTCCTGGCCGGACGCCAGTTCCAGGAAGTGCCGGCAGTGCGCGGCTTCGAGCGGTCCGATCTCCCGCGCGGCGACGAGCCGCTCGCGTGCGAACTGCCGGATGGTGTCCAGGAGGCGGTAGCGGGAGCGAGGGCCGTCGTGGTCAACCACCAACAGGGACTTGTCGACCAGGCGGCCGAGGTAGTCGAGCACGGTCGGACCGGGAATCCGCTCGTCGGCGCACACCTGCTCGGCCGATGGAAGCGAGAAGCTTCCGGCGAACACGGCGAGCCGGCGGAGCAGCACCTGCTCGTCGTCCGACAGCAAGGCGTGGCTCCACTCGAGCGCTGCCCGCAGCGTCGCGTGCCGGGTGATCTCGCCGTGCCGGCTCAGCAGCGGAAGTGCTTCGCCGAGGCGCTCGGCGATCTCTGCCGGCTCGAGGTGCGAGGCGCGTGCGGCGGCGAGCTCGAGTGCGAGCGGGATGCCGTCGAGACAGCGGCAGATCTCGACGACGGCGCCGGCGTTGTCCGCATCGAGGACGAAGCCGGGGCGGACGTCCTGGGCGCGCTCGACGAAGAGGCGTACTGACGCCAGAGTCCCGAGTCGGTCGAGATCACCCGCGTCCGCAGGCTCCGGGAGCTCGAGGGAGGGCACCCGGAAGGTCACTTCGCCCGGAGCATGCAGCGGTTCGCGGCTGGTCGCGAGCACGGTGACGCCGGGGCAACCTCGCAGTACTGCGCTGACGAGTCCAGCACAGGCGGGGAGCAGGTGCTCGCAGTTGTCGAGCACGAGGAGGAGGTTTCGGGGAGCCAGGCGGGTGATCAGGGTGCGCAACGAGTCCGAGCCTGCCGCGGGATCCAGCCCGAGTGCGGCCGCGACGGTATCGGCAACGAGGTGCGGATCCGCGACCGGCACGAGGTCCGCGATCCAGACGCCGTCGGCGTACTCGTGCAGCCGGCGGGCCGCCTCCTCCGCCAGCCGGGTCTTGCCGGCACCGCCGACGCCGGTGAGCGTGACCAGGCGGCCTCGCGCCAGCAGACGATGGACATCGGCGATCTCCCGCTCGCGCCCGACGAAGCTCGTCAACGCCGGTGCGAGATTGTGCCGGACCGTCGTCGGCGGGTCGTCGACTGTGACGCTGCCGGTCAGCAGGTCGCGGTACACCCGTTGCGTCTCCGGGTCCGGATCGGTGCCGTACGTCGTACGCAGCTCGCCGCGCAACCGTTCGTACTGCGCCAGCGCCTCCGACAGCCGGCCCATCGTCGTATGGCGTCGCATCAGGCTGCGGACGGCGCGTTCGTGCAGCGGGTCGATCGCGAGTGCGCGCTGCAGGGCATCGAGCGCCTCCACGTCCTCCCCGGCCTCGGCAGCCGCGTCCGCGAGGTCGACGAGGAGGTCGCAGTAGGCCTCCCGGAGTTCCTCGCGCGGCCGGACGGCCCAGTCCTCGAACCGGTCCTCGGGGAGCAGATCGCCCGCGTACGCCGCGACCGCGGCGCGCAGGTCCGCGAGATCACCGCTCGCGCGGGACAGCGCTGCCAACCGCTCGAACGTCCGGACGTCGACCTCGACGCTGTGATTGGCCCGCAGCACCACGAAGTCGTCGCGCAGTTCGAGCAGGCCATCGCTCGACTCGTCGCCGGCGAGCACCCGGCGGGCGACGTACAGCGCCTGATGGAGATTGTTGACCGCGGACGTCGGCGCCCGGTCCGGCCACAACGCCTCGAGCAGTACGTCGCGGTGCAGCCGCTGATCCCGCGTCAGCGCCAGCATCTTGACCAGCGTCCGCGCCTTCCGCAGACGCCAAGCCCGGCCATCGACAGGCAACTGCCCGCGATCGACCCCAAATCCCCCAAGCAGCCGGATCCGCACCTCACCCTCCCCGAAGAGCGTAAACACGAAACTGCCCCCGAGCACCTGTGGTTTTCTGGGCGACGTGACTGACGAGGTTCATTTCACCGCGAGGTTCCCGACCAAACGGATGGCCGCCGACTGCTTGTTCACCGACCAGGCGGGGCGGTTGCTGGTGCTCGATCCGCCGTACAAGCCGACCTGGGACCTGCCGGGTGGCGCGGTCGAACGTGACGAGTCGCCACGCCGCGCCGCCCAGCGCGAGGTCCAGGAGGAGTTGGGGCTCGTGGTGGAGCCTGGCGCGTTGCTCACCGTGGATTGGGTGCCGCGACAGGGTGACTTCACCGAGGTGGTCGCGTTCATTTTCGATGGCGGCGTACTCACACCGTCCGACATCGACCGCATCGCCCTCGACCCAACCGAAGCGAGCACCTTTCGCTTCGTGCTGTTGACCGAGGCCGAGCACCTCCTCGACTCCAACCAGTACGCCCGAGTCACAGCCGCCCTGAACGCCCGGACGTCCACGACCGCCTACTTGGAGAACGGCTCCCCACGTCTGTGAATCCGGCAGAATGGTCGCGTGTCGGCGGCGTGGTGGTCTGTGGGGGCGGGCGTTGTTGGTGGCGTGCTGCTCCTCTGGCTGGCGCTGATCGTCGCGCTGTGGATCGGCCGGCCGGACGAACTACGTGTCCGTGATGCGCTGCGACTGCTGCCCGATCTGGTCCGGCTCCTGCGTCGTCTCGCCGCCGACCCGACGCTGCCGCGTGGGGTGCGGGTCCGGCTCTGGCTCTTGCTCGCGTACCTTGCGCTGCCGTTCGACCTGGTGCCCGACTTCATCCCGGTGATCGGATACGCCGATGACGCTGTGATCGTGGCGTTCGCGCTGCGCTCAGTCACGCGTCGGGCAGGCAGCGAAGCTCTCGACCGTCACTGGCCCGGATCCCCCGAGGGCCTGGCCGCCGTCCGCCGCCTCGCTCGGATCCCGCCTGTCGGTGGTGCCGTCTAGTGTCCCGAGTCGTGACGGATACTGCGTTTGTTGCCGCCCTGCGGGACTCGTACGACGCCCTGGCCGCGGAGCATGCCGACATCGTGGCCTCGAGTCTGGATGACCGACCGCTCGATCGTGCGCTGTTCGCCGCCTTCGCGGAACTGGTACGGGCCGGAGGCAACGATCTCGTCGCCGATGTCGGCTGTGGACCGGGCCGGGTGACGATCCTGCTGTCCGACTTGGGACTGGACGCGTTCGGTATCGACTTGTCGCCTGGGATGCTGGCGTTGGCCCGGCGTACCCATCCGCACCTCCGCTTCGAGGAGGGCTCGATGCTCGCGTTGGATCTGCCGGACGCAGCCCTCGGCGGACTGCTCGCCTACTACTCGATCATCCACGTCCCCTGGGATCAGCGGCCACAACTCTTCGCCGAGTTCCACCGGGTCCTCGCGCCAGGCGGCGTACTCATGCTCGCCTTCCAGATCGGCACCGAACACAACCACCGCACCGAACTCTTCGGCACCCCCATCTCCATCACCTGGTACCGCCAACAGCCAACCGAGGTAGCCGCCCTCCTACGAGACGCCGGCTTCAACCCCTGGACCACCACAGTCCAAGAACCCGACACCCCCGACACCCCAGCCCGCGGCTACCTCCTAGCCCACAAACCCACCTGATGGGCCGTCGCATGCACAAAACGGTGCCTGTCGGGATGGGGCTTGGGCGATGATGCTGTCGTGAGCGGCTCCGGAGTGGACGCGATCCGGTTCGAGGTCGCCGACCGCAGCCGGCCGCAGCAGCTGGCGGCAGGCCGAGCTCTGAAACTGTTGAGCATGCGGTCGGTTCAGGTCTTCCCGAAACCGGTGACGACGTACTGGTGACCTTGTCATCGGCAACAGTCTGGCAGCGGTTGTACACAGGCCTGTGGACAACGCCGTTCACTGCGTGGCCAATCGTTACCGAACGGCCTTGACTCCTGTGACGAGACCGAAATACTTCTCGTGGACCAATCCCCAGCACCGTTCGAGGACAGACATGACCCCCGTGGGTACCCGTTCCCGTGCCGCGAGCATCGTCGCTGCGGCTGGAGCATTGTCACTGCTGCTCGGCGCGACAGCTCTCCTGGTGGCGCCTTCGGCCAACGCCGACCAGTCGGTCGCCGCCAACGGCCACAAAGGCAACCCGCCAGGCAACAACGGCACGGTCAAGATCGAGGACGACGACATCCAGAGCGGACCACCGGACAACAACCCGCACCAGGGCTGCACGTTCGTGGTCGAGTTCTACAACTACGACAAGGACCCGTCGTTCAACGCGACGGTGACCTTCAAGGACCAGGCACCGACTGCGGATGCCGGCCTCCAGGTGGTGTCCGGCAATCTGAACCCGTTCATCGGTGAGGATGCGGCCGGTGGTGGTACAGACCTCGACGCCAGGGAGACGTACACGCTGATGTTCACCGGTCAGCCGCATCCACAGCAGGGCTACCACGTGAAGCTCACCGTCAACGCCCCCGGCTCGATCGGCAAGGACATCAAGCACAAGGTCTTCTGGGTCGAGGGCTGCAACACCACCACTCCGCCCACCACCCCGCCGACGACGCCTCCGACCACGCCTCCGACGACGCCGGAGACGACCCCGCCGACCACGCCTCCGACCACACCGGAGACGACCCCGTCGAAGTCTCCGTCAACATCGCCGTCGGAGTCCCTGTCGACCTCGCCCACCGCGACCTCTTCGACTCCGGCCTCCGACGTATCGGGGGACTCGGAGTCGCCCACTCCCGGTGTGCCGACCGAGGTCGACGCCGGTCTCGGTGGCGGTTCGGCCAGTTCGGTTGCCGGGATCAACAGCCCGTTCAGCCTGACGGGTGGTCTTCTGCTCGCGGCCGGCGGCCTGATGCTCGCCGGTGGAGTGGTCGTCGGTCTCCGGCGACGCGGAAGGCACAGCGCCTGACATGAGTTCTGCCCGCCGTCGCGGCCGTCGCGCCCCACTCCGGTGGAGCGGGGCGGTCGCGATTGTCGGCGCGGGCGTGCTCGTTGCCGGCGCGTACCTGCAGTTCAATGACGACGCTGGTACTTCGCCGTCGCCGACGGGCTCCCCTTCGCCGGCAGCAGCGGTTGCGGGACGCTCGAACGGGGCGGTCGCCGAACCACCTCGGGCAGCTTCGTCCTCTGCTGCCACGACCTCGTCGACCGGCCGTGTCCCGGCGGCTCGCGCTGGACGGCCGACCAGCCTCACCATTGCGCAACTCGACGTCAAAGCTCCAGTCATCGCCATCAAGGCCGCACACGGTGCGCTGACGCCGCCATCAGATCCGTCGACGGTCGGTTGGTGGTCAGGAGGCGCACAGCCCGGCGGCGCGCGTGGTTCCGCGGTCATCACCGGGCACACGGTTCACAACGGTGGTGGGGCCTTCGACAAGCTCGACCAGCTGGTCCCCGGGTCGGTCGTCGTCGCGTCGACGGTACGTGGTCAGCTGCGTTACCGAGTCGCGTCGGTGACGACGTACCGGAAAGCCGCGCTCGCGAAGAGGGCGACGCAACTGTTCGACCAGAGGGTTCGTGCTCGGCTGGTCCTCGTGACCTGTGAGGACTGGAACGGCAAGGTCTACCTCAGCAACGTCGTCGTGATCGCCCTTCCGATCACGTAGCTCCTCGGTTCGTCAGGGCTGGAACAGTTTCCACTGGCCCTCGGAGATGATGTCGACGGTGCCGTCGACCACCTTGATCGCGGTGTCGTCGTCGATTGCGTACGTCGGCGCAGGGATCCGCGCCGCCCACTTCTGGGCGTTGGCCACGGATGCGTCGAGGTGCCACGGGTGCTCGAAGTGGGGGATCACCCCGAAGTCCACGAGTCCCGCTCCCTGTCCCGTGACCAGGATTCTGTCGAGGTCACCCTCGGGCGTGGCGAACACGACGTTCTCCGTCTTCAGCGGGCCGTCGCTCGGGCGGGGCGGATCGACGAACGTCTCGACGAACGTGGAGGTAGCTGCGATGCTCCCGGCGCTCACACCCACATAGACCGCCTCGGAGCGCAGCGTCGGCAGGAGATCGGTCAGTCCGGAGCGCCGCATCCAGTTGGCGAGAAACAGCGGGTCGCCGCCCCCGAACAGCAGTGCGTCGGCGTCCCGGACCGTCGGCATCCAGGTGTCCTCCTCGATGCTCGGCACGACCGACAGCTCCAGGATCCCCAGCGATTTCCAGCCCAGACCACACAACAACGACGACCGCTTGCCGCAGATCGCCTCCCACGCCATACCGGGCCCGCCCGGGAACGGGTACAGGGCGGTGGGGATGAACAGAGCGTTGGACTCGGCGATCGGCTTGCCCAGCAGGTCAATCAGCGCGTCGCGGATGCTGCCGTTCTTGACCCCGCTCGACGTGAGGAGAGCTCTCATGTCCCACCTTCCTGAGTTGCCATCGCGTGATGCTCAACCGCCTAGGGCAACAGTCAACGACATCCACGACGCCACCGCCAGCAGAGCTGCAGCGAGCACCTCACGAGGTCGATGAAGCGGCCGCGTCATCAGTGCCACGCACTGTGCGGCGGCTAGTTGTTGCGGTGGGCTATGACTCGGGTGAGGCCGAGGGTGCGGCCGGCGTCGGTGTGAAGCATCTGCGCTTCTTCCTGTCCCGGCGTACCGCTGTCGTGGTCGCAGGCTTCGTTCCACTGCAACCAGTCTCGCCACCCGTCGGGCAATCGATCAGCGAACTCGACGGTGACCAGGCCGGTCTTCTCCCAGTGCCGGCGCCATCAGGCGGGGCTGTGCCATGCGCAGAAGTCCCATTTCCAGTAGGGCTCGAGGTGTGGTGGGGGAAGCGTCTCGTACTCCTCGGCGAGCCCGGGCTGAACGATGCCGATCTGACCGCCGCGTTTGACGAAGCGTGAGTAGTAGCCGAGATAGAGGTCGTCGGTGCCGAAGTAGTGGTAGGCGCCGATGCTGATGATCGCGTCGAAGAAGTCCTCGGCGAAGGGCAGGGCGTGGGCTTCGGCGTAGATCGGGTGAACCTGGTCTTCTGCGTGTGCCTCGGCCGCGCGGCGCAGGTTCTCGTCGGGCCTGACCCACAGGTCAGTCGCCCACACCTCAACACCGAACTCCTTGGCCAGGAAGATCGAGCTCAAAGCGGTGCCACATCCCATGTCGAGTACCCGCATACCGGGCTCAAGCGACATGAGATCAGTCAAGGCCTCCGCCTGCCACACAGCGTTCGGCCCCATCCCCCCGTCAACCATCCACCGAGCCGAATACCCAGCAGACCGCGGATACCGCTCGTTCCTCAACAGCACCTCAAGCTCCCCATCATCCACGCGACCGGAGTCTGGGCGAGTATTCACAACCAGGCAACCGGAATATTGGCTGATTGGGGCGTTACCGTTCGGTGGCTACGGCGAGGGCGGTCTCGTATTCGTTGGCCGTGATCGGAACGACGCCCGTTTGGAAGTCGGCCCTTGCCTTCTCGGACGGGGCCATTCGCGACAGCACTGTTCCCATTGACACGGGCGGGTCCCATTCCTCGACCTGAGCCAGCAACTCTCCGCGAGTGGAATCGCCCGGACACGCCTGCGGCTCGGACGGTGTCCAATCATGGACAGCCGAGGCAAGCTCGGCGCGGCCGACGAACACGCGCTCGGGTGCGCCTAGATAGAGGAGAATCTGGTCGCCGGACGCAAGCGCGTGGGCGTGCGGCTCGTCGGCGCCGATGCCCCACATGCTGACTCGCAGGAACCCAGCGGCGAGCGCGCGTACGGCGTGGCCGTCCGCCTTCACGAGGTTGAACAGGTACTGCGCCACCTTCGGGATCGTACCTCCGCGGGCGGTACCAGAACCCCAATGATCCAACGCCCGTAAAGTCTTTTGGTGTCGGTTGTCGGATCGACCGGGGGCCGTTCGTAGCGTAGGTGGAGGCGGACAGCGGGTCCGCTGGAGCCGGAGGAGCAAACATGCCCGAGTACCTCATCTACTTCAACCAGCAGTGGGTGGGCGACCACACCGAGGAGTGGTTCCGTGGGCGCGGGCCGCTCGCCATGGCGGTCACGGAGGAGATGAAGGCCGCCGGCGTATACGTCTTTGCCGGGGGTCTGGAGGAGGAGGACGGCCCGATCTACAGCGCCGACCCCACCAGTGGCGAGGTGTTGATCACCGACGGGCCCTACGTGGAGACCAAGGAGTTTCTGGGCGGGTTCGCTCTGGTGAACGTGCCCGATGACGAGACCGCCAAGATGTGGGCCGGCAAGGTCGCGGAGGCCTGCGGTTGGCCCCATGAGGTCCGCCGCTTCAAGCCGCAGCCTCGAGCCAAATAAGTCCACCGCCATGTTCCTCACCACCTGGTGAGGAACATGGCGCGTCTCTCGAAGGCGCGGAACGCGGTGTGTGCGGTCGGTTCGATGGCAGGATGCGGTCGTGTTCGAGTGGCATGGCTGCGCGGTCGTCGTACCTTCTCCCGGGGCAGAGGACGACGAGGCTGCAGACAACCGATCGGTGGGGATCCTGTCGGCGGTTGAGAAGTACCTCGACGAACAGACGCGCCAGTCGAGCACCTCGTTGAGTGGATTTCCCAAGCACCCTTGAGGGAAGCGGACGCCTCCTCAACGGGCGGCGGCAGGTCTACAGTCACGAGAGTGACTGCGACATCGACCCCGCTGCCGATCCTGCCAACCTCGCTGGTGGGCAGTTACGCGCAGCCGGACTGGCTGATCGACCGAGCCAAGCTCGCTGGCCGCTTCCCCCCGCGGGTGCGGGCGAAGGAGCTGTGGCGGGTCAAGGCGGAGTACCTCGAGCAGGCGCAGGACGACGCCACGTTGCTGGCCATCCGCGCCCAGGAGAGGGCGGGACTCGACATCCTCACCGACGGTGAGATGCGGCGCGAGTCGTACAGCAACCACTTCGCCACCGCCCTCGAGGGCGTCGACATCGACAACCCCGGGTCGGCCCTCGATCGCAGTGGGCATCCCAACCCGGTGCCGCGGATCGCCGGCCCGATCGCGCGGCCGCGCCCCATCGGCGTCCGCGACGTGGAGTTCCTGAAGGCGAACACCGACCACAGGGTCAAGATGACCGTGCCCGGTCCGTTCACGATGTCGCAGCAGGCACAGAACGACCACTACCCCGACCTCGCGTCGGCGGCTCTGGCGTACGCTGCCGCAGTCAACGCCGAGATCAAGGACCTGCACGCCGCCGGCGCCGACCTGGTCCAGATCGACGAGCCGTACATGCAGGCACGGCCCGAGGCGGCCCGCGAGTACGGCCTCGTCGCGCTCAACGCCGCGCTCGACGGTGTCACTGGCACCACCGCCGTCCACATCTGCTTCGGGTACGCCGCGATCATCCACGAACGGCCCGAGGGGTACTCGTTCCTCCCCGAGCTGGCCGGATGCTCAGCCGACCAGATCTCGATCGAGACCGCACAGTCGGGTCTCGATCTCGGCGTCCTGAGGGACCTCAGCGAGAAGACCGTCATCCTCGGTGTCATCGACCTGTCCGACCCCGAGGTCGAGTCCGCCGAGCTGGTCGCCGATCGCGTACGGCGAGCCTTCTCCTACACCTCCCCGGACCGGATCACCATCGCCACCGACTGCGGGATGAAGTACCTCCCTCGCGCAAGTGCTGAGGGAAAGATGCGTGCCATGGCCGGCGCGGCGTCGATCCTCCGCGCCGAGCTCTGACGGAAGCCGTACAGCCGGGCTCAGCAGCCAGCGAGAACGTATCGGACATCTACGTGGCCGGCGGGATAGGGGAAGCGATGAGCTCGGGCGTTGCGGCTGAATCAGAGCTAGGGTCCCCGGGTATGGACATGCTGAGGGGCGACCAGATCGCCGCGGCCAACCTGACCGACTGGCGCAAGCTCGCCCAGGGACTGCACGCCCGGTACGTGGTCGACGACTTCGGCGCCGGCGCACGGTTCGTCGCCGCGGTGGGCGAGGCGGACGACGCTCTCGGCCACCACCCGCGCGTGTCGATCGGCAATGGGTACGTCGACCTCAAGCTGGTCACTGACGACGCCATCTACCGCGACGATGAGGGCACCGAGCATGTCGTCGAATGGGTGACCCAGCAGGACGTCGACCTCGCGCGACGGATCACCGAGATCGCCGCCAACCACCAGTTCGACGCCGACCCGGCCTCGGTCAGCGACATCGAGCTCGGCCTCGACACGGCGCACTCTGCGACCATCGCCCCGATGTGGTCCGTCCTGCTGACCGGGAGCGCTGAGGCCCAGGGCCGCGGAACCCCCAGCGACGAAATCCGAGACGCCACGGGACGGGTACCGAATCTGTGGTTCGGGGACGCCGACGAGCACGAGACCCCGCGTCAGCGGTTCCACGTCGAGGTCTATGTGGCGCCCGAAGTGGCCGATCAACGGATCGCCGCCGCCGTCGCCGCGGGTGGGACCGTCGTCGATGAGAGCAACGCGCCCTCGCTCACCGTGATCGCCGACCAGGACGGCAACCAGGGAATCGTCTGCGTGGACGTGTCCGCTGCGAAGAAAGAATGAAGCGCCGACTCGGTTGACCCGCGGCCGCGATTCCGCCCCACCCGCACAGCGGCCATGAGAGTAGGTGACGCATCGGGCTGGTTGTGCTGGCGTCCGCCGATCCACGATGCTTCCGACATGAGCGACGGACTGCCGCAGTTCCCGTACTACCCCGACCCCGTCGCGACGGGATCTGTCGTTGCATCTGCGGAGGTATGCGAGCGATGCGGCAAGGCTCGCGGTTTCATGTACGTCGGCCCGGTGTACGCCGTCGAGGAGGTCGAGTTCCTCTGTCCGTGGTGCATTGCGGATGGAAGCGCGGCCGACCACTTCGATGCTGACTTCACGACAGCGGATGGCGCGCCAAGCGACGTACCGGCAGCGGTACTGGACGAGATCGTGCGTCGGACTCCAGGCTTCGCGGGGTGGCAGCAGGAACGTTGGATGTTCCACTGCGCCGACGGCGCGGAGTTCCTCGGTCGAGCCGGCTGGGAAGACGTGGCAGCACTGCCCGGCGCGATGGAGTCGCTCCGCTTGGACGGAGGCTTGGACGACGCGGCGATGCGGAACCTCAGTGCTGACGGAGACCTGACAGGTTATCTCTTCCGCTGTCGCCTCTGCGGGCTTGGACTCGCGTACTGGGACTGCACGTAACGCAGCCTGCTCCCCGATCTGACTTGGCTTCAGCTCGGCAGACTACTTGACCACCTTGAGGGCGCGAGAGCCGAGCAACGGAGGCCATCACCACGGCGCATCGGTAGGGTACACAGGTGGCCGACCGTGTGATCGTTGACGAGGACGGAGTCTGGCTGACCGAATCCGGTAGGACGTTTGGCTACCCCTGGTCGGAGCTGACGGGGGCGGGCATCTCCGTGTTGCTGCTGCCGCCGGACGACAGGCGCCTCATCACGGTGGAGGTTGACCATGTCAGTGGCGATTTCCTGTCGATCACCGATGGGGTCGAGGGATTCGAGGAAGCGGTTGAGGCCCTCGTGGCGCGGAGCGGAGGCGAGCCGCCAAACCTGGCGACACTCTCCTCGGAGGACACTGTAAGCATCGCGTTAGCTGGCGAATCTCCCTCGGCGTAGCACGCTCGCGCTGGTGCGCTGCGCCCGCTGTCACGATAGGTCCGTGACTCCCGTACCGATTCGTATCGGCGTTGTCGATCCTCGCCTCACACGCTTACACCAACGGCTGACGTACGACGGCCTCCTGGAGGGCCTGCCGAACCGGCGCATGAACGAGGCGCAACTCAGCCACGACCGGAACCTCGGATACCTGGTACCGGTCGATCAGGAGCCGATTGAGGGCTTCGAGAACTATCCATTCGGGGGTGCGGCGAGACTGCCGGCCATCCGCGTCGAGGCCGCGTTCTCCTCGAACGCCCTGTCGGGCGATCCACTCCAGCGCAGCGCTGCCCTCGTGATCTGGTATCAGCATGGGTGGGCACTACCCATCGAGACACCCGTACTTTCACACCTGGCTTCCGTTGAGTGGGCATCAATCGCACTCGACGAAGACCTCTGAGCGTTGCCCATCGCTTGAGTGGCCAACAATCGCTCACCGGCATGAGCGCGGAATGCGGCAGATCCGGTTGCCGCAGCGCACGCCATCTGCGGCACGTCCGAGCGACATGGTCCCTTCGTCGGGCCGGTCTGGCGACGGTCATGAATGGTTGCCTAGTCGTCGCCGCACCACACGCCGTCGCAGGGTGGGCGAAGCCACCACCTCGTAACCAGCCTCGAGGAAGACCTGCACCAGCCCGACCGACGCCTCGTCCCAGATCACGGTCTTGCCCGGCGGCGGCTCGATCGGGTACCCCTCCAGGACGCGGGCGCCGACCTGCTCGCCGTACTCAACGGTGGCGGCGGCGAGCTCGTAGGTCAGCCCCGACTGACGCCGGCCCTTGCGCACGACGAAGCACGTGACTGACCAGACGCCCTCAAGCTCGGGGTCCATCCGCATCCACGCCTGCTTCCGGCTCCACAGCCTCGGGTAGTTCTCCCGCGGCTCGACCGCGACCCAGCCGGCCGCCTCGCCGTCGACGTACCCGATCAGCCCCGACGTCGGTCCGGTGGTGGTGCCGCAGGCGGTCTGCTCCAGCAGCGCGGCATCCCTCTGCTCCTGGGTCGTGTCCCGCCAGATCCAGCCGGGCACCTTCAGCGCTTGGCAACGGCACTTGTGGGCTCCGCCCGTGGCGAAGACCGCCTCGACGTCCTCTGTCGATGCTTGATTGGCCGGGAGCCACATGAAGTCGGGCATGCAGCAATCATGCTCTTCGCTGGGCATGCCATCGTCGAAGACCGCGGTCCACCACCGGCACGCGAACGAACGGGCGGAGGGTCTGGGAGAGACGGTCGTCGTACCAGCAGGTCCACGCCTTCACTATCTGCGGCAGAAGAGGACGTTGGCGTTACTGTCGGCGTAGCGGGCCGTCCGCCGGTTACGTCGCGACGAAGATCTTGCCGATGTCGGGCTCATATCCGAAGTCGACGTTCTAGGTTGTTAATCAAGCGCGCCGGTGGCAGTGGGTTTCGAGCAATGCCCGCAGCGGCGCGGGATCGCCCGTAACCAGCCCGCTCTTGGGCAGCACGAGTACCGCCGCACCAAGCCGCTCAGACGCGCGCAGAACGAACGACCGGTCCGTCTCGACATACCGCAGGTATTGAGACCACGCGGCTGCTTCGCTCCGGCTTGCGCTGGTGAGACGTAACCCCGTGTCATCCACAGTGGCCCGGATGGGCTCGGACAGCCAGGGATTCCCGCGCATGAGCAGGCGTACCTGCCAGCGATACATCCAGCGGGCGGCGACGAGGATCGGGAACAGCAGCACGCCGAGCCCGATGGCGACGAGCGCCACCGTGGCGAGGACTACGACGTCACCCGCCGACATGGCCCCGGAGCCGTCAGAAAAGACGAGCCCGAGGAGAATCCCGACGAGCGCGGCGACGATCAGTAGCGGGACCAGCCAGGGACGCCGGACGCGGCGCCGGTGGGCGACGAAGCCGTCGAGCCAGTCGTCCTCGGTGAGGGTGTAGCTGAGTTCGACCGGGCCGACGGTGATCTGCTCAGATGACATGAGAGGGCAGTGTATTCCCGGCGTCCCGTCCGTCTGGTGGGTGGGCAAGTGGCATCTCAAACGGCGGCTGCCGTACTGGCTCGATCTTCGACATGACCAACGACGTTTCAGCACCACGGCCCGTCCCGGCGGTGCGACCTAATGGCCACCTGGCCCGAAGGTGACGGCTGCGATGTTGGGGGCCGAGCACAGGACCGAAGGTGTTCAACGCACTCTTCTCGGCATGTTAGTTCGCGCTGCCAGCGGCAGATCCGGGCGTATGCAGTGGGCGGGTGCCGATCGACGCCTGTCGCGGCGGTTTTACCCGCACTGCCAGGTGAACAGAGCGTCTTGTGGCTGTTGGGCGTTCTGGACGAGGTAGTACAGCTGACCCACATCGCCCCACATCATGTCGGCGTCGTCATCCGAGGCCACCTGCAGCAACAGCTGCCAGTCGGACGCGGCCGACTGGGCGCTGAGGTCGTTCCAGTCGAACGGTTCGCCGCCGAGCCCGCACCGCAATTGTTCGACTTCCATCTCGACTGGACCTTGCTGGGGGCAGGGATGACCTCCGATCTGGTGGGTGTCGTAACCGCCGCCCGGCAGTTTCCACAGACGTTCGTACAGAGCGCCCACGGATGGCGCCGGAACGCCTGGCCTTGGACCAGTCAGCCCATGCCTGTTCCAGACCGCCTGTGCCATCGGCGTCTCATGCGACGGCCAGGTCACCGTTCGCACCGCCGCGAGAGCGACGACCGGAAACGGGGCAAGACCGGGTGGCACCGGAGTCGCGGTGTCGGTGATGTTGGCTCGGGTGCTCAGTTCCGGGTGGAGATGAAGCACCCGAAACCCGGGGTGGCTCGCGGGGTCCCAGGATCCGACCGTGCTCTCGCCGACGTCGTACCTGTCATCGAAGTAGAAGAAGGCCAACCGGCCGTCGGTTGGCAGCCCCAGCTCGGGCAACATCGCCGCGACCGGTGCGCAGTCGAAACTCAGCACGTGGCCGAGCGGGCCATGTCCTTCCCACACCGGCCAGGAATTGACAGGCAGCGTGGGCAGTCCGCCAAGCTGCGCCACAGCCAGCTCGTTCTCGCCCGCATGAACCAGCCGAAGGGCCGGGCGCAGCATGGCAAGGAAATCCTCCGCGGCACCGGCCGGCAAGTGTTCTCGCGCGAGCGCGGTCACGGTGCTGAGGCGCTCGTCGAACTCGTCGCGCGTTCGGATCGGCGCCACGACCTCTGACTCATGCTTTTCTGCGGTGTACTCCTCGATCTGTCCGCCCGGATCGGCACGAAGGGTCACGGTCGACGTCACGCCGTGGACGTCCCGCAACGTCAACGTCGCGTGCAACGAGCCATTCGCACTCAGGCGAATGCCGTCCGTGCCGCCACCCACGGCGTGCGTCGACCCGCTCGCAAGCGGCAACTGCTTCAGCGCCTCCTCGCTGTGGCGTGTGAGCCGCCCGCGCACCTCCTGCTCCACCGCCGCACGCCGCGCCATCAACTCGTCGTACCTGTCGGCCGGACTATTCGGGTCCACACGGTTCACCATGACCGCAACCTAACCTCCTCGGCGAATGCGCACACATCGGCAGATCTGTCGGTGCAGGGCGTTAGCGTGCCGGGGGTGCCGCACTACCCGCCGCCGGCTCGACCGCTCGGCCCAGACGCTGAGGGCCAATGGGTCCGTCGTTGGACATCACCGGAATGGACGCAGACCGCGGATGCTTGGGTTGGTCGTCGCCTCGCCGAGCGGGGTCGCCGGATCAGTGGTGAGCCGGTGACCTATCGGGCCCGGTTCTGGTCCGTGGTGCGCTGCTATCCGTCTGTCGAGGGACTGGTGTGGTTCAAGGAGAACAATCCTGGCCATCGATTCGAGGCTGGTCTGGTCGCCGCGTTGGCCCGGCTCGCGCCAGAGGATGTGATCGTGCCGATCGCAGTCGATCGTGAATGCAGTTGGCTGCTCACGGATGATCAGGGAACGACGCTCACGCATCCCGACGTCCGTCACCAGCCGACGCGCCGCATCGTCGTCCGCGCGCTCGCCCGCCTTCAGTGCGCCCTCCTCGGCCGTCTCAACGTGGCCGAACACGCCGGGATCATCGAGCTTGCACCGAGCGCGGCCGGTGATCGAGTGCGCGCCGTGGCCGAGGAGTGGGCGTCACTGCAGCCTGGTCATCCGCTGCGGCCCGAGCCAGACATGCTGAAACGAGCTGAGGTCGCCGCTGAGGTATTGGATCGACGTACCGCGTCCCTCAGCGACATCGTTCCGCTCGACCTGGATCTCAACGATGTGTACCCCGCGAACATCTTTGCCGACCGCTCGACTGGCGCACTCAGGCCACGGTTCTTCGACTTCGGTAATGCGATCTGGGGCCATCCGTTCGTCTCTCTGCACGGTTTCCTCGACTCCGTGGAGGAATGGACCGGTGCGCCCTTGTCTCACGCAGACCGCGACGAGCTACTCGACGTCTACCTGACGGTCTGGCGTGATCACCTCGACGCCGACCCGCGGTTGCTGCGTGACGACCTCGCCGCCACTGAGGCGCTGGTCTGTGTGCACCGGCTCGTGTCGTGGTTGCGCCTGGTTCCGTACGCCGATCCGATCGAGATCCGAACCCGGGCGGAGATCCCACGGCAGTATCTGGTCAGCGTCGCCGAGTTGGCCAGTTCGGCCTAGTTGGCTCGTCGGGGGAGAATCACCGTGTGAAGAAGCCAGAGGCCGAACCGGTGGTCGCGCGCAACCGCAAGGCTGCCCACGAGTACCAGCTGGGCGAGTCCTGGGAGGCGGGGATTGTGCTGCAGGGCCCGGAGGTGAAGGCGCTTCGAGCCGGGCGGGCGTCCCTGGTCGGTGGCTTCGCTCAGGTCGAGGACCGGGAGATCTGGTTGCATGGTGTGCACATCCCGCAGTACTCGCAGGCCCGCTGGTTCAACGGCGGCTCTCGTCGCAAGCGGAAGCTGCTGCTGCATCGCGCCCAGATCGACAAGATCGAGCGCAAGGTCAACGAGAGCGGTCTGACGATTGTCCCGGTGACCCTCTACTTCAAGGACGGTCGGGCGAAGGTGGAGATCGCCCTTGCCCGCGGCAAGAAGACGTGGGACAAGCGGCAGGCGCTCGCCGAGCGCGAGGCGAGCCGGGAGGTCGAGCGTGCGGTCAGCCGCCGACTGAAGGGCCGCCCGGACTGATCAGCCGCGCGTACGACGACGCCCAGTCAGCTGACGTGACCAGGTGGGCGGCAGCCGCCGTTGGGGTACGACCGGGTCGGGTGCGGGGCACGGTCAGGTGCGGGCGGTGTCGCTGAGGCGCTGGATCGGGATGGCCTCTCGGCGAAGCGTGGTGGCGAGGGCGATGCCGGCGAAGATGCAGGCTGCGGCTGCGGTGAGGATGAGCGGGGTGTAGCCGAGCGCGGTTGCCAGGGCTGCGGCTGCGAGTGGGGCGGTCGCGGCGGCGACGGTGGTGGGTGTGCCGAGGATGCCGGCGATGGTGGCGTAGCCGTGGTCGCCGTACCGGTCGAGCAGGATCGCGGGCTTGGCGATCGAGGCGACTCCGAAGCCGAGGCCGAAGGCGATCAGGCAGGCTGCGGCGCCGGGCACGCTTCGTCCGGCGGTGGGGAGAAGTCCGAGCGCGATGCCTTGCAGAGTGATGATCGCGGCTGTGATCGCTGTGATCGGGAGCCATCGCCGGAGGATCGTGACGGTGACGCGGCCGGTGACGGACAGCAGTCCGAGGAGGCCGGTCAAGGTAGCGGCGGTGGTGGGCGAGTGGCCGAGGCGGGTCAGGTAGGTGACCAGGTGTACGCCGATGACCGCGAGCGCTGAGCTGTGGAGGACGAAAGCGACTGCGAGCAGCCAGAAGCCGCGGTCGCGCAGTACTCGTCCGGGTGGTTCGCGATGCTCGTGGTGGATCGGTTCGGGCGGCTGAGTGCGGCGGAGCGCGACGGCGTGCAGGGGAACCGTGATCACCGCGATCACGACTCCGAGGATCACCAGGGCGTGCCGCCATCCGTAGGCCTGGATGAGTTGGCCGGCGAGCGGGATGAAGATCGAGCTTGCGAACCCTGCGACGAGGGTGATTCCGAGCAGTGCCGACGTACGGCGTTCTGGCGCGGTGACGGCGACGATGACGGCGAACGCTGGTGGGTAGAGAACCATTGCCGATGCGACGCCGATTGCGACGAAGACGCCGTACAGCTCGACGGGGGAATGGACCTGTGACCACGCCAGCACGGCTACCGCAGCGAGGATCGAACCGGTGGTCATCAGTCTGTGCCCACCGCGACGATCCAGTCGGCGACCGATGGGGATGGACAGCAACGCGCTGACCAGCGAGGCAGTGGTGAGTGCTCCGGTGGCTGCGGTGGTGGAGATGTGCAGGTCGGTTCGCATCGGTTCGAGCAGGGCGCTGAAGGCGTAGTACAGCACGCCGTAGCTGACGGTCGTGGTAATTGCCAGCGCAGCGACGACCTCGCGCCGGATGCCTCCGCGGCCGGTCAGCTGTGCACCGGTCGCGGAGGTTGTGGTGGGCATCAGCCGCAGCAGCCCGACTGCTTGGTCGTGGTGTCCTCGATGACGGTCAGCAGGCCGCCGCTGATCCCGGTGGCCAGGCCGCGACCCGCCGGCGCTGAGATCTCTACGGATTGAGGTGCCGGGCCGCAGCAACCGCCGGCCTCGTCGTCACTGCCGCCGTAGGCCAGGTTGGACGAGCAGACACCGGTCTCGGGCAGGTCCAACTGAACATCGCGTGCGGCCTCCCAGTCCCCGGCAAGTGCCGCGACGACCGAGCGGGCTTGTTCGTAGCCGGTGGCGAGGAGGAACGTCGGTGCCCGGCCGTAGGACTTCGCGCCGATCGCGTAGTACCCGGGTTCGGGATGCGCGAGCTCGTCCACACCGTGGGGCGGGACGGTGCCGCAGGAGTGCTGGTTCGGGTCGATCAGCGGTGCGAGGGCGCGAGTCGATCCCATGATCGGGTCGAGGTCGAGGCGTAGCTCGGAGACGAAGTCGTGGTCGGGCCGGAAGCCGGTCGAGTTCACCACGGTGTCGGCCAGGACTCGCCGGTCACCCGAGGCCAGCTCGACGCGGCCGTTGTCGACGCGGGTGATCGCTTCGACCCGGAACGAGCTGACGAGCTCGACGTGTCCGGACTGAACCAGCTTCTTGAGACGGCTGCCGAGCGCACCGCGGGCGGGGAGTTCGTCGGCGTCGCCGCCGCCGTAGGTGCGGGCCTGGTCGGTGCCGCGTACGACCCAGACGATCTCGGTCCCCGGGACCTGCTCAGCCAGCTCGCCCAGGTCGAGCAGCGTGGTAGCTGCGGAGTGACCGGCGCCGACGACGGCGGTACGGCGCCCTGCGTAGCGGTCACGGTCAGCGCCAAGGACGTCGGGCAAGGCGCGGGCGATGCCGTCCGCTGAGGTGGCTTCACCTTGGGCGGGGATGCCGGAGCCGCCGAGGACGTTCGGCTTGCGCCAGGTGCCGGCGGCGTCGATCACCGCGGAGGCGAGTAGTTCGGTGCCGTCGGCAAGGCGGATCAGGAATGGCGCGGCCTCACGGCCGGCGGTGCGGATGCGGTCGAACCCGACCCGGGTGACGGCGGCAACAGCCGCGTTGTACCGGATGCGGTCGTTGAGCTGTTGCGTCTTGGTCAGCGGTGCGAGGTAGGAGTCGATCAAGTCGCCACCGGTAGGGAGCGTGCCCAGGTCCGGCTCGGTCCATCCACTCGCCTCGAGTAGCCGCCGGGCGGCGGAGTCGATGTCGTAGCGCCACGGGCTGAACAGCTTCACGTGCCGCCACTCGTCGATCGCCGCCGCGACACTCGGCCCGGACTCCAGTACGACGAAGTCCAGTCCGCGTTCCGCGAGGTGTGCCGCCGCCGCCAGACCGACCGGACCCGCACCGATGACGACCACCGGCGCCGCTGTCTGCTCGCTCACGATTCCAACTCCCTGTCTAGAAGATCATCGAAACAACCATCAGCTTGCCTCGTGATTAGACAAGAGTCAAGATAGACCCATGTCGAAACAGGAGCTCACGTTGACGCCCGTCGGAACCGGCGGCTGTTGCGCGCCGATCTCCGATGCTGCACTCGATGCGGCCGGGGCTGCCGAGGGGGCGTCGGTGTTCAAGGCGCTCGCCGACCCGATCCGGCTCCGCCTCCTGTCGATGATCACGTCAGCGGGCGATGAGATTTGCGTCTGTGACCTCACGCCGCAGTTCGAGGTGAGCGGTCCGACGATCTCCCACCATCTGAAGGTTCTGCGCGAGGCCGGCCTGGTCGACTGCGAGCGCCGCGGGACCTGGGTCTACTACTGGCCCATGCCTGAACGCCTGGAATGGATCTCGACTCTTCTCGCCGTCCCGCAGCCCCTGCTGCCTCGCTGATCCAACCGGACCAGAAGTAAGCGCCGGCCGCTGGCTTGACTCGGCGAACTACCTCAGTGATCATTGAGTCAATGAACACTGAGCAATTGACCCTGGCTGAACGCGCCCGCATCCATGCGGCACTCGGCGACCCGGCGCGGCTCGCGATCGTGGACACGCTGGTCGCTGGTGACGTCGCGCCGGGTGAGCTGGGCGCCGCGCTGGACCTGCCGACGAACCTGGTCGCCCATCATCTGAAGGTGCTGGAGGACGCCGGCCTGGTCGCTCGAACCCGCTCCGAGGGCGACCGTCGACGTACCTATGTGCGACTCCAACCGGACGCGCTGGCCGCGATCGTCACTCCGGCGCTGCTCGCGGCGAAGCGGGTGGTGTTCGTCTGCACCCAGAACTCGGCCCGCTCACAACTCGCCGCGGCGATCTGGTCCCGGCGCAGCCATGTGCCGGCTGTCTCCGCAGGCACCCAACCGGCCGAACGGATCCACCCCCGCGCGCTGAAGGTGGCGCGCCGGCACGGCCTGGATCCCGTTGACTGGCGCACCGCCAACGTGAGCGATGTCGTACGACGCGACGATCTGCTGATCGCGGTCTGCGACAACGCCTACGAGCACCTGCCGACCCAGCAGCGACCCCGGCTCCACTGGTCGATCCCTGACCCGGCGCCGGCCGATACCGACGCGGCCTTCGAAGCCGCCTACACCGAGATCGCCGACCGGATCGAACGGCTGGCTCCCGCACTGTCGCCCGAGGCGACCGACTCCACCCGGAGCACCCCATGACCGAACTCACCTGGCACCGCCACGCCGACCTCTCCGTCGACCAGCACCTCGCCCTGCGCACCGCTGCCGCACGACTGACCGAAGAGTTCTCCGACATCTACGGCCCGGAGACCATCGAACGGTTCCTTTACTCCAGCTACGACCAGTTCGCCACCGGCAGCACCATCCCGAACTTCCTTCCCCTGCTGGCCGAACGGTTCGCACGGCAACGCCTCACCGCACTCGCTCGGGTCGAAGGCCACCACGACGACGGCAAACCTGTCGTGCTGTTTCTCTGCGTCCACAACGCCGGCCGATCCCAGATCGCGCTCGGCTTCTTCCAGCACCTGGCCGGCGATGCCGCGGTCGCGTGGTCGGGCGGTTCCGAACCCGGCATCGACATCAACCCGGCTGCTGTCGGCGCGATGGCTGAACGTGGCATCGACATCGCAGGCGAGTACCCGAAGCCGTGGACTGACGAAGTGGTCCGCGCTGCCGATGTCGTGGTCACGATGGGCTGCGGCGACGCTTGCCCGATCTTCCCCGGCACCCGCTACGAGAACTGGGAGCTGGACGACCCCAATGGACTCGACGTCGCCGACGTACGCCCGATCCGCGACGAGATCGAACGCCGCGTCCGCGTCCTGCTCGACGAACTCGCCGTTCCGGTGAGCCGCGGATGAGCCACGCGCAACCCTTGTGGCGTCGCGCGGTCGCCGAGTCTTTGGGGACCGGTTTGCTCGTCACCGTCGTTGTCGGCTCCGGCATCGCCGCGGCCAACCTGTCACCCAGCGACACCGGCCTACAGCTCCTGGAGAACTCCTTTGCCACCGCGCTAGGGCTCGCGGTCCTGATCCTCATGCTCGGTCCCGTGTCCGGCGCCCACTTCAACCCGGCCGTGTCCGTGATCGACTGGTGGCTCGGCCAGCGCTCAGGCAACGGACTGAAGGGCCGCGACCTCGCCGCCTACATCCCCGCCCAAATCGGCGGCGGCATCGCCGGGGCGATTCTCGCCAACCTCATGTACGGCCAAACCGTGGTGTCCTGGTCGACCACGCACCGGTCTGCCGGCCACCTTTACCTGGGCGAGACCGTCGCCACCGCCGGTCTGATCCTGCTGATCTTCGCGCTCGCCTGGTCCGGCCGAGCCCAGCTCGCCCCTCTTGCCGTCGGCGCCTATATCGGGGCGGCGTACTGGTTCACCTCGTCCACCTCGTTCGCCAACCCGGCCGTCACGATCGGGCGGGCGTTCAGCGACACCTTCGCCGGCATCTCGCCCAGCTCGGTGCCCGGCTTCATCTTCTTCCAAGCCGTCGGTGCCATCGTCGGTGCTGCCCTCGTCCTGGTCCTCTACCCCCACGCGGGCCAGGCCGCCGACGATGTCGTCACACCTCATTCAGACACCACCCACACTGGAGCATCCGCGTGAGCAAGCCCGCTGTACTCTTCGTCTGCATCCACAATGCCGGCCGCTCACAGATGGCTGCCGGATGGCTGCGCCACCTGGCCGGCGACACCATCGAAGTCCGGTCCGCCGGGTCCGAACCCGCCAACCAGATCAACCCCGTCGCCATCGAAGCGATGCGCGAGGTCGGCATCGACATCACCGGCGCCGTGCCGCACATCCTTGCCACCGAAGACGTCCGGCACAGCGACGTCGTCATCACCATGGGCTGCGGCGACGCCTGCCCCATCTTCCCCGGCAAACGCTACGAGGACTGGGAACTCACCGACCCCGCCGGCCAACCCATCGAGGTCGTTCGCGAAGTCCGCGACGACATCCACGGCCGGGTCGAAAAGCTCGTAGCCGAACTGCAGACCGCCTGACAGCCGCGAAACCGACTAGCTGTCCCCTATCGCCAGTTCGTGGACGTACGTGACGGGCTTGCCCAATGCGGCGGCGTACGCGATCTCGCGGCGCGTGGCCTCCCCGATGTAGCCACCGGGGTTCACGATTCGTACCTCATCTGCGAGGTCGATCCTGCGGAGGTGCAGCTCGCCCAGGGCCCGCACGAGCAAAGGGTCCAGCACAGGCGCCTCGGTGGCCTCCGGAGCCAGGACGATCGCCAGATCGAGCGTCAAGCGCGTGCGCTCGGTCGCAAACTCCCTGCTGAAGCGCAGGGAACCGCACAGACACACGATCTTCGGGCGAGCAACCGGCACGTTGGACATGGACACCCTTCAAGAGCCAAAGATCTCTCCAGGATTCCACGCTGCCGTTGATGCCCAGCCAGTCGTGTTAGCAGAAGTGTTGGCAAGAACAGCCCCGGACAAGGAGAAACCCCAGGTCACCCACCTCGTGACCTGGGGTTTTGTTTGCGCGCTCGGAGGGATTCGAACCCCCAACCTTCTGATCCGTAGGAGCCTGCACATGGCCTTCGGGAGCTTTGTCGAGAGTCGGTGGCGGATACACCAGTTGCCTAGTACTCCAGCCGTAGTTCGTGATCTGGCGGTGTGGCGGTCCCGGACGTAGGGCAGCCACCGGTTGATGATCTCGGGTTGTGTGGACTCAAGACGGTCGCGCGGTGGCTGCGTGCCATAGCGTAGACGCTGATCGGTGGCGGCGTGGTTTCGACGAGTTGGTGGGGCGGATCGCGTTGCGGTTCGTGCGGGTCGAGCCGCGGCGGCGGGTGGGGTTGTTCTTGGTGGGGTTGCTGGCCGGGTTGCCGCGGGTGAATTGCTGGACGATCGCCGAGCATGCCGGTGAGGCGTCTCCGGACGGCATGCAGCATCTGCTGGCTCGGGCGGTGTGGGACGCCGACGCGGTGCGTGACGACCTACGGACTTACGTGCTGGATCATCTCGGTGACCCGGGCGCGGTGCTGGTGGTGGATGAGACCGGCGATCTGAAGAAGGGCGTCCACACGGTCGGGGTGCAGCGCCAGTACACCGGGACCGCGGGCCGGATCGAGAACGCGCAGGTCGGGGTCTACCTGGTGTATGCCGCCACGGGTGGGCATGCGTTCATCGACCGGGCCCTATCTCTGCCGAAGTCCTGGACCATGGACCCCGAGAGGTGTCGTGCCGCCGGCGAACCTGGTGACACCAGGTTCGCCACCAAGCCCGCGCTCGCACGGGAGATGATCACCCGCGCGCTGGATGCCGCTGTCCCGGCGTCGTGGGTGGCTGGCGACGAGGTGCACGGCGGCGACTCCAAGCTGCGGATCGCTTTGCAGGAACGAGCGATTGGCTACGTGCTCGCGGTGGCCTGCGACCATCAGATCACCACGCCGGCCGGCAAACACCCGGCCAAGACCCTGGCCCGCCGGCGGCCGTCGCGGACCTGGAACCGACTCAGCGCCGGCGTCGGCGCGAAAGGGCACCGCTGGTACGACTGGGCCCTGATCGACATCGCGGTCGCCGACGCCGAAGGAGGTGGCACTGTCGGCGGTCAGGCGCTGCTGGTCCGCCGCTCGATCAGCACCGGTGAACTCGCGTTCTACCGCTGCTACACACCTACCCCGGTCCCGCTGGCCACCCTCGTCGCGGTGGCCGGGCGCCGGTGGACGATCGAGGAGTCCTTCCAAGCAGGTAAGGGATTGACCGGGCTGGACGAGCACCAGATCCGTCGCTGGACCTCCTGGCACCGCTGGACAATCCTCGCCATGCTCGCCCACGCCTTCCTCGCCGTGATGACTGCCACCGCACGAGCCGAAACCCCTTCACCACAAGGGCTCATCGCGCTCACCGCCAACGAGATCCGGCACCTGTTCACCCGACTCCTCAACCACACCCAACACGGCATCCGACACCTGAAGGCCGCAAGTGGTGTGCCGACGGCGCTGCTGCACTGGTCACGATGGCGACGCCGCCACCAAGACCGCGCACGCGACAGCCACCACCGCCGTCAGACGGTCCAGCTCGCCTGATCACGAACTACGGCTGGAGTACTAGGCCGATGGTGGGGTTGTCGAAGAGCAGCCCCCACCAACTTCCACTCGGTGCAGGGATGAGCTCGTCGAGCCCGCAGATCGTCATCGTCGTCGGTCACGAAGGAAGTCTGGCAGCACCTTCGGCCGGTTCACCGGACGGCCGAGTCGAACCTCAGCCTGACAAGCCACCATCGGCTCCCGCATCGAGCGGCCAGGCCAACGCCGCGCCGTCAACCCGACACGACTACGACGTCAACGTTCGTTGGAGAACCCCACCGCAAGTACGGTGAGTCAGTTATCGAATAGCACTATCAATCGGCACGTAATCCCAGCTCGCACCGTCGTCGACACTGCGGTAAAGGTGACCGCCGGGAGCAGCACCTGGAATCTTGAACGCGTTGTTCGTGGTCAACCAGACCGTCCCGCCCGCGACCGGGTCGATCCGAGTGATGAGCTGCTTGGCCGGCAGCCGAAGGTGGCGGCGCTGCCATGGGCCTGCGGGGTCATCGGCGACGAAGAGGTCGTGGCCCGCCGCCGTCCAGATCCGCCCGTCCGCCCCCCACGCCGCCGGGTGCGGTCGGCGCGAGCGCACTGGCACCATCGGCAGCCGGTACGGACCAGCCCAGTCCCGCGACCCGACACGCCGGTAGACGTAGCGGCCCTCCCACTTCGGCCGCCGAGGCGAGTCCCTGTCAGAGAGGGCCGACAACACCAGCAGGACAGTTCCATCCCGGCCCATCACCGGTTCAATCCGGCGTTCCGCGTTGACGGGCAGCCTCGGCGGCGGCTCCAACGCCTCCGGCTCCCAACTGACGCCCGCATCCACGGTCCGATACAGGACGTTCGCCCCGTTTCCTTCGGCTGCCACCAGCAGCCCGTCGGTCGCCGACTGAAAGGTCACGTCAACCACGCCAGAACCTTTCACGCCCGCAAGGCTGTGCCAAGTCGCGCCACCGTCCCAGGTGCGTACGAGATCGGTCCGCGCCATCCCGGGCATCCCGCTCTGCTGGTGAACATATGCCCTCAGCCACATCTGCCCAGGTGTCAGGAACCCTGCCCCCAACCCATTAACCGGAGCCTGTGCCAACGTCCAGCTGACACCGGCATCCTCGGTGCCGGCCAGGAAGGCGTCCGGCCCTACAAAGGGATCATCGGCGGCGTGGGCTTCCGGCCGGTAGCCATTGATGTCGTCGCCCTGCGACACTGCCAGCGCAAATGCGGCCCGACGCTCGTCGAACGCGGTCAACCTGCCGTAGAACAGACCCCGCCACGCCAACTGCGGACGCCAGGTCGCGCCGGCGTCCTGAGTAAACAGCACCCGGCACTGTGCCGCTTGCAGGTCCACGACATAGGCCCACCCGGCCGTCGGTGAGGCGAATGCCGTGTCGCCGACCACGAATCCGGCCTCGGGAGGCCGTGACTTCGCAGCGGCCACCTCCACCGGCGCAGGCGCGCCCGGCATCGGTTGCCAACCCGGCTCCACCATCGGCCCGCCTCCCTGAGGACATTGGTCCTGCCTCTGCCTTCCGACCGCCAACGTCGTGAGCCCGGACATGCTAACCCGGCCCTTCTGGTCCGCCGCCCAGCGGCGCTGCTGAGGTCACGCCGACTGCACCGCGGCGATATACAGCTCACGCGTGAAGTGGCGTGAGCCGCAGGCGAATTGCGACTACCCAGGGAAGTCCCGATGTCCGTTGACACCCAGTTCAACTGAGGTCAGGTTCGAGTTGCGCCAGGAGCTCAGGATCGATAGAGGATCAACCGCGGTGATGCTGGCCGCCGCGCGTCGCCTCGCCCAACATCACGAAGTCCGGCTGTCGTACTAGAGATGCCGCTCGTTAGGAACCGTTGGGGTCAGACTGGGGTCACGGCCGAGCGTGTCAGTTGCGCCGCCCGGCGCCCAATTCGCTGTGGTAATCTCAACGTCGCAGGCGCGGGTTCAAACCCGGTCGTAGGGCGCAGCGGCACAGCAGCCGAAAGGGCAAGGCCCACCTACTTCAAGACCGAAGAGGGAGCGCCATGCCCAAGCTCGAAACCTACAAGAAGCAGGCGAAACTGCTCGTTCGCTGGCACCGCGAAGGAAACTTCTCGATTGGCGGTCGCATCCGACAGCTCGCGCGCTATCGCACGTTGTCCGACCGCGAAGCACTCGCGCTGAAGTTTCCCCTCACCGAAGCCCAAGAGATCATCGCTCTCGAAGCGGGCTGCGCCAGCTGGGCCGAACTCAAGGCGAGCACGGAAGCGGCTCCGCCCACCAGTGAGCAGCCGGAGACTCAGGACACGGCAGCCGCGAGCGCCAAGCCGGTGCTGTACGTCGCAGACGTCGATGCCTCGGCCACGTTCTATCGGGACCAGCTCGGCTTCCGGATCGACTTCGTGCACGGCAACCCGCCGTTCTACGGATCGGTGGCGCGCGAGGGCGCGAGCTTGCACCTGAAGCTCGTAGACGAGCCGGTGTTCGCGGCCGGTGCCGCGGAACGAGAAGGGCTCATCATGGCGTTCATCGATACGCCGAACGTACGCGAACTTTACGCGGAATATCGGGCCGCTGACGCCGAGATCGTGCAGAAGCTGACCAAACAAGCGTGGGGCGGCACCGACTTCATCGTGCGTGACCCGGACGGCAACGCGATCGCGTTCGTCGGCTGAGGCCCGACGCGGCCGAGGCATGACCGGTTGCGGTCAACCATGACCTCAAGAACCCAACCGTTCAGGAACTAACGACACGCCTGACAGTTCGGGGTGCTGTGGACAAGCTCGGGTTCCTGTTCGAGCAGGACGACGAGTGATGTTGGGGTCAGCCGTGGGGTCAACCACCCTCAGAAACGCCAAAACCCCGGGTCATCCACCTCGTGACCTGGGGTTTTGTTTGCGCGCTCGGAGGGATTCGAACCCCCAACCTTCTGATCCGTAGTCAGATGCTCTATCCGTTGAGCTACGAGCGCTGGACAACGTCGAGTAACGATACATTGGACAGGTGGGTGGAGGCCAATCGGCCTCAGGGAAGCCGTACGGCGGGTCGCGGCGAAGCACTCTGCTCGGCTGAGGCTGGCGGGTTGTGTGAGCGCTGGCGGGATATAAGGCGTCAGCGATCGAACAAGCCGCCAGGCAGCATGACCAGAAGCGGGCCGGCCCGCGGGACGTTGATCGGTCTTGGAGGACCGGTGCGTGGCTAAGGTCGCGGGTATGGCGAGTCGACTGGTGCGGGGTACGGCGATCGCGTGCGGTGTGGCTGCCTTCGCGGGTGCGGGGTTCGGGTACGCGGTCGGGGAACCGGTGGAACCCGAGGACATCCTCCCGGCCAGGACGTTGCCGGCCGACGTGTGTGCCCGGATCGGCGACGTGTCCGTGATGTTGCCCAAGGCATCTAGCGGTACGGCGCCCATCACCATGAACCAGGGTGGGACCGCCACGGTGACCTGTGAGGCGGCGGTCAGCCGGCAGAAGTCGAGCAGCTTCACCTCGGCGTCGGTGAAGGTGACGATCACGCCGTACGCCGGTGCTGACGCGGGGGCCGGGCAGCCGCCGTTCAGGCCGGAGCAGACCGCGAAGCGGGCCTTCGACCGGTCGCCGATGGACAAGGTGCCGGACCGGCAGTACCCGACCAAGTCGGCGCGGACCGTTCGGGGTGTGGCCGGTGAGTCGTTCACGGTCAAGACGCTGGTGCAGCGCGCGGACATCGTCGTTCAGGTCGAGTACACGGCGAGCCCGATCCAGGCGGACGTCGCGGAGCAGGCGGTGCTGGTGCTGGCGGACCGGGCCATCTGGGAGAGCAAATGAACAGCACGCCGGAGATCTCCGGGTACGAGTTCGACCAGCGGCTGTTGCGGCACCCGCTCGCGGAGCTGTGGCGCGGCCGCAGCTTCACCGGAATGGAGGTCGTCGCGCTCGTGCTGAGCGACGCGGGCGCGAAGGACGCGGTTGTGCGCGACCGGCTGATCCGCGCCGGCCGGGACGCCGCACTCGACCCCGAGCAGCAGGAGACCTCGCTGTGGGCGGCGAACTTCAACGCCACGCGCCCGTACGCGATCACCCAACTCATCCCCGGCCAGTCCGGCGCCGAGCGCCTGATCGACCCGCTCGACGGCATCCTCGGCAACGACGAGGAGTCGGTGCAGGCGGTCCGCACCCAGCTCAGCCAGTACGGCGCTCAGCCGCCGACCCAGCCGCCATCCGGCAACGGCTCCGTCCCGTCCTACGCACCCGCACCAGAAACGGGACCCGCACCACAAGCGGGACCCGCCCGACAAGCGGGACCCGCACCACAAGCGGGACCCGCCCGACAAGCGGGACCCGCACGACAAGCGGTGGCACCACAGACCAAGCCCTCGAAGATCGACATCGCCCGGCAGTACCGCCGCAAGATCGGCGGCTGGATCTACCTCGTGGTCGCGGTCATCGTGCTGATCGTCTTCACGGTCACGTACTCCGTCGGCGCCGCGATCGGCAGTTCGGTCAAGGACGAGAAGCCCGACGCCGCGCCGCAGGCCGCGGTCAGCCCGTCCGCGTTCCCGTCGACCGTGCTGCTCCCGGCGTTCCGCAAGGTCACGACGGCGCCGTACCTCCGGCCCGACGGCGGCCCAGGGCTGTTCGGCGCGACCTACCCGGCCGGGACCGACGTGCAGGTGATCACCACGGCCGAGGTCCCGTTCGCGATCGGCTGGCCGCGGCCGCCGGCGGTGTCGTACCTCGGCGAGTCGTCGACGATCGTCTACCGCCAGGTGCAGACCGATGACGGCGTGGGCAATCCGAGGCTCACGCCGGACCTGCGGATCGCGCTGCGTCCGTGCAAGGACCTGGCCGGCTGCCTGGCTGACCGGTCGTCGTTCGACCAGCAGTGGACCAAGGTCTTCAAGGCGCCGGTCCCGGCGACGGCGAAGGACAACCGGACCTGGCTCACGGTGAAGCAGACGAAGCCGTTCGCGCTGATGATGACGCGCGCGTTCAGCAGCGGTGGCCAGTGGTGGCTGGTCGGCGTCGCGGTCACCGGCGCACCCGGTGAGGAGCAGACCGTGCAGCAGGTGCTGAACGACATCTGGCGGCAGACCAGCTGATCCGCCGCAAGATCTCCGCAACGGCCCGCGCGACCAGCGCGGGCCGTTCTCATTTTCACAAGGTTCACCGGAAAGCGATTGTCGCGAAAACTTTGTGACCGGGTTCACTTTCTGGTGGTTCACAGCCCTTGTGTCTGTCGCGTACCGTAGTACCACTTGCACACTGGTATACGTCCACTGGACACACTGGTATGCGAGAGAGCACACCGCCAGCCAGCTGAATCGAACCGCCGGAGACCCCGGCGGCCGACGCCGTACCCCCCTCAGCGTCGAGGGGCCGGGCGGCCGCCGGGCCCGACAGCCGAGAGGGAATGAGCCGCCGATGACGACAACCGCCAGCCCGACCCATACCGAGACCACCGCCCCCGCAGCAGCCACGGACCCCCTCCCAGCCGTCGCCACGCAGTACGACCTGACCGATGCACCGACCCGCCACGCCGGCCTGCTGGCCTGGGTCGCCGAGGTCGCCGCATTGACCCAGCCCGACCGGATCCACTGGGTGGACGGCTCGGACGCGGAGTACGGCAAGCTCACCGGCGAGCTGATCGAGGCCGGGACCATGGTCCGGCTGAACGAGGAGAAGAAGCCGAACTCGTTCTGGGTTCGCACCGACCCCTCGGACGTGGCCCGGGTCGAGCAGCGGACGTTCATCTGCTCAGTCGACGAAGAAGACGCCGGTCCGACCAACAACTGGATGGACCCGGCCGAGATGAAGGCCCTGATGACGGGGCTGTACCGCGGCTCGATGCGCGGCCGGACGATGTATGTCGTCCCGTTCTGCATGGGCCCGTTGACCGCGGACACGCCGATGTTCGGGGTCGAGATCACCGACTCGGCGTACGTGGTCGCGTCGATGCGGATCATGGCCCGCACCGGTGCCGACGTACTGGCCAAGCTCGGCGAGGACGCGTTCTTCGTGCCGTGCCTGCACTCGGTCGGTGCGCCGCTGGAGGCCGGGCAGAAGGACGTGCCGTGGCCGTGCAACGACGAGAAGTACATCGTCCAGTTCCCCGAGGAGCGGGCGATCTGGTCGTACGGGTCCGGGTACGGCGGCAACTCGCTGCTGGGGAAGAAGTGCTACTCGCTCCGGATCGCCTCGGCGATCGCGCGGGACGAGGGCTGGCTGGCCGAGCACATGCTGATCCTGAAGTTGATCTCGCCGGAGAAGAAGGTCCACTACGTCGCGGCCGCGTTCCCGAGCGCGTGCGGCAAGACCAACCTGGCGATGCTCGACCCGACCCTGGAGGGCTGGAAGGTCGAGACGCTCGGCGACGACATCGCCTGGATGCGGTTCGGCGCGGACGGCCGCCTGTACGCCGTGAACCCGGAGTTCGGGCTGTTCGGCGTTGCCCCGGGGACCGGCTGGAAGACCAACCCGAACGCGATGCGCACGATCGAGAAGGGCAACTCGGTCTTCACCAACGTCGCGCTCACCGATGACGGCGACGTCTGGTGGGAGGGCTACTCACCCACGCCGCCGAACCACCTGACCGACTGGAAGGGCCGGGAGTGGACGCCGGACTCGGGTGAGCTGTCCAGCCACCCGAACAGCCGGTTCTGCACTCCGATCAAGCAGTGCCCGATCATCGCCGACGAGTACGACGACCCGAACGGCGTACCGATCTCCGCGATCATCTTCGGCGGCCGCCGCGCCACCACGGTGCCGCTGGTGACCGAGTCTCGGGACTGGGCGCACGGCGTCTTCATGGGGGCGACGCTGTCGTCGGAGACCACCGCGGCCGCGGTCGGTCAGGTGGGCGTCGTCCGGCGTGACCCGATGGCGATGCTGCCGTTCCTCGGGTACGACGCCGGCGAGTACTTCGACCACTGGCTGACGGTCGGCAAGCAGCACGACGCGGCGCGGTTGCCGAAGATCTTCTACGTGAACTGGTTCCGCAAGGACGACGCGGGCAAGTTCGTGTGGCCGGGCTTCGGCGAGAACAGCCGGGTGCTGAAGTGGGTCATCGACCGGATCGAGGGCCAGGCCGACGCGGTCGAGACCCCGATCGGCCGGGTGCCCACCGCGGACGGCCTGGACGTCAGCGGTCTCGAGCTCACCGAGGACGAGCTGGCCATCGCGCTCAAGGTCGACGCGGAGGAGTGGAAGGCCGAGATCCCGCTGATCGAGGAGTGGTTCGCCAAGCTCGGCGACACGGTCCCGACCACGCTGAAGGTCGAGCTCGACCACCTGAAGGCACGTCTCGGCTGACCGGACGCCGGCTGCCGAGTCGGAAGCCGGCGGCCGGCAGCACCGCGGCGCCCTGGGCCACCTCCCAGGGCGCCGCGCTGTGTCGTCAGGTCCGTTCGGCGAGCACCCGGCGTACTTCGTCGTCCGCGACCGGTGCGAAGTCGCGGTATGCCTGCCCGACGGCGGCGTAGTGCCGCGGGATCCACACGCACACGACCTCGTCGGCGATTGCCGACAATCGGTGACAGCTGTCCGGACCACCCACCGGTACGGCGACGATCACCTTGGCCGGACCTTGTCGTCGTACCGCCTCGACCGCGGCTCGCATCGTCGAGCCGGTGGCGAGGCCGTCGTCGACCAGGATCACGACCCGGTCGCGTACGTCGACCGGCGGCCGGTCGCCGCGGTAGGCCTGCTCGCGCCGGCGCAGCTCGCGGATCTCGCGTTCGCGGACCGCCTCCAGAGTCCTCTCGTTGACACCCCGGAGTACTTGCTCGTTCCGCACGGTGTGGGTCTCGTCGCCGACGCCCGCGACCGCACCCATCGCGAGCTCAGGCTGCCCCGGCAACCCGAGCTTCCGGACGATCAGTACGTCGAGCTCCGCGCCCAGCGACTCGGCGACCGGCGCGGCGACGGGCACACCGCCGCGCGCCAGGCCCAGCACCAGCACGGACCCGGCCACCTCGCCGAGCTCAGCTGCCAGCGCCCGCCCGGCGGCCGCCCGATCGGCGTACGGCCTCGTCATATCGCCATGATCTCGCGATATGCGTACGTTGGCCGCATGCAGATCCCGGACAGTGCACGGACCGTGCTGGAGTCCAACGCCCTCGGGCACCTGGTCACGATCAACCCCGACGGCAGCCCTCAGGTCTCGGTGATCTGGGTCGGGCTGGACGGTGACGAGATCATCGCCGCGCATGTGCCGAACAACCAGAAGGTGAAGAACATCCGGCGCGACGGCCGGGTGGTGCTGTCGGTCGAGACCAGCCGGATGAACGAGATGGGCCTGACCGAGTACCTGGTGATCAAGGGGACCGCCCGGATCACCGAGGGCGGTGCGGTCGACGTACTGCGCCGGCTCGCGAAGACGTACATCGGGCCGGACGCGGAGTTCCGGCCCGGAGACGACGTGCCGCCGGGGTACGTCACCCACATCACTGTCGACCGCATCAGCGGCGTCGGACCTTGGAGTTGAGTGCATGAAGATCGGTGTGATGCTTCCGTTGGGTGGCGAGGACGGGCCCGACGGGGGGATGCCGGGGTGGCGGGATGTGCGGGCGGTTGCCGAGGCGGCCGATCAGAACGGGCTGGATTCGGTGTGGCTGGCGGATCACTTCTTGTACCGCGACCCGGACGGCCGGATCTACGGGATGCACGAGGCCTGGACACTGCTGAGTGCGGTCGCGGCGAGCACTACCCGGGTCGAGCTCGGGACCATGGTGCTGTGTGCGTCGTTCCGCGACCCCGGGCTGACCGCGAAGATGGCCGCGACGTTGGACGAGGTGTCCGGTGGGCGGCTGATCCTCGGCGTCGGGGCCGGCTGGCACGACCCGGAGTACGAGGCGTTCGGGCTGCCGACCGATCACCGGGTCGGCCGGTTCGAGGAGTGGCTCGAGATCGTGGCCCGGATGATCCGCGGCGAGACGGTCACCTTCGACGGGACCTACCACCATGTCAAGGAGGCTGTGCTCGACCCGGCACCCGCGCGGCGGATCCCGATCCTGGTCGCCGGGCACCGGCCGCGGATGATGCGGCTCACCGCCGAGTGGGCCGACGCCTGGAACACCGCCTGGTACGGCGCCCCCGGTGAGAAGGTCGCGGAGCGACTCGGCACGCTCGAGGACGCGGTCCGGGCCGCAGGCAAGCAGGCGGGCTCCGTCGCACCGACCGTCGGCTTCATAGTCCGCGACCCCGACCAGCCGAGCGTCCCGGACCCGGATCAGAACGCGTTCAGCGGCTCGATCCCCGAGCTCGCCGAGGCCCTCGCGGCGTACCAGAAGCTCGGCGTCGACCACCTGATCGTCTCCCCCGAACCGATGACCCCGAAGACAGTCCAACGCATAGCCGAAGCCCGCCGGCTGATGAACAGCTGAGGCCGCTTTGCCGCCGGGAGGGTCCACCGGATAGTCTTGGCCGTCGTCGAGTCCCCCTGCGGGACCGTCGGAGGAGGCGTCGCCTAGTCCGGTCGATGGCGCCCGCCTGCTAAGCGGGTTGAGGGTAATCCCCTCTCGCGGGTTCAAATCCCGCCGCCTCCGCAGTACCCCCGAAGGCCGCCAGGACTCCTGGCGGCCTTCGTCGTTCCGGCGAACACTGCCCGTGTCGGGGGCGCCACCTTGGGAGAGTCGGCCGGGGTCTGTGTAATCTGGCGTGCGTCGACGGGGGTCGCCAGCATCACGTCAACCGAATTGCTGACCTGAGCGTCTGAAGTACCGTGGGCCGCTGCACACGCGGCCTGTGGACAGTCGCCACGTCGTCGATCAGGGAACGGAGCCATGTCGCGGAGCACTCGCGCAGCCGGACGGAGGTCCGCGCCCAGAGCCAACCGGTCCCGGCAGCGTTCGCATCGTGCCCGCACGGCGTCGAAGGCGATCGGTCTCACCCTCGTCAGCGCGCTGATCCCCGGCTCGGGGCTGGTGATGGGCGGCCGGAAGAAGGTCGGCGCGTTCGTGCTGACGATCAGCATCGGCCTGCTCGTGATCGCCGCGTACGTCGGCCTGACCCGGCGTGACTCGATCCTCGCGTTCGCGGTGTCGCCCCGCCAGTTGCTGATCGCTACGGCCGCGGTCGTCGTCCTCGGCATCGGCTGGATCTGGGTCGTGGTCGCCTCGCACAAACTGATCCGCCCGGTCAGCATGACCTACACCGGACGGCTGGCCGGCTCCCTGTTCGTCGGGTTGCTCTGCTTCGCGATCGCCGTACCGACGACCGTCGCGGCGCAGACCGTGATGGCGCAGCGCGACCTGGTCGGCAGCGTGTTCCAGTCCGAGGGCAACTCCAAGAGCGCGACCCGGCCGAAGGTGGACAAGAAGGACCCGTGGGCGAAGACCCCGCGGCTGAATCTGCTGCTGCTCGGTGCCGACGACGGCGTCGGCCGGACCGGGGTCCGGACCGACACGGTGATGGTGGCGAGCATCGACACCAAGACCGGTGACACCGCGCTGATCTCGCTCAGCCGGAACTGGATGCGGATGCCGTTCCCGGAGGATTCGCCGCTGCACAAGTTCTACCCGAACGGCTACTACGACCCGGACGGCCCGGCCGAGCAGCCGGAGTACTACCTGGACTCGATGTACGAGAACGTCCCGAAGCAGCACCCGGGGGTCCTCGGCCAGACCGACAACGAGGGCGCGGACGTGGTCAAGCTCGCGGCCGGCGCGGCGCTCGGGCTGGACATCGACTACTACATGCAGGTCAACCTGGCCGGCTTCCGGCAGATCATCGACGCGGTCGGCGGCATCACCGTCAACGTCAACTACCGGGTCCCGATCGGCGGCGACTACGGCGACGGACCGGGGGCGAACAACGCGAAGAAGCCGTCCGGCTACATTGAGCCGGGCGCGAACCAGAAGCTCGACGGGTACCACGCGCTGTGGTTCGCCCGCGGCCGCTACGGCCTGAGCGACCCGTCCCGGCAGGAGCGGCAGCGCTGCACGATCCACGCGCTGGTGAACAGCGTGAACCCGGCCACCCTGGTGACGAAGTACCAGCAGATCGCCCAGGCCGGCAAGGAACTGCTGCGCACCGACATCCCGCAGGAGATCCTGCCGGCCTTCATCGAGCTCGGGCTCAAGGTGAAGAACGCGAACGTCTCCAACGTCGACCTGGACAAGAGCAAGAACTTCCCGTCCGGCCAGAACCCGAAGTACGAGGCGATGCAGGAGATCGTCGCGAAGGCGATCGAGCCGAAGACCAAGCCGGTCGCGTCCACCCCGTCGAACAAGCCGACGAAGAAGCCGACCAGCGGATCGACCAAGAAGACCCCGAACCCCGCCGTGACGCCGGGCGCGACCGAGAACCTGAACGACGCCTGCGCCTACAACCCCTCCCAGTCGGGGAACTGACGGCAGCATCCGGCCACCACGTCGGAGACCGAAGCCTTCTGACCAGGCGTTCGGTCCCGGATGAGATCCTGGTGCGATGCGTACGACGTACCGGATGCGGGCGGGACGGTTCCTCGGGATCCTGGCCGCCGGGCTGATCATTCTCGGTGTTGCCGCGATCGTGTGGGCCTTCGGCCTGCCGGACGTGGTGGTGTCGGTGTTCCTGACCCTGGGCGGACTGGTGGTGCTCGGTGGTCTGTGGATCCTGGTCTGGCCGCCGGTGGTCGCGAAGGTGCGCGACCGCGACATCGAGGTACGCGGCGTCCGGACGACGTGGACCGACATCACCCAGGTCGGCCGGGTCGAGACCACCCACGGCGAGGCGATCGTCCTGCGCACCAAGCAGCCGGACCACACCGTCCTGCTGCCGGTCGGCTGGCTGCGTCCCGGTCGGGCCGCGCAGCTGGAGACCACGCTGCGGGACCGGCTGAACGCCGCGCACGGTTACACGATCTGGGACGGGACTGCCCCGGACGACGACGATCGCGCAGAATAAAGCGACCCTGACCCTGAGGAGTGCCTGTGCTGTCCTTCGAGCTGTCGTACGACGAACTGATCGCCTACCAGGGCACGAATCCCCGGCCGGAGGACTTCGACCAGTTCTGGGACAAGGCGTTGCTCGAGCTGGGCGCGGTCGACCCCGACACCGAGTTCGCCGACGCGACCGACTTCCCGCTGACCACGGCGACCGCGCAGCACCTGTACTTCACCGGCACCGGCGGCTACCGGGTTCACGCGAAGGTGGTTCGCCCGGCCGAACCCACCGGCCCGGCCGTGTTGATCTTCCACGGGTACGGCGGTGAGCAGCCGAGCTGGGTCGACCTGCTGCCGTACGCCGCGCGCGGGTTCACTGTGGCCGCGCTGGATGTGCGTGAGCAGGTGGGTTACCGGACCGAGTCGCAGGCGGCGAACAGCTTCTCGCTGCACAACCACCTGGTGCACGGTCTCGACGACGGGCCGGACGGGCTGCTGTACAAGCACGTGTTCCTGGACGCCCGGCGGCTCGCGGACATCATCGCCGGTCTGCCCGAGGTGGACGAGACGCGGATGGCGACGACCGGATGGAGCCAGGGTGGCGGACTCAGTCTCGTCGCCGCCGCACTGACGCCGGGGATCAAGTACGTCGCGAGCGTGTTCCCGTTCCTGTGCGACTACCAGCGGGCCTGGGATCTCAACCTGGAGACGAACCCGTACGACGAGATCACCACCTGGTTCCGGAAGCGGGATCCGCGGCATCTGCGCCAGGACGAGGTGTTCACGACTCTCGGCTACATCGACGTACAGAATCTGGCGCCGCGGATCCGGGCCGAGGTGACGTTGTTCGTCGGACTCGAGGATCAGGTGTGTCCGCCGTCGACGCAGTTCGCGGCGTACAACAAGATCACGTCGTCCAAGGACATCCGGGTGTACCCGGACTTCGGGCACGACGACCTGCCGGGGGCGCTCGACGACATCTTCCAACTGATCGGCGCGAAGCTCTGACCACGCTCACAATCCTCGGCACCGCCGCGCCGTATCCGCAGCCGGACCGCCCGTGTTCCGGCTACCTCCTCAGGGCCGGCGGCGCTCAGGTCTGGGTGGACGCGGGTCCTGGCTCACTCGCCGAGCTGCTGCGCCACACCACCCTGGCCGAATTGGACGCCGTCTGGCTGTCGCACTTGCACCTCGACCACATCGGCGACGTGCTCAACGCGTACTACGCCTTGGCGTACGGCGAACTCCCCGCGCGGCCGCCGTTGCCCGTGTATGCGCCGGCGGAGTTGGGTGCTCGGCTGGCCGGGTTCTTCGGATTGCCTGGGTTTGCGAACGACGTACTGGACCTCCGCCCGCTGTCGGACGGTCATTCGATGCGGCTCCATGATCTGGAGCTGACCAGCCGTGCAGTGGAGCACGGAGGTGAGGCGTATGCGCTCCGCGCCTCAGCGGACGGCCACACCTTCGCGTACTCCGGCGACTGCGCGCCGTGCGCCGGCCTCGACGTCGTAGCCGCTGATGCGGACCTGTTGTTGTGCGAGGCCAACGATCCAGTGCCGACGCCGGTTCACCACACCCCAGCCCAAACCGGCGACCTCGCCCACCGCGCCAACACCAAACACCTGGTCGTCACCCACGTCGGCCCCCTCCTCGACCCGGTCGCGGCAACCTCCCACGCCGCCGAAGCCTTCGGCGGCCCCACCACCCAGGCAGTGGTCGGAGCGACGATCCCCTTCTGACCTGATGACCTCAGGAGGGGATCCAGGTGGGCCACCATGGGGGGACGTTGCCGGGGCAGGTGCCGGGGGCGGTGGCGGGGGTGCCTTGCCAGGAGAAGAGGGCCAGGTCGGCGATGGTGATGGCGATGGCGGCGGCGATCAGGGAGAAGAGAAACGCCTTGCCGGCGTAGCGGAAGACGATGGTGAACAGGACGAGGTTCACGATCAGGGCGAGCGGGAGGCCGAGGAACAGCAGGGTGAGGCCGTTGGGGACGCTGCCGGCGACGTCGACGTTGCACGCCTTCCACGCGCGCGACGTGATCACGACCAGCCCGAACGCCGCTCCGCCACCCACGACCACCGCAAGGAACGACTCGCCCTTGCTCCCCTTCACAGCCAACGCCATGAGGATCACCGTATGTGATCCAGGCGTCAGTAGCGCCACCGCAGCGCGCGGACCCGAGCCTCCAGTGACAGCTCACCCAGCGACTTCGCGTCATGACGCCGTACGGCGAGGAACGGCTCGACAATCGCATCCCCCAGAGCAGCGCGAATGACCTCCGACCGCTCGAGCGCCGTCAGCGCGTCCTCCAACGTCAGCGGCAACCGAGGCGGCCGCTCCGCCTCCGGGTACGTCACCGGGTCGCGGTCCAAGCCGTCCGGCAGCACCGCCTTCTGCTCGAGCCCATGCAAGGCGGCAGCCAGCACGGACGCTGCCGACAGGTAGGCGTTGCCCGACGGGTCGCCGATCTTGATCTCGAAGTTCGCGGACCCCGGCCGACTGGTCACGCTGCCCGGCACGTACCGCAGCGCCGCCTCCCGATTCTCGGGCCCCCAGCAAGCAAATGCACCCGCCCAGTTCCCCGGCACCCGCCGATCCGCGCTCACCACGCTCGGCGCGAGTACGCCGGTCAACCCGTCGAGCTCACCCAGTACGCCGGCCATCAACTGCCGCCCATGCTCAGACGGACCGCCCTCATCCCCGAACGGCCGGCCACCCAGCGAAGCCGAGAAGTGGATGTGCGCCCCGTTCCCCACGAACCCGGCCACCGTGATCGGCGCGAACGACACCAGCAACCCATGCGCCCTCGCCACCCGATGGACAACGAGCCGGGCGAGCTGCGACTGGTCGGCCGCAGCCAACGGCGACGCCGGCGGAAGCGCCACCTCGACCTGACCTTGCGCGTACTCCGGATGCAGCTGCTCAGCCGGCACCCCGGCCGCATCGAGCGCCTCGAGCAACTCGACCGCGAAGTCCTCGATCGTCAACGCGGCGAGTACGCCGTACGCCGGCCCGATCGTCGCGACGTGCGGATCATCGGCGTCACCGCTGAACACGGTGAACTCCAGCTCGAACCCGAGCTTCACCTCGAGCCCGGCTGCGACCGCCCGCTCCTCCTGCCGCCGCAGGGCAGAGCGCTGGCAGATGTCCACCGGCTCATGGTCCTGGGACAACTGATCGGCCGGAGCCCAGTAGACACGACGGTCCGGGCCGAGCGGCGCGACCGAACGGAGGTCCGGCATCAGCCGGTTGTCGCCGACCGGTCCGTTGACCAGCGGCGACGTGGTGATCGCGTCGTCGGTGCACATCAGCGCGAACACCGGCGACAGCCCGATCCCGTCGCGCACCGCGGCCCGCACCCGAGCGGCCGGCACCGTCTTGGCCCGGGTGATCCCGGCGTTGTCGACCATGGACGTGATCAGCATCCGCAGGCCACCGTCAAGCAGGGCGTTGACCGGATCCGCAGGCGTCAAGCTGTCGGTGACAGACATGCAGCCTTTCGTACCACAGGACCTAGAACGGCGGCTGGTCCGTCAGCTTCAGCAGCCACTCGGCCTGGTCGCCGTCGAGCAAGGGCCCGTCGAATGCGTCGGGGAAGAGACGTCCCCACGACACGGCCCGGCCGATGGATCCGAGACGCCAGGCCAGGCTGGCGGCACGACGGAGTTCGGGCAGGGTATGGCCGTCGGCGGTCCAGGGCTCGAGGTAGGCGTCCCGCAGCCGGGGGATGATGTCGTCGCCGTAGCTGCCGGCGGCGTGCCGTGCCGTGACGAGCAGGCTGCAGAACGGATGCGAGACGGCAGCGTCACCCCAGTCGAAGAAGGTGAAGCGTCCGTCGACCGGCGCGAAGATCTGCCCGTCGTGCAGGTCGGCGTGGTCGAGCGAGTCGGTGATACCGATCGCGGCGAGCTCGTCGCACCAGTCGAGCAGCCGGGGCCGCAGCTCGTCCAGGACCTTGCGGTCGGCGGGCTGCAGTGACTGGTTCGCGGTCACGGTCTTGTCGAAGATCGTCGGCAGGATGGCGAGCCGTGCATCGGGCACCCCGAGGGCCACGAGCTCGTCGGCCTGCGGGACCAGGGTCCGCTGGAACTCGGCGTACTGACCGACGACCTGCTCCCACGTTCGTTCGTCGCCTGGGTACTGGCGGAGGATGGAACCGCCATCGGGAAGCAGTGACCAGCCCCGCGTCGAATCCACCGCGTACGGCGTGAGCACGTGCCCGGGCGCCCACAGGGCCAGCGCCTCGGTCAGGCCGGCCTCGAACCGGCTCGCGGGCGGATTCGCCTTGAACCACAGTCGCCGCCCCACCTCGAACCGCACGATCACAGACCACGGCCGCACCCGCACCCACCGAGGCCCGCGCTCCTGCCACCCCAAGGCTGCAATGTGCGCTTCCACCCACGCGAACGCCGAGGCACGCCACTCCCTGTCGTCCCATGGCGTCCGTGCGTCGGCGTACTTGCCCCGATCAACCTGCATCCGCACACCTCATCACACCGACCACTGGTCGCGGCACTGGATAATCGGCGCATGAGTGCGTATCGGGTCGGCATCTCCGGCTGGCGGTATCCGCCGTGGCGGAAGGTGTACTACCCGGAGGGACTGCCGCAGCGGGCCGAGTTGGAGTACGTCTCGCGGCGGCTGAACTCGATCGAGCTGAACGGTTCGTTCTACTCGCTGCAGCGGCCGTCGTCGTACCAGAAGTGGTACGACGAGACGCCCGACGATTTCGTGTTCACCCTGAAGGGGCCGCGGTTCGTCACGCATATGAAGAAGCTGGCCGACGTGGACGCGCCGCTGGCCAACTTCTTCGCCTCCGGAGTCCTTGCGCTCGGCAACAAACTCGGTCCGGTGCTGTGGCAACTCCCGCCGACTCTCGGGTACGACGAGGAGCGGTGCGCGAAGTTCTTCGCGTCGCTGCCGCGGACCACGGCGGAGGCGGCCGAAGTTGCCAAGGGCCACGACGAGCGGATGGAGGGCCGGGCGCTGCTGGAGAGTGCCGTCGACCTCCCGCTCCGGCACGCGATCGAAGTCCGGCACGCAAGCTTCGAGACCCCCGGCTTCATCGACCTGCTGCGCGAGCACGGCGTCGCGCTGGTCTGCGCGGACACGGCCGGCAAGTGGCCGATGCTCGACGACGTGACGGCGGATTTCGTGTACGTCCGGCTGCACGGCGCCGACGAGCTCTACACCAGCGGGTACGACGACGAGTCGCTCGACCGCTGGGCCGGGAAGATCCGCATCTGGCACCAGGGCGGTACGCCGGCCGACGGCAGGACGATCGGGAAATCCACAGCGAAGCGCCGCCGCCGGGATGTGTACACCTACTTCGACAACGACGCCAAGGTTCGCGCGCCGTTCGACGCGGAGGGGCTGTCCCGCCGGCTCGGGATCACTTCGGCCGGGACCGAAGGATCACAGCCTTAGCGTGATCGCATGACTGAGAACCCCGGAGTACTGGTGGAGCAGGCGGTCGAACGCTCGCTCCGGTTGGTCCCCACCTGGCCGGCGTGGGACGGGCAACCGCTCACCTCCGACGACGGCCGCACGTTCACACCGCACAAGGCCGTCCGCCGGATCGCCGATCACCTGGTCGACCACCTGGCCGAGGTCGAGGCGCTCCTCGCCGGCGTACCGACGCAGCCGGACGAATGGCATGCGAGCGCGCTCACCTCCGCGGCCGACCTGGCGCCGTTCACCGCCGAGGACGTGCAGGAGGCCGAGCAGCGCCTGCGTCGGCTCGGGCGGACGTTCACCCTGCGGTACGCCGCGGTCGACCCGGCCGAGTGGGACAAGGACCGCGGCCCCAACTGGACCCTCCGCCAGATCGCCGAGCACCTGGTCGAACTCGACTGGTACGCCGAGCAGGTCGGCGACCTGTCCTAGAGGGTCGAGCCCGTGCAGCTCGACAGGAGGTGTCCGCTCAATGCGTCGACCGAGATGGCCTGACGAGCGTGGCGGATGCCTGCCGCCGGTGACACCTCCTGTCGAGCTGCACGGACCCAATCAGAAGAGCCGGACGCCGACCGGCTCTTCCAGGTCGAGGAGGAACTGCTTGCGCTTGAGGCCGCCGGCGTACCCGGTCAGTGAGCCGTTCTTCCCGACCACCCGGTGGCACGGGACGACGATCGACAGTGGGTTCTGCCCGACCGCCTTCCCGACCTGCCGGGCCAGTGTGCGATCCCCGAGCCGTTCCGCGATCTCGCCGTACGACGAGGTCGCGCCGTACGGGATCTCCTCGAGGATCGACCAGACGCGGCGCTGGAACTCGTCGCCGCGCAGGACGGTCGGGACCTCGAAGCTGGTCCGCTCGCCGGCGAGGAACTCGTCGAGTTGGCGGGCCGCCTCGGACAGCAGCGGGTCGGTGGCTTCGACCTGCTCGCCGAGGGTCTCCGGCGTCGGCTTCACCCAGTGGTGCGGGAAGTAGACGCCGGCCAGGGCGTTGTCCGAGGCGACCAGGGTGAGGTCCCCGATCCGGGTGCTGACGATCGCGTGCCTGTTCATGCATATGGAACGGATCCGCACCCGGACGTGTGAGGCCTCAGGAGCCGACGCGCTCCCGGGTCCGGCGCCGGAACTCCCGGCCGACCTGCACCGCGTCGTGGCGGTGCAGCTCAGTGACCGCGATGCCTGCGGCACCGTCCGCCTCGGCAACCAGCTCACCCTGCGGGTCGATCACGCCCGACATCACCCCTGCCGCCGGATTGGCCGGCACGGCCAGGCTCATCCAGCAGGTGTTCATCACGGCGTACCCGCGGGCGTGGGTCGGCACGACCTCGTTCCCCGAGGAGCCAGTGGTCGAATACGACACCAGTACGGCGTCGACGCCGAGCCGGTCGTACTCCGTGAACACCTCCGGGAAGAGGACGTCGAGCCCGAGCGAGAGGCCGAACCGGTAGCCGTCGATCTCGAAGGTCACCGGCTCGGTGCCCGGGGTGTACATCCAGGTGAGCTTGGTGGCCGACAACATGCGTTCGTCGTACCGAGCGACCACTGTGGCCTGGTCGGAGACGACGTACATGCTGTTGTGCGGTCGGGTCGGAGCGGGCAGTCGGTGCACCGAGGGGATCACGGTCCAGATTCCCAGCTCACCCGAGAGCGCGGTGATGCGGTCCAGCTCCTCCTGCAGCACGGTCCACTCGGCCTTGCTCCAGTCGCTCGGCCCGATCTCGTCCGGGCCGAGCTCGGACATCACGCGCTTGCTCGGGAAGCACAGCGCGCCTTCGGTGAGGTGCACCAGGCGGGCACCGGCCTCGGCTGCCTGCTTCATCAGGCCGCGGATCTCCGCCCCGCTTTCGCGGAGCACGGCGGCGTTCGTCGGGTCTTCGTGCACCGTCGACTGGGCGACGGCAATTCGTAGGGTGTTGTCCGGCATCTCGTCTCCTGACGGAGTAGGACGGAAGTGCCGGAGGGCAGCCGTGTAGGACTCGCCCGTTTTGGCGGCGCGGGCTCGGACCCGCAGCTTGAAGTTCCTGTGCGCTGTCATCTGGCCTTCCACGCACTCGCACGCGATCCCCCAGCGATCCCGTCCGAGGCGGCTGACCAGGACGAGCGGCCCGAGACAGGAAGTCCCTTTGCCTTCTCGCTGTGACCAGGCTGGGGCCGGTCGACGAAGGTGAGGCGCGGGCCGCGCCGGGACCACATCCTTGCTGACCGACTGCCGGTGGTCAAACACCACCGGCATAAAGTCGGACTCGCACGCGGTTGTCATCGGAGTACGACGTAGGCGACGTTTGGGAGCTAAGGGTGAGCATTCGAGTCGGGTACAAGGCGTCGGCGGAACAGTTCGGGCCGCGGGAGCTGGTGGAGTACTCGGTCCGGGCGGAGGAGCTCGGGCTCGACAGCGTGACGGTGTCGGACCACTTCCTGCCGTGGCGGCACGAGGGTGGTCACGCTCCCTTCGCGCTGGCCTGGCTGGCGGCGGTCGGCGAGCGGACGAACCGGGTGCTGCTCGGTACGTCGGTGCTGACGCCGACCTTCCGGTACAACCCGGCGGTGATCGCGCAGGCGTTCGCCACGCTGGGCGAGCTGTACCCCGGCCGCGTGATGCTCGGCGTCGGCACCGGCGAGGCGCTGAACGAGATCGCCGTGTCGGGCATGGAGTGGCCCGAGTTCAAGGAGCGGTTCGCCCGGCTGCGGGAGTCGGTGCAGCTGATCCGCGACCTGTGGACGAAGGACGGCGTCAGCTCCGAGGGCCCGTACTACAAGACCGTCGACGCGTTCATCTACGACCGGCCCGAGACGCCGCTCAAGGTGTACGTCGCCGCCGGTGGACCGCTGGTCGCCAGGTACGCCGGTCGCGCGGGCGACGGGTTCATCGCGACCTCCGGCAAGGGCATGGACCTCTACACCGAGAAGCTGATCCCGGCGGTGAAGGAAGGCGCGGAGAAGGCCGGCAAGACGTTCGAGGACATCGACCGGATGCTCGAGGTCAAGGTGTCCTACGACCGCGACCCGGCGCAGGCGCTGGAGAACACGCGGTTCTGGGCCCCGCTGTCGCTGACGCCGGAGCAGAAGCACAGCGTCACGAGCGCGACCGAGATGGAGCGGCTCGCCGACGAGTTGCCGATCGAGCAGGTCGCGCAGCGCTGGATCGTCGCGTCCGACCCCGACGAGGTCGTGAAGCAGCTCCAGCCGTACCTCGAAGCCGGCTTCAACCACTTCGTCGTACACGGCCCGGGGCAGGACCAGGAGCGATTCCTGACCCAGTTCACCACCGACGTCCTTCCGTTGCTGCGCAAGCTGGGCTGACAATCGCAGAATGGGCGATCCCGAGATTGTGCAGGAAGGTGACCCGCGGTGTGCCGAGCTGGAGGCAGCCGGCTACCGCGTGGTCGCCGAGTCCTGGGCAGTCCGCCTGCACGACCCGGACCGTGAGCTGCTCGAATCAGCAGTACGACGAGCTACCGCCGGCGGCCTGAGCATTCGGGAGCTGGGTCCGGAGTCGGCGGAGTTGCTGCACGCCTTGGAGAAGTCCAACGAGTCCGACTACCCGTACACGCCGGCGACGCATCGCGTGGTCGGAGACCTGGCCACGGTCCGCGCGCTCTGGCCGGAGCACCGGGTGTTCGGGGCCTTCGACGGCTCCCGCTTGGTCGGTGCGACGGCCATTCGATCACACGAGGGCTTCGGCGATACCAGGTTCACCTCGGTGCTGTCGACGCACCGCCGTCGCGGTGTCGCCCAGGCCGTGAAGGCTGCCTCGATCCTCGCCTTCCTCGACGTCGGCATCACGCGGTTCAGCACCGGCGGCGCTGCTGCGAACGTCGGCAGCCTGCGCGCGAACGAGTCCCTCGGGTACACGGTGACGGAGCGCTGGCGCACGTACCAGCTCTGATAACTCGCATGCGGGTGACCGGCGCCTCGGCTTAGGGTGCGGCGGTGACTTTTCGGCTGGCGGCGTACGCCGTGTGCATCGAGGACGGGCGCGTGCTGGTCTCGCGGTACGTGTCGCCGTTGACCGGCGCGAGCAACTGGACGTTTCCCGGCGGTCGGGTCGAGCAATCGGAAGATCCGTTCGATGCGGTGATCCGGGAGGTCGCGGAGGAGACCGGCTGCGATGCCGTGGTCGAGCGCCTGCTGGGCGTGGACTCCCGGGTGATTCCCGCGAGCGAGGCGAACGCGGGTGTCGAGCACCAGAACGTCGGCATCTTCTACCAGGTCCGGATCACCGGCGGCGAGTTGCGGCCGGAGCCGGACGGCGACATCGCGGAGTCGGTGTGGACGCCGATCCCGGACGTGGCTGGTCTGCAGCGGTCATCGTTGGTCGATGTCGGCCTGGCCCTTGCCCAGACCCGGCCGCCCACCGGGAACGTTCCGCCCGTCCCGACCGGCGGCCTCATCCAGCATTAGCGGAGGTCGTCAGAGAGGGCCTTGGCGGCTTGGGTGAGGAGGGGCACTGCCCGGTCGACCAGTGCTTCGGTCATGCGGCCGGCGGGGCCTGAGATCGACATGGCGAGGCGGGACGGGGCCTCGGGGACGGCGACCGCGACGCAGCGAACGCCGAGTTCTTGCTCGCCCTCGTCGGTGGCGTAGCCGTGCTCCTCGGCCTTGCGCAGTTGGGCTGTGAACGAGTCCGGATCGGTGATGGTGTTGTCGGTGTGCCTGGGCATGCCGGTGCGGTGCAGCAGTTCGCGGACCTCGGCCTCGGGGAGCTGGGCGAGGATCGCCTTGCCGACCGCCGTGCAGTGCGGCAGGACGCGGCGACCGACCTCGGTGAACATCCGCATCGAGTGCCGGGACGGGACCTGCGCGAGGTACACGATCTGGTCGCCGTCGAGCATCGCCATGTTCGCCGACTCGCCGAGGTCGTCGACCAGCCGGGCCAGATGCGGCCGGGCCCAGACACTCAGCATGTGGGACGAACTCTCGCCGAGCCGGATCAGCTTCGGGCCGAGCACGTACTGCCGGGACGGCTCCTGGCGCAGGTAGCCGAGGTCGACCAGAGTACGAACCAGCCGGTGGATCGTCGGCAGCGGCAGACCGGAGGCGTTGGCCAGTTGGGACAGACCCATCATCCCGCCCGCGTCGGCCATGGTTTCGAGCAGGCCGAAGGCGCGCTCGATCGACTGCACACTGCCGGTGCGCGCCCTGCCGCCGTTCGCTTCCGCCACGGGTCCCCCCTCTCTTTCCGGATCACGGAAGTTTAGCCCCAGATCTCGGAAGGCCGGTGCCATTGCGTCTTCCGCACAGTAGATATTAGTCTCCGCAATACGGAAAAGATAGTCTTGGAGGCGGAGATGGGCCTGGATGACCTGGTCGGCGAGCTGGATCGGCGCCTGGCGGAGGCCGACGCGGCGCTCGCCGCGGAGTACCCGGGCGACCGCGGTATCCGCCAGCCCGTGCACACCGTCTACGTCCCGGCCGATCGGTACGACGCCCGCACGGTGGCCGACTGGGGAGCCGAAGCCCGCGCCGCGCTCGGTGAGTACGGCGCCTCCGCCACGCAACTGGCCGAGGCGCTCGGCCTGCTGCCGGTCCCGACAGGCGACCCTGGGCCGGCGCTCACGGAGGAGCTGTACGAACTGGTTCGGGCCAAGCTCGAGCGGGAGCCGATCGAGGATCTTCGGATCGACTTCGAGGACGGCTACGGGACCAGGCCGGACGATCAGGAGGACGCGGCCGCCGTGGCCGCGGCCCGATCCCTCGCGGAGACCGTGACCGCCGGCGTCGCCCCGCCGTACCACGGGCTGCGGATCAAATCGCTGGAGGCGCCGAGCCGGCGCCGTGGTGTACGGACGCTGGACCTGTTCGTCCGTGAACTGGGCGGCGCGCTGACCGAGGGCTTCGTGATCACGCTACCGAAGGTGACCTCGGTCGAGCAGGTCGAGGCGATGATGCTCGTGCTCGACGCGGTCGAAGCCGAGCGCGGAGTACCGGCTGGATCACTGAAGTTCGAGATCCAGGTCGAGACGCCGCAGTCGATCCTCGGTTCCGACGGGACTGCGCTGGTGGCCCGGATGATCAAGGCGGGTGCGGGCCGCGTGACCGGCCTTCACTACGGCACGTACGACTACTCGGCCTCCTTGGGGGTTGCCGCGGCGTACCAGAGCATGGAGCATCCGGTCGCCGACCACGCCAAAGACGTCATGCAACTGGCCGCGGCCGGGACGGGTGTCTTCGTGTCAGACGGTTCGACAAATGTGCTCCCGGTCGGCTCGGCTGACGCCGTCCACGCGGCCTGGCGACTCCACCTGCGGCTGGTACGGCGTTCGCTCGGTCGCGGGATCTACCAGGGCTGGGACATGCATCCCGCCCAGCTGCCGACGCGATTCGTTGCGAACTATCTCTTCTACCGCGAGGGTCTGGAGACGGCGGCGGCTCGCCTGCACGCGTACCTGGGTCAAGGCGCCTCGGGCTACCTGGACGAGCCGGCGACGGCCGCGGCTCTCGCGGGCTTCGTCCTGCGCGGGATGGAGTGTGGTGCTGTCGATCAGGCGGAAGTCGACAAACTGATCGGCGTCGACACCGCCGGCCTCGCCAAGTTGGCGCGTCGACCCCTGCGGTCCTGACCCACCGCGCTGACGGGACGCTAGCCTCGCGGCATGCGACTGGTTGCGGAGTTCACCACGGAACCCTTCGATGTCGAAGGGCAGCCGCCCGCGCACGCCACCGAGGCGCTGCGCGTCGCGGAGCAGGCCGGCCTGGAGTGCGACTTCGGGCCGTTGGGCACGCTCGTGCGCGGCGAACAGGAACTCCTGCTGCCGACGCTGACCGGCGTACTGGAGGCCGCCTTCGCCAGCGGCGCCAGCCAGGTGACGCTCCAGGTACGGCGCGATGGCTGACAGGGAACCGCATCCGCTCGTCGTCGCGATCACGCCGTTGGTCGAGCGACTGAACGCCGAGCTGGTGTCACCGGGAGACGCTCAGCCGGACGACGTGCCGTTGCTGTGGGACGGCGAGCCGGTGGTCGCCGTACGGCTGTCTCGTAAACCCGAGGGGGGCGTGAACACGCTGCTCGCGGAGGTTGCCGAGGAATTCGGCCGGCCGTTGCGCGAGTTGTCGCGGACCGACAAGCAGCAGGCGGTACTGCGGCTGGAGGAGCGGGGGGCGTTCGAGTTCCGGAAGTCGGCCGAGATCGTGGCCGAGGCGCTCGGCGTCACCCGGTTCACCGTCTACAACTACCTGAACCGGGCCCGCGATCAGGCCTGACCTCTTGCCCGCCCAGCCAAACTTCAACAAACTGTTGACGACAGGCGAGGTGCATGTCAGGCTTTCGTCATACGGAAAGTAAGTTTCGGGATTCGAGAAGGTGTGATCCGTGGACCTGCAGGAGTTCAACTCCGCGCCCGCCGGCCGGCTGCGCCCCACGCTGTCGGCCTGCTGCGACGTACCGCGCTGGGTCGACGGCATCGTCGCCAAACGCCCGTACGGCGAGGTCACGGCGCTGACCGCGGTCGCGGACCAGTTGCTCCGGGAGCTCGACGACGCCGAGGTCGACCGGGCGCTGGCCGCCCATCCGCGGATCGGCGACCGGCCGTCCGGGGCAGGCACAGAGGCGGCGTGGTCGCGCAAGGAGCAGTCCGGTGTTGGCGAGGATCCTGACCTGCGCTCGGCGCTCGCCGACGGGAATCGCGAGTACGAGCAGCGGTTCGGCCGGGTCTTCCTGATCTGCGCGACCGGTCTGTCGGCAGAGCAGATGCTCAGCAGCCTGCGCCGGCGCCTCGACCACGACGACGTCACCGAAGCCACCGTCGTACGCGACGAACTGCACAAGATCGCTCTGCTCCGGCTGAGCAAGGTGCTGGAGGTCCAGGCATGAGCAGCGTCAGTACGCACGTCCTCGACACCGGGCTCGGGCTTCCCGCGCGCGGGGTGCCGGTCCAGCTGTCCCAGGTCAAGGCCGAAGAGACCGTCGTCCTCGAGTCGGCCACGACCGACGACGACGGGCGCGTCGACCAACTGGGGACGGGGCTCGAGCCCGGGACGTACCGGCTCTGGTTCGATGTGGCCGCGTATGCGGACGCGTCCGGCCAGGACATCTTCTTTCCCGAGGTCACCGTGACGTTCACGATCACCGACGAGCGGCACCACCACGTTCCGCTGCTGCTCAGTCCGTTCGCCTTTTCCACCTACCGAGGGAGTTGATCCCGATGGCCATCCACCTGGGTGCGAACCAGTACGGCAAGGCCGAGAGCCGCGTGGTCCGGATCTACCGCGACACGCCCCGCCACCAGATCCGCGACCTGAACGTGTCGTCCGCGCTGCGCGGCCGGTTCGAGGACGCGCACACCAGCGGCGACCAGCGTGACGTGCTGCCGACCGACACGCAGAAGAACACCGCGTTCGCGTTCGCCAAGGAGAAGGGCATCGGCGCGATCGAGGACTTCGCCCGCACGCTCGGCGCGCACTTCCTCGAGGCCGCCCCGGCCGCCGACGGCGCCCGGATCGCGATCGAGGAGTACCCGTGGGAGCGGATCAGCGTCGACGGCGAGCCCCACGACCACTCCTTCGTCCGCGCCGGCAGCGGCGTACGGACGACGATCGTGAACGTCGAGGGCCGCGGTGACGAGCGGAAGACGTACGTCGTCTCCGGCGTGCAGGACCTGACCTTGCTGAAGTCCACCGGCTCGGAGTTCCACGGCTTCCTCAAGGACAAGTACACGACGCTGCCCGAGACCGACGACCGGATCCTCGCCACGTCGCTGGTGGCGCGGTGGCGGTACGACCACACCGACGTCGACTGGGACAAGTCGTACGACCAGATCAAGGCGCTGCTGCTGGAGCAGTTCGCGCGGATCCACAGTCTCGCGCTGCAGCAGACGCTGTACGGGATGGGTGAAGCGGTTCTGCAGCAGCACCCGGAGGTGGCCGAGATCAAGTTCTCGGCGCCCAACAAGCACCACTTCCTGGTGGATCTGAGCCCGTTCGGGGTGGAGAACCCCAACGAGGTGTTCATCGCCGCCGACCGGCCGTACGGGCTGATCGAGGCGACCGTCGTCCGCGACGATGCGTCCGAGGCCGGCTCCGCCTGGCACGCCGTACCCGGCTTCTGCTGACGACTGCCCCTGCAGGTTGGAGAAAGCTCCAATCTGCGGGGGTCTCGCCTGCTCCGGTTCGTGCTCGCTGTGGGTTACCCGACTCCGGGTGGCGGGGTTGACTGAGGTCAATCTTGGTGAGGAGCGGGTTGATGAGCGCAGCGACGATCGTGGTGGACGGGGCCGCCGTGGTGACGGTGGACCGGGAGCGGCGGGAGTTCGGCATCGGACATGTTGTTGTCCAGGGCAACAAGTTGGTGGCGGTCGGGGCGGGACCGGCGCCGGCGTACGACGGGGCGCGGGTGATCGACGGACGGGGGTGTCTCGTCACGCCGGGGTTCGTGAACACGCACCAGCACTTGTATCAGTGGGTCACTCGCGGACTGGCGGCCGATGCGACGTTGTTCGGCTGGCTGACGACGCTGTACCCGGTGTGGGCGGGGATCGACGAGGACGCCGTCCATGTGGGTGCGCAGGCTGCACTGGCGCGACTGGCGCGGACGGGGTGCTCGACGGCGGCGGATCACCACTACGTGTTCCCGCGGGAGGGTGGGGATCTGCTCGGGGCGGAAATCCTTGCTGCGCAGGAGATCGGGCTGCGGTTCCATCCCTCGCGGGGGTCGATGGACCTTGGCCAGAAGGACGGTGGGTTGCCGCCGGACTCCGTGGTCGAGGATCGGGAGGAGATCCTGATCGCTACCGAGGCCGCGATCGATCGGTGGCATGATCCGGCGCCGGATTCGATGCTGCGGATGGTGGTTGCGCCGTGTTCGCCGTTCAGCGTGACCGGCGAGCTCATGCGCGAGGCGGCTGAGTTGGCGCGGCGGAAGGGTGTCCGGCTGCACACGCATCTGGCCGAGACCCTCGACGAGGGTGAGTGGTGTCAGCAGAAGTTCGGATGGACGCCGCTGGAGTACGCCGCCGACCTCGGGTGGACCGGCTCGGATGTGTGGTTCGCGCACGGGATTCATTTCGACGACGCAGAAATCAAGCAGCTGGGTCAGATGGCGACGGGCGTCGCGCACTGTCCGAGCTCCAATGCGCGGCTGGGGGCCGGGATCGCGCGGGTTGCCGATCTGCGGGCGGCTGGTGTGCCGGTTGGCCTTGGGGTGGATGGTGCCGCGAGCAACGAAGCCGGCAGCCTGGTGGAGGAGCTGCGGCACGCGTTGCTCTTCGCGCGTGCTCGCGGTGGTCCGCAGGCGCTCGGCGTACGCGCCGCGCTGGAGTTGGCGACGGTCGGTGGTGCCCGCGTGCTGGGGCGCGAGAACGAGATCGGGTCGCTGGAGACCGGCAAGCTGGCCGACTTGGCCATGTGGCGCCTCGACACGCTCGCCCACGCCGGCATCGCCGACCCTGTGGCTGCGCTGGTCCTAGGCACCCCACCCCCGCTGGAACTCCTGCTCGTCAACGGCACCCCCGTCGTAGAACACGACACCGTGGTCACCGTAGATGAAGAGTCCCTCGCAACCCGGGTCACAGCAGTCCAACAGGCCCTCGTCGCCCAAGCGGGCTGAGAAACACCGCGGCCCCAACCACCTGGTGAGTGGTTGGGGCCGCGGTGTTCGGGCGGTCAGGTGTGGAGGAGGTCGCCGTTGATCCAGACGGCTCGGATGTCGGCGGGGGTGCCAAGGGTGAAGGTCCGGGCCAAGGCTTCCTCGGGGTCGTCGGCGTGGGCGATGCTGACCGCCAACGGTGAACCTTCGGCCGGCCGTAGCAGCTGCGCGTCGAAGCGCTTGCCGACGGACAGATCGCCGATTTCGGAGCTGAGCCCGAGGGCATCCGCGCCGGCCGTGGTGACCAGGTGCAGAAGGTGCGCCGCCGACAGCGGATGACCGTCCTCGGCCTGGAGCTGCTGAGCGAAGTACGCCTGCAACCCCTCCTTCAGCAGCGAGAAGCCGGTACCAGCGCCGACATCCGACCCCAGCGCAACCCGGACCCCGTACTGGAGATGCCGAGTCAGCGGGAACAATCCACTCCCCAGCGCAGCATTGCTGGTCGGACAATGCGCCACCGAAGCACCAGCGTTGGCGAGCAGCTTGAGCTCCACGTCCGTCGGATGCACGTTGTGAGCAAGCACACTGCGCCGATCGACCAACCCGTGCCGGTCGTACGTCGTCACGTAGTCGCACCCACCGAACAGCTCGGACACTGCCGCGATCTCGGCCTCGTTCTCGTTCAGGTGCGACGTGAACAGCGCGCCCGGCACCTCTTCGAGTACGTCGTGACACACCGCAAGCAGCTCGTCCGTGCACGACAACGAGAACCGCGGCGTCACGGCGTACCGATTCCGCCCGACTCCATGCCACCGCTCGGCCAGAGCCAGCGACTCGCGGTACGCCCGATCAGGTGTCGTATGCAGCTCCGGCCGCAGCAGCCGATCGCTCACCACCAACCCACTCGTCACCCGCAACCCCACCTCGGACGCCGCGCTGAACAACACGTCCACGGCATCGGCGTAATGCGCCCCGAACACCAGCGCACTCGTCGTTCCCGCCGCAGCCAGACCGCGGACGAACTCGGACGCAACCCCGGCCGCGTAGGACGCGTCAGCCATCCGCGCCTCCTCCGGCAACGCGTACTTGTCCAGCCATTCGAGCAACGGCAACCCCAGCCCGCCGACCGCACGAATCTGCGGGAAGTGCACATGCGTGTCCACGAACCCCGGCAGCACCAGGCCGCCGGTCAGGTCGACGACCGGCTCGGCCGGGTGCGCCCGGCGTACGTCCGCGAAGGTGCCGCGGGCAACGATCGTTCCGTCCGTGACCAGGACGCCGGCGTCGGTGTCGACCCGCAGGTCGCCACCGGTGAACGGGTTGTCCGGGGTGTCGAGGAACGTGCCTCGGAAGATGGTCATGCCTTCGCCTCACGGTGAACCGGCGCCGGGTTGCGCTCGGCAACGAACAGTTGGAGCAGCCAGGCCGCCACGCTGACCGCAATGGTGGCCGGTTCCTTGCCTGGGAGGTCCGGCAGACCGATCGGGGTGACGATCCGGTCGATCGCTTCGGCCGGGTTGCCGTCCTCGGCGAGCTTGCGGCGGAAGCGGGCCCATTTCGCCGTCGATCCGATCAGCCCGATCGTCGCAAGGTGCTCGTTCCGCAGCGCGGCGTCACACAACGCTGCGTCCTCCGCGTGGTCGTGCGTCATCACCAGCGCATGTGTCCCCGGCGGCAGCTCAGCCACCACGAGCTCCGGCAACACCGGCACCTGATGCACGTGGACGTTGGCTACCGCATCGTCGAGCACCTGCAGCCGTTCGGCCTCAAGCTGATCCGGCCTCGAGTCGATGAGATGCAGTTCGATGTCGTGCCGGGCGAGGATCCGCGCGAGTTCGAGCCCCACGTGCCCCACTCCGAAGATCGCCACGGACGGAACCACCGGCAACGGTTCGAGCAACAACTTCACCTCACCCCCACAGCACTGCACCCCATGCTGGTACGGCGCTTTGTCCGACAAGGCCACGTCGAGCACCTCCGGCGCAGTCGTGCCTTCGGCGAGCAAGGCCCGCGACCGCTCGATCGCGACCGCCTCCAGGTTGCCGCCGCCAACAGTCGCCCAGACGTTGTCCGAGGCAACCACCATCTTGGCGCCGGCCTCTCGCGGCGCGTGCCCGCGCACCGACATCACAGTCACCAGGACGCCCGCACGACGCTGCGAGCGCAGGTGCTGAACCGCCTTCACCCACTCCATCTCGCTCACACCCCACTCGCCGTGAGCACGCTCGACCGAGCCCGGTCGAGCGCCCAGTACACCGCCTCTGGCGTCGCCGGCGACGCCAGATCCACGCTTGTCCCGGCCGGGCCGAACGCCGCCGCGGCCTGCCGCAGCGCCTCCCGGACCGAGAAAGCGAGCATCAGCGGCGGCTCACCGACCGCCTTCGCGCCGTACACCGCGCCGTCCTCATGTGCCTTCTCGAGCAGCCGGACGTTGAACACCTCAGGCATCTCCGAGAAGCTCGGCAGCTTGTACGTGCTGGCCGCCTGCGTGGCGAGCCGGCCACGGTTCGGGCCGTTGCTCTCGTCCCAGCGCAGGTCCTCGAGCGTGAGCCAGCCGGCGCCCTGCACGAACCCGCCCTCGATCTGACCCAGGTCGATCAGTGGGCTGAGGCTGTCGCCGACGTCGTGCACGATGTCGACCCGGCGGAGCGTGTACGCACCGCTGAACCCGTCCACCTCGACTTCCGCGGCGGCGACGCCGTACGCGAAGTACTTGAACGGCTCGCCGCGCATGGCGTTGGCGTCCCAGTGCAGGCCCTCGGTCCGGTAGAAGCCGGCCGCCCACAACTGGACCCGCTGGTGGTACGCCGCTTTGACGACGTCCTCCCAGCGCAGATCCTCGCCCTCGGACAGCCCGCGGACGACGCCGTCGCTGATCCGCACGTCGTGCGGGCTGATGCCGAGCCGACCGCCCGCGACCTGCTCGAGGCGCTCGCGGATCTGCTCGCACGCGTTCTTGATCGCGGCGCCGTTCAGGTCGGCGCCAGAGCTGGCCGCGGTGGCGGAGGTGTTGGGCACCTTGTCCGTGCGGGTCGGCGCCAGCCGGACGCGCGCGAGCGGTACGCCGAGCGTCGTCGCGGCGACCTGCAGCATCTTGGTGTGCAGGCCCTGGCCCATCTCGGTGCCGCCGTGGTTGATCAGCACCGAGCCGTCCTTGTAGACGTGTACCAACGCGCCGGCCTGGTTGAACGCGGTGAGGTTGAAGGAGATCCCGAACTTCACCGGAGTCATCGCCAGCGCCCGCTTCTTGTGCGGATGCGTCGCGTTGAACTGCTCGATCTCCGCCTTCCGGCCGACCACGTCACCGCCCGCGGACACCCGGCTCCAGCAAGCCTCCAGGCGATCCGCGTGCCGGACCGGCTGACCGTACGGCGTACTGTCGCCCAGCTTGTAGAGATTGCGGTGCCGCAACTCCATCGCGTCGTACCCGAGAAGTGGTGCGCACCGGCCGAGGATGTCCTCGACAACCAGCATTCCCTGCGGTCCACCGAAGCCCCGGAACGCCGTCTGCGATGTCTTGTTCGTCTTGGCGATCTGACCGTCGACCCGCACGTTGGGGATCCAGTAGGCGTTGTCGATGTGGCACATCGCCCGCGCGAGCACCGGCTCGGAGAGGTCGAGGCTCCAGCCACCGTCAGAGGTGAGAGTCGCGTCCAGCGCGACCAGGTGCCCGTCGTCGTCGAAGCCGGCCTTCCACCTGCTGTGGAAGCCGTGGCGCTTACCCGACATCGTCACGTCCTGCGTCCGGTTGAGCCGCAGCCGCACCGGCCGCCCGGTCAGCGTCGAGCCGAGTGCCGCGATCGCGGCGAACCCGTGCGGCTGCATCTCCTTGCCGCCGAAGCCTCCGCCCATCCGCAGGCACTGCACAGTCACCGCGTGGCTGGCCAGGCCGAGTACGTGGGCCACGATCTCCTGGGTCTCCGACGGGTGCTGCGTACTGCTCTGGACGAAGATCTGCCCGCCTTCGTCGACGTGGGCCAGCGCCGCGTGGGTCTCCAGGTAGAAGTGCTCCTGCCCGGCGAACTCGAACTCACCCTCGAACACATGCGCCGCGTCGGCCAGTGCACCTTCGGCGTCACCACGCTCCAGATGACGCCCGGTGCCCTGGAAGCTCCCGGCCGCGATCGCTTCTCGAACCGTCACCAGCGATTCGAGTGGCTCGTACTCGACCTCCACCGCGGCAGCCCCCAGCCGCGCCGCCTCCAGCGTCTCCGCGAGCACCCAGCAGATCGCGTGCCCTTGGAACATCACCTCGGACGGGAACAACGGCTCGTCATGCTTCACGCCGGCGTCGTTCACCCCCGGTACGTCCTCCGCTGTCAGCACCCGCACCACGCCAGGTACGTCGTACGCCGGCTTCACGCGGAGCGTCGTGACGCGAGCGTGGGTGTGTGGCGACTGCACCGGATACGCATGCAGTACGTCGCGCGTCCGTTGGACCAGGTCGTCCGTGTAGAGGGCGTGGCCGGTGACGTGCAACGCGGCACTCTCGTGCGGCATCGGTACGCCGACGACTGCCACCGGCGGCCGCTCGGACAGCGAACTCATGCGAGCACCTCCTCGGCGTGGAAGCGAAGCAACGACTGGCCGAGCATCGCCGAGCGGTACGACGAGCTCGCGCGGTGATCGTCCATCGGAGTACCTTCGGCGGCCATGACCGTGGCGGCCTCGCGCACGGTGTGCTCGGTCCACGGCTTGCCGATCAGCGCCGCCTCGGTCGCCCGGGCGCGCAGTGGCGTGGCGGCGACCCCGCCCAGCCCGATCCGGGCCTCGCGGACGACACCGTCCGCCACGTCGACGGCGTACCCGACGGCAACGCTCGAGATGTCGTCGAAGCGTCGCTTGGCGATCTTGTGGAAGGCAGTCAGCGGTGCGAGCGGCAGCGGAACGACCACGGTCTTGATCAGCTCGTCCGGCGCCTTCAGCGTCTGCCGGTAGCCGGTGAAGTAGTCCGCCAACGGGACGACGCGCTCACCGCGGTGAGACGCCAGCACGAGCGACGCGTCGAGCGCGAGCAAGGCCGGCGGGGTGTCACCGATCGGCGAGCCGGTCCCCAGGTTGCCTCCGATCGTCGCGCCGTTCCGAATCAGCCGCGACGCGAACTGCGGGAACATCTCGGCCAGCAAGGGCACCCGGCCGGCCAGCATCCGCTCGATCTCGCTCAACGTCAGCGCCGCCCCGATCCGGATCTCGTCGCGCCCGAACTCGAACTCCCGCAACTCCGCCAGCCGGTCGATCGCGACGACGAGCGGGTCGCGTAGCCCGCGCAGGTTCACCTCGACCCCGAGATCGGTCGATCCGGCAACGATCCGCGCATCGGGCCGTTCGGCCAGTAGTCGGAGTACGTCGTCCAGCCCGGCCGGACGGACGAACTCCGCATCGCCCTGTTCCATCCGGGTCGTCGCCGGCGCGGGCGGTGGAGCGTACCGCCGGGCGGCGAGCGCGTCGTCCGCCGACGGATCACCCAGCGCGTACGCCGCGTCCCGGATCGGGCGGTAACCGGTGCACCGGCACAGGTTCCCGCTCAGCGAGTGCAGATCGAACCCGTTCGGACCGTGCTCGTGATCGCAGTGCCCGTTGGACGTCGTACGGGTGGAACGGTAGAACTCGGCGGCCATGCTGCAGACGAAACCCGGAGTGCAGTAGCCGCACTGTGACCCACCGCGTACGGCGAGTTCGCGCTGTACCGGGTGCAGGGTCTCGGGCGATCCCAGACCCTCGGAGGTGATGACCTCCTGGCCGTCCAGGGACGCGATCGGCAGCAGGCACGCGTTCACCGCGGTCCAATCGGTCGGCGCATCCGTCCCGGGCCGGGCGACGAGCACGGAGCACGCCCCGCACTCGCCTTCCGCACAGCCTTCCTTGGCGCCGGTGAGGCCACGGTCGCGCAGCCAGTCCAGTGCAGTGGTGTGGACCGGGACGTCGCCGATCGCGGTGTCCGCCCCGTTGACCTTGATCGAAGGCGCGCGCAGCGCCTGCGTTGTCGTCGTCATCTGTTGCTGCTCCAGCGTGTCCTTGCACTATGGATCGGATTGGCGTCGGAGAGGAAGTCGTCGAACCGGTACCCGGCGATCTTCGCGATCTCGAGCAGCGCGGCGGCGTGCTCCTGGTTCTCGCAGTTGTCCAGCCGGTCCCGGCCCTGCTCGATGATCCGGTGGAAGGAGTCCGCGTCCCGGACCGAGATGACCAGCGGGAAGCCGAACCGCTCGCGGTATGCCTCGGTGATCGTGGCCAGTTCGTCACGCTCCGGATCGGCCAGGAAGGTCAGGCCCTTGTCCGACTGGTCCCGCAGCGACGCCTCGCCGCTGAGACCGTCCGCGACGAACTGCGAGCCGAGCTGCGGGTAGGCCTCGATCAGTTGCCGCTGCTCCTCGTGCGATCCGGAGAACAGGGCCTCCTGGAAGGAACGGCGCAGTGCGTGGGTGTCGGCGAAGGGGCGCATGTCCCAGGCCCGCTCGACCGCCCAGCGCGGGCCCTGGAACAGACCGGCGAAGGTCTCCACGAACTCGTCGCGGCGCATCCTGTTGACCTGGTCCAGCCGGATCGTGTCACCCGGCTGTCCGGCGACCGCGGGACCGTAGTCCTTGCCGACGTGGTGGAAGAGGATGTTCAGGCCGATCGCGGTCAGGCTGCCGAGGGTGATGCCGCTGCCGAAGATGATCTCGGCCCAGCCCGGCACCGCCTGGGCGACCTGGGGCTGCGCGGTGACGTACATGGCCAGGCCGACGCTGGTCGCCACGATGACCACGTTGCGGTGGTCGTGGAAGTCGACCTTGGCCAGGGTCTGGAAGCCGACCACGGCCACGGTGGCGAACATCGCCAGCGCCGCGCCACCCAGCACAGGATGCGGGATGCCGGCCACGATCGCACCGGCCTTCGGCAGCAGCCCGAGCAGAATCATGATCCCACCGGCCGCCGCGACCACCCAGCGGCTGCGGATCCGGGTCAGCCGGACCAGGCCGACGTTCTCGGCGAAGCAGGTGTAGGGGAAGGAGTTGAAGACGCCGCCGATCGTGGTGGCCAGGCCGTCGGCCCGCAGCGCGCGGGCGATGTCGTCCTTGCCGATCCGCTTCTCGACGATCTCACCGGTCGCGAAGACATCACCAGTCGTCTCCACCGCGGTGATCAGCATGACCACGACCATCGAGATGATCGCCGCGATCGAGAACTTCGGCCAGCCGAAGTAGAACGGCTGGGTGACCCCGACCCAGGCCGCGTCGCTGACCGCGCTGAAGTGTGCGTCGCCGAAGGCCCACGCGACCAGAGTCCCGACCACGAGGCCGGCCAGGACGGCGACCGTGGCCATGAACCCCTTGAAGACCCGCTGGATCAGCACGATCAGTCCGAGTGTCCCGAGTGCGTAGGCCAGGTTCTTGCCGCTGGTCGGATCGGCCGTCGGCCCCGCGCCGCCGACCGCGTCCCCGGCCGCCACCGGCAGCAGCGCCAGGCCGATGATCGTGATCACCGAACCCGTCACGACCGGTGGGAAGAACCGGATCAGGCGGCTGAAGAAGGGCGCGATGAAGAAGGTCGCGAGACCGGCGACGAGCACCGCGCCGTAGATGACCAGCAGGCCGTCGGTCCCGCCGCCGGCGGCCAGGCCGATCGCGATCATCGGCGACACCGCCGTGAACGTCACGCCCTGCAGCAGCGGCAGCCGGACTCCGACCTTCCAGAATCCGACCGACTGGATGATCGAGGCGATGCCGCAGGTGAACAGGTCGGCGTTGATCAGGTGGATCAGCTGCTGGGTGCTGAGGCCGATCGAGTTGGCCAGGAGGATGGGTACGATCACTGCGCCGGCGTAGAAGGCGAGCACGTGCTGAGCGCCGTACACGGCGAGCTTGCCGGCAGGCAGCACCTCGTCAACGGGATGGCGGCTCGGTCGCGGGACTGTCTTCATCGGGACACGCTCCTCGGCTACGGCGGTTCTGGCCTGCTCGAAAGCCTGAGCGCATGCCGCGTCCGATTGCACCCGGTGAACCTCCGAAGATGCGGGGTTCAGACCACGTGAATCTGTGTGATCACCCAAACCGCCGCGTTCACAGCGATTTCAGCGCGAGGAACACGTCGACACGGTCCTCCAACTGGGACAGATCGCGTCCGGTCAGTTGCTCTACGCGTTCGATCCGGTAGCGAACCGTGTTGACGTGCAGGTGCATCGACTCCGCCGTACGCGCCCAGGAACACGAACAGGCGAGGAATTCCCGCAGCGTGGCAAGCAGTTCGGCGTTCGTACGACGGTCGTGCTCGAGCACCGGCCCGAGAACCCGGTGGGTGTAAGTACGGCGTACGTCGTCGGGCAATGTTGCGAGCAGCAACACATGCGACGCGACCTCGTCCGACGTCACCACCGACACCGGAGTCCTGCCCGCCTGCGCTGCACGTTGGGCGAATCGTGCTTCCTCCAGGGCACCGGCCAAGGCGTCGACACCCGTCTCACCGCTGACCCCGACGGACAGTCTCCCGCGCCCGAGCCCAGGTGAGAGCCGGGCGAAGGATCGGCGCAGCTGCTCGGGCAGCCCGGGCGACGACGGCAGGAAGCCGACCAGCAGATCGTCCCGGCCGGCTGCGACCACGGCCGGACCGACGGTCAACGCCACGTCTTCGAAAACACTGAACGCGATGTCGTTGCGCGGTTCGTCGCGGAGTTCGGCGACCGCAACCACCATCGGCCGATCCGACTGCGCACCGGCCTGCCGCAGGCGAATCGCGACCTCGGCGAGCGGACCGCCGGACTCGACCAGCGCCAAGGCGTCCGACACCAGCGGCCGAAGGGCAAGCCGGCCCTCGTCCCGCCGGGCGCGGTCAAGCGCGGCGACAGCACACAACTCCTGCACGGCTTCGACGTGATCGCGCGGCCACTCCTGATGGTCGCCTTCGATCAGCAGCACCCAGGCCGTCAGCCGGTTGTCGAGCCCCGACCCGATCGGGAACAGGCTGTACGACGCGTTGCCGACGGCCGCGACTGCCGGCATCCGATCCGCGATCAGAAACTGCCGGGTCACCGCGTCCAGCGTCGCGTCGTCCAGTTCACCAGGACCAGGCACGACCTGCCGCCCGGTTGACGTGATGACTCTGCAGGCATGCCCGATCTCCGCAGAGATACGGGCAGCCAGTTCGTCGAGACTCCGGCCGGCGGCGATCGAGGACAGCAACTGTCGCTGCCGGACCAGGCTGGCGGACAGCCGCGCTCCGGTCTCGGCTGCACCCGCGGCCGCGACGTACTCCGTCACGTCCGCGAACGCGACCTCGACCGGTACTTCGACGAGCGCAATCTGATGCCGACGGCAAGCATCGAGCAGGTCGTCGGGAACGCGGTCGAGCAGCGCGCGGCCGGCCAGGATCGTGGCCGCGCCGCGACCGGCCGCCGACGCCACGAAGGTCTCGCTGTCGGCCTCGGTACGGCGCCAGACCAGCCCGGTCAGCACCAGTTCGCCGCCGTTGAGGTACCGGCCGGGCTCCAGCAGGTCGGTCGTGACGAGCCGCCCGATCGGGCGATCGAGCGTGCCGTCGGGCGCGTGCAGCAGGCGCAGGCCCAGCTCCGGCGCGTCGAGCAGTTCGGACACCAGCACGGCGCACCTCCTCTGGCCCGATCGCCCGGTCCTGACAGGAACGTACAACGGCGGACCGGCCACTCAAACCTTGACGCGTCCTTTCCCGGCATCCTATGGTCATTTCGCAGAACAGAAACAAACTTCCACGATACGGAAGTCAAGAGGAAGGGACGCCATGAGTCACGCACTGCGCTACGCGGTGAACTGCTCGATCCTGTTCACCGAACTGCCGTTGCTGGAGCGACCGGCGGCCGCCCGGCGGGCGGGCTTCGGCGCGGTCGAGTTCTGGTGGCCGTTCGCCGAGGCGGTGCCGTCGGACACCGACGCGGACGCCTTCGTCGCCGCGATCGAGGACGCCGGCGTCCAGCTGGCCGGCCTCAACTTCTTCGCCGGCGACATGCCCGGCGGCGATCGCGGCCTGGTCTCCTGGCCGAAGCGGTCGGGCGAGTTCCGCGACAACATCGACGCCACCATCGGCATCGGTGAGCGGCTCGGCTGCCCGGCTTTCAACGCCCTGTACGGCAACCGCGTCGACGACCAGACCGCTGCCGAGCAGGACGAGCTCGCCGTCGAGAACCTCGGTCTGGCCGCCCGCGCGGCCGCCCGGATCGGTGGCACCGTACTGATCGAGCCGGTCAGTGGCGCCGACCGGTACCCGCTGCGCACCGCGGCCGACGCGTTGGCCGTGATCGATCGCGTCCAGGCGGCGTACGACGTACCGAACGTCGGACTGCTCGCGGATCTCTACCACCTCGCGGTCAACGGCGACGACGTCGATCGCGTGATCGCCGGCCACGCGGACCGGATCGCGCACGTCCAGATCGCCGACGCGCCCGGCCGCAACGAACCCGGCACCGGATCGCTGCCGCTCGACCGGCAGCTCGCCGACCTCGAGAACCAGGGGTACGCCGGGTGGGTCGGCCTCGAGTACAAGCCGTCCACCACCACCGACGAGAGCTTCGGCTGGCTGCCGCGCGAGCGCCGGCCGGCCACTGCATAGGAGAAGACAGACATGACGAACATCGCCTTCATCGGCCTAGGCATCATGGGCAACCCGATGGCCGTGCACCTGGCCAACGCCGGCCACACGGTCGCCGGTTTCGACCGCAGCCCGGAGCGCGCCAAGGAACTCGTCGCGGCCGGTGGTCGTGCCGCGACCTCGCTGACCGACGCGGTCAAGAACGCTGACGTGGTCGCGGTGATGGTCCCGGACTCGCCCGACGTGCAGCAGGTGCTCGAGGGGGAGGACGGCGTCTTCCAGCTGGCCGAGACCGGCACGCTGATCATCGACTTCTCCAGCATCCGGCCGGACGTCACGCAGCAGCTCGCCGAGCAGGCGCGGGCGCTGGGCTTCCGGATGCTCGACGCCCCGGTCTCCGGTGGCGAGGCCGGCGCGAAGAACGCCGCGCTGTCGATCATGGTCGGCGGCGAGGCCGACGACTTCGCGATCGCCAAGCCGCTGTTCGACGTCGTCGGCAAGACGGTCGTCCACGTCGGGCCGAGCGGCTCGGGCCAGACGGTCAAGGCCGCGAACCAGCTGATCGTCGCCGCCAACATCCAAGCGGTGTCCGAGGCCGTGATCTTCCTGGAGGCGTACGGCGTCGACACCAAGGCAGCTCTCGAAGTCCTCGGCGGCGGCCTGGCCGGATCCGCGGTACTGAACCAGAAGAAGGAGAACATGCTGTCCCGCTCCTTCCAGCCCGGCTTCCGGATCGACCTGCACCACAAGGACATGGGCATCGTCACCGCCGCCGCTCGCGAGGCGGGAGTCGTCGTACCGCTGGGTGCGCTCGTCGCCCAGCTGGTCGCGTCCGCCAAGGCGAACGGCGACGGCGGTCTCGACCACTCCGCTCTGCTCCGTGGAGTCGAGCGCCTGTCCGGGAAGGCGACGGACTGATGGCCCGCATGCGCTCGGTCGACGCCGCGGTCCTGATCCTGGAGAAGGAGGGCTCGACGCAGGCGTTCGGTCTGCCCGGGGCCGCGATCAACCCCTTCTACAGCGCGATGAAGAAGCACGGCGGCATCAAGCACGTGCTGGCCCGCCATGTCGAGGCTGCCTCGCACATGGCCGAGGGCTACACCCGGGCTCGCGCAGGCAACATCGGAGTCTGCATCGGTACGTCGGGTCCCGCCGGCACCGACATGATCACCGGCCTGTACTCCGCCTCGGCCGACTCGATCCCGATCCTGTGCATCACCGGCCAGGCGCCGGTCGCGAAACTGCACAAGGAGGACTTCCAGGCGGTCGACATCGCCTCGATCGCCAAGCCGGTCGCCAAATGGGCCGTCACGGTGATGGAGGCCGCGCAGGTGCCGGGGACGTTCCAGAAGGCGTTCCAGCTGATGCGCGAGGGCCGTCCCGGACCGGTGCTGATCGATCTGCCGATCGACGTCCAGCTGACCGAGATCGACTTCGACATCGACACCTACGAGCCACTGCCGGTGCCGCGCCCGGCCGCGACCCGGGCGCAGGCAGAGAAGGTGCTGGAGATGCTGGCCACCTCTGAGCACCCGCTGATCGTCGCCGGCGGCGGGATCATCAACGCGGGCGGCGAGGACCTGCTGATCGAGTTCGCCGAGCGGACCGGGATTCCCGTCGTACCCACGTTGATGGGTTGGGGTGTGCTGCCGGACGACCACCCGCTGATGGCGGGGATGGTGGGGCTGCAGACGTCGCATCGGTACGGCAACGCGACCTTCCTGACCTCGGATCTGGTGCTCGGCATCGGCAACCGGTGGGCGAACCGGCACACCGGCGGCCTCGATGTGTACAAGGGCCGGCGGAAGTTCATTCATGTCGACATCGAGCCGACCCAGATCGGACGGGTGTTCGCACCGGACTACGGCGTCGTGTCCGACGCTCGCGCCGCGCTGGAGGTGTTCGTTGAGGTGGCGCGCGAGTGGGCCGCCGAGGGCAAGCTGGCGGACCGGTCCGCGTGGGCCGACGAGTGCTCTGCCCGGAAGACGGCGTTGGAGCGCAAGACGCATTTCGACAACGTGCCGGTCAAGCCGCAGCGGGTGTACGAGGAGATGAACCGCGCGTTCGGTCCCGACACTCGCTACGTGTCGACCATCGGATTATCGCAGATCCAGGCTGCTCAGATGCTGCATGTGTATCGGCCGCGGCACTGGATCAACGCCGGTCAGGCCGGACCGCTCGGATGGACTGTGCCGGCGACGCTGGGGGTTGCGGTCGCGGATCCGGACAGCACGGTCGTGGCACTGTCGGGCGACTACGACTTCCAGTTCCTGATCGAGGAGCTGGCGGTCGGGGCGCAGTTCAACATCCCCTACATCCACGTGGTCGTGAACAACTCCTACCTGGGGCTGATCCGGCAGGCGCAGCGTGGGTTCGACATGGACTTCTGCGTGCAACTGTCGTTCGAGAACATCAACAGCCCTGAGCTCAACGGGTACGGCGTCGACCACGTGAAGGTCGCCGAAGGACTCGGCTGCAAGGCGCTGCGGGTGTTCGAGCCGGACGGGATCCTGCCGGCGCTGGAACAGGCCAAGAAGCTGATGGTCGAGCACCAGGTTCCGATCGTGGTCGAGGTCATCCTCGAGCGCGTGACGAACGTGTCCATGGGTCTGGAGATCGACAACATCGTCGAGTTCGAAGACCTGGCCGAGAGCCCCGACGACGCGCCGACTGCCCTCGCCCTACTCGACTGATGCCTCGGGCAATAGTTGCTTCGGACAAATTCAAGGGGAGTCTTACCAGTGCGGAGGTCGCCGCCGCAGTCGGCACCGGCCTCCGCCGGCTTCACCCGGACCTGACTGTGGTCTCCGTTCCAGTGGCTGACGGCGGCGACGGCACCTTGGCCGCCGCCGTCGCGGCTGGCTTCCACCTGGTCCCGGTCACCGCCTCCGGCCCCACCGGCGAACCGGTCGAAACCGGCTTCGCCCGCCGCGGCGACGTGGCCGTCGTCGAGCTGGCCGACGTCTCGGGCCTGGTCCGGTTGCCAGGTGGCGTGCCCGCCCCGATGACCGCAACCTCACGCGGAACCGGCGAGCTGATGGCCGCCGCCATCGACGACGGCTGCACCCGCGTGATCCTGGGCATCGGCGGTAGCGCATCAACCGATGGTGGAGCCGGGATCGTCACTGCATTGGGTGGCACAGCTGCGCTCGACCTGCGTGCCCTTCGGGAGCGTATGGATGGCATCGAGGTCGTGGTGGCGTGCGACGTGGACAACCCGTTGACCGGGGCAACTGGTGCTGCCGCCGTCTACGGCCCGCAGAAAGGCGCCAACCCCGAGCAGGTGAAGGAGCTTGACGCCGCCCTGGCGCGCTGGGCCGATCTGGTGGCTCGGGAGACCGGGCAGGACCTCCGTGATGCCCCGGGAGCCGGCGCGGCCGGCGGACTGGGTTTCGCAGCTCTGGCCCTCCTCGGGGCGGAGTTGCGACCAGGGATCGAGCTGGTACTCGAGCTCGTCGGCTTCCACGAGCAGCTCCAGGATGCCGACCTCGTGATCACCGGAGAAGGTGCGCTCGACGAGCAGACCTTGCACGGCAAGGCAGTCGCCGGAGTCGCGGCGGCCGCCGCGGGCATCCCGGTGGTGGCGGTCTGTGGCAGCAACAAGCTGGACCCTGAGCGACTGCGATCAGCCGGCGTAGTCGCGGCGTACGCCCTGACAGACCTGCAGCCCGACGTACGGCGGTGTATCGCGGAACCGGTTCCGTTGCTGCAGCGACTCGGGGAGCGGATCGCGGCGGACCACCTACGATGACAGCAAGTGAGAGGGGCGATGCATGACAGCGTTGGACCTCGTGATCAGGGCTCGCCGGGTCGTGGGTGCCGCGGGCGAGCGGGCGTGTGCCGTCGGCGTCCGGGACGGGCGGATCACCGCCGTCGCGCCGTACGACGCCGACCTCGCGGCCACCGAGCAGGTGCACCTGGCCGACGACGAGGTGCTGCTGTCTGGCCTGGTCGACGCCCACGTCCACGTCAATGATCCGGGTCGCACCGACTGGGAGGGCTTCACCTCCGCGACCCGGGCCGCCGCGGCCGGCGGCGTCACCACGATCATCGACATGCCGCTGAACAGCATCCCGCCGACGTGCGACGTACCGGCGCTCGAGGTGAAGCGGAAGACCGCCCAGAACCAGGCGTACGTCGATGTCGGCTTCTGGGGCGGCGCGATCCCGGGCAACGTCCCCGACCTGCGTCCGCTGCACGACGCCGGAGTCTTCGGGTTCAAGTGCTTCCTGCTGCACTCGGGCGTCGACGAGTTCCCGCCGCTGGATCACGCGCAACTCCAGGCGGCGATGCGAGAGATCAGCGCCTTCGACGGCCTGCTGATCGTCCACGCCGAGGACGCCCACCGGATCGACGATGCCCCACCGCCGCACGGCGCGACCTACCTCGACTTCCTGCACTCACGCCCCCGCGTGGCAGAAACCGAAGCCGTCGCCAACGTCATCGAACTCGCCCGCGCCACAGATTGCCGGGTGCACATCCTGCACGTTTCCTCGTCCGACGTCCTCCCGCTACTCGCTGCGGCTCGCAGTGACGGCGTACGGATCACGGCCGAGACCTGTCCGCACTATCTGACCTTCACCGCCGAGGAGATCCCCGACGGCGCGACGCAGTACAAATGCTGCCCGCCGATCCGCGAGGCCGAGAACCGTGAACGCCTCTGGGACGGCCTGCGCGACGGCGTGATCGACCTGGTCGTGTCCGACCACTCGCCCTCGACGATCGAGCTCAAGCACCTCGACACCGGCGACTTCGGCACCGCCTGGGGTGGCATCGCCTCGCTCCAGCTCGGGCTGCCGGCGGTGTGGACCGAGGCGCGCAAGCGCGGCTTCACCCTGGCCGACGTCACCCGCTGGATGAGCCAGGCGCCGGCCGCGCAGGTCGGGCTGAGGACCAAGGGCCGGATCGAGGTCGGGTACGACGCCGACCTCTGCGTCCTCACGCCCGACGAGACCTTCGTCGTCGACCCGAACGCCTTGCAGCACAAGAACGCCATCACGCCGTACGCCGATCGCCCGCTCACCGGCGTGGTCCGCCGTACCTGGCTCCGCGGCGTTCCCGTCGACATCGAGGCCGGCCCCCGCGGGCGGCTGCTGAACCGAGGAGAACGAGGATGAGCTACTACTCCCCGACGGGCGGTCTGCCTGCGCAGAGCGACCTCACCACCGACCGCGCCGTCTTCACCGAGGCGTACGCCGTACTCCCGCGCGGCACGATGCGGGACATCGTCACCAGTCGGCTGCCGTTCTGGGAGGACACCCGGTTGTGGGTGCTCGCGCGGCCGTTGTCCGGGTTCGCGGAGACGTTCTCGCAGTACATCGTCGAGGTCGCTCCCGGTGGCGGGAGCGACCGGCCGGAGACGGATCCGGCCGCCGAGGCGGTGCTGTTCGTGGTCGAGGGCAGCGTGACGGTGACCCTGGACGGCGAGAAGCACGAGCTCGGGCCGGGTGGGTATGCGTTCGTGCCGCCGGGCGTCGACTGGACCGTGCGGAACGTGAGCGATCGGGTCACGCGGTTCCACCTGGTGCGGAAGGCGTACGAGCGGATCGAGGGGATCGACGTACCGCCGGCGTTCGTGACGAACGAGGTGGACGTCGAGGGTGTGGCGATGCCGGACACCGAGGGGCGGTGGAAGACGCAGCGGTTCGTGGATCCGGACGATGTGCGGCACGACATGCACGTCAACATCGTCAGCTTCGAGCCCGGCGGCGTGATCCCGTTCCCGGAGACCCACGTCATGGAGCACGGCCTCTATGTGCTGGAGGGCAAGGCCGTCTACCTCCTCAACAAGGACTGGGTCGAGGTGCAGGCGGGCGACTTCATGTGGCTCCGAGCCTTCTGCCCGCAAGCCTGCTACGCCGGCGGCCCTGGCCGCTTCCGCTACCTCCTCTACAAAGACGTCAACCGCCACCCGAAGCTCACGCTCTGATCAGTAGGGTCGCTGCATGGTTGATCGCGAGGTGCAGCGGTACTCCCACGGCGAGCTGGCGATCGTGGTCGACGTGTCCGACCTGGATCGTTCCGCCGAGTTCTGGAGTCAGGTCCTGGGCTACGACCGCGCGGGCGGCTCGTCGGCGACGTACCTGAGTCTGATTCCTGGCGACGGACGTGGCTGTGAAGTTCTGCTGCAGCGTACGGACGATCGGAAGGTTGGCAAGAACCGTCTGCACCTGGACCTGCGGACGCCGGACCTGGCCGCCGAGGTGAATCGCGTGCGTGAGCTGGGGGCGACGCAGGTGACCGAGGAGCCCATCGTCGAGTACGGCTGGACCTGGCACCTTCTCGCCGATCCGGACGGGAACGAGTTCTGCGTTCTGCAGCCGCCGGCGGGCTGACGGCTCACACGTGACGGCTCAGATGGTGACGGTGACTGGGCGTTGGGGTGGGTTGAGCGGGTCGGTGGCGAGGCGGGCGTGGCGTTCGACGTCGTACCGGGTGCCGTCGTACGCGTGGCGCTGGCGTTCGAGGCCTTCGTAGAGGAAACCGGCGCCGGCGGCGACCGCGCACGAGGCCGCGTTGTTGGTGCGGTGACCGAGCTCCAGTCGGTAGAGACCGGCCTCCCGGTGGGCCCAGTTGGCGAGGGCGCGGAGCGAGTCCCGCGCGACGCCCTGGCCACGGACTTCGGCGAGGGTCCAGTACCACGTCCAGCCGACCTGATGCCGGTCGATGTTCGTCACCGCCACACACCCGATCGGGTGGTCGTCCGCGTCGGCGACGGCGTACACATGCCCGTTGTCGAGGTCTGCCACGCGCCCGATCCAGTCCACAGCGGACGCCCGGTCCACGATCCCGTTCTGGTTCGCCATCTCGGGATCGCGATGCGCCGCTGTCAGCCGCAGCGCATCCCCCGTCCGCCACCGCCGAAGATCCAACCGCCCCAGCGCATATCCCATCCAAAAAATCTACCCTCGGCCGCGCCGCTTGGAACCGGCCCACGGCGCGTTCCCCGGCGCGATCGGGGGAGGATGGGCGCATGGGATATCTGGATTTCAGGGATCAGGTTGTGGTGGTGACCGGGGCCAGCAGCGGGATCGGGGCCGCGGCGGCGGTGGGGTTCGCGGAGACCGGGGCCGCGGTCGCGTTGCACTACCACCAGAACGAGGAGGGAGCCAGGCACACGCTCGGCGCGGTGCAGACGGCCGGCGGTACGGCGTCCTTGCACCAGGCGGACCTCGCGGATCCGGCGTCGGCCGGGAGGCTGATCGACGACGTGCTGGCGAAGCACGGGCGGATCGACGTACTCGTGAACAACGCCGGCGACCTGGTCAAGCGGACCCCGGTGACCGACGTACCGGACGAGGAGTTCCACCGGATCCTGGACGTGAACCTGACGTCGGTGTTCTCCGTCAGCCGCAAGATCGTGCCGGTGTTCCGCGCGCAGGGCGGCGGGTCGATCATCAACGTCACCTCGATCGCCGGCCGGAACGGCGGTGGCGGCGGGTCGGTCGTCTACGCGACCAGCAAGGGCGCGGTCAGCACCTTCACCCGCGGCCTGGCCAAGGAGGTCGCACCGGACGGCATCCGCGTCAACGCGATCTCGCCCGGCGTGATCAAGACCCCGTTCCACGACCGCCACACCGGCGACGAGCAGATGAACGCGATGATCGGCACCATCCCGATGGGCCGCAGCGGTACCCCGCACGAGTGCGTCGGCACCATCCTGTTCCTCGCCTCCGAGCGGATGGCGTCGTACGTCACCGGCCAGATCATCGAGGTCAACGGCGGCCAGTTGATGCCATAGGCAAGCTCTAGAGTGGGGCTCCAGCGGTATGCCGCCGGAGCCCCACAGGCATCTCTACCGGGAGAGCGTGCGGTAGCGGTGGGCCGACAGGGGCAGGAACACCGCGGTCAGGACCAGCGGCCCGATGATCGCCGCGATCTCGGCATGGGTGCCGATCCAGGTGGCGGTCGCCGACGGATCGGGATTGCCGAACAGGGCACGCGACGCGGTGGCCGTGGCCGACAACGGATTCCACTGCGCGATCGTGCCGAGCCAGGCCGGCATCGTGGACGTGGCGACGAACGCACTGGACAGGAAGCCGATCGGCCAGACCAGGACCTGCACCATCGTGACGCTCTGAGCGTTCTTCACCGTCAGCCCGATGAAGATCCCGATCCACAGCAACGCGAACCGCAGCAGCAACAGCAACCCGAACGCGGCCACCGCAGCCGGCAGTCCTTCATGCCACCGCCAGCCGAGCGCGAGCCCGGCCGCGGCAAGCACGATCAGCGTCACCACCGAGTCCAGCATGTCCGCGATGCACCGCCCGAGGACGACCGCCGCCGAGCTCATCGGCAGCGAGCGGAACCGGTCGGTCACCCCCTTGTCCCGGTCCTGGGTGACCGCGGTCATCGTGCCTTCCAGCCCGAACAGCATCGACAGCGCGAAGATCCCCGGCACGAGCAGTTCGTAGTACGACTCGCCGTCGGGGAAGTCCATCGCCCCGCCGAGCAGCCCGCCGAACATCAGCAGCATCAGCACCGGGAAGAACCAGGAGAACAGCACCAGCCCCGGCTGCATCCGCCAGTGCGTCAAGGTCCGCCGCGCGATCGTCCACCCATCCGCGAGCGCCCAGCCGAACGCCGTCACGCTGCCACCTCCGGTCCCGTCAGGTGCAGGAACACCTCGTCCAGCGTGGGTCTGCGCAAGGTGATGTCCTCCGGCTCGATCTTTGCCTCATGCAACGAGTTGGCCATCACCACGAGGGCCTTGGTGCGGTCCTTCACCGGCACGCTGATCCGATTGCCGGCAATCCGAATGTCTCCGTCCGCCAGTGGTCCGGCCAATCCGACCACCCGCTGCACGTCGGCTGGATCGACCAGCACCAAGTCCAGCCAGTCCGAGCCGAGCTGCGTCTTCAGTTCGTCCGGGGTGCCCTCGGCCACGACAACCCCGGCCTTGAGCATCGAGATCCGGTTCGCCAGCTGATCGGCCTCCTCCAGGTACTGCGTTGTCAGCAACACCGTCGTCCCGCCGTCCACCAACTGCCGTACGGCGGACCACACCTCGAGCCGCCCGGCCGGATCCAACCCGGTCGTCGGCTCGTCCACGAACAGGACCGCCGGCGCCACGATCAGGCTGGCCGCCAGGTCGAGCCGTCTCCGCATCCCACCGGAGTACTTGCTGACCGCCTGACCGGCCGCCTCTGTCAGGCTGAACCGCTCGAGCAGCTCGTCGGCCCGGCGTCCCGAGGCCGTGTGGCCCAGGTGGTTCAGCCGGCCGAACATGACCAGGTTCTGCCGCCCGGTCAGTACTTCGTCGATCGCGGCGTACTGCCCGACCAGCCCGATCCGGCGCCGTACCTCCGCTCCTTGCCGACGGACGTCGTACCCCGCGATCGTCGCCGTACCGGAATCCAGCTCGAGCAGTGTGGACAGGATCCGCACCGCCGTCGTCTTGCCGGCGCCGTTGGGGCCGAGCAGCCCCGTCACCGTGCCGGCGGTGACCTCCAGGTCGAAACCGTTCAGCCCCGCCCCCTCGGTGCCGCCGCGGTAGTTCTTCCGTACGCCGACGGCCTCGATCACACGTTCCGTAGTCACTTCCCACCTCTCGCCCAGGTTGAGTCGTAGAGTGTACCGTACACTGTACGACTCAGGTACGATCGGGACAACGACGAGCGGCTGGAGTTAGTTCCGTTGGCAGGAAAGAAGGTGTCCGCGCCCGATCCGGCGCGCAGTCTGGCGCTGCTGTGGGGCAGCCACACCAAGCCCGGCCGGTCCGGCCTGACCGTGCGGTCGATCGTCGACACGGCGATCGACCTGGCCGACGCTCAAGGGCTCGACGCGGTCTCGATGCGGATGGTCGCCGAGCAGTTGAAGGCCGGGACGATGTCGCTGTACACGCACGTCCCGGGCAAGGGCGAGCTGACCGACCTGATGTTCGACAGCGTGTACGGCGACCTGTACGCCGACGCCGACGAACCGTCGCGGCAGCCCGGCGGCTGGCGTGGAGCGCTGGAGTTCATTGCCCGTCGCAACTGGGACGTGCTCACCAAGCACCCCTGGATCCACGACGTCCCGACCATGCGCAACGCGCTCGGCCCCAACATCACCGTCAAGTACGAGGCCGAGCTACGGCCCCTCGACGGCCTCGGGCTGACCGACGTCGAGATGGACTCGGCCCTGACCTTGGTGCTCACGCACGTTCACGGGACCGCCCGTGCCGGAGCCGAACAGCTCCGCACCCAGCGCGAGTCCGGGCTGTCCGACGAGGAGTGGTGGCGGCAGATCTCGCCGACCCTGACCCGCGTCATGTCCGGCGCGGCTCAGCACTTCCCGGTGGCGGGACGGGTCGGCACCTCGGTCGGCGAACAGTTCCAGTCGGTCATCGACCCCGCGCACGCCTTGTCCTTCGGCCTCACCCGGATCCTCGACGGCATCTCACTGCTCATCGACGAGCGGTCCTAGCTGTTGAGGAGGTCCTCGAACGGCGTCGGGTTGTCGTACGGATCCGCGTGTGTCGGCGTCTCGTGCTGCAGGGCCGCGACCAGCTCGCTCGCGGCCTGAGTGATGCGGGGCCGCAGCGTCTGCGCGTTCGGACCCCAGTCCGTGGACGCGGCGTACACGGCGGTCGGGACCGGGATCGCCTTCAGATAGGCGAACAGCGGCCGCAGCGCGAACTCGAGCACCAGCGAGTGGCGCTCGGTCCCGCCGGTCGCCGCGAGCAGGACCGGCTTGCCGGCCAATGCCTGGTCGTCGAGCACGTCGAAGAACATCTTGAACAGCCCGGAGTACGACGCACTGAAGGTCGGCGAGACCACGATCAGAGCGTCCGCCCCGGCGACCGTGGCGAGCACCTTCTCCAGCTCGGCCGAGGGGAAGCCGGTGAGGAGGTTGTTCGTCAGCTCATGCGCGTGGTCGCGGGCCTCGATCAGCTCGATCCGCGACTCGATCCCACGCCCGGACAACTCGTCCCGGACGGCGGCCGCCAGCTGGTCGGCGAGCAGCCGGGACGACGACGGCGTCGTCAGCCCGGCCGTCACCACGGCGATCACCCGTTCCTTCATCGGCTCGTCTCCTCGACCGATCCGGCCGGCTCCGCGATCGTCTCCAGGTCGCGTGCCCGCTCGGCGGCGGCCTTCAGCGAAGCGTGCGTCGGCGCGTCCGGGACCTGCGCCGGCCGCTTGGCGGCGAACTCCTTGCGCAGTACCGGAACCACCTCTTCGCCGAGGATGTCCAGCTGCTCCAGCACGGTCTTCAACGGCAGTCCGGCGTGGTCCATCAGGAACAGCTGGCGCTGGTAGTCACCGAAGTGCTCCCGGAACGTCAGCGTCCGCTCGATCACCTGCTGCGGGCTGCCGACCGTCAACGGCGTCTCCCGGCTGAAGTCCTCCAGGGTGGGCCCGTGTCCGTACACCGGCGCGTTGTCGAAGTACGGCCGGAACTCGTTGACGGCGTCCTGCGAGTTCTTCCGCATGAACACCTGACCGCCGAGACCGACGATCGCCTGGTCCGCGGCACCGTGGCCGTAGTGCTCGAAGCGCTTGCGGTACAGCTCGATCATCCGCTGGGTGTGCGAGACCGGCCAGAAGATGTTGTTGTGGAAGAAGCCGTCGCCGTAGTACGCGGCCTGCTCGGCGATCTCCGGCGAGCGGATCGACCCGTGCCACACGAACGGCGGTACGCCGTCCAGCGGCCGCGGTGTCGCGGTGAAGCCTTGCAGCGGCGTACGGAACTTGCCTTCCCAGTCGACCACCTCCTCGCGCCAGAGCCGGCGCAGCAGGGCGTAGTTCTCGATCGCGAGCCCGATGCCATTGCGGATGTCCTGACCGAACCACGGGTACACCGGGCCGGTGTTGCCGCGACCCATCATCAGGTCGACCCGGCCGTCGGCCAGGTGCTGCAGCATCGCGTAGTCCTCGGCGATCTTCACCGGGTCGTTGGTGGTGATCAGGGTCGTCGCGGTGGACAGGATGATCTTCGAGGTCTTCGCGGCGATGAAGCCGAGCTGGGTGGTCGGCGACGACGGTACGAACGGCGGGTTGTGGTGCTCACCCTGGGCGAACACGTCCAGGCCGACCTCTTCGGCCTTCAGTGCGATGGCCACCATCGCCTTGATCCGCTCGGCCTCGCTCACGGTCGTACCGGTGGTCGGATCCTCGGTCACGTCACCGACGGTGAACACACCGAACTGCATCTGTCCTCCTCGACTGGGGTAGATAGTTCATTATTAAACTACCGCTGCCCAGCTCAACGCCAATCCCCTGTCCGTCATTCCATCACGCCCTTGTCAGTCCCGGTCCATGTGGTGAAACTAGGTCCCGTCATGCGAAACCTCACCGCCCTGAGGAGAGTTCTCCATGCAGAACCCCAACACCTCGCCCCGCCTGACCCGGCGTCTCCTGCTCGGCAGCGCCGCCGCCGTTCCCGCGACCACCTTGCTGACCTCACCTGCCACCGCCGCCACTCCGCCCGCTTCTGGTGGTGACCTCTCCACCCAACTCCTGGCCGAATGGGCCGAGGCGCCCGGCGCCCATCCGCTCATCCCCGACATCTCCCACGCCGGCTTCCGCGGCGGCGAGCACCCGCTCCGCCCGCGGGTGGTCGCGAACGTCACCGACTTCGGCGCTCGCCCCGGCAGCACCGCCGACGCGTCCGTCCCCTTCACCCAGGCCCTCCAGTACGCCGGCAGTCGCGGTGGCGGGACGGTCGTCGTACCTCCCGGTGTGTACCGCTTCGACTTGCCGGTCTGGATCCACTGGTCGAACGTCGTTCTGAAGGGCGCGGGCCGGGAGCGCACGATCCTGCACTTCAACCGCCCGCTCGAGGAGGGCTACCGGCCGAACCTGCAGTCGACCGGCAACAGCCGCTGGTCGTGGACCGGTGGCCAGATCTGGGTGATGGCGCCGGAGCGGAAGGCACTGTCGGAGGCCGAGGAGTACGCCGGCTCCGAAGGTTGGATGCTCGGCGACACGTTGACCGAGGTCGGTGCGGCGTCCCGTGGTCAACGGACGCTGCTCGTGTCTTCGACCGAACACCTCGCCGCCGGGGATCTCGTCGTACTCGAGACCGACAATCCGGCCGATGCCGGCGTACTGCGGCATCTGGCCGGGGACGTGGCCGGGGCGCGGGAGTACGACTGGCCGGTGAAGGCGCCGCAGCTGACGACCGGGTCCGGTGGGCAGTACGTGCAGTACGCGAGCCTGCAGTGGCCGGTGCGGATCGAGGCGGTGCTGGGTGAACGGTTGGTGCGGCTGGCTCAGCCGCTCAGGTACGACCTCCGGCCGAGCTGGCCGTCCCGCTTGCGGGAGGTCGGGCCGACGGTGCACGACGTCGGTGTCGAGTCGCTGACGATTCGGAACGAGCTGCGGCCGATGACCGCGCACAACAGGCATCCAGGGTCGAACGGCCTGTGTTTCCAGGCGGTTCACGACTGCTGGGCGGACGACGTACAGGTGGAGAACTGCGATCTCGGGTTCGGGTTCACCACGACGAAGGCGGTGACGCTGACGAACGTGGTGGTCGGCGGCCGGTCCGCGCATCACAGCTTCGCCTGCCGGATGCAGTCGCACGACAACCAGGTGGACGGGTTCGAGATCGAGCAGTTCACGGTGCCGCTGCCGTCCGGGTCGACGCATCACGGCCTCAACCTGGAAGGGCTGTCGGCGGGCAACGTCTGGCGGCGCGGGCGGATGGCCGAGGGAACGTTCGACACGCATCGCGCGATGCCGTTCGAGAACGCCCGTACCGACATCACGCTGGTGAACAACGGCCGGGTCGGTGGGTCTGCCGCGTCCGGGCCGCTGTTCGGCGCGCGGATCGCGCACTGGAACGTCCGGATCACCTCCGGCAGTCCCTACGCGATCCAGCTCGCCGACGTCGCACCCCGCAGCATCACCGTCGGCCTCCAAGGTCTCACCTCAGACCCGAGCGGCCTGCCCCGCGACTTCCAAGGCGACCTCGAGAACGGCACCTACCTACTAGGCGACCGCCCCGCCGTCCCCGACCTGTACGTCGCCCAACGTCAGGCGCTGTGAGGCCTGAGTAGTTCGTCGTCACCGGTGAGCGCCGCCGCGATCCGGCGGTGCTTGCCGGCCTCCTCGGCCCGGGACTGCCGCTCGAGCGTCCGCGCCATCATCAGGTGCGCGTAGTACTCGGTCGGCTCCCGCTCGATCACCTCGAGCAACTGCTCCTCAGCCGGCTTCAGCAACGCCGCGTGATAGTAGGCCCGTGCCAGCAGCAACCGAGTCCCCACATCCTCAGGCGTCTCCTCCACCACCGGCCGCAAAGCCCGAATAGCCCCCCGATAATCCCGCTCCTCGAAGTACTGCTGCCCCAGCCCATAACCGAGCGCCCGCAAGTCCTCCACCAAACACCTCCTCGTAGCAACCAAGACACCGCATCAACGGCCCCACCCCCGCTCCTATTCCGGGCGCGTCGCCGGCCTGGAGGCTACGAGCCGAGGCGGGTGAGGGGTTCGTCGGTCAGGCGGTAGATGGTCCATTCGTCTTGGGGGTGGGCACCCAGGGATTTGTAGAAGTCGATGGCGGGGGTGTTCCAGTCGAGGACGGACCATTCGAGGCGTTCGTAGCCTTGGGTCACGCATTCCTGGGCCAGGGCGGTGAGGAGGGCTTTGCCCAGGCCGGTGCCGCGGGTTTCGGGGCGGACGAAGAGATCCTCGAGGTAGATGCCGTGGACGCCGCGCCAGGTGGAGAAGCTGAGGAACCACAGGGCGCATCCGGCCACCGCGCCCTCGTGTTCGGCGACGTGGCAGAAGACGGCGGGGTTCTCGCCGAAGAGTGCGGTGTGGAGCTGGTCCGCGGTCAGCCGGCACTCCTCGGGGGCTCGCTCGTACTCGGCCAGGCCGTACACCAGTTCCACGAGCGCGGGGACGTCGTCGGGGCGGGCTCGTCGTACTCGTTCGTCGATCTGCATGGACCTATCGTGCCCCGCCGTCGTTCACCCGCGCGCCAGAGGTACGTCGTCGAAGACCGGGATCCTCTCGTGCACGCGAGCTGACACGTGTAAGAGCTGACTTCGAGCATGCGGTGGTCGGTACGGTGACCGTGAACTGCGACGCCCTCGCGATCCCCGACCGCGACCAGCAGGTGATCATCTACACCGCGACCCCCGGCTCGCCGTCGGAGGAAGCACTGCGCCTGCTGTCGGTGGTCGGCACCCAACGACTCGACGTGCCCGGCTGAGCCTACTTCCGCGCGTAGATCCCGAAGGCGTCGTACGCGATCCATGAGCCCTCGTCCTTCACCAGCTCGATCACGTTCTGACCGGTCCGGAAGAGCGCCTTGGGCAACGGTGTCTCGAGGTACGACGGCTTGAGCGGTGAACCGGGGTAGGTGCTGTCGGCAACCGTCGAGCCCTTGGTGGCACCGTTCGCGAACGCCAGCCGCCCGACCTCGGTGCCGTTGACGGACAGTACGGCGGAGCCCGGGATGCTGGCGTGGCTGTCGATCAGCCACAGCGCCAGGTCGAGATCCTGCTCCGGCGGCGCGATCAGATCGAACCGGAACGTCACCGTGTGGTTCTTCGATCCGGCCCACTTGTCCGCCGGCCCCGGGAACAGGTACGACCAGTCGGCCGAGGGCACCGACGTTCCGTAGGTGTAGTCGACATCCGAGGGGAAGCGCACCGGGTAGTCGGCGTACCCCCTGGGTGACAACGCCAGCTCCGAGCCCTTGCCGTCATAGACGCCGACTCGCGCGATCGGTTGACCGGACAGCGTCACGGACGTCTTGTTCGCAGCGGCAAGGGAATGCGACGCCTGCGACCTGTTGCCCGCAGCATCCACTGTCACCACCCGATAGGACCTGGTGACGCCGGCGAATCCGAGTCCACGATGCACGAAGTGTGGATAGACGGTCTTGCCCAGCAGCGTGTACGTCGTGGATCCGGGCTCGGCGACGTGCACGGCGTAGTGGTCGACAACCGTTGCCCACGACACCGGTTTCCAGTCGAGGGTGAGGGTGCCGATGTCGCCGGTGCCACGAAGCTGGGTGATGGCGGGAGGACGATTCATCACAGTGCCTCCAGACGAGGATCGTCGGCGGGCGTGCGGAAGGTCGCGACCACATGCGGTTCGGCGTTCGCGTCGGCCTGGATGTAGGGGAAGGTGACGAACTCCGAGGTCAGGTCGGATCGGGTCAAGGTCGAGTGCACATACCCACGGCGCGCGTTGTAGAGCTTCACGTACGAGTGTTGGAGCCAGTCCTGCGCGTACTGGTCCGTGTCGGTGCCGTCCCCGTTCGAGCCGACCGACGAGCACACCAGTTCCACGCCGACCGTCCGCGAATCCGGATTCGCGAAGTCCAGCTTCAGTTCGGAGGCCACGTGGCGGTGGATGTCGCCGGTGAGCATGACCGCAGTGCCCGCCTGGCCCATCGCCTCGAGCACCCGGCGCCGGTTCGCCGGATAGCCGTCCCATTGCTCGGTCCGGTCGTCGGTGATCGCGCTGAGGACGACACCGCCCGCGACGACGTTCCAGGTCGCGGGTGAATGGCGGAGTCCGTCGTACAGCCACTTCTCCTGCTTGGCGCCCATGATGGTGCGCTGCTCGGACACGCGATCGGCTTCGTCCACCGGCAGCGGGTCGCGGTACTGCCGGGTGTCGAGCAGGTGCACCCGCGCGAGCGATCCGACGTCGTACCGCCGGTAGAGCTGACCGTCCGGTCCGTGCGGCAGGCTGTCCAGAGCGACCGGTAAGTTCTCGTAGAACGCGCGATACGCAACGGCGCGGCGATGCACGAACAGTTCCGGCGGGATCCCGTACAGCGAGTTGTCGGCGCCGTAGTTGTTCTGCACTTCGTGGTCGTCCCAGACCAGGAACCACGGCGCGGCCGCGTGCGCGGCCTGCAGGTCCGGATCGGTCTTGAACAGGCTGTACCGCAACCGGTATTGCTCGAGTGTCTCGATCTCCACGCCGTGCTCGGGTCCGACCGAGACGCCCTCGCGCCAGAGGTTGTCGCCGGCAACGATCCCGTACTCGTAGATGTAGTCGCCGAGGAAGAACACCGCATCCGGCGCCCGGCGGGCGATGTCGCGATGGGCTGCGAAGTACCCGTGGTACCAGGCCTGGCAGGAGGCAGTGGCGAAGGTGAACTGCGACCCCTGGACCGGCAGCGTCTTGGTCCGGCCGACCGGGCTGAGCTCGCTGCCGGCGCGGAACCGGTAGAAGTACTCGCGATCCGGCCGCAGACCGCGCACCTCGGGATGTACGGCGTGCGCCAGCTCGGGGGTGGCGATCGCGAGCCCACGGCGTACGACGCGCTGGAACTGGCTGTCCTCGGCGACCTCGTACTGCACGGGGACGGGAGCAGCGGGCATGCCGCCGTGTCCGTCGGTCGCCAGCGGCGACGGGGCGAGTCGGGTCCAGAGGACGAAACCGTCGGTGCGCGGATCACCGGAGGCGACGCCGAGCGCGAAGGCGCCGGACGGAATCGGGCGTGCCGGGGTGGCGTCGGCGCCGGCCGGCGCGGCGACGCCGATGGCGACCGCGGCGGCGCTCAGGCCGGTCAGCTGGAGGAAGGTACGACGAGTGGGAGGAGGAGGAGGCACGGGCGGGCTCCGATCCAGGGGAGGTCGAGTTGCGTCACATTCTTACGTAACTACCGTTCGAAAGGTAACCCCTTGACATCGATTCAGCACCAGGAGTGCTGAGTCTGTGCGGAGATTCCTGTTGGAATCGGAGACCCGCACGCGGGACGTTGGAGACATGGCAGCTCAGAAGAACCACACCCGCCGGATCGGCGACGTCGAGGTCAGCGCGATCGGGCTCGGCGGCATGCCGATGTCGATCGAGGGCCGGCCCGACGAGGCCCGGTCGATCACGACCATCCACGCGGCGCTCGACCTCGGCATCACGCTGATCGACACCGCCGACGCGTACCACCTGACCGCGACCGACGTCGGCCACAACGAGTCCCTGATCGCCAAGGCGCTGGCGTCGTACGGCGGCGACACCTCGAAGGTCCTGGTTGCGACGAAGGGTGGCCACCAGCGACCCGGTGACGGCAGCTGGACCGTGGACGGGTCCCCGGCGCACCTGAAGGAGGCGGCGGACGAGTCGCTCAAGCGGCTCGGGGTGGAGGCGATCGGGCTCTACCAGTTCCACCGGCCCGACCCGAAGACGCCGTACGCGGACTCCATCGGCGCGATCCGCGACCTGCTCGACGCCGGCAAGATCCGGATGGCCGGCATCTCGAACGCGAACCCGGCCCAGATCAAGGAGGCCAACGAGATCCTCGGCGGCCGACTCGTCTCGGTGCAGAACCAGTTCTCGCCGGCGTTCCGGTCCAGCGAGCCGGAGCTCGAGCTGTGCGACGAGCTCGGCATCGCGTTCCTGCCCTGGGCGCCGCTCGGTGGCATCTCCAACGCCGGCGACCTCGGCAGCAAGCACCCCGCGTTCCACCGGCTCGCCGCCGACCTCGGTGTCAGCCCGCAGCGCGTCACCCTCGCCTGGCTGCTGGCCAAGTCCCCGCATGTCGTCCCTATCCCCGGCTCCAGCCGCCCGGAGACGATCCGCGACTCGTACGCCGCCCTGGACCTCGAACTCACCCCCGACCAGGTAGCCACCCTGGACGCCGCCTGAGGTCAGTTGCGGCGGTGCTTGGCGTCGTACATCGCCTGGTCGGCGGTGTGGAGGAGGGTGTCCAGGTCGGTCGAGCCGGGTGTGATCGGGGCGGTGCCGATGCTGGTGCTGACCTCGATGGTGATGCCGGGGAGCGGGCGGCTGACGGCGGTCTCGAGGCGGGCGATGAGGGTCGCGAGGTCCTCGTCGACGATGTCCTCGGCGAGGATCGCGAACTCGTCGCCGCCCAGGCGGGCCACGGTGTCGCCGTGCCGGACCTCAGCGGCCAGCCGGGTGGCGATCTCGCGCAGCGCGCGGTCGCCGGCCTCGTGACCGTAGCCGTCGTTCACCAGCTTGAAGTGGTTGAGATCGCAGAACAGCACGGCACCGGGCCGGCCTGACGCGCGGGTCCGCTCCAGCACCGCGGCGAAGCGGTGCTGGAGCAGGCGGCGGTTGGGCAGGCCGGTCAGCGGGTCGTGGGCGGCGTGGTGGCGCAGCTCGCGCTCGGCGTCCTTGCGGGCGGTCACGTCGTCGATCTGGATCAGCAGGATCCGCGGCAGCCCGGCGCCCTGGGCGACGATCGTCGCCGTCCCGCCGAGCCAGATCTCGTTGCCCCCGGGCTGGGTGAAGATCCGCTCGAACCGGTACGTTCTGTTGCCTCGGGCAAGCTCTTCGAGCTCCCGCTGGGACTGGGCCGGCTCCTCGTCGCGGAGGAATTCCACCATCGGTACGCCGATCAGCTGGTCGGGGGCGTACCCGGTGATCCGGCAGAACGCGTCGTTCACGCGCACGATCCGGCCCGCCTCGGACCCGTCGAAGGCGATCGTGGCCATCCCGTTCCCGGCGCCCTCGAAGACCATCCGGAACGTCGTCTCGCTCGCCTCGAGCCGGGTCTTCTCGGCCAGCAACTGATCGGTCAACCGGGCCTTGTCGATCGCCAGCCCGGCCTGGGTGGCGAAGATCTCCAGCAACTCCCGGTGGATCGGGCCTGGCCGCCGCTGATCCTCGGGCAGGTCGACCGCCAGCATCCCGACCAGTTCACCGTCGGACGAGTGCAGCGGCGCGAACAACGCGTCCAGCGGATGCCAGGCGGCGGGGTCGTCCGACACCGGGATCTCGGGCACCCAGCCGACGACCTCGCCTTCGGGCAGCCGTTCGTGCGGCACGAAGCGCAGGCCGCCCCACTTGTCCGCGATGGCGAACTCGCCGTCGAAGATGTCCGCCGCGCTCACCGTGCCGAGCAGGGCTTCCCGTGCCTCCGGCGAGCCGGCCACCGCGATTACCTCGAACTTGCCGTCCGGGTGGCGCAGGTTCAGTACGGCGATGCCGAAGCCGAGGCCGTCCACCACACCGTCGACGACCGCCTGCAGCGTCTCGGCCAGGCTCCGCCCCGCACCCATCCGGGCGCTCACCTCGTACAGGCGGCGGATGGCGGTCAGCCGGACCGTAGGCTCCTTCTGCACGGATCGAGCCTAGACCGATCTCACCAGCAGTGAGCGGTCGTCACCAGATCTGATCCGGTTAAGCCGTGTCTGGTGGTCCCGAGCCCGGGTCAGAACCGGAGTTCGGTCAGGCCGCGGTAGCTGCGTTCGGCCGAGTGCCAGGCGTCGGTGGGCTTGTCGTGCTCGACCAGCCACTGCTCGACGCCGCCCTCCGTGGCGTGCGCGAACATCGCGGCGAAGTCGAGCTTGCCGGCGCCGACGTCCTCCCACGACCCGTCCGCGGCCATGTCCTTCACGTGCAGCGCCGGGAACCGGCCCGGGTTCTCCTGGAAGTACTGCGCCGGGTCCTGGCCGCCCTCGACCGCCCAGTACAGGTCGAACTCGAACCCGAGCAGTTCCGGATCGACGTCCAGCAGGATGTCGAAGAGGATCTGCCCGTCGACCGAGTCGAAGTCGCGCCCGTGGTTGTGGAACAGCAGTTTCAGTCCGGCATCACGCGCGGCCTTACCGGCCTCGGTGAACGCCGCGGCCGCCGTACGGAAACCCTCCACCGAATGCAGCTCGGAGGGAATCGACGGTACGACGACCCACTTCCCGCCCAGCGTCTTCACTCCGGCCAGCGCGCTGTCCCAGTCGTCCGCCATCCGGGTGTACCCGATGTGCTCGAGCACGATCGACAGCCCGGCGTCGTCCGCGAAGGACCGGATCTCTTCGGCGCTGTGGTCGAACCGCCCGCTCACCCCGATCGTGCGATATCCGATCCCGGCGAGGCGCTTCAGCGTCCCCGGGTAGTCCTCGGCCAGCACGTCGCGCATCGTGTAGAGGTGCATGCCGATGCCGTCGGCGGGGATGGTCCGGTCACTCATACGGTCAGCTCCTGATGTCGAGGGTCAGATGACGTGTTCCCGATACCGCGCGAGCGCCAGGTCGAAGACCTGCTGCCCTGGTGCGTCCCACACCTTCTGGTTGAAGATCTCTACCTCGATCGGCCCGTCGTACCCGGCCGCATCGCACGCTGCACGGAGACGGCGCAGCTCGATCGAGCCGTCGCCCATCATGCCCCGGCCGAGCAGTGTGTCCTCCGGAAGCGGGACGACCCAATCGCTCACCTGGTAGGAGAGGATCCGCTCACCCGCGCGCTCGATCTGCCGGTAGACGTCGGCGTCCCACCACAGGTGATAGGCATCGACGATCACGCCGACCTGTGTCGCCGGGAACTGCTCGGCGAGATCCAGGGCGCCCGACAGCGACGACACCACGCACCGGTCGGAGCAGAACATCGGATGCAACGGCTCGACCGCGAGCCTGACCCCGCGTTCCGACGCGTACGGCGCCAGCTCGGCCAGCCCGTCGCGGACCATGGAACGCGCGCCGTCGAGGTCGCGCGAGCCCGGCGGCAGACCGCCGCTGACGAGCACCAGCACGGAGGTCCCGATCGTGGCGGCCTCGTCGATCGCGCGACGGTTGTCCTCGATCTTCGCTGCTCGCTCGGCCGGATCGGTCGACGTGAAGAAACCGCTGCGGCACAGCGACGACACCTTCAGTCCCGCGTCGGCGACGAGCCGGGCGGCCTTGTCGACGCCGTACTCCTGGATCGGTTCACGCCACAGCCCGATCCACGACAGCTCGGCCTTGGCGCTCGCCGCGACGACATCCTCGAGCGGCCAGTACTTCGTCGTCGCCTGGTTCAGGCTGTAACGATTCACGCGTCGACTCCACCCACCCGCAGCAACTGCCCGAACCGCTGGACGGCAAGCTCCGGATTCGTCAGTACGCCGGCTTGATCGGCGAGCCGGAAGGTGTCGGCCAGGTGGGGCAGCGACCGGCCGGTCTGCAGGCCACCCACCATCGAGAACCCGGGCTGGTGCCCGTTCAGCCAGGCCAGGAAGGCGATCCCGGTTTTGTAGTAGTACGTCGGCGCCGAGAAGATCTGCCGCGCGAGCGGGACCGTCGGTGCGAAGACGCGGTCGTAGGTGTCGAGGTCGCCGTCGTCCAGCGCCTTCAGCGCCGCCGCGGCGGCGGGCGCGATCGCGGCGAAGATGCCGAGCAGTGCGTCGCTGTAGCGGTCGTCGTCGCCCTTGATCAAGGCCGGGTAGTTGAAGTCGTCGCCGGTGTAGAGCCGGACGCCCTCCGGCAGACGGTTGCGCAGGGCAACTTCACGCGAAGCGTCCAGCAGCGAGACCTTGATCCCGTCGACCTTTGTCGCATTGTCGGCAATCAAATCGACGACGACATCCGCGGCGGTGTCGAGCGAGTCGCTACCCCAGTAGCCGTCGAGGGCCGGATCGAACATCGACCCGAGCCAGTGCAGGATCACCGGGCGGGTCGATTGACCGAGCAGCCGGTCGTAGACCTTCCGGTAGTCCTCAGGCGACTCGGCGGCGGCACACAACGCCCGACTAGCCATCAGGATCGGCTGCGCGCCGACCTCCTCGGCCAGACCTAGCTGCTCTTCGTACGCAGCAATCACCGCGTCCAACTCGTGGGGACCGTCGGAGCCGGCTGTGGGACGGTTCGCAGCGGTGAGCTGGTCTGTGCCGACGCCAACCGCGATCCGCCCGTCCGGCGCCTCGGCCGCGGACCGCCGGATCAACTCCTGCGTCGCCGGCCAGTCCAGCCCCATCCCACGCTGCGCGGTGTCCATCGCCTCGGCCACCGACAACCCCAGCGACCACAGATGCCGCCGAAACTCCAGCGTGTGCTCCCAATCAATCACCGCAGGCGCACCCGGCGAGTTGTCCCCGAGCGGATCCGCCACCACATGGGCGGCCGCAAACGCCAGCCGCGACCGAGCCGGCGAATAGGTGCCCCGAGCAACCGGCTCACCCACCAACCGGTACCTCTCCAACCCATCACCGGCTGGAAGGAGAACCTCGAGCGTCACAGCTGTCCCTCGAGGTTCAGAGCGGGGACCTCGAGTTTGCGGCCCTCGCGCCAGGACTGCAGGCCCAGCTCGGCCAGCTGCACGCCCTTGGCGGCCTCGACGAAGTCCCAGGTGAACGGGGCGTCGTCGACCACGTGCCGCAGGAACATCTCCCACTGCACCTTGAACCCGTTGTCGAACACCTCGTTGTCCGGCACCGTCGCCCACTGGTCCCGGAACTTCTCGGTGGCCGGAAGGTCCGGGTTCCACACCGGCTTCGGCGTCGCGGACCGGTGCTGCGCCCGGCAGTTCCGCAGCCCCGCGACCGCGGATCCCTCGGTCCCGTCGACATGGAACTCGACCAGCTCGTCGCGGAACACCCGCGTCGCCCACGACGAGTTCATCTGCGCGATGATCCCGCCCTCCAGCTCGAAGACGCCGTACGCCGAGTCGTCTGCGGTGGCGGTGTACTCGTTGCCTTGTTCGTCGACCCGGGTCGGGATGTGGGTCGCGCCCTGGCAGTACACCGACTTGACCTGGCCGAAGGTCTGGTCGAGCACATACCGCCAATGGCAGAACATGTCGAGGATGATGCCGCCGCCCTCTTCGAGCTTGTAGTTCCACGACGGCCGCTGCGCTTCCTGCCAGTCACCTTCGAAGACCCAGTAGCCGAAGTCACCCCGGACCGAGAGGATCCGGCCGAAGAACCCACCGTCGACGAGTCGCTTGAGCTTCCGCAGCCCGGGCAGCGACAGCTTGTCCTGGACGATGCCGTTCTTCAGCCCGGCGTCCCGGACCAACCGGGCCAGGTCGATCGCCGCGTCCAGGCTCTCCGCGATCGGCTTCTCGCAGTAGATCGCCTTGCCTGCTTCGACCGCGGCGCGGACGCCCTTCTCCCTGAGCTGGGTCAGCGACGAGTCGAAGTAGATCTCGACGTCCGGCTCGGCGAGCGCCTCGGACAGGTCGGTGGTCCACCGGGTCAGGCCGTGCTGCTCCGCGATCCGGCGCAGCTTCAGCTCGTTGCGGCCGACCAGGATCGGCTCGGGGATGATCATCGTCCCGTCGGCGGCGGGCAGGCCGCCCTGCTCGCGGATCGCCACGATGGAACGCTCGAGGTGCTGGCGCAGGCCCATCCGGCCGGTGACGCCGTTCATCACGATGCCGACGCGTCGCTCGTTCACTGTTCTGCCTCTCGCGAAGAAATGTCGTAGATGTCGAGGCGACCGCACATGCCATGCAGGCCGAACTCGGTGGGGGCGGGTAGCTCGTGGAGTTCAGCGGTCTGTAGGTGCGGCGCCGTACCGGCTTCGAGAGCATCGAGGGCGGCGCCGGTCTGCTCGGCCAGCCGGCGAGCGCCCTGGTCCCAGCGGCGGCGCCAGTCCGGTAGCTGCGGCTGGACGATCCGGACCGCCGCCGCGTAGAAGTCGTCCAGCGCGGACGGCCCGTCGGTTTCGTAGGACTCCCGCAGTACGGCGAAGCCGTCGAGCGCGAGGTTGCGCCGGGCCATCGCGGACGTGGTCCGGGCCTCACCCTCGCCGGTGAGGGTGGTCGCCTTCAGATAGGTCTCGCGGTCCGTCAGGTGCTCCGGCGGCAACGTCAGTACGGCGTCGCCGGCCTCGGGGAGCCCGGAGTTCGACATCAGCGCCAGGATCTGGAGGCTGCCGCCGTTGACCAGCCGGTGAATCGTCCCGGGGTCGAACCAGACCACAGCGCCGGCCTCGAGCGGGGTCTGCGTGAAGCCCTTGGGGTTCAGCGTCTGGACCGAGCCGGATCCGGCGACCACGTAGTACCCCTCGGAGCAGGCCAGGTGCACGTGCGGGGAGCCGCCGGCCGAACCGTCCGGGGCCTGGAGGTCGTACACCTTCAGCAACGAGATGCCGATGCCGCCCGGCAGCGCCGTGGCCGGGCCCGGTCCGAACTCGCACATCGCCGCCTCCCCTCGTGAGCCTGGGAAAGGGCTTTCCGAGGCCTGTGGCCGCCACTTTAGGTGGGCCGTCACGACGAGTCAACCCGTAACGGAAAGCGATGTCCGACCGCATCCGGTCAGCACACTCAGAGCGAGAGGGACGTCACTTCGAGGTGCGAACCGAGGCGACCGCGGCCGCCCACTCGACGCGGCGGCTCGCTCGCTCAGCGGCGTCGATGGCGGGCTCGAAGCGGTGGTAGCCGCGCTGGGCGGCCCAGCCGGTGCGAGCGCCGAGAGTGGTCCAGGCGAGTTCGGCGGCACCCAGGGCCGAGATCTCGGCAACATCGGCAGCTTCCACGGGGTGGCCGAGCAGGTCGGCCTGGGTCTGCATGAGGAGATCCGAGACGGTCGCGCCGCCGTCGGCGCGCAGGCGTGCGGGTGTGCCCGGGATGGTGTCGGTGACGTCGCAGATCTGGTGAGCGACGGCGTCGACGCAGGCACGGGCCAGGTGCGCGCGGGTGGTGGAACTGCTCATCCCGGTGATCGCGGCCCGCGCGGCACGGTCCCAGTGCGGGGCTCCGAGGCCGGCGAACGCAGGCACCAGGCTGACCCCACCGGCGTCGTTCACAGTCGCCGCGAGGTCCATCAACGCGCCGACGTCCGGCAGTCCGAGTGTGGTGGCCGTCCACGCGAGCGCGGCGCCCGAGGAGACGATGTTGCCCTCGAGTGCGTACAGCGGCCGGTCCGTCAGCCACGCCAGAGTGCATCCGTCCGCAACGAACTCGTCGACCGGCGTCATCACCGACGACCCGGTCCCGTACGTCGCCTTGATCATCCCGGCCCGCGTGCAGCCCTGGCCGTACATCGCCGCATGCGAGTCCGCCAGCACGGCAACGATCGGGATCCCGTCCGGCAGGCCCGAAACGCCTGCGGTGACGCCGAATCCGGCGTTCGAAGGCCGTACCTCGGGCAGTACGGATCGGGGTACGCCGAAGGCCTCGAGCAGTGCCGGGGACCAGTCGAGTCCGAGTACGTCGTACAGCAAGGTCCGCGAGGCGTTGCCCGCGTCAGTCAGGTGCTCACGGCAACCAGTCAGCCGGTGGATCAGCCACGAGTCCACGGTGCCCACGCGATCGGGGTTCGTGTGGTCGAGCAGCCAGCGGAGCTTCGGCGCCGAGAACATCGCATCCACCCGCAGTCCGGTGCGAGATCGCACCAGCGAGTTCAAGCCGGGCGGGAGCGACGAGCACCAGGACGTCGTACGCACGTCCTGCCAACCGATGACCGGGCCCACAGCCTCGCCGGTACGACTGTCCCAGCCGACCACCGATTCACGTTGCGTCGACAATCCGATCCCGGCGATGTCGACGGGCTCCGCGGCGGCCAGACACGACGAGATCGCCTCGAGCACGCTGCGCCACAGGTCGTCGGCATCCTGCTCGGCCCAGCCGGGCTGCGGAGCCGAGAGTCTGACCGGCGCAGACCCGGTGGCCAGCACGGTGCCGTCGGCGCTCGCCAGGACTGCCTTCGAGTTCGTGGTGCCTTGGTCCACCGCGAGTACGGCCGGCGCCATCGATCGCCCTCCAAGTCTGACAACGTTCAAGCGAGCCCTTGACGGGACTCTAGCGTCGTGGCGACACTCATGGCGACGAATTATGCAGTAGTGAATATTTATTCGATCCGCCGATGGAGGTCGACACAGGTGAAGCCGAGCAGACGCCGGGTGATCATCAACACCGACGCCAAGAACGAGGCCGACGACCAGTTCGCGATCGTGCATGGGCTGTTGTCGCCCACTTTCGACATCCGCGGGCTGATTCCCGCGCACTTCGGCACCCGCCGGTCGGACCGGAGCATGGAGGAGTCACGCGAGGAGATCGACCTCCTGCTCGACCTGCTCGACCTGACCGGCAAGGTGCCCGTCGCGAATGGCGCTCCGACAGGCATCCCGGACGAGCAGACCCCGCTGGACTCGCCCGGTGCGCGGCTGATCATCGAGGAGTCCAAGCCGGCCTCGAAGGACGACCCGCTGTTCGTCTCGTTCCTGGGCCCGCTCACCGACATGGCCTCGGCGATCCTGCTCGACCCGGCGATCGTGGACCGGGACGTGATCGTGATCTGGATCGGCGGACGCGGCTACCAGGGCTACAGCGCGGACTACCGGATGGAGTTCAACCTGTCGAACGACATCCACGCCGCGAACGTGGTCTTCGGCTCCGGCATGACGGTGTGGCAGGTCACCAGCGACGTCTACACGAAGGTCTCGGTGAGCTACGCCGAGCTCGAGGAGAAGATCGGCGACGCCGGCCCGCTCGGCAAGTACCTGATCGACCAGCTGATCGAGTGGAACGCCACCTGGCACGGCGAGCCGATCGAGTCCCGTTCGCTGGGCGACTCCCCGGCCATCTCGCTGATGCTCTACCCGCACAGCGGCAACTTCCGGGTCCGGCCGGCACCGCGCTTCGGCGTCGACGGCTGGTACCTGCCCGGCACCGACAACCCGATCCACGTGTGCGAACAGGTCGACGTCCGCTTCCTGCTCGAGGACATGTTCGCCAAGATCCGCCGCTTCGCCCGCCAAAGGAGTCTCAATGAGGAAGTCAAGCCGGTTGCGGGGTCGGCAGTTCGGGGGTGAAGATCCGGTTGTCGCGCAGGAGGGCCCACAAGACGCCGGCTCGTCGGCGGGCCAGGGCGATCAGGGCTTGGACGTGTTTGAGTCCTTGGCCGCGTTTCTTGAGGTAGAAGTCGCGGTTCGGTCCGTCGCGGATGATGCTGGTCTGCGCGGACAGGTAGAACACGCGGCGCAGGCGGCGGCTGTAGCGTTTGGGCCGGTGCAGGTTGCCGGTGCGGCGTCCGGAGTCACGCGGAACGGGAACCAGCCCGGCGGCCGAGGCGAGGTGGCCGGCGTCGGCGTAGGACGACAGGTCACCGGCCGCGACGACGAACTCGGCGCCGAGGATCGGTCCCATGCCGGGCAGGGATTCGATGATGTCTGCCTGTGGGTGGTTGCGGAAGGTGTCACGGACCTGTTGGTCGACCCGCTTGAGCCGGTCGTCCAGGGACAGGATCTGCGCCGCGAGATCGGCGACGATCTGGGCGGCGACGTCCTCGCCGGGCAGTACGGTGTGCTGGGCCTGAGCTGCTTGCAGTGCGGCCGCCGCGACCGCGTCAGCGCCGCGGACACCACGGTTGGCCAGCCACGCCGTCAGCCTCGCCCGGCCACGGCGCCGGATCGCGGCCGGGGTCTGGTAGCCGGTCAGCAGAACCAGTGCGCCCTTGTGCGCGGAGTAGTCGAAAGCCCGCTCCAGCGCAGGGAAGACACCGGTCAGCACGTCACGCAGCCGGTTGATCATCCGCACCCGGTCGGCGACCAGATCGGTGCGGTGGCCGGTCAGCAACGCCAGGTCGGCGGCCAGCTGGGCCGGTACGTCGATCGGAGCGAAGTCGTTGCGGTGGCGGGCAGTGTCGGCGATGACGTAGGCATCACGGGCGTCGGTCTTGGCCTCGCCCCGGTAGGCGCCCGCCATCCGGTTCACTGTCCGGCCGGGAACATAGACGACCAGTTGACCATGGGCCGCGAGCAGTGCCAGCAACAGCGCGGACGACGTACCCGAGATGTCCACCGCCCAGTGCACCTGGCCGGCCAGGGCCAGGATCTCGCCGAGCGCGGTCAGGATCGCCGCCTCGTCGTTGTCGACCTTCTTCGACCACAACGTCGCGCCGGTCTCGTCGACCACCGCCACCCAGTGGTGCCCCTTGCCCGCGTCGATCCCGGCCCAGACCTGGGCACGGCGCTCACTCAACTTCTCCTCCTCGTTCCGGCCAGCATCCACCGGCCCGAGGAACACCCCACTGTCATCTCCGTAAACAGCGACCGCACGAAGCGCGCACATCTCAATCAGCAGCCAGGGCGTCCCGAAGAACCGGACGGCCACTCCTTCAAAGCCACAAAAGGCAAGACATCATCAGCCACATCCGGCCCTCCCGGACCAACCAACACCTTACGGAGCACATCATGACTGACATGCCGGTCTTCGGCGCAGGGATCTGGCACTTCGCCACCTACAAGGACCGCTACGCCACCGACGGGTACGGCGACCCGGTCGGGCTGCTCGAGCAGATCGACCGGGCCGGCGCCGTCGGCGACTTGTCCGTGGTCGACCTGAACTGGCCGTTCGCGGGGTACGACGGGACGCTGGACGAGGTGAAGGACGCGCTGAAGCGCAACAACCTCACGGCGATCGCGATCACGCCGGAGATCTACACCCGGGACTTCGTCAAGGGCTCGCTCACCAACCCCGACCCCGGTGTCCGCAAGCAAGCGATCGAGTTGTTGCACCAGGCAACCGAGCTGGCGAAGGACCTGGGCTGTTCGTACGTGAAGCTGTGGCCCGGCCAGGACGGCTGGGACTACCCGTTCCAGGTGAACTACCACGACATCTGGAACCTGGCGCTGGACGGCCTGAAGGAGCTCGTCTCGGCGCACCCCGACATCAACTTCGTGATCGAGTACAAGCCGCGCGAGCCGCGGGTGAAGATCATCTTCCCGAACGTCGCCCGCACGCTGCTCGGCATCGAGAAGATCGGCCTGCCGAACCTGGGCATCCTGCTCGACTTCGGCCACTCGCTCTACGGCCAGGAGACACCGGCCGACGCGGCGCAGCTTGCGATCGACTACAACCGCCTGTTCGCGATCGACGTGAACGACAACCTGCGCGGCTGGGACGACGACATGGTGGTCGGTTCGGTCCACCTGGTCGAGACGTTCGAGTTCTTCCACACGCTGCGGAAGAACAACTGGGAGGGCGTCTGGCAGCTGGACCAGTTCCCGTTCCGTGAGGACAGTGTCGAGGCCGCGAAGCAGGCGATCCGGTTCCTGAAGGCGGTGCACCACGCGCTCGACGTACTGGACGACGAGGCACTGGCCGCCGCACAGGCGTCGCACGATGCTCTGGCGGCACAGAAGCTGGTGCAGAAGGTCTTGCTGAGTTCCATGGCGGACATCGCATGACGCTGACCGTCGACCACACGACGATGCCGATGCTCGGGCGGCTGCCGATCCACAGCAGCCGCGCCGAGCAGGTGGCGCACATCGCCGAGGCGGCCCGGCAGATCCGGATCCAGGACCTCAAGCTGGTCCACTACGCCGGAGCCGGCCACATCGGCGGTGACTTCTCCGCCATCGACATCCTGGCGACCCTGTACGGCGCGGTCCTCGACATCAGGCCGGACTCGGTCACCGACCCCGAGCGCGACCGGTTCATCCTCAGCAAGGGCCACGTCGCCGGGGCCCTGTACACCACGCTGGCCGCCTTCGGGTTCCTGCCGGTCGACGACCTGGCCACGTTCCTGAAGCCGCTGTCCGCGCTCAACGGTCACCCGAACCGGCGCAAGGTGGCCGGCGTCGAGGCGAACACCGGTCCGCTCGGTCACGGCCTGCCGGTCGCGGTCGGGCACGCGTTGTCGGCCAAGCTCGACGTGTCGCTGCGGCGTACGTATGTGCTGGTCGGCGACGGCGAGTTGCAGGAGGGCAGCAACTGGGAGGCGATGATGGCCGCGTCCCAGTACCAGCTCGACCGGCTGACCGTGATCGTCGACCGGAACCGGCTGCAGCAGGGCGCCACCACGAAGGAGACCAACGACCTGGATCCGTTGCCGGACAAGGCGGCGGCGTTCGGGTTCGCGGTGGTCGAGGTGAACGGTCACGACCACGGCGAGCTGCTCGACGTGCTGTCCGCCGTACCGTTCCGGCCCGGGAAGCCGACCTTCGTGATCGCGCACACCCACAAGGGTCACCCGATCTCGTTCATGAGCAACAACGTCGCGTGGCACCACCGGGTGCCGGACGCGGCGGAGTTCCAGCAGGCGATGACTGAGCTGGAAGCCGTTGTTCCCCGCTACTCCAAGGAGCCGGTATGACCGTCGTCCATACCTCGATCGCCGACCGGCCGCGGTACGACTGCCGGGACGCGTACGTCGAGACGCTGGCCGAGCTCGCGCACGCGGACCACCGGATCGTCGGGGTGGTGAACGACTCGGTCGGCTCGAGCAAGCTGAACAGCTTCCGCAAGGCGTTCCCGGACCGGTTGATCAACGTCGGCATCGCCGAGCAGGACATGGTCGGGGTCGCGTCCGGCCTGGCCAACGGCGGCCGGATCCCGTTCGTGTCGGCCGCCTCCTGCTTTCTCACCGGTCGCGCCCTCGAGCAGATCAAGGCGGACGTCGCGTACTCGAACACCAACGTGAAGCTGTGCGGGATGAGTCCAGGGGTGGCGTACGGCGAACTCGGCCCCACGCACCACTCGATCGAGGACATCGCCTGGCTGCGGGCGATCTCCAACCTGACGGTGATCGTGCCGGCCGACCCGATCGAGACGGCGGCCGCGTTGCGCTGGGCGGCGGCCTCGGACGGGCCGGTGTTCATCCGGGTCAGCCGGATGAACGTGCCGAAGGTGTACGACGAGGACTACGACTTCCGGCTCGGCCGGGCGATCACCGTCCGGGCCGGCGACGACGTGACGCTGATCAGCAACGGGACGGTGCTGTGGCGAGCGATCGCCGCGGCCGAGCAGCTCGCCACGGAAGGGATCTCGGCCCGGGTGCTGTCGATGCCGACGGTGAAGCCGTTGGACACCGGCGCTGTGGTCGCGGCCGCGCGGGAGACGGCCGGAATCGTGACCGCCGAGGAGGCGGTGTCCAGCGGCGGGCTCGGTGGCGCCGTTGCGGAGACCGTTGTCCAGCAGCATCCGGCCCGGGTGACGATCCTCGGGATCCCCGAGTTCGCACCCACCGGGTCGGCCGACTACCTGCTGGACCACTTCGGGCTCTCGCCCGACGGCATCGCGGCGGCCGCCCGCAGGCTGGTCAGCCGAGGAACGTGACCAGGTCGGCGATCGACACCATCGCGAAGCTGTGCGTGTCGGCGAAGGCGCGCAGGTCGGCTCCGGTCATCAGCGTGCCGTCGTCGTTCATCAGTTCGCCGATCACGCCGACCGGCGGCAGTCCGGCCAGCCGGACCAGCTCGACCGTGGCCTCGGTATGACCCGGCCGCTGGCGGACGCCGCCGCCCACTGCGCGCAGCGGCAGGATGTGGCCGGGCCGGATCAGGTCCGTAGGCCCGGCTGCCGGGTCGGCCAGCACCCGGACGGTCCGGGCCCGGTCGGCGGCCGAGATGCCGGTGCCGACGCCACTGCTGGCATCGACCGAGACGGTGTACGCCGTACGCAGGCTGTCCTGGTTGTCCGGCACCATCAGCGGCAGTTCGAGCCGGTCGAGCACCTCCGGCGCGGCCGGCGCGCACACGTAGCCGCTGGTGTGCCGGACGAGCAGCGCCATCAGCTCGGGGGTTGCGAGGCTCGCGGCGAACGTCAGGTCGCCCTCGTTCTCGCGGTCCTCGTCGTCGACGACCACCACGGGTCGCCCCAGCGCGATCTGGTCGACGGCGTGCTGGATGGTGTCCAGGCGGGTTGTCACGGTGGTCACGGTCGTTGTCCTCTCGGCCTGGCACTCCGGGGGGCAACGACAAGCTCCACGACGGGTCCGATCGCGCGGACAGCGCACACCGGACGGCATCGCGAAGACTGCCACGTGCATCTTCCCATCCGGACTTTCACCGTCGGTCCCGGAGTTCCACCAGGTCAACCGGACACCCTCGCGGGTGTACGGGTCGCGGACTGTCACCGCCGGCTCGGAATTTCACCGACCCCAGAGCACGTGTGGTCTTGCAAACTGCGGTCAGTTTATCGGGTTCGGCCGCCGCCGCTGACCTATAGTCCATTCCTGATCGTGTCCTAAGGGGAGTCGACGTGGCCAACGGCAACCGCGCGGTGCGCCAGCCCGGGCTGGACGAGTTGCGGCTGCTGGCGAAGGTGGCCCGGATGTACCACGAGAAGGGCATCCGGCAGCCGAAGATCGCGGCCGAGCTCAACCTCTCCCAGGCGCGGGTGTCGCGGATGCTCAAGCAGGCCGTCGAGGTCGGCATCGTGCACACCGTGGTGACCATGCCGAGCGGGGTGCACAGCGACCTCGAGGACGAGTTGCAGGGCCGGTACGGGCTCCGGGACGCGGTGGTCGTCGACACCGCGGGCGCCGGGGACGACGTACTGCCGGCGTTGGGCTCGGGGGCGGCGGCGTACCTGGACATGACGCTGACCGGTGCGCACGTGATCGGGATCTCGTCCTGGAGCGAGACGCTGATCAGTGCGGTCGACCGGATGCCGCGCAAGAGCGTGCCGGTGGTCGACCGGGTGGTCCAGATCGTCGGCGGCCTGGGTGACGCGGCGGTGCAGATGCAGGCGACCCGGCTGACCGCGCGGTTCGCCGAGCTGACCGGTGGGATGCCGGTCTACCTGCCCGCGCCCGGACTGGTCGGGACGCCGGCGGTCCGGCGGGCGATGATGAACGACGTGTCCGTTCGGGACGTTCTGGGCACCTGGGGACAGCTCACCGACGCCCTGGTCGGGATCGGCAGTCTCGAGCCCTCGCCGCTGCTGCAGCGCAGTGGGAACGCGGTCGCCGAGGCCGACCGGGACGAGCTTCGCCGGCTCGGTGCCGTCGGTGACGTCTGTTTCCGGTTCTTCGACGAAGAGGGAAGGCACGTGCGCTCGACGTTCGACCAGCGGGTCATCGGGGTGACCGCCAAGGAGTTGCTGGCGGTACCGCGCCGGATCGGCGTCGCGGGCGGGGACCGGAAGTTCTCCGCGATCCGCGCCGCGCTGCTCGGGGGCTGGGTGAACATCCTGATCACCGACCTGGCGATGGCCCATCGCCTTCTCGGCGAGTGATGGAGCGGGACGAGCAGCGGGAGGTCTACCGGACCCTCGACCTGGCGTTGCGGGTCGGTGAGGTGCTGCTGTCCAGTGGCGCCGGTACGGCGGACGCGACCGCGACGATCCTGGGTGTGACCGCGGCCGGTGGTCTGCGCGGCTGCGAGGTCGACATCACGTTCACCTCGATGGCGATCTCGTACCAGGCGGCGCCGGACGTCGCGCCGGAGACGCACATCCGGCTGGTCCGCTACCGGTCGCAGGACTTCTCCCGTCTGACCGAGGTCGATTGGCTGGTACGGCGGTTCGCCCGCGGCGACCTGACCCGGGACGAGGCGAGTCGCGAACTGGCCCGGCTGACGTCGGCGGGTCCGCCGTACCCGCGCTGGACCGCCGTACTCGCCTGGGGTGTGATGGCCGGCGGCGCGACGCTGCTGCTCGGTGGAGGCTGGCTGATCACGCTGGTGGCGGTCGTCACCGCGGTCGTGATCGACCTGAACAACCGGTGGTTCAGCCGGCAGCGACTGCCCGCGTTCTACCAGCAGGTCGCCGGCGCGTTCGTCGCGAGCGCGGTCGCGCTGATCCTGTACGCCGTTCATGCGCCGGTGAAACCGTCGTTGGTAGTTGCCGCGGGCATCATCATGCTGCTGGCCGGGATCGCGCTCACCGGTGCCGTCCAGGACGCGATCACCGGGTACTACGTGACTGCGGCGGCCCGCCTGCTGGAGGCGATGCTGCTGACCGGCGGGATCATCGCCGGTGTGAGTCTGGGGCTCGCACTAGGTCTCAGGTTCGGTCTGAACGTCGGTCTCGAGGCGCAGACGATCCAGTTGGCGAACCTGCCGATCATGGTCGGCTCCGGTGCGCTGATGGCGGTCGCGTTCGCCTACGCGTCGTACGCGCCGCTGCGGGCCCTGCTGCCGGTCGCGGTGATCGGCGCTGCCGGGTCGCTGGTGTTCACGCTGATGACCCGCGCGGACTTCGGGCCGGCTTGGTCGACCGCTGCGGCCGCGTTCGCGGTCGGGATCGGCAGCTACTCGCTCGGTCGCCGGTTCGGCGTGCCGCCGCTGGTCGTGGTCGTGTCCGGGACGATCCCGTTGCTGCCCGGACTCACGATCTACAAGGGCTTGTACGAGCTGATGAGTCTGGGCGACCTGCTGGGCATCGTGAGCCTCGCCACCGCGGTCGCCATCGGCGTCGCGATCGCGTCGGGCGTCATCCTCGGCGAGTACGTCGCGCAGCCGATCCGCCGCGAGGCCCGGCGCCTCGAGGATCGCCTCGCCGGCCCCCGCCTGGTCGGCCCCCGCCGCCCCATCCGCCCCCGCACCCGCCCCCGCCGCACCCGCCCCAGCCGTCGGCGCCGCCGCTCGGCCGAAGCGTCCTAACCCCCGCACCCCCCCCCGCGCCCCCGGCATCCCCGCAACCCCGCGCCCCCGCAACCCCGCGCCCCCGGCATCCCCGCTGGTGGGTCAGCCCACGCGGCCCCGCGCCCCGGCGCCCCCCGGCATCCCCGCTGGTGGGTCAGCCCACGCGGCCCCGGCGCCCCCCGGCATCCCCGCTGGTGGGTCAGCCCACGCGGCCCCGCGACCCGCGCCCCCGCACCCCGCTGGTGGGTCAGCCCACGAGACGGTGGGTTGGCCAGCCGCACGCGGTGGGTCAACCCACCGGGTGCTGGGCTGACCCACCAGACGAGGTACCGCGGGGGACGGGCTCGGAGCCGGGGGCCGGGGCGGGGTCGGCGTTCGAGGCGTACCGCGGGGGCGGGCGGGGCCGGCGGCCGGGCGGCAGGCGGGGCCGGCGGCCCGGGGCGGCGGGTGGGCGCGGCGGTCAGCGGGGGTCAGCGGTGTTCGAGGCGCCAGATCTGGGGCTGGAGGTTGTTGCAGGTCCAGACCTGCACGTTGGCTCCGGGCGCCGGCGAGCCACCGGCCACATCGAGGCAGAGGTTGCTGTTCTGGCCGACGAACGTGTAGTAGCCGCGGCCCACGTTCACCGCCCGCCAGCGCTGCCAGCCGCCGTCCTGACACGTCCACTGCTGGACGTTCTCACCGGTCTGGAGGAGTTGCTCGCGACTTCGCGAGGACGAGGGCCAGTCGCCTCACCGGATCTCCTCGACCACGACGTCGTCCAGTTGCAGCCACACGTCCTGACTGTGGCCGAAGAAACCGCCGTACAGCTGGACGAGCGACTCACGTCCCGAGTCGAAGTCCACACTGACCTTCGTGTACGCCGGATGCGCGCCGCCGGTCTCCTGCGCGATGGTCTTGCCGCGGAGAGTGCGGAGGCCGAGCATCGTCTCGGAGTTGTTCTCCGCGGTCCGCATCCAGGCGGACAGGCGGTACGTGTGATGGGGGCGGACGGCAACGGTCTGCTGGAGCTGGTGTGCGCCGATCGAGTCGCGGACGTACGCGTTGTTGGCGCCGCTGTGGCCGAGGTTGGTGCGGTCGATGCCGCCGCGTCCACTCAGTTGCCAGGGTGGTCGGCAGGCACGAGGGCCGCTCCGATCAGGGCAGGGACGAGGAGCAACCATCGTTTCCGCATGCGTGTCTCCTAGGGCGGGAGGGCAGAGCTCTAGCTGAGAAATCGATTTCCGGTCACGGTAACCTCGGCTGTCACGACGGTCAACGGCTGGCGTGTGGTTTACTGCCGACTGGTGCGATTCCAGGAGTGACGGTCGGGAGCGATCCCGGGCCCGTCGGCTCCGCCGGACGGCGGAGTGACCCGGCAACGACCGGGGCCACGCGGTGATACCCCGTTTCAGCTCGGACCCGTGCGGGTCCCTGGCCGGATCCTTCTGCCGGAGAGCGAAGCATGTTCACAGGACGAATCGAGCACACCGCCACGGTCGTCGAGGTCACCGACGACGTACTGCGGATCAAGTCCGGACTCCGGGTTGCGCCGGGTGGTGCGGTCTGTGTCGACGGGGTCAGGTTCACCGCGGAGCCGGCCGCCCGCGGCGAACTCCGGGTGACCGTGACCGCCGAGACCCGGCGCCGTACGACGCTGGATCGCATCACCTCCGGTACGACGGTGCACGTCGAGCTCCCGGTCGCGGTGGGCGACCGGATCGACGGTCACCTGATCCAGGGGCATGTCGAGGGAGTCGGCAAGGTGCTCCGGGTCGACGACGAACCGGCCGGCCGCCGGGTCTGGATCAAGCCGCCGGACCGCTTGCTCGCCCGGCTGGTCGCGAAGTCGTCGGTCGGGATCGACGGCGTGAGCATCACGGTCGCCGAAGTGCTGAAGGACCGGTTCTCGGTCGTTCTGGTGCCGAACACTTTGCAGAAGACGAAGCTCGGGACGCTCGTCGAAGGCGATCGGGTCAACCTGGAGAGCGACCTCCTGGTCCGGATGGCGCGCGAGGGGCACGGTCCCGAGTTGCTGCGGGCGGTTTCGCAGTTGCCGTGGGCCGGTCAGTTGAGCGGCGAGATCGGCGTGCAGAAGGTGGTTGCGCAGATCGCCGCCGGTGGCGGTGTCGTCGTGTGGGATCCGACGGCGGAGAGCGAGGGTGATGTCGTCTTCGCCGGTGAGCGGTTCCGGCCGGAGGCGATGACATTCCTGCTCACGCAGGTCTGCGGCCACACGACGATTCCCTGTGCGACCGACGTACTGGAGCGGTTGGAGATCCCGCCGATGCCGGGTGAGGGCGATCGCCAGGGGACCGCGATGTATGTGTCGGTGGACCTGGCGTCCTCGTCCGGGACCGGGGTGGCCGCGGCCGAGCGGGCGGCGACGATACGCCGGCTGGCGTCGGCGGACGCCGTACCGACCGACTTCCTGCGGCCTGGGCACGTGTTTCCGCTCGCGGCGCGGCCCGGGCTGCTGGCCGAAAGGCAAGGGCACACGGAGGCGACGGTCGCGCTGTGTGTCGCGGCCGGACTGGCACCGGTCGGCGTGTGCTGCGAGGTGATGCGACCGGACGGCGTGATGGCGGGACCGGCCGACCTGGAGCAGTTCGCGCTGCGGTGGGAACTGCCGATGATCGACATCCACGACCTGGAGCGCTGGCTGTGAAGGGCTCCGAGGTGTACGACGATCCGGCGTTCCTGCACGGCTACCGCGAACTTCGGCGGACCGGGCTCGGGTTGAACGACGAACTCGAGATCCCCGCGATGGACGTCGTACTGCCACCGGTCGGGGAACTGCGGGTCGTCGATCTCGGGTGTGGTGAAGGTGGTCTGGCGGTCCGGCTTGCGGAGGCGGGTGCGGACGAGGTGATTGCCGTCGACGCTTCGGAACAGATGCTGGCAGCGGCGGCTCGGCATCCGGCTGTTCGTTATGTGCGGTCGGATCTGGCCGCCTTCGATCTGCCGCCGGCGTGTGCGGATCTCGTGGTCAGCAGCATGGCGCTGCACTACGTCGAGGACTTCTCCGACCTGGTCGCGCGGGTCGCCCGATGGCTGACGCCGGGTGGCTCTTTCGTGTTCTCGGTCGAGCATCCGGTGATGACGGCACCGGTGATCGCCGCCGACTGCGTTGTGGACGACTACGCCGACGAAGGGGTACGGCGGCGGTCCTGGTTCGTCGACGGTGTGATCAAGTATCACCGCACCGTCGGCTCGACGCTGGCCGCTCTCCGCCGGCACGGCTTCAGCCTCGACGTGGTCGACGAGCCCCTCCCGACTCCCGACCAGGTCGCCCACCACCCGCACCTCGCCATCCACCGCCGCCGCCCGCCTGTGCTGCTGGTCGCATCCAGCCTGGGGTGACCTTCGCCGTGGCGAGCCGTTAGAGTTACCGACTGGAAACATCGGCTGATCGCCGGGGTGGCCCGGCGGGCTCGGAGGATCGACGTGGCTTTGGGTAGGACATCCCCGCGGGACCTGCCGCTGTTCGCGGATCTGTCCGGACGTGACATCAGGGACATCTTCCGGGCCGGCGAGGAGGTCTCCGTGCCGGCCGGCTGGTCGCTGATCCTGGAGCAGACCCCGCCGGACGCGGCGTACCTGATCCTGAGCGGTACGGCGGCGGTCCGGGTGAAGGGCGAGGAGATCGCCGAGCTCGGCCCGGGTGACATCGCCGGCGAGGTCGCGGTCCGGAAGAACACGTTGCGCACGGCAACGGTCACGGCGAAGTCGCGGCTGCAACTGCTGCACTTCACCCGGGAGAAGTTCGACGAGCTGACCCGCAAGTTGCCCGCGTTCCGCGATGCCATAGACGCCACGATCGTCGAGCGTCGTGGCTCCTGACCGTCGAGCCGAGCGCTCGGTGGACAGGGAACAGAAGGCGAGGGACTCCGGCGTCGTGGTTCCTGAGCCTGGCACTGCCGATCCGGCTGCGAACGGGCAGGTGGATCTGGCCGGCATGCAGCGGGAGTTCGAGCGGGCGTTGCTGGGCGGGGAGCGGAAGTTCACCCGGCTCGAGGTGTCGGAACGGGCCGGGATCTCGAGTGACCGGGCCGAGCGGATGTGGCGCGCGCTCGGGTTCGCGACCGCGCCGGACGACGAGGTCGCCTTCACCGACGACGACGTGGAGGCGCTGAGGCTGGTCGCCGCGCTGGAGGACGACAACTTCGTCGCCGAGGAGATGGAGTCGTCGCTGGCCCGCAAGCTCGGCCAGACCCAGTCCCGGCTGGCGTCCTGGCAGTCCGCGATGTTCCTGGAGTTCCTGGGCGGCTCGAAACTGTCCGCGGACGAGGCGATCGAGGTGGCCGGGCAGCTGCTGCCCGCGATGGAGCGCCTGCAGACCTACGTGTGGCGCCGCCACCTGGCCGCGGCGGCTGGGCGCGCGGTGGCCGGCTCCGACGAACTGGCCCGCGGGATCCGGGCGGTCGGCTTCGCCGACATCGTCAGCTACACCCGGCTGGCCCGGCGGATGACCGAGACAGAGCTCGGCCAGCTGATCGAGCGGTTCGAGGGCATGGCCGCCGACGTCGTCGCGCTGAACGGCGGCCGGGTGATCAAGTCGATCGGCGACGAGGTCCTGTTCGTCACCGACACCGCGGCCCAGGGCGCGGCGGTCGCGCTGGCCCTGCAGGAAGCCGTCACCGCGGCCGGAGACCTGCCCGAGCTGCGGATCGGACTCTCCTACGGCAGCATCCTGATCCGGCTCGGCGACGTGTACGGCGAGGTCGTCAACCTGGCCGCCCGCCTCACCGCGGAGTGCAAGCCCGGCCGCGTCCTGGTCGACCGCGAGCTGGCCGCGGCCCTGGACGGTCACCCCGCCTACCGCCTGCGCCGCCTCCGCCGCGTCTCGGTCCGCGGCTACCACCACCTCGTCCCGTACGCCGTCCAAAGGGTTGAGTCACAATAGTTAAGTGCGCAATATCCTGACGGCGGCCGACCTGATCCGGGCGAGTGCCGGCGATCCGTTGATCGTCTGGGCGGGGCAAGGCTTCAGCGAAGGCGTTCGAGCCTGGTACGACGGCGACGCGGTGGCCGTGGCGGCGCCGGATCTCTCGAAACGGGATCGACTGGCTGTCGCCGGGCCCGTGGACGCTGTGGCTCGGTTGACGTCGAAGGTGGTTGCCGAGGTAGGACCGACGTACCGCCCTTTTGGTGACGAGCAGTTGCTGAGGGAGCTGGCGGATCGCGTGCCGGGGATGGAGTTCTCGGCGTCGTTCGGCTGGATGGACACGGCCGAGGTGCCGGTGGTGACGACCACGGCGGCCTGGCTCGACAGCGAGGACGGCGTGGAGGAGTTGCTGACGGAGGCCTCGCCGTCGTCGTACGCGTGGCCCGGGCGTGGCGGCGTACGGCGGTGGGCGGCGGTGACCGGTGACCGTGGTGAGCTGCTGAGTATCGCGGCCGATGCCTGGAGTGCGCCGGAGGTCGGGTTCCTCGCCGGAGTCGCCACCCGGTCCGTTGCTCGAGGCAAGGGGTTGTCGCGGCAGGTGTGTGGGTTCGTGACCGCTGAGCTGGTCAAGCGGCACGGGCGCGCGGCACTGATGGTGGACCGCGACAATGCTGCCGCGATCGCGGTCTACCGGCGGCTCGGATACACGTACCGCAGCGTTGCCGCGGCCCGGATGGAGAGCTAGCGCGTCGGTGAGACGGTCAGCGTGACTCCTGGCTTCGGCGTCGGGGCCTTGGCGGTCGGCTGGGTGGTCTTGGCCGGCGTCGGGTTGGGAGTCGGCGTCGGGTTCGGAGTCGGGGTGGGTGGGAGTGACGTGGCCGGGGCCGGCGGCGGTACGAACGGCGCCTTGGCGGAGTCCATGCAGGTTGCCTCGTCGACGTTCCCGTTCTCGTCCGGGCTGACCACGGCCTGCGGGAAGAGGTTGCCAGTCTGTGGCTGGTGCCCACCGTAGTTCGCCGCGCAGCCCTGCAGCGGCAGGCTGATCGGGTTGCCGTTCTGGTCATACAGACGCACCGAGACCTGCTTGCCCTGGGCGTCGAACGGGTAGAGGTTCGAGACGTCCGTCCCGCCGTACATGAGCCCGTCCGGCGGGTTGTACGACGACGAACTGCCGCGGTAGTCGCCGTAGTTGTTGAGGAACCCGAACGACGCACCCATGTACGCCGCGGCCAGGAAGGCCGGGACGGCGATCGTCGCGACGACGTTGAGGGGTACGACGTACCACAGCCAGCGGCGGTCCTGCTGGGTCCGGCGGCCGATCCAGATCGAGACCGCGGCACCGGCCAGCGAGCCGACCACGGTGACAGCGCCGGCGCCCCACAGCGCGAAGAACCCGCCGCCACCGATCACGCCGCGGACCACCCACCAGACCGGCTGGCCGATCGAGACGAGCTCGTACCGGACGTTCGGCGGGATCTGCTCGATCATGTCGCGGATCGCGGTCGCGCCCCGCTCACCTCGAGGAGTGTCCAGCACGATCCGGGGGTCGTGACCGCGCAGCGCCCGGACCCCGAGGTACGCCGCGCCGAACAGCACCGCGAACCCGACGAACCCGAAGAACGCGCTCTCCGCGTGCGACCAGGCGAAGACGCCGATGGCAACGAAGAACGGGCCGGCGGTGGCCGCGATCAGGCCCCAGCGCAGCGCCTTCCGGCCGGCGTCGCGATCGGCGACCGGCTGCGTCCGTGGCGGATAACCGGCCGCGGTCCGCAGTTCGTCGGCGTACTGCCGCGGCGTACCCAACCGCTCCTGCAAGGCGGCGGAGGTCGGCTCCTCGTCGAACTCGCCGGCCACCTCGGAGAGGTGACCGCCGACGTCCTCGAGCACGTCCTCCAGCTCGCCGGCCGGCAGGTCGCTCAGCTCGGCCCGCACCTGGGCGAGGTAGGTCGCGACCGCTCCGGTCAGAGTGCTGTTCACGCCGCCTCCTTGTCCAGCAGCAGCACCGACATCGTGTCGGCGAAGTGGTTCCAGGTCTTGGTGGACCGGTCGAGCAGCTCACGGCCGGTCTTGTTCAGCCCGTAGTACTTCCGGTGCGGCCCTTCCTCACTCGGTTGCACGTACGACGTCAAAGCACCCGCCGCGAACAACCGCCGCAACGTCCCGTACACCGACGCGTCCGCGACATCCTCCAGCCCCGCCGCCCGCAGCCGCCGCAGTACGTCGTACCCGTAGCCGTCCGCATCTCGCAGCACCGCGAGCACGGCAAGATCCAGCACACCTTTGAGCAACTGGCTCGTGTCCATGACCCTCCTCGGCGCACCGGGAGGAAGGACCCCTCAGACCATCCTCCCGGTGCTCTACCCAGCACACTACTACACACTGCGGAGTACTCCACACCGCGACAACCCGTGGTCCGCAATTTCGATCAAGTGCGCTGGGGGGTGGGGAGTGCAGAGTGGGGGTATGGCGGATGTGTTCGAGAAGTTCGTGGCGGTGGTGGCCGAAGGGTTGGCCGGGCCGTGTGAGGTGGTGAACGGCTCCGATCTCGCGGGGCGGGTGCACCTGTCGCGATTCCATTTCGATCGGGTGATCGGGGCGGTGGCGGGTGAGTCGCCGTTCGCGTTCCGGCGCCGGTTGTTGCTGGAACGGGCGGCGTACCGGTTGCTGGCCGAGCAGGTCGCCGTACTGGATGTCGCGGTCGAGGCCGGGTACGGGTCGCACGAGGCGTTCACGCGGGCGTTCGCCAGGTCTTATGGGATGTCGCCGCGGGAGTGGCGGCGAGAGGCGTCGCGGGTGTTCTTCCTGGCGGCGCCCAGTGGGGTTCATTTTCAGCCACCGGCGGGTCTGCGCCTGCCGGCCAGGGAAGAGGTGAGAGGTATGGACGTACTGGTCAGGATGGTCGAGCACCACGTCTGGTTGACCGGCGAGATGATCGAGCGCGGTGGGCGGCTCGACGCGGCGACGCTGGACCGGCCGATCGAGCTCTCGGTGGAAGGGATCGACGACGACATCTCGATCCGGTACCTGCTGGACCGGCTGGTCTGGCAGGAGGAGATGTGGCTGGCATCGGTGGAGGACCGGCCGTTCCAGGTGCCGGAGTGCGGGCGGCAGGTGGTCACACCGATCTCCGAGCTCCGCACCCGGCACGCTGAGGCGGGATCGCGGTTCGTTGCCCTCGTCAACCAGTTGAACGAGGACGGCCGCTTCGACGAGAGCTTCGTCGACACGACGTGCGAACCACCGCGCGTCTTCACGTACGGCGGAATGGTCGCGCACGTACTCACGTTCGCCGCCCACCGGCGCTCACTGCTGATCGGCGCCTTCTACACTGCCGGCATCACCGACCTCGGCTTCGGCGACCCGATGCAGTTCGTTGCTCAAAGCAAATAGGCTGCGGGGTGTGAGGGTTTTCGATCGCAGTACTGGATGAGGTCACTGAGGCGTTCGGGCGGTTGATACCGCAGTTGTCGGCCCTGACGGAGGCGCACTCCGCAGGGCCGGCCTCGCCGGCGCGAAGACCGTGGACCTGACCTCCCGCCCTTCAGGTGGTGCCGCGAACCGCCTGTACGAACGCCTGGGCTTCCAACTGCGCGAGTCCAGCGTCTACGGCTTCTCGAAAGCGGATGGCTTCGGCGGCGACGTCGTACCAGACCTGGCCTTCGTAGGTGGTGGCCCGGTGGGTGGAGAATCCTGGTGTGCTGCTGGCGACCAGTTACCTTCGCGCTGTCGGGTCCGTCGTACTCATGACGGGATTGGCTCGAGGAAGGTAACGACGTGACCGGAACAGGGCCGGAGGATGCCCTGGCGAGGGCCTTCGAGCAGCAGCGCGGTCGTCTCGTGGCGGTGGTCTACCGGATGCTCGGTTCGCGTCGCCTACCTCGCCATGGCGATCTTCGTGGCCTGGGGCCGCTTCAGCTCCTTGGCCGGCTGAGTAGTGTGCGGGTTGTGAGTGTTGCGATCGAGGTGCTGGGTGAGGTCACCGACGAGGTGGAAGAGGCTTTCGGCCGGTTGATGCCGCAATTGTCGGTGTCGGCTGCGCCGCTCGATCGGGAGGCGTTGGAGCGGTTGGTGTCTTGTCAGACGAACACGGTTCTGCTGGCGCGTAGTGGCGACACGATCGTGGGCACGTTGACGTTGGTGATGTTCCCGATTCCCACGGGCCTGCGGGCGCGGATCGAGGACGTCGTGGTCGACGACGCAGCACGCGGCCAAGGAGTCGGCGCTGCGTTGACCGAGGACGCCCTCCGCATCGCGCGGTTGGCAGGCGCCAAGACAGTCGACCTGACGTCTCGCCCATCGCGCGCAGCAGCAAACCGCCTGTACCAACGCCTAGGCTTCCAACCCCGCGAGTCCCAGGTCTACAGGTTCACGTTCGAGTAGTCCCGCGCGTTGGTCGCCTGGAGTTCAGTTGGTGGGGTCGTGGAGGTCCGGGCGTTGGGACGGGGTCTTGATGTCTACGTCGATCGGCTGGACCTTGGCCGGCGCCGGGACCTCGCCGGTCGTGAGCGGGAGGTTGAGTTTGCTGCCGGCCAGGTCGATGTCGATGGTGGCGCCGGTGTCGTTGGGAGTGGTCCATTCAGTGTCGGACAGGGTGACGGCGAGGCCGAGGATGCGACCCTTCGGGATCACCTCGTCCTGGGCGCGGAGGGGGACGTCGACTGTGGTCCACTGGCCGGGCGTGAGCGGTTCCGGCTTGCTCAGTGAAGCGCTGTGGGCGGCGTCGATCCAGCCGCGGCCGACGATGCCGTGGTCGCTCTGCTCGGTGAGCTTGTCGATAGTGAAGTAGCAACTGTCGTCGTAGTCGACGCTCGACCCTTCACACGTGCTGTCGTCGGTACGACGTACGCCGGTGTATCGCTCCGCATCGCCGTACTCGATCAGGCGCGCGGTGACCGGCGTGGTGATCGAGTCGGACTTGATCCTCAGCGTCACCGTCGGCGTACCGCTGATCCGGATCGACCGCGGAAGTGGCGCGGACAGGAACATCTGCCGGCCCGCGATCACCTCGGACGGGTCGGCGACAATGTCGTCCTCCGTCAGTTCCGGATCGTCGGTGACGGTGACGGATCCCTTGCCCAAGGCACCTAGTTTGCCGGAGGACAGCGGCACCGGGATCGAGTGGTTCACGGCCGGCCAGGTCTTGTAGTCGCGCCACACGTCGGGGGCGGTCTCGACCGATGCCATCGGCTCCTTCATCACACCGTTCTGCAGGCCCTGCAGCCAGTAGTCGAACCACTTGTGCAGTTCGTCGACCCATGCGTCGCGGCGGAACTCGAACGGATCGACATGGTCCTCGAGACCCAGCCAGAGCTTGCGCGGCACGTTGTTCTTCCCCAGCGCCGCCCACCACTGGGAGAAATGGTTGGTCTGCACGTTGTAGTCGCTCAGACCGTGCGTCATGAACACCGACGCCTTCACCTTGCCGGCGTCCTTCAGATAGTCCCGCTCGGCCCAGAACGTCGTGTAGTCGCCGGTATCGTCGTCGTCGTTGTCCCCGAGATCACCGCGAACCGCTTCACAGGCAGGGCTGTCGTGGCCGACGTACCCGCCCAGCCAGGGCATGTAGTCGTCGGAGTACGGCACGCCGCCGGAGCGGGTGTAGTCGTACCACGAGGAGATCGCGGAGATCGGCACGATCGTCTTCAGCCCGCGTACGCCGGTCGCCGCGACACCGTTGGCCAGCGTGCCGTCGTACGACTTGCCGATCATGCCGACCGCGCCGTTGGTCCAGGTCGCGCGCACTGGTTGACCGTCCGCGCTATGTGCGCTGTTGCGGCCGTTCAGCCAGTTGATCACCGCAACCACGGAGTCGATCTCGTCCTTGCCGCCGACGTCGCCGCAACCGCTCGACCGGCCGGTGCCGACGATGTCGACGCCGACGACCGCGTACCCGCGCGGGACGAAGTAGTTGTCGTAGTACAACGGCATCTTCTGGATGATGCCGTTCTCGTCGTACGTCTTCTTCTCGCTCTCGTTGCCGCGTCCGCAGCAGGAGTAGTACGGCGACGCGTCCATGATCACCGGGATGCGCAGGCCGGTCAGTTCGGTCTCGCTCGGCCGCACGATGTCGACCGCGATCACGTCGTCCTTGCCGTCGGAGTCGGAGTCCATCGTGGTGTCGACGTACACGGACTCGCGGACCGCGGAGGCGTAGTCGTAGATCGGCTCGGTGCTGTGCGTGGCCGGGTCGACGTACGGTGGTGCGCCGGTCGCGGCCGGTGGCGGAGAGACCGGCGTACCGGAGTCGTCCGGGAGCGGCGCAGCCGCAGCGGTACCGGTCACGGCTGCAAGGCTGAGCACGGTGGACGAGACCAGGATCGTCACCCTGGCGCGGACGGTCGTCATGGCTGGGAAGGCTAGTCACTCCCGCGTCCCAATGCCAGGTTCTGCCGGGATTGGCAGCGACTTGACTGCACACAGCGTGACCGGACGTGGCTGTGCAGCGGTGACGGAGCGCGAATTCCGATAGGGTGACCGCCACCGCCCAGGGGGAGAGTACGGAAGGGTAGGCCAGTGAATCTTCGAGCACCGGTGACATTGCTGGACGTGGCACAGCGCGCGGGTGTGTCGGTCGCGACCGCCTCTCGCGTGCTCAACGGCGGGGACCGGGTGCCCCGTCCGGAGCTGCAGGAACGGGTCAAGGCCGCCGCCGACGAACTCGGCTACACGCCGAACGCGCAGGCGCAGGCGCTGGCGAAGTCGTCGACCAACCTGGTCGGCATCCTCGTGCACGACATCGAGGACCCGTACTTCGCGGCGATCGCGAACGGCGTGATGCGGGCCGCGGACGAACGCAACCTGCTGGTGATGATGGCCAGCACGTTCCGCGACTCCGACCGCGAGATCGCCTACCTGTCGTCGTTGCGGGCGCAGCGGGCGCGGGCCGCGGTGATGATCGGCAGCCGGCGTACTGATGAGGAGAGCCTTGCGCGGACGGCGACCGAGGTGGAGACGTTCCTCAACTCCGGCGCCGGCCTCGCCCTGGTCAGCCAGTCCGGGATGCCTGCGCACACGATCGAGCCCGACAACCGTGCCGGTGCGGCCGAGATGGCGAGTTCGCTGGTGCGGTTGGGCTGGCGCAAGTTCGCCGTACTCGGTGGACCGGACAGTCTGGCGACCGCGCGCGATCGGCGCGAGGGATTCGTTGCCGCACTCGCCGAGGCCGGACTGCAGCCGCTGGTGGTGCAAGCCGGCGAGTTCACTCGCGACGGTGGGTACGCCGCTGCCGGCGAACTGCTGGATCGCAAGGCCGACGTGGATTGCCTGTTCGCGGTGAACGACGTGATGGCGGTCGGCGCGATGTCGGCGTTGCGGGCGCGCGGGGTCGACGTACCGAACGAGATCGGCGTGGCCGGTTTCGACGACATCGCGACGCTGCGGGACGTGTGGCCGGGGCTCACCACGGTTCGGCTGCCGCTGGAGCAGATGGGCCGGCGCGCGCTGGAGCTGGCGATCGCGGGTGGCGAGCCGACTACAGAGACGTTCAAGGCCGAGGTGGTCCTGCGCGAAAGTACCGCCAGAGCCTGAAATATGCTCGCGGACGTGACCGAGTCCGCGTTCGTCTCCGAGATCTTCGACCCGTCGGCCTGGAAGCAGGTGGACGGATTCGAGCTGACCGACATCACCTACCACCGGGCGGTCGACGCCGGGGTGGTGCGGATCGCGTTCAACCGGCCAGAGGTGCGCAACGCGTTCCGGCCGCACACCGTGGACGAGCTGTACCGGGTGATGGACCACGCGCGGATCTCCACCGACGTCGGCTGCGTGCTGCTCACCGGCAACGGACCGTCGCCGCGGGACGGCGGCTGGGCGTTCTGCTCGGGCGGCGACCAGCGGATCCGGGGCAAGGACGGTTACAAGTACGCCGAGGGCACCACGGCGGAGAGCATCGACCCGGCGAAGGCCGGCCGGCTGCACATCCTCGAGGTACAGCGGTTGATCCGGTTCATGTCGAAGGTCGTCATCTGCGTCGTACCGGGCTGGGCCGCGGGTGGCGGGCACAGCCTGCACGTGGTCGCGGACCTGACGCTGGCGTCCGCGGAACACGCGCGGTTCAAGCAGACTGACTCGGATGTGGCGTCGTTCGACGGTGGCTTCGGTTCGGCGTACCTGGCCCGGCAGGTGGGGCAGAAGTTCGCGCGGGAGATCTTTTTCCTCGGTGACGAGTACTCCGCTGAGGACGCGTACCGGATGGGCATGGTGAACAAGGTCGTGCCGCACGCCGAGTTGGAGGCGGTCGCGCTGGAGTGGGGCCGGAAGATCTGCGGGAAGTCGCCGACCGCGCAGCGGATGCTCAAGTACGCGTTCAACCTGATCGACGACGGGCTGGTCGGCCAGCAGTTGTTCGCCGGTGAGGCGACCCGGCTCGCGTACGGCACCGACGAGGCTGCCGAGGGTCGCGACGCGTTCCTGGAGAAGCGCCCGGCCGACTGGTCGCCGTACCCCTACGCGTTCTAACACTCATGGATGGTTAGTTAGCAGAAAATCTTGCGCGGACTGCTGACAGTTCGCGGTAGATCGCTTACGGTCGGCGCTATGGACAACCTCTCCCGCCGTGGGTTGCTGGCCGGTGCCGGTGCGATGCTCGTCGCCGGTGCCGTCGGATCACCCGCCGTCGCCCGCCCATCCAGCCTCCCGCCGAGCCGACGTTTCGCCCTGGACGGGCCGGGTGGCGAACTGTTCCGCAGCAAGCCGCTGGCCGACGTGACGGTCATGCAGTCGATTGCCTTCGACAACGTGAACCAGCGGCTCTTCACCGGGCAACTGCGCTCCAAGACAGCCTCGAACAGCGGTGATCTCACGCTGACGCAGCTCAGTCTCGCCGGTGACGTCGTCGAGCACATGTACCTGAGCGGGTTCGGTCACGCCGTCTCGATCGGGGCCGAGGCGGTCGGGCGTACGACGTACCTGTGGACCGAGACCGATGTGGACACGGTGAACGCCCGAGGCCGCCAGATCGCCCGCTTCCGCTGGCAGGACGGCGCGACGCTGACCAAGGAGTCCCCGGGGCTGCGGAGCTGGAAGCCGGTCGCGGACGGTGCCGTGTTCACCCCGTCGGTGGATCAGCGGCACGGACAGATCGGGATCCGGCACACGCTGTCCGACGGCTTCCACATCAACGTCTACTCGCTGATCGCCGCCCGGGCGGGCGACTTCTCACGCCCGATCACGTCGTTCAAGCAGCCCGCGATGACCGAGGGCATCGACTTCCAGGGCTGGGCGCTGTACGGCTCGTACGTCTACCTCTGGGAGGGTGAGGCGTACACCGGTGCGCCCGATCCGGCACTGTTCACCTCGAAGCTCTGGTGCTTCGACATCAACAGCGGCCAGGTCGTCGAGTCCGTGCGGATCCTGGACGGGGCAGACCTGGTGTATCGCGAGGCCGAAGGCGTCGGAGTGCACGTCGACCGCTTCGGGCGCCCGCGGCTCTGCTTCGGGTTCGCCTCCGGCGTCACCGGCGATCGCCGCGCCAACCTCTTCTTCCGCAACACCCTCGTCTAGCCCTACTGGGCGACGCCGTACAAACGATCACCGGCGTCGCCCAGGCCGGGGACGATGTAGCCCTTCTCGTTCAGGTGCGAGTCCATGCCGGCGATTACGAGGTTGCAGGGGACGTCGAGGTGGGTGAGTTCGCGCTCCACGTGCTCGACGCCTTCGGGCGCGGCCAGCAGGCAGATCGCCGTGATGTGGTCCGCCCCGCGATCGACCAGGAACTGGATCGCCGCGGACAACGTCCCGCCGGTCGCCAGCATCGGGTCCAGGACGTAGCACTGCCGACCGGACAGGTCCTCCGGCAGGCGTTCGGCGTACGTCGAGGCACGCAGGGTCTCCTCGTCGCGGATCATGCCGAGGAAGCCGACCTCCGCGGTCGGCAGCAGCCGCGACATCCCCTCCAGCATGCCGAGACCGGCCCGCAGGATCGGGACGACCAGCGGCTTCGGCGCGGACAGCTTGACGCCCTGGGCCTCGGCGACCGGGGTCTGCACGGTGACCGGGCCGGTGCGGACGTCGCGGGTCGCCTCGTAGGCGAGCAGCGTGACGAGCTCCTCGGTCAGCCGCCGGAACGTGGGCGAATCCGTGAGCTCGTCCCGCAGCGCGGTGAGCTTGTGGGCGACGAGCGGGTGGTCCACGACGAGGATCTGCATAAGCCGGAACGGTACCGTCGGCGATTCGGCGCGGGGAAGCTCGCTCGCTGTCAGACTCGAAAGTGCATTGGAATGAGCCCTGCCTCGCCCCCCAGGGAGTACGCCGATGACGGACAGCGGTGCCAAGACGCCCGAACAACTCGACCGCCTCCGCCGCCGCGCCGCGTTCCTCCGGGAGCTCGAGGAGGCGCGCGCACTCCGGGACCGGATCGCACCCCGGCGAGCCCGGGTCCGGCAGCTCCGGGAAGCGATGCGCAGAGCGACGTACCATCACTGAGAGCAAGCGTCGTGACTCCGTGTGTTCGCGGTACCGATATCACGTCGAGATCGCGAATATCTCCCTTGTACGGCGCGAGTCTGCGACGATGATCCGGTGTCTGATGCCACGGCTGGGCCGATGACCACCGACCTCGACTTCGCGGTCGCCGCTTACACCGAGGACGGCGTGTGGAACGTCACCCCGCTGGTGCTGCGCGGTGAGCCTGAGTTGTCCACTCTGGTGTCGGCCCTGCGCCGCTACCCCGGTGAGGCCGGGGTGCTGGGGATGATCTCGGTCGACGAGGACTTCTTCCTGCTGCTGCGCGTGATCGGCGGCCGGGCCCGGTTGCTGATCTCCGATGTCACCGCCGCGACCGAGTGGCCGCTGGCCCGGCAGGTGGTGGACGAGCTGGACATCCCGCTGGCCGATGACGACGACGAACAGGTCCCGGCCGGTGACCTGGCGATCATCGCCGACCTCGGCATGAGCGCGATGGACCTTGGCGCGCTGTGCGACGACGTCGACCTCTACCCGGAGGAGATGCTCGAGGAGGTCGCCGAGGCCCTTGGGTTCGGCAACCAGTTCCACGAGGCGATCGAAGCCCTTGGTTAGCCCGGCGGTCCAGCGAGAGTGGGCCCGGCTGATGGCCCTGGCGCTGGCGGAAGGCGAGAAGGCGCTGCCCGACGTACCGATCGGGGCGATCGTGGTGGACGCTTCGGGCGAGGTGATCGGACGTGGTCACAACGAGCGGGAAGCGATGGGCGATCCGACCGCGCATGCCGAAGTACTCGCGATCCGTGCGGCCGCCCGGCACGTGGGCGAATGGCGGCTCACCGGCTGCACTCTCGTGGTCACGCTCGAGCCCTGCACGATGTGCGCGGGCGCGGTCGTGTTGTCCCGGCTGGACCGGCTGATCTTCGCGGCGTACGACGAGAAGGCGGGCGCGGTGGGGTCGTTGTGGGACGTCGTCCGGGACCGCCGGCTCAATCATCGGCCCGAAGTGGTCGGCGGTGTGATGGCCGACGAGGCGGGCGCACGGCTGCGCGATTTCTTCATCGGGCACAGACCTTGATAGCCTCTCCGGCGGTGGCGTGTCCGAGCGGCCGAAGGAGCGCGCCTCGAAAGCGCGTGACGGGCAACCCCCGTCCGAGGGTTCAAATCCCTCCGCCACCGCCAACCACCTTCGCGGGTGGAAGAAGGCCGGAGACCCTGATGCTGTGTGATGCGTCAGGGTTTTCGTCTCTCGGGACCTGACGCAGCGGGGGGCCCCAATGGATGTCACGGAGCTCGACAGGATTCTCCTGGCCGGCGCGGCGGTGCTGCTGGTCGCGATCGTCGCGGTCCGGTTGTCCGGACGGCTCGGGCTCCCCTCGCTGCTGATCTACCTCGGGATGGGCCTGGTGCTGGGCGAGTCCGGCCCGGGACACATCCACTTCGAGGACGCGCAGCTGGCGCATGCCCTCGGGTTCGCCGCGCTGGTGGTGATCCTGACCGAGGGCGGTCTGACCACCCGGTGGAACGAAGTACGCCCGGTGATGCCACTGGGCGTCGTACTGGCGACCGTCGGCGTCGCGATCAGCGTCGGGGTGGTCGCCTGTGTGGCGCACTTCGTACTCGGGCTGGACTGGCAGTTCGCGGTCCTGCTCGGCGCGGTCACCTCGCCGACCGACGCCGCTGCGGTCTTCTCCGTACTGCGCCGGGTCCCGATCAGACCGAGGCTGCGGGGCGCGCTCGAGGCCGAGTCCGGTCTGAACGACGCGCCGACGGTCTTGCTGGTCACGTTGGTGAGCACGGGCGAGGTCGGCGAGAAGGGCATCTGGTACTTCACCGGTCTGGTGCTCTATGAGCTTGTCGTCGGCGCGCTGTTCGGGTTCCTGATCGGTTGGGTCAGTGTCGGCCTGCTCCGCCGCGTCGCGCTCGGCTCGGCCGGTCTGTACCCGGTCGCGGTCCTGTCGCTCGCGATCCTTTCGTACGCCGGTGGGGCGGTGCTGCTGCATGTGTCGGGGTTCGCGGCGGTCTACGTGACGTCGCTGATCCTCGGGCGGGCCGAGTTGCCACACCGGCTGGCGACCCGGTCGTTCGTCGACGGGATCGCCTGGCTGGCGCAGATCGGGCTGTTCATCATGCTCGGGCTGCTCGCGTCCCCGGGCCGGATCGGGCTGGACGACCTGGTGATCGCGCTGGTGATCGGGGTCGCGGTGACCGTGGTCGGGCGGTTCGCGTCGGTGGCGGTGTCGGCGGCGCCGTTCCGGATGCCGTGGAGCGAGCAGACGTTCATCGCGTGGGCAGGCCTCCGCGGTGCGGTGCCGATCGTGCTGGCGACCATCCCGCTGGCGGCGGGCGTGCCTCAGGCCGACCGGATCTTCGACGTGGTGTTCGTGCTGGTCCTGCTGTTCACGCTGCTGCAGGGTCCGTCCCTGCCGTGGCTGGCCCGCCGGTTGAAGGTGCTCGACGAGAACGCGTCGTACGAGGTGGACATCGACGTCGCGCCGCTGGAGTCGCTCGGGGCGGACATGCTCCAGGTGCACGTACCGAGCGAGTCGCGCCTGGCCGGCGTCGAGATCGGCGAACTGCGCCTGCCCGTTGGCGTGTCCGTCTCGCTCATCATCCGCGGCGACCGAGCCTTCGTCCCCGACCGCCGGACCGTCCTCCGAGCCGGCGACTCCCTCCTCGTCGTCGCCCCCAGCCCGCTCCGCGACCAGACCGCCCGCCGCCTCCGCGCCGTCTCCCGAGCCGGCCGCCTAGCCGGCTGGTTCGGCGAACGAGGCCGCGAACAACACTGAAAGCGGTTTGCCCAGCGGTGAGTTCTGAACTACTTTTGAAGTATGCCGGAACTGCAGGAAGTGAACTTCTCCGACCTACTCCAGCGCCCGAACGAAACAGTGGAAAAGCTGAAGTCGAGCCGTCGGCGCGCCCTCCGAGTCCACCGCCGCGGCTCCGAGGACGACCTGGTCCTGACCACGGTTGCCCGGGCAGACGAAGAGCATGAGTTGGTCGTGATCACCGTGCGAATGCTGCGGGCGGTGATGAGCAACCCAACCGTGCGTTCGCAGTACCTGCTCGATGTCCTACCGCAGGTCTTTCCGTGGATCAAGTTCCTGCCTGTGGACGGCCAAGCGGCCTTCGCGCAGGAACTCGTCGACGTGATGGAGGCGAGCATGGACCTCGACATCCCGGCGCCTGTGCTACAGCTGATCATCGAGTGGCGGAGCACCGCCGAGATCCACGCCGATCCCGAGTTGCTTGCCATTCTGAGCTCGCCGCGTGGTGGCGACTTCGGTCCTGTGCCGCGGCCAACGGTCGAGTGACTCCGGCGAAACGTGGTGATCGGGTCGCTCCTCCCCCAGGGCCGGATCACTGGGACGTCAGGTTTCACAGCTCGCCTGCCGCGAAGGGTTGGGAGGAGCTCTGTTGCCAGGCGCCCGGCAACACTGCCAAGGCGTGGCAAGACATCAGAACCGAGCCCCAGCCCTCCCCGCGATCAGCTCGTCGTCAGCGGCTGAAGTTCGATCTGGCGATTGTCGCCGGGCTCGAGCAGTGGCAGTACGAGGTTACTGGTGGGGGGCGGATCTGGTATCTCGTCGACCCGGAGGTGCGGACGGTGTGGATCACGTACGCGGGGACCGGGCACCCGAAGGCGACCGACTGATCAGTTCGGGTTTTGGCCGGAGGGGATGGGTTGGGGGGTGTGGATGACGGGGAGGCAGAGGGTGGTGTCGGGGGCCAGAGCTATGGAGGGGAGGCCTTTGGGCTTGAGGCTGGTGTAGCGGGGGCCGACGACCAGGTCGACGGTGTGGTCGGTGCGCTCGTCGCCGATGGTCAGGGCCTTCTGGCTGAGTTGGCCGGCGACCAGGAGGAGTTCAGGCGACTTGTCGGTCGCACCGCGGATCGCGACGACGTCGATCTTGTCGCCCTTCGGCTCGTTCGCGATCCTCGCGACGTGGAACCCGCGCTTCTTCAGCATGTCGGCCACGGCGGCCGCCGTCCCCGCCTTGGCTCCACCGTTGTAGACGTTCACCACCACCTGCTTGGGCACCAGGCGGTTGTTCGGCAGCTTCTGGTCGACGCAGGTCGGCTCGGCGCTGCTGTTGATCAACGAGTTCCAGCCCCACCAGGCGCCGCCGACCAGGATCACCAGCAGGGCCACCATCGTGATCGGCGTACGCCAATGGATCCGCGAGTGCGGCCTCGGCTGTGGATGGATCGCGGTCATCGGCTCAACCCCCCGTGAGCAGGCATCTGGTCAGTCCACGACCAGTACCCGGGCATGCAGGACCAAACGCTGCTGCAGCGCGGCCCGCAGGGCGCGGTGCAGGCCGTCCTCGAGGAACATCTCACCCTTCCACTCGACGACATGCGCGAACAGGTCGCCGTAGAAGGTGGAGTCCTCGTCGAGGAGCGCGCTCAGGTCGAGGGTGCCCTTGGTGGTGACAAGCTCGTCCAGCCGCACCTGCCTCGGCGGCAGCGAAGACCAGTCCTTCGGCTGCAGGCCATGGTCCGGGTACGGACGTTCCTCCCCGACGCGCTTGAAGATCACCCCTCCAAGTCTAGCTGGGTAAAAGGTCTTGTGAGAGGTCATGAACGTCACCGGAACAGACAGGGGTGGGGACTCAACCTTTCGGTGCCGGTGGACGTCCTATCCGGAGAGCGAGTAGTGGGCGTCGGTTCCTCGCCCACGACCAAGGGGGTGAACCGCATGCGAATTCTTTCCAAACTCGGGCTCGCCGCAGCGGCCTTGACGCTGGTCGCGGCAGGTACGGCGCTGCCGGCCGACGCGCTCACGGTGACACAGGCGAAGGCGGCTCAGACACGGCTGAACAAGCTCGGCTGCACGGCCGGGCCGGTGGACGGCAAGATCGGCGCGATGACCCAGGCGGCCACGGTCCGGTTCCAGTCCGCCAACGTCCTGAGCCAGTCCGGTGCCCTGAACAGTACGACGTACTCGCGGCTGATGGCGACGACGGCGAAACGGTGTGACGTGCGGTCGGTGCCGCGGCGGTCGGGGAGCGGGCGGCGGATCGTCATCAGCCAGACGCAGAACTGGGTGTGGCTGATCGATGCCCGCGGCAAGGTCGTCCGGCAGGGCGGGATCATCGACAACCCGTCGTACCTGCGCGCTGGGAACTACACCAGCGGCGCGAAGTGCGGGCGGGCGGCGCGGATCCGGAAGAACACCGACGGCGCGAGCCTGTACCTGAACAACTTCGTCCGGTTCGCGCCCTGCGGGATCGGGTTCCACCAGATCCCGACGTACAAGTCGAACGGGAAGCAGATCCACGCCGACTGGCTGCTCGGCACCAACTACCGCGCCTCACACGGCTGCATCCGGGTCACGGCGTCGATGTCCGCCGCCATCTGGACCTTCGCCGCCGGGGCCACCCACGTAGTCGTCATGCGCTGATCCACAGCCCAGCCCCCGGGTGTGGATAACTCTCCCAACCACGCCCGGGGCACTAGCATGCGCAGCGAGTGGTTCCTTCAAACCGGGGAGAGGCACGCTGACATGGCCGAGACAGCTGATGTCGTGGAGACCGTCAAGCAGGGGTACGCGTTCGAAGGGGCGGCGATCGAACTCGGCGCGCTGCTGGTCGGCGACGAGCCGAAACCGGAGGCGGCGGTCCGGATCCCGTTGTCGATGGTGAACCGGCACGGCCTGGTCGCGGGCGCGACCGGTACCGGTAAGACGAAGACCCTGCAGTTGATGGCCGAGCAGCTGTCGGCGGCCGGGGTCGCCGTGTTCGCCGCCGACATCAAGGGCGACCTGTCCGGCATCTCCCAGCCCGGACAGGAGAGCGAGAAGCTGCTGGCCCGGACCAAGACGATCGGCCAGGAGTGGAACGCCACCGGGTTCCCGACCGAGTTCTACGCGCTCGGCGGGCAGGGCTCCGGGATCCCGATCCGGGCGACCATCACGTCATTCGGGCCGGTGCTGCTGTCCAAGGTGCTGGGGCTGAACGACGTCCAGGAGTCGTCGCTCGGGCTGATCTTCCACTACGCCGACAAGCAGGGCCTGACGCTGCTGGACCTGAAGGACCTCCGCTCCGTCATCACCCACCTGACCAGCGACGAGGGCAAGGCCGACCTCAAGGAGCTCGGCGGGTTGTCGGCCGCGACCGCCGGGGTGATCCTGCGCTCGCTGATCGGGTTCGCCGACCAGGGTGCGGAGGCGTTCTTCGGTGAGACGGAGTTCGACACCGCGGACCTGCTGCAGCAGCGCGACGGCAAGGGCCTGATCTCACTGCTCGAGCTGCCGAACCTGCAGGACCGGCCGGCGCTGTTCTCCACCTTCCTGATGTGGCTGCTGGCCGACCTGTTCCACGACCTGCCCGAGGTCGGCGACGTCGACAAGCCGAAGCTGGTGTTCTTCTTCGACGAGGCGCACCTGCTGTTCAACGATGCGTCGAAGGCGTTCCTGGACTCGATCGCACAGACCGTGCGGCTGATCCGGTCGAAGGGGGTCGGCGTCTTCTTCGTCACCCAGACGCCGAAGGACGTGCCGGACGACGTGCTCGCCCAGCTCGGTTCGCGGGTGCAGCACCAGTTGCGGGCGCACACGCCGAACGACGCGAAGGCGCTGAAGGCGACCGTGTCGACGTTCCCGAGTTCGTCGTACGACCTGGCCGAGGTGCTGACCCAGCTCGGCATCGGCGAGGCGATCGTGACGGTGATGAACGAGAAGGGCGCGCCGACGCCGGTCGCGTGGACCCGGTTGCGGGCGCCGCTGTCGCTGATGGCGCCGGCCACGGCCGAGCAGCTGACCGCATCGGTCCAGGGCTCGCCGAACAACGCGAAGTACACCGAGGTGATCGACCGGGAGTCGGCGTACGAGATGCTGGCCGCCAAGGTGCAGGCCGGCGCCGAGCAGGCCGAGGCCGAGCGTCAGGCGGAGGAGCAGGCCAAGTCCGTACCGGAGCCGAAGCCGCGGGCGCAGAAGCAGGACAAGTCGATGGTCGAGCAGGTGATCGGCTCGTCCGCGTTCAAACAGTTCGCCCGCTCCGCCGGTCGCGAGATCGTCCGGGGCCTGTTCGGCTCGGCTCGCCGCCGCCGCTGATCCTCCCGTTCGGGCCGGACCGTCCGGCTAAACATTCCGAACCCGGACGGTCCGACTTTTGCTTGTTCTGTAAGGGTTTTTGCCGATGTGATCCTTGATCAAACGACTGAATGGTCAGCGACGCAGCCATCGTTTCCAACTCGTCATCGGCACCGCGCCGTCGCCGATTGGGACGAGACGCTTACTCGTCGTACGGTGTGAGGCAATGGTTGCGCAGAGTAGGCGAGCGGTTCGGTATTGGGCGCTGTGGACGCTGACGGTCCCGGCGTTCGTCGTTGTGGTGCTCGTCGACCTCGCCGCGATCGGGTACGCCGTCCAGGCGTTCACGGATCTGCCGAGTTGGCGCGGTGTGGACCTGGTGTTCGCGTTGACCGCGTCCGCGCTGATCTCGGTCGAGGGTGCGCGCCGCGTGGAGAATCGGCGCCGCCGGGGCGGAGCGTTGCACAAGGACCTGGCGCCGGCGTGGATGATCGCGGCCGCGCTGATCCTGCACCCGGCCCTCGCGATCCTGGTCGCTGTCCTGCTCCGGATCTGGTGGCGGATCCGGGCCGGTAAGTGCATCCCGTACCGCTGGGCGTTCTCGACCGCGGTCCACGTGCTGGGCGTCGGCGCCGCGCACGCCACGTTCACCGCCACGCGCGACCTGACTGGAGACAGCGGGCTCGGACTGGTGGTGTCCATGGTCGCGGGAGCGCTGGCGCTGGTCGCGACGGACACCGTGCTCTGCGGTCTCGCGATCTCACTGATCATCCCCGGCAGCACGTGGCGGGAGACCGTCGGCGGGATCGATGACCTGTGCACCGATGCCACAGCCGCGACGCTCGGCTGCCTGCTGGCCGCCGCGTGCCTGATCAGCCCGTGGTTCGCGTTCGTCGCGATCCCGATCACGCTTACCGCGCAGCGGGCCCTGCTGCTCGGCCAGTTGGAGTCCGAGGCACAGACGGACCCGAAGACGAACTTGAGCCGCGTCGACTGGTGGCGGCGTCGTACCGAGGAGATGCTGCGGACCGCGCGGGCCCAGCGCGAGCCGATGGCGGTGCTGCTGATCGACATCGACCACTTCAAGCAGGTCAACGACCGGCATGGCCACCTGGTCGGTGACGAGGCGCTGCGCGCGGTTGCGACGATCCTGCGCAGTGCGATCCGGGCGAAGGACGTGATCGGCCGGTTCGGTGGCGAGGAGTTCGTGATCGCGCTGCCGGAGACCGGCATCGACGAGGCCACAGTCACGGCGGACCGGCTCCGCAACGCGGTCGCGGCCAGTCCACTGGCCGCGATGTGCGCCGGCGTCCTCGACGACCCCGATCTGGGCCCGGACACCTTCCTCCTGACCATCTCGATCGGCGTCGCCGTCTACCCCGCCGACGGGGCCGACGTCGACGACCTCCTGCTCCGCGCCGACCGGGCGATGTACGCCGCCAAGGCCGCCGGCCGCAACCGGGTCCGCCTGGCTGCGGACACCCTCCCGCCCGTGCGCCTCGCGCCGCCGTCGGACACGCCGTCCGACCGCTCGGCGGCTCGCGTGCCCCGCCCCGACTCCCCGGTCCCCTCACCGACTCTGTCCGGCGCGCGCCCGGATCGCTCCACCTCCGCAGCCGACCGCCGCTGATGACGGGGCCGCCCTGGCCCTGCTTTGCCGGAAGATTCCCAGAACCTTTCGGCGGTGTACGGCGTCCTGATGGGTGAGGGACGGAGGACGGAGAGGGTATGCCGGGTTCGGCGAACCGGGACGACGACTTCACGGCATTCGTGCTGGCCAGATCCGCGCGGCTGATCCACTTCGCGCGGATGCTGTGCGGCGATGCCGGGCTGGCCGAGGACCTGGTGCAGACCGCGCTGGAGAAGGCGTACCTGCGCTGGGACCGGATCGAGATGGCCGACCCGTTCGGCTACGTCCGCCAGGCTGTGGTCAACCAGCACCTGTCATGGGTACGACGTCGCCCATGGCGTGAGCGGCCGAGCGGTGACGCGGCCGAACTGGAGTCGCACCTCGGCCTGAGCGTCGCGGACCAGTCGGGCACGGTGGACCGACGGGTCGCGATCGGCGCCGCGATGTCGACACTGAGCAGGCGCGAGCGTGCGGTCGTCGTACTGCGGTATGTCGAAGACCTGACCGAGCGACAGACGGCGGCGGTCCTCGGGGTGGCGGTCGGCACGGTCAAGAGCGCGAATGCGCGGGCGCTCGGCAAGCTGCGGGCAGCTCCCGAGCTGAGCGGTAGCTATTTAGGAGAACGAGCATGAACGAGAAGGGCAGGCCGCCAGAGCACGAGGTCCGGGACGCACTGGCACCCGACGGCAGCATCGAGCCGCTAGACCCGGGCCGGGTGATCGCGGGGGCGCGCCGTCGTCACAGGACCCACGTCCTCGCCACCGCAGCGGCGGCCTCGGTCGCGGTGATCGCGATCGCCACGGGCGGATTCCTGGTCCGGGGTGACAACCTGGGCAACGCCCCCGAGCCCGCGAACCACGGACCGACCGCACCGGTGTTGTCCCCGCACCCGACACCCACCCGCTCGCCGTCGCTCGCCGGTGTCACACCTCGCCCGCCGGTAGAGCTCCCGTCGATGAACTCCAGCGCGCCCGTCCCGAGCGCCAACCCGCAGGTGTCCGACACACCAGGGACATCGCCTCAGCTGACCGTCGCGACCTGCCGAACGCCGGCCGACGGCGAGCCCGGACCGGGTGCGGCGGCGAAGCTCAGAGGAACAGTGAGCGATGAAGCCGGCAAGACAATCGTGATCGCGGACAGCCGCTACTGGATGGCTTGTGACAGCACGTACGGCAAGGAGGTGTCGGCCCGCAAGCCGGCGACTCTGAAGACGCCAGGACTGCAGGACAACAACGCATTCGCGGTCGCGAACAACACCGTCGACACCGTGGACGGGCCGCGGGACTACTTCTGGGCGGCCGGCCTGCTGCCGGACGGTGTCGCGACCGTGCGCTACAGCTTCGCGGACGGCGAGACCGTGGATGCCGAGATCAGCAACGGCTTCTGGCTGATGCGGCACCTGTCCAGCATCCGGCCGGGTGCCCACGACCTGGGCGACCGGGTCCGGGTTCAGTTGCTCTCGGCAACAGGCGGCGTACTGAACGACGTCCGGCTGAACTGGGGCACGCAGACCTGCGCCCAGATCAGCCACGGCTGCTGAGCAGAACCTTTCGGACCGTACGCCGCGTCCTTCAGCCCGACAAACCCCGATGTGGTGGAGGGCAACGATGATGGAACAGGTCCGGAACGGCCGGGTGGCCAGGATCCTGATCAGTGGACTCGCGGTCGCGGCGGTGGCCGGTGTCGCGATCGCAGGGACGGCGATGGCGCGGAACGGGCGGTCCTCGACCGACACGACGGTCGCCGGCGGTGGACCGGCCACGCCGTCCGACGAGCCGTCGCCAAGCCTCCGGCCGACCGATACCCCGAGCGCTCCTTCGCCCAGCCTGTCGCCAAGGGATTTGCCGACCACCAGGCAGCGGGCCACTCCGAGCGATCAGCTGTCTCCCACCCCAAGTGCTCCACGGCAGATCCCTGGCGTCAAGCCGGTCGTGCCCACGCCGAAGGTCCAGGAACCGCCGACGGACGCGGTGGCGGCATGCAAGGGCTGGCTGAAGGAAGTCGACGGGCCGGGGAGCTCCGCGAAGGTCGTCGCGCGGCTGGACGGTGCACCGGGCAGTGTGCTGACCCTTGCCGACAGCAAGTACTGGGCCGGCTGCGACACGGCGTACGCGCGGCATGACGGCGAGGGCTCGATCCGGCAGCCTGCGAAGCTCGGTACGGCGTCCACCAGCACGGACGCGTTCGCCGTCGCGAACAACCTGATCCCGATCAAGGGTAAGCAGTACGAGTACTACTGGGCCGCCGGGCTGCTCCCCGCCGGGATCACGAAGATCGCGTACGCGTTCCCCGACGGCACGACCACGAATGCCGTGATCAAGGGCGGCTACTGGCTGATGCAGCACCAGACCGCGACGCCCTGGAAGGACGGCACAGCGCCCGGCCGGCAGATCACCGTCACCCTGACCGGCAAGAACGGGAAGACCTTCAAGCTCGTCTGGGGCGAGCAGACCTGCGCCCAGATCAGCCACGGCTGCTGACCCCGAACCGCCAGGCCATCACAATCACCGCCTCGCGCGCTCCGCACGCCGCGGGGTCGCGTCGGGGACGGGATTGTGATGGCCTGGGCGCTCAGCAGGCTGCGAACGTCCCGGCTGAGATGTACGCCTTGGTCACGTACATCCCGCTGTGGACGCGGAGCCAGACGTTGCTCGTGCCCTGCGAGCCCGTGACGCTCGAGCCGGTGGTCTGGCACTCGACCGTGACCTGCGCGGACTTGCCCGCCATCCCGACGACCGCGCCGCTGGAGTTCGGCGAGTTGCGCACGTTCAGGTAGCCGGACGTGATCGCGACCGTGCCGCGGCCGCCGTCACCCGTCCACAGATACGTCACGTCGACGAACCCGTTGTCCGACATCCCGAGCGCGTCCCAGAACACACCGTCGGCCAGGTCGATCCCGGCCGGGTTGGCGACCGTCCGGCCGAACTGGTCCTTCCCGCCGTTGTAGCCGTTCTGGTACGCCGCCTGCGCCTCGGGACGACCCTGCGGCAGGTCCTTCCACATCTCCCGGGTCGCGCTCGGGTTCCAGTAGTCGTCCTTGGTGTTCCACGGGCCGACGTCCCACACCGGCTCGAACGCGCACCGCGACGCCGTACAGACCTTGACCGAGTAGGTGCCGGAGCCGTTGCCGGCCAGCCCGCGCCGCGAGGGCAGCGCGACGAAGTGGTCGCGGCTGATGATGACGTGCCCGTTGGCCGTCGTACCGCCGACCAGTCCTTCGCGGGTGGCGAAGACGCGGGACTGCAGCGGCGCGGCCTGGACGGTCATCCGGCTCGGGGCGGCCTTGTCGGTGGGCTGGACGGCGACGTCGCCGACCCACGGGTTCGCGCCGGTCGGGGGCGCAATCACGATGATGCGCAACTGCACCTGGTCGCTGGCACCGGGCAACGCGGTCGGCGTACCGGCCTTGGCGGAGGTCCACTCCGACCATCGGTCCTTCACCCATGCGCGTACGTCGACCTCCGCCGACGAACCGTCCGGCGTACCGGAGGTGTAGCCGACGACGACAGCCGATGTGGCGGCCGGGAAGCGGACCGGGGTGAGCTCGGCGAGACCCGAGCGCTGCCGGAGTTCGGCGGAGCCGATGGTGGCCGGGGCGTCTCCGAGGATGATCCGGCTGCCCTCGATCCGGACGTTGCTGGATCCGGCGGGTTGGGCCGCGACGGCGACCGGATCGGTCGACGCGGCCGTGCTGGGCAAGGTGGCGGTAAAGATCGCCAGCGTCGCAGCCAGACCGGCGGCGAGCTGGGCACTTCGGGTGATACGCATGGGCGGGTTACCTCCGGGGCGGTGAAGGTGTGGGCCGACCGTGAGGACCGGCTCACCCAATGTGACAAACAAACACCACTGTTGTATAGACCGTGAATAAATTTCTTCGAAGGAGTTCGTGACAGAACAGAACCCGATCGATCACCCAGGGGGTTTGGACCGGTGTGACAGAGGCAGAGGAGAATCGATGACCCGGACCGCGGACGCCGATTTCGAGCGCTTCGTGTTGGCGCAGTCGACCCCCTTGCTCCGCTTCGCGGAGATGCTGTGCGGCGATCGGCACACTGCCGAGGACCTGGTGCAGCAGGCGTTGATGCGGTCGTACCCGAAATGGCACAAGCTGAGCGGTGATCCGCTGCGCTACGTGCGGCGGGTACTGGTCAACCGGTTCCTCTCCCAGGCCCGCCGGCGCTGGACCAACGAAGTACCCAGTGACCCGGTGCAGAACGATTGGGACCAGCGAGCGGTAGCGGACTTCGCCGGGGAGGTGCAGACCAGGGAGGCCGTGCTCTCGGCCCTCGGAGGTCTGACCGTCCGGGAGAGAGCCGTCGTCGCGCTGCGCTACTCGCAGGATCTCTCCGAGGCCGAGACCGCCGAGCTGCTCGGCATGGCGGCCGGGACCGTGAAGAGCACGGCCTCCCGGGCGCTGGCCAAGCTGCGTCTGGCACCCGACCTGATCGATACCGGAGTTGGAGGAAACTGATGAGTGACGAGCAGCAGATTCGCAGCGCGCTCGACTATGAGCTGGAGCCCTGGCAGCCCGACACCGCCGACCTGATGCGGCGCGGCAAGCGGCTGGCCTGGCTCCGCCGGGGACTGGCCGCGGCGGGCGTCACCGCCCTGGCCGGAACCGTAGCGACGGTGTCCGCCGCGGTCGGTGGACCGGCGCCGGTGAAGAACCTGCTGGCCGGCGGCAGCAAGCCGCCGGTGCCAGTGGTGGTTCCGACCACGCAGCCGCAGGTGCCGTCGGTCGACCCGACCTGCCTGCCGGCCAAGCCGCAGCTGCCGGTGAACAAGACCATCGACCCGAACAGCTTGCCCGCCGGCAAGCCGTCGTTGCCCGCGAAGCCGTCTCTGCCGAGCGTGCAGCCTTCGCTGCCCGCGAAGCCCACGCTGCCGAGCATCGAGCCGTCGCTGCCGGCCAAGCCCGTCCTCCCGACGAAGCTGCCGAGCGGCAAGCCGTCGCTCCCGACAAGCAAGCCGAGCCTTCCGTCGTTGCCCGCGAAGCCGACCCTCCCTGCGAAGCCGACGCTGCCGAACGTGAAGCCGTCGTTGCCGGCCTTGCCGAGCCTTCCGACGGCCAAGCCCTCGCTGCCGAGCGGCAAGCCGTCGTTGCCCGCGAAGCCGTCCCTGCCGAGCGTCAAGCCGTCGCTGCCGGGCAAGGGTGTCCCGACCCTGCCTGACTGCGTGAACGGCGTACCGGACGGCAAGCCGTCGGTGCCGTCGGTCCCGAAGCCGAGCGTTCCGGGCAAGCCGGACCTGCCGACCACCAAGCCGTCCCTGCCGAAGCCGGCCGTCCCGACGGTGAAGGTGTCCGGCGGTGTCACCGTCGATCCGGGTCAGCAGCCGACGATCCACCTGCCGGCCAAGCCGACGCTCCCGACCACGAAGCCGAGCCTCCCGAAGCCGAGCTTCCCCACCGGTCTCCCCTCCTCAGACCGGTAGGGCTCCCGCGGGGACACCGGCGAGTAGGCGACGGGCGGAATCACCTACTCGCCGGTGACCCCATCAACCAGTTCGCGGACGACGTCCAGTTGTCCGGTGTGCCGGGCGTACTCCTGCAGGACATGGAAGAGGATCCAGTTCACGGTCGGGCGGTCCGCCTCACCGAACCGCCCACCGGCCGCGACCAGGGCCGAAGGATCGGCGCCGGTCACCAGTCGGCGCGTAGTCGCACCGCCCTCGTGCAGTCTGCCGAGGAGCTCGTCGAGACTCTCGCCCGCGCCGACCGTCCAGCGGCCCTCGGGATCACCGCCCGAGTCGCCCCACGGCTCGGCGACCTGCTCACCCGCGAATCCCCAGCGCAGCCAGCGTCGCTCGACGTACACGAGATGGCGCAGCAGTTCGAGCGGCGACCAGCCGGACGGCAGTGGGCTCGACCTCAGGTCGGCGTCGCTCAGTCCCGTCAGCTTGGTCTCGACGACGCCGCGGTAGTAGTCGAGCCAGCCGAGCTGCAGCGCGATGGTGTCGCCCTCGCTGATGGGTGGTTCGTTCATGCCAGCGTCCGCAGGTATTCGGCGGTCTGGTCGTCGGCCGGGTAGAACGACTCGATCATCAGCTCGGACACCGTGACGTCGAGCGGCGTCCCGAAGGTCGCGATCATCGTCAGCAGCGACAGTTCGTGCCCGTTGTGCACGAGCCGGAACGGTACGACGACCTCCGCCGTCGCCGGCTTGACCGGCCGGTCGTTCGCGGCGTACTCGCGGAGTTCGTCGTACAGGTCCTGCAGATCGGGGTCGGCGGTGCCGGCGACCTGGCGTTGCAGGCTCGCGAGGGCGGCGGCGCGGACCTCGGCGATATTGCCGATCCGGCGGGCCAGGCCGTCCGGGTGCAGGGTGAGTCGTAAGGCGTTGACCGGTGCCTGGAGCAACTTCTCGTCGACGTCCGTGGTGAACAGCTGGATGCCGGCGTTGGCCTCGACGATGTTCCACCAGCGGTCGACCACGAGCGCAGGATACGGCTCGTGCGCCTTGAGCAGGCGGCGAAGCGTCGTACGGATCGCGAGCATCGCCGGCGAATGCAGCGACGACTCGGTGTAGATCGGCGCGTAGCCACCGGCCAGGAGGAGCTGGTTGCGGTCCCGCAGTGGTACGTCGAGGTGCTCGGCCAGCCGCAGCACCATCTCGCGGCTCGGTTTGGATCGGCCGGTCTCCACGAAACTCACGTGCCTGGTGGACACCTCCACGCGGTTCGCCAGCTCGAGCTGACTGAGCCGGCGGCGCTCCCGCCAGCCGCGCAGAAGCTCGCCCACCGGGCGCTGGAAGGTCTCCTCGATCGTCGCTGCCATGGTTCGACCGTAACCGGTGGCAGAGACAGCGCCATTACCTCCGACGTCATCGACCGGATCGCCGGCCGACGGCAAGGTTCTGGTCATCCGAACGAAACCGAGGAGAACACGATGACCAGCACGACTCTTGCCGAGCAGTACTTCGCGATGTGGAACGAGGCCGACGCGGACCGCCGGGCCGAGCTGATCGCGGGGACCTGGACCGAGGACGCGACGTTCGTCGACCCGAGCTTCGAGACGAACGGCCACGACGAGCTGAACAAGCTGGTCGGCGCCGCCCAGCAGATGTTCCCGGGCCTGTCCTTCGTCCGCATCGGCGACATCGACGAGCACCACACCTACCTGCGCTGGACCTGGCACCTGAAGGCCGAAGGCCAGGACCCCGTCGCGGGCGGCACCGACATCGTCCTCCTGACCGAGGACGGCCGCATCCAGCGCCTGATCGGATTCCACGATTTCGCCCCCGCCCACTAGCCCCATCGCGTGCGGAGGGTCCGCCGGATCGTTGCTATTGGCAACACTTGGGTAATTCGGTGGCGGGGGTGGGATGGTCGGGCGGAGCATGGGGGGATGCTCGACGCCCTGGAGCTGGAAGTCTTTGAACGGGACGGGATCGTGAAGGTCCCGTCCGCGTTCTCGGCCGATGATGCCGATCGGATGCGCGGCGTTCTGTGGAGCGAACTGCGGACCCGGCACGGGATGGAGCGCGACGATCGTTCCACCTGGACGAACCTGCGGCCGACGAAGCTGAAGAACACCAAGACCAACCCGGTGGCGAACCCGATCCTCGGTCCGCCGCTGCGGTCGGCGCTCGACACCTTGCTCGGTGAGTGGACCGAGCCGCCGCATCAGGGCCAGGTGCTCGTCACCATGCCGACAGGCGAATCCTGGTCAGTCCCGCATCGCCAGTGGCACACCGACCTCGGGTTCGAGTTGCCGCCGGACGACCTGGCGGCGGTGAAGATCTGGGCCCTGCTCACCGATCTCGAGCCCGGTGGCGGCGGCACCCCGCAGGTGGCAGGCTCTCACCGGGTCATCGCGCGGCACCTGACCGCGACCTCGGAGCGGGACTTCACCACCATCCGCGACCAGGTCCTGCGATCCGATCCGTGGTTCCGCGACCTCACCAGCGCCGATCGCTCGACCGATCCGACCGTCGAGGCCGATCTGGACGGTCTGCCGGTGCGCGTCGTCGAGCTCACCGGCCGCGCGGGCGACGTCTACATCACCCACCCGTGGATCCTGCACTCGATCGCCACCAACGCGAACGACACCCCGCGGATGATGCGTAGCCGGTTCATCTGGCGGTCAGAACGCGGCGACCAGGCGGGCGCAGCGAACGGGGTCCTCGGTCAGACCGACTGACAGCCCCCAGAGCCAGTAGTCGACCGCGCGGAAGACGACCCAGTCACGAGCCCGGTCGCGCTCCAGGCCGGCCTCGCCGACCGCCGTGTCGAAGTGCGGGACGATGTCGGCCATCTCGTCGAGCCGCGTCCACAGCACCCGCGCGAGGTCGTACTCGATGTCGCCGCGGAGCAACACCGGGTCGACCGTCAGCCACGGCTCGCGCCTGCCTGCGAGCACCTGGTCCGAATGCAGGTCCCCGTTCACAGCGAGCTCGGATGTCGTCTCGGCCAGCTTCGGTGCCACGTCCAGCGCCTGCCGCAGAATGCTGACGTCGAACGGCCGACCGAGCCGGTCCCACTCCGGCTCGAGCTGACTCGCCCGCCGAGCGACGATCTCCGCGGTCGACGGCGCATCGTCCGGCGCGGGCACCGCCAGCCGTCGCATCAGTCGTCCCAATACGGCGACCGCTTCCGCCACCGGCCGGGTCGTCAACGGCGTCGACAGCCGCTCCAGCAGCATCGCACCGGCCTCGAGGTCGGCGTCGTACAGCATGACCATCCCGCGCCCGTCCCACCACCGCAGCGCCCGCGTCTGCTCCTCGACCTCGGGTCCGGGCGGGTTCATCCGCAGTACGAACTCCTCGCCGCCTCGCGTCACCGGCACGACCAACGCGTTCGACCCGTACGCGACGTCTCCGTCGACCTCCAAGCCCCACCGCTCGGTCTGCTGGTCGACCGCCTGAGCCAGGCCGTCCAGCCAGGCCGAGCCGTCACTCCACCACCGCGGCATCCGCCGGAATCCCTCGGGTACGTCGATCACCCGGCCAAGGTAGTGCGATCTCGACTCGAGCGCGTCCGAATTACGTACCGCGTGGAGTCTCCCCGCGATGGCAGGTCGCGGTTGATGATGAAGGTATGGGCGGAGAGACCGGCGTGAACGGTTTGCAGTTCGATCCTGAAGTGTCGCGGCAGATGGAGACGATGTACACGACTCCGGACGTGATCGAGCAGCGACGGGTGGTGCGGACCGCGCTGGCCCTGCGGCCGGGAGATCGGGTGCTGGACGTCGGTGTCGGGCCGGGGCTCCTGGCCGAGGAGATGGCGGCCGAGGTCGGGCCGAGTGGGCGGATCTGCGGGATCGACATCAGCGACAGCATGCTCGCGATCGCCAGTGCTCGTGCCGAGGTGCCCGGCGGGCCGGGTATCGAACTCGAACTGGCGTCCGCGGACCGGATCCCGCACGCCTCGGAGAGCTTCGATGTGGTCGTCTCCACCCAGGTCTTCGAGTACATCGACGACGTCCCGAGCGCCTTGGACGAGGTACGCCGGGTGCTGCGTCCCGCGGGTCGCGTCGTACTGCTGGACACGGACTGGGGTTCGGTGGTGTGGCGGTCGACCGACGACGTCCGGATGGGCCGGGTGCTGACGGCGTTCGAGGACCATCTCGCGGATCCGCATCTGCCCCGGACGCTGGCCGGCGTAGTGGCCAAGTCCGGTTTCACCGTCACTCACCGGCAGGTGGTGCCGATCCTGAACGCGGGGTACGACCAGCACACCTACAGTTCCGGCCTGATCGACATCGTCGGCGACTTCGTTCCCGGTCATGGTGAGGTCACGGCCGAGGAGGCCCAGGCATGGGCCGATGACCTGCGCTCGCTCGGCGCGGGCTACTTCTTCAGCCTGAACCGCTACCTGTTGGTCGCGTCGGCTCTCTGAGGGCTCCGACTCGGCGGGCGCGCCTGGGAGCACGCCCGCCGGGGCCGGTCGTTCTCCCGCCCCTCAGTGGGAGAACTCGCGGCTCGGTGAACTCCACCCATGCCCGAATGGCGCTGACCGAACCGCGGGACCACCTACAGGTACCCCATCTCCGCGTACGCACACGTCGAGGCGCGCGGTCGGTGCCGAAACTTCACGTTCTTCAAACGTTCGGCCGCAAGAACCGACCCCACCGCCGCCTACGCTGTCCGGCGAATTCCGCGCGCCGCCCGGTCGCGGAACGTCCGGGGGAAGGACACAGCACCATGTCAGAGCTGTTCGACGACGAGTTGAGCGAGGCCGACCTGGATCGGCTCGAGGCGCTCGGGGCCGCGGAGGACGCGGACCTGATCCTCGGCCCGGCCAGTGAGGAAGACGATGCCTGAGGCAAGGATCGTCTGGCGCGGCAAGCAGTTGAACAAGCGGACCGTGGCGATGGTCGAGGCCGCGGAGAAGCTGTACCACTCGAAGTTCGCCGTCCTGCAGGGGTCGTACAACAAGGGCGGCGTCGAGGCCTCGGCCGGGACGCACGACGGTGGCGGTGCGATCGACATCGACGTGGCGTCGAAGAGCGCCGCGCAGCGGGTCGCGGTGGTGAAGGCGATGCGGCAGGTCGGGTTCGCGGCCTGGCTGCGGACGCCGGCGCAGGGCAACTGGCCGTACCACGTGCACGGGATCGCGGTCGGCGACAAGGATCTGTCCCGTGGCGCGGCGCACCAGGTCGCGGAGTACCGCCGCAAGCGCGACGGACTGGCGAATCGCGGCAAGGACGACGGCCCGCCCGGGTACTACGGGATGACCTGGGAGCTCTACCTGAAGGCGCACCCGCCGGCGCAGCCGAAGCCGGACTCGACCATCTCGCTCGCAGCGATGGCGTACGCGCGGACGCACGACGTCATGACTGGTGTGTGGGCTGCCGACCGGGCCCGGGTGATGGCCTGGGCGGCGCACCCGAAGGTCGGCGCGATCAGCAAGCACGAGACCGTTCCCGCGCCGGGTGTGCCGTGGCACCTGCACTTCCGGCAGGTGATGACCAAGGTGCAGCAGCACTTCAAGATCCATCCCACCGCGACCTTCTACCCGGCCGTCGCCGACCTGATGAAGCGCTACGGCTACACGATCGTCGCCTGATCGGGCCGACCATCGACAAGGCCCCACCGGTAGCAGCCGGTGGGGCCTTGGTGGTCCACTACCGCCCGGGCATTCCCGGTGCAGCTGTGGAGGTGGAGAGCGGAACCGACGCCGATGCAGGGGTCAAGACGTCAGCTCCGCTTGCCTGTGTGGAGTTATCTCGAGTCAGCCGCCCAGACATGTGCCTGGTGGAACTCGAGGTGTTGCTGCGTCGCCGCCGGAGTGCCGACCGTGCCGAGGTGGTTCATCGTCGGTACGACGACCGCGTGGACGCCGGACCGCTTCACCTCTTCGAGCAGTGCGTGGAAGGCGGTGGACTCGGCCGCGTCGCGCTCGGTGTAGACCGTCCCGAGGGTGTAGCCCTCGGCACTGGCGAAGGCGACGAGTGAATCCGTCGCGGCGGCCAGCTCCTCCGCGCAACTGAGCGCGTCGGCCCGGACGTACCCGAGAAGCGTCGGCCGGGTCGTCATCGTCCCGGCTCCGCCGTACTGTCCACCAGCACCGGCTCGCTCGTCACCCTCAGGGACGCGAACCGCCGCCGCATTGCTTCCTCGTACTGCGCTGCCTGCTCCACCGCGGCCGTGTGGTCCGCGATCGGGTGAGCGCCGAACCAGACCCGCACCCGGCGGTGCGAGGCGGGGGATTCGAGCGTCTCGGTCATCTTCGTTCCCTGTGGTGAGTCGATCGGTGGCCGCGGACGGCTTTGTCCGCTGCTGAGTAAAGAACACCTCACCGCGCGTGTCCTTCGGAACAGTTTCGAAGGGACCTTTACAGACACCTAACGCAGAGTAGGGAAACCTTCGAATTCGCTGGTCAGAGCCGTCGGGAAGGGCTCTCCGAGCGGGCCGGAATGGCTGTCAAGAATGGTTGCAGGAATGTGCCGATAACGATTTGGCAGCTCTCACTTTTCGAGGCCGGTCGAATTGTTGGATGTCCTGCTGACCGTTTGCGACCACCCGCTTACGCACCGGTATGCGTCCGGGTGAAATGTGCCGGATGACCCGGTACGGCGACCAGCGTCAGCGGTGTCGCGAGGACCGCGAAGGCCGCCAGTAGATTGAGGGTCAGCGGGAGATCGAGGAGCAGTGTCACCGCCGGAGCGGCGAGTGCGCCGACGAGCAGAGCCAAGGAGTCCGCCGCGAAGAAGAGTGCGCCGATGCGGCCGAGCATGGCCGGTGGTGCGGTGCGCTGGATCGCGGTCTGCGCGGTGATCAGCAGCACGCTGCCCGGGAGGCCGATCAGTACGGCGGCGGCGATCGCCCAAGGGACGTTCGGGGCGTTGAAGAGAGCGAAGAACGCGGCGGCGGTCGCGAACTGGGTGACAGCGAGGATGTCGCGGATGCTCAACCAGGTCTGGACTCTGGTGCTCAAGGCCGCGCCGAGTAGATAGCCGGCGCCGAGCCCCGAGATCAGATAGCCGAGCACATAGCCGGGTGCGTGCAGGCGGTCGACGGTGAACGGGACGAGCAGGGCGGTCAGGCCGGCGTTCGCGGTGAGGAAGATCGTCTGGCCGAGCAGGATCCCGCGCAGTACTCGGTTGCGGGCGACGTACTGGAAACCGGCGAGCGGGCTGTCGCTGGTGCTTGGGGTGGCCGCGTGGCGATGGGTGCGGACTGTCGCGATGACTGCAGCGGAGATCAGATAGCTGGCGATGTCGGCGGCCAGGACGAACTTGATGCCGGGACCGGCGAGGAGAAGGGCGCCGAGCGGTGGGGCGGCCAGGCGGATCGCGCTGCCTGTGAAGGCATTCAGCGCGTTGGCCGCCGCGAGTTCGTCGCCGGTGCCGACGACGGCGGGAAGCAAAGCCCGCGAGGCCGGGCGGAACACCATCGTCGCGACATTCTCGGCGAGGATCGCCAGGTAGATCGGCCAGAGGCGATCCGCGTCGGCGAACAGAATCAGCGCGACCGCGGCGGCGCTGACCAGGTCCGCGATCCACATCGCGCGGGTGAGATCCCAGCGGTCGAGCAACGCCCCTGCCCACGGCCCGAGGACCAGCGCGGGGAGTGCCTCCAGGGCGAGTACGAGGCCGGTCGCGACCGTGGAGCCGGTCAGGTCGAACACGTAGAACGGGATGGCGACGATCAGCAACCACGAGCCGATGCCGGACACGCCGCCGCTGATCCACAGCCGGCGGAAGTCACGGTTCCCCAGAGTCTTCATGGAGCGAGACACTATCTTGTGAAGATAGATTCGAACAAGAGTGTTTTCTCAGAATATGTCTTCTGGGAATAGAGTGGCGGGTGTGGAACTGGGTGAAGTCCTCCGCGAGCGTCGCAAGGCGGCCGGCCGCACGATCGCGTCGGTCGCCGTCGACGCCGGTCTGTCCGTCCCGTACATCGCCAACCTGGAGAACGGTCGCGGCAATCCGACGGTCTCTGCTCTGGACCGGCTGGCCACCGCCCTGGGCGCTCGGCTCGAGGTCGGCATCGCCGACGAGCCGGTGGCAGAGCCGCCCTCGATCGGCGCCGGGTTGCTGAGCGGGTCTGATCGATCCGCGCAGGTCATCAACACCCTTGCCGCCGCTCAGTCCCGATCCCGGCCTGCCGTTCGGGCCGACGTGATCCGGACTCTCGACGCGTTGGCCGGCGCGCTGGGTCGCGCGCCGGTGGATGCCGATCTCGGCCGGCTGCTGGATCTTCTGCTGCTGGCCGAAACCGGGTCCAGTGCGACGCGCGCACCGTAGGGTCCGATCATGGACATTGGGGCGCGGATCGCGCGGGCGCAGTTGGCGGGTCGAGCGGCATCGCGGCGGCAGATCGTCGCGGGACCGTTGACCGGATTGCTGCACGACGACGACACCTGGTACCTGTCGGGACTGGTCGCCACCGAACCCGGTGAGCCGTTCGATCAGGACGCCGTACCGGAAGCGCTGGCGATCATTCGCAGGGCGTTCGCGGCCGAGGGGCGGTGGCTGAGCGCCGAGTTGATCGACGAGGCCAGTCCCGGCCTGGCCGACGTACTCGAGACCAACGGGATGACGATCGCCTCGCGGCCGCCACTGCTGGCCGTGGAGCCGGCCGGTCTTCTGGAACCTGACCTTCCGGACGTCGTCGTGTCCGTGGTGAGCTCCGAGGAGGAGCAGGCTGAGGCGAACGCCGTCTCCGTCGAGGCCTACGAGTCCGAGGATGCCGCGGTCGCCTTTGAGCCCGATCCTGCGGGTGGTGGGTGGATCCTGCTGCGCGTCGACGGTGTTCCCGTGGCGAGTGCGTCCTGGGGCGCAGTCTCGGACGGCGTCACCGAGATCGCCGGCGTCAGCACGATCCACAGTCATCGCCGCCGGGGTCTCGGCGCGATCGTGACGGCGTACGCGACTCGGCAGTCCTTCGAGTTGGGCGGCGCCACTCTCGCTTGGCTCACCCCCGGCGACGACGGCTCGGACCGCATCTACCGCCGCCTCGGCTTCACGCCCAGGGCCACCGCCGTCCACCTCGGCGACCCCGGCGGCCACCTCGCCGATCTCCGCTGATCCACGATGCAACCTCGGTGGACCCCGGCTCCGTACTGAGGAGGCCTCGAACATCGCGCGGATCCGGATCGCACCGGCAGGCAGCCGCAACGTCCATGAGATCACGGTCAAGGACGGCTGGTACGCACTGTCCTGGTTCGACCCGGACCCGCACGGCACCGGCAAGTACACGCTGACGTACGACAAGGCGGGCGCTGTGCTGAAAACCGTCCACAACTGACGACCTCAGCTTGGCTGCAGGAGGCGTACGGCGCTGGCTCGGAGGGCGGCGGTGGCTCTCCGGGCCGGCAGCCGGTTGGTGGCTACTGCCTCGCCCGCCGTGTGGCCGAGGGCGATCAATGCCGCGACCAGCCAGTTGAGCGGCAGGTCGCGGGTGATCTCGCCGGCGCGCTGACCGCGGCGGATCAGCCGTTCGAGCCGTTCCACCACCGGATCGTGGCGCTCGTCCTGGCCGGCGGACTGCGGTAGGTGAAGGAGCACCGGATGTCTCTCGAAGCTCCGCCAGCCGAGGTCGATCAGGTCGAGCAGTGTGTCCAGTGCCGGTCCGTGGCCGAGACCGAGAGCGTCGATCGCCGCCATCGTCTCCCGGGTGAGTTCGTCGATGACGGCGTCGAGCAGGACGTCGCGGGACGCGAAGTGGGCATAGACGGTCTGCCGGGTGACGCCGGCGGCCGAAGCGACGGCTTCCATCCCCGCGTCGGGCCGCTCGTCCAGCAGCGTGATGGCGGCCGTCAGGATCGCGGTCCGGCTCCGATCCGCGTCCGCGCGGCGCCTGCGTCGTACCGGCTCTTTGTTTGACACCTTGTCAAGGTTAGTGGATGCGATTATCTTTGACAGCATGTCAGAGTTAAGCGCACGAGAGTTCGTCGCGGACTTCTTCGACTCGTTCACGCGCGAGGTCGTGGCGGGCGGTGACGCCGAGGCGGCGGTGGATCGTTACTACACGCCCGACGTGGAGCAGACCGCCGACGGTGTCACGCTGGACCGGCAGCGGCTGGTCGCGCACCTGCGCCCGATCCGGAAGAACCTGCTGAGCTGGGAGTACGACGTCCACGAGGCGATCCGGACCGCTGACCGGCTGGCGGCGCGGTTCACGATCCACGCCCAGCTGCGACAGGGCCGGACGATCTCGACCGAGGTCTACCTGTTCGGGGAACTCGCACCCGACGGCCGGATGCGCCGTACGACGCAAGCGACCCGGGACGTGACCGCTCGATGAGCACGCAGGAATTCCGGGTGCTGGGGATGAGCTGCGGTCACTGTGTGAACTTCGTGACCGACGAGCTGAAGACGTTGCCTGGTGTGGTTTCCGTAGTGGTCGATCTGCCGACGGAGACCGTCACGATCACCAGCGATCAGGCCCTCCAGCCGACCGCCATCCGAACTGCGATAGAGGCGGCCGGCTACGAGCTCGCCGACGCTCGCGGTCCCAGGGAGGCCCGCGCCTGCTGATCCGCTGGCGGGTTGTGTGGTCACTGGCGGCATATAGCCGGTCAGCGGGCAAACAACCCGCCAGTGGGCAAACCTGCCAGTGAGCAACCTAGCTTGTGGGCGCGGATCAGGCGCCGGTGGAGCCGTCGCGGATCTCTGCCGCACGTGCCTCGCACCTGTCGTAGGCACTGAAGGTCTCGTTGGTCGGTCCCGCGGATGCGGTCAGCGGAGCGCTCACGAAGAAGCCGGCCGCTGCAACCGCGGCCAGTCCGGTCATGATCAGTCTTCTCTTGGCTCTGGTCATGTCATCGACCCTAGGCAGAAAGGGGCCGACGGCACCGACCTTTCGGTTCTCGTGAAAAGGCTGTGATCACTCCGTACGACGGTAGATCATCTGCGTCGCCCGCCTCCACCACGCCGTCCACTGTGATGTTCTGGGTGACGACCAGTTCGCGCATCAGCTCTCCTCGTAGGTTCAGCTGGTACGTCGGAAGCGGTCGCCACCCCTCGACATCGGGAGCTCAGCGGACGGTGAAGCCCGCCTTGCGGAACGCATCGGCGAGGGACGTCTCGTCCATCGGGGTGTCGGCCTTGGAGCTGCCGCGGTCCTGACCGCCCTTGTTCCGGTCGCCCTGACCACGTCCACCCTGTCCGCGTCCGCCGCCCTGACCGCCGGCCCCGCGTCCGCCCTGACCGCCGGGCCCGCGTCCGCCCTGACCGCCACCCGCCCCGCGTCCGCCGCCCTGGCCGCCGGGTCTGCGTCCGCCCTGACCGCGGTTGCCCTGGCCGCCGGACGTGCGGGGGCCGCTGCCCACCTCGTCATCGAGGCGGAGGGTGAGGGAGATCCGCTTGCGGGGAATGTCGACCTCGAGCACCTTCACGGTGACGATGTCGCCGGGCTTGACCACCTCGCGCGGGTCCTTGACGTAGTTCTTCGACAGCGCGGACACATGGGCGAGCCCGTCCTGGTGTACGCCGATGTCGATGAACGCACCGAACGCGGCCACGTTGGTGACCTGGCCCTCCAGCCGCATCCCCGGCTTCAGGTCGGCGATCTTGTCGACGCCCTCGGCGAAGACCGCGGTCTTGAACGCCGGCCGCGGATCCCGCCCGGGCTTCTCCAGCTCGGCCAGGATGTCCGTCACCGTCGGCAGCCCGAACATGTCGTCGACGAAGTCCGCCGCCTTCAGCCGCTTCAACTCCGACGACCCGATCAGCGACTTCACGTCCGCCCCGGTCGCGTCCAGGATCCGCCGTACGACGGGGTAGGCCTCGGGGTGCACGCTGGACGCGTCCAGCGGGTCGTCGCCGTCGGGGATCCGGAGGAATCCGGCCGCCTGCTCGAACGCCTTCGGCCCGAGCCGTGGCACCTCCTTCAGCGCCGTCCGGGACGTGAACGGCCCGTTCTGATCGCGATGCAGGACGATGTTGTCGGCCAGCCCTTGGGTGATGCCGGAGACGCGGGTCAGCAGCGGCGCCGACGCGGTGTTGAGGTCGACACCGACCGCGTTCACACAGTCCTCGACCACCGCGTCGAGCGAACGGGACAGCGAGTTCTCGGCCAGGTCGTGCTGGTACTGCCCGACGCCGATCGACTTCGGATCGATCTTCACCAACTCGGCCAGCGGGTCCTGCAGCCGGCGCGCGATCGAGACCGCGCCGCGCAGCGACACGTCCATCCCCGGCAGTTCCTGGGAGGCGAACGCCGACGCCGAGTACACCGATGCGCCGGCCTCGGACACGACCGCCTTGGTGAGCTTGAGCTCGGGGTGCTTGGTGATCAGCGCCGCGGCCAGCTTGTCCGTCTCGCGCGACGCCGTACCGTTGCCGATGGCAATCAGCTCGACGTTGTGCGCGGCGGCCAGCGCGGCCAGCGTGGCGATCGACTTGTCCCACTGGTTCTGCGGGACGTGCGGGTAGATGACGCCGGTGTTGACCACCTTGCCGGTGGCGTCGACGACGGCGACCTTCACGCCGGTCCGGAAGCCCGGGTCCAGGCCCATCGTCGCGCGGGTGCCGGCCGGAGCGGCCAGGAGCAGGTCACGCAGGTTGGCCGCGAACACCCGGATCGCCTCGTCCTCGGCGAGCTGCCGCAGGCGCATCCGCAGGTCGATGCCGAGGTGGACCAGGATCTTCGTCCGCCAGGCCCAGCGGACCGTCTCGACCAGCCACTTGTCGGCCGGGCGGCCCTGGTTCTCCACGCCGACCTTGCGGGCGACGGTGGTCTCGTACTCGGTCGGGCCGTCGGCCTCGACACCGGCGGGCAGCGGCTCGACCGTCAGCGTCAGTACGTCTTCCTTCTCGCCGCGGAACATCGCGAGGATCCGGTGTGACGGCATCTTCGTGAACGGCTCGTCGAAGTCGAAGTAGTCCGAGAACTTCGCGCCGTCGGTCTCCTTGCCCTCGCGCACCGCCGACGCGAGCCGGCCCTGCGTCCACAGCCGCTCACGCAGCTCGCCGATCAGGTCGGCGTCCTCGGCGAACCGCTCGACCAGGATCGCGCGGGCACCGTCCAGCGCCGCCTGCGGGTCCGGGACCTCCGCGTTGACGAACACGGCGGCCGCGGCGAACGGCTCGACGTCCGGGTCGGCCATCAGCCCGTCGGCGAGCGGCTCGAGACCGTTCTCCCGGGCGATCATCGCCTTGGTCCGCCGTTTCGGCTTGAACGGCAGGTAGATGTCCTCGAGCCGGGACTTGGTGTCGGCCGCGAGGATCGAGGCCTTGAGCGCGTCGTCGAGCTTGCCCTGGCTGTCGATCGACTCGAGCACCGTCTGGCGGCGTTCCTCCAGCTCACGCAGGTAGCGCAGGCGTTCCTCGATCGTGCGCAACTGCGCGTCGTCGAGCATCCCGGTGACCTCTTTGCGGTACCGCGCGATGAACGGGACCGTCGACCCTTCGTCCAGCAGCGTCACCGCTGCCCGCACCTGGTTCTCGCCGACCTCCAGTTCCCCGGCGATCCGCTGCTCCACCGACTGCACGACCACTGTCCGATTCCCCTCTACCGATCAACTGACCGACGAGCATCCACCGCCCCGTCGGCCCATATCCTTCCCCATCCCACCCCCCACCCCGAAACCCCCGTCCCACCCCCTGTGGACAAACCCCGGGACCCCGGTACGCCGAACTCCCCGCGACCGGGGTGGTCGCGGGGAGTTCGGCGTACGTTGTCAGGCGGCGTCGAGGACCAGGTCGTCAGTCTCGGTCTCGGTCTCGTCGGCCTGCTTGGCGGGGCGCATCAGCGTGTAGGCGATGGCCACGGCAGCGGCGACGATCGCGGCAGCGATGGCGAACGACAGGTGGTAGCCGTCGGTCAGAGCCTCCAGCGCCGGCTTGGTCGACGCGACCGCCTCGGTGCGGGTTGCGGACAGCGTGGCCAGGACGGCCAGGCCCAGGGCGGCGCCAACCTCGGCGGTGGTACCGATCAGACCGGAGGCCAGCCCCGCGTCCTCAGGCTTCACGTCAGCCATCGACAGCCCCATCAGAGCCGGGAAGCAGACGCCGCCACCCAGGCCCAGCAGCACCAGCACCGGCAGCACGTGGACGAAGTAGTTGCCACCGACAGGAGCCTGCGTGAAGAGCAGCAGCCCGACCACGATCAGTGTCAGTCCGGCGATCAGCGGACGACGGGGGCCGAATCGCATGACCAGCTTCTCGGAGTACCTCACCGACAGCAGCCCCATCACCACAGTGGTCGGCAGGAACGCCAGTCCGATCTCCAGAGCGGAGTACCCGAGCACCCGCTGCAGGTACAGCGAGCCGAGGAAGAAGATGCCGAACATGCCCGAGCTGGACAGCGCCTGGACCAGGTTCGCACCGGTCAGGTTGCGGGAGCGGAAGATCCGCAGCGGCACCAGCGGGTTCGCGGCGGTCGCCTCACGGACGATGAAAGCGGCCAGCAGGGTCAGCGTCACCAGGCCCAGTACGACGGTCCGCGGTGCGGTCCAGCCCAGCTCGGCGGCCGGCTTGACGATGGTGAACACGCCGACCATCAGCGCGGCGGTGATCAGGACAGCGCCCGGTACGTCGGTGCCGCGGCCCAGGCCGAGGCCCTTGTCCTTGTCGATCAGCTTGACGGCCAGTACGGCGGTCAGCGCGCCGATCGGCAGGTTGACGAAGAAGATCCAGTGCCAGTTGATCGCCTGGGTCAGCACACCACCGGCCAGCAGACCGATCGAGCCACCGGCCGACGCGACGAAGGCGTAGACGCCGATCGCCTTGGCCTGGTCCCGCGGCTCGGGGAACAGGGTCACGATCATGCCCAGGATCACCGCGGAGGTCAGTGCGCCGCCGACACCCTGGACGAACCGGGCGATGACGAGCACCTCCTGGGACTGGGCCAGTCCGCACAGCACCGAGGCGGCGGTGAAGATGACCAGGCCGGCGGTGAAGATGTTGCGGCGGCCGAGCAGGTCGCCGAGCCGGCCGGCCAGCAGGAGCAGGCCGCCGAATGCGATCAGGTAGGCGTTCACCACCCACGCCAGCGAGGAACTGGTGAAGCCGAGGTCGTCCTGGATGGCCGGCAGGGCCACGTTCACCACGGTGACGTCGAGCACGATCATCAACATGCCCGCGCACAGCGTGTAGAGGGCCAGCCAGCGCGAGCGGCCGCCCTGCGCGGCCGGCGAAGTCGCCAGGGTTTCGGTCGTCGCGTACATCTTGGGGTCTCCTTGAGTCCTTGTGAGGGCCTTTACACCCTTACGTCGGACCAGGAGGGCTCAGATTGACACGTCCCCAGAATCTTTTTTCGAGCCCGTGTGACCAACCCGGGACAACCAGTACCCGACCAGGGCCGGAACCAGGCCGGAACCGACCACCAGCAGCGTCGGGAGCTGGGAGGCGAGCGCGAACCAGGTGAGCAGGACGATCACGCCGCCGGCCACCGGGAGTGAGCGGCGGAGCAGGAAGAGGTTCGCCGACCGGAAGAGCGTCTTCATGGACGTGTCGTCGTCCGCCTCGGGCAGCAGCGCGAGCGCGCTCAGGTAGAGCCCGAGGATCATCCCGGTGAGCGGGATCAGCACCGCGAGGGCGAAGACCCGCGCCCCGCCGCCGGAGTACGCCCAGAACGCGATCCCGAAGGCGAGCAGCAGCCCGCCGAGGTAGAGCCCGATCCCGGTCAGCCAGAACCGCCGGAACGCCCAGCCGAACTCCTTGAAGAACCGCCGCAGCAGCGACGGCCGGTCCTGGCTGATCGCGTCCGGCAGCACCCGTTGCAGCGCGAACGCCGCCGGGAACAGCGTGACGATGCCGAACGAGAGCACCAGGAAGACCAGCTGCAGCATCAGCAGGTCGCCGATGATCGACAGCTTGGACAGCACAGTGCTGGTCCGGCCGGCGCCTTCCACCGATTGCCTCCTCGTTCCGTGTGAGCGTGCCTGATCGTATGATCACGAACAATCACGCGCCACATACTGCGCCAGACTGGGCCACAGCACAGGGGACCGCATGCTTGCACCGGAGCGCCACGAGCTGATCCTGCGGGGCCTGCACCGGCACGGCCGGCTCCGGGTGGCCGAGCTGGTCGCCGAGCTCGGCGTTTCCGCGATCACAGTACGCCGGGATCTCGCCGAACTGGATTCGGCCGGACTCCTCCGCCGGGTCCACGGCGGCGCTCTCGGCATCACCTCGGCCGACCACACCGCCGGCGGCCGGCCCACGATCGGGATCGTCGTACCGAGTGCGGCGACGTACTACTCCGACGTGATCCGCGGCGCCCAGGCGATGGCGGACCGGCATGGCGCCCGCCTGGTGCTCGGGGTATCGAGCTACGACGCGACGATCGAGCAGGAGCGGATCGACAAGGTGCTGGGGGCCGGGGTGACCGGTCTGCTGCTCAGCACCGCGCTCGGCGACGCGGACGCCGACAAGGTCGGCTCGCGCCTGGACGACATCGAAGTACCGCTGGTGCTGATGGAGCGGGCGTTCGGATTCCCGCAGGTGGCGCGCGAGTACGACTACGTCCGGACCGACCACGAGTACGGCGCGATGCTGGCGCTGCGTCACTTCGCGGCCCTCGGGCACCGGCGGATCGCGGTCAACCTGCAGGCGACGGTGACGGCGTACTGGCTGCGGCGTGGGATCGAGGCGGCCGCGTCGACGCTGGGTGTGGAGCTGTTCCTGTCGCCGGTCGACCTGCCGATGGAGGGGAAGGATGCGGCCACGCTCGCGCAGCTCGACGCGTTCCTGGCCGAGTGCGAGTCGTTCGGCACCCGCGCGGTCCTGATCCACTCCGACGAGCACGCCGCGCGGCTGGTCGAGCGGGCGATGGAGCTCGGGCTGCGGGTTCCGGAGGATCTGGCCGTGATCGCGTACAACGACGTGACCGCCGCGCTGGCCGTCGTACCGCTGACCGCTGTCAGCCCGGCCAAGTTCATCCTCGGCGGCACCGCCTGCGAGCTGCTGCTCCGCCGCCTCGAGGCCGGCGCGCCCCGTCCGGCCGCGGTCCAGCACCTCAGCCTGCTCCCGGAACTGCGGATCCGATCCTCGTGTGGAGCGCTTCAACCGGCCCTGCACTGATCGGTCCGGTTCCGGATTTGATCGAATGTGATCATTCGAGCGTCAAGGTATTGACGAGGAAAGCCCTTTCCCATACTTTCGCTGCACCTGGTGCTGGCCCGGCCCCCCGGACCCGCCCGAAACAGGTTCGGCAGCGAAGGAGTTCCCCTGTGAGACGTGGTGTGGGACTGACCTTGCTGGCGGCGGCGCTCAGCGTCGTGGTCAGCAGTTGTGGCAACGGGGTGATCGACAAGAGCACGGACGGGGTCCCTCCGGCCGAGGCCACCGGCACCCTGCGGATACTGCTTCCGTCCTTCCCGCCCAGTACCAAGGGCCGGGAGGAGTTCCAGAAGGTCGTCGACGATTTCCACCAGGCCTATCCGAAGATGAAGGTCGAGCCGGACTTCGCGACGTACAACAACCTCAACGAGAAGCTGTCCACGTCGATCGCGGCCGGCATCCCGTACGACGTGATGGTCACCGGCGTCGGCTGGATCCAGCCGTTCGCCTCGAAGCGGATCTTCGACGATCTCGGCAACTACGGCGTCACGCCGGACGTGATCAAGGAGAAGAGCGTCGCGGCGCTGATCCCGGCGGCGACGTACGACGGCAAGCTGTACGGGTACCCGTTGGTCGCCGACGCCCGCGCGGTCGCGTTGCGGAAGAGTGCCTTCCGCGAAGCCGGCCTGGACCCGGACAAGCCGCCGACCTCGCTGACCGAGATCAAGGCGGCGGCCGAGAAGCTGACCAAACGGGACAAGGACGGCAACATCACCCGGAGCGGGTTCGACCTCGCCTCCGCGACCGGTTTCCGGCAGTCGTTCGTCACCTTCCTCACCTCCACCGGCACGCAGCTCTACGTCAACGGCGAGCCGACCTTCGACAACCAGGCCGGGCTGGACACGCTCAACTGGATCAAGTCGATGATCAACAACGTCCAGCCGTACGGCCAGACGAACGCGGCCCAGCAGCCGCTGGTGTACACCGGTGAGGCCGCGATGGGCATCGTCGGCGGTGCGGTCGACTGCTCCGACAAGGGCATCGGCCAGAAGAACTGCGACGACCTGAAGTTCTTCCGCTTCGACAGCGGCAAGCAGATCGAGTACGTCGGTGGCGACCTGGCGTCGATCGGATCCCGCAGCCGGCACAAGGACGCGGCGTGGGCCTTCATCCAGGCGATGACCAAGCCCACCACGCTGGACGCGATCGCCAAGCTGAACAAGAAGATCCCGGCCTACAAGGACGCCGGCAACTCGCCGCAGGCGCAGTCGAACCCGTTGAGCAAGTTCGTCGCCGACGGACTGGTCTACGCGGCGAACGAGAACGAGGTGCCGTCGAACTGGCTCGAGATGCGCGGCAACTTCGACATCCAGCTCACCCAGGCGGTCCTCGGACAGAAGGATCCCGCGAAGGTGCTGCACAACCTGGCAGGACAGTCACGATGAGCACAACTCTTGAACGTCCAGCACTGGACACTCCGCGCAAGGTCACCCCGTCCAAAGACAGCGGCACGCTGCTCCGCAGTCAGGTCCGGACCGGCTGGGCCCTGCTGACGCCGGCGCTGCTGCACTCCGGCATCTTCATCGTCATCCCGGTGGTCGCCGTCCTGGTGCTGAGCCTGACCGACTACAGCTTCGGTGACACCTGGTCGTGGGTCGGGTTCGGCAACTACGCCGACCTGTTCCGCGACGTCGACTTCCTGGCGTCGCTGTGGCACACGGTCCTCTACGCGATCGTGGTGATCCCGATCTCGATGGCGATCTCGCTGGCCGTCGCGGTCGGGCTGAACCAGAAGATCCGGGGGATCGGGTTCTTCCGGACCGCGTTCTACATCCCGACGGTGACCGCCACGGTCGCCATCGCCACCATCTGGCTGTGGATCTACAACCCGGGCTCCGGTCTGGCGAACGGGTTCCTCAGCCTGTTCGGGTTCGCCCCGAACCGCTGGCTGGCCGACCCGGCGACCGCGCTGCCGTCGCTGATGGTGGTCGGGATCTGGCAGGGGCTCGGGACCAAGATCATCATCTACCTGGCCGCGTTGCAGGGCGTCTCCCGCGATCTGCTGGAGTCGGCCGACCTGGACGGCGCGAGCCGCTGGCAGCGGTTCCGGAACGTGACCTGGCCGGCGCTGGGGCCGGTGCAGTTCTTCGTGCTGATCACGTCGATCGTAGGCACCTTCCAGGTCTTCGACCTGGTCTACGTGATGACCCGCGGCGGGCCCGGCAGTGAGACCCGCGTGCTGGTGCTGGACATCTACCAGAACGCTTTCCAGGACCTGAAACTCGGCTACGCGTCCGCCGAGACCGTGATCATGATGATCGTGATCGCGCTCTTCATCGGCGTCGGGCGCTTCCTCCAGAAGGCGGATGCCAATGACTAGCGCTACCTTGCCGGCGGTCGGATCCGCCAAGCCGTCGACCAAGCCGTCGGCGGTCCGTCCGGGCCGGATCGTGTTGTACGTCGTACTGATCGTCGGCGCGATCCTGATGATCACGCCGTTCGTCTGGATGGTGCTGACCGCGTTCAAGAGCGACCTGGAGATCATGAAGTTCTCCTGGTTGCCGGGGGAGCTGCGCTGGCGCAACTTCTCCGAGGCGATGCAGACCGCGCCGTTCCTGCGCTACTTCCGCAACAGCCTGTTCATCGCGGTCGGCGAGACCGCCTTCACCCTCGCGGTGTGCACGACGGCCGGCTACGCGCTGGCCAAGATGCCGCTGCGCGGCGGCAAGATGCTGCTGAGCTACTTCATCCTCCTGCTGCTGGTGCCGTTCCAGATCATCCTGGTGCCGCTGTTCCTGATCGTGAAGTCGATCCCGCTGTTCGGCGGGAACAACATCCTCGGCCAGGGCGGCATCGGCTGGCTGAACTCGTGGTGGGGCCTGATCATCCCGCTCGGCGCGGCGCCGCTGTTCACCTTCCTGGCCCGGCAGTTCTACGTCTCGCTGCCGGACGAACTGGCCCAGGCGGCCCGGGTGGACGGGCTCGGTGAGTTCGGCATCTTCTGGCGGATCATGACGCCGCTGATCAAGCCGGCCCTGATCACGATCTGCGTGTTCCAGATCGAGGCGGCCTGGAACGGTTTCCTCTGGCCGCTGATGATCACCACGTCGGACACGATGCGCCCGCTGCAACTGGGGCTGGCGATCTTCTCGCAGAACCCGGCCGAGATCCAGTGGCCGTACCTGATGGCGGGTACGGCGCTCGCGACGCTGCCGATGATCGTACTGTTCGTCTTCGCCCAGAAGCGGTTCGTCGAAGGAATGGCGAACGTGGGCATCAAGGGCTAGCAGCCCTGGTCCTCGTACAGGTGCTCACCCCGCCCCGGGTGAGCACCTGCGAGGCCCCCCAACACACGGTGGTCCCGAAGAAACACCGGAGCTTTCCCCCAAGTGGCCCCCCACCAGGTCGCTCACCCGTTTATCGGCACAGTGTGGCCGCCGTTACATCATTCGTGCGGTTTTTTCGTGGACTCCCCGCACGATTTCTGTAGGTCCCTGCTAAATTCCCACCAATTGTAACCTGCCGCGTCACCGCGGTGACACTAGGTGAGAATCGTGACGGAGAATGATGGACATCAGCACCGATCCGGTCCAGCGATCCGCGCTCGTCACCGGCGCCAACAAGGGCATCGGTCTGGCTGTTGCCGAAGGACTGCTCAACCTGGGGATGACCGTCTTCCTCGGCGCCCGGGACGTCGACCGCGGTACGGCGTCTGTGGCGGCACTGACCGCACTCGGGCTCGACGCACGGTTCGTCCAGTTGGACGTCACGGACCCGAGGTCGGTCGATGCGGCGTCGGCCACGATCGCTGACGACGCCGGAGCGCTCGACATCCTGATCAACAACGCGGGCACCCTCGTCACCCCGATCCGCCCGCCCGAGTGCGACGTCGCTCGACGAGATCCGGCGAACCTACGAGACCAACGTGTTGGGCGTGGTCGCGGTCACGAACGCGATGCTGCCACTGCTCCGCAGGTCGGCCGCCGCGCGGATCGTGAACCTCACCAGAGACCTCGGTTCACTGACCCTGGCGTCGGCCGACGAGAACTTCCCGCAACTGCTGGCCTACAACTCCTCGAAGACCGCCCTGAACGCCGTAACCGTCGCGTACGCCAACGAACTGCGTTCCGAGGGAATCCTTGTCAACGCCGTCTCACCTGGATCGGTCGCAACGGACCAGAACGGGCATGCCGGCTTGCTGACCACCGAACAAGGCGCGCGGTTGCCGATCCGGATGGCGACGCTGGCTTCGGGCGGTCCGACCGGGATCGCGGTCACGGCGGACGAAGACCTCGACCACCATCTCCTGGCGTGGTAGCGGTCTGTCAGCTGAGGTGAACGTGAACCACGTGGCGCACCATCGGGTTGAGGTCGGTGGTGGCGAGGAGGTCCAGGGCTCGGGTGGCTCGGAGGGTTGCGAGGCCGTGGATGTTGGTCCAGAGGGCGATGGCGCGGTCGCGGGCATCGTCGGGGTGAACCTGGGCGACCAGGTCGATGAAGACCTGGAAGAGCGGGAGTGATTGCTGGCGGAGGTTCCCGCCGGCGCCTTCCAGCAGGTCGTGCCTGAACAGCAGGTCGAACATGCCCGGCCGCTCGGCGGCGAACTCCAGGTAGCGCCTGGCTGCGACGACCAACAGCTCCTCAGGGGACTCACGGCGTACGCCGGCGGTTTGGAGACGACTCGCGAGGTCGGTCAGGCCGGTGGCGGCGATGGCCGCGAGCAGCGAGTTGTGGGTGGGGAAGTAGCGCCGAGGGGCGCCGTGCGAGACGCCCGTACGCCGGGTGATCGCGCGCAACGAAAGGTTCGCCAGGCCGTCTTCCTCGAGCAACTCGACGCCGGCTTGAACGAGCCGATCACGCAACGGGACACCAGTCACGTAGACATTGTCTAGCATTCACCCTTCTCCTGCCGTACCTCTGAGGCTCGCCCCTTGCGTTGCCGGGTGGCAGCGGGATAGGAGGTCCTCATGTACGCCGAGGCCCTGGAGGCTGGTCGGGCTGCCCTTTCGCAGGGTGCCTGGCCGGTCGCCCGTGCGCGGTTCGAAGGAGCTCTCGAGGTTTCGGCAACCGCGGAAGCCTTTGAAGGGCTGAGCTGGGCTACCTGGTGGCTTGAGGACGCGGCGGCTTGCCTGGATGCGCGGGAGCAGGCGTACCGGCTGTACCGCGAGGCGGGTGATGCGAGGGGTGCGGCGAGGATGGCGTTGTGGCTGGGCGATGACCACAACGAGTTCTACGGGGCTGGGGCGGTTGCCGAGGGATGGTTCAACCGAGCCGCGCGGCTGCTCGACGAGCTGGAGTCCTGTCCGGAGCTTGGCTGGCTTCGGGTGTTCGACGCACACGCCGCGCTCGGGCGCCACGACACCGAGCGTGCGCGTGAACTCGCTGGTGAAGCACGCGAGCTCGGCCGGAGGCATCACGCGGTGGATCTGGAGATGTTCAGCCTGGCCACCGAGGGGCTTGCGCTGGTGGAAGACGGGGCCGTCGAGCAGGGGATGCGGTGTCTCGACGAGGCGACGGCGGCCGCGCTCGGCGGAGAGTACGAGAATCTCGCGCCGGCCGCGTGGACGTGTTGCCGGCTGATGTCCGCCTGCGAGGAGATCCGCGACTACGAGCGCGGCGCCCAGTGGTGCCGGCAGATCGAGGAGTTCAGCCGGCGGATGGAGGCCCGGTTCGTCACCGGTGTCTGCCGGGCGCACTACGCGGCGATCCTCGGCTGGCACGGTCGATGGAGCGAGGCGGAGCTGGAGCTGATCGGTGCTCGCGAAGACCTCACCGCGAAACGCCCGTTCTGGCGGGCCGAGGCCGTCGTACGCCTTGGCGAGCTGCGACGCCGGCAAGGGCGGACGGCTGAGGCAGCAGCGTTGTTCGAGGAGGTCGCGTCCCATCCGCTCGCCCGTCGCGGCGTGGCCGAGCTCTGCCTCGATCGGGACGACCCGGCCGCCGCGCGGGACGTGCTGCACCGGATGCTGCGGCGGATTCCGGCAGGATCGGTTGCTCGTGCCTGGCCGCTCGAGCTTCTCGTCCGGGCCGAGACGGCCTTGGGTGACAACGAGTCGGCGGCGATCCACCTGGCCGAGTTCGGCGCGATCGCCGCGACAGTGGCCACGCCGCCGTTGCGTGCGGCGGCACGGTTCGGCGAGGGACTTCAGGCGGCCGCGGCCGGCGATCACGCGAAGGCATGCCGCTGCTTCGAGGATGCGGTCGACCTGTTCGACGGCATGGCTCCCTTCGAGGCAGGGCATGCCCGGTTGGAGCTCGCGCGGAGTCTGCTGGCCCTCGGCCGCATCGATGCTGCTCGTCGAGAGGCCCGTACGGCGCTTGCAGCGGTCGCCGTACCGAGGCGGGACCAGGCCGAGTTGCTGACCTCTCTCGGTCTGCAGGGCACGGTGCTGAGTTTGCGGCAGGTCGAGGTACTGCGTCTGATCGCGGGCGGCCTCGGGGATCGGGAGATCGCCGGCCGCCTGGTGATCAGCGAGCACACCGTGCACCGGCACGTCGCGAACATCTACACCCGGCTGGACTGCTCGACCCGCGCCGCGGCCGTCTCCCGAGCGACCCAGCTGGGCCTGCTGTAGATGGCCTGAACAGGTGAAGCGCTCGGGGCATCGGGTGGTCGATGCTGCTGAGCATGGAGCTGCTGACGCAGTACAAGGAATCAGTGCGGGACACCTGGTCCACCGGGGACTACGACGCGATGCTGCGGGAAGAAGGACTGTACGAGGCAGGAGCGCGCCTGGTGCGGACCGTCGCCGTTCAGCCTGGTGACGATGTCCTCGACGTGGCCTGTGGGACCGGGAACGCCACGATTCCGGCCGCGGCGGCGGGAGCGCGGGTCACCGGGCTGGATCTGACTCCCGCGATGCTCGCGATCGCGCGCGAACGTGCCGGGGATCGCGAGATCGAATGGGTCGAGGGAGACGCCGAGGATCTGCCCTTCCCGGATATGCATTTCGACGTCGTACTGTCCACATTCGGGTGCATGTTCGCGCCCCGGCACGAGGTCGTCGCCGACGAGATCGCCCGGGTACTTCGGCCGGGCGGCCGGATCGGACTGTGCGCCTGGACGCCGGAAGGGTCGATCGGCGAGTTCTTCCGGGTGGTCGGCGGGTATGTCCCACCCGCGCCGGAGTTCGTCGATCCGCCACTGGCCTGGGGCGATGAGGACCATGTCCGGGAGCTGTTCGAGGGCACCGGGATCGAGCTCGAGTTCAGCCGTGAGCTCGCCGGGCTCCATCACGAGTCGCCGGAGGCCGCGGCCAATTGCTACGGCACGAAGTTCGGCCCGGTCATGCTGGCGCGGCAGGCATTGGGTGATCGATGGCCGGCTCTTCGGAACGACCTGATCGACCTGTTCACCCGGGACGGCAGTCCGAGCGGGACTGGCGTCGTACTGCCGTCCGAGTACCTCGTGATCCAGGGGCGGACGTCAGGCGGGGCGGTGAGCCAGTAGGGCGTAGGAATTCGGAAGCCGGCCGGACCAGGCGGCCGCCTTGGTGCCGTCGGAGGGTCGCCAGAACGGTTCGGCGTACTCCTCGAGTACGTCGAGGCGCAGGCCGACCGCAGTGATCGCGGTGACGATGTGCCCGAGATTCCACTGCCATTCTCGGGCGCCGTTGCCGGGGAACGTGTCGTTGACGTTCGTCTCGGCGAAGTAGCTGCGGTCCGGCCGGATCCGCGGCTCGTCCTCGTCCCAGGTCCACAGTGGAACCGTCGGATGCGCCTCGTACACGAACAGGCTCCCGCCCGGCCGCAGCACCCGAGCCACATCCCGCGCCCACGCACCGATGTCGCGCATCCAGATCAACGCACCCTTGCCGGTGTAGACGAGATCGATCGACCCGTCCTTCACCGGTACGCCGGGAACCTCGGCGACGACGTACCGGCAGGCAACCCCCAGCTCGACCGCCCGCCGTTGAGCCGCCCCCGCCGCGACCGAGCTGTAGTCCACCCCGATCACCCGCGACGCGCCACCGTTCACCAGCGCGACGTCGTCCAGTCCATGCCCACTCTGAAAGTGCACCACCACAGGCTGATCGGCGAGCAACGGCCCCAGCAACTCCTTCTCGCGCGGAAAGAAGTGCCCCCCATCCCGAGCCTCCGCCAACAGCTCGTCGTACTCCCGAACATGCTTGCCCGAAGCCCGTTCCCACACGACCTGATTACCCCGCACCACCTCATCCATCCGAAGAGTCTCCCAGGATTTCGTAACGCAGGCTGAGAATTCCGTCTGGGCTGGGGTCGGCGGTGATGAGGCGGAGTTGGGTGGGTAGTTGGTCGAGCGTGAGTTCGGGGCCGTCGAAGATGGTGGGGACTCCCTGGCCGCCGATGGCGGTGGGGAGGAGGACGAGGTGGAGTTCGTCGATCAGGTCGGCGCGGAGGAGGGCGCCGTTGAGGGTGCCGCCGGCTTCTGAGATGACGTGGGTGACGCCGAGGACGTCTCGCATGCGATGGAGTGCGAGCGCGAGGTCGACGCGGTCGTTGCCGGCGACCAGATAGGGGATAGTTTCGCGGCGGAGAAACGCGAGGTACGACGGTGGGGTCGCGCGGGCGACGAGGAGCAGGAGATCAATGCCTTCCCCGCCCTTCTGATCCCAGTGCACGCGGCCGCGACCGTCCACGACTGTGAACCATTTCCGGTGGTCCGGATGGTCCACGACCTCTGGCGGCAGATAGTCCTCGAACAGTCCGTCATCGGCCGCCGGTGGAAGCTCCAGCGGCGCGGCATCCTCGGTGACGAAGGTCCCGCTGCCCTCGAGGATCGCGGTCGGCGCATACAACTCCTCGAGCAGAGCCATCCGCGCCGCATACACCGCGTCCGCGCCATCCGGCTGCATCGAGTGCCAGACGCGGCCGGCCTCCTCGGACAGCAGCAGCCGATCGCGCCCGAGTGTCACCCGGCCGTCCACCGACGCCGTCACGGATACCACCACACGCGCCCGATCAGTCATGCCTGACTTCTATCAACGGCCGCCGACATTAATGATGGGCAGGCTCTCGGGCGCCGTGGCTCGTCCGCCGACTGTCGCCCTGCTGGGTTGACTGCAAATTGGTCCGTCCGGTGCTCGGGAGTTCCGTCGCCGGCCGGGCGGCATGACCTAATAAGAGCCTGGCAAAGCCTCATTAATGTCTTGTCTGCCGCCCGGCCGGCGTCGACCTGTCCGATCGACACGGAAGGCAAGACCCATCATGACAGTGACTGCTGCTGCCGCGGGCACGGTGACCGGAGGCGTTGACACCCACGCCGACACGATCCACGTCGCGGCGGTTGACCAGGTCGGCCGCGAACTAGGTGATCGTGAGTTCGGCACCACCCCGGACGGTTACCGGGCCGCGCTGGCGTTCCTGGCGACGTTCGGGACGCTGGTGGTGATCGGGATCGAGGGCACCAGTTCCTACGGCGCCGGGCTGACTCGGGCCGCCCAGGCCGCGGGGATCGAGGTCCGCGAAGTCACCCGCCCGGATCGTGCCCGGCGCCGGATGCGTGGCAAGTCCGATCCTCTGGACGCCTATCAGGCCGCTCATGCGGTGCTGGCCGGCCGCGCCGACGCGGCCGCCAAGACCGAGCAGGTCGAGGCGATCCGTGCCCTGCACATCGTCCGCCGGTCCGCGGTCAAGGCACGTACCGCCGCGATGAACCAGATCCATCACATGCTCATCACGGCTCCCGTCGTGCTGCGGGAGAAATACCGGCCGCTGCGTGACCAGCCACTGGTCGACGCGCTGGCCGGCTGCCGACCAGCCCACCACCGCGACTCCATCGTCCGGGCCGTGCTGACCGCGTTGAAGGCGCTGGCCCAGCGTCACCGCTTCCTCAGCCGGCAGGTCGCCGAACTCGACCAGCAGCTCAAGGATCTCACCCGGGCAGCCAACCCTCACCTGCTCTCGCTGCGCGGGGTCGGGCCGGCCACCGCGGCACAACTGCTCGTCACCGCCGGCGCGAACCCTGACCGGCTGCGCAGCGAAAGCTCCTTCGCCGCCTTGTGCGGCGCCGCCCCGGTCCCGGCTTCGTCGGGCAAAACCACCCGCTACCGGCTCTCACGTGGCGGCGACCGGGCCGCCAACCACGCACTCCACACCATCGCCTTGGTCCGAATGACCTGCGACCCACGCACCCGCGACTACGTCCGGGCCCACCGCGCCAAGGGCCGCGACACCGCAGAAATCCTCCGCCGCCTCAAACGAGCCCTCGCCCGTGAGATCTTCCGATCCCTCACCCAAGGCCAGGCCGCGCCCGAGCTCGCCGACCTCCGCCCCACCCGGCAAGCCAAAAACATCACCCTCGCCGCGGCCGCCCAGGCGATGAACACCTACATCACCAAAATCACCCGCACCGAACTCGGCACGTTCCCCGACTACGAACTCGCCCACCGCTACCGCGCCTGGCTCAACACGGCTTGACACCAATAGGAGCATCAGTTACTCGTTGTGCAGCACCTCGGCGATCGTCGCCCGGGCAGCCGAGCGGGCCGGGAGCAGCGCGCCGAGGCCGGCGATGACGATGCCGGCCAGGACCAGCAGCGCGAGGAGTTGCGGCGGATAGACGTCGAGCATGAAATCGGGTACCTCGACCTGCGCGCCGTTCGCCATCGCCGGAACGACGAGCCGGTGAGCGACAACTCCGAGCGGGATCCCCAGCAATCCCCCGATCGCTCCGAGCGCGGCCATCGAGGTGACCACCATCAGCGTCACCTGGGCCGGCGTCATACCGATCGACTTGAGCATGCCGAGGTCGCGGCGCCGCTCGCGGGTGTTCAGTACGACGGTGTTGAACACGCCCAGCGCGGCCACGGTCCCGAGCATCAAGGTCAGCAGGATGACGGTCACCAGGACGACTGTGACGAAGGTGCCCGCGTCCTGACCTGGCGTCTGCTCCAGCCCCGGATCGCCGGCCTGCACGGCCTTGACGTAAGTGTCGATATCAGTGCCCGGCTGGAGCTGGACCTCGTACAACTGGGCCCGCGTCCCAGGTGCGACGAGCTGCAGTGTCGCCCAGTTGGACAGCACCTCGTCGCCGGAGTTGTAGAGGGCCTTGCCGACAATCCGCACCTGCACGCTCTTGCCCTGCGAGTCCAGCGTGATCGTGTCGCCGACCGCAAGTGCCCGCTGCCGCAGGAACCGCTCGGACACGACCACCTGGCCCGGTCCGTCGAACCACTGCCCTTCCAGCAGCCGGTAGCCAAGGTGCTCGAAATCCCCACGATAGAAGGACACTCGGAAGTCCTGGCTCGTGCCGGCCAGCCGCATCGGGAGGTCCCCGCTCGCCGTCACGTACTGCGCTCCGGGCGTGGACCGCAGCAGCGCCTCGTCCTCCGGATCGCTCAACTTCGCGACCGGCGGCCCGTCCTCCGACGGCGGCTGCGGTCCCGTACCCGCGAACATCGTCAGGTCGACCGCACCCACGCGACTGGCGGCCGTCTGGTAGTCGGTCAACGACGTACCGAGCCCCACCGCCAGCGTCACGCTTGTCACCCCGAGTACGACGGCAGCCAGCGTCAGCGCACTGCGCGCCGGGCGAGCGAACGGCAGACCGAGCCCGAGGCTGACCGACCGCGGCAGTCGGGTACCGCTCAGCCAGCGTTGCGCACGGAGACCGCGACCGGCACGCGGCGCACTGCCCGCGCTGATCGCCTGTGCGGCCGACAAGCTGCGAGCGCGCAGTGCGGGAACCAGAGCGGACAACGCAACAAGGACAGGTACGCCGACCATCGCAGCCACGTCCACCCACAGCGGTACGCCGACCCCACCGGCGCCGTAGTTCTCGAAAGCCCTTGTCAGCAAGGACTCCGCGAGCAGATTGCCCGCGACAACCCCTAGTGCACACCCGACGATCGCTGGGATCGAGACCATCGCCAGATAGACCGTCATCACCTGGGTGGGCGTGAATCCGAGCGCCTTGAGTACGCCGATGTGCCGGAAGCCTGCCACCACCGCACCACTGACCACGTTGACCACGATCAGTGCGGCTACCGCCAGCCCGAGCCAACCGAACACCATCAGGAACGGCACGAACGTGTTCGGCTCACCGGTAGCGAGTGCCTTCAAAGCAAGGTACGACTGCGTCCCCAGCAGAGCCCCGGACGGCAGTCCGGTCGTCACGGCGGTCTGGCCGGCGGTGATCTGCTCGTTCGTCGCGGCATCGGCGAAGCGATACAGCATCTGGCTCGCCGTCGGATGCAACGCCGTCATCTGCTCCGGAACGACCCAGGCATCGGCCGACATGCTCACGCTGTAGGCGAACCCGACGACCGTCAGTGTCGGTCCACCGTCGGCGATGACGAGCTTGGAGTCGAGAGTCATGGCCCCTGGGCCGTTGCTCGACTCGACGGGGTTCCGGTTCAGCACGATCTCGCCGGGCTTGTCCGCCCACCGGCCCTTCCACACGTTCAGCCGGTCGACCGGCCCACCGGCATCCGCCCGCCCGACTGTCACCAGCGAGTCGGGCTGACCGGGCTGCTGCCCCGAGCCAAGCTCCACTGTCGCCATGGCGAACGGGCCGGCCACTGCGTCGGCCGACTCGCTCGCTTCGGTGAGCTGCGAGTCCGTGACTTTGGTCCGGTCGTACGACGCGGCCAGGTGGGCACCGCTCTGCCGGTTGTACGCCTGGTCGAACGGACCGCTCGATGCGGCCAGGAGTCCGAGTGCCACCACGATCATCGTTGTCGACAATGCGACAACGACACCGATCACGATCGTCTGCAGCCGCCGTCGTCGTACTGCTGCGCGCGACACCGGCCAGACGGCGCTCACGGCGTACGCTCCAAGGCGCGCTCGCCGGCGATCTTCCCGTCGACGACCTCGATCACGCGGCTGGCGCAGCGGGTCGCGAGTTGCTGGTCGTGCGTGACCAGCAGCAGGGTCTGACCGATCTGGTTGAGGTCGAGCAGCAGGTCCATCACCTGCTCGCCGGCGCGGGTGTCGAGTGCGCCGGTCGGTTCGTCGGCGAGCAGGACGGCGGGACGGTTCATCAGCGCCCTGGCGACGGCGACCCGTTGCCGCTCGCCACCACTGAGCTGGGCCGGATAGGTGTTGCGGCGACCGGCGATGCCGAGTTCCTCGAAGAGTTCGAGGGCCCGCTTGCGGGCCTGCGAGGCCGACGTCCCAGTCAGCTGCGCGGCCAGCGCGACGTTGTCGAGGGCGGACAGATCGTCCAGCAGGTTGAAGAACTGGAAGATCATGCCGATCCGGCGGCGCCGGTAGAGCGCGAGGCCCTTCTCGTTCAGCGCGCCCAGGTCCTCGCCGTGCACCGTGACCGTCCCCGAGGTCGGACGGTCGAGGCCGGCGACCATGCTGAGCAGCGTGGACTTGCCGCTGCCGGACGGGCCCATCACTGCCACAGCCTCGCCAGAGTGGATCTCTAGCGAAACCCCGTCGAGCGCGACGGATTCGCCGTACTCCTTGCGTACGGCGGTGAGCCGTACGACCGCCTGTCCGTTGCCTTCGTCATCGGTCATGGGTTCACGCTAGGAGCACCGGTGCCCGCCGGGCGTCAGCCTGCGGAGGTAACGTCCGCGGCGGGTCATCCTGCAGATGTACGCGTGCGGATGATGCGGAACCCGGACCGCCACTGGGACAGTGGTCCTTGTGTGGGACATCGTCTGGCTGATCGTTGCGGTGGTGGCAGTGCTCGCCGCCGGACTGCTCGCGGTCGCGCTGATCCGGGCCCAGCGGGCGCACGTCCGGGCGCTGGAGGAACGCGGCTGGCTGCTGGAACGCGAACGGGAGACGGCCGCGCGGAACGCGGTCGACGCCGAACGGGCCCGGATCGCCCAGGACCTGCACGACATCGTCAGCCACAACGTGAGCGTGATGGTGATCCAGGCCGGTGCTGCCCGCCACGTGCTCGCGACCGAACCGGCCGATGCCGAGGCCGCGTTGCTGGCGGTCGAGGCGGCCGGCCGCGACACGATGAAGGAGCTCCGGCATCTGCTCGGTTTGCTCGCGCCGTCGGCCGACGGCGAGGACGAGACGCTGGCACCGCAACCGAGTCTGAGTCGGCTGAGTCCGTTGATCGACCGGATCGCGTTCGCCGGACTGCCGGTCGAGGTACGGATCTCCGGGGAGCCGCGACCGCTTCCGGCCGGCGTCGACGTCACGGCGTACCGGATCATCCAGGAGGCGCTGACGAACGCGCTCAAGCACGGCGACGGAGTACAGGCGCAGGTGACGGTCCGGTACGCCGACCACGCGTTGCGGATCGAGATCCTGAACTCCGGGCCGAGCGTGCTGTCCGGCGGACGTCCACCGGGGCCGGACGGCGAGGGGCGCGGGCTGCTCGGGTTACGACAGCGCGTGGCGGTGTACGGCGGGGACCTCGATGCTCGGCGTCGACTCGGTGGTGGGTTCCGCGTGCGGGCCAAGATCCCGTTGGAGCGCCCATGAGCGCGCCGCGGGTCGTGATCGCGGACGATCAGGCGCTGGTGCGGACAGGGTTCCGGATGATCCTGACCGCGCGGGGCATCGAAGTTGCCGGTGAGGCGGCCGACGGTGGCGAGGCCGTCGACGCGGTCCGGCGGCTGCAGCCTGACGTTGTCTTGATGGACATCCGGATGCCGTCGATGGACGGTCTGGAGGCGACCCGGCGCATCCTCGCCGAGTCGCCTGACTGCCGGGTGCTGATCCTCACCACGTTCGACCTGGACCGCTACGTGTACGCCGCTCTGGCCGCCGGAGCCAGCGGATTCCTGCTGAAGGACGTCACGCCCGAGCACCTCGCGGCCGCCGTCCGCCTGGTCAACACCGGTGATGCGCTGCTCGCCCCGTCGATCACGCGACGGCTGGTCGAACGGTTCGCGACCGGTGATTCGGTGTCGACGCCACCCGCCGTACATCGCGACCTGGCCGCGCTGACGCCACGGGAGCTCGAGGTACTGACGCTGATGGGACACGGCCTGTCCAACGCCGAGCTCGCCTCCGAGTTGACCCTCAGCGAGGCGACAGTGAAGACTCACGTCGCCAGGATCTTCGCCAAGTTGTCGCTCCGCGATCGCGCCCAGGCCGTCGTACTCGCGTACGAAACGGGTCTGGTGGCCCCCGGAGCCCCGACGTGACGACGGTCTGCACTGGGGTTTGGGACATAAGGGGAATTGGTTGATGAGCGACGGACCGAGCGTCTGCATTCTGTGTGCCGAGAAGGGACCGTTCCGGCGGCGCGGGGAGAAGGGCGGCTACGGGATCGAGGAGTGCCCTGCCTGCGGGCTCGTGCAGCTCGTGCCCACACCGACGCCCGAGACCCTGCGAGCCCTCTACGAGGGCGACACGTACTTCGACGGCGAGGCAGGGACCGGGTACTCGGAGTACGAGGACCAGGAGGAGGAGTACCTGGCGACGTTCCGCGAGGACGTGCGCCGGATCGGTGAGTTCATCCCGAGCGGCCGGATCCTCGAGGTCGGCTGCGGCTACGGCTACTTCCTGCAGGCCGCGGAAGAGGCCGGGTACGACGCGTACGGGATCGACCTCTCGCCGATGGCCGTCGAGTGGGCCGCGAAGCGCCACCCGGACCGCGTGTTCCTCGGTCTGCTCGACGAAGTGCCCGAGATCCAGGACCAGAAGTACGACGTGATCTTCGGGTCGCACCTGATCGAGCACCTGACCGAGCCGGCCGACTTCCTCCGCCAGGCCGGCAAACTGCTCCGCCCCGGCGGCCTGGTCGTCATGGTCACCCCGAACATCAAGAGCCTCCTGTCCCGCGTCTCCGGCTCCCGCTGGGTCTCCTACAAGATCCCGGAGCACGTCAGCTACTACGACCCGGGAACCATCACCACCCTGCTGAACCGCACCGGCTACACGGTCCGCAGCGTCGACAGCGCGTACCAGTACTACGCCCTGCCGTTCATCGGCACCCGCGTCCGCGAACTCCTGAACCCGGTCTCCCGCCTGGTCCCACCGGTGGAGCGCCTGGCCGCCCTCCGCGACCGCAAGATCCGGGTCACCAGCGGTTCCATGCGCGTTCTGGCTGCCTGGGACGGCGACTGAGAATGACCCGTGCCGCGAGGAGAATCGCGGCATGCGTCTCGTCCTGACGATGGCGAAGCGGCTGCCGGAGCAGGCCGTCGCCACGCTGGTCGACGAGGTCAAGCGTGGATTCGACGGGCACGACGAGGACTACTACAAAGCATCGAACTGGCCATCGACGACTACCGTGCCCGGTTCTCGCCGTCGACGAGGGCGGTGCGGGATCCCGATCTGGAGCGAGTGCTCTGGCTGCGCAAGGACGGCCGTGCCACGGCGTCGACGTACGGCTCGTCGGGTCTGATCGTGACGGCGCCGGCGTCCGCAGTGGCTGCGGTGGCCGTTGGGTTCGATCAGGCCGCGCAGAGCGACGACGGCCGGCGTACGCACCGGGTCGAGTCGACGGATCGGCAGGTCGTCGTCGAGTGGACCGACAGTCCCGGCCTCGGTTTCCGGCTCGATCGCGTGGCGACGCAGCAGTTCGCCGACCTTCAGGCGAAGTACCCGGGGCTGACCGGGTGGATCCAAGGGCCGGACCGGCTGGCCGGCAGCTACTTCGCGGCAGCCGACATCGAGTTGGACGCGCTGCTCGTGGCGCTGCCGAGGCTCGTGACGACTGAGCAGTTCAAGAAGCTCGAGCTCGGCTGGGGACCCGTCCGGGCACCCCAGGCGATCTTCGCCAAGGGGTTCACGCCGCAGATCCGGACGCTGATCGGACCGCTGATGAAGGTCCCCGGCGTGACCCGGATCGACATCCGCGACGACGACGGCGTACCGAAACCGGAGTCGGTCACCGTCAAGGACCGCGCCGGGTACGTCGCCACCGTCGCGAGCCTCCGCACGATCTGGGACTCGTACCTGTCGATCCAGCTGATCAGGAGACCGTCCAAGTACGTCGGGCAACCGGGCCACTGGGTCTTCCGGGGCTCGCTCTTCGACGCCGGCCCGGAGTACCGGATCCACGCCGCGCTCGCCGATGTCGCCGGCGTGACTCAGGTACAGGTCGGACCGGAGTCCGCCAACCTGACCATCGCGAAGGACATCACCGACCAGGACCTCGCTCAGGCCTTCAAGGCGATGGCCGGGCTTCCGGCCACGCACACGATCGACCTGGCGGTGACTGATGATCCGGAGACCCTCGACATCAAACTGATCGGACGCGTGACCAGTCGCAAGTACGTCGCTCCGCGTCCCGCGCCGGCCGAGGTCGATCCAGCCTTGATCTCCCGGGTGTCGACCGCCTGGGCCCGCGCCGCCGACTGAAGATCTGCCGGGTGGGTACCGGAACAGATCATTTGGGAGGTCCGGGATGACGACGACGATAGGTAACCTGCCCGAGGTCGTCTCGCCAGAGGAGTGGCTCGCCGCCCGGCGGCAGCTGCTGGCGAAGGAGAAGCTGCACGAGCCGCTCCTCGGCCGCGGACGGATCGGCGACGTGCGGCAACTCGGCGTCTAGGACCGTCTTGCCAGGTGGAGCGTCAGGTCGGAGATCAGGGTCACCTCGTCCGGGAGCACCGCGGCGATCCGCTCGAAGACCTGCTCCCGGGTCGTGCTGGGGAGCAGCAGGTACGCCGAGAGCGTCGACAAGTGCCCGATGTAGCCCGCTGCCGTCAACGTCCTACGACGTTCGATGGAGGTCTGGCGTACGTCCGTGAATCGGTCCGAGCGACGCAGCTCCGTCTCGGGCCACTCCTCCGAGGTGCCATCGGGTGGCGGAATGCCGTCGTCCTCCAGGAACTCCGACCTGGCGACGCGGACAGCCTCGTCGAGGTCCTTGTCTGCGAGATACAGCGGTCTGTTGAAGGACACGAAGATCCCGCCAGGGTTGAGCAGCGCAGCCACGCGCGTCCAGCGATCGGTCGGGTCGGTCCAATGCAGTGACGCTGCTGCGAAGACCAGGTCGAACGTGGAAGTCAGCGGGAGATCCTCGAACGCGCCCTGAACCGCGGTGACGGTCGACGGCACGTGCTTGCGCAACTGCTCCAGCATCGCCGCATCCGGCTCTGTGGCCGTCACCGCGATCCCCCTCGCGGCAAACACCCGGGTGGCCTTTCCGGTCCCTGCCCCGATCTCCAATGCGGTGCTCACCGTCCGACCGGCGTACTCCAGCACCTTGTCCACGAGCTCGTCCGGATACCCCGTCCGGAACCGCTCGTACGCCGCAGCCGCAGCCCCGAAACTCAACGCCCGCTCAACCATGCCTTGATGCTTCACCGTCCCGGCATATGGCGCACCTGAGTTAGCTCACGAAGTGCCTCCGGGACTTTGAGAGGGGCGCCTCCCGTCTCTCGACCTGCAAATGCTCGACGCAGCAGACCGACGTCCAGCGATGCCGGGTCGACGGCCGTGAGAGTCGCCCGCAATCTGTCGGGCTGGTCGCGGAAGATCATGGTCGCGAGCTGAACCTCAACGGGTACGACGGGGATCTGTGTCCCGTTCCAATCGAGGACTGACCGCTCGCTCCACACTGCTCCGGCGGGGGTTTCGACCAGCAGATCTGTCGGCGCCGGACTATCGATATGCGCCAGCTCAACCGTGAACCCGGCCAGCGTCCACCGGCCGAAGGTCCAGCGGGCTCGGCCGGGATCGTCGAACGTCAAGGTCGGTTCGGCCAGGCTGCTGAACCAGAGGGCATCGGTTGGGCTCGATCGATCTGTCCGGCTTGGAAGCACGGTCGCCGCCGCACGGACGCCAGCGGATGTCGACACCGCAACATCGATGTCACCCGGCTCGATGGCTGCGCCGTGGAGTGCCGTCGCTGCGCTGCCAACCAGCATCCACTCCACGTCGGTCCTCGCCAGCCGCACGGCAAGCTCCCGAAGCGCGTCCGACCATCCACCGTCCATGCGCCGACACTGCCACCCGCCACCGACAACGCGGAATGTGATTGCTCGGGTGGGGGCGGTTTGGCACGATGCCGGCCATGCGTGGTGTGGAAGCGCCTGCGTGCTTGCTGGTGACGGGCATGCCTGGGGCTGGGAAGTCGACGGTGACCCGGCTGGTTGCCGAGCGGTTGCCGCGGTCGGCTCGGCTTGGTGGCGATGAGGTCAACCAGATGATTGTGAACGGGTTCGTGTGGGCGTTGGGTGAGCCTGCCGACGAAGCAGCGCGCCAGGTGGAGCTGCTGCATCGCAACCTGTGCGCGCTGGCCGGCAACTTTGCCGACGCCGGCTTCACGCCGCTGATCGACGCGATGATCCCGTCCCGCGCCAAGCTCGACTTCTTCCTCCACCTGCTCTCGCCTCGCCGGCTCCTGTTCGTCGTCCTCGCGCCGGGCATCGAGGTGTGCCGGCATCGCAACGAGATCAGGGATCCTGCCGAGCGGTTCGACTTCGACGGGTACGACGCCCTCGAAGCCGACATGCACCGCGAGTTCGGTGACGCCGGCTGGTGGATCGACACCTCGGCCATCACCCCCGCCCAGACCGCCGACCGCATCATCGCCGAAGCCCACCACCGCGCCCGCGTGAACTGATACCGCGGCTGCGGCCCGTTGTGCACACCTCTCGCGCGGAGGCCTTGTTTCGGATACCGTCCGTGTAATTCCGGTCATGACCGAAATCCGATCACCGCCCTGATCAGGAGGCTCTTAGTCACCGCAGCGGACGGCAGGCCGACGGTCACCACGAACGTGGACGGCAGCGGACCGTTGTCCAACCCGGCGTACGAGACGATCATCCCGGCCTGGCTCGGCGTGGCGTCGTTCGGCGACACCCAGGCACTGGTCTGCGCTGCCGCCGAGCGGTTGGCGGTCAACAATCCGGCGCCCGAAGTCGTCCCCATGTTCTCGACGGCCTACCTGAACTGGGCCGCTCGCACCGGCGCCCGCCTGCGCTGAGGCCAGTAGGTGGGTGATGCTTCAGATGCCCTCGGCGAACGCGCTCCGGATGCTGTCCCCGTACGCATCGTCCGCGAGCGCAGGTAGGTGCGCCTGGCCCAGTTCGAAGTGCCGACGAGCGTTGGCGTCATCACCGAGGCGTCGGTAGTCCACGGCCAAGTTCAGATGGAGGGACGGCAGGAGGGCGTTCTTGCCGCCAGGATTGCCTCTCTCGATGGCTCGCTGGTCAGTCAGTTCGTCCATCAGAGCAAGCGCCCGGAGGTCCCACGCCAGTTGGTCCTCGGGGTTCTCCTGCACATCAGCCAGCGAGTGAGCAAGGAAGACCTTGGCGAACGCATCGTCTCCGCTGTCAACCTCAGCAACCAGGGGCTCCATGAGGGCCTTCGCTTCAGGCGAGCGACCCTGTTCGCGAAGGGCAATCCCCGCACGAATAGTTGCGTACGCAGACGACTCGGGCGGCGTAGTCATGCTGCGTAGCCTATGGGTATGGCTGAGGTGATTCCGATTGCGCGTAGTCGTCCCATCTCGCGTGGGTCCGAGCGGGCGATGCTGGAGAGCATGCTCGACTTCTACCGGGCCACTGTGGTCAACAAGGTGGCCGGGCTGACGGATGATCAGGCGTTCACGGCGGTGGTTTCGCCGTCGAGCCTGACGCCGGCGACCGTAGTCAAGCACCTGGCTGGGACCGAGCGGTTCTGGTTCAGCATCGACTTCGCGAATCTCGACGTGGAATGGCCGTGGCTGGAGGAAGATCTGCACGGCAACTTCCGGATCGAGCCTGGCGACACGTTGGCTGCGATCGTCGATGACTATGTCCGGGAGTGCGAGAACTCTCGACGCGCGATCACGGACGCTGACCTCGAGGAGTCCGCCCGCGGTGAGGACATGGACTTCACGCTGCGGTTCGCGATGATCCACATGATCGAAGAGACCGCCCGCCACTGCGGTCACCTGGATCTGTTGCGCGAGGCAACAGACGGCACCGTTGGCACCTAGCCGTAGGTGCATGTCCGTACGCCCCGCTGGTCGGTATCGGTGCGCGCTAGCCCTCGGAGAGCGCTTCGATCACGTCCTTGGAATGGGTCAGCGGCACCCTGCTGCCCTCGAGCTCGATCCGCGAGTCGCTCTCGGAATGGATCAGCTCGAGCACCCTGACGTTCACTCGCTGGTGAACCTTCACCTCCAGCCCTGCCCTCGCGACGTTGAAGACCATCGCACCGGGCTCCTTGCTGCGTGACCGGCCCTCGAAGCCGTAAACCCCGTCGGCGGTCACCCCGACCAACATGTACTCGGGCATCCCGTGGGCGGCCGCGTTCGCGCGCATGCCGCCGATCACGCCCGCGAAGTCACCGACGGCCTCACCGACCGAGCCACCGACTCCGCCCAAGGTGCCGCCCGCCAAACCGCCGGCGAAGAGCGAGCCGGTCTGGCCGCGCGGGTTGAACTGGCCCGCGGCGATCACCTCATCGGCGATCCCCTCGCGCGTCAGAGCCTGCTGAACCGCGCGCTCGATCGTTTCCTCGGACATCGCTCCTCCTGGCGCTCGGTGGACCAGCCGTAGCGCTCCCAGACTCGCAGGTATGGCTCCGAGTTGACAGGACGCCCGTTGGCGACGCAGGGGATGCGCTGTTGAAACCCTGAACGAGAGGAGGCCGGCCGCGGATGCGACCGGCCTCCTTCCTTGCTCATCCCTGTAGAGCCGAAACCACCGTCTGACCTGCGGTTTCTTGACCCCGGGGAGTGGCGGAGGATACGAGATTCGAACTCGTGAGGGGTTGCCCCCAGCGCGCTTTCCAAGTCCTCTCAGCCGTGTCCAGGTACGCCGTCCGCACGTTCACCGGGCTCGTAGCCAGCTTGGAAGGCTGGCGCGGGACCTCGGCTTTCAGCTGATGGCTCGGTTACCACTCGTCGGCTACGCGCAGTGGATGCTCGCGCAGGGAGGCTCTGAATGCGGCGCTGCGAGGACCGACCGATCGTGTCAGGAGGAGGTCATCGGAGACCCAGGTGCTCCCATCCGCTCCGGCCAGGATCGTCGCACCGGGGGCAAGCTCCCAGCCGGCCCGACTGTAGAACTCGACAAGGTGCGGGCCACAAGTCAGGACCCCCACATCTGCTTGGCCGGCGTCGATGCGGGCAACCGCAGCGGCAACCAGCCGTCCGGCCCAGCCCTCACCTCGAAAGGCAGGGAATGTCATCACCGCTGTCGGGCTCTGCACGACGTAGTGCTCTTCGCCAACTGAGACGGTCGTAGTGATGATCTCAAGGTGGCTGACGAGCTGGGAACCAGCCGCGTACAGCAGGTGGTGAGGCCTCAAGTCAGGATGAGAGGTCCAGTCACGGAACCGGTTCGGTCCGGTGAATCCCTCCGGCCAGCTGATGCGCAGGAACGACAGTACCTGCGCCTTGAGAACCTCCGGCAGATGTTCGTCGGCACACTCGCGGAGTTCGATGTTTGTCTGCACGTCGCCACGGTTCTCGTCTCAGGGCACGCTTCGCAACTTGTTTACGGTGTGGGATGTGCCTGCGCAGGCGAACTGGGACACCTGGGGTAGGAGCAACTGAGACGGAACGACTCCGGGGCGGCTCCCAGATGGGGAGCCGCCCCGGCTGTTGTCGTTCTCCCGAAGGACCGAAACCACCCTCTGACCTGCGGGTTTGTGCCTCTCGGGGAGTGGCGGAGGATACGAGATTCGAACTCGTGAGGGGTTGCCCCCAACACGCTTTCCAAGCGTGCGCCCTAGGCCTCTAGGCGAATCCTCCAAGCGGAGAGGATACGCGAGCGGCGAGGGTTTCGGAAAATCGGGGGGCGTGAACCTGGGGACGGTGCCGGACGACTGTGGGATGAGAGGGGAGGTGGGGGTGGAGCAGGTCTGGCTGGCTGTCGTGCGCGGGCTACCGAGGCTGAAGGAGCCGGAGCGGTCCTAATTGTGCTGCTGGTGGTGGGGCTCCTCATTTAGGGTCGGGCGCATGGATGCACCGGATCCGAACGTCGTCCATCCGATGCCCGAGGCCGAGCGGGTCGTGCTGCTGAAGGCGGTGGTGAGGTCGCCGCTGATCGACGTGGGCGACTACTCGTACTACGACGATCCGCGGGATCCGACCGGGTTCGAGACGAACAACGTGCTCTACCACTACGGACCCGAGCGGCTGCGGATCGGCAAGTACTGCGCGCTCGGCGAGGGCACGACGTTCATCATGAACGGCGCCAATCACCGGATGGACGGGCCGTCGACGTTCCCGTTCCCGATCATGGGTGGCGCGTGGGCGGAGCACTTCGACCTGATCACCGGGCTGGCCGGTCGCGGTGACACCGTGGTCGGCAACGACGTGTGGTTCGGCTACCGCAGTCTGGTGATGCCTGGGGTGACGATCGGCGATGGCGCGATCATCGCGTCCGGCGCGGTCGTGGTCGACGACGTACCGCCGTACGGGATCGTCGGCGGGAACCCGGCGAAGCTGATCCGGCGCCGGTTCTCCGACGAGGACGTCGACCGGTTGCTGCGGATCGCCTGGTGGGACTGGCCGACCGAGCGGATCACGGCGAACCTCCGGGCGATCATGGCCGGCAGCATCGAGGAGTTGGAGCGATGAGCCTGGTACTGCGGCCGATCGCGGTCGAGGACGTCGACGCGCTGCAGGAGCTGATCGAATCGGACCCCGGTTACACCGAGCGGGTCACGGGATATCCGCCCGGACCGGCGGATGCGCAGAGTCTGCTGATGATGCGGCCCGACGGGCTGGCCGAGGACGCGAAGGTCGTGCTCGGGTCGTTCCAGGACGGCCGGCTCGTCGCCGTCGCCGACCTGCTCAGGGGGTTCCCGAACGACCACACCGCCTACATCGGCCTCCTCGAGGTCCATTGGAACCATCAGGGGCTGGGCCTCGGCAGGGCGACGTACGACCTGATCCAGCGGTACGTCGAGACGTCGTGGCCGGAGGTGAGGACGCTGCGACTCGCGATCGTGGCGACGAACGCGCACGTCGCGACCGCGTTCTGGGTCCGGCAGGGTTTCGAGCCGACCGGTGAGGAGCGGCCGTACCGGTACGACAAGCTGGAGACGACGGCGCGGCTGTACGAGAAGCAGTTGCCCAGGGCGCCGTTGTCGGTCAGCCGTCCGGCCGGCGGGTGACCACAGCGGAACTGCGAGAACTACGCAAGCAGCGTGGGGGCTAGCGTCCTCCATTGCTCCACCGGCTGCGGGCCGGTGACGCCGGTGATGACGTTGACGGTCACGTGGTCGGCGCCGGCGTCCAGGTGCTCGGTCAACTTGGCCTTGATGTCCGCCGGCGTACCCCACGCGGCGAGTGCATCGACCAGGTGATCGGGCAGCTCGGTCTGATCCTTCTCGCTGAATCCCTGCCGCTTGAGGGAGGCGGCGTACCCCGGGATCTGGGGGAAGAAGCTGATCGTGTTCCGTGCGATCGCCCTGGCCTTGGCCGCGTCGGTCTCCAGAACGACGAGATGGCTCACCGCGAGCAGCTTGTCCGGTCCGAGCACCTTGCGCGCCTCGGCGGAGTACGCGGCGGACACCAGGAACGGGTACGCGCCGGCGGAGCGGTCGCGCGCCAGCTCGAGCATGCGCGGCCCGAGTGCTGCGAGCACCCGACGCTCTTCCGGTACGTCGACCTCGTCGAGGAACGCGGTGATCTTCGCCAGTGGCTTGGGACCGTGCGCACCCCCGAGCCCGACGGTGAAGCGTCCCGGGGCGGACTTCTCGAGCGAGGCGTACGCCGTACTGACGTCGGCGGCACTGTATTTGTCGACGGACAGAATCCCGCTGACGAACCTGATCGAGTTGGTTGCGCCGATCAGGTCGGCGATGGTCTGCAGCCCCGGCAACGGGCCGCCGGACAGCCAGATCGCGGGGTACCCGAGCTCCTCGGCAGCCTGCGCCGCCGCCAACGACTCCGGGCTGCTGGTCAGCCCGGTCGTGATCCCGAACGGACCGAATTGATGATTCGTCACCCAGTCAGCTTGATCCTCGTCCGGCCCCGGTAGCTACCGTGTTCGCTCAGAGCGTTGTCCGTGCGGACCGGTTCCCGGTTGGCCGTCGGCATCCCGTACACTCTTGGTCGGTTCCCCGCGTGGCGGTATCTCGCCCAACTCCCCCAGGGCCGGAAGGCAGCAAGGGTAAGTGAGCTCTTCCGGGTGCGCGGGGAATCCTCATGTCCAGGCCCTTTAGGCTGGTCAGGCCGAACCTGACCGTGAGGGAGCCCGATGAGCGACGAACGCCGCTACCTGCAGGAACTGATCATCGCCGAGCTCGGCGTGTCCCCGTCGTTCGACCCGGACACCGAGATCGAGCGCCGGGTCGAGTTCCTCGCGGACCGCCTCCGGCTCACCGGTGCCAGGTCGTACGTGCTCGCGATCAGCGGCGGCGTCGACTCCGCGGTGGGCGGTCGCCTCTCCCAGCTCGCGGTCGAGCGCGTCCGCGCCGAGGGCGGCGAGGCGACGTTCCTGGCGATGCGGCTCCCGTACGGCGTCCAGGCCGACGAGGACGATGCCCAGCGGTCGCTCGAGTTCATCAAGCCCGACGAGACCCTCGTGGTCAACATCAAGCCGGCCACCGACGCGATGGTCGACACGGTCCGGCACGCCGGGCTGGGCGACCGCGAAGACTTCCACATCGGGAACGTGAAGGCCCGGCAGCGGATGATCGCGCAGTACGTCGTGGCTGGGGCTCGTGGCGGTCTCGTCGTGGGGACCGATCACGCTGCCGAGGCGGTGATGGGGTTCTTCACGAAGTACGGCGACGGCGCGTGCGACCTGACGCCGCTGTCGGGGTTGACCAAGCGGCGGGTGCGGGAGGTCGGGGCGCGGCTGGGCGCGGCGCCGGAGATCACCGGGAAGGTGCCGACCGCTGACCTGGAGACAAACAACCCAGGGTTGCCCGACGAGGCGGTGCTCGGGGTCACGTACGACGAGATCGACGACTTCCTCGAGGGCCACGAGATCGACGAGAAGGCAGCGGCGACGATCATCGCCACCCACCATCGCACCGCCCACAAACGAGCCCTCCCGATCGCTGTGTAAGCAGGTGGCAGTTCCCGAGTCGTGGATGTTGGTTCACGAAGTCGCAGGTTCGCTGCCCGAATCCACGACTCGACGGCCTCGGGATGCATGCCCGAGGATCGGTATCACGAACCTCGATCAGCATGCGCGGCAGACTAGGCCTGGCCAACGTCCCGTGTCGGGAGCATCCGGGCCGCGAGGCGGTCCAGACGGACATAGGCTATTCCGCGGTAGGCGGGTTTCAGGATGGCTGCGATGGGGCCGGATTGGGTGAAGGCGTGGGTTACCAGGCCGAAGTTGCCGATCGTCCAGACCCCGCTTTCACGGAAGCCGAGGACCTGCCAGTGGATCTCGATGCGGTCCGGCTCGATCACGGCGTACTCCAGCCGGCCGCTGAGCCCCGGGCGTACCTGAAGCTCGTACGTCGTTCCGACCGCAGGCACTGCTGGGCCGGAGAGGGAGACGAACGCCTCGTTCCACTCGGGCAGAGCGAGTACGTCGAGGAGTACGGCGCGGATCGCGTCGCGGTCGGCCGGGATGGTGAGGGTTGCTTGTTCCATGTCAGGTGTCCTGTTCTGCCGCGCGTCGGCGGGCGAGCGCCTCCCCGGCGGGGAAGGCGCCGGCCAGGACGCGCAGCGTTTCGATGGTCTGATCAACGGGTTGGTCGGCGACAAGATCGTCAATCGCCTTGTGCAGAACGTTTTCGGCCGCGACGATCCGCTGGCTGAGCTTGCGGCCTTCCGCGGTCAGGCTGAGTGCGAGGTAGCGCCGGTCCGACGGATCCGTGTCGCGTTGAACCAGTCCCTGCGCGACCAGCCGATCCACCAAGCGGCTCGGGCTGTTGCCCGTCTCGCAGACGAGCAGCCCGCCGAGGGCGCTGAGGGTCAGCGGCCCGTGGTCGCGCAGCACCCGCAGTACCTCGGCCTGCGACGGCGTCACCCCGAGTGGCCGTAGTTCCGCGGCCAGCAGTCGGTTGCCCTCGCGCTGGATCGCCAGGATCAGGTACCGCAGTTCCTCCGCCGTCTTCACTTCGCCCCTGCCCCCACGGCCTGGGCCAGCAGCCCAGCTGCCGCCGGGTCATGGGCGGCCAGTACGACGAGGTCCGGGTGCAGCGCCCGCAGTTCGTTGACCTGGGCAACGGTACGCCGGAGTGTGGACTTGGACCCGACCCCAGGGAGCTCACCGGCGGCGAGCAGGTCGGCGTCGTAGGTGAGATCGCCGACCATCAACAGCGGCGGCCCAGCGGGGCGGCGGACCAGCAGGGACAGGGATCCGGGCGTGTGGCCGGGAGTCGGCAGCAGGACCAGGCTGCCGTCACCGAACAGGTCGTGCCCGGCGTTGAACGGCGCAATCGTGGAGTCGTCGAGCGGTTCGGGCCGGATCAGGTCCCAGCGCAGGCCGGGCAGTTCGATGTGGGAGCGGAGAAACCCGCGGGCCGCGGCGAGCGGTCGGCGCATCGAGGTCCACTCGGGTTCGCTGATCACGATCCGGGCGTGCGCGAGCTCGGGCAGGCCGCCGATGTGGTCCTGGTGGAGGTGGGACAAGACTGCGGTGTGGACGTCGCGGATGTCGTACCCGATGGCCGCGAGCTGCTGGGTCAGCGTCTGCTCCGGACCGATCTCGAACTGCGCCAGCCGGTCGTAGACCACGCCGTTCAGGCCGCCGGGGAAGTACCTGGGGTCGGTCACGGACGCGCGGTCCTGACCGGTGTCGAACAACACCAGCCCATCCGCGTGCTGGACGACGTACGCGTTGATGGGTCGGGGCTGCGTCCACTGTCGTGAGGTCGCGAGCCAGACATAGAGGTTCTTGGTCGTCGGCCCGACGTGTTCGGGCCGGATCTTGACGGTGCCCGTGCTCACCACGGACACCCGGTCGATCGTTGTCATGAATAATAGATTACACGACATGTATGTCGTGTCAACTGTCTCTCGACACCCGCGGGATCATGGCCAACCTGACAGCATCGCTGGCACAGTGTCTGCATGAAGGGTCTGATGCAGAACTTCCAGCTGTCCTTGGACAGCATCTTTCTCCGGGCCGAGCAGTTCTACCCGGACAAGACCGTCTACACCGGCGGTCCGGCGCCGGCGAGGCTCACGTACGGCGAGTGGGCCGACCGGACCAGACGACTGGGCGGCGTCCTGGACACGCTCGGCATCAGCGCGGACGGACGGGTGGGCACCTTCGCCTGGAACTCCGGCCGTCACCTCGAGTTGTACTTCGCCGCGCCCTGCACCGGCCGTGTCCTGCACACGCTGAACATCAGGCTCTTCCCCGACCAGGTCGTCTACATCGCGAACCATGCCGAGGACGAGGTCGTCTTCGTCGACCGTTCCCTGCTCGGGCTTTTCCTACCGCTACTCGACCGCCTCCCGATGGTCCGGCACGTCGTGGTGATGGACGACCTGCCCGCCGGCGCGTCCGGTGTGGAGGTGCCGGACGACCCGCGGTTCCACGACTACGAGGAGCTGCTGGCCGCTGCCGAGCCGGTCGAATTCCACGTCGAGGACGAGAACCAGGCCGCCGCGATGTGTTACACGAGCGGTACGACGGGCAACCCCAAGGGCGTGGTGTATTCGCACCGGTCCACCTGGCTGCACTCGATCGGCGTACTGACGAACGCCGGGATCGGGCTGGACGAGACGGACACCGTGATGCCGGTCGTGCCGATGTTCCACGCGAACGCGTGGGGTCTGGCGCACGCGGCGCCGATGGCGGGGGCGAGCCTGGTCTTCCCGGGTCCGGACATGACTCCGCAGGGGATCCTGAAACTGCTGCAGGAACAAGAGGTCACGTTGTCGGCCGGTGTACCGACGATCTGGCAAGGCTTGTTGCCTTTGCTGGACGGGGTCGAGCTTCCCAAGCTCCGCCGGATCCCGTGCGGTGGGTCCGCCGTACCGCTGGCGTTGTCCGAGGCCTTCCGGGAGAAGCTCGGTCGGCCGATCCTGCAGGCGTGGGGGATGACTGAGACGAGCCCGGTGGCGACGGCTTCGCACGTACCGGCCCGGAACAAGGATCTGGTTGAGGACGAGCAGGCCCATCTGCGTTCGCGGCAAGGGCTGCCGCTGCCCGGCGTCCAGGTGCGGATCGTCGAGCCGGGGTCGATCACGCCGCTGCCGTGGGACGACGAGGCCACCGGCGAGCTGCAGGTCCGCGGGCCGTGGATCGCGGCCGAGTACTACCAGCCCGACGAGCCGGTCCAGCTGACCACGGAGGACGGCTGGATGAAGACTGGCGACGTTGCCGCCATCGACCGGTTCGGCTCGGTCCGCTTGGTCGACCGCACCAAGGACCTGGTCAAGTCGGGCGGCGAGTGGATCAGCTCTGTCGAGCTGGAGAACCTGCTGATGGCTCACCCCGACGTCAAGGAAGCAGCCGTCATCGGCGTACGTCATCCGAAGTGGGACGAACGTCCGCTGGCGTGCGTGGTCCTGCAGGAAGGCGCCACCGTCACCGGCGACGAGATCCTCGAGTACCTCCGCCCGCAGGTCGCGAAGTGGTGGCTCCCGGACGCCGTCGAGTTCATCGACGAGGTCCCGAAGACGTCGGTCGGCAAGTTCTCCAAGAAGGACCTGCGCACCCGCTTCGCCGACTACCACCTGGAGTAGGCGTCAGGAGAAGTCGACTCCGAAGTGGTTGCGGAGGTGGGTGAGGGTCGCGTCGACGAACTCGGCCGGCCAGTCCTCGCCGGTGACCTTGGCCAGCGCGGTGCCGCGCTCGATGAACTGCCGGCAGATGTACTGGTTGGCCGCGACGATCTCGGCGGGGTCGGAGCCCGCTGCCGGGATCGCCTCCAGTGCGGCGCGTTGCTCGTCGGACAGCAACGCGTTGAGGCGTTTGGCTCCGCCGGTACGGCGTACTCCGCGCTCCGCCAGCATCAGGTTGATCAGCTGATCGCGGACCGCGCCGACGCCCTGGTTGGCGACGATGCGTTCGTCCCGACCGAGGACGGTGACCAGGTTCCCCAGGAAGTAGAAGAAGAGGTGGACCGGGCCGGCCGGCCAGTACGGCGTACCGGGGCGGCCTTGTTTTGCTGGGATATCGCCGTCCGGGAACAACGTGCCGTCCCGGTCGAACAACACCCGCACTCCGTCGTACTGGAACCGGTCGAACGTGGCGAGCGGGTGGATCACGAGGTCGACGTGCAGCCAGTCGGAGGTGATGCCCAGCCCGCCGACGAGGCCGGGGATGCGATCCGCCCAGACGGTCGGCCCGGCGAGCGCGGTCATCAGCTCGAGCCAGTTCTCCTCGAACCAGTCGACGCTCTCGTCGGTGACGACGCAGTGCACGTCGACGTCGCTGAAACGATCCGCCTGGCCGGAGCCGTAGCTCCCGACCAGGTAGACCGCCAGAATCCGTTCGTCCGCGGGTAGCGCGGTGCCGGCGCGTTCGATGACCTCTTGTTGCTTCTCGTCCCCAGTAGTCACCCGAGCAGCGTAGGCTCACCCACCGCGCAGTGGCTGCTCGGTGCGTTGCGCCCAGCGGAACCCGACCGCCCAGTGTGCCCGGGACCTTGCCGATCACCTGGGGTGCTGGAGCGGCGGCACGGCGTGGGGGAGGAATTGTCGGGCGGCGGCGCTAGGGTTGCGGGCGTGGAAGCACCCCTTGCGTTGTACCGCCGGTATCGCCCGGAGACGTTCTCCGAGGTGATCGGTCAGGACCATGTCACCGCGCCGCTGCGGAACGCGCTGAGCAACAACCGGGTCAACCACGCCTACCTGTTCTCCGGGCCGCGCGGCTGCGGCAAGACCACCAGTGCCCGGATCCTGGCCCGCGCGATCAACTGCGAGAAGGGCCCGATCGCCGAGCCGTGCGGGGTCTGTAAGTCCTGCACCGACCTGGCCCGCGGCGGTCCCGGCAGCATCGACGTGATCGAGATCGACGCCGCATCGCACGGTGGTGTCGACGACGCCCGCGACCTGCGGGAGCGGGCCTTCTTCGCGCCGGTCGAGAGCCGCTACAAGATCTACATCATCGACGAGGCGCACATGGTGACCACGCAGGGCTTCAACGCCCTGCTGAAGCTGGTCGAGGAGCCGCCGCCGCACCTCAAGTTCATCTTCGCCACCACCGAGCCGGACAAGGTGATCGGGACGATCCGGTCCCGGACCCACCACTACCCGTTCCGCCTGGTCCCGCCGAAGGCCCTCGGCGACTACATGGCCTCTCTGTGCGAGTCCGAGGGCGTTGCGATCGAGTCGGCCGCATTGCCGCTGGTCGTGCGTGCGGGCGCAGGTTCGGTGCGTGACTCGCTGAGTGTGCTTGACCAGTTGATCGGTGGTGCGGGGCCGGACGGTGTCACGTACGAGCTCGCCGTCGCGCTGCTCGGGTTCACGCCGGACTCCCTGCTCGACGCCTGTGTGGATGGGTTCGCGGCGCACGACAGCAGGGCCGTGTTCGAGACGGTCGAGAAGGTCATCGAAACCGGGCAGGATCCGAAGCGGTTCGCCGAGGATCTGCTCCGGCGGCTGCGTGACCTCGTCGTACTGTCCGCCGTGCCGAACGCGGTCGCCTCCGGCCTGATCGAGGCCGCCGAGGACCAGGGTGAGAGGCTGCAGACCCAGGCCGCCGGGATCGGCGCGGCCGAGCTCACCCGGGCGGCCGACATCGTCGCGGCCGGACTGCTCGAGATGCGTGGCGCTACTGCTCCTCGGCTTCAGCTCGAGCTGATCTGCGCGAAGGTGCTGCTGCCCGGCGCCGACGACTCCACCAACGGCATTCAGGCTCGCCTGGACCGGATGGAACGCCGCCTCACGATCGGTGTGCCCGCCGGTACGCCGGAGTCCGCTCCGCCTGCGCCATCCGGTGTCGCGCCTGCGCCGTCTACTCCTGCGCCGTCTTCGCAGCCGCCCGCGGAGGCGCCTGCGAGTGCATCGACCAGTCGTGCGGCCGCCCGAGCCGCGGCCTCGGGTGGGGAGCCTTCCAGCGGCGGTACGCCGACCGGCGCGGCGACTGCGGATGCCGTGGCCAGCAGCGATGGTCCAGCTAGCCGGAAGGGCGCTTGGGGACAAGAGCCAACGACTGCAGGCCAACCCGCACCTTCGTCAGGAAGCTCGGCGTCGGCAGCTTCGGCGCCGCCAGAATCAGCTCCGGCGGCTTCCGCGCCGCCAGCTCCGACGGGTGCAAGCGCGGCGGGGGCGCCGGCGGGTGGGGCTGTTGGGTTGGTAGACATCCGGCGGCTGTGGCCCGAGGTGCTGGAGGCTGTGAAGGCCAAGCGCCGGTTCGCCTGGATCATGCTGAGCCAGAACGCCCAGGTCATCGCCATCGACGACCAAACTCTGACGCTCGGGCTGGTCAACGCCGGTGCCCGCGAGAGCTTCGCGCGGTCCGGCAGCGACGAGATTCTCCGCCAGGCCATGATCGACACCATCGGCCTGAACCGTCGTGTGGAGGCAGTAGTCGACCCCTCCACCGACCCAGGCGCCGGCGGCGGTCACCAGCCGGCCGCTCCCCGCCCCAGCGGCCCCCAAGCCGGCGGCGGCTCAACCACGCCCGCAGGTGGTGCGGGCGGCGCGCCCAGCGCAGGTGGTGCGAGCGGCCCGGGTAGTGGACCTGCGACGGCAACTGGTCCGAGCGGCGGCCCCGCGCCCGGCGGAACCGCCTCGGCAGGTGGTCCCGCATCAGATGGATCGGCGGGCGGTCCCGGCTCAGCTAGTGCGCCCGGTGCAGCGGACGCGACCCCGGCCGGCTCAAGCGCCGCCACAGGGGTAGGCACAGGGGCAGGCACGGCTCCCGGTGGTGGCTCTCAGGGCTCGTCGCGGGATGTGCCGGCGGGCGGCTCGGGCGCGTCGGGTCGGGGCTCGCGGGGTGCCTCGAATGGCGCCGCTGGGCAGTGGTCCGACGGTCCAGGTACTGCGATCGCCGTACAGGAGCCACCGGACCCGGAGTACGACGTACCGCCGGAGCCTGATCCCTGGGAGGACGGGCAGGCGGCCTCAAGACGGCCGGCGCCCGATCGCCGCGAGCAGGCGGCCAGCAAACGCCGGGCGGCGGAAGCAGCCGTGGCCGCTGAGCAGGCCCGCCGAGCCGCAGCCGCCCCTGTCGCCCCAGAAGTCCCTCTCACTCCCGAGGAAGAAGCCGACGCGATCGGCGAGGACGACGTGGTCCTCGAGGACGACTCCCGCTCCCACACCGACCTCCTCCGCGAAACTCTCGGCGCCCAGATCATCACCGAAGAACCCAACTAGCAGCAGCACCGGCCGCGGGAAGTTTGTCGGTGCTGCGTGGGAGGTTGCTGGGTATGGGGTTCCAAGGGTGGAGCGACGCGGCGTTCGATGTGATGGTCGATCTCGACGGCGATCCGAGTCCTGTTCAGCTGGAGTCGCATCGCGACGACTTGGAGCGGCACGTGCGCGGCCCGTTGCAGGAGCTGTGTGACGAACTGAACGAGACGGGCGAGTTCGGCAAGTTCTGGTTGGGCGGGATGTCCGATCGCCCCGCGGCCTGGCAGCGGCAGCACGCGACGAGTTGGATCGCGCGGCGGATCCGGATCTCGTTCACGTTCGACCTCGATGGGTTCGCCCTCGGCGGTGGCTCGGCGCATCCCGAGAGCGATCAGGTCCGGCGGTACCGCGCGATGGTCGACGCAGAGGACAGCGGCGGCGAGCTCGCCGGGATCGTCGAGACGCTCGGCCGCATCGGTTTCGAGCTCACCGGGCCGACCGCGGTGCGGATGCCGCGCGAGTACTCGTCCGATCATCCGCGTGCCGACCTCCTCCGGCGGCGATCCGTGTACGCCGAGATGCCGGTCGACACCCATGACGTCGGCCTGATCGGCAAGGCGCTCCGACCGCTCATCGAGCTCACCACCTGGTACACCGACTACGTCGTCACCACCGGCTGGGAGAAGCCGTAGTCGTCCACAAGGGGTGTGGATCCAGCCGGGCGGTTTCCACAGGATTCACAGCCTGTGGAGGGGGATGTTCACAGGTTTGTGGATAACTTGGGGAGACTGGTCGGTTTCTGGTGCGGGGTGGGGTTGTCCTGGGGACCGGCTAGTGTTGAGGCTCGGGGTAGTCAGAGAGCGGTTGGGACGAGGAGATCGCAGTGTTCGACGGTGGCGGTGCTGGGGGCTTCGACATGTCCAATCTGCTCGCGCAGGCGCAGGCGATGCAGAACCAGCTGATGGAGGCCCAGGCCGACCTGGAGAGCCAGGAGATCGAGGGCTCGGCGGGTGGCGGGCTGGTGACCGCGCTGGTGTCAGGGACCGGGGAGTTGCTGAGCCTGACGATCAAGCCACAGGCGGTCGACCCGGACGACACTGAGACGCTGGCCGATCTGGTCGTCGCCGCGGTGCGCGACGCCTCGGAGAACGCGAAGGAAGTCGCGGCCCGGGCGATGGGCCCGCTGGCCGGCGGCCTCCCGGGCTTCGGCGGCGGGCCGGACGCGCCGGACTTCGGCGGCGCGGGGATCCCCGGACTCGGTGGATCCGGAGCGCCGGCCGGTTTCAGCCTGCCAGGTTCGACGACCCCGGCGGTCGAGTCCGGTGAAGAGACCGACGACCCGGGCAAGGGCGGATCCACGGGCGGGCCCAGTTCGGGCGGTGCCGGGTTCGTGAACCCGGGCAACGGGACCGGCCAGCCCGGTCAGAACCCGGGCTGACGTGTACGAGGGGGCCGTCCAGGACCTCATCGACGAGCTCGGCCGGTTGCCCGGTGTCGGTCCGAAGTCCGCGCAGCGGATCGCGTTCCACCTGCTCGCCGCCGACGAGACCGACGTACGGCGGCTCGCGCATGTGCTCGTGCAGGTCAAGGAGAAGGTCAAGTTCTGCGAGATCTGCGGCAACGTCGCGGAGGAGGCGCAGTGCCGGATCTGCCGCGACCCGCGCCGTGACCTGAGTCTGATCTGTGTGGTCGAGGAGGCCAAGGACGTGGTCGCGATCGAGCGGACCCGCGAGTTCCGTGGCCGGTACCACGTCCTCGGCGGCGCGATCTCGCCGATCGAGGGGATCGGTCCGGACGAGTTGCGGATCAAGGAACTGATGCAGCGGCTGGCCAGCGGAGAGGTGACCGAGATCATTCTGGCCACCGATCCGAACCTGGAGGGTGAGGCGACGGCGACGTACCTGAGCCGCTTGCTGCGGCCCATGGGCTTGCGCGTCACCCGATTGGCTAGTGGACTTCCTGTAGGCGGTGACCTCGAGTATGCCGATGAGGTCACACTCGGACGGGCGTTTGAAGGGCGACGATCGATCGATGACTGATTCAACCGATATTGCAGAGCGCGCGCTGGGCACCGACTCCGAGGACCTCTCCGAGTTCGCCGAGCAGATCGCCGACCAGGTGCAGAGCTTCCTGATCTCGGTGCGCGACATCGCCGCACAGCCGGACGAGGACGGGGTCGACGAGGGCCTCGCCTCGCTGCCGTACCTGCTGCTCGAGGTGAGCCAGTTGCTGCTCGCCGGCGGCCGGCTCGGCGCGTTCGAGGACTTCGTCCCGGACGAGCGGTTCGAGTCCGACGCCGGGCCGGACCCGGACCTGGACGCGATGCGCGACCGGCTCGCGGTGCTGTTCGAGGGCCTGGACGAGTACGCCGAGGTCTTCGACCCGTACGCCGCTCCGCCTGAGATCACCGTCAACCGGTTGTCCGACGACCTGACGGCGATCGCCAACGACCTCGTGCACGGCCTCGCTCACTACGAGGAGGGCCGGATCGTCGAGGCGCTGTGGTGGTGGCAGTTCTCCTACGTGTCCACCTGGGGTGCCGCGGCGAGCGCCGTACTGCGAGCGATCCAGTCACTGATCGCGCACGACCGGCTCGAGCCGGCCCACGACGCCGAAACCGAAGCCACCGACCGCGAGCTGGTCGAGGTCGCGGAAGAAGCCGTCCAGCGCCGCTAGGCCACGTGCGGATGGACTCGCGGCCCGGTTGAATGGCCCGGTGTCTGTCTACGAGGTGATCCAGCGGCTGCCCGATCTGGCGACGGTGCGGCGGGTCAGTCGTGCGCTCGCGGTGCTGGATCTGGTGCTCAGCGACAGTCCGGACCACTTGCGCTATTTCTCGTTCGACGCGCGGTGGTCGGAGACCGAGGAAGCCGCGCTGATGCGCAACGGGTCCGGTGACGAGTACTCGATCGTCTTCTCGCCGGGCGGTGCGTTCGCCTACGGGTTCGACCATGAGTCGCCGGTGTCGCCGTACGGGAACGACATGCAGACCTGGCTGGGACTGCTCGACGGCGTGCCGGAGGTCTTCCACGGTGCGCGGGACGAACCGGCGTTCCGCGACATGGTGCCGCGCGCCACGGTGTGCTTCTGGCGTACGACGGACGACGACGCCTGGCGTTGTGGACCGGTCGAAGGTGTGGACAAGGACGGCGCGGATTGGCTCTTCGAGGTGATCGCGGACGGGCGGCCGGAGGCGTACCTGACCTTCGCCGAGGACTACTACCAGACGGACCTCGACCTCGAGCCGATCCGCCATGTCTACGCGCTGATGCCACTGACCGAGTACGTCGTCACCTCGCTCAACCCGCAACGTCGTCTGACCGATCTCGCCGAGAGCATCGCCGAGATCGGCTACCCGCGCTCCTGAAGCCCGTTAGCGTGACTGTCCGATGACTACGCAGGCAGGCGATCCCACGACGATCGGGTCGTTCGCGATCCAGGGCCGGCTCGGTCGCGGCGCGATGGGTTCGGTGTACCTCGCCCGCTCGCCGGGCGGACGCCTGGTCGCGGTCAAGGTGGTCCGCGACGAACTGGCCGACGACGCGAGGTTCCGGGCCAGGTTCGCGCGCGAGATCGAGGCCGCGCGAAAGGTCAGTGGTGCGTTCACGGCCGCCGTCGTCGACGCCGACCCGGACGCGGAGCATCCCTGGCTGGCCACGGAGTACCTGCCCGGTCCCACGCTGCAGAGGGCGATCGAGACCTCCGGACCGATGACGCCGGGCGGCGTACAGGCGCTCGCGGGAGGACTCGCCGAAGCGCTGGTGGCCATCCATCGCTGCGGTCTGGTCCACCGCGATCTCAAGCCGTCGAACATCGTGCTGACCGGCAACGGCCCGCGGGTGATCGACTTCGGCATCGCCCGTGCGCTCGAGGAGGTCAGTCTGACCGCGACCGGCCTCGTGATCGGTACGCCGGGCTACCTGTCGCCGGAGCAGATCACGGGTACGGCGATCGGCCCGCCCAGCGATGTGTTCGCGCTGGGCGCGGTGCTGGTGTTCGCGGCGTCCGGCCGTGGTCCGTTCGCAACCGGCAACCCCGCGTCGCTCCTCCACCGCATCATCCACGAGCAGCCCCACATTCCGCCGCTCCCCGGCCCACTCCACGACGCCGTACGCCGCTGTCTCGTCCAAGACCCCGCCCACCGCCCAACTCCTTCGGACGTGCTCCACCTCCTCGGATCCCCTGCAAACACAGGGCTTCTCGCCCCACCCGCCGACACGATCCGCCTCCCGCCACCACCGACCAAGCTCCTCCCCGAACCGCCGCCGCCGCAGCCAAAGCCCCAGCCACATCCACGGCCGCAGTCAGTTCAACCGGCCGGTGCCACCTTCACGACCAGCAGGACCCGGCCGGTCGTCTTCGCAGCGCTCCTGACCGTCCTGACCATCGGCTTCTTCCCGAGCGAAGAGACCAGGCAGACAATGCATCCCGCGGTCGCCCTGTTCTTCCTCGCGCTCGACGTGTTCCTCCTCTACCTCACGATCCGCAGCTGGCGCCTGGTCCTGCGACGCCGAGTCCAACTACGCCTCACTCCTGAAGGCGTCACGATGGTCAGAGGCTCCCAGCAAGCCAGCGTCCCGTGGCAGGCAGTGACCCGCCTCCGCATCGCCGGGGACCCTCGCCGCCCCTGGCTGATCGCCTGGATCGACCCGCTCTTCCAATCCGCCCTGCCCAGCCCACGCCGCAACGACCACGGCGGCACCCGCCTCTACCCGATCGCCCACGGCGCCTCCCACAAACGCCGCCTGCACCAACTGAACGAACTCCGGGCCGCCCTCAACTGGTACGCCGGCCCCCGCCATGACAACAGCTACCACTGACCAGGCGAGCCAGTCAGAACATGCCGTTCGCATTGGCGGCGTCCGCGGGCATCGGCTGCATGACGTCCCAGTGCTCGACGATCTTGCCGTCCTCCAACCGGAAGATGTCGACGATCGCGGTTCCGGGCTGTCCGGGGACCCGGACACCGTGGGTGTGGGCGATCACGTAGTCGCCGTCCTCGAACAGCCGCTTCACCTCGGCGCGCAGGTCGGGGAACCGCGTGCGGATGTCGCGAAGGAACGCCGCGAACCCGCCGATCCCGTCCGCGATCCGTGGGTTGTGCTGGGTGTACGACGGCCCGAGCAGCGGCCGGGCGCGGTCGAAATCCTTCTGGTTCAGCGCTGCCTCGTAGAAGTCCAGGACGGTCTGCTGGTTGGCGGAATACATCAGTGAGCTCCTTAAGTGAACAGTTGTAGTGCTACGACTGTAGCGCCACAGTTGTTCGGCTACAATCGACCATGTGAACGACCCTTCGGCCTCGGCGCGCGATCGCAATCGGCGCGGGCACGGTGCGCGGTTGCGGGAAGAGATCGTCACCACCGCGATCCGGATGCTCGACGAGCTCGCCGACGACCAGGCGTTGTCGCTGCGTGCGGTGGCCCGCGAGATCGGCATCGCGGCGACGTCGGTCTACCTTCACTTCGCCGATCGGGACGATCTCGTGTTCGCCGCGCTCCAGCAGGCTCACGCGGAACTGATGGACTCGGTCCGCGAGGCCGCTGACCAGGCAGCCGATCCGGTCGCGGAGTTGCGTGCCCGGACACTCGTCCTCGGCGGGTGGGCCTGGCAGCACCCCGGCCTGTACAAGGTGCTGCACGAGAGCACGCTCAACCAGCGGGCCGACATGTCCTTCAAGCGCGTGCTGGGTGAGCAGACCACGGACGTCGTACGCCGATGCATCGACCAAGGTCTGGCGCGGGAGGACGATGCGGACGAGGTCTCGCTGGATCTGAGGTCGGCGGTGCACGGAGCGGTGTCGATGCGCGTCAACGAGCCCGACCTGCCGTGGCCGCCACTCGAAGAGCAGGTCGACCGCTACCTGGTCAAACTCGTCGGCGTCACCCCGGCAACTTTGGCGCGCTGAGCCCCCGCCACGGCAAGCTAGGCTGCCGGGATATGGAGGGGCTTGTTGTCCGGGCCGGCACGGAGGCTGACCAGGAGGCGGTCGTCGGCCTCTTGACCGCGGCCTGGGGTGGGTCGGTCGTGGTCGCCCACGGGACGGTGTACGACGCGGCGACGCTGCCCGCGCTCGTCGCGGAGCAGGACGGCCGGGTCGTGGGTCTGCTCACCTACACGGTGGCGGATGGCGACCTGGAGGTCGTCACGATCGACGCGCCTGTTCGGCACCTGGGTGTGGGGAGTGCCCTGCTGACCGCCGCGATCGAGGTTGCGCGGGAGGTGGGGGCTCGGCGGCTGTGGTTGATCACGACCAACGACAATCTGGACGGCCTGCGGTTCTACCAGCGGCGAGGGTTGCGGATCGTTGGCGTCACCCCCGACGCGATGGACGCGGCCCGTGCGGTCAAGCCCTGGATCCCGGCGACCGGCGACTACGGCATCCCGCTCCGCGACGAACTCGTCCTCGAACTCCGCCTCGATCTCTGACCTGCTCGCGAGGGCTAGTCGGGGAGCATCGGCACCGTGAGGCCCTGGTCGCGACCCAGCAGGATCCCGCGGGTGATGGCGTTGGTGCCGAACTTGTCCTTGACCAGGTCGAGCGCGCTGTCGAGTTCGTCGTTCGCGGCCTTGTCGAAGGGGAGGGCGAGTTGCAGGGCGGCCTCGTTCTCCAGGTTGCCGACCGAGATGCCGATCATCGTGATCCCCTGGCTGGCGATCAGTGGCCGGGCCGCGGACAGCAACGCCCGCGCGGTGATCAGGATCGCCCGTGTCTGATCGGTTGCCTGGGGCAACGTGTGTGACCGGGTCGCCCGGCTGAAGTCGTCGAACCGCAGTCGCAGCGTCACCGTCCGCCCGGACCGCCCCGCCGTCCGCATCCGCCGCGTCACCCGATCGACCAGTCCGGCCAGTACGGCGTCCAGTGTCGCCGGCGACTTGGGGGAGCGGCCCAGCGCTCGCTGCGAACCGATCGACCGCCGACGCCGCCCGACCTCGATCGGCCGCGGATCGCGGTTGTGCGCCAACGCATGCAGATGTCGTCCGGAAGCCCGGCCGAGCATCGCGACGAGCGCGGCCTCGGGCAGCATCGCGACGTCGCCGACCTTGGTGAGCCCTCGGGTTCGCAGCTTCTCAGCAGTCACCTCACCCACACCCCACAACCGCTCGACGTCCAACGGATGCAGGAACTCCAGCTCGCGGTCCGGCTGGACCTCGAGCAAACCGTCGGGCTTGGCCACCCCGCTGGCGACCTTCGCCAGGAACTTCGTCCGCGCCACCCCGACCGTGATCGGCAGCCCGACCTTCGACAGCACCTCGGCCCGCAGCCGCCGGGCGATCTCCAGCGGCGTCCCGGCGATCTTCCGCAGCCCGCCGACGTCGAGGAACGCCTCGTCGATCGAGATGCCCTCGACCAGCGGCGTGGTGTCCTCGAACACCTTGAACACCGCCTTGCTGGCCTCCGAGTACGCCGACATCCGCGGGTCCACCACGATCGCGCCGGGGCAGCGGCGCAACGCCTGTCCGCCGTTCATCGCCGTCCGGACGCCGTAGGCCTTGGCCTCGTAACTGCAGGCGAGGACGACGCCGGCGCCGACGATCACCGGGCGGCCGCGCAGGCGCGGGTCGTCCCGCTGCTCGACCGACGCGTAGAAGGCGTCCAGGTCGGCATGCAGGATGGTCGCCCCGCCTGATCCCGCCACGAACATATGTTCGCATACTCGCAGTGCCGAAGATAGGGAGAAATCCCGAGGCGGTCACCGTAGATGTCAGGACAGAATGCTGCTTATGGACCTGACCGCATATCGCGATCTCTGGAAGACCCACGGAGTGATGGCGCTGCTGGCGTCGGCCCTGATCGCGAGGCTGCCGGTGATGGCGACGATGGTGCCGCTGTCGTTCCTGGCGAAGGATGCCGCTGGCAACTTCGGCTGGGCCGGAGTGGTCGCGGGTGCCTACTCCGTCGGTATGGCGGTCGCCAGCGTCGTGTGGTCGCGTCTCGCGGACCGCAGAGGAGCCCGGCGGGTCCTGCTCGGCACTGGGATGGCGTGGGGTGGACTGATGGCAGTGGTCGCGCTGCTGCCGTACAGCTGGTACCGGGTGCTGCCGATCGCGGCTGCCCTCGCCGGCATGTTCGTCGCCCCGGTCACGTCGGCGCTGAGGGCGAGCTGGCCGAAGCTGGTGCAGGGTGCGCGGCTGCGCGCGGTCTATGCACTGGACGCGACCGCGCAGGAGCTGTTGTTCCTGATCGGTCCGATGCTCGGTGCCATCGCGGTCAGCTTCGCCAGTCCACGCGCCGGAGTGCTGGCGTGTGCCGTGACGGCGGCCGCGGCGATCTGGTGGTTCGCTCTCAAGCAACAGCCGCGGACGCCGCACGACGAGTCCGACGGACCCCGCCCGACCGCGCTGCAGCTTCTGCTCCACCGGCACCGGTTGCCGCTGCTGTTCGCCTTCGCCTGCATGGTCACCGGCTTCGCATCAATGTCGCTGGGCATCGTCGCGTTCGCCGACGAGCACGGCAACCGCCTCATCGCCGGAGTACTGGAGATGGCGGCCGCGGCCGGCAGTCTGTGTGGCGGCCTGGTCGGCGGGGCGCTCCCCGGCCGCCGGGACTCCTACGTCTGGCGCCGGATGCTGGCCATGACCGTCCTCACCGCCGCGTGCGTGTTCGCCACGTTCTCGGTGGTCGCCCTGGCCGTGATGCTGTTCGCGGCCGGCTGCCTGATCGCGCCGACGATCGGTGCGATCTACGAGCGGATCGGCGCGATGACGCCGGCCTCGGCGCGGACCGAGATCTTCGGCTGGATGCTCAGTGGCGGCATGATCGGGTCCGCGGTCGGCTCGGCCGTTGCCGGCACGGTGGTCGAGTCCTTCGGCGTCCGCTACGCGTGGGTCCTGATGGCAATCCTGGGGTTGCTGGCGACCGTGTCTCTGATCCGCGTGCCACCCCACCGGCCGGCCGAGTCCGCAAGCCTCGAGGAGCTCGCGGTCCCGGCGTAGAGCATCCGGTACCGAGCCTCCAGTACGCCGGAGTCCCCGGCCCACATCGAAATCAGCCGCAACGCACGCCGGTCCAGGAACGCTCCGCGGCCCGCGGCGACGGGATGGATCCGCAGAGCCACCTCGTCGATCAGCCGCCACCGCAGCAGCGACCGGATCAGCGTGAGGCTGCCGACGACGTGCAGATCGGATCCGGGCAGCCGCTTCAAGGCAGCCAGCACCCAGCGCGGATCACCTTGCAGTACTTCGGTGTCCGGCCGAGCACTCACGGGCTGTGAGGAGACGACGAGAGTCCTCGAGAGCTCGAGTCCCGTGGCGGCGTACTGCTCGAAGGTCTTGCGGCCGAGCAGGACGGTCTCGGAGCCGGTCACCAGTTGGTCGATCACGGCGCCGTGCGCGGGCTGGGGCAGCCAGCGCTCCGGCTGGTCCACGATCCCGTCCTCCGACATACACAGTCTGGCGACGATCGTTCGCATGCACTGCCCCCTCCAGGTTGGTTCACCTGTCAGATGCAGGGGAGCAGCGAAGTGTTGTCAGCTCTGCCGGCGGCCGCGATGGATCTCGGTCTCCAGGGCATCCAAGCGGTTGATCCAGAACTTTCGGTACCGGTCCAGCCAGGTGTCGATCTCGCGCAGTGGCCCGGGATCCACGGCGTACAGCCGCCGAGTGCCGGCGACGGTGACGGTCGCGAAGCCGTTGTCGCGCAGTACCCGCAGATGCTGCGAGACGGCCGGCTGGCTGATGCCGAACTCAGTGCCGATCGCCGCGGCGATGCTGCCGGCCGGCAGTTCGCCGTCGGCCAGCAGTTCCAGGATCCGGCGCCGGACCGGGTCGCCGAGGATGTCGAACGCATGCACGGATCGAAGTATTTCAGTGATGACTTATATGAACAAGGGGCGTCGCCGGCCGGCCGGTTTGCGGTCGGTCGTCAACGCGGCCGTGTAACGTTCGGCGCCGTCCGGATCGGCCGGACAAGCGGACCGGGTGCTGGTCAGCCGGTAGGCAACGAGCGAGTCACGGCTAGAATGACCGCGAATGACTACGCCTGGTGCAACGCGGCACGGCGTACCGCATCCAGTGGTTTGAGGAGACACAGCTGTGGGACGCGTCGTGCACAAGTACGGCGGTTCTTCGGTCGCCGACGCCGATTGCATCAAGCGTGTGGCCCAACGGATCGTCGCGACGAAGAAGGCCGGGAACGACGTGGTGGTGGTCATCTCCGCCATGGGCGACACCACCGATGAGCTGATGGACCTGGCCCAGCAGGTGTCCCCGTTGCCGCCGCCGCGCGAGCTGGACATGCTGCTCACCTCCGGGGAGCGGATCTCCGCCGCCCTACTGGCGATGGCGATCGCCAACCTGGGCTACGAAGCGCGAAGTTTCACCGGCTCGCAGGCCGGTGTGATCACCACGTCCGCGCACGGCAACGCCCGGATCATCGACATCACGCCGGGCCGGATCGAGGGAGCGCTGTCCGAGGGCCACATCGCGATCGTGGCCGGGTTCCAGGGCGTCGCCCAGGACACCAAGGACATCACCACGATGGGCCGCGGCGCCTCCGACACCACCGCGGTCGCTCTCGCCGCCGCCCTCGAGGCGGACTACTGCGAGATCTACACCGACGTGGACGGCATCTTCACCGCGGACCCGCGGATCGTGCCGGCCGCCCGGCAGATCCCGAAGATCTCCTACGAGGAGATGCTCGAGATGGCCGCGTGCGGCGCCAAGGTGCTGCACCTGCGCTGCGTCGAGTACGCGCGGCGCTACAACGTCCCCGTCCACGTGCGCTCCTCCTTCTCGCAGAAGGAAGGCACCTGGGTCGTCGATGCGAAGGAACTGGATCAAATGGAACAGGCGATCATCTCCGGCGTGGTCCAGGACCGCAATGAGGCCAAGATCACCGTGGTCGGCGTACCGGACAAGCCCGGTGAGGCGGCCCGGATCTTCGAGACGGTCGCCGGTGCCGAGACCAACATCGACATGATCGTGCAGAACGTGTCCGCGGTCGCCACCAACCGCACCGACATCTCCTTCACGCTGCCCCGCGTCGACGGCGCCCGGGCGATGTCCGCGCTGGCCCGGATGAAGGACGAAGTGGGCTACGAGCAGTTGCTCTACGACGACCAGATCGGCAAGGTGTCGGTGGTCGGTGTCGGAATGCGCTCGCACCCGGGCGTGTCCGCGAAATTCTTCTCCGCGCTCGCCGACGCCGGCGTGAACATCGAGATGATCTCCACCTCGGAGATCCGGATCTCGGTGGTCGTGGACGAGAACCTGGTGGATGCCGCCGTGACCGCGGCGCACACCGCATTCGATCTGGACGACGAGCACACCCAGGCCGTCGTGTACGGAGGAACTGGACGGTGACCCCTGTGAGCGCTGTGGAGAACACGATCGAGGACCGGACGGGTCTGCCTTCCCTGGCGGTGGTCGGTGCGACCGGCGCGGTCGGGTCGGTGATGCTGACTCTGCTCTCGACCCGGGAGAACGTCTGGGGAGAGATCCGGCTGATCGCGTCCGAGCGCTCTGCGGGCAAACGTTTGAAGGTGCGCGGCGAGGAGGTCGAGGTCGTCGCGATCAGCGAGGACGCGTTCGACGGCATCGACGTGGCGATGTTCGACGTACCGGATGCGGTGTCCGCCCAGTGGGCACCGATCGCGGCCGCCAAGGGTGCCGTGGTGGTGGACAACTCCGGCGCGTTCCGGATGGACGCGGAGGTCCCGCTGGTAGTGCCGGAGGTGAACGCCGAAGCGGCCCGGAACCGGCCGCGCGGCATCATCTCCAACCCGAACTGCACGACGCTGTCGATGATCGTCGCGATGGGTGCGCTGCACCACCGCTTCGAGCTCGAGGAGCTGGTCGTCGCGTCGTACCAGGCGGCCTCTGGTGCCGGGCAGGAAGGCATCGACGCGCTGTACGACCAGCTGATGAAGGTGGCCGGCAATCGCGACCTCGGCACCACGCCGGGCGACGTTCGCCGCGTGATCGGCAACGCGCTCGGCCCGTTCCCGGCGCCGCTCGCGCTGAACGTCGTTCCGTGGGCCGGTTCGCTCAAGGACGACGGCTGGTCGTCGGAGGAGCTCAAGGTCCGCAACGAGTCGCGCAAGATCCTCGGCCTGCCCGACCTGAAGGTGTCCGCGACCTGCGTCCGGGTGCCGGTCGTCACCACGCACTCGTTGTCGGTGCACGCGCGGTTCGCCCAGGAGGTCGACGCCGACGAGGCCCGCGAGGTACTGCGGGACGCCCCGGGCGTGCTGCTGTTCGACAACCCGGCGGAGGGTGAGTTCCCGACCCCTGCCGACGTGGTCGGCACCGACCCGACCTGGGTCGGCCGGATCCGCAAGTCGCTGGACGACCCGAACTCGCTGGAGCTGTTCGTCTGCGGCGACAACCTGCGCAAGGGCGCGGCGCTGAACACCGCGCAGATCGCCGAGGTCGTCGCCAAGGAATTCACCGCGACCGCGTCCTAGAAATCCCTTGTAGCAAAGGCCCGTCGCCTGCCCGCCCGCCCCGGCGAGCAAGCGACGGGTGTCTTTACAGCCAGTTCTCCCGTGCGGCGTGCAGGGCGAGCTGGAAGCGGGTGCTTGCGCCGGTGCGGTTCATCAGGCGCTCCAGGTAGCGGAAGAAGGTACGTCGGCTGATACCCAGCGTACGGGCAATCGTGTCGTCCGCGGCACCCGTGGCGAGCAACGCGAGCAGGCGGCGCTCGATCGGTTCGAGCCGGTCGTCCTCCGTGCCGACCGACGCGTGCAGCGGCAGCGCGTTGCGCCAGCACAGCTCGAACATCCCGATCAGGGCGGTCAGCAGACTGCTCGGCCGGATGATCAGCAGCGACCGGTTCACATCGGTGTCGCGCACCGACATCGACACGAACGCGATCGAACCGTCGATGATGGTCAGCTTGGCCGGTACGTAGGGCAGGACCCGCGCCTGCTCGCCGGCCTCCACGCAGGGCAGGATGTTCTCGGTCAGGTACCCCGGCACCTCGACCGACTCCGGTGAGTACACGACCCGGTAGGAGACGCCCCGCTTGAGGTGGTCGATCTCCTCCTGGTTCGGCCCGCCGATGTAGTACGGCGGCGAGTCGATCGCCAGGATCTCCCGCTGCGCACCGCCCTTGATCTGGTGGATGCGTTCGACGATCGCGCTGCCGGTGACGACCTCGATCAGGTGCGTGGTCGACTCGTTGTGCACGGTCCGGCGGAACTCGTCGTACGCGTTCAGCACCTCGATCCGGGCCTGCTTCAACTCGGACTCGCGACGCAGCGTCATCGCCTCCAGGCCGGCGTCGGGTGGCACCGGCAGGAAGCGGGAGTGGTCCGAACCGGACCGCCGCGCCAGGCCCGCCTGCACCAGCCCGCCGAGGGTGGCGTCGATGGTGGCGTCGCGGTCGGGGACCGCCTCGTCCAGTTCGGTGATCGACGACGGACCGGTCCGCAGCAGGTGCTGGTAGACCTTGATCTCGTCGTTGCCGAGTCCGAGCACCTTCAGATGGTCGGCACGCTCCGTGTCCGTTGTGCTCACAACTCTCTCCTCCCTTCCGAGTGCTGTCACTGTCCGCTACCGCCCCTCCAGAGTAGGACGGTCGATCCAGTGCCGATCGCACTGTCCGTGTCGCCCTGAATGCACCCAGCGATATTTGTTGTCCTGTCAGCATTCTTGTGCCGTGTCACCATCTGGCCACCATTTCTGCGCAGTTGTGAGCGAGAATTGAGGTCCAGCAGCCCGGCGACGGACCACCTGAGCGCCGCCGGGCTGCTGTTCCAATTCTGGCCCGAGTTCGCTGTTCCGTCAGCGGAGCCCGTTTCGGTTGGGTCTCGATCCCGGCGCATCGGTGCCCTCGCACTCCCGTGCCATCACCGGCTGTGCTGGAGGGTGTACAAACTGTGCATCTCCATCGTGAGGCCGATGAGGAGGAGAAGCGCCGATGCGACCGGTTCCGCCCCGTTCCGCCGCTCGCTGTGGTGCTGCCGTCCCCAGTGTCCGGTCGTGGCTCCCCGTCCTTGGGTCACGCTGCCGGGCAGTGTCTTCCGTCACCGGCCTCGGGTCCGTCTCGACGTCTGCTGCGCGCACCTGCTGGCGATCGCAGCCGATCCGGGGACGTGCCCACGGCGCGATGACCGCCGCCCTGGTCATCGTGCCTGCCGATCCGGTCTCCGCCCGTCCCGTCTCCGCCCAGCGCGGACGGGTCACCGGATCGCCGGTTGCGGTCGTGTCGCCCCTGACACGGCCCGGGCCCCGGGAGGTGCCGAGCGGAGCTCCGTGGATGGTGAGGCTGTCCATGGCGCGCGGGGACCTCGTGTCCCCCGTCCGGCTCGCCCCGGCCAGGAAGCACCGCCTGGGGCCCACCGCCGGCTGACACCGGTCCAGACCACTGGTGTCCTGGTGCGGCATATCACGCCGCCGGTGTGAACTTCGGTGCCCCGACGGACGTCGTACAGGCGAATTGACCGCGATTTGATTTTGCTCTCTGGTGTTCGCGAGAGTGCATGGCGAGCATGGGTCGCGCGCCGATTGCATGCTCTGGAAGGCGTTTTGGCCGTCGCAGGTTGTCAAATGTATATTCCCGATAACGATCGGCGACGGACGACTTTCTTCCAGTGGTTCACCCAATCGGGCGCGACGTTGGTAGCTGTCTGTACGTCGTTGCTCACTATGGAGGACCACCGTGTCGTCGGCCAAGTGCCCAGTCCGCTACTCTGCTCCCGGTCTGCGTGGCTGCGAACGGCAGGAGTTCGGTCGGCGCGGACTCGACTTCCGGCAGAGAGAGGCGTCGCCTGAATGAACGCGACTAGCGTCGACGAGGAGTTCAACCCGTCGGTGCATGTGTACGAACCGCACAAGGTCGGCCTGCCGCCGTTGCGTCCCTATTTCAAGGCGCTGTGGCAGCGGCGGGAGTTCGCGGCCGAGATGTCCCGGACGAACATCCGGGCCGCCAACACCAACACCTTCTTCGGACAGGTGTGGCTGGTGCTGAACCCGTTGCTCCTGGCGGCTGTCTACTACCTGCTGACGGAGATCATCGCGGGCGGTGCCAACAAGACCGGCGGCGCGGAGCGGTTCGTGCACATGTGTGGCGGCCTCTTCGTCTTCTATTACTTCTCCGGTGCGATGACGGCCGGAGCGACCAGTGTCGTCGGCGGCGGCAAGCTGCTGATGAACATGTCGTTCCCGCGGATGCTGCTGCCGCTGGCCGCGTTGCGGACGGCGTTCTTCCGCTTCTTGCCGACGATGGTCGTGTATCTGGCGATCCACCTGATCATGGGACAGCCGCTGCGGTGGCCGATGCTGCTCGCGCCGGCGTTCCTGATCATGCTGACGTTCTTCGCAGCCGGCATGGGCATGGTCTTCGCCGCGCTGCAGGTGTACTTCCGGGACACGACGTCCTTCCTGCCGTACTTCGTGCGGATCTGGCTGTACCTGTCCCCGGTGCTGTGGTTCGCCGAGCAGGCACCGGCCAGGTTCAAGGGCTTCATCCAGTACAACCCGCTCTACTCGCTGATCGGCGGCTGGACCGACCTGCTCGTCCGCGGTGACATCCCGCCGCTGAAGATGTGGGTCGGAGCCGGGTTCTGGGCGGTCCTCGCCGCCGTGGTCGGCTCGTTGTTCTTCATGTCGAGGGAGCGTGAGTTCGTTGTCCGTCTCTGAGGCTGAGAAGAAATCGATGCAGAAGACCGAGCCGGCCGCGCCCGCCGTCAAGGTGCAGGACGTGTCCATCACCTACCGGACCACGTTCGAGCGGGTGCCGACCTTCAAGAGCGCGATCGTCCGGTTCGGCCGCGGCGAGCGGGCGATCCGCGAGGTCAAGGCCGTACAGAACGTCTCCTTCGACGTGAACCACGGCACCACCATCGGCATCATCGGTGCCAACGGCGCCGGCAAGTCGACGCTGATGCGGTCGATCGCCGGCATCCTGCCGCCGACCTCGGGCCGGATCGAGGTGCACGGCCGGGTCAGCACCCTGCTGTCGCTGGGCGTCGGCTTCAACGCGGCCCTGTCCGGCCGCGAGAACGTCGTCCTCGGTGGACTGGCCGCGGGCCTCAGCCGCAAGGCGATCCAGGAGAGGTACGAGGAGATCGCGGAGTTCGCCGAGCTCGGTGACTTCATGGAGATGCCGATGCGGACGTACTCGTCCGGCATGTTCAGCCGGCTGGCGTTCTCCGTCGCGGTCCACATGGACCCGGACATCCTGCTGATCGACGAGGCCCTGTCGGCCGGCGACGCGTCCTTCAAGACGAAGGCCGCGGCCAAGATGAACGAACTGGTCACCAACAGCCGGACCATGTTCCTGGTCAGCCACGCGATGAGCAGCGTCCGGGATCTGTGCAACGACTGCATCTGGCTGCACAAGGGCAAGGTGATGATGCGTGGTGAGCCCAACGAGGTGATCACGGCGTACACCAAGTTCCTCCAGGTCGGTGAGAAGGAATCCGTCTCTCTCGAGGACCTCTGACCATGCCCAATGCCGGGCCCCACGCCGGGTCACGCAGTACGGCGCCGGACGTGGGGATCATCACGACCGGTCACGACGTCGCCGACGCGCGCCTGCACAAGATCACCGCGGCCCTGCACCACCGGGGCCTGAGCGTCGAGCTGTGGGGCCTGGGTGAGGCCGAAGGCGGGCCGGTCGGTGCGGTCGTCCACGCGGGTCCTCGGGGCAACCTGGTCCAGCGGATGGCCCGGACCGCGGTGTTGCCGTGGCGGACCAAGGCGAAGGTGGTGATGACGGTCGATCCGGACATGATCCCGGTCACCCGTCTCGTCACCAGCCTGCGCCGTCGCAAAATGGTTGCCGACGTTCACGAGGACTACGACCTGCTGCTCGCCGACCGCGCCTGGGCGAGGGGACCGGCCGGCCTCCCGGCCCGGCTGATCGTCCGGGCGGGTTCCAAGCTGGCCGCCGGCGCCGACCTGACCGTCGTCGCCGACTCGCATCTGGCCCCGCACGAGGCGAAGCGGCGGCTGGTCGTCCAGAACCTCCCCTACGTGCCGTTCCTGGCCCCGACGCCGCCTTGGGGCCAGCCGCGGGCCGTGTACATCGGGGACCTGCGGGCCAGCCGTGGCTTGTTCGACATGGTCGAGACCGTCGCCGCGGCGCCGGACTGGTCACTCGACCTGGTCGGCCCGGTGGCGCCTTCGGACTGGGACCAGCTTCAGGCCCGGATCGAGCAGTCCGATCTGGCCGGCCGGGTCCGGTTGCACGGGCGCCAGCCTCCGGCCGACGCGTGGCGGCTCACCCAGGGTGCCTGGGCCGGCCTGGCGATGCTGCAGCCGACACCGGCGTTCGTGGAAGCGATGCCGTCGAAGATCTACGAGTACCTCGCCAGCGGTCTTCCCGTCCTGTCCACCCGGCTGCCCCGGCAGACCAGGGTGATCGAGGAGTCCGGTGGCGGAGTCCTGGTGGACTCGGTGGCAGAGGCGTCCGAGATCCTGCAGCGCTGGTCCGCGGATCCCGGTGAGCTGGAGAAACTGCGCGACCACGCGCTTCAGTGGGCGGCCGACCATCTGCCCGCGACCACGCCGTACGACGAACTGGCCGACGCGATTCTCAACTTGCTAAGAGGAAGTGCATGAAGGACCGCCCACACATGCTGTATGTCGCCTGGGGCTTTCCGCCCTGTCGAGGAGGCGGTGTCTACCGGGCCTTGGCCACGGCCAACCGGTTCGCCGCGCTCGGCTGGAAGGTGACGGTGCTGACGGCCGACCGCGAGACCTTCCACCGGTTCACCGGCGCCGACCTGACCCTGGAGGAGCGGGTCGACCCGTCCATCGAGGTCGTCCGGGTGCCGTTCGACTGGCCGATCCTCGAGGCCGACCTGCGCCGGTGGTCCAAGCGCCGTGCCCTCAACCCGAAGGTCTGGAGCAAGTGGCGGACCAAGCAGGACCACGTGCCGTTCCCGGAGACCGGGTACGGGCCGTGGCGCTCGGTCATCGAGAAGGCCGCGGAGCGGATCCACAAGGCGCACAAGGTCGACCTGACGGTCGCCACCGCGAACCCGAACGTCGCGTTCACCCCGGCGTACCTGCTGCACAAGAAGTACGGCGTGCCGTACGTGATGGACTACCGCGACGCGTGGCTGCTGGACGTGTTCACCGGTGACCGGCTGCACGAGCCGAAGAGTCGTGCGGCCCGCTGGGAGAAGAAGCTGGTCGACTCCGCGCGCGAGATCTGGTTCGTGAACGACCCGATCCGGGACTGGCACGAGAAGCTCTACCCGGCGCACGCGGACAAGATGCACACGGTCTCCAACGGCTTCGACGCCGACCTGGTGCCGGACACCACGGACCGCGGTCCGGCCGGCGATCGGCCATTGACCTTCGGGTACGTCGGTACCGTGTCGCCGAAGGTTCCGCTGACCGAGTTCGTCGAGGGCTGGCAGTTGGCCCGCTCGCAGTCCAACGAGCTGGCCGGCGCGAAGGCGAAGATCTACGGCTATCTCGGGTACTACGCCCAGCCGCGCGCCGACATGCTTGCCACGATCAACAAGGCCACCGACGACGGGGTCAGCTACGAGGGCCCCGTCGGCAAGGCGGAGATCGCCCGCGCATACGACGAGTTCGACGTCCAGCTGCTGATGCTGGGCAAGGGGCGGTACGTGACCAGCGGCAAGGTGTTCGAGTACCTGGCGACCGGGTTGCCGATCGTGTCCGTGCACGACCCGGAGAACGCGGCGTCCGACGTACTGCGTGGTCATCCGTTGTGGTTCCCGGTGACGGACGTGACGCCGGAGGCGATCGCGGACGCGCTGATCGAGGCGGCGCACGCGGCCCGGACGGCGGACGAGGGGATCCGGGCGAAGGCGCGTGAGTTCGGTGCGTCGTACCGGCGGGATCTGCAGCTGGATCCGCGGATCGAGTCGCTGGCCGCATCCGTGCAGGGGGTGGCGGCGTGAAGACCGTCGTCCTGCTGAGCACCCGGCGCCTTCCGCCGACGTACTTCGACACCGTCCGCGAGGACCTCGGCAACCAGGAGCTGTCGCTCGACGTCATCGCCTGGATGCCGCCGTCGGGCTACGTCGCCGACAGAGTCCACACCTTCACCCTCATCGGGCCCGGCCGGATGCCCAAAGCCCCAGCCCCGGAGCCGGTTGTCGAGGCTGACCCGACCGAGGAAGCCCCGGATGCGGTGATCGCTCCGGAGGCTGTTGCCGAGCCGGAGTCCGTGGTCGGCGAAGGTGAAGTCGCACCGGCTGCGGCTGAGGTCCCCGCCGATGCGGCGGAAGACGAAGCTGCCTCCACCACCCCGGCGGGTGCCGCTGCCTCCTCTCGGGGTGCGGGGGAGGCGCGGCCTGTGGGGATCACGCGGTTTCGGAAGGCTTTGGGGTGGCGGTATCGGAAGGCTCGCAAGGCTGCGGGCAAGGTGTTGCCTAAGGCAATCAAGACGTCGGCGCCGGTGAAGTTCCTGCGCGGGAACCGGGCCAGCAAGGACCTGGGCAAGACGTACTGGGGCCGGATCGAGGGCCGTCGCGACGTACTGTCCACGATCGAGAAGGCGGATGTCGTCATCGCCCTCGACGCCGGTGCGATCTGGGCCGGCTGGAACCTCGGCCGGCGCCGCGGCAGCGTCCCGGTCGTCCTCGGTCTTCCGGCCGCCCGCCGCGAGCTGGATCAGCTGAAGGCCACGACAAAGGCCGCTGCAGGTAATGGATGACACGATGACGGTGACGCGTTCGATCCGCGAGCACCTGCCGGCGCCACTGGCCCGGACCGCCGGAGCGGTCCGGCGGCGCCTGCGTGGTGTGCGGTACTCGTTCGCGCAACTGCCGGCGTTCCCGCCGGTGGCCACGACCCCCGTGCGGATGCTGGTCGGACCGACCAACTCCGCCGGTCAGGGGCACGCCTGGGCCCAAGCCGCCCAGACGATCCCCGGGGTCGGCGCCGTCTCGTTCACGTTGCAGCGCAAGGCGCAGTTCCAGTTCGTCCACGACTACGGCGTGCCGCTCGCCTGGTTCGGCCAGCCGCGTTGGCAGCGGGCCCAGGAGCAGCACATCGTCGGTTCGTACACGCACGTGATGGTGGAGTCGCTGCGCCCGATCTTCGGTGCCCGCGGCTTCCCGGACGCGTCGCCCGACATCGCGACCATGGTCGATGCCGGCATCAACGTTTCCCTGCTCTTCCACGGTTCCGACATCCGGCTGCCCAGCCGGCACGCGAAGCGCGAGCGCTGGTCGCCGTTCGTCCCCGGTGACGAGCTGACCGAGCGCCTGGAGACGCAGGCCCGTCGGCACGCCGAGCTGGTCGAGAGCCTCGGCCTGCCGGTGTTCGTGTCCACGGTCGATCTGCTGGACGACGTACCGGACGCGCGATGGTTGCCGGTGGCGATCGATGCGACGCGCTGGCAGCAGGCGGCCCGCCCGCTGTTCACCGGCGAACGACCGGTCGTCGCGCACGTCCCGTCGAACGCGAAACTCAAGGGCACCGAGGAGATCGACGCCGTACTGACCCGGCTGCACGAGTCCGGCGCGATCGAGTACCGACGCATCACCGGCGTACCGCACGATCGGATGCCGAGCGTCATCGGCGACGCCGACATCGTTGTCGACCAACTTCGGATCGGCCTGTACGGCGTGGCCGCCGCGGAAGCACTGGCCGCCGGGCGGATTGTGGTGTCGTACGTCGGTGACGCCGTGCGCCACCGGGTTCGTAGTCTGACCGGACGAGAGGTGCCGATCGTGGAGGCGGATCCAGACACCCTGGGTGATGTCGTCACGGGCCTGATCGCCGATCGTGACGCCGCCGCCGAGTGGGCGGCCGCCGGCCCCGGCTACGTGGCGGAATTGCACGACGGAAGCCGGTCGGCCGAAGCACTCACCACCTGGCTCACTTCGAAGGAGACCCTGTGACGTCCCGCATCGCGCCCACCGCCGACGTCGACGGCAGCGCCGTGATCGGCGACGGTTCGTCGATCTGGCATCTGGCCCAGATCCGCGAGAACGCGGTGCTGGGCGAGAACTGCATCGTCGGCCGCGGTGCCTATGTCGGGACCGGGGTCCGGATGGGCAAGAACTGCAAGATCCAGAACAACGCTCTGGTCTACGAACCGGCCTCGCTCGAGGACGGCGTGTTCATCGGTCCGGCCGTGGTGCTGACCAACGACTACTTCCCGCGCGCGGTGAACCCGGACGGCTCACTGAAGAGCGGGCACGACTGGGAGCCGGTCGGCGTCACGATGAAGGAAGGCTGCTCGCTCGGCGCGCGCAGCGTCTGCGTGGCGCCGGTCACCATCGGCCGCTGGGCCACCGTCGCCGCGGGTGCGGTGGTCACCAAGGACGTGCCAGACTTCGCGCTGGTCGCCGGGGTTCCGGCCCGCCGGATCAAGTGGGTCGGCAAGGCCGGAGTTCCGTTGCTCGACGTCGGGAACGGCGAGTGGAAGTGCCCGGCCACGGGCGAGACGTACATCGAAACCGACGGACGGCTGCGGCCGGCCGATGAAGACATGGAGGAGAACTGATGGTGCAGCCGATTCCGGCCGCGAAGCCGATCATCGGGGAGGAGGAGCGCGAGGCCGTCGACCGGGTGATGCAGTCCGGCATGCTTGCCCAGGGCCCCGAGGTGGCGGCGTTCGAGCAGGAGTTCGGCGCAGCGCTCGTCTCCGGCCGAGCCTGCGTCGCGACGAATTCGGGCACGTCGGGTCTCCACCTCGGCCTGCTGGCCGCGGGTGTCGGGCCGGGTGACGAGGTCATCGTCCCGTCCTTCACCTTCGCCGCGACCGCGAACAGCGTCGCGCTGACCGGCGCCGCCCCGGTGTTCGCCGACATCGAGCCGACGTACTTCTGCCTGGACCCGGCCGCGGTCGAGGCCGCGATCACCGAGAAGACCAAGGCCGTCATGCCGGTGCACCTGTTCGGTCATCCGGCGAACATGACCGCCCTGCAGGCCATTGCGGACAAGCACGGCATCCAGATCTACGAGGACGCCGCGCAGGCGCACGGCGCGACCTGGGACGGCGCGCAGGTCGGCGGCTTCGGCGAGTTCGCGATGTTCAGCCTGTATCCGACCAAGAACATGACGTCCGGTGAGGGCGGTATGAACTCGGTCGCGAACGCCGACATCGAGCGCCGGATGCGCCTGCTGCGCAACCAGGGCATGCTCAAGCAGTACGAGAACGAGCTGGTCGGCCTGAACAACCGGATGACCGACCTGCACGCAGCGATCGGCCGGGTGCAGCTGACCAAGCTGACCGGCTGGACCAAGCAGCGGCAGGAGAACGCGGCCTTCCTGGACGCGAACCTGCAGGGTGTCGCCGTACCGGCCGTGGCCGCCGAGGCGACGCACGTCTACCACCAGTACACGATCCGGGTGACCGAGGACCGCGACGGCTTCGCGAACGCGCTGCGCACCGAGCACGGCGTCGGCTGCGGTGTCTACTACCCGATCCCGAACCACCGGCTGCCCTCGTTCCAGCGCGAGCTGGACCTGCCGGAGACCGAGAAGGCCGCGGCGCAGGTGCTCTCGCTGCCGGTCCACCCCTCGCTGTCCGAGGAAGACCTGAACCGGATCGTTTCCGCGGTGAACACCGTGGCGAAGGCTGGTGCGTGAGATGGCGAACCTGCGAGCCGGACTGATCGGCCTGGGCATGATGGGGCGCCACCACGCCCGCGTGCTCGCCTCCCTCGAGGGCGTCGACCTGGTCGCCGTCGCCGACCCCGGTGGCGACAAGTTCGGCGTGGCCGGCGGTCGCCCGGTGCACGAGAACATCGAGCAGTTGATTGCCGAGGGCATCGACTACTGCATGGTGGCCGTCCCGACGCAGTACCACTCGGAGATCGCCAAGCCGCTGGCCGAGGCCGGCGTACACGCGATGATCGAGAAGCCGCTGGCCGGGTCCGCGGCCGAGGCGACCGAGATCGCCAAGGCGTTCGAGGCGGCCGGCGTGATCGGCGCAGTCGGCCACATCGAGCGGTACAACCCGGCGCTGCAGGCGCTGCGGGTGCGGCTGGAGGCCGGCGAGCTGGGCGACATCTACCAGATCACCACCCGCCGCCAGGGCCCGTTCCCGGCCCGGATCGCCGACGTCGGCGTGGTGCTCGACCTGGCCACCCACGACATCGACCTGACCGCCTGGGTGACCCAGTCGCCGTTCATCGCGGTGTCCGCACAGAGCGCGCACAAGTCCGGCCGGCAGTACGAGGACCTGATCGCGGTGACCGGCAAGCTTGCCGACGGCACCGTGACCAGCCACCTGGTCAACTGGCTCTCCCCGATGAAGGAGCGGCTCACCGTCGTCACCGGTGAGAAGGGCGCGTTCATCGCCGACACGCTGCTGGCCGACCTGTCCTTCCACGCCAACGGCACGGTCGCCACCGCGTGGGACGACGTCGCGCACTTCCGCGGTGTCAGCGAGGGCGACATGATCCGGTACGCGATCAGCAAGCCGGAGCCGCTGCGCACCGAGCACGAGGCGTTCCGGGACGCGGTGCTGGGCAAGGAGACCGACATCGTCACGCTGAAGCAGGGTCTGCAGACCGTCGTCGTCGCCGAGGCCGTGATCCAGTCCGCCGCCGAGGACCGCACCATCAAGGTCGCCCCGGAGCTCCCGCAGTCATGAAGGTCCTGAGTGTCGTCGGGGCACGACCACAGTTCGTCAAGCTGGCGCCGGTGGCGGAGGCATTCGCCGCCACCGAGCACCAGCATGTGATCGTGCACACCGGGCAGCACTACGACAAGAACATGTCCGACGTGTTCTTCGCCGACCTGCGCATCCCGGACCCGGACGTCCACCTGGGCGTCGGGTCCGGCAGTCACGGTGTCCAGACCGGCGCGATGCTGGCCGCGATGGACGCCGTACTGGACGAGCACCAGCCCGACTGGGTGCTGGTGTACGGCGACACCAACTCGACGCTGGCCGGGACGCTGTCGGCGGTGAAGATGCACCTGCCGGTGGCGCACCTGGAGGCAGGGTTGCGGTCGTTCAACCGGCGGATGCCGGAGGAGCACAACCGCGTCCTCACCGACCACGCGGCCGACATCCTGCTGGCCCCGACCCAGGTGGCGATGGACCACCTGGCCAACGAGGGTCTGACGGACAAGGCGCGGCTGGTCGGCGACGTGATGACGGACGTGTGCTTCCGGGTCCGCGACGCGGTCCAGGACAAGCCGCTGGACCTGCCGTTCAAGCGCGGCGAGTACGTCGTCTCGACCATCCACCGGGCCGAGAACACCGACGACCCGGCGCGGCTGGCGGCGATCATCGACGGTCTCGCGGCCGCTGGTGCACCGGTGCTGCTGCTCGCGCATCCGCGGCTGGTCGCGCGCTGCGCGGAGTACGGCATCAAGCTCGACCGTCCGGACGGTTCGCTGCACGTCCGGGAACCGCTGGCCTACCCGGAGATGGTCGCGGCCGTGCTCGGCTCGGCCGGTGTGGTGACCGACTCCGGTGGTCTCCAGAAGGAGGCGTTCCTGCTCGGCCGGGTGTGCACAACGTTGCGCACCGAGACCGAATGGGTGGAGACCCTGGACGACGGCTGGAACGTCCTGACATCCGACGTGAGCAAGTTGCCCGGACTGGCCGCCCGGCCTGTCCCGGCATCAAACCGCCCCATGCCCTACGGAGACGGCCACGCCGCAGGCCGGGTCGTCTCCGCTCTCGCGGAGTAGACATATGACGAAGGCCGCCGAGGAAGACCAGAGCCAACAGCCAGCGCCGGGGACCCAGTCCCCGGCGTCGGCCGTTGCCGACGTCACGGCGGATACCGGTGTCTCCAGTCCGGAGGTGCCACGCAAGAGACTACCCAGAGTGGAGTCGCTGACCGGTCTGCGGTGGTGGGCGGCGTTCTTCGTGTTCTGCCACCACATGTCCAACCTGGCGCCGCTGCCGATCTTCGACTTCCTCAAGTGGGGCACGTCGGGGGTGACGTTCTTCTTCGTGCTGTCCGGTTTCGTGCTGACCTGGTCGGCCCAGCCGGGGACGAAGATCCGCACCTTCTACCGGCGCCGGTTCGCCCGGATCTGGCCGGCCCACATGGTCGCGCTGATCGCGGCCTTCTTCGTGTTCTACCGGGTCGATCCGCCGGCCGACATGCCCTGGATCAAGCCGATCTCGCTCACCGTGCTGCTGCTGTCGGTGCTACTGCTGCACGGCTGGACGAACGATCCGACGATCCTGTACGGCGGCAACCCGGCGTCCTGGACGTTGTCGGTGGAGGCGTTCTTCTACGCGTACCACCCGTTCGTGCAGCGGGCCACGGCCAGGCTGAAGGTGACCGGTGGCCTGATCTTCTGTGTGGCCATCCTCGTGGTCTCGGGGGCCTACCGGCTCTCGTTGTTCCACTTCCCCGGTGTCATACCGGTGTTCCCTCAACCCGTGCTGCACTCGACGTCGTTCCTGTTCGGCATCGCGCTGGCGATCACGCTCCGGTCCGGCTGGAAGCCGCGGATCCCGGTCTGGTTCGCGTTCCTGGTCGTCGGGTTCGGCCTGTTCACCCTGTACTACTCCGGCGGGCACCCGGCCAAGGTCCCCTTCGGCATCACCATCGGCCTGACCCAGAAGGAGATCCTGACCCTGCTGTACGGCTTCCTGATCTTCGCCGTCGCGATCCGCGACACCCGCGGCGGCAGGTCCTGGCTACGCAGCAAGCCGCTGGTCGCGCTCGGCCAGTGGTCCTACTCCTTCTACCTGATCCACGCCACCGTCCTGTACGCGATCGTGGAGATCCACGGTCCGGTCGGCAGGGTCGGCTGGTTCAACCTGACCTGGTACGCCGGTGTCTGCGCCCTCTCGATCCTCGCCTCGTGGCTGATGTACAAGTTCGTCGAGCATCCGCTGGAACGGAAGCTGCGAGGCCCCCGATGAAGAATCACTACCTAGTGGAGTTCCTGTGCGTGTCAGTGTTGTTGCCTTAGGCAAGATCGGACTGCCGTTGGCGGTCCAGTTCGCGGCCAAGGGCCATCAGGTCGTCGGTGTCGACATCAACGAGAAGTTCGTCGAGCTGGTCAACGCCGGCCAAGAGCCGTTCCCGGGTGAGGCCCACCTGGCCGAGCTGCTGGCCGAGACCGTGGCCGACGGCCGCCTGCGGGCGACCACGGACTACGCCGACGCCATCCCGAACAGCGACGCCGTCGTCGTGGTCGTGCCGCTGTTCGTCGACGAGGAGACCGGCGAGCCGGAGTTCGGCTGGATGGAGAACGCCACCCGGTCGCTGGCCGAGCACCTCAGCCCCGGCACCCTGGTCAGCTACGAGACCACCCTGCCGGTCGGCACCACCCGCAACCGGTGGAAGCCGATGATCGAGGAGATCTCCGGTCTCACCGAGGGCCAGGACTTCCACCTGGTGTTCTCTCCGGAGCGGGTGCTGACCGGCCGCGTCTTCGCGGACCTGCGCAAGTACCCGAAGTTGATCGGCGGCCTGTCCGAGGAGGGCGCCAAGCGCGCCACCGCGTTCTACGAGGCCGTGCTGGACTTCGACGACCGTCCGGACCTCGAGCGCGGCAACGGCGTCTGGGACCTGGGGTCGGCCGAGGCGGCCGAGCTGGCGAAGCTGGCCGAGACCACCTACCGCGACGTCAACATCGGCCTGGCGAACCAGTTCGCCCGGTTCGCCGGCCAGAACGGCATCGACGTCCACCAGGTGATCGAGGCGTCGAACTCGCAGCCCTACAGCCACATCCACCGGCCCGGTATCGCGGTCGGCGGCCACTGCATCCCGGTCTATCCGCGGCTGTACCTGTGGACCGACCCGGAGGCCACGGTGGTCCGGGCCGCCCGCGAGGCGAACCTCGGAATGCCGGAGTACACCGTCGGCCTGCTCGAGGGCGCGTACGGCGACCTGACCGGAGCCAAGGTGGTCGTGCTCGGTGCGGCGTACCGTGGCGGTGTGAAGGAGACGGCGTTCTCCGGGGTCTTCCCGGCCGTGGAGGCGCTGAAGTCCCGTGGTGCGGAGGTATCCGTGCACGACCCGCTGTACACCGACGAGGAGCTGCAGCAGCTCGGCTTCACGCCGTACGCGCTGGGCACGCCGGTGGACGCGGCGGTGCTGCAGGCCGACCACCCGGAGTACGCGCAGCTGACCCCAGCCGAGCTGCCGGGCGTCAAGGTGCTCGTCGACGGTCGTGACCGCACCGACCCGGCCCGGTGGGCGGGCGTGCGCCGGCTTGTGATCGGAAGGTCGGTCAGCCAGTGACACATGCCGACCTGCGGGTCGTGATGATCGTCGCCAACGACGTCACCAACGACAGCCGGGTCCGCAAGGAGGCCGCAGCGCTGGCCGAGACCGGAGCAGAGGTGACTGTGCTCGGTGTCTCGGCCAGCGGCCTGCCGTCGAGGGAGATGCTCGACGGCGCGCTGATCGTCCGGGTGGCGGTTCCCTTCAGTCTGCGCGAGGAACGCAAGCGCAGCCGCAAGGCCCGCCGGGACTGGCGGCCGCCGTTCGCCGGCTACCGGTACCAGGGCACGTACGTCGCCCGCGACCAGCGGATCGACGCCGGGCTGCAGGAGCTCAAGGCGGACTCCGGGCATGCCATCGCCGCGGCCAAGGCGGGCAAGGGCAATCCGATCAAGTACAAGCTCGGCGTCGGCGGCCGGCTGCTGCGCCGCTCGCGGTGGCAGGCGGCGCGGAAGGCGACCTGGGTCCGCAAGGGCGTCGGGAACAAGGTCGACGTGCCGTTCAAGTTCGGCTGGCGCGCGTACGACGGCGTGATCCACCGGATGCCCTGGCCGGCACCGTGGCGCAAGCTGCACCCCGAGGCGCTGGACCTGGAGCTCGCGTTCGGTGACCTGATCGACCGGCTCGAGCCCGATGTGGTGCACGCGCACGACATGCACGTGATCGGCGTCGCCGCTCGTGCCGCCGGCCGGGCGAATCTCCGCGGCAAGGACCTGAAGGTCGTCTACGACGCGCACGAGTACGTGGCCGGGCTGTCGCAGTACGGCGCCCGGACCCGCCGCTCGATCGCGGCCTGGGCGAACCACGAGGCGGAGTACATCAATGCAGTGGACCGGGTGGTCACGGTCAGCCCGGCGATCGCGCGCACGCTGACGAAGGATCACCACCTCGACCGCGAGCCGACGGTGATCATGAACACGCCGAACCCGGCGGACGTGTCGGTCGAGGTGTCCGACATCCGCAGCCGGATCGGTCTGGCGTCCCAGGTGCCGCTGCTGGTCTACAGCGGCGGCGTCACCCGGGCCCGTGGCATCCACACCGCCGTCCAGGCCCTGGTGGACCTGCCGGACGTGCACCTGGCCATCGTGTGTGTGCCCGGTGTCGCGACCGACGCGGTCAAGGAGTTGCAGACCCAGGCCGCGGACCTCGGCGTCGAGGACCGGTTGCACTGCCTCGATCCGGTCGAGCCGGAAGAGGTGGTCGCGTTCCTGCGCACCGCCGACGTCGGCCTGATCCCGATCCTGCGGTACCCGAGCCACGAGATGGCGCTGCCGAACAAGCTGTTCGAGTACGCCTTTGCCGGGCTGCCGGTGGTGGTCAGCGACATGCCGAGCATGAAGGAGTTCGTCGACCGGACCCGGATCGGCGAGGTGTTCGTCGCGGCGGACGCGCACGACCTGGCGTCGAAGGTGCGGATGGTCCTCGGTGACCTGGACAGCTACCGCGAGAAAGTGGCGGATCCGGGGTACCAGCAGGAGGTCTCCTGGGCCGGGCAGGCCGACAAGCTCCGCGGCCTGTACGGCGAACTCGTGGGCCGCACGCTGGAGCGGGTCCAGCCCGGTGATCGGGTCGAGAAGAAGCAGAGGCGTCTGCTGATCGGTCCGGTCAACAGTGCCGGTCAGGCCTGGCTGTGGGCGACCGCGCTCGAGCGTGAGGTGCCGGGGCTCGTCGCCGAGTCCCTCACCACGGGCAGCGGCGCGTTCGACTTCCGGGTGCACCGCACCGGGTCGTACCGGCAGTACCGGTCCGATCTGCGGTGGCAGCTGGAGCTCACGGCGTACGTGCTGCGCGAGATCACCCACGTGCTGCTCGAGGCCGGTCGGCCGATGTTCGGGCAGCAGCGCGGGCAGATGTTCAACATCGACATCCCGATCCTGGAGCAGGCCGGCATCAAGCACGGCCTGATCTTCCACGGGTCGGAGATTCGTGACCCGTCGCTGCACCGGGCCAAGTACCAGTACTCGCCGTTCCGCGACCCGGACGACGAGCTGAGCCAGCGGCTGCAGTCGGCGAACGACCTGCTGCGGACTCAGCTGGATGTCTACGAGGGTCCGGTGTACGTCACCACTCCGGACCTGCTGGAGTTCGTCGACAACAGCATCTGGCTGCCGTTGGCCGTCGACGTCGACGAGTTCGCGTCGACCCAGCCGGTGCTGGACCGGGAGGTGCCGGTGGTGCTGCACGCGCCGTCGGCCAGTGCGCTGAAGGGATCGGCGTACGTCGACCCGGTGCTCACCGATCTGGATGCGCGGGGCCTGATCAAGTACCAGCGGGTCCAGGGTCTGCCGCACTCCGAGCTCGCCGAGATGGTGCGCAGCGCGGACATCGTGGTCGACCAGCTGCTGCTCGGGTCGTACGGCGTCTTCGCCTGCGAGGCGATGGCGGCCGGCCGGGTCACCGTCGGGCATGTGGCGGACCCGGTCCGCGACCTGCTGCCGACCGGCCTGCCGATCGTCGAGGCCAACCCGGACGACCTGTCCGAGGTGATCGAGCGGCTGATCTCCGAGCGCGACCCGGCCCGCAAGGTCGCCGACGCCGCGCCGGAGTACGTCCGCGAGCTGCACGACGGCCGCAGGTCGGTCGAGGTGCTGCGGCCCTTCATCACCGGCGAGAGGTGACATGCGGGTTCTGATGATCGCGCAGTCCCCGATCGCCGGCGACTCGCGCATCCTGCGGGAGGCGACCGCGCTGGCCGGCGCGGGGCACACGATCCACATCATCGGCCGCGACGTACCCAATGCCTGGCTGGAAGAACAACACAGCGAGGTCGGGCCGGGCGTCACGGTCGAGTCAGTCTCCCGCTCGGCCGGACTGCGGGCCGGCAACGGCGGCCTCGCGGTCGGCCACGGCCGGAACGGGCCGAAGGTCCTGGTCCAGCGGTTCGGCCGGTGGTTGCTGCTGCCGGAGCACCGCAATCGGACCGAGAGGCAGTGGCGTACCGCCGCGGCCCCGCGAGTGGCCGCGGCGGGTCCGTTCGAGGTCGTGCACGCGCACGACTTCAACACCCTCGAGCTCGCCGCCGAGTGCGCCGGGAAGTGGTCGGCCAAGCTGGTGTACGACACACATGAGCTGTGGTTCGATCGCGCGTTGCCCGGGCGGCCGACGCCGTTGTGGCGGGCGCGGAGGCGGAAGCTCGAGGTTTCCCTTGCTGGTAAGGCGTCCTTCGTCATCACCGTGTCGGACGGGATCGCAGCCCGGTTGCGCGAACGTGGGTTGAGCGACGTCCGCGTCGTACGGAACACCTTCCCGCGGGCGGACGACGTACCGCCGCCGTCGGACGCGCCGGAGGGTTTGCTGTACGCCGGTCGCATCGGTGCAGGTCGTGATCTGCCGACCGTGGTGGCTGCCGCGCGTCAGTTGGCGCCGTTCCGGACCGTGCTGATGGGGTCGGTGGATCCCAACTACCGCCTGGATCTCGGGCCGGTGGAGACCGTGGCGGAACGCTCGATCGACGAGGTCGACGACACGCTCCGGTCGTACGGCATCTCGCTGGTCACCCTCACCAACACCTGCGAGAACCACCGCCTCGCCCTGCCGAACAAGCTCTTCCACGCGGTCCGGGCGGGTGTTCCCGTGGTAGCCGCCGACCTCCCCGAAATGCGCGCCGTGGTCACGGCCCACAAACTCGGCACCCTCTACGAACCGGGCAATCCGGCCTCCCTCACCACCGCCGTCCGCGCCTTGATCGAGAACTACGCGACGTACGCCGACGGAGTCCGCACAGCAGCCGCAGACCTCAACTGGGAGTCCGACTCCGCCCACCTGGTCGAGGCGTACGCCGAGCTCGCCAGCCGCCGAGGCTGACCACGAACGCGTCGGCGTCGCTTCCCGAGCACGCCCTCCGTCGCACGCCCCGCCGCCGCCCGCTCTGGTGGGTTGACCCACGAGCGTGTGGGTTGGCCAGCCGTGTGCGCTTGGCCAACCCGGGCTGAGGTGGGTTGACCCACGAGCGTGTGGGTTGGCCAGCCGTGTGCGCTTGGCCAACCCGGGCTGAGGTGGGTTGACCCACGAGCGTGTGGGTTGGCCAGCCGTGTGCGCTTGGCCAACCCGGGCTGAGGTGGGTTGACCCACGAGCGTGTGCGGGTCGGGATGGGGGCAAGCGAGCGGATCGGGCCCAACTCGACGTCTGCTCGTCGACGATCGACAGTCCGGAGCAGGCCGAGGACGCCGTCGAGAACGCGCGCCCGGCGAGCCGGGGCGCCGTCTTCGCCGCCGTCGGTCCCATCGGAGGCTCAGCCCGTCGCCTGTACTCCGCCTGGAACACGGCGGTTCGGGGGACGACGCGCAACCTGAGCGTTGTGGGCGGTTGACCTCCAGTCGGCTTGAGGTGGTTGCATCCGGCGCATGACTTTCACCGGACAGCACGTTCTCGTCACCGGAGCCGGCCGCGACACCGGCCGGAAGCTCGCTCTCGCTTTCGCGGCGGCCGGGGCTGAGGTACTCGCCACCGCCCGGACCAAGGCCGCGGCGGACGAGACCGTCGACCTGATCCGCGCCGCCGGTGGTACGGCGACCTCCGCCGTACTCGACCTCGCCGACCTGACGTCGATCGATGCGCTCCGCATCGATCGTCTCGACATCCTGGTGAACAGCGGTGCCCGCTACCTGGGCGCAGTCGCGAACCCGGCCGACATCGCCGACACGATCGCCGGGGTGGCGACCGGGACCGTGCTGCTCACCGAGCGGATGCTGCCGCTGCTGCGAGCCTCCGAACGCCCGGACATCGTCAACCTGGTCTCCGCCACGGGGGAGCCCGGACAGCATCGCTCGGCCGCCCACGCGGCGTACTACGCCGCGAAACACGCCCAGGCCGGGTACGCCGAGATCCTGTCCGAGCGGTTGCGGCCCGAGGGGATCCGGGTGATCTCGTTGTTCCCACCGGATTTCGTCCAGGACGGACCCCGGGAGACCGGCGCCACCCTGACCGCGCAATCAGTGGTCGACTGCGTGATGTTCGCGGTTGCTCAGCCGCGCGACTGTTTCATCCGAGCGCTCCACTTCGAGCAGCTAGCTCCTCGGCCGTGATCAGATCCGTGTGGGTGCCGCGGGAGCCGCAGGCCCAGGCGCCCGCGATCGATCCGGCGACGGCGGCGTCGTGCCAGCCGACGCCGTCGAGCCAGCGGGCCAGGAACGCTGCGACGTAGGCGTCGCCGGCGCCGTTGGTGTCGACGACGGGCCGGTCGGGGAGCTCGACCGCCGGGACGTGCTGTGGCGGCCTGTCGGTGAAGTGCAGGTAGCTGCCGTCGGCCCCGGCCATCGCGACCACGAGCCGGGCGCGGCCCTTGGCGAGGATCCAGTCCACCGCGTCCAGGGTGAGCGCGCTGGTCGAGACGAAGACGATGTCCGCGGCGGTGGCGAAATCCTTGTGGTAGTCGTTGCGGCCGTCCCAGTCGTGCAGGTCGGTCGAGATCGAGCAGCCCCAGGCGAGCGCGTCCGGCAGCGCCTGCCGGGCGAAGTCCATGATCGACACGTGGACGTGCTCGGCCTGGGCGCAGCTCGTCCGCCACAGGTCCGGGTCGACCTGCAGTCCAGCCGGGTGCCGTCCGTCGTACAGCGCCAGGCGCCGGCCGTCGGGGGTGACCAGGTTGACCGAACGCCGGGTGCCGCTGGGGTGGAACGCGACGTGCAGTGGCAGCCGGAGGTCGTCGTACAGCTTGCGGATCCGGTAGCCCTCTTCGTCGTCCCCGATCACGTCCGCGAGCCCGGTCCGCAGCCCGAGCAGGTGGCATCCGAGCGCGACGCCGTGACCGGTGTGGCCGACGTACGTCTCGACCGGCTCGACGTGGATCGTCTCCACGTCGTCCAGGGGCAGCCCGGGCACGCGAACGATCGTGTCGATCCCGACCCCGCCGATCACAAACACATCCAGCTCCACCCGTCCCGTATACCCGACTTTCGCCCACGATCACAGGTGTCTTTCAGGAGCTGAACACACTCATTGCTTGATCGGCGCGCCGGTCTTGGCCTGGAGTTCGTCGAAGGTGACGCCGTCGGCGAGCTCGACCAGCCGCAGACCGTCCTCGGTGATGTCCAGTACGGCGAGGTCGGTGATGATCCGATTGACCACGCCACGCCCGGTGTAGGGCAGGTCGCACTCCTCGAGGATCTTGTGCGAGCCGTCCTTGGCGACGTGTTCCATCAGCACGATCACCTTCTTGGCGCCGTGCACCAGGTCCATCGCACCGCCCATGCCCTTGACCATCTTGCCGGGGATCATCCAGTTGGACAGGTCGCCCTTGGCCGAGACCTGCATGGCGCCCAGGATGGCCGCGTCGATCGCACCGCCGCGGATCATCCCGAACGACAGCGACGAGTCGAAGAACGAGGCGCCCGGCAGCGTCGTCACGGTCTCCTTGCCGGCGTTGATCAGGTCCGGGTCCTCGTCGCCCTCGACCGGGTACGGGCCGACGCCGAGGATGCCGTTCTCGCTCTGCAGGACGACGGTGACGCCGTCCGGGATGTAGTTCGGGACCAGCGTCGGCAGGCCGATGCCGAGGTTCACGTACGAGCCGTCCTCGAGCTCGGAGGCGGCGCGGGCGGCCATCTGCTCACGGGTGAGTGGCATCTCAGGCCTCCAGCTTCTCGCGCGCGGCCTCGTACGCCTCGCGGGGTTGGACGGTGCGCTTCTCGATCCGCTTCTCGATGTTCTTGCCGACCGCAACTACCCGCTGGACGTAGACACCGGGCAGATGGATCTCGTCCGGGTCCAGCTCACCAGGCTGGACCAGCTCCTCGACAGAGGCGATGGTGACCCGGCCGGCCATCGCGGCCAGCGGGTTGAAGTTGCGCGCGCTGCGGTCGAAGACCAGGTTGCCGTGGGTGTCGCCCTTCAGCGCGTGCACCAGCCCGAAGTCGGTGGTGATCGAGTCCTCCAGCACGTACGTCGTACCGTCGATCTCGCGGGTCTCCTTCGGCTCCGAGGCCTTCGCGACCGAGCCGTCGGGGTTGTACTTCTGCGGCAGACCGCCGTCGGCGACCTGGGTGCCGACCCCGGCCAGGGTGAAGAACGCGGCGATGCCGCAGCCACCGGCCCGCAGCTTCTCGGCCAGGGTGCCCTGCGGGGTCAGCTCGACCTCGAGCTCACCGGTCAGGAACTGCCGGGCGAACTCCTTGTTCTCCCCGACGTACGACGATGTCATCTTGGCGATCCGCTTGTCCGCGAGCAGGATGCCCAGACCCCAGTCGTCCACGCCGCAGTTGTTCGAGACCACGCTGAGCCCGCTCACCCCCTTGTCGTGCAGGGCGGTGATCAGCTCCATCGGGTTGCCGCACAGCCCGAAGCCGCCGACCGCGAGGCTCGCGCCGTCGCCGATGTCGTCGACCGCGGCCTGCGGTGAGTCGTACGTCTTGTCCATCAGGCTGCTCCGTTGCATGTCTGAGCTGGGTCGTTCCCGACTCTAACCAGCAGGGGACGACTCCCGCGATGTGGCCGCGACCACAGATGTGCCGCCGTACCACCCGGACATGTGGTCGGGTGCTATGCGGATGCCTCGGAGGCGTTCAGTACGGCGAGCTCGTGCACCGCCTCGAAGTGGGCGTCCTCCAGCTCCGGGAACAGGAGCACGGCCGAGAGGTGGGTTCGGGCGGCCGGTAGGTTGCCGCACAGACGCTCGGTGCGGGCCAGGCCTATGCGGGCCGCGGCGGCGGTCTCGGGGAGGTCTGCACGCTCACTGACGTCCAGAGCCTGGCTGTAGTCGTCCCGCGCGTCTTCCAGCTTGCCGAGCCGTCGATAGAGGTCGCCGCGCTGACACAGCAGTACGCCGACCTCCTCGTCCAAGCCGAGCTGCTCCGCAAGAGCCAGAGACTCGGTGGTCAGGTCCAGAGGCTCGTCCACGGTCTGCCGGAGCGCGCCGACCGCCAGGAACATCCCCCAAGCGTCGTCGAGCATCCGGAACCGCCCGAGCGCCGTCCGCAGCGCCTGAGCCGCCTCATCCGGAGTCTCCGCCGTCAGGCCCGGATACCCACGGCAGAGCTCGACGGCGGCCCGCGCCCAGGCGTCACCGCCCTCGTTTCGCTCCAGCACCTCTTCGACCAGCTTGGCCGACTCGAACGGTCCGAAGACCAGTGACCACAGCAGGACGGTCACGGAGTACCGGAAGGGTCCGGTCGTCGCCGCCACAATCTGCTGAGCCAGCTCCAACTGCTCCTGCTCGGCCGACGCAGCACCGTGCAGCACAGCCAGCAGGTACTCCTCGTCCAGCCCGACCGGCACGCTGCGTCCGAGCATGCTGAGCACCCGCTCCGCGGCCGCGGCGGCCTCGTCCTGGAGCCCGCGCGACCACCAGTAGGCCGAGTACCGGGCGACCAGCCGGAGGGCGGTGCGCAGGTCGCTCTCGCAAGCGCGCTCGATCGCGCTGACGACCTGGTCCGCCTCAAGGCTGTGCAGACCGCCTGAGCCCCCTGAGTTCACGTACGTGATTGTCCCTCGCGGGTGGTAACCCCACGTCACCGGGTCAGAAGCGCAGTACTCCCCAGTGCGCCGGGAGGTGCATGTCCTCGACGTACTGCGGTGACCAGACCCAGAACTCCAGGTCGGTTCCCTTCACGTACGCCCCGTCGACCACCTCGTGCGGCCACTGGCAGCGCATCAGGTTCATCCGCCACTCGTCGCCCGCGTTCGGCGGGGTCGCCCGGCCGGCGTTGTACCACGCCAGGTCGGCCCACGGTACGGCGAGCTCCACCGACCACCCGGTGTCGGTGTCGGACGGGTCGTTGACCGTGCCGTCGACGTGGATCGCGGTGCGCAGGCCGGGCAGGTTCGTCGGGTCCACCGGTACGCCGCCGTCGACGTACGGCTTCGGCAGGGTCAGCTCCCAGATCGTGCCGAGCGGGTTGATCTCGAACTCGTAGTAGTTCTGCCCGTCGCCGTCCGGGTCGAGGAACAGTTCGAAGTTGTTCTCGTGGAAGAGCTTGGTGTTCTTCTCCCGCATCGTCGACCACACGTGCGGCTCCTCGAGCAGCCCGCCGACGTACAGGCACTCGTCGTCGTACATCAGCTTGGCCCGGGACTGGTAGCGCGGCGCCGGGCCGGATCCGGTGATCGGCACGAAGTCGGTGGTCCACGGCGCGACGTCCCAGGCGGGATCGGTCAGGGTGCCGTCGAGTTTCGGCGCGGCCGGCGTCCGCGGGCAGTCGTAGACGGGCAGGTCAGGCATCAGCACGCTCCAGCAGTCGGGCGACGAGATTGGCGAGCAGGAAGGTGATCGTGGTGAGTGCCGGAACGATGGCCAGTGTCCACGGCGACGACAGGTTCCCGGACTGGAACGCGATCACGAGGATCAGCATGAACGCGACCCCGAGGAAGGCGATCAGCCGGGCATGCGGCAGTGCGAGCCGGCTGAGGGCGAGACCGCCGAGGACGATGGTCACCACCACGATCAGCACCAGCAGCGGGAAGCCCAGCGGGCCGCAGTTCGTGGTGTCGCGGAACCGTTCGCAGCCGCGCTCACTCAGCCACACCAGCCCGACGGTCGCGAACCCGCACAGCAGCCCGACGACCGCCACGATCAGCAGCGGCGGCAACGGCGGGGCGTCGTACCGGTCCTCGTCGTCTTCGGAGCTCATTGCGGCAGGTTATCGGGATCACCCACCCCCAGGGAGTAGGCCATCGCTGGCCGATCCCTGTGCGAGCCGCCGGCCGCGCGGCGCCTGCTCCTGGCAGACCGGGGCCTCGTTGGCTGGTTATTGGCTCGATAGCGGGTTGTTAACCGCCAGCCGTCAAATAACCCGCCATCGACCGCCGGGCTGTACCCCCGGCCATCGACCGCTGGGCTGCGGGCCTGCCATCTGCTCGGGTGCATTCCGCTGCAACCGGTACGCCGTACGCAGCCGCGATCCGCGCGGCACCGTCCACCTGACCGTCTTCAGGCGGCGCCGAGGGACTTGGCGATCGCATCCCGCACCTCGGCGTCGGTCGGCGTGGGTACGCCGCGCTCGGCCGCGAGCTCTGCCAGGGAGACCATCGTGACGTCGTGCAGCCCGCAACTCGTGAATGTGTGAAAGACGTTCATGGCGGGATCCACATTGACCGAGAACCCGTGGCTGGTCACACCCCGGCGGATCCGCATCCCGATCGAACAGAGCTTGCGGTGGTCCTCGGTCCACACGCCGACCAGGCTGCTCGCGCCCTTCGGCGTCTCCCGCCGTACCAGCGGGAACCCGAGCGAGCCGAGCGCCTCGATCAGCCCGTTCTCGAGCCAGCGCACGATGTCCACCGGCCCACGCTGGTTGAGGTCGATCACCAGGTACCCGACCAGTTGCCCGGGCCCGTGGTACGTCGCGAAGCCGCCGCGATCGACCGCCACCGACGGGATCGCGGCCGCCTCCGCGGGCAGGTCGTCCAGCGACGTCCGCGGTCCGTAGGTGATCACCGGCGGATGGCTGAGCAGGAACAACCTGTCGTCCGCCGTACCCTCCACCCGCTCCTCGACCCAGTCGCGCATCTCCTTCGCGGCGACCTCGTAGTCCACTTCGCCCAGATCCACTCGCTGCATGTCTTTCAGCGTACGTTTCGACGTATGGGATTCGACCGCTACACCGTGACCCTGCTGACGTTGCGACCGGACGCGCCGCTGATGACGGACGACGAGGCGGCTGCCCTGCAGGACCGGCACCTCGCGCACGGCGCCGATCTGCAGGAGCGCGGGCTGATCCTGGCCCGCGGGCCGCTGACCGACCAGGACGACGAGCGCTACCGCGGCTTCTCGATCTGGTCGGTGGACGCTGCCACCGCCCGCGCGCACGTGGAAGCCGATCCCGCGGTGCTGGCCGGCCGGCTGGCGGTCGACGTCATGACCTGGATGATGCCTGCCGGCAACCTGCAGTTCGTCAAGGTGCGGCCGCCCCGGTCGATCGCCGAAGCATCGGAAGACTGACAACGGAAAGAGTGCCCCTCAAACGCGAAGAGGCCCCTCTACGAGGGACCTCTTCCACGTGGTCGGGCTGACAGGATTTGAACCTGCGACCTCTTCGTCCCGAACGAAGCGCGCTACCAAGCTGCGCCACAGCCCGAAGTCGCCGTTAGCTTACATGCGCCGACCGTGGGGACGAAATCGGGTTTATCCGCGGCACCAGAGTCAGCAGCGTCGCCTCCGGCCGGCATGCGAATCGGATCGGCGCGTACGGCGACGTACCCAGCCCGGCGGACACGTGCAGCGCCGCCTGACGGCCGCCGGAGCCCCATGTGGACAGGCCCTTCACCCGCGACGTGTCCAGATCGCAGTTGGTCACCAGCGCGCCGTACAGCGGCACCGCCAGTTGTCCGCCGTGGGTGTGGCCGGCCAGCACCAGCGGATAACCGTCGCTGACGAACCCGTTCAGCACGCGCTGGTACGGCGCGTGCGTGACGCCGATGGACAGGTCGGCCGTCGGGTCCACCTCGCCCGCGACCTCGTCGTATCGGTCGCGCTTGATGTGCGGGTCGTCGGTGCCGGCGAAGTCCAGCCGCAGGCCGTTGACCTTGAGCGTCGCCCTCGCATTGTTCAGGTCGGTCCAGCCGGCGCCGGTGAACGCACGCCGCATCTCCTCGTACGGGAGGTCCGGGCCGTGTGGCTTGTGCCGCTGCTTGTGCGCGGGCAGCAGGTACTTCCCCGGGTTCTTGAAGTGCGGCTTCCAGTAGTCGTTGGAACCGAACACGAACACCCCGGGTACGTCGAGCAGGTCGCCGTACGCCCGGAGCAGCGGTCGCACCGCGGCCTCATGAGAGATGTTGTCGCCGGTGTTCACGATCAGGTCGGGCTCGAGCGCCGCCAGGTCGTTGACCCAGTTGATCTTGCGCTCCTGGGCCGGCATCAGGTGCAGGTCGGACAGGTGCAGCACCTTCAGCGGCTCCGAGCCCTCGGGGAGCACCGGGACTGTGACCCTGCGCAGTGTGAACCAGCGCACCTCGACGGCGGCCGCGTACGCGACGCAGGCCGCTCCCACGGCGCCGACGACCGCCGTGGCCTTGAGGGTGGTGGTGGCAAGCCCGCGCAAACTCATTCCACCAGCCTGCCACAATGCTGGTCATGTCCAACTCCGGTATGAAGCAGCGCCTGCACGACGACATGACCGCCGCCCTGAAGGCGCGCGACGAGATCCGCAAGTCGACCCTGCGGATGGCGCTCACGGCGATCACCAAGGCGGAGGTGGCCGGCAAGGAGGCCCGGGAGCTGTCCGACGCCGAGGTCGTCGACGTCCTGAGCTCGGAGGCGAAGAAGCGCCGCGAGTCGGTGGTCGCGTACCGCGAGGCCGGTCGCGCCGAGCTCGCCGACAAGGAACAGGCCGAGGCGGACATCCTGGCCGAGTACCTGCCGGAGCAGCTCAGCCAGGAGGAGATCGTTGCCCTGGTCACCGAGGCTGTCGCCGCCACCGGCGCGGCCGAGCTCGGCCCGCGCGGCATCGGCAAGGTCATGGGTGCCCTGCAGCCCAAGGTCAAGGGCAAGGCCGACGGCGCCGTCGTCTCCGCCGAGGTGAAGCGCCAGCTCGGCGCCTGAGCACGCCGTCGGCGCTAGGGCCTAGCCGGGACCGCGGCCTCCGCCGCCGCAGTTCGGGTACTTCGGGTTCCACGGCGGGCAGTTGGGGTCGATCGTGATCGGGCCGCCGGGGGGTTTGGTCGTGTTCGGGGGTTTCTGAGTGTTCTCGGGCTCGTTCTTCTTGCTGCCGTTGGAGACGAAGATCGTCACCTTCGAGCCCTCCGGCGCGCCGTCGCGCTGCCGCGGGTCGGTGTAGGCGACGGTGCCCGCGGTCTCCTCGGAGTTGACCGTGCCGGAGGCGATCTCGACATCGAAGCCGGCCTGACGCAGCTTGTTCGCGGCGTCGTCCGGGTTCATGCCGTTCACGAACGGCAGGTCCTTCACGTTCCCGCGCATGGTCTTGTCCGACGGCTTGGTGAAGTGGGTCGTCGGGAGGCCCTGGAGCGCGCCCTGCAGGGCGGTCTCCCACAGCGGACCCGCGGTCCCTGAGCCGGAGGCCTCATGGATGTCCGTGCCGTCCAGCGTCTGGCCGACCAGCCGCTTGTACGGCGGCGACGCGTCGGCCACGACGGCGGCGGAGGCGAGCTTGGACGAGTAACCGGCGTACCAGACGGCCTTGGCGTCCTGGATCGTTCCGGTCTTGCCGGCCAGATCGCTCCGGCCGAACTTCAGGTGCTGGCCGGTCCCACCCGGCTCCATCACCATGTGCAGCACCTCGTTGACGCCGTCGGCGACCTCCGGGGCCAGCACCTGCTTGCAGTCCGCGCCGGGCGTGCTGATCGCCTTGCCGGACGCGTCCTTCGCCGAGGTGACCAGCCACGGCTTGCAGTACATGCCCCGCGCCGCGAAGGCGGCGTACGCGTTCGACAGCTGCAGCGGGGTCACATAGCCGACGCCCAGTGTCATCGACGGGTACTGCCCGAGCGGGTTACCCGACTGGGCGTCGTACATGCCGAGCTTCGACGCGATGGTCGCGATCGGGCACAGTCCGACCTGCTGGGACAGCTGCAGGAAGTAGGTGTTGGTCGACCTCTGCGCCGCCTGGATCATGGTCGGATCCGCCACGTTCGTGGTCGAGTTGCCCGGGGTGTACCCCTGCTCGGCGGTGACGTGTCCGGTGCAGGTGGTCCACTTCTTGCCGCCCAGCGGGAGGCTGTTGGGCGAGTTGATCTTGTAGGTGAGCGGGAAGCCCTTCTGGATCGCGGCCGCGATCGTGAAGGCCTTCATCGTCGAACCGTTCTGGAAGCCGCCGTACCCGCCGGCGTAGGACTTCTCGACGTTGTAGTTGTACGACGTCTGGCCCTTCTTGTTGCCGTACGGCTTGCTCTGCACCATCGCCTTCACCAGCCCGGTGCCGGGCTCGACGATGGTGATCGCGGCGATCGCCTGGTCACCCTTCTTGGTGTGCTGGTCGATCGACTTCTGCGCGGCCTTCTGCATCTTCGGGTCCAGCGAGGTGCGGATGGTGAGACCGGCGGTCTTCAGGTAGTTCGCCGCGGTGGTCCGGTCCTTGCCGAAGGCCTTGTTGTCCTCGAGCTGGGAGACGACGTACTCGCAGTAGAACGGGTACGGGCCGTTCGCGCAGCCGAGCTTGTTCGGCCGGACCTTGGCCGGGTTGATCACCGGGGTCCTCAGCGCCGCGTTCGCCTGGGCGAGCGAGATCACCTTCAGCTCGAGCATCCGGCGCAGTACGACGTCGCGGCGGTCCTTGGCGCGCTTCATGTCGTTCGTCGGGTCGTAGCCGGTCGGGTTCTTCACCAGGCCGGCCAGCAGCGCGGCCTGCGGCAGGGTCAGTTGGGAGGCGTGCACAGAGAAGTAGTGCAGCGAGGCGGCCTCGATGCCCCAGGCACCATCGCCGAAGTTCGCGAGGTTGAGGTACTTCTCCAGGATCTCGTTCTTCGAGTACTGCTTCTCGACCGCGACCGCGTACCGCAGTTCGGCGACCTTGCGCTGGTACGTGTCGGCCGTGGCGGCCGCGACCTCCGCGGGCGTGTTCGCCTTCTCGACCAGGCTGATCTTCACGTACTGCTGGGTGATGCTGGAGCCACCCTGCTGGACCGTGCCCTCGGACTGGTTCTGCAGCAGCGCGCGTAGGGTGCCCTTGGCGTCCAGCGCCCCGTGCTCGTAGAACCGGTCGTCCTCGATCGCGACGATCGCCTTCTGCATGATCGGCGCGACCTGGTCGAGCGAGATCGGCACCCGGTTCTGCTCGGCCAGCGTGGCGATCAGCGAACCGTCGGCGGCCAGGATGGTGCTCTTCTGCTTCAGCGGGACCTCGTCGAACTGCTGAGGCAGGTCCTCCAGGGTCTGTGAGGTCTTCTCGGTGGTGAATCCGGCCAGGCCGGCGAACGGGATGGCAAGACCGGCGGCCAAGGCCCCCGACAGCACGCTCACCCCGAGGAACAGAACCACAGATTGGACGACTCCCCGGTCGCCCTTTTCCCTGACGCGCATGGATATAGAGACTACGGGATCGCCTGGTTGGGTTACCTGGGCGATTGTGAGTTCCATCACGCCCTGCGGGCGTGTCGGAAAGGGTTTCATCCAAAAGGAGGAGGGCCCGAGCGAAGCGCTCGGGCCCTCCGGTCGTACGTCGGTCAGGCGGCGTACTGGTGTGCGTCCACCTGGGCCGGTTCGAGGGCCAGGTCGAGCACCTCGCGGACGTCGCTGACCGGGTGGACGGTCAGCTCCGCGAGCACGGACTCCGGCACGTCTTCCAGGTCCGGCTCGTTCCGCTTCGGGATCAGGATCGTGGTCAGCCCGGCCCGGTGCGCGGCGAGCAGCTTCTGCTTCACCCCACCGATCGGGAGGACCCGTCCGGTCAGTGACACCTCGCCGGTCATCGCGACCTCCGAGCGGACCGGCCGCCCGGACAGCAGCGACGCCAGTGCGGTCGTCATCGTGACACCCGCCGACGGTCCGTCCTTCGGGACGGCACCGGCCGGGACGTGGATGTGGGCGTTCCGCTCGGCCAGGTCGCCGACCGGCAGCCCCAGCTCCGCGCCGTGCGAGCGCAGGTACGACAGGGCGATCTGCGCCGACTCCTTCATCACGTCACCGAGCTGTCCGGTCAGCGTGACTCCGGTCGGGCCGGTCTCCTTGTCGGCCAGCGACGCCTCCACGAAGAGCACGTCACCGCCCGCACCGGTCACCGCCAGCCCGGTAGCCACACCCGGAAGCGCCGTACGCTCGACGGACTCCGGAGTGAACTTCGGCGAACCCAGGTAGCTCTTCAGGTCGCCGGCGCCGATGGTCAGCGCACCAGTGTCCTCGCCGAGCGCCATCCGAGCCGTCACCTTGCGCAGGACCCGGGAGATCCCACGCTCCAGCTGCCGTACGCCGGCCTCACGGGTGTACTCGCCGGCCAGCAGTCGCAGCGCCGAGTCCTCGATGGTCACCTCGTCCGCCGTCAGGCCCGCCCGCTCCAGCTGACGCGGGAGCAGGTGGTCACGGGCGATGACGACCTTCTCGTCCTCGGTGTACCCGTCCAGCTGCACCAGTTCCATCCGGTCCAGCAGCGGCGCCGGGATGGAGTCCAGCACGTTCGCCGTGGCCAGGAAGACCACGTCGGACAGGTCCAGCTCGACCTCCAGGTAGTGGTCCCGGAAGGTGTGGTTCTGCGCCGGGTCGAGGACCTCCAGCAGAGCGGCCGTCGGGTCACCCCGGTAGTCCGCACCCACCTTGTCGATCTCGTCCAGCAGCACCACCGGGTTCATCGACCCGGCCTCGGTGATGGCCCGGACGATCCGGCCCGGCAGCGCACCGACGTACGTCCGCCGGTGACCGCGGATCTCGGCCTCGTCCCGTACGCCGCCCAGCGCGACCCGGACGAACTTGCGGCCCATCGCCCGCGCCACGGACTCACCCAGCGAGGTCTTACCCACACCAGGCGGACCGACCAGGGCCAGTACGGCGCCACTGCGGCGTCCACCGACCACACCGAGGCCGCGGTCCGCGCGGCGGCGCCGTACGGCCAGGTACTCGGTGATGCGCTCCTTGACGTCGTCCAGACCGGAGTGGTCCGCGTCCAGCACGGCCCGCGCGTCGCGGATGTCGTAGCTGTCCTCGGTCCGCTCGTTCCACGGCAGTTCGAGAACGGTGTCCAGCCAGGTGCGGATCCAGCCGACCTCGGGGGACTGCTCCGCGGTCCGCTCCAGCTTGTCGACCTCGGCGAGCGCGGCCTTGCGCACGTGCTCCGGCAGGTCGGCAGCCTCGACGCGGGCCCGGTAGTCCTCTTCCTCGGACTCGGCCTTGCCGTCCAGCTCGGCCAGTTCCTTGCGGATCGCGGCCATCTGCTGGCGCAGCAGGAACTCCCGCTGCTGCTTCTCCATGCCCTCCTGGACGTCCTTCTGGATCGTCTCGGAGACCTCGAGCTCGGCGAGGTGGTCCTTCACCCAGCCGATCAGCTTCTCCAGCCGCTCGGAGACCTTCGCGTTCTCCACCAGCCAGGACTTCTGCTCGTTGGTCAGGTACGACGCGTAGCCGGCCAGGTCGGACAGCTCCGCGGGATCGTTCACCTGCTTCACGGAGTCGATGACCTGGTAGGCGCCGCGACGCTGCAGCACCGAGGTCATCAGGGTCTTGTACTCGCGGGCGAGCTCGGCCGACCTGGAGTCGGTGATCTCGTGCAGCTCGGTTGCGCCTACCCACAGCGCGGCACCCGGACCGGTGGTCCCGGCGCCGATCAGGACCCGCGAGGTCCCGCGGATCACGGCCGCCTGGGCACCGCCCGGCAGCCGGCCGATCTGCTCGATCTCACCGAGCGTCCCGGCCTTGGCATATTTCCCGTCCAGCCGCGGTACCAGCAGCACCTGGTCCTGGCCAGAGGCCTGCGCGGCGTCGATCGCCGCCCGTGCCTCCGGGTCGGCCAGTCGGACCGGCACGACCATCCCCGGCAGGACCACGACGTCGTCCAGCGGCAGAACAGGAAGATTCAACGTATCGGTCACGCTGTCACACCCTTACGAAAGATTGAGTCTGACAGGCTCAACCATTGCCCCCACCAGGTCATTCCCGGTGGGGGCGGCGTTCGCTCACGGTGAACCAGGCCTGGCGGCAGAACGGGACCGTCAGACCCGGAACGTGATCAGCTGACGACGTTGAGTGCGTTCACCAGCCCGGCGCCGTAGAAGCCGGACCCGGTGGCGCCGCCCTCACAGACGGCCTTGTACGTGCCCTGACCGTCAGGGTCGTCGATCCCACCCGGCGGACACGGCAGCATCTCCGCCGCGCGGACGGCGGCAGTGAAGAGTTGCTGCCCAGACACCTCGGGGTGCTTGCTCTTCACCAGAGCGAGAACGCCCGCGACGTGCGGAGTGGACATCGAGGTGCCCTGCATGTAGCCGTACCCGTCCAGCACGGTCGACAGCACCCGGCCGTCCGCGTCCGGCGTCTGCGGGATCTGGAAGAGCCGGTCGCCACCCGGGGCGGTGATGTCGGCCTTACCCGTTCCGTAGTTCGAGTTGTAGTAGCGGTCCTTGAATGCTCCCACCGAGCTGACGCCGTTCACGCCAGTGGCCTCGGCCGGGAAGATCTTGCAGTTGCTGCCGGTGATCCGCACCTGCGCAGGGCCGTTGGTCGGGCTGAAGGAGTCGACGACGTTGTGCGCCAGGTCCCAGTTGTCGTTGCCCAGCGAGGCGACCGCGACGACCGACTTGCCGTTCGCGTAGCTGATCGCCCGCTGCATCACGGCGGAGACGGCCTTCTGATCGGGATCGGTGGCGCACCACCGCAGCCACGGGTCCACCGCGAACGACGCGGTGGCGATGTCCACGCCGTGGTCCGCGGCCCAGACATATCCGCAGACCGCGAACTCGGGGTAGATGAAGCCGTCCGCGTCGCCGACCTTGATCGACGCGACCCGCACGTTCGGTGCGACCCCTGCCACGCCGATCCCGTTCTTGGCGGCCGCGACGATGCCGGCCACGTGCGTCCCGTGGCCGAAGTCGTCGGTCCACGCGGCCTCGGACGTGTCCGGCACGCCTTCGTTCGCGCAGCCGGCCGAGGCGGCCCGGTCGATGTTCGGCGCGAGGTCCGGGTGGGTCGCCTGGATTCCGCTGTCGAGGACGCCGACCAGGACGCTGTGACTGCCCGGGTTGACCTCGTTGGCCTGGTCGGCGTGGATCAGCTTCATGTTCCACTGGTTCGCGGCCAGTGGCTCACCCGCCGACGTCGACCGACCGGCGCGGTTCAGCGGGATCTGAGTAGGTACCCGCTGGAACTGACCGCCGGTGGTCCGTTTGGCGTCGGCGAGGTCGTTGAGCGCGCGGGTCGCACCGGCGCCGGCGACGCCGGGCGCCTGCCGGACCTTGATCGCGAAGTCGGCCTGCGGTGATCGTGCGAACACCACACCGATCTGCGGCCAGCGTTGACCGATGGTCCCGCCGTTGGCGGTGATCGCGGTCTCGGCTGCGGTCAGGGGAGCGCCGGGCGGGACGAGCACGGTGAAGTGCGCGCCGCCGGCAGCCACAGCGCTGGTAGCCGGCGTCGATGGTTGCGCGGCGCCGGCTGTCGTCGTACTCACGATGCTGACGGCTGTCAGCGTCGCGGCGGCCAGGAGCCGTCGCGAGGTTGGGCGAAGTACTGACATGTTCGGGTGAACCTCCACAGGGTTGGGGAATGGCGCCGCGGAGGTCAGGTTAAGGACCGTCCGGTGCCACTCGGGCCGCCTGTGCAGGAGCGTGCAGAAGCTTGACAGCCGCAGCCTCAAACGGCTGTGAGAAGGTCGCCGATGAGGCGCAGGCCGGTGAGGTCGTGGACGTCGTCGGCCAGGGCCGGGACCTCCACCGTCGGGATCGCGCGGTGACCGCGGCGGAACCGATCGGCCCGCTTGTGGTCCCCGACGACCTGCTGCATCCTGTCGGCGTGCAACCGCAGTACGGCGGCGGTCAGCGGCGACTTGTCCGCCTCCTCCAGTCGCTCCGCCGCGCCCAGTGACCGCTCGGCCGACAGATCCGGCACGTGGGTGTTGGTCACGCGGTTCAGGACCACGCCGGCCAGCGGCATGCTCTCCTCGCGCAACCGCTCGGTGAAGTACGACGCCTCCCGCAGCGCGTCGTTCTGTGGAGCGGCGACCACCAGGAACGCCGTGTGCGGCTCACGCAGCAGCGCCACGGTCCGCTCGGCCCGCTGCCGAAAGCCGCCGAACAACGTGTCGAACGCCGCAACGAACGTCTGTACGTCGGTCAGCACCTGCGCACCGAGCACCTTGTTCAGCACCGACATGGCCATGTTCACCCCGGCCGACATCAGCCGGAACGGCCCGCGGGCAGGTGCCAGCAGCAACCGCAGGAACCGTCCCTCCAGCAGCGAGGCCAACCGCTCCGGTGCGTCCAGGAAGTCGAGCGCCGACCGCGACGGCGGGGTGTCGACGACGATCAGGTCCCAGTCGCCGGACTGCTCCGCCTGCTTGTGCAACTGGCCGAGCTTCTCCATCGCCATGTATTCCTGCGTCCCCGCGAACGACGACGACAGTGCGACGTAGAAGGGATTCGCGAGGATCTGCTCGGCCTTCTCCGGCGTTGCGTGGGCGATCACGACCTCGTCGAAGGTCCGCTTCATGTCCAGCATCATCGCGTCCAGCCGGCCACCGTTCGCCGGATGGACGCCGGCCACCTCGCGGGGGGTGTTGTCCAGTTCGGTCAGCCCGAGCGACTGCGCCAGCCGCCGGGCCGGGTCGATCGTCAGTACGACGACCTTCCGCCCGCGTTCCGCGGCCCGCAACCCCAGCGCCGCGGCCGTGGTCGTCTTGCCGACCCCACCGGCGCCGCAGGTGACCACGATGCGCGTCCCCGGGTCGTCGATCAATGCGTCCAGATCCAGGTCGGTCACGCGCGAAACTCCTCGGCCAGATCGATCAGGGTGCCGTTATCGATTCCCTCCGGCTGCAGTGCCAGCTCGGTCACCTGCTTGCCGAGGGCATCTATTCGGTCGCGGTTCTCGCGTTCCAGCCCGATCCGGACGGCGTGATCGTGCGCCTCCGCGATCAGGGTGTCCACCAGCCCTTTGCTCACGGCGACACCGGCGGCGCGCAGCCCTCGGGAGATCTCGGCGGCGGGCAGTTTCTCCTTCACCGCAAGGGCGATCGACTCGTCGTCGAGCGGGCTGTTGCGGACCATGTTCACGACGATCGAACCGATCCGCAGGTCCAGCTCCTCCAGGTGCTCGACCGCGTCCAGCGTCTCCTGGACCGGCATCTCCTCCAGCAACGTGACCAGGTGGATCCGGGTCACGTCCGAGCGCAGCATGCCCATGATCGCGTCCGCCTGGTTGCGGACCGGCCCGACCTTGGCCAGATCCGCGACCTCGTGGTTCACGTTCAGGAACCGTGCGATCCGCCCGGTCGGCGGTGCGTCCAGTACGACGGCGTCGTACGCGAGCCGCCCGTGCGCCTTCCGCCGGGTCGCTTCGTAGACCTTGCCGGTCAGCAGTACGTCGCGCAGGCCCGGGGCGATCGTGGTGACGAAGTCGATCGCGCCCACCTTGTCGAGCGCCTTCCCGGCCCGGCCCAGGTGGTAGTACATGTCCAGGTACTCCAGCAGCGCGGCCTCGGCGTCGACGGCCAGCGCGAACACCTCGCCGCCGCCCGGACCTTGCGCGATCCGGGTCTCGACGTACGGCAGTGGCGGGATGTCGAAGAGCTGGGCAAGCCCTTGCCTGCCTTCCACCTCGACCAGCAGGATCCGCTTGCCCTGCTCGGCCAGCGCGAGTGCCATGGCAGCCGCAACGGTCGTCTTCCCGGTGCCGCCCTTGCCGGTCACCACGTGCAGCCTCGCCATGGTCTCCAGGGTAGGACGTGGGCCACACCACACTCGCTGCGGCGCCCGTTAGAGTCCACCTCATGAAGAAGTTCGAGTACTTCACCGCACCGCTGCTGGTTCACTCGACCAAGGAGATCCTGGACAACTTCGGCCAGGACGGCTGGGAGCTGGTCCAGGTCGTCCCTGGCCTGAACCCGGAGAACCTGGTCGCCTACTTCAAGCGGGAGATCGAGGACAAATGAGCCACCCCGAGGAGAAGCTGACCGAGCTCGGCCTCAAGCTGCCCGACGTGGCCAAGCCGGTGGCGGCGTACGTACCGGCCGTTCGGACCGGCAACCTCGTCTACACGTCCGGCCAGCTGCCGTTGCGCGACGGCACCCTGATCGCCACCGGCAAGGTCGGCGGCGAGGTGAGCGCCGAGATCGCCAGTGACTGCGCCCAGCAGTGTGCGCTGAACGCGCTGGCCGCGATCAAGGCGCAGATCGGTGACCTGGCCACCGTGGCCCGCGTCGTCAAGGTGGTCGCCTTCATCGCCTCGACGCCCGACTTCACCGGTCAGCCGCAGGTCGCCAACGGTGCGTCCGAGCTCATCGGCCAGGTCTTCGGCGAGGCCGGCCAGCACGCGCGGAGCGCCGTCGGCGTACCCGTGCTGCCGCTGGACGCGCCGGTCGAGGTCGAGCTGATCGTCGAGGTCGCCTGACGGCTCGGCATGGTCCGCGATCTGGATTCCGAACCGCTGTCCGGACGGATGGCGGAGGCTGCCCTCGCCTACGTTCGTGAGGCCCGTACGCCGGTCGACCCGCGGCCGGCGTCGACGGTGATCCTGCTGCGCGACACTGCCGCCGGACCGGAGGTCTACCTCCTCCGGCGGCAGCAGTCGATGGCGTTCGCGGCCGGGATGACCGTGTTCCCCGGCGGGCGGGTCGATCCGACCGACTCGACCGTCGCCGACTCGTGGTCCGGGCCGCCGCCGGCGTGGTTCGCGGCCCGGATGAGGTGCTCGGCCGAAGCCGCGGCTGCCTTTGTCGCGGCCGCCGTACGCGAGACGTTCGAGGAGTCCGGCGTACTGCTGGCGGGGCCCTCGAGTGAATCGGTCGTCGACGACACCACCGGCGACGACTGGGAGGCCGACCGGGTCGCGCTGGAGTCGCGCGAGCTGGGGTTCGCCGACTTCCTGCATCGGCGCGGGCTGGTGCTGCGGGCCGATCTGCTCGGCGCGTGGGCGCACTGGATCACCCCCGAGTTCGAACCACGGCGGTACGACACCCGATTCTTCGTCGCTGCGCTGCCGGCCGGCCAGATCACCCGGGACGTGACGAGCGAGTCCGACCAGGTCGCCTGGATGCGCCCGGCCGACGCCGTTGCCGCGGTGCACGCGGGTGAGCTGCTGATGCTGCCGCCGACGTACGTCTGCTGCCGCGACCTCACGCCGTACGACGATGTCGCGACGATCCTGGCCGCGGCAGGTGACCGCGAGATCCGGCCGGTGCTGCCCGCCGTACGGGTCGAGGGCGACCAGGCCTATTTGGAGACCACATGACTGTCGAGCAGGTGACGCCGTACGCCGCCCGCGTACTGGCCGCGAACCCGGGGCCGATGACGCTGGACGGCACCAACACGTGGATCCTGCGAGCGCCTGACGCGGATCGGTCCGTCGTGGTCGATCCCGGTCCGCTGCTGGAGCAGCACCTGCAGGCCGTGCTCGATGCCGCCGGCGACGTGGCCGTCGTACTGCTCACGCACAAGCACCCGGACCACTCAGAGGGCGCGGCCTGGTTCGCCAACCGTGCGAACTGCGCGGTCCGCTCGGTCGACCCCGCGTTCCGCATCCCCACTGATCACGCTCACGGCCTCGCCGAGGGGGACGTGATCACCGCCGGCGACCTCCGCATCGAGGTCCTCCCGACGCCCGGCCACACGCTCGACTCGGTCTGCTTCTGGCTCCCGCAGCACGGCTCGCTCCTCACCGGAGACACCGTTCTGGGCCGCGGCACCTCCGTCGTAGCCCACCCAGACGGTGCCCTAGGCCCCTATCTCGAGTCCCTCGAGCGCCTCCGAGCCTTTGCCAACTCCCCAGCCGGCGTAGACCGCCTCCTCCCCGGCCACGGCCCCGTCATCGACGACCCAACCGCCGTCCTCACCTATTACCTGAACCACCGCCACGAACGCCTGGCCCAGGTCCGCGCAGCAATAGCCGCAGGCCACACCACCCCAGAAGCAGTCGTCGAGCACGTCTACACCGACGTCGACCGCAGCCTGTGGCCCGCAGCCGAGAGATCGGTCCGGGCCCAGCTGGACTACCTGAACGGTTAGCGGGCTCGGCGTTGGAGGCGGTCTACGTCGAGCAGTACGACGGAACGTGGCTCCAGGCGGACCCAGCCTCGGGAGGCGAAGTCGGCGAGGGCCTTGTTGACGGTCTCGCGGGAGGCGCCGACGAGTTGGGCCAGCTCCTCCTGGGTGAGGTCGTGGTGGACGTGTACGCCGTCGTCGGCGGTGCGGCCGAAGCGGCTGGCCAGGTCGAGGAGGGCCTTCGCGACCCGGCCCGGCACGTCGGAGAACACCAGGTCGGCGACCACGTCGGAGACCTTGCGCAGCCGGGAGGCGAGCTGGAGCAGCAGGCCGCGGGCTACCTCGGGGCGGCCGGCCAGCCAGCGCAGCAGTTCGTCGTGGGTCAGGGACATCAGTGAGGCGTCAGTGACCGCGGTGACCGTGGCGGAGCGCGGTCCCGGGTCGAACAGGGACAGCTCGCCGAACATCTGACCCGGGCCGAGGACCGCGATCAGGTTCTCCCGGCCGTCGGCCGAGGTCCGGCCCAGCTTGACCTTGCCCTCGACGACCACGAACAGCCGATCACCGGAGTCGCCCTCGTGGAACAGCACCTGGCCGCGGCGCAGCCGGTTCTCGGTCATCGAGGCGGCCAGGGCGTCGGCCGCCTCGTCGTCGAGCTGACTGAACAGCGGTGCCTGTCGGAGCACTGCGGCATCCACTTTGGGCCTCCTAGGACCTTCGACCACGACTTACGGGTGGGGGTTCGACCCCTCCCGGCACCGGGTCGTGTACACCCGGTTGCCCCAAAACCGTAGCCCCTCGGGTGTCGGACCCGCCACGTAGGCTGTCCTGCATGCCATCCCCGCGTGTCGCGGCTCCGGTCCCAGGGCCGCTGCCGACAGTACCTCTGAAGCTCCCCCGCAAGGCGCCGGTCTTCGTCGACGAGACGCACACCCAGCTGGTCCGCCGGGCCCGGAAGATGCACAAGGTGCTCACCGAGACGTATCCGGACGCTCACTGCGAGCTGGACTTCACCACTCCGCTCGAGTTGCTGGTGGCCACCATCCTGTCGGCCCAGACCACCGACGTGCTGGTGAACAAGGTGACCCCGGGCCTGTTCGCGAAGTACCCGAACGCCCAGGCCTACGCGGAGGCGGACCGGGAGGAGCTGGAGGCGATCCTCAAGCCGACCGGCTTCTTCCGGGCCAAGACCAACAGCGTGATGAAGCTCGGCCAGGCCCTGGTCGACGACTACGACGGCGTCGTACCGAACAAGCTGACCGAGCTGGTCAAGCTGCCCGGCACCGGCCGCAAGACGGCGAACGTGGTGCTCGGCAACGCCTTCGGCATCCCCGGGATCACCGTCGACACCCACTTCGGCCGGCTGGTACGCCGGTTCGGCTGGACCACCGAGCAGGACCCGGTCAAGGTCGAGCACATCATCGGTGACCTGTTCCCGAAGAAGGACTGGACGATGCTCTCGCACCGGCTGATCTTCCACGGCCGCCGTCGCTGCCACGCCAAGAAGCCGGCCTGCGGCGCCTGCCCGGTGGCCCAGTGGTGCCCGTCGTACGGCACCGGCCCGACCAACCCCGAGGCCGCGGCGAAGCTGGTGAAGGTCCCGGCATGAGGGTGCGCAGGACGCTGTGGGCGGTCGGCTGGATTGTCGCCGGACTGCTCCTGGCGTCGTGTGGATCCGACCAGCCCAGCGCGACGGACCCGACCACTCGGTCCTCGGTCGCCGGCGCCGACAAGCTGGCGGCCTGCCCGTCGACCGAGTCGAAACCGCCGGTCAGCAACGGACTTCCGGACCTGAGCCTGCCCTGCCTGGGCAGCGGGCCCGACATCAGGCTCGCGGACCTCCGCGGCCCACTCGTCATCAACGTCTGGGCCCAGTGGTGCACTCCGTGCCGCGAAGAAGCGCCGTACCTGGCGGATCTGGCGAAGCGGGCGACCGGGAAGGTGCAGCTGCTGGGGATCGACTACGACGATCCGCGGGCCGAGCTGGCGGTGAAGTTCGCCGGCGATCAGCAGCTGAGCTACCCGCACCTGGTGGACACGGACAAGCAGTTGCGCCAGCCGTTCAAGATCGGCGGGCCACCGATCAGCGTGTTCGTCAACTCCGACGGTGCGATCGCCTACGTCCACCACGGACCGTTCACGTCGCAGCAGCAGCTGGACCAACTGGTGCGGGACAAGCTGGGAGTGGCGTTGTGACGTTCGAGGGTGTGGAGATCCCGGACTGGCTGCAGTCGCTGGCGAAGGCGTCCGAGGAGGTCGACCCGAAGCTGTTGTCCCGCTTCCTGCCGCCGGACGATCCGTCCGTGCGGCAGTCCGCCGTTCTGATCTTGCTTGCCGATGGCAACGACGGGCCGGAGGTGCTGCTGACCGAGCGGGCCTGGACGTTGCGGCGGCACGCCGGGCAGATGGCGTTCCCGGGTGGCGGCGTCGATCCGGAGGACGGCTCCGGTGACGAGGGCCTGGTGCGGACCGCCTTGCGGGAGGCCGAGGAGGAGACCGGTCTGGACCCGGCCGGCGTCGTACCGTTCGCGATCTGGCCGCCGCTCTGGGTGCCGGTGAGCAACTTCGGGGTGTCGCCGGTGCTGGCCTGGTGGCGGGAGCCGTCGCCGGTCGCAGTGGTCGATCCGGCCGAGGTCGCGTCGGTGCACACCGTGCCCGTCAGCGCGCTGGTCGATCCGGCGAACCGGATCAGCTGCCTGCACCCGTCCGGATTCACGGGGCCGGCGTTCACTGTCGGCGACCTGTACATCTGGGGTTTCACCGCCGGGCTGCTGGACAAATTGCTGGTGCTGGGCGGCTGGGCGCGCGACTGGGACCCCTCGGTCGTCGTACCGTTGCCCGACCGACTGGTCGAGGCGGCCTGGCGGAGCGAGGGGCGACGACCGGAGGACGTGCGGCGGCTGACCGCCATCGAGCACGACCTCGGCCGTCCGGACGGTGACGAGTCGGAAGGTGTGGAGTGAGCAAGCTCGACTACGCGCTGCTGATCATCACCGCGCTGGTGGCGATCTCGGGGTACATCGAGGGGTTCGTCCTCGGTGCCTGCGCCACAATCGGCCTGCTCGCCGGTGCCGCGGTCGGCGTCTGGGGCGTACCGCGGGTGCTGGACAACTTCTCGCCGAGCGTTTCGGTCTCGTTCGCCGCGCTGGTGCTGGTCGTGGTGCTCGCCTCGATCGGGCGGACGATAGGTGCCGTCCTGGGATCCAGACTCAGGAACAAGATGACCTGGCGGCCGGTGAAGGCCGTCGATGCCCTCGGTGGTGCCGCGCTGGCGGCGGTCTCGGTGCTGATCGTCTCGTGGGTGCTCGGTGTCGCGGTGAGCGGCGCCCGGATTCCGAGCGTGACGTCCGCCGTCCGCGGCTCGCAGGTGCTGGCGAAGGTCGACCAGGTGCTGCCGAGCCGCGCCGACCAGGCCCTGCAGGCGTTCAACGACGTCGTGAACACCGACCTGTTTCCGCGCTTCCTCGACCCGTTCGTGCCGGAGCGGATCCGCGAGACGCAACCGCCGGATTCCGCGATCGCCCGGCAGCCGATGGTCCGGCAGGCCTACACCCGGATCGCCAAGGTCACCGGGGTCGCGAGTTGCTCGCGCGGCCTCGAGGGAAGCGGGTTCGTGTACGCGCCGCAGCGGGTCATGACGAATGCCCACGTCGTCGCCGGTGTCGGCTCGCCGCAGGTCGAGGTCAACGGGAAGTCGTACGACGCGACCGTCGTACTGTTCGACCCTGAGGTCGACGTCGCGGTGCTGTACGTGCCCAAGCTGGACATAGCGCCGCTGAACTTCGACCTGAACGGCAAGGCGGACGACCCGGCGGTCGTGCTCGGGTACCCGGAGAACGGTCCGTTCGACTCCGAGCCGGCCCGGATCCGGTCCGAGGAGCGGCTCCGCGGTCCGGACATCTACGGCGACCGCACGGTCACCCGGCAGGCGTTCTCGATCTGGGCCTCGGTCCGGCCGGGCAACTCCGGCGGCCCGCTGCTGTCGTCCAAGGGCACCGTGTACGGCGTGGTGTTCGCGGCATCGGTCGAGGACAACCGGACCGGTTACGTCCTGACCGCCGAACAGGTCGCCGACGACGCCCGCGACGGCGCCAACGCCACCCAGGAGGTCTCCACCCAGACCTGCACGTGAGGTCGTGCAGCAGATCGGCGCCGCCGCCGCGCTGAAGGGGTGTGACGTTGACGATCGAGACGACGAGATCGGCGAGCTGCTCCGGGAGACCTTCACGGAGAAGGAACACCCACCGGACATTTGCCCGAGGCAACCAAGGGGCCCGCTGTGGCTCCGATCCTGCTGGCCGCGGCCGCGATCCTGGCCGTCGTCGCGGGCGCTCTGGTCGGCGTCCGGTGGCTGACCGGCCCCTCTGACAGCCAGTACCTCGACGGGATGTTTCACGCGTCGCTTCGCGGAGATCTCAGTCGGCGAACTCGAGCCGTCGGGGAAGCCGGCGGTCATCGGGACCTCCGGTACGGGGGAGCGCACGCCCACTGCCTGCTCTACCCCCGGAGGGACGCCAGCCAGTCCACAAGCTGGGTGTTGAACAGGTCCGGCGCTTCCTCGTGCGGGAAGTGGCCTGACGGGGTGAGCAGTTCATGGCGGAGCGGTGCCGTGATCAGGCGAGGAGGGGTGACCGCGGTCGGCGACACCGCCGCGTCCTGTGCCCCGTAGATCTGCAGCACGGGTACGGCGATCGGCGTACGCATCCTGGCCGAGTACTTGCGCCCGTCGGGGCGCAGCCGGGACCGGGCGAACCAGCGGTGGTACTCGAGCGCACAGTGCGGTGCCGGCCAGACCTGCAAGGCGGCGCGGTAGCGGCGGGACGCCTCGGCGTCGGGGAAGCTGCCGCCGGGCGCCGCCCACGCGCGGAGGAGCTGTTCGATGTGCATGCCGTCCTGGGCGAGCAGACGACGCTCGGGCAGGATCGGCAGCTGGAACCACGCGGTGCGCGTCAGCGCCTTCGGCTGACCGGACCGGGCCAGCAGAAGCGGGTGTGGTGCCGAGACCGCGGCCAGCGCCCGGACCTGACGCGGCGCGAGTACGGCGGCCGACCAGCCGATGAAGCCACCCCAGCCGTGACCGACCACGACGGCGTCGGTGGCGCCGAGCGAGCGGATGACGCCGGAGACATCAGCGGCGGCGGTGTAGGGGTCGTAACCGCGTGGGGTCTTGTCGCTGGCGCCGTACCCGCGCAGGTCCATCGCGACAGCGCGGTAGCCGGCCGCGGCGACCACCGGCAGCTGGTGACGCCAGGCCCACCAGAACTCGGGAAAGCCGTGCAGGAACAGGACCAGTGGGTCGTCGGCCGCTCCGCATTCGGCGACGTGGAACCGTGCTCCGTTGGCCGCCACCAGTGAGTGCGACCAAGGCCCGTCGACCAGCAGGTCGACGACACCTGCCGGGCTCAGCGCCGTCCGCCGGGCTCAGGAGGGGCGGTGGGCGCAGGAGGGGCGGCGGGGAGGCTCACATCGTCGCCCTTGCCGATCGCCTTGAGTGCGTCGACCGACTCCTTCGACGTCTTGATCGCGCGCTCCGGACCCTTCGCGCTGCTGAGGGACCGCTTGCCGATCAGCACCAGGACGGCGGCGATCACCAGATAGATCCCGGCGGTGGCCAGGAAGGCGAGCGCCGGGTGCAGGCCGAGCGCGGTGAACGCGTAGGCCAGAGCGATGGACAGCAGGACGATCGCCAGCAGCGCCAGGAAGGCTGCGCCGGCGAACAGGCCCGCGCCGGTGCCGGCCTTGACCGCGGACTTCTTCAGCTCGGTCTTCGCCAGCTCGATCTCGCTGCGGACCAGGTTGGACAGGTCCTTGCTGGCGTTCGCGACGAGCTGGCCGACCGTGGGCTCGTCCCCGTTCTGCCCCATCGACATGGCACTCCTTCCACCGGTCCGTGCCCCGACACTACCGCCGCCGTTACCCAACCCCATGCATCTGGCGGAGCGCGGCTCAGTCGGCGTACGCGCGGTTGCGGCGGAACAGCAGCGCGGCGGCGATCACGGCGGACAACAGCGAGGCGACCAGGACTGCGGCCTTGGCCCGTTCGACCTGCGCGATGTCGTCGGCGAACGCCAGCCCGGCGATCAGCAGAGCGACGGTGAACCCGATGCCCGCGAGCACCGACACGGCGCCGACGTCCCGCCAGGACAGGTCGGAGTTCAGCTCGGCCCGGGTGAAGCGCGCGGTCACCCACGACCCGCCGAACACACCGATCATCTTGCCGAGCACCAGCCCGGCGACCACTCCGATGGCGACCGGATCGGTGAGCATCTCGCGTAGGGCGTTCCCGCTCAACGTCACCCCGGCGGCGAACAACGCGAACAGCGGTACGGCGACACCCGCCGACCACGGCCGGAGCCGGTGCTCGATTCGTTCGGCGGGCGCGTGCTCCTCACCTGGATCGGGGACGACGCGAGTGACCAGGCCAAGGGCGACGCCGGCGATCGTTGCATGGATCCCCGACTCGTACATGAACCACCAGGCCCCGATCGCGATCGGCACGTACAGGAACGGCGTACGGACGCGGCGACGCTGGAGCACGTACCAGACGGCGATCAGTGCGGCCGAAGCGAGCAGCGACAGCAGGTGGAAACCGTGCGCGAAGAACACGGCGATCACGAGGATGGCGCCGAAGTCGTCCACCACCGCGAGCGTGAGCAGGAAAGCTCGCAGTGCACTCGGCAGCGACGAGCCGACGATCGCGAGCACCGCAAGGGCGAATGCGATATCCGTTGCCGTCGGCACCGCCCAGCCGTCCGGCCGGCCGTCCTCGGCGGTCAGGTTGATCGCGAGGTAGATGATTGCCGGGAGCACCATTCCGGCCAGGGCCGCGGCCACCGGCACCACCGCCTCGCTGATCCGCGAGAGCGTGCCGACCACGAACTCACGCTTCAGCTCGACTCCGGCCAGGTAGAAGAACAACGTCAGCGCGCCGTCGGAAGCCCACGCCTCCACGGTCAGCGGACCGACCTGGGCGTCGCTCACCTGGTGATAGGTGTCCTGCCACGGAGAGTTGGCCCACACCAGCGCGACCACTGCGGCGGCGAGGAGCAGCAGACCACCGGTGGTCTCGGCCCGCAGGGTGTCGGCCAGGAAGGCACGTTCCCGCCCCAGGATGCGGGGAAACGCTCGCTTCTTCTGCCGGATCCTCGGGGGCTCACTCATGCATCGGGCCTTCGCTCGGGGTCACTCGGACGAACGCCGACCAGACTTCCCGGCACACCCGAAGCTGGATTCTACCTCGTGAGCCGCCCGGTCAGGTGGTCCAGACGCGGGGGTCGGGGCCCTTGGGGACGATGCCGGTCGGATTGATGTTGTCGTGGGTGAGGTAGTAGTGGCGTTTGATCTGGCCGAAGTCGACGGTGTCGCCGAAGGCCGGGAGTTGGTACAGGCGGCGGGTGTACGGCCAGAGGTTGGGGAACTCGGTCAGCTTGTTGCGGTTGGCCTTGAAGTGGCCGTGATAGACGGCATCGAAGCGGACCAGCGTGGTGAACAGCCGGATGTCGACCTCGCGCAGCGTGTCGCCGAGCAGGTACGGCCGATCCGCCAGCCGCTCCTCGAGTACGTCGAGCCGCGCGAACAGAGCGTCGTACGCCGCCTCGTACGCCTCCTGCGTGGTCGCGAAGCCGCAGCGGTACACGCCGTTGTTCACGTCCCGGTAGATGTCCTCGATCAGCTCGTCCATCTCGGCGCGATCCGCCGGGATCAGTTGCGGCGCACCCTCGCGATGGTGGTCGGTCCACTCGGTCGACAGGTCGAGCGTGATCTGGGGGTAGTCGTTCGTGACGACCGAACCGGTCACGGTGTCGATGATCGTCGGCACCGTCACGCGACCCTCGTACGTCGGGTCGGTCCGCCGGTACGCGTCGGCCAGGAACTCGATGCCGAGCACCGGATCACGCCCGTCCGGATCGAGGGTGAACCGCCAGCCGCGCTCGTCCCGGATCGGGTCGACGATCGCCAGGCTGATCGCATCCTCCAGGCCGAGCAGCTTGCGCACGATCACGGATCGGTGCGCCCACGGACACGCCAGGCTGACCACCAGCCGGTACCGGCCAGGCTCGACCGGCCAGCGGTCCTGGTCGTCGGGACCCTCGCCCGGACCGGCGGCAGCATCGCGCGTGATCCGGCCGGTGAATCGGTTGCCCTGGCGTTCCCATTCGCCGGACACTGAGCTTTCCTTCACGAACTGTGCGGGGCTCATAACGGTAAAACTACCCCCGGCGCTGGAATCGCCCGGCCGCGGACGGTCGCTGGCCGTGAGCCGGTAACTGACGTTACAGTCTGGCTGACAAGGTCGTCCGGGACAGCGCCGTCGCGGTCGGCCGGAGCAGCTCGAACGATCAGGACCACGACCGCGGCACGCGCCCCCCGGCAACCGGTTTGCCGGGCACATTCCCAGGGATACTGAGCTCATGGCCCGCCCACGGAACAACCCCGGCGATCTCGCCGAACTCCCCACGGAGCTTCGGACCGATCGCCCGAAGGGTGACCAGATTCGCGAGATTCTGGAGAAACTCACCCGCTCGCTCGCCGTCGGTACGGTGCTGCCGTCCGAGCGCGTGCTGGCGGAGCGGTTCGGCGTGGCCCGGATGACGGTGCGCCAGGAAGTCGACCGGGTGGTGGCCGAAGGACTGGCCGCCCGTCGACCCGGCGGTGGCACCTTCGTCGCCGAGCCGCGGCCGACCCGGATCCTCGCGTCGTCGTTCAGTCAGGACATGATCGACCGCGGTATCACGCCGGGCGCCAAGGTGCTCGAGCATCGCGTCGGCGCGGCCGGCGAGGAGCTGGCCCGCGAGCTGGAGGAGCCGGTCGGCACCCCGGTGCTGCACCTGGTCCGCCTGCGGACCGCGGACGGCGAGCCGATGGCAGTCGAGCGCACGGCACTGTCGTTGCGGCGATGGCCGGGCCTCGACGAGGTCGACTTCACCGAGAAGTCCCTGTACGGCGTGCTGTCGTCACGCTGGGGTGTCGCCCTCGGGATGGTGTCCGCGTCGATCGTCGCGGCTCCACCGGACCCGATCGACGCCCAGCTGCTCGAGATCGACTCGACCACCCCGTGCCTGATCATCACCTCGGCCCCGCGGACCGCGAACGACCAGGTGATCGAATTCGGCCGCTCGGTCTACCGCTCGGACCGCTACGACATCACGGTGGCCTACCGCGCCACCTGACCTAGCTCGAGGTAGGCCTCGACCTCTTTGAGGATCAGGTCCATCGGCTCCGTCGCGTCCACCTGCAGATACCCCTGCGTCGGCCGCTTCGTCAGGTGCAGCCACCCTCGAAACCCCTGCTCGCCGTCGGCGTCCGCATCGCCGAGATCGACCGGTGGCAGGCCGACGCCTCGACGCTGGCTTCGCATCGGGACTCTGGCTCTGAGTCGACTGTCGATCACCGCGAGATCGTCCGTACGGGATTCCACGTACTTGTAGGCGACACCGCGCTCATCGGCGATCTCCCGGCCCGTCGCCATGATCTCCTCGTACTGGCAAGGGCTGTCGATCACCACGCTGAACCCCTGATCCACGAGGCTCCGAGTCAACGCATACATGACTGGGTAGGCGGCCCTGCCGCTGCCTTCGGCCGGCACGCCACCATCGAGAACAGCGCTCCTGATGACATCGAGATCCACGACGACCGCGCCGTACCGGGCACCGACGTGTCGCGCGATCGTGGATTTGCCGGAGCCCGGAACACCCGACATCTGCAGGAGAAACTGCCTGACATCGCTCATGGCCTGGCTAGACGTTCAGACTGCGGAGGATGTTCGGGGTCTCGCCGGCGGCGGTGAGCTTGGTGACGATTTCCACCGTCAGCGCCTGCACGAGCAGCGCGCCGATCATCGTCGAGGTGGCGCCGGTCCGTTCCGGGCTGCCGTCGACCTCGATCAGCGCGTCACCCGGCACGCCGCAGTTGTCGATCACCACGTCCGCGGTCTCGAACAGCCGCTGACCACCCGGCGCTCGCGAAGTCGTCGCCGTACTGTGGGCCATCGACGTCAGCGCGATCACCAACGCACCACGCTTCCGCGCTCCGAGCGCGAACTCGACCGGTACGGCGTTCCGCCCCGAGTTCGACGCGATCAGTACGACGTCACCCGCGGCGATCTCGTTGATCTCCAGCAGTACGTCGGCCAGCCCGGGAAGCCGCTCGAGCAGCGAACTCTTCTGCAACCCCTCGTGCAGCATCAGCCCGGGCTCGAGCACCGCCCGAACGTCGGCCAACCCGCCGGCCCGTCCATACAACTCCTCGGCGATCAGGTGGCTGTGCCCGGTCCCGAACACCCAGAACACCCGCCCCGCGAGCGTCGCCTCGACCACCAGACCAGCCGCGACCCGAATCGCCCCGGCTTGCGTCTCCGCCGCCCGCCGAGCGACGTCCAACGCCTTCTCCATGTACTCCTCAGCCCCAGCCATGACGCCGAACCTACCGACCCGACGACGGCTCCACCAGGAACTCACCTGGACCTCTTCTGGAACTCTTCCGGCACTCTTCCGGACTGGAATCGTAGGACCGGCCAACGGATAGACTCCGGGCCGTGGACGAGCAGACGCCCAGCGTGTTGTTACAGACGCCCAGTTGGTTGCTGACCCAGAGCGCGGCGCACGCGCAACGGATCGTGACCGAGTCCTTCGCGGCCGCGGGAGCGCGGCAGTACCACTTCCGCCTGCTCGCGACGCTGGTCGAGTTCGGCCCGGCCAGTCAGGCGACGCTCGGCCGGCACACCGCCATCGACCGCAGCGACGTGGTTGCCGCCCTCAACGAACTGGTCGACGAAGGGTACGTCGAGCGTACCCCGGACCCCGCCGACGGACGCCGCAACATCATCACCATCACCGCCTCGGGCCGCCGCCGGCACAAACGCCTCACGACGCTGGTCGCGAAGGCCCAGGACGAGATCTTCGCCGCGCTGTCGCCGACGGACCGCAAACGCCTGACCACCCTGCTCGCCCGCGTCCTGTCCCAGCACCAGTGACCCAGCACTAGTGACGCACCACCAGTGACGCACCACCCGTGACTCACCGTCCGGCCCGGAATTGGTCCTCTTCGGCGCAGATCGGGGACTGCTCGGCGATACAGCGGTTCCGCGCCGGGGGCTGCGGTTGGTAGAAAGGTAGCCGGGCGCTCCAGCGCGCCGAAGCCAGCGAGGAGGAGTCGTCGACGTGACGAATGCAGAGTCACCCCAGTCCGAGGCACTGTCGAACCTGATGCACGAGGAGCGCAGGTTCGAGCCGCCCGCGGACCTGGCCGCCAACGCGAACGTCAAGGCCGATGCCTACGACCGCGCCGCCGCCGACTTCGAGGGGTTCTGGGCCGAGCAGGCCAAGCGCGTGACCTGGTCGGTGGAGCCGACCGAGACGCTGGACTGGAGCAACGCGCCGTTCGCGAAGTGGTACGCCGACGGCAAGCTGAACGCGGCGTACAACTGCGTCGACCGGCACGTAGAGAACGGCCTCGGCGACAAGGTCGCGTACTACTTCGAGGGCGAGCCCGGCGACACCCGGGAGATCACCTACGCCCAGCTCAAGGACGAGGTCAGTAAGGCCGCCAACGCGCTGCTCGAACTGAACGTCCAGCCCGGTGACATCGTCGCCATCTACATGCCGATGATCCCCGAGACCGTGGTGGCGATGCTCGCCTGCGCCCGGATCGGTGCCCCGCACACGGTCATCTTCGGCGGCTTCTCCGCGGACGCGCTCAAGGGCCGGATCCTGGACTGCGACGCCCGCGTCGTGATCACCTCCGACGGCGGCTACCGCCGGGGAGCGCCGGCGGCGCTGAAGCCCGCGGTGGACGCCGCGCTGGTGGACTGCCCCGACGTACGCAATGTGCTCGTGGTGAAGCGGACCGGCCAGGAGACCGCAATGGTCGAGGACCGCGACCTGTGGTGGGAGGACTTCGTCGGCAAGCAGTCTGTGGACCACACACCTGAGGCTTTCGACGCGGAGCACCCGCTCTATGTGATGTACACGTCCGGCAGCACGGGCAAGCCGAAGGGCATCCTGCACACGACCGGCGGCTACCTGGTCGGTACGTCGTACACGCAGTGGGGCGTCTTCGACCTCAAGCCGGACACCGACGTGTACTGGACCGCGGCCGACATCGGCTGGGTCACCGGCCACAGCTACATCGTGTACGGCGCCCTCGCGAACGCGACCACCTCCGTGCTTTACGAAGGCACCCCGGACACCCCGCACCAGGGCCGCTGGTGGGAGATCGTCCAGAAGTACAAGGTCTCGATCCTGTACTGCGCCCCGACCGCGATCCGCACGTTCATGAAGTGGGGCGCCGAAATCCCGGCGAAGTTCGACCTGTCCACGCTGCGGGTCATCGGGTCGGTCGGAGAGCCGATCAACCCGGAGGCCTACATCTGGTACCGCGAGAACATCGGCGGCAACAAGGCGCCGGTCGTGGACACCTGGTGGCAGACCGAGACCGGCATGCACATGATCTCGCCGCTGCCGGGCGTGACCGCAGGCAAGCCGGGCGCCGCGATGAAGGCGATCCCGGGCGTCAGCGTCGACGTCGTCGACGACGCTGGCAAGTCCGTGCCGGACGGCTCCGGCGGCTACCTCGTCATCACCAAGCCGTGGCCGGCCATGCTGCGCACGCTGTGGGGTGACGACGACCGGTTCGTCGAGACCTACTGGTCGCGCTGGCCGGGGGTCTACTTCGCCGGTGACGGTGCGAAGAAGGACGAAGACGGCGACCTGTGGCTGCTCGGCCGGGTCGACGACGTGATGAACGTATCCGGCCACCGCCTGTCCACCACCGAGATCGAGTCTGCCCTGGTTTCACACCCGAAGGTCGCCGAAGCCGCTGTCGTCGGCGCCTCCGACCCGACCACCGGCCAGGCGATCGCCGCCTTCGTCATCCTTCGCTCGGAGGCGGGCGACGGTGGACCGGACGTGGTCCAGGAGCTCCGCAACCACGTCGCCAAGGAGATCGGCCCGATCGCCAAACCACGTCAGATCATGGTCGTGGCCGAGCTCCCCAAGACCCGCTCCGGCAAGATCATGCGCCGCCTGCTCCGCGACGTCGCCGAAAACCGCGAGGTAGGCGACGTCACCACCCTCGCCGACTCCACCGTCATGGACCTCATCAAGGCCAACCTGGAATCCGGCAAATCCGACGAGGACTAAGACTGCTGCTCTGCCTGTGAGCCCTCGGGTCATCCCGAGGGCTCACGCACGTGTTCATCCCCCAGCGTCCTACGCAGCTACTCCTCCGTTGCACGCCACCGAATACATGGGTCCGAATACATGGGTCCGCATTCATGGGTCCGCGTCATCCGCCAGACAGCTGTCTGCAGAGCCGGCCGACCCATTCACCCGAGATAATTGCTATCAGCAACTGATTCACCGGATCGTCAACCCTGTAACGACATTCGCGTCAGCGTGCCGCAGTCGGCGGATTTGATGATATCGAACATCTGTTCTAATGTAATCGCATGACAGGGATTGCTCAGGCGGTCGACAGCGGACAGGTCATCGCCGATGACCTCGACTGGCCGTGCAATGTCGCGGTGCCGGAGGATCTCGACATCCCTGCGGATCCTGACGATCCGAATGGACCGCGGTTCGTCAGTGAACAAGATGAGTGGGATGCCGAACTCGACGTCCTGCTCGGCCGGAACCGGTTCTCCCGCGTCGACATACTCGAATGGGAGCTGTGGGACGGCCACGACCAAGACCAGGCCGAACGGGAACTGCTGCGCCGCACTGCCCCGCCCTGGGTGTTGCTGCCACCCGGCGGTGACCTCGCCACCGCGCTGGAACAGACCCGGCCGGAGGCGATGTCACCGATGGCCCTGATCGAACTGATGAAGGCCGCCGACCGCCTGACCAGCTGGGCCGAAGCGATCAAGGCCACCGCCATGGCCTCCTTCTACCGCCAACGCCAGGCCGAACACCGCGAATCTCCGCGCCCGACCCAACTCGACACGAACGGCCGCCCGATCGACCCCGAGCGTTCCTGGTACGCCGAGATCGCCCTGGCCCTCGGGCTGTCGCCGAATACCGTCGGCCGCCGCGTCGACACCGCCCTGCGGCTCACCTCGACGTTGTCGGCCACCCACACCGCACTCCGATGCGGGGCCCTGACCTGGGGCAAGGCCCTGGCGATCTCCGAGGCCACCAGCCAACTGCCCGACCCCGCCGCCCAAGCGGTGCAGGCACACGTCCTGAAGCGCGCCCCCGGCCAAACCCACCGGAACCTGCAGCACTCGCTGCGCCGCCAGGTCGCCAAGCACACCAGTCGTGAAATGGCCGAGGATCACCGCGCCGCCACCACCGACCGCACCTGCAAGATCGTGCCCCTGTCCAACGGCATGGCCGGCCTGTGGATAGTCCACACCAGCGACAAGATCCAGCAAATCTGGATCGCCATCCAAGCCATGGCCACCCTCGCCAAACGCGGCACCCCCACCCCCGATCCCACCCCCGGCAACTCGACCAACACTGGTGTCGCCGATCCGGGCCACCCCACGCGGCCGGACGGTCCCGCACGCGTGGGAGGTGGTAAGGCGCGGCCAGACGACACTGCCAGCCAAGGCAATGCCGAGCCACCCCCTGACGAGGGTGCCGCGAGCCGAGGCGATGGTCAGCTACGCACTAACGATGGTGCTGCGGGCCGAGGCGATGCCGAGCCACGCCCTGACGAGGGTGTTGTGGGCCGAGGCGATGGTCAGCTACGCCCTGACGAGGGTGCTACGGGCCGAGGCGATGGTCAGCCACGCCCTGACGAGGGTGGCGTGAACGGTGATGCGGCATCGAAGGACGCCCGGACTGCCGAGCAGCGCCGCGCCGACGTCGCAGCCGACCTGTTCGAACACATCCTCCACAACGGCCTGGACTGGCTCGGCCGCCGCCTACCCGACCAGCACCGCCGCCGACCCCACATCGAAGTCGTCGTCCCGGCGACCACCCTGCTCGGCCTCGACAACGACCCGGCCGAGCTGACCGGCTACGGCCCCATCCCCGCCGAGATGGCTCGCCGCATCGCTGCGGACGGGACCTGGCGACGACTCCTCACTGACCCCACCAACGGCACCGTCCTCGAAGCCTCCACCACTCGCCACGACCCCGGCGCCCTCGTCACCGAAACCCTGCTCGCCCGCCACCCCGTCTGCGCCTGGCCCGGCTGCAACCGCACCTCCCGCGACTGCGACCGCGACCACCTCACGCCTTTCGCGCGATCCGGCGCCACCACTCTCAGCGGGCTCGCGCCGTACTGCGAATACCACCACGTCATCAAAGACACCCCCACCTGGGGCTGGACCACCACCAGCCACCCCGACGGGACCATCACCCTCACCACCCCCAGCGGCCACCGCTACACCACCGTCCCACCCGCCCGCGGCCCCATCACCCAACCACCAGCCACCGAACCAACCCGCGCCGCCGAACCAACCCGCGCCGCCGAACCAACCCGCGCCGCCGAACCAACCCGCGCCGCCGAACCAACCCGCGCTGCCGAGTTGCCTTGTCCCGCGTCCATGGCGCCGGGTCAGCGGGCAGCCAACGCCGATTCGCCGCCGTTCTGACGATCAGGTGGTGGACGTGCAGTGTCGTCACCAATCCGTGCCGGCGAATCAACCCGTGCCGGCGAACCAACCCGTGCCACCGAACCGGCTCACCCCGCCACACCGACCCGCGCCGCCACAGCAATCCGCGCCGCCACACCGACCCGCGCCGCCACAGCAATCCGCGCCGCCACACCGACCCGCGCCGCCACAGCAATCCGCGCCGCCACACCGACCCGCGCCGCCACAGCAATCCGCGCCGCCACACCGACCCGCGCCGCCACAGCAATCCGCGCCGCCACACCGACCCGCGCCGCCACAGCAATCCGCGCCGCCACACCGACCCGCGCCGCCACAGCAATCCGCGCCGCCACACCGACCCGCGCCGCCACAGCAATCCGCGCCGCCACACCGACCCGCGCCGCCACAGCAATCCGCGCCGCCACACCGACCCGCGCCGCCACAGCAATCCGCGCCGCCACACCGACCCGCGCCGCCACAGCAATCCGCGCTGCCGAGTTGCCCTGTCCCGCGTCCATGGCGCCGGGTCAGCGGGCAGCCAACACAGATCTACCGCCGTTCCGACGATCGGGTGGACGTGCACTGTCGTCACCAATCCGTGCCGGCGAACCAATCCGAGCCGGTGAACCAACTCGTGCCGGCGAATCAACCCGTGCCGCCGAGTTGTTTGCCTCTGCGCGGGGCTGCGTCGGACGGGACCTCATGCGATCCGCCGCCGTTCTGCCCAGCCGGTCGACCACGTACGTTTTGCCGCTCGTGCCGCTCGTGCCGCTCGTGCCGCTCGTGCCGCTCGTGCCGCTCACCTGAGGTCGCCCCCCTGTCGCAGCCGGCACGGTGGGCCGAGAGTCGCAGGTGCTGCCTGGTCGGTCAGTAGTTGCAGCTCCAGTTCATAGTTGCAGTTCCATTTCGTCGACCAGCACGGGCGCCAGCGACTCCAAACCTCGACTCCATGTCCTCGACGGCCTGCCCCTTCGGCGAGCTTCTCGAGCAGCTCGGCCAGCTCAGGTTCTCCTTCGCCAGTACGGCGGCCGCTCGGGTGCGAACCTCGCCTCTCCTCGTCAGTACGGCGGCTGCTCGGGTGCGAACGTCGTCGGTCAGCGAGGAGTCCGCAGGCCGTGCCCGCGATCTCCAGGCGTTGCTTGCACCGGGATGCGCTTAGGCTGCCGGGCATGACTGCCGTCGTCGCGATCATTCATGCGGGGCTCGCGGCGGCTTGGGTCGGGGGGATGGCTTACTCGTTGTTCGTGGTGCAGCCGAAGCTGAAGCGGTACTTCGGGCCTGATCAGGAGGGGCGGGAGACGCTGACCGCGGTGATTGCCTCGGGCAATCGATGGAAGGTGGTCGGGCTGATCGGGGCGATCGCGGTGACCGGCGTCGTACTGCTGCTGCTCGACCACGACCACGACCACTGGTGGATCCATGCGATCAAGGCCGTGCTGCTACTCGGTGCCAGCGGCATCTTTTGGTACGTCTCCTGGCGGCACTGGCCCCAGCGGGTTTTCGCGACCGCGGCAGAACTGCCTGCGCTGCAACGACGGCTCGTCGTCCTCGCGAGCACGATGCTCGGGCTCACCGGGCTCGCGTTCGCGCTCGGAGTACTCGCCGCGCACGTGTGAGAGATCAGTCACGGATGCGTCCGTTGTGACCACACATCGTCAGAAATACATTGGAATTGAATGTATCTCCTGGAGAGGAGCGCGACGACGATGTGTGGCATCACCGGATGGGTGGCCTACCGGCACGATCTGGGCACCGAGCGCGACGTGATCGACGCGATGACGGAGACGATGTCGTGTCGCGGACCGGACGCACGAGGCACCTGGTACGCCGCGCACGTCGCCCTCGGGCACCGACGACTGGCCGTCATCGACCTCCCGGGCGGTGAGCAGCCGATGACCACGCACGTCACCGCGGAAGGCCGCCAGGTCACCCTCGGCATGGTCTACAGCGGTGAGGTCTACAACTACACAGAACTGCGCGACGAGCTCCGCCGCCGCCGGCACCCGTTCACGACCGACTCCGACACCGAGGTCGTCCTGCGCGCCTATGCCGAGTGGGGTACGGCGTTCGCCGAGCGGCTGAACGGGATGTACGCGCTGGCCATCTGGGACCCGCGGATCGAGACCCTGGTGATGGTCCGCGACCGGATGGGCATCAAGCCGTTCTTCTACTACCCGACCACCGACGGTGTGCTGTTCGGCTCGGAGCCGAAGGCGATCCTGGCGAACCCCAACGTGACCCCCGCGGTCGAGATCGACGGGCTGCGCGAACTGCTCACGGTGTCGAAGACCCCTGGCGCCTCGCTGTGGGCCGGCATGTCCGAGGTCGAGCCGGGCACTGTCGTCACTGTCGACCGGGCCGGGATCCACGCCAGCCACTACTGGCGGCTGCAAACCAAGGCACACACCGACGACCAGGACACGTCCGTCGCGCAGGTGCGTGAACTGCTCGACGACATCACCCGCCGCCAGTTGGTCGCCGACGTACCGCGCTGTGTACTGCTGTCCGGCGGACTCGACTCCAGCGCGATCACCGGGCTCGCGGCCGGTCAGCTGGCCGAGGACGGCCACAAGGTCCGCAGCTTCGCGGTCGATTTCGCGGGCCACGCGGACAACTTCCGGCCGGACGAGCTCCGGAGTACCCCGGACACGCCGTACGTGCATGACGTCGCTGACCTGGTCAAGTCGCAGCACTCCGACATCGTGCTGGACAACTCCGTGCTGACCGATCCGGAGATCCGGCGGAAGGTGATCCGGGCGAACGACGCGCCGTTCAGCGGGGACATCTTCAACTCGCTGTACCTGCTGTTCAAGGCGATCCGCGAGCAGTCCACGGTCGCTCTGTCCGGCGAGTCGGCCGACGAAGTGTTCGGCGGCTACCTGTGGTTCCACGACCCGGCGGTGCGAGAGATACCGATCTTCCCGTGGATCGCGTACATGATGACGCGGCGCGGCGACGGGCCGGTGAGCGTACTGCGGCCCGAGCTGCGGAAGGCACTCAACCTCGGAGGGCACCTACGCGATCGGTACGCCGAGGCCGTCGCCGAGGAGGAACGGCTCGACGGGGAGTCCGACGACGAGTGGACGATGCGGAAGATCTGCTACCTGCACCTGACCCGGATGGTGCGGATCCTGCTCGATCGCAAGGACCGGATGAGTATGGCGGTCGGACTGGAGGTGCGGGTGCCGTTCTGCGACCACCGGCTGGTGGAGTACGTGTACAACACCCCGTGGTCGCTGAAGACTTTCGACGGCAAGGAGAAGAGCCTGCTCCGCGCCGCCACCCGGGACGTCCTGCCCGAGTCGGTCGCCGAACGCAAGAAGTCGCCGTACCCGCAGACCCAGGACGCGGCGTACACCGAGGCGCTGGCGGGTCAGGTGCGCGGTCTGCTGGCGGACAACCACGCTGTGTTCGATCTGGTCGACCGGAACGCTCTCGAGCCCTTCACGACGGCCGAGGCAGCGCGGGGACGCCGGCATCTCGAGCAAACGTTGTCACTCGCGACCTGGCTGGACCTCTATCAACCTGACCTCCGTCTGACCTGACCGGACCGATCCTTAGGAGATCCTTATCTAGCTGTGCCACGATTGGCGCCTCTCGTCGGAGGTGATCGCAATGGCACAGGAGACCCTGCAGCTGCTGGTGAGCATGCACCGGATCGTGCGGCACCTGCGCCGGAGCAGGACGACGGCAGTCCTGCATCCGACGCAGTTCCTCGCGCTGATGCTGGTCGCCGATGAGCAACCCATCCGGATCGGTGAGATCGCGACCCGGGTGCCGTGCTCGCAGCCGACCGCGACCACCACGGTCGCCTCCCTCGAGGAGGCCGGGCTCGTCCGTCGCGAGCCCGACCCCGTCGACGGCCGCGCCACCGCCGTCGTCCTGACCGAAGCCGGCGCTGCCACCGTCGAAGCCTCCGGCCGGCAGGCGGCTGCCGAACTCGGCAACCTGCTTAACCGGCTGAACGAAGAAGACCAGGCGCTGGTCCTCAAAGCCGGCGAAGCCCTCGCTCGAATAGCCGACGACCTCTGACCCATCTCTTCGGGTCAGTTGCGGGTGAGGGTGAAGGTCGACGTGGTGTTGCGGATGTCCACTGCGTTGTCGGTGAGGGTCAGATTGGTGAAGGTCGCGGCGCCTCGGGCCGGGCCCTCGCCGGGTTCGGGGAGTTCGTTGGCCCAGATGCCGAAGCCGGATTTGGCGTCGAACGCGTCGCCGGACTTGTGGGCGCCGGACACCGTGGTGTTGGTGAAGACCGTGTCCGCGACCGGGAACAACGGCGACCCGCCGACGTAGTCGGTCTGGAACATGATCCCGGAGTACGTCGGATCCGCCACGTCCAGATCACTGACCCGGATTCCCTGGAAGATCTTCGTCGCCGAGTAGATCCACACCGCCGGGAACGTCTGGTTGCCCCAGAAATGCCCGCCGGACCGTACGACGCTGGCGTTCTCGAACCGCGTCGGCGGCGTCGCACCGAACCCGTTCATCGGGATGCCGAAGTCGAGCGAGCTGATCGTGATCCCCGGGTAGGTGAGCATGTCCGCCGCGTACAGGTTGCGGAAGACGTTGTTCGTCCCGCCGTACACCGCGAACCCGGCGGCCCGCCAGGTCAGCGACGCGGACAGGTTCTCGAAGACATTGTCCCGGACCTCGCCACCACCGCTGTCGGTGGCGTTGAAGAGCGCGAAACTGTCGTCCCCGGTGGACCGGGCGTCGTTGTTGCTGACGGTGCTGCCCGCCGACCCGTTGGTCATGTTGATGCCGTCGGCAAAGGAATCCCGGATGCGCGAGTTCTTGATCACCGAGTTGTCGGTGTTCGCGCCCCAGTACAGGCACATCTGGTGTTCCGCCCAGATGTTGTCGATGGTCATGTCCGACGTACCGGCGAAGTTGAACACCTTGCCCGGCCCGTCGTTGCGGCTGTCGTAGTTCCCGAAGTACGAGAAGCCGCTGAACGTCGACCCGTTCGCCGACGACTGCGCGTCGAAGCCGACGTCGGTGTTCGCCTGGCTCTGCGGCGCAACGAAGCGGGTGTACCAGGGACCGGCGCCGGCAACGCGAACAGCCTTGCCGTACACGGTGAACTTCGACGATGTCTGGTACTCACCCGGCGGCAGATAGACACCCTGCAGCGCGCTGTCCTGCCGCACCCGGTCGAGCGCGTTCTGCACGTCCTGCTGGGTGAACCCGTTCGGCGTCACGAACCCGGCGCCCGGGTTCGCCAGCGGTGCCACGGCCTCGGTGTCGACGAAGTCGATCGAGTACGTCGTACTGTTCGCCGGGTCCTTCTGCAACCGGATCTTCGTCCCGGCCGGGAACGTCGAGTCCAGCATGACGTTCGCCTCGTCGTAGATGTGCCGCGCGGGCCCCGAGCCTGGTGAGTTGTTCGGCGAGGCCTCCGCGCCGTACAGCCAGGAGTACTTCGAGGTCAGCGGCAACGTCTTGTGGAAGCTGCCGTTCACGTACACGTTGATCGACGACGTGATGCCGCTACCGCCGGCCGAGTCCGGGATGGAGAACCGGGTGACGAGCGTGTTCGTGCTGGCCCGGGTGGTGAACTCGACGTACGAACCGTTCGAGTTCAGCGTCACCGCACGTCGCCCGGACGCCTCTCCAGCCAGGTCGCCGATGGTGCGGTTCGGCCCGATCACGGTGGCGCCGCCGCCGACCGAGGCGTCCTCGGCCTCGAGGTGGTCGTACGGCATGTTCGCGCCGCGACCGACGAAGAACGGACGCTCGCTGGTGTTGTTGGTCCGCTTCACCGGTAGTTCGTTGGCGTCGTCGGCGAGTATGACGCGCACGGTGTAACGCCCGTTCGCGGCCGTCCAATTGCCTAGAGCAACAGCGGCGGTGGTCGCACCGGGAGCGATCGCGCCGTTGTAGCTGCCCGTCAGAGTGGCGACTACTGTGCTTCCGTTGCGCACGGTCAGCGTGATGCCGTGAGCGCCGGACGCGGAGGCGACGCTGCCCTGGTTCTTCAGCGCGACCGAGAAGGCGACGCTGTTGCCCGCCGAGGGGTTACTTGGCGTCCAGTTCACCGCGGACGCGATCAGGTCCGAGCTGGCGACCGGAGTCACCACCAGCGGGCCGGAGGCGTTCGCGGTGTTGTTTCCGTCGTTCTGCTCGATGATCGCGTTCGACTCGTCGACCTTGGCGCTCAGTGCGTAGCTGCCGGCGTCGCGCGTCCCGATCGATGCGCTGACCGTTGTCGACGCTCCTGCTGCGAGTGCTCCTACAGCCGCCGTTCCCACCTTGCCGGAGCCGAGGTAGAAGTTCACGTCCGTCGCCGTGGAGCCCGCCGTACCAGTGTTGTTGACCGTCGCGCGGACAGTGATCGCATCGGTCTCGACCGGTGAGGTCGGCGTCCACGACACGTTCGCCAGGGTGAGATCCGGATTCGGCGCAGGTACGCCCATCACCTGCAGTTCGGCGACCTGGCCGGCCGGGGCGCCGGTGTTCGTGGTGAAGTTCAGCCGTACGTCGGCCACTCGTGCGCTGACCGGGATCGTCACGCTGTTCCCGCTCGCCGGACTGAAGTTGTACGACGCGCTCGGCACGATCGTGGTGAACCCGGACGCGCTCTGCTCCCGCCCGAGGATCGACAACGTCTGCGTCCGCGCTCCCCACGCCGAGTCCGGGTTGAGCCGGATCACGATCGAGCTGAGGTCGGCGTTCGACCCGAGTTCCGTGGTCAGCGTGGCCGGGTTGGCGTTGCCCTCCCAGTACGTCGTCACGTCGTCGTCGTTGGCGTTGGCCGGGACAAAGATGTGCACGTACCCGGAGGCGGTGATCGGCTTGCCGGCCGCAAGGTTGCTGCCCGGTCCCGAGCTGGTGTTCCGGGTCACGCTGTTGCTGTCCGGCGATTGGTTGCCCGCAGCATCCTTCGCGCGGACGAAGTAGGAGATCGTCGTACTGGCGGGCTGGTTGTCGGTGTAGGTGAGCACAGTGCCGGCCACGCTGGTGCGCAGTTGGCCGTTGGCGTAGACGTCGTACCCGGTGACTCCGACGTTGTCGGTGGAGGCGTTCCAGTTGAGCCGGATCTGGCCGGCGCCCGGTTCGGTGAGGGCCAGGTTGCCCGGGGCGGTGGGAGCCTGGGTGTCACCGGTCGCCGGGCCGTAGACCTCGAGCTCGGACAGTTGCCCGGCCGGCCAACCGGTGTTCGCGGTGATCCGGATGCGGACGAAGCGGGTGGTCGCGGTGCCGTAGTCGATGGTCACCGTGTTGCTGGGCGGATTGAACGCGCGGACGGCCGACGCCGACAGGTCGCTGAAGTTCTGCCCGTCGGTGCTGCCTTGGACCGCGAGGGTTTGGTTGCGGGCGTCCCAGCCCGACGTCGGCAGCTTGAGCATGACCTGGTTGGTGGCGACGGACGATCCGAGGTCGACCTGGACCCACTGCGGGAACGCGTTGTTCGCGCTTTCCCAGTAGGTGCCCTGGTTGCCGTCGGTCACGTTCGGCGCGACGTACGTCTGGGTGCTGCTGCTGGCCGACGCGGCCTTGCCGGCGGCGAGGTTGGGTCCGGCGAGTACGGCGGCAGCCGCCGTGCCGGCCGGGGTCGGGTGGATAAGTGGGGCGGCTGCGAGCGCGAGACTCGCGGCGAGCAAGGCGGTTGGCAGCCGCCACTTCGGGATTCGCATGGCCTCTCCTGGTGGGCGGGTGGTGAGGACGCAGGGGAGTAGCCGCGGCGCGAAGTCGGAAACTTGCTCGGGTTTTGCTCGTTTCTTGCGCAGCGCTGGCCCATTGTTACGGCATGGCTAGCCGAGCGTCAACGGTTCGTGACGCTTGGTGGATCGCCGTGCCCAGGAACCGCCGCCGCGTCTGCATGGCGGAGCGCTGTCCCGGCGCGGGTCAGGCCGAGTTGTCGGCGGAGAACCAGCGGGATGGGGTGAAGGTGAAGAGGGTGATCGTGCTGTCGGGGTTGTCGACCTCGCTGTGGGCGAACTGCTGCGCGGCCTCCTCCGGCATGTAGCGGCGGAGGATGGTCAGCATCTGCTCCACGATCGGCCGGGTGACGGAGTCCAGCGTCGCCTCGACCGTGACGTACTTTGTCGGCCAGGTCTCCTCCTGCACCAGAAACGTGATCACGCCGGCGGCTTTGATCGCGTCGATCCGGGCAGGGGTCCGGCCCTGGGTCGCGGTGAACATGGTGAGTGCGCCGTCTGGTTCGTAGGCGTAGAAGGTCGGCACGGTGGTCGGCGGCAGACCGTCGGTACGGCCGACGCTCACCACCCCGACGTGCTGCCCGGCCAAGAACTCCTCGCGCTGCTGCCTGTTCATAATCGCCATGCAGCAAGCTTGCAAAAAGCAAGTAGGCTCTGTCAAGTAGACTGAAGTCATGACGACGAAGACCTACGGCCAGTACTGCGGGGTGGCCCGCGCGCTCGAGCTCGTCGGGGAGCGCTGGGCGCTGCTGATCGTCCGGGACCTGCTGGTCGGCCCGAAGCGGTACACGGACCTGCGGGCGGGGCTGCCGAAGATCCCGACGAACGTGCTCGCCACCCGGCTGAAGGAGCTGGAGAGCGCGGGCCTGGTGGAGCGTCGGGTGCAGCCGCGGCCGTCGGGCGCGATCGTCTACGAGTTGACGCCGTACGGGCTGGAGTTGGACACGGTCGTGCTGGCGCTCGGCCGGTGGGGAGCGCGATCGCTCGGCGAGTTGCGGCCGGGTGAGATCGCCACCGCGGACTCGCTGGCGATGGCGCTGCGATCGACGTACCACCCGTTGAAGCGGGGGATGGGCAAGCTCGCCTATGAAGTGCGCTTCGGCGAGATCGTCATCCATGCGACGTGTTCGGGCTCGACGCTGACAGCGGTGCCTGGGTCTTTCTCCGAGCCGGTGCCGTCCAACCTGGTCGTGGTCGAGGCCCTCGCGCCGCTCACCCCGCTGCTGACCGGAACGATCGACGGCGCGAAGGCCCTCGCTGAGGGGATCGTCGGCAAGCAGGCAACCGCCGCGGAGCTGGACGTCTTCGCGGCGACCTTCAGGATCGAATGAGAGGGCCGGCTCTAGGGAGCGGGCCCTCTATTCGGCCCACGGTCGGTTCGGCGCGGTCATCCTCATCATCCAGTAGCTCGCTGGAACATGGGTGGCATCATCGATCACTTTGCCCTCGACCTGGCCGAAGGACTGCAGGGCGAGCTTCTCGAACGCCGGCGGCTCCCGGACGTATTCGCCGCGGTCGTTCGCCGACATCCACCGCGAGATCCGGCCCTGGTTCGGCTCGAAGCAGGTGTCCAGGCTGATCACCCGGCCGCCGGGGCCCAGCACGCTCGCGGCCAGGTTGAGCAGATGTGTGCACTGCTCGTCCGACAGGTGGTGCAGCAGCCCGAGCAGCAGCACCACATCGATCGGCGGCAGCGATCGGGCAGCGGTTTCGTCGAAGTTGCCGCAATGGAAGCTGGCGTTCTCGCCGCCGAAGTGCTCCTTGGCCCAGTCGATGTACGGCGCATCTGTGTCGAACCCGTGGTAGTTCAGCGGTTGGGGCAGACGCGGGAAGTAGTACGCGGGACCGCAGCCGATGTCCAGGACGGTTTCACCCGGCTGGATCTCCTCGATGCAGCGATATCGCAAGCGGTCGGCGCCGACGATGCGCTGCAGCAGGACGTAGGCGCGCACATGCTTGAGAAGGCCTTTCAGACCGTCCATGGGTATCTCCTCCTGAGGATTGATCATGCTTCAGCATCTCGACGCGTAAATCAACGAACTTGTTCAGTCCCTCAGTTCGTAGACGATGACTTGCCCTTGGGTAAACCTCCGGTCGGCGAGCTCGTCGAGAGTGCGCTCGGCGACCCTGCCCTTTCGCGAGTCCGCGAAGATCCAGCGGACGCCGTAATCGCGGCGCAAGGTCTCCAGCACCTCAGGCGTTGGCGCCGTGAGTGCCTTCGTCGTCAGCTCCACCCGGTCGGGCCAGGGCGATGGCTGCAGGCTGTAGCCGACGTTCCGTTCGCCTTGGTTGGCCAGCGACTGCTGGGTGTAGGCCCAGCCCTCCATCAGCGTTCGGTGACCGCCGACACCGCTGACCAGGTAGCCACGCGCGTCGCAGACCGGACCTGGTCGTTGTCGCGACAGGCAGGCGGTGTTCGTCACGACCACGTCGTACCGTCCAGCGTTGCGATCCAGCCAGAGCGCGGCTTGGATCTCGTCCGTGGTGTACAACGGAACCGCCGGGACCGGGATCTGCCCGCCCTCCCCGGTGACCCCGTCCGCCGCGTTGCGCCAGTCCGACCAGGGCCGGCTGGGCAGGGCGAGGCCGACCGCGACGCACATCAGCAGGGCCAGGCCGAGGCCACGAACCTGTGGACGGACGGCGCGGAGGACAAGCCAGCCGAGCAGCCCGGCCACGAGTACCGCCGCAAGCCACAGCATCGGCTCGGTCACCGCCCGCGTGATCTCCGCCGGGGAGACAGGCCGGGAGTCGATGTTGCCGAACACCCGGATCGCCAGGGCGAGCGCCGCACCGGCCAGCAGGCCACCGGCGATGATCACCCGGCGGGCCACGCGGCGGTGTCCGGTGACCGCGCCGTGGACCACGTATCCCGCGGCGACGCCGGCGAAGGGCAGCGCGCCGCCGAGGAAGTAGAACTCACCAAAACTCGGATGGTCGACGACCAGGAATCCGAGCAGCGAGGCGACGAGCGTGCCGACCAGCCACCACTGCACCGGATCGGTACGGGTCCGGCGCTGTACGAGACCAAGGAATGCCACGGCCACCACCGCCCGGCTCACCACCACGGCCACAAGGATCGCGATCGCCCAGGTCATCGTCTGCTGGTCGGTGTCACGAAGCCCTTCGATGATCCATCCACCCGGCGCCGGAGGGCCGGTGAGACCGGTCAGAGCGGTGTATCCCGGGAAGGCCCGCAAGGCCCCGAACAAGCGCAGCGGAGTACCTGCGGTGCTACCCGCGACAGTCAGCATCGATGCCACCAAAACACCCACCAGTGCGACGCCGAAGCCGACGGTCGGCCAGGGGATGCGTCTGTTTCGCACCAGCAGGAACAACGCCGCCAGGCCGGTCCCGCCGAGCAGTAGCGGCACAGCGGTGGGCTTGGAGCCGGCGGATACGCAGACGACCAGCATCACGATCACCCAGGACCGTCTCGGGGCACCGCGGTACAAGGCGCCGAGCACCAGCGCCGCGGCTCCGACGCTGACCGCCGTCCCGAAGGACTGCGACGGACTCAGGAAAACGAGTGGTGCGGACCCGACGCCGCCGACGTACTTCCAGACTGCGACCCGCTGGACGACCGTCGTCACCGCGACCGCGAACGGGGCGGTCCACCAGACACCGCTGACCTGGCGCGCGAGTGCGGCCACCGCGAGGACGAGCCCGATGATGATCGGGGCGAACCATAGTCTGAACAGCACGATCCGGGGGTCGATTCCGGTGATCTGTGCTGCCGACGCCAGGTGTGCGTCGGCGAACCAGTGGTACTGCATCGTCTCGCCCGCCACCTGCGGGATCTGCGGCGGGACGGAGCGGCCCAGCTCGTGCACGATCCCTAGGTGCCAGAGCATGTCCTGGTAGTAGTCGCCGCCGTTCTCGGGGACCGACGTGGCGCTGACCGTGGTGCCGTAGTACACCAGCAACGTCGCCGAGAGGAGCAGCGCCAGCGTGGCGCCCCAGGCAAGCGGCAGCCGCGGCGCGTCCTGCGCCCGCCAGCAGCGCCGCAACCGCGGTACTGCGGCGAAGACCACCAGCACCGCCGCGGGCCACACCACCAACCACTGCTGCACCCCAGCAGCCGTGAACAACGCCCACCCCGGCAACTCGTAGGAGAGCCCCACGACGATGCCGAGGCCCACGTCCTCCGGCCAGGTCCGCCGACCCGGCGCGAAAGCTCGCAGCAGCAACACTCCCGGAAGCACCACACAGCCCGAGAAGTAGGCCGAGTAGCGGAGGATGTCGCCGTCGGTCACCCCTGTGCCTGCAAGTACCCAGTACGCGGTCACCGCGGGGAGTAGCCAGACGAGTGCACTCAGAAACGGTGGCCAGACAGACCTGCCGGACCGGACCGTCATCAAGACGGTCCCTTGGTGACAGGAATCAGGTCGGACATAGTAGTGGAGCCTAACCGTTGCTGAAAACCTTCGTCGCGGAATAGATCACAGGGCGGCGAACGTCTGGTTGCCAGCGGCATCCTTCGCGCGGACGAAGGACGGGACCGGTGCGCTGGCCGGCTGTCGTACCCGGTGACGCCGGCGTTGTCTCCACAGCCGGACAGCAGAGCGGCGGCAGCCGCGGGCATCAGCCCGAGGAACCGCCGCCGACTCCGCATGCACGAACGCTGGACCCACCAGGGGGCGACTAGTGCTTGGCCGGACCCTCCGCGCCGGCGCCGGTGAGGGAGCGGACGGAGAGCTCGTTGTAGCGGGCTTCGCTGGACCTGTCCTTGCCGAGGTAGGTGCCGAGTACGCCGAACAGGAAGCCCAGCGGGATCGACACGATGCCCGGGTTCGACAGCGGGAACCAGGAGAAGTCGGAGCCGGTGATCATCGAGGTCGGTGTACCGGACACGACCGGCGAGAAGATCACCAGGACGACCGCGGAGATCAGGCCGCCGTAGATGCTCCAGGCGGCGCCGGAGGTGTTGAACCGCCTCCAGAACAGGTTGAACAGCAGCGCCGGCAGGTTCGCGGACGCGGCGACGGCGAACGCCAGCGCGACCAGGAACGCGATGTTCAGCTTCTGCGCCGGGATAGCGAGCGCGATCGAGACCGCGCCGATCCCGACCGCCGCGAACCGGGCGACCCGCAGCTCGTCCTTCTCGCTGGGCTTGGTCTTGGCGATCACGTTCGCGTACAGGTCATGCGCGAACGACGACGCCGAGGTCAGGGTCAGGCCCGCGACCACCGCCAGGATGGTGGCGAACGCGACCGCTGCGATCAGCGCCAGCAGGATCGAGCCGCCGATCGAGCCGGCGCCACCTCCGACGGACTCGGCCAGCAGCGGCGAGGCCACGTTGCCCTTCGACTCCGCGACTGCTGAACCCTTGCCGGTGTCGAGCAGCGCGGCTGCACCGAAACCGAGCGCCAGCGTCATCAGGTAGAACGCACCGATCAGGCCGATCGCCCACTGCACCGACCGGCGTGCGGTCTGCGAGTCGGGCACGGTGTAGAAGCGGATCAGGATGTGCGGCAGACCGGCCGTACCGAGGACCAGCGCCAGGCCGAGGGACAGGAAGTCGATCTGTCCGACCAGGTCCTTGCCGTAGAGCAGCCCGGGCTGCAGGAACGCCTCGCCCTTGCCGGAATTGTCCGCGGCCGCGCCGAGCAGGTCGGACAGGTTGAAGTGGAACTTCACCAGCACCAGGAAGGTGATGAGCACCGTGCCGGCCATCAGCAGCACGGCCTTGACGATCTGCACCCAGGTCGTGCCCCGCATGCCGCCGATGGTCACGTAGATGATCATCAGCGCGCCGACCAGGATGATCACGGCCGCCTTCACGCCGTCCCCCTTCACGCCGAGCAGCAGCCCGACGAGCGAACCGGCGCCGACCATCTGGGCCAGCAGATAGAAGATCGACACCACGATCGTCGAGGTCGCGGCCGCGGTCCGGACCGGCTTCTGCCTCATCCGGAACGCGAGCTGATCGGCCATCGTGAACCGCCCCGAGTTCCGCAGCAGTTCGGCGATGAGCAACAGCGCGACAAGCCACGCGACGAGGAACCCGATCGAGTAGAGGAAGCCGTCGTACCCGAACAGGGCGATCTGGCCGGAGATACCGAGGAACGACGCCGCGGACATGTAGTCGCCGGAGACGGCGAGACCGTTCTGCGCGCCGCTGAACGAGCGGCCGCCGGCGTAGTAGTCGGCCGCGGTCTGGTTCTGGCGGGACGCCCACCAGGTGATGTACAGCGTCACGGCGACGACCGCGGAGAACAGCGAGATGGTCAGGGCCCGGTTGCCCGGCTCGGCGTCGGCCAGCGGGATCAGGACCGGGATGGTGAGGACGTTCACCGGCGGCGCTCCCTCTTGTACTTCGCGTTCAGCCCATGGGCCAGCGGGTCGAGCTTGCGGTTCGCGAACCGGCCGTACAGCGCGGCGATCACGAAGGTGGACACGAACTGCAGCAGGCCGAAGATCAAGGCCACATTGATATGCCCCACCACCTGGTGGTCCATGAAGCCGCGGGCCCAGTTGCAGCAGGCGACGTACGCCAGGTACCAGGCCATGAACGCGATGGTCCACGGCACCACGAAATTCTTGTAGCGCGTTTTCAGCTTGGTGAAGTCGGCCGCCTCGTGCACCGCCTCATAGGCGCGGGCATCCCGCTCGCGCACCATCTCGTTGTCCATGAGCTTCCCTGTTCTCCAATGGCACAGCGCTGAACCCGAACACGTGCACGTTAGCCCCATGTCGCGGATTTGTGACCCACCGCAACCAAAACGTTTCGGGGAATGCTAGAGATGCGGGGCAACCGGGGCGTCGAGAGTACGGCGGTAGTTCGCCAGGTCGCTGGGCCGAGCCCGGTAGCAGTCGGTGAGGTAGGGCATCCGGAGCGGCTCCGGCGGTCGCGCAGTGTTGTCGTAGATGGCGTCGACCTGGTCCACTACGGCGTCGCGCCGGGACTCGGTCAGGACGGCGACCCGCGAGTGCGACAGGGCCAGTTGCCGAAGGCCCGCACGGTCCAGGTCCTGCCAGTGCCGGAACCGGGCCGTCTCCACCAGGGCGAACAGGTCCGACTGCAGCAGGATCGGCATCGGGTCGAACTGGTCGCCGCCGAAGTCGTCGCCCCTGATCGCGCGGTCGAACCGGCGCACCCAGGGAACCACCCGGTCGGCGTCGTTCCACAGCAGGCCGAGGACGCCGTTGGGCCGCAGCACCCGGGCGATCTCGGGCAGCGCCCGGGCGTGGTCGAACCAGTGGAACGCCTGGCCGACGACCACCGCGTCGACCGAGCCGTGTGCCAGCGGGATCGACTCGGCCGCGCCGACCATCGTGTCGATCCCGGGGCGCCGACGGCACACCGACAGCATCTCCTCGGACGGATCGACCGCGACCACGTCGTGCCCCAGCCCGGCCGCGACCGCGGCCAGCTTCCCGGTGCCGGCGCCGAGGTCGAGGACCTGCAGCCGGCCCGGGCCGAGGATCCAGGTCAGCGCCTCGGCGGGAAACGTCGGCCGGCCGGCGTCGTACGCGGTCGCCACGGCGCCGAAGGACTTGGCGCGGGCCGCGTTCGAGCCGGTCTCCGGCGTGTCCCGGCCGGTCGCCCGCTCCGGTGCTGGATCATCGGTGGTCATCACCGCAAATCATGCCGTAGCGGCGGGCTAGCGCGTTGTCACTCGCCGAGCTTCTTCTGTTCGATGTGCGCGTTGAGCGCGGCCAGCTCCGGATGCGCGTCCAGCACCGCGACCAGTTCGGCGCAGGTCAGCCGGTCCGCGCCGTATTCCTCGATCAGGATCTCGAGCAACTTCTGGTCGTCCGGGGTGTCCAGTGTCAGCCGGTACTGCGAACCTCCGCCGGACCAGGGCAGGTTCCGCAGCCGGATGTCGCCCGGCCGGTTCTGGTGCAGGTACGGCGTCACGTGCTCGCGGTCGGCCGGCAGCGTCGCCTGCTCGTCCGCGTCGAGCAGCCGCGCGGCGGAGAACACCTCGTAGTCCATTCCGCGCGGATGGGTCCTCTCCAGGCAGTTGGACAGGTAGAGGTTCTCGTCCTTCTCGGACCGCCAGCTGTCGACGCCCTCGGCAACGACCTGCGGATCGATCAGCGGGCAGTCGGAGGTCACCCGGACGATGCCGTCCAGCTGGTGCGCGCGGGTCGCCCCGGCGAACCGGCTCAGCACATCCTCCTCGCTACCCCGGAACACGGGGATGCCGGTCTGCTCGGCCAGGTGTACGACGGGATCGTCGTCGGGGTTCGTGGTCGTTGCCACGATCACCGGAAGCCCGGTCAGGCAGAGCCGGTCGAGGTGGTGCTGCAGGTAGGTCCGGCCGCCGGCGGTCCGCAGGACCTTCGCGGGGAGCCGGGTACTGGTCGCCCGCACCTGGGTGATGATGCCGATCTTCAGTTCCACCGGAACAACTCCCTGATCTCGGCGGGGCAGGCGAGGTGGTCGACGCCCAGCTCGGTATCGGTGAACTCACGTGCGACGTCGAGCGGCACGAACGGCTGGTCCATCTCCGGCCACAGCCGTTTGATCCTGGCCTGCCCGCCGAACGAGGGGTGCTCGTGCTCCAGCACCATCGGGTCACCGTACACCCCTGGCTGCATGCCGATCGAAGCGCCGTACAGGACCGCGGAGCTGAGCCGGTTGGAGGCGACCCGCCGGTGCTTGCGCAGCTCGGTCAGCTGCTTCACGAGGAAGTCGGCGTCGGTCCGCCGCCAGTGCAGGCCGCGATATCCGTGCGTGATCACCCGAAAGCCGGCGCTCTTGTAGACGTTGCGGATCGCGGGGTTCTCGTACTCGTTCCAGTACAGGCAGACCGTCACCGGCCCGGTCTCGTGCTCCTTGATCGAGGCAACGATACGGCCGTGGTCACCGAGCACGTTCTGGCCTTCCCAGCCGTGGAACGGGTAGAAGATGGTGCCTTCGGCATCTTCCGCCGGAGTGGCCAGCTCGGGATGCACCTGCAGCAGATACAGCCAGACGGAGCCGATCACCGAGTAGTTCCGCAGTCCCATCGACCAACCGCGCCGGCGGACGCTGTCCGACCAGACGTACAGCGGCATCCCCGGCGCGAACGTCGTGCCGTGGGCGAATCCGTCCAGGATGTTCCAGCCGTGCTGAAGGTATCCCCAGATGTACGGCGGTTTCTGGTATCCGGCGTACGACGCCATGACGTTCGCGTGCCCGTAGAAGTGATTCGCGTGGTGCATCAGCGTCCCCGGAGCTTCCGCGGCAGTCGCTGAACCCTCCGCACCGTCCGCCTCACGTGCCGGCGGACCACCCGCAGTGGGCCGGTCACGGTATGGCCTACGCGGTACGGCTTCGACTGGCGGATCCCGACGATCTGGCCATGGAACAGGTGCCCCCGTGCGCTGGCGGCAGCCAGCTCCTCCGAGAGGCGCGCGACGGTCACCAGCTGCTCGGCACTACCGAGTGGCCTGACCATCTCGCTTGGTGGCGAAAGCCACTTCGTCACCGTGATTCCCACCATCGAGGCGAGCCGTGCCGTCAACCCGTCGGGGTAGCCACCCGCAGACCACGGCTGCCTCGATCCGCCTTCCATCGAACGACGGACGAAGCGTGCCAGGTGCGCGACGACCAGTGCGTCGCCACGTACAGGTACGGGCTCACCGTCTTCGTCGACCTGAAAGACTCCGATGCCGGACTCGGAGAACACCCGGAACGACATGCCGTCGATAATCACGTTGTCCGGAGCGGCGATCTTCGCGGTGTCGTAGTGCTGTGCACGCAACCACGACACGTAATCGGGAACAACACGCCGCACCGCCGCCTGATCGTCGACCCGGAGAGCGGAGAGCAGGTACTCCTCCAGCAGGACACCCGAGCCACCCGGGACCGCATCGGCGGGGAGCACACCGGGCAGGTCGTGGGCGGCGGTGACGACGTACCAAGCCGGGGCCAGTTCGACGCTCAGGCCGGCCCGGACCGTGTCCTGCACGAAGCGATACGGGTCCATCAGGGCCGGACCGGCGTACCGGTCGGCCATGGCGCGGGCGGCCACCGCAGCCGGCAGCGGTCCACTGACGTCCGTGAGCGCGACCTCGGCGTCGACCAGCGACGGAAACACTGCGTACGTTCCCGCGATGTCGAGGCCGGCCTCCTCGAGGGCAGTGCGGAGCGGTTTCAGGCCGACGGGTGCGGCGTCGGTGAGATCGCACCCCCAGTCCTCGTCTCGTGGCAGCGCGGCGGTGATGTCGGGCTGGAGCAAGCGCTCGACGCCGAACTGGTTCTCGGCCCCGAGCAGCAGACGGCCTGAGGAAGCGAGCCGATCCTGTAGAGCGGCCAGAGCGTCCGCCCAGCTGAGCTTCGACGTGTCCGGACCGACGAGTCGGCCCAGTCCGTCGAGCGCGACCACCGCGTCGTACCCGGACGAGTTGCCGTACGCCGGGGTAAAGCGGTCCAGGGCGCCGCAGAAGACCTTGTTGTCGGCGAGCGGCCGGTCGATGACTGCGGCGATCTCCTCGGCGTCCGGGGCGGAACGCACGAGGACATCCACCGAGGCGACGCGTGCGGCGACGTCGGCGATCAGGTCCAAGGAGTGCGGACCGGCGAGCAGAACGGTGTCGCTGGGCTGAAGGGCGGCGGCGAAGAGTGCTGCGGCGGCTGGTCCGGCGGCAGCCGGGCGTGCGTCGACCGGGTGGAGGTCGGACCAGTTCAGCATCTCGGCGCCGATCAAAATCGATCGGATCACAGGGGTACCTTAAGCGTCATGGATGCTAGTCAACCAGCTTCGTGATCGTCTCGATCACCTGGTCGACCTCGGCGTCGGTAAGGTCGGGGAACAGCGGGAGGGAAAGCTCCTCGGCGTAGAACCGCTCCGCGTTCGGGCAGAGGCCGCGGCGGTAGCCCTGGTTCGCGAAGACCGGGTGCCAGTAGACGGGGATGTAGTTGACCTGTACGCCGATACCGGCTGCGCGCATGCCCTCGAAGACCTCGCGTCGGCGCCCGCCGAGGACGCGGACCGGGTAAAGGTGCCAGATCGGGTCGACGCCGGCTCGCTGGACCGGGATCCGCAGTCCGTCGACGTCGCGAAGGGCCTCGTTGTAGCGGGCGGTGATCTCGGCCCGGCGACGCTTGAACTTCGCGAGCCGCTTGAGCTGGGACAACCCCAGGGCGCTACCGATGTCGGTGAGCCGGTAGTTCACGCCGTACTCGTGGACTTCCTGGTGCCAGGGGCCCTCGTCGGTGATCTCGAAGCGGTCGGGATCGCGGACGAGACCGATGAAGTGGAACTCGTGGGCCCGTCGGCCGATCGACGGGTCCTTGCAGATCACCGCGCCGCCTTCGCCGGTGGTCAGGTTCTTGGTGGGGAAGAAGGACAGCGTGGTCACATCGGCCAGGTCGCCGACCGGACGGCCGTCGGCGGTGCCGCCGATCGAGTGCGCCGCGTCCGCGAGGGTGCGGGCGCCGACGCGATCGGCCAGCGGCTGCAGGGACGCGTAGTCCGCGGCCTGGCCGGCGTAGTCGACCCCGGCGATGACCTTGGTGCGTTCACTGACCACTGACGAGACGGCGGCCGGATCGATCAGCGCGGTGTCCTCGTCGACGTCCGCGAACACCACCGTGGCGCCGAGCATCGCGGCACACGACGCGGTCGCGACGAACGTCATCGGCGTGGTGACGACCTCGTCACCCGGCCCGACCCCCAGGGCTGCGTACGCGATGTGCAGCGCCGCCGTGCCGGAGGTGCAGCTGACCGCGCGGTGCCCACCGGTCAGCTCCGAGACAGCCTGCTCGAAAGCAGCGACCGCCGGCCCCGTTGTCAGCCAGTCACCACGCAGTACAGCGGTGACCGCCTCGATGTCCTCGTCCGAGATGGACTGACGTCCGTACGGCAGCATTCAGCACCTCCTCTAGTCGGTCTCGAGGATCTTGCGGATCTCGTCGATCGTGTACCACTGGGTGTTGGTGTCCGAGGTGTAGTGGAAGCCGTCGGCCACCGGGATACTGTCGGTGGGTGCCTGGTAACCCCAGGTGGCGAGGTCTGGCTGCAGGACGTAGCGGTCACCGAACGCGAGGGCGCGGCGGCCTTCTTCCGGGCTGATCATCTCCTCGTGCAGTTTCTCGCCCGGGCGCAGGCCGACGTCGTGCATCTTCGCGCCGGGCGCGATCGCCTCGGCCAGGTCCGTGACCTTCATCGACGGGATCCGCGGTACGTACAGCTCGCCGCCTTGCATCAGGTCGAAGGAATCGACCACGAAGTCGACCGCCTGCGGCAGCGTGATCAGGAACCGGGTGCAGCGCAGGTCGGTGATCGGCAGCGACTGGCCGGCGGCGTGCAGTGCCTTGAACTTCGGGATGATCGAGCCTCGGCTGCCCATCACGTTGCCGTAGCGGACCACGCTGAACCGGGAGTCGTACGCCGCCGCGTAGTGGTTGCCGCTGATGAACAGCTTGTCCGCGGTCAGCTTGGTCGCGCCGTACAGGTTGATCGGGCTGGACGCCTTGTCGGTCGACAGTGCGACGACCTTCTTGACGCCGTTGTCGATGCTGGCCTCGATCACGTTCTGTGAGCCGACCACGTTGGTCTGAACGAACTCCCACGGGTTGTACTCGCCGCTGTCGACCTGCTTCAGCGCGGCGGCGTGCACGACGTAGTCGACCTTGTGCATGGCCCGGTGCAACCGGGACCGGTCCCGGATGTCGCCGATGAAGAACCGCAGCCGGGGGTCGTCGGCGAACAGCTGCCGGACCTCCCACTGTTTCAGCTCGTCCCGGCTGAACACGATGATCCGGCGTGGGTTCAGCCGGTTGAGTGCGTGCCGCACGAAGGCCTTGCCAAAAGACCCGGTGCCACCGGTGACGAGTATGTCGGAGCCGGTCAGGATGGACACGTCGGCGGGACCCTTCTGCGGAGACAGTTCTGGACACTGCGCGGGTAGTGCAGTCCGAACAATAGCCGCCCCGGCCGCGGCAACTTCAATCCAGATCGCAGTCCGGGGCGATCAGACCGTTCCACAAGTGCGAAGAATCACCCACCGGCCACCCGTGGAAACGGGTGAACAGATACGGTCGGGGCGTGAAGCGGGTCGGGATTCGGTGTGATGTGGGCCCGGAGCGCGGGGTCGGGCACGTGATGCGGTGCCTGGCGCTGGCGGAGGAGTTGCGGCGGCGCCAGGTCGACGTGGTGTTCGCCTGTGACGCGCATACCGTGCCGTGGGCGGCGGCGCAGATCGCGGCCCGTGGCATCGCGGTGCAGCCGGCCGTGTGGACGGCCGCCGAGCACGTGGACCTGTTCGCGCGGCTGGATCTGGACGCGGTGATCTTCGACTCCTACGACCTCGCCGGGCCGGTCTATCAGGCAGTGCGGGCGACCGGGATGCCGACGCTCGCCCTCGTCGACGGTGAGTTCCGTGGTGCCGAGGCGGAGGTGCTGGTCGACCAGAACCTCGCGGCCGAGCTGGACCACCCGGAGCTGCCCCACGGTACGGTGCGGCTGGCCGGGCTGGACTACGTGCTGATCCGCGACGAGATCCTCGAGCAGCGCCCGGCCGCGGTGCCGACGGTCCGGCCGGCGGCGAACGCCGTACCGAAGGTGTTCGCGTTCTTCGGCGGCACAGACGCGTTCGGGGCCGGGCCGCACATTGTCCGGGCACTCGCGGCGACCGGCGTACCGTTCCAGGCGACCGTGGTCGCGCCGGGTGGGGAGCTGGCCGCAAGGATCGCGGCGGTCCAGCTGGCACAGTGGCAGCGGGTCGACGTGATCGGGCCGACGGACCGGCTGGCGGCGGAGGTCCGCGCGGCCGACCTGACGATCAGTGCATCGGGTACGTCGATCTGGGAACTGCTGTGTCTCGGGGCGACGGCCGGGTTGGTGTGTGTCGTCGACAACCAGGTGGTGGGCTACGAGCGGGCGATCGGCACGGGTACGGCGGCCGGCATCGGCGTGCTGTCCGAGCTCGAGCGCGACCCGGGCGCGGCGGCAACGGTGCTGAAACGGCTCCTCACCGACGCCGCCGAACGCGCTCGCCTGGCAGCCGCCGGCTGGCGGCTGATCGACGGCCAGGGCCGCCGGCGGGTCGCCGACGCTCTGCTCGCCCTCACGTGATCTCGTAGATCGTCACGTCCAGGGCCTCGGAGTACGGGTCTGGCCGACCCGCACTCCGAGAGCCGGTTGCGTCAGTTTCTCTTCAGGACGTTGAGTTGGCGGCCGCCGTGGACGAGCGGGTCGCCGTACTGGCCGATCAGGGTGTAGCCGCGCTTCTCGAAACCGTTGAGGATGTCCGCCGACGTGACCGGTTGGAGCGAGCCCCACTCGCCGGCCTTCTGAGCTTTGACGGTGCCCAGCTTGGAGTTCAGCGAGACGGCGTACTTGACGCCCTTGGCGCACACCTTGTCGATGTAGTTGTCGACCACCTCGGGTTCCATCTCCTGGAACGAGAACGAGTTGACGAACACGTCGAAGTCGCTCTGGACGTCCTCGAGCCGCCAGCTCGGGATCACCGCGGATCCCTTCACCTCGATCGGCCCGCTGCCGGCGATCGAGCCGTCGTACACCTGAACCCGGTCGCGGCCGAACAGTTCGGTCAGGTAGTACGACGAGACGGTGACCAGGGGCGGGATGTCGATGTCGACGTACCTGGCCTCGGGGTCGCGGGACATCACGATCTCGCCGAGGACGCCGAAACCGCCGCCGATCTCCAGGAAGCTCTTCGGCGGCGTGTCGACGTGGTTCGACAGGGCCGCCATCACGATCAGGTAGTTGAGGTACGGCCGCCCGAACTTCACGCCTTCGGTCAGGCTCAGCCCGTACGCTTGCGGAGGCGTACCGACCGGGCTCTCGCCGAAGTCGTTGAGGTTCGCCGGCCAGCGGTCCTGGTTCCAGCGGATGCCGGCGACGTCGTAGTCGCGGCGGGCCTCGAAGGCGCCGTTCAGCGCCGAGGTCACCCAGTTCTTGTTCGCTCTCGGGTTGGCCTGCAGCGCCGCCTCGTAGGCCACGCCGATCGAGGCGTTGCTGAAGCCGTTGCCGTAGCGCGGATAGAACCACGCCCCGGAGGTCGGCCACGACTTGAACTTCTCCAGGCCCAGCGTGTCCATGTCATGCAGGATCTTGTCGAGCCCGAAATCCCAGAAATTGGTCGGCCGGTAGGTCGATGCACAGGTCTTGACTTCCGCGAGGGTCCGCTCGGTCAGCGCGGACCAATCCGTCGACTGCGCCATACTGCGTCCATCCGTCATGGCCAGACGCTACCCGATATGCGCCCTGCCTGTCGGCCATCGAGAACCCCCGACCACTCCCGGGCCACACTTCGCCGCTGTGTTGAGCACCCTGCGCGCCGTAACCTCGGCCTAAATGTGAAACCTGTCGTGTCACAAACGCGCGGAGTGTGTCACCGGAGCGCCCTGGCACGGTGATCCGCTGGTCTGGGGCAGGGGAGCGGTCTTCGAGTAATCTCCCGAACCGGAGGTCTCTTATGCGATCCGATCAGCCGGTGCTTTCCGTCGTCGTGCCGATGTACGACGAGGAGGACGTGCTGCCGATGTTCTTCGAGCGGATGCATCCGCTGCTGGATGGGCTCGGGGTTCCCTACGAGCTGGTCGTGGTGGATGACGGCAGCCGGGACGGGACTGCGACGCTGTTGCTGGAGGCGGCGAAGGACTGGCCGCAGTTACGGGTGGTACGGCTGCTGCGCAACAGCGGCCACCAGGCCGCGCAGTCGGCGGGGTTCCGGCGGGCGCGAGGTGAGTTCGTCGTCACGATTGACGCCGATCTGCAGGATCCGCCGGAGGTGATCGTGGAGTTCCTGGCGGCGGTGCGGGAGCAGGACGTCGATGTGGTGTACGGAGTGCGGTCGGACCGGTCGAGTGATTCGTGGGCGAAACGGACTACGGCCCGGATGTACTACCGGTTGATGTGCCGGCTGGTCGGCAAGGAGATCCCCTTCGATGCGGGCGATTTCCGGCTGGTGTCGCGGCGGGTGGTGGATGCGGTGAACGCGTTGCCGGAGGACGGCCGGGTGTTTCGGCTGGTGATTCCGTGGCTGGGGTTTCCGAGCGCTGAGGTGAAGTACGTGCGTGCGGAGCGCGCGGCGGGGGCGACGAAGTACACCGTGTCGAAGATGGTTCGGTTGGCGTTCGACGGTGTGACGGCGTTCTCGGCGGCGCCGCTGCGGTTGGCGACCTGGTTGGGGTTGCTGGGTGGGGCGATGTCGATGTTGTTCGTGGTTGGTGCGTTGATCGTCAGGGCGACCGGGCGGAGTGTTCCGGGGTGGACGTCGACGGTGTTGGCGGTGAGCGTGATCGGTGCCATCCAGCTGTTGTGTCTGGGGCTGTTGGGGGAGTACGTCGCCCGCCTGTTCCAGTCGAGTCAGCGCCGGCCGCAGTTCCTGGTCGGCTACGACAGCCTCGAGGACCCCGGCCATCACACCGTCACCGAGTCAGTCGAGGCACCCGCCAAGGACATGCCCTAAGCTCCATCCCTGATGAGTTGGTACGACGCGCTCGAGGCCGGTGAGTTGGCTGTGCGGCCGTCCGTGGAGGCGGCGAAGCGGTTCGGCGTCTCGATCGACCGCATGTCGGTGTCCGCCTCGGCCGGTACGACGCTCGCCGAGGTGCTCGCGGCGGTGGAGAGGTCGACGGCCGATGTCATCGTGTTGCGCTATCCGGCACGGGAGACGACCTGGTTCGCCGCGCTGGCGAGCGGTCCGCGCCAGGCGTTGCTGGCCGACACCGTCGTGTACTGGTCGCTCGCGGTCGGTAAAGGACGGCGGCCCGCACCGTTGGCCGGATTCACCATCCGGATCGAGGAGTCAGCCGACGACGAGCAGGTGGACGACCTGGTCGCGGACATCTTCGGCGATTCCGGGAACCACTACTGCGCCAATCCAGTGTTCGACCGCTCCCGCGCGCTGGCCGGACGGCAGGACTGGGCCCGGCGGCGGATCGCGGACACCGGGGTAGTGGTGCTGCGTGGTCCCGACCGGCGGGTGCTGGCGCTGGCCGCGCTCGACCAGCAGGGCTCCTGGACCGAGATCGAGTTGGCCGGCGTCGTACCGGCCGAGCAGGGCCGGGGCCGGTACGGGCATCTGCTCGCCGCGATCGAGGACGCCTGCACGACCAGGCGGCTGGTCGTCTCCGCCCAGGCACACCAGACGGGCATCCAGCGAATTTGGACTCGCTATGGCTTCGAGCCGGTGCATAACATGCTCACGATCCACCTCGTTGCCGCTCCGTAGGGCCGTTTGGGGAGCATCAGGCGTCGCTCTCGAGGAGCTTGCGGATCAGGGGAGGTCCACGACCGGGTCCTGCCGGCGGGCGCGGACCAGCACCGACACGCCGGGCAGCTTGCCGACAGGCAGGTACCGTTCAGCGGCGATGACCGCGGTGAGACCGAGGTTGACGAGCGGGGACAGGTCTTCCAGGTCACTGCCCGTGCTCCTCTTCCGCCGCCAGGCCGCCACCGGCCGGAGCAGAACGTTCCACGACCTGACCTCCTCGATCCGCAGGCCGGCCGAGGAGAGCAAGTTCAGCAGACCGTCCCGGTCGTACCGGCGGAAATGTCCGACGGCGGTGTCGTGTTCGCTCCACAGCTCCATGTCGCACGGTACGGCGACCAAGGCGGTGCCACCGGGCCGAAGGACCCGGGCGATCTCGCGGACCGCGGACTTGTCGTCCTCGATGTGCTCCAGCACGTCGTACGCGACGACGAGGTCCATCGCGTCGTCGGCCATGGGCAGCGCGATCGCGTCGCCGCGGATCACCGGGAGGCCGCGCCCGTGCGCGACCCCCGCTCCCTCCTCGCCGTACTCCAGCGCCGTGGCGTCCCATCCCCGGTCACGCAGGACCCTGGTGTTCCCGCCGCCGGCTGCGCCGATGTCGAGCGCCCGGCCCGGCTTCTCGCCGGTCCTCACGAGCACGTCGAGCGAGCGAGCGAGCACTCTGCGTCGCTCGCGATACCACCAGTGCTTGTGCTCGAGCGCGGCGAGCTTGCGGATCTCGGCTGCCTCCATAGCCAAATCTTGGGGTGTGAAGAGGGCCAAACGCCAATCACGTGAACGTGTCGGCCCCGCCGCATGGCCGTCAGCGAGTACCGAGCTCGTAGATCTACGGATTCGAGCCCGTGCATAACCTTCTGACCGTTCACCTCGTTGCCGCTACGTAGACAGTGCTTTTGGGGGCACACCCAGCTGCAGCGAGGGGAGTTTTGCCGGAGTGACGCCGCGGTTGAGCGTGGTGGTGCCGTTCTACAACGTCGGTGAGTACATCGGCGCTTGCCTGGACTCCATCGCCCGGCAGACCTGGACCGATTTCGAGGCGATCCTGGTCGACGACGGGTCGCCGGACGACAGCGCGGTGATCGCGAAGGAATTCTGCTCCCGTGACGCCCGGTTCCGCCTCGTCCAGCAGGACAACGCCGGCCCCGGGCCGGCCCGGGACACCGGCATCGGGTTGGCGTCCGGCGAGTATCTGGCGTTCGTCGACGGCGATGACCTGGTCTCCCGGCACGGCTTCGAGGCGCTGATCCGGACGCTGGACCGGACCGGGTCGGACCTTGCCGGCGGCAACGCCCGGCGGTTCAACAACAGCTTCGGCGTCCGGCCGTCGTGGCTCCACCGGCAGCCCTACGCCCGCGCGCGGTACGCCACCCACGTGTCCGAGGTGCCTGATCTGGTGCTGGACCGGATGCTCTGGAACAAGATCTACCGGCGATCCTTCTGGACCGAGAACGGGTACCGCTTCCCGCCGATCCGGTACGAGGACTACCCCGTCGCCCTGAAGGCGCACCTGGACGCGGTCACCGTGGACACGATCACCGCTCCGGTCTACTACTGGCGCGAGCGCGAGTCCGGCGAGTCGATCACCCAGCAGAAGTTCCAGCTCGGCAACATCCGCGACCGGGTGTTCTCAGCGGGTCTGGTGATGGACCTGGTCGAGGACAGCCTGCCGGTGATCCGCCGCCGGGTGCACGCGCACCTCGCCCAGATCGACCTGCTCACCCTGATGTCCGCGTTCGGCACTGTGCCTGCCGACGAGGAGCAACACCTGGTCGAGCTCTCGCGGGAGTTGCTCGACCGGCTCGACAACGAGGTTCTGGCGACCACCCACCGGTACGACCGGATCCAGCACGCGGCGCTCCGGTCGGGTGATGTCGAACTGCTTCGGCGGCTCGCGCTGTTCCGCAACGACGGCGGGCTTCGCGGCGGTGCGCGGACAGTGCCGCGTCCGCGGCGGCCATGGCTGCTCGACTACAGATACCCGGGCCTGCGCGAGGCCGCCGTACCGCAGGAGCTCTACTGGGTGCCGGACACTGAGCTGACCCTCGCGACGAGTGTGCGTGAGGTGGCCTGGGTCGACGGGAAGCTGTCGGTCAGAGGCACCGCGGAGATCCGGCATCTGGAGACCACACCCTCCTCGAGCCTGCAGATCTCGCTGGTCATCGACGACGTCCCGCACCGGCTCGAGGTACGCCGGTACGATGCGCCGGACCTGCACGGCGACACGACGAGGGTCGGATTCGAGGTACTGCTGGACCGCGAACTACTCGCCGAGTGCACGGGCGGCCCGGCGCATTTCGACGTACGGATGAAGTCCGGGCGGCGGGTCTGGCGGGACGTGCTCCGTGGGCAGGGACCGGGAAGTCCTGGCTGGCCGCCCGGTGCGTGGATCGACGAGACGAGCTGGATCCAGCCCGGGCCGGGCAAGAACGGATCCTTCTCCGTCCGGCGGCTGACGGATCCCTGCCGGTTGACGGCGGTCGAGCGGGAGCCGGGTGCGCTGGTGTTGCGCGGCCGGTCGTCGTTCGACGAGCCGTCGCTGTTCGTCACCCGGCCGGTGGTGGGCGGCGAGGAAGAGGTTCCGATGGAGGTCGACGGGCGTGATTTCACTGCCCGGCTGGCGATCGAGGACCTTCTGGCGCAGACGAATCCGGACGACCCGTTCGGCCAGCGGACGACGCGTGTACTCAGGCTCTGTGGTCCCGAGCAAGAGCAGAGGGTCCTGCTGTGGACCGCCGGGGAATCCGCGGTCTCGTACGCCGAGCGCGGCCGGGTGGTGACGCTGACGCGGTCCACCGGTGGATACGTGAACCTGCACGAGTCCCCGATCCGGACGGCGGCCACGCATGCCGTTGCTGTCGGCGACATGTTGGTGGTGCGCGGGTGCGATGGTGGTGACGTCGGTTTCAGCTGGCGGCGCTATATGGCCGACTCCGACGATCACCTGGACGTCGCGTGCCGCCGCACCCTGTCCGATGACGGCTGGGAGGCGGCCGCCGACCTGGACGCGTTGGTCCCGGCGCTCGCGGTGAAGGTGTCGGTGGACCCGTTGGCTTCGCTGGCCGACTGGATCCTGTTCGCGACGAAGCCTGACGGCTCGACGCACGCCGTGCAGTGCGAGCCCTTCCTGTGCAGCCGGTTGCCGTTGACGATCTCCCGCGGTGCGCACGTTCTCGCCGTACGCCCGCATGCCGGCACTCTGCACGTGGAGGTGCGCTGATGCATCATCACAATCACTACTACGGTCAGACGCACATCCTGGCTCGCTACGCGGGCCTGGACTTCGACCACCCACCGCGGCTGCGTGGATATCTGCAGCACGGCTGGAACATCGGCTGTGGCTGGAACCCGGTGCACGAGTTCTACGACGGCGCCTGGCGGTTCACCTGGAGCGACGCACCGCGGCGGCGTGGGCACGCGCTCGGCCGGCGGAACTATCACAGCATCGGCGCGCCGTTCCTGTACCTGCAGGAGTTGGAGCAGGCCGAGCCGGTCGAGCGCGAGGGCACGCTGTGGTTCCTCTTCCACGGTTGGGAGGGCGGCAAGATCCACGGCGACCATCAGCGGCTGATCGACGAGATCCGCGAGACCGAGCCCGGCCCGGTCACCTTCAGCCTCTACTACACCGAGTACGACCGTCCCGAAGTCCGCGCGTACTACGAGGACGCGGGCTTCCGGGTGGTGTCGTTCGGGCGGCGCGGGTTCTCCTACGAGGGCACCGAGCGGCGCTTCCTGTTCAAGCAACTGGACGAACTGCGGCGGCACAAGCGGGTCGCCGCCAACCGGTTGTCGACGGCAATCTTCTACGGCGTCGCGGCCGGCTGCGAACCGGCGGTGTACGGCGACCCGATGGAGATGGAAGGCGAGAATCCCTTGTTCGGTGGGCAGAGCCGGATCGAGCGGCTGTGGCCGGAGATGCTCGGCAAGTCGATCGACCTGGAAGCCGCTCGGGCGACGACCGACCTGGAGCTGGGCAAGCCCTGGATGATGCCGCCCGCCGAGTTGCGGATGCTGTTCGATTGGAGAGAGCGTGTCTGACCTGCAGGTGGTCCTCGGTGAGATGCAGCCGTGGACCGACAGCACCGACCACCGTCCGGCCCTGGCCGCTCTGCTGGCCGACGCGCTTCCGAGCGATCGCCGTGCGCTGATCGTCGGCCCGCACTCGCGCCCGCTGATCTCGGCCGTCCTCGACCGTGCTGCCGATACGACGGTCCTCGTCCGGTCGGTGGCGGACGCCGAGGGGTTGGCCGCGGAGTTCGGCGAGCGTCTGCAGATCGTGGCCGGCGCCCTCGACGGTCTGCAGGCTGAGCCGTTCCAGGTGGTCGTTGCCGCTGACGGTCTCGACCGGGTGCTGGGCTACGACAGCGCCGACCTCAGCTGGACCGAGCGGCTCCAGGCTCTGGCGACACTCGCTGCTCCCGACGCAGTGGTCGTGCTCGCTCTCGAGAACGAGTTCTCCCTGCTGAACCTGCTGGACAGCCGTCCGGCCGACCAGCGCCACGGTGACGACGAGTGGCGTCCGCTGCACGACGACCCGACCCGCCCGGTGTCGGTCGATCAGCTCGCGTCCGCCTTGCCCTGGACCGCACAGCTGTACGCCGATTTCGGCTCGCGGACGTTCGTGGCAGCCGACGTCGCCGCAGCGGCGCGGCCGGGGGAGCTGCCCACGCGGTTGGCCGTGGATGCCCTGGAGGCGGCCGATGTCCCGGTGCTCTCGCCGATCGCCGACGGCGTCGACTCGGCTGCCCGGGCCGGTCTGCTGGCCGCCATTCCCACCGGCTGGATCGCGATCTGCGGCATGCACGCCGAGCACGACCTCTACGCCCGGACCGGCCCGTCCGTCCTCACCGCAGACAAGACCCCGACCGGCTGGCAAACCTCGATCGCCGGTGGAGGCTCACCTGTTGATGGACTCCGCTTCGACCCTGCGGTCGTGCCTTCCACGGTGCCGGATGGTACGTCGGTGGAGTCCGTCCTGATCCGTTTGGCTGCGGCTGAAGACGTGCCGGCCTTCCGCAAGCTGGCCGCGTGTCTCGGAGAGTGGGCCGCAGACTCGCCGGTCGTCCTTCGGTGGGACGACGTGGTGGTCGACGGGGAGACCTTTGCTCATGGGGTTTCGCCATGGGTGACTGAGGAGCCGACGGACAGCGCGGACCTGCTGGCGGCTGCCTGGTATCGGTTCCACGAGCGGTTGATCGGTCAGCGCCGACGTCACCCGTGGCCGCCGTGGATGGTGGGCGACGATCTCGTGTCGACCTGGATGAGCATGTCCGGGGTCGAGCTGCCGGAGCCGGTGCAGGCGACCTCACCCGACACCCCACCGGCGTCGGCCGGACACGTTGCTCGGGGCAAGGAGTTGGCTGCCGCGCTGGCCGGCGTACTCGAGACTCGTGCGCATGCCGCTGCCGACGTACGCACCGCGTTGGCGGATGCTGAGCGAGCGCGGCAGGAGCTGTTCGAGCTGAGGGGGCACGTCTTCGGTCTCGAGCGCACGCTCGGGTTCCGCAACAAGGCGATGAAGACACGGGAGAACCGCATCCGCGAGCTCCGCACCCAGCTGCAGAAGGTGACCGCGGACAACAATCGCATTCGCGGATCCCGCACGTACGCGCTGTCCCGGGTGGTGTTCCACGCCGCGCAGATCCGGAAGCCGCGGGTGGTGGCGCGCAAGGTCGCTCGACGCGTGCGAAAGCGATGGCCGTGAAACCGCGGTTGAGCGTGGTGGTGCCGTTCTACAACGTCGGTGAGTACATCGGCGAGTGTCTGGACTCGATCGCCCGGCAGACCTGGGCCGACTTCGAGGCGATCCTGGTCGACGACGGCTCCTTCGACGACAGCACCGTGGTGGCGAAGGAGTTCTGCACCCGGGACTCCCGGTTCCGGCTGGTCCAGCAGGACAACGCCGGGCTCGGGCCCGCGCGCAACACCGGGGCCGACCACGCCACCGGCGAGTACGTCGCCTTCGTCGACAGCGACGACCTGGTTACGCGGCACGGGTTCGGACTGCTGGTCCGGACGCTGGACCGCACCGGCTCGGACTTCGCCGGCGGCAACGCGCGGCGGTTCAACAACAGCTACGGCGTCCGGCCGTCGTACCTCCAACGGCAGTGCTTCACCCGCGACCGCCTCGCCACCCACGTGTCGGAGACGCCCGAGCTCGTGCTGGACCGGATGGTCTGGAACAAGGTCTACCGGCGATCGTTCTGGAACGAGTACGGCTACCGCTTCCCGGCGATCCGCTACGAGGACTATCCGGTGACGCTGAAGGCGCACCTCGACGCGGTCACCGTCGACACTCTCGCGGCTCCGGTGTACTTCTGGCGTGAGCGCGAGTCGGGTGACTCGATCACCCAGCAGAAGTTCCAGCTCGGCAACATCCGTGACCGGGTCGTCTCGGCGGGGATGGTGATGGACCTGGCCGATCGCGCGCTGCCGTCGATCCGCCGGCGGGTGCACGCGCACTTCACCCAGATCGACCTGCTCGCGGTGCTGTCGGCCTTCGGTACTGTGCCCGCGGACGAGGAGCGGCAGCTTCTCGGGCTCACCCATGAACTGCTCGATCGGCTCGACCAGTCGGCGCTCGACGAAGCACCACGCTTCGACCGGTTGCAATACGCGGCGCTCCGGGCCGGCGATGTCGAGCTGCTCCGGCGGCTTGCGCGGTACCGCAGCGACGGTGGACCGGTCGGTGACGTGCGTGCGGTACGTCGCTCGCGGAGCTGGCAGCTCGACTACCCGGGCGCGCGTGAGGCCGCCGTACCGCAAGAGCTGTATCAGGCGTCGGACGAGGATCTGACGTTGGCGACGACTGTGCGCGAGGTGGCTTGGGTCGATGGCAGGTTGTCGGTCAAGGGGACGGCCGAGATCCGGCATCTGGCGACCAAGCGATCCTCGAGCCTCCGGATCGCGCTCGTCATCGCCGGGAAGTCGTATCCCCTGCGGGTACAGCGGTATCCCACGACAGACCTGCAGGGCGACACGGCGTTGGTCGGGTTCGAGGTCCGGCTGGGTCGTGAGCTGCTCGCCAAGTGCACGGCTGGTCCGGCGCACTTCGACGTACGGATGAGGTCAGGTCGTGTTCGGCGGCGGGACACCTTACATGGGCAAAGGCCGGGCAGCCCGGGGTGGCCGCCGGGGGCGTGGATCGACGACACGAACTGGATTCAGCCAGGTCCCGGCAGGGACGATGCGTTCGCTGTCCGGCGGCTGTCGGATCCGTGCCGGTTGACGTCGGTCGAGCAGACACCAGATGCGTTGGTGCTGCACGGACGGTCGTCGTTCGACCAGCCGTCGTTGTTCGTCACCCGGTCGGTGGCGGGCGGCGAGGAAGAGGTCCCGCTGGAGGTCGAGGGGCGCGACTTCACCGCGCGGTTGCCGATCCGGCCGATCATCGAGGAGACGAATCCGGACGACCCCTTCACTCAGCGGACGACGCGGGCGTTCCGGCTGCGGAGCCGCGAGGGTGAGGAACAGGTGCTGTTGTGGACGGCCGGAGACCGTCTGGTCTCGCGAGCCGAGGGCGGCCGAGCGGTGATGCTGACGCGCTCCACTGGTGGGTACGTGAACCTGCACGAGTCGCCGATCCGTACGACGGCGACCGCTGCTGTTGCTGCGGGCAACATGTTGATGGTGCGCGGCCCCGACTGGGGTGACGTTGAGTTCGCCTGGCGGCGCTACCTGCCCGACTCCGACGACCATGTCGATGTGGCCTGCCGCCAGACCATCTCGGACGACGGCTGGGCGGCGGTCGTGGACCTCGATGCGCTGATTCCGGCCCAGTCGGCGCAGGACTGGATCCTGTTCGCGACAAAGCCGGACAGTTCCTCCCACGCCGTGCAGTGCGAGCCCTTCCTGTGCAGCCGGCTACCGCTGACGATCTCCCGCGGCGCGAACGTGCTCGCCGTACGACCACATGCGGGCACGTTGCACGTCGAGGTGCGCTAGCCGGTCAGAGCAGGCCTCAGGTCAGAGCAGGTCCCAGGTCAGGGGAGTGCCGGCCTTGGCGTCGGTGCGGAAGGGGCGGCCCTCGACCTGGGTGAAGGCGTCAGGGGCGAGGCCGCCGGCGGGGCGGACGGAGCGGACGTTCTCCGGGCCGACCACATCGCCGGCCTTGACGTCCTGGGTGACGTGGAGGGAGCGGCGGAAGCGGAGAACGTTCTGCTCTGCCTGCTTCGGGCCGATGACCGGCTCGCCGAGCGCGAGCTGGGCGACGCGGGTGCCCTCGACGAGCGACTCGAGCTCGCCCGGCTCCAGGGAGAACGCGGAGTCGACGCCGCCGTCGATGCGCTTGAGGGTGACGTGCTTCTCGATCACGGTGGCACCGAGGGCGACCGCGGCGATGGATGCGCCGATCCCCATGGTGTGGTCCGAGAGGCCGACCTGTACGCCGAGGGCGTCGCGGAGCACCGGGATCGCGCGGAGGTTGGACTGCTCGGGCGGTGCTGGGTAGCTCGCCGTACACGACAGGACGATGATCTGCTCGTTGCCGGTGGAGCGGGCAGCGCGGACAGCCGCGTCGATGTCGGTCAGCGTCGCGGACCCGGTGGAGATGATGATCGGCTTGCCGGTCTCCGCCATGCCGCGGACCAGCGGGAGGTCACCGATCTCGTTCGAGGCGACCTTGTACGCCGGGACCTTCAGCCCCTCCAGGAAGTCGATCGCGGTCCGGTCGAACGCCGAGGAGAACGCGACCAGCCCGAGCGACGCGGCGAGGTCGAACAGCGGCCCGTGCCACTCCCACGGCGTGTGCGCCTCGTGGTACAGGTCGTACAGCCGCGCGTCGCTCCACAACTCGTGCTCGGCCGGCAGCCGGAAGGCCGGCAGGTCGACATCGAGCGTCATCGTGTCCGCGGTGTAGGTCTGCAGCTTCAGTGCCTGCGCGCCCGACTCCGCGATCGCCCGGACGATGTCCTTCGCCCGCTCGAGATCGCCGTTGTGGTTCCCGGACATCTCTGCGATGACGAACGGCTGGTGGTCCGGCCCGACCGGCACGCCGCCGATCTCGATCGTGGTCACTGTTTGTTCCCCTGACTGCGGTCGTTTCTTCGGTCCTGCTTGCGCAGGCTGATCGGAATCACTGTGACCTCTCGGCCGTCGGCGTACCGCTGCTCCGGCGTCCCCTCGGTGAAGCGGAACCGCCGGTTCATCTGCCGCACCACCGTATTGTGCTCCAGCACCTCGCCGGTAAGCACATCGAGGCCGAGGTCGTCGAACGCGTACGACGCCGCATCGCGCATCACCTCGATCCAGGCAGGCAGGGTCTCACCCCGCTCGGCCAGGCCGTCGGCGTCGAGGAAGAACCCCCAGGCGGCAGTGGATCCTTCGATGTCGAAGAAGTTGACCACACCGGCCGTCGTACCGGCGCGCTCGTAGATCAGCACCCGGCGCGTCGCGTCCCCCGACGTCTTCGCCCACCACGCAGCGTGCTCGTCCGCACTGATCTCGTGGGACGTGATGCTGACGTCGCGATTGGCCTGCTGATTACGCAACCGCCGGATCGTGTCGACATCGTGTTCCGTGGCTCTGCGCAGCATGTACCCAACCTAGCGTCTTCTCTCCAGCCGCTCGATGTGTAAACATCTTTCGAGTTCATCGCTACAGATGGTCGGAGAGTGACATGAGAGTCTGGCGAGTCATGGGCGTCCTCGGAGTGACGGCAGGTCTGTTGGTGAGCGGCTTGTCCGGTACGGCGTCCGCCGCGCCGGCACCTGCGGACGACGCGCGCTGCGCGCCGAACGCGAAGACACCGCTCCGGCAGTTCCGTGCATCCTGGGTGGCCTCGGTGGTGAACATCGACTGGCCGTCCAGGACCGGGCTGTCCGCGGCGCAGCAGCAGGCCGAGCTGATCGGCTGGCTGGACGACGCGGTCCGTCAGCGCCACAACGCCGTCATCCTCCAGGTGCGTCCGACCGCGGACGCGTTCTGGCCGTCCAAGGTCGAGCCCTGGTCCCAATACCTGACCGGCCGGCAGGGCGGCAACCCCGGCTACGACCCGCTCGCGTTCGCCGTCGCCGAGGCGCACAAGCGCAACCTCGAGCTGCATGCCTGGTTCAACCCGTACCGGCTCTCGATGGGCACGGACATCAACACCCTCGTCCCCGAGCACCCCGCGCGGCAGCACCCGGACTGGGTCGTCACGTACGGCGGGAAGCTGTACTACAACCCCGGCATCCCGGCGGCCCGCAAGCTGGTCGAGGACGCGATCATGGACGCGGTGTCGAACTACGACATCGACGGCGTGCACTTCGACGACTACTTCTACCCGTACCCGGTGGCCGGGCAGGTCTTCGACGACGCGGCAACGTACGCCGAGTACGGGGCCGGCTTCCCGACGCTGGCCGACTGGCGGCGGAACAACATCGACCTGCTCATCCAGGAGCTCGGCGACCGGATCAAGGCCGCCAAGCCGTGGGTGAAGTTCGGCATCTCGCCCTTCGCGGTCTGGCGCAACAAGGCAACGGACCCGGAGGGCTCCGACACCACCGCCGGCGTGCAGACGTACGACGACCTGGCCGCGGACACCCGGAAATGGGTCCGCGAGGAGTGGATCGACTACATCGTCCCGCAGGTCTACTGGGCCGGTGGGTTCGCCGCGGCCGACTACAACAAGATCGTCCCGTGGTGGGCCGACCAGGTGCGTGGCACCGACGTCCACCTGTACATCGGTGAGGCGACGTACAAGGTCGGTACGTCGACCCAGTCGCCGGACTGGATGGACCCGGCCGAGCTGAGCGACCACCTGGCGTTCGACAGCACGATCCCCGAGGTGAAGGGCAACATCTACTTCTCCGCGAAGGACGTCCGCGCTGATCGCCTCGGTGCGACCACACTGGTCAACAACACCTGGTACACCCGGCCGGCGCTCATCCCGGCCATGCCCTCACTGGACTCGACTGCACCCCTGCCAGTCCACGCTGTCCGGGCCACTCGTACCGACGACGGTGTGCAGCTCACGTGGCGCCGTACCTCATCTGACACCACGTCGTACGCCGTCTACCGTCGTGAGCTCACCGGTGGCGACCACTGCCCCGACACCGACGCGCGCAACCTGATCGCCACGATCCGGTCGACGGAGTCCTACCTGGACACCACAGCTGCACCGGGCAAGGCGTACATCTACACGGTGACCGCACTGGACCGGCTCTCCAACCAGAGCGTGGCGATCCCAGCTGTGATCCTGCGCTGACGCTCAGGGGCTCGGGAATCCCGGCGTAGTGGTGATCTGCGTCGGGACCGGGCCGGTGGGGAACGTCGGCGTGAAGCTCTCGGTCGGGAGGCTGCCGGTCGGGAGGCTGCCGGTCGGCAAGCCAGGGGACGTTGGGAAGCCGGGTGTGCCGGTCGGGAAGCCCGGCGTCTGCGACGGGGTGCCCGTGGGTGATGGGCTCTGGGACGGGAACGGGTTCGCCGGCGGCGGTGGGTAGAGCTGGTAGACGCGGACCGAGCCGTACTGGAAGCGGAGCTCGGTCAGGCGGTCCAGGTCCTTCGGCGGTGCGCTGACGCGTTCGTCCAGCAGCAGCCACTGCACGCCGTACTTGGTCCGCAGCGTCTCCAGCTTGTCGCGCGTGGGGTCGGTGAACACCTCGTCGTTGAGCCGGAGCGTCTCCTCGTCCCAGTACTTGCTCTGTACGCCGTCCGGGTACGTGTCGTCCACTCTGGTCTGGTAGGCCCAGCCCTGTACGAGCACCCGGCGTTCGGCGTACCCGGAGATCCAGTAGGAGCCGGTGAGGCAGTGCGAGGCGCGGGCGCGGTGGCAGTGCAGGTTGGTGGCGATCAGGTCGTCGGACCCCGAGTTCCGCCGGATGAACCGTGCCGCGTCGATCCCGCCCGGTGCGATCGACTCGTACTCCGTCAGCGGTGGGGTGGCGAACTTCCGCAACGACACCACTGTCGGCGACACCGTCGTCCCCAGCAGTACTGCGACGGCGATGAGAGCCCAGGTACGCCGTGAGCCGCGCAGGACGAGCCCGAAGACGCCGATGCCGATCGCTGCGATCACCAGTGCGACCACCGGGCCCTGCCCGAAGCAGTTGGCCGACGTACACGTGTCGTCCGACCGGTAGCGACCCCAGTAGATCGCGGCGACCCCGATCAGGAGTGCGACGGCCGCGATGGCGAACTGGCGGCGCTCCAGCGAAGCGAGACCCCAGGTGGCCAGCAGAACGCCGTAGATGAAGCCGGTGCGCACGAAGAAGAGCTGAGTCAGGCCGTCGTCGGACAGCACCGCGGCAGCCACGAGCGCGGCAAGGAAGCCGGCGACGAGGAACACCGGCATCGGATCGCGATGCACGCGTCGCCTGATCAACAGCGCGCCAACAGCCGGCATGACCCAGCCGAGCACGACCACGGCGCCGATCACCGCGACTGCGGACCCGCCACCCATGCGGTCGGCCAACTGGTCGAACGTCGTACCCGGCTTGAAGAGCACGCTGGACGGTGCGCCGCCCAGTACGACGAAGAAGGTCAGCACGTACGCCGCCGCAACGCTCAGGCCGAGCACCAGCGCGCGGAGGTTGAGACGCCCTGCGCGGACAGTCAGATAGATCCACGCTGCAGCCAGTCCGGCGGCGTAGATCGGCAGTGTGGTCGCCTTCGTGAGTGCAAGGGCCGCGATGAGCACACCGGCCGTGACGAACAGCCGGAACAACTGCCCTCGCGTCTGGCCCGGCTTGCGGCGCAGAAGCAGGGTGGTGACCGCGATGAGCGGCAGCAACAGCACTGTGGAGAACGCCTGCGGCGGATTGGTCAGTTGACCGAGCGAGAACGGACTCTCGGTGAGGACACGGTCAGACACGGCCCACGGCCAAGCAGTGAGGTCCCCGGCGACCACGGTCAGCCCAGCTGCGATCGGCGCTGCGACAGCGCGGCCGGTGAACAGCATGCCGACGGCTGCCGCACCCAGCACGGTCAACAGGATCCAGGCGAACGGCGCGATCCGGTGCGTCAGAACGTCGAGAGGGATGTTCGTGAGCCAATGCGACGACGCGAGGTGGTCGTACGCGGCCCAGTGGCTGGTCACCCACCTGCCATCGGCGTACGGGACCTTCGGTGGGAAGTGGTGCGTCAGTTCAGCGGCCAGTGCGAGGTTGTGCGGCGCGTCCGAGTTCGGCCGCAGGGCACTCGGGCCGTTCAACGGGATGAGCTGCGATCCGACGCGGACGAACCATGCGGCCACCACACCGACAACCACCATCACGCCGGCCGTTGCCCACCACGGCGTCGGCCGCTCGGGCAGCTCGCGGCGCGGCAGCGCCCGATACATCCCGAAGGCGAGCGCCGGCATCACCAGCGCCGCGAACGGCATACGGAACACCATCCCGATCGGGTAGAGCAGCGCCTCGACGGCCAGTCCGAAGGCCGTCCCCAGGACGACGTCGGTCGTGAACCAGCCGGTCCCGCCGGTGAGCCGCCGCCAGAACATCGTGCCCGGTACGACGATGACGACCAGGAGATACCCGAGATACGCGCCCGGCATCCAGGGCGGATGCTCCTGCAACGCCACGAACCACGCCAGCGGCAGCACCGGCAGACTCACCATCGCCGCGACCTGCGCACCACGTACCCGAGCCGCACGTCGACTCCGGCCGGCGGACATGCGCTTCGCCCGCCGGCCTGGTGTGATCACCGGTGAAGTCTATGAGTCGCCGGAGTCGCACTCGCAGGAGGCGAGCCGTTTACCGCCTCGAAGATCCCCGTTACACTCGGTAACCGCGCCCAGGTCGAACGGGAGGTCCGATGCTCGCCCTCCACATCGCCGGTCTGCCGGTCGAGGAGATCCTGCTCGCCGCCGTCGCGGCCGCATCACCGCTGATCGCCTTGATCGGCTGGGAAATCTCGAGCCGGGTCAGACGACTGAAATCCCTGGTCCGGCGTCGCGCCGTCACCCCGCCCCCGGAGCCCCCGCGAGCCGGCGAGCGCACAAGCTAGGCTTTGGCCTCATGAGTTCGATAGCGCGTGGCAGGGTCAGGGAGTTGATGGGCGAGGTGATGACGGCGCAGGGAAAGAACTTGCCGGCCGACGACACCGCCGATCTGCGAGAGATCGGGTTCCGGTCGCTGGACTTCTCCGAGTTGGCCCTCCGGGTCGAGGACGAGCTGGAGGACGAGCTGAACTTCGATGCCCCCGGGCTGCGCCGGATCACCACTGTCGGCGATGTGCTGGACTTCATCGAGCAACTTCAGTCGGCGTGACCGCGCCGCGCCGAACCACCGCTCTCATCGGTGACGACAACACAGTGGTCGTCGCCGGGAAGAGCCTGACTTGGCGGACCCTGCACAAGCTCCCGCAGTTGCCCTCACCGGCGGCCGTCCTGGTCGACAACGGTGCGGACGCGCTGGCGGCAGTGCGCCACCACGCGGTCCACGGCACGGAGCTCCTGGTCGCCACCTCGTCGCGCGTCGACAACCGGATGCGCGAGGAGCTGGGCGAGTCCGGGTTCGCGATCGTTCTGCCCACTGGGGAAGTGACCCCGGCGAAGCTGAAGCGCGTCGAGGAGTCCGGCCGCGCCTGGCTGCTCACCTCCGGCTCGACCGGCCGTCCGAAGCGCATCGGTCATACCCTGGAGACCCTGACCACAGTCACCGGCGACCAGCCGCCGCGCACCTGGCTCCTGCCGTACTCGCCCGGCACGTACGCGTGGTGGCAGATCGTCACGCTCTCGCTGACCCACGCCGATCAGGGCGTGGTCGCCATCGAGCCGGACGAGCTGGAGGACTGGCCGTCGATCGCCGCCACCCACGGTGTCACCGCGGCCTCCGGTACGCCGACGTTCTGGCGCCAAGCGATCTACCGTGACGCCGACGCGTTGGCCGCCGTACCGCTGGAGCAGATCACGCTCGGGGGTGAGCCGGTCGACCAGGCGATTCTCGACCAGCTGCGAGAGATCTTCCCGAAGGCCCGGATCTCCTGGATCTACGCGTCCTCCGAGGTCGGTGCGTCGATCGTGGTGCACGACGGCAAGGCCGGCTTCCCGCGCGAGTGGCTGGACCGCAAGCCCGACCCGGACCGCCCGATCCTCTCGACCGACGGCGACGAACTCGTCATCCGGTCGCCGCATCATGGCGCGGGTCTGGTCGGTGCGGTGCACACCGGCGACCGGATCGAGTACTCCGGCGACCGGGTGCTGATCACCGGCCGGTTGGACAGCGATGAGATCAACGTCGGTGGGTCGAAGGTGTCGGCCGGCGTCGTACGCAACGTGCTGATGGGCCACCCCGGTGTCTCGTGGGCCCGCGTGTTCGCGCGCAAGGCACCTCTGGTCGGCCGGATGGTGGCCGCCGAGGTGGTGCGGAACCCGACGCTGGGTCCGCTCACCCACAATGACCTTGTCCAGTGGTGCTCGAGCCGCCTGCCGGACTACGGCGTACCGCGGCGGATCACCTTCCTCGACGAGATCCCGCAGAAGGAGACACTCAAGAGTGAAGTCTGAATCGAGCGGGGTCCCGCCCGCGTCCGTCGTACTGGTCTCGGGCGGATCCCGCGGCCTCGGGCTGGCGATCGTCACCGATCTGCTCGCCGCCGGGCTGAAGGTCGCCGCCTTCGCCCGGACCGTGACCCCAGAGCTGACCGCACTCGGCGAGAAGTACCCGGACCACCTGCACTACGGCTCCGTCGACATCAACGACGCCGCGGCCGGACAGGCGTTCGTGCGGGCGGTGGAGACGGCGCTCGGACCGATCGACGGTCTGGTCAACAACGCCGCCATCGGCCAGGACTCGCTGCACGTCCACACCTCGGCCGACCAGGTCGCCGAGATCATCAGGACGAACCTGACCTCGCCGCTGATCCTCACCCGCTTCGTGCTGCGCCGCATGCTCGCGAAGGGCTTGAAGGGCCGGATCGTCAACGTCACGTCGATCTGTGCGCAGCGCGGCTACCCGGGCCTGGTCGCGTACTCCGCCACCAAGGGCGGCATGGACGCCGCCACCCGCTCGCTCGCCCGCGAACTCGGCGGACGTGTCCTGGCGAACGCGGTTGCGCCCGGCTTCTTCGCCTCGGAGATGTCCGCGGTCCTGGGCCAGACCCAGCTCGACCAGATCGTCCGCCGCACCCCCACCGGGCACCTGACCGAGCCCGACGAGGTCGTCCCGGTGGTCCGCATGCTCCTGCTCGACCAGACCAACATCAACGGCCAGGTCCTGGTTGTCGACGGCGCCGCCTCGATCTAGGACGAGTCCCGGGTACGCCGAGCGTCGTCGGCGTACCCGGACCGTCGGTCAGGCCGGCTTGATGTTCTGGTTGCGGTGGAACACGTTGTCCGGGTCGTACTTCGCCTTGATCTGCGCGAGCCGGTCGTACTTGTTGTCGCCGTACGACGCGCGCAGCCGGTCCTCGTCCGGGTCGGTCATCCCGTTCACGTAGCCGCCGATGGTGCTCGCATGGGGCAGCATCGCGTCCCACAGGCCGCGGACCCAGGCCCGCTCCGCGTCGAACATCGACGGCTCCGGGCAGATCGCGATCGAGAAGACCGCGTACCGCTCGGTCCGTCCGCCGCCGAAAGCGGTGGCGTCGTCATCGGCCTCGAGGTAGGCACCGTCGAGGTGGTAGAAGAGCACGACCGACATCGGCGAGGTCTTCCGGGGCACCTGTTCGGTGATCGCGTCGATCGCGCCGTCGGTCAGTGCGTCGAGGTAGATGCCCTTCTCGTAGTTGTAGCGGCCCCAGTCGTTCGCCTCGTCCAGCATCTGCTGCAACGCGACGTACGGCATCGGTGACGCGAACTCGAACAGCGGCGGCAGCGCGGTGCGGATGCGCTCGAGTGCCTCGGCGTGCTGCTGCGGGGAGCCGAAGCCGACCACGACCAGCGCATAGCCGGGCTTGAAGTGGTGCTCCGGCGGGACGAACGGCGCGGGTGGCGCGTTCAGGCAGGCGATCACCACGTTGAGGTCGCGCGGCAGGCTCGGGATGACGTCGCGCGCCATCCGCAGCGCCTCGGCGCCCTGGTCCAGGCCGAAGAAGATCATGCCCAGTTGCACCATCGGCCCGGCCTCGTGCAGCCGGAACTCGAACTCGGTGACCACGCCGAAGTTGCCGCCGCCGCCGCGGAGCGCCCAGAACAGGTCCGGGTTCTCGTCCTCGGCCGCCCGCAGGATGCTGCCGTCCGCGGTGACGATCCGCACGGACTCCAGGTTGTCGATGCTGAGGCCGTGCTTGCGAGTCAGCCAGCCCATGCCGCCACCGAGCGTCAGCCCACCGACACCGGTGTGGCTGATCATGCCGGCCGGGACCGCCAGGCCGTGCGCCTGTGTGGCCGCGTCGAGGTCACTCAGCAGCGCTCCGCCGCCGACGCGGACGCGGCGCGCCTCCGGATCGACCGTGATCTGGTTCATCCGGCTCAGGTCGATCATCAGTCCGTCGTCGACCGACGACGCTCCGGACATGCTGTGTGAACCGCCCCGGACGGCGATCTCCAGGTCGTTGGCGACGGCGAACCGGACCGCGGCCTGGACGTCCTCGGCGGTCCGTACCTGGGCGATCACGGCGGGACGCCGGTCGTGCTGCGCGTTCCAGAGCCGCCGCGCGTCGTCGTACCCGTCCTCGTCCGGCGCCAGCACGGCCCCCACCAGTGCAGCGCGTAGTTCGTCGAGTCCAGCTTCCGCAAGCTGAGTCATTGCGTTTCCTCCCCGATGTGGTGCTGCCAGGCTAGGTGCCTGATCCCCCTGCGACAGCGTCCTTTTTGGGCAGATCTTCGCTCGCTGTCTTCAGCCAGGCTTCAGAAACGCCGGGTTTTCCACAAGGGATCGCGGTCCCGTTTGGGCGGGAACTTCGCCGGGTGTCAGACTCGACCGCGTGAGTGACGACGAGATCCTGCGATTGTTGCCGATCGCTGCCGCCGTCGTTGCCCTGCGCGACGATCGCGCCGACGCCGAGCTGGCCCGCCTCGGTGCGTACGACGAACGCGACCAGGCGCAGGTCGATCGTTGCCTGAAGGGGTTTCTGACCGGTCTGCTCCGGACGACGTGGGAGCGCGGCTGGTCACCGGCCGATGTCGTCCAGCATGGCCGACGGCAGCTGGATGCGGGTGTCGAGCCGCTGCTCCTGGCCACCATCTCCGCCGAACACCAGGCCTACAAGCCCGCCACGATCGATCCGGGCTGGCTCGACCAGCTGACGGATCTCGGTGTCTCGCCACCGTTCACAGGCCTCGACCTGACCGCCTGGGCCGCCGAGGCCCGCGTCGGCCGCTACCTCACCCTCCACCACGCCCTGTCCCTCGCAGGCTTCCTCCAGACTCTCCCGATCCTCGCCCGCCTCTACCCCCTGCCCGGTACGCCGGTACGTCGCGGCGAACATCACGCCGTACCGGTGAACGGGAAGGTGCTGGCGCGGATCCGGGGTCTGCTCGCGAAGGCGGAGGCGACGGAGTTCCCGGACGAGGCGGAGGCGTTGTCCGGCAAGGCGCAGGAGCTGATGGCGAAGTTCTCGCTCGACAGTGCCCTGGTGGAGGCGGATCCGGCGGTGGAGATTCCGGACGACTCGGCCGGCCGGCGACTGTGGGTCGACACGCCGTACGTGTCTGCCAAGGCGCAGCTGGTCGGCGCCGTCGCGTCGGCGAACCGCTGTCGCACCGTGGTGATCGACGAGCTGGCCGTGGTCACCATTGTCGGTGCCGACCTGGATCTGCAGCTGACCGAGATCCTCAGCACTTCCCTGCTGGTGCAGGCGAATCGGGCGATGCTTGCCGCAGGCAAACACTTCGGCCGACGCGGCGAATCGCGAACGCGGTCGTTCCGGCAGTCGTTCCTGATGGCCTACGCACAGCGGATCGGAGAGCGGTTGCAGACGGCCGCGGCAGCCACTCAGGCCGCCGTACCGGAAGCCGACGCTGGGCGGCTGTTGCCTGTGCTGACGAGGCGAGAGGAACAGGTGGACGCGCTGTTCAGCAAGCTGTTCCCGAACACGACCACTCGCCGGACCCGGATCACCAACGGCGCCGGCTGGGAGGCGGGCCTGACTGCGGCCGACCAGGCCCAGCTCGAGGCCCGCCGGCAGGTACGGCGGTGAGGGCATACGAAACCACGATCCCCGGTGTGCTGCGGATCGAGCTGGACGTGCAGCCGAACGACGACGGCTGGCTCAAGGAGAACTTCCATTCCCGCGCGAGCAGCTGAGCTGGGCCGAGCGCGACGCGGGCAATCCGACGCTGGCCGAGGTCAGGACGCTGACTGAGGCCGGGAGTCAGCCGGCCTGAGGCCGCACAGCACGATGTCGAGCAGCCGCTGAGCCTGCTCGGGCTCCATGTCGCGGCTCATGTTGATCCCGCCGACCAGACGCATGATGTCCGTCAGGTCGAGCTCGGGCCGCACCTCGCCGGACGCCTTCGCCTTGTCCAGCAGCAGCTGACCGGCCTCCCTGACGTTGACCTTGCAGGTCTGGAAGAACTCCGAATCCTTGCCCAAGGCAACTGTGAGCTCGCCGGCCAGGGACTTCTTGGAGACGGCGTAGCCGACGAAGCTGCGGAGCCAGGCGGCCAACGCCTCGAACGGCTCGAGTTCCTCGGCGAAGCCGTACGCCCGGTCGCAGACCGACTGGATCTCGTCCACGTAGACCGCCTCGAGCAGCGCGGTCCGGTTCGGGAACCGGCGGTAGAGCGTGCCGATGCCGACGCCGGCCCGGCGGGCGATCTCCTCCAGCGAGGTGTCGGCGCCGTTCTCGGTGAACGCCTCGCGGGCGGCAGTGACGAGCAGGTCGTAGTTCCGGGCCGCGTCCGCGCGGGTCGGCCGCATGGACGGCAGCTGTGGCGTGCCCATCGGACCTCCTCACGGTCGGCAGCGATCGAAGTTCCCGAAGAATATCGCTTGCAAAGCGGAGGGTGCCTCCGTATCGTATCCGGAGGAGCGCTCCGCTTTCTGTCTCAACTGTAGCCCCTCCGGGGTAAGGAGCAATATGTCGGCAACAGCCGCGGCGCCGTCCGGCGCCACCCCAGGCACGCCCGCGCGGCGGCCGGGGGTCGTTCTCGCGGTCATCCTGATCACCCAGTTGATGGTGATCCTCGACGGCACCGTGGTGAACATCGCGATGCCCAAGATCCAGCACGCGCTCGACTTCAGCCCGTCCAGCTTGTCCTGGGTGCAGAACGCCTACGCGCTCGCGTTCGGCGGTCTGCTCCTGCTCGGTGCCCGGGCCGGGGACCTGCTCGGTCGCCGCCGGGTGTTCGTCACCGGCGTCAGTGTCTTCACGCTCGCCTCGCTGCTCGGCGGTCTCGCGCCGAATGCGGAACTACTGCTCGCCGCCCGCGTCCTGCAGGGCATCGGCGGTGCCATCGCCGCACCAGCCGCGCTGACTCTGCTCATGCTCACCTATCGCGAAGGTCCCGAGCGGCTGAAGGCGCTCGGGTACTACAGCCTGGTGTCGTCCGGCGGCGGCAGCGTCGGTCTGGTCCTCGGCGGAATGCTGACCGACTGGGCGTCCTGGCGCTGGGGTCTGTTCATCAATGTGCCGATCGGCATCGGCCTGGTCATCGCGGCGCGGCGGGTGCTGACCGAGACCGCGCCGGAGACCGGCCGGTTCGATGTGGCCGGCGCGCTCACCTCGACGCTCGGCATCACCTCGCTCGTGTTCGGCTTCATCCGGGTCGCCGACGTCGGCTGGACGTCGGCCGAGGTCCTGGGTGCGTTCGCGGTCGGCGTGGTGCTCCTGGTCACGTTCGTCCTGGTCGAGCGCCGGGTCAGCCACCCGATCGTTCCGCTGCGTCTGTTCCGGTCGGCCAACCGGTCGGCGTCGTACGTGACCATGCTTCTGGTGGTCGGCACGATGTTCGGGATGTTCTTCTTCCTGACGCAGTACCTGCAGGGTGTGCTCGCGCTCAGCCCGCTGGCAGCCGGTCTCGCCTTCCTGCCGCTGACCGGTCTGCTGTTCACGGCGTCCCGAGTGGTGCCGCGATTGGTCGCCCGGATCGACGGCGCCAAGCTGATGCTGACGGGGTCCACGCTGGTCGCGCTGGGCACGGTGTGGCTGACGCAGCTGGACGCGAACAGCACCTACCTCGCCGACGTGGTCGGTCCGATGCTGTTGTTCGGCATGGGCGCCGGGATGATCTTCATCCCGCTGGTCAGCCGGGCCATCTCGGGCGTCGCGCCGGAGGACTCGGGTGCCGCCTCCGGCATGCTGAACGTGGTCCAGCAGGTCGGCGGTGCGCTCGGCCTCGGCATCCTGGTCACCATCTTCGGTACGGCGAGCCGCAACTCCACCTCGACCATCCCGCGCGAGGTGCTCACCGACGGTGTGCACGCGGCCTTCATCGGATCCCTGGTGTACGCCGTCCTGAGCCTGACGATGATCGTGGTCAGTGTCCGCCCCTGGAACTGGTTCCGGCGCCGGCCGGAGCCGATCGAGGCGACTCCAGACCCGGTCGTCGTGGACTCACACGTCTGATCAGAGCGGCAAACGGTAAGTGATCCACTTGCTGTGAATCGCGAAACCGAGGCCTTCGTACAGGCCGAGCGCTCCGGTGGGGTTGTCGGCGTCGACGCCGAGACCTGCCCGCTGGAAGCCGGCCTGTACGGCCTCGGTCAGCACCTTCGCCAGCGCGGCCCGGGCCAGCCCGCGACCACGGTAGGCCCGCAGGGTCCCGACCTGGCCGATGTACAGCTCCTTGATCCCGGTGGCCTCGGTGTCGGCGACCCACTCGTAGCCGAGCACGTACGCCGCGATCGTGTCACCGTCCAGGACGACGTACGACTGTCCTCGGCGGAAGGCGCGGGAGCCGGTGACCCAGTTCTTCCAGCTCTCCGGGTCCCGCGGGGTCGAACCCCAGTGGTCACGGAAGGCCTCGTTGTGGGTCACCCGCACGTCCTCGTCCATCGCCGGGTCGAACTGCGCGAGCCGCAGTCCATCGGCGAGCGTGGCCTCGGGCACTGCGGCATCCAGCGGGCGTTTCATGTCGAAGAAGTAGCGGCACTCCTCGAAGCCGAAGGTCCGCAGCAGCCGGTCGGCGCCGACGTTCGTGCTGATCGTCGCGGTGTTGATCTCACCGGTCGTCTCTGGGTGCTTCTCGATGTGGACCTCGCCCGCGCGCTGGATCAGCCACCGCTGCAGCGCCGTACCGAGTCCCTGCCGCCGCCACTGCGGATGGACGGTGCCTTCGGTCCGGATCCGGGCGACGTCCACCACCGAGCTCGGGGCGTACACCTTGCCGTACCCGATCATCCGCCCGTCGGCCCACAGGCCGACGGTGTCGCGGGAGGTGTCCAGCTGCGCGTCCTCCAGCTCCTCGATCAGGTCGTCGGCGTCGTAGTTCTCGCCCTCCTGATCGACCTTCTCCCGCGCGGCGAGCAGCTCGGCCCACGCCTCCGCGTCGCCCTTGTCGATCGGGCGCGCGTCGATCCCCTCCGGCCACGTCAAAGTCCCCATGGCCCGAAGGTACGGGGTGGCTCCGGCCGGAGCACGCGAATTACCGCAGTTGTTCGCAGAGCCACCGCACCGCGAGCGGGTAGCGGTACTCGATGCCGCCGTGGGTCCCTTCGAACAGCTCGAAGTGGACACGCTCCTCGGGTACGCCGGCCTGCTGCACCTCCCGGTGGAACGCGGTGGCACCGAAGTCGAGGTAGAACTCGTCCTGCTGACCCGCATCGATCCAGACCGCTCGCAGTGAGCGCAGCGCGTCGGCGTACTGCGGTTGGCGAGCCATCTCGACCGGGTCGTGGGACAGCCAGCGCTCCCAGACCTCCGGGATGATCCTGCCCAGGTCGTCGTACGGCAGCAGGACAGTGCCGTCGGGTTCAGCCGAGTACGCCGAGGAGTAGCCGTACATCTCGAGCATGTGCAGATCCTCGTTCGAGGTCCGGCCGGCGCGGCTCGCGAACGACTCGAAGAACTTCTCGTAGCTGCCGTCGTACTTGTCGCGCAGCGTCCGGGCCCGCGCGGGGAACTCCGGCGTGTAGCAGACGCCGAAGGCCGCGTCCCCGGCGTGCGTCGCCAGGGCCCCGAACACGTCCGGCCGCAGCATCGGCGTCACCATCGCGGTGCAGCCGCCGCTCGACTTGCCGGTGATGGCGCGGTGGTCGCGGTCGGCGATGGTCCGGTACTTCGCGTCGACCCAGGGCACGATCTCCTCGCACAGGTACGAGTGATACTGCCCGGTGCCGGGGGAGTCGAGGCACTGGCTGCCGCCGTACCGCGTCCAGCTGTCCACGAACACGACGATCGCCGGCGGTACGTCGCCCGGCGCGAACAGCGCGTCGAGCAACTCCGGGAACGGCTGCCGGAACGGCGTCCGGTTGAACCACATCCCGATGTGCCCGGTGTATCCCATCGTCACGTAGATCGCCGGGTAGCGCCGGTCCGAGTCGTCGTACCCCGGCGGCAGGTAGACGAGCACCGGCCGCTCGTGCGGATCACCCAGTGGGTTCCCGCGCAGCAAGGCGCTGTCGTACGTCGTCTGCTCGAACCGGCCGGCGAGATCCGCGGACCACGGCAACATGGGCAACCTCCGGGAGAGTCACATCGCATCTGGGGCCGTGATACCGAGCAGGCCGAGTCCATCCTGCAACACTTTCCGGGTCGCCGCGCAGAGCGCGATCCGGCTGGCTCTGGTCTCGCCCTCGCTGGTCAGCACGGGGCACAGTTCGTAGAAGACGGACAGTGCGGCGGCGACCTCGTAGAGGTAGGTGCAGAGCCGGTGTGGTTGGAGTGTCTCCGCGACCTGGGCGACCGTGCCGGCGAAACCGGTCAGCAGCAGTGCGAGTCTCACCTCGGCCGGGTCCTTGAGGTCGGTCACCTCGCCGTCGGATCCGCCGGCCTTGGCGAGCAGCCGGGTCAGCCGGGCGTGCGCGTACTGGAGGTACGGCCCGGTGTTGCCGGTCATCGCGACCATCCGGTCGAGGTCGAATACGTAGTCGTTGCCCCGGTCGCTGGACAGGTCGGCGTACTTGACCGCGCCGATGCCGACCGCGCGTGCGGTCGTCTGCCGGTCGACTCCGTCGCGACCCTCCAGCAGCGAATCGGCCCGCGCCACCGCCTCGTTGAGCAAGGCGGTCAACTTCACCGTGCCGCCTGCCCTTGTTTTGAAGGGTTTTCCGTTCGGTCCGAGGACCGTTCCGAAGCTGACGTGCTCGGCGGTTGTTGTCGGCGGCAACCAGCCGGCCGTCCTGGCGAGGGTGAAGATCTGGTCGAAGTGCAAGGACTGCCGGTGGTCGACGACATACACGATCCGGCTGGCGTGCAGCCTGCTCACCCGGTGCCGGACGGCGGCGAGATCGGTCGCGCTGTAGCCGAAGCCGCCGTCGGACTTCCGCACGATCACCGGCAGCGGCTGACCGTCCCGGCCGAGGAACCCGGGCAGGAACGCGCACAGCGCACCCTCGGACTCGGTCAGCAGACCGGCCCTGGACAACTCGTCCACGATCGGCTGCAGATCGTCGTTGTAGGCGCTCTCGCCGACCACGTCGTCCCGGGTCAGGGCGGATCCGAGCAGCGCGTACACCTGCTCGAAGTCATCCAGCGAAACGTCGACCATCCGCCGCCAGATCGCCCGCGTCTCCGGATCGCCCGACTGCAGCGCCACAACCCTCAGTCTGGACCGGTCCGCGAAGGGGCCGTCGGCATCGAAGTGCTTCCGGCTCCGCTCGTACAGCAGCTGCAAGCCCTGCAGATCAAGGGATTCCGGGTCCAGCTCCTCGTCCTTGAGCTGCTCGATCATCATCCCGTACTGCGTGCCCCAGTCGCCGACGTGGTTCTGCCGGATCACCTCGTACCCGACGTACCGCAGTACGTTGCAGAGCGCGTCACCGATCACCGTCGACCGCAGGTGGCCGACGTGCATCTGCTTCGCGACGTTGGGCTGTGAGTAGTCGACGACGACCCGCTCGCCGCGCGCCCCGAACGTCAGCGGCTCGTTGACCGCCGCGGCCAACGTCTCGGCCCGCAAGGTCAGGTTGACGAAGCCGGGTCCGGCGATCTGCGGCGGCTCACACAGGTCGCCGACCTGTAGCTCGGCGACCAGGCGTGTGGCGATCTCCCGCGGCGGCCGGCCGAGGGCGTTCGCCAGCCGGAGCGCGAGGTTGGTCTGGTAGTGGCCGAACTCGGGTCTGGTCGCCGACCGCAGTTCGGGATCGAGTTCGCCGTACGACGGACCGAAGGCGGCCGCGGCGGCAGTGGACAGTCTGGTGGCCAGGACAGGCAGAACAGCGGACATGAAGGGTCCTTCAAAGGGAGACGCACTGGAACAGGGCTGAGGTGTTCAGACAGCGCGTCGTCGTCGCAGGCTGAAGCGGGGGCGCAGGGCGCTCACAGACTTCAGGCTGATCGACATGTCAGCCATTATGCATGAACGTGCGGCGAGGCTGCCGGAGAGCGGTCGTTCAGCGGCACGATCGCCGGTACGTCGGTCTCGCCGAGGAAGACCCGGCGTACGACTCGCTCCGCCGCCCGGCCGTCGTCGTACTCGCAGAACTTCTCCCGGAACAGCTGCCGGTGCTTGGAGGCCTCGGCCGCCGCGAATGCGCCGGTCTGCAGGATCGTCAGCAGCTCCTCCGGTGACCGTGCGACCAGCCCGGGCGGGAACTCGGTGATGTCGAAGTAGGTGCCGCGCCGGCGGTTGTAGAAACGCTGATCCTCGGCCAGCAGGACGACCGGGCGGTCCAGATTCGCGTAGTCGAAGGTGATGGAGGAGTAGTCCGAGACGAGGACGTCGGCGGCCAGCATCAGGTCCTCGACCCGCGGGTGCCGGGACGCATCGACCACCTTGCCGGAGTGGACCTCCGGCGTCGTCGACAACGAGTAGTGCGTCCGCACCAGCACCCGGCCGTGCTCGCCGACTGCTCCGGCGAGCCGGTCCAGGTCGAGGTGGACGCCGGTGCCACCCAGGTCGACCACACCGGTCGGTGTCCGGATCGAGTCGATGCCGTCGCGGAATGTCGGCGCGTAGAGCACGACGAGGTGCGAGTCGTCGAAGCCGAACGACGCCCGGATCGCGCGGACCTCGTCGACGCTCGTGGTGAGCAGACGGTCGTTCCGCGGGTAGCCGTACTCGAGCTCCTCGAAGTACGCCGGGTAGGTCCGCTCCCAGATCTCCGACGAGTACCGGTTCGAGGACAGGTTGAAGTCCCAGCGGTCGACCTGGCGCATCAGCTCGTCGAGGTCGAGGTCCTTCGCCGCCTGCGGGAAGTGCCGCAGGTCGGTGCCCATCGTCTTCAGCGGCGTACCGTGCTGGGTCTGCAGGTGGATCTGCCCGTCCCGCTTCTCCAGCTCCTTCGGCCAGTTCATGTTGCTGATGAAGTACGTCGCCCGGTCCAGCAGCTTGCCGTACGCCGGTGAGCCCGCGACGACGTACTCGACACCCTCCGGGACGGCGCCCACGTGGTCGGAGTCGACGACCCAGACACCGCGCAGATGCGGCGCCAACTCGGCCGCCTTCTCGTAGATCGCCCGCGGGTTGCAGGCGTACTGCTTGAACCAGTAGGCGGTGTAGGCGGCCAGGTTCGGGTCCAGCTTGGCCCGGTGCAGCAGCTTGCCGACGGTCTTGCGCGGGCTCGACACCTGCAGCACCTTCGCGCTCAGCTTGAGCGTGGAGTACGTCGCGTAGTCGTCGTGGATCAGCAGCCAGCGTTTGAAGCCTCGTCCGGTGCGGTCGGAGGTGTACCCCTCGGGCTTCCACCGCTTCGCGAACGCATGCGCGGCGTGGAAGAAGTCGGCCCGGTCGTCCGGATCGATCCGCTCCGGCTTGGCCAGTACGGCGAGGACGTGGTCCAGCGACCGGTCGAAGGCGAACCGCCGCCAGCCGGCCAGCTCCGGGTCGGACTGGATGAACGCGTGCACCCGGTCGTACTGGCGGAAGATGTCCCACTGCCTGCGGCCGCCGGTGGCGTGGATGTTGCCGCCGGTCCGGTGCTGCCGGTAGTGCACGACGACCCGGTCCAGGGTGGCGATCCGCTCGGCGGTCAGCATCGTCGAGTAGGTCCACGGCGCGTCCTCGTAGAAGCCGTCCGTGAACGCGAACCCGTGCCGGCTGAGGAAGTCGCGCCGGCAGGCCTTGTTCCAGACCACCTCGAGGAAGGTGAGGAAGATCGGCCGCTCGGCCGCGGTGAACACCCCGGCGCCCTCGCGGGCGAACGCGTCGTGCCGCCGGTTGCCGACCACCCGGCCGTCCCAGAAGATCCGCTCGTAGTCGAACAGCACGATGTCCGGCCGGTTGGTGTCATCGATCCGGCCGGCGATCGCCTCGAGTGAGCCGGGCAGGTACAGGTCGTCAGCGTCCAGGAACAGCACGTACTCGCCGCGGCACTCCTTCAGCCCGGCGTTCCGGGCCAGGCCCAAACCGACGTTCTCGTCCAGGTGCAGCGCCCGCACCCGCGGATCGGCGGCGGCGTACTCCGCCAGGATCCGGCCGGAGCCGTCCCGATCGGCGTCGTCCACCCCGATGATCTCGAAGTCGGTGAACGACTGGCCCAGCACCGAGTCCAGGCACGGTCGCAGCCACGCCCGGGAGGCATGGCAGGGGACCACGATGCTGAACTTGGGGACGGTGCCGAGCGCCATGCCACGTCATCCTAGGGTGTCGCTGGTGGTCCCACGCCGTCGCGAGCAGGTGCTCGGCGCGGTAGCTCGGCGTGCTGGAGTGAAGGCCGCGATGCGGATCCATCATGGTCTTTGCTCCAGTGCGCCGAGATGCCGTGCCGAGTGCCGCGCAGTAGGCGTGGGACCACCAGCGACGCCCTAGGGTGCTGTCATGAGTGCAGATGTTTTCGAGCCACTGGCTGGGCTGGAGGGGGTCGGGTCGGCGGCGCGGGCGGCCCGGGACGCGGTCGACGTGCTGCTGCGGGACCGCGGTCTGCGCAAGGTCGGCTCGGACATGACCGCCGAGGCCCTGCTGCGTGGCGCCCACGCGTCCGCTGCGCTGGCCGGCAGCCCGGCGACGCTCGACGAGGTACGCCGTGGCGCCGCCGACGGACTGGCCACCGGGGCGGTGCGGATGACCGGCGAGTTGATGGCGCTCGCGCCACGGGTGGACGCCGCGCCGGTGCAGGTCTGGACCAGACTGCACCAGTTGGCGGCCGCGGACCTCGGACCGGACGAGCAGCTGGGCCATCTGCGAACCACCCGCGAGCCACTGCCCGACGACATCCCGGGCCTGCCGCCGGCGCCGCCCGCGGACGAGATGTGGGAGCGGCTGAGCGCTCTGGCACAGAACCTGACCCGCCCGACCAAGGCGCCCGGCCTGGTCGTCGCGGGCATCGTGCATGCGGAACTGGCCGTGCTGCGCCCGTTCCCCACCGCGAACGGACTCGTCGCCCGGGCCGCCGAACGCTGCCTGTTGGTTGCCCGGGGCATCGACCCGGTCGGGGTCACGGTGCCGGAGCTTGGTCACTACGAGTTGGCCGGATCGTATGGATCGGGCCTCGATGACTACGCAGCGCAAGGATTGACCGGGGTTCGTGACTGGTTATTGCGGACCTGCGAAGTCCTGACACTCGGTGCCGAACGGTCCCCGCTGGTCCGGTCCCGGTAACGTGCGAACGGCGCTCTCTGATGAGAACGCCGTCGCTGGCACGCCATCCTGGTTACCATGCGTGCACCTGTTTGCCGCCACAGGACTAGGCCTGGGTCGCGCTGCCCGGTTGGGATGGGCTGGTCGCCGCGTGGGTGCCTGGCTGCCGTGCAATCTCTACCGGACCCGAAGGTCCTTTGTGATTCCTTTGTACTCCTGAAAACCCTTCCTGTGAAGGGGAAGCCCGGTCTTCATGCAGTTGAGAACAATGAAGGAACCTTCAGCTTTCCGGACCGCCGCCCGGGCCGTCCGAGGCCGGCCGGGACCGCCGGCGGGAGGCCAGCAGGAACGCCCCGGCCGCCAGTCCGGCGACCAGGCCGGCCGCCATCGCCGGACGTCGTGCCTCACGCAAACGTGACCGTTCGGCCAGACCGACGGGCACCTTGAAGTCGAGGACCGGCCAGTCACGCTCGGCAGCGAGCCGCCGCAACGCCTTGTCCGGGTTGACCGCGTGCGGGTGACCGACCGTGGCCAGCATCGGCTCGTCGGTGATGGAATCCGAATAGGCGAAGGAGTTCTCGAGGTCGTAGCCCTCGGCCACGGCCAGCGCCTGGATCGCGGTCGCCTTGTTCGGGCCGTAGGCGTACTCCGCGATCTCGCCGGTGTACTTGCCATTGGCAACTACCATCCGGGTGGCGATCACCTTGTCCGCGCCGAGCATCGCGCCGATCGGCTCGACCACCTCGACACCCGACGACGACACGATCACCACGTCCCGGCCGGCCGCGTGATGGGCCTCGATCAGCTCCACCGCCTCGTCGTGGATCATCGGCGTGACGATGTGGTGGAGGGTGTCGGCGACGATCGCCTGCACCGTCCGGACGTCCCACCCGGTGCACATCGCGGAGATGTATTCCCGCATCCGCTCCATCTGGTCGTGGTCCGCGCCGCCGAGCAGGTAGACGAACTGAGCGTAGGCGCTGCGCAGGACCGTCCGCCGGTTGATCAGCCCGCCGGCATAGAAGGGCCGCGAGAACGCGAGCGTGCTCGAACGGGCGATTATGGTCTTGTCCAGATCGAAGAAGGCGGCGGACCGGGCGGTCCCGAGGGGCTCCATGAGGTCGAGCATAGGCATCGGAGAGAAACGCCGAGGGGCCCGGGCTTTTGCGTCGGCCGGTCTCCCGTTAGACTATTGATCAGTGTGACAGTGACACTGGCTTGGGAGGCCTGATCGGCACTCCTGGGCGCTCGGTCCACACGTGCTCGGTCGCAACCGAATCGAGATGTGTGAGATCCGATCTTGGGGGGAATATACCCCCTGACAGTGGCAGACTGTCGCCTCCTGATCGGCCCCCGGCTCCTCCCCCCGAGCCCGTGGCCGAAGACGGCCCCCGGTCACCCCCCCGCCGGGGGCCGTCGCCTTTCTACCGGCGGATTTCCGCAACGGTGATGTCAAGAATCTGTACCTTCTTCACTTTCTGGCAGCGTGAGAGCGCGTTCACTTTATGCAGGGTCTTGACAATGTAGTTACGCAGTCACAGTTTGTAAGTCATGAACCCGCCTGCACACCGCCCCCAGGCCGCGATCATTCCCGTCCTGCTCACGCTGCTCCTCGCCCTCGCGGGCCTAGTCCTGGTCCCCTTGACCGGGACGGCCGCCACCAACCTCGTCACCAACGGATCCTTCGAAACCGGCACCACCTCCGGGTGGTCCTGCCCGGCCGGCACGGTCTCCGGATCGGCCCGCACCGGTAGCTACGCGCTCCAGGCCACCCCGAGCGGATCCAACATCGCCCGTTGCTCCCAATCGATACCGGTACAGCCCAATACGGCGTACACCTTGTCCGCTTGGGTGAAGGGATCGAACGTCTATCTGGGCGTCGACGGTGGACCCAGCACCTGGACCATCAGCAGTACGTGGAGCCAGCTGACCGTTCCCTTCACCACCGGCGACTCAGCCACGTCCGTGACGATCTATCTGCATGGTTGGTACGGCCTCCCGGCGTACCAGGCTGACGACGTCGTACTGGACGGCCCCGGTGGCACCGCGGACACCACGCCGTCGACTCCCGGTGGACTCACGGTCGGCAGCCCGACCTCGAGTTCCCTGCAGCTCAACTGGTCCGCCGCGTCGGACGCGAACGGCATCGACCACTACGACGTGGTACGAGGACGTCGGCCGCACAGAACGTCGGCGCCGTGACCAACTGGACCGCGACCGGTCTGAGCCCGAGTACGACGTACAGCTTCAAGGTGCGGGCGTGTGACCCGAGCGGCAACTGCTCACCGTACGGCGCCACCGTCTCCGGCACGACGTCCAGCGGTCCGACGAACCCACCGGCCGGCAGTCTGCCGAAGCACATCCTCACCGGGTACTGGCAGAACTTCAACAACGGTGCGACGGTGCAGCGCATCTCCGACGTACCGGCGGCGTACGACCTGATCGCGGTGGCGTTCGCCGACGCGGACGCCTCCCGGCCGGGTGCCATCACCTTCAACCTGGACTCCGCCGGGCTCGGTGGCTACACCGTCGCTCAGTTCAAGGCGGACATCGCCGCGAAGAAGGCTGCCGGGAAGAAGGTCATCCTGTCCGTCGGTGGCCAGAACGGCACCATCTCGGTCGGCGACTCTACTGCCGCGAACAACTTCGCCGGCAGTGCGCTCGCCGTCCTGCAGGAGTACGGGTTCGACGGGATCGACATCGACCTGGAGAACGGCGTCAACGCGCAGTACATGGGCCAAGCGCTGCGCAGCCTGCAGAGCCAGTTCGGCAGCGGTCTGGTGATCGCGATGGCACCGCAGACGATCGACATGCAGAGTACGTCGTTCGAGTACTTCAAGCTGGCGCTGGCGACCAAGGACATCCTGACCGTGGTCAACGTGCAGTACTACAACTCCGGCTCGATGAACGGCTGCGACGGTCAGGTGTACTCGCAGGGCACGGTCGACTTCATCACCGCGCAGGCCTGCATCATGCTGCAGGGCGGACTCCGGCCCGATCAGGTCGGCCTCGGCCTGCCGGCGTCGTCCCGTGCGGCCGGCAGTGGGTACGTCTCGCCGACGATCGTCAACAACGCACTGGACTGCCTGACCAAGGGCACTAGCTGCGGCAACTTCAAGCCCAGCACCACGTGGCCGGCGCTGCGTGGAGCGATGACCTGGTCGACCAACTGGGACGCGCTGAACGGCAACGCGTTCGCCAACCAGGTCGGATCCCACGTCCATTCACTGCCCTGACGCGCGGTCATGCACAGCTACCGACCCGCTCCGGTGCTGGAGGCGCTCGGGGTCTGCTCGGAGGACGAGCAGCTCTACCGGGCGCTTCTGGCCCGGCCGGAGTGCACCACCATCGATCTGTCCCACGACACCGGCTGGGCGGCCACCCGCGTCGGCCGGCATCTGCGGTCCCTGCTGTCACTCGGCCTGGCCTCCCGCACGCCGGGGCGTCCTGCGCGCTACGTCCCGGCCGTGCCGGAGGCCGCGGTCGAGTTGCTGGCGCTCCGGAAGCAGGCCGCGATCGTCGAGGCCCGCGTGGGTGCCTCGGTGCTGACCGCGGAGTTCCGGGCGCGGCATGACGCGTTCACGGTGGTCCGCGGAGCGGAGGCGATCGCTCAGCGGTTCTACCAGGCGCAGCAGTGCGCGCAGGACGAAGTACTGGTGCTGGATCGGCCGCCGTACGCGGTGGTTCCGATCGAGCCACGGCGGGCGCATGGTGTGTCGTACCGGACGATCTACGACATGGCGTCGCTGTCGGAGCCGACTGATCTGGTGGCTGCCCGCTCTGCGGGTTGCCGGATCTTGCGCGACGTACCGCTGAAGCTGGTCGTGGTGGACCGCCGTACTGGGCTGCTACCGACGAGTCCGGATGTGGTGGTCGAGCTCGGGCCTTCGAGTCTGCTGGACGGGCTGCTGCGGTTGTTCGAGCTGCTGTGGAAGCAGGCGAGTCCCTTGGCTCCCTCTGCCGCGGAGGGTCCGCTCAGCTTCGAGGATCAGCAGTTGCTGTCGCTCGCAGCGGCCGGACTGACAGACCAGGCCATTGCCCGGCGGCTCGGTGTGGCGCAGCGGACAGTGGAGCGCCGCATGCAGCGGATCCTCAAGTCGCTGGACGCCACTACCCGTTTCCAGGCCGGCCTCCGGGCGGGCCAGCGTGGGCTACTTGCCTAGTCGGTCACATCGGCTTGTCTAGTCGGTCACATCGGCGACGGTGGCGTTGAGGACCTTGGCCAGGTCCTCGGCGTTCACCGTCATACCCACGCCGTGGTCGCCGCCGCCGATGGAGATGGTGCCGGTGATCCGCTCGTCGGCGATCACCGGCCAGGCATGGGTGCTGCCGAGCGGGGTGATGGTGCCGCGGACGTAGCCGGTCACGTCGAACGCGGTGTCCTTGTCCGGCATCGAGATGCGGTTGACGCCGAGCAGCGCCCGGAGCTTGGGCCAGGCGATCTCCCGGTCGCCGGGGACCAGCACGAACCGGTAGTCGTCGTCTGCCAGCCGCACCACGATCGTCTTGATCAGCCGGGCCGGCTCGATGCCGCGTGCGGCCGCGGCCTCCTCCAGCGAGTTGACTCGTCCGTGCCGGGTCACCTCGTAGCTGAGGCCCAGCTGATCGGCTGCATCGGTCGCTTTGGTCACCTGGCTAGTTTGGCACCTTGCTCGGAAGGCCCTTGAGGACGATCGACAGCACCAGTGCCACCAGGAACAGTGCCCCGGCCTCCAGCGCGACTCCACTCCAGCCCGCGCTGCTCCACGCCGTACCTGCGAGACCGCCGAAGACGGACGAGCCCAGGTAGAAGGAGAAGAGGTACAGGCTGGCTGCCTGTCCGGTGCCGCCGCCACCGGCGTGTGCCCGGACTGCGACCCATCCACCGGCGACACCGTGGACCGCGAAGAAGCCTGCGGTCATCACTGCGAGCCCCAGGATGATGAGTGGGAGCGGCGCGGCCAGAGTGATCGCGACTCCGGCCAGCGTGATCAAGCAGCCGACCGGTACGACGACGCGACGCCCGTACCGGTCTGCAAGCGATCCTGCCGTCGCCGAGCCGACCGAACCGAGCAGATAGACGCAGAAGACCAGCCCAGCCATCCCCGAGCTCAGGAGGTACGGCGCTTCGGACAGCCGGAAGACGGCACCGTTGTACACGGCGACGAACGCGCCCACCGCGGTAGCCGCAATCCCGTAGAGGGCCAGCAGCGCCGGATCACGCAGTACTCGACCGGTCTGTTTCAGGAGCTGTCGTGGACTTGCCGGGCTTGGGTGGAAGTTCTGTGACGACGGCAGCAGGAGCCAGACCAGCGCAGCACACAGGACGCCGACCAGGGCGATGCCGGCGGTCGCGACCCGCCAGCCGCCGAGGTCGTCGAGGCCTCCTGCGATCAGGCGACCCGTCATGCCGCCTACCGCCGTACCCGCGATGTAGAGGCCGCTGGCGCGGGCGTGACTTGAGGAGTGCACTTCTTCTCTGAGGTAGGCCATCGCGACGGCGGGCAGCCCGGCCATGGCGACACCTTGGAGACCGCGCAGGGCGAGCAGGGTGTGCCAGGTCGGTGCGACTGCGGTGAGTACGGCGAAGCCGGAGGTGGCTGCGACCGACCAGCGCATCAGAGTGGTACGCCCGACCACCTCGGAGGCCGGGCCTGCGATGAGCAGAGCGATCCCGAGTCCGAGAGTGGCGAGAGACACGGTGAAGGCGCTCTGGCTGGGGGAGACGTGGAACGCGTCGACCAGTTCGGGCAGCAGCGGCTGGGTGCTGTAGAGCAGTGCGAACGTCGCCAGGCCGGCTGCGAAGAGTGCGATCGAGAGTTTGCGGTACTCGTGGTCTCCGGGACGGTAGCCGGGTTCGGTCAGCTGCGGGGCGACGTGCATGTCTTCGACGGTCGCACAGCTTGTGTCATACGTAAAATGTCGATCCCAACAGCTACCGATACGCTTTTGGTATGAACATCGAGGACCTGCGGTGGTTCGCCGTACTCGCGGAGACCGAGCATCTGACCGAGGCGGCCGCGGCACTGGGCACCAGCCAGCCGAATCTGTCCCGGTCGTTGCGGCGCGTCGAGAGTGCGTTCGGGGTCCAGCTCTTCGAGCGCGAGCATCGGGGCGTGCGGCTGAACCCGTACGGCCGGCTCGTCCTCGAGGCAGCCCAGGCCGGTACGGCGGCGGTCGACTCGGCCCGGCGGCGGATCGACGCACTGATCGATCCGGAGTCGGGGATGGTCCGCCTCGGGTTCCTGCACTCGGTCGCGACCAGCCTGGTGCCGGACCTGCTGAAGGCGTTCCGTGAGGTGGCGCCGAGCGTCCGGTTCGCGCTGCGGCAGGAGCCGTCCCACGACATCGTCCAGGACCTCGTCAGCGGTGAGGCCGAGATCGGCATCATCGCGCCACGACCAGACCCGGAGGTGTTCGGCTGGCACCTGATGGAGCAGCAGCGGCTGTGCCTGCAGGTCCCGCCCGGGCACCCGTTCGCGTCGCGGCGCCGCGTGGAGCTGGCGGCGGCGGCCGACGAGCCGTTCATCGGGCTGCGACCGGGGTTCGGCTTCCGGAGGATCAGCGAGGAGCTGTGCCGGGCGGCCGGGTTCACGCCGCAGTTGGCCTTCGAGGCGACCGACCTGGCGACCATCGACGGTCTGGTCGGTGCAGGCCTCGGAGTGGCCGTCCTGCCGGCCGGTGCGGTCCGTGGCAGCGACAGCGGTGCCGTGTCGGTGCCACTGGCCGGTGTTCAGGCCCGGCGGGAGATCGGTATGGCGTGGCGGCTGCGGACACAGCTCACACCGGCCGCCGAGCGGTTCCGTACGTTCGTCCGTTCCCGGCCCGCGACGTCCACCTGACTTTGGTAGCGTCCGTCCCATTTCTGCGGTGTCGACTTGCAGAGAGAGGGCTTTCCCCCGCACAGTTTCTCCGTGAGGAAGCGTCTCAGTTCGTTCAGGCCGAGTCGGCGGCTGCTGTTCGCAGCGAGTACGGCGGCCGCGGCGTCGACTGTCGCATCGGCCGCGACGGCGACTGCCACGAGCGCCGAGGCCAGCGCGACCGGTGTCTACGGCTCGGGAGTGCTGGGCACATGGGAGCGGCAGGCATACGCGATCTCCACCGAGGCGCAGGTCCGCAGGGCGCAGGAGACCGACGGCGTCTTCATGTTCGGTGACAGCATCGCCCTCCAGGACGCTCGGTCGCTGGCGAAGCAGCTGACGCTGGTCGGCATCAACATCGCGGCCAACAACTGGGCCGGCCGCCCGGTCACTCCGGCCGTCGATGCGCTGAACACCTGGGCCCAGGACTACGGCCTGCCGCACCGCATCCTGATGTCGGCCGGCTCCAACGACATCTTCACGCCGCCCGCGGTGGCCGCGCAGATCGAGCGGACGATGCAGATCGTCGGCGAGGACCGCACGGTCTTCTGGGTGAACATCCAGGCGGCCCGCACGCTGTACGGTCCGGCCATCCAGGTCGCCGACCAGCGCAACAGCGCCTGGATCAACCTGCAGCTGGCCGAGGCACAGCGCCGGCACGACAACCTCCGTATCATCCAGTGGGCCGAGCATCTGGCCGCGAAGCCCGAGCGTCTGCAGCTGTACCTGCGTGACGGCCTGCACCCCTCGATCCCGCGCGGCCAGAACGCCCGCAACGCCCTCATCGTCAAGGCGCTCAAGTCCGGCTGAGCGGCGTACGAGGTGCCTGCCCCGTACGCCGCCGTACCGCTGCCGGTCAGAAGCCCGCGGTGATCCGGGTGAACTCCCAGTCGGGCTGTGCGATGCCGCTGCAGTTCGAGACCACGCCGCCGCCGGCGCAGCCGCGGTCACGGTTCACCGACCAGAACGCCAGCCGGCCGAGCCCGTTGCTCTTGGCCCAGTTGGTGATGTTCTGCCAGGTCGCCGTGGTGGTCATCTCCTGCTGGTCGGACAGGCCGTTCATGCCGGAGATGCCCTGGTGGGCGTAGGCGTCGGCGGTGCTCCAGCCGAAGGTCGCCTTCAGCTTGTTGTTCAGGCCCTGTGACGCGGCCACCGTGTCGTTGTAGATGTTGGCGCTGCCGAAGTCGAACGGCATCAGCGTGAAGATGTCGATGTTCGCGCCGAGCGCCGCGGACCGCTCGATCAGCCGGTTGCCGTAGTAGTTCGGGCCGGTGGTCGAGGTGCCGAAGGTCAGGATCGTCTGGATCCCGGGGTTGTTCTGCTTGACGATCTTCAGCGCGGTCAGGATCCGGTCCTGGACGGCCTCGTTCTCGAACTCGTCGGAGTTCTCGATGTCGATGTCGATCGCCTTCAGGTTGTAGGCGCTGATGACCTGCTGGTACGCGCCGGCCAATGCCTCCGGGGTGCTGCAGTTCGGGCCGAGCTTGTTGCCGCTCCAGCCGCCGATCGACGGCACGATGTCGCCACCGGCGGCCCGGATCTGCGCGATCGCGTTCGCGTCGGCGCCGCCTTGCAGCGGCCGGTTGCCGTCCCAGGCTGGGTTGCAGCCGCCGGACGAGAGGATGAAGGCCATCGTGAACCACTTGATGCCGGTGGCATTCATCACGGTCGCTGGGTTGGGTGGGTCGCCCCAGCCCATGTAGAGGTACGGCGCGGCTCGGCGGGTGCCGGTGTTGCCGCCGCCGGTGGAGGTTTGCACGGAGATCGCCGTGCTCTTCGGACCCTCGCCCGCACTGTTGGAAGCGCTGACCTGATAGCTGTACGTCGTGTTGGCCGCCAGACCGGAGTCCGTGTACGACGTACCGGTCGGGCTGCCGACCTTCGTGCCGTTGCGGTAGACGCTGTAGCTGGTTGCACCGCTGGGCGCCGACCACGTCAGGCTGACCGACGAGGAGGTCGCCGCACCGGAGAGGCCGGTCGGTGCACCGGGGGCGGTGCCGCCACCGCCGCCACTGCAGGAGCCACCGTTCAGCCGGCAGGCGGCCAGACCGGGGAAGTTGCCCGGGCTGCCGTTGAAGCCGAAGGTGACCGTCGCGCCCGGGGCGAGCGGTCCGGCCCAGCTGGGCGGGGTGAAGGTGTGCGTCTGGCCGCTGCTGCTCCTGGTCGCGTCCCACGAGCTCGAGATCGTGTAGCCGGACGGGAAGTCGAGTGCGACCGACCAGGTGCTCAGTGAACTGGTGGTGCCGTTGGTGACGGCCACCTTGCCTTCGAACCCGCTGCCCCAGTCGGACACCTTGGTGAAGGCTGCGGTGACTCCTGCGGCGTTCGCCGCCTGTGCTGTCAGCAGTGCGATGACCACTGCGGTGATGACTGCTATCGCCAGAGTGATGCGTTTCATGATGCTCCGATCAGTGGGCGGTACGTGATCAGACCCGGCCCCAGAGTGCGGGGACGTTCGGCGGCTCCCAGCCGGTCAGGGAGGTGTGGCCCTGGATGCACTTGTAGGTGACGCCGTTGTAGGTCACCAGCGCACCGGTCGCGTACGTCGTGTTCGGCGCCCACGGGGTTGCCGTGGGCGGCGTCGTCGGCGGTGTGGTGGGAGGGGTGGTCGGTGGAGTGGTGGGTGGAGTGGTGGGAGGTGTCGTCGGTGGGGTGGTGGGCGGCGTGGTTGGCGGTGTCGTGGGCGGGCCGCTGCAGCCGGGGGTGTCTGCGTTGACCGCGTTGATCACGTTGTTGAAGAGCGTGACGTTCGGGTCGAGTGCCTCGAGGGAGTACATCATCGCGCCGGCCAGACCGTTGCAGTGCTGATAGTCCGCCTTGGCCTTGATCGACTGGGCGTTGTCGCCGGTCCAGAAGGTCCCGTTGCGGTAGAACCACGACGACTTGGTGGCGTCGTCGAAGTACGTGGCCGAGGGGTCGTCGACGAAGCCGGTGAGCTCCTTGTAGAACGAGACGCCCGGCACGTTGCCGCTCAGCGCGTGTCCGTCGGCCGGTGCGGTAGCGGTCTGGTACTTGCCGTTGGCTGTGCTCGGAACACCCTTCCATCCCCTGTAGTAGAAGGGATATCCGATCGTCAGCTTGTTCGCCGGGAACCCGCCGGGGATGCCGTACGCCGGGTCGCCGGTGGTCCACGCCTTCACGGCACCGTCCACGGAGTACTTGCTCGAGCCCGGTGGGATCGGGTTGCTCGGGTCGTCCGGCGCCTGGTAGAGCGGGTCCTGGAAGTTCGTCGGCCCGGTGGCCTCCCAGCCGCCGTGCATGTCGTACGACATCACGTTGTTGTAGTCGAGGTACTGCCCGATCTTGTTCGTCTCGATCGTGGCGATCTTGTCCTGCCCGGCCGGAGTGGCGGCGGTCAGGTAGTAACGCTTGCCGGTCTGGTCGCCGTAGGCATCAAGCTGTGCGCGCAGCTCGGCCAGCAGCAGGGTGAAGTTCTGTTTGTCGGCGGCACTGAAGTGGTTGCCGACGTGGCCGTTCGGCGAGCCCGGGTACTCCCAGTCGATGTCGATGCCGTCGAAGATGCCGGCCGCCGTACCGGGACCGCCGAAGCCGTCGATCACCGGCAGGTCGCCCTTGAGGAACATGTTCACGCAGGAGCTGACGAACGCCTTGCGCTTGGCGTCGGTGGAGGCCGCATCGGAGAAGTGCTTCGAGTACGTCCAGCCGCCGATGGAGATCAGGATCTTCAGGTTGGGGAACTGCGTCTTGAGCTTCTTCAGTTGGTTGAAGTTGCCCTGGATCGGCTGGTTCCAGACGTCGCCGACGCCGTCAACGCTGATGTCCGCGCCGTACGACTTGCCGTAGTCGGCGAACGCGTCCCCGGCACCATCGCCGGCGTTCGGGTTGTTCTCGTCCTGCGAGGCGGCCTTGTTGGCCATGAAGCAGGTGTGGTCGGTCGGGTGGACGTTGGCGAACGCGTAGTTCAGGAAGTCCAACTTGCCGGCGACGCCGGTGGTGACCAGGTTCTTCGGGTAGAACGCGTTGGCGTAGATACCCCACTGGGTGAAGTACGCCGTCTTCACGCCGCCGCTGGTAGCTGCGGGGGCGAGCGGCGCGGCTGTGGCGCGGGGTGCTTCGGCGCTCGCCAGGGAGACGCCGGCGGCAGCGATCAGGGCAGTGGCGGCGACAGTGGCCGTGGCGGCGAGCACGCGTAATCGACTCATGGGCAGGTCCTCCGGAGCTGGGACGGAAGCGGTCCGGTGAAATTTAGTTAAAGACGCTTCGAAAGGAACGGTAACCGGTCGCGACGCGTTGGTCGCTGTCTCGCCGTGGCGGATTCCCGCTGCTGGCGGGAAGCCGACAAGCCTTTGTCCACAGGGATCCGGTTGGTTGTCCGGAGCGGGTCCGGGAACGGCATGTTCTAGGCATGGACACAACTGCGATTCCCACATCGGTGCTCATGGCAACTACCAACGAGGTGCTCCTCGACGACCTGCTCCGGCTGGCGGCGGCCGCGTCGATCACGCCGCTGGTCGAGCACGAGCTGCATGGGCTGCGGCGCAGCTGGCACTCCTGCCCGCTGGTCGTCGTCGGTCGGGACCTGGCCGAGTTGCTGGCGACCAGACAGCCGGATCATCGACCGGGTGTTGTTGTCGTGGGTTCGGCGCTGGACGGCGACGAGCTGTACCGGTGCGCCTTCGACATCGGTGCGGATGCCGTGTTTCGCCTACCGGCCGAGGAGCCCGCGCTCGCCGGCAAGCTCGCGGACACCCTGGACGGTGGCGTGCGGACGGCGCTCACGCTCGCTTTCGTCGGCGGGTGTGGTGGGGCGGGTGCGACAACGCTCGCGTCGGCGGTCGCGGTCTTCGGGAATCGGCGTGGGTTCCGCACCATGTTGATCGACGGCGATCCGCTCGGCGGCGGGATCGAGCTTGCCCTGGGCATCGAGCGTGACGACGGCGACCGTTGGCCGAAGCTGCTCAACGCGTCGGGCCGGATCAGTGCGGCTGCCCTGCGTTCTGCGTTGCCGACCGTCGACGGTCTGGCGGTGCTGTCCTGGGACCAATCCGATGTCACGGTGCTGCCGCCGGAGACAATGAGTTCGGTGTTGGGTGCCGCGCAGCGCAGCAGCGATCTGGTCGTGGTCGATCTGCCGCGACGTGCGGATCCGGCAGTTGAGGAGGGCTTCATCCGTGCCGCCGCCACGGTGCTGGTCGTGCCCCGCGACGTCCGGTCCGTCGCTGCGGCCAAGCGCCTGGTGGGTCCGCTACGGGCCGTGGCCGGTGACCTTCGCGTCGTCACCCGCGAATCACGAGTGAATGGTCTCGCTGCCACTGATGTCGCCTCGCACCTGTCTTTGCCATTGGCAACGAATCTCGGCCGGGAGCGTGATCTCGCGGCAGCCATGGACCAGGGCCGCTTCGACCCTCGGCCCCGAGGTCCGCTGGCCCGCGCGGCCACCGCGCTCCTCGACCTCTTCGGTCTCCTCGAGGCGGCCGCGGCATGAACGTGTCCCGAGAGGTTCTCGACCGGGTCCGTGGCAGCCTGGCGATCACGGGTGCAGAGCCGACTCCCTCCCAGGTGGCGGCCGCGCTCCGCGCGGATGGCAGGGTCTGCGGCGATTCGATGGTCCTCGCCGTCGTCGAGGCGCTCCGCCGCGACGCGTTGGGAGCCGGTCCACTCGACACCCTGCTGTCCGAGCCAGGCATCACCGACATCCTCGTGAACGGCCCCGACGAGGTGTACATCGATCGCGGCTCCGGCCTCGAGCGCGTCCTGGTGCGAACCGGCGACGAGCCCGCCGTCCGCCGCCTCGCGACCCGCCTGGCGGCTGCCGCAGGACGCCGACTCGACGACGCCACGCCGTACGTCGACGTACGCCTCGCCGACGGCACTCGCTTCCACGCTGTGCTCTCGCCGGTTGCAGCTCCAGGCACGTGCCTCTCGCTCCGCGTCCCAGCCCGCCACGTCTTCACCCTCGACGACCTGGTCACCGCCGGCGCCCTACCTCCAGCCGGTACGGCGATCCTGCGGGATCTGCTCGAAGCCCGGGTGGCGTTCCTCATCAGCGGCGGCACCGGGACGGGGAAGACGACACTGCTCAACTCCCTGTTGTCGTTGGTGAATCCGTCGGAGCGATTGGTGCTGGTCGAGGACGCGAGCGAACTGCGCCCGGATCATCCACATGTCGTGCGCTTGGAGGCTCGTCCACCGAACGTCGAGGGCAGTGGCGAGATCTCACTGCGCGACCTGGTGCGGCAAGCTCTGCGGATGCGGCCCGACCGCTTGGTCGTCGGAGAGGTCCGAGGCTCCGAAGTGGTGGACCTGCTCACTGCCTTGAACACTGGCCACGAAGGCGGATGCGGCACGATCCACGCCAACTCCGCGTCCGACGTTCCCGCGCGTCTGGAAGCGCTCGGTGCCTTGGCCGGCCTGACCCGGGACGCCGTACACAGCCAGGTCGCGTCGGCCCTGCACGCCGTCATCCACCTGACCCGAGGAACGGACGGGGTACGCCGCATTGCCGAGATCCGAACCTTCGACCGCCTCCCCAACGGCCACGTTGTCACCCGCCCAGCCGTCGAGTTCCTCCCCACCGGCACCATCAACGTCCTCCCACCAGCCCATCACTTCACCAACCTGCTAGCCGGCGCAGCATGAACCCGGCGACGCCTCGCTCCACCACGGTCCCCGTGGGTGCAGCATGAACCCCGCCTTCATGGCAGGTGCCCTGGCGTTCGTTGTGGTGGTGCTGGTTCTGCCGATCCGGGGCCGCGGCCTGCATCGCCTGACCGCACGACTCCCCAGCCGTTCCGATGCCCTCACCCGCCGCTGGCTGGCCGGTCCCATCGCCGTCACGATCGCTCTCGTCCTCGGAGCGCAGATCCTCGTATCGGTGATCGCAATCGGCGTAGTCGCCGCACTCGTCGTCGCACAACGCGCACAGCACAAACGTCGGGTCGCCACGGCTGCCCGTCGTGCGCAGATCATCGAGGCACTCGACGTACTGGCCGCCGAACTGACCGCGGGACGCCCAACCATCGACGCGCTCGAGGGTGCAACAACCATCAGCCCCGACTTCCAGATCGCCCACGCCGCAGCCCGACTCGGCGGCGACGTCCCCGGCGCACTCGAGCTAGCCGCCGAAGCTCCGGGCGCCGGAGGCCTCCGCGCCCTGGCCGCCGCCTGGCGCGTGGCCGAGGAATCCGGCGCGGCCTTCGCCTCACTCACCGAGCGACTCTCGGACTCGCTCCGCGCCGACGAGACCATCCACCGGCAGACCGCGGCCAGCCTCGCCGGCGCACACTCGACCGCCCGCATCCTGGCCGCCCTTCCTGTGTTCGGAATCGCCTTGGGTTACTCACTCGGCGCGAGACCCCTGACCTTCCTCACCGCCACACCCGCAGGCTGGGTCTGCCTAGCCGGAGGCCTAGCCCTCACCACCCTCGGCCTCAACTGGACCACCCACCTAGCAAAGGTCCCAACATGACGACCGCCCTGTCCTCGGGGCCTGCGATAGCTGCAGTTGCCGGCGCCCTCGCGGCCTACCTCCTCGTCCCAGCCCGCTCGAATCTTCGCCGCCTGACCCCGCGCTCCCGGCGTCCCCGCGGCCCAACCCCACGCACTCACCGGCTTGCTGCCATCGTCGCCGCGATCGGCGCCATCGTCCTGATCGGCCTCCCATGGGGCGTACTACTTGCAGCGCTCGCGTACTACGGCGTACCTCGGGCCTTGTCCCGCCTCGAACCAGCCGAATCCAAACAACGAGCAGCGCAGATCGGCCGCGACCTACCACTCGCCGTCGACCTACTAGCCGCCTGCCTCCGCGCCGGCCGCCCACCTCAACAGGCACTCGGTGTCGTCGCCACCGCCGTCCGCGGCCCTCTCGCCGAGCTCTTCACCAAAGTGGCCCACCACCTGGCGCTAGGCGCAGATCCAGCCGATGCCTGGGCGCATCTACGGACCGAGCCAGCTTGCGCCCCCGTCGCCCGAGCCATCGACCGCTCGATCCGCTCCGGCGCACCCCTGTCGAAGACTCTCGAACATCTGGCCGACGACACTCGTCAGTCCCATCAGCACGCCGCGGACCAACAAGCCCGTGCCGCCGAGTCACGCTCCGCCCTGCCGCTCGGACTCTGTTTCCTACCGGCCTTCATCCTGCTGTCGATCGTCCCCACGATCGCCGACGCGTTGATCCCCTACCTGCTCCAGCCCTAAGCGTCATCCACAGCCTGAAACTCCTGTGAAAAAAGGGCATTCGACGACTGCATGTTGTCAGTGAGCGATCCGGACGAGCCGAATCGCAGACCCGGGAGGTATCACATGTCCAAGGCACTGGTGGCCGTTCGCCACCGTCTCCGCACCCGCTCCGAACGCGGCGCCGCAACCGCCGAGTACGCGGTCAGTGTCGTCGCGGCCTGCGGGTTCGGCGGCATCCTCGTCGCGCTGCTGAAGTCCGACGTGATGATGAACGCCCTCAAAGCTCTGATCAACTACGCGCTCAAGCTCGCCGGCGTCGAGGGCGTCCAGCTCTGACCTGAAGGCTCGACCATCCGGTGGCCGGTCGCGGTCACCCCTTCACCGCGACCGGCCACCGCCACCCATCGAAGGAGTATTGGATGCCATCTCGCAGAACACCACGCGGCGCGATCACCGCCGAACTCGCGATCGCTCTACCGGTCCTTCTCACCCTGCTCCTCCTGGGCATCTGGGCCATCGGCCTCGTCATCCTCAACATCCAATGCATCGACGCAGCCCGGGACACTGCCCGCGCAGCCGCCCGAGGCGACCCCTTCGACCAGGCGCAGGCGATCGGCCGACGTACTGCCCCCGGCGCCACGATCACGATCACCCGCACCGGCAAAGACATCCACGTCACCGTCACCGCAGCCCCACGCCACAAACCCCCACTCCTCACCCACCTCGTCCCCACCGAACTATCAGCCGAAGCCACCCTCCAATCCGAGGCAGCCATCCCATGACGAACCGCGCCTGCCGTCACCCCATGTCGCCCAACGAGCGAGGCTCCGCCACCGTCCTCTCCCTTCTGGCTGCGCTGCTCCTCCTCACAGCCCTGACCGTCGCCACCCTCTGGTCGTCGATCTCCACGGCCCGCCACAAACTCTCAGCCGCAGCCGACCTCACTGCCCTGAGCGCCGCCCAGGCGCTCACCGCCACCACCCGATCCGCAGCCACCCCGCCGATTGGCGACAACGACACAACGCCGGCTCCGGCCGGTGCTGCCCCCTGCGAGATCGCCGACCGAATAGCGACCCTCCACAAAGTCCACCTCACGTCCTGCCACCCCACCCCCACCGCCGTAACCATCACCGTCACCCTCCAACTCCACCTCCCACCCTTCGCCCACCCCACCCTCACCACCACAGCCCGAGCCGGCCCGCTGTGAGCATCTCGTGGACCCCATCCATGCAAGTAGCGCTCACTCGAGTCGACTACCCGGCAGCCTTCGGGGCGTCTCGCACGTGCGGGGTTCTGAAGCGGTCGCGATCTGGTCGCAATCTGGTAGAGATGCCGCGTTGATGTGGACGAGGCGTGGGAGCGGACTCCATGATCTGGACCGAAGACCTGCCCATCCTCCCGGACGCACTTCCCGGCGCCCGGACGGTTACCCCGGAGGCCCGTTTGCCCGACCGCATCCGGCTGTTGCTGGTCGACGACCAGATCCTCAGCCGAGGCGTCCTCAGAACCGGTCTGGAGCGCGAGCGCGATCTGGAGATCGTTGCCGAGCTCAACAGATCGGACGACGTCGTGGGCGCTGCGAAACGTCACCGTGCGAACGTCGCCCTGCTCGACGCGGCCGGCCCGGGCCACGACAGCATTACCGTCACCACCAGACTGCGGACGTCGATCCCGGAGTGCCGGGTCGTCATGCTCACGACGTACGGCCGCCCGATCCACCTCCGGCGTGGTCTCGACGCAGGAGCCAAGGGATTCGCGCTGAAGGGGAGCCCGGCGCCGCAGTTGGCCGACGCGGTACGACGCGTGCACCTCGGCCTCCGCGTGGTCGACGCCAACCTGGCAGCCGAGACCCTCATGTACTCCGAGACCCCGCTGAGCGACGACGAGACCGACACCTTGCGGGCTGCCCGCGACGGCGGCTCGATCGCGCTGATGGCGCGCAAGCTCGAGGTCTCCGAACGCGTGGTCCGAACCCGACTCTGGTCGGCCATCGGGAAGACCGGAGCCCGTACCCGATCCGACGCGATCCACATCGCCGACAGCAACGGCTGGCTCCTCGACTGACGCCGGCCCCGGGCGTCCGGGTCGTGGGGCTAGAGGCAGAAGGGGTGGGCTGCCGGGTCGGCGTAGACGTGATGGTGTGGGCCGGGTCTGAGTTCGATGGCGCCGAGGCTGTCGGCGAGTGCGCGGGCGGATTGCAGGCTGGGTTCGTCGGCGGCGGGGACGCGGAGGTCCAGGTGGACCTGTTGCGGGTAGGCAGGGTCGGGCCAGCGGGGTGCGGGGAACTGGGCGTGCTGGAAGGCGAGAGCTGGTAGGCGTCCGTCGGTCCGGGTGATGACGACTCGTTCGGAGGTGTCCAGTTCGCGGTTCGGCATGTCGAGGAGATCGGCGTAGAAGTCGGCGAGGGCCCGCGGGCTGAAGCAGTCGATGACCACACGAGCGATCTGGCCGGTACGGCCAGTTGGGGATTTGGCGGTGCTGGGGTAGAGGCAGAAGGGGTGGCCGGCGGGGTCGGCGTACGTGCGGAAGGTGTCTTTGTCCTGGAGTTTGGAGGCACCGAGTTGTACGACGCGTTGCTCGGCGGCATCGAGGTCGTCGACGGTGATGTCGAGGTGCATTTGTTGCGGATAGCTCGGGTCGGGCCAGCGGGGTGGCTGGTAGTCGATCGGGCCGTCGCCGAACCCTAGGCGGAGACCGTCCGGGTCGTCGTCGGCGATCACGAACCAGTCCTCGCGGACGATCCGCAGGCCCAGGAGGTTCGCGTAGAACTCGGCCAGTGGTCGGGCGCCGCGTTCGTAGGACTCTTCGGTGTTGCCGGGACAGGCGAAGACGACGTTCAGGAGCTCGATGGTCACGGGGTTCGTCATGGCGGTCCCTCCCCGGGAGCCGTTGGGTAGGTCAGGGCTGCTCGAGTTGGTCCAGGAGCCAGCGAGGGCGGGTGGTGGTGGCGCCGGTGGGTTCGAGGCGGTCGCGGAGGCCGCGGTCCGCGGTGACCACGGTGACGTGGGCGTCGGTGATGGCGGCGGTGGTGGTGACGATCGTGTCGTCGCCGGAGCCAGGGGCCAGGACGATGCGGAGGTCCGCGGTGTCGGGAGCGTCGGGGCCGGAGGTGGCGGAGCGCGCTGCGCCTTCCAGGATGACGACGATCTCGGTGTCTTCGAGGCGTTCCTGGAGGGAGGTGAGCTGACGCAACAGTCGGCGAGCGGCGCCTGGCCGATCGCGCCACCATCCGTCAGGACGCGAGCCGACCACGTTCGCCGCGTCCACCACGATCACCTGACGCACACCACTCACCATCAGGTCAGTCTGCCTCGTCCCCGGTTCGCCGCACCTGAAGCCGGCCGTGGGTCAGGTGCAGGTGGAGAGGAATTGGCCGGTGTGGGTGATGAGGGTGTGGGGGCCGGGGGCAGCGGGGAGGCGGTGATGGGCGGACTGGACGGGGTGGCGGGTGCCATCTGGGGTGATGACGAGGGTGCTGGGGGCATCCAAGGCGATGAGTTCGTCGTCGGCGCGGACCAGGATGGGGGCGGTGTAGGACGTGGAGATGGCGGTGCGGCCGGCGGACAGGGCTTCCAGGGTCGCGTCGCGGAGTTCCGCGGGGCTTTCGGCGGAGGCGTCCACGGCTAGCCAGGTGGTAGGGGTGCCGGGTGGGGTGAGGGACGTCGGGTTGTGCCAGTCGCTGCCGCCGATGGGGATGGTGTCGAGGCCCCACGCCTGCCACCAGGCGATCGGTCCACCCCAGTGGTGGTCGAGCCACGAGGAGTGCCAGACCTCGGCGAGCCGCGGATGTTCCGGGAGCGGGTGACGCCACGAGCAGTCGCCGCCGAGCGGGTGGTTGATCGACAGCAACCCACCACGCCGGGCAGCCTCGGTCACCCACGTCGCGGCCGGCCGCCGGAAGTCGATCGCCCCGATCTCACCGAAGGCGTTCGCATGACCGGTGTCGGTCGTCACCTCCTGCCCGGGGATCAGCCCGATACCGAACCGATCGCTCAGCCCAGGCAGCTCGAGGTGATGCGCGACCGTGTTGTGATCGGTCACCGCCAGCACGTCCAGCCCGGCCGCGACACCCAGAGCAGCGAGGTTCGCGATCGGAGTGGACCCGTCCGAGTGCAGCGAATGCGCATGGAAGTCCCCAGCGATCCACTTCAACCCAGCAGACGCGGGCAACCTCCGGCGCGGCGGCCGAGCTGGTACGGCGACAGCCGTGGTGGCGTCGGCGTACTCCGTCAGACCAGGCACCGACGACACCGGACCGGTCACAGCCTCGACAACAAGCTCGACACCCTCGACCGGCACACGGTGCAGCCCAAGAACGACCCACCAAGTCCCCGGCTCGAGCTCACCGGCCACATACCCGGGCGTCGCCGCGTCCGGCGTGATCGCAAAGGTCTGACGCGCACCGCCGGACCACCCGCGCCACCCGCCCGCACCCTCACAACCGATGTCGATGACCGCACCCTCGACGGGCGGGATCGTGAGCGTGACCAGCAGACCAGGGCAGTCCGCCGGGATGTCGACCGGCAGCGAATGCCAGACCGACTCCGCCCGATCGTCGAGAGTCCAGGTACGGCGGTACGTCGTGACCGCCATCAGGCAACCGTGGCCGGTTGACGAGCGAGCAGGTCACCGGACTCCCGGTCGTACAGCAGTACCCGCGATGCCGGTGCGGTGAGGACGACCGTCGTACCGGGCTCCGGCTCGTTCTCCTCCGGCACGGTGACACCGATCAGGGTGCCGTCGCAGTCGACGCTGACCAGCGACTGGGTGCCGAGGTTCTCCGCCACCACGACCTGGCCGCGCAGCGCCGGTCCGGTGACGTCGCGGCTGGCGAGGGTCAGGTACTCCGGCCGGACGCCGACCGTCACCTCAGCGCCGGCTGGAGCCGAGAAAGTGGCCGCAGACAACGATCCACCGGCCACCGAGACCACCCCGACCTCATCGACATAGGTCTCCGAACCCGAGGTCGACGAGACAGTGCCGGGCAGAAGGTTCATCGGCGTCGAGCCGATGAAGTTCGCCACGAACGTGTTCGCCGGCCGCGCGAAGACCTCACGCGGGCTGCCCAGCTGGCGGAGCTTGCCGGACTCCATCACCGCGATGCGATCAGCCAGGGCCAAGGCCTCCGCCTGGTCGTGGGTGACGAAGACCGTGGTGATGCCGAGATCACGCTGCAGCTTCTTCAGGAACGTCCGAGCCTCCAACCGCAGCCGTGCATCCAGGTTGGACAGCGGCTCGTCCAGCAGCAGGACCTTGCCCCGGGATGCGATCGCGCGCGCCAGCGCGACGCGCTGCTGCTGACCACCGGACAGCTGCGCCGGCTTGCGTTCCAGCAGCCCGTCCAGCGACAGCTCGCCCGCGGTCCGCTCCGCCGTCTCCGCGCGAGTCGCAGCCGAGACCCGCCGTACCTTCAGCGGATAGGTGATGTTCTCCGACACACTCATGTGCGGGAACAGGGCGTAGTCCTGGAACACCATCGCGACCCCGCGCTTGCCCGGTTCGGTCCGGGTCACGTCGGCCGCGTCGATCCGGACCGTGCCCTCGGTCGCGGGTTCCAGGCCGGCGATCGTGCGCAGCAGCGTGGTCTTGCCGCACCCGGACGGCCCGAGCAGGGCGAAGAACTCGCCGTCGGCCACATGCAGGTCCAGCCCGTCGACGGCGCGTACGCCGTTGGGGTAGACGGTTGCCAGGCCTTCGATGTCGATGCCCGCCATCAGCTCTTGATCCCTCCGTGGAAGCGGAACCCGTACCGCGAGTTCACCAGCAGGTACAGCACGACGACCGGGATCGAGAACAGCAGCGAGAAGACCGGCAGCACCTGCAGGTTCACGCTGCCGCCTTCGTCGGTGAGGGTCTGCATCAGCACCGCACCGGGTTGCTTCTCGATCGACCGGATGAGCAGGAAGGGCACCAGGAAGTTGCCCCAGGAGTTCACGAACGCCCAGACCATGATGGTGGCCAGGCCGGGCCGCGCCACCGGGAGTACGACGTCGCGCAGGATCTGGCCGGTGGACGCGCCGAAGACCCGGGCCGACTCCTCGTACGACTTCGGCACCGCGTCGACGAAGTCCTTCAGGATGAAGATCGCCGCCGGCAACAGGCCGCCGGTCATCACCAGAGCGACCCCGAACCGGGAGTCGATCAGCCCGAGCTGGAACATCATCACGAAGATCGGCACCATCGCCGCCGTCCCGGTGACCACCGAGGACAGCAGCAACAACCCGTAGAGCAAGGCGTCGCGGCCCGGAATGCGGACCCGCGACAGGGCGTACGACGCCAGCGCGGCGAAGGCGGTGACCGCCACTGCGGTGGTCACGCAGATCAGCAGCGAGTTGATCATCGAGTGCATCGCGTACGGATGGTCGAGCGTCTTGCGGACGTTGTCGAGCGTCCAGTCCGGCCAGTGCACGCCGAGGCCGGGGTTCTTGTCGAACGGCGCGGACGCGATCCACAGCATCGGCACCGCGAAGAACAGCGTGATCGCACAGATCAGTACGTAGAAGCCGATCCGGCGAAGGACGAAGGACGGGGTCACGAGCGCCTCCTCAGCAGCCGGAGGTAGATCAGCGAGACCAGCAGGTTCGCGATCAGCAGCAGGAACGAGATGGCCGAGGAGTACCCGAGCTCACCGCCCTGCAGCGCCACGTTGTAGATGTACACCGGCACCGTCTCGGACTCGTGGTTCGGCCCGCCCTTGGTGAGCAGGAACGGCGAGAAGTCGTTCGCCGTCCACAGCGAGATCAGCAAGGTGTTCGTCAGCACGTGCCCGCGGATGTGCGGGAACACGACGTCCCGCAGCGTCTGCCAGCCCGACGCACCGACCATCCGGGCCGACTCCAGTTGCGACGGCGGCACGGCCTGCAGCGCGGAGGAGTAGAGCATCATCGAGAACGCCGTACCGCGCCAGGTGTTGAAGAACACCAGGCAGGCCATCGGGTAGTCGATCAGCCACGCGGTCCCCGGCGTACCGAGGATGTTGTTGAGTGTGCCGCCGTCGCGGTCGAAGAACGCGACCCACAGGTACGCGACCACCGTCGACGGCAGGATCCAGGCCAGCAGCACGAACGCCTCGACGGTACGCCGGACCGCCGGGCGGGTCCGCCGCATCACCCAGGCGAGGGTGAAGCCGAGGATGTTCTGGCCGATGATCGCGGAGCCGAGGACGAACAGCAGCGTCAGCCACAACGCGTTGTGGAACAGGGCGTCGTTGAGCGCCTTGGTGTAGTTGGACAGGCCGACCATTGACGGCGAGACCGCCTCGACACCGGTCAGCCGGTAGTTGGTCAGGCCGATGTAGATGGTCCAGATGGCCGGGAAGACCAGGAACGCACCGATCAGCAGCAGGGCGGGCGCGACGAAGCCGAGGGCCCGGCCGACGCCGAGCCCTGCGACATCGCGTGCCGGTCCCCGCGCACCGGTCCGGCCGCCCCGATCGGCCGGACCACGTCCCTGGACCGGGTCTGCCGGTGCAGGTGCGGAGGCCGTCGTCATCAGTTACCGGCGACCTTGTCCTTGCCGCCGGCCGCTGTCTCGACCGCCTTCTGGTAGGCCTTCGCGGCCGCGTCGGTACTCTTCCCGCCGATGACGTCCGCCGTCGCCTGCTGCAGCGCGGCCGAGATCTTCGGGTACTCCGCCAGGCCCGGACGGAACTGCGTGATCGGCAGCACCTTGGTGGCGACGAAGTTCAGCATCGGGTCTCCGGCCAGCACCTCGGCGTTGACGTCGCTGCGCTGGGTGATCTTGGCGGCGCCGTCCAGCGATGCCTTCACCATCTCGGCGGAGTTCCAGAACTGCATGAGCTCCCAGGCCTGCTGCGGGAACTTGGTGTTCGGGTTGATCACGGTCGCGCCGCCACCCGACATCGAGACGAAGTCCTGGCCCTTGACGCCGCCGCCCGGCCTGGCGGCCGGAATCAGCGCGTAGCCGACGGCGGAGTCGCGGTCTGCCATCTTGGCCACGCCCTCCTTGGGCTCCACCACGCTGCGCCAGAAGTAGTCGCTCTCCAGCAGGATGCCGACCTTGTTCGCGGCGAACTCGGCGAACGACTTGTCCCGGCCTTTCGCCTCGCGCTGCAGCACCGGGTCACCGAGACCCGTGCTGTAGATCTGGTGGTAGAAGTCCAGCACCTGGCGCGTCTGCGGGACGTCACCGAGCCACTTGCCGTCGGTGTTGACGGTCGCGCCGGTGCCGACCAGCAGCGGCAGTACGCCCTGCATGGTGGTCGCCTCGCCCATCGCCGTACCGCCGTTGATCTGGATCGGCGTGACGCCGGACAGCTTCTTCAGCCCCTGGCCGGCGGTGATGATGTCGTCCCACGACTTCGGCTGCCAGTCGGCCGGCAGCCCGGCCTGCTGGAACAGCTTCTTGTTGAAGAACAGCACCCGGCCGTCGGTCCCGCCGGGGACGCCGTACCGCTTGCCGTTGTAGCTGCCGAGCTGCTGCACGGTCTCGGGGATCTGCTTCCAGCCGTCCCAGTCGTCCACCTTGCTCGCCTCGCCGACGGTGTCGGTGAGCGGCTTGATGTAGCCGGCCTGGGCGAACTCGCCGACCCAGATGCCGTCGATCTGGAACAGATCCGGACCGGACTTGTTCGACAGGTCGAGCGACAGCTTCTGCTTGTAGACCTCGTCGTCGGAGCCGTCACCCTGGAACTTGACGGTGACGTCGACGCCCTTGCCCTTCTGCTCGGCGACGAACTTCGGGATCAGCACGTCCTCGATGAACGTTGCCCCGGCGCTGCTCTTACCGCCCTTGATCGAGTTCGACCCGATGGTCAGCTCGACTTTCTTGGCATCGGCGTTGCGGTTCGTGTCCTGGTCGCCGCTGTCGGATGCGGACGAGCCGAGGCAGCCGGTCAGCAGCAGGGTTGCGGCGACGCCGAGGAGGGCGGGCGCGGAGAACCGCGGGAGAGATCGCATCAAAGCTCCTAGCGAGATCGGTACTGCGGAGTGCCGGTCAAACATTGGCACTCGTCGGCGACTTTGTGAAGACTTTTTCCCAACCCGGAGGAGAACGTTGACAGGGGCTATAGGCAACCAGTTGCGAACTGTCAAGTCGGGATCCCGCGAGAAGCGTTGCGAAAGGGTTAAAGGATGCTCAAGGTTGCGTGGCAACCAGTAGTGGACTAGATACAGAACGTGACAGCGAGCGGTACGGTCTTGCCGATCGGTTCAGCGGATCGGAGGTGAAAGACATGGGGCTGCTTTCTTGCCTTCTGGACGACCTGCTCAGTCATTGCCACCACTGGTGCCATCACCAGTGTTGGTGGTGACACCGGCCGGCTGGTGACGGCCGCGGAGGAGGTGGGTCGACGGTGACGACGACGCAGGGCTCCCGCTGACGCGCAAGCAGCGGGCAGCCCGAGGTCACTCCCCGAGCACCGGATCCCACGACCGACGAGGTTCACCAGACACCGCACTGCCGAACAACCGAATGGCGTCGATCACGAAGGAGTGAGAAAACAACCGGCCCCGACATCGTCGGGGCCGGTTGTCCTCTGTCTGGCTGAGGATCCTCCTTGCGGATCAGCGCTGTGCCAGCTGCATCATCTGCTTCGGAAGCACCGTCATCTGAGCCGGGATCGGTGTCGTCGGCCGAACCAGCTCGAGCAGGCTGGACGCGGCCTTCGCGATCGGCAGCGGCAGGGCCAGGCCCAGGGACGCCAGCAGCGCGTTCACGAGTGCCAGTACCGCACCCAGGATGTCCAGGCCCGGCAGCGGCAACGCGCTCCAGCCCTGGACCGGTGTACCGGCCGTGGACATGCTGCCGGTCGGTTGTGCCTGCTTGGCCTTCCCCTGGCCGAGCAGGGATGTCAGGGCGAGACCGCTGGCGGTGTTCACGAACGTGCCCGCGCTCTCGTCGTAGGTCCATTTCTGTCCGTCGCCGTCACGGCAGGGCAGCACCAGCAGTGGTGCCGAGGCCGGCACCTTGGCCAGGTCCGCACCGCTGTCCAGGCAGGCGCCGGTCTTGGCAAGGGCGCCACCGACGCTCTTGCTCATCGCGACCTGCAACTGGCCGGACTCGGTGTAGATCCACTCCTGGGTCTTGCCCTCCTTGCCCGGTGCACACGCCATCATGACCGCCATCGGGACCTTGGCGGCCGCGACGAAGGTGAGGCAGTACCGCGTGTCGGCGCGGGTGGCGATCTGTTTGGCCACCCCGACCTCGACGCCCGGGACCGCGGCCGATTCGCCCGTCGACGGGTTCGCCGCCTGGGCCGGGACCGCGGTGGCCAGTGCGACGCTGACCGCGAGCACGGCCACGCCGGTACGGCTCAACAACTTACGGATGATCAAGACAACCTCCAGAGGTCGTGCCATCTCGCGGCGTCAGGTCGTCGGGACCCCGTGGCGCGAGCCGGTCCGGTTCCGGGAACCGCGACAACACCCTTGTGCGCGGAGGGCGAGCTGCGGGTCGATCCCCCGTGAGGAGGCGGTGTGGCCCGGAAGGCCGACTGTGACTCAACGCGACGTTGACGCCACAACCAGTAATGCACAGGTGGGTCCGGGGTGGTTATGGCGAAGCCGCGAAACTTGATGCCAATGGCAACTAACTGCCAGGTAAAAGTCGTTGCGCAAGGCACCGAAATCCGGCCGCAGGGCCGTCGTGCCACCGCTGAGTGGAGGCTGTGCGCCGATCGAGATATTACCGTACGCCGAGAGAACTCCGGTGGCGCAACGCGTTAGTTGATGCCGTGGGCAACAGAGTGGTCAGTGGGGTTGCTTGGTGTCAGTGGGATCCTCGGCGACGTGCCGCTCGGTCGCGAGCCGCTCGTCGGCGGCAGGCTCGCCCTCGGCGCGCTCAGGAACGGCGCGCTCAGGCTCGGTGCGATCGGGCACGGCGCGCTCAGGCACGGTGCTGCCAGACTCGGTGGGATCGGGCGCCGACGTGACCTCGGGCGCGGTGTCGGTCGTGGTGACCGCCGCCGGTTCGGTGGCCGCAGCCTGAGCGCGGAGCTCGCGCATCTCCTTGCGCCGCCGGTAGCCGCGGGCAAGTCCCTTCTTCGTCAGCCACAGCCCGAGGGCAAGCGCCACCCCGGTCAGCGCGCCGAGCAGGAACACGGTCGGCACCGAGACGCCGAAGTCGATGCCGAACACCTCCATCGTGGTGGAGTCGGTCGAGGTCACCGAGACACCCAGACCGAACAACACAACCAGGACGATCAGGACGATTCCGAGGACGGCCATCGCATGCTGCCTCTCCGCCAGCACCAGGCTGGCTCTTCAGGCCTCACTGCTGAGTAGTGCGGTGAGCAGCGCCACCGCGCCGCTCTTGTCGAGTGGGTTGTTCTGGTTCCCACATTTGGGCGACTGTACGCACGACGGACACCCATCCATGCACTCACAGTGTGCAACCGCCTCACGTGTCGCCGTCAACCATTCGCGCGCCGCGGCGTAGCCGTGTTCCGCGAAGCCGGCGCCGCCCGGGTGGCCGTCGTACACGAAGACGGTAAGGCGGCCGGTGTCGGCGTGCCGTGCGGTGGAGACGCCGCCGATGTCCCAGCGGTCGCAGGTGGCGAACAGTGGGAGCAGTCCGATCGACGCGTGCTCGGCCGCATGGGCCGCACCAGGTACGTCGTACAGCCCGAGCGCCTCGACCGCGGAGTCCGGCATGGTCCACCAGACGGCCTTGGTCCGCAGCGTGCGCTCCGGAAGGTCGAGGGGCTGCTCGTCGAGTACGTCGCCGGTCGCGATCAGCTTGCGCTGGTACGAGACCACTTGGCTGGTCACTTGGACCCAACCGCGCGACAGCTCCGCCGTACCCCAGGTGCTGGTCTCCTCGGTCGCCAGGATGCTGATCTCGGTCACGTCCCGGGCGAACGTGGTGTAGTCCGGCGAGGCCGACTCGACCACGGCGGCGTGACCCTCGAGGTCCAGGGTCCGGACCAGGTACGACTCGCCCGCATGCACGTAGACCGCACCCTCGTGGACCGAGGCGTGGGCCGAGCCGCCGTCGACTGTGCCGAGCAGCCGCCCGGTCTGGTCCTCGACGATCTGCACTGTCTTGCCGCCGGCCGACCGGATGTCGATGGCGTCCACGGCGCGCTCCCGGCGCGTCCAGAACCATCCATGCGGTCGCTCACGCAGCAGCCCTTGGCGGACCAACTGCTGGATCACGGAGGGCGTCGTACTGCCGAAGATGTCGTAGTCCGCGTCGGTCAGCGGCAGCTCCTGCGCGGCCGCGCACAGCTGTGGGCCGAGGACATACGGGTTCTCCGGGTTGAAGACAGTCGCTTCCACGGGTCGGCCGAAGATCGCGTTCGGGTGCCGGACCAGATAGGTGTCCAGCGGGTCGTCACGCGCCACCAGCAGCGCCAAGGCATCCCCGCCGGCTCGACCCGCCCGTCCGGCCTGCTGCCACAGCGATGCGCGCGTGCCAGGCCAACCGGACAGCAGTACGGCGTCCAGTCCGGCGATGTCGATGCCTAGCTCCAGAGCGTTGGTCGCCGCGACACCGGTGAGCTCGCCGCTCTGCAACATGCCTTCGAGCCGGCGCCTCTCCTCCGGCAGATAGCCCGCCCGGTACGCAGACACCTGGTCCATCAGCGAGGGGTGAACCTCGGCGAGGTTCTCGCGGGCTGTCATCGCCACTGTCTCGGCCCCACGCCTCGACCGCACGAACGCCACAGTCCGCACCCCGGTCACGACCAGATCGGTCAGGATGTCGGCCACCTCGGCCGTCGCGGAACGTCGTACCGGCGCCCCGTTCTCACCGCGTACCGAGGTCAGTGGCGGCTCCCACAGACCGAAGGAGATGCCGCCGCGGGGTGATCCGTCTTCCACCACCTCCACCATCGGCAGACCGGTCAGCCGCTCACCGGACACCGCCGGCTCGGCCACCGTCGCCGACGCACAGATGAAGATCGGATGGGCGCCGTACTGCGCACACACCCGTCGCAGCCGACGCAGTACGCCGGCCACATGCGCCCCGAAGACACCGCGATAGTGATGACACTCGTCCACCACGACGTACTGCAGGCAGCCCAGGAACCGGGCCCAGCGCTGATGGTTCGGCAGGACCGACCGGTGCAGCATGTCCGGATTGCTGAGCACGTACGTCGCGTGGTCGCGAGCCCAGTCGCGTTCGGAGCGTTCGGAGTCGCCGTCCAACGTTGTCGGCCGCAGACCGGGCACCGTGTACGACGACACCGCGCGAAGCTGGTCGTGCGCCAATGCCTTGGTCGGGGAGAGGTAGAGAACTGAGGCCACCCGTCGATGCGGTGACGCGGCCTGGGCGATGCTCAAGGTGGCGAAGGCAGGCAGCAAGTAGCCGAGCGATTTGCCCGAGGCAGTCCCGGTCGCGACCACGACATGCCGGCCCGAGTACGCCGCCTCGGCGGTCGCGACCTGATGAGTCCAAGGCGCTGTGATGCCGGCGTCCGCGAGTTGCGCGAGCACCTCGGCCGGTGCCCAGCGCGGCCAGTCACAGGTTTGCCCCAATCGCGGCGGCACGGTCTCGACATGCGTGAGCCGGTCGTCCCGGCCTGCTGCCAGACGCTTCAGTACAGCCGCCGCCTCACCACCTCCGCGCATACCGCGAGCGTAGTGCCGGCCACGGACAGCACGCGCCGGAGTGCACAGGGCGTGTGCACGCGCCGGATGCACGCCTCATTTTGCGGACGAAGATCGACTTCGGTGGGACGAGATGAAAGAGTTTTCGGCAACGGTCCTACTCACGGTCCGTACATGGTTGAATGCAGCAGTTCACGGGATCGGAGGCCGAAGTGGATCTGTCGCTGACCGCGCGCGCCGAGGGCGGGCGCACCGTCATCGAGGTGGCGGGGGAGATCGACGTCTACACCGCACCGAAGCTCCGCGAGAAGATCGCAGCGCTCGTCGACGAAGGCGACTACCACCTGGTGGTCGACCTGGAACGTGTGGACTTCCTGGACTCCACCGGTCTCGGCGTCCTCGTCGGTGGACTGAAACGGGTGCGCACCCACGACGGATCCCTGTCCCTGGTCTGTACCCAGGAACGGCTGCTGAAGATCTTCCGGATCACCGGCCTGACCAAGGTGTTCGACATCCATCCGGACGTCGCCTCGGCGATCTGACGACGTGACGACGAAGTGAAAACGTGTCCCCTTCAACACGAAGAGTGAGGTACCTGCTCGCATCCTCGGGTATGGCGTAGACCACCCTGTCGTCAGGTCTGGTCGGATACCCGTTAGAGTGACCCACCGCGCCAAGTCTCTTTGGTGCTGTGCCGTATTTTCCCAACCCTTCGGTTGCGGCAGACGGGGGCCGTCAAGCCCTGAGGGGTTGCCTACAAGGAGGACGGATGTCCGCGCTGCTTGCACAAGCGGTGGATCTTTCGTCGAGCAACACCACACTGGTGATCGTCGTCGGAGTGATCGCGATCCTCGCGGTCGCCATTGCGATGGTCTTCCGGGGCCAGGTGCTTGCCGCGAACGATGGCACCGAGAACATGAAGACGATCGCCGCGGCGGTCCAGGAAGGCGCATCCGCCTACCTGAACCGGCAGTTCCGAACGCTGGGCGTCTTCGCCATCGTCGCGTTCCTGCTGCTGTTCCTGCTGCCCGCGCACAGTGACGGCGACAACGAGACCACGCTGAAGATCTTCCGCTCCGTCTTCTTCCTGATCGGTGCGGGCTTCTCCGCGCTGATCGGCTACCTGGGTATGTGGCTCGCGACGCGCGCCAACGTCCGGGTCGCCGCCGCGGCCCGCGACGAAGGCCGCGACCCCGCGATGCGAGTCGCGTTCCGCACCGGTGGAACCGTCGGTATGGCGACCGTGGGCTTCGGCCTGTTCGGCGCCTCGCTGGTCGTGCTGCTGTTCAAGGGTGACGCCCCGACCGTGCTCGAGGGCTTCGGTTTCGGTGCCGCCATGCTCGCCATGTTCATGCGTGTCGGCGGCGGTATCTTCACCAAGGCCGCCGACGTCGGCGCCGACCTGGTCGGCAAGGTCGAGCAGAACATCCCCGAGGACGACCCCCGCAACGCGGCGACCATCGCCGACAACGTGGGCGACAACGTCGGTGACTGCGCCGGTATGGCGGCCGACCTGTTCGAGTCGTACGCCGTGATGCTGGTGGCCTCGCTGATCCTGGGCAAGGCCGCGTTCGGCGAGCAGGGCCTGATCTTCCCGCTGATCGTGCCGGCCATCGGCGCCCTCACCGCGGTCCTGGGTGTCTTCCTGACCCGTCCGCGCACCGGTGAGAACGGCCTGCGGACGATCAACCGGGCGTTCTACATCTCTGCGATCGTGTCCGGTGTGCTCTGCGCGGTGGCGGCGTTCGTCTACCTGCCGAGCAGCTTCAAGGACCTGACCGGCGCCACCGACGTGATCGCCGCGCACGACGGCGACCCGCGGCTGATCGCCACTGTCTCGGTGATCATCGGCATCGTGCTGGCGGCCGTCATCCTGGCTCTGACCGGTTACTACACCGGCACCGAGGACAAGCCGGTCAAGGACGTCGGCAAGACCTCGCTGACCGGCGCCGCGACCGTGATCCTGTCCGGTATCTCGGTCGGCTTCGAGTCCGCCGTCTACACCGCCGTGGTGATCGCGGCGGCCGTGTACGGCGCGTTCCTGGTCGGCGGTGCCGGTGTGGTCGGGCTGTTCGCGATCGCTCTGGCCGGTTGTGGTCTGCTCACCACCGTCGGCGTCATCGTCGCGATGGACACCTTCGGCCCGGTCTCCGACAACGCGCAGGGCATCGCCGAGATGTCCGGCGAGGTGGACGGCGAGGCGGCCCAGATCCTGACCGAGCTGGACGCCGTCGGCAACACCACCAAGGCCATCACCAAGGGCATCGCGATCGCCACTGCCGTACTGGCCGCGACCGCGCTGTTCGGCTCCTACACCGACTCGATCCGGTCCTCGCTGGGCGCGAACTACGCCAAGTTCGAGGCTGAGGCGCTGGTCTTCAACCCGGGCACCCTGGTCGGCCTGATCCTCGGTGCGGCCGTGGTGTTCATGTTCTCCGGCCTCGCGATCAACGCCGTCGGCCGCGCCGCCGGTGCGGTCGTCTACGAGGTACGTCGGCAGTTCCGCGACATCCCCGGGATCATGGACGGCACGGGCAAGCCGGAGTACGGCAAGGTCGTCGACATCTGCACCCGCGACTCGCTGCGGGAGCTGGCCACACCTGGTCTGCTCGCGCTGCTCGCGCCGATCGCCGTCGGCTTCGGCCTCGGTGCCGCGTCCCTGGCCGGCTACCTGGCCGGTGCGATCGGTGCCGGCACCCTGATGGCGGTCTTCCTGGCCAACTCCGGTGGTGCCTGGGACAACGCCAAGAAGCTGGTCGAGGACGGCAACCACGGCGGCAAGGGTTCGCCCGCGCACGAGGCCACCGTCATCGGTGACACCGTCGGTGACCCGTTCAAGGACACCGCCGGCCCGGCCATCAACCCGCTGATCAAGGTGATGAACCTGGTCTCCCTGCTGATCGCTCCGGCGGTCGTCGGGCTGTCGGCGATCGGCGACGACACGAACAGGCCGCTGCGGATCGGTATCGCCCTGGCCGCGGTGGTCATCCTGGCGGCCGCCGTGTTCGTCTCCAAGCGCCGTGAGTCGGTCATTTCCGACACCCCGGCCGAGGTGAACGCCGCCGCCTGAACGCGGTAAACCGCAGAAACGGCCCACCGGTTTTCCGGTGGGCCGTTTTCGCATGGCTGGACCAAGACCGTCCGTCCCTTTTACTGTCGTTGTAACGACGAACTGCGCTATGCCGAGCGTAGGGAGGTAGCCGTGCCTCGACGACCGGCCACGAGCTCTGCTGCCCCCCGACGGGCGCTCGCCCGTGTCTCGGCGCTGCTGCTTCTCGTTGTGGCGGGAGTGCTCGCCACGGCGCAGCCGGCGGGCGCGACGGCGCAGCAACCGGATGCCGACTATCTCAACGCCGCCCACCAGCTCGATCTGACGATCATCCAGGCCTCCCACTCGGGGACGATCCATGGCCAGACCTCGTGCCTGAAAAGCGTCGCTGCCCAGGAGGAACGTGATCATCGCAGGCTCGCCGCGCAGCAGCTCGAGGTCGCCAATCAATTCGGCATCGGGCTGGTGACGCTGCCTACGGCGGCACAGCGTGAGCAGCTCGCCGCGCTCGCGGCCAAAGCGGGGACCTCTGGGTACGACGCCGCCTGGGTGGCGTTGCAGCGGCAGCTGCACCAGCAGTACCTGGCACTGGTCGAGGGCGAGCTGCCGAAGAGCGCCTCGCCTGCCGTTGAGTCAGTGGCCAACGGCGCCAAGCCGGTCATCGAGATGCACCTGCGGACGCTGTCGGGTCCCTGCAAGGACGAGACCGGGCCCCCGGTCGTGTCGACTGGCGAGGGCGGCCAGGTCGCCGATGCCGAGCGGACTCGGTCCCGGGCGGCGATCCTGCTGCTCGGCGTCGGCGTACTGCTCCTGCTCGTCGGCAGGCCGGTCCCGGTCCGGCGACGTCTGCTCGGAGTCGTAGCGGTCGGTGCTGCGCTGGTCATGGTGTTCGGAAGGCCCGGTGACAGCGGGCAGGTCCCGGACGCGAGTGCGTCGGCTGTGGACCGCGAGGCTGCCGTTCCGCCGGTGCGGCTGAAGCTGCCAGGAGTTCTGGAGGCATCGGTGCTGCCGGTGGCGACCGCCGGCGACGGGCGGCTGCAGATGCCGGCGTCGGCGGCCGACGTGGGCTGGTGGGCGGCGGGTGCGGCGCCGGGCTCGGCCGGCGGGACGGTGCTGCTTGCCGGCCACGTGGACACGGCTCGCGGTCGCGGAGTGTTCGCCGCGCTCTCGGGGGTGCCAGTGGGCGCGAGGGTTGCGGTGACGGCCGGGGGCGGAGATGTGCACTGGTACCGCATCGTGGCGCGCCGGACCTACCGGCAGGAAGCGTTGCCCGCAGACCTGTTCCACGGTTCGGTGAAGCCCCGGCTGGCGCTGGTGACCTGCACAGGCTCGTACAACCACGCAACGCACCGCTACAGCAGCAATCTCGTGCTCTACGGTGTTCCGGTGGACTGAGCCGCGGCCGTCCTTTTGGTAGTCACTTCCATCTACTCCCAACCGAAGTACGGCCGGTCGTCGACTTTCGGCTGATGCGGGCGGGTGGCGGGGTGGGGGATCGTCGGGGTCGTGGTCAGGGCTTCAACCGATGGTCGCCTGGCCCGGGCGAACGGCAGAATCAACCCACGGGTGGACACACCGGATCCGCCCCGGGTCCGATGTTCTGCACCGGTCCGACCTCGATACTGAACTCAATGCGAGACAACCCGCCCGACCGGGAACATTGGCGCCACCGAACGAGGAGTAGGCGATGATCGAGGCAAAGGGCCTCACCAAGCGATACGGTGCAACTGTTGCCGTTGACAACCTGTCTTTCGAGGTGAAACCCGGCAAGGTGACCGGCTTCCTCGGCCCGAACGGGGCCGGCAAGTCGACCACGATGCGGATGATCCTCGGCCTGGACACCCCGACCTCCGGCGACGTCCGGATCGACGGGCAGCGCTACCGTGACCTGCACCAGCCGCTGACCAAGGTCGGCGCGCTGCTGGACGCCAAGTGGGTGCACCCCAACCGGTCGGCCCGGTCGCACCTGGCCTGGATGGCCGCGTCCAACAAGCTGCCGCAAGGCAGTGTCGACAAGGTGCTGGAGATGGTCGGCCTGACCGCGGTCGCGAACAAGCGGGCCGGCGCATACTCGCTGGGTATGTCGCAGCGGCTCGGCATCGCCGGTGCGCTGCTCGGTGACCCGGAGGTGCTGCTGTTCGACGAGCCGGTCAACGGTCTCGACCCGGAGGGCATCGTCTGGATCCGCACCTTCATGCACCGGCTGGCCGACGAGGGCCGGACCGTGCTGGTGTCGAGCCACCTGCTGTCCGAGATGGCGCTGACCGCCGAGGAACTGATCGTCATCGGCCGCGGCCGGCTGATCGCCCAGAGCACCACCCAGGAGTTCGTCGACCGCGCCAGCGGTACGACGGTCAAGGTCCGGACTCCGCAACTCGACCAGCTGGCCGGTGTGCTGCAACAGCAGCAGATGGTCACCCGGATCGAGGACGTCGACGACCAGGGCAAGGTCCTGTTCGTCGAGGGCGATCTGACCACCGACCAGGTCGGTGAGGCAGCCGCCGCGCACGGCATCGTGCTGCACGAACTGACCCTGCAGCGCGGCTCGCTGGAGCAGGCGTTCATGCAGATGACCGGGGATTCGGTCGAATACCACGCGCACGACGAGATCGCTGCGGTGACCGCGCTGGACGCGCCGGCCGCCACCGAGGTGGCCGCGGGTCCGAAGGAGGACAACTGACATGTCGGTGATCACAGTCGAGCGGATCAAGCTCTTCTCGACCCGCTCGCCGTGGTGGTGCATGGTCATCGCGGCCTTCCTGACCGTCGGTTTCGCCGCACTCACCACCGGCTTCCTGAACGCCACGGACGAGCCGCAGGCGACGATCTTCATCACCCAGCCGGGCGCACAGCTCAGCCAGATGGTGATGATGGTGATGGCGGCCCTCGCGGTCACCACCGAGTACCGGTTCGGCACCATCCGGACCAGCTTCCAGGCGGTTCCGCAGCGCGCGGCGCTGCTGCTCGGCAAGACCGCGGTCGTGGCCTTCCTGGCCGGGATCGTCGGCCTGATCGCGTCGTTCGGTGCCTGGGGCATCGGCAGCCTGTTCGCCGGCAACGCGGACCTGGCCATCAACACCGGGGCCGAGTGGCGGCTGCTGGCCGGCCAGGGCCTGATCTTCGCGCTGTCCGCGGTGATCGCGGTGGCGGTCGGCATCCTGATCCGGCAGAGCGCCGGTGCGATCGCGATCCTGATCCTCTGGCCGTTGCTGGTGGAGAACCTGGTCACCCTGATCCCCAAGGTCGGCGACGACCTGGCCAAGTGGGCGCCGTTCGCGAACGGCAGTTCGTTCCTGAACCAGGGCCAGGACTTCGGGCTGGCCGGCGCGGGTGCCGGCGGCAGCGACTTCGCCCTCGGTCCCTGGTGGGCCCTGCTGTACTTCGCCGGCTGGGCGGCGGCGCTGATGCTGATCGCCCTGTTCACGGCGAGCAAGCGCGACGCCTGATCGCGATGACGACGATCCCGGCCGTGGTTGAGGGGCCCTGGCCGGGATCGTGAAGCCCGGCCGGGCTGAGGGGTCCTGGCCGCGCTGAGGCCCGTGGAACATGACGTTCCACGGGCCGACCCTTGTTCGGGGCGGTCGCCGTACCACCGCGTAGGGGTGGCGGGCGCGGCGGGAAAGCGTCTAGCCTGCCGCGCATGACCGATTGGGCGCAGGTGCGCGCCGATGATTTCTCCGTCCCGACCGATCGTCCGCTCACCGAGCTCGTCGCCGAGTTGTCCGCGCTGCTGCGCTCCCCGGACCCGGTGCTGCGCGACTCCCAGGCGTACTCGATCCTCGCCACCTGGATCGGCCGCGGCGTACTGTCGGCCGACCAGCTGCGCGCCCTCGGAGACGAGATGGTCGCGCGGTTCGCGGACCCCGAGACGCAGGCCCGCACGTTTGCGCCGCTGATCCTGGACTGCATCGTCACCGCAGGTGTCTTCGAGCCGAGCTGGGTGCCGCCGTTCGAACGCTGGTACGTCGCCGAGGAGGACCTGCGCGGGTACGACGCCAAACTCGGCTGGCTGCACGCGATCGCGCACGGCTCCGACCTGCTGGGCGCCCTCGGGCTGCATCCGGCCGTCGAACCGGTGCAGATGCTCCGGTTGGGCATAGGCCGCATTCTGACGCCGACACAGCACGTCCTGCGGGACATGGAGGACGACCGCCTCGGCTACGCCCTGGCGACCACCCTGACCCGCTCAGACCTCACCGAGACCGATGCCACCGGCTGGCTCGACCCCGCCGTCCGTATCCTCGCCAATCCGCCGAGCGAGGGCATCACGCCGGAGGTCACCAACACCATCCGCACGCTGCGGGCCCTCTACCTGCTGGTCGACCACGGCGTTCGCGTGCCGGCCTCCGGCCCGGTGACGCAGATCCCGCACCGCGACCTCGTGAAGGCGAAGATCACCGACGTCGTCCGGATGGTGACGCCGTACTACCTGTGAGCTTCTGGCGTACGGGTGTTGACTTGGTCACATCCAAACATTGTTGACGAAGGATGAGACCCGCATCCGACTTTCGGCTGAGATTTCCCTGAAGTGTCCCCGAGGTACGGCGTGCCGCGGTCCAGGGCGATGTACAGGTGGTTTCCGGTAGAAGCAGAGATCTCGTTCATGACAAGGTCTGTGCTGGTATTGCCGTGGTCCCCTCCCATGGTGGTGCCAACGCCACTATCGCAGTAGTGCCAACACCATCAGATCTGCTCCTTGGCAACGCTAGTTTTTAGGTGACGAAAGCCGTCGGGGGCAAGCGGTTCAGAGAGGGCGCGTGGAAGTCATGGTTGCGACATACCTGAAGAGATGGGTCGGCAGCCGGATCTTGAACAGAACCACCCGCAAGGGTGGTCTCGACCTGTCGAAGATGCGGATGTTCCCCAGCCAGGTCTCGATGCCGCTGCGCCGTCACGGGGTGAACCCGGTGCCGGAGCTGGCCAAGGTGCGCGAGGCCGAGCCCGTGCACAAGCTGGCGCATCTGTTCGGGCTCAACGTCTGGGTGGTGAGCGGGCACGCGGAGGCGAAGGCCGTGCTCGCCGACTCGACGAACTTCAGCAACGACATCCGGCCACTGGTCGGCTCGGACCCGAACAAGCCGTCGGAGGGGATCGGGGGGCTCGGGTTCACCGACCCGCCGGACCACACCCGGCTGCGGAAGCTGCTGACACCGGAGTTCACCAAGCGGCGGCTGGCGCGGCTGGAGCCGGCGATCGAGAAGATCGTCCAGGACCAGCTGGACCTGATGGAGGCCAAGGGCCCGGTCGCCGACATCGTGTCGGACTTCGCCTTCAACGTGCCGTTCCTGCTGATCGCCGACCTGCTCGGTGTCGAGGAGTCGGACCGCGATCGCTTCCGGGCGCTCGGGCCGGCGCGGTTCGACCTGTCCGGTGGTGGGATCGGGGTGTTCGGTTCGGCCAGCGAGTCCCGCGACTTCCTGTTCGAGATCGTCCGCAAGCAGCGCAAGAACCCGGGCGACGGGCTGATCGGGTCGATCATCCGCGAGCAGGGTGACGACATCGACGACGTCGAGCTCGGTGGGCTCGCCGACGGCGTGTTCCTGGGTGGGTACGAGACGTCCGCGAGCATGCTCGCGCTCGGCACGCTGGTGCTGATGCGCAACCCGGAGAACTTCGAGCGGATCCGCAACGAGCCGGGTGCGGTCGACGCGATCGTCGAGGAGTTGTTGCGGTATCTGACCGTCGTCCAGGTGGCGTTCCCGCGGTTCGCGCGGCACGACCAGGAGCTGTTCGGTCAGCAGGTGAAGAAGGGCGACCTGGTCGCGGTGTCGCTGTCGGGGGCCGACCGCGACAAGGAGGTGTTCGGGCCGGACGCGGAGGAGTTCTGGCCACGTCGTGCACCGGCGGCGCACCTCGCCTTCGGCCACGGCATGCACCGCTGCGTCGGCGCCGAGCTGGCTCGGATGGAACTCCGGGCCGCGTTCTCTGCGCTGGCTCACCGCTTCCCCGACCTGTCGCTGGCCATCCCCGAGGAACAGCTCCGTTTCCGCGACTTCTCCATCGTCTACGGCGTCGAGACCCTCCCCGTCCAGCTCCACGCCGCAGAGCCCGAGCAGGTAGCCGGCTGACGTGCAGACCAGCGAGCAGTACGCCGCTGGGTTGCCGCGGAAGCGGATGGCGGCGGGGGTGTTGTTCCGGGGTGAGGACGACCGCGTTCTGCTGGTGGAGCCGTCGTACAAGCCGAACTGGGAGCTGCCCGGGGGTGTGGTCGAGGCGAACGAGGCGCCGTGGGTCGCGGCGGCCCGGGAGCTGAGGGAGGAGCTCGGCGCGGAGCGGCCGATCGGGCGGTTGCTGGTGGCCGACCACGTGCACGCGTACGACGGCCGCCTCGAAGGCATGATCTTCGTCTTCGACGGCGGTGTCGTGACGGAGGCCGACCTGGCCGCGTTCACGTTCCCCGACGGGGAGATCCTGTCCGTGGGCCTCTACTCCCTGACCGACGTACGCGCGCGCGTCAAGCCGCTGTTGGCCGATCGCCTCACCGCCGCTCTCGACGCCGTCCGCGAGGGCACAACGGCCCTCTGCGAACACGGCGTACGCGTCGGCTGAGCCCTCAGCTCGGGGTCAGGGCGAAACGTTCGGCGAAGGCGGAGAGCTGGTCGCGTTGCTCGGATGGGTCCGGGCTCGACGTGCCGACCACCAGACGGGTGACTCCCTGGGCGGCGTACGCCTCGAGTGAGGCAGGGGTCAGCTCGATCGAGCCCCAGCGGGTGTAGTCGAGCCTACGGTCGCCTGCCGTGGTCTGAGCGAGGTTCCACTGGGCCGCACGTTCGTCGCCCATCAGCGCGCCGCCGGCGAAGTACCCGTCACCACGCAGTCCCGCCCGCCGGGCCGCGGCGCGGCTCGACCCGCCGACGTGGATCGGCAGTGGGGACAGGGGTTTCGGAAAGCTGTAGACGTTCTTGAACTCGAAGAACTCGCCGGAGTAGCTGGCCCCGTCCGCCTCGTCGGACCAGAGCAGCCGCAGTACGTCGATCGCCTCGTCGGCACGGCGACCGCGGGTGCTGAAATCCACGCCCGCCGCGACTGCCTCACTCGGCAGAACACCGACACCTACGGTGAGCAGTCGCATCCGCCCTTTCGAGAGCACGTCGATCGTCGCCAGCCGCTTCGCCAGCATCACCGGGTGGTAGTACGGCAGCAGCAACACTCCGGTCCCGAGCAGGATCCGGTCGGTTGCCGCGGCGACCCACGTGAGCAGGTCGAGCGGAGCGCCGTAGGGCAGTGTCATCGGCAGCTCGGCACCGCCGAACGTGTCACCGGTGGTCAGCGCCACCCGCTCGGGCACGTAGATCCCTTCGAACCCACACGCCTCCGCGTGCTGCGCGAACGCCGCCAGGTGGTCCGGATCCACGCCGAACATGGGCGTGCTGTAGCTGACCGCGAACTTCATCCCGTTCCCTTCCGCCTTGGGGGCAGCACCTTAGAACATTGCCCCCAAGGTCAAGGCAACTTACTCGCCGAAGAGGTTGTCCACGACACCGTTCGCGCCGCCGAAGGTGTGGTGAACCGGGTTGTCGAAGGTGTGGGGCACCTTGCCGAGGCTCTGGATCCCTCTTGATGCTCGAACCACTCGCAGAGTTACGACCCCTCTGGTTTTGGTGAACTTTTGGGTCCGGAATGGCGGTGGGTAGCTTTGGGATGGCACTAGGTGGTCGTTGGCCGGATCGGGTCGTGACAGAGGTGGGGGTGGGTGGTCACAATGGGCGGTCCGGCCCGAGGTGCGGGTGAGGATCAGGGGAGGCCGCCGGCGGGTATGGGGAGTGGCGAGATGGCGACGGGCGACGTACTGACCGCCCGGATCGCCGCCGCAATGACATCGGCTCAGTCCGGTGGGCATGCGAGCGCGGCTGCCGAGATCGAGCTGATCCGGGCCGAGCTGGGCGGCGTGCCGAGCTACCAGCTTGCCGCGGCGGAGTACGTGCGTGGAGTCACGGCGCACCACGCGAGCGACGCCGACGAGGCGCTCAAGGCCGTTGACGCCTGTGTCGCGGTCGCGAAGGCAATCGACGAACCGGGCTGGGAAGCGAACGCTCTGGCGATCCGCATCATCAACCTCGCCCGCAGCGGCCGAGGTGGTGACACGGTCAACGACCTCGTCGCCGCCGAGCACGCGCTGAGCCGCACGAAGGATCCCGGCCTGACCGCCTGGGCACACACCGGCCTCGGCTACGCGTACGACGTACTGCGCCTCTTCGAGCTGTGCATCCCGCACTACGAACAAGCGGCCCGCGCGGACGCGGACGTTTTCGAGCTGGCCGAGTCGGAGGCGATCGACCGGCTGAATCTCGCCGAGACCTATCTCCGCTGGGCGCATGAGCTCGAGCGCCTGGGCGATCCGTCGTACGTCGGGGAGATCCGCGAGCGGCTCGCATCGGCGGCGTACTGGGCGCGTGAAGGTGAGCGGGTGATCGTCGACGACGAGAGCCAGGAGTTCTGGCGGTTGAGTGCGCGGCTGTGGCTGGCCGGCGCGGCGACCGACCACGATCCGGACTCGGCGGTCGTCGAACTGACGGAGTGCCGCGACGAGATCAGCAAGCTGGGTGAGACCGAGCGGCTCGCGATCGCCGGCGCGTATCTGGCCAGGGCTCTGCACGCACAGGGCAAGTCCGAAGAGGCGAAGGCGGCGGCCGATCGGGCCGCGGATGACCTGATTCCCTTGGCGGATCCGGCCACGCACGTGCTGGTTCTGCAGACCCGGTCGGAGATCGCGGCCGCGACCGGTGAGCCGGGAGCCGTTGCAGGGTTGGAGTATGCGCGCTCGGTGGCCCGCGGTTGGTGGAAGGAGCGGCAGCGCGCTCTGACCGCCGTACGGCATGCGCTTGCCGCACGAGACCTTTCGGCGCGGCACGACGCCGAGTGGCACGCGGCGCGGCAGGATCCCCTGACCGGCGTGGGGAATCGGCGCGCGCTCGACGAGCGGTTGACCGCGGCGCGTGATTCGGGGCGGGCTGTGACCGTGCTCGCCATCGATGTGGACAACCTGAAGGTGGTCAACGACACCTTCGGGCACGCCTGCGGGGACGAATTGCTGCAGGTTGTGGCAAACCTGCTGGTAGAACAGGCGCGAGCAACCGATGCCGTGGTTCGATCGGGTGGCGACGAGTTCGTCGTGGTGCTCGATCAGCCGGACGCCAAGGGCGGTGCGCTGCTGGCACTGCGAATCCGGACCGCGATCAGGGCGATCGCGGCGGCGACGGACAAGCCGTGGCTGCGGCGGCTCGGTTTGAGCATCGGGTACGCCGCGACGGCGGAAGGTGTTGCGGTGGATCAGCTGATCGCGACGGCGGATCGGCGGCTGTACGGCGACAAACGTCGTCAGCGGTGAGGCAGGCACTCAGGGGAGGTTTCTTGCGCGAGACGTCGGGGGTGACGGCGCGGATCGCGGCGGCGATGACCCGGGCCCAGTCGGGGAATCCGGCCGAGGCGGCGACCGAGATCAACCGGTTGCTGGACGAACTCGGGCCGGAGCCCACGCACGAGCGCGCCGCGGCCGAGTACGTGCGGGCCGTCGCGGCGCACCACGGCGCCGACGCGATGGAGGCCCTGGACGCGGTCGAGGCCTGTATCCGGGTCGCGCGGGCGATCGACGAGCCGGGCTGGGAGGCGAACGCGATCGCGATCCGGATCGTCACGCTGATCCGGACCGGCGAGGGTGGCGACTCGGTGGCGGACCTGGTCGCGGCGGAGAACGCGCTGTCCCGGACCCGCGACCTCGGCCTGGCCGGCTGGGCGCACACCGGCCTCGGCTACGCCTACGACCTGCTTCGCCTGTACGAGCTGTGCATCCCGCACTTCGAACTCGCCGCCGAGGGTGACCACGACCCGCTCGGGCTGGCCGAGGCTCCGGCGATCAACCGGCTCAACCTGGCCGAGTCCAACCTCCGCTGGGCGCACGAGCTCGAGCGGCTCGGCGACACGTCGTACGGCGAGGAGATCGCCGAACGCCGGCGGGAGGCGCGCCGGTGGGCCGGTGAGGCGATCCAGGTGATCGTCCGCGCCGACCTGCTCGGGTACTGGCCGATCGCCGGGCGGATGTGGCTGGCCGCCTGCAACGACGACAGCGAGGCGGCCGAGGCCACGGTGATCCTGAAGGACTGCCGGGACCAGCTGGCGAAGCTGGGCGACCCGGAGCTGGCCGCGATCGCGGGTGCCTATCTGGCCAAGGCGTACGCCGCCATGGGTCAACTCGACGATGCGATGGAGGCCGCGGACCGGGCCGGCACGGATCTTCCACCGACCTCGGATCCGCCGGTGGAGGCGTTGATCCGGCACACCGCCGTACAGATCGTTGCCGAGTCAGGCGACGCGGGAGCCGTGACAGGCCTGCAGTACGCGCGGGCGATCACCAGGGGCTGGTGGGCGGAGCGGCTGCGCGGTCTGTACGCCGTACGGACCGCACTGGCCAACCATGAGCTGTCGATCAGGCACGACGCGGAGTGGCGTGCGGCGCGCGAGGATCCGCTGACCGGTGTGGGCAATCGGCGGGCGCTGGACGAACGGATGTCGGTGGCCCACGATGCGGCGCGGTCGGTCGCGGTGATCGCCATCGACGTCGACAACCTGAAGGTCATCAACGACAGCTACGGGCACGCCTGCGGCGACGCCGTACTGCGCCGGGTCGGCCAGCTCCTCACCGAGCAGTGCCGGGCCGAGGACGTGGTCGCACGGGCCGGCGGCGACGAGTTCGTGGTGGTGCTGGACAACCCGGACGAGCGCGGCGCGCGGGAGCTGGTGGAGCGGATCAAGTCCACGGCCGAGAGGGTCGCGGCGAGCGCGATCGAACCGTGGTTCACGATGCTGCGGCTGAGCATCGGCCAGGCCAGCAGCACCGACGGCATCGCGGTCGCCGAACTGCTGACCGAGGCGGACCGGCGGATGTACGCCGAGAAACGCCGCCGCCGCGGACAGGCCTAGTAGTCCAGGAACCCTTCGACGACCAGGCGACGAATCTGCGGCAGGTAGTCCTGCAGAACTTCCACCGCCGGACGGTCCAACAGGTCGGCCAGGGCAGCGAGGATCTGCCCCGCACTCAGGTCGCCATCACACGCACCGACGAAGCCGGCCATCACGGTGTCGACCTGCTCCGCCCGCCGCATCCCTCGCTGGCGCCGCAGCACGATGGCCGCCGGATCCTCCGCGCCTGGTCGTCCGGTCGTCTCCTGGATCACGTCGTCCGCGACGACCAGATGCAGCCCGGTCAGGTCGGACGGCATTCCCTCCGCCCGCTCGAACCGCCGCAGTACGTGCGGACCGATCGGCTGCTCGATCTCGTACGGCCACTCCTCGGCGTCGAGCATCCCTGCCACGTTGTGCAAGGTGATCCAGCCCATGCCGATCGCTTCCACCGCCTGTGCGTCCAACCAGCGCATCCAGGCGTCGTACTGAGTGGTGTAGGACGGTGTGCCGGGGACACCGGCGTCGCGGAGCCAGAGTTCGACGTACTCGGAGGGGTCGAGCCGCTCGCGCTGCACCGCCCAGGCGGACCGATCGCCTGTCCACGCAGCGATCCGGTCACGCCAGTCCTCGCCGCGGACGTACGTCCAGTTGGCGAGCAGCTGGCACCAGCCGCCGTCGGTCAGATGGTTCGGCGCCTGCCGCACCAGGTGCTCGACGAGCGTGTCGCCGGCGAATCCGGTCTCGCGGTACGTCAGCTGATCGTCGCCCGGCGGTGAGATCACGTACGGCGGGTTGCTCACGATCAGGTCGAAGCGCTCGCCCCGGACCGGTTCGAACAGACTGCCTTCGCGGACGTCGAGCTGGATCCGGTTCAGCGCGGCCGTCCACCGGGCCAGCCGGAGCGCGCGCGGGTTCACGTCGGTCGCGACAAGCTGGTTGATCCGGTTGGACAGATGCAATGACTGGATCCCGCTGCCGGTACCGATGTCGAGTGCCCGTTCGGCCTTGATCGGCACAGTCAGGTTGACCAGGCTGAGGCTGGCCGACGAGATCCCGAGAGCGTAGTCGCTGCGCATCGGCTCACGACGCCCGTCCAGGCCGGGCGTCAGGTCCGCGATCACCCACCACTGACGGTCGTCCTCGGCGTACGGCCTGATGTCGAGGAGGGCCCGGGCGGAGCCGCCGTCGATCGTGATGATGCCGAGAGCAGCCAAATCCACGCCCGGAAAAGCCTGCAGGACAAGAGTTTCCGGTACGTCGCGTTGCAGCAGGAACAATCTGATGGTCGTGTCCAGGGCGTCGCCGGACGAGGTGCGCCGGCCCGCGAGAGTGGTCTCGTTGCGGGCCAGCGCACCGTTCGCCTGAGGACCCAGCCGGGCGGCCACTCCGTCAACCGTGTACCCGGCTTGTGTGAACGCCTCACGCAGTGCGTCCACGTCGGTCCCCGTCAGTTCGTTCATCCAGCCATTATGGGTTGCAGCTCAGCTTGGCCTCCGCCCAGTCGGCGTGATCGCTGGTGACGCCGTCGCCGCCGTCGGTGACCTGAAGCGTCAAGGTCTGGCCGCCGGTCACGTCCACCGAGACGTTCGCGGTCGGCGACGTACCGGTGAGCAGGTCCGAGGTGTACTTCGCGGTCCCGTCGACGAGGACCTTGAAGCTGACCTTGCCGCGGTCCTCCATCTCGTCGTCGACCCCGGCCTTGGCGGTGAAGGTCGTGCAGTTGGCGCCCATCCGGACACTCACCGACGACGCCGCGTGAGTGCCGAGCCCCTTCGCGTACTGCACGCCGTCGAGGGTGATCGGACCGCCGTCGCCGGCGCTGTCCTCGCCATTGCTGTGGTCCTGTTCCACCGGACCCCAGCCGTTCGTCGAGTCGAGGAACTCCAGGTCGCTCACCCACTGCTCACCGGTCGGTGCCGGCGGCAATGGTTTGTCGGCGATTGTGGCGGCGAAGAACCCGAGCCCGCCGCCGGGCAGCTTGATCGCCTTCACCGTCTTGCCAGGATCGAGCGGTACGGCGGTGTAGAAGACCCGGTAGTCCGTCGTGGTGTTGGCGAGACCCGCCGGGGTGTAGCGACCCTTCACCGACACCGCCGGCTTGGCGCCACCGGTGGCTGGGTCCTGACAGCACCAGTTCGGGAGCTGGAACGTGCCTTGGGACTCCGTCCCGTCGGTGTAGATGATCGTCACCGAGCCGCGGGCGTTGAGACTCGCGCCTGCGCCCAGGAGGGCGAGATGCGAACCGGTGCCGGAGACAAGGATCGGAGCGGGCTGGTTCTTCACCAGGTTGGGCGTTCCGGGTGCTCCGGTCGGCCAGGTGAACTCGGCATCCTGGACGGTCACCGTCGCGCCAGGTGTGTAGCCGACGGCCGCGAGTGCCTCGCCGTTGTAGCTGTTGCCGGATCCGTCGAAGTTGCCTTGGGCGTAGGTCGTGGCGTCGCTGATGCCGACAACATTCGCCGCTTGGGACAACGATGCATAAGGCAATTGAGCTGTCGCGACCGCAGTGTTCGTGTAGCTCTCGCCCTGCGCAACATAAGACGCGGCCAGCTCGAGCGTGAAGCTCGCCGGTTTCACCTCGGCGCCGGGAGTGACCTGCAGCTTGGTCGTGACGGTTTGCCCGGGCTGGACGGTGTCGAACACCTTCTGCCCGGCGACGGTCCAACCGGCCGGCGGCTCGAGCGCAAGGTTCACGTTGCGCATGGTCGTCGGGCTGCCGTTGCGGAACGTGGCAGTCACCTCGGTGGCCTGGCCCGGAGCGTTCCACAGCGACGGCGTCGTGAGCTCTGGCGTGCCGAAGGTGTTCGCGACATCCGGACCACCGACGGAAGACGTCTCGCTGAGTTGGATCACCGCGGTCCGTGCGGTGGAGATCGGCGCGGTCTGTACCCGGACCACTCCGTTCTCGTAGGTCCAACTGGCCTTGCGGCCGTCCACAGTGACCTCGCGCGGTGCGGTGCCGGTGTGGACCGTCAGCTCATACGGACGGGTTGCGGGCTTGCCGGCGTACGTCCCGACACTCGTGCCGATCTTCACTGTCACGTCGCCGCTGGACTGCTTCGGTGCATCGACCGTGATGGTCTGGGTGGCGGAGTTCTGCGAACGAGTGACGCGATCGTCCTCGTAGAGGCTGAACGACGACTTGCCCTGCGGGTAGATGTCCAGAGTGAGCCGGTCCCCGAAGCCCTGCTCGGCGGCGGAGTTGATGCCCTGCTTCCACATCGGTACGACGGCACCCGCCTTGACGAACAGCGGCAACGTGTCGAGCGCGGCGTGGTAGCCGTTGACGGTCGTCGGACCCTGGTAGACCCGGCCGGTCCAGTAGTCGATCCACTGGCCCTTCGGCAGGTAGATGCCGCTCTTCACCTCGTCCGTACCCCACATCGGCGCGACCAGGAAGTCCTGACCGGCGAGGAACTCGTACTTCGTGGTGTCGTCCCACGTCTTCGGGTCGTTCGGGTACTCCAGCACCAGCGACCGGTTCAGTGGCGCGCCGGTGCGGTGCGCCTCGGCGGCGTACGTGTAGAAGTACGGCAGCAGGCGCTCGCGGAGCTTGAGGTACTTGCGGTTGATCGAGGTGTACGGCTCGCCGTACGCCCACGGCTGCTTGATCGCCGGGGTGGCCCAGCCGGACATGGTCATGAACGCCGGGTTGAACACCTTCCACTGCATGTCGCGCACATACGAAGTAGCCGAGCCGCCGAAGATGCCGTCCACGTCGCCGGCGCTGTAGGCGATGCCGGAGTTGCCGGAGCCGGTGATGGCGGGGATCTGCCACTTGATGGCGTCCAGCGAACCGCTGTGGTCACCGGTCCACTGCACCGCACACCGCTGCGCACCGGCCCAGCCCTCCACCATCCAGGCGAAGCCGCGGGCGTTGCTGTACTGCTCGATGCCGTCGTGTGCGGTGTCGCAGGCACTCAGCGCGTGCCGGTAGCCCGGACCGACCCAGGCGACGTCCAGCTTGCGCACCCGCACTCCGGCCTCGCCGACCTCGTCCGCCTGCCGGTCCAGCGACGACTGCGTCCACAGACCCATCTGGATGTCGCGGTCGCGCAGCGCGTCACCGGTCTGCTGGAGCGCGGGGATCTCCCGCTTGCCCCACCAGGTGCCGTCGACCTGCTCGGAGTCGGTGTCGTCGGAGTAGCCGCAGCCGTAGTCGTCGTTGACGAGCATCCAGCCACCGGGCATGTCCTCGTCCTTGAATCGCTGCGCGACCTTGACCGCATCCAGCGTGGTCACCTTGTCCGGGTGCACCTTCCAGTCGTTGCTGGGATCGGGGTCCGTCCCGTAGTGACCGCGGTTGTAGCAGTCCGAGTCGCCGTACTCGAGTCCGTAGATCGGCGGCATGAACGGGCGGCCGGTGAGCTCGGTGTAGCGGTCCAGTGAGGTCTTGAGGTCGCCGATGAAGTAGTACGCGTCGAACCGCTTCTCGTCGTGCTTGGTGACGACGGGATCGGTGAAGCTGTAGCTACCGGGGCTGAACGTGTTCCGGAGTACGCCGTACCCCGCCGTACTCATGTAGTACGGCGAAGCGTTCGGGTTGCCGCCGTCCTCCCAGTTGAAGTCTCGGGTGATGGCGATGGTCTGGTCGCGGTGCGAGAAGCGTCCGTTCTGCATACCACCGCCGAAGAACTGCTCGCTCGGTCCGCGGCCCAGCGACTGGGTGGTGGACGTGTCGTTCCAGGACAGCGGAGCCGTCTCGGCCCAGACCAGTTGGCCGTTGCCGCGGTAGACGCTGAACTTGAGTGGATGCTTCTGCGCGCGGACCTCGACCTTGCCGCTAGTGAGCGAGTAGTACGAGCCGCGGTCCCGCCAGGACGTGTGCGGCGTGCCGTAATCGGTCTTGGTGACGATCGTCGACGCGGGCTCGCTCGGGTCGGTGGGCGGCGTACCGGCCGGGTCGGTGAAGTTCCCGTCGGGCGCCAGCCAGAGCCGGAACACATCGTCCTTCAGGAAGACGACCCGGACCTTCGCGGCACCGGCCGTCAGTGTGTACGTCGCCTGGTCGGCGGTGAAGCCGGTGACGTCACCGAGCGCGGTGCTGTCGGCCCGCGCTGGAGCGGCCGTGTGCACAAGAGCGCCGGCGATGAGAGCCAAGGCGACTAATGAACGTTTCATGCGGGCGGAGATGTTCACGACTGCCTCACTTCACGCATCTATGAACAAGAGTGCGCTTATTGAAGCTCACCCATCGACGGTTGTCATCAGCTCGCCGTCATGAAGTTGAGACGAGGTCGCTATCACGGGGTGAAATGCGGTCGTGACGATGAGTCGCATGGCGAACAGGCGTCCCATCCGCACCACCAGTCACACAGTCACCAGGTCTGTGACACGACGCGGTGTGCTGACGGCAGGGCTGGCCGCAGGCTTGGCGATGGCCGCTCCCGGCGCCGCCCGAGCCGTTCGGTTCGACCCGGAGCAAGATGACCCCGACTTCCATCCGGTGACCTTCGAGCTACCGGCGCCGACCGGGCGCAAGGCGCTCGGGACGACGGCCGTCCATCTGATCGACCAGTCCCGGCCGGACCCGAGCATGCCGAGCGGCCGGCGGGAGCTGATGATCAGCATCTGGTACCCGGCCTCGGTGGTCGGCTCGGCGCCGTTCGCGAAGTACATGCCGGCCCGGACCGCCAAGGAGGTGGACAACACCTGGACCGGTGAGTACGGCCTCGCGCTGCCACCCGGCTCGTTCGACTTCGCCGGTACCGAGACGCACTCCCGCATCGACGCGCCGATGCAGCCGAGGCGGCATCCCGTCGTACTGTTCTCTCCCGGCTACCAGTACAGCCGTTTCGTGAACACCGCACAGGTCGAGGAGCTGGCCAGCCGCGGGTACGTCGTGGTGACGATGGACCACACCCACGAGACTCCGGTCGAGTTCCCGGGTGGGCGGTTCCTGCCCGGTGTGCCGGCGTCCCAGGTGCCGGATCCGGTCTTCACCCGGAGGGCGGTCGAGACCCGCACGGCCGACGCGCGGTTCGTGCTGGACCAGCTGGAGCTGATCGCCGCCGGGCAGAATCCCGGTGCCGAGGGCAACGACCTCCCGCCGGGAACGGCGGCCGGGCTCGACCTGCGCCGGGTCGGCATGTTCGGGTTCTCGCTCGGCGGCTACGCGACCGCGAACACGCTGCTCGAGGACCGCCGGATCTCAGCCGGCCTGGACCTGGACGGCACCTTGCAGGACGACCCCGCGAAGGGGCCGCTCGGCGAGGTCGCGCGCAAGGGTCTGGACCGGCCGTTCCTGCTGTTCGGATCGGACACCACCCAGCGGACCGATCCGGACCAGGAGAACTACGACAAGTCCTGGGCCGGTTTCTGGGAGGCCCAGCGCGGCTGGAAGCTGAACCTGAGGCTGGCCGGCGCCAAGCAGAAGGCGTTCACCGACTACCAGTTCGTCTTCGACCAGTTGTTCCGTTCGATCTATGGCGACGACCCGATCATCACCTCGGTGATGACGGCCCTTGTCGGCAAAGCCGACCCCGCGCGCAGCGTGCTCGCGCAGCGCGAATACCTCGTGGCATTCTTCGACCAGACCCTGCGCCGGCGGCCCGGGCTGCTGCTGCGTGGCGACTCCCCGAAATACCCGGAGATCCGTTTCGCCCGCTGAGACGGCGTACCCTCGGGACAACATCGGGGGTCGGAGGTGGCCGCGCCGCGACGCGCGACGACTGTGGGTGGTTCGCCACTTTCTGAAACCCTGGGAGGCGGACCGGGGGTGGCAGCGGTTACCGTGCGTTGAGAAATGTGTTGCCGTCGGCCGTACCCTGTCCTCGGACGGGGTCGGTCTGTGCCCGGGGAACAGACGTCCGGTCATGGACGTTGCCGCAGGACGAGAGCGAGAGCAAGGAGCGCAGTGGCAGGGGCAGCAGGGACGAAGACATCGGCGGGCAGCCGCCTGGTGATCGTCGAGTCGCCGAAGAAGGCGCGGATGATCGCCGGCTTCCTGGGGTCCGGATACGTGGTGGAGTCGAGCTTCGGCCACATCCGCGACCTGCCGAGCGGGGCGGACGAGATCCCGGCGAAGTACAAGGGCCTGCCCTGGGCGCGGCTCGGCGTCAATGTCGAGGACCACTTCGACCCGCTGTACGTCGTACCGGCGGACAAGCGGGCCCAGATCCGCAAGCTCAAGGATCTGCTCAAGGGCGCCGACGAACTCTTCCTGGCCACCGATGAGGACCGCGAGGGCGAGGCGATCGCCTGGCACCTGCTGGAGGAGCTCAAGCCGCGGGTCCCGGTGAAGCGGATGGTCTTCCACGAGATCACGCCGAAGGCGATCCAGGACGCGGTCGGCAACGCCCGCGACATCGACGAGGCGCTGGTCGACGCGCAGGAGGCGCGCCGGATCCTCGACCGGCTGTACGGCTACGAGGTCTCGCCGGTGCTGTGGAAGAAGGTCATGCCGAAGCTGTCGGCGGGCCGCGTGCAGTCGGTCGCGATCCGGATGGTGGTCGACCGGGAGCGGGAGCGGATCGCGTTCCGCAGCGCGTCGTACTGGGACCTGGACGCCACTCTCGACGCGGGTGAGGGTCGCTCGCCCCGGCAGTTCCCGACCCGGCTGATCTCGGTGGACAGCCGACGGGTCGCCCAGGGGCGCGACTTCAGCTCGATCGGTGAGCTGAAGAGCCAGAACACGGTCCACCTGAACGAGGCGACCGCGACCGCGCTGGCCGGCGCGCTGCGCGACTCGCAGTTCTCCGTCCGGTCGATCGAGTCCAAGCCGTACACCCGCAAGCCGTACGCGCCGTTCCGGACCACCACGCTGCAGCAGGAGGCCGGCCGCAAGCTCGGCATGTCCGCCTCGCAGACCATGCAGATCGCCCAGCGGCTCTACGAGAACGGCAACATCACCTATATGCGTACGGACAGCGTCACGCTGTCCGACACCGCGATCACCGCGGCCCGGGCCCAGGTCCGGGAGCTGTACGGCGCGTCGTACCTGCCGGACAAGCCGCGCGTCTACACCTCCAAGGTGAAGAACGCGCAGGAGGCGCACGAGGCGATCCGGCCGGCCGGTGAGGTCTTCCAGACCCCGGCGCAGACCGGTCTGTCCGGTGCGGAGTACCGGCTGTACGAGCTGATCTGGATGCGCACCATCGCGTCCCAGATGAAGGACGCCGAGGGCCGCAGCGTCTCGATCCGGATCGACGCGACCGCGTCGACCGGTGAGAAGTGCGAGTTCACCTCGTCCGGCCGGGTGATCACCTTCCACGGCTTCCTGAAGGCGTACGTCGAGGGCGCGGACGACCCGTCCGCCGGGACGGACGACCAGGAGACCCGGCTGCCCGACGTGACCGAGGGCGACGTACTGCCCGCGGTCGAGGTGCTCGCCTCCGGGCACGAGACCAAGCCGCCGGCCCGCTACACCGAGGCCACGCTGATCCGGGAGATGGAAGAGCGCGAGATCGGCCGCCCGTCGACGTACGCGACCATCCTCGGCACGAACGTGGCCCGCGGGTACATCTACAAGAAGGGCCAGGCGCTGGTGCCGGCCTGGCTGGCGTTCGCGGTCGTGCGGCTGCTGGAGGAGCACTTCACCCGGCTGGTCGACTACACGTTCACCGCGTCGATGGAGGACATCCTCGACGAGGTCGCGGCCGGCAACCTGCAGCGCGAGGGCGTGCTCGGCCGGTTCTACTTCGGTCACGACGATGTCGAGGGCCTGCAGTCGATGGTCAGCGACCTGGGCGACATCGACGCCCGGGAGATGTCGACGTTCCCGGTCGGCGGCGACGACTCCGGGATCGTGCTCCGGGTCGGTCGCTATGGGCCGTACGTCGAGGACAAGGACGAGCGGCGCGCCAATGTGCCGGAGGACCTGCCGCCGGACGAGCTGACCGTGGAGAAGGCGCAGGAGCTGCTCAGCCAGCCGTCGGGGGTCGAGCACGAGCTGGGGAACGCGCCCGACACCGGGCTGAAGGTGGTGGCGAAGGCCGGGCGGTTCGGGCCGTACGTGACCGAGGTGCTGCCCGAGGACGCGCCGAAGAGCGCCAAGCCGCGGACCGGTTCGCTGCTGAAGTCGATGACGCTGGAGAGCATCGACCTCGGCGACGCGATGAAGCTGCTGTCGCTGCCGCGGGTGGTCGGCAAGGATCCGGACAGCGGCGACGAGATCACCGCGCAGAACGGGCGCTACGGGCCGTACCTGAAGAAGGGGACGGACTCGCGGTCGCTGTCGTCCGAGGAGCAGATGTTCGACATCACCCTCGAGGAAGCTCTTCGCATTTATGCCGAGCCGAAGCAGCGTGGCCGTCGGGCCGCGGCGCCGCCGCTGAAGGAGCTGGGCGAGGACCCGGAGTCCGGCAAGCCGGTGGTGGTCAAGGAGGGCCGCTTCGGTCCGTACGTGACCGACGGCGAGACCAACGCGACCCTGCGCAAGGACGACTCGGTCGAGACGATCTCGCTGCTGCGCGCGGCCGAGCTGCTCGCCGACAAGCGGGCCCGTGGACCGGTGAAGAAGACGGCCCGGAAGTCGCCGGCGAAGAAGACCGCGGCGAAGAAGACGGCGGCCAAGAAGACCACGGCCAAGAAGACGACCACCAAGAAGGCCGCCGCGAAGAAGACGGCGACCAAGAAGACGGCGGCGAAGAAGTCCTAGTGTCGCTGACGGGAGACTGGTGAGGAGGCCGATGTGACGAGTGCTGTCGAGGTCACCGCGCAGCGGCTGCGGGACCGTGGCGAGCGCGTCACACCGGCGCGACTGGCGGTCGTCGAGGTGCTCGCCGGCACGGAGGAGCACCTCAGCGCCGAGCAGATCGGCGAGCGGGCGGAGGAGTTGCGTCCGGGGATCCATCGCGCCACCGTCTACCGGGCGCTGGACGCGCTCGGCGAGTTCGGCCTCGTCACACATGTCCACCTCGGCCGCGCGGGGACGACGTACCACCTGGCCGGCGATCTCGCGCCTCGTCACCTTCACCTGCGCTGCTCCGAGTGCGGCACCGTGTACGACGCTCCCGGCGACATCCTCGAGGCCGCCCGGAAGAAGGTCCACCGCGAGCTCGGCTTCCAGCTGGCCCCCGAGCAGGTAGCCCTCGTCGGCATCTGCATGGACTGCCAGGCCTGACCGCACCCGCGCCCGCGCCCCCCGCCTCCCGAGCGCCCCGGCCCAGCCCCGCGGTGCGCGTCCTCGACCCCACGCCGCCGACCCCGCGTCGCCGGCCCCGCGTCTCATGGGCTGACCCATCAGAGCGTGGGTTGACCCACCGCCTGCGGCTGGCCAACCCCCTGTCTCATGGGTCAGCCCATCAGAGCGTGGGTTGACCCACCGCCTGCGGCTGGCCAACCCCCTGTCTCATGGGTCAGCCCATCAGATCCCGCTTGCGGCTCCCCGACGTCCCGTTTGATGGGTCAGCCCATCAGAGCGGGGGTTGACCCACGGCATGGGGCTGGCGAACCCATCGTCTGAGGGGTCAACCCACGAGACGGGGGACGGGTTGGGGCGGGAGGGGAGGGGTGGGGTGGGGTTGTCCATATCTGTTCATCGGTGTGGATTCGTGAACAAGGTTGGCTTAGGGTCGGTGGGTGTGACGGATGATCTGAGCTATGTCGAGGACTTTGCCCCCGGTGCGGGCGTACTTCCCCCGCGGGCCTGGCTGGACGACGACGCGGAGCGGATCCCGCTCAGCGGGGACTGGAGCTTTCGGCTGTCCCCGAGCGTGGCCGACGCCCCCGACGACCTGAAGGATCCGGACACCACCGGGTGGGACACCATCGCGGTCCCCGGGCATTGGCAGCTCAGCGGGTACGGCGCCCCGGCGTACACGAACGTGGTCTATCCGTTCCCGCTCGAGCCGCCGTACGTGCCGACGGACAACCCGACCGGTGACTACGTCCGGACCGTGACGATCCCGGCGGACTGGTCCGGTGCGCGGGTCGTGCTGCGGTTCGAGGGCGTCGACTCGCGGTTCGCCGTCCATGTCAACGGCTCGATGGTCGGCTGGTCCTCGGGTTCGCGGCTGCCGTCGGAGTTCGATCTGACGGAGTTGGTTGCTCCGGGCAAGGAAGCGCGGATCGCCGTCCGTGTGCACCAGTGGTCGGCCGGCAGCTATGTCGAGGACCAGGACATGTGGTGGCTGTCCGGGATCTTCCGCGAGGTGAATCTGCTCGCGCTCAAGCCGTCCGCTCCCACCGACGTCTTCGTGAAGGCTGCCTGGGATCACATCGACGGCGCGGGCACACTGCTCGTGGAGTCCGACGTACCGGGCATGGTTTCGGTGCCCGAGTTGGGGCTGGAGGTGCCGACCGGCGAGCACACCCGGATCGAGGGTGTGCAGCCGTGGAGCGCCGAGGTGCCGCGGTTGTACGACGGTGTGCTGCGGACCGACGATGGTGAGGTACGGCTGCGGATCGGGTTCCGTACGGTCGCGATCGTCGACGGCGTACTCGAGGTCAACGGCAACCGGGTGCTGTTCAACGGCGTCAACCGGCACGAGTTCCACCCCGATCGCGGTCGTGCCCTGACCGAGCAGGACATGCTGGACGACGTACTGCTGATGAAGCGGGCCGGGATCAACGCGGTCCGGACCAGCCACTACCCGCCGCACCCGCACTTCCTGTCGCTGTGTGACTCCTACGGCCTGTACGTGATCGACGAGTGCGATCTGGAGACGCACGGGTTCGGGTACGAACCGGAGCCGCCGAAGCTGCCGAACCCGGTGATGGACCCGCGGTTCCGCGACGACCTGGTGGCGCGGATGGCGCGCACCGTGCACCGGGACAAGAACCACCCGTCGATCATCATCTGGTCGCTCGGGAACGAGTGCGGGATGGGCGAGAACCTCCGCGCGATGTATGACCTGGCGAAGGAGATCGACCCGTCGCGGCCGGTGCACTACGAGCGCGACACCGAGGCGGAGTTCGTCGACATCTACTCGCGGATGTACACCTCGCCGGAGGGGTGTGCGGAGATCGGGGCGGACACCTCGTTGTACCGGAATCTGCCGTTCATCCTGTGCGAGTACGGGCACGCGATGGGCAACGGGCCGGGTGGGTTGCTCGACTACCGCGAGGTGTTCGACAAGTACCCGCGCTGCCAGGGCGGCTTCATCTGGGAGTGGATCGACCACGGCATCCGGACCAACATCGACGGGCGCGAGGTCTACGCGTACGGCGGTGACTTCGGCGAGACGATCCACGACGGAAACTTCGTCTGCGACGGACTGCTGTTCCCTGACCGGACGCCGTCGCCGGGCATGCTCGAATACATGAAGGTGATCGAGCCGCTGCGCATCGTTGCTGATGGCAACGGTGGGGTGTCGGTGACGAGCCGGTACGAGGTGCTGGACACGAGCCACCTGACGTTCCGGATGGTGGTGGAGGTCGCGGGTGAGCGGGTCGGCGAAGGCACCTTGCCGGTGCCGGTGCTCGCGCCCGGTGAGACCGCCACGCTCGTGCTGCCGCCGGGCGTACACAAGCGGGTCGACGGGGGTGAGTCCGAGATCTGGGTGACCGTCACGGCTGAGCTCACCGAGGCCACTTCCTGGGCGGAGGCCGGTCACCGGATCGCCTGGGGTCAGCTCCGGATGGACGAGCCGGCCGGAGAGCCGGCCCGCCCAGCGGGGGTGTCGGCTACCAATGTGGTGGCTGGCATCGGTGGGATCTCCTTTGGGGATGTGCGGGACGCTCGGCTGGATGTTTGGCGGGCGCCGATCGACAACGACGCGAACCCAGGGGTTGCGGACGCGTGGCGTGAGCAGGGGCTGCATCGGGTGCAGCACCGGATCGTGTCGCAGCGCGAACGTGATGGTGCCTGGGAGGTCGTCACCCGGACCGCGCCGCCGCAGCTGCAGTGGGGTCTCGTCAGCACCTGGCGCTGGACCACTGTCGACGGTGCGGTCGTTCTCGAGCTGAACGTCGTACCTGAAGGTCAGTTCCCGGAGGTGCTGCCGCGGCTCGGCATCACGTTCGAGCTGCCGAAGGTGGAGCGGGTCGAGTGGTTCGGCACCGGCCCGAACGAGGCGTACGTCGACACCCGCGAGGCCGCCGCGGTCGGCAAGTACTCGGCCATGGTCGCCGAACTGCAGACGCCGTACGTCCGTCCCCAGGAGAACGGCCACCGCATCGACACCCGCTGGGCCACCCTCGACGGCCTCCGGATCGAAGCGCTCGGCCCCCTCTTCGGCCTCACCGTCCGCGACTGGACCACCCAGGCCCTCGAGACGGCCAAACACACAGCAGACCTGACCCCCGGCGACACCACGTACGTAACTCTCGACATCGCCCAAACCGGCGTAGGCACAGCCGCCTGCGGCCCAGCCCTCCCAGACCGAGACAAACTCAAAACCGCCCCCACCACCCTCACCCTCCGCTTCACCACCGCGTAGGCGGACCGGCAGGCCATCACAAGTGGGCGAACCCGAGCGGATCCTGCCCGTGGGTCTCGAGGACTCCGCGATTGTGATGGCCTGGCGATCCGCAGGTGGTTCAGATGGCGATGGCCGGCCGGGGATATACGCGGGCGGCTGGGGGGTGGTAGGCGGACCAGGCTTTGGTGAGGCGGTGTACTGCTTCGGTGAGGTCGGTGGGGCAGGCTCGGAAGTGGAGGCGGAGGTAGGGGTCGGCGGCGCCGGTCACGTCCAGGCCGGCGCCGGGGAGGATGGCCAGGCCGTGGCGGAGGGCGGATTGGGCGAAGGAGTTGCCGTCGCCGTGGGGGAGGCGGGCCCAGAGGGTTTGGCCGCCGCGGACGGGTGGGACGTGCCAGGTCGGGAGGTGTTCGGCCAGGAGGGCGTGCAGGTGGTCGTGGCGGGTCTCCAGCTCCCGCGCCAGGCCCAGGTCGTCGAGCTGCGTGACCAGGTGTGCGGCGGCCAGCTGGGTGGGGACGTTGCCGCCGAGGTCGTGGACTGCGCGGACGCGGGCCAGGCGCGTGATCAGCGGAGCCGGTGCGCGGACCCAGCCGATGCGTAGGCCGCCCCAGATGCTCTTGCTCAGTGAGCCGACCGAGATCACCGCATCGCTGTACGCCGCCAGCGGCTTCAACCGCGGCTCACCAGGGAAGCCGAGATCCGCCGGCACCTCGTCCTCGATCAGAGGTACGTCCGCCGCCGCAGCCGCCCGCGCCAACCGCTGCCGGGCCAGCGGAGACAGCACCGAGCCCGTCGGGTTGTGGTACGTCGGAATCACATAAGCCAACGCCGGACGCCGTTCCCGCACCGCGGCCTCGAAGCCCTCCAGACCAACCGGCAGCCCACGCAGCACCGCCGCCCCCTCCCGGAACGCCTCCAGTGCACCCGGGTACGTCGGAGCCTCGACCAGGACCTGATCGCCAGGAGACAGCAGCGTGTGCGCCAGCAACGAGAGCGCCTGCTGACCACCGTTCGACACCAGGATCTGCTCCGGCGTCGTCGTTACGCCGTACTCCGCATAACGCCGAGCGATCGCCTCCCGCAGGACCGGTACGCCGTACGGGTAGTAGCCGATGTCACCGCTGATCTTCCCGAGTTCCGGCACGATCCGCGCGTACGCCTCCGCTACCTGCGGCGGCGGATCCTCCGGCGCGGCACAGATCGCGAGCAGTACGCCGTCGTTGTGCGACTCCAGCGAGTCCAGGAAGATCGGGTCCACCGGCGCGTCCTCGACCGCGGCCCCAGACGGGACTCCAGCCACCCGCGTCCCACTGCCCTGGCGCCGAGTGATCCGCCCTTCGGAGCGCAACAGCTCGTAGGCGGCCACCACCGTCGTACGCCCGACGGCCAGCGCTCCAGCCAGCGCCCGATCCGGCGGCAGCAGTGCGCCCGCGGGCAGCTCACCGTCGTCGATCAGTCGGCGCATCCTGGCCGCGAGCAGCACGTACAGCGGGCCGCGGCCCGACGACCAGCGTCCCAAACGCTCACTCAGCTCGATTGGTCTCATCTGCAAACCAATTATGACGGATTGGCTCTGGGGTCGCCAGGGCCGGTCCCGGACGATGGCGGCATGGCCACCTTCCCGCGCAACGACATCGTGTCCCTGACCGACGAAGAGTCGCGCCATGAGCTCGGCGAGAGCTACGGACCCGACCTCCGGCTCTCGGACCTGCTCACCCCCGAGTTGGGCGACCTGGAGCTGAGCTACGGCACCGCCGCCGGCGACCTCCGGCTCCGCACTGCGATCGCCGACGCGCACGGCGTACGTCCCGATCAGGTGGTCGTCACGGTCGGCGGAATGCACGCCATCTTCCTGCTCGCCTATCTCCTCGCGGATCACGGTGGCGAGGTCGTCACGACCGCACCGCTGTTCCCGCTGACCCGCAACGCCTACGAATCCGTGGGTGCCGATGTCCGCGTGATCCCGCTGACCTTCGACGACGGCTACCGACTGTCCGCTGACGCAGTTCGTGAACGCCTTACCCCACAGACGAAACTCGTCAGCCTGACGACACCGCAGAACCCGTCCGGGGTCGCCGTACCGCTGGAGACCCTGCGCGAGATCGTCGCCGCCATGAGTGAGATCTGCCCCCACGCATATCTGATGGTCGACGAGACCTACCGCACCGCGACGTACGGCGATGATCCGGTGGCGGAGACCGCGGTCCACCTCGGCGCGAACGTGGTGACGGTCGCGTCGCTGTCGAAGTGCCACGGCGCGGCCGGGCTGCGGATCGGGTGGATCGTCAGCACCGACGCGGATCTCGTCGATCAGCTGGTGACCGCGAAGTTCAACACGGTGGTGTCCGCGTCCCCGGTGACCGAGGCGTTGGCCGTCCGGGTGTTCGAGCTCGAGGACGAGATCCTCGCCGTACGACGCCTGTGGCTGGCCGAAGGAGTCGCCAGCACGGAGGAGTGGGTGCGGGCGCACAGCGACCTGATCGAATGGGTCCGGCCGGACGCCGGGGCGTTGTGCACGATCCGGCTCAAGCCGCAGGTCGACCTCGATCGATTCCGGGCCGCGGCCGCTGAGCTCGGCGTACGGCTCGCCGACGGCGACTGGTTCGGCGACGAGCCGCGGGTGTTCCGCCTGGGCTTCGGATTCCCGCCGCCGGTGGAGCTGAAGGCCGCCCTCGACGCCCTAACCACGGCACTGCACCAGGCTGTCGATGCCGACGACTGAAGTGCCTGGTCGAGGGGCGGCGGCACGCCTAGCGGCGCCCCAGACGTCCGCTGGCGGCGTTGTCGTCGTCGCGCAATGCTCCGCATTGCTCTCCTCCTCCGCCTTGCCAGCGAACGACTGGACCACCGCTAGTCGCACCGACGCCCCTCGACCAGGCACTAGGCTTTGGGTGTGCCGGAGGTATATGACCCGCTGACCGATCCCGCACCGGCGCATGACGTGCGCGCGGTGTTGCGGATCCGGGCGTTCCGGCGGCTGTGGATCGCCTTCGGGCTCTCCAGCCTCGGTGACTGGATCGGCCTGCTGGCGCTGACCGCGATGGCGAAGGCGTTCGCCGGTGACGACTACCAGGCGGCGAACTTCGCGATCGGCGGCGTGCTGTTCCTTCGCGTGCTGCCCGCACTGGTGATGGGACCGGTGGCCGGCTGGATCGCGGACCGGCTGGACCGGCGCTGGACGATGATCATCGGCGATCTGGTCCGGGCTGCGTTCTTCGTCAGCATCCCGATCGTCGGCACGCTCACCTGGGTGTTGGTGGCAACGGTGCTGATCGAGATCGTGAGTCTGATCTGGGGCCCGGCCAAGGACGCCAGCGTGCCCAACCTGGTGCCCCGGCACCGGCTCGAGGCAGCCAACCAGATCAGCCTGATCACGACGTACGGGACCGCTCTGCCGGCCGCCGTCATCTTCACCGCGATCACCCTCGTCTTCCGCTGGTCCGGCGACTTCGCCGTCGACCTGGCCGTGTACGTGAACGCCGCGACCTTTGTGGTCTCGGCCCTCGCGATCGTCTCGGTCTCGGAGATCGGTCGCGCGGTGCACGAGCACGAGGACCACCCGACGCTGTGGCGGACCATGGTCGAGGGCTGGTCCTACGTCACCGGTACGCCGGTGGTCCGCGGGCTGGTGGTCGGCATCTCCGGGGCGTTCGCCGCCGGTGCGGTGGTCATCGGCCTCGGCCGCACGTACGTCGAGGACCTCGGCGCCGGCGACCCCGGGTACGGCGTGCTCTTCGGTGCTGTCTTCGGCGGCCTCGCCCTCGGCATGGGGTTCGGGCCGCGGCTGTTCTCCGGTCTGTCCCGGCGCCGGCTGTTCGCGGCCGGGCTGGTCGGGTCCGGGATCTGCCTGACCGGATTGGCTTTGATCCAGCAGATCGAGATCGCCACCATGATCGCGATCCTGCTCGGGTTCTGCGCCGGTGCGTCCTGGGTCTCCGGCTACACGCTGCTCGGTCTCGAGGTGCCGGACGCGGTGCGCGGTCGCACCTTCGCCTTCGTGCAGTCCGCCGTACGCACGGTGCTGGCGGTGACACTGGCGATCGCGCCGTTCGCCGCCGGTGCGATCGGCCGGCACACGTACTCGATCGGCGGCAAGTCGGTCACCTACAACGGCGCCTCGATGACGATGCTGATCGCTGCGATCGTGGCCGGGGTGATCGGCCTGATCGCGTGGCGGCAGATGGACGACCGCCCGGGCGTCCCGTTCTGGCGTGACCTCCGGCGCAGCTTCGGCAAGACCCCCGGCGTCTACCCGACGACCGGCCTGTTCATCGCACTCGAAGGCGGTGAGGGCGCCGGGAAGTCGACCCAGTCCGCGCTGCTGGTGGAGTGGCTCAAGGAGCACGGTCAGCAGGTTCTGCTCACCCGCGAGCCCGGCGCGACCGACCTCGGCAAGACATTGCGGCAGATCGTGCTGGACCCGGCTACCGGCGACATCTCGCACCGGGCCGAGGCGCTCATCTACGCCGCCGACAAGGCCGAGCACGTGGACTCGGTGATCAAGCCCGCGCTCAAGGCCGGCGCGGTCGTCATCACCGACCGGTACGTCGACTCCGCGCTGGCCTACCAGGGATCCGGGCGCGATCTGGACCTGTCCGACGTGGAGCGGGTCAACCGCTGGGCGACCGACGACCTGCGGCCGAACCTGACCATCCTGCTCGACCTGCCGCCGCGGAGCGGGCTCGGCCGGTTCGCCGAACGGGACCGGATCGAGGCCCAGTCGCACGACTTCCACGAGCGGGTCCGCAACGCGTTCCTCGAGCTCGCGGCCGCGGAGCCGCAGCACTACCTCATCCTCGACGCCACCCAGGACCGCGAGGACATCGCGAAGCAGATCAGAGCCAGACTCCAGCCGATGCTCCCGAAGGTGGACCTATGAGTGTGTGGGACGACCTCGTCGGGCAGGAGCCGGCGATCGCCGTACTCAGGAAGGCTGTGGCCGGGGCCGAGGCCGGCATGCGCGGGGAGACCGGCGCGGCAGTGGCCGGGATGACGCATGCCTGGCTGATCACCGGGCCGCCCGGATCCGGCCGATCGAACGCTGGGCGTGCGTTCGCGGCCGCCCTGCAGTGTGCGAACCAGGGCTGTGGCGAGTGCAACCCGTGCCGTACGGCGCTCAGCGGTGCGCACCCCGATGTGGCGCTGATCCGCACCGAGCTGTTGTCGATCCGGGTCAGCGAGATCCGCGAACTCGTCCGCCGGGCCGCGATGAGTCCGACCCAGGGCCGCTGGCAGGTGATGGTGGTCGAGGACGCGGACCGGCTGACCGAGCAGGCCGCGGACGCGTTGCTGAAGAGCATCGAGGAGCCCGCGCCACGGACGGTCTGGGTGCTGTGCGCACCGACCGTGGAGGACGTCGTACCGACGATCCGGTCGCGGTGCCGGCTGCTGGTGCTGCGGACGCCTCCGGTGGCCGCGGTGGCGGACATGCTGACGACCAAGCTCGGGGTGGATGCGGAGCTCGCCGGGTTCGCGGCGCGGGCCGCGCAGGGGCACATCGGCCGCGCCCGGGCGTTGGCGCGGGACGAGCAGGTGCGGGAGCGCCGCACGAAGGTGCTCGAGGTCCCGTTCGCGCTGCGGGACATCGGGGCCTGCCTGAAGTCGGCGCAGCAACTGGTCGACGCGGCCAAGGAAGAGTCCAAGGCGAGCGCCGGGAGGGTCGACGAGAAGGAGCGGACCGAGCTCGAGCAGGCGCTCGGCGTCGGCACGAAGGGCGCTCGGCCACGCGAGGCGGGCGCCGCGATCAAGGAGCTCGAGGAGCAGCAGAAGGCTCGCGCGAAGCGCTGGGAACGCGACGTGCTCGACCGGTCACTGGTCGACCTGATCGCGCTCTACCGGGACGTGCTGGTGGTGCAGACCCAGGCCGGCGCCGAGCTGATCAACGCCGAGCTCAGTGGCCCGATCGAGCAGCTGGCAGGCCGGACCACACCGGAGCAGACGCTGCGACGGATCGATGCCCTGTCGGGCTGCCGGGAAGCGATCGTGACGAACGTCGCTCCGCTGATGGCGCTGGAAGCGGTCATGATCGCGCTGTTCGAAGGCTCGGCCAGCCCGTTCGTAAGACTGGCGTCCGACTAGCGGGCAGTCGTGGCGTCCGGTTAGCGGGCGGCCGATGTAACACCGAGACCGGCGAGTCCGATGACTGAGTGTCCGGGCAAAACAGAACGCTCGGCAGTTTTGCCTGAACGGACCAACATGACCCAGCCGCCCTCTCCGATCCAGCCTGCGCGGCCGTCGCTGCCGTCAGCAGAGTCCTGGCTGGAGGGCGTCCCGACGCCGGCCCAGCAACGGCAGGACCGATACGCCGTCGCGGCCTTTGTGACCAGCCTGCCCGGCCTGGTGCCGGTGGCGCTGGTCCTGGCCGTGATCGCGCTGCGCCGGATCAAACGAACGGGCGCGCGCGGCAAGGGCCTCGCGTACGGCGCGCTGGCGATCACGCTCTGCTGGGTGATCGCTACCAGCGTCGCCGTCGGCCTCAACCTGTACGGCGAACGGAAGGCGGGCATCGGCCGCACGGTAGGCATCGCGGAGGTGCGCGTGGAGCAGTGTTTCGACGCGGACCTGGAGGCGGAGACGCTGCGGCTGGTGCGGATCCAGGACTGTGCGATCTCGCACACCGGCGAGGCGTACGCCAAGGTTCGGGCGAACCTGGCCGGCCTGTCCGCGGAGGAGACCCAGACGGTCGCGACGCAGCAGTGCGCGACGGCGTTCAAGACGTTCATCGGGAAGCCGTACGAGCAGTCCGAGCTGGACATGTACTACGTGGTGCTGGAAGATCGCGCTGTTGCTGACGGCAACGTCCTGTGCCTGGTCGGGATGCCGGGGACCCGGTTGACCGGTAGCATGCGCGGGTCGCAGCGGTAGCTGTCGCGGCGGATTGCTGGGGGAAGCGTGAGCCAACCACCGTACGGTCCGGAGCCGGACCGGCCACAGGACACGCCGAGGTCGTTCCCGACCTACGGCCGTGCCGGACGACCGCCTGCCCAGCAGCCCGGCCCCGGCCAGCCGCCGGGTGCTCAGCAGCCGGGCGCCGGGCCTTGGGTGGCGCCGGGGCAACCGCAGTCACTGCCCGGGCAACCGGCGTACGGGCAGCAGCCTTACGGTCAGCAGCCCTATGGGCAGCCGGCGCCGTATGGTCAACCACAGCAGGGGTACGGGCAACCGCCGTACGGACCGCCTGGGTATGGGCAGCCGGGGTATGGGCAGTTTCCGCCGGCGTACGGGTATGGGTATCCGGGGACGGCGACGAACGCCACCAACTCGCTCGCGACCGCGGCTTTGGTGACCGGTCTGGGCAGCATCGTGTTCTCGATCGCGGCTCCGGTGGCGGTCGGTCTCGGCATCGCGGCCCTCGTGCAGATCAAGAAGCGCCGCCAGAGCGGTACCGGACTGGCGATCACCGGCATCGTCGTCGGCGGCCTGATCACGATCTTCTGGGTGGGCTTGATCGTGGTGATGATCGCGGTCGGTTCGGACCGCGACGACGACTACTACGGTGCGCCCCAGCCCACCACGTCGTCGTACACCCCGACGACTACGTACGTAGAGGATCTGCTCGTCGGCGAGTGCTTCGACGACGGCAGCGACGAGGGCGAGGCGCTGCGCCAGCCCTGCTCGGAGGAGCACGACGGAGAGATCGTCGCTGACGTCACCCTCCCGGACGGCCCGTACCCCGGCGACAAGGGTGTGGAGACGGCCGCGAAGAGCAGTTGCGCAACGGAGTTCGCCAAGTACGTGGGCAAGAGCGCGGCCACCTCAGAGCTCGACATGTCCTACTGGACACCCGACGAAGACCTCTGGAACGACAACGACCGCCTGGTCATCTGCGCCGCGTACGCCCCCGCGGGCGACACCCTCAGAGGCACAGTCAAAGGCACCAAGCGCTGACACCCAGCCCACGCGGGTCCTGGGAGATCACTGCGCTAAGGGCTTGGCCAGTACTCTGGCTGGCGTGGGCATGGTGATGGCGGTGTCGTTCGAGCGCTACGGGCGGCTGTACTACCTGGACCCCGGCCCGCATCGTCCGCGCGTCGGGGACAAGGTCTTGGTGCCGACCGACGACGGTCCGGAGGTGGCTGAGTGCGTCTGGGCGCCGCAGTACGTGACGGAGGAGATCGGCGGGCTGCCGCTGTGTGACGGCATTGCCACCGCCGATGACCTGGACCGGGACGAGGCGAACCGGGTACGCCGCGCCGATGCGCGGGTGATCGCGAAGCGGCTGATTCGCCAGCACGGGCTGCCGATGAAGGTGGTCGGCATCGACTTCGTCGACCGGCGGCCGGATGTGGACCAGCTGGTCATCGTGTACTTCTCCGCGCCGCACCGGGTCGACTTCCGCGAGCTCGTACGGGATCTGGCCCGCGGGCTCCGGGCCCGGATCGAGCTGCGTCAGGTCGGTGCCCGCGACGAGGCCCGCCTGCAGGGCGGGATCGGGCCGTGCGGGCGGGACTTGTGCTGTGCGACGTTCCTGAAGGACTTCGAGCCGGTCAGCGTGCGGATGGCGAAGGACCAGGACCTGCCGCTGAACCCGCTGAAGATCTCCGGCGCCTGCGGGCGGCTGATGTGCTGCCTGAAGTACGAGCACCCGCTCTACCAGGAGTTCAACGCGAAGGCGCCGTCCGTCGGTACGCCGGTGGAGACCCCCGCGGGTGATGGAGTGGTGGTCGGACACAACGTGCCGAGCGACACCGTGGTCGTCCGGCTGGCCGCATCAGGCCGGCGCTGTGCGTGCAGCCGCGCGGACGTGTGTTCACCCCGTCAGCAGTACGAAGCATCCAGTACGACGACGCCCGACGCGCCACTGCCCGAGGGCCTGGCGGACGTCGTACCGGACGAGCCGGAGGCCGCGCCGACCCCCACGCCGGAGACCATGGCAGAGCACTCAGCCGCGGAGGACGCAGCGGCCACCGTGGAGGAGACCACGGAGCAGCGGCGCCGCCGCAAGCCCCGGCGCCGCCGGCGCCTGCACCACGAGGACGAGGGAGACGCCCCGCAGTGAAATTCCGCATGACTACCGTGTTGCTGGCAGCCGTTGCGGTACTGGCGAGTGGATGTGGGGTGGCGAGCCGGGCCCAGGATGGGGAGAGCGGCGGGACGGCCGGCTCGAGTCCCGGTCAGCCGAAGGGGCCGGCCGGGCCGATCCCGGCGGGGCTGGAGAAGTTCTACCAGCAGCAGCCCGACTGGGAGCGCTGCGGTTCCAACCAGCAGTGCGCGACCATCACCGTGCCGCTCGACTACTCGAAGCCGGCCGGTCAGACGATCGAGCTGCGGGCGCGGAAGGTGCTCGCCCGGGATCGTGTCGGGAAGATCGGGACGCTGTTCATCAACCCCGGCGGGCCGGGTGGGTCGGGGCAGGAGTTCGCCGCCTCGGCCGGGTTCGTGCTCGGGCAGCCGTTGCTGCGGAAGTTCGACGTGATCGGCTGGGACCCGCGCGGCGTGGGCGAGTCGACCCCGGTGAAATGCCTGGACACCGAGCAGCTGGACAAGTTCATCGCGGCCGACGGCAGCCCGGACGACGACGCCGAGATCAACGAGCTGAACAACGAGGCGAAGACCCTCGCGAACGGCTGTGAGCAGCGCTCCGGCGAGCTGCTGCCGCACGTGTCGACCAAGGATGCCGCCCGCGACATCGACGTACTGCGGGGCATCGTCGGCGATCCCCAGCTCTACTACCTCGGCATGTCGTACGGCACCTACCTGGGCGCGACGTACGCCGAACTGTTCCCGAAGAACGTCGGCCGGCTCGTGCTCGACGGCGCGGTCGACCCGTCGAAGACGTCGGAGCAGAACAACATCGCCCAGGCGAAGGGCTTCGACACCGCGCTGGACGCGTTCGCGGTGGACTGCGCGCAGCGGTCCTGCCGGCTCGGCAGCACCAAGGCGGAGGTGCTCGCGAAGGTCGACAAGCTGATCAACGACAGCGACGCGAATCCGCTGCCGGGGGACGGGAAACGCCAGGTCACGCAGGCCCTGGTGGTGCTCGGGGTGATCTACCCGCTGTACCTGAAGGACTTCTGGCCGCGCCTCGAGGATGCGGTCCTGGACGGCCTCGACGGCAAGGGCGCGCGCCTGCTGGCTCTCGCCGACGAGTACACCGGCCGCAAGCCGTCCGGGTACGAGAACAACCAGAACGAGGTCATTTACGCGGTCAACTGCCTGGACCGCCCGGACATCACCTCGGTCGCGCAGGCCAAGGCCGAGGAGCCGGTGTACCAGGCGGCCTCACCGCGGTTCGGGTCGTTCCTGTTGTGGGGCTCGGTGGCGTGCGCGAACTGGCCGGTGAAGCCCGAGGACAAGCCACATCCGATCAAGGCGGCCGGGGCCAAGCCGATCGTGGTCGTCGGCACGACCCGCGACCCGGCCACGCCGTACGCGTGGGCCGTCGGCCTGGCGCACCAGCTGGAAAGCGGTGTCCTGGTCACTCGGGACGGTGACGGGCACACCGGTTACAAGGCTGGGAACGAGTGCGTCGACAACGCGGTGGAGACCTACCTGCTGAAGGGCACGGCCCCGACCGCCGACATCAAGTGCTGACGTCAGTTCGGGCGGTTGTCGCCGCTTGAGGACGGCAGCTGGAGGGACTGGGTGGCGCGCTCGAGTACGGCGCGCAGGCCGGCCTCGTCCTGCGGGCGGCCGCCGACGGTGATCTCGATCGCGGAGCTCTCGCCGCCATCGGTGGTGACGAAGCGCGACAGCCCCATCCGCGGGCCGCGGTTCTGGTCGACGTAGGTGTAGATCAGCGTGCCGTCGGCGCGGCTGACCACGTCCAGATCCTGCTCGTCGATGCTCTTCGCGCGGTTGTCCACCAGCTTGTCCGGCGACGACTCGCTGCCGCGCGTGTCGAAGCGGATCTGCCAGACGCCGGCCGGATCTATGAAGCGCGGGCGGGTGCCGGCCTGGCTGCTCTTCCAGCCGTCCGGGACCTCGGCCGAGACCGGCGCCTTCTCGGTGCCGAACGTCTGCTCGGTGTAGCGCAGGGAGTCGGCCTGCAGCCCGTCGGAACGGGTCGTGGTGCCAGGGGTGGGCTGGCTGTTCACGATCTCGGCGGGCTTGTCGTCCGCCAGCGGGTTCCCGTTGATCGCCAGCACGCTGCCGAACACAGCAACGCCGACGGTCATTCCCGCCAGCGTCATCAGCAGCGCCTGGTGCCTGGGCGTGAGCATCCCGACCTCGCTTCCCGATTCTCGAGCCTGATTATCGACCACACAGGGGGCGACCCCACAAATCGGCGCGTACGCTGGCACGTCGTGAACATGCTCGGCCCCCCACAGGATCAGGCTTTTCAGCAAGCACTCCAACGGTACGTCGCCGGTACGGCGGAGCGCACCGACCTGAAGCTGCTCACCAAGCAACTGCTGAAACGCCTGGTCGCGAAGGCCCCCGGTCACGCGGTCGAGGTCCGCGTCCCGCCGTACGGCGCGGTGCAGTGCATCGAAGGCCCTCGGCATACGCGAGGCACCCCCGGCGCGGTGGTCGAACTCCCGCCGGAGCTCTGGATCGACCTCGCCCTCGGCCGCACCACCTGGAGTGAGGCCCGCGCCACCGGCAAACTCCGGGCCAGCGGTGAACGCACCGACCTGACGGCGTACCTTCCGCTGGCCTGAAGCCCGATCGACGCCGACGGCAACCAAGCGGTCCCGAGGGATGGATAAAGCTTTTCGCCGGAGCCGCGGTCCGATGTCACTATGTGCCGGTGGCGTCAAGTGTCCGTGAGCGACTGGGCCGGCTGCGCGTCGATCTGACGCCCTGGCGGGGCTCTCGCGACTTCCGCATCCTGGTGGTCTCGGGCTCGGTCTTCTTCCTCGGCGGCATGGTCGGGTACGTCGCCCTGCCCTATCAGCTGTACCAGATCACCGGCTCCAACTTCGCCGTCGGTGCGATGGGTCTGGTGACGATCGCGCCACTCGTCGTCTTCGGCCTGTACGGCGGCGCGCTCGCGGACCACGTGGATCGGCGCAAGCTGCTGATCGGTACCGGGGTCGCACAGGTCCTCATCTGCGCGACCCTGCTCGGCAACACCCTCCTCGCCAGCCCGCGAGTGTGGCTCATCTACGTCTGTGGTGCCCTGAACGCGATCGCGTCGTCGCTGCAGCGCCCCAGCCGCGAAGCACTGCTCCCGCGGGTGGTCAAGCATGCTGAGATCCCGGCCGCTGTCGCGCTGAGCTCTTTGACCATGCAGATCGGGCAGCTCGCCGGGCCGGCGCTGGGCGGCGTACTGGTCGGGTCGGTCGGCGTGACCTGGGCGTTCGCGGTCGAGCTCACCGGGTTGATCGTCGCCACCGGGCTCTACCTCCGCCTGGGTTCGTACAAGACGAGTGAGCACAGTACGCCGCCGAGCCTGGGCGCGATCGGCGGTGGGATCGTCTACGCGTTCCGCCGCAAGGACCTGCTCGCCACCTACCTGGTCGACATGGTCGGCATGTTCCTGGCGATGCCGATCGTGCTGTTCCCGGCGTTCGCCACCGAGATCCTCCAGCAGCCGAAACTGCTCGGTCTCCTGTACAGCGCTGAAGCGATCGGGGCGATGATCGCCAGCCTCACCAGCGGCTGGGCGAAGCACGTCCACCATCAGGGCCGGGCCGTCGTCCTCGCGACCATGACCTGGGGTGCAGCGGTCGGTGTCGCGGGCCTGGCACCGAACATCTGGTTCGCGATCGCCTTCTTCGCCGTGGCCGGCGCCGCGGACATGGTGTCGGTGCTGTTCCGGTCGGTGATCTGGAACCAGACCATCCCGGACGAGATGCGCGGTCGGCTGGCCGGGATCGAGATGCTCGGCTACTCGCTCGGCCCACTCGGCGGCCAGGCGCGCTCCGGCCTCGTCGCCGACCTCACCGGCGTTCGGACCGCGATCGTCAGCGGCGGCATCCTCTGTGTCGCCGGCGTGATCGGAACCGCGGTCTGGCTGCGCGAGTTCTGGGGGTACGACTCCCGCACGGACGAACACGCGGTCCGCGAAAGAGAGCTGCGCACAGCGGGTTAGGCTCGGTCATCATGCGTATCCGCCGTGTTGTGATCGCCGGGCTGACCGCGGCCGCCCTTGCGGGTTGCGGCGGACCGGGTCAGGAGACGGCGCCGAACGTGCCGCCGCTGGTCTCGGTCAGCACGACACCCACCGAGACGCCCTCGGAGACACCGTCGGAGACCCCGAGTGGTCCGGCCACATCCAAGGTTGCGGACACGCTGTGCGTGCGAATGGATCAAACGCTCGTGCAATCGACGTTGGCGGTCCCGGTGGTGCAGATCCAGCCCAAGGCGATTCCGGCCGAGTTCGGCCTGCCGACGTACGACGTCTGCCAGCTCGGCCTGAGCTCCAGCCCGAGCGGCCCGGTCCTGCGGGTCGGGATTTCGGTGCTCCCGGCAACAAAGGCGACGCTGACCGCGACGCAGCGCGCATACGCCGCGACCAAACGGCAGCCGGCCAAGCCGGCGGCCGTCGGTGAGGGCGGGTTCGGGACCAGCACCTTCGTGGTGTTCCTGCTCGACGGACGGCTGTACAAGGTCAGCGGTCCGTCGGCGACCCTGGCGAAGTACGTGGTCCTCGGCCAGGACGTGGCCCGGCAGGCGCCGGGACTGCCTGAGGCGCCGCCGCTGATCACCCGCCCGGACTGCGAGCGCGGTACGTCGGCCGCGGAGAAGGTGCTCGGCGCGCCCGCGATGATCCGGCGCGACGGCGAAACCACCCTCGGCGATCTCGTCTGCGGCTGGGTGAACCCGACCAGCGTGCTCTCGACATCAGTACGGCGTACTCCGAAGGCGGAGGCTTTGATGGCGCCGATCCGCAAGGCCGCGACCTCGCAGTCGCTCCCGCTCGGCGACGAGGGGTACGTCGACACCGCCACCGGCCGCACCACCATCCGGGTCGGCGACGACAAACTGGTCGACCTGGTCCCGCTCCCGGCCCGGGCGGTCGACCCCGACCTGATGACGAAGTTCGCCCTCGCCATGTCCCCGCTCTACACCCGCTGAGCGGTCGTGTCGTCTAGCTTGCCGTGACCTCGGCGATGGTGCTGATGGCCTCGGTGATTTCGGTGGGGGTGCGGGCGGCGTAGCCGAGGACGAGGCCGGGGGCGTGGGGGAGTTGGCAGTGCCAGGAGAGTGGTTGGGTCTTGATGCCCTCCTGGAGTGCCCGGGCGGCCAGGTCGACGTCGTTCAGGGTGTCGTCGAAGGTGATGGTGAGGTGCAGGCCGGCCGCGGCGCCGTGGACCGTGGCGGTGGGCAAGTAGTTGCTGATGGCATCGACCATCGCGTCGCGGCGGGTCCGGTGGCGACGGCGGAGGAAGCGGAGCTGGCGTTCGAGCTCGCCGGACTCCATCAGCTGCGCGAGCGTGAGCTGCGGGAGCGCGGCGTTGCCGAGGTCGGCCAGGCGCTTCATGCCGATCAGCGCGTGCTTGTACTGCGGTGGCGGCAGCATCCACCCGATCCGCAGCGACGGCGCGAGCAGTTTCGACACGCTGCCCGCGTAGATCACCTGATCGGCCAGCATCGCGCGCAGCGCCGGAACCGGCGGACGGTCGTACCGGTGCTCGGCGTCGTAGTCGTCCTCGATGATCAGCCCACCCTCAGCCGCCCACTGGATCAGCTCCCGCCGCCGCTCACCTTCCAGTACGACGCCCGTCGGGAAATGGTGCGCGGGAGTCGCCATCACCGCTCGGGCGCTCGACTCGCGCAGCAGGTCGACCTGCAGTCCGCCGGCGTCCACCGGGATCGGGGGCGTACGCATCCCCCAGTTCTGCAGATGCTGGCGGGATCCGAGCGATCCCGGATCCTCCACCGCGATCTCGTGGATCCCGCGGTCCTTCAGCACCTGCGCAACCAGCCCGATCGCCTGCGAGACCCCCGCGACGACGATCAGGTCATCCGGATCCGCCGCGATCCCCCGGTTGCGGGCCAGCCAGCTCGCTACCGCCCGACGGAGCGCGGGCGTACCGGACGGATCGCCGTACCCGAACTCGGACGACTCGAGGTCGCTGAGCACCGCCCGCTCGGCCCGCAGCCAGGCGGCCCGCGGAAAAGCTGCGAGATCAGGCACCCCGGGCGTGAGGTCGATCCGAGCCGGAGCCGCCCGCAAACTGTCGAACACATCCAGGCCGGGCTCCGGTACGACGGTTGGTGGCGTGATCCGGCCCGCTGCAACGCCCGGCTCGGCGACGACCGGAACCGCGACGACCACAGTGCCGCCGCGGCCGCGGCCGGCGACGTGGCCGTCCTCGGTCAGGCGCTGGTAGGCCTCAGTCACCACGCCGCGGGAGAGGCGGAGTTCGGTGGCGAGGAGGCGCGTGGAGGGGAGCCGGCTGCCGATCGGGAGGCGGCCGTCGGAGATCGCGGCGCGGAGGCTCTCGGTGAGCCAGTCCGACAACCCGCCGGGCGGCGCGTCGGCAGGGTTCAACTGCAAGAAGTCCGTACCGGCGTTGACCAGTCCTTTGGACCTACCACTTTGGCTCGGATTGGACCTGTTCACTGGACCATTGTGGCGGCACGTTGGAGGTATGGGAACTGACTACGTGCACGGCTACACCCCGGCCGAGACCCGCCGGCTGACCGACCAGGCGCGGACGCTCGCCGACCTCCTGCACGGCGGTACGACGTACCCGCCCGGGAGCCAGGTCCTCGAAGCGGGCTGCGGCGTCGGCGCGCAGACCGTCCAGTTGGTCACCCGGAGCCCGGGCATCGACCTCGTCTCGGTCGACATTTCCGAAGAGTCCCTCGCCCGGGCCAAGGCCCGCGTCGCCGCGGTCGCCCCTGAGGCGAGCGTCGACTTCCGCCACGCCGACCTCCGGGACCTTCCGGAGCAGGAGTTCGACCACGTCTTCGTCTGCTTCGTCCTCGAACACCTCGCGGACCCACACGCCGCCCTGGTCGCCCTGCGCCGCCTGATCAAACCCGGCGGCACGATTACCGCGATCGAGGGCGACCACCAGTCGGCGTTCTTCCACCCTCGCAGTACGGCGGCACAAGCGGTCATCGACTGCCTCGTCGACCTCCAGGCCGAGGCCGGCGGCGATTCGCTCATCGGCCGGCGGCTGCAGCCGCTCCTCAAGGACGCCGGGTACGCCGACGTCCGGGCGCACCCGTGCACGGTGTACGCCGACGAGACCCTGCCGCACCTGGTCGACGGCTTCACCCGGAAGACGTTCATCGCGATGGTCGAGTCGGTCCGGGAGCGGGCCCTCGCCGCCGGGATGCGAACGCCGGCCGAGTGGGCGCAGGGCATCCGCGACCTGGAGAAGTCCGCGGAGTCCGGCGGGACCTTCCACTACACGTTCTTCAAGGCGGTGGGCGGGACATGATCGCTCTGCTGATTCTCGTCGTACTGATCTGCTGGGGACTCAACCGCAACAAGCGGCGGCAGCTTCGGACCACCTCACCCAACGGCGTACCGGACCGGGATCTGGAGCGACTGGTCGCCGACCTGCGCGCGCTCGGCTGACCAATTCATGAACGCCTGGTAAACAAGAGGTATGGCGCCGACTGAACAGCTCGAGATCGAGACCAAGTACGACGTCGACGACGGCGTGGGTCTGCCCGCGTTGCACGAGCTGCCTGGAGTCGCGAGTGTGGCGCAGCCCGTGGAGCTGGACCTCGAGGCGGTGTACTACGACACCGAGGCGCTGGACCTCGCCGCGAACAAGGTGACGCTGAGACGGCGGACCGGCGGCGAGGACGACGGCTGGCACATCAAGTTCCCGAAGGCCTCGGGCGAACGGCTGGAGATCCACCACCCGCTCGGACGGTCGGTGCGCAACGTCCCGATCGCGCTGGTCCGCACCGTGCGGGTGCACGTCCGGGACCACAAGCTGATCCCCGTCGTCACGCTGCAGACCCACCGGGTCGTGCACAGGCTGCTGGACGCCGACGGCAACGTCCTCGCGGAGCTGGCCGACGACCACGTCACCGCGACGGTCGAGGGCGCCGAGCCGGAGAGCTGGCGGGAGTGGGAGGTCGAGCTTGTCGCCGGCGAGCGTGAACTCCTGGAAGCTGTTGACCCGGTACTGCGGTCGGCCGGAGCCGAGCCCGCTGCCGGACCGAGCAAACTCGCGCGGGCGCTCGGCGACCGTGTGCCCAGCCCGGCCGGCTGGGAGCTGCCGACGAAGCCGCGGACGGCGGACCTCTTCCGTGCGTACGCCGGTGAGCAGGTGCAGGCGATCCGGGACCGCGATCCGCAGGTACGCCGTGATGTCCCGGACTCGATCCACAAGTTCCGGGTGGCGACGCGACGGCTGCGGTCCGCGCTGGCGACGTACCGGCCGGTGGTGGACCGCGAGGTGGGTGACGAGATCCGGGCCGAGCTGAAGTGGCTGGCCGGGGAGCTTGGTGTCGCCCGGGACGCCGAGGTGCAGCGTGAGCACTTCGCCGCGGAAGTGGCGGAGCAGCCCGTCGAGCTGGTGCTGGGCCGGGTCGGTGGCCGGATCGATGATCATCTGCGCGGGGTGTACAAGGAGGGCCGGGCGGGCGCCCTGGCCGCGCTGGAGAGCGAGCGCTACTTCCAGTTGCTGGACACGCTCGACGAGCTGATCGCGAAGCCGCCGCTGACCGGCGACGACCGGAAGGCGGCGAAGCAGATCCGCGACGTGCTGCACCATGACTGGAAGCGGATGCGGAAGGCGGTCCGCCGCGCGCAGGACGCGGAGAGCTCGGCCGAGCAGGACCACGAGCTGCACGAGGTCCGCAAGGCAGCCAAGCGGCTGCGGTACGCCGCGGAGTCCGCCGTACCCGTGCTCGGGGACGAAGCGTCGGACCTCGCGGTTCGGAGCGAAGAGGTCCAGGAGATCCTCGGCGAGCACCAGGACAGCGTCGTGTCCCGGGATCTGCTCCGGCAGCTCGCGATCCAGGTCCACCTCGACGGCGGCAACGCCTTCACCTTCGGCCGCCTGCACGCCGCCGAAGAACTGCGCGGCACCCGCTCCCGCGACACCTTCTTCACCCTCTGGCCCACCCTCAAGCTGTCCTGACAACGCGAGACGGACCCGGCCAGGGGCGCCGGGCCCGTCTCGAGGGGCGGTGGTGGGGCTGCCAGGCAGGATCGCGTACGGTCCGCAGAGCCTGCCTGACAGGTCTGGAATCACCTCAGTGCTGGACCGCCTTCTCGGCGCCCGCGCCGGTGAGGGAGCGGACCTCCATCTCGGCGAACTTGTCGGTGTCGACCGGCTCCTTGCTGGTGACCGTGCCGAGCCAGCCGAGCAGGAAGGCCAGCGGGATCGAGACGATGCCGGGGTTGTCCAGCGGGAACCAGTGGAAGTCGATGCTGGTGTCGGTGATCATCGACAGGCTCTGGCCGGTCTTCGCGTCGACCTTCCCGGAGACGACCGGGCTGAACGCGATCAGGATGATCGCCGAGCCCAGGCCGCCGTAGATGCTCCAGAGTGCGCCGCGGGTGTTGAACCGGCGCCAGAACAGCGAGTACAGGATCGTCGGCAGGTTCGCGCTGGCCGCGACCGCGAACGCCAGCGCCACCAGGAAGGCGATGTTCTGGCCGTTGGCGAAGATGCCGCCGATGATCGCGACGATGCCGATCACGACCGCGGTGTACCGGGCCACCCGGACCTCACCGTCGCCGCTGATCTGGCCCTTCTTGATGATCGAGCCGTAGATGTCGTGGGCGAACGACGTACTCGCGGTGATCGTCAGGCCGGCCACGACCGCCAGAATCGTGGCGAAGGCGACCGCGGAGATGACGCCGAGGAGCAGCTCACCGCCGAGCTCGAACGCCAGCAGTGGTGCGGCCGAGTTCGCCTTGCCGGGCGCGGCCTTGATCGCGTCCGGGCCGACGATCGCGGCAGCGCCGTACCCGAGCACCAGGGTGAACAGGTAGAAGATGCCGATGATCCAGATCGCCCAGCTGACGCTGCGCCGGGCCTCCTTGGAGTTCGGCACCGTGTAGAACCGCATCAGGACGTGCGGCAGGCCGGCGGTGCCGAGCACCAGTGCCAGTGCCAGCGAGATGAAGTCCAGCTTGCTGATCCCCGTTGCGCCGTACTGCAGACCCGGGTTGAGCAGCTTCTCGCCGGCCGCCGGGCTGTTGTCGACGGCTGCACCGAGCAGACCGGACAGGTTGAACGAGTACTTCGCCAGCACCCACAGCGTCATGACGCCCGCGCCGATCACCAGCAGGACGGCCTTGATGATCTGCACCCAGGTGGTGCCCTTCATGCCGCCGACCAGGACGTAGGTGATCATGATCGCGCCGACCACCGCGATGACGATGCTCTGGCCGGTGCGGCCGGAGACACCGAGCAGCAGGGCGACCAGACCGCCGGCGCCGGCCATCTGCGCCAGCAGGTAGAAGAAGCAGACGCCGAGCGTCGAGATCGCGGCCGCCATCCGGACCGGCCGCTGCTTGAGCCGGAAGGACAGTACGTCGGCCATCGTGAACCGGCCGGTGTTCCGGAGCAGCTCGGCGACCAGCAGCAGGGCCACCAGCCACGCCACCAGGAAGCCGATCGAGTACAGGAAGCCGTCGTACCCGTTCAGGGCGATCGCGCCCGCGATGCCGAGGAACGACGCCGCGGACAGGTAGTCGCCGGCGATCGCGATGCCGTTCTGCGGGCCCGTGAAGGACCGGCCGCCGGCGTAGAAGTCGGCCGCGGTCCGGTTGTTCCTCGACGCCCGCAGCACAATCGCGAGGGTGGCCAGCACGAACAGCCCGAAGATGATGATGTTGACGGTCGGATTGCCGATTTCGGTTGCCATGGGCAACATCGCCTGCGCGGTCACGTCGGCTCTCCCTCGATCTGGTGGCGCATCCGCTCGGCGTCCGGGTCGATCCGCCGGTCGGCCCAGCGGACGTAGATCATCGTGATCGCGAACGTCGACACGAACTGACCGAGGCCGAACAACAGGGCCACGTTGATGTTGCCGCCGACCTTGTGCGACATGAACCCTGGTGCGTAGGCGGCGAGCAGGACATAGAGGAAGTACCAGACCAGGAACAGTCCGGTCATCGGGAACACGAAGCGCCGGAACCGGCGACGCAGTTCGGAGAAGTCCGGCGAGAGCTGGACCTCCCGGTACGTCGTCAGGTCCGGGTCACCCGCGGATCGCGTATCGGACATCGCGGGACCTCCAGACGGTGATCAGGCCGGGCGGATGGGCCAGGCAGGGGCTGCTGCTGGTCCGTACTGTGGCCGCGGTCACTGTCGCCCGACAGTATCCACACGCATCGAGCGCTCAGCGGACCACACCAGTCGCCCGGTGGATCACTCTGCTGCGGCGAGCGGTAGGAATCCCACGACGAGCGGTCTCAGCGGAACGGCAGTCCGCGGTCGACGTCGACGGCTTCGGGGGTGTGGAGGCGGACCATGCTGCGGGCGGCGCCGGCGGGGATCTTGTCGGGGGTCAGTTTCGACACCACGATCACGGTGATGAATGCGAGCGGCATCGTCCACGCGGCCGGCTGACCGACCAGTGCCTTCGGCCAGCCGCCGTCGGGTCCGCCGATCACGTTGATCAACGCGGCGGCACTCGCGGCGACTCCACCGACGACCAGCCCGGCCGCGGCACCGGTTGTGGTCATCCGCCGCCACCAGATCCCCAGCACCAGCAGGGGACAGAACGTCGACGCGGCCACTGCGAACGCAAGGCCCACGGTGTCGGCCAGACTCAGCGAGCCGGTCACCAGAAACGCCAAGTAGGGAACGGTCATCGAAAGCACCGCGGCGATCCGGAAGCTGTTCACCGCCACGTAGTCGCCGCCCGTCCACCGATGCAGCCGGCTCCGGAACAGGTCCTGGTCGATGACTCCGGCGATCGCGACCGTCAATCCCGACGACGTCGAAAGGAACGCGGCGAATGCCCCGGCCGCGACCAGTGCACCGAGCAGATCCCCTGCTGTGCCAGGGAGAATCCGGTTCGGCAGCTCGAGTACGACGGTGTCCGCGCCCGCACTCACCAGGTCGGGCGCGAACGTCCGGCCGAGTACGGCGTACATCGGTGGGAACAGGTAGAAGAGTCCGAGCAGTGCCAGCACTACGACCGTCGTACGGCGGGCCGCCCGGCCGTCCGGGTTCGTGTAGAAGCGAACGAGGACGTGCGGCAGGCCCATGGTTCCGAAACAAAGGGCCAGGAGCAACGAATACGTCGCGTACAGCGGGTGGTCCCGGCCGCCCGCGCGGGACAGCGGCTCGGACCACTCGGCGGCCGCCCCCTGCAGCGACTGCAGTACGCCGGCCGAGTGGTCGCCGGAGCGCCACGCGATCAGGATGACGAAGATCGGCGCGGCCAGCGCGGTGAGTTTCAGCCAGTACTGGAAGGCCTGGACGAAGGTGATCGAGCGCATGCCACCGGCGGCGACGTTGAAGACCACGATCACCGCGACGACCGCAGCGCCGACGTCGGGCGGCGCGCCCGTGACGGTCTGCACGGTCAGCCCGGCGCCGTGCAACTGGGGCAGCAGGTACAGCGTGCCGATGCCGACGACCAGACCCGAGCAGATCCGGCGGACCACAGCCGACTCGAACCGGGTCTCGGCGAAGTCGGGCAACGTGTAGGCACCGCTTCGCCGCAGCGGTGCCGCGACCAGGACCAGCAGCATCAGATAGCCGACGGTGTAGCCGACCGAGAACCAGAGCATGTCGGCGCCGTTGACCAGCACGAGACCGGCAACACCGAGGAACGACGCGGCCGACAGGTACTCACCGCTGATCGCGGACGCGTTCCAGCGTGGCGTGACCGCACGGCTGGCGACGTAGAAGTCGCTGGTGGTCCGGGAAATTCGCAGCCCGAACAGGCCGATCCCGATCGTTGCCAAGACCACCAACCCGATGGCAGTCAGACTCATCGCCGGTGACATGAGCTACTGCCGTCCGACGAACTCGGTGAACTCGGCCTCGATCCGTTCGGCGTTGCGGACGTACAGCCGGGCGGCGATGTACACGACCGGGTAGACCACGATGCCGAGGATGACCCAGGGCAGCGGCAGGCCGAGGACCGACAGCGTGCGGGTCGCGGGGACGAGAGCGAACAACAGCGGGATGCCGCCGAGGATGACCACGGCGCCGGCGATCACCGCGAGGGTGAGCCGGAGCTGGGACTGGATCAGCGAGTGCATGTAGATCTCGCCGAGCCGGGTCTGCTCGTCGATCTCACGCGTCCCGGTCGGGATAACGGGTCGCCGGGTGGCAGTTCTGCGCGGGCTGGTGACCCGAACCCGTCTCGGACTGTCCGGCGTACTCATGTCAGCCGCGCAGAGAGGTCGAGCGGACCAGGAGGTCTCGGAGCTCGCGGGTGTGGCGGCGGCTGACCGGGAGCCAGTCGTCGCCGACCCGGACCGCGCACCGGCCGCCGTCGACGCGCATCTCGTCCACATGTGCGAGGGCGACCAGCGTGCTGCGGTGGATGCGGGTGAACCCGGCGTCGCCCCAGCGTTCCTCCAGCGTGCTCAGTGGGATCCGGACCAGGTGCGAGTTCTGGCCGGTGTGCAGCCGGGCGTAGTCGCCCTGCGCCTCGACGTACCGGACCGTCGAGCGCTGGACGAACCGGGTCACACCGGCGAGCTCGACCGGGATCACCTCGTCGTCTGTCTCGTCGGCCGACTGCAGCGCGGAAGGCGCACCCGCGGTGACGACCCGGCGGACCGCCTCGGCCAGGCGCTCGGCCCGGACCGGTTTCATCACATAGTCGGTGGCCTCGAGCTCGAAGGCCTCCACCGCGTGTTCGTCGTACGCCGTGACGAAGACGATCTGCGGGCGTGGCGGGCGGAACTTCGAGATGACGCTGGCCAGGTCGATGCCGTCCAGCCCGGGCATCTTGATGTCGCAGAACACCACGTCCAGGTCGGCCGCCTGCAGGATCTTCAGCGCGTCCGGCCCGTTCGACGCGGTCCGGATCTCCCCGATCCGGTCGTCCCGTTGGAGCAGATACACGAGTTCAGCCAGCGCAGGCTCCTCGTCGTCCGCGACCAGCGCGCGCAGGGGAGTCTCGGCCATGGCTTCACAGTAGTGCCAGGGCATCCGGAATTGGAGCCGCCGGCTGGGCCACCGCGGCCGACAGTTGGCCTGCTCAGGACAGCATGTGGGGCGCGTGGTCGGGCTGGTGTTCCCAGCGGAGGCGGCTCGAGCCGAAGCCGGCCGCGTGGACGCCGTCGTGGCCGCTCGGCCGCCGGCAGTAGTAGTGCGGCGAATACAGATCGCGGCACGAGTCCCGGTACGCCGTGTAGGCGAACTCGAGGTCCAGTCGCTCGTCACTGCTCATGAAAGTCGCTCTCGTCGAACCTGGCCTTCACTTCGCAGTATGACTCGGCCGGTGCCGACGACGGGAGCCGGACCCTGCGCCCGGCTCCCGTCGATCCCTCCTTACTTGATCAGCCCGTGGGGGTCGAGCACGTACTTTCGTGCCGCGCCCTTGTCGAAATCGGCGTACCCCTGCGGTGCCTGGTCCAGCGGAATGACCGTGGCATTCACGTTCTTCGCGATCTGCGTACGGTCGTGCAGGATCGCCTGCATGAGCTGGCGGTTGTACCGCATGACCGGACACTGGCCGGTCGTGAACGCCAACGATTTCGCCCAGCCGAGACCCAGACGGATCGACAGCGAGCCGGTCTTCGCGGCCTCGTCGCTCGCACCGGGATCACCGGTGACGTAGAGGCCGGGGATACCGACCGCACCTCCGGCACGAGTGACGTCCATGACCGTGTTCAGCACCGTGGCCGGGCGCTCGGACCGGGCGTCGTTGCCGTGGCCATGGGCCTCGAACCCGACGGCGTCGATCGCGCTGTCGACCTCCGGTACGCCGAGGATCCGCTCGATCTGGTCCTTCGGATCACCCTCGGACACATCGATCGTCTCGCAGCCGAAACTGCGAGCCTGGTCCAGCCGTTCCTTCTGCAGGTCGGCGACGATGACAACGGCCGCGCCGAGCAGGAACGCCGAGGTGGCCGCGGCCAGGCCGACCGGCCCCGCGCCGGCGACGTAGACGGTCGAACCTGTCCCGACACCCGCTGTGACAGCGCCGTGATAGCCGGTCGGGAAGATGTCCGACAGCATGGCCAGGTCGCGGATCTTCTCGAGCGCCCGGTCCTTGTCGGGGAACTTCAGCAGGTTCCAGTCGGCGTACGGCACCAGCGCGTACTCCGCCTGGCCGCCGACCCAGCCGCCCATGTCGACGTACCCGTACGCGGACCCGGGTCGATCCGGGTTCACGTTCAGGCAGACGCCGGTCTTGCCCTCCTTACAGTTGACGCACCGCCCGCAGGCGATGTTGAACGGGACGGACACCAGGTCGCCGACCTTGATGAACTCGACGTCACGGCCGACCTCGGCCACCTCGCCGGTGATCTCGTGGCCGAGAGCGAGTCCCGACGGTGCGGTGGTCCGGCCGCGAACCATGTGCTGGTCGCTGCCGCAGATGTTGCTGGCCACCACCTTGAGGATCGCTCCGTGCGGAATCTGCCGCCCCACGTTCGCGGGGTTGACCCCTGGACCGTCCTTGAGCTCCAGACTCGGGTAGTCGATCGTCTCGACCGCCACGTCGCCTGGTCCCTTGTAAATCACTGCCCTGTTGCCTGGCACGAGTAGTGCTCCTCTCCATCCGGGCTTGACCAGCCCATCGGCACTCTTCGTGGGCCGCGATCGCTTCGTGCGCGATCCAGCCGTCGCCTGCCCCGTCCAGGCGAATCCACTCCGTGTAGACGCTTGCGCAGAACGCGCATTCCCAACGCCGTAAGGGGATTGCAATCGACGCTAGTCCGCGCCCCTACTACCGTCAACTACGGCGTGGCGTGTACTCCTGAGGAGTATTTGGGTACTCGGAAGGTGACCTTGGTGCCGGCGTCGACCGCGGTTTCGACGACCAGGCCGTACGCGTCGCCGTACACCTGCCGGAGCCGGGCGTCGACGTTGCCGAGGCCGACCGAGTCGCTGCCGGACTCGCCGGACAGCGCGGCCTGGATCACCTCCGGGTCGCTGCCGGAGCCGTCGTCCTCGACGCTGATCTCGGCCTCGTTGATCCGGTCCCGGGCGCGGATCGTGATGTGCCCGACACCGGTAGTGCCCTCCAAGCCATGGCGTACGGCGTTCTCCACCAGCGGCTGGACGACCAGGAACGGGATGACGACCGGCAGTACCTCAGGCGCGATCTGCAGCGACACCTTCAGCCGGTCGCCGAACCGGGCCTGCTCCAGCACCAGATAGCGCTCCACGTTGCGCAACTCGTCGGCCAGCGTGGTGAACTCGCCGCCGCGCCGGAGTGCATAGCGGGAGAAGTCGGCGAACTCCAGCAGCAGCTCCCGCGCCCGGCCCGGGTCGGTCCGGACGAACGACGCGATCGCGGCCAGCGCGTTGTAGATGAAGTGTGGGCTGATCTGCGCCCGCAGTGCACGCAGCTCCGCCTCGATCGCGCGGGTGCGTTCCTTGTTGAGGTCGGCCAGCTCCACCTGGCCGGACACCCAGCGGGCGACCTCCTCGGTGGCCCGGACCAGCGCTGCCGACGAGCGGATGCTGTAGGCGACCAGTACGGCGACCACTCGCTCCTCGGTGACGATCGGCGCGACCACCGCAGTACGGATCGGGCATTGCGGGTCGCTGCAGGCCACGTCATGCGCTCCGAGCACCGCCGTACGTCCGGAGCGGAGCGTGGGAGCCGCGAGAGCCTTCGCATCGCCGCGGTGGTTGCTCTCGTACGGTCCACCGACTCCGTCCCACGCCAGTACGCCGGAGGAGTCGCAGATCGCGATGGCCGCCGTACCGAGGAGGTCTCTGAGGTGGCGGCTCGCCTTCCCGGCCGCCGCGGGCGTCAGACCCTCGCGCAGGTGGGGAGAGGCCAGCGAGGCGGTATGCAGGGTCGCATACGTCGCCTTGTCAGCCGGAGTCCCGAAATGCTTCCGCCGCCGTGCGAACACGTGTCGACGGTAGCCGGTCAACCCTCCGCGCGGGGTCTGAACGCGTCCAGGGCCTCGGTGTCGGAGTAGTTGGTCAGCAGGTACTCCTCCACCCACTCCTGCCGGCCGGGGTACGTCGACTCCGTGGTGATGCGCTCCGCGGCCTTGACGGCGTCGAGGGGTGCGCGGCGGAGCTGTACGCCGTCCGGAGTCAGCAACGCCCAGCTCGGGCCAGGAGCGCCGTACGGCATGCCGACGCTGCCTGCGTTGATCACCAGTCGCCGGTCCACCTGCCTGGCGAACGGCATGTGGGTGTGGCCGCACACAACCGTCCGGACGTCCTCAGACAGCCCGGTGAAGACCTCGGCCCACCGGGAGATCGGGCTGTCGACCAGCACCATCTCCTCGTCGTCCCGTGGCGTCGCGTGGCAGAACAGCGCGTCCCCGATGGTCACACTGGTCGGCAACGGCGCCAGCAACTCCACCTGGTCCGGCCGCAACTGCTGTGCTGCCCACGGACTCACCGCATCCGGCGGTTCGCCCGTGAACGCGGCCCGGGCCATCTCCACCAGCTCCCGGTCGGCGTTCCCCCGCACCCACACCACCCGGTCGCCCAATGACGTCAGCAGATCCAGAGTCTCGACCGGCTGCGGCCCACTGGCGTTGTCCCCGGCCAGCACGATCGCATCGGCCGACCGTACGTCGTCCTCCGCCAGCACCGCCTCCAGAGCAGGCAACACTCCGTGCACGTCAGCCAGCACCGCTATACGTTCCATGCGGCCAGTCTGCCGCCAAACCCCTTACCCCACAGGGATATTTGCTCTCGGCAGATCAGCTGCCGATCCGCAGATTGCCCTTGGCCAGCGGAGTTGCCTGCTCACAGGCGCCGGTGACGGTCGAGCAACGGATGATCGAGGCCGCGCTCTCCGGGCCGTCGTCGGCGAGCAGGAGCAGGTGCTGGTCGTCCTCGGCGACCGACTGTCGGAACGTCCCGGCCCACTCGTGCAGCAACGCGCCGGTCTTCGCATCCAGGGCTGATGCGATGCCATCGGCGTACCCGTCCCGGTAGAAGGGTGCTCCGATCGCGGTGCGGCCGTCCCGGGTGAAGCCCACGACCTGGTACTCGCAGGTGCGCCAGAGGCGCGTGCCACCCTCCACGGTGACGACGTTGGTGCAGCTGCTGTAGTCGGTGATGTTGATCAGTGAGGCGGCCACCGAGCCGTCCGCGGACAGCGCGGTCGGTTTCGGGATCGACTTGACCACAGTGGCCTTCGACGCACCCGGGACCCATTCGTACAGGTTCCAGGCGAGGGCGCCCTCGGCGGTCTCGGCCCGGAAGTAGACCTTGCCGTTGACGTAGCCGAGCGGGAACGCGTCCCAGACGTCCGGCACCGTGATCTTCTGGACCGATTCCTGCTCCGCATAGACCACGGCACCCGGAAGTGCCGCGCTCTGCTCGGACCGGCGAGTGGCGACGTACGCGGCGGCCAGGCCGTCCTCGGTGGTCACGATCCCGGTGACGTCGGGGGTGGTTCGCAGGACCGTCCCGCTGCTGTCGATCGTCAGCATCTCCGTGTCGGTGCCCTTGCTGACGACGGCCAGCACGGACTGGTTCAGGCGGGCGACGTCCCCGATGTCGCCCGTACCCGGGATCTTCACCTCCTGGCCGGGGCCGCCCTGGACGGTGCGGCCGGACAGGTAGGTGACCTGCGGGCCGCGTCCCTTCGGCAGCTCGGCCAGGTTGACCTTCGACTTCACCGGACCGCTCTTGGCCGGCGGTTTGGGAGTGGTGAGCGGCGTGCCCGATGGAGTCACCGACGGCGTGGGTGTGGGCGTCGCGGTCGGCTTGGCCGCGGGAGACGGGGAGCCGCTGAGTGGGGCTGCGTCGGCTTCCGCGACCTGAGGCCCTTGTCGGTAGGCGAGGGCTGCGCCGATGGCGACCGCGGCGACCGCGATCGACGCGACCAAGGCCACGAGACGGCCGTTCTTGTTCCGCATCACGGCGCTCCTAACACGATGGACCCTGCTCTCATGATCTGAGCAACAGGGGTTCCGGGGACAAGGGTGTGGCCAGCTCGCACTGGCCGGTGCTGATCGCGCAGCGCACCACAGCGGAGCGGGACTGTGGTTCCTGCTGGTCGTGCCACTGCAGGAGGACATGGTCGTCGTCCTCCGCGACCGCGGCGCGCAGGGACGGCGCGGTCCATTGCCGGAGCAGCCTGCCGGTCTTCCCGTCCAGGACCGCGGTGCGCTTCTCGCCGTACGGCTCACCAGTGCCGGGCGGCAGGCCGACGACGTACGCGTTGCCCGGGCTGAACCGGTCGAGCCGGTACTCGCAGGTCCGCCAGCGCTGCAGTTGGCTGACCACGTCCATGACGACCGAGCACTGGCCGCTGTCGGTGAAGACGGTCATCCCGGCCGCCAGACTGCCGTCGGCCGTCATCGAGACGGGTGACGTGACCTTGGGCAGCTTGCGGACCGTCATCTTCTCGGTGTCCCAGCGGTACAGGTCCCAGGAGTCACCCGGCTTCGCGCCGCCCTGGAAGTACACGGCATGACCGACCACCGCCAGGACTGCGACATTGGTGAGCTGCGGTTGCCGCAGTACGTCGGCCGGCCCGGTGGTGTGCTCCTGGAAATACAGCGTGCCGCCGGACTGGTGGTCGGAGAACCGGCCACCCGAGGCGAAGGCGACATACTTGCCGTCGGCACTGGTCACCAGGGAGTCGACGCTCCGGATCTCGTTCACGACCTTGCCGGTGTAGTCCTGCACCATCAGGAAGCTGCTGGTGGCGGTCGCGACCTGCACAGTCATGGTGGTGTCCCACAGCCGCGCCACGGCGATGATCTCGTTCGTACCGGGCACGCGGACCGGACTGCCGACTCCACCCAGGACCGTGCGGCCGCGGACGTACGTCAGCTGCGGACTCCTGCCGGTCGGGAGGTTCGTCGCGTCGATGATCCCGTTGGTGGCGCTCTTCACTGCGACGGGGGCGGTCTTCGCAGCGACGGATGCGGACAAGGGAGCGGCAGCAGCGCCGGTCTGGTCCTGTGGTCCGCGCATGGTGGCCAGCAGCCCGCCGCCCACGGCAGCAACCACCGCGATCGCGGCCGGCACCGCCACCAGCGACCGATTCCAGCTCGGCACCCGTCCCGTATCCATCCCCGTTGTGACGCATCAAGGCGTCCGTTTGTTCGCTCCGCCGAGCGATCGAGCATAATGCGTGCATGGACCAGCCAGCGCGGATCGGCCGGTACGCCCTGGTCCGCCGGGTCGGTGCCGGTGGTTTCGCGACGGTTTGGCTGGCCCGGGACGAGCAGCTGGACGCCGAGGTGGCGGTCAAGATCCTGTCCGACCTGTGGGTCGACGACGAGGACGTCCGCCGACGGTTCCTGGCCGAGGGACGCTTTCTGCGCAAGGTCGACTCGCGGTACGTCGTCGGGGTGCACGACATCGGTGAGGCCGAGGACGGACGCCCGTACATGGTCCTCACCTACGCCGACGGCGGGACGCTCGCGGACCGGATCAAGGCCGGTTCGCTCGAGCTCGGCGAAGCGGTCCGCGTCATCACCGAGGTCGGCAAGGGCCTCAAGCACCTGCACACGCGCGGCGTTCTGCATCGCGACGTGAAGCCGGCCAACGTGCTGTTCCGCACCGAGCCGGATGGTGACCGCGCGATGCTCGGCGACCTCGGTCTGGGCAAAGCGGTTCAGGACGTGTCCCAGCTGACCATGCCCGGCGGCACTCCGGCGTACGTCGCGCCGGAGCAGGTGCGCGGCGAGCGGCTGGACCACCGGGCGGACCTCTACTCGCTCGGAGCGGTCGCGTACGCCGCCTTCACCGGCCAAGCGCCGCATGGTGTGGCGAGCCTCGGTGCGGTGATGCAGATCGAGTCACCGCCGCCGTCGATGACGACACTGCGCGCGGACGTCTCGGACGCGATCGACGTCGTCGTACGTCGTGCACTCGAGCCGGACCGGGACAAGCGGTGGCCGGATCTGGACAGCTTCCTCAACGCGTTGCGGGAGGCCCACGCCACCGGCAAGGTCCCGGTCGGACTGGTGCCGGCGGCCGAGATGCCGACGCCTGTGCCCAAGACGGCCGGTGGGGTCGACCAGGAGACCGCTCTGGTCAGTGCCAACGAGCCGACCGTCGCGGTCCCCCCGAAGCGGTCCGGCTGGTCCCGCGTCATCGCCACAGTGCTGGCCGTCGTACTGGCAGTCGGCGGCGGGTACGGCGGCTATCGGTACGTCTTGAGTCGCCCGGTGAAGGTGGAAGCCAACGGACTGTCGGTGGAGGTCCCGCGCGAATGGTCCCAGAAGGCGCAGGCAGACACGCAGTTGCTGGTCGCCACCGAGACCGCCGCATGGCAGACGGATACGAGCGTCGAGGGTGTCTACCTCGGTCTGGTGGCCTCGTCGACGCTGCCCACGAGCGCGACGGCGCCCGAGGGCTGTACGTCGCTGACTCCGGAAACCTCTGACACGACCGCAACCTTCCGGTACAGCTGCAACAACGTGCCGACCGTTGTGGAGCAGTACCGGAAGGTGAGCGAGTCGACTCTGCTCCGCGTCCAGGTCCGTGAGGACAACCCGAAGAAGCGTCAGGCAGTGCTGGACTCCGCGGAGTACAAGCCTTAGGGGACCAGGGACGTCAGGGACGAGATCGAGGCCTTGTGCAGCCGGGGAATGACGTTGAGGGTGGCCGGGTCCGAGGCGTACAGGTATGAGCCGGACTCGTAGACCAGGTACGCCGTTCCGTTGTACTCGGTGATGCCCTCGGTCATGCTCGGGGCCCGGAAGCAACTGAGTGCGGCCGCGTCCAGATCCTTCTGGCCGCGCTTCACGACGTACAGGTTGCTGCGGTTCCCGCGCCCGTACGACGTGCTGTAGATGAAGTGGTTGGCGGTGACCGTCAGGCCCTGCGTCTTGGTCGGCACCTCCCACGCGCCGGCCACTGTGGTCAGCGTTCCGTCGTCGGCGATCTTGTACTCGTACATGGTCCCGCGGCCGGTCTCGTTGAACGTCCCGGAGAACAGCGAGTCCCCGTAGCTGCCGATGAACGACGCGCCGGCCACGTCCCGCGCGGTCCCCACCTGCGCGAGGTACGGCGTACCCGCTGCCTTCAGGGCGTCGCGCAGCGAGGTCAGGCTGTACTTGCGGATGCTGCTGCCGGCGCCGGACACGAACGCCCAGCCCTTGCTGACGGTGATGCCGCCGACGTGCGACTCGGCGATCGCGACCACGCCGACGGTCGATCCGGTGGCCGGGTCGATGCCGTAGACCTGCGAGTCGGCGCCGGCGCGGTACGAGCCGACCAGCAGCAGGTTCTTGCCGGAGCCGTCCCAGTTGTACCAAGTGCCCGCGCCCTGTGGGGTGTAGGTGCTCAGGTTGGGGATGCTCGCGCTGTTGCTGAACCGGGCGTCGTACTTCTTCGACGCGGACGGGCCGTCGTAGAAGGTCGCGCCGCCGGTGGTGGCGGTGTCGCAGGTGATCGCTGCACTGGCGGGCAGCGCGGCGGTGAGTGCGGCCGCGGACGTGACGACGGCGGTCAGGATGGCGAGGGGGCGACGGGCCATGAGTGAAGTCCTCTTCGGTCGGGCGGAAACCTACGAGAGTCTCAGCGTATGACGACAATCAGTAACATGGCCAGTAACGACCACAGCATTCCGGGCGGCGAGGTCGGGAACGGACGCCGTACGGTAGGCGCATGACCGATCTGTCCGCGGCGATCGACCGCGTTCTGCCCAGTGTCCGTGCCGACCTCGAGGACCTCATCCGGATCCCGTCGGTCAGCTACGAACCCGCCCGCGCGGCCGACGTCCAGCGCTCCGCCGAGGCGACCGCGGCGCTGTTCGAGGCCGAGGGGTTCACGGTGAAGATCGTCCGGGCCGGCGACGGCGCGCCCGCGGTGATCGCGAAGAAGGCCGCGCCGGCCGGCCAGCCGACCGTGCTGCTGTACGCGCACCACGACGTCCAGCCGACCGGGCCGGTCGAGCAGTGGACCTCGGACCCGTTCGTGCCGACCGAGCGCGGCGACCGGCTGTACGGCCGGGGTGCCGCCGACGACAAGGCCGGCATCGCCGCGCACCTGGCCGCCGTACGGGCCTTCGGCAACGATCTGCCGGTGGGTGTGACCGTGTTCGTCGAGGGCGAGGAGGAGATCGGCTCGCCGACCCTGCTGCAGTTGCTGGACGAGTACTCCGAGGAGCTCGCCGCCGACGCGATCGTGATCGCCGACTCGGGCAACTGGGACGTCGGCCGGCCGGCGCTGACCGTGTCGCTGCGCGGCCTGGTCGAGGCGTACGTCGAGGTGCGGACGCTCGATCACGCGGTCCACTCGGGGTTGTTCGGTGGGCCGATCCCGGACGCACTGTCGACGCTGTGCCGCCTGCTCGCCACGCTGCACGACGACAAGGGTGACGTCGCGGTGGACGGGCTACACGCTTCGCGGGCGGCGGATGTGGACTATCCCGAAGCGCGGCTGCGCGCCGAGTCGAGTGTGCTGGACTCCGTCCGGCTGACCGGTTCGGGTTCGCTCGTCGACCGCCTGTGGACGCGGCCGTCGATCGCCGTGCTGGGCATCGACGCGCCGTCCGTGGCGGAGGCCAGCAACACCCTGGTGCCGGTCGCGCGGGCCAAGGTGAGCCTGCGGGTCGCGCCGGGCGACGACGCGATCAAGGCGAGCGCGGCGCTGAAGGCACACCTCGAGAACCACGCGCCGTGGGGTGCGCAGGTCACCGTCACCGAGGGACAGAACGGCCAGCCCTGCAGCGTGAACGCGCGCGGCGCCGGGTACGAAGCGGCCCGGTCCGCATTCCAGACCGCGTGGGGTGTCGAGCCGATCGACATGGGCATGGGCGGGTCGATCCCGTTCATCGCGGAGTTCCAGCAGACCTTCCCGGAGGCCTCGATCCTGGTCACCGGCGTGGAGGATCCGGACACCCGCGCCCACGGCATCGACGAGGGCCTGCACCTCGCCGAGTTCATCAAGGTCTGCCTGGCCGAAGCCCTTCTCCTTCAGAACTTGGCGAACCAAGCGTGACCGGGCTTTCCGGCGACCCAGTGTTTGGCATAGGTTTCGGCGAGTGAAGATCGCAGTCGTACGGGAGACCAGACCGGCGGAGCGCCGGGTCGCGCTGGTGCCGGAACAAGTCGCGAAACTCATCGAGCTCGGCTACGAGGTGGCGGTCGAGCCGGCCGCCGGCGAACGGGCCCTGTACTCCGACGACCAGTACCGCGATGCCGGTGCCGAGGTCGCCTGGGGCGCCGACCACGCGGCCACCATCGTGACGTCGGTCCAGCCGTTGGAGCGGGAACGCCTGCAGCGGCTGCACGCCGGTACGGCGCTGATGTCGTTCCTGCCGACGAATCCACCGGATGTGGTCCGCACCGCAACCACGGCGAAGCTCACCGCGTTCGCGATGGAGCTCGTCCCGCGGATCTCGCGCGCCCAGTCGATGGACGCGCTGTCCTCCCAGGCGCTGGTCGCCGGGTACCGCGCCGCGATCGTGGCGGCCGAGCGGCTGCCGCGATTCTTCCCGCTGAGCATGACCGCGGCGGGCACCGTGCCGCCGGCCCAGGTCCTGGTCCTCGGCGCCGGCGTCGCCGGCCTGCAGGCCATCGCGACCGCCAAGCGGCTCGGCGCCGTCGTCAGGGCGTACGACGTCCGGACCGCGGCCGCCGAGGAGATCGCCTCGATGGGCGCGCAGCCGATCGAGCTCGAGCTCGGCACCCTGGACGGCCCCGGTGGGTACGCCCGCGAGATGACGCCGGAACGGGCCCAGCTCCAGCGTGAGCTGCTGACCCCGTTCGTCGCCGCCGCGGACGCGCTGATCACGACCGCCGCCGTACCCGGGCGGACCGCGCCGATCCTGGTGTCGCGAGCGATGGTCGAGCAGATGAAGCCCGGCTCCGTCGTCGTCGACCTGGCCTCCGAGCAGGGCGGCAATGTCGAGGGCTCGGTGGCCGGCACCGAGCTCACCATCGGCAACGCGCTGGTCTGGGGCGGCGCGAACGTCGCCAGCCAGATGGCCGGACCGGCCAGCCGGCTCTACGGTCAGAACATCGCGAACCTGATCCGCCTGATGACCCGGAACGCCTCGTTCGATCCGGACTTCAACGACGAGATCGTCCGGGGCTGCTGCGTCACCCACGACGGCAGCGTGCTCCACGAGCCGACCCGCGAGCTCCTGAAAGGACAGTCCCTGTGACCGAGTCCATCGCGCTGCTGACGATCTTCGTCCTTGCGGCGTTCGTCGGGGTCGAGGTGATCAGCAAGGTCTCCTCGACCCTGCACACCCCGCTGATGTCCGGCGCGAACGCGATCCACGGCGTCATCCTGGTCGGCGCCATCATCGTCACCGGGCAGGCCGACTCCGCGATCGTGGTGGTCGTCGGGCTCCTGGCCGTCGTACTCGCGACCGTCAACATGGTCGGCGGATTCGTGGTCACCGACCGGATGCTGCAGATGTTCAAAGGCCCGGGGGCACGCAAGAAGGAGCTGCGCAAGTGATCCCCACCTGGGCCCAGATCGGTTACCTGGTCGCCGCGGTCTGCTTCATCATCGCGCTGAAGGCGCTGTCGTCGCCCCGCAGCGCCCGGACCGGCAACCTGCTCGGTGCCGCCGGAGCGGTGCTCGCCGTCATCATCACCTTCGTCGCCTACAAGCCCGATCACCTGACGCCGATCCTGATCGCGCTGGCGGCCGGCACGGTCGTCGGTGTGGTCGGGTCGCGCCGGGTGCAGATGACGCACATGCCGCAGCTCGTTGCCCTCTTCAACGGTGTCGGCGGTGGCGCGGCCGCGCTGGTCGCGTTGATCGAGCTCGGCGAGGTCAGCGCCGACGCGACGGTGGCCGCGATCGCGACCGCGTTCACCATCCTGGTCGGTGCGGTCAGCTTCTCCGGCTCGATCGTGACGTTCGCCAAACTGCAGGAACTGATGACCACCCGGCCGGTGACGTTCCCCGGTCTGCCGGTGCTCTTCATCGCCTCGATCATCGGCGGGATCGCGCTGGCCGGCTGGCTCGTCTCCGATCCGCGCGTGTGGGTCGGCGTACTGCTCTGCCTGGTCGGTCTCGCGGTCGGCGTGATGCTGGTGCTGCCCGTGGGCGGTGCCGACGTACCGATCGTCATCTCGCTGCTGAACGCCTTCACCGGCCTCACCGTGGCCGCGGGCGGTTACGTGCTCGGCAACACCCTGCTGCTGGTGGCCGGCACGCTCGTCGGCGCCGCCGGTACGTTGCTGACCAAGCTGATGGCGGACGCGATGGGCCGGTCCGTCTTCAACATCCTCTTCGGTGCCGTCCGCGGTGGTTCGACCCTGGGTGGCGGTACGCCGTCCGAGCGGCCGGTCATCTCCGGCGGCGCGGAAGACGTCGCCATCCTGCTCGGGTACGCGAACAAGGTCATCATCGTGCCCGGGTACGGGCTGGCCGTGGCGCAGGCGCAGCACACGCTGCGCGACCTGGTCGACGAGCTGCAGAGCCGCGGCGTGAAGGTCGACTACGCGATCCACCCGGTGGCCGGCCGGATGCCCGGCCACATGAACGTGCTGCTGGCCGAGGCCCAGGTGCCGTACGACCAGTTGCGCGAGATGGACGACATCAACGGCGACTTCAAGTCGACGGACGTCGTCCTGGTGGTCGGTGCCAACGATGTCGTCAACCCCGCCGCCCGGAACACGCCCAGCGCCCCGATCTACGGGATGCCGATCCTGAACGCCGACGAGGCGCAGCGGGTGATCTTCCTCAAGCGCTCCATGCGTCCGGGATTCGCCGGCATCGAGAACGAGCTCCTCTACGACCCCCGGACGACCCTGCTGTTCGGCGACGCCCGTGAATCCCTCACCAAGCTTCTGGCCGCACTGAAGAGCGTCTGACCGGAGCCGGTCAGACCCAGCCGCGCTTCGCTGCCGCCACGCCCAGCTCGAAGCGGCTGGCGGCATTGAGGCGCTCCGACAGGGTCGCGGTGATTCGCCGGGCCGTCCGCAACGAGATGCCCAGCAGACGCGCCACCTGTTCGTCCTTCGCGCCGCCCGCGAGCAGCCGCAGTACTTCGGCCTCGTGGGGCGTCAGGGGCGCGTTGTCCTCCCGGTCGTCCGCGTCGAAGAGCTCGGTGGCGCGGGCCCAGTAGGAGTCGAACAAGGCGAGCGCGACCGAGACCACGGCAGGGCTGCGGTGGATGACCGCACCGACGGTCGGATTCTCCGGGTCCATCGGCATGACCGCGATCTCCTGGTCGAAGATCAGCAGCCGCAGCGGCAGCGTGGGCGTCGCCCGGATCTCGCCGCCGAGCTGGTGCATGGCCGCGGCGTAGTCCAGTGCCTGCTTGGACGAGGTGATGCTCTGGAGATAGACGGTCCGCATCCGTAGCCCGCGCTCGAGCAACGGAACATCCGGCGACTTGTCGAACGGGTGGGTGACGTCGTCGATGTGCGCGGGCACCAGGCCCCACAGCGCGTCCTTGGCCTTCAGGCCCAGCTCTTCGATCCGCCGGGAGGCGTTCGCCCGGCCGTTGAGCACTTCGACGTCCCCACTGCTGCGGGCGGTCAGGAGCTCGTTGTACTGCTCGGCCAGGACCTCGGCCGAGGCTTCGGCTTCCTTGAGCTCGCCGAGCATCTTGTTCAACTCGGTCCGGCGGCGCTCGGCCAGGCCGGTCAGGCCGACCCGCGGGTGCACCGCGTGCTCACCGTCGGGGTTCGTCCAGGTCGGGACGAGCAGCTCCAGCTTGCGGAGCTTCTCCATCAGCTCGTGAACCTCGGTCACCGGCCTTTTTACTAGCGCGGCAATGTTCTCGGGCGTACTGTCTGGGTGGCTGAGAAGGGCGTGATAAACCGCGAAGGTGGCTTCATCAACACCCAGCGGCTCGAGCACGTCCTCCTCCTTCTCAGTCTTGTCGGAACCGACCATATACAGAGCGCGTCGACACAGAGCACTCCTCAGCCGGTTCCGGCTCATTTTCGAAGGGACAGATGTGTGATCAGGAAATTGCTCATTGTAGTTGGTGTGGCCGCGGTGCTGACATTGGGCGGCGCCCCACTCACCGCGTCGGCGGCCGGAGGCAGTGAACCGGGCTGTATCCCGGTGCTCTGCTGGTGACCGTAGCTTTCCACTGAGTAGTCGTACGACGGGCTCCCTGTGCCCGGCCATCGGATCGGGCCAGGGCACCCCGTGACGTCCCGTAGACTGACGCCGTGGCTCGTGGCGATGGTCGGCTAACCCATGACCTTGACCCGCAGGACCTGGGACCGCAGGACGCGTGTGGCGTCTTCGGGGTCTGGGCACCGGGGGAAGAGGTTGCCAAACTCACCTACTTCGGGCTCTACGCCTTGCAGCATCGAGGGCAGGAGTCGGCTGGCATCGCAGTCAGCAACGGAAGCCAGATTCTGGTCTACAAGGACATGGGTCTGGTCAGTCAGGCGTTCGACGAGGCGACCCTCGCGTCGCTGCGCGGACACATAGCGATCGGCCATTGCCGGTACTCGACGACCGGGTCCAGTGTCTGGGCCAACGCGCAGCCGACGTTCCGGTCGACCGCGACCGGGTCGATCGCGCTCGGGCACAACGGGAACCTGACCAACACCGGTGAGCTGGCCGAGAGCCTGAACGGCGGCGGCGACCTCGATCTCGGTCTGGACGCCGACGTCGAGCACGCCAAGGCGAACGCGAAGCACGGCGCCTCCTCCGACACCGACATCCTCACCTCGATGCTCGCCGGGTACCCGGACCTGACCATCGAGCAGGCGGCCGCGAAGGTGCTGCCGAAGGTCAAGGGCGCCTACAGCCTGATCTTCATGGACGAGAACACCCTGTACGCCGCTCGCGACCCGCAGGGCATCCGCCCGCTGGTGCTGGGCCGGCTGGAGCGCGGCTGGGTGATCGCCAGCGAGACCGCTGCCCTCGACATCGTCGGCGCCTCGTTCATCCGCGAGGTGGAGCCGGGCGAGATCGTCGCGGTCGACGCCGACGGCCTGCGCTCGACCCGGTTCGCCGAGCCGGACCCGAAGGGCTGCCTGTTCGAGTTCGTCTACCTGGCCCGCCCGGACACCCAGATCTCCGGCCGGCGGATCTACTCCACCCGCGTCGAGATCGGCCGCCGGCTGGCCGGGGAGCACCCGGCCGACGCCGACCTGGTCATCGCCACCCCCGAGTCCGGGACGCCCGGCGCGATCGGGTACGCCGAAGCGTCCGGCATCCCGTACGGATCCGGCCTGGTCAAGAACGCGTACGTCGGCCGCACGTTCATCCAGCCCAGCCAGACGATCCGCCAACTGGGGATCCGGCTGAAGCTGAACCCACTGCGCGAGGTGATCGAGGGCAAGCGGCTGGTCGTGGTCGACGACACGATCGTGCGCGGCAACACCCAGCGCGCGGTGATCCGGATGCTGCGCGAGGCCGGCGCTAAGGAGATCCACGTCCGGATCACGGCGCCGCCGGTCAAGTGGCCGTGCTTCTACGGCATCGACTTCGCCAGCCGCGCCGAACTGATCGCGAACGGGCTCAACACCGAGGAGATCTGCCGCTCGCTCGGCGCCGACTCGCTCGGCTACATCAGCCTGGACGGCCTGATCGCGGCGACCACAGTGCCGAAGGACAAGCTCTGCCGCGCGTGCTTCGACGGGGTCTACCCGGTCGCGCTGCCGGATCCGGAGCAGCTCGGCAAGCACCTGCTGGAGCTGCCGGTGTCCACCGACGTCGACGGCCTGGCCACGGTCTCCGGTGGTGCCGGTGCCGCCGACGCCCTGAGCCGTCCGTAGCCAGATCAGCCCGGCGTACGTCGTACCGCCGGAGTATCGAGGAGATGAACGTGAGCGAAGGCGCGAGCTACGCCGCTGCCGGAGTCGACATCGAGGCCGGTGACCGGGCCGTCGAGCTGATGAAGGAATGGGTGGCGAAGGCGACCCGCCCGGAGGTGGTCGGCGGGCTCGGCGGGTTCGCCGGGCTGTTCGACGCGACCGCACTCACGTCGTACCGGCGGCCGCTGCTGGCGACCTCGACGGACGGGATCGGGACCAAGGTCGCGATCGCGCAGAAGCTGGACAAGCACGACACGATCGGGTTCGACCTGGTCGGGATGGTCGTCGACGACCTGGTCGTCTGCGGTGCCGAGCCGCTGTTCATGACCGACTACATCTGCACCGGCAAGGTGGTCCCGGAGACGATCGCGCAGATCGTGAAGGGCATCGCCGAGGCGTGCGTCGAGGCCGGTACGGCGCTCGTCGGCGGGGAGACCGCCGAACACCCGGGCCTGCTCGAGCCGGACGAGTACGACGTGGCCGGTGCGTCCACCGGTGTGGTCGAGGCCGACGAGGTGCTCGGTGCGGAGCGAGTCCGCGCGGGCGACGTCGTCGTGGCGATGGCCTCCTCCGGCCTGCACTCGAACGGGTACTCCCTGGTCCGCCACGTCTTCTTCAACCGCGCCCGCTGGACGCTCGACCGGGTCGTGCCGGAGCTGGGTATGACGCTGGGCGAGGTGCTGCTGACTCCGACCCGGGTGTACGCGAAGCACTGCCTGGAGCTGATCGCGGAGCTGAACGGCGACGTCGAGGGTGACGCGAAGCCGCTGCACGCGATGTCGCACATCACCGGCGGTGGGTTCGCCGCGAACCTGGCCCGGGTCATCCCCGACGATCTCTCGGTCCGCATCGACCGGTCGACCTGGGCGCCGGCGCCGATCTTCGGCCTGGTCGGGCTGCTCGGCGACGTCGCGCTGCCCGAACTGGAGAAGACGCTGAACATGGGTGCCGGCATGGTCGCCGTACTCGACCCGTCGTCCGCTGACGCCGCGATCGCCGAGCTGGCGTCCCGCGACATCCCGGCCTGGGTCTGCGGCGAGGTCACCGCGATGCCCGGCGGCACGGTCGCCTTGGAAGGCACCTACGCCAAGTAAGGACCCGCGCAGGTAGCTCTCAGGCCGTGCCGACCCAGGCACCGCCCGCTCGAGCAACCGATTTCTGGGTAGGCTCGACCGCTCCGGGTGGTGCTGGTGTGGTGGAACACGTCGGGCGCACGGTCAGCCTGCTCAGCACCCGAGGGCACTGAGCAGGTCAGCCGAGCTGTCGTTGCTTACCGACGGGGGTGGTATTCGTCGGCGTCGTATTCGTCGCCGTCGTTGTCGCCGTTCGCAGAACGGTCGCCACCCTGGTCACCGGACAGCTCTTTCTTGAGCTGGTCCAAGTCGGTGTCCCAGGTGCGGTACTTCAGGTCGCGAGCGACCTTCGTCTGCTTGGCCTTTGCACGGCCGCGCCCCATAGCGTCGACCCCCTCGCACAAGTCAACCGGGTACGCAGCGTGGCGCCCACGGATCAGTCGTCAGTAATCGTGCTTCTAGGTTACCCGGACCCGGGGATCGACACACGCACGACCCCCTGGCTGAACCGCCGAAGAGGTCCGATCACCCCGTCGGTGGGGTGTGCCGGTCCCCTCAAACCGGCCCACCCCACCGCGTCGGACCCCGCTACTTGACCTCGCGACGTGAGCTTGCCCACAGTCCGACGATGGTTGGGACAACGATCCAGACCGCGATCGAGGTCAGTGTCTCGGGCACCATGCCGTGCAGGTCGCGGTCCGCGATCCGGCCGAAGGCGCCGAACACGTCCAGCCAGTTCGCGTTGTCCTTGAACAGGGCCGGGCCGGCCAGCGACCAGGCGGTCGGGGCGATGAAGTAGACCAGAATCGCGACCGCGGTCTGGGCGATCACCGCACCGAAGGCGGCAGCCATCACCACGTTGAGCGCGCTGGTCAGGTACGCGCCGGCCAGTGCTCCGCCGAGACCGGCGTACGACGAGCCGTCGCCGCCGACCGCGCCACCGAGCGCTGTACCCGCCAGCGCCAGCAGGTTGGTCACGGTCAGCACCACGATGCTGATGATGATCGCGGACACGAATTTGGCGATCTGCACCCGGACCCGCCGGGGCGACAGCGTGAAGGTGGTCAGCGCTGTGCGCTGGGTCCATTCGCTCGTCATCGCCATCACGCCGATGACCGGCAGCAACAGCATCACGCTGGTGGAGGCCGCACTGAGGAATCCGTCGACGGTGGCTGGGCCCTGCGGCAGGTGGGTCAGTTGCCAGCCGATCGCGATGACGGCCAGCGCCAGGATCGCGCCGATCAGCAACTTGCCGCTGCGGGTGTCCACGGACTTGCGCAGTTCGATGCCGACGAGTTTCAGGAAGGACTGCCCGCGGACGGGCGGAAGACTGGTCGTCGCCTCGCCCCGGTGCTTCGCTGGGGTGGTGGGCGCGACGTCGGTCACGGTGGTCATGGCTATGAGCTCCAAACTCGGTGCTTGATGCTGCTCGTTCAGGAGTGGTGGTCAGGCCGCTTGGGCGGCCGGAGTGGTGAGCTGGAAGAACAGGTCCTCCAGGCCGGCGCCGTCGCTCTGGCGCAGTTCGAGCAGGATCTGGCCTGCTGCCGCGGCGGCGCGGCCGACCTGCTCGGCGGTGGCGTCGACTCGCAGCGCGCCGTCGTGCAGCGGCTCCAGCCGTAGACCGGCCGCGGTCAGGGCCTCGTTCAGGCCGATCGGGTCGAGACCGCGGACGAGCGTGCCGCTGCCGGACAGCAGTTCTTCCAGCGAGCCGTTGGCGACGATCCGGCCGCCGCCGATCACGACCAGCCGGTCGACGGTCGCCTGGACCTCGCCCAGCAGGTGGCTGGACAGGATCACCGTGCCGCCGCGGGAGGCGAAGTCCTGGAGCAGTCCACGCATCCACCGGATGCCCTCCGGGTCCATCCCGTTGGCCGGCTCGTCCAGGATCAGTACGGCGGGATCGCCCAGCAGCGCACTCGCGATACCGAGCCGCTGCCGCATGCCCAGCGAGTACTGCCCGACCCGGCGCTTGGCGGCGTGACTGAGGCCGACGGCCTCGAGCATCTCGTCCACGCGCGTCTTCGGCACCCCGAGCAGGCTGGCGTTGAGCAGGAGCGTCTCCCGTCCACTCCGGCCCGCGTGCTGCGCGGCGGCGTCCAGCATGACGCCGACGACCCGGCCCGGGTTCGGCAGGTCGGCGTACTTCTTGCCGTTGATGGTCGCGGTGCCTGACGAGGGCGGCGTGAGGCCGGTCAGCATCCGGAGTGTGGTGGACTTGCCGGCGCCGTTCGGGCCGAGGAAGCCGGTGATGCTTCCCGGCTGGACGGTGAAGGACACGTCCTGGACGGCAGTGGTGCTGCCGTACCGCTTGGTCAGGTTCTCGACGGTGATCATGACGTCGAGTCAACCGTCACCGGCCCCCTCGGCACATCGGACGACAGGCTCGACCAACCCCCTACGAAAGTCTCTCGGGGACATCCCCGACCCCCACCTGATGGGGGACGAGACGGCGTACTCCGGGCAACTACGCTGACAGAATGCGACGGTTGCGCCGGTGGTACGCCTGGTGGGTCAGGCATGCCCCGCGCCTGCGCGACTTCCTGTACGTCGGCTTCAGCCTGCTCACGATCGCTCTTCAGGCGGCCTCCGGTGACGGCGGCTGGGACCTCAAGGACTGGTACGTCCTGGGCGCCGGCGTGGTGGCGTCGGTGGCGCTGTTCTGGCGCCGGCGGTTCCCGGCCGTCGTGACCGCGATCGGCGTGCTCGCGATGCTGACGGCGGGTCTCGTCGTCCCGATGGGGCTCGCCTTGCTGACCCTGGCGATCCGCCGCCGCGACCTCGTTCTCGCGATCCTCGGACTGGCCGGGTACGCCGCTTACGTCCTCAACATGTGGAGTGAGGGCGGCGGGTTCTGGGTGTCGGTCTTCAGTGGACCATTCCTGATCGGGAGCTGGATCGCGGCCGGCGCCTACATCGGCGCCCGCCGGGATCTGATGGTGTCGCTGCGAGATCGTGCCGAGCGCGCCGAGGCGGAGCGCGAGTTGCGCAGTGAGCAGGCGCGGCTGGGCGAGCGGGCCCGGATCGCCCAGGAGATGCACGACGTGCTGGCGCACAAGGTGTCGCTGATCGCCCTGCACGCCGGCGGCCTCGAGGTGAACCCGGCCGTCGGTCCGGACAAGGTCGAGGGGTCGGCCCGGTTGATCCGGGAGACCGCGCGGCAGGCGATGGAGGATCTCCGCGAGGTTCTCGGCGTACTGCGTTCCGACGTCAGCGTCGACGGGGCCGACCTGACTCCGGTGCCGCGGGCCGCGGACCTGGAGCGCCTCGTGATGGCGTCGCGGGATGCGGGCGTGAGTGTGGCGGGCGAGTTCACGCTGCCGGACGACGTACCGGTGTCGATCGGGCGGACGGTCTACCGCGTGGTCCAGGAGTCGCTGACCAACGTGCACAAGCACGCCCGGGGTGCGTCCACCGAGGTCCTTGTGTACGGCGACCGCGGCGACGGCGTGACGGTGAGGGTGACGAACGTGCGGCCGGTGGCTGCTGGTTCACTGCTCCCGGGCGCCGGTGCCGGACTGGTAGGGCTGCGTGAGCGGGTCCAGCTGGCCGGTGGGCGGCTGTCGACGGGACCGACGCCCGAAGGCGGCTGGCGGGTCGAGGGCTGGCTGCCCTGGCCGGACAACCGGGAGAGTGCCGAGCCTGTGCATGTGGACGAAGGGGAACGATGACGCGGCTGCTGATCGTGGACGACGAGGCGCTGGTCCGGGCCGGACTGAAGATGATCCTGGAGTCGGACGACGAGCTCGAGGTGGTCGCCGAGGCCGAGGACGGTGCCGACGCCGCGCGGATGGTGAAGGAGCACCGGCCGGACGTCGTACTGATGGACATCCGGATGCCGCGGCTCGACGGGCTGGCCGCCACCCGCGAGGTCCAGGCGTTGCCGGATCCGCCGAAGATCGTCGTACTGACGACATTCGACCTGGACGACTATGTGTTCCGGGCGCTGCAGGCCGGGGCGAGCGGGTTCCTGCTGAAGGACACTCCGCCGCGCGAGCTGGTGCAGGCGATCAAGGTGGTGGCGGCCGGCGACGCGATGCTGTCGCCGGCGGTGACCCGGCGGCTGATCGGGCACTTCGCCGCCGACCCACGGGCGGACCGCCGGCGGGCGGCGAAGGAGCGGATCGCCAAGCTGACCGATCGCGAGCGCGAGGTGCTGGTCGAGGTCGGCCGCGGCCTGCAGAACTCCGACATCGGCAGGACGCTGTTCATGAGCGAGGCGACGGTCAAGGCACACGTGTCGCGGGCGCTGGTGAAGCTGGACGCAACCAACCGGGTCCAGGTCGCGATCCTCGCCTACGAGGCCGGGCTGCTGGACGGATAGAGAAACCGGCCCAGGCCGTCGGAGGGGTGGGGGGAACGACGGCCCGGACCGGTTTCGGGGTCAGCGGCGCCCGTGGGGGAGGAGACGCTGACGGGTCGGACTCAGACGCGGCCGAAGGCCACCTTGCTGGTCCAGATCTTCGCCTTCGCGACCGGGCGGCCCGGCCTCGAGGCGTGCCACAGCATGTTTCCGCCGGCGTAGATGCCGACGTGGTACACGCGGCCGCCACTGCTCTTGAAGAAGACGAGGTCACCCGGCTTCGCGGACCTGCGGCTGATGTGCTTGGTCGCGGAGTACTGCGCCCGCGACGTACGCGGCAGCTTCTTGCCGGCCTTCTTGTAGACGTAACCGGTGTACCCGGAGCAGTCGAAGCCGCGCGGGGTCGTGCCGCCGTACCGATACGGCCTGCCCTTCAGCTTCGCGGCCTCCCTGAGCACCCTGGCCCGGAAGGTCGTCGCGGCGGGCTTGCCGTACGGACCGTAGAGGATCCCGCGCTTCGCGGCCCAGGTGAGCCGGCCCCAGGTCTTCGGATCCGTGTAGCCGGTCGCGCGAACGCCCCAGGAGCGCTGGAACTTGATCAGCACCCGGACGGTGCTGGTGCCGAAGTAGCCGTCCGGCCCGAGGTGCAGGGCACGCTGCACGTACGAGACCGTCTTGCCCTTGTCCCCGAACCGGAGGTAGGGGTGGCTGTTGATCGGCGCGTTGCCGCGGATCTGGGCCGGGGTCAGGGTGGTGGTGGCCGCCGAAGCGGGAGCCGGGCTGGTGGTGACGCTGATCGCGGCTCCACCGCCGACAGCAAGACCGACCGACAGGACTGCGGCGGCCGCCCCCCGGGGTGCGCCGGACTTGGTGGTGGTCTTGCGGTGTTTGGCGACGGTCCGGCCGATCGGCCGGACGGTACTGGCCTCGGTAGGCTGGCTGACGGCGCGCGAAAGCGACGTCCGCCGGGCAGTGACGGGCATGGTTGTCTCCCGACGCCTGTGAAGTTAGCTGTCGGGTTCGGGCTGGGAAATCATCGCCCGGTCCGCTCCCGCGGACTTCACCCCAGGGTTTCGACCACTCACGGTCGAGACCCAACCTCCTGGGTCCCCCACCTCTGCCATGGTTCTTCGAGGGGAGCACATGTGCCTGGCAGAGCTCGGCGCTCGCACATGTGCGGTCCGTGTTGTTTACCGAACCGCCGACGACTGTATAACAGAACGATCACGACGCAAACCCTCACATCCACAGGAACCCTCTGGAAAGGCCCTCAACGACTCCCTGACGGATCAGGGAGTTGGGGTGAATACAAGGTGTCCTGAGCGTGTTTGAGCGAGGCTCAGACGGCGAAGCAGCGGCCCGGTGTGACTCCGGTCACATTTCATTGTGGCTCTCTGTGACAACGAGCACAGCGAGTACTCAGGGCACCCTTGGGTGCTTGCGAATTCAGCTATCTCCGAGCAGCTCGCGGAACCGGTCCAGCCCCACGTTCCCGCCGGACAGCACCACCCCGACGCGCTCCGGCAGCCCCTGGATCCGCCCGGCCAGCAGTGCCGCCAGCGCGCTGGCCCCGCTCGGCTCCAGGACGATCTTCAGTCGCTCGAACGCGAACGCCATCGCGGCCACGATCTCGTCGTCACTGACCAGTTCGAAGCTGTCCACCAGTCGCCGGTTCACCGCGAACGTCAGCTCGCCGGGCGACGAGATCGCCTGTCCGTCGGCGATCGTCCGCGGTACGTCGATCTCCACCCGCTCGCCTGCGGCCAACGACCGGGCGTGGTCGTCGCCGGCCTCCGGCTCGACGCCGATCATCCGGATTCCCGGCGACAGCAGCGTCGCCGCGGTCGCGCAGCCGGCCATCAACCCACCGCCGCCGACCGGGACCAGCAACGCGCCGAGCCGGCCGACCTCCTCGATCAGCTCGAGCGCAACCGTCCCCTGCCCCGCCATCACGTCGTAGTGGTCGTACGGCGGAATCAGCGTGAGTTCGCGTTCGGCGGCCAACTCCTTGGCCAGGGCGGCCCGGTCCTGCGTGTACCGGTCGTAGGTGACGACCTCAGCGCCGTACCCACGGGTGGCGGCGAGCTTCGTCGGGGGAGCGTCCTCGGGCATCAGGATCACCGCGGCCGTCCCCGCGATCCGGGCCGCGAGAGCAACCGCCTGCGCGTGATTCCCCGACGAGTACGCCGCCACGCCGTGCTGGAGCTGGTCGGCGGACAACCGGCTGACCGCGTTGTAGGCGCCGCGGAACTTGAACGCGCCGATCCGCTGGAAGTTCTCCGCCTTGAGGAAGACGTGGGCTCCGACCCGCTCGTCCAGAGTCCTCGAGGTGAGGACCGGCGTACGGTGGGCGACCCCGGCGATGCGCTCGGCGGCGGCCCGGACATCTGTGAGACTCAGCTCGGCCATGGGGCGACGCTATCGCGATGTCAAGATCGCCCGGGCGGCTCCGTACTCATCGTCGAGAGGCCCCCGCACCGGGGGCTGTGGTGAAGGAGAGATCGTGAAGTACCTACTGATCATGAACATCAACCCCGACGTTCTCGCCGCGCTGAGTGAGGAGGAGCAGCAGGCGATCGGCGCCGGTCACCAGAAGGTGATGGCGACCATGAAGGAGTCGGGCGAGTTCCACAGCACCGTTGCGCTGGCCGAGCCGGCCAGGTCCACGGTGGTCAAGGTCCGCGACGGCGTACCGGCGGTGACGGACGGGCCGTTCGTGGAGGCCAAGGAGTTCCTCGGCGGCTACTACCTGATCGACGTGGCGTCGGCGGAGCGGGCCCAGGAGCTGGCGGCGATGATCCCGGACGCCGCGATCGAGGGCCTCGGTATCGAGATCCGGCCGGTGGTCTTCGAGGAAGGTCTCTGACCGTTGCCGACAGCAAAGGGGTTCTCCACAGGTTGTGGAGAACCCCTTGTTTTCTGTGGGTTTCAGTCCGTCTGGTCGTCGATCTTCGCCTCGGCGGCGTTCTTCTGGATCGACTCGATCCCGTTCAGCGCCGCGGCCTTGCTCGAGTAGCTCTCGCCGCTGGTCGCGATCACCTCGCCGTTGCCGGCCTTCAGCCGGAACCGGAACTCGCCCGACTTGTCCTTGTAGAGCTCGAACTTCCCCGCCTTCGGCCTACCTCCGTGAGGATTGGTGTCACTGTCCGTGTCGGGAGCGTAGCGCCGTCAGCCAGCCGGAACCTCGCGCACCACGCCGGGCGGGCCGGACCAGCCCGGCCATGGACCGGGCGACGGGCCGTCGCCGTCCGGGCGCTCCTCTTCCACTGTCTTGTACGGCTTCAGCCCGCGCGCCTGGTAGTTGGCCAGCGCGGCCGGACCGTCGAGCGTGTTCGTGTTCACCCAGACGCGGGTGATCGGATCGACGCGCTCGTGCCGCTCGTGCAAGGTCCACGCGTTCCGCAGACCGACCGTCAGCAGGTGGCCGCCGAGCCCACGGCCGATGAACCCGGGCAGCAGTCCAAAGTTCTCGATCTCGACCTCGCTGCCGACCCCGCGCATCGCGACGTACCCGGCCGGAATGCCGCCGGCCCACGGGACGTAGGTCTCGAAACCGGGGCGGCTCAGCCAGTCGACCCACTGATCCCAGTTCCAGCCGAGCTTGCCGAACCAGTGCCAGTGGCCGCCGACGGCGGTGTAGAGGTACCGCCCGAACTCCGGTGAGACCTCCTCGACCCGGCGGATCTCCACCGGCTGCTCGCAGGCCGGAACCAGCTCGTCCGGGCTGTGCTGCTGCAGGTAGGTGATGACGCTGAGTGCCAACTACTGCTCCTTCGTCAGTACGCCGCAGATGCCCGCGACCACGAGTTCGATCCCCAGAGCGTAGTAACGGTCGGTGGAGGTCGGGCAGATCAGGGTGTCCGCGGCAGCCGTGATCAGCGGGTACTTCCGCGGCGACAGGCCAGCCAGGGCGGCACGCTTCATCCGTAGGGAATCCTCGCGCGCGACCGGGTCAGTCACCTCGCGGGTGATCGGGTCCGTGGTCACCAGGGAGATCAGCGAGCAGACGGACTGCCTGCCGACCTCGGCCGCGTCGTCGATCGAGAATCCGCCCTCGGTGAGCAGTTCCATGATCCGCTCGGACATCGCCAGTCCCGCCTCGGACACCAGGATCCGGGTCAGCGTGAGGTCCGCCAGTTTCGGGTGCGCACGGAGCGCCGTCACGAACGCCGTCAGCACCTCGGTCAACTGTTCGTCCCAGCGCGCGCCGGTCGGCTCCGGCAGTACGACGTCCGCGAGCAGCCGGTCGCCGAGGGCGGCCAGCAGGTCGTCCTTGTCCTTGAAGTGCCGGTACAGCGCCATGGGCGTGACGCTGTGCTGGGTCGCCAGACGGCGGAGGGTGACAGAGGCCGGTCCCTCCACGTCCGCGAGGGCCAGCGCGCTGTCGACGACCTTGTCCGGATCCAAGCGGCGAACGGCTTCTTTGGCAATCACGTTGACAAGTTTACACCGTAGACCTACCGTCTACGTAGTACGCATACAGCGTATACATACAACGTAGACTCTCGTTCTGAGTGAGGTAGGCATGCGACGCAGTCCCTGGGCCACCCTGGCGGTGCTGGCCCTAGCGCAGTTCATCGTGGTGCTCGATGTGACGATCGTGAACGTCGCGCTGCCGCACATCCAGGCGGACCTGAACTTCTCCGCCGACTCCCTGCAGTGGGTGATCAACGCCTACACCCTGCTCTTCGGCGGCTTCCTGCTGCTCGGCGGGCGGATGGCCGACCTGCTCGGGCCGCGCCGGGTGTTCGTCGGGGGCCTGCTGCTGTTCGGTGTCACCTCGCTGGTGGCCGGGTTGTCCAACTCACCCGAGTTCCTGATCGGTGCACGCGCCGTACAGGGTCTCGGCGGGGCGCTGCTGTCGCCGGCGGCGCTGGCGATCCTGACCATGACGTTCGCGCACGGGCGGGAACGGAACATCGCGATGGGCGTGTGGGGCGGTCTTGCCGGTCTCGGTGGAACGCTCGGCGTCGTGGCCGGCGGTCTGCTGGTCGACTCACTCAGCTGGCAGTGGGTGTTCTTCGTCAACGTGCCGATCGTGCTCGCACTGGTCGCACTCATTCCGGTGTTCGTCCCCGACGTACGGCACCACTCCGGACGGCGTACGTTCGACACGCTTGGCGCAGTGCTCGGTACGGCGGGCCTGATGGCGGTCGTGTACGGCGTGGTGCGGTCGGAGCCTGCTGGTTGGGGTTCGTTCGAGGTGGTCGGCGTACTGGTCGCCGGAGTGGCGCTGCTGATCTCCTTCGTCGTGGTGGAACGACGCTCTGCTGCTCCGCTGGTGCCGCTGCGGCTGTTCCGCTCGCGTGCGTTGAGTGTTTCGAGCGCCTCGCTTGCTCTGAACGGTGCTGGGTTCCTCTCTATGTTCTTCCTGACTGCTATCTACCTGCAGCAGGTCCGTGGCGACAGTGCGCTCGACGCCGGTGTGCACTTCTTGCCCATGGGTGGTGCGGCGATCGTCGGGGCGGTCCTGGCTTCGCAGCTCGTGCAGCGCGTTGGTACGCGTACGGTGCAGCTGGCCGGCGCAGTACTGAGCGTGGGCGGTCTCCTGCTTCTCTCGCAGGCCGATGCGTCCGGCAGCTACACCTCCCAGTTGCTCCCCGGGTTCATCATCTTCGGCTTCGGCATCATCGGGGTCGGCGTACCTGGTCAGATCACCGCTGTCTCCGAAGTACAGCCGCAGGAGGCAGGCGCTGCGTCCGGTGTGGTCAACGCGATGTACCAGGTCGGTGGTGCACTGGGTCTGGCCATCGTCACGACCTTGTCCATCACCCACACCACCAACGAGCTGACCCACGGCGCCACTCAGCAACACGCCTTGGAAGCCGGCTTCGAACGGGGCCTTTTGGTAGCCGCCGCCTTCGCCGTAGCCAATGTCCTCCTGACCCTGGCGTCCCCGCAGCTCCAACCCACCTCAGAACAACTAACCGAAGCCACCGCCGCCGCCTGACCCACCCAACAACCCCGGCCGCCTGCGCGGCCGGGGTTGCCTCATGAGCCCCAGGAGGCGGGGTCGCGTATCGGCGTCGTCATCCCGCGCCGAGGTCCCGCCCCAGCCTGAACCGCCTCCTGCGTCTCCTTGGCTTCGTACCGAACCCGCACGACGTCCAAGTCGGCAGCCCGAGTTCGGCCAGTGCATCGGGTTCGCTGTGAACGTGGATATCGCTCCGTAGCGTCCGCTGCCACCTGATCTCGTCCTCCTGCCACCGGTTGATGAACTCCACACACAGGTCAGCTGAGATGCTCGCTGCTCTCTTCTCGGCGGTCTGCAGTGAACGCTGTGCGTCCAGCACGTCCAGGTAGCCGGCCGGACTGGCGCTGAGCTGCTCGCGGAGAAGTGCGCCGAGGGTCTCATCGATCATGGCCCGCCGAATCTCCGTGAAGTCCGTCCAGTACCGCGGTCGCGTGGCGGCTGCCAACTGCTCTTCGAAGGTCGAGCCAGGCATGCTGTCGAAGATCGCGTAGAGCCCCTCCGCCAGCAGGTCGCCGAACTCTTGTTCGTCCGCGCGGGTCGGATCCGCGAAGGGCAGGTACTCCGCTTGCTGTACCTCACCGACCTTCGGCAAGGACCGGGCGGCGGCGTGACGTGCGAAGAAGAACCAGTCCTCGTTGTAGATGTCGGCGAAGAAGGACAGCCTGGGGTCGCGCAAGTTGACACCCAGCGTCGCGCCACTGACGAACACATCCTGTTTGAACCCGACGAGGCGTCGCGCATGACAGACCACCGAGTTGTCGGGGAAGTACCGGGAGATCATGGACGCCACCGGATGCCGATCGAGCTGGCCGGTCATCCGCGCGACAGCTGGGTGCGCGATGCGGCTGATGTCGTCGTCGACGAACATGATCTTGCTCCAGCCGCGCATCAGCGCGAGCAACAAGCCGAGGTTTCGCTTGACGCTGAGGTCGCTGGACCTGCTGGCAGAAGCTTGCTTGAACTCCGCTCCCGACGTCCCCGGGAGATCGAAAGGCAAGCTGTAGTTCTCGGGCACCTCGACCACGAGTGCGCGGGCTCCGAACGTCTTCTCCACACGTTGTGCGACCTGTGCGAGCTGTGCTTGCTGGCTGCACAGGATGACCAGCGGTATCGAGAGTGAAGCGGAGAGGGTGATGATGTCCTGCAAGCCTGACGCCGGTCGTGCGGTCGGCACCACGATGGCGTCCAGTCGAGTGCGCGATCGCGGCACGCGACCCGCCTGCTCATCGCGAAGCAGTGACGCGTGAGACTGCCCATGGTTGAACTGGCGGCTCACCCGTCCGGCTCCTCTGGACACCACTCGAAGAGCCGGTTCTGCGGGATCTCGAGATCGGGACTGACGGTTGTGCCGTTGACCAGCGGGACACGCAGGAGCAGCGCATAGGATCCGCCGGGGAACCGGTTCGCGAGGTACGCCTCGTTTCGCTCGCGGACCGCGTCATCAGTCAGGGTGCGGACGGCGCCCAGCACGCCGCGACTGTAGACACCGTTGCAGATCGTGATGGTCCGGCTGTGGTTGAACGGATTGCGCAGCCGAACGAGGAGTGCCACGTCCTCGACCAGTTCTCGCGGTTGGCTGTCGCCCGAGGCGTCCCACAACGGCCGATACTCCGCTCCGTCGCGTGATCGGAAGATCTCGCCGTCGTTCAGGTCGAGGACTGTCACTTGCTCGATGGGGAGTTCGTCCAGCACGCGCATCAGCCGGCTGGTGACGCTGTTGAACCCGATGCCCCCGAGCAGAATCAGATGGCCGGACAGGTCGTCTGCGCTGATCTCGGTGGGCAGACGGTGCTGTACGGGAAGCTCTGGGTTCGAAGCGCGTACGTGGCCCCACATCTCGATCAGCGCGTCGACGTCGGCATACCTGTACAACCGGGTGTGGTTCGCGTCGTCCTCCTCCGCCAGCGGCGAACGAAGGTCGACTGGCAGCTCCGGACAGATCAGCGTGATGCGGCCGGATTCGAAGTCGAAGGTGTACGGCGCATCGACCGGCGGATCGAGTTGGTGGCGAACCGCGTCACGCAGGCCGAGCAGTTCACGATGAAGCGTCTGGAAGCGTTCCCGCTCGTCCGCACTCAACTCATGCTCACGGCGTACTCGCGCAGACGTGTCGTCAGTTCTGGAGAAGAGCAGGGCGTACGCGCGTAGCCGTTCCTCCGGAGGCAGTTTGGGGTTGGACTGCGACTCCCACGAGCTGATCGTCGCAACCGCGACACGCGAGTCGGTGCTGAGCGCGCGCGCGAGCTCGGACTGAGTCAATCGCTGGGATTCCCGCAGGTCCCGAAGTCTCCTGGCAAGTCGCACGGCATCGGGCGAAGGGGCCAAGATGCACTCCTGGGAGATCTCTCGTCATGCCAGCCATTCGCGCCGCCGCGCGGAAACGACGCTGAGCGCTCGGTCACCTAAAATTATGCCCTAGTTCACCAAACGCTGAAAGCTACTCCGAGTTCGCGGGCGATCCGACGACCTTGATGTGCTTCAAGAACTCTTGTTCGTGCCTGCGGCGGCCGTTCGACTTGATCTCCTGTGTGTCCAGCGGTCCGGTGTAACCCAGTCGTAAATAGAAATCTCGAGCCGAGTGATTTTCGGTGAAGACCCAGAGTCGCAGCTCTTGCGCTTCCTTGGTCGCCGCAGCGCTCTCCAGCGCCGAGACCAGCATCTCGCCGATGCCTCGGCGGCGCATGTCCGGAGCGACCCAGAGTGCCTCGAGATGCAGGTCGTCGTGTGAGCGAGCGTTGCAGTTGAGTTTTACAAGACCGACTTGGCTCGTATCGAACGTCGCCATGAGCCAAACGTTTAGGTCAAGCTCCTGACGCCAGTGTTTCTCGCCGTAGTCCCGCTCGGCGGACATGTCACCGAAGAATGACTCAGGAGAATCTGCCAGCGCTTGCAGTCGCAATTCTCTGAGGGTCTGCCAGTCGTCCGGGCCCAAGTGGCAGACAGAAATCTGCGATCGGCCAACCTCTCGAATTTCTTGCACCGTAGATCCTTTGTATGTCGACGCTTCCTGGTCGGATGAAGCGGCGCCGCAGGCAAGCAACTGTTTGTCTGGACTCTTGATCACGACGCAGCCGCAGGCCGGCTGTACGGACGGCCCAAGGTCGTGTCGCGGCCGAGGCTCACTCGCCGGCCCCCTCGTCCGGCGACCACTCGAAGAGACGGTTGCTGTGCGTCTGCAGGTCAGGCGCCAGCGCACCGCCGTTCTTCGTCATCTCAACCCGCATGAGCATCGCGAACGATCCGCTCGGGAACCGGTGTGCGATGTAGGCCTCGTTCCGATCGCGAACCGCGGCGTTCGTGAGCGCGCGGACCGCCCCCAGCACTCCGCGGCTGTAAACACCGCTGCAGATGGTGACGGTGCCTTGGTCCGTGTAGGGATTGCGCAATCGGGCGAGGAGCGCGACGTCCTCGACCAGTTCGCGGCGGCGGCCGTCGCGCCATACGTCTTCGGCCTGATCTGCTGCGATTCGCCCCGCGTCAACGGTCTTCGGGCCGTCGTTCTCGACCTCCATCCACTCGGGACGGAACTCTCGACCGCCCCGCGCGCCCAGTCTGAAGATCTCGCCATTCTCCAGGTCCGGGGCGACAACCTGCCGAATGGGGAGATCCGCCAGCTCTCTCTGGAGACGGGCAGCGACCTGGTTCCAGCCGATGCCACCGAGCACGATCAGATGACCGTTCAGATGGCTGTCTCCGACCTCTGTTGAAGTCACATGCTTCACCGGCAGTTTGGGATTGGAGGCACGGATGTGGCCCCAAAGCTCGATCAACGCATCGAGGTCTGCGTAGCGGTACGCCCAGGCGTAGTTCGGATTCTCCTCCTTGGCCAGCGGAGAGCGGGCACTCTCCGGCACCTCGGGGCAGACGATCGTGATCGGGCCGCTCTCGAAGGTCCAGATGGAGCCGCTGGCCGATGACGCGACCACGCCGCGAACCGCGTCGCGAAGGTCGACGAGCTCCTGGTGCAGCGCGTTGAACTGCTCGCGTTCGGCAGTGGTCAGGTCCTGCTCGCGGGGCAGATGTGGAGTGTCGCCCGCGCGAGTCTTCGAGAAGAGAAGCGCATAGGAACGCAACCGTTCCTTGGGTGGCAGCTTGGGGTTGGTCAACGACTCCCACGAGCTGATCGTCGGCACAGCTACCCGCGCGTTCTTGCTGAGTGCTTCCGACAAGGTCGCCTGAGTCAGGCCGCGAGATTCGCGCAGATCCCGCAGGCGTCTGGCGAGTCGCTCCGCCTCTGCTGAGGGCGCCACAGGTCACTCCCGAATGGTCAGCCGGCGAGGTAGCCGGCATCCGATCACCATACTGTCTACTCCTCTACCAGGCCACAACCGAAGCTCGGTAGAAGGAGAGTTGCTGACTACCTCCCGTTGGCGCCGTGGTCGAGTCTGATCACTAATCGTATCGCCGCGCGACTCTACTGTGACGGCGCGCGATATTGCAAGCGAGAATCGAGTCCGTGTTCTATCTTTATACCCAAGTACACCTGAAGTCAGGTGAAGCCACGCGGTACAGAGGGAGAGATGCACTGCGACCCAACCCGCACGATGTTTGTTGATCGAAGCAGGTGCCCCATGAGCAGAACCATCGCCGCAGCACAGATGCTCACCGTGACGCCTTCGCCCTTCGTGGGCGTTCGGCCCCACCTCGTTTCATCACAGCGAGGAAGCTTCGTCATCCAGGACCACGGCGCAACGGGGCGCGTAGGTCACGACGTACCTTCACGGCCATGAACGCCGCTCCAGGCGAGATCGCCGCGATCAACGAACTGGAGCTCGGCAACTGGCGCACTGCCTGGCGCATCCTCGCCGCCGGCGGGTTGACGGACGCGTACATCGGCGCCGATCTGAGGACGATCGCTCGAGCGATGTCGTACCGGGCGGCTGGTGACTTCGGCCTGGCCTGGTCGACACTCGGCGTGGCGGCAGCGAGCGTCCATCGCCGTCAGCCGGGCATCCCTGTCGCATCGTCGCAAGGGACCGATATCGTCCGCTTCGCGCTGCCGCCGGACCCAGGTCCGCGGGCGGGAGCGGCGTACCGGACGGTTCGGCTGATCTGGCGCGAGCAGGGCGAATTGCACCAGCTACGTCGTCAAGCCGCCGAGCGCCCGATCGGCATGACCCAGGACAGGCACATCCTTCTGCTGGCCTTCGTCGAGTACCTGTGCTGGGTCGAGTGTGATCGAGAGAGCTGGCTGCAAGAGGTCACCACGGACGACGAGAGCGCGTCGGTGGAGGCACGAATCCACGAGTTCCGCGAACGCCGGCGGGAAGGCTTCCTCCGCAGTGCCACCGAGCTGCGGCGCCTGGACCGCCCGACGGCAGGGGGGATGACTCGGACGGTCTGGGATCGCATCGACCAGTACTACGGGCTGCGCCGGTTGGCGACACACGAACTGGGGCGACGTCCAGCACCGCCATGGGTCGACTCGGTCGTCCCGGAAGGGACCCTGGCACGGAAGGGTGCCTCAGTCGCGTGGACGATGGCTCAGCCTGCTTGATCAGCGCAGCCCTTTGCGTGGTCTTTACCTGTTGATCGATGGGCCATAACCTTTGGGGAACCGTGTTCCATCGCATGGTCGGCCTTCAGATCGTTGAGATCGTCAACGATCGGAAGACCGGTCGGCAGCGCGAGGAGGGGTCGAGACGATGATCGCGATCCTCACTGCGCCCGGGACCTGCACCCCCGAGCCCGAGATTCGCGTGGCTGGGTCGATGCCTGCCGATCTCTTCAGAACGACTGACCTCGGATCCGGCATCGGTGTCGAGATCGACCTGTCGGAACCGGGACGCTGGCGTTCCGTCACCGTGCACCGCTGGGAGCAGGCCGACCTGGTTCTGCTGCGAGCGGTCATCGGACCGGACGCCGTACAACATCTCGAGCGCTGGCGCGACGAGCGGAACGCCGCAGGCTCCCGACGGCTCGAAGCCGAACTGTCTGTCGACTTCACCCCCGCCCGGCCCTGGCTCAGAGCCGCGGTCATCGATGCGCTGGACTGGTGGCTTCAGCTCCCGCTCGATCAGGCGTTGCTCGACGCCGAGCGGGCAGTCGTCCACGCCCGGGCTGCAAGATCGCTGCCCGCGGGCTCACTCCGTCGGGATGTCGCGGACCACGCTCTCGTGCTCGCGCGGCGTTCTGCGGGCGGGTTCGTCGACTACCTGGACGGCCTGACGGGGTCGGCAGAATCGTTGCCTCGAGCCCTGTTCTCCGGGCTGTCCCGCCTCGTGAACGGATATGCGGCGCTCGGTCGGCGGGTCATCGACGGCCCGGACGACGACCTGGACTCCGTGGCTGCTGCGTGGCTGAGGCTCAGGGCGGTTGTTCCTGTTGCCGCAACCTTCAGGCTTCCCGATCACTCCGTGACCTATCAGCTGAGTGACCGGCCGCTGCTCAAGACCACACCGCTGAGGAGCTCGGTCGACCCGCGCCAACTGCGCGCGCGCATCGTCGATACAGACGTGCGGGCCCAGGAGATCCGCATGGTCAGGTCAGGTGAAGGCTCCGTTCGCGTGATCGTGCCTGCCTTCGGTGCGCGTCAGCAGCCGGCGCTTCTGGCGGATCGCCTGATGGTCCGACTGGTCGACAGCAGATCGGGCGCGGCCCAAGAACCGGTGCTCCTGACCTTGAGGTCGGGCCGCGAAGCCGAGCGGTTCGGTGCGGCGACTCCGGTGTTCACCGAGATGGTTCCGCTGCGCGGTGCGTCGCCTGAGTTTCTGCGCGCGGATGTGTTCGACCCCGACAGCCACGCTTCGCCGGCACGAAGCGACACCGACGACGAATTGCTCCGCCAGCGCCGAGGGCAGTTCGTCCTGGGTGAATGGCGCCGTGCCGTGGCCGAGTCGCGCCTGTCCCGGGGTGCGAAGGTACGGCGGCGCCGTCTGACTCGGTTGCTCGACGTACTGACGCAGACGAGTCCTGACGCCGGGCAACCGGCGTTCTTCGGAGGTCCGACGCCGGCGGAGATTGCTCAGCTGATCGACCATCCAGGCGCGCGGTCGGAGACCAGGCACCCGTGGTTCGCGTCCACTGAAGGAGCCGGCGAACTACTCGTCGCCGAGCTCGCAGCGGTGCACGCGAACCGCTGATCAGGGTGGGCTTTCGGCTCGGCGATGCCGTCGCGGCATCATTGATGGCCATGCCGATCGGGCGTACGGCGTACTTGGGATCAAGAGCGCGGCCGTGAACGGGCACAGGCCTCGCTCCGTTGACCCAGGAGCACCCCATGACCCTGACCAGAGCGAGCAGTCTGAACAGAAGGCGGGGTCCGGCGCTGGTCCGTCCGGGCGGCGCCACCGACGTCCAAAGGCCGGATGGCCTGATACAGCTGGGGACGCGAATGGCTTCCCGACCGTCGACCTCGCTCTGGTTCGTGATGGCCGCCGACCTGGCAACGGTGGTCTGGATGTACACATTCGGTTCCTGGTTGGACCACACCTCGAAGTTCACTGCCACAGCGACGCTGGGCGGCCATCACATCCTCGTCCTGGTGCTGGCCGCCCTCGCCTTCGCAACACTCGCAACCCTCGCCCTGATGACCGACGGCTTCACCAACACGACCCCACGCCTGTCCCTGGCCAAGAACTTGGCCTGCATTCTCTCCGTCGTAGCACTGACCGGCCTGGTAGCACTCATCCTCGCCAGCCTTCTCAGCCGAGTCCTCTTCGGCCGCCTGCGCCCTTGAATTCTCCCGCCCGTACTTCCTACCTCGCCTTGATCTCGCAGATGCGGGGTTGTGGTCGTCGTCAGTGGGATGTTGCGAGGAGGGCGGCGTTCTGGCGTTCGAGGGCTTTGACCGAACCGGTGGTCCAACCCGGCTCGAGAGCTGCTGACAACGGGTCGGGGAAGATCTCCTCGTCGCCGGCTGCCACGCCGTCGAAGATCGCTCGTGCGACCGACTCCGGAGTCGCCTTCGGTACGTCGAGGTCGCGGGACATCTCCGTGTCCACCGGCCCGGCCAGTACGGCGTACACGCGGACACCGCTCGGGGACAGCAATGCGCGGAGGGATTGGGTGAGCGAGAACGCCGCGGCCTTGGAGATCGAGTACGCCGGGCTGACGGGCACCGACGCAAGGGCCGCCGCCGACAACACGTTCACGACGGCACCACGCGATCGCGTCAACTGAGGCAGGAACGCCTGGGTGGTGGCGTGCGTGCCGAAGAGGTTGACCGCCAGGTGCCGCTCGAGGATCGCGCGATCCCCGAGGTCGTCGTACTGCAACAGGCCGGCGTTGTTGATCAGGACGTCGAGCGAGTCGACGCTCTTTGCTGCGAGCTCGATCTGGACGTCGTCGGTGACGTCCAGACTCAGCGTGGTGACGCGTTCGTCCGGGTGATCGAGCGGCCGGCGCGTACCGGCGTACACGCGGGACGCGCCGCGCCGCAGCGCCTCCTCGACCAGGGCCTGTCCGATGCCTCGATTGGCGCCGGTGATCAGGACGGACCGGTTCGCGATGGGGTCTTCCGACATGGTGTCTCTCTCCTTCGGATGGGCTTGCTGAGGAGATAGACAGGGCGGGCGCGCGAAACTGGGCGCTGCGGGAGCGACCAGTTCTGTCCATGGCTGGTGTCAGTATCGGTATGGAGGTGACGAATGGACTCATTGTTGCAGCGCGCGCGGGCGGGTGACCGGGACGCGTTCGCCGAGTTGATGGAGCCGCATCGCCGGGAGCTGCAGGTGCATTGCTACCGCATGCTCGGATCGTTGCAGGACGCCGAGGACGCGCTGCAGGAAACGTTGCTCTCGGCATGGATCGGGCTGGACGGGTTCGAAGGGCGGTCGTCGGTCCGGACCTGGCTGTACCGCATCGCGACCAACCGTTGCCTGAACGTACTGCGATCGTCTTCACGCCGACCGGTGGCCGCGACACCGTTCCCGGTCACGCCACCACCGGAGCCGTCGCGGATGGGTGAGGTCCCGTGGCTGCAGCCGTATCCCGACCTGCTGCTCGACGGTCTGCCTGACGACGACCCTGGCCCCGAGGCTCGCTACGAGTCCCGCGAGGCGATCTCGCTGGCGTTCGTGACCGCCGTGCAACTGCTGCCTCCGAACCAGCGGGCGGTGCTGCTGCTGCGCGACGTACTCGGGTATCGGGCTCGCGAAGCCGCTGAGATCCTTGGCCTGACCGAGCCCGCCGTCAACAGTGCACTCAAACGAGCTCGTACGACGATGGATGCTCAGTCAACCGGCAGGCCGACGCGCGGGCCCGAGGATCGTGACCTGGTCGAGCGCTTCGTCGCCGCCTTCACCGCACAGGACGTCGACGCACTCCTCGCCCTGATGACCGACGACGTCTGGGTCCGGATGCCACCGCTCCCGTTCGAGTACGGCGGCACCGAAGCCGTCCACCGCTTCTTCACCGTCCTCGCCGGACACCGACGCGAGATCGCGAAGATGGTCCCGGTCGGCGCGAACGGCCAACCAGCCTGGGGCGAGTACATCCGCGACCCCGTCACCGGCGTCCTCCACATCGTCGGCGTACTCGTCATCGGCATCACCGGATCCCACATCCACGAACTAACCCACTTCGAAACAACCCTCGCGCCGTACTTCGGCCTACCCCGGATCCTGGACTGACACCCGTGCTGAACTGGCCGAACTGCACCAACGCACGAGACCTCGGCGGGCTGCCCTTGACCGGCGGCGGCCGGATCCGCGCCGGCGCACTCGCCCGCAGCGACAACCTCGATCAGCTCACCGACGCCGGCATCGCCGCCGTGCGTGCAGCAGGTGTGAGTCGCATCGTCGACCTGCGCAGTGTCTGGGAGTGCGAGACGTACCCATCGCCGTTCACCCACGACGACCGCTGGCTCAACGTCCCCCTCACCGATCCCGCCGACCCGGACGTCTCTACGTCGGACCTGTTCGAGCAATACCGGATACTGATTGACGACTACCCCGACCGCTTCGCCTCCGCGATCACGGCGATCGCCGACGCCCCACCCGGCGGCGTCGTACTCACCTGTCACGCCGGCAAGGACCGGACCGGCCTCGTCACCGCCCTCACACTTGCCCTGATCGGCGTACCTCGCGACGCCATCACCGCCGACTACGCCATCACCAACCTCACCGAACCCCGCCCCGGCTTCGCCCTCCCCACCGCCGAAACCATCCTCCACCTCCTCGACCACCTGGACACCGAGTACGGCGGCCCCCGCCCCTACGTCATCCAATCCGGCATGACCACCACCCACCTGGCGTCCTTGACCACCCGCCTCAGTCAGGTGGACCGGCAGGGCTAAGGTGCGGAGATGGGCTCCGAGACGATCGACATCACCATGTCCGACGGCGTCGCTGACGCCTACCTCGCGCGACCCTCCGGCGACGGGGCTCATCCGGGCGTTCTGTTCGTGATGGATGCGTACGGCGTGCGGCCGCAGATCGAGCGGATGGCGGACCGGATCGCCGAGCACGGGTACGTCGTACTCGCACCGAACGTCTTCTACCGCTCCGGCCGGTCACCCGTGGTCCCGCTGGACGAGATCAGCGATCCGGGACTGTTCGCGCGCCTCCGGCCGATGTTCAACGAACTGACGCCGGAGCGGATCGTCAGCGACGGCCGCGTCTACCTGGACACCTTGGAGCGCGTCGCGCCCGGCCCGGTCGCGATCACCGGCTACTGCATGGGTGGGCGGGTCGGCTGGCGGATCGCCGCGGCGTACCCCGATGGTGTCGCCGGGCTCGCCGGATTTCACGTCGGCGGCCTGGTCGCCGATGGCGACGACAGCCCACACCTGACCGCCGGCAACCTCAGAGCCGAGGTCTACCTGGGCTTCGCAGACAACGACCGCAGCGCCACTCCCGAGCAGATCGCCGAACTCGACCGCACCCTCACCGACGCCGGCGTCCTGCACCGCGCCGAGGTCTACCCGGGAGCCGCCCACGGCTACACCATGGCCGACACCCCGGCGTACAACGAGGCTGCCGCCGAACGCCACTACACCGAACTCTTCGCCCTGCTCGATCGCACGCTGACGCCCTAGCCGAAGCGGTGCTGATACTCAGCCGGTGTCATCCCGAGGCTCCTCTGGAAGTGCCGATGCAGATGGCTCTGATCAGCGAACCCCGTAGCTTCGGCGGCTTCGGCGATGGACATGCCCGCCTCGAGCAGACGACGGGCCGCTCGGATCCGGTGGGCAAGCTGCAACGCATGAGGTGGAAGCCCAGTGCGTTGCCTGAAGAGCCGAATGAGCCGGAACTTCCCGGTCCCCGCGACCCCGGCAAGCTCGTCCAGCCCGACGTTCCGCTCAGACTGATCAGCGAGGTACTCGAAGGCTCGCTGCAGCGCCCGCCCGTCGTGCGCGGTGATCGGTGGGCGCGCCGAGCGGATGGATGAGGTTCGGTCGATGAGAAGGCGGAGCCACTCGACCAGCCGCTCGTCCTGCTCGAGCCGTGAACTCGGTGCCTCGAGCGTGGCATGCAACCGCAGGAACTCGGCAGCCAACTCAGAATCACTCAACACCGGCTCCGGGAACAGTACGTCGGCCAACGGATCAGCTTCCGCATCCTCAGCCAGCGCCGCCAGGTCAGCCACCTCGATGACCATCAACCGCGCATCCCACGGCCGGCACTCGTCGACCGACCGCCCCGAGTGCGCGTACGACGGATCCCAGGCAACCAACTGCCCCGGCCGCACCACCCGCTGCTCCCGCCCCCGCCATGACCGCATCGGCTCGCCACCGACGACGCCGAACACGTACTCACCCCGCGGATCCACCGCGTACCGAGTGGTCCGCCCCGCCATCAGCAGCACCCGCCCTTCACCCGGCGCCCGCCACATCCGAACCTGCTCCACCTCTCCATGCTAGGCGCCTGCAAGAACGTTCAAGACACCCTCGACAGTGGCGACCTAGGTTGCTCGGCATGTCGATCACCCCACACATCGTCGTGCAGAACGCCGACCGAGCTGCGGCCTTCTACCGCGATGCCTTCAACGCCGAAGAACTGGAACGAATCCCCACCCCCGACGGCCGACTCATGTCTGTGCAACTCCGCATCGGCGACTCTCTTCTCCACCTCGCCGACGAGTTCCCGGAAATGAACGTGCTCGCCCCACCCACCATCGGCGGCACCGCCGTAGTTCTGGGCCTCGACGTGGCAGACGCCGAATCGGCCCTGGCCCAAGCTCTGACCGCCGGCGCCGAGATCCGGCATCCCCTCCAGGAAACCTTCTGGGGCACCCGCCACGCACAACTGACCGACCCCTTCGGTCACCTCTGGAACATCGACCAGCACCTGCACGACGTACCCCACGAAGAAGTAGTAGCCGCCGCAGCCCGAGCCTTCTCCTGACCTACCTGAGCGTCTTCTTGTAGAACGTGGCCGAGTCTTCGTAGCCCAAGGCAACATAGAAGTCCCCCGCCCGCCGGCTCGCGAGCGCAAGGTAGGCAGCGCCGGTCGACTGTGCCCAGTCCTCGGCATGCTCCATCAGTTGGCGCCCCACGCCCATCCGACGGGCACCCTTGTCGACCATCACTTCCTCGACCCAGGCGACAGGTCCGTTGGCGAGAAAGGTCGTGTGACTGTTGCCTAGCAGGTACCCGACGACACCCCGGCCAGGCACCTCTGCAACCAGCAGGAGTGTCTGCGCCGCGGTCAGAAGCCTCGCAAAGGACTCGTCGAACGCCGCACGCTCAGGCACGAACGAGGTCGCAAACTCCCGCGCAAGCCCCCAGACCTCGTCCCGATCGCCCGCCCCAGCAGCCCGAACAACCACCCGATGATCAGCCATGGGGCACAGTTTGCCATCCATATGCAGCAAGCATTTGATCATTACCGTAGTTGGGTATGTGAGCGACCACTCAATGTCGCCATTGTGACGCCCGTCAAAAATGCCTGCGGACCACCTCGGTGTAGCAGTATTATGGGATCAGGCGAAACATTAATCCGCGGTGCGAGTCTTCGGCCGGCGGACACGAAGTGGCCGTGCCTCGGGCCACCGAGCCTCAGCGAAGGCCCTGTGCCTGTAGCGCGACCTGGCACCAGCTGCCGGTCGTCGCGGATCGCGGCCGACCGGCCCGGGGGAAGGCAGGGGTGCAGGATGTCCGATGATCCTGCAGTGCGCGCGGAGTTGCGCGCTCGAATCGAAACAAGGCGGGCGGGTATCACCGCCTTTCTGCACCAGGTCCGTCCACGCCGCAATCGACTGACCAATATCAGCATCGTCAGCAGCGCGCTGGCGGCGGTTTTGGTGGCAGGTCCGGCCGTCGGCGGCCTGGCATTCACGAACAGCGTAAAAGAAGAACTGTCGATCGCCACCGCTGCGGGTGTTTGGAGACCGCTCTGCGTGGCCGCATTGATCGTCTCTTTGGTGTCGGTGATTTCCGCCAACCTGAGCAAGTCGCAGGATCTCGCCGCACGCGTCACGGCCGCGGAGGTCTGCAGCACCGAGCTCGAGGGGGTGGCGACATCCCTCCAGTTCGGCCACCTCTCCGTGGAAGAGGCAGCCGAGCAGTACCACCAGTCCGTCAGCAAGATCCCCTTCGTCGAGGACCTGTCAGACAAACCGCGTTCGTTCGAGCAGACCTGAGCGACTCAGCTTGCTTCGAGAACGAAGAAGAGGAAGCTCAGGAACCTTGACCGATCCCCGATGTTTGGCGGTAGCAGCTCGCGCGGAGCCTCGGGGGAGAAGGGCGGCTCAGCGAGAACGGAGATGCGGAAGCCCGCCTCGGTGAACGCGTCAGTCATCGCGTGCAACGGCCGGTGCCAGAACGTCAGTACTGCGTCCTGGCCGTTGAAGCTGAACTCCTCCGCGTGCTCGGCGACCTCGAAGTAGTCGGCGTTCGGCTTGAGGATCTTGTAGATGATCGGGTGGTTCACCGACAGGATGAGGCGGCCGCCTGGCTTCAGAACGCGCCGCAGCTCAGCCAGAGGCGGCGTCCAATCCTTGAGGTAGTGCAGTACGAGCGAAGCGACGACGTCATCGAACGCACCGTTGTCGAAGGGGAGTGGCTGGCCGAGGTCGGCCACGTGCAGGTCAGCATCGTCACCCAGTCGCTGCCGCGCCAACTCGACCATCGCGGGGCTGCCGTCGAACCCGGTCACGATGGCACCCTTGGCTCGCAGCGCCGCAGACAAGGGCCCAGAACCGCACCCAGCATCGAGAATCCGGCGACCCTTGACGTCGCCCGCCAACTCGACCATCGCCGGCTGCTCGTAGTACCTGTTCAGAAGGCTGGAGTCGTTCTCCGCCGAGTAGCTCTCAGCAAACCCGTCATAGTGATCGGCCTTCACCAAGTCCTCACTCTCATTAGGGTCTCGCTGCGCTAGGCCACCTTGGCAATCTTGCATTCAATGCCCGCCGGTCCGATGGGAGCTTGCGCTGGGGTGGTTCCTCCGAAGGTGGTCGTGCCGCGAACCTCGAAGGTCTGACCGCCGATCCTTTGGTGTGAGGCTGCATCCAAGACGTCGACGGTCACCGAGTAGCTCGTCGCGTCGCCTGAAATCGTGCCGCTGATCGTTACGGTGCCCTGCGACCCGACGGTGTTCACCTGGCAATCGACGTTGGTCTTGTAGCTCTTCGGAGTACTGCGTCCCGGCACACCGATCAAATAGAGCACGGTGAAGACGACCAGCAACGCCAGCACTCCGAACGCGAAGATCATGCGAGTCTTCCGCCGAGGCCCCCGAGGCGATCCATAGTCATCGTTGGCCATGGTCCACTCGCTGGTCGGCATCCCTAGTCCCCGCAACCCTGATCGATCCTGGCGCAATCAGCGGCCGTCAGCATACATCTCGGTATGTGACCTCGCTCCCGCGGCCGAAGGTGCCGCCCGCAACCGTTCCTCGCGCGTGCAGATGCCAGGTTGTGGACGCGGGCCGGCCTGTGTACGCCCGTCAGCTGCTGGTGGGGTTCGGGGGCGTGCCGGCCACCTTCGGAGCCGGTGCACCCTGCGCCGGGATGGTCGTCGCCGGCGGTGTCCGCCGCGCCGCGCGCAGCACCCCGATGACAGCGCCGATGAGCCACAGCGCGAAGGCCACGGACGCAATGCCGCCGCTCCAGAAGCCGGACAGGCACAGCACGACGACCGCGTAGGACGCCCAGGTCGCCCACGTCGGCAGGGCACCCGCCTGCTGGGCGATCCGTGTCGTTACGGCGACCAGTACACCGCAGCCGATCAGCCCGGTGAGCGCGAGGACCTGCCCCGCCATGCCGAGCGCGCGGACGGTGTTCGGGTCCGCGGTGAACTCGTCCGACCACGCCGCGAACGCGCTCCCCACATCGAGTGAGACACCGGTGATCATGAGCCCGCCGAACAGCGCCGCGGCCGGCACGACCGCGTGCGCGAGCGGGTCGCCGCCGGACAGTCGGTCGAGTACTCGTCGCAGACCGGTGGCGAACCAGAGCAGCAGGGCGACCCCCGCGGCGAGCACGGGCATCCCGACCCCGGCGGCGGCCTGCCGCGCGTCGTCATTGAGCCTCTCGAGGATGGCGGCGTCCGACATGCTTGGGTCGTCGACACCGACCAGGTACCCCAGCGCCACCCCGACAACGAGCAGCACAATCGAAGCGGCACCCGCCCACCCCGCGCGCCGAAGTGCCCGTGACTCGTCCATACCGCCTCCCCACGGTCGCGCCCACGGGTGAAGTGGTGCACGCACCAAGATCCGCCCCGCGGCGCGAAGTACCCCCAATCCGAGTGTGCAGCCGCACCGACCCACCAGCAAGCCACCGGTCGCCATCATGATTCAGGAGCTCCCTGAGCCGGGCGCCCATCGCAGTCGGCATGATCACGATCACCTGCGAAAGGAGGCCGGCGTGGGTGATCAGTCGCGCGCGATCAGCGCGCGGGATGTGGGCGACAGCCCACAAGGAAAGGCCGGGTGGGAGCACGCTGGGGAAAAAATCCCGCCCCGGTGGGCGGAGAGGGTGGTGGTGGTCAGGAGCGGTCTCGAACCGCCGACCCTCCGCTTTCAGTCGACAGCGGTCCTCGGGCGACCCCGCGGAACCGTTGCCCAACAACGCTCCAGGTTCGGTCTCGGCGGTCGCTGGCGCTAGCTGTTGCGGTACGGGTTGCGTCGCCTCACAGCCTCTAGGTCCAGCAGCTGTAAGGGGACGGGGCACGAGTGGGCCATCGGGCGAACATCGTTCAGGTACAGGGACCCGTCCGGAACTCGGCGAGTGGGACGGTCAGTCCGCCGTCGGCTCGATCTCCGGGATCGGCTTCCAGTCCTCTGCCTACGTGGACCTGGCCGAACTGCAATTTCTTCAACCCAGCCAGCGTAAATGTCGCGTAGCCGGTTCGTGGTGATCCTGTGTTGCTCCAGGCGTGGAGAGAGTATTCGGTGTCAGCTCGGAGAGGCTTGCGTTCGCCTTGGAGTTGCCAGCTGCTGCCAGACAGTGGAAATTGCACGAATCCTGACGCCGATGGGCTGACGACCCAGGTCGCCACTGGGGTGACGATCGGCGACTGATCCGGATCCACCGAAGGGGTCTCGCTGTAGATCGTGACACCGTCGACGTGCTCGCAGATCTGCATCACCGCGACAGGTCGCCCTGCTGCGTCGGCCGTCAGGCCCATGAATCCGTTGGCCGGAGGCTCGCAGGCGACCAGGAGGCTAGCAGCACACAACAGGGCAGCCGTGAATGCGCGCCCACCCCTCGATGCCATGTCGGCACGCTAGCGAACTGCACCCAGAAGTGATCGGGGCCGTTAGGACCTTGGCGTGGGACTGTTATACCGCCGCTACTTCCGAACGGCTCAGATCGTCCAGATCGTCCAGGCCGCACGGACTAGGAGGGAACTGATCCGGCTCAGCTCGACTGAGCCTCACGTTCGGATTGGCTCTCTCGTTGCTATGCGAGGCATGGTGGCGAACAGCGAAGTCAGATGGTGCTGGTTGTTGCTGTACCGATCGCTGTACCTTCGGCACGTGCCGGGTCGCTTCCGGCGACGATGTGGATCTCAGCCAGGTGACCGTTCGGGTGCTGGCCGACGTCCTGCAAGCACGTGCACTCCTCAAGTGACTAGTGCACAAGGTGCTGCTGTGGTTGATGCTCAGCCGTCGGTCGCGGCCAGCCAGCGCCTCCAACTTGCGACAGTAACCGGCATGCTTTGATCGTCAAGTACGGCGCTGACGTATCCGGCTCGCAGCCGCACGAGCGGATCGGTTGACGCGTCCGCACCCGCGAGCAGGATCCGGAGTTCAGGACTGTCGAGGCGTCGCGCCAATGCCGCGTACCAGCGGTCCTCACACCAGTGCTCGCGATTGACCGCGGCCATCACAAGGTCGGTCAAGGCTTCCTCCCAGCCCAACGGGCCGGCCTTGATGAAGCCGCGCAGAATCCTCTCTTTCTGCGCCCATGGCGACCAAGGCGCCGCGGTTCGCCACTCGTCCTGAAAGCCGACTTCCCACCGGAGGAACAGGACTGCATACGGCACTGACTCTGCCGCTGCGTCGTCGAGCTCCTGATAGCGCGCTCGGCCGAACCTCCCGGCAACGCTGTAGAGCGTTTGAGCGATGGCATTCCTCTGCATGGCCTTCGCCTGGTCGTAGTCAGCGGTCAACCTCGGTGAGTGCGAGAAGTCGGAGCTGCGGCCGTTTTGGTACCAAAGGGTGTTTGACCACCGGAGCCCGGCGGACCAGGTAGCTATGAGCTCGCCCTGACGGTCCAACGCCGCCCGCCGACGCGCAGGATCCGGATCAGTCAGGTCGAACAACCATCTATGACTACCTGACGGCACCGGCTGCATGCCTGCAGCCTGCCAGAACCTCGCGCGGCCAACGGAACTGGTCGCCACCTACCTGCGTTGCTGTGCTGGTGGCACCGACCTCTGCGGGAGAAACCGCAGATGAGGGGTGGTCAGGAGCGGTCTCGACCCGCCGACTCCGCTGGGAGGGTGAATGACGCCATTTGTTGCCGTACGGCCTGCCCGCTAACGCTTCGGTACGTCCGGTTGGAGCCGCAGGGACGCTGCTCCACACTGGATGGATGTCGGAGCAGGTTCTCGCCGCAGAGATGGACGAGTGGCTCAGCAGTCAATGGAGGCTGTGGATCACAACGCTGACCAAGGCATCCGCACCTGCCGAGACCAATTGGTGGTTGCGAGTGCGAATCATGCCTCAGAGCCGTGCCTACAACCGCACGTTGGCGGGCGATATTCGCCGGGAGTGGGCGATGGTGTTCTTGTTGCTTGTCGAGGGCAGCGAGAGGTTCGCCGGCCTTGACCGATGGGAGGCAGCCACGGACGCCGCGAGCATGCGAGCGCTGCTGATCAATGAGCTTGGGCCGCTGCCTGGCGACGAGACCTGGGATCCGGCGGCACTGGTCCGCAGCGTTCTCGCAACAACGACTCTGCATCCACAAGCTGCCAGTGAGTTGGCTCGTCGATGGAGAGCGCTACCTCGCGAGGAGATGCTGCTGCTCCGGCGCCACAAGAACCTGCTCGCACCGCTGACAATGATGATTGACCGGGTACCCGCCGGATCAGACCGATTGAAGGTCGGCCGGGGGATCGGAGGCCAGGAGAACTCGGAGTCGTCAGCGGCCAGTGCCGTGGTCACCAACTCGTCCGCCAAGGTGTGCACGAGCGCCAGGTCTGCTGCGACATCTCGTAGCGGTCGAGCGCAGATCGTTGTGTGACCAGGTTTGACCGAATCGTCTACCAGTCTCCAGAGCTGCACGTGGAGGAGCTTGACTTGCCGATCGTCCTCGTAGAGCACATGCCGTCGAGGCGCAGCGGTCTCGGGCTGCACAGCACCGAGGACGTCGAGGAGATGCTTGACCAAGTTGTGCAGACCTGGCGATTGCGAGCGAGTTACCCAAACGCGACGTCGACCGCGACCGGCCCCGTCAGAGGATGCTGATTGACTGCATGCAACTGATCCAGCAGGTCACGCTGGACCCTGGCTGCACGGTAGCGGCTACCGCGGCGGCCCTTCTGTTCAGGTTCACTCTCAATGCTCAAATAGCGCGTCCGCATCCCACGCCGGCGCCAGCTGATCTCTCGACCCGCTGGACTGCTCCAGAAACGATCAACCATCGCTCTCCCAACGCCGCCCCTGGCTCAGAATAGATGCGTACGTGATCGCCGAGCTGACCTCATTCAGCGGTTGATGCGACGTTCTTGTCACCTGAAGGTCGGAAGGTCCTCCGGCCGCAGGTCGGCTCGGACTCGTACGTACCGCATTCCGTGGCGAACCTGGCCTGCCTGGGTGGCGGCGTCTGCGCTGACCTCAGCAACAACGGTCGGGTTGACCTTGGTCAGCGGCTTCTTCGAGTTCGGGCCGCCCCATCGATACGAGATGATCTCGTCCGGCCACGGATGCGACCCATCGGCCGGTTCGAGCATCGCGCCTAGCTGGGCGGACTGGTCGGGCTTGACCGGGACGGTTCGGCCGACGACCGTCAGCTCACCCTCGGCTGTGTAGAGACCTGCAATCACGACCTCCGGCCGGGTGATCGAGCCGAGCACACCGGCGAAGATGACCTCGCGGGTCTCGCGGTGCTTGACCTTCTAGAGGGCTGGATTCTGTGTCGTGCACTGTCGCGCTGAGGGGCTGTTCGGCAGGTGTACGACACTCTCTTGTGCGGTGAGGCACGGTGCTGGCGGTGGCGCTACGTTGGCGCTCATGTCAGATGTTGGATGGGCCGCGGGAGGTCGGGTGCGAGCGTTTGCGGTCTGGCGCAGGCACGTAGTCCGAGGCTGTCGTCTGCCTCGCCGAGGACGTGCCATCGGCGAGGCAGACGCTGCGGACCTGTCGCTGCGATCAGGGTAGCGGCTCCGGTGTGTGGCGCGCCGGCGGCTACTTGCGGACGGTGGGGCTGGTGGAGCCCCAGATGGTCTTGGTGGTGGCGTCGTAAATGACGACGCGGTAGTCGCGTACCGCGCTAGTGCTGTAGGTGTAGCTGTAGGTGCCGGCCGAGGACGAATAGACGTCCTTGAGGCCGTGCCAGGTGGTCGAACCGGGGGTGCGGTACTGGATCTGGCCGCGGGCCCCGGACCAGCCGATCAGCTTGTTGCCGGCCTGCCACCAGCGGCCCGCGAGTGTCTTGACGTTAACCTTCGTACCGGTGCGGGTGGGGGTGACCCGGCTGTAGGAGGCGAGCCGCACATCGGTGGTGGGGGTGTATTGGAAGACCGGGTTGTCGCTGGCGTCGAAGGCGCCCTCGGGCCGCCAGGTCCACACGCCGATCGGGTCGTCACCGAAGATGTCGAACGGCTGCGAGCGGTCGCTGTTCTCGTAGATGATGATGTCGATCGGGCCCTTGGTCGGGTGGGTCGCGCTCCAGGCGGCGTCGACGACGCCCGCGGCCGCGCAGTTCGGACCCTCGTTGATGGTGATGGTCCTGAACGGTGACCCGATCGCGATCCGGCCCGGGGCATACAGGCTGCAGCTACCCGCGGCCGACGCCGGCACCGGTACGGCAACCAGGCCCACGGTCAGCAGACCTGCGGCAGCGAGTAGGGATGAGACACGCATGATTGCTCCTCTGTCGGTTGGCGCGGAGAGGTCGCCGGCACCGTGCCGGCATCGTCCTGGCGCGCCCTGACAGCACAATCGTGGCGACGACCCCGGCCGTTACAACTCGCACAAGCCAAGCGAGACCGCCGCCCACCGCCAACAGGGTCCGGCAGGCCTTGCGATCCGGCGCAACGTCTACGACAACTCTTACAACAGGCCCGTACATTGGCGACTAAGTAACGTCAGGGTCGTGCCGAGCGTGCTCGTCTTCGGCGGATGGAAAGGGACTCTGGAGATCGACGGCGACCTCGCGACGATCGACAGCCTCGATCCAAGAAACAGTCAACGCGCGGCCAATGGCGCAGTCGCACAGGCTCGGGAGATCACGTGTTGCCCGAGGCAACTGGGGCCATATAGGCGCACCTTCATCGTTGCTGCGCCATACGCGCACCGAGCGGCCGACGGCAGGCTTGGCTCGCCCTTGTCGCCACGGTGACGTTCTCCTCGGTGCCGCGGCCGTGACTTCCCTTGCGATCTGGTGATATCCGCCTGTCGAGCGCCATCATCGAAGAATCCACAGCCACCAACGCCTGGAGAGCCCCCTTCACTAGTCGCCGCGGCTTTGACCGTCAAGTAGCACCCGCCGATGGGCCAGGTCTGCACGGCTGGCCATCAGCGACACATGTCGCACACGCGAACGTTCGATACGACCAGCCTCTGACCTGGGAAGCTGCGCCCGGCCACCGAAGCGGACAGGTCCCGACCCGAGAGAATCCACCTTCACCCAGCCATCTCGGCGGCCGGGACTGTAGCGCGTGGCGGCGCCCTTGACCACGAGGCCTGACGCCCATCGCGGCCGGGAGGACTTCGAACCACTCGCGGGCTTCGTCGATGTCGTCGGTGACCGGGGTCAGCTGAAGCGGCGGCCCCAACTGCGGGCGAGCTGCTCGAGTCGCTCTCGACGCACAGTCCAGCGTTGGGTGCGCAGGTCGACCCCTCCGTTCGCCAGCAGATCGAACGCCGCGTACGCGGCCGGTAGCTGGGCGGCCTTGGCGCGAGCCTTGGCCGGGCTGGTCACAAGCCGCTGCTGGAGCGCATCGAAGCTGAGTCGGCCATCGGCGCCGAGGACGACTAGCTCGCCGTCCAAGGCGCCGGCGGGCAGTTGCCGTGTCGCGGGGTGACGATGTCGGGGAACCGGTCGCTGATGTCGTGGCGGTCGCGGGTCCACAGCCGCGCCTGGCTACCGCGGCGCACGATCGCGACCCGGCTAGTTGACTGAACTCTTCGATCCGCCCTCGATGTCGCACGTGGGGCTCAGGACAGTGCGCGCAAAGGGTTGGGGCCGCACGGCCGGTTTCTGTACCTGGCGTCCGGCCAGCGGACTGCTTTGGGTCATCTGTCGGTGGCATCGGCCCAGACCGGTGGATAATGAGCCTGTGGGGATAGCTTCCCTGGGGGCAGATCATCGGCTTGCAGGTCGGGGAGTCGAGCAGCAGCTTCTCGTGAGGGCTCTGGAGGGGACCGCGAGCGGTCGTCCGTGCGCGGTAGTCGTGCATGGCGAGGCCGGTATTGGCAAGACCCGGCTTCTCCGTGAGATATGCGACGGTCTGGGCGCCGATTTTCAGGTGCTGTGGGCCACCTGTGTGCATTTCGGAGAGGCATCAGTTCCGTTCGCGCCAGTGTCCGGCGCGTTACAGGCCTGGCTGGAGCGGGCTGATGTTCCTACGCGGGCGGAGGTGTTTTCCGGGGCTGGTGAGCTCGGCATGCTGCTGCCCGCGCTGGGTGACGCCCGCATGGGCGAACCGGGGCGGCTGCTGCCCCAGATCAACCTGGTCTTCAACCGTCTTGTCGGCAGAGGCCCGACCGTTCTCGTGATCGATGACCTGCACTGGGCGGACCGTAGCTCGCTGGATGTTCTCGCGTACCTGATCGCGGGCTTCCGCGGGCAGCGCATGGCATTGCTGGCCACTTGTCGCGACGAGCACCGCGGCGAAGGGCATCCGTTGCACGGGTGGCTTGCAGATATGCGGCGGATGCCTGGATTCACAGAGATCAACCTTGATCGGCTGGACCTGACGGCGACTGAGGCCCAGGTTCGAGGCCTCGTGGGGAACGTCGTCGACATCGGGTTCGCGGCCCAGGTGCACGAGCGATCCGACGGCAACCCATACCTGACCGAACTCTTGGTCCGTGGGCTATCCGGGACCGAAACGGTCCTGCCGGCGGCCGCACCGGAAGACCTGAAGGACGCGCTGTTAGCCAATTGGCACAGCTTGTCGGCCGCCGCGCGCCAGGTCACGCGGGTGCTCGCGGTGGGCGGCCGCCCGACCGAGGTCACGCGGCTGGCCGACGTCGTCGGCGAGCATGGCGTACCACCGTCGATGCTGGCGGGGTGTCTGACCGAGGCCCGGGATCACGGAGTCGTTCGCCCAGATGAGACGGGGCGCCCCTGGTTCCGACACCCGTTACTGGCCGAGGTGTTGTATGACGGCATGCCTCCTGGCGAGGCCGTCAACATCCACACCACATATGTGCGGGTGCTCGAACGACTCGCCGGCTCTATGCCGGACGGATTGACAGACGATCTCGCGGTCCATAATCACCAAGCCGGAAGAGTTGACGACGCCTATCGGTGGTCACTGGTCGCCGCGAGCCACGCCGCAGAACTTCATGCCCTAGCCGAGGAGGCCATCCACCTGGACCGCGCCTGCTCATTGTGGGAACAGGTTTCGCCGGGTGTGCGCGGCTCACCAGCCGGGTATCTGGAGCTGCTCCGCCGGGCGAGCGAGGTCTGCGGCCGCGTCGGCCGGCTCGACTCGGCTGTCAGCCTGGCAGAACAGGCGTTGAACCTGGTCGATCGTGAATCCAATCCGCTCCTGACGAGCACTCTGCTGGTTGGGTGCTGGAAAGCGAAGTATCAACGCTCGCTGCCCGGGAAGATGGTGGGCGACGAGCTCGTCGAAGCTGTCCGACTCACTGACCAATTCCCTGACAGCCCGGAGCGTGCCCTTGCATTGCAGGAGTTGGCGTTCGCCGAGCACGCGGATGGGTCCTTCGACCGAGCGGCGACCCATTCGGCGCGGGCCGTGCTGGCAGCGCAAAGGTCCGCATCAGAGCTGGCGCTGGCGGCCGCCCTCAGCACCCGAGCCTTGGTTCATTGGTCCGAACCCTCCTTGAACCGCTTGGCCGCCGCGCAGGAAGCCGAGCGGCTCGCGCGGTCCTGCGGCTCCACCGACTGGCTGGCGAACGCAGCCATTGCAAAGGTGAGGTGCTTGTTGTCCCTCGGCAAGAACGCGGAGGCCACCGCGGCGGCTCGAGCGATGTTCGAGGAGGTACTCGCGGCCGGGTCTGAGCGGGCCTACTATCTCGCCGTCCTCGCTGCCGACGGGTTTTTGTGGAACGGTCACTGGAGCGAGTGTCGAGCCCTGCTGCGGACGGCGTTGGCGGCGCGCTGCGGAGGTGTCACAGGAGCGTCGGTTCGATTGACGGCGGCACTGGTGGCCGCCCGATGCGGGCGGCCTCAGGAAGCCAAACAACACCTGAACCGGGCTACGGAATTGGTCTCCGCACAGTTCGCGCAACATCATCTGGGCCTAACCCTCACCGCTGCAGAAGTCTTCCTGGCCTCCGGCGAACCACACAAGGCGCTGCGTTGGCTCTACTGCCGGCTCCTCCCCGAGGATCCCGCGTACACCGAGGACTTCCTCAGCGACTTCGCCCACGCGGCTGCAGAGTCAGCCCGGACTGCACGCGATGCTGGCGACCAGGACGGCGCGGCCCAGGCCGTCGCCATCCTTGAGGACCTGATCGGCAGGTGGCCACACGAACCGTTCACGATGCGGGTGGCACCTATGGCCCTTGCGGGCAAGGCGCTTTTCGATGCCGAGGTTGCGCGATGCCGAAACGATGCGGGTCAGGCGGAGCTGTGGCGACGGGCGATCGATGACTGCAATACGGTCGGGTGGCCTTGGCTGGAGGCAAGGTCGCGGCTGCGGTGTGCGGAAGCGATGCTCGCAGCCGGGTCTGCCTCGGCGGCTGTGAGTGAGCTGTTGCGGCAGGCCCACCAGGCCTTTCTCAAGCTTGGCGCGCGACCGTCGCTGGAGGAGGTCGAGTCTCTCGCACGGATCACACGCGTCAACCTGAGCGCACCTGTCCCGCTCGCGGCCACCCCTCGAGCTCCTTCCGGATTCGCCGGCCTGACCAGGCGCGAACGAGAGATCCTGTCATTCCTGGTGGCCGGCCGCTCCAACGGCGAGATCGCCAAACAACTGGTGATCAGCGACAAGACCGTCAGCGTGCACGTCTCCAACATCCTGCGCAAAACCGGCACCTCGACCCGTGTGGAAGCGGCAGCGCTCGCAGAACGGGCAGCCCTCAACGAACGACTGGCTATCCAGCGAGACAGGTGACGGCCGGCAGCGTCGACCTGGAACTCGCAGCACCTGCGAGATGCATGCATCTACGGCGAGCAGCCTAGGTCACCGGCTCATGGTGGCGTCGGTACAGCCACAGACCACCAAGAGCAAGGCCCGCACCGCCCACCGCGGATGCGCCAGCCTGCAAGAACCCGACCCTGTTGTTGTCCGCCGACGCCTAAGCCGGAGCTGTCGGCGACGTTGGCACGTCGAGCTAGTACTCCGGGTAGTTGTACTCCGGGTAGTTGTACTGCGGGTAGTTGGGCGCCGGGGTCTCTCGTGCCGTCAGCGTCGGTCGCGGTCAGCGCGGCAGCGCCGAACGCGAGTGTGGATATTGCAAGGGAGCAGGAGGTGCGGTTCATGGTGACTTCTCTCAGCCTCTGGCGGCGGCCATCGCCGCTCCCCTCCATGGCCGAACTCTCTGCCGGATTTAGCTCTTATGGATCAAGGGCGCGCCTTCGCGCGGGGTACGCGAGCCCATGCGGCCTGCCGGCCGAACCTCGCCCACCCCGCGCGGAGACCCGGGGTACGCGATTGAACGGTCGTGGTGCCGCTGGCCGTACCAAGCCGCCACAATGGAGTCCATGCTCGACGATCCTCGGCACACGCTACCTGGCACGCTCGCTCCGATCGGCGCGTGCATCGTCGTGGTGTCCATTGCGATTGCGACGGATTCAGACTTCGCCCTGGTCGTTCGCCTGATTTCGCTGCTGCCCGCAATCGCCGTCATCCTCGTAGCAACGGCCTACTTGTGGCGGGCGCTTCGCAGTCGCGGTCTGAGGGTCGCGAGACGCGGCGAAACGGGTCGAGGGCCTGGCGTCTGACCGCCCGGTTGGCCCCGTCCCCCTGGCCGCTCGATTGTCCGGCCACCACGACACACGTCAAGAGCGCTTCGCGTCCCTACGGGATCGGCAAGCCGACTCTTGACGTGCGCCGCGCTGGCCTGGGTTGGCAGCTATCATTAGGGGGACGGGGCAGGTGTGGCCGCGCGTGCCGGGTTGGATCAGGCTCCGAGGAACAGCTTGTTTCGGCGGTTCGATCGGACCTGGAAGGTTGGAAGAACCAAGATTCCAGAAGCGGCCAGCGCCCAGCCCAGAACCTTTACTGAGACGTTTTGGCCGGCCGTGGCGAGGAGATAGATTCCAACACCGCCTAGGCCAGCGTAGAAGAGCGTCGTAATGACCTTGTCGACAGTCGAGTAGCGCCACGGCTGGTCCCATGATGTCCGGGGCAGCTTGACCATGTTCACCTTGCTGATGCCCTTGATCCTGCAATTCACACTGAAGCCCGACGGCTTGCCGTCCACGAGCATCTGAACCTCGATCATGTCGCGGCCATTCAAGAGACGGTTTTCGAGCGCGACGGCGTCGCCCTGCGCGGTCACTTGGGGCTTGACACCGGACGGCCGGGAACAAGTCACGTCGGCTGACACGATGCGGGCGTCGCGAGCTGTGAAGGTGATGCCCTGCTCGTAGTCGTCCGGGTCGATGGCCTGCGCGCCGACGTTGACCAGGCGCCATACGACGAGATGAGGTGCCGCCACTGTCTGGTGGTGGACGTTGACGGTGACCGGGAATGGGCCGTGTCCGGTGAGCAGTGGGCGATTGGTCAGAACCGAGTACGAGAGACCTCTGGTGTGCCGCTCCTTGGTCCACAGAACCACCATGACGACAGCGATGACCACAGTCACGCCGATTCCAGCTAGGTCTCCGGTCGTCATGTTCTCCTCCGGGCCAAGACTGGCGTGCAACATCCGTGCAACAACCGATGGTCGCTGACGGGGACTCACGGGGTCTAACGGTCGGGCCGGGATGGCCCGATTCACGCTCATGGAGGGTGGTCAGGGGCGGTCTCGAACCGCCGACCTTCCGCTTTTCAGGCGGACGCTCTACCAGCTGAGCTACCTGACCGGGGAGAAAGTAAGCGGCGGTGTGTGAACACCGCCGCCTTCTCCTGGCGACCCAGACGGGACTCGAACCCGCGACCTCCGCCGTGACAGGGCGGCACGCTAACCAACTGCGCCACTGGGCCAGATTGACTCGATGATCCTACAGCATCTCCGAGGTGGTTCTGACACCGGCCTTTCGGCCGTATCCCCAACGGGATTCGAACCCGCGTTACCGCCTTGAAAGGGCAGCGTCCTAGGCCACTAGACGATGGGGACTCGGACCCGCGGGAGCCGAAGCTCCAGGGACAGCCGTAAGCATAGAGGGTTTGTCCCCGCGCTCCAAAACGAGTTCCGGAGTGGGGCGCCGTACGCCGGGGAGGAGGTGGGCGTACGGCGCCCTGGCCGGGGAGAGCCGGCCTACTCAGCTGATCGCGCGGCCCGGGGTCAGGGGGTCGCGTCAGGGGCGATCAGCGTCGGGTACTGCGCTGCGAACAGGTCGTAGAAGCTGCGGGACGGCAGGATGTGACCCTGTGGACGGGCTGAGTCGGCGACGCCATACGCCCAGAGGGCCGAGCGCATCCGCTGGTTCGGTGTGCCGTGGTGGCCGGCGGCGGTGAAGCCGCAGTCGCCCAGCTGGTAGAACATCTGGCCGAATGACTGGACCCGCTTCCAGTTCATCGAGGCACCGCTGGCATGGGTGAGGAAGTACGCACTGAACGCGTCCGCCATCAGCTCGGCCCAGCGCGACGCCTCGGGGGCCGGCAGGTCGTCCCGCATCAGGCCGTCGGCGTACTGGACGTGGTGACCGAACTCGTGCGCCAGGATCGCCTGCGGCGCCACATCGCCGAGTCCGACCCGGGCGAAGCCGTCCATCACGCCGTCGCCGAACGCTATCCGCTTCGGAGCGATGCCGTACCCGGGGATGTTCTCACCACCTGAAGCCGCGTACGCGTTGAACGTGAAGATCGGCAGATCGCCGTACCCCAGGGTCGCACTGTTGAGCTCATGGGCGACCAGGTCGGCGGACACCCGGGACTGCTCCGCGTTGAAGCCGTAGACGGCGGTGAAGACCCGGTAGTTCACCTCTGGGTCGAGCATGGAGCGGCCGTGGGCAGGCACAAGCTCGATATCGCTGGACGGGATGTCCCAGAAGCGGCCCAGGTCCTTGATCGTGCGGTTGACCTGGTTGGTGAACTCACCATGGGCGCCGTAGGTGAACGGACCGGTCTGCGGCAGGTACGCCGCGTCGATGAGCGACATCTGGAACAGCAGGACGTGGAGTACGGCGAGGATCTGCTCGAACGTCCAGGTCGACGTGTCGGGCATGACCGCGCTCACCACGGCCGGGGTTTCGGTGGAGCACTCGTACTGGGTCGGGTCGATGGCCGCGATCAGCGCGTCCCGGACCGGGTCGTCCGGCAGACCGAGCTGCGCGCGTACGGCGTCCGCCCGCGCCCGCATTGCCGGCAGATTGTCGACGATCTGCTGGATCTCCGGGGACAGTTGCTGCGGTACGGCGCTCTGGACCGCAACGCCGGCCGGGGCCGCCGAGGCGGCGGGGGTGGCCGCTAGCCCGAGCGAGAGGCCGACAGCTGCGACTGCCGACCAGACCATGCTCTTTCTCATCAGGGATCTCCTAGAGGACGGGGACGAGCGGCATCAGTATTGGCAGCGTGTAGCGGCCACTACGAGACCTCGTGCTGTCAGAAACCGGCATGGCGAGAACCTGTCGCCTGCTGATACACAGAGACATGGAGCCGCTCCAGGCACTGGGTCTCTCGGCCGCGGCCGAGGTGCTGCTGCTCGACCTGCTGCTGAACCCGGAGGCGATCCAGCAGGTTCACCCGGACGAGTGCCTGGACGAGCTGATCGGGCTCGGCCTGGTCGAACGGACCGACGACGGCCTGGTGGTCCGTCCGCCGCGGCTGGCTATGGACGCGCTCGCGGAGCGGCACACCAAGCAGGCCGCCCTGGCCCACGAGAGCGCCGATTTCCTCACCGAGCTGTGGAAGTCGGCTGCCGGCCGCCAGGACTACTTGGAGATCCTGCCGACGTACGCCGCCGCGCAGGCCGTACTGAACTCGGTCCAGTCGGACGCGCACAGCCAGGTCCGGGCCATGACGATGGGCAACCTGGCGGCCCGCGAGATCCAGATCGTCGAGGGCATGTTCGACGCGCTCGAGCGAGGCGTCAGGTACGAGGTCATCTACGGAGCCCACGTCCTCCAGGACGCGAACGCGTTGCACATGGTGCGGTCGTGCATCGAGGCCGGGGAGCACGCTCGGGTGTTCCCCCGCGTACCGCTGAACATCACTGTCGTCGACGGCCGGTGGGCACTCGTCGGTGCTCGGTCGGAGGTCGAGCGTGGGCCGGAGTTCGTCGCGATGGTGGTCCACGACTCCCCGTTGCTCGCCGGGCTCGCACGGGTCTTCGATGCGCTGTGGCGGATCTCCGTACCGATCACCAGCGCGACCGACCTGAACGACGTGACCGCCGGACCGGACCTGGAGTCGAAGCGACTGCTGACCTATCTCAGCGCAGGCTTGACGGACGAGTCGATCGCTCGGGAGTTCGGCGTCAGTGAGCGCACTGTCGCGCGCCGGATCGGCCGGCTGCAGGAGGCGCTCGGCGCGCAGACCAGGTTCCAGCTCGGCGTCCAGGCGTCCCGTCAGGGCTGGCTCTGACTCACTACGCTGGCAGCGTGATCGAGATGAGCCGGGCGGACTTCGAGGTGCTGGTGTCCGAGGCGCTGGACGAGGTGCCGCCGGAGCTGGCGGCGTTGATCGACAACGTCGCGATCTTCGTCGAGGACGAGCCGCCGGCCGGGGACCCGGCGCTGCTCGGGATCTACGAGGGCATCCCGCTGACCGAGCGCGGGCACTACTACGGCGGCGTACTGCCGGACCGGATCACGATCTACCGCAACTCGACGCTGGCGATCTGCGACAGCGTGGACGACGTCGTCGACGAGGTGAACATCACCGTGGTGCACGAGATCGCGCACCACTTCGGCATCGACGACGCCCGCCTGCACGAGCTCGGCTACGGATGAGCCAACCGGAAGAACCCAAGCGGATGAGCCCAAGCGGAAGAACCGTCAGGAAGACCGCTTGAACAGCAGCTTCCAAGGCATCAGCGCGGACTCCAGCTGCACCTTGAGACTCATCTTCGAAGCACCCGCGGTCCGCTCCTCGAACCGGATCGGTACCTCGGCGATGTACAGCCCGCGACGGACCGTGCGGTAGTTCATCTCGACCTGGAACGAGTACCCGTTGCTCTGGATGGTGGTGACGTCGATCCAGCGGAGCGTGTCCGCCTTCCAGGCTTTGAAGCCGGCGGTCGCGTCCTTCACCCCGAGCCGCAGGATCGCGTTCACGTAGAAGTTCGCCCAGGCCGACAGCGCCCGGCGGTGCCAACCCCACTCCGCCGCGGCCGAACCACCCTCGACGTATCGCGACCCGATCACCACGCCGGCGTCCGTCGTCCGCAGCGTCTCGACCATGATCGGGACCACCGAGGCCGGGTGGGACAGATCGGCGTCCATCTGGATGACAATGTCGGCGCCGTCGTCCAGGGCGCGGCTGATGCCGGCGATGTAGGCGCGGCCGAGTCCGTTCTTCTCGGTCCGGTGCAGCACCGAGACCTGCTCCGGCGACGCCTTCGCCAGTTCGTCGGCGACGTCGCCGGTACCGTCCGGGGAGTTGTCGTCGACGACCAGCATCTGCAGGCCGGGCAGGTTCAGGTCGGACAGCAGCCCGGCCAGCACGGGCAGGTTCTCCCGCTCGTTGTAGGTCGGCACCACGACCACGATCTTCGCTAGCTCACCCATGACATTCCTTCTTCGGAGACACCGGACGCTACCGTATCGGGCGGTCGAGCCGGTGACACGTCACCTGCCGAAGAACGAGTGTCGGCCAGGCCTGCAACCGTGGCGGATCAGAGCTCCGCCAGGGCCTCCTCGATCGTGGAGTAGATGCGGAACTGACCGCCGAGGCCGGTGACTGCGAGCGGGCGGTCGACCGGACGGCCGACGCCGACGAGGGCCAGCGTGATGTTGTGCTGACCGGCCAGGTTGCGGGCCTCGACCAGGTTGCCGAGGCCGGCGGAGCTGCAGAACGTGACGGCGGACACGTCGATCAGAACCAGTCGGGCCGGCGGTGCGACCGCGGCCCGAATCGACTCGGAGGCGAAGTCGGCGGTCGCGATGTCGATCTCACCCGACATCCGGACCAGCAGAACGCCGGCTTCCAGCTCCACGGTCGCAGCGTCGAAAGTCGTTCTGATCATCTCGCCGTCCCGCGGCTCTGGGTGGCTTGTCACGCCGGTCTCTCCCCCGGGTAGCGCCACGAACGCCGGTCGGTCCTGGCGGGATGGAACTGCCCTGCTCTCACCGTATGCCCCAACGGCTTAACGTCACAACGGGTCTGACGCGGATGACCTCGGAGCGTGACCTTGACCGGATGTAAGCGCTGCCAGCACTTAGGTGTGCCTGTCCGAAGCGTCAAGCCGTGCGGCGATGCGAGCAGTCCGCGCGACGAAGCCGACAGGCCCCGAGTCGGTGGTAGACAGGGAGGAAACAGACGACTGAAGGAGTGGACATGGGCGTACTCGACGGCAAGGCGGCTCTGGTCACCGGCGGCTCGCGCGGGATCGGAGCGGCGATCGTCCGGCGGCTGGCCGCCGACGGTGCCGTGGTGACGTTCACCTATACAAGCAGCGAGGCCGCGGCCGCGGATGTGGTCGCGGAGGTGAAGGCGGCCGGCGGTGAAGCGATTGCGGTCCAGGCCGATCAGGCCGACCTGGGTGCTGTCGACGAGCTGTTCGAGCGGGCGGCGGAGCCGACCGGCACCCTCGACATCTTCGTGTGCAACGCGGCGCAGGCGAAGGTGCAACGGATCGCGGACGTGACCGAGGCCGACTACGACGAGACTTTCGCGACCAACCTCAAAGGCCCGTTCTTCGCGATCCAGCGGGCCGGCCAGGTGCTGCCCGACGGCGGCCGGATCATCGCTCTGTCCACGCTGAACACCGCGGTCCCCGGTCCGGGCATCTCCCTGTACGCCGGCAGCAAGGCGGCGCTGGAGTTGTTCGTCAGGGTCGCCGCCCGTGAGTACGGCGCCCGCCGGATCACCGTCAACGCGGTGTCGCCGGGTGCGACCGACACCGACATGTTCCACCGGGAGAACCCGCCGGAGGCCAAGGACCGTCTCGTCGGGATCACCGCGCTGGGCCGGATCGGCGAGCCGGCTGAGGTCGCCGACGTGGTCGCCTTCCTGGCCGGCCCGGACAGTCGCTGGATGACAGGCCAGAACCTCCGTGCCACCGGCGGCCTCCTCATTTGAGCACCAAGGACCTACTCGACTTGAGCACCAAGGACCTACTCGCCGACATCGACGCCGCGGCTGACCCCGTAGTGGCGGAGCTGCTGTCGCGGTACTTCCAGTTGCAGCCCGGTGGGTACGGCCACGGCGACCAGATCGTCGGGGTGAAGCTGTCGACGATCCGCGGACTGCTCAAGCCCTACCTCCGCGCCGGCCTCCCGCTGCCCGAGCTCGAGCAGGCGCTGACCAGCCCGGTCCACGAGCACCGGCTGGCGATCCTTTGCCTGCTGGCCGATCGGGCCGCGCGTGCTCTCACACCGCGTACGGCGGACTCCGCGGAAGTCACCGCGATCCACGATCTGTACCTGCGCAGTACGGCGTACATCAACAACTGGGATCTGGTCGACTGCAGTGCGGCGGACATCGTCGGCGGGTACCTGTCCGACAAGCCGCGAGACGAGCTGCACACCCTGGTCCGATCGCCGTCGTTGTGGGAGCGACGGATCGCGCTGGTCGCGACCCAATGGTTCATCAGACGTGGGGACAGTGCGGACATCTACGCGCTCGCGCCGCAGGTGCTCGACGATCCGCAGGACCTGATCCACAAGGCCTCCGGCTGGATGCTGCGTGAAGCCGGCAAACGGGTCTCGGAGGACGAGTTGCTCGCGTTCCTGGACGAGCATGCGGCGGCGATGCCGCGGACCATGCTCAGCTACGCGACCGAGCACTTCGCCCCCGACGTCCGCCGGTACTACCGAGCCTTGCGCTGACGTTTCAGTGCAGGTCGAAAGGCCTGCCGGAGGTGGCGACGTGGTCCTACCCTGAGCCCAAGTTCTAGGTGGACACCTTTGCGAATGCCCCCGGCTACAGCACCCCTGGTGGCACGCAGACCGGCACCCTGAACAAGGGCACCAACTATGTGTTCTGCCGGGTCTGGGGCCCGGAGGTCCGCGTGGGTGCGGCGTTCAACCACTGGTGGCTGAAGACGGACCTGGATGTCGGCCCGGCGAACCAGTGGGTGTCGGCTTACTACCTGTCCCGCTGGGGCAACGACGAGGCCAAGGACAACTCCGGCCGCGACATCCCCGCCTGCGCCTGACAGCTAATTGCCGCTGGCAACAGCCTCAGCCCTCGCGGGTCTGGGCGTACGGCGGGGCTTCGACCGCGCAGTGCCGGTGGTGGTGCAGGTGGATCCGCTGCGCGGTCCGGTCGCCGATCGTGAACCAGGCCACCACGCTGCCGGAGGCGGTCAGTAGCGCTGAGATCCACACAGCCCGGTCGAACCCCTCCTGGAAGGCGGCCGGGTCGCGGTAGACGTCGCCGGTGATCCCGGCCGCCATCGGGATCGCGGCGACCGCCATCAGTTGCGCCGATCGGGCGACCGCGTTGTTCACGCCGGACGCGATCCCGGCGTGGTGGTCCTCGACCGACGACAGTACGGTCGCGGTCAGCGGCGCCACCGTCGCGACCAGGCCGAACCCGAGCACGATGACGGCCGGCAGTACCGCTTCGACGTACGACGAACCCGGCTCGATCCGCAGCATCAGCAGCAGGCCCACGGCCATCAATGCCGGGCCGATGGTCATCGGGAGCCTGGCGCCGATCCGCTCCGAGAGTGCGCCGGACTGTCCGGACAGTGCGAGCATCAGGAGGGTCATCGGCAACAGCGCGGCTCCGGCCCAGATGGCGTCGTACCCGAGTGCGGTCTGGAGATAGACGACGAGCAGGAACGTGACCGTGCCGAACCCGCCGTACACGACGACCGTGACCAGGTTCGCGCCGGTGAACTGTCTGTTCTTGAAGATGCCGGTTGGCAGCATCGGGTGCGAACTGCGGCGTTCGACCTCGACGAACGCGACGAAGGCGAGCACTCCGATCGCCAGCGAGGTCAGGACGAACGGGTCGCCGAAGCCGTCCTCGCCGGCCTGGATCAGGCCGAAGGTCAGGCCGGCCAGACCGATCGTCGCCACCCCCGCACCGGCCAGGTCGAGCTTCCCGGCCGCCGTCTCGTCGCGTGTCTCGGGGACGTGCCGCAGTGTGACCAGGACGGTGACCAGTGCGATCGGCACGTTGATCACGAAGATCAGCCGCCAGGACACGCTGTCGACCAGGCCGCCGCCGACGAACGGGCCGACTGCCGCGGCCACCGACGTCAGGCCGGACCAGGTGCCGACGGCCCTGCTGCGGTCGGAGTGCTGGAATGTGGTCTGCAGGATCGCCAGGCTGCCCGGGGTGAGCAGCGCGCCGCCGACGCCCTGCAGGACGCGGCCGGCGATCAACACCTCGAGGTTCGGCGCGACCGCACAGATCACCGAGGCGAGCGCGAACCAGATCACCCCGGTGATGAACATCCGTCGCCGGCCGAGCCGGTCGCCGAGCGAACCGCTGAGCAGGATCAGCGACGCGAGCAGCAGCATGTAGCCGTTGATGATCCACTGCAGCCCGCTCATCTCGGCGTTCAGGTCCTCGGCCATCGCCGGCAGCGCGACGTTCACCACCGTTCCGTCCAGGAACGCCATACCGGATCCGAGGGCCGTCGCCGCAAGCACCCACCGAGCCCGGGCGGTGCCGAACGCGATCCGCTCATCCGTCATGAGCTCAGCGTAGGCCAGGCGTGGCCTGGGCTCAGTTGGGCAGATCCAGTTGCAGTACGACGAGCGCCTTGTTGGCCGGGATGCCGGGCAGGATGCCGAGTTTGGGCGGATCGCCGACGGCACATCGGGTCTCGGTCAGCAGCGGGCAGACGGCGTTCAGCAATCCCTGGGTGACGGTGAGATTGGTCGGCAGGGTGCCGTCGGCTCCCGCGGTGAGCGGCCGGATCGCCGCGCCGGCCCGGCGGGAGACGGACGGTGTGCGCTGCACGAACGAGCCGGACAGCCGGTAGCTCAGCTGGAGCTTGGTCGCGGCAACGGTCAGCGGAAGGTCCATGGGTGCGGCGAGACTGGTCTGCTCGATCGGGACCTGCTCGCCGTCGGCGACGACCTGCAGGTTCGTCGCCCGCGGTTCCGTTCTGGCCATCATCCCGGGCAAGTGCTCACCGGAGTCCGGCAGCTGCAGCTGGACGATGTCTGTGGCCTCAGGCAACATCACGTCCTCGGTGATGTCGAACGACCCGTCGTTACGCGGTACGGCGGTCAGCCGGATGCCTGGCTTGGTCACTCCAGGACCGGGACTCACCGGCACGCCTTCGGCCGGGCTGACGCTGACGGAGGCGGTCAGCCCGGGACTGGGGGCGACCGGTGTGCCGCTGGTGCCTGAACATGCGGTGGTCGCGCCGAGCCCGAGCGTCAGCGCGACCGCAACAAGTCCCCGTCTTCCTGGGTGCCGCCGACGGAGGTCCTCCACCCCCGATGCCTCGCTCGGGAGGAACTCCTGGCCCACCGCCGGTGCTCTGTTCGGAGAACTCCGTCCTGACATCAGTCATCGCCCCCCAGATCGGATCCGGGACGCTTCCTCTGGCGCCGGATCGGACTTGCGCTTACGATACGCCGAAATTAGTGGGGTGCGGCAATTAGTGCCGTATTTTTCAGGCGCACTTCGAGGGGGTTCGGAATGCAGGAACAGAGCGTGTCCGGAAAATTCCGGGCAGTATCCCAAGACGCATTTTCGAGAATTCGGGGTCCGGTAATTCGAAGGGTGATTCCGTTGCTGCTGGCGGTGACGGTCGCGGCCGCGCCGGCGGTACTGACAGCACCCGCCGATGCCGCCGCGGGGGGCAACCTGTACGTCGTCCAGGGGCTGCCGGGGAAGTCGCTGGACATCAGCATCGACGGGAAGCAGGTCGCCGGCGGGGTGGCGGGCGCGAAGCTGGTGGGGCCGTTCGGTGTTGCCGCAGGCAAGCGGATGGTCACCGCCAAGCAAGGCGGAAAGCTGGTCATCCAGCGTGAGGTGACGGTCGGCTCGGGTGCCAGCCTGGACGTTGTCATCCACCAGCCGGTGTCGCCGACGGGTGCGCCCTTGATCACGACGTACGCGAACAATCTGGACGCGGTGCCGGCGGACAAGGGTGGGCTGCGGGTCGCGCACGATGCGGCCGTCGGCCCGGCCGACATCCGGGTGAACGGCAAGGTGGCGTTCGCCAACGTGGCCAACGGGGAATCGCTCGAAGCGGTCGTTCCGGCGGCGACGTACAAGGTCGACATCGTGCCGGCCGGGGCGAGTTCACCTGTTGTTCTCGGTCCGATGGATCTGCCGATCAAGGCCGGATATCTGACCCGTGTATTCGCGGTCGGTGCGCCGACGCAGAAGACGATGACAGTGGCGGCCGGGACGATCAAACTCCCGAGCACGGGATCCGGCAAGCCGGGTCTGGTGAACACCGGGACCGGCGGACAGGCAGCAGGGCTTGACCAGGCGCAAAGCTCTGCCGCTGACGAGTCCGGTCTCTGGGTCGTGGCACTGCTGGTCGGTCTGCTGGCCGCTGTGGTGACGGTCCGGAAGGTGGTCCGCCGCTGAAGAGGCTCCTGCCCGGACTGCTGCTGTTGATGTTCTGCGTGGGCCTGGAGGGGTGCTCCGCGCAGGCCGACGGTGCATCGCCGGGCCCCGGATCGGACGGCGGCGCGTCGACGCCGTCGTCCCTCCCGGGCGTTCCCGGGTTCTCGACGGTGATCACACCGACGATCCCGACTCCTTCCGGTCCGGACGGCGCGGCCTCCGCGCCGCCGGCCCGGATCGGCACGCCCGCACCGAGTCAACGGATCCGGTTCGTCCCGACCCAGGTCGTGCTGCCGGGTGGTGCGCAGGCTCCGGTGCTGCCTGCCAGCACGGTTTCCGGGCAGTTGATGGTGCCCGAAGGGGCACGAAACGTCGGCTGGTGGGACGGCGGTGCCGAGGCCGGAGACCCGTTCGGCTCGGTGGTCGTGGCCGGCCACGTCGACACCAAGACCGAGGGCCTCGGCTTCTTCTCCCGGCTGCGGCACATCCAGCCGGGTGAGACCGTCCTACTCCGCGGTGCCGGCCACACGGCGTCGTACCGGGTCAGCTCGATCGTGTCGGTGCCGAAGAACGCGCTCGCGACCAAGAGCGGCGCGTTCGACCAGAAGGTCGACCACCGTTTGGTCCTCATCACCTGCACCGGTCCGTACAACGCCTCTCGCGGTGGGTACGCCGACAACCTGGTCGTCACGGCCACCGCGATCGGCCTGGCCAAGTAACGCTAGGGGCAGAGATTGAGCACGGACGGCATCTCACTCACCCACCGTCTGCCGGTCAGGCGCCGAAAACGAGATGACGAAGATCGCCTCGTCGGTGCCGATGTTGCGGGCGTTGTGCAGCGCCCCCGACGGGATGCTGATCGTGTCGCCCGGACCCATCGTGACCCGCTCGTCGTCGACACTGTGCTCGATAGTGCCCTGCAGGATGTGCAGCACCTCGTCGCAGTTCGGGTGGTAGTGCCGTGGGCTCTGCTCACCGGGCCGGATGTAGCACCGGCCGACGGTCATCGTGCTGGAGTTGCCCAGGGCACCGGAAACCATCCACTCCAGTCGCCCCCACGGCTGGTCCTCGACCAGCACCTCGTCGGCCGGCGTCATCTGTCCCATCCGTCAGCTCCTTGGTTCGATCGTGGCCGGCTTCCCGGCCGGCAGTCGGCGGTACAGCTCGTACAGCTTGAGGATCTCCCGGACGTCGGCGAGTGTGCCCTTCTCCGGTGGCTTCCCGGCGAGCACGCTCTCGCAGAAGTGCACCACCTCGGGCACGTAGCCGAGGTAGAACAGGTTCTTGTTGTAGAGCTGGCCGAGCGAGAACTCGGGTTCCCAGTGCAGCGGCGCCACGTCGTCCCCGGTGATGAACGAGGCCGATCGGCCGTAGGGCAGCTCGGCCCCGGCTCGGTAGTACGTCATCCGTACGCCGTTCTCGACGACCACATTGGCCCCGCTGCCGATCACCTCGACGCGTTCGAGTGGTGCACCGGTCGCAGAGCCGGCCGCGAGGTGCAGCGTCCCGACGGCTCCCGACTCGAACTGCAGGCTCGAGACGCTTGAGCCTGTCCGCGGCTCCCATTCGTAGCTGAGGCGGCGTACCGGTCCCATCAGATAGGTGAGGATCGCGCCCGGATGGAAGATGTGGTCCAGGAACCCGATCATCGCGACGTCGTCGGACCGGGCGTCCGGTGCGGGCAACGACTGCGGGTACCGCACCGAGATCGAGCTCGCCGTCCCGAACTCCGGCGTACTCAGGATCGCCTTCACCTTCTCCATCGCCGGCGTGAAGATCTTCTTCAGCCCGGTCATCACCGTCAGCCCGGTCTCCTCGGCCACCGCCTGCAGGCGATCGAGTTGCACGATCCCGGCAGCCGTCGGCTTCTCCATCCAGACATGAGCTCCGGCGCGCAGGCAGTCCTCCGCGAGAGCAGTCGCCTGGACGTCGCCCTCCGCGGTGTAGGAGGTGACGATGAAGACGGCGTCAGGCCGCTCACGAGCGAGCATCTCCCGGTGATCGTCGTACGCCGCCGGTGCGCCGAAGCCTCGGGCATACGTCTGGGCCCGCTCGAGCTGGACGTCGCAGACGGCGACCAGCTCGACCGGCGCGTACTGGAAGGTGGGATAGACGTTGCGGTACGAGTGCCCGCCCGCGCCGATGAAGGCGCAGCGCAGCCGCTCGGGGTACTCGAACTGATAGGTCACGGTCATCGGAAGTCTCCAGCCACGAGGCCACGGGTCGGCGGTCATCTGATCGCGTGGAAGCTTCGCATGTGATCGACCATGGCGACCTCGGTCGGAAGGCGTTCCATGCTGGATGCGCCGAGGAAGCCGACCACGCCGTCGACCTTCGACAGGATGTGCTTGGCGTCCTCGGGGGTGGCGATCGGTCCGCCGTGGCAGATCACCAGCGCGTCGGGGTCGACGGCGAAGATCGCGTCGCGGAGCCGGGACACCAGGTCGACCGAGTCGTCCAGGCTCAGGCTCGTCTGCGCGCCGATCATCCCGGACGTGGTCAGCCCCATGTGCGGGACCAGCACATCCGCGCCGGCCTCGGTCATCGCGGCCGCCTCGTCCTCGCTGTGCACATAGGCCAGCGTCACCAGGTCGCGCTCCCGGGCGGCCCGGACCAGGTCGACCTCGCGGTAGAAGCCGAGCCCGGTCTCCTCCAGGTTGGCCCGGATGATCCCGTCGAACAGGCACACGGTCGGGTAGTTCTGGATCCCCGCGAACCCGGCCGCCTTCACCTGGTCGAGGAATCGCGGGATGTCGCGGAACGGGTCGGTCCCGCACACTCCGGCCATCACCGGCAGCTCGTCGGTCACCGGCAGTACCTCAGTGCCCATCTCCATCACGATCGCGTTGGCGTCGCCGTACGGCATCAGGCCCGCCATCGAGGAACGGCCGGCCATCCGGTACCGGCCGGAGTTGTAGATCACCACGAAGTCGAGGCCGGCGGCCTCGGCGCACTTGGCCGAGAGCCCGGTGCCGGCGCCACCGCCGATGATCGGGCGGCCCTCGGCGACCTTGCGGCGGAAGCCGGCCAGCAGTTCGGCGCGGGTCAAAGTGTTCACGGTGTCTCCTTCTCCAGCCAGGTGGCCAGCAGATCCACGGCGGTGGCAGACACCACCGGGTCATTGATGTCGGTGTCGAAGTCGTGCAGGTCGATACCGGGCCGCAGCCCGTCCCGCAGGGCCCGGTACAGCGCGTCGTCCGCGGCCGGGTCGTAGAAGACCCCGCCGGGTGTGGACAGCTGGGACAAGCCACGGTGCGGGAACAGAACGGCGACGGGTGCGATGGAGGGATTGAGCCGGGCCGCGATCCGACGACCAAGTTCGGCACACTCGGCGGGCGTGGTCCGCATCAGCGTCACGGCCGGGTTGTGCGGGTGGAGCAGCCGTCCGGAGAACTCCGGCGGCACGGTGTCGTAGAAGTTGACCATGTCGAGCGCGCCGACACTGACGACCTGAGGTACGCCGGCCTCCGCCGCGGCGGTGAGGCGGTCGGGACCAGCCGAGCAGACCCCGCCGACCAGGTCGTCGGAGAGCTCAGTAGTGGTCAGGTCGGCGACACCTTGGATCGTGCCGCCCCGGATCAGCGCCTCCAACGTGCGGCCGCCGACTCCGGTGCAGTGGAAGGTCAGTGCCTCGAAACCACGGTCCTCGATGCCGCGGACAACGGACGCCCCGCAGGCCGTCGTCACCCCGAACATGCTCACTCCGACCAGCGGTGCGCCGCCGGCGGGTTCGGCGTACCGGCTCGTTGCCATCCCGACGCAGGCCTGCGCGGCGTTGGCGAGGACGGGCCGGCTGAGCCGGTTCAGGCCGTTGATGTCGACGACCGGGTACATCAGCGTCAGGTCGGTCTCGCGGACGTACGATCGGGTGTCGCCGGCCGCGATGGTCGAGACCAGCACCTTCGGGAAACCGAACGGCAATCGCCCGCAGATCTCCGCCATCACGTACGCCGCATTGGACCCGCCGACCGCCAGTATGCCGTCCACATCGCCGGACGCGACGAGGTCAGCCAGGGCCGACGCGGCTCCGCGCGCCATCACGGTCATCGCCGCGCTCCGGTCGCCGCGATCGCGCAGCTCGGTCAGCACGCCACCGCCGAGCTCCGCGATCAGGTCACGACCGATCCGCGCCGTCAGCGCCGGTACGGCGAGCACCCCGACGTCGATCAGGAGCGGAGTGGCACCGAGTGCTGCGACCCGATCGGCCAGGAAGGCATACTCCGCTCCTTTCGTATCCAGGGCACCGACGAGCGCGATCACAGCCATCAGCGAGCCTCGTAGTCCGGCACCTGGATCTCGGCGCCGCCCTGCAGTGCCGACTGGTGGGCGCAGATCCCGGGTGCGGTCCAGGTCGCCGCGGTCCGGGCGTCGACCCTGGGCTTGCGGTTCTCGATGATGCTGGACACGAACTCGTGGACAAGATGCGGGTGCGATCCGCCGTGCCCGCCGTCGGCGAACCGCTTCAGTGCCGCGGGCAACAGTTCGGGTGCGCCGGGCGGCCGGACGTCGGCCTCGGTCACCGGCCGGCCCCGGCGCCCGTCGGGGAGCTGCTCGAGCCTGAACTCCTTCATCGGTCCGCCTTCGAGCTGCGGCCACTCGAGTGCGCCTTCGTCGCCGTACACCGAGAAGCCTTCGAGGTAGCTGCGGCCCAGCTGGAAGAACGACATCGTCACGTTCGCGACGAGGTCGTCGCCGGCCAGCTTGAAGAGCGCCGCCTCGGTACCGAACCCCTCGCCTGCGACGCCGATGTGATCCGGCGTGAGTTGGCTGGAGCCGAGGCAGCGGACGGACTCGACCCTGGTGTTCGCCAGCGCGAGCGCGGGTGAGAGGGCGTGCGTGACGTAGTGCATCGGCGGGTAGCCACGCCAGTAGTCCGGATACCCGTCGAGGTTCTGCAGGTGGTCGCCCTTGAAGTAGGCGAGGCGTCCGAGCTTCCCGTTGTCCAGCAGGTGTTTCGCGTGGAAGAACTCGCGGGAGTAGACCGCGGTCTCCATCATCATGTAGTTGCGCCGGGCATCGTCCTGGGCCGCGATCAGTGCGTCCAGGTCCTCCAGGGTCGTTGCCATCGGCACCGCGGAGGCACAGTGCCGCCCGGACTTCAGCACCTGCTGAACCTGCTCGGCGTGGAAGCGCACCGGCGTCAGCAGATGGACCGCATCCCAGCCGGGCGCGGCCAGGGCCTCGTCGAGGCTCGGGAACCTCTCAGTGATCCCGAGCCGGTCCGCGACCGCCGTCGTGCGGGCGGGATCCGCGTCGACGACCGCGACACGGCCGACGTCGGGATGGGCCTGATAGATGGGGGCGAAGTCGGCACCGAACCCAAGGCCGACCACGATCACGTCGATGCTCATCGGACCGGCACCTCCCGCTCCTCACCGAACAGGAACACCGCACCACCGGTGGCGAAGTTCGCTACGTCCTCGTTGGCCGCCTTGCCCGCCTGGGAGTCCAGCACGAGCTCGAGGTCCGCGCGATTGTCGGTGTAGAGCTCGGCCTGGTAGTGGTACTGCGGTGGTGTCCCGTCCGGCGCGGGCTCGAAGCGGCACACGGTCCACCGCTTGAGTCCGGTCATTTGCTGGGCGATCGGGATGTGCGTCTCGTCGTAGTACCGGTCGAAGTCCTCGATCGAGTCCGGCGGCCCGTAGAGCACGGTCACCTTGTACATATCAGCCTTTCAGTCCGGTCAGCGCGATGCCCTCGACGAAGTACTTCTGTGCGAAGGCGAACAACAGCACGATCGGCAGCAGCACCACTGCGGCCGCGGCCATCAGGTACCCCCACTGTGCGGTGTAGGTGCCCTGGAACGACGCCAGCCCCATTGCCAGCGTGTACTTGTCCGAGTCGTTCAAGTAGATCAGGGGGCCGAGATAGTCGTTCCAGACCCCGAGGAACGTGAACACACTCACCACGGCCAGGGCCGGCTTCGACAGCGGCAGGATGATCCGCCAGTACACCTGCAGCGGCGTCGCCCCGTCGATGTACGCCGACTCGTCCAGCTCGTACGGGATCGACAGGAAGAACTGGCGGAGCAGGAAGATGTTGAACACCCCGGTGCCGAACCAGTGCGGCAGGATCAGCGGTACGTAGGTGTTCACCAGGCCGAGCTTCTGCCAGAACAGGAACGTCGGGATCAGCGTCACGGCGTACGGCAGCATCACCCCGGACATCAGGATGCCGAAGACGAGGTTCTTGTGTTTCCAGCGCAGCCGGGCGAACGAGAACGCCGCCAGCGAGCAGGACAGCACGGTCCCGATCAGTACGCCGGCCTCGATGATCAGCGTGTTCAGGAAGTACCGCGCGAACGGCACCTGCGTGAGCGCGCCGGAGAAGTTGTCCCAGGCAAAGGGTTTCGGGATCCATTGCGGTGGCGAGACGAAGATCTGGCCCGAGTCCATCAACGCGCTGCGGACCAGCCAGATCAACGGCAGCAGTGTCGGGATGGCGCCGGCGATCAGTAGCAGGTAGACGAGGAGCTTCTTCCCCACACCTCGCGGCGCGAGCGGCCGCGACGCCGGTGGTGTGGCCGCCACCACTTCGGGTTTCTCCAGTACGGCGGTCATCGGGCGCTCCCGGCCTCGTAGTAGACCCAGCGGCTGGAGTTGCGGAACAGCACCACGGTGACCGCCATGATCACCAGGAACAGCACCCAGGCCAGCGCGCTGGCGTATCCCATCTCGTTGTTCGTGAACGCGGTCCGGTACAGGTAATAGATGTAGAACAGGGTCGAGTCGTTCGGCCCGCCCTCGGTCATCACCGCGGCCTGCACGAAGACCTGCAACGCCCCGATGACACTCGTCACCAGGCTGTAGAAGATCGTCGGCGTCATCATCGGCAGGGTGATGTGCCGGAACTTCCGCCACGCACCGCCACCGTCGACCGCGATCGCCTCGTAGAGCTGTCGTGGCACGCCCTGCAGTCCCGCCAGGAAGATGACAGCGACGTTGCCGAAGCCCCACACCGACATCAGGATCAGCGACGGGATCGCCGTACTCTCGTCGAAGATCCACTGCGACCGGGGCAGTCCGGCCTTCTCGGTCAGCGTGTTCAGCAGCCCGAAGTCGGGGTTGAACAGCCAGATCCACAGCATCGAGTTGGCCACGATCGGCACGATCGCGGGCAGGTAGTAGATCACCCGGAACACGGCCTGCCCGCGGACCGGCTGGTTCAGCACCAGTGCGACAGCGAAAGCGACGATCAGCAGCAGCGGTACGGCGCCCAGCGTGTAGTAGAGCGTGGCCCATAGCGACTTGAAGAAGCTGTCGTCGGCCGTGAACATCCTTCTGTAGTTGGCGAAACCGACGAACTTCGGTGCCGCGCCGATGGTCCAGTCGGTCAGGCTGATCACCGCCGAGGCGATCATCGGCAGGAAGGTGAACGCGACGAAGCCGATGATCGCGGGCAGTGCCAGCAGCACGCCCCAGCGTGCCTCCTGCTTCATCGGAGAAGAAGCCATCACAGCTCCTGGAGGGGCCACTTGCCCTGCAGCAGCGCCTGCATCTTCGGCTTCAGCGCCTTGACGATGTCGACCGGCGCGCCCTTGTTCAGGCTGATCTGCTCGATCGCCGGGTCGAGCACCTGGTGGATCCGCTCCGCGTTCTTGATCTGCTGTCCCCAGTCGGTGACGCCGTTCTTCAACGTCGTGTCGACCACCGCGGTCTGGAAGTTGGCCGGATACTTGTCCTTCAGCACCCATTTGTCGATCTCGGCCTGGTCCGTGTAGTACTTCTTCTGCAGCGGCGCCCAGAGCCCGTCCTTGAACAGATCGACGTGTTCGGGGTCGTTGTAGTAGAGGTAGAGCTCGATCGCCTCCTCCGGGTGTTTGGTCTTGGCGAAGATCGCGCCGGCCGCACCGCCGGTCATCGTCAACGGCTCCTTGAACTTGGGCAGTACGGCGACGCCGAACGGCACCTTGCTCTCCATCAGGTCGAGCAGCGTCCAGTTGCCGTCGATGATCATCCCGACCCGCTTGGTCTGCAGCTGCACCGATGTGGTGGGCGCGTTCTTGCCCAGCTGGGCCGGACTCGGCGCCACCCGGTGCACGTAGATCAGGTCCTGGATCTTCTTCAGTACGTCGATCGCGGCGGCCGAGTCGAGCGCGAACTTGGTACCGTCCTCGTTCACCATGTCGCCGCCGTTCGAGCGCAGCAGGCTGTAGAGCGGAGCACCGCCGATCGGCGCGATCGTGCCGAACTGCTTCACCTTGCCGGAGTCGAAACCATCCTCCGAGGGGTGCTTGCCGTTCTGGTCGACGGTCAGCTTGTCCGCCGCCTGGACGAAGTCGTCCCAGCTCCAGGCAGTGTCCGCGGTGAACGGCGCCGGGTCGAGACCGGCCGCCTTGAACGCGTCGGTGTTGTAGTAGAGGATCTGCACGCCCATCGCCAACTGGTTCGCGGCGAGCTTGTCCTTGCCGTACCAGAAGTAGCTGCTCGGCAGCCGGTCCTTGAGCTCGGGGTACTTGTCCAGGTACGGGAACAGGTTGAGGATCAGGTCCTTCTGGGCCAGGTCGTACATCTGCCCGGTGCCCAGGTAGGCCAGGTCGGGCGGGGTGTTCGCGGCGACCAGGCTGGACACCTTGGTCGGATAGTTCGACACCGGCACGTACATCGGGTCGACCTTCGCGCCATCGTGCTCCTTGCCGTACTTCTTCAGCATCTCGTCGATCGCCTTCTTCTCGAAGGCCGATCCCCAGTACATGAAGCTGAGCGGGCCACCGGTCCCGCCGGCGTCGTCCGAGCCGCCGCACCCGGCCAGCGTGGCCGGCCCCAGTCCGGCGGCGGCGACGGCCACCCCGCCGGTCCGGAGCAGCTGTCTCCGGGTCAGTCCTGAACTGGTCATGCGAACTCCTTGGTCCCGGGAGGCTTTTCGGCGAGCGTATGGTCTTTAATGTCGACCGTCAACAGAAAGATGTCGAGCGAAGTTCTAATTGATACTGTGTGAGCAGCGTCGGACCACGAGGGGGACCCAGGATGACCACCGCGCCACTACGCTCCCGCCGCCGTACGGCGTCCCAGTCCCGGATCGCCCGGTCCGGCGAGATCCTCGAGCTGGTCCGGCACGGCCGGGCGAACACAACCGGCCAGCTGGCCGACGAGCTCGGCATCGCCCGGTCCACCGTGAACGATCGGGTCGACGTACTGCTGGCTGCTGGGCTGCTGTCCCTGGACGGACCGTCCGCCGACGGATCCCGCGGGCGGCCGGCGGCGACGCTCAGCTTCAGCCCGCGCGCCGGACTGACCCTGGCCGCGCAGCTCGGCATCTCGGGCATCCGGCTGGCCGCGACCGACCTGGCCGGCGAGATCCTCACCAGCACGATGATCGACATCGACCTGGCCGACGGCCCGGAGGCGGTGCTGTCAGAGGTCACCCGCACGTACGACGGGATGCTCGAGCAACTGGACGCGGACCCGGCCCGGGTGCACGGCATCGGCTTCGGGATGCCGGCCCGGGTGGAGCTGGCATCGCAGGGTGGCGGCGCGGACTGGACGGCCGAGTCGGTGTGCGAGGTACTGAACCGCTGGATGGACGTGCCGATCTTCGTCGACCATGACGTCAACCTGCTCGCGTTCGGCGAGCACTGCGCCCGCACCGACGAGCCCGAGGTGCTGGTCTGCGTGAAGGTCGGCACGGTCATCGGCTGCGGGGTCGTTGTCAACGGCAAGGTGATCCAAGGTGTCTCGGGCCTCGCCGGGGAGATCGGTCACACCCGCGTCGGTGCGTCCGAAGTGCCCTGCAGTTGCGGCAATCTCGGCTGCCTCAACGCCGTCGCAAGTGGTGGCGCCCTCGCCCGTCGCCTGCGGGCCGAGGGTGTGGATGCGCCGAACGCTCGTGCGGTCGCGACTCTGGCCCGGTCCGCGCACGTCGAGGCGGGACACGCGGTGCGGATCGCCGGTCGCGACATCGGCGAAGTTCTGGCCGGCGTGGTCAATCTGCTCAACCCCGGCGTCATCAGCCTGTGGGGATACCTCGCCGAGGCCGAGGAGCAGTTGATCGCCGGCATTCGCGAGAGCATCGCCAAGTCGGCACAGTCAGGCCCGGCGGGCGACGTACGGATCGAGCCCGCGACCATGGGACCGGACGCAGGTCTGTACGGCGCGGCCATGATGGTCGTCGAGCACGCCCTCCAACCGGTCGCGGTCGACAGTCACCTGCTTGCTCTTCAGCGCTAGGCTCGGCGGTCATGGCCAGGTATTTCGACGTACATCCGGAGAATCCTCAGCGGCGGGCGGTCGGTCAGGTGGTGGACCTCCTCCGTGAGGGCGGGCTGATCGCGTACCCGACGGACTCCTGCTTCGCGCTCGGTTGCCAGCTGGGGAACCGGGACGGGATCGACCGGATCCGGGCCATCAGGCACCTCGACGACAAGCACCACTTCACCCTGGTCTGCCAGGACTTCGCTCAGCTCGGGCAGTTCGTGCACATCAGCAACGCGGTCTTCCGGTCGATCAAGGCGGCGACCCCGGGCAGCTATACGTTCATCCTGCCGGCCACCAAGGAGGTGCCGCGCCGGCTGCTGCACCCGAAGAAGAAGACCGTCGGCGTACGCATCCCCGACCACGTCGTGGCGCAGGCCCTGGTCACCGAGCTCGGTGAACCGCTCGTCTCCAGCACCCTGCTGCTCCCCGACCACGAGGAGCCGATGACGCAGGGCTGGGAGATCAAGGAAGAGCTGGACCACCAGGTGGACGCCGTCGTCGACGGCGAAGCCGGCACCGAACCCACCACAGTCATCGACTTCTCCGAAGACTTCCCCGAAATAGTCCGCGTCGGCGCCGGAGACCCCAAGCTCTTCGAGTAGGCGCTACCACTGGTTCCAGTGCAGGACCTGGTCGCGTGGGACGCGCTTGGCCGGACGGAAATCGGTGCCGAGCGTGAAGGCGAGCGGGATGAACGCCGCCAGCATCACCTTGTCGTACGGAACGCCGAGGATCTCGGCGAGCTCACGTTCGAGCGGTGCCTGCGCTGTTGTCCAGACCGTCCCGAGACCGCGCTCGCGGGCGGCGAGCATGAAGCTCCAGACGGCAGGCAGGATCGATCCCCAGACCCCGGACTGCACGTCGACCGACGCCCGGTCGGTGCGTCCCTCGACGGCCGGGATGACGAAGGCCGGCACCCGATGGATGTTGTCCACCAGGTAGCGCAGGCTGTCGAAGACCCGCTCGGTCGAGGCTGCGTGGTAGTTCATTCGCGACACATCGCGGTCGGTCAGCGGGTGGCCGGTCGCCAGTGGCAGTGCACGCCGGAACACGTCGGCCACGGCCTGCCGCTGGGCCGCCTCGGTGACGACCAGGAAGTGCCAGCGTTGCCGGTTGCGGCCGGTCGGGGCCTGGGTGGCGAGATCGACGCACTCCTCGATCAGCTCGCGCGGCACGGGGCGGGTGAGATCGAGGCGTCTGCGCACTGCACGCGTCGTGGACAGAACCTCGTCGGCCGACAGGTTCAGTGACATCAGGACAAGACCCTTCCGGTAGAAGATCATCCGTTTCAGGATTATCTGCAAGCATAGTACCGTCCGAGTCTTGCGAGCGGGAAATGGCCGGCCCACGACAACCACCTCCACGTCCGCTTCTGCGAGAAGGTCCACCCCGACTCCCTCTACACCTGCTGACCCTCGGTGTACCTAAGGACAGGTAGTAGTCCTGTGAAGGCGGGTCCGCGGCCGCTGCCCAGGCGGGGGATCGGATGTATGCATACCTCTACGTCCTGTTCTTCGGTACGGCATGCAGACTGTGGGGCATGACGCAGACATTGGACCTCTCGCCCGACGAACTGCTCACCACGACCCGTACGGTCCGTAAGCGGCTGGATCTGGAGAAGCCGGTTCCGGCCGAGTTGATCCGGGAGTGCATCGAGGTCGCGTTGCAGGCGCCGTCGGGGAGTAATCGGCAGACCTGGCACTGGCTGGTGATCACGGACGCCGAGAAGCGGGCGGTGATCGGGGAGTACTACCGGCTCGCGGTCGAGAAGTACCTGGCCGGGTCCGGGGCCGCCGGGAAGTTGTACGCCGACGACCCGGTCCGCGGGCCGATCCAGCGCAGAATCGGGGACGGCGTGGCCTATCTGGGTGAGCGGATGGGGCAGGTCCCTGTCCTCGTCATCCCGTGTCTGCAGGCGAAGAACCTGCCGGCGGGCAACCAGGCCGGGTTGTGGGGCTCGATCCTGCCCTCTGCGTGGAGCTACTGCCTGGCCGCGCGCGCCCGCGGACTCGGTACGGCGTGGACCACCCTGCATCTGAACTACGAGCAAGAGGTCGGCGAACTGCTCGGACTGCCGGAGGACATCCGCCAGACAGCACTGATCCCGACCGCGTACACGATCGGCACCAACTTCAAGCCCGCGCCCCGGCAGCCGCTCGACGGCATCCTGCACGCCGACACCTGGTAGCACGTTGCTAAGGGCAACGGTCAGGAGGCGGCCATCTCCTCGATGGTCAGACCGCTGAGAACCGACCGTGGCTCGGTGACCGTCAGATCGACCGCGGGATCGGCCGCGGCGTCGCGGACCTTCACCAGCAACCAGTCCCCACCGGTGCGGGTGAAGGCCCAAGCGCCGTTGAGTTTCACGCCGTGCAGTTGAACCTTGAAATGACCGCGTTCGATCGCCTGGGCCGGGTCCACCACCTGGTGCCGCTCGTCGCGGGTCAGGTTGGTGTAGATCCCGGCGTCCCAGACGATCACGGCGCCACTGCCGTACTGCGCGTCGGCATGCACGCCTTCGTAGGAGGCGTACTCGAGGTCGTGGTCGGTGGTGAAGACGGCCAGCCGCTTCACCACCGGATCCAGTGACGGCCCACGCGGGACCGCCCATGACTTGAGTACGCCGTCCACCTCGAGCCGGACGTCGTAGTGCAGCCGCCGGGCGTCGTGCAGCTGCACCACGAAGATCGGCCTGTTCGTCAAGCGGCGGCTGCCGCAGGCGGCTCGATCCGGTCGCGCAGCCGGTCGAGGATGCCGCGGAGCAACCGGGACACCTGCATCTGGCTCACTCCGATCTCGGCACCGATGTCCGCCTGGGTGTGACCCTCGACGAACCGTAGTTCCAAAATCTTACGCTCGCGCGGCGCGAGCGCGCTCAGCACCGGCTCGAGTACGGCGACCGCCTCGGTCCGCTCGAACGCGGTGTCGTCGGAGTCGGCGATCGTGTCGGCCAGGTTCGCGGCCGAGTCGTCGTCGACCGGGCGGTCCAGGGACAGCACCGAGAAGCAGCCGTCGGCGGCGATGGCGTCCTCGATCTCGTTGACCTGGGCCCCTATTTCGTCGGCCAGCTCCTGATGGGTCGGCTCGCGGTGCAGTTCCTGCACCAGCCGCGGCCGGACCGAGGCGATGGAACCTTGCAGTTCCTGCAGGCGGCGCGGGATCCGGACCGTCCAGGAGCAGTCCCGGAAGTACCGTTTCACCTCGCCCCGGATGGTCGGTACGGCGTACGCCAGGAACGGCGTGTCGGCGTCCGGGTTGTAGCTGCGGGCGGCCTTGACCAGGCCCAGGTACGCGACCTGGTCGAGATCGTCGGCCTCCACGCCGCGCCCGCGGAACCGCGAGGCGATGCTGTGCGCGATACCGAGGTGGAGTTCGATCGCTTGATCGAGGAGGGCCTGCCGGAGATTCTCGTCCGTGCTGGCGGCTCGCCGGCTCAGCAGGGACCTGGTTTCGCTGTCTCGGCGCTGCTTCCGATCGGTGCGGCGCGGCTCGGCGGTGGTGCTGGCAACGGTGTTCATGATGTCTGACCTCGCGACTCTGAGTCACGGCGCGGCACATGGTCTGGACCGCGGTCAGGAACTTCTGCTCCCATTCCTACCCCACCGACCCTGGGTTATGCATCCTGACAGGCAGTAGGTTGCCGCCATGGACTGGAAGCTCGAGCTGGTGTCGGTCCCGGTGTCGGACGTCGACCGGGCCAAGGCGTTCTACACGGACAAGGTCGGCTTCGTCGCCGATCACGACCATCAGGTCAGCGAGGAACTGAGGTTCGTTCAGCTCACGCCGCCCGGGTCGGCCTGCTCGATCGCGATCGGTAGCGGCATGGGCCAGGCCGAGCCCGGCTCCGTGCGCGGGCTGCAGATCGTGGTGTCCGACGCCGACGCGGCCCGCGCCGAGCTGGCGGGTCGCGGGGTGGACGTGTCGGACGTCCAGGAGATGCCGTGGGGCCGGTTCGTCTTCTTCAGCGACCCGGACGGAAACACTTGGGCACTGCAGCAGATCGTCGGCCGCGCCGACTAGTTTTTACAGCTCGCGCCGACTGGTGGTTCGGGGTTCCGGATCAATCCGAATTACCGCTAACGGTGGGTCATCTGTCGGTTGTAGGGTGGCCTTTGGCTGAGCGATCAGCCCCCCAGATGATGGTTGTGTGTCCTTGCGAGGGCGACGATGACCGGTCTTCAGCATCACCCCACAGCAGTACGACGCCACCCCACCGCTTCCGCCCCTGTCCAGAAGTCAGGTGCCATGCCAGTAGCCACTTCCCCGGCCCGGCCCGTGGCTGTCCAGGTCCGCATCGGCGGTCGCTGGATCGCCGGCCAGGAGCTGGGCCGCCGGACCGGAGCGGCCGGGGCTGACGAGGTCCTCGTCAGCCACCACGGCCACTTGGTCTGGGTCGACCAGCAGTCGGTCCGCGGGTCCTGAAAGCCCTTACCCAGCAGGGATTTCAGGAGAGAGATTTCGCAACCAGGTTGCCGATCTCGATCGCCGGCGCCGACTGCGCCGGGTCGAACAAGGTCCTGGTCAACGCGAACGCCACGCCTGAGCGCGTATCGGCCCAGGCGACGCTGCCACCCATGCCAGGCATCCCGAACGACGTCGGGCTCTCCTCCGCTGTCGAACCGAGCCGGCCGATCGGGTAGCCCAGCGCCCACGTCGCCGGATTCCCGAGCAGTTCGTCCTTCGAGACCAGGGCCGGACCGGTGATCTCCGCGACCGCCTCCGGCCGGACCAGCCGAACACCGTCGACCTCACCGATCAGAGCGGCGTACAGCTTGGCGATGCCGCGGGCGGTCAGGACGCCGCTGGACGGGGTCTCGGCGGCGAGGTGCTCGGAGGTGTTGAGGGTTGCGGCGCGGGGCATGACGGCGGGCGGAGTGACTGTCGCGAACATCCCGGCCAGCACGGCGAAGGTCTCCTCGGCGCCGTCGGGCTCGACGAGCGTGGCGACGCGGTGCTGCTGGTCGAGCGGTACGCCGAAGTACACCTCGTCCGCGATCCCGAGCGGCTCGGCGATCTCCCGCAGTACGTCGGAAATCGTGCGACCCGTTGCGCGACGGACGATCTCGCCGACGAGATAGCCGAAGGTCTCGGCGTGGTACGTCGTCTTGGTGCCCGGCTCCCACCATGGCTCGGCCGCGGCGAGGTACGACGTCAGCTTCGTCCAGTCGGCCAGGTCCGCGAGGGTGGTGTCCGGCGGCAGGGCGGGCAGGCCGACCGAGTGGGTCAACACGTGCCGCAACGTCGCCTTCTCCTTGCCGTGCGCTGCGAACTCGGGCCAGATGTCCGCGATCGGAGAGTCGTACGCGAGGACGCCGCGATCGACCAGCACGTTGGCGGCGGTTGCGGCCGCGGCCTTGCCGGTCGAGGCGCTGTAGAACAGGGTGCTCGCGGTGACCGGGCGGCCGGTCGCGGGGTCGGAGACACCCGCGACGGCATCGACGACCAGTTCGCCGTTCTGGTACACCGCCACCTGCAATCCGATCTCGGTCTCGGCCAGCTCGTCGACCCGCTGCTGCACCTGCTCCTGAAGATTCGCCACGTTGCCCATCCTGTCTCCTTCCGTGTTCCGTCACTGCCAGGTCGGAGCGGGCCCCGCGTTCTTGACGTGCGGTGCGGCAGACTTCGCCTGTGGAGTTGCGGCAGCTGGAGTACTTCGTGGCGGTGGCGCACGAGCGCAGTTTCACGCTGGCCGCTCGGCGGTTGCATGTGGTGCAGAGCGCGGTGAGTGCCGCGATTGCCGCGCTGGAACGCGATCTCAGGGTCACGCTGTTCGAGCGGAGCGCCCAGCGGGTGGTCCTGACAGAGGCGGGTACGGCGTTTCTGCCGGAAGCGCTGGCGGTGATGGACGCGGTCCAGGGCGCGCGTGACGTGGTCGACGAATTCGGTGCGGGCATGCGCGGGTCCGTTCGGGTCGGTTTGCTGCCGGGTCTCGGGCTGGTCGACCTGCCCGCCGCGGCCGGTGAGTTCCGCCGGAGGTACCCGAACGTCGAGCTCCAGTTGCGGGTCGACGCCGAAGGATCGGCCGGCGTGATCGTCGCGCTGCGGAACGGCGACATCGACGTGGGGTTCCTCGGGATCGCGGCCGGCAGCGTGCCGCGCGAGCTGACCGCCTGGGAACTGCTCCGTGTTCCGCAGGTCCTCGCGGTCCCGGTCGGGCACCGGCTCGCGCGCCGACGGTCGGTGACACTGGCCGACCTCGCGGACGAGGCGTTCGTCGACTTCCCGCCCGGGTTCGGGACCCGGACGATGATCGACCAGACCTTCGAGGCGGCCGGGATCGGACGGCACGTGGTGGTCGAGGCGCTCGGCATCGAGAACGGCGTCGAGTTCGTCCGGCACGGCGTCGGCCTCGGCATCCTGCCCGGGTACGCCGTGGCGGATCAGAAGGCGATCCGGGTCGTGGCGATCACCGGCGAATCGTTCCAGTGGTCGCTGTACATGGCCACGCTGAAGAAGCGGAAACCGACCGCCGCGCTGCGGGCCCTCCTCGGTCTGGTCAGTACCCATCTCCGGCATCCGGCGGGCACCGATCCGGGTGCCGACGTACATCAACAGAATTGATTCACCCATCGACTTGAGTCGTTGGCCTTGATCCATCCTGCGGAGCACGATCTAGGTGTCAGCAAGACCAGGCACCGAGATCGAGGAGCAGGACGATGACCGAGAACACCACCACCGAGCGGGTCGCCATCGTGACCGGCGGATCCAGTGGCATCGGCCGCGAGGCGGCGGCCCGGCTGGGCCGCGACGGCTACGCGGTGGTGATCGTGTACAGCGGCAACCAGGCGGCGGGCGAAGAGGCCGTCAAGGAGGTCGAGCAGGCCGGCGGCCGGGGCATCGCGATCCAGGCCGACGTCGCCGACGAGACCGCGGTGGCCGCGCTGTTCGACCGGACCGAGCAGGAGTTCGGCTGGGTCGACGTGGTCGTGCACGCGGCCGGGATCATGCCGCTGTCGCCACTGGCCGACCTCGACCTGGACGTGTTCGACCGGGTCGTGCGGACCAACCTTCGCGGCACCATCGTGGTCGACCAGCAGGCCGTCCGGCGGGTACGCAACGGCGGCGCGATCGTGAACATCTCCAGCTCGCTGACCAAGCTGGCCCGGCCCGGCTACTCCGCCTACTCCGCCACCAAGGGCGGCGTCGAGGCCATCACCCTGATCCTGGCTCGCGAACTGCGCGGCCGTGACATCACCGTCAACACCGTCGCCCCCGGTCCGACCGCGACCCCGCTGTTCTTCGAGGGCAAGCCGCAGGAACTGATCGACCGGATCGCCGCCGAGCCGCCGCTGGAGCGCCTGGGTGAGCCGACCGACATCGCCGAGATCATCGCCTTCCTGGCCGGTCCGGCCCGCTGGATCAACGGCCAGGTCATCTACGCCAACGGCGGCTCGGCCGCGTAAACCCCCTGATTTCGAAAGGAAAACCGTTATGAGCAAGACAGTCCTGATCAGTGGCGCGTCGAGCGGCTTCGGTGCACTCACCGCCCGTGCCCTCGCCGACGCCGGCCACATCGTGTACGCCTGAATGCGCGACCTCAACGGCCGGAACGCGGCGGCCGCCTCCGACGCCAAGCAGTACGCGACCGAGCACAACGTCGACCTCCGGCCCGTCGAGCTGGACATCAGCTCGGACGAGTCGAGCCGCCAGGCTGTGAACACCGTGGTGAGCGAGACCGGTCGACTCGACGTACTCGTGCACAATGCCGGCCACATGGTCACCGGCCCGGCCGAAGCGTTCACGCCGGAGCAGTTGGCCGACCTGTACGACACCAACGTGGTCGGCACGCAGCGACTCAACCGCGCGGCGCTTCCGCAGATGCGCGGGCAGCAGGACGGGCTGATGGTGTGGGTTGGTAGTTCGAGCACGCGCGGCGGGAACCCGCCGTACCTGGCGCCGTACTTCGCGGCGAAGGCGGCGATGGACGCGCTGGCGCAGAGCTACGCGCTGGAGGTCGCGCGCTTCGGGATCGAGACCACGATCGTCGTACCGGGCGCCTTCACCCACGGGACCAACCACTTCGCCCACAGCGGCAAGCCGGCCGACACCGACATCGTGTCTGCGTACGAGACGAAGTACGCCGGTCTGATGGAGCAGGTCAGCCAGAAGCTGGCCGAGCTCGAGCCGGCCTGGGCCGATGTCGCCGAGGTGGCCAAGGAGATCGTCACCGTGGTGGACACCGAGAAGGGCCGGCGGCCGTTCCGGGTGCACATCGACCCGTCCGACGACGGTGCCACGGTGGTGAACGGGGTCGCCGACCGGGTCCGCGCCGAACTGCTCCGGCGGATCGGCCTGGACGACCTCCTCCACCCGGTGGCATGAGGGGCCTGGTCGACGTCCACTCGCACTTCCTGCTGCCGGAGTACGTGGCAGCAGCCGAACGCGCCGGGCATCTCCGTCCAGACGGGATGCCCGGCTGGCCGGAGTGGAGCGTCCGCAAGCAGCTCGGCCTGATGGACCGCAACGAGATCGCGACCGCTCTGCTGTCCGTGTCGTCGCCGGGGGTGCACTTCGGCGACGACTTCCGGGCGCAGGTGCTGGCCCGGCGGATGAACGAGGCCGCGGCCGAGCTGGGCCGCGACCACCCGGGACGGTTCGGCTCCTTCGCCAGCCTGCCGCTGCCGGATGTCGATGGTGCCCTGGTCGAACTGGATTACGCGTACGACGTCCTGCACGCGGATGGCGTCGTACTGATGAGCAATGCCGGCGGTCAGTATCCGGGTGAGCCGTCGTGGGAGCCGTTGTGGCATGCGTTGAACGACAGATCGGCGCTGGTGTTGCTGCACCCGACCTCGCCGCCGCAGTGGCGACAGGTCGCCCTGGACCGGCCGCGGCCGATGATCGAGTTCGTCTTCGACAGCGCCCGGGCGGTCACCGACCTCGCGCTCACCGGCGTGTTCGCCCGCTACCCCGACATCCGCTTCATCGTCTCGCCCGCCGGTGCTGTGCCGATGATCGCCGAACGCCTCGATCTCTTCCAGTCAACGTTCACACCCCCGTCCGGCGGTCTGCCGAGCGTTGCCTCCCAGTTGCAAACCCTCTGGTATGACTCCACCGGCGCGTCTGCACCCGACAGCCCCGACCGTCTCGTCTTCGGTAGTGGCTACTGCTTCACTCCGACAGACGCGGTCCCCCGCCACCTCGCCGGCCTCGACGTCGCCGTACCCGGCTGGCGGAAACACGCGAAGACCAACGCGTCCGAACTCATTTCAGCCCGCGCGCATAGTCGTGTGCGAACTTGATCGTCCGTTCCCGCTCCTCATCGGTGCCGACCGGGCAGAGCAGGAACTCGGTCGCTCCGGCCTCCGCGAACCGCTCGATCTCCTTCGCGACGGCCGACTCGTCGCCCAGTACGGCGGTGTCCTCCGGCCCCGCCTTGCCGCCGCGATCCAGAACTGCTCTGTAGGCGGGCATGTCGCCGGCCGGCCCGAACCGGGCCCGGATCCACTCGCGGCTCGCGTCCGGATCGTCGGTCAACGCGACGCATGCGCCGGCGATGATCTGCGGACGCGGGCGACCCGCAGCCGTCGCGGCCTGGTCGATCGTCGGCCGGATGAAGCTCTCGATCACCTCCGGTCCGACCCAGCTGGTCGTCGTACCGGCGGTCAGCTCACCCGCGATCTTCAGCATCCGCGGGCCCAGCGCGGCCAGGATCAGCTCAGGTGCCTCAGTCCCGGGGATCTCGATGTGCCCGCGCGCGGTCAGCTTCTCGCCCTCGTACGCGACCGGCTCGCCGGACAGCAGTGGCCCGAGGGCTTCGACGTACTCGCGCATGTAGCGGGCCGGCTGCTCCATCGACAGCCCGAACATGCCCTCGATGATCTGCGGATGACTCGACCCGATCCCGAGCGTCAGCCGGTTGCCGATCACCGCCTGCACGCTGAGCGCCTGCGCTGCCAGCGCGAGCGGGTGCCGGGGATAGACCGGCACGATGCCGACCGCGAACTGGATGGTCGAGGTGAACGGCGCCGCCCCCGCGATCAGCGTGAGTGCGTCCCATCCGAGCCGCTGGCTGAACCAGATCCGGTCGATGCCGTGCTCCTCAGCCGCCTTCGCGGCCGCGCCAACCTCGTCGATGCGCAGGTTCTCTTCGTCGATCCACAGTCCGAGTCTCATGTCCATCAGTCAACGAGCCCGGGGAGCGGTGACCAAGCCCCGATTACGCTGGGCAGCGATAACGACTCGTGATCGCTGGAGGTCCCCGATGGAGCTACGGCAGCTGCGGTACTTCGTCACCGTCGCCGAGGAACTCCACTTCGGCAAGGCCGCCGAGCGGCTCAACATCGTCCAGCCCGCGGTCAGTCAGCAGGTGGCCCGGCTGGAACGCGAACTCGGCCTGAAGCTGCTCGACCGGTCCTCCCGCCACGTCCGGCTGACCGGTGACGGCGAGCGGATGCTGCGCGAGGCACGGACGATCCTCGCTGCCGCCGACCGCGCCACCGAGGTCGCGGCCGAGCTGGTTTCCGGACAGAGCGGCGTACTGCGCATCGGGACCGCGCAGGGACTGCGGGATCGGCTCGAGCGTGGGTTGGCCGTGCTGCGGTCGGACAGTCCGGGAATCGAGATCAAGCTCAGCTCGGGCTCGGCCGCGGATCACCTCGAGGCGCTGCGCGCGGGTGAGCTCGACGTCGCGTTCGTCCGCGGTGAGGTGGCTGCCGCCGATCTCCAGGTGGTCGAGCTCTGGCGGGATCCGCTGTCCGTCCTGGTGCCATCGGCCTACCGGGCGGACGACGGCGTGAAGCTCATCGACCTAGCGGGTCTGCCCTTGCGGTTGCCGGCCGATCCTTGGCTCCTCGAGCGGATGGTCGGCGCCTGCCGGGAGGCCGGGTTCGAACCGCTCGTGGGTCGTCCGGTGGACAACCTGGAGGACACAGTCGTCGAGATGTCGACCGGTGCGCCGGCCTGGACCGTGGTTTACGGCACGTCGTGTGAACCGGCCGAGGGTGCGTTGTGGATGGGGCCGTTCGCGCCGACGCTGTCCGCGCCGGGCAACCTCGTGCTCGCGGTGGGTGATGCGCCGGTCTGCCTGGATGTGCTGGTGAGGGCCTTCGGTTGACAACCCCGGCGGGCCCTGACAGCACCGCCGGGGTGGCGGTTGATCTCTCAACAGCCCGGATCGTATGCGGAATCCCCTCTCCCGAGGAGTGGTCGTCTCAGGAAAAGACACGTGCGGATGGTGGCGCCCGGTGACCGGTCGCTGACGGAGCGGGCTTATCGTTGGTTCTTGCAACCATAACCAGGCCTGGGTGAGGACCCGGTGTCCCGACGTGCGCAGGTACGCCGGGGCACGTGCCGGCCGTTTCCGCCCCGGAGCAGCGCTGACCCGCTGCCCCGGCCCCGAAGCGACCCCGCGTACGAACGGAACCCGATGTCTGCCACCCGGACCGAGGCCATCGACTCGGCGACGGCCCATCCTGCCGCCCCCGAGCAACCCCCAGCCCGCTACCGCTCGATGTACGCCGAGGACCGCCCGGCGCCGTCCAGCCCACCACCGGCCGCCGCCACCATGGATCCGGGGCTGACGCACCGCGAGATCCTCGAGATCCTGGCCGGCCTGCTCGCGGCCCTGTTCACCGCGGTGCTCAGCTCGACCATCGTCAGCAACGCACTGCCGACGATCATCGCGGACCTGCACGGCACGCAGACGCAGTACACCTGGGTCGTCACCGCCAGCCTGCTCGCGATGACCGTGTCGACGCCGGTCTGGGGCAAGCTGTCCGACCTGATGAGCAAGAAGCTGCTCGTCCAGCTCGCGATCATCATGTTCGTGGCCGGATCCGCGCTGGCCGGCGCCGCGCACAACGTCCCGTTCCTGATCGGTGCACGGGTCCTGCAGGGTCTGGCGATGGGCGGTCTGATGGCGCTTGCGCAGGCGATCGTCGGTGCCGCGATCCCGCCGCGCAGCCGCGGCCGGTACTCCGGCTACATGGGTGCGGTGATGGCGGTCGCCACCGTGTCCGGGCCGTTGGTCGGTGGCGTCATCGTCGACACCTCGTGGCTCGGATGGCGCTGGTGCTTCTACGTCTGCGTGCCGCTCGCCGTAGTTTCGTTGATCGTGCTGCAGCGGTACCTGCACCTGCCATTGGTCAAGCGCACGGTGAAGTTGGACTACTTCGGCGCGATCCTGATCGCGGGCGCGGCCAGCCTGCCGCTGATCTGGGTGTCGTTCGCGGGCGAGCACTTCCCGTGGTGGTCCTGGCAGACCGGCGCCTACCTGGGCGGTACGGCGCTGCTGGCCATCCTGGCCGTGATCGTCGAGACCCACGCACGCGAGCCGCTCGTCCCGGTGCGGGTGGTCCGCGAACGCACCACCGCGCTGGCGATCCTGGCCAGCCTCGCGGTCGGCATCGCGATGTTCGGCAGCGCGGTCTTCCTCGGGCAGTACTTCCAGATCGCCCGCGGCTACAGCCCGACCGAGGCCGGGTTGCTGACGATCCCGATGATGTTCGGCTCGTTCCTCGGAACGGTCGGGTCCGGGCAGCTGATCACCCGGTTCGGCAGGTGGAAGCGGTACCTCGTGTTCGGTGGGTTGTTCCTCACCGCGGGGCTCGCGGTGCTTGGGACGATCGACCACGCGTCGCCGTACTGGTACGTCGGCTGCGGCATGCTGTCGATGGGCATCGGCATGGGCATGATGATGCAGAACCTGGTGCTCGCTGTACAGAACACCGTCGACGTCAGCCAGGTCGGTGCGTCGAGTGCCACGGTGACGTTCTTCCGCAGCCTCGGTGGTGCTGTCGGTGTCTCGGTGCTCGGTGCGGTGCTGGCGACCCGGGTCACCGATCTGATCGCCGAGAACCTGCGCGCCCTCGGGCCCGAGGCCGCCGCGGCAGCGCAGAGCGGGGGCGGCGGGAGTGTGCTCGACGTCAACTCGCTGCCGGCGCCCGTCGCCGAGATCGTGCGGCACGCGTACGGCGACGCGACCGGTCGGATCTTCGTGATCGCGGCATGCTCGGCGGTCGTCAGTCTGCTCGCCGTGCTGTTCATCCGCGAGGTGCCGCTGCGGCGGACGGTCGGGATAACCGACGAGGGTGAGGAGCCCGCCGGCACGACAGCTGAGGTGCCGGATGATCCGGCGGAGCGGGCGGCTGTGGTCGCGCTCGATGTGATCACCTCGGCAGAGCGGACCGCTCGCGAGCGTGAGCGCGAGGCCAACGAACGCGTCCAGGCCGCTTCCACGGTGATCCGTCAGATGCGGACCGACGTCGCCGACCTGTTCACTCGGGTCGACCAGCAGATCGCGGCCCTGGAGGACGCCCTCCCCGACGCGGTTCCTCAACCGGCTGCCGCCATTCTCGACTCCCAGCGACCGGCGGGAGAGTTGGTCGACGAGCTGCGGCGTTACGAACTGAGCGTCCTCAGCGCGAGCCAGCGCACCGCCGATCACCTCCGCGAGACCGCCAAGACCGAGGCCGACCAGTTCCTGGCCGAAGCCCGGGCCGAGGAGCAGGAGGTCCGGGTCCGGATCGCCGAACTGGAAGCCGTCGAACAACGCCTCCTCGGCACCATCCGCGACGGCCTCTCCAACACCCCACCACTCCCGCCGGCCCCTCACCCCACCGGCAACGGTTACCCCAGTGAGGACGTCCGAGAGCGCCAGGCGTTCGGGTGAACGTAACGACAGGAGGTAGTGGCCTCCAGCCGGCGATGTGGGTGCAGCTCAGGCGGCGCAGCGGCTCGCCGAGCCGACTACCTCCTGTCCTTAGCGCACACCACCCCCGGTTGATGTCGGGTGCGGATGGCATGCTTCCGGGAGAAGCCTGGGAGCGAGGAGTGCCGTGGGGCCGTGGGACGTGGAGCAGGTGCTGGGACTGGCGCCTGATTCTGCGTCCGCGAAGGCTGGGCAGTCGCAGGCTCGGCCGGAGAAGTGGTCCGGGACCGGGGCGTCCGACCGGGCTGTATGGGGACTGTGCCAGGGGAGCGGCAAGACGCCGTACCAGACCACGGTTGATCCGAGCGGGCCGGCGTACAAGTGCTCGTGTCCTAGCCGGAAGTTTCCGTGCAAGCATGCGCTCGGGTTGCTGTTGCTGTGGGCGACCGGGGCGGTTCAGGGCGGTGACGAGCCGGAGTGGGTGAGCTCGTGGGTGGATCAGCGAGCGGCCAGGGCCGAGCGGCCGGAGCGTAAGCCGGGTGAGGTCGCCGACCCTCTGGCTGCGCAACAGCGTGCCTCGAGACGGGCTGACCGGGTGTCGGCCGGCATGGCCGAGCTGTCGAGTTGGCTGGATGACCAGGTCCGGCAGGGGCTGGGCGGATTCGACCAACGTGCGTACACCGAGCTGAGCAGACTCGCCGCGCGCATGGTGGACGCGCAGGCGCCAGGAGTCGCAGGAGCGGTACGGCGAGCCGCCGGAGTCGTCGGCCGTGGTCACGGCTGGCCGGGTGAGCTGCTCGAGGAGCTGTCCCTGATCCACCTGATCGTCTCGGCCCACGGCCGCCTCGCCGACCTCCCACCGTCGCTGGCCGACACCGTGCAGTCGCGGATCGGCTGGACCGTCGAGACGGCCCGCGTGCTGGTCGAAGGAGAGAAGGTCGAGGACGACTGGCTCGTGCTCGGCCGCGTGGTCGAGCCCGACGACCGGCTCACGGTCCGCCGCGTCTGGTTGCGTGGGGCAACGACTGGACGACTCGGTCTGATCCTGACGTTCGCCGCCGCTGGTCGCCCGCTCGACCCGCTGCCGGCGCGACCGGGTGAATATGTCCCGGGCGCCCTGTCCTACTACCCCGGCGCCCTCCCGATGCGCGCCCTGCTCACCCAGACCGCGCCGCGCCTGCCCGCACCGAAGCCGACGGGATTCACGGCCCGCCAGGCCTTGGCGTCGTACGTCGAATCCGTCGCTGCCGACCCGTGGAACGAACGCTGGCCGCTGGTCCTGCAGGACGTACGTCCGGCCCAGTACGGCGAGGGATGGGCGCTGGTGGACGACGCGGGGGACGGACTGGAGATCTTGCCCGGTGTGGATCCTTGGAAGCTGCTGGCGGTGTCGGCCGGCGGTCCGGTCACCGTCGCCGGCGAGTGGAACCGCGCGGGATTCCGGCCGATGACCTGCTGGCACGGCGATCGGCCGGTGATCCTGTGAAGGGCTGGGACGGGCTGGTCAGCTCGGCGTTGCTCGGTACAGACCGGCGGCCGGTGCACTTCGAGGAGTTGCCGGAGCACATCCAGGAACGGCTGGGCGACGGTGGACTGCTCGACGCGGCCGCGCTCGCGACCGTCTACAAACGCGCCGGTCGCAAACCTCTGCAGGAGCTCGAACCGTTGCCTGCGGCACCAGGTGAGGATCGGCCGTTGCCGAGGCCGGTCGCGATCCGGCGGCTGGCCGCGATGCTTGGTGGATTCCAGACGACCGCGCTCGGCGAATGGCTGCGTGCCGCCGACGCCCGTGGGTGGGGCGTGCCGCCGGAGCACCTTCCGGCGTTGGCCGACTATGCCCGCAACAGAGCGGAGTACCGGCCGCTCGTGATCGCCGCTGCAGGTCGGCGGGCCGCGTGGCTGGCGGATCTGAATCCGGAGTGGCGCTTCCTGCACGCAGCAGTTGTCGAGAGCAACGATCCGGAGCTGTGGACGCATGGCAACGCGATTCAGCGCCGTAGCTGGTTGCGCGGCCTGCGGCAGCATGATCCGCACGCGGCACGGGAGGCGCTGAGCGAGGTCTGGCCGACCGAGTCCGCCGCGACTCGCGCTGACTTCCTCGGTCTGCTCGCGGAGGGATTGTCCGAGCAGGACGAGGACTTCCTCGAGGCCGCGCTCGACGACCGGTCCAGGGAGGTACGTCGGGTTGCGGCCCGTCTCCTCGCGCGAGTTCCGGGCTCGAAGTACGGCGAACGCGTGGCCGAGCGGATGTGGTCACACCTGACCGTCAGCCAGGGTGTGATCGCGGTCGACCTGCCGCGGCGGCTGAGCGCCTCGATGGAGCGCGACGGGATCACCTCGGAGAACCCCGACGGAGTCGGCAAGCGCGCGTGGTGGTTCCTGCAGATCGTCGCCAACACCCCCTTGTCCGTCATGGATCTCAGCTGGTTGCAGACGCCGGTGGAGGGCTGTTCGCCTGAGGTGCTGCAGGCTGCCTGGACGGAAGCCGCGATCCGGGAGGGTTCGGCCGAATGGGCCCGGAGTTTGTTGCAATCCGAGGCATCGACCGGCAGCCGGAGTCCGGCGGAGCTGCTGCGGTTGCTGCCGCCGGATGAGTGGGCGCGGGCCGTGGAGGCGCTCCGCACCACCGTGGATGTCGCCGAACTGGTGGGCGGGCTGCCGGTGCCGTGGCCGTCGTCGCTCGCGACCATGATCCTGGACCAACTGGCGAAGGTGGGCACCGCGCGGGCGTGGGCCCGGTTGGCGAGCATCACGGCCCGCGCCGCGCCGCCCGACGTACTGAATCATCCGATCACCCGGGAGCCGACCGGCGAGGAAGACACCTGGCGCCGACGGCTGGTCGAGACCCTGATCTTCCGACGTGAGATGTACGAGGAGCTGTCATGACCACTGAAGTACTGCGGCCGCACGCGGAAGAGGAGTACGCCGACGAGCTCGTCGCACTGGCAGCCGCGGACGATCGCGCCCGCCCGCCGGCCTGGCGGCTGTCGCCGGCGGCAGTGGTCACCTACCTGCTCGGCGGACGCGCGGGTGACATGGAGATCTCACCGAAGTACGTCGGTCCGCGCCGGCTGATCGAGGTCGCGGTGGCCACGCTCGCCACGGACCGTGCGCTGCTGCTGCTCGGCGTACCGGGGACGGCGAAGACGTGGGTCAGCGAGCACCTCGCCGCGGCCATCAGCGGAGACTCGACCCTGCTCGTGCAGGGGACGGCGGGTACGGCGGAGGAGTCGATCCGCTACGGCTGGAACTACGCGCAGTTGATTGCCCAAGGCCCCAGTGAGGCGGCGCTGGTGCCCAGTCCGGTGCAGCGGGCGATGACCGAGGCGAAGATCGCCCGGATCGAGGAGCTGACCCGGATGCCGTCCGACGTCCAGGACGCGCTGATCACGATCCTGTCCGAGAAGACGCTGCCGGTGTCCGAGCTGGGCACGGAAGTCCAGGCCCGCAAGGGTTTCAACGTGATCGCCACCGCCAACGATCGGGACAAGGGCGTCAACGAACTGTCCAGCGCGTTGCGGCGCCGCTTCAACACCGTCGTACTCCCGCTGCCGGACTCCGCCGAGGACGAGGTGGAGATCGTCTCCCGCAGGGTCGCCCAACTCGGTTCGGCGCTGGAGTTGCCGCAGCCGGACGACGCGCTGGACGAGATCCGCCGGGTGGTGACGATCTTCCGCGAGCTGCGGTCGGGCCGGACCGAGGACGGCCGGACCGCGGTCAAGTCCCCGTCGGCCACCCTGTCCACCGCGGAGGCGATCAGCGTCGTCACCGGTGGTCTTGCGCTGGCCGCGCACTTCGGGGACGGCGTACTGCGTCCGACCGACGTGGCCGGCGGCATCCTCGGGGCCGTCATCAAGGACCCGTCGGCCGATCGCGTCGTCTGGTCGGAGTACCTCGAGACCGTCGTGCGAGAGCGGGATGACTGGGCCCCGTTCTACCGAGCCTGCCGAGAGATCAACGGATGACCGTTCATCTGCTCGGGATTCGGCATCACGGGCCGGGATCGGCGCGGGCGGTGGCAACCGCTCTCGGCGAGATCCAGCCGGATGTGGTGCTGATCGAGGGACCGCCGGAGGCCGACAAGGTGGTGGAGCTGGCCGCATCGGAGGAGATGGAGCCGCCGGTCGCGCTGCTGGCGTATGCGGTCGACGACTCGACCCGGGCGGCGTTCTGGCCGTTCGCGGTGTTCAGTCCCGAGTGGCAGGCGATCAAGTACGCGCTGGATGCGGGTGTGCCGGTGCGGTTCTGCGACCTGCCCGCCGCGCAGCAGTTCGCGTCGTCCGGTGGTGAGGGGCGGCGGGCGATGTCGATCGATCCGCTGGCCACGTTGGCGAACGCGGGTGGGTACGACGATCCCGAGCGCTGGTGGGACGACGTGATCGAATCTCGGCGCGACGGGGCCGAGCCGTTCACGGTGATCGCGGACGCGATGCGCGAGTTGCGGCACGGCGAGGAGGCGACCGGCCGGGAGGCACAGCGCGAGGCGTACATGCGGACCGTGCTGCGCAAGGCCCTGCGCGAGGGGCACGAACGGATCGCCGTCGTCTGCGGCGCCTGGCACGTGCCCGCGCTCGAGATTCCGTTGCCTCCGGCAACGCACGATCAGCGGATCCTGAAGGGTCTGCCGAAGCGGAAGGTCGCGTGCACCTGGGTGCCGTGGACGCATGGCCGGTTGGCGGCGGCGAGCGGATACGGCGCGGGCATCACCTCACCCGGTTGGTACCACCACCTGTTCACCGCGCCTGACCAGATCACCACCCGCTGGCTGTCGAAGGTCGCTCGCGTACTGCGGGACGAGGACCTCCCTGTTTCCAGCGCCCACGTGATCGAGGCTGTCCGGCTCGCTGACACCCTGGCGGCCTTGCGCGGACGTCCGCTGGCCGGGTTGAGCGAGGTCACCGAGGCGACGCGGGCAGTCCTGTGCGGTGGGAACGACGTACTGCTTGATCTGGTCACGCGCGAAGCCGTGGTCGGTGAGTTGCTGGGGTCGGTGCCGGTGGAGACGCCGCAGGCGCCGGTGGCGGCGGACCTTGCCGCGCAGGCGCGGCGGTTGCGGATGAAGCGGGACGCGACCGAGCGGGTGATCGAGCTCGACCTGCGGAAGCCGAACGATCTGGACAAGTCGCGACTTCTGCACCGCTTGCGGATTCTCGGCGTGCACTGGGGTGTTCCGGCAACCGATGAGCGGCGCGCGCAGGGCACGTTCCGCGAAATGTGGCGGTTGACCTGGGATCCCGGGCTCGAGGTCGAGCTGGTCGCAGCGGGCGCGCACGGTACGACGGTGATCGGTGCCGCGACCACCGTGATGCTGCGCGTGGCCGGCGATGCGTCGACGCTGGCCGATGTCACCGCGGCCTTGGAGAAGTCCCTGCTGGCCGACCTCGAGGACGCGCTTCCCGAGTTGCTGCGCGGAGTCGACACTCGCGCGGCGGCCGACGCCGATGTCGGACACCTGATGGCCGCGCTGCCCGCGCTGGCACGTTCTTCGCGGTACGGCGACGTCCGCGGGACCGACACGGCCGGGTTGGCCTCTGTCGCGGGGCGGATGGTGTCGCGGATCTGCGCCGGGCTCGGGCGGACCGTTCATGGTCTTGATCCCGATGCGGCTGCTGCCGTGCAGGAGTTGATCGACGGTGTTCAGGACGCAACCGCCTTGCTGGCCGAGGATGTGCGGTCGGAGTGGCTGAACACCTTGGAGGGGTTGAGCGACCGGAACTCGGTGCCGCCGCTGATCCGTGGGCGGCTGACTCGGCTGATGCTGGACACGTCGCGGCTGCCGGATCAAGAGGTCGCGTTGCGGCTGGGGCGGGCGCTGTCCCCGGGTACGCCGACCGCCGGTGCGGCCGGGTACGTCGAGGGATTCCTCGCGGGTGGCGGCCTGCTGCTGGTGCACGACGAACGGTTGCTGGCGTTGGTGGATGCGTGGCTGGGCGCGATCCCGGACGACGCGTTCGTCGAGGTGCTCCCACTGCTTCGCCGTACCTTCGGGACCTTCGCGTCGCCGGAGCGGCGGTCGATCGGGACGCGGGCGCGGGCGCTGGCCGACCCGGCCGCGCTAGTTGTTGCTGACGACAACGATCTGGACACCGAGCTGGCCGCGTCCGTGCTGCCCGTTGTGGCGCAGCTGCTGGGGGTCTCATGAGCGACGAGAGAATGCGTCGCTGGCGGCTCGTGCTGGGCAGTGACGCCGAGCCGGAGACAGGTACGACGCTGTCCACGCAGGACCGGTCCGTCGATGCGGCGCTCGCCGCACTGTACGACGCGGAGCCCGGAGAGCAGGGGCCCGGGCGGACGGCCGGGCTCGGTTCGTCGGCGCCGCGGGTCGCGCGCTGGCTGGGGGACATCCGGCAGTACTTCCCGAGCACCGTCGTACAGGTCATGCAGCGGGACGCGGTCGAGCGGCTCGGCATCACCCGGATGTTGATGGAGCCCGAACTGCTCGGGGCGGTCGAGCCGGACGTGCACCTGGTCAGCACGCTGCTGGCGCTCAACGAGGTGATGCCGGAGGAGACCAAGCAGACCGCGCGCGAGGTCGTCGGCCGGGTGGTCGCCGAGTTGGAGGCGCGCTTGGCCGAGCGCACCCGGGCGGCGGTCACCGGTGCCCTGGATCGGGCCGGGCGGACCGGCCGGCCGCGGCATTCGGACATCGACTGGGACAGGACCATCCGCGCGAACCTCAAGCACTTCTCGCCGGCGCTCGGCACGATCGTGCCGGACCGGCTGGTCGGGTACGCGCGACGCAACCACAGTGTCCAGCGCGACATCGTCCTCGCGATCGACCAGTCGGGCTCGATGGCGGAGTCGGTGGTGTACGCGTCGCTGTTCGGCGCGGTGCTCGGGTCGATCCGCACGCTGCGGACCAGCCTCGTTGTCTTCGACACCGCCGTGGTCGACCTGACCGATCAGCTCGATGATCCGGTCGACGTACTGTTCGGGACCCAGCTCGGCGGCGGGACGGACATCAACCGCGCGCTCGCCTACTGCGAGGAGCTGGTCACCAAGCCGGCCGAGACCGTACTGGTGCTGATCTCGGACCTGTACGAGGGCGGCGTCCGCGAGGAGATGCTCCGTCGCGCCCGCACCCTGACGGAGTCTGGTGTCCAGGTGATCGCCCTGCTGGCGTTGGCCGACTCCGGTACGCCGTCGTACGACCCGGAGAACGCGGCCGCGCTGACGGCCCTCGGCATCCCGACCTTCGCCTGCACCCCGGACCGCTTCCCCGACCTGATGGCCGCCGCCATCCGCCACGAAGACATCACGACGTGGGCCGCCACCAACCTGTCCTGAAAGGAATGCTTTATGACGACTGTCGAGCTGACCCGCTTCCGGGTGCTGCCCGAGAAGACCGCGGAACTGCTCGCCGCCCGCGCCGACATGCTGGCGGACTTCACCTCCGATCGCGCCGGGTTCCTCGGCGCCCGCCTCGTGCAGCTCCCGGACAACGAGTGGCTCGACATCGTCGAGTGGGCGAGCCCGGAGGACTTCGCCGCGTCGCGCGACAAGGGCGGGAACCTTCCCGGCATCGCCCGGTTCTTCGCCGCGATCGACTCGCTGGTCACCGCCGAGGAGGGCACGCTCGCCGTCGACGAGCCGTAATCCGCCTGACAGTGGGCGGAGCGGGTGCGACCGTGGGCGGCATGGAGATCACGGAGATTCCGCCTCACGAGTACGACCGGGCGGCGGAGTTGTGGGAGGCGTCGGTGCGGGCGACGCATGACTTCGTCACCGAGGCGGATCTGGACGTGTTCCGGCCGTTGGTACGTGCGTCGTTCGGGGAGATCCCGCAGTTGGCCGGTCTCCGCGCCGACGACGGGTTGCTGATCGGCTTCATCGGCGTCGCCGAAGGGAACGTCGAGATGCTGTTCCTGGATCCGGCGTACCGAGGGCAGGGCGGCGGGAGTCTGCTGCTCGCGCACGCCTTCCGTGAGTTCGCCGCTACCGCGGTCGACGTGAACGAGCAGAACCCGCAGGCCGTCGGGTTCTACGAGCATCACGGGTTCCGAACGGTGTCCCGGAGCGAGCGCGACACGACCAACAAGCCGTACCCGATCCTGCACATGAAGCTAGCCAGCTAGTTCGAGGATGTCGATCGGGGTGTTCGGGTCGGCCTCGGCGAAGCGGAGGGCCCACTGGACGGCCTCCTGCTTGGAGTCGACGCGGATGATCGATACCCCGGCGACGAGCTCCTTGGTCTCGGTGAACGGTCCGTCCATGACGCGCGGCTCGCCGGGGCGGGGGAACGTCACCCGGGCACCGCGGGCGCTCGGCATCAGCCCCTCGGCGACGAGCAGCACGCCGGCCTGGCGCATCTCCTCGAGAACCGCGTCCGCCCGGGCCAGCATCTCCGGGTCCGGCGGGTTCCCGGCCTCGAGGTTGTCGTTGGTCTTGTGAAGCAGCATGTACCTCATACGGCAGACCTTAGTGCCGTCCAGAACGCCGGCGGGATCTCGTGGTCCATCCACCCGGCGACCTCGGTGATCTCCCGCGGGCTCCGCGCTCCGACCACCACCGCCGGTACGGCGGGATGCGTGAGTGGGAACTGGACCGCAGCGGCCAGCAGCGGTACGTCGTACTCACGGCACAGCTCCCGGAGCCGGGCGATCCGCTCCAGCAACGCAGGTGGCACTCGGGCGTACCCGTGTGGTGCGCCGTCCGCGGTGTCAGCCAGTACGCCGCCCTGGAACACGCCGGCCGCGAGCACACTCACGCCGTACTTCTCGCAGAGCGGTAGTAACTCGTCGGCCCCGGACTGGTCGAGCAGCGTGTACCGCCCTGCCAGCAGGATGCAATCGGGTCCGTCCGCACCAGTCTCGCTGAGGAACCGGGCCGCGACGTCCGCGTGGTTCACACCGAGCGAGATCGCGCGGATCGTGCCGCGCCCACGCAGCTCGGCCAGCGCCCGCAGCGCCTCGGTCGACGCGGTCAGGTAGTCGAGGTCGGGATCGTGGATGTGCAGGACGTCGATCCGGTCGATGCCCATCCGCTTCAGACTCGCCTCGAACGACCGCATCACCGCGCCGTACGAATAGTCCAGCCGTGGACCGAGGCCCGGCGGCGGGTCCGCCCAGATCGGCTGGATGTCCGGCCCGCCGGGCTCGATCAGCCGGCCCACCTTGCTGCAGAGCACGAAGTCGTCCCGCGGCCGCCCGCGCAGCGCGAGCCCGGCCCGCTGCTCCGAGACGCCGTAGCCGTACACAGGTGCGGTGTCGAAGAGCCGGACACCGAGCTTCCACGCGCAGTCGATGGTCGCGATCGCCTGCGACTCCGGAACCGCGGCGAACATCCCGCCGATGGAGGCCAGCCCCAGCCCCAGCCTGCTCACCGTCAGCCCCGTCCGCCCCAGCTCCACACTCCGCATGCCGACGACCCTAGGAGTTGCCGCCGACAGAAACCGGGTCTTCCCCGCGGCCGGTCCGCACGGCACCATGCGGAGATGGATGAGATCGCGGAGCGGTACCGGCGGCGCGCCGAGGCGTTCGAGCGGAAGGTCGCGGCAGTACGGCCGGAACAGTGGGACAACCCGTCGCCGTGCGAGCTCTGGACGGCCAAGGACGTGGTCGACCACATCGTCACGATGCACGGGGTGATGCTGATACCGGTCGCTCGCAAGCTCAAGCCGTCCGACGACCCGTTGACGGCGTTCCAGGAGGCGCGGGCGGCGATCGAGGACGTCCTGGAGGACCCGGTGCTCGCGCTGACCGAGACCGACACCCCGAGCGGACGGATGACCGCGGAGCGGCACGTCGACGAGGTGATCTCCGACGACCTGGTCCTGCACGGCTGGGACCTGGCCCGGGCCACCGGTCAGGACGAGACGATGGATCCCGTCGATGTGGAGCGGATCTGGGCCAGTACGGCGGCCATCCCGGCCGAGGTGATGGAGCAGTTCCGTACGCCCGGCGCGTTCGGGGAGGGGATCGAGGTCTTCGGTCCCGAGGTCGAGGTCTCTGTGGACGCGCCGCTCCAGGACCGTCTACTGGGTCTGATCGGCCGTCAGCCGTAGCAGGTCGCTCGGGGCGTAGTAGACCTCTGGCGTGGCGCACAGGGGCGCGCTGAGGAGCTGTCTGGGGTGCGACATGAGCAGTGCGTGTCCCTGCGCGACAGCCGGCTCGAGATACTCGTGCCCCGGCAGGTCCGCCACGGCAGTCCGGCAACCGAGCGCCATACCCTCGAACAGCGCCGTCGTCGACACGCCGACCTGGTACGTCGCGGAGGCCAGCAGGTCCAAGGTGCTCCCACCGGTCGACAACCGCACGCCGGCCGGGACGGTGTAGTCCGACGCGTGCTCACTGGGGTGCGGCCGGAACAGCACCTCCAGCTCCGGATGCTCCTTCGCGACGGACTCGGCCACATGCAGCAGCTCGGCACCGACCGTGCCCTGCGACAGGAACACGACCCGGTGCGGATTCTTCTCCGTCGCACGCGGCAGGTACGACGTTCCGACGACCTCCGTCCTCATACCGGCCGGGAGGTCGGCGACGGTGGTCCAGTACGACCCGAAGCACCAGAGCTCGTCCGGCTGATCGGCGACCACCGGCCGGCCGGGGTAGCTGTAGCCGAGGTGGAACGGGCTGATCGCGCCGTGCTGCAGCTCGACCACCCGGATTCCGAGATCCCGCGCGGCGCCGACGATGTGCTGGTGGAAGTAGCCGACCACGACGTACACGGTCTTGATCCGGTGCCGCCGCAGCAGGGCGCGATAGAGGGCCCGCAGTCGCAGATGTTTGGGCACCTCGCGGGCCACGAGAGCGCCGATCGGAACTGAGATGCCTGTCAGGTCGCGGAGCGCTTCGCTGATTCCGCGGTCGTCGGCGGATCGCCCGTGCAGCGCCCCCGCCGCGGAGGTGAAGAAGTCGAGGTTCCGGCTGCCGGGCAGGGGCGTTCCGTTGATGCCGGAGTCGAGGATCAGCGCCGACGGGCCGAGCGCTGCTCGCAGTTCCTCGGTGTAGATCTCGACACCGTTCGGTTTCCGCGGGTGCGGTACGACGAGCGAGTCGTAGTGGCCGACGAACGGGCTGCGCGTGACCAGTCCGGTGACGTGCCTGCCGACGAGGCGTGCCTTGTCGTACGACGAGCGCCGTACCGGATGAGGTGCTCCGTGGATGCCGCTGCGGCCGGTCAGCTCATGGAAGACACGCATCCGGATGATCGGCCACGGGTGCGCGCTCTTGATCCGCCACTCGAGCAGACTCAGATCCCGCTCCACCTGCCAGATCGCCCGGCACAGGCCCGCCACCGTCGGGCCCACGCCCGGCGCCGTGTCGTTCCCGGTACTCGTCATGGTTGATCCCCACTATGCCCGCGAGACTGCCGACCCCTGAGAAGAACCGGCGGACCGCCTTCAGCAGGTGCGTCCTCCGGCCGAGCAGGAGCCCGGTGAGGGCGAACCCGACCGCCGAGATCACCCGGGCCGAAGCATAGGCCAGCACCAGCCCATAGCTGATCGCACCCGGGCGGATCAGCAACCGGCTGATCGTGTCGCCGCTGCCGGACCGGAACGCACGGCGTACCAGCCAGCTCAGAGTGGTCCGGCCGGCGGGCACCTCCTCGGAGATCACCGCCTCCTCGCACCAGACGATGCGGAAGCCTGCCCGGTGCACCCGGAGGAAGAAATGCAGGTCGCTGGAGCCGCTGTAGCGGAACGCGGGATGGAAGCCGGGCGTCACCGTGTGGTAGACCCGCCGGCTGACCAGCGTGTTGTTCGTGTACGCCTTCCGCAGTTCCTCACCGGTCGCGTGCCGGCCTGTCGAGTCGTGTACGTCGCTGAAGTTGTTCCACGGCGGTGCGCCGTCCGGGAGGTTGCCCTTGACCGGACCGGTGACCACGTCGGCGCCAGTGGCCTCCCAGGCGCGCAGGAGCGACGCCAGCCACCCGGGCGGCGCGACCTCGTCGTCGTCCACGAAGATCAGCGCGTCGTCGTTCCAGCACAACTCCACCGACCGCTCCCGCGCGAACGGGATCCCCGGCTCTGGCTCCACCACCGACTCGATCGGGTACGGCGTCCCCTCGCCGAACTCCTCGAGCACCCGGGCCGCCGACCCGTCGGCGTCGTTGTCGACCACCACGATCCGAATCCCGTAGTCGGATTCCTCCGGAAGTTCCTGGGCCTGCAGGCTGGTCAGCAGCGCATGCAACAGAGCGGGTCGCCTGAAGGTGATAACCGCAATGGCGACGCTGGTGGTCATGGCGCCTGAGACTATCGGTCCACACCAACCCACCACCATCCAGTCGGCGTGTGAAGTACCCCCCAGACTCACTCAGCTCAGCCGCAAAGGACACCGCTGCGCGGCGGCAGCGCGCATCGGCCGCCTCCGGCGGCTCCCGCGAACCGGTGTCACGGAGAGTGTGATCGGCGCGAGCACCGTGGCCCTGTTCTACTCGTCCTTGCGCTCCACCAACCCCAGAATCAGCCAAACGTATGACCGTGCCACCACTACGGTGTGTACGCATGGCTTGGGTCCTGGGTGCGTCGAGTCGTGGATCGGTGTTGCGGAAAGTCGGGTTCGAGGACTCAAATCCACGACTCGCGCGACGTCGGCCAGCTGTACCTGGAGGTACAGTTTTGGGGTGGAGACGGTGGAGCGGTTGATTCGCAGTACTCAGGAGCTGTTGTGGGAGCGGGGGTACGTGGGGACGAGTCCCAAGGCGATTCAGCGGGCGGCTGATGCGGGGCAGGGGAGTATGTATCACCACTTCACCGGGAAGGCTCAGTTGGCGCGCGCGGCGATCGAGCGGTCGGGGGCTGAGCTGCGGGAAGCCGCCGAGGACCAGTTCAGCGGCAGCGGTACGGCGACCGAGCGGATCACTGGGTACCTGGAGCGGGATCGGGAGGTACTGCGGGGGTGCCGGATCGGACGGTTGACCTCGGACCCGGACGTGATGGCCGACCCTGAGCTGCGCGCACCGATCGACGAGACGTTCACCTGGCTGCGCGCCCGGCTCGCCGAGGTTGTTGCTGAGGGCAAGCGCAACGGCGAGTACCCTGGCTCACTGGACCCCGAGCAGACGGCGGCTACCATCGCCGCCGTACTGCAGGGTGGTTATGTGCTGGCCCGGGCGGCGGGTTCCGTGGAGCCGTTCGAGCTGGCGGTGAAGGGTTTGATCAACCTGTTGCCGGAGGGTACGAAGTGAAGATCGGTGCGGTGTTCCCTCAGCTCGAGATCGGTGCGGACCCGACGGTGGTGCGCGACTGGGTGACGACGGTGGAGCGGGCCGGGTACAGCCACGTGCTCGCCTACGACCATGTGCTCGGCGCGGATCCGGCGAACAGGCCGGGCTGGACCGGCTACACCGACAAGTCCTTGTTCCATGAGGTTTTCGTGCTGTTCGGGTACTTCGCGGCGATCACCACCGAGCTCGAGCTCGTCGTCGGCGTACTGGTGCTCCCGCAACGCCAGACCGCGTTGGCCGCGAAGCAGGCGGCCGAGGTGGACGTCTTGAGCGGCGGCCGGTTGCGGCTCGGCGTCGGCATCGGCTGGAACCAGGTCGAGTACCAAGCTCTCGGTGTGCCGTTCAAGCAGCGCGGCGCCCTGCTCGAGGAGCAGGTCGACGTACTGCGCAAGCTGTGGTCCGAGCCCGTCATCTCGTACGACGGGAAGTTCCACCAGATCGTGGAAGCGGGGCTCAACCCGCTGCCGCGCCGGCAGATCCCGATCTGGTTCGGCGGCGGTGCGGACGCCGTACTGCGTCGCACTGGGCGGATCGGTGACGGGTGGATGCCGCAAGGCCCGCCTGACGACACAGCGCGGGCGCAGTTGGAGACGATCCGGACAGCGGCTGTGGAGGCAGGTCGTGATCCCGCGCAGATCGGCTTCGAGGCCAGGCTCACGCTCGGCAACGTGCCCGAGCAGGACTGGCGGACGTACGTCGACAGTTGGCGTGAGCTCGGTGCGACCCACCTGACCGTCAACACGATGAACATGGGCCTGTCGAAGCCCGAGGACCACGCCGAGGTCCTGCGCGACGTCCTGCCGAGACTCAGCTAGCCCAGGGAGTGTTCGCGGTCGAGCCGCGGATCACCAGTGGGCACGGCAGGCTGACGATCTCGGTCGGCCGGTCCGGGTCGGCGATCCGGCCGCGGAGCAGGTCGATGCCGGTCTGGACGATCGCATGCACCGGCTGCTCGACCGAGGTCAGGTCGAACGACTCCCAGGCGGCGAGTTCGGTGTTGTCGAAGCCGATCAGCCAGACGTCGTCGGGCACCTTGGCGCCGACCGCCCGCGCGCCGTCCAGGATGCCGAACGCGAGCAGGTCGGTGACGGTGTAGATCGCGGTCGGCGGCCTCCGCATCGACAGCAGTTGTCGCGCGGCCGCGTGACCGTCCGCATGCGGAACCCCGACCGAGACGACGTTGCTGGGCTTGATCTTGACTCCCGCGTCGGTGAGCGCGGCGCGGAAGCCGAGGTCGCGATCCCGCGACGTGTTCCCGGTGTGGGTCAGGGTGACCAGACCGATGTCGGTGTGGCCGGCCTCGACCAGGTACCGGCCGGCGTCGTACGCGCCCTGCCAGTTGTCGCCGACCACTTGGTCACAGTCGAGGCCGTCGATGCCGCGATGCAGCAGCACGGTCGGTGTCCCCGAGGCGAGTGCCATCGTGTGCAGCTTCGAGTCGTACGTCGCCGACGTGAGCAGGAAGCCGTCGACCAGGCGCTGGTGCAGGACGTCGGCGATCGTCTCCTCGGGGTCGTGCTCGATGTTCCACAAGATCATGTGCAGTCCGACCGAGCTGAGCACCCGGCCGATCTCGTCCAGCAGCTCGGCATGGAACGGGCTGGTCACCCGGGTCATGAAGACGCCGATCGTGTCGGTCCGCCCGGTCTTCATCGCGCGGGCCAACGCGTTCGGCGTGTAGTTCGCGTCCTTCAGCACCTGCAGCACCCGGGCCCTGGTCTCCGGGTTGACCTTCGGATTGTTGGTCAGCACCCGTGAAACCGTCGCCTGGGACACCCCCGCCAGCCGGGCCAGATCCCTGCTCGTCGGTGGTCTCGCCATGACTCCGCCTCCCCTCGTAGTCCAAATGCTGAACCCTACTCAAGAGTGTCGCCACTCGCCGTTGACCTCTGGTTCAGCACTGTGTATACGTATTCAATTGTATACGTATTCATCCCTAGTGGATGGGAGATTCCGGTGCAGACACAACTCTCCAACCTGAGCCGCCGCAGGTTTCTCGCCGGACTGACGGGACTCGCTGCCGGTGGGGTACTCGCCGGCTGTGGTGGCAACGGCAACGCAGGTGGTGGTGGAGGCAAGAACGGCCTGACCTTCCTGAACTGGGAGCAGGTCAAGGGCAATCCGCTCGAGCAGGCCATCCAGGCCTTCGAGAAGGAGTCGGGGACCAAGGTCACCATCCAGCCCGCGGTGACCACGGAGTACGACACCAAGATGCGCACGCTGATCGCGGGTGGCAGCCCGCCGGACGTGATGCGGATCAACGACGACTTCGTCCGCGGCTTCTCCACCCAGGGAGCGCTGCTGGACCTCAACCCGTACATCGAGAAGGACAAACTCGACACGTCGGCGTTCGCCAAGGAGACGTACGAGTTCCCGAAGCAGCCGGACGGTTCGCACACCGCCTGGGTGCTCGGCTACGAACCCCGGCTGATCTTCTACAACGCCGATCTCTTCAAGCAGGCCGGCGTACCCCTGCCGCCGACGACCTGGTCGCCGGACGGCTGGACCTGGGCCGATTTCGCCGACCGGGCGAAGAAACTCACCGACCCGGCCAAGAAGCAGTACGGCGCTCTGGTCTATCTGGACACCGGCTACGAGCAGACGTTCACGGTCAACCACGGCAGCCAGACCGGCATCTTCTCCCCCGACGGGACGAAGTTCACCCTGCCGGACGCCAAGGAGGTCGAAGCGTTGCAGTGGGCAACGGATCTGACCTGCAAGGACAAGGTGCAGCCGCCGTGGTCCGCGCTGCAGCAGGACAACGCGGAGACGCAGATGTTCGCGCAGGGCAAGCTCGCGATGATGTTCGCGACCTTCGGCACCGTGCCGTACCTGCGGACCACGGTCAAGGACTTCACCTGGGATGTCGCCGCACCGCCGGCCGACGTCGAGCAGAAGACCGAGTCCAGCGTGATCGTGTTCTGCATCCCGAAGAAGGCGAAGAACCCGGACCAGGCGTGGGAGCTGCTCAAGTACCTGGCCAGTGAGGAAGGCGGGAAGACCTTGCTGCAGGGCGGCGCCTTCACGCCGATCAACAACAAGGCCGCGGCCCAACTGGCGCCGAACGGGAAGATGCCCGCGCACATCGGGCTGTTCGCCGAGGCGGCCAAGCATCTGGCCGCGACCAACCAGACCAAGAACACGCTCGGCGCCCGCGAACTGTACCGGCCCGCGCTGGATCAGGCCTACAACTGTGAGAAGCCGGTCGGCGACGTGCTGAGTCAGATCAAACCACAGGTGGAGAACGCCTTGAAGGGTTGATGTCGATGGCAACGACAACACCAACAAGGACCCCGGTGGCCGAGGCCCCGATACCGAATCACCAGCCCGAGATCCGCCGGGCCCGCCGGAAGGCGAACCTGGTCGGGTGGTTGTTCATCAGTCCGATCGTGGTCGGAGTGGTGGCCTTCCAGTTCTTCCCGATCCTGGTCTCGATCGGGGCCTCGCTGACCGACTGGAACGGCATCTCGGCGCCGAAGTTCGTCGGGTTCCGCAACTTCACCGAGTTGTTCGGCAACGACCCGCTGTTCATCCAGACGTTCAAGAACACGATCTACTTCACGCTGGCGAGCATTCCGCTCACGATCGGGATCGGCCTGGTGCTGGCACTGCTGTGTGCCCGGCCGATCCGCGGCGTCGCGTTCTTCCGGACGGCGTACTTCGCGCCGTACGTGACGAACGTCGTGGCGATCGGGTTCGTCTGGTTCTGGTTCTTCCAGCCGGACAACGGCGTGGTGAACGGGCTGCTCGACCAGATCGGCATCCCCGGGCCGCAGTGGTTGTCGAGCTCCACCTGGGCGATGCCGGCGGTGATCATGGTCAGCGTCTGGCAAGGCATCGGGTACCCGATGATCATCCTGCTCGCGGGGCTGCAGGGTCTGCCGGCGGAGTACTTCGAATCCGCGAAGATCGACGGCGCCGGAGCGTTCCAGCGGCTGCGGTTCATCACGCTGCCGCTGCTGACGCCGCACTTCCTGTTCCTGCTGATCACGCAGTTCATCACGTCGTTCCAGGTGTTCGGCCTGATCTACGTGATGACCAAGGGCGGGCCCGGCCACGCCACCAGCGTCTACATCTTCAACATCTACCAGAACGCGTTCGGCTTCGGGAAGGTCGGCTACGCCTCCGCGATGGCGTGGATCCTCTTCGCGGTGATCGCGGCCGTCACGTTCCTGCAGTGGAAGTTCCAGAAGAGGTGGGTGTTCTACTCATGAGACTGGTGAGCAAGACCTCGCAGTACGTCGTGATGTCGCTGTTCGCGGTGATCTTCCTGGCGCCGTTGGTCTGGATGGTCAGCGCGTCGCTGCGGCCGGAGGCGAAGGTGCTGTCGGTGCCGCCGCAGTTCCTGCCCACCGACGCGCAGTGGGACAACTACCGGCAGGTCTTCGAGCTGATCCCGGTGTTCCTCTGGAACAGCGTCAAGCTGGCCGGGCTGAACGTGGTCGGCATCCTGATCGTCGCGTCGATGGCGGGCTACGCGTTCGCGCGGTTGAGGTTCGCCGGCCGGGACGCGGCGTTCATGGTGCTGCTGGCCACCTCGATCATCCCGGGCATCGCCTACCTGATCCCGCAGTACATCGTGTTCCGCCAGATCGGCTGGGTGGACACGCAGTACCCGCTGTGGGTGCCGAAGGTGCTCACACCGGTGTTCGCGACGTTCCTGATGCGGCAGTCTTTCCTGACCATCCCGCAGGAACTCGAGGACGCGGGCAAGATCGACGGGGCGTCCACGTTCGGCATCTACTGGCGGATCATGCTGCCGCAGACCAAGCCGGCGCTGGCCGCGATCGGGGTGTTCACCTTCCTCGAGTCGTGGAACGACCTGTTCGGTCCGCTGATCTACATCAATTCCGAGAACCTGCAGACGCTGCCGGTGGCGCTGGCCCAGTTCCAGGGCGAGTACTTCACCCAGATCAGTCTGCTGATGTGCGGGGCGACCGTCTCGGTGGTCCCCGTCATCGTCGTCTTCCTCTTTGCGCAGCGCTATTTCATCCAGGGCATCACGATGACAGGAATGAAGGGGTGAGCACCGTGCCGGAGCGGCTCGTTGCCATGCAGATCGGAGCGGTTTCGTTCGTCGACGAAGGCGTCGACCAGACACTCGACATCCTGGCCGACCGGGGCGCGGTCAACGCGCTCTTCCTGGCCACACCGACCTGGACCCGGGGCACCGGCGGGCGCCAGATCCCCGGGCACCCGATTCCCGACCACGGCGTCTCCGAGTACGACCTCGGCTGGGTCGGCGGCAACTACGCGACGCCGCATCCGCAGTACTACGCCAACACCGCGCTCGGCTCGGTCGGCCGGGCGCCCGAGCATCCCGAGCTCGACCTGCTCGGCGAGGTCATCCCGAAGGCCCGTGAGCGCGGGATCAAGTCGTTCGCCTGGATGGAGGAGAGCGGTGGCGCCCGCGAACTGCGGACCTACCCGAACTTCGCCAAGGTGCTCGAGGTGGACGCGTGGGGCCGTCCGGGCCGCCGGCCGTGCTTCAACAACCCGGACTACCGCAACTGGCACCTCGGGTTCGTCGAGGACTACGTGCAGAGCTACGAGCTCGACGGTCTGGCCTGGTGCTCGGAGCGGCCCGGCCCGCTGAACATGCTGATGCAGGGCACCGTCGAGGTGGCCGAGATCGGCTGCTTCTGCCGGCACTGCCAGCAGATCGCCCGCGACCGCGGGATCGATGTCGCCCGCGCGATGCGCGGCTATCGCGAGCTGGTCGAGTGGAACCAGCGGGTCGGTGCCGGCGAGCGTCCGGTCGACGGCGCGTTCGTCACGTTCTGGCGGATCCTGCTGAACTTCCCCGAAGTGCTGTCCTGGCAGAACTTGTGGACCGAGAGCCAGCGGCAGCTGTACCGCGACATCTTCGGCGTCGCCAAGGCGATCTCGCCCGAGGTACAGGTCGGCTGGCACGTCTACCACAACATCTCGTTCAGCCCGTTCTACCGGGCCGACCAGGACTACACCGAGATGGCGAAGTTCTCCGACTTCATCAAGGTCGTCATCTACAACAACTGCGCAGGCCCGCGGTTCTTCACCTGGGTGAAGAGCATCTGCGGCTCGCTGTTCGCCGACGCCGAGCCCGAGGACGTCTATCCGTTGATGATGAAGCTGCTGCAGCTCGACGAGGGCGCGTACGAGAAGCTGCCGCAGACAGGCTTCACCGCGGACTACGTGCGGCGCGAGACCGAGCGGGCCGTCGCCGGAGTCGGTGGCCAGAGCAAGATCTACCCGGGCATCGACATCGACATCCCGGTGGGCGTCGCCAAGCAGCGCGGGCTGGAGAAGCCGCGTGACGTCGGCACCAAGATCAACTGGGACGACAACGAGGGCGAGCTGACCGCGTGCACCCGCGAGTCCGTGCGGGACGCGACCCTGGCCGCGTTCGAGGGAGGCGCGGAGGGCGTCGTACTGAGTCGCAAGTACTCCGAGATGCTGTTGGAGAACGTGTCCGGCGCCGGCGACGCGATCCGGAGTCTCAAGTGACGGTGCCTTGGTACCAGCGCACGTTGCGCTGGGCGCAGACGAACCTGACCGAGAAGGACCCGGCCCGGTACGACGCCGACTGGTGGCGCGAGCACTGGCGTCGTACCCGGGTGCAGGGCGTGATCGTCAACGCGGGCGGGATCGTCGCGTACTACCCGAGCAAGTTCGAGCTGCAGCACCGGGCCGAGTTCCTCGGCGATCGCGACCTGTACGGCGAGATCGTCGAGCTGGCCAAGGAGGACGGGCTGACCGTGCTGGCCCGGATGGACTCCAACCGGGCCCACCAGCCCTTGTACGACGCCCATCCGGACTGGTTCGCGGTCGATGCCGACGGCAACCCCCACCGGGCCGGGAAGCTGTACGTCGCCTGCGTCACCGGCCCGTACTACCGGGAGTTCCTCACCGGGATCCTCGAGGAGATCATCGAACGGACCGCGCCGGAGGGGATCACCGACAACAGCTGGAGCGGTCTCGGCCGGGACACGATCTGCTACTGCCCGAACTGCCGGGACAGCTTCGGCCAGGACCTCCCCACCGGCGTGGACTGGGCCGACCCGGTCTACCGGCAGTGGATCCGGTGGAGTTACGACCGGCGGCTGGCGGTGTGGGACCTGAACAACGAGGTGACCCGCCGCGCCGGCGGTCCGGACTGCCTGTGGATCGGCATGAACGGCGGCGAGGTTGTTGCCCAGAGCAAGCGGCTGCGGGACGACGTGGAGATCTGCAAGCGCGCCTCGATCTTCATGCTCGACTCGCAATGGCGGCACGACGAGTCCGGCTTCCAGGCCAACTCCGACAGCGGCAAGCGGCTGCACGGCCTGCTCGGCTGGGACACGCTGATCCCGGAGAGCACCGCCATGTACGACGCGGGCACGCCGACGTTCCGGCTCGGGAGCAAGCCCGCGCCGGAGGCCCGGATGTGGGCGGTCGAGGGATTCGCCGGCGGCATCCAGCCGTGGTGGCACCACATCGGTTCGGTGCATGAGGACCGGCGGCAGTACGCGACCGCCGAGCCGCTGTTCGGCTGGCACGAGGAGAACGATCGGTACCTGGTGAACCGCGAACCGGTCGCCACGGTCGGGCTGCTGTGGAGTCAGCGGAGCGTGGACTTCCACGGCAAGGCCGATCCGGAGACCACCAGCTGGTTGCCGTACCGCGGCTGGGTCGACGCACTGGTCCGGGCGCGGATCCCGTACCTGCCGGTGCACGAGGCCGACCAGCGGTTCGCGGTGATCGTCGTACCGAATGTCGGGGTGCTGACCGATGAGCAGTGCGTGGCGCTGCGCGAGTACGTCGATGGTGGCGGGCGGCTCGTGGTCACCGGTGAGTCGAGCCTGTACGACGAGTGGGGCGATCGGCGCGACGACTTCGCGCTGGCCGACCTGCTCGGCGTCCATCACGAGGGCAAGACGCTCGAGGCAGGCAAGGTCGACTGGGAGACGTACGCCGCACACACGTACCTGCGGATCGAGGACCGGGTGATCGCGGACGGCTTCGACGACACCGACGTACTGCCGTTCGGCGGGCAGTTGGAGGTGGTCGCGGCATCCGGAGCGGCGGTGACGTACGTGCCGCCGTTCCCGATCTATCCACCGGAGAAGTCGTGGATGTCGGAGCCGCGGACCGACGTACCCGTGGTGGTGCTCGGCGAGCAGACGGCGTACCTGGCGGCGGATCTCGACCGGATGTACGCGCAGTACCACCACCCGGACCACGGTCGGTTGCTGGCGAATCTGGTCCGGTGGGCCGCCCGGGACGACATCCCACTCCAGGTGGAGGGAGCCGGCGTACTCGACTGCCAGGTCTACCGGCAGGACGGTGCACTCGTGCTGCACCTGGTCAATCTCGATCAGGGTGGCGCGTGGCGTGGGCGGCTGGAGGAGCTCACTCCGGCCGGGCCGTTCACCGTCCGGATCCGGGGGACCGGCGACCACGCCCGCTTCCTGGTCGCGGGCGGGGAGGCGGAGGTGAAGACCGAGGACGGCTGGATTACGGTCGAGGTGGCGAGGATCGCCGATCACGAGGTCGTGGTTGTGACTGAGAGGGAGTGAGTTCGTGGCAGTCGAGGTCATCGGTGCACGGCGCGCGCGGTACGACGAGATCCTGACCGAGCGGGCGCTCGGCCTGATCGAGCGGTTGCACCGCGAGTACGACGGGCGGCGGCGCGAGCTGCTCGACCGTCGCCGGGAGCGGGTCGCCGAGATCGCCGCCGGCGGATCGCTGGGATTCCTGGCGGAGACCAAGGACATCCGGGACGACCTGGACTGGCGGGTCGCCGCGGCCGCGCCGGGGCTGGTCGACCGGCGGGTGGAGATCACCGGGCCGACCGACCGGAAGATGACGATCAACGCCCTGAACTCGGGCGCCAAGGTCTGGCTGGCCGACCAGGAGGACGCGAACACGCCGACCTGGGACAACGTGGTCGGCGGCCAGCTGAACCTGCTCGACGCGATCACCCGCACGATCGACTTCAGCACCGACGCCAAGAGCTACGCCCTGAAGCCGGACGACGAACTGGCCACCATCGTCGTCCGGCCGCGGGGCTGGCACCTGCCGGAGAAGCACCTCCTGGTCGACGGCGAGCGGACGTCGGGGGCGCTGGTGGACTTCGCGCTCTACCTCGCCGCCTCCGGGCAGCTGCAGATCGATCGCGGCCAGGGACCGTACTTCTACCTGCCGAAGATGGAGTCGCACCTGGAGGCGCGGCTCTGGAACGACGTGTTCGTGACGGCGCAGGAGGAGCTCGGCATCCCGCGCGGGACGATCCGGGCCACCGTGCTGATCGAGACGTACCCGGCCGCGTTCGAGATGGAGGAGATCCTCTACGAGCTGCGCGAGCACTCGGCCGGCCTGAACGCGGGACGCTGGGACTACATGTTCAGCGTGATCAAGACGCACCGGACCCGGGGCGCCGACTTCCAGTTGCCGGACCGCAACACCGTCACGATGACGGTCCCGTTCATGCGGGCCTACACCGAGCTGCTGGTGCGGACCTGTCACAAGCGCGGCGCGCACGCGATCGGCGGGATGGCGGCGTTCATCCCGAGCAAGGACCCGGCGGTGAACGAGCAGGCGTTCGCGAAGGTCGAGGCGGACAAGACGCGCGAGGCCGGCGACGGGTTCGACGGTTCGTGGGTCGCGCACCCCGGGATGGTCGAGACGTGCCGGTCCGTCTTCGACTCGGTGCTCGGCTCGTCGCCGAACCAGCTGGGCAAGCTCCGCGAGGACGTCCAGGTGACGGCCGAACAGTTGCTCGACGTCGCGTCGACGCCCGGTGAGGTGACCGAGGCCGGGCTGCGGAACAACATCAGCGTCGCGATCCAGTACCTGGCCGCGTGGCTGGAAGGGACCGGCGCGGTCGGGATCTTCAACCTGATGGAGGACGCGGCGACGGCCGAGATCTCCCGGTCCCAGATCTGGCAGTGGCGCCTCAACGGCGTCGTACTCGACACCGGGGAGATCGTCACGACCGAGTTGGTCGAGCGGATCGCCGACGAGGAGATCCTGAAACTCGACCAGTACCTGCGCTACCAGTCCGCGCGAGCGTTGTTCCTCGAGGTCGCCAACTCCGAGGACTACGTCGACTTCCTGACCATCCCCGCCTACGAGCGCTTCGACTGAGCCGCCGAGATGGGTTCACCCATCAAAGTGTGGGTTGGCCAACCGCAGGCGATGGGCTAACCCACACTCTCGTGGGTCAACCCAGGAGACGGTGGGCTCCGGGGCGGCGGGAGTGATGGGTTTGGGGAGTGCAGCTGATCGGATCCGGCGGGCTGCACTCCCCAAACGCGTACCTTCAGCGCACGATCGGCTCGCTGCCGGGCTAGCTGCGCTCGGGTGGGTCGACGTTGACGGTGGGGATGCCGCCGCCTGCCCGGGCGATGATCGCGAGGGAGGGCTCGCTGGTCGGGTTGCTCTCGCGGTGCACGGTGAAGGCCGGCACGTGGATGAAGTCCCCGGCGACGGCGTCGAGGTACTCGTCGCTGCCCTCGAACTCCATCCGCAGTACGCCGGAGACGATGTACAGGCTGCTCTCGTTCTTGTCGTGGTGATGCCAGCCGGAGATCGCGCCGGGATCCGTGACGACCTGCCCGGCCCAGAGGATCGGCAGCTCGAAAGCCCGCATCCGCAGCATGCCCGAGGTCGGATCGGCGGCCACCAACTCCCCGGCACGAACGACCCGAATCGGCTGACCCATGGCACCAGTCTGCCTCCACCGGAGCTGATCCCGCCACCTGGTCAGCGCGTAAGGTGCGAGGATGGCGAGCGTTGTGTTGCGGGTCCGGCTGACGAGCGGCGACCACCTCGATGTCACCTACGAGGAGTCTGCGGCGGCCGATGAAGACGAAGTTGCCGAGCACGCTGTCGTGGCCCTCACGGCCGACGGCGGCATGCTTCGGTGCAGACACGGCGACCGGCTTCTCGTGCTGTACGCGCGGGGAGTCGCCGCGATCGAGATCGCGCCGCGGGGTGCGGTCCTGTAACCGCTGAGTGCGCCCGGATGCCCTGGCGCCGGCTCGCCAGGGCATCCGGATCCGTTCAGCGGTTGGCGGGGTAGGCGGCGTCGACTTCGACCTCGACGAGCCAGCCGGTCACCGGGAGGTTCTCGATCTCCAGGGCGAAGCGGGAGGGGCGGGACTTGTTGACCACGAACGGCTTGGCGGGTGGCGCCGTACCGAGTGGGACCGGGACGTACTGACCGGTGGTGAGGTCGGTGTTGGCGAAGTACTGGCGGTAGGCGCGGTTCCAGCCGGCGAAGTCGGCGGTGGTGGCGCCGGCGGGGTTCTGCAGGAAGACGCGCATCGTGTAGACGTCCGCGTACGACAGACCCGCCGCCTGGAGGTTCTCGCCGATGCGGCGAAGCACGTTGATGCCCTGGGCCTCGGTGATGGTGACGCCGGCGGGCAGGGCGCCGCCAGGGAAGACGATGGTGTCGACGTACGACGCTTCGGACCCGGCGGGAGCGTCCGTGTTCAGGGCCGTCGGGCCAATGCCGCTGGTCTTGTAGACGGGAGTGTTGGCCCCGATGCCGACACCGGTGGCGATCATCGGGTTGGACTGGCCGGCCGGGAGAGCGGGCACGACGGTGCCCGGGTTCGGCGGCTTCGGTTTGTCCCACCAGCCCGCGGCGGTGGACGCTCCGGCGGTGAAGGTCACGACGACGGCGACCAGGCCGGCGATCAGGCGGGTCTTCATCGGCCCGCCGCCACGCGGTCGTGCAGGGCGGTCACGGTCGCGCGGGCGGAGACGATCGCACCGTGCTGCCAGGCGATGGTGTGGGACAGATGGTCGCCGGCGAAGTAGATGTTGCCGGTGGCATCGAGGAGCCGGGCGTAGATCCCGTCGGTCTGGGACGGCCAGCTGACCCAGGACGCCTCGGAGTACTTTGTGCCCAGCCAGTTCACCGAGAACGCCGCCTTGACGTCCTTGGTGTACACGTCTCCGTGGATCTTGGCGCCCTGCATCAGGGCGCGTTCCAGCCGGGCGGGCGGCGTCAGAGCGCCGTACGCGGTGGCGTTGGCGCCGGTGTTGTAGTAGCCGATGACCGTGCCGCGCTCGCCGTGGAAGCCCGTCGACGGGTACCAGGTGTTGACGGTGTCGAGGCTGCTGTTGGTGATACCGCCGTAGATCTTGTGGTCCTCCTCCCACCAGCGGCGGCCGTACTCGATGCCGAGCTTGCCCGCGTTCGTCGGCCGGGCGTACTTCAGGGCCTCGAGGATCGGGGCCGGCAGGTTGGACGGGACCTTCGCTGCCAGGTGCGGCGGCAGCGTGCAGATGGCGTAGTCCGCGGTGAGCACCCGGCTCCGCGTTCCGCTCGTGTAGGTGACCTCGACGCCGGCTCCGGTGTTGCGCAGTCCGGTCACCTCGGCGCCGTACTGGATCTTGTCCTTGCCGATCGCCTCCTCGAACGCGTACGGGATCCGGTCCATCCCGCCGACCGGCTGGAACATCATCATCGCCTGGTCCCAGCCGAACTCGAACGAGAAATAGTTGCCGACCCCACTGGCGAAGACATCGCTCAACGGGTACGGCGCGACCGTCGTACCGCCCTCCAGGCCTGCGCCCGGCTCGACCTCGTAGCCGCGACGGCCGTCGGTGCCGGTGTAGGCGAAGCCGGCCGCCTTGTTCCCGATCGCACCGAAGCTGCTGAGGAATCCGATCAGCGCCTCCTTGTCGGTCGCCGACAGCAGGCTGTCGAGTGCGCCCTGGTCGGTTGCCGTGGCGAGCAGTTCGGAGACATAACCGTACACGTCGGCCTTGGCGGTGCGGTGCCGGATCGCCTTGCCGGAAAGGGCTGTTGAGCCTTCGCGGTACAGGTACGCGTCGGCGTTCTGGTTGACGAACGGCTCGATCGCGACGCCGAGTTCACGGCAGTACTCGAGCGTCAGGTGGTGCTGCGGGAGGCGGCCCGGCCCGGCGTTCATGTACTGGCCGGGGGAGAACGTCGCCCGCTGGGTGTTGCCGGCCAGATCGGTCTCCGTGGTGCCGCCGCGGACCGTCCAGTTGCGGCCGCCCGGCCGGTTGCGGGCTTCCAGCAGCGTGACCTTGTAGCCGGCCTTGAGCAGTTCGTACGCCGAGGTCAGGCCGGCGATCCCGGCACCGAGAACGACGATGTGCTTGGTGCCGCGGCCGTTCAGCTCGACTCGCGACGGAGCGGCGTACGCGGGGGTCTCGGCGACGCTCGTGAGGCCGAGCGCCGACATCGTGGAGTACAGGACACCGGCCCCACCGGTGATACCGACCTGCTGCAGGAATTGACGTCTGGTCTGCGCCATGCCTTCTCCTCACTGGGCAACGGGGGTAGCTGACCAGAAAGGTAAGGACCTGATGTTCTCGCTCTGTGTCCGGGCGGTGACGAGCTGAGATCGATACTGACAGGTATGTTTCGGGTTAACGAACCTGTTGGAGCTGCGGCCGTAGTGCCTTCACGACCGGCGCGATCTCGGCGTACACCCCCGGGTAGTTGGGTTCGGCGCAGCCGCTGCCCCAGGAGACGAGAGCGAGCAGGCGGCCGTTGAGGACCAACGGTCCGCCGGAGTCGCCCTGGCAGGCGTCGCCGGTGCCGTCGAGGTAGCCGGCGCAGACGTTTGACGCGGCTGCGTAGCCTCCGGCGACGTACTCCTTGTTCGCCAGGCAGACGTCGTCGCCCAGGTCGGGCACGGCCAGCTTCTGCAGGGTGTCGTCGGGCCCGGTCCCCGCGGTGTCGCCCCAACCGTAGACGGTCGGTACGACGCCCGGCCGATCGGCGTTCGGGTTCGTCTCGAGGCGCATGACCGGAACGCCGGTGAACGGCTTGGCCAGCGTCAGTACGGCGAAGTCGTTGCGGTTGGTCTTCGTGCTGTAGTCCGGATGGATCCACACCTTGCTGATCCCGGACACCCGGCCGACCGTGTCGTCCCGCAGATCGGCCCGACCCAGGATCGCCGTGTACGTCGCGATCGCCCTGCCCATGCAATGTGCAGCGGTCAGCACCTTGTCCGGCCGCACCAGCACCCCACTGCAATACCGCCCGGTCGGCCGCACGGACGCGGTGTTCGTCAGCGCCACCGCCCACGGAGCCTCACTGACACTCGCCAGCGTGCCCCCCACAATCAGCTTCTTCCCCGTCGACGCCGACACCGCTCCCGCGGACACCACCACGAGAATCACCGCCAGCACAGCAGCCCGTCGCACCATGCCGACGAACTTACTCCAGGTGAGCAGACGACCGCGGAAGGTGGCCACCCCGGCCACGCATGCCGGGGTGGCCACGTCAGTGAGTTCAGGCTCGGTAGGCGGTCCACATGTTGCTCATGCGGGTGCTCTGGTTCGGCGTGAACTGGTTGTAGCAGGAGTCGTAGGAGTAATCCATGTAGTTGTGGATCGGGTCCAGACCAGGCAGCGAGCAGGAGTCCCGGCCGGTCGGGCAGCCGTTGGTGGGGCTGCTCTGGGCCGGGGTGTCCGCGACCTCGTCGTTCGTCGTCGTACAGCCGCCCTGGAAGGTGTGGTAGAGCCCGAACCAGTGGCCGGCCTCGTGCGTCGCCGTCTCGCCCAGATTGTAGTTCGCCTCCGAGCCGCCGGGCAGCGAGGTGTACTGCACCCGGATGCCGTCGATCCCGGGCTGGCGTGCGTAGTCCCACGGGAAGGTCGCGATGCCGAGGTAGGCGAAGTCGACCAGCCAGATGTTCAGCGCGTTCGCGCCGCCCTTGCGGGTCTGCTTGCGGTAACTGCTGCTCTGCTTGTCCTGGTGCCACTGGGTGTTGTTGTAGCGGAACGTCCCGGCCAGCGTGAACGTGAAGCCGGTGTTGGCCGCCTGTGACGACTCCTGACCGCCGAACGTCTTGTTCAGGACGGCGATCTGCTGCGAGATCTGGGTGTCGGTCACGTCACCGTTGCCGGCCGCGTCGCGCATCACGTTCACGTAGACCGGGACGGTCGCCGCCGCCAGGGCACCCTTGGGTACGCCGATCCCACGGGCGGCCTTGGCCTTCAGAATCTGTGCGGTCCTGGCCTCGATCGCCTTCTGTTCGGCGGCGGAGATGTCCCGGGTGTCCGGGCCGTGGCCGCCCTTGGCAGCGGCATTCCCGGGCGGCACGAAACAGTCGGACGCCGGTGCATGATCCACCGGAGGCCTGGCCGACGCCTGGCCGCTGAGCGGGCTGAGAAGGAGCGCGGAGCCGGCCAGCAGGACGGCGGCGGCGCGGGGACTGGGGATGAAAGATCGCATGGCGCGTTCCTCCGAGGTCGGGCCACTGGGCGGGCGGCCGGTTGCCCGGCATCCTCCGCAACAAAGTCCCTGCTCCGGAAGCGATCGCGGTCGATTCTCCGGCGGTCTAGGGAAAACCTTCGGTGCTCGCGGGGGAGCGCAGACTTCCGTAGCGTTCCATCCTTTGCCAGCGCAGCCGGGAACCAGCCAGTGCGGTGAAGACGGACTGGATGACCACGAGGTACATCAGTTGCCGGTAGACGAACTGTTGCAACGGCAGCGTCCACAGCGGCCCGGCTCGTTCGCCGTCCAGGTGGAACGCGTAGCGGCCCATCGCGAACTGCAGCGCGAGGAACCCCAGCCAGACGAGCCCGACGCGGAGCGGGTCGAGGAACACCAGGCCGTAGATCGCGAAGACGTCGACCACCGGCGCGAGCAGCGGCAGGAGAACCTGGAAGAGCATCAGGTAGGTCAGACCGCGGCGGCCGAGCTTGCCGGCCTGACCGCGCTGGACCCACGCGCCCCGGTGCTTCCACATCGCCTGCAGCGTGCCGTAGCACCAGCGGTATCGCTGCCGCCACAGCGCACCGAGCGACGCAGGGGCCTCGGTCCACGCGACCGCACGCTCCTCGTACACCACTCGCCAGCCGTCGCGGCACAACGCCATCGTGAGGTCGGTGTCTTCGGCGAGTGTCACCTCGCTCAGCCCGCCAATGCGTTCCAGCGCCGTACGCCGGAATCCGCCGACCGCACCCGGGACGGTCGGCATGCACTCGGCCAGGTCGAACAACCGGCGGTCCAGGTTGAACCCCACCACGTACTCGATGTGCTGCCAGCGACCGAGCAGGCCGCGCCGGTTGCCGACCTTCGCGTTGCCCGACACAGCACCGACCGAAGGATCGGCGAACGGCTGCACCAGCATCCGCACGGCGTCGCGTTCGAACACCGTGTCGCCGTCGACCATCACGATCAGGTCGAAGTGCGCGGCCTGCAGGCCGGTGTTGAGTGCCACCGGCTTGCCCGCGTTCCGTTGCCGGATCACCCGCACCCCGGGGATGCCCATCGCCTCGACGATGTCCGCCGTACCGTCGGTCGAGCCGTCGTCCACGACGATCACCTCGATCGGGTGGTCCGAGGCGACCAGCGACCGGATCGCGGCCCCGATGCCCGCGCTCTCGTTGTACGCCGGGATGATCACGCTGACCGGTTCGGTGACCGGCTCGCCCCACGACCAGTCCCGCATCCGGGCATGCCGCCGGGCCGCCCACACCGTGGTGATCGCGCGGAGCACGCTCAGCGCGCCGGCGGCGTACAGGAACCAGGTGAGCAGGGACTGCACGCCGTCGCTCACCCGCATCGCCCAGATCGCCGCGAGCCCGCGGCCGCGCTCCAGCAGGCCGGCGTCGTGCGTCGGCTGCGGGAGGCCGACCGCATCGCTCACGGTGGCGAACTTGAAGCCACGGGCCTTCAGCGTCGGGATGAGTTTGGTGAGCGCCGCGACGGTCTCACTGCGGTCACCACCGGCGTCGTGCATCAGGAGCACCTGGCCCGCGGTGCCGCGCGGCGTCGAGTTCGCGATCACCTTGGCGGTTCCCGGCCGGCGCCAGTCCTCGCTGTCCTGGGTGGTCAGGACGGTCAGGTAGCCGGCCTGCCGGGTCTCCTGGATCGCGGTCCAGTCCGCATCGGTCAGCGCGTCCGGCTCGGACGAGTACGGCGGCCGCAACAGCGGCGTACTGAGGCCGGTAGCGCCGGCCAGGACCAGCTGGCTCTGGCGCAGTTCGAGTGACCGGCGCCAGCCGGGCGCCGTGCTCAGGTTCGCGTGGGTGAACGTGTGCATCCCGATCTGGTGGCCCTCGGCGACTATCCGGCGGGCCAGCGCCGGGTGGGCCGCGACCTCGGTGCCGACGACGAAGAAGGTCGCTTTCACGTGCTGCGCCTTCAGCACGTCGAGGACCTTGGGGGTCCAGACCGGATCCGGCCCGTCGTCGAAGGTCAGTGCGATGGTCCGCTTGGCCGGCCGGACCGAGCGGACTTCTCCTGGCTGGGCGTCGATCACCGGACCCCCGCCGGCGATCGCCCGTGGTACGGCGCCGGCCGGGCCGCCCGAGGTGACTGCGCCGTCAGGTTCCGCCCCGAACAGGTGGTGGGTGTATCCGTTCAGGAGCAGCATGCTGGACAGGCAGACGAGCAGCATGGTCAGCACGATCCAGTGGGTCCGGAGCGGGACCTGCTTGGCGCGCCGCGCGACCGCGCGGCTCACGGCTTGGCGGGTGACTTCGTGCGACCAGGTGCTGCGGTCGGCTTGTTGCTGTGGGTCGTGGTCGACTTACCGGGTGGCGTGGTGGGGGAGCCGGAGAGGTGAGTCGTCGGTACGACTGTCGGCGTGGTGGTCGGGATGACAGTCGGCGTCGTCGTTGGGCTCGTGGTGGATGACGGCGTACCGCTCGATCGCACCGGCGTGCCGGTCGGGTTGCCTGAGGTCGGCTTCGCCGACGGATCGATCGTTCGAACGGCTTCTGGGACCGGGGTCAGCTGCGGCTTGGGTCGTGTGACGGCCTCTGGCAGCGGGATCAGTGGGGTGTCCGGACGTGGCCCGCCGAACAGGCTGCTGGCCGTCAGGACGAGGTAGGCGGCCGCGGGCACGGCCAGCACCACCCCGGCACGACGCAGGGTTCGGCGACGGCGCCCGGTCGAGTCCAGAAAGACCGGGCCTCGGGAGGAGGGCGACTTCACAAGCCGGGGAGCATACTAGCTACCCATCGGTCAGGCGAGATCCGCAGGGCAATGTGCCGCCGGCGCCCGAGGTGGCTACTGTCGTCAGGTGCAGAAATGGCCTGGTCGTCCTTACCCTCTCGGTGCCACGTACGACGGTGCCGGGACCAACTTCGCGGTGTTCTCGGAGGTAGCGGAGCGAGTAGACCTGGCCCTGGTCGCCGACGACGGGACCGAGCAGCTGGTACAGCTGACCGAGGTGGACGGGTTCGTCTGGCACGCGTTCCTGCCGGCGGTCCAGCCGGGGCAGCGGTACGGGTTCCGGGTGCACGGCCCGTACAACCCGGCCGAGGGGGACCGGTGCAACCCGTCCAAGCTGCTGCTGGATCCGTACGCGAAGGCCATCGACGGGCAGATCGACGGTGACGAGTCGCTGTTCAGCTACCGGTTCGGCAACCCGGACGAGCTGAACACGATGGACAACCGCGAGCACACGATGCTGTCGGTAGTGACGAACCCGTTCTTCGACTGGGGCAACGACCGGCCACCCGGGCACGCCTACCACCAGACGGTCATCTACGAGGCGCACGTGAAGGGTCTGACCAAGACCCACCCGGCGCTGCCGGAGGACATCCGCGGCACGTACGCCGGGATCGGGCACCCGGCGATCGTCGAGCACCTCAAGGACCTCGGGGTGTCGGCGATCGAGCTGATGCCGATCCACCAGTTCGCCCAGGACGGCCACCTGCAGGAGCTCGGCCTGTCGAACTACTGGGGTTACAACACCATCGGCTTCTTCGCGCCGCACAACGACTACGCGGCCGGCGGCACCCGCGGTCAGCAGGTGACCGAGTTCAAGACGATGGTGAAGGCCCTGCACGAGGCGGACATCGAGGTCATCCTCGACGTGGTCTACAACCACACCGCGGAGGGCAACGAGTTCGGTCCCACCCTGTCGTTCAAGGGCATCGACAACGCGGCGTACTACCGGTTGGTGGACGCCGACAAGCGGCACTACTACGACACCACCGGCACCGGGAACAGCCTGCTGATGCGGCACCCGCACGTGCTGCAGCTGATCATGGACTCGCTGCGCTACTGGGTCACCGAGATGCACGTCGACGGCTTCCGCTTCGACCTGGCGGCCACGCTGGCCCGCCAGTTCCATGAGGTCGACCGGCTGTCGGCGTTCTTCGACCTGGTCCAGCAGGACCCCGTGGTGAGCCAGGTGAAGCTGATCGCCGAGCCGTGGGACGTCGGCGACGGCGGCTACCAGGTGGGCAACTTCCCGCCGCTGTGGACGGAGTGGAACGGGAAGTTCCGCGACACCGTGCGGGACTTCTGGCGCGGCGAGAAGTACACGCTGGCCGAGTTCGCCTCCCGGCTGACCGGCTCGTCGGATCTGTACCAGGACGACAGCCGCCGGCCGCTGGCGAGCATCAACTTCATCACCGCGCACGACGGCTTCACGCTGCGTGACCTCGTCTCCTACAACGACAAGCACAACGAGGCGAACGGCGAGGGCGGCAAGGACGGCGAGAGCCACAACCGCTCGTGGAACTGCGGCGTCGAGGGCGAGACCGAGGATGCCGAAGTACTCGAGCTGCGGGGCAGGCAGCAACGCAACTTCCTCACCACGCTGCTGATCTCGCAGGGCGTGCCGATGATCGCCCATGGCGATGAGCTGGGCCGGACGCAGGGCGGCAACAACAACGTCTACTGCCAGGACAACGAGATCGCCTGGGTCGATTGGGAGCTCGCCGATCCGCAGAAGGATCTGCTGGAGTTCACCAGCCTCCTGGTCAAGCTGCGCAACAACCACCCGGTCCTGCGCCGCCGCCGTTTCTTCCACGGCGACACCGGTGTCGACGGACTCGGCGACCTGGTCTGGTTCACCCCGATGGGCACCGAGATGCAGAACGGCGACTGGCAGCGCGACGACGCCCGCGCGATCGCGGTGTTCCTCAACGGCGACGCGATCTCCGAGCCGGACCAGCGCGGTGAGCCGGTGGTGGACGACTCGTTCCTCGTCCTGCTGAACAGCGACTACGAACCGCAGGACTTCCTGCTCCCACCCAAGGAGTACGGCGAGAACTGGACGGTGGTCGTGGACACGACGACCGCGCAGGGCAGCGCGAGCGACGAGCCGCATGCCGCCGGCAGCACAGTGCGACTGGAGGCACGCAGCACGCTCGTCCTGACCCGCCCGAGGCAGGCTGCGGGATGACAGGGGTCCCGCAGGCCACCTACCGCTTGCAGCTGCACGCCGGTTTCGGGTTCGACGACGCCGCCACGGTGGTCCCGTACCTGCACAGCCTCGGGATCTCTCACGCCTACCTGTCCCCGATCCTTCAGGCCGCGCCCGGCTCCACCCACGGGTACGACGTCGTCGACCACAGCCGGCTGTCCGACGCGGCGGGTGGCCGTCCCGCGTTCGACCGGCTGGCCGCACGGCTGCGCGACCATCGCATGGGCGCGGTGGCGGACGTCGTACCGAATCATGTGGCGGTGCCGACGCCTGCGCGGCTCAACAAGGCGTTGTGGTCGGTGCTGCGGGACGGGCCGGGGTCGCCGTACGCCGAGTGGTTCGACGTCGACTGGGGTTCGGGGAACCAGCCGTTGCTGATGGCTGTGCTGGGTCAGCGGATCGGCAGGGTGCTCGCGGACGGCGAGTTGTCGGTCGACGGCGACGTACTGCGGTACTACGAGCATGAGTACCCACTCCGGCCGGGCACCGAGGATCTGCCGATCGCGGAGCTGGTGACGGAGCAGTGGTATCGCCTGGCGCACTGGCGGGTGGCTGACGAGGAGCTGAACTACCGGCGGTTCTTCGACGTGGACACGCTGGCCGCCGTACGCGTGGAGACGCAGGAAGTCTTCGAAGCCACGCACGAGCTGCTGCTGGAGCTGCTGCGCGAGGGCGAGCTCAACGGCTTCCGCATCGACCATCCGGACGGTCTGGCCGACCCGCGCGGATACCTGCGCCGCCTGGCCGAGCGGACCGGTGGTGCGTGGGTCGTGGTGGAGAAGATCCTCGAAGGCGATGAGGAGCTGCCACGCGACTGGCCCTGCGCGGGCACCACCGGGTACGACGCTCTGCTCCGCCTCGGCGGTCTCTTCGTCGACCCTGCGGGTGCGGCGCCGCTGTCTGCCCTCCACTCCGAGCTGACCGGTGAGCCTGCCGACTTCGCACCCGTTGTGGAGCAGGCGAAGCGCGAGATCGTCCAGCACGGGCAGTACGCCGAAGTGCACCGCCTGGTGGAGTTGCTGGCCCGCATCTGCCAGGACGACGTCCGGCTGCGTGACCACACCCGTCGCGCGTTCCATGAAGTGGTCGTCGAACTGCTGGTCCACTTCGACATCTATCGGGCGTACGTCGTCCCAGGGGAGCCACCGTCACCGACGGCGGTGCAGGCGTTGGAGCGGGCGGCCGAGAAGGCGCGGGAGAATCTCGACGACGACCGGCGGGAGACGCTGGATGTCGTCCTGCATCTGCTGCTGGGTCGAGAGACGAGCCGGATCGACGAGCATGCGCGGCATGAGCTGATCGTCCGGTTCCAGCAGACCTGCGGCCCAGTGATGGCGAAGGGCGTCGAGGACACCGCGTTCTACCGGTGGTTCCGGCTGACGTCGCTGAACGAGGTCGGTGGGGATCCGGAGCACTTCGGCGTGACGCCGGAGGAGTTCCACGCGTTCGCGGCCCGGCTGAACCAGCACTGGCCCAAGACCATGACCACGCTGTCCACCCACGACACCAAGCGGTCCGAGGACGTACGTGCGCGCCTTGGTGTGCTGTCCGAGCAGCCTGCTGCCTGGTCGGAGGCGGTGCGCGAGTGGCGTCGGCTGTCGGAGGATCACCGGAGCCCGCTGCTCGACGGCAGCACGGAGTACCTGTTCTGGCAGACGCTCTTCGGCACCTGGGACGACGGACCGCTGCCCGAGGATCGCGTGCAGGCCTATCTGCTCAAGGCGATCCGCGAAGCGAAGCGCCAGACAACCTGGACTTCACCGGACGAGGAGTACGAGCAGGCCGTCGCCGCCTTCGCCACCGCGATCCTGGCCGACCCCGCAGTACTGGACTCGGTACGACGCTTCGCCGCCAAGCAATCCGGATTCGTCCGGGCGGCGACGCTCGGCCAGAAGCTGGTGCAGTTGACGATGCCCGGCGTACCGGATGTGTACCAAGGCACTGAGTTGGTCGACCTGTCCTTGGTGGACCCGGACAACCGGCGGCCGGTGGACTACGAGGACCGGATCGCCCGGTTGCTGCAGCTGGACGATGGTGGCAAGCCGGACGACCTGTCGGACGAGAAGCTGCTGGTCACCTCGCGAGCACTCCGCATCCGCCGGCAGTACCCGGAGGCATTCGCGGGCAGCTACACCCCGCTGCCGACGTCCAACGGTCACGCCGTTGCCTTTGCGAGGGGAGACGCGGTGATCACCGTGGCGACCCGGCTGCCGGTCGCTCTGCAGCGCGTGGGTGGTTGGGGCGACAGCACAGTGGTGCTGCCGAGTGGCCAATGGAAGAACGTGTTGACCGGCCGCGAGGCGGGTAGTGGAGCAGCCCGGATTCACGAGCTGCTGGAGGATCTCCCGGTGGCCCTGCTCGTAAGGAGCTGAATGCACACCTTCCGTGTCTGGGCGCCGAACGCGTCGTCGGTCGACCTGGTGTTGCGCGACGGCGTACTGCCACTGCGTTGGCCGGCGGACGGCTGGTGGACGCGGGACGTGGTCGAGGCATATCACGGCACCGACTACGCGTTCTCCGTCGACGGCAGCGAGCCGCTGGCAGATCCGCGGAGCCCGTGGCAACCGGACGGTGTGCACGGCTTCAGCCGAGTCTTCGACGAGGACCGCTTCCGCTGGACCGACGGTGACTGGACCGGCCGAGGCGTGCGCGGCTCAGTGTTCTACGAGCTGCACATCGGCACCTTCACTCTGGAAGGCACGCTGGACGCGGCCGCCGACCATCTGGACTACCTGGTGGCGCTTGGCGTCGAGATGGTCTCGCTGATGCCGGTCGCCGCCTTCCCCGGCCGCCACGGCTGGGGGTACGACGGCGTGGACCTCTACGCCGTCCACGAGCCGTACGGTGGTCCGGAGGCGCTGCAGCGGTTCGTCAACCGGTGCCACGAAGTCGGTCTGGCCGTCTGCCTCGACGTCGTCTACAACCACCTCGGTCCGAGCGGGAACCGCCTGGACATGTTCGGCCCGTACTTCACCGATCGGCACGCGACGCCGTGGGGCCGGTCGGTCAACCTGGACGACACCGGGAGCACCGAGGTACGGCGGTGGATCTGCGACAACGCTCTGCGGTGGTTCCGGTCGTTCCACCTCGACGCTCTGCGGCTGGACGCCGTACATGCGCTGACTGACGAGAATCCGACGCACCTGCTGGCGCAGCTGTCGACGGAGACCGCGGAGCTGTCGCGGGAGCTCGGACGGCCACTCGGGCTGGTGGCGGAGTCGGACCTGAACGACCCGCGGATGGTGGAGCCGGTAGCCGAGGGCGGTCTGGGGATGACCGCGCAGTGGAGCGACGACTTTCACCATGCACTGCACACGCTGCTGACCGGCGAACGAGCCGGGTACTACGTGGACTTCGGTGAGCCGGGTGTGTTCGCGAAGACGCTCACCCAGGTGTTCCTGCACGACGGGTCGTACTCGACGTTCCGCGGCAAGGACTGGGGCCGGCCGGTCGACCCGGCCAAGCATCGCGGCAGTGAATTCCTCGCGTACACGTCGAATCACGACCAGGTCGGCAACCGTGCGCTGGGCGACCGGCCGGCGCTGACCCCCGGCCAGCTCGCGATCGGCGCTGCTCTGGTGATCACGTCGCCGTACACGCCGATGCTGTTCATGGGCGAGGAGTGGGGAGCGTCGACGCCGTGGCGCTACTTCACCGACCACGACGAGCCGGAGCTGGCCGAGGCTGTGCGCAGCGGTCGGCGGCGGGAGTTCGCCGCGCACGGATGGAACGCCGGCGAGATCCCGGACCCGCAGGATCCGGCGACGTGGCGTAGCTCGGTCCTCGACTGGACCGAGGTCGACGAGCCGCCGCACCGCGAGTTGCTGGCGTGGTACCGGGACCTGCTGGCCCTTCGCGCCCGAACGCCGGAGTTGCGCGACGACCGGCTCGCGTCCGTCGGCATCGAGTCCGGCGCCGACGGGGATTGGATCGTGGTCACCCGCGGCCGGTTGCGTGTCGTGGTGAATCTGACCGCGGTCGAGTCCGTGGTCCCGATCGACGGTGTCCCGACGTACCAGCTGATGGCTTTCCTACCGGCCGAACCGGTCGGCGAGGGCGTCCGGTTGGCGGGTCACGGCGTCGCGATCGTCACGGTCTGAGACTTTCCAACGCCCCTATTTCCGGCGCAATCCAACACAACCCGGCGTTCGAGCCTGTTCGTCGATGGTGATTTCCGGGATCGCTTGCCTCCGGCGCGCTGGAGGCGGACTGTGTAACCGCCAGGGGTGTAGCCGGGGGGTTGACGGGAGGATCTGGATGACAGTCGGAGGCGTCGACACTTACTACGACTACGAAGAAAAGCAGTGGAAGAGCCGGCGGCTGGGAGGCGGACCGATCCGCCGCGGCCCGGTGTGCCCGGCCCCACGAACCGCTGACCATGCGGTGCACGAATCTCCCCGCGAGCGGCATCCGGCCGGTCGCGACCACGAGAAGACCACGACCGCCCTCGCCTGAGAGACCGGACTGACACACCGGTGACAGGGCCCGCCAGATCAGGTCACCGACAGCAGCCGGCAGTCACCACAGCGGCCGTCGTGCCGGAACCCGACGGCCGCTGCGGGCTGACTGAGCTCCCCGCCGGACCAGAGGGCGTGGTCGACCGCCCGCGCGACCCGGCACAGTCCTGGCTCGGTGCCCGGCTGGTCGAGGGGATGGGCAAGGCGCAGCCCAGCGGCTGCGTGCACTGGGCCGGATGCCGACCACGGACGAGCTGCGTTCACTGCTGCCGGACGACGTCCTGGTCGCGGCCGAACGCTGAAAAGGTTCGGTAGGACAAGGTTCGGAAAGGACTGGCCGGGGGCGGGAGCGAGGTGGTTCCGGCGTCGCATAGAGTGACTGGGGTCACTACCGGATCGGAAGGACCCGCCGCGATGGCCGATGCAGGCAAGCAGGGGAAGCGCTCGTACGCGGAGTTCGATGTGACCAAGCCGAGCATCGCCCGCACCTACGACTACCTGCTCGGCGGCAAGGACAACTTCGCCGTCGACCGCGCCTTCGGGGACCGGTTCATCAACGAGTTGCCCGGTTCGGCGGTGATCGCCCACGACAACCGCGGGGCGCTGGTCCGGGCTGTCCAGCAGATCATCACCCACACGCCGGTCCGGCAGTTCATCGACCTGGGCAGCGGCCTGCCGACCGCGGACAACGTCCACCAGGTCGCGCAGCGGTACGTGCCCGAGGCGAAGGTCGTGTACGTCGACAACGACCCGATCGTCCTCGCCCACGGCCGCGCCCTGCTGGCCGAGAACGAGCACACCACCGTGATCCAGGCCGACCTGCGCGAACCGAAGGCGATCTACGAGCACCCGGACACCACCGCGCTGATCGACTTCGCCAAGCCGGTCGGGATCATCTTCAGCGCCACACTGCACCACGTGAACGACGACGAGGACCCGGCCGGTCTGGTCCGGTTCTGGTACGACCGGATCCCGTCCGGCAGCCATGTCTTCATCAGCCACTTCCGCAGCGAGAACGACCCGCGCAGCCAGGAGCTGGAACAGGTCCTGCAGGGCTCACTCGGCCGCGGCCGCTGGCGCACCGACGAGCAGATCCTCGCGCTGTACGGCGACGGGTTCACCGTCCTCGAGCCCGGCCTGGTCCCGGCGGTCAGGTGGCGCAACCGCGAGCCCGTCGAGGAGCTCACCGACTACCAGCCGCTGATCGCCGCCGTGCTCGCGGTCAAGGATTGATCAGCCCGACTTCCACACGAAGATCGAACAATCGCGCCGCGTCGGGCCGCGCCGGCAGCCCCGGCGCCGTGACCTGAAGCTGCCGTTCAGCTCAGGAAGCGTTCCGCCGTGAGGAAGCCGAGTTGCGCGGTCTTCGTGGTGCCGTCCGGCAGCGTGATCTTGACCTCCGGGCCGATGGTGAATCCGGACCGGTACAGGCGGTCGACCGCCCGTTCGTTGCGCGTATCAGGCTCAGCGACGAGCCGCGGATGACCGAGGTGGACGAACACGAACCGGCCGAGCGCCCGCAACAGGTTCCCGGTGAACCCCGGCCGCGGATCACCCGGCGCAACCAGCAGATGCGCCCCGATGTCCCCCGCCTGGATCTCGTACGCCGCCCCGACCGGATCGGCCTGTGGATCGTACGTCTGCAGCAGCCCGATCGGTACGCCGTCCAACCGCACGACGTACACGTGATGCGTCGGCACCGAGTCCAGGAATTCGTACGTCGCCGCGATCTCCTCCCGGGACAACTCGCCCATGCCCCAGAAGCTCGCGCGGTCGGCCGTGACCCAGCCGTGGATGAGGTCGAGATCTCGCAACGGATCCGCCTCCACGATTCCGACCGTGCCGAAGCCCTCGATCTCGTGGGTGAAACTCCGGTCCTCCCGCTCGAGCCTGTCCCACTCGGTGACGATCGGCGCGAGCTCACCGCGCAACCACAACGGCAGCTGATCGTGATGATGCGGGTCGCCGAGTACGCCGGACGCACCCAGCGGCACCACCCATCGGCTGGCCGACCGATCCGCGAGATCCCAGGCATAGCGCGCAGCCGAGCCGCGCACGCACACATCGGTCAGTCCTGGCAGGGACGACGTCGACATCACACAGTGATGGTCGCCGGACAGCCCAAGGTCGAACGGCTCCTCGCCCGGCGCCAAGACCGGACCGCGCAACGCGTGCAACGGCGCCAGCTGGTGCGTCTCGCCCCACGGCGGCCGGCGCTTGCGTGCGGCAACTTCTTCCAGCGCCTCGCGCGCCAGCCAGGACACGTTGACGTCCGGGATCAGCTCGGTCGTGAGCAGGTTCTCCACCGCGTACGAGACATGCGTGAGCACGTCCATCCACGGCACGAACACCTCGGGGACCTGCGCGTCCTCGAGTACGCCGAAGTGGTCGGCCAGCCGCGAGACCAGCGCCTTCCGGATCGCGGCGTACGACGACGCGGTGCTGCTGGCCGCGTCCATCCGCCGGTCCCAGCCGAGCAGTTCGGTGCGCAAGGCAACGGCTTCCGGCGACAGCTCCTCGAGGCCGGCCAGCAGGGCGAGGAGGCCCGCGGCCGACCCGAGGTAGGTGTCCTTGTGGATCGATGGCATCTCGGCCACGGACCAGCTCGACTGGGACGTCAGCAGTTCACGGATCCGGCGGGACCGGTGCGGGGCGGCGAACTCGACGCCGAGTGAGGCCGCGAGCTCCCGCGCGTTCGCCATCACGGCCGGCCCGTCGACGGTTGCCCGCGGCATCGGGTCGTGCCATCCGTCCCACTGGTGGCCGGCTTCCCACGCCGGCACGACGCGCAGCATGTTGTCGCCGTGACGTCGCGGGACCAGCCCGGCGGTGCGATGGAGCAGCCCACCCGCGGTGTCGCCTGCGAGGATCACGTTGACCGGCTCCACCCAGTCGCAGACGGCCGCGTCGATGTCCGCCACGGTGGTTGCCTGAAGCAACTTCGGAATGACCTCGAAGCCGAGCCGGCCGGTCACTCGCGGCGGGTACCGAAGGCTGATCGTCCGGGTCGAGTCGTTGACGATCACCGGGCCACGCTCGGTCTCGATCACCTCGGCCTCGATCGGGTCCGCGCCGGCCACCTCGACGACCTCGGTGTGGACCTGCGCCGGCTTCCAGCCGTCCGGGCCGAGCGCTTCCAGTCCCGGCCCGGCCGGCCGGAGCTGCTCGGCGTACAGGTCCTGGTAGTCGGCCATCGCGTTGGTGATCGCCCAGGCGACCTCCCCGGTGTGGCCGAAGTGCGCGACGCCGGGGATCCCGGGGACGGCGAGGCCCAGTACGTCGTACTCGGGGCAGGACAACCGGATCTGCTGGTAGACGCCCGGGCTCTCGATGTAGCGGTGCGGGTCGCCGGCGACGATCGCCTGGCCGCTGCTGGACAGCGACCCCGGGATCATCCAGCCGTTGCTGCCCGCCGTCCGCGGTCCCTCCGAGGTGAACAGGTCGAGCTTGTCGTCGCCGAGGGTCCGCGCCACGTGGGTGCGCCACAGCTTGCTCGGGAAACCGGCGAACAGGATGTGCACCGCGAGCCAGATGCCCAGCGGCGCCCACGGCTCCCACTCCTGCAGCGTGAGGCCGGTCTCGGCGAACTCTGGGGCACGGGCGGCTCCACCGGGCAGCGCGTGGTTGACGCCCTCGACGTACGCCGTGATCCACTCGCGGGTCTGCTCGTCGAGCGCCTCGAAGCAGCGCTGCGCGGTGTCGGCGAGCCGGGCCTGCCGCGCGAACACATCCCAGCCCGCCGCCTCGGCGCCCAGGAAGGCCGCGCTGGTGCCGAGGAACCGGCGGCGCTCGAGCTCGAGCTGCCAGGCACGGTCGGCCGCGGCGTTGGTGCCTTGCAGGTACACGAGAGCCAGCGGGTCTCCAGCCCGCAGATGCGGTACGCCGTACGCGTCCCGGAACACCCGAGCATTCACTCCTGGCCTCGTTTCAGTTAGGTTAGGCTGCGCTAACTTACAAGTCAGATTCTTCGGCCGCAATGGCATCGACTCTAGGGGAGGTTCTCGTGGGGCACGGCTGGGAAGGTGTGGTGCTCAAGCTGTTCCGCGGGAAGGACTTCGTCTTCACCGTGACGGGTGCCGAACAGGTCACCGAGCGCTACCGCCGGGTGCACTTCACCGACGGCGGTCTGCTCGAAGCCATCGGGGTTCACCCGACGATGTGGGTGCGGCTGTGGTTCGACAACGCGGGCAAGCCGTACCAGCGGGCCTACACGCTGGTCGACCCGGATGTCGGGGCCGGGACGTTCAGCCTGGAGTTCGCGTTGCACGACGGCTGTGCGAGCGACTGGTCCCGCAAGGCCCAGCCCGGCGACACGATCGAGGCCACCGTGCAGGGGACCGGGTTCGAGGTGCCGGACCCGCTGCCCGCGCGGATGCTGGTGATCGGGGACCCGGCGTCCCTGCCGGCCATCAACTCGTTGCTCGCGGTCGCGCCGAAGCTGCCGGCCACGATCTGGTTCGAGACCTCGCACGACGCCGACCACTCGCTCCCGTTCCGGATCAGCCCCGAGCGGCACGAGCTCCGTGCGATCCCACGGCCGGAACTGGTCGCGAGCGTCAAGGCGGATCTTCCGAAGCTCCTCGGCGAGGCGTCCGGCGCGTACGTCTGGATCGCCTGCGACACCGCTACCACCCGCGCCCTCACGACGTACGTCCTGAAGGACGTCGCCGTACCGAAGCACCGGGTGAAGGCATTGGGCTACTGGAAGGCCGCGTAGCCTGACGGGCGTGATCAGCCCTCTCGACCTCACTGACCGCACGCTTGCCGAACGGTTGCTGGCGATCCAGCACGCCGCGTACGCCATCGAGGCCGAGCTCATTGGCTTCGACGGCATCCCGCCACTGCAGGAGGACCTCGCCGGTCTGATGTCGTCCACCGAACACTGGCTCGGCCGGTACGACGGTGACGTCCTGGTCGGCGCAGTGGCGTACGAGTTCCCGGACGACGACACGGTCGAGATCTCCCGCCTGATCGTCGATCCGGCGTACGCCCGCCGCGGTCACGGGCGCGCCCTGCTCGACCATCTCGACCAGCAGGAGCCGCGGCCGGCCAGCCTGGTCTCGACCGGCAGCGCGAACACTCCGGCCGTCAACCTCTACAAGTCCCGCGGCTACCACGAGATCGCGCGGATCGAGGTCGTGCCCGGGGTCGAAGTCACTCAGTTCGAGCGGTAGAAACGGTCGAGCCACGATCCATCGCGACGCTGATCGGTACGCACTCTTCCTGCTCGGGCGAGGCGTATCCCAGTGTGATGACGGGTCAGGCCACGGCTGACGACCGGGTCCGCAGTTGCTCGAAGCCGTAGTACAGGGCGAGGACGAACTGGACGAGCAAGGTGAGCGGGGCCGAGATGAACGACAGCCCGATACAGGCCGCGTAGAACAACGTGCCGATCGAGTAGCGCAGGACCGACGCGCGCTGTTCGGACGGCGTGAGGTTGTGGTCGACCAGGTGAGACCGCAGCACGTGCCACCAGATCAGGCTGAACGCGATCGCGGCCAGCGTCAGGTTGGCGCTGTAGACCGCGGCCGCGACATGGGCATCGATCGTGTCGTCGCGCAGGTACTCGGCGAACAGGTTCGTCGGGAACGGCAGCAACGCGGTCCACAGCAACAGCAGCAGGTTGAGGAACATCAGCCCGCGATCCGCCCGCCGGATCTGCCGGAACATCGAGTGGTGGTTGACCCACATGATGCCGAGGACCGCGAAGCTGGTCAGGTACGCCGCGAACTGCGGCCACTCCCGCACCAACGCCGGCCAGAGCCGCTCGTCCGGTTCGAGCTCGGGAATGTGCAACTCGAGGACGAGCAGGGTGATCGCGATCGCGAACACGCCGTCGCTGAAGGCCTCGATCCGCGAGGTGTCCGAAAGGTCAGACTGGGTGGCCACGGTCACCCAGTCTGACACCGCGACCTCAGTCGGTCGACAGCCTTAGGGCAACCCAGCTGATGGCCGGGAGGGTGACGGTCAGCCGGCCGTCCTGGAGGCTGGAATCGACTGGTTGGGGGGTGATGCGGTCGGGGTGCTCGGCGGAGTTGGTGGCCAGCGGATCGGCGTCGTGCACCATCACGGCTTCCTCGATCGTGCTGACGCCGGAGCGGCTGACGTCGACGGTGACGTCGACCGTGTCCTCGGACGAGCGGTTGACCAGGAAGACCGCCAGTTCGCCCTCGGAGTACGTCGCGACCGCGTCGACGGCCGGGACGTCGCCGTACTTGGCGGTGCTGACGGTCGGCGAGTCGGTCTCCAGCCGCAGCACCTGGCCGGCCGCGAGCCGTGACGTGATCGCGAACGGGTGGAACGTCGGCTGCCGCCAGGCCGGGCCGTTCGGCTCCGTCATGATCGGCGCGATCACGTTCGCCAGCTGCGCCAGGCAGGCGACGGCGACCCGGTCGCTGTGCCGCAGCAGCGAGATCAGGAGGTTGCCGACGACAACGGCGTCGGTGACGTTGTACTCGTCCTCGATCCGGCGCGGTGCGACCTCCCACTGGTCGTGCGGTCCGTCGGTCCGCCGCGAGCGGTCTTTGTACCAGACGTTCCACTCGTCGAACGAGATGCCGATCCGCTTGCTGCTCTTGAGTTCCGCACCCACGTGGTCCGCGGTTGCCGTGACGGCGTCGATGAAGCGGTCCATGTTCACCGCGGAGGCCAGGAACGACGCCGTGTCGCCGTCGTCGTTGCCGTAGTACGCGTGGCAGGAGATGTGGTCGACGAAGTCGTACGTCTCCCGCAACACCTCACGCTCCCAGGTGCCGAAGGTCGGCATCTGCGACGACGACGAACCGCACGCGACCAGCTCCAGATCGGGCTCGATCATCCGCATCGTCCGTGCCGTCTCGGCCGCGAGTCGCCCGTACTCGGCCGGGGTCTTGTGCCCGATCTGCCACGGCCCGTCCAACTCGTTGCCCAGGCACCACAGTTTGACGCCGTACGGCGACGCGCCGTGTTGTTCACGCAGATCGGACAGGGCGGTCCCACCTGGGTGGTTCGAGTACTCCTGCAGGTCGAGCGCCTCCTGTACGCCGCGGGTGCCGAGGTTCAGCGCCATCATCGGCTCCACCCCGGCCTTGGCGCACCAGCGGATGAACTCGTCCAGGCCGAACTCGTTCGTCTCGACGCTGTGCCAGGCCAGGTCGAGCCGGCGCGGCCGGCCCTCGCGCGGGCCGACGCCGTCCTCCCAGCGATAGCCGGAGACGAAGTTGCCGCCGGGGTAGCGGACCACCGACACCCCGAGCTCCCGGGTCAGTTCGAGGACGTCCTTGCGGAAGCCGTCCTCGTCGGCGGTCGCGTGCCCGGGCTCATAGATGCCGGTGTAGACACAGCGGCCCATGTGCTCGACGAAGGTGCCGAAGGTCCGCCGGTTAACCGGGGCAACCGTGAACGCGGGGTCGATGATGATGCGGGCAGAGGTCACCAGATGGCTCCAGTCGTGAGAGGTGAGGTCATCCCTTGATGCCGGCGTCGCCCACCCCACGCACCACATGGCGCTGGAACAGGGCGTAGACGATCAGCAAGGGAAGTCCGCCCAGCACGGCGGACGCCATGATCTGGGCGTAGCGCAGGCCGTAGGAGCCCTGCACGTTGGCGAGTCCGACCGGGATCGTCATCATCGACGGGTCGGTGGTCACGATGAACGGCCAGAGGAAGTTGTTCCAGGCCCCGATGAACGTGAAGATGCCGACGGCAACGAGGATCGGCCGCGACATCGGCACCATCACGCTCCAGACGATCCGCCACCGGGTCGCGCCGTCCACCCGGGCGGCGTCCTCGTAGTCGCGGGAGATGCCGTCGAAGAACTTCTTCAGCACGAACACCATCACCGGCGCGACCACCTGCGGCAACACGATGCCCCAGTAGGTGTCGACCAGACCGAGCCCGGTCATCTCCTGGAACAGCGGCACGATCAGCACCTGCGGCGGGACCAGGATGCCGGCGATGATCAGGCCGAACAGCACTCGGCGGCCGGGGAACCTGGTCCGGGAGAAGCCGAACGCCGCCAGTACCGAGACGACCAGGGTCAGCCCGGTGACCAGCACCGACACGACGGTGCTGTTGAAGAACCAGCGAATCAGGTCGCCCTGGTCGAGCACGCTGCTGTACGCCGCCATGGTCGGCGCTGCCGGCAACCACGTGATCGGTGACCGGGTCGTCTCCGGTTCCGGCTTGAGCGAGGTGTCGAGGGCCCAGAGCAACGGAACCAGCCAGAGCACGGCCAGCAGCACCGCACCGACGATGGTCGCCACCTTCGGGAAGGTCCACGTCGTCCTCATTGGTCGGCCTCCTTCCGGCCGGAGAACAGTCTGAACTGCAGCACCGCGACCACCACGATGACCGCGAAGAACATGTACGAGATCGCCGACGCGTAGCCGATCCGGTAGTTGGTGAAGCCGTTCTGGTAGATGTACTGGATGATCGGCCGGGTCGCGAAGTTCGGCCCGCCGTTGGTCATCAGGTAGATCTGGTCGAAGATCTTCAACGACGCCACCAGTTGCAGTACGACGATCAGTCCGGTGGTCCGGCTCAGCAGCGGGAGCGTGATCCGGAACAACTGCTGCCGGCCGTCCGCGCCGTCGATCGCGGCCGCCTCGTACACCTGGGCCGGAATCCCTTGCAGGGCGGCGAGATAGAGCAGGAAGTTGAATCCGACCGTCCACCAGACGGTCGTGATCACCACGGCGAGCATGGCCCGGTTCTCGGTGTTCAGCCAGTCGATCTCAGCGAACCCGCCGGCCGTCAGCAGCCCGTTCACCAGGCCGAACCCGGGCTGATAGATCCACACCCAGATCAGCGTCACGACTGTCGCCGGCAGGACGAACGGAGCGAAGTACGAGAACCGCAACAGCCAGCCCAGCAGGCCTTTGCGGTTCGCCAGCAGGGCCATCACCAGTGCGATGACGACCAGTGGTGGAGTACTCATCGCGGTGAAGACGAGGGTGTTCTTCAGCGACGACCAGACGGCCGGATCGCCGAACATCTCCCGCCAGTTCTGCAGCCCGAGGAACTCCTGTTTGACCCCCGCGAGACTGGTGTTGAAGAAGCTGTTCCACAGCCCGGAGATGATCGGCCAGATCATGAAGACGGCGAACAGCAGCAGGAACGGCGCGACGAAGAACAGCCCGCCCCAGCGTTCCTTCCAGGGCTGTCCCGTCGCCGGCTTCGCCGCGGTGCGCGGTGTGGTCGTGGTGACCTGAGGTTGTGTCTGTACGGCCATGAGCGTGACCTCCTGTCAGACCGGGGACGGGGTGTCGAGCAACTTCTGGGTGGCGGCCTTGAACTGCGCGAGCGCCGCCTTGGGGGTCGCCTGGCCGGAGAACACTCCGCTGAACGCGGCTCCGGCCTCGTTCTCCAGTTGCGCTCCCGAACCGCTGAACCAGCCGTCCGGGTCGTAGAGCACATCCGGCGCGACACTGCGGTACTCCGCCTGTGGCTTGAGGTCCAGGTACTTCTGGCTCTTCGCCACCGGCTGGTACGCCGGGATGTGGCCGCCGGCTGCCCAGTCCGCACTGTGCTTGAGGATCCAGGCGATGTACTCGATCGTCGCCTTGGTGTCGTCCTTGTTCCGGTTGGCCTGGTGCGGCAGCACGAACGTGTGCGAGTCCCCGGCGAAACTCGGTACGTCGTACACGACCGGGAACGGCGCCATGCTGAACGGCGTCTTCGCGGTCTGGTACGTCGTCACCTCCCACTCACCGTTGAAGCTCAGGCCCGCGTCGCCGTTGGTGAACTGGGCGACCAGGGCGGCGTAGTTCGACGACTTCGGAGTGAGTCCGTCGGTGGCGAGTTTCGCCATCAGTTCAAGGGCTTCCAGCGCCTTGGCGTCGTCCAGGACGAGCCGCGTGCCGTCGTCGCTGAAGAACTTGCCTTCCAGTTGGCCGTAGAGAGTCCACCAGATTCGCCACGGGTTCGTGGTCTCGACCGAGGCGGCGTACTTGCCGGTGGTCTCCTTGACCGCCTTGAGCAGGTCGAGGAACTCGGTGACGCCCTTGACCGGCTTGATCTTGCCGTCCGGGCCGAGCAGACCGGCCTTCTTGCAGACGTCGGTGTTGTAGTAGAGGACGAACGGGTGCTGGTCGAGCGGTACGGCGTACAACTTCCCGTCGACGATGCAGCGGTTCCACGTCGCCGGCAGGAAGTCGGACTCGCGGACGCCGGCCTCCTCGAGCAGGTCGACCGGGATCGGATCGAGCATCGTGGTCGGGCTGAATCCCTTCAGCCGGGACAGATGCAGGGTTGCGACCTCTGGCGCGCGGCCGCCGGCCGCCGACATCGCGAGCTTCGTGTAGAACGGCGGACCCCAGGCGAGCGTGTGCGCCTCGAAGTCGACGTCGGGGTGCTCGGCGACGTACTGCTGATGGATCTGCAGCAGGCGGGCGCCGTCACCGCCGCCGAACAGATTCCATTCCCGGACCCGCGGCCGGGACCCGAGGCTGCCGCAACCGGTGAGCGCGAGGGCGCCGAGCATGCCACCTAGTACTGCTCTGCGCCGTGGACGAGGAGGGCGGTCGTCAAGCATGCGAGCCTACTTTACATCGGTGTACTACATCGGTGTAGAGATGATGCCCGGGTGCTTTGGGACCGTCAAGGGCTCAGGTGGTGCCGAGGGTGGATTCGCGGGTGTGGAGCTTGTACGGCGCGACGATCTCCTCGTGTTCGGAGTTGTCGCCCTTCATGCGGCGGACGAGGAGGTCGACTGCGGTGCGGGCGATCTGGGCGCGGCCGGGGTCGACGGTGGTCAGGGTCGGCGTGCTGTATTGAGCCTCGTCGATGTTGTCGAAGCCGGCGACGGCGACGTCGTCCGGGACGCGCAGGCCGTGCTTGGTGAGGGTCCGGATCGCACCGAGGGCGAGGGTGTCGTTGAGGGCGAGGACGGCGTCGAACTTCCGGCCGGAGGCGAGCAGAGCCTGGGTTGCCTCGGCGCCGGTCGAGCGGTGCCACTTGCCCGCGTGGAAGGCGAGCTCCTCCGGCACCGGTACGCCGTGCTCGGTGAGCGCCTCGGCATACGCGTCGTACCGGATGGCGGCGGTGCCGACCTTCTCGCCGGGGTGGACGCCGAGGACGGCGATCCGGCGGCGGCCGAGTTGGAGCAGGTGTTCGACCGCGGCCTTGGTCCCGGCCACGTTGTCGATCATCACGTGGTCGACCGGGCTGTGGAAGATGCGTTCGCCGAGCAGGACCATCGGTGCGGACGTCGTCAGCTGCCCGATGTCTTCCTGCCCGAGGCCGAGCGGGCTGTACAGCAGACCGTCGACCAAGTGACCGCGCGGCCGCTTGATCACGGTCAGCTCGCGGTCGCGGTCTGCGCCGGTCTGCTCGATCATCACAGTCAGGCCGTGCAGCTCCGCGGCCTCGATCACCGCGTCCGCGAGCTCGCCGAAGTACGGCAGGCTGAGCTCGGGCACGGCCAGGCCGATGATGCCGGTCCGGCCGGACTTGAGGTTCCGGGCCGAGATGTTCATCTGGTAGCCGAGCGAATCGATCGCGGCGAGCACCTTGGTCCGGGTCTCCTCACGGATGTACGGGTACCCGTTCATCACGTTGGACACGGTCTTCGGTGACACCCCGGCCTGCCGGGCCACGTCACGCATCGTCACCGCCATGCCGTCACCCCCAACCACTGGTCATGGGCACACACGGTATTGCACGCGACCGCCCGGACCGCTCAGTCGTCAGTCGACGGCGGCACTTCGTGCGGTGGGCGCCGGGGCGGGTTCGGCTGCGGACCGGCCGAGGGACCGCCCGGGTGGTCCGGGATGTCCGGCTCGTGATTGGTCAGTTCGACACCCTCTTCGACCAGATCCTGGTCGATATTCGGGTCCATCTCGTGGCCGGAATGCGGCACGCCGGGCCTGTCGAAACTCATGACACCCTCCCTGGGATCGTCCCCGTACCTCCACGGTACGTCGACGGGCCCCGGATCAGGTGCCGTACGGCGGGCGGTTCAGCGGGGTGAGCGTGATACCGGTCTGGAGCGCCTTGCTGAGGATCGCTCCCTCCGGCCGGCCGAGCCGGAGACCGATCACCGAGGGTGGCAGGTTCTCTGCGGCGAGTGCCTTGAGCTTGCTGAGTTCTTGTGCTGTCCAGGGTTCCGCGGCGTTGCGGATGGACTGCGGCAGGGGTGCCATCGACCTCACTCTTTCTTCCGATTACCAAACCCCGGTTCCCGATTTCCAACGATCGAAAAGTGCGTCAGTACGACTGGAGTTCGAGCAGGGTGCCCTCGGGGGCGCGGAGGTGGGCGGTGCGGAGGTTCGGGCCCCACTGCGGGCGGTCCTGTGGAGGTGTCAGAACCACGGCGCCGAGCTTCTCGAGAACCTCGGCCGCCGGGTCCACGGCGTCGACCTTCAGCACCAGCATCGACGCGTCCTGGGACTCCACATCGGCCGGTAAGGCGGCGGTGCCGATCGTGCTCGCGATCATCGCCCGTCCGAACAGCACCAGGCCGGTTTGGCCGTCCAGATCCCAGTTCGCGTACTGCGCCTCGGGGATCACCTTGACCGGCTGAACGCCGTACAGCTCGGCTAGTGCTGGCCGGTAGAAGTCGACGGCGGCCGGGAAGTCGCGGACCAGCAGCCGCGGGTAGAGCGCGTCCATGGGTGAGCATCTCCGATTAGTTGGGAACAACCAACAGTTGGTTCGAGCCTACAATAGCGCGATGGAGACGCTCAGTGGGACGACCACCTTCGTGCTGCACAAGGTGGCGGTGGCCGGCCGGCGCGCGATCGCCGATCGGCTGGCCGAGCGCCCCGGCCTCACGTTGTGGGAGTACGCCGCCCTGGCGGAGCTGGCCGAGCTCGGCCCGTCGGCGCAGAACGCGCTCGCTGCCGCACTCGGTATGGACACCGCCGACATGGTCCGCTTGATGGACGCGCTGATCGAGAAGCGGATGGTCCAGCGAGAGCGCGACCCGGCCGACCGCCGCCGCTACCGGATCACCCTCACCGCCAGGGGGAGGACTGCACTCACCACCGCGCGGAAGGCGGTGCGTGAAGTGGAGCAGACGACGCTGCAGCCGCTCACCGCGGCCGAGCGCGCGACCCTGCACGCGCTGGTGACGAAGATCCGTACGCGCTGATGCCCGGACCGCCAGGCCATCACAATGTGCCCGGCGACACCGAGTTGCGCTGGGCACGCCTCCCGAGCCGCGGATTGTGATGGCCTGGCGGTCCGCACCTCACCGGTCCGCGGCCGGCCGACGGCGCTGCGCGAGATCCGTCAGCGACCGGGGTTGCCAGGCGGCGTCGGCTTCGTAGAGGTCGGTGCCGGGTGGGACGATCTCGTCGATCTGGTCGAGGACGGCGTCGTCAAGGATGAGGTCGGCGGCCTTCAGCAGGCCTTCCAGTTGGTCCATCGTGCGCGGGCCGTTGATCACCGAGGTGACCGCCGGGTGCGTGGTGACGAACGACAGCGCCAGCTCCGGGAGCGTGACTCCGATGCCCTCGGCAACTTCCATCAGCCGCTCGACAGCGTCGTACTTCGCGGCGTTGGCGGGCAGTGACGGGTCGAAACGATGCGGTGCAAGGGCTGCGCGGCCAGTGGTGAGGTCGATCGGGTGGTCCTTGCGGATCTTGCCGGACAGGAAGCCCCACGCCAGCGGGCTGTAGGTGAGCACGCCCATGCCCAGCCGCCGGCAGGTCGGCAGCACCGAGCGCTCGATCCCGCGGCTGATCATCGAGTACGGCGGTTGGTCGGTGCGGAAACGCCCGTACCCACGCCGCTCCGAGACGTGGTACGCCTCCACCATCTCCTCGGCCGGGAACGCCGAGCACCCGAACGCGCGGATCTTCCCCTGGGAGACGAGATCACTCATCACCCACAGTGTTTCCTCGATGTCCGTGCTGTGATCCGGCCGGTGGACCTGGTACAGATCGATCCAGTCGGTATCGAGCCGACGCAGGCTGTCCTCGACCGCCCGCGTGATCCACCGGCGCGAGTTCCCGCTCTGATTGCGGCTCCCGTCGTGCAGCGGGAAGTGCACCTTGGTCGCCAGTACGACGTCGTCCCGGCGCCCCTTCAGGGCTTTGCCGACGATCTCCTCGGACTCGCCGGTGGAGTACATGTCCGCGGTGTCGACGAAGTTGATGCCCCGGTCGAGCGCGGTCTGGATGATCCGGACACTGTCCTCGTGGTCGGGGTTGCCGACGGCACCGAACATCATGGTTCCGAGGCAGTGCACACTGACCTCGATCCCGGTCCCACCCAACGTGCGATAACGCATGAACGAACGCCTCCTGTGTCGTGACTCGATGTCCCGGAGGCTAGGAGCTAGACCGCTGTCTAGGTCAAGCCCCGCATAAGGTGGTCGGAGAGCCAAGCTGAGGAGTGCACGTGGGCGGTGTCGACGAGTTCGCGGGGTTGTGGGATCCGGAGCCGGGCTGGCTGAACACGGCCTCCTACGGATTGCCGCCGAGGCCGGCCTGGGAGGCGTTGCAGGCCGTGCTGTCCGACTGGCGGGTCGGCGCCACGAGTTGGGAGCCCTGGGACCAGTCCACGACCCGTTCGCGGGAGTCGTTCGCGCGCATGGTCGGAGCCGACGTACGGGATGTCTTCGTCGGCAGTACGGTCTCGGCGGCGCTGGCCCCGATCGCGGCCGCCCTTCCGGATGGCGCGAAGGTTCTCACCGACGACGTCGAGTTCACGTCGAACGTCTTCCCGTGGAAGGTGCACGAGGACCGTGGCATCGAGGTTGCCGGCGTACCAGGAGACCAGTTGGTCGCGGCGATCCGAACAGGTGTCGACCTGGTCGCGGTGAGTGCGGTCCAGTCGTCGACCGGTGCCGTCCTCGACCTGCCCGCGGTGGTTGCCGCGAGCAAGAAGGTCGGTGCGCTCGTGGCGATCGACGCGAGCCAGGCGCTCGGTTGGCTGCCGCTGACCGTGGACGACATCGACGTACTCGTCGCGCACACCTACAAGTGGCTGATGTCGCCGCGCGGTGCGACGCTTGGCTACCTCTCGCCGCGACTCCAGGAGCGGTGCCGCCCGGTGGCCGCCGGGTGGTACGCCGGTCAGGACGTGCACAGCTCGTACTACGGGACCCGGATGGACCTCGCCGACGGCGCGCGCAGGTTCGACCAGTCGCCGGCCTGGTTCTGCTTCGTCGGTGCCGCACCGGCGCTCGAGTTGGTCGAGGAGATCGGCGTCGAGACGATCAACCGCCACAACGTCGACCTGGCGAACGAGTTCCGTGCCGGCCTCGGTCTGCCGCCGTCGAACAGCGCGATCGTCAGCACCAGAATCTCCGGAGCCGAGGACGCCTTCGCGGCCGCCGGTATCCGGGCTGCCGTCCGCGACGGCAAGCTTCGCGCGTCCTTCCACATCTACTCCACGCAAGCCGACGTACATCAGGCCCTGACAGCTTTGAAGCCAATGCTTAACAGGTAGTTGTGGGTCTAGCTGCCGGGTTATGGTGCGGCCCATGGGGCTGAGCATCGGGCAGGTGGCGGAGCGGACCGGGCTGAGTGTGCACGCGCTGCGGTTCTACGAACGGGAGGGGCTGCTCGCGGACCCGGTCCGGCGGGAGTCGAACGGCCGGCGCGTCTACACCGAGGACGACGTCGACTGGCTGGACATGTGCATCAAGTTCCGCTCGTCCGGCATGCCGCTCGACACGATCCGCAAGTACACCGACCTGGTGCGTCAAGGGCCGGGCAACGAGCAGGACCGCCTGGCGTTGCTCCGCAGCCACCAGGACTACGTCAGCGCGCAGATCCAGGAACTCAACGAGTGCTTGAACGTGATCACCCACAAGGTCGACATCTACACCGAGAGTCTCGACGAGGGCACCGCCGACTGCCTCTGGGTAGCCCCCGGACCCACCGACGCCTCAGCTGCCTCCTGAGCCCCAGCAAGGCCGTTCCCTGACGGGCGGAGGTGGTGGAGGGGTCTGAGTCGTGCGACTGTGGAGAGTGACGGTCGGCGTAGCTCAGCGCCCCCGCGACCGGCCCGCAGAGCGGGCCGATGTGACGGTGGGTATCGACAGCGCATCGGAAATGCGCGGCCGAGTGCGGCCAAGCCTCCGTCGGGGGTGGGGGAGTCATGAATCCGCGACGACGCCTGGGGATTTTCACGCTGGTGCTGGCTCTGCTGGGAGCGGCGGTGGCCTGCGGCAAGGACGCACCTGCGACCACGGCCGAGGCCGATGCGGGCCCGGTGACCATCCAGATCGGGACGGCCGACGACGATCCGGACTCGCCCGGCGGAATCGCGATCATGAAGCTGGTCGAACTGGTCCGAGTCGGCTCCGGCGGGGAAGTGCTCATCTATCCGGTCTGGCAGGCGTCCGGGCAGGAATCCGTCGAGTGGGACCAGAAGATCGCCCGGATGGTCAAGGAGAAGCAACTCGGAATGGGGATGGTCCCGGCCAGAGCCTGGGACGCCGAAGGCGTGACCTCGTTCCGTGCGCTCAATGCTCCGTTCCTGGTCACGTCGGACGCGCTGGCCGACAAGATCGTCACCAGTTCCGACCTGTCCACCGAGTTGATGTCGGGCCTCGAGGCGGCCGGCGTCACGGGTCTGACGCTGCTGCCGGAGAGCCCGCGCCACACCTTCGGGTTCCGGCACGCTCTGGTGCGGGTTGAGGACTACAACCTCCAGACCATCCGGACACCGCATTCCGTGCTCAACGAGGCGACCTTCCGGGCGCTCGGCGGGAAGCCGGTCGACCTCACCGACAGCAGCTTCGTCCAGGGCGTCCAGGACGGGTCGATGGCAGGCGTCGAGTCGGGATTCCTCTTGGCCCGCGGACTTCCGGCGCCGTCCACCGCGGCCGGGAACGTCACCCTCAACGAGAAGGTGAACACCCTCGTCATCAACCCCGAGGTGTACGCCGAGTTGTCGGAGGACAACCGGTCGGTCCTGCAGACCGCAGTGAAAGACCTGCAGGAATGGGTTCTCGCGAACCGGACCACCGAGACTGCCAACGCCGTGGCGTTCTGCAACCTCGGGGGAAAGATCGTCACGGCCAGCGCCGCGGATCTCGCGGCACTGACCAAGGCGGTCCAGCCCGTGTACGCCGAACTGGCGAAGGATGCGAAGACCCAGGCGCAGGTCGAGCGCATCCGCACCCTGAAGCAGTCCATCCAGGTCCCCCCGGAGGACCTGGCAAATCCGTGTCCGTGACGGGGATCAGGCAGGAAGGAGGGCAGCCTCCATCGCGGTGAGGGTTCTGCGCATGTTGCCGGCGAGCTGATCGAGCCGGCCCTGGATGACGTGCGCCGCGCGGGTGGGGTCGTTGCGGACGCCCACCCGCAGGCCGCTCTCGCCGGGACCGTGGGCGAAGGTCTGGTGCACCAGGGTCTGCGAGCCTTCCGGTCGCAGGTCGTACTCCCAGTGGGCGAACGGCTCGTCCTCGTCGCCGTACACGTCCCAGCCGAACCTGGTCAGCTCGTCGGCAACTGTGACCACGCACGTCACGTACGTCTCGAACCCGTCCGCGAATCTGTTCCGCGCCTCGAACCGTGCCCCGGCGACGAGCCGGTTGTCGGCGAGCCAGGCGCCGTAGTAACACTCCGGACTCCACTCGCCGTACCGATCGACGGCCGTGATTCCCGCCCACACCTGCTCGACGGGAACCCTCAACACCACCTGGACCTCGGTGCTCGCACCGGTCACTCCGTAGTCGTTCATGCCCCGGACGTCGTACCCACCCGAGCGGCCTCGACATTTCGCCGACGGTCTTCATAGACGCTGCCTATCGACTGATAGGCAGCATTGCTTTGACCCTGCGATGCTGGCGACGGAATGTTGTATACATGACGAGTGAGGTCGTGGCCGCAGCCCCCGTCCCGGTCCCCGGGCGTGCCCAGCGAGTACGCGAGATAGCCACCGAACTGCGTGGGCTCCGGGGGGCGCTGATCCCGATCCTGCACGCCGTCCAGGAGGAGTTGGAGTACGTCGACCAGACCGACATCCCGGTCGTCGCCGACGTCCTCAACATCGCCGTCGCCGAGGTGCACGGCGTGGTCACCTTCTACAAGGACTTCCGCCGGGCACCGGCCGGGCGGACGACGGTCGCGATCTGTCAGGCGGAGGCTTGCCGATCAGTCGGTGCCGCTGATCTGGCCGAGCACGCCAAGCGCAGCATCGGCTGCGGTTTCGGAGAGACGACGTACGACGGCCGGATCACCCTCGCCGAGATCTTCTGCTTCGGCAACTGCGCCCTCGGACCCGCGGTCCAGGTCGGCGAGAAGTTGCACGGTCGCGTGACACCGGCACGGCTTGACGCGCTTCTCGGGGAGGCTCGATGACGATCCGTGTCTACGTCCCGCGCGACGCGGCCGCACGCTCCGTCGGAGCGGACGAGGTCGCCGAGCGGATCGCCGCGGCGGCCGCGGCGCACGGGCAGGACGTGCAGGTCGTGCGCAACGGTTCGCGCGGCATGCTCTGGCTCGAGCCGCTGGTCGAGGTCGAGACCGCCGAAGGCCGGGTCGGCTACGGCCCGGTCGCGCCCGAGGATGTCGATGGCCTGCTCGCGGCCGGGATGCTGAGCGGCGACGGACGCGACATCGGCGCCCACCTCGGCGTCGTTGACGAACTGCCGTGGATGAAGAGGCAGCAACGGCTCACCTTCGGCCGGGTCGGGGTGACCGATCCACTCTCCGCCGAGGAGTACACGTCGTACGGCGGGATGCGCGGACTGCGGGCGGCGCTGGCAAGGACGCCGGCCGAGGTGGTGGAGACGGTGGTGGACTCCGGGCTGCGCGGCCGTGGCGGCGCCGGGTTCCCGACCGGCATCAAGTGGCGGACCGTGCTCGGCGCCGAGTCCGACCTCAAGTTCGTCTGCTGCAACGCCGACGAGGGCGACTCCGGGACGTTCGCGGACCGGATGCTGATCGAGGGCGATCCGTTCACGCTGATCGAGGGGATGACGATCGCGGCGTACGCCGTCGGGGCCTCGGAAGGATACGTGTACCTGCGGTCCGAGTACCCCGACGCGGTGGCGACGCTCAGGGCCGCGATCGAGATCGCCCGGTCGGAGGGCTGGCTCGGGGACGACGTCCTCGGCTCCGGGTTCGCCTTCGATCTGCACGTCCGCGTCGGGGCGGGCGCGTACATCTGCGGTGAAGAGACCTCGATGCTGGAGAGCCTCGAGGGCAAGCGTGGACAGGTCCGGGCCAAGCCCCCGATCCCTGCCCTGGAAGGGCTTTTCGGCCGTCCGACTGTGGTGAACAACGTGTTGTCGCTGGCAACTGTCCCGGTGATCCTGGCCGAGGGTGCCGAGGCCTACGCGGCGTACGGGACCGGCCGGTCGCTCGGCACGAGCGTGTTCCAGCTCGGTGGGAACGTGGCCCGCGGCGGGATCGTCGAGACCGCGTTCGGCATCACTCTCGGCGAGCTGGTCAACGACTTCGGCGGCGGTACGTCGTCGGGCCGCCCGGTGCGGGCCGTCCAGGTGGGCGGCCCGCTCGGGGCGTACCTCCCGGTCGAGCGGTTCGACCTGCCGATGGACTACGAGGCGTTCGCGGCGGCCGGTGCGATGGTCGGGCACGGCGGGATCGTGGTGTTCGACGAGTCCGTCGACATGGCCTCGATGGCGCGGTTCGCGTTCGAGTTCTGCGCGGCCGAGTCGTGCGGCAAGTGCACCCCGTGCCGGGTCGGCGCCGTCCGCGGCGTCGAGACGATCGACCGGATCGTGGCCGGTGAGGACCGGCAGAAGAACCTCGTCCTGCTCGACGACCTGTGTGAACTGATGACCGACGGCTCGCTCTGCGCGATGGGCGGGCTGACACCCATGCCGGTACAAAGTGCCGTCCGTCACTTCCGAAAGGACTTCGGCGCATGAACGAGCGAAGCGAGTTCATCATCAAATACAGCCCCCTTTGTGCCTCATCCGCGCCCGGAGCGAAGCGAGGACGCGGATGAGCCTGCTCAAGGAACCCGACTTCGGTACGCCGGCCCGCCCCGGTGATGCCACCGTCGAACTGACCATCGACGGAATCGCGGTGACCGTCCCACCCGGGACCTCGGTCATGCGTGCGGCCAAGCAGGCCGGGGTCGATGTCCCGAAGCTGTGCGCCACCGACAACCTGGAGGCGTTCGGCTCCTGCCGGCTGTGCGTGGTCGAGATCGACGGAGTGCGCGGTACGCCGGCCTCCTGCACGACACCGGTGGCACCCGGCATGTCCGTGCGAACCCAGAACGAACGGCTCGGCAAACTCCGCCGGGGCGTGATGGAGCTCTACATCTCCGACCATCCGCTGGACTGCCTGACCTGTTCGGCCAACGGCGACTGCGAACTGCAGGACATGGCCGGCGTCACCGGCCTGCGCGAGGTCCGTTACGGCTCCGGGGTCGAGGCCGGCGCGAACCACCTGGACCTCCCGACCGACTCCTCCAACCCGTACTTCGACTTCGAGGCGTCCAAGTGCATCGCGTGTTCGCGGTGCGTCCGCGCCTGTGACGAAGTACAGGGAACTCTCGCGCTGACGATCGAGGGCCGCGGGTTCGACTCGAAGGTCGCGGCCGGTGCGGGCGTCTCGTTCATGGAGTCCGACTGCGTGTCCTGCGGCGCGTGCGTGCAGGCGTGCCCGACCGCGACTCTGCAGGAGAAGTCCGTCGTTGAGCTGGGTATGCCGACGCGGTCCGTCATCACCACCTGTGCGTACTGCGGTGTCGGCTGCTCGTTCAAGGCCGAGATGCGCGGCGACGAGTTGGTGCGGATGGTGCCGTACAAGAACGGCGGCGCGAACGAGGGCCACTCCTGCGTGAAGGGCCGGTTCGCGTTCGGGTACGCCAGCCACCCGGACCGGGTGCTGGAGCCGATGGTGCGCGACACGATCGCGGACGAGTGGCGCAAGGTCTCCTGGGACGAGGCGATCTCGTTCACCGCACGGCGGTTGCGCGAGCTCCAGGCGCAGTACGGGCCGGGCTCGATCGGGGCGATCACCTCGTCGCGGACGACCAACGAAGAGGTCTACGCCGTCCAGAAGATGGTCCGCGCGGTCTTCGGCAACAACAACGTGGACACCTGTGCGCGGGTCTGCCACTCGCCGACCGGGTACGGCCTGAAGCAGACGTTCGGCGAGTCGGCCGGCACCCAGGACTTCAAGTCGGTCGAGGAGGCCGACGTGATCCTGGTGATCGGCGCCAACCCGACCGACGCCCACCCGGTCTTCGCGTCCCGGATGAAGAAGCGGCTGCGGCAAGGCGCCAAGCTGATCGTGATCGACCCACGGCGGATCGACCTGGTCCGTTCACCGCACATCGAGGCCGCGCACCACCTGCGGCTCGCGCCCGGCACGAACGTGGCGATCATCAACGCGATCGCGCACGTCGTGGTCACCGAGAACCTGGTCGACCGCACGTTCGTGGCGGACCGGTGCGAGGACTTCGAGACGTGGGAGTCGTTCATCGCGCAGCCCGAGCACAGTCCCGAGGCGGTGGTCGACATCAGCGGCGTACCGGCCGAGGAGATCCGCGCGGCGGCCCGGTTGTACGCGACCGGCGGCAACGGCGCGATCTACTACGGGCTCGGCGTCACCGAGCACAGCCAGGGCTCGACCATGGTGATGGGGATGGCGAACCTCGCGATGGCGACCGGCAACATCGGCCGCCGCGGCGTCGGGGTGAACCCCTTGCGCGGGCAGAACAACGTGCAGGGTTCGTGCGACATGGGTTCGTTCCCGCACGAGTTGCCGGGCTACCGGCACGTGTCCGACGACGGCGTCCGCGAGGTCTACGAGAAGCTGTGGGGTACGCCGCTGCTGAACGAACCGGGCCTGCGGATCCCGAACATGTTCGACGCCTCGATCGAGGGATCGTTCCGGGGTCTGTTCGTGCAGGGTGAGGACATCGCGCAGTCCGACCCGAACACGCAGCACGTGTTCGCGGCGCTCGGTGCTCTGGATCTGCTCGTCGTCCAGGACCTGTTCGTCAACGAGACCGCGAAGTTCGCGCACGTGCTGTTGCCGGGGACATCGTTCCTGGAGAAGGACGGGACGTTCACGAACGCCGAGCGGCGGATCAACCGGGTTCGCCCGATCATGGCCCCGGAGACCGGCAAGCAGGAATGGGAGATCGTCTGCGAGATCGCCCAGGCGATGGGCTACCCGATGCACTACGACTCGGCGAGCCAGATCATGGACGAGATCGCGCAGACCACGCCGACGTTCATGGGCGTCTCGTTCAAGAAGCTGGACGAGGTCGGCTCGATCCAGTGGCCGTGCAACGTGGCCTTCCCGAACGGGATGCCGATCATGCACGAGGAGGAGTTCACCCGCGGCAAGGGGCGGTTCATGGAGACCGTGTATGTGCCGACCACGGAGCGGTCGACGCGGAAGTTCCCGCTGATCCTCACCACCGGGCGGATCCTGTCGCAATACAATGTCGGCGCCCAGACCCGTCGTACGGCGAATGTCGCCTGGCACCCGGAGGACATCCTGGAAATGCATCCGCACGACGCCGAGGTCCGCGGGATCGAGGACGGCGACCAAGTCGCGCTGTCGAGCCGGGTCGGACGGACCGAGCTGCGGGCCAGGCTGTCCGATCGGATGCCGGTCGGGGTCTGCTACACGACGTTCCACCACCCGGTCACCGGGGCGAACGTGATCACCACCGACAACTCCGACTGGGCCACGAACTGCCCGGAGTACAAGGTGACCGCGGTCCAGGTCGACCTGCTGCCCGACCAGGTGGCCACCCGGGCCGAACGCGAGCCTGTCATTGCCGGCGGCAACCGATGAGCGCCGGACTGCCCCCGCACGTCCGGCTGGCGAACGAGATCGCCGCCCAGTTCGCCCACCGCCCACCGACGGACGCCGCCACCGCCGTCGCCACCCACATGAACGCCGTCTGGGACCCGCGCATGAAGGCAGCCCTGGTAGCCCACGTGCAATCCGGAGCCGAGGACCTGGACCCCATCGCCGCTCTAGCGGCCCAACAGTTGGCCACCAAGTGACCACAGACCACGACCCAGCCCTCCAGCAGCTTGGAGAGGGCGGGGCTGAGGTTTCGGATCCCGGCCGTGAGCTTCGGGGGCGGCCGGCTGAGGTTTCGTGGGATTTTGCTCGGCAGGTGGCTCATGCTGCGGGGACGCCACTGAGGGCGGTCTCGCGGAGTTTGAGTGACGCGGATGGGCTCACGCTGGCCGCGCCGCTGGTTTCTACGGTTGCCGTGCCTCCGGTGGATCGCTCGGCCATGGATGGGTTTGCGGTGCGGGGCACCGGACCCTGGCGCGTGGTCGGGCACGTGGGGATCAGGTGCGTCGACCTCGTGATGTTGGAGGAGGGCGAGGCCTGCGGCATTGTGACGGGAGCCGCGGTGCCGGTGGACGCGACCTCGGTGATGCGGTCCGAGGACAGCGTGTTGCTCGGCGACCGCCTGGACGGCCCCAGTGAAGAAGGCAAGCACATCAGGCGGGCCGGAGAAGAATGCAAGGCCGGTGAACAACTCCTGCCGGCCGGCGTCACCGTCGATCCGGCCGTCCTCGGCCTGGCCGCAACCGTCGGACTCAACCGCCTGACCGTCATCCCGAAACCACGCGTAGCCGCCCTCGTCACCGGCGACGAACTCGTCCACCGCGGACCGTCCGGATCGGGCCGGGTCCGCGACGCCATCGGCCCGATGCTCCCCGGCCTGATCACCCGCGCCGGCGCCGTGCCCGCGCCCGTGAGGCACCTCCCGGACTCCGGCGCCGACCTGATCAACGCCCTCGACACAACAGACGCCGAGCTCATCCTCGTCTCCGGCTCGTCCGCCTCCGGCCCAGCCGACCACCTCCGCCCGGCGCTGTCCGCCCTCGGTGCCGAGCTGATCGTCGACGGCGTCGCCTGCCGCCCCGGCCACCCCCAAGCCCTTGCCCGGCTGCCCGACGGCCGCCTGGTCATCGGCCTCCCCGGCAACCCCTTCGCCGCCTTGGTCGCGTTCCTCACCCTCGGCGTCTCGGCCCTCCTCCGCATGCGCGGTCTCCCGCTCCCGAGCCTCACGCTCACCCCCATTCCCGGCGGCCTCCAGTGCCACCCCCGCAGCACCCGCCTCGTCCCGGTCCGCCTCGAGCCGTACGGCGCCGTACCGGTTGGGCATGGCGGATCCGCAATGCTCCGTGGCCCAGCCGCAGCCGATGCGCTCGCAGTCGTCGACCCCGGACCAGCCGAAGCGATCGCCGCAAGACTGCTGCCACTCGATCCAGGAGCACGCCCATGGGCCGTGTGATCGCCCGCCGTCCAGTACTGCGTCTCGGCCCGGGAGGCGAGCGGAAGCGCCCGGACTCGATCGCCGTCGAGGAACCGCTGGAGATCCGCGTCGACGGCAAACCTCTCGCCGTCACCATGCGAACCCCCGGACACGACGTCGAGCTGGCTCATGGATTCCTGCACACCGAAGGCGTGATCGGTAGCGTCGACGACATCCGTGAAGCGCGGTACTGCGACTCCTTCGACGACGAAGGCCGCAACACCTACAACGTCCTCGACCTCGGCCTCGCACCCGGCGTACCGCCGCCCCTCGCCGGTGTAGAGCGCAACTTCTACACCACGTCGTCCTGCGGCGTCTGCGGCAAGGCGTCCTTGGACGCAGTCCGGGTGAAGACGCGGTTCTCCCCGGCAGACGACCCGATGACCGTGCCATTCGACGTACTCGCCGGACTGCCCGACGCGTTGCGGGCCAAGCAGCAGGTGTTCGACCGGACCGGCGGCCTGCACGCGGCCGGCCTCTTCACGGCGACCGGCGAACTACTCGTCGTACGTGAGGACGTCGGCCGTCACAACGCCGTCGACAAGGTCGTCGGCTGGGCCGTCCTTGGCGGCATGATCCCGGCCGCCGGCTGCATCCTGGTCGTCTCCGGGCGTACGTCGTTCGAGCTCGCGCAGAAGACTGTGATGGCGGGCATCCCGGTCCTCGCCGCCGTCTCCGCGCCGTCCTCCCTCGCGGTCGATCTGGCGGAGGAGGCCGGGATCACCCTGGCCGGCTTCATCCGCAACGGCAGCATGAACGTCTACACCCGCCCGGACCGCATCACGACCGCGGCCGAAAGGCTCACCTCACCGGCGTGAGCCGGTCCGTAGAGCGCCTCCCCGCGCTCTTCGAGGAAGGCCCAGTAGCGGTCGCCGAAGGACCAGTGCCACCACTCGGTCGGGTAGTTCACCAGCCCGGCCGCGGACAGTACGTCGGCCAGCAACGCCCGGTTCGTCCGCGCCTCCCTGCTGATGTTGGTCGCGTCGAAGAAGCACGCGCCGTTGCTCTGCTCGGGTGTCGCGTCGATCGGCGTACCGAGGTCGAGCGGGCCGTGTGCGCCGATCAGCGTGAGGTCGACCGCGGCGCCGGCGACGTGCGGCGCCACCTCGACCGGGGACACGAACCGGCTCGCGAGCACGTGGACGTCGTGATCGGAGATGCCCGGGTGCAGCCGAACGAGCTCGGCCCGGTAGCCGTCGTAGATCTCCTGCTGGCTCTCGATCGGCCGGAGCCCTTCCACCACGTGCAGTTGAATCCCCGCCGGTAGGAACGTGTCCGCCACCGCCAGCCGGTCGGCCACGCTCTCGCGGGCGAACTGCTGGTTCGGCGTCGAGATGCCACGGGTGTAGAGGTCGACCAGCGGCTCGCCGGTCTCCACCACGGGGATGGTGGTGATCCGCTCGTCACTCAGGAGGACGGTCATCCGTTCGCTACCGCCGTCCGCAGCAGGGTGTCGACCACGTCGGCGTAGCTCATCCCTGCCGCCGCCCACATCCGCGGGAACTGCGACGCCGGGGTGAACCCGGGGAACGTGTTGATCTCGTTGACCACCGGCTCGCCGTCGGCCGGGACGAAGAAGTCCACCCGGGCCAGCCCTTCACAACCCAGTACCTCGAACACCTCGATCGCCGTACGCCGCAGCCGCTCGGCCAACGCAGCATCCAGCGGCGCCGGTACGACGAAACGCGTGGCGCTGCTGTCGTACTTGGCTGTCGCGTTGAAGAACGGTTGGGACGGATCACTGTGGATCTCCAGCGCGGGCGCGGTGTCGACCCGGCCGTCGGGGAACTGCAGCACGGCCAGGTCGATCTCCCGGCCGGCCATCTCCCGTTCGACCAGTACGTGCGGATCGAGGTCGGCGGCGTCCGCAATCGCCTGCGCCAGCGAGACCAGATCGGTCGCCCGGGTCACGCCGTAGCTGGAGCCGCCGTTGCCCGGCTTCACGAAGACCGGGAAGTCGAGGCCGGCCGCCTTGATCGTCTGCATCGCGGCCTCGGTGTCGGTGAGATCCGGTCCGCTGAGTGTCACGCCCGGAGTGACTGCGATGCCGTGGGCTTTGAGGACCGCCTTGGTGAGGTGCTTGTCCAGACCGACCGCGCTCGCCGCGACGCCGCTGCCGACGTACGGGACCTTCAGTTGGTTGAGGAATCCCTGCAGGGTGCCGTCCTCGCCGCCCTCGCCGTGCAGGGCCGGGACGGTGATGTCGCAGGCCTGCAGGATCTCGATCGCCTCGTGCTGCCCGTCGACCCAGTTGCCCTCGACATCGATCACCAGCGGGATCGCCGTGTGGCCGAGGATCTCGACCGCCTTGGCGATACCTCTGCCGCTCGCCAGTGAGACCTGGTGTTCGGGGCTCGCACCGCCCATCACTACCGCGACCTTCATCGGTTGCCTTCCTCGTAACGTCGGGGCACCCGGGATCCGATGCCGCAGTAGATCTCGTGCGGGATGGTGCCGGCCCACCCGGCCCAGTCCCTGGCGGTCGGCTCACCCTGGGAGCCGTCGCCGAAGACGGTCACCGGTTCGCCCGGCTCGAGTGCCAGGTCACCGGCGTCGACGACGAACTGGTCCATCGCGATCCGCCCGATCACGGGCATCCGGACGCCCCGGCAGAGAACGCTCGCCTGACCGGCCGCGACCCGCGGGATGCCGTCGGCGTACCCGAGTGGGACCAGCGCGACCGTGGTGTCGCGCGGCGCGATGTAGTCGTGGCCGTACGAAACCCCTTCACCGGCGTGGATCCGGCGTACCTGGGCCAGCTTGCTCATCAGCCGCATCGCCGGCCGCAGCCCGATGCCTGTCTCGTCGATGCCGTACAGACCGGCGCCGATCCGGACCAGGTCGCAGTCCGGCGCGTCCAGCGTGATCGCACCGGCCGAGTTGGCCAGATGTACGACGCTCGGCCGCAGACCGGCCCGTCGCGCGAGACTCACCCCGGTCCGCAGGAGCTGAAGCTGCCTCTTGCTTTGCACGGCGTCGGCGGAGTCGCCGTGCGAGAGGTGGGACCAGATCCCGCGGACCGTGACGGCGCCGAGCGCCTCGTAATGCGCCGCCGCACGGGTGAGCTCGATCCACTGGTCAGGTGCACTGCCGGCCCGATGCAGTCCGGTGTCCAGCTTGAGGTGCACGCAGTGGACGGACGGGGTCGACGCGACGCGCTGGAGTTCCGCGATGGTCGAGACGCTCACATCCACGTCGACGTCGCCGAGCAGCATCAGCTCCGCGGCGTCGTACAGCCAGGTGAGAATCGGAGTGGTCAGTCCGCCCGCGCGCACCTGCAGCGCCTCCTCGGCGCGGGCCACACCGATCCAGGTCGCCCCGGCCTCGATCGCAGCCCGAGCCACCGGTACGGCGCCGTGGCCGAAAGCATCCGCCTTGACCACGGCCATCACGTCCTGCGGGACGAGCCGCCGGAAGGTCCGGACGTTGTCGCGGACAGCCGAGAGGTCGACGACCGCCTCGGAAAGCCCGGCCATCCCACGTGTCGCCGGGCGGTGGCGAGACTGAACCAGGTTCATGACCGCCATTGTTGTTTCTGGCAACCATCAGGATCATCGGAGTAAGGAACGATGTTGCTCGGGCGGGGTGTACGACCCTGGTAGTACGAGTCGGCATGCCCTGGGCTGATCTGCCTCGTCATAATGGATGAGTGGAGGCCACCGATCACCTGAAGGCATCGCTCCTCGCGGCGATCGCGCTGGCGAACACTTTCGGCTCCGCCTGGCGTCAGGGACGGCCCGCGACAACGCCCTCTACGGAAGCCGTTGGCAGTGTGCTGCGGCTGACCACCAACCGCGTCGGCTCTCCGGACCCCGCGGAGTACGCCTCCGGCGGCAAGACCTTGTACGACGCCCTCAGCCGACTACCGGAGGTCGGTCCGGCGGTCGAGCTGGTGAACGACTTACTCCGGGTAACCAAGGCCGCGCCGCAGCTGGTCCGTGACGAGGGCGCACCGTGGCATCTGCACTTCGCCGGTCCGGACGCGTCCGAGGCGACGGGTTGGCTGGCCGAGTTCGCCACCGCCGTCGCGATGCTGCTTGGCAGTGACGACGTCCATCGCCTTCGCCGGTGCGAGGCGGAGCGGTGCGACGACCTCTTCCTGGACGCGACCAAGAACCGCACGCAGCGGTTCTGTTCAACGGCCTGCCAGAACCGCACCAAGGTCGCCGCCCACCGGGCCCGCACCGCCTGACCCGGTCGCTGTCACCATCGTTGCTTCCGGCAACCAGCCCAGCTTCGTGTAGAGGTGAACGCCTTCGGTGGTGGCCATCAGCAGACCGGTCCGTGCGCCGCGGGCGATTGCTCTTCGGCTGAGGGCGCCCATCACCACGCTGCCGAGTCCGCGCCGCCGATGGGCCGGATCGGTGTGGATGTCATGAATCACCGCATCATTGTCGACAATCGCCGCCATGCCGCGCGCCGCGACTTCACCGTGGTGCAGCAGCCGCAGGTGCTCCAGTGATCCGTCGGTCTCCGTCGTCAGTTCGTACGACGTCGGTGGCTCCGGCCGCGGGTGATCGGCGAGATCGATCGACATCAGGACCTTCTGCTCGGCGAATGTCTGCAATCCGGCCCCGCGAAGCCGCCGCGCGATCTCGTCGCCGTGCTGGGTGGTGACAGTCAGCCAGACATCCTCGGACGCTTGCGCCACCAGCTGGTCGACGACCGCTGCGTCGTCCGCACGGGCGAACAGTTCTCGGTCGCGTCCGGGCAACCGCAGTACGACGGCGAACGCATCGTCGTACTCGATCGCCGGCTCGAGCCCACGGCATCGCCGCCAGCCGTCCACCCACCGCCTGAGGAGATCGTCCATGCGGAGGAGTGTAACTGTTTATCGCTTGATAGTCAGTTACTTGGGTCCGAGCACGAAGGTCTGGATGGCGACCACCGCGCCGCCGCGAGCCCACTCGCTGAAGTCGGCCGGCTGGAGCACCATCGGCAGTTCCGCGCTGGACGGATGCCGGTCGGCGTGGAGCCCGGCGAGCAGGTCGTCGTGCGCGACGTCGGCCAGACGGACGCCCTCGCCGCCGAGGACGACGAGTTCGGGCAGGGTGAAGTTCGCGGCCGCCGCGATCAGCCGGCCCAGCGCGCGGCCGGCGCGACTGATCACCTGGCTCGCGGCCGGATCGCCTTTGGCTGCGAGGTCGAGGCATTCCTCGTAGTCGACTGGCCGGCCGAGCGCAGTACCGACCTGTTCGGTGATGGCGCTGACTGACAGCAGGCTGATCGCGCAGCCGCGGTGCCCGCGATCGCAGCGGGGTCCGTCCGGCAGCAGGGGGTAGTGACCGATGGTGCCGATGCTCGTGTCCGGACTGTCCACGATCCGATTGTGGACAATCAGCCCGTACCCGACCCCGGCCCCGATCGTCAGCAGCACGAAGCGGTCGATGCCGCGGCCCGCGCCGAACCAGTGGGTCGCCTCGGTCAACGCGACCAGGTCGTTCGCGATCACGACCGGCGTACTGGTGTGGGCGGCGAGGATCTCGCCGAACGGTACGTCGACCCAGTTCAGATACGGCCCCCAACGGACCTCGGAACTGTTCGCCACCCGGCCGCCGAGGGCCACGCCGAGCCCGGTGATCGGTCCCGGCGCCTGGACCGCGAGGTCGTCGGTGAGCTCGAGAACGAGCGCGGCCACCGCGGATGGCGTCGGATCGGTCAATGGCCGCTCGGCACTCGCGATCACCTCGGCCCGCAAGGTCGTGAGTACACCGATCGCCGTGTCGCCAGTGAGTTTGATGCCGACGAAGTGGTGTGCGCCAGGGTCGAGATCGAGCGGCTGCGACGGCCGGCCGACACGGGCGTCCGTCGGTCCTCCGGCGACCTCGACCAGCAGGCCGGACTCCACCATCGGCTTGGTCAGCCGGGTCAGACTGCCCGGCGACAAGCCCACGCGGCGTGACAACTCGGCGCGCGACAGCGGGCCGTCGAGCAGGATCTCCAACGCCACCTGCCGCGACGGTCCGGTCAGCGGACGCCACTCACCCATTTCGACAGGGTAGCCGCGCATGCTGGGGCTGGACGCCGGGACGTGACCCGGTCCGCGGTTCTGGCCGCACAAGCCCCGGCGTCGAGATCAACCCAACGTCGTGTAGGTGTCCACACCCCTCGAAATGGTGAACGCACCGACGGCGCCGTACCCAATTCTTTACGAAGTATGCCCCCACCCGGCCGGAAAAGATCGGGGACAACGCTGTCAGAAAAGTAACCCCGGCCAGCGCCCGCAGGACGGATAAAAACGTCGGGCGGATCAGCGGCCGCGGGTTGTCAGGCCGGGGAGGACCAGAGTCAGCCACCGGGATCGCACCGCCGGAGGCTGGTCGGTGGGGGCTGTGTTGATCAGCAGATAGAAGTCCTGGACCGTCACATCGGCGTGCAGATCTCCGTCGTCCTTGGCGGCCTGGATCAGTTCCGCGAAGGCCGTGCCGGTGCGATCTTCGACGAGCTCGTCGGTCGGATAAGCGCCGAGCAGGCGGGCCGCCGCCTTCACCGCGTGGTCCGTGGCGGATGCCTCCAGCACGCGCTCGACGAGTCCGAGGATCTCGTCCATCGCCTTGGCGCCGCCGGCCGTCCGCTCCCGGGCCGCCTCGATGTCGTCCGCAACGCGATCCAGATGCTCCGTGAGTACTGCGCTGACCAGGTCGGTCTTGTTCGGGAAGTGCCGGTACAGCGTGCCGACAGCCACCTCGGCGGCCGCGGCGATCTGGTCCATCCCGGCGTCCGGTCCGTGCCGGGTGATCTGTTCCCGGGCGGCGTCCAGGATCTTCGTCCGGTTGCGGACCGCGTCGGCGCGCGGGCTCATAGGCCTCCTCGGCTGGGCGTTGCAATATCGTGAACGCTGGTTCATGATAAGCGTGAACCAGCGTTCAGCTTATCCCCTGGGAGTGCCATGACAGCCAGGATCGCCCTCGTCACCGGCGCCTCGTCCGGCATCGGCGAGGCCACCGCGCGGAAACTGCACGCCCTCGGGTACGTCGTGTACGGCGCCGCCCGCCGAGTCGACCGGATGGAGAAGCTGGCCGCCGACGGCATCCGCACGATCGCCATGGACGTCACCGACGACGATTCGCTGCGCGCAGGGGTCGACCGCATCCTCAGTGAGACGGGGCGGATCGACGTACTGGTGAACAACGCCGGCTACGGGTCGTACGGCGCCGTGGAGGACGTACCGCTGGATGAGGCGCGGTACCAGTTCGAGGTGAATGTGTTCGGTGCCGCCCGGCTGATCCAGTTGGTGCTGCCCGGGATGCGGGCGCAGCGGAGCGGCACGATCGTGAACATCAGCTCGATGGGCGGCAGGATCTACACTCCGCTCGGAGGTTGGTACCACGGCACGAAGTTCGCACTGGAAGCACTCAGTGACTGCCTGCGCCTGGAGGCCAAGCCCTTCGGCATCGAGGTGGTCGTGATCGAGCCGGGCAGCATCCAGACCGAGTGGGGTGACATTGCCGCGAGCAACCTCCGCAAGGTCTCCGCCGACGGTCCTTATGCCGAACGAGCAGACGCCATGGCTGCTTCGATGAGCTCCGAAGCCAATGCCCGCCGGAACTCCCCGCCCACAGTCATCGCCGATGCCATCGGCAAAGCCGTCACCGCCCGCCGTCCCCGAACCCGCTACACCGCCGGCTTCGCCGCCAAACCCCTGATCACGCTTCGCCGCGTCCTGCCGGACCGCGCCTTCGACGCGTTGATCAGCCGGCTGACCGGCACCGCGATGTAGCGCTACCGCGGGAGCTTGCGGGTGTCGATCAACTGCTGGGCGACGTCGCGGAGTTTGGTGTTGGTGTCCTGGGAGTAGCGCTTGAGGATGGCGAAGGCTCGGTCGTCGTCGACGTCGAAGCGTTCCATCAGGATGCCCATGGCCTGACCGACGAGCTTGCGAGCGTCGACCGCCTGCGCCATCGACTCCTCATGCCGGGCAGACGCGAGGGCGACGGATGCATGCCGCGCAAGGATGTGGGCGATCGCCTCGTCGTCCTCCGTGAACGCATCCGGGAACGGGCTGTAGAGCCCAAGCACACCGACGGTCGCACGAGCCGCGTCACCAGTGGCCAGCGGTACGTCGAGCACGCTACGCACCCCAAGAGCAGCAACCTTCGCAGCCCACTCAGGCCAGCGGTCGTCGGCGGTGGTGGTGTCGCGGATCAGGACCGTGGACCGGTCTCGCAATGCGGTGACCAACGGACCGTTCTGAGTAGTGAGTTGCAGGTCGTACACGTCCCTGACGACGGGATCGGTGACCGCGGCGATCTCCGCCTGTGATCCACGGGAGTACAGCGCGACCCCGGCGTAAGTGCAGTTGAGCGCCTGGAGGGCGAACTGAACGACGGCATCGACCGTCTCGTCCACCCCCGGGGCGTCGTGCAGCTCGATCGCCAGACGCGCGAACGCGTCCGCCGACGTCGCGGCGAGATCCTGATCGGTCATCACAGGGACTCCAGTCGTGCTCGAGCCATCGGGCACCCCGTGGCTGGAGTGATCCTCAGGAGACATGATGCAGCCCCCTGGCCGGAAAATGTTAGCCGGGCCGCCCATGGAATTTTCTGGGTCGCTGGACCCAGAACGCTACAGTGAAGCCCATGACGGACTTCTCCGCTCTGCTGAGCGGCCAGACCAGCTGGCGGCGGGAGTTCGCGGCACCGATGCGTGCCTTCCTGCGGACCGAAGCCGGCAGTTCCGGCGTCCTCGCCGCGGCCATCGTGGTCGCCCTGCTGTGGGCCAATGTCGCCCCCGAGCTGTACGACGATTTCTGGCGGACAGAACTGTCCGTCGGCCTCGGGAACAACGTCCTGAGTCTCGACCTACGGGAGTGGATCAACAGCGGTCTGATGACGCTGTTCTTCCTCGTCGTCGGTTTGGAGGCGCGCCGCGAATTCGACCTCGGTGACCTGCGCGAGCGCAGCCGGTTCGTTCTGCCGCTGCTGGCCGGCGTCGCCGGCATGATCGTGCCGGTCCTGATCTATCTCGCCTTCAACCTGGGCGGCGACGGCGCGCACGGCTGGGGTGTCGCGATGTCGACCGACACCGCACTGGCGCTCGGGTTGCTGGCCCTGGTCGGCCGCGGCGTACCCGATCGGATCCGGATCTTCCTGCTGACGGTGTTCGTCGTCGACGACCTCCTCGCGCTGGTCGTGATCGGCGTCGTCTACAGCGAGAACGTCGACCTGATGATGCTGGCGGCGGCGATCGTCGCGTTCGCCATCGTCCTGACGCTCGCCATCTACCGGGTCCGCATCACCTGGCTGTACGTCGTACTCGGAGTCGTCATGTGGGCCGCGTTGCTCACGAGTGGCGTCGACCCCGTCGTCGCCGGACTCGCGATCGGCCTGACGGCAACGGCGTACACGCCGGGGCGTGAGGAACTCGAGCAGGCGACCGGGCTGGTCCGCCTGTTCCGCGAGCAGCCGACGCCCGAACTGGCGCGGTCCGCGACGGTCGGACTGACCGCGACGATCTCACCGAACGAGCGCCTGCAGTTCCTGTACCACCCGTGGACCAGCTACCTGATCGTCCCGCTGTTCGGTCTGGCCAACGCCGGCATCCCGATCGACCTGGACTTCCTCGGCCGGGCGTACACCGCGCCCATCACGCTCGGCATCCTGATCGGGTACGTCGTGGGCAAGCCGGTCGCGGTAATCGGTGTGTCCTGGCTGCTGGACCGCGCCACCGGCGGCCGCTTCCGCCCGCAGGTCGGCTGGGCCGGCGTGATCGGCAGCGGCACCATCGCCGGTATCGGCTTCACCGTGTCGTTGCTGATAGCAACGATTGCCTTCGAGGGGCAGGAGTTGGTGGAGGCCAAGCTCGGCCTGCTGTCGGCGGTCGTGGTGGCGTCCGCCCTGACCTGGCTGGTGTTCCGGACCGCGAAGCTGCTCTCGCCACCGAAGAAGGCGCTGGCGCTCCTCGGCGACGCGGAGCAGTTGGTCGACCTGATCGATCCGGTCGATCCCGAACGCGACCACATCCGCGGTCCGCAGGACGCGTCGGTGACGCTGGTCGAGTACGGCGACTTCGAGTGCCCGTACTGCGGACTGGCGGAGCCTATCGTCCGCGACCTGCTCCTGGACGACGACCTGCGGTACGTCTGGCGCCACCTGCCTCTGAGCGACGTGCACGCGCGGGCGCAGATCGCGGCCGAGGTTTCGGAGGCGGCGGCCGCCCAGGGTGCCTTCTGGGAGATGCACGACCTGCTGCTCGCGAACCAGGACAAGCTGCAGCCGGCCGACCTGCTCGGGTACGCCGGTCAGCTCGGACTCGACACGGACCGGCTGCACGACGAGGTGAAGCGGCACGTCGCGGCGGCCCGGGTCGCACAGGACGTGGAGTCGGCCGATCTGAGCGGTGTCTCCGGGACGCCGACGTTCTTCATCAACGGGCAGCGGCACTACGGCGCGTACGACGTCGACACGCTGAAGGCGGCGATCCATGTGGCCCGGGCGCGGGCGAAGATCAGTCGCCGGGACTGACTGGATCTTGTGGTGCTAGGGCATTTCTGCCACTGTCGCGAGATGGCGCGGATGCCTGACGCTGGTGGCTCCCATGAGCGTTAAGGAGCCCACCATGACCGTTCTGACCTCGGTTGTTCTGCAGACGCCCGCTGCCGGGCGCGACGACGCCGTCGCGCACTTCGCCGGCCGGTTGTCGTTCGAGGCCGACGTTTCCGACGTGGCCGCGGACATCGGTGCCGGGGCCCCAGGCTGGATCCTGATCGACAGCCGCAGCCAGGAGAGCTGGGACCAGGGTCACGTGCCCGGCGCGGTCCACCTGCCGACCCGCGAGATCGCTGCCCGCGCGGCGTCCGTCGTACCCGACGGTGTGACAGTGGTGACGTATTGCTGGGGGCCAGGGTGCAACGGGGCGACCAAGGCGGCGCTGGAGTTCGCCAGGCTCGGGTACCCGGTGAAGGAGATGATCGGCGGGTTCGAGTACTGGACCCGGGAGGGGTTGCCGGTCGAGACGGCCGACGGCATCGAACGCCGGGCGACCGATCCGCTCACCGCCCCGCTCGGGACCGCCTGCGCTTGCTGACCGGGCTCAGAGACCGGCCAGGTAGTCCGCGTTGCCGCGGATGGCGGCCTCGTAGCGCTTGATCTCCGCGCTGTCCACGCGGTCGGCGATGACGAGCAGCAAGGACGCCAGTGCCTTGTCCTTCTGTCCGGCCGCGTGGAGGGTGAGTGCCTTGAACACCCGCAGCGAGTCCGACTCGGGGAATTCCGCGCAGGCCTTCTTGAACACGTCCAGCGAGTCGTCGAACCGGTCGAGGTTGCGCAGCGTGCTGCCGTACTGCAGCAGGCACTTGCGTCGCGTCTCCCCGCTCAACCCGGGCAGCGCGCGCTCGTAGTACTCGATCGCCTTCGCTTCCTGCCCGTCGGTGTCGTACGACCCGCCGACCTCGTACAGCACGTACGGGTTGTTCGGATGCTCGGTCAGCAATTGCTCGAAGAAGTCGATCGTCGGCTGCATGTTCGACCGGTCCCGCCGGCCGAACGCCTCCTCGATCGTCGCGGCCAACTCCGGCGTCAGTTCTGTTGTCACCACTCCATCATGCCGCGTCCGGCGGGACCTGCGGCGTGCGGCGTTGCTGCCAGGGCCACGAGCCGGAGATCTCGACCTCGAGGGCGAAGCTGAGGACGGTCCGGATGACGACGATCAGGCCCAGGATGAGGACGGATTGGGCCGAGGTGTCGACGATGATCGAGCGGATGATGTCGCCGACGATCAGGATCTCCAGGCCGAGGAGGATGACCCGGCCGAGGTTGACGCGCAGGCGCTGGTAGGTGTTCGTGCCGCCCTTCAGTACGTCGTACACGTAGCGGATCAGGACGACCGCGAGGCCGATCGCCATGATGAACACGCCGGCGCCCTCGATCACCCGCGCCACGTCGGCGAACACGGCCTCGAAGTCCACCGTCCACAAGTACCAGTCAGGCGGCCGCCGTGGTGGCTGCCTCGCCGGGCCGGATGTTCTGGTTCAGGTGGAAGACGTTGTCCGGGTCGTACGCCGTCTTGAGCGCGACCAACCGGGCCAGCTTCGCCGGCGGGAACGCTCGGTTGATCGGGTCGCCGTTGAGCGTGTTCACGTAGGCCCCGTTCGCGTACGGCGCCAGCGTCGCGGCGTACTCACGCAACTGGGCGATCCGTGCCTCGTCCTCCGCCGGGTCCTCCCACCGCGTCGCGGTGACGAACTCGAACAGCGTGTCCCGGTGGCTGAACGCAGCATCGTCATCCGGTACGTCGGCGATCGCACCGCCGTACGCCTGCAGGCTCGCAGCCACACCAGGTGTCCGCAGCAACGCACGGATCGCGTCATCCGGCAACGCCTTGAAGTAGTGACCCTTCCAGTAGCGGCGGTAGCGGTGTCCCTGCACGCTGTCGTCCCGACTCTGCAAGGTCAAGTACGGCATCTCCTCGATGGACTCATCCAGCACAGGACCCAGCGCACGGAACGACGGCAGCAGGTTGTAGCCGCCTTTCCCGACCCACACGTACCCGACGGTGACGGTGTCCGCCTTGATCGTCGCGGTGAACGTCGCCTCCCGCGGTGCGTTCGCGTTGAGTTCCCGCCAGCCCCGCAGTACATGGAAACCTGCCGACGCCGGATAGGTGAACTCGGCAACCAACGCCCGCGTCCCGACCTGGTGCAGGCGGAATTCGAACGACGTGACGATCCCGAAGTTCCCGCCACCACCGCGCAGTCCCCAGAACAGCTCCGGGTTCTCCTCGGCACTCGCGCGAACCACCTCGCCGTCCGCCGTGACGACCTCGTACGACGCCACGTTGTCGCAGGCGAGACCGAACTGCCGGGCCAGCCAGCCCATCCCGCCGCCGAGGGTCAGGCCGCCGACGCCGGTGTGCGAGACGTTGCCCGCGGTCGTCGCCAGACCGTGTTCCTGCGCGGCCCGGTCCAGTTCGCCCAGCAAGGCGCCACCCTGGATCCAGGCCAGTTGCCGGTCCGGATCGAACCGGACCGCGTTCATCGGCGTGAGGTCGATCATCAGGCCGCCGTCCGGTACGGCGAGACCGGCGATGTTGTGGCCGCCGCAGCGGACCCCGATCTCGAGTCCGGCCGTCCGCGCGAAGCGGACCGCTGCCACCACGTCCCCGGTGTCGTGACACCGGGCGATCACGGCGGGGCGACGGTCGACCATCGCGTTCCAGACGGTGCGGGCCTCGTCGTAGCCGGCGTCGCCGGCGCGTAGCAGGGTGGTCATCGTTCTGGCTCCTTCGCAGCGGGTTGTGTCCACCACCCTGACAGCGAAGCGGTACTCCGATAAGGTCCAGTTTCGTGAGCCGAATCAGGACCAGTTCAGGCGCCGGTGAGTTGTTGGTCGAGCTCCGCCGGGACGCCGGAGTGCCGCTGCATCAGCAGCTCGAAGGCGGGATCCGGGCTCGCATCCGCGAGGGCCTGCTGCGCGCCGACATCGTGATGCCATCGACCCGCGCGCTGGCGGACGACCTCGGATTGTCGCGTGGCGTCGTGGTCGAGGCCTATCAGCAGTTGGTCGCGGAGGGCTATCTGGTCAGCCGGGGTGGTGGCTACACGCAGGTCGCGCCGGTGGAGATCGTCGAGCCGGACGGCGCGGTCGCGAAGCCGGCCGGGGAGCCGCGGATCGACTTCCGCTACAGCCGTCCGGACGTCTCGCAGTTCCCGCGCGCCGCGTGGCTTCGCTCGATCCGGCGGGTCCTGAACGAGACGCCGTACCAGAGCCTCGCCTATCTCGACGGGCGCGGCACGATCGAGCTGCGCACCGCGCTCGCCGACTACCTCAATCGAGTCCGCGGTACGGCGGCCCGCCCGGAACACATGATGATCTGCAACGGCTTCGCGCAGGGATCGCGATTGCTGCTGCAGGTCCTTGCCGAGCAGGGCTATCGCTGTCTGGCGGTCGAGGATCCGTCCGACAACGATCTGCGCGAGGTGGCTCGAGCGGCCGGTCTCGAGGCGGTCGGCGTACCGGTGCTGGAGTCGGGGATCGATGTCGACGCGCTCGAGCGGTCGGGGGCGGACGTCGTACTGGTGACGGCCGCGCACCAGTTCCCGACCGGCGCGGTCGCGTCGGCGGAGACGCGGGCGGCGCTGGTGGCGTGGGCCGCCGAGGGTGATCGGCTGGTCATCGAGGACGACTACGACGCGGAGTACCGCTACGACCGCGAGCCGATCGGTGCGATGCAGGGCCTAGCGCCGGACCGGGTCGCGTACGCCGGTACGGCGAGCAAAACACTGGCGCCGGGGTTGCGGCTGGGCTGGCTGATCCTGCCGACCAGGCTGGTCGAGCCGATGTCGCGGGCGAAGCTGATGGACGACCGCGGGTCGCCGGTGTTCGACCAGTTGGCGTTCGCGGACTTCGTGGCTCGCGGTGAGTTCGATCGGCATCTGCGCCGGATGCGGCCGCGGTACCGGCTGCTGCGGGACACGCTGGTCGACCGGCTCGCGGCGCGACTACCCGAGCTGGTGCCGGTCGGGATCTCGGCCGGCCTGCATGTGATGACGTTGCTGCCACCGGATCTGACCGAGGCCGACGTCCAGGCGGCGGCGCTCGAACGCGGTCTCGGCGTCTACGGACTGACGCCGTACTGGGTCGCGTCGCGGGGGCCGGCCGGACTGGTCTTCGGGTACGGCGGGCTGACCCAGAAGGCTGTTGTCGAGGGCATCGACCTGCTCGTGGACGCGATCGGGTCCTTACGCAGTCGATGAATAAACTTCCAGTCTCTTGCAATTTGATCCGAGTGGTTCTAGGCTCGGACGGGTGATAACCGCTGCTTGCATCGACAATCTGATGAATCAGGGCTGGCCTGCCGCGCACAGCACCGAGCTGGACGGCTGGCTGGTTCGACGCAACGACGGTGTCACCCTCCGAGCCAACTCGGTGCTGCCCGCGGGTGCGCCGTTCGACCTCGGAAAAGCCTTGGATTATGTGGAAAACCTGTACCAGGCGCACGGCATCACGCCGTCGTTCCAGATCAGCCCGGCGGCCCAGCCGACCGACTTGGACGCCCAGCTCGAGGCGCGCGGCTACGAGGTCCGTAACCCGACGCTGGTGCAGTGCGCCGAGATCGCCGACGTCCTCGCCAAGCTTCCCGAGTCGGACGCCGACGTGAATATTTCCTCGGTGCCCAGCGATCGCTGGATGAAGTGCTGGTGGGCTGTCGACGGTCGCGGCGGCGGTCCGGCCGAGCAGGCGTCCGCCCAGCAGATCCTCGAGCGCGGCCGTGCGCTCTACGCTGTCCTGCCAGGTGCGGCCGAGGACGCCAAGGCGATCGGCCGGCTCGCGCTCGTCGACGACTGGGCCGGCCTCTACTGCCTGGCCGTCGACGAAGGCTTTCGGCGCCAGGGCCTGGCCCGAACCGTCATCCGCGCCTTGTTGCAGGAGGCAACGAACCGGGGTGTCGAGCGCGTCTTCCTCTGCGTCGTCGAGGCCAACACCCCGGCCCGTGCCCTCTACGACCGCCTCGGTTTCCGGACGGTCTCGCAGTACCACTACCGCGTCAGAGCGTGACCTTCCCCAGCAACTCCAGTACGACGAACTTCGCCCCCGTGCGCTCGACCGAGGTACGCAGCGGGGTGAGGTCGGTCCACGGCACGGCCGGCTGATCGATCGGCTTGCCGAAGTCGTCCCAGTGTGTCGCCAGCACCGTGCGCACCGGCTTGATCGTCCGGAGCAGTCGGTCGGTGATGCCGGGCTCGCCGCCTGGTGCGGCGAGGACCACATCGACCTCGAGATCGCGCAGTGCGTTCGGGTCGAAGTTCGCCGTACTCAGACTGAGGATGCGCAGGCCGCCGATCGTGATCACGTACGCGAGCGTGCCGCCCTCGACCAGGTCCTCGATCACCCGCGGCCGGGGCGGTACGGCGTCGAGGCGGTAGCCCGCGAAGGCGTAGTCGTGCCGCTTCCCGCCACAGGAGTGCAGTGAGGGGAAGACCTCGATGGTGAAGCCGTCGAACGCCAGGTACTCACCGCCGCGCACAGGTGACAGCAGGTCGTTCGGCGTCCGCATCGCCCGCAGCAGGTTGACGTGCGACTGGGTGCCGAGGACCGTCGCCTGTGTCTTCTGCGCGACGTACGGTACGTCGGCCATGTGGTCGTAGTGCCCGTGGTGCACGAGGATCGCGTCGGCCGCGGTGAGGTGGCGATCGATCACGGCCTCGTCGATCACCAGTCTGGTCTTGGGGTTCACGCCGTCGGTTGTGAACGTCCCGGTCTCGAAGCGGGTCAGCCACGGATCGGTCAGCACGATGTGCTCGCCGCACCGGATCTGCCACGCGTGGGTGCCGAGCCAGGTGAACTCGACCGGCGTCCGGTCCGTGGGTGCGCTCGCTGTCGGTGCCGCTTCGCTGCGGGTAGCCATTCCGATCACCCCGGTGGCTCCGGCCGCAGCCGCGCCGGTCAGCATGCCTCGACGACTCACCTTCACGCTGTCTCCTCTCGTCGCACTGGGGCTTCAGTCAAGGCCAGGGCCGCGGACCCTGTCGAATATGCTCTTGCGCATGAATCGATTGTCTGGAGATATCGCCGCAGGTCAGCTCGGTCAATGCTGACCGAACGGCATCTGCAGATCTTCATCGCGCTGGCCGAGGAGCACCACTTCGGCGACGCCGCCCGGGTGGTCGGCATCACCCAGCCGCCGCTGTCGCAGGGGCTGCGCCGGCTGGAGGCACTGGTCGGCGCCAAGCTGTTCGAGCGCGGGCAGGGCCGGGTCGAACTGACGCCGGCCGGCGCTGCGTTGCTGCCGTACGCCCGCCGCGCGCTGACCTCGATCGAGGAACTGCGTCAGGCCGCGGTGTCGCGTGATCCAGAAGGACCCGAGATCCGGCTCGGGCTGGCGCCGGAGGTCCCGCCGTCGGCCGGTGCGGCAGTGGCCGCGGCTTGTGGTGCCGCGATTCCGGGGAGCCGGGTGACTGTGGTTTCTGCGCCGACCAGTTCGCTCGTAGGTCAGGTGTCCGCGGGTCGGTTGACGTTGGCCGCCGTACTGCATCCCGCCGTACTCGATGGGCTCGAGGCTGGGCCGGTGACGTTGCTGCCGACGTGGGCACTCGCACCGAAGGCACTCGGTGCGAACGACGGGGAGGAGGTCGCGCTCCGGCGGTTGACCGGCCTGCCGATCGCCGTCCGGCCGCGGGCCGAGGCGCCAGCGGCTCGGGATCTGTTCCTGGACACGCTCGCGCTGCATCGTCCGAACGGCGGCACGGTCGTGGTCACGGACGAGCGGGCCGGGCTCGCGATGGCGGCTGCGGGCCAGGCAATTGTGGTGACCGCGGATCCTTCGCTCACGGCGCCTGGAGTCGGCAGGCATCGCATTGTCGACAATCCACTCCCGGTGCGACTGCGCCTGGTGTGGTCCCGGACGCGTACGCCGTTCCTCCGCCCGGCGGATGTGATGGCTCAGTTGACCGATGCGATGGTGGCGTCATGAGCGCCCGGATCCGCGCGGTCTTCGAGGACGCCGGCGTTCGCGGCTGGATGCACGCTGTCGCGCTCGACTCGCCGGATTCGACGGTCGAGGTCGACGCGGACACCGTCGTGCCGATGGCGTCGGTCTACAAGGTGCCGTTGCTCGCGGGCTTCTGCCGGCTGGTCGATCTGGGCGAGGTCGATCCGCGGCGGCAGCTGACGCTGGACCCGTCGACGCGGACGGCCGGACCGACCGGGTTGTCGATCCTGGCGGACCCAGTGACGATGTCGCTGCGGGACCTGGCGGTGTCGATGATGACCGTGTCCGACAACGCCTCCGCGGACGCGTTGCTGGATGTGGTCGGTCTGCAACGGCTGGCGGAGCTACTGGAGTCCTTCGGTTTGAAACGAACCTGGGTACGACGGGGGACCGCGGGCAACCTGCGTGACCTGCAGCGCCGGACCGGGGTGGACGATCCGGACGCGGCACTCGCCGTACTGGCCGACAACGATCAGACCGATCCGGCCGGCGTCTATGAGGCGGCGAACGCGTCGGCGAGCAGCCCGCGCGACCTGACGACACTGCTGCGGGGGTTGTGGACGGGGGAGTTGCTCTCGGAGGAGCAGACGGGGTTCGTCCGGGCGACGATGCATCGGCAACTGTTCATGCACCGGCTGGCGTCCGGCTTCCCGCACGACGGCGTACGCGTCGCGGGGAAGACCGGGACGTTCGGAGCCTTGCGGCATGAGGTTGCGGTCGTGACGCTGCCGGGCGGCGCTGCCTTTGCGATCGCCGTGTTCACGCTCGCTGCGCGCGGCGACTTCCGCCAGCCCAGGGTCGACGCCGCGATCGGCGAGGCCGCTCGGGTCGCCGTCGACCTGTTGCGTTAGACGATCGCGTAGGCCTCGACCTCGAGCAGGGCGTCGGGGCTGAAGAGTGCGACCACCTGGACCGCGGTGCCCGCGGGCGGGTTGGTGGTGTCGACGTACGCGTCGCGGGCAGCGCGGATCGCCGGCAGGTAGGCGATGTCGGTGACGAAGAAGTTCAGCTTGACCACGTCGGCGAAGGTGGCACCGGCGGCCTTCAGGCACGCGTCCAGATTCGCGAACACCTGCCGCGCCTGGGCGGCCGGGTCGCCGACGCCGACGAACGCGCCGTCGGCGTCCAGTGCGACCTGCCCGGCGATCGCCACCCACTGTCCGGGGCCGGTCACGACATGGCTGTAACCGTTGCCTGGGGCAACACCTTCCGGTTGCGGGTGTGAGAGCTTGCTCAAGAGTTCCTCCAGAGTCGGTTGGTCCGCACTCAGGTATACAACGCCTTGGCGAGGAAGTCGCCGACGAGTCGCTGCATCCCGGCGTCGAAGCGGTGCCGGCCGGGGAGCCAGACGCCTTCGTAGCTGCCGGGGCCGTAGTGGAAGTGTTCGGTGAGTTCACGGTCGGCGTCGTGCATGCCGGCCGGGCTGAACAGTTCGTCGTCCTCGGCGTACACGACGAGTTGCTGGTGGCGGGCGCGGCCGGCGGCGAGGGTCGGGTGATCGAGGTGCCGGGCCAGGCCGGGAGTCGAGAACAGCCACGAGTGGACGTCGACGTACGACGGAATGAGCCCGGCGAAGGTGGTCATCATGCAGACCACGGCCGACGCTTCGATGCCGGGATCGAGCGCGGTGAGGATCGCCGCGCGGCCACCACCGCCGGACAAGCCGAAGACCCCGACCTGTTCCACGCCGTCGATTCCGCGCAACACGCTGAGCGCGGTCAGGTCGTCGTACGCGACCATGCCGGCCAGCGACGTACCGAGAATCCCGGCAGCCTTCGCCACCGTGTGCTCGTGAACGGCCGCGGCGACGTCGTACGACTCGTCGTCCTCGGCCGGCAGCTCGAAGCGGCGGGAACCCCAGGCGAAGGTGTCATGACACAGCACCACGAAGCCCGCGCGGGCGAGCACACCGGCGGCGGCCTGACCCTCGTACAGGTCCGCGCGGACCCTGACCGCGACCCGGCTGGGCCGCGGTACGTCGACCAGCCGCTCGGCACCGATCGACTTCACCCCGGCATGGCAGTGCAGACCGAGCAGGCCCGCCCGCGGCGCTCGCCCGGCCGGTCGGAGCAACCACGCACGCGTCGGCGGTCCGAACGGCGTGGTCCACTGGAGTTCACTGGTGTGGACGCCATCCGCCTGCCACTCGTCCACGGTGCGCACTGCGGGCACGGCGCCGGGCTCCGGTACGCCGAGCAGTCCGGCGACCTTGGTGGTCAGTTCGTCCCCGGTCAGTGGCAGGGTGTCCCGGACGAAGTCCGGCCAGTCGTCGTACCCGCCCAGTGCACTGGGTCTCACGCCACCTCACAGGGGTTGAGAAACCGGTTTCTTTCCTGAGAAGGTAACACAGTGGCCGAGGCTCGAATAGGCTTCGGAAGGCGGTTTCCCAACCGGGCGGGGATTAACGGAAGACGGCGCATGGGCAGGACACCGAAGGACTCGATCACGATCGCCGATGTCGCGCGGGCGGCGGAGGTGTCCAGGGCGACCGTCTCGCGGGTGATGAACGGGCGCCTGACCGTCGCCCCGGACATCGCCGAACGCGTTCGCGCCGCCGCCGACAGGTTGAACTACCGGCCCAGCGATCTGGCCCGCAGCCTGTCGCTCGGCCGCACCAACATGGTCGCGCTGGTCGTCCCGGATCTGGCCAACCCGCTGTTCCAGCAGGTCCTGCGTGGCATCACGAACGCCTCGGCCGCGGCCGGCTACCGGGTGCTGGTCGCCGAGACCGACGAGGACCCGGCCGCCGAGGCGGGGATCGCTCTTGCGGCGCGCCGACGCTGCGATGCGTTGATCATGGTGTCGCCGCGGCTCGACGAGGAGAGCCTGCTCGAACTGCTGCCGCAGGTCCAGCCGGTGATTCTGGTCAACCGGCCAGGCCCGGCCGAGGTCGCCAGCGTCGCGGTCGACTACGGCCGCGCGGTGCGGATCGTGGTGAACCACCTGGTCGGTCTCGGGCACCGTCGGCTCGCGTTCCTGGCCGGTCCGCCGGCCAGTGCGTCCAACCAGGCCCGGCTGCGGTCGCTGGACATCGTGCAGCGGGAGATCCCGGATCTCGAGCTCGTCCGGCTGGACTGCGGCTGGTCGATCGAGGACGGGTACGCCGCGGTCGAGCGGGTGCTGGAGTCCCGCGTGACGGCCGTTGTCGCGTTCAACGATCTGGTCGCCTTCGGGTTGCTTGCCCGGCTCAACGAAGTGGGCGTCGCCGTACCGGCCGATGTGTCGGTCGCCGGGATGGACGACATCGGGTTGTCGCGGTTCGCCGTACCTTCGCTGACGACGGTGCGGGTCCCGCAGCAGGAGCTGGGGGAGCTGGCCTGGCGTCGGTTGTACGCCGCGATCTCCGGTGCGGATGCCGAAGTGGACGGCGTACCGGATCTTCGGCTGGCGGTGCGGGCGAGCACGGGTCCGGTGCCGCAGGCAACGCAGCCGACCGGGGATGCTCCGGGTGAGCGGGTCGGATGGCAGCAGCAGGGGGACAGGTTCGTGCTCGGCGGCGATTCCTTGCCGCTCGCGCATTACGAGTTCGGACGGCGAATGCCGCAGGTGCATTCGCCTCGGCCCTACCTGCATCCCGTGCGGACGCTCGGCGGTCACCCGCTCACCGAGGTCAGCCCGGTCGATCACCGGCACCACTACGGTGTCTCGCTGGCCGTTGCCGGAGTCAACGGTACGTCGCATTGGGGCGGACGGACCTTCCTCCCGGACCGCGGACCGACGCTGCTCCCGAACCACGGTCAGCAACGCAGCCGTGGCGTCAGCGTCGACGGCAACACCCTGACCGACGAGGTGACCTGGTACGACGAACAGGGCCGCCCGCAACTCGCGGAGCGCCGGCTCCTCCGCGGAGCGCTGGCCGAAGGCGGTTGGCGCCTCGACTGGGAGAGCATCTTCACCGCCCGCTACGGCCCGGTGCGCATCGACAGCCCGGCCACCACGGGCCGCGCCGGCGCCGGGTACGGCGGTATCTTCTGGCGCCTTCCAACGGTCGAAATCACAACTGTCCTCAGCGATTCCGGCGAGGGGACCGACGCAGCCTACGGATCGACCAGCCGTTGGCTGGCTTTCATCCAGCAACGCGCCGACGCTTTCACCACGCTGCTTCTGTTCCAGCCGGGTGATGTCCGTCCGTGGTTCCTACGCTCCGAGGACTACGTCGGTGCCGGTCCTGCTCTGGCCTGGGATGGCGCCCTGGATCTGCAGCCAGAGCAGGCGGTCTCGTTCTCCCTGAGCGCACTGCTCCTCGACCACCCGCTGGACTTGTCCCAAGCCCGCACCCTGATGGGTCGCCTGCTTTAGCCGAAGGACGCGATGCCCGTCACCGGGGAGGACGCGAGGGCGGAGTGCCAGCGGCGGGGGACCCGGCCGGCTAGGCGGGCGGCGCGGCCGGCGGCGACCGCGTCGCGCATCGCGGCCGCCATCAGGGCAGGCTTCTCCGCGCGCGTGACTGGGGTGGCGAGCATGACTGCGTCACACCCGAGCTCCATGGCCAGCGCCGCGTCGCTCGCCGTACCGATTCCGGCGTCGACGATCACCGGGACGTTCGCGGCCTCGGCGATCAGCGCGAGGTTGTGGGGGTTGCGGATCCCGAGCGCGGAACCGATGGGCGCCGCCAACGGCATCACCGCCGCACATCCCGCTTGCTCGAGGCGGCGGGCGAGGATCGGGTCGTCGTTCGTGTACGGGAGCACGGTGAAACCGTCGGCCACCAAGGTGTCCACGGCATCCAGCAACTCGACCGGGTCGGGCATCAGCAAGTGGTCGTCGGCAACGACCTCGACCTTGATCAGGTCGGTCTGCAAGGCCTCCCTCGCCATCCGCGCGGTGAGCACGGCCTCCGCGGCGGTGTGACAACCGGCTGTGTTCGGCAGCACTTCGATACCGTGCTTCGCCAGTACGTCGAGGACCGAGCCCTCGTGGCCGGTGCCGAGCCGGCGCATCGCGACCGTGGTCAGTTGGGTGCCGGAGGCAAGCAATGCCTCCTCCATCACTTCCAGGTTGGCCGAACCGCCCGTCCCCATGATGAGACGCGAGGTGTACGTCCGGCCACCGAGCTCCAGTGCGTCGTCCATGTCAGCCGCCCTGTACCGCGCTGACGATCTCGACCCGGTCGCCCGGTTTGAGCGTGGTACCGGCCCACTCGCTGCGCGTGAGCACGGTCTGGTTGACAGCGACCGCGATCCCGGTGGTGCGGTCGGAGTACTCCTGGATCAGGTCGGCAACGGACTTCCCCGGTGCGACCGTGGTCTCTGTACCGTTCACCCAGACGGATTCCTGCATCGCTTCCTCCCTACGCCGGAATTACCCGATTCAGGTTCAGCGGTCGGCGACGCCGTACACAGTCGCCCTCTCAGCCCGCTCCGGTGCGAGCTCCCGCGGCAGTTCGACACTAACCACCAGAGGCGATCGAGACAACCCAGGCTCAGGCGATGCGGTTGGCCGTGAGCTCCAGGTGGAGGTCCAGTTTCTGGGCGACCATGAGGTTGACGGCCGCGTTCCAGCTCACCGACCAGCGCTTGCGCAGCAGCGGAAGCGACCCTGTGAACGCGACCCCGTCGTCGGTGCCCGTCAGTTCCAGCGGTACGACGACCGGCCGCGTGGCGCCACGGATCGTGAGATTCCCCGTCACCGTGAACGTCGTCACACCGGTCTGGCTCACCTTCGTGGACCTGAACCTGATCGACGGATACGTCTCCGCGTCGAGGAAGTGCTCACGCAGCGCGGCATCCCGCCGCCGGTCGCCGGTCTGGATGCTGTCCGCCTGAATCGTCAGATCCGCCGTCGACCGGCTCGGATCCTCCCCATCCAGCCGAAGCACCCCACGGAACACCTCGAACTTCCCAGGAACCCGAGGCCCAACCGTGTGCCGCGCCGTGAAACCCAACCTCGACCGCGCCGCATCCACCGCGTAGTCCCCAGTCAATTCCTTCAACATCGTCGTCGTAGTCATACACGTACGACGAGACCGCCATCCGAACTGTCAGGCCTCAGGACCAGGCGGAGAAGGGCGAGGCTCGCGAGGGCGGCGACGAAGGTCGGGACCGTCCACCAGCCGAGGGCGTGGTAGAGGCGTACGGCGGTCCAGGAGCCGAGGCTGCCGGCGGAGTAGGCGCAGACCATGTACGCCGTGTTCATGGCGCTGCGCCGGCCGGGGTCGAGTTGGTACATCCGGGTGACGTTCGCGACCATCCCCGACTGCATCGACACATCGAGGACGAGTACGCCGGCCACGAGGAGCGTGAGTCCCAGCGCACCACCGGCGTACGCACCCAGCATGAGTACGGCGGCGAGAACAGTTCCGACCAGGATCCAGGCCGTCACGGCATCCGGCGTACGGCGATCGACGATGCGACCGGTCCACGGGACGACGGCCATGGTGGCGATCGCGACCAGACTGATCCAGCCGAGTGCGCCGGCCCCGAGGCCGAAGGAATCCTGCAGGACGAGGACCAAGGTCGCCCAGGTGCCGGTGAAGCCCGCGAACGTACAGGCCTGGTAGAACGCCGATCGACGCAGACCGCTGCGCAACCTCAGTTGGTCGAAGGGCCGGCGCAGGTACTGCGGGAACTCCGCCGGCTCGACGTGCACCGGCACGGGCAGTCGAGTCCACGCGACCGTGGCGCACACCAGAGCCAGTACGGCGGCACCCAGGTAGGCGTACCGCCATGAATACTCCTCGCCCAGGAACCCGGCGATCGCACGCGACAGGATCATCCCGGGGATGCCCACGCTGAGCAGGATGCTGTTGATGCTGCCCAATCGCCGCGAACCGGTCATACCCGCGACGTACGGACCGATCACCGGCGATGCCACCGTCGCACAGCCCATCAGGAACGACGCGATCACCAGGACCGGCAACGACGGTGCCGCCGCGGCTGCGATCGCAAAGACCGCGACGCCGGCGAACAGGATGGTCAGCAGCCGCCGCTGCGCCCCGGTGTCACCCAGCGGTACGACGGTCAGGATGCCAACGGCGTACCCGGCCTGCGGCGCGGTCACGACCAGCGCCGTGTCCGACAGCGGTACGTGCAGCGACGCGGCGACGGATGGCAGCAGCGCCTGCGGGAAGTAGACAGTCCCGACGCCGACCGCCGAGCACACGGCCAGTACGCCGAGCAACGTCGTGCGCGGTCGCGCGTCGACGGCAATCTCGATCCTCATGCCCCCGACTGTCGCGGGGCGTCGCAGCGACCCGCGAACGATTTAGGATTGGGCTACATCGACAAGGGGGCAGGCGTGCTCACGTATGAGTTGACCTCGCGGGACCTTGAGGATGTCCGGTTCGCGGTCTCGCCGGCGGCCGAGACTGTGCTGTCGCTGCGGGCGTTGCAGGATCCGGGACGCTTCCCGCTTCAGCTGCCCTGGGTCCGGGCGGTTCAGCCACTGCTCGGGTCGTTGGACTTCAGCGTGTTGCGCCGGCTGGTCAACGACACGATGGGCAGTCCGGACTTCCTGACTCCGCGTCCGACGTCACCGCTCACCCAGATCGGCGACGAGCTTGACCTCATCGCCTCGGTCGACCGCGAGACCTTTGAACGCCAGCTCGTTGCGGTCAACGGTGCGGTTCCCGCCGAGCTGGCCGGGCCCGACGGCGTGACGAAGGTGGTCGACGCTCTCCGCGAGTACTGGCAGACCGCGATAGCGCCGTACTGGAATCGGATGCGCACGCTGCTGACCGCCGACATCAGCTATCGCGGGCATGTCGTCACCCAGCGAGGCACGGGCGTGATGCTGAACGAACTCGGGCCGGCGATCAGCTACGGGAACGGCCTGCTTCGGGTCGACCGCGTGAGCGATGTCAGCCGCACCGAAAGTGTCGACGGCCGTGGCCTCGTCCTCCAGCCGACCCTCTTCGGCCCGCATGCCGTGATCCCGATGGACGTCGGCGCCGAACCGATCCTCGGCTACCCGCCCCGCGGCCAGGCCACCCTCTGGTCGGTCGTCGACCCGCCGTCGCGCCGCGACCTGGCCCAACTCATCGGCACCGCCCGAGCCCGCATCCTCGAACTCCTCACCCACCCGCGCACCACCACCGACGTCGCCGCCGAACTCAAGGTCACCCCCTCCGCGGTCAGTCAGCAGCTCCAGCTCCTCCGCCGTACCGGCCTGGTCGAACCCCAACGCACCGGCAAACAAGTCCTCTACAAACCCACCCAACTAGCCGCCCTCCTCACCGGCACCGAAGCCGACTGACCCGGTCAGGTGACGGGTGGCGGGTTGTGTGCCGGCTGGCGGGTTGTTGCGCGCCAGCGGTGAAACAACCCGCCACTGGGTCCGGCTATCGCTTCGAGCGGCAGACCTCGCCCTTGATCTCGGTGACGAAGTGGTCCACCTCCCAGTGCTGGCCGAGGTAGGCGTAGCCGGTCGCGCCTTCGTAGCGGCCGGTACCGCCGGTGAACTGCTGGGTGCCGCCGGCGTGACCGGAGCCGGTGGTTGTGTTGACGTTCCCGATGCTCGTCTCGAGTGCGGTGAGCGTCGCCCCGTCCTCGAAGGTGTAGGTAAGCGTGCCGGTGACCGGCCGCTGGTCGGGTGCTGTCGCCGGCGGCTCGCCGCGGGAGCCGAGGATGAACACGGTCGTCCCGTCGAAGCCGTGCTCTCCGCGGACGAAGCCGGCCACGCACACCTGGGTCGGCGCCGGGCACCCCACGTCGACGACCTTGTCGTAGATCGTCGCTTCCACCTGCTCGCAGCGGGGGGACGCGTTGGCCAGGGATGTGCCGGCGATGACGCCGGCACAGGCGATGGCGATTGCAGCGATGCGCAGGGATCTCATCAGGCCTCCTGTGATGGATGTCCGCGGCAGCCTAGGAACGGTGCCGGTCCGGTGGCGGGGCCGATTCGAGCTGTTCTGCGCCAGTCCAATCTCGATCAGATAACGCGGCGCAGCGCGGCCAGCGCCTCCGGGATCAGGTCGGCCGGGACAGCGCCGTACCCGAAGACGAAACCGTTCGGTCCGGGACGATCGATACCCCAGCGCGAGATCGTCCCGAGGTTCACTCCCGCGGTGAGGGCGCGGGCGGCGAGCACGGTGTCACTCGGTTGTCCGGAGGTCAGCAATGCGGCCATGTGCGTCCCACCGCTGGACTCGATCGGCTCGAGGACATCGGCGAAGTCCTCGCGCAGCGTTCCGGTCAGCAGGTCGTGAAGACGTTCGTACGAGCGCCGCATCCGCCGGATGTAGCGGACCAGGTCGCCCTCCTCGATGAAGGCTGCGAGCGCCGCCTGCACGTGGCCGGCGGTGCCGTAGTCGGCGACGAACTTCGCGCGGCGGGCGGCTTCACCCAGCGTGCCCGGTACGCCGAGGAACCCGACCCGGAGTGCCGGCAACAGAGTCTTGGAGAAGGAACCGACGTACAGGACGCGACCTTCCGCGTCGGTCGCCTGCAGGGGAGTGAGCGGACGTCCGGTGAAGCGGAACTCCGAGTCGTAGTCGTCCTCGACGATCGCCGCGTCATGCTCGGCAGCCCACGCGAGCAGCGCAGTACGGCGTGACTCGGACAGCGGCATGCCGAGCGGAAACTGGTGCGACGGCGTCACGTACACCAACCGTGTCTCGGCCGGAAGCCGATCGACAACCAGCCCCTCGCTGTCGACCGGCACCCCGACGACACGCGCTCCATGCGCGAGGAATCCGCGGTACGCCGGCAGGTAGCCGGGATCTTCGATGGCCACCGTGTCGCCCGGTTCGAGCAGGACGCGCGCGGCGATGTCGAACGCCTGCTGCGCACCCGTCGTGATGACCAGTTGCTCCGGCGCGATCCGGACACCGCGACTGACGACCAGATGTCGCGCGAGCGCATCACGTAGCCGGGCCGAGCCCGCCGGGTCGGCGTAGTTCACGTCGGTCCGAGTGCGCAGCTGATCATTGATCAACGCTCGCCACCGTGCGAACGGGAACTGGGTCCGCCCAGGGATACCAGGCGCGAAGTCGAACTCGGCATCCACGGTGAGACCCGGTACGGCGAACTGCTCGGCGCTCCAGAGCGCCCGTGGCCGCAGCGGAGACGCGGGTGGCGCGGGTGTGGCGGGGACACGTTCCCCGGTGACGAACGTTCCGATCCCGGCCCGCGAGCGGATCAGGCCATGCGCGGCGAGCCGCTCGTACGCCGCAACCACCGTCGCCCGCGACACCGACAACCGCTCCGCGAGCTCCCGCGACGACGGCAACACGGTCCCCGCTGGTAAGGCGTTGGTTCGGATCCGCTCGTGCAACTGTGCATAGATCTGCTCGGCCAGCCCACCCTCCCTGCCCAGATGCAGATGCAGATCCATGTCCGCATTCTCGCCATTGCCCGGCTCAACGGCTAACCTCTCGCCACCGGCACCAGGCGCTCGACGAGGAGACCTCATGGCAACCTTCACCCAATCCGACGACCTGAGGGGCGCGAAGTTCGTCGGGGCGGATCTGCACGGTGCGCGGTTCGCGGAGTCTGACCTGTCCGGCGTGGTGATGCGCGGTGTGGACGTGGGGAAGGCGGACATCGACGCGCCGTGGCTCGCCGACGGTGAGAGCTTCTTCCGCGTCAACGGTGTCGACGTGATCGCGTACGTCGAGGCCGAGCTCGACCGTCGCTTCCCCGGCCGCGAGCTCCGGCGTGCCGAGGATCCGGACGGTCTGCGCGAGGCCTGGGATGCACTCGAGCGCACTTGGGCGGCGACAGTGGACCGCGCCGCGGCGATGCCGGCCGGCACTGTCGACGTGTCGGTGGACGGCGAGTGGTCGTTCGCCCAGACCCTTCGCCACCTGGTTCACGCCACCGACGTGTGGCTCGGTCGGGCGATCCTCGAGCTCGCACAACCGTTCCATCCCATCGGTCAGATGGACACCGCCACCAAGAACGATGGCGCGGACACGTCGGCCCTCACCACGATCGAACCGACGTACGCCGAGGTCCTCGAGGTCCGCGCGGGCCACGTCGCGATGGTGCGCGACTTCGTGGCCGCGGTGACACCGGACTCGCTGGCGGAGGCGCGCAAGAACCCGCACGCCCCCGAATACCCCGAGACCGTCCTCTCCTGCCTGCACGTAATCCTCCAAGAGGAATGGGAACACCACCGCTACGCCGTCCGCGACCTCAACACGATCGAGGCCGGCAGCTGAGGAAGCCGCTGGCTGTTCAGGTGCGGTAGTACCGTGAGCAGGTGCTGTACGGCCGCGAGCGGGAGCGGGCCGAGCTTGCAACGCTCGTGGAGCGGGCGCGGGCGGGGCGCGCAGGGGTGCTGGTTGTGCTGGGGGAGCCGGGGGTCGGCAAGTCCGCCCTGATGCAGGATCTCGTCTTGGCGCAGCGAGCGGTTCCGGATGCTGACGCGCTACGGGTGCTGCGTACCACCGGTGTGGAATCCGAGTCGCCGATGCCGTTCGCTGCGTTGCACCGATTGCTGCGCCCTGTGGTCGATTACGAGCGGCTACCGGTTCCTCAGGCACGCGCGTTGCGGTTGGCGTTCGGGCTTGAAGACGGGCCACCGGTCGAACCGTTCCTGGTCGGGATGGCGACTCTGTCAGTCCTGACCGACGCAGTCGAGGGCGGCACTCTCCTGTGCGTGATCGACGACGCGCAGTGGCTCGATTCCGCGTCGGCGGACGCGCTGTTGTTCGCGGCCCGTCAACTGGACGCTGACCCGGTCGTGATGGTGTTCGCTGCCCGCTACACCACCGGCGACCCGGATTTCAGTCCGCAGGGCCTGTCCGTGCTCGAGCTCGGTGGTCTCGAGGAGGGAGCAGCCCGTCAACTCCTGGGCCAGCGCAGCCCGGACGTTCTGCCAGACGAGGTCGCCGATCGGCTGGTTCGCGACAGTGGCGGGAACCCGCTCGCGTTGTTGGAGCTGCCAACCACTCTGAGTCCCGCCCAGTTGTACGGCGCGGCGCCGCTGCCGCAGCGAGTGACACTGACCGCGGGCCTGGAGCGCGCCTTCCTCGACCGGTGCCGCCGCCTGAGCAACGACGTACAGACTCTGCTGTTGGTGGCGGCGGCAGACGACACCGGCCGGGCTGACACCGTGCGGGCAGCGGCGAGCCGTCTGGGTGCGCAGATCGACGCGTGGGAGGACGCCGAGCGGGCCGGTCTGCTGACAGTCACCGGTGACGCCGTTGCCGTGCGGCACCCGCTGGTTCGCTCTGCGGTGTACCAGGCGGCCACCAGCTTCGCGTGCCGTCGTGCGCACCTGGCACTGTCGGATGCGCTGCGCGACGATGACCCCGACCGGGCAACCTGGCATGCTGCCGCGGCGGCCGAAGGGCCTGACGAAAGGCTGGCCGAGGCTCTGTACCAGGTCGGGAGCCGCGCTGAGCAGCGTGGCGGGTACGTCGCGGCTGCTGCCGCGTTCGAGCGAGCTGCCGCGTTGACGGTCGACGGGCAGCCGCACGCGATGCGCTTGTTCGCGGCCGCCCGCAACGCGTGGGCCTCCGGGCAGGCGGTTCGTGCCCGGGCGCTGTCTGCCTCGGCCCGGCAGCTCGCTGGCGATGGTTTGCTGCGAGCCGACATCGACCGGCTGCGAGCGCGCATCGAGGTCAACGTGGGTTCTGCGAGCGATGCGCATCGCATCTTTGTCCAGGCAGCGCGCGCCGCCGTGGACCTGGACCCGAGCAGGGCATTGGAGATGGCGGTCGCGGCCGCACTCACGCGCGCGTACGGCGGGGACAGTGGGGCAACCCTTGCCGACGGCACCGAAACCCGCTTGCTGACCGCGACCTCGGCTGACCTGCCGCGCACTCGGTGCCTGCAACTACTCCTTGGCGCCCTCAGCGCCTCGGCTGCCGGTGATTGGTCGGAGGCGGCGGCCACCCTCGAGCGGGCCGTGCAGGCTGGGCGCCAGATCGAAGACCTCGACGTACTGGGCAACCTCGGCAACACCGCCCTCAGCCTCGGCGACGACGAGGCAGCGCACTTCTTCTACGCAACCATGGTGTCCAGCGCTCGCGAAAGCGGTGCAGGCATGGCGGTGATCTACGGGCTGGAACGGCTCGCGTTCGCCCAACTCCTCGCCGGCCAATGGGCTGCGCTGCGCAGTTCGGTCGACGAAGCACTCACCTTGGCGCGCGGTGTCGGTCAACCCACGCTGACTGCCGCACCGCTGGCGTGGTTGACGCTGCTCGCTGCGTTGGCCGGAACCGACGACTACGACCACCACCTCGGACAACTCGACGCAGTGGTCGCGGCGTACTCGTTGGGGATCCTGACCGACCCCGTGCACGACCTCATGCGTTGGGCCAAGGGCACGAGGGCCACTGCCGAGGGAGACTCTGCCGCGGCACTGCACCACTTGGGCGCGATGCGTCTACCGGTGCTCCAGCGGATGGCCGCGGTGGACCGCGTTGGAGCGGCGGCGCGAGCTGGCGATCTTGTGCTCGCACGGGCGTGGGTGGACGAACTCGCGTCGTTCGCCACCGCGACACACCGTCCTTGGGCACAGGCCGCTGTGGACCTCGGGCGGGCGCTCTGCGCGGACGCCGTACCGGCGGCAGAGCTTTACGAGCAAGCCCTCGGCCACTACCGGCATGCGGTCCGGCCCTACGACCAGGCCAGAACACACCTGCTGTACGGCGAGTTCCTGCGTCGCACCAATCGTCGCGTCGACGCACGCAACCACCTGCGATCCGCGTTGGAAACCTTCACCGACCTGGGCGCGCAGCCGCTGGCCGCCCGCGCCGCGCAGGAGCTGCGGGCGTCGGGGGAGACCGCTCGCAAGCGTGACCCATCCACACTGCTGCGGCTCACACCCATGGAGACGAAGATCGCCCAACTGGTCAGCACGGGACTGTCGAACAAGGACGTCGCCGCTCAGTGCTGGGTCTCCCCACGCACAGTGGCGTTCCACCTGCGGAACGTCTTCGCCAAAGTGGGGGTCAGCTCGCGCGGAGAGCTTGCTCAACTCGGGCTCAGTTGATCGAACCCGGTCATTTGGCCGGCGCGAGGCCCTGGCCTGACGAGGACGGTGGAGACACCACCGAACCTCACTCAGGAGCTCGACATCATGACTACACAGACCCACCCGCATCACCCGGCGTCACAGTCCACCGGCCCTCGCAGGCGAAGGGCAAGCATTGGTTGGATCGTGGTCGGCTCGTTGGGCGGCGGACTCCTCGCTGCCCTACTCCTCGTCGCTGCGCCGTTCATCGCGCCAGAGCAAAGCGAGGTCACCGGCGCAGTCCTGTGCGGATTCGCCCTCGGCTGGGCCGCATTGGCCGTGCTGTCGGTGCGCTTCACCGATCAGCCACAACGCTGGGCCGCGGCTCCCGCACTGTTCATGGGACTGGGGGGTCTCGTCCTCGTCACGTTCGGCTCCCCGGCGTACGACGTACTTCGCTGGATCTGGCCTCCCATGCTGTTGGTGTTGGCGATCTGGATGATCGTTCGCATCCGTCGCCAGCTTCGTAGCCCGAGCAAACGCTGGCTGCTCTACCCCGTGATCGCGATGCTGGCTCTTGCCTCGATCGGCGGTGGCTACGAGACGCTGCGGGAAGCCGCGGATGCCACGGCGTACCCGATGCCCGGTCAGTTGATCGACGTTGGCGGACACAGCCTGCACCTGAGCTGCACCGGCTCGGGCACTCCCACGGTCGTGCTCGAAGCGGGCGGTGGCGAGATGTCTTCGAATCTCGGGTGGATCGCGCCGGCCGTCGCACGTGATACCCGGGTCTGCGTCTACGACCGTGCGGGCCGCGGATGGAGCGAGCCTGCTGACACGGCCCAGGACGGCTTGCAGGTAGCGACCGACCTGCACACGTTGCTTCAGCGTGGACACGTCCCAGGTCCTTACGTGCTGGCGGGCCATTCGTTCGGCGGCCTCTACGTGCTCACCTTCGCTGCTCGCTACCCCGCCGACGTCTCCGGAATGGTGCTGGTCGACTCCACCGCACCCGCGACGGCGGCGAAACCTCGGGCAGCATCGTCCGGGGACGTCATGGGTCGTGTCTCCGCACTGGTCTCGGTCTCGGCTCGAGTTGGTCTTGCCCGCCTGTACGGCCAGGGTTCCTTCGGCAGCCTCCCACCGCGGTCCCGGGACGAGGTACGCGCCAGCGGCGCGACCGAAAGCACTCTTCGCGGCACGATCGACGAGTACGTCCAGGCAGCTGCCTCGGTGCAGCAGGCAGCATCTCTGCGTGACTTCGCAGGCAAGCCCTTGGTCGTCCTGACCGCCGGTACTGGATCCGATGCCGCCTGGTCAGCAGCGCAAAACCATCTGGCCACCTTGTCGACCAACAGCGTGCACCGCGTCATCGATGGTGCTACCCACGAGGCACTGGTCGCGGACGAACAGTACGCCGCCACCACCACACAAGCGATCCTCGATGTCGTCTCATCGGTCCGCGCGAAATGATCATGAATTGTCAGGACGCTCGTGCCAGGATGCTCGGCATGTCTGGTCGCGCGTTGAGCTTCGGAGCAATGGCGGCAGCGTACGAACGGTTCCGGCCGGGATATCCCGTCGAGCTTTTCGACCTGGTGATGACGTACGCCGGTCAGCCGGTCCGGACTGCCCTCGAGATTGGTGCTGGGACCGGCAAAGCAACCCGCCTGTTCGCCGAACGAGGGGTCGCGGTCACCGCGACCGAGCCCGACAATGCCATGCTCACCGAGTTGCGTAAGCATGTGCCGGCGAACGTCACGCCACTGCGAGCCGCGTTCGAGGACCTGCGACCAGGCGAGCGCTACGGGTTGGTCTATGCGGCCGCGGCGCTGCACTGGACGAACCCAGACGGCCGGTGGTCGCGGATGGCCGCGCTGTTGGAGCCGGGTGGCGTGTTCGCGTCGTTCGGTGGACCGGTCGGGCTGGCTGATCCGGCGGTGGAGGAGGCGGTTCGCGCGGCCCGGGCGCCGTTCTTGGAGAGCGACGACAGTCCGTCTCCCGATGGGACGCCGCCGGAGCATGCCATGCAGTGGCCGGGTACGGAGCTCCAACGGTCCGAGTGGTTCAGCGACGTTCAGCAGCTGGTGATCGAGCGGCGCTGGACGATGAGTGCGCGCGACTACGTCGGCCTCCTGTCGACGATCTCGGCGTACCTGGAACTGCCGGCCGCAGTCCAGGAACAAGCCTTTCGCCACATCCTGCAGGTCCTGCCAGAGACGGTCGAGATCGCCGCCGACCTGACCATCCATCTCGCGCGGACGGCAACTGTCCGTTAGGTGCGTCAGAGTGGGGAGATGAGAACCGCGAAAGATGGAGCAGGCCGATGAGCCGCGAATTCCAGGTCACCTTCGACGCCCACGATCCGCGGGCGCTGTCGTTCTTCTGGCGCGACGTGCTGGGCTACGTTCACCCCGGCCCGCCCGGTGTCGAACTGCCCGAGGGCGCCGACCCGCTGGCGGCGTGGGACGAGTTCCTCGAGCGCGTCGGCGTACCGGTGGATCAGCGCAACACGCGTTCGGCCCTCGAAGACCCGGATGGTGAAGGTCCACGGCTGTTCTTCCAGCAGGTGCCCGAGGGCAAGGTCGCCAAGAATCGCGTCCACCTCGACGTCCGTGCGGCCCCGGGTCTCGAGGGCGACGAACGGATGGCAGCCCTGGAGTCCGAATGCGCCCGCCTGGTCGCCCTGGGAGCCCACCGAGTACGCCGCTTCGACCCCCAACCACCGCTGGCCCTCGGCACCATCACCATGACCGACCCCGAAGGCAACGAATTCTGCCTGGACTGATCCGGTCAACGGGGACACAGTCCTAGCCGCCGCCGGCCGCCGGCGGCAGGTCCATCGAGACCCGCAGTTCCGTCAACGGTGTGTCGGGGACGGTGATGATGCCGCGGGTGGGGCGGTCGAGGTCGAAGGTGACCAGCAGCAGGAGGGACACGAAGACGGCGGCCAGCATGATGGGTAGCAGGCCGCGGCCGAGCACGGTGAGGTAGAGGCCGAGCAGTCCCAGTGACACCGATGCGCCAACTACCTCGAGGATCAGGACCGATGTGGGGACGCGGTTACCGAGTGCCGCGACGCGCGAGGTCTGGCTGTCGATCATCGAGTTCAGGCTGTCGACGTACAGGCGTGGGGCGCTCGCGACGGGGGCGTCTCGCAGCGAGTCGGCGGCGAGTGCCCACAGCTGGCGCTGGATGGCATCGCCGTCGGCAACGACGCGTCGGGCCTCGGCGGAGCCTGGCCGGGTGGTCGACAGGCGGATCTCCAGGTCGGTGTAGCGCTTGAGCAGTTCCAGTGATTGGCTGCGGACGGGTTCCGACAAGGTCTGTGCCCGGAGGTAGGTGGTGCCGATCGCGTTGGCCTCGGTGACCAGTTCGACTCGTCGGGTCTCGTAGCGGCCTACCGCCATCGTCAATCCGAAGGCGAGGATGAGCGCGACGAACCCGAGCAGTGCCGCTTGTGTGACTCCGATCGGTTCTCGCCACGTCTCGTGGTGACCGCGCAACCGTCGCCCTACGAGCACACCGATGGCGCATGATCCCAGCACGATCAGGAACAGGATGAGAGCGAGCAGCGGGCTGGGAAGGGTGAAGAACATCCGTACCCCCAAACAAGGCGGCCTCGCTGGACGCGCGCCTTGAGTGTGGCCCCGGCGAGCGCACCGTCACATCCTCCAGGCCGGATGACCGGGAACAGCCTCAGATGCCCTCAGCGAACGCGCTCCGAATGCTGTCCCCTCACGAATAGTCGCGTACGCGGTCGACTCGGGCGGGCTGGTCATACGGGTCCCATGAACGAGAGATGTGACGGGATGTCGAGACCGGCGGGCCGGCTCCGTCTCAGAGGTAAATGCGGTCAGCGTGACCGCAGCATCGCACGGGACGGAAGGACAGTCATGCGAAAGCTCATAGTCCAGCAGTGGGTGACCGTCGACAACATCGCCGCGGAGGAGGACGGTGGCCTCAGCTTCGTGTCGGGGGAACCGTTCGGCGACGAGATCACCGACGACCCCTTCAGGAACAGCCTGATGGGCTTCATCGACTCGGTCGACACGATGATTCTCGGCGCGAACACGTACGCCCAGTCCAAGGACTACTGGCCGTACGCCGAGGATCAGGGCGTGTACGGCGAGAAGCTGAACAACCTCACCAAGTTCGTCGTGTCGTCGAAGCTGGATGACGCGCCCTGGGGCGACTTTCCCGCCGCGACCGTGACGCGCGACCCGGTCGCCACCATCGGGGAGCTCAAAGAGCAGACCGGCAAGGACATCTGGCTGTGGGGGAGCCTGAGGCTCATGCACTCCCTGCTGGAGACCGGCGTCGTCGACGAAGTCCGGATGCTGGTCTGCCCGGCGACCCGCGGCAAGGGAACGCGCGTTTTCGAGGATCGTCAGGACCTGAGGCTGGTCGAGGCCACCTCGTTCGACAACGGCGTGGCGCTTCTGCGCTACGACATCAAGAAATAGGCGGAAAGTCCGCATTGTCGAAGAGTCGGCCGCCGGCGATGCCGCTCGTTCGGGCATCGGCCGGCGTCCACTCTTCAGCTACCGAATACCGCCAAGACGGAGTCAGACGTCATTTCGTGGCACGAACCATGGCAAGCGGGTGCCGCCCGGGCACGCGTGAGCGAGCGGTGCCCGCTGGTTCGCTGTGAGCCGTTACCTGCGGCGGGACACACGCCGCGCTGTGCGGCGCCCGGTCCGGCGCGCGACCCTGCGTGATCCAAGCATCGGGTTCTCCTCCTCCCTGTGCGATGGCGAACGACGGCCGCCCGGTCAGCCGGCGGCGCCCGCAGTTTCCATCTCGTGCAGTTCCTTGGCTTCTTCAGCCGATACCAGCCCGATCCCGACGAGGTCCAGTGGGCTGATGAAACCGTCGCCGATGCGGAAGCCTCCGGCCCGGGCGATGGCATCGCGGAGCGGCACGGCCCAGTGGTGCTCCAGCAGGATGAGCGCCGCGGCGGAGTCGTTCGGGATGTCCTCGAGCACATCCCAGGCGTCCTCCTCGCTGAACACGCCCATACCGCCCTGCTCGGCAACCGCTTCCGCGCCGGCTTCGGCGCCGGCCTCCATGCCCTCTTCGCCCTCGAAGCCCAAGCCGATGAGCGCCCCGATCTTGCTGCCCAGCTCGATCGCTTCCTGCTCGGTCAGGTTGCTGAGATGCTCGGCCTCGATGTCGCCGTCCGCGGTCTTGTAGACCGCCAGCGAGTCGATCACGCGGACGGTGTCGCTCGCCCGGAGCCGTTCGAGTTCGGCGATGACCTCACCATGGAAGTCTGGGTGCTGGAACCCCAGCACGATGAGCTGTACTGGCCCGATTGCCATGTTCCACTCTCCCTCTCCTCTCCTGAGCACCCGCTCACAGCCGCAAAGCCAGCTCGGGTAGCGGTCCATGAGCACTGTCAGGAGGAATCCATTGGCTCCACCCCACACTGGTGCGCGCGTCACCATTGCGCGTCATCCAGGACGGATGAGCGGCCTCGCCACTGTCCCCGGCACACCCCAGCCGCACCCGCACCGACTGCACCGGAGTCGTCACGCTCAGACTCTCCGGCTCAACCATCGGTGGGGCCTACGTGGTGCAGACGGGGGCTGGTGTGGACTGTTTGGTGAGGAGGAACTGGTCCGTCGCGTCCCGGGCGCAGTCGGAGGTGTAGTAGGAGGTGTGCCCGTCGCCGAGGCGGGAGAGGACGCTGCTGCCGTGGATCTGGGCGGCCAGGCCGAACGCCCACTGGTAGGAGACGGACGGGTCGTGCGTTGCGTGGACGATGAGGGTGGGCACGCCCTTCACGTTCAGGCTGCGCACCGGGTTGGCGACCTTGAAGGGGTAGCCGATGCACAGGCCGGCCTGCCAGAACTCCGAGGCGCCCTGCAGGTGCGGCGCCAACTGCCGTCCCATCTCGATGCGCTGCTGCATCTCGGCGAAGGTGTGGATGTCGGACACGTAGTCACCGCAGTGATTCGCTATCCGGGAGAACAGGTTGTCGGTAGGACCCTGAGGCGGCGGCCAGGCGAGGAATTGGGCGTCCCCGGCCACGGCTCGCCTGATGACCTCGGAGAACCCGGCCCAGGACAGCCCGCCCGCGAGGACGTTGGGCGTCTTCGCGAGGAGCCACAACGGGGTGTTCATCCGGATGTCCTCGCCGGTCACAGGGCGCAGGGCTCCGTCCACCGGGATCGGGTTCCGGTCCGCGCTCCGGACGAGGTTGTCGTAGACCGCGCGGACGTCTTGACCCCGCAAGACGCAGTCGTCGGCGGTGTCACACCAGTCGGCGAACCGTTCGAACGCCTCCTCCACGGTCTTGGCCGCATCGGCGATCAGTTGCACGTCCGGGCTGCTGTGGTCGAGAGCAGCGTCCAGGACCATTGCTCGCGTGCGCTTGGGGAACAACTGGGCGTACTGCGCTCCGACCTGCGTGCCGTAGGACAGCCCCAGCCAGTTCACCTTCGAGACGCCGAGCGCGATGCGGACCGCCTCGTGGTCGCGGGCGACGCTCACGGTGTCTGCGTGCACGAACAGTGGTCCGGTCTGCTGCAGGCAACTCTTCGCGAGCGCGCGATTGTGGGCGGCCACCGCGTCGAACTCTCCCTGCGTTCGCGGGAAGAACGTGTAGTCGGGGGTCAATGCCGGCACGCCGCAGCTGATCGGGGTGCTTGCGCCGACGCCTCTCGGATCGAGGCCGACGATGTCGAAGCGAGCTCGCAGCGTGGCGGAGAAGAAGGTATCGGCTTCAATGACGTAGCGGACGGCACCGTCTCCCGGACCACCCGGGTTGTAGAACAGGGTGCCGATCCGGTGCGCAGGATCATCCGCGGGACGGCGAGCCACCGCCACAGTGATCTTCGGACCCTTCGGAGCCGACCAGTCCGCAGGTACTCGCAGCGTGCCGCACCTGGCCACAGCCGATCCCGGACAAGGCTTGAAATCGATGTGGTACGGCGATGTCGCGGTATCGGACTGTGCCGCCGACACGAACGTCATCGAAAGAAGTAGCCCTGAACCCAGGACGGCCAGCGTTTTGCGAATTCGTCGGATATCCATCGGAATCCCCACCCCCGTTTCGACCCTCCTCGCCACGCACGACAGAGTCAAGACGAAGGTGCAGTCTGGTTATTGCCTCGACCATTTGAACCAGGAGCTCCCATGGATGTTGGTATCGGTCTGCCGTCCACGATTCCGGGTATTCGCGCCCGGCTGATCCTGGATTGGGCGCAGATTGCCGAGCAGGCCGGGTTTTCCACCCTGGGGACCCTCGACCGGTTGGTGTACGGGAATCTGGACGCGATACCGGCGCTGGCCGCCGCGGCGGCGGTGACCAGCCGGTTCCGTCTGACGACGGCCATCATGATCGGCCCGTTCCGGGGCAACGGCGCCTTGCTGGCCAAGCAACTGGCCACCGTGGACCGCCTCTCCGACGGCCGGTTGACGGTCGGTATCGCGGTCGGAGCACGGCCGGACGACTTCGAGGCGACGGCATCGCCGTACGAGAAGCGTGGAAGGGCGTTCGACGCGCAACTCGCGGAGATGCGGGCGGTGTGGGCCGGTGAGCCGCGGGGGTACGCCGGTGCGATCGGGCCGGCCCCGATACAACCAGGCGGTCCGCCGCTGCTCATCGGTGGTGGCTCTCCCGCCGCCTTCCGCAGGATGACGCAGTTCGGCGCCGGCTGGATCCTCGGCGCCGGCGGTCCGGACGCCTTCGCGGCCGGAGCTGACACGGCCAGGGGTGCCTGGCGCGAGGCGGGACGGGAAGGCGAGCCGCGCCTGGTCGCCATCGGCTACGTGAGCCTCGGCGACGACGCCGAGGAACACGCACGGCGCTACCTCGGCGACTACTACAGCTTCGCCGGCCCGTACGCCGAGCGGATCATCGCCAACGCCCTCACCACCCGGCAAGCAGTCGCCGACGCCATCACCGGCTTCGCCGCCGCAGGCTGCGAAGAGCTGATCCTGTTCCCCGCCAACCCCGACCTCCACCAGATCGACCTGATCGCCGCCGCAACCGGCCTGACCTGAAGGCCGACCGGGATCAGCGGGTGCGGGCTACCTTGCGGGAGGCAACGGCCAGGTAGGGGCTCACGACCTCGCGGAACAGGTCGCTCGGTGGGAGGCCCAGTTCGCGGTCGAGCATGTCCCGGAATCGTTGGTAGTGGTTGATGCCCTCGACGAGGTCGCCGTTGTCCAGGTGGATCTCGACGATGGTGCGGTGCGCGCTCTCGTGCAGCGGCTCGATGCTGATCGCGGCCCGCGCGGCCTGGAGGGCCTCGTGGGTACGCCGTTGCCGTCGGCGCCGGTTCGCGAGGGCGTCGAGCGCGCCCAGCCGCAGGTACTGCAGCCGTTCGCGCGCGGCCAGCACCCAGTCGTCGTACCACCCAGGGAGCAGCTCCGAGGAGTGCAGTACGACGAGAGCGGCGTCTTCCGCCTCGTCGGTGCCGCGGTCCGGGTCGTCGCGGATCAGCAACTCGGCCCCGTCGAGGAAACGGTCGACGTCCACGACGACATCGACCGCCAGAGACAGCGACGAGTCGCCGATCTCGAGCACCGGCGGTACGCCGGCATGCCGGTGCCGCAGCCGCCACAGGACCGCGCGAAGACGGGCGGCCGCGACCATGTCGGTGCAGTCTGGCCACAGCGTCGCCGCCGTGTGGGTCCGTGCGCAGCGGCCGTTGAGGGCCAGGAGCGCGATGAGGTGCTGCGGACCGGCCGGCAGATCGATCGGTTCCACCGTCTCGGCCGGCTGGTCGGCAACGGTCAGGAGCCAGTCGCCGAGCAACTGAAGTCGAAGATCACTCTCTAACAACGTCCGCACCGCACGGCCTCCCCTTCGGGGTGCGACGGCGCGCGTCAAACGAGCCTGCCCCCCGGCTGTGTTGCTCGCAGATGTCCCCGCTGTGGGTGACGGCTGAACCACCAACCGCAACGCACTCCCTGAAACATGGGACAGGAATGGCCAGATGTCAAGACTCGCCGCCCGTTCGGCTGACGAACTCTTCGAGCCAGGCGCGGACCTCGCGGTAGACAGCCTCCGGTGAGGCCACCACCGACGTCGTCTCGGCGTCGGCGCTCAGATCGGGCCGCTGGGTGATGCGCGCCTTGATTCCGGCCTCGTCGGCCGGCTCCCGCCAGACCCGGATCACCAGTGCCGCCGCGTCGGGCACGGGCTCGGACTGCGCGTGATCGGTCATGATCCACCCCCCCGGGAGTCATCCGACCGGCTGTCTGGTGTCGTGCGTGCACGGACCACCGGGAGACTCACGATGAACCCAACGATCCCCGAAGTGGGCCGTTACGTCGACCACTGTCTTCCTGACAACGCTGTGACAACGCCGGGACAACGCTGTGACAACACCCTGAGCATGCTGCCAGGCATCCACTGGCCCTGAGCACCGAACACGGCGGAGGGGGTGACTCATGAACGAGAAACTGACGGCGGTCGAACTCGACCTGGAGGAGATCCAGGTACTGCCGGAGCGGGAGGCGTTGGGTGGTTTCAACTACGCCAACATCTACGCGTCCAACACGGCGGTCGCGCTGAACGCGGCGTCGTACTGGTCGGTGGCGAAGGCCGCGGCCATTCAGACGATTGTGGTCAACCAGCACTAGGCCGGCCGAATCGGGTGTGCGGGCGGTGATGACCGAGTGCGCCGCTCGCACGCCGCAGGAACAAGGGGGTTTCGATGACGGATCTCGGCAGGATCTCGGGTACGGACGTGGCCGGCCAGTCGGCCGAGCTGCTGCCCACGCGCGAGGCACTGGCACTGATCAACATCACCAACATCACGGCCGTCAACCTGGCGATCGCGGTGAATGCGGGGACGATCGGCTCAACCGCCACGGCCGCCGCACTGCAGCACCTGGCTGCGTTCCAGCGTTAGCTCCATCGGCGCACGGAACTGGCGGGGGGCCTGCGCCCCCCGCACTGGGGGGACGACCGCATCGTGACAACGACAGAAGACCACCTCCGCGCGGTCCCGGTGCGCGGCGGACCCAGGCCGAGCCGGGTGGGCGGCGTACGCCTGCTCGGACGGTACGAGGGGTCCGGGTTCCGGGAAGAGCGCTATCTGGCCGAACGGGCCGACCGGCAGATGGTCCTGCTGACCAAGCTGCTCTATCTGATCGTGGAGAACGCCGACGGGCGCTCGTCGACCGATCTGCTGGCCGACCGGGTGAGCCGCGCGTACGGTCACCGTCTCGATCCCGACGACCTGGTCCGCCTGATCAACGACAAGCTCGGTCCGTCCGGATTGGTCGCCCTCTGGAACGGCGCGCCGGTGGGACAGGAGAAGGCGGATCCCCTGCTCGCGTTGAGCCTGCGCGGCGTGCTGCTGCCGGCCCGTGCCGTCCGGACGATCGCACGGATCTTCGCACCGCTGTTCCACCGGCCCGTGATCGTTGCGGTCCTGGCGGCCGTGATCGCCTTCGACATCTGGGTGCTGGTCACCCGGTCCGCCTCGGACGTCTTCTCCGCCCTGGTCGATCCGGCCGGGGTGCTGGCCGTCCTGATTTTGCTGCTCATGGCAACGGTCTTCCACGAGTTCGGCCATGCGGCCGGCTGCCGGTACGGCGGCGCCAAGCCCGGACAGATCGGCGTCGGGCTCTATCTCTGGATCCCTGCCTTCTACACGAACGTGACCAGCGCCTACCGGCTCAACCGGGCCGGCCGGCTGCGGACCGATCTGGGTGGCGTCTACTTCAACGCGGTCTACATCGTGGTCGCGGCCGGGATGTACCTGTGGACCGGATGGTCCCCCCTGCTCGCGGTGATCGCGCTGTCCCACCTGGAGATCATCCAGCAGCTGCTGCCGGTGGTCCGGTTCGACGGGTACTACATTCTCGGCGACCTGGCCGGCGTACCGAATCTCTTCGGGCACGTCCGGCCCATTCTGCGGAGCCTTCTGCCTGGCCGCCGGAACGATCCCGGTGTGGCGACGCTGCGGTTCCGTACCCGGATCGTGGTCACGACCTGGGTGATGGTCACCGTCCCCGCGCTGCTCATCGGTCTGGGACTCCTGACCTGGAACGCCCCTGGCTACCTCGCCGGGTTCTGGGATCGCGCGAGTGAGTTGTGGGGCGGCGTACGGACACTCGTCGTGGCAGGGGAGATCGGCGCAGCGGCGCTCGCGCTGCTGTCTCTGCTGGCGATCGCTCTCCCGATCGTCGGGCTGAGCGTCGTACTCGTCCGATCCGTGCTCCACCTCGTACGCGCGGTTCGAAACCGGCAGACCCCGCCGTCGCCGGCCGAGGAGGAACCGATGGACCACATCAGCGGGGCGACCGGTGCTGCCCTGTTCACCGAGGACAAGATGCTCCGCCGGCGGCTGACGCCGCCTCGGAACGGATGGCGGCACGGCCTGTACTTCGTCTCGAGTGGCCGGATCAATGTCGGCCCCAGCCTCGCCGAGCAGCGCGAACGGGAGCGGATCGACCGAGTCCGTGCGACCGTGCGAGGCCCGCGCAGAGTGGTCACCTTGAGCCGTAAGGGCGGCGCCGGGAAGACCACGACCACCCTGATGCTGGGTCATACGCTCGCGATGCACCGCGGCGACCGAGTGGTCGCGCTCGACGCGAACCCTGACGCGGGCTCGCTCATCTATCGGGTCCGCCGGGAGTCCCCGGCCACGGTGACCAACCTTCTCGGCGAGCGCGATCTGATCACGAAGTACGCCGATCTGCGCGAGTACACCTCGCAGGCACCGAGCCGGCTCGAGGTGATCGCATCCGACGACGACCCGACCATCAGCCAGGCGCTCGGCGACCGGGACTACCGCACTGTGCTCGACCTGCTCACCCAGCACTACAACCTGATCCTGGTCGACACCGGCACCGGCATCCTGGACGGCGCCATTCAGGGCATCCTGCGTGAGGCCGACCAGATCGTCGTCGTGATGCCACCGGCACTCGACGGCGCGCGGGTCGCGGCGGGGACGCTGGACTGGCTGGACCAGCACGGACACGCCGATCTGGTGTCGTCCGCGGTCGCCGTGATCAACACGACCAGGGGCAAGCCGCGCTGGCTCCAGCTCGACGAGATCGAGAACCACTTCAACAGTCGCTGCGCCGGCACGGTCCGCATCCCGTGGGACCCGGCGCTGGACAGCGGAGCAGCGGTCGACCTCGACGACTTGCGCTCCGCGACCCGCGATGCCTACCTGGAACTGGCCGAACTGGTCGCCGGCGGCTTCACCACGAACCGCTGGAGTCCAGTCTCGGTGGTTGATCCGTCCCTGACAGGCGAAGGAGCCTCATGACCATCAGCCGGCGACTCACAACGATCACGATGATCGCGTCCCTCGTCCTGGGCGCGACCGGCACCGCGAGCCTGCTCACGTTCCGGAGCGGCCAGGACTTCGACCTGGTCGCGTCCGCCAACCCTTCGACGCCAGGCAGTTCGGACACCGACCGGACCGCCATGTTCGAACGTGCCCGAGGCAAGCGAGCCCAGGCTGATGCCGTCGCCACCGCATCGGCCACCTGCGACTCGTGCAGTGCCAGCGCTTCGGCAGTGCAGGTCATCTACGTGAACAAGGCGAAGAAGCGTACGGCGGACAACGTCGCGAACGCCTGGTCGAGTTGCAGCAACTGCCGAGCGACCAGCGTGTCCGTGCAGGTTGTCGTGGTCCGGCCCGGTACGACGGTCACCGCTCGAAACCGTGCCTTCGCGGTCAACGCGGCCTGTTCCGGCTGCTCGACCTCGGCCGTCGCAGTGCAGATCGTGGTTGTCACCAGCAAGCATCGCGCGTTCTCTCGCCACGGCCGGCAACAGCTCGAGGCGATGGCTCGAGAACTCGAGGATCAGCTGTCGACCCGCAGCAACGCAGCACGCCTCGCGGCGACGAAGAACAGCAGCGGGCTGGCCGATATCGAAGCGCTGGTTCGCAAGGAGCTGAAGCCGACGAGCCTGAAGCCACAACTGACCGTCAAGACCGGATGACCGGAGGCTCCCGATGTCTGCCCGCCGATGGACCGCCCTCGCGGTCGCGCTTGTGGTCCCGCTGGTGCTGACCGGCTGCGAACCGATCAAGACCACGCCCGGCGCCGGCACCGGCGGCAGCAGCAGCGGGAGCGGGAGCGGCAAGGGCAAGGGCAAGGGGAAGACCACCACGCAGTCGGGTGCCACCGTCCGGATCACGGCGTCGAAGAAGACCTGCTGGGCGGGCCGGGTCGGCGCGACGAGCAAGAAGGGCTGTGGATCCGCCACGTTCCAGGTCAAGGCCTCGAACGGCTCCTACACCGTCAACCTGCACAAGACGAAGGGCTCCGACGGCCTCAGCGTCGTACTGGTGGTCAACGGCAAGAAGGTCGACAGCGGCAAGATCAGCAGCAGCTCGACCGTCGTCTCGATCAGCTACGCCGGCAACTGATCCGTGGCCGGCGCCGCCGGCGGCGGTGGGGCAGTAACGGTGATGAGTGCGTCGGCGAGCGAGCCGCGCCAGCAGACGTAGTCATGGCCGCCGTTGTACTCCGTGTACGTCACGTCGTAGCCCTTGCTGCGCAGGATGGTCCGGAAGTGGCGGTTCGCGACCACCATGGATGGGCCGTCGTCGGGGGTCGGACCGCGTTCTTGCAGGCCGACCTCGAGGTAGAACCGGACGGGCTGTCGCTCGGCCTCGGCGTACTGGCGGGTCAGCCACTCGTGTTCGTGGTCGTCGTCCGGGCTCCACCAGAACGATCCCGACTGCGAGATCACGGTGCCGAAGATGTCCGGGCGATTGAGCCCCGCGAACGCGGCGGCCTGACCGCCATGGCTCTGACCCGCCACGATCGTCCGCGCGGGATCGGTCGTGATCCGGTACCGCTCGCGGACCCAGGGCAGCAGTTCGTCGGACAGGTACTCCAGGAAGGGTCCGCCGCAGGGGAGTTCGCGGTTGCGGACTTCCTGGCTCAGGCTGTCGACGAGGACGGCCACCATCGGCGGGATGCGGCGGTCGTCGATGAGGTTGTCCAGGATCGTGGGGAAGGGGATCGGGCCGCGTACGACGTCGCCGTCGAACAGCACGAGCAGCGGATACGGCTCGTCGTCTGGTCGATAACCGGGCGGGGTGTAGACCCAGATGCGACGCTCGTTGCCGAGGATCTCACTACGGTGCAGCTGCTGGACGAGCTCGCCTGGGTTGCCGTCGGACCGCGGAGCGAGCCACGGCTGCGCGGGCGCGCCCGGTAACTCGATCAACGACACCACGGTCTCGTCAGCGCCAAGGAATTCGTCCTCGGGATAGACGAATGTCGCCGGGTTGAGCGGATCGGTGAACCAGTGCGCCGTACGCTCCTGCCAGTCCTCTGACTTGGCCGCAGCACTGTCCACGTCATCGACGGCCAGACGGTAGGTGCAGCGCAGATCGGCGCGGACCCGGCAGGTGAGATACCAGACGTCGGTGCCGTCCAGGTGGTGCATCTGGTTGTCTGGTGCGTCCCATCCTGGTGGGCCGCCGAACACCGAGGCGCCGGCGATAGGTTCGCTCGACCGGTAGAGAAAAGTCAGCCAGACATCGTGCTCGTCATCCAGCACGGGCTCCACCAGTGGCGCACCCTGCTCGGTGACTTCGGCCCAGAACTCGTCAGTTCCGGCCGGATCAAGTTTCTGCAGACGTGGGCTGTTGATCTCTTCGGCCATGCATCATCCCTTCGGCGTCGTCCTACCGTAGGACAATCCCGGACCACTGGCGCCCCGACCGAGCGTCGCCCTCGGTTCACAACACTGGATTGAGGGTCATGCGCCGCGGAGCAGGCGGTCGCCGAGGTCTGAGCGTCGGTAGAGGACCGAGCGGCCGTGCCGTGCGGAGATGAGGAGACCGGCCGCGCGCAGTGCGCGTAGATGCTGGTTGACCGCGGTCGGCGTGACGTCCAGGCGCACCGCGAGTTCGGTCGACGACATCGGCGTCTCGAGGAGTCCCATCAGCCGGGCGCGGACGCGGCCGATCACGCCCACCAGGGCAGTGGCCGGCATGTTCGTCTCGGTCTCCCAGAGCGTTGCGAGGCCGCGTGCCGGGTACATGATGTGCGGTGGCTCGTCGGGGGAGATGGGCGCCGTCGCGCGCCTGCTGAACAGCGAGGGGGCGAGCGTGAGGCCGCGGCCGGCGGTGGAGGTGCGGTACGAGAGGTCGCTGCGCAGGCGCACGTACACAACGCTGTCCTCGAGGCGAACATGCCGGTCGAGGTCGGCGAACATGACTGCGAGGCCGGATTGCGCTGTGACCCGGCCGCGGTGGACGACGTCGGCCTCGAGCACGGTTCGCATGCGTTGCCAGTGCGGCTCGAAACATGCCTCCCAGTAGTCCCGGAGCGCCGCCACGACACGGCTGAGTACCCTGTCCGGCCGGCCTCGAAGTACCGGGGGCAGCGCGGCCGGGTGGACCTCCGCCAGATCCGCGCGTACGACGCCGCCCGGTGTGCCGGTCAGGGCAGCGAACTCGTCGTCGATCCTGCCGAGCGGGGTGTACGGCCGCGGGGTGAGGAAGTCCGGCGTCCACAGCGATTCGTTCGTCAAGGCGCGGAGCAGCTCCAGGTCGAGCCCGGCGCGCGCCGCTTCGGTGGCCCGCAGCCAGGGCAGCTGCAGCGGGAACCGGCCCGGATCGCGCAGCGTCCGCAGCGACAGGACCAGCTCGTTCAGCGGCGAGATCGCGAAGCGCACCTCGCCGAGGTCGTTGCCGACGAGCTCGTACTCGATCATGAAGCAATATGCTATATCGATGGTGTCGCCGAGCACCTGGATGCGACAACTGACGAGTGCCTGCACTCCTCCACGATCCCGTCGAACGCGCGCTCGCCTCCGCCGTGGCCGCGTTGTCCCTGTCCCGTGGGATGTTCTTCGCGGTCAGCGCGCTGTACTTCACCCGCGGGGTAGGACTGTCTGCGGCCACGGTCGGGATCGGCCTGGCCGTCGCCGGAGGAGTCGGCGTCCTGGCGTCGTACGCCGGTGGGTGGCTGAGTGACCGGTGCGGTGCCGATCGGCTGCAGCAGTGGGCCCTCGCCGCGAACGGCGTCGCGCTGTTGGGATACGCCCTGGCTCGCGACGTCGGCACCTTCGTGCTCGTCGCGGCCTGCGTCTCCGGCTCCCGCGGCCTGCAGAGCACCGCCCAGATGACGCTGCTCGCCCGCTGGTTCGTCGGCCCGGAGCGGGTTGCTGTCCGCGCCCGGCTGCGCGTGGTGATGAACGTCGGCATCGGCATCGGCACCCTGCTTGCGGGACTGGCCCTGGTCGCCGACACGGCAACGGCGTACCGCCTGACCGTGGTAGTGGTCGGCGCCATCACCATCCTCGGCACGGTCCCACTGGCCGGCCTGCGCCGGAGAGTATCCGGGCTCGCGGAGCGAATGGATGCATCCGCCGGCTCTGAGGCGCCACGGGGACCTTCGCCTCTCAAAGATCGGACGTACGTCGTCTCGACCGCTCTCAACGCCCTACTCGCAATCCACTTCGGGCTGACGTCGGTTGGCATCCCGCTGTGGGTGGCGGATCACACCGAGGCTCCGACCGTCGTGGTATCGGCGCTCCTCGTGGTCAACACCGCTTACGTGGCGCTCTTCCAGGTCCGCGCGTCCCGCGGCACGCAGGACCTGCGCACGGCTGGACGCTCGGCGTGCCGAGCAGGCCTGCTCCTGCTCATCGCCTGCTTGCTCTTCGCTGTCGCAGGTCACCTCGGCGCCGCTGCGGCGACCGGCGTCCTCTTGCTCGGCGCGCTCGCCTCCTCCGCAGGCGAGACGCGCGGCGAAGCCGGGAGCTGGGGTATGGCGTTCGAGCTCGCCGACCCGGCCCGCGCCGGCGCCTACCAGGGACTCAGCCAGACTGGTCTCGCGCTGGCCCTGATGCTGGGCCCGGCAGTCGTCACCACAACCGCCATCGACCACGGCACAGCGGGCTGGATCGCGCTCGGTGCGCTCTTCGCGGCCACCGGCACCACAATCGCGGTCGTCGCGAACCGCGCTGCAGCGAGCAGAACCAGGACCGCCGTCACTCCGGCCGCGATGTAGGGTCATGCCAGTTCAGCGGGCCTTGGTGCCTCGAACCGCGTGACCGGAGGAGTCGATGCTGGGATGACGGCCGAGCGACCGATGCCTACACAGGACGACGTACTCGGGTACTTCGACACGCTGTCGAACTGGGGACGGTGGGGCGACGACGACGAGCTCGGCACTCTGAACCTCATCACCGACGACGTCCGGCTGGCGGCGGCGCGGGCCGTGCGCCACGGCAGGAGCGTGTCGTGCGGGTGGGAGGTCGCCGTACCGGACGAAATGGAGCGGTCGACGACGGCGTGCCCGTGCGCCGCCGAGATGCCGGGCGCCGAGCATATGCCGGCGCACTTCCGCAACGACCGGCGCTGGGGCTTCTCGAACGAGCGGCTCGGCATCATGTTCCACGGCAACACGATCACCCACCTGGACTCGCCGTGCCACATCTTCTGGGACGGCACGATGTACAACGGGCGGTCGCATTCGTTGGTCGACGCCACGACGGGATCGGCGTGGGCGGCCGTCACGGCGGCGGCGAACGGGATCATCACGCGGGGTGTCCTGCTGGACATTGCGAGGGTCCGCGATGTGCCGTGGCTGGAACCGGGTGAGGGTGTGTTTCCCGACGATCTCGAGGAGGCCGAGCGTCGCCAGGGTGTGCGGGTGCGATCCGGCGACGCCGTGCTCCTGCGGACCGGCTACGGCCGCAGTCGGCACGAGACTGGTGCGGGCGGCGGTTTCACGCAGGCGGGCTGGCACGCGTCCTGCCTGCCGTGGCTGCATGAACGGGGGGTCTCGCTGATCGGCGCTGACACCCCTCAGGACGTTCAGCCGTCGGGGTACGACGACGTGTTGATGCCGGTACACGCCGTGAGCCTCGTCGCGATGGGTCTGTGGATGCTCGACAACTGCGACCTGGAGGAATGCGCGACGACGGCCGCCGAGCTCGGCCAGTGGGACTTCCAACTCGCAGTCGCACCAGTCCGCTTCGCCAACACGTCCGGCAGCCCGGTCAACCCCATCGCCACCTTCTGACCGGGGCGCTCAGGGTTGGCGGTCTGGCGCGTTGATCGGCAGGCCCGCCGCGGGCGCGCTGGTGGCGGCATGTCGTGCGTGGCGCCAGCTGAGGATGACCCAGACGACACCGATGAGGGCGACGACGGCGAGCGTGCCGTCGTACGTCCCCTGGAAGACCCACTGCTCTCGTTGGGTCGGGGAACCCTCCCAGTAGGTGCCGTCCGGCCAGTCGGCGATCCATCCGTTGCCGGTGACTCCCTGGGTGATCCAGATTCCCCAGCCGTACGACGCGTCCCACGCTCCGTGGAGCGCCGAGACCCCCAGGAACGTCCAGATCACTCGCCGAGTGACACGGAACCCGCCCTTGGGTGGCGCGGCAGCGGCGAAGAGGGCACCGCCGAGCAGCGCGGTCCAGGTCAGGTGGCCGAAGGGTGCGAGCATGGCTCGCGACACCTCGGTTTGCAGAATGCTCAGCTCGGGGTGGTCATTGGTGTGCTGGATGTAGGCCCAGAAGGCGTACCCCGTGCTCTCGAAGGCGGCGAAGCCGGCACCGACCGTGGCCCCCAGGACCATTCCACCGTGCACCGTGCGTTGGGGGACCCGCCAAGCGACGGCCACCAGCACCGCACCCTTGGAGACTTCCTCGATCGCGCCGACGCCGAAGAAGCCGAGCGCGTTCCCCACCGGCCCGGCTCCGGTCGGAAGCAGGTAGATCTCCGTCACGGCGGACACGACTACCCCGATCGTCCCGGCCGCGAGGAACCCCTTGAGGACCACGTTGGTGGTCAGGCGACAGTCGTCCAGACGAGCCAGCGCGAAGGTCACGACCGTGACCGGCACCAGAAAGCTTCCGATCAGGAACAGGGTCGGAATCAGGATCGCGTCCCCGGTGAGCGCTGTCACGCCGGCCGCCAGCACCCAGACCAGCGCGCCGGTCGCCAGCACCGCGATCCACGCGCGCTTCCCAGCAGCGATCGGCAACCTCAAGGATTGATCGGCCACGGTAGGACGCTGACACGCAAACAGCCACGCCGCCTCCTCCCACGAGGGTGATTCCGCCGCGCCCCGCCTCGCGGCCGAGCGAGCCGGCTTTGCGATCCATTTCCGGACGTCGCGCTGCTGATCGTTCACCGGGCGGCGGTCGAGCGGGCCTTCGATGTTCCTGCAGTGGTAGCGGCGGAGTTCGGCCACTCGTCACCCAGCAGGGGTGATGCCGCGCGTCCCTCTCGGCTTCAGGGTAGGAGCGTGGTCCAGGGAACGACCCCCACGCTCCCCAGTCCTCCGGGCACGCTGCGTGCCCGTTGCTCTTGTTGGTCCAAGAACTCCACGGCCCGTTCGAGCTGGTTCGGCACTTCTCGACGGGGTGGGCGGAAGGGGAGCTATGACGGTGACGACTGGGGGCGGCAGATCGGTGAGCCCTGCCACGCGGGCGTTCCGTAGAGATTCGAAGCGGGCTGGGACACACGGGCAGCTCAGCCATGCGGACCGGGTCGCTCTGGGGAAGGACGCCCGCAGGGTCACTCCGCGGGAGTCGCAGGCGGAGTTCCAGGCCGACGGGCCGCGGGATCCGGTGGGGCTCTTGCTGGAGCAGTCGAAGTCGCGGGTGCCGGAGCTGGTGCCGATCCGGCACGGGCGGATGCTGGTGTCGGCGTTCACGTTCTACCGCGGGGCTGCTTTGCCGATGGCGGCTGACCTGGCCACGACGCCTACGTCGGGGCTGCAGGTGCAGTTGTGCGGAGATGCACATCTGTCCAATTTCGGCGCGTACGCCTCTCCGGAGCGGGAGTTGGTCTTCGACGTCAACGACTTCGACGAGACGCTGCCCGGCCCGTTCGAATGGGACGTCAAACGGCTGGCGGCGAGCCTGGCAGTGGCGGGACGGGACAACGGGTTCCGAGGCAAGCACCGCCGCAAGATCGTCCTCGCGGCGGTGAAGGCGTACCGAAAGGCGATGCGCGGGTTCGCGGAGCAGACATTCCTGGAGGTGTGGTACGCACACCTGGACATCGAAGAGGCCATCTGGCAATTCCGGTCCCAGATGAAGGCCAAAGGGTTCAAGGCCACGGAGAAGATGCTGGCCAAGGCCCACACCCGCGACAGCACCCAGGCGCTGCGCAAGTTGACCAGGGTGGTCGAGGGCCGTCGGCGAATCATCAGTGACCCTCCGATGGTCGTTCCCGTCGAGGAAGTCTTCCCCGACGTGCAGGCCAGTGCGGTGTATGAGGAGATCCGCGCGGTACTGGGAAAGTACCGGCGTACCTTGCAGTCGGACCGGCGGCACATGCTCGAACAGTTCACGCTGGTCCAAGCGGCTCGCAAGGTCGTAGGCGTGGGCAGCGTCGGCACCCGCGCCTGGATCGTGCTGATGGACAGCGGGGACGGAGTCGAACCGGTGTTCCTCCAGGCCAAGGAGGCGCAGCCATCGGTTCTGGCGGAGTACTGCGGGCGCAGCAAGTACACCAACGAGGGCGAGCGCGTGGTCGCCGGACAGCACTTGATGCAGGCCGAAAGCGACATCTTCCTCGGCTGGACCCACATGCCGAGCTCGGACGGAGTGGACCGCGACTATTACGTCCGCCAACTCAAGGACTGGAAGTTCTCCGTCCCGATCGAGCAGAGTGCCCCCTCGGGCATGGCCGTCTATGCCCGCGTCTGCGGCCGGACTCTGGCTCGCGCTCATGCTCGCTCCGGCGACCGCGTCGCCCTCGCCGCCTACCTCGGCGGATCGGACGCCTTCGACCAAGCAATCGCCGACTTCGCCGAAACCTACGCCGACCAGAACGAACGCGACTACACCGCGTTCCAGAGCGCCGTCGAAGACGGTCGAGCCCAAGCGACCACCGACATCTGACAACCGAACCCCGGCCGTCCAGCCCGGGCGGCCGAGAAGGAAAGGGTTGCGCCATGGCAGAACCCGCCATCGATCCCGATGCTGAGCAGAGGGCGTCACTCGGGCGCCGGTACTTCATCCGATTCGAAGAAGACACCCTGCGGCAACGGCCGTTGTGGATCCGGCTGATCATCGAGTTCCTGGGCACCTTCGTCCTGGTGACGGTGGCGGCCGGATCAGGGGTGATCAACCAGTACGTCGGCAACGAGCCGATCAGCAGGACCGCGGCGGTGATCGCGCCCGGGGCGGTGGTCATGGCGATGATCTATGCCTGGGGCCCGCTGTCAGGACTCCACATCAACCCCGCGGTGACTTTCGCCTTTGCCGCCCGGGGAGTCTTTCCGACCAAATGGGTGCTGCCGTACTGGGTGGTCCAGTTGGCCGGGTCCATGTGCGCCGCGCTGTTCCTGCAGTTGATGTTCGTCAACGCCAGCGCGGGCGGGAACTACCCGATCAAGACTCCCGGCGGGGAGTGGAAGTCGATGGTGATGGAACTCGTCCTGACCGCGATCCTGGCGAGCGTTATCCTCAACACCGCGACGGGCGGCCGCAGCATCGGCCACAACGCGGCGATCGCGGTCGGCTCGACAGTCGCCCTGCTCGGTTTGTTCGCCAGCCCGATCAGCGGCGCGTCGATGAACCCGGCCCGTACTCTCGGACCCGACATCATCGGCAACGACTACACGGGCTGGTGGGTCTATATCGCGGGCCCATTGATCGGGGCCGCCATCGCTGTGGCGATCATCGGAGCGGTGCGGGGACTGCCAGACAAGGACGAGCGTGACGCCGCTGAGGGGGACGCCCTGCCGATGACCAGCACCGCGGAGTAGGCAGCTTTCGCATCCGGCCAGGGTCAGGAGCGTGTGTCGATGACGGCTGAACCGCGTGAGGGCCGGCCCAGCGAGGCAGAGCGCAGCCTGGAGGTGCGCTGGATCTTCCCGGGCCGGCTGGCGACCGCTGTCACCGAATGGTTCGGGCGGTTTCCGATCGAGACAGAGTCACGCGAGGACAGCTACCTCCTGGAACCGCGGTTGCCCGGCCTTTCGGTGAAGGTCCGCGGCGGCATGGCACTGGAGGTCAAGAAGTACCACGGGAGCCCGGGAATCCTGGAGGTCGCCGACTGCGCCCGCGGACGCCTGGAGTCCTGGCAGAAGTGGTCCTTTCCGTTCAGCCCGGCCGACCAGTACGGCGGCTGCGAGGCCGGCTGGCGGCCGGTAGGCAAAAGGCGACGCATCAGCCGTTTCTCACTGGCCGGACGACAGATCGTCGCGCGCGCCGCGATGCTCCACCAGGAGCCGCAGTGCGACGTGGAACTCACCGAGGTCCGCACGATCGGCCAGGACTGGTGGACCCTGGGGTTCGAGGCCAGCGGTCCCGCCGATCTGCTCCCAAGCACACTCGAGGCCACCGCCCGGCTCGTGTTCAGCCACCCCCTGCCCGGTGATGCGGACCCCGATCTCGACGAGTCCAAGTCCTACCAACGCTGGCTCTCCCCGCCCCAATAGTCAGCATGGGCAGCTTGGACCCGCCTTCTATTGCCGTGCGAACGCGGCCCGTGCCTCGAGAGCGAGATCCTCGAAAGACTCGCCGCTGACGTCGATGACGACCCGCTTGATGGTTGCGCCAACGAATGGCCAGGGCCGTTCGCCCGGAAGGTCGTCGGTGACCGGTTCGGCGCCCGATCGGCCGACGACGAGCCCTCCGCCGCCGAGGCCGAACTTTCCGGGTTGAGTCCGGATCCGTCCCTCGCCCACCTTGCGATCCCGGATGTAGAGGCTGAGTGCGCCCTCGGTGGGCATGGATTTGCCCTCCCTCTCGAACGACGCCGAGACGACGACGTGACCGGTTGGGATCGTCTCGTCGGATTCGACGACCTGCACCAGCTCACCCACCCAGTTGTAGACGTAGCGGAGTTTTCCTTCGTTGATGTACAGGGCGTGACCACCGAACCTCGAACCTTGAGAGAAGATCGCGCCGCCGGCGTCCGGCGTCTCGATCTCGAGCTCCGCGGCGATGGTGTACGAGCGGTTGCGGATGTTCGGGGCGACCGACTCGGGGATTTCCGCGCCACCCGCGTAGTAGACATAGCGGGTCCGCGGTTTCGACAGCTGGGGGCGCTCGGTGGTGAGGATCTCCACGGCGCCGCGAGACTCGAGCGGGAGGGCCTGGAGGCGTCCGGCTTCGGCCCACCACAGTGCGATCAGCTGCTGCAACTTCTCCGGGTGCTTGTCGGCAAGATCCTCGCATTCGCTCGGATCCGCCTCGGTGTCGAACAGCTCCCACTTCTGCTGGTGGAAGTCGCCCCACGACTCGGGCGCGGCCGGCACCGCGGTGGCGGCCTTCCAGCCCTGGTGCCAGATGGCCCGCGTCCCGAGCATGGAGTAGAACTGCGTGTCCTTCTGGGTCGCCGCGGTCGCGTCGTCGAAGGTGTACCGGAAGCTGGTTCCTTCCAACGGCGTCTGCGTGTAGCCGTTGACGACGTCGGGAAGCTCGAGTCCGAGGCATTCGTACAGGGTCGGCACGATGTCGACGGCGTGGGTGTACTGGCGGCGCGTCTCGGCGGTCGCGGTGAAACCACGCGGCCACGAGACGATCAGTGGGTCGGCCGTGCCACCCTCGTAGTTCGCGTAGCGCTTCCACATCTTGAACGGGGTGTTGAAGGCCCAGGCCCAACCCGTCGGATAGTGGTTGTACGTCTCCGTCCCACCGAGCTTGTCCAGCGCCTTCAGGTTCTCCTCGATCGTGTCGGGGACGCCGTTGAAGAACTTGTTCTCGTTGACCGAGCCATTCGGGCCGCCCTCGCCAGAGGCGCCGTTGTCGGAGACGAGTACGACGATGGTGTTGTCGAGCTGGCCGGTGTTCTCCAGGTAGTCGAGCAGCCTGCCCAGCTCGTGGTCGGCGTGGCTCAGGAATCCGGCGTACACCTCCGCCATCCGGGCGAACAGCCGCTGCTCCGCGTCGGACAGCGAGTCCCACGGCCGGACCCGGTCGACCGTCGACCAGGGCTTGCCGTCGTGGCTCGTCGTTTCCGCGTACGGGTCGATCGGCGACAGCTCAGCGCTCTCGGGCAGGATGCCCATGGCCTTCTGCCGCTCGAACACTCCCTCCCGGTACGCCTCGTATCCCATGTCGAACCGGCCGCGGTACTTGTCGGCCCACTCCTTCGGCACGTGATGCGGTGCGTGGGCCGCGCCGGGGCAGTAGTAGAGGAAGAACGGCTTGTCCGGCGCGATCGCCTTTGCATCCTGAACGAACTCGATCGCCTTGTCCGTCAGGTCGACCGTCAGGTGATAGCCGTCCTCCGGCAACGCCGGCTGCGGCACCGGGTGGTTGTCGTAGACCAGGTCGGGATACCACTGGTTCGTCTCGCCGCCGAGGAACCCGTAGTACCGCTCGAACCCCCGGCCGAGTGGCCATTGCCGCTTCGACGAGGCCAGGTTCATCTCGTCCTCGGCACACAGGTGCCACTTGCCGACCATCAACGTGTTCCAGCCGTTCTCGCCCAGTACCTCGGCGACATTGGCGCACTCGAACGGGATGTGACCGTTCGCGTTCGGGAACCCGGACGTCGCTTCCGTGATGCAGCCCATCCCGTTGGTGGTGTGGTTACGCCCCGTCATCAAGCAGGACCGCGTAGGGGAGCAGAGCGCCGTCGTGTGGAAGTTCGTGTACGTCAGCCCCTGCTGAGCGATCCGCCCGACATTCGGCGTCTCGATCAGACCTCCGAACGGCTCCATCGCGGAGAAGCCCACGTCGTCCAGAACGACGTACAACACATTCGGGGCATCATCCGCCGCGATCGGCTGGGTGTACGGCTCCCAATCGGGAACCGAATCCTTGATGTCAATGTCGATCTTCCCTCGGAACGGCTTGTTCACGCCGGCCCTCTCCCCTCGCACAACGCCTGCTGACGACGCCGAAAGCCCCGGCGCGGGCCACCGCGTCCTGCCGCGGCCAGTCTCGTTGCAGCCCGACCACCCGTCCTCATCCTTCGGGGGTGAGCCCACCAACCCCCGCCCAGCACCTCGCCCACGCCGCCACACCTGCGCGTCCCGAGTCCGTCCGCCCGCAGCCGACTACTGCCGTCTCAATTGCTCTTGGGCTCAGGGCAGCCAGGAGGCATAGAAGATCCCGAGCCCGGTCGCGACGAAGATCCCGGCGACGACCCAGAAGCGGATCACTACGGTGACCTCGTCCCATCCCAGGTGTTCGAAATGATGGTGAATGGGAGCGATTCGGAAGATGCGACGGCCCGTGCCCGTGAGTCGCTTGGTCAGCTTGAAGGAGATCATCTGCAGCAGTACGGACATGGTCTCGAGCACGAACAGTCCGGCGATGACGGCCATCAGGAGCTCGGTTCGAGACATGATCGCCAGCCCGGCCAAGGCGCCACCGATGGCGAGGGAGCCGACATCGCCCATGATGATCCGTGCGGGCTTGGCGTTCCACCAGAGGAAGCCGACACAAGCTGCAGCGATGGCGGCCGCGAAGACCGCGAGGTCGAGAGGGTCGCGCACCTGGTAGCACTGTGACACCACCACAGTGGGCCGCGCGGAGTCGCACAGCTGGTTGTTCTGCCAGACATTCACGATGGTGTACGCGCCGAAGATCAATGCCGTGGCGCCGGCGAGCAGCCCGTCGGCGCCATCAGTGAGGTTGGCGCCGTTGGACGTCGCGGTGACGAGGAACCAGATCAAGAGCAGGACCACGATCAGGGGCAGCTTGATCCCCCAGTCATGAGTGGTGGAGATGTACTGCGACGCCGGCCTGACACCGCGCTCGTCGGCGAAGAACTGCGTGGACAGGACCCCGAAGACGAGCGCGACCAGCGTCTGACCCGCCATCTTGGCCCGACTACTCAGACCCTGGTTGTTCTGGGTATAGACCTTGATGAAGTCGTCGAGGAACCCCACCACCCCGCAGCCGAAGAACAGCAACATCAGCAGCCAAGCGCTCGCACTCGGCCACCCGCCGGTCACGATCGTTGCCACCAAATATGCCGCACTGGCACTCAGCAGGATCACGAGGCCGCCCATGGTCGGCGTACCCCGCTTGACATGGTGTGTCCTCGGTCCGTCCTGCCTGATCGGCTGGCCGAAGCCGCGACGGGCGAACCATCCGATAGCGATTCGGGTCCCCAGCAGCGAGCAGACCGTCGCCAGCGCGCCGCTCAGGAGTATTGCCCGCACAACATCCAGCCCCCCTCGGCCATTCGGGTGGTCGATCCCTTCGAAGCAAGAGGGACTCGTCCCGCCGATTCTGCAGTACGAGAACCGGCAAGCCGGTCAAACATAGCGAAGATGCAGGTCCCAGCGAGCCGCGACCTGGACCGAACCAGCCCAGAGGCCGGCCCGACCAGCGAAGGCCAATCGGAGGGCCGCGCCGACTCGTCGCCCGCGACCGTGCTGCAGCACGTGCTGCGAAGCCCCGGGCACTCAAGTGTGGTGCGGCCTTCGTGCCGCTAGGAGCCCTGCTAGAGAAGGAATGCGACGCTGAGCGTCCTCCTCGTACTGAGGAGGTCGAAGCCGACCCCAGTCCGGCCCCAACGGGTCCTAACGGTAGACCCCTGTTGGCACTGTTCGGACCGCCGACGCGTGAGGCCGCCTGAGGCGCAGCGAGGTAACTGGCGACCGTCGCCGCCTGAGTGAGCTCACGCCGCGCCGTCACGAGGTAGATGGTTCACCGCCTCGTGGAGGCAGCGACGGAGGATGCCAAGGCACATGGCCGTGCGGTGAGCGGCACGACGGCTGAACGTCTGGCAGCGACGCTCGACGCCGCCCTGGCCGATACAGCCGCCCAACAGCTGCGTAGCGGGCGCCTGACCGCGGGACTGCATCACGTCGGATTCGGCGTAGTGGATGAGACTGGCCAGCCAACTGCCGTCGTGGCGCCTGCATCGACACCAACGCCTCCGCGCGTTCAACGAGTAAGGCCAACCCAACCAGCCCGCGCGACCCACCATGCACTTTGTGGCCGGCCCGGGCCTGCCTGCCGACAGGGCCTCTGCGCCCTCGACGCCATGCGGGCGGCGGCTCCACGTGCCGGTGGCTCCGGGCCGGAGGCCGGAGGCGCCGAGTAGTGGTGCGAGTGTCAGGAGTCACCGAACTTGTCACACCTGATTGTCGCAAACGTGAGGAGCGCGACCGCGAACACGCCATTCCCCGATCAGGTCAACAGACGAACAGTCCGAGGGCCGGCAGACTCCGCATGATCACTCTCTCATCGGTCAGGCCAATCAGTGTCGCCGTGGGCGCCGGGCGGACCGATGCGATCCATCCGGTTTCTGACCTGACGGACGGCGGTCCGCGCACGTGACCGATGTCATGGCGCGGGGATCGAAGGTGCTGTCGACTTCGCGGTGCGATTCAGACCGAGCTGAACAGTTCGGTGTGGACGCGGCGCAGCGGGATGCCGAGGTCACGGAGGTCCTGGCAGATTCCGGCCACCATCGTCGGCGGACCGCAGAGGAAGTAGTCGAGGTGCCGCGCACGCCGGGGTAGCACCCGGGACAACAACTCGGCATCGATCCGCCCGACCGCACCATTCCACTGTTCGTCCGGGGACTCGACGACCTCGATCAGCTTCAGGTTCAACCGGCCGCGGAGCTCTTCGATGCTGCTGCGCAACAGGATCCGGTCCTCGGTCCGGCCTCCGACGATCAGCCGGTGCCTGCGGCGGTCGCCCCGATCCGCGAGCGTGCGCAGCATGCTCAGCAGCGGGGTGATCCCCACGCCGCCGGCGATCATTACGAAACCTTCCGAAGCGGTGTGTCCCTCGATGGTGAAACCGCCGTACGGGCCGTCGAGGTACACCCGGCGGCCGGGTCGCAGCCCGCCGACCAGTTCGGTGAAGTCGCCCAGCGCCTTGATCGTGAACTCGACGCGTTCGGGATGCTCGGCGGTCGAAGCGACGCTGAACGGGTGCTCTTCGAACACGAACGGCGTGGCGCCGATCTTGATCCAGGCGAACTGCCCGGCGTGGAACTGCATACCGCGGTGACCGGCGGCTCGCAGCACCAAGGTCACCGCGTCACCGGGTTCCGGGCGAACGGTCTCGACGCTGTACACGTTTCGGCGAGCCTGCAGCGGCAGCCAGATCCACCGGCGCGCCGCGAGCCCGGCAGCCACCACGCCGACCAGGATGAACCACCCGCCGAGCAGCGGATGCTGGACCAGGTGGCCAAGCCACCACACGTGCAGCCAGGCACCGGCGAGCACGATCGCCGCGAGGCCGTTGTGCAGCAGCCGCCAGCCCTCGTAGCGCGGCTGGCGGCGTCGGCGCAGCACGGCGAGACTGATGATCAGAACCAGCGCCGCGGTCGACGCCGTCGCGGCTCGCGCAGCCCACGTGGTGTGCCAGAGTTCCAAGATGTGCAGACCGCGCGGATCCACGAAGAGCACGACGACAACGTGCACCAGGACCAGGACGCCGGCGAGCATGGCGATCACGCGATGGATTCGCAGCACGGTCTCGATCCCGAAGGTCGCGACGAGGCGGCGGAGCCGGGCGGGAAGCACGACCGCGACCGACAGTGCCGAGAATCCGACAATACCGGCACTCAGTACCAGCCCCTCGCCCGGCCTGATGCGGCTGTCGTGCAGGGCGAACCACGTGAGGAAGACGGGAAGCAACAGTACGGCGATGTATGCGGCGAACCAGCGCAACTTGGCGGCCGGTCCGTACATCCCCATCGAGGCAGGTCGACGGGACGACATGCGGTGACAACTCCTGACGGATGGGGGCCCCCGATGGTTCCGACGGATGAGACTAGCCGCCGGCGAGCGCCACGTCGATTCGATCGAGTCAAGGGTCGGTCCGGCTGCATCCGGAGATCGGCAAGGCCTCGAAAACTTTTGCCGCGCCAGCTTGCGTTACCAGTCCGTGATCTGTAGCTTCCGAGTCTCAGAACGGAGGCATGGTGGGCGAGACGGTGCTCACGGGGAGATATGACATCCGCGGTTTGGCGGAGCGTGACGACACTGGTGAAAGGTGGCGGGCGGCGGACCTGGCGCTGCGGCGTCCGGTGGTGATCTGGTTGTCGCAGCCGGATACCCGGACCGGCGTACCGAACGGGGCGGGCGGCCGGGTTCCGCTCGTGGCCCGGGTCGTGCACCCGAACGTACTGCGGACCTACGACGCAGGCTTTGCTGCCGATGGACGAGGATTTCTCGTCAGAGAGTTCGTGGAGGGAACTGACCTCGCGGCGCTGTCGCGCACCTGCGGTGCGTTGCCGGCGGAGCAGGTCGCCGATATTGCCGTGCAACTCGCACGAGGTCTGGAGGCCATCCACGCCACCGGCGCCGTACTCGGCCGCGTGGAGCCGACCGGCCAACTGTTGACCAAGGGCGGCGGCGTGAAGATCACCGCCCTGGATGCCGCGCAGACCGTCGAATCCGGCACCGGCCTGCACGCCGGAAGCCCGGCGTACGTCGCACCGGAGCGCGCGTTCGGACAACCGGCGAGTGCAGCGAGCGACTGGTACGGACTCGGCTGCGTGCTCCACCTTCTCCTGGTCGGCAGACCGCCCTTCACCGGCGATGCGGAGTCGGTGCTGATAGCACAGGTGAGCGAGTCCCCGACTCCTGTACAGCGCTTGCGTCCGGATGTCGATCCCCGGCTGGCCGGCCTGGTCGACGCGTTGCTGGCCAAGGATCCAGGCCAACGGCCGGCGTCGGCCGCGGAATTCGAGGCCCGTCTCGCGGCCCCGGAGCAGACCGCGATCCTCGCGGACCTGAGCGGTGGCGCGCAGCCGGCGCCGTTGGACCCGGACACGGACGCGCACGTCATCCGCCTGGCTGTGCCGCCGGCCTTGCGCCGACGCCGGACTCCGCTGATCACCCGGGCCCGTCGGCTGACAGGTGCCGGCAGTGTGGTCACTGCGGTCCTCGTCGTCGTCGCCGGCGCTGTACTGTTCGGCGCCACCAACGAACAGGCGCAGAGCGGCTCGGCGGCGCTCGACATCCCGCCAAGCCACAAGGTTCCCAGCGCCCGGCTGGCTTCGCCGCCGCCACCGCAAGCTTCGACGCGGCGGCCGAGCCGGGACCAGACGACACCCCGACCCACCGTCACCCCGACGACGCGTCCGGTCAGCCACTCCAGCCCGGCGGCTGATCCAGCGGCACCATTGCGCAATCTGGCCGCTCTCCTGCGTGCCGACCGGCGAGCGGAGAACAACCAGGACCTTCAGTCGGCGGCGACGCTGCTGGACCGGGCGGCTGACCGCACCCCGGCCACCGATCTGGTAGGCGCCGCCTTCGGGCAGCTCGCGGACGCTGAGCGGGCCGGCAGCTGGCATCCGAGCGGACCGGAGTCGACGCTGCTCGCCGCGCTTGGATACCGCTCACCGACGACCCGCAACCATCATCGGCACGATGGCTGAGATCGGCGGCCGAGTTCGCTGAAGCCGGGGTGGTGCCCGCTCTATTGGCGGCGCCCGGCTCGGCCGAGGTGCGGGTGGGTTCGACCCTGGCTGGCCGCGCGGTGCTGCCGACCATCCCTGGACTCGAGTCGGTGGTGGCGCGGTGCGGCGATCCCTTGGAAGGGAAGTCTGCGGACGGTTGAAGAAGTCGTTGCTTCCGGCCCCATTCATCCGGCGGAGCGTAAGCGCGGCACGGTCCAGCAGGCCAGAGGTTCTGCAGCTTCCTGCAATGGCCAGACGTTGATTCCCGTGCCCAGGTCAGACGCGGTAGGCCCCGTGGTAGGCCCCGTGGGACTCGAACCCACAACCCGCGGACTCTGACAAGAATGCGTTCATCGTTTGTCAGTGATTGCCAAATCTACCCGTCACCTGCGGATTCACAGCAACCGACTTCCCATTGGTGACCGTACCCACCCAGCGCCTTCTGTCCAGTCTGCTGAGTAAAGGCAGACTCCTAACGACTTAGCGGTTGGTCTCCGAACATGGTGGCAACGCCGCGAACGAATCACTGCCAACAGCTTCGCCGCGGAGGCCCGCCCGTCACCTCCGGGCCCAACACGCTGCACGAACGTTGAGCACCGATCTGCTGGCGCGCTTCAAGGCCTAGTACTCCAGCCGTAGTTCGTGATCAGGCGAGCTGGACCGTCTGACGGCGGTGGTGGCTGTCGCGTGCGCGGGCTTGGTGGCGGCGTCGCCATCGTGACCAGTGCAGCAGGTGTCGGATGCCGTGTTGGGTGTGGTTGAGGAGTCGGGTGAACAGGTGCCGGATCTCGTTGGCGGTGAGCGCGATGAGCCCTTGTGGTGAAGGGGTTTCGGCTCGTGCGGTGGCAGTCATCACGGCGAGGAAGGCGTGGGCGAGCATGGCGAGGATTGTCCAGCGGTGCCAGGAGGTCCAGCGACGGATCTGGTGCTCGTCCAGCCCGGTCAATCCCTTACCTGCTTGGAAGGACTCCTCGATCGTCCACCGGCGCCCGGCCACCGCGACGAGGGTGGCCAGCGGGACCGGGGTGGGTGTGTAGCAGCGGTAGAACGCGAGTTCACCGGTGCTGATCGAGCGGCGGACCAGCAGCGCCTGACCGCCGACAGTGCCACCTCCTTCGGCGTCGGCGACCGCGATGTCGATCAGGGCCCAGTCGTACCAGCGGTGCCCTTTCGCGCCGACGCCGGCGCTGAGTCGGTTCCAGGTCCGCGACGGCCGCCGGCGGGCCAGGGTCTTGGCCGGGTGTTTGCCGGCCGGCGTGGTGATCTGATGGTCGCAGGCCACCGCGAGCACGTAGCCAATCGCTCGTTCCTGCAAAGCGATCCGCAGCTTGGAGTCGCCGCCGTGCACCTCGTCGCCAGCCACCCACGACGCCGGGACAGCGGCATCCAGCGCGCGGGTGATCATCTCCCGTGCGAGCGCGGGCTTGGTGGCGAACCTGGTGTCACCAGGTTCGCCGGCGGCACGACACCTCTCGGGGTCCATGGTCCAGGACTTCGGCAGATATAGGGCCCGGTCGATGAACGCATGCCCACCCGTGGCGGCATACACCAGGTAGACCCCGACCTGCGCGTTCTCGATCCGGCCCGCGGTCCCGGTGTACTGGCGCTGCACCCCGACCGTGTGGACGCCCTTCTTCAGATCGCCGGTCTCATCCACCACCAGCACCGCGCCCGGGTCACCGAGATGATCCAGCACGTAAGTCCGTAGGTCGTCACGCACCGCGTCGGCGTCCCACACCGCCCGAGCCAGCAGATGCTGCATGCCGTCCGGAGACGCCTCGCCGGCATGCTCGGCGATCGTCCAGCAATTCACCCGCGGCAACCCGGCCAGCAACCCCACCAAGAACAACCCCACCCGCCGCCGCGGCTCGACCCGCACGAACCGCAACGCGATCCGCCCCACCAACTCGTCGAAACCACGCCGCCACCGATCAGCGTCTACGCTATGGCACGCAGCCACGCGCGACCGTCTTGAGTCCACACAACCCGAGATCATCAACCGGTGGCTGCGCTACGCCCGGGACCGCCACACCGCCAGATCACGAACTACGGCTGGAGTACTAGCCCGGCGCTTTCATGGTGATGTCGTGTCCTTGAACTGAAAGGTGCTCCTGACCAGCGACGATGTGGTTTGTCTAGGACCATGTCGTACGCAATCGAGGAGCACCTTCGAGGTGAAGAGTATCGGGTTGTATCCGGCTGTCCGGGTTGATGCGGCCGGTTCGGGTGTGGTGTCGCAGGCCGGTGGCCTGTTGCTGACCGAAGCAGTCCGCAGAAGGGACCTCATGAAATGCCACCCAATGGATCTCCTGAGGCCCCTTCTCGATGCCAACCCCGCTTGCTCAGCTCGCGTGCGCTTGCTCAACCTGGATCGGCGGTACACTCGAGCGTCGCCACGTCCAAGCGAACGTCGCGGCGACTCCCGCGACGTAACCCGGGCGACCCGGCCACTCCCACCGCCCGACCAGCCGCTCAGCGTACAGCGTCTCTTCCTCGATGAGCTCCTCGATGACCCACGCACCTTTGAGGGTCAGCGGCGTCTTGGCCATCTCACCGTTGCGACCGTCGATCGGGCCGTCGTACGGAATCCACGCGTTAGCGATCCACCGGCACGCCGCGAGCACCCCGACCAGATACCAATCGACCTGGTCTTCAGCACGCAACGCGTCGCCGCGCTGCTCGGCCTGCCACCACAGACGAGCGAACTCCGTCACCTTCACGCCGCGCAGGTGTTCCCGTCGGATGCGGTCGAAATCCCGGCCCATCAGCTTCATGCCACAACACGATCCCACCGCGCACCGACAAATTTCCCGGCGGCCCGACGTGGAAGAGATTGGCCGGGCATTGCACATCCGGCGCGCAGCGATCGAATCAATCATCCGCATGTCGGGATCTGTTGCTGCCTGGTTCGACGGCGCAGTCGGGAGAGCCGCGCGGGGTGCTCCTCAGCGCGTCCAAATCGCCTTGCCGCTGGTTGCCGGCGGTCTTGTCCTGTGTTGCTCACTGAGTAGCGTGCCGGCGCTCAGGCCCCTCGGACGCCGAGTCGACGGTGTCCGCGGCGCTGCGAGCAACCACGAAGCACAGTCCCGTCAGCACCAACGTGACCGGGCCGAGCAGGAACCTTTCCCACGGACTCTGGGACAAGAAGTTCGCCAACGTTCCAAGCGTCAGCAGCACCACCAGCACCCACGAGCCGAACCGTGCGACTGTGCGGGAAAGCCAAGGGACCCAGAAGCCCGCGCGCCGCAGGATCAGCGCGGCTGAGACGGCGTACACGACGATAGAGATGGCGCTGCCGACCCGGAGGCCTGCCGAGAGTTGGCCCTCGGTCGTTCCTCCCCAGGCCGCCTCCCCGAACGGGGCGCCCGCCGCGAGCAGCAGTTGGAAGACGGCCAGGCCGGCGAACCCGATAGTTGCGGCGATCGCAGCCTGCTTAGCGATAGCGCTGTTCCGCATGGCACTCACCCTCTGAACAGAAACGGACAGATCCGAGATGGTTTCAGCCTCCATCGCGCGACATGGCGGCAGTAGGGCACAACGGCCCCATCGCCACCGGTCTGTCGTCACGGGGTCCTGACCAAGGGCCGGTCGCTGCGCCTGAGGGCGAGGCGACGACAGGGACCAATGGTCCGGCTGGAAACGCAATTCTGCGTCAGCTGCCGCGGGGCATCGGCTCGTCGACGAGCTATGCCTTGAGCCATTGCTGCGTGACGAGCCCGTGGCGGACGAATGGGTCGCTGGCCACCCGGGCTTGTGCGGCTTCCATGTCGGGAGCGTCGAACAAGATGAGGCCGCCGGATCGGTCCTGGAATGGACCCCCGCTGTACCCCGGCAGCTGCAAGTCGCGCCAGTACGCGGCGTGTGCCGGAGCCACCGCCGTATCCGCGAGGCGTCGCTGGTCATCAGGTAGAAGTAGGCGAGTCGCACGTCTCCTCCGTCTCGGTGGCGGGGAACGGCCACCCTGACGCGCGTCCGTGGCCGGGCTGACACCGACCCCCCAAACGTTCCCCCGGCCGTTGACCGGTGACAGGGCCGAACGTCCCCTCTTCGACGTGCTGCGCACGCCGTTCCGAGCCGTAAGACCGGCGGCAGATCCGGACACTGCCGGTACCAGAAACGGTCGGCGGCCCGGAGGGGGTCCATAGCCCTGATCGCTGGAGACGTTGGACCCTCGTGCGCACGAGAGCGGAGCGGATGATGGCAGAAAAGACGTGCTGCCCCGTTCGCTACTGGGGGAGACTCCCGGCGGTCAGGGGCCAACCAAGGGAGGTTGCCATGCGAGTACTACACACACCGAGATCCTCGAAGAAGGCTCCGGCCCGCGACGGGCCGATCTCACGGACCGCGAAGTCGACCAGCCGGTTTGGCTTCCACTTCCTGGAAATGTGTGCGGTCATGTGCCTCGGGGGAGGGGTCTTGATTGCCGTGTTCTTCGGCGTCGCGGCGCTTCTCGGGTTCACCGACCTGACACAGGAAGCTCCCGCGCTGTCAGCGCTCATCTGCTCCGTCATCCTGGCGGGTGCGATGGTTGCCTGGATGCGGTTCCGTCGCATGGAGTGGCGGCCCACCTTGGAGATGGCCGGGTCGTCCGTGGCAGCCGGCGTGCTGCTGATTGCCGGGTACTGGACCGGCATCGTGTCGCAGGAGGCACTGGTTCCGAGCGTGTGCGGTCTGGCATGCGTTGCCATGGTCGCCGTCATGCTGTTCCGCCTGCCGCTCTACTCATCTGGCCACGCCGGCCACCATGGCGGTGCGACCTGAGCGACTGCGGAAGGCAGGTCCGGAGAGCGCTGATCGTCTCAGTGCGCCCCTTCACGGCGAGGGGTCGCGACCTTGGCGCGCTGACTCGAGTTGACGCGGCAGTCGATGTGCTCCACGAGCGTTTGGCCTGGTAGCGGCCATCCCTTCGAGAACGTCTGTCGCGCCGCCACTAGCGGCTAGACGCCACAGCCACCACACAAACCCGCACCCATAAGGGCCAGGCGTGTCAAGGCCGCACGGGTGCCCCGGTACGTATTGAGACGACGACGTCGTGGATTGCCCGGGTGACCGCTGAGGCGTGATCCGGGTTCTCCACGAGGGAAGCGTGGGTTGCCCCTGGGACGACGCGATGGAGGCTGTTGGTGGACAGAGTGACTGTTTTGTTTTTGGTCAACCATCCATCCCGTGGAGTTTCCGCGTTCGGCGGTCAGGACGACCAGTGGCTTCGCGTCGAGGCTACGAAGATTTCCCGCCTCGGCCGTGGACCGATTCGCGACGCCGTACTCATCGAGTGTGCTGCTCATTTCCTTCCCGGTGGCGGCGGTGGCGGCGGTGGCGCGGGCATCGTCTCGGTACTCCGGCGGTAGATCCGAGAACGAGGTGTTGGCCAGAAGCCGGCCAATGCCCAGCCGAGAGGTCGTCGCGAACAACGAAGACGCGTGCTTCAAGACGCTCTAAGAGCCCGCCTCCGGCGGGGACAGGGGCTCGTTTTTGGCGGCGGTGGAGTCAACTAGGACGAGACCGGCGACCTCCCCGGGATACCTTGAGGCATACATCCTCACGTACAGCCCACCAAATGAATGTCCGGCCAGGACATACGGACCCGGAACCTGTGCACGCTCAAGGAGCGTGTGGAGATCTGTGGCGATCTGCGCACCATCGGGTGGACTCGCAGCCGGATCGGTCCAGCCGCGCCCTGCCCGGTCGTAGACGCATACTCGGTATGAAGATCTTGTTCGTCATCTCCGCGAGTGGCAGAGCCTGTCAGAAAGCGCGCCCGTCGAGGGTGGCGCCTTGGTTCTGAACCATCAGCACCGGCTGCCGCCGCACGAGCGCAGGCCGAAGCCCTACAGCCGACCCGAGTTCCTGGCCGCGCAGGACGAGCCGGTCATCACCACGCTCGAGTTCTTTGCCGCGTGGCGCGAGGAGGATTGGGGCGCGGCTCCATAGCCTCGTATTCGGCGAGTTCGCCAGACAGGCATCGCCTCCGACCGACGGTGATGTCGTCTCCGCTGACCGAGCCGCTTCAAGCAACGCGAGCGTCGCTTCGGACCTCGGCCCGAGCGTGCTGGCTCGGGGGTGAGATCGAGCATTCTGGCGGGCGTCTACGGGACGAAGTCCTCTTGGGTGCGTGCTCCGGCGACGCCGAAGCTGAGAGTAGGAAGGAGATGAGCAGCCGTGCCTATGTTGCACTTGAGCCGGCCTGCCGCCCTCGAAGACTCCAGGCCGACGCCGGTCTCTCGCGTCGGCCCCATCCCCAGCCCATTGCTGTGGGTGGCCGGCGCGGTCATGTTGTTCTTCGCGGTCCCGTTCGTCGGGACCGACATGTTCGGGCTCCAGCCCGATCTGTTCTACCTGTTCTACTTCACCATCGCCGTGGTCTGGTTCGCCGCGTTCCTCGCCACCTACCGGAGCCAGTTGCGACCCCTGTGGCGGCTGAACCTGAGGTGGAGCCTGCTCGTGGGTGCACTCGCCGGCATCGGCATAGCCGTCATCGTGTTCAGATCCGCCGGCACCGACCACCCCGACGGCTGGCGGTGGTGGTTCGAGATCGGATGGCGGGGCGTGGTGTACGGCAGCGCCGACACCCTGACCCTGTTCGTGTTCCCCGCCGCGGTCGCGTACCTGCTCATGCACGGCGACCGCACCGGCGCCAAGCGCAAGATCGGGTATGCCGGGCTCGTCCTGGCCCTGTCGCTGCTCGTGTCGACCAGCTACCACCTCGGCTACCCCGAGTACCGCGACGACGACCTGCGTTCACCGCTCATCGGCACCGTCATGGCGGACTCCTCCGCCGTGCTCACCGGGAACCCTGTCGGTGCGTTCCTCACCCACACAACCGCGCACGTGTCCGCAGTCGTGCATCAGAACGAGGGCGGCCCGACGCAGATGCTGCCTCCGAAGGTCACCACTGACTACCCCAGCCATGGTGACAGTGACCTGGCTGCTGGACTCGCCGGGCTATGGCTCCTCGTAACCGCCGGTGCCGTCACTGCCCTGGTCCGCCGCCGGCACACCAGCGTGAACGCTACCCGAAGGGGGTGAACCTCTGAGCACCGCGAACATCATGCTGCACGACCACGAGGCAGCCGAACGGGCGATCGCGCGTGACAACGCAACCATCGGCGTTGTCGTCCACGGCATCATCACGCTGCTGGTCGGTGCAGGGCTGATCGTCGTCAACATCACCCTTGCACCGGAGCTCCCGTGGTCGGTCTTCGCCGTCGGCGGCATGCTGATCGGCCTGCTCGCCCACTGGTGGTTCGGCTACGTCAAGCTCGACGAGCAGTTCACCAAACAGCAGCAGACCGAGGCCCGCGCTGCACGATCGCGGTGACCGCCCGCGAGGGGGCCCCGCTCTCCGCCGGGACTGGGCCCCACCGTGGCCGCGTGCCGCCGCCCAGTGCCCACCCGGTCGGTGAACCACGACTCCTTTGACCACGTCGCCGCGGGAGGGCACCTTCCCGGCGATGCGGTTCCAGACCTCAACGACCGCGCCGAACCGAACGCCTCGATCGACATTGCCACACAACGGCTGCAAAGACTCGAGGCAGGTTGGACGCGTGAAGGCCGGACCCGACCGCGCCGTGGTCCCTGACCTACCGCATATCCCGAGGGGTGACACACATGGCAACGACGAACGGATCACACCGACAAGGGACAAGCAGCAGACCCCTACTCGGCTTGCGCCGACAGCCAGGCAGGCTGGCACTGTTGATCTTCCGACTGCCGCTCCCGCTGTACCGGACCGGCTGGGGATGGCTGTTCTTGGGCCGCACCTTCCTGGTGCTCACCCACGTCGGACGCAAGACTGGAAGGTCCCGCGCCACAGCCGCGATGGTGCTCTCCGAAGACAAGACCACCGGCGAGGCAGTCATCTGCTCGGTGTGGGGGCCGCGCACTGACTGGATCCGCAACCTCCACGCTCACCCCGCACTCCGGGTCCAGATCGGACGGGAGTCGTTCCTACCTCAGCATCGGTTCCTCACCGATGAGGAAGCCTTCGCCGTCGGCGTCGAATTCCGGCGCCGCCACCCATGGCGGGTGCGAATGATCAGGCGGGTGCTCGGCGCCGACCTGGGCTCGGACGCCGCGATGCGGGAATTCATCAGCACCCGCCCATTCGTCGCACTCCGCCCGAGCCCGGATCCACCCACGAGCCCCGCGGGATCGGCCGTCTGAGCCTGCCGAGAGGCGCCAGAGATCATCACCAAGACCCAGCAGCCCATCCGACCTGGACGGCTAGTGCCGCCCCAAGAAACGTTGGGGTTGTAACCGTGTCGGGTTGACCGGTTCGGTGGTGGGTCTGGAGGCTTGTGGTCGGAGGTGGTGATGGCTCGACAGCCTGAGGTGTTCGTGCGCTCGCTGGAGCCCGAGGAAGCGCAGCGGCTGGTGAAGATTACGCGGACCACGAGGGATCGGGTGCGGTTGCGGCGGGCGGGGATTGTGCTGGCGTCGGTGCAGGGCCGGAGCGCGGTGGAGGCTGCGGGCATGTTCGCGATGAAGCCGCAGTATGCGCGGGAGGTGATCCACGCGTTCAACGAGCAGGGGTTCGCGGCGTTGGACCCAAAATGGAGCGGGGGCCGGCCATGTAGGTTCGGTCCCCCGGTTCGAGAGACGGTCTGCCGGGTCGCGAAGACGCCACCGCAGCGGCTGGGGTGCCCGTTCACGACGTGGAGCTTGACGAAGCTGGTCGAGTACCTGGCCGAGCACAAGAGCATCCGGATCAGCACCGAGTCGATCCGTCAGATCCTGCGCGATGCCGGGATCCGGTGGCAGGCGACCAAGACCTGGAAAGCCAGCCGGGATCCGGATTTCGCGGCGAAGATGGCGCGTGTTCTCGACTTGTACGATCATCCACCGGCCGATGGCCGGGTGATCTGTGCCGACGAGTTCGGCCCGTTGAACCTGCAGCCACGGCCTGGCCGGGGATGGTTCCCGGCCGGGCGTGCAGCGCGGCTGCGCGCGACCTACAACCGTAACGGCGGGGTGCGGCACATGTTCGCTGCGCAGGACCTGGCCACTGGGCAGATGTTTTACCGGTTCCGCGATCGCAAACGGTGGCGGGAGTTCCTCGGGTTCCTCAAGCAGCTCAGGGACCGGTTCCCGACCGGGAAGCTGTATGTCGTGTGTGACAACTACGGACCGCACAAGAAGGCCGAGGTCGTCGACTGGTGCCGCACAGCCGGCATCGAGGTGGTGCTGACACCGAGCAACGCGTCGTGGCTGAACTGGATCGAGTGCGAGTTCACCGCCCTGCGCTACTTCACCCTCGACGGCAGCGACTACCCCAGCCACACCGCCCAGGAAACCGCGATCGCCGGCTACGTCCGCTGGCACAACAAACACGCCCAACCCAAACGACACTTCGCCACCGACTCCAAGATCCGCCGCCCCGATTACCTCCCCAACGTTGCTTGACGAGGCACTAGATGGTGCAGTCAACTGACCACCACAACCACGGCAGAGCAAACGCCAACTCGACCCATGCTGACGGCTTCACCTTCCGTACAAGCTGCCCAAGCTGAGGCCTCTGCGGTGAGACGTTCGCAGTGGGCCGGGGAGGCAGTGGCGCTGGCGTACGGCCGTCCCCTGGGCGGGCCACGTCCGGCACCTGCGGACCGGCGAGCGTTGGGCGGTTGGCGATTTGGTTGCTATCGGCCCCGTTCATTCCACGCAGGGTAGCCACAGGCCGAGCAAGCGACCAGCGAATTGCACCTTGTTGCTACCAGCTACGTCCAACGCTACCGGCCCCGCAATCACTGGCTGACACGTAGCCGTCAACCGCAAATCCTCCCGGCCAACTCCCCCGTATGCCCCACAACTACGTGGCCGGCCGGAAGGATCTGCGGCCCGCCGCTGGTCCCCACACGCCAGCGCGAGCTGGTTCCCACTCGAGAAGGAGCCAGCCGACCTCTCCCAGGTGCCCCAGCCCAAACGCACCAAACAGACCAAACGTCTCGAAGGCCGCCGCGCATGACACTATCTCCGGCAGCGCCCAAGACGTCCTGAGCGGCCTTGAAGGCCTCAACCAATTCATCACCAGCCCGACCCCGGGAAGCGGCACAATCCAGCCTCCGGCGCGCGGCCTCTACCGCGACGGCCCCAGGCGAATCCGACGGGAGTGCGGCGGCGAAAAGACCTACCTGTTCTCGCCCATGCAGGCACGCAACCTCATCGCCGCCACACGCCGGCTCACACAGGCGCAACGCACCGCTGCCGCAACCGCGTCCTTAGTAGTTCCCTGCTGATTCGCCGCAACACCGCCCCCGAACCAGCCACTACCAGCGCCGAGAAGCCGTCCCAGCATGAACATCACGAACTCCGGCTGTCGTGCTAGCCGATGCCACCCAGCCTTGATCGGCTGCCGCGGTCGTTGTCCATCCGCGGTTGGTGGACTCGAACCTGCGGAGTGTTGGTTGACCGCGTGGGTGGTGGGTACCGGCGCTCTACCAATTGCTCGAGACACCGGGTGCGGGTCTCGAGCCCTGCACGCGTGTCGCGGGCTTCCCTGCTGGGCCACGGCCCACTGCACCGAAAGGCAGACCGCGATGTCGATGCACGCGTTCGACCCCTGGACCTACCGAGCGACTTCCGGCTACACCGAGGGCAGCGACCTGACCGGATACAAGATCGCCGCCACCGACGGCGACATCGGCAAGGTCGACGAAGCCACCGACCAGCCCGGCACCGCCGGGCTGGTGGTCGACACCGGGCCGTGGATCTTCGGCCGCAAGGTGCTGCTACCGGCCGGCGTGGTCGAGCGGGTCGACCACGACGACCAGAAGGTCTACGTCGACCGCACCAAGGACCAGATCAAGGCCGCCCCCGAGTACGACCCCGACACCGGCTCCGATGACGACTACCGCACCCGACTCGGCGGCTACTACGACGACACCTACCGCTCCGGCATGTAGCCAGCTGCGCTTAGACCGGCCGTTCGGCGGCCGGTGCCGCGGAAGCGGTCCCGCCCAACACGGGACCGCGGCCACGGCCGCCGAACGCACATGCCCACGTCGCCCGCCCGCCGCAGATCACGCCGCAGGGCGCTCGAGGCCGCGACGATCAGATCCGCATCGGGACCCCCACACCGGAGGCACGCATTGACCGACCCGACGTCGATCCGCGAAAACACCAAGTGGAGCGACGACGAGATCACCCAACTGCGCGAACTCGCCGGATGCTCCACAGCCACACGCATCATCGCGCTCAACCTGGGTCGCAGCGAAGACGACGTGCGATCCAAGGCGCACGAGCTCGGGATATCGCTGGATCCCTTAACCGAAACCCGGCTCGGTGATGGCCAACGACCAGGTCGGCCGTCCTTCGCGGTGGGGCTGTGGGACGGAAGCACGCCCGACCAGTTGCGGAACTGACCAGGTTCGGCGATGAGCTGCGCGAGGCCAGCCTGATATCCGACCGAGACAGCCGGAGGCAGCTCACAGCACGCCGGCACGCGATCGCTCAGCGCCCCGTGGACGTCGCACAGCCCGACGCCGCCAGCACGGGCGTTGCTGCTCGACCGCCTCGGCACTCGCCTCGAGACCTTCGGCGAGACGCTCGGCCTGCTCGAGCCGGAGCGTCCAGGAAGCCGTGCTTGAGTGCCCTGCGGGGCGACTTGCCACAAAATGGCGGATACTCATGGGGACTCTCGCGTCCGCTGCGGGCAACCGTGTTACCAGAACCGCTGGTAGAGAGCAGATGTGACGCCGACGTTCCTTCTCGTAATGAGAAGGTCGTCGGTTCGATTCCGACAGTTGCCCTCCTCGAAGCGCCTGGGAGTGACAGCTTGCCGCCCTCGCGCGACCCTGCACCCCATCTTCGTCGCCAGTCGGCTCCGAAGCTACGGAGCGCACGCGGGCGTGGCCTGTCATCTCCCAGCCCGCGCGTCACGCGCTTTGGGAGCAGGCAGCTGCACGCCGGAGCACGACCGCGACCAGCGGCCCGGCGACGATGAGCGTCAACCAGACGATGGAGATCACGATGATCTCGAAGAGATCTCCGCGATCGATTCCGCGCGCTGCCGAGACGGCGACTAGCGCGGCGACCACGGCCGCGAAGCTCCCAATGAAGAGCCAGCGGATCGTGCGCTCGATCTTGCTTCTGTGCATGAAGACCGGGGCGACACACGCGAGGGCGAGGCTCATCAGTAAGTATCCGAGCTCCTCGAGAGCGATAAAGATGCCGTTCGGGTTGTACTGCGTGAGGATCGCCCAGCCGTCGAGTTGGCCCTTCTCGAGACTCGGTTGCATCACCGTGACTTGGATGAAGTAGTCGATCAAAAGCACCGCGGCAGCGATAGTCGCGAGGCACACCCCGAGCAAGCTGAAGATCTTCCGCCTCTGAGCGGCGTACTCGTGAACCGACGCGAGCAACGCGACGAAGAGGAGCATCACCAGCATGGCCGGGTACATCCACAGGTAGTCTCCCGGCCATTGCTCGGCGATGACATCGCTCGCGAACGGATAGGGGACGTCGTTCGGAAGAGCCGTCAACGCCAAGGCGAAGGCGACGACCGTAACGCCGGCAGTGCCAAACGCGATCGAGGACCCGAGACGCAAGGCGGCGCGAGAGCTCGTGCTATCGGACGTTGACGGACTGGCTGGCGTCTCCTCACGGCCGGTCATCGTGACCCATGTTTGCACGGGCCGCGGAGTTCTCGTTGTCAGCCACGGTGGTTCCTCCGTCGAGTCGTTGCCTCGATCGTGCCAGCTCATCCCCCGCGGAGTCGATGACGACCTCCGGGCAGGTGATCGGGCCGAGGACACCGCCGACGACGAGGGCGCGTCCGGCGGCTGTTCGGCCTGATGATTGCTATCACCAGGCCGCACCGCTGAGCTGTGTGATCGCTTGGCCGCTTGGCTGCCAAGCGATCACACGGGTTCAGGCCCGGTCAGCGGCCAAGGTGCCGATCACGGCCTTGATGTCCGCTTTCGGGCCTCTGTTGTAGGGGAGTTTGGACAGCAGCATGCCCAATGCGCAGGTGTTGGTGACTGCGGCGAATGCGAGCCCGGCACCGAGGGCGGTGCCGACCAGGTGCGCGCCGGGCACCACAAGACCGGCCGGACCGCTGACCAGCACGGTGGTCCCGGCCGCCAGGCGCACTTGCCGTTCGAGGTCCCAGCGGGGCTTGCCTCGCATCACCGGGCATTGCGCGGCTTCCCAGGCGAGCATGCCGCCGTCGAAGACGCGCAGGTTCGGCAGGCCCGCTTCGGCGAGGGCCTGCTGGGCCTGGCCGGCCCGGTTGCCGGAGCGGCAGATCAGCACGACCTGTTCGTCGAGGTGCTGCCGCAACTCCGTGCGATGCTCGCGCAGGGTGTCGAGGGGGACGTTGTACGAACCCGGGATGTGCGCGGTATGGAACTCGCCCGGGGTCCGCACGTCCAGCAGTCGCGGGGCACTTTCGCCGCGTAGTAGCCCGCGCAGTAGCTCGCGCAGGACGACGGGAGTCAGCTTTTCGGTCGGTCTCGATGACGGTTCAGTGGTGGAAATGACTGCCTCGCAAGAAGAGTTTGGATTGAGGAAATGGGCATGACGTCAGTGCTGGGCGGCGGCCTCGGATGAACAGGAGCCGGGCGCCATATCCGTCGAGCAGGTCGGACACGTGATCCCGGCCGGTGTGCCGGCGCATGCTGGCGACGCCGGATGACCGCATCCCTGCGGCTCAGCCGCGGCCGAACAGCTTGTCAAACCAGCCGGTTCGGCCGGCTGGCTCGTCGGCGTGGCCGGAGCATCGACGGGAGGTGGGGACGCCTGCCATGACCTGCTTGACGTGTTGGCCGCATCCGGCCCAGGTCGTCTTGCCGCACGTTTTGCAGGTGGCTGTTCTGCACATGGTGGTTCTCCTTCGGATGGTCGGGTTGTGCTGGACAGTGGGTGGGGGGTCAGATGAGTGCGGGCACGGCCTGCAAGGCGGTGTAGCCGGCGACCAGCACGAGCAGCACCGTGAACGCTGTCTGGAGTTTGGTGGTGTCGAGGCGCGCGGTCAGCCGGACGCCGGTCCAGCCGCCCAGGACCGCGACTGCGGTGAGCACCGCAACCAGGCTCCAGTCCGGTTGGGTGCCGGTGCCGGCTCGGACCGCCAGCGCCGATGCTGAGGTGATGGTGATGACGACTAGCGAGGTTCCGGCGGCGTACTCCATCGGCAACCGGAGCGCGAGCATCAGGGCCGGCACCACCAGGAAGCCGCCGCCGACGCCGAGGAAGCCTGTCAGCGTGCCGACGGCGGTGGCAGTGACGAGCACCTTGAGTGCTTGCGGGCATTGGCAGGCGAACCTGGGCGAGAAGGTGATGATCGGGTTGTCGACATCGGCTGGCCGGCGTTCTGCTGGCAGGCCATGACGAGTGCGGATCTGGCGGACGACCAGCACGGCGGCGATGACGAGGAGCAGCGCCGCGAAAGCGGCCAGGAGTACGGGCTCTGGGACCAGGCTGGAGGCTTTCGCGCCGGCCGCGGCGCCGCCGATGGCGGCCACGCCGAACGCCAGCCCTCTTGCCAGTAGCGCGTTGCCGGAGCGGTAGGCGGTGACGGCTCCGACCATGGCGGTGACGCCGACGATGACGAGCGACCCAGTTGTCGCCTGTGCCGGGGATTGCCCGAGGACGTAGACGAGGACCGGGACGGCGAGGATGGACCCGCCGCCGCCGAGCGCGCCCAGGCTGAGCCCGATGAGCGCGCCCGCCACGGCTGCGATCGCGAGAATCACGCTTCCGAGCCTGCCAGCGGCAGACCTGTCTGCTTCGCGTTGTCGAAGGAGTCGTCGATCGCGACCACGGGGTGCCCGAAGGCGTCGAGCAGCGATGCGGCGACCGATGCGCGGTAGCCGCCGGCGCAGTGCACCCAGACCTCCCCGTCGGGGATCTCGGACAGCCGGCTGGGCAGTTCGTGGATCGGGATGTTGAGCGCCCCCTCGATCCGGGAGGCCGCGAATTCGTCGCTGCGGCGCACGTCGAGCACGGTGACGTGCCGATGGTGGCGGACCTGGGCAAGGTCGGCGAAGGTCGCGATCGGGAACGCCGCGACGCGGCGGCCGGTGTCGGCAACCCAGTCCTCGGGTTTGCCGGTGGCGTGCGCTGCCGGCCGGTCGATGCCGATCCGGACCAGCTCACGCTGGGCCTCGGCCACGTCTTTGGCCGTCTCGCCGAGCAGGGTGAGGGGGGTGCCCCATTCGATCAGCCAGCCCAGGTAGGTGGCGAAGGCGCCGTCGAGCCCGAAGTTCAGCGAGCCGGGCACATGACCGGCTGCGAACAGGGTGCGGGTGCGCAGGTCCACGACCCACTCCCCGGCGTCGATCCGTCGCCGCAGCTGGGCGGGGTCTGCCTTGGTCGGCGTCGAGAGGTCCGGCTCGGACGGGCCGGCGGTGTTGGCCGGCGCCATGTGTGCGTAGTAGGCGGGGTAGGCGCTGAGGCCGGCGAGGAGCTCGCGGACGTAGGTCTCTTCGTCTTGGATGAGCACCGGATTGGTCTGCTTCTCCTGGCCGATCGTCGACGATGTTGCCTCGGACTGGGTCGCGGAGCAGAACGATCCGAAGCCGTGGGTCGGGAACACTTCTGCTGTGTCGGGCAACAGTGCGGCGAGTTTGTGGGCCGAGGCGTGCTGGGCGTGGACCAGGTCGTCGGTGTGGCCGGGACCGAGCAGGTCGGGGCGGCCTGTGGCGCCGTACAGCAAGGATCCGCCGGAGAAGACGGCCACTTGCGCGTTGCTGGCCGCGTCGGTGAGTGTGTAGGACAGGTGGGTGAAGGTGTGTCCCGGTGTGGCGATCGCGGTGACTCGCATCCGTGGACCGATCTCGACGACCTCTCCGTCCCGGATCGGCGTGCGCTCGAAGGACACGCCGTCCTCGGCGTTGACCAGGTAGTCCGCACCGGTACGCCGGGCCAATGCCAGGCCCCCGGTGACATAGTCGTTGTGGATGTGGGACTCGAACACATGGGTCAGTCGCAGGCGGTGCCGTTCGAGCAACGCGATCACCCGGTCGATGTCGCGCTGGGGGTCCACGACGAAGGCCTGTTCGCCGTCGTGCACGAGATAGCTGCGGTCGCCCAGTGTCGGTGTCTCGAGGGGGACCACCGTGATGCCGGCAGAGGTGGCGGGATGTGTCCGGTCGATTGCTTCAGTCATGTCTGTTCCACGGGGTTGTGTCAGGGGGTTGGGGTTCAGGCGCGGGGTTCGTTGCCGGTGACGACGGCGCGGCGCGAACGGATCCAGCCGCCCGTGCCGCCGGCCACCGAGTAGGCCTCGAAGCCGGCCCGGCGGAGGAAGTCGGTCATGGTGCGGCTGCGGTTGCCCGACGCGCACACGACATACATCGCGGCGTACCGATCGAGTTCGGCCAGGCGGTTGGGCAGCTCGCCCATCGGGATGAGAACAGCTCCCGGGACGTGGCCGGCGACGTACTCGCCTGGCTCGCGGACGTCGATTATCGCCGCGCCGGCTCTGACGGCTTCGGAGAGCTGGTCGACATCGATCTCGGGGGTGGTCACCCGCATCGGGCAGGTCCTTTCGCTCGTTGTCCAACTGATGAGATCGATACCCCGCGGGGTATCCAATGAGACCGACGATAACACCCCCTGGGGTATTCGCAAACATTGGCCTGACTGCCGTCGGCGTGGCGCTGAACCGTGTATCTGGCCAGAGCGGTCCGTGCGTACGCCTCGCCGTGGATGCGGTAGTCGAGGATGCGGGGTCGATCGCGACCGACCCTTTGGCGTCGGCCTCTTTCCCGCTGAAGCCGACCGCCGTCATATCGCTGCGGGAATACGGCCGGGGGTATGTGCGCTGAGGCGAGTAACACCCTCCGGGGTATCGTCAAGTCAGACGGTTCCCGCCGTCGCAGAAGGAGTACCAGTGACCACCGTGAACCTCAGCAGAGCCGACTTCGAGCAGACGATCCTCGACAACGAGATCGTCCTGGTGGACTTCTGGGCATCCTGGTGCGGCCCGTGCCGCATGTTCGCGCCCATCTACGAGAAGGCCGCCGCCGCGCACGACGACATCGTGTTCGGCAAGGTCGACACCGAGGCGGAGCAGGCACTGGCTGCGGCCGCCCGGATCACATCGATCCCCACCCTGATGGCCTTCAAGGACGGCTCGCGGGTCTTCTCCCAGCCTGGCGCACTGCCGGCGCAGGCGCTCGAGCAGGTCATCGCAGCGGTGCGTGACCTGGACATCGAGAAGGCACGGGCGGATGCGGCTGACGAGCAGGGCGCGAGGAGCGCCTGATGCCCGGCTACACGCTCGCGACGACCGTCGAACGGCCGTACGACGAGACCGTCGAAGCGGTCCGTGCGGCCCTCGCCGACCAGGGATTCGGCATCCTCACCGAGATCGACCTCAAGGCCACACTCGCAGCCAAGCTCGACGTCGACGTACCCCCGCAAGTCATCCTCGGCGCCTGCCGGCCGCCGCTGGCTTACCAGGCGCTGCAGGTGGAGCCGTCGATCGCCGCGGTGCTGCCCTGCAACGTTGTCGTCCGATCCGTGGACGAGGAGACCACCGTGGTCGAAGCTCTCGACCCTGACGCGATGATGGGGCTGTCCGACGCCCCGCAGTTGCACAGCGTCGCCCGAGACGCCAAGGACCGCCTCACCGCCGCGCTTGCGGCCCTCACCGAGGAGCACAGATGACCGCACTCGACCCGACCGAGATGACCCCCATCGTCAACCGGATCAAGCGCGCCCAAGGCCAGCTCGCCGGTGTGCTGCGGATGCTCGAGGCAGGCCGCGACTGTGAGGACGTGGTCACCCAGCTCGCCGCCGTCTCCCGCGCACTCGACCGCGCCGGATTCGCGATCGTCGCCAGCGGCCTACGCCAATGCATCGTGCAGGGTGACGGACCGGACAGCATCGACACAAAGAAGATGGAGAAACTCTTCCTCTCCCTGGCGTGACGTAATCAGGACCCAGAGCCAGGGCTCGTCGCCGCCAGACCAGCGCACCGCCGACGGTCATCGGACGCTTTGGCCCCAGCCGATCGCTGGCCATGACCTCTGGCCCGCGATGAGGGGCCACAGGACTCTGATGGCGCTGATACCTCCCCGGGTATACCTGCCTCAAGAGAATTCGATCGAGGAGGCTGGAGATGCGCAAGAAGGTCCTGGTACTGGGCGCCAACTTCGGAGGGCTGACCGCTGCCCTGGCTGTCCGGCACGAGCTGGACGGGGATGTCGACGTGACGGTGGTGTCGGCCAGTGACCAGTTCCTGTTCAATCCCAGCCTGATCTGGCTGCCGTTCGGTAAGCGGGACAGCGCCGACATCACCTTCCCGGTCGCACCGACCCTGGAGGCCCACGGCATCGAGTTCATCCACGCTGCGGCCACGAAAGTCGACCCAGTGGCGAAGAAGGTCACGGCCGACGACGGCCGGGAGCTCGGCTACGACTACCTGGTCATCGCCACCGGCTACCGCAACAAGGACGACGTCGTTCCCGGGTTCAAGGAGAACGCCAACACCATCACCACGCTCCCCGAGGCCCAGCGGACGGCGGTCGCCTGGCGCCGGTTCCTGGACGACCCTGGTGATGTGGTCGTCGCGGCCACCCAAGGTGCGGGTTGCTTCGGCGCCGCTTACGAGTTCCTGTTCAACACCGCACACCAGCTGCGGAAGGCAGGGTTGCACAAGCAGGTCAAACTCACCTACGTCACGGCAGAACCCTTCCTCGGACACTTCGGCATCGGCGGCCTGCCACACGGCGAGCAACTCCTGGGCATGTTCCTCAAGAAAGAGGGCATCGACACGCGTATCTCGGTCGGCATCGACCACATCGACCAGGGTGCGCTGGTGCTGGCCGACGGCGAGAACCTGCCCTTCACCTTCGGAATGGTCATCCCACCCTTCCTCGGGCAGCAATTCCTCAACGAGTCGAACGGGCTGGTCGACGAGAAAGGCTACGTCGTCGTGCGGGACACCTACCAGAGCGAGAAGTTCGACGACGTCTACGCAGTCGGTGTGGCCGCCGCAGTCGACGCTCCCTGGCAGACCCCGACACCCGTCGGGATCCCCAAGACCGGCTTCCCGACCGAGGTGATGGCACACACCGCCGCGGCCAACATCGCCGCGCAGATCCGAGGCGAGAAGCCGACTAACACCAAGGCGTTCAGCGACATCAAGGCCGTCTGCGTGATGGACGCCGGCAACAACGGCGTGATCATCCTCGCCGACAAGATGCTTCCACCGCGCAAACACGGCGTACTCATCCCGGGACCGCAGGCCCACCTGATGAAGCTCGGCTTCGAGAAGTACTTCCTGTGGAAGATGCGGCACGGCTACGTACAACTGCCCTGAGCGGCACCGTCCCTGAGGAGGCTTGGTCCCATGTCGAACTCCACGAGCGCCGCGGGAGCACCAGCTGCGACCGTACGGCGATCGCCGACCCCAGCCATCTGTGTGCGCCACCGCGGCAGAGACCGCTTCGACATCGAAACGCGTGGTCACGTGGTCACCGTCGATCAGCCGCAGGACGCCGGCGGCGAGGACGTCGGCCCGACGCCTACCGAGCTGTTCGTGGCAAGCGTTGCAGCGTGCGTCGCGTTCTACGCCCGCCGCTACCTCGCACGCCATCACATCGACCCCACCGGACTGTCCGTCCGAGCGTCATGGCACACCGCGGCCAAGCCACCACGGGTCGACGAGATCGAAATCAGCATCGACGTTCCGGCCGACCTGCCCGCCACCCGCCGCGACGCTCTGCTCGCGGTCGCCAGCCACTGCACCGTGCACAACTCGCTGACCACACCGCCCAGGGTCGAAATCACCTTGGCGGACACGGGAGGACCGCAGTACCAGGACCAACCGGTTGGCCGCCACCCTGAACCCACATGAGGGTTCGGGGCTATGCCGATGTCTTGAGACATCACATCGTGCCCGGCAGTTTTGCGGCTCAGGACCTCGTTCGGGCCGCGACAGCTTCAGGGCCCGGACGTGGAACATCGCGTCGTCCCATGCCCCCTGGACGGCGTCAATGCCAAATGTTCCGCGGCATTGGGAGTCTCGTGGCCTTCTGGCGCATGCGCGGGTGGAGGCGGACCGGCGACTGCACAGCGACGCTGACCGCTACCGGGTCGCGCCGATCGTGTGCGCGAAGGAGGCAGGGCTGAGATTGGACGCCATCCGCGAGATCCTCAACGCCACCAACTAGCCGTGTACGTTGATGGTTCCCATCATGCCGAGGTCTTCGTGGTCGAGGATGTGGCAGTGGTAGACGCTGCGGCCGGGATGGTCGGTGAAGGGGATTCGTAGGCGTGCCCAGCCTCGGGCGGGGATGAGGACGACGTCTTGTTGCACGCCGGTGAGGGGTGTGCCGGCGCTGGCGTCGAGGACGTGGAACGGCCAGGCGTGCAGGTGGAACGGGTGGTCCATGGGGCTTGTGTTGACCACGGTCCATTCCTCGGTGGTGCCTAGGGCAACGGTCTGGTCGTCGCGTTCGGGGTCGAAGGTGCGGCCGTCGATGGTGAAGGTCATCGCGCCCATGCCGGCCATACTCATGGCGAGGGTCAGCCGACGCTGACTTGTCGCCGAGGCGAGTGGGACAGGTGGGGCAGGCAGGGTCGTGGGGATGGGCGGTGAGGCGCTGACCGGTCCGGACACGGTCATGGTGGCGAGCGTGACCGGGCTGCCGGTGGACGAATGGTTGCGGCCCATACCTCCGCTGCCCATCATGGCGGTGGTGCCGCGGTCGTATGGATTGCTGATCAGCGGGTAGCGTCCGTTGGCGGTGGGGCGTATGAGTAGGTCGGTTCGGTTGCCTGGGGCCAGCAGCACGTGGTCTCGGTCGACGGGTGCCGGCAGGAAGATCCCGTCGAGGGCGATCTGGGTGAGTTGGTGGCCCTCCAGGCGTAGTGCGATGACCCGGGACGTGCAGCCGTTGATGACGCGCCACCGCTGGACTGCCCCCGGGGTCGCGGCGATGACGGGTTCGTGCTGGCCGTTGACCAGAACTAGGTCACCTTCGCGGCCTTGTAGTTTGGCCGTCCGGTTGGCCGGGGCGACGCGGCCGGCGCCGTCCAGGGTGGTGTCGGTGACCAGGAGCACCAGGTCGTCGGTGACTTGCAGGTCAGGTTCGGCCTCGACCAGGAGCGCGCCCACCAGCCCGGCGAAGATTTGGTCGGCGACGGTGCCGTGGTGGTGTGGGTGGTACCAGAACGTACCGGCAGGATGGTTGGCCGGGATGCGGAAGGTGTAGTCGAAGCTGTCGCCGGGCCTGACGGTGACGAACGGGTTGTCGCCATTGCCCTGCGGGGAGACGTGCAGGCCGTGGGTGTGGAGGTTGGTCGGCTGATCGAGGCGGTTGACCAGCCGCACCCGCAGCAGGTCGGCGGGGCGCAGCCGCAGGGTCGGTCCGGGTGACGTCCCGTTGTATCCCCAGGCCGAGGTGTCGTGTCCGGCCAGTCGCGCGCCCGGCGCGGCGGTGAGGCGCACATCGAGTACCCCGTTCGAGCTGGCCATCGCCTCCGGCTGGCTAAGGACCTGGCTGGTGTCGGCCGGGGCGAGGGGGTTGCGACGTGGTGCGCCCAGACCGGTGATCCATCCGGTCGCCCCGGCAGCCGTGCTGGCTGTGCCCAACGCGAGGAGGGCCAGCGTCCGGCGGCGGCTGATCGGCTGGCGGGTCACGGGAGCAGCCCCTTGCGATGGTGGTATTCCTCGGCATCGATCTCGCCGCGCGCGTAGCGGGTGTCGAGGATCCGCCGTGCGGGCGAGTCAGAACTCGGGCCAGTCCCGGTCGGCGACGACATCCGCTTGCTCTGCACCAGCCGAACCGCGACATAACCCAGAATCAGCAGACCCGCCACGGTGAGCAGGGGCCACACCCACATCCAGCCCATCGTGACACCGCCCGTCATCGCCAACCACCCATACACCGAATGACCCACTTGCAGGCTCCGGCGTGGGCAACCATCACCTCGACGCTATGGCCAGTTCGAGTCTGTTGGTCTTGCCGATGGTCCCAATCCGCGGGAGCCCAACGTCCCCGATTCCCCGGGTCGTGGCCGCAGAGTCAGCAGGGCAGATATGGCGCTGATATCCCGACCATGACCTGGCTTCAATGGCTGGGCTTGTTCGGCGGTTCCGAACACCCTCCGCGCTGGCCGACCGGGCGCCGCGGACTGCCGCAGGTCCTGTCCAGCGCGAGACCTAAGCCTCTGGCTGCCCCCGGCAGCACGGCAGACCGTAAAGACAGAGATGCCAACTGTTGGGAGACGATCATGATGTACGGCGACTGGGGCTCGGGCTGGGGCTGGATGATGATTGTGATGCCGCTGGTGTGGATCGCGCTCACCGCAGTGATCGTGTGGGCCGTATTCAAGGTCATTCAGCGGCCTGCCAATCCGGGATCCGATCAACCACGGCGGGAGACGCCGCAGGAGATCCTGGACCGGCGATTCGCGGCCGGCGAGATCGACGCCGACGCCTACACCCAGGCGAAAGCCCACCTTGCCAGCCAGGATGTGCATGCGCAGTGACCCAGCTGCGGTGCTCTGCGCGAGTGGCCCGCATCGCCCGACGTGCCTGTCGCAGGACGGCTGATCACCGGTCGACGGGCACAGCTGGGTCTTGACCCCGCCGCCTCACGCCGGTGATGCCGTGTGCGGGGCGGAAGCCTAGCGCGGTGACCGCTACGAGTGCTGCCAGTTAAGCGAGTGCGAGCGGGAGTGGGCCGGTCTGGTCGAAGGTGGTGGTGAGTCCGCCGTCGAGCAATACCCGGTCGGCGCCGTAGCCGAGCAGGGCGCGGGCCAGCTTGGTGGTTCGGCGCGGAGCTTCGGGCTCTGGCGATGCCGATGTCCATGAACGGCAGCAGGCCGATGAAGACCCCGCTGACTCGTCCGAAGATCGGGCCCAGGCAAACACCGACCAGAGCCTAGGTGGCGGCCAGGAGCAGATCGCCTGCTGCGTAGATGGGCCATTGCCTGGCGTCGAACACCATTGCGGTCACCGCGAGGGATGCCGCGGTGACCAGCAACACCGCGACGCCGATCACGGCGAGCCGGCTGAGCAGCGCCCCGATGCGGAACCCGGCCAGCCCGAGCCTGCGGTCCGCGGCCCGGGCGTCGAGGACGACGAACAGCCCGGCCAGCGTGGCCAGGGCCGCGATGGCCATCGGGGTCATCGTTCCGGCGTGCATGTCGGGGAGCCAGAACGTCATGTTCGTATTGGTGCCGTCGTCGACCAGCGACAGCGTCATGTAGCCATCTTCGGTGATGACCTTGGACAGCCAGATGAAGACGACCGGTACGACGGCCAGCAGGGCCTACAGCACCGAGTTGCGACGGTAGTCGCGCAGGCCCATCCGCAGGCCGGACAGGAATTGGTCCAGATCCGACCCGGCGGTGACCCACTGATGGGACCGGTGGGTGACCCAGTTTGTGGCGGTGACCACCGCCCAGGCCACGGCCAGTGCGCCGACTGTCCAGGTGAGTGCCCAGCCGAGGTCGCCGAGTCGGCCGCCGTGGCGGGATGGCAGGTCGACCATCCACAGGGTGATGAAGTGGGTCGGGAACCATCGGGTGGCGAGCCGGTCCGGTGGGCCGATGGCAGGTCTGAAGAACACGTCCATGATCCAGACGAACAAGATGACACGGTGCCGTTGACGGGGTTGCGTACCGTGGCGCCGACCAGGGCACCGATGGCCAGGTAGACGACGCCGAACATCAGCGTGCCGGCAACGGTTCGGCCGGGCTGGTCGATGCCGGTGCGTGCGGCCAGCGCGAGCAGTGCTGCGGTTCCGACGAAAGCGGCCAGGATCAGGCTGGTGGCGATTCGGGCGGCCCGGGTCTGGAAGTACATCGCGACGCCGGCCAGGAAACCTGCTGCCCACCCGGCGGTGGCGGTTTGCACGGCCGGGCCGCTGCCGCCGCCGAGCAGTTTCGCGGCGTCGGCTATCGACCCGGCGGCTACGACCACGAACACCACGTAGTGGCCGAAGCCGAGGAACATCCAAACTCTGACCACACCGATTAGCAGGAACCCGATCGCGATCTTGGCGAAGATCGACATCACCCGATGCTTCAGGCACAAGACGATCGCCCGGCCCATCATGCGCGCGGGCACAGCGAGCCAGCACAGCAGCAGCGATGGCGTACGAGGCATTGCCAGGCGGTGCGCCAACTCGCGCGCCAGGACCGCCTCCAGGTGCTGGGGTGGCAGCCGGTACACCGCCCAGCTCGTCACTGCGACTGTCGAGCCAGCGGTGGCCGGCGCGGTCGCCTCCGGTCCCTCGTGCGCCCAAACGCGGTAGTGGTCGGGGTTGACGCCGGCGGCGGTGCAGACCGCCCCCTGATCGTGGGTCGGAGTGGGCCAGCGGACGGGGGAGTTGTAGCGGCGGCGTGGAGCCATTCGTGGAGCGAACTGCCCGATACGGATGAAAAATACGGGCACCGGAGATAGGTTCCTTGCAACGAATCACGCCTGAAGACGGCAGATGTGACGGTGACCTTTCTCCCCGTAATGAGAAGGTCGCCGGTTCGCCCGGCGACCGATCCCGACCGGCACCAGGACAGATCCGCTCTTCGTCTCTGTGATCCGCCAGCAGATATGCGACACATGTCCGCCAACTGATGTGCGACAGGCTAGGCGTCTGGCGACCGACTGAGGGAGCCAGCCAACGCACGGATCTGCCGATGAGCGAACGTTGCAGCGCAGGGTGATCATGGTTGTCGCAGGCGGTGCCTTGTGGAGGAAGCATGTCAAAGAAGGGTTCTACTCGTAAGGCAGATCGTGGACCCGAGTGGTGCGTGATCCGGCGCCTTCGCGACGGGAGTATTTCTTACTACTTCGAGGGCGATCCCCCAAGACGACCGCCCGTAGCGTGGGGACGAGAATCGCAGGCGCGTAGGTTCGCCACCCAGCACGAAGCTCAGCAAATGGCGAACTGGATGCAGCAGAGTTCCAAGATCATGCAGTTCGAGGTGGCCCGATTGCCTCCCCTTCCAAAGGGCCGTTAGCTAACAAGTCGGCACCGTCCGATTCTCGACGGCGGATTTGTACGACAACCGAGGGTGCCCGTGCTGCGGGTCCGCACCAGTTGGATCTTGCCGCCCCATGAGCGCGGCAAGTTCACCTGCTACCCGTCGGGCTGAACGCCATGCGTGGTGCGGATCGTGGTGCGAAGTGGTGTCAACTCCTGCGGGATGTGTTGCCGTGGTGCGAAGGGAACGATGGCAAAGTTGCTGGTAGAGGCCAGATGCGGCGGTGTCGTTCCTCCTCGTAATGAGAAGGTCGTCGGTTCGATTCCGACAGGCGGCTCCACCCAAGCCCCTCGGGTCCCAGTTTCCTCGCCCGGGGGTTTCTTCATCGTGGTCGCGTGGCACCAGGCTGCTTGCCGCGTGCGACATGGCTAAGCCTCGATTCACCGATGATCTGGGTGGGGTGAGCGTGGCGTAACGGACGGATGCCCTTGCGGGCTGGGAGATTGGGACTTGTCTAGGGTTCCAGATCACCGAGCGCGAAGGGCATCCGTCAGATGCAACTGTCTCACAGGCCACGGTCGGTGTCGGCGAGGTTCGATGATCCGAATCTGGTGTCGTCGGGTGGGCTGGTGCCGGCGATGGCGCTGGCGGAGTCGGTGGGTCTGCGTGAGCTGGGTGATCAGCGGTTGAGTGTGCCGACGGACAAGGGCGCGAACGCGGGTCTGAAGGTCTGCTCGCTGGTCGCGGGGATGGTGGCCGGTGCGGACTCGATCGACGACATGGCGTTGCTTCGGCATGGCGGGATGCGGAGGGTGTTCGGGAGTGTTTATGCGCCGTCGACGCTGGGGTCGTTCCTGCGGACGTTCACCTTCGGCCATGTCCGCCAGCTCGACGCGGTCGCTTCCCGGTTCCTGGCCGCGCTGGCCGATCGGGCGCCGCTGGTCGGTCAGCCCGCACGCGGAACAGAGGGGGAGCATGTGTTGGTCGATGTCGATGACACGATCATCGAGGTGCACGGATACGCCAAGCAGGGTGCGGGGTTCGGCTACTCCGGTGTCCGTGGGCTGAACGCGCTGCTGGCCACCGTCACCACCAGCGGCGCCCAGGGATCCGGCACTGCGCCGGTGATCGTGGCGCAGCGGCTGCGGAAGGGATCGGTCGGCTCGCCGCGCGGCGCCAAGCGCCTGATCACCGACGCGCTGAAGACCGTGCGCGGACTGCATGGACTGTCGTCCGGCAAGCCGCTGGTGCGGGCCGACTCGGCGTTCTACGGCTGCGGCCTGGTGCTGGCCGCGGTCCGTGCCGGTGCCGAGGTCTCGGTCACCGTCCGCCTCGACAAACGGGTCAAGGCCGCGATCGCCGCCATCGCAGACGACGCGGATGCATGGACTCCGATCGAATACACCGACGCGATCTTCGACGAGCAGACCGGTCAATGGGTCTCCCGCGCGGAGGTCGCCGAAATCCCGTTCACCGCGTTCGCGTCCCGCCGCAAAGCCGACCGGGTGCCAGGCCGGCTGGTGGTCCGCCGGATCCCCGACCTCAACACCAAGAAGAAGGCGGCCGGACAGGACACCTTGTTCGACATCTGGCGGTTCCACGCCTTCTTCACCACAACCGGCACCGACGCGATGGACACCGTGACCGCCGACAAGACCCACCGCGGTCACGCGATCATCGAACAAGTCAACGCCGACCTGAAGAACTCAGCGCTCGCTCACCTGCCGTCCGGGGTGTTCACCGCGAACGCCGCCTGGCTGGTGCTCGCGGTGATGGCGTTCAACCTCACCCGTGCCGCCGCGACCCTGGCCGGCGGTGAACTGGCCAGAGCAACCACCGCCACGATCAGACGCAAACTCGTCAACGTCGCCGCCCGGATCGCATCATCAGCCCGCCGCATCACCCTCCACCTGCCGCTCGGCTGGCCCTGGCAGCCCCACTGGACCACGCTGTTCGATCGAGTCTGCGGGCCACCAGCCACCGCCAACTCCTGACCACCACGCCGACCACGGCACCAACCGCACGCCCCAGTGGAACACCCCCGCAGCGAGGCGGGACACCCCACCACGCCCACACAGCCCAGCATCAAGCCGATCCGGAATCAGCGCCCCACGCCAAGTCGATCGGTGGATCGAGGCTAAGAGTGATAGCAAGAAGATGCGCCAGCCCGGCAGCGATGAGTCGTTGCCGTCGGGGTCCATCAGAGTATGTGTGTCTAAGCGCGGATAGATCCGTGAGAGCCCGGGGTCGGTCGTGTGTGGTGACCGCCCCGGACTCTCTCGGGTTCTACATGGTCGACGCCGTCAGGGCGCTCGCTGCACTCGAGTTGACCGGGTCGTTTCGGTCGGCGCGCCAGGTCGATGATCAGGTCGGCGACAGGCTTCCACCCTTTGTGGAACGCGGTGCCGTGGTTGCGGTGGGCGGCGGATGCAGGCGATGCCGCGATCAGGTAGTGACGAAGTCGAGCAGCACCTTGTTGACGTCGGCGGCGTGGGTCCAGAGCAGGCCGTGCGGGGCGCCGTCGATCTCGACGTAGTCGGCCTCGGGGAACGCGGCGTGGAAGGGCCGGCCAGTTGCGTCGATCGGCAGGATGTTGTCGCTGGTGCCGTGCACGATGAGTGCGGGCTTTCCCGATGCGCGCACAGCGGCGACGTCGTCTCGGAAGTCCTCGATCCAAGAGGGCACGACCGCGTAGGCGGCTACGGGAGCGGACACCGTTGCGGTGTTCCAGTTGGCGGTGACCACCTGCTGGCTGACTCGGCTGCCAAGGTTCTCGGCCAGGTTGTAGAAGTTCTCGTAGAACGAGGTGAACCAGGCGTAGCGGTCAGTTCGAGCGGCGTCGATGATGCCGTCGAAAACCTCCTGCGGCACGCCGGTCGGGTTGTCCTCGCGCTGGAGCAGGAACGGTTCCAGTGAAGCCAGGAAGGCGAGTTTGGCGACACGCTCGTGGCCGTAGGCCTTGACGTAGCGGGCAAGTTCGCCGGTGCCCATGGAGAAGCCGACCAGGATCACCTCGCGCAAGTCGAGGGTCTCCAGCAGCGTGTTGAGGTCGGCGGCGAACGTGTCGTAGTCGTAGCCGATACCGACCTTACTGGACCGGCCGAACCCGCGGCGGTCGTAGGTGATGACGCGGAATCCGGCGGCGATCAGCTCGCGGGCCTGTAGCTCCCAGCTGTCGCCGTCGAGCGGGTAACCGTGGATGAGCACCACGGGCTGACCGGATCCATGGTCCTCGTAGTAGAGCTCGATCGGTGCGCGGTTCTCTGTCCCAACGGTGACGGTGGCCATTTCGCAGCTCCAAAGTCTTCGGTGGAGAACGATCGTTCTCCGCTTGCTTGCTACAGTAGGGGAACGACCGTTCTCCAGGCAAGCTGCAGGCAGGAAACATGACCGAGGACACACAAGCCCGTGAGCGACTACTCGAAAGCGCCGACCGGCTCTTCTACGCGCAGGGCGTGCAAGCCGTCGGGATGGATCAGGTCAGAGCCGCCGCCGGCATCTCCCTGAAGCGCATCTACTCACTCTTCGACTCCAAGGATGACCTGCTCGTGGCGGTACTGAATCGCCGCCGCGTCACCTGGGATTCCGGCATCGCAGCGTTCGCTGCCGACGCAGCGACCCCGCGTGAAAAAGTCGTGGCGATCTTCGACTTCCTCGACGCATGGTTCCGTCAGCCTGATTTCCACGGCTGCGCGTTCATCAACGTATTCGGCGAACTCGGTCCAAGCTCACCGAAGGCCACCCGCACCGTGCGCGCACAGAAGAAGGCCTTCCAGCGATACCTATCCGGACTGGTAGCTGAGACCGGTGCCTCCGAAGCCGTCGCCGCCCAAATCGCGATCCTCGTCGAAGGGGCGCAAACTACGGCCGCAATCGCGGGCCGCCCTGATGCGGCCGCCCACGCACGCGCCGCCGCGGAAACCCTCCTCGACGTCGCGGCACAACGCCCCGCGCCGGAGGCCGGATGTTGACTGCCTGCAAGAACCTTGACGCAAGACATTCGTAACGATGTCTTTCACGTAGCCGACGAAGGATGGGCGGCGAGTGGCTGTAGTACTGAGGGTCGTTATCTCGGGTGTTGTCGACGCGCTGGAAGCGATTCTGGGCTTGGTCGCCAGGCGGGTGGATCGCCTGGTGGCGAGGTCTCGTGGACGGTGCTGGATGGACCGTTCGAGCTGCTGGACCTGTTCGCGTTTCTGCTGCATGGCCGGGCTCGTGTGCGACGCGGTGCGGCTGGAAGAGCAGCGTGGGGTGGACGGCGACCGCTGGCACGACGTACCGTGCTGGCCCGCGACGACCAGGTCGGCGGAGGGGGTAACGGGGGGAGGCTCAGGATCGACGTGGCCCCGCCGCCACCCACAGTGGACATCACCGTGAACCGCCATCCGCTGCCGCGCCGCGGCCTTCAGCAGCGCCAGCTCCACTTCGTCGTGGGCCGACCCGATGTGCTCAATGTCCCGCGATCCGCGCCGCGAGGAATACACGATCTGGACCGCGGTCGCACCCGAGGCCGTCTTCACCGTGCGCACGTACGGAGCCACGACCGACAGCCTAGGGACACCCGCTTAGGGCACACATCCAGGCAGCAATCAACACAAACCTGCAGGTGAACGCGCTGAGCTCGGCCGAACGTGGCACAAGTCAGGCGTGCGGCCGGGGTGAAGTCTGTGTCGTTCCAGGGCGCATTCGGCCGTGGTTCCCGACGGGCGGCTGTCGTTGGTCGCAGCGGCAGCCGCCCGAGCGCCGGTTACTGCAGGAACTGCAGGAGGATGTTGGTGAGCTCGGCGGGGTGTTCTTGGTAGAGCCAGTGCCCGGAGTTCGGGATGACTACCCCGGTCACGTTGGTGGCGTACTGGCGGACCCAGGTGGCCTCCCGGGTACCGAGGTTGCCCGAGGCACCGATTGCGAGGACCGGCATGCTGAGCTTGGTCTCCTGGTAGATGGCGTTGTCCTTGACGTCTTGCGGCAGGGTGGCGAACCATTCGATGCTTGCCCGCAGGTGTCCGGGTTGCGCGAGGGCGTGGGCGTAGATTTCCATGTCGCATGCGGTGACGGCGCCCTTGACAACTTCGCTCGTCGGCATGAAGTCGGTGACCCACTGGCGCTCCCGGCCGGTCATCAAGTCCTCGGCCAGGCCGTTTTTCTCGGCGAACAGGCCGAACCACCACAGCCCGGGGCCGTTCGGAGTCAGCGAGGGGAAGGTGTAGATGGTCGGGTCCGGGATCGGGGCCTCGCTGAGCACGAGTTTCACGACGTCGTCGCGATGGGCGGCGGCGTAGGGATAGGCGACTGTGGTGCCGATGTCGTGGGCGACGATCCTGATGTTGTGGCTGAGGCCGAGCTTGACCATGAGCGCGTGGATGTCGGCGGCCATGGCCTTCTTTGTGTAGGTGGCGGTGGGCGCGGGGGCGTCGCTCAGCCCGGCGCCGGGTAGGTCGGGTGCGACGACGGTGTAGTGGCGGGCGAGCGCGGGCAGGATGTGGTTCCACGTGTACCAGGTCTGCGGGTAGCCGTGCAGCAGGAGCAGGGTGGGCCCGTGGCCGCCGCGCACGTAGTTGATGCCGATGCCGTTGACTTTGGCTTTGCGTTCGATGAAGCCGGCCGGGGGTGACGGGTCGACTTGGCAGGCGGGCTGGGCCGTGGGGGCAGCGCCGGCCGGGGCGGATCGGGCGTGGGCGGATCCGGTGTGGGCGGACGCCCCCGGTCCGGCCGTGATGAGCAGCCCGGCGATGCCGGCGGCCGCCGCGATGACGATGGTGAGTGCGCGCATGCTTGTCAGGTGCGCGGCGCGGGTGAGTTTCATTGTCCTGCCTTTCGGTATTTGTGCCAGGTGACGACTGCATTCCTGGCTGAGGAACACTGCGACGTTACGAATGCGGGGGCTTTCCCTCACGTGGGGCAGATGACTGGCGCGGCGCCAGCCGTCGGGTGGTCTGCCATGGGCGGATCTCCTGTCCTGACTGTGTTCCTTGCGGTGACGGTTCTGGCGCCGTCCTGGACATTTCCATGCCACTCGCGGCTGCCGTTTCGTGCGGTCGTTTTCTCCTCTCTTTCTCGTTCTCGTTTCTTTCTCGTTCTCGCCCATGCACCCCTCATGGGAGAGTCAGGTACCTGCCTGTACGGAGTAGGAACCCTTCTCTTAGGCTTTCCTGGGCGATTGGCATCAAAAGGCAGGATTGCGAGCAGTGCCGTGAATGATTCGGTGCTCAGCTTGTGGTGTTGTGTCCCAGCCGCACGGTCATTGCGCAGATGATGGCGGCGATGACCAGGAGTACGCCGTTGACGATGAGCGCGGTGTGCAGGGCGGAGGACATGCTGGCGCCGCCCGCGATCCGGCTAGTGAGGATGACCCCGAGGACGGCGGGGCCGAGGACGGCGCCGTACTGGCGCAGCGCGGTGTTCGCGGCTGCGGCCATGCCGGCGAGGCGATGCGGGACGGCGTTGATGGCGGCGACCGCGACGGCGCTGAGCATGAATGCGTCGGCGACGCCGAGGGTGGCGAGCCTCCACGCGGCAGCCCGGATCGGGGTGTCGGCTTGCATCCCGGTCAGCAGGAACATCGCCACTGAGCCGAGCGCGAGCCCGACGGCGAGGAGCGCGAGAGGTGGCCAGCGGGTCAGCAGTCGTCCGACTAGCGGGTTCGCCACGGCGGTGACGCCGTTGATGAACAGCAATCGCACACCGATGGCAAGTGGTGAGAGGTGTTGCCCGGCACCGAAGAAGAGGCTGAGCAGGAAGATTGTTCCGACGAGCGCGAAAAGTGCGATCAGCGCCGAGAAGCCGGCGGCGCTGAAGGCGGGCGACCGGAAAAGGGACAGGTTCAACAGCGGTGAGCTCGAGCGTGCCTCGACAGCCAGGAACGCGGCGAACGCGACAGCGCCCGCGGCCAGTCCGCTAACGGCCCGAGCCGAGCTCCAACCGGACTGGCCGCCCTCGATCACACCGAAGATGCTGGCGGCGATCGCGATCGTCGCGGTGATCTGGCCGGGCCAGTCCAGGTGGCGGCCGTCCGGCGCCTTTGATTCCGGTAGGCGCAGTGCGGCGAGGGCACCGGCGACGAGGGCGAGCCCCGCGTTGGGTACGAAGACCCAGCCCCATCCGGCGTACCGGAGGATGGTCCCTGAGATCAGCGGTCCGACGGCGATGCCGAGCACGAGTCCGGTCGCCCACAGCGCGACGTAGTGCGCCCGGGCCCGCAGATCGGGTACCGCGTGGGCGATCAGCGCGAGCGTCGTCGGCAGCAGCAGACCGGCGCCGGCGCCGGTCACGGCCTGACCGGTCCACAGCAGATGAAGTGCGGACAGGCCGCTCAACGTGCCGGCGAGTGCGGCGATCAGCGTGCCGAGCACGGTCAACGCCATGCCGATGAGATAGACGCTGCGGCGGCCATGAAGATCCCCGAAGACACCAGCCGAGAGAATCATCGCCGCCATCGGAAGGATGTAGCTGTCACTGACCCACTGCAGGTCCGCCGTCGATGCGCCGGTCGAGGCGCCGATCGTGGTCAGCGAACCGCTGACCGCCGTGATCGGCACATACGTGACGAACACCCCCAAAACGGCCAGCGTGATGGTCACCGCGACAGTACGCGTGCCGGCGTCGCCAGCCTCCCTCCCTTGCCCCTGCGAGTGCGCGGGGGCGATTCGCCCCGCTCTACGTGCGTTCGTCGCCACAGCTAGATCCCTTCACCTTCATTATCTGAACGTGAAGAGAAGATTATCACGACGTTGAGATTCTTCAAGCTGCTATATTTGTTGCCATGTCCACAAGCAGCGCACGACGCGACCGGGTCGACTCGATGCTCGCGTTCCTCGCCACCTTTGAGCCCGAGCGTGACGCCTCCGCGAAGGCGATTGCCTGGCGACTGCGGCGGGCCGCCCGCAAGCTGGACACCGAGGTACGCCGGCGGCTAGCCCCACTCGGCATGGAGCTGTGGGAGCTGGAGATCCTCAGCGGACTGCGCCGCGCGGGCGGCACGCTGACCGTCGGCGAACTGCTGGACGTGGCCCAGCTCACCTCCGGCGCGATCACCAACCGCATCGGACGCCTCGAGCGCAACGGCTACGTCCGACGCGACGTCGACCCCGCTGACCGCCGCCAGGTTCTCGTGACGCTCACCCCCAGCGGCCTCGAACGCCAGCAACAAGCGGTCGAGGCCAACGACGTCGCGGAACAGGAAGTCTTCGCCGCCATCGACCCCGCACTACAACAGCGGCTGTCCGGCGACCTGCGTGAACTGCTACTCGCCATCGAAGGACCAGACCCTACGCCTGAGGTCTGACAGCACCACGCAGGCCAGGCCGTGCCGACGGCCACGCGTCCTCGAGGCCTGGTCGACGCGGAGTGCGCGACCGACTCGCTCACATGTCCGTCAGTAGCGTTGACGGTTGGGCCCAGCTGCTTCTCTGGCGTACGCGGACTACATCGCGTTGCTGGACGTGGCGGGCGAGCTCCTATGGTGTCTGTCTGCGGTCCAATAGGGCCGCGGCCGCGGTGCGCGCCACCGTCGCCGGTGAAGGGTCGTGGTCGGCGCGCGCCGCCACGGCGGCTGCGTCGTACAGCAGGTGCAGTTCGCGGCCCGCTGCCTCGGGATCCGGTACGTCGGCCTCAGCGGCCAGTCCGGTGAGCAGAGCGCGAACCCACGCGCGGTAGTCGGCGTGGGCACGCTCGACGAGACTTCCGTGGGCCGCCTCCGCGCTGGCGGCCAGGAAGGGACAGCCGTTGTAATCCGGTGCGGCGAAGAATTCGCCCTGGATCTCGAAGACCCCGAGCAGTCGCTCGCGGGGGGTGTTGAAGCGGGCCAGCCCCTGGGTGATGGCCTGTTCGATGGAGGTCCGTCGTACGTCGAGGTAGGCGACGACGAGCGCTTCCTTGCTGCCGAAGACGGTGTAGAGCGACTTCTTGGACGCCCCGGCTCGCTTGGAGATGCGGTCGACGCCGACAGTCTGCACGCCCTCGCGGTAGAAGAGCTCGTCAGCTGCGGCGAGGAGGCGTTCTCGCGCACTTGTGCTGTGCATGCAGGTCTCAGCGCGAGACATCGAGCGGCTCGCCGGGGCCGGAGAGTGCGGGCGGACGGTCGCTCCGCTGCCGGTCGTCATGTCGTCGTACTCCGTTCGTGATGCGTGACTGATATGTAAGCCGGTTTACCTCTGTCGCAGCTGATCGCGTCGATGACTGAAGTCAAGTAGACTTTGGTTATGTCATGGATGGCGACCGCGAGATTCGAGGCCCGCTCCGCACCGGCTGGGCTCGCGCTGGTGCAGGAACTGGTCAACACGCACGCCGTCGAACGTGACGGAGCGGACCTGCTCGCCGATCACGCGACGACACAGCAGTGGCTGGAGGTGGCCAGCCGCCAGTGGGCCGGCGAGCGCGGGCTGAAACCACCCGACCCGGCCCTGTCCGAGACAGACCTGCAGGCGCTGCGCGAGCTGCGGGCGAGCGTGCAGGACATGCTCGCGATCCCGCCGGACGAGCGGCCGACCGACCCGGTCGCCGTACCGTCCGCCGTCACCCACCGCGCCCAGGTCTACCTGGTCACCGACGAACAGAACCGGGTGGCCATGGTCCCGGTCGGCGCAGGTGCCGGCTGGCTCGCGTCGGCCGTCTGGTCGGAGATCCTGCTGGCCCAGCGCACCGGCACCTGGTTCCGGCTCAAACTGTGCCGCGAGCCCGGGTGCGTCTCCGCCTTCTACGATGCCTCCCGCAACGGCAGCGGCGTCTGGCACAACGTCCGCAGCTGCGGCAACATCGCGAACCTGCGCGCCTCCCGCACCCGCAAGAAGAAACACTCCGCGGCCGACGGCACCGGCAACAGCGCGGGAAATGTTGCCTCGACGAACTAGGCGTGACCGCGCGCCCGAGCGCGCGAACCCCACGAGTTGGTCGGCCAGCCGCCTGGCCAGCAGGGAACCGCTCAAGTTCGAACCCGTCAGGGTCCGTCCGGGATCGACTGCAGGGCTGTTCTGAGGACGGCGTCGAGTATCGCCTGAGCCTGGTCGCCTGAGGGGAGGGCTCGCGCGATCGTGATGGCGCCCACGATCGAGGCGACGAGGGCCCAGGCCTGCTGCGCCTGTTCCTCCTCGGTGCCGGGCATGGCGGGGGCCAGGGTGGCGATCACATCGACCATCCGGCGGCTGTATACCTCGCGGACGGAGTCGCCCGCCCGTGCCACGTCCGCGCTCAGTGACGGCATCACGCAGCCGTGTCCGGGGTCCACGCGGTGCAGGTCGCTGAGGTAGACGCGGAGAACATCGCCGAGCAGGCGTCGCCGCTCGGCCGGCTCCTTGTCGGCGAGGCCGGCGAACTCGATGCCCAGTTGCGTGGCCACGACCTCTTCGAGGACGGCTTCCTTGTTGGCGAAGTTGGAGTAGACGGCCCCCGAGGTGACCTGGGCCGACGCGGCCAAGCCGTCGACCCCGACGCCGTGGAAGCCGTTCTCCTTGAGCGTACGGCCGGCCTCCTGCACGATCGCGGCCTTGGCCTGCGCTCTGTGCTCCTTCGTGTACCTCATCCCGGCCTCCTTCATGTCTCCGGGCGCCCGGACTTTAGCGTAGCGCTCGCTATATAACGAGCGCTACACCAAGTGCGTCGATCACGCGCGTCCAGGTGAAGGCGGCAGAACGGTGTCGTGCGTCGAGAGCAACCCGAGCATGCGCTCGTCAATTCGCTCGGGTCCCCAGGGCTGCACCTGGACGCCGGGCTGCGGCTCGTCGTCGCCCTCCACGAACATTGCCTCCGCGCCACCGGGTGTGTAGATGAACACGAGCGTGGCGGGGCGGATGCCCGGGTTGTGGAAGCGGTGGACGTTGCCGCGCGGCAGGAACACCACATCACCGCTCGACGCGGTGAAGGTCTCGTCGCCGCTCAGGAACTCCAACTCGCCGTTGACCACGTAGAACGTCTCGTCGGTCCGCTCGTGGATGTGCGGCGGCGGCCCGCCGGCCGGCGGCACCATCGCCTCGACCAGACCGATCTGCCCGCCGGTCTGCTCACCGGAGAGCACGACCGCGTAGAGGTCACCGTTGAACCGGGCCGTCGCCCCGTCCTTGTTCGGGACGTAGAGTCCGCCCTTCTTTGCGTACTCCAGGTCAGCGCTGCCTTCCGGCACGCTAAAAGTCATCTTGGATCCAATCAACCGTTGATGCGTCGCCGGGTTGCAGCACACCGGGGCGCGTTCGGAATGGGAAGTCACCGCCGACCCAGCTCCTGCCGGACAGCTCGCGATTCAGCCGCCAGGCCGGAGCTGGGTCGTGGATGACTTCCGGGTGTTCAGTGGCGCAGGAATTCCAAGGTCTGCTGCACGAAGAGGTCGTGGTGTTGGAAGATGCCGCCGTGTCCGGCGTCGGGGTAGATGCTCAGTTGGGCGTTGGGGAGTAGCTGTGCCAGCTCGAAGGAGTTGATTGTCGGCAGCATGATGTCCTCGTCGCCGTTCACGACCAGGGCGGGCTGCGTGACGGTCGCCAGTTCGGCGGGTGAGGTGCCCTGCTCCCATTTGGCGAGCGCGGCGATCTGGGCGCCGATCGACTCGTTCGTCATTGGCGTGTCCCGGTCCTGCGTGATGCGTTCGTCGAGGCGGGCCAGGAAGGCGTCGGCGGCTGCCTGACTGGTCGGCGTAGGCGAGAAGAACAGGATGTGCTTGGGGTGCTTGCCCTGGTTCGTCGCCTGCTGAATGGCGCTCTGGAGCAGGGGGCCGGCGTTCGCCCCACCCTTGCCGCCGGCGGGGCTCGTTCCGGCCAGAACGAGGCGCCGGACGAGGTCCGGACGCTTCTGGGCAACGAGCTGGGCGACCATGCCACCCAGGGAGAAGCCCACCAGATCGACTGTGCCCAGTCCGAGGGCCTCGAGGAACGCAACAGCGTCGTCGGCCATGGCCTCGACGTTGTCGGGCGTCGTACCTCCGGATCGGCCGACGCCGCGGTTGTCGAACGCGATCACCTGCCGCTCGGAGGCGACGCCATCGATCACCGCAGGGTCCCAATCGTCCAGCACAGCCGTCAGGTGGTGCAGGAATAGGACCGGTACGCCGCCTTCGGTGCCCACCTCCCGATAGGCGAAGGGGACTCCGTTGACATCGACCGTGACGGTCGACGCGTCCTTGTAGCTCACTGTCATCTCTTCACTCTCCAACTTGTGCCGCCGTGTCGGGGGCAGACTCGATGTCGTAGGATAACGACCTCTATATAACGAACGTTATCCTATGCTGCCAGCGTTGCACCAACCGGAGAGTGAAGGGTCACAGATGCGATACACCTACGAGCGCGAAGTCACCGGTTCGACGAAGGTCCAGGTACTGGTAGTGGGAGCCGGACCGGTGGGGTTGGTCGCCGCCTGCGATCTGGCGCGCAGGGGCATCGGGGTGCGTGTCATCGACGCCGCCGACGGATCGTCTTCAGGTTCTCGCGCCAAAGGGCTACAGCCCCGCAGCCTCGAAGTGCTTGATGACCTCGGTGTGGTCGGACGGATCATGGCGTCTGGACGCTCCCGGACGCCGATACGCAAGTACGAGGGCACGACTGTCCTGGGAACGAGCGAGGTGAACCCTGATGCCCAGGAACCGAGCTGCTCCACCCCCTACACCCGCACCATGCTGATCCCGCAGTGGCGCGTGGAGGAGGTGCTGCGCGAGCGGCTCGGGGAACTGGGCGTGACCGTGGAGTACGGGTCGCGGCTTGTGGGACTCGAGCAGGACGGCGAATACGCCCATGCCACCATCCAGAAGGGGGGCGAGCGTGAGAACGTCTCCGTCCCCTATGTCGTGGGCAGCGACGGGGCGTTCAGTGATGTGCGAAAGCTTGTCGGCGTCGGCTTTCTGGGGCAGACGGACGAGACAGTCAGAATGCTGACCGGCGATGTCGAACTGAGCGGCTTGGACCGCGACTTCTGGCACTGGTGGCCCAGCCCCGACGGGAAGCTCCTGGCGCTGTGCCCGCTGGCGTCGACGGACACCTTCCAGATCCAGATCGGTGTGTCCGCCGATGCCGCGGAGGAGTTCTCGCGGGAGGAGATTCAGAGCCTGATCGACCAGCGGAGCGGGCGAAACGATATCCACGTCCGGCGCGTGGTGTCCCAGTCCGTTTGGCGTTTCAACGTGCGGATGGTCGACCGGTACAGGGTGGGCCGGGTCTTCCTCGCCGGTGATTCGGCCCATGTCCACTCGCCGGCAGGTGGGCTGGGAATGAACACCGGTATCCAGGACGCATACAACCTCGGCTGGAAGATCGCTCACGTGCTGGGCGGAGCCCCGGAAGCACTCCTCGATACCTACGAGGAGGAACGGCTCCCCATCGCCGCCGACATTCTGAGTCTCTCCTCGAAGCTCATCTCCGAACGTCTCCAAGGGGGCGTGCCGGGTGAGGGGCGAAGCACCGACACCTTGCAACTGCATCTGAACTACCCCGCCAGCGCACTCAACGACGGCCTCGCGCGATCTGGTGCCGTCGTGAACCCGGGGGACCGGGCACCGGACTCGCTGGTCCAGTCAGCCGACGGCAACGCCGCCCGGTTCTTCGACCTCTTCCGCGGTCAGCACCTGACCGCGCTCGCCTTCGGGCCGCAGAGCCGCAAGACCGCCCAGGTTCTCGCCGAACGCTTTCCCCGGGAACTGCGGTCGTTCGCTGTCCTACCGCCCGATTCCCCCCACGCCGGCCTGGATGCGACCTCGATGATCGACCACGAGGGCCACGCCCACCGCGACTACGGCATCGACGGCGACACTCTCCTGATCGTGCGGCCTGACGGTTACGTCGGCATGCGTGTCACCGACCCGGACCAAGTCCACGCCTTGGACTACCTCGGACGAATGCTCCCTCCAGGAAGACCAGTCAGCAGCTGAACCAACCGGTCTGATGCGATCGTCTTCGTTGGGACGGTGGCACTCATGCCAGGGAAGTAATACGAGCGGGCCAGGGCCAAGGCGGTCCAGTTGATACCGAGCAACGGGGCGACTACGCCAATGAGTGGGAAGGCGATGAACACGGTGGCCGGCCGGCTGGGGATGATACCGGCAGCTACAGTAACCGCTGCGGCAGCGTGGAGTCATTCGTGGAGCGAACTGCCCGGTACGGATGAGAAATACGGGCACCAGAGATAGGTTCCTTGCAACGAATCACGCCTGAAGACGGCAGATGTGACGGTGACCTTCCTCCTCGTAATGAGAAGGTCGTCGGATCGATCCGACAGGCCCTAACCGCTCGGAGACGCCGTGATCCCGCAACACGTTTGCCTACCGGCCCGCAGGGAGGACGGGAAGCTGACTTCGCGCTTCAGCGTCCATGGCCTCATGTCGGCTATCGAGTCGCCACAAAGGTTGTCACCGCATCCGTGGAGCCCGCCAACCTGACGACGAGTTCGTAGTCGCCGATGTCGGTTAGGTTGCCGCCGCTACGCCGGATCGCGCCGACAAGGAGCTGGCGGAGATCTAAGGTGTCTTCGGGATCGGCCTCGGCGCGGAACTTGGCGATTGTGTCGCCGAGGAGACGGACTTCGAGGTCGAGTGGCCGAAGCTGTCCGTCGGACATGCGTCCCTCGTCAGTGTGACTGATGGTTGGTTCAACGGTGGGTGGGGCTGCGGCTGGAGCGACGTGCTTCACGAGGGTGCGGCGGCCGGAGTTGAGCTCCACAAGGCCCCACTCGTCGAGGAGCTTGACTGCTCGTTGTGCTGTTGAGACCGAGGTGCCGTGGATTGCCGCGAGCTCCTTGACGGACGGGATGGGGAGGCCCGGGCGGAGTGCACCTTGGAGGATCTGAGCTCGCAGGTCTACGGCGATCTTTTCGTACGGGCTCGTAGGGTTCAGCTCTTTGACGGCGACGGGTGATGCTCCGGAGATCCCGGGTCGGATAGGCATGCGCGAGGCAAGGGCGCCGGAAGCGCGTTGGTCGGATTCGGAAACCCAGGCGGTGTAGGCGCGGAGAGTAGTGGTTCCGCCGCCGCCATGGCCCAGGCGGCCTGCGACGGTTCGGATATCGACGCCGCCGGCGATGAGCTCGGTGGCTGAGTAGTGGCGGAGCTTGTGGAGGGTCGTCTTGATTCCGAGGCGGTTGGCGAGCTTGCTGTATCGCTGGGTGACGGAGTCCGGGATCAGGTGCGTGGATCCGTCTGGAGCCAGCGAGAAGACGAAGGAGTCGTCGGCGAGCTCGAGCTGGAGTGCCTCGGTTCGGGCGTAGGCGCGTGCCTTGTGTTCGCGTAGGAGCTCGATGGTGTCGGGGTCGAGGGTGATGCGGCGGTCCTGGTGGGCTTTGGTGCCTTTCTCCCACTTCTTCCCGCTGCGTTGGCCGATCGCCTTCTCCAGGTGGAGTACGGCGTTGTCCAAGTCGATGTGGTGCCAGCGGATCGCGCAGAGTTCGCCGCGGCGTTGGCCGGTGATCATCATCAGCCAGATGAGGTCTCCCCAGTCGGGGTCTTTGTAGGCCTCGTTGATGATGCGGGCGGCTTGTTCGGGAGTCGGCGGCCGCGGGTTGCCCTTCGGGGCCGCGGGTGGTTCGGCGTCTGCGATCGGGTTGGTCGTGACCCACTTCCAGCGGACCGCGCGACGCAGAGCGCCGTACAGGATGAAGTGGATCTGGCGGATCGTCGAGGCCGCAAGCGGCTTGCACGTGTGCGGGCGGCAGCGCTCGTCGCACTCGTGCTTGCGAGTGGTTCTGTGGTCGATCTGCCCCTTGGTGTTCCTGCAGTGGTCGCGGCACCGGCGGAGCTCGGCGTACAACGAGTCCATGATGCCCGCGTCGAGGGAGCCGACCTTCAGGTCGCCGAGGAGTGGGCGGATGTGCTTGTCGGCGTAGCCCTTGTAGACGTCGAGGGTGTTGAACTCGAGATCGGCTTCGGACAGGTACTTGTCGAGCAGCTGGTTGACCGTGGCCTTGGTGCGCGGGTTACGGCGCTCGTACACCTGGTTGAGCAGCCGGACGCGGGTTTCCTCGGCCAGCTTCTCGGCGTCCGGGCCGGCCGGGATGACCTCGGTCAGGTCGTGACGCCGCTTCGAGACCGGGTCGATGCCGCATACACGCGCACTCTGATGGCGCCGCTCGGCAGTGCATCGATGCCGCCGCGATCGCGCTTCTTGCGACCATTCGCCTTGGCCATGCGGGCAAGACTAGACCCAACCTGCGTCACGAACCGTGTCACGACGCGGGTTCGAGAGGCTAGCTGACCTCCTCAGAGGAGTGGCCTCTGACTTGTTTCTGCAGGTCAGCAACGCGGCGCCGTCTTCGAGGCGCACCATGGTGCGCGAAGATTCGGCGCCGCTGTGTTGCTGGGGGTTGTTGGTGGGGTTGAGACTGGTGGGGTTCGTCGTGGTCGACCCCGTATTCCTCTGTGGTGCCGGTGAGCCTGTAGGTCAGCATGGTGGTGGAGGGCTTCCACGGGAACCGTGGATTGGTGCCATCGAGCCCGAGCGTCAGACTTTGAAGTCTTCCCTGCCCTCCCCGCGACGGACGCTTCAGGTGGAGTCGTGGGAAGGGGTTGGTGGCGATGGAAGTGGTGCATGCGCGGTGTGCCGGGCTGGACATCTCGAAGAAGGATGCGAAGGTGTGCGTCCGGATCGCCGGCGCGGGTCGGCGCAAGACGGTGGAGACGGTCACGACGTGGGCCTCGATGACCGGCCAGATCCTGGCGCTGCGCGAGCATCTGGCCGCGCAGCGGGTCACGTGCGTGGTGATGGAGGCGACCAGCGACTACTGGAAGCCGTTCTATTACCTGCTCGAGGACCTGCCCGGGGTGGAGGTGCTGCTGGTCAACGCCCGCCACGTGAAGACGGTCCCGGGCCGCAAGACCGACGTCGCGGACGCGACCTGGCTGGCGCAGTTGGGTGCGCATGGGCTGGTGCGGGGCTCGTTCGTGCCGCCGGCCGAGATCCGGCAGTTGCGGGATCTGACCAGGGCACGGACGGCGATCACCCGTGAACGCGCCCGGGAGGCGCAGCGGCTGGAGAAGCTGCTCGAGGACGCCGGCATCAAGCTGTCCGCGGTCGCTTCCGACATCCTCGGGGTGTCGGGGCGGGCGATGCTGGAGGCCCTGATCGCCGGCGATCGCGACCCGGCCGCCCTGGCTGACCTGGCCAAGCGGCGGCTGCGGGCGAAGATCCCCGAGCTGACCGAGGCGCTCAACGGGCGGTTCGGCGAGCATCACGCGTTCCTGGCCCGGGTGCACCTGGACCTCATCGACCGCCACACCGCCGCGATCAACCAGCTCACCGCCCGGATCGAGCAGGTGATCGAGCCCTTTCAGGCCTTCCGGGCACTGATCTGCACCATCCCCGGGATCGCCACCCTGACCGCCGACGTGATCGTCGCCGAGACCGGCGCCGACATGAGCCGCTTCCCCACCGCCAAACACCTGGCCGCCTGGGCCGGCACCACACCGGGGAACAACGAATCCGCCGGGAAGGTGAAGTCCAGCAAGACCAGACCCGGCAACCCCTACCTGCAAGGCGCCCTCGGTGCCGCGGCCATGGCCTGCGCCCAGAACCCGCGCACCTACTACGGCGCCCGCTACCGCCGCATCGCCAGCCGCCGCGGACCCAAGAAAGCCAACGTCGCGATCCAGCACTCCATGCTCATCGCGATCTGGCACATGGCCACCACCGGCACCCTCTACAACGACCCCGGCGCCGACTACTACACCCGACTCAACCCCGAACGCACCCGCACCCGAGCCATCCGACAACTCCAAGCCATGGGCTACCACGTCACCCTCGACACTGCGTCCTAAACGCCTCCGACGCGAAGCCCACCGTGGTGAATCTTCGCGTCAGAGGCCACTTTCTGATGGTAGGCCCCGTGGGACTCGAACCCACAACCCGCGGATTAAAAGTCCGCTGCTCTGCCAGTTGAGCTAGAGGCCCTCTCACGAGGGGTGAGGGGAACAGTGTGTCAGGTTTGTCCAGGTGGTTGCTCGGTGGGGGCCGAGGTGGTTACGGCTGGTGACTGTTCGGGTGGGAGTGGTGGGCGTACTCTCGGCCTAGGGGGAAGGGCGTGCGTGGGGGCGTGCGCTGGGGTCAGGGGGACTCGATGGGGGTTGTGGAGCGGGCGGCGATCGCCGGGTTGCATGCGGAAGTGGTGAACGCCTGGAAGGGGATCGTCAGCGAGGCGAGCACGCTCGGGCTGGCGGACCGGATCGTGATCTCGGTGAAGCTGAAGGCACGGGCGGACGCGTTGGCGGTGCACGAAGGGCTGGTCCGGGACGCGGGGGACCTGGCCACTGACGTACGGGCGTTCGCGACGGCCGTGAAGATGCAGAATCCGCTGACCGGGGTGGTCTGGGGGACCGGGCTGGCCTCTGGGGTGCTGGGGTTCTTCGGATGGTGGTCGTTCGTGGCCTTGCGGACCGCGTGGTCCGACACCGAGGGCGGTATGGCGCAGACGACGGCGGCGGTGATCGGTGTGTTGACCGTGGCGTCCGGAGTCGTGATCGTGGCTGTGGTTCGCGCCGCGGTGATCGCGGCGCAGGCGGCATTGCAGACGCTCGACGACTTCAGCGCCAAGGAGCACCCGTCCGCCGAGCTGCTGCGCGAGGTACGGCCCGCGGAGGAACGGTTGTTCGCCGTGTTCCGGCAGCGGGTGCCGGAGCCGCCGATCACCGCCGGGCCGTTGATCGTGCTGGGAGTCGTCGGGCTGCTCGCCGGCGTCCTCTTCGCGGCAATGACGGGCGTCGGCGCGTCGTCGGCCTAAAGGGTGACCCCGAGCCGTCGACCTGAAGGGTGACCCCCGAGCCGATTACGCTGTGTATTGCACAGTAGTCAGAGCGGTCGCGCTGGGGGTGTCGACTGGCGTGCTCGCTTCCTCGGGGGAGGAAGACGATGGGTTTCCGGATCCACTTCCGTTGCGCCGACCTGGCGCGTACGACGATCGGCCGCACGCCCGATCCATGTGGGAAGTGCTGCTCGGCATGCACATGCTGCAGACCGAGGACGAACCGTCGGTCTTCGGGGCGTGGCGGCAGCGGGCCAGGGCGAAGCTCACCGAGCTCGAGCGTGAGCTGCTCGTCCTCGCACCACCGATCGGGTACTCGCCGGACTTTCTCACACCGGCCGCGTCGGTGAACGGTCTCGACGCCGGGCTGGCCGCTGTGGCGGCAACGCCGCAACACCAGTTGGAGCAGGAACTGCGGCGGTTGTCGGGCGAGGTTCGCGTGCCGGGCTGGACGCGACGTCTTGCGGCCGGGGATCCCGGCGTACTCAAGAAGGTGTGCGAAGGCCTGAAACACTTCCACCGCACCAAGGTCGCGCCGCAGCTGCCGTCGATGTCGCCGACGATCGCGCGCGACGTGAAGCTGCACAGCGACACCGTGACGACTGGCGGCTTCGAGAAGCTGGCGAAGACGCTGCATCCCGCGATGCAGTGGGGTCCGCCGGTGCTGCACGTCGACATGCGCCACATCAACCGGGATCTGTACCTGCGCGGCCGCGGCCTGCGCCTGGTCCCGTCGTTCTTCTGCTGGCGGCATCCGATCATGCCCGCCGACCCGGACCTGCCGCCGGTCCTCGTCTACCCGGTGACGCACGACCCGGCCTGGTCCGAGCCGACCGGGCAACCCGCCGATCCGGAACGGGCCCTGTCCGACCTCCTCGGTCGTACGCGGGCCGCCGTACTGCGAGGCATCTCGGTAGGCGCGTGCTCCACCAGCGACCTGCCGCACGCGCCGGCATCTCACTGGCATCGGCCAGCGAACACGCACGAGTCCTGCATCGCACCGGCGTCGTCACCACCCGCCGGGCCGGCAACGCGGTCCGCCACACGATCAGCCCGATCGGCACCCACATCCTGACCGGCACCCAGGCCTGAACCCGCTACCGGACGGTCACGTCACAAAACCGAGTCGGTTCGGCCGCTGCCTCTCGCGGCGCGATCCATCGCAGTGGTATGGATCAGTCTTCGCCCGGGAAGTCCGGGTGCTGACAATCCCGCCGCGGGGGGAACCGACGGCGGGTTGGGGGGAATCGTGCATTTGTATCGTGCTGCGCTAGCAGCCGGCAGCGTGCTGGCTATCGGCGTACTCGCCACTGGTTGCGGACCGGCTCCGAGTACGACGGAGGTCGCCCAACCAACTGTGGTCGTGAGCACCGAGGCGACACCAACACTGGAGACCACGGCCACACCAACTCCCACGGTCACGGCGCCGAAGCCACCGCCCACCACGAAGACAACGGTGACGACCAAGAAGACCGTCGTCGAGCTCCGCAGCATCCCGTTCAAGAAGAAGACGGTGACGGATTCGTCGATGCCGAAGGGCGAGACGACCATCCGGACCACGGGTGTGAACGGGACCCGCAAGCTGACCTATCAACTCACCTACGTGAACGGCGTCCAGACGGACAAGGACCTGCTGCGGGATCAGGTGTCGAAGGAGCCGCGCTCGCAGGTGACCGCGGTCGGCACCAAGGTCGAGCAGCCGGAGTCGTCCGGCTGTGACCCGAACTACACCGGCTGCGTCCCGATTGCCAGTGACGTCGACTGTTCAGGTGGCAGCGGCAACGGACCGGAGTACGTCGCCGGCCCGGTCCGCGTGATCGGCAGCGACATCTACGGCCTCGACAGCGACGACGACGGCGTCGGCTGCGAGGACTAGCGGGGACGGGGGAGGCTTAGGTCGTCTGGTTGTGATCGCGGCGGGCGCTGAGAATGCTCGCCGCGATCGCCCCCATGATCAGCAGGACTCCGATCAACTGCAGTCCCGGCGAGTCGTCCGATGCTCCGTAGATGACACCGGCAGCGCCGAGCGCGACCGTCACGACAGCAACGACGTACTTCATCAAGACCTCCCGACACCCGACAGGAACTCATCGAGTATCACCCGAATCCTATCGACTATCAATAGGCTCCCAGGAGAATCGGGGTCCACGCCAGTGCTTGTAGACGAGCGTCCGCTCCGAAGGTGCGTCGCCGGAGAAGCTGAGACCGACCTCGCCGGTGGAGCTGCTGACCACCAGGCTGGCCAGAGATGGCTCGTCGCGGCGGTGGCAGTCCTCGGAGAGCAGGTCGAGGAGGCGCCCCAGCCCGTTGATGGCGTGCGGGATGCCGAGGTCGGTCTTCATGGAGCCGTAGGTTGCCGTGCCGCCGGTAGTGGCTACCCCGATGAGGTAGGAACGCATCCGGGGTAGCCACTCGACGTCGGCCGGGGTGACGGTGACGTTCCGGCCTTTGATCGGGAGGATCTCTCCGCGGTTCAACAGCAGGTCCATGGCCCGATCGTGACACGGCGGGTCCTCCAGCGCAGCAGGCTGGAACCGGTGAGATCAGTGCGGCCAGGAGGGGTTGCGGCCGAGGTGGGCGACGATCTGGTCCAGCGGGCTGTCGCCGTTCCACGGCAGCGCGGGGGAGAAGGGCGTGCCGGGGGCCAGGCGGATTTCGCCGGTGGGTACGACGTTGGCGACGGTCTGCGCGGCCGACAGGACCTCGGGGGTGAAGGTGACGGTGGTGCCGAGGGTTGCGGCGACGTCCCAGGAGTGCACGACGTAGTCGATGAAGTGGAAGCTGATCGCCTGGTGGCCGGGGAAGTCTGAGCCGAACTCGGTGAGCGGGAACGTCCGCTCGGTCACGCCCTCCTCGGCGAACGCGGCCAGCACGTGCTCGGCCGACGCGATGTAGGCCTTGGCCGGCTCGTCGCCCAGGTCGCGAAGCTTCCACAGTGCTTCGCCGCTCTCGCCCCGGGAGGCGGCGGCGAAGCCGTAGTGCTGCGTCGCCATGTGGGCGAGCAGGCCGTACAGAGTCCAGGCCCGGCAGGGCGTCGGCTTGGACAGGTCGGCATCGGTGATCCGCGTGGCGAGGTCGATGCTGGCCCGGACCGCCGCGGCGTCAAGGGATACGTAATCAACAGTAGGCATTCGCACATCATATGCGCGAGCGTATGATTGCGCCAGTGCTATCTTCGGCAGCGTGACCGCTGCGGACGAGCGCCCCGATCTCGCCGCGATGCTGTATCCGTTGGTGCGGACGCTCATCGCGGAGGAGATGCCGGTGCTCGCCGAGCACGACGTCTCGATGTGGGGCTACTCCGTGCTCGTCGCCCTGGACGAGACCCCGGTGCGCACGCAGTCCGCCCTGGCGGAGGCGATCGGCGCCGACAAGTCCCGCATCATCGGCACCCTCGACGAACTGCAGGATGCCGGCCTGATCGAGCGGACGCCGGACCCCGACGACCGCCGGGTCCGGCTGTTGTCGATCACCGCGAAGGGCCGTCGGGTACGACGCTCTGTCCGCAAGGGCATCCGGGTTCGCGAGGACCGGCTGCTGGCCAAGCTCCCGGCCGCCGACCGCCAGGGCTTCCTCCGCGCCCTCCGTGCACTCCACACCTCGAAGTAAGGCTTTCCTTACCAAGTGTGAGGCGGGGTCGCAACCGATTCGGGGTGTGATCTTCTCGTCACAATCCGTTGAATCGAACGCGGCCGTCGATCGTGGAGAAGAGAGCACCACCCCCGCCCCAACACCCTCGAGAGTGAGGCCTGATGAAGGTGCTCGAGCGTTATCAGTCAGAAGTGGTCGCCGTCTTCCGGATCGATGGCGTACGCGTACTTCACTGTTCACCAGGTTGATGCTTTGCTGCCTGTGCAGAATGGTGGCGAGAAGGCGGCACTGTTCTGTTTCGCCTTCCTGCTGATCGCATTCCTCGGCAATGGACCGTGGTCGGTGGGGCGACCGACACCTGTACGCGAGAAGCTGGCAGCAGCGGCGGAGTGACCGGAGCAGCCGGATCATGAGCACTCCGCACGACAGAGCAGGAGCGCCGATGGCCGATGACCGCGCGGCGCTGTTGCGTGAGCTGCACGACGTGCATGCTCCCGCGCTGTGGCGGTTCGTGGTCCGGCTGACCGGCGACGACCGGCTGGCCGAGGACGTCGTCCAGGAGACCCTGCTGCGGGCGTGGCGCCGGCCGCAGATCCTGACCGAGGACGAAGCGGGGGCCCGGGCCTGGCTGTTCACGGTGGCGCGCAATCTCGTCATCGACGACCGGCGCAGTGCCCGGGTCAGCCGTGAGGTGGCCAGCGACGACCTGCCGGAGAACCCGAGCGCCGACCACGCGAACGCCGTACTGGACGCCTGGTTGGTGGCCGAGTCGCTGGCACAGTTGTCCGAGGAACATCGGCAGGTGATCGTTCGCGCGTACTACGGCCGTCGTACCGTCACCGACATCGCCGCGGAGCTGAACATTCCGTCGGGCACCGTGAAGTCGCGGCTGCACTACGGACTGCGGGCGTTGAAGCTCGCGTTGCAGGAGAGGGGGGTGACGAGCCAGTGAGTGATCCGTACCGCGAATGGGATGCGGCGTACCTGCTGGGATCGTTGTCGGCGAAGGACCGGCGCGAGTACGAGGAACATCTGAGCACGTGTGACGACTGCGCGGCCGAGGTGGCGTCGCTCGCCGGCGTCCCCAGCGCGATGGCCGCGCTGCCGGACGACCGCGCGCTCGCGACCATCACCGAGGCGCCGCCGAATCTGCTGCCCGACCTGGTGCGCACTGTCCAGCGCGATCGCCGCAAGCAGCGCATTCGGCTCGGCGCGGTGATGTCCGGAGTCGCCGTCGTCGCCGCGGTGATCGGCGCGGTGATCGCGATCCCGCTCACCCACGAGGAGCCGCAGGGGGACTACGTCGTACTCGCGCAGACCGTGGCCAGCAAGCTGTCCGCCGACGCGCGGCTGGTGCCGGAACGCTGGGGTACGACGATCGAGATCAGCTGCCGGTACGACGAACTGGCCACGCCCAGCGAACGCGCGCGGGGCTACGAGTTGTACGTCACCGACTCCTCCGGAAAGGCCCAGCTGATCGCGAGCTGGACCGCGTCTCCGGGGACGACGGTCAAACCGGCCGCGACCACGAAACTGCGGCGCGAGGAGATCCAGGCGCTGGACATCCGCAGCTCGGAGACTGGGCGGGTTCTGCTCGCTGTGCACTTCTGATCACTGTCGGCACGAATGAGCCTCCGGTGACGGGGCACCTGAAAGTCACGAGCGACGGTCGCTCGAGAGGCCGCCGAATCGAGACCCCGGTGTTCAGGGACGTGCACCGGGGTCGCGGCGGTTCCGGCGCCGCAGCGCCGGACCGTGAGCTGTCTGGAAGAATTTCGCCGGATTCCTGTAACACTCAGCACGTCACCAGCGATACACCGTGTGTAACGCCACTGAGGATCCCGTCCCAGGTCAACCGCCCGAAGGGCCTGGGGCGGGGTTTTCTTCGCCGCCAGGCGCCCCGGCAGCGTTACGCACGAAGGCCCCCGGTGAACCACCCCGGGGGCCTTCGCGCTGTTATCCCCTCCTCGGAAATTCAGCGCTTCCGCGGACTACGCGGCGCGCTATGACGCTCGTTCGGTTGGGCCGTCCGACTCCGGCAGTGCGATCCGGTCCGCCGGCAGGCGTTCCGTCCGCTCTGTCCCGTCGTCGCCCTTGTACTGCACCAGACCGGTCCATCCCGTCTCCTCGTGCTCACGGCCGATCAACCAGCCGTGACGCCACTGGTCGTCCGCGTGGACGACCACATGGCTGGGTAGCGGGAGGCGGGACACCAGGTCGGTGTCGGGCTCGAACTCAGTCATGGCCGAAGGCTAAGTGGTTTCGGCGCCAGGCGCCTCCCCCGCCGCGTGTTTCTCACGCTGTTCTCAAGGCTGTAGTTCGCGGATCACGCCGACGCCGAGACCGAACTCACGCACCGATCCGGTCACCTTCAGCGCCCGTCCGCCCGGGATGTGGGTGACCCAGCCCTCGCGCAGTGCATGACTGCACAGGGCCGCACCGACCGCGCCGGCGATGTGCGGCCGGCGTTCGGTCACGTCGAGGCACGACCGTACGGCGGGCCGGCCGTGGCGCCCTTCGAGCACGATGCCGAGATCGTCCAGCCAGGCAAAGCCCTCCGGCGTCAGCGTGATCCCGTCCGACCAGTCGAGCAGCCCACGCTCGGTCATCGCATCCGCGAGCGCGACGCCGAGCTTGCCGGCCAGGTGGTCGTAACAGGTCCGCGCCCGCGCGAACGCGTCCCGTTTGCTGACCGCGGACAAGCTGTTCGCGACCTCGGTACGACGTGGCGCGAGCGCCGCGAGTCCCTCGATCAACTCGGCCGTATCCGGGCCGGCGAGCTTCACGTACCGGTGCCGTCCCTGCCGGACCTCGCTCAGCAGTCCGCCGTCGACGAGCAGGTTGAGATGTTCGCTGATCGTCGGCCGCGAGACCTTCGCGAGCCGGGCCAGTTCTGTCGCGGTCCACGCACGTCCGTCGAGCAACGCGAGGCAGACCGTCGCCCGGGTGGCGTCGGCGAGCATCCGGGCCCAGGTTGCCAGCTCCTGTCCTTCCGTCTGCGTGCTCATGCCTCCATCATGCCGCTCCGACAGTTCGGTCCCGGCCTAACTGACCGCCGCCTAGCGTCGGACCCATGACGCATCTGACCATCGAACCGTCCATCCTGTACGTCGGTACGCCGGTCGCGCTGCTGAGCACAGTCAACGACGACGAGACCTTCAACCTCGCCCCGATGTCCTCGGCGTGGTCACTCGGGGATGTCGTCGTCCTCGGCGTCGGCGCCTCCGGCCAGACCGCCGGCAACCTGCGACAGCGGCCGGAACTGGTGATCAACTTCCCGTCGCCGGACCAGTGGCAGGCGGTCGAACGGATCGCCGGACTGACCGGCCGCAACCCGGTGCCGGAGCACAAGCGTGCCCGGTTCCGCTTCGAGCGCGAGAAGTTCGCCGCGGCCGGCCTGACTCCGGTCGACTCCGAGCTGGTCGGCCCACCCCGCGTCGCCGAATGCCCGTTGCAGTTCGAGGCAACCGCTGCCGACGTACAGTTCGATGCTGACGGCAACTTCCTGATCATCCAGGCCAAGGTGCTCCGGGTGCACGCCGACCACCGGATCGTCGTACCGGGGACGTCGTACGTCGATCCGGGCGCGTGGTCGCCGTTGATCTACAACTTCCGGCACTACTTCGGCCTCGGCGGCGAGCTCGGTGAGTCGTTCCGCACCGAGACGCCTAGAGCAGCCGAAGCCGATCGACTTCTTCGTCGCTGAGGACGACGTCCAGGCCGGCCAGCACCTCGGGAAGTTCGTCCGCCGGTACGGCGCGGTGCGTGGTGCGGCCGTCGGCGTACTCCGTCGCAAGGTCGTCACCGACCAGGCGACGGACGATGCCGTCGGCAACGCGCATCACCACCGGCCGTCCGGTGAACGGGGAGTCCGGGTGGGTCGAGACGTAGTGGTGGTAGACCTGGTAGTCGATCGGCCGCACCGGCTCGTCGTTCGACGCGTGCTGCGGGATCCAGCCGTCCGCGGTCTTCTTCGCCAGCGTCCACACGTCGCCGTCGAAGGTGAGGCGGTGGTCCCAACCGCCCTGGTCGACGACAACGCCGTCCTTCAGCGGAGTTGGATAGAGCTGGCCGGCGCCGAACCCGACATCGGCGAGGAATTCCTGCCCGTCGACACCCACCTTGAGGAGTGCGTGGGTTCGCGGTCCGGACTTGTGCGGTTGTACGCGCGCTACTCGGCGATCCACCGTGAAGCCGAGCCGCTCGAGAGCCGCGCCGAACAGCAGAGCGTGTTCGTAGCAATAGCCGCCGCGTTGCCGGCCGACGAGCTTGGTCTGGATCGCGTCCAGGCCGATGCCGGGGTGCGTGCCGAGGATCACGTCGATGTTCTCGAACGGGATCGCCAGCACGTGGGCGCGGTGCAGGCTGCGGAGGCTCTCCGCCGACGCCGCCACCTTGGGATGCCCGACCCGGTTGAGGTAGGCGTCCAGGTCAAGTTCTTCGATCTGCCACATGACGCCCACCTCAACACCTCCAGTTCACTTGAGGTCAAGTTCGGTGAACAGGGTCAGCTGCAGTCCGCCCGGCGCCTCCAGCCGGGCGTTCAGCGAGTTCCACGGTGTGCGGGTCGGCTCCGCGATCACCGTGGCGCCCGCCGCGGCCAGCGTCCTGGTGGTCTCCGCCGAGTCGTCGACCTCGAAGGCGACCCGGTACTTCCCGGCCACCCGCCGGCCGACCTCGACCCGGTCGATGAAGTCGGCCTGGTTCGGATCCGCGATCTCGAGCGTCGCCCGCTCGACCTCGAGAATCGTCACCCGGCCGTCCTCCGACTCGTACGACTCGCGTTCGGCCAGGCCGAGCACGTCCCGGTAGAACGCCACCGCCTCGTCGTAGTCGTCCGCTGTCACGACCAACCGCAGCTCTTTGACCGTCATGACCTCAGTATCAGCCCTGCTGCACCCACGCCCGGCTGATCTTCGCCTCCGCGAACCGCCAGCCCTCGTCGGTCCGGACGGCCGCGTACTTCAGCCGCAGCCCAGCCTGCTGGTGCGGCGCCTCGCCCTCGCGATAGAGGAAGGTCAACTGGTTGGCTGACACCTCCGCCCGGTCCCCGTCGATGCTGACGAGGATGTCGCTGTGGAAGTGCTGGGCCAGTTCGCCCTCGACCGCCGAACCGCGCAGGAACTCGATCACCGCGTCGATGCCCTGCAGTTCGCCGGCACGCGGAGACCGCACCAGCACGTCCTTCGTGTACACCTGCCCGATGTCCTCCGGCGTCCCTTCGTCCAGAACCCGCGCCAGTCGCGTGAACAGATCCTGGATCTCCCACCGGTCGGTCGTCTCAGTCATCCCGATTCCTCTTTCATTGGTTGTGCCAACGTTGGCCTCACCAACTATAGCCGGGAAACCTGATAATGGTCGATCAGCCAGGTTTCGCCGGTCCGCCGCAGTACGACGCTCAGGTAGACGGACAGTGCCGGCCGGTCGGTGAACGCGAAGTCCACGGCGACGTACCCGAGGATCAGGTCCTCGCTCAGTCGCCGGTGCTCGAGGATCCGGTACGACGGCGACAGCCCGAGCGGCTGTGAGTCGTAGTACTCGGCCACGGCCTCCCGGCCCACGCCGTACGGGTGCAGACCCTGGAAGATAGCGTCCTCGGTGAAGTGCGACGCGACCCGCTTCGGATCGTGCTCGATGATGGCGTCCTTCCACTGGTCGAGAACGCTGTGCAGGATGTCGAGATCGCTCATCGGAATCAGTGGCCTGCCTGCTGGCCGCCGTCGACGTGGAGGATCTCGCCGGTGACGAAGGCTGCGGTCTCCAGGTAGGTGACCGCGTCGACGACCTCGTCGATCTCACCGAGCCGGCCGACCGGATGCAGGGCGGCCAGGAATTCGTGCGTCTCTTCCGGGTGCATCGGCGTACGGATGACACCCGGCGCGACCGCGTTGACGCGGATGCCGCGAGCGGCGTACTCGGTCGCCAGGGACTTGGTGACCGAGTTGAGTCCGCCCTTGGTCAGCGATGCGAGTGCGGACGGCACGCTGCTGAAGGCGTGGTCGGCGAAGGTGGTGGTGATGGTGACGATGTGTCCGCCGCCCTGCTCGACCATCGCGGCGATCGCTCGCCGGGTCAGATCGAAGAAGCCGCGCAGGTTCACGCCGGCCACGTGGTCGTAGTCGGCGTCGGTGTACTCGGTGAACGGCTTGGCGACGAACACGCCGGCGTTGTTGACGACCGTGTCGATCCGGCCGAACGACTCCAGCCCGGCCTCGACGATCCGGGTCCCGACACCGGCCTCGGCGACGTCGCCCGGCACGGTCAGCACCAGCGGGTCGTCGGCGGGCGTGATCGTGCGGGAGTTGGCGACCACGGCGTAGCCGAGCTTGCGGTACGCCGTGACGAGTGCCGCGCCGATGCCCTGGGACGCACCGGTGACGACGGCGACTTTCTGGGAACTCATGGTTCTCTCTTTCTCGAGGTTGTACTTCGATCGTTGTCGAACCATGTGTCGTTTTCCACGACCGGTTTCCTCCCTGCTGAGAGGCTCGGCCTACTACGATCAGCGGGTGGAGCTGCGGCAGTTGCGGTACTTCGTCGCGGTCGCCGAGGAGCTGAACTTCGGTCGCGCCGCCGCCCGGTTGCACATCGCCGGGCCCTCGCTGTCCCAGCAGATCAAGGCGCTGGAGCGTGATCTCGGGGTCCGGTTGTTCGAGCGCGATCGCCGTACCGTCGCGCTGACCGCGTTCGGCGAGACACTGCTGCCGCAGACGCGGGCCTTGCTCGATCAGGCCGACGACCTTCGCCGCACCGCGGCCGGGTTCGCGACGACCGAACCTGTGCGACTCGGGTACGTCAGCTGGCGGCCGGCCGATCTGGCCGAGCGAGTCTCCGGGGTCGCGCAGTTGCAGGTCGACGCCTGGGTGATGCCTTCGCACACTCAGGCCGGGCGGGTTGCCGATGGCAGCATCGATCTGGCGATCTGCTGGGTGCGAGCGACCGACCTCGCCGAGCAGGAGCTGGACGGGCGGTTGATCGGCGCGGACCGGCTGTTCGCGGTCTCGCCGGGTGCTGACGAGACCGCGGTTCGCGCGCGGGACACCGTCGTACTCGTGGATGCCGACACCGCGACGTGGGCGTCGTGGAACCTGTACGCCGTCGAGTTCGCCCGCGCGACCGGGGCGTCGGTGGTGCGCATCGACGACCACGGGATCACTGGGTCTGCGTTCTTCGATCAGGTACGTCGATTGGGCCGGCCGGTGGTCAGCTCGCCGAAGCGGGACGCGACGCCGCTGCCCCGTGGTCTCGTCCGGCGTCCGGTGGTCGAACCGGTGCCGATCTGGACGTGGGCGCTGGTGTGGCGGCGTGGCGAGACCCGGCCGGCCGTCAGGGCGGCGGTCGAGGCGTTGAGCCGCGACGTTGCCGTTGACCTTGGGCCGGAGGGCGCCTGGCTGCCGGCGGATGATCCGTTCAGGCCTGGTGCTGCACCGCTGCCGGAGTGAGGCGATAGCCGAGGTTCTCGGAGAACTCGGCGGACAGGGCGAAGCGGTCGCCGCGGACGAGGGTGTGACGCCATTCGACCGGACGGCTCTGTGACGTGCCCTGGCGGTTGATGGAGAACGCGGCCGCCTCGGGTGGGCAGCGGAGTACGGCGCGCTCGGCCGGGGTGGGTACGACGGCGCGGATGTCCTCGCGGCCGTGGTCCAGCCGTACGCCGATGCGGGTGGCCAGCTCGTTGTAGAGGCTGGTGTGGGTGAAGTCGGCGTCGAGGAGTGGTTCGGCCAGGGACGCAGGCAGCCAGACGCGGTCGAGCGCCAAGGGCTCGTCGCCGGCGAAGCGGAGTCGCTCCAGGTAGAGCAGTGGGCTCGACGCCTCCAGGTCGAGGCGGCTCGCGATGACGCCGTCGGCCCGGATGTCGAGGGCGCGGACGATGCTGTGCTGGGTCAGGCCGGACGCCTCGACCGAGGAGAACAGGCTGTACAGCGCACCCATCGGCTGGCGGATCTCGGGCGTGGTCGCGACCCGGGGCTGACGGCCGCGTTCGGCCACGATCAGGCCGTCCGCGCGAAGCTTCCCGAGCGCCTGCCGGACCGTGTGCCGGCTGACCTGGTAGTCCTCGACGAGCGCGAGCTCACCGGGGAACGTGTCGTCGAACTCCCCGGACCGCAGCCGCCGCACGAGGTCCTGCTGCAGCTGCTTCCACAGCGGCTGGCCGCCGGTGCGGTCGAGCCTGCGCTGGATCATCAGGGTCCTGCCTCCCGGGAGTCGGCTTGCCAAATGTCCGGTCATCTCCTAGCTTAAATGTGCGTACATTTTCAGCGAGGAGGAACCAGTCCGATGGTGCAGGTCGAGATTAGGCCACCGCACACCCCGGATGCCCCCGTCTCGCGCCGCGCCCGCCTCAGCGCCGCCCTCCACGCCGATCCCGGCTCCTCGGGGCCACTTCGTCTTCACGGTCGCGTCGGCTCCGCCGTGTCGCGGTTGCCCGGCTTGGTCGTCGTGCTGCTTCTCACCGCCATCGCCGTTCCGCTCGGGCGACTCGTACCGGTGGTCGGCGGACCGGTGTTCGGGATCGTGCTCGGGGTGCTGGGCGGTCTCGTGATCCCGGCCTTGCGGGCTGAGCGGTGCCGACCGGGATACGACTTCGCCGCGAAGAACCTGCTCCAGGTCTCGATCGTCGTACTCGGCACCGGCCTGTCCCTCCAGCAAGTGGCACATGTCGGCGCCTCCTCGCTCCCCGTCATGCTCGGCACACTGGCCATTGCACTAGGCGGCGCGTGGCTCTTCGGCCGCTTGCTCGGCGTACGCGGCGACACCCAGACCCTGATCGGAGTCGGTACGGCGATCTGCGGCGGCTCCGCGATCGCCGCAGCGACCGCCGCCATCGGCGCCAAACGATCATCCGTCGCCTACGCACTCGCGACGATCTTCACCTTCAACGTGGTCGCCGTCCTGGCCTTCCCGCCCCTCGGCCACCTCATGGGCCTCAGCCCGGAAGCCTTCGGCCTGTGGGCGGGCACCGCGATCAACGACACCTCATCGGTAGTCGCCGCCGGCTACGCCTACAGCGCCGACGCCGGCGACCAGGCCCTCGTGGTGAAGCTGACCCGGTCACTGATGCTCGTCCCGATCGTCCTGACCCTGGTCGTGCTCAAGTCCCGCCGTGACGCGCGGACCGCCGACCGCGAGAACCCGGACCGCCCGCGGACACGTCTCCCGTGGCGCCGGCTCGTGCCGATGTTCCTGATCGGCTTCGTCGCCGCGGCAGGCCTGCGTTCGGCCGGGCTCGTGCCGGACGGGTGGCTCCCGACGCTCAGCCTGATCGGCACGTGCCTCATCACCTCGGCCCTGGTTGCGATCGGCCTGTCGCTGCGGCCGCGCGAACTACGCGACGCAGGGCCCCGGCCGCTCCTGCTCGGAGCGATCCTGTGGGCCCTGGTCGCGGTGGGAAGCCTCGGACTTCAGTCCTTCTCGTAAGCCGCCGGGCGGGTCTGCACGGTCTTGATCCGCGGCACGTCCAGCTTGTCGCTGCGGTCGAAGCGGTAGATGCCGTTCTCTTCCTGGAACACGTCGGTCAGCTGCGTGTAGCAGTAGCCGAACATCAGCGGATCGTCGAGCAGCGCGTCGACCAGACCGGTGAAGCGCGCGTAGAACGCCTCCTCGTCGACGACCCGCTGGCCGTAGCCCCAGGAGTCGGTGCGGTTGTCACCGGCCGACTTCGCAGCCTCCTCCGGGTTCCACCAGATGCCGCCGAACTCACTGCAGAAGTACGGCTGACCGGCGTACGGCTGGGAGATCGGCCGCTGCTCGTGCCCGCCCGTGTTCCCGTACGGCGCTCCGTCCGCGAGGCCGGCCATTTGCCGGGCGAACTCGGCCGGGTCCTGCTCGTAGTTGTGCGAGTCCCAGACGTCGGTCTCGGGCACGCGGTGCGAGTACCCGGACGCGTCGAGCACCGGCCGGGTCGTGTCGGCCGCCTTCGTGGCCAGGAACATCGCCCGGGTGACGTCGTCCAGCTGGGTGATCCGGTCGTGCAGGAACTGGTGCGTCTCGTTCAGCGGGCACCAGCCGATGATCGACGGGTGGCTGTAGTCGCGCTCGACCGCCTCCAGCCACTGCGCCACGTACGACGCCGTCGGCTGCTGGTTGTCCTCCTGGGTGCCGTCGGCAAGGTTCTCGCCCCAGTCGCCGAACTCGCCCCAGACCAGGTAGCCGAGCCGGTCCGCGTGGTACAGGAACCGCTCCTCGAACACCTTCTGGTGCAGCCGCGCGCCGTTGAACCCGGCCGCCAGGCCGAGCTCGATGTCCGCGACCAGCGCCTCGTCAGAAGGCGCCGTCATCAAGCTCTCGGGCCAGTACCCCTGGTCGAGCACCAGCCGCTGGAACACGTGCTTGCCGTTGATCAGGATCGCCTGGCCGTTGATCGACACCGACCGCAGTCCGGCGTAGCTGTCCGCGCCGTCCACAACGTTGCCGTCGGCATCGATCAGCTCGAGGCGGACGTCGTACAGGTGCGGATCGGTGGTGTCCCAGAGCCGGACGCGATCCGCCGGGACCTGCAGCGTCAGCCGCGGCGCGAAGTCGAGATCGGCGCGGATCTCCTGGGTGGTGACCTCGCCGTCGGCGTCCTTCAGGATCGCGCGGACCTTCCAGCCCGGCTTGTTCGCCGACACCGGTACGGCGAGGTGGAAGCTGGAGCCGGCCACGTCCGGGGTGATCCGCGGGCGGCCCAGGTGCACGGTCGGCACCGCCTCGAGCCAGACGGTCTGCCAGATCCCGGTCGTCCGGGTGTAGTGGCAGCCGTGGTTGAAGTACTTCGTCGACTGCTTGCCGCGGGCCTGCGCGCCGTACCGGCTGTCCCGCGCGCGGACGACAATGGTTGCCTCCTCGCCGGGCTTGGCGACCTGGCCGAGGTTGGCGCTGAACGGCGTGAACCCACCGCGGTGCCGCACCACCTCGACGTCGTTCACCCACACGGTCGCGTCGTGGTCCACCGCCTGGAAGTGCAGTACGGCGTCCTTGCCGGACCAGTCGGCCGGGATCGTGACGGTCGTCCGGTACCAGACGGCCTCCATGAAGTCGACGTCCTCGATCCCGGACAACTTCGTCTCCGGCGCGAACGGCACGGTGATCCGCTGCGCGAGCTCTCGCTCCCGGACCCCGCGCTCGAGACCGGAGTCCGACCGGTCGATCTCGAACTGCCACTCGCCGTTCAGATTCACCCACTCCGGACGAACGAACTGCGGGCGCGGGTACTCCGCACGAGGTTGAGTCATGAGCACTCCCGTGACGTGGTTTCTGTGGGGTCGGCACGACAGTACAACGTTGGAATGCGGCCAGCAATGGGTCTTCCAGGTGTTGGTTCGAAGGTCCGTGTCGGTCTCGGGCACCCTCGTTCGTCGGGTTGGTGAAGGACAAGCGGAAAAGGAGACTCCACATGCAGGTCGAGCCGACCATCGTGACCATTGCCCTGCCGATCGCGGACCGCCGGAGGTCCTACGAGTTCTACCGGTCCGGGCTCGGATTCACCACGCCCGGTGAGCCGGACCGCGACGGCGTACCTGAGCCGCTGCGCCTCACCCTCGGCGACCGCGTCCGGGTCATGCTGATCCCGAAGGTTGGTTTCGGCTGGGTGCTCAGCGGACGGAAGCAGGCCACGGCCGGGCGGAGCGAGTGCGCCGTGTCGCTCAGCCTGCCGACGCGGGCCGACGTGGACGACCTGCTGGCGCGCGCAGAGCGGACCGGCGCGGAGATCGTCCGGCCGTCGGGCGAGCAGGACTGGGGCTACGACGGCGCCTTCGCCGACCCGGACGGCCACGTCTGGCATGTCGCGGAGGCCGGTGAGTTCATGACCTCCTGGCCTTAGGTGGTGCGTAAGGACAGGAGGTGTTGGGTCGTGGGGTAGTGCACCTACGCGTGGAGAGCTTGGCGTGTACACCGTCTCGTCGGTGTACTACCTGTTGGTCCGTACGCCTCGAGTGTTGCTGAAGAGGGCCGCGTTGAGGAAGTCGGGTCCGAAGGCGCCGCTGCGGCCGGGGTGCACGGCGCGGAGTTCGACGGGTTCGAGGGCGGTGAAGACGGTTCGGAGGTCGTCCAGGGAGAAGGCCATGCCACCGTAGGTGTCTCCGCTCATCACGATGTCCAGGTCGGCTGGAGTCTCCATGCGTTCGGCGGCGAACGTCACGATGCCGAACCGTCCGCCCTCGCGCACAGTAGGCAGCACGCGGTCGAGGTAGGTGATCCGCCGGTGCGGGGCGATGTGGTGAAAGCAGCCGGAGTCGTACACAACGTCGTACTGCCCGGCCGGCAGGGGATCTCGTAGGACGTCCGTCGCGGTGAGGTTCACCGAGTCGGGCATGCCGGTCCGGACGGATTCGAGGAGCGGCGCGGCGAGGTCGATGCCTTCGACCGTCGCGCCCTGCTCGGCGAACCATCTGCTGTTGCGGCCAGACCCGCAGCCGATGTCGAGTACTCGGGCGCCGTCCAGGTCCCCGAGCAACCCGCGCTCGCGCCAGTCGACCAGCGGTTCGTCCGGCAGTTGTGTGGCGAGCGGGTGGCCCGGTCTCGTCAGCATCTCGGTCCAGAACTCGGCCGCCGACGACTGTGATCGGTCTCCACGGGCGCTCGCCGCCACGACCTGGTCGAGGATGCTGAGCAACTGTTCGGTCGTATGCACGCGCGCTCCGTTGACCACTCCGGAATTCTACTGAAAAGCAGATGATCGGAGCGAGTGCGATCGCTTAGGGTCCTAGTGATGATGCGTTTCTGAAGGCGCGCGCCACGGTGTGGCAGTCCGGCATCGACTTGTCTGTCGTGCCGTCTCTTCGAGTTGCCGTGATGTGCGTGCGCCGCGCTTCGACTGTTCTGTCGATCGCGACTCTCCAGGAGCTTCCGCATGTCCGGCATTTACTCGCCGGGGCGCGTCATCACGCCCGGCCTCGATCAGAATGTCACCGACCGTCTCGTACTCCGCACTCTCGATGGCGCCGCGGATCTCCTCATGGAGGAGCTTCGCTCGCTGCCGTCGGTCCACTCGATCCATCAGCTGTCCAACGACTCCGTCGAATGCACGGTCGACGGCCGGCTGAGCGAGATCGCTGCTTGTTCTCTCTACTCCACGATGGCGATCGCCCTCCACGACGGCTTCCTGCGCCCACTCGAGCAGTCGGGGCAGACCGGCGTACTCGCAACCCTGCCGACCCCCATCGGCTTCCGAGTCGGCTGCGACGATCCGGGACTCAGGTACCCCGTGATCACCGCGATCGAGCGCGAGCTCGCCTGGGTCAATCAGCCTGGTAGTTGGGACGTCAACCTCACCCGAACCGCAGACGGCTGGATCGCGGAGATCGGTCCACTGTCGTGGATGCGGCGCTTCGGGCGGCTGGAACGGTTGCCGTGGTCAACCACCCCGCTCGTCGCGGAAGTCCTTGTGCGCTTGGCGAAACTCCAGCCGGGGCAACGCATCGTCGACCCGTTCTGCGGCACGGGTACCATCCTTCTCGCCGCACTCCGCCGGCAACCAAGCGGCCGCGTCCTCGGGACCGACCGCGACCCGCGGGCACTCGCGATCGCGGACCACAATCGACAACAGCTAGGTGGCCTCGCACAGGCGACAGCAGAAGCCCTCCCGTACGCCGCCGGCGCCGTCGATCGGATCATCACCAACCTCCCGTTCGGCAAGCTGGTCGGCACCCACCACGCCAACCGCACCCTCTACCCAGCCGCTCTGTCCGAGATCGATCGAGTCCTCACCACCGACGGTCGCGCCGTACTCCTCACTGAGGACAAACGCCTGCTCCACAAGGCGATCGAGCACCAGAGGGGCCTCAAGCTGGCCCGCCAACGTCTGCTCAGATATAACGGCGCCACTCCCACCGCCTACGTCCTCACCCGGCCGCGGGAGCGGCGCTGAAGCCTAGGCGGCTCTGTCTCTCAGCTCTCGCAGCCTGGATGCCGTCAGTGTGTCCGGATCTTTGTCGGGCTCCAGCAGGATCACTGTGCAGGTTGCGGCGTGGGTCACGGCGGAGGTGATGCTGCCGTCGCCGAACTGTGCGACTGGTCCGCGCGGCGACCGGCCGAGTGCGATGACGCGGGCGCCGACGTCGGTGGCATAGCGGGCCAGCGCGCGGCCGGCGGCGGCATGGTCGCCGACGCTGGTGAGCACCTGCCCGGTCGCGGCGATGTTGTGTGCGGCAAGCCGGTCGAGGTGAGCGACGACGGCCGCGTGGGCCTGCTCGACATCCTCGGAATCGAGGGCGACTTCCTCGACGACAGCGGTCTCGCGGACGTGGACGACCTCCAGCGTGGTGCCGGCGTTGCGAGCGAGGAGGGCGGCAGCATCGACGACCGCGGCCGCGTCCTCAGTGGCGGCGACGGCAACGATGACCGGCCGGTACTCCGCTGAAGGAGCGTCTCCGATCCGCTGCAGCGACGGCAGCACCGGGGTCCCCTCGGCCGGGTTCTGCTCCGCCGCGCTGACCAGCCGATGGCCGGTGGCGAGTACGGCGATGGCGAGCAGGAAGGCAAGGCCGCCGAGATAGAACGGGACGCTGAGGTTGGTGGCGTCGGCAAGCTTTCCGGCGGCGAACGGTGCCAGGCCGCCGCCGATGAACCGGACGAAGCCGTACGCCGACGAGGCGACCGGCCGCTCGACCGGGGAGACGAGCATGACCGCCTGCGTGGTCAGCGTGTTGTTGATGCCGATGAACGCGCCACTGACGATGACCGCGACGATGACCACGGTCGGTGTGTGGACACCCGCCGCGATGGCGGCCATCACGATGCCGAGCGCGAACAGGTTGACGTACAGCACCGGCGCCGTACCGAATCTCGCCTGCAGGCGTGGGGCGACGAACACCGAGAAGGCGGCGACCAGTAGTCCCCAGCCGGTGAACACGAGGCCGAGCCGGTGGGCGTCGAGCTCCATCGGGTACGGCGCATAGCCGAGCATCGTGAAGAAGCCCCAGTTGTACAGCAGCGCCATCAGTCCCATCGTCAGCAGGCCCCGATGGCGAAGTGCCTTGAGCGGCGCCGCGAGCGATGTCTTGTGGTCGGGCTTCGGAAGTGATGGCACGAACACGGCGGTGGCCACCAGCGCGATGGCCATCAGCACCGCTACGCCGAAGAACGGCCCACGCCAACTGATGCTGCCCAGCTCGCCGCCGAGCAGCGGGCCGACCGCGATCCCGAGGCCGAGCGCGGTCTCGTACAGGATGATCGCGCCGGCGAAGCCGCCGCTGGCCGAGGCCACGATGACCGCGAGGCTGGTGGAGATGAACAGGGCGTTGCCCAGGCCCCAGCCGGCCCGGAAGCCGACGATGCCACCGATCGAGCCGGACGAACCGGCCAGTGCGGCGAACACCACGATGAGGGCCAGTCCGACGATCAGGGTCCGCTTGGCGCCGAAGCGGCTGGAGAACCAGCCGACCACGAGCATCGCGACCGCGGTCACGACCAGGTAGCTGGTGAACAGCAGCGACACCTGGCTCGGGGTGGCCTGCAGGCTGGAGGCCAACGCGGGCAGGATCGGGTCGACCAGACCGATGCCCATGAACGAGATGACGCAGGCGAACGCGACGGCCCAGACCGCCCGTGGTTGTTTGAACGGGGTGGAGGTCGTCCCGTGGGGTGAAGCCATGGATGGCACTTCCTAACGTGGGGTCGCCGATGTGGTCGGCTGGTCGTCGTCGTACGCCGATTCGACGAGCTGAGTGAGGACGGGGAGGGCGGCGGAGATGGTGGTCTGGTCCTGCGGGTCGAGCCGGTCGAGGAGCTCCTGCAGGACGTCGGCGCGTTCGGCTCGCATGCGTGTCCAGAGGTCCAGTCCGGCCTCGGTCGCCTCCACGAGTACGCCGCGTCGATCGCTGGTGCTGGTCGTACGCCGTACCAGGCCCTCACGTTCCATCCGGGTGACCAGTTGGGTCATGCCGGGTTGGGAGATGCGTTGGGCTTGCGCCAGCTCCGTCATTCGCTGTGGTCCCGCACGCCCGAGGCGGCTCAGCGTGGACGAAGCGGCGCTGCTCAAGCCTCCGACGGGGCGAACGAGCTGCACGAGCTGTTCGAGCACCACGAGGAGCTCCATGCCGGAGCCCTCACGATACATAATGGGGTTATGTATCTGCATAACCTCATTATGTATCTGCCCGAGCCGAACCACAAAGTGATCTGAGCCTCACCGACTGATTCTGCTCAGTAGGACAGGCCGAGTAGGCGGGCGCCGTTGTCCCAGCAGACGGCGCGTAGCCAGTCGTCGCCGAGATCCAACGACTCCAGCGCGGAGAGTTGGACGGCGTACTCGTAGGGGATGTTGGGGAAGTCCGTGCCGAGGACGATGCGGTCCTGGAGGTCGGCCAGGCGGGGCGTGAGCTCCCGGGGGAACGGCATGAGGGACTCGGTGAAGGGCGTGAGAGCCATCGTCGTGTCCAGGTGGACGTTCGGGTACGACGTGAGGGCCAGGTGCTCGGCGTACTCGGGCATGCCGAGGTGGGCGATGATCGCGGTCAGGCGCGGGTGCTTCCGCAGTACGTCGCCGAATGGTCCGGGACCCGTATGCCGGCCGGGGATCGGGCCGGATCCACAGTGCACAACCACCGGTACTCCGGCCTCCGCGAGCTGACCCCACACGTCGTCCAGTTCGTCCTCGCGCGGATCGTAGTCACCCACCTGGACGTGGACCTTGAAGATCCGCGTCCCCAGTTCGAGCGCCTCGCGCACATAGTCCGCGGCATCCGGCTCGAGATAGAAGGTCCCGCTCGGCACACATCCGGGCGTCGCCGCGGCAAAGTCCCGGGCCCACGCATTGAGCCACGCGGCCATACCCGCCTTATGCGGATACACCAGCGCGGGGAAGGCCCGAACCCCCAACGTTTCCAGGGTTTTCAGCCGCTCCTCGACCGAGGTCCGGTAGGTGACCGGCCACTCGGTGCCGTAGTGCTGCGGCGCCTGGTCGAAGTACGCCCAGACCGCGTTCATCACCTGGTCCGGCAGGAAGTGGACGTGCACATCGACCAGCCCGTCCAGCCCCAGCCGCCGCCACCACGCCGGTACGTCGCTGTCTCGCACCCGCCCAGCCTAGGCGGCTCAGCGCTACCGGGAAGCGATGTACCTCACGTGCAGGCTTTGCAAGAACTACGTACCTACGTACTATCCACAATGTGGATATGGCTGTGGATAACCGGCTCGCGGAGCTGGAACGGCGGATCGCCGCACTGGAATCCGCAGCGGACGCGCGGGGTGGAGCCAGGCGGCGGACCTCGGCCGGGCAGGCCGAAGCGACCCGGGCGCTCAGCGAGCTCCGGGCATGGAATGACTGGTCAGATGTCGCGCCGGCACTCGCGGCGCTGGGCAATTCCGTCCGGCTGACCTTGCTGCGCGAGATCGTGCGCGGCCGAGCGACCGTCAGCGCTCTGAGTCAGGTCGACGGTCTTGGCACCAGCGGTCAGATCTACCACCACCTCCGCCACCTGACCGCGGAAGGCTGGCTGCACACCCCCACGCGCGGCACCTTCGCGATCCCGCCGCACCGGGTCACCGCACTCCAGGCGATCCTTGCCGCCCTCGAAGCCGACCAGACCGGTTAGCCGACCAGACCGCTTAGCCTCGATCCACCGATCGACTTGGCGTGGGGCGCTGATTCCGGATCGGCTTGATGCTGGGCTGTGTGGGCGTGGTGGGGTGTCCCGCCTCGCTGCGGGGGTGTTCCACTGGGGCGTGCGGTTGGTGCCGTGGTCGGCGTGGTGGTCAGGAGTTGGCGGTGGCTGGTGGCCCGCAGACTCGATCGAACAGCGTGGTCCAGTGGGGCTGCCAGGGCCAGCCGAGCGGCAGGTGGAGGGTGATGCGGCGGGCTGATGATGCGATCCGGGCGGCGACGTTGACGAGTTTGCGTCTGATCGTGGCGGTGGTTGCTCTGGCCAGTTCACCGCCGGCCAGGGTCGCGGCGGCACGGGTGAGGTTGAACGCCATCACCGCGAGCACCAGCCAGGCGGCGTTCGCGGTGAACACCCCGGACGGCAGGTGAGCGAGCGCTGAGTTCTTCAGGTCGGCGTTGACTTGTTCGATGATCGCGTGACCGCGGTGGGTCTTGTCGGCGGTCACGGTGTCCATCGCGTCGGTGCCGGTTGTGGTGAAGAAGGCGTGGAACCGCCAGATGTCGAACAAGGTGTCCTGTCCGGCCGCCTTCTCTTGGTGTTGAGGTCGGGGATCCGGCGGACCACCAGCCGGCCTGGCACCCGGTCGGCTTTGCGGCGGGACGCGAACGCGGTGAACGGGATTTCGGCGACCTCCGCGCGGGAGACCCATTGACCGGTCTGCTCGTCGAAGATCGCGTCGGTGTATTCGATCGGAGTCCATGCATCCGCGTCGTCTGCGATGGCGGCGATCGCGGCCTTGACCCGTTTGTCGAGGCGGACGGTGACCGAGACCTCGGCACCGGCACGGACCGCGGCCAGCACCAGGCCGCGGCCGTAGAACGCCGAGTCGGCCCGCACCAGCGGCTTGCCGGACGACAGTCCATGCAGTCCGCGCACGGTCTTCAGCGCGTCGGTGATCAGGCGCTTGGCGCCGCGCGGCGAGCCGACCGATCCCTTCCGCAGCCGCTGCGCCACGATCACCGGCGCAGTGCCGGATCCCTGGGCGCCGCTGGTGGTGACGGTGGCCAGCAGCGCGTTCAGCCCACGGACACCGGAGTAGCCGAACCCCGCACCCTGCTTGGCGTATCCGTGCACCTCGATGATCGTGTCATCGACATCGACCAACACATGCTCCCCCTCTGTTCCGCGTGCGGGCTGACCGACCAGCGGCGCCCGATCGGCCAGCGCGGCCAGGAACCGGGAAGCGACCGCGTCGAGCTGGCGGACATGGCCGAAGGTGAACGTCCGCAGGAACGACCCCAGCGTCGACGGCGCATAAACACTCCCGAACACCCTCCGCATCCCGCCATGCCGAAGCAACGCCATGTCGTCGATCGAGTCCGCACCGGCCACCATCCCCGCGACCAGCGAGCAGACCTTCAGACCCGCGTTCGCGCCCTTGTCCGTCGGCACACTCAACCGCTGATCACCCAGCTCACGCAGACCCACCGACTCCGCCAGCGCCATCGCCGGCACCAGCCCACCCGACGACACCAGATTCGGATCATCGAACCTCGCCGACACCGACCGTGGCCTGTGAGACAGTTGCATCTGACGGATGCCCTTCGCGCTCGGTGATCTGGAACCCTAGACAAGTCCCAATCTCCCAGCCCGCAAGGGCATCCGTCCGTTACGCCACGCTCACCCCACCCAGATCATCGGTGAATCGAGGCTTAGCCGGCCTGGTCGGAGAGCCAGAGGCTGGTCAAGCCCCGGAAATGGGCCATGAACTGGTCCTGCTCGCGCTCGGGGTAGGTGGTGGCGACGGTCGATGTCAGGAGGCGGTCGAAGTCGGGGCCGGCGACCCAATCGCGGACGCGGGCGTCGAAGTCGGCGAGGTGCTCGGCGCACCACTCGTGGTACTTCGTGGTCTCGAAGTGCTCGTCGGCCAGGGCCAGATAGGCCTCGATTTTCGCGTTGTAGTCGAGCGATTCGTCGTCTGCGATCGCGAAGTACCGCTCGGTCTGCAGGTCGATCGCGCTGCGCCGGCCGGTCGCGAGTGAGAACACCGACCACTTGACCAGCGCGCTGATCGCCCACGGGAAGTAGTAGTGCAGCGAGGTGACCGCGACGTCCGGGCAGGCGTTGGCGTAGTCGATCGGGTGGACCGAGTCGCCCTTCACCAGCATCTCGCAGGAGTTGAACTCCCAGCCGAAGAAGGCGTTCACGATCCGGCTGATCGCCACCGCCTCGTGCCCGGCGGACGGGTTCAGGAAGTCGTGCGAGACGGCGTACCGGTTGTGCATCGGCTCGTCGGGGCGGAAATCCATCACCATCGTCTCGGCGCCGATCGACAGCGCCCGGGCGAACTTGTCGTACTCGATCGTCGCCTGCAGGTGCATCAGCATCTCGCCCGACTGGTCGTACGCGCGATGCAGATCGACCTTGTCGTTGATCCGGGACACGCCCCGCCAGCCGCCGCCGTCGAACGGCTTCATGTACAGCGGATAGCCGAGGTCCTCGGCGATGGCGTCCAGGTCGAACGCCTTGTTGTACTGCGCCGAGGTGTACGCCCAGCGCACGTTGTCGACCGGGTTCTTGTACGGCACCAGCACGGTCCGTGGGATCTTCAGCCCGAGCCGGAGCATCGCGCAGTACGCCGAATGCTTCTCCATCGACTGGAACGTGAACGGCGAGTTCAGCAGATAGGTGCCGTTCATCAGCGCGGCCTTCTTCAGCCACTCGCGCGGGTGGTAGTACCAGTACGCGAGCCGGTCGATCACCAGCCCGACCCGGACCGGGTCGTTCAGGTCGAACGGCTCGATGGTCAACCGGCGGGACCCGAACTCGTGCTCGGTCCCGTCGATGGTGACCGGCCCGACCCGCTGCAGCAGCGCCTCGAACGCCCGCGGCCAATCCTCTTCAGCCCCGAGCAACAACCCGATCAAATGCCGTGAACGATCAGCCACTGAATCTCCTACAGGTCGGTGTCGGGAAAGGGAAGGAAGGAAGAAGGGAACGGGATCGGTCTCCTAACAGAATCGGGGCAGGTGGTGGGCGAGTTGCTTGCGCCACCAGGGCCAGTCGTGGGCTACGTCGTACCCCCACAGGTCGAGCTCATGCGGGATGCCCTTGGCCTTCAGTACGGCGGCGGTCGCGCGGGCGGACGGCAACGACCCGGTCGGGTTCGTCTCCCAGTCGCCCTGACCGACCGTGAGCAGGATGAAGATCCGGGTGCGCAACCACTCCAGGTGGTCACCGTCCAGATTCGGCAGGTAGTCGGCCGGGTTGTTGAAGTACGTCGCCTCGCCGCGCTCACCCCACGCGTGCCAGCCGGCCGCGTCGTAGTTGCCGGACTGGCAGATCGCGATCGGGAACAGATCGGCCCGTTTGAACGCGAAGTTGAGCGCATGGAACGCGCCCAGGCTGCAGCCGGTGGTGATGATGTCGGCGGTGCCGGGGGAGTCCGCGCCGATCGCCGGGACCACCTGCTCAAGGATCCAGGACTCGTAGAACCCGTGCCGCCGGGCCCGGTCCTCGAGCTGGATGCTGCGATCCGACCAGCTGACGTGGTCGAAGGAATCGACGCAGTACAGCTTCACCCGGCCGGCCTCGATCAGGTCCGCGACCGCGTCGACCATGCCGTTGTTCTCGTAGTCCCAGGCGCGGCCCTGCTCGCTCGGGAACACCAGCACCGGGCGGCCGAAATGGCCGTACCGGATCAGCGTGCCCCGCCGGTCAAGCCCCGGCGCCTCCAACTCGACCTGCTCCCGCTCCATCTGCCCCACCCCAGCACCGTTGCAGTAGCTCCGTCAGCTCAGGATCCAGCACATCACGCCATGCTGTGAAGTTGTGCATGTCCGGCGTTTCGTCGAACCTCACCTCCAGCCCGAGCTCGGCCAGCTTCGCGGCCATCACCCGGTTGTTGTGGACATTCTCCTCCGTCGTCCCCGCGGTCATCCCGATCAGCGGCGTACTCGGCGGCGTGGTTGCCGTCAGCACCTGCGCGACGAACCCGGTGACCTCGGCGTAGAACTCGAACCGGGACTCCTGCGGATCCGTGTCGGCGGTGAAGAACGACCCCGACTGCAGGAACAGCCCGTCGAAAGTGCCCGGATGGTGCCATTCCGCGAACAAGGCGGCCAGCGCACCCAGGCTCGCGCCCATCAGCACGGGCCGCCGGCTGCAGTACTGCGTCTCGATCGCGGGCAGCACGTACTGCGTCAGGGCCTCGGCGTACTGCGGATTCGCGGCGTACCAGAGGTTGCGGGTGGTCGGCCGGATCAACGCGAGCCGGAACGGCGGCACCGTGGACCCGGCGACCATCGCGCCGGCGTAGTGAGTCAGACCGGCGTATTTCGCGAACTCGGGACCGTCATGGGACAGGAGCAGCGGCAGCTCGAACGTCGGTGCGATGCCTTCCGGCGCCCAGACGTGAACGTCGACCTCGCCGACCGGGGTTTCCACACCGAGCGGAGTCAGCGCCGACGCGCTCGGTGGGACGGTGATCCACGCGGGCTCGACGTACCCGGGCAGTGGAAGCCAGGAGTGTTCCCCGAACGCCCCGCCGACGACGCGCGGGTTGGTCGGGTCGATCCTCATCCCCAGGTCGGCGATGTCGAACAGGTACTCCATCCGGCGCACCGACGGCCGGGGCAACCGCAGCTCCCAGCCGTGGTCCACCTGTTTGAATTCGAGCAGTTCGGCCGCCAGCCCGAGCTCTTGCCACAGCTTCACCCCGGTGAACGCATGCGAAGGGTCGCCGAGGCGGAACACCACCTCAGCCCCTTCGACACCACTCACCACAGCAGGCATCAGACCACCGTACGCCGACCGGTATTCGTAGTGGAAACGGTGGACAGCGAGGCATACTCGAGGTGTCGCTGGCGCGATGGGGGTTGGCGCGATTCTTGGGAGGGGACCGTGCAGCACGGCCCACCGGACTACTCGCAGGCCGTGGAATTCGCGCAACTCGCGCTGAGCCTCCACGACGCGGAACATGTCGACGAGACCGTCGAGTCCGTCGTCCGATCCGCCGTGCAGGCAGTCGGGGGCGACGCCGCCGGACTGGTCCTGAGCCGCCGGGGCGGGCGCTTCGAGGTTGCGGCCGTGACCGATCCGGTCGTCGAGACGATCTACCGGCATCAGGTGGAAACCGGCGAGGGAGCGATGCTGGCCGCAGCCGCGGCGGGCAGCCCGCTGCACGTCCGGGACGTGATGACCGATCCGCGCTGGCCGCGGTGGAGCGAAGTACTCACCAGCCTCGGCCTGCGCAGTGTGATCCACGTTCCGATGCTGCTCGGTGGCCGGGGCGCGGGGATCCTCAGCGTCTACGCCGCGCTGCCGAACGCGTTCAGTGCCGACGACGTCGCCGTCGCCCATATTCTCGCTCGGCATGCCTCGGTGGCTGTGGCGACGGCGCGCCGTCAGGAGAACCTGGCCCAGGCGGTCGACGCCCGGAAACTGGTCGGTCAGGCGATGGGCATCCTGATGGAACGATACGGACTGGACGGCGATCGCGCGTTCGAGGTCCTGAAGCGCTACTCCCAGGACACCCACACCAAGTTGCGCGACGTCGCACAGCACCTCATCCAGACCCGGCGACTCCCGACCGGCCCGGCCGACGATCACGTGCCGCCGTCCACAGCCTGATCCCGGAAGGACTGAAAGCCCGGTGAAAGCTTTCCTCGGTAACGTCGGTTCTCACGACTGCGGTTTCTGGAGGGCTCATGGTGGGACTGGACGACATCCGGGCGGTGACGGCGGACCTGCCGCGCAGCTACGAGGTGCTGGTGCGGGACTCGATCAAGTACCGGGTCGGGCAGATCGTCTACCTGGCGGTCGCGCCGGACGAACAGACGATCGGGATCGCGTTCCCCCGCGAGGAACGCGAGGCCGCGCTGGCCGCCGCACCCGACAAGTTCCTCCGCCCCCGCCCGTCCGAAGAGCGCTTCCGCTGGATTCACGTCCGCCTCGAAGCTCTCGAGTACGACGAACTCCGCGAACTGATCCTGGACGCCTGGGCCATGGTCGTACCCAAGAAAGTCCAGGCCGAATACTTCGCACGGTAGTCATTCAGGGGCCTACGGCAACCATCTCATCCTCTGGTAGGAGCCGGCTGCGTCCCTGGGCCTACTGACGTCGCGCCAGAACCGTCCCGACGACCGATGGGTGGGGCGGTTTCTCCCGGCAGCCTGGAAGCATGACCGGAGACTTCCTGCCCCACCGCCGCCAATCGTCGGCCCGAGCCCAGCTACTGGCCATCCTCATCGTGATCGCCGTCGCCGCACTCGGCATCTACCTGTTCACGTAGGAATTCTCCCCACGCATCCGCTCCGCGCGCTCCCGTCGTCGAGTGCTCGCGGCCGCCCCGCCCGGTCAACCGATCGTCGAGTCGTGGATTTGGTTCGGGTGTTGCGTGATTTCGGCGCGAGGATCCACGACTCGGCGGCCACCTGGGTGGTGGGTGGTGTGCCTGGGTGTGAAGGGTTCCATGACATCGCAGACGATCGAGGCCGAGACGCTGTGACAGTCAGCCGCATTCAGTCGGCCGGCAACAAGCGATTGGTCAGGTAGCCGAGGATCTCGTCTCTGGCCTCGACGGTCGGGTGTCCGTCCTCGTCGACGAGATGAGCGGTCACCACGCTGTGGGGTGTCTCGACGACCTCGCGGAAGAACGGCGGCGGGTCGGTCTTCGCGCAGCCGCCAGGAAGGACGCGACCGTCGAAGGCGTCGCCGAGGAGTGCACGGTACGCCGCGAAGCGTTGGCCGGTGCACCAGCGGTCATTGTCGAACCTGTACGCCAGAACGCTCAGCCCATCCCGGTCGACACGGTCCCGGATCGCACGTGCGTCCTCGTCGCTCAGCTCGAGTCCGGCCGGGTCGTCCAGCGGCAGGGACGGGTGGTTGACCACCGGCGCGATCACTTCCGGCTCGAGCGCCATCGTGAGGGCGAAGTTGCCGGTGAAGCACAGACCGATCGCGCCAACGCCCGGACCGCCGCACTCGGCATGTGCCTGCCGGGCGAGGCCACGCAGCCAGACGGTGACCGGGCTTGTCCCACCCCCGGCGAACGCGCGGAACTCCGCACTGACGCAGGCGCGACGAACAACCTCCGAACCACCGTCGGCCGTGGGATAGGCGCCGTCGATCCCGAAGAGCGACGGGACGTAGACGGTGAAGCCGGCATCCTGGACCCACCGCGCCAACCGAAGGACGTCCGGGCTGATGCCGGGCATCTCCGGCATCACGACCACGGCCGGCCCGGACCCCGCGACGTACACCGTCTTCACCACCCCGTCGACCTCGATGAGTTGGCGGGAGAAGTCCGCGATCTCGTCGTCACGTGTGCTCATGCCGACAGCGTCCTGCCAGGAACCGTCGTACGACGAGCGGCCAGGTCGCCATAGTTGGAGGTAATCTCGCCACGAGCAGCGAGGAGCCTGGAGATGGGTGTACTGCGGGTTGGTGTGCTGGCGTATCCGCGATGCTTCGCGTCCGAGGTGTACGGCGTACCCGATCTGCTGACCATGGCCACCCACCTCGGCGGGCCGGACGGGACCGGGTACGACGTGTCGATCATGTCGCCGCGCCGTCAGGTCAGCGCGTCGGGTGGTGCGAGGCTGGCGGTCTCCGCGGTCCGTGACGTCGATGTTCTCGTCGTACCAGGGTTCGAGCTCTCGCCGGACCTTCTCCTCGACACGACGCTCGCGCCGCTCGCCCCGGAACTCGCGGTGATCCGCTCACATGTTGCCACCGGCAACGCGGTCGTCTCGATCTGTGTCGGGGCGTTCCTGCTCGCGGAGGCAGGTCTGCTGGCCGGCCGCCGGGCGACGACCTCTTGGATCCTCGCGGACGAACTGGCCCGCCGCTGCCCCGACGCCGCAGTCTGCGCCGAGGAGTTGGTCATCACCGACGGCGGGGTGACGACGACCGGGTCGTTCAGCGCCATGTACGACTTCGCGCTCGGCCTGATCCGGGAACACAGCGGTACCTTCGTGGCCAGGGCGACCGCGAGACTTGCGCTCGTCGACGATGCGCGGTCCTCACAGACGCCGTACGTCGACACCCGGCTGCTGCCACAGGCCGGAAGCGAGTTCTCGCGAGAAGTCATGCGCCACCTCGACCAGAATCTGGCCGACCGTTACGACCTCACCGCCCTGGCCGCCACCTTCAGAGTCAGCACCCGCACTCTGCTCAGGCGCTTCGCGGACGAGACCCACCGAAGCCCTCTCGACTACCTCCAAGCGTCGCGCGTCTCCCGCGCCCGCCACCTCCTGGAAACCACAGACCGAACCGTCGCCAGCATCTCCTCCACAGTCGGCTACAAGAATCCCGGCACCTTCGCCGCGCTCTTTACCAAGCACACAGGCCAACCCCCCAGCACCTACCGAACAGCCTTCCGCCGATCCACCACCTGACCCGTGGATGGGGGGATCAGTCCCAGCGGACCTCAGCTTCGCCCGGCCGGACTACCCCGGCTTCGTAGGCGACCACGACCGCCTGGACCCGGCTGGAAAGGCCCAGTTTGGAGAGGACGCTGCTGACGTGGGTCTTCACCGTGGTCTCGCTGACGAAGAGTTTGGTGGCGAGATCGCGGTTGGACAGCCCGCGCGCCATCCACACCAGGATCTCCCGCTCCCGCTCGCTCAGATGCCCAAGCAACCCAGTCCACCGACCATCCGGTTGCGCCGGCGCGGGCTCCGCCGTACCACCCCCGACCTGCCGCTCCAGCTCCATGCACCGCTCGAGCAGCACGCGGGTCGACGCCGGATCGACCAGCGAGTCCCCACGATGCACCGCCCGCACAGCCGACACCAACAGATCCGGATCCGTGTCCTTCAACAGGAACCCGGACGCCCCAGCCCGGACCGCGCTCAGCACATACGCCTCGTCGTCGAACGTCGTCAGCACCAGGACCGCGGGACGCGACCGACCAGCCGCCTTGTTGGCAGTCGTGATCCGTTCGGTGGCGACGAGTCCGTCCATCACCGGCATCCGGATGTCCATGAGTACGACGTCCGGGTCGTACTGCTCGACGAGCCGGAGCGCCTCTTCGCCGTCGCCGGCCTGGGCGACCGTGGTGAGGTCTGGTTCGTGGTCCAGGATCATCGCCAGGCCCATCCGGATCACGCCCTGGTCGTCGACAACCAGGATCCGGATCGGACTGGTGTCCGGTCCGGTCAGTTCTGCGGCGGCAGCCATGCCTGCACCCTCCATCCACCCAGTGGGCCGGCCGCGACGGCCAGTGTGCCGCCGACCGCTGTGGCCCGTTCCCGCATCCCGATCAGTCCGTTGCCGCGGCCGCTCTCGCTCCGCCGGGCGGACTCCAGCACGTTCACCGGCGGTGGTCCGCCGCTGCCGTTGTCGTCGATGGTCAGCAGTTCGCCCTGCGGTCCACTCTGCCAGGTGACCCGGGCCGCGGTCGCCTTCGCGTGCACCATCACGTTGGTCAACGCCTCCTGGATGATCCGGACCGCGGTCAGGTCGGTGGCCGAGGTCAGCTGCCGCTGCCGCGGCGGCAGGCTCATCGACACGTCGATGCCGACTGCCTTCAACCGCTCGCCCATCCGCGCGACGTCGGACAAATCGGGTACGGGCGCGGTCCCGCCACCCGAGTCCGGCGACGCCCCGACCTCGTTCGGTGAGGCTGTGTTGAGTACTCGGACCGTCTCCCGCATCGCGGTCAGCGCTTCCTTGCCGCTGGCAATGATCCAGCGAATCGCCTCCCGCAGTACTTCGGGTCGTTGGTCGGCGACTCGGTCGGCGGCCTGGGCCCGGATCACCACCGCACTGACGTGATGGGAGATGACATCGTGCAGGTCGCGAGCGATCCGGGTCCGCTCGGCGACCGCGGCCCGCTCGGCCTCGACCGCGCGCAGCCGGATCAGCTCGGCGTTGCGCTGCTGCAGCAGGGCGACGTTCTTGCGCCGTCGCCGCGCGTCCGCGCCGAGCAGCACCATGCCGCAGATCAGCGCCTCGGCGAACACGAACAGCGAGACGTCGATGTAGCTGTAGAGGCTGGCCAGGTCCGTGGGCAGGTTCTGGTACCGGTCGCCCCTCAGGATGTCCCGGTTCGCATGCCCGAGCACGATGGCGACCACGGTCGGCAGTCCGATCATCAGCCCGGCCAGGCTGCCCATGGTGAAGAACAGGCAGGTGAACCGCCGTACGCCGCTCGACGCGGCCAGGTACCCGACGACGAGCAGCGGGACCAGGTGGATCTCGGACTGCAGCGCGGCGTCGCTGATCTCGGGCTGGCCGAAGACCCTGATCCCGACCTGCGCGGCCAGTCCGGTGCCGACCGCGGCGTACAGGAACGGGTACAGCACCGAGACGACCACGAGCATCGTCCGCGGAATCCGCCGTACGCAGGCGACCGTGGCGACCAGGAAGACGCCGGTGACGACGGACACGGCCGGGTTCTGCGGGCGCAGGCCGCTGTCGTTGATCAGGTTCAGCACTCCGAACCAGACCACGCCGATGATCGCAGCGAGCAGCAGGTCCTGCTGCAACTGCGTCAACCGGCGCCAAAGACTCCACACGTTGCCCAGCGTAGTCAGCTCGTGTTCGCCAAGGCTTCATCTGCCAGGAGGGGCAGCCTCTCCAACTTTTGGAGGAGGCTCGGCGTCCGAATTGATACTCAGGGGCTACTTCCGGGATGTGAGGACGGTCCCTGGGGCCGATGTGGCGACCGCGCCTGATCCGAGAGGCTGTACCCCATGACGAACGACATGCCACCGCGCCGGACCGGCTCGGACCGGCTGCGGTTGCTGTCCGTGACGGGTGCAGGCGTGGCGGTGCTGGCGGTCGGGTCGTTGGTGCTGTGGCACGCGCAACTGGGGGAGATGCTCGGTCTGGCCGCGGACAAGGAGCCGGTCATCTCGACCGTGAACGCTCCGGCGAACTCCGCTCCGCCGACCACGCTGGTCACCGAGACGCCGACGCCACCGCCCACCTGGCCGTCGACCCACGAGACCACTCCGGTCAAGCCCACGAAGACCCCGAAGCCGGAGAAGTCGGCCACGACCACGCCGAAGTACGGCGAGGAGAGCATCAACGGGCTGTCGCTGACACTGCGGACGCGGTTGAAGAAGGCGATGACGGCAGCGAAGGCCGACGGCGTCACGATCAGCATCACCTCGGGCCGGCGCAGTACCTCCAAGCAGCAGCGGCTGCTGAACGAGGCGATCAAGAAGTACGGCTCGTACAAGGCGGCGACGCGTTGGGTGCTGCCGCCCAGGTACTCCGCTCACGTGAAGGGCAAGGCCGTGGACATCGGCCCAGCGGCCGCCATGACCTGGCTGAACAAGAACGGCTGGCGGTACGGCGTCTGCCGCCGCTACGACAACGAACCCTGGCATTTCGAGGCGCTCACAACGCCTGGGAAGAAGTGCCCGCCGCGCGAACCGTACGGCGTGGCCGGGCCCAGCTAGGCCGACTGATCCGACAACCCCGAACAGGAGCCGACCATGACCATGACCTACGCCCAGCCGATGCCCCGGCGCTACACCCGGGCCCGGCTCGCTGTCCCCGCGCTCTGGCGGCAGGTGATCCGTGCCAGTGAGAAGGAAGACGTGGCGATCGTGCCCGAACCGGATCGGTCGGCGTACACGCAGTTGGAGATCTACGACGGCGTACTGGCCGCGTTCGAGCGCCGCGACGAGGTGGCCGACGTACTGAACGCCTCCACCGACCGGGTGATCGCCGTCCAGCGGCTGCGGGAGGAGTTCGGGTTGAGCCACCTGCAGGCGACCGCGTTGCTCGATCTGCCGCTGACGAACGAGTGCCGGGACCGCATTTCCCACCGTGCCGCCGAGCTCCGTACTGCCCTGAACCGCTGACCCACGCCACGCGCGCGAACCTGCGGGGTTTGCCTGGCGTGGGGAGGATGGAGGGGTGATCACGATTGAGCAGGCTGGGCGACTGCGCAAGGCCGGGGTGCTGTGGGCACCCGCGGCAGGGGATCGTTTCGTCGTACCGGACCGGGAGATGGACGACGACGTGTTCGTGGTGAGCGACATGACCGTCGAGGTGCACGACTACCAGGGCAGCAAGGTGATCGGCTTCAACGGCACCACCGAGTGGGCCCTGGACAGCATCGAGCAGCGTGAGGTCGTCTGGCTGCCGCGCGAGGAACAGTTGCGCGCTCTCCTGGGCGAGCACTTCCGCAAGCTCGAGGCGGTCCCCGACGGGTACGCCGTCGAGTTGACCGACAGCATGCACCGGGCGGACGACGCCGAGCAGGCGTACGCCGCCGCTGTCATCCACCTCCTCGGCGCCTGAATCACCGGCCCAGAATCACCGCGGCGTGGCCGGCCGCCAGTACTGCTTCTTGTCGCTGTCCTTCACCGTGTAGCCGAGCTTCGCCACCTCGCCGCGCAGCTCGCGCAGATCCGCCTTGCCCTTGTCGCCCTGGTCGAACGCCCTGGCCCGCACCTTCAGTACGGCGTTCACCGCCGGCGGCAGGTCGGGTTCATCCTCGACCCAGCGACGGAACCGGTCCGCGTGCGGATCGCCCGCGTCCGACCAGGGATATCCATGGGTGCGGAACGCGGCCGGGATCTGCCGCGCGTCGGACTTCAGCTGATCGTGCTTCTCCCGCGCCAGCTCGCGCGAAGTGGAGTCCTGCAGCACGATCTCCTTGCCGTCCAGGAACGCGACCGTCACCTGCTCCCGCGGCACGGTCACCGTCTTCTGGTTCTTAGCGAACTCGACCGAGCCGTTGGTGACGGTGACCTTCAGCGTGTCCTCGAGCGCCATCCCGGCCAGGATCACGCCGGCCACCAGGCCGATCACGAGGCAGACCGCGATCACCCACCAGCCGTCCCACCCCGAGATCAGCGTCAGCGGCCCCTGGAACGGCACCCAGTCCTGCCGCGCCGCCCAGTCCGCGATCCGCGGCAGGAAGAAGCCGAGGACCAGTCCGATCAGGGGCAGCCCACCGAACAGCACCACCTTGTCGCTGGTCGAGTGCCCGATCACCGTCCGGTCCGGCGTCCGTGTGGTCGACTCCATGGCCCGAACGTAGCGCAGCGATCCGGAACTTTAGTATCGAATCACAACGACCGAAGGAGGCCGGGTGGCTGACGGGATCTGGTTGCGGTTTCTGAATGGTCCGGAGATCGACTCGCTCGGGCTGACCAGGCTGGAGATCGTGGACGCGGTCGAGGAGGCGGTCCGCGAACACGGCGAGGGCCGGACCAGCTTCGAACCGCGCGTGCACCTGATGCCGGACAACGGCGGGATCGGCCACTTCAACATCCTGCGCGGGCATCTGGACGGCCTCGGCGAGCACGGCATCAGCGGCGTGAAGGTGGTCGGTGACTTCGTCCCGAACTACCAGAAAGGTCTGCCCAGCGAGCTGGCGATGGCGACGCTGTTCGACCCGACGACCGGGGTACCACTCGCGGTCCTGGACGCGACGATGGTCACTGCGGCGCGGACCGGCGCCATGACCACGGTCGGCGCCCGCCACCTGGCCCGGCGCGACAGCAAGATCCTCGCCCACGCCGGCGCCCGCGGGACGGCGTGGTGGAACGTGACGATGCTGGACGACCTCTTCGATCTGGACGAGATCCGGGTGACGTCGCGGCGGCCGGAATCGCGGGAGAGGTTCGCGGCCGAGCTGTCCGCGGAGCTGTCCACGCCGGTGCGGGTGGTGGCGACGGCCGAGGAGGCGTTCGACGGCGCCGACGTCCTGGTCGAGGCGACCCGGCTGACCGAGCCCGAACCGTTGCTCCGCACGGCCGCCGTGAAGCCCGGCGCTTTCGTCGTACCGTACGGGACGATCAGCGCGGTCGAGCTCGACCTGCTCGACGTGATGGACAAGGTCGTCGTCGACGACTGGCGCGAGGCCCAGTCCGGCCGGTTCGGAGCCTTGCGCCGGCATGTGGACACCGGCCGGTTGTCGCCGGAGACCCTGTACGCCGAGCTCGGGCAGATCGTCGCCGGGCGGAAGCCGGGTCGGGAGAACGATGCCGAGCGCAACCTTTTCTGGCATCGCGGCCTGTCACTGCTGGACGTCGCGATCGCGCACCTGATCCTGCGCAAGGCCGAGGCCGCCGACGTCGGCACGATGCTCCGGTTCCATTGACATGCTGATGGCATGCTGATCAACCAGCCGTCGGAGCTCGACCCCGCGAGCCCCGAACCGGTCACCATCGCGCAGCCGCTGCTCGATCGCCTGGCCGCGATCCGTACAGACCTCCTCGCCACACTTGCCTCCGGTGACGCTGTGTACGGCGTCAACACCGGGATGGGCAACCTGAGCAAGCGCTGGCTCACCGAGGACGAGCAACGCGTGCATCAACGCAACCTGCTGCTCGGCCGAGCGGTCGGCGGACCTCCCTGGCTCCCGCACGACGAGGCCCGGGCCGTTCTGATCGGCCGGCTGCGCACGTTCCTCACCGGTGATGCCGGGGTCTCGGTCGAGCTGATCCAGCAGTTGGTTGCCATGATCAACAGCGGGCGGGTTCCCGAGATCCCTGCCGAGGGAGCGGGTTCGGCCGGCGAAATCATTCCGCTGGCCCACGCGTTCGGTTCGTTCGAGGTGGGTCCCAAGGAGGGGATCTCCCTGCTCGCGGGCGTGCCGGGTGCGACCGGGCGGGCTGCTCTGCATGCCAAGCGTGCACATCGTCTCGCCGACCACCTGACCGCAGTCGGCGCCGGCGCGATTGCGGTGATCGGGGCGAACCGTTCCCCGTACCACCCGGCGCTGGGCCGTGGTGATGACGTCCTGGCAGCCGAGTTCGCGCGGATCCGCGAGCTGGCCGGTCCGGAGCCCGAGCCCCGAGCGCTCCAAGCACCGGTGTCATTCCGCGTCGCGGGGCACGTTGTCGCGCACGTCCGGCGGTCCATCAGCCAGTTGGATGAAGCCGTCGACCGTGCGTTCACCGGCGTCACCGACTCACCGGCGTACCTCGATGGCGAATTCATCGGCACGGCCGGCTTTCACGGGATCGACCTGACGGCGTACTGCGACCACCTGACCGCGGCCCTCGCCCACGCGGCCGAGGTCTCCGCGGCGCGGCTGCACCGCCTGCTCGACCCGACCGTCACCGGACTCCAGGCCCAGCTCGCGCACGAGCCGGGTCCACAGGCCGGCCTGGTCGCCGTCCACAAACGCGCGGTCGCCACCACCCACCTGCTCCGCCGCCTGACGTTGCCCTCAGCAATCAGTACGGCGGAGACGTCGAACGGCCAGGAGGACGTGCAGACCTTCTCCTGGGAGGCGGTCGGCACCCTCGCGGAAGCCGTCCGGCTGACCCGCGAAGTCACCGCCTGCGAGCTCCTGGCCGTGCATCAGGCCTTCGCCCTGTCGAAGCGCCCGATCCCTGTCGGCCTCCGCGACCTCCATCAGGCGGTGGCGGACGTCGTACCGCCGATCGAGGCGGATCGCCCGTTCGGTGAGGACCTGACCAGACTGCTGGAGTCCGTGCTCTAGCTCTGACCGGCCACGGCCTTCTGCAACTGCGGGACGAGCAAACGTGAGGTAAACCGAACCTGACTTCTCGGCGGCTCGGTCATGGGTTGATCGAAAAATCCAGCGCGACACGCGGACGGTTCGCAAGCCGCAAGTAGCTTGCGGTGGGTTGTGTCGTTGGCCACTGTGCGGGCGGGGATTCTGAACGAAGAGCTGACCCGACCAGGCTGTCGGCCCACCGGCCGATCCACTAGCCTGACGTGGTCCGGGCGGAGATGGAGGAATTCGTTGAAGCGGTTCGTGGTCCCTCCGACCTGGCCGTCGCCGCCCCGCCGTAGTTGGGTCCCACCGAAAACCTGGCGTCCCGACCCGTCCTGGCCTCCGCCTCCAGAAGGCTGGCGATTCTGGATCGACGGCAAGGGCAACCCGGTCCGCGGTCCGGTCGGCCGGTACGGTGGCCCGTCCCGCCGAGTGCTGTACGCCGGGATCGGCGCCGCGGTGCTGTTCCTCGGGATCAACTTCTGGGCCTTGTCCGCGATCGGCCTGTTCAGCGGCGACTCCGACTCGCAGGCCGTGCCGGTGGTCGACGACCGTTCGGCGACCCCCTCGGCGACCCAGACCCCGGTCGTGCCGCCGCGGACGACGCAGCCGACCTCGGTGCCACCGCCGGTACAGAAGACGACCGTGCCGCCGACCACCAAGACGACCCAGCCGACACAGCGGCCGACCAAGGCCCGGACCACCGAGGAGGCGGACGAGCCGGATCCCAAGCCGACCCGGACGACCAGGACCACGAAGCCGCCGCGGCCGAGCACCACCACTCCGAGCCGCGAGGAGATCCTCCGGCAGTACTGCATCCAGCGCGGCTGGGATCCGGAGTGGTGCGATCCGGACAACTGGCCGGACGACCCGGCCGACGATCCCCGCAACGAGCCCTGATCAGACCACGTTCCACTCCGCGCGCCGGCCGTCGTACCGGAAGCGGCGCGCGTCCAGCGGGCTGACGTCGACGAACGGCTCGCGGCCCAGGTAGAGGTCGCGGATGATCTCGCCGACCGCGGGCCCCTGCAGGAAGCCGTGACCCGAGAAGCCGGTGGTGTAGAGGAACCGGGACACGCCGTCGGCCTCGCCGATCAGCGCGTTGTGATCCGGTGTCACCTCATAGAGCCCGGCCCAGCCACCGGTCAGGCCGACGTCGAGCAGTGACGGCGCGCGGCGTTCCATCGCGGCGGTCAGCCGCGGCAGCCAGGTCTCGGTGCGGTCCAGACGGAAGCCGGGCTCCTCGTCCGGGTCGGACATTCCGACCAGCAGACCGGGTCCCTCGCGGTGGAAGTAGAACGTGCTGCTGAAGTCGATCGTCATCGGCATGCTCTGCGGCAGATCCGGGATCGCCTCGGTCACGACGATCTGCCGTCGCAGCGGGGTGACCGGCAGGTCGACCCCGAGCGGTACGGCGAGCTCCGCCGACCACGCGCCCGCCGCGCAGATCACCGTGCGGGTCCGGACGTCGCCACGGCTGGTGCGTACCGCCCGGATGGCGCTGTCGTCCGCCTCGATGCCGAGCACCTCGCAACCGGTGACGAGCGTCGCGCCGAGCCGACGGGCGGCCGTCGCATACCCGAGTACGACGGACTCCGGCGTACAGTGCCCGTCCGCCGGGGAGAAGCAGGCGCCGGCCAGACCGTCCGGGGCAACGATCGGCGCGAGCCGGACCGCTTCGTCGACGTCGATCATCCGGGTCGGCTGACCGGCCGCGTTCTGCAGCCGAGTGCTCTCGCGGAACAGCTCGAGCTGGTCGGCGGTCTCCAGCAGGAAGAGATAACCGACGCGATGCAGGTCGATCTCCTGCCCTGGCCGCTCGCCGAACCGCGCGAAGGCCTCCAGGCTGCGAGCACCCAGGGCGATGTTGAGCTCGTCCGAGAAGTTGGCGCGGACCCCGCCGGCCGCCTTGGACGTGGAACCGGAGCCGAGCTCGTTCCGCTCCAGCAGCAGCACGCGTTCCACCCCGGCCTCGGCGAGATGGAACGCGATGCTGGCGCCCATCACGCCGCCGCCGACGATCACCACGTCGGCGGCGTCCGGAAGGGCCGCGGCCATCAGGGCAGCTGGAAGGAGAGGTCGGCCTCGACCGTCTCGGTATCCATCTGCGCCTTCTGCAGCTTGCCCGAGTAGTCCCAGTTCAGCGACTGCCACCGGGTGAACTGGTCGAGCACCCAGATGCCGCTCTGCCGGGAGCCGTTGCCGGACTTCCCGTTGCCGCCGAACGGCAGGTGCGCCTCGGCGCCGGACGTCGAGTTGTTCACGCTGACCATGCCGGCCGAGATGCCCTGCGCGAACCGGAACGCCTTGTTCGGATCGGTGGTGTAGATCGAACTGGACAGCCCGTAGCCGGACTTGTTGCCGAGGGCAATCGCCTCGTCGAGACTCGAGTACGTCGTGATGCCGACGACCGGGCCGAAGGTCTCGTTCATGAACAACTCGTCGTCCGGACGGACGCCGTCGACGATCACCGGGTGGTAGAACAGCCCGGCCGCGGGATCCCCGACGAATCCGGACCGCGGGTTGTCCGCGGTGACCCGGCCGCTCGCGCCGATCACCTGGTGGTGAGCCGCGATCCAGCCCAGCGACTTCTCGAACCCGGCGGCGAACTTCTCGTCCAGCAACGGGCCGAACAGCACGTCCTGCGCCGGATCACCCATCGGCGCGTCCGCAACGGCACGGCTGAATCGGGCGACGAAGTCGTCGTGGACCGACTCGTGGACGATCACCGTACCGAGCGAGGTGCAGCGCTGACCCGCCGTACCGAAGCCGGAGAACAGCGCGCCCTCGACGGCCAGGTCGAGGTCGGCGTCCTCGGTGATCACCATCGGGTTCTTGCCACCGAGCTCCAGGCACGGCGTCTGCAGGTGGCGGCCGCACAACTCACCGATCCGGCTGCCGACGGCGCTCGATCCGGTGAAGCCGACCTTGTTCACCAGCCCGGCCTGCAGTGCCTGCTCGAGTCCGGCGAAGGTGTCCGGCCCGTCGGCGTACACGACGTTGAAGACTCCGGCCGGTACGCCGGAATGCGCGAAGATCTCGTAGAACGCGTCGGACACCACGGCCGAGTACTCCGCCGGCTTCCAGACGACCGTGTTCCCGCACAGTAGCGCGGGCACGATGTACCAGGACGGTACGGCGACCGGGAAGTTGCCGGCCGTGATCACGACGACCAGCCCGACCGGCCGGCGGAACGTGAACAACTGCTTGTCGGGCATCTCCGACGGGACTGTCTGACCGTAGAGGCGGCGGCCCTCGCCGACGAAGAAGTCGCAGGTGTCGATGATCTCCTGCACCTCACCGCGCGCCTCGGCGATCGGCTTGCCGATCTCGCGCGTGACGAGCGCGGCCAGCCGCTCCTTGTTGGCGGTCATCAGCCGGCCGACGTTCGCGATCACCTGACCTCGCTGCGGAGCCGGTGTCGCGGCCCACGCGGCCTGCGCGTCCCGGGCGGCCTCGGTGGCTTTGACGAGAACCTCAGGCCCCGCGCTGCCGACCGTCCCCACCACATCGCTCAGCCGAGCCGGGTTGGTCGACGGCGTACGCCGTACCGCCTCCGCCACCCGCTCGCCACCGATCACCGACACAACCTCAGTCGCCATGAAGCATCCCTTCGCGCACGTTTGCCCCCACCCTCACCCACCACCCCACCCCCTGCCAACCCACGCCTCCCCGTCTGGTGGGTCAGCCCATGCGCGTGTGGGTTGGCCGGCGGCGTGCGGTTGGCCAACCCGCAGGCGGCTGGGTCAGCCGACGAGGCGGGCGTTGGGTGGGTGTGTGCTGGCGGTCTGCTGGGTCAGCCCATGCGCGTGTGGGTTGGCCGGCGGCGTGCGGTTGGCCAACCCGCAGGCGGCTGGGTCAGCCGACGAGGCGGGCGTTGGGTGGGTGTGTGCTGGCGGTCTGCTGGGTCAGCCCATGCGCGTGTGGGTTGGCTAGCGGCGTGCGGTTGGCCAACCCGCAGGCGGCTGGGTCAGCCCATCAGACGGGGACGGTCAGGGGTGGGGGGATGGGGGTGGTGGGACTTCGTTTCCCGGGTAGAGATCCGGGATCGGGATCGGCATGCGCCACAGGTGCGACTTCGGGCTGATCATGCCGTGCCGGATCGCGATGTACCGGAGCAGGCGGAGCGGGCCGGCGATCAGGATGAAGGCCAGCGGGAGCTCGACCAGGAAGGCGCTCAGCAGCGCCTGGGTGAGGTCGGCGCCGCGGTGGCTCGTCATCGTGTCGAACCAGGCGTCGCAGATCAGCAGGACGCCGGTCGCGAACGCGGTCGGGAAGACCAGCTGTTTGCGCTTCCAGCCGGCCAGTGCGGTCAGTACCAGCATCGCCAGCAGCAGGATGTCGAAGCCGACCCAGGTGGCGACCCAGTTCCGGGCGACGTAGTGACTGGGCAGGGTCATCGCCAGATAGACGGTCCAGGGGATCAGCGCGAGCGCGCAGAGCAGCATCAGCGCGGTCCGCCACTTGCGGATCCGCTCGATCGTCCGCAGCGACGGCATCCCGCCCGGTTGGTGCGGTACCAGCCGCAAGATCAGGTCCCGCCGTTCGGCCGGAGTCATTGCCGCGATCTCTTCGTCGGTCAGGTCCACCTCTCCAGTATGTCTTGTGATTGCATTCACAAGCCGGTAGGCTAACGCCCGGAAGCAACTGTCGATGAGACAGATGAGGTGTGTGGGCATGACCGAGCGCAAGCCAGCCAACATGTCGCAGCAGGACTGGGTCGACGTCCAGATCCAGCAGGCCCAGAAGCGGGGCGAGTTCGACAACCTCGCGGGTCAGGGCAAGCCGCTGACCAAGTTGGCCGATCCCCACGATCCGGACTGGTGGGTGAAGGACTTCATCCGCCGGGAACAGATCGACTCCGAAGCGCTGCTGCCGCCCGCGGTGCTGCTGCGCAAGGAGAAGCAGAAGGTCCAGGAGACAGTCGCCCGGATGCGCCGTGAGTCCGAGGTGCGCGACTATCTCGCGGATCTGAACAAGCGGATCCTGGTCAGCATTCGCGACACCACCGGCCCGGTCGTTCCGGTCGGCACTGTCGACGAGGAGGCGGTCCTGGCGCAGTGGAAGGCGGATCGGCCCGAGCCGGTGCGCAAGCCGTCAGGCGCCAGGTCCGCGGAAGCCCCGCCGAAGAAGTCGCTCTGGCAACGGCTGTTCACTTGAGCAGTTCGCGGACCGCGATCTCGATCGTCCGCTCGCTGAGCAGCACCTGACGGGACGCGTCGCCGAGCGGGACGAACGAGTCCTCCGACGCCACCCTGGCCAGCCGGCCGGTGTAGCCGTGGTCGATCAGTGCCGCCAGGACGCCTTCGGACACGCCGCCGGACCGCCGGGTCTCGTCGACCACGAGCACGCGTCCGGTGGCGGTTGCCTCACGCAACAGATCCCCGATCGGCAGCGGCGCCAGCCACCGCAGGTCGAGCACCCGGACTCCGGGCACCCGTGCGGCCACCCGCAGACTCATCGGCAGACCGTTGCCGAAGGTGACAAGACTCAGGTCCGTCCCGTCGCCGTACGTCCGGCCGCGCCCGATCGGCACCGGTTGGTCCGGGTACGGCGCCAGCCACTGATCGTCGCCGTCGTCGTACAGATCGCGCCGGTGATAGAGCGCGATCGGCTCGAGGAACACGCTGACCGTGCCGCACGATCGCGCCGCCGCGGCGCAGGCATGCAGCATCGCGGCCGCGTCGTCCGGCCGGGAGGGTGACGCGATCACGAGTCCCGGGATGTCCCGCAGTACGGCGATCGCGTCGTCGTTGTGGAAGTGGCCGCCGAACCCTTTCTGGTAGCCGTAGCCCGCGACCCGCAGCACCATCGGATTCGAGTACTGCTCCTGCGAGAAGAACTTCAGCGACGCCGCCTCGCCGCGCAACTGGTCCTCGGCATTGTGCAGATACGCCAGGTACTGGATCTCCGGGAGCGGTAGCAACCCCGAGACCCCGGCGCCGAGCCCGAGCCCGAGAATCGACTGCTCGTCCAGCAGTGTGTCGAACACCCGGGCCGGTCCGAACGACTTCTGCAGTCCGCGGGTGACGCCGTACACGCCGCCCTTGCGGCCGACGTCCTCGCCGAACACCATCGCCTCCGGGTACGACGCCAGTACGTCGGCCAGGGCGCGGTTGATCGACTGGCTCAGCGTCAACCGTTCCGTCGTACGACTGGGTCGAGGCAACGACTCCGCGACCGCTTCGGGGTCGGGGAACCGCAGCGGAAAGGCGACGGCCTCGGCGGACGACAGTTGCGGCAGGCCCGACACCTCGGCCGCGATCCGCATCACCTCGGACCGCTTGTCCTCGTACAGCTCGATCACGTCGTCCGCGTCCAGCCCGGCGCCGAGCAGCAGCCTCGCCGTACCGAGCAGCGGGTCCAACTCCTCGTCGGCCACGAGCTCGGCGGGCGATCGGTATGCCGCTTCCACGTCGGAGCCGGCGTGGCCGAGCAGCCGGACGGTCCGCAGCCGGAGGAAAGCAGGCCGCCGGTTCCGCCGGACGAACGTGGCCGCCTCGGTCGCCATCGTCAGCGCCGCGGCCACATCGGTGCCGTCGGCATCGAAGTACCGCAGGCCGGGCCGCGATCCGTAGGCCTGCCTGATCCAGCCGTCCGGGGTCCGCACGCTGATCCCGATCCCGTTGTCCTCACAGACCAGCAGCAACGGCATCGGCAGGCCCTGGTACGACGCGTGCAGCGCGGCGTTGATCGCGCCCGTCGCGGTCGAGTGGTTCGCCGACGCGTCGCCGAAGCTGGTCACCACGATCGCGTCGGACGGCCACGGCGACGGTACGCCGAGCTTCGCCGCCCGGGCCAGCGAGAACGCGACACCCATCGCCCTGGGCAGGTGCGAGGCGATCGTCGACGTCTGGGGGATGATCGCCAGGTCGTGCCGGCCGAACACCTTGTGCCGGCCGCCGGCGATCGGCTCACTGGTCGCGGCCGCGACCCCGAGCAGGATGTCGCGCAGCCCTTCCTTCGAGCCGGCCTGGTCCGCGCGGGCGAGGTAGAACGCGCCGGAGCGGTAGTGCAGCAGCGCCGGATCGGTGGGCCGGAGTGCGGCGGCGACCGCGGCGTTCCCCTCGTGGCCGGCGGATCCGATCGTGTAGTAGCCCTGCCCCTGCGACTGCATCCAGCGGGCCGCGAGGTCCGCGTGCCGGCTGCCGAGCTGAGCGTCGTACAGGCTCCGCAGTTGGTCGGCCGTGTAGTCACACGGGACGGGCTTGAGGGCGCGGACGCGCTCGGCGTACCGCTCGTCGACGGCGGTCACCGGGCGGATCCTGCGTCGACTGGGGCGGGGCGGGCGCGGTCAGAGTCCGCAGTCGAAGCCGTCGTCGTTCGGGTTGGCGTCGGCCAGGACGTCCAGGATGCGACTCGCGCGTCGAAGGTCCTCATCTGATACATGATCGGCGAAGAACGTCGAGACCACAGCTTCGACCACGGGTTGGGCAGCCGCGAGCGCCTCCCGCCCGGCCGGCGTGAGCTCGGCCCAGGTGGCCCGGCGGTCCTCGGGCGTGTTCCGGCGGACCACCCAGCCGTCCTTGTCCTCGAGCTTGCCGATCAGCCGGGTCGCGCCGCTGCGCGAGATCATCAGCTCCTTGGCCAGCGGGGCCATCCGCATCCGGCCGCCGGCCTGGTCGAGGGCCCGCAGGACCTCGTGCTCGAAGTAGCCCATCTTGAGCCGGCTGCGCAGCGTGTTGTCGAGATGGGCGTAGAGCAGCGTGTCCGCGCGGTACAGCGCCCGCCAGGACTCGAGTTGCACGGCACTCATCTGCTTCGTCGGCATGGGCAGCAGTCTACGACGATGAGTACGCAATACAACTGTTGACGCGTGAACTGTTCTCCTGTGTATGCTGACCGGACGGTGCCGAGAGGGGGGATGTCGTGGGCTCGATCCGTTGGAAGGCCGTGCGCCCGCTGCGGCACCGGGATTACCGGCTGCTGTGGACCGGGCTGGCGGTCGCTCTGCTCGGTAGCGGGCTCTGGCTGGTCGCGCTGGCCTGGCAGGTGATCGAGCTCGGCGGCGGGCCGGTGCAGCTGTCGGTGGTGACAACGGCGTACAGCATCGGGCTGGTGGTCTGCGTGCTGTTCGGGGGGATCGCGGCGGACCGGTTGTCGCAGCGCAGCGTGATCGTCGCGGCGGACGGCGTACGCGGTCTGGTCCTGCTGGTCGTCGCCGGGCTCGCGTTGACCGAGCTGCTGGAGCTCTGGCATCTGGCGACTGCGGCAGTGCTGATCGGAGCCGGGGAGGCGTTCCTGATCCCGGCGTACACAGCGCTGGTGCCGAAGCTGTTGCCGGCCGACGAGCTGCTCGCGGCGAACGGACTGGAAGGGACGCTGCGGCCGCTGGCGCAGCAGGCGACCGGGCCGGCGCTGGGCGGTCTCGCAATCGCCGCGATGTCGCCCGGGATCGCGATCCTGATCACGGCGCTGACCTACTTCTTCTCCGCCGGCTGCGTCCTCGCGATGCGCGTGCGGGCGACTGCCGGCCAGGCGCCGGCGGACGAGGTGCCGCAGACGATTTTCGGCGACCTGCGCGAAGGATGGGCCTACGTACGACGTACCCGGTGGCTGCTGGCGTCGCTGCTGTTCGGCACGGTGTTCGTGCTGCTGATCCTCGGGCCGCTGGAGGTGCTGCTGCCGTTCGCGATTCGCGACCAGCTCGGCGGTGGGCCGAGCGACTTCGGTCTGGTGCTGGCGGCGTTCGGCGTCGGAGGTGCGGCCGGTGCCTTGCTGATCTCGTCGCGGAGCCTGCCGCGGCGGTACCTGACCGTCATGACGCTGATGTGGGGCGTCGGCTCGCTGCCGTTCGTGCTGCTCGGGTTCGGCCGGGAGCTGTGGGTGATGGCAGCGGGTGCGGCCGTGGTCGGAGCGACCGGATCGGCCGCGATGGTGATCTGGGGCACGTTGCTGCAGCGCCGGGTCCCGGACCGTCTGCGCGGACGCATCTCCAGCCTGGACTTCTTCGTCTCGCTCTTGCTGATGCCGTTGTCGATGGCGTTGGCCGGCCCGGCGGGTGCCGTGTTCGGATTGACGGCGGTGTTCATCGTCGCTGGTGTCGGCCCGGCAGTGGTGTCACTGTTGGTCGTGTACTTCGGCCGGATGCCGTCGGACGAGATCGCTCACCCGCTGGACCATCCCGTCACGCCGGCCGACTCGCCCAGCGCCGCCTGATTGCGCGGCCCCGGGGCGGGGAACGGTGCAGAGGGGCTGTTCGTTCTCCGGGGTAGAAGTGTGGTTACGGGGTGGGTGACACGTGAGGTGTTCTGTGGCGACGAGTGAGTTCCGGTGAGGGGTCATTCCGCGTTGATGCGGCGGATGGCGATCGCGGCCGGACTCGGTGTGGGGACAGCAGGGGTGCTCGCGGGCGTCCTGCTGCTGGGCCCGCTGGCGGCCGTGATCCTGCTGACGGTGGTGTTCGCACTGGTCTGGCCGCTGGCTGCGGTGATCCGGCACGTGTCGGACGAAGCGCCGTACCAGTCGTCGGCGACGGTCGCGGCCACTGCGGCCGCTGCTGTGCTGTGTTTGCCAGGGTTGGTGCGTCTGCTGGCCTGGGGCGCGGTCGGGTTCGCGGTGGCGCTGATCGCGGCGACGCTGTTCGTGCTGCTCGACCTGGTCCTGCCGGAGCGGCGGCACCGTACGTCGCGGCGGCGGCGGAAGCTCGAGCGGATGTCCGAGAGGCAGGGGTTCGAGGACGAGGCGCTGATCGCGTCACTGCAGTGCCCGCTCAGCATCGAGGAGTTGTGCGGCGTCTGGACCGAGACCGCGACCCAGCTTGCCCAAGGTGCCGGCCCACGCGACCGCCAGGCAGTCGCCGAGGTGCGCCGGATCTGCCTCGACGAATTCGAACGCCGCAACCCCGATGGCTTCCACCGTTGGCTGGAAGCCGGCGCGCCCGCCAACCCGGGCAGCTACCTGCTCCCCACTCCGGGAGACGGCCCGACCGCCCTGTGAGTCAGGCCGCCTTCTTGCTCCTGGCGGACCTCTTGGCCGTCGCCTTCTTCGCCGTCGCCTTCTTCGCCGTGGTCTTCTTCTTCGCCGTGGTCTTCTTCTTCGCCGTGGTCTTCTTCGCAGGGGACTTCCTCGTGCCGCGGGACTTGCGCGCGGACTCGACGCTGGCGCGCAGCGCGGCGACGAGGTCGGTCGGGTTGGTGGCCTGCGGCTCCTCCTCGGCGAACACGACCTCCTTGCCCTTGTGCTTGGACACGACCAGTTCCTTCACCCGCTCGGAGTAGGTGTCCTTGTAGGCGGACGGTTTCCACTCGCCGCTCATCGCCTCGATCAGGTCGGTCGCCATCGACAGCTGCTTGCCCGCCGACGACTTGCCCGGCAGGTCGTCCAGCTCGTCGGCGGGATCGCGGATCTCGTCGGCGAAGAACATCGTCTCCAGCACCAGAACCTTGCCCTTGGCCCGGATCGTGGCCAGATACTCCTTGCCACGCATCACGAACTTCGCGATCCCGGCCCGGTTCGTCTTGGCCAGTGCGTCCCGCAGCAGCGCGTACGACGACGCGTTGTCGCCGTCCTTCGGACCCAGGTAATAGCTCTTCTGGAAGTGGATCGGGTCGATGTCGTCCAGGTCGACGAAGGTGGAGATCTCCAGCGCCCGGGACTTGCCCGGCGCGATCTCGTCCAGCTCGTCGGGCTCGACGATGACGTACTCGCCACCGCCGACGTCGTGACCCTTGACGATCTTGTCGAAGTCCACCTCCCGGCCGGTCCGCTCGTTCACCCGCTTGTAGCGGATCCGGTCCGACGTGCCCTTCTGGAACTGGTGGAAGTCGAGCTGGTGCTCGTCGGTGGCGCTGTACAGCCCGACCGGCACCGAGACCAGTCCGAAGGTGATGAATCCGCTCCAGATCGACCGCGCCATCCGTCTCTCCTCTCATACCGCCCCCGCCGGTACCCAGTTCAGAGCCGGTTGTACCGCTTGCGCGCCTCCCGGCTCTCCTTCTGCGCGTCCCGGGCGGCCCGGCGGGCGTCGTCCAGCTCCCCGCCCAGCCGTCGTACCAGCTCCTGTGCCTCGGCCAGAGCCTCGCGCGCGTTGTCGAGCTGGGTGTCGAGATCCTCGACCCTGGATTCGGCCTCCTGGGCCGCGGTTACGGCGTCCTCGAACGCCTTCTTGGCCTTCGCCTTCTCGGCGGCCTCGCGTTCCTCCTCCTTGCGCTCCGCGGTCTCGCGCTTCTTCCGGGCAGCGGTCGACTCCTCGTCGGCCTCGGCCTGCTGCGCCTTGCGCCGGTCGCGGGCGGCTTGGCGGCGTTCGTCGGTGAGCGGGGTGACGTTGGTCGGTTCGCCGGCCTCGTCGACGACGCCGAAGCCGACGTGCCGCAGTGCGCTGCTCAACCGGCCTTCGCGTACGGCGTCGCCCGCGGCCGGATCCACCAGCGCCGCATCGAGCGTCTCGCGCAGCTTCTGCCCGACGTCGGCGCTCACCTTCTGGCCCTCGTCACTGGCGACCCGGGTGGCTTCCTTGGCGAGCTTGTCCAGCAACTGATGGCGTCGCGGTGTCAGCTCGCGCAGCCGGTCGCCGTCGAGATCGGCGGTCGCCTCGCGGAACTCGTCGCCCAGTGCGAGCAGGTCGTCGAGCTCGTCCGGCAACTTGCGGGCGATCAGGTTCGTCACCCAGGCCGCGACCGTCGGCTTGCGCATCGCCTTCAGCCGGGTCGACCCGAGCTGGTCGCCGTCCGCCTTCAGCTGCTTGGCCAGCTCGTTGCGAGTAGCAATGAAATCAGCAGCCGGCGCCGCGTAGAGCGCATCCGCCGCCTCCTCGAAGTCCATGGCGGCGACGCTACCCGGAATTACCCTGTGGTGGGACCGGGACGCACGACCAGTTCGGCGCGCAGCCGCTCCAGGATGCCGCGGAGCAACCGGGACACCTGCATCTGACTGACGCCCAGCTCGTGGCCGATCTCCTCCTGGGTCAGCCCTTTGCGGAACCGGAGTTCGAGGATCCGCTTGTCCCGGTCGCCGAGGTTCGCCACGGCCGGCGTGAGGGTGTGGACGTCCTCGACCAGGTCGTAGCCGTCCTCGTCGTCGGCGACCGAGTCGAGCAGGCTGATCGTGCCGTCGACCGTGCCCGGCGCGTCCAGCGACAGCGTGCTGAAGCAGCCGCGGACCGAACTGGCCTCGGCGATCTCGGCCGGGTCGGTGCCGAGCGCCTCGGCGGTCTCCTCGGCGCTGGGCACGTGTCCGAGCCGCTGGATCAGCTCAGGCTCGGCGGCCGCGATGCTGCCCTGCATCTCCTGCACACGGCGCGGCGGCCGGACAGTCCAGGCACAGTCGCGGAAGTAGCGCTTCAGCTCGCCCCTGATCGTCGGTACGGCGTACGAGAGGAACGCTGTGGACGCGTCCAGCCGGTAGCCGTTCGCGGCCTTCACCAGGCCGAGGTAGGCGACCTGTTCGAGATCGTCGGGGTCCACACCCTTGCTGCGGTAGCGCGAGGCGATCGAGCGGGCGACGGGTGCGTTCAGAATCACCACCTCGTCGAGCAGCTCCTGGTGCCGCGGATCCGGCACCTCATGGGCTTCGAGCAGGAGTTCATGGGTGGATTCGGCTATGCGCTGCTTGGAATCCTCAACGCTGACAGCTGCGATCGTCACGGGAGGGACCTCGTCGTGTCGTCGTATCGTGCAGGTCGGGTGGCATCAGGGCTGAACCACTGACTCCACCAGATCAAACTCAGCCGCTGGTTTCAAGTAGCGAGGTGTTACAGGTGTTTGAAACACCTCAGGTCCGCCCTCGCTGGGTCGCATTGGCTGGATGATCACATCCAAGGCCTCAGTGGTGATGGATCCAAGCCTGATCGCTTGAAGCGATGCCGCAGATACGGGCCGGTCTGGCCGGGAGGGTCCGGCCGGTCTGACCGGGTTCGTTGTCGTGCAGGACGCGAGGGCGTGCACCGCGGGTCAGGGGAGGTTTCCTACCCCGGTCCGGGCAGTTGTCCTCCCCGGACCAGGTTGTTGAACTCGCCGAACCGGTTTGGGGAGGCCGCCGAGCCCGCCGACGGCACCCCTCACGAACTGGCGGCACAGAGCCGGTCATCGGGTAACAACCCGCCAGCGGGCAGACCTGCCAGTGAGCAACTCACCTGCCGGCGAGTCCGCTGGAACCTTGGAATCGATGGTCTGGCGGTGCGGGCGAGCGCCGAAGCCTGACAGCATCTGTCAGGTTTCAGTGCTGGACTGGACCCATGGACGACTGTTGCGCCGTGGTGGACCTGCGGCAGTACACGCTGCATCCCGGGGAACGCGACACCTTGATCGAGGTCTTCGACGAACATTTCGTCGAGGGGCAGGAAGCGACAGGGATGCACATCGTCGGCCAGTTCCGCGACCTCGACGAGCCAGATCGGTTCGTCTGGATCCGCGGTTTCCCCGACCTGCCGACCCGCGCCGACGCGCTGAACGCCTTCTACTCCGGGCCGATCTGGCGCGAGCACGCCGCCACGGCGAACCGGACCATGATCGACTCCGACAACGCGCTCCTGCTCGCGCCCGTTCAGCTCGGCGCCACCTATCCCCGGCCGGACTCACCCCGCTCAGCGCGAGGTACGACGGACGCTCCCGACTCGGTCGTGGCCGGAGCCGTCTACCACCGAGGTGCGGCAACTGACGGATTCGTCGAGTTCTTCACCGATCACGTCGTACCGGTCCTGACCGCCACCGGCGCGGAGCCGGTCGCCGTGTTCGAGACTTTGGTTGCCGAGAACAACTTTCCGGGGCTGCCGTTGCGGGACGAGATCGTGCTGGCCTGGTTGGCCCGCTTCCCGGACGACGCGGCGTACGACGAGCATCGCCGGCGGCTCGCGGCGTCGGCGGTCTGGCGGCGGCAGGTGCTGCCGGAGCTGGTCTGCCGCTCGGCCGCGCCGGCCCAGGAACTGCGGCTGCGTCCGACCGCCAGATCGCAGTTGCGGTAAATGCGTTGCGCGTCCCCGAGCGGGCGTGCATCCTGAAGCAACCGTGCGGCGACGAACGCTGCCTGGACCTAGGGAGGGCTGACGGATGGCCATCACTGTGCTGCGGCATGTCCGCGTCAGTCTCACCTCACAGTTCAGGAGCACACCGGATGTCTTCCGACGTCTTTCGCACCACCGAGCAAGATCTCACCGATAACCTTTCCGACCTCGACTCCCGCTGGGGCGAACTCACCGGCGACGAGTCCGAACCTGATCCGGCCGACGCGTTCGTCTTCCGCTTCACCGAAGTCGACGAGCAACTGGGCCCGGATCAGCGCTGGTCCACCTGGCTGGACGTCGAGCGCGGCTCTCGCGGCCCGCAACCCCGACCCGACTGGGTCGTGACGGAACAGGCTGCGATCGATACCGAGCTCGGCGTCCTCAAAACCGGCAAGGAAGCCGACGTCTTCCTGGTCGAGCGGGCCGTCGAAGCCATCGGCGCGAACCCGGCCCGTTCCTCGCTGCTCGCCGCGAAGCGGTACCGCACCGAGGAACACCGGTCCTTCCACCGCAGTACGGCGTACGTTGAAGGGCGCCGTACGCGCAACAGCCGCGACACCCGCGCGTTGGCAAAGAAGACCTCACACGGTCGCAACGTCGCCGCCGGGCAATGGGCGGGTGCGGAGTGGGGCGCGCTGTGTCAGTTGTGGAAGGCCGGCGTGCCGGTCCCCTACCCGGTGCAGGTGGACGGCACCGAGTTGCTGATGGAGTTCATCGACGACGGTGAAGGCGGGGCGGCGCCACGGCTCGCCCAGGTCCGGCCGTCCAAGGACTTGCTCGGTCAGTACTTCGAGCAGGTCCGCGACGGGATGCGCGAGTTGGCCAGGGCGGGGTTGGCCCACGGAGACCTGTCGCCGTACAACGTCCTCGCTCAGGGGGACCGGATCGTGATGATCGACCTGCCACAGGTGATCGACATCGTCGGCAATCCGAAGGGCATGGACTTCCTGCTGCGCGACTGCCACAACATGGCGACCTGGTTCACCAACCGCGGGCTGGAGATCGACGAACAGGAGTTGTTCGCCGACCTGCTCACGATGGTGTTCTGATCGCCTGCTGCAGCAAGGGCACGAGTGGTACCAGCTGGTCGGGGTGGGCGTCGACGAGACCGTCGACGTGGTTGCCCGCCTCGACCCGCAGGTACGTGTGCAGTCCGGTGCGCCGAGCCATCGCGGCGTACACGTCGGAGTCCTGGGTGATCGGGAGCAGGCTGTCGTAGGTGCCCTGGATCGTGACCAGTGGCCTGCCGATCCGGCCGGTCAGCGCGATTCGCCGGATCGCCTTGTGTGCTTCAGGCCGGCGCGCGTAGTCGTAGTCGGCTTCACTGCCGGTGTACGACGGATCGAGCTCGGCGGCGTAGATCCGCTGGGTCAGCTTCCAGTAGACCGTGTAGTGGTAGTCCCAGAGGAAATCGGACTTCGGATCGAAGCCGGCGCCGGTGATCAGCTCCGGAGATTGTTGCTCGTAGCCCCTGATCGCCGGCGGCAGGAAGGTGAACAGGTTGGGCCCGTTCGCGGTCCACAGCGTTCCTTCGAGATCGACGCCCCGGGTGTAGAGGTCCGGGTGGTTCTCGAGCTGCCAGCGGACCAGGTAGCCGCCGTTCGAGATGCCCGCGGCAACCACCTCGCGCAGCGCGCGGTCGTAGTACTGCCCGACTGTCGCGCCCGGGCGGCACGGGTCAGCTGCGTCATCCGCAGGTTCCATTCGACGATCGCGTCGCCCGGCCGCACCCCGTCGGTGTAGAACTCGGCGCCGGTGTTGCCCTTGTCCGTCGCCGCGAACGCGTAACCCAGCGAGAGCACGTAGTCCGAGATCGCCTTGTCGTTCGCGTACTGCGCTCGTACGCCGGGCGACCCGGCGACGACCAGGCCGCCGTTCCACCGATCCGGCAGCCGGACGACGAACTGGGAGTCGTGGTTCCAGCCGTGGTTGGTGTTCGTGCGCGAGTTGTCCGGGAAGTACCCGTCGATCTGGACTCCGGGAATGCCCGACGGCGACGGCAGAGCCGCGTGCGTGAGACCCGCGTAGTCGGCCGGGTTGGTGTGGCCCGAGGCCACGGTCCCGGTGGTGGTCAGGTCGGCGAGACGGGCGACTTCCTGGTGCTGGGCACCGGGAACCCGGACCGGACGATGGGCGCTGGCCGGCACGGTCACACCGGTGAGCAGCAGGACGGCTGAGAACAACGCGAGGCGGCGCATGGCGTCACGCTAGAAGTCGCCTCCTTCGCCAGACAGAGGGTCGGAGCACACAACCGTGCGCCTCCGGATGGTCTCCTACGACACCGCTTTGGCTGCCGCGCGTCCCGCCGTACGTCCGGTGAACAGGCAGCCGCCGAGGAACGTGCCCTCGAGCGATCGGTAGCCGTGGATGCCGCCGCCGCCGAAGCCGGCCACCTCGCCGGCCGCGTAGACACCGGGCAGCGGCGTACCGTCGGTGCGCAGTACGCGGGAGTCCAGATCGGTCTGCAGACCGCCGAGGGACTTGCGGGTCAGGATGTTCAGCCGGACGGCGATCAGCGGGCCGGCCTTCGGGTCGAGGATCCGGTGCGGTGACGCGACCCGGATCAGCTTGTCGCCGCGATAGTGCCGGGCGCCGCGCAGCGCGGTGATCTGCAGGTCCTTGGTGAACGTGTTGGCCAGCTCGCGATCGCGCGCGACGATCTGGCGCTCCAGGTCGTCGAGGTCGATCAGCTTGTCGCCGGTCAGGTCGTTCATGCCGCGGACCAGGTCGGGCAGGTTGCCCCGGACGATGAAGTCGGCGCCCTTGTCCATGAACGCCTGCACCGGCGCGGTCGCGCCGCCGCGGGCCCGGCCGAGCACGCCCTTGATGTCCTTGCCGGTCAGGTCCGGGTTCTGCTCCTGGCCGGAGAGCGCGAACTCCTTCTCGATGATCTTCTGGGTCAGGACGAACCAGGTGTAGTCGTACCCGGTCCGCATGATGTGCTCGAGCGTGCCGAGAGTGTCGAACCCGGGGAACAGTGGCACGGGCAGTCGCTTGCCGGTCGCGTCGAACCACAGCGACGACGGTCCGGGCAGGATCCGGATGCCGTGCATCGGCCAGATCGGGTCCCAGTTCTGGATGCCTTCGGTGTAGTGCCACATCCGGTCGCGGTTCACGTACCGGCCGCCGGCCTGCTCGGTGATCGCGAGCATCCGGCCGTCGACATGCGCGGGGACGCCGCTGATCATCCGCTTCGGCGGCTCGCCCATCCGCTTCGGCCACTGCGAGCGAACCAGGTCGTGATTGCCGCCGATCCCGCCGGAGGTGACGATCACGGCCTGCGCGGTCAGACTGAAGTCGCCGGCCTCGACCCGCGAGCTGGCGACCCCACGCGCCACGCCGCTCGCCTCGAGCACCTTGCCCGCGACTCCGTCGACCACGCCGCCGGTGACGGTCAACTCGTCCACCCGATGCCGGAACCGGATCTCCACCAGGCCCTTGGCGGCGGCTTCACGGACCCGGCGCTCGAACGGCGCGACCAGACCGGGCCCAGTGCCCCAGGTGATGTGGAAGCGGGGCACCGAGTTCCCGTGCCCGTCCGCGTTGTAGCCGCCACGCTCGGCCCAGCCGACCACCGGGAAGAACCGCACTCCCTGGGCATGCAGCCACGGACGCTTCTCGCCGGCGGCGAAGTCGACGTACGCCTCGGCCCATTGCCGGGCCCACTGGTCCTCGTCGTCCAGCCGGTCGAACCCGGCCGAGCCGAGCCAGTCCTGCAGCGCGAGATCGCGTGAGTCCTTGATCCCCATCCGGCGTTGTTCGGGTGAGTCGACGAACAGCAGGCCGCCGAACGACCAGAACGCCTGGCCGCCGAGTGAGGCCTCCGGCTCCTGGTCCAGCAGCAGCACCTTCCGGCCCGCGTCGGCCAGTTCGGCGGTCGCGGCCAGCCCGGCCAGACCCGCCCCGACGACGATCACATCCGCGTCCATCACTGTCCCCTCACCGCTCGGTGGTCCATGTATAGCGGACAACCGAAGGCGATGGACGGACCTGCGCGGACTTGCAAGGATTGGCGTCGTGACGATCCTTTCCGCGCATGATCTCGTTCTGCCCGCCGCCTCGCTCGGAGCAGAGAACCCGCTCGCACCGTTGCGCAGTCATCAGGAACTGCACCAGGTCCAGAACCTGGCCGACGTCCCGGCCGACCTGCGCGAGAACATCCAGTACGGCCGGCTGCACAGCACGCTGCCGTGCCTGAACCAGGACGGCTACGACCGCGACCTGGTCGACGCGACCTTCCCCGCGCTGGTGCTGGAGAACGACCACGTCCGCGCGACCATCCTGCCCAGTCTCGGCGGACGGCTCTACTCGCTCGTCCACAAGGCCAGCGGTCAGGAGTTGCTGTACCGCAACCCCGTCTTTCAGCCCGCGAACCTCGCCCTGCGCAACGCCTGGTTCGCCGGTGGAGTCGAGTGGAACGTCGGCAGCACCGGCCACTGGACCGGCACCTGCGCCCCGATGCACGCCGCTCGCGTCGAAGGCCCGGACGGTACGCCGATCCTGCGGCTGTGGGAGCTCGAACGAACCCGCAACCTCGTCACCCAGCTCGACTTCTGGCTGCCGGCCGACTCGGAGTTCCTCTACGTCGGAGTACGACTGCAGAACCCGTCCGATCGCGAAGTACCGGCGTACTGGTGGTCGAACATCGCCGTCGAGCAGTCCCCGGAGACACGGGTACTGGTGCCGGCCGATGAGGCCTGGCGGTTCGGGTACGCCGCCGCACCGGCTCCGGGCCGACGGCTTGATCTGGTCGGCGTCCCCGAGTTCGACGGCATCGACCTGACCTACCCGATGAAGCATCCGCGGGCGGTCGACTTCTTCTTCGAGCCGATGCCGGACGAGCGGCCGTGGATCGCCTCGGTGGATGCCGAGGGCAACGGTCTGGTGCAGGCGTCGACGGATCGGCTGCGCGGGCGGAAGCTGTTCGTCTGGGGCGAGGGAGCCGGCGGCCGCCGGTGGCAGGAGTGGCTCGCGCCGGGCCTCGGGGGACACGGGTACGCCGAGATCCAGGCCGGGCTGGCACGGACCCAGCTGGAGCACCTGAAGTTGCCAGCAGCAACTTCATGGCACTGGTTGGAGGCCTACGGCCGGCTGTCGATGTGTCCCGCGGCCGCACACTCCGGCGACTGGCGGACAGCCCGTACCGCGGCCGCCTCGGTTCTGCGCCCAGTGGTCGACACGCTCGCCGACCGGGAGCGGAGCTGGCTGACGGTCATGGACGAGGCGCCTGTCGAGCGCCTGGCAGTCGGTTCAGGCTGGGGCGCACTCGAGCTTGCCCGGACCGGCTGGCCGGTTTCCGCCGGTACGCCGTTCGCCGACGACACGATGACCTCGCGCGAGCGCGCGTGGTTGCCGTTGCTCGACGGGCGGTTGCCCGCGGCAGACGACGTACCGGACGGGACGTTGGTGAGTTGGCGGGAGTTGCTGGAGCACGCGGACGACAACTGGCTGGTCTGGTATCACCGAGGTGTCGCTCGGCACTACGACGGTGATCGGGACGGTGCGATCGAGGCCTGGACGCAGGCCGGCGAGAACCCGTTCGCGCTGCGCAATCTCGGGTTCGTCACCGGGGAGTTGTCGTACTACGAGCGGGCGGTCGGGTTGCGGCCTGACCTGGTTCCGTTGGTTGCGGAGGCGGTTGCGCTCGCCCTGGATCTCGACCTGGTCCGGGCCGGCCGCATGCTCGACGACGCTCCGGATGATCCGCGGATCAGGTTGTTGCGGGTCAGGTACGCGCTGGACACCGGCGACGCGCAGAAGGCGCACGAGTTGCTGGCCGACGGCATCCGGTTGGCCACGGTTCGGGAGGGGGCCAACGCGCTGACGGACTACTGGCTTGCCGCGGAGAAGGCGCTCGGAACCAACCGGCCGGTGCCTGCGCAGTACCAGTTCGGCATGGGCGGAAGCTGACTCAGCAAATTGTTATGTCCTGACTTGGAACCGACGGGGTTCGGGTGGCGTCTCACGATTGTGCGGCAAGGGCCGCACAAGGCAGTTCGACTACGACGACCGCGTCGCGCGGGCGACGCGTCGGGGGTGAGTGCCATGTTGACGATCGTTGTGCTCGGTGGGTTCGGCTTGGTGCTGCTGATCACGGCATGCATCGTGCTGGAGGTGCTCGCCGGGGTCCGGCGGGACGAGATCCCTTCGGGTACGGAAGAGAAGACGGCCGGTCAGGTGATCCGGGTTCGTGGCCCGGTCCGCGGTCAGTTGGACGGCGGTGTACCGACGGAGTACACCGAGGTCACCGTCGAGTACTGCACTCGCCGCGGTGAGGGACCCTTCGAGGTCCACCGCCGGTTCCCGGTGGGCGGCAGGATTCCTTACAGCAAAGGCGACCGGGTCATCGTCTGCTACGACGTCCGGACGCCGCGCCGGGCCCGCATCGCCGGCCGGGTCAGCCACTGGCCCCAGCTCGGACCGCGGTCTTCGGACCCGGTTCCACTGCCCTAGAACCAGGAGTCGCCGTACGGCTCCTGGTTCCGCCCCAACCTTCTTCCCTCGCCTCGAGCGGGGGTTTTCCCGTTCAGGAGGGCAGGTATGGGGCGAGCAGGTTGTAGAGGACCGGGCGGCCCTGAGCCAGGACGTACTCCGCCTCGTCCGCGGGCAGCCGGTCGGCCAGGTGAGCCAGTGACTCGCCCATCGTGATGCTCAGGGTGACCGCCAGCTGGAAGTCCCGGGTGTCGCGGGCGCCGAAGCGCACGGACAGCAGCTCGGCGAACTCGCCCGCGTGCTGGTCGTCGAACTCGCCCGGCTGCATCTCCAGGTCCGGATCGCCGAGCCCGCTCAGGGCGACCGCGCGGAAACCCGGATCGGTGCGGTGCATCTCGCGGAACGTGTCCAGCGTGACGTCCACCGCCTGCCGCCAGGTCGACACCGCTGCCAGCCGCTCCCGGACCGCCTCGGTGTAGCGGGCCTGGTTCCGCCGCTCGATCGCCTGGATCAGGCTCCGCTTGTCCGGGAAATACCGGTACACGCTGCCGACCGCGATCTCGGCCCGCTTCGCGATCCCGCTCGTCGACGCGGCGTCGTACCCCCGCGCGACGACCTCGGCGCACGCCGCGTCCAGGATGCGTTCGACCTGCCTGCTGGCCCGGTCCTGCGTCGGCGTCCGGCGCAGCGGATACGCCCCCGATGTCACCATGTTGCTCATTGTCCATCTTCGAGGGGACCTTCGTTGCCACCTTCCTGTGACAGATTGCCGTCAGATCGGCGTCATCTCCACCGATCGACACTCTGAGGACCCGCCACAGGAGGGGAAGTCTCCGCATGCGCATCAGCAGAACGGTCGTCGCCGGCCTGGCCTCCGCCGCGATCGCCGCGTCCGGCCTGGCCGGTACGGCGCTCGGCAACCACCAGACCCCGCAGTCCGCCGGCCAGGCCGACAACTCGGGGGTGCGGCTCAACCAGATCCAGATGATGGGGTCGCACAACTCCTACCACCGCGAGCTCAGCCCGGCCGAGCAGAAGGTCCAGCAGGCGCAGAACCCAGGTTCGGTCGACCTCTGGTACTCGCACGCGTCGATCCCGTCGCAGCTGGAGGACCAGAACATCCGGACCCTCGAGCTCGACCTGCTCCCGGACCCGGACGGCGGTCTCTACACGTACCCGCTGATCCGGAAGCTGACCGGACAGGGTCCGCTGACCGACCCGGCGATGGCCAAGCCCGGCATCAAGATCATGCACATCCCGGACTTCGACTACAACACGAACTGCGACACCTTCGTGCTGTGTCTGCAGCAGGTGAAGTCGTGGTCCGACGAGCACCCGGACCACGTGCCGATCACGATCAACCTCGAGCTCAAGCAGTCCGACCCGAACGTGGTCGCGGCCGGTGGTGTGCAGTCGCCGCCGTGGGACGCGGCGGCCCTCGACGGTGTCGACCGCGAGATCCGGTCGGTCTTCCCGGAGAAGAAGCTGCTGACCGCGGACGACGTACGCAAGCCAGGTCTGACGCTGGAGCAGTCGGTGCTGACCAAGGGCTGGCCGAAGCTCGACGCGGTCCGCGGCCAGGTGCTGTTCTACTTCGACAACGGCGGACCCGGCGCGATCCGTGACCTGTACCTGGCCGGCACGCCGAACCTGGAGGGCCGGGCGGTCTTCACCCGCGGTCCCGAGGGCCAGCCGGATGCCGCGATCACCCAGGTGAACGACCCGCGTGGCGCCAACCAGGCCGAGATCCAGCGGCTGGTGTCGAAGGGCTACCTGATCCGCACCCGCTCGGACGAGCCGCTGGCCACGATCCGGGACAACGACACCAGCCGGGTCGGTATCGCGCTGGCCAGTGGCGCGCAGGTGGTCACCACCGACTTCCCGGTCGTCGGGATGGCGGCCCGGTACGACAGTGACTTCGTCGCTGATCTCCCGGGGGACGATCCCGTACGATGCAACCCTGTGACAGCACCAAACTGGTGCCACGGAGATGTCGAGGGAAGGTGACCTGAGCATGTCGGAGCACGTGGTCGATGTCAGTTGGAGCCGGGGTGGGCACGAGTTCACCTACGACAGCTACAACCGCGACCACGAGTGGCGCTTCGACGGCGGCATCACCGTGCCCGGGTCGGCCAACCCGCAGTACCTGGGCAACCCGGGCCCGGTCGACCCGGAGGAGGCGTTCGTGGCGGCGCTGTCGTCGTGCCACATGCTGACCTTCCTGGCGATCGCGGCCCGCAAGCGGCTGGTCGTCGACGCGTACGACGACCACGCGGTCGGCGTGATGGCGAAGAACGAGGCCGGCCGGCTGGCGATCACCCAGGTGACGCTGAATCCGAAGATCGTCTGGGGCGGTCCGGAGCCGGACGCGGAAGCGCTCGAGCGGATCCACCACCGGGCCCACCTGGAGTGCTTCATCGCCAACTCGGTCACCACCGAGGTGGTCGTCGCCGGAATCGGCTGAGACAGACAAAACCACCCGCCGGTCTGGCCTGAGCCTCGCGCAAGCGGCGTCAGGACAGCCGGCGGGTGGTTGTGGGTGCACCTCTGTGGTGGTGCACCGGACGGATCCGGCGGCGCCTCGCACGGGGCGCCTCTGCGTTGGTGCGTTCTCCGCGCGGTCTACCTCGGTGGGGAAGACCGTGCGGGCGGCGCCGCCTGGATCCGTTCGTCCGGTTCGCGCCAGTTACTGCTCGGCGGCGGCGTCGCTCCGGTCGTCGGTGGTCTGGGGTGTGTCGACGGCCAGCAGGTCCTCGAGCCGGCGGACCTGCTCGTTGGCCATCGAGGTCATCAGTCGGTGGATCGTCATGCCAGTGAGACGCACCCGGTCGGCGGGTATGACGGCGATCCGCCCGGATTTCTTCGCGTGACCTACTTCTCATCCAGCCCGTCGAGGCGGAGCGGGATCAGTCGCCGGGCCTCGTCGTACGACGTACCGGTCAGCTCGAGCAGGTCGACGACGGTCGATCGGATCTGCCCGAGCACCACGACGGCCGACAGACCGGTGGGCAGTGGCATCTGCGCCGTACGGCGGCCGAGCTCGCCCAGCACGCGGTGTGCGGCGACGTCGGCGGCAGGCTCGAACAGCGACTCGGCGATCAGCCGGGTGCCGTCGGCGAGGCGTTCGAGCAGCATCGGGTACTCGGCCGGCATCGCCTCGTCACGCCAGACCGAGACGGCGCAGCGACGGACCAGGACGCGGATGTTCCGGATCGCCCGGTCCAGCGGTACGACGAGGTCGGCGACCTCCTGGACCCGGACGCGGTGCCGCCGGACGAACGGCGACAGCCTGACCACGGCGACGCCCTCGTCGGCCGCGCTGCGGAGGTCGTCCAGTTGAGACTCGCTGGCGCGGGCCCGGCGGAGCGCGTCGGTGACCGCCTCCTCGTCCCGGGCGCGGAGGCCGTCGGCGGTCGCGATCAGGATCTCGGCCAACTCGTTCAGCACCCCGGAGGCTTGTTGCCGGGGGCGTCTGATCGCGGTGGCCGGCGCGATGGTGGCGGCGGCCAGCGCGACCAGGCCGCCGAGTACCGCGTCGAGCCAGCGGCTGAAGCCGGCGCCCGGGTTCGGCAGGAGGGTGGTGACGATCGCGGCCTGGACCCCGGCCTGCGTGGTCATCAGGGTCCCGGCGCCGAGCAGGACCGCGACACTCATCGCCAGCGCGATCACGAACACGATCTGCGGGATCCCGGTGCCGAAGACGCGGACGAACAGGTCGCCGACCCCGACCCCGACCGCCACGCCGACCATCACCTCGGCGACCCGGCGCAGCCGCTGACCGAAGCTGAACCCGAGGCAGACCATCGCCGCGACCGGCGCGAAGAACGGTTGTCTGTGGCCGAGGACGTACCGGGCGAGGGCCCAGGCCACGCCGGCGGCGATCGCGCACTGGGCGATGAAGAAGACGCGGCTGCGCCACCGGTCCACCCGGGTCCGGACCGACGCACGCGAGCGGCGGACGGCCTGCGGCGCGATGTCGTCGCGCAGCTCCCGCAACTGGTCCAACGTCAGCCTGACCGGATCCACGGACTCCATTGTCCAGGCAACTGCCCGCCAGCTTGCTTCCCCGCCCCTAGGAGGTCAGGGTTGAGGCATGAGCGAGCGGAGCGAGCGAACAATCAGCACTGTCGAGATCTCGGTCGTGCCGGAGCCGAGCGCTAGCGAGGTGGAGGCATGAGCGAGCGGAGCGAGCGAACAATCAGCACTGTCGAGATCTCGGTCGTGCCGGAGCCGAGCGCTAGCGAGGTGGAGGCATGAGCGAGCGGAGCGAGCGAACAATCAGCACTGTCGAGATCTCGGTCGTGCCGGAGCCGAGCGCTAGCGAGGTGGAGGCATGACCGAGAACAACCGTGAGGATTACGGCAGCTACAGCGTCGACGACGAGGACCAGCTGCAACCCACGGACACCCTGAACGACCGTGGCGTGGACGACCTGCTCGACGAGGGCTACTCGCCGCCGGAGAAGTGGTCCGCCGGTGAAGGATTCGGTACGACGCCCGACGAGGCGGTGCAGGGGGAGTCGCTGGACCAGCGGATCGCGCAGGAGGAGCCGGACTCCGACCCGTACGCCGAGGACGGCGAGGACGTCGGCGGTCCCGAGGTCGGCGTGGTCCGGTCCGGCCGCCTGGTCGCGCCGGACGAGGGCGCGCACAGTGACGACGACGATGAACTGGTCGCCGAGGACGTCGGCTTCGACGGCGCCGCCGCCTCCGCCGAGGAAGCCGCCGTCCACGTCGTCGACGACGAGGAGAACTTCGAACTCGACGACGAGGACGAGGAGGACCTTCCCTCCTACGAAAACGTAGACCTGGGCGACGTCACCGACCCCGAAGACTGACCACCGCCGCCTCCACCGCCACCCCCCACCGCCCGGTCTCGCCGGCCCGCGGTGGTCGCCTCCCCAAACCGCCTTGGGGAAGGCCCTTGCGTGGGTTGGTGAGCGTGCTGGTCAGCGGGGGGTGACCTGGATCTCGGCTCCTCGGCTGGGGACGAGGGTGACGTTTTTGGGTTGGGCTGGTTCTGGTTTGGGGTGGGGGGCGGTGAAGTTGTAGGTGGCGAGGGCGGCGCGAAGGATCTCGGTGCCTTCCATCAGGGAGAAGCCGGCTCCGATGCACCGCCGCGCCCCACCGCCGAACGGCATCCAGGTCCCCGGCGCCGGCGGGTCGTCGTCCAGGAACCGCTGCGGCCGGAACTCCTGCGGCATCGGGAAATGCTCACCGTCGCGATGCACCAGCCCGACCGCGGCCATGATCGTCGTCCCCCGGGGCAGCCGGTAGCCGGCGATGTCCACGGTCTCGGTCAGCCGCCGGCCGACCTGGTACACGACCGGATGCAGCCGCATGGCCTCCTTGAGAATCGCCTCCAGCTCATCGTCCGCGCCCGAGTCCGCGGCCCGCTGACCGAACTCCAGGTCCTCGCGGCTCCGGGCCAGCTCGTGGAACGTCCAGGCCAGCGCCGTCGCGGTCGTCTCGTGCCCGGCCAGCAGCAACGTGACCAACTGGTCCCGCAGCTCCACGTCCGACCAGGTGCCGGCGGCAAGCAACCGGGACAGTACGTCGTTGCGTCCGGCAAGGTTCCCGCGGCGCTCGGCGATCTCCTCGTACAGGATCTTGTCCACCTGCTGCTGCACGGTCAGGTAGGTCCGCCACGGCCGCACCCGGAGCAGGGCCGGGTAGAACCCACCCAGCATGATCACCGGCGAGACCGAGACGATCTTGTCCAGCAGCGGCCGGAGCTGGTTCAGGCGGTCGCGGTCCGTCACGCCGAAGATGACCTGGAGGATGATCTCGAGCGTCAGGTTCCGCATCCGCTGATGCACTTTGAACGGCTTGCCGGTCGGCCAGGTCGCGACGTCGGCGCGGGCCAGTTCGTGCACCATCCCGGCGTACCCGCGCAGGGCCTGACCGGAGAACGCCGGCATCAGTTGCCGCCGCATCCGCACGTGGTCCTCGTCGTCCAGCAGGAGCAGCGAGTGCGCGCCCATGATCGGCTTGAGGACCGTGTTGCCCTCGCCCGCGTGCATCACCGACGGCGGACTGCCGAACACCTCGCGGATGTGGTCGGGCCGGCTCAGGACGACGCACACCCGGCTGGACGGGACCAGGCGGATCGTGAACACGTCGCCGTACTTCGCCCGCATCCGGGGGAAGAACGTCCGGCGGTGACTGGCGAACAACACGGTCTGCGCCAACGTCGGCAACCGTGGACCCGGCGGGAGTGTGCGCGCCGTCTGCCGGTCGAGCGTCCGGCCACCGAGCAAGGGTGTCGAAGCCATACCTTCACGCTACGTCAGCCGGATGAACGACGGGCGTCGTACGAACCAAGGCCCGCGCCCCGGCAAACCAGTAGACACCGCTTTCCCCGGTCTCTACCGTGACATCCGGTAGCCGCACGTCGGAAGGACCTGAGCGGAGATGCCCGCACCCCGTCGAGATAACGGACGTCAGTTGACTTAGCGTCCGTCGGAGCCACCAGGGCCGCAGCCTTGGGGAATCGCGCACCCGGGAGGAGCCGAGAGGCCCCCCGGTCGATCCAGTTCGACGGTGTCACGGCAGCTCCTGCGCTCAGCGCAGTGACGCTGCCCGGTCCTGTGTTCAGTCGACTCTGGAAGCGGTGCTCCCTTCATGAATTCTTCTTCTGACGTCCCGTCGATGCAGCCGCGGGTGATCGCGGCGCGGGATCTCACCAAGACCTACACGTTCCATCAGCAGCGCGCCGGGCTCGGCGGCGCACTGACCAGCCTGGTCCGGCGCAAGTACGAGACCAGGCTTGCGGTCGACCGGATCAGCTTCGGCATCGACCGTGGTGAGGTGGTCGGGCTGCTCGGCCCGAACGGCGCCAGCAAGACCACCACGCTGAAGATGCTCTCCGGCCTGCTCTACACGACCTCCGGCGACCTCGAGGTGCTCGGCTCCACCCCGTCGGACCGCAAGCACGACTACCTGCGCCGGATCGCGCTCGTGATGGGCCAGAAGTCCATGCTCTGGTGGGACATCCCGGCGATGGAAAGCCTCCTGCTGCACAAGGACATGTACGGCCTGGACCAGGACGAGTTCGAGCACAACGTGGCCGAACTCGCGGAGCTCCTGGACGTGCGGGACCTGCTGAACATCCAGGTTCGCAAGGTCTCCCTCGGCGAGCGAATGAAGCTCGAGCTGATGGCGGCGCTGGTGCACGGCCCGGAGATCCTGTTCCTCGACGAGCCGACGATCGGCCTCGACGTCGTCGCGAAGGCGCGGGTCCGGTCCTTCCTCGCCGAGGTCAACAAGCTGCGCGGTACGACGATCCTCGTCACCAGTCACGACATGGACGACATCGAGGCGCTGTGCTCGCGGGTGATGATCATCGACCACGGCCGCCTGCAGTACGACGGCGGCCTGGACGAACTCGTCCGGACCACGCGGCCACGCAAACTCGTCCAGGCGACGTACGCGACCACCGTCGACGGCCACCGGCTGACCTCGCTCGACGGGGTCGGCGCGGTCGAGAGCTCCGGGCAGCTGGTGAAGCTCGAGGTCGATCGCGAGCGGACCGGCGATGTCCTCGAGCAGCTGACCCGCCTCGGCCCACTGGTCGACCTCGACGTCGCGGACGCCGATGTCGAGGACATCATGCGCGACCTCTTCGTCCGCCGCAGTACGTCGGGGGACGCGTCATGAACACCTTCGTCCGCAATGCCCGGGTGCTGCGCCGGATGACCGTGGCCGAGATCGTCCAGCAGTCTGTCTATCGCGGCGCCTGGGTCATCTTCATGGCGGCCAACATCTGCGTTCCGGTCATCTCGCTGCTGATCTGGCGGACAGCGATCGCGAACGGGGCCGGGCTCCCGATCGACGAGCAGTACATCACGACGTACTTCGTGCTGCTCAGCTTCGTCACGATGGCGACCTCGTCGTGGCTGACCGGGTTCCTCGCGGACGACATCCGGCTCGGGAAACTGTCCCGCTGGATGGTGCGTCCGGCGTCGCTGCTGCTGGGCTTCGTGAGCAACAACCTGTCGGAGAAGTTCCTGAAGGTGTTCGCACTGGTGCCGATGATCGGTGGGTTGTGGTGGATCTTCCGCGACTCGATGAAGATTCCGGCCGGACCTGGTCGCTGGGTGTTGTTCGCGGTCAGCCTCGTACTGGCAGCGGTCCTGGTGTTCACCATCGACATCCTGATCGCATCACTGGCGTTCTGGATGGACGACGTCGCGGCGCTGGCGCAGGCTCGGTTGATCATCGCGAGTGTGTTGTCAGGCTCCGTCGTACCGCTGGCGCTGATGCCTGCCTGGTCCCGGACGTTCGTCGACTACCAGCCGTTCCGGTACACGGTGTCGTTCCCGGTCGAGATCGTCGCGGGTGGTCTGAGCCGATCGGAGCTGTTGGCCGGCCTGGGGGTGCAGCTGGCCTATGTGGTGGGCTTCGGCGTACTCGCGCGGTTGGTCTGGTCGGCCGGGATCCGGGCGTACTCGGCGGTGGGCGCATGAGCGAGCTGCGGACGTACGCCGGCGACCGGGCGCCACTGGATCGCAATCGACTGCACAAGCAGGGGCGCCACCTGCGACTGTGGCGTCGGTTCCTCGCGCAGGCTGTCGTTCGGGAGACGCACTACCGGGCGCATTTCGTCACCACCCTGCTGGTCGGACTGGTCCAGTTCGGACTCGGGATCGTGCCGGTCCTGCTGCTGTTCGGATTCACCGGTCAGCTGCACGGCTGGTCGCGGGCCGAGGTGATCACGCTGGCCGGGATGTACCAGATCGTCACCGGGCTGATGGCTGCGTTCATCGCACCGAACCTGAACCGGATGACGTCGTACCTGACCGAGGGCGAGCTCGATGTGGTGCTGCTGCGGCCGGTGTCGAGCCAGTTCTACCTGACACTGCGGTGGATCAACGTGGCCGAGCTGAGCAACGTCGTCAGTGGGCTCGCGGTGGTGGTGATCGGCCTGGTGCAGTCGGGGGCGACGCCCGACCCGCTGGAGGTCGTTCAGGCTCTGGCGCTGGCGGCGTGCGGCCTGGTGCTGCTCACGGCGGTCTGGTCGGCGATGTCGTTCCTGGCCTTCTGGCTGCAGTCGGTGGGGCCGATCGGGAGCATCTACCTCAACCTGGTCGAGGCCGGGCGGTATCCGTTGGTGTTCTTCCCGGTGCCGGTGCGTGGATTCCTGACCTTCGTGTTCCCGGTCGCGTTCGCCTCGACGTTCCCGGTCCAGGCGCTCGGTGGGGACCTCGGGTGGTGGCCGGTCGGCGGTGGTGCCGGGCTCGCCGTGGTGGCGTTGACGCTCGTCCGGATGCTGTGGCGGCGCGGTCTGCAGTCGTACGCCAGCGCCAGCTCCTGACCACAAGCGCCCGGCGCCGCTGTCGCGGCGCCGGGCGAGGGGTGGGGGGTCAGGAACGCTTGAAGCGAAGGGTGAGGATCTGGAACGGGCGGAGTTCGAAGGTGACTCCGTTGTCCTGCAGGTTCCGGTCGGCCAGGTGGCGTTCGAGGAGGTCGACCTCGGTCACTGACGCCGCGCCGAACGACGGCGTGACGGTGGCGCGGGAGCGGCCACCGGAGGACTCGTAGAGGCGGACGACGACGTCGCCGGAGCGGTCGTCGGCCAGCTTGAGCGACTCGACGATCACGTTGCCGTTGTCGAGGGCAACGATCGGCTCGGCGCCGTCGGCACCGGTGACGACGCGCTCGGGCAGGTTGATCCGGTAGCCCTCTTCGATCGCCTCCGGGATGCCGGCACCGACCACCAGTGCATGGTTGACGGTGTGCACGCCCTGGTCGGTCTGCGGGTCGGGGAACCGCGGTGCGCGGATCAGCGACGTCCGGATCGTGGTGGTCGTGCCACCGTCCTCGCGTCCGGTCCGGTTGATGTCGTGGCCGTACGTCGAGTCGTTGACGACGGCAACGCCGTACCCCGGCTCGCCGACGTGCACCCAGCGGTGCGCCGCGATCTCGAACTTCGCCGCGTCCCACGAGGTGTTCTGGTGGGTCGGCCGGAAGATGTGCCCGAACTGCGTCTCGGACGCCGACCGGTCGGCGTGCACGTCGACCGGGTACGCCGCCTTGAGGAACTTCTCCGCCTCGTGCCAGTCCATCGTGGTCTCGATGTCGACCCGCTTCGTGCCGGGCCGCAGCCGCAGCGTCTGGGTGACCGTCGACCGGCCGAACGAGCGCTTCACGACGACCGTCGCGACACCGGAGTCGGTGCTGAAGTCGACACTGTCCACCTCGGTCACGTCGCGGACGTTGTTCTTGTAGAACGAGTCCACGTCCCAGGCGTCCCAGTTGTTCGGGGTGTCCACGTGCAACTGCAGAAGGTTGCCCACGGCCCCCGGCGCGATCACCTCACGGCCGGCCTCGACGTCGTACAGCGAGGTGATCAGACCGCGGTCGTCGATCGTGACCCGGATCAGCCCGTTGTCCAGTACGCCGTCCTGCACCGACACGGCCTGGCCTTCGCCAGCCGCGACACCAGCGCCGAGCCCGGCGATGCCGTTGCGCCCGTGCGGAGCGGCGTTGAAGACGATCTGGGAGTCGCCGGATCCGGCCAGCGCCTGCTGGGCCTTCGCGATGATCGCCTCGAGTTCCGACGCCAACCGAGCGTACGTCTCCTCGGCCTCGCGGTGCACCCAGGAGATCGAGCTGCCGGGCAGGATGTCGTGGAACTGGTTCAGCAGCACGGCCTTCCAGATCCGGTCCAGGTCCTCGTACGGGTACGCGTCCAGCTTGCCAGCGACCACGGCCGCGGCGGACCACAGCTCGGCCTCGCGGAGCAGGTGCTCGCTGCGCCGGTTGCCCTGCTTGGTCTTGGCCTGCGAGGTGTACGTCGCCCGGTGGATCTCGAGGTAGAGCTCACCGGACCAGACCGGAGCGTGGTCGTGGTACTCCTCCTCGGCGGCGGTGAAGAACTCGGTCGGGGACTCGATCGTCACCCGCGGCGAGGACTCCAGGTTCGCCACCCGGCGCGCGGTCGCGACGAACTCACGGGTTGGGCCGCCACCGCCGTCGCCGTACCCGAACGGGACGAGCGAACGCGTTGCCGCGCCGTTCTCGGCGAAGTTGCGCTGGGCGTGCGCGAGCTCCCGGCCGGACAGGTCGGAGTTGTAGGTGTCGATCGGCGGGAAGTGGGTGAACACCCGGGTCCCGTCCAGGCCCTCCCACCAGAAGGTGTGGTGCGGGAACTTGTTCTCCTTGTTCCAGGAGATCTTCTGGGTCAGGAACCACTTCGACCCGGACAGCTTCACGAGCTGCGGCAGGGCCGCGGTGTAGCCGAACGAGTCCGGCAGCCAGACCTCCTGGGTGTCGATCCCGTACTCGTCCAGGAAGAACTTCTTGCCGTGCACGAACTGCCGGGCCAGCGCCTCGCTGCCGGGCAGGTTGGTGTCGGACTCGACCCACATGCCGCCGACCGGAACGATGGTGCCGTCGGCAACGGCCTTCTTCAGCCGCTCCCACACCTCCGGGTAGTTCTCCTTCACCCACGCGTGCTGCTGGGCCTGCGAGAACGCGAAGACGAGCTCCGGGTACTCCTGCGCCAGCGTGGCGACGTTGGACACCGTCCGGGCCACCTTGCGGCGGGTCTCCCGCAGTGGCCAGAGCCAGGCGGAGTCGATGTGCGCATGGCCGACCGCGGACAGCTGGTGTGCGCTCGCGTGGGCCGGCCGGCTGAGTACGTCGGTCAGCTGCGCGCGGGCGTCCGCGGCAGTGGCGGCGACGTTCTCGTAGTCCAGGGCGTCCATCGCGCGGCTCAGCGCCCGCAGGATCTCCCGGCGGCGCGGCTCCTGCACGGACAGCTGCTGCTGCAGGCCGTCCAGCGCCTCCAGGTCGAGGATCAGGTCCCAGACCTCGGCGTTGAAGACGGCGACGTCGGCACGGGCCAGCCGGTAGATCGGCGTACCGCCCGGCTCGGGCTTGCCGCCGACGTCGGTCGGTGCGAACGCGTTCGACCCGAGGACCTCGGGGTTGGCGGCCGCCTCGACGTAGAACTCGATCCGGTCGCCCGCGTGCGCCGGCGTACCGTCGGGGCCGAGGATCGACAGCGGGGCGTAGGTCTGCCGCGGGTGCAGGCCCTTCAGCGGTACGCCGGACGTGGTGTGGACCAGGCCCTCCGCGGAGAACCCGGGGCCGCCGCTGAAGCCGAGGTCGATGACGGCCTCGATCTCGCTGCCGGCCCACTCGGCCGGGACCTGGCCGCTGAACTTGAACCACGCGGTGCCCCAGGCCGCACCCCACGGCAGCCCGATCGCGGCCGGCTCGTAGGTCTGGGCGAGTGCCTCGGCGGGGGACACCGGCTCACCGGGGGCGTGCCACACCTCGATGTCCAGCGGGACGGAGGCACCGTAGATCGCGGGGCGGATCCGCTCCCGCAGGGCGCGCTGGAGCCGCTCCTCGATGAGTTGACGGTCGTCGTGCACGAAATCATCCTCCGGCCAGGTCTGAATGGGCTGCTCACGCGATCCGCGCGACCGCTGCATGACAACGCTGTCACACCCACCCCGTACCCGTCCAGACGCAGTTCATCGCAGTACCTGCGGGTAGCGGTTCGGTTGCGGGCAGGGTACGTAACTACCCGGAGAGCCGGATGTTGTCTAGGTTGTCCTGCATGGATCGCCCCCGCCTGTTCACTCCCGACAGGAACAGCCTCCTCAGACCCGACGGAATGACCCGGCGCAGCCTGCTTGGTCTAGGGGCCGCGGCGGTCGCCGCGATGGCAGTGCCCGGATGTTCCCGCGGCCGCTCCGACGAGCCGGCACCGGACGGCCCGGGCATCTTCGCGACCGGCAACAAGGGCGGCGTCTACAACCAGTTCGGCATCGACCTGTCCAAGCTGATCAGCGAGGTCACCGGCGTCACGCTGCAGCCACTGGTCACCGGCGGTTCGGTCGACAACCTGCTCAAGGTGTCCAGCCAGAAGGCCGACATCGGTTTCTGTACGTCGGACACCGCGCTGGCGGCGTACGAGGCGACCGGGGTGTTCGCCTCCGGGAAGCTGAGGTTCAGCGCGCTGGCCCGGGCCTACGACAACTACGTGCACGTGGTCGTGCCGATGGCCTTCAAGGGCCAGGAGCTGAAGGCCCTCGAGGGCAAGGTGGTCAGTGTCGGCCAGCAGACGTCCGGCACCAGGATCGTCGCCGACCTGATCCTCAACACCGCCGGCGTGAAGGTGACGAAGCGGTTCCTCAGCCTGGAGGACTCGGTCAAGGCGCTGGAGGCCAAGGCCAACAACCCCAAGGCGAGGGGCGGCATCGACGCGCTGATCTGGAGCGGCGGCGTGCCGACCGAGCCGATCGGCAAGCTGCAGGACTCGATCGGCTTCCGCCTGCTCGACATCGGCAACGTCGCCCAGACGATCGCGCTCAAGGAGTTCGGCGGCTACGTGGTGTCCGCGATCCCGCCGTCGGCGTACAAGCTGGCCAGCTCGGTGCCGACGCTGGCGATCCCGAACTACATCGTGGCCAAGCCGAACCTGTCGGACTCGTGGGCCTGGTGGACGATCAACACCTTGTTCCGCCGCCAGAACGACCTGATCGCGGCACATCCGGAGGCCGGCGCACTCGACCCGCGCTCGGCGATCGCGACGATGCCGATCCCGCTGCACCCGGCCGCCGAGCGCTGGTACCGCGAGAACCACATCTGAGCAGGGCGTACGCCGTACGACCTCTTAGGCGTCGTAGTCGTCGATCAGCGGGACGCGAACCTCGATCACCAGACCGCCGCCGATCGGCGGACGGGCGACGACGCGGCCGCCGACCCGGGCCGCTTCGGAGCGGACGATCGCCAGCCCCAGGCCGGTGCCCGGCATCTCCCGGTGGTGCGCACTGCGCCAGAACCGCTCGCCGACCTTCTTCAGGTCCCGCGAACCGAGGCCGAGCCCGTGGTCGCGGACCGACAGCACCACTTCGGTGCCGTCCCGCGTCACCGACACCTCGACCGGCGGAGCGCCGTACTTGGAGGCGTTGTCGAGCAGTACGTCGAGGATGTCGTCGACCTCGAGCTCCGGGCCCACACCGCCCGGCACCATCTCGCCGATGATCAGTTCCATGTCGTCGGCGGCGTACACGGCCTTCCAGCCGACCAGCCGCTCCTTCACCGACTGGGCCAGGTCCAGCGGCTCTTCGTTGCCCTCGGCATCGGCTCCGGGGCGGTCCGAGCCGGCCAGCCGGGACAGCCGCTGGACGATCCGGCCGAGCCGGTCGATGTCGCTGAGCGCGAACCGCGCGGTCGGCGACAGCCGGGACAGGCCCTCGATGTGGATCCGCGCCGAGGTCAGCGGCGTCCGGAGCTGGTGCGAGGCGTCGGCGACGAACTCTCGCTCACGCTGGCGGGCCTGGTGCAGGCTGAGCGCCATCGAGTTGAAGCTGTCGCCGAGGCGGCGCAGCTCCGGAGCGCGTCCGTCGGTGGACACCCGGGTGTCCAGTGCGCCGCGGGTGATCTGGTGGGTGGCGTTGTCCAGGTCGCCCAGCGGCCGCAGCACCCAGCGGGTGATCGGCCGGACGATACCGATGATGATCGCGCCGATGCTGATCAGCAGTCCGCCGAGGAGCAGCAGCAGACCGCGCTGCACCTGGTCGCGGGCCTCCTCGGTCGGGACCCGCAGGACCGCTGCGCCGAGCACGCTGCCGTTGTTGACGACCGGACGGGCCACCACCATCTCGCCGGACCGCCACGGCCACAGGGCCGGCGGCTCGGGTGGCAGGCGGCCGGCCAGGGTGCTGTGCAGGGCGGCCTCGAGGTCAGGCTCGTCCACGTCGACGCCGGACACCGAGGTCGCCACGACGCGTGAGTCCACGTCGACGACGAACACCGGGGTGTTGTAGAGCTCCTGGTAGCGGACCGCCATCTCACGCAGGTTGGCGATGTCCCCGGACTGCAGCGGCGCCTCGGCCATGGCGGCGAACCAGTCCGCGTCGTTGCTGCGGGACAGGAAGAGGGTGCGCGACGTACTCGTGGCGATGTAGTTGGCCAGCGGTACGACGGCGACGATCGCCAGTGCGACGACCATCGGAACGAGGGACTGCAGCAGTCGACGGCGCAACGGTCAGTCCGAACCCAGGCGGTAGCCGACGCCGCGGATGGTCTGCACGAGCTCGGGCCGGCCGAGCTTGGCGCGCAGGCTCGCCACGTGCACGTCCATCGTGCGCGACGAGGCCTCGAAGACGGACTGCCACGCGTACAGGGCGACCTGTTCGCGCGGCACTACCCGGCCGTGGTGGGCGGCCAGCACAGCTAGCACGTCGAACTCCTTGCGGGTCAGGCTGATCGGCTTGTCCGCGACCTGCACCGTCCGGGCCTCGATGTCCACGGTCAGGTCGCCGACGGTCACCCGGGGGCGGGGCTGCAAAAGGCCGGTACGACGAAGTACAGCATCGATGCGGGCCAGCAGCTCGGAAATCGCGAACGGTTTGACCACATAGTCGTCCGCGCCGCTGCGCAACCCGCGAACGCGGTCGGCCGCCTCACCGCGCGCGGTGACCGCGATCACTGGTACGTCGGACACCGTCCGGATCTGCCGGCACACGTTGATGCCGTCCCCGTCGGGCAACCCGAGGTCCAGCAGGACCAGGTCGCCGGGGTCCGCCGCGAGGGCGTCCGCGGCCGTCCGGACGTGCGTCACCATCAGGCCGTAACGCCGCAACGCGGGTATCAGGGCATTGGCGATATCGAGATCGTCCTCGACCAGCAGAATCCGTACCGCGCCACTCATGCGGTGATCGTAGGCCAGGAGACGCTCATATGTGTCAGATCTTGGTAAAGACGTAATCACGCGACTGCGTGCTGTGTTCGGCAACATTAGCCTTCCGAACACAGGAGGGAACCGGTAGATGACTGTCGGTATCGGTACGGGGGCCGGCTTGACCGCGCCCTCCGAGGAAGAACTGGCCGAGTACGAGCAGGAACGCCCGGCTCGGCGGCTCAGACCTGCCCTCGACCTGGTGATTTCGGTCTGGTGCGCGATCGTCAGCGTCGGCGTGCTCTGGCAGGTGTTCTTCCCCTTACCACAGGGAACGCAGTTTTACCTGGTGATCTTTCTCGCAGCCGTTCTGCCGATCACGCTGCTCTGCTACCGGGGCTGGAAGGTCCCGGCGTTCCTCAACCCGTTCAAGGACCGGGCCACCGACGACCCCGGGATCACCGACTGGATCCTGGCCGTGGTCGCGCTGGTGGTCTGCGTCTACCCGCTCATCGACTTCGACGGTTATCTGGAACGGCGTCAGGCTCCGACGACTCTCGATATCCTGGCCGGCACCGTACTGCTCATCCTGTTGCTCGAGGCCTGCCGTCGTACCACCGGTTGGGTGCTGCCGGTGTTCAGCCTGGTCTTCATCGCCTATGCGTACTACGGCGGCTACCTGCCGTACACGTGGTCGCTGGCGCACCAGGGCTTCAACTTCGACGCGATCATCGCGCAGTTCACGATGGGCACGGCCGGGTTCTACGGCACACCGTTGGGCGTCGCGGCCAGCTACATCGTGCTGTTCACCATCTACGGCGCGGTGCTCGACTACTCCGGGGCCGGCAAGTTCTTCATCGACTTGTCCTTCGCCGCCTTCAAGCGCAGCCGGACCGCGCCTGGCCGCACGGTCACCTTGGCCGGCTTCCTGCTGGGCAGTGTGTCCGGCTCCGGTACGGCGACCGCGGTGTCGCTCGGCACGGTGTCCTGGCCGATCCTCCGGCGGGCCGGCTACCCGCCCGAACCGGCAGGTGGAATGCTCGCCGCCGCCGGCATCGGCGCGATCCTGTCGCCGCCGACCCTGGGCGCGGCCGCGTTCATCATCGCCGAGTTCCTGCGGGTCTCCTACCTGACCGTGCTCGGGTACGCCGTCATCCCCACGATCCTGTACTACCTGGGCATCCTGCTCGCGATCGAGATCGACGCCCGCCGGCACGGCACGACGTCGGCCGAGATCTCGCAGCAGTCGGCGCTGCGGCTGCTGCTGCGGTTCGGGTACCACTTCCTCTCGCTGTTCGTGATCATCGGCTTCATGGCGGTCGACGTACCGCCGTTCAAGGCCGTGGTCTACGCCGTGATCATCCAGTTCGGGTTGTCGTTCCTGGACCGCGAGCACCGGCTGACGGCCGGGCCTTTCTTCAAAGCGCTTGCCCAGGGCACCCGTTCGGTGCTGCCGGTGGCGGCGACCTGTGCGACCGCCGGCATCATCGTCGCGGTCACCACGCAGACCGGACTCGGGCTGAACCTGGCCGAGATCATCGTCAGTGCGGCGCACGGCCTGACCGAGGACCACACCGTCGTACTGTCCCTCACCGTGCTGCTGTCGGCGATCGCTGTGCTGATCCTGGGTCTGGCGGTGCCGGTGACGGCGTCGTTCATCATCGCCGCGGTGATCATCGCGCCGGCGTTGACGCAGCTCGGGGTGACGCAGCCCGAGGCGTACATGTTCATCTTCTACTACGCCGTACTGTCCGAGGTGTCGCCGCCGACCGCACTGGCCGCGGTCGCGACGTCCGCCATCACCGGCGGCAAGGTGATCCCGACGATGTGGCAGGCGTGGAAGTACACGCTGCCGGCCTTCCTGGTGCCGTTCGCGTTCGTGCTGACCGACAACGGCGCACACCTGCTCGGTCAGGGATCGTTCGTCGGCATGCTGTGGACGCTGGCCGTGTCGATGCTCGCCGTCGCCGCGCTCGCGGTGGTGACCGGTGGCTGGATCGTGGTGGCGACGAGTTGGGCCGAGCGGTTGCTGTGTGTTCCGGCGGCCGTCCTGCTGCTTTACCTCGCGCCCGTAACCATCACGGCCGGAATCGGTTTGCTACTTGTTGCCGTCGTCATCAATCTGGTCCGGCGGCAACGCCAGGCCGCCGCCGCCCCGAAGGAAGGACCCGTCCCCTCATGAGACTCCGTCGACTGCCCACCGCCGCGGTGGCGTTCGCTGCTGTCTTCTCGCTGGTTGCCTGTGGCGGGCAGCGTGAACCGACCGGCTCCGGTACGGCGACCGGAGGCCGGCTGACGATCGCCACCGGCAACACGACCGGCGTGTACTACCAGTTGGGCGGCGCGCTGGCCTCGGTGATCTCGCAGAAGATGTCCGGCTACCGGGCGACCGCCAGTGAGACCGGCGCCTCGGTGCAGAACGTGCAGGGCCTGGTGGCCGGCAACTACGACATCGCGTTCTCGCTCGGCGACACCGCGGCCGACGCGGTGAAGGGCGAGAACAGCTTCAAGTCCAAGCAGGACGTGGTCGCCCTGACCCGGCTCTACAACAACTACACGCAGGTCGCGGTCCATACGTCGGCCGGGATCAACTCGATCGCGGACCTGAAGGGCAAGCGGGTCTCCACCGGTTCGCCGAACTCCGGCACCGAGGTGATCGCCCGCCGGCTGCTCGAGGCGGCCGGCCTGGACCCGGCCAAGGACGTCACCGCGCAACGGCTCGGCCTGCCGGAGTCGGTGGACGCGATGAAGTCCGGCACGATCGACGCACTGGTCTGGTCCGGTGGCCTGCCGACCGGCGGTATCACCGACCTGACCACGAGCATGGGCAAGGGCGTGAAGCTGATCCCGATCGTCGACCTGCTGCCGAAGATGCAGGACAAGTACGGTCCGGTCTACAGCCAGGCGCCGATCCCGGCGGCGACGTACAAGCAGCCGGCCGACGTGGCGACGATCATCGTGCCGAACGTGCTGCTGGTCCGCACAGACATGAAGGACGAGCTGGCCGAGCAGGTGACCAAGGTGCTGTACGACAACAAGGACGCCCTGGTCGCGGTGAACGCGGCGGCCAAGGACATCACGCTCGACAACGCCGAGAAGACCGACCCGGTGCCGCTGCACCCCGGCGCGAAGAAGGCGATCGACGGACTGAAGTAATCCCCTGACCGCCCTCCCCCGCACACCAGGCGCAGCGGGGGAGGGTGTTGGGACCCATCTCCACACACCAGGCGCAGTGGAGGCGGGACCCGCCGGCTCCCACAACCAGGCGCAGTGAGAGCAGGCAGACCGGGCCCGGCCCTCGGAGGCATCCGAGGGCCCGGGCCCGGTCACTTTGCTTCTAGTGCTGCTCTTCCCGGTCCTCCGGCATCGCGGTGCCGTAGAGGTAGTGGGACAGGGCGGAATCGCGTTTCGGATGCACGTGGTACTTGGTCGGGACGACGCGTCCTTCGGCGCTGTCCCAGGCGTTGTCGGCCAATCGCCACATGCGGTGCACCATCCGGCCCGCCATGCCGGTGTGCGGCGAGTACGGATGCGCCCGCGTCGGCGCGACATCCTCGGCTTCCAGGAGCTCTTCGGTCAGCGTGTTCACGTGCGAGTCGTCCAGTTGCTCACTGATCTGCTGGGTGCACGACGTCTCCAGCCGCTCGTGTTCGGCGAGCAGCCGGTCGACGGCCGTCCACACCTCCAGGTCGGTCAGGTTCTGCACCCGGCTGTCGCCGTACTGGCGTCCTTTCAGGAAGCGCAGTGACCGCTCCAGCTCCTTCGCGTTGCCGACGTACCTGGTGACCAGGCTGCTCCCGTCGGGGAGCCGGCGTACGTGCGGGAGGAGGACGTCTTCGGCGGCGGCCAGGTGCTGCGCGGCAATGGCGTAGAACCAGTCGGTCTGATGTCTGCGCTCGGGGTGCGCGGCGGCCGGGTGGTGAGCCTGCTGAGCCAGCTCACGGATCCGGGCATGTTCGTAGGTCAGGGCCAGTTCGAGCGTCGAAGCGGTCATGACAACCACCTCCAGGAGGGTTCTCCTCCAGCCTGTGCCCAACCCCGGGCCGCCGCAACCACCCGACCCCGTTCCGCAACCTCCCGCCGGGGGCCTAGCTGTCCGAGCTCTTCTTCCACAGGTTGATGCCGGCCTCGACGGCGTCGGCGTCGATGGCCTCGAGCTCCTCCGGGCTGAACTTCAGATTCCGGACGGTCGCCAGGTTGTCCTCGAGCTGGGCGACGCTGGAGGCACCGATCAGCGCACTGGTGACGCGGTCGTCGCGCAGCGTCCAGGCCAGCGCCAGCTGGGCGACGGACTGGCCGCGCTCCTTGGCGATCTCGTTCAGCGCGCGGACGTGCTTCAGGGTGTCCTCGGTGAGCGAGTCCGGGTTCAGCGACTTGCCCTGCGCGGCGCGGGAGTCAGCCGGGACGCCGTCCAGGTAGCGGTCGGTGAGCACGCCCTGCGCCAGCGGCGAGAACGCGATCACGCCGACGCCCAGCTCACCGACGGCGTCGAGCAGGTCCTCCTCGATCCAGCGGTTCAGCATCGAGTACGACGGCTGGTGGATCAGCAGCGGCGTGCCCAGCTCCTGCAGGATCCGCGCCGCCTCCCGGGTCCGGTCCGCCGAGTACGACGAGATGCCGGCGTACAGCGCCTTGCCCGAACGCACCGCGGCGTCCAGCGCACCCATCGTCTCCTCGAGCGGGGTGTCCGGGTCGAACCGGTGCGAGTAGAAGATGTCGACGTAGTCCACGCCCATCCGGGCCAGCGACTGGTCCAGCGAGGCGAGCAGGTACTTCCGCGAGCCGCCACCCTGACCGTAAGGACCCGGCCACATGTCGTAACCGGCCTTGGTCGACAGGATCAGCTCGTCGCGGTACTTGGCGAAGTCCCGGGCGAAGTGCGTACCGAAGTTGGTCTCGGCCGAGCCGTACGGCGGGCCGTAGTTGTTCGCCAGGTCGAAGTGCGTCACGCCGAGGTCGAACGCCCGGCGCAGGATGTCACGCTGGGTCGTGAACGGCTTGTCGTCGCCGAAGTTGTGCCACAGCCCCAGCGAGATCGCGGGCAGCTGTAAGCCGCTGCGTCCCGTCCGGCGGTAGGCCATCTGGTCGTCGTACCGGTCCTGGGCGGCTACGTAGTCAGTCACGAGAACCCAGTCTGCCGCATGTCGTGACAAGTGCAAACCCCTTGTTTTACAGCAGAAACCCCAGCACTGAGAGCCAGAACCCCGCCTTCTTGATCAGGTCAGGTCACGCCACGGCCCGGGCGGTCCGGCGGCGAAGAACCTCAGCAGCCCGAGCACCCGGCTGCCGGGCGGAGCGGTCCAGTGCCGCTGCCCGGGCCACGGGTCGGCGGTCAGCTTCCCCAGCCCCCAGTCCAGGTGAAACCACAGCGCAGCCGCAGCCACCTCCTCCTCCCGTACGGCGGACCGCGCGTGGCAGACGTACTCCGGCAGGATCGCGGCGACCTGCTCGAGCGGCAACTTGGCGAAGTCCATGCCACGCGGGGCCCAGGCGGCATCACCCCAGTCGATCAGCGCCCGCAGCTCACCGTCCGGACCGGCCAGAAGGTTGTGTGAGGCAACATCTCCGTGGATCAGCACCTTGGTCTCGTTCCGGTCGAACCGGCCGGACAACCGGGTGAACCAGTCGCTCAGCCACTTCGCCGTCCCGAGGTCGATGGTTCCGCGCTCCGTCAGCCGGTCGACCGTCTGCCACGGATCGTCCCGGTCGTCCCGCGGCAGCCCGGGGATCTCGGTCTGCTCGTGCTCGTGCAGCCGGGCCAACTGCTCCGCCAATCCAGCCGGCGGTCCATCGGTCGGCTCGACTCCGTGCACCCGCTGCATCACGACGTACGGCGCATCGACGACCGACCGGCTCTCGTCGTACTCGACGATTGCCGGCGTCAACACGCCCGCAGCCCGGGCGACCGGCACGACCGCGGCCTCCTTGCGCAGATCGCCCTCGAACCCCGGCCGCGACACCCGCAGGAACAACCCCTCGCCGAGCACGAACCCGCGGTTGGCCACCCCGCCCGCGACCTCGACGATCTGCCCTGGCGCAATCCCGTGCCGTCGCCCGACCTCGGCGATCCCCGGCTCATCGTGGTGATCTCCCACACGTACCTCCGTCGTGGTCTGGCGTCCGTCGTCTCGATCCTTCAGCCGGTGCGCCACGGCGTCCACCGGATTTGATGTACTGCGAGCGTGCGAGTCGACCTGGATCCGGAAACCGTCGGACGGCGTGAGTTCTACGCGATGCTGAACTCGATCGTCGTCCCGCGCCCGATCGCCTGGGTCTCGACCAGGTCCGCCGACGGTGTCCTCAACCTGGCGCCGCACTCGTTCTTCACCGTGGCGTGTGTGCAGCCGCCGATGGTCCAGTTCACCTCGGTCGGCCGCAAGGACAGCCTGAACAACGTCGAGGCGACCCGCGAGTTCGTGGTCAACTTCGCTGCCGAACCCCTGTTCGAGCAGGTCAACGCCACCGGCACCAACTTCCCGCCGGAGATCAACGAGTTCGAAGCCGTCGGCCTGACCACCGAACCCGCCCGCACAGTCGCTGTCCCCCGCGTCGCGGAGTCACCGGTCGCCATCGAGTGCACGCTGCACACCACCCTCGAACTGGGTGACTCCACCGTGGTGATCGGTCAGGTCCGCCATCTCGCCATCGACGAGGCCGTGATGGTCGACGACCGCCCCGACATCCACCTCCTTCGTCCGTTGGCCCGCCTCGGCAAGGACGAATGGTCAACCCTCGGCGAGGTCCGCTCCATCACCCGCATCCGCCACTCCGACTGGCCCGGCCACTTCAAGCCCCCCACTGCCTGACAACTGGGGAGGCGCTATCGGGGTGGCGGTGTGATCGGGGTGATGGGGCGCTTGAGCGGAGTGGCCGGGACGGTCATCGGGGCCACGATGACCGGTTGGCCCTGCGTCACGAGGATGGCATCGGTTCGGTAGTGGACTCTCAGCTTCTTCTGGTCCGATGAGTTGCCCGACGTCGTCATCACCTCGACGCCGGAGCCGTCCGGTTTCGGCCCCGCACCGTTGACCGACACGCCACGCTCGCCCCAGTAGCCGATGTCACCGATCACCCGATCCCTCAGGTCCGCCATCTCGCGCTGGCTCATCCGCGCATCGCGCAGCTCCACGGTGACGCCCTTCGCCTTCTCGCGCACCCGGGCGTCGAGAGCGGCATCAGGTTTCCGGTACACGATCACGACGCGCTTGTCGTGATCGAGCACCAGGCCGGCGAACGATGCGGCGAAGTCTTGGAGCAGCAACGGATTCAGCAGATCCGCGGCGGCCGTCACCGCAGAGTCGTTGCCGCCCGGCACCGGCGACCCAGACGGAATCCCCGGCGAGCCACCTGCAGCCTCATCCCCGCAGCCGGCCACGACGCCGGCGCCAACGACAGCCGCAACGACCACGGCGACCGATCCCAGCCGAACACTGCGCATCCACCTCACCTCACCCTGAGGACGCCCGGACCGGTCCCGGCGTGGCAGTTAGGGCGGAGGTTCTCGAGTGGCCAGAAGCTGCGTGAGCGACTGGAGCTGCGACGAGAGCCGGAGAGGGGTGTGGTCGGGTGAGGGAACGGTGGCGGGATGCCAGGTCCACGGGGTGCCGGTGGTCCGGGTGACCAGGTGGACGTCGGGTGACAGCGGGCCCGGGTCATGGCTGTGGGAGCGGGCGGTCAGGTTCAGCATCAGGCCCAGGGCGGGGATGACCGAGAGGTCATCGATGACATGGATCAGCAGGAGGTCCCGCGAGGGGAGCGCGGCCAGTACGCCGTAGGAAGGGGTCTCGGTGTGGAGGGATTCTCGGAGCACCGTGTCGAGGACCAAGGCCCGGGAGGCGGCGTACGGGGAACCGGTGACGGCGGCGATCCGGAGGTCGTCCTGGGTCAGGTACTCGACGTGGTCGGTGATGCGACGCAGGTTGGTCAGGCCGTGTCGTTCGGCCTCGGACCAGGTGAGACCGAAGTCGGTGGGGTCGAGGTACATGGTGACCACGCCGTCCTCCATGGTCGACGGAACGGACAGCACCCCGGGAAGGAAGTCGGGGCGCCCGGAGGTCCATTCGGTGGGCAGTGCATCGCGGGGGACGAGACGCTGGATCAGATCCCGCTGGGGATCGGTCGGTGGGAGTGGCGGGCCTTCGCGGAGCCGTTCCTGTAGTTGGACGAAGTGCTCCTCGACCAGGGCCGGCCAGCGGTCCTCGTCGTACCGGGCGATGATGCGGGCCAGGTTGCTCAGGCCGAGAACCGGGCTGGATGCGGACGGCTCGACCGGTACGAGGGCGGCGCCGCCCTCGTACGCGACGTCGAGACCGAGTCGGGCCGCGGTGGACAGGCCGAGGCTGATCAGCCGCGCGGCCTGGCCGCGGGTCAGGGGAGTCAGGACCGGATCCGGCCGGTCGGAGTGGTTGCCTTGGGCATGGTCGGTGCAGGTGTCGATGGTCATCGGGACCACCTCCTCGCCCAGAGAAAGTACGAGGATCGGCACCCGTCGCGGCCGGTGATTTCGAACCTGTGGACAACCCGCCCGGGATAGTCTGCGCAGACCCGCCAGAAGGACCCACCCAGAAGGAGTCGGCATGTCCAGCACCCCGTCGTCCCGGCCGACGTCGGTGACGCGGTTGTCGTTGTCGCACATCACGGCGCAGAACGACACCAACCTGCTGGGGACAGTGCACGGTGGCGTGATCATGACCCTGGTCGACTCGGTCGCCGGCGTGGTCGCGGCCCGGCACTCCGGCGGCCCCGCGGTCACCGCGTCGATGGACGAGATGGTGTTCCTGGTGCCGGTCCGGGTCGGTGACGTCATCCACCTGAGCGGCCAGGTCAACTGGACCGGCCGGAGCTCGATGGAGGTCGGCGTCCGGATCACCGCGGACCGGTGGGACGCCGTCGGACCGGAGGTGCACGTCGCCTCGGCGTACCTGGTGTTCGTCGCGGTCGACGAGCACGGGAAGCCTCGCGAGGTCCCACAGGTGATCGCCGAGACCGACGAGGAGCGGCGGCGGCTCCGGGAGGCGGAGATCCGGCGGCACCACCGGCTGGCGCGCCGCGCGGCGATCATCGAGTCCCGCAAGGTGGGGGAGGCCGGGACATGACCGTGGTCGGGAGTGCGCGGCGGCACCCGTCCGCTGTTCTGCTCGTGGTGCAGTTGCTCGGCGTGCTGGTCTACCCCGCGATGGAGGGATCCCGGGGCGGACGGGTCGCGTTCGAGATCCTCGGGATCGTCGTACTGGCACTCGCGGTGTTCTCGGTGCGGGCCACGCCGGGGCTGACCTGGGTCAGCATCTGTCTGGGCATCCCAGCCGTCGCCCTGTCACTGGTCGACGCAGCCAATCCGACCGAGCCGGTGATCGCGATCTCCGGCGTACTGCACGCTGCCTTCTACTTCTACGCGGCGTACAGCCTGCTCCGCTACATGCTGTCCGACCATGACGTGAGCGCCGACGAGCTGTACGCCACCGGTGCCACGTTCACCTTGGTGGCTTGGGGTTTCGCCTACCTGTACGTGTTCGTGCAGGCTCTCGTGCCCGGTAGCTTCACCGCAGCCGTTGACCCGGCCAGCGATCGCACCTGGATGGAGCTGCTGTTCCTCAGCTTCACCACCCTGTCCAGCACCGGGCTGAGCGACATCCTCCCGATCACGTCCTGGGGCAGGTCGGTGGTGATGCTCGAGCAGCTCGCCGGACTCGGGTATGTCGCCATGGTGGTGTCCCGCCTGATCGGTCTGACCATCATGAGACGCGGCAACAGCTAAATCCGCGGCCAGGCGGCCAGCATGTCGGCGGCCGCGCGGCTCGCCACCTCGGTGGCGTTGTCCATCGCCGCCACCCGGTAGCTCACCAGCGCGCCCTCGTGCAGCAGGAGCAGACGATCCGCGAGCTCACCCGCGTCCGCAAGCCCTGCCAGCTCCGCCTGTGCCTTGAACTCGGACCGCATCCACTGCTTCTGCCCGACGATCACCGGCATCGCGGGATGGTCCGGCGCAGCCAGCTCGACGCTCGCGTTGATGAACCCGCACCCGTTCCGCGACCCCGCCACCCAGTCGGTCAGAGCCCCGAACAACGCCAGGATGACCTCCTCCGGCGTACCGGGCTCGCGCGCTTCCAGCTGCTCGTCGAGGAACGCGTGCCACACCCGGTTCCGCCGGTCCAGGTACGCCGCGATCAGCCGATCCTTCGACCCGAACCGGTCGTACAACGTCTTCTTGGTCACGTCGGCGGCCGCGGCGATCGTGTCCACGCCGACCGTCCGGATTCCCTGCTCGTAGAACAGCGTCGACGCCGCGGCCAGGATCCGCTCCCCGGCCGGCGTCAGCCGGGCCTCCTCGGACAGCCCGCGATCCACCCGCAGTCTCATCTGCTGAGCTAGCACACTGACAGTATACCGACCTGTATGTTTACCGTGTCCCCATGCCACACAGACCCTTCCGGTACGGCGTCTGCCCGCGGTGACTGTGATCGCGGGCGCCGGGTTCGTCGTGTTCTGGAGTTCGGGGTTCATCGGCGCCCGGTGGGGGACGCAGTACACGACCGCCTTCGACCTGCTTGCCTGGCGCTACGTGGTCGCGGGTGCGTTGGCTGTGGTGATCCTCGCCGTCCGCCGCCCGCGAGTGACCAAGCGGGACCTGGTGACCCAGGTGTGGATGGCTGTACTGACCCAGTTCGTCTATCTGGGCCTCATCTTCACCGGGATCGACCATGGCCTCAGTGCGGGCGTCACTGCCCTCATCGGGTCGCTGCAACCGATCCTGATCGCCACAGTCGCCGGACCGTTGCTGAGCGAACCCGTCAATCGACGTCAGTGGATCGGTCTGGCCCTGGGCCTCGCCGGAGTGGCTCTCGTCGTCGCGGATGACCTCCACGCCGGCCACCTCTCACCGCTGCTCTTCCTGGTGCCACTCGCGGGCGTGTTCGGCATGGTTGCCGGAACGTGTCTGGAACGCCGCCGCAAGCCCAGCACCAGTTCGCTCGACGCACTCTGCATCCAGAGCCTCGTTTCCACCGTGCTGTTCGTCGCGCTGGCCGCGACCACCGACCAGCTGACGGTGCCGAACGAGCCGGGCTTCTACGGTGCCGTCTTCTGGTTGGTGCTGCTGGCAACGGGTGGCGGCTGGGGCCTGTACCTGGTCAACCTGAAGCTGTCCGGTGCCACTCGCATCAGCAGCCTGCTGTACCTCGTGCCGCCGACCACGATGGTGATCGCCTTCCTGATGTTCGACGAGACGATCGGTGCGCCGGCGGTGATCGGCATGCTGGTCTGTGCGGCCGCCGTACTGCTGATCAGGCTGAACGAGCGTGAGGGAGCCGTACTGGCTACGCTGCGGGGATGGCGGAACCCCGGTGGCTGAACCAGACAGAGCAGCAGGCATGGCGAGCGTTCATCGCGGCCCAGCGCGTGGTGAACACCCGGATCGAGCAGCAACTGCAACGCGATGCCGGAATCCCGCACACCTACTACGAGATCCTGGTCCGGTTGTCCGACGCACCTGACGGCCGGTTGCGGATGAGTGAGCTCGCGGTCGCCACCCTTGGTTCACGCAGCCGCCTGTCGCATGCGGTCAACCGGCTGGAGCAGACCGGATGGGTACGGCGGGAGGCGATCGAGTCCGACCGCCGCGGTCAGGTGGCGATCATCACCGACCTCGGCCGGCAGAAGCTGGTCGAGACGGCACCCGGTCATGTGGAGGAAGTCCGCAAGTCGATCTTCGACGCGCTCAGCGAGGAGCAGGTCGAGCACCTCTACGACCTCTGCGCGACGCTCGCCCGGCACTCCGGCGACACGGTCGACCGCGCCGCCTGGGAGCGACGCTGACAATGAGGCATCCAGCCGCTCTGGTCCTGCTGACGGCTCTCCTGCTCGCAGGCTGCGGCGACACGGACTCTCCACCCACGGCGGGTCCGAGTACGGCGCCCTCGTCCTCGGTGCCGCTGCCGACAACGCAGCCGACGACCACCGAGTCACCCACCACGCCGACGCCGTCAGCAACCCCGCCCCCCACGCCGACCGCAACACCGACTAGTTGCGTCGACCAGAAGCTCAAAGCCCTCACGCTCAGCGAGAAGGCGGCCCAGCTGATCCTCACCGGCATCAGCGCCAACGGCATGACCTCGAGCCAGCGCTCCATCGTCCAGCAGGAGAAGCCCGGCGGCGTACTCCTGCTCGGTACCGGTGGCAGCCTCTCCCACACCCGTACGGCGATGGCCGCCGTCAGGACAGCCGCCACGGTCAAGGGCGTTCGGCCGCTGATCGCTGCGGACCAGGAGGGTGGACAGATCCAGCGCCTCAAGGGCCCCGGCTTCGACCGCATCCCGTCGGCAACCGTGCAGGGCACCTGGTCCAGCTCCAAGCTCACCAGCAACGCGGACCACTGGGGCGACCAGCTCAAGCAGGCCGGTGTGAACCTCAACCTCGCACCGGTGGCAGACGTCGTACCGAGCTCTCTCAAGAGTCAGAATGCGCCGATCGGCAGTCTGGACCGTGAGTACGGCAGCACCCCGGCCGAGGTCGGGCCGCCGGTCCAGGCGTTCGTTCGCGGCATGGGGTCGGCCGGAGTGATGACGTCGGTCAAACACTTCCCGGGACTCGGCCGGGTGCGCGGCAACACGGACTTCTCGTCCGGAGTGGTCGACAACGTGACCGTCCGCGGGGACGCCGACCTCAAGCCGTTCGCGGACGGCGTCGGGGCGGGGAGCGACATGGTGATGATCGCCACCGTCACCTACGCCAAGATCGATCCGGAGAACCGTGCCGTGTTCTCGAGGACCGTGATCCAGGGGATGGTGCGCGGGGACCTCGGGTTCGGCGGAGTGGTGATCACCGATGACGTCGGAGCGGCCGCCGAGGTCAAGTCGGTGCCGGTGGGGCAGCGCGCCACGCGGTTCGTGGCGGCCGGCGGGGACATCGTGATCAACGCCACGGCGTCGCAGACCGCCACCATGGTGAACGCGCTGGTCACCAAGGCCGAGCAGGACAAGGCCTTCGCCGCGCAGCTGAGCAGTAGCGTGAGGCGTGTGCTGACACTGAAGCAGAAGTACGGCCTGGTGAGCTGCGGATGACGGAGGAGTACGAAGACCGCGAACCGGACTACCGCTTCACCCTGGCGAACGAACGCACCTATCTGGCCTACCTGCGGACCTCATTGGCCTGCTACGCCGGCGGTCTGTCCGCGGTGCAGTTCCTTGACCTCGGTCCGGATCGCTGGCCCGCCCGCATCATCGGTGTCGTTCTGGTCACTGTCGGTATCATCACCACGGCCGGCGCCTTCCGCCGCTGGCAGCAGAACCTGGCCGCGATCCGCCGCGGTGGGCCGCTCCCGTTGACCCGCCTGCCGCTGATGCTGGGGGCAACGATCGCCGTGGTCGGCCTGATCGCCCTGATCTTCTCGTTGTGGCGATGAGCACACCCGACCCCGGGCTGCAGCCCGAGCGCACCCTCCTCGCCTGGCGCCGGACCGCCCTCGGCCTGATCGCGAACGGCGTCCTGTTGCTTGCTTCCGGCCACGGTACGTCGGACGTCCGCACCGGCCTGGGCATCGTCGTACTGGTGCTGTCCCTGTCCTGCTGGGCAGCGGTGAGCGCCGTCTACCGGCGGACCGGAGGTGCCGCGGTCCATGCCCTCGGCCACGATCGGGTGGTCCGGATCGCGGCCGGACTGGTGCTCGTGGTGGGTCTCTTCGACCTGTACGCCGTGATCACTCGTTGAAACGATTCGGTTACTCTCCGGTCAGATCCCCTTGGGGCAGTTCATTCCGACGCGCTACCTTGACCGGGCGGATGCCGCGTCAACCGCAGGTTCCCCCTAGCATGTTCACGGTTTGTCCCTCGTTCATCCGGAGCTTGAAGTGCCGTTACGTCTGCGTCCGAACGACCCGACGTTCTACGACCTTTTCACCGAGTCCGCCAACCACCTCGTGGACGGATCCCGGATCCTGGCCGAATTGCTCGGCAGCACCGCCGGAACCGGGCTGTCGTCGAGCCACCAGATCGCCGCCCAGATGAAGGACGCCGAGCACGCGGCCGACGAGACCACGCACTCGATCATCCGCCGGGTGAACTCGACCTTCGTCACCCCGTTCGACCGCGAGGACATCTACCGGCTGGCCTCCGATCTCGACGACGTGATGGATTTCATGGAGGAGGCCGTCGACTCGGTCCACCTGTTCAACCTGGACAAGTTGCCGGAGGAGGTCGCCGAGCAGATCGAGGTACTCCAGCGGATGGCGCAGCTGACCGCCGAGACGATGCCCCGGCTGCGGACGATGAAGGACCTGGCCGAGTACTGGATCGAGATCAACCGGCTGGAGAACACCGGTGACGCGGTGCACCGCCGGATCATCGCCAAACTGTTCAGCGGCGAGTACGACGCGCTGACCGTGATGAAGTTCAAGACCGTGGTGGACCTGCTGGAGGCCGGTATCGACGCCTTCGAACACGTCGCCAACACCGTCGAGCAGATCGCCGTCAAGGAGAGCTGAGCGTGGAGCTCGCGCTCGTCATCATCCTCGTCGTCATCGCGCTGGCCTTCGACTACACCAACGGCTTCCACGACGCCTCCAACGCGATCGCGACCTCGGTCTCCACCCGCGCGCTCACCCCGCGGGTGGCGCTGGCGATGGCCGCGGCGTGCAACTTCCTCGGTGCGCTGGCCGGCACCGAGGTGGCCGAGACGATCGGCAAGGGCATCATCAGCACGCCGAGCGGCACACACGGCCTGGTGGTCGTCATCGCCGCGCTGATCGGCGCCATCATCTGGAACCTGATCACCTGGTACTTCGGCCTGCCGAGTTCCTCGTCGCACGCGCTGATCGGCGGACTGATCGGCGCCGGGGTCGCCTCGTCGAGCATCGTGCTGTGGACGGGCATCCTCGACAAGGTCGTCATCCCGATGGTGCTGTCGCCGGGGATCGGCTTCTTCGGCGCGTTCGCGCTGATGACGGCGATCCTCTGGATATTCCGGCACAGCAATCCCGGCAAGGTCACCCGGGGCTTCCGGATGTCGCAGTCGCTGTCGGCAGCGGCGGTGGCGCTCGGACACGGCCTGCAGGACGCGCAGAAGACGATGGGCGTCATCTTCCTGGCCCTGCTCACCACCGGTCACGTCAACGAGAACGACGGCATCCCGCTGTGGGTCAAGATCTCCGCCGCGACGGCGATCTCGCTCGGCACCTACTCCGGTGGCTGGCGGATCATGCGCACTCTGGGCCGCCGGATCATCCACCTGGATCCGGCCCGCGGCTTCGCCGCCGAGTCGGTCGCCGCGACCGTGCTGTACGTGATGGCGATCGGCCTGCACGCGCCGGTCTCCACCACGCACACGATCACGTCGGCGGTGATCGGCGCCGGTGCGACCAAGCGGCTGTCAGCGGTCCGTTGGGGAGTCGCGCAGAACATCGTCACAGCGTGGGTGCTGACCATTCCCGCGGCCGGCATCATCGCGGCGCTCTGTTACGGGTTGGCCCATCTGATCTTGGAGTAAGTTCTCCGGCTGTCCGGCTGTCCGGCTGTCCGGCTGTCCGGCCGGGTGGCCGACTCCGGCCACCACGGCCGCGGCGGGCTGAGAGGAGTACGGCGATGCACATCGACTGGAGTGCTCTCGGTGAGGGGCCCTGGTCAGCCTGATCTTCGGGGTCGGGGTGGCGGCCGCGTTCTACGGGCTGTACCTGGTCATCCCGCAGTTCCACTGACGTCAGCGGTTCCAGCGCCGTACCGACTTCGCCACGTCCTTCGAGCGGATCGAGCCGAGGTTGTACTCCCACGCGGCGGCCAGCCGGTCGCCGAGCAGCGCTGCGTCCAGGTAGGTCTGCGGGCGGACCGCGACGGCCCAGGTCGCCGCGGCCGCGTGACCCTGCTGGTAGAGCAGGTGGTTCACGGTCGCCTCGATCCGGCTCTGGTCGTCGCCGGTGAGCCCGTCGGTCGACCACTCCTGCAGGATCGACGTGTCGTCGGCCGTCATCCGGGCCAGGTAGGTGAGCGGACCACGCCAGTACCCGCGGCTGCCGATGCTGTCCAGGCTCTCCAGCGGGAACCAGCCGTTCTGGCAGCGCCTGCCGTTCACCGCGGACTCGACCTCGCGGGCGCGGTCCGCCGGCAGGTCCTGGATGGCCCAGTCGACGAAGTAGACGCCGGCGTCCGGGATGTGCTCTGCGACATGCGGCGCCACCGCGAGCATCCCCGGTTCGAAGAGATGCAGCTCTTCCGGTGAATCGAACACAACCCTTCCCCGCCTACCCGAGTACCGCCGCCGACCGGCCGGCGTCACAGGGACCCCCCAGGTTTCCTGCACTGTCAACAAGAGCCTTTCGTACCCTCGGGGTCACCCGGGGGTCAAGGTCTTGTCCGCGTTACTGACGGTGTGCTTACTTGCGGCGGGCCGCCCGCCGGGCGAGTTCCTCCTGGTCCAGGCGTTCCGCTTCCGCGGGCGAGGGCGCACCACCGCCGTACGACGCGGGCAGCCACCATGCGCCGGCCGGCTGCTCCGGGTAGTCGCGGATGGTCCGGTCCAGCATCCCGGCCATCGTCGTCCGCAGGTGCGCGGTCGCCTCGGCCGCGTCGTCGTCGGTGCCGACCGTGATCGGCTCGCCGACGGTGATCGCGATCGCGCGATGCCGGGAGAAGTCGCGCGGATGGTCCTTCGTCAGCATCCGCTGCGTCCCCCACAGGATCAGCGGGACGACCGGTACGCCGGCCTCCGCGGCCATCCGGACCGCGCCGGACTTGAACTCCTTCAGCTCGAAGGACCGGCTGATCGTTGCCTCGGGGAACACCCCGACGATCTCGCCGTCGTTCAGGTAGCGGATCGCCTCCCGGTACGACGCGGTACCTGCCGACCGGTCCACCGCGATGTGGTGCATGCCGCGCATCAACGGACCGGAGTACCGGTTGCGGAACAGCACGTCCTTGGCCATGAAGCGGACCAGCCGCTTGCTCGGCACCGCGCCGAACCCGCCCAGGATGAAGTCGACATAGCTGATGTGATTCAGCGCGATCACCGCGCCGCCGGTCCGCGGCACGTTCTCTGTCCCGGTCAGCCGGATCTTCAGATCGAGCACCTTGAACGCGGTCTTCGCGAAGCCGATCACGGGCGGGTACACGAGGTCTCGCATCCCCCGACGCTACCGGCCCGGTCAAGACGACACAGGTGAGTGCCTCGTCGAGGAGCGTAGGCACCTCTAGCGGCGCCCCAGACGCCCGCTAGAGGCACCCACGTTCCTCGACGAGGCACTAGAGTGACGGTGACAATTGGAGATCGCGGGAGCTCGCACCGTAGCGGGCTGAGAGGGCGGCTGGACACATGTCCGGCGCCGCCGACCGCCGAACCTGTCCGGGTAATTCCGGCGTAGGGAGCAGCACAGTGACTGTCAGCACGATTCGGCCCACTGTCACCACCGGCCCGATCTCGGGCTCGGAGAAGATCTATCGCGGCGAGCTGGAGGTCCCGGCCCGTCGCGTCCACCTCACGAACGGCGAACACTTCGACCTGTACGACACCTCCGGTCCGTACACGGACGCGTCGGCGCGGATCGACGTACAAGCCGGTCTGCCCGCGCTGCGGCGGGACTGGATCGCCGGGCGCGCGCCACTGACCCAGCTGGCGCACGCGCGAGCCGGCACCGTCACCGAGGAGATGAGCTACGTCGCCCTGCGGGAGGGCATGGACCCGGAGTTCGTCCGGTCCGAGGTCGCGCGCGGCCGGGCCGTGATCCCGGCGAACCGGCGGCACCCGGAGAGCGAGCCGATGATCATCGGGAAGAAGTTCCTGGTGAAGGTGAACGCGAACATCGGCAACTCGGCGGTGACCAGCTCGGTCGAGGAGGAAGTGGAGAAGCTGGTCTGGGCCACCCGGGCGGGTGCGGACACGGTGATGGACCTGTCCACCGGCAAGAGCATCCACGAGACGCGGGAGTGGATCCTGCGCAACTCGCCGGTGCCGATCGGGACCGTGCCGCTGTACCAGGCGCTGGAGAAGGTGAAGGGCGATCCGGCCGAGCTGTCGTGGGAGGTGTACCGCGACACGGTGATCGAGCAGTGCGAGCAGGGCGTCGACTACATGACCGTGCACGCCGGCGTCCTGCTGCGGTACGTCCCGCTGACCGCGCGCCGGATCACCGGGATCGTGTCGCGAGGTGGGTCGATCATGGCAGCCTGGTGCCTCGCGCATCACCAGGAGTCCTTCCTGTACACGCATTTCGCCGAGCTGTGCGAGATCCTGCGCGAGTACGACGTGACGTTCTCACTCGGCGACGGCCTGCGACCGGGATGTATCGCGGATGCCAACGACGCGGCCCAGTTCGCCGAGCTGCGGACCCTGGGCGAGCTCACCAAGATCGCCTGGGAGCACGACGTCCAGGTGATGATCGAGGGTCCGGGGCACGTGCCGATGGACAAGATCGCCGAGAACGTCCGGCTCGAGGAGGAACTGTGCGGCGAGGCGCCGTTCTACACATTGGGGCCGTTGGCAACTGATGTCGCACCGGCGTACGACCACATCACCAGCGCGATCGGTGCGGCCCAGATCGGCTGGCTGGGTACGGCGATGCTCTGCTACGTCACGCCGAAGGAACACCTCGGCCTGCCGGATCGCGACGACGTGAAGACCGGTGTGATCACGTACAAGATCGCTGCCCACGCGGCGGATCTGGCCAAGGGGCACCCGGGTGCGCAGGCCTGGGACGACACGTTGTCGAAGGCAAGGTTCGAGTTCCGCTGGGAGGACCAGTTCAACCTCTCGCTGGATCCTGACACCGCGCGGTCCTTCCACGACGAGACCCTGCCGGCCGAGCCTGCCAAGACCGCGCACTTCTGCTCGATGTGCGGCCCGAAGTTCTGCTCGATGCGGATCACCGCCGACATCCGCGCGTACGCCGAGGAACACGGCCTGACCTCCACCGAGGCGATCGAGGCCGGCTTCGCCGAAATGTCGGAGACCTTCAAAGCCCACGACAAGAAGCTGTACCTGCCGCTGGCGGAGTGAGGATCCTGGTTCCTGCAGACGCTCGGTGAGATCCGGGGGGCGAGTCGAGATGCCTCGCCCCCCGGATCCAGCGGAGAATTAGGGGATCGTCGGTTCCGCGGGGCGATCACGAGGAGTGATCGGATGAACCGATTCAGGTTTTTTCCTTCACTCTACGTGAATAAGACTGTAGCCTTAACGGCGTCGGGAAGGAGGTGCAGCACAGTGGTCTTCGTTCTCACGGTAGATCAGCGGGGCAGCCGAAGCATGACCGATCTCGTACCCGAGCTACTGAACATCCTGAACCGCCGGCCGCGGCGGACCGGTTTGCTCCGCAAGTTCGAGCGGACGGCCGGCGACGAAGTGCAGGGCGTGCTGTCCGAGGCGCGCGCCACGATCGACGTGATCGTCGAGCTGCTGCGCGCCGACACCTGGTACGTCGGGCTCGGAGCCGGTGAGGTCACGCAGCCGCTGCCGCGCAGTACGCGGGCCGGGAGCGGGGACGCGTTCGTGTTCGCGCGGGAGGCGGTGAATCGGGCCAAGTCGAGCCCGCACCACGTCAACGTGGTCGGCTCCGACGCGCGCTGCGCCGAGCAGGTCGAGACGGTGTTGTGGCTGATGGCTTCGGTGCTGCGGCGGCGGAGCGACCGCGGGTGGGCTGTCGCCGACCTGCTGGCCGAAGGGCTCACCCGGCGCGAGATCGGCGTGAAGCTCGGCATCAGTCAGTCCGCGGTGACCCAGCGGGCCCAGGCAGCCGGAGTCGCCGAGGAACAACGTGGACGAGTGCTGGCGGCCGAGCTCCTCGACGCTGGGGCCACCGCGTGACGGCACTCATTCTGTCGTTCACCGCCGCCGGCCTGATCCTCGCCGTTCTGGCATGGGTCCCCAAGGCCGGGTCGACGCTGGAGATCGTGCTCAGCGGCGTGATGCTGGCCTGCCTGATCACCGTCGGCGTCCTGCTGCTGGCCGGCGACGGTGTCGAGGGCTGGCGCGAGCGCTGGTGGAACGTGCTGCTCCTGCTGGCCGGCGGGCTGGCAGTGACCGGTGGCGGCCCACTGACGACATCTGTGCTGGCTCTCGTCGACCGGGGCAACACGCGAGCGCAGTCGACGCAGAAGGCCGGTGAGGTGCTGCGCGGCGGCGCTCTGATCGGTTCGCTCGAGCGCCTGGCCATCTACGCGGCGCTGGTGGCCGGCTGGCCCGAGGGACTGGCGATCGTGCTGGCCATCAAGGGCCTGGCTCGCTATCCGGAGCTGCGCAGTCCCGATCAGCCGGCTTCGGTCACGCCCCAGGCGGTCGCCGAGCGGTTCATCATCGGCAGCTTCACCAGTGTGCTGTGGGCAGTGACCTGCGCCGGCTTCCTGCTGTCGCGCTGACCCTCAGTCCTTGAGGACGTACGTCGACACGACTTTGTCGTGCCAGGTCTGCTTCTGGTCGCGGAGTCGACCAGCCGCAGGTGGAGCGCCGTCCTGCCCGTACGGCGGGGGCATCGGTGTACTCACCGCGGCATCGTATTGCCCGGCGCCGGGAACGCCGAACGCCGCGGCCTGAACAGGCCACGGCGTCCGGATGAATGCTGAAACGTCAGAGCTTGATGACGTAGGTGTTGTTGATCTTGTCCGCGAACGTCTGCCGCTTCTCGTCCCACAGCGGCCACAGGTAGCCGATGTAGCAGGCCATGCCGTCCAGGATGTGGGTGATCTGGCGCAGGAACGCCTTGCCCGGCCCGACCGGCTGGCCGCTGATCCCGTCGATCAGCTTGAGGCCCAGCGCCGACTTGCCGAGGGTCTGTCCGGTGGTGCCCTGGCGGAACACGATGTTCCAGATCCCGACGCCGATGCCGACCAGGTAGAACAGCAGCGCCAGGATGGCCATCGCCGAGCTGTTGCCGCTCGCAAGCGCCGCCCCGATGCCGTACGGCACCCCGATGATCAGGACGTCGACCAGCCAGCCGCCGACCCGGTTCGGCCAGGCCGCCAGGTTGCCAGGTACGCCGTACGCGCCCGGCTGACCGTACTGCTGTGGGTAGCCTGGCTGACCGCCGTACTGCGGGTACCCCGGCTGCTGCCCGTACTGCTGGGGCTGCTGCTGCCCATACTGGCCAGGCTGCTGACCGTACTGGCCGGGCTGTTGCCCGTAGCCCGGCTGCTGGCCGCCATAGCTGGGCTGTTGCTGCCCGTACTGGCCCGGCTGCTGCCCGGGCTGCTCGTACTGGCCTGGCTGGCCGTACTGACCCGGCTGCTGGGGGTCCTGCGGGCCGTAACCCGGCGGTGGCGTCGGATTGCTCACGACGATCCCTTCTAGTGAATACAGATGAGGAGTGAGTTGCAGGCTAACGGTCCGACGGCTCAGCTCCGGCTACGGATCCCACGAGATGAGAGTTACCGTTGTCCGGTGAGTCTTTCGCTGAGCGTCGTACTCCGGCCGACCGGTCCGGTCCGCCCGCTGGACCGCCGAGTGCTCGGTGCGGCGGCCGTCGGAGTGGGTGGATTCGCGCTCGCGGCCGTGTACCAGTTGTCCGGCCAGCAGATCGGCATACCCTGCATCCTGCATGCGACCACGGGGCTGAACTGCCCGTTCTGCGGCGCGACCCGGATGGCAGCCGCCTTGCTGCGTGGGGATCTGGACGCGGCCTGGCACTTCAACCCGGTGGTGCTGGTGATCGGCCCGCTCATCGGCGTTGCCATCGGCTACCAAATGCTTGCCTGGGCACTCGAATCGCTGCGGCTGATCCGCCTGCCCCGGCTGACGGTCAGCCCGCGCATACTCGGCTGGCTGACCAAGGCGCTGGCCGTGATCCTGATCGTGTACGGCGTCGCCCGCAACCTGAACTGAGACGTCGCGGGCGGACCACCGCCGCCGCCCGCGACGAGCCGTCAGCTGTACTGCGTGATGGTGTAGATCGTCGAGAGCACGATCGAGACGATGCCGCCGATCCAGGCGACCTTCGCCAGCGTGTCCGGCTTGCCCTGCTCACGGAATTTGCCCTGGGCAACCAGACCGAGGACGACCGAGGCGATACCGCAGCAGAACCAGCAGACGATGCCGATGATCGAGAGCACCTGCGGGGTGTTGTTCTGCGGCGCGGCCGGAGCGCCGTAGCCGTAGGCCCCGCCCGGGTACTGCCCGTACTGGCCCGGCTGGCCGGGCTGCCCGTACTGGCCAGGCTGCTGCTGTCCGTATTGGCCGGGCTGTTGGCCGTACTGCCCCGGCTGCTGTTGCCCGTATTGACCAGGTTGCTGGCCGTACGGCCCGGGCTGGCCGGGCGGTCCGTATTGGCCTGGCTGTTGGCCGTACTGGCCCGGCTGCTGCTGTCCGTATTGACCAGGTTGCTGGCCGTACGGCCCGGGCTGGCCGGGCTGCCCGTACTGGCCCGGCTGTTGGCCGTACTGCCCAGGCTCGTCGGTCCCGCTCTCGTCGGGGGTGTCCTGCGGCCTGTTCTGGTCGTTCTGATCATCGCCGGGGGGAGGCGTCGGAGTACTCACCGCAGTCCCTTCTGAGACGTCTAGGAATCCTCGCAGGCTATCTTTTCCACAGGTTCCCGGTCACGCCCCCGCGCCGCTCCCCGGCCCCCTACGCTGAGTGGGTGACCGAGAGCCCGATGCCATTCCCAGTGCCTGTCCCGAATCAGCAGTCCTGGCAGCGGCTGCCCGGCGGACCGGTCCTCGTGACCATCGGCGACATCTCCGTCGAGCAGTTCCGGATCGTCAGCCCCGCTGGGGTGTTGCGCACGCACGGGGCGAACTGGTGGGCGATGGACATGTCGCGGACGGAGGAGCGGATCCCGGGCTGGGCGATCGCGTTGGCGATCGTCTTCGCGTTGGCCTGTCTGCTCGGGCTGTTGTTCCTGTTGTGCAAGGAGCGTACGACGACCGGGTTCGTGCAGGTCAGCGTGCAGAGTGGCGGCCGCACGCACACCACCCACGTCCGGGTGAGCTCTGCGCACCAGGCCGCCGATGTGCTTGCTCGCGTGAACTACGCGCGGACCGTCTGCCTGTGAAACGGCGAACGGCCGTCGCGGGGAAACCTTCGCGGCGGCCGTGCCATCGGGTCGAACGGATCAGCCGAAGCGGCCGGTGATGTAGTCCTCGGTGGCCTTCTCGGTCGGGTTGGAGAAGATCTGCTTGGTCGCGCCCATCTCGATCAGCCGGCCGGGCTTGCCGGTCGCGGCCAGGTTGAAGAACGCGGTCTGGTCCGAGACCCGGGCGGCCTGCTGCATGTTGTGCGTGACGATGACCACGGTGTACCGGTCCTTCAGTTGCTCGATCAGGTCCTCGATCGCGAGCGTGGAGATCGGGTCGAGCGCCGAGCACGGCTCGTCCATCAGGATCACTTCGGGCTCGACCGCGATCGCCCGGGCGATGCACAGCCGCTGCTGCTGGCCACCGGACAGCCCCGCGCCCGGCTTGTCCAGGCGGTCCTTGACCTCGGTCCACAAGTTCGCGCCGTGCAAGGACTTCTCCACCGTCTCGGTGAGCCGCTTGCGGTCCTTGACGCCGTTCAGCTTCAGCCCGGACGCGACGTTGTCGAAGATCGACATGGTCGGGAACGGGTTCGGCCGCTGGAACACCATGCCGACCACGCGGCGGACGGCGACCGGGTCGATGCCGGAGCCGTACAGGTCCTGCTGGTCCAACAGCACCTTGCCCTCGACCCGGGCGCCGGGGATCACCTCGTGCATCCGGTTCAGGGTCCGCAGGTAGGTGGACTTGCCGCAGCCGGACGGGCCGATGAATGCAGTGACCGAGCGGGGCTCGATCGTCATCGACACGTCCTCGACGGCCTTGAAGTCGCCGTAGTAGACGTTGAGGCCACTGACCTCGATGCGCTTGGCCATATCGACTCAGAACCTCTCGTGACTATTTCGACTTGACGGCGCTGAACCGGGCAACCAGCCGGGCCAGCAGATTGAGTGCCAGGACAAGGAGGATCAGTGTGAGCGCCGCCGCCCAGACCCGGTCCGCGGCCGGCTGCAACGCCAGCTCGGTCCGGTCCTGGTTGATCATTGTCGGCAGCGCGCCCATGAACCCGTTGAACGGGTTCAGGTTGATGTTCTTGGAGTAGCCGACCAGGATCAGCAGCGGAGCGGTCTCACCCATCACCCGGGCCAGGCCGAGCATGACGCCGGTGATGATGCCGCCGAACGCGGTCGGCACGACGACCTTGAGGATGGTCTTCCACTTCGGCACGCCGAGTGCGTACGACGCCTCCCGTAACTCGTCCGGGACGAGTTTCAGCATCTCCTCGGTCGAACGCAGTACGACGGGCAACATCAGCAGCACCAGCGACAGCGACACCGCGAAACCGACCCGGTTGAAGCCGAAGATCGTGATCCAGACCGCGTAGACGAACAGCGCGGCGACGATCGACGGGACACCGGTGAGGATGTCGATCATGAAGCTGACCGCCCGGGCCAGCCGGGTGCCCTTGCCGTACTCGACCAGGTAGATCGCGCCGAGGATGGCGATCGGGACCGCGATCAGGGCCGTGATCAGGCCCATGATCAGTGTGCCCATGATCGCGTGGTAGGCGCCGCCTCCCTCGCGCCGGACGGTGATCCCGCGCTGCGACTCGCTCCACCAGCTGGCGTCGAACAACAGGTGGTAGCCCTTGCTGATGACGGTCCACAGAATCCACACCAGCGGGATCATGGCGAGCACGAAGGCGAGCGTGATCAGCACGGTGGCGAGAGTGTTCTTGAAGGCCCGCGCGCCCGACTTCCCGGTCAGATCCAGAGCCTGCCCGTCGTACGCCGGTTTGTTGGCAGCAATCGTGGTCACGCTACGGCTCCTTCCTTCGCGGCGGTTCCGCCGGCGCTGCGGTTGCGCCGTGTCCGCTTCCCGCCCGGTCCGCTGCGGGCGACGATGATCCGGGCCGCGGAGTTGACCAGGAAGGTCACCACGAACAGCACCAGGCCGGCCGCGATGTAGGCACCGGTCTTCTCCGGCGAGTCGAACTCGGCGGCGTTGTTGGCGATCTTCGACGCGAACGTCTCGCCGCCGGCGAAGATCGAGGGGTCCCACGGGTCGTTGCCGTTCGGCACCGACAGGATGATCAGTACGGCGACGGTCTCACCGAGCGCCCGGCCCAGGCCGAGCATCGAGGCACTCACGACGCCGGACCGGCCGTAGGGCAGCACGGCCATCCGGATCATCTCCCACTTGGTCGCGCCGAGGGCGAGTGCGCCCTCGCGGTGCGCCACCGGTGTCTGGATGAAGATCTCCCGGCTGATCGCGGTGACGACCGGCAGGATCATGATGGCCAGCACGACGGACGCGGTGAACACCACGCCGACGTTGTCGCCCGGGGGTTTCTCGAACAGCGGCAGCCAGCCGAGCGCGGTGGCCAGGCCGTCGATCACCGGCCGCAGGATCGGCGCGAAGAACAGGATGCCCCACAGGCCGTAGATGATCGACGGGACGGCGGCGAGCAGGTCGACCGCGTGCGCGACCGGCGTGGCCAGCCGCTTCGGCGCGTAGTACGTGACGAACAGTGCGACGCCGACCGCGATCGGGACCGCGATGATCATCGCGATGATCGAGCTGATCACGGTGGTGTAGAACATCGCCGCGATGCCGAACCGGGGCTGGTCGCCGCCGGGCTCCCAGATCCGGGAGAAGAGGAAGCTGCTCTGGTCGTCGGCCAGTGCCGGGATCGCCAGCGCCAGCAGGAAGATGCCGACGAACGAGACGATCGCGATCACCAGGCCGCCGGAGCCGTGCGCCAAGCCGCTGAACAGCCGGTCGCCGAGGTGGCCGACCGGGCCGAGGTCCAGCTTCGGTCCCGCCTGGTCGTCGGTTGCTGCCACGGCGGCGGGTTCCGCCGGCCGGTCGGGCGGTTCCGTGCCGTCTGGACTACTCATCGATGGTGCTCCAAGCGCCTTGGTCGTGGGGTCAGGTCCGGACTGAGGATCACGCCGTACCCGCTCTGCCGGGTCCGACGAGGCGAAGCCCCGGCCGCTTCCGATGACTCGGACCGGCCGGGGCTCGCATCAGTGCTGCTCGTCGTCAGCTGATCGACTGGATCGCCGCGTCGACCTTGGTCCGGATCTCCTCCGGCAGCGGCGCGTAGTTCAGGTCGGTCAGCGACGCCTGGCCGTCCTTGCTCGCGAAGTAGGTCAGGAAGCTCTTCACCAGCGCGGTCTTCTCGGCCGGCAGACCCTTGGTGCAGGCGATCTCGTAGGTCACCAGGATGATCGGGTAGGCGCCCGCCTCCTTGGTCGCGTAGTCCAGCTTCAGCGCCAGGTCGGAGCCGGTACCGGCCGGCTTCGCGGCGGCCAGCGCCTTGCCCGCGGACTCGGCCGACAGTTCGATCGGGGTGCCCGAGCCGTTGTCGATCTGCGCGATGCCGAGCTTGTTGTCGACGGCGTACGACCACTCGACGTAGGTGATCGAGTTCTTGGTGCTCTTCACACCCTCGGCAACACCCGCGGACTTCTCCTTGCCGGCACCCGTGCCGGTCCACTTCTTGGCCGGCTCACCGGTCCAGGCACCGGCGCCGGCGGCGGCCAGGTACTTGGCGAAGTTCTCGGTGGTGCCGGACTCGTCGGAGCGGAAGAACACCGAGATCGGGGCCGACGGCAGGGTGACGCCCGAGTTCAGCTTGGCGATCGCCGGGTCGTTCCAGGTCTTGATGGTGCCCTGGAAGATCTTGGCGGCGGTCGGGCCGTCCAGGACCAGCTTGTCCACGCCCTCGACGTTGTAGGCGATCGCGACCGGGCCGATGACCATCGGCAGGTCGACGGCCGCGTTGTTCGCGCAGCGCTTCGTGGCCGCGGTCATCTCGTCGGGCTTGAGGGCCGAGTCGGAGCCGGCGAAGTCGACCTGCGACGCGTTGAACTGCTTGATGCCCGCACCGGACCCGGTCGGGTTGTAGTTCACCGTGACGTCGGCGCACTTCTCGTTGTACTTGCTGATGACCTCGTCGATGGCGTTCTTCTGCGCCGAGGAACCCTCGGCGTTCAGGGTGCCCTGCGGGCAGTCGGCGGCGGCCGAGGAATCCGAGCTGCTCGGGTTCGAGGAGCCGGACGGCTCCGGGTCACTGCCACAGGCGCTCAGAGCGAGCACACCGAGGGATGCCACGGCGACGGAGCCGACGCGGAGCAGGCGATTGACGGACACGAGAGTGTTGCCCTTCTGCGGGAATCAGACTTCTGAACTTCCACAGACGGTAGGGAGACCAGATGACCGACCGGTCCGTCGCCGGTGAACGACCGGTGAACGATTCCCATAGCGTGTGCGACGGTTGGCATGCCGTCAGGCGGCCAGCAGGTGAACTGCGTTAAGAGCCGTGACTCTGTGTAGATCCGAACGCTGTGCGGCGCACACTTCGGTGACGCTGAGCACATTCTCTTCCGTGAACAACCGGCGTCGGATTCAGCTCGAGAAATCCTCCGGGGCCACGCCGTCGAGGAACTGTCGGAAGCGTTCGAGCTCGGCCTGCTCCTCCTCCGGCGTCGCCACGCCGGCCTCGCGGAGCACCTGTTCGGTACAACGGATCGGCGTACCGAGCCGGACCGCGAGGGCGACCGAGTCGCTCGGCCGCGCGGACACCCGGGCACCGTTGCCGAGGACAAGTTCGGCGTAGAAGACCGCGTCGCGCAACTCGACGATCTCGACCGCCTCGATGTGGACGCCGAAGGCCTCGATCAGGTCGCGCATCAGGTCGTGGGTGAGCGGACGCGACGGGCGCAGGCCCTGCTCCTCGTAGGCGATCGCGGTCGCCTCGACCGAGCCGATCGAGATCGGCAGGTAGCGGTAGCCCTCGGTCTCGCGCAGCATCATCACCGGGGCCCGGTTGGGCGATTCCATCCGGATCCCGATCAGTGTGAGTTCTCGCATCATCGTCATGGTGCGCCCGAACCTCTCCTCAGGCCGGCACCCGGTGGGGCGCCGGTTCCTCGGTAGGAACATACCCGTCACTACCAGTGTCACCCCGGTGCCCCAGCGGCTGTGCCTGGATCGTCACCGAGCCGTGCCCGGGGTGTGTCAACGATCACCTTCAGGGGGCGCTGAAGCGTTCGTGCACCAGCCGCCCGTCGGCCAGCTGGTGCGCCACCACGAAGGCGCCGGGGGAGAACTTGCCCACCCTCAGCCCCAGCTCCCGGGCCAACGCCGGCAGCACCGGCCGGTGCGAACAGATGGCGGTCACCTTGCCTTCTCTCCAGGCCCGATCGGCCAATCCGCGGATCGCTCCCGGGTCGGCGTCGTACCCACGCTCGGAGATCTCCGGCCACTGGTGCATGTGCCGGTCGATCGAGGCGGCGTACGGCGTGAGCGTCGCGGCGCACCGCTCCGCGTCGCTGCTGATCACCCGGTCCACTCCCACGGCAGCCAGTACGTCGACCAGTCGCTCGGCAACCGCCGTACCGGTGTCGTTGAGCGGTCTGTTGGTGTCCTTGCCGTCCCATTCCTTGCGCTTCACCGCAGAGGCGTGGCGCACCAGGACGACGGTGGCGACGACCGGGATCACCCGGTCGAGGTTGTCCAGGATGTCCACGTCCCGCGGGTAGCTGAGCTTGGTGCGGGCCTTGTCCACCGGGAGCCAGGCGATCTCGTCCACCTCGTCGTTGGGGCGGAAGTCGCCGTCGTCGACGGGTGTGGCGGACCAGTAGTGCACCAGCTTCGGCACGGTCCCGCCGTTCTTGCGGACCGGGTAGCGCTGCACGCCGACCGGTGGGCCCAGTACGACCCGGAGTCCGGTCTCCTCCTCGATCTCGCGGCGGGCCGCACTCAGTACGTGCTCGTGTTCGTTCAGTTTTCCCTTGGGCAGGGACCAGTCGTCGTACCGGGGACGGTGCACCAGCAGCACCTGCCGGGTGGTGTCGCGGCGCTCGCGCCACACGACACCACCCGCGGCGATGACGGTCGCCGGGTTGCTCATGATTCCAGCCTAGGTAATCGGGTCAGCGGTTCTGCGTCGGCCACGCGTGGCGATGAGTCTTTCCTGCAGGTCGCGCAACGGTTCTCCGTCCGGTCCGGTCAGTTTCGCCTGCCAGGTGTCGTCGGCCTGCAGCCACCACGACTGGGTGCCCTCGTCGAGCGCCAGGTCGAAGAGCTCGTCGAGCTCCGTGATGTGGTCCTGTTGCTTCAGCTGGACCAGCACCTCGACCCGTCGGTCCAGGTTGCGGTGCATCAGGTCGGCCGAGCCGATCCACACCTCCGGTTCACCACCGTTCTCGAAGTAGAAGACCCGGCTGTGCTCGAGGAACCGGCCCAGGATGCTGCGCACCTGGATGTTCTCGGACAGGCCGGGGATGCCGGGCCGGAGTGTGCAGATGCCACGGATCCACAGCTCGACCGGTACGCCGGCCTGCGACGCCCGGTACAGCGCGTCGCAGAGAGCCTCGTCGACCAGGCTGTTCACCTTGATCCGGACCTTCGCCGGCCGCCCGGCCAGGTGGTGCTGCACCTCTCGCTCGATCCGCTCCATCAGGCCCCGCCGCACCGACTGGGGCGCGACCAGGATCCGCCGGTAGCCCGAGCTGCGGCCGAAGCCGGACAGGTGGTTGAACAGGTGGGCGATGTCCTCGGTGACCACGCGGTCGCTGGTGAGCAGGCCGAGGTCCTCGTACAGCCTGGCGGTCTTGGGGTGGTAGTTGCCCGTGCCGATGTGGGCGTAGCGGCGCAGGCCGTCCGGCTCGTCGCGCACCACCATCGACAGCTTGCAGTGGGTCTTGAGGCCGATCACGCCGTACACCACGTGGCAGCCGGCATGTTCGAGCTGGCGGGCCCATTTGATGTTGGCCTGCTCGTCGAAGCGGGCCTGGATCTCCACCAGCACCAGCACCTGCTTGCCCGCCTCGGCCGCGTCGATCAGCGCGTCCACGATCGGGGAGTCACCCGACGTCCGGTAGAGCGTTTGCTTGATCGCCAGCACGTGCGGATCGGTGGCGGCCTGCTCGATGAACCGCTGCACGCTGGTCGAGAACGAGTCGTACGGGTGGTGCACCAGTACGTCGCGCTGCTTCAGGGCAGCGAACATGTCCGCCGGATTGGACGTCTCCACCTCCGCCAGGTGCGGGTGGGTGGACGGCACGAAGCCGGGGTACTTCAGCTCGGCCCGGTCCAGGCCGGCGATGTTGAACAGGCCACGCAGGTCCAGCGGGCCGGGCAGTTCGAACACCTCGGCAGCGGTGACGCCGAGCTCCGACAGCAGCAGCGCCTTCACCTGCGGATCGATCGACTCCTCCACCTCGAGCCGGACCGGCGGCCCGAACCGGCGGCGCAGCAGCTCCTTCTCGAGCGCGGCCAGCAGGTTCTCGGCGTCGTCCTCCTCGACCTCCAGGTCCTCGTTGCGGGTGACCCGGAAGGTGTGGTGCTGGGTGACCTCCATCCCCGGGAACAGCTGCCCCAGGTGGGTCGCGATGATGTCCTCGAGCGGGACGAACCGGCCCTCGGCGACCTGCACGAACCGCGGCAGCAGCGGCGGCACCTTGACCCTGGCGAAGTGGTCGCCGCCGGTGTCGGGGTTGCGGACCACGACCGCCAGGTTCAGCGACAGGCCGGAGATGTACGGGAACGGGTGCGACGGGTCGACCGCCAGCGGCGTCAGCACGGGGAAGACGCGGTCCCGGAAGAACCGGGTCATCTCCTCCCGCTCGCTGTGCTCGAGCTCGTCCCAGCGGAGGATGTCGATGCCCTGCTCGGTCAGCGCCGGCTGGACCGCCTTCTGCCAGGTCTCCGCGTGCCGGTCCATCAGCTCGCGGCTGCGGGCCAGGCTGCGGTCGAGCACCTCGCGCGGGAGCAGGCCGCTGGCCGCACGGACCGCGACACCGGCGGCGATGCGGCGCTTCAGACCGGCGATCCGGACCATGTAGAACTCGTCCAGGTTGTTGGCGAAGATGGCCAGGAACTTGGCCCGCTCGAGCAGCGGGATCCGGTCGTTCTCGGCCAGCTCGAGAACGCGCTGGTTGAACGCGAGCCAGCTCAGCTCGCGATCGGAAAAGCGGTCCTCCGGGAGGTCGCCGGCCGCCGTGATGTCGTACGGCGGCTCGACGTCGTACTCCCGGTTGTGGGACGCCAGCAAGTCTCCTGCCACGTTGTCCAGCATCCCACCCTTTGGTGAACGGGAGGTAGCCATGGGCATGTTCGATTCCCAGCCGGTACCGCCGCGGACCGGCTGCTGTTGCTAGCGTCTCGCCTTGTGAACCCACGACTGGACTCGCTGCTCGGCAACGCGGTGTCCGCCGTTCAGGCGAACGCGGTGAAACCGCTGTACGCGCTGCCCACGGCTGTCCGGAGGCGGCTGGCCGGTGCGCCGATCCAGATCGACGGCAACATCCTCGACCCCGAGGTGCAGCTGCTCCTGCGCGCCGACAGCTTGTTGCCAAGCACAACGAAATCGAACGTGGCCACGGCGCGTGCGCATCTGCGCACGGCGTGCAAGCTGGTCGCCGGGAATCCGCGAGAACTACACCGTGTGACCGAACTCACCGTCCGTGGTGCCGACGGCCAGCTCGGCGCCCGCCTGTACGTGCCCCGGGACGCCGGTCGTGGGCTGCTCGTGTTCCTCCACGGTGGCGGCTGGGTCGTCGGTGACCTCGACACCCACGACTGCCTGTGCCGGGCGCTGGCCGACGACGCCGGCATCCGAATCCTCTCGGTGGACTACCGGCTGGCCCCGGAGGCACCCGCGCCCACGGCCGCCGAGGACGCCATCGCGGCTTTCACCTGGGCGGTCGACCACGCCGAGGATCTCGGGGTCGATCCCGCTCTGGTCGCTGTCGGCGGCGACAGCGCCGGCGGCAACCTGGCCGCAGTGGTCGCCCAGCAGTGCGTCAGCCGCGACCTCTCGCGTCCGGCGCTCCAGGTCCTCCTGTATCCGGGGCTCGACCTCGTCCATCGTCGCCCCAGCCGGGACCTGTTCCCGGAGGGCTTCATCATCACCGAGCACGACATCATCTGGTACCGGGACCACTACACCCCTGACCCCGGGGTCAGGGGCGACCCACTGGTCTCGCCCATCCTGGCCCCCGACCTCACCGGACTGGCCCCCACCTACATCGCCACCGGCGGCTTCGATCCCCTCCGTGACGACGGCAACGAGTACGCCGACGCCCTGAAGGCCGCCGGCGTCGCGGTCACCCACATCTGCCACACGTCGCTGACCCATGGCTTCTTGAATCTTCTCGCCGTCCCCGGCGCGGTCCAGGAGGCGCGCGCTCACCTCACCAATCACCTCAGAGCCACGCTCCGCTGATCGGTGTTGGGGGCCAGGAGCCGCCCGGCTGGGGGGTAAGAGGCACGGACGGCTCCTGGTTGATGGTGTGACGTGTCCGGTCGCGGTTCATGACGCGAAGTGAGCTGGTGGCTTCGCTGTGACGTCATTCACAGGGTGGCGGACGGTGCGTACTGGACGTCCAGCGCGGCAGTGGTGAAGCCCAGGGACGTGTAGAGCCGACGGGCTGCCGTGTTGGTGCCGTCGACGTACAGGACGACCGCATCGAGGCCGCGGTCCTCCTGGAGATAGTGGAGACCCTGGAGCGTCAGCGCCTTACCCAAGCCTCCGCCCTGGTAGTCGGGGGAGACGCCGACCACGTAGACCTCTCCGACCCCGTCCTCGATCTTCGTCCAGTGGAAACCGGCCAGATCGCCGCTCTTGGCATCCACCGCCAGGAAGAACCCGGCCGCATCGAACCACGGCTGCTGCAGCCGCTCGGCCAGATCCTCCGCCGTCCAGCTGCCCTGCTCCGGGTGGTCCGCGAACGCCCGCGCGTTCACCTGCAGCCAGGCCGCGTCGTCCTGTCCCTTCACAAACGTCCGTACGTCGATGCCCTCGGCCCACACTGGGTCGGGCAGTGCCGCTCGGGTACGCCGGAGGAAGTAGAGCTCCCGGGTGACCTCGAGACCCAGCCGGGTGGCGAGCTCGTCGGAGCCGGGCAGCCGCCCGTGGGCCCAGACCCGGATCCGGTCGCCACCGTGGTCGAGCAGCATCCGGAGCAGCGCCGTACCGGTGCGTCGGCGTCGTGCCGATGGGGTGACGACCAGCTCGGCGGATCCGTCGGCGGCCAGGGCGCCGTACCCGATGAGGTTCCGGGCGCTCTGCAGGCCGGAGACCTCGATGGTGCCGGGTTCGCCCTCGTACGCGAGGACGTGGACGTCGCCGGAGTGCTCGCCGTCGAGATGGAGCAGCGTGCGCTCCGACAACGGATTCACTCCGTCGCTCTGTGCCGCCGCATGGGCGAGTTCTGTGACGGCGGCGGCAGTGGCCGGGGGCAACGGTGAGGGTACGGCTTCGAGAGTCACCCGAATACCGTAAAAGGTCCGGACGAGTTCATGCTCAAGTCCTTTCAGAGGCCCGGCGAGTCGGGTAATTTCGCGGCACCGCGCATCAAAGGTGATCGCAACGACGACGGAGAAGACATGGCCTTGACAGGACGAGACAAGACGTGGCCGAGGAAGCGATGGGCCCTCGGGCTGGTCGCCGCCGGGACGGCCGCTGTGCTCGGCTTGGCCACGGGGGGAACCGTGACCCAGGCGGCGACGGCGAAACCGGAGCCGACGCACACCCAGATCCAGCTGCTCGCCATCAACGACTTCCACGGCAACCTGGAGCCGGCGACGGGCTCGAGCGGCAACATCAACGGCACGCCGGCCGGCGGGGCGGCGTACCTCGCCACGCACCTGAAGCAGATGCGCGCGGCCGCGGCGGCCAAGGGCCAGGATTCGGTCACGGTCGCCGCGGGTGACCTGATCGGTGCCTCGCCGCTGTTGTCGGCCGCGTTCCACGACGAGCCCACGATCGAGGCTCTGAGCGGGATGGGCCTGGAGGCGGCCTCGGTCGGCAACCACGAGTTCGACGAGGGCTGGCACGAGCTGCTCCGGATGCAGACCGGCGGCTGCCTGCCGGACGGCGACGGGCAGAACAACCAGAACTCCTGCCCGGACCCCAAGCACCCGTTCAAGGGCGCGAAGTTCAAGTACCTGTCGGCGAACGTGTTCTTCGAGAACACGCAGAAGACGCTGTTCGCGCCGTACACGATCAAGAGCTTCGAGGACGGCCGCAAGGTCGGGTTCATCGGCATGACGCTGGAGAACACACCGAACATCGTCACCAAGTCCGGTGTCGAGGGCCTGACCTTCAAGGACGAGATCGAGACGGCGAACGCACTGGTCCCGGTGCTGAAGAAGCAGGGCGTCGAGTCGATCGTCGTGCTGCTGCACGAGGGCGGCTTCCCGGCCGACCCGCGGGCCTACAACAGCTGCCCGGGCATCTCCGGCCCGGTCGTCGACATCAACGCCGGACTGGACCCGGAGATCGACGCGATCATCTCCGGACACACCCACCAGGCGTACAACTGCACGCTGATGGACAGCGCCCCGAAGCCGCAGCCGCGGCTCGTCACCAGCGCCTCGTCGTTCGGTCGGCTCGTGACCGAGGTCCGGCTGAGCATCGACAACAAGACCGGTGACGTCGACCGGCTGAACACGATGGCCAACAACCAGATCGTCACCCAGGACGTCCCGCAGGACCGCAAGACCAGCGAGCTGATCGCGAAGTACAAGACGCTCGTCGACCCGATCGCGAACAAGGTGATCGGCCACCTCACCACCCCGTCGGTGGTGCGTACGAACGACGACTCGCTCGAATCACCACTCGGCAACCTGATCGCGGACGCGCAGTTGGCCGATCCGTCGGTGGTGACCGACGGGAAGACGCCGGTGGTGGCGTTCATGAACCCGGGCGGCATCCGGGCCGACCTGGCCTCGACCGGTGGTCAGGTCACCTTCGGACAGGCGTTCACGGTGCAGCCGTTCAACAACTTCCTGGTGTCGATGGACATGACGGGCGCCCAGATCAAGGCCCTGCTGGAGCAGCAGTTCTCCGGGGTCAACGGTCCGGAGCCGGCCAAGTTCAAGGTGCTCCAGGTCGCCGGCATCACCTACACCTGGAACCCGGCCGCCGCGGCGGGCTCGAAGGTGGTGGCCGGATCGATCCAGATCGCCGGTCAGCCGCTGGTGGACGCGACGTCGTACCGGATCGTCACGAACAACTTCCTCTCCGACGGCGGTGACGGCTTCCCGGCCTTCACCACCGCGACGAGCAAGTTCTTCGGCGGCCTCGACATCGACGCCTTCGCGAACTACCTGACCGCGCACGACCCGTATACGCCGGTGGCGACGGACCGGATCTCGATCGGCTCCTGACGTCAGACGAAGAACTTCACCAACACGATGGCCAGGGAGGCGGCGGTGGTCAACGCCGCCTTCCCTGAGCCGAAGCCGCGCTTGAACGCGGTGCCGAACACGGCGATCGTCAGCGGCACCAGCATGACCAGCAGCGTGATCCCGGCCGCATGCACTCCGACATGCGACCGCCCGGTCAGCACCAGGCCAACGACGAATGCGAACGTCAGCCCGAGCCAGGTCGTGATCTGGATCGGCCCGTCGTCACTGCGATGCCCGCGATGCGACGCTCGGGTCGCACGGCGATGCGAAGTCGGAGCAACGTGCGCCATCGGTCACCTTCCGAAAAGAACCGAGTACGCAAGGTAGCAGCATCTTCCCCAGAAGGTAAAAGCCTCAGCCCCCCGCGAACAGTTCCCGGCCACCGCCGAATGAAGGAGCCTCGCGGCTACGACCGGGCGTGCGGCACCAACGCTCGGGACCGCGGACACCATCTGGGGTCTGCGGACAGGATCTGGGGACCTCGGACACGTTTTGACCTGTCCGAGGCCCCCGGTTCCTGTCCGACGTCCCCGGTTCTTGTCGAGGTCTGCGGTTCCTGTCCGCGGTTCCCGGTTTCTGTTCGCCGTCGTCCACGGGCGCGGGCTGGCGTCAGCCCGTTGTCCGGCATCAACGCTCGGACCGCGGACACCATCTGGGGTCTGCGGACAGGATCTGGGGACCTCGGACACGTTCTGACCTGTCCGAGGTCCCCGGTTCTTGTCCGAGGTCCTCGGTTGCCGGTCCGTGTCCGCGGGTTCGGGTGCCGGGGGTTGGCGGGGGGTGCCGGCGGGGGCGGGCTCAGCTGTCTGCGAACGGGTGCTCAGCCTGGTGGGCGGTGCTCAGCCGCCGGCGAAGGGTGGGAGGGCATCGACCTGGGCGCCGGCGTGCAGCGGAGTCGCGGGGTCGGCGCGCTGGCCGTCCAGTAGGAACGTGCAGATGCCGAGCACCCTGGCCAGCTCGGGCCGGTCGGTGGAGACGGCGCCGATCAGGTCGCGGATCGAGGTGGCGTCGGCCGTCGCGGAGGACTCGCCGGCGGCGCTGCGTGCGGCGGCGAAGTACCTGATGGTCACTTCCGGCATCTGGGAGTACGCCTCACTGGTCGATAGCTCTTCCGCTATTATGTCAGCTTGCTGTTGCTACCCAGTGTGTCTCAGGTCCGCGGCAACGACGCCGCCGGGGCCTGACGACCGGGCACAAGGAGACAGCGTGAGTACGTTGCTTCTGCTGACGAACGCACTGCAGGCCTCCACGGAGGTGCTGCCGTCGCTCGCGCTGCTTCCGCATCAGATCCGGATCCTCCCCGCCGAGGTCGCCGCGCTGGTCGATGCTCCCGACGCGGATGCCGTCCTGCTCGACGCCCGCCGTGACCTGGTCGCGGTCCGGGGCGTCTCCCGCCTGATCCGGACCACCGGGATCGAGGTGCCGCTGATCCTCGTCGTCACCGAGGGCGGTCTGACCGCGGTGAACGCCGACTGGGGCGCGGACGACGTACTGCTCGACACCGCCGGTCCCGCCGAGATCGAGGCGCGGCTGCGGCTGGTGATCGGTCGCCTGGCCGCGGCCCGCGACGAGGACCCCGACTCCAGCCTCATCCGCACCGGCGATGTCGTGATCGACGAGGCGTCGTACACGGCGAAGCTGAACGGGCGGGCGCTCGACCTCACTTACAAGGAGTTCGAGCTGTTCAAGTTCCTCGCGCAGCACCCGGGCCGGGTGTTCACCCGCGAGCAACTGCTGCAGGAGGTCTGGGGCTACGACTACTTCGGTGGCACCCGGACAGTCGATGTGCACGTACGACGGTTGCGCGCGAAGCTCGGCCCGGAGCACGAGTCCCTGATCGGCACCGTGCGCAACGTCGGCTACCGCTTCGTCGTCCCACCGGTCAGCACCCGCGAAACCGCTGACGCGTCGGCCTGAACCAGGCGGCCGTCAGTCCTCCGGGCGGCCACGGAGGCGCTTGGTCTGGCCTCGGCGTTTCTTGTCGTCGAGCCTGCGCCGGACGGACCCCTTGCTCGGCTTGGTCGGCCGCCGCTTCCTCGGCGGTGGCGCGATCGCCTCCCGGATCAGCGCCACGAGCCGCTCGCGAGCCGCCTCCCGGTTCCGCCACTGCGACTTGTACTCCGAGGCCGCGATCGTCACCACACCGTCGACCAGCCGCGACCCCAGCCGTTCCAGCGCACGCGCCTTCAGTACGTCGCTCAGTGCCGTGGTCGCTGCCACGTTGAAGCTCAGCTCCACCCGGCTGTCCGTCGTGTTCACCGACTGCCCACCCGGCCCACTGGACCGCGAGAACCTCCACCCCAACTCGCTGTCCGGAATGACCACCCCCGCCCGCACCACCAGTCCGTTCTCCACCCGCCCATTGTCCAGTCCGAGGAGTGAAACGGCTGGTTGAAGCGTAAACACTGCGACGTACTGTGGATTGCTATGAGCCTGGGGACGTGGGTACTGGTAGCGGCGGTCGCCGCTGGTGTCCTGTTCAGCCTGGCCAAGGTGTGGTGGGACGGGCGGTTCCGGAAGGTCGTGACGCGGGAAGTGGACGGCGTGGAGCGGGTTTCCGCGGCAGAGGTCGGTGCGGAACTGGGAGAGCGGGCGACGCTGTTGCAGTTCTCGTCGGCGTTCTGTGCACCGTGCCGGGCGACCCGGCGGACGCTGGCCGAGGTCGAGGGCATGGTCGACGGCGTGCGCCATGTCGAGCTCGACGCGGAGTCGCACCTGGACCTGGTCCGGCGGCTCGACATCCTGCGGACCCCGACGACGCTGGTGCTCGACCGCACCGGAGCGGTCGTCAAGCGCGCCAGTGGTGCGCCGCGCAAACCCGACGTGATCGCAGCGCTGGCGACCGCGCTCGACCGCCAGCCGCAGTAGACGGCGTCCGTTAGCTGCCAACCCGATGGCGGATGCACCGCCTCTTAGGGAATGCTGTGCCCGTGAGCTACCCAGCCGGTTGGTACGACGACCCACAGGACCCGACCCAGCAGCGCTACTGGGACGGCAACGCCTGGACTGATCAGCGCCGTGGCCAGCAGGGTCCCGGTCCGTACCAAGGTCAGCAGTACGGGCAGCCCGCCCAGCACGGCCAGGTGTACGGCGGAGGGCAGTCCGGCCCGCCGACCCAACCGCAGTACGGCCAACCCGCGCAGTACGGCCAGCCGGCGCAGTACGGACAGCCCCAGCAGTACGGGCAACCGCAGTACGGGCAACCCCAGTACGGGCAACCCCAGCAGTACGGGCAGCCGCAGCAACAAGGGCAGGGCTACCCCGCGTACCCGCAGCAGCAGGGCGGCTACGGCTACCCCGGACTCCGGGTGGCCTCGACTCCGGACGGTCAGCCGCTGTCCGGCTGGTGGCGCCGCGTCTGGGCCCGTGTCCTCGACTCGATCATCGTCGGGATCATCGGCCTGCCGCTGACTGGCTACTTCTACTACCAGTATTTCCAGGTGATCTGGGACTACCTCGAAGACACCATGGACGCCGCGGCCGCGGGGAGCACCCAGCCGAGCACCGCGCTGCCGGCCGAGGCGTACAAGTGGATGATCCCGGCAGTGCTGATCGGCGTGGTCGTCGCCTTCGCCTACGAGTACTTCTTCCTGACCAAGAAGGGCGCGACGCCGGGCAAGATGGCGCTGGGTATCTCGGTCCGGCTGCGCGACGTCGCGGGCCTGCCGCCGGGTCAGGCGGTGGCGAAGCGCTACGGCTTCATCATCGGCCTCAGCTTGCTCGGCGCCATCCCACTGATCGGCACCCTGTTCGGCTTCATCGCGCTGATCAACTACCTCTGGCCGCTCTGGGACGACAAGAAGCAGGCCCTGCACGACAAGGTCGCCGCCACGAACGTGGTCCGGACCAGCTAGGCCTGTCCGAAATCTGATCAGTTGTCTCACTCAATGGGACCCGGGTCGGTCAGTCACCCGGGTTTCCGTAGTCTCGATCCGTGGCATACACGACATGGCTGACCAAGCGCCGGGCAGTGGACAACTGCCGGGTGCGCTCGTCGCTGTGTCGTCGCCGCTGACCAGGCGGCGTCCCGAGCGCTGCGGAACCGGTCGCTGAGCACGGTTCCGCGTACGTCGTCTCCCCGCAGACCCGGGCGGGTCCGGCTCGAACCACTCCTTCTCCGGGAGTCGTCATGTCCGATCGGACGGCGCAACAGCACACGGTGAAACACCCCCAGGTCGACCCGCGGGGACTCCGGTTCGCGGCCGGCGTCACCACGGTGCTCCTGGCTCTGACGCTCGTACTGAACAACCCCTGGCCGCTCGCGGTGCAGACCGTGGTGTTCGCGATCTCGGTCGCGTTCGGCGTCCAGGCATCGCCGTACGGGCAACTGTTCAAGCGGCTGATCCGGCCACGGCTCGGTCCGCCCAAGGAGTTGGAGGATGCCGCTCCGCCGCGGTTCGCGCAGCTGGTCGGCCTCGTCTTCGCAGTCGTCGGTCTGGTCGGGTATCTGACCGGTGCGACGGTGCTGGGCGTCGTCGCCACCGGATTCGCCCTGGTCGCCGCATTCGTGAACGCGGCCGTCGGGCTCTGCCTCGGTTGCGAGGCCTATCTGCTGATCCACCGCATTCGTACGCCATCGCGTGACACCAACGCCGCTACCAACTGAGAAGAGGCAGCACACATGAGCAGGGAATCCGCGCTCGTCTCGGCCGACTGGGTCGAGGAGCACAAGAACGACGCCGGGGTCGTCTTGATCGAGGTCGACGAAGACGTCTCGGCGTACGACGCCGGCCACATCGCCGGCGCGATCAAGCTGGACTGGAAGGACGACCTGCAGGACCCGGTCCGCCGGGACTTCGTCAGCCAGGAGCAGTTCGAGGCGCTGCTGTCCGACCGCGGCGTGAAGAACGACGACACGGTCGTGCTGTACGGCGGCAACAACAACTGGTTCGCGGCGTACGCGTACTGGTACTTCAAGCTGTACGGGCACGGCGACGCCCGGCTGCTCGACGGCGGGCGCAAGCGCTGGGAGCTGGACAGCCGCGAGCTGACCGACGAGGTCGTCAAGCGCGAGGCCACCGAGTACAAGGCGAAGGCGCAGGACCTGAACATCCGCGCCTTCCGCGACGAGGTGAAGGACGCCATCGGCGTGAAGAACCTGGTCGACGTCCGCAGCCCCGACGAGTACGCCGGCCGGCTGCTGGCTCCGGCCCACCTGCCGCAGGAGCAGGCGCAGCGCGCCGGCCACATCCCGACCGCGGCGAGCATCCCGTGGAGCAAGGCGGCCAACGACGACGGCACCTTCCGCTCCGACGACGAACTGCAGAAGCTGTACGCCGATGCGGGCGTCGACTTCGGCAAGGACACCATCGCGTACTGCCGGATCGGCGAGCGCTCGGCGCACACCTGGTTCGTGCTGCACGAGATCCTCGGCCAGGCGAACGTGAAGAACTACGACGGTTCCTGGACCGAGTGGGGTTCGCTGGTCGGCGTACCCGTTGCCCTGGGCGACGAGCCCGGAAAGGCCTGACACATGTGCGGAGCGAAAAAGGGCGGCCTCGACCTCAAGGGTGTCGACGTCGACAAGGAAGCCGTCATCCAGGGCCAGGTCCTGCGCGGCGAGGAGCCGGTCGGTGGCGCGTACGTGCGGCTGCTGGACTCCTCCGGTGAGTTCACCGCCGAGGTGCCGACGTCGGCGACCGGGCACTTCCGGTTCTTCGCGGCACCGGGCAGCTGGACGCTGCGGACGCTGGCGCCGAAGGCCGACCCGGTCGACCGTCAGGTGGTCGCCCAGTACGGCGCGGTCGCGGAAGTGTCCGTCACCGTCTGAGTCGTCGATCGTTACTGATGGTGCCACCTCCACCCGACGGTGGCCCACCCTGAAGTAAAGCCCCGAAGGGCCCGGACCTTGCGCGTTCGGGCCCTTCGGCATGTCCGGATCCGCCGCCGTACAGAGCTTTGCGGTCATCGCGCCCGAGTTACGGGTACGGCAGGAAATCTCGGCTGCCAGGCGGCCAGGTAACGGTTTGGTCTCGGAGCGGGGTCAGCTCGTCACCTACCGCAATCGGCTGAGTTGTGTCTGTGTCCTGACCCGCACTTCGGGTCACGTCATCACTCAGGGAGGAGGGGTCAATGCGACCCCGCATCGGATACAAGAAGCTCGCCGCCGTCGGAGTTGCGGCGGTTGTCGGCGTGGCTTCTACGATCGCGCTGACTTCGGGTTCTGCGTCCGCCTCGCCGGTTTTCGGATACAGCGGCTACTCGTACGGGACCGACGTTGAATCCGGGCTGGCGAACAGCGGCCCGCAGGTGGTCAGCAAGTTCGGTTGCACCACGGACGCCACGAAGGCCGACAAGAACGACATCGCCACGGCGAACGTGAACAACCAGGCGATCGCCCGCAGCGTGCGGACCGACACGCACGCGTTCAACGACAACAGCGGGACCGGCGTCACCAGCAACGCGACCGCCGTCGACATCAAGGTCGGCAACCTGCTCACGCTGACGGGTGTGAAGACCACCACTACGGCGAAGTACTCCAAGGGCCAGCTGTCCTACACCGGCAACACGACGTTCGCCGGCGTGAAGATCGGCGCCCTCTCGGTGCCGTCGCTGATCAAGCCGAAGTGGAACACCAAGGTCGCCGTTCCGGGCCTGGGCTACATCGTGCTGAACCGTGTCGGTGGCGTGAAGACCAGCTCCGGCATCTACTCGTACGCGCAGGCGGTCGTGCTGCACGCGACGGTGAAGAACCAGTACATCCCGGAGGGTGTCGACGTCGCGGTGCTGAAGACCCGCGCGGAGATCTCCAAGCCGGCCACCGCGCTGGTGATCGGTGACGCGTACGGCACCAAGGCCAACGCCGACAAGCTGGCCGTCTCCGGCCCGACGTCGCTTCAGACCACCTGCCAGGGTACTGAGGGCAAGACGGTGAAGGTGGCCGTCGGCGAGCTGAACATCCCGAAGGTCGCCTACGTGGGTGCGGTCTACACCACGAAGAACGGCGCCATCGGCGAGAACAAGTCCTACATCAACTTCACCTCGCACGTCGGTGGAGTGAAGGTCGGCAACCTGTCGATCGGCGCCATCGAGTCCTCGGCGTCGGCGTGGAAGACCAAGGACGGCAAGGGCGGCGTGAGCTCGTCCTCGAGCATCGCCTCGATCAAGGTCGGCAACAAGACCTACCCGGTCGCGACCGGCGAGAACAAGACGCTGGAGATCCCGGGTGTCGCCCGGCTGACCTTCAACCAGGTCCTGCGGCAGCAGCGGTACATCTCCGTGAACGCCCTGGTGATCGACGTCTACAGCCTGAACACCAAGGTCATCGTCGGCCACTCGGCCGCCGGCGTCGTCAGCTGATCCAGCTCGACGCACCTTTCTGAGTCGAACCTCACCGACCCAGAACAGCACACACCCGGCCCCGGGCCCGGATCTCACGATCCAGGTCCGGGGCTGGTGCTATTCCCGCCGCAACCGCGCCGCGAGGTCCGCGTTGCGTTGCGCGAACGTCCGCCAGGCAACCGGCGTAGCCTCCACCCGGTCGCGGGCCGTCGTCTCCGTCACCGCCTGCTGCGTCCAGGTCTGCATCCGCCCACCGAGCATCCGGAACCGCACCAGCACACCGTCCGACCAGCCGTGGACGTCGACATCCTGCGGCTCGAGCCGGGACACCTTCTGCTCCGCGACGATCCACTCGAACGCCGCGAGCTCGTCCTGCAGTTTGGCCGCGAACTCGAACCGGAGCCCGGCCGCGGCCCGATCCCGGCGACGTACGAGCTCGGCGCGCAACGCCGTCACCGCGGCCGGATCACGCTCGAGTACGGCGCACGCCGTCCGGGCCAGTGCCTCGCGGTCGTCCGGCCCGATGCCGAACAACTCAGCGAACTCACGGACCGATCCGTTGGAGTCCGCCGTGTACTGCAACGGCAGCACCCGCTGAAGCGCCGAGATCGCCTGCCGTACGCGCAATCCGCCCAGGTACGGACCGAAGTGCGGCGCCGCCGGGCTGACGGTGTGCGTGAACCGCAGCCCCGGCCGCTGGGGTCCGTCGTCGAAGCGGATGTAGCCGACGACCTCGGCCCCGCCCTCTGTGCGGTTCCAGCGCGGCTTGGAGTGCTCCAGCAGGTTGCGCTCCAGCCAGGCCGCCTCGTGCTCCGAGTCGCACCAGACGCTCTCGATCCGCGCGATCCGGTTGACCATCCGAGCCAGCCGCGGCCGGTCGCCGAGGTGGGTCCAGTACGACTGCACCCGGCGGCGGAGGTTCACCGCGCGGCCGATGTACAGCACCTTGCCGGCGTCGTCGCGGAAGCGGTACACGCCCGGCTCCTGCGGGAGCCGGCGAGCAACGGCGCGTGGGGCGGTCACGGGTGTCAGGCGTCGAGGATGAGGGTGACAGGGCCGTCGTTGACGAGGGCGACGTCCATGTGGGCTCCGAACCTGCCGCGTTCGACCTTGGCTCCGAGTGACTCCAGAGCCGCGCAGAAGGCGTCGTACAGGGGTTCGGAGATCGGGCCGGGGGCGGCGGCGCTCCACGACGGGCGGCGGCCCTTGCGGGTGTCGGCGTACAGGGTGAACTGGCTGATCGCGAGGATCGGTGCCTGCTCGTCGGACGCGGACCGCTCGTCGTGGAGGATGCGCAGGGTCCAGATCTTGGTGGCGAGTGCCTTCGCCTTCTCCTCGGTGTCGTCATGTGTGACGCCGAGGAGGACCACAAGCCCCGGCCCCTCGATCGCTCCGACCACGTCGCCGTCGACGGTCACCGACGCCTGGCTCACCCGCTGTACTACAGCTCTCATGGAACCATCCTGCCCTGCGGGATATGGTCCGGTCATGGCGTCCACTCTGATCACCGTTGCCCCGACCGGTGCCGAGACCGCGAAGGCGGACTGCCCGGCCCTGCCGACCACGCTCGACGAGCTGGTGGAGACGGCGAAGCGGTGTGAAGCCGCAGGGGCGGCGATGATCCACCTGCACATCCGCGACGGTGAGCACCGGCCGACGCTCGAGCTCGGCCGCCTGACCGACGCGGTCGCCGCGATCCGGGCGAACACCGGGTTGATCGTGCAGCTCTCGACCGGCGGCGCGGTGACGGATCCGTACGACCACCGGCTCCGGGTGCTCGACGCCGGCCCCGACTCCTGCTCGCTGACGATGGGCACCGTCAACTTCGGTGACGACGTGTTCATGAACCCGTGGCCGTTCGTGACCGAGCTCTACCAGCTCAGCCAGGAGCGCGAGGTGGTGCCGGAGTTCGAGCTGTTCGACCTCGGGCATGTGGCCGCGCTGCACCGGCTGCTGGACAAGTTCGGCCTGCCGTACGGCGGCCGCGTGCACTGCGACCTGGTGATGGGAGTCCCGGGCGGCATGCCTGGTACGACGGACGCCCTCGTGGCGGCCGTCAACGCGCTCCCCGCCGCCGTCACGTCCTGGTCAGCGACAGGCATCGGGCGTACGTCGCTCAACGTCGCGCTGGCCGCCTTGTCGAAGGGCGGTCACCTCCGGGTCGGCATGGAGGACACGCTGACGCTGGCGAAGGGCCAGCCGGTCACGCACAACGCCGAACTGGTCGAGCGCGCCGCTGCCCTCGCGACGATGGCTCAGCGCCCGCCGATGTCGCCGGACGAGGCACGCGACCTCTTGAACGTGAAGCGCGATCGCTGAACCACGAACCACACCGCGCCGGCCACGATGATCGTTGCCTCCAGCAATAGCCAGTCGCGGAAGTAGTTGCGCGGCAGCACGGTCGGGTTGACGCCCTTGCCCTGCCGCAGCAGCAGCGGGAGCGCGATCAGTGTGGTCAGACCGACGTACAGCAAGGTGGTTCGGACCGCGCTGATGGTGCGGTGATGGTCCGGACCGGCGGACCATCGGGTCACCAGCCAGCCGGTTCCGATCGTGAGCGGGACAAGGAAGAAGTCGTCGGCCAGCACCGCGCCGGCAAGCCAGAGCGGCAGCCGGATGAGCGCTTGGACCTGCACTGCGTCCAGCAGGAGCCACAGTCCCCAGAGGCCGACGCCGATACCGGCAGCTGCGAGGGATGCTCGGAGTTTCATGCGATGACCTCCAGGCGGTGGACCCACTTGGTCTGCAGTACACCGGGGCGGTTCGGGGCGATGATGCGGGCCGGGTAGCCGTGGTCGAGGGCCAGCTCACCGCCGTTCAGGCGCAACGCCAGCAGCGTGAGCGGATCACCGGCGAACTCGGGTGGGAGCTCACTGGTCGCGTAGAAGCCGCCCTTCTCCATCGAAACCACCCGGATCCGGGAGCCCTCCGGTGCACCGCACAGCTGCAGGAGATCGCGGATCCGGATGCCTTCCCACCGGGCACCCTGGCTCCAGCCTTCGACGCATGCGATCGGCAGGTCGGACCGGCTCTGCGGCAGCTCCTGCAACTCGTCGAGCGTGTACGACAGCTCCCGCGGTCCCTTGATCGTGAAGCGCCAGTCCGGTCCGATCCCAGTGACACCCGCGTCGTGCGCCGTACGGTTGACCGGAAGGCCCTGCGGACCGACGTTCGGCTTGCGAGGCGCCAGCACCGCGACCGGGCCGAGGGCCGGCACGGATTGCCCGACCGAGGTGATGCCGGCCAGCGCAGCCGCCCCGGCGACGGTCCGGAACAGGCCGCGGCGGGTCAGTCCGGTGATTGCTGGCGGCAACGAGTCGGTCACCTCGTCCGTCGTACGGCGCCAGTGCGCGACGATCAGCGGGAACTTGACCGCGAGGTGGACAAGCAGTGCGCCGATGATGATCCAGGCCAGCGCGTAATGCGTTTGTTTGAAGGGAAACGGCCACGGATACCACTGCAGCGTGTTGACGAATCCGATGAACAACTCGAGTGCCATCGCGGAGACCAGCACCAGGATCGACAGCCGCTCGAGGACGCCCGCGAGTGCTTGTCGGCTAGGCGGCCAAGGGAGCTTGGCGAACAGCTTGGGGTAGACGGTCCACAACTTTGCCAGCAGCAACGGTACGGCGACCGTCCCGCTGAGGACATGCAGTCCCTGTGTCACGCGGTACAGGGAGGCCGGCCGGCTCGGGATGTGAAGCCAACCAGGGGTGTCCTGCTGGAAGTGGCTGAACAGCCCGGTGAGGAAGCAGATCGTCACCGCGATCCCGAGCCAGCGTCCGATCACCGTCGCGACCCGCGGATGGTGCAGCGGGGAGGGGAACGACTTTTCCGTCGGGGACGCCGGAAGCTTCATGCTTCCACTACAACGCAGATCGCCTGCCCCGAACGCCGTTCACCGGTTACTGCTTGCGAACGGCCGGACCGTCAGTAGACGATCGCCTGCGTCCCGTCGGCGAGGATCTCCTCGGTGAACGCCGGGGCGCCGGCGATCCGGGTGCCGGGGAGCAGGTCGGCCTCGGTGAGGTCGCGGCGCTTCGCGCACTGGGTACAGACCGTGAGCTGCCCGCCCTCCAGAACCGCACCGACCAGGTCCGCCAGCGGCGCCGCGTGCGCGAGCTCGAAGGTCTCGGCGCGCCCGGGGACGGCGAACCAGACGGCGTCGCCGGTCAGCCACAGGGAGACGGTGGCTCCGGCGGCCACGGCGGTGGCGGCGACGGTGAACGCCTGGTTCGCGCGTTCGGCCTCTTCGGCGCCTGCGGTCAGCTTGATCACCAGGGTGCGAGACATCACGCCACGGTAACCGAAGCTTCCGGGCCGGTATCCCCTAGACTGGCCGACGTGTTGCACGTCATCTTCACCACGCTGCTGGTCCTGGTCGTTGTGTTCATGGGCTGGTTCTCGGCCTTCGTCGTCTACCGGCTGTACCGCGGCCGCAGCGCGAACTGAGTGACCTGATGGCGTTCGAGATCCCGCAGGACCTGCACCCCGACCTGATCCCACTCGCGTGGCTGCTCGGTCGCTGGGAAGGCCGCGGCCACGGCGACTACCCGACGATCGAGAAGTTCGAGTTCGGGCAGCAGATCGACTTCAGCCACAACGGCAAGCCGTACCTGCATTACGTGAGCCAGACCTACGTGGTCGGCGAGGACGGCACGAAGGAGCGCCCGCTGGCGGTCGAGACCGGCTTCTGGCGGCCGCAGCCGGACAACAAGGTCGAGGTCATCCTGGCCCACCCGACCGGCTTCGCCGAGATCTGGTACGGCGACATCGACGGCGCGAAGATCGAATTGCAGACCGACGTCATCGCCCGGACCGTGAGCGCCAAGGAAGTCACCGCCGGCCACCGCCTCTACGGCCTGGTCAAGGGCGAACTGCTCTGGGCCTACGACATGGCCGCCGAGGGCCAGGCCCTCCAGCCCCACCTCTGGGCCACCCTCGTCCGCTCCTAACCCGCACACCTCCGCAGCCGCCCCGCGCCGCTCCCCGGACCTTTCTGCGCCGTGGTCTGGTGGGTTGACCCACGACACTGCGGGTTGGCCCATCGCGTGCGGTTGGCCAACCCACACGCGGATGGGTCAGCCCACCAGAGCGGGCGGAGGGGCGGGGTGCGGGGCACACTGGGGTCAGCTCTCGGCGACCCAGGAGTACTCGACCTTCGGGCGTCCGCTGCGGCCGTCGTACCGCTGGGTGCGGAGCGCCTGTCCCTGGTCGGCGAGGTGCTCGAGGTAGCGACGTGCGGTGATCCGGGAGGTGCCGAGCGACGTCGCGACCTCCTCGGCCGTCCATCCCTCGCGGTTGCCGAGCAGTTGTACGACGCGATCCAGCACCGAACCGGCCAGACCCTTCGGCACCGACGAGACGGTTGCTGGGTGCAACAACCGGTCGACCTCGTCCTGATCTGCGACCACCTGCCCGCCCTCGGCCGCTCGCCGCTGCCGTGCGTACGCCGTCAGCCGGTCCCGCAATGTCTCGTAGGCAAAGGGCTTCAGCACATATTGCACGACGCCGATCCGTGCCGCGGCCTGTACCGCAGCCACTTCGCGTGCCGACGTCACCGCGACCACGTCGATCTGGTTACCCAGGGCCCGCAACCGGCGGACCACGTCGAGTCCGTGCCCGTCGGGCAGGTTCATGTCCAGCAGCACCAGGTCGATCTCGCCACGGGCCAGGACCTGCAGCGCACGAGCCGCCGTACCGGCGACGCCGATGCAGGTGAAGCCCTCCAGGCGATCGACGTACGTGCGATGGGCCTCCGCGGCGACCGGGTCGTCCTCGACGACGAGGACCCGCAGGTCAGGCACTGGCGCTCATCGCCCGCGGCAGCCGGACCCGGACAGTCAGCGCCGGTACGTCGTCCAGCTCGGAGTCCGGGTCGACCATCAGCGTGCCCTGCCAGCGCTCGACCGTGCTGCGCACCAGCACGAGTCCGAGCCCGTGCCCCGGCTCCGCCTTCGTCGTCCAGCCCCGGTCGAACATGTGCGCCAGCTCGGTCGCACCCAGCTCCGCACCGGTGTTCGTGACGATCAGGTCGATCGCCTCGCGCGTCGTACCGGCCCGCAGCTCGACCCGGCGTGGAGCGGGACCACCCCGCGCGGCCTCGATCGCGTTGTCCAGCAGGTTTCCGACGACCGTGACCACGTCCTGCGCGGGCAACCGCGTGTTCAGCGGCTCTTGGCCGAACTCCAGCGTCAGCACCACGCCGCGTTCCTGTGCCTGCGCGAGCTTGGCGAGCAGCAGCGACGCGAGCACGGGATCACCGACCGTACCGACCACCCGGTCCGTCATCGCCTGTGCGAACTGCAGCTCGGACACCGCGAACTCGCGGGCCCGTTCCGGCCTGCCGATCTCGATCAGGCTGACCACGGTGTGCAGGCGGTTGGACGCCTCGTGATTCTGCGCCTGCAGGGATTCGGCCAGACTGCGCACCGCATCCAGCTCACCGAGCAGCCGCTGCAGCTCGGTGTGGTCTCGCAGCGTCACGATGCGGCCGGAGCGTGACGGTTGCTGGTTCACGACCACCACGCCCTGCACTCCGAGGTGGAGTTCGTCGTACGCCGTTCTGCCCGCGCGCAGCAACTCCGCGAGGGTGGCGGGCAGATGCAGATCCTCGATCGGCGTACCCGGGATGACCTCGCTCAGGCCGAGCAGCTCCAGGGCTTCGTCGTTGGCGAGCTGGACGCGGCCGTCGGCGTCCAGCAGGATCAGGCCTTCGCGGGCGGCGTGCAGCACGCCTTCGTAGAAGTCGAGCATCCGGGCCAGCGACTGGGTGCCCATGCCGCGGGTGGCCCGGCGGACCCGCCAGGTGACCAGCGCGTTGCCGGCGATCGCGACCCCGAGCATGAGGCTGGCGACGCCGAGCATCGAGCGCAGGTCGAGCCGGATCAGCTCCCACCAGCCGGGCGGCGCGACGCCGGCAGCCGCCGCATCCCGCTCGGCCTGGGCGCGGGAGCGGCTGACCATGGTGATCGACACCATCAGGATCAGGATCGCGACCGTGACCGTCTGGAGCCAGAGAACCTGGCGGCGCAGTTCCCACGGCCGGCGACGCATGCGGACAGTCTGCACCGAGAACGATATGAACGAAACGCGCACTTCTCCTGTGCGTCACGTCACAGTTACCCAAGCAGCATCCGGCCCCTCCTCCATTGCCCGCCGGCCGATACAGGGAGTCCCACCATGTCGAGCCCGACCGAACCGCGACCGACCCCGGTCCGCAACGACCGGACCCATTTCCTCTACATCGCCGTCATCGTCGCCGTCCTGCTCGGCATCGGTGTCGGCTTCCTCTTCCCGGACTTCGCGGTCGAGCTGAAACCGCTCGGCACCGGGTTCGTGAACCTGATCAAGATGCTGATCAGCCCGATCATCTTCTGCACGCTGGTACTCGGCATCGGCTCGGTCCGGCAGGCCGCCAGCGTCGGCAAGGTCGGCGGTCTCGCGCTCCTCTACTTCCTGGTGATGTCGACGGTCGCGCTCGGTATCGGCCTGGTGGTCGGCAACATCGTCCAGCCGGGTTCCGGTCTGAACCTGACCGACAAGCTCCGCGAGACCGGCCAGAAGCAGGCCGCCGGCGCGCACGAGAGCACGACCGACTTCATCCTCGGCATCATCCCGAAGTCGCTGCTGTCCTCGCTGACCGAGGGTGAGGTGCTGCAGACCGTGCTGGTCGCCCTGCTGGTCGGCTTCGCGCTGCAGGCGATGGCCGCCAAGGGTGAGCCGATCCTGACCGCCATCGGGCACATCCAGCGGCTGGTGTTCAAGATCCTGTCGATGATCATGTGGACCGCGCCGATCGGTGCGTTCGGCGCGATCGCGGCCGTCGTCGGCGCCACCGGCTGGGACGCGCTGGTCAGCCTGGGCAAGATCATGCTGGCCTTCTACATCACCTGTCTGCTCTTCGTGATCGTTGTCCTGGGCACCGTTCTTCGCGTGGTCACCGGGATGTCGATCTTCCAGCTGCTGCGCTATCTGGGCCGGGAGTTCCTGCTGATCGTGTCGAGCTCGTCGTCGGAGACCGCGCTGCCGAGGCTGATCGGCAAGATGGAGCATCTCGGTGTCGGCAAGCAGGTCGTCGGTATCACCGTCCCGACCGGCTACTCGTTCAACCTGGACGGCACTGCGATCTACCTGACCATGGCGTCGCTGTTCATCGCCGAGGCGATGGATACGCCGTTCTCGATCGGCCAGCAGATCTCCCTGCTGCTGTTCATGATCGTGGCGTCGAAGGGTGCTGCCGGTGTCACCGGTGCGGGCCTGGCCACGCTGGCCGGCGGCCTACAGTCGCACCGGCCGGAGCTGGTCGACGGCGTCGGCTTGATCGTCGGCATCGACCGGTTCATGTCCGAGGCCCGGGCGCTGACGAACTTCGCCGGCAACGCGGTCGCGACCGTCCTGGTCGGGCACTGGGTCGGGGCGTTCGACAAGGAGCAGGCCAAGCAGGTCTTCGCCGGTGACGATCCGTTCGACGAGGCCGCGTTCGCGGCCGGAGACACCCACGCAGGCGACGTTCCCCTCGAGGACAGTCGCAGTACCGAGCCCAGCCGCAGTATCGACCACTGAGCCACCTGTCCCACCCCTCCGGCACTGCCCGTCAGCTCCCCCCGCTGACGGGCAGTGCCGTCTTTCAGCTCCCTGTGAGCTTCTGGACTACCGGGGCCAGGTCGTCGAGGTACGTCGAGTTGACCGTGATGTACGTCGTACCGAAGGTGTCCCGCCGGCGCTCCAGCTCGTCCGCCATCTGCTGAGGCGTACCGCGCAGCATCATCAGCGAGTCGCTCGCCTCCAGCTCCTCCGGCTCGACGCCGGAGGCCTGCTTCGTCCACGGCGGGAGCTCGCGCGTCCCGGCCGCGAAGAGGTTCATCGCCAGCTCGATCTCGTCCGCCCGCGGTCCGGCCAGTTCCCGCAGGTCCTGGACGAGTCGCAGGATCTCCGCACGCGGCGTCATCGCGTCCTTGGCGATCGACACGATGTCGGCCCGGGCCGCGGCCAGCGCCAGTGCCCGCGGTCCACCGGCGGCGAGCATGATCGGCGTACGCCGCTCGCCGTCGAGGTCCGCCAGCAGGTCGAGGGTCTCGCGGACCTGGTCGCGGCGCTCCTTGCCCGATCCGAACGGCAGGCCGATCTCGGCCGCCTGCTGCTCGACACCCGGCCGTCCCGTCCCGATGCCGAAGTCGAAGCGGCCGTCGGTGAGCACGGTCAGCGTATGTGCGTCCCACGCGGCCTGCCGAGGGGTCCGCAGCGGGGCCGCGGCCACGAAGGTCCCGACCCGGATGTCGGCCAGCGTCGCGGCCATCGCGAGCGAGGCGAACGGTGACGGCAGCTGCAGGCCGTCGGGCATCAGCACGCTGGTGTAGCCGAGCTCTGCGGCCCGTCGCACCGTCGTGGTCCACTGCTCCGCGGTAGTCGGGCTGCCCACGACGCCGAAGCGAAATCGCTTGTCACTCATCGCCTTGCTCCCTTCACTGGATCCGATGCCTCCAGCCTGCCGGTGGGCCGGGTTGTCCACATCCCACGACGGGAGGCGTTCGCCGTACGCCGGCCGACGTACTCTGGTGACATGTCACGGATGCGCAGCCCCCTGCTCGACCGGCCCGGCGCGGTCGAGGCCGACGGACGCGACGCCGGGGTCGCGGCCCACTACGGCTCGGATCTGCGGGAGCAACGCGCCCTGGTCGCGGGGAAGGCGTTCGTCGACCTGTCGCACCGTGAGGTCGTCACGATCACCGGTCCCGACAGGTTGACCTGGCTGCACGCGCTGACGACGCAGTACTTCGAGGGGCTTCCACCCGGTACGTCGACAACCGCGCTGCTGCTGTCGCCGACCGGCCATGTCGAGCACGTGATGTACGGCGTCGACGACGGCGAGACATTCTGGCTGCACACCGAGCCCGGCGCGGCCGCGGCCCTGGTCGAGTGGCTGCAGAAGATGGTGTTCATGTCCCGGGTGGAGATCGCGGATGTGACCGACGACTACGCGATCGTCTGGCGGCACGGACCGGCTCCCGCGGACGGCCCACTGACCCGCAGCGGCGCGGACTCGCTCGGCGGTCACGAGGTGTTCCTGCCGCGCGCCGAGGTGGCGGGTCTGGAGGGTCCGGCGGCTGGAGTCTGGGCGTACGAGGCGCTCCGGATCGAGGCAGGCAACCCACGGTTCGGCCTGGACATGGACGAGCGCGCGATTCCGAACGAGCTGGGCTGGCTCGGCGTCGGCGTACACCTGGACAAGGGCTGCTACCGCGGCCAGGAGACGGTCGCCCGGGTGAACAACCTCGGCCGCCCGCCACGCCGGCTGGTGCGACTGCACCTGGACGGTTCGGTCGACCACCTGCCCGCGCACGGGTACGCCGTACGCGCCGGAGACAAACAGGTCGGGTTCATCGGGTCTGCGGCGCGGCATCACGAGCTGGGCCCGATCGCATTGGCGCTGGTGAAGCGGAACGTGGACCCCGAGGTCGTGATCGAGGTGGTCGCCGAGGACCAGCCGACGGTGACCGCGACCCAGGAGGTCCTGGTCGACCCCGAGGTGGGGCTGCACGTGCGCTCGCGGCTGTGAGCCGGATCATTCGCAACACTGCTTTTTGCACCTGTACAGTTCAGCCGTGACCGAACCTGTGATCCTGGCCGACGTCGTCCGCAGCGGCTTCGTGGAGGGCCACCACCGCGGCTCCGTCGTGGTGACGAACCCCGACGGCTCCGTCGCGTGGGCGGCCGGCGTGGTGGACCAGCCGATGTTCCCGCGCTCGTCGAACAAGCCGATGCAGGCGCTCGGCATGCTCCGCAACGGGCTCACCCTCGACGGCAAGCTGCTGGCCCTGGCCGGCGCCTCCCACTCGGGCGAGCAGATCCACCTCGACGGCGTTCGCGAGATCCTTGCGATGGCCGGCACGGACGAGACCGCGCTGCGGACCCCGGAGGCGTACCCGCTGGCCGACGCGGCCCGGGATGCCTGGGTACGCGCGGGACACGGACCGGAGCGGATCACGATGAACTGCTCGGGCAAGCACGCGGCGATGCTCCTGACCTGCCAGGTCAACGGGTGGGCGTTCGACGACTACCGTGCCCCGGATCACCCACTGCAGAAGGTGATCCGGACCGCGATCGAGGACTCGGCTGGGGAGAAGGCCTCGTACGTCGCGGTCGACGGCTGCGGCGCGCCGATCTTCGCTCTCAGCCTCGCCGGCTTGGCTCGCTCCTTCGGCCATTTCGCGGCCGCTGCTCCGGGCACGCTCGAGGCGCGGGTGAGGGATGCCTACCGGTCCTACCCGGAGTACGCCAGCGGGACCACGCGGGACGAGGCCGAGTTGATGCACGGCGTCGACGGCCTGTTCTGCAAGGCCGGAGCGGAGGGCGTGTACGCCGTGGGCCTGGCCGACGGCCGCGGCATCGCCCTCAAGATCGAGGACGGCGCCGCCCGGCCCCGCAAGGTCGTGATGGCCGCCGTCCTCCAGCGCCTCGGCTTCACCGACGACGTCGTCGAGAGCCACCTTCGCTTCCCGTTGTACGGCGGTGGCGTCGACGTCGGCGCCGTACAGCCACACCTTCCGACGTTCAGCTGACGAGCGGGTGCGTCGGGGTCACCTCCGGCGTGTGGATCACGACGTCGAACCAGTCGGAGAGGCTGTTGCCGGTCATATGCGACGCGGCGCCGTACTCCGGGAAGCCGCGCGTCCCGGCGGTGCCGTGCAGCCAGGCGCGGACCGCGTCCGGTTGCGGGCGGCTGTGGAGATCGAGGACGAACTGACCCTTCCGGGCAGCCGTGAGTTGGTGCTCGAACCAGTCGGATGACGCAGGCGGCAGCGTGACCGGGCCGAGCGTCGTGCCGTGGTCGACTGTGCAGCCGACGGAGCGGTAGCGGTCGCCGTACCAGTCACGGAGGTACGAACCGGCGTTGCGGAAGACGACGTCCGGGTCCGGTGGGACGGTGACGCGTAGGCCGGGGGCGTTCGCCGTGTGCGCGTTCGCGGCCCAGTAGATGACCTTGTTCCGGGTGAAGCCGTGCCACCAGCGCACGTTCTCCGCTGCTCGGGCGTCGCGATAGCTCCAGATCTCGGCCTCCGGCAGGCTGAACGCCGTGTAGAACGACAGGATCTGCCGGGCGTGATGCTCGGTGAGCGCGTAGTCCCGGTCGTTCGGCCGATGCGGCAGCTTCCGGACCATGGCGTGCACAGCCTGCGCCTTTGCGACGTACGGCGCCTTGTCCTTGACTTCCTTCCAGTACCACTGGACATACGCACCGATGTCCTCGAGATGCGGCCGGATGGGCTTCAGGCTGCGGCGCAGTTCGGCCAGCCGGCGCGGTGCGCGGCGGGCGACGTACTCGTCGATGGCGTCGTACGCGAGCTGCCGCGTGGCGAAGTACTCGGCGCCGGCGAACCGCACCTTGTCCCGGTGCGTGGCGTTGTACCCGCGCAGGTAGTCGAACAGCTCGGCGATCTCGTGGGTCCGGCTCTCGGTGCTCAGTTGGCCGACGAGTGCGTTGAGATCACCGCGTCCGGTCAGCACGTACTCGTTCAGCTGCGTGCCCAGCGACCAGTCGTCCTCGAACGCGATCGCGCGGAAGCCGAGCCGCTCCACGAGGTAGCGGACCACCCGCAGCTTCAGGTGGGTGAGCTCGGCCGTCGCATGGACGGCCTCCCCGAGCCCGACGATCTGTGCGCCACCGATGGACCGGCGCAGGTGGTCGAGATCTCCCAACGGCTCGGCATTGCGGGCGATCCAGGTCGTGATCGGGTCGCCGGAGGCCTGCGCCGGCGCCAGTCCGGTCGCGGTCGCGGTCGCCACACCTACCGCCGAGCCGGCCAGGAAAGTTCTTCGTGTGATGGTCATGCCACACCACTCTGGCCGGGCGAGGCGTCCCCGGCATCTGCCGCTGGAGGGCTTCACAGATACGCCGTCCGTCGTACGCACGGAGTCCGCCGCAAGTCATTTGGCGCGGAGGCGGTCCACCCGAGGTGAGTTGATCGGGAGCGGGGCGGCCGGGGTGGGCAGACCGTAACCGGCGTACAGGCGGCGGCGGATGTCTTCCACGGGGAAGGTCTCGCTGTAGATCGCGAGCTTCACCGTCACGCCCTCCAAGGTTGCTCTGAGCAACATTTCCTCGACGGCCGGGTCGGCGGCACCGCGGGCGGCGAAGACGGAGCGAATGGCGTCCTCGACCTGGCTGACCCGGGCCGACTTGTCGGCCTCGACGCGCGCGAAGACGTCGTGGGTGGTGGGCTGCATCATCAGCGTGATCGCGAGCCGCTGGATCGGGAGAGTCATGGCGGCCGCCATCAGGGCGCCGTCGATGATGCCGGCCAGGCGCTCGTCCGGACTGCCCTCGATCGTCAGAATCCCGGCGATGCCGTCCAGCCAGCGGTCCAGCAGCTCGGCGGCCAGCTCTTCCTTGGCGGCGAAGTAGTACGAGACCAGGCCACGGGACACCCCGGCTGCCTCGGTGATCTCGGAGATCGATGCGGCCTCGTAGCCCTTGGCGGCGAAGACCTCCAGGGCTGCGGCCAGGATGCGCTCCCGGGAGCGCTCTCGCAGCTCCTGGTTCACGGTGGCCGAGCGCGGCACAGTTCCTTCCCCTGCTGGTCGTTACCCCGGAGGCCGAGCTACCCCCATTCAGGTGCTCGGCGCTCCCGGGCTCGGACCCCCCGTTGTTTCAGGCCCCTCCCCAGGCGCCTTCTATAGACTGGACGTCCAGTCAACAAATGTCAAAGGCCTTCCCGTTTCGTGGACACGTGCCGTCACCGGTAAGATGAAAGGGCTGCGCCCTGCGTCGAGTGGCCATCTCGTGCGACACAACACGCCGTAGCCGCCGCCTGACACCCAGTCCCCATTGCTTGGAGCGCTTCCCCATGCCTGTCCGTAACGACCTGCGCAACGTCGCGATCGTGGCCCACGTCGACCACGGCAAGACCACCCTGGTCGACGCGATGCTGTGGCAGTCCGGCGCCTTCGGCGCGCATCAGCACGTGGACGAGCGGGCGATGGACTCCGGTGACCTGGAGCGTGAGAAGGGCATCACGATCCTGGCCAAGAACACCGCCGTCCGGCACAAGATGGCCAACGGCGAGCAGATGACGCTGAACATCATCGACACCCCCGGCCACGCCGACTTCGGCGGTGAGGTCGAGCGGGGCCTGTCGATGGTGGACGCGATCGTGCTGCTGGTGGACGCCTCCGAAGGCCCGCTGCCGCAGACCCGGTTCGTCCTGCGCAAGGCACTGGCGCGGCAGATGCCGGTGATCCTGGTGGTGAACAAGGTGGACCGCCCGGACGCCCGGATCGCCGAGGTCGTCGACGAGACGTACGAACTGTTCCTCGACCTGCTCGACCACGACGCGGACCAGAGCGCCCTCGACTTCCCCGTCGTCTACGCCTCCGCGCGGGCCGGCCGGGCCTCGCTGACCCAGCCCGCCGACGGCGGCATGCCGGACTCGGAGGACCTCGAGCCGCTGTTCGAGACGATCCTGGCCAACGTGCCGGCCCCGGAGTACACCGAGGGAGCGCCGCTGCAGGCGCACGTCACCAACCTGGACGCCTCGCCGTTCCTCGGCCGGCTCGCGCTGGTCCGGGTGCACGAAGGCACGCTGAAGAAGGGCGCCCAGGTTGCCTGGTGCCGTCATGACGGCTCGATCCAGCGGGTCAAGATCACCGAACTGCTGGTCACCGAGGCGCTCGAGCGGGTGCCCGGCGACTCGGCCGGTCCGGGCGACATCGTCGCGATCGCGGGCATCCCGGAGATCATGATCGGCGACACCCTGACCGACCCGGACAACCCCAAGCCGCTCCCATTGATCACCGTGGACGAGCCGGCCATCTCGATGACGATCGGCACCAACACCTCGCCGCTGGCCGGCCGGGCGAAGGGCACCAAGGTGACCGCGCGGCTGGTCAAGGACCGGCTCGACCGCGAACTGGTCGGCAACGTGTCGCTGAAGGTCCTGCCGACCGAGCGGCCGGACGCCTGGGAGGTGCAGGGCCGCGGCGAGTTGGCGCTGGCCATCCTGGTCGAGCAGATGCGCCGCGAGGGCTACGAGCTGACCGTCGGCAAGCCTCAGGTGGTCACCCGCGAGATCGACGGCAAGCGGCACGAGCCGGTCGAGCGGCTGACGATCGACTGCCCGGAGGAGTACCTCGGCACGGTCACCCAGCTCCTCGCGGTCCGCAAGGGCCGGATGGAGCAGATGACCAACCACGGCACCGGCTGGGTCCGGATGGAGTTCCTGGTCCCGGCCCGCGGGCTGATCGGGTTCCGCACCGAGTTCCTCACCGACACCCGCGGTACCGGCATCGCGCACCACGTGTTCGAGGGGTACGAGCCGTGGTTCGGCGAGCTGCGCACGCGCCCGAGCGGCTCGCTGGTGTCGGACCGGTCCGGCGCCGCGACGTCGTACGCGATGATCAACCTGCAGGAGCGCGGCACCATGTTCGTGGAGCCGACCACCGAGGTGTACGAGGGCATGATCGTCGGTGAGAACTCGCGCAGTGACGACATGGACGTGAACATCACCAAGGAAAAGAAGATGACCAACGTCCGGTCGTCGACCGCGGACGAGTTCGAGAAGCTCGTCCCGGCCCGCAAGCTGTCGCTCGAGCAGTCGCTGGAGTTCTGCCGCGAGGACGAGTGCGTCGAGGTCACCCCGGACGCCATCCGCATGCGCAAGGTCGCCCTCACCCAGGTGGAGCGCTCGAAACTCGGTCGCAAGAACAAGGCCTGATCCACCGCAGAATCCCACTGGTGTGATACACCATTCCTCGGTCGGTCCGGGGGGACAAAGTTCCGGATCGTTACAACCAGACGTGACGCGCTGACGTCTGTCATGTGCAAGCAACTCTTTGGGGGAAGGAAGCAGGACATGGGAATTCTGCGTAAGCTCGGCGCCACCGTCACGGCAGCCGCGTTCGTAGGGGTGGGCGCACTGACCGCGACCACGACGGCCGAGGCCGCCGTAGGGGCACCGATGGTTGCGCCCCAGGCCGTGGTCGCGCCACAGAAGGCGACCGCGGCGGCGTCGTCGACCACACTCGTGCGGGGCAAGCTGCGGATCGACAAGCGGTGTATGACGAAGGGCCGGGTGCTGTGCATCAACAAGCGCACCCGCAAGTTGGTGTACATGGTCAACGGCAAGCCGATCCAGATCACCGACGCACGATTCGGCGGCCGTAAGACGCCGACCCGGCAGGGCGTCTTCAAGGTCCAGCGCAAGTCGAAGAACCACGTGTCGTCGCTGTACCACTCGCCGATGCCGTACGCGATGTTCTTCAGTGGTGGCCAGGCGGTGCACTACTCGGCGGACTTCAAGGCCCGCGGGTACAACGGCGCGTCGCACGGCTGCGTGAACATCCGCGACAAGAAGAAGATCGCCTGGATCTTCGCCCGGGTGAAGGTCGGCGACAAGGTCGTCGTCTACAACGCCTGACGAGACCGCAGCGCGGTCTGGAAGGCCTTGTAGAGCCGGGGTTCGACCAAGCAGAACGTGGCTTTGCCGACGGAGGTCGCCGTACGGAGAAGTGTCCGTACGGCGACCTCCGCCGCTGACTGGGCCGGCCAGCCGTAGATCCCCGCGGACACCGCGGGGAGACTGAGAGTCTTGGCCCCGAGCTCGTCCGCGATCCGCAACGCGTTGCGGTAACAGGACTCCAGCAACGCCGGATCCCGTTGGCCCGCGGTGTAATTCGGCCCGACCACGTGGATCACGTACGACGCCGGAAGGGCTCCGGCGGTCGTCCAAGCAGCCTCGCCGGTCGCGGCTCCGTTCGGGTACCGCTCGACCAGTTCCGCGAGGATCGCCGGCCCGCCGGCGCGGTGGATCGCGCCGTCCACGCCGCCCCCGCCGCGCAGTGCGTGATGGGCTGCGTTGACGATCGCATCGGCCGGAATCGTGGTGATGTCCGCCGTACTCAGGACGATCTCCATCGGCGCCTCCGATCACGACTTGCTCACAAAAGCTGCACAATCCGCAGTTCTCAACCTACGCTGGACCGCCAACCAAAAGACCGGTGAGGACGTCCTATGTAGGTAGGACGGGGTCTACCAAAGGGGTTTCCGATGCGCGCGCTGATCATTCGCAACGTGCTGGCCGGTGTCGTCTCCGGTGCCGTGATTGCGGCACTCGCCGGTCTCGGGATGAACGCAACCGCGGCGCCGACCGCCACGACGGACCTGAAGACGGTGCCGTTCGAGGTCAGCGGCGAGCTGCCGATCTACCCGAAGGCGCTGTGGAAGAACGGCTCCTCCGGTGCCGCCGTCCGCAAGGTCGAGGCCCGGCTGGTCCAGCTGAAGCTGCTGGAGAAGCGCTACCAGGACAACGACTTCGGCACGATGACCCGGTCCGCGGTGAAGAAGTTCCAGAAGTCCAAGGGCATCCCCCAGATCGGGTACGTCGACCAGAACACCTGGAACAAGCTGTCCGCGGTCACCCACGAGCCGACCCAGGCAGAGCTCTTCCCGCCGGCGCCGGTGGTCAACGGCAAGAAGCTGGACGCACGCTGCGCGACCGGGGTGGCGCTCTGCATCGACAAGACCACCCGCAAGCTGCGGTACGTCGTCGACGGTGTGGTCAAGATGCAGCTGGACGTCCGGTTCGGCGCGGTGAAGACGGCGACCCGCGAGGGCAGCTTCACGGTCGGCTGGAAGAGCCGGAACCACGTCTCGAAGCTGTACGACTCGAAGATGCCGTACGCGATGTTCTTCAGTGGTGGCCAGGCGGTGCACTACTCGTCGGACTTCGCGGCCCGCGGCTACAACGGTGCCTCGCACGGCTGCGTGAACGTCCGGGACCTGGGCAAGATCAAGGTCCTGTTCGACGAGGTCAACGTCGGCGACAAGGTCATCGTCTACCGCTCGTAAGGCTTTTAGAGGGGGCGCGGTCCCCGGCGGCGCCGGATGCCCCAGCCGCCCCGGCCACGGCCGGAGGCGGCGCGCAGGGCCGGTCGGGCGTCGACCAGGTAGACACCGGCGGCGACGATGCCGATCAGGCCGAAGAAGCTGAGCCAGCCCTGGAAGATCTGACTGAGCGTGAACACGATCAGGATCAGCATCCAGCCGGGTTTGGTCAGCTTGTCCGCGGCGACGAACACCGCCCGAGGCCGGAACGCCGCGTCCAGCAGCGCGACCAGCTTGAGTCCGAGCAGCACCCACCAGATGATCTCGAGCGGACCTGCGAACCCGGGAAAGAGGTTCGGGAACGTAGCGAGTGGGAGCATGCACACGAGCCTAACCGAAAGACCGGGCGGCCCACCTCTGCTCGGTCGCAGATCGGGGCCGCCCGGTGCGGAAAACTACCGTCAGTCGCCGACCTTGTCGGCAGCGTCCGTTGCCGCCTTGGAGGCGGTCTTCGCGGTCTTGCGGGCGCTGGTCGCGGTCGCCTTCACGTTGCGGGTCGCGGTCTGGGCGGTCTTCTTCGCGGTGGTGCGGGTCGCCTTCGCCTTGCTCACCGTGGTCTTGGCCTGGGTGACCAGGTCCTCGGTGGCCTTCTGGCTGCGGATCCGCTCGACCAGGTCCTTGCCGCGGCCGGCCAGGTCCTCGTAGGTCTCCTCGGCCTGGCCGAGCACGGTGGTGAAACCGGCCTGCGCGACGGCGGGCAGCTCACGCAGCTTGGCCGGGGCGGTCTTCGCGTCGGCCACGAAGGCGTCGAAGCGCTTGGTGACCTCGGACTGCGCCTTGGTCAGCTCGGTCTGCAGGGTCTTCTGGTCCAGCTTGGCGAACCGGGCGGTGACGTCCTCGCTGACCGCGCGGAACTTCTCCACCGCGAGGTCGCCGGCGCCGGCGATCGCGTAGAACGGGGTGACAGGCGTACGGGTAGCCATCTGGCATCTCCTCGGATGTTTGCAGCAGGATGCGATTACTTGGTGGTGCGTTTGCTTGCCGGGGACTTCTTGGCCGTCGGCTTGGCCGCGGCCGGCTCGTCGGAGGGCGTGTTCTCGCGGACGAAGGACGCGTAGACATCCAGCAGGACACGCTTCTGCCGCTCGTTCAGGACGGGATCGAGCAGCACCGCGTCGACCACACCGGAAGCGCTCCGGCTGTCGGAACCGTCGTCCGGATCGAGGATGCCGGCCCGCACGTACAGGGTCTCCGCGGAGATCCGCAGCGCCTTCGCGAGCTGTTGCAGCACATCGGCCGACGGTTTCCGCAGGCCGCGCTCGATCTGGCTGAGGTACGGGTTCGACACACCGGCCAGGTCGGACAACTGCCGCAACGACAGCTGCGCGTTCCGCCGCTGCTCGGCGAGGTACTCCCCGACGGAGCCCACCGAACCTGCGACGCGATCACTCAACCTGGCCATGCATCCAGTGTGCTAGCAGAGTGCTTGCAATTGCAAGCAGGCAGGCCGTGAGGCCGCTCACGTCAGGGAGGTACTGCGCTTCTACTGCACCCGGTGAACCTTGTGCTGCGCGGCCTGGGCGCGCGGGCGGACCGTGATCCGGTCGATGTTCACGTGCGACGGGCGGGTCGCGATCCAGACGACGATGTCGGCGATGTCTTCGGAGGTGAGCGGTTCGGCCACTCCGGCGTACACGGCGTCGGCCTTGGCCTGGTCGCCGCTGAAGCGGGTCAGCGCGAAGCCCTCGCTGCGGACCATGCCCGGGGCGACCTCGCAGACCCGCACCGGCTGGTCGAACAGTTCCAGGCGCAGGGTGTCGACGACCGCCGTGGCCGCGTGCTTCGCGGCGACGTACCCGCCGCCGCCCTCGTAGGCGACCTGACCGGCGGTGGAGCCCATCACGATGATCGTGCCCTTCCCGGCGACAAGGGCCGGGAGCAACGACTTGGTGACCGCCGCGACGCCGATCACGTTCACCTCGTACATCTGCCGCCAGGCCTCGAGGTCCGCGTCCGCGACCGGCTCGAACCCGAACGCGCCGCCGGCGTTGTTCACCAGCACCTGCAGTTGCTCACCGACCGCCTCGGTCAGCGCCGCCACGTCCTCGGCGGAGGTGACGTCGCACTGCACCGCGCGCCCGTCGATCTCCTTCGCCAGCGCCTCGATCCGGTCCAGCCGGCGGGCCGCACACACCACCTCGAACCCCGCACGGGCCAGGTACCGCGCCGACGCGGCCCCGATCCCACTGCTCGCTCCGGTCACCACGGCAAGAGGACGGCTGTTGCTGGAAGTCATACCCCGATTCTCCCAAACCGCGGCGGAGTTACCCTGACCAGGTGACCGTACCGTCCGCTGACCGTCCCGTTCGGCGGGTTGCGATGATCAGCCTGCACACGTCGCCGCTGGATCAGCCGGGTATCGGTGATGCCGGCGGGATGAACGTCTACGTGGTGGAGTTGTCCAAACGGCTTGCCGGGCTGGGGATCGAGATCGACGTCTTCACCCGGGCGACCTCGTCGGCGCTGCCCGCCAGGGTCGAGCTGATGCCGGGCGTGATGGTCCGCAACGTCGCCGCCGGGCCGTACGAGGGCCTGAGCAAGAACGAGCTCCCCGCCCAGCTGTGCACGTTCGCGCGGGCCGTACTGCGGGCCGAGGCGATCCACGAGCCGGGCTGGTACGACGTGATCCACTCGCACTACTGGCTCTCCGGCCAGGTCGGGCTGCTGGCCCGCGACCGCTGGGCCGTGCCGCTCGTCCACACCATGCACACCATGGCGAAGGTGAAGAACGCCAGCCTGGCGGAGGACGACCTACCCGAGCCGCCGGCGCGACTGCTGGGTGAGGAGCAGGTGGTCGAGGCCGCGGACCGGCTGCTGGCCAACACCGACGACGAGGCCAACGAACTCATCACCCTGTACGGCGCTCAGCCCGCGAAGGTCGGTGTGGTCAACCCAGGCGTGGATCTGGACATGTTCAGCCCCGGTGACCAGGCCGCGGCCCGGCGGGAGCTCGGCGTACCCGAGGACGCCGTCGTACTGGCGTTCGTCGGGCGGATCCAGCCGTTGAAGGCGCCCGATCTGCTCATCCGGGCCGCCGCGCGGATGCTCGAGCAGGACCCGTCGTTGCGCAGCCGGCTGGTCGTGGCGATCATCGGCGGCCCGTCCGGCAACGGGATGGAGCACCCGGAGTCGCACGCGGAGCTGGCGCGGGCGCTCGGCGTCGACGACGTGACCCGGTTCGTGAAGCCGATGGAGCGGCCCGGCCTGGCCCAGTGGTACCGGGCCGCATCGGTTGTCTGCGTTCCGTCGTACTCGGAATCCTTCGGGCTGGTCGCGCTGGAGGCACAGGCCTGCGGTACGCCGGTGGTCGCGGCGGCTGTCGGCGGGCTGACGACCGCGGTCGTGGATCGGCGGACCGGGCTGCTGGTGCGGGGCCATGGGGTCGGTGAGTTCGCCGACGCGCTGGCCCGGATCGCGACGGATCCGCACACCCGCGAGACGATGAGCCGGGCGGCGGTCAAGCATGCGCAGGCCTTCGGCTGGGAACTGACCGCCAAGAAGACGCTGGCCGCGTACCGCACGGCCACGGACACGATGGCGGCCGAGCTGGCCGCGGAGGTGGCTGGGTGAGAGTTTCGGCGGCGGACGTGATCCGCCAGGTGCTGACCGAGAACGAGCTCGAGTTCACCGAGACGAGTCCGGGGGAGTTCAGCGCCGATCTGCCGGGCGAGCGGAAGCTGAAGACCACCGTCTCGCTGATCGTCGGGGCGCAGGCGGTGCAGGTGCACGCGTTCGTGGCCCGGCACCCGGACGAGAACCACGAGGCCGTCTACCGCTGGCTGCTGGAGCGGAACCTCAAGATGTACGGCGTCGCGTTCGCGGTCGACCACCTGGGTGACATCCACCTGGACGGGAAGGTTCCGCTGCACGCGATCACCCCGACCGAGGTGGACCGGCTGCTCGGCGCGGTGCTCGAGTACGCCGACTCGTCGTTCAACACGATCCTCGAACTCGGCTTCGCGTCGTCGATCCGCAAGGAGTACGAGTGGCGGGTCTCCCGCGGCGAATCCACCCGCAACCTGGACGCTTTCAAGGGCTGGCTGGAGCCCAAGTAGTCTGAGAGCCATGACCTATCGCCTCATCCTGCTCCGCCACGGCCACAGCGACTGGAACGCCAAGAACCTCTTCACCGGCTGGGTCGACGTCGACCTGAACGCCCAGGGCGTCGAGGAGGCGCATCGCGGTGGCGAGTTGCTGCGTGACCGCGACCTGCTGCCCGACGTACTGCACACCTCGGTGCTGCGCCGGGCGATCCGTACCGCGACCATCGCCCTCGAGGTCGCCGACCGCCAGTGGATCGACGTCCGCCGGTCCTGGCGGCTGAACGAGCGGCACTACGGCGGCCTGCAGGGCAAGGACAAGAAGCAGACCCTGGAGGAGCTCGGCGAGGAGCAGTTCATGCTGTTCCGCCGCTCGTACGACACCCCGCCGCCGCCGATCGAGCGCGGCTCGGAATACGACCAGGCCGGCGACCCGCGGTACGCCGGGCTCCCGTCCGACATCATGCCCACGACCGAGTGCCTGAAGGACGTCGTCGAGCGGATGCTGCCCTACTGGTACGACGCGATCGTGCCGGACCTGCGCGCCGGCAAAACCGTCCTGGTCGCCGCCCACGGCAACTCGCTCCGCGCCCTGGTCAAGCACCTGGACAACCTGGACGAGAAGACGGTCGTCGGCCTGAACATCCCGACCGGTATCCCGCTGTACTACGAACTGGACGAGGACTTCCACCCGATCACTCCGGGCGGCGAGTACCTCGACCCGATCGCCGCCAAGGAAGCCATCGAAGCCGTCAAGAACCAGGGCCGCTGACCTCCGCCCGAAGCTGCTCGAGCAGGGCCTGCAGCTCAGGACTCCGAGCCACCAGCTGAGGATTGTCCTCCAGGAGAGCGAGCTTGCTCTTCTGGAGGTTTCTCAGCTGCTGCTCCACCGCGTCGAGGTGCGCGAGCATCTCGGCGCCGTCCATGGCTGACACGTCGGTGTTGACCAGCCGCTCGGTCACAGATTCGTCCATGCCGAGCAAGCTATCGGAAACCTCGCCGCCGCACGTAAAAGGCGCCCCCGGCAACTATCTGCCGGGGGCGCTGTTGTGTCCGGGTCAGTTGGTGCCGTTGGGGTTCGGCGTGGAGGCGCCGGCGCCGGAGCCTGCCGCCGTACCGCCGATGGCGACCGGGAGCTCGCCGGTGACCAGGTAGACGACCCGCCGGGCCATCGACACCGCGTGGTCGGAGATGCGCTCGTAGTACCGGCCGAGCAGGGCGATGTCGACCGCAACCTCGACGCCGTGCGGCCAGGCGTCGTCCATCATCAGCCGGAACTGGTTGGTGCGCAGCTTGTCCATCTGGTCGTCGGTGGATTCCAGCTTGCTCGCCGCCTCGACGTCGCGGCTCTTGATCACGTCACCGGCGGCGTCGACCATCTTGCCGGCCACCGTGCCCATCTCCTGGATCACGTCGCGCAGCTCGTCCGGGATGGCCGGCGACGGGTAGCGCAGCCGCGCGATCTTGGACACGTGCGCGGCCAGGTCGCCCATCCGCTCCAGGTCGGCGACCATCCGCAGGGCGGCGACCAGCATCCGCAGTTCGTTGGCGACCGGCGACTGCCGCGCCATCAGCTCGAAGACCTTCTCCTCGACGCCCTCGCCGGCCGCGTCCAGCTGGATGTCCGAGGCGATGACCTCTTCGGCCATCCGGATGTCGGCTTCCAGCAGGGCCGAGGTCGAGCGGCGTACGGCGGTGGACACCGTGCGGGTCATCCGTTCCAGCTCGGCGAGGATGTCGTCGAGCTGCTCGTGGTAGGTGTCACGCATTGTGTTCGTTTCCGATCTCTGGTGTCCGGTTGCCGCGAGGGGCTGAGCGGGCCAGTGCCGGCCCGATACTCGCCCAACGGTGACCGTATGCCGTCGAGGTTGCCGGATGGCGACGAGTGGTGAACGCCCGATGAACAGTTAGGTCGCGTCCCGGTCATCCCGTGATCATTCGGTCTTTCCCTGCTGGTTGCCCGCGTAGCATCGTTGCCGTGGACCCCACGCTGGCGGCGGTGCTGGGCGGCGTCATCGGCGCGGCCCTGGCTCTGCTTTCACTCGGTGCGATGATGCTCAGTGAGCGGGCCCAGCGCAAGATCCCGGAGTCCCCGGGCCCGATCGTCCCGACCGGCGTCGCCACGGTTCTGTCGGTACTGCGTTCGTCCGCCGTCGTCATGGGTCCGGAGGACCAGGTCCTGCAGGCGAGTGCGCCGGCCCACGTGCTCGGCATCGTCCGCGGCGAACGCCTGGTGGTCGACGACATCCTGACCATGGTCCGCGCGGTCCGTCGCGACGGTGAGATCCGGCAGCAGGACCTGGAGATCGTCCGCGGCCGGCTGGGTGCGACGCAGTACGTCAGCGCCCGGGTGGCCCCGCTGGGCAGCCAACTCGTGCTGGTGCTGGTCGAGGACCGGACCCGGGAGCGCCGGCTGGAAGCGATCCGGCGCGACTTCACCGTCAACGTCAGCCACGAGCTGAAGACGCCGATCGGCGCGCTGATCCTGCTGGCCGAGGCGGTCTCGGAGGCCTCCGACGACCCGGAGGCGGTGCAGCGGTTCTCCAGCCGGATGCAGGTCGAGGCGGCCCGGCTGAGCCGGCTGGTCAAAGAGATCATCGAGCTGTCCCGGCTACAGGGCGACGACCCGCTGGAGAACCCCGGCCCGGTCGACATCAACGCCGTGATCGAGGCCGCGGTGGACCGCTGCCGGGTCGACGCCGAGGACCGCGACATCAAGATCGTGGTGAAGACCGAGCCCGAGCTGGAGGTGATGGGCAGCGAGGACCAGCTGTCCATTGCCATCGGCAACTTGGTGGAGAACGCCGTCAACTACAGCCCGGACGGCACCCGGGTCGCGGTCGCCGCGCACCCGATCGGGGACCTGGTCGAGGTGACCGTCAGCGACCAGGGCGTCGGCATTCCGACCGGCGACCTGGAGCGCATCTTCGAACGCTTCTACCGGGTCGACCGGGCCCGCAGCCGGGAGACCGGCGGCACCGGTCTCGGCCTCTCGATCGTCAAGCACATCGCCTCCATCCACGGCGGCGACGTACGGGTCTGGAGTGTCGAGGGCCAGGGCTCCACCTTCACCGTGAGACTCCCGCTGCGGCTCGAACCCGCAGCGGGTCAGACCGACTCCTCCAGCCAGGACGAGCCGGCCCTTTATCTGACGCCTACCCCGTCGGAAAGAACCAAGGAGGCAGCTTCGTGACCCGAGTGCTGGTCGTCGAAGACGAAGAGAGCTACAGCGACGCGTTGTCGTACGTCCTGCGCAAGGAAGGGTTCGAGGTCGCCGTCGCGGAGACCGGCCCGGACGCGCTGGACGAGTACGACCGGGCCGGTGCGGACATCGTCCTGCTCGACCTGATGCTGCCGGGTCTGTCCGGCACGGAGGTGTGCCGAGCCCTGCGCAGCCGGGGCAACGTCCCGGTGATCATCGTCAGCGCCAAGGACACCGAGGTGGACAAGGTGGTCGGCCTGGAGCTGGGTGCCGACGACTACGTCACCAAGCCCTACAGTCCGCGCGAGCTGCTGGCCCGGATCCGTGCGGTGCTGCGCCGCGGCCAGGATGTCGAGCTGCTGCCCGACACGCTGGAGGCCGGGCCGGTCCGGATGGACGTCGAGCGGCACGTGGTGACCGTGTCCGGGACCGAGATCCGGCTCCCGCTCAAGGAGTTCGAGCTGCTCGAGATGCTGCTGCGCAACACCGGCCGGGTGCTGACCCGCGGGCAGCTGATCGACCGGATCTGGGGCGCCGACTACGTGGGCGACACCAAGACCCTGGACGTGCACGTGAAGCGGCTCCGCTCGAAGCTGGAGAAGGACCCGTCGAACCCGCAACACCTGGTCACGGTGCGTGGTCTGGGCTACAAGTTCGAGTCCTGACTCACATCCCCGCAGGTCGCCAGGGCCTTCGGGGTTAGCTTAGGCTCTCCTTAGTTGAGGAAATCAGTCTAAGGAGAGTCACCATGTCCTGGTCCCGTTCCCGGGTGGTCAGCGCGGTCGCCGTTGTGGTGGTCGCGACCACCACGCTGGCCGCGTGCGGCAACGACGCCGACGAGCAGGCCGGCGGCTCTGCCAGTACGGCGGCCGCCGGGTTCCCGGTCACGTTGAAGAACACCTTCGGTGACACCACCATCACCAAGAAGCCGGAGCGCATCATCACGCTCGGCTGGAACGCGCAGGACGTGGTCTACGCGCTAGGCGAGACGCCGGTCGGGATGCCCAAGGTGACCTACGGCCCGACCGCGGCCGGCGTCACCGCGTGGGACGCCGGCAAGTTCGACCCCGCGAAGACCCAGTTGCTCGACACTGGTGACAAGTACCCGTTCGAGAAGATCGCGGCGCTGAGGCCGGACGTGATCCTGGCGCCGTACGAGGGCTTCGACGAGGCGACGTACAAGACCCTGTCGGGGATCGCGCCGACGGTCGCGTACCCGGGCGCGCCGTGGCAGACCACCTGGCAGGACCAGACCTTGCTGGTCGGTGAGGCGCTCGGCAAGAAGGCCGACGCGGAGAAGCTGATCAGTGGCATCCAGGACAAGATCAAGCAGGTCGCGACCGATCACCCCGAGTTCAAGGGCAAGACGATCACGGTCGGCTCGTTCGGTGCCGAGAACTACGTGTACATGCCGGGCGACCCGCGGGTGCAGATCCTGAACGAGATGGGCTTCAAGAACGCGCCGGGGGTCGAGGCGCTGGAGAAGACGAACACCAAGAAGGAGTTCTCGATGGCCATCAGTAAGGAGAAGGTAGCCGACGTGGACGCGGACGTGCTGGTCGCGTACGTCGACGGCCTCGGGGCGCAGAAGTTCCTGGGCGACCCGGTCTACTCCTCGCTCGGCGCGGTGAAGCGGGGCAGCGCGTACGCGATGGAGGACCAGCAGGTCATCTCCGGGATGAGCGCGGTCAGCGTGCTGAGCGTCCCGTGGGTGCTGGACAAGACCATCCCGAACCTGGCCAAGGCTGCCGAGGCGGCCGGCTGACGCAGGCCGCCCTCCACTGACTTACTGGGGGCTACTACTCGGCCGGCGGCGGCGTCGGCGAGTAGTGGTTCTCGGTCAGCACCGGGATGTAGGTGGTGATCGGGCCGGCCTGGCCGAAGGTGATCACCACGTTGATCATCTGGCCCGGCTTGCCCCCGGTGACGGAGATGCCCTTGCTGGCGTCTCCGCCCGGCGTCTCGGTCGGGGTCGCGGTCGGGTCCGCCGACGGCGTCTCCGTGGGGGTCGCGCTCGCCGTCGCTTCGCCTGCCGCCGGCGGCAGCATGGTCGACGTACCGGCCTTCAGGTCGATGGGCGCGAACTTGCTGAACGTGACCTGGCCCGGCTGGTCGCCGCCGGCCTGGCCGTCCTGCGTGCCGGGCGGGGCCTGCTCGATCTTGACCAGGGTGTCGTCGGTGCTGCCGTCGTTGACGATCGCGCTGTGCAGCTGGCCCTTGCCGTCCGCAGTGGCCAGCACCAGCATGTTGCGGACCTTGATCGAGCCGGAGTCGGCGTTGGTGCCCTCGGCGGCCTGGTACGGCTTCGCGGTCTGGGCGCCGAAGTTCGCGCCGCACGCCGCCAGCGCGATACTGAGAGTGGCGGCGGCACCGGCCAGCGCGGTACGCCGGACAAACCGCGAGGACAACGTGATCGGCACTGGAATCCCTCTTCTGCAAGCTGTTCGACGCCGTCAGGCAGCAGCCTCCGGCGCAGGAAAGCGTAGCCGGGGGCTGCTCCGGCCCCGACGGCGGGATGCCCGTCACGGGGTGTGGCGACGGTGTCCCTGGCAACCAATCACGCGCGCACGAGGCACGGCGGACAGCGTTTGTCAAGGCACGAATAGGCCTCTGACCAGCGCAAACGCCGAAACCGGACCACCCAGCACGTGGTAAGATGGATCTCGGAAAGGGGCACGTGACATATGACTTTCACAGTCGGCGAGACGGTTGTTTACCCCAATCACGGAGCGGCCGTCATCGAGGACATCGAGACCCGTCAGATCAAAGGTGAGGACAAGACCTATCTGGTCTTGAGGATCGTCGCTCAGAACGACCTGGTCGTCCGGGTCCCCGCGTGCAACCTCGATCTCGTCGGCGTGCGTGACGTCGTGGATCAGGCTGGCCTGGAGCGCGTCTTCGACGTGCTGCGCGCACCGCACACGGAGGAGCCGACCAACTGGTCGCGTCGCTACAAGGCGAACCTGGAGAAGCTGCACTCCGGTGACGTGATGAAGGTGGCAGAGGTCGTCCGCGATCTGTGGCGCCGTGAGCGTGACCGCGGTCTCTCCGCCGGTGAGAAGCGGATGCTGGCGAAGGCACGTCAGATTCTGGTCTCCGAGCTGGCCCTGGCCGAGCACACCAATGAGGACAAGGCGGAAGCTATCCTCGATGAGGTTCTCGCTTCCTGACTTCGGTCAGATCGCGTCGCATGAGCACTGCGGCCATCATCCCGGCGGCCGGACTGGGACTGCGACTCGGTGGTGAGAACTACAAAGCATTTCGAGAGGTCGGTGGCGATTCGCTGCTGGTCCACGCCGTTCGTGGACTGAAGGCAGCGTCCGCCGCCGACCTCGTCTGTTTTGTCGTCGCCGTTCCGCCCGGGTTCGAGGAATCGGTGGCCAAGGAACTCGAGCCGTACGCCGGTGACGCCCGGCTGCTCGTGGTCCCGGGCGGCGCGGAACGCCCCGACTCGGTCAGGGCGGCCCTGGATGTGGTCCCGACCGAGGGCATCGACTGCATCCTGGTCCATGACGCGGCGCGCGCATTCGTCCCGGCCGACATGGTCGAGCGGGTGGTCGCGGCGGTTCGTGGCGGCGCACCGGCCGTCGTACCGGCGGTGCCGGTGACGGACACGATCAAGCGGGTGTCGCCGACGGGCGAGGTGGTCGACACGCCCGACCGTTCGACTTTGGTCGCCGTGCAGACTCCGCAGGGCTTCGAGCCCGGCGTACTACGTCGTGCGCATGCCGCCGGCATCGATAGGGTGACCGACGACGCGATGATGTGTGAGCGGCTCGGGGTGCCGGTGATGACGGTCGAGGGGTCGCAGGACGCGTTCAAGGTGACCCGCCCGCAGGACCTGTTGCTGGCCGAGGCGCTGCTGGCGGAGAGGCGGCTCGGGTGAAGATCCCACGGGTCGGCAACGGCATCGACGTACACCCGCTGGAGGAAGGCCGCCCGATGTGGCTGGCCGGCCTGCACTGGCCGGAGGAGACAGCTGGGCTCGCGGGTCACTCCGACGGCGACGCGGCCGCGCATGCGATCTGCACCGCGCTGCTCAGTGCGGCCCGGCTGGGTGACCTGGGGTCGAACTTCGGCACCGCCGAGCCCGAGTGGGCCGGCGCGTCCGGGATCGCGCTGCTGACCGAGGCGGCGCGGCGGGTGCGAGCCGCCGGGTTCGAGATCGGCAACGTGTCGGTCCAGATCGTCTGCAACCGGCCCCGCATCGGACCCCGCCGCGAGGAGGCGGAGAAGGTGTTGAGCGCCGGCTGCGATGCCGAGGTGTCCGTGAGCGCGGCAACCACCGACGGCCTTGGGTTCACCGGCCGCGGCGAAGGCATCACGGCGTTCGCTACAGCCCTTATCTACTGACCGGCTCGCTCGAGAACCGGGCTGCCCGCGGATCGAGTTCGTCACCCATCACCTGCGTCAGCAGGCCGTACAGCTCCGGTCGGCGACCGCGCATCCACCGCTGTCCGGTTGCCAACGGCACCAGATCCAGATCGAGGTCCGCGGTCACCACGGCTTCGTCCGGTACCGGGGTCTCGGCAACGATCCGGCCGTACGGATCCAGGATCATCGCGTTGCCGGTCCGCAGTTCGTCGTCGTCCCGCCCGACACCGTTGCTGAACAACAGGAACAGCCCGTTGTCGTGCGCCCGCGCCGGCAGCCAGCGCATCAGCCACTCCCGGCCGCTCGGACCGTTGAACGCGGCCTCGACAGCCGCCGGATCCTGCTTCCTGTTCTCCCACACCTCCACCGGGATCGGCTTCATTCCATACGGGCTGCGCGAGTTGGTCCCGCCGGTCTGGTGTGGCGCGATCAGGACGGTTGCCCCGAGCAACGCGGTGATCCGGACGTTCTCGACCAGGTTGTTGTCCCAGCAGATCAGCACCCCCGCGCGGAAGCCCCAGGGCGTGTCGAACACCGTGTACGACGATCCGCTCGCGATCTCCTCGTGCTCGAACGCATGCAGCTTCCGGTGCACGTGGACGTCGCCGTTGGGCAGGCAGACGGCGTACGAGTTGAACAGCTTGCCGTCGGCAGTTTCCAGGAAGCCGACGCCGAGGCCGGCCTCCAACTCCTGAGCCAGGGCAGCGATCCGGCTGACCAGCGGTCCGTCGGCGGGCTCGGCCAGCTCGTGCAGCCGCTCGGCGGAATGGTTGCGGAGGTGCCAGTAGCCGAGCAGGCACATCTCCGGGAGTACGACGAGCTGGGCGCCGTCGGCGACCGCCTCCCGGGCCAGACGCTCGACGGTGGCGAGGTTGGCCGCGGGCTGGTCCGGGACCGGCTCGAACTGGACGACGGCGCTGCGGAAGAGGGTCATGCGCCCATCGAAACGCCGATCGATCCATGACGTCCAATAGCGATTGGTCGACATTCCATATCCTGGGGCTATGGATCTCCGATTGCTCCGGACCTTTGTCACGGTGGCGCGGCTGCGGAACTTCGGGGCCGCGGCCGACGAATTGGCGACCAGTCAGCCGGCACTCACCAAGCAGATCCAGGTCCTCGAGCGAAGGGTCGGGTCCGTCCTGTTCACTCGCGGTAGGCACGGTGCCCGGCTGACGCCGGCCGGGGAGTTGTTGTTACCCGACGCACTCGGACTGCTCGAGCGATCCGAGGCCTTCGACCGGCGCGCCGTACAGGTCGCAGCGGGTGACCAGGGATCGCTGGCGATCGGATTCGGGCTCTCCGCGATCGACCTCGCGCCACGAGCCGTCGCCTTGTTCCGCAGTCGATGGCCGGGAGTGTCGATCTCCCTCGACGACATGTCCTCGGCGGTGCAATGCGAACGCCTGCTCGCCGGCAGCCTCCAGATCGGCTTCGTCCGGCTCCCGGTCCCGGCCGGCCTCGAACGCCTCCGGCTCCGCAGGGACCGGCTCGCCCTGGCCCTCCCAGTCGGTCAGGACGTACCGCGCGACGTCGGCCGCTGGCTCGACGATCGTCCGCTGGTCCGCCTCACGCCGTCGCGGGGTCCCGGCCTGACCGCCCAGATCAACGGTCTGTACGCCGAACTCGGTTGCCATCCGCAAGTGCTTCAGGAAGCCGCCGACCTGCAGACGGTGCTCGCTCTCACGGCCGCCGGTGCCGGGCCCTCCGTCGTACCGCAGTCCGCCGAACGGATCGCCCCACCGGAGCTCCGCCTGACCCCGCTCCCGGGCCGGGCCGCGTCGTGGTGGATCGGCGCCGCTTGGTCCACCCGGACCCCGCTCACAGAACGCTTCCTGAAGGCTGCGGCGGAGGTCGCTCGCACCTAGCTCCTGGCTAGCGCCGCCGTGGGAGTTCGTAGCTGTCCAGCCAGGCGGCGAACAGTTCCAGGAGCGCTGGCTCGTTGGGGCTGAACGTCGCGGCCAGGCTGATGAAGTCGTCGGTGGTCACCGAGCCGTGGCGGTACGTCCTGGTCCAGGTCCGGAGCAGGTTGAAGAACGCGTCGTCGCCGAGATGCTTGCGCAGGGCATGCAAGGTCATCGCACCGCGCTTGTAGAGCCGGTCGTCGAACATCATCTCCGGCCCGGGATCCGACAGCATCAGGTCCGCCGACAGGCCCCTCATCCGGGTGTACGCCTTGGACACCTGCTGGTCGGCGGTCAGGCCGCCGGACGCCTCCGACCACAGCCACTCGGCGTAACAGGCGAAGCCCTCGTTGAGCCAGATGTGCTGCCAGGTCGACGGAGTCAGGCTGTTGCCGAACCACTGGTGGGCGAGTTCGTGCGCGACCAGCCGCTCGGACGTCCGCCGGCCGTCCACGTGATTGCTGCCGAAGACCGAGATCCCCTGTGCCTCCAGCGGAATCTCCAGGTCGTCGTCCGTGACCACGACCGTGTAGCCCTCGAACGGGTACGGCCCGAACTGCCGGCAGAACAGCTTCATCATCTCCTGCTGCCGGCCGAAGTCCGTCCTGAACTGCCGCAGGTGCGCGGCCGGCAGCACCGCCCGGATCGGCACCGGTGACGCGGCCAGGTCGAGGACGTCGTACCGGCCGATCTGGACCGTCGCCAGGTACGTCGCCATCGGCGCGGCCTGGTCGAACACCCAGGTGGTGCGGCTCGCCTTCACCCGGCGCGACACGAGCCGGCCGTTCGCGACCACCTGGTACGGCGAGTCGGTGGTCACCGTGATCCGGTAGTGGGCCTTGTCACCCGGGTGGTCGTTGCACGGGAACCAGGTGGCCGCGCCACTCGGCTGGCTGGCCACGATCACGCCCTCGGTGAGTTCTTCCCACCCGAGCTCGCCCCACGGACTGTCCTCCGGCTTGGGGTTGCCGGCGTACTGGACGTCGACGACGAACTCGGCGCCGTCCATGATCGCGGCCTGCGGCGTCACATGCAGCTTGCCGGCGCGGTGGATGTAGCGGGCGGCGCGGCGGCCGTTGACCGACACCTTCGCGACCCGCAGACCGGAGAGGTCGAAGGTCAACCGGGACAGCGCCTGGTTGGCGACCGCGGTGATCGTCGCCTTGCCACTCAGCCGGTTGCTGTTGACCCGGTAGTCCAGGTCCAGCTCGTACGACTCCACGTGGTAGCCGCCGTTGCCGTGGGAGGGCACGTAGGGATCGCCTGCGGTCGACGCTCCGGGCTGCCCTGTCGTGCGGGCAACCATCAGCCCTGCCAGGGGGCGATCGGGTTCCCGGCCCAGCGCGTCCCGGCCGGCACACCTTCACCACGCATCACCAAAGACACCGGACCGATGGTAGCTCCCGCGCCCACCGTGGCGGCCGGCAGGACGATGCCGTGCGGCCCGAGGGTGGCGCCTGGTCCGAAGGTGACTGTGCTCATGGAGAGAACTCGATCATGAAAAAGGTGCGTCTGCAGCACGCAGCCGCGATTCACCGTGGCGCCGTCGCCCAGGGTGACCAGATCCGCCTCCGGCAGCCAGTACGTCTCGCACCAGACGCCCTTGCCGATCTTGGCCCCGAGAGACCGCAGCCAGAGCGCGAGGACCGGCGTACCCGCGGCCGCGTTCGCGAACCAGGGTGCCGCGACCAGTTCGACGAAGCTGTCCACGACCTCGTTGCGCCAGACGAACGAGCTCCACAGCGGGTACTCGACCGCGCGGGTCCGGCCGACGATCAGCCACTTGGCGACCGTCGCCATCCCGCCCGCGACCGCGCCGGCGGCGAGGATCACCGCGCCGGACAGCAGCAACGTCGCCCACGGGCCGATCCACAGATCCATCGCCTGCAGCCCGAACAGCACACCGAGTGCGATCAGCACCGTGCACATCATCGGCACGAACCGGCACAGCTCGACCAGCGCCCGGGCGACCTTCAACCGCGTCGGCGGGTTGAAGGTGCGGCTCTGGTCGCCCTCGACGGCCTGCCGGCGTAGCTTCACCGGCGGCGAACCGAGCCACGACGTACCCGCCTTGGACTTCTTCGGCGCCGCCGACAGGACCGCGACCAGGCCGTTCTTCGGCACCGAGCGGCCCGGCGCGGTCATCCCGGAGTTCCCGAGGAAGGCACGCTTGCCGACCTTCGCGCCGGCCACGTGCAGCCAGCCGCCGCCCAGCTCGTACGACGCGATCATCGTGTCGTCAGCCAGGAACGCACCCTCGCCGACCGTCGTCATCTTCGGCAGCAGCAGCACGGTCGAGGCCTCGACGTCTCGGCCGATCTTGGCGCCGAGCGCGCGCAACCACCACGGCGTCAGGAGGCTCGCGTACAGCGGGAACAGGAGGGTCCGGGCCGAGTCCAGCAGGCGCTCGGTTGCCCACACCTGCCACCCGATCCGGCTGCGTACCGGGTAATGGCCCGGCTTGATGCCGATGCCGAGCAGCCGTACGCCGATCAGTGTCAGGAGGGCCAGCGTGACGAATCCGACCAGCGTCATCAGCGGGATGGCGGACAGGGCCTTGAGCGCCGCCGCTTGCAGTGTTTCGGTTCCTCGGAGGGCGCGACCCAGTACGACGATCGCCGCGGCGGCAGCGGCCACCGGGATCAACGACATCACCGCGGACTGAGCGCCGTACGCGAGAACCCACCACGGCGCGCGGGCGGGACGGTGGTCCGGCCAGGGATGCCGGGCGCGGCCGACGCGGGTGGCGGGCGAGCCGGACCAGCGCTCGTTCGGGGGGACTTTGCGGGAGACGGCCGACCCGGCGGCGATCTCGGCGTTCCGGCCGATCTCGGCCCCGGGGAGGAGCGTGCTGCGGGAGCCGACGACCGCCTCGGCGCCGATGCTGATCGCGCCGACGTGGAGTTGGTCGCCGTCGGTCCAGTAGCCGGCCAGGTCCACCTCGGGCTCGACCGACGCGCCGCGGCCCATCGTGAGCATGCCGGTGACCGGTGGGAGCGTGTGCAGGTCGACACCGCGGCCGATCTTCGCGCCGAGTGCGCGGGCGTAGTACGCGATCCAGGGTGCGCCGGCGAGGTTGGCCGCGCCGGCTGCGTCGGAGAGGTTCTCGGCCGCCCAGAGCCGGACATGGACGCTGCCGCCACGTGGGTAGGTGCCGGGTTTCACGCCGCGCAGGAGCAGGCGGGCGCCGACGACGGCGATGCTCATCCGCCCGGCCGGGGTGATCAGGACCAGCCAGCCGGCCATGATCCACCACCAGGAGACCGTCCGGAGCCAGGGCAGCGGGCCGACCAGCTCGGCGAGTAGGTTGTTCAGCGTGAAGAGGTAGACGAGCCAGCGGACGCCCACGACGGTCTGGAGCACCAGGGTCAGCGCGGTCTGGAGTAGTTGCGTGGACTTCGGCGTTGGCTTGATCTCGCGGACCTCGACTGGGCCGGTGATCAGGACGGTCGACTCGTCGAGCCGATCGGCCAGGGCGCCTAGTCGCGGGTACTCGTAGATGTCGGCGACGGTCACATCGGGGTAGCGCTCGCGCAGCGCCGACACGAGCTGCGCTGCGGCGAGACTGCCGCCGCCGTGCAGGAAGAAGTCGTTGTCCGGGCCGGTGACCTTGGCGCCGAGGACCTTCGTCCAGCGCTCGGCCAGCCAGCCTGCCGTGCCGTCGAGCAGGGCTGCGGGGCCGTCGGAGTCCATGCCGGGCAGCGGCCAGGGGAGGGCGTTGCGGTCGACCTTGCCCGACGTTCTGGTGGGGAGTGTGTCGACGATGGCCAGCAGCGGTACGAGCGCCGCGGGGAGAGCTTCGCGGAGCCGCTCGGTCGCCTTGGCCTGGTCGAACGTGTCCGGGTCCTCGGGTACGACGTACCCGACGAGCAACTGGTTACCGGCGGCACTTGCGCGGACCGCGGCTGCGGCGCCGGTGACCTGGGGTAGGGCTTGGAGTGCGGCGTCGACCTCGCCGAGCTCGATCCGGCGGCCGCCTAGCTTGATCTGCTCGTCGGCGCGACCCTGGAAGAGGAGGCCCTCGGGTTCGTAGCGGACGAGGTCGCCGCTGCGGTATGCGCGGTCCCAGCCGAGGGTCGGCATCGGGGCGAACTTCTCGGCATCCTTGGCCGGGTCCAGGTACCTGGCCAGGCCGACGCCGCCGATGATCAGCTCGCCGATGCCGCCTTCCGATACTTCGTTGCCTTCGGCATCTACGACGGCGAGATCCCAGCCGTCCAGAGGAAGACCGATCCGGACCGGGCCCTCGCCGGTCAGCTGTGCGCCGCAGGCGACAACGGTTGCTTCGGTCGGGCCGTACGTGTTCCAGACCTCCCGGCCGTCGACGGCGAGCCGCTCCGCGAGCTCGGGCGGGCACGCCTCACCGCCGAAGATCAGCAGCCGGACCTGGTCCAGCGCGTCGGCCGGCCAGAGTGCCGCCAGGGTCGGCACGGTCGAGACGATAGTGATGCCTTGGGCAACCAACCATGGGCCGAGGTCCATGCCGCTGCGGACCAGCGATCGCGGCGCCGGGACCAGGCACGCACCGTGACGCCAGGCCAGCCACATCTCCTCACAGGACGCGTCGAACGCGACCGACAGGCCGGCGAGTACGCGATCGTCGGGGCCGATCGGCTCCTTCTGGAGGAACAGCCGTGCCTCCGCATCCACGAACGCGGCCGCCGAACGGTGTGTGACCGCGACACCCTTCGGTACGCCGGTCGAACCCGACGTGAAGATGATCCACGCGTCGTCCTCCGGTCGCGGACCGTCGTGATGCGGTCGCCGGGCGTCCGCCGTACTGGAGGAATCCATCCGGGCGCTGTAGGGGTAGTCGAAGTAGCCGTCTGCGTTCTCGTTGTCCGGGATGGGGCCAGGCTGCGGGCGCAGGACGGTCAGCTCGAGATCGTCGGCGACGGTCGCGGCGACCGCGGCCTCGCCGAAGACCAGCTCTGCGCGTTCGTCCGGGTCGTCTGCGTCGACCGGGACGTACGCCGCGCCCGCCTGCAGGGTGCCGAGGATGGCGACGTACAGGTCGTTGTGACCGGACGAGATTCGTACGCCGACGCGATCGCCCGGGCCGATGCCTGCCGCGGTCAGGCGTCCGGCGAACTTGGTGACCTGGGCCAGCAGTTCGCGATAGCTCAGGCTCACGCTGCCGTCATCAAGCGCCGGCTCATCGGCGTACTTGTCGGCCGTGTCCTGCAGCACCCCCACCAACGTTCGCGCGGGCGCCGCCAGCTCCCCGCGTCGCAACGTCACGGCCGGATAATACGCTGCAAAGTTAACAATCCCCGCATTCCAGCCAACCACCAGACACCCACTCCGCAACCACACATCCCTTCGTGAAACCCCTACGCCCACAAGCCATCCGATGTAACCAAGTACCCGCGGGCTGCTGCAGTTGTGGTGACAGTGTGATCACCCCTCGGCCTCGGGTGTGGCTACTCGGTGGGTGCCTGTGGGGGTCACGTGGAAGGTGAAGCCGTTGGGGGTGGTCCATTCCACCGTGGTTTGGTCGAGGCGGCGTACGTTCCAGTTGCTGTGCGTTTTGATGCGGTGGTGGCGGCGGCCGAGTGGGGCGAGGTTGTCGGTGCTGGTTTGGCCGGGTGGGCCGGCGGGGTTGTAGGGGCGGATGTGGTCGAGGTCGATGGTGTGGGTGGTTTCGCGGGCGCCGTAGGGGAAGAGTTCGATGGGGTGGGTGAGTTTGACGCGTTCGCGGATTCGGGTGGGGATCTCGTAGGCGTCGACGCTGATGCTCTCGTTGAGGTCGATGACGGGCTTGACGGTGTACGGGGCGTGGCCGATGAGTTCGGTGAGCTGGTCGGCGAGCATCGGGCCGAGGTTTTCGACGCGGAGGATGCCGGTGCCTGTGGCGAGGGTGTGGTCGGTGAGGTGGATGTAGACCTGGGTGTGTGCGGGGCGTAGCTGGGTGCGGGCAGGGTTGAGTGCGGCACCGGTTCGTGTGGCTGTGTCGGTGCCTCGTCTCGTGTGGGCGGTCTGTCTGATGTGGGCTAGGCGGGCATCGAGCGCGCGCTGAGCGTCGGCGTCGAGGGGCTCGCCGGGGTCTGTGGTGGTTGGGGTGGGCCAAGTGGGGTCGAGCGGCGGGCGCCGGGGCGGAGTGTCGAGGGGGTCGGGGAGGTTGCCGGAGCTGGGGTGGGGTGCGTCGCGGTCGGCCTCGTCGTCGGTGCCGGGTTCGTCCGGGTCGGGGCCGCTCAGATCAAGCTCGCGCAGGTCGAGCCTGTCGCGAACTGGTTCGTGCCGGCGTGAACCGTCCCGCCCGCGTCCGTGGCCGGCGCTGGGTCCGCCCAGACGAAGGTCACCAGGGCGAGGTTCGGCGGGGCCGGGTTCGGCAGGGGCCGCATTGTTGTGCGGGCCAAGAGGGGTGTCCGGCTTGTTTGTCCTGGGCCTGTTGTTGGCGCCGGGTTCGTCGTCGGGCTGTGGTTCGGTCGGGTTCGCGGTGAGTGGGGCGGGGATGTGTTCACGGGCTTGGAGGAGGAGTTCGGCGGTGTAGTGAGGGTCGGCGATGATGCCGATGGCCTTGGCGCGGCGGCTAGCGAGGGCGGTGGTGTCGCCGAGGATGTGGAGGGCGTCGGCGATGCTCGTGATGGTGGCGTCGAAGCGGATGATGTCGCCAGTGGCGGCGCGTACGTAGAGGATTTTGGTGCCGTGGTCGTCGGCGTCGCCGACGTACACGCCGCGTTCGCGGGCCTTCTCTTCGGCGGCGGCGCGAGCGGCGGCGGGGTCGGCGTGCCACTGGGCGGCCTTGATGATCTTGTCCAGCCGGTAGGGGGTGACGGTGTCGACGATCGGGGCGAGCCGCCGGTCGACCATCGCGGCGGTCTCGAGCGAGAGGTCCTCGCACGCGGTGGAGATCTTGGCGGCGCGCCAGGGAGTGGCGTCGCCGGATTGGACGCGCGCCCAGATGAACGGGAACCGATGCCGCAGCGCGAGGGCCTGCCCGATGTAGCCGGCGGCGGCGCCGGTCGACATCCCCAGGACGGCGCCGAACTCGGCGGGGGCGAACTCGGTGATCTCGGGGCAGCCGTCGCCGCCGAGCACGATGCTGCGTTCGCGGCCTTCCCAGTCATGGAGCCGGGGGCGAGGTGGGCTGGTGGTGGGGTGATGCTGGTCGGCGAAATGCTGGGCGTGTTCGAGGAGGCGGGCTTCGAGACGGTTGATCTCGGCGCGGTGCTGCGCGGCCGACTCCAGCAGGTCGGCCGTCGGCAGCGCGGACAGATCATCGTCGAACATGCGTTCTAGTTTAGACCATACGCAAGCCTCGATCAGATGCTGCAATCCCTTATCCACAAGGGGAAACCTCACACCCAGGGATCACCCGCGAACGGATATACACCGGCGGACGGCAGTCGAACGGGTCGGATACTGTCGCGATGTGACAGGTCAGGATGAATCGACGGTCTGGAAGGTTCTCGGCGAGCGGGTTGTCGACGACACGCGTCGACTGCGGTTGAGTATCGCGTCGGTTGAGCTACCGGACGGGTTGCGGTTCGAGCAGTACGTGTTGCGGATGCCCAAGGCGGCGATCGTGGTCGTTCTCGATGACGCCCGCGAGCACGTCCTGATGATGTGGCGGCACCGCTTCGTCATCGATCGCTGGGTCTGGGAGTTGCCGGGCGGGTACGTCGACCCGGACGAGGATCCAGCCGTCGCGGCCGCCCGTGGGGTCGAGGAAGAGACCGGTTGGCGGCCGCGCAACGTCGTACCGCTGGTGTCGCTGCAACCATCTGTCGGTACGACGGACGCCGAGCATCTGCTGTTCGTGTCGCAGGGTGCCGACCAGATCGGCGAGCCCGAGGACATCAACGAGGCGGAGCGTGTCGAGTGGATCCGGATCGACTCACTCTGCGCACGCATCGCGGCCGGCGAGATCGTCGGCGCAGCCTCCCTGGTCGGTCTGCTGCATGTGATCGCCTTCGTGTAGTAGTGGGGGATGCGGCTTCGGGAGCAACGTCTGCAGGTAGTCCTCGACTCGCTGGTCGACGCGGGCGCAGCTGGAGTGCTGATGCAGTACCGCGACGCCGACGGACTCTGGTGTGGTGCGAGCGGGGTGGCAGAACTCGGCACTCGGGATCCGGTGGACCCGGCGGGATCGTTCCGCATCGGCAGCGTCACCAAGACCTTCACTGCGACCGTCGTACTGCAGCTGATCGGCGAGGGCGTGCTGAGCCTGAACGACAAGGTCGACCGCTGGCTGCCCGGCGTAGTGCCTGCAGGCGACGGGATCACGCTCCGCCAGCTCCTCAACCACACGAGCGGCCTCTACAACTACACCGACGACCTGCCTGACGCCGCGGGCATTGTCCGGGACCGATTCCTGCACTGGGAACCACTGCGCGCAGTCAAGATGGCGACCGGACACGAGCCCCTGTTCGAGCCGGGCGCGAAGCGGTCGTACTCCAACACCAACTACATCCTGCTTGCACTGGTCATCGAGGCTGCCACCAGCAAGTCGTACGCAACAGAGCTCGAGGACCGCATCCTTAGCCCACTCGATCTGCGGCAGACCTTCATCCCCGGTGACGACCCGAAGCTGCCGGAGCCGCACGCCCACGGCTACATGTCAGCCGACGGCGAGCTCGTAGACATGGCAGAGCTCAACGCTTCACAGGCGTGGTCCGCCGGCGGGATCGTCTCCACGGCGACGGACCTCAACCACTTCTACGCAGCCCTGCTGAACGGCGAACTGCTCCGCCCAGCTGAACTCGAAGCCATGCAGACAACCGTGCCAACAGACGCCGCCTTCCACACCGGCGGCCTAGGCATCAGCCGGTTGAGCCTGCCAGGCCTGGTCCTGTGGGGCCACAGCGGCGGAATCTTCGGCTGCCGCACCTGGAGCTATCACTCGGCCGACGCCACCCGGCAGGTCACCCTGTCCATCAACACCACCGACGCGGCGCCGCCCCAGACCTACGATCTGCTTATCAGCCTCTTCGGCTGCCAGAACTAGGCCGGCATGTTGATGGAGTTGTCTCGGTGGGCGTTCACGGCGCGCACTCCGGCGTCGGACCCTGGTAGCCAGGGCGTGAGGAGTCGTCGATGCCCACGTAGCAGGGGATGTCCTGGCTGACTGTGTTGGAACCCCCACGATCAGTGCGAGCCTGTCGTCGGGGCCGAGGTGCCAGATGCGCGGCGGCTGCGTCGGGTCGCGGTGCCGGAGTACCGGCCGGGTCCCGCTATCGCCGGCGACGTACACCTCGAGCAGATGCTCCCGGCCACTGGAGCCCTGCACAAACAGAGGTGTGTACCCGGCCGCAAGTGGCACCGGCGCTTCGGACGGGAACGGCCGCTGCCCCTGCGGGAGTCGCAGTGGCAGCCGGCCGGTCGCCGTCACCCACCACTGCCCGGACCGGTACGTGATGGACCCGTGCCGGCGGCTCACGCGCTGGTCGTCCTCGCCGACGCACACATGCACCTCCGGCCGATCGGATCACGTCACGCCTTCGGAAGCTTGGCCGCGGCGGCCTGGCTGAGCTTGGTGGCCAGCCCACACAGGGAAGCCGGCTTGCCAGGCCCTGACACGACCAGCTGCACCAGTTCGATCGCGTCGTCGTCGTGGGCATCCAGGAACGTCCGGTACACGACCCGCACGGTGCAGGTGCCCGGCCCGTCGTCCTCGCTCTGCACGAACGCGGACCGCCCCGCCATCCTGACCGCCTGCCCGTCCGACGCGTCCAGCGGATGGTCCCGGTCGAACCGCAGGGCCACGGACAGGTCGCTCGTCGTACTGTCCCAGCCGCACTGCCACCCGCCGAACGAGTGCTCCGGATGCGTCGCGTCGACGCCGGGGATCAGCTCCAGCGCCTTGTTGTCGAGCAGCGCACACGCGTCCAGACGTGCCAGCGACATGTCCGGCAGCGGCTGGGTACGACGAGGTATCGGCCCCGCTCCCAGTACGCCGATCGCCTGCTGCGTCACGGCTTCCGCCATCCCGCACACGTCCATCCCGGACCCGCGGTTGTGCCTGGCCCCGACCCGCACGTTCTTGTGATCCGCCAGCACGAGTACCCGATCGCACTCGTCGTCCTCGGCCTTCTCCCGCACCACGGCGAGCAGGTTGCCGGTGTGCTTCTCGACCTCACCAGACGGCATCTCATCCGAGTCCGGCAGTTCGAAATCTGCGCGTACGTCGACCTCCTGGTCACCCTTGCCGGTCACCACCACGTCGCACCGGTCGAAGTTGCCATAGCTCGGCTCTAGCGTGGTCTCGCCGAACGAGCTCAACGACGCCTCGTCGATCAGCGCGCACGGGTCGACCGTCAACGGGTCACCCACCGGGTCACGCGTCGCGCGAACGGCCGACCCCTGAGGCGCCGTCGTGTCGCGCAACGCGTTGACGAGCACCAACGCCAACACCACCGCTACCACGACTGCACCGGCCGCGGTGGGGATCAGCCACCGCCGCTGCTTGGGAGGCGGCGGCAGAGAAGTACCGCCAAGTTGATCGATCACCTGTACGACGCTCGGCCTCGCGGCAGGGTCGACCGCGAGCATCTGCGTGATCAGTGGCGCGAGTGGACCGGCCCGGCGAACTGGTTCGATCTCACCGTGTGCCGCCCTGCGCAGGACCGCAAGGGGATTGGGATCCGTGCCGAACGGCGAATGCCCTTCGAGTGCGGTGTAGAGCACGGCGCCCAGCGAGAAGACGTCCGACGCCGCTGTCGGTTCATTGCCGTTGGCAACTTCCGGCGCGAGGTGGGCCGGCGTACCGACGGTTGAGCTGTCGGTCAGTGTCGCCTCGGCCCACAGCCGGCGGGAGATCCCGAAGTCGGCCAGCTTCGCCGTACCGTCGGTCGTGACCAGGACGTTGCCGGGCTTGAGGTCGCGGTGGATGACTCCGGCCGCGTGCACGGCCTGCAACGCCGACGCGAGCTGCAGGCCGATCCGTGCGACCTGGTCCGGCGGCAGCGTGCCGCGGTCCGCGATGAGCTCGTCCAGACTGCGGGACGGCAGGTACTCCAGCACCAGCCAGTGCTCGTCGCCGTCGCTCACCACGTCGAAGATCGTCACCACGTGCGAATCGTGGATCCGGGCACCGGTCCGCGCCTCGCGGCGCAGCCTCCGGCCGTCCGGGTCGTCCACACCGGGGTGCGCACGCTTCAGAGCGACCACACGGTCCAGCTGCTGGTCGTGCGCACGCCAAACCGATCCCATGCCACCCGTGCCGAGCGGCTCCCCCAGTAAGTAGCGGCCCCCAATCAGCCGATCGGTCACTTCACCAGATCCGCCGAAACCGCGAAGGTGTTGCAGGCCTTGTTCTCACCGATGTTGAAACCGTTCTGGATCCAGAAGCCCTGACTGGTCGCCAGGCCGTGGGTCCGCTCGTCCTCCGGGGTGTCCGACGACTCGCCGAAACTGCTGCTGGACTGCCGCTTGAACTCGGCCAGCCGACCGGTCAGCGGATACGACTCCTCGACCGCCTTGCTGAATACGCCGGCGAAGCAGGACGCCTGCAACTCGTTGCGGCGTGACGACTCGAGCTTCTGGTCCGGGTGGTCCTGCAGGTAGACCGCTCGCGCGTAGAACAGCCCGCTGACACCTTGCACGTGATGACCGTATTCGTGCGCGATGGTCATCAGGTACGCCAGGTCCTCGGTCGGGCCGAACGCCTTGTTCATCTGCGCGACGTCGGTGTACATCACCTGGTTGCCGTAGCAGTAGAACGCCAGCACCCGGCCGGACAGCGGTTCGAACCGGCCGCACGGGGTGGTCACCGGCTTGTCGAACACCACCAGGCCCGGGTCCGGCTTGTCCTGCCCGATCTCCTTGAAGATCGGCCGCCAGGCCTCGTTCAGGCAGCCGAACAGCTTCTCGTAGTACACCTTCTGCGCGGCAAGACTTCCGTCACCGAGGTCGGCGGCCTTACAGCTCTGCTCCGGCAGCGCACCGGTGTCGTAGATGTCGGCGTGGAGCAGGAAGTCCTCGGCGCTGCCCTGCTGTGGGTGGCTGGTAGCGGTCGGCACGATCGACGGGCCGGTGACACCGGGACCGGCGGTGTTGTCGTCGCTGTTGCCGGCGGACATGATCATGCTGATCACGGTCAGCGAGACACCGAGGACCACCACGACGAACACGCCGAACAGGATCAGCCGGAGTGCACCGGACCGGCGGGGCGGTGGGTGGAACCCGTTGAACTGGCCCGGACCGCCGCCGTAGAACGGCTGCTGCTGACCCCACTGGCCCTGGTACGGCGGTTGCTGCTGGAACTGTGGCGCCGCTTGTGGAGGTGGCAGAACGCCGGGCGGCGGACCCACCGGCCGGCCCTGTGGACGACCGCCGTAGCCGTACTGGCTGCTCACGGATCCTGCCCTCCTGCCCCTGCACTGGACGAACCGGCACGAGACTACCCTCGACCCATGTCACTGAAGCGCCGCCTCCTGCCGGCTGCCCTGCTGCTGTCTCTGGCCGCCCCGATCGTTGCCCTGAGCACATTGCCTGCGCAGGCCGCGGACGACCGGATCACGGCGTACTCGGCCGAGGCGACGCTGACGAAGGACGGCAAGCTGCAGGTCAAGGAGACGGTCGACCTGGCCGCCGGTGGCAGCACGTTCAGCCGGACGCTGGCCACGCGGGTCCGCGCGGACGCCGAGCGGGACCGCACGTACGGCCTCAGCGACGTGTCGGCGACGGTGAACGGCCAGCCGGCCCAGGGCTTCCAGAACGACGGCACCGATGACGGCCGCCGGCTCACCGTGAACGTGTCCGGCCAGTCGAAGGTCGTCTACAGCTACACCGTGGACAACGTGGTGGCCGACTCCACCGAGGGCCGCGAGGTGAGCTGGCCGATCCTGCAGGGCTTCGGTATGGCGGTCCCGAAGGCGAGCGTCACCGTCAACGTGCCGTTCGCGACCTGGGTGACCTGCATCGCCGGACGCGTCGGATCGAGCATGCCGTGTACGTCGTCGCAACTGGCCGAGTCAGCCGCCTTGCAGATCGAGCAGAACGGCGTACCGGCCGGTGGACGGCTGACCTTCCTGACCGGACTGAGCGACCAGGCAACGGTGCAGCCGAACGCGGAGTTCAAGACCCGATGGACACTCGGCCACGCGTTCACCGCCGACTCCAGCACCATCGGCCTCGCAGTGATCGTGCTGGGCATCGGACTGCTCGGTGCAGCGGCACTCTGGTTCCTCCGCGGGCGTGACGCCGGCAAGGTCGCCGGAGGCGCCACGGAGCGGCCGGTGCTGGACGGCCCGGACGGTCCGCAGTTCGCCGCGCCGGACGGGATCCGTCCGGGTCAGGTCGGCACGGTGGTGGACGAGACAGCCGACGTCGTCGACATCACCGCGACGCTGCTGGACCTTGCTGTCCGCAACTACCTCACCATCGTCGAGCTGCCGCGGGAGACGCACTTCGGCAAGCTGGACTGGGAGCTGCGCCGTCTCAACCAGGGCGGTCCCGAGCTGCTGCCGTACGAGAAGGCCCTGCTCGACGCGGTGTTCGCCGACGGCGCCACCGCGGTCGTCTCCGCGCTCGGCCCGTCGCTGCGGCCGCGGCTGAACCTCGTACGCGAGCAGCTGTACGCCGATGTCGTCAACCAGGGCTGGTTCAGCAGCCGGCCGGACGCCGTACGGAACCGTTGGACCACTGCGGGTCTGGTGCTGCTGGGTGCGGGCGTCGTACTGACCATAGTGCTCGCCATCGTCACCAAGTTCGGTCTGGTCGGCTTCGCGGTGATGCTGGCCGGACTGGCGCTCGCACTCGTCGGCCAGGTCGCACCGGCCCGCACTGCCCGCGGCGCCGCCGTACTCGGCCGGGTGGCGGGCCTGCAGCTGTACCTGGCCAACGAGACGTCAGCAGACCTGCCGCAGAGCCACCGGCTCGAGTTCGCCTCGCGATGCCTCCCGTACGCCGCTGTCCTCGGGCTGACCGAGAAGTGGGCACTGGAGATCGCAGCGACAGACGACGACGCCGAGGCGGACGCAGGCATCGGCTGGTACTCCGGTCCGGAGAACTGGAACCTGTCCGACATCGGCGAATCGCTCAGCAACTTCGTGATGGCGTTCGGCGGTTCGCTGACCGCCGGACGCCGTCTGTTCTAAGCCACCCGGGCGGGGGCAGCGGTGTACGTGTTGCAGTAGTTGGGCGACTTGCGGTTGTACCCGACGACGAGCCATCGGTAGTTGCTCACCCGGTTGCCGTGGCTGTGCACCCGCGGCCGCGAGTAGTCGTCACCGGTGTGGGCGATCAGGAACTTGAAGTTCACCAGCAGTGGACCGTTCATCGGGATGACCGCCGCGTTCGCCCCGAGGTACGCCCCACCGAGGCAGGTCGCCTGGAGCTCGCGCCGCCGGCTCTCGAGCAGCTTCTGGGCCGGGGTCATCTTCTGGGCCCGGGCCATCGACGCGACCAGGATGCCGGTCAGGTACTGCACGTGGTGGCCGTACTCGTGCGCGAACGTGTTCAGCCGCAGCGCGCGGGAGTAGACGGCGTTGGACTTGAAGTTCTTGTTGTCCACGCCGTACGGGATGTAGATGGTCAGGTTCGACGCGCAGTACGCCGCCCGGACGCTGCGCTGAACGCCACACGGGCTGGCGACCTGGCCGGCGTAGACGACCGCCTTCGGCGGGACGAACCGGATGCCGGCCTTCTTCATCGCCAGCGACCAGGTGCGGTTCAGGCAAGGCAGCAGGCGGTTGTAGTAGGCCCGCGCGGCAGTGAAGTTGACCGGCGCGAACGGCGGCTCGGCGCAGCTCGCGGTGGCGATCGGACCGATCTTGTACAGCTTGTTCGCGGTGACGAGCTGGTCGTCGCGCGACGGGACCTGCTTTGTCGGCGTGGGGCTCGGGGACGGCGACTCTGAAGGGGACTCCGAAGGGGACTCCGACGTTGCCGTCGACGGGGTGTTGATCGCCTGTGGCGTGTCGTCGCCGGCGTTGCGAACCAGGAGGGTGATGCCGGAGCCGACGACTAGTACGGCGAGGACGACCAGGCCGATCAGGAGAGTGCGAGAGCTCCGCTTCGCCCGGTGACCGCGGCCGGAGCCGGGTGGCTGGGGGATCGGGACCGGCGGGTACTGCCAGGTCGGCGGCTGCTGGACGGGCTGACCCATCGGGCCGGTCTGGCCGCCTGGTGTAGCGGCGTGGCGGGCACCTCCGGAGCGGGCGCCTTGCTGGGCGCTCGGTGGTGTTGGGCTCCAGGCTGAGGAGCCCTCCTGCTGCGGCTTGCCGAGCTCGGGCGGGCCCCACAGATAAGACCCCTGCGAGTACGGTCCCCCCTGCTGCGGCGGCTGACCTTGGCCAGGGCCGGACGGTCCGGACTGCGCTGGACGGGACTGTGCCGGACCAGGCTGCGAGGGACCGGACTGGGCAGGACCGAACTGGGCAGGACGGTACTGCGCGGGACCGGACTGCGCGGGACCGGTCTGTCCTGGACCACCCTGTGCCGGACCGGACTGCGTGGGACCGGACTGACGGGGACCGCTTGGCGTGGGACCGCCCTGTCCTGGACCGGGGCGTGCGGGACCGGGCTGGCCTGATGCGGACTGCCCCGGACCCTGCTGACCAGGAGCGGACTGCCTCGGACCACCCTGCACAGGACCACCCTGCACAGGACCGGACTGCCTCGGACCACCCTGCACGGGACCGGACTGCGTAGGACCGGACTGCCTCGGACCACCTTGCGCTGGACCACCCTGCGCGGGACCGGATTGCCGAGGACCGGACTGCGATGGGCGTTGCTGGGCGGGCCTCGACTGGTCCGGTTTGGTTTGCCAGGTGGAGGGCTGGTCGGGGTCTACCGGGCGGCGGTTGGCCCAGCCTTCGCCGAACCACTTGTTCTGCGGGCGTTCGCCGCCGGACGGGTCCTGGAACTCGCGCTTGGCCTCGATGTCCTCTTCGGTCCACCACTGGCCTGGCCGACCGTCCCGGGCCGGCCGCTCCGGCGGACCGGTCGGCTGATCGCCCTCAGCCGGCTCGCGGTCTGCCGGGTCGCGTCCCGGGGGTGGGTTCCAGTTGTCCGACATCGATACTCCTCACGACCTTGCTGGGTGTTGCCGTCAACGTGATGCATCCGGCGCTGTTTCGGGGTGCCGAAGCCGCGCCCGGTCGGTTCCCCCCGGACAACGATGCACATCCCGGACATACTTTGCGTGATCCGGGCTCACCCAGGCTAGTCACCCCGGGCTGTCACCGCGCATCAGACCGGTGTCGGGCGGGCATTCCGGTCTACCGAACCTTCCCGGCCGAGGCGGCGAACGTGTTGCAGGCGTTCGGGTTGCGGCTGTTGAAGCCGCGGGTGGCCCAGTACTGGTGGTTCACTCCGTCGCCGTGGTCGTTGTTGTAGTCCGTCCAGTGCAGGATCAGCCACTTCCACTGGAACAGAGACTCGCCGGTGACCGGGTAGGTACGCCGGTTGGACCCGATGAAGATGTCGCCGAAGCAGGACGCCTGCAGCTCCAGCCGCCGGCTGCCCTCGAGTTCGGCTGCCTGGGTCGGCGCCTCGTAACGGATCCGGCTGTTGGCCGCGAGGATGCCGGTCATGTTCTGCACATGGTGCCCGTACTCGTGGGCGAACTGGTGCAGCATCCACATCCGCGCCCACACCTTCTGATAGGCCTCCGGGTGGCGGTTGTAGTTGCCGATGTCCTCACTGAGGTTCATGTAGATGGTCTCGGTGCTGCCGCAGTAGAACGGCGGACCGGTGTCGCTGTAGCTCCCGCACGGCGTCTGGATGGTGCCACTGAACGACAGCACGTGCGGTGACCGGAACCGGCCACCGGCCTTCGCGACGATCGACGGCCAGGCCTTGTTCAGGCACTTGAGCAGAGCGGAGTAGTTCGCCCGCGCACCGGACGCAGTGGACGGACGCGACCGGCTCTCCTTGCAGCTCACCGACTTCATGCCCCCGGACTTGTACAGCTTGTTGCGCAGCACCAGGTCGGCGTCGGTCGGTCCGGGCTTGGGCTTCGGCGTGCTGGTCGTCCGCGGCGCGGTCGGCCGCGTGGTCGTCGGCTTGGCCGTGGTCCGGGTCGCTGTCGGCCGGCTGGTGGCCGGCGCCGGCGAAGGCTCCTCGGACGGCTCGTACGTCGGGCTGTCGGTCGAGGTCGGAATCGACGGACTGCTGTAGGGAGAGTCGTTGTGCTTCAGGGCGTTCGACACACTTACCAGACCGATCCCACCGAGTACGACGACACCCAGGATCGCGAGCAACACCTTCGCGCCGCTGCCCTTCTTCCGCGGCGGCATCGGCCCACCAGGTGGTGCGCCCCACCCGAACTGCGGTGGCGGCGGAACGCCGTACCCAGCGAACTGTCCGGGCGGAGGAGGAGGTGGCGGATACTGCCCGGGCGGCGGCGGGCTCCACTGGTTGCCAGACACCCGCCCGACGCTATCCGAGCCCCGGCTCAACTCACTCTGGCCGCCGACGCCGTGTAGGTGTTGCACTTGCTGAGGTTCCGGCTGGTGAACGCCGACCGGCTCCAGGCGCCGTGGTTCTTTCGGCTCCCGTGGTCGCGGGGTAGCGAGGTGTTGTCACCGCTGTTGTTCACGATGTAGAGCCACTGCCGGTACAGCCCGCCCGAGATCGGGTAGCTACCCCGGTTGGCGCCGAGGAACGTGTTGCCCAGGCAGGACGCCTGCAGCTCCATCCGCCGGTTGACCTCGAGCTGTGCCGCCTGGTTCGGCATCTGGTAGCGGACCTTGTAGTACGCCGGAAGGATGCCGGTCATCTGCTGGACGGCGTGCGAGTACTCGTGGGCCACTGTGTGCATGGCCAGCGCCCGGGTGAACTGCTGGTTCTGCCGCCAGTACTGGATGTCGTCGGCAACATCCATGTAGATCGTGTGGTTCGACGAGCAGTAGAACGACAGACTCCGGTCGGAGTTGCCGCACGGGGAGTTCGCGCTGCCCACCCAGGAGATCAGTCCGGGCGCCCTGAACCGGCTGCCGGACGCCTGGACCTGCCGCGGCCACGCGCGGTCCAGGCAGGCCTTGACCGCGCGGTAGTAAGCCGTTGCCTTCGACCCGTTACCGAGCCCGGAGCGGGACTCCTTGCAGGTCACCGACCGCTGCATACCGGTCTTGTAGAGCCGATGGGTGGCGATGAACTGCAGCGGGCTGACCTCCTTCGGCGCAGTGGTCGTCCGCGTCGGCTGAGGCGTCGGCGGCCGAGTGGTGGGTGGCGGCGGCAACGACGTGGTCGTTGCCACCGGCACCGAAGAGGTCGGGTACGTCGGAGCGCTCGTGGCATGTGGCCATGTCACGGCCACATCGTCGTCACCCTGGGCGATCTTGAGCGCGATGATGACCGCGGCCGCACCCGCGGCAGCGAGCAGGCCGAGAACCAGGACGCCGACGCCGCGCGACTTCTTCGGTGGCTGCGGCGGCATCGGTCCCCAGCCGTAGTGCGGGCCGGTCGGCGGCGGACCGTAGTACCCGGGCTGCTGTGGAGGTCCCCATTGGTTGCCTGACACGCGGCAGACGGTAGCGGAGCCCAGGCTCAACCACCGTTGAACGTGCGTCACGATATGGTGCCCAGGTCAACACTGACCCCTCCGATACGGTGTGATTGAGCAATGCGTCTTCGTCTGCTCGGGCTCTCCCTGTGTGCCCTTGGCCTTACCGCCCTCACCGGCCTCCCCGCCGGTGCGACCGGTTCAAGCGGTGCGGCCGACCCGGTCGTGACCAACTTCGACAGCCAGATCCGGGTCGAACGTGACGGCCTGCTACGGGTTTCCGAGACCTGGAAGCTCAGCAACGTGACCGGGACGTTCACCCGGTTCGTCGTCACCCGTGACCATCTGCCGGACGACGTCGACCACGTGCAGGAGATCCAGGACCTGCAGGTCAAGTCCGGCGGCGAGGACAAGCAGGCCGAGCTGAGCACGGACGGTGACGTCACCTCGGTGGCGGTCGCGGACATCAGCGGCGACACCCAGCTGGACTTCACCTACACGGTCAAGGGCGCGGTCGCCCAGACGCTGAACGGCACCGAGGTGCGGTTCGCCCCGCTGACCGGGATCAACCTGACCGTCCAGCAGGCCAACATCGTCTTCAGTACTCCGGAGGTCTCGCACGTCTCGTGCTTCGCCGGGGCGATCGACAGCAACACGCCGTGCACGCTGGCGCAGATCGGTGAGACGTCCGGACCGACGTTCCAGCAGCAGAGCCTGCCGCCGGGCAACACGGTCCGGATGACGATCGGTTTCCCCGAGGGCGAGATCGCCGCGAACTCGATCGTCGAGTACCGCAAGACCCTGAAGCGCGCGTTCTCCACCGACACCGCGCAGCTGATCACCGCGCTTGCCGTGCTGTTGCTCGGCCTGATCGGACTGTTGCTGCTCTACCGGGTCCGCGGCCGCGACCAGGTCGACCCGCGCCGCGTCGTACCGGCCTCGTTGTTCAGCCTCGGCAACGACACCCGGATCGACTTCACCCCGCCGTCCGACCTGCGGCCGGGCGAGGTGGGCACGCTGATCGACGAGCGGATCGATCCGGTCGACGTCACCGCGACGATCATCGACCTGGCCGTCCGCGGGCACATCACGATCATCGAGCTGGAGCACGAGACCGAGTACGCGCGACCGGACTGGGAGCTGCGCCGGGTCGCGAACGCGCCGTCGGAGGAGCTGCAGCGGTACGAGAACGTCCTGATCCGCGCCATCTTCGGCGACGGGGACTCGGTGCTCGTCTCGGAGCTCGGCCGCCAGGTGCGGGAGAACCTCAGCCAGGTCCAGGACGCGCTGTACGACGGTGTGGTCAAGCGCGGCTGGTTCAACGAGCGTCCGGACCGGACCCGGTCGCTGTGGGCGACGATCGGTATCGCCACCACAGTCGTCGGCGTGATCGCGACTGTTCTCCTCGCACTGTTCTCGACCTGGGGCCTGCTGGGCCTGGCGCTCACCGCCATCGGCGTCGGCCTGATCGTGGTCGGCCGCTACATGCCGGCCAAGGCGCCGGCGGCCGGGCGGGTGCTCGGCCAGGTGGCTGCGATCCGCGGCGAGCTGCTCGAGATGGACGTCAGCGAACTGCCCACCGACCAGCACGCCGAGCTCTGCTCGCGCGCACTGCCGTACGCCGTCGTCCTCGGCGGATCGGAGCGCTGGATCGACGCGCTGGTCGCGACCGACGAGGACGCCGACGAGGACCAGGGCTTCCCGTGGTACCGCGGTCCGCGCGGCTGGCACCTGCAGTACCTGCCGGACTCGCTGCGCAACCTCACCACGAACCTCACCGGCGCGCTCTTCGCCCGCTGATCTCTACCAGTTGGCCTGTGGCCCCTGTGGTGGGAGCTGCAGGCTGCTCGGGTGGATGACGTACACGAGCCCGCCCGAGTGCGGCACCCACGCGTTCTCGAAGGCAGTCCGGTCGTACGTCGTCCGCACCTCGGCGTTGCTCGGGATCAGGTGCGAGGCCGGATCGTTGACGACCACGTTGCCGTCCTGATCGAACCCGACGATCACCATCAAGTGCCCGTTGGTCCCGTAACCCGCGCCGGGCAGGTCGCCCTTCTTGAACGACAGCGACGCGACCAGCGGGATGCCGGCCTTGATGAACTGCTCCGCCTCGGTCAGCGACCGCAGCCGGGTGATGAACCCGTCCACCCCGCGGGATCCGGCGTACGCCGTGTTGAACGGCCAGTTCCCCGCACCGTCGTAGGCGTAGTCGAAGACCGACCGGGCCGAATGGTCCACCTGCGGATCCGCATCGGCGGGGTCGACCCAGGACGTCTCGCCGGCCGTCGGCCCGGCACCGTAGTAGTCGAGAACCATCGCCGTCGACGTCGCCGAGCACCACGCCTCGCCGCCGCCGTCCCACTGCGGATAGTGCCCGAGGTGCGTCTCCTGCGAGTACGTCGGTACGTCGAGAACGATGCCCTCCGCACCGCCAAGGGGGCTCGCGGCAACCTTCTTCTCGTCGGGCAGCCGGGACGCCATCGCCCCGACCGACCGGACCACCGGGCTCTGCGTCGTACCGCTCAGCCGGTACAGGGTCACCTTCAGCTGCCAGCGATCCAGCCAGCGGCCGGAGGCCGCGGTGAAGGTGTCGACGGCAACGGATCCGTCCGCGTCACCCTGACTCGGTACCGAGGTCCGGTGGATGTCACCGGCCGCGGTGTCGTCCCCGCCGGACCAGCGGCCGAGCACGTACCACTTGGTCGTGGTGCCGGCGTTCGTCTGGCCCGCCATCGAGACCTCGACCCAGGTACCGGGCGGCGTGGTCGCGTTCCAGGACGCGACCAGCTCGGTCAGCCCGAAGCCGGTGCTCACCTGCGGCGAGACCCAGCTGGTCTGGTCGTAGCTCTTCGCGGTGCCGTCACCGAACGGATCGACGTACGACGTGGAGCCGGTCGAGGTGCCGAAGGTCAGGGCGCCGTCGGTGACGGTGGTGCCGTTCTGGGCACCGGCGAGGAAGTCGGTGGTCGACGTCCACGTGTGGTAGGCGATCTGACGCGGCGGGGCGACCTTGGCGGCCTCGCTCGGTAGCGAGCCGGCGGTCAGCACGACCACACCGGCGATCAGGGCGGTGAGGGAACGGGCGGCGGTCATGCTTCGACGGTAGACCCGAGCCGGTGAACGCGTGCCACGATCGCGTGTCGCCCAGTCAGATAATTACGAGCGTTTGTCCCACTCCTCGGCGAGCATCGCGAACACTGCCTCGTCGGTCCATCGGCCCTTGAGGAATTCGTTCTTCACGAATGTCGCCTCGTGGCGCATGCCGAGCCGCTTGAGCAGGTTCGCCGAGCCGGTGTTGGTGGCGTCCAGCCGGCCGATGATCCGATGCATGCCGAGTTCCTCGAAGCCGATGCGCAGCAGCTCGACCGACGCCTCGGCCGCGAACCCGCGACCGTGGAACTCGGGATGGAAGACGAAACCGATCTCGCCGCCGCGGTGCTCCGCGTTCCGCACGAACAACGACACCTCGCCGACATGCCGGCCGGTCTCCCGCAGGATCACAGCGACGGTGAGCGCTTGACCGTCGGTGTCCATCGGTACGTCGGCCAGCCGGCCGGCGAGGGACTCTTTGACCTGCTCTGGCGTCTTCGGGTCGTATAGCAGGAACCGGGTGACGTCGGGGTTGGACTGCAGCTTCAGCAGGTCGTCGTAGTCGGTGTCGCGGTAGCGGCGAAGGGTTAGGCGGTCAGTCTCGATCGGCAGCGAGTAGGTCACCGATCGAGACTATGAGACCGCCGCAACCCGATTTCCCCGGGTCAGCCGTTGGCGAGGGCCACCAGCCGGGACTGGTCGCCGTTGAAACGGTCCTGGTCGATCGGGCTCGAGCTGTACTGCCAGATGGTGTGGAACGGCCAGCCGCCCGGCAGGGTCCCCGGCGCCGAGGCGTAGCGGGCGACCCAGAGCGGATTGGTCGTGTTGAAGGCGGTGCTGTTCCCGGTGCAGCGGCTCCACCAGTCGAGGTTGGTGTAGATGACCGGGTCGCGGCCGGTGCGGGCCTTGTAGGTGTTCAGGAAGTCGCGGATCCAGCTGACCATCGCGGCCGCGCTCAGTCCGTAGCAGGTCGCGCCGTACGGGTTGTACTCGATGTCGAGCGCGCCGGGCAGGGTCTTGCCGTCCCGGGACCAGCCGCCGCCGTGGGCCAGGAAGTAGGTGGCCTGGTTGGCGCCGCTGGAGTCGTTCGGGGTGGCGAAGTGGTAGGCGCCGCGGATCATCCCGACGTTGTAGGACCCGTTGTACTGCTGGGCGAAGTACGGGTTCGTGTAGTAGTTGCCTTCGGTCGCCTTCACGTAGGCGAACCGTTTGCCGGCCGACCACTGCGAGGCCCAGTTGACGTTGCCCTGGTGGCTGGAGACGTCGATGCCTTCGACCGAGGCGGCCGGGGCCATCACCGCCGGAGCGGCGCTGGTCGTGGTGTTCTGCAGCCAGCCCATGTAGGCGTCGCCGGCCTTGTCGATGCCGTGCTGGCGGGCCTGCGGGGTGGGCTGGTGGGACGCGGTCGACGCGTCGGTGTTCGGCGTACTGGCTTGGGCGGAGCCGATCGAGGCCAGGAGCAGGCCAAGAGTGACGGCGGCACCCGTGAGGACGGACTTCACGGTGAACCTCCACAGAGCGATGAGGGGCGGACAGAGCGCTCGCGGAGGTTCTACCCGGCCTCGGAAAGAATCAAACCTCCAGTGTGTAGCCGACGTGATTATTTACCGGCTGGCTACTTCACGTACTTCGCGGCAGCGACATAGGTATTGCAGGACCCCGGGCTCCGGGTGGTGAAACCGGCCTTGGCCCAGCGCGGGATGACCGTCCGGCTGCCATGGTCCCGGACCGTCCCGTACTCGTCGCCCTGGTGCGAGTGCAGGAAGTCCAGTTCCCTCTTGAGCGAGCCGGTGAGCCGGTAGCTGCTCTTGTTCGCGCCCATGAAGACGTTGCCGAAGCAGGTCGCCTGGATCTCCGTGCGCCGGCTCATCTCCAGCGACTTGTCGCCGCTGAGCTCGTACTCGAGGTTGCTCTCAGCGTCCAGGATGCCGGTCATGGCCTGGATGTGATGGCCGAACTCGTGTGCCACCGTGTCCGTCATATCGGCCCGCAGCCAGGTGGTGGCCACCGAGTCGTTGCTGTGCCCGCGGTACCAGGTCACGTCACTGCCCGCGTCCATGTAGATGGTCCGGTTCGACCTGCAGTAGAACGAACTCGGCGCGTTCCCGCTGCAAGGGGTGGACACGCTGCCGGTGAAGGCGATCAGATGCGGAGCGACGAAGTGAGCCCCGCCCGTGTTCACCTGCTTCGGCCACGCGCGGATCAGGCAGTTGAGCACATTCGTGTAGTACTTGCGCGCGTTCGCCATGCTGTTGGCCCGGGACTTGGACTCCTTGCAGCTCACCGTGTTCTGCACACCGGTCCGGTAGAACCGGTTCTTCGTGACGATGTCGGAGTCCGACGGCGGCGGTGGCGTTGTCCTGGTCTGGGTCGGCTTGGTCTGGGTCGGCTTCGTCGTCGGGACGTTGGTGGTGGTCGGGATGTGCGTCGGCGCTGAAGTCGGCTCGTACGTCGACGACGTCGGCTCCGGCTGGGTGTAGTCGTCACTGTTGTGGTTCAGCAGGCTGCTGAGCACCGAGAACCCGACGACGGCGAGCGCCACGATGGCGATCGGCAGCACGATCCAGCCCGCCTTGCTCTTCTTCCTGGGCGGCGGTGGGAAGCCGTTCGACCCCCAGCCGAATCCCGGCCCCGGCGGCGGGCCCATCGGCGGACGGCCGTGCGGTGGACCCTGCGGTGGTCCCCAGTACTGCGGTGGCGGACCCGGTGGCGGTCCGTACTGCGGGGGTGGCGGGCCCTGGTACGGCCCCGGCTGTTGCGGCGGCGGGCCGTACGGCGGCTGGTTCGGCAACGGATTCCTCCTGACAGGTGCTCCTGCCGGTATTTTGTCAAGAGGGAGTGCCACTTCCCGTTACCCTTGACCGGTGACACTTCGCTTGTACGACACCATGACGGCAGCAGTGCGGGATTTCGAGCCGGTCCATCCGGGCCAGGTCGGGATCTACCACTGTGGGCTGACGGTGCAGGGTGCGCCGCACGTCGGGCACATCTACAAGGAAGTCGTCTTCGACGTTCTGCGGCGCTGGCTGGAGCGGTCCGGGTACGAGGTCACTGTCATCGCGAACGTGACCGACATCGAGGACAAGATCCTGGCCAAGTCGGCCGAGCGCGGTGTGCCGTGGTGGGCGCACGCCTACGAGTTCGAGCGCGAACTGCACTGGTCGTACGACGTGCTCGGCTGCCGCCCGCCGACGTACGAGCCGCGTGCCACCGGTCACATCCCCGAGATGCTCGAGCTGATCGACGAGCTGATCGAGCGCGGCCACGCGTACGTCGCCCCGGACGGATCCGGCGACGTCTACTTCGACATCAGGTCCTGGCCGTCGTACGGCGAGCTGTCGCACCAGAAGATCGACGACATGGAGGCCGCCGAGGACGCGGACCCGCGCGGCAAGCGCGACCCCCGCGACTTCGCGCTCTGGAAGGGGTACACCGAGGACACCCCGCGGACGGCCTCCTGGCCGGCGCCGTACGGCCGCGGCCGCCCGGGCTGGCATCTGGAGTGCTCGGCGATGGCGGGCAAGTACCTCGGCGACGAGTTCGACATCCACGGCGGCGGGCTGGACCTGCGGTTCCCGCACCACGAGAACGAGCTGGCCCAGTCGACCGCGGTCGGGCGGAACTTCGCGCGGTTCTGGATGCACAACGCGCTCGTCACCACCGCCGGCGAGAAGATGTCGAAGTCGATGGGCAACGGCGCGATCGTGCGCAACGTGGTCCAGCGGGTGCGGCCGATCGAACTGCGGTACTACCTGGTGCAGTCGCACTACCGCTCGGTGGTGGAGTTCTCGTTCGAGGCGCTGGACGAGGCCGCGAAGGGTTTCCAGCGGGTCGAGGGCTTCGTCACCCGGGCCACCGAGGTGACCGGCGGGGTCGAGCCGGCCGCCGAGTTGCCGCCCGACTTCGGCGCCGCGATGGACGACGACCTGGGGACGCCGGCGGCGTTCGCCGTCCTGCACAACACCGTCCGGGACGGGAACAAGCTGCTCGCGGACGGCGATTCGCCCGCGTTGCGGGAGAGCCTCGCGGCCGTGCGCGGGATGCTCAACGTCCTCGGGCTGGACCCGCTGGCCGACCCCTGGGCGTCGCGGTCCGACGTCGGCAGCGAGCTGACCGAGGTGGTGGACGGGCTGGTCAAGGCGCTGCTCGAGCAGCGGCAGGCCGCCCGCGAACGCAAGGACTACGCCGCGTCGGACGCGATCCGCGACCGACTGAAGGCGCTCGGCGTCGTCGTCGAGGACACGCCGCAGGGACCACGCTGGTCGCTGGCGGCACCGACTACAACCGACGAAGGAAGCTGACGTGCCCGGAAGTAGCCAGCGCAAGGGTGCCATCCGCAAGAAGCCGCGAGGCAACCCGACCGCCGGATCCGGTGGCCGGGTCCGCCGCGGTCTGGAGGGCAAGGGCCCGACGCCGAAGGCGGTGGACCGGACCAAGCACCCGGCGCACAAGCGGGCCAAGGCGAAGGAGCGTGCCAACGAGCGCGAGCGCAACCGCCGCCCGGCCCGCAAGGACAGCGACTCCACCGTCGAGTGGGTCTACGGGCGCAACCCGGTGGTCGAGGCGCTGCGGGCCGGCGTACCGGCCGCGGCGCTACATGTTGCCGAAGGCACCGAACGGGACGCACGGCTGCGCGAGGCACTGCTGCTCGCGGTCGAGCACGGCGTCTCGGTGCTCGAGGTACCGCGGGCCGAGCTCGACCGGGTCACCGCCGGCGGCGCCCACCAGGGTGTCGCGCTGCAGATCCCGCCGTACGAGTACGCGCATCCCGACGACCTGCTCGACCGGGCGTACGCCGCCGGCGAGGTGCCGCTCGTGGTCGCGCTGGACGGGGTGACCGATCCACGCAACCTGGGCGCGATCACCCGATCCGCGGCCGCCTTCGGTGCGCACGGCGTACTGGTCCCGGAGCGCCGGGCGGCGTCCGTGTCGGCGTCGGCGTGGAAGACGTCGGCCGGTGCCGCGGCGCGGATCCCGGTGGCGCGGGCGACCAACCTCAACCGCGCGCTGAAGTCGTACAAGGACGCCGGCCTGATGGTCGTCGGCCTCGACATGGGTGGCGCCGTCGAGCTCCCCGACCTGGACGTCGCGACCGAGCCGCTGGTCCTGGTCGTCGGCTCCGAAGGCAAGGGCCTGGCCCGGCTGGTCCGCGAGAACTGCGACCTGATCGTCTCGATCCCGATGACGTCGGCCACCGAGTCCCTCAACGCCGGCATCGCCACCGGCGTCGCCCTCTACGAAATCTCCCGCCGCCGCGCTTGATGTAACTACATGAGGTAGGTACATTGAAGTCATGGAGACCATCGGGTTGCGCGAGCTGAACCAGAATCCGTCGAAGGCGGTGGCTCGGGTGCGCGCGGGAGAGACGATCGTGGTGACCGACCGCGGACGCCCGGTGCTGCGCCTGGTGCCGGAGGAGGAACGGCCGGGCGCTCTGCAGCACATGATCGACTCAGGTGAGGTGACGCCGCCGACCGAGCTCGGCATGCCGGATCTGATGCTGGAGCTGGCCCCCGAACTCGACAGCCTCTCCGACCTACTGATCGCCGATCGCGACAAGGAGCGGCGCAGGTGATCTACCTGGATGCCTGCGCACTGCTGAAGTTCATCAAGCCGGAGGCTGAATCGGCAGCGCTGCGCGCATGGCGTGAGGCGCTGCCGGCGGAGACCGAGCTCGTGACCAGCGAACTGGCAAGCCTCGAGATCACCCGGACCCTCCTGTGCGCCGGAGTGAACCATCAGCAAGTCCCGTACTTCGCCGGCCAGGCAGTGCGTGGCGTCTACCTGGTCGATCTCACCTCGACGGTGCTCGGGCGCGCGATGGCCTACCGGACCACCCGGCTCGGCTCGCTCGATGCGATCCACCTGGCCAGCGCGGAGCCGTTTCGCACGGAGCTCTCGGAGTTCGTGACCTATGACAAGGAACTGAGCAGTGCGGCTGAGGAGCACGGTTTTCCCGTGCTCGCACCCGCGTGAACGGCAGCGCCCCGGACCGAGTGGTCCGGGGCGCTGTTGTTGTTGTTGCAGGGGTCAGTAGACGCTCACGCCGTAGCGGGAGAGCGCTTCGGTGACGGGCTGGAAGTACGTCGTCCCGCCGCTGCTGCAGTTGCCGGAGCCGCCGGAGGTGAGGCCAAGGGCCTTGGAACCGGCGAACAGCGCGCCGCCGGAGTCGCCGCCCTCAGCGCACACGTTGGTGCGGATGAGGCCGCTGACGGTGCCTTCGGCGTAGTTCACCGTGGCGTTCGTGCCGGTGACCGAGCCGCTGTGCACACCGGTGGTGCTACCGCTGCGCTTGACGGCCTGGCCGACGGACGCGTTGCCCGCGGTCGTGATGTCCTGGCTCGTGCCGTTGTACAGGTCCACCGTTCCGGGGTGGTTCGTGTACGACGTGCTGTACTTGACGATCGCGTAGTCGTTACCGGGGAAGCTCGACCCGAAGGTGGTGCCGAGCAGCGTGGTGTGGCTCGAGTTCGAGTACCAACTGGATGCGATGTTGCCGCAGTGACCGGCGGTCAGGAAGTAGTACGTGCTGCCACTGCGGACGTTGAAGCCGAGCGAACAGCGGTACTGCCCGCCGTAGATCGCGTCACCGCCGGCGATGTACTTGGTCAGCTTGCCGGAGATCTTCTCCAGCGTGACCCGGTCGCCGAACTGCTTGGTGACCCCGGTGAGCGAGGACAGCTTGGCGCCGGTGACCGTGTCGTCGTACGAGACGATGATCCGGCCGTCGGGGTTGGTCTGCCAGGCCGTGCCCGGGATGGACGCGTCCTTGCTCAGCGTGGCGGTGATGGCGGTCGCCGACAGTGCCGACGGGTTGATCGGGGCGGCGTTGGCCTGGGTGGCCAGCAGCCCGGCGGCGGCGAGCCCGGCGGCGGCCAGGATCGCGGTGGTACGGCGAATCGGAGAGAAATTCACGGTTTCAGCCTCCTCACGATGAGGACGCGCTCGGGGCGGGTGCGTCCTTGACGTAAAACCGTGAGCAGTAGTACCCAGATCTGTCCGTGGGTATTCGTCCGAATTCGGAGCGTGAGGGTAATCCTCCGTTCAGTACACGGCCACGCCGTACCGGGTGAGGGCCTCGACGACCGGCTGGAAGTAGCTGACGCCGCCCGAACTGCAGTCGCCGCTGCCGCCGGACAGCAGTCCGTAGGCGTACTGCCGGTAGAACAGCGGACCGCCCGAGTCGCCCGGCTCCGAGCAGACGCTGGACCGGATCATGCCGGTCACCCGGCCCTCGGGGTAGTTCACCGTGACGTTGAGCCCGGTGACCGTGCCGTGCTGCAGACCGGTGGTGCCGCCGGCGCGGTAGACGTACTTGCCGAGGTTCGGGTTGACCGCCCGGCTGATGTCCTGCGACCGGCCGTTGTACAGGTTCACGCTGCCGCCGGGCCGCGAGATGTCGGTCCGGTAGACGATCAGCGAGTAATCGTTGCCCGGGAAGCTGAAGTGGTGCCGCTGGCCGAGCCGGGAGGTCTTGGCCGAGTTGTTGTACCAGGTCGCGGCCTCCGCGCCGCAGTGACCGGCGGTGAGCAGGTAGTAGACGCCCCGCCGGGAGACGTTGAAGCCGGCCGAGCACTTCACGTTCCCGCCGTAGATCGCACTCCCGCCGCTGATCCGCGTGGTCAGCTTGCCGGGCAGCTTCGTCAGTACGACGCCCTCCCCGAGCTTCTTGGTCACGCCCGTCAGCGAGGTCAGCTTGGAACCGGTGACGGTCGAGTCGTAGGACACCTCGACGGTGCCGTCCGGCCGGGTCATCCAGGTGGTGCCCGGGATCGCGACGTCCTCGTTCAGGGCAGAGGTGATCGCCGCGGCGGACAGTCGCGGTGGCTTGACCGGATCGGCCTTGGCAGGGAGTGCAGTCAGGGTCAGAGCGGTAACAGCGAGCGCAGCGGCTGCGCGCCGGACAGTGGAGGGTCGCATGGTCATCAGCCTTCCGTGGCGTGCGGTTCTGATGAGTTCGATCGCAGCTTCAGGACGTCAAACGCTTGGATGAGTCTAGGCCGCTGCAGGTCACCGTGCGCCGCAACACCTGCAGATCACCACGCAACATCGCGTGGTCGACGTCGACCGCCCACTCCGCGCCGGACAGCGTCACCGTCATCGCCCCGTTCTCGAACCACGGTCCGTGCGACAGCCGCCAGGTCGCCGCCACATCCCGTACGCCGGCCGACCGCGCGAGCCGGTGCAGCAGCGCGGTCATCCACCGGGTGCCGAGGATGTGGTTCGCCCATCTGATGTGCTGCGGCACCGGGTTCCGGAACGGCGACATGGTGAGCTGGCGGATCGCCGTACCCGGATGCTCGACGGTCGTCAGCCGGGCCTCGGCCAGGTAACTGCAGTGCACGTCGCCGGACAGCATCAGGATCGACGCCGGCGGATCCTCGCCACCGACCACCTCGGTCAGCAGCGTGGTCACGTCGTCGAGCGACTTCCGGAACGACGCCCAGTGCTCCAGATCCATGCCCTGCCGGATCCTCTCGCCGACCCGGGCACCGCGTTGTCCCCAGGCGCCGGACGAGATCGCCTCGTCCCATCCCTCCAGGTGATGCAGACCCGGCGCGAGCAGGAACGGCAGCGTGGAGGCCAGCAGCAGATGCCGGATCGGACGTGTCGCCCCGACCGTGTGGCGTCGTACCCACTCCCACTCATGGGCGTCGACCATCGCTCGCTCGTCCGGATCCAGGTGCCGGGAGCACCGTGAGTCGATCGCGAGCAGCCGGACGTCGCCGAAGTCGCGGTAGAAGCTCCATCGGCACGACGCCGGGTCCTCGTCCGCGGTCCACGCGAAGCTGTCCAGGTACGCCGTACGTTCGTCGTCGTCCTCGATCGTGAGCATCGCGCGGTACGTCGCGTCCTGGTCGAGCTGCTCGGGCGAGAGATTGCCGAGGTGCTGATAGACCCAGTACGACGCGTAGGCGCCGACGACCCGGTCGCGCCACCACGGTTGCGCGGTCACCCAGCGACGCCAGGTCAGCGAGGTGTTCCAGTCGTCGCGCAGGTCGTGGTCGTCGAGCAGCATGCACAGGGGAATCGTGGAGAACAGCCACCGCACGGCCGGCGTGGTCCAGGAGTCGTCGTACAGCCAGGTGTACTCCTCGAAGTTCCCGATCTCGTCGGCGACCTCGGATCCTGGCCGCCCACCATGGGCCTCGTGCAGTCGGCGCAGTACGGCGTCGGACGGGTCGTCGGCGTACACCTGGTCACCGAGGAGCAGGACCGCGTCCGGTGGCTCACCGTCACCGGCTGCGACCGACTCGGCCAGTGCGACCAACGCGTCCGGGCCGAACTCCTTGAACCCCGTCTCGTCGAACGGCGCGGACCGGCGGCACGACCCGAACGTCAGCCGGAAGGTCCCGTCCGCAAGTGGCGTCCGGATCACGCTCGGGCCGTACGGGCTGCACGGAAGCGGCCACACCGTCCTGCCGTCGAGCTTCACGTCGTACGGCGTCGTGGAGTCCGGCGCGAGGCCCTCGATCCGGACCAGCGCGTAGTGGTGGCCGTGGACCGACCAGGTCCGGGCCTTGTGGCCGAGCACCTCGACCTCGGCCGGACCGCTGGTCTCCACCCAGACGGTGGCGCGGGTCTCGTCGACGTACCGCAGCAGCGGGCCCAGCCTGAGTTCCATCCGGAAAAGCTACAAGGTCAGTCCAGGCGCAGCGAGTGCAGAACGAACGACGCGAGCTCGCGGTAGGCCTCGGCGTCGTTGAGACCGGTCCGGCGGGCGATGTCGCCGCGCTGGATGGCCTGCATGGTGTGCGCGACCATCTCGGCCGCGAACGCGATGTCGACCTGCCGGAACGACTTGTTGTTGATCCCGTCCTCGATCAGCGACCGGACCCGGTCGGCCGCGATCCGGGTGTTCCGCTCGTACACCGACCGGGCCGGCGCGAACGTCGCGACGTCGTCCAGGAAGGTCCGGCTGGCCGGCCGGAGCGCGTCCGCGACCGCGTTCAGGTACGCCGCGATCCGCCGGTCGTGCCGGGTCTGCCGGGCGACCGCGGATTCGACCTGGGCGGTGGCATTCTTGAAGTAGTGCTTCACCACCTCGACGGCGAGCTGCTCCTTGCTCGGCGCGAGCGCGTACAGGGTTGTCTTGCTGCAGCGCAGCTCGGCGGCCAGGTCGTCCAGGGTGAACCGGCTGAAGCCCTGCTCGAGGAACAGGGTCAGGAGCCGGTCGAGCAGTTCGGACTGCCTGCGGGTACGGCGCCCCGGAACGACTGTTGTCATATCGAGACAGCATAGAACGATACGGAACTATGTGCTTCAGTATCGTTACGAGTATCATTTCGTCAGCCGTTGAGAGGGGTGCCTGATGGCTGTCGATCGTCTCCTGCCGACCGAGGAATCCACCGATCTGCTTGCGCTGGTCCGTGACCTGTGCTCGCACGAACTCGCGCCGTACGCCGCTCAGGCGGAGGAGAGCGAGATCTTCCCGCGGGATGCGTTCCGCACACTCGGCAAGGCCGGCCTGCTCGGCCTGCCCTACCCGGAGCAGTACGGCGGCGCCGAGCAGCCGTACGAGGTGTACCTGCAGATGCTCGAGGAGATCGCCGCCGCCTGGATGTCGGTCGGCGTCGGGGTCTCCGTGCACACGATGACCAGCTACGGGCTGGCCACCTTCGGGACCGAGGAGCAGCGGGCCCGGTTGCTGCCGGACATGATCGGCGGCGAGCTGCTCGGGGCGTACGCGCTGTCCGAGCCGCAGGCCGGCTCCGACATCAGCGGGATGACCACGCGCGCGGTCCGCGACGGCGACTCCTACGTCCTGACCGGCACCAAGGCGTGGATCAGCCATGGCTCGCACGCCGACTTCTACACCACCTTCGCCCGTACGTCGCAAGACCCGAAGCGCGGCATCTCCGCCTTCCACGTGCCGGCGTCCGCCGAGGGCCTCAGTTTCGGCGCGCCCGAGCGCAAGATGGGCCTGACCGGGTCGACCACCACGCTGGTCAACTACGACCAGGTCCGGATCCCGGCTGCCAACCTGATCGGCGCAGAGGGCGAGGGGATGCGGATCGCCCTGTCCGCGCTCGACTCCGGCCGGCTCGGCATCGCGGCCTGTGCGGTCGGTCTGGCCCAGGCCGCACTCGACGTCGCCGCGGCGTACGCACTGGAGCGGCAGCAGTTCGGTCAGGCCATCGCGGACTTCCAGGGCGTTCAGTTCCTGCTCGCCGACATGGCCGCCGCGGTCGAGTCCGCGCGGGCGACGTACCTGCAGGCCGCGCGCCGCCGCGACCTCGGCCGCCCGTTCACCCAGCAGGCCGCGATCGCCAAGCTGATCTGCACCGACGCCGCGATGAAGGTCACCACCGACGCGGTCCAGGTGCTCGGTGGGTACGGTTACACCCGCGAGTTCCCGGCCGAGCGGTACATGCGCGAGGCCAAGGTCACCCAGATCTTCGAAGGAACCAACCAGATCCAGCGGCTGGTGATCAGCCGAGATCTCCTGAGGAGTGTTCGATGAAGCTTGGCCCGTCCGACGTCGCTCTGGTCACCGGTGGGGGTTCCGGTCTCGGTGAGGCGACGGTACGGCGGCTGGCCGCCGACGGAGCCGGGGTCGTGATCGTTGACCTGGCGTCCTCCGCGGGCAAGGCGATCGCCGACGAGCTGGGCGACCGGGTGGTGTTCGCGCCGGCCGACGTCACCGACGAGGCGGCTGTGACGGCAGCGCTGGACGCGGCCGCCGGGCTCGGCACGCTGCGGGTGGTCGTCACCTGCGCGGGCATCGCGACGCCCGGCCGGGTCGTCGGCCGGAAGGGCCCGTTGCCGCTGGCAACGTTCCGGCAGGTGGTCGAGGTGAACCTGATCGGCACCTTCAACGTGCTCCGGCTGGCCGCCGAGCGGATGATCGCGCAGCCGCCCGGCGAGGACGGTGACCGGGGTGTCGTAGTGATGACCGCGTCCATCGCGGCGTACGACGGTCAGGTCGGGCAGGCGGCGTACGCGGCCAGCAAGGGCGGCATCGTCGGCCTCACCCTGACCGCGGCCAGAGACCTTGCGGACCAGGGAATTCGGGTCGTCACCATTGCCCCGGGCACCATGGAGACACCGATGCTGGCGGGCCTCCCGGAGGAGACCCGCACGGTCCTCGAGCAGCAGGTCCCGCACCCGTCCCGGCTCGGTCGCCCGGCCGAGTACGCCGCTCTGGTCGGTCACATCATCGACAACCAGATGCTCAACGGTGAGGTCATCCGGCTGGACGGCGCCCTGCGGATGCCACCGCGCTGATCACTCCGGTTCGGACGAGGTCGGGGTGGGCAGCGCAAGCTTCTCGTCCGGCTTGGCCGCCAGCACATCCTCCACGTAGGAGCGCGCGGCTTCCATCGTGTCGATCTCGTGGCCGGCCTGCTCGGACAGGAACCAGCGATGCTCGAGCACCTCGTGGAACACCTCGGCCGGCTCGAGCTTGCGTTTCAGGTCGCGCGGGACCGAGCGGACCACCGGCTCGAACACCGTGGTCAGCCACTGGTGCGCGACGATCTCCTCGTCCTCGTTCTGCTGGTCGGTCGCGGCGGAGAACGCGTCCAGGTCGTTCAGCAGCCGGCGGGCCTGGTTCTCCTCGACGTCCAGGCCGGTGAGCCGCAGCAGCCGGCGCGAATGGTGCCCGGCGTCGACGACCTTCGGCTGGATCCGGACCTGGCTGCCGTCCCAGTCGGTGATGATGTCGATCTCGGCGACGTCGAAGCCGAGCTCGTTCAGCCGCCGGATCCGCGAGTCCAGCCGGTGCATCTCGTCGGTGGTGAACTCCTCCGGCGCGGTCAGCTCGGCCCACAGCGCCTCGTACCGCTTCTGGATCGACTCGACGGTCTCCTGCGGGTCGATGTCCGGGTCGAGCAGCCCGCCCTCCTGCAGGTCGAGCAGTTCGCCGAACAGGTTGATCTCGGCGGTGTAGAGATCGTGCGCGCGCTGGCCGTCGGAGATGTCCTGGTGCAGCTCGCCGGTCTCGGCGTCCACCAGGTACGCCGCGAAAGCGCCGGCGTCGCGGCGGAACAACGTGTTGGACAGCGAGCAGTCGCCCCAGAAGAACCCGAGCAGGTGCAGCCGGACGATCAGTGCGACCAGGGCGTCGATCAGCCGGTTCACCGTGTCCGGGCGCAGCGTGCTGGAGAACAGAGCGCGGTAGGGGAGCGAGAACTGCAGGTGCCGGGTGATCAGGATCGAGTCGATCGGCTCACCGTTGCGGTCCAGCCGGTCGGTGATCACGCCGACGGGTTCGACCGAGGGCGACTCCAGCCGTTCCAGGTCGCGCAGCAGCCGGTACTCGTGCAGCGCGAGGTGCTCCATCACTTCCTTGATCGCGTACACGCTGCCGTTGACCCGGACGAACCGGACCACGTGCCGCGAGATACCGCGCGGCAGCGCGACCAGCTGGTCCTCGGGCCAGTCCTCCAGGGGCACGTCCCACGGAAGCGACAGCAGACCGGTGTCCGGGCGGGTGGCGACGAATCGGGGCACGGCTCCAAGTCTGTCAGGAATCCTGAGAGTTCAGGGAGGTACGCAAGCTATTGCAAGAACTTGCGTGATCAGGCGTAGAGTTTGCGTTATGACACGACGACTTGCAGAGGTGGCCAAGAAGGTCGGCGTCAGTGAAGCCACCGTGAGCCGGGTCCTGAACGGGAAGCCGGGTGTGTCCGAGGCGACCCGGGAAGCGGTGCTCACCGCGCTCGATGTCCTGGGCTACGAGCGTCCCACGCAGCTGCGCGGCGACCGGGCCCGGCTCGTCGGGCTGGTGCTGCCGGAGTTGCAGAACCCGATCTTCCCGGCGTTCGCCGAGGTCGTCGGTGGCGCGCTGGCGCAGCAAGGTTTCACGTCCTTGCTCTGCACCCGCACGGTCGGCGGCGTGTCCGAGGCCGACTACGTCGACCTGCTTTTGCAGCAGCAGGTGTCCGGGGTGGTGTTCGCCGGCGGCTTCTATGCCCAGGCCGACGCACCACACGCGCACTACGAGCTGATCCAGGAGCGCAAGCTGCCGACCGTCCTGGTCAACGCGGCGGTCGATCACCTCGGCTTCCCGCAGGTGTCCTCGGACGACTTCGTCGCCGCCGAGATGGCGATCGGTCACCTCCGCGCACTCGGCCACCGCCGGATCGGCATGGTGCTCGGGCCGCGCGACCACATCCCGTCGCGGCGCAAGCTGGACGCGTTCATGGCTGCGGACGAGGCGGATCCGGAGCTGGTCGAGCACACCATGTTCTCGCTCGAGGGTGGGCACGCCGCCGCGACCCGACTGGTCAACAACGGGGTCACGGGCATCGTCTGCGCCAGCGACATCCTGGCGCTCGGCGCGATCCGCGCGGTCCGCCGGGCCGGCCTGTCCGTGCCCGATGATGTCTCCGTGATCGGGTACGACGACTCCGCGATGATGAACTGCACCGACCCGCCGCTGACCACGGTCCGGCAGCCGATCGACGCGATGGGCCGGGCCGCCGTCGACATGCTGGTCGCCTTGATCGAACGGGCCGCCGTATCTGCCGACGAATTGCTGTTCGAGCCGGAACTGGTCGTCCGGGCCTCCACCGCACGCGCCAGGATCTGACCCACCACCCTCTCTGCAGCCGCTGACCGGTCACCGGTCGGCGGCTGCTGCCGTCTGCCCTGCGCGAGCCACCTTCCCATCTGAAGTCATGTTCTTGCAATCTTCTATTTGAGTATTGCGCAGTGCTGTCCAGTTGCCTACGGTGTCCGCAAGATCGAGGGAGAGGGTGGATCGATGAGGACAACGCGGCGCGGGCTCAGCCTGCTGCTGGTCGCGGGACTCGGGCTGGCGGCCGCGTCCTGCGGGTCGGGGGACGACGAACCGAGTGCTCAGGCATCAGCGAGCAGCGACGGCCCGGTGACCATCACGGTCGGCTGCCAGCCGCCGAAGAGCAATCCGAAGGAGCGGGAAGGCTGGGACGCCGACGTGGCCGCGTTCCAGCAGCAGCACCCGAACATCACCATCCAGAGCAAGGACGCGTTCCCCTGCATCAACCCGGACACCTTCCAGGCGAAGCTGGCCGGCGGCAGTCAGGAGGACGTGTTCTACGTCTACTTCACCGACGTCCAGAAGATCATCAAGGCCAAGCAGGCCGCCGACATCAGCCAGTACGTCGGTGACGTCAAGGCCGTCAAGGACCTGCGGCCGGACGTGATGGGCGTGTTCAAGGACGGCGACAAGACCTACGGGCTGCCGCGCAACAACTACAACATGGGCCTGGTCTACAACCGCAAGCTGTTCACCCAGGCCGGCCTGAACCCGGACAGCCCGCCGAAGACGTGGGGCGAGGTGCAGGAGGCGGCGAAGAAGATCGCCGCGATCGGGCCCGGGTACGTCGGCTTCGGTGAGTACTCCGCCGGCAACACCGGCGGCTGGCACTTCGCCGCTTCGCTGTACGCACGGGGCGGGTCGATGGTCAGCGACGACGGCAAGACCGCCGCGTTCAACAGCGCCGAAGGCAAGGCGGTGCTGGAGAACCTCAAGCAGATGCGCTGGAACGACAACTCGATGGGCAGCAAGCAGCTCCTCCAGTGGGAGGACCTGATGCGGATGATGGGTTCCGGCAAGCTCGGCATGATGATCGGTGCGCCGGATGTCGTGCAGGGCGTGAACAACGACTTCCAGGGCAAGTTCGAGGACTACGGCGTCACCGCCGTACCGGAGTCCGAGGGCAAGACGTCGCTGAGTGGTGGCGACGGCTACATGTTCAACCCGAAGGCGACGCCGGAGAAGATCAAGGCCGGCCTGTTGTGGCTGAACTTCCACGAGCTGACGCCGGGTCAAGGGCAGTTCAACTACGCGCGGGCAAAGGAGCAGGGACGTCCGGTCGGGCTGCCGATCCCGGACCTGTACGGCGACTCCGCACCAGGCAAGCAGATCGTTGACCTGCGCAAGCAGTACGCGACGGTCCCGGTCGACCACTTCTCGCCGTACGTCGCGGCGCAGTCGACCATCACCAACAAGCTCGAGCCGCCGAGGGCGCAGGAGCTGTACGCCGTCCTGGACGTGGCGATGTCCGCCGTCCTCACCCGAAAGGACGCCGACATAGACAAGCTGCTCTCCGATGCGGAGGGCAAGGCCAACAAGATCCTGGCCAAGAACACCTGATGGTGGACAACCGAACAGAAGCCCGCCGACCCCGCTCCGCGGGGCCGGCGGGCGGTGGGGGAGGAGATCTCCGAGCCGGTGGCGATCCAGGAGCCGGACGCCGCAGATGGGCCCGGCGCGGCGCTGAGCGCCGCGGCTCTGCGGAGGGCGCTGGGCGCCGCGGCCCTGCGGAGGGTACGTCGGGCGGTGGGCGCCCCCTGGCTGGGGTGGGCGCTGCTGATCAACCCCCCATCCCCGACAACCAGGGTGCTTTGCGGAGAGCAGTCGGGCGGAATCTCACGGCGTACGGGTTCTTGTGTGGGGCGTTGATCTGTTTCGCCTTGTTTTCTTGGTATCCGATGGTGCGCGAGGTGGTTCTCAGCTTCCAGGAGAACAACTTCGTCGACCCGGGGAAGTGGGTCGGGTTCGACAACTTCCGGACCGTGATCGAGGATCCGGCGTTCCGGTCCGCGTGGCTCAACACCGCCGCGTTCAGCGGTCTCGCCCTCGTGATCGGCTACGCCGTACCGTTCGTGCTGGCCGTCGTACTCAACGAACTCCGGCACGCGAAGGCCTACCTGCGGTTCGTCGTCTACCTCCCGGTGATGCTGCCGCCGGCCGTCGCCGTCCTCCTGTTCAAGTGGTTCTACGATCCGGGCTCCGGCCTGTTCAACCAGATCCTCGACGTCTTCCACCTGCCGCCGCTGAGCTGGCTGGACTCCACCAGTACGGCGCTCGTGAGCCTGGTGCTGGTGTCCACCTGGATGAACCTCGGCACCGGCACGCTGATCTACCTCGCCGCGCTGCAGAGCATCCCGGGCGACCTGTACGAGTCGGCCGAGCTCGACGGCGCCGGCCTGTTCCGGCGGGTGTGGCACGTGACGATCCCGCAGACCAAGCTGATCCTGCTGGTGATGTTGCTGCTGCAGGTGGTCGCGACCATGCAGGTGTTCATCGAGCCGTACCTGCTGACCGGCGGCGGCCCGGAGAACGCGACCGTCACGGTCGCCTACCTGATGTACCAGTACGCCTTCAACTTCGGCGACTTCGGTGGCGGCGGCGCGCTCGGCCTGATGCTGATGCTCGTCCTGCTGGTGTTCTCCACGATCTACCTGCGCGTATCGCGCGAGGAGGAGGCCCGATGAGGACCTTGGTGTCGCCGCTCGCGCTGCGGACCCCGCGCGGCCGGCTGATGTACTGGACGATCCTGACGGTCGTCGTGGTCGGATTCACCGGCGCCTTCGTGTTCCCGCTGTACTGGATGGTGACCGGCGCGCTGAAGTCTCCGGACGAGTTGGCCCAGATCCCGCCAAGCTTCTTCCCGAAGTCGTTCGACCTCGGGGTGTACGCCGATGCCTGGGAACAGCTGCAACTGGGCGTCTTCCTGAAGAACACCGCCCTGTACGCCGGTGGCGCGTGGCTGTTCACGCTCGCCGTCGACGTCACTGCGGCGTACGCGCTGTCGAAGCTCCGGCCGTTCTTCGGCAAGCTGATCCTCGGCGCGATGCTGGCGACGCTGATGATCCCGCCGATGGTCCTGCTGCTGCCGACGTACCTGGTGGCCAAGGATCTGCCGATCTTCCACCTGAATCTGCTCAACACCCCGTGGGCGATCTGGTTGCCGGCGGCAGCGAACGGTTTCTTCGTGTTCCTGCTGAAGCGGTTCTTCGACTCGATCCCGCGCGAACTGCTGGAGGCGGCGGAGATCGATGGTGCCTCGCCGCTGCGGATCCTGTGGTCGATCGTGCTGCCGGTGTCGCGGCCGATCCTCGGTGTGGTGTCGATCCTGTCCGTCGTGACGGTGTGGAAGGACTTCGTCTGGCCGCTGCTGGTGCTGCCGGAGACGGACAAGATGTCGATCAGTGTCGGCATCGCGTCGCTGTCCGCGCAGATGCCGCAGAACGTGCTGATCGCGTCGCTCGTGATCGCCAGCCTGCCGACGATCCTCGTGTTCTTCGCTTTCCAACGAAGCATTATGGCCGGCCTCACTGCCGGAAGTCTCAAAGGATAGGCACAACATCCCGCCCCTCGCTCCGCCCGGGGCGGGATGGAGAGGGCGGGTCTGACCGCCGGAAGTCTCAAAGGACAAGGGGATTCGATGGCTGACGAGTGGTGGCGCGATGCGGCGATCTACCAGGTGTACCTGCGCAGTTTCGCCGATGGCAACGGTAACGGGATCGGCGATCTGGCCGGTCTGCGCGAGCGGCTGCCGTACCTGGCCCAGCTCGGCGTGGACGCGATCTGGCTGAACCCGTGGTACCCGTCCCCGATGGCCGACGGCGGGTACGACGTCGCCGACTACCGCGCGATCGACCCGGCCTTCGGCTCGCTCGAGGAGGCCGAGGCGTACATCGCGGAGGCGCACGCGCTGAACATCCGGACCATCATCGACATCGTCCCGAACCACGGGTCCGATCAGCAGGACTGGTTCGTCCAGGCGTTGCAGGCCGGTCCGGGGTCGCCCGAGCGTGAGCGGTTCCTGTTCCGTCCGGGACGCGGTGAGCTGCCGCCCAACGACTGGCAGTCGATCTTCAACGGCCCCGCCTGGACCCAGGTGGAGGACGGCGAGTGGTACCTGCACCTGTTCGCCCCGGAGCAGCCGGACTTCAACTGGCGCAACGCCGAGGTGGTCGAGGAGTTCCACGCGATCCTGCGGTTCTGGCTGGACCGGGGAGTGGACGGGATCCGGATCGACAGCGCCGCCGTACTGTTCAAGGACCTGGACAGTGTCGAGGAGTCGTACACCGACCACGACGAGGTGCACGACGTGTACCGCGGCTGGCGGCAGGTCACCGATGCGTACGACGGCCGGTTCCTGGTCGGCGAGATGTGGATGCCGGACCAGGAACGGTTCGCGCTGTACCTGCGCCCGGACGAGATGCACACGGCGTTCAACTTCGACTTCCTGTCCCGCCCGTGGCAGGCCGACGAGCTCAAGGCGTCGATCGACCTCACGCTGACCACGCACGTCCCGATCGGAGCCCCACCGACCTGGGTGCTGTCCAACCACGACGTCACCCGGCCGGTGACGAAGTACGGGCGCCCGGACACGTCGTTCTCACATCAGGACCGCAAGCACGGCATGCGTACCGACCTCGTCCTCGGCGAACGGCGCGCCCGCGCCGCGGCCCTGCTCGCGATGGCGCTGCCGGGTGCGGTGTACGTCTACCAGGGCGAGGAGCTCGGTCTGCCGGAGGTCGAGAACCTGCCTGACGAGCTGCTCCAGGACCCGATCTTCGCCCGCTCCGGCGGCACCGACCGCGGTCGGGATGGTTGCCGAGTGCCCCTACCGTGGTCGGGCAAGGAGCCCCCGTTCGGATTCGGAACCGGTACGCCGTGGCTTCCGCAACCCGCCGATTGGAAGAACCTCACCGTCGAGTCCCAGCACGACGACCAGAACTCGATGCTCACCCTCTACCGCACCGGCCTGGCACTTCGCCGCACCTACCTCGGCGACGGGACGCTCAGTTGGCTCGACTCGCCATCCGGTGTGCTGACATTCGAGCGGGAGAACCTGACCTGCGTCACCAATCTGACGGCCGCCCCGGTAGACCTACCGCCGCACGAGGAGGTGCTGCTCACCAGCACTCCACTCGACGCCGGCAGGCTCCCAACCGACAGCACAGCCTGGATCAGGTGAGCGGACGGAATCGGCGCAGGCGGAGGCTGTTTGAGACGACGAAGACTGAGCTGAAGGCCATTGCGGCGCCGGCCAGCATCGGGTTCAGTAGTCCGGCGGCGGCCAGTGGAAGCGCGGCCACGTTGTAGGCGAAGGCCCAGAACAGGTTGCCCTTGATGGTGCGCAACGTGCTGCGGGACAGGCGGATGGCGTCCGCCGCCGCTCGCAGGTCGCCGCGGACAAGGGTCAGGTCGCTGGCCTCGATCGCCACGTCGGTGCCGGTGCCCATGCTCAAGCCGAGGTCGGCCTGGGCCAGGGCAGCGGCGTCGTTGACTCCGTCACCGATCATCGCGACGACGCGGCCCTCGCCCTGCAGCAACTTCACCGCGTCGACCTTGCCGGCCGGCAGTACTTCGGCGATCACCTCGTCGATGCCGACCTCGGCCGCGACCTTCTGTGCCACTGCCTCGTTGTCGCCGGTCAGCAGCACCGGCCGCAGTCCCAGCGCCTTCAGCTGGCCGATGGCCTCTGCCGACGTCGGCTTCACCGTGTCGGCGACCACCAGGACCGCTCGCGCCTCCCCGTCCCATCCGACCGCGACCGCCGTACTGCCCTCGGCCTCGGCGTGGTCCTTCGCATGCGCGAGGTCGTCGGGCAGGTACTGGCTCCACTCCTCCAGCAGCCGCGTGCGTCCGACGAGGACCGCGTGCCCGTCGACGATGCCCTGGACTCCAAGGCCTTCGACGTTCCCGAAGTCCTCGACCTCGGGCAACTGACCCAGCTCGGCCTGGGCACCGCGGGCGATGGCCTGCGCGATCGGGTGCTCGCTGGAGTGCTCCAGCGCGCCGGCCAGACGCAGTACGTCGGCCCGCTCCTGCCCGGGAGCCAGCAGTACGTCGATCAGCTCCATCCGGCCCGTGGTCACGGTGCCGGTCTTGTCCAGGACCACAGTGTCGACGCGACGTGTGGACTCCAGGACCTCCGGACCCTTGATCAGGATGCCGAGCTGCGCACCGCGGCCGGTGCCGACCATCAACGCGGTCGGCGTGGCCAGCCCGAGCGCACACGGGCAGGCGATGATCAGTACGGCGACCGCAGCGGTGAACGCCACCTCGACCGGGGAACCGTTGCCGAGCCAGAAGCCCATCGTCGTCAGCGAGAGCCCGATCACGATCGGCACGAAGAACCCGGACACCTTGTCCGCCAGCCGCTGGACCTCCGCCTTCCCGTTCTGCGCGTCCTCGACCAGTCGCGCCATCTGCGCCAGCTGGGTGTCGGCGCCGACCCGGCTGGCCCTGACGATGAGCCGACCGCCGGCGTTCACGGTGGCGCCGACGACCGCGTCGCCCGGGCCGACCTCGACCGGGACGGACTCTCCGGTCAGCATCGACGCGTCGACCGCGCTGCTGCCGGTCACGATCACGCCGTCCGTGGCGATCTTCTCGCCGGGCCGGACGACGAACTCGTCACCCACGGCCAGCTGGTCGGCCGGGATCCGCACCTCGGCCCCGTTCCGCAGTACGGCGACATCCTTCGCGCCGAGCTCCAGCAGCGCTTTCAGGGCCGCGCCGGAGCGGCGCTTGGCGCGGGCCTCGAAGTACCGTCCGGCCAGGATGAACGTGGTCACGGCCGCGACGACCTCGAGGTAGATCTCCTCCGCGCCGGTGCCGCGGGACGGGATCAGCGTGAACGGCATCGTCATCCCCGGCTCACCGGCGGAGCCGAGGAACAGTGCGTACAGCGACCAGAGGAACGCACTGACCACGCCCAGCGAGATCAGCGTGTCCATCGTGGTGGCGCCGTGTCGCAGGTTCGTCCAGGCGGCTTTGTGGAACGGCCAGGCCGCCCAGGTCGCCACCGGGAAGGCCAGCGTCAGTGACGCCCATTGCCAGTAGTCGAACTGCAGCGCCGGGATCATCCCGAACGCGATCACCGGCACCGCCAGCACGATGCTGGCGATCAGCCGCTCGCGCAGCGGCTTCAGCTCGTCCGGCTCGTTCTCGTTGCCGTCGGCAACCGCAGGGGCCGGCAGGGTCGCGGTGTAGCCGGTCTTCTCCACGGTGGCGACCAGGTCGTCGGTGGTGATGCCGGCCGGGTACGTCACCTTCGCCTTCTCGGTGGCGTAGTTGACGGTCGCGGTGACGCCGTCCATCCGGTTCAGCTTCTTCTCCACCCGGGCGGCACATGAGGCGCACGTCATGCCACCGATAATGAGTTCGACGGAATCACTCATGGCAAGCCTCCTCAGTGGCCGTGCGGGGTCTCTTCGTGCCCCGGGGCGGTCGTGGTTGTCGTGGCGGTCGGCACCGGTGTCGGCGGCACGATCGTGGTCCCGTTCGGGCCCACCTTCACGGTGAACTCGGCGGTGTGCACGGCGCCCGCGTGCTGGAAGTCCAGGAACAGGCTGTACGTCGCGGCGGTCGGGAAGGTGGTGCCGAAGGTGATCTCCGGGCCGCCCTTCATCCCCGGCTCGGCGTGCTGTGCCGGGTGACTGTGCAGGTAGGCGAGGTCGCCGCTGCGCAGCGAGACCAGGTGCCCGAAGGCGCCCAGGTACGGCTGCAGGTCGGTGACCGGCTTGCCGCCCCGGCTGACCCGGAACGTCAGCTCGGATTCCTTCCCCGCGACCGGAGTGCCTGACAGCGTCACGTCGTACCCGTCGAAGCTGTAGATGCTCGCCGGCTCGCTCAGCGGGACCGGGATGTAGAGACCGGAGACGTTGACGTCGGTGCCGAGCGTCAGGCCGCGATCCAGTCCGGCCGGCTGGAAGTCGGCGTAGAGCCGCCAGGTGCCGCCGGCGGTGAAGGTGAACGGGATGCTCCACGTCCCGCTCGCGTCCATGGTCGGGTGCACGTGGTGGAAGCCGGACAGGTCACGCCGGACCACGATCAGGTGCAAATCCTTCTCGTGGGTCTTCGTGTACTGCGTCACCGGCTTGCCGTCCGGTCCCTGGATTGTGAAGCGCAGTTGGGTCTTCGCGCCGGACTGGTAGAACGTCGTCGCCGGCGCGAAGGTGTAGCCGGCGTCGGACACCGCCAGCCCGGGCAGCTGCCCGGGGGCATCGTGTCCCGCGCCGTGTCCTGAGGTCTGCTCCATACCGCCCATTTCCTCTCCGTGAGCCGGAGCCGCGGGCGTGTCGGCCGCCGCGATCGGGTCGACCGCGGAGCCGATCGCGTACGCCGCCCCGAAGGCGAGCGCCAGCGCACCGGCGAACGCGCCGAGCCGGAGCGCGACGGCCCGGCTCACGACGCCGCCAGTTCGTAACCCGCCTCGTCGACGGCCTCGCGAACGGCGGCCTCGTCGAGCGCGGACTCACTCGTCACGTGCACAGCGGAGGTGCCACCCGCGACGAGGTCGATGCTGACCTCTTGCACGCCGGCCAGCTTGCTGAGCTCCTCGGTGACCGCCGCGGTGCAGTGGCCGCAGGTCATCCCGGAGACGGAGTAGATCGTGGTGGTCATAGCGGTGCTCCTAGCTCGAATGCGTTCAGGTGTGTCAGCTGCGGACCAGGCGGGCGATCGCGTCGGAGGCCTCGCGGACCTTCTCCTCGGCCTCGGCGCCGCCCTTCTGCGCGGCCTCGACCACGCAGTGGGACAGGTGCTCGTCGAGCAATTCGAGGGAGAAGGACTGCAGTGCCTTCGTCGCGGCCGACACCTGGGTGAGGATGTCGATGCAGTACTTGTCCTCCTCGACCATCCGCTGCAGGCCGCGGATCTGGCCCTCGATCCGCCGCAGCCGCTTCAGGTGGCTGCTCTTCTCGGCGGTGTATCCGTGCACATGAGCATCGGCGTCGGTGGTCATCTCAGGTTCCTCCAGCGGTCCGCGGCTACCCCTCGGGGGTATGCCGACAGGCATGAAGTTACCCCCTTGGGGTATCGAGCGCAAGTCTTCGGCTAATACGGGTGGGGGGTATCACATCGAGCGGTCCGGCAACAAACCTGTCACGCTGTGCGTCTGCCACGAGACGAGAGGGGCACGATGCCGGAACTGGCGATCAGTACGCGCGGTCTGCGCAAGACCTACCGGACCCGGCTGGGTCGCAAGGTCGTCGCGGTCCAGGGTCTCGACCTGGACGTGCCGGCCGGGGGCGTGCACGGCTTCCTCGGGCCGAACGGCTCGGGCAAGACCACGTCGATCCGGATGCTGCTCGGCCTGATCCGCGCCGACGCCGGGACGATGACGGTGTTCGGCCGGCGCGTGCCGGCCCAGTTGCCGGAGGTGGTCGGCCGGGTCGGTGCGATCGTCGAGTCGCCCAAGTTCTTCCCGGCGTTCACCGGTGAGAAGAACCTGCAACTGCTCGCCGAGGCGATCGGCGTACCCCGCCGGCGGGTCGGCGAGGTACTCGAGCAGACGTCGCTCGCGGAGCGCGGCGACGACCGGTTCCGCTCGTACTCGCTGGGCATGAAGCAGCGGCTGGCGATCGCGGCCACGCTGCTCAAGGAGCCCGATCTGCTGATCTTCGACGAGCCGACGAACGGCCTCGATCCGGCCGGCATCCGGGAGATCCGCGAGACCATGCGCGGACTCGGCAACCAGGGCCGGACGGTGCTGGTGAGCAGTCACATCCTCGCCGAGGTCGAGCAGGTCGCCGACACCGTGTCGATCATCGGCCACGGCCGGCTGCTGGCCTCCGGCACCGTCACGGAGGTGATCGGCGGCGGTACGACGACCACGGTCAAGATTGCCGTGGACAACCATGAGGCGGCAACCCGGATCCTTACCGCGGCAGGGATGACGGTGCGGGCCGATGGCAACTATCTGCTGGTGGACGGCGCCGGGCAACCGGCCGAGATCACGCGCCGGCTGGCGCATCAGGAGCTGTACGTGTCCGAACTCGTCCCCGTCCGCGCGGACCTCGAGTCCGTCTTCCTCGAGCTGACCGCGGAGGAGAAGATCTGATGGTCCGTCTCACCACTGTCGAGTTGCGCCGGCTGATCGCCCGGCGGATGACCGTCGTCGGCGTGATCGGCCTCCTGCTGATCACCCTGCTCCTGTTGTTCGCGACCTGGCTGGAGGCACGGCCGTCGTCGCAGGAGGAGCAGCGCGCGGCTCAGTCGCAGTACGAGATCGCCCATCAGCAGTGGGTGGACGGCCACGTGGCGAACGAGGCCGCGTGCAACGAGCAGTGGGAGAAGCAGCCCGATCCGAAGCCCAAGCGCGAGGACATGTGCAGCTACCCCGAACCGAGGCCGGAGGAGTTCGGCAGGCCGCCGACGGTGTTCGCCGAGCTGATGCCCGAGCTGCTGCACGGACTGTCGTACCTGCTGCTGTTCGCCTCGTTCCTGCTGGGCGCGAGCTTCGTCGCCGCCGAGTTCAGCACTGGTGCCATCGGCAACTGGCTCACGTTCGAACCACGCCGGCTACGGGTGTACGGCAGCAAGCTGCTGGCGGCCGCGATCGGATTCGTGCCGGTGGCGGTCGTCGTCCTCGGAGTCCTCGTGGTCGGGACCTACCTGATCGTCGACCAGCTCGGCAGCACCGCGACCACGACCGGCAAGGTCTGGGGTGATCTGCTGGCGACCGCCGGGCGAGCCGTCGTACTGACCGCGCTGGGCGCGGCTGTCGGCGGCGTGGTCGGCCTGCTGCTGCGGCACACCGCGGCCGCGATCGGTCTCGCGATGGGGTACCTGGTCCTGGTCGAGGCGATCTTCGGCAACCTGCTGAACAAGGTCCAGCCGTGGCTGGTGAAGCTGAACTTCGACGCGTTCATCCGCCACGACACGACGTACTACGTCAACCAGTGTTCGTCGACCAGCGACGGCGGCTACCTGTGCAACAGCGTTGTGAAGACGCTGACGTTCGAACGCGGTGCGTGGTACCTGGGCGTCCTCGCGGTCATCCTGGTGGTCTTCGGCGCCGCGGTGTTCCACCGCCGCGACATCAACTCCTGAGCCGCCGCATCCGTCCGAACAGCGCCACCCCGACAGCGACCGCAACGGCTACGGCGGCCAGTGCCAGGCCGCGCCACAGACCGGGCGGCGTGTAACTGCAGTCGATCCGGTCGGCCGAGTCGCCGAGTGGTACGGCGATCAGACCCCCGAAGTCCCGTGGAGTCTTGGCTGCGCCGTCTCCGGCGGAGCAGCTCCAGCCGGGCAGCTTCGGTACGGCGACGACGGCGTATCCCTGGCTGCCCGCCGGGAGGGTCGCGCTGATCGAATGACCGCCCGCCTCGACGTCGGTCGCCCCGGTCGAGCGCAACGTCTCGACCGCCTTCGCCAGCGCGGGCTCGTCCAGGCAGCCGATCGCGCCCCGCGGTGCGACGCCACGCTTCGCGTTCCCGAGGAACTTGACCTCCACGGACGCGGCGCCGGACGCCGGCGTAGTGCCGAGGCCGACCACCCCGCTGTTCGTCGTCACGCCTGGCCGGCGGCTCGCGAGCAGGTCCGTCCATTTGGCGTCACCGGTCTGCCGCACCTGACCGACCGTGTGCGGCAGGTTCAGGAAGATCTTGGAACCCGGGCGGCACTGCCCGACGAGCATGACGTTTCCGCCGCCGGGCATCCGGCTGCCCTCGTACTCCGGCACCTGGTAGACCTGGGTCCCGAGCAGCCGGTCCTGGGCGACGAAGACGTTCGGTGCCTGGGTCATGCCGAGCTGGGGCCGGACCGTGACGAGCGGCGGTACGGTGGCGCGGGTGAACTCCGGGTCACCGCCGTTCAGGTGCATCCGGGCCCCGACCGAGAAGATCGCGTCGACCACCGGGTTGTCCAGGTCGCGGTTCGCCCTGCCGTAGCCGGTCCAGCCGAAGCCGATATTGGTCAGTGTCTCGTTCAACGAGTACGGCAGCAGGCTGCTGTAGAGACCCGGACCCTGCCCACCGAGCAACACCGGGTCGTTCGGCGTCACCGTGGTCCCCGGATCAGTCCGGTACGACGGCCAGTCGCCGGCCGCCTCGAGTGCGTCGAACCGCCGGGTCTGCCGCTCGTCCCAGGGACGCAGCGACGCGCTGAGGATTTCCTTGCGCTGCGCGTCCGTCACCACCGCGGACCAGGTCGTCTCCACCGCGACGACGGCCAGCACGAGCGCGAACGCCGCTGCCACCGGCCACCTCGACCGTCTCAGCGAAAGCGAGCGTCGTACCGCCCAGATGATGGTGAGCGCGGCCAGGGTGACGGAGCCGGAGATGATCAGCAAGGTCACGGCGTACTCGGTCAGGTAGGGGCTCCCGTCCGACAGCACCGCGATCACGGCGACCAGGGCTCCGCCGCCGAGCAGCGCGATCGGCCCGGGCAGGCGGTACGCAACCGACAACCAGCCCAGGACCACGATCAGGCCGCACAGGACGAACGCCTCGCGATACTGGCTGCCGTTCGGCGTGTCGAAGCCGTGCCACATCGACTGCGTCGGCGCCCACCGGAACGACAGCGTGACCAGGACGGTGGTCACCACCCAGACCAGCTTGGTCCGGATCGGCACTGCCCGGTTGAACGGCAGTGTGCAGGCGAGCAACAGCGCGACCGTTCCGACGTACAGGCTGGCCGTGCGGCCGACGCCCTCGGACAGCGGGAGCAGGCGGGACAGGAACTCGCTCAGCTCGTTCGGCGTGAAGATCCCGGGCGGCGACGGTGTTGCGTCGCCGTTGGCCATCAGGACCGGGAGCAGGATGGGCGCCGACAGGGCGATCCCGAGAACGAACGAGATTCCGTGCCGGACGACGACGCGCAGCCGGTCCACCCAGCGCAGGTCGCTGGTCAGCAGCCGTGCGATCAGGTAGATTCCGCCGGCGATCGTCGCCATGTAGGCGGTGTAGAAGTTGGAGACCCAGAAGACGCCCACCACCAGCACGCTGACCAGGCGGTTGGTCCTTCGCAGTGACCATTCTGCGACCAGGAAGAACAACGGCAGCGCGATCAGACCGTCCAGCCACATCGGCACGTACGCGCCGTCGTCGATCGCCCAGCCACAGACGCCGTACGAAGCTCCGAGAATTACTGCAACCCAATGGGGTCCTCGATGCATCTTGATGAGTAGCACCGCCATCGCGGCGGCGGCGAGGCTCAGTTTCAGGACGGTGATGACGTAGACGGCCAGATCGATCTGGTCGCGGGGGAACAGCCCCACCAGCAGCGACAGCGGGCTGCCCAGGACGACGCCGTAGTCGCCGAGGAAGCCGACGCCGAAGCCGCTCTGCCAGTTGAAGAACAGGTCGCCCTGTGCGCGGCCGTGCAGGACGTCCCAGAGATGGGCGAAGAATGGGATGTACTGCGTGCCAAGATCATTGGTACTGCGGGACACAGAACCGAAGGGATAGGTACCGCGGATGACTCCGGAGGCGGCGAACACCGCCGCCACCACTAGCCCGGCCACCAGCGCCGCTCTGCCCGCCTGGGCAGGCCGGTCCCGTACCGCCGTGCCTTGCTCCGATCCCACAGCCCGCCCCTTTGTTCGTTCGCCCCGGCGTGCAAAGCTAACGCCTAGTTCAGGTCTAGACAAAAATCGCATCGGCGCGGACGGGTGGGATCGATGAGAACGACGATGCGACTGAGTCTGGTCGTACCCTGCTTCAACGAGGCCGAGGTGATCGCCAGATTCCACCAGGCCCTCAGCCGGGAACTGACCGCCACCGGGCGTCCGTACGAGATCGTGTACGTCGACGACGGCAGCGCGGACGGGACACTGGACGCGCTGGTCGAACTGGCCGCCACGGACGAGTCGGTCCGCTACCTGTCCTTCAGCCGGAACTTCGGCAAGGAGTCCGCGATGCTGGCCGGCCTGCGCTACGCCAGCGGCGACGCCGTGGTGATCATGGACGCGGACCTGCAGCACCCGCCGGAGCTTGTCGGCCGGATGCTGGAGCACTACGAGCGGGGTTTCGACCAGGTGATCGCGCGGCGGACCCGGGTCGGCGACCCGGCCACTCGGACGCTGTTCGCCCGGACGTACTACTGGCTGATCAACCGCTGGGCCGACGTCGAGCTGATGGACGGGGTCGGCGACTTCCGCCTGCTGTCCCGGCGCGCGGTGGACGGGCTGCTGGAGCTGGGCGAGTACAACCGGTTCTCGAAGGGGCTGTTCGCCTGGATCGGGTTCGAGTCGATCCTGTTCGAGTACGAGAACGTGACGCAGACCGAACGGAAGAGCCGGTGGACGTTCCGGCGGCTGCTCGAGTACGGGCTGGACGGGCTGCTGTCGTTCAACAACAAGCCCCTGCGACTGGCGATCTACGTCGGTGGTGTGCTCACCGCGATCGCGGCCGCCTACGCGGTCTGGGTGATCGTGGTGGCCGCCGTGAACGGGGTGAAGATGCCGGGGTACGTCACGCTGATCGCGGCGATCACCGGTCTCGGCGGGCTGCAGATGGTGATGCTCGGGGTGATCGGCGAGTACATCGGCCGGATCTACTACGAGACCAAGCAGCGCCCGCACTACCTGCTCAAGCAGACCAACATGGACCCGGCCGACCGTCTGGACAAGACACCGGCCCCGGTTGGCAGAGCCACCCGAGGCCGGCGTGTGATGTAGAGCCGAGGATCAGGCGGTCAGCCGCTCGTCGGTGGAGGTGGAGAACAGGTGCAGCTTGTCCGGCACCGCCGCGAGGTGGATGGTCGAGCCCTTCTCGACCGGCATCCGGGCGTCGATCCGGGCGACGATCTGCTGGTGCTCGTTGTTGTGCTCTGCGGTGCCGTACAGGTACGCATCGGCGCCGAGCTCCTCGACCACGGCCACGTGAACCGGCAGGCCCTGGTCGGCGACCTTGAAGGCCTCCGGGCGAACGCCCACGGTCAGGGTCTTGTCGCTGCCGGCCTTGGACAGGATGCCGCGCTCGATCGGGATGACGTAGTCGCCCAGCTTCGCGCCGCCGTCGGTGATGTCGGCGGTGATCAGGTTCATCGCCGGTGAGCCGATGAAGCCCGCGACGAACTTGTTCTTCGGGTGGTCGTACAGGTTCAGCGGGGTGTCGACCTGCTGGAGCAGACCGTCCTTGAGGACGGCCACCCGGTCGCCCATCGTCATGGCCTCGACCTGGTCGTGCGTGACGTACACGGTCGTGACCCCGAGGCGCTGCTGCAGCTCGGCGATCTGGGTACGGGTCTGCACGCGCAGCTTGGCGTCGAGGTTGGACAGCGGCTCGTCCATCAGGAAGACCTGCGGGTTACGGACGATCGCGCGGCCCATCGCGACACGCTGACGCTGACCACCGGACAGCGCCTTCGGCTTGCGCTCGAGGTACTCCTCGAGGCCGAGCAGCTTGGCCGCCTCCATCACGCGCTTGGCGCGGTCCTCCTTGGAGACACCCTGCATCTTCAGGGCGAAGCCCATGTTGTCGGCGACCGACATGTGCGGGTAGAGCGCGTAGTTCTGGAACACCATCGCGATGTCGCGCTCTTTCGGCGGACGGTGCGTGACGTCGCGGTCGCCGATGTAGATGGAACCCTCGTTGACCTCTTCGAGGCCGGCGAGCATCCGGAGCGAGGTGGACTTGCCGCACCCCGACGGGCCGACGAGAACCATGAACTCGCCGTCCTCGATCTCGAGGTTGAGCTTGTCGACGGCGGGGGTGTCACCACCCGGGTAGATCCGGGTTGCCGACTTGAAAGACACTGTGGCCATGACGATTACTTCCCTTCACCGGCAGGAACGTGCCGGACGATCCGAGTAAAGGCCCCCGGGCGGGGGTTCGCTTATCCTCGCCCGCCCCGCTCGTCCTGACAAGGTGTACGGCGTGTGACGTGCCCGTACTGTTCACGTTGTGGACACTCCCGCGCATCCTGCAAGTTCTTGCAGGATCTTGCTGCAAGATCAGCGGCAGGATCGGTACAGTGCCCCGCGTGAGCAGCAGAGCACGGCTGGCGGACATCGCGGCCAAGGCGGGGGTCAGTGAGGCGACGGTCTCGCGGGTACTGAACGGCAAACCGGGGGTCGCGGAGGACACCAAACAGTCGGTGCTGACCGCACTCGACGTCCTCGGGTTCGAGCGGCCGAGCCGGTTGCGGCGCCGGTCGGCCGGTCTGATCGGGCTGGTGATGCCGGAGTTGATCAACCCGATCTTCCCGGCGTTCGCCCAGGTGATCGAGTCGGCGCTGTCCCAGCGCGGCTTCACTCCGGTGCTGTGCACACAGTCCCCGTCCGGCGCGACGGAGGAGGAGTACGTCGAGATGCTGCTGGAGCGCGGCGTCTCCGGGATCATCTTCGTCTCCGGTCTGCACGCGGACACCGGCGCGGACCACGCGCGGTACCAGTCGCTGGTCGAGCGGCGGCTGCCGGTGGTGTTCGTGAACGGCTGGCTGCCCGGGGTGGAGGCGCCGTTCGTCTCGTCCGACGAGAACGCCGCGATGGAGCTCGCGGTCACCCATTTGGTTGCCCTCGGCCACCGTCGGATCGGGTTCGCGTCCGGGCCGGAGCGGTTCATCGTGGTGCAGCGCAAGCTGGCCGGCTACCGGACGGCGATGAAGGCCCAGCTCGGGCTGTCCGACGATGAGCTGGACCCGATGGTCGCGTTGAGCATGTTCGGTGTCGAGGGTGGCGCCGCGGCCGCTCAGCAGCTCGTGGACGCCGGCGTCAGCGCGGTCATCTGCGGCTCCGACATGATGGCCCTCGGCGTGATCCGGGCGGCCCGTCAGCGCGGCCTCTCGGTCCCTGGCGACATCTCGGTGGTCGGCTACGACGACGCCCCGATGATGGAGTTCACCGATCCTCCGATGACGACGATTCGCCAACCGGTCCAGGCCATGGGCCTCGCGGCCGTCCAGTCCCTGCTGGAGGAGGTCCGCGGCCACGCCACGCCCCACACCGAGTTCCTCTTCCGCCCCGAGCTGGTGGTCCGCGGTACGACGGGTCCCGCCCGCTGACGACGAGGCGGCCTGCCCGGGCATCGGGGCGGGCTGCCCGGGCAGACCGGAATGACTCCGGCCCGGCCGCCCCCTGCCGGACGGTCGAGCCGGAGGGCCGGATCACTCGAGGTTGATCACTTGGCGACGTGACATCACTTGGCGATGTGACATCACTTGGCGATGTGACATCACTTGGCGATGTGGAGGGCGGCGCTGGGCAGGCTGGTCTTGCCGTTGGCCCACAGCGAGTTCACCCTCGACCGCTCGGTGGCGTCCGGGTAGGGGTTGGTGCAGGACGGGCCGGGGCCGCCGCCGGACATCAGTTCGGAGCACGGGCCGGTGTAGTGGTCCGGCAGGCCGAGCACGTGGCCGGTTTCGTGGGCGGTGATCCGGGTCGGGTCGTACTCCTGCGCCTGGGCGTAGTCGAGGAACACGTAGCCGCTGCCGTGCCCGTCGGTGGACGCGTACGAGCCGCGTGGGTCGTTGCCCTCGGTGTAGTAGAAGTCGTAGTTGCTGCCCTCGACCAGGTGGACGTTGCTGACCGAGGAGTTCCAGATCTGCGTGCTCGAGTTGATCTGCGACTGGAAGGTCGGCGCGTCGACGGCGTACGTGACGGTGACCGCGGCCACCTTCTGGCCGGACTTGGCCTGCTGGGCCATCTTGGCGCGGGCGGACTTCATCACCGAGTCGTAGAAGGCCTTGGTGGCGGCCTCGTCCTGCGGCGAACCGACGTACGCCGCCCGGGTCGCGGCGGTGGAGGCGGACGGGTTGGTGGCGGGGGCCGACGCAGTGGGGGACGCGGCGGCGAAGGCGGGGACGGCGAGCGCGGCGGCGGCGAGCCCCGCTAACGAGCTCAAGACACGGCGATGCGACATGGGAGGGCCTCACTCCGAAGATCTGTGGCGGATAGCGACCAGCGGATTACTGTTCGCTACCCCCGGATGCTGCCAAGACTCCGGAAGTTCCGCACCGGATCGCCCGAAACTCGGGGGTTAACCCGCGACTCACCCAGCCGGTTCTATGTCATCCATAACGCCCTACCTATGACCTGACCCCTGCCTAGGGTCAATCCGTGCGGGGTCACTCGCCGGGGATGCCGACGTTGAGGATGCGGGCGCCGGCGCCGCGTTCGGCCAGCCGGTCGGCCTTGTTGTAGAGGTTGCAGCGCTGCAGGCTGAGGCAGCCGCAGCCGATGCAGCTGTCCAGGTCGTCGCGCAGCCGCTCGAGCTCGGAGATCCGCTCGTCGAGCCGGCCGCGCCACGCCTTGGACAATCGGCTCCAGTCCGAGCGGGTCGGGGTCCGGTCCTCGGGCAACGAGTCGAGTGCCCCCTTGATCTCGGACAGTGCCAGCCCGACCCGCTGGGCCGCCTGCACGAAGGCGATCCGCCGCAATGTGCTCCGCTGGTACTGCCGCTGGTTGCCGGCCGTCCGCCGCGAGGTGATCAGGCCCTGGTCCTCGTAGAACCGCAATGCCGACGCCGCTACTCCGGACCGATGTGCGATCTCCCCGATGGAGAGCCAGTGCTCCTTGCTGGGGACGTTCTCCTGCGCCATACCGCCACCCTAGAACCGGGTTCCAAAAACTCAACCACACTTGAACTGAGGGTCAGTCTCCCGCCCTGGTCAAGGGGCGGGCCGAGGTCGGGTATACTTTTTGCTGTGTCGGTGCGCGCGTCGCGTCACCAGAGCATTTCCCAGGCGCTCCGACCCGTCGGTTTCAGCATCCCGCTGAAGGTTCCCGGCGACGAGGGTGCAACGCGATAGCACCCGCAGGTCGATGCCTATCTCCTGCCAGTTCGTCCAGACCGGCCAGTTTCTCCTGGCCGGCCTTTGCGCGCGGGTACCGGTCGGGTTTCGTCCGTGACGTTGAGAGAGAGATTGCGTGACCCAGCACCACCAGGACCAGCACGAGCCTGCCGCCGGCACCACCGCCGACGGCCGGATCAAGAAGCCGCGGCACAAGAAGTTCCAGACCCAGTCGTACGGCGAGCGGATGGCGGCCGAGGCCGCTTCCCCGGCGGCCGGTGAGGTCCGGGACGACACCGCCCGCGGTGAACGCCGGGGCGGACCGACCCAGTACTCCGACCGCGGTGTGCGCAGCTATGACCGCGCCCCGGTGAAGGGCTACCGCGCCGAGCGCGCCAACCAGCCGCGCCGCGAGGACGACCGCCCGCAGTACCGCCGCGACGACCGCCCGACGTACAAGCGGGACGAGCGTCCGTCGTACCAGCAGCGGGACGAGCGTCCGTCGTACAAGCGTGACGAGCGCCCGTCGTACCAGCAGCGTGACGAGCGAGCGCGCAACGAGCGTCCGGCGTTCCAGCGGGATGAGCGGCCGCGTTTCGAGCGGAACGATGGCAGTGAGCGGCCGACGTACCGGCGGGACGACAAGCAGTACACCAAGCGGGACGAGGCTCCGGTGGACCTCGGGACCGTTGCTCCCGACAACCAGTTTGCCGAGCTCGGGCTCGCGCCGCGGCTGATCCAGCGGCTGGCGCGCGACGGCATCACCACGCCGTTCCCGATTCAGGCCGCGACCATCCCGGACGCGCTGGCCGGCAAGGACGTGCTCGGCCGCGGCCAGACCGGTTCCGGCAAGACCCTCGGCTTCGGTCTGCCGACGCTGACACGGCTGGCCGGTGGCCGGACCGAGTCGCGGCGCCCGCGCGGGATGATCCTGGTCCCGACGCGTGAGCTCGCGATGCAGGTGCACGACGCGCTCGAGCCGCTCGCGCACGTGATGAACGTGTCGCTGAAGCTGATCGCCGGCGGCCTGCCGTACCCGAAGCAGATCGACGCGCTGCGCCGTGGTGTCGACCTGCTGATCGCGACGCCGGGCCGGCTGATCGATCTGTGCGAGCAGGGTGCGGCCGACCTCGGTGCGGTGGAGATCGCCGTACTCGACGAGGCCGACCACATGTGCGACATGGGCTTCATGCCGGCGGTGACCACGCTGCTGGACATGACTCCGGCCGACGGGCAGCGGCTGCTGTTCTCGGCGACGCTGGACAACGACGTCGACAAGATCGTGAAGACCTACCTGAAGGACCCGGTGCAGCACTCGACCGAGTCCGGCCAGGCCACGGTCACCACGATGGAGCACCACCTGCTGGTGATCGAGCCGGGGCACAAGCAGTCGCTGACGGCCGAGCTGGCCAGCCGCGACGGCCGGACCATCGTGTTCGTCCGGACCAAGCTGGGTGCCGATCGCGTCGCGACGCAGCTGCGTGACCGCGGCGTGATGGCCGCGGCGCTGCACGGCGGTCTGACCCAGGGTGCCCGGAACCGGACGCTGGACCAGTTCAAGGACGGTTCGGTACCGGTGCTCGTGGCAACGGATGTCGCGGCCCGCGGCATCCACGTCGACGACGTCGGCCTGATCGTCCAGGCGGATCCGGCGGCGGACCACAAGGACTACCTGCACCGGGCCGGCCGGACGGCACGCGCCGGCGGCAAGGGCGCGGTCGTCACCCTGGTGCTGCCGCACCAGCGGCGCGGCATGGTCCGGTTGGCCGAGTCCGCCGGTGTCGACGCCGAGCCGGTGCGCGCGCGTCCGGGCGACCAGTTGGTCACCGAGCTGACCGGCGGCAACAAGCCGTCCGGGTACCCGGTGAAGCTGCCCGCCCCGAAGCCGCAGCGGTTCGGCAAGGGCGGCGGCAAGGGTGGCAAGCGGTTCGGCAGCAGCCGGCCGGGTCGTGGCCACGACAGCCGCGGCGGCAGCGGACCGCGTCGCAGCAACGGACCCCGTCGTACCGACGGCAAGTCGTACCAGCACTGATCGACGCGAGGCCCTGATTCCCTGATCCCAGGGGATCAGGGCCTTTGCTATGTCAGGATCGCCCAGAGCCGGGCCAGTACGGCGGCGATCTCGGTGTCGTCCAGCGGGACGAGCTCGAGCATCAGCTCATTGGTGTCGACACGATCGGTCATCACGTAGATCGACGGTGACCCGGCCTCGAGTTCGGTCGCCAGGCGCTTGGCGTCCGGGACCTTGAGCAGGGCTCGCGACACCTGCAGGCCGGTCGGATCCGGCACGACCTCGGCCACCACTCCGGGAATCTTGCCGGCGGCATCGGCGAACGCGACCACCTTCGCCAGCTCGTCCGCCTCCCACTTCATCCGGTCGAACGCCTGCCACTCCTCGAGTGCGGCCAGGACACCGATGACGGCCTCCTTGGTCGGCTTCATCCCCCGGCCGATGCCTCGCTCCTGGGCGCGTACGGCCTGGACGAGCGACCAGGTCCCGGCGACCAGCCCGGCCGTGGGCGAGCCGAGGTACTTCTGCCCGCTCACCAGGACCAGGTCCGCACCGGTGGACAACAGGTCCGCGATCCGCGGGAACTGCGCGGCGCCGTCAATGATCGCGGGTACGCCGCGACGATGCGCGGCACGTACCGCGGCGACCAGATCGATCGGCTCGCCTTCGGTCAGCCGGGACGAGACGAGGAACAGGCAGGCGACATCAGGTCCGTCGAGCTCTTCCTCCAGATCCCCAATGGCACAACGGGTTTCGTCCCCGGCGAGGTCCACGTGCGCACCGGCCAGCCGGATGCCCTGCAGGTTGGTGTGACCGTAGTTGACGACGTGACAGGCGGGCAGCACGACGCGGTGGTGCAGATCCGTTGTGTCAGGCAACGCTGCGATCCGGCGCGGGTCGCCGCCGGTCATCGTGGCCGCGACCGAGAGCGTGATGCCGGCCGCGGTGCAGTGCACGACGGCACCGGCCTGCGCACCGGTGAACTGCGCGATGGCCTCGCTGGCCCGATCGCCGAGCTCGTCCATCACGAAGAATTCAGGAAGTGCCTGTGCGACGGCCGCCGCCACCCCATCGGAACTGCGCGACACCCCCAGCGGGGTGTACGTCCCCTTGGCGTTGATCACCACACTCAACCGATACCGGTCATGGATGCTCATGGTGCGGCTGAGCCTAGTGGTCACGCACAGCAATTGGCGAGACCCCGAGCGCAAGATCTTGACCCGAAACCTACTGGTGAGTCATTCTCAGTTTTACTGAGCAGAGGAGGCTTCTTGTGCCCCGCCCCGCACGCCGAACCCACCTTCGTACGATCACCGCAGCAGTCGCCGTCACCGCCGTGCTGGCTGCCCTGCCGTCGCCGAGTCAGGCCAAGCCCGAAGCAGCGGCCGCCACACCCACCGACTATTGCGTCGGGCAATGTCGCGACATCCTTCCACCCGGTCAGAACGGCAACGCCACCTTCACGGATCTCCTTCTTTTCAAGGGATTAGGCGTCCGTCCGCCACACTTCAGCGATTCGCTGAAGCCGTACCAGGACCTGGTCTGGAACTCGCAAGGCATGACCGACGACGGCCTTGCGCCGTACTACGACGACGCCTCGTTCGGGGTGCAGCCGACCGACGTGGCGAGCACGATCCACCCGCGTTCGGACGTCACGATCGTGCGGGACAAGTCGCGCGGCATCCCGCACATCACCGGCACCACCCGCCAGGGCGTGATGTTCGGCTCCGGGTACGCCGGCGCGCAGGACCGGCTGTTCGTGATGGACGTGTTCCGGCATCTCGGCCGCGGTCAGCTCACCCCGTTCGCGGGTGGCGCGGCGGCGAATCGCGCGTTCGAGCAGGAGTTCTGGCGGACCGCGCCGTACACGGAAGCGGATCTGCAGCGGCAGTACGACGACGCCGACGAACTGTACGGCGCCGATGGCGTGAAGATGCAGCAGGACATCCAGGCCTGGGTCGACGGGGTGAACAACTACATGAACACCGTCGGAATCGCCTACCCCGGTGAGTATGTCGCGCTCGGCCTCGAGTGGCCGATTCAGCCGTGGAAGGTGACCGACGTGGTCGCCACCGCGGCCGTTGTGGCGGGCATCTTCGGCACCGGCGGCGGCCAGGAAGTCAACTCCGCGTTGGCTTTGCTCGAGGCCCAGGCGAAGTACGGCGTTGCCGAAGGCACCAAGGTCTGGGAGTCGTTCCGCTCGCAGAACGACCCGGAAGCCAGTACGACAGTGCACAACGGGACGACCTTCCCGTACGGCGAGACGGGTCCGAACCCGGCCGGTCGCGCTGTGCCGGACCGCGGCTCGGTCACGCCCGAGCCCGAGGTGATCAACCAGACCGTCGCTTCGGGCAAGGCGGCGAAACCGGCACCCGCGGGTTCGGAGGGACTGCGCGGAATCTTCGACGGTGGCATGTTCCCCGAAGGCTTTGGCAAGAAGGAAATGTCGAACGCTCTGCTTGTCTCCGGAGCACACACCGAGAGCGGGAATCCGGTCGCGGTCTACGGTCCACAGACCGGGTACTTCGCTCCGCAACTGCTCATGCGTCAAGAGCTGCAGGGACCGGGGGTCAGCTCACGCGGCATCGCGTTCGCCGGCTTGAACTTCTACACGCTGATCGGTCGCGGCCCGGACTACTCCTGGAGCGCTACTTCCGCGGGACAGGACATCACCGACACGTTCGCCGTACCGCTGTGTGAGCCGGGTGGCGGGACGCCGACGAAGGACTCGCAGTACTACGAGTTCCGCGGCCAGTGCCAACCGATCGAACGGCTCGAGCGGCACAACGAGTGGTACTCCAGCCTCGGCTCGTCCGAACCGGCCGGGTCGTACACGCTGGTTGCCCTGCGCACCAAGTTCGGCATCGTCACGCACCGCGGCACGGTCGGCGGACGGCCGGTCGTGTTCACCAAGAACCGGTCGACGTACGGCAACGAGGCCGGCTCCGCGCTCGGGTTCATGCAGCTGAACGACCCGGACCGGATCCATTCGGCGGCCGACTTCCAGAATGCCGCGAGCAACATCGGCTACACGTTCAACTGGTTCTACACCGACAAGTCGTCGATCGCGTACTTCAACTCCGGTGACAACCCGGTCCGCGCGGCCGGCGGCGATCCGAACCTGCCGACGTGGAGCTCGTACGAGTGGCAGGGCTGGAATCCGGCCACCAACCGGGCGACCTACACCCCGGCCGCGCAGCACCCGCAGGTGGTCAACCAGGACTACCTGACCAGCTGGAACAACAAGCAGGCGCCCGGGTTCTCCGCATCGGACGGGCAGTTCGGGTACAACTCCGTCTATCGGAGCCAGCCGCTCGACGACCGGATCAAGGCCGTCATCGACAACGGGCAGAAGTTCACCCGCGGCAAGCTGGTCGAGGCGATGGAGGACGCGGCCACCGTCGACCTCCGCGGCGACCAGGTGCTGCCGTACCTGATCCGGGTCCTGAAGAGCGCGCCGATCACGGATCCGGCGGTCGCCGAAGCGGTCGCCAAGCTCACGGCGTGGGAGGCGGCCGGCAGTCACCGCAAGACGCCCAATGCCTCGTCGAAGACCTACGACCACGCCGACGCGATCCGGATCCTGGACGCGTGGTGGCCGCTGCTGGTCCCGGCGGAGTTCAAGGACCTCGGCCCCGACCTGTACGGCGCTCTGGTCGCGAACCTGAAGATCGACGAGCGACCGAGTGCGCAGGGATCCGCGTTCCAGAGCGGATGGTGGGGCTTCGTGCAGCGCGACCTGCGCAAGGTGCTCGGCGATCCGGTCCAGACGTCGCAGCCGGTCACGTTCTGCGGTGGCGGATTGCTCGCTGCCTGCCGCCAGGTGTTGGCGGACTCTTTGCTGGCAGCAACGAAGGTCCCGGCCGCCACGACCTATCCGGCCACTGCGGACTGCTCGGCGGGTGACCAGTTCTGTGCCGATCAGATCGCGCACAACCCGATGGGCGGCATCACCCAGGACCGCATTGCCTGGGTGAACAGGCCGACGTACCAGCAGGTGGTCGAGTTCCCGGCGCGGCGGGGTGACGACGTCAGCAACCTGGCGCTGGGGAAGACGGCATCCGCCAGCAGTCACGAGTCCGGGTTGTTCAACTCGCCTCCGGCGCAGGCGGTCGACGGGAAGCTGACCACGCGCTGGGCGAGCAACTGGTCCGATCCGCAGTGGCTGAAGGTTGACCTCGGCAACGAGCAGCAGGTCGGGCGGGTGGTGCTGCGGTGGGAGGCGGCGTACGGGAAGGCGTACCGGATCGAGGTGTCGCGGGATGGGACGACCTGGCAGCAGGTATATGCGACGACGACCGGTGACGGCGGGGAGGACGTGGTTCGGTTCGGGGCGGTTCCTGCGCGGTATGTGCGAGTGACCGGGACACGGCGCGGGACGTCGTACGGGTACTCGCTTTACGAGCTTCAGATCTTCAGGCAATGACGACTCCAGGCCTGTCAGGATGAGGGCATGAACCAGAACTTTCCTCCGAACCAGCCCTACCCGCCGCAGCAGGGCTACCAGCAGGGTCCGCCGCCCGGGTACGCCCCGCCGCAGCAGCAGGGATATCAGCAGGGTCCGCCGCCGCAGGGCTACGGGCAGCAGCCCGGGTACGGACAGGCTCCTGGCAACTACCAGCCGGCTCAGCAGAACGCGCCGCACGTCGCGCCGCAGGGATCGCCGTACCCGGTGCTCGTCTCGACCATGAACGACCTGCCCGGATACACCGCGGACAAGGTGTTCGGCGAGGTCTTCGGGCTGACCGTGCGCAGCCGCGACTTCGGGTCGAACTTCGCCGCCGGCTTCCGGTCGCTCGGTGGTGGCGAGGTGCCGGAGTACACCCAGATGCTGGCCGAGTCGCGGCATGTCGCGGTGATGCGGATGTGCCAGATGGCGCAGCAGATGGGCGCCAACGCGATCCTCGCGATGCGGTTCGACTGCAACGAGATCGCGAACACGATGAGCGAGGTCGCCGCCTACGGTACGGCGGTCATCGTGCGCCAGGACGAGCCGCCGCGGCCGCAGGACACCACACCCGATGAGGATGATGCGAGTGACAGCTGACCTGTCTTTCGGACCCGGCTTCCGCTGGGGGGTCTCGACATCGGCGTACCAGATCGAGGGAGCCGTGGCCGAGGGCGGCCGCGGCCCCTCCACCTGGGACACCTTCTGCGCGGAGCCGGGCCGGATCCTGAACGGCGACACCGGCGCGGTCGCCTGCGACCACTACCACCGGTACGCCGAGGACGTTGCGCTGATGCGGGAACTCGGGGTGGACACCTATCGGTTCTCGTTCTCCTGGTCGCGAATCCAGCCGTCGGGGAGCGGACCGGCCATGGCCAGCGGGATGGACTTCTACGAGCGGCTGATCGATACGCTCCTGGGGGCGGGGATCCAGCCGGCACCGACGCTCTTCCACTGGGACACGCCGCAGCCGCTCGAGGATGCGGGTGGGTGGCTGTCTCGCGACATCTGTGATCGCTTCGCGGAGTACGCGTTGCTGCTGGCGGAGCGGTTCGCGGACCGGGTGCCGATGTGGATCACGATCAACGAGCCGATGGTGCTCACGTTGATGGGCTACTCCCTCGGTGCGCACGCGCCCGGGAAGCAACTGCTCTTCGACGCACTCCCGGTCGCGCATCACCAGTTGCTCGCGCATGGTCGCGCCGTACAGGCGTTGCGGGCGGGCGGCGCGTCGTACATCGGGATCGCCAGCAACCACGCTCCGACGTGGTCGGCCAGCGACAGCGTCGAGGACAAGGAGGCGGCCGGCCTCTACGACAATCTGATCAACTGGCTCTTCGCCGATCCTGTGCTGCTCGGGACCTACCCTGCTGGGTTCGAGGCGGCGATGCCAGGGCCGGTTGCCGATGACTTGGTGGTCATCTCGACGCCGTTGGACTGGTTCGGGATCAATCACTATTCGCCGGTATCTGTTGGCGCCGCGACCGGGCACGCGGATACGGCGGCGACCGATGGGATCCAGCTGCCGCCCGGGTTGCCGTTCGAGCCGCGGCAGCTGACCGGGTACCCGACCACGGACTTCGGGTGGCCGGTGGTTCCGGCGGCGTTCGGCGAGATCCTGCGGACCTTCAAGGACCGGTACGGCGATCGGCTGCCGCCCCTCTACATCACCGAGAACGGGTGCGCGATCAACGACGAACCGGTCGACGGGGTGGTGGGCGATCAGCGGCGGATCGACTACCTCGACGGGTATCTGCGGGCGTTGAAGGAGGCGATCGACGACGGGATCGACGTTCGTGGGTACTTCCAGTGGTCGTTGCTGGACAACTTCGAGTGGGCTGCCGGGTACTCGCAGCGGTTCGGGTTGGTGCACGTCGACTTCGAGACGCTGGCGCGGACGCCCAAGGCGTCGTACCACTGGTTCCGTGACGTGATCGGCCGCGGATGATTCCCGAGCCCGGGGTCGTGCCCGCCGCGCTGGCGGAGCCGACCGTGCGGGTCCGGGCCGGGTGGACATCGGCCGTCGTACTGGCGAACGTGGGAGTGTTCGCCGCGTGGCTCGGGCCGATCCAGGTGCTGCTGGCTCAGCAGTCCGAGGCGGTTGCTCCGGGCAACAAGGAGTTCGTGTTCGGGTTGGTGACCGGCGTCGGGGCTGCGGTGTCGGTGGTGGCCAATCCGGCGTTCGGGGCGATTTCCGACCGGACGATGTCGCGGCATGGGCGGCGGGTGCCGTGGGTGCTGACCGGGGCTGTCGGTGGGGTTGCCGGGTTGCTGATCTTGGCGGACTCGCGGGCTGTTGGGTTGATGCTGCTCGGGTGGTGCCTGGTGCAGCTGTTCGGGAATGCGTTGCTTGCGGCCATCACTGCGACCGTGCCGGATCGGGTCCCGGTCGCGCAGCGTGGGGTCGTTGGTGGGTGGGTCGCGATCTCACAGGTGCTCGGGGCGCTGGTCGGTACTGCGCTGGCGGCCGCGTTCGGTGGGTTCGCGCTGGGGTATGTGGCTTGTGCCGTCTTTCTGTTTCTGTCGGTTGTGCCTTATCTGTTGCGCAGTGGCGATGTGCGGTTGCGGCAGCGTTCGCCGTTGGTGGTGGGGGAGTTCCTGCGGGGGTTCTGGATCAGCCCTCGTCGGTATCCGGATTTCGGCTGGGCGTGGTTGACGCGGTTCCTGTTCAACGTCGGGAACGCGCTGGGCACGTTGTATCTCTTCTACTACCTGCAGGACGAGGTGGGGATCTCGGACGCGGACACCGGCGTACTGATCCTGACCGCGATCTACAGCGTCTGCGTCCTCACCACGGCGATCAGCTTCGGACGTTGGTCCGATCGGACCGCCCGCCGCAAGATCTTCGTGACGTGGTCCGGTGTGGTGATGGCGGTGGCGGGCGTCATCCTCGCCGTCTGGCCGACCTGGCCCGGCGCGATCCTCGGTGCTGTGGTCCTGGGTGCCGGCTTCGGCGTCTACCTCTCGGTCGACTTCGCGCTGCTCACCGAAGTACTCCCCAACGCCCGCGACCGCGCCAAGGACCTAGGCGTCATCAACATCGCCAACTCCCTCCCCCAGGTCCTCGCCCCGGCCATCGCCGCTCCCATCGTCAAACACCTGGGCGGCTACCCGGTCCTCTACCTCCTGGCCTCGTTCGTCACCGTCCTGGCCGGCGTACTGGTCACCAAGGTGAAGTCCGTCAGTTGACCGCTGGCGGGTTGTTTCGCCGATGGCGCCTATCAACCCGCCAGCGGTGATAAAAGCCGCCATCCACCCTCAACTGCTGAGGGCTTGGGTGAGCGGTACGGCGGCTGGGGAGTTCGCGGTCACCTGGATGTGCTGCAGGTCGAGCCAGTGGGCCAAGAGGCGGACCTCGTCTGCCAGGGCCTCGGTGAAGTCTGGAGCGTTGGGTTCTGGGGTGAGGGTGGGGACCACGAGGGTGGAGGTGGGGCGGTCGGATTTCAGGTCTACTCGGGCCACCAGGCGGTCGCCTAGGAGGAAGGGGAGGACGTAGTAGCCGTGGATGCGTTGGGGGGCGGGGGTGTAGATGCTGATGCGGTAGAAGAAGTCGAACAGGTGGTGGGTGCGGTCGCGGTTCCAGATCAGGGGGTCGAAGGGCGAGAGGAGGGCGCGGGCGTCGACGGGGCGGTCGGTGGACTCGTGCCAGCGGTAGCTCTGTTGGGTGATTCCTTCGACCTGGACGGGGATCAGTTCGCCTGAGTCGACGAGCTCGCCGATGACCTCGCGGGCGGTTGCTGTGGGCAACGGGTAGTGGCCGGTGCCGGCGCCGCAGAGGTCGCGGGTGGTGGCGATACCTAGGCCGCGGGCGGCGATCCGGACCAGTTCCCGGCGGGCGTCGGCGGGGTCCAGCGCGGGGCTGGCGAGGACGTCGGCGGGCAGGACGCGTTCGGTCAGGTCGTAGAGGCGCTCGAAGTTCCGCCGCCCGGCGATCGCCACGCGGCCCGTGCAGAACAGGTACTCGATGGCGATCTTCGCGTCCTGCCAGTTCCACATCCGGCCGGTGCTCGGATCGGGGTCCGGCTCGGATCGCTTCCGGCGTACGCCGTCCGGGCTCGCCTCGCCGGCGGAGATCGGGCCTTGGTCGGTCACCCGTGCGAGTACTTCGTCGACGAACCCAGGCCGCTCGGCGGTCAACCGCTGCATCCCGACGACCACGGACCACGGCGCGGTCACGTCCGGGTCGAGCTTGGCGTCCCAGACCTGCCGCTCCGCCGCCCGCATCCGGTACTTCAGCAACGGGTAGTCGCTCAACGGCAGTAGCGCCGCCTTGTGTCCCCAGAAGTACTCGAACAGCTCCCGCGGCTCACCCCAGCTCATCCGATCGAGCGTCGTGCGCGCGTAGTCCCCGGCGCGTGCGAACACCGGCAGATAATGCGACCGGCACAACACATTCACCGAGTCGACCTGCAGCACCCCGGCCCGCCCAACAGCCTTCCGCACCTGCCGTACGTCGCCCCGCCCAGAAGACCGCCGCCCCGCAAACCCCTGCGCCCCCAACGCAATCCGCCGCGCAGCATCAACCGCCACCGCATCCCCAACAACCCGCCGACCCATGCCCTGAACCTATCCGGCGGCGTACGGATCGACAGGAGGTACTGGGCGGGTGGTAGTGCACCTGAGCGGCGCCTGCGGTGCGTGTACGGCGTCTCGCAGGTGCACTACCTGTCCATCTGCACATTCCCCGTCTGTCGCCTACTCGCAGGATCTTCCTCCCATCGTGGAGTAGGTGGTGCTGAGGGTGTGGAAGACAGCTTTGCGAGACCAGGTGTGGTCGGGATTCAGGCGGATGACGCCGTACGACGCCATGTCCAGGTCCTACACTTCCGAGTAACCACGGCAGGTCAGGACCGGCATCGGTCAGGTGCGCGGTGCGCTCGAAGAGATCGTCACCGGGCAGGAAGCCAGGCGAGAAGCTCAGCTCGCCGCCGACGATGAGGACCACCTCGGCCCCGGACTGGCGGATCTTCTCGGCCCGCTCCGCGCACTCGGCGAACAGCGGCAGCATCTGCTCGGTGGTCAGATCGCAAGGGAACGGTGACAGCCACACCTCGAGCCCAACCGCAGCCGCATGCTCGCCCGCTATCGCCATCCGATCCGGATCGCTGCCGGAGATCCGTACGGCGGTGCAGTGCAACTCATCCGCGATGACCTCCAGCTCACGCCGTACCGTCGCGGAGTCGAACGTCTGCCGGGTGCACCCACCGGCCAACTGGGCGCCGGTGTCGTAGTTGATCCCCTTACCGCGCATTCGCCTGCTCCATCGCTCGTTGCCGACGGCTCCGGTACCACAGCGCCAAGCCGACCAGGACCGCCAGTGCCGCGCCATGCAGCACCGGCGACAGGTTCGCCATCAGGTCGACCGGCAGCGAGTAGATGAGCACCAACCGGACGATCGCGTCGGCCAGCAGTACACCGCCGAACACCGCGGTCAGCTTCATGAAGTGCCCGCGGAACGCCGGCTCGGTCCGCCACCGCTCGTCCCACTGCGCGAGCACTTCCGGCTTGCCGGTGTTGAACTTCCGCCCCAGCGTGTAGACCAACGGCTTGCCGAGCAGGCACGAACCGACCAGGAGCAGACCGGCCGCACCGGACAGGACCGACTCCTTCGCCAGCAGGATCCGCGGATCCCCGGTCAGCAGCGACACGATCACCAGCACCGCGAACGTGCCACCCACCAGGGCTGCGAGCCCGTCGAGCCGTCGCCGTACGACGGCCACGAAGCCGACGCGGATCACAGCCGCCACTCCACCGGCCACCAAGGCCGGGAGTACGTCGTACCCCAGCGCGCGGGCTCCGTAGAAGACCGCGGCCGGCAGGCCGAGGTCCCACAGCAACCCGATCAGGACTGCCTTCTTCTGCATCGTCATCTCCCTCCCGAGTAAGATACTGCTAGTAGCTTAAGTTGGGAGAAATGAGCGCGAGCGTGCCGAATGTCATGGGATACCCTGGGTATCTCTCAGGGGAGGTTGGGTGACAAGCGCAAGGACGACCCGCCGCCGGGGCGCGGCGCTGGACGAGGCGATCCTGCAGGCGACGATCGAGGAGTTGCACGCAGTCGGGTTCCGCAGCCTGACCATGGACGGCGTCGCCGCCCGCGCCGGGACCGCGAAGAACGTCATCTACCGGCGCTGGCCGAGCCGTGGGGCGCTCTGCGTCGCCGCCTATCTGCGGATGTTGCCGACCGACCCCGAGGTTGCGCCGGACACCGGCTCGGTCCGCTCGGACGCGCTGGCGCTCCTCCAGCGGGCCAACGACCGGATGTCAACGCCGGTGGGGCAGATCCTGCGGGAGCTGGTGGCGGGCATCCAGGGCGAGCCCGAGCGGATGCGCGACCTCCGCGAGCAGGCCTCGCGCGCCGGCGTCGCCGTCTGGCTGACGGTCCTGGCCCGGGCGGTGAGCCGCGGCGAGGTCGCCCCCTCCGCGCTCACCCCCAGAGTCGCCACGGTCGCGGTCGACCTGCTGCGGAACGAGTACTCGTTGAACGGCGCGACGTCGGTCCCGAACGCGGTCCTGGTCGAGATCGTCGACCAGGTGTACCTGCCGCTCCTGCGCTCGCACGGCTGACTAGGCCGGCACGGGCTCGGCGGCGTACCGGAGGTTGAGGCGCTGGTAGGCGGTGCTGAGGAAGGCCAGCAGTACGACGATCAGCATCAGCAGGCTCGCGACCACGAAGGCCAGGGCCATGCCGCGGGCCTGACCGTCGCCCAGCAGCCAGCCGAAGGTGGACCGACCCGGCGCCGACTCCATGTAGGGGATCAGCAGGAACTGCGCGGCCGGGCCGATGATGAATGCGGCGATCGGGGTGGACGCGGTCTCGATGCTCTGCGCGACGCCGAACACCCGGCCCTGCTGCTGGAACGGGACCAGCCGCTGGAGGATCGTCTGCTCGGCCGCCTCGGCGATCGGGATCACCAGCATGAACCCGAACATCCCCAGGACCAGCAGCGACTGCCACTCGCGGACCGCCGTACCCATGCCGATGATCGCGATGGCGACGTTCGCCACCAGCAGGACCCGCAGCGGCTGACGGCCCAGGCCGAAGCGGGCGACCAGTGCACCGCCGGCGATGAAGCCGATGCTCGTGATGCCGAGTACGACGCCCCAGGACTCCACCGAGAACAGGTTCAGGCCGTACGGGTCCATCAGCGCCATGAACACGCCCATGACGAGGTTGTTGAAGCTGCTGAACAGCACCAGCGGGAGCAGGCCGGGTACGTCGCGTAGCGTCTGCCAGGTGGCGCGGAGATCGAAGCGCGCCTGGTAGTGCCCCTCGGGCCGCGGCTCGTCGATGTGGATCGAGACCAGCAGGTCGACCAGGACGACGGCGGTGAACACGACGGCGATGGCGACGGTTCCACCCATGCCGAGCAGGCCGACGGAGAGTCCGCTGAGGATGCTGGTCAGCAGGTGGGCCACGCCGTTGACCGTCCCGACCAGGCCGTTCGCCTTGTCCCGGCGGTCCGCGGGAACCAGGAGTGTCACGGTCGTCGAGAGGGCGATGCTGCGGAGTTGGCCGGCGATACTGCCGACGAGGATCAGTCCGGTGAACGCCCAGAACCACGGTCCGTGCCAGTTGCTGGTCCGCTCGCCGGCGACGACGTACACGGCGCCGGCTGTCGCGAACGCGACTCCGGTGATGGCACTCGACAGCGCCATCGCCGTCTTCTTGCGGTGGGTGTCGACGACTGCGCCGAAGATCGTGCCGGAGATGGCGCCGATCAGCATCGACACGCCGGACACGATGGACGCGGCCAGCACGGACTTGGTCTCCAGGTAGACCCAGAACGCCAGGGCGAACGACAGGAAGGTGGTCGTCACGTTCGCCACCAGCGTGTTCGCCAGCAGCCGCCGGAATGTCCTGGACTTCGCCGCAGTCCCTGTCGCGCTCATCGGATCGCCCTTCGCCTCGGTGAGTTCGTGTTCTCACCTGTACGTCGAAGTCCCCGACGAGAAATTGACACGCCCCGATCAAGAAGTTGTGACCGACTGCGGCCTGCCGGAGCGGAGCCTGGCGGCGAGGGGCCAGGTGAGGAGGATGAGGATGACCGCGTAGATGACGTAGGAGACGGGGCCGCCGATGAGGCCGGAGGGGTCGCCGTTGGACAGTTGGAGGGACATCCGGGCCTGGCGTTCGGCGATCGGGCCGAGGATGACGCCGATGATCAGCGGCAGGACCGGGAGGCCGAAGCGGCGCATGGTGAAGCCGAGCAGGCCCAGCAACAGCAGGAGCAGCAGGTCGAGCGGTTGCGCGTTCACGGCGTACGCGCCCATCGAGGCGAAGAAGATGATCCCGGCGTACAGATAGGGCCGCGGGATCTGCAGGAGCTTGGCCCAGGCCGGCGCCAGCGGGAGGTTGAGCAGGAGCAGCATCAGGTTGCCGATGAACAGGCTCGCGATCAACGCCCACACCAGCGACGACTCCCGCTGGAACAGCAACGGACCGGGCTGGATCCCGTACGACGTGAACGCCGCCAGCATCACCGCGGCCGTCGCGTTGGTCGGGAGCCCAAGAGCCAGCATCGGGACCAGCGTCCCCGCGGCCGACGCGTTGTTGGCAGCCTCGGGCCCTGCCACGCCCTCGATCGCACCGTGCCCGAACTCCTCCGGGTGCTTGGACAACTTCTTCTCCGTCGCGTACGACAGGAACGTCGGGATCTCCGCCCCACCGGCCGGCAGCGCACCGATCGGGAACCCGTACGCCGTCCCGCGCAGCCAAGGCTTCCACGAACGACGCCAGTCCGAGCGACCCATCCACGGCCGTCCGACCGGGATCACCGTGCCCGGGTTCCGGCGCAGGTGCGCGGCCACCCAGAGCGCTTCGCCGACCGCGAAGATGCCAACGGCAACGACAACGACATCGATGCCGTCGGCAAGCTGCGGCAGGCCGAAGGTCAGCCGCTCCTGACCGGTCACCTTGTCGATGCCGACCAGCCCGATCACCAGGCCGAGCAGCAACGCGGCGATCCCGCGGATCCGGGACGAGCCGAGCACCGAGGTGGCGCCGGCGAACGCGAGCAGCATGATCGCCAGGTAGTCCGGCGCGCCCAGGCTGATCGCGAACTTCACCACCTGCGGTGCGACCAGGACCAGCAGCGCCGTACCGATGGTGCCGGCCACGAACGACCCGATCGCCGCGGTCGCGAGCGCTTGTGCCGCGCGTCCGGCCCGGGCCATCTTGTTGCCTTCGATCGCCGTCACCACCGAGGACGACTCGCCGGGGGTGTTCAGCAGGATGCTCGTGGTCGAACCGCCGTACATGCCGCCGTAGAAGATGCCGGCGAACATGATGAACGCCTGGACCGGCTCGAGGCCGTAGGTGATCGGCAGCAGCAGTGCGACCGTCATTGCCGGACCGATGCCGGGCAGTACGCCGACAGCGGTCCCGACCGTCACTCCCAGCAGCGCGAGCAGCAGGTTCATCGGCGTCAGCACATCGCCGAACCCGGTCAGCAGATTGTTCAGGTTGTCCATCACAGGATCCCTTGCAGTACGCCGGCCGGCAGGTTCACACCGAGGCCGATCGCGAACGCGTAGAACGTTGCCAGCGACAACCCGCCGGCGATGACCAGGTTGCGAAGGTGGTGCCGGCTGCCCAGCGCGAACGCCGAGCCCCAGAACAGCAGCCCGCCACTGATCACCCAGCCCAGCGGCTCGATCAGCACGAGGTTGACCACGAACGCGCCGACCAGCAGCAGCACCGTCCGCCAGTCGATCGGCGACGTCGGGTCGACATCCTCGCCCTCCTCGGCCGCTCCGGTGCCGCCGCGCGCGACGTCGACGGCGTACAGGGCGGCGACCACCAGGAGCAGTACGCCGAGCACGATCGGGACCGGCTTGGGCCCGATCGGGTCGTTGCTGTTGGCAATGTGCCGGAGCCGGGCCGCGTCGATGATCACCAGAACACCGACGACAGCCAGGAACCCACACACGGCGTACTGCGCCCGATCCTGCCGAGTCTCTACAGGAGGCTCGGCGGTGATCATGCTGCCAGCCCCAGCTTGGTGAGGATGTCCGCGACCGCCTTGTCCTGGTCGGTCAGGAAGGTGGCGAACGCGTCACCGGTGACGAAGGCGTCGGTCCAGCCGCGCTTGGTCAGCTCGGCCTTCCACTCGGGGGAGTCGTGCATCTTGGTCAGCGCGTCGACCCAGATCTGCTTGTCCTCGGCACTGATCCCCGGCGGTGCCACGATCCCACGCCAGTTGGTGAAGACCAGGTCGATGCCGGACGACTTCAACGTCGGCACGTCCTTCAGCGCCTCGATCGGCTGCTCACTCGTCACCGCGAGGACACGGACCTGGCCGCTCTCGACCTGATCGAGGAACTCACCGAATCCGCTGGCGCCGAACGCGATCTTGTTGCCCAGCAGAGCCGGCAGCAGTTCGCCGCCGCCGTCGTACGAGACGAAGTTGACGTCCTTCGGGTCGATCCCGACGGTCTGCGCGAGCTGCATCGGCAGCAGGTGGTCGGGGCCACCGGGGGACGAGCCGCCGCCGACCGCGAGACCCTTCGGATTCGCCTTCCACGCGGTGACCAGGTCCCCGATCGACTTGTACGGCGAGTCCTTCGGTACGACGATCGCGCCGGCCTCCTCGATCAGCTTGGCCAGCGGGGTGGTCTGGGTCAGCGTCGCCTTCGACTTCGAGGTGTACGTCGCCCCGACCACGCCGAGACCCATCTGCATCGCGAGCTTGCCGTTGCCCTTCTCGTTCACGGTCCGCTGCAGGCCGACCGTGCCGCCGGCGCCGGGCAGGTTGAAGACCTGGACGCCGGTGGCGATCTTGGCGTCGTCCATCACCTTCGCCGCCACCCGGGCGGTGGTGTCGTACCCGCCGCCGGCCGTGTTCGGCACCATCAGGCGCAGACCGGTGGCCGGTTTGCCGTTGCCGGCATCGGTGGTGTCCTCCTTGTCCGCGGTCGCGCCGCAGGCGGTCGCAGTGAACAGGGCGAGCATCGCTGCCGCGGTCGGTACCAGTAACCGGGGAGACCTCATCGGCGGAGTCCTTTCACGTCCAAGGGGTTCAGGCGATGATCGTGACCTTCCCCGCGGAGCGCCGTCTGCCTTGTGTCAGCAGCGGAGGTTGAGTTCATTGTGGTCACACGCCGAATCCGGCCGAGAGGTGGCAAAGCCGGCACTCGACCGGTGATCATGCGGCATGGCATTGAGACTGGGCAAGCGGCCGACCCTGGCCGGTCAGCTGCTGGTACTGCAGCTGGCGATCGTGGTGGTGGTGCTGGTCGCCGTCGCCGCGGTCTCGCTCGCCCAGTCCGCGGCCACCTTCAACCGGGTCGAGGGACGCAGAGTGACCGCCCTGGCCGAGCAGCTGTCCGGCAACCAGACGCTGCGGTTCGGCATCCGGCATCCGGCGCCGGCCGAGGTCCTGGCACCGTTGCTCCAAACCACGCTGACCCAGTCCGGCGTCACCTCGATCACTATCGCCGACGCGAAGGGCCGTGTCATCGCCGCGACCAACCTGTCCGCGCTCGGCAGCACGTTGACGCTCGGTGATCCCGGAGTCGCGCAAGGCCGCGGCTGGTCCGGCGAACTGGGCGTCGACGACGGGACCGAACTGGTCTCGCAGGTCCCGGTGCTGAGCCAGGGAACGAACGCGGACAATCAGCCGGACGGGACGCTCGGCGACCAGATCGGCACGGTGATGGTCGGTGAGCGGGCTCCATCGATCTGGCAGCGGCTCCGCGGCGCATCGTCGTACCTGGCCATCTATCTGGGCATCGCGTGTGTGCTCGGGCTGCTCGGCTCGTGGCTGCTCGCTCGCCGGATCAAGCGGCAGACGCTCGGACTCGAACCGCGGGAGATCGCCGGCCTGGCCGAGCACCGCGAGGCAATGCTCTACGGACTCGCCGAGGGCGTCGTCGCGCTGGATCCGCACCTGCGGGTGACGCTGGTGAACGACGTCGGCCGGCGGCTGCTCGACCTGCCGGACAACGCGGTCGGCAGGAGCCTGCGTGAGCTGGGGATCGAGGGCCGGCTCCGGGAGGTGCTGGCCGGGGAGCACTCCGGTGACGAGGCCCGCGACGCGGTCGTCGTACGGCGTGGGCGGGTGCTGGTGATGAACCGGATGAGCGTCACCAAGGACGGGCACTCGCTCGGCTCGGTCACCACGCTGCGCGACCGGACCGAGTTGGCTCAGCTGGAGCGTGAGCTCGGCTCGTTCCGCAGTTCCGCCGAGTTGCTGCGGGCCCAGACCCACGAGTTCGCGAACCAGTTGCACACGATCTCGGGGCTGATCCAGATCGGGGAGTACGACGAGGTCGTCACGTACGTCGGCGCGCTCAATCGTTATCGTGAGTCGCTCGACCTGACCGTGACCCGGCGGGTCCAGGACACCGCGGTCGCCGCCCTGCTGATGGCGAAGTCCTCGGTCGCGGCCGAACGCCGTGTCGAGCTCCGCGTGTCCGAACGCACCACGCTGCTCCGGCTCGACCCGGAACTGTCGGCCGACGTGGCTACCGTGATCGGCAACCTGGTCGACAACGCGATCGACGCCGCCGCCCAGTCGGGCACGCCGCTGTCGCCCGCGTGGGTCGAGGTCGAGCTGCGGCAAGACGCCGCCAGCGTCGAGATCGTGGTTCGCGACTCCGGTCCCGGGGTCGCGCCCGAGCTGGCGCAGGAGGTGTTCGCGCATGGCTTCACCACCAAGGCCGCGGCCGGCGGTGAGCGCGGGATCGGTCTGGCGATGACACGGCTGGTCTGCCGGCGGCGTGGTGGCGAGGTCGCGGTCACGAACACCGAGGACGGCGGCGCCGCGTTCATCGCGCGGATGTCCGTCCGGCGCCTGCCCGAAGGAGCCCGATGATCTCCGTCCTGGTCGTCGACGACGACTTCATGGTCGCCCGCATCCACCGCGGTTTCGTGGACCGGGTGCCCGGTTTCGAGGTCGTCGGTACGGCGAACTCCGGGGAGCAGGCACTGGACGCGATCGGGCAACTCCAGCCCGACCTCGTGCTGCTCGACCTCTACCTGCCCGACAGCTTCGGCCTCGACCTGATCGCGCGGATGCGGGCCGCGCAGCCTGACTGCGACATCCTGGTCATCACCGCGGCGCGCGAGGCGGACGCAGTCCGAGGTGCGGTGCGGCAAGGAGTGGTCAACTACCTGCTGAAACCCTTCGGTTTCGAGGATCTGCGGTCACGGCTGGAGGAGTACGCGCGACGGCGGGCGAGTGTGCCCGATCAGGTGACGAGCCAGGCCGACGTCGACCGGGTGCTCGGACCGGTGCGGCCGACGGTCAATCGGCTGCCCAAGGGTCTGAGTCAGGAGACCGCGGCCCTGGTGGCGACGGCCCTCCGCGCCGCCGCGCAGAACCTGTCGGCCGCCGAGTGTGCCGAGAAGGTCGGCATCTCCCGCGTCAGCGCCCGCCGCTACCTCGAGTTCTTCTGCACCCGCGGCCAGGTCGAAGTCGCCCTCCGCTACGGCACGACCGGCCGTCCCGAACGTCGCTACCACTGGCGCAAGTAGGGTGCGGCGTATGCCGTTGTTCTCATTTGAGGGAAAGCGCCCGAGCGTGCATCCGGAGGCGTGGATCGCGCCGACCGCCACCCTGGTGGGCGACGTCGTGGTCGAGGCGGGCGTGTCGATCTGGTACGGCGCGGTGATCCGGGCCGACCTGGGCACGATCACCATCCGGGCCGGGGCGAACATCCAGGACAACACCGTGATCCACTCCGGCAGCAACGGCTGCGAGATCGGGCCGAACGCGACCGTCGGTCATCTGTGTCTGGTGCACGACTGCACGATCGGCGAGCAGGCGCTGGTCGGGAACGGCGCGATCGTGCTCGACGGCGCGGTCGTCGGCGAGCGCACGCTGGTCGCGGCCGGCTCGACCGTGACGCCGGGTGCGGTCATCCCGCCGGAATCGGTGGCGCTCGGCAGCCCGGCGAAGAAGATCGTCCCGCTGGACGGCACCGCCAAGCTGTTCGTCGACCACAACGCCGCCGTCTATCACAACCTCGCCGAACGCCACGCCGCCTCGGTCGAGCAGGTCGGCTGAGCCCTCGGACGCCGGAAAGGGAAGTGATAGGACCCGGTGCGAGGTTTAGGTTGGCAGCAGACCGAGGGAGGGTGCTCATGACCGATATCGCGAACACCGGCGCCGTGGTGATCAACCGCGCGGACGGGCGGGACGACGGCGAGGAGTGGACCGAGAACTACACCGAGTTGCCTGGTGGCGCCGGTGTCTCTCTGATCCTGGAAGCCACCACTCAGGAGGGTGCCGGCCCGCGGCTGCACCTGCATCCGTACGCCGAGACGTTCATCATCCGGCGGGGTACGGCGACCTTCACGGTGGGTGAGGAGCAGATCGTCGGCAGGGCCGGCCAGATCCTCGTCGTACCGGCGAACACTCCGCACAAGTTCCGCACCGGCCCCGGCGGCTACGAGGCCGTCCACATCCACGCGAACCCGACGTTCGAGACCACCTGGCTGGAGTAGTCAGCCGGCGGACCGCATCCGGTTGACGAGTGTCTCCAGGAGCTCGGGGCCGGTGCCGAAGTTGAGGCGGACGAAGCCGTTGGCGCCCGGGTCGTAGTCGCGCCCCGGGCCTAGGGCAACCTTCGCGCGGCGGAGGAAGAACTCGCTCGGCTCCTCGTCCAGCCCAAGCGCACGGCAGTCGAGCCAGGCCAGGTACGTCGCCTCGGGCGGGGTCCAGGTAATGCCGTCGGGCAGGTGCTCGCGCAGGTACGCGCGGTTGTCGTCGAGCTGCCGCAGTACGGCGTCGAGCCAGTCGTCGCACTCGGCGAACGCCACCTCCGCGGCAAGGACACCGAGCAGTCCAGCCTGCTCGGCGGTATAGGGCAGGCGATCGACCACGCTCTGCGCGCGGTCGGTCGCGGTCACGGCCATCGCCGCCTTCAGCGCTGCCAGGTTGAATGCCTTCGAGGCGGACGTCAGCACGATCCCGCACTCGCGGGCCGCGTCGGACACCTCGAGCCACGGCACATGTGTCGCGCCAGGCAACACCAGCGGCGCATGGATTTCATCCGCCACCACCCAGGCGTCGTACGCCGCGCAGAGCTCCGCGATTGCCGCGAGCTCCTCGTGCGGGAGCACCCGGCCGGTCGGATTGTGCGGGTTGGCGAGGACCAGTACTTCGAGCCCGTCGGTCAGCGCCTCGCGCAGGCGATCGAGGTCGAACCAGCCATCCTCACGCAGCGGGATCAGCACGGTGCGAAGGCCGGTCCGTGGGATCTGGCTGAGGAACGGCGGGTACGCGGCGGTCGCGAAGCCGACCGCCCCACCCGGTGCGAGGGCGAGACAGAGCTCGATCAGGCCGGCCATCACATCCGGCACCAGCGTGATCCGGTCCGGATCCACGGTCCATCCGAGCCGGCGGTCGGCGAAGCCGGTGAAGGCCTCCCGCAACGACTTCGGCACCTCGAAGGCGTACCCGAGATCGCTGCGGTCCACTGCCTCGTGCAGCACCCGCGCGATCGGCTCGGCGAGGTCGAAGTCCATCTCCGCCACCGTCGCCGAGATCACTCCCGGCGCGTGGCCGGACCATTTCTCACTACGCCGCTTCTGCAACTCCGCCAGCTCGGCAACCTTCAGCATGCCGAGGATGTACCCAATTGGTCAGTTCGGGACGCGGTCGCCGGGTGGGGTGAAGGCGGCCAGGATGGTCGTGGTGATGTAGGCGGCGGCCTTGTCGGGGGTGACACGGCCGGCGTTGATCTCGTCGGCCGCGCCGTGCATCACGTTGTGCATGACGCCGACGAGCCAGGACGTCGGCAGGTCCTTCCGGAAGGCACCCTGCTTCCGGCCGCGCTCGATCAGCTTCTCGACGCGTGCCATCGGGTCGGCGTGCAGCTCCCGCACCCGGCCCGGCGGGAGTGTGTTCTGAGCAGCGATCAGGAGTGAGCGATACCGGTCGACCAGGCGCCAGCTGGACTCGATCAGCCGGGTCAGCGCCTCGCGCGGATCCCCGCTCAGGTCGACCTGGCCGAGTGCCTCCTCGCCGCCCTCGATCGCATGCACGAACACCGCGTCGAGCAGCTCGGCCCGGGACGGGAAATGGCCGTAGAGGGTGACCCGCCCGACACCGGCAGCCTTCGCGATCTCGCTCGTACTGGCCGCCGGATCGCGGCCCAGACACTCCGTGGCGGCGTCCAGGATCGCCGCGATGTTGCGCTGCGCGTCCGCCCGCTTGCCCGTCGTACCCGCCTGCCTCACCGGCATGGGAACTCCCTTGTCGAACACTGCTGTACGAGTTACTGTACCTGCAATAACTCGAACAGTAGTGTTCGACTTGACTGGTGAGGATGAGAATCATGGAAGAAACCGGAGCGGACCCGCGTCGGTGGCGGCTGCTCGGACTGCTCGCCATCGCGCAGTTCATGCTGATCCTGGATGTGACCGTGGTGGCGATCGCGCTGCCGCACATCGGTACCGACCTCGGTCTGGATCGCAGCACGCTGACCTGGGTGGTCAGCGCCTACACACTGATGTTCGGTGGCCTGATGCTGCTCGGCGGCCGGGCCTCCGATCTGTTCGGATCCCGCGTCGTGGTGCTCACCGGACTGCTGGTGTTCACCGCGGCCTCGCTGACCAGCGGACTGGCCAACAGCGCCGAACTACTGATCGGCGGCCGGATCGCGCAGGGCGTCGGCGCGGCGTTGCTGTCGCCGAGCGCGCTGTCCGTGGTGACCAAGACATTCGACGGCGAGGAGCGGAACAAGGCGCTCGGCATCTGGTCCGCGATCGGCGGCGGCGGCGCGGCGATCGGCGTACTGATCGGCGGACTGCTGACCGCCGGACCGGGCTGGCAGTGGGTGTTCTACGTCAACGTCCCGGTCGGTCTGGTCGTGTTCGCGATCCTGCTCCGGATGCTGCCCGCCGACCGGCCGGCCGAGCGTCAGGGCCGGTTGGACCTGCCGGGCGCGATCCTGGTCACGGCCGGAACGGGTACGGCGATCTATGCGCTGATCAACGCCGGCGACCGGGGCTGGTTGTCCGCCGCGACTCTTCTGACCCTGGCCGGCGCGGTCGTTCTGTACGCCGCGTTCGCCTGGCTGCAGCGGGTCGTCCGGTCGCCGCTGATGGATCTGGGGATCCTGACCCGCCGGCCGGTTGCCGCCGGCTCCTTCCTGATCCTGGTTGCGACCGCGCTGATGATCTCGATCTTCTTCCTCGGATCGTTCTACCTTCAGCACTACCAGGGGTACGGCGCCCTCCGCACCGGACTGTCGTTCCTCCCGGTCGCCGTCGCCACGACCATCGGGGCACATCTGTCCGGACAGCTGGTCGGCAAGGTGGGTGCTCGTCCGATCGCGATGATCGGGCTGGCCGTCGCCGCGGTCGGCATCGCTGTCCCTGCGATCTGGGATGGTGCACTCATGGTGGTGATCGGGACGACGATCGGGGGCGCCGGGATCGGTGCCGCGTTCGTCGCCGCGTCGACCACGACGTTCAGCCAGATCGACTACCGGGAGGCTGGGGTCGCGTCCGGGATTCTGAGCACCTTCCATGAGTTCGGTGGTTCGCTCGGGGTTGCGGTGGTGTCCAGCATCGCCGCGGCCAGCCTGGCCGGCACCGTGACGACCGGATTCACCCGTGGTTTCACCTTCGCCGCGATCGTTGCGGCCGTCGCCGCACTCCTCGCGCTGGCCGTCGTACCGGCCGCCAAGCCCTCGACAGGAGCAGAAGCCCATGCCGTCCACTGAGATCCGCCGCGCGATCCCCGCGGATGCCGAGACCGTCGTGACCATGCTGCAGGAACTGGCCGGGTATCAGGACCAGCTGGCGTACGTCACCGCGAGCGCTGAGGACTGGCGCGGTTTCCTCGGTCGTTCAGAGGTGATCGTGCTGATCGCGGAGGTTGATGGGGCGGTGGCCGGTTATGTGTCGTCGCTGCGCCGGCCCTACCTGTGGGTCGGTGGCGACCAATTGGCGCTCGACGACCTGTACGTCCGCGAACAGTTCCGCGACGCCGGCGTCGGCCGGGCCCTCATGATCGAGCTGGCCCGGCACGCGCTCCCCGACCGACTCACGATCGGCTGGGGTTTACGCCTCGAAAACGAAGCCGGCTACCGCTTCTACCAACGCCTCGGCGCCACCCTCAACACCAAAACCGCCGCCAGCTGGAGCCCCGACGTCTACGAGAAGCTGGTGGGTGACTAATCCGCGTTTCGGCGCTGCGGCCCGGCGCCCTCGGGGATCTCTCCGTGAAGGTGCGGGATGTAGACGAGCTTCTGCGTCCGACCGTCGAGCACGGTCGACTCGACAAGCTCCAGGTCGAGCTCGGCCCCGCCGTGGAGGAGGGCCGCTGCCCCGGCGCGGCCGGCGACTGCGGGGAACATGATGATCTCGAGACGGTCGACGAGGCCGGCGGCGAGCAGGGCGCGGTTCAGCGCGACGCTGCCGTGCGATCGCATCGGGACGTCCGTGGTGCGCTTCAGGCGCTCGATCGCCGTCACCGCATCCTCGTTGAGAACCGTCGAGTTCTGCCATCCGAGCGGCTCTTCGAGCGTGCTGGAGAACACGATCTTCGGCAGCTCGTTCAGGCTGTCGTAATAGGGCTCGTCAAACTCGACGACGAACTTCCGGAACTGCCGGAACGTCGTCGCGCCGAAGACGAGGACCTGGTCTTGCGCGAAGGTGCGCACCCGGTCCTCGCGGATCTCGGGGCCCTCCTTCCCCCAGTATCCGGGCCAGCCTGTGGCCATGCCGTAGCCGTCCAGGCTGGAGAAGAAGTCGACGGTAAAGGTGGTGCTCATGTGGTAGTCCCTTCCTTTCCTGCGCGCCGCCTCAGGTGGGCCGGCGTCACCCCTTCTACGAACACGACCGCCCCGATCCGACACCTGTCTCGTACGGCAGGTTCACGGGGTGAGTGCTGCCAGCAGGTCGCCGCAGAAGGAGCGGATGGCGCGGTTGACGATCTCTGGCCGCTCCCAGGGCATGAAGTGGCCGGCGCCCTTGACCCAGAACGGACCGACTGCTTCGGGGAAGGCGAGCGCGCACCGTTCCTCGATGTGGTTGCGCATGGTTGCCTGGTCGGTGCCGATCAGCAGCAGGGCGCGTTGCTGGACCGGCCGGTCGATCATTTCCGGGGCCGACAGCGGCCGAGTGCCCATGGCGACCTCGTAGTCGGCGAAGGAGGCCCGCAGCCGGGCCGCATCGCCGTACGGCTCGGTCAGGAAGGCCAGGTCGTCCTCGTCGAAGGCGTCGGGCGGGCACCACAGGCGGTGCCCATAGAACTCACCGATGTAGCGCCGACGCTGCTCGGGCGTAGCCAGCTCGGCGACCAAGGCGTCGGCGTCGTGGCCCTGGCGGCGCTGGTAGTCGTAGACGGCGGGCTTGGGGTCGATCGGCGGGAGACCCGCCGCTGTGAACGCCGCACCGAGGTCGGGCATGGAGTCGTCCAGGATCACCAGGCGGTCCACCCGGTCCGGGTGGCGGGTGGCTAGGTCGATCGCGATCATCGCACCCAGATCGTGCCCGGTGACGACGGCGCGGTCCCAGCCGAGCCGGTCGAACAGGCCGGTCAGGTCGGTGTTGAACGCGTTGAAGTCGTAGAAGTCGTCCGGCGCGAAGTCGGAGTCGCCGTACCCGCGCAGATCCGGCGCGACCACGTCGAACCCCGCCTCGGCCAGCGGACCGAGGTTGTGCGACCAGATCCGGCTCGTGCACGGGAACCCGTGGATGAGCAGCAGCGGCACACCCCCGTCCCCACGCCGCCGCACCGCCAGGTGATGCCCCTGACCAACCTCGATCCGCACCGGCGAAACAACTTCAGCAGGAAGAACCATCCACCTGGTTTACACGATCAGCCAATGCGCCGTCGCCGTATTAACGGAGCTTGATCGTGACCAGGGTGGTTTCGATGTCGCTGTCATTGAGGTTGCCGTTGGCATCGAAGGCTTCGGGGCCGTCGGTCATGCCGAAGTCGTTGTCGTTGATGACTACGAGCGTGTCGTGCGGCCGGAGCGCGACGCCCTCGATCTTCTTCGGGGCACCGGCGACAGTGTTCAGGTCGAGGAACAGCTCCTTCGAGAGAACCGGTACGCCGGCAGCCCCCGGGTCAGCGAGGGCCTCCTACGACGGCGTGGTGGTCGTCGAGTCCCACGCCGTACCCAGGATGTTGGCGGACGGTTGCAGTACGACGCGCTGCAGTCGAGCCGCGTTGTCGGTGCGCTCCTGGACCAGCAACGCTTCGGGGCCGGAGGCAATCACCGAGGAGATCTTCAGTTCGCTCGTGTCGTCCTCGCCCGGGTCGACGACGCCGACCGGGTCGAAGCTGTAGGCGTACTCCGCGGTGACCTTGCCCTGGTGCGGGGAGAACCGCAGCAACCGCGTGTTCAGGGAAGCCTCGCCGACCTTCTTGCTCGGGTTGAGCAGCGGGCTCTGCAGCGCCTGCACCAGATCGCCACCCGGGAGTTGAGCCAGCCCTTCGAAGCCGCGGTTGATCTTGCGGGTCAGGCTCCCCTCCACCAAGACGTCAGCGTGACGTTCGTCGGAGCAGGTGAACACCGGCTGACACCGTCGTGAACCCTCGCAGGCCACTATCCCAAGCAGTCGCGTACGGCGGCGATGAGGCGGTTGGCTCGCGCGTCGCCGTGACCGACCATACGGTTGGCGACGTAGGCGAATCCGACGCCGTACTCGTCGTCGCCGAAGGCGAACTGGCCACCGGCGCCGTCGTTCCCGAAGCTGCGTGCACCCAGCATGGGCCGAAAGCTCGCGGAGTCGAGCAGATAGCCCGAGCCCCAGCGCGCGCCGGCGTCGAAGCCGAGGAATCCCTGGCCCGACGACACCTCGCGTACCGCATCCGTCACGGTCTCTGCCGAGAGCAGACGGTCGTGGCCGTCGATGCCCGTCACGGCCGCGGCGTACAGCCCGGCGAGACCGGTCGCCGACGCCACCGCACCGGCGCCGGGAAGCTCCATCCCGAGCAGCGCCGGATCGTTCCAGCCGTGCGGTACGTCGAGGCCCGGGAAGACGAGCGCGCCGTTCATCGTCACGATCCGGGTGAGGAGATGCTCCGGCCCCGGCATCGGCGGGCGACCCTCAGCTTCCGCGAGCCTGGCCAGTGCCGGCAGCTCCGAGGCAGGCAGCCCGATCCAGGCCCGCAGCCCGAGCGGATCGCCCACGACCTGGCGGAAGTACGCACCCGGTCGCTGCCCCGTGATCCGCCGTACCACCTCGCCGAGGACGAAGCCGAACACGTGGCCGTGATACTCGTACGACGTCCCCGGTTCCCAGAGCGGCTTCTGCTCCTCGATCGCCTCGATGACCGGAGTCCAGGCGGCGATCTCGTCGAAGGACAGCGTCTTGTCCAGGACCGGGATCCCGGCCCGGTGCCCCAGCACCATCCGCGAGGTGATCTTCTCCTTGCCTTCCGCAACGAACTCCGGCCAGTACCGACCGATCGGCGCGTCCAGGTCGAGTCGTCCGTCCTGCGCGAGCAGGTGGATGCAGAGGCTCACGATCCCTTTGGCACAAGAGAAAACGGGTACGACGGTATCGCGATCCCATGGGCGTCCAGGCGCCGCCTCGCCGTCCCACAGCTCGACAACGGCCCGGCCGCCGACATACACGGTGACGGCGGCTCCGAGCTCCGGGAACGCGGTGAAGTTGTCCGCGAACACATCGGCGACCGCGCCGAAACCCTCGTCTGCCCAGCCGCTGTTCATGCCTCCAGCGTAGGTGCGGCCAGGCGGCGACTCGACTGATTTACGGCAGCACCCACTTCTGGTTCGTGGCGACATGGCAGGTGTAGATGATCAGCTTGGTGCCGTTGGCACTGGACGCACCGGTGGCGTCGAGGCACTGGCCGGAGCGAACGTTCAGCAGCGAGCCGTCCGGGCGAGGCCGCCACTTCTGCCCGGCACTGCCGTCACACGTCCACAGCACCGCCGCGGACCGGATCGTCGTACCGCGCACGTCCAGGCACTTGCCGAGCGAGCGCACCGTGCCGTCCTCGTACTGCATCCACTGCTGGTTCGTTGCGCTGTGGCAGGTGTACAAGATCGTCGGCGTGCCGTTGTCCGTCCGCGCTTGGTAGATGTCGATGCACTTGCCGGCGATCCCGGTGATCGGCCCGCGGTCGCCGTACGCCCCGAACTCCCACAGCGCGTAGTAGTTGCCCACCGCGGGGCGAGCGGTGGCGTTGATCCGCACGTACCTCGCGTAGATCGCCCCGAACACCACGTTGTCGGTGCCGCCGTTCCCGACAGTGGTCGAGTAGACGGTCTTCCAGGTCTGCGCGTTGCCGGACACCTGGATCTGGTACGCCTTCGCGTACGCCGACGACCAGTTGAGCAGCACCTGGTTGACCACCTGGACCGAGCCGAGGTCGACCCGCAGCCACTGCGGATCGCTGCGCTTGCTCGTCCAGGCCGTGGTCATGGACCCGTCGACCGCCTTCGATCCCTCCCGGCCGGCCGCGTAGACGCTGGACACCGCGACCGCCCGGCCGCGGGCGAGATTGCGCTTCGGCACGTACGTCGCCGTGTACGTCGCGGGCGTCGCCGGGGCGACGAAGTTGTGGTTGCGGGCGCCGTTGTCCGACCAGGAGGCGAACCGGTAGAGGTTGTTCGCCGACGACTGCAGGAGGCCCGCGGACAACGATCCGCTCGAGCCGACGATCGCCGTACCGGTCGACGGGGAGGCCGCGGTCTTGTTCAGGTAGGTCAGTTGCAGACCCGACGGTTGCGTGCCGAACGTGAGCTTCACCGTCTTCGGCTGCAGTTGCACGCTCTTGACGTCGGTCAGCCCGCCGGAGTCCTTCGCGGTCAGCCGCAGTTCCAGGTACGACGGGTACTCGTGATCGGGCGCGGTGAACGTGCCACTCGCTCCGGTCATCGTCGTGATTTGGTGCGCATGGCAATCACTGGGGCAGTGATGCATGATCAGCGCCCACGTCAGCGCCGAGCCGGGAAGCGGGCCCTGCTCAGGATCTGTGGCAGTGCCGGCGAAACTGATGGTGTCGCCAACCTTCCAGGTCGTCGCCGGACCGGGTGACGTGATCAACGCCGTCGGTGCGGTGTTGGCGACGTTGATCTGGGTCGTCGCCGTACCGGTTCCGCCGTGGCTGTCGGTCACCTTGAGCCGGGCGATGGCGGCGCCGCTGGTGGTGTAGGTGTGCTGGACAGTTGGCGCCGTCGAATCGTCGTACTGGCCGTCGCTGTCCAGATCCCACGCGTACGTGAGGGCGTCACCGTCAGCATCGTTCGACGCGGTGCCGTCGAAGGTGACGGTCAGCGGTGTCGGTCCGCTGGACGGATCTGCATCGATCACCGCGGTCGGCGGGTTGTTGGTCGCGCTGTAGACGTAGCGCAGGACCCTGCCGTTGTCGTAGTCGACGGCGAACACGTCGCCGCCTGGACCGTTCTGCAGCCTGGTCGTTCCGTATCCCGACGCGAAGTTGACGATCTTGGCCGGGTCCGGGAGGCCGTTGGCGCCGCGGAGCATCGCCCAGATGCACTGCCGGCTGTAATCGGAGAAGAACAGGGCGCCGTCGTACTCCGGTGGGTAGTTGCCGTTCTCGTAGAAGGACATGCCGGAGAGCGACGAGCTGCCGGTGCTGCAGGTCTCGCCTGTGACGATGTGCGAGGCGTGGTCGTAGGTGTAGTACGGCGTGGCGACCGCGGTCGCGCCGGCGGCGTACAGGTTCTCGCAGATGCTGAGGTTGAGGGCGTCGTAGGCGGCCGTGCGGCCCGGGCCCTCGTAGCAGGGCCAGCCGAAGTTCGTGACCTTCGCGGTGGGGCTGACGATGCGGTCGATCTCTTCCCACTTGGTCCAGCCGACGTCGCCGATCCAGAGTTCGTTGGTGCCGGGGCGGAAGTCGAACCGCATCGGGTTGCGCAAGCCGTGCGCGACGATCTTGCGGGTGTTCGGATCGGGGCTGCCCGCAGCCGGGTTGCCGGTCGCAGCGAGGCCGGTGTCCGGATCGATCCGGATGATGGAGCCGTCGAGGCTTGCGGGGTCGCCGCTGGTGCGTACGTCCTGGGCGCGCAGCGCACCGCCTTCAGCGGTAGGCGAGGTGAGCTTCGCACCGACGGGTGCCTGGCCGTCGCCACAGGGGTTGTCGGGGGTTTCGTCCGATGCCGGGAAGCCGTCCTGGCCGTAGTCGGCGTACCCGAAGCTGGCGCCGTCACCGCCACCGGCGTAGATCATGCCGTCGGGGCCGAACTCGATCGAGCCGATCGAGTGGCTGGGGAACACCTGGCACCAGTCCTCGACGAGCACCTGCTCGGCGCCGTTCGGGGTGATGGCCGACAACCGGGCGCTCGCCTGGCACCCGTCGCTCGTCGGCCCGGGTGGTGACGGGCACGGATCGTCTGTGGCGCCGGCGGTTCCCCACTTCGGTGTCGGTCCGCCGATCAGGCCGTCGTGCGTGTACAGCACGTAGATGCGCGGATCGGCGGGGAAGTCGGGGTGCAAGGCCATCCCGAGGAGGCCGCGGTCCCAGTAGTTGTAGACCTGGGTCCGCAGGTCGGCGAAGATCGACGGCGTCGGGTCGTCGAGCGAGTCGAACACCTTGATCAGGCCGCTCTTCTCCGCGACGAACACCCGCCCGTCCGGCGAGAACGCGACGTTCGTCGGGTTGCTCAGCCCGGTGAACACCACCTGCTCACTGAATCCACCCGGCACCGCCGCGGCGCTCGCTGACTCGGTCGTTGCCAACGGCACCAACAACAGCACACAGGCCGCAGCCACGCACCGGCGCAGTGCGGCGTAACGCCTCATCAAGCCCCCCAGGCCCACCTGTCCTCACCAGCCCTCACCCCCCGTGAGCACTCAAGTGACCGCCAGCATGAAGCCAAGAACCCAGCCGCGCAATACCCCGTTTCAAACGCCTACCTGGCGTCAGCAACCGATCACTCCCGGCCGGTGATCTTGGCCGGCGTCAGTATCACGTCCTCCGGCTCGAGCACCCCCATCCGTGCGACGCCCGCTTCACGCTCCTGCCTTGCATCTCCTGAGGCAGGGTGCCTGGATCAGCGCTCTGCCTCGCGCTGAACCTTCTTCTGGAGCTTCTTCTTGGGGAGGTCCGACGTGCCGGGGATGCCCGCGTTGCTGGCCTGCTGAGCGAGTTGGTCGCGGGTGATGTCGCCGGGCTGTTCGCCGAGGTGTTGCTTGCGGCTGGCAACGAACGCCACGCCGAGCTCGCGGCGGCGCTTGTCCGACAGCTTGGCTCGCATCCCGGGGAGAACCTTGCTCTCTTCCTCCTCGACGTGGTGTGATACCGCGTCGATCAGGTTCTGCAGCACCTTGTCGAAGGCGGCTGAGGCCGGATCGGTCGCGGCCAGCTTGGCGAGCAGCTGGTCTGCTTCGATGTGCTCCTGCTGACTGTGCGACACCTCCTCCTTCTCGCCAGCCTCCGACGCTGCGACTGGATAGACCTCCGCCTCCTCGGCCCGGCTGTGCGCGGTCAGCAGGGTCGTCAGTACCGGCAGAAGGTTCGGCCGCTTCTCCGGCTCGTCCTTCAGTTCGTCGAACAGCCGCTCGACCTCGCGGTGGTCCTGCATGATCAGATCGACAACGTCCCCGGCCATCTGTATGTCCTCTCGCCTCGTTGGTGGCGAGGCCGGTACCCAGGCCCAGTCGGCATATGCCAGGCATGGAGTCGGGTACTGAGGGGGTATGCGACTTCGGCGGAGCCATCCTGACGAGCCGGGCCTCGCGCGCCGGCGGCGTGGGCGTGGGTTCAGCTATCTGGACGCCGAGGGCAAGGTTCTCAAGGACACGGACGTGATCGAGCGGATCCGGACGCTGGCGATCCCGCCTGCTTGGAAGGACGTGTGGATCTGCCCGTACCCGAACGGCCACATCCAGGCGATGGGCACGGACGAGGCCGGCAGGCGGCAGTACCTGTACCACGACGACTGGCGCTCGGCCCAGGACGAGGACAAGCATGACCGCGTACGCCAGTTGGCGCGCAAGCTGCCAGCTTTCCGTGAGGCGGTCGACGCCGACCTGTGCGGGCGCGGTCTCGATCGGCGCCGGGTGCTGGCCGTGGCGCTGCGAATGCTCGACTACGGCGTCTTCAGGACAGGCAACACGGAGTACGCCGAGGAGCACGGCAGCCGGGGTGCGGCGACGTTGCTGCGCGACGACGTCCGGGTCAGCAAGGGCAAGGTCGTGTTCGACTTCGTCGCGAAGGGTGGGCAGCGGCGGACGATCGAGTTGGACGACGATCGGCTGGTGACCGCAGTACGATCGCTGAAGCGTGGCCGGCACCAGAATCCACGTCTGCTGATGTATCGCGACGACGACGGCTATCACGAGATCGACGCGGGCATGATCAACGAGCGTTTTCAGGAACTGGTCGGTGAGGACTACACGGTCAAGGATCTCCGGACTTGGACCGCCACCGTGCACGCCGCGGTGGATCTCGCCGAGGCGGACCCGCCGACGACGAAGAAGGCCCTGAACGCGGCACTCAAGGAGATGCTCGAGGAGGTGTCCGATCACCTCGGCAACACCCCGACTGTCGCCCGTACGTCGTACGTCGATCCGCGCGTCGTCGAGCAGTACGAGCACGGCCACACGATCACCGACGCCGTCGACCGCGCCGGCACCGACCTCGACGACGACAAGACCCGCGCCACTCTTGAACGCTCCGTCAACCGGCTCCTGGACCAGGACGCCCGAGCGTAAGACGGCCGTGGTGCTCCGCGCCGAGCACCGAACCCCAGTGCCAGGACGAGACCCGGCTCTCGAGCTTGGCTGCACTCGGCCTGGCCGGTGCTGCTCGACGCGAAGCGGTACGGCTGCCCTGTACCCGCGGCGAAACGCGAATGTACGGCGTACATACGTCGGTGTGGCACGGGTACCGATTGGCGGTGAAGCGAGCAGGGGAAGTGATTGCGGGCCGGTACCGGATCGTGGGGGCGATCGGTCGCGGTGGGATGGGGGAGGTCTACCGGGCGACGGATCAGGCACTGGGGCGGGACGTGGCGGTCAAGCTGATGCTGCCGGTTCCGGGGACGCTCGCGGCGTCGGAGCGGTTCTTGCGGGAGGCGCGGGCTACGGCGCGGATCCGTCATCCACACGTCGTCACGGCGTACGACTTCGGTGACCATGACGGCTGCTGCTACCTGGCGATGGAACTGGTCAGCGGTCGTACGGTCGGCGACGAGCTCAGGCGCGAGGGCCCGTTGGCACCGGATCGCGCCGTACACCTGGTCAGGCAGGCTGCGGCTGGGCTGGCAGAGGCTCACCGGCTGGGCATCGTCCACCGCGATATCAAGCCAGGCAATCTGTTGCTGGCCGACGACGGGACGGTGAAGATCGCCGACTTCGGCATCGTCCGATTTCTCGAGGACTGCACCACGACACTGACCTCGACCGGGCAGATCGTCGGCACGAGTCACTTCCTCGCCCCGGAACGCGCATTGGGTCGTCCGGCGGAGCCGCCGTCCGATGTCTACGCGCTCGGCTGTGTGCTGTATCAGCTGGTCACTGGCCATCCGCCGTTCCTCGCCGACGAGCCGGCGTCGATCATGTTCCAGCACGTACAGCGAGAACCGGTGCCGCCCAGCGAACTCCGGCCTGAACTGGCCGGCGATGTCGAAGCGCTGCTTCTCTGGATGCTCACCAAGGACCCGGCCCGACGACCGACCGCGGCACAGCTCGCGGACGGCGTCCAGCCACCGGTCGAAGCGGACCCCGGAGTTCTGCCGGTACGCCGGACGGCCGCGAGGCCGGTGCGCGCCGGGGTTGTCGCAGGATTGGCGTTGGTGCTGTCGGCAACTCTCGGTATCGTCTTCGCCACAAGGGATGTGAAGCTCCCGACGACGAACCAGCTGTCTCCGAGCGACAGTCGTATCACCCCACCACCCGCCGTACCGACGACGTCTCCACCACCAAGCCCGGCCGCGATCCAGACGGTCACCCAGACGACGACTCTCCGGCCGTTGCCGCAGTCAGGTCCGAGCAAACCGAAGCCGCCTGACCCCGGACCCGCTGATCGCCCGAAGGACGACAAGCCGGGTCAGGACAAGCCGAAGAAGCCGAAGCCCTGAGCAGACCTCGTCGTTTTGTGCCGCGACTACTGATCGCCTGGGCGTACGTCGTACTCCGATGGCACGGTCGTGGAGACCCAGCCCGCAGTTCTGGCCGCACTCCACCGACCGTGCCATGGGCGCATGGGGTACCCGCGTCCTGTTCATCCATGCATAAGATGGGGTACTGGATCTGCGTAGGTAATGACCGTGGTCCGGAGGTGGGCTACGCCGTGACTCACGTCGCGAGGTCAGGTTCATGGTTCCCACCCAATCCGCCATGGTCGGCCCGGTCCGCAAGGACTGTTCGACTCCCGAGGACAGAGCCCGCCGCGAGGCGGCAACCTGGGCGTTGTTCGAAGCCAGAGAGCGCAGTACAGACGAGGACGAGCGCCAGCGGCTGCTCGAAGAGATCGTCGAGCTGAACGTCGAGATCGCCCGAGGGATCGGGCGGCGGTTCCGCGGCCGCGGCGCAGAGGACGAGGACCTCGAACAGGTCGCGTACCTCGGTCTGCTGAAGGCCGTGCACAACTTCCGGCTCGACCACGGTACGCCGTTCATCGGGTTCGCCATCCCGACGATCCGCGGCGAGGTCAAGCGGTACTTCCGCGACTGTTCCTGGACCGTCCGAATCCCACGCCGGATGCAGGAACTCCAGGGCATGATCGCGGCCGCGGTACCGGTGCTCGAGCAGGAACTCAACCGGGAACCCACGCTCGCGGAGATCGCGGACCGGATCGGCGTCGACGTCACCGAGGTGAACGGGGCCGAGGCCGCGCGAGGATGCTTCAACGTACTGTCGCTCGATCGGCCCGCCACGGAGTCGGAGTCCCCGTTGGGCGAGACCGTGGCCGACGACAGCGACCGTCGGTACTTCGATCAGCTCGAAGCCGTCGACATGCTCGGCCCGGTCGTCGACGACCTGGACCCGCGCGATCGGCGGATCCTGGAGTTGCGTTTCGTGGAGGGGTGGACGCAGTCGGACATCGGCGACGACATCGGTGTGAGCCAGATGCAGATCTCCCGGCTGCTGAACAGGATCCTCAGGGATCTCCGCGGGAAGCTCGACCCACTGCTGACCGCCGCGTGAGCGCGGCTGGTGCCCGGTTAGTGCCAGAAGTGCAGGGGCATCGGGCACTGCGGTTCGGTCGCGACATCGTCGAGGTCGTACGCCACCAGCGGGCAGCGCCGGCAGTACAGGAGTCCGTCGTCGGGATTGGTGAACAGCTCGTGACCGTGCGTGTCACCCGCGACCGGGCAGGAGGTGTTCTCGATCTCCAGCCGGTCCACGAAGTGGGCGCCGCAGCGGATGCAGACCGACCCCGCGCTGAGACGTGCCAAGGTCGTCACCCGCGACACAGCCACGACCCGATGGCCGTTGATCTCAACGACGGATTCGTTCACGGTCCTCTTCCCGAAACGCGGACAGATCTTCGGTGCCCCCCGCAAGGATTTCTACGCCTCCTACTCTGCGCCAGGTGGTGGCGTGTCTGTCGGTTGCGCGCTCGGTGAGTTGGTCTCGGGTGGTGGTGTGGTCGAGGGGGATGTCGGCGTCGACTCAGTGGGTTCGCTGGTGGTCTTGGTCTGGGTGGGCTCGGTTGGTGACGGCGTGTCCGACGGAGTGGTCGAGGGAGTCTCGGACGGGGTGGGTGACGGTGAAGGGCTTTGGGTGGGCTGAGTCTTCGTGGTCTGGCTCTGCTGATTCTCCGTTGCGGACCGCGATGGGTCGGTCGTCGTTGGGTTCGACCTCGCCGTACTGGGGGTCGATTGCGGCCCGACATCGGTGGTCGGGGGCGGCGTGTCATTGCCGTTGAGGATGAAGCCGGCCATGACCGCGGCTGCCGTCGCGAGGACCGCGATCAGTCCGATCAGCAGGGCGTTCCGCCGTCTCTGGTCGGGCGGTTGCAGAGGCTCGAGTGGGCTGGTCGTTCCTGGCCCTGCGGGCGAGGCCGCGGCCGCACCAAGGGACGCCGTACGGAGATAGCCGGCCGCGACCTCCTCGGCGGACGGACGGTCGGCGGGATCCTTGGACAGCATCCCGAGCAGGCCGATCTCGAAGGAGCCGCCGAGTTCGGGGCGAATCAGACTCGGCTGACCAGGTGAAGCGTCGACGTGCTGGTAGAGGATCGCCGTCGGATGGTCCGCCGTGAACGGCGGCCGGCCGGTGACCAACTGGTAGAGCACGCACCCCAGCGCGTAGACGTCCGCCGGCTTACCGGACCGCTCGCCGCGCGCCCGTTCCGGCGCGAGGTAATGGACGCTGCCGATGATCTGGCCGGTCCCCGTCAGCGTGGTCGCCCCTTCTTCGGGGACGTGAGCGATGCCGAAGTCGGCGACCTTGACGGTCCCGTCGGTCGTCAGCAACAGGTTGCTCGGCTTCACATCACGATGTACGACGTCCTGCCGATGCGCCGCCGCCAGACCCGCGGCGCTCTGCTCGATGAGGTCGATCGCCCGGTCCTTCGGCAGCGGTCCCTGCGCGGCGAGCTCATCCGCCACCGACCCGCCCTCGACCAACTCCATCGCCAGGAAGAAACCGTCGCCGTGGTTGCCGAAGTCGTACACCGCGACCACGTGCGGATCGTTCAGCCTCGCAGCGGCTCGCGCCTCCCGGTGGAAGCGCTCGGCAGCGCGCGGGTCCTTGTCGGACGGCAGCAGCAACTTGACCGCGACCGGACGCCCCAACTGCTCGTCCGTGCCGCGGAACACCTCTCCCATCCCACCCCGGCCGATGGAGGGCCCCAACCTGTACCGCTCCGCTACCAACATCCCGACACCCGTACCCACCCCAACCGTCACCGAACCACTACGCACCGCCCAGCCTAGCTAGGTCCGGCCAACCGGCGGGCCACCCCCGGCGAGCTCCGTCAGTACGTGCCGTGGGCGGCGGGCGAGGTCTTGACGTGAACAAGATGAGTACCTAGATTGTCGCCAATCTTGCGCACAAGAATGGAGGCGATATGCGCGTCTCAGTGTTGGGGTACGGAGAGGCCGGACGACGTCTGGCCGCAGATCTGCTGGCTGCCGGCGTCGAGGTGGCCGCTTTCGACGTACGGCGGGTCACGCTCGCCGAAGGGATCACACTCGCTCCGACGGCCGCCGCCGCGGTCGAGGGAGCCGACCTGGTGCTCAGCCTGACCACCAGTGCGGGGGCCGTCGACGCGGTCCGCGCTGCCGCGCCGTACCTCGGCCCGGAGACTGTCTACGCGGACATGAACGCTTCCTCGCCGGAACGGAAGAAGGAGGTCGGCGCCGAACTCTCCAAGGGCCTCTATGTGGACGTCGCGATCCTGGCGCCGGTGCAGCGCGCAGGGATACGTACGCCGGTGATGGCCTGCGGTCCCGGTGCGAACCGGTTCGTCGAACTGCTACAACCCGTCGGCGCCTCGATCGACGTCGTCGCCGGCGAACCGGGAGTGGCGACTGCACGCAAGCTACTGCGCAGCATCTTCATGAAGTCGCTGGCCACCAGCGTGCTCGAGGCGTTGACTGCCGGTCGTGCCGCGGGATGCGAGGACTGGGTTCGCGGCCAGATGGTCTCCGAACTGGGGAGCGGTGGCGAAGCGCTGGTCGACCGGCTGGTCACGGGCACCTACCAACACGCCCGCCGTCGGCGGCACGAAATGGAGGACGCGCGCGATTACGGCCGCCGGCTCGGTACGCCGCACGAGATGACGCTCGCCTCGATCGAGTGGCTGGCGTCCATCGAGCGCGGCGAACGCGGCCGGGAGAGCTGACGCCGTGCCGGCCGCGATCACCGACGTCACCACCGAACTGCTCCTGGTCCCCTTGGAGCCACGGTTGCGGGCCTACGGCTCGGACGTGGTCAGCATCGTCCGGGTGCTCCTGCGGGACAGCGACGGAGCCACTGCCACGGGCTTCACCTACACCCTTGGCGCCGGTGCCGGAATCGTCTGCCGAATGGTCGACGAACTCATCGGCCCGGCGATCGTCGGCTCGCGGACCGATGACTGGGGCGAACACCGGCGACGGCTGGCCGCGGACACCCGCCGACTGGGCCGATCGATGTTCGCGCCGGCGTTGTCGGCTGTCGACATCGCCGTCTGGGACCTGCGCGGAATCCAGTCCAGCCGGCCGCTGTACGCCGTACTCGGTGGCAAACCGCGTGCCGTGCCGATCTATGGCTCCGGTCGCGGCAGTAACTCGCTCGGGCTCGATGAACTTGTCAAGCAGAGTCTCGGCTATCTGCGCGACGGCTATCCCGCGGTCAAGATCCGTGCCGGTGCGCGTTCTCCGAGTGAGGATCTCGAGCGGCTGCGTGCCGTGCGTGACGCGGTCGGCGATGCCGTGCCGCTGATGGTGGACTGCAACGAGCAGCTCACTCTTGCCGACGCGTTGTGGCTCGGCCGTCGATTATCGGATCTCGGCTACCGCTGGATCGAGGAGCCTCTGATCGCGGAGGACGTCGAAGGTCACGCAGTGCTCGCCGCGCAGCTCGACGTTCCTGTTGCCGTCGGTGAGCATCTGGTCGGCCGGTACGAGTTCGCGCATCACCTGCGGACGACTCCGATCGGGATCTACCAGCCGGACGCCGCACTGACCGGTGGTGTGACCGAGGCGGTGCGGATCGCCGATCTCGCGGAGGCCGGCAATCGCTCGGTCAACTTCCATTCGCTCCCGGAACTGCACATCCATCTGGCCGTCCGGTCGCCGAACGCCTGCTATGTCGAGGATTTCGGCATTCTCAACGGAGTACTCGCCGAAGTGCTGGCACCGCAGGACGGTGTCGTGGTGCCACCCGATCGCAGCGGTCACGGAATCGTCTGGGACTCCGGCGCGGTCGCCCGGTTCAGACAGTCGCTCTGATCCGAACCCTTGACAGGCCCTACTGTGTAACTAATATTGTGCACAATCTGGGCGAAATAAATGGTGATGATCTAGTCACCGTTGCCACCGTCAACGAGTGGCCAAGCCTCTGGAGGTCCCACCGTGTTCACACTGGACGGCGTCATCGACCTGCATGTGCATGCCGGTCCGGACGTCCTGGGCCGCGTCGGCGACGACATCGACATCGCGACCGGGTGCCGCGACGCCGGCATGGCCGGGATGGCTGTCAAAGCTCACCTGGAAAGCACGTCCAGTCGCGCGTACCACACCAACAAGGCGGTGCCGGGCTTCCGGTACATCGGTGGCGTCTGCCTGAACTACCCGGTCGGAGGCATCAACCCGGCCGCGGTCGACGCCTGCCTGCGGCTCGGTGGCCGGGTGGTCTGGATGCCCAGTGGTCACTCCCGGTTCCACGCCGAGGTGACCGGTGCCCTGGGCAACTGGGGCTACTCCGACATGGACATCTACAACCCGGCCGATGCCGCCGGCATCAGTGTCCTCGACGCGGACGGCGAGCTGACCCCCGCGACCCGCGAAGTGGTCGCCCTGGTCCATGAGCACGACGCACTGCTGGCGACGTCACACCTGTCACCACAGGAGATTCTCGCCTTGGCGGCGTACTGCCGGCCGCTCGGCGTCAAGCTGATCGTCACCCACATCCGGTGGACCCCGGAGTACGACCTGGAGCTGGCCCGCCGTGCCTGCGAACTCGGTGCCGTCATCGAGATCACCTGCTCGACCGTCGGCGGGTACACCAACCGTTTCCCGATCGACGAGGTCGTCGCGACGATCGACGAACTCACCCCGCAGCAGTTGGTCATCGCCTCGGACGCCGGTGGCGTCCGGCATCCGCGACCGCACGAGGCCCTTCGCGTGCTGGCCAGCAACCTGTGGGAACGCGGTGTCAGCGAAGCCGCCCTCACGACCATGCTGAAAGACAACCCCGCCCGCCTGATCGCGGGCGGATGACCTCCAGCGAGCTGCACTTCTCGAAAGGACAGTGCTCATGCCGCAAGCCAGTTTCCTGCCGCGTGCCGTGGCGCTCCTCGCCGCCGCCGTACTCACCCTGACCGCCTGCTCCGGCACCGGAGACAGCGCGAAGGCCGACCCCTCCGGCCTGCGCACCGTCAACCTGATCAACACCAAGTACGCCGCCGAACTGCTCCCGGTCACCGCCGGCCTGTCCCGCGGGATCTTCAAGGCCCACGGCATCGACCTCAAGGTGACCCAGGCGAAATCCAGCGATATCGCCACGTCCGCCCTGGTCTCCGGCCGGCAGGACCTTGCCCTGCTGCAGCAGGCGTACGTCGTCTCAGCTGCCGCGTCCAGCGCACCACTGGTGATGGTGGGCAACGTGCTCGACGAACTCGACTACCACATCATCACGAGCAAGGACGTGACCAGCCTGGATCAGCTGGCAGGCAAGAAGTTCGGCGGTCCGGGACCCAACAACGGCAACACCGCGGTGATGCGGTACGTGATGGACAAGGCCGGGATCGGGCAGGACAAGCTGACCTACGTCACGGTCGGCGTTCAGGCCGGCATCCTCGCCTCGATCCAGGCCGGACAGGTGCAGGCCGGCCTGCTGGTCGCGCCGTTCGACATCCAGGCTCGCAAAGCCGGGCTGCACGATCTCGGCACGGTGGAGAAGTACTTGCCCGGCGCCTCGGCCGCAGTGATCGCCGGAGTCTCCAACAAGTTGAAAGACAAGCCCGATCTGGTCCGTGACTTCATGGCTGCACTGATCGAGAGCACACGCTGGGTGGCGACCAACCCCGACGCCGCGGTGAAGTTGCTGGCCGACACCGAGAAGATGTCGCCGGCCGACGCCAAGGAGTCGTATCAGGAAGTGGCGAAGATCTACGCCAAGGACGGCACCATGGACACCGCCGCCCTGCAGACCTGGATCGACGTCGCGGTCAAGTACGGCGTGATGAAGAAACCGGTCGCACCGGGTGACATCTACACCGACGAGTACCTGCGTAAGTCGTCATGACGACCGCCCGAGCCATCAGCAACGGTTCCGTTGCCACCAGCAATGACTCGCCGCTGGTCGAGGTCGACAACGTGTCGTTCGCCTACGGTGACACCTCGATCCTGCAGGACATCAGCTGCACCGTGCGCGAGGGCGAGTTCGTCAGCATCATCGGTGCGAGTGGATGCGGCAAGAGCACGCTGCTGCAGATCCTCGACGGCGCGCTCAGGCCGGCCCACGGCCAGGTCCGGGTAGCCGGCCGGCCGGTGTCGATCCGTGGTTCCGAGCGGGCGATGGTCTTCCAGAGTTTCGCGCTGCTGCCGTGGAAGACCGTGCTCGACAACGTCCGGCTCGGCGTCGACTACCGGCGGCGCGACCTGAGTCGCCGGCAGCGTGACGAGCTGGCACGGGACTACCTGTCTCGGGTCGGGCTGACGAAGGCGGCGAAGCTCTATCCGTACCAGCTGTCCGGCGGTATGCAGCAACGCGTCGGCCTTGCGCGGGCGTTCGCCGTACGTCCGCATCTGCTCTTGATGGACGAGCCGTTCGGTGCGCTGGACGCGCAGAACGCCGAGCTGCTGCGGGACGACGTACGCACCCTGGTCGCTCAGGAGCGGCGCAGCGTTGTTCTGGTCACGCACAACCTGGACGAGGCGCTGCAGCTGTCCGACCGGATCCTGCTGCTCCGTGCCGCTCCCGGCCGGGTCGAGGACGACATCTCGGTGCGGGAGCTCCGTGAAGACGCCGGCACCTGGCGGCTCGAGTACGACCGGCACCGCGAACGGCTGTGGGACTTCCTCAAGCACGAGGTCGCAGCCGCGCAGAACCGCGGCCTGGAGGACGCGTCATGACCGACAGATCCCGCCTGGACTGGATGACCAGGTACCAGCAGCGCCTGTTGCCGATAGCAACTGTGGTGGTGATCGTGGCGATCTGGGAGATCGTCGGCCGGGTCGCCCACTGGAATCCCTTGTTCTTCGCCTATCCGTCGCAGATCTGGTCGGGCGCGGTGGAGCTTGCCCACGGCCCGCTCTGGAGCGATCTGCGGGTCAGCGGTACCGAGTTCCTGCTAGGGATGGTGTTGTCGGTCCTGATCGCGGTGCCGGTCGGGCTGGTGCTCGGCACCAGCCGGCGCCTGTACTGGGCTTTCGACCCGATCGTCGGCGCGTTGTACTCGACTCCTGTCCTGGTGCTGGCCCCGCTGCTGGTGATCTGGTTCGGGCTGGGCATCGCGTCCAAGGTGGCGATCGTGGTGATCCTGTCGACCTTCCCGGTGATGATCAACCTGACCGAAGGTGTCCGGACCACAGATCGGGTGCTGCTCCGGGCCGCCCGGTCCTTCGGCGCGAGCCGCTGGAACCTGTACCGCGACGTCGTACTGCCATCGGTGACGCCGTTCTTCATCACCGGCCTGCGACTGGCGGTCGGCCGCGCGATGATCGGCGTCATCGTCGGTGAGTACATCGCATCGACCGAGGGCATCGGCTACCAGATCAATGCCGACGCCGAGCTGTTCGCGACCCCGCGCTACCTGGCCGGCGTGATGGTCATCGTGGTCTTCTCCGTCGCCGTGATGGAACTCCTCAAGATCCTCGAGAAGCGGATGGCGCCGTGGCGCCACCAGCTGCTCGCCCGGGAGTGACGACCCGGATCGCCGTACCCCATGCCAATCCCCGTTCACCCCTTCGTTGGAGATACAGATGACCCAGCACCCTCGTCCCACCGACGCCGATCGTGAGTTCGTCGCGGGAGCCTACGACCTGCATGTGCACGTGGCTCCGGACGTGGTTCCCCGGTCGGTCGACGACCTCACCCTGGCCCGGCGGTTCGCCGAGGTCGGTCTGGCCGGCTTCGTCCTCAAGTCGCACTACGTGCCGACGACCGAGCGGGCGGCCGTCGTCCGGGCAGCGGTTCCGGGCGTCGACGTACTCGGCGCCCTGGCTCTGAACGTCGCCTCTGGCGGGATGAACCCCACGGCGGTGGAGATCGCCGCCCGCGGGGGAGCCCGGCTGGTGTGGTTCCCGACCGTCGACAGCGTGAACCAGCGCGAGTCGAAGGCCGAGGCGCCGGCCGGTTCCACTCCGCCGATGTGGGCCGCCTTGCAGGCGGAATTGCGGGCCCAGGGCATTGACCCGCCACCCGTCCGGGTCGTGGACGCGGTCGGAACGGTGTGTGACGAAGTGACTGCCGTGCTCACCTTGATGGCCAAGCACGATCTCGTGCTGGCAACCGGGCACCTGGCCGCCGCGGAGATCCTGGCCGTCGTTCGGGCTGCCGCCGAGGCCGGCGTACGGCGCATCATCGTCACGCATCCGGAGTTCACCTCCCAGCGGCTCACCGTGGACCAGCAGCTCGAGCTGGTCGAGCTCGGCGCGTACCTCGAACGGTGCTTCACCACTCCATACACGGGCAAGGTGGAATGGGAGGTGATGGTCGAGAACATCCGCCGCACCGGTCCCGCTCGGTCCTTCCTGTCCAGCGATCTCGGCCAACCGTCGAACCCGCCAGTTGAGGACGGCCTGCCGTTGATGGCTCGCGATCTGCTCGCGGCAGGGTTCACTGCGGACGAGGTGCGGACGATGGCGGTGGACAACACCCGGTTCCTGGCCGCGCAGCCGGTGACCGCGGAGGCTGGCCGATGAGCGCGCGGCGGATGCTGGTGGTCGGTGCCCACAGCGCCGATTTCGTCTGGCGGGCGGCGGGTGCTGTCGCGCGGCACGTCGGCGAAGGTGGCGAGGCCCGTGTCGTCGCGCTCTCGTACGGCGAACGCGGTGAGTCCGGTGAGTTGTGGAAGGAGCCGGGCCAGACCGAGGAGAACGTGAAGAAGATCCGGCACGGTGAGGCAGCCACGGCCGCGGCGGCGGTGGGCGCGGAGTTCGAGTGCTTCGACCTCGGCGACTACCCGCTGGTCGTGGACGACGCGGCGGTCGAGCGGCTGGTCGAGCTGCTGCGGGACTTCGCTCCGCAGATCGTGCTCACCCACCCGCCGGTCGATCCGTTCAACCCTGACCACCCGCTCGCCTTCGAGGCAGTACGCCGGGCCCGGTTGCTGAGCTCCGGCGCCGTCGTGGCCAGTGGCTTCCGGACCGCACCGCCGTCGGAGTTCCTGGTCTTCGAACCGCATCAACCCGACCTGTGCGGCTTCGTCCCCAGTGTCTTCGTGGACATCACTTCGGTGATGCCCGCCAAGGTGGAGGCGATGCAGGCGATGGCGGCCCAGAAGTACCTGCAGACGTACTACGCCGAACGGGCCGACCACCGTGGGAACCACGCCCGCAAGGTGACCGGCGACAGCTCGATCCGGCAGGCCGAGGCCTTCCAGCGGATCGTGCCGAACGTGGTGACGGCGCTGTGACCGGGCGGCCGGAGGACGCGGTCGCCGAGCTGCGCGAGCTCGGTGTGTCGACCGTCTACGAGGCTTCGGGCCGTCAGGGGCTGGTCGACGCGGAGTACCACCAGCTGGTCCCGGGTTCGCGGGCCGCAGGCCCTGCGCGGATCGCGCGGTGCGGCCAGAACGACAACCGGGCTGTGCATGAGGTGATGGATCGCCTTCAGCCTGGTGAGGTCCTGGTGCTGACCATGCCCGATCCCGCTCCGGTGGCGCTGGTCGGCGAACTGCTGCTGACCCAGGCGGCCGCGCGCGGTGCGGTCGCCGTACTGGTCGACGGGGCTGCCCGCGATGTCGAGGTACTGCGGGAGTTCGACGTACCGGTGTGGTGCCGGTGGATCCGTGCACGCGGGGCGACCAAGACGGAACGCGGCGAGATCGATGTGGCTGTCCAAATGGGTGGTACCAGGGTCGCGCCCGGAGACCTCGTGGTGCTGGACTCGGACGGCGTGGTGGTGGTCGGGCCGGCCGACGTACCCGCGGTGCTGGAGGCGTCGAGGGCCCGCTTCGACAAGGAAGAAGCGATGCGGACCCGGCTGCAGGCCGGGGAGCTGAGCTACGACATTCACGGCCTGCGCCGTGAGGATACGAAGGCGAGCTGATCATGACTGCGGTACTGCGGGTCCTCGACCTGGACAAGTCCTTCCTCAAGGGGGACAAACGGGTGGTCGCGCTCCAGGGGCTCAACCTGGACGTGGAAGAAGGGACTTTCCTGACCGTGCTCGGCCGGAGCGGCTGCGGCAAGTCCACGCTGCTCAACATGCTGGCCGGGCTCACCCAGCCCACGTCCGGACGGATCGAGTACCGCGGTCGCCCGGTCACCGGGCCTCACCACGATCTGGCCTATCTCACCCAGCACGACACCCTGATGCCCTGGCGGGACCTGCAGCGCAACATCGAGATGCCGCTCGAGGTCCGCGGAGTCAGCAAGACCGAGCGCACCAGGGTGGCGGGCGAGCTGATCCAGCGCGTGGGCCTGTCCGGGTTCGAGAAGCACTATCCGCGGGAGCTGTCCGGCGGAATGCGCCGCCGGGCCGGTCTGGCCCGGATGCTGAGTGCCGCGCCGGAGACCTTCCTGCTCGACGAACCGTTCGGGGCCCTCGACGCGCAACTGCGCGCCGAGCTCCAGTCCGATCTGCTGCGGTTGTGGCGGGGATCGGGCAAGACCGTCGTCTTCATCACCCACGACCTGGAGGAGGCGCTCCTGCTCGGTGACCGGGTGATCGTGCTCGGCCAGCTCGGGCGGGTGCTGCTCGACCAGCCGATCGGGCTTCCCCGCCCCAGGGATCTGGACCAGTTGCGGGTGGACCCGGACTTCGTCGCACTGCACCGGCGTACCGCCGAGGCCTTGAGAGCCGGCTCACCCGGCACCGACCTGAGGAAAGAAGGGGCGGCGTGACCGCCATGACCGATCGATCGACCGACCTGGTGACCGCCGACGATCGAGTCGCCGCCGGACCGCTGGAGATTCCCGCCGGCCGTAGCTGGATGGACAAACACGGACGGGCCATGTGGATCGCTCTTGCCCGGATCGCCTTGCTGGTAGTGGTACTGGTGGCTTGGCAGATCGCCGCGGGGCGGTGGGTGGACCCGTTGTTCATCAGCCGGCCGAGTGACATCTGGGCCCAGTTGCGTGACTGGTTCGCCGACGGGACGCTGGGCACGAACACCGCGCTCACCGTCGAGGAGATCGCGCTGGGCTTCGCGCTCGGCGCCTCCGCGGGACTGATCGGCGGCTTCGTGCTGGCCATCCTGCGGGTCCTCGGTGACGTCCTGGACCCATACATGATCGCGCTCTACAGCATTCCCAAGGTGGCGCTCGCGCCGCTGTTCATCATCTGGTTCGGGATCGACGTGAAGATGAAGGTCTTGTTGTCGGCGGCAACGGTCTTCTTCCTGGTCTACCTGAACACCGCCGCCGGCGTCCGCTCGGTCGACCGCGGTCTGATCGACGCCGTCCGGCTGATGGGCGGCACCCGCCGGCAGGTGATCATGAAGGTCCTCGTGCCCGGCGCGATGCCCGGTGTCATCACCGGTCTGCGGATCGGCGTTCCGTACGCGCTGATCGGCGCCGTGGTCGGTGAACTGGTTGCCTCGAACAAAGGCCTTGGCTATCTCATGCTCGACTCGGCCAGTCAGTTCAACACCGCCGGCGTTTTCGCCGCACTCGCTGTGATCACGGTCATCGCCGGGATCCTCAACCTCGGGGTCAATCTGCTGCAACGCCGTTCGACTCGCTGGCAGGCCGTGGCCGGTGAATGACACCGGTCCGGGCCAGCACGTCTCGTCAGAAATGGGTGACCTCACATGAAGGCAAAGTCAGTCAGGGCAGGTCTGGCCGTACTGGTCCTGGCCCTCACCGCGGCCGGGTGCCAGAAGCCCGCGACCGACACCGGTGGATCGGGCGCGGCCACGGGCGACATGTCGCTGCGCGTCGTCCAGAGCAGTACGTCGGTGGCGTTCTTCCCGCTGTACGTCGCGAGCGAGGAGGGGTACTACGCCAAGGAAGGCCTGACCGTCGACAAGCCGGTGGTCGTCGGCGGTGACTCCAAGGTCGCCGCCGCCCTCGCCGGTGGCGCGGCCGACATCGGTGGCGGTGTCGCCACGACGGCGTTCCTGCTGGCCGACGGCCGTCGCGATCCCAGGATCGTGGCCAACCTGGTGAGCAGCTACTACGTCGACGTGATCGTCGGCAACCAGTTCAACCAGCCTGCGGCCGGTGCGTCGCTGGAGGACAAGATCAAGGCGCTCAAGGGCGCCCGGGTCGGGATCCCGGCGCCGTCCGGCGGGGGCGTGGCACTGCTGCAGTTCCTCTTCAACAAGGTCGGTATGGACGTCAAGAAGGACGTGACGCTGGTGAACCTCGGTGCCTCGAACGCCGGTGCGCTCGGTGCGCTGAAGACCGACCGGGTGAACGTGCTGGTCTTCTTCCAGCCGGTCAGCCAGGAGGTCGAGGCGCGCAAGGCCGGATCGATCTACATCAGCCCGACGCGAGGCGACGTACCGGACATGAGCAACCAGCCGCACGGGCTGGCGCTGTCCACCGGGGCGATCCTGAAGAAGAAGCCGGAGGCGATGGCGGCGTTCGTCCGGGCGATCGGCCAGGCCGAGAAGCTGATTCACGACAACCCGGACAAGACCCGGCAGCTGTTCCAGAAGTACCAGGGCTCGCTCGACCCGAAGACGGTCGAGGCGATGTTGCCGGTCCTGCGGGCCGAGATCCCCGAGTCTCCGGTGATCACCGAGGACGGGTACGCGAAGGCGGTGAAGTTCCACCAGGTCGCCGGCCTGGCCAAGAACCCGCCCGACTTCGCGACGATCACGGACCAGGACTTCATCACCAAGGCGCTGGCCAAGTGACGGGGCCCGAGATGGCGGACCTCGTCGTCCGCAGTACGAGGGTGCACACCGGCTTGCGGGAGCTGCCCGCGCAGATCGTGATCAAGGACGGCCTGGTGACCGGCCTGCGTGAGCTGGGCGAGACCGTCGTCGCTGCTCGCGAACTCGATCTGGGTGACCAACTGGTCATCCCCGGGCTGGTCGACACCCACTGCCACTTCCGGGATCCGGGGTTCACCCACAAGGAGGATCTCGCCAGCGGCACCCGGGCCGCGGCTTCCGGCGGGGTCACGACGGTCTTCGACATGCCGAACACGGAGCCGCCGACGACCACACCGGATCGGCTGCGCGCACACCTCGACGACCTCGACCGCAAGTCCGTCGTCGACTACGGACACAACGCCTCGGCGGTCGAACCAGACCTCATCCCCGAGTTGGCCGCCGCCGGTGCGGCCGCCTTCAAGCTGTGGATGTCGTACGACGTCGAGCGGACCTACCCGCACTCGCCGTCGACGGCGGTCACGGATCGCGCTGTGCTGTACCGGGCGTTCGAGGAGGTGGCGGGCACCGGGCTGCCGTTGTACGTCCACCCGACAGATCACGAGCTGTACAACCTGAACAGCTCGCGCGCCAAAGAGCAGTGGGGTGTGGATCCGGCGTCGTACGCGCGATCGTTCCGGCTGGGGGACAGCGTCGCCTTCAACGCGGCGGTCGCGACCCTGCTCGAGTTCCAGCGATCGGTCGGGACGCGACTGCACGTCCTGCACCTGTCGTCGGTCGAGGGCATCCGGATGGTTCGAGAGGCGAAGGCCGCCGGCCGGTCCGTCACCGGTGAGGCGAACCCTTTCGCCATGTTCGTGACCAACGACTGGGACCGGATCGAGCAGCGGGGACCGTTCGTCCTCGGTCAGTGGGTACCGCCGGCGGACGACGTGGCGATGTGGTCGGCGATTGTCGACGGCACCGTCGACGTCATCGGCAGCGACCACGCGCCGCACACGACGGAGGAGAAGCTGCCGGGCTGGAAAGATATGTTCGCTGCGCCGAGTGGCAGTCCGATGATCGCGGACTATCTGCGGCTGTTGCTGACGGCGGTGCACGACGGTCGGCTCACGCTCGACCGTGTGATCGAGCTGTGCTGCGTGAACCCTGCGCAACTGGTCGGACTGACCGGGCGGAAGGGCACTCTCGAGCCCGGTGCCGACGCGGACTTCGTGGTACTCGATTTGGATCACGTCGCGCCGATCGACGGCAGTACGAGCCTGTACAAGTGTGGCTGGAGTCCTGCGGACGGGATCGTCACGCGCGGCCGGGTGCACCGGACTTTCCTGCGCGGTACGGAGATCTATCGCGACGGTGAGGTTCTGGTCGACGAGGGGTTCGGGCGGCCGGTGATCGGCTGAATGGGCAACCGGTCCGCGACGTGATCAGATCCGGCCGAACAGGCCGCCGTCGCCGGGCCGGTTCCCCTTCGTGCGGACCAGGTTCTCGGTGACGTGCAGCAGGTGGTTCCGCATCGCGGTCTCGGCGGCGTCACCGTCGTGGGCCGCGATCGCGTCCACCAGCTTCGTGTGCTCGGCGAACGACTCCTTGCCGCGGCCCGGCACCAGGATGGTGCGGTACTGGAACCGCACCATCTGCGCACGGAGGTTGGCCACCAGGCGCTGGACGGTCTGGTGGCCGGAGGTCTCGATGATCTTGGCGTGCAGCCGGCTGTTGCCCTCGGAGTACCCGAGCAGATCCTGCTCCGCGAGCAGACCCTTCATCTCGGTGAGGATCGCGCGCAGCTCGGTGATGTCTTTCTTGGTCGCACGCTCGGCCGCCTGCCGAGCCGCGAGCGCCTCCAGCACGGACCGCACCTGCGTGATCTCGACGGCTTCTTCCTCGCTGACCGTACGCACCCGGGCGCCGCGGTTCAGCTCCTTCTCGACCAGGCCGGCGTGAGCGAGCCTCGTCAGCGTCGTCCGCACGACCGCTCGGCTGACGCCGAGGGCCTCGACCAGATCGGCCTCCACGAGGCGCTGTCCGGGGGACACGTCGCCGCGCATGATGCCCTGGCGCAGGCGCTCGTAGGCTTCCTCGCTCGGATCGGACGATCGGGGCCGGCTCGGCATCGGTCAGCCTCCGGTCAAAGTGGTCGGGATACATACCGGCGCCGCCCGGCCCACCCGATTGGTGGCCACCGAACGCCGCCGAAGTGTTCACGATTTTAGTGACAATGTTGTTGGCAGTCAATCCGTGGTAACTCTCCGCGTGTGCCCGGACGGCTTGGCCTGAAGCTGAGCCCAGGAGGCGGCTCGTCGCCGGTCAGTGGCTCGTGTTTGCGGCTTGGCGGAGTTGGTGGAGCACGACTGGGTCGAGCTTGCCGGGGACGAGCCGTTCTTCGTAGTTCTCCACGCTGGCCCAGGTTTCGAGGGCGTCAGTCATGGTGTAGCCGAGCGTTTCGAGGAGGGTGGCTACCTCGGTGGCCAGGGCGCCTTCGAGGGGCAGGAGGCTCGCTGGGTCGGGTTTGCCGAAGTAGAGCTCGTGGAGGTCCAGGAGACGGGCCAGTTCGTCGACCGGGGCCGGGTGGTCGTCGACGCGGAGGTCGATGGCGATGTCGAGCGCACCGCCGTACGCCGCTCCCTCGCGCCACACGCGCAGTGCTGCGCTTTGCCGGCCGCGGCGGTCACCGCCGGCCTGGTCGCCGGCTGTCAGCACGGCGAGCAAACGCCGCTCGAACGGGTCTCCGGCGGTTGTCTGCCACGTCTCGGCCATGGCCGCCACCACCTGTGGGCCCGCGAGGATGTTGCCCTGGACCGCGAAGCCGTCGCCGGCCATGCCACCCGCCCAATCCAGGCACGAGTCGCCGGTGAACGTTGCTCCCCGCCCCTGGCTGTCGACCACGCCGACCTGACGGTGTTCACGCTCGTCGTCGCCACCGATCAACTGCGCGATCACCTGCTCAGCAGTATTGCCCTCGGCAAGTAGCTCGAGCCCGTCCGGCCCGAACGAAAGCTCAGCCATCGCCTGCGTAGCAACCGCCCCGGCCCCGGCCCGCCCCCAAGGCACCACCGCACCCACCGCCAGAAACTTCGACGCAACCGCAATCCCCCAAGACCCGGACCCCGAATCAAACCCCACAACCGAAAACGTCATCCCACTCCTCCACTCGCGCCGGTAGTCAGTCGCCCAAACCTATGCGGCCGGTTATCGGAGTTTGGCGGCGGAGTGGAGGGCTAGGCCGTCTTGGGGGGCGATGTCGGCTCTGAACCAGCCTGCTGAGTCGACGGTGCACGTCGGTCCTGTGCACTGGCCCGCGGAAAAGTCGCCGTGGAAGACGTCGCAGTACACACCGGCCGGCAGAAGGCTGAGGCCCATCGAACCATCCCCTTCCGGCAAAGTCCGGACGGGCAGCGTGTCGGACCGATCCGCGACGCGGTTCACCCCGAACGCCTCGGGAGGCCTGGGGGACTGGACTGCGACGGCGGAGGGATCGGGATCATGCGAGTGCCCAAGCTCATCAAGGCACGCCAACGACGACGCCACGGACGGCATCGCCGCGGTCGGCCGGCGGCTCAGGGCCGCTGGCAGTTGGCGGGTGCGGGCGCTGCGGTGATCACTCTCGCTGCATTGGCGGCGGCGTCGCTGCCGAACAGTCCAATGACCGGTTCGTACGACGACACCGCCGCCGGGCTTGTGGACTCACCAGCGGCCGATCCGTTCATCGAGGACGAGACGCTGGCCGAGTTCGTCGCTCCGGAGCAGTTGGCCGCGGTACCCGTAGGGCCCGGTCGGGTGGCGAAACCTGTGCAGATGGTGCTCTCGGGTGCACCGGTGATCAAGACGCTCGGCGAGAGCGGGATCCCCGAGGTCGCCGTACGGGCCTACAAGCAGGCGGAAGCGCGGTTGGCAGCCAGTGATCCGGGCTGCGGAGTGCCGTGGACACTGCTCGCCGCGATCGGTCGGGTGGAGTCCAACCACGGTCGGTTCGGCGGCGCCCAACTGCGCGACGACGGCTCGGCGACGCGGCGGATCCGTGGGATCCCGCTGGACGGCCGGCCCAACGTCGCGGTGATCCGCGACAGCGACAACGGCGCGCTCGACGGCGACACCGTGTACGACCGCGCGGTCGGGCCGATGCAGTTCATCCCGTCGACGTGGCGTTCCGTGAACGCGGACGGCAACGGCGACGGTGTCGGCGACCCGAACAACATGTTCGACGCCGCGCTGGGCGCTGCGCAGTACCTCTGTACAGGTACGTCGAACCTCCGCAACCCAGCCGGGGCGGCGCAGGCCGTACGCCGCTACAACAACGCCGACTCGTATGTCCGCGTCGTACTCGAGCTTGCCCGGATGTACCAGTCCGGCCGCGTGGTCGGGCTGCCCTCGACCGGCGAGCTGCTCCCGAACGAGCCCGTCGACCCGCCGGCTCTGCGACCTTGGCCGGCGGATCCGTCGCCAGTGCTCCGACCTTGGCCGGCGGGTCCGTCGCCAGTGCTCCGACCTTGGCCCGCTGGCCCGTCGCCGGACGTCACGGCGCCCGCTGAGCCGGCTCCACCACGGACAACGGCTCCACTGGCGAAGCCGGCCGCGCCGGTGAAACCCGTCGTACCCGAACCGCCCACCACCTCGGAGCCTCCCGTCGCGCAACCACCGCGACCGACAACCCGCCCGACCCCGGCCGCCCCTCAGCCGACGCAGACTCGCCCCTCCGAACCCAAGCCGTCAACCAGACCGTCCGCGCCGGACACGACGCGACCGTCCGCACCGAAGCCGACCGACCCCGAACCCTCCGAGCCCAAGCCGACGCAGCCATCCGAGCCCGGTCCCTCGGAGCCGAAGCCGTCCGAGCCGACGCCGTCGGAGCCGAAGCCGTCCGAGCCGAAGCCGTCGGGGTCCGACTCGCCAACACCATCCGCCGAACCCACGCCGGCGCGTCAGCCGACCACGGCCGCAGTCGGCTGGGCCCCAGCAATGCGCCAGGTAGTCGGCCGAACCCTGACCCGACTCACCTGCGCCCAACCCGCTACACCCCGAACCACCACGCCCCCACCGGCTCAGCCCTCGAAGACCTGCCCCGACGCCTCCGCGGCTCCTGACGAGAAGAACCGTGGCGACAACAACCGGAGCGACAAGGCCCGGGGCGACAACGACCGGGACGACAGGAAACGGGACCGTTGCACATCGCAGAACGTGTGCAAGGCCCCGGGATCCCCACGCACGCCGGCCAGATCCGCACGCTGACCGACCACGCTCCGGAGTGCACCGTCGTACAAGAGCTGGGCACGCAACGCCAAGACTCGACCGGGCCGGTTGACGAGACTGCTGACATCAGTTCCGACAACCGTCTCGGGAGAGTCATGAACACGGGAAACCTCCGCCGGCCGACCATCGGTGCCGCCGCGCTGCTCGCCGTGCCGGCGTTGCTCACGGCAACGGCTCCGGAGAGGTCGACGGCAACGCTGTGTACGCGCTGTGGACGCAGGGTCCCAACCGCAAGCCCGTAGTCGAGTGGGACGGCGGCGACCGTGGGTGCGACTCAGCGCAGTTCCCAGTCGGCGCCATCTACATGAAGCTCTGCGGGAACACGAACCACGGCACCGGCGCAGACACCTGCACCGACTGGATCCGCGTCTGACACGTCGGGAGCCGCGGCTGGTGCCGAGCCGGGGGAGGGGCCGTCGGATGGTCAGTGGCGCTTCCGGCGGTCCGCCTTCGACTGCGCACGACGACGCTTACGCTCGTTGCGAGCGCGGTCTTCCTCAGCGTGACTGGGAGCGCTGCTCTTCGTAGCCGCGCTACTCCCGCGAGCCTTGACCTGCGCATTCCGGATCAGAACCACGACCACGCAGAGGATCGCCAGCCCGGCGAACATGAATACGTACCACATGCTGATCCCTCCCGCTTCCAGCCGATTCTCGGCGGCCTGACCGGTCCGCGCCTCATCCCTCACGGGTGACAGCCGGACCGGCATAGGGTCAGCTCGACGCGGCATTCACGACGGAGGATCGGCGGCAGAACGTGGACAACGGCACCCGAAGTGAGCTCCTCAGCCAGCTGGCCGAGGCGGTCGGATCCGTCGCGAACGCGCACCCGACGCGCGTCGCCGTCGATGGACCGCCGGCCGCCGGCAAGACCACGCTGGCCGACGAGCTGGCCGTCGTACTGCGCGCGCAGGGCCGCGAGGTCATCCGCGCGACGATCGAAGACTTCCTGACCCCGCGATCACAACGCTATCGGCGCGGCGAGGACTCCGCCGAAGGCTGCTATCACGACAGCTTCAACTTCGACGCGCTGCACGGCGTACTGCTCGATCCGCTGGGCCCAGGCGGAGACCGACGGTTCCAGCAAGCGGTCTACAACAGGGTCACCGATACCCCAGTGTCCGAGCCGATCATGACAGCACCCGCCGACGCCGTACTGCTCTTCGACGGCGTCTTCCTCATGCGCCCGGAACTGATCGACCGGTGGGACCTGCGCATCTTCGTGTCCGCCCCGTTCGAGAACACGATGGATCGCGCCCGGACCCGAGACCAGACCTCGTCCAGATCCGCCGCCGAGGTCGAGCGCCGCTATCGCAGCCGCTATATGCCGTCCCAGCAGTTCTACTTCGACACGGTCCGCCCGACCGATCACGCCGACATCGTCGTCCACAACGACGACCCCCACCACCCAGCTTGGGAAGCGGGACGATGAAGGGTGCCTTCAGCAAAGGTGTGGCCAGGCTCCGGTAGAGCACCGGAGCCTGGCCGCGGGGGAACTATCGACCGAGCGGAGTGGCGAGGTCGACAACCTGGAAGTCACGCGGGAACGACCCGAGCCGGGTCGCCTTACCGGTGGTCAGCTCGACGTCGTATAGCCGCATGCGGTCGCCGGTGCTCAGTACTGCGAGCCCGCGGTTGCCGCCTTTCTGCGTGGAGATGTCGAACCCGGCCCACGGGCCGGCATCGACCGTGAGCTTGCCGGTCGGCGCGAGCAGTCCGGCGTTCGCGGGCGACTGGATCACGACCTGGTCCAGCATGGTGTCGATGTCGAGCAGCGTCGTCGCGGTGTTCGGATCGAGGTCGTTGTTCGTGTACGCCGCGGCCGTCACCCCGGTCGCGGTGGTCGCCGGAGCAGGCGGCACACCCGGGTACGCCAGCGTGCCGTCGGTGGCCGTCATGCCAGCCGCGGGCGCACCAGCGGGGTCGTCGATGTTGTGACGCAGATTCTGGCCGGTATCACTGATCACCCGCAGCCGGTTCGCCGCCGGGTTGAAGTCGACCCCGAAGTTCTGCCCGTCCAGCGCCACGCTGAGCTGCGACACCTTCGTCGTCCGGCCGAAGGACGCCCCGGTGTTGATCGTGTAGATCCCACCGCGGTCCCCGACGCCGTACAACTTCCCGTCCTGAACCCGGAAGTCGATCCCCACCAGCCGCCGATCGTCCTTCAACCCCAGCACCCGCGCCGCATCGCGAATCCTGTCGGCCGAAGTACTACGGAACTTCACCAGCCGCCCCTTGTCCGTCAGCCCGACCACATCAGGAGGACCCTTCGCTGCCGGACCCGCCACGGTCGTGGCCACGCTGTCGCCGGCCGTCGCCTGCGTCGCACCGCTGAGCACCAGGGCGGTAGCAGGCAACGCGATCGCAGCCAGCGTCGCGGCGACGATACGAGCACGTCGTCGTGGTTGATACATGCCGATTCACCTCTCGGTAGCGGCGCCGTCCACCTCTCGCGTCCGGTCGCCAGCAACACCACCGGTCGGGCCCAACTCCCGCGGCATCGCACCACCACTTCGGCGCCAACAGCTAACCGGATGTGCCCAACCACCCCGCCATCCGACAACCGCCGCCGCCGTGGTTGGCGTGACGCAAGGGCCTTCGAGGTGTGCCGAACCGGGCTGGTTGGGGGTCAGCGGTCCGGGAGGTTGAGGCGCTTCAGGCGTTCGTAGGCGCCGAGGATGTGTTTGTCGATTCCGTCCTGGGCGGCTTGCGGATCGCCCAGGGCCAAGGCGTCTCGTAGTTCCTTGTGCTCGCTGTAGCCGACGTCGAGGAAGTCCGGGAAGCTCGCGTTGCGGGCGCGGAGGAAGACCGTCACCTGACCGCGGATGGACTCCCAGACGCGCAGCACCCGGGTGTGGTCGCAGTAGGCGTAGATGATGTCGTGGAACTGGAGGTCCAGCCGTACGGCGTCCTCCGGGTCGATCTTGGTGTCGACGCTCTTCATCTGCTCCAGGACCGCATCCATCTCGGCGAATCCCTGACCCTGCATCCGCGTACACGCCCGGCTGACGGCCAGTCGCTCGATGGCGCCGCGGAGGGTGTGCACTTCCTCGACATCGGTCCTCGTCAAGGTGCTGACGAACGCGCCGCGGTGCCGCCGGAGCTCGACGTGGCCCTCTTCCTCGAGTCGGGCCAGGGCCTGCCGGATCGGCCCGCGGCTGACCTTGAGCGCCTCGGCCAGCTCGGTCTCCTTGAGGTGCTGTCCCGGCTGGAACCTGGCGCCGGTGATCATCTCCCGGAGTACGTCGGTCACCAGATCACCAAGAGCGCGCTGCGAAGGCAGCGAGGGCACGACGTCGTCGGACATCATGCCGACCACCTCCTCGAAGCAGTTACCGCCAGTATCCGAAGTAGGACGACTCTAACCCCTGTCAGGGCTCTCTGTAGATTGTAAACAGTAAGTCATTGACAGTAAATCAATCGCAAGAGCAGACTCGGAACCTCCACTCAGGCAGAGGGCCGGCGCCGCAGCCGGCCGACCGTGAGGCAGCCCGATCCCCCAGGGCAGAGAGGTCACGACGATGACCACCGACACAGCGGTTCACACCGGACGCAAGTCACTCGGCCCGTTTCCGCCGGCCGCTCCCCGGAATCCCGATGCGCCGCACGTCACCACGGCGACGATCGACGTCGACGCCGCGCAGATCGAGGGTCCGCTGACGCGCATCTGGGAGAGCTTCGGGTACGACGAGTTCAACTGGACGTACACGCCGACCGGCAAGCGGCTGCTGCAGACCTTCGCCGACTTCTCCGGCGGCGGCTACTTCGTCCGGCCGCACTACATGTACTGCTCCGGCAGCGGCTTCGGGATCCCGCACTGGAGCAACGGCAACGTCTACCACGAAGACGCCGACGGCAATCCGTACTACGACTTCACGCTGCTGGACCAGGCGTACGACGCGATCGTCGGCGCCGGACATCACCTGCTGGTGGAACTCGGCTTCACCCCGCGCGATCTGCTGCCACCCGAGGCCGCTGAGCTGACCGTCGTACCCAGCCCCACGGCGTACACCAACTACGAGGCAGGCGCCTGGGGATATCCGCCCAAGGACTACGCCAAGTGGGCGGGCCTGATCAGCGCCACGGTTCGGCACTGCATCGATCGGTACGGCGAGGCGGAGGTGAAGACCTGGCTCTGGGAGCTGTGGAACGAGCCGGACATCAGCTACTGGCGCGGCACTCTCGATCAGTACAACGAGCTGTACACCGCGACCGTCCAAGCGATCCGGGCCGTCCTGCCCGAGGCCAAGGTCGGCGGACCGGCTGTCACCAGCGGCGGACTCGAGTTTCTGCGGGGCTTCCTGGACTACACCTCGCGCCGTGCCGAGCCGCTGGACTTCATCGCCTATCACACCAAGGGCTGCCGCTTCCCGACCCGCGACTACCGGCCGTTCGCCGAACCGGCGGCCGAGCTGCTCAGCCCGTCCTCGACGAAGATGTTGTACGACCTGCGCGAGTTCAACCGGCTGATCGGTTCGTACGACGCGTACGCCGACCTGCCGGTGATCGTCGACGAGTGCGACGCAGCGGTGCCGGCGCATTTCGGACGCTACGACAACCGCAACTACAGCTTCCAGAACACCGAGTACTACCCGGTCTTCCAGGCGAAGCTGATGAAGAAGATCCTGGACCTGAACGCCACCGAGCCGGCCCAGGTCGCCTACGCGACCTCCTGGAGCTTCTACTTCGAGGCCGAACGCTACTTCGAAGGCACCCGGTCCTTCCTCACCGCGGGTGGCGTCGAGAAGCCGTTCCTCAACGCCTATCGGATGCTGTCATTGCTCGGTCCGGATCGGCTCCGAGCGACCTCGGACGCCGCCTGGCAGGTCGGCGAACTCGAGCACACCGACGGCAGCAGCATGCCCGAGGAAGTCGACGCCCTCGCCTCGCGTGCGGAGGACGGGAGCGTCGCCGTGCTGGTCTGGCGGCACATCGATGACCAGTACCAGACCAGCGAGGACCTGACGCCGGTGAGCGTGACGGTACGCAACCTGCCGGCCGGGTCGTACAGGTTGCGGCATCTGCGCATCGACGCCGACCACAGCAATTCCTTCACCGTCTGGCAGCAGCTCGGCTCACCTCAGGACCCGACCGCCGAACAGTTGGCCACGATCACCGGCCGCCAGGGTCTCGAGGAGTTCGACGCCGAACGCCGCCTCATGGTGGACGGCGACGTGTCCCTGGAGGTCACACTTCCGTTGCCCTCGGCATCGTTGCTGATCCTCGAACCGAGCAGCTGACGGACGAGAGGGCAGACGATGGACCAGAACGTGATCACGCTGAACAACGGCGTACGGATCCCTCAGCGCGGCTTCGGCGTCTTCCAGGTCCCGCCGAACGAGACCCAACGCGCGGTCGAGCAGGCGATCGAGACCGGATACCGGCACATCGACACGGCGGCGGCGTACAACAACGAGGCCGGCGTGGGAGCGGCCGTGCGGGCGAGCGGGCTTCCCCGCGAGGAGCTGTTCGTCACCACCAAGCTCCGCAACGGCGAGCACGGCTACGAGTCGGCACTGACGGCGTACGACGAAACTCTGCAGCGCCTCGGACTGGACTACGCCGACCTGTATCTCCTGCACTGGCCCAATCCGGCTGCCGATCTCTATGTCGACAGTTGGCGTGCTCTGGAGCGGATCCACACCGAGGGGCGGGTGCGGGCCATTGGTACGTCCAACTTCCTTGTCGAGCACCTGGACCGGTTGGCCAAGGAAGGCGAGATCGTTCCGGCGGTCAATCAGATCGAGCTGCATCCCACGTATCAGCAGCGCGAACTGACCGAGCTGTGCCGCGAGCGGTCGATCGCGGTCGAGGCGTACTCTCCGCTCGGCCAGGGCGGCGACCTCGATCATCCTGTACTGGCGTCGATCGCGAGCGATCACGAGGTGACTCCGGCCCACGTCGTACTGCGTTGGCATCTGCACCTCGGGCACATCGTCATCCCGAAGTCCGTCAATCCCGAGCGGATCCGCGCCAACTTCGAACTCGGCGGCTTCGAGCTGACCGACGCCGAGGTCGCGTCCGTCACCGCGCTGGAGAACGGCAACCGGCTCGGCAACGATCCGCGCACGTTCGCGATCAGCCAGATCAGGTAGCCGGACGATGACGAGCAGATCTATGCAACTCAGCAGGCGGCAGGACCGCCGATCGAGGTCCGGCACGGCAGCCGTCGACCGACCGCGTCACGGCTGGCAGAAGACCACCTGGATCTGGATCTTCCTGCTGCCGACCGTGGTCTTGTACGGCATCTACACGATCTACCCGATCATCGCGAGCTACTGGTACTCGCTGGTCGAGTGGAACGGGTTCGACTCCGGCCAGAAGTTCGTCGGACTGAGCAACTACCGCGAGGTCTTCGCCGATCCGCTGTTCTGGAACTCGTTCAAGGTCACGCTGCTCTTCATGCTGCTGGTGGTGCCGGCGCGGGTCCTGCTCACGTTGCTGATGGCAATGATCCTCAACTCTCCGAAGCTGCCACTGATCGGCGTACTGCGATCGGCGTTCTTCATCCCGGTCGTGACCACGACGGCGATCATCGGCGTGGTGATGCGCTTCGTCCTGGACCCGGCCAGTGGTCCGGTCAGTTCCGTGCTGGCCAAGCTCGGCTTCGGTGGCGTCGACTTCCTGGGCGACCAGCACCTGGCGCTGCCGGCCGCGGCCGTGTTGTACATCTGGAAGTTCTTCGGCGTGACGATGATCTACTGGCTCGCCGCGCTGCAGACCATCCCGTACGAGTTGTACGAGGCGGCCCGGATCGACGGCGCCGGCACCTGGCAGCTCTTCCGGCACATCACGCTGCCGATGCTCAAGCCGTTCCTGATCATCATCACCGTGCTGACGATCGAGGAGACCTTCCACAACTTCGACCTGATGTACACGCTGACCTCGGGTGGGCCGTACTTCCACACCGAGATCATCGAGATCTACATCTACCGGTGGGCGTTCGCCGCCCCGATCCCGCAACTGGGGCACGCGTCCGCGGCCGCCGTGGTCTTCGGGCTGCTGGTCGCGATCGTCGGCGGCCTCCAGCTGTGGGCCCTCTACACCGGCCGTCGGCTGAGAGGTGACCAGCGATGACCGCTGAACTGACTGTCCAACGCTCGGACCGGCAACGACGCATTCTGTATCGACTGCCATGGTGGATCGCCGCGATCGTCCTGGTCGGCATCGCCCTGGTCTGGATCTTCCCGTTCCTGTGGATGCTGTCGGCATCGCTGAAGGACAGCATGGAGATGTTCTCCGGCGGCCTGAAGCTGTGGCCGGACAAGTTCGTCTGGGACAACTACGCGCGAGCCTGGAACGACGCGCACTTCGGCCGGTACCTGATCAACACCGTCCTGGTGACGGTGATTACGGTCGTGATCGTCACTGTCCGGTGCGCCCTGGCCGGCTACGTCCTGGCCCGCTACCGGTTCCGTGGATCCAAGCTCTTCCTGGGGATCCTGGTCGCGACGCTCTTCGTACCCACCGGCTACACGATCATCCCGGTGGTCAAGATCTCGATGCAGCTGCACCTGATCGACTCACTGAGCGGAATGATCCTGGCGCTCAGCGGTGGGGCGTACGTGTCCGCGATCTTGCTGTACTACGGCTATTTCCGGCAGATCCCCCGGGAGCTGGAGGAGGCCGCGCTCGTCGACGGCGCCGGCTTCGTCCGGACGTTCTTCTCGGTGATGCTGCCGCTGGCGATGCCGGTCACGGCGACTGTCGCAGTACTCACCTTCATCGCCACCTGGAACGCCTTCTTCCTGCCCTTGGTGTTCACCTTCAGCCGGCCCGATCTCCGGACGGTGAGCGTCGGCATGCAGGCATTCGTCGGGGAGACCGCGACCGACTGGTCCGGAATGGCGGCGGCCGGCGTGATCTCGATCGTCCCGGTCGTGGTGCTCTTCATTTTCCTGCAGCGCTACTTCGTCGAGGGAATCTCCGGCGCAGTCAAGTCTTAGCTCTTAGCAACGCCCGAAGGAGTGGAACGATCATGACCGGAATGACACGTCGCAGTCTGCTCGGCGCATCGGTACTTGCCGTCGCCGGCGCCGCGGTGGGATGCAGCAGCTCGACCGACGAGGCCGGCGGCACGAGTGGCGGCGGTGCCACCGGAACGCTGGACTGGTGGGATCACTTCAGTTCGTTCAAGAAGCTCAATGACGACTGGGCGAAGAACCAGTCGTCGGCGCTGAAGACCAACGTCGCCCACACGTATTACGACGCATCCAAAGCACCGCAGGCGTTCCAGTTGGCGCATCAGGCCAACAAGATGCCGGACATCTTCTCCAACGTGGTCGGGTTGCCGTTGTCCGCCCTGGTCAGTGGCAAGTGGGTGCACGAGGTGACGCTGCCGGCGGACGTCAAGGCGAAGCTTCCCAAGGACGCGTTCACCGAAGGCATCACCCAGTTGGACGGCAAGCTCTACGGGTTCCCGATGTTCAGCCACCGGCAGAGTTCGACGCTGGTGTGGGTGAACAAGGATCACTGGGGCAAGGCCGGGCTCGATCCGAACAACGTGCCCAAGGACTACGCGGGCTTCAAGGACGCGCTCGGCAAGCTGAAGTCGGCCGGGCTCCAGCCGCTGACGTTGGCGATCGGTGCCGACGGCGGGCGCATCCGTGACCAGATCGACGACATGGCGCAGACGGCGGGATTCCCCGGCTACCAGGGTCTGCAGTTCACCACCGGTGAGTACGCCTACCACCACGACGCCTACGTCACGGTGATCGAGTTCCTCAAGGAACTGAACGACGCCAAGCTGATCATGCCGGGCTCGAACAACTTCGGTGTCGTCGACGCCCGTACCCGCTTCGCGTCCGGTGCGGTCGGGACCTTCATCGACGGCATCTGGTGTGCCGGTGGATCGAAGGCGCTGGCGCCGCCGATCGTCGACAAACTCGCCTCCGGATGGGTGCTGGCGCCGACGGCCGACGTGAAGCCCTTCTGCTACCGCGGCCGGCCCTCTTCGGGGTACTTCGTCGCCGCGGACAGCAAGAACCCCGAGGCGGCCGGGAAGCTGCTCGCGTCCTTCATGACCGACGACTACCAGAACGGGATGATCGAGGCGATGGATCAGCCGCCGCTGGATCTTGAGCTCGTGGCGTCGTCGAAGGCGATCGACGCGTACAAGAAGGGCGTCGAGTTCTGCAAGGCCAACGTCTTCCTGATGCCGCAGGCGATCGTGAAGAACCCCGCCCAGGCCAAGGTCGACGCGCTCCGCAAGCCGGTCACCCCGCACGTCGGCAACATCGTCCAGGGCTACCTGGGCGGATCGATCAGCGACCTCAAGGCCGAGCTGAAGAAGCTGAGCGACGCCACGACCGCAGACCGGGCCCAGGCGCTCCAGAAGGCGAAGGCAGCCGGAGCCAAGGTCTCGGAAGACGACTACGCCTTCAGCGACTGGAAGCCAGGACAGGACTACGAGGGAGCCAAATGAGCCGTACTGCAGTTGTGACCGGTGCCGCCTCTCCGCGCGGCATCGGCCGTGCCACAGCGGTGTTGCTCGCCGAACAGGGCTGGAACATCGGCATCCTCGACATCGAACCCGGCCACGCCCTGGCTCAGGAGATCACCGAGAAACACGACGTCAAGGCCATCGCCGTGACCGCCGACGTCTCCGACGAAGCCCAGGTCCGTGCGGCGATCGACGAACTCGAAGCCTATTTGCCGCCGCTCGCAGCCCTGGCCAACATCGCCGGCGTCAGCTCCCCGGTCCCGTACCTCGAACTGACCTCCGACGAGTGGCACCGCGTCATCAACATCAACCTGAACGGCGTCCACTACGTCACCCGCCGGGTCGCCGAATCCATGGTCCGCCACAACTACGGCCGAATCGTCAGCGTCTCCTCGACCTCGGCTCAACTCGGCGGCGGTACCTACAGCAAAACCCCCTACTCCGTAGCCAAAGCCGGCGTAATAGGCCTAACCCGAGCCCTAGCCCGAGAACTAGGCCCCTATGGAATCACCGTCAACGCAGTAGCCCCCGGCCCCATAGACACCGACATCATGGGCGGCCCCCTAACCCCCGCCCGCCGAGCCTCCCTAATCAACGACCTCGTAGTCACCCGCCTAGGCCAACCCCAAGACGTAGCCACAGCAATAGCCTTCCTAATGTCCGAGGACTCCGCCTACATAACCGGCCACACCCTCAACACCGACGGCGGCCTCTACATGCACTGACGCGCCCCCGCAACACCAGCAGACCTGCGAGAAGGCTCGAGCCGGTATGCCCTGACGGGATTGTCAGCCTGTTGTCGTGACCAGTTCGTGAAGGGCATCCCGGGTTTCGGGGTCGGGAGAGTAGAGAACTGTGCCGACCATGCCGCGGGTCAGGAGCACCTTGTAGGTATTTCGAACGAGGCGGTCGAAGGCTGCGTTGTCTGTGGCCTTCCGATTGCTGAAGGCAGGGTCTCTATTGGCGTCGCGAACGGCTGTGAGGCGTCCGTCGCGCCAGACCAGGTCTGGGCCGAGGATGACGCCGCTCCAGTCGTATTCGAAGCCCTGTGCTGTGTAGATACAGCCGACTTGATCGAATCCGTTCGGGTCGGTGGCCCAGAGGGCAGCGGGCGGGGCCTCTCCCACCTTGCGGTCTCCCTTGACATTCCAAGGCCGCGCCCAGCTGCCGAGTTGGACATCATCAACCAGGGTCTTGTCAGGGCGCGGATCACTCCACGGCCAGCAGTAGCCTGCCGAAATTCGCGCGCCGTAGCCTGCTGAAATCTTGTCCCGGAGAAACGACTCCATGGCTTCGGGACTGTCAGCAACTCGCACGTCGAATGCCGGGTCACCCGGCCATTCGACCGGGCCGCCCTCTGAGAGGCCGAGGAGCCGCTGGACCCACTGGACGTACTCTTCGCTGCCGCCACAGCGGAACTGCGCGTCGAGTTCGACCACGTGCACGGGGAAGCCGAGATCAGCGGCGTACCGCTTGATCTCATCCACTGTTCCGAGCTCGCCGGGTTTCACAACCTGGTGCTGATCGAGCAGGAACACAGGGACGCGCGCAGCTGCGATTAGTTCGTCAACCTGGGGTCGTCCGGTTCGGAACGCAGCCTTGGTGTAGCGATCCACGGAGGTCTCTCGGATGCGGTGCGCTTCGTCCAGGATCAGAACATCCAGGTCGTTGGGCTCTGCTTCCATGAACTGGTTGAAGTACTTGAACATTCGCTGGACGCGAGGCTGCCGCTGCCCGGCGACCTTGCGGAGCGTCTGAGTGAACGAGCGTGAGCCGGTCGCGTGAAGGACGCTGCGTCCCCGCCGAGCCAGATCCCCGAGGAGGGACAGAGCGATGACGCTCTTACCGCTGCCCGGGCCGCCGGTGACGATCACGACCGACTTGCTGTCGCGGCTCCGCGCACGCTCAACCTCGTGCAACACCATCGAGTGCGCCAGCTTCTGCTCGCCGACCAGCACGAATTGCTCTCTTCGTTGGACCTCTTCTGCCGCGACCGCGAGCAACTGTCTCGACGGCGCAATCGCCGAGTTGATCAGCTGATCGGCGTACGGACTCCCTGGAACCTCGGGATCGAGCCGATCGCGAAGAAATTCGATGAACTCGCCACGGCGCGCACCGGTGAAGAGCTGACCCCGCCTGTCCTGCGGATAGTCATAGAGGTCCCGCACATCCGCCTCGGCCATGGCGTTGTGCAGGTACGCCGCACCCGCGACAGCGTCCGGTTGACCGTCCAGAAACTTGGCGAAGTCGGCCAGGTACTCGCAATACCCCCTCACTTGGGCTACCGGGTGCAGTCGAGGTGCGTTCGGGTACCCGTCGATCAGAACGAGCTCCCGATCCTCGTCCCAGGCGGCCGCACGACTCCACTGCTTGAGTTCGATGACCACGTACGACGGTTCGCCCGTCCGCGGGTGGCGACCGGCGAGCACGACATCCGCTCGCTTTGAGGTCAGCGGAAGATGGTGCTCGACGAGGACTTCGACCTTGCCGAGCCCGGCCTGCTCGAGGTCCTGAGCGAGAACCGGCAGACTGCGCTCCCACGACCTGACCTCCGCCGGCGATGCCCGGTGACCGGTGTGAAATTGCATCTGCTCGGCGATCCTCAGGGCGAACTGCTGCTCAAGTGTCAGCACGACGAAACCAGCGCCGGATTGGCGGAACAGCGTCACGAGTGGATCCCCCAGGCAGCACGAATCAAAGGTCGTGCGGGTGGGGGCATGTCCTGCGAACGCAGACGTTCGGCGGAAGCCCGTCGGGCCGCGGTCCCGACTCTACCCAGCAAGCAGGACGAGCAGGATCCGTGTCATGCTCGCGGCGTGTCTGATCTGATCGAGTTACGAGACCGCGTGCGGGTGTTCACCGAGGAACGCGACTGGAGCCAGTTCCATGATCCGAAGTCCCTGATCCTCGCCCTCGTCGGCGAGGTCGGCGAGTTGGCCGAACTGTTCCAGTGGCTCCCCGCTGATGCAGCAGTGGATCGCGCACGTGAGGAGCGTCTCCACGAGCGCACTGGCGAGGAGCTGGCCGACGTACTGATCTATCTCGTCCGCCTCGCCGACGTACTTGACATCGATCTAGCCGACGCGGCCCTTCGCAAGCTGCGTGGTTCTTCTGACCGGTTCCCGGCGGACGACTTCCACGGCCGAGCACCAGACAGGACCTGAACTGCCGGATCGCAGACTAGTGACAGGGATCGTCAAGCGGAGGAAGCAGGTTGAGGAGTCGGGCGTCAGCCATAACCCGGCTGACGCTCGGATTGGAACGGCTGGCTCCCGCAGGCCGTGTTCACAACGGGAGCCAGCCGGGTTCAGGGTGGAGTCCCTCAGTCCCGGGCTTGTGCAGAGAGGTTCCGGGCACCGCGGAGCTCCGGATAGTGGCGAGCCGAGGGCTGCCTGCGGTCGTGAGGTCGGCCGCAGGTAGGAGGTGTTGACGAGCATCGGCCTCGCCTGCTCAGGGTGAGCCGCCTGCGGTGAGGAGTCGTACGCCTGCATGCTCGAGTTCACGGCGGTACTGGCCTGCGATTGCACCGGCGGCAGTGATCACGACCGCCGAGATGCCTCCTCGACGCGCTGATTCGATCAAGGCCTCGATCGCCGCCGGCCGTGAGTCGATCGCCTCCATGTAGATCGCCGTCATCTGTGCACCCGAGCGGTCAGCGAACTCGAGTAGCAGGTTGCGAGCGCGGACCTGCTCGGCCGGTGTCATCAGGAAGGTCTCGACGAAGTAGCCCAGCATGGCCAGGCGGGCGTTGGTCATCGCAGGGCCCGTCGTCGTCGATCCGGATCGGCCGCGGGGGCTGGGTCGACTGTCACAGGTAAGCCGAACCGCCTGGACGACGCGGCGGCGTACCGCTCGGCGAGCGCAGGCTCGACCAGATAGTCAGCGATCACGTGATCGCCGAACCAAACTTGTACGCGACGGCGCGGCACGGGACCGGCGACAGGGTCGGCGACAGTCATCACCCACGGACTTCCTGCGCGATGTCACGGAGCATCACGGCGTACGCAACTGCCGCGATGCCAATCAGGCCGTACAGGACCGTCGTGTGCGCTTGTGATAGGAGCCAATAGCCGGTCATGAACCTGTCCCCGTTCTGGGTCGAATGGGTCTCGGGTCAGGCTGGAGCCCTAGCCCGAGTAGGCGATTCGTTGCCTACATCACCGAGTTTCGACCTGCCAGCGTGAGGTTGTTCAGCCCATCGTGGGGGTCCACGATGGACCCCCACGCCCTACCGGTAGCGATGCCAGGTATCGGTGTCGCCAGCGATCAAGCTGCGGAGGCGGTGAGCCAGCTCATCGGCAACGTCGGGCCGGCCGGTCAGCCCACCGATGACACTGGTGACAATCTGGAGCTCGCGGATCGACCGCAGGGTCGGCCAAGTGGGCGAGGAGAGGAGGTCGAAGCCGTACGCCGCACTGAGTTCGTCGTACTGCTCTCGTGGATCTCCGAACCGCTCCACGCCGTGCGCAGCAGGGACGAGGTCCCACTCAGGCGGGCCAGTACTCACCGAGTCCAGGTCGCAAAGCACGGACTGACCGTGCATGTCGGTGAGGAGGTTGCCGGCGTGAGCATCGCCGTGGATGACCGACGTGGGCAGTCGCCACTCAGCGGACGCCGCTGCACCTCGAACGGAGAGGGCGCGTTTTCGCAGCCAGCCGACGAGGTCGCTCAAGTCGAGCCGTACCTGGCTTGCGGCCCAGGTCTGCAAGTAGATCAGTTGATCGCCGCGAGCTGCGGCTGCGGTCTCAAGGCGGGACTGCGCGCGGCTGATGGGATCCCACTGCGGGAGCGGGAACCCTAGATCGTTGAGCGAGTGGAACGCCAGCAACGGGTGGGCGAGTTCGGCTTGGCGGTGGCGTTGTCCGGGGATCTGCGGAAGGTACGTCCAGGCGGTGGCGGTCCAGTCTGGGGTCTCGATCGGCTGTTCCAGACCGGGTGCGAGCCGGACGGTGGGCAGGCCGAGTTCAGCCAGCCGGTGGGCGATCTTGGTCACGCGGTGGACGGTGGAGCGGTTAGCTGCGGGAGCGATGCGAAGCACCAGGCTGGCGGCGGGAAGTTTGTAGACGGCGTTCATCGTGTAGCGGAGCAGTACGGCGCCCGCGGGGTCGATCCCTGCTGCGCCGGCGATGTCGCGCAACGCAGTATCGAGGCGGTCGCGTTCGCCACTGCTGAGGGTTGTCACGTCGTAGAAGTTAGCTGCTGATCAACGCACCAACACGCTCGAGGGCCCCGCTCACTCCGTCGTGGGTGGCGTACGGACGAGCCAGGGACACCATCGCCCGCAACCGATCCGCGGCCCGAGCCGAGTCAGTCGTCAAGGCCATGTCGACGGCCTGATGCCCGGCCGCCGCCGCACGGTCTGGCTGGGCATCGAGAATGTAGCCAGTGGCGATGCTGATCGCGTCGAACGTGCGGCTTCGCTCCTCACCCGCACCCCTGGTCGCGTACGAGCGTTCAGCATGCTCGATAGCCCGCGGCGCAAACCGGGCCTGATGTTCTGCGTGGGAGGCGAGGCAGCCGTAGACGACCCCCGAGATGCCGTCCAGGTCTGCGGGCGCGAGGAAGAACCGAGCCCACGACGGGACCGTACCTTGGTCGACCCGCCCGAGTTCGTCTTGAGCGCGAGCCAGCGAGTCGGACACCCGGTCCGCGGCGCCGAGCATGGCGTACGCCCAGGCCTCGTTGGCGTGCAGGACCGCGACGGCGGCGAGATTTCCGCTGTCTTGGGCAACGATCTGGCCGAGCTGCCATAGCCGCAGCGCCTCCTGTGCCCGACCCTGGTGGATCGAGACCCGCCCGAGGCGGTAGAAGCCACCGGCGATGAGCGCGAGTTCGTTGATCTCCCGGGCGAGGACGAGCCCGGCGGTCAGGTAGTGACGGGCCGCCCCGTGGTCGCCGAGGTCGTGGCTGGCCCACCCGGCGACTTGGTACATGTCGGACAGCGCGGCCTTGAAGTCCGCCTCGGTTTGCTCGGTTTCGAAACGGCTGGCCAGCATGCCACTCGCGAAGGCGAGGTAGCTGACCGCGGAGTCCCGGCAGGATCCGCCGCCATGGGTGGCATCGATTTGGCGGTGCTCGTCACGAACCGCGCGGACCAGATCGACGTGGGCCGCAGTCACCCGCGATGGAACACTGGACGCATCGCGATGCTTGGCCTCGACGTACCCGTTCAGCTCGGCCGGGACCGGGCCAACCGCCAGGGCGGCGAGAGATCCGACGAAACCCGGCACCGCACCCGGGTCACGCAATCCGCCATCGCTGGTGGTTTCGCTGCTCGGCGCATGCGATGCCACACCCAGCAGGCCGCGTTCGATGCCGAAACCGTCCGCGATTCGCACGAGTACGTCGTACGACGTCACCAACTGCTTGCCCTGGGAGATACTCCGGACCCGGGTCTCCGAGAGGCCGGACGCAGCCGCGAGCGCGCTCCTGCTGTAGCCGCGATGCCTGAGGAACAGGAACAGCGTCCGGATGTCCTGCTCAGCCAGGCAGTCACGCAGCGGCCGACCCTGATGCACGCCCGAGGTCCACCACTGTGGATCTGGCCGTAGCACCTGCCGCGCGACGGACTCTGGCTGCACTTATCGGGCCTTCCTGCTACTTCATTGTGGATACGATGAGCGAATCACTGGCTACCGTGGGTGGGACAGCGGTTGTGACGCCGAGAGTGGTGAAAGTGGTGAACGAGCGAACGGGGAAGTCAAGCGCTGGACAGCGCCGCAACGCCAAGCTCGCGGCGGTCATCGCCGAGGCGGGCTGGTCGCATGCCCAACTCGCTCAGGCGGTGGGCCGAGTGGCCGCCGAGGCCGGCAACGAGCGCTTCGTCTCGGTGGGCAGGTCCCACGTCTCGCATTGGGTCGCGGGGTCGACCCCGTCGGGTGACGCGCCGGCGATCCTGGTGGAGGCAATCTCCCGCCGCCTCGGCAGGGTCGTCACCGTCGACGAGATCGGCCTGTCCGGTCCGCAGGCACCTGCCGCGCTGGATTGGTCCGCCGATACGCTGGCGACGCTCGCCGATCTGGGAAGAGGCAACGTGGACATCGAGCGCAGGTCTGTCCTGCGGGCCGCTGGCTACTCCGTGGCCTCACTGGCGGTGCCCTCACAGGCTTGGTGGGACGCCATGGCGCGCCGTGGGGGCCAGCGCTCTGCCCGGACCGGCCGGGTGATCGGCGCCGGTGACCTGGAAGCGATCCGGGAGATGTCGCACATGTTCACCCGGATCGATCAGCGCCGCGGCGGCGGGCACGCGCGCACCGCGGTGGTGCAATACCTGACATCCGACGTCGCCAGCGCACTGAGAGCTGCCCACTCCAGCGCTGACATTCGCCGCGGCCTGTTCTCCACTGCCGGTGAGCTTGCGTACCTCAGTGGCTGGATGGCCTTCGACAATGCCGAGCACGCGACGGCGCAGAAGTACTTCACTGTCGCCGTCCAACTCGCTGCCGAGGCCGACAACCCACCGCTGGCCGGCCACGTTCTGCGTGCGATGGCGCACCAGGCCGTCGATCTCGGCCATCCACGACAAGCCGTGCAGCTCGCGGCCGCGTCGTTGTCCGGGCCACGATCGACCCTGGCCAGTCCCCGCGAGCGGGCCTTGCTCGAGGTCGTCAACGCCAGGGCACTGGCGGCCGACGGTCAAGGCCACGCAGCCGCGAAGGCTCTGCTGCGCGCCGAGGACAATCTGGCCGCCGCCGGCGCCGGTGACGACGAACCCGGCAGGGTGTTCTTCTTTGGCGAAGCCAGCCTCGCCCATGAAACCGCTTGTACTCTGCGCGATCTCGGCGATCTGGTCGCTGCGACGACCCAGTTCAGACACAGCGTCAACACCCGCAAGGCAGCTACCTTTACCCGCACGCATGCCGTGACCCTGGGATACCTCGGCGCAGTTCAGGCCCGTCAGGGTGCGATCGACCAAGCCTGCTCGACCTGGTCGACGGCTCTCGACGTCATGGACGGCGTGCACTCCGGACGTACGCGCCAGACCGTCGTCGACATGCGTGCGGCGCTGTCGCCGTTCCGAGCCCGCGGCATCCCTGCCGCTACCGAGCTCGACCATCGTGCCGCCCGCTACCTCGCCTCCGCGCCGAGATGATCAACCCGCCCGTCATCGTCACCGATAGAAGGATTCCATGACGCAGAGTGTCCTCACAGTCGAACCCGTTGCCCAGGTCATCGGTGGCCGAAGCGAACCGACCGATGACTACTGGGGTGGCACACGCTCCATCCTGCGCATCGACGGCGAGCGGTTCGACGAACGATCCACCGTCGGCTTGGATGCCTTCTCCCACCTCGAGGTGGTGTTCTTCTTTCACCTCAGCGACCAGACCGACCTGAACCTTGGTACTCGCCGCCCAAGGGACAACCCCGCCTGGCCCGAGGTCGGTGCGTTCGGCCACCGCAACATGCGCCGGATCAACTGGCTCGGCATCTCTCGCTGCCGCCTGCTGAAGGTCGATGGACTCGACCTCCACGTAGAAGATCTCGACGCCGTCGACGGCACTCCCGTCATCGACATCAAACCTTGGTTCGATGAGTTCGGCCCGCGAGGCGAGACCCATCAGCCGGCCTGGACCACCACCATGCTTGCGGACTACTTCGCGCCGGGCGAACAGAGCTGAGCCTGCCGGCGTCAGGCGAACTGCTGCAACTCGTTGAGCCTCAGCTTGATGAAGTCGGCCAACTGCTCGTCTCTGAGCGCGGTTTCCCACAGGTTTGCTCAGGCCTTCTGAAAAGCTTGACCTCGTCGGGCTTGTCCACCCAGAGGAAGCCGTCCACATAACCACCGGACAGCTCAGGCGGTCTCGCGCTGCCGAGCACCCATGCGCCTTGTCCCACTCGGCCAGAAGATCGGCTTCCCGCTCCCGGGCAAGGCCGATCTCCGTCTGGCGCGGATGCTCGATCAGGCCATCGCGCTCCAGTGCCAGCTTGAAGTCTCGCAGCGAATCGCTGAGCGGCCGGCAGGTCAGACCAGCCTTGGCAGCTCGCCGGCCGTCGACTTTCCACGCGCCTTCGGGGATGCGCCATAACGGGACCTCAGTCCACTGCCGGACGCCATGCTCGATCAACGCGGATGAGCCCAGGTCGGCTGAGCTCGGTAGGCAGTGAGCTTCAGGCACATGTCGATGAGATCGCCGTACGTCGCGTGGTCTTGTGGTGCGACCACGTTGTACGCGCCGTCGAGTCGATGCTCGATGGCGGCGAGCAAGAACGTTGAGACATCCCGAACATCGACCGGCTGGATCGGCTGCTCAGGCGGTGCGGGGAGCAGCCAGGGTCCGCCTCGGGCGGCTCGCTCCAGCAGTTTGAGCGCGCGGCCGACGTACTCGCCTGGACCCAGGATGACTCCAGGGCGAACGATAAGGCTCCGAGCCACGCCTGTTGTAGCAGCCACCTCGCAGCCGGCTTTCAACGTTCCGTACCGTCCGCCGATGGTCATGCTTGCCAGCTCGGACGAGTCCTCCGCATACGTCGGTGCCGAGGGCCACAATGGCGAGATCTCGTCGACCGCGGTTGCCGGCCAGTCATCGTAGGCGCCGACGGTTGAGACGAGTACGTACTGCTCGATGTGGCCGACGAGAGCGTTTGTCGCGTGTGCAACATCGATCGGCTCGTAGGCACTTGTGTCGACGACGGCGTCCCAGGCGCTTTCGCTGGCCAACCGACGAAGGTCAGCCTCCTTTGTCCGGTCACCAACCACGTGCCGAACGCCAGCCGGTGGCTGCCCGCTCCGGCCTCTGGTGAAGGCTGTGACATCCCATCCTTTGGCCAGCGCATCCATGGCGAGCGTCCTGCCCAGGAACCAGCCACCACCGAGGATGAGGATCCCTATATAGATGCTGTCACGCCTGTGACTCCGACCCTGTCGGAAGCGCGCCGCCCGGGACCGCCACTGTCGATCCCGAGGACCCGATTGCTGTGTCACCCCCGCAGGTCGCCGTCTTCAGCGTCGGATAGCGATCCGACAGAGCAGGGAGACGGCTGTGCGGGGTTGGGGTATGACCGGCTGGTCCACAGCTCACCCGGACGCAAGGGACCACAGTCAGCGTGACCAACGGTCGTCTTCGGCCGGACGCCGACCCGGGGTGGTTGATGGCGCGCGGCAGCGCGCAGGTGGCGGGCGGTAGCCGGCAAGGAAGGTCGGGTGGGTGGGAGCGCGCGTAGCGGCCGCGACGAAGGAGCGGGTGCGTAGCACGCGTGGGTGAACCACGTTTGCCCGATAGTGCAATTGTGAGAGCCGGTGAGGGGACTCGAACCCCTAACCACCGCTTTACAAGTCCGACGCTCCAGGCCATAGGGGAAGTCTGCCGCTTGATCGGCCGACCTGTTGGCTGTCAGCACTGCCATTCTCGTCATCTTTCGCCTGGTCTTCATTGACAGAGCCATTGACAGGCTCAAGGGCCTGTCGCGCACCGGGCCTCGCTGTGAACCACAGTGGACCACGCCGAACTGCAACCACGCCGCCTCAGTGCGAACTCGGGCCGTGACTGCGACCTTCCAGCCTCCAACACCCTCGTCGGAGACAGGAAACTATGTGCGTCGACGAGCACGCTGAGGCTGGATCGACGCCGCGAGATGATCTGCTAGCTCACCTCCAGAACTAACCCGGAGCTTTCATGCCGGTCGGCTGTGAGGATGTGTCGTTGAACTGAAAGGTGCTCCTGACCAGCGACGATGTGGTTTGTCTAGGACCATGTCGTGCGGATCGAGGAGCACCTTCGAGGTGAAGAGTACCGGGTTGTATCCCTGTGTTCGGGTTGATGCGGCGGGATCGGGGGTGGTGTCGCGGGCCGGTGGTCTGCTGCTCGCCGACGCGGTCCGGACCAGCGGGCTGGGCGCTGAGTTGTCGCGGGCGTTGGCGCCGTGGCGCAAACCGTTGGTCCGGCACGACCCGGCCAAGATCGTCTGCGATCTGGCGGTCGCTCTCGCGTTGGGCGGGGACTGCCTGGCCGACATCGCGGTGCTGCGTGGCGAACCGGCGGTGTTCGGCCTGGTGGCCTCCGATCCGACGGTGTCGCGCACGATCGACGCGTTGGCCGGAGATGCTGAGCGGGTGTTGAAGGCGATCGGCACCGCTCGCGCCGCGGCGCGAGCGAGGGTGTGGGCGCTGGCCGGCCAGCATGCCCCGGACGCCGGGATCGACGCAGACAGCCCGATCGTGATCGACACCGACGCGACGTTGCTGACTGCCCACTCCGACAAGCAAGGTGCTGCGCCAACATTCAAGCGGGGCTACGGTTTCCACCCGTTGTGGGCGTTCGTCGACCACGGCGCCGACGGGACCGGTGAGCCGCTCGCGGTGATGCTGCGGCCTGGAAACGCGGGCTCGAATACTGCCGCCGACCACATCGCCGTGGTCCGTGACGCACTCAAACAGTTGCCGTCGTGGCGGCCAGGGACACGGCCCGGGCGCAAGGTGCTGATCCGCGCGGACTCGGCCGGTTGCACCCACGACTTCCTCGACTGGGTGGTGTCGCAGCGCATGTCGTACTCGGTCGGGTTCACCCTGCCCGACGACTTCGACCAGGTGCTGCCGCGGATCCCGAAACGCGCGTGGACCCCGGCCTGCGACGCCGGCGGCAAGGTGCGTGACGGGGCTTGGGTCGCAGACGTCACCGGCTTGTTGAACCTGTCCACCTGGCCGAAGGGGATGCGGGTGATCGCGCGCAAGGAACGCCCGCACCCCGGCGCCCAGTTGCGGATCACCGACATCGACGGGCACCGCGTCACCGCGTTCGCCACCAACACCGCCCGCGGACAGCTGGCCGACCTCGAGCTACGGCACCGCCGCCGCGCCCGCGCCGAAGACCGGATCCGAGTGGCCAAGGACACCGGACTGACCAACCTGCCGCTGCACGAGTTCACCCAGAACCAGATCTGGTGCGCCATCGTCGCGCTGGCCTGCGAGCTCACCGCTTGGATGCAGATGCTCGCCTTCACCAGCGACAACCACACCGGCCACGAAGCCCGCCGCTGGGAACCCAAACGCCTACGCCTGCGGCTGTTCTCGACCGCCGCGAGGATCGCCCACACCGGCCGCCGCATCATCGTTCACCTCGCCCGCGACGGCGCCTGGACCGACCTCCTGCTGACCGCGATCACCCGCCTACGCCAACTCGCCGTCCCCGGCTGAGCACCACCACACCCTGCCCCAACGACCCCAGGACCCACCCGGCCGGAACCGGCGTCCACCGAGACGACACTCGGCAAACGGTCACACCCAACTGCAAGAATCACACCTGCTGCGCGTCACCAACGCGCACCAAGCCGACCGTGCCAGCCCGATGAAAGATCCGGGCTAAGCAGCGACACGCTACTAGGTGTCAATGCCTCATGACGCCACTAGAGTCGGTGGCTGTGCCTCAGGCAGGGAGCCGGGGGAGAAGCTGAGTCGCGCCGCCCCGCGTCTCCACACAGGCGGCTGCGCCTCTGCTCACTTGTTTCTTTCAATGTGAACTGGGGGCCGCATGAAACGACTGCGACTGAACGTCGCGGTGAGCGTAGGTGCTGCAGTAGTTGGCCTGCTGTCGAGTCTGGGTGCCGCGAGCAACCCGACACCGACACCGGCCCCGCCGGCAGCTGGATCGAAGATCGCAGCTGACGACGCGCCACGACCGTACGATGACTTCAAGTTTATCGACAAAGACGAATGCCAAAAGCAAACAGCGGGCGCTAACGTCGAGTCCGGCGAGCTCCGCGGCTATGCTGTTAACCACTTCCAGTGGTGCGCCTGGCGGTTCGTCCTCCTCCCGCTCAAAGACGACAGCGGGCGAATCATCAATATCATGAGTTACCGGCTGACCGTCATGGCGCAGGGGCGAGAAGACGACCGGTACGTCACGACCACGCATTATGTGGACAAGATCCACTACCGGTACTTCACCGGGTTCGGCCCGGGGAACACGACGCTGAAGGTTACGCCGACTTGTACCCTGAACAACCTCCAGGGTGCCTGTGTGTACTCCCCTGACCCTGCAGGGCCGGCCTCGTTGAAGGACATCGAGGACAATCCGCTCGAGATCACGATGCGCTCCGATCAGGCCGTTGATCCCGCGACCAACCCGCTGGCCATCATGCAGGGCATGATGACGTTCACCCAGAGTTACGCGACGTCGGCTGGCGGCGGCACGCTCACGATGGGCGTGCTGCGGGCGGGGCAAATCGTTCGGTGCGACTCGGCTCAACTGGAGCAGACGGCCTACTTGACTCCGGCTTGTATCTTCATCAACGCGAATCCTGTCTTGAACTTCAACATCAACGACGCGAACATCAATGAGTCCGCGCTCCATATCCGGGATGCACAGAACTATCCGCAGGAAATGTTCCCCAAACCACCGGATAATGTGTCCAAGACGATGCCGTCTCCGCTGACGCGTCACTGGGACCAAGTCTTGAACGACCAGCAGCGGAATCGATCCATTGCGACCTGTCTGGCCGCCTTCGGCCCGAACCCGGGAGGCGTGGACTGCGACGAGTACCCCTTCGCCTCCACCTTGGAAGGCTCACTCGGAACGCCAGGTCCGGGGCAGGAGCAAAACTACAACTTCTCGGTGCGATACATCGATTATCGCGACAACCGCCGAGCCGGACGCTGGCTCCAATTATGGTATTATAAGGACCGTATTCTGAGCGGCGACAAATTCACGGTGAACATCTTCGACGGTCCGGTTGTCACGGCAGAAGATCCGGTGCCGCCATCCGGCAGCGCGGGAGACAAATAATGACCGACGCACTCACAGCCGAACTCTCGCGTCTGGATGAACTGCTGACGCAGTATCCGTTCGCGCAGAGCCGTCTTCGGCCTCCCGCACCGGAAGGTGCAGTCGATGAGGTCGCCGGCCGGATCGGGATCGCTGCACCCAACACCGTCAGGAAGCTGTACGCCTGGCGGGACGGTGCGTCACAGGCAGGCGGCTGGCCGCTGTTCCTGTTCCCGACCTTTTACCAGTTCTTGACGCTCAAGGAGGTCGAGGAGCAGGCGGCCTGGCCGATCTCGTGGAGCGCCGACGTCGGCGTCGCGGGTTTCCCGTTCGCGATGGACATGAGCGGTAGGTTCCTCGTCGCACAGTCCGGCGAGGACGATGTTGTGCTGCGGGTCTCGTCAGACCACGTCGGGCCTGCCGAACCCGAATCATCCCTGCTGGGACTGATCCTGCTTTCGTGCCAGGCACTCACCGGGGAGCACGAGGAGTTCGTTCTGAGTTTCGCTGACGACCGCATGTCCTGGACCACACCTGACGAGAAGGGTCTGCTGTGAAGAAGTTGACTATCGCACTTGCGGTTGCCGCATGTGCCTTCGGAGGTGTCTCCGGCGTCCAGGTCCTCGCTGGCCAGCAGGCGCCCGCAGCCACCAGCGGCCAAGCGGCGGCGATTCACTGCGACATGGCTTTCGACTTCCCAGACCCGGCAAAGAGTGGCAGCCGAGTCACACGTGACTCTGGGCGCCTGATCGTCAAGGCGACTGGATCCGGAGGGCTGGTCGGCAACACGGTGTCCCGGGCCACGGCAGACGCGCCGCTTGAGCTGGCGCTGGCTACCGACGCCGTTGCGTTACCCTTCAAGAAGACCTGCAGCGGTGGAGATCCGCTCGACGTGGAGTGGCAGCAATGGTTCGGTGACAAGCACCTCGATGATGCGTGGTTCCTGAACAGCCCGACCTCGCAGACCGCGATGTTCAGTGGCGAGGACCCTATGGGACTGCGGACCTTCAACGGAGTTGTTGGATCGTCAAGCGCTGGACAAGACATCACGTTCAACCAGCTTGCGATCGACCTCCGCTGGGCGTCCTCACTAACACACAGCGGAGCCATCAAGCAGCCCGATAATTCCTACCAGTACTGGCTTTCGACAGGTAAGTACGACTATCCGAACTCGCGCGACGGCTACGAAGACTGGCCCAACGTTCCGATCTTCCTCGAGACCCGATGCGGGACGGGCCAGTGGACGGCAGGCCCTCAGGGAGTGACGGACGCGGAGGGCATGTGGAAGCCGATCGTCAAACCCGCTACGTGTGGCACGGCCGCGATGGGCGTGCGGGTCAGATGGTCGGACTCCCCTGACGTCTGGGGGTCGCGCGTCACCTTTGCCTACGAGGGTGGTTACGCCGATCTGGGAACAGTCGAACTCTACTGACACGTTGAGCGGTTGAGGGTGTGGTGTGAGGAAGCTGCGACGCTTCATCGCACCACACCACCGATCGCGGCTGTCGGCGGCACCTGAATACTGACCAGTGCCCGCCTTGCCGACAGTTGGTCGGTATTCGGCTGCCGTTGACAGCGGCGGTGCCGGTATTGCGGATGATCGGGAGGAAGCGGCGTGTGCCGCACTGCGCCGTGGGTGACGCCAGCAACTGACGTGCCGATGCTGGCTGCGGGTGCGCACGTGCTGGCTCTGTCAGCTGGTTCCCAGGCGTCTAGCCTGTCGCACATCGAGTGACGGAATGTCTCGGGCATCTGTTGACGGATCACAAAGTGTGGACCGACATGCTACGCGAGGAGGAACGCGCGCTGGCCCCATGCCAGCCGAAGGCTTGCGGCGCTGGTTTGGCCGAGGGGCTCCTGCTCAGTCAGGCGGGTGACAGTCCGCTGGTCAAAGGGTAGGCCGCGGACCGACTTGCGTTCGTCTAGCTCGGCAACGATCTCTCCCTCGGCGTTGGTGAAAACCATGTCCTTGAAGAGTCTGTCGAAGACGTCGCTGTCGATGACAACAGCTGTCGAGATGACGGCGTTTAGGCTGAGCGCGTCGAGAATGACTCCGAGCAGGAATGGGCGGAGCTTGCCCTCGCTGCGGGCTCGCGTCATGTCTCGATAGAAAGGCCAGATCTCGTAATCGACGGGCACGCCGGCGCTGCCGTCATGTTCCGGGTGTCCCAACATTTCCTCGCTGTACTCCCGCACCACGTTGCGCCAGAGATCGAGGTCCTGCTCGATGCTCAACGGCGAGATGCTGGCCGGCTGGAACTCGCCCGACGGCAGGAGACTGTAGTGGCGGCCATTTGTGACCTGCACCGGGTTACGGCGTAGCAGGAAGAACGCTCCCTCTCCTGTCGCCACATCCCTTCGGATCGTCAATGTCGCAATGCCGGGATTGACTGCCCTGTTCGCAAAGTCGAAGGGATCGCGGAGGAGTGCTCGATATGGGAGGTTCGCCCAGTTCAGGCCGCCCGCCAGGTCTGCCTGGGCGGCCTCGTGGCTCACAGGCTCGGCGACATCGAGTTTGTCGAAGAAGGTCGAAAGCCCAAATGACATTCTGACTGACTGGTCATCCCAGGCGAGGTCGAGTAGGCGGTAGCTGTGACGGTTCTCGAATAGCTTGGGCGGCTGCACGTAGCGTATGGCGCTCGTATAGCTCGCGAACGCATGGCCTGGCGCACGGAGGGGCAGCGTGGGAAGGGTCTCGGCTTCCCGGCCCGTGAGTCTCGGAGGGTTCGCCTGCGGCTCCCAACGCAACGTCACAGCATCGAACGACAATGGTCTGGCTGGCAGCCAAGTTGGCAGCGCTAGCGCTGGAACGTCAGTCATGCGGAATTGCGGGTCGTACAGCTCGGCGGCGCGGCGAGCGACCTGCCAGCCGTTGTCGATCAGGTATCGCCGAACATCTCTCCAAGACGCTTGGCTCGCCTCGATCACCTGGTCACCTGTTGGAGGTCCGTTGGGCGGCGCCGGCCGGCCCGCCATCCCCGCCGTTTCTACCGAGTTCTCGTCCGGTCGAATCCTCGCCAAGAGGCCGCCGAATCGTTGCTGGACATCCTCGCTAGCTTGTGAAAGCGCAGTGTCGAGAGCTTCCTGCATCGTCGGTGAGAGTCGTGTGTCCGGGCGGGACTCCCAGTACGCCACCGTTCGCACGCTGGCTCCGAGATAGCTCGCGAACGCCTCGTTCGTGAGCCGGAGCGAAGCCCGAAGAGCGGATGCTCGGCGGCCAGTCCACACGTCCACGACCACCACTCGGAGTCTCCCTCACATGGCTTGGGTGGGTCGGCTTGCATACTCGTTGCGCTGCCGTTGCATCACCTTCGCATGTTCCACTCGTCTTCGCTCGATTTCACTAGTTGGCATGACGACAAGACATGCGAATGGGGCGCCATGTCCAGTCATTCGGTGCGTTGGCTCGCGGCGTCCTCTAACGCTGCGACGCGCACCGTCAGTCTCTCCACCGCAACTCTCAAGCTCTCTAGGTCGGCTGGCTCCTTGGCGGCGGCGGCCGTTACGAACACCCCGCGACCCTGCTGGGACGAGACCGCGCCCTCCAACCGAAGCACGTCAATCGCCTTCCGAACGGTCATTATCGCGACGCCGAACTGCTCGCTCAGATCGTGTCCGGCCGGCAGCCGGTCGCCGGGCCGAAGCGTGCCGTTCCTGATCAGATCGCGAAGGCGGTCTGCAACCTGCACGTACGCGGGCCGCGGATCGGCGTTGTCCACCTGCATACACAGATCCTAACTGTCCTAGCCAGCTAAGCGACTGAACCTAAGTGAACCTTGGCAACACAAGTTAACTAGCTTAGACTAGATAAGCTAGTTCAATCATCACGAAGGGAAGCACTCCAATGCACCAGCAGAGTGGCGACCACCCGAACGCGAAACTCCTCAGCATCGCGGAGTTCGCGCAAGTGGTCGGCATGTCGCAGATGACCATCTATCGCTTGATTTCCGCCGGCCAGATGCCCGCCGTCCGTATTGGCAAGCGGCTGTTTGTTCCCGGCCGGGTCATAGACGACCTCAGTGCAGCCGCGCTCGCCTCCGGCGGCACGGTGTCGGTCGCCGATTGGCGGGAGGGTCAGCCGTGACCGGACTACGCGAGATCGGCCGCGAAATCGCCCTTCGGAACGCCTTGCGTAAGCGCGCATCTGGCGTACCGACCTACACGATCCCTGAGGCGGCGTCGCTTTGCAGCGTATCGCCGGAGCACCTCTACCGACTGGTTCGGGCTGGCGCCTTTCCCGCTGTACGCATGCGGCGCGGCTCGGAACAGGGCCGCTACGTGATTCCCGCGAAGGCGGTGGAGCAGCTGCTCGACGCAGCCACCGAAAGCTCGGAGCCGGTCGAGATTTCGGACTGGACGTCTTCTTGGGATGCCTCCCGTGCACCAGCAGGCGGTGCGGCATGACCAGAACTCCTCAGAAACCCGGCCCTGCCGCAGGCGCCAACCAGGACAGGGCCGGTTCTCCCTTCACTCAGCTACGAGTTCGAGAGGTCTACAGCATGACTGACGCAGTACAGAGCGGCATGGAGTGGGTACCGCGGTTTGGGATGTTGGAGGTTCCGCGGCAGCGCGCGGAGCTGATCCGTGGGTTGTTCGAGTTGGCGGCGTGGGTGGCGGATCACCCGGAGCTGCCGGTGCCGGCGGTGAGGGCCGTGGTCTGGCCGTCGAGCCGGAACGCGAACTTTTCGGCGGCTTGCAGCAAGGTCGACCAGGTCGGTGCCGCGCTCGGTGTTCAGCCCGAGTTGCGCGGCGGGCACTACGACGTGAGCACGGAATTCGGTCCCGTCGAGATCACGTCGTTCGCGATCTCGAGCGAGACGATGGCCGCGCACACCGCACACATGTCGTACGCGGAAAACGTACAGCCCGAGCCGATCGCGGCTGAGGCGACGGGTGGTGCGCGATGAGCGAGAACGTACGGCTCGATCTGGCCTGGCGGATGCACGACTCGGCCGCGGGTGCTGTCGACCGGGCTGACACGAAGGCTGGTTTCGCTGCGACGGTCGAGACCGCGCTGGCTGCGGTTGTCCTGTCCCTGGTGTCGCAGTCCCACGGCGCGCCTCTGGCCGCCCGGGTCCTGTTCGGTGTCGCGCTGGCCGCGCTCGCGGTGGCGCTGGGCTCTGCGTTGCTGGTGGTCGTGCCGAGGCTGCACCGTCCGGGCTGCAAGCTCGTCGCGGGGGAGTTCCTGTACTTCGGCGCGGTCCGTCTGCGGTCGATCCGTGAGCTGCGCCAGCACATCGACCCCGAGGTGTACGGCGAGTTGGTCGCCGAGCCGTGGGAGGCCGTCAGCCACCACGCCAAGCGGCTGGCCGACATTGCCTGGGCCAAGCATCGCTGGCTGCGGATCTCGTTCGCGGCAGCGACCGGCGGTGTGCTCTTGGCGGTGGCCGGGGTGCTGATCGGGGGTGCGCGATGATGCGCCGGCCGACCCGAACTGAGGGTGTGATGGTGCCGTGGTTCACGGCGCTGATGGTGACGCTGACGGGCGCCGGGGCGGCGGCAGTCGTGTGGGGCGAGAGCCCGGCGCTGATCGAGGTCGGTGGCTGGGTGCTGGCGACCGGGGTGGTCGGTCTGGTGACCGTCGGCCTGTTGTTCTGGCGGCTGATGCACGGCGTACTCATCGCCGCACCGTTGTGGATTCTGCTGGCCGGGTTCCTCGGTCTGCGCCTGCAGGCGCCGGGCGGCGCGGCGGGTTGGCTGATCGGTGCCGGAGCCCTGCTGCTGGTGACGCTGGGCATGGTGGCGGTTAACCAGTCGGTGGGTGCCGGTCTCTCGCTGGCGATGTGGCTGGCCTACACCGGCCTGCTGCTCCGCGCGCTACCGGAGTCTGTGCAGGGGTCACGGCACTGGTGGCTGTTGTTGCTGGCGGCAACGGCGGTGCTGTTCTTGACGGCCGGGTTCGCGCTGCGGTCGCGGTCCAGCTCGCGTGGCCTGCTGCGCCGCTTGGGCCGCGCGGGCCGGGTTACTGACGGGCTGGCGTCGGCGTGGGATGTGCACCGCAACGCTTCGGCGCGGATGCTGCGCCGCAAGGCCAAGCAGGTCCGGCCGTCGCTCGCTTCGGTGCCGGCGTGGAAGCGGCGGTTCGTGCCGCTGACCGAGCTGGGTACGACGGTCGCCACGGTCGGCTGGGTCAGGGTCCGCTCCAGCGCGGAGGACCACACATTGACGGTGGCCGGGCCGCGCGCGGGCAAGACCGGCCTCGTGATGGGGCACCTGCTCGACGCCCCGGGCGCGGCGATCGTGACGTCGACCAAGACCGACGTCCTCGACATCACCCGTACCCTGCGCGGCAGGCGCGGCCCGGTGTGGGTGTTCGACCCCGACGGGCTCACGTCGGATGGGTCCACGATCACGTTCGATCCGTTGATTGGTTGCAGTGACCCGTCGGTGGCGATGGACCGCGCCTCGGACCTGCTCGACGGGGTCGGCGCCAAGTCCGATGACGCCGAGCACTGGCTGAACCTGGCCCGCCAGGCGCTGACCGCGCTGATGCACGCGGCCGCTCTCGGCCGTTACACGATGGCCGACGTGCAGCGCTGGGTCGCTCACCCCGACTCCGGCAAGGACGACGTGCTGTGGGAGCTGCGGGTTGCGAACGCGGTCGGGTTCGAGCAGCAGGCCATGCAGTTCTTCGACAACAACGAGCGCACCCGCTCGAGCATCTCCACGACGATTATGCCCGCCCTGTCCTGGTTGTCGGTTCCGGCCGCAGCGGCTGCGGCGGCGCCTGGTGGGGTGGCGTTCGATGTGGAGCGGCTGCTGGCCGAGACCGGCACGGTGTATCTGCTGGGCGCGGAGGACAAGAAGACCGCGCCGCTGGTCACTGCGTTGACGGCGCACATCGCCCGGTCGGCGCGCGCGATCGCGGTCAAGAGCTCGGGGCGCCGGTTGGAGCCGCAGCTGACGATGGTGCTGGACGAGGCTGCGTTGATCTGCCTGATCCCGCTCGATCGGTGGACCGGTGACTTCGGGTCCCGCGGGATCACGCTGCACATCGTGGCGCAGTCGCGGGCGCAGCTGCGGGAGCGGTTCGGTGAGGCCGCGACCGGTTCGCTGATGACGAACGTGACTACGAAGATCGTGCTGGCCGGCACCGCCGACGACGACGATCTGCAGTTTTGGTCCACGCTGTGCGGCGAGCGGCTGGAGCAGACCGCGACCAAGGACCGCACCACCGGCGGGGTGTCGATCAGCGACCGGCACGTGCCGGTCCTGACCCCGGGGCAGATCGCGCAGCTGCGCGCCGGGCAGGCGCTGATCATCACCCGCGGCATGCCGCCCGCGATCGGGCGGGTCAAGATGGCTTGGAAGCGCCGCGACCTGCGCAGGGAACGGTTCCACAACCGCCCAGCAGTGCAGTGGACCAGCCGCCAGCTGGCCGCGCTCGAGAACCGGACCGGCGCCCGGCTGCTCGTCGATGCCGCCTGGCTGCGCGACCAGTTGCTCGCGACCCTCGAAAGGGCAGCCACATCTCGCCGCCGCGTCACGGCCGGCGTCGTACAGCGTCTGGCACGCGGTCTCGACGTGGCGGTGACGTGGCTGGAGGCCACCGACCCGGCCCGCGAACTGATCGCCCGTCTTCGCCTGGCCGGCGCGATGCGCAAGGCCCGCAGCGCGCTGGCCTCCCGCGACACGACCCGCACCGCACCGCGCGAGCTCGTCGGACGTCAGGACGAGGCCGACCGGCGGGAGGCGAACCGGTGACGGTCGAGTTCTTCCTCGGGACACATCAGCCGGGCTGGCTACGGACCAGCAGCGTGCCGCTGTTCGTGTCGGATCGGAGGCTGCGCGCCTACAAGACGTTGCCGACAGCAATGGCGCGGTGGGCGCTGGACTCCGGGGGTTTCACGGAGCTGTCAACTCATGGGTCGTGGGATCACGGGCCGACTCCGCGCGCGTACGCGGCCAGGGTCCGCCGCTACCGCGACGAGATCGGCCAGCTCGCGTGGGCAGCGCCGCAAGACTGGATGTGCGAGCCCTGGATCCTGTCCAAGACGGGGCTGAGCCTGCGCGAACACCAGGTCCGCACGGTCGACAACTACCTGCTGCTGCGATCGATCGCGCCGGAACTCCCGTTCGTGCCGGTGCTGCAAGGCTGGCGCCTCGAGGACTACCTCGCCTGCGCCAGCCTCTACACCGACGCCGGCGTCGACCTGTCCGCTGCGCCCGTTGTCGGCCTTGGCTCGGTGTGCCGCCGCCAGGCGACCGGTGAAGCCGTCGCCATCATCGGCGCGCTCCGTGCCGCCGGGATCACCCGACTGCACGGATTCGGTTTCAAGGTCCTGGGACTGCGCCGCTGCGGACACGCCCTCACATCGGCGGACTCCATGGCGTGGTCGATCGAGGCACGCCGGACCGCTCCGCTTCCCGGCTGCCGACACAAGAACTGCGCGAACTGCCACACCTACGCCCAGCTGTGGCGACACCGCGTCCTCGCCTCGATCCCACCACACGAACCGCTGACCCTGTTCGACGCCCCCTACGGCGAGCGGAACGAGAGGGGAGTGGCCTGATGCGCTACGACGACGACAAGGACCCCGGCACCGCGGCGCTCGCGGCCGTCGCTGGCCTGGCCCGCTCGGTCGAGGCCTTGACCCGGGACGTGGCTGCGATGAAGACCGGTCTTCAGCAGACCGCCTCCAAGACCGCCGTAGCGCGGCTCAGCGACACCGTGGCATCGCTGGGCACCACGGTCGCCTCGTTCGAGGACCTCCTTACCCGGGTCACCGCCAAACCCAACAGCCGTGGCAAGGGCACAGGTTCCAGCGACGTCGAGCCGGTGTCGTGGCTGCGGCTGCCCGAGGACGACGAGTCCGCGGTACAGGCGGTGCTGAGCGAGCTGCTGCCGTGGATGGAATCCACCTACCTGCGCTACGCCACGAGCGCGGAGTCGCTGCCGCCGTGCTGGCTGTGGCACCCCGAGATCGTCGAGGAACTGCTGTGGCTGATGGACGCCTGGACCGGCGCCTACCACGGCCCGGAGGCGTCGAACAAGCTCGTCGGTGACTGGCACGACCGCCAGCGGCCCGGCGTGGCCCGCCGCATCGGCGAGTACGCCCCGAGCTGTGACGTGCTCAAGCACCGCGACCCCGCCGGGCAGCCCGCCGTGGTCGTGCCGCTCGCGGCCGACGCGGACGAGTTCGTGACCTGGTGGACCACCAACCGCGACGCCAACGGCCCGGCGCCGACCGCTGAGCAGATCAAGGCCGGCCGCCCCCGCGGCGGCCTGACCGCCGTACCCGACACCGCTGGAGGACAGCGATGACCACCCACCTGATCAACCTGCCCGACCTGTTCCACCCGGGCGCGGTGACCTGGCCAGTGATCGCCGCCGGCGCCACCGCCCTGCTGATCCTCGGCGCGACCGTGACGGCGCTGGTCTGGGCGACCCGCCGCGCCTTCCGGGGTGTGAGTGCCGCGGTCCAGGCCGGGCGGCTGACGACCCGGCGGGTGCTGATCGTGGTCGCGATCGTCGCCGCGCTCGGCGTCGCCGGGATCGGCGGTGCACGGTCGTTCAGCGCGGTGTCGGACAAGTTCGACAGCAACCTGGTGCCGTTGGTTGCCGACGGCATGATCGTGGCCTGCACCGCCCTGCGCCTGGCCGCGTTGACGCGCGGGTGGCGCATCCCGGGCGCGCTGGTCACGACGTACGTGTTCATCGGCGGCACGGTGTGGCTGAACATCGACACCGCCCACGGCATCGCCGACGCCGTCGCGCACGCGCTCGCGCCGCTGGCCTACGCGGTGCTGGTCGAGATGCTCGCCCACCTGCTGCGGCTGCACATGAAACTTGCCCAGCCCGCCAAGCCGCGGCTGTCGGCGCTGACCTGGTTCACCTCCCCGGTGATCACCACCCGGGTGTGGCTGCACCTGTCCCGGACCGGCACCGACGACCCGGCCGAGGCTCGGGCGCTCGTGCAGCAGGTCGTGCGGATGGCGTCCCGGCTGGCGACGCTGTGCCCCAGCCACAAACTGTGGCCCTACGACGCCGCCCGCGCCGCCCGGACCGCGTGCCTGCACACCATCCGCGACGGACTCCTGTCGGCCCGCCAGCTCGCGGGCCTGCTGCCGGCGGGCGGGCGCCTCACCCCAGGCGAGCTACTGGCGCTGGTCGATTCCGCCGCACTCGGCATGACCGACACCAGCCACCCGGATCAGGCTTCCGGCGGGACCGCGGCACCGGCCAACGGTGCGGCCGATGGTGCACCGCTGTGGCTGGTCGCGTTCCTGCTCGGTGCACTGCGTACCGACGCGACGACTGCACCGGTGCACCACGCGAGCCGCACCGCACCGGCCGCACCGGTGCACAACGACACCCCGACCGGTGCACCCGCACCAGTGCACGCACCGCACCGCACCGACGGCGCGACCGCGGACACCGGCGAGACGCCTGAGGCCGCACCGCGCAAGGGATCGGGTCCTTCCGATGTCGAACTGCTCGACGCGGTGGTGCGGCACGCGGCCGAGCACGGCGGTGCGCCGCTCGGGCAGCGCGAGATCCGCCGCGCCACCGAAGAGGCCTTCGGACGGCCGGTCGGCTTCGGCCGGGCCAAGCGCCTCCAGGAACTCGCCGGATGGGCCGAGCCCACCACCACCGACAGCGCCGACACCCCGGAGCCGGTCCCGCAGGTCCATGGACAACTCCAGCTCGTCACCGAGCCCGGCGAAAACACCCCCGAGCACGACAACAACGACGAGACCACGAAGTCCACCGAACTCGAAACGAGCAGCAGCCGATGAGCACCAAGCACAAGAACACAGCAGGCAGCAGCAAGACCATCAACGAACCCGCAGCGCCGATGACCGAACCGACGATCCAGCAGTCGCCAGCAGGCAGCAGCAAGACCAAAGAACTCAGATCACACCCATGCATCACGATCAAGTGGAGCCTCAACTCCGCTTCACGTCGTCGTATCGGCTTGCCGCCGACGGCGGCCGTCGGCGCTGCCGCGCCGGGCGTTGTGGGGGGTGTGGCATGGCGGTGATGAGCACGCGCAGCGGGCACCGGGCCGACTATCTGACCGGCCAGGTGGCCACGGGCCGGGAGAACTACTACACCGGAGCGGTTGCAGCCGGCGAGCCGCCCGGACGCTGGTTCGGCAAGGGCGCCGAAGCGCTCGGCCTGACTGGTGAGGTCGACAACCAGGACATGACCGCGCTGTACGAGCGGTTCATCGACCCGCGCGGCGACGCGTTCCGCGACCCGGCACGGTGGGACGAGGCCGCGACGCTAGGCCACACCGGCCGCAACTACAAGACCGAGGAACAGGTGTACGCCGATGCACTGGCCAAGGAGCCCGGTGCGGACGCGGAGCGGCGGGCCGAACTGCGTGCACTGGCTGGCAAGTCGGTGCGCAAGAACGTCGCGTTCCACGATGCGACGTTCTCGGTGCAGAAGTCGGTGACGGTGCTGCACACCGCGTTCGAAGCCCAGGAAGTGCAGGCCCTCGGTGCGGCCGTGGCCGCCCGCGGTGCACTGGAGCAGGCGCACCGCACCGGGGACGCCGGTGCAGTGCACCGATACAGCCAGGCGGTGCACCGCGCCGAGACCGAGGCCGCGTCGTGGGGCCAGTACCGCCAAGCGGTCGAGGACGCGATCTGGGCGGGGAACAACGCGGCCTTGACCTACTTGCAGGACAAGGCGGGATACACCCGCGTCGGCCACCACGGCGGGGTCGCCGGGCGGTGGGCCGACACCCACGACTGGACGATCGCGTCGTTCTTCCAGCACGACTCTCGCGAGCACGACCCGCAGCTGCACATCCACAACGCGATCCTCAACCGCGTCCAGGGGCCTGACGGGAAGTGGCGCACCATCGACGGTGAGGCGCTGCACCGCTACGACGCCACCGCCGGCACTGTGGGTGAACGCGTGATGGAGCACCACTTGTCGAAGGCGCTCGGTGTCCGGTTCGAGACCCGGCCGGACGGCAAGTCCCGCGAGATCGTCGGGATCGACCAACCCGTGATGGACCTGTTCAGCTCCCGGCGGCGCGCGATCACCAAGCGGACCGCCGTGACGGTGCGCGAGTTCGAGAAGAAGTTCGGCCAGGAACCGAACAACCTCCAACTCGCCCGCCTCCAGCAGGAGGCCACGCTGTTCACCCGCAAGGCCAAGTCCCACGACGGCGAGACCGTCGAGGAGCGGTTGCAGCGGTGGGATCACCAGCTCCGTGCCGAGGTCCGCGGGGGACTCGGGAAGGTCGCCCACGACGTCCTCGCGACCACCGGCGCGGCGGCGCCGGTGACCACGTTCAACGAGACCAAGGTGATCGAGACCGCGCTCGAGACGGTGCAGTCCAAGCGTGCAGGCTGGCAGGCGGCTGACCTGACCCGTGAGATCAGCAACGCTCTGCCCGACAACCTCGGCGACCGGACGCCGAGCGAGATCGTGGAACTGCTCGACGGGCTCACCACCAAGGCGCTGCGCCACGCACAGGTCCTGGACGCGCAGCGCCCGGGCGAGGCGATCCTGCCGCCCGAGCTGCGACTGAACAGTGGACACTCGGCCTACCACGCGCCCGGCGGTACCCGGTATGCCACCCGTGACCATTTGCAGGCCGAGAACCTCCTCGCGCAGGCCGGATACGCCCGGGGCGCGGCGCTGATGATGCCGCCACAGGCCGAGACGTTTTGCCGGCAGCTCGAGGAGGCGGGACTGGCCCTCGGCGAGGACCAGGAGGAGGCCGTACGCGGCATCCTCACCTCTGGTGCGCGGGTCGAGACGCTGATCGGCCCGGCCGGCACGGGCAAGTCCCGCGTGGTCGGTGCCCTGGCGAAGGCGTGGGAAGACCCGGAGTTGTGGTTCGGCAAGCAGCAGCGCGCGATCGGTCTCGCGGCGTCCCAGGTCGCCACCGACGTCTTGGCCGCCGACGGTGTCACGGCCAAGAACATCACCCGCTGGCTGGTGACGCAGCAGCGGATCACTGACGGCACGGCGTCTCGAGCGGACCAGGCGTGGAAGCTGCGCGACGGGGACCTCGTGGTCGTGGACGAGTCCGCGATGGCCTCGACCGCTGATCTGGCGGCGATCCACCGTCTGTGTGACGACGCGGGCGCCAAGCTTCTGCTGGTCGGCGACCACCGTCAGCTCGCCGCAGTTGGCGCCGCGGGAGGCATGGAACTGGTCGCCTCGGGCGCGCTCACCCATGAGCTGACCGAGACCCGCAGGTTCCAGGCCGGGTGGGAAGGTCCCGCGTCGCTGCGGCTGCGCGCCGGTGATCAGACCGCGCTGGCCGAGTACCACAAGCAGGGCCGCATCCTCGACGGTGGAACCATCGAGCGCGCCCAGCGCACCGCGGCAGATGCGTGGCTGGCCGACCACCTCAACGGCCTGCACACGCTGCTGATCGTGGACACCAACGACCAGGCCGCACAAGTCAGTGCGCAGCTGCGCGCCAAACTCGTGGAGTACGGCCGCGTCGATGACACGAACACGATCCAGCTCGCCGCGCAAGGAACTCACGCCGGGGTCGGTGACCTGATCCAGGCACGCCACAACGACTGGCGGCTGGCCAGCCACAAGGGCAATAAGCGCGCGGTGTTCAACCGCGACAACTTCCAAGTGGTCGACACCCGCGCCGACGGGTCGCTGCTGGTCGCGCCGCTCGCCCGCGACACCGGCCAGCCGGTCCCAGACGAGACCGTCGAGCTGCCCGCGGCCTACGTCCGCGAGCACGTCACCCTCGCCTACGCCGCGACCGTCCACGCGTCGCAGGGCCTCACCGTGGACACGGTGCACGCGGTGACCACCCAGAACACCGCCCTCTACGCGTTGTATGTCGCGATGAGCCGGGGCCGGGTCGCGAACACGACCCACGTCGTTACCCAAGCAGTCGCGGCGACGGCCGAGGTCGGCGAGACCAAGCAGGCCATGAAGCGGTCACCGCTGGCCGTGCTCGGTTCCGCGTTCGACCTGGAACAGCCGCAGATCTCGGCATTGCAAGCACAGGCCGAGGCTGCCGCCGAAGCCGGGCACCTGCGGACACCGGCCGAACTGCTCGCCGACGGCATCGCGGTCGCGACCGCCGGGCGCTGCGCGCGGTGGCTCGATGAACTGACCGAGCAAGGTCTGCTGACCGAGCAGGAACGGACCATGCTTGCCGTCGAGGACGGCGCCGGCACGCTGGACACGCTGCTGCGGCGCGCCGAGCTGGCCGGGCACGACCCGCGGCAAGTCCTCACCGAAGCAGTCACCGCCCGGACATTGACCGACGCACGGCGTGTGTCCTATGTCCTGCACGACCGGATCACCAAGACCACCCGGCTCGACCCAGTCGGAGACAACCACGCCGCTTGGGTGCCCCGCCTGGACGAGGCGGGCTGGGCGGGCTACCTGCAGCACCTGGCCGCAGAAGCCGACCGGCGCGCCCTGACCATGGCCGAGCAGCTCGCCGCCGACCCGCCCCAATGGGCAGTCCAAGGACTCGGCCCGGTTCCAGCCGATGCCGAGAGCCGCGCCGAATGGGTCGAGCGGGCCGCCGTCGTCGTCGCTCACCGCGAGGTCGCCGGAATGACCGCGCATGACTCCGCTCTCGGACCCGCGCCGAAGCCGGGGCAGGTCGAGGCCTACGCGGCGTGGCGGGCCGCGTGGCGTGTGCTCGGCCGACCGGACACCGACCGAGCCGAGACCGAAATGTCCAACGGGCAGCTCCGGGTCCGTGTCCGTGCCTACGAACGCGAACAAGCCTGGGCGCCGCCATCGGTGTCCGAAGAGCTCGCCGGAACCCGGCAACAGGCCGGCGACCAGCGACGCACAGCGACACTGCGCGCCGCTGAAGCCGACGCCACCACCGACCCGGACACCGCCGCCCGGCTGCGCGCCGAGGCCGGCCAGGCCAAGGCCCTCGCGCACGCACTCGACGCACGCGCCACCGAACTGACCGTCGTCGACCAGGCTCGCGCCGAGTGGTACGCCCACACCGCCGCAACCCGCGAGGCAGCACGCCGAGCCGCCGCCGAGCTCAAAGACCGCGGAATCGACAACACCGACAACGGCCACACCACCGACGAGTGGCTCGCCGACCACCGCGCCCACGACCGTGCCGAGGACGACCAGCGCGAGGTGATCAGCGAGCACGAGCTGGCCGATGTCGCACAGCAGCGCGAGACCGACACCGTCGAGGCGGTGCCGAAAGATGAGCTCGTGGAGGTCGAACTGCTCAACGGCCAGCTCACCAGTGCGGTCGAGGAGCCACTGCACGGGGCAGTGGACGAGATCCCCGGCGCCGCGCGCGGTGTCGCTGCAAACACCGATGTCGACGGCACCTCCCACGAGGCGAACAAGAACACTGAGCTTGTTCGGGAGGCACAGGCGCCGGCCGACATTCGCGAGGTCACGGCGACGGAGGAACGGGCGGTGGAGGCGGACACCCCGCGGGTGCCGTCGGCCGAAGAGTCGGCCGAGGCGGTCCGTCGCGCACAGCGCGCGCTGATCGAGATTCAGCACCGCCGCGCTGCCGAAGACGCCCACGCGGCGAGCGAGGCGACCGAGCGGGAAGAGGAACTCGCCCGGTGGCACGGCGACGACACCCATCCCGCCGCGCCCCGGCAGGCAACGAACCGGATCGAGCAAGCCGAGGACGACTCATTCGGCCTGCACCACTAACGCAGCGCAGCAACACAGTGAAGGTGGACGACTCACGCCGCGGCCTGCGACGAGCAAGCCATTGAGAACATGCCCCGCCAGGTAGCCGCGTACGGCAGCTGACCGCCCGGGCAGAGGCCGGATGACGTAAGAGCATCCCGGGCTCCGCCCGGGCGAAAGCCCTTCTGGGGCTGGGGTTGGTGGGCGGCTAGCGGACCAGGTCCCCTCCACCCAAGTTGGTTCCGGGAGTTCTCACCTGGAGGACAAACCGCGTCCACCAGCTGACAACGACCGGAACCAACTTGGGCGGAGCCTCTGACCCGGCCCGCTGTGCGGCAGTAGCCGGCAGGCCCCAAAGAACGGGGCTGCCGCCAACACAAGCCCACCAGCGACCAGGGAGCCACCCCAGATGCCGGACACCACCACCGCCGCTGAGCACCGCGACACCACACCGATCGCGCAGCCGTACCGCGACGGCATGTTCATCAGCACCTGCGGCTGCGGCGCCGACTTCCGCGGCCGCGACGGAGACGAAGCCGACTACCTGCTGGTCGAGCACATCCACAGCGCCACCGACACCGCGAACTGACCACCGAGCCCGGGGAGGGCCGTGGTGAAGGACCACGCGCCCACGGCGCCTCCCCGCACCAACCACGAGAAGGGGTTGAGACAAGCGATGACGCTGACGATGACTGACCTGTTCTGCGGGGCTGGGGGATCGAGCACCGGTGCGGTGCAGGTGCCGGGGGTGACGGTGAAGCTGGCCGCGAACCACTGGGACCTGGCCGTTGAGACGCACAACAGCAACCACCCGGCCACCGATCACGACTGTGCGGACCTGTCCCAGGTCGAGCCGCGCCGCTACCCGCGCACGAACGTGTTGTGGGCGTCGCCGGAGTGCACGAACCACTCCCAGGCCAAGGGCAAGAAGCGCAACGTGGACGCGATGCCGGACCTGTTCGGGGACACGCTGCCGGACGAGGCGGCCGAGCGGTCGCGGGCGACGATGTGGGATGTGGTGCGGTTTGCCGAGCACCACCGCTACGACGCGATCGTCGTGGAGAACGTGGTGGATGCGGCGCTGTGGGTGCTGTGGCCGGCGTGGCGCTCGGGCCTGGACGCGCTCGGCTACTGCGTGCACGTGGTCTACCTGAACAGCATGCATGCGCAGGCCGGTGGACTTCCGGCGCCGCAGTCGCGCGACCGGCTGTACGTCGTGGCACACCTGCGCACGTCGGTCTGCCCGGATCTGAACCGGTGGACCCGGCCGAAGGCGTGGTGCGAGGGCTGCGGGCAGCTGGTGCGGGCGATGCAGGCATGGAAGAAGCCTGAGCGGACCTGGGGCCGCTACCGCGCTCAGTACGTGTGGCGCTGTCCGAACGTGGCCTGCCGCAACCAGGTCGTGGAGCCAGGGTGGCTTCCGGCGGCGGCGGCGATCGACTGGAGCCTGACCGGGGTACGGATTGGGGACCGGGCTCGGCCGCTGGCCGACAAGACCATGGCCCGCATCTGCGCCGGACTCGCCCGCTACGTGAAGCCCGAGCTGTTGGTGCCGGTCGAGGGCCGCGACGGCAAGACCGCCGCTCCGCTGTCGGAGGCGATGCGCACCATGACGACCCGCAACGAGACCGGGCTGCTGGTCCCGGCGGGCGGCACCTGGAACGAGACCGCAACGGCGCTGGCAGAGGTGATGCGGACCAGGACCACGCGCGAGTCCGAGGCGCTGGTAGTGCCGCTGCGCAACAACAACACGACCAAGCGCGCGACCGACCCGTTCGACACGTTCGCTGCCGCAGGCAACCACCACGGCCTGCTGATGCCCTACTACGGCAACGCCACCAGCCGCGCCACGAGCGAGCCGCACGGCACGTTCACCACCCGCGACCGCTACGCGCTCGTCATGCGCAACAACGGCACCCGCTCCACCGGTGCAGAGATGTGCACACCCGCGACCGAGACGCTGCGGACCCTCACCAGCGCGGGACACCAGTCGGTGCTGGAGCCGCAGACCGTCGCGGTCGAGGACTGCCTGTTCCGGATGCTGGAGCCGCACGAGGTCGCGGCCGGGATGGCGTTCACCAGCGGCTATCTGGTGCTTGGCAACAAGCGCGAGAAGGTCCGTCAGCTCGGCAACGCCGTCACCCCACCCGCCGCACGCGACCTCATCGCCGCCGTCGCCGAATCCCTCGGACACGACCTCAACGACCTGAACGCCGCCTGACCGGACCGCAGTCGGCCGGACCTCGGTGGAAGGTCCGGCCCCTCGGCCGCCCGGCCGCTGACACGTAACCGTCAACCAAAGGGAGATCCCATGATGCTGTCCGTACCCCCGAACGACAACGACCCGTACCTGGCCGAGTTGCCGCCGATCGTGGTCCTGACCCGACGATTCGACCACCAACGCGGCGGCGACTGGCCCGGGAACCGTGGCCTGGTCATCGAGGCCCGCCGCCACAGCGACGACAATCGCGTCTTCTCGCTGGGCTTGCCACCTGTGTGGGTCACTGACGGGATCGACGTGGAGATGGACGAAGGCCGCTGGCCGGCCGACGAGTTCCTCGCCTGGATCGACGCCGTACGACCCCACCTCATCGAGGCCGCCGCCCGCGCGACCGCGGTCAAGAACGCAGCCACCGACACGAGCAGGAGCGAGTGAACCGATGACGATCAAGGTCAGGCTGTCCGGAGAACCCGACGAAATCACCCGCCTCGTGGACCACCTGCGCGACCACTTCGAGGTCGCGGGCAGCGACCGTGCCTACCCCAACCGCGGCTCCTTCGGCGTCCGCGTCTACCTCGAACTGCGTGAACCCGTCGACCCCGACGGAACGCGGCGAGTCCATAGCGAACGCGTCAATCCCCACCCCAAGCAGGTCGAACCGTGAACACCACCCGCACGGCGCGGCGTACACGGGCAGTGACCGACACCGATCACCAGCTGCTCAGCCGGGCAGCGCACTGGCATGCCGATCACGGATTCGCGGTCTTCCCCCTGATGCCCGGCCGGAAGGTGCCGGCCGTTGAGAAGAACTGGGAAGCAGCAGCCACCACCAACCACCTCGCGATCGCCCGCACCTGGCGTCAAGCCCCCTACAACATCGGAGTGGCCGCCGGACCCTCCGGTCTCCTCGTCATCGATCTCGACCAACCCAAAACCCCCACCGACCTGGCACCCGAACCATGGTGTACCCAGGGAGCGACCAGCGGCGCCGACGTCCTCGCACTCCTCACCCTCGCCCGCGCGACCGACATGCCCGGCACCTATACCGTCACCACACCCACCGGAGGACAGCACCTCTACTACCGCCAGACCGACAGAGGCCAGCTCGGCAATAGCGCCGGGCGCCTCGGATGGAGGATCGACACTCGCGGGCACGGCGGATACATCGTCGGCGCCGGATCGACCACGCCGCACGGCCGCTACCTCGCCACCCGCCTCAGCCCGCCGCAATCGCTGCCGAACTGGATCGTCGAGCAACTCGACACGAGTACGCCATACCCGCAGCCGCCCCGCAGCACTGCCGAGATGAAGAACACCGCCGCCTACGCCGCCGCCGCCCTGGCCGGCGAACTCGAGAAGGTCCTCGCAGCACCCACCGGCCAACGCAACGACACCCTCAACCGCGCCGCCTTCGCCCTCGGCCAACTCACCGGCGCCCACCTGCTCGCCGAAGCAATCGCAACCGACGAACTCCTGACCGCCGCCGCTCGCATCGGCCTACCCCACACCGAAGCCGAACGCACCATCACCTCAGGACTCACCGCGGGCGCACGCCACCCCCGGCAACAACCGGCATGACCCGCCGTGGAGAAAGGGCCTCATGAAGCCACGCACGGCTCTTGAGGCCCTCTTCCAAATCGGCGAGGCACGGCGGGATCATCCAGCCTGCGCCTCTCCCGCCTCAATCGGCGGCACACCCGACCGACGCCAGATCCACGCAAGGGTCAAGAAGACGCCCTCCACATACCCCGGCCGCCCTGGCCACTCCCACCGCCCGACAAGCCGCTCGGCAAGCAGCGTCTCCTCCTCAATCAGCTCCTCGATCGCCCATTCAGCCTTCCCACTGAGCGGAGTCCTCGCCAGCTCACCGTGACGCCCACCAACAGGCTCGTCATACGTGATCGCGGCGTTCGCGATCCATCGACAGGCCGCCAAGACGCCAGCGAGTGCCCAATCAACCTGATCCGCGACTCGCAACACGTCATCTCGCCGCTCCGCCTCAACCCATAGCTCGGCAAAGTCCACGACCCTCACGCCACGAAGATGCTCGCGGCGGATTCGGTCCAGATCACGGCCCATGAGCTTCATGCCACAACACGATCCCAGCAGACACCGACATTAATGATGGGCAGGCTCTCGGGCGCCGTGGCTCGTCCGCCGACTGTCGCCCTGCTGGGTTGACTGCAAATTGGTCCGTCCGGTGCTCGGGAGTTCCGTCGCCGGCCGGGCGGCATGACCTAATAAGAGCCTGGCAAAGCCTCATTAATGTCTTGTCTGCCGCCCGGCCGGCGTCGACCTGTCCGATCGACACGGAAGGCAAGACCCATCATGACAGTGACTGCTGCTGCCGCGGACACGGTGACCGGAGGCGTTGACACCCACGCCGACACGATCCACGTCGCGGCGGTTGACCAGGTCGGCCGCGAACTAGGTGATCGTGAGTTCGGCACCACCCCGGACGGTTACCGGGCCGCGCTGGCGTTCCTGGCGACGTTCGGGACGCTGGTGGTGATCGGGATCGAGGGCACCAGTTCCTACGGCGCCGGGCTGACTCGGGCCGCCCAGGCCGCGGGGATCGAGGTCCGCGAAGTCACCCGCCCGGATCGTGCCCGGCGCCGGATGCGTGGCAAGTCCGATCCTCTGGACGCCTATCAGGCCGCTCATGCGGTGCTGGCCGGCCGCGCCGACGCGGCCGCCAAGACCGAGCAGGTCGAGGCGATCCGTGCCCTGCACATCGTCCGCCGGTCCGCGGTCAAGGCACGTACCGCCGCGATGAACCAGATCCATCACATGCTCATCACGGCTCCCGTCGTGCTGCGGGAGAAATACCGGCCGCTGCGTGACCAGCCACTGGTCGACGCGCTGGCCGGCTGCCGACCAGCCCACCACCGCGACTCCATCGTCCGGGCCGTGCTGACCGCGTTGAAGGCGCTGGCCCAGCGTCACCGCTTCCTCAGCCGGCAGGTCGCCGAACTCGACCAGCAGCTCAAGGATCTCACCCGGGCAGCCAACCCTCACCTGCTCTCGCTGCGCGGGGTCGGGCCGGCCACCGCGGCACAACTGCTCGTCACCGCCGGCGCGAACCCTGACCGGCTGCGCAGCGAAAGCTCCTTCGCCGCCTTGTGCGGCGCCGCCCCGGTCCCGGCTTCGTCGGGCAAAACCACCCGCTACCGGCTCTCACGTGGCGGCGACCGGGCCGCCAACCACGCACTCCACACCATCGCCTTGGTCCGAATGACCTGCGACCCACGCACCCGCGACTACGTCCGGGCCCACCGCGCCAAGGGCCGCGACACCGCAGAAATCCTCCGCCGCCTCAAACGAGCCCTCGCCCGTGAGATCTTCCGATCCCTCACCCAAGGCCAGGCCGCGCCCGAGCTCGCCGACCTCCGCCCCACCCGGCAAGCCAAAAACATCACCCTCGCCGCGGCCGCCCAGGCGATGAACACCTACATCACCAAAATCACCCGCACCGAACTCGGCACGTTCCCCGACTACGAACTCGCCCACCGCTACCGCGCCTGGCTCAACACGGCTTGACACCAATAGGAGCATCACTTTCCACAGCGCCGACGAGCTCAAATAGCGGCCCGGCGGCGCGCGCATGCCCTTGCACAGCCTCGCACCTGACTGGTCGCTTGAGCGGCGGATCGGGCCGTATTCTCAGTGTGTTCGGTTATGGGGTGATCATCCGAGCTGGGGAGGATCCGCGTGGGGTGGGTACATTGCGCTGCTTGCTGTCTGCGTTTGACGCTAAAGAAGAACGGCACTCTGCCGAAGCACTACACCGACAAAACCGGCTGGCTTATCTCTCGAGCCCAGACGGCATGCAAAGCGTCCGGGACCACACGCTTCACGCCACAAGCCGAGGTCCGATGGAAATGTCAGCGGCCTCGCAGCAGGCAGACCTGCCCGTGTTGCGGCCAGGCGCCGTTGACGCTGAACAACAACGGCAAGTTTCCGAAGCATCGGGCACCGAACGGTCGATCGTGCGCCATGTCAGAAGCCAATTAGGACAGGTCGCCTGAATGATCAGGCAGGCGGGCAGGTCCGGTTGCGCCATCACCTCAGGCCGGCGATCCGCAGGCGCTCGTAGACCACTCGAAAGACCTCAGGTCTGCACATGTGACTTCCAGGCCGCGCCGCGGTCCTGCTCGGTCGCCGTGCCCGCAGATACAACGCGAGATGATCCGACCGGAACCAGTACCGACCGCGCGCGTCACGGTCACACGGAAGACGACCGGATCTGGCGAGCCTCTGCACCGTGCGGTGGGGACCCCGAGCATCCCTGCCGCCGTCGCAAGGTTCAGCTGCCCGGCTCGGCCCGCCGGGCTGGCCGGCCGTCTTCCAGGACCGGCAGTGGTGGTTCGACCCCGACCGGATCGAGATGATCCGCCGCGCGCGCCACGACCGCGTGTTCGCCCGGACGCTCCGGCGCCCCGGCGGTCCACCGCAGTGAGGGCTCCGGTCAGTCGATCGGGTTCGGGTGACAGTTCCGCCCCTCCCGCCAGACCCAGACGAGCCCCGACACCGGCCGCTCGTACGACAGCGGCCAGCCGGCCGGATCGCCGACCGTGCGATGCATCCGCTGCCGAAGACTCGAAGCGTCTGCATGCGATATCAATGCAGGCATGCCCAGAGTCTTCCTCGTCCGCCATGGCGAACCCGGCCACCCCCAGATCGACGCGGAAGGCTGGTGGGGTCCCGCCCGCGACTGGGCACCACTTACAGACAAGGGCATCGAGCAGGCCAAGGCCGTTGGCCGAGAGCTCCGCCGGGTGGGGGCCCACCGCATCGTGGCTTCCCCGATGACTCGAGCGCTACAAACGGCGAGTCTCATCGCCGCGGAGACCCGCATCCCGCTGACAGCCGTCGAGATTGACCTCCGCGAATGGCTAGTGGACTCCACACTGTCCTGGCGGGGACTGAGCGATGTCGATGCCTAGGTCAGCGACTTCGAACAGTGCCAAGGCGAGTGGCCAGCCGGAGAGACCCGAACCTGGGAACCCCTCTCTTCCCTACGCGAACGGGCACTCCGCGCACTACGAAGACAAGCCACCGGCCACTCCGACCCCTTCATCGCCGTCTGCCATGCAGGCGTCATCCGAGCCCTAACCGGCGACGCGAACACCGAACACTGCGGCATCCGAGTACTTGAAGACCTGCCCTAACAGAACCGACGACCCACGCCCCAGCGCTCACTTCGACATGCAGAGAAGCCGAGATTTCACACGGTCGCAAACCGCCGCGACCACGTCGACGACACCGTCCACAACGCAACCCTGCTGGTCACACGGCCAAAGTCGGAATCCGAGCTTAAGGGAATCTATGTTCTAGTGGCTCAAGTGACTGACGCTGACTGTCAAGGCTGCGGTGCGCGTGACACTCGGTACAGGTCGACCTGGCATGTCGGAAATGTCGGTGGTGGTAGATACAGTCGGTGTCGACAACAAACCAGTCTGGTCCACACGGGGAACTGCTCAAGAGAACTCAGGGACCGTCGAGGAGGAGTTACGATGGAGACCCTGAGCGCAGAGTTCGAGTTCGCCGTCAGCAACGTCACTATCCATGGCGAGAAGCAGCAGCGCGCCAAAGCGGCTCACACGGAGGTGCGTGAACTGCTAGAGGCCGACCGGCAGCTGCGTGACTGGGGTATTGACACGATCTTGATCGGCTCCTACGCCCGGCTGACGGCGCGCTTCCCCGGCAAGGACGTCGACGTGTTCCTGCGGTTCAAGAACCTTTCTGTACGCCACGACCCCGCGCGGATTTACGAGCAGGTGAAGCGGGTCCTCGTCGCCCACTACGGGCTCAAGGACCAGGACTCCGGCGGGCGGGTCACCGAGCAGGCGCGGAGCCTCAAGATCGACTTCGAGGACTCCGGCGTTCCGGAGGAGTTAGCGTTCAGCGTGGACGCGGTCCCGGCCGTCCCGTGGCGGGAGCACTGGGGAATCCCGAACCGGAACCGCGACCGCTGGGACGAGGAGGACCGCCGCTGGGTCAAGACCAGCCCGGTTGAGTTCGCGGACCGCACCAAAACCTTGGCCACGGCCGCGTCGACACCGGCCGTCGGCAACCGGTCGGCCTACAGGCCGACCGTGCGCCTGCTGCGTCAGGTCCGCCACGTGCACCTCGGCGAGAACAGGCCGGGCGGCCTCTACACGGAGATCGCGGCTTACTACGCGTGGTCGGACGGGCGGGTGACCGGGTCGTCGTGGGCCGAACTGCTCGCCGGTTCCCTCGGTGCGGTCGCGGATGAGTTCGATCTGGCTGGCACGGACGGCATGCTCGATCCCGTTCTCGGGACGCAACTGAAGCCCGCGCTGTACCGCGACCAGTGGGGATCGGGAGCCGCCAAGTTCCGTGAACTCGCTGGTCTGGCGAAGGAGGCGCTCGACGCCGACAGGTGCCAGGCGGCCAAGTTGTGGCGGGACATCCTAGGTACGAACGACCGGGGCCAGGTGCTCCCATTGCCGGACGGCTGCGACGCGAACGGCTTCGCTATCGCCGGCATCGCCGCGGTCGAGGCCGTCGGGAGCAACCAGCCGCGCGGCTTCGCGTGATGGCGTTCGAGACCTTCGATACCGGCGGTTTCGAGCGGTTCTGCTCTGGCCTCGTGGCCGCCGGGTTCAGCCCGGTCCGTGACACCGACCTCAAGACGTGGACGGGACCGATCCGCGAGTCCCTCAAGCCGCTGACCGATCGGGAGCGGATGCAGGTGGTCTTCTACGACGGATGGCCAGTGCGGTATGCCCACGTGAACGTCGAGAGCCTGAAGGCGCCGCACGTCTACCACGGATTCATCTGCCTGTGGGCCGACGACGACCCTGCTCAGGTCGAAGGACGCAACCTTGAGGCGCTCTGGGCCCGGGTCGACGCGTGGGCGGAGGCGGCGCGGGCCGGCTTCGACGTTGCCGACCAGGCGCTCGACTCGTACCTGCTATTCGACGGGGCGAGCGGCTACCGTCTCGAACTCCCGCTCGGCGACCTGCTTCGTGGCGCCTCCAACGGCACGATCATCGATCTCACGGCCCACCTCCGGAAGATCCTGTTCCAGGTGGGGGTCGAGCGAGACACGCCGACGTTCACGGGGGTCCTGTACAACCGCCGCAGGATCATCAGCCCACCCCTTGACCTTGCCCAGTTTCGAGACGCCCTCGCCCACCGCCAACGCGAACACCTCGAGAGGGGACTTGCGGCCCGGCAAGACGCGGACATCAAGACGCCGAGCGGTGGACTCGACTTCGCCGTGCTGACCTGGCCCAGGTTCGATGGACAAATCGACGCCATCGCGCTCGGCTTCTCTGGGCACGGCGCTGAGGTCCTGGCCGAGGCTCACGCCGCCTTCCCGTCCGACTCCGCCGCCCGCATGCGACGCGCCGGCCCCGATGCCTACTTGCTCACCGGCAAACGCGTCCTGGTGGCCGGGCTGGGATCGATCGGAGGGAGCGTGGCACTGCTGCTGGCAGAGAGCGGCGTCGCGCACATCAAGGGCTACGACTCGGATACCCTCATGACCGCCAACCTCGTCCGACACGTCGCCGGCGAGTATTCGGTTGGATACAACAAGGCCGTCGGCGTTAGCGTCAAGATCGACGATCACGCGCCTTGGTGCGACGTCGATATCGTGACCAAGGACCTACCGTTCGCGCCGGCCGAGCTCGCGGACAACGTGCGAGGTTTCGACCTGGTCGTCGACTGCACCGGGTCGGCACCGATGACCGCCGCGCTCAGCATCGTGTGCGCTCAGGAACGCGTACCCCTCATCACCGGCGCCCTGTTCCACCAAGGAGCCCTCCTGCGGATCCGACGCCAAGCGGAGAACGACACCCCTATCTCCGCCCGCGACAAGTCGATCGACTACCTGACCCTTCCGCCGGACGACACCCAGCCTGCGGGCGCGTTCCTCGAACTCGGCTGCACCGCGCTCGTGAACAGCGCCCCTCCTTGGGCGGCTCAGCGGGCCGCCGCGGACATCGTGGCTGGGGTCATCGACCAACTACTGGGGCACCGTCTGCTACCGGACGAGCAGGTCGCAGTCTTGCGGCCTCTGGCAGCTGCGCCCTTCGACGTAATCGGTCCCGTGACAGCGTGACGGGCGCCCGGCCAGAACTTCTCATCGCCGAGAGCGCGATCGACCAGTTGAAGCGAGCGGCCAGCCTCTCCCACCCGCTCGAGACAGGCGGCATCCTCGTCGGTGTCCGTGCCGACCAGCAGCCGTGGGCGACCATGGCCATCGAACTGCGCACCTCCAGCCGCGGACGAGCCCACTACCACCTCGCCGGCGGAGCGACCCAGCCCGCCGTACTGAGCACGCGAGCGATCGACCCGCGACTCGGGTACATCGGGGACTGGCACTCACATCCAGCAGACGTGCCGCCGAGCAGGACGGACCTCGCCACCCTCCGGCTCATCTCCTACCTGCACCCCCGCCTGCCGAATCCGACACTGCTCGTGCTCCGGCGCACGTTCGAAGACGAGTACGACCTTGACGCCCGGCGTATCACCGCCGTCAACCCCGCGCGTTGTGCGATCAGGATCACGGGTGATCTGCCGAGACCCACCCACGACTCGATGGAGCCAAATGACTGACCGCCAACGCCGTGCCATGCCGCGGCCCACCGGGGTGCGCATCGCTGGCGACCGGTACCAGTGGCTACACGCCTGGCGGCTCTGTATGCGCGTCCTCAACGAGCAGCGGACCCACAACACCCTGAATCCCGGAACAGCGGTCGGCGTCGAAGCCGACGATGCCGGGAACCTCGACGACATCATCTACTACCGCGCCGCACCACCGAACGACTATGCGCAGGTCAAGTACGCCGTCGACGCGCGCACTCCGGTCAACCTGGAATACCTGACCAGCAACGACCTGCTCAAGAAGCTCGTCTCTAGTCACCGCCACCTCGCCCGCAACGGTGACCGTCTCCGGGTTGTGCTGATCACGAATCGTGCCATCGACCCCGCCGACCTCCTTCTTCGCGACCGCGACGCACGAGACGGACGGCTCGTACCCCGTGCCGCACAAGGCAGCCCGAAGTCCGACCGCGGCCTCGCCCGCAAGGCCTGGGCCGAAACAGCGGGCGTCACCGAAACGGAATTGCTCGCCTTCTTCCAAGACTTCTACCTCGAAACGTCCCAGGATAGGGAGAGCCTCCGACGCGAGGTCAGCCTGCTCATGACCGCGAACGGACTACAGTCCGATGACAGGGCGATCGACGCCGCGGCCGACTGGGTCGCCAGGCAGGTGGAAGATGGTCACCAGCGCCTTTCCCTCGACGATATTGAGAACGCCACCACCATGCTGAGCCTCCGCGCGGGAACCCCCTGGACACCCGTCTCCATTGCCACGCTCAGCCACGACCCACTGGCCGATCAGGCCCAGTACGCCCTGGACTGGGTGGACCGGATGGATGGCGACGACGCCTTCATCAAGGTCGCGCCCAAGCCCCCGTCCACATGGGAACAACTGGCCAGTGACATCGAGCAGATCCCGGGCCACCTCGCAGGACATCGCCGACTCCTGCTCACCGGGACGATGCGACAGGCCACCGGCTTCAAGGCAGGGACAGTCCTCCGACGGGTCCTGGGCTACGAGGTCGGCATCAGACAGGGCGACCAACTCTGGTCCAGCGACGTCACCACGGCGGCCCTGGTGCCGACCCACCACCACCGAGATCTCGGACTCGGCGATGACCCCGCACTGGTCGTCTCGGTGACCACCGACGCGACCGACGCAGTGGTCAACTGGATCGAACGAACAGGCATTGCTGTCGGGACGGTTCACACCGCGCTGCCAGAGGGAGGACAGGTCGGTCCGGGGTCCGTGCCAGATCCCGAAGCAGCCAGTGCTCTCGCGGTCGGCATCCGCGACGTTGCACGGCAGATCGCGGTCCCTACAGGAACTCTCCATGTCTTTCTCGCGGGACCCCTAGGCCTCGCGGTGATCCTTGGACATCACTGGAACCGAGTCATGCCAACCGCAGTCTACGAGCATCTCGGCACGACGGAGTATGTACAGGCCTTCCGCATCTCGGCGTAGCGCGGCGTCCGCCGCGAGCCGTCGTGGCGCTCGCAATTGTGTCCTCCACTCGGCAGCTTCTGGCGGCTGCGTACGCCCCGGCGATGGTCCGCTCGAGGTGAGCTCATCGGGGCAGAAGCCAGTACTCGGCTCGCTGCGCCAGCGTCGGCCTTGGAGGCCAGTCGCCCGCGAGGCCGGGTAGGAGGTCTGGGCCGTGTTCGGTGATGGTCATCGACTCCCGCCGCAAGATCCGCTGGAACGTACGGCGTCGGCGTATCCAGTCCACACGCGGGTCGTCGACTGCGCCGTAGGCGGCCTCATAGGCGAGAAGGTTGGTGCGCGCCTGTTCGGGGTCGATGACGTCGATGACCCTTGTGTCCAGGAGCCAGGGAGCGATGCCGCCGGCGTCGACGAGATCTTCGTGGGACCAATCGTCGACGCGGCGCCGGTAGTTGGTGAGGAGCCCGGCACGGAAGAGCAGGCGATACAAAGGTTCCGCGGAGCCGGCGAACACTGGGATCTCCCACGGTTCGCGCTGGACGGTGATCTGGGCGAGCGCGACGGGAAAGCCTGCGGCTCGGAGGGCGGCCGCGCGGTGGTTGCCGTTGACTGTGACGCAGTGGACCGGCCCGCGCGGCGTTGATGTCGTGTCCAGGACGAAGTTGAATCCCAGGATCTTGTCGAGACCAGCGGGGTGGCCGCCCTCAGCGATCAGGTTGCGCGCAAGCTCGGCGAGCCCGGCCGCAGTGTAGTGGTAGGGAAAGTTTGAGTCGGTGGTCACCGGGATGTCGTCCGGTCGGATCCAGGCGTAGACGGGTTCGCCTCGGGTACCGCAGGTTGGCGGCACTGGCCGCGGGGCGCTGAGGACCTGTTGGACGTCGGTGAGAAGGTCCTGCAGCGAGTCCTCCCGCCTCGCCGCGCAGTGGTCACGCCACATCTGAACCGCGCCGCGATGGCCCGCGAGATCGGACGCTGGGATCATTCCCTGCTCTGCGAGCAGTGCCTTGGCATGCTCAACGTCCTGCTCTGTCGCGGAGACGTTGAAGCTCGCGCGGTCGATCCCCGTCCAGTGAATGAGGGATCGGACCTCTGGTGCGATCGATGCGCGCAATGCCACGACGTCTGGCTCGAGCTCACCCTCGTCAGCCGCATCGAACTGATCCTCGAAATCATCATCGCCCAAGTTCACGCGCGCAGCCTCGCGTGCGACCCACCAGACGCGCAAGCGACCAGCTTGCAGCGCGCCCGTCGCCGAGCTGGACCCCATCGCCGCCCGGCTCGACCTGGACGCCTAGGTGTGCCCACGTGCCACTGTGGGCGCCGCGCCGCGGTGTACCGGCTCATGGGCATGGTTTTGGGCACGAACTCGCGTCTATCAGGGTTTGCGGGAGTCTACGGCGACCGAAGTCAGAGGCACTGAAGTACGCTGCAGTTGGCTGCCTTCTACGACGTGCAGGTCTCTACGGATCAGAAGGTTGGGGTTCGAATCCCTCCGAGCGCGCCGCCGCCAGCCCTGGCCAGGTAGTAACGGACCAGGGGTTCCTCATGTCCGGAGGACCCGGTTGCTAAAACCAGTGCTCACACGGGGCCAATTAGTCATCTTCATCTGGTTCGGGCTGGTTTCGGTCGGTCCTTTCCGTCTGCGTCACCAGTATCTCAAGATTGGCGGTCATTCTGGCGTTGGCACTCGATTCGATGTATGGATCTCGGCTGCGGAAATCGCCTGTGATCTTCATGCGCTCGAACCAGTGGAAGAAGATCAGCTCTAGCTTGTGCTGCGAGAGGAATTCCTTCAGGAAAGATGCGCGAACCAAGAAAGCGTGGTCCTCATTATCTGGTTCCTCATAGTAGGTGAAGATCGGCAGGCCAGCTGCATCGAGCCAGCTCGGTCCGCGCATGTCGAATGTCAGCATTGCGGTCTGCTGCAGATAGGTTGAAGGCAATGTCGCCCGCGCTGACTCGCCAATGGAGCAGTCGAGGATATTTCCTTCCCACCGGTACTGCTCGATGGTCGGGACCACATGGAACTCGGCCCCACTAACTGTTACGGACTCCAGTTCGAAATGCCTGTGGGGACAATCTGGTCCAACCCGGCCGACCTCGCCGACGTAGCAACAATCGACATGTCCATGGCTATCGACCAAGTCGCGGACGTGATGAGGCGGTTGGTCTCGGAGTGCCGCAATGAAGGTCTCGGACTCCTCAGCGGGTATCAAGAGAGTTCCAAGTGCCCGGTGCTCCTGAAGTCCACGCCAATTCTTGTCGGCCACTGGGTCGACCTGCCGGATGGAGCTATCGAGCACCACCCAGTCGTCACTCGAGCTATCGCAAACGAGAGCGGACGTCGCGACAGAGGGTTCCGACTCGGTGTCTGCAACAAACTCGCGGATGTCTCCTTTGTAGCGAGAGAAGTCAAGGCGACCAGGGGGCCACTCCTGCAGGCGGATCAGAGGCGGGCCCCACGCGGATGCACCGCTCCCACCATCCTCGCTGAACGCCCTAAAACCGATCGGCGGCAGACTCGGGTCGATCTCGCGGTCGGCGGTGAGTTCATGCAAGCCGCTATAGGGGTCGCCTTCGCCGTAGAGTCGAGACGTCTGGTAGTTGTCCGCTACACGAGCCAGTAGCTCGTGGTAGGCCATCCACTGATACTTCTTGCCCCACCGCTCGGATTTGTGTTCCTCGCGCCCGCGCCCGTGACCCAGCCTGCGATCTTCCTGCCCGAACAGTTGGGGAGTCCAACCGAGGCTGAGAGTTCTACGAAAGACCCATCGACGTGCCGAATCGGCCGGGTACTCGTCACTGACGGGATTTTGCTTTGGATAGACGAACGCTGCCCTGAATAACGTCCATTGTTCCTCTGTGAGTGTGACCTTCTGCGGACGTAGAAGGTCCAGACTGCTTGTTTCCTCAGGTTCGGCCAGAAATTCTGTGAGCGCGGCCTTTTGTTCCTCGCTCAGGGACGCTTCGAACCGGCCCCAACGACTCTTAATAATCCGTGGCTCGCGCGCCTTCCGCTCGGGGTAGTCCTGCCCGATGCGGTAGCGAGAGAAGTGGCGCACTCCCGACTCAATGACGTAGCGAGCAAAGTCACCCATGCTCGACAGCGAGAAGGTGATCGACGAGTAGCTCTCGTCGTCGGGTTGATCCGCCTGCCAGGGATACTTAGTGTCGATCGTGGCGTCAGTGGGTGCGGGGCCTGGAATTTTCAGTCCGTACGGCCGGTTGGACGATCCAGCGGCTGCGTCGGTCAGCAGATTGTGGGCGACCGCCCAACGGACGATGCCGTGGGCGGCATCGAGCAGAAGCTCGTCGGGCCGGACGGGGTGTGTGAAGACGAGGGTACTCACCAGCCCTGCCAACGCCTTCGCGTCGATCGCTTGCGCCGGGGTACTCCGAAGCAATGAGCCGTACGCGATGACGACGACGCGCTGGACTACATACGGATCATCGACGGTCCAGAAGCGCTCAACCAGTCTTTGCATGACATCCAGGTGGCCGTGAAGCAGTTGAACCAGCGCCTTCGTAACCCAATCACGCATGAAGCGGTTGGGAGACGACATCAGCCAGCAGAGCGGAATGCACGCAAGCTCGACCACATCCGGCGAGTATGACGGATACGGGCCGGCTGCCGCCCAGCGCGCAAGGCGGGCGACGGGACCGAACTCGTTGTCCAGGGCATGGTAGGTTGCAAAACCGAAATCGTGGTCTCGTTGTGGCATCGGCCGGCGGGCGAGGTAGCGGTGCAGCCCGTAGGCGTTCAGACGATTGGATGGCTGCGGAGCAAGAGTGAAGAGCACGTCGTAGAACTCGTCACGCGAGAAGTAGCGCTGAGCCTCATTGAACAGCTCGATGGTGCGTTGGGCGATCGAACCTGAGTCGCGGTACGGAAGATTCTCGACGAACGACCGGAACAGCTGCTGATCCCGACTGTATTGCTCCCAGATGTCCGGATCGGCCTCGGGGCTTGGCCGGTCGCTCGCCTTCACGCCTAGCAGGTCCGGCAGCTCGATGTTGTAGACCTCAGCGAAGACGATCGTGGCGGCCTCGCGAATGCCCCAGCTGCAGTCGTTCGCCAGCCACGCCTTCAAGGCGTCATCGTTGAGCGGATCCGCCGACTGGGCGAGGCGTCGCTTCAGCAGCAAGAAGTCCGAGAAGGCCTGGAAGACGATGCGGACACCCTCATCAAACGCCCCGTTGCCGAGATACAGACGCTCACGCGTCAGCACGCCTTCTTCTTGCAGGAGGGCGATGACCCGCGTTGATTCACCGCTGGCGCCGCCCAGCGCGTCCCGGGCCACCTTCTCGGCCTTACCTGCGCTAATACTCTCGCGGCCGACCCGCGACAACTCGTCCAAAAGAGCGTCGAGGACGCCGCGGACCTGGGACTTTGCGACCTCAAGCTCGTATGCGGACGTTGAGGCGGGACGGAAGCGCCGAGCGCCGGCCGAGATCTTGGCCGCGAGGTAGCGGTCGAAGATGGCGACGCGACCCTGGTGACCGGTCGGAACGGCAGCAACGTCTGTCTCCGACAGGCTCTCGCAGTAGAGCCGGAGGAAGAGCGGGAGGGTGAACTCCGGCGTCAGCAGCGGAATCTTGGGAGCTTCAAGCCCGTAGTGCTTGAAGTAGACCTGTGTGGCTTCGACCTCTCGCTCGGCGAACCCAGGATGGGTGCGGCGAACGTAATGGGAGCCTTCGTTACCTTCGAGGACCAGGTCCGTGTACGTATCCCGGCACGAGACAGCCAAGGCGACGTGTGGGTAACGCGCCACGGCTGCGCGAAGCGTGGGTAGGTGCACTCGCCAGAAGTCAGGCGGGGTTGTCTCGTTCAGTGCATCAACAAAGATCACGAAGCGCCGACCAACCATTGCCGCGGCCTCGCCGGCGGCGTCCATGGCCTGAAGCAGTACGTCAGCGCCGACGTGTTCCAGGCCGAGCTGATCTGTGATGCTCGCCCACAGATTCCCCTGGCCGAACTGCGCTCCGGCAAGGAAGACCGCGGGTCGCCCAGCATCGAGGGCACGGCGGGTGGCATCGAGGAGTAGGTGGGTCTTGCCAGACCCCGCTTGCCCAGTCAGAAAGTAGACGCGGCTGCGAAACGATTTGCCGGCTGTTGATCGCAGCCACGAGTCCATCTCATCGATGGCCGACACCAGAGTACGCAGGCCGTAGCTGGTCCGCGCTCGGTCGTCTGGTTTGGCCGCCTTCTTCGGGTCGTCGTCCGGCAGTTCCCGGCGCGCTGCCTCGCGATCGCGCTCGTGCTCCTGGGCGGTGTAGATAGCATCTCGGCACGGTGCTGCTTGAGCAAGAAGAGCATCGAGGGCCGTTGATGGGTCGATCGCCTGTAGCTTGAGAGCGCCCGCTGCGGACCGCAGCGCTTGCGATGTGTCGGTGATGGCGTGATAGATCGGATCGAGCGTCTCATCCTTGGTGGATAGGCGAACATCGGCCGCAGCCGAGACGATGCCGCGGCGAAGCCGATCGAATCGCGCGAGGACCGACCGGTCGAAGCCAAGCGCCAGCAGATCCTCTTGGATCGGCACGTCGACCTGCAGATCAGGGCGGTACTTCTCGCCCGCGGCACTGGCCTGCTGTGCATGATGGGCCAATAACCAGTCATGACCCAGAACGACATCGCCCCACCAAAACCAGCGGCGTCCGCTGTGCTCTGGCTTGGCGAGCTCATCCAGAAGGTCGCTCTCTTGTACGAGCTCGAATTGGATCTTGTCTGCGCCAGGGATGGTGTTCGTCCAGGTCTGGACCTTGCCTTCGTACTTCTCGCGTTGCGACTTGATCGGCTTACCGCGTCGCGGTGCCTTGCTGGTCGCGAGATTCCATGAAATGACGAATGTGAGCTTACGAAGATCTGGACGTTCCTTCGCGACTCGCTGGACGGAGCCGGTCATGGCCGTCAGGAGTGCATCGATGCCCTTGACGTGCTTAGCCTGCCAGCCCCACTCCGTGCCATCCGGGAGGGTGGCATACCACTCAACCCCACCGTCAGGATTGCCCGTGCGGATGGCGCGTGTGCCACTCGGGGCCTGATCCTTCAGCAGTTGGAATGAAAGCTCCTCAAACGCCCGGCTCTGCTCGCCGTTCCAGGTCCGGAGCGTATCGAACGTTGATGCGTCTACCTTCGGCATCCAATCTCCTCACAGCCACGTCCGCAGCAGCGCATGTTATCGATTTCATGTGGAAACGTGTATAGCCGCGTTGGAAGCTCGTGGTGCGAGATGGCGTCAACTCATGCGGGATATGTTGCCAGATGCGGCGGTGTCGTTCCTTCTAAGTCACGGCTTCAGTCGTCAGTACTGCCACCAGGTCGCGGCATTCGGCTTCCAAGCAAGTTGGCCGCTTGCTTGTCTGAGTCTGCCACCCATGCGGCGTACACCCGGAGTGTGGTGGTGCCACCACCGCCGTGACCGAGTCGTCCGGCCACCGTACGAATGTCCACGCCTGAGCTGATCAGTTCCGTTGCTGAGTAGTGGCGCAGGGTGTGGAGATGGCTCTTGATGCCTAGGTCCGCGCACATCTTCGCGTACCGGTGGCTGATCCCGTCGGGATTGCATGGCTTGCTGTGATCCGCTTCGTAGGAGAAGACGAAGGCGGTCGGCTTGAAGGTCACGCCGAGCTGCTTGAACCGCCTCTCGCATTCGCTGCGGTGCGCAGTGAGCAGCTCGACTGTGTCCGGGTCAAGGCTGATGCGCCGCATCTGGTGCGTTTTGGTGTCCTTCTCTCTCGCCTTCCCGTTTCGCCGAGTGAAGTTGCGGCGAATCTCCAGGACGCCCTGGTCAAGATGAACGTCGTGCCACCGGAGCGCGAGCAGCTCGCCGCGACGCGCTCCGGTCACCATCTTCAGCCAGATCAACATGCCCCAGGCGAGGTCTTGCCCCCATGCCGCCGTGACGATGCGATTCCCTTCATCCGTCGTCGGCGGTTGCGGCTGTGGCGGCGCCTGCTTGGGCTTCTTCGCATCAGCGGCTGGATTGCTGTCAATCCAGTCCCATCTCACGGCGGCGGCCAGGGCACCGCTGATGACGAAATGGATCTTCCGGACCGTCCCCGCCGCAAGGGGCTTGCAGACGTGGGGCTGACACTCCACGACGTTGCACCCGGCCGAGGTGCAGTCATGCTCAGCGCGCGACTTCGCCGATGGCCGTCCCGGCGGCCTTCGGTGCTGCACAACGCGGCAATCGTGCTCACCGGCAACGCGGTGCTCGATGTACGGCTTTCCGTTGCAACGAACACGACATCGCCGCAGCTGCGCGTAGAACTTCTCCAGGGCGCGGGTTCCGATCTTCGAGATAGGCACATCCCCAAGTGCCGGCACGATGGTCCGGTCTACCAGCTCGCGGTACCGGTCGAGAGTGGACTCATCTGCCTCGTGGACTTCGAGCCACTCGCTCAACGCGTATTCCAGGGTGGCCTTCGTCGCCGCGTTGCGCTGCCGATCGACCTTGGCCTGAAGGCGGGTCTGGATCTCGTTGACCTTGGCCTCGTCGGTTGTCGACTCTGACAGGTACACCGGCTTGCCCGTCACGGGATCAACGCCGGAGTAGATCAGCACCTGGAAAGAGTTGCCGCGGCGGCGCACGTACCCTCGCTGAGGTCTCTTCTGAGGCATACCTCATGTTACTGATTGACAGTGGCATTGACAGACCACTCGGAGCGAGTCGTTACATACAGTAGTAACGCCTAGTCAGATAGGGGAGCCGGTGAGGGGACTCGAACCCCTAACCACCGCTTTACAAGAGCGGTGCGCTGCCAGTTGCGCCACACCGGCGGGTGTTTGCTGGACCATCTTAGGGGATGGGAGGTGGGTGGATGGGGGTGCTGCGGGAGGCACGCGGGTTTCGGGTGTTGTGGGTGGCTCGGGCGGTGTCGTTTCTGGGGGACTCGCTCGGGTTGGTGGCGCTGCTGCTGTACGTCGAGGCTTCTACGGGGGCGGCGCTGGCGGTGGCGTTGTTGTTGCTGGCGGGGGATCTGACGCCGGGGTTGTTCGGGGCGTTCGCGGGGGTGGTGGGGGATCGGTTCGATCTGCGCCGGGTGATGGTGACGTGCGACGTACTGCAGGGTGCGCTGGTGGTCGTGATGGCCGTCACATTGCCGCCGTTGCCGGTGTTGCTGGTGATGGTTGCGGTACGGAGTGTCGTGGCGCAGGTGTTCCAGGCGAGTTCGCGGAGTGCGGTGCCGGCGTTGGTGCGGGATGAGGATCTGGAGTCGGCGAACTCGACTCTAGGGGCAGGGACGAACGGGCTGGAGGCAGTCGGGCCGTTGATTGCGGCTGCGTTGTTCGTGGTGACGGATGTGCGCGGGATCCTGCTGATCGATGCGGCGACGTTTCTGGTGTCGGCGGTGTTGCTGAGCCGGCTGCCGAGGATGGCACCTGCGGAGTGGGCGGGGACTGGTGTACTCAAGGATGCTCGGGACGGGCTGACGTACATCTGGCGGACGAAGGCGGTGCGCGTCATCGGGATCGCGTTCTTCGCCACGGTGGCGTTCAACGGGGTGGATGACGTCGCGATGGTGTTCCTCGCCAAGGACGAGCTGGGCGCGGGGGACTCGGCGGCCTCGGCGTTGTACGCCGGGGTCGGGATCGGGCTGGTGGTCGGGTTCGCGGTGCTGGCGCGGTATGCGAGCCGGTTCCGGATGACAACGCTGATCCTGCTCGGGTTCGCGGTGAGCAGTCTGGGGAACCTGGTCACGGGGCTTGCCTGGGCGGTGTGGGCCGCGTTGGCAATGCAGGTGATCCGGGGGTTCGGGATCGCGGGCGTTGACGTGGGGATGAACACTCATCTGCAACGCATCGTGCCGCCGCACCTGCGGAGCCGGGTCTTCGGCAACCTGTACGGCGCTATCGGTCTGGCTGCCGGGGTGTCGTACGTCCTCGGTGGGCTGCTGCTCGAGCACACGGACGCCCGGGTCACTTTCGTTGCCGCAGGCACCGGTGGACTGCTCGCTACGGCTGCGGCTGCTCTCGCAGTTCGTCGATCGGCTGACGAAGGGCCCGAGCACCCGGTACGGCGATCAGCGGGATGACCGCCATCACGAGGAAAGCCGCCGTCGGGTAGTCGACCAGCAGACCCACCACGGTCGCGACCAGGAGACCGCCGAGGTTGCCCGACATCCAGATCAGCCCGGCCGCGGTTCCCTCGGCTTCGCCGGTACGACGTTCCACCAGCTCGAGCACGATGGGAAGCGCAGGCAGGAGGAACAACCCGATCAGCCCGATCGCGACGAACCCGGTGAGGACGCCAGGAGCCAGCGCCAGTACGACGCAGGCGATGGAAGTCACCGTCAGACTGAGGACCAGCAATGCCGACTCGGCCCGGCGTCGTACGACCACAACAGGGATGATCGCGCTGCCGAGTACGCCGGCGACGACGGTCACCAGCAGGATCGTGCTCGCCGTACCGCCGGAGACGCCGGCCGGTTCGAGCAGTGCCTGCGCAAAGGTGGTCATGGCAACGAAAACACCGAACGGGAAAAGGGCGAGGACGCAGAGGCGCCGGATCAACGGGTCGCCCCAGGCGATCTCGAGAGCGCCCCGGCCACCGGAAGAGGTCGCCGCGACGGAGTGCGGGCCTTCGTTGCGGAGCGCAACAATCAGCACCAGAGCGGCAACCACACAGAAGATCGCGGTCACAGCCAGCATGGTCCCCAACGAGTCGCCGGTGGTGAAGATGGCGTCGAGTGAGAACGCGATCACCATGCCGGCGAAAATGCTGGCGGTGCCGACGGCGATGCCGGTCGGGCGGTCGTCCTCCTCGAGGTACCGCCCCGTGATCCCGGTGACCGCGTTCAGCACGAGCGGTTGGGCGACCGAGGCAACGATCTGCCCGGCCAGCAGCCAGCCGAAGTCGTCCCCGATCAGCCGTACCAGCGCACCCACCGCGGTCAAGACCGCGCCGGCAAGCAGCCCGGCCCGGAACCACCGGTCCAGGATCAGACCGCACGGGATCGCGAGTACGACGTACAGCAGCGGGAAGACCTGGGCGAGCCACCCGATCGCGCTCTCCGAGACGCCGTAGTGCGCTGCCGCGACGGTGGTGACGCCGGCGAAGTTGAGCCAGACGAGCTGGGTGGCCGCGCCGACCAGGGAATAACCGACGATCGCCGCCCAGCGACTCCCGGTCACGACTCGCGCCATCTGATCCCTCCGATCTCGTACCCCCAGGCCATCACAATCGCGGCTGGAACGCCGCCGCACGCGGGAGCGGGCTCCGGGCGAGTCATTGTGATGGCCTGGCGGTTCAGCATCCGAACTGTAGTGCCGTCACACGCTGGATCACACGATCCCGGCGTACAACGGAGATATGGTGGATTGGGATGGCCCGCTGAGCGAGGCGTACGAGCGGGCGACGACGTACCTGGCCGGACTCCCCGAGCGGAGGGTCGGCCCGCGCGCGACCGCGGCCGAACTGCGGCAGGCACTCGGGGGAGCGCTGCCGCAGAGCCCGACGGACCCGCAAGAGGTGATCGCGCACCTGGCCAAAGGCGTGGAGGAGGGGTTGCTGCCGAGCGGGAGCGGCAGGTTCTTCGGCTTCGTGTTCGGCGGCGCGACGCCGGCGTCGCTCGCCGCCGACTGGCTCACCACGACCTGGGACCAGAACGCCGGCCTGTACGCCGCCTCACCCGCGGCGGCCGTGGTCGAGGAGGTCACGGCGGAGTGGCTGGTCGAGCTGTTCGGGTTGCCGAGAGGTACGTCGGTCGGCTTCGTCACCGGCGCTCAGATGGCCAACTTCACCGCTCTGGCCGCCGCCCGGCACGAGGTACTGCGGCGGGCCGGCTGGGACGTCGAGCGAGACGGCCTGATCGGCGCACCAGCGATCCGGGTGCTGGCCGGGGCCGAGCGGCATGACACGATCGACCGCGCCCTGCGGTTCCTCGGCCTGGGCACGAACTGCATCGTCCCGATCGCCGTCGACGACCAGGGCCGGCTCAAGCCTGAAGCTCTCGCCGAGGCGCTGAGCGACGACGGCCCGCAGATCGTCTGCGCCCAGGCCGGCAACGTGAACACGGGCGCGTTCGACCCCGTCAAAACGATCTGCGACCTCGCGCACGACAAAGGCGCCTGGGTGCACGTCGACGGTGCCTTCGGCATCTGGGCAGCCGTCAGCGACAAACTGCGACCGTTGGTCGACGGCATCGAGCGCGCCGATCCCTGGGCGACCGACGCGCACAAAACCTTGAACGTCCCGTACGACTCAGGCCTCGTCTTCTGCGCCCACCCCGAGCCGCATCGCGCCGCCATGTCGATCCGGGCGGCGTACCTGATCCAGGACGAGAACGGCGAACGCGACTCGCTGGACTTCAACCCGGAGTTCTCCCGCCGGGCGCGCGGGTTCGCCGTGTACGCCGCGATCCGCGCCCTCGGGCGGTCGGGGATCGCCGAGATCGTCGACCGGTGTCACGCGATGGCCGTCCGCTTCGCCGAGACCTTGGCAGCAAATCAAACCGACACCTTGGCAGCAAACCAAACCGAGACCTTGGCAGCAAACCAAATCTCAATACTCAACGAAGTCGTCCTCAACCAGGTCCTGGTCCGCTTCGGGGACGACGACGAGCTGACCCGGCGGGTGGTTCGTGCGGTGCAGGACGAGGGCACCTGCTGGATGTCGGGCACCACCTGGCACGGCCAGGCGGCGATGCGCATCTCGGTCTCCAACTGGACGACCGACGAGTCAGACATCGACCGATCAGCGGCCGCAGTTCTGCAATGCCTTCAGCAGGCGTAGGACTCGAGGCGGGCGAGGGCGGCGTCGAGCGAGTCGCGCAGCGGCTCGACCCGGCGGAGGGTCTGAGCCAGCAGTACGCCGCCCTGCATCGCCGCAAGCATGGTGTTGGCCAGCGCATCCGGGTCAGCGTCGGCGCGAAGCAGCGCCCGGTCACGCATGCCGGACAGGTCGCGCCGGAAGCGGTCGAGCCAGCGGCCGTACCCGTCGGCCAGGTGGGAGCGCGTCTGCGGGCTCGACTCCACGAGTTGCCCGGCGAGCGCGCCGAAATCGCAGCCGCCCTGGAACTTCCGCCCGGTGTGCCGCGCGACGATCACGTCGGCCCAGCGATGCCAGGCGGCGAACGAGTCGAGCGCAGGTTCGTGGTCCGCGACGGCGTCCGCCTGCCAGGCGATCACGTCGTCGATCAGCGTCCGCTTGTCGTGGAAGTAGTGCGTCAGCTGCGATCCGCTCACGCCGGCGGCCCGGCGTACGTCGTCCAGCTGGGTCCGCGTGACGCCCTTGCGCCGGACCAGTTCGGCCGTGGCGGCGAGGATCCGGGCGCGGGTCGCCCGGCCCTTCGCGGTCAGTCGATCGTCCACCTCATCGAGACTAGCCGCTTCTGGGGTTCTGAACCCAGAAACGGAGGCGCATGATGGTCCTATGGGTGAGGGGATTCTCGAGCTGGCGCAGGAACTGGCCGAAGTGAGCCGGCTGGTCGAGGACGATGACGTCCCGACCACGCTGGGCCGGTTCGTGCACCGGGTCGTGCTGACGGTGCCGGACTGCGAGGAGGCCGTGATCACGGTGCTCGCCGACGATTCGGCCGAGATCGTGGCGCGGTACCACAAGACCGCTGATCCGGTGGCAGAGCCGACCCGGTCCACACTGGCCGAGCAGCTGACCAAGGGCGGCGGTCCGCTGTTCGACGCGCTCACCTATGGGGAGCCGCGCCGGATCGGCGACCTGGCCGCTGATCACCGGTGGCCCGAGTTCAGTGCCGCCGCGATCAACGCCGGCTACCGCAGCTGCCTGTTCCTCCCGCTGCCGGCCTCGGGTGACGCAGCGGCCGCCTTCAGCCTGTTCTCGGCCAAGCCGGATGCGTTCGGCAGTACGTCGTACGACATCGTGCTGATGTTCGCCATGCATGCCGGGGTCGCGTTCGACAACGTGCAGCTGTTCAACGACAGCCGGACGCTGATCGAGCAGTTGCGGACGGCGCTCGGCACCCGGACCGTCATCGGACAGGCCCAGGGGGTGCTGATGCACCGGTACGGTGTCACCGCCTCGGTGGCGTTCGACGTACTCAAGCGCTGCTCCCAGGACACCAACGTCAAGCTGCGGCAGCTGTCCCTCGAACTGGTCGAGGCGCACAACCAGGGCAGGCTCAACGAGGCGCTGCGCAAGTACGGCCTGAACTCCGGCGAGTGACGCTGTCGATTTCCGGCCCGGTCGCTCGACGCAGTGGTGTACGGCGCAGGAGGCGCCGATCACGAGGAGGCTGCAGCGATGTCGTTCCAGGCGTACTTGGACAAGATCGAGGAGAAGACCGGCCTGACCCCGCGGGCGCTGGTCGACCAGGCGAAGGAGCGCGGGTACGACGCTCCGGGCGTGAAGGCCGGCGTGATCTGTGACTGGCTGAAGGCCGACCACGACCTCGGCCGCGGGCACGCGATGGCCCTGGTGCACGTGATCAAGAACGGCCCGGGGATCAGCGACAAGCACGTCGGCAGCACCGGCACCCACCGGGACCCGTCGGACACCCTGTGGCTGGATGGGAAGGCGACCAACCCGGCCGGCTGAACGGCGTACCGTAGGCGGGTGGATTCGAAGAGGTCACCGCGGGACAAGTGGATCACGATCTACGGGCGCAAGCCCGTGCTCGAGGCGCTGCATGATCCCGCGCTGTCGGTGGCGAAGGTGGTGGTGGCGGACAACGCCACCGGCGGTTCGCTGCAGGAGATCCTGCGCGCCGCGGACAAGTACGGGACGCCGGTCGAGCGCGCGACAGCCAGCCGGGTGAAGTGGCTGGCTGGGAACGGCAAGCACGACCAGGGCGTGGTCGCCGATGTCGACGCGCCGCGGATGACGCCGCTGGAGGAGTTCGTCCGGGCGCGCGGCCGCCGCCCGACGAACGTCTTCCTGCTGGACGGCGTCACGAACCCGGGCAACGTCGGGATGATTCTGCGGACCGCGACCGGAGCCGGCTTCGACGGCGTGATCCTGCCACGCGCCGGGACGCCGCACGTCGGACCGTTGGTGATCAAGGCGTCGGCCGGGATCGCGTTCCAGGCCCCGATCGTGAACACCTCGACCGCGAAGGCGGCCGTCGACCTGCTGCGCACGGCCGGCTACCACGTGTACGGCCTGTCGGCCCGGTCGCACGACTCCCTGTTCAAGGCCGAGCTCGCGCCGCGCGCCGTCTACGTCCTCGGCGGCGAGACCAACGGCATCGCGGTGCCGACCGACTCCGACCTCCAGATCCCGCTGCACGCCGGTGTCGAGTCCCTCAATGTCGCGGTCGCCGCGGCTGTCGTAGCCTTCGAGGTCACGAATCGCTGATCGGCCGTGCAACCCGATGCCGGCGCCGAGGCGTTGATATCGGGACAGTGCACCCGGCCACGTCGGCGTCGCGACGGTCAAGGACGGCTTCTACGCCTACCGCCGAGTCGAGCAGTCCCCGTGGCCCGGCCCGATCCCGGGCGCCGTGGTCAGGTTCCGGTACCCGGGCCAGGGCGAGTACGTCGCCGCCCATCGCTGAGACAGACGAAGAGCCCGACCGCGGGGGGATGCGACGGGCTCTTCTGAATTGTGCGGCCAAGCACAATGCAATGCCGGAGGGGGGATTTCCGGCGGTGCCCTTCTACGGTCTCGCGGCGGTCGGTACGGCGGCAACAACGGTGGCGAAGGGTCCATCCACAAAACGAAGTCCACCGATGGTTCTCGACGTGGCGCGATCCGGTGGTCGAGACTGGCGGTGTGGGTGGGGGATTGCCGGCGGGGACGGTCTCGATGGTGTTCACGGACATCGAGGGCTCGACCATGCTGCTGCGCCGGTTGGGGGAGCAGTATCTGGAGGCATTGAAGGGGCATCGCGGGATTCTTCGCGGAGTGTGGGGCGAGTACGGCGGGATCGAGCTCGGGACTGAGGGGGACAGCTTCTTCGTGGTCTTCCCGTCGGCCGACAGCGCGGTCGGGGCGGCGGTCGAGGGTCAGCGGCGGCTGGCGGGGAACCGGTGGCCGGGCGGGGAGCGGTTACGGGTGCGGATGGGGATCCACACCGGTACGCCGGGCGTGTACGAGGACGACTACTGGGGCATGGACGTCCACCTGGCGGCGCGGATCGCGGGGTCCGCGCACGGCGGTCAGGTGGTGATCTCCGCGGCGACCGGCGACGTGGCGCGACTGCCCCAGGGTGCGTCGTTGCGTGATCTCGGCATGCACCATCTGAAGGACATTCCCGAGCCTGAGCACCTGTTCCAGGTGACGGTCGCGGGTCTCGAGCAGGACTTTCCTCCGCCACGCACCGTCGGTACGGCGAGCAGCCTCCCGGTGCCCGCGAATCCCTTGCTGGGAAGGGAACCCGACCTCGCGCGCCTGACCGGGTTGATCCGCCAACCGGAGATCCGGCTGGTCACCCTCACCGGGCCCGGCGGTGCGGGCAAGACGCGACTCGCGATGTCCGTGGCCGCCGAGCTGACGAACCAGTTCCCGGGCGGCGTGTATTTCGTGCCGCTCGCGGCGGTGACGTCGGAGCAGGTGATGTGGACGTCGATCGCCGAGGTTCTCGACGTACCCCCGCGCGAGCGCAGTCCCGCGCGGCTGACGTCGTACCTGGCGAATCGTGCGCTGTTGCTGGTCCTCGACAACCTGGAGCAGGTGGACGGTGCCGCCACGGTCGTTGCCCAGATCATCGAACGGGCGCCGCAGGTCGAAGTCGTCGCGACGTCGCGGCGGCCGCTCGGGCTGATGGCCGAGCACCAGCATCCGGTGATGCCCCTGGACACGGTCGCCGAGGACTCGCCCGCCGTACAGCTGTTCGTGCAACGCGCGCAGGCGGTTCAGCCTCGATTCACTCTCAGCCCGGCCAACGTCGCCGACGTGGTGGCCATCTGCCGTCACCTGGACGGACTGCCGCTGGCTATCGAGTTGTGTGCTCCGCGCGTCCGTGTGCTCAGCGTCAGCGAGCTGCTCGGTCGCATCGACCAGAGGCTCGACATCGCCTCCACGAGCAGTGTCACACCGGACCGGCAGCGGACGTTGCGCGACACGATCGCCTGGTCCTACGAGCTCCTCAGCCCCGAGCATCGCCGCATTTTCCGCCGCCTCGCGGTCTTCTCCGGCGGCGCCGACTTGGCCGCGATCACCGCCGTCGCCTGCGACGCCGAGGATCCGCTCGACGCGGTCGCGGAACTGAACGACGCCAACCTGATCACCATCTCCGAGGGTCCGGAGGGGCGCAGCCGGATCGGGCTGCTGCAGACGATCCGGCAGTACGCCGGCGACGAACTGGAGGCCACCGACGAGGCCGATGCGGTGCGTGCGGCCCACGCGTCGTACTACACCGGCGTCGCCGAGAATCTCCAAGCCCTGCGGGAATCCCGGCACAACACGGCCCTCGAACTGGCCGAGTCCGAGCTCGACAACTTCCGCGCCGCGTTGACCTGGTCGACCTCGGCCGACATCCCGACGAGCCGACGTCTCTGCGCGGCCCTCGGCTGGGCCTGGCTGATGGCGGGCTACATCGCCGAGAGCCGGCGGTGGCACGAGCAGGTCGTCGCGCAGTCCTCCCATCCGTCGGCGGACCTCGCCGCCTGCCTGCGTGGACTCGGCAATCTCCTTCTCCTCCAGGGCGAAACGGATCGGGCCTACGAGGTCGCGCTGCGAAGTCTCGAGATGTCCAGAGCTCTGGACGACCGCCCCGGCATCGCCTATGCCATGGCTCTCCTTGGTACGACGCAACGTCAGCAAGGCGAAGTCCACGCGGCCGAGCGCACTCTCGTGGAAGCGCTCGACTTGCATCGCCACCTTGATGACAAGAGCCGGCTGGCCCGGGTCCTCGGCCACCTGGGTGGCATCGAGGAGGAACTGGACCGGCTCGAGCGCGCCGAGGCATTGCTGCGCGAGTCGCTCGCGCTGTACGAGGCGCTCGGTGACGTGTACGAAGCCGCCGTACAGGGGCAGAACCTGGCCTTCCTGCTCGTGGTCTCCGGCCGGGTCGTCGAGGCGGGCGAACTGGTCCGTGAGCTGGCCAAGACCATCCTCGCCATGGGCAGCCCGAGTCTGATGCTGGCGTTCGCCAACACGGCGATGAACATCCTCATTCGGGAGGGCGATCTGGTCGGGGCCGCACACCTCTTCGGCGCCGAGGAGGCGATGGGTGAGCGGCTGGAGATCGCGAACCCTTACCTGGAAGAGGAACTCGAGGAGGCGGTTGCCCTCATCAACGGCGTGATGTCGCGGGCGAAGTGGGAGGACCACCGCCGGACCGGCCGGTCGATGCGCGTCGAGGAGCTGCTGGCCCGACTCTGAGTCCGGCACTGGTAGCGCTGAGTGGTTGTGCGAGGCCCCGAAAGGACTCCATACTCTTCTCACCGCCGTCGGCGGTTCTGTGGGGGCAGAAGCATGTCTGGGGTTCATTGAAGTGGGGGGCTTTACTGTGCGTGCTTTGAGGACGTTTCGTGCTGCGCTGGTAACGGCGCTGGTGGGTGCGGGCCTGGTGGCCGGCACCCAGGTGGCGGCGGCCGCGTCACCGTCGAGTGTGATCGAGGTCAGTACGACGTCGGTCGCTCCTGGGCAGACCTTCACGGTCACCCAGACGCTGTCGAACGACCGCGACTTCAGCATTCTGGGATCGAAGGCGGGGATGTACGCGAAGGAGCCGGCATCGCTGCCCGGCCTGGTCGACCTGGTGGGGTGCGCGGGGGCCGTCGCCTGTGACCAGTTGGGCAGCAGCTACCGGTCCGGGCTGGGCGACATCCCGCCCGGTGAGTCCAGGTCGGTGACGTGGACGTTCAAGGTCAAGGACGACGCTCCGGCCGGGACGATCACGCTGCAGCACCAGTTCATCGGGGAGAACTACGCGTTCGAGATCTTCGACGGACCGGCGCTCACGATCGAGCAAGGGACCACGGACGCCGACGTGGCGGTCAGCATGACCGCGTCGGTACGGACGCTGCTCATCTCGCGGATCACCTACACCGTCACGATCAAGAACAACGGTCCCTCCGCGGCCACCGGCGTACGGGTGGTCGGTGTCTACCCGACCCGGCTCGTGTACGCCGGCGGAAACTGCACCCGGGTGGGGACGACCAAGACGGTGAACTGCGACGTCGCTTCGCTGGCGAGTGGCGCCGGCGTGACGCGGACGTTCGCCGCCGACGCCGGCCTCCTCACGATCGGCCCGCTGGTTGCCACGGCACAGCGCACGGGCAGCTCGCCGACCGACCCGGTCGCGAGCAACGACAAGGCCAGCCGCACCTGCAATGCGCTCACCAGCCTGATCGTGCGCTGCTGATCATCCGGTAGGTCACACATCCGGCCGGCGGCCGCGGGTTCTCGAGTCCCGCGGTCGCCGGTCTTTTCGTGGTTCACGCCTTGCATCGATGGGCGGAGGGGGCTTACGGTCCCGGTTAACGTTTAAGTGTGCGTTAGTGAGCACTTGTCGAGAACTTGGAGCAGCTATGGTCAGTCGTCGGCGATTCCTTCAGTTGGGCAGTGCCGTGGTCGGGGCGGCTGTCGCCGGTCCCACGCTCGCGGCCTGTGGTGACGGTGGTACGGCGAACGGTGGTGCGAAGGCGTCGGGCGACCTGGCGCTGCCGACGTACAAGCCGTTCGAGGGCGTGCGGCCGGATCTGGCCGGGGCGGAGTCGGGGCTGGAGCCCGGGTTCCTGCGCTTCCCACCGGACGCGACCGCGAGTGTGAAGGCGCCGCCGCTGAAGAACGCGGTGACTGCGCTGACCGAGACGTTCGCGACGCCTCCGCCGCCGATGGGCAGCAACCCGATGTGGCAGTCGCTGAACCAGGCACTCGGCGCCGAGTTGCGGCTGACCATCGGCACCGACCCGGGCTACCCGGAGAAGTTCGCCACACTGCTGGCCAGCGACTCGCTGCCGGACCTGATGTGGCTGCCGCCGAACCAGGGAATCCCGAACATCGGCCCGATGCTGGAGGCCAAGTTCCAGGACCTGACGAAGTACCTCTCGGGTGACGCCGTCCTCGAGTATCCGAACCTTGCCGCGCTGAAGCCGGCGTCGTGGCGGACCGCGGTGGTGAACGGCAAGATCTGGGGCGCGCCGATCCCGTCCACACCGTTCGGCCAGGTGATGATGGGCAATCCGCGCACCTGGCAGAAGGTCGGCGGCCTGCAGTGCAGCACGGCGGACGAGTTCTTTGCCAAGTGCAAGGAGCTCACCAACGGCACCAACTACGCGCTCGAGCCCGCGATCATCAACATGCTGCACATGTTCGGCGAGTGGTTCGGCGCCCCGAACGGCTGGCGGGTGAATCAGGATCGCTCGCTGACCTACCTGTACGAGACCGACAACTACAAGGCCGCGGTCGAGTACGCCGCCAAGCTGTGGGCCGCGAAGGTCTTCTACCCCGACCTGAACCTGGCCGACGCCACCCCGAAGACCGTGAACGGCCAGATCGCCGCGCAGGTCACGGTGGGCCCGCGGGCGACCGCCGACTTCCGCGCGATGGATCCGACGCTGTTCGTCGACACGATGATCCCGTTCGGCCACGACGGCAAGGCGAAGCCGGTGTACGACATGGGCTACGGCACCGTCGGGTTCACGCCGTTCAAGAAGACCGACGAAGGCCGGATCCGCGAGCTGCTCGCGCTGATGGACTACCTGTCCGCGCCGTTCGGCACCAAGGAGTACCTGCAGAAGAACTTCGGTGTCGAGGGACAGCAGTACCAGCTGGACGGTCAGAAGAATCCCGTGCTGACGAAGGCCGGAACGCAGCAGGGGCCGGGTCTGGTCAGTGCGCTGCAGATCATGACCGCGCCGGAGAGCGTCATCTTCAACCCCGCGTTCCCCGAGGACACCAAGAAGATCTACGCGACCGAGCAGAAACTGCTCGAGCACGCGATGCGCAACCCGACCGCCGGCACGTACTCCGACACCAGCAGCAAGGTCGGCCCGAAGCTCACCGCAGCGTTCCGGGACACGATCGTCGATATCGTCACGGGCCGGCAGAAGCTGGACGCGTACGACGAGGCCCTCAAGCGCTGGAAGAACGGCGGCGGGGACAAGATGCGCGACGAGTTCGCCGCCGTCCTCCCGTCGAGCGTGCCGGTCACCGGGTCCTGAGTGATGCTGAAGCGAGCCTCGTCGACGACGCGGGTCAAGAGCGGTCTGCCGTTCGCGGTGAAATGGCGCCGGGATTGGCAGATGGTGCTGCTGATGATCCCGGGCGTCGTGTTCCTGCTGGTGTTCTTCTACCTGCCGGTGCTCGGCAACGTGGTCGCGTTCCAGGACTTCCAGCCGTACCTCGGCATCATGCACAGCGAGTGGAACGGCCTGCAGAACTTCGTCAATCTCTACGACAACCCGGACTTCTGGGACGCGCTGCGTAACACCTTGGTGCTGGCCGCGGTGCAGTTGCTGCTGTTCTTCCCGGTGCCGATCGGGCTGGCGCTGATCGTGGACTCGCTGGTCAGCAACCGGGTCCGGCGCTGGTTCCAGACCATCGCGTACCTGCCGCACTTCCTGTCCTGGGTGCTGGTCGTGACGCTGTTCCAGCAGTCGCTGGGTGGGGCGGGGTTCCTGAACAACCTGCTCCGGCAGGCCGGGCTGGATCCGATCCCGTTCATGACCAACCCGGACACCTTCCCGCTGCTGGTGGTCGCACAGCTGATCTGGAAGGACGCAGGCTGGGCGATGATCATCTTCCTGGCCGCGCTGACCACCGTGGACGTCTCGCTGTACGAGGCGGCCGCGGCCGACGGGGCCGGCCGCTGGCGCCGGCTCTGGCACATCACGCTGCCCTCGCTGCGGACCGTCATCGTGCTGCTGCTGATCCTTCGGATCGGCGACATCCTGAGCGTCGGCTTCGAGCAGTTCATCCTGCAACGCGATTCCGTCGGCCCGGGTGCGGCCGAAGTACTGGACACCTTCACGTACTACGCGGGTGTCGTCGGCGGCGACTGGAGCAGTGGAGCCGCGGCCGGTCTGGCCAAGGGCGTGGTCGGCGCGCTGCTTCTGTGGGGTGCGAACTCGCTCGCTCATCGGCTCGGTGAGCCGGGGATCTTCCAGAGGCGCTCATGAGACCTGTGTGGAAAGAGAATCCGTCGCCGGGCTACCAGGCGATCAAGGCCCTCGTCCTGGGTGGATTCGCGCTGGTGATCGTGATTCCGATCCTGGTGGTGATCTCCACGTCGCTGGCCAGCGATCAGGACATCATCGACGCCGGCGGGTACGTCCTGTGGCCGTCACATCCGACGATCAAGGCGTACCAGACCTTGTTCAGCGGCGGGCTGATGGGACGAGCGATCCTGGTCAGCGTCTTCGTCACGGTTGTCGGTACGGCGATCGCCGTCGCGGTCACGATCGCCTTGGCCTACGCGACATCCCGGCCGGTGCTGTTCGGACGGCCGGTGCTGCTGATGGTGTTGTTCACGTTGCTGTTCGCGCCCGGGATCATCCCGATGTTCCTGGTGGTGAAGCAACTCGGGCTGCTGGACAGCCTGTGGTCGCTGATCCTGCCCGGTGCGCTGGGCGCGTTCAACTTCGTTGTCCTGCGTACCTTCTTCATGAATGTGCCGGGCGAACTGCTGGAGAGCGCGCGGATCGACGGCGCGAGCGATTTCACCATCCTGCGCCGGATCGTGATGCCGCTGTCGAAGGCAGTGATCGCGGTGGTCGGGCTGTTCTACGCGGTCGGCTTCTGGAACGCCTTCTTCAACGCGCTGCTGTACCTCAACGACACCTCGAAATGGCCGGTCCAGGTGATCCTGCGGACGTACGTACTGCAGGGCAAGTCGCTGTCGGCGGACCAACTCGGGGTGGAACCGCTGCCGCAGCCGCAGTCGCTGCAGATGGCCGTGGTGGTGGTCGCACTGGTGCCGATCGTGCTGCTGTACCCGTTCCTGCAGCGACACTTCACCAAGGGCGTCATCACCGGAGCCGTCAAAGGCTGACGGTCTGCGAGAATCGACCGCATGGCGATGGGGCGCACGCAGGAACGGCCGACGCTGCGGATGGTCGCGAAGGAAGCGGGTGTCTCGGTCGCGACCGTGTCCTACGTGCTGTCCGGGCGGCATCGCAGCCACACCATCAAGGACTCGACCGCCGACCGGGTCCGGGAGGCCGCGACCCGGCTCGGCTACCGGCGCAACGACGCGGCCCGCGCGATCCGCACCGGCAAGTCGGACCTGGTCCTGCTCTCGCTGAGCGTGCTCGCCGACCCGTGGTCGCAGGCGGTCGCGGCCACGGTCAGTACGGCGGTCGGCCCGTACGGGAAGACCGCGCTGATCGTGGCCGACGGCGACTGGCGGACCGTGCTGTCGAACCGGACGCCGGACGTGATCTTCATCGACAGCGTCAGCGCGGACCCGGAGCAGATCGCCGAACTGGAGGCGTTCGCGGCGCAAGGTGTGCAGATCGTGGCGTTCAGCGAGACGCTCGAGCCGCGGGGTTTCGACGTGATCCGGTCCGGCGCCGAGCCGCGCTGCCACCTGGCCGTCGAGCACCTGCTGGAACACCACGACCGGGTCGGTGCGCTCACCTCGCGGACCTCGGGCTTCGCTCGCTTCGACGCGTACCTGAACTCGCTGCGGTCGGCCGGCAAACCGATCCGCGAGGACGACATCGCGATCTTCGAACAGCACCCGGAGGGCGCCTACCGCGCCGCGATGGCCCTGCTGAGCAAGCCGGACCGGCCGACGGCGATCTACTGCACGACGGACTTCGCCGCGATCGCCGTCGTCCGCGCGGCGCATCGGCTCCGGCTCGACGTACCGCGGGATCTGGCCGTGGTCGGTGTCGGCAACACGCCGGAGGGTGAGCATCTCGACCCGTCGTTGTCGACCGTCGGGCCGGTGGGGTTCAACGGGGCGCTGGCCCGGATCATCGTCGGGCGGCTGACCGACCGTGAAGGCGCACCTGGCGAGGTGTTCGACTTTCCGTGGCAGCTCATCGTCCGCGATTCGTCGAAGGTGGTTCCTGGTTGAAGGGCTGGGAACGGGTGACGATCGGGGAGTCCGGCGCTGACGTGTTCCGCCGGGGCGACGTGTTCGCCAAGCTCTGCGGGGCGCACGGGGTGCAGGGTCTGCGGGATGAGCGGGACCGGGTCGAGTGGCTCGCGGGAACGGCGATTCCCGGCGCCACGGTCGTGGACTGGGTCGAGTCGGCGGATAGTGCGTGCCTGATGACGACCGCGGTGCCGGGCGTCCCGGGGGACTCGCTGGCTGTTGAGGACCGGGTGCGCGCGATGGCCAGTCTCGGACGCGTGTTGCGGGAGTTGCATTCGCTGACCGGTTGCCCCTTCGAGCGTCCGCTCGCGTCGGTGGTGGCGCTCGCGGAGGACGTCGTACGGCGGGGTGCGGTGAATCCGGCGTTCCTCACCGACGAGTGGCGGAAGCTCGAGCCGGCAGAGCTGCTCGAGCGAGTTGTTGCCGAGAGCCCCTACATCGAATCGGTCCAGGAGCTGGTCGTCTGCCATGGCGACCTCTGCCTGCCGAACGTGCTCTTCGACCCGTCGACGCTGGAGGTCACCGGGCTGATCGACCTCGGCCGCCTCGGGATCACCGACCGGTACCTCGATCTGGCGCTCGCCACCATCCAGATCCACGACGAGTGGTCGACCGACCCCGCCCCGTTCCTCACCTCGTACGGCCTCCCCCAACCCGACCAGCGCCGCCTGGGCTTCCACCGGCTGCTCGATCCGCTGACCTGGGGCTGACGGGCCGTACTGTTGATCGGGTGGGCATTCCGGTCGAGATCGTCGCGCTCGTGGTCTCGCGGATGCATGCGTTCGAGGGGCGGCCGCAGGACGGTCCGCAGCCGGATCCGGAGCCGGTGGGCCGGTCCGAGGTCGAGGTGCGCGCGGGGCTCGGCATCGTGGGGGACCGGTACTTCGGCCAAAAGGTGCACCGGAACGCGGCGGTGACCTTCGTGGACGCGGCGTCGCTGGACGAGCTGGCCCGCGCGCTCGATCTCGCGACACCGCCGGACCCGCATCTCATGCGTCGCAACATTGTCTTGCGCGGGTTCCCGATCGACACCCTGGCCTCGCGCCCTGGCAGTCCGGGTCGTCGATTCAGCGTCGACTCCGGGTCCGGCGCGGTGGAGTTCCAGGCCTATCGGCCGGCCAATCCGTGCGCGTGGATGGACGTCGTACTCGCGCCTGGCGCCATGAAAGCTCTCCGGGGGCACGGCGGTGTCCGCACCACCCCGCTGAGCGACGGCACTCTCCGTCTCGGGTCTGCCACGCTCACGCTGCTGGACTGAACTTTCGGGCGGTTTTCGGTGGAGTCGCTTACCGTCGGAGGGTGAGGCTGGCGGTAGGGCTGGTTCTGGTGGTGGGGCTGGTTGGGTGCAGTGATGTGGCGCCCACCGCCGACTCGTCGCCCACGCCCACGCGATCCACCGCACGGACCTCCGCGCCGCCCACCACCGCGCCCAGCAGTCCGGCCGAGACGCCGACACGGAAGCCGAGCCCCAAACCCACGGTGTCCGGGCCGGTGAGTATGGCGATTCCGGCGGTCGGGGTACGCGGGTTGCGGGTGGTGGCCTACCCGGGGACGGCGGACGATCGGGCCGGGACGCGGATCCAGGATCGGGGCGTGGCGGCGAGTCCGCGCGGCCCGGCGGGTGGAGTGGGACCGGGACAGATCGGGAACTTCATCATCACCGGGCATCGGACCAGCCACGGGCGGCCGTTGGGGCAGGTGCCGGAGCTGGTGAACGGGGACCACATCCTGATCACCGTGGGCGGGACCGTGTACGACTACGTGGTGAACCGGACGATGACGATCTCGTTCCGGAAGCCGGCCGAGAAGGCTCAGCAGAACGCCGCCGTACCGGGACGCCCGGGCGTGACGCCGACGCAGGCGATGATCACGATCTCCACCTGCGCCACCCCGGAGGACCACGCCGCCGGCAACTTCTGGTCCGACGACCTCGGCAACCCCGAGCACCGGATCAACAAGATCGGCACCCTCGTCGCCACCCGCCAGGCGTGATCAACCGGTCGGCCGCAGGTCCTGGATCAGCGTGGTCGGCTAACCCGTGCGGAAACCGGCCGGTGCATCGCGCGTGTCAGCTGCGGCCGAACTTCCACCACTTCGGCTTGTTCATCTTGATCTCGTCGGCCGTCATCGGCGGCGGGACCGGCGGCCGGGACTCCTCGGTGAGGAAGTTGCCCGACTCGGTGTCGTACGGCGTGACGCCGAGGCGGTGGCTGATCTCCATCACGAGCGGGATCGAGCGCGGACCGTCGTTCAGGTAGAACGTGATGTCGCGGACCTCGACACCCTTGCCGATCGTCATCTCGACGTCGTACTCCGGACTTCGCAGCGCCAGCCAGGACGGCTTGCTCGCGTCCACGTCGGGCACCAACTCACGGACAATGGCCACCACGTCGGCCGACGTACCGACCGATGGTGGCTCATAGCCGTCGGGAATGTCGTCGAGGCGACGTACGCCTCCTGGCCCTCGCATCGCGTAGACAGCCCAACTCATGCCCCCAGCATCCCCTACCTCCGGCCGACGAGCGAGCCGGGTTCAGGATTTGCGGGCGGCGAGGATCGCGAAGGTCAGGTACTCGCCCTGGTCGGACTCGACCATGTCGAGGGTGCCCTCCCGCTCACCCCGGTACGCCGAGACCGCGCGGGACCAGGTGAGCCAGTCGTCCCAGCCGGACTCCTGCAGCCGTGCGGCGGTGACCTCGACGAGGTCGGTGATCTCCCACTGGAATCGCCACCAGTCCGCGGTGTGCCAGGCGAGCGCCTCCCCGCCGACGACCTTCTTGATGTGGTCGGGGATGAAGCCGAGGTCGCGGATCTCCGCGCGCAGCGCGGGGGTGGCGACGCCGAGTTGGCCGCCCGGCTTGAGGAAGCTGGTGAGGTAGGCGAGGTAGGTGTCCGCGGTGCCGAAGTACTCGTACGCGTCGACGCACACGATCGCGTCGAAGAATTCCCGCGCGAACGGCAGCGTGTGCGCCTCGGCCTTCACGGTCACGACCCCGTCGACGCCCTGCGACGCGATGTTCGCGGCCGCGTCGCTCGGGTCGATCCACAGGTCCGCGGCCCACACCTCAACGCCGTACTCCTTCGCCAGGAACACCGAGGTCGTGCCCTTCCCCGACCCGAGGTCCAGCACCCGCATCCCCGGCCGCAGGTCGAGGTCCCGCGCGAGATCTTCCAGCAACCACAAGGGATGCGGGCCCATATCCCCACCCAGCACCCAGCCGGCGTCGTACTTGTTCGACCGCGGATACCCATCCCTGCGCAGCTCCACCATTCCCCCACCCAAACAACCCCACCCCCGCACCGCAAACGGGTTTTCGCATCGCTCGCCTGGGTGCAGATCGACAGGACGTATACGCCCACTGCCCGCCGCTCCCCGCCTGAGCCCACCGCATCTCCGACTCGATCGCCGGACACCTCCTGTCGAGCTGCACCAATCAGACTTCTGCACTAGCCCGGAAGACCCTCGATCGGGATGCCGTCTCCCCCTTCAAGAGTCGCATCGCGTCAGAAGACGGAATATCCGCCATCGATTAACAGGACGCTGCCGGTCATGAAGGAGGACGCGGGGCTGGCGAGGTAGACGACGGACGGAGCGATCTCCTCGGGGGTGGCGTAGCGCTGGAGCGGGGCGTCGAGGATCCAGTTCTGGCGGAACTCGGGCTGGTCGACGGGGGACATGTCGGTCTTCACGTAACCGGGGGCCAGCGCGTTGACGCGGATGCCATGCGGTGCCCACTCGGCGGCCAGGCTGCGGGTCAGGTGGTGTACGGCGGCCTTCGACGCGTTGTACGACGCCTGCCACTGCGGACGGTTCACGATCCCGGCGGACATGCTGCCGACGTTGACGATCACGCCGCCGCCGGCCTCGATCATGCCGGGGGCGACCGCCGTACTGCAGTTCCACAGTGCGGTCAGGTTGAGGTCGATGACCTGCTGCCACTCCTCCGGCGGTATGTCGAGGGCCGGGCGGTGGATCGCGATCCCGGCGTTGTTGACCAGGATGTCGATCCCGCCGAGTTCCGCGGTCACGTCGGCGACCAGGCGCCGTACGTCGTCAGGGGCGGTGATGTCGGCCTGGATGGCGAGACCGCGCCGGCCGCGGGCCTCGATCTCGCCGGCGACCGCGGCGTTCCGCTCCGCGTCCCGGGCGGCGATCGCGACGTCGGCGCCGGCCTCGGCCAAGGCGAGCGCGAAGGCCCGCCCGAGACCGCGGTTCCCGCCGGTGATCAAGGCCCGCTTGCCCGTTAGGGCAAAGGTGTCCAGGACGTTCATGCGCTGCTCCTCTGTTCATGGCTACCCGGAGTAAGTTTCCCGGCAGGACCGGGTCGCGAAACGGTGTCAAAAGCTGCAGGCCGGTTCCCGCGACGTTCGTCCAGCGCTTAATATCGCTCGTCGGTCTGGGACAGGGGGTGTCCCGGCCGTTTCTGACGAGTGGGTGGGACCGGCGGAGTCCGGTACGGGGGAGAAGCGGGGAAGCATGGCGGACAAGCCGGCGCCTAGGCCTGGCCATTTTCTGCCCGGCGGCGAGGGGCACAACACCCCGGCCGACGGGGAACCGCAGCGTGGGGCTACCCCGCTGGCCGCGCCGACGCCGCGGCTGAGCGGGGACGCTCCGGACGCGGCGCCGGTTCTGCGCGGGTCACGGATTGAGTCGAAGCGTACGACCCTGACCGGCAGCCGGCTCGGCCCGCCGCCACCCGACGACCCGGCGGACGCGGCGTACCAGGCGGTCTTCCACCCCGAGCCGATCCCGTTCGTCCCGAAGAAGCGATCCAAGATCACGGTCGCGGCCATCGCGGTCGTCGCCCTCCTGATCACCGGCGGCGGCATCGCGCTCGCCACGCAGCTGCTCTCGTCGTACGACGACCTGGTCGCCAACCCGATGGGCACGCCGTCGGTCCGGCCGAGCGACGGCGCGGCCGGACCGGCCGGCAAGCCGAAGCCGGATGCCGAGGTGGTCAGGCAGAACCCGTTCTACACGGCCGGGAAGCTGCCGGCGGTGAAGTGCCAGGAGCCGGCGTACCGGCCGACCTCGAAGGAGAACGTCTACTCCTACTACCAGGCCCTGATCGCCTGCATGGACAAGGCGTGGAAGCCGATCGTGACCAAGGCCGGGTTCGAGTTCCGGTCGCCGCGGCTGATCGTGTTCGACGAGGGCGACGAGACGGCGTGCGGCTTCCAGAAGGATGTCTCGTCGTACTGCCAGGACGACCAGGGCGGCAGCGTGACGATGCCGTGGCAGGACCTGATGGACGAGTACCCGAAGAACAAGGCGTTGGCCCGGGTCCAGATGGCCGAGTCGATGGGCTTCGTGTACGGCGCCCACCTGCAGAACCTGGTCGGCATCTTCGAAGCGTCCGGCAACCTGCGGGACACCGCGGCGAACAAGGCCGGCCAGCTGGAACAGGACCGGCGGGCGGCGCTGCAGGCCAGCTGTTTCTCGGCGGTCTTCTTCGGCGCGGCCAAGGCCAGCTTCCCGCTGCGCGGCGAGCTGCTGCGGCAATGGACCCTGCTGATCCAGCACGGCGGTGACGAGCACGCCGAGGACAAGGTCCGGAACCACGGCTCCGGCAAGAGCCTGGCGCTCTGGATGAACCAGGGGTTCGCGAGCACCAACCCGGGCACCTGCAACACTTTCGTGGCATCATCCGCGAAGGTCAGTTGACGGTACGGACGAACGAGGGGGGATGAGCGATGCCTGAGGAGCACCCTGACGGTGCCGGCGCGCCCGAGCCGGGGCACTTCATGCCCGGCGGCGCCGGTGACGTCCTGCCCGACGGCAGCCGCGCGGGCCTGCGTCCCCTCACTCTGAGCCGCCAGCTGCCGGGCAGCCTCGGGAAGGCTCGCGAGCTCCACGGCACCGTCAACCCGGCTGCGCGCCGGACGGCACAGCCGCTCCCGACGGATCCTGACGCGGCCGGCGATTACGGCGCACCTCCGCCGGCGCCGCTCGCCGGCGCTCCGCTCACCCCGCTGACCGGCACCCGTCGCCCCGGCGGATCGCGTCCGGTCGGCTGGCACTCACCGGCGTCCCGTACCGGCGCCCAGTTCTCCGCCGACGCGCCGCTGGTCAAACCCCCGCGGCACTACTCCAAGGCGATCATCGTCACCCTCTCCGTCCTCGTCGTCATCATGCTCACGGGCGCGACGATCGGCGGCTTCAAACTCATCGACTCCTACGACAACCCCGTCGCCAACCCGCTGGCCCGCCCCTCGGTCAAGAACACCGAGCCGCCGCTCCCGGTTCCCGCGGACCCCACCGTCACCGTTACCGCCCCGGTCGTCCCGGACCTCGTCCGCCTCCAGAAGAACGAGATCTACAAGGCCGGCAAGGTCGCCTCGGTCGCCTGTAAAGAGCCCGCGATCAAGCCGAACTCCCAATCCGCGATCCTCAAGTACTACAGGGCCCTCCTGCCGTGCTTGAACCAGGCCTGGGCCCCGGTGATCAAGAAGGCCGGGTACGAGTTTCGCGCGCCCAAGGTCGTGCTGCAGAGCGGCACGATCGTGGCGTCGTCGTGCTCCGGCGAGGAGAACGTCGCCTACTACTGCCCGTACGACGAGAGCATCAACATCAGCTGGAAGAACGATCTGAAGAACTACCGCAGCGACGCGCTCGGCGCCCGCGTGTGGATGCTGGACACGATGGCGCACGAGTACGGGCACCACGTTCAGAACATGACGGAGATGCTGACCGCGGCGTCGTCACGTGAGGGTTGGGCGAAGACCAAGGCCGAGGAACTCGAGTGGAGCCGCCGTACCGAACTCCAGGCGGGCTGCCTGGGCGCGGCGTTCCTCGGCGCGAACAAGAAGCCGCTCGGGCTGAAGGGCACCAAGCTGGAGGTCTGGGAGTACGAGACCCAGCACAGCGGCGACGAGTACAACCCGAAGAAGATCCGCGACCACGGCTCCCGCAAGAACCACTGGGTCTGGGGCCAGCCGGCCTTCAAGTCCGCCAGCCCTGCCTCCTGCAACACCTTCTCCGCGCCCGCTAGCAAGGTGAGCTAGTGCGTGGGGTTGTGAGGACCGTCGGGCTGGCGGTTCTCGTCGTGGTGGTGGCTCTGGTTGCTGGAACTGCTGCGCGATCGACGGTGACGACTGTCGCGGCCCCGGCGACGGCAGCCACCGCGACCGCGCCACCAACTGCCGGCGCATCGCCGCGGCCGACGCCGCCGGTGACGCAGAAGACGACACCGTCGAGCACGCTCTCGATCGACATGATGTCGATGACCCTCAAGAACAAGCTCTACACTGCGGGCAAGGTTCCGGCGGTGTCCTGCAAGGTGCCCGGATCGGCGCCGAAGTCCAAGACCGCGCTTCTGGCGTATGCCCGCGTCATGGTCGACTGCATGTACCGGGCCTGGGCACCGGTCGTAGCCCGCGCGGACGTCTACTTCGATCGCCCGGTGGTCGTCGCGTACAAGGCCGGGGCGAAGTCGGCGAGTGCGGCCTGCGACGACGGTCCGACAGACACCGATGCGTACTACGAGCCGTCTGCGCGAACGATCTGCTTCGAGTGGGGCGAGTTCGTCGGCTCCGGCGACGCAACCTGGGACCTGGTGGACTTCCAGACCATGCTGGCGCACGAGTTCGGTCATCATCTGCAGACGTCCGTCGGGATCCTCACGACGTACTGGACAGGTCATGCGCAAGCGTCCAAGGCGGTTCGGCTCGAGGACGAGCGCAGGCTGGAACTGCAGGCGAGTTGCTTCGGCGCGGCCTTCCTCGGCGCGAACCGAAGGCCTTTCCGTCTGACCGGCTGGCGGTTGGAGATGTGGGAGGACCAGGTCACTCACACCGGCGACGAGTACGCGCCGGACAAGGTCCGCGACCACGGCTCCCGCAAGAACCACGGCTACTGGAGCCTGCGCGCCTTCGACTCCACGAACCCGTCCTCCTGCAACACCTTCGTCGCACCCGCCAAGCGAGTCAGCTGATGTCAGTACGGCGAAAGCCGCGGTACTCGCGATCGTGGCGGTCCTCCAGCTTCGGCGGTGACCGGGAAGCGATCCCCCACAGCTGCCCCGTGGGCGAAGATCAAGTGAGCTTGAGTTTGAAACCTTCGTGGGTGTTGAGGAAGCCGAGTCGGTCGTAGAAGCGGTGGGCTGCGGTTCGGGACTTGTCGGAGGTCAGTTGGACCAGGGTGCAGCCTCTGGAGCGGGACTCTTCGATGGCCCACTGGATGAGGGTCGTACCGAGACCGGAGCCGCGGGCGGGGGCGGCGACGCGGACGGCTTCGATCAGGCCGCGGGAGGAACCGCGGCGGGACAGACCGGGGATGATCGTGAGCTGCAGCGTGCCGACCAGTTCGTCGTTGCGTTCAGCAACCATCAGCAGCTGGTTCGGATCGGTGTCGATGCGTTCGAACGCGTCCAGGTACGGCGTCAGGTCGTCGACCGACTCGCGGGTCGCGCCGAGCTGGTCGTCGGCGATCATCGCGACGATCCCGGCAACGTCGGCGCTGGTGGCGCGGCGGATCACCACATCGTTCATACCGGCAGCATCTCAAATCGCTGAATCGGTTCAGCAGCCGGGGTAACGACCGTAGTTCCGAAACGGTGATTGCCTTATGCAAGGACCTTTCGCTGTCACACGCCGGTGTCATCCGTTTGCCCTGCGCAACGAAGGGTACGAGTGATACTGGACACCACTGCATCCGCCCGTGCCGGGGTCGTGTGCGGTGTGCGCGGCAGCGGATGCGGGCCTAGTTCCGGAAAGGTTGGTCCGATGTCCGCGTTGGCGATCGACTTCACACAGCCGTTCGAAGATGCCTTCAGCAAGCTTCTCTCCTTCGTCCCGAACCTGCTCGGCGGTCTCGTCATCCTGGTGATCGGCTATTTCGTCGCCAAGGTGCTCGGGAAGCTCGTCGGCAAACTGCTCGGGCGGGTCGGGTTCGACCAGTGGATGGAGCGGGCCGGTGTGTCCGGTGTGCTGCAGCGGTCCGGCACAGGGCTGACTGCTTCGGCGATGCTGGGCAAGGTCATGTTCTGGTTCGTGTTCCTGATCAGCTTCACGATGTTCGCCTCCGCGCTCGGGGTACCGGAGATCTCGAACTTCATGAGCGACATGCTCGGCTACATCCCGCGGATCTTCGCCGCGATCGTGATCATCTGCCTGGCGGCGCTGTTCGCGAACTTCCTGGCCGCGATCATCCGGGGTGCCACGGGCAACGAGATGCTCGCCAAGGTGGGCAAGTACGCGATCCTCGTGTACGCCGCGTTCGCCGCGCTGACCCAGCTCGGGATCGCGGTCCAGCTGACCGGCAACACGCTGCTGATCGTGCTCGCGGGTGCGGCGCTCGCCCTCGGCCTCGCTTTCGGCCTCGGGGGTCGCGAGATGGCCGGCCGCGCGCTCAGCAACCTGTTCGACCGAGACATGATCAAGAAGCCGGCGACCGGCTCGAACGGTACGACGGCCTACCCGGCTGACGGCGGTTACGAGCCCCAGCCCGGCTACCAACCCCAGCCCGGCTATCAACCCCAGGCTGGCTACGAGACTCAGGCTGGCTACGAGGGTCAGGGCGGCTACCAGGGTCAGCCCGGCTACCAAGGCCAGCCGGGTGAACAGCACCCAGCCACCCACGGTGCCCCGCAGAACGGCGGCTGGTCCAACGGCTCCACCCCATCCGACGGCAACTGGCAAGGCGGCGGCCAACCCTGATCAACACCCGCGTGCCCCCGCGCTCCGCGCGGAGGCACGCGGGGTTGCCTGCGTGTGGTTTAGATGGTGGTGGGGAAGCGGCCGCCTAGGAGCCGGGTGGCATGTTCGGCGGATTCGACCAGGAGGTCGAGCCAGTCGAGGCAGCGGTCCAGGGGCATGCGGATGGTGGGGCCGCTGATGGTGAGGCAGCCGGCTAGCTCGCCGTTCGCTTTGAAGACGGGGGTGGACAGGCCGGAGGCGCCTTGTTCGCGTTCGCCGATGGTGATCGCGTAGCCGTCGGCACGGGTCTGCTTGATCACCGCAGCGAGCTCGTCCGCGCTGGTGATCGTGCTGTCGGTGATCGATCCGAGCGGTTGCGCCAGCACCGACTTCGCCAGTTCGTCGTCCCAGGCCAGCAGGACACGGCTGGCCGACCCCGCGTGCAGCGGCATCATCTTGCCGACGTGCATCTCCCGGCGCAGCGCATGGTTCGTCTCCGCCAGCGCCACGCAGACCCGGTGCCCCTGCTCGGCCCGGAAGAACGCGGCCGTCTCGCCGGTGGCGTCGCGCAGTTGCCGGAGCAGCGGCACGATCAGGTCCAGTACGTCGACCCCCTTCACCGCCGGCGCCGCCCAGTACGCCATCTTCACGCCGACCCGCAGCTGGTCGCCCTGCCGGTCGATCGCGGCCAGGCTGTTCGCCACGCCGAGTCCCCAGGTGTCGTGGCCGTGGTACACGATCAGCCGGTCGTCGACGGCGGCCGTCCGGCCGACGAGGTGGTGGACCTGTTCCGGGATCGCCTGGCCGAGCGTGTCGCAGAGTACGACGTCGCTGGTCCCGTCGGTGCGCGGATCGAGGACGATGTCCAGCACCCGGCCGGGCGGGACCTCACCCTCGAACGGGCAGGTGAAGGCGGTCGCGATACACAGCTGGACCTCGCCCGAGACATCGGCGGCCAGCTCCAGCGCCTCCGGTAATGCAGCCAGGCTGTCAGCGGTCGAGCGACCGAGATTCGCCTGGTTGTGTTTGTCCGACGCCGACAGGCAGTACTGGAAGTTCCGCGCGCCTGCCTCGGCCGCCCGCGCGACGTGACGCGGCGTCGCGACCCAGATCCAGCACTTCTCCAGCTCCGCGGGCGTCAACTCGCGGATCACGTCGAGCGTGCCGTCCATCGCCGGCACCAGGTCCGGTCGTGCCATCGAGCCGATCTCGAGGGCCGGAACCCCCAACGCCAGCAGGGATCTGACGATCTCGACCTTCCGGGCCACGGGCAACGGTTTGCCGGTGAGCTGCAGACCGTCCCGCAGTGTCACATCGCGCAGTACGAAGGTCATGACGCCTCCTCCAGGTCCTGGGTACCGCGCCGGATGTCGGCCGCGGTCAGGCCGAGCAGCCCACCGAGCACCTGTTCGGTGTGCTCGCCCAGGTCGGGCCCGAGGCTGCGGATCGGCAGCGATTGCTTTCCGATGACCGGGACCACCCCCGGGAACCCGACATCCTTCAGTACCTCTGCCCCGTTGGAGACGTCGAAGCGCTGGATCATCGCCCGCGCGGCGTACTGCTCGTCCTGGCTGATCTCCCGCGCGGTGTAGATCGGTCCGCACGGAACCCCGGCCTGCTCGAGTTCCTCGATCGCGATCGCCGCCGACCGTCCACGCACCGATGGCCTCGTCCAACTCGTCCCGCCGGGCCCATCGCCCGGCGTTCGACCGCAGGTCGGGGTCATTGGCGAGATCGGCACGACCGATCAGTCCCATCAACCGCTGGAAGATCCGGTCGCCGTTGCCGGCCACGATGATGCTGTCGCCGTCCTGGCACAGGTACGCGTTCGACGGTGCGATGCCTTCCATCCGGCCGCCGATCCGCTCCCGCAGTACGTCGTACGCCTCGTAGTCGGGGATCAGCGACTCCATCATCGACAGCATCGACTCGTTCAGCGCCACGTCGATGACCCGCTCGGTCAGCGGCGCCGGCGGCAGTCCCGCCGTACCCCGGACGTCGCGCTGGAAGAGCGCCATCACCGAGCCGAAGCCGGCGTACAGGCCGGCGATGGAGTCGCCGATGGAGATGCCGACCCGGGCCGGCGGCCGGTCCGGGTGACCGACCAGTTCCCGGAAACCGCCGTGCGCCTCGGCGACCGCCGCGAAGCCCGGCCGGTCCGACATCGGCCCGGTCTGCCCGAAGGCGGAGATCCGGGTCAGCACCAGCTCGGGGTTCGCCGCGCTCAGTACCTCGGGGCCAAGGCCCCAGGCCTCGAGCGTGCCCGGCCGGAAGTTCTCCAGTACGACGTCGCCGTGCCGGACCAGATCGAGCACCGTCCGGCGGCCGAACTCGCTGCGCAGGTCCAGCTCGATCGACTGCTTGTTGCGGTTGATCGTGCGGAAGAGCAGCGACGTGGTCCCGGCGTACAACCGCCAGTTGCGCAGTTCGTCACCGGTGCCGGGCCGTTCGACCTTGATCACCTCGGCGCCGAAGTCCGCCAGCAGGCGTCCGGCCGTCGGGGCGGCGATGTAGTTGCCCAGCTCCAGGACCCGGACTCCGGCCAGTGGCGCCGGGGACTCGCTCGTGGTCATAGCAGTACTTCTCCAAGGGTTGGTGGGTCAGAACAGCAGGCTGATCGGCATCAGCAGGAGGATGGCGACCACCGAGGCGACCGACACCCGATCGTGCAGCTCTTCAAGGTGCCGCGGGTGGTCTGGCCCATCAGTGCCTGCAGCAGCCAGAAGGTGTTGCTGGTGACATGCACCGCGAACAGCGATCCTGTGCCGGCGGCCAGTGCGATCAGCACCGGGTCGAGCCCGAGCGCCGGGGCGATCGGGGCCAGGATGCCGGCCGCGGTGATCGCGGAGATGGTGACCGAGCCGACCGCGACGTGCAGCGCGGCGGCCATCACCCAGACCACCAGGAGCGGGGCGACGGTGTTCGCACTGAAGTAGCCGCGCAGGATGTCGCCGAGTCCGCCGGCCGCGACCACCGCCGCGAGCGAACCGCCGACCGCGGTCAGGATCAGGATCTGGCCGCTCTCCTTGAACCCGCGGGCGATCGCCTTCTCGACCCGCGGCTGTCCCATCGCGTACCGGCCGATCAGGCAGGTGCCGACCAGGCCGACCAGCAACGCGACGACCGGGTCCGAGATCAGTGCGACGACCTTGTTCTCCCAGTCGGCGGCCTCGGCGATCGCGCCGAAACCGATCAGCATCAAGGCCGACAGGAGCGGGACGAACAGCACGAACAGCGGCGGCTGGCCGGTCTCGTCCACGTCGGCGACATCACCAGTGCCACCCGCCGATCCAGTACGACGGACGTCCGACGAGCCGCTGCCCCCGCCGACGGTGACGGTCTCCTTCACATCCTCGTCGATCGCGACGGCCTCGCCGGCGACCGCCTGCTGCTCGTCCACCGCCTCGTTCCAGAAGCCGCGGCGGAACAGGAACGTCATGATCGTGATCGCGATCAGCACGGTCGGGATGATCAGCACGAGACCCCAGATCAGCATCTTCCCGAGCGGGACGTGCAGCAGCGCGGACAGCGCCAGCGCGCCGACGCCGGGGACCATCAATACGATGCCGCACTCAAGGCCGATCGCCAGTGCGGTCGCCATCCGGGCGTTGCCCAGCGGGCCGATCCGCTTCGCCGCGGAGCGGGCCAGCGGAGCCGAGATCACCAGCAGAACGTCGAGGTAGATCGACTGCAGCAGCGTCGCGATGGTGAGCGCCATCGAGTACGGCAGCCGTTTCGGGCCGAACAGTTGGAGCAGGTGCTTGACCAGACGCTCGATCGCGCCGAGCTCCTGCAGGATCGAGCCCATCAGAACACCGAAGGCGATCAGCAGGCGCGCGCGCCGACCTCGGCCATGATGTCGCCGAAGCCCTTGGTGATGGTCTCGACCGTCTTGTCCAGCCCGAGCTTGCTGACCAGGCCGAGATAGAGCGACCCGACCACCAGCGAGATCACCGGGTTGACCCGGAACCGGACGATGAGGACCACGATGGCGAGGATCGCCACCGCGGTGTTGATCAGTACTCCGACGTCAGAAGTCATGGGGGCAGAAGTCCTTCGAACGGGGATCGCGGTGACAGTGCGGACATCTTCTGGCTCACAATGCGAACGTAGACCCACGAAGTAGGCAAGAGGTTGAACCTGCCACGTTCCCCGGAACCTCCACACAACGACAACGGCGGCCGCTCCCAGAGGGTGCGGCCGCCGTGGCGACGGGTGATCAAGGTCTCAAGTTGTAGCTGCTGCTCCGAGTACTCAGTCGGTCGCGGCGTCGGGGCCCGCGCGGCGGACGCCCTCCACCTTGGTCATGGCGTCGCGCAGGTCGGCGAGCCAGGATTCGCTGTGCTGCGCGACGAGTTTGACGCACCAACCGAGGGCGTCGCTGCGGGAGCGGGCCACGCCGGCGTCGACGAGAGTGTCGAGGACCTGGCGCTCGGGCTGGCGGAGCCGGGTCATCACCGGCGCGGACAGGGACGTGAAGACCGTCCGGGTCTCGCCGCACCGCACACCCCAGGCGACCTTGCGGCGGGACGCGTGCTCCAGTTCGCGGGCGATCTCGATCCGGCGCTCCCGGGTGTCCTCCCGGTACTGCTTGATCCGGCCCTCTTCGGCGGCCGACCGCTCGGCCGCGCTCACGTCGTCACTCTGCTCGGGCGCCGCGATCCGCCCGACGATCAGGATCTCGTCCCGGTCGATGCTCAGTTCCGGCTCACCCTCGAACCACTCGGCCGGCAGCCGTCCGGTCAGCCAGCCTCTCACCCGTTCACTCTCTGTCTGTGTACTCATGTAATCATGATTACACCTCAATCAAGAGACGTTCAAGCGGCCGGAGGTCCGCCGACCAGCTCGAGCCGGTCGGCGTCCGGGTCGACCAGGACCAGCTCGGAGACTGGCAGCGAGTCAGTCAGCCGGGCGAAACTGTCGACGAGTTTGGGCGTGTAGGTAGATCCGCCGCCTACGACTGTGAGTTTCATCCGGGCTCCTGCGGGATCGGTGGACCTGCGGTGTCGAACACTTCGTCACGGGTGACGCTCAGGGCGGACTGCAGAGCGCCGGAGAGCACGGGGTCGATGTGGATCGCCGTCAGCAGCAAGCGCGGCCGGGGTACGGCGAGATCCGCGAGCTCGTCCTGGACGAGGCCACGCAAGCGTTCGCCGCCGGCCGTGATCACACCGCCTGCCAGGACGATCAGCTCGGGGTCGACGACCGCGACGATCGCTGCCAGACCGACTGCGAGCCGGTGGGCGAACTCGGCCAGGACTGCGTCGCCGGCGCCCTCGCTCTGCAGCGCGGCTGCGATCGCTGCCTCAGCCGTCCGCGCTTTCAGGCCGTGCGAGCGGGCCAGCTCCAGTACAGGTTCGCCACCGGCGAGCTCCTGGAAGCCACCTGCGTTGTTGCGACCGACGTTGCGGACCAGCGGCGTACCTGGCAGCGGCAGGAAGGCGACCTCGCCGGCGCCGCCGGTCGCGCCGCGGTGCAGCCGGCCGTTGATCACGACCGCCGCACCGATGCCCTCCTCGCCCCAGAGCAGCACGAAGTTGCCGGTGTCCCGGGCGTGCCCGATCTGCTGCTCGGCGACGGCAGCCAGGTTGACGTCGTTCTCGACCTCCAGCGGTACGGCGATCGCGGCGGCCAGCTCGTCGAGCAGGTGTGGGGCGTGCCAGCCGGGCAGGTGGGTCGCGTACCGGAGCCGGCCGGTGGTCGGATCGAACCCACCGGGCGTACCGATCGCGACGCGGCGCAGTCGCTCGCGTGTCAGCCCGGCTTCACCGACGGCGCCGTCGATCGCCTTGAGCACACGTTCGACGGTCCCTTTGGCGCTGCGGCCCGGGGTGGGCAGCTCGTAGCTTCCGACCACCTTGCCGGTCAGGTCGGCGACCGCGGAGCGGATCCGGGTCGGCGTGACGTCGAGGCCGGCGACGTACGCGATGCCGCCGTTGATCTCGTACAGCTGGGCGTTCGGTCCCGGGCGGCCGGCGCTGGTGCCACTGGCGCGGACCAGGCCGGCGGCTTCCAGCCGGGCGAGCAGCTGCGACGCGGTCGGCTTCGACAGGCCGGTGAGGTTGCCGAGGGTGGTGCGGGACAGCGGGCCCTGGGACAGCAGCAGGTCCAGGGCGGCGCGGTCGTTCATCGCTCGCAGCAGGCGGGGAGTTCCGGGGGTCGTTGCCATGAGCTAACCCTGCCTCCCTCCACCGCTCCCGTGTGGTCGGCTCGCTGATCTCCAAGACTGTTAGGAAAGTTTCCTATTAACGCATGACCGTACGGCGGACGCGCACAGGTGTCAATCACTCCCGGTGGGTCAGGGTTACCTAACTATGTCGACTGGGGAGCTGTTGAGGCTCGACGCGCTGGGCTGCGGTCCGGTGAGCTGTTGTCGAACGCGACCTCCGATGCGGAGGAGGCTGCGCTGATCATGCGAGGCGTGTCGGTCGCGTGCGCCGCGTGTACGGCGCTGATCGTGTCCTCGGTGTCGCTGCTGCTGATCGACGTACCGGTTGACGCAAGCCGAGCAAGCGGACCGGATCGTCGTACTGGACCACGGACGGGTGGTCGAGTCCGGTACGCACGAGTCGCTACTGGCCGACGGTGGGTCGTACGCCCAGCTGTGGCGCAGCTGGGCGGGAGTGCCTACGCCTGACTTGCTAGCAGGGCGAACGACACGAGCCAGTGCGTCGACATGAAGTCGCCACCGGTAACGGTCGGCAGGACTGCCTCGAGCTGACGGTCTGCTCCTTGGCGTAGCACCTCAGCGACGTCAGGCAGCGCGGGTGCGATGGTGCGAAGCTGCCAGGCGCGGGACAACGCCAACCCGGACAGGTGTGCGAGCTGTCCGTCGCCGGAGTCGTCGGTGATCGGCACCTCCAGCAGGTGCTGATGTGCGTCGCCGCCGAGGCCGGGCAGGAAGGCAGTCAGCCAGGTGGTGAACTCGTCGGCCGGCAGCACGCGACGCATCAACTCCGCCTCGGTCAGCGCCGGCGACAGGAAGTCGGTGCCGGACGGCTCGAAGCGCGTGTCGTACGCCGTGTCCGCGCCGAACCACTCGAGCGCGCGGGCGCGGATCGCGTGGACCACATCGGCGCGGCCGAGGTCGTCGTACGCCTCGAGGAGCAAGGCGAGTGCGAACGCGCTGTTCAGGTGGACGCCGTGCCGGACGGGATAGGCCTGGCGTGGCAGCCAACCGAGCACGAGGTCGGCGATCGTGTCGCCGAACGGGGTCAGGGCGTCCGCCCAGTTCTTTGCCTGGGGCAACTTGTGGGCGGCCGCCACCAGCATCGCCGCCCAGGCCCAGCCGTACGGGCGTTCGTACGACGGGTGATCCCGCAAGTACGCCGCCTCGGTCGCGATCGCCTCCGGAGTCAGTCGTTGGTCGAGCACCTCGATCGGGCGGTGGCCGGCCTGGTCCGGTGCCAGCGTGAGCAACCGGACCAGGGACCACTGCATGTGTGCACTGGAGTGCCAGTCGTACGAGCCGTGGAACGCCGGATGCAACCGGTCCGGTGTCACGTCCACGTCGTCCGGACTCGCCGACGCGTGGGCGGAACCGTACGGGTACGGGGTTTCGAGCACCTCACAGGCGATGGCGGCCCAGGCGGCGGCGTACTTCATGGGGCTCCTTCTAGAAGGCGAAGACGTACATCAGGACGATGTTGCAGGCCAGCAAGGGAACCGCGGTCGGGACCTGGGCCTTGATCGGGCCGTACTGGTCCTTCATCTCGAGCAGTGCCGCCGGGACCAGGTTGAAGTTGGCGGCCATCGGCGTACACAGGGTGCCGCAGAAGCCGGCCAGCATGCCGATCGCGAACACGACCGCGGGCGTACCGTCGAACTGCTGCACCAGCAGCGGCCAGCCGACCGCGGCCGTCATCACCGGGAACGCGGCGAACGCGTTGCCCATGATGATCGTGAACACCGCCATCCCGATGCAGTACAGGGCCACCGCCGCGATCAGCGAGCCCTTCGGGATCAGGTGGTCGGTCACTCGGCCGACCGCCGTGCCGACGCCGGAGGCGTTGAAGAGCAGGCCGAGCGTGGCCAGCATCTGCGGCAGGATCGCGGTCCAGCCGATGTGCTCGAGCAGCCGTCGTCCCTCGTGCAGCGGGACCGCGGGGGACTTGGGCTTCAGCAGCACCATTCCGACCGCGAGGGCGAGCAGCGAGGCGACGCCGAGGCCGATGATGGTGGCGGAGCCGGACTGCAGCAGGAGCTTGCCGTCACCCACATGCACCTTGGCGAGCCAGGCGCCGAAGATCGCCGCGACCACCGGGATCACCAGCGCCGGCAGGAAGAGCTTGTTGCCGAAACGGTCGGCGAAGCGCATCCGCTCCTCCGGGCTCGTGGTGCGCTCCTTGCCCCGGCCGGGGAAGCCGGCTCCGGCCAGCAGTGCCAGTCCGATCACCGCGATGCCGAGCAGCCAGGACGGCGCCTGCTTGTTCACCACGAAGGTGCCGTAGCCGAACGAGAGACCGAGGATGCCCCAGAACGCCGCGGAGCCGATCCGCTTCGGGTTGCTGCGGTCGTTGATCACCTGCGCCGCGATCAGGACGAAGAAGATGCCGCAGAGCCAGTAGAACCACTCGACCTTGATCACTGCGCCACCTCCTTCGCGTTCGCGCGGTCCTCGGCGGCGAGCTTGTCCAGCTGGCGATCCAGCAGGAACAGCCGCACGCCGTGGATGAGCAGTGCGCAGATGCCGGTCGGGATCGCCCAGAGCGCGATGTCGATCGCCTCCAGGTGCAGCCCGTACGTCGTGTCGACGAAGCCGGTGATCAGCAGGATCGAGCCGATCGCGACGAAGATGTCCTCACCGAAGAACAGCCCGACCGTGTCGGCGCTGGCGGCGAAGCCCTTGATCTTCTCCTGCACCCGCTCCGAGAGCGAGCCGTACCGGCGCTCCGCGGCGCCGGCGGCCATCGGATGGATCAGCGGCCGGACCGCCTGGGCGGGACCACCGATGCTGGTCAGGCCGAGGGCCGCCGTACCCTGCCGGATCAGCAGGTAGACGGCCAGCAGCCGGCCGGTGGTCATGACTTTCAGCTTGCCGATCAGCTTGCGGGCCTGGTGTTGCAGGCCGTAGCGCTCGATCAGCCCGATCACGGGCAGCGTGACGATGAAGACGGTGACGGACCGGCTGCCGGCGAACCCGTCGCCGAAGGCGTTCAGGATCTTGACCGGTGACAGGCCGCCGATCAGGCCGGCCACGATGCCGGCCGCGGTCACGACCAGCATCGAGTTCAGCCGGAGGGCGAACCCGACGACGACCACCGCGATGGCGAGCAGAACCCACATGGTTCCTCCCGGGGACGGAACGGTGTTGCATCGATTGACGCGAGTCCGGCCACCTTAAGAGATTGTTGAACGATCCTGCAATGCATCATTCAAACAAGTTTCGACGGAGGAGAGCGATTACCCGCCGACGATCAGGTCCCGTAGGTGAGCGACCGGCACGACACCGTCCGCCTTCGCGGCGAGCTCGGCGTCGAGGCCCCGGCTGGTGGGTCAGCCCACGAGACCGTGGGTGGGCTATCCGCGTGCGGTTGGCCGACCCATTGCCTGGTGGGTCAGCCCACGAGACGGGGACTGGTGCTGGCTCGGGCGGCTGGTCGGGGCGCCGGCTGGTGGGTCAGCCCACGAGACCGTGGGTGGGCTATCCGTGTGCGGTTGGCCGACCCATTGCCTGGTGGGTCAGCCCACGAGACGGGAGTGGTCGTGCGGGCAGGCCAGGGTGCCGGGATGCTGTCGGTGCAGGCGTGGATTTACGGGAAATTGACCGATCTTAGGGGAGGCGCCAGTCGATTGGGGTGGTGCCTTGCTCGACGAGGAGGGTGTTGACGCGGCTGAAGGGGCGGGAGCCGAAGAAGCCGCGATCGGCCGACATCGGGCTCGGGTGCGCGCTCTCGACGTACGGCGTGCTGCCGAGCATCGGCTTCAGGGTCTGGGCGTCGCGGCCCCACAGGATCGCGACGAGCGGACCGCCGCGGTTCACCAGCGCGTGGATGGCCTGCTCGGTGACGGTCTCCCACCCCTTGCCGCGGTGCGCGCCGGACTTGCCCGGTTGCACGGTGAGCACTCTGTTGAGCATCAGCACGCCCTGCCCGGCCCAGGGCGTCAGGTCGCCGTTCGACGGGGCCGGTACGCCGACATCCGCCATCAGCTCGCGGTAGATGTTGGCCAGGCTGCGCGGGATCGGCCGGACATCCGGCGCGACCGAGAAGCTGAGCCCGACCGGGTGGCCGGGCGTCGGGTACGGATCCTGGCCGACGATCAGCACCTTGACCTGCTGCAGCGGACTCTTGAACGCACGCAACACGTTCTCCCCGGCCGGCAGGTACGGCCGCCCGGCCGCGATCTCCCCCCGGAGGAACTCGCCCATCCGTGCGACCGTCTCTTCCACCGGCGCCAGCGCTTCCGCCCAGTCCGGCGCCACCAAATCCGTCAACGTCTTCGGGCTCACCCGCCACAGTTTCGCAGCACCCCACCCACCCGCGCACCTCGGGTTGTCGACACCTGTTCGCGTGTTGGTCGGCCCCCGGCCTTGCGCCCCACGGTACAAAGGACCCGGCCCCGCAAAGGTATGAGCTTGGCCATCCTGGGTTTGGTCGCGTTCGCGTCAGTTCGCAGAATCGTTGTTTCAAAGGTGATCGAGCTGTCGCGAATGATCGCGAACCGTGGCGTACTGCAACCGGTACTGCAACCACGTCATAGACGGTCCGGTGGCCTGCCGACGCCTCTCCTCCCGTTGCTCGTTGTGGCTCGGGCCAGGGTCTGGATCGGTGGCCTCGCCGGACCTGTTCCTCAGTTTGGCACCGATCGAGTGTGCGCCGAGCTGGTTATCCACAGGGTTGGGTTGACACGTACTGTCATGTCGCAGGACATCGGTGACAGTTCTGCATCAGGACATCGGTGACATTTCTGGTGGGCTTGGTGGTGACACTTCGGCGGCGAGGCTCGGGCGGTGCCAGCCAATGAACCTATCGATCCCCGTGTCCGCCTTGCGATCTCGCAGTGGCCGGACGATGCTCCGCGCGGTGCGGTCTCGACCTTCTGCGCCGAGCACGGCATTTCGCGCAAGTCCTTCTACGAGTTGCGCAAGCGCGCGACGGCCGACGGTCCGGCGGCCGTGCTCGAGCCCAGGTCCAGGCGCCCGAGGACGAGCCCGGCGAAGTTGACCGAGGAGGTCAAAGAACAAGCGGTGCAGGTGCGGGCTGCGTTGGAGGCCTCCGGGCTCGACCACGGGCCGATCAGCGTGCACGACAAGATGCGCGCGATGGGGCTGGAGGTGGTGCCCTCGGTCGCGTCACTGGCCCGGATCTTCCGGCAGGCCGGTGTGGCGCGGTTCGAACCGCGGAAGAAGCCACGCTCGGCCTGGCGCCGGTTCGTCTATCCAGCTCCGAACGCCTGCTGGCAGCTCGACGGCACCGAGTACGTGCTCACCGGTGGGCGTAGGTGTGTGATCCTCCAGCTCATCGACGACCACTCCCGCTATGCGGTCGCTTCCCACGTCGCGTGGGGCGAGACATCTGCCGCGGCGATCGCCGTGTTCGACAAGGCCGTGGCCGCCAACGGCGTGCCTCAGCGGCTGCTGTCCGACAACGGATCCGCGCTCAATCCGTCGCGCCGTGGGCTCCTGGGTCAATTCGTCGTCCACCTGATGGCACTGGGGGTCGAGCCGATCACCGGCAAGCCCTACAAGCCGACGACCCAGGGCAAGAACGAACGCTTCCACCAGACCCTGTTCCGTTACCTCGACAAACAACCGCTCGCCGAGACGCTCGACGAACTGCAGGCCCAGGTCGAGGCCTTCGACCACATCTACAACACCCAGCGCCCCCACCAGGGCCTGCCCGGACGCGTCACGCCCCAGGCCGCCTGGGAAGCCACCGCGAAGGCCGAGCCACCACGTCCCACACACAACCTTCCCCGTCGCTCCCACCGTCCCGCCAGCCGGCCCCGGCCGCCTCTCGCACCGGCGCCCGCTGACCTGCCCGACGACACCGTCGTCAAGAAGCTGACTCCCGCCGGCATGTTCTACCTGGACAAGGTCCAATACCTGGTCGACGGGCGACGCGGCTTCCAGCAGGTCCTCGTCATCAGCACCGGCAACAAGCCCGGCGACAAGATCACCGTCACCGACCTGGAAGGCGAGATCCTCATCGAGCACACCAGACCCGCACCAGGAGTGACCTACGTCGGCAACGGCCGCCCCCGCGGCCCACGCCAAGACCCCTGAACCGTCACCGATGTCCTGACACACCAACTGTCACCGATGTCCTGATGCAGAACTGTCACCCATGTCCTGAGACATCACATGGGTTGACACGTACGGGTCAACCTTCCATCGAACATGTGTTCTATAGTTCTCACTATGGGGAGCAATCGTCGGTACTTTCGGGAGCCGCCCCCGAACTTGGCTACTCGCCACTGCTGGGTACTGCGAACGGCACGCGAGCGGGGACCCTGGCCAGGGCTGATTCTGGAGTGGCGACGTACCAACTCGGGCGACTGGGCAGCCCGCGTGGTCTACGTTCCCGATCATCGCGCCGGCCGTTCAGTCGAGGACTGGTTCGCCCCCAGCTACCTGCGACCGATCGACGTATGGCCGAGCGAGGCCACGCAGCAGGCGGCTCGTCGGGGGATCAGTCGTGGTTGACGGGTGTCCACAACCCGCGGATTACGAATCCACGTCTGCTGTCGATGCGCGTCGGTCGCCGATATCGCCGTCTGACCTGGAAACTCTCACGCGGTGTAGCTGCCGACGCGCAACCGACCGAGCGATCGTCAGTCCTGCAAGCTCGATCAGTCATCCAGACTCTCTTGCGTTACGGTGTCGGGTTCCGATGCCGGGTCGAGCAGCTCGTCTCTGGTTGTGCCGCCTTCGACGGCATGTCTGCCCGCATGACAGTTGGCGCACAGGGTTATGAGATTCTCAGTGTCGTTGGTACCACCCTGAGAAACCGGCAACTTATGGTGGATCTGAAGTGGCACACGGTCTCTCTCGGGCGTGGCACCACATGACCGGCATTGGCGGTTATCCCGGTCAAGGATCTGGTAACGCAACTTGATTGCCTGCCGTGCTCGCGGCGGTCTCCGCTCTAGGGATGCCAGCCTGTAGCTTCCCGGTGCCAATGTGGGATCGTCGATGTTCGAGATGATCTGCCAGCCTTCTTCATCCAATTCTCGCAGTCGCCTGGCGTATGACTTGATCTTCATCACGTAATGAAGTTGATCTGCGTCTGCGGCCCGTGGGCTCAGCTCTCTCAGGTACTCCAGCCCGCGGTCCTTGCCGCTGTATGCTTGACCATCAGGCCGCTTCAGGTTCCGCATGCGCTTAGCCAATCGCCAGTCGGCGGCAATCTGCTCGTTCGGCTCATCCACCTCTAACACGTAGATCCCTGGCCCCAGATCCGGGCGCTGGGTCTGGGTCGCGATGGGCCAGCCCTGCTCCACTCGAAGTTCCCGCACCCGACGAGCCCACTCGCCGATAGCTGAGACCCCTCGCAGCTCTTCCATCCGGACGTGCTCTCCCACGCGACTCCGCAGGTATGTCAAGATCCTCGCCTGACCGCTGCCAAGGCCAAGAGCATCGCTGACCTTCCCCGACGCTCTCTCGAACTCTGACAGAACGACGCCGGTCTGCGCTGCGATGCGCTGCCAAACGGGGACCGTGAGCCTTGACGGCTGAATATACCCAACTGTCTCGTACACTTCTTCGAGCGCCTTGGCTGCCAGCTCGATAGCCGTCCTGATGCGTCCTTCGACGTCCGGGTCTCCGTTGCTCACCCACCGCACTTTGCCGGCAATCCACACACTCCGCCGGCACCGCGCGGGGTAAGCGTTGAGTCGAGGCGGCAGGGCATCAGTCGGGCTGAGGTGGTGTGGGTATGACAACGCTCACGAATCTCGCAGCTCACTTCAATGATGAACGCCACGGCGGCAACTGACCTCGCGGGAACGACCCAGCGGACTCGTCGTCAGCCTCGATCCCGGGGCTGATCGGCGATCAAATTTCCGTTCGAAACGGCATGCACGAGCGAACCCATGCTAGCGTGGTGTATGTACACCAGCGGCGATAGGGAGGTTGGTCATGCTCAGCGAGGCCAGGCGCGCGGAGGTTTACCTCGACGACGCGCCCGAGAACATCACGCCAGAACTCGGATTGAAGGCCGAGCGTGTTCTCGACGAACGATGGAACGGCTGGCTTCGGCCGCTTGCGACGGCCGACGCATTCGGTGACTTCCTTTACGCATGGCGTCGTAATGACCCCAATGGAACCTGGGGATACGTGACAGAGGTTGGTGACACTCTGATCTACCTGCGCAACGACGACGATGAGCCCGAGGAGTTTCCCCGCGCTGGAGAGACCGCTGATGGCGCGCCGATCTACGACCTCACCGGATGGGTCTGGATCGCGGCGGACGAGCAGGGTGAGGGATGAAACTTGTCTTCGGAGCCGCCAAACTCACGAGGGCGTGACCGGTCAGCTACCAAGGTCCGCGCCGTCCGGGTCTCTGACGATTTATGGGATGCCGCCCTTGCCATGGCTGCCGCAAACGGCGAAAGCCTTTCCGATGTAATTCGGCGAGCCCTGATTGCGTATACCGGAATTCGAGGCACTACCGGCGTGGTCGGACGCAGTGACCGGCAGTAGCCGACGACATGGCAGAATCTAGGTTTTCGTGTCGCTCGGCTGGCCGTAGACCGAGGCCACTATCTCTTCATTGAACGCCCTTCTTGTTCACGGCCAGCCCTACTGGGGCGAGTTTGGGTCTGTTTGGGGACTGACCGCTGCCGCTTTCCCAAACGCGCGTCTGTCTCAGTCATGGGTGGCTTTCTGCTACCAATCCCTCGTTGCGTCGCGGCTCGCGCAAGCGTGGTGGGTGGACGTACACCACCCGTCCATGGGTCCGTCAACCCTCGACGCAATGCGCCGAGTTATCCGCACGCTTCTTTCAGGCACGACTCAACAGGACGACATGTTAATTCGGATCCTGCCCCTGCTCCGGTAACCTGGGTGCCGTCACTGCTGGATCGCTTTCCCGAGCGCGGCGCCATTTCGATCCCGCGAGTTCGATAAACGGCTCGTTATCGCCGGGATTCCACGTGGCCAACCGAGTACTCACGAAGCGACCGAGGGTCGGACGGGGAAGACCAAGTTGCTCTGCCATCTCTGGATGAGGGATGTAATGACCAAAGATGACGATTCCTTCGGGGCGTAGGCGTGCACGTGCATCGCGTACCCGTTTTGCAGAATCCACCTGCTGAGCGGCAGTGAGAACGGTCGCCCGATTCACGAGAACTCCAGTCAACTCTCGGAAGAGGTTGGTGATGGCAGTCTGCCCGTAGGTTGCATAGACGATGCGCTCAAGTTTGGCTTGATCAATGTGCAACAACGTGTTGCGCACGAGGTCCGCTCCCGGAACAAGCCACAGAATACGATCACGACCGGCGTTGTTAAGCCGGCGCTTCTTGTCGCGCTGTTTTCCCAGCGGTACCAGCACCTGCTCGGTAACTCGAATCAACCCCATCGCCCACCGCGCGGTGAAGTCGTTCGCCCAAACGACAAGTGCGATCTTGTCGCCGCGGTTGTACATCTCGGGAGGAAACTCCCACTCGTACAAGTTGCGCGACCACTTGCAGTCCACGTCGACCCCTGCGATCGAGTAGTCCAGGTCATCACCGTCGGCGAACTCGAACTCCCGCTGGAAGGCAATCTCTACCAGTGTCCCGAGGTGCGTCTTCTCCGTCTTCATGAGCTGCCTGTAATCCCAGCGGCCGGTGCGCTGGCCGTCGTAGATTTGATCGAACGCCTCTCGGATGGCGTAGCCAGCGCGGATACCGTGCGGATCAAGTTGCTTCAGAACGCCAGCCGCGCCCCACAACTCGGGGTCTTCTGCTGGTGACGGCGGTCCGTAGCTGGTTCGGACGACAGCAGGTCCGTAGTCCGCCCTGGGACGTCCGCTTCGTGGCGGAGGATTCGGGATGATGCGGCCTCGATGAGCCCGCAGCGGCCTCGGGAGCGCGATCAGGGTCTCGTCCGGGAACAGGGCATCACCGTGGTTATATCTATCCGCCGACACGTAGCAGAGGGTGCCGGCGTTGACCACGTAAGGTCAACACTCGTTGTAACGCGTCCAGAGCGACTTTCCGCGCATGCTGACAGCGGCGGACTGACGGTCCCCTGACCCACGCCTCTCAACGCGAACGTACTCGGCGATCGAGGACGAGAGTCCGCACGCGGTCTGCGGCGACGGCCGGATCATCGTGTTCCCAGACGCGAATCACCAACCAGCCGGCACGAGCGAGAAGCTCGTTCGTCTGCTCATCTCGCTCCCGGTTACGACGTACCTTCTCGGCCCAGAACTGGGCGTTCTCCTTCGCCTTCGTGTGATGCAGCGGGCATCCGTGCCAGAAGCAGCCGTCAAGGAACACTGCTACTCGCTCGGTCGGAAAGACGAGGTCTGCCGTGCGACGCAGAGTGGAGATCGGCCGTCGATTGACGAAGTACCTGAGACCGAGAGCGTGAACGGCTCGGCGGAGTGCAAGCTCGGGCGCGGTGTCACGACCACGGTTAGCCTGCATGCTGGCACGCACTGCCGGCGACATCGCCCAGCTGCTTCCTTCGCTCACATGTTCGACGGTAGCGGCGAGCCTTCGGTGATCTGTCGATGGGGCCTACTAGGATGGCGCGCGTGACCGCCGAGCTGACCACGATCGATCTCTTCGCCGGGTGCGGCGGCATGTCCGCTGGCTTCGTCAAGCAGGGCTTCACACCGCTGCTAGCTGTCGAGTTCGACCTCTACGCGGCAGCGACATACGCTGCGAACTTCGGCGAGCGTCATACGTTCTACGGCGACATCGCTAAGCTCGACGAAGCAGACGTGCCAGAGGTCGACATCGTAATCGGCGGGCCTCCTTGTCAGGGCTTCTCGAACCTGGGATCGAAAGACATCGACGACCCGCGCAACCAGCTATGGCGCGAGTACGTGCGGGTCGTAAGGGCCGCCCGTCCGAAGGTCTTCGTGATCGAGAACGTCGACCGTTTCATGAAGTCATCAGAGTTCCAGCTGTTGCTCGCTGAGACCGAAGAGGGCGCCCTCGCCGAGTACGAGCTGAGCTACGGACACCTGAACGCTGCTGACTTCGGTGTTGGGCAACGGCGCGTTCGGACGATCGTTATCGGTTCTCGCATCGGCCGTATCGATCTCCCGAACGCGACGCACGCCAGAGATCCGGAAGACAGCGGCCTACTTCCGTGGGTCGGGACACGTGAGCGCATCGGCGGTCTCCCAGAGAAGCCGGCGACGACGTCACTCCCTGACAGCTCCACGGAATTCTTTGGTGAACACGTCCCCGGTATCTTCAAGGGGCTGGATCTCCATCTTGGCCGCAACCCCACCCCTCTCTCTCTTGAACGGTACGACCACGTACCGCCGGGTGGAGGACGCTTCGACGTGCCCGAGCACCTGCTTCCGCGATGCTGGCGAGAAAAGCCGAGCGGTACCACGGACGTGATGGGACGCATGCGGTGGGAGATGCCATCTCATACGATCCGGACGGAGTTCTTCAAACCCGAGAAGGGTCAATACCTCCATCCTCAATGGGATGAGGCCGGTAAGCACCGGGTGAACCGTCCGATCACTCATCTTGAGGCCGCGCGGCTGCAGGGCTTCCCGGATGACTTCTTGTGGTGCGGCACGAAGATCGGCATCGCTAAGCAGATCGGAAACGCTGTTCCCGTTGGTCTTTCGGAGGCGATTGCTCGACACATCCGATCAGGGCTGTCCTGAGAGATCGAGAGCGCGAAGGTTCCCCGGACGCAATCCAACTGACGGTTACGTGTCAAGCACGCGGGCAGTCCTCCGGTATCGCCCCGATAGCTGCCGACCTTAGGTTCGGTGCGGTGGGGGTCAAGGGTCGAGCTTGCTCGATCGCTTGCGACGCCGAAGGCGCCCTTGAGGCGTGCCGCGCCGGACTCCTCCCATTCTTGCTAGCGGGGCGATGCGGGAGCCAATCGACAGACGGCCGACTCCGCAGCCCTGTAGCCGGGTCCGAGTGGCCGGCCGTTTCTGTCTAGGCCCAGATCACAGGGTGCCGATTCGTTGATGGCGAGTTCTGCTGTCTACGGCCCGGCACCCTGGTGGCACGAGCGCGCCAAGCCAAGGGACGCGCCCAGAGCGCAGCGAAGCGGAGCGTCGGGCAGGCGGCCCGCCCTGTGGTGGCGGCGCGCCTTCGGGCCCTGGAGGGGCCCGTCTTGAAGACGTAGAGAAAGTTGTCAGGACCCAGGATGTAACGTGCATGTCCTGTCTCGGCTGATGCTTGACATCTGTGTCTCGGTTGATGGTTGACAGTGGCCGCGTTCGGTCATCCTCGAGGGCGACGTTTCCGTGGGGGCGTCGTTGATTCAGGAGGCCGGGATTGGCGCTGGTTGTGTTGTCGGTTGTCGAGCAGCGGTTGGATGCGGTGCGGGCTGTTTTGTCGGGGGCTCGGGTGACGGAGGTGGCGGCCTCGGTCGGGGTGTCGCGGCAGACGGTGCATTCGTGGATGTCGCGGTATCTGGTCGAGGGTGTGGCGGGGTTGGCGGATCGCTCGCATCGGCCGGTGTCTTGTCCGCATCAGGCGCCGGCTGAGGTTGAGGTGCGGGTGGCGGAGATGCGTCGGGCGCATCCGCGGTGGGGTGCGAAGCGGATCCGGCTGGAGTTGCTGCGGAATCCGCCGGGTGGTGTGGTGGTGCCGTCGCGGGCGACGATCAACCGGATCCTGGCCCGGCATGGCCTGGTGATCGCCCGGCCGCGCAAACGGAGCCGGGATTCGTATCGGCGGTGGGAACGGCCCGGTCCGATGCAGCTGTGGCAGATGGACATCGTCGGTGGGGTGATGATCGTCAACCCGGTGACCGGTGAGGTCCGGGAGGCCAAGGTGGTGACCGGGGTGGATGACCATTCCCGGTTCTGTGTGATCGCGGCGGTGGTGGAGCGGGCGTCCGGTCGGGCGGTGTGTCTGGCGTTCGCCCAGGCCCTGCAGCGGTTCGGTGTCCCGGAGGAGGTGTTGACCGATAACGGCAAGCAGTTCACCGGCCGGTTCGGTAAGGGCGGCGAGGTGTTGTTCGACAAGATCTGCCGCAAGAACGCGATCACGCATCGGCTCACCCAGCCCGCGTCCCCGACCACGACGGGGAAGGTGGAGCGGTTCCACCTGACGCTGCGCCGTGAGCTGCTCGACGACCACGAGCCCTATCCGTCGGTGGAGGCGGCGCAAGCCGCGATGGACGGGTTCGTTGCCCAATACAACGCCGACCGGCCGCACCAAGCCCTGGACGAGGAACTGCCGGTGATGCCAGCCGACAAGTTCCGCCCGGTGTCAGTGGAGCAGCGGGAGTTGCTGGAGCTGTGGCTGCCGCCGCACCTCACGCCGGCCATCGAGCCCAGCGATCACAGAGCCGCCGATGACCGCGCCGAGGTGCTGCCGGTGAGGCAGTCGTGGACCGGTGGCCCGATCGAATTCGACCGGGTGATACCACCAAGCGGGAACCTGCAGGTCGCGGGGAAGCAGTTCTGGCTCGGCCCACAGCGGGCCGGGCAGACGCTACGGTTCTGGGCCGACGTGAACCTGATCCACCTGCTGATCGCCGGGGCCAGGATCAAGACCGTCCGCTCACACCTGACCGTGAACGACCTCGCGCGGCTGGCCGCCGACGGCGCGACGAACGCCGGACCGTCACCACTGCCGCAGGTCGAGGGCAGCGACGCGATCGAGGTGGAACGGATCGTGGCCCGCGGTGGCACCGTGTCCCTGGCCGGGCAGGTGCTGGTGGCCGCGGAGATCCTCGGCGGCCGCCGGGTCGGGATCCGCATCGAACCCGCCACGCTGATGTTCTACGACCTGCAAACCCGCGAACTGCTCCGCGTCCGCCCCAACCCCCTGACCATGAACCAAGCCCGCAGGCTTCGCGGCAGCCGGCCCGCCGGACCACCCCCACGCCCGTCCACCGAACCGATCCGTGTGCAGCGCCGCGCCAGCAACTCCGGCGTCATCATGGTCTGCGGCCAAAAGGTCTCCCTCGGCCGCGCCCACCGCCACCAGACCCTCACCATCTGGGTGTCGGAGACCACACTGGCGATCGAACTCGACGACGAAGAAACCCGCCTCGTGCGCCGCACCACCACCCTGCCCGTCCGTAACATCAAGGCAGACCGGCCCCGGACGGTCACCTCAGTTTCCTAGGCCACCTGTCAAGCATCACCTGAGACAGAAACGTCAAGGATCAACTGAGTCACGACAAGGATGTAACGTGCAACCATCCAGGATAGATATAACGCTGGTACGCATCTATGGGGAACGCCCGTCAGTGGGAACCCTGCGTGCGCGTGGCTGATTGGAGAGCGGACAGTTGACCCAACCCGCGACCGGGGCACGGCTCGCGCGCCCAGTAAGTCTGCGTGCGACCGAGTGGTTTGTCACCGACTTCAAGGCGTTGCAATATGCACTGCTGCCGCTGTCGCCTGTGAACGTGATCGCTGGCGAGAACAGCTCTGGCAAGTCGAGCTTAATTCAAAGCCTTCTGATGCTGGCGCAGAGTACTGAGGATGAGCTGTTTCTCAATGGCCCCCTTGTCAGATTGGGGGAACCGAAGGATGCCATTCGCTCGGGCACTTCTAAAATGTCAATCGGCTATACGGTGCAAGATCGCCGGGATGAGGTACAACTAGCGTTCGATCTAACGCTGAAGGATGAGGGCGGAGCCCTTGTTGTATCAGAGTTCACGGCGACCGTCGACGGCGAGGAAGCGCTATCTGCTTCGTCCAAATATGTTCCATCGACAACGAAGGCCGAGCTCGTTCCGGGTGACATGTACGGCGAAAGCCTACTTCGAGTTGGTTATGTAAACGAGGAGGCTGCGCCGCCGAGGACGTATCTGTACTTTCGAGGCCTATCGCCAGCGTATATCTTCCATCATCGAACGTCTGAGCAGATCTTCAAGGATTTAAGGCGGAACCTGAAGTCGAGTCTGGTTAGCGAAGCGCCGGAGCGAGGATTCAACATCTTCGAGCAGTTGAACAACTGGATCAGGCGTGAGTCTCGAAGGGACGATTCTGCTATCGAGTCGGAGGTCATGGCTCACATTCCTCACGGGAGGCTGACGCCGCCTGTGCTGCTTGAAATGCCCCGTCCGATTTTGGATACGCTGTTTCATCTCTATGCGGCGAGCGAGGCTGAGGACGACGAATGGCTTGCGCTGCCGATCGGAAAGTATCAAGGGTATTACCGAGGCCTTGGTGCAGCGCTCGCGCCACCTGGTGTCGACAGTTCCCATGAGACGATCTGGCGTGTTACGGCGGGGGCAGCTGAGGGACTTGAGTCGATTCGCAACAGCATTCGATATTTGGGTCCGCTTCGCGAAGAGCCACAGGTGGTGTCACCGACTGGAGCCCGGTATAGAAGTCTTCCGGCGGGATCTAAAGGGGAGTTTACTGCCGATCTCTTGGCTAGGGAGAAGAATAGATACATTCGGTTCGGCAATCCGGAACTTGGTGCTGGCTTGCTGCGCGAGACACTTCCGGTTGCGGTGAGCATGTGGACCGAGTATCTAGGTGTCGGTGACGCGGTTGCGGTCGAGGACCAGGGAAAACTGGGGCGCGGCCTGAGAGTCAAGGTGAACGGCACCGAACGAGACTTGACCATGATTGGAGTTGGGGCGAGTCAAATCCTTCCCGTGCTAGCTGTTGTGCTTTCTGCGGAAGGCGGATCAATTGTTATGCTCGAACAGCCCGAACTGCATCTCCATCCAGCCGTACAGAGTCGTCTTGCAGACTTCTTCCTTTTTTCTCGAACCGACATTCGGCTTGTCGTTGAAACGCACAGTGAATACATGATCACGCGAATGAGGCGACGGATAGCTGAAGGGCGTGTTGACCCTGAGCGGGTCGCACTGCTCTTTGCGGAACAGCATTCTGGTGTCTCGGAGCTTCGGCAGATCGCGTTGAATCAACTCGGTGACCTGTCTGTCTGGCCAGAAGGCTTCTTTGATACACAGGATAAGGAAGGAAGAGCTCTTGTACGAGCGGTCCATAAGGGTCTGAGGACAACGCGGGGGAATAAACGTGGGGAATGATGTCAGAATTCTACTTGACCCTGATCTGCTGATCCCTCCGAACAAGGGTGCTGCGCGAGCTGATTATTTGGCCTACTGGGAGTGTGTCCTAGATTGGGCTGACGACTTGAGAGTCGTCATCGGCGAGGCGACATTCAGCCATGCGTATGACTATTATGCGCGATTCGGCTACCCGCAGAACGAGTTAGAGTACATCTACGATAAGCCTGTTCGACACGAGTACAGGCGGGCACTGGATCATTTGCTGTCGCGTGTTGCGCACCATGTGGCGACACCTGGGAAACGCTCGATGGATCCAGAGTATCAGCGGGGCCAACGAATCTCGAAGGTGCTGGAATGGGATGCATCCGGCACGTCTGGTGGAGATGTGGTGGCCATTGGGTCTCATTTCGAAAACTGGGCTACCGCGTCGCTCGACGTGACTTTCGATCCTCCTCCACCTAACTCTCTCGCTTTATGTTTCGAGCCGAATATGGAACTGTCGATCGAGGTCGAAACCGAGATTCACGAGTTTTTCATTGGCCGTAAGCTTCATATTGTCGGCGGCAAGCCTGATGAGCGTGTGTTAGCGGAAATCATCGAAGCGACCGGCCTGGAGAGTTCTTCCATCCAGTGGATTCCATCAGAGAAGAACAAGCCTCCCCGGAAGCTCGCCGATCAGTGGTCAGGTCTCAAAGCTGGCAGAGATATCACGGTCTGTATTACTGGCCGTATAGGGCACGCACAGTCGGCTGTGGCGGAGAGGGCTGCTGCTAAGTGTGGCGTCCCACATATTCAGGCTGAGCGCGCGTCCGAAATCTCTGCGCGGCTCTGCCAGCTCGCGTCGTCCAAGTAGTCCCGGCTCCGAGTTGGTCGCTGAGATCACGACCTCAATGTAGCCGTCGAGCCAGGTGTGCTAGAACAGTGGCGTGGAGCTGCTGCATCGGGGCAAGGTTCGGGATGTGTACAGCGATCGCTCGGGGGAGGTGATCCTGGTTGCGACTGATCGTGTGTCGGTCTATGACGTGGTGCTGCCGACGCCGATCCCTGACAAGGGGAAGTTGCTGACGAGTCTGTCGCTGTGGTGGTTCGAGCAGCTTGCGGACGTGATGCCGAACCATGTCATCTCGGCTACCGATGTGCCGGCCGAATTCGAGGGTCGTGCGGTTCGGTGTCAGCAGGTCGGCATCGTCCAGGTCGAGTGCATTGCCCGCGGTTACCTGGCCGGCCTTGGCTGGGATGCCTACCGGGAGACCGGCAAGATCTCTGGCGTTGAGATCCCCTCTGGGCTCCGCGAGGGTGACAAGCTTCCGCAGCCGGTGTTCACGCCGACGACGAAGACGGCACCTGAAGATGGGCACGACGAGCCGATGACCTTTGATGAGGTCTCTGAGGCTGTTGGCCCGGAGCTCGCCAAGACGCTCGAGGCGAAGACGCTTGAGCTCTTCACGAGGGCCACGGAGATCACCAGGAACCGTGGCGTGCACCTGGCGGATACGAAGTTCGAGTTCGGTCTTGCGCAGGACGGCACCCTGGTCCTGGCCGATGAGGTTCTGACGTCGGACTCCTCGCGGTACTGGCGAGATGAGGACTGGAAGCCGGGACAGCGGCAGGTCTCGTATGACAAGCAGTTCGTGCGGGACTGGGCACGCGATCTGGGCACCTGGGACAAGACCCCTCCGGGTCCGGAGATCCCCCCGGAGGTCGTCGAGGAGACGCGGGCTCGCTACGTTGCTATGTACGAACGCATCACCGGTCAGAAGTGGGATTGACGATGGCTACTTGGGACGAGATTCAGCAGGCTCGCCTCACTGAGGTGCTTGAGTTGCAGAGGGTGCACAAGCGCCTCTTGGCGGCCAAGGAGCAGGGGGCTGAGCCGGATCCGGCTGACGCTGAGGTCGCTCGCTCTGTGGCCGCGACTGGCTACGGCGGCATCGACCGGGTCAACGCGCCGGACGATTACTAGACCGTTGCATCAGCTACCGCCTATGCTAGCGGTGTTCTAGAACACTGATTGCAAGAAGCCGAGGTCTAGTCATGCCCCCGAAGCTGGAGCGTCCCGCTCCGCCGTATCAGCAGATCGCCACCGAGATTCGCACCCGGATCTCCAGTGGTGAGTTGCAGGCTGGCGACTTGGTGCCGTCTGTGCGATCGCTGATGCGTGACTGGGGTGTGGCTATCGCCACCGCTCAGCGCGCCTTGTCGACTCTGCGGGCCGAGGGGTTCATCAAACCCGAGCGTGGTGTGGGAAGCATCGTGACGACCGAGGAGGAGCGCGGTCGAGCTGCCAACGACCGTGTCGACAACTCTCGGCGTACCGGCAAGATCTATCCCACCGGGAGCTACGCGAAGATCACTGAGGCTGTGATCACGGAGGCGTCAGAGCAGGTTGCCGACGCACTAGGCCTGAAGCTCGGTGATCCTGTCATTCGCCGCGTTCGGACGACCTATCGGGCAGACGACAAGCCGGCCTCCGCGTCGACCTCGTACTACCGCGGGCACCTGGCCGAGAAGGCGCCCCTGCTGCTGAGTGCCGAGCGGATCAAAGAGGGCACATTCGCGTACATCGCGAACATTCTCAAGCGCGAGGTCGACGCGTGGCAGGACCAGTTCGAGCCAGCATCTGCCACCGCTGAGCAAGCGGAGAGACTCGGTCTACATGAGGGCACTCTCATCATGGTCGGCCGGAACTGGATCTACGACGACACCGGCGAGGTGCTGGAGTACGGCGAAAGCATCACCTTTGGGCGCGTGACCTATCGGGGCCGCCTCGGCGACTCCCCCACCCGCGTCTCGCGTTGACACTTAAGCGTCAACAGCCAGTAATGAACTAATCGCTCTGGGTGCTTGTCTGATCGGAATAAGTGTTCTAGTATTCGAACTAGAACACTCGCTCAATGGGAGCGGGTTGGACGCCTAGAAGGGGCGATTCCTGATGAAGCTGACCGTCGACACCACGGGCAAGACGTTCACAGTCACCAAGGCAGTGGAGGAGAAGAAGGACCAGAACGGCCGGCAGAAGGCTGACCGGAACACCAACGAGCTGCTCTGGTCGGTTCAGGTGATGGCGCTCGACGAGACGGGCGGCGAGGTGATCAACGTGACTCTGGCGGGCAACGCCATGCCGAAGATCAATGTTGGCTCCGTCGTCGTACCGGTCGAGCTCGAAGCCATGCCGTGGGCCACCAATGGGCGGAACGGTGTCGCGTACAAGGCCAAGACCCTCGGTCCGGCTGGCAACGCGAAGGCCTGATCTCCACTCGTCCCGTGATTCGTGCACTGCTCAGCTAGGGGGTAGTCATGTCGCAACCGATGGAGCATCGAACCATCACCGCGAAGCAAGCACGGTCCGAATACGTGGCCAAGTGCAACGAAATCGTCGAAATCGAACTGGTGCTCGTCTTCTTGGACGAGAGCGTCGCCAGCAGCCTGAACCGGGCTGAACCTGTCGTTGCGATCAGCAACGATGCCGTCGCCGTCTACGCCTCGCAGGCGTTTTGGCAACTGCTGGATCTGTACCGCGAGGCCGAGAACCGGCGTCGTGATCTGTACGCCGCACGCGACTACGCGTACGCGGTCTGGAAGTCGGCTTCGACTGGAGCCGCCGCGGCTGACACCTACGTGTCAACGCCCATCAACAACCGCTAGAACCCAAGAACGGCCCTCGAAAGGGCCGCTCCCTGGAACACAGACACGGGGCCGGGTCATTGGCCTAGGAAACCTTCCCGGCTTCGTGTCTCTCCTGACTCAACCCCCTATGAGGGAGGTCTTGTCATGCCCAAATCTACCCGTTCGAAGTCGTCCTGGCGATCCCGTCGCGCTGGACGCTCAAGCCGTGTCCTGCCCGGAGCGGTCGAAACCATCACCCGGCCGAACCAGACCTGGCCGATCATCCTCCTGCTCACCATCTGGCGCTGGCGCTGGGAACTGGCCTGCATCGCCGGACTCGTCTACGTCTGGCACTGGCATCTCGCCTCGATCCGGATCTTCTTCACCGACACCCTGCCTACGTGGTTCGCGGTGGTCCTTCTGATCGGGATCCTCTACTGGCTCATTGCCGACACCCCGGTACGCCGGTTCCTGCACAACCGGACGTGGTGCGTCATCACCCGCCACCGCGTGCGGGCCTGCCTGATCGAAACCCGGATGCTCAACTACTCCGGCAACCTGCCGTTCATCGTGGGCTGCTTCGCCACCAAGACCGGACAGGTCGTCTGGTTGTGGATGCGCCCCGGCCTCTCGGTCGAGAAGCTCGAAAACCAGGCCGAGACCCTGGCCTCGGCGTGCTGGGCACGCAAAGCCACCATCGCCCGGCACAAGCGGAACGCCGCCCTCGTGCGGATCGACATCGACCGCCGCGACCCGCTGGCGAACAAGACCATCGATTCGCCTCTGCTGCAAGACACCAGCGGCATGCCCGAAGCGGCAGTCGCCGACGACGCTGTCCTCGCGTTCCTCACGCCCGACAGCGCCCCTCAGGACTCCACCACGCTACCGCCGGCCAAAACCGGCAGTGGTGAGACCCGAACCAGAACCTCGAAGACCAAGACCACCGCTGCCGTGAACGACGGCGAAGCCATGATCTTGGGCGCTAACGGAGAAGACGTGTCCGACTATGTCTAGCTTCAACCCGAAATCGGTGTTCCCCCGGCGCACGCCGGGGGCCACCCCCGCACCCAAGGGTGCACTCTCCATCTACGACCCGGCCTACCTCGGCCTGGACGCACGCGACCGAGCGGTCCGCGTGGGCCTGATGTACCGCAACATCCTGATCGGCGGGGAACCCGGCGCTGGAAAGTCAGTTGCACAGGGCAACATCGTGGCCCACGCCGCGCTGTGCACGGACGTGGATCTGGTCCTGATCGACGGCAAGATCGTTGAACTGCTGCCGTATGCACCGGTGGCGAAGGAGTTCGTCGGCAATGACATGCGCAAGGCACTGCGTGTCCTGCGGGGCCTGCAAACCGACCTGGACGAGCGCTATTTGCACCTGGCTCGCACGGGCCGCAAGAAGATCGTCGCTGGCGACGGGTTCCGCGCAAAGCTGCTGTGCATCGATGAGCTGGCCTATTTCACCGTCACCGTCGGCACCAAGGACCAGCAAGAAGAGTTCCGCAGTCTCGTGCGGGACATCGTCGCTCGGGGCCGCGCTGCGGGCATCATCACCATCGCCTCCACGCAGCGCCCGAGCGCTGACATCGTGCCGACCTCGCTGCGGGACCTGTTCGGGTACCGGCTCGCGTTCCGCTGTGCTACCGACTCGTCCAGCGACATCATCCTCGGCACCGGCTGGGCCTCCCAAGGCCACACCGCAGTCGACATCGAACCCGAGGCCCTCGGCGTCGGACTGCTCCGCGCCGAAGGCGGATTCCCTCGCCGCCTCAAAACGGCACTTCTCGAAGACCACCAGATCAACCAGATCGTCCGCCGCGCAGCACACCTCCGGAGGGCCGCATGAACAAGCTCGCACGGGTCGTTGCCATCGACAGCCCGAACCTCACCGACCATGACCAAGCCGGTCTGACCGGCTGGGTCCACGACTGCGGAGCCTTCGTCTTCAGGCTCCACCACCCCGAACGCTGCGGCGTGTGCTGGTCCGCACTCCGTAACGCCCAAGCCCACAACGGCAACTGGCGCAAGGCCTACATCCGCGAGGCGGCGTCATGACCTACTACGACGCATCCGGCGGCGAACGCGAAGACCGCATCATCGTCGGCTACGACTTCACCGACCACGCAGTGGCCGGCATCAACCTTGCCTGCAACGGTGAAACCCCGCTGGTCGCGATCGACCTGGGCGGCACCCCGATCGAGATCGAACTCATCACCGGTTCTGTTACCGCGATCACTCACCTGATCGACGCGCTCTACGAAGCACGCGCACTGCTCGAAGAACACCTTGTCGACCACGCCACGAAGACCGACACCTGGACCCAAGACCAGGTCTACGTCCCCAACGACTGGACGGAGGACCAGCCATGACCGAACGGGTCAAGGACGAGATGGCCGTCTATGACGCCTGGAAGCGGCTTATCGAAAAGTCCGACGGGTTCATCGAAAACGACGGGCGATTTCCCGACGGGACGCTGGTCTGGACTCCATTCGGGTTCGAAGCGGACGTCTCACACGGCATCCCAGCCGACTACTGCGACCCGCAGTGGGGGTGGTACCAGGGCCGGGTCCTCGGTCAATCGGACACCAATACCTGGGACGTGTTCATGAACCACCAAGGTCTCCCATTTCTCTGCGAACGCTACGTCAACGACCTACGTCAAGTCGTTGTGCCAGGCAACGGGAGCAACTCATGACGACCGACACCATGACGGCGCCGATCGCGGCCAAGCCCGCGACCACCACCAAGCTCACCGGACTCACCTACCACAACGTCATGGTCCTGGCCACGGTCAAGGGCTGGACCGTCACCAAGACGACTGCCGTCTACAGCGGTGCACCGACCGCCGCACACGACTCGGTCCAGGACCACATGAACCAAGTCCGAGCCACCGAAGGCGGACGGGCCACCGGCTACCAATCACTCATTGCCGTACGCAACAAACTCAAGGAGGTCAGCACCGGCGGCAGCCACCCGGCGGTCTCGGTCACGATCAAACGAGCCAAGAAGACCACCACCCAGACCCGGACCGGGTCACCCAAGGCGCGACTGACACGCAAGCGTCAAGCCGAGTACACGACTGCAGAACTGGTCTCCGCGCTCGAAGCCGCGTGGGCCGCGATCCGGACCAATCACACCCAGATCCCGGCTGTCGTGATCATCGTCGGCTCCGGTACTGCCACCAAGCAGGCCAAGTACGGGCACTTCGCACCCGTTCGGTGGCAGCACGGCGAACAACGCCTGGCCGAAGTCCTCATCTCCGGCGAAGGACTCAAACGACCCGTCGAAGAGGTCTTCACCACCCTGCTCCACGAAGCAGCACACGCCCTCGCCGATGCCCGCGAGATCAAAGACACCAGCCGCCAAGGCCGCTGGCACAACCAGAGATTCGCCGAACTCGCAGGAGAGCTCGGCCTCGACGCCACCAAGGATCCGCGCATCGGCTGGTCACCCTGCACGCTGCGCACCGAGACAGCAGTCACCTACAGCACGGTGCTCGCTGACCTGAAGAACGCACTCATCGCCTACCGCCACCCCGAAGCACTCGGCGGACAGGCCAAGAAGAACAACAACAACGCGGTCGCCTGCGCATGCCAATGCCCACGCCGGATCCGCGTCGCCAAAGCAGTCCTCGAACAAGGCGAGATCACCTGCGGCATCTGCGAATCCACCTTCGAACCCGACGAATAGACCCAGGTTCGTTGCTGGCTCCCATCCCTGGGCGAACACCCGGGGGTGAGGGCGAACACCGAACACCCAAGCCCATCGAACGGAGCACCCCCATGACCACCGTCCTCGACATCAACGCCTACGCCAACCTCGTCGCTCACCGCGCTATCGCCGACACCGAGTTCCTGTGTAACTGGGTCGCCGCCGACCACCTCGGCGGCCACGACTGGTGCCCCACCGTCCTCGAACCCGGCGACGACTACACCCTCGTCCTGCTGCTCGACCCCACCGGCAACTACGACAACGACCGCGTGGCCGGCCGCTACTGCATCGGCTGTGGCTACCACCTGTTCGGCACCCCCGAACTCGAACCCGCCCCCACACCCACCGCCTGACACGTCATCGGCAACCGCAAATCCTCCCGACCAACTCCCCGTAGCCTCCCCAGACTCTTGGCCGGGAAGGACCTGCGGCCCGCCGTTGGTCCCCAGCCGCCAACGCCGAGCTGGCCCCAATTCGAGAACGGAGCCAGCCAACCTCCTAGGTGCCCCACCCCAACCGCATCAAACGGACCAATCGTCTCGAGAGGAGCCCGCCCATGACCGTCACCGATTCCACACGACCTGTGAGCGGCCTCCAAGACCCACTCATCGTCATCAACCCGGGCCGACCCACCATTGACCCCGGGAAGCGGCACAACGCGGCCTCCGGCGTCGAGGAAGCAATCCAGCGGGCGGTATCAACCGCGGACTACAACGCTTGGCTTGACCACACCGGCTCCGCGGGCGGCTGTGTCCGCCCGATCCAGCTACGCGGCGAGTCGCACATCGTGTCTGAACGCACCGGGCGAATCGTCTCCACCCGGCACACCGACGAGATGCCTGACGGCGTCATCTACAAGGCGTGCGGCAACCGCCGCGCCGCCGTCTGCCCCTCCTGCGCCGAGACCTACCGCGGCGACACCTACCAACTCGTCCTCGCAGGTCTCCAAGGCGGCAAAGGCATCCCCGCCACCGTCGCGCAGCACCCGTCCGCGTTCGTCACCTTCACCGCCCCCACCTTCGGCCCCGTCCACGGCACCCGCGCCATCCGCACCCCCGACGGCCAGATCCGCAACCGGCCCTGCCGACCCCGCCGCAACCCCGACCCGTGTCCGCACGGTGTCGACCTGCGCTGCCACCAGACCCACCGCGACGGCGAGAAGATCCTCGGCACCCCGCTGTGCCTGGACTGCTACGACCACGACCACCAAGTCGTCTGGAACGCCCTGTCCGGCGAACTGTGGCGCCGCACCATGGACCGCGCCAAAGAGATCCTCCGCGCCGAAGCCAAGAAGCACGGCGCCAGCGTGAAGCTGTCCTACGGCAAGGTCGCCGAAATGCAAGCCAGGGGAGTAGCCCACTTCCACGCCCTCATGCGCCTCGACGGCGTCAACCCCCTCGACCCCTCGATGATCGAGCCACCGACCTGCGCAGCGACCTTCGCCATGCTCGCCGACGCCATCCGCCGCGCCGCCACCAGCACCCGGTTCCGGTCCCTGCCGCACCCCGACAACCCCGATGGCTGGCTGATCGAGTGGGGCACCCAACTCGACGTACGCCCCGTCCGGCAAGCCGTCGACGGCGCGATCACCGAAACCGCCGTCGCCGGATACCTCGCCAAGTACGCCACCAAAGGCGCCGAAGCCACCGGCCACTCATCGGCCCGTCTCACCAACGCCACCGTCCGCCGCTACACCAACCCGCACACCCATGCCGGCCGATTGGTCGACGCCTGCTGGCGCCTCGGACGCCCCGGCTCCGACCTCGACCAGGCCGAAGCAGCCAAGAACTCCGGACGCCTCTCGTACCGGCGCCTCCAGCGCTGGGCACACATGCTCGGCTTCGGCGGCCACTTCTCCACCAAGTCCCGCCAGTACTCCACCACCCTCAAAACACTCCGCGAAGCCCGAGCCAACTGGCGCCGCGACCACCACCGCACCGCCGACCACACCGACGACGTCGAAACCACCCTCATCGTCGGCAACTTCACCTACGCAGGCACCGGCTGGAAAACCATCGGCGACGCCCTACTCGCCAACACCGCCGCCGCCAAAGCACGCGAACACCGGCGCCTGCTGAAAGACGTGATCGATGAGACGCCAATCGATGAGTGACACGTAACTGTCAACGAGAGGAGGGAAAAGATGGCTGAGGTTCAGATCTTTCTGACGGTCGAGGAAGCCGCTGCTGCACTACGTATCGGTCGGACTCGCATGTTCGACCTGATCGCAAAGCACGAGATCGAGTCGGTGCTGATCGGTCGCTCGCGTCGGGTTCCGGTCGACGCACTTCACAAGTACGCCGAAAAGTTGTTGCGGCAGCCTGCTGCCTGACAGGAGAACTGTTATGTCGCGAAACGCGAACGGACGATCGTCGATCTACGAAGACGCTGACGGTGTCTGGCACGGCTGGGTGACTGTTGGCGTCAAGGCGAACGGCAAGCCGGATCGCCGTCATCGGCGCGGTGCAACGAAGACGATCGTCACTAAGAAGGTCGAGGACCTTGAGCGCATGCGAGACGAGGGCAGAGCACCAGCCCTTGGTCAGAAGCCGTCGGTGCGGAAGTGGTTCTTGTTCTGGCTTGAGAACATCGCTCCGCTCACGGCTAGTGAGGCGACGATCATCAATGTTTACCGACCGAAGGTCATCAATCGAATCATTCCCGGAATCGGTGAGCATCGCCTTGATCGATTGGGGCCTGAACACCTGGAAGTGTTCTACTCCACATTGAAGCGATCTGGTCTGAGCTCGAAGACGATCCTCGACTATCACCGCATGATCAGCCGCTCGCTGAAAATGGCGCACCGACGGAAGCTCGTCACCGTCAACGTCGCGACCATGATTGATGCACCGAGTCATGTTGACACGGAGATCGAACCGCTACTCCAAGAGGATGCCAGGGCGATTCTGGATCAGGCCAGCGCCCTCCGAAACGGTGCACGATGGTCCGTTGCCTTTGCGTTGGGCCTTCGTCAGGCTGAGGCGTTGGGCATGCGGTGGAGGTACGTTGACCTGGAGAAGGGGCAGCTGCGCGTTTTCCAGCTGAAACGGCGTGGTTTCGCCCATGGGTGTGGAGATCCAGTGGCGTGCGTGAAAACGAGGCATAAGGACACCTGTGGCCCTGACTGTGTCGGTCATGCTCGTTACTGTCCTGAGCGCGGCGGCGGTGAGTGGGAATTCAGGAAGCCCAAGGGTCGCAAGACTCGGCCGGTGCCGATTCCTGAACCGTTGATCCCGTTGCTGAGGGCTCACAAGGCCGCCCAGGCGGCCGAACGGCTGGCGGCGGGCAGTGCATGGGAGGACCGGGATCTCGTCTTCTGCCGTCCGGATGGCCGGCCGATTGATGCTCGGGATGACTGGGGCTCCTGGCAGTCGCTTCTTGAGGCAGCGGGTGTTCCGCCCGCCCGTTTGCACGATGCTCGACACACTGCTGCCACTCTCCTCCTCGAGCAGGGCGTGGACATCAGGGTCGTGCAAGAGATCCTTGGGCACTCGTCGCTCGCCATGACCAAGCGGTACACCCACGTGACGTCCCGCCTGGCCCGCGATGCTGCGGACCGGATGGGGAAGGCACTGTGGGGATGAGTCCTATTGCAACCGCAACTGCAACCACGGAGCGAGTTGCTGCCGCGCCGATCACACTGAGCACTTGGTTGATCGACTTGCTGTGTTGGCGTGTTGGTCACCTGGGCGGCTTGAGACCGCTGGTACAAAGGACGCGGCCCCGCAAAGGTATGAGCTTGCGGGGCCTTTGCTTTGGTCAGCGGGTGGCCAGGCGGCGGAGGGTTTGGGTGTAGCGGCGGGCGGCGAGGTGTTGGGCCTTGCGGGTGGCGGGGCCGCCTAGGCGGGTGTACCAGGTGGCGGGGCGGCTGTAGGCGCGGACGGTGAAGTGGATGCCGTCGGGGTCACGGGTGACGACAAAGGACTCCTCGCCGGACGCCGGGTGGCCTTCGAGAGTGCCGTAGGCGAAGCCGGTGCGGTCCGGTTCGTCGACGGTCCAGACGACGCGGCACGGGACGGGGAGTCCGAGCAGGCCGACCGGGGACAGCGTGCGGAGCCGGCCGACGAGCATGCCGGCGCCGAGCCTGCCGAGGCTGTTCGTGCCGATGGCCGGCGGGGTGTCGGTCGCCGTCATCGGCAGTCCCGCCGCACGGTGCATGCGCCAGCCCAGCAGCGCCTCACCAGCACGCCGGAACACCTCGTCGCCCACGCCGATCCGCTCCCGGTACTCGAGCCGGTGGTATCCCTGCGGCGTCTCGTCGTACCGCGTCGAACCGACCGCGTCGTAGTTGAACCGCAACCCGGCCAGATCCTCCAGCCTCATCGAACCCCTTCCCTCAGCCGTCGCCACGCCAGTACCCCGCACAACGCAAACCCGACCGCGTTCGCCAGGCCGTGTGTCGCAACCATCCACTCCAACGGTAGGTACGGCGTACCAACCACATGCCCCGCGGCCCAAGTCAACGCCAACACCATCGTCACCACGAGGACCGACGCGGAGACGATCAGAAGGGCGGCGGTGGCTCGCCCGGCCTGCCGAGACCGAAGCCAGAGGTTCCACCCGACCAACCACATCCCAGCGGTCAGTACGGCGGCACCCGCGAGTTCTACCGCGTCGCCGAAGAAGAAGCCGAGCAGGACGATCCCGGTGCCGAGCGGGACGCTGATCGCGGCGGCGGTGGTTGTCGTGCCCGGACGATCAGAGACCAGGTAGGCGATCAGAGCGGCCGCGAATCCAGCGAAGTGGAAATGGGCGACGGTCAGGGTGAGGACGGTCAGGCTGAAGCCGAACAGTTCGTACGACGAGCGTTCGGCGACCAACGCGAGAGCGGCGATGGACGGCGTCGCCAACGCCGTGCAGAGCGCGATCTCGCGAGGGCGGATCGCCTTGTGCCGCAGGAGATGGCGGGCAGCCAGCGTGATGAGCACGAGCGTGCCGGCGAGATAGATCGACGCGAGGGTGATCGAGACCGGGCCGCGCGGGAGCCAGAGGGCGAGTGCTCCGGGGATGGCGAACGCGAACCACCAGCGGGTGCTGGTGGTTCGCGTTGGGAGAAGGGTGAGACCGAGCGGTACGACGACGAGCATGCCCAGGCTCACGACAGCATGGACGAGGACGGTCAAGCGCTCTTGAGGCCGCTCGTGTCGTCCTGCTTGAGGGCGTTGAAGAGCGCCAGCGCCTTCTTCTGGTCCCACCTCACCGCGACGCTGCCGTCCGACAGGCGGTAGTTGTCGTCGCCGATCGGGACGGTCAGGCTGACACCGCCGCTGCCCGAGACTGCGCGCATCCCGCGGGCGAAGCGGATGAAGTCGAACAGGCTCATGTCGTTGTCGACGGTCAACGCGTCCACACCCTTGGTGGCGACGTTGAAGTACCGCACCGGGTTGAGGAACGTCGACGGCGAACTGGCCTTCTTCGCGACCGCACCGACCATCGCGCGCTGCCGCTCCACCCGGCCGAAGTCGTTGTTGCCGTCGGCCTTCCGGGACCGGACGTACCCGAGGGCGTTCACACCGTCGAGCTCCTGGCAGCCGGCCGGTAGATCGATGTGCGCGTCCTTGTCTTTCATTGCCTTGGGCAAGCACATCTGGATGCCGCCGACACTGTCGATGACGGAGGCGAAGCCGCCGAAGCCGACCTCGACGTAGTGGTCGATCCGCAGGCCGGTCGCGTTCTCGAGGGTCTCGATCAGCAGTGCCGGGCCCTTGTTGAAGGCAGCGTTGATCTTGTGCTTGCCCTTCATCCCGGGGATGGTCACGGCACTGTCGCGCGGGACGCTGATCAGCGCCGTCGGTCCGGAGTCGGGCACGTGCATGATCATGATCGTGTCGGTCCGGGCACCGCTGTCGGAGCCGGTGTGCAGTCGGGCCCGCTCAGCACGGCTGAGGTCTTCGCGGGCGTCGGAGCCGACCATCAGGTACGTCGTTCCAGGGGTTTCGGCCGGCCGATCGCCGGTCGGCATCGCGTCGATCTTGTCGATCCGGCTCCAGGCGTAGAGCGGTACCGCGACGAGCATGAGGATGAACAGCAGGACGATCAGTCCGACGGTCCGGAGGAACCAGTTGCGCCGCTTCTTCGGTCGTGCCTGCGGCGGCCGGCTCACGTAGCGTGGGTCGATGGGCTGCGGTTGACTCATACCCACGACCGTAGCGGTGCCGGGTGCTGGTGCACGTCACCCCACTGAACGGTTTTACATGGCGGAAAGTCGATCCCGCCTCCTCCGGAAGGAGGAAATTCGGCCCGAAACCGAACCGGAACGCCGGAAGCCGCCGGGCGAAAGCCCTACCCGGGCGGTGAACAAGCGCGTGAAGTACGCCGGATCGTCGTACCCGACCTGCCGGGCGACCACGGCGACGGACAGGTCCTCCTCGGCGAGCAAAACCTTTGCAGTGTTGAGTCTTGTGGTCAGGACCAGTTCCTGCGGTGTGGAGCCAGTGGTACGACGGACCGCCTCGCGCAACTCCCTCACCGTGAGCCCGAGCTCAGTGGCGTAGTCCTGAACGCTCATCGGCGTACACGCCAACTCGCTCAACCGCCCGGCCACATCATCGGCACGCGGCGGTGCGGCCGCCGCGAGAAGCTCATACAGCGCAGCCACTGTCTGTACGGCGTCATGCGTCCTACTGACTCGCAGCAGTCGGGTGAACGCGCGGTCGACCGGTCGCGCGTCGGCATACCGTCGTACGGGCTCGGACAGGTCGAGATGCCCCAGTGTGGTGAGTGCGGCGGTGGCTGGACCGCCGAACAGTGCCCATGCCTGACGCCAGATCGTCGCCGGTCTGTAGCCGTGCAGAACGCCGGGATAGAGCCAGAGCATCGCGGGCGCCTTCACCTCGTGCAGCCGGCGGTCGGGGCCGTGCAGAAACTGCCCGCGGCCCTCCTTGATCCAGACCAGAGCGTGGCAGCCGAGGGCTCGCTCCGGAGGTACGCCAGGCGGATGGACCTGCTCGCCGGCTCCGAGACAGAAGAGTCCAAGCTCACGCTCAGGAGTGCCAGGGGTCAGGTAGATCGACCAGTTCGGCATGACACAAGAGTCCAAGAATCGGGTTCCAGCTGTCCATTCCGGTGCGGCCGCGGCCCGGATGCAATGGACGTGTGCTGACTTCGAACGGGTATGTGCTGGATGAGCGGCGGCTCGGTGAGCTGAGCGTCGTGCCGGAGCGGGAGCGTCGGGATCGCTCGCGGTTACGGGAGAGGTTGCAGCGGGACGGGTATCTGTTCCTGACCGGGCTGCTGGATCCCGAGGAAGTGCTGGCGTTCCGGCGCTACTACTTCGGGCTCATCGGGTCGGTGACCGAGCGGGCGACGTACCGGAAAGTGCTGTTCGGTCAGATCGTGCCGGGGGCGGAGTACGCCGCCTTCTGCACGCAGCCGGCCTTGAAGGGGTGGTTCGAGAGGTTCCTGGGCGGTGACCCCTTCCTGCACAAGCGGAAGATCATCCGGCAGACCGCACCGGGCGAGAACGGCATCGGTACGGCGACGCAGGCCCACTACGACCTGGTCTACCTGCGTGGGGGCAGCGACCAGGTGCTGTCGGCGTGGATCCCACTGGGCGACTGCCCGGTCAGCCTCGGCGGCCTGACCTATCTCGAACGCAGCCACCACAGAGTCCTCGCAGACGAGGCCTCAGGACGACTCAAGCGACCCGCCGCCTCCATGACTGCCGACCTGCCGGGCCTGGCCGAGGAGTACGACGCCAACTGGCTGGTCACCGACTATGCGGCCGGAGACGTCGTGATCCACACCGCCCACACCATCCACGCGGCACTCGACAACGTGTCCACGGACATGCGGCTCTCCACCGACATTCGCTACCAGCGGGCCGACGACGCCGTCGACGCGCGCTGGCAGAACCACTGGCATGACCAGGACGGACTTTGAGCAACTCAAGACGCCGACCCCGCCGGAGAAGTTCCCGCTCCGGCGCAGTCGACCGGATTCCGGGCGCTTCTCGCTAACGACAATCATTTCGGTTACGGTTCCGGTCGAAGGTTAGCGAATCGGAGGAGAGCCGTGAACCGCAATGAGCTGGTCGCCGGGGTGGCGCAGAAGGCGGGCATCCCGCGGAACCAGGCCGAGAAGGTCCTCGACGCGCTGGGCGACGTCGTCACCGAGGCCGTGCACAAGGGCGACAAGGTGTCGCTGACCGGTCTGCTGAGCATCGAGCGGGTCCTGCGCGCACCGCGCACCGGCCGCAACCCGCAGACCGGCGAACCGCTGGCGATCCCGGCCGGCTACTCCGTGCGCCTCTCGTGCGGCAGCCGTCTCAAGGCTGCCGCACGAGGCGACCTCCGGACCGTTTCCTGACCCCCGATCACCCCTTCAGGAAGCGGATAGGGTCGCACTGGCCGTCGTCGGCCGAGTGCTTGACCGGCGAGATCTGGACCGCGGTGGCCCAGTACTCCGTGGTGGGCGTCGGCGGCGTGGTGAACCGGGCGTTCGGCAGGTAGAGCCGGTTTCCGAACGCCGCCGCCGTGGTCGGTACGTCGAAGTCGTCGCTGGTGATGCGCCGCTCCACCATCCCCTTGGTGCCGGCGGAGTTCAGGCTGACGACCGCGATCGTGTTCAGCCGGTTCTGGACGACGTACAGGGTCTTGCCGATCAGCAGCAGGCCGTCGCCGTTCGTCATCACCTCGGTGCCGAGATCGACGCGCGTCGTCACGCCGGTGCGCGGGTCGACCCGGAAGAGGAAACCGGTCGACGACTGCACGATGATCAGGCCGCGGCCGTCCGGAGTCAGCGAGATGCCGTTCGCGTTGGTGACGCCGGGGGTGTGCTGGTAGGCGCCGCTGAGCGGGACGGTCCTCACCGCGGACTGCCCGGCCAGCCGGCCGTGGCGGCCGAACGGAACCTTGTAGAGCACCGGCTGCTGCGAGTCGGTGAACCAGGCGGCGTCCTTGCTCAGGATCACGTCGTTCACGAACGTCGTGGTCGAGGTGGTGAACGTGTAGCTCTTGAGGATGCGGCCGGTGCGGAGGTCGACCACACGGCCGTTCCCGGCGCCGGCGCCGGCCACCCACAGCCGTTGGGAGCGGTCCACCTTCATCCCCAGGGAGGCGGTGCCCGGTCCCTGGCTGAACACCGTCCCGGTCCCGGTCCTCAGGTCCGCCCGGTAGATGTCACCGTCCACCCGAGAGCCGAAGAACGCCTTACCGCCGGCGATCGCGATGCCTTCCGGCTGGAACCCGTCCGGCAGGTCGATGTGGGCCGGGAACTTGGTCGTGGTTTGGGTCGTGGTTTGGTTCATGGCCGGGGCGGCGTCGGCCGGCGAACTCACCAGGACCAGTAGCAGAGCGGGCACGCTCAGCACTGTGGTGAGCCGGCGGACAAGGTTCGACATGGGCGGGCCCTCCTGATCCGATGTCCTTTACAGGGACAACGGCGCATCCCTGTGGATGGTTCAAATCCTGGTCCGTGCGAGCGGGTACTGTCACTGGCAGCAACTCGACTTCGGGAACAAGGGGCAGGGATGACAGCAGGGATCGACAGTTCCGGCACGGTGCGCCCGCAGGACGATCTGTACCGGCACGCGAACGGGCCGTGGCTGGCCGAGCACGAGATTCCGGCGGACAAGGCCATCTACGGCGCCTTCCACGCGCTGTGGGACACCGCCGAGCAGGACGTCCGCGCGATCGTCGAGAAGACCGTCGCGGCCGGGCATCCGGACGGCAGCGAGGCGCGCAAGATCGGCGACCTGTACGGCAGCTTCATGGACGAGGACACCATCGAGCGTCTCGGCGCCGAGCCGATCGCCGAGCAGTTGGCCCTGGTCCGCGCGATCGAGGACGTCCCCGGCCTGGTGTCGGCGCTCGGGCAGCTCGAGCTGCAGGGTGTGCCGGGCCTGTTCCACTACTGGGTCGACGCGGACGCGAAGAAGTCCGACGAGTACGTCGTGTACCTGATGCAGGGCGGCCTCAGCCTCCCGGACGAGTCGTACTACCGCGAGGACAACTTCGCCGGCGAGCGGACGGCGTACGTCGCGCATGTCGCGCGGATGCTGGAGCTGGCCGGACTGCCCGATCCGGCCGGGTCCGCTGAGCGGATCATGGAGCTCGAGACGCGGATCGCCGGCCACCACTGGGACCGGGTGAAGAACCGCGACGTCACGCTGACCTACAACAAGGTCGACCGGTCCGGCCTGGAGACACTGACCCCGGAGTTCGACTGGTCGGTGTGGCTGGCGGGAGCCGGCGTACCGGAGAGTGCCTTCGAGCAGGTCGTCGTCCGTGAGCCGGACTTCTTCACCGGAGCCGCCGCCGCCGTGCAGGACGCCGGGCTGGACCGCTGGAAGGAGTGGCTCAGCTGGCGGATCGTGCACAGCGCGGCGCCGCTGCTGAGCAGGGCCTTCGTCGACGAGAACTTCGCCTTCTACGGCACGACTCTGACCGGTGCCCCGGAGCTGCGCGAGCGCTGGAAGCGCGGGGTCGGTGTGGTCGAGCAGGCGCTGGGCGAGGCGCTCGGCCAGTTGTACGTCGCCGAGCACTTCCCGCCGGCCGCGAAGGCCCGGATGGTCGAACTGGTGCAGAACCTGGTCGAGGCGTACCGGCAGCGGATCGAAACGCTTGACTGGATGGGCGCGGACACCCGGCAGCGCGCACTGGACAAGCTCGGCAGCTTCATGCCGAAGATCGGCTACCCGGACAAGTGGAAGGACTACAGCGCGCTCGAGATCGACCCGGCCGACCTGTTCGGCAACGTCCGCCGGTCGGTCGCGGTGGAGACCGCGCGGGACCTGGCGAAGCTCGGTCAGCCGATGGACCGGACCGAGTGGAAGATGACGCCGCAGACGGTCAACGCCTACTACAACCCGCCGATGAACGAGATCGTGTTCCCGGCCGGCATCCTGCAGCCGCCGTTCTTCGACGCCGAGGCCGACGACGCGGTCAACTACGGCGCAATCGGCGCGGTGATCGGGCACGAGATCGGCCACGGCTTCGACGACCAGGGCTCGCGGTACGACGGCGACGGCAACCTGAACGACTGGTGGACCGACGCGGACCGGACCGCGTTCGAGCAGCGCACCGACAAGCTCGTCGCGCAGTACGACGTCCTCGAGCCGGCCGAGACGCCCGGTCAGCACGTGAACGGCAAGCTCACCCTGGGCGAGAACATCGGCGACCTGGGCGGCCTGTCGATCGCGTACGTCGCCTATCAGCTGTCGCTGGACGGCGCCGAGCCGCCCGAGGCCGACGGGCAGCGGTTCTTCATCTCCTGGGCACACGCCTGGTCGACGAAGACCCGGCCGGAAGAGGCCGCGCGGCGGCTCGCGATCGACCCGCACTCGCCGCCCGAGTTCCGCTGCAACGCGGTCGTGAAGAACATCGACCAGTTCCACCAGACCTTCAACAGCACCGAAGGCGACGGCATGTGGCTCGCCCCCGAGGAACGCGTCCGGATCTGGTAGCAGACAAGCGAAAGGGGCCGCACCGATCCTGGTGCGGCCCCTTTCGGCTGGGCTAGGAAGCCATCCAGTTCTGGATGCCCTCGACGTCGCGCGGCATCGCGTCGGACAGGTTCTCGGCGCCGTCGTCGGTGACGAGGATGTCGTCCTCGATCCGGATGCCGATGCCGCGCAGATCCTCCGGCACGGTCAGGTCGTCGGCCTGGAAGTACAGACCCGGCTCGACCGTCAGCACGTAGCCGGTCTTCAGCTCGCCCTTGCGGTACTTCTCCGACCGCGCCGCCGAGCAGTCGTGCACGTCCAGCCCGAGCATGTGGCTGACGCCGTGCAGCGTGTAGCGCTGGTAGAGCATGCTCTCCGGGTCGAGTGCCTCCTCGGCCGAGACCGGCAGCAGGCCCATCGCGTCGAGGCCATGGACGATGACCTCCATCGCCGCCTCGTGCGCGGCGCGGAACCGCGCACCGGGCTTGACCGCCGCGATGCCGGCGTTCTGCGCGTCCAGCACCAGCTGGTAGAGCTCGCGCTGGCGCGGGGTGAACTCGCCGCTCACCGGCAGCGTGCGGGTGATGTCCGCGGTGTACAGCTGCCGATTCTCGACTCCCATGTCGAGCAGCATCATCGTGCCGTTGTCGACCGTGCCGTCGTTCTCGATCCAGTGCAGCGTGGTCGCGTGCGGGCCGGACGCGGCGATCGAGCTGTAGCCGAGATCGTTGCCCTCGGCCCGGGCCCGGCGGAAGAACGTACCCTCGATCCAGCGTTCGCCGTACTCGCGGACCTTGTCCATCTCGGCCAGTACGTCGGAGAAGCCGCGGTGCGTGATCGCGACCGCGTCCCGGAGCTGCTCGAGCTCGAACGGATCCTTGACCAGCCGCAGCTCCGACAGCGTCGCCGCCAGCTCGTTGTCCTTGAGGTCGTCCGTCCGTGCGCCGCTCAGCAGCGACGCGATCGACTCGTCCTCGTCGCGCCGGACCCGCGTGGGTACGTCGCCCTTGAGCGCGTCCGCGAGCTGGTCGACGTGCCGGGTCTCGATCCCGAACTCCTTGGCGGTCTCGGTCAGCGACGGACGCCGGCCGGCCCACAGCTCGCCGTACATCCGGTCGCGCCAGAACTCCTCGCCCTCGCTGCGGTCCGCGCGGGGCCGGAAGTACAGCACCGAGTCGTGGCCGCTGGTGCCGTTCGGTTCCAGCACCAGTACGGCGTCGGAGGTCTGGTCGCCGGCCAGCCAGACGTAGTCGGTGTGCGGGCGGAAGACGAAGTCGGTGTCGTTCGAACGGACCTTGTAGGTGCCCGCCGGGATGACCAGTCGCTCACCCGGGAACACCTGCGACAGCGCGTCCCGCCGCTTGGATGCCCACACACCGACGTCGCTGAGCGTCACGTCGTGTCGCTCCGAGTCGGCCCAGCCCGAGTTCATGAACGCGCGCAGCTTCGGGTTCGGCTCGTTGTCGTGCGACGCGGTCTTCGGTGCGGATTCGCCGGTCGTGGCGGCGGTGGTGTCAGCGGTGGTCTCGCCGGGTTCGGTCATCCTGGACCAGTCCTGTCTCAGCGCGGGGTGTGCAGTTGGTCGCCCCGCAGCGTGCCGGTGTCAGGCAGCGCTTCGGCGGGGTCCGAGCCGATGCGGGTGATCGCATTGTGCTCGTTCACGAAGACTACGCTCGGTTCGAAGACCTTGGCCTCGGTGGTGTCGAACATCCCGTAGGCGATCAGGATGACCAGATCGCCCGGATGGATCAGGTGCGCCGCGGCCCCGTTGATCCCCACCACCCCGGACCCGCGCGGTCCCTCGATCAGGTACGTCGACAGCCGCTGACCGTTGGTGATGTCGACGATGTCCACCTTCTCGCCGGGCAGCAGATCGGCTGCATCCATCAGGTCCGCGTCCAGCGTGCACGACCCGACATAGTGCAGATCCGCCTGCGTCACCGTCGCCCGGTGGACCTTCGCCCTCATCATCTCGCGCAGCATGCGCGCCATGATCCAGGCAGGCCCGGATCCTGTCAGTGGCGGCGGTCACCCAACTACCGAGGTGTGCAGGGCGTCAGACTGTCCCAGAGGAGGGCGGCTCATGCGTGTGGTGATGCTGTGTGGTGGCGAGAGCTCGGAGCGAGACGTCTCGCTGTCTGGTGGCTGGGCGTTGGCGGGTGCGCTGACCGAGCGCGGCCACAAGGTGTCGGTGATCGATCCGGCGGCAGCCGAGCCGGTGCTCGCGGAGACGATGGAGGGGAACGGAACGTCGTACCCGATCCCGAAGACACCGCCTGCGATGGACGAGCAGCCGCTCTGGCGGGAGCGGATGTACGCCGCTCTCACCGGCGGCGACGTGCTGCGCCGGATGCGCACGGCGGACCGGGTCTTCATGGGGCTGATCGGCGGCTGGAGCGAGGACGGTCACGTCCAGGCGCTGCTGGAGATGGCCGGCATCTCGTTCACCGGCGCGGGCAGCGCGACCTGCGCGCTCAGCTGGCAGAAGGATCGCTGCCAGGCGCTGCTCGGCGCGTACGGCGTCCCGGTCGTCGAGCGCGTCGTACTCCGGCCCGGCGCCGGGCTGCCGGACCGGGTGAAGGAGTTCCTGGACGCCGGACCGGTGGTCGTGAAGCCGATCGCGGACGGCTCGAGTGTCGACGTCCGCCAGGTCCGGACCCTCGAGGAGCTCGCCGCGATCATGCCCCGGACCGATCTTCTGGTGGAGCCGTTCCTGCCCGGTCGTGAGTTCACCGTCGGCGTCGTCGGCGACCAGGTCCTGCCGGTGGTCGAGATCGAGCTGTCCACGGCGATCTTCGACTACGAGACGAAGTACCAGCCGGGCGCCGCCCGGGAGATTTGCCCGGCTGAGGTGACGCCGGACTTCGCCGCGCGGCTGCAGGAGTTGGCGCGCACCGCTCACGATGCGCTCGGCGCCCCGGCGTACTCCCGGGCGGACTTCCGCTGCGACGCGTTGGGCAATCCGTACTGCCTCGAGGTGAACGCTCTGCCTGGCTTGGCTCCGGTCAGCCTCGTCCCGCGAGCGGCCGCGGCCCACGGCTGGAGCTATGCCGACCTGGCCGAGAAGATCCTCACGACCTAGAGCGCAGAGGCTTGCACGGCCAGCTCGCGGAGCGCTTCGTAGCGCGGACGGAGTGCGGCGACGCGGTCCACGTCGGCCGGCACCGGGTCGAGGTGCTCGCCGCCAGGCTGTGGTGACAGGCCGAGGGCCACAGCCGCAGCGCCGCGCGCGCCGACCTCGGCTTCGGCGCAGACCGTGGTGGGCCGGGCGAAGGTCGCGGTGAGGCAGCGACGCCACCAGGCAGAGGCGTCGATGCCGCCACCACCGAGGACGACGGACAGCTCGCGTCCGAACAGCGAGTCCAGCATCCGCAGCCCACGGTCGACCTCCAGCGAGGCGCCCTGCATCGAGGCGGCCAACAGGTCCGCGGCAGTGTCGTCGAAGGACAGGCCGAAGTACACCCCGGATCCGCTCGGCACCGTGGCCGGCGGCCTGGTCCCGGCCTGGAACGGGATCGCGATCACTCGCGTCGCCCCGATCTCCACACCGGTCGGCTCGTCCGAGGTCAGCCGCAGTACGCCGGTCAGCCACGCATGCAGATTCCCCGCGGCCGAGAAAGCCATCCCGGTCACCGCCCGCTCGTCGTCGACGCGGTACCGCCACAGCTCCCACGGCAGCTCCGGTGCGCCGTCGATCGGATGCACGACCCGCACCGCGGCCGATGTCCCCACGGTCACAGCGGCGGTCGTCTCGTCGTACCCACCGGTTCCGACGTTCGACGCGGCGCCGTCGCCGGTCGGCGGATGGACCGGTACGCCGACGAGCCCGGGCCACCGCCGCTCGTACTCGGGGGACAGGCGAGCGGTCCAGCCGGTCGGCACGATCGACGGCAACCGGTCGGCCTTGACCCCAGCGATCTCCAGCGCCTCGTCGTCGTACTCGCCGGTGGCGAGGTCGAGGGTCCCGGTACCGGAAGCGATCGACACCGACGTGACCCGCTCGCCGGTCAGCCGCTCGATCACCAGATCGGGCAGACCGGCGAAGCCGGCCGGGGATCCTTCGGACAGCAGCCAAGGGATCCGCCGCGTCCAGTAGAGGCGGTGCAGCCAGGATCCGGTCCGCGCGTGGAAGGCGTGCTCGTCGAACGACGAGCCGAGGTCCAGATCGACCGACCGCGTGTCCGCCCAGGTGACGACCGGCGTCAGTGCGTCGCCCCTGTTGTCCAGGGCAACGATCGAGTGCCACTGCGACGAGACCACGATCGCGCCGATGTCGTCCAGGTGCCCGTTCTGCTGGAGCTCGTCCAGGCAGCTCAGCAGGCCCTCGACGTACTGGTGCAGGTCCAGAGTCGCCGAGCCGCCGGTGCCGTAGGTGGGGGAGATCTTGTGGCGGGCCAGCGCGCCCGGGACCGGCGCGGCATCGCCGGCCGTCAGCACCAGGGCCCGCGCCGACGACGTCCCGAAGTCGAGCGCGAGCACCCGGCCGTCAGTCGTCGTCATGCAGGGCCTTCAGGAAGGACTGGGCCCAGACGTTCACGTCGTGCGCGGCCAGGTGCTTGCGCATCGCCTTCATCCGGCGGCCGAGCTGGCGGTCGTCGGTGTTCATCGCGTCGACGATGGTGTCCTTCATGCCGTTGATGTCGTGCGGGTTCACCAGGAACGCCTGCCGGAACTCGTCCGCGGCGCCGGCGAACTCGCTCAGCACCAGCGCGCCGGTGTCGTCGTACCGGCAGGCGACGTACTCCTTGGCGACCAGGTTCATGCCGTCACGCAGCGGCGTCACCACGGCCACGTCGGCGGCCCGGAACAGCGCGGCCATCTCGGTCCGCGAGTACGACGTGTGCTGGTAGTTGATCGCCGGCGTACCGATCCGGCCGTGCTCGCCGTTGATCCGGCCGACCAGCAGCTCGATCTCGTCGCGCAGGACGCGGTACTGCTCCACGCGCTCCCGGGACGGCGTCGCCACCTGGACGAACACCGCGTCGTCGACGGAGATGCGCTTCTCGTCCAGCAGTTCACCGAACGCGCGCAGGCGCTGCCGGATGCCCTTGGTGTAGTCGAGCCGGTCCACCCCGAGCAGGATGTGCGCCGGGTCGCCGACCTCCTTGCGGATCTCGCGGGCGCGCTGCTCGGACTCCGGCTGGCGGGCCAGCTGTTCCAGCTCGCCGACGTCGATGGAGATCGGGAACGCCTTGGCCCGGACGATCCGGTCGTCCGGCAGGTGGATGCGGTCGCCGCGGGTCCGCAGACCCATCCGGTTGCGGGCCAGGCGGGCGAAGTTCGACGCGGCGCCAGGTCGCTGGAAACCGACCAGGTCCGCACCCATCAGCCCGTCCAGGATCTGCCGCCGCCACGGCATCTGCGCGAACAGCTCGGTCGGCGGGAACGGGATGTGCAGGAAGAAGCCGATCCGGACGTCCGGACGCAACCGGCGCAGCATCGCCGGCACCAGCTGCAGCTGGTAGTCGTGCACCCAGACGTCGGCGTTGTCCTCGGCGGCGTCCGCTGCGGCCTCGGCGAACCGCCGGTTCACCGCGACGTACGACTCCCACCACTCCCGATGGAACTCCGGCGCCACGATCACATCGTGGTACAGCGGCCAGAGCGTCGCGTTCGAGAAGCCCTCGTAGTACAGCTGAACGTCCTCGGCCGACAGCATCACCGGGACCAGGTGCATGCCGTCGTTCTCGAACGGGTCGACCTTCTCGTCGGCGCTACCGGTCCAGCCGATCCACGCACCGTGGGCGCGCTGCATCACCGGGGCCAGGGCGGTGACGAGACCACCTGGGCTACGCCGCCACGCCGTACTGCCGTCGGGCATCTCGATCCGGTCGACCGGCAGCCGGTTGGCCACCACTACGAAGGAACTTCGTCCGTTCGGCATATTCAGTTCATCCACTCAGGTCGTCGTCGTCACCGGGGTAACGGACCCCGATCTGTCTCCGTGTCTCGTCGAGGAGTTCGAGGATCCCGACCGTTGCGGCATGCGGCAGCGACGGGACCTCAACCAGTCCATCGCGCAGCGCCTGCATCACTGCGGCGGCTTCGTAGTGGTACCCAAGCCCATGCGTCGGTACGTCGATCCGCTCCGCGCCGGACGCCGTACTGCGCACGTAGTACTCCGGGTGGTGGAAGCGGTGTGGGAGTTGCAGACTGCCCTCGGGGCCACTCACCGAGGCTGTCCAGGGGTTCTGTGAACGTAGGCCGCAGGTGATCGCGGCCACCGCGCCGGAGTCGTACCGCCAGGCCATGGCGACGTTCAGATCGATGCCGTCGTCGTTGAGCGAGCCGACCGCCTTGATTTCGGCGGGTCGCCCGAGGGTCATGTAGGTGAACGTCATCGGGTAGATGCCGCCGTCCATCAGCGAACCGCCGCCCAGCGCCGGGTCGAGCAGGCGAGCGGGCAGCGACGGCTTGTAGAACGCGAAGTCCGCGACGACCTGCTGCGGTTCGCCGATCACGCCGCTGTGCAGATCGGCGAACATCGCCTGGATCACGGGGTTGGTCCGCATCCACATCGCCTCGGCGAACAACGTGTTGTGCTCGGTGGCGACGGCGATCAGGTCCCGGGCCTGCTTGGCGGTGAGGGTGACCGGCTTCTCACAAAGGACCGCGATACCGGCCTGCAGCGCGGCGCGGGCGATCGCGTAGTGCTGTGGGTGCGGTGTACCGATGTAGATCAAGTCGACGGTGCCGGATTCAATCAGTCGGCGATAGTCGTCGTACGCGTGCTCGATGCCGAACTCGGCGGCGAACCGGTCCGCGCTGTGCTGGGACCGGGACGAGACAGCGGTGACCACGGCGTCGTCGGCGAGTAGCTTCAGGTCCCTCGTGAACGACGTCGAGATGTTGCCAGTAGCAACAACGCCCCACCTGACGCGATCTACACCCACTGTGTGAACTCCGGGGTCGGAAACGGTCCGTCTGCCTTGATTCTCGCCGTTTCGAACGCGTGAGCCAAGCGAATGAGCGTGGCGTCACTCCGGCCGGTGCCGCTGAAGGTGATCCCGACCGGTAGTCCGGAGACCGTTCCGGACGGCACCGAGAGCAGCGGATAGCCCGCCAGCGCGGCATGCGAGGACGAACTTCCGAGCACGTGGTCGCCGTTCACCAGGTCGATCGTCCAGGCCGGCGAGTACGACGGCGAGACCAGAGCGTCGAGCTGGTTGTCCTGGAGCAGGTTGTCGATGCCGTCCCGGCCGGCCCGCAGCGCTGTCAGCCGGGAAGCGACGTAGATCGGGGAGCCCAGGCCCTCGGTCTCCGCGGCCCGCTCGAACAGTTCCTGACCGAACCACTGGAGCTCGACGTCCGCATGCGCCTTGTTGAACGCGATCAGGTCGTCCAGCGTGCGTGGACCCCCGGGAACGCGGGTGGACAGATAGGCAGCCAGATCGACCTTCAACTCGTGGGCCAGGACCTGCAACTGGTCCTCCTCGCCACCGGGCGTCGGCAGCGACAAGTGGTCCACCAGCGTGGCGCCACAGCGACTGAGGATCTCCAGAGCCCGCTCGCTGACCTCGTCGAGGCCGATCGAGTACCCCCACAGCGGTCCTCGCGGTACGCCGATCCGCAGGTCACTGAGATCGTCACCACGGCAGTGCTCTGTGTAGTCGGTGTCACCACCGGTCAGCACAGTCAGCAGGGCAGCGGCCTGGAATACGGTCCTGGTCATCGGACCGGCCGTGTCCTGCGAGTGCGAGATCGGCACGATGCCCTGCTGCGAGACGAGGCCGACCGTGGGCTTCAGGCCGACGATGCCGTTCAGCGCGGCGGGGCAGACGATCGACCCGTTGGTCTCGGTGCCGATGGCATAGTCCACCAGCCCGGCGGCCACGGCTGCGCCGGATCCGCTCGAGGAGCCGCCGGCCGAGCGGTTCAGCGCGTACGGGTTCCGGGTCAGGCCGCCGTACGCGCTCCAGCCGGATGAGGACGACGAGCCGCGGAAGTTGGCCCACTCGCTCAGGTTGGTCTTGCCGAGGACGACGCAGCCCGCCGCACGCAGCCGGCGGACCAGCGGGGCGTCCTCCGGTGGCGGCGGCTGATCGGCCAGCGCCAGCGAGCCGGCAGTTGTCGGCAGGTCGGCGGTGTCGATGTTGTCCTTGACCAGAATCGGTACGCCGTGCAGCGGGCCGCGGACACGCCCATCGTCACGCTCTGTATCGAATTGGGCGGCATGGGTGAGAGCGGCAGTGTTCGGCGTGCAGATGGCGTTGACCAGCGGGTCCACCTCACGGCTCCTGGCCTGCAGCTCTTCTACCAGCGCCACGCTGGAGAGAGTTGAGCTCACACCGTCGATCCTGCCAGAGTTGGCCACGTCTGGCTGTCCGCTCAACGACACGCTTCGTGTCGGTCACCGGTGAATGACATCGCTGTTGTTCAGCACGTACAGTGGAGCGCGGACGGACGATCACCGACCGTACAGGAGTCATCAAACAGATGGACAGCGCCAACGCCAGCTCTCCCGGTCCTGCCGAGGCTGCGCCGCCGGCTGTCGCCGGGCTCTCCGAGCGTGACGGCGCCATCCTCGCCTTCGAGCGGCACTGGTGGAAGTACGCCGGTGCGAAGGAGCAGGCGATCCGGGACCAGTTCCAGATGTCGGCCACCCGGTACTACCAGGTCCTGAACGCACTGATCGACCGGCCCGAGGCTCTCGCCCACGATCCACTGCTGGTGAAACGGCTGCGCCGCCTGCGTGCCGCCCGGCAGCGAGCCCGCTCCGCACGCCGGCTGGGCATCGAGGTCTGAGAATGTCCCGCCCGACGGACGAACGGGGCCAGGTCCTCTCGTCCCTCGTCGCCGTGCTCGCCGTCGTCGCGATCGTCGCCGGCCTGCTGGTGCTGTTCGGCACGCGCGGCGGCGACAGCACCGCGGACCAGCCGTCCAGCGCGACCAGCCCGAAGCCGAGCACCAAGCCGACGACCGGGCCGTCGACGATCGTCGCGAGCGTGCCGAAGCCCGGTGAATCCGAAACGCCTGTACCTCCCACGACCGAGCCCACCGGTGCGCCGACTCAGGAGCCGACCCCTGAGCCGACGCAGCCGCCGTCGAGCGAGTCGACCACCGAGCCGGCCATCCCGCCGGCCGAGCGGCCCGCGGTCGAGGTCTACAACAACACCGGGCGCAAGGGCCTGGCCGACTCGGTCGCAGGCCGGGCGCGGCAGGCCGGCTGGACCGTCGCCGGTGCCGACAACTGGCACGGCAAGATCGCCGAGAGCACCGTGTACTACCCGCCGGGCATGCTCGACGCCGCCAACCAGCTCGCCCGCGACCTGGGCGTCAGCCGGACCAAGGGCGCGCTGGACAACATGAAGAAGGACCGCCTCACCGTGATCCTCACCTCGGACTACACCGGATGAGTACGCCGGTCATCCAGACGGACGCCGGTCGGGAGGGCTGGGAGGCGATCGTCGCCCACCCGGTCGGAGCCGTCATCTCGTCGGACTTCGACGGGGTGCTGTCGCCGCTGGTCGAGGATCCGGCGCGAGCCCGTCCGGTCGACGGCGCCCTGGACGCACTGGCCCGGCTGGCCCGGTCGGTCAAGCAGGTCGCAATCGTCACCGGTCGTCCGGCCCTGGTCGCCACCGAGCTCGCGGGTGTCACCGGCCACGCTGGTTTGGGGAGTCTCGTCGTACTCGGGCACTACGGTCTGGAGCGGTGGGATGCCTCCACCGGGCGGGTGACCAGTGAGCCGGTGCCTGAGGGTGTTGCTGTGGCCCGCTCGCGGCTGCCAGGACTGCTGCAGGAGGCCGGTCTGCCGGACGCCTTCGTCGAGGACAAAGAGAGCTCGCTGGCTGTCCACACCCGCCGGCTGCCGGATCCGGTCGGCGCGCTGGAGCGCCTGCGTGCGCCGTTGACCGAGCTGGCCGCCGCCACTGAGCTGCGGCTGGAGCCGGGCAACCTGGTGCTCGAGCTGCGGCCGCCCGGTATCGACAAGGGCGTCGCGCTGCGCGGTCTGATCGAGTCGACCGGTGCTGAGTCGGTTTTGTACGCCGGGGACGACCTTGGCGACCTGGCGGCGTTCCGGGCGATCGACGAGCACCGCAAGGCCGGACTGCGCGCGGTGCTGCTGGCCACCCGGTCGTCCGGCGCGACCGAGCTGATCGAGGCCGCGGACATCGTGGTCGACGATCCGACCGGCGTGGTGACGGTCCTCACGGCCCTTTCGGACGCGATCGCAGCCCGCTGAACGCCTGGGTCAGGGTCTGACCGATCGGCTGGATCGGCCGCTCGACGTACCCGCCGTCCTTGAGGCTCGCCATCCGCTCGAACGGGTTGCGTGACGCCGGATCGCCGGTGAGCAGGAACGAGACGATCACACCGACGACGTACAGCGGCAGCATCGGCAACCCGAGCAGCCAGAAGTACTGCCACGAATGCCGCTCCTCGTGCCGCACGAGAGCCTCGTCGTCGAAGTACGAGCGCTCGTGCTTGCTCAGCACCACGTTGCCGATCGTGAACGCCCCCGCCACCGGGAACTTGATCCGGTACCCGTTCGCGAAGTACAACCCCCGCGGCCCCCGACTGACATGAGCCCGCCCGATCGCCCCCACCAGCAACCCGGCAACCGTCGTCAGATTCACGAAGTTCCCCACCACCTTCACCCACTGCCACCCACCCATGCGGCCAGTATCGAGCCGATGTCCTGATGTCTCAATTCTCAGGACATCGGGACCCCGGACTTGGCAGCGTTATGGCCAGGACAACGGTGTTGGTCATCGACCGCCGGTGTAGCGCTCGACAGGTAGTGCACCTGCGATACGCCGTACACAGGACGCGCCCTGCGCTCAGGTGCACTACGAGCGGCCTGACACTTCCTGTCGATCTGTACGACGCCTCCCTCTACCGCGGTGCAGGGATGTCCGTGGGGTGAGTAAGACTTGGCGGGTGAGTTCGGTGGTGCGGGTTTGGCGGGCTGGGCGGATGGTTGATCCGCATTCGGTGATCGGAGGGTTGCGGAAGGGGCCTGGCGACCCTGCGTACTACTTCGAGAGTGGTCGTCGTACGGTCTGGCGGGCGACGCGGACGCCGGACGGGCCGGTGCTCCTGCGACTGACGCCGTACGCCGGGGAAGTCGAGGCGGAGGCGTGGGGGCCGGGGGCGGCCTGGGTGCTCGACGGGGTGCCGGAGTTGCTGGGCGAGGCGGACAGTTGGGACGGGTTCGAGCCGTTGCCGGAGCACGGGGCGCTGGTGGATGCGGCTCGGCGGTTCCCGCACGTTCGGGTGCCGCGGACGCGGGCGGTGTTCGAGGCGATGGCGGCTGCGGGGATCGAGCAGGTCGTCACGGGCAAGGAGGCGTTCCGGGCCTGGCGGCTCCTGCTGCGTGAGTACGGCGAGCCCGCGCCGGGCCTGAGCACACCGGATGGGCGCGTGATGATGGTCCCGCCGTCGCCGGAGGAGTGGCGGCAGATCCCGTCGTGGCAGTGGCTGCGGGCCGGGGTGGAGGGCCGGCGTTCGCGGGTTGTGGTGACGGCCGCGACCCGGGCCAAGGCGTTGGAGCGGACGCTGGAGCTGGCGGACTCGAGGGAGATCGAGCGGCGACTGCGGTCGCTGCCGGGCGTCGGGGTGTGGACCGCGGCCGAGGTGCGGCAGCGGGCGCACGGTGACGCCGACGCTTTCTCGTTCGCGGACTACCACGTGTCCCGCGACGTGTCGTACGCGCTGATCGGCGAGGAACTCGACGACGACGGGTGCGCCGAGCTGATCGAGCCGTACCGCGGCCACCGGTTCCGGGTGCAGCGGCTCCTCGAGCTGGCCGGCATCCGCCACCCCCGCTACGGCCCGCGCAAGTCCCTGCCCACGCACACCCCCGGCGCGACCCATCGCTTGAGGTAGCTGTCACCGGGGCACTGGAGCGCCACCATGACGATCAACGGGGACGGGCTCTACCTGGTGGCGGGGCTGGCTCTGCTGCTCGGCGCGGTGCTCCCGCGTCTCCTCAGTCGGTACGCCGTCTCCGCGCCGATCGCGTTCCTCGGCGCCGGCCTGCTGCTCGGCCTGGCGGTCGGCGACCGGGAGCTCAGCCCGATCGCGGAACCCGAGGTCACCAAGCACCTGGCCGAACTGACGGTGATCGTCGCCCTGATGGGCGTCGGTCTGGCCATCGACCGCCCGATCAGCCTGGTGCAGTGGAGAGTCACCTGGCGACTGCTGTTCGTCGCGATGCCCGCAGGGGTCGCTGCACTGACCGGAGTCGGCTGGCTGCTCGGCCTCGCGCCGGCGACGGCGCTGCTCATCGCCGCCGTACTGGCGCCCACCGACCCGGTGCTGGCGTCCGATGTCCAGGTCGGCGGGCCGACCACCGGGGAGGACGCCGAGCTCGACGAGGACGACGAAGTACGGTTCGCGCTGACCTCCGAGGCCGGCCTGAACGACGGTCTGGCCGCTCCGCTCGTCTACCTCGCCGTATTCATCGCCACCAAGAGCTTCTCGCCGGTCGAGTGGCTGGCTTGGGACGTGGTCGGCAAGTCGATCATCGGAGTCGCCGTCGGCTTCGGGGCGGGCTGGTTGCTGGGGAGGATGACCTTCTCGGCGCCGGCGCGGAGCTTCCGCCTGGCGGACTCTCGCGAGCCGGTGCTGGCGCTGGCCATGACCCTTGGCGTCTACGGCCTCACCGAGGTCCTGCACGGGTACGGCTTCATCGCAGTGTTCGTCGCGGCGCTCACGCTCCGGGCGGCCGAGCGTCGTCACGACTTCCACGAGGAGCTGCACGACTTCATCGGTGAGCTCGAACACATCCTGACCTGGGGAGTGCTGCTGCTCCTCGGTGTCGCGATCACCGGCGGTCTGCTCAGGCCACTCACGCCGGCCGGCGCAGCGATCGGCGTACTGCTCGTGCTGGTGGTGCGCCCAGTGGTTGCCTGGCTGTCGCTCGCGCGCACGGAGCTGGACCGGTCGGAACGCTGGGCGACTGCGGCCTTCGGGGTCCGTGGGGTGTCGTCGATCTACTACCTGGCCGCGGTCGGCGCGCACTTCCGCTCCGATCTGCCGTGGTTATGGGCGACGCTCGGTTTCACCGTGGTTCTGAGCGTCGTACTGCATGGCATCGCGGCCACGCCGGTGATGCGCTTTCTGGAACAGCGGAGTTAGGCCTGAGATCGGTCGTCTCGGATGCTGGGAAGTGAAGACACAATATGGACCCGATTGGGTAATCTCGGGGGAGCTCATCCAGAGGGACTGAGGGAAACGGCCCGTTGACGTCCCGGCAACCCTCCCCGTTGAGGTCCCAGTCCGGGGCCCTCGCGGCGGAACGGTGCCACATCCGTCCCGCGCCGAGATCCGGCTCCCGGGGAAGATGAGAGGGGAACCTCACTCATGAGCCTGACCGCCACCCACACGATCCGTGAAGGTGCCTTCGGCAACGGTACGCACCTGAGCTGTCGCGCCTGCGGGGCGAAGTCGCCGCTCGGTCCGTTCTACGCCTGTATGGAGTGCTTCGGTCCACTCGAGGTCGGGTACGACTACCCGGCCATCACCCGCGAGCAGATCGAGGCCGGACCCAAGAACATCTGGCGCTACCAACCGCTGCTGCCCGTCCCGGTCGACGTGGCCAGCTTCCCGAACACCGAGCCGGGCTACACCCGGCTGATCGACGCCGGCAACCTCGCCCGCGAACTCGGCCTGCGCAAACTGTGGGTCAAGGACGACTCGGGCAACCCGACCCACTCCTTCAAGGACCGCGTGGTCGCGTCCGCCCTGAGCGCCACCCGCGAGCTCGGCCTGAAGGTCTTCGCCTGCCCCTCCACCGGCAACCTGGCCAACGCCGTCGCCGCGGCCGCCGCCCGAGCAGGCATCCGCTCGGTCGTGTTCATCCCGCACGACCTCGAGCGCCCGAAGGTGATCACCACCGCCGTGTACGGCGGCACCCTGGTCGCCGTCGAGGGCAACTACGACGACGTGAACAAGCTGGCCTCGGAGATCGCCGGCGAGGAGGAGGGCTGGGCGTTCGTCAACGTCAACGTCCGCCCGTACTACTCCGAGGGTTCCAAGACGCTGGCCTTCGAGATCGCCGAGCAGCTCGGCTGGCGGCTGCCGCAGCAGATCGTCATCCCGGTCGCCTCCGGTTCGCAGCTGACCAAGATCGACAAGGGCTTCACCGAGCTCGGCAAGCTCGGCCTCGTCGACGCCACCGACTACAAGGTGTACGGCGCGCAGGCGACCGGCTGCTCGCCCGTCGCGCAGGCGTTCCGCGACGGCCACGACGTGGTCAAGCCGGTGAAGCCGTCGACGATCGCGAAGTCGCTGGCGATCGGCAACCCGGCCGACGGACCGTACGTGCTGGACGTCGCCCGCCGTACCGGCGGCGCGATCGCGGACGTCAGCGACGAGGAAGTGGTCGAGGGCATCCAGTTGCTGGCCCGGACCGAGGGCATCTTCACCGAGACCGCGGGTGGGGTGACGGTCGCGACGCTGAAGAAGCTGATCGAGACCGGTCAGCTCGACCCCGAGGCCGAGACGGTGATCATCAACTCCGGCGACGGGCTGAAGACGCTCGACGCCGTGGCCGACCGGGTCGGCCCCAAGGTGACCATCCCCGCGTCGTACGACGCCTTCGTGAAGGCAGGCCTGCAGTGAGCGTGAGCGTACGGGTCCCGACCATCCTGCGGCCCTACACCCAGGGCGCGTCCGAGGTGTCCGCCGAGGGCGCGACGCTGGTCGAGGTGCTCGACTCGCTGGACAGCTCCTACCCCGGGATCAAGGGCCGGGTGCTGGACGAGTCGGGTGAGCTGCGCCGGTTCGTGAACGTGTACGTCGACGATGACGACGTACGGTTCGCCGACGGCCTGCAGACCTCGATCAAGGACGGCGGCCAGGTCTCCATCATCCCCGCGGTCGCCGGCGGCTGATCTTCCCGGTGGTTCCGGGCGCCGTTCGTCCGGAACCACCGGTACCGTCGCCTGCATGGCGACGAAATGGACCATCGGCGGGGATGCCGCCGACCCACAGAAGCTGGCGCGATTCTGGGCGGCGGCCCTCGGCTACGTGATCGAGCCCGGCTTCGACGAGCCGGACGTGGCGGGGATCATCGATCCCGACGACGTCGGGCCGGCGATCTGTTTCGGCCGCGTCCCCGAGCCCAAGACCTCGAAGAACCGGCTGCACATCGACATCCGCGTGGCCGGGCCTGGCGAGCGCGACGCCGCCTCCGCGGAGCGCATGCGCACGAAGGCCGCCTCGTTGGTCGAGCTCGGCGCGACCCAGGTGCGGGAGGACTTCTACGGCCCCGAACTCGGCCACATTGTGATGCTCGATCCCGAGGGCAACGAGTTCTGCGTGGGCTGACTACGATGCCGCCATGCGCGCTGTCGTTGTCGAGGAGTACGGCGTACTGCCCGTCGTACAAGAGGTTCCGCAGCCCGAGCCGGCGGATGGTTCGGTCGTTCTGAAGGTCGAGGCGACCGGGTTGTGCCGCAGCGACTGGCACGGGTGGATGGGACACGACTCGGACATCGTGTTGCCCCATGTCCCGGGGCATGAGCTCGCCGGGACGATCGCCGCGGTCGGGTCCGGCGTACAGGGGTGGCAGATCGGGGAGCGGGTGACGACGCCGTTCATCTGTGCGTGTGGTGCGTGTGAGCAGTGCCGCGCGGGGAATCAGCAGGTCTGTCCGAATCAACTGCAGCCCGGGTTCAACTACTGGGGCTCCTTCGCGGAGTACGTCGCAGTGCCCTACGCCGAGGTGAATCTCGTCAGGCTCCCCGACGACTTGGACTTCGCGACCGCTGCCGGCCTCGGGTGCCGCTTCGCCACGTCGTTCCGCGCAATTCACCAAGTGGGCAAGGTGGTCGCCGGGGAGAACGTGGTGATCTTCGGTTGCGGCGGCGTCGGTCTGTCCGCCGTCATGATCGCGGCGGCTCTCGGTGCGCGGGTGATCGCGATCGACACCAATCCCGATGCGTTGAAGCTCGCCCGCGAGTACGGCGCATCCGAAACCCTGCAAGCGGGGTCGACCACCGTGCAGGAGATCCGGGACCTCGGTGGGGCACACGTGACCATGGACGCCCTCGGCTCCAACGACATCGTCCAGCAGGCGCTGCACGCACTGAAACCGCGCGGCCGCCACCTCCAGGTCGGCCTGCTGCCGTCCGGAGTGCAGCTGGACGTAGGCCGCCTCATCGGCCAGGAACTCCAATGGCTCGGCAGCCACGGCATGCCCGCGCACGCCTACCCCGAAATGCTCGGCTTAGTTGCCACCGGCAACCTCAAGCCCGCCGACCTGATCACCCGCACCATCACCCTCGACGAAACTCCGGCCGCCCTGGCCGCCCTGTCGACCGGCACCCCCGCCGGCGTCACCGTCATCCACCCCGGCACCCGCTGATGGGCTGACCCATCAGCGGGTGGGTTGGCCCACCGCGTGCCATAGGCGAACCCACCGTCTGATTGGCCAGCCAGGCAGACGGGGGAGCGTGGCGGCTACAAGCGGATGAGGTAGACGGTGGGTGGGCGGCCGGTTCGGCCGTGTTGCTGGCTGCCTATTGGGTCGGCGAGGCCGGCTCGTTCGAGGCGCTTGAGGACTCGGCGGGCGGTGCGGAGCTGGACGGCCAGGTGGTCGGCGACGTCTTGGGTAGTGAGGCCGTCGGGGAGGGCGGTGGTGAGCTCGCGCATTCGGGCCAGGGTTTGGGTGTTGAGGCCGACCCGTCGCGCCAGGAGCGGGAGGCTTTCGGTGCCGCGTGCGGCGGCCGGGTGATCGCCGGACGGCTCGATCACGATCTCCACGTCGTCGGACATCGACACCACCCCGGCGACCGTGCCGATCGAGCCCGCCCGGCTGACCGCGCGACGGGCGAGTGCCTCGGCCTCGGCCGCAGTACGTCCGACGCCGAAGCCGACGTACGCCGTGCTGTGCCTTGCGGCGAGGTGGTCGAGCAGGGGCATCCGGGAGAACTGTTCGGTCGCCTGCTCGAGCAGGCCGCGGGTGGTGACGACGAGGTGCCGGCCGTCGGGGAGTGCGGCCAGGCTGCCGCCGAGCGTGATCAGGTCGGCGGCCAGGGCGTCGTCCGGCTCGGGGAGGTCGATGATGCCGAGCGCGACCTGCGCGTCGCCGACGTGCTGGCCGGTCGTGGTCAGAACCAGAGCCTGCAACGTCGACCGGATCGAGTACCGCGACGGTGCGAGCCGGACCGAGGGCATCTCGTTCTCGAGCAGGTGGAACGCGGAGCCGAGGCAACTGATCGCGACCTTGGTGTCGTGCTTGTCCCGCGCGGCCCGGTGGAACTCGACGATGTCGTCCGACGTCAGGCCGGGCCGGTACGGCAGCACCTGGATCTGGTCGGTCGGGAGCTTGGCCTCGATCAGTGTCTCCATCACCTCGCTGCGGCGAAGGGTGTCGATGGAGAACTGGGTGACGTTGTGACCGAGCCGAAGCAGTTCGACCAGGGCACGCAGCAGCGTGGCGCCGTCGTACGAGACATACATCGCGGGCCGGTCGATCACGCCGGCCCCGATGGCGATCGTGTACGGCACGACGCCGGTGAACAGCAGCGCGTCGACCTTCTCGTGTGCCTGCTCGACCAGTTCGACCGCTTCGGTCTCGTGCCGGTAGGGCAGTGGGAGCAGATTCGCGCCGCTCGGCGGACCGACGGCGATGACGCGCTGCACCAGGTCCTCGGGGCCGACGACGCCGACGGTGAGGGCCATCAGGCCACCGCGCCAGGGGCTGAGCTCATCTGCACGGCACTCCTTCGAAGACTTCTGGTCTGGCCCTTAAATCGCAGGATAGTGGCTGAGTTCCTCGAGGCAGCGGATCACCAGGTCGCGCTCACTCGCCGGCAGTTCCGGCCCGGAGGGGTCATGGGCCGCGTCCTCCGGGATCAGGCCCTCCCACACGGCCGCCCAGAGCATCCGCTGCACGTAGCCCTCGATAGGTGCGTAGAAGGTCGCCGCAGCGAAGCGGTCCAGCCGTTCGGAGGCCGTCAGGAAGCCGCTGTGGTCGCCTGACGTCCAAGTCCGCAGTACGGCGGCCGACAGCTCGACCTGAGCCGCGGCGATCCCGACCAGGGCCGTGTCAGCGCCCCACATGAACGACGGACCGTACATCCGGTCCTCGCCAGTGATCAGGAGCTTGCCAGTGCCGCGTCCGGCCCAGATGGCGTCCTGGCAGCCGATGGCGCGGTCCAGAGTGGCCGTCTTGACCCCGAGCATGGAGTCCAGGCTCAGCAGGTCGCGGATCAGTTCAGGCGAGTACGGGTACCCGCCCGCCTCCCCATGCAGGTAGAAGCCGACCAGCGGCAGCCCACTCTCGGCCGCCACGCGCTCGTGCAGTGCCACTGCCTGCGCATGCCCGTCCGGCAGGTCCCCGAGAGCAGCCAGCGGGTAGACCATCACCGCATCGGCTCCACCCGCCGCCGCCTGCTGTGCCATCGCCACAGTCGCGTCGGAAGCCTCCTGCAGGCTCTGAGCCGATTCAGACCTGGGTACGCCGACCCCCGCGACGATCGGGAGGTCCGTCGCCTGTCGCCACGTCTCCAACACCTTGGACCGGTCAGCTGCCGTCAGGTAGAGCCCCCGCCCGGTGTGAGCCCAGACGGCCAGCCCGCCGATCGGCTGAGCAGCGAGAGCACCCGCGTACGAGGCCAGTACGTCGTACGCGACGACACCCTCGGTGGACATCGGAGTGACGACTGCGGGAAGCAGCGTGCCGCGGAGCCGTGAGACGAGTGCGTGCATGGGACCTCTCAGACGTCGTGGCCGAGGCCTGGTCGCTTGGGTACGTCGATCCAGCCGTCACAGTCGGCAAAGACGGTCGGAGCGAGTGGATCCTCGTGCACCATCAGCGGACCGACCAGATCGGCCGCGACAGTGGCACCCGGTACGGCGGCGGCCAGGTGAACCGCCGCCAGTGTGGCCACGCCCAGCTCCGGCATGGAGCCTACCTTCACCGCCAGCCCGGCAGCCTCGGCCACGTTGGCGATCTGCAGGGCGCGGTGCAGTCCGCCGACCTTGAGGATCTTGATGTTCAGTACGTCGGCCGCACCGCGGCGGGCGATCTCGAGAGCGTCGTGCAGGGAGTGCATGCTCTCGTCGACCATCAGCCGTACGTCGAGGCGCTCCCGCAGCCGGACCAGGCCGTCCAGGTCCCAGCGCGGCAGCGGCTGCTCCAGCAGTGTCAGACCGGCGTCCGCCATCTTCGCCAGGTACGGCAGCGCGGTCGCGTCGTACCCCTCGTTGGCGTCGAGACACAGCTCGGCGTCGGCGGGGATGACAGAGCGGACCGCGCGGATCAGTTCCAGGTCGTCGGCCGGTACGTGGCCGCCCTTGACCTTCAGGTGGCTGAAGCCCTTGGCGGAGTACTCGGCGGCCTCGGCCGCCATCTCGTCCAGCGTGCCCAGCCCGACCACCCAGGTCGTCTGCACACGGTCCCGGACGCTGCCGCCGAGTAGCGTGTGCACCGGCCAGCCACTGATCCGGCCGGCCAGGTCGAAGAGCGCGATGTCGAGGCCGGACTTGGCCACCTGCTGACCGCGCAGGACTGTGTCCATCACCACATGCGCCCCGGCCCGGTCGAGCGGGTCGTGGCCGATCAGAGCCGGGGCGAGATGTTCCTCGATCGCGGCGGTGACCCCGGCCAGCGTCTCCCCGGTGTACGCCGTCATCGGTGAGGTCTCACCGATGCCGACGGCACCGTCGGAGGTGTGCACCTCGACGACCAGGCTGACCAGTTCCGTGCTGGTCCCGCTGCTGATCCGGAACGGCCGTCGGTACCGCGCGCTCACCACTCGGGTCTTGATCGCGCTGATCGGCCCCGAGCCGGTCCCGGCGGGCACCCCGACCGGATGCGATGCAACACTCAATTCCGGCTCCTCAGCCTCGATCCGTGGACCCTGCCGCGCTGCGCGGCACTCGGCGGGCACATCGCTGCGTTGGAGGACAAGGCACGGAGAACCCCACTCCGAGCCTCGCCCTCCGCCTTGCGCTGCACTCCGCCGAGCACCTGCTCGCTGCTGCCAGGATCCACGGATCGAGGCTTAGGGTCGCAATCTGACGCGAAAGCATTTACGGTCAAGACCGTAAATACCGCGAGCGCTCTCTGTCAACGGAAGGTGGCACCCCCGATGCGGCTGGGTCTCTATCTGAACCTCTACGGCACCCCCGGCGAGCGGCCCTTGCTGGCGGACGCGGTGGAGCAGGCGCGGCTGGCCGAGCAGGCCGGGTTCGAGTGGATCGTGCTCGGGGAACGGCACCTGCACCGGCCCGGGTACCACGAGATCCTCAGCTCGCTGACCTGGCTGGCGGCGAAGACCGAGCGGATCGGGATCGCCACCGCGGGGATCGTTGCCCCGCTCTACCACCCCGTCGTCCTGGCCGAGACACTCGCGCACCTCGACGTACTGTCCGGCGGCCGCGTCACCGCCGGCTTCGTGCTCGGCTACCGGCCGGAGGAGTTCGCCCTGTACGGCGTGACCCAGCCGGAGCGGGTCGCGCGGTTCGAGGAGTGCCTGGAGATCGTCACCCGGCTCTGGACCGAGGACGAGGTCTCGTACGACGGCAAGTTCACCAGCATCCAGGAGGCGTACCTCTCGCCGCGTCCGGTGCAGAGCCCGCGGCCGCGGCTGTGGAACGGCGGCCGGGTGTCCGCCGTCCTCGAGCGGACCGCGCGGATGTGCGACGGCTGGACCACGTCGTTCAACGAACTGGACTCCGACCTGCCGGACAAGATCGCCGAGTACCTGTCGTACCCGCGCGGCGAGGGCACGCTCGGTGCCGAGGTGATCCTCTGCCGGGAGGGTTTCTGCGCCCCGACCTCGCAGGACGCCCGGCAGGCGCTGGAGGAGCCGCTGCGCGACCTGTACGACGCCTACACCGGCTGGAAGCGCACCTCGACGGATGTGAGCCGCTACACGCAGGGCTGGGACGACATCGCCGCACGCAGCGTGATCGGATCCCCGGCCGAGTGCGCCGAGCGACTGGCGCACTACGAGGAGATGGGTGCCGACGGCATCATCCTGCGGATCCAGCCGCCCGGTATGCCGCAGGCCGACGTACTCCGCTCGATCGAAGCGTTCGGGGACATCATCCAAGTCGGATGATCCTTTGACCGCCTGTGCGCGCTTAGTCTCGATGAGCACTCGGCACCCATTCGGGGGTGGCCGACCACTGAGGGGTGGGCGCAGATGACCCAGGAAGAGACCAACGACCGGCGACAGCAGTCCGTGTTCGCCATGACCGGTGTCATGTTCGCTGCGACCATGATGGTCCTGCTCGGCGCGTTCCAGGTGATCGTCGGGCTCGCCGCGATCATCGACGACCGGTACTTCGTGACCGCCCAGGGGTACGCCTTCCACCTCGACACGACGGCCTGGGGCTGGATCCACCTGCTCCTCGGCCTGCTCATGGTGGTGGCGGGCTTCGGGCTGTTCTACCGGGCCACCTGGGCCGGGGTGACAGCGCTGGTCCTCGCGATCCTGAGCGCGATCGACAACTTCTTCTTCATTCCCTACGCGCCGGTGTGGTCGTTGCTGCTGATCGCCCTCGACGTCTGGGTGATCTGGGCCCTGACCCGGCCGAGAATGATCAACACCTGACCGGGTCCCTGCGGACATGAGCGTCGACGTTGTCTTCTGGACGGTGGTGCTGGCGCGGTTCCTCCTGCCGCTGCTCATCCCGCGCTACCCGCTGCCCGCGATCGTCGCCTGCCTGTTGCTGGACGGCGTCGACCAGACCATCTTCCAGGCCTTCGGCTTCGACCCGCCGAACTACCAGAGCTACGACAAGGCGATGGACGTGTTCTATCTGGCCGTCGCCTATCTGGCCAGCCTGCGCAACTGGACCAACCATGCGGCGGTCAAGGTCAGCCGGTTCCTGTTCTTCTACCGGCAGGTCGGCGTGGTGGCCTTTGAACTCAGCGGCGCCCGATTCCTGCTGATGGTGTTCCCGAACACGTTCGAGTACTTCTTCATCGCCTACGAGATGGTCCGCGCCCGGCGCAATCCGCTGCGCTACTCGTTCCGGTTCTGGGTGCTGGTGGCCGGTGGGATCTGGATCTTCATCAAGCTGCCGCAGGAGTACTGGATCCACATCGCCCAGCTGGACCTGACCGACACCATCCGGGACGTCCCATGGTTCCTGCCGGTCCTGGTGGTGGCGATCCTCGCCCTCGCCGCGGTCCTGTGGTTCGTGGTCCGGCCCCGGCTCAGTCCGGCCGACTGGCCACTGCGACTGGCGGCCGACCCGCTGCCGGTCGAGATCGACGAGGCCGGCGAGCGGGCCGCGTACCAGGCCGCGCACCGCAAGGTGTTCGACCTGGCGTCGGTCGAGAAGATCTTCCTGATCGGTCTGATCAGCGTCATCTACGGACGGGTGCTGCCGGGGGTCGAGACGAGCGATTTCCGGCTGTTCTCCGGGATCGCCGTCTTCGTCATCCTGAACTCCGCGATCGGGCTCTGGTCGGCCCGGCGGGGCTACGGGTGGGACTCCGCGGTGATCTCCTTCGCCGTCGTCTTCGCCGTCAACGTCGGACTGGTCGTCGTCGCCGAAGTGCTGCTGCGGCGCGGGAACGGCGATCTGCGGCTGAGCGACACCCTCTTCTTCGTCTTCCTGGTGAGCATCCTGACCATGCTCTACGACCGGTACCACCCGGTCGCCGACTACCGCGCCGCCCATCCGGAGGCCGTGGAGCCCCCGCCACCACGAGTAGGAGGTCACGATGTCGGAGACTGATGCCAACCCCACCTCGGCGAGGCACCGGCAAACGCCGGCGCCGGGTGAGGTCGAGGTTCCGGAATGGCCGAGCCGGTGGGTCGGCTGGATCCTGTTCGCCGGCGTGATGATGATCGTGCTCGGCATGTTCCACGCGTTCCAGGGTTTCATCGCGCTGTTCGAGGACGACTACTTCCTGGTCGGCAGACGCGGTCTCACCATCCACCTCAACTACACGGGCTGGGGCTGGATCCACCTGTTCCTGGGGCTGGTCGTCATCGCGGCCGGGATCGGGCTGCTGAACGGCCGGTTGTGGGGACGTATTGTCGGCGTGGTCGTGGCGGTGGTCAGCGTCATGGTCAACGTGGCGTTCCTCGCGGCGTACCCGATCTGGTCGATGATCATGATCGCGGTCGACATCCTGGTCATCTGGGCGCTGACCGTCCACGGCGACGAGATGCGCGTCATCCGGGAGAGCGGGCCGGAGGTCAGCCCTTGAGCCCGGACATCGCGATGCTGTCGGTCAGGTAGCGCTGCAGCAGGCCGAACACGAGCAGGCTCGGTACGACGGTGATGGTCGCGCCGGCCATCACCTGGTTGATCGGCACCGCCTGCGTCTGCAGTGTCGCCAGGCCGACGGTGAGTGTCTGCATCTCCGCGGACTGACCGATCACCAGCGGCCAGAGGAAGTCGTTCCAGTGCCACAGGAACACGAAGATGCCGAGCGTCGCCAGCGCGGGCCGGATCAGCGGCAGCACGATCTGGGTGAAGATCCGCCACTCCGGCGCACCGTCGATCTCGGCCGCCTCGAACAGTTCGTCCGGCAACTGGCTGATGAACTGCCGCAGCAGGAACACCGCCTGCGAGTTCGCCAGCGTGGGCACGATCAGACCCCAGAAGCTGTCCACCCAGTCCAGCCGCGAGACCAGGATGTACGACGGGATCAGCGTCGCCTGGAACGGCACCATCAGGGTGGCCAGGAAGGCCCAGAACATGATGTCCCGGCCGGGGAACCGCTTCTTCGCGAAGGCATAGCCGGCCATCGAGGCGAACAGCAGCACGCAGACCACCGACACCAGCGAGTACAGCAGCGAGTTGACCGTCCAGCGCGGGATGTCCGAGCTGGACAGCACCCGCTCGAAGTTCTCGAACGTGAAGTTGGCCGGGTTGAGCGCGTCCGGGAACGTCCGGCCGCTCGGCGGCGCGAACGCGACCAGGACCATGGCCGCGAACGGCACGACGGTGACGATCGCGGTCAGTGCGAGCAGGGTCGGCAGGGTGAGCCGGGCGACCGGGCGACGGTCGACCCGCGGCGACTCGGTCCGGTCCTGGACCTTGGGTCGTTCGAGCAGGTTCACCATCAGTCGTCCCTCCCGACGAGCCGTCGCTGTACGAGCGAGACGATGAGCACGATCAGGAACAGCACCAGTCCGATCGCACTGGCGTAGCCGAAGTCGAAGTACTTGAATCCGCTGTCGTAGAGCAGGTAGACGAGCGAGTAGCTGGAGCGGACCGGTCCACCGCCGGTCATCACGTACATCGCGTCGAAGACCTGGAACGCGCCGATGGTCTCGATCACCAGCACGAAGAACAGCACCGGGCGCAGCTGCGGCAGCGTGATGTAGCGGAACCGCTGCCAGCTGCCGGCGCCGTCGATCATGGCTGCCTCGAGGTACGACTTCGGCACCGCCTGGAGCCCGGCCAGCAGGATCAGCATCGAGTAGCCGAAGCCCTTCCAGGCGGACGTCACCGCGATGGACGGCAGTACCGATCCGGACTGGCCGAGGAAGTCCACCGGCCCGACCGACACCAGCCCGAGGACCGCGTTCAGCAGGCCGTCCTGGGCGTCGTAGATCCACTTCCAGATGACCGCGGCCAGCACGATGCTGGTCACGTACGGCAGGAAGAACACGCTGCGGAAGAAGCCGCGGTTCCAGACCACCTGCTGCAACATGATCGCGGTGCCCAGCGACAGCAGCACGGTCAGCGGGACGAAGATCACCGTGTAGGTGAGGGTGACCAGCAGGCTCTGCCGGAACAGGTCGTCCTGGAGCAGCCGCGTGTAGTTGTCCACGGCAACGAAAGTCCAGCGGCCGCTGAGCCGGTAGTCGGTGAGCGAGAGCAGGAACGCGCCGACCACCGGCAGGAACCGGAACACCAGGAACAACGCCAGCATCGGGGCCACGAACAGCAGCCCGACCCAAGGGCGTCGCCCCGGTCCGCGCCGCCCTGCGGGCGACGCGGACCGGGAGAAGACGGAGCGGCGGCGGGAGCCGTCCCGCACCTGCTGGGTGACGGTCAACGCTGTCTCGACAGGAGGTCGTTGGCCTGCTTGGCGGCGTCGTCGAGCGCCTGCTGCGGCTGCTTCTTGCCGGTCAGTACGGCCTGGATCTCGACGCCGAGCAGCGAGTTCACCTGCCGGGCGGCCGGGTTCGGTTCACCCGGGAAGGCGTACTGCAGCGCGTCGGCGAACTTCGCCGCGGTCGCGTCCGCGGCCGGCGCCTTCACATCGGTGCGCGGGGTGTAGAACCCGGACGCCTTGCTGAGCGCCTCCAGTTGCGGCGGCTGGATCATGAACGACATGAACTTCTTCGCGGCGTCCTTGTTCTCCGAGGCGGCGTTCAGTACGAGCCCGCCGGGCAGACCGAAGCCGACCTGCTTCTGACCGGTCAGCGGCGTACCGATCTCGATGTTCGCCGCGCCCCAGGTCTTCGCCACGGTGCCCGCGTCGGCCGGCGTGCTGGTGAAGGCCATCGCCACCTGGCCCTTGCCCAGCGGTGAGTCGGCGACGGTGTTTCCGTTGCTCAGGGCGCTCTTCGGGATGCCGCCCTCGTCCCACAGGGACTTCAGGAAGGTCAGCGCCTCCAGGCCCGGAGCCTGGTTGAAGGCGACGGACTTGCCGTCGTCGGCGAACACCTTGCCGCCGGCCTGCCACAGCAACGGGTAGAAGTTCAGGTTCAGCGAGGCCTCCGGCGAGGCGGAGTAGTCCAGCGTGGAGAACCCGGCCGCCTTGATCTTCGGCGCCGCGGCCTTGATCTCGTCCCAGGTCTCCGGCGGCGTGGTGATCCCGGCCTTGGTCAGGATCGTCTTGTTGTACATCGTCGAGGTGACGGTGTGGTAGATCGGTGCACCGTACACCTTGCCCTCGACGCTCAGGCCCGGGATCGCGGCCGGCAGGAACTTGTCCTTGTCCGGAGTCACCACGTCGTCGACCGGCTCGAGCGAGCCGCTGGTGACGTACTGCGGGATCTGGTCGGGGATCATCAGCAGGACGTCCGGGCCCTTCTTGCCGGAGAACGCCGCCGCGAGCTTCTCCTCCCGGTTCGCCCACGGCTGCATCTCCAGCTTCAGGTCGATGCCGGAGTTGGCGGCCTCGAAGTCCTTCTCGACTTTCTGCCAGTAGGCGTCGCTGGCCGCCTGGTCGCCGATCACCGGATACATCCAGAGCGTGATGCTCTTGGTCTCGGTCGACGACGAGCCCGAGTCGCCGCCGCACGAGGAGAGTGCGGCGGCCAGTACGAGCGCCGTGAGTGGTGCCGCGATGCGGCGGACGGTCGTGTGAAGCATGGAAGACATCGCACCCCCAGGGTGTCCGGAAGTCAGGGCCGGAAAGTAGATCGCCGAATAACGGTCAGGACCGAAAGTAGCTGGGTCGAATTTCGGCTGTCAACGGCTGATATCAACTCGGAACAGCTCGGAGCCGCTGGTGAGCAGCAGCTGGTGATCTCCCCGGACCCCGAGCCGCCGGTGGGCGTGCTCGACGAACAGCGTCGGGGTCTGCTTGTTCCCCGGCGCGATCCGGTAGACCTTGTTGAGGTCGATGCTCACGTACACCGCCTCGTTCGTGGCGACGATGTCGCCGCTGGACGTGGTGGTCCCGAGCGTGAAGGACCTGACCAGCTTGCCGTCTCGGGGGTCCACCGCGAACGCGGTCTTGCCGGCCACGCCGTACAGCAGCCCGTCCGGGCCGATGGTGACCGACGAGACCGTGGCCGCACCGGGCACCGGCACGGTCTCCCACAGCTTGCGGGACCTGGCCGCGTCCCAGGCGAACACGGTGCCCGCGTCGCGGGTGGGCGGGGTGGTGGACAGTCCGCCGACGATCGACGTACCGCCGTAGACGATGCCGCGGCGGGCGGTCAGGCTGAAGATGCTCTCGTCCTGGACCACGTTGCGGAAGGACTGGGTGGTCCCGGTCTTCGGGTCGAAGATGGCGAGCACGCCACCGAGCCGGTCGCCGTCGGGGACGGTGCCGACCGCGATCTTGCCGTTCACCTCGGCCAGGGCACGGGCGCGAGTCTGCAGCTCGGAGTGCAGATTGACCGCCAACGTCGGGTTGTCCGGCGTACCGGGTGGTCCGGGGGAGTACTCCGGGCTGCTCCAGGGCTGCGTCTGGTCGTACGAGTACAGCCGGGCCTCCGGGTAGGCGCCGATCCACAGCTTGCCGTCGGAGCCCTCCATCAGCGCCTCGGTCTGGGAGAACCTGTTGTACGCCGCGTCGCCGGTGGCCGGATCGACGACGGAGACGCCGCCGTTCAGGAACCCACCGGCGTACACCTTGGACTTGCCGCCGGCGACCGACAGGATCTCGATCGGCTCGCGGCGGACCTTGGTCTCGAAGATCTCCGACTTGCCGGTCTGCGGGTTGTACCGGAACTCCTCGCCGCGCCAGAGCGTGCCGACGACACTTGTGCCCGGGTAGTCGGGCAGGTCGAGGTCGGCGTACCCGATCGCGCGGGCGTTCTGGATCCGGCCGGTGAAGGTGAGGCCGGTCCCGGTCAGTGTCTTGGTCGCCGGGTCGTACTTCTTCAGCTCACTGGCCTGGATCAGGTAGATCTCGCCGTTCGCGCCGACCGGGGAGATGTCCAGGCCGTGCGCGTTCGGGATCTCGTCCACCCAGGTGCGGGAGGCGATGTCCCAGACGTACAGCGGGCCGGGGAAGGCGGTACTGATCCGAGCGTACACGCGGCCCCCGCGGGCGTTCAGGTCGTACACGACCTTGTCGGCCGGGTCGCCGAGCCCCGGCGGCGACGGCAGTTCGGTGATCGCTCCGCTGGCGACGTCGAGCTCCATGATGTGCGCGTCGGGCAGCGAGCCGGTGTAGATCTTGCCGTCGGCGTAGTCGATGCTCTTGACGTACGGCTGGCCGGCCTTCAGCTGGCCGTAGTCGCGGACGGCGCCGGTCTGGTCGTCGTACCGGAACACCTTGCCGTTCGGGAACGTGCCGCCGTACACATTGCCCTGCTCGTCGGTGGTGATCCGCCAGATGAACGTCTCGGAGGGGATCGGGCGGCCGAGGTCCTCGACCGTGCTCCCGGAGCCGGGACGCAGACGATAGAGGTGGCCGTTGTTGTACGTGCCGACATAGATCGTCCCGTCCGGGGTCGCGGCGACCGCGTAGCTGCCGTCGGCGCCGGGCAGTGCCGCGGACAGCAGGCTCTCGCCGGTGGCCGGGTCGACGGCGTTCAGGTACGCCGGACTGCCGGTGGACACGTTCCAGATCGCGGTCTTGCCGTTCGGGCCGGGGGCGACGGTGCCCCCGATCAGGAGTACGTCGGACAGCGGGATACCGAGTGACACGAGCTTGCCTGTCGGTGGTGTGTGGTTCGCCTGGGCGGGAGTGGTCAGGGTCGTCACGAGTACGGCGGCAAGTGCCACCGCGATGAGCGAGCGGGCTGATCGCATGCGAGGGGCCTCCGGGGTGCCGTATTTACGGTCCTGTCCGAAAGTGAAGCCCTGGGAATGTGGCCAAGTCAACCGCTCGGGCCAAATGCGGATGGTCTGTTTACGGCCTCGGCCGTTAAGACGCGGGCAGCCGGGTGAGCAGGGTCTCGAGCTTGTCCCGGGTGGCGGCGAAGTAGCTGTTCTCCCGGTGCAGGGCTCGATGGAAGGCGGCCAGTTCCTCGGACGAGATGCTGTTCGAGAACGTGCTGATCTCGGTGAGATCGAGCCGCCGGTTGAACAGGTTCACGGTGTCGCGCCACCGGTGCAGCAGGCCGACCAGCTCCGAGTCGCGGTGCAACCCGAGGGCTCCCGAGACGAGCGCGAGGTCCACCGCCGACACCACGAGCCGCGGGTACACCTGCCGCGTCGTCGGCGTCGCCGCGGAGAACCGCTCGTCGTTCAGGAGCCGCTTGTTCTCCTCCAGTTCGTCCGCGACCGCCCGGAGTACTTCGGTACGACGTTCAGCCTCGGCGGTCAGGCGCTCGACGAAGATACCGGTCAGCCCGGCGACCAGGGTCAGCGAGTTCACCGCCGGCTCCCACCGGGAGTTCTCCGGCCAGAAGAACCAGATCACCCCAAGGGAGAACGCGAGGCCCAGTAGTCCGTGGCTCAGTGCGGTGACCACCGTCCGCCGCGCACTGGCAGAGATCATGTCGACCAGATGTCGTCGGCGAGGGTGGTGACGGCCGGGCCTTCGACGGTGCCCGGAGCGAGGAGGAGCAGATCGAGGCCGAACGGGCTCGGCCGGCGGGTGTGCCGGAAACCGGAGTGCGCGTGCTCGATCGGCGTCAGGTCACAGGCGGCGGTGAGTCGCTTCAGCCGCTCGGTGGAGAACTTGCGGGTGGTGTACAGCAGGATCGTGTCCTCGGGGTCCAGCACCACCTCGGTGTGGTCGGGCAGACCCATCACGATCGGTTCGCCGGTGTTGTTCTGCCAGACGATCTTCACCCGCAGGGCGTCGTCGGTCTCGACCTCACCGCGGAAGTCGATCCGGTCGTTGTCGATCTTCAGGTCGGTGTTGTACCGCAGGGCGCTGGTGACGAACTCGGCGAACGCCCGGGTCTGGTGGTACTCGTCGGCTGCCGCCTTGGCGGCGTCCTGATCCAGGCTGCTCGTGCTGGCCACCTCGAGCAGCAGCCGGTCCTGCGGGCGCAGGCCCCGGGTGATGGTGCGGAGCAGGTCCTCGTCACTCTCGAAGTTCGCCAGCGTGTTGCCGGTCAGCGTGTACAGCAGCGGGTCCTTGCCGACCAGCCGCGCCAGCATCTGGGCCAGCTCGCTCATGTTGTCGTCGATCGAGAAGTCGAGCTGCACCGGCAGCACCTGCGACATCGGGAAGCGGACGCCGCGGACCGACTCCAGCGTGCCCATCCGGAGCATCTCCGAGCTCATGTCGACCGGGATGTAGTACATGCCCCGGTTCTGCCGGCGCATGTCGCCGAGGATGGTGCGGTCCTTCACCCCGGTGCCGACGCCGAGGCTGACCAGATGGAAGCCGCCGTTCTCGACGTGCGGGCGGACCTTGCGCCAGTGCCGCAGGAACGACTCCGCGCCGGCCTTCATCACCAGGTAGAACGGGTCGTTGGTCGCGTTCGCCCAGGCGATCGTCGGACCGATACCCCAGTAGGAGAAGCCCGAGGTGATCTGCTTGCCGTCGCCCGTCCTCGAGTACGGTCCGCGCAGGTCGCCGGTCAGCGTGGCCAGCTTGTCGGTCTGGTCCTCGCCGACCAGCAGCAGCGACCAGGCGAAGTCGTCGTCGGCCAGCGCCTGCTCGAGCCTGCGGATGACGGGTACCGGCTCTGTCACGTCTCTGACCCTCCCAAGGTGAGGTGGTCAGGTTATCGGTTGACGACTCCCGGTGCAGTCCGGAAACCGGGGAACGGCGTGGCCGGGGGCAACAGCTTTGCGCGGTCGGTCCTTCGCGTGGTCAGACCGGCGTGACCGTGTCGGCCTCGCGGCCCTTCGGCCCGTCGACGATCTGGAAGTCGACCTGCTGACCGTCCTCCAGCGTCTTGTAGCCGTCGGAGACGATCTTGCTCCAGTGGACGAAGACGTCGTCCTGTCCGTCGACGGCAAGGAAGCCATAGCCCTTGTCGGCGTTGAACCACTTCACGGTGCCGCGCACCATCGGAACTCCTTGACAACGGGGCCCGCTTCACCCGGGCCCCTCGGGTACTCGCCCCGGCCGAAGCCGATGAGCGGTCCACAAGCCTAACCGAGCCCCCGGCCTCGGGGCGGACGCGGTCAGGGCGAACACGCACCATCCGGCCAGCAAGATGCCACCGGCAACGAACACCATCCGGTTGCCGCGTCGGTCGGCGTACCGTCCCGCGGTGGGGGACCGTCGCGACGGCGGTCGATCGAATTTCAGCCGCGGTGGGAGGCGGCGAGGCCGATGACGCCGGCGGCGACGAGCAGGAGGGCCGCGGTCAGGCCGAGGTCGTCGGTCTGCAGGACGCCGTTGTCGGTCAGCATCCAGACGGTGGCGCCGCCGGACAGAATGGTGCCCGCGATGACGCCCGGGACATCCGGCTTCGTCTTCCTCATGCGCGCTCCACTGTGATGCTGCCGACCTTGAGGTCGAGGTCGAGGGTGACTTGCTGCGGCCCGGCCTTGCCGTCGGGTCCCAGGTCCTTGATGTTCAGTTCCGCGTTCCGGCCGCCGTGGTGCTCGTTCAGCCAGGTCACGTCACCCATCTTGGCGGCCAGGTTGCCGTCGATGTCAACGGTCTCGGGCAGTTTCACCACGACCTCGCCGACGCCACCGTGCACCTCTACCTTCGCACCCGGTGCGAAGGTGGCCTTGGTCAGGTCCAGGTGCACCGATCCGGCGTCGAAGGTGTACGACTGCCCGGTCGCCCCGATCTTCTCACCGGTCGGCGCGACGTAGTTGGTGTCGGCGAAGTTGCGCGGCACCTCCGTGAACACGGTGCTGACGATCGCGCCGACGGCGAGCAGGATGCCCAGCGGCAGCAGCGCGACGGTTTTGCCGACGAAGCCACCGACCAGCATGCCGCCGCCCAGCGTGATCAGGCCGATGATCAGCATCGTGGCAGTCGAGGCACCGGCGGCCGCGGCGATCGCGATCGCGATACCGGTCAGCACGACGATGATCGACTTGACCCCGCGCATCCCCTTGGCGGGTGGCTCGGCCTTCGCGGACCGGGCCGGCTCCGACGGCGGTCCGGCCGGCGGCTCGTCGACGTACAGGCCGAGGGGGTCGTCCTCGGTCCACACAGCCTGGACCGGTTCGACGGTGCGGTCCTGGGGTCTCTGTGTGGCCGAGGACGACGGACCCGTCGGGGGAGCTGACGGGCCGTTCTGGGGTGCCATGTACGCCGAGGTGCCGGTCGGCTGCTGGTTCGCCGCAGTGGAGTCCTGCGGACGCGGTGCGGCGGGCTGGCCGCCCTGCCACTGCGTTCCGGGACCGGCCCAGCCTGCGCGCCGGCCGCGCCGATCCCTCCGGCGGTGCCGCGCGACCAGCCAGATCACGGCGAGCACGATCAGCGGCCCGGGGACGAACCGGCCGATGTTGAACGACGACATCATCGCGATGGCGACGAACACGCAGACGCCGATGATGACAGGCCACAGCCACGGGTGGTCCGGCCGGATCCGGTCGCCGAGCAGACCCTGGGCCGCGGAGCGCTGGCTGCCCTCGTCGGGCATCAGCACCCAGGCGGCGATGTAGAAGATGATCCCCGGTCCGCTGATGATGAGCACCGCCATCACCACGCGGATCAGCACCGGGTCGATGTTCAGCGCACGGCCGATCCCGCCGCAGACACCGGCCACCATCCGGTCCGACCGGCTACGCTGCCAGGTCTGCACGTCCTGCAGGCGGCTGCGGTCGAACCCACCGGGCCCGCTCGAGTTCTGCTCCATGTCATCGATACTGGCTCGCTCGGCGGCGGTACAACATCGGGGATACCCCCTGAGCACCCCCGGAGTCGCCAGGAGTCGAGCACCGGTTAGGGGTTCTCCCCGAGCCGACCCTGAGCCTGGCGGACCGCCGCTGAGGAGCCGGCCCGGGACAAGCCTGCTGGTGCCGGCCCCTCCGGCGTGTGACGATCGTGGGGATGAGTCATCCAGCCGCAGCCGCGCCGTCGGGCGGGTCCTCCACTTCCGGGACCCCACCCGAGCCGACGCCTGCGCCGGGACAGGGACAGGGACCGGGACAGGGCCAGCAGAACGACGGCCAGTGGCAGTACAAGGGCTGGGGCCCGCAAGGACCTGGACAGTACCAAGGCCCGTACGCCGCCTACGCCGGACAGATCCCGCCGTACGCCGGCCCGCCGTACTCCGGCCAGGGCCCGTACTCCGGTCCCACGGGAGCCGCGTACGCCGGAGCAGGCCAGCAGACCCGCCCGACGCCGGATGCGCCGCCGGTACGCCGGGCCTACCGCCGTACCGAGGGACGGATCATCGCCGGTGTGGCCGGTGGGATCGCGGACCACCTCGGCGTTTCGGACACCGTCGTACGCCTCGTGCTGATCGCCACCACCGTGTTCGGTGGGTTCGGCGTCCTGATCTACGCCGCGCTGTGGTTCCTGATGCCGCTGGCGCCCCCGGGGATGCCGGCGGCGCCGGGGCTGGCCGCGCACACCCGAAGCGGACTGCGGTCCGACGAGGCACCGCCCCCGGTCACCGAGGCCAAGGCGCGGCGGCGGGAGAAGAGTAAGAGCCAGGTGACGGCCCTGGTCGCGATCGGTGTCGGGCTGCTGCTGCTGTTGCAGGTGGCCGGGCTCGGAATCGCCGGGAAGATGTTCTGGCCGCTGGTGTTCGCCGTCACCGGTCTGGCGCTGATCTGGCGGCAGGCCGACGAGAGCCAGAAGGCCGCCTGGACCCGGGACTACGGGCGCTTCTCGTTCCTCGGCATCCTGCTCGGCAAGGGCGGCTGGAAGTCGCTGATCCGGATCGGCATCGGCGTCATCCTGCTCGGGACCGCGGTGACCGTGTTCCTGGTGCAGAACGGCCGGCTCTCGATGGTCGGCGACGTACTGATCGCGCTGCTGCTCGCGGTCGTCGGTATCGGCGTCATCGCCGGGCCGTGGGTGCACCGGTTGACCCGTGACCTGAACACCGAGCGGTCCGAGCGGATCCGCTCCCAGGAACGCGCCGACATGGCCGCGCACCTGCACGACTCGGTGCTGCAGACGCTGGCGCTGATCCAGAAGCAGGCGAACGACCCGCGCGCCGTCGCCACCCTGGCGCGGTCGCAGGAGCGTGAACTGCGGTCCTGGCTGTACGACGAGGACGACAAGACCGACCAGACGCTGGCGGGAGCCGCCAAGCGGGCCGCCGCCGAGGTCGAGGACTCGCACGGGGTTCCGGTCGAGGTGGTCACGGTCGGCGACTGCGACATGACCGAAGGGTTGTCGGCGATGGTCCGGGCCGCCCGGGAGTCGATGGTGAACGCGGCCAAGCACTCCGGTGCGGCCAAGATCGACGTGTTCGTCGAGGTGGACGGCGACCGGGCGGAGATGTTCGTCCGGGACCGCGGCAAAGGGTTCGACGTCGACGGCGTGCCGGACGACCGGCTCGGCCTGCGGCACAGTGTGATGGGCAGGATGGAACGGCACGGCGGCCGCGCAACGGTGCGGTCCGATCCGGAGACAGGCACCGAAGTGCGACTGGAGATGGACAGATGAGCAGCAGGCGCGTTGTCGTCGTCGACGATCACGACATGTTCAGGGCCGGGGTGCGCAGCGAGATCGGCGCCTCGGTCGACATCGTCGGGGAGGGATCCGACGTCGACACCGCCGTGAAGGCGATCGTCGGGACCGAGCCGGACGTCGTGCTGCTCGACGTCCACCTGCCCGGTGGTGGTGGCACCGAGGTGATGAAGCAGGTGCACCAGCGGCATCCGGAGGTCAAGTTTCTCGCGCTGTCGGTGTCGGACGCGGCCGAGGACGTGATCGGCGTGATCCGGGCCGGCGCCCGCGGATACGTCACGAAGAACATCAGCGGGACCGAACTGGTCGACGCGATCAACCGGGTCGCCGACGGTGACGCGGTCTTCTCGCCGCGGCTGGCCGGCTTCGTCCTGGACGCGTTCTCCGGAGCGATCGACATCGCCTCGGTCGACGAGGACCTGGACCGCCTGTCCCAGCGCGAGCGCGAGGTACTGCGCCTGATCGCCCGCGGCTACGCCTACAAGGAAGTCGCCAAGGAGCTCTTCATCTCGGTGAAGACGGTCGAGACCCACGTCTCCTCGGTACTGCGCAAGCTGCAGTTGTCCAACCGCCACGAGCTGACCCGCTGGGCCACCGACCGCCGCCTGGTCTGATTGCCGCCGGCAACTGCCCGGCCCACTGGCGGGTTGTTTCACGACTGACGGGAACCGATCACGTCAGCAGTGACATAACCCGCCATCGGCCCTATCGGTTGGCCGACGTGTAGGGGAGGAGCGCCATCTCCCGGGCGTTCTTGATCGCGCGGGCGACCTGCTTCTGCTGCTGCACCGACAGGCCGGTGACGCGGCGGGAGCGGATCTTGCCGCGGTCGGAGATGAACTTGCGCAGCAGCGCCGTGTCCTTGTAGTCGATGTAGGTGATGCCGTCGCGGTCGAGCGGATTCTGCTTCGGCTTGCGCTTGCCGGTCGGGGCCGGACGTCGGGGCATCTGCTGTCCTCCTTATTTGAATGTCGTTTTCATTTAGCATAACGCAAGGCCTCGCCGGTGGCGGGTTTTGGACAGGGCATTGATTCGCCACCCCGGCGGAGGCGCGACCGGCTTGGTCGCTGTTATACCGTCGACAACTATGGAGCGGAATCTCACAGCCGAACAGCTCGCGCTCTTCGAGAAGGAGTTCGCATCGAACCCGCAGTACCGGGTGATGCAGAACGCCGTCACGCAGACGCCGGTCAATACCATCGCCCTCGACCGTCAGGTCGTCACCTCGATCGACCATTCGGTGTCGAACCTGCTGGACGACTGGAAGGTGACCAACCAGAAGAAGAGCGGCCGTTGCTGGCTGTTCGCCGGACTCAACCTGCTCCGCGTCGGCGCGGCCGGCAAGCTGGGCGTCAAGGACTTCGAGTTCTCGCAGAACTACGTCCTGTTCTGGGACAAGTTCGAGCGCTCGAACTTCTTCCTCGAGGCGATCATCGAGACCGCCGGGCGGGATGCCGACGACCGGACCGTCGCGCACCTGCTGTCCGACCCGATCGGTGACGGCGGCCAGTGGAACATGTTCGTCGCGCTGGTCCGCAAGCACGGCCTGGTGCCGAAGACGGCGATGCCGGAGACCGAGAGCTCGTCTGCGACCGCGCAGATGAACGACATGCTCCGCAAGCTGCTGCGCCAGGGTGCGCGCGACCTGCGGGCGCTGGACGGCCTGGAGGCGCAGCGGGACCGCAAGCAGGAGATCCTGACCACCGTGCACCGGGTGCTGAGCATCCACCTCGGTACGCCGCCGCAGAAGTTCCTCTGGCAGTGGAAGGACAGCGACAAGGGCTTCCACCGTGACGGCTGGACCACGCCGGCCGAGTTCGCCGCGGCGTACGTGCAACTGCCGGTCGACGACTACGTCTGCCTGGTGCACGACCCGCGCGAGTCCAGCCCGGTCGGCAAGACCTTCACGGTCGACTACCTCGGCAACGTCATCGACGCGCCGCCGGTGGTGTACCTGAACGTCGACATCGACCTGATGAAGCAGCTCACCCAGGACGCGATCGTCGGCGGTGAGCCGGTCTGGTTCGGCTGCGACGTCGGCAAGCAGATGAGCGGCGACCTGGGCTTCTGGGACGCCAAGCTGTACGACTACGGCTCCGTCTACGACACCGAGTTCTCGCTCGACAAGGCCGAGCGGCTGGTGCACCACGAGACGCTGATGACGCACGCGATGCTGTTCACCGGTGTCGACGTGGTCGACGGCAAGCCGCGCCGCTGGCGGGTCGAGAACAGCTGGGGCGACGAGAAGGCCGACAGCGGCTTCTGGACCATGAACGACTCGTGGTACGCCGAGCACGTCTTCGAGATCGCGGTCCGCCGCTCCGCCCTGCCGGCCGAGCTGCAGGCGCGTCTCGATGACGAGCCGATCGTGCTCCCGGCCTGGGACCCGATGGGCGCCCTGGCCGACTGAGATAGGCCGTCAGCTGATGAGCGCCCCGGCCTCGCCGGGGCGCTCCAGCGTCGGCAGGTGCCCGGCCCACGGCAGGTCGATCCGCTCGACGTTCGGCAGCCGTTCGGCCAGGTACGTCGCGCAGTCCGCGAAGAACTGGAAGTCGTGCGCACCGGTGATCAACCGCACCGGCATGGTCAGCTTCTCCGGCTCGACGGCGTACTCCTCGTTCTCGACGTCACCCGCGGCGAGCTGAAGCTCGTACGCCCGCTTCTGCATCGCCCGGAGCAGTTCCCGCGCGTCGTCGTCCGCATCCGGCCCGATCCAGCTCCGCACCATCAGGTCCGTGGCGCCGTCGACATCGCCGGCCTCGACCAGCTCGTTCTCCTCGGCCCACACCGCGCGCAGGTCGTCCGTCGGCTGCACGTCATCAGTCGGTGCACAGAGCAGCACCAGCCGATTGAACCGCCCCGGCTGCCGGCTCGCCGCCTGCTGTACGACGTACCCGCCGTACGACGATCCGATGGCGGCCACCGACTCGGCTCCGACCTCGTCGAGCACCGCGAGCAGATCGCCGGCGTCGGAGTACTTCGCGCCCACCTCGAGCGGAGTCTCGCCGTACCCGCGCAGATCCACCGTGATCACCCGGTGGTCCTGGCGCAGCTCTTCGACCTGCCGCGCCCACATCCGCGCATCCGCCACGCCCGCGTGCACCAACAACACCGCGGGCCCATCTCCAACCACCCAATGATTGATCGTCATGCCCGCACCCTGTCTCCTCGCCGACGTGCCCGCAAAGCAATTAGCGCAGCCGGATGACCGTGAAGTCCTCGGCGTAGTGGTTCGGTGGCATGCCCGCGCCGGTGGCGACCTGGGCGAAGTGCGCCCGGATTCCGGTGCGGAGGCCCTCGGGGTCGCGGTGCTGGCTGGTGTGTGACATCAACGCCGCCAGCTTCTGGTCGAAGGTGTCGGTGATGTCGACGTAGTGGTTGATCTCCGGGTGGTCCATCATCCAGAGCTCGTCGACGTCCCAGGCTTCCTCGGCCAGGTTCGCGTACGCGTACGGGTTACCGGCGGCCGGGTAGAACGCCCGGACCGTGGCCTCCGCCGCGGCCAGGTGGTCGGGGTGCGAGACCTGCAGGCGCGACCACACCCGCTCCGGTGACTGGGTGAGCAGGCGCTGTGGACGGACCTTACGGATCACCCGGCTGATGTCGCGGACCAGCTCGAGGGTCGGCTCGACCGCGCCGTCGGTGTAGCCGAGGAAGTGCAGGTCCCGGACGCCGACGTGCTGCGCGGCGGCGGTCTGCTCGGCCCGTCGTACGGCGGGAATCTCGGCACGGTCCCGATCCGGTTCGAAGCCGCCCGCCTGGCCGTCGGTGACGATGCAGTACTGCACCTCGATGCCGGCCTTGGTCCACAGCGCCACCGTGCCGGCGCCGCCGAAGTCGATGTCGTCCGGATGGGCGACCACCACCAGCACCCGCTCGATCTCGTTGTCCGGACGCGGATTCCCCTCAGGCACGCTCACCTGATCGACCCTAACTTGTCCTGCGCGGCAAGCTGGTTGACAGGGGGAGGTGAAGGCGATGGATTTCGGCGGCGACTGCGAACCGCGCGACGCCGGTCTGGACGCCGACCGGCTGGGTGAGGCGATCCAGCTGGTCCGGAGCCGTCCCGGGGTCGCGCAGCTGTGTGTGGTCAGGGACGGCCGGGTGGCCGTCGACCTGTCGTTCGGCTGTCCACCCGACGCGCTGTTCTGGCTGTTCTCAGCCGGCAAGCCGTACATCGCCGTCGTGATCCACCAGCTGGTCGAGTCCCGGCGTCTCCACCTGGACGATGCGGTGGCGGCGTACTGGCCCGGGTTCGCGCACAACGGCAAGCGCGACATCACGGTCCGCCAGGTGCTGCAGCACCGCTCCGGCCTGACAGTGGGCAAGTCGTACCTCGGAGACGTGCGCTCGATGGCGGACTGGGACCGCTCGCTGGAGCGGATCGAGGAAGCCGGACCCCGCTGGCCGCTCGGCACCGTCGCCTACAGTCCGCTGGCCTTCGGCTTCATCCTCGGCGAGGTCGCACACCGGTGCAGCGGTCTCCCGATCGACGAGCTGGTACGGCGCTTCGTCCTCGAGCCACTGGGCGTCACCGACACCTATTTCGGGCTGCCCGCCGACCAGTGGCACCGGCACGTCCCGGTCCGGGTGTCCGGACCGGCCGGTCCGTTCATCCAGTCGGTCCTGAACCGGCGCAGTACCCGTGAGGCCGTCGTACCGGCGGCGGGGATCTCCGCCACCGCACGGGATCTGACTGTGTTCTACCGGGCCCTGTTGAACGGCGGAGTCGGTCCGGCCGGGCGGGTGCTGCGGCCCGAGTCACTGGCCGTGGCCGTGGAGCCGACCAGCGAGGGTGAGCTGGACCGGACCGTGCGGGCGCCGATCCGGTGGTCGCAGGGTTTCCAGCTCGGCGGTCCGCGGTTCCTGCCGGACGCCATCTCGTCGCTCGGCACGACGAGCAGCCCGCGCGCGTTCGGGCACAACGGCAGCAACTGCTGTGTCGGCTGGGCGGACCCGGACCGGCGGATCGCTTACGCGTACCTGACCGACCGGCTCGGGCGCCCGAAGGTCGACATGGCTCACCATGCCGCTGTCGCCGACGCGGTCCTCGCCGCCGCTGACCTCACCTCGCCCGGCACCAGACCCTCAGGCGAAGGCGGCCAGTGACACCCGGTGCTGGATCACCTGGTCGACGATGCCGTACTCCTTGGCCTCTTGGGCGGTCAGCACGTGGTCCCGGTCGGTGTCGTGCCGCAGCCGCTCGATCGACTGACCGGTGTGCTCGGCCAGGATCGACTCCACCTGTCCACGGACCCGGACCACCTCGTCGGCCTGCAGGATCAGGTCCGGGATGGTGCCCTGACCGCGGGCGGCCGGCTGGTGCAGGACCACGCGGGCGTGTGGCAGGAGAGCCCGGCGCCCCTGCTCGCCGGCGGCCAGCAGGACCGCGCCGGCCGCGATCGCCTGCCCGACGCACAACGTCGAGATCGGCGCCTGGATGTACTGCATGGTGTCGTAGATCGCGAGCATCGCGGTCATGTCGCCACCCTCGCAGTTGATGTAGAGGTTGATCTCCTGGTCGGGCTTGTCCGCCTCCAGGTGCAGCAGTTGCGCGATCAGCGCGTTCGCCACGCCCGCGTCGATCGCCGTACCGAGATAGATGATGCGCTCGCTGAGCAGGTGCGAGTAGACGTCCATGATCCGCTCGCCCCGCGGATGCTGGGCGATGACGTTCGGGATGGTGTAAGTACTCATCAGGCAGCCGCCTTCGCTTGGGGCATGACTTGGTCGAAGGTCTCGACGATGTGGTCGATGAAGCCGTACGTGCGGGCCTGTTCGGCGGTGTACCAGTGGTCGTGCAGCGAGTCCTCGTGCACGGTGTCGAACGACTGCCCGGTGTCCTCGGCGACCAGTGCCAGGACCGTGTCGCGGATGTGCCGCAGGTCGTTGGCCTGGATCTCGATCTCCACCGCGGACCCGCCGATCCCTGCCGAGCCCTGGTGCATCAGGACCCGCGCGTGTCGCAGTGCGTAGCGCTTGCCCGGCGTACCGGCCGACAGCAGGAACTGCCCGGCGCTGCAGGCCAGTCCGATCGCCAGCGTCGACACGTCGCACGGCACCAGCCGCATCACGTCCCGGATCGCCAGCATCGACGGCACCGAGCCGCCGAGGGAGTGGATCCACAAGGCGATGTCGGTCTTCGGGTCCTCGGCCGCAAGCGTCAGCATCTGGGTCGCCAGCAGCGTCCCGTTGTCGTCGTCGAGCTGCCCGTCCAGGACGACGATCCGCTGCGCGAGCAGCCGTTGCCGCGTGGTCTCGTTGAACAGCGGAGGTTTGTTGTCTTCAGCCATGCCCTCAACACTGACCGGCCGAACCGGCCCACCCCAGTTTTTCTGCTGACGGCAAGTCTGCTCAGAGCAAAGCTGTTCCTGTGGCAGGCTCCTGCGGGTGAATCTGGGCGACAACGCGATCCTGGTGGCCGACGACCTGTCCGATCAGGAACGCCTCCTGCTGGAACTGATGGCCACCCCGTCCGCCACCTTGCTCGGCGCGGTCTCGGACATCCTGCGTACGACGCTGTTCGGCGAGGATCCGGCCGGTTGGGTCGACATGTGGCAGGCGCGCCACAACCTGGCCCGGGTCGAGTGGCTGGACGGTGCCATCCCGGTGGAACTCCACCTGACCCGCCAGCTGTCCTGACCGTCAGCTGAGAATCTTCTCCAACCGGCTCGAGAAGTCGGTGGGGAACGCGTGGGTGAGACCGGGCACGTGGTCGATCATGAAGCCGAACGAGGTCAGCTGTGCGGCGGCCTCGTCGACCACCTCGAACAGGTCGTCGTCGGTCCCGATCAGAATCGTTGCCGGAGACAACGTCCCGGCCGAAGTGGCCGGGAGCTCGCGAATGGCGGGAGCCACCAGGACCACACCGGAGACCTTGACCGGATGTGCGGTCAGTGCCCAGTCGAGGGCAGCGCGCCCGCCGGCGGAGAAGCCCGCCGCGATCACCGGTACGCCGTTCAGCTCGGCAGGCAACTGGTCGAGCGCGCGGGCGATGTCGTCGGCGGCACGCTCCCGATCGGGCCAGGTCCGGTACATCGGCGACATCCGCTGCGACGACTCCACGCACATCAGCCCGTAGCCGAGCTCGAGCACTCCAGCCCAGTCTTGCGCCGAATGCGTCGCCCGCAGTCCCGCACCGTGCAACGCCACCACCACACCAACAGCCGGCCCGGCGGGCAGCACGACGAGAGGAGGTAGCGGGTCGTCCGCGACCCGCTCACTCGACACCGCGACCAACTCCTGGAACTCAGGTCGCTCCTGAAGCGCGGCCAGATCGTCGTCATCGGTCAGGATCGACGGCTGCCACCATGCCCCTGCGGCGCTCGCCGCCTGGAGAGTCCGCAATGCCGAGTCCGCATCTCCGGAAGCGCCGTACAGACAGGCTTTGAGGTGGGCCAGCTCTGCGGTCCACTCGTCCAGTCCGCCGCTCTCGGCCTCCATCAGGCCGAGCCCCGTACTGAACTGCTCGTTGTTGTAGAGCACCTCGACCTGATCGACCAGTGCGGTGTACCGGGCTTCAGCGCTCTGCATCAGGAGTCCTCCGGGCGGACGGCGCGGCCGAGGATGTGCGGGGCGGCCGGGTTGGAACCTGTGGGCGGGAACTTGAAGTGGTCGAGCTCGGTGATGGTGAAGCCTGCGGTGGCGATGGCGGCAGCCGTGTCCCGATGCAGATGGCAGCCGCCCGACACCCGCGGATAGATGGTCGCGTCGAGGACCTTCTGGACGGTCTCCATCCGGCCGGGTGCGGCGGAGACGTGCTCGTAGAAGCGGAGCTCGCCGCCCGGACGCAGCGCGCGGAAGGCCTCCGCCAGCGCGACCGCCTGGTCCGGGACCGAGCACAACACCAGCGAAGTCACCACGGCGTCGACCGAACCGTCCGCGAGCGGCAGGCGCTCCGCCGTACCGTTCACGACCTCGACGCGGACGCGTGCGAGCGCGGCCTGCCGTTCGGCTTTCGAGCGCAGATACGGCTCCGGCTCGACGGCGATCACGCGCGTCACCTCGGCCGGGTAGTGGGCGAAGTTCCCGCCGTCGCCCGCACCGATCTCGACGATCTCGCCGGCCAGTCCGTCCAGCAGGCGCTTGCGGTGCCCCGCCACGCCGTGCTCGTCGAGGCCCGGACGGACGCGCGCGTAGATCCGCGCGAACACCGGATGCGACCCCCGCTCACTCATCGATGCCACCCAAGGCCCATCCGTGGGGTGCTGTCAACCACAACGCCGACACCCGATTCGAACCGGCGTTCGGTAACTGTCGGCGGGAGCGCCTAAGGTGTTGGTGATGACTACGCTGTTCTCGCCTGATGAGCTGCCGGTGCCGCTGGAGGAGCCCACGACGCACCGGACCGATCCGGAGGCGCTGCTCGAGGGGCTCAATCCACAGCAGCGCGCCGCCGTCGTGCATGGCGGCAAGCCACTGCTGGTGGTCGCCGGTGCCGGCTCGGGCAAGACCCGGGTGCTGACCCGGCGGATCGCCTACCTGCTGGCGGCCCGCGACGCGCACCCCGGGTCCATCCTGGCGATCACGTTCACCAACAAGGCCGCCGCCGAGATGCGCGAGCGGGTGGTGGACCTGGTCGGTCCGCGGGCGAAGCTGATGTGGGTCTCGACGTTCCACTCGTCCTGCGTGCGGATCCTGCGCCGCGACATCAAGCGGTTCGGCATCAACTCGACGTTCTCGATCTACGACGACACCGACTCGCGCCGGCTGATGACGCTGGTCTGCCGCGAGCTCGACCTGGACGTGAAGCGGTACAACCCGCGCGCCGTGCTGAACTGGATCAGCACCCAGAAGAACGAGTTGATCGACCACGAGACCGCCGCGGCGAAGACCTCCAACCACCTGGAGGAGACGTACGCCGAGTGCTACCGGATCTACCAGGAGCGGCTGGCCCAGGCGAACGCGCTGGACTTCGACGACCTGCTGATGACCACGGTCAACCTGCTGCAGGCCTTCCCGGAGGTCCGGGAGTACTACCGCCGCCGGTTCCGCCACGTCCTCGTCGACGAGTACCAGGACACCAACCACGCGCAGTACACGCTGATCCGCGAGCTCTGTGGCGAGGACGAGCCGGGCCGGATGGGCCCGACCGCACCGCCGGCGGAGCTGATGGTGGTCGGCGACGCGGACCAGTCGATCTACGCGTTCCGTGGCGCGACGATCCGCAACATCCTCGCCTTCGAGGAGGACTTCACCAACGCCGAGACGATCCTGCTGGAGCAGAACTACCGCTCCACCCAGACGATCCTGTCCGCGGCGAACGCGGTGATCAGCCGCAACGAGGGCCGCAAGGCGAAGAACCTGTGGTCCGACCAGGGCCAGGGCGAGCAGATCGCGGTGTACGTCGCCGACAACGAGCACGACGAGGCGCAGTTCGTCGCCGACGAGATCGACCGGCTCACCGACGCCGACGGGGTGAAGCCGTCCGACGTGGCGGTGTTCTACCGGACCAACGCACAGTCCCGGGTGTTCGAAGAGGTCTTCATTCGCACCGGCCATCCGTACAAGGTGGTCGGCGGCGTCCGGTTCTACGAGCGCAAGGAGGTCCGCGACGCGCTCGCGTACCTGCGCGTGCTGGTGAACCCGGAGGACACCGTCTCGCTGCGCCGGATCATGAACGTGCCCAAGCGCGGCATCGGCGACCGGGCCGAGGCGGCGATCGAGTCGCTGGCCGCGCGGGACCGCATCTCGTTCGCGCAGGCGATGCGCCGGGCCCAGGACGCGCCGGCGATGGCTTCCCGGTCCGTGAACGCCGTGCAGGCCTTCGTCGACATCCTCGACGAGCTGACCGCGATGGTCGACTCGGGCGCACCGCCGGACGACATCCTGGACGTCGCCTTGCACCGCTCCGGGTACTACGAGGAGCTGCAGAAGTCGACCGATCCGCAGGACGAGACCCGGCTGGAGAACCTGGACGAGTTCATCTCGGTGGCCCGCGAGTTCGTCGAGGAGCGCACCGCTGCCGGCGAGGCCGCCGACCTGCAGGCGTTCCTGGAGCGGGTCGCCCTGGTCGCCGACGCCGACCAGATCCCGGACGCGGCCGACGACGGTGGCGTGGTCACGCTGATGACCCTGCACACCGCGAAGGGCCTGGAGTTCCCGGTGGTGTTCCTGACCGGCATGGAGGACGGCGTCTTCCCGCACTCCCGGTCGCTGACCGACATGAAGGAGCTCGAGGAGGAGCGCCGGCTCGCGTACGTCGGCATCACCCGGGCCCGGCAGCGACTGGCGATCTCCCGCGCCGCGGTCCGTTCGGCGTACGGCGCGCCGCAGCACAACCCGCCGTCGCGGTTCCTGGAGGAGATCCCGGCCGAGCTGCTCGACTGGCGCCGGGACGAGTCGGCCATCACCCGCTGGTCCGGCACCGGTACGTCGACCGGCAGCGGCATCCCCAGTCGCTACGAGCCGGCCCGTCGTACCGCGTCCGACAAGCCCGTGATCAGCCTGAACCCGGGGGACCGGGTGGTTCACGACACCTTCGGGATGGGCACCGTCGTGGTGGTCCGCGGCGACGGCCAGCAGGCGCAGGCCGACATCGACTTCGGGTCCGAGGGTGTCAAACGCCTCCTGCTGCGCTACGCGCCGGTAGAGAAGATCTGAAGACGCCCCGGGCATATCCCCGTCAAGCTTTTGGACGTTTACATTGCGTCCCAGCCGGAGATTGAGACAATCAAGGCTTCTTCGGCCCCCTCCCGGAAGCGTCCTCCCATGTCCAAGTCGTCGGCTGGCAGCAACCGCCGGATCATCCTGGCGGGGGCCAACCCTGGGCTGCGGCTGTTCGACGAGAACGGCAAGGTGACCGCGTACGCCTCGATCTGGATGGTCGACTGGTCCATCCGCGGCTCCGGTACGGCGGTCGTGCTCTGGTTCGACGGCATCGTCCGGGTGGTGTCGGAGGACGTCGATCTCGCCTCCTGGCTGGAGCGGTACTTCGTACGCTCGTTCATCGAGGTGCAGGGTCTGCCGTGGCACGAGCCCGCGGTCGAGCGCGACCTGGTCCAGGTGTCGATGAACCTGGCCGACGGCCTCAGCGCCAAGGCGGCCGACATCCAGATCGAGATGGGCGGCGTACTGGACCGGCGGCTGTTCGCCACCGACGACTTCCCGCTCGCCGAGGGCAGCCACAGCCTGAGCCTGGTGATCGCCCCGGTCCGGTCGGCGACGGTCTCGATCGGCGGCGCGTCCGTTCCCGGCTTCGTCCAGGTCGACGGCTCGCCCGACAAGCCCGGCTCGTCCGCGTTCCTCACCACCGCCGAGGTCTGGCAGCGCTGAACCCTGCCTTACGCTGTACGAATCAAGCGTAGGAAGGGGGATCCGCGTGGCAGTGCAGGCGAACTCCGAACCCCGGATCCCGTTGAGCCGGGACCGGGTACTGCAGGCCGCGGTCGCGATCGCCGACTCCGACGGGCTGGAGTCCGTCACGATGCGGCGGATCGGCGAAGCACTCGGCGCCGAGGCGATGTCGCTGTACTACCACGTCGCGAACAAGAACGACCTGCTCGACGGCATCGTCGACGGACTGATGGCCGAGCTCAACGAGATCGTCGACCGCGACGACGGTGAGCCGGGCGACTGGAAGGCCGCGATGCGGCGACGGATCCTCACTGCTCGGCAGATCATGCTGCGGCATCCTTGGGCGCCGAGGCTGCTCGAGAGCCGTACGGCGATGCGCCCGGCAGTGGTGCTGTACCACGATCGCCTGGTCGGGCTGATGCGGTCCGGAGGATTCTCGTACGACCTTGCCCACCACGCACTGCACGCGCTGGGCAGCCGGGCGCTGGGGTTCTCCCAGGAGCTGTTCGATCCGTCCGCCGGCGGTGCGGGCGACCAGTCCGAGCGGATGATCGTGGACCTGGCGGACCAACTGCCGAACCTGGTCGGCATGCTGTCCGAGATCGCCCACGACGACCCGGAGTCCACGCAGGGCTGGTGTGACGACCAGGCCGAGTTCGAGTTCTCCCTCGACCTGATCCTCGACGGTCTGGACCGGCTCAAGTAGATCGCCTCCCCGCGGGCTCTTGTATTTTCTTACGTCGTAAGGCAGCCTTACGACGTAAGAAACTTGGGGGTGGATGCGATGAAAGCCATCGTTCAACGCAGGTATGGATCGCCGGACGTTCTGGAGTTCACCGACGTCGAGCAGCCGGTGCCGGCCGATCGCGAAGTGCTGGTCAGGGTCCGTGCGGCGTCGGTCAATGCCCGCGACTGGCACGTGCTGCGCGGCGATCCGTACGTCGCCCGCCCGTCCGCCGATCTCGGCTGGCGCCGGCCCAACGTCCCGATCCGCGGCACCGACTTCGCCGGCACCGTCGAGGCGTTCGGCCCCGCGGTGACCGGGGTGCAGCTCGGCGACGAGGTGTACGGCGAAGCGCCCGGAGCCTTCGCCGAGTACGTCGCCGTCCACGTGGAGTCGTTCGAGACCAAACCCGCCAACCTCAGCCACGAGCAGGCCGCGGCCATCCCGCTGGCCGCGAACACCGCCCTGATCGGCCTGCGCGACACGGCGAAGCTCCAGCCCGGCCAGCGCCTGCTGATCAACGGCGCATCGGGCGGCGTGGGGACGTTCGCAGTCCAGATCGGCAAGGCAATGGGCGCGGAGGTGACCGGGGTGTGCAGCACCGGGAACGTCGACCTGGTCAGGTCACTCGGCGCGGACGACGTCGTCGACTACCGGCAGACCGACTTCAGCCGGACCGGTCAGAAGTACGACATCGTGCTCGACCTGGTGGGGAATCGGTCCCTGACGGCCCTCCGCCGGGCGCTGGTTCGCCGCGGCACCCTCCTCCTGTCCGGGGGCGGGCTGTTCACCGGTGGCAGCCTCTTCGGTCCGCTCGGGCTGATAGTCAGAGGGAAGTTGTCAGCCCCCTTCGTGCCGCAGCGAGTAGCGCTCTTCAACGCGGTCCCGAGCCGGGGCAATCTGGCGACGCTTCGCGACTTCGCCGAGGCCGGCAAGCTCACGCCGGTGGTCGACCGGACCTACCCGCTCGCAGCCGCCGCCGACGCGATGCGCCATATCGAGACCGGTCACGCGCGGGCCAAGGTGGTCATCACCGTCTGAGCGCCCACCAGTTGTCCATCCGCTCCACCGCGTCCTGACCGCCGCCCAGCACCCGCTCGATCCGGAACAGGTACGCCGCAATCCCGGCTGCACCCTGCATCCAGCCCACGCCCGGTGGCAGCAGCGGATCCTCGTTCTTGTGCTCCACGAACCGCCAGTACGCCGACCCGCCATCATGGATCGCCCGATCCACCACGGCATCCGCGAGCCGTACGGCGAACTCCAGGTCCCGCGGGTCGCGATCGCGGTGCCAGGCGTCCAGGAACGCGTCGCCGGCTCCCGCCGTACCGCAGCAGCGTCCGTCGTTGTCCCAGAAGCCTGGGTGGAGTCGCTCGGGGATCCCGGAGTTCCGGACGCTGTCCAGACACCGTCGGCGCCAGATCGTCGGCGACTCACCGGCGACCTGGTCCACGCCGGCGTACTCGAATGCGCTGAACAGCAACGCCGTACCTGCCCCGCCGTGGCACCAGTTGTACGTGTACTCGTCGCCATGGCGCTCTGCCCACGGGATCACCCGCGGCACCCGGAATCCCTTGCTGTCGTTGATCCCCAGCGTCACAAGATGCTCGGCACCACGCCGTCCCGCGTCGACGAACTCCGGCCGCTCCAGCTCAACCCCGGCGACTGTCAGCACCGCCGCGATCCCTGCCAGTCCGTGTGAGAAGTTCGGCATCTCGATCGGTTCCTCGGTCTTGAACCGTCGCGACACGAACTGCCAGTTGAGACCGGTGGGCAACTCCTCCTTCTCGCCCAGCAGCAGGTCCGCGGCCCGGTCGGCCAGGGGACGGGCGTTCTCGCCGCGGCGGAGGACCCACAGCGCGGCCATCAGTGCGCCTCCGGTCCCGAGCGTGACGTCATTGGCCACCGCACCCGTGTAGTACGTGTCCTCCGCCTCGAGGAAGCCTTCGGGCCAGCCGTCCTTCGTAGCGATCTCCAGGGCCCGCCTGACCGCGCCGCCGGAACCAGGCTCGCCGAGCGCGGTGAGGACGCCGATCGAGCTGGCCAGGCCGTCGAAGTACGTGATCGAGGTGTCCGACGGGATCGTCGTGCGGATGCGGTCGGCGAGGGCGGAGGCGAGGCGTCGCTCGTCGGCGGTCCATGGGCGGGTGAGTTGGATCTCGGCCAGGGTGTGGGCGAGGCCGCCGATGCCGCTGTGCATGCCGTCGCGGTACTCGGTCGGCTTCTCACCACCGGCCGCCTCCGGAATCCACGGCCCGTCGTCGTCCCACTGGACCTGCTGGAGCGCCCAAGTCCAGGCCGCTTCGCCCAGATCGCCGTACGGCGTCACGGGCGGGCGTTGCGGAGCCGGATGCCGCTCCACTCGAGGGTGCTGGTGGTGGTCTCCGCCCAGAAGTCGTGCAGGCGGGGCAGGACACGTAATTGAATGCCGGCTTCGTCGTGCAGCTCGAACAGGTCGCCGACGCGTTCGGGCGGACCGAGTGGCCGGACCTCCGCGGTCGCGACGAACGCCGCGTCGAACTCGTCGAACTGCTTGGCCGGCAGGCGATAGGCGTACAGCTCGACGGAGCGCATCGCATCCAGCCAGCCGTATTCGACCGCGTGCACGCGAGTCCCGGAGCCGACGCCGATGATGCGGTCACGGTCGTCAGTGGTGGTGGCGGGTCCGACCCACGCCATCGCGCGGGGGCACTGCCGGGGGAACCAGTAGTCGGGCGCGCGGTCGTAGCCGACGGCCCAGACATACGGAGTGGCCTCTCGCGTCGTCTTGGCGACGTGCGGCCGGAAGACCTCGATGGTCGGATCTTCGGAGAAGTGCAGGACCTCACCAGCTGCCGGGCGCATGCTCGGCAGCTTAGTCAGCTCGCCGGGTGAGGGCCTGAGGACTTACGGGTTCAGGCCGCAGTGGTCGCGCAGCCACGGCATCGGGTCGATCGCCTCGCCGCCGTCCGGGTGGACCTCGAAGTGCAGGTGCGGGCCGGTGGTGTTGCCGGTCGAGCCGACCGCGCCGACCTGGTCACCGGCGTACACGGTCTCGCCGACCGAGACGCTGAACTTCGACATGTGGTTGTACCAGGTGACCGTGCCGTCCTCGTGCCGGACCTGGACCTGGCGACCGTACGCGCCGGCCCAGTCGGCGAAGATCACCACGCCCTTCATCACGGAGTGGATCGGGGTGCCGGTGTCGGCGGCGAAGTCGGTGCCGGTGTGATTGCGGGCCCAGCGGCTGCCACCCTGACCGAAAGTCGCGGTGATGTGGTAGCCGGTCAGCATGATCTCGCAGCGGGTGGCGGACTCGCGGGCCTTCTTCTCCGCCGCGTCGGCCGCGGCCTTGGCCTTGGCGAGGGCGGAGGCACGCTTGCTGGTCAGCGCCTGGGTCGCGGTGAGCTTCGCGGCCCGGGCCTTGGCCAGCTGAGCGGCCGCGGCCTGCTTCTTGTTCGTGTCGTTGCCGGCCAACTGGACCCGGGAGGAGTCACGGGTGGCGAGCTGGCGGGCCTGGATGCGGGCCGTGGTGATGCCGGACATCGAACCGTTGTCCAGGCTGAGCGCGGCCAGGTTCACCGCCGAGTTGGCCTGCGTCGGCGAGGCAAGGGTGCTGTGGCTGAATCCCACAGCTCCTGCCGCCGCAGCCAGGGCTGCGGTCAGACCGACGATCTGGGTACTGCTGGGGGTGTTACGCCTGGCGACGCGATGCTTGGCACTGTGACGTCCTGCGCCGGGATTTCGCGCAGCGTTGCCGGGCGTGACGCGGTCTCCCGCGGCACGGTGCTGGGACACAACGTGGCCTTTCGGTCACAGGGGAGGGGCTTGAGGAGGAGGGCTAGGGGTGGGAGGGACTAGGAGGGGCTTGAATCTATGCACCCTCCGGAGGATTTATTCCCCCGGCGGGCTCATGCACCATAACGGATGGGTCACGAGGCCACAAACCCCGCCACCCCCTTTTGGCGCCGTCCTTCACGAAACCTTTGCATGAGCGGCTGCACGTGCATTCGCCGTCGGCGCCTGGAACGCTGCCCGGAAAGCGGCTTGGACAGCTGCTTGGTCAGGCGGTTCCCGCGGCGGCGTCCTGCTCGTCCAGGTGGGCCAGCATCTCGGTGATCTGATGCACGACCTCGCCGTGGAACGGCAGGGACAGGTGGCCCACGCCGCGAACCCGCAGGTTACTCGCGACCAGATCGGCGTGCCGGATCCGGGCCCGCCGCTGCGGCACGATCAGTTGGTCGACGTCGCTGTAGAACGCGACGAACCTGGTCCGGCACCCGGGCGCCGGCTCGGCCAGTTCGGCCATCAGGTCGCTGTCCGGCCGCACCTGCTTCACCAACGGCCACGGCAGTAGCCGGGCCGCGACGGTGCCCTGGTGCGGCGTCCCGAGCGTGACGCAGGTGTGCACCCGCTGATCACCGCCGAGCCGCTGGACGTAGTACCGAGCGATCAGCCCGCCGAGGCTGTGCCCGATCACGTGGATCTGGTCCGACCCGGACGCCTCGCAGATCGCCTCGATCTCCTCGCCCATCCGTTCCGCGGTACGACGGACGTCCAGCGTCAGGGGTGAGTACGAGAACGTGTGGATGCTGCTGAACCCTCGACGCACCAGTTGGCGGCGCATCAGCGCGAAGATGGTGTGGTTGTCGATGATCCCGTGCGCCAGCACGATCGGCGTACCGGCGGCTCTGACGTCGCTGACCAGTAGACTGCGCTGGGCCGGAGTCAGGCCGGTCAGGGTGAGCCGCTCGGTGCGGGAGCCCGAGCTGCCGACCAGGCCGAGTGGGTACATCGCCAGGTGGGTGGTGAGCCAGCCGATCTCGACGGCGGCGCCCTGGAGGACCCGCGGTGAGACTGCGGACCGGGCGCCGTACAGGAGTCCGTCCAGCGCGCCACGTACGCCGTCCTGCCAGGCACTCATCGGCGCCTCCTCACGCAACCAGACCCCCCGATCGGTCCGATCCCTTCCACGGTAACCAGTTCCCACGTGGCGTGTCGGGGAACACACGCGTTCGTGTCTTATCCGGGATGAAGGGACCGGATAGCCTGCGAGCATGCCTCCTACGAGTCCTCTCCGGGTCGTTGTCGCCAAGCCTGGCCTGGACGGCCACGACCGTGGCGCGAAGGTCGTCGCGCGGGCGCTGCGAGACGCCGGCATGGAGGTCATCTACACCGGCCTGCACCAGACCCCGGAGCAGATCGTCGAGACCGCGATCGCGGAGGACGCCGACGCGATCGGCCTGTCGGTGCTGTCCGGGGCGCACATGACGCTGTTCAAGCGCGTCCGCGAACTGCTCACCGAGCGGGAGGCCGACGACATCGTGGTGTTCGGCGGCGGCATCATCCCGGACGCCGACCTGCAGCCGCTGGCCGAGCTCGGCGTCCACAAGATCTTCACCCCAGGCGCCACCACCACCGAGATCGTCGAGTGGGTCCGCGCGAACGTCGGCGACGCCTCCGCCTCGACGGCCTGACCCGGGCGATCCGCTCCGGAGCGTGATGACGACTGCCCGGAGTCGTTCTGAACAGTCACGGCCTGTTCAGCCAGGTTACTAACCGGTAATACCGAATCGTTAAGAAGCACCTGGTTGTGCGGGCTGTCGAATCGCGGTCGCATACAGCCATGCGGCTGTCCGTTTCACGGCTGATCAGCGGCGGGCTGTGTGGCATAGAACACATAGCCCTCGATGTCGGTTACTGTCCGGACAGGCGGGGACACGGTGCGGTGGGGGACGGTGACCCGTTCTACGCAGGACCAAGCGATATCCCATCGGAGAGGGCAGGTAGACGATGAGGTTTGAACGATCACATACACGCAGGGCCGCGTTCGTGGCCGTCGCCAGCAGCCTGGTGCTGCTCGCGTCCGCGTGTGGTGGCGGTGACGACGAGAGCAGCGGTGGCAGCGGCTCGTCCGGGGGCGCAGCGCTCGAAGGCCGCGGTCCGATCACGTTTGCCACCGGCAAGGACACCTCCGGGAACCTGACGAACCAGGTCGCGGCGTGGAACTCGCAGCACCCGGACGAGAAGGTCACGGTGTCGGAGTTGCCCGAGTCCGCGGACCAGCAGCGCGCGCAGATGATCTCGAACGCCCAGAACAAGTCCGACGCGTTCAGCGTGCTGAACCTGGACGTGGTCTGGACCGCGGAGTTCGCGGCCAACCGCTGGGTCACCGAGCTGCAGCCGGACCAGTTCCCCGACCTGGGCAAGCTGCTGCCTTCGACGGTCGACACCGCGAAGTACCGCGACAAGCTGTACGCCGTACCGGTGACGTCCGACGGTGGTCTGCTGTACTACCGCAAGGATCTGCTGGACAAGGCCGGTGTGCAGCCGCCGAAGACCTGGGAAGAGATGGTCGCCGCCTGTGCCAAGGTGAAGGCACTGCCGGAGGCCAAGAACATCGGCTGTTACGCCGGGCAGTTCGAGAAGTACGAGGGCCTCACGGTGAACTTCTCCGAGGCCGTCAACGGTGCCGGTGGTGTCGTCGTCGGGGATGACGGCAAGCCGAACGTCGACACCCCGGAGGCGCTTGCGGGTCTGACCGCGCTGACCGAGGGCTTCAAGTCGGGCTTCATCCCGAAGGCCGCCATCACCTACCAGGAGGAGCCGGGCCGGCGGGCGTTCCAGGAGGGCAACCTGCTCTTCCACCGCAACTGGCCGTACGTGTACGCGCTGGCGGGCAAGACCGACGGCTCGTCGAAGATCGCCGGCAAGTTCGCGGTCGCGCCGCTGCCGGGTATGACCGGTCCGGGCGTGTCCACCCTGGGTGGTCACAACTACGCGATCTCGGAGTTCGCCAAGAACAAGGCGACCGCGGCGGACTTCATCAAGTTCATGTCCAGCGAGGAGCGGCAGAAGGCGAACATCGAGAAGACCTCGCAGGCGCCGACCTGGGCCTCGTTGTACGACGACGCGACGCTGAACAAGCAGTTCCCCTACCTGGCTCCGCTGAAGGCCTCCATCGAGGGCGCGAAGTCGCGGCCCAAGGTGGTCAAGTACGGCGACGTCACCACCGCGATCCAGGAAGCGGCGTACGGCGCACTGACCGGCACGATGACGCCGAAGGACGCGTTGTCGGGTCTGCAGACCAAGTTGAGCACGCTCATCACTCAATGACCGAAGCGGCGGGGCCGGTGCGCAGCTTCACAGCTTCGTGCCGGCCCCGACCTGTCGCTGCCCGCTCGAAGCGAGCAGAGAGAAGGAGGCAGAGGTGAGTACATCCGCCCCGGTCGCAAAGCGGCCGACATCGGAGACCACCAAGACGCCCAAGCGGCGGAGCTCGTTCAACGAGGGCACCGGCCGGCTGGCGGCGTTGCTGCTGTCGCCGACCATGATCGTGCTGATCCTTGTCGTCGGGTTGCCGATCCTCGCCGCGCTGCGCGAGTCGCTGTACCAGAGTGGTCAGCGGATCGACGCGTCAGGCTTCATCGTCCAGGGCTCCGAGTTCGTGGGTCTCGACAACTACACGGCGATCTTCTCCGGCGAGACCGGCCAACGATTCTGGAACGCCTTCTACAACACCACGTTCTTCACCGTCGCCTGTGTGGTCATCGAGACCATTCTGGGTGTCGCGATGGCCCTGGTGATGCACAAGGCGTTCAGGGGCCGCGCCATCGTGCGGGCCAGCATCCTGGTCCCGTGGGCGATCCCGACCGTCGTCTCGGCGCTGCTGTGGAAGTGGATCTTCCAGGCTGACGGTATCGCCAACGAGATGCTCGGCACTCAGATCCTGTGGTCCACCGAGGGCTGGCAGTCGGTGCTGTCGGTCATCGTCGCCGATACCTGGAAGACCGCGCCGTTCATCGGGTTGCTGGTTCTCGCGGGCCTGCAGACGATCCCGGACGAGGTCTACGAGGCCGCCAAGGTCGACGGCGCCAAGGCGTGGTCGGCGTTCGTCCACATCACGATGCCGTTGGTGAAGCCGGCGCTGCTGGTGGCAGTGCTGTTCCGCATCCTCGACACACTGCGGATCTTCGACCTGCCGTTCGTGCTGGTCGGCCCGAACAAGGAGTCGGTCGAGACACTGTCGATCCTGGCGTACCTCGAAGCCAACCAGACCCGGTACGGGCCGGCGGCGGCGTACGCGACCCTGCTGTTCATCTACGTCGCTGTGGTCGCGTACGTGTTCGTGAAGCTGCTGGGTGCCGACGTGTTCGGTGACGCGATCCAGCGCAAGTCGAAGAAGAAGAACGGCAGGAACGGGCGAGGCCGGGGCAAGCAGGCGGACCCGGGCGCCCCAGTGGCCGGACTGACCGCCGGTGGCGGATTGGGAGGTGAATGATGGCTGTTGTTGCTGAGAAGGCTCCCGCAAGGATCGACATCAAGGCTGCCGAGGCGCCGTGGTACCGGCGCTGGCTGCCGCTGATCGGTGTCGGGCTGATCGTGCTCTACTGCCTGTTGCCGTTCTTCTGGATGGTGGTGTCGTCGCTGCGGCGGCCGACCGACCAGTTCGAGAACACGATCATTCCGTCGCCCATTTCGTTCACCAACTTCACCGACGTGTTCAAGCCCGGCACCGGGTTCCAGCGTGGTCTGCTGAACAGCCTGATCGTGGCCGGCACGGTGACGATCCTGACGCTGATCATCGGCATGGTGGCGGCGTACACGCTGGCCCGGCTGGAGTTCCGGGGCAAGAACTTCGTGCTGGCGATCATCATCGTCACCTCGATGTTCCCGGGGATCTCGCTGGTGATCCCGCTGAAGAAGCTGTTCGTCAACATCGACTGGATCAACACCTACCAGGCGATGATCGTGCCCAGCCTGTCGTTCGCACTGCCACTGGCGGTGTGGCTCCTGACCGCGTTCTTCCGGCAAATGCCACGAGAGCTCGAACAGGCCGCGATGGTGGACGGCTGTACGCCGGCCCAGGCGTTCCGCAAGGTGATCCTCCCGCTGGCCGCACCGGGTGTGTTCACCACCGCGATCATCACCTTCATCGCGGCCTGGAACGAGTTCCTGATCGCGCTGAGCATGGTGAACAAGAAGGAGTACCAGACCGCCAACGTGGTGATCTCGCAGTTCACCGGTACGTCGGGACGTGACCAACCGTTCGGCAGCCAGATGGCCGCCGGTGTGGTCGTCACGATTCCGCTCGTGATCGCCGTCCTGATCTTCCAACGCCGAATCGTCGCCGGCTTGACCGCAGGCGGCGTCAAGTAAGGCCCTGAGAACGAAGGCCCGCTCACCCGAAACGGTGAGCGGGCCTTCGTCGTTCTCAGGCTTCGAGCCAGGCGGCGGTGTCCGGGGGGAGTTGGTTGTTGGTGAGCGGCTGGCTGCTCAGGAGGAGCTGCTGGTGGGGCGGGAGCGGGATGGGGGCGTCGCTGAGGTTGACCATGCAGCGGAAGCCGTCGCGGGTGAAGGACAGGACGCCGGCGGGGGGTTCGTCGTCCCAGGTGAGGCGGCCTTCGCCGAGGGCGGGGTGGGAGCGGCGAATGCGGAGAGCGGCTTTGTAGAGGTTGAGATGGCTGTCGGGGTCGTTGGCCTGGGTCTCGGCGGTCAGAGCTGACCAGTCGGCTGGTTGCGGAAGCCAAGGCTGGTCGGTGCCTGGGCCGAAGCCGAAGGGCGGCGCCGAGCCGCTCCACGGGATCGGGACGCGGCAGCCGTCGCGGCCACGGACGGTGTGGCCGGAGCGTTCCCACGTCGGGTCGTCGAGAACGTCCTCGGGCAGATCCTCGACCTCGGGCAGAGCAAGCTCGTCACCCTGGTAGACGTACGCACCACCCGGCAGCGCGAGCTCGAGCAGCGCCGCGGCACGTGCCCGACGGCGGCCGAGCTCCAGATCGGTCGGTACGACGCCCGCACCCTCCAGCGCGTCCCGCTGATCCCGGCCGTACCGCGTGCGATGCCGGATCGTGTCGTGGTTGCTCAGCACCCAGGTCGCCGGTGCGCCGACGGCCCACAGGTTCTCCGTGGTGTGGTCGATGACCTCCCGCAGGTCCTTCGCGTCCCACGCACACTGCAGTACGTCGAAGTTGAACGCAGAGTGCAGTTCGTGCGGCCGCACGTACTGCGCCAGCCGCTCGGCCGGCGACAGCCACGCCTCGGCCACGAACACCCGCGGCCCTTGCGGCGTATCCGCGTACTCGTCGGCGATCGCCCGCCAGCGCTGGTGGATCGTGTGTACGCCGGGCTGGTCGTAGAACGGGTTGCCGACGTACTTCTCCCGCGTCGGTTCCCCGTTGTGCAGCGGTACGTCGGGCAACGTGGAGTCCTTGGCCATCGAGTCGGCCACGTCGATCCGGAAGCCGTCGATGCCACGGTCGAACCAGAACCGCAGGATCGCGTCGAACTCCTCGATCACCGTCGGGTTGTCCCAGTTCCAGTCCGGCTGGGAGATGTCGAACAGGTGCAGGTACCACTGCCCGTCGTCGATCTGCTGCCAGGCGCCGCCGCCGAACGCGGCCGGCCAGTTGGTCGGCGGCAGACCGCCGTCCTTGCCGTCGCGGAACCAGAACAGGTCCCGCTCCGGAGAGCCCTTGCCGGCCGCCAGCGCGGCCTTGAACCACGGGTGTTCCCAGGAGCAGTGGTTCGGCACCAGGTCGATCAGGATCCGCAGGCCGAGCGCGTGCGCCTCGGCGATCAGCGCGTCCGCGTCCGCCAGCGTGCCGAACTCGGGGTTGATGTCGCGGTAGTCGGACACGTCGTACCCGCCGTCGAGGAGCGGGGACGGGTACCACGGGCTGATCCAGATCGCGTCGATGCCGAGGTCGGCCAGGTACGGCAGCCGGGCCCGGATGCCGTTGACGTCACCCGTGCCGTCACCGTCGGCGTCGGCGAAGGATCGCGGGTACACCTGGAAGACGACGGCGCTACGCCACCAGTCGTCAGCTGGTCTGGTCCCAGAGTCGAACACTGGATCGGTCATGCGTCCCAGCCTGGCACGGCCTGGGAAGAATCCTGTGACGGTCGTCTCAGCGTGTACCCCGGCTGTTGCCGTGCCGGGCACGGTGGCTAGTCTCAGGCCGACGGAACGCGCCGGCGACCGTACCCCTCCATTGGGTTCAGCCCGCCTGCCGCGGCCTACTCGAACAGGTGCGAGAGAGGGACCACAGTCGTGGACTTGATGGAATACCAGGCGAAGACGGTCTTCGCCAAGCACGGGGTGCGGACGACCGTGGGTGCGGTCGTCACGACTCCCGAGGAAGCCCGCGCGGCGGCCGAGAAGATCGGTGGCCGAGTGGTCGTGAAGGCCCAGGTGAAGACCGGCGGCCGCGGGAAGGCCGGTGGCGTCAAGCTCGCCTCCTCGCCGGACGAGGCGGAGGAGAAGGCCCGCGAGATCCTCGGGCTGGACATCAAGGGCCACGTCGTCAAGATCCTGAACATCGTGCCGGCCGCGGCGATCGCCGAGGAGTACTACTTCTCCTTCCTGGTCGACCGGGCCAACCGCAACTACCTCTGCATCGCGTCGGCCGCCGGCGGCATGGAGATCGAGGAGGTCGCGCACACCAACCCCGACGCGGTGGCGCAGATCTCGATCGACCCGGCCGCCGGAGTGGACGAGGCGAAGGCGCGGGAGATCGCCACGGCGGCGAAGTACCCCGCCGACGTGATCGACGCCGTCGTACCGGAGATCGTCAAGCTGTACGACGTCTTCATCGCCGAGGACGCGTCTCTGGTCGAGGTGAACCCGCTGGTCAAGCTCGCCGACGGCAACGTCGAGGCGCTCGACGGCAAGGTCACCCTGGACGAGAACGCGGACTTCCGGCACCCGGACCACGCCGAGTTCGAGGACGTCTCGGCGGCGGACCCGCTGGAGGCGGCGGCCAAGGCCAAGGGCCTGAACTACGTGAAGCTGGACGGTTCGGTCGGCATCATCGGGAACGGCGCCGGCCTGGTCATGTCCACGCTGGACGTGGTCGCGTACGCCGGTGAGGAGTTCGGTGGTCAGAAGCCGGCCAACTTCCTCGACATCGGTGGCGGCGCGAGCGCCGAGGTGATGGCGAACGGGCTGGAGATCATCATCTCCGACCCGCAGGTGGAGAGCGTGTTCGTCAACGTCTTCGGCGGCATCACCGCATGCGACGAGGTCGCGAACGGCATCGTGCAAGCGTTCGAGCTGCTCGCGAGCCGCGGCGAGGCCGTCAGCATGCCGCTGGTCGTCCGGCTGGACGGCAACAATGCCGAGGAGGGCCGCCGCATCCTCGACGAGGCTGGCTTGGCCGGTCTGGAGCGGGTCGACACCATGGACGGCGCCGCCAGGCGGGCCGCCGAGCTGGCTGCGAAGTAAGGGATCGCTGAACATGTCTATCTTCCTGACCAAGGACAGCAAGGTCATCGTCCAGGGCATGACCGGCTCGGAAGGCACCAAGCACACCACCCGGATGCTTGCCTCGGGCACCAACATCGTCGGCGGCGTGAACCCGCGCAAGGCGGGTCAGAGCGTTCAATTCCCAGCCTTCGACGGCCAAGACACCGCGGTTCCGGTGTTCGGCACCGTTGCGGACGCCGTCAAGGAGACCGGCGCCGACGTGTCCGTCATCTTCGTGCCGCCGAAGTTCACCAAGGACGCGGTGCTGGAGGCCGTCGAGGCCGCCGTACCGCTGGTCGTAGTGATCACCGAGGGCGTGCCGGTGCACGACACTGCCGCGTTCTTCGCCGCCGCGCAGGCGTCCGGCACCACCCGGATCATCGGCCCGAACTGCCCCGGCATCATCACGCCGGGCCAGGCGAACGCCGGCATCATCCCGGCCGACATCGCGGGTGCGGGCCGGATCGGTCTGGTGTCGAAGTCGGGCACGCTGACGTACCAGATGATGTACGAACTGCGGGACTTCGGATTCTCCACCGCGATCGGTATCGGCGGTGACCCGATCATCGGGACGACGCACATCGACGCGCTGCAGGCGTTCCAGAACGACCCCGACACCGACGCGATCGTGATCATCGGTGAGATCGGTGGTGACGCCGAGGAGCGGGCGGCCGCGTTCATCAAGGCGAACGTGACCAAGCCGGTGGTCGGCTACGTCGCGGGCTTCACCGCGCCGGAGGGCAAGACGATGGGCCACGCCGGTGCGATCGTGTCCGGATCCTCGGGTACGGCGGCCGCGAAGCAGGAGGCCCTCGAGGCCGTCGGCGTGAAGGTCGGCAAGACGCCGACCGAGACCGCCAACCTGATGCGCGAGATCATGCAGGGCCTGACCAAGTAAGGATCAGCAGCAGCAAGCGGGACCTGCGGCATGGGCCGCGGGTCCCGTTGCTGTTTGCAGGGGTTACTTGTAGGCGGCGGAGCGCTCGGTCGCGCGGATCAGCGTGTCCCGGAAGCCGCTGTCGGTGACGTCGAGGCCTTTCAGGACCGGGAACAGCAGGTAGACCACGCGATTTCCGGAGGCCGCGACACCGATCCGGTAGGTGAACTTCTTCCCGTCACCGGTGTCGAACGACGCTTCCCAGGTCTCGCCCTTCATCACGCTGGTCGCGATCTCGCCGGTCGAGTCCACCTTCGCGTTCGAGACGGTCTTCCCGCAGCCGTCGACGTTCTTGCGGATCTGGGCGGCGAAGGTGCTCGCAGCCTTCGCGGTCGCGAACTTGGCCACCGTGTCGTCCAGGCCGAACTCCGTCGGCACCTTCGCATCCGGCGTGAGGTACGTCTGGGAGCCGTACTTGGTCGCCTTCGCCTTCTTCGGATCGAAGTTCTCGCACTGGGTGCCGGGGCCGGTCTTCGCCGGGGTGCTCACCCACGGCTTGTCGATCTCGGACAGCACCGGCAGGTCGACCGGCGCCATGAACCCCGGGGCCTCGGTGCTCGGCAGCAGACTCGGCTTCGCCAGCGGTGCCGCCTTGCTGCAGCCGCCGGACTGCGCGCAGATCCGCTTCGCGGCCGCGGCCGCGGTGGCCAGTACGGCGTTCGGCGGGGGCGGCGTCCCGGCGATCGTGTCGTGCTCCAGCACCATGGTCGCCTGACCGGCCACCGAGACGGCGATGGTCTTGTACTTCGTCTTGGTGCCGGAAGGCTGCCCGAACACGGCGATCCAGCCGCGTTCACCGACGCCTGTGGTCAGGTAGCTGGCGGACAGCCGGGTCTGCTTCTCGGAGTTGCACTGGCCGAGCCAGCCGACGATCGCGTTGTACGCCTTGCCGGCCGCGGCCGCGTCGTTCGAGACCTCGACGTACTGGACCGCGGTCTGCTTGGTGGCCGCGTTCTGGAACGTGCGGACCCAGGTGCGCAGTCCTGCCGGGTCGGCGAACCGCTGGGACTGGCAGGCGAACGCCCGGTCCGGCGCGGTGCTGCCGTCGGCGGTCTTGGTGATCGTCCAGACGCCGGTCGCGCCCAGAGGCTTCGCGGTGGCGCCGTCGAGCAGGGCCTTGTCGTCGGTCAGCACCTTCGAGTCGGCGGACTTGTCGTCGGAGGCGCCGCTGGCGTTCGCGCCGGGTGAGTTGTCGCCGCCGAACGCGTTCAGGGCGGCGACACCGCCGCCTCCGACCAGAAGAACGACCGCGATACCGGCCGCGATCGTCTGGTTCCGCTTACGCGCCTTCTGCCGGCGCGCCTCCCGGACAGCGGCACGACCGCCGCCGCGCGGTGCGCGGTGGGAACCGGCCAAAGCTCGACCTCCTGACTGATTCCACCCGACAGTACCGGGTGGATCCCGGTCGCCCACAGTCAGCTACCCGCTGGCCAGAGGGGGTGAACCGAGCGTGAGCAAGCGCGCCGAAGTCTTCCATATCCGGCGTGTCAGAACGAGTGGCGTCTCGCGGCAGGGTGACGATGGGAGTCAGATGACCGACATGTTGAGCCGCCCGGGCGCCCGTGACGGCGGACCACACCAGACGCCCGGGCCCGCCCCGTCCGACGTCGTCGCCCCGACCAAGCCGGTAGTCCTGTCGGCGGCGCTCTCGGCCGGAGCCTGCCTGCTGACCGGTCTGCTCACCTGTGCGGCGGTGGCCGTGATCGGCTGGCTGGCCGCGACCTTCGGCGGCGCCTCCGGGGCTCTCCGCGCCGGCGCATCCGCCTGGCTGGTCGCGCACAAGGCCGGTGTGACGCTCGGCAGTGGTTCCCTCACGATCGCACCGCTCGGTCTGACGTTGTTCTTCGCCTGGTGCCTGTACCGCGGTGGCAAGTCCGCCGCCAGGAACAGCGCGGCCGACCGGACCGGGGACCTGATCCTGCTGTCCGGAGTCTTCGCCGTCGTCTACGGCCTGGGCGGGCTCATCGTGGCGCTGCTCACAGCGGACGGGTCGCTGAAGGTGCACCCGCTGGCGGCGTTCCTCGGTGCCGGGACGATCGCGTTCGTCGCCGGGACTCTCGGCATACTGGTCGAGTCCGGTGCGGCGGCGGACATCGCCGACGCGACACCGATCGGTCTCCGCGACACCGTGCCGGCTGCGGCGGCCGCCGTCCTGACCGTGATCGCGATCGCATCGATGCTGTACGGCGTACTGCTCGCGATCCATTTCTCCCGCATCACCGGGATGCTCGAGCTGCTGGACGCCGGCGTGATCGGGTCGGTCGTGCTGTTCGCCATCTGCCTGATGCTGGTGCCGAACATGATCCTGTACGTCGTCTCGTTCCTGGCGGGACCCGGATTCCAGCTGGGCGTGGGGACGACGATCGCCCCGACCGGGGTGGATGTCGGCAATCTGCCGGCGCTGCCGCTGCTGGCCGCAGTACCTGAAGATGGCGCAACACCGACGTACCTGCTCGCATTGACCGCTCTGGTCCCGCTGATCGCTGGTGTGGTGGCAGGGCTGGTCGTGGTGCGGCGCGGTCTGGTCGATGAGGAGGCGGATGCACTCGGGTGGGACGCGTTCGCGCTCCGCGGTGGTATCGCGGCTCTGATCGCGGGCGTGATGCTCTACGTGCTGATGGCGTTGTCGGGCGGCTCGGCCGGCCCCGGGCGGATGTCGGCTGTGGGGATACCGGCCGCGTTGCCGGCGGCCGGCGTACTGGCTGCCGGGATGGCGATCGGGGCGTCGATCACCGCCGCGGTGATCGCCTCCCGCCGACCGGCTGACGTTGAGGCGGACACCGCGGGATAAGGTTTGCGGCGTGACAGACCCGGTTGCGCCCACTCCTGAACCTGCACGCCTCGTCGTGCTGGTGTCCGGATCGGGATCGAATCTGCAGGCCCTGCTGGACGCCTGCGCCGACCCGGCGTACGGCGCTCGCGTCGTCGGCGTCGGCGCCGACCGGGACGGGATCGCCGGGCTGGACCGGGCCGCGACCGCCGGTGTGCCGACGTTCGTGCACAAGGTCAAGGACTACGCCGAGCGGGTCGAGTGGGACCGTGCGCTGACCACGTCGGTGTCCGAGCACAAGCCTGATCTGGTCGTGTCGGCCGGCTTCCTGAAGCTGGTCGGCGACGACTTCCTGGCCGCGTTCGGCGACCGGTACATCAACACCCACAACGCGCTGCTGCCCGCGTTCCCCGGCATCCACGGGCCGCGGGACGCGCTCGAGTACGGCGTGAAGGTGGCCGGCGCGACGCTGTTCTTCGTGGACGGCGGCGTCGACACCGGGCCGATCATCGCGCAGGTCGTCGTGCCGGTCGAGGACGACGACACCGAAGACACCCTGACCGAGCGGATCAAGGAGGTCGAGCGCCGCCAGTTGGTGGAGTGGGTCGGCCGGCTGGTCCGCGAGGGCTGGACCATCACCGGACGAAAGGTTCGACTGAAGTGAGCACCGACCGCAGGCCGATCCGCCGGGCGCTGATCAGCGTCTACGACAAGACCGGTCTGGAGGAGCTCGCGACAGCACTGTCCGCGGCCGGCGTCCAGCTGGTGTCGACCGGTTCCACCGCGGCCCGGATCGCGGCGGCCGGCGTACCGGTGACCAAGGTCGAGGAGCTGACCGGGTTCCCGGAGTGCCTGGACGGGCGGGTCAAGACGCTGCACCCGAAGGTGCACGCGGGGCTGCTCGCCGACGTGCGCAAGAACGAGCACGTCGAGCAGTTGGCAGAGATGCGGGTCGAGCCGTTCGACCTGCTGGTGAGCAACCTGTACCCGTTCACCGAGACCGTTGCGTCCGGTGCGTCGACGGACGAGTGCATCGAGCAGATCGACATCGGCGGCCCGTCGATGGTCCGCGGTGCGGCCAAGAACCACGCCAACGTCGCCGTCGTCGTCTCGCCGTCCCGCTACCCGGAGATCGTTGCGGCGTTGGCTGCCGGTGGATTCAGCCTCGAGGAGCGGCAGCGGCTGGCGGTGGACGCCTTTGTGCACACGGCGTCGTACGACGTGGCCGTCGCGTCCTGGATGGGCAGTGCGCTCACCGACACCTCCGACGGCAGCGGGTTCCCGGCCTGGGCCGGTGCGACCTGGGAGAAGGCAGCGGTACTGCGGTACGGCGAGAACCCGCATCAGCCGGCGGCGCTGTACACCAACGGTCGTGGCGGTCTCGCGTCCGCCGAGCAGTTGCACGGCAAGGAGATGTCGTACAACAACTATGTCGACGCCGACGCGGCCCGGCGTACCGCGTATGACTTCAGTGAGCCGGCCGTCGCGATCATCAAGCACGCGAACCCGTGCGGCATCGCGGTCGGCAAGGACATCGCCGAGGCACACCGCCGCGCCCACGAGTGCGACCCGGTCTCGGCGTACGGCGGTGTGATCGCGACCAACCGGCCCGTCTCGGTGGACCTGGCCAAGCAGGTCGCGGAAATCTTCACCGAGGTGCTGGTCGCGCCGGCCTATGAGGACGGCGCTGTCGAGATCCTTCAGGGTAAGAAGAACATCCGGCTGCTGGTGGCGGCCGCACCGACCGACGGCGATGCGGTCGAGATGCGCGGGGTCAGCGGTGGGTTGCTGATGCAGCATGTCGATCGCTTCCAGGCTCCTGGTGACGACCCGTCCGCGTGGACGCTGGCGGCCGGTTCCGCGGCCTCGCCTGAGGTGCTGGCCGACCTTGCGTTTGCGTGGAAGGCGTGCCGCGCGGTCAAGTCCAACGCGATCCTGCTGGCCTCCGACGGCGCCTCGGTCGGCGTCGGCATGGGCCAGGTCAACCGCGTCGACTCCTGCCGCCTCGCCGTCTCCCGTGCGGGTGAGCGCGCCGCCGGCTCGGTGGCTGCCTCCGACGCCTTCTTCCCCTTCCCCGACGGACTTGAGGTCCTGATCGAGGGTGGCGTGAAGGCAGTAGTCCAGCCCGGCGGCTCCATCCGCGACGAAGCAGCCATCGAAGCCGCGGAGAAGGCAGGCATCACCATGTACTTCACCGGCACCCGCCACTTCTTCCACTGAGCCCAGGCAGCTGACGGCTCGGACCGCGGACACCAAGTGGGGTCCCCGGACAGAAGATAACCTGTCCCCGGACCCCACTTCCTGTCCGAGACACCCGCTGCTGGTGCGCTCTTTCCTTACCCCCTGAGGTCGTGGCGGAACATTACTTGGTGGCCGTCGGCGCGGGTGGCGCCGTCGGCGTACCAACCAGTTGATTCGTAGAAGCGTTGGCCCTGGGGGTAGTTGGCCAGGGTCCACAGGATGGCTTGCTGGTAGGCGGCGAGTGCGTCGAGTGCGGTGTGCATGAGGTTGGTGCCGAGGCCGGTGCGCCAGTGGGTCGGGTCGACGGCGATCGTGTCAAGCTCGCCCAGCTGGGGATCGACCGGATCGCGGCTGGGCCCGATGCCGACCAACCCTGCGATGGTGCCGTTGGCTTCGGCGACCCACCAACTGGTGCGGTCGCTGGCCAGATCGGTTGCCCAGCGTTGGATCCGGCCCGCGTCGGCCTCGATCGGTGGCATCAGGCCGGTGAATCCCGCGTTCCAGGAGTCGACATAGATCTCGACGACCCGCGGTGCGTCCTCGGCCATGGCTGCACGGATCTGAACGGTCACGGCGTCAGTCTGCTACACCTGGAATGGCTGGGAGTCGACCAGGGCCAACCCAGGTTCGGGGCCTAGATACCTCAGGGTCGGGTGTTGACGGCTGTTCTGGTTGCTGACGCGTTTCATTGCGGCCATGAACCACGAGCGGTAAGTGGTTTCGGGGCGTGGGTCCCACGCTTGTTCCAGGGCACGGCTGAGCAAGCCGCGTCGTTGGTGTGCGGGACCGGTTTCCTGGGCCGTCTCCGCGCTCAGGGATGCGGAGACCGCCAGCCGGGACGGGCCGGCGCCGGTGAGCACCTGGTAGAACAGCGGCTCGCGGCGGGTCAATCCGAGGACCAGCGTGTCCGATCCACAGGTGTCCGCGACCGAGACGATGCGCGCACCGGTCGGGCATTTCGACCAGAGTTCCTGGAAGAAGTCGTCCAGCAGCGGGCCGTCCGAGCACGCGAAGACCTCGTCCTTCAGATCCTGTTCCGGGATCGGGTCGCGGTCACGGACCTGGAACCCGTGACCGCACAGAACGAGGATCATCAAGTCGTCAGGTTGCAGTTGGCTGACGACGCTGGTGAGCCGGTCCTTGATGACGCCGACCCTGGTGTCGTACTCCGTCACCCATTCGCGGACGGTCAAGGACTGCGCAGGGATCACACCGGGCAGGAACCCCCTGTACCAGGCGATGTCGTTCAGCACACCCGGCAACGACGCGAAGGAATACCGGTCGCCGTCGTACCTGAAGGCCTGCGGCGCGGGTACGCCGATGAGGACCACGACCGCCTTCGGCATGACGACTCAGCCGGTCGGCGAGGCGGACGGGGTGGCGGGCGCCGACGGATTGACCTGCGGATCCGCGCCGGACTCGGCACCGGCCAGCCGGATCGCGATGCCCGAAGCGACGACGAGAATCGCGACACCCGCGGCCAGCACCGCGATCGTGCCGCGCAGGCCCTTGGCCTTGTCGAGGACCTCGGCGACGCCGTCGAGAGCGCCACGCTCGGCGATGGCCTGCTGTGCACGGAGACGTCCACGGGTCTCCAGCGCCGCCAGCCAGAGGCCGCCGAAGATGAGGATCGCGCCGATCACTACCAGGACGAGAGCCAGTATCCCGGAGAACCGCTGCGCCCAGGTGCCGGTGACCTGCTGGTTGTCCCCGACGATCGAGATCGTCCCCGGAAGGTCTATGTCGAGCAGCAGGTACACCAGCAGGCCGCCTGTCAGTACGGCAGCCAGACCTGCCGCGATGCCGCTGATCAGCGCGAACTTCGGGTCGTACTCACCGGGCGCGACCTCCGCCACCGTGGTGTCAGGTTTCGGCTGCTCCTCGGCGGCACGCTCCGTCAGACTGACCGCTGCCGAGGTGAGAGTGGAGCCGTTGACCGTGGCAATCACCTGATACTCGCCCCAGGAGTCTTCGGCCGCGCTGAAGACGTACGGATTGGGTGTTCCGGCCGCCAGGGCCGCGCCGTCACGGTTCCACTCGAACCTCGCTGGATTGGCTGGATCGACAGGATCCACGCCGGCAGTCAGCGTGACCTCGGTCCCGGACGGGACCTGCAGGATCATCTGACCGGACTCTGTCGTCTCCGCGGCCGAACCGCCACCTTCAGCCGACAACTTCACCTGTGCAGTCATCGCGGCCCCCGCCCCCCTGATGAAATCGATCCCCCGAACGATGCCGTGATGGTGACACGCAGTTACGACATTGTCCACAGCCCGCCGCAGGGCGATATCTCTTTGCGACCTGACGAGGAGCACGGAAGGCTGGCGGGGATGAGTCCTCCCGGACCCGACGACTTCGAGCAATTGCTCGGTGCGGCGTTGGCTGCGCCCGCGTCGCACTGGCGGGTTTCCGCTTCTGGCGGTTGTTGACGGCGGCAACTGAGTCGTATGGATCCAACGTACCGGTGGCCGCCAGAACCCTTGCACCGTTGGGGATTCGGGTAGTGCAGATGGAAGGTGGCACCTCTGCTACGCGTGGGGCGCGTGCCGGCAAACCCTTCAGTTGGGGACGATGAGGCCCAGGGCGGCGATCGCGGCGCCGGCGGCGATGAGGAAGGCGGTGTCGAACATCCGGCCGCGGACGTGGAGGAGGCCGGCGGCGGTGTCGGAGAGGGTGGCGCGGAGCAGGCCGGCCAGGACGACGCTGCCGGCGAAGATCAGTACGCCGTTGCGCCAGTCGTAGAAGGTGAGGATGACCAGGCCGGTTGCGGCGACCAGGAGCGAGAGCACCAACGGCCATTCGCTGCTGCGCTGAGCCTCGCCTGCCATCAGCACGTCACGCTCTTCTCGTTCTGTCCCGGCCGGGTCACTGCGCCAGGCTCGCTTCGGCGGCCTCGACGACGTTGGTCAGCAGCATCGCCCGGGTCATCGGGCCGATCCCGCCCGGCATCGGCGCGATCCACGAAGCCTGCTCGCGGGCGGCGGCCTCGATGTCGCCGACGATCTTGCCCTCGGCGTTGCGGCTGGTGCCGACGTCCAGCAGTACGGCGTCCGGCTTCACCATGTCCGCGGTGATCAGCCCGGCCGACCCGGCGGCGGCAATCACGATGTCGCCGGTGCGTACGACGGACGCCAGGTCGGTGGTGCCGGTGTGGCACTGGGTCACGGTGGCGTTCTCGCTCCGGCGGGTGAACAGCAGACCCATCGGGCGGCCGGCGGTCACGCCCCGGCCGATGACGACCACGTGCGCGCCCGCGATCGGAACGTCGTACCGGCGGAGGAGCTCGACACAGCCCTTCGGGGTGCACGGCAGCGGGCCGTCCTGGCCCAGGACGAGCTTGCCGAGGCTGACCGGGTGCAGGCCGTCGGCGTCCTTGGCCGGGTCGATCAGGCCGAGGATCGTGTTCGTGTCGACGTGCTTGGGCAGCGGGAGCTGGACGATGAAGCCGGTGCAGTCCGGGTTCTCGTTCAGCTCGCGGACCTTCGCGGCGATCTCGTCCTGGGTCGCGGTGTCCGGCAGTTCGATCTGGATCGACGCGATCCCGACCGCCGCACAGTCGCGGTGCTTGCCGGCCACGTACGCCCGGCTGCCCGGGTCGTCCCCGACCAGGATCGTGCCGAGCCCGGGCACCACGCCCTGCTCGGCCAGCTTCGCGACCCGGACCTTCAGCTCGTCCTTGATCGCCGCCGCGGTGGCCTTGCCGTCCAGAATCTGCGCCGTCACAAAGCAGGAGTCTGCCATGACCCGGACGTCCACCACTCACCAACGCCGCGACTCCCGTGGTCGTCGGGGGTGCGTGAGCGGGCGCCGGATCGGAGGTGACCAGTTGGTGAGTGCGGGACGTCCGGGGAACACACGACCTCTTGCCGCGGTTCAGTCAGATAGTTTATTCTTGAACTACTGAGCAGCGAGGAGACCACCATGCCCGCCGTGACCGTCAGCGACATCACTGTGCTGCCCCGCGTCCACCAGCCGGATCCGGCCGTCGCGCACGAGCGGGCGGTGAAGTCGGTGACGTCCGCGCCGAGCGGCTTCGAGGGGGAGGGATTCCCGGTACGGCGTGCGTTCGCCGGCGTGGACCTCCGCGACCTGGACCCGTTCATCCACATGGACCAGATGGGTGAGGTCGAGTACGCACCGGGCGAGCCGAAGGGTACGCCGTGGCACCCGCACCGAGGCTTCGAGACCGTCACCTACATGCTCGACGGGATCATGGAGCACCAGGACTCCAACGGCGGCGGCGGTGTCATCTCGAACGGCGACACCCAGTGGATGACCGCGGGCAGCGGGCTGCTGCACATCGAGACCCCGCCGGAGCATCTGGTGCTCAGCGGTGGCTTGTTCCATGGCATCCAGCTGTGGGTGAACCTGCCGAAGGTGCAGAAGTGGGCGCCCCCGCGCTACCAGGACATCCGCGGCGGTGACGCTGCCCTGCTGTCCACGGAGGACGGCGGCGCGCTGATCCGGGTGATCGCGGGCTCGGTCGACGGCCATGACGGCCCTGGCTCGACCCACACACCGATCACGTTGGTCCACGCGACCGTGAGCCCGGGCGCCGAACTGATGCTGCCGTGGCAGCCGGACTACAACGCGCTCGTCTACGTGCTGGCCGGTCAGGGAACGGTCGGCGCCGAGCACCGCCCGTTCCGCAAGGGCCAGTTGGCGGTCTTCGGCCCAGGTGACACGATCCGCACCGCGGCGAGTACGACGCAGCCGCAGGCGGAGCCGAACCTGGACGTCCTGATCATCGGCGGCCGCCCGATCCGCGAGCCGATCGCGATGGCCGGGCCGTTCGTGATGAACACCCGCGCCGAGGTCGTCCAGGCCTTCGAGGACTTCCAGGCCGGCAAGCTCGGCTCGATCCCCGCCGTCCACGGCGCTCCGACGGAACTGCGCAGTACCGAGTAGCGTGTCCTGGACAACCTGAAACCCCGGTTCTACCTTCAAACGAAGGGGAAACGGGGATTTCAGGGGGCATCATGTCGCGTTTCCGGAAACTTGCGCTCATTGTGTCCGCGGTGGCACTGACCGTCGCCGCCGGCGCACCCTTCCCGGCCTCGATCCCGTTGCCGAAGGACTTCCAGCCGGAGGGCATCGCCACCGGGCCCGGGGCAACGTTCTACGCCGGATCGCTCACCACGGGTGACATCTTCCGGGGCAGCCTGCGGACCGGCAAGGGTGCGATCTTCGTTGACGCGCCGCCGGGCCGCTCGGCCTCCGGGATGAAGGTCGAACGAGACGCGAAACGGCTGTGGGTGGCCGGCGGCGCGACCGGACATGCGTACGTGTACAGCACCCGCAACGGCTCGACGGTCAAGGATCTGGTGCTCGCCACCGGCGACAGCCTGATCAACGACGTCACGGTGACCGAGCACGCGGCATACTTCACCGACACGTTCGCTCCAGTGATCTACAAGGTGCCGATCGGCCACCACGGCCGGATCGGCACGCCGCAGACGATTCCGCTCAGTGGGCCTGCCGCCGTGATGGGGGTGTTCCCCAATCTGAACGGGATCGACGCGCCCCGGAGCGGGAAGTGGCTGATCCTCGGGCACTCGTCCCGCGGCGAGCTGTACCTGGTGAACCCGCGGACCGGTGCCAGCCGGACGATCGCGATCACCGGCGGCACCATCACCCCCGGTACACCGGACGGGATCCTGCTCGACGGCCGGACGCTGTGGGTGGTGGAGAACTTCGCTGAGCGGCTGGTCAAGATCAGGCTCAGTGGGGACCTGACCAGCGGCCGGATCACCGAGACCTTCACCAGCAAGCTGTTCCGCATCCCCACCACCGTGGCCAAGTCCGGCGACCGGCTCGCGCTGGTGAACGCCCGCTTCGATCTGGGCTTCCCGCCGCCGTTCGGGCCAGGAGCACCAGCAGGCACCGACTTCGACGTGGTGCAGATCAACAAGCCCTGAGGTCAGCCCTCCGGGTAGAACAGGAACAGGGTGCAGCCCTTTTCCGACTGCGGCACATGGGACGACCCGGCCGGGGCGTGGATGAACGAACCGGCTGGGTAGTCGCGGATCCCGTCGTTGAACACGCCGTCGACGACGTAGACCTCCTCCGGTCCCGGGTCGTGTACGTCGATGCCCTCCCAGCAGGAGCCTGGGTCCATCCGGAGCACGTGCGCCGAGGCGACGCCGTTGGTCCACAGCGATCGCAGGGTGATTCCGGGGAACAGTTCACGGACCGGCGCGTCGTCGACCGACGCCCATTCGTAGTTCTGCATACCTACGATCCTGAGATGTCCACAGAGATATCCCCAGTGTCTGGATAGTCTCGTTCAGGTACTTTTCTGTCATGAGTCCGCATCGGGTCGTCGCGCTGGTGTCGGCACCGCAGGGGAGCTTCGAGCTGGGCTGCGCGGCCGTGGTGTTCGGCAACGACCGGTACCGGTTCAGCGTGTGTGCCGAGCGGCCGGGCGCGGTCCGGACATTGGGAGGTTTCGACCTGCTGGTGACGTCCGGGTTGCGGGCGCTGGACCGGGCCGACACGATCGTCGTTCCGGGCTGGCTGCCGGTCGGCCGGATGCCGTCCGACGCGGTGCTGCGCGCCTTGCGGCGAGCCCATCGACGGGGTGCCCGGCTCGTGAGCATCTGCTCGGGTGCGTTCGCGTTGGCGGCGACCGGTCTGCTCGACGGTCGCCGCATCACCACGCATTGGCGGCAATGCGACGTACTGCAGCAGCAGTTCCCTGCAGTCCAGGTGGATCCGGACGTGCTCTACATCGACCACGGTGACATCGCGACGAGCGCCGGCTCCGGCACCGGGATCGATCTGTGTCTTCATCTCGTCCGCAACGACCACGGCGCCGCGTACGCCGCTCAGATCGCGCGGACGATGGTGATGCCGCCGCACCGGGAGGGCGGCCAGGTCCAGTACCGGACCGACGACCGCCCACAGTCTCCCGATGCGTTGGGTGCCCTGCTGGACTGGGCGACCGAGCGACTCGCCGAGCCGATCACCGTGGACGACCTGGCCGCGCAGTTGAACGTGTCACCGCGGACACTCGCCCGACGCTTCGCGGTCGAGCTCGGAGTCGCTCCGGGGCAGTGGCTACTGGCGCAACGGATCGCCCGGACCCGTGCCTTGCTGGAGGAAACCGACCTCCCGATCGAGACGATCGCGACCCGCGTCGGCCTTTCGTCGGCAACCAACCTGCGCCGCCGCTTCCACACGGCCGTCCGCACGACGCCCAGTGCCTACCGCCGGGCCTTCCGAGCTCAGAAGTCCCCGGAGTTGTCGAGATCGATGTAGTAGCGGATCCGTGGGTCGTCCGGTTCGCCGCCGTACGCCTCGACGAAACGCCGAGCCGCGGGAGGACCGCCATACTGCGGATTGAGCTCGCCGGACAGACTCTTGTACATCAACGCCAGGTCGACGTAGCGGTCACCGGAGCCGAGCCGGCTGAGGTCGAGGATGCCGGTGAAGCGCAGCGTCTCAGGGTCGATGAAGACGTTCGGCGCCGCGTAGTCGCCATGGGTGACCACCTCCCGCTCACCCGGGAACGGCGACAGAAACGGGCAGTCGGTCAGCTCATGCAGCGCACGAAGGCCGTCCGCGATCGCGGCAAGGACGGCCGACCGGTCACGGGCCGGCCACGGCTGGGACGCGTCCCGACCGGGCAGCTCGCTGGTCAGCAGCCAGTTGTTGCCTCGGTCAACGACTGTCGGACAGGGGAAGCCGGTCGTGCCGAGCCAGGCCAACCGGTCGGCCTCGTCGTCGCTGCCCGGACCTGCCTTGTAGAACAGGCGTTCCCGGCCTCGGTCGAGTCGTACGACCGTAGCCTCGGAGTTGCCGAGGTGGATCGGTTCGGCGCCGACCGCGCCGAACCGATCCACGAGGGAGTTCAGATCCACTCAGCGAAGATTACGGTGCAACGCCGAGATCAGCTCCCCATTTCCGGTGTCGCCGTCGAGCGACCAGATCATCGCGCCACCCAGATCGCGCTTCGAGATGTACTGCGCCTTGCGCTTCATCTCCACCGGGTCGTCCCAGGTCCAGAACGTCGTACCGTCGAAGATCCAGGCGAAACCGGCCTCGTTGTCGCGGTAGACGGTGTAGTTGGACAGCTGCGCCTTGAGATAGTGGTAGTCGTCCGTACCGGGCTCGAACGTGCCCGGTGCGGCGCCCGTCGAGGGCTGGAAGAGGCCGTGGTTCTGATCGGTCACGCCGGTCCAGCCGTGGGAGTAGAACGGCACGCCCATGACCAGTTGGCTCCGGGGTGCGCCCCGGGCCAGATAGGCGTCGATCGTCACCTGCGAGCTGAACTCCGGTGTGGTCGGGTCGCCCTTCGGTCCGTCGATCGCGGACTGCTGGTTCGTCAGCTGCTCCCACGGGCCGTGGTAGTCGTACCCCTGCGTCGTACCGAAGGTCAGGTCCTTGAACAGCTTGCGGACCTCGAACCCGTTGTCGATCATCGTCGGATTCGCCGGCAGGAACGCGGTCAGGTTGTAGCGGCCCTTGAACGGCCAGGACAACTGGTCGAGTTGCGTGCGGTACTCGTGGACCAGCGCGGTGAAGTTCCGCTTGTCCTCGGGCCGGATCACGTTGCCCGGGTTGCCTTCGCTGCCGGGCCACTCCCAGTCGAGATCGATCCCGTCGAAGACACCCTTGGCGGCACCCGCGGGCAGGCCGGGCAGGTTGCCCTTCAGCCACATGTCCACACAGGACTTCACATGCGCGGCCCGCGAGGCCGGCGTGAGTGCGGCGTCGGAGAAGTACTTCGAGCCGGTCCAGCCGCCGAGCGAGATGCTGATCCGCAGCTTCGGGTACTGCTTCTTGAGTTTCCTGAACTGGTTGAGGTTGCCGTTGAGCACCTGCCCCGGCTCGTCGGCCTTGCCGTCGATGCTCTGCTCGGCGCTGAACGGCCGCTGGTAGTCGGCCCACGCGTCGCTGCTCAGGCAGTTCCCGGCAGCGTCGACGAACCCGAACGCGTAGTTGATCTGGGTCAGCCGCGCGGCCGACCCGTTCTTGACCAGATCGCTGACCAGGAAGTTCCGGTCGTACCCGCTCCAGTTGGTGTAGTACCCCACCACCCGCTTGCTGTCGTGCGCCTCGGCCGGTACGGCGGCAATGCCCGCCATCCCGACCCCGGCCGCGACCAGCAACGCCACACTCCGACGTCTCATTCGACTCCCCACCTGGCGGTTCGAGGGACAAAGTGCGCTCACAGTAGGACTGTTCCGACGATTTACACAATGTCTCTACCAAAAAATCTCTGACCTAGAATTCGCGGATGATCAGACCCGCGACGGACGGCGACGCGGACGCGGTCACGACGATCGTGAAGAGCGCGTTCGAGGGCTACATCCCGCGCATGGGCGTGGCGCCGATCCCGATGGTGATGGACTACCGCGCGGCCATCGCGGCCGGGAAGGTCTGGGTGGCCGGAGAGCCGATCGCGGGCCTGGTGTTGCTGGAGGACGAACCGGACTCACTGCTGCTGGACGTGCTCGCCGTCTCGCCCGACGCCCAGGGTCGCGGCATCGGCGCCGCCCTGCTGGCCTTCACCGAGTCCGAGGCGAGGGCTCGCTGCTTCGACCGGATCACCCTCTACACCAACGCCGCGATGACCGAGAACCTCGCCTACTACCCGCGCCACGGGTACGTCGAAACCGGCCGCGAGACCGTCGAGGACCGGCACCGCGTCTTTTTCCGCAAGGACCTCGCGTAGGGTCGCCGGCATGACGGACGTGCGTGCGGATCTGGCGCCTACGGGTGCGTTGCGGGCTTCGATCAACCTGGGCAACCCGGTGCTGGCACAGGGGACTCCCGAGCAGCCGGGTGGGGTCACGGTGGACATCGCCCGGGAGATCGGGCGGCGGCTCGAGGTACCAATGGAGCTCCTGTGTTTCGACGCCGCGCGGAAGTCGTTCGAGGCGATGGCGACCGGCCAGGCGGACATCTGCTTCCTCGCTGTCGATCCCGCGCGGGCCACGGAGGTCGCGTTCACCGCGCCGTACGTCGTCATCGAGGGCGTCTTCGCCGTACCGCGAGACTCTGCCCTCACGACCGTCGACGAGGTGGACAGCCCCGGGGTCCGCATCGGCGTGAAGCAGGGGTCGGCGTACGACCTCTACCTGACGCGGGAGTTGCGGAACGCAACCGTCGTCCGCGGCAACGAAGGTGTTGACGTGTTCCTCGCCGAAGGCCTCGAGGCCGCGGCCGGGATCCGGCAGCCGATCGCCAGGTTCGTTGCCGCCACCCCCGAGGTGCGGCTGATCGACCAACGATTCATGGAGATCCGGCAGGCCGTCGGCACCACGAAGGACCGCCGTCCGGAGACCGTTGCCTTCCTCCACGACCTGGTCGAGGAGCTCAAGGCGAACGGATTCGTTGCCGACTCCCTCCTTCGGTCCGGGCAGCCTGACGCCTCGGTCGCTCCGCCCGCCTGACGCTCGGTGCCCGATGACGCACGAAGGCCCCCGGGAAAACCCGGGGGCCTTCGTCCGTGCGGAGGATCAGCCCAGCAGGTTGAGTGCCTGGACCGCGTCGCGCTCTTCGGCCAGCTCGGCGGTGCTGGCGTCGATCCGGGCGCGAGAGAAGTCGTTGATCTCCAGGCCCTGGACGATCTCCCAGTTGCCGTCCTTGGTGGTCACCGGGAACGAGGAGATCAGGCCCTCGGGGACGCCGTACGAGCCGTCGGACACGACCGCCATCGACAGCCAGTCGCCGTCGGCCGAGCCGCGCAGCCAGTCCCGGGTGTGGTCGATGGTGGCGGCCGCCGCGGACGCCGCCGAGGACGCGCCCCGGGCCTCGATGATCGCCGCGCCGCGCTTCTGCACGGTCGGGATGAAGTCGCTCTCCAGCCAGGTCTGGTCGTTGACCACCTCGGCCGCGTTCTTGCCGGCCACCTCCGCGTGGAAGATGTCCGGGTACTGGGTCGCCGAGTGGTTGCCCCAGATCGTCATCTTCTTCAGGTCGGTGACGTGGACGCCGGCCTTCTTCGCCAGCTGGGCCAGCGCGCGGTTGTGGTCCAGCCGGGTCAGCGCCGAGAACCGCTCGGCCGGGATGTCCGGCGCGTTGCTCTTCGCGATCAGCGCGTTGGTGTTGGCCGGGTTGCCGGTCACGCTGATCCGGATGTCGTCCGCGGCGTGGTCGTTCAGGGCCTTGCCCTGGACGGTGAAGATCGCGCCGTTGGCCTCCAGCAGGTCACCGCGCTCCATCCCCTTGGTCCGCGGTCGCGCGCCCACCAGCAGCGCGACGTTGACACCGTCGAAGACGACGTTCGGGTCGTCGCCGATCTCGATGCCGGCCAGGGTCGGGAACGCCGAGTCGTCGAGCTCCATCACCACACCCTCGAGCGCCTTCAGCGCCGGAGTGATCTCCAGCAGCCGCAGCTCGACCGGAGTGTCCGGCCCGAGCAGCGCGCCGCTCGCGATCCGGAACAGCAGGCTGTAGCCGATATTCCCGGCGGCTCCGGTAACGGCCACCTTCACCGGTGTAGTGCTCACGACACGCTCCTCGAACTGATTTGACTGTGTATTTCGGACGCTAGCAAGCCGCGCGCCCCACTCCAACGCTGGGGCGTCGCCGACTTCCTCACATCTGTCTTCACCACCCCGACACCTGGCGTCCTCGGTGCGGCCCCCGCGATGTAGCTCCCCGACCTGAAGGTGTGTCCAATTCCTGACGTGTAAGGAGAAGCACATGAAGCGAACGGTGCTGCCCCGCCGATTCGTCCCTGTCGCCGCCTCGGCGCTCGCGGTGACCGCCGCGGTCCTGGCGCCGCACGGGCCAAGGAGCGGATTGCGGACGTCCGCCAGCACAACACGGTGTTCAACGGGCACTACCAGATCCCGACGTTCCAGGAGGTCATCGACCTGAGTCGCCGGCTGTCCAAGGAGCTCGGCCGCCCGGTCGGCATCTACCCCGAGACCAAGCACCCGACGTACTTCCAGCAGCAGGGCCTCGCGCTCGAGCCGGAGTTGGTCAAGATGCTGAACCGCAACGGCCTGAACCGCAAGGACGCCAAGGTGTTCGTGCAGTCCTTCGAGGTGTCCAACCTCAAGGCCTTGCACAAGCAGTTGCGGGTCCCGCTGGTCCAGCTCACCAGTTCGTCCGGGGCGCCGTACGACTTCGTCGCCGCGGGAGACAAACGCACGTACGCCGACATCGTCAGCCGGGACGGCCTGCGTGAGGTGGCGACGTACGCCGACGGGCTCGGTCCGTCGAAGGACCAGGTGATCCCGCTGGGCGCGGCCGGCAAGCTCGGCAAACCGACCAGCCTGGTCGCGGACGCGCACCGCGCCGGTCTCGTCGTCCACCCGTACACCTTCCGGGTCGAGAACACCTTCCTGCCGGCCGAGTTCGACAGTTCCACAGTGGCCACCGACTCGGGCAACCTGTTCGGCGAGATCGCGGCGTACCGCCAGGCTGGGATCGACGGGCTGTTCACCGACAACACCGACATCGCGGTGGCGCAGGAGAAGGAAGCCCGGTAGCTGAAAAGATGGGTGGGTGGAACGCAAGGTCGGATCCGGGACCGCGACCGTCGAGGCGGACGCCGATGGGACGTTCGTGCTGCGGGTCGACGGGTCGCTGCAGTCCCAGGTCGACCTTGCGGACCCCACCCACCTGTCGTTCGAGTACATGCGCCGGATCGGCGACGTCGTCGACGCCGTCGCGCCACGGCGCCAGCCGGTCGCGGTCGTCCACATCGGTGGGGCGGCGCTGAGCCTGCCGAGGTACGTCGCGAGCACCCGGGCACGGTCGCGGCAGATCGTCCTCGAACCCGACGAGGACCTGACCGAGTTCGTCCGGGAGGCGCTGCCGCTGCCGAAGCGCTCCGGCATCAAGGTGCGCGCCGTCACCGGCCGGGCCGGGATCACCCAGTTGTACGACGATTCGATGGACCTGCTGATCCTGGACGCGTTCGAACGCGAGGCGGTGCCGGCGAACCTTGTCACCAGCGAGTTCTTCACCGAGTGTGCGCGGGTGCTGCGGCCGACCGGCGTACTGGTCGCGAACCTGATCGACGGGTCGGCCGGCCTGCCGTTCATCCGCCGGGTGGTGGCGACCGTCCGCGGGGTGCTCGGCGACGGCGTCGTCCTCGCCGAGCGGAAAGTCCTGCGTGGCAAGGGGTTCGGCAACGTCATCCTGGTCGCGTCACCACAGTCTGTGCCCGAGCTGACCGCGGCCGGCCGACGGGCTCAGCCGCCGTACGACGTGATGCCGCTGAGCGAGCTGGCCGGGAAGGCGCCGCCGCTCGTCGACGCGGAAGGGTTCGTCACGCCGCCGGCACCGCCGGGGACCTTCCGGAGCTGATCCGGTCGACGGCCTGCGCGACCGCCGCCCGCTCGGCGGGCGTCGCGCCGATCGCCCGCACCAGGTGGTCGAGTCGATCGCGACCGGCCAGACGCGTGCCCTGCAGCCACCCCTGAATGGTGGTGCGCGGGATGCCGGTCAATCGAGCCAGAGTCCGCAGCGATCGTGGCCGAGCCAGCGTGGCGAGAGCGCCGCCCAGGTCTTCGAGTGTGGTGGCGAGTTGGAGCAGCCCGAGGACGTCCTGCGGATCGCGGCCCGCGGTCTCCCAGTGGCGCCGCCACACGGGCATGAGGTCGGGTGGGACGCCACAGCCGGTCAGGAACGCGGCCGTCACCTCCCAGGTCGGCAGCTGCTTGCCGCCGGCCGCGCGGACCAGGTGCGCGTGTGAGTAGTGCGCTCGCTCGGCCAGTTCGCGGTACGTCAGCCCGGCATGTCGTCGTACCCGCTGCAGTGCCGCGGCGAAGGCTTCCACATCCTGCATTGCGACCTCCTCGCGATCAAACATAATCCAACATGAATGAACAGATCAAGTGACAGGAGTCAAGGTAGGCTTGGCCAATGTCCGTTGCGAAGGTCGCCGCTCTGGCCTACTACCCCGTGAAGGGTCTGTCCGGTGTGCCGGTGGAGCACGCCGAGGTGGGGCCGACCGGGCTCCGGCACGACCGGAACTTCATGCTGGTCGAGCCCGACGGCACGTTCCTGAGCCAGCGCAGCCTGCCCGCGATGGCGTCGCTGCGGGCCGAGATCCTCAGCGACGGTGACGCGCTCAGGTTGTCCGGCCCCGGCGTACCGGACGTGGAGGTCCAGGTCCGGTACGACGGCAAGCGGCGCGACGTCAGCCTGTTCGGCAAGTGGTTCGGGCAGGGCGTCGTCCAGGACCCGGCCGCGGACAGTTGGTTCACCGAACGGCTCGGCAGGCCGGCGGCGCTGGTCCGGGTCACGCCCGAGCACGAGCGGCCGGGCTGGGGTGTGCATCTGGGACAGACCGGGTTCGGCGACGCGCACGCGCTGATGATCACCTCGCTGTCGTCGCTCGACGGCCTGAACGAGCGGATCGTCGAGCGCGGCGGCGACGCGATCCCGATGAACCGCTTCCGCCCGAACGTCGTCGTGGCCGGCTGGCCCGAACCGCACACAGAGGACAAGGTGCTGCGGATGTCGGCCGGCTCGGTCGAGATCGGGTACTCGGCCCGCTCGATCCGGTGCGCGGTTCCGACCGTTGACCAGGCGACCGGCGAGAAGCGCGGGCCGGAGCCGACCCGGACGCTGGCGACGTACCGGCGTCAGCCCGACTACGGCGGCGGCGTCAGCTTCGGCATGAAGGCCGCGGTACTTGCCGAGGGCACTCTTCACGTGGGTGATGAGATCTTGGTACACGAATGGATCCCGGCCGGGGCGGACCCGGCGCGGACCGAGCGGTAGCGTCCGAGACTCCATCCGACAGCGAGGGGGAGTCGTGCACCGGATCCTGTTGTTGCTGTTGGCACCTGCCTCGTTGCCCGTCCCGGCGACCGCCGAGGTTCCGCGGACGCCGTCGTACCAGGTGGAGCTGACCAGCAACGCCGATGGCAGGCGTCGTACGCGACGTATGTCTACACCTATGGCTCGTGCATGCTGCATGAGTTGGAGCGGCTGATCGGGGCACCGGCGATGGCGCGGCTGCTGACGACCTACGCGCGCGACCATTGGTTCGGGGTGTCCACCCCGGCCGATTTCAAGGCTGCCGCGCAGGCCGTCAGTTCGACCGACCTGACGTCGTTCTGGAGATCACACGCCGTCGGCTAGCGCCGTCGCGACGCCGTGATCCAGGACGCGCAGACGGTCGCTCAGTCCCGTGGCCGTGAACGCCGCCGTCACCATGTCGGGGCCTTCGGAGAAGTGCGCCCAGCCCTCGGTGTGGACCGGGACGATGACCGCAGGGTCGAGGAAATGCGCGGCCTCGACCGCGGCCTCTGTCGTCAGCGTCAGGGGTGCTCCATCCAGGAGCGCCGTACGTGCTGCGCCGGCGAAGAGGATGGCGACGTCGAACGGGCCGGAGCGGCCAGCGATCTGCTTCACCAGATCCACCGAGGCGTTGTCGCCCGACACGTAGACGGTCGGTAGACGTTCGCCGCTGAGCACGAAGCCGGTGACGACTCCCGTGACCGCCTCCGCGCCCTCAGGACCGTGCAAGGCGGGTACGCCGGTCACCGTCAGCACGCCGCTGTCCGGTCGCTGCAGGTCGTACGACTCCCAGTTCGCCAGACCGTGGACGCCGGGGATCCGGGTGGCCGCACCCGGAGTCGACAGGACCGTGGGGATCGACGGCAGCAGCGCGCGGCCGGCGTCGTCCAGGTTGTCCTTGTGCTGGTCGTGCGACAGCAAGACGGCATCGATCGTCCCGAGCTCCGCGGCCGGCACCGCCGGACCGGTCAGCTTGGTCATCACCCGCCCGCCCGGCAGTTCGTAATCCTGGGGTTCGTCGAAGGCGGGATCGGTCAGCAGGTTCAGCCCACCAAGGCTGATCAGGGCGGTCGGGCCGCCGATGTGCGTGATCTTCATACCTCGATCTTCCGGCGCGGCAGCGCCGTCCACCATTGGCCCGCGAGCCACAGTTCCTGAAGATCGGGCCATACTGGTTCCATGCGTACAGTCGCCGTCCTCGCGTACGACGGGATGAGCCCGTTCCATCTGTCCGTGCCCTGCCTGGTCCTCGGCGACCGCCAGGGTGCGCAGGGTCAGTACGACGTACTGGTCTGCGCCGAGGAGTCGGGGCAGCTGCGGACCAACGCGGGCTTCGGGATCACCGTCGAGCGCGGGCTCGAGGTGATGGATCGGGCGGATGTGGTGATCCTGCCGAGTTGGGATCCGGGCCGCGAACCGTCCGCCGTACTGCTCGACTCCATCCGGCGGGCGCATGCGCGCGGTGCCACTGTGGTCGGGCTGTGCATCGGCGCGTTCCTGGTCGCAGCCAGCGGGATCGCGGACGGCCGGGAGATTGTGACGCATTGGCGATGGGCGCATCGGCTCCAGGAGCGGTACCCCGGGATCACGGTGCGCGCGGATGTGCTGTGGTCGGATCTGGGGGATTTGCTGACGTCCGCTGGGACGGCCGCGTCGCTTGACTGCTGCCTGCACCTGGTGCGCACCCACCACGGTGTCGAGTTGGCCGAGCAGCTGGCCCGGAGCATCGTGGTGGCGCCGCATCGCAGTGGTTCGCAGGCGCAGTACATCCCGGTCCCGGTGCCGCCGGATCCGAGTGACGACGTGATCGAGAGGGCGATGCTGTGGGCTCGCGCTCGGCTGGATCAGCCCTTGTCGCTGGATGAATGGGCGAGCGCGGTTGCGCTGTCGCGGCGTACCTTCACGCGGCAGTTCCGCGCGCGGACCGGCAGTTCGGGGCAGGCCTGGCTACTGCGGCAGCGGCTGGATCGGGCCAGGTTGTTGCTCGAGACCACCGATCACCCGGTCGAACGGATCGCCACCGACAGCGGCTTCGGCAGCAGCGCAGCCCTCCGCCACCACTTCCACACCATCCTCGGCACAACCCCCCAACGCCACCGCCAGGACTTCGCCGTCTGACCCCGCTGGAGCAGACAGGAGGGTCAGAGGATGAGGAGGAGCATGTAGAGGGCGGGGGCGGCGAAGGTGATGAGGAGGATCCAGGCGATCATCCGGTGCCGGGGCTTGTCGCGATCCAGCGACGAGGCGAAGTAGAGGACGGCGCCTTCCTCGGTGTGCCGGCTCAGGCCCATCCGCCGTGCTTCCTCGGGCCGCGGATCCGGGCGCTCGTCCGCGAGCGCGTCCGGCGGGATTCCGAAGTGCGCGGGCCGGGCTGGGTCCAGATCATCACGTTCCCCGTACATCCGGCCTCCCGCAGGGTTGGTGGACCATGAGTCGTTCTTACATGGTCGCACCAACAACCTACGAAATCCGCGTGCGTCTTACGAGAACTGCGCCACCCACGCGCTCCGGGTCTTGTGGGCGCAGAATATCGGGATGCAGAGCCCGGGGCTGTAGGTCGCCTCCCGGGCGCCGACCCCGAGGGTGGTGAGACCACAGTTCAAGATCGTGCTCCGGTAGTCGCTCATCATCTTGTCGAACGCCTTCTCGGAGCTCCAGTTGTCGCCACCGGCGGACGCCGACGTGGACGAGCTCGAGTTGAGACCGTTGCCTGACGTGGCGTGCTGACCCGCGGAGCTGCGTGCGCTCTCGGTGAGATCGGTGTCCCGCTTCAGCGGCGCACACCCGTTGCTGGTGCGGGCGCTGTTGATGCGGTTGAAAAGGTCGAGCTCGGCCGAGGTCATGCTGCCGTCATCCGCGGGAGGAGGCGGTGGGGCTGACGTGGTGGGGGGTTTGGACGGGGACGTGGTGGTCGGGCGGTCGTCGGGGGTCGCGGTGGGGTCCGTCGTCGTACGACCCTCGGTTGGGCTCGCGGTCGGGCGATCGGTGGTCGACGGCGTGGTGCTGGGAGTCGCCGATTCCGAGGGCGTGGGAGTCGCCGACGGCGGGACCGTCGGTGTAGCCGTCGGGGTCGGTGGTGCGACGACCGGCTTGGTCGTCGGCGTGATGTAGGTGTCGTCGGTCCGGGTGACGATCGGGATCGACGCGTCGGCCTGGTCGTTCTGCGGCTGGTGCAGCAGGATCCAGGAGATCGGGGTGATCACCAGGATCACGGACGCGACCGCGATCAACGAACGCCGTCCTCGGGCAGCCTTCCCGGCCGCCGCCGCACGAGCCGCACTCCGCGACCCGCCGCGCCCGCCACCGGAACCACCGGCGCCGCCGAGACGACGCTCAGCGCCGGAACCACTCGCGTCGCGGTCCGCGGTCCGCTTGTTCCCCGCTCCGCTCCGAGCACCGAGCTCAGCCCCCGTCGTACCAGCGCCAGACCCAGCGCTCACAGACTCACCGGCCCCAAGCCGGCTCGTTGTGTCCGCAGGACCAGTAGCGCCACCAAGCCCGGTAGCCCCGGTCCGCGACCCACCGAGTCCGGTGGAGCCGGTCCGCGGGCTGGTTCCCAGGTGAGCGGTCCCGGTCGCGGTCAGCGTCCCGAACTCGTTCCCGATCCCGGTAGGACCCGCGGTCCGGGCGCCGTACTCCGACCCGCTCGTGCCGCTCCGGGCGCCGTACTCCGTCCCCGTCGGGCTGCCGGTTCCGCCGTACTCCGTCCCGGTCGTGCTGCTGCCCCAGGCGGTGGAGTCCGTGCCAGTTGTGTCGCTGGAACCAGTGGGCTTCGTGCCGGCCGAGTCCGCTCGGGAGGTGAAGTCCCAGGCAGATGCCGGGGTTCCGCCCGAGCGTCCTTCGTCGGGATTGGTGAAGTCCCAGGCGGAAGCGGCTGTGCCGGCGGGTGGTTCCGTGGCGCGGGCGTCGGCTTGGGATGCGAAGTCCCACGCCGAGGCCGGAGTACCCGAGGCTTGTGCGCGGTCGCGGGACTCCGCCTGTGCGGCGAAGTCCCATGTGGATGCGGCGGTCCCGGCCGTGCGTCCGCTGGACTCGGACGAGATCCTGGGGGCTGCCACCCGGCGCGCGTTGTACTGCGGGGTGTCCGAGGACGCCGGCCGGCGGGCGGCACGTCGCGCTCCGCTCTCGGTTGATACCTCGTCCTCCGGCGCACCGGCCGTCGACTGGGTGACCCACGAAGGAGAGCCGCCGACTGCGCGCGTGCCCGAGCCACTGAACCCCGGCTGTGACGACCCGAAGCCCGGCTCGGACGACCCGCCGAAGCCCGACTCGGGCGAGTTGAAGCCTGAGGAGCGCGGGGCGTACTGCGGGGTGGTGTCGGGGCCGGACCAGAGGGGTGCGTCATCGGTCGGGCGTGGTGCGTACCGCGGTGGTTCGGGAGGGGCCGGCGGGGTGGTGTTCTCCGCCGGGGTGGACCGGTTGGACCGGTCTGCTCGCGAGGAGGCGCGGGTCGCCTTCCTGCGTGGCTTGTACCGGCCGCTGCCGCCGGACTCGGACATTATGTCGTTGTTCCCTTCACTGTCGCCCCAAGACGTGCTTCGTCAGTCGTCTCACCGGAGCCCCCTAGGACGGACCGGCGACCTGACAAGAACGGACCTACCCGCAGTGACCGGCCGTCAACCGGCCGGACATTGTGACCGTGAGACAACGTATCCGCCACACTCTGTGTTTTCCACACAATGACAGCCCTCAGCTCCGGCCGAAGTCCTGGACCCAGCTGCCCGGGCCCCAGTCGGACCGGACCTGACCCGAGTCGTAGCCGATGCCGATCGAGGTGAACCGGCAGTTCAGGATGTTCTTGCGGTGCCCGTCGCTCTGCATCCAGGCGGCGACCACCTTCTGTGCGGTGGAGTAGCCGGCGGCGATGTTCTCGCCCCAGCTGGAACCGCGGTACCCGGCGGCCGCCATCCGGTCGCCCGGATCCTGGCCGTCGGGGTTGGTGTGGTCCATGTAGTGCCGGCGGACCATGTCGGATGCATGCCGACCGGCCGCCTTGACCAGTGCGCTGTCCAGCCGGAGCGGACCGCAGCCTTGCTGCTGCCGGATCTGGTTGGTCAGGTTCAGCACCTCACGCTCCTGCGAGCTGGTGCCGCCAGCTCCAGACGGCGGCGGGTCGCTCGGTGCCGGGTCCGTGGTGACCGTCCTGGTCGGCGTACTGCGGCTGGGCCGCGGCTTGGGCCGGTCGCTGCCGTTCGTGGTCCGCGGTGGTGCCGGGGTCACCGTCACCGTCATGACCGGGTCGGTCGGCGTGGTGAGACCGTCCGTGGGGGTGGTGCTCGGGGTGCCGCTGGTCTGCGGCGTGTCCGACGACGTCGTGGTCGACGCGGCCGCACCGAGGGTCGGCGGGAGAATGGTGGTCGCGCCGTTCGGCAGGGTCTTGGTCACGGTGATGCCCGGCGTCCCCGGCCGGGTGTCGTCGCCCGTGGAGTCCTGCCGGGTGTCCTCGGAGACGTTCAGAACCTTGGTCGCGTCCTCGACCGTGGAGGGGTCGCGTGACATCAGCCAGACCACCGGGCCGATCGCGAGCAGAACCGACAGGGCGCTGACGGTCGGGCCGATCAGGCCGCGACTATGCCGGGGCGCACGTCGGGTCCCGCGGTGTCGCCGGGGGGGAGGCGAATCCGTCATGGGTGGGCGAGTCCTCTTCGTCTTTCGTCGTACCGAGTACTTCGTCGTTCCCCTCGGGGTCCAGCCAGGTCCCCCCTGGTGTCAGGCAGTGACCCTAACCGATCAGATAGGTCACCGTTACAGATCCGCGATCCCTCTTAACGATCCCTGAAGGTTGGCGGAAACCGATTTACCACCGGCTCGCCCACGGGCCGGTGGCAGCGATGTGAACGGCGCGGATCAGCCGCCGAAATCCTGTACCCAGGAGCCGTTCGACCAGTCCGGTTTGACCTGGCCGGAGTCGTATCCGACGCCGAGCCACTTGTAGGTGCAGTTGAGGATGTTCTCCTTGTGGCCGGGGCTGTTCATCCAGCCCTTCACCACGGCCGCGGCACTGGAGTAGCCGACGGCAATGTTCTCGGCCATCGCGCCGCCGCTATAGCCGGCCGCCTTCATCCGGTCGAACGGACTACGGCCGTCCAGGCTGTCGTGCGCGAAGTAGTGCTTGTCGACCATGTCGGACGCATGCGCCTCGGCGGCCCGGGACAGCGCACTGTTCATCCGCAGCGGCCCGCAGCCGGCCTTCGCCCGCTCGTCGTTGGTGAGCGACAGCACCTGTGCCTCGGCAGTGCCCGATCCACCGGACGGCTTGGTCGTCGTCCTGGTTGGCCTCGGAGTAGAGGTGTGGCTCGGCTCCGGCGCCGGCTTCCGGGTGGAGTCGCGGCTGGGCTCCGTACTCCTCCGGGTCGGTGTCGGGCTCTTGGTCTTCGGCCGCGTCGGCGTCGCTTTCGGCGGTGTCGGCGTCGGACTCGGTGTGTACGCCGGAGTGCTCGGGCTGATCGGCGTCGACGAGGCGTCGTCGGTGATCGAGGGGATCGGCTGCTCCTGGCTGGTCGGCCTGCTCGAACCGGTGTCCCGCAGCACGAACCACCCGATGCCCGTCAGCAGGACCAGGGCGGAGAGAGACGCGAGGATGGGACCGGCCACTCCGCGACCAAGCGACCGTTTGTGGTTCGTCATGGTGTGCAGCCTTGCCCGCGGCAGTACGGCGTCACTCCCGCCCGAGCCGCACTTCACGAAGCTTTGACAAACTCATGCGTTTGAACGCCGGGTCAGCGAGAGCGGGCGATGATGATGTCCGCCACGACCTTCCACCCCAGGCTGCGGTACAGCCGCAGGCCGTCGATGGACGCGATCAGGATGCCGCGCTTGGCGCCCTGGGCCGCGGCCGTCTCGACCAGCGAAGCCATCACCGCACTACCGAGACCGCGCCGCCGATGCGCCGGATCGGTCTCGATCCGGTCCGCCACGGCGTCCGCGCCGACCACCGCCATCCGGCCGCTCGACACCACGCCGCCGTGCAGGGTGGCGCGAGTGATGATCAGGTCGGACTCGAGCTCGGTGTGCAGGGCATAGCGTTCGTGCAGCTTCAGCGCCGGCTGCTCCGACAACTGGATCGTCATCAGCCAGTCCTGGTCCTGCTGGACCTCGAGGCCGAGATCCTCGAGCTGCTCGATCCGGGCCTCTTTGTCGTCGGTGGCCAGCGTGATCCAGCCCGCCCCGCGACCACCGCCCTCGGCCAGAGCCAGCTCGGCCGCGCGTTCGACGCGTTCCGGTTTGTCGTCGGCATCCAGGACGACGTACTCCATCGCGCGGTTGTCCTCACCCGCACGGACGGTCAAGATGCCGTCGTTGTCGTCCTCCACAGTGGTCCAGCCCCGCGAGACTGACCACCCGGCCTGCCAGCGGCGGACCAGCTCCTCACGATCTCTCACCCGTCGATTCAAGCAGCCAGATGCCGAGACGGCGAGGGGAAACGGTGTGGTCTGGCACCAACTGGCCGTACTCCGCCGATTCCGGGGGGTGACCACTACCGCCCGGACCGGTGAGTCCGCAAGTCCTGGGTCCGTCCGATTCCGGCCGTACGGCGGTCAGCCCGGCACCCGCTCCGATGCGAGCAGGTCGAAGCAGAAGTGGTCGACGTACGTCCCGTCCCGGCGTGCCGCCGCCTGCCGCATCCGGCCGAACTGGGTGAAGCCGTTGACCTCGGCAACGTGCGCCGACGCGCTGTTGCCCTCGGCAGCCAACAGGACCAGCCGGCGCCGGCCCAGACCGCCTTCGGCCACAGGCTTGAAGGCGTGGTCGACCAGCAGTCCGACCGCGGTCGACATCACCTTTCGTCCACGCGCGGCCGGGTGCATCCAGTACCCGATCTCGCCCACGGTCTTGTCCATCCGGGTACTCATTCCGAACATGCTGACGCAACCGAGCAGTTCGTCGGTCTCCTGGTCGGCGACCGCCCACGAGATCCCGTTGCCGGACGCCAGGTTGTCCTGCCGGTTCCGCATGAAGCCGTGCGCGTCCCCGAGCGTGTACGGCGACGGCAGATCGGCCAGCCAGTACTGCGTCCGCTCGTCGCTGCACGCCTCGACGATCCGCTCGGCATCCGTCGACCGGAACGGGCGCAGCCGCAGACCGTTGCCTTCGAGCACTGCCACATCCCACCAGATGCCGTGCGGTCCCAGTTCGTCGTCCCGCCCGACCGAGCCGATCCACTCGTCCTGCCGCACACCACGCGACCGCCCACCCCCTGGTACGGCGACCACGCCGTGGAAGCCGGCCTTCCAGGCGACCCGGCGCGACGCCCAGTTGCCGGTGAAGGCCCGCCAGATCACGCGGTCCCAGCCGAGGACGTCGAACGCGTGCCGGACGGTCAGCTTCAGCGCGCGGGTCATCACCCCGGCGCCGCGGACCTCCGGTGTCACGCCGAAGCCGACCTCGCCGACCCCGCCCTCTCCGTCGCGCAGGTCGATGGTCCCGGCGTACCGGCCGTCGTACTCGATCGCCCAGGCCCACATGGTGCCGTCACGCCAGCCGTCCGGGATGAGTTCGGTCAGGTAGTTGACCGCGTGCTCGCGCAGGTAGGGGACCGGAATCGTGGTCCACCGCTGCATCACCGGGTCCTGGCACATCTGGTAGACGGACTCGATGTCGTCGGCCGTGTGCGCGCGCAGGGTCACCACGCCATCGGTCAGGACCGGAACATCCTCGGGAAATCGCATACTTCAGGGTGACAAGGTGTCATCGTCGCGGCAATGCCATTTCCCTGACAGCAGCACGTTCTCCGTCTAGTCTGTGGGGGTGAACGCAGCTGGAACAGAGGCCCCGAAGGGCCGGGGAGGGCAGCTGGCCGCCCAGCGGCAGGCCACGATCGTTGCCGAGGTCAACAGTCGTGGCGCGATCACCGTGGCCGAACTGGTCGACCGGTTCGGCGTGTCGGACATGACGATCCGGCGTGATCTGGACGCGCTCGACTCGAGCGGCCTGCTGCACAAGGTGCATGGCGGTGCCACCTCGGTGGGGCTGCGGAGTGCGCACGAGCCCGGGTTCGACGCCAAGCTGACACAGGAGTCCGCGGCCAAGCAGGCGATCGCGGCCGAGGCGGCCGGACGGGTGCAGCCAGACAGTGCGATCGGCATCGGTGCCGGTACGACGACGTACGCGCTGGCACGTCAGTTGCTCCGGGTGGAGAACCTGACGGTCGTGACGAACTCCGCGCGGATCGCGGATGTCTTCCACGGCAACAGCCGCTCCGACCGCACCGTTGTACTGATCGGTGGCATTCGTACGCCGTCCGATGCGCTGGTCGGACCGATCGCGACAGCGGCGCTGGCGTCGCTGCACCTCGACCTGCTGTTCCTCGGTGCACACGGCGTCGACGCGGAGCACGGTCTGAGTACGCCGAACCTGATGGAGGCCGAGACCAACCGCTCCTTCATCGGCGCGAGTCGCGAGGTGGTCGTGGTCGCGGACCACACCAAGTGGGGCACGGTCGGCCTGAGCACGTTCGCCACCTGGTCGGACCTGGACGTCATCGTCACCGACTCCGGCCTGTCCACCGCAGCCCGCAAAGCCATGCGCGACACAGGGTGCGATCTGGTCATAGCGTCATGAGGGGATGAGGAGCCGGGAGGCTTCGGTTGCCGTGGCCGCGGTGGCCCTCGGCTTCGGCAGCACCTGGTGGAACGTCGTCTCGATCACTGTGCGGCGGCGCGTCGTACCGGCCGAACTGCTCGGCCGGGTGACCGCGGTCTATCGGATGGTCGCGTTCTGAGCGGCACCGCTGGGTGCGGTCGGTGCGGGGTTCCTCGCCCAGCGCACCGATCTGCGCAGTCCTTACCTGGTGATGGGCCTGATCCAGTTGGCGGCCACCGTCGTCTCCGCGCCGTCGATCCGGCGCGAGGTGCGAGCGGCGACGGCTACGCCTTGATGGTGTACTTCAGTCGGCGCGTGATGCTCCTGCCGACGGTGTCGCTGCCAGCGCGCTGGGGGCGTTGAAACCGTGTTCCGCAAAGGCTTTCTCGATCGCGGCGAGGACAGAGTCGGCCGCGCTCGCCTCGGTCAGCGCGATGATGCAGCCACCGAAACCGCCGCCGGTCATCCGCGCACCGAGCGCACCGGCCGCGAGAGCAGTGTCGACCGCGACGTCCAACTCGGGCACGGTGATCTCGAAGTCGTCCCGCAGCGACGCGTGCGACGCGGTGAACAACGGCCCGACGTCGCGCAACCGGCCGGCCTGCATCAACGCCACCGCGTCCTCGACCCGGCGGATCTCCGTGACCACGTGCCGCACCCGGCGCCGTACGACGTCGTCAGGCAAACGATCGAGTGCCGCATCGAGATCCTCGAACGCGATCGATCGCAACGCCGGTACGCCGAGCTCCGCCGCGGCCTGCTCGCAGCTCTTCCGGCGGGCGGCGTACTCACCGTCGACGTGCCGATGCGGTGCCTTCACGTCCACGACCAGCAACGCGAGATCGTCGGCGGCCGGGTCGAACGGGATCTGCTCCGTCGACATCGCGCGGATGTCGAAGTACAAGGCATGACCGGCGGTGCAGCACATCGACGCCATCTGGTCCATCAGTCCGACCGGCGCACCGACGTACTGGTTCTCGGCGCGTTGTGCGAGCCGCGCGACCTCGCCGGGGTCGACTTCGATGTCGCGCAGCCCGAGCAGCGCGACGGACGTTGCGCACAGCAGGGCCGCGGATGAGGACAGGCCGGCGCCCGAAGGGAGATCGGAGTCGACCAGCAGGTTCGCGCCGCCGATCGGGTAGCCGGACTCCTGCAGGATCCAGGCCGCACCCGCCGGGTACGCCGCCCAGTCGCCGACCGAACCCGGTGTCAGCTCGTCGATGGCGAACTCGATCACCCCCCGATGCCCGGTGGAGGCGACCGCGATCCGGCCGTCGTCGCGTTGCGACGCGGTCACCAGGATCCGGTTCGGCAGGGCGATCGGCAGCACCAGGCCGTCGTTGTAGTCGGTGTGCTCGCCGATCAGATTGACCCGGCCCGGCGCCCGCCACCTTCCGTCCGGCGTGGTGCCGAAGACGTCCTCGAACGAGCTCACGAACCAACCTTCCGCAGGGTCTCGGCCACGTCCTCGGGCCGGGTGTCGCTGATGAACGCGCCCATCCCGGACTCCGACCCGGCCAGGTACTTGATCTTGTCCGCGGCCCGGCGGATGGACAACAGCTCGAGGTGAAGGTAGCCGAGCTCGCGGTCGATCCGGACCGGGGCCTGGTGCCACGCGGCGATGTAGGGCAGCGGGTCGCCGTACAGGCCGTCGAGCCGGCTCAGTACGTCGAGGTACAGCTCGGCGAAGTCGTCGCGTTCGCCGACCGACAGCTCGTCGATCCCGGCCACCTGGCGGTGCGGGTACAGGTGCACCTCGACCGGCCAGCGGGCGGCCTCGGGCACGAACGCGGTCCAGTTGCCGTTGTCGGCGATGACCCGGGTGCCTTCCTTGCGCTCGGCCGCCAGCACGTCGGCGAACAGGTTGCTGCCGGCAACTTCCTGGTGCCGGCGGGCCTGGGTCATCAGGTTGCGCATCCGCGGCGGCAGGAACGGGTAGGCGTAGATCTGGCCGTGCGGGTGGCTCAGCGTCACGCCGATCTCGCGGCCGCGGTTCTCGAACGGGAAGACCAGCTCGACGTCGTCGCGGGCGCCGAGCTCGGCGGTCCGGTCGGCCCAGGTGTCGACCACCAGCCGGGCCTGCCCCTGGGACAGGTTGGTGAAGGACTGGTTGTGGTCGCTGGTGAAGCAGACCACCTCGGTCCGGCCCGGGCCGGCGAAGGACGGGAACCGGTTCTCGAACACCGCGACGTTGTAGTCGTGGTCGGGGATCTCGGTCGGGTTGCCCGGCTTGCTCGCGCACAACGGGCACTGGTCGGCCGGCGGCAGATAGGTCCGGGTGTTGCGGTGGGTCGCGTACGTGATCACGTCGCCGGTCAGCGGGTCCGTCCGCAGCTCGACCTGGGGCTGTGGTGCCGGCAGCCCGCGGGTGTCCTCCAGCGGAACGCGCACCGGGGCATCGGCCGGGTCGTAGTAGATGAGCTCACGCCCGTCGGACAGCTTGGTGTCCGTCCGGCGCGCGCCACGCGGTGTGTTCATCGATTGACCCTCCCGGCCGGCCCGTCACTGGTCAGCCAGGAATCATCGTAAACCAACAAACTCGAACATGCATGCTGGGGTGCCCCACCGGTAGGGTAGGTAGATGGACGACTACGCCCAACGAACGCCCTCTCGGCATCCGACGAGAGGGCGTGAGCACCCTGCCTCGGCCGTTCTCCGGCGCTTGCGACGCCCAGGCACGCACCTCGCGGCAGCGGAGTGAAGGCCACGATGAACCGCATCGAGGCCTTCCCTCCGCCACCGCGATGCACGCACCTGGACGCCGCAATCACTCGAAGCCCGACCAAGGCAGGGCGCTAGGAACTCCCACCCATGAACGCCACGCTGCTCAATATCGTCCTGATCCTTGTCTTCGTGCTGATCGGTGGGGTCTTCGCCGCAGCCGAGATGGCCCTGGTCTCCCTGCGCGAGAGCCAGCTCAAGTCGCTCTCGCACCGCGGCCGGCGCGGCGAGATCGTCGCCAAGGTGGCCGCCAACCCGAACCGGTTCCTGTCCGCGGTCCAGATCGGCGTGACCCTGATGGGCTTCCTGTCCGCCGCCTTCGGTGGCGCGACGCTGGCCGACTCACTCTCCCCGCACCTGCAGAAGCTGGGCCTGCCCGAGTCGGTCGCGAACACGGCCGCCCTGGTGCTGATCACCATCGCCATCTCCTACGTCTCGATCGTGCTCGGCGAGCTCGCGGCCAAGCGGCTCGCGCTCCAGCGGGCGGAGACGTTCGCCCTCGGCCTGGCCCCACTGGTCGACCGGATCGCCTCGATCGCCCGCCCGGTCATCTGGCTGCTGTCCAGGTCCACCGACCTGGTGGTCCGCGCGCTCGGCGGCGACCCGAACGCGAACCGTGAGGTGATGTCCGACGAGGAGTTGCGCGATCTGGTCTCCGGGCACGAGTCGCTCGGCGAGGAGGAACGCCGGATCGTCGACGACGTCTTCGAGGCCGGCGGCCGGCAGTTGCGCGAGCTGATGCTCCCGCGCACCGAGGTGGACTTCGTCGACGCGGAGATGCCGGCGTACAAGGCGGTGAAGTTCGCGGCCGAGCGGCCGCACTCGCGCTACCCGGTGATGAACGGTTCCGCCGACGACATCGTCGGGTTCGTCCACGTCCGGGACCTGTTCGACCCGGCGGTCGCGTCCCGCTCGGTCCGGGTCGGCGACCTGGCCCGCGAGGTGCTGATGCTGCCGGACACCGCGAAGCTGCTGCCCACGCTGACCGAGATGCGCCGCCGCAGTACTCACCTGGCGATCGTGCTGGACGAGTACGGCGGTACGGCGGGCATCGTCACGCTGGAGGACCTGGTCGAGGAGTTGATCGGCGACATCCGGGACGAGTACGACGAGGAGTCCGTCGAGACCACCCGGCTGCGCAGCGGCGACATCGAGGTCGACGGCCTGCTCAACCTGGACGACTTCGCCGAGGAGACCGGTGTCGAGCTCCCGGACGGCCCGTACGAGACGGTCGGTGGGTTCCTCGCCGCCCGGCTCGGCAAGGTCCCGGCCGCGGGCGAGGAGGTCCAGGTCGCCGACCACAACCTCATCGTGATGGCGATGGACGGCCGCCGGGTCGCCCGCGTCCGGGTGCACCTGATCAAGCCGACAGATGGTGAGCCGGTTCCGGATGCGGAGCCAGCGTCCGCCGCCGACTGACGATCACCAGACCGCCGACGACGTACCCGAGTCCCTGGAAGACGAGGACCGGGATGATGCCGACCGCGTCGCCGAGGACACCGGCGGTCACGATGCCGGCCAGCACCGCGACGCCTTCGGCGGCGGCGATCGCGCCGAAGACCCGGCCGCGGATGCGATCCTCGGTGAGGCGTTGCAGCACGGTCATCAGGCCGGCGATCGTGAATGCGCCGGGTACGCCGACGACGATCATGCAGACGAACGCCGGGATCAGACTGTCCGAGACGAGCGGGTAGCAGAACAGCGTCAGGTCGACCAGGCCGAACAGCAGTGACCCGACACCGAGCATTGTTGCTGCAGGCAACCGTGAGCCGATCGACGCCGCGACCAGGCCGCCGACGATGCCGCCGATCGCCTGCGACGAGACGATCAGGCCGTACGCCTTGCCGTCGCCGCCCAGCTCGGAACTGACGAACGGTGCGAACAGCGTGCTCATCACGCCTTCCCCGACACTGGTGACGATGCAGAAGCCGAACAGCAGCCGCATCCCCGCACTGCCGACACACAGCCGGAGTCCTTCGGTCCATTCCGCTTTCAGCCGCTTGATCGCCCCTTCGGCCGCCTGGTCCGCGGACTGTTCTTCCTGATGGCGCGCGGCGCGGTGGCGGATGCCGGCGACGAGAGCGACCGCGACCAGGAAGGTCGCCGCGTCCGCGATGGCCAGCAGGGACAGGCCGCCGACGGCCGCGAGCACACCGCCGAGTGCGGCACCGACGAGCCGGGCGATGTCGCGGATCTGACTGTTCAGGGCATTGGCTGTGACAAGTTGCTCTGACTCGACGAGGGCCGGGACGAGGGACTGCTCGGCGGGGGTGAAGAACTGTTGCAGACAACTCTGTGCGAGCACGACGCAGTACACGATCCAGATCGCGCTCTCGTCCCGGACCGCCAGGAGCGGAAGCAGGACCACGGCGTTCAGGACGTTCGTCACGATCATCGTCGTACGCCGGTCCCAGCGGTCGACGAAGACACCGGCCAGCGAGCCGAGCAGGACCGGTGGCACGAAGGATGCCAGCAGCAGTCCACCGGACGCGAGCGTGGATCCGGTCAGCACGTACACCTGGAACGCCAGGCCGGTGCGCAGCAGCCAGTCGCCGGTCAGAGAGATCAGCCCGGCGCTCAGCATCAGCCGGTAGTCGCGTTGCCGCGCGAGGACGCCCCACAGGTCCTTCATCGCTACTCCTCCTCTTCCGGGGTGATCGTGACGATCTGGGTGATGGCGACGTGCCGGCTCCCGGCCGGACGGGTGGACTTGTCGTCGATCGGCCGCTCGTCGATGTACCGCTGCACGAGAGCGTTGATCTGCTCGACGAGCTCGGCCAGCTCCTCGCCGGTCAGGTAGACACCGCTCTGCCCGATGCCGGAGTGGTCACGCCAGATCGGGTCCTCGGCCGGCCGCTGCTGCTGCCACTTGCTGAGTGACTCCAGCGCGCGCTCGGCCAAGAGTTGCTCGAGTACGTCGGCCGCCGCGGCGCCTTCCGGGGTCTGGGCGGCCTCGCGCCACGACTGCGACGTCGACACCAACCGCCAAGGCCGCTCACGGTTGTCCTTGCCGGGAGCGGGCTCGACGAAGTCGTACTTCGCCAGCTGCCGCAGGTGGTGTGAGGCGAGTGCCTGGCTGATCCCGAGCCGCCGCGCCGCGTCGGCCGCGGTCATCGGCCCTTCCCGCCCCAGCAACCCCTGCAGATCCAGTCGCACCGGGTGTGCCATCGCCCGGATCGCGAGCGGATCGTCGAGCAGCCGCGTCCGCCGCGGCTCATTCTCCAAAGACATGCTTGGAATATGCGGCAGGTCAGATCAAGATGTCAAGCTGTTGCTTGGAATGTGGTGGCGTACCGACGGACGGGTGGTAGTGGGTGGCGGTTGGGGTGGGGCGGCGGGACGGGGCGCGGCTCGGCTGGGCGGAGGGCGGGGTGGGGCTGACTACTACCCGTTGGTCGGTACGGGTCAGCCGGTTTGTTCGCGGATCCACTCGAGGCCGGTCTCGGCCTGGTCCAGGACGGAGATGTGACCGTCGCCGGGAAGGAGGCGAAGGGCGGCCGGGCGGATGTGCCGGGCCAGCCAGGCGCCGTGCGAGCTGGGGATGATGCCGTCGGTCTGACCGTGGAAGAGCAGAGTGGGCGCGGTGATGGTGGTCGGATCGCAGCCCCAGGGCACTACATAAGAACAGTCGTCGTCGATCAGGCCGTCGGGACCGTTGGGCATCGACTTGTCGCCGGCGACCGAACCCAGCCAGCCCCACGGACCTTCGAACATCGCCAGGTCCGTGGCGGTGAACTCCGGGTCGTACTCGACCCCCGAGGCCTCGTGCCGCACCTTCGCGTCCCGGCCGGCCGCCGCGGCCTGGAGTGACGCCAGCCCGGACGGGATCATCCCGTCGTACCAGTCGAGACCGTCGGCGTCGTACGGCGCGATGGCGGCAAATGTGGTGACGGCCTCGACCCGATCGCCGAGGATCGCGGCGGCACCGAGGGCGTACGAACCACCGCCCGAGTAGCCCATCAGCGCGAAGGTGCCGATGCCGAGGGAGTCGGCGACCGTGGTCAGGTCGGCGGTGACCGACGCCATCGTCCGCCCCGGCGCCGCGGTCGAACCGCCGTACCCGGGCCGGTCGAACGAGATCCACCGGATCCCGAGCCACTCGCCCGCCTCGGCCAGCGGCGCCGGCGGGGCACCCAGATTCGGCGTGCCGTGGTGCCAGAACACCGCCAGCCGCGCATCGTCGCCGGGCGCGCTGTCATACACATGCAGCGTGCGCCCGTCCGCCAGCCGGAAGTCCATCTCGTACATGTCGCTCACCTTAGGTCGGTTGAGGGTTGGCGAGCGGTACGTCGGAGGGCCGCGGGAGGACTCGACATTTCGGGGCAGCGAACTCTGTCCGGACGCGAAATGTCGAGTCCTCCGGGCTGCCTCCGACCTCTGCTGCGAAGATCCACCCAGACTCCGAAAGGAACCGTCATGAAGTACCTGCTGCTGATTCACAGCAACCCGATCACCTGGGCGCACCCGTCCTTCCTGCACACCGAGGAAGGCCGGGCGCTGCCGAAGAAGGCCCGCGACGCACTGGCCGCGCAGCTCGAGAACCTGCTCAGCGAGCTGGACAAATCCGGCGAGCTGATCAACGCCGTACCGCTCGAGCCGCCGGCCAGCACGAAGGTGGTCCGGGTCCGCAAGGGCGTCCGCGCCACCACCGACGGCCCCTACTCCGAGGCCAAGGAACAGCTCGCCGGCGTCTTCCTCGTCGACGTGGACACCCCCGAACGCGCCGAGGAGATCGCCGCGACCATCCCGGAGGCCGAGTTCTACGCGGTCGAGGTCCGCCCGGCCTCCGTTTTCGACTAGGTACGTCTCTCACTTCCCTGCGGCACGCAGGGAAGTGAGAGGTGTGGCCTAGCTGACCAGCCGGGTGTGGTTCTCCCGGGTCGCGAGGGCGGGGTCGAGGGCGCCGAGGGCCAGCCAGGTAGCGCCGCCGACCCCGTCCCGCGCGGTCAGGACCTCGCCGGAGAACTGCCGATGGATGTTTTCCCGGATCAATGTGCCGACCGGTGACGATTCACCCGCGACACTTCCCGCGAGGACCATCGGGCCTATGTCCGACGTTGTCGTGAGCCGGCTCACTGTTTCTATGAGCAATTCGGCTGCGCGTTCCACCAGAGCGCGTGCGGTCTCGTCATTCTGTTCGTACGCCGTCACGACTGTCCGTGCCAACTCGGCGAGTAGGACGGGCGGCCGGCTGTTCACTGTCCTGATCAAATCGTCACGCAGTACGTCGTACCCCTCACGCAAGGCGATCGTCTGCTCCTCGCGGTCCGGCAGGATCGCCTGGACGACGGCCTCACCGAGGAGGCCGATCGGCTCGCCGAGATCGAGAGCGAGCAACACACTGCGCACAGCCTCCCGGCCCAGCCAGAATCCGGAGCCCTCGTCGCCCAGCAACCAGCCGTGGCCGCCCGCGGTGCGGACCAGTTGGTGATCGCGGACCAGACCGGCGTTGCTGCCGGTGCCGACGATCAGCACGGTGCCGTCAGGCTCGGCCGTACCGGAGGCGAACGCGACCTCCAGGTCGCCGATGAAGTCCGGCTCCACGACGAGCCCCACGCCGGACCAGGCGGCGTCGAACTGCGCCTTCACATCCGGGCGTCCTAACGCCGATCCACCCGCCGCACCGACCACAGCGGCCTTGACCGCGGTCGGATCCAGGCCGGTCAGCGCCGCGTGAAGCGCCTGGCCGAAGTTGGCCGCCGCACTTGCAGGGTGGCTGGTCGGATTCCCGCCGGCCGCGGCCCCTCTTCCCACTACGTTGCCTTCATGGTCAGCGATCACGATCCGGGTGGAGGTGCCGCCGAGGTCGCCGCCCAGGACCAGTGCCGAAGCTGGCATCAAGACCACCGAGTCCGCAGGTTCTGACAGCGGGCGTTCGACCGACATACGCAATGCTCCAAACTGCTCAAAAGAGCCCTTTAACAAGCACAAGAGAACAAGGTCACGCAACGGTCCCGATCTGGCGAGAAGAGTGAGATGAGCCTTGACTTTAGCTGCCAGTTGAGAAAAGTTCTGTCCAGCAAACCGCAAACTTGCGCACTTGTCGGCATCCGGAGTGTCGCAGCGAACACATTAGTAGAGGGTGGGGCCGTTGATGGCCAGCAGTAACCCGGGGGAGACCGGCGGAGTGAGCGCGCAGGACTATGTTCACGCGCTGACGCCGATCATGGCCGCGGTCACCGAGCAGATCGACGGTCCGATCCAGCAGGCCGCGGACCTGATGACCAAGGCTCTGCGCGCAGACGGGGTGATCCAGGCCTTCGGGTCCGGCCACTCCGAGGCGCTCGCGATGGAGATCGCCGGCCGTGCCGGCGGCCTGATCGCGACCAACCGGATCGCTCTGCGCGATCTGGTGCTGCTCGGCGGCGAATCGATCGAGGTCCTGCGCGGCGGCGAACTGGAGCGCGATCCGTCGATCGCGCGCCGGCTCTACGACCTGGCCGAGCCGCATCCCGAGGACCTGTTCGTGATCGCCTCCAACTCCGGGGTGAACGGCTCGATCGTCGAGTTCGCAGGAGTGGTGAAGGAGAAGGGCCACCCACTGATCGCGATCACCTCGCTGCAACACACCGGTGGGATGGACTCGCGCCATCCGTCCGGAAAGAAACTGATCGACCTCGCGGACGTGGTGCTCGACAACCACGCGCCGTACGGCGACTCCGTGCTCGACCTTCCCGCCGGTGGGGGCAAGGTCTGCGCCGTGTCGTCCATCACAGCCGCCCTGATTGCGCAGATGCTGGTGGCCGAGGTGCTGCGTAGGCTCACCGACGCCGGTGAGACTCCACCGGTGTACCTGTCTGCGAACATCCCGGGCGGCGACGAACACAACCACGCCCTTGAAGCAAGGTACGCCGGTCGCATCCGGCGTACTGCGTGAAACACTCCTTGGAAGGCGGGACCAATGACCACTCCCAACAACCTGTCGCGGCGCCTGTTCCTGCAGCGCGCAGCGGTCGGCACCTTGCTGGCGACCGGCGGCAGCACGCTGCTTGCCGCCTGTGCCGCCAGCGGCAGCGACGACAGCGGTTCCGGCAGTGGGAGCGCCGACAAGACCGCTGACAACCCGTTCGGTATGGCGGACAAGTCGAGCATTGAGGCGGTGATCTTCAACGGTGGGTACGGCTACGACTACGTGACGTTCGCGGCCAACCTCGTTCAGGAAAAGCAGGCGGGCTCGACGGTCAAGGTCAGCCCGTCCACCGAGATCGCCCAGCAGCTGCAGCCGCGCTTCGTCGGTGGCAACCCGCCGGACCTGATCGACAACTCCGGCAAGGCCCAGATCGGCTTCGGCACGATCCTGGACCAGCTCACGCCGCTGGACGACGTCTTCGAGGCCAACAACTACGAGGGCACGAAGATCGCCGACACCCTGTACCCCGGCGCCAAGCTCCCCGGTACTTACGACGGCAAGTTCGTCGCGATGAACTACGTGCTCACCCTCTACGGCCTGTGGTACTCCGACAGCCTGTTCAAGGAGAACGGCTGGGAGCTGCCGAAGACCTACGACGCGCTGCTCGACCTCGGCGCCAAGGCCAAGGCGAAGGGCAAGTACCTGTTCGTCTGGGGCAAGGAAGCCGCGACCTACTACCACACTCTGGCCGTCGACTCCGCGATCAAGGAGGGTGGCGACGAGGTCCGGCTGGCGCTGGAGAACCTCAAGGAGAACTGCTGGTCGCAGCCGCAGCTCCAGAGCGTCTTCAAGGCCATGGAGACCATGGTGAAGAACGGGTACTTCGTGCCCGGCGGCGCCGGCACCCAGTTCACCGCCGCGCAGGCGAAGTGGAGCAACGACCAGCAGGCGATTCTGTACCCCTCGGGCTCGTGGATCGAGAACGAGATGAAGAAGGCCACCAAGTCCGGGTTCCTGATGAAGGGGATGCCGGAGCCGACGGTCACCGACAGCCCGAAGCTGCCGTACGAGTCGCTGCGCAGCGCGGCCGGTGAGCCGTTCATCGTGCCGTCCAAGGGCAAGAACGTCGCGGGCGGCAAGGAGCTCCTGCGGGCCATGCTGTCCAAGGAGGCGGCCACCAACTTCGCCAAGACGCGGCTGGCGCCGACCATCGTCAAGGGTCTTGTTCCCGCGGACGGTTTCGGTTCGACCGCCCTGCAGTCGCAGACCGCGATGCTGGACGCGGCCGGCACGAACATCTTCGACTACCAGTTCGTCGGCCTGTACGGCATGAACACCGACAACCTCGTGGTCTGGAACTCGTTCCTGTCCGGGCAGCTCGACGCGGCCGGTCTGACGAAGGGCCTGCAGCAGATCACCGACAAGGTGCGCAACGACAGCTCCGTCAAGAAGATCCCGGTCACGAAGTGACCGTGTCGCCCAACGTCGTGCCGGGGGGCGGGCCCAAGCGGTCCGCCCCCCGGCGGCGCCGGCCGCTGACCTTCGACCGGGTCAGCTTCATGGTCGTCTTCCTCGGCCTGCCGCTGGCGGTCTTCGTGATCTTCGTGGTCTCGCCGTTCGTTCAGGCGCTGTGGTACTCGCTGACCGACTGGTCCGGGTTCACCTCGGGGATGAACTTCGTCGGCTTCGACAACTACGTCAAGCTGTTCCACGACGACATCTTCCTGAAGGCCGTCCGCAACAACGTCGAGCTCGCGATCGTCGTGCCGTTGGTGACGATCGTGCTGGCGCTGACGCTGGCCACGCTGGTGACAGTCGGCGGCTCCGGCACCGGGACCGTCCGCGGCCTGCGCAACTCCGGCTTCTACCGGATCGTCTCGTTCTTCCCGTACGTGATCCCCGCGATCGTGATCGGCCTGATCTGGGCCCAGGTGTTCACGCCGGGCTCGGGCATCCTGGACGCCGTGCTGTCGAAGATCGGGCTGCACCAGTTCGAGAACTACGCGTGGCTCGGTGATGCGCGGACCGCGATGCCGGCGTCGATGTTCGTGATGATCTGGGGATTCGTCGGTTTCTACATGGTGCTGTTCATCGCCGCCATCCGGGGCATCGACCCCGAGGTGTTCGAGGCGGCCCGGATCGACGGCGCCGGCCGGTTCCGTACGGCGGTGTCCCTGATCCTGCCGCTGATCCGGGACAACGTGCAGACGGCGTACATCTATCTCGGTATCGCCGCCCTCGACGCCTTCGTCTACATGCAGGCGCTGAACCCCGGCGGCGGCCCGCAGAACTCGACGCTGGTGATGCCCCAGCAACTGTTCACCACGGCCTTCACCAAGGGGCAGTTCGGTTACTCGACGGCGATGGGCGTGATCCTGGCCGCGGTGACGATGCTGTTCGCGTTCCTGGTCTTCCTGGTGAACACTCTGACCGGCGGACGTGAGCGGAAGGTACGCCGATGACAACCACTACGGCCGATCGGGCCGGACTCGTCGCCGATTCCCGCGTACCCAGGAAGGGATCGCGAGAAGGCAAGGGCGTGGCCACGACCGCGCACATCGCGCTGATCCTGTGGTCGCTGCTGGTGATCCTGCCGCTGGTCTGGACGCTGCTGTCCTCGTTCAAGACGACGCAGGAGGTGCTGGGCAACCCACTGGCGCTGCCGAGCAAGCTGCGAGTCGGCAACTACGCCAACGCCTGGACGACGGCCGGTATCGGTCGCTACTTCCTGAACACGGTGGTCGTCGTCGGCTGCGCGCTGGTGCTGGTGATGATCCTCGGCGCCATGTGTGCGTACGTGCTGGCGAGGTTCTCGTTCCCCGGCAACCGGCTGATCTACTACTCCATGCTGGCCGGGCTCACCTTCCCGGTCTTCCTGGCGATCGTGCCGCTGTTCTTCGTGCTGAAGAATCTCGCGCTGCTCAACACCCTGCCTGGGCTGATCATCACCTACGTAGCTTTCGCGCTGCCGTTCACCGTCTTCTTCCTGCACAGCTTCTTCAAAGCGCTGCCGGGTGAGATCTACGAGGCGGCGCAGATCGACGGGGCAGGTGAGTGGCGCACCTTCTTCTCGGTGATGTTGCCGATGGCGCGGCCGGGGATGGCGTCGGTCGCCATCTTCAACTTCCTGGGGTTGTGGAACCAGTTCCTGCTCCCCGTTGCCCTGAACACCGACTCGGACCACTACGTGCTCTCGCAGGGCATGGCCTCGTTCGCATCGCAAGCCGGTTACGCGGTGGACTTCGGCGCGTTGTTCGCGGCCGTGGTGATCACGGTGGCGCCGGTTCTCGTGGTCTACATCATCTTCCAGCGTCAACTACAGGTCTCCGTCACCGCCGGAGGCGTGAAGTAGCAATAGCCTCCCGCGAGTGCCGACACGTCGGACGTCGTTGGACGCTGCGCCCGGCGGCGCGGTCCCGAGCGGGTGCTCCTCGGTACGACGAGCACCCGCCCGCCCGAGTCGGCAAGGTCTTCTACCGCCAGGTCCAGCCCGGCCTGACCGAAGCCACGCTGAAGTAGGCGCCCTACCCTGCGAACCGCCATCCCCAGAGCCACCGGGGATGGCGGCTTCTCGTGTCAACCGAGGACCAGCCGCTCGTCACCGAAGTCGGCGACGATCTCGATCCTGCCGCCCAGAGCTTCGACGTACTTGCGGATGGTGCCGAGCTCGGACCGGCCTAGCACGCCGCGCTCGATCGAGGAGACCGCCGCCTGGCTGATGTTCAGGGTCTCAGCCAGCTGGACCTGCGTCAGGCCGTGCTGCTGGCGAACCTCGGCGAGACGGTAGGCGCGCTGTTCCGCACGAACCTCGTTCTTGAGGGCGGCGACTCGCGCTTCAGCCTCAGGTGTCGTTCTCCGCTCGGCACGGATCTCCTTCCAGTTCTTGTGTGCCATCGTCGTCATGCCTCCTTCACCACATTCATCGGTCGGGTCCGACCGCTCAACTGTCCGGATCGTCAGCCCAGCCACAATACAAGCTTTCACTTGTAGAACCTAAGACTTGTATCAGCAGGCGCTGGTTTGGTTTCCGGCCAAGGGCGGTAGCGCGAAGCTGAAGGCCGATCCGCTGTACAAGAACCTCAGGGTCCGCACCGAGGGCCGTGATGTCTTCGTCGAGGAGAACTACGACCATCAGCTGTACGGCGCCACCAGCTTCGTCTCGGTGCTGAGCCTGCCGATCGTGCCCGACCAGCTGGTCCCGAAGCTCGCCGCCGCCGTCGACGGCAACCCCCCGACCAGCGCCTAGGGCAAGCGGCCCGGCGGCCCGGCTCTGCGGGATTGGTCACCTTGTGCACGAGATCCGTATGGCGACGGTCTCGGCGTACGGAGCTGGTGCACGAAGTCGGGTCCTGGCCACGGGGCGTGGCTAGCGGGTGGGGGCAAGGACCGGTTGCCACAGAAGCGACACAGAGGAGGAAAAGCTCTCGCCCAATGTCGGTGGCTCGCCGTAGCCTCGAAGTGGGAGTGAGGGTGATGGAGTGGTTGGCTGTTCTGTTCTTGTTCTTGTTTCTGTGTGCGTTGCTCGACGCCGTGCTGCCGCACTCGAAGCCGTCGCACCTGCGTCGGTGGCTGCAGCCTTCGATCGATCGTTTGATCCGACGTCGTCGCCGTCGCGCGGGTGTTGAGGCCGACCCGTTCGCGACGTTGTGGGTGCAGACCCGGCTCGGGCATCTGGCCGGCGAGATCCGGCGGATCGAGACCACGCCCCGGATCTACGCGCGAGCACACCGGTTGATGGCCGTCGAGGCAGCGTACGACGACCTGCTCGACGAGGCCTGCCGGTTGGCCGGCGTACCGGGGGAGGCAGACCTGGAACGCAGTGAGGAGAAGCGCTGGCTCGAGGAGCGGGAGCTGGCCTCCCGCGGCTGGTCCTGGTGACGCGCTAAGGCCAGACGACCTGGTCCAGGAAGTCCTCCACCGCCGTTGCCACCTGGCCGAGGACGGCGGCCGATGCGGCGAGCCGGCCCGGGACGTACATCCCGTGGTCCGCGTCCGGCACCTCCAGCAGGTACGGCGTGAGTTCGCGAGCGAGAACGGGATCCCACAACTTGTCCGCCGTACCGCCGACCAGCAGGAACGGCGCGGTGGACCGGCGCAGCCCGTCGACCACCCAGGGGCTGGCCAGGTTCGGAGTCAGCCAGACCGCCGCAAGAGCGCGCTCGGCGGCGAGGGGGCACGCATAACTGCCGAGTGACTTCCCGACCAGCAGGACCTCACCCTCGGTGCCTTCCAGCGCCCGCGTCGCCTGCGGCAGGACCCACGGCCCCCGCTCGTCGTCGGTCAGCGTCAACGGCCGATCCGCCTCGTCCCACCACACGCGGATCACCTCCGCTCCCCGCTGCTCGGCGGCATCGCCGGCGTACATGGGAAGGGGTGAGGCGGGACCGAACTGGCCACCGGGCAGGACGACCACTGTGCGCGAAGTCATAGTCACGAGTCTATGAGTCGGCAGACCCGCCCCGGTGCCGGGTGGACTGAGGGCGCTGGCAGAATCGGGTGTATGTCTGTTGCTGCGTCTGACCCCTCCGCAGCCGGTTCCCAGCGTCGCCCTCGGGTGCTGTCCGGGATCCAGCCGACGGCGGACTCCTTCCATTTCGGCAACTACCTCGGGGCGTTGCGGCAGTGGGTGGCCCTGCAGGACGACCACGACGCGTTCTACTGCGTGGTGGACCTGCACGCGATCACGGTGGAGTACGACCCGAAGCAACTGAGGGAGCGGACCCGCCGCTCGGTCGCCCAGTTGCTCGCGGCCGGGATCGACCCGGAGCGGTCGACGCTGTTCGTCCAGTCGCACGTGCCCGAGCACTCCCAGCTGAGCTGGGTGCTGGGCTGCATCACCGGATTCGGTGAGGCCAGCCGGATGACGCAGTTCAAGGACAAGTCCGCCAGGGGCGGCGCCGACCGCGCGACCGTCGGCCTGTTCACGTACCCGATCCTGCAGGCCGCGGACATCCTGATCTACCAGGCCGACCGGGTCCCGGTCGGTGAGGACCAGCGCCAGCACCTGGAGCTGACCCGCGACCTGGCGCAGCGGTTCAACCACCGGTTCGGCAAGACCTTCCGGCTGCCCGAGCCGCACATCGTCAAGGAGACCGCGAAGATCGCGGACCTGCAGGACCCGAGCGCGAAGATGAGCAAGTCGAGCTCGTCGGCGGCCGGCATCATCGACCTCCTGGACGACCCGAAGGTGAGCGCGAAGAAGATCCGCTCCGCGGTCACCGACTCCGGCCGGGACGTGGTCTTCGACCCGGAGAACAAGGCCGGTGTGGCCAACCTGCTGACCATCTACTCCGCACTCACCGGCCGCAAGATCAGCGAGCTCGAGGACGAGTACGCGGGCCGCGGGTACGGCGACTTCAAGAAGGACCTGGCCGAGGTGGTGGTCGAGTTCGTCACGCCGTTCCGGGAGAAGACGCTCGGCTATCTCGACGACAAGGCGCAGTTGGACGCGATCCTGGCCGCCGGGGCGGAGCGGGCGCGCGCCGTCACCGAGCCGACCCTGCAGCGGGTGTACGACCGGCTGGGCTTCGTGCCCGGACCGGCAGTCCGCGAGTCGGGCCGGTAGGGCCGAGGATGGCGACGATCGGTGTCGCGATCCCGATCGCGGAGCCGTACGGCTCGGAGCTGCAGAAGTTCCGTGCCGAGTTCGGTGATCCGATGGCCGCGTCGATCCCCACCCATGTGACCCTGCTGCCGCCGACCGAGGTGGAAGCGGCCGATCTCGCCCTGATCGACGACCATCTGCTCGAGGTCGCGGCCCGGTTCCCGAGCTTCGGGATCCGGCTCCGCGGTACGGCGACGTTCCGGCCGATCTCCCCGGTCGTGTTCGTCCCGCTGGCTGAGGGCATCTCGTCCTGCGAGGTGCTGCAGTCGCAGGTCCGGTCCGGACCGCTGCAGGTGGACCTGCGGTTCCCCTACCACCCGCACGTCACGGTTGCGCACGACCTGGACAAGAACGCGCTGGACCGCGCGTACGACGCCCTGGCGGAGTACGACTGTGCCTTCGACGTGGACGCCTTCAGCCGGTACGAACACGGTGCCGACGGCGTGTGGCGCCCGCAACGGTCGTTCCCCCTGGCAGGCTGAGACTCCGTTACCGGGGTACAGGAGAAGCATGGGGATCAAGAGGGCCTGGCGCTGGTTCAGCCGGACGCAGGTCTGGCGGGCCTGGCAGCGGTACGGCGACCGCCGGGGCAACCGGTTGGCGGGGGCAACGAGTTTCTTCGCGTTCCTGTCGCTGTTCCCACTGATCGTGCTGGCCGGGGCGATCGTCGGCTCGCTCCTCGGCCCGAACGCGATCGAGACGCTGAAGAACACCCTCGAGCACAACCTGCCCGGGATCGCCGACCGGATCGACGTCGACGCCCTGGTCTCGCACGCCGGCACCATCGGCCTCATCTCCGCCGTCGGCCTGCTGTTCACCGGGCTCGGCTGGATCGACTCGCTGCGCGCCTCGATCCGCTCGATGCACGAGCTGGACGACCAGCCCGGCAACTTCGTCAAGCTGAAGCTCGCGGACCTCGGCGCGCTCGTCGGCCTCGGCCTGATCGGACTGATCAGCACCGGCGCGTCCTCGATCCTGACCGGGCTGTCGACGCGGATCGTGGACGCCGCCGACCTGGAGGAGACCTGGCTGGCGAGCTGGGGCATCGACGGGGTCAGCATCGTGGTCGGCATCGGGGCCGGTGCGATCCTGTTCCTCTACCTGCAGACCGCGCTGCCGCGGATCCTCCTGCCGCGCAAGGTCGCCCTGATCGCGGCGCTGGCCGGCGGCATCCTGTACTACCTCGCACAGAAGCTCGGCGGCCTCTACGTCACCCATGTCATCGGCACCAACGCAGCGTACGGCGCTCTGGCGCTGCCACTGGCGCTGCTGGTGTGGATCTACTTGATGACCCGGGCCCTGATGGTCGTCGCGGCCTGGGCGAAGGAAGCGACCCTCGACGCCGCTGCCAGGGAGGTGTCCGACGAGGGCCGTCTGAGGATCGCCGAGGAGCCGCTGCCGCCTGAGCTGTCCGTGGAGGAGCCTCTGCTGCCCGGACCGCCTGGGAAGCGCTACAAGGTGGTGCCAGTGCCGCAGCGCAAGGCGGACACGGTCGCTGTCGCCGCGGGGGCCGTGCTGGGTATTACCGCGATGACTCTGGTGAGTCAGCTCGCCAAGGCGGCCCGTACGCTTCGCCGCTAGTGGCGGCGTCTGCGGAGTGCTTTGGGGCGTCTGAGGAACAGACCGAGCAGTAGAACGGGTGGGCCGGCGTACACCCACGCCGGGATGCGGAAGGCGAGCGACTGGACCGCCTGGCCGGGGTTGAGCACGGTCCGGCTGCGCGGCGGGTGCGCCGTACTGGTCCTTGTGGTGATCTTGCCCTCGGTGGTGCCGGTCTCAGCCTTCGGAGGCACCGCCGCGGCCGGTTTGACCAGCGTGCCGACCGGGTTGAGCTTGGTGTAGTTCTTGAAGGTCCAGGTGAGCAGGTTGCTGGCATCCTCGGTCACGCCGTGCGGTGCGTTCATCAGCGTCACCACCAGCGTGTGGCCGTTGCGGCGCGCCGCGCCGATGAACGTGTTGCGGGCCAGCGTCGTGTAACCGGTCTTGACGCCCAAAGCGCCGTCGTAGCCGAACAGCAGTTTGTTCTGGTTCGCGACCTGGTACGTGCCGGCCTTGCCGGCGTTCGGGAAGGCCGTGTACTTCGTTGCCGCGTACTTCGCGAAGTCCGGCCGGGCCAAGCCGGCCCGCGCGAACAGGGCCAGGTCGTAGGCGCTGGAGAACTGCCCGTCCGCGTCCAGACCGGTCGGGTCGGTCACGTGGGTGTCGTGCGCGCCGATCTCCTTGGCCTTCTCGTTCATCCGCTGGATCGTCGCCGGGATGCCGCCCTGGTCGTGGGCGGCGAGCGCGTGCACGGCGTCGTTCCCGGAGGCCAGGAACATGCCCTGGAAGAGCAGGTCGACCGTGTAGCGGAGTCCCGGGTAGACGCCGACCTTGCTGCCGATGATGCCCGCGTCGGCATCCGTACCGACGACCGGATCGGACTTCTTCAGCCGCGGCAGCAGGACCAGCGCGGTGAGCGTCTTGAGCGTGCTGGCGGGCCGCAGCTTCGCATGCGGCGCCTTCGCGACCAGTACGTCGCCGGTGTCGATGTCGGCCACCACGTACGCCGACGCCTGGACTGCCGGCGGTGCCGCCCCGTCGGCGACGACCGTCGGCTTCGCGGTCAGCAGGTCGCCGCCGACCGGGCCTTGTGGGCCCTGGCCGGCGGCGGTCGCTGTCAGAGGTCCGGCGACCACCAGTGCGGTGGTTGCGCAGGCCGTCAGAAGCAAACGCATCGGCGGCACTCTAGACGGCTTGGGGTGCCTGCGTCACGCCCGGTAGGCCGTCCACATGGTGCTGATGCGGGTGCTCTGGCCGGGAGTGAACTGGTTGTAGCAGGAGTCGTAGGAGTAATCCATGTAGTTGTGGATGGGGTCCAGTCCGGACAGTGAGCAGGAGTCCCGGCCGGTCGGGCAACCGCTGCTGGGGCTGCTCTGGGCCGGCGTGTCGGAGACGGAGTCGTTCGTGCTCGTGCAGCCGCCCTGGAACGTGTGATACAGCCCGAACCAGTGGCCGGCCTCGTGCGAGGCGGTCTTGCCGAGGTTGAAGTTCGTCGCCGAGCCGCCGGGCAGGGAGCTGTACTGCACCCGGATGCCGTCGATCGACGGGCTGCTCGCGTAGTCCCACGGGAACGTCGCGATGCCAAGGTAGGAGAAGTCGACCAGCCAGATGTTCAGGGCATTCTTGCTACCCTTGCGCGTTTGTGACCGGTAGGTCGTGCTCTGGCCGTCGCGATGCCAGGTGTTGTTGTTGAACCGGTCTGTGCCGGCCAGGTAGAACGTGAAGCCGGTGTTCGCGGCCTGAGACGACTCGCCACCGGCGAAGTCCTGGTTCAGCTCGGCGATCTGCTGGTTGATCTGGGTCGCGGTGACGTCGCCGGCGCCGCTGCTGCTGCGCATCACGTGGATGTAGACCGGAACGCTCGCCGCGGCGAGCGTTCCGGTCTGGGGCGTCAGTCCGCGGGCAGCCTTGGCCTTCAGGATCTGCGCCGTCTTGGCCTCGATCGACTGCTGCTCGGCCGCGGACAGGTCGCGGTGGTCGGCGCCGAACCCACCACGGGCGGCGGGACCGTCGGCTGGCGTGAGACACGGGTTGCCGACCTGGTCGACCGGCAGTTTGGCGGTCGCCTGACCTCCGAGTGGACTGAACGCGAGCGCCGTACCGGCCAGCAAGACAGCCAGGGCGCGGGGGCGGGTGACGAAAGATCGCATAGCGGTCCTCCAGAATCGGGCCGCTTGGGCGGTGCGGCCGAATCCCCCGATTTTCCGCGCCACCCCGGTCCCTGCCCAGACCCCGCAGTGTCACGGCACCACCACGCCGCAGCATTGACAGTACCGGCTGGGCTTGAGTCAATGGACTGGGGGCAGACCAATAGATCCGAGGAGTGGACGTGGCTGCTGGCAGGATTCGGGTGCAGGAGTTGCGGGATCTGGTCGGGTCCGGGCGGGTCGACACGGTGCTGGTGGCGATCACGGACATGCAGGGGCGGTTGCAGGGAAAGCGCTGTGGCGCGCGGTACTTCCTGGAGGAGGTGCTGAGGCACGGGACCGAGGGGTGCAACTACCTGCTGGCGGTCGACGTCGACATGAACACCGTGGACGGGTACGCGATGTCGTCCTGGGAGCGTGGGTACGGCGACCTGGTGATGGCGCCCGATCTCAACACCCTGAGGCTCGTCCCGTGGCTGGAAGCGACCGCGATGGTCCTCTGCGACGTGCAATGGCTCGACGGCACCCCCGTGGTCGCGTCACCACGCCAGGTCCTCCGCGCGCAACTCGATCGCCTCGCCGCCAGAGGCCTCAGGGCGTACGTCGGCACCGAGCTCGAGTTCATGGTCTTCGACGACACCTTCGAGTCGGCCTGGGACAAGCGCTACCGCGACCTGGTCCCGGGCAACCAGTACAACGTCGACTACTCCCTCCTCGGCACCTCCCGGGTCGAGCCGCTCCTGCGCGACATCCGCAACGGCATGACCGGCGCCGGCCTGTACGTCGAGTCCGCCAAGGGCGAATGCAACTTCGGCCAGCACGAGATCGCCTTCCGGTACGACGAGGCCCTCGTCACCTGCGACAACCACTCGATCTACAAGACGGGTGCGAAGGAGATCGCCGCGAAACACGGCAAGAGCCTCACGTTCATGGCGAAGTACGACGAACGCGAGGGCAACTCGTGCCACATCCACCTGAGCTTCCGGTCCACCGCGGGAGACGCCGTACTGGCCGGTGATCGCGAGCACGGGTTCTCCGAGCTGATGGAGCGGTTCATCGCCGGTCAGCTCGCCTGCCTGTCCGAGTTCACCTACCTGCTCGCGCCGAACATCAACTCCTACAAGCGGTTCATCCGCGGCAGCTTCGCGCCGACGGCGGTCGCCTGGGGCCTGGACAACCGGACCTGCTCGCTCCGCGTGGTCGGCCACGGCGACTCGCTCCGGGTCGAGAACCGTCTCCCCGGTGGCGATGTGAACCCGTACCTGGCCGTCGCCGCGATCGTCGCCGCGGGCCTGTACGGCATCGAGAACGAACTGGAGCTCGAGCCCCTGCTGGAGGGCAACGCGTACGACTCCGACCGGCAACACGTACCGGTCACGTTGCGCGAGGCGGCCGCGCTGTTCACCGGCTCGAAGATCGCCCGCGACGCGTTCGGCGAGGAGATGGTCGACCACTACGCCAACGCGGCCCGCGTCGAGCTCGACGCGTACGACGCCGCCGTCACCGACTGGGAGCGCATCCGTGGCTTCGAACGCCTCTAGGTCGCGCATCGGCATCACGACGTACCTCGAGCCGGCCGCTTGGGGGATCTGGCAGCGCGAAGCAGCCCTCCTCCCACGCGCCTACCTCGACGGGGTCGTCGCGGCCGGGGGCGTACCGCTGCTGTTGCCGCCGGTCGGCACGGACCCGAGCGTCCTCGACGTTCTCGACGGCCTGATCGTCTCCGGTGGCTGCGATGTCGACCCCGCCTCGTACGGCGCCACGCCGCATCCGGAAACGGCCGACACCAGGCCGGGCCGGGATGAGCACGAGCGTGTCCTGATCCAAGGCGCACTCGACCGCGATCTGCCGCTGCTGGCGATCTGCCGCGGTCTGCAGATGCTCAATGTCACGCTGGGTGGGACGCTGCATCAGCATCTCCCGGACGTCGTCGCCCACGACGCGCATCGACCGGAGGCGGCGGTGTTCGGCACCACCGAGGTCAAGGTCGAGCCGGACACTCTCACCGCCCGCATCCTGGGCGAGCGCACGGGGGTCCGCTGCTACCACCACCAGGCCATCGACGTACTGGCGCCGGGCCTGACGGTCACCGCCCGCGCCGGCGACGGAACGGTCGAAGCGGCCGAGGCGCCGGACCACAGCTTCGTTCTCGGCGTCCAGTCGCACCCGGAGGAGAACCTCGACGACCTGCGGCTGTTCGCCGCCCTGATCGCAGCCGCGAGGAGCCGTTCATGATGTACGACGTGATCAACCCGGCCACCGAGAAGGTGGTCCGCACGATCGCCCTGGCCACCGAGCGGGAGACGGACGCAGCGATCGACAGAGCCGCGGAGGCCTTCCATACGTGGCGAAACGTCGCTCCGGCGGATCGCGGCCGGTTGCTGCGCCGCTTCGCCGACGCGGTGGACGCTGACCTGGAGAACCTTGCCGCGCTGGAGGTCGAGAACGCGGGCCACACCATCGGCAACGCCCGCTGGGAAGCCGGCAACGTCCGCGACGTGCTGACCTATTACTCGGCGGCCCCGGAACGCCTGTTCGGCAAGCAGATTCCGGTTGCCGGCGGCATCGACATCACCTTCCAGGAACCGCTCGGTGTCGTCGGCGTGATCGTGCCGTGGAACTTCCCGATGCCGATCGCCGGCTGGGGTTTCGCTCCCGCGCTGGCGGCCGGCAACACCGTCGTACTGAAGCCGGCCGAGCTGACGCCGCTGACCGCTCTGAGGTTCGGCGAGTTGGCGCTCGAGGCGGGACTGCCGCCGGGTGTGTTCGAGGTCGTGCCGGGCAAGGGAACGGTCGTCGGGCAACGGTTCGTCACGCATCCGGCCGTCCGCAAGGTCGTCTTCACCGGGTCGACCGTGGTCGGCAAGCAGATCATGGCCGGCTGCGCCGACCAGGTGAAGCGCGTGACGCTGGAGCTCGGCGGGAAGTCGGCCAACATCGTCTTCGCGGACGCGGATCTGGACAAGGCCGCGGCTCAGGCGCCGTACGGCGTGTTCGACAACGCCGGTCAGGACTGCTGCGCGCGATCGCGGATCCTGGTGGAGCGGTCGGCGTACGACCGGTTCCTGGAGTTGCTGGAGCCCGCGGTGAAGAACTTCACGGTGGGCGACCCGTCGGATCCGGCGACCGAGATGGGTCCGTTGATCTCGAAGGCTCAACTGGAGCGGGTTGCGTCGTACGTCGAGAATCCGGCCTTTCAGGGCACAGCGCCACAAGGTCCGGGATTCTGGTTCCCGCCGACTGTTCTCGCGCCCGCGAGTGATCGGGCGGTGCGGGAGGAGATCTTCGGGCCGGTGGTGGCGGTGATCCCGTTCGAGGACGAGGCGGACGCGGTGCGGATCGCGAACGATTCGCAGTACGGCCTGTCCGGCTCGATCTGGACGCGCGACACCGGCCGCGCGCTGCGAGTCGGCCGGGGTGTCGAGGCGGGCAATCTGTCGATCAACTCGAACTCGTCGGTGCGGTACTCCACGCCGTTCGGCGGCTACAAGCAGTCCGGGCTCGGCCGTGAGCTCGGCCCGGACGCGCTGGACGCGTTCACCGAGACCAAGAACATCTTCATCAGCACGGAGGACTGAATGCACTCACAGGCACACCGGCTGGAAGGCCGGGTCGCGGTGGTCACCGGCGGCGCGAGCGGGATCGGCCTGGCCACGGTACGACGCCTTGCCGCCGAAGGGGCCAACGTCGTGATCGGCGACGTCGATCCGGCCGCCGGGAAGGCCGCCGCGGACGAGGCCGCCGGGCTGTTCGTGGCCACCGACGTGACCGACCAGGCCGCGGTCGAGAACCTCTTCCGCCAGGCGTACGACACGTACGGCAGCGTGGACATCGCGTTCAACAACGCGGGCATCTCGCCGCCCGAGGACGCGTCGATCCTGGACACCGGACTGGAGGCGTGGCGGAAGGTGCAGGAGGTCAACCTGACCTCGGTGTACCTGTGCTGCAAGGCCGCGATCCCTTACATGCAACGCCAGGGCCGCGGCTCGATCATCAACACCGCATCGTTCGTCGCCGTCATGGGCGCGGCCACATCGCAGATCTCGTACTCCGCGTCGAAGGGCGGCGTACTCGCGATGAGCCGCGAGCTCGGCGTCGAGTTCGCGCGGCAGGGGATCCGGGTCAACGCGCTCTGCCCGGGTCCGGTGAACACGCCGCTGCTGACCGAGTTGTTCGCGAAGGATCCGGAGCGGGCGCAGCGGCGGCTGGTGCATGTGCCGATGGGCCGGTTCGGTGAGCCGGAGGAGATCGCGGCCGCGGTCGCCTTCCTGGCCAGTGACGACTCGTCGTTCATCACCGCCAACACGTTCCTCGTCGACGGCGGAATCTCAGGCGCCTACGTCACCCCGATCTAGTCTGTGCTCATGGTCGCCCAGGCAGACGACGCGGTGTTCCGGCCGGTCCGGACGGGCAACCCGTTCGAGGAGACGGTCGAGAGGTTGCTGCAGGCAATCAAGCTCGGCGTCGTCGTACCTGGCGACCGGCTCCCGTCCGAACGCGACCTGGCGGCCCGGCTGAACGTCAGCCGGGTCACCCTGCGAGAGGCGATCCATGCGCTGACCGAGGCCGGGTACGTCGAGTCCCGGCGCGGGCGGTACGGCGGCACGTTCGTCAACACGCAGCTGCCGAAACCCCGTCGTACGCCGGCCAAACGGCTCGCCCGCGAACTGGGCGACGGGCTGGAGGACGCCCTGGTACTGCGCTCTGCCTTGGAGACCGGGGCAGCGGAAGCGTCGGCGTCCCGCGCGTTGAGCGACGCCGAGCAGGAGCATCTCCGGCGTTGTCTCGCGGAGACGTCGGCCGCCAGGTTGTCCGACTACCGCCGCTTCGACTCGCGGCTGCATCTCGCGATCGCCGAGGTCTCCGGGTCGCCGTCGCTGACATCGGCGACCGCGGACGTCAGGATGCGGCTGAACGAGTTGCTTGACGCGATCCCCTTGCTGGAGCGCAATCTGCGGCACTCCAACGAACAGCACGAGGCGATCGTCGAGGCCATCCTGGCCGGCGACGCCCCGGCCGCCCGGCAGGCCATGCAGGAACACCTGTCCGGCACCGCCACCCTGCTGCGCGCGTTTCTCGCCTGACCCGGTGAGCCAGTGACCGCGAATTCAGCTGATCACCGGCTGGACACACCTCTGGCCGGGTACCGGGCCGGTGTGTCCTTTGTCTACAACGTCGGGGTGGGCGATCCGTGCCCCGGCACCATCGTGCCGCCTGACTGCTCGGATCTGGGCAGCGTCGGGTGACAGGATGGTGACGGGATGGTTTCCTCATGTGACACTCGCCGTGTCGGCCGGTCATTGACTGTGATAATCGACGAGGGTAATCCTTCGAGGAGTATGTGGGATCGATGACTGACGACGAGCTGGTCGGGCGCGCCGGACTGGTCGAGCGTGCGAAGAAGCAGCTCGAGACCAGCGGCAGCGTGCTGCTCTATGGCCCGACCGGGATCGGCAAGTCGGCCATGGGCCGCGCGCTGGTCGCCGACCGCACCCGCGCCGGGTGCCGCGTCCTCAGCGCCGCCCCGTCCCAGAGCGAAGCCGGTCTCCCGTATGTCACCCTCCTCGACCTGCTGTCCAATCAGCTCGAGCTCGCCTGGACGGTCCTGCCCGACCACCTCCGTCAGCCGCTCGAGGTCGCCCTGCTGAAGGCCAGCGCGCCTGACACGGTCCGCGACGAGCTGGCCGTGCGCCTCGCCGTACTGCATGTGCTGCGTCGACTCGCGGCCAACGGGCCCGTGCTGCTGGTCGTGGACGACATCCAGTGGGTGGACCCGTCCAGCCTGGAGGTGCTGACGTTCTGCGCCCGCCGGCTGTCCGAGGGCGTGCACATGCTGGCCACCGAGCAGGTAGCTGACGGCGATCTGCCGGTCATGGCCGAGGCGTGCCCGGAGCCTGTGCTGCAGCTGGAGGTACCGCCGCTGACAGAGCCGGACGTGCTCGGTCTGCTGCGTCAGCGGCTCTCCAGCCCGCTGCCCGTGCGTACGGCACGCCGCATCTTCACTGCCAGCGCCGGCAACCCGTTCATGGCGCTGGAGCTCGGCCGGGCGGTGCTGCGGCATCCGCAAGGCGTCTCGCCGAACGATCCGCTCCCGGTGTCGAGTCGGCTCAAGACGCTGCTCGGCGACCGGCTGTCCGACCTGACTTCCTGCGCGCACGAGCTCCTGCTGCACGCAGCCTCGTCGCCGCGGCCGACCACGGCCCAGCTGGCGCAGTCGCTCGGGCGGCCGATCGACACTGAGCTGGCCGAGGCCGAGTCGCTCGGGCTGATCGACGTGTCCTCCGAGCGGCTCCGGTTCGCGCACCCGCTGCTGCGGGAGTTCGTGTACGCCGAAGCCACCTCGGCGGCCCGTCGCCAGGCGCACGCACAGTTGGCGGCCGTGGTCGGCGAACCGGTCGAGAACGCGACCCATCGTGCCCTGGCCACCCAGGAGGCCGACGCCGAGCTGGCCTGCGCGATCGAGGAGGCCGCAGCCGTCGCGGCCGGCCGGGGTGCGCCAGGTGCCGCTGCCACGCTGTGGCGACTGGCCGCCGAGCGTACGCCGTCCAGCCTGCCGGACGAACGGGCCCGGCGCCTGACGCGAGCCGCCGACGATGCCGCGGCCGCCGGTCATCTCGCAGAGTCCGCCGACATGGCGCGGCTCGCCGTACGCGCCGCGACCGAGCCGCAGACCAGGGTGCCCGCGCTGTTGCTGCTGGTGGACGCCGCCTGGCCGGATCACGACCGCCGGGTCGAGATCCTGTCCGAGGCATTCGGGGCCGCCGCCGGTGACCAGCTGCTCGAGGCGCGGGTGCGGATCATGCGCAGCCACAGCGAGTACTTCGATCGCCGGTTCGACGCCGCCCAGGAGGACGCGCGGGTCGCAGAGGCGCTGGCGCGGAAGAGCGGTGACACCGAGGCTCTGGTGGACGCGCTGAGCGCGGCCAGCTCGGTGCTGATGTCACGGGACGCTGAGGAGACCGCGGACGCTCTGCTGCAGCAGGCGGCCGAGCTGTCCCTCGGGCTGCCGCTGACCAAGGCCGTGGTGAACGCCCGGCAGATGGCGGCCATGCGGGAGCTGTTCTGCGGCCGGACCGACGCGGCGATCGCGGCGATCAGCTCGCTGGTCGACGAGGTGCGCGACGGCGGTGCGATGCGGTGGCTGGCGTCGGTGCTGATCTCGGCGACCGCGATCTACGAGCGCAGCGGGCGCGGAGCGGATGCGCTCGCGGCCGGGCACGAGTGCTACCAGCTGATGCAGGACATCGGCGAGGAGGCCGAGGTCGGCATGGTCATCGCCAGCCGGGCCGAGTGGGCCGGTGGTACGGCGGCGATGGGCCGGCAGCTCGCGGAGGCGGCGCTGGAAGGGGTCCGCCTCGTCGGCAACGACGAGTGGACCGGACCGGCGCTGGCCAGCCTCGGGCTGATCGGCGTACTGACGGGTGATCCGCAGCGGGCGGTGGAGGCCTTCGACGCGATCGCGGACTCCGGCGAGGCGGCGATGCCGTTCGACCCGGCGGTGATCCCGTGGCATGCGGACTACGCCGAGGCGCTGGTCGCGGCCGGGCGACTGCAGGACGCCGCGGAGCTGATCGCGGAGATCCGGGGCCGGGCGGAGACGCTGGACCGTGCGGTGGTGCGGGTCGGGCTGGCCCGGTCGGAGGCGTTGCTGATCGCCAAGCAGGGCGATCCGGCCGCGGCACTGGATCTGCTGGAGGAGACGATCGCCACGGCGGGGGACCGCGTGTACCCGCTGGACCTGGCCCGGTGTGAGCTCACCCGCGGCAGGGTGGCCCGGCAGGCGCGCCGACGGTCGGTGGCGCGGACGGCGTTCCTGGACGCGATCGAGCAGTTCGAGGCGTACGGCGCCCCCGCGTGGCGCGAGGTCGCCGAGACCGAACTGGCCCGCCTCGACGTCCCGAGCCGCAGCCGCCAGCCCTCGGAGCTCACCGACAACGAGCAGCAGATCGTCGCGATGGTCCGCGACGGTTCCACCAACCGCGAGATCGCCGCCGCCCTCTACCTCTCGGTCAAGGCCGTGGAGTCCCAACTGACCCGGCTCTACCGCCGCTTCGGCGTCGCCAACCGCACCCAGCTCCTCCGGATGGTCGACCGCCCCCACGGGTAAACCGGACGCCCCGCACTCACCAACGCCCGCGGCGTCGATCGCTCCACGCTCAGCGTGGTGCGCTCTGCATCCTTCTGAGTGGGTTGATGAGTGGCACAGGTCCGCCTCCCGCAGGGAAACCCTTGAGGTGACCCGTGGGTAGGTTGGATCGCTTGCCGCCGCGCCGACCATGAACCAAGGTCGATGACAGGAGCTCGCCCCTCGGGCGGGGCGGCCGAGTGAGGCGCGGCCGCCCCGTTTTTCAACGCCGGGGACAATGGCCGGGTGAAACTCGAACGCAAGCACGCGCTGGTGCTACTCGGCATCGCGGTCTGGAACGTCGTCACCTATGTGACGTTCATCAAGAACCTGGCCGCCACCGAGGGCCGACCGACCGGGTACTACGTCGCCCACACCATCCTGATCGTGGTCAACCTGCTGATCGCGGTCCTGCTCGGCACTTGGGGCGTCCGCGCCTACAAGGCTGCGCAGAAGGTCAACGCCTGACGAAGCTCGCCGGCGTCACCCCGAGCATCTTGCGGAAGTGCCGGTTCAGGTGGGACTGGTCGTAGAACCCGGCCAGCGTTGCCACGTCCGCGGGCGGATGCCCGTCGAGCAGGTAGCGCCTGGCCAGGTCGACCCGGCGCCCGGTCAGATACCGATGCGGCGGCATCCCGAACTCGCGGCTGAACGCCCGCACCAGATGCGCCGGATGCGCAGGCACCAGCTTCGACGCGTCGTCCAGTGTGATCCCGGCCGGCACGTTCGCATCCAGTACGTCGCGGAGCCGCGCAGCGATCCCGGGATCGCTGCGATCGGGCGGGTCGAGCACGTTCCGCCGCAGATGTTGCCGCAGCCGCTCCTCGATCAGCGTCAGCCGGCTCTGCGCCTCCAGGTCCTCCCGCCCGTCCAGCAGTACGCCGTGCAACTGGTGCAGACGGTGCCGCAGCAGCGGATCGACGTACTCGGGCTGGTCCACGGCCGCACCGATCAGGTCGAGCCCGAGCCGCTCGGGCTTCAGGTACAGCACGCGCTTGCGGAAGCCCTCGGGACGGACCGACCGCCCGTCGTGCGGGACGTTCGGCGGCAGCAGCGAGACCTGTGCCTGGGCCAGTCCGTGCTCGCGGTGGTCCAGGTCGTACCGCACCACGCCCTCGTCCACGATCAGCACGGTCCACGCGTCGTGCGTGTGGCTCGGGTACGCGTGGGAGGGAAAGTGCGCGTGCAGGACCTCGACGACCCCGCTCAGCTCGGGCCGCCACGCCTTGACCTCGGCGCCACCGCTCACAGTCAAGAACATACGCTTGCGTCCCGTGAAGGCTTACATCAGCGCGGACATGGAGGGCATCACCGGACTGGTCGACGCTGAGGACGTCCAGCCGCCGGGCCGGGACTACGAGCGTGGCCGGGTGATGATGACCGAGGACGTGAACGCCGCTGTCCGCGGTGCGTACGCCGCCGGTGCGACCGCCGTACTGGTCAACGACGCCCACGGCCCGATGCGCAACCTGCTGCCGGACCTGCTCGACCCACGCGCCACGCTGATCAAGGGACGCCCGAAGCCGATGGGCATGATGGAAGGCCTCACCAGCGAGTACGACGCTGTCCTCTGCGTCGGTTACCACGCGCGGGCCGGGGTGCTCGGCGTACTCAGCCACAGCTTCATGGGCCACGAGATCGAGGACATCTGGCTGGACGATCAGGTCACCGGTGAGATCGGCCTCTTCCACGCCGGGGCCGCGGCGTACGGCGTACCGGTCGCGGTGCTGACCGGCGACGACACGGCCTGTGCCGAGATGAGCGCGTGGGACGCCGGCGTACGCACGGTCGCCGTCAAGCAGGCCAAGGACCGCTTCGCCGCCCAACTCGTCCCGGTCCTCGAGGCCCGCGCCGCCATCGAATCCACCACCACCGAGGCCCTGCGCTCCCTCCCCTTCATCACCGCGTCGTCCAACCCCCGCCGCCTGACCGTCCGCTGGCAGTCCGCCTCCGTCGTCTCCCACCTCACCGCGATCCCTGGCGTCACCCGCCAGGACGACCGCACCGTCACCGTAGAGGCCGACATGCTCACCCTCTACCGCCTGTTCAACCTCTTCCTCCGTGTAGCCACCGCAGTAACCACCAACCCTCCGTACTGCTGAGAGGTGAAGAACGTACAAGACCGGAGTCTGGGTGGGGCGGGACTCTGGGGGTGTGGACAGTGCGAATGAGCCGATCAGGTTCGAGACGAAGATTGCTGTGTTGCTGCGGGAGGATTTGGCGGTTTGGCAGCGGTTGAATGTGGCGGCGTTCTTGGTGAGTGGGATCGCGGGGACGCGGCCGGAGGTGGTAGGGGAGCCTTATGAGGATGCGGATGGGGTGACCTACCTGCCGATGTTCCGGCAGCCGGTGCTGGTGTTCGAGGGGTCCAAGGAGTTCATGGCGACCGCACATCAACGCGCCCTGCAGCGCGGGATCGAGCACTCGGTGTTCACCCAAGAACTGTTTGCCACTGGCAACGACCGGGACAATCGGGCGGCCGTGAAGGCGGTCGCCACCGAGGAACTGGACCTGGTCGGGATCGCCCTTTACGGCCCGAAGAACGCCGTCGACAAGACCCTCAAGGGCGCCCACATGCACCCCTAGCTGTAGCGGACGGCCAGGCCATCACAACGGCCGAGCCGTGGGCATCCGGCGACTGCTGAGACCCGGTATGCGCCCATTGTGATGGCCTGCAGCTCCGCAACCCGCGACTGGGTGGCCGCTCGCACGGCGCCAGTAGCATGCCGGTGTGGCTGAGACCTGGGACGTACAACAGTTGGTCGCCGACGGATACGCACGTGTTGACGTCGAGCTGGACTGGGTTGACGGTCCCCGCGCCGGGCTCGTCGACGTCGAAGGTGCGACGCACTATTTCCAGTGCTACGACGTCGACGGTGATCTGGACGAGTACGTCGTCTGGCCGGCGAGCGAGGCCGTGGTTGCGCTGGAGCGGGAGCAGTGGGAGATCTTCGTGCGCTGGAACCAGCGCTACGAGGCTGGCTCCGCTGGGATTGAGAGCCATCCGGCGCATGGAGGGCTCGACGCCCGGTTCGACGAACTCGCCGGATTGCTCGCGCAATACCGCCAGCCGCCGCCAGGCGCGCGGCACCTCGTCGCCGACTGGCGATTCGACGCCGGCGCCCGTTACCGGGCTGACGGGACTGACTACTGGGTCTGCTGGAGTCTGGTCTCGCCTAGCGGGGAGTGACGCGGGTCCAGGCGTGGCCGTGGTCGGTGCTGTAGGCAAGTTGGGTGGCGCCGGGGTACTCGATCTCTACGCCGTACACGAGGCCGCCGTCCTCGGTGCGTTCCTGCAGGCGATCCGGAAGGCCGTTGAGGAAGGTGATCCGGCCGCCGCTCACGCCGTACAGCGATGGAGTGAGGTCGTTGAGCGGCTGTCCGAGCAGTACGGCGGTACCGTCGTCGAAGGCGATCGGCGAGGAGGCATGCACCGGCGCGGCCTGGTGGTCCAGTGCGCGCCGCGGTCCGTCGTCAGCATCAACGCCGATGTGACTGGGTCCGTCGAGACGACTGCGGCGATCGTGCGGCCGTCCGGGCTGACCGCGAGCGCAGTGTGGTCCGGGTCGAGGTCCTGCCGGTGCCACGTCGTGCCGTCGTCGGTCCAGGCCAGGACGGACTTGCTCGAGGCGGTGTCGCCGAGCACCCACCGCCGCCCGGTGCCGTCCTCCGCCTTGACCGTGCCTTCCGGGTTGTCGACCTTTGGCGAAGCGATGCGGCTTCTCGACCGCGCGGACGAACGCCTCCTGCACGGCGTCCTCGGTCTCGCCGAGGCTGCCGCAGAACGCGTAGAGCTGGGTGACCAGCCGACGGTAGCAACCGTCGTACAGCTCACGCAGGCCTTCCTGACACCTCCCCAGACAGCAACCAACCTCTGCCCCCACGACTGATGGGGGACAGAGGTTGGTTGGTGAATGTGAGCTAGCTCACACCCGGCGGAAGATCAGTGCGCGCTTGACCTCCTGGATCGCCTTGGTGACCTCGATACCGCGCGGGCAGGCGTCGGTGCAGTTGAACGTGGTCCGGCAGCGCCAGACGCCTTCCTTGTCGTTCAGGATCTCCAGCCGCTGCTCGGTGCCCTCGTCGCGGCTGTCGAAGATGAACCGGTGCGCGCCGACGATCGCCTGCGGGCCGAAGTACTGGCCGTCGGACCAGAACACCGGGCAGGACGTCGTACAGGCGGCGCAGAGGATGCACTTGGTGGTGTCGTCGAAGCGGTCCCGGTCGGCCTGCGACTGGATCCGCTCCCGGGTCGGCTCGTGGCCGCTGGTGACCAGGAACGGCATCACCGCGCGGTACGCGTCGAAGAACGGCTCCATGTCGACGACCAGGTCCTTGAGTACCGGCAGGCCCTTGATCGGCTCGACGGTGATCTCCTTCTCCGGGTTCAGGTCCTTGATCAGCGTCTTGCAGGCCAGCCGGTTGCGGCCGTTGATCCGCATCGCGTCCGAGCCGCAGACGCCGTGCGCGCAGGACCGCCGGAACGTCAGCGTGCCGTCCTGCTCCCACTTGATCTTGTGCAGCGCGTCCAGCACCCGGTCGGTCGGCTGCAGGCTGACGGAGTACGTCTTCCACTCCGCCTCGTCGAGGACCTCGGGGTTGTACCGGAGGATCTTGACCTTGACGTCCATCAGTACTTGCGCTCCATCGGCTTGTACCGGGTCTGGATGACCGGTTTGTAGTCGAGCCTGATGTTGATGTTGCCTTCGGCATCGAGCTCGCGGTAGGCCATCGTGTGCCGCATGAAGTTGACGTCGTCGCGGGTGGCGTAGTCCTCCCGGAAGTGACCGCCGCGCGACTCCGTCCGGGCCAGCGCGGACACCACCAGCACCTCGGCCAGGTCGAGCAGGAAGCCGAGCTCGACGGCCTCGAGCAGGTCGGTGTTGAACCGCTTGCCCTTGTCCTGCACGCCGACGGATGCGAACCGCAGCTTGAGCGCCTCGATGTCGGCCAGCGCCTGCTTCAGCGAGCCCTCGGTCCGGTACACCTGCGCGTTCAGGTCCATCGTCGCCTGCAGGTCGGACCGGATCGCCGCGATCCGCTCCTCGCCGGTGGAGTTGCGCAGCCCTTCGACCAGTTCGACGACGTACGCCGACGGCTCGTCCGGCAACTCCTCGAAGACGGCCGTGGCGGCGTACTCCGCGGCGGCGATGCCCGCGCGCCGGCCGAACACGTTGATGTCGAGCAGCGAGTTCGTGCCCAGGCGGTTCGCGCCGTGGACGGACACGCAGGCGACCTCGCCCGCGGCGTACAGGCCCGGGATCACGTCGTCGTTGGTGGCCAGCGCCTCACCCTTGATGTTGGTCGGGATGCCGCCCATCGCGTAGTGCGCGGTCGGGAACACCGGGATCTGCTCGGTGTACGGCTCGACGCCCAGGTACGTCCGGGCGAACTCCGTGATGTCGGGCAGCTTCGCGTCGATGTGTGCGGGCTCCAGGTGGGTCAGGTCGAGCATCACGTACGCGCCGTCCGGACCGCACCCGCGGCCCTCGCGAACCTCGTTCGCCATCGCCCGGGCGACCATGTCCCGCGGCGCCAGGTCCTTCACCGTCGGGGCGTAGCGCTCCATGAACCGCTCGTTGTCCTTGTTCCGCAGGATCCCGCCCTCGCCGCGGGCCGCCTCGGACAGCAGTACGCCCAGACCGGCCAGGCCGGTCGGGTGGAACTGGAAGAACTCCATGTCCTCCAGCGGCAGGCCCTTGCGCCAGACGATGCCCATCCCGTCGCCGGTCAGCGTGTGCGCGTTCGACGTGGTCCGGAACACCTTGCCGAACCCGCCGGAGGCGAAGATCACCGACTTGGCCGAGAACACGTGCAGTTCCCCGGTGGCCAGCTCGTAGGCGACCACACCGCTGGCCTTGCCGTCGGTCATCAGCAGGTCGAGAACGTAGTACTCGTTGAAGAACTCGACGTTCTGCTTGATGCACTGCTGGTACAGCGTCTGCAGGATCATGTGGCCGGTGCGGTCCGCCGCGAAGCAGGACCGGCGTACGACGGCCTCACCGTGGTTGCGGGTGTGGCCGCCGAAGAACCGCTGGTCGATCTTGCCCTCGGCGGTCCGGTTGAACGGCAGGCCCATCTTCTCCAGGTCGAGGACGGCGTCGACCGCCTCGCGGCACATCACCTCGGCCGCGTCCTGGTCGACCAGGAAGTCGCCACCCTTGACCGTGTCGAAGGTGTGCCACTCCCAGTTGTCCTCCTCGACGTTGGCCAGCGCGGCGCACATGCCGCCCTGGGCCGCGCCGGTGTGGGACCGGGTCGGATAGAGCTTGGTGAGCACCGCGGTCCGGGTCCGTTTGCTGGACTCGAGGGCGGCGCGCATCCCCGCTCCACCCGCGCCGACGATGATCACGTCGTACTGATGCTGTTGCATAACGTCCTTACTTACAGACCGTCAGCGTGCTGCTGGGGTCGAGGCAGGGGTCGAACGTGAAGATCACCAGGGTGCCCAGTACGACGATGACGATCGCCGCCATGATCAGCAAGGCCTTGAGCCAGAACCGGGTCTGGTCCTTCTCGGCGTAGTCGTTGATGATCGTGCGCAGCCCGTTGGTGCCGTGCAGCATGGCCAGCCACAGCATCAGCAGATCCCAGACCTGCCACAGCGGGTTGGCCCACTTGCCGGCCACGAAACCGAAGTCCAGCGCGGTGATGCCGCCGCCGAGCATCAGGTTCACGAACAGGTGGCCGAGCACGAGGACGACCAGGGCCAGGCCGGACAGCCGCATGAACAGCCAGCTGTACAGCTCGAAGTTGGTCTGCCCGGAGCGGTTCCGGCCGCCGCCCTTCAGCGAGCGGGAGCGGGAGCTCGAGCGAGGAGCCGCGAATCCTGGGGTTTCCGGCATCTCAGCCCCCGAACACGTGGGTCAGGTGCCGGATCACGAACGGCACGAACAGCACCACCCAGATCACCCCGACGCCGATCATCAGCTGCCGCTGGTAGCGCGGGCCCTTGGCCCAGAAGTCCACCAGGATGAGCCGGATGCCGTTGAAGGCGTGGAACAGGATCGCCGCCACCAGACCGACCTCGAGCAGGCCGACGATCGGGTTCTTGTAGGTGCCGATGACCTCGTTGTAGGCCTCCGGGGACACCCGCACCAGCGCGGTGTCGAGCACGTGCACCAGCAGGAAGAAGAAGATCCCCACGCCGGTGATCCGGTGCGCGACCCATGACCACATGCCCTCCCGGCCGCGATACAGCGTGCCGGCTGGTTTGCTGGGCACCAGATCCTCCTTGTCGCGAACACCAGGTCGTCTTGATGCTAGACCCGCTGCTTGCGGTGAAATGTACTGACAGATGTGACATCGATCGCGATGCGTGTGAGATCGGTCGCGTCGGCCGACTGAGGGGAGAACACGGTGAGTTTCTGGATCTGCGCGACCTGTGCGGTGGAGCACTCCGAACAAGTGGAGGTCTGCGCGATCTGCGCCGACGAGCGGCAGTGGGTGCCGGCCGACGGCCAGCACTGGACCACGCTGGAGGAGTTGGCCGCGGCCGGCACCGAGGTGACCATCGACGAGGTCGAGCCGAACCTGTACGGCGTCCGGTCGAAGCCGCCGGCCGGGATCGGTCAGCAGTCGATGCTGCTGGTGACCCCGGACGGCAGCCTGCTCTGGGACCCGATCGGGTACGTCGACGACGACGCGGTCCGGCGGATCCGCGAACGGGGCGAGGTGGCCGGGATCATCGCGAGCCACCCGCACATGTACGGCGTCCAGGTCGAGTGGAGCCACCGGCTCGGTGACGTGCCGGTGTACGTGTCCGAGCCGGACGCGGAGTGGGTGGCCCGGCAGGACCCGGTGATCCGGACCTGGTCGGGCAAGCTGAACCCGCTGCCCGGAGTGACGGTGATCCAGCCGGGTGGGCATTTCCCGGGCAGTGCGGTGGTGCACTGGGCGGAAGGTGCCGAGGGCAAGGGTGTGATCCTGTCCGGGGACACGATCTTCGCCAATCCGGACCGTACGTCGGTCAGCTTCATGCGCAGCTATCCGAACCGGATTCCGCTGTCGGGCGCGGTCGTGGACCGGGTCGCCCGTGCACTCGACCCGTTCGAGTACGACCGGCTCTACAACAACTTCGGTGCGTCGATCCCGGTCGACGCGAAGGCCGTCGTACGCCGGTCGGCCGATCGCCACGCGGCCTGGGTACGCGGCGACTACGACCACCTGACCTAAGCGGCCAGGCGCGCCTGGCCCAGCCGGGTGTGGAGGGCGAGCATGTGGCGGATGCAGGAGTCCCAGTCGTAGAGCTCGGCCCGGCGACGGGCCGCGGCTCTGCGGCCGGGCAGCTTCGCCAGTTCGAGTACGGCGTCCGCCAGCGCGACCGGGTTCGCCGAGGCCCAGCGGCCGCAGGTCTCGTCGACCAGTTCGCGCGCACCGCCGGCGTTCGCCGTGACGACCGGCGTACCGGCGGCGAGCGCCTCCAGGACGGCCAGGCCGAAGGTCTCGCCGGGGCAGACGGACAGCGCGACATCCGCCTCGGCCAGGTGGGTCGCCAGTCGCCGGCGGCCGTCGACGTACCCGTGGAAGATGACCGGGGCGTCACCGGCGATCGCGACCAGTTCGTCCAGGTGAGGGCCCGAGCCGTAGACGTCCATGCGCAGGTTCACCCCGCGGCGATGCAGCTCGGCCGCGGTGGCGACCGCCAGGTGCGGGCTCTTCTCACGGGACAGCCGCCCGGCGTGGACCAGCTTGAGTACTCCGTCGTCCACCGGCTCGGCCAGTGACGGATGGAACGTGTCCAGGTCGACCCCGAGCGGGATCCGGACCAGTGGCGTCGTCACCTCATCGAACTCGGCCGCGGCGTACCGCGACGTCACCACGACCGCGTCGTACGTGCGGCTCAGGATCTTGTACAGCGCGCCCACGCCGGCGATGACGCCCTGGCGGTACTGCGCTCCTTCACCGCCGAGCCGCCGCGGCCGGGCGGTGTACAACGACAGCATCGCGTCCAGACGTTCGTGGCTGAACAACACCGAGCCGATGTCGTTCTTGCGGGCCCAGCGCGCGACCGGCAGCAACGTGGACTTGTCCGAGATCTCCACGGTGGTCGGCCGGAACCGCTCGAGCGTCTCGATCACCTTCCAGGGATCGGTGATGAGGCGGTACCCGCCGGCGATCTTCAGGGCCTTCGTCCGGACCACCGTGCCGAACTCGGTGTCGATCGCGACATCCCTCTCACCCGGGGTGATCACGATCCGCTCGGCGCCGGCCTCGACGTACCCCTGACCGAGGTGCTCGATCGCGGTCCGCATCCCACCGGACGTCGGCCCGACGAAGTTGGCCAGCTGGGCGATCCGCAGTTGCATCATCTGTTAGGTCGCGGGGAAATCCCGTCCTTCAGGGCGGGGAGGAACCGCGACTCCCTCCTGTCAGAGATCGGGGACTGTCGGTCCCGGCTGGTTGGATGGATTTTGTGTCCCGGTTCCGGATGTACCCGACTCCTGCGCAGCAGACTGCGTTGCTGGAACAGTGCCGGCATGCCAGGCATATGTGGAACCTGGCGCTTGAGCAGTGGTCGCTGTGGACCCGCGACAGAGGCCCGACGCCCGGCTACGTCGAGCAGGCAAAGCAACTGACCGAGGCGCGAGCCGTGTTCGGGTGGCTGCGGGCTGGGTCGCAGACCGTGCAGCAGCAGGCGTTGCGGGACCTCGACCAGGCCGTCAAGAACTACTACACCGGGACCCACCAGCGTCCGACGTGGCGCAAGGCCGGGCGGCATGAGGGGTTCCGCATTGTCGGTCCGCAGGCATCCCGGATCGTGAGGCTGAATCGGAAGTGGGCTGCGGTCAACGTCCCGAAGGTCGGTTGGGTGCGGTTGCGGCTCTCGCGTGCCGTTCCTGACGCGAAGTCTTACCGTGTGACCTGTGATCGGGCAGGTCGCTGGCACCTCGCGTTCGCCGCGAAACCTGCACCTATTCCCGCGCCGGGTACGGGTGAGGTCGTCGGTGTGGATCGCGGCGTGGCGGTGGCCGCGGCGCTGTCCACCGGTGAACTTCTGGCCTGTCCCGGGTTGACTGAGCGCGAGCAGGTGCGGCTGGCGCGCCTGCAGCGACGACTGTCCCGGTGTCGTCGGAGCTCCAACCGGCGTCGGCGGGCGAAGGTCGCGATCGCCAAGCTGCAGGCGCGTGCCGGTGATCGGCGTAAGGACTGGGTAGAGAAGACCAGCACCGACCTGGCGCGGCGGTTCGACGTCGTCCGCGTGGAAGACCTGCGCGTCACGCAAATGACTCGTCGTCCGAAGCCCAAGCCTGACCCGGAACGACCCGATAGGTACCTGCCGAACCGTCGTGCCGCGAAGGCGAGTCTGAACCGCGGGATTCTGGCCAACGGCTGGGGCGGCTTGGTGCGCCGTCTGGAGCACAAGGCTGCTGGACGCGTGGAGAAGGTTAACCCTGCTTACACGTCGCAGACCTGCAGTGTCTGTGGGCATTGCGTACCGGACAACCGCGAGAGTCAAGCGGTGTTCCGGTGCGTGGCCTGCGGGCATCGGGCGAACGCGGACGTGAACGCGGCACTCAACATCGCGGCCGGACGGGTCGTCAGTGCACGCCGAGAGTCGTCCGTACGGGCCTCCCTGAAGCGTGAACCTCAACTCGCTACCTCCGTGTAGTGGTTGGAATCCCGGTCCTCAGGGCCGGGAGGACGTCAAGCGACCCGCCGTATGGCAGCGGCCTCGCGCAGGACCTCGGCGTAGTGCCGGTCGACCAGATCGTCGACCACCGCCGGCCAGGTCCGGGACTGCACGCGTTCGAGGCCGCTGGCGGCCATCCGGTCGCGAGCCGTGGGGTGATCGAGCAGCGTCCTGACCGCCTGGCGCAGCGATCCGGGCCGGCCGGGCTGGAAGAGCAGGCCGTTCTCGCCCGGGTGGATCAGGTCGAGCGGGCCTCCCGCGGCCGGGCCGACGGTGGCCACGCCGGAGGCCTGCGCCTCCTGGATCGTCTGGCAGAACGTCTCGTGTTCGCCCGTGTGCACGAAGACGTCCAGCCCGGCGAAGATCGAGGCCAGGTCGGCACCCCGGCGCATCCCCAGGAAGGTTGCGCTGGGCAAGGAGTGTTCCAGCGACGCGCGGTCCGGCCCGTCGCCGACGACGACGATCCGGCAGTCCAGGCCGGTCAGCTCGGCGAGCCGGCGGACCTTCTTCTCCGCGGCCAGCCGGCCGACGTACCCGACGATCGGCTTGCCGTCCGGGGAGATCTCCCGGCGCCAGTTCTCGTCGCGGTGACCGGGGTCGAAGAGGTCCAGGTTCACGCCTCGGCCCCACAGATGGACCCGCGGTACGCCGCCCTGCACCAGCGCCTCCACCGACGCGGTGGAGGGTGCCAGGGTGCGATCGGCCCGCGAGTGGGTACGCCGTACCCAGCGCCAGATCCCGCGGTCTGCGGCGGCGAACCAGGGGTACTGGCGGGCGAACCCGGCGATGTCGGTCTGGAAGATCGCCACCGTCGGCAGGCCCAGCCGGCGCGCCGCGCGCAGCCCGTAGGCGCCGATGATGAACGGCGACGCGACGTGGACCAGATCGGGGCTGAAGTCGGCCATCGCCCGCTCGATCGACGGATCGGGCAGGCCGACCGGGAACTCCTTGTACCCAGGGGTCCGGAAGCTGCGGGCCCGGATCACGGGCACGTCGGCGTAGCTGTCCGGACCGGGGCCGGGGGCAATGATCAGCAGTTCGTGCCCGCGGGCACGCAGCCGATCGGCGACGTGGCGAGCGGTGTTCGCCACGCCATTGATCTGCGGCAGGAAGGTCTCAGCCACCATCACGATCCTCACAGCTGTGAGGTTCCCCACCGCGCATGAACCCTCGGCGACAGCTTTGTAACACCGTGTGGATGCCCTGTCGACGGCTGCAGGGCCGCCGGGTGACGGGTACGTGACCACGGGGCTGCATTTGGTGAGTGCCCCGTGAACAACGGGGCACCACCGCGGTCAGCGGGTGATCGTGGTGGTGACAGTGGCCTCCGGGTACCAGTTCTCGAAGTCCTTGTAGTGGGCGGTGAACGTGGTGGTTCCGCGCGGGAGGGCGTAGGTGGCGGTGAAGCTGCCCGCCGACGTCAGCTCGGGGTTGCCGATGAGGCGGGCGGTCGAGCCGGCCGGGGTGGCGTAGAGCTGCAGGAACTGCTGGTTGGTGGAGCTTCCGGGACGCGAGTACGGCGACGTCCACGTGACGGTGACGGACGCGGTGGACTTGTCCTTGCCGGAGCCGGTGGGTGCCGTGACATGGATGTCGGTGATCGGCGCCTTCGGCGCGTGAGCCGGGCCGAAGGAGTGCAGGAGCTGCACGTTCTGATACGTGTCGTCGTACGTGACCGCCCAGGCCCGGGTGCCGGTGGAGTTGAGCAGCAGGGTGCCCTTCCAGAGCTCGTCGCTGCTGCGGAAATCGACGGCGTACGTCGGAGTTGTGCTGCCCTTGGCGTAGAACAGCACGTCGGCGTCGTTGGAGGCGGTGCTCGAGCGGCCGACGGCGACCGTCGAGCTGTCGCCGGACCAGGCGGCGTCGGCCGGGTAGACGCCGCTCGGGTACACCGTGGCGTCGGACAGGTCGGGGAGCTTGTACGAGTGGTGCTCGTACGGGTAGCCGACGGTCTCGACGACCTCGGTGCCGTCGGGGCTGACGGCGTAGTCGACCAGGTTCTCGCCGGTGTTCTCGCGCCGGCTGACGATGGTCGGTGTGGCGCCGGAGACGTCGATGACGTACGTCGTGACCGGTGAGTACCCGGTGTCGCCGGCGACGAGCAGTCCGTTGGCCGCCCCGGCGATGATCGGGTGGTAGTTCGGGCCGTCGGTGTACACCGTCGCGGTGGTCCCGGGCGCGGACCAGATCAGCAGGCCGGACGTGCCGAGACCGCAGTCCAGGAAGGCGGCGACGATCTTGTCCCCGGCCGGTTCGGCGCTGTAGACGCAGGCGCCCTTCGGTGCGTCGTACGTTGCCGACGGCTCCAATGTGTCGGCGTCCAGCGCGGTCACGCGGTCGTAGTCCTGGGTCACGAGGACCTGCTGGTGGTCGTTGCTGAGAACCACGTCGGAGGCGCCGGTCACCGCGGTCAGCTTCTTCTGCAGCGCGCCGTCCAGGTCGGTGACCACGAGTGGGAGGGCGCTGCCGGCGCCTTGGGCGAAGTACAGGCGGCCACGCGCTTCGTCGAGCTCCATCGCGCGGAGGTCCTGCACCGGTAGCTGGGTCCCGACACTCTTCGCCAGCACCGGCTCGTCCGCCGAGCTCGGTCCGGCGACCACCACGCCGACCGCCGCCGAGATGATCAGAGCCAGGCCCCCGAGGGCCAGTCCACGCACGCGCATCAAAACTCCGGGTTGGTAGGCGGAAACCTCTTCCCCCGAAGCCGCCACAGCCTAGAACCAATCCCGCCACGCGGCAAACGGTCTCCGGAGGTGATCGAGCGCCCCCGAGCGTCAGGCTCCTCGTTGCTCAGGACATTACGAGCCAGATCTCCTCATTGAAGAGGGTCAGGCGGATCTGCCGGCCGGGGGTTACTTCGAGGTCGACCCGCCAGCCGGCCACGTAGGCGATGTGCGAGCGTCCGTCGAGATGCCGCGAAACCCAGTCCTGCACGGGTGCGACGGCGTCACCGTGGAGGTGCCCGAAGGCGGTGGTCCGTAGTTGCTCGAAGGCCTTGCCGGTTGTCGCGCCGGTCGCGGCGGTGGCGATGAGGTACGTGATGCCGGTGTCCGGTCCGGAGAACTTGAGCGCGAGGCCGGGCCGTCCGGCGTACTTGCCCTGACAGGTCTCGTTGTCGGCAGTGCAGGTGTACCCATCGGCGGTGAGGGCCTTCGCGAGATCGGGCTCGGTGGTGTCGAGGTGCAGGACCGGAACCTCGAGCTGGCTGCTGCCGAGCTTCGCCCCGTTGACCTGCGTCTTCGGACCCCGGCTGATGATCTCGTACTTGCCCCATGTCCCTTCGGGCGCGCCGCCCCAGTTCTGCAGTACGACGCCCACATTCGTCAGATCCGCGGGGAAGACGACGTCTCCAACGGCGGCGGCCAGAGACCGCAGCGCCGACGCAGTGTCGCCGGTCGCCCTGACCTTGAGGGCGAACGCTGTGACGGTGCCGTCCGGCCGGTACTGGAAGGCGACCGAGGACGTCGTCCGGCTTGCTGATCGATACGCGAAGCAGCCGGAGTGTCCGCCTTCCGCGCTGGTGAAGCGTGCGCTGCACTCGAGGCCGCGCTCCGTCAGCGCGTCCGCAAGGGTGCGCGCCTGGCCGGTGATCGAGCCCCCTGCGGTCACCCCGTCGGCCAGCAGGAGCTGGGAGCTGGCCGCGTCGGTGGTTGCTGTGTCGCCGCTGCGCCGTACCAGGATCACCGCGACGGCAGCGACCACGAGCACTGCGGCAAGGACGCCGGAAAGGACGGCAGGCCGGCGTCGCCGCCGGGCCGGCCGGTGGATCGTGGGTGGGGGAGCCGGTGCAGGACGGTGCAGCGACATCTGTGGATCCTTCCAGGGGAGGCGCGCGACTGTAGCGCACCTCTGTGCTTCACCCCACATCCGTGGCGTGCGCTGGTGCATACCAGTCGGAGCGTGGTTCGGCCTACCGTGGGGAGATGAGTCATCGGAGTGAGTCGGGGTTCGAGTTCGCGCCGGTGTACGGGCCGGAGGTGCTGGACGGGTTCGAGCCGGGTAGCAAGCTGGGGGAGCCGGGGAAGTTCCCGTTCACCCGGGGTGTGTACCCGACGATGTACACCGAGCGGCCGTGGACCATGCGCCAGTACGCCGGGTTCGGTACGGCGGCGGAGTCGAACCAGCGGTACCACCAGCTGATCGACCACGGCACCATGGGCCTGTCGGTCGCGTTCGACCTGCCCACCCAGATGGGCTACGACTCCGACGCCCCGATCGCGCACGGCGAGGTCGGCAAGGTCGGCGTGGCGATCGACTCGATCGACGACATGCGGCTGTTGTTCGACCGGATCCCGCTGGACCAGGTGTCCACCTCGATGACGATCAACGCCCCCGGGTCGGTGCTCCTGTTGCTGTACCAACTCGTCGCCGAGGAGCAGGGCGTCGCCGGTGAGAAGCTCACCGGAACGATCCAGAACGACGTACTGAAGGAGTACATCGCCCGCGGCACCTACATCTATCCGCCGAAGGAGTCGCTGCGGCTGATCAGCGACATCTTCGCCTACTGCAAGGCGGAACTGCCGCGCTGGAACACGATCTCGATCTCCGGCTACCACATGGCCGAGGCCGGCGCGACGCCCGCGCAGGAGATCGGCTTCACGCTCGCGGACGGGATCGAGTACGTCCGGGCCGCGGTCGCGTCCGGCCTCGACGTGGACGAGTTCGCGCCCCGGCTGTCGTTCTTCTTCGTCGCCCGGACCACGCTGCTCGAGGAGGTGGCGAAGTTCCGTGCCGCCCGGCGGATCTGGGCCCGGGTGATGCGGGACGAGTTCGGCGCCAAGAACCCGAAGTCGATGATGCTGCGGTTCCACACCCAGACCGCGGGCGTCCAGCTCACCGCGCAGCAGCCCGAGGTCAACCTGGTCCGGGTCGCCGTTCAGGGACTGGCCGCCGTACTCGGTGGGACGCAGTCGCTGCACACCAATTCGTACGACGAGGCGATCGCGCTGCCGACCGAGAAGGCGGCCCGACTCGCGCTGCGCACCCAGCAGGTGCTCGCCTACGAGACCGATGTGACCGCCACCGTCGACCCGTTCGCCGGCTCGTACGTCGTCGAGTCGCTGACCGACGAGGTGGAGGCGGCCGCGGTCGAGTTGATGGATCAGGTCGAGGAGTACGGCGGTGCGGTCGCGGCGATCGAGAAGGGCTTCCAGAAGCAGGAGATCGAGCGGTCGGCGTACGCGATCGCGCTGGAGATCGACTCGGCCGAGCGTGTCGTCGTTGGGATGAACAAGTTCAGGATCGCCGAGGAAGAGCCGTACGAACCGCTCCGGGTCGACCCCGCGATCGAGGCCCAGCAGGTCGAACGCCTGGCCAAGCTCCGCGCCGAACGCGACCAGCCGGCCGTCGACGAGGCCCTGGCTGCCCTGAAGACGGCGGCCGAAGGCAATGCCAACTGCCTCTACCCGATGAGACAGGCCCTCAAGGCCCGAGCGACCGTGGGCGAAGTCTGCGACACCCTCAGGGATGTGTGGGGTGTCTACGTCCCCGCTGACACCTTCTGACTCCAGCCGATATGGTCCGCTCGAACGCTAGCGTTGAGTGGACCTGCGGGTCGAGAGGGGTTGGGGATGGGGCGTCGAGGTATGGCGGTCGTCGGGGTGGTGCTGGGCTTGCTGATGTCCGCCGGTTGCGGCCCTGGCGACGACGAGGGTGGCGGGCTGCCGACGCTCGGCTCGGACTCGAGCGGGCCGACCAGTGCCAGTACAACGATGGGCGAGACGTCCGCGACTCCGACCGAAGGGTCGTCCAGCGGCGGCCCGCCGAACACGATCGCGGTGCACCGGCGCAAGGTCGTGGCGGCGTCGACCTCGGACAAGGCGGCCGCGGACGCGTTCATCAAGTACATCGAGGTCCGGCTGACGGCGTACCACAAGGTCCAGGTGGATCTCGACGCACTGGGTGAGACCGCGACCGGGGCCGCGCTGAACGCCGTTCGGTCCGACGTCGCGGGACTGCGCAGTCGCGGCCAGCACACGGTCGGCGAGGTCTGGGTTGACGTCCCCAAGGTGACCGCGCGCGGGTCGGCCGCGACGCTGACCTCCTGCATGGTGAACACCACGGTCGACGTGGACGCGAAGGGCAAACCGCTCAGCGCGCCGAAGCCGTTCTACAACATCACCAGCACGCTCGAACTGGGCGGCGGGAAGATCTGGCTGGTCAAGACGATCACGTTCGGTGGCGACAGGCCCTGCCATTGACGCAACCGATCCGCGTCATAGAACGTCAGAACCCACGTCTCGATCGTGTGGTACCACCAGAAACTGGGGAGAGTTTTGCCATGAAGCGCACAGTATTCGCCACCGCCCTGGCGGGACTTGCAGCGGCGGCGGTCACGGCCGCGCCGGCGCACGCCGGCGGAGGGCTCGAGCAGTCCGGTGACGGTGGCTACAAGATCTCGGTCAGCGTGACGATCACCAGCGACTCCGGCGGCGTCGTGAAGAGCGGCGGTACGTCGCTGGCCGTCGCGCCGACCTGCTGGTGGGAGCTGTACAACCCCGACATCGGGGGGAACGACGCGACCACGCCCGAGGGCTTCCAGAAGTTCTACGACGAGTCGATCCCGCTGCTGAGCGGGCACGCCGCGGCTGGCCGGCTGTCGATGCCGGACGCCGACGAGGTGAAGCGGGTGACGGAAGCAGCGAAGAACGGAGCGAAGTACCGCTGGTACAGCCTGCGGTGCCAGCAGGGCCACAACGGTGTTGACGAGGGCTACACCAAGTCCGGCGGCAACTACTACGGCACCGAGATCGGCATCGGCTTCGCGGCGTTCGTCGACGGCCAGGTGCCGGAGCCGTATGTCGCGCCGGAGGATCTGGCCACCTCGCTGTGGGACGTCGCCCAGCAGGGGCTGACCGACCCGGCCATCGACCGCAACCCGAAGGTCACAGGGAACGGCGGCGCCACACTGGTGAACGTGCCGACCTGGTTCTGGGTGACCAACCCGGCCACCGCGCTCGCCGACGACGGCAAGCTGCACCTGACCGCCACCGCCGGGAACACGACGGTGACGCTGGATGCGCAGAGCAACGGTGTCGCCTTCACCTCACCGGCCGGTTCCACGTCGTGCTCGGTCAACCAGGCCAAGTACGCGTACGGCTCGGGTGCCTCCGAGGGCTCGGCCTGCACGATCTCGTTCGACCGGTCGAGCGCCGGCTGGCCGGTGACCGCCAGCACCACCTGGGGCGGCACCTGGTCCGGTAGCGACGGCTCCGGCGCGGCGCTGCCGGAGGTCTACCACTCGACCACCGTCAATGTGCCGGTCGTCGAGGTTCAGGTTCCGAACCGCTGAGCCTTCAGTCCAAGAGGGCGCAGGACGCCAGAACCGTCATCCCGACGGTGATGGCGTCCTCGTCCGGGCAGAAGCCGGGCGTGTGCAGGTCGGCGGCCGCGTCCACACCGAGGGGACGAACCCCCAGCCGGGCCATCGCTCCCGGAACATGCTCGAGGTACCAGGCGAAGTCCTCGCCGCCCAGACTCTGATCGGTCGCGGCCACCGCGTCGGGCGTGATCGCCTCGCTGACCGCACGCTGGAACACCGCGATCGCCTCCGCATCGTTCATGACCGGGGGTACGCCGTGTGTGACCTCGGTGCTGACCTCGACGCCGTACGGAGCGATCAACTGCTCCGCCAGTAGGGGGATCAGATCGGCGGCCAGCTTCCAGGCGCTGACGTCCAGGCACCGCACGGTGCCTTCGGCCTCACCACGGGACGGGATGGCGTTCGCGGCCGAGCCGGCGGTGATCCGGCCCCAGACCAGTGACAGCCCGGCCCGCGGGTCGACGCGGCGCGACAACGCCGCCGGTAGCTCGGTGACCAGGGTGGACAGGGCGTAGACCAGATCGCCGGTGAGATGGGGCCGGGAGGTGTGACCGCCTTCGCCGGTCAGCCGGACCAGGACCCGGTCCGACGCTGCCGTCAGCGCACCGACCCGGAGCCCGACCTGCCCGACCTGCAGTCGGGGATCACAGTGCAGGCCGTAGATCCGTCGTACCCCTTCCAGACCGCCGGCCGCGATCACACCGAGCGCGCCACCGGGCATGACCTCTTCGGCCGGCTGGAAGATCAGCCGGACGCGGTGGGGCAGCAGCCCGTCGGCGGCCATCCGTGCGAGCACCTCGGCGGCACCGATCAGGATCGCCGTGTGGACGTCATGACCGCAGACGTGCGCCACGCCTTCGTACGTCGACCGAAAAGGGGAATCGACACCCTCCGTCACCGGCAGGGCGTCGATGTCGGCGCGAAGCGCGACGCAAGTGTCGCCGGAGCCGATGTCGCAGATCAGACCGGTGCCCGTCGGCAGCACTTGCGGGGACAGTCCGGCTGCCACCAGCCGCTGCCGGATCAGCTCGGTGGTCCGCACCTCGTGCCAGCCGAGCTCCGGGTGCGCGTGCAGGTCGCGACGTACGGTCACGATCTCGTCCCGGACTGCGGCGACACGGCTCTGCAGGTCGCTGAGCAGCAGCTGCTGCGAAATGGTCATTGGGGAATTCTCGCATCGCAGCGGCGGAACAACGGCCCGGGCTCAGGCACCGGACCGATCCGGTCAGCGCCACCTCACCCGCCGCGTCGGAGTTCTGGCTGAGCGTCACCACCGAAACTACGATTGAGTAACGAGCATTTCAGTGACGCATCGTCAGTGGCTGGGGGGTCTCGCCGGGTCTATCGTTTCGCTGCGAACGCCTGCACGGGGCGATCAGGGATCGAGGAGGCATCTTGCGGCACACGAGCAAGTTGGCGGCGGTCGCCATCACAGTGGCGCTGATCTTGGCGGGCTGTGCGAAAAAGAACGAGGACGCGGCTGCCTCCGGGGGGAGCGACGAACTGTGCGCCGACAAGTCCGGGGCGGGTCCCAAGATCGGCCTGGCCTACGACATCGGCGGCCGTGGTGACCACTCCTTCAACGACCTGGCCGCGGCCGGTGTGAAGAAGTCCCTCGACGAGTTGGACGCCACCTGTGAGGAGTCCGAGGCTGCCGCACAGGAGCCTGACTCCGCGAAGGAAGAGCGGCTGCGCACCTTGGCCGAGGCGGGCTTCAACCCGATCGTGGCGGTGGGCTTCGTCTACACCGAAGAGGTGAACAAGGTCGCCAAGGAGTACCCGGACAAGAAGTTCGCGGTCGTCGACGGATTCGCCGAGGGCCCGAACATCACCAACCTGGTGTTCTCGGTCGAGCAGGGCTCGTTCCTGGTCGGTGTCGCCGCCGGTCTCAAGACCAAGGCGAAGCACGTCGGCTTCATCGGCGGTACCCGGGGACCGATCATCGACCCGTTCGCGGCCGGTTACAAGGCCGGCGTGGCCGCGGTCGACCCGAGCATCAAGGTCGACATGAAGTGGCTGTCCGACAAGGGCGACGACAAGGCGTTCGCGAACCCGGGCGGGGCGAAGACTGCCGCCACCGCGTTGTACGACGCCGGCGCGGACATCGTCTTCCACGCCTCCGGCCTGTCCGGTAGCGGCCTGTTCGACGTCGTCAGCACGAAGCCCGACGGCATCTGGGCGATCGGCGTCGACTCCGACCAATACCAGACCGCGACGCCCGAGCAGCAGAAGCACATCCTGACGTCGTCGCTGAAGAAGGTCGACGTGGCCGTCTTCGACTTCGCGAAGGCGTTCAAGGACGGCACCACCAAGCCGGGCTACGACCTGTACGACATCAAGCGGGACGGTGTCGGGTACGCGACCAGCGGTGGCTTCCTCGACGACGTGACCCCCAAGATCGACGAGTACAAGGCGAAGCTGATCTCCGGCGAGCTCAAGGCACCGTCGAAACTCTGACGTGTGAAACCCTCGGGCTCGGGTCGATGACGCGGTAGCGTTGCGGCCCGGGCCCGAGGCTCGTCGCGGCGACAACGAGGTCGCCGCAGATCTGGGAGCGTGTGACATCGACACCATGACTCAGACGATGGCCGTCCGGCTGAGGGGAATCGGCAAGAGTTTTCCCGGTGTGGTGGCCAATCACGACGTCGACATCGAGGTCCGGACCGGCACGGTGCACGCCCTGGTGGGCGAGAACGGCGCCGGCAAGTCGACGTTGATGAAGATCCTGTACGGCGTGCAGAAGCCGGACGAGGGGACCATCGAGATCGGCGGCGAAGAGATTGTCCTGAACTCGCCGGCCGATGCCATCCAGCACGGCGTCGGCATGGTGTTCCAGCACTTCATGCTGGCGGACAACCTGACCGTGCTGGAGAACGTCGTCCTCGGCGCCGAGAAGCTGTACGGGATCGGCGACAAGGCCCGGGCCAAGATCAAGGAACTGTCCGATTCCTACGGCTTCGGCCTGTCGCCCGACCACCTGGTCGAGGACCTCGGTGTGGGCCAGCGGCAACGGATCGAGATCCTCAAGGTCCTCTACCGCGGCGCGAAGATCATCATCCTGGACGAGCCGACCGCCGTGCTGGTGCCGCAGGAGGTCGACGCGCTGTTCGGCAACCTGCGCGAGCTGAAGGCCAAGGGGTTCACGCTGCTGTTCATCTCGCACAAGCTGGACGAGGTGCTCGCGGTCGCCGACGACGTCACAGTGATGCGGCGCGGGACCACGGTCGCCGCCGTCCAGCCGAAGGACGTGACCGCCCGCCAGTTGGCCGAGCTCATGGTGGGCTCGGAGCTGCCCTCGCCCAGCACCGAGGAGTCGACCGTCACCGACGACGTCCAGCTTGCGGTCGAGAACGTGACGCTGGCCGTGGCAGAGCGGAACCTGCTCGACGACGTGTCGTTGCAGATCCACCGCGGCGAGGTGCTCGGCATCGCCGGTGTCGAGGGCAACGGCCAGACCGAACTGGTCGAGCTGGTGATGGGAATCCGGCCGGCGACCTCCGGCCGGGTCCTGCTCGGGACCGAGGACATCACCGGCTGGTCCACCGCGGCCCGCCGCAACGCCGGTATCGGGTACATCCCCGAAGACCGCCAGCGGCACGGCCTGCTGCTCGACTTCCCGCTCTGGGAGAACCGGATCCTCGGCCACCAGGACCGCCCGCCGACCGTGCGCGGACCGTGGATCAACAAGGCCGGCTCCCGCAAGGACAGTCAGCGCATCGTCGACCAGTTCGACGTCCGGACGCCGTCGATCGAGACCACCGCCCGGGCATTGTCCGGCGGTAACCAGCAGAAGTTCATCGTCGGCCGGGAGATGAGCGGCGACCCGGTCCTGCTGATCGCGTCCCACCCCACCCGGGGCGTGGACGTCGGCGCCCAGGCCGCGATCTGGGACCACATCCGCGACGCCCGGCGGCAAGGCCTGGCCGTGCTGCTGATCTCCGCCGACCTGGACGAGCTGATCGGCCTGTCGGACCAGATCCAGGTCATCCTGCGCGGCCGGCTGGTCGGCGAATTCGACCCTGACACGGTGACCCCGGAGCAGCTCGGCTCCGCGATGACCGGTGCCGGAGAAGAGGAGTGATGGGCAAGCTCGACCTACGGCGGATCGTCCTGGCGCTGGCCGCGCCGGTGCTTGCCATCGTCGTCTCGCTGGTGATCACCTGCCTGATCCTGCTGGCGGCCGGCAGCTCGGTCTCCGGCTTCCTGAGCACGATCTTCTCGGTCCCGGCCGAGCGCAACGTCATCAACATCCTCAACAACGCGTCGGTCCTGTATCTGTCCGGCCTGGCGGCCGCGATCGGGTTCCGGATGAACCTGTTCAACATCGGTGTCGAGGGCCAGTACCAGATGGCGGTCTTCACCGCCGCGGTGTTCGCCGCCCAAGGCTGGTTGCCGGGGCCGATCAACGTGATCGTCTCCATCGTCCTGGCGATGGTGGTCGGCGCGCTCTGGGCCTCCATCGCCGGTGTACTGAAGGTCACCCGGGGCGTCAGCGAGGTGATCTCGACGATCATGCTGAACGCGATCGCGCTCTCGCTGACGGCGTACCTGCTCCGCAAGGTGGGGGTGTCGACCGGCAGCAACCTGGCCACCAAGGAGATCCCGAAGGACAGCTGGATGCCCGGGCTCAAGTTGTTGCCCGGGGCCCCGAACGAGCTGCTCGGCCTGTCCCTGCTCGCAGTCCTCGGCGGGGTCGGCTACGCCATCCTGCTGAACCGGTCGAAGTTCGGCTTCGCGCTCCGGGCCACCGGTACGTCGGCCAGCGCGGCCGTTGCCAGCGGCATCGACGTACGGCGGATGGTCGTCGTCTCACTGATGATCTCGGGCGCGGTGGCCGGCCTGATCGGGCTGCCGCTGCTGTTCGGCAACTCGCACAGCTACGGCACCACCTTCCAGGCCGGCATCGGTTTCGCCGGGATCGCGGTGGCACTGCTCGGCCGCAACAACCCGATCGGCATCGCGTTCGGCGCGCTGCTGTTCTCCTACCTGACCGAGCAGAGCAACCTGCTCGAGATCAATGCGCAGGTCTCGCCGGACATCGTCGCGATCAGCCAGGGCGTCATCGTGCTCGCCGTCGTCATCGCCTACGAGGTGGTACGCCGGTACCGAAACGCACTGGAACAGCGGCAGGTGGCAGCGGAACTCAGTAGCTCGGCTCCGGCCGGGGCGACCCCGGAGGCGACCCGATGACGATGGCTCCCGAAGAGCTCCGGCCCGCCGGACCCCCGTCCGAGGCATTCGTGCGGCGGCGGCAGATCAGCATCTGGGTCTGGCTGCTCGCCGGCGTGGTGCTCATCTCCGCGGTCCGTGTGCTGACCGGCGCCAACGAGGTCGACTCGGCCGGCACCATGCGCGAGACGGTCAACGCCTCGGTCCCGATCGCCCTCGCGGCGCTGGCCGGTCTGTGGTCGGAACGCGCCGGAGTGGTCAACATCGGCCTCGAGGGCATGATGATCCTGGGCACCATCGGCGCCGGGTACTTCGGCTACTGGTACGGCCCGTGGGCCGGGATCGTCGGCGCGATGGTGTTCGGCATGATCGGCGCCGCCCTGCACGCGCTCGCGACCGTGTACTTCGGGGTCGACCACATCGTCTCCGGTGTCGCGATCAACATCATCGCGCTCGGCACGGCCGCCTTCCTCGCCGACACCTGGTTCTCCGGCCTGCGCGGCGGCGGCCCGACCCAGTCGCCACCGCTGGACGCCCCGCTGTCGATCACGATTCCCGGGATCTCCGATGCGATGACGACATTGCAGGGCAAGCACTGGTTCATCGTTTCCGATCTGGCCTCGCTCGTGGCCGCCGTGACCACCGAGCTGTCGAGCATGACTGTGCTGGCGGTGATCCTGATCGTCGGCAGCGCGCTGCTGCTGTGGCGGACGGGATTCGGCCTGCGGCTGCGGTCCTGCGGTGAGAGCCCGGTGGCGGCGGAGAGCCTGGGCGTGAACGTGTACCGCTACAAGGTCATCGCCGTCCTGACGTCCGGTGCGATCGCCGGGTGCGGTGGTGCGTTCATCGCGCTCGTCTCGTCCGGGATCTACCAGAACGGGCAGACCGGTGGACGTGGCTACATCGGCCTGGCAGCGATGATCTTCGGCAACTGGCGGCCCGGCGGTCTGGTCATGGGTGCGGTGCTGTTCGGCTACACCGACGCCCTCCAGCTCCGGGCCGGTGGCGAGGCCGTGCACGCGCTGCTGATCCTGGTCGCGGTCATCCTGCTGGGCGTGGCGGTGCTGCAGTTCCGGCGTGGGCTCAAGATCGCCGCCGCCACCTCGCTGGTGATCGGGGTCGGCTTCGCGGTCTGGTTCTTCACCACCGACACCGTGCCGGCCGACTTCACCCGGATGACGCCGTACGTGACGACCCTGCTGGTGCTCGGGCTGGCCGCCCAGCGGCTCCGGATGCCTGCCGCCGACGGACTCAGATATCGACGCGGTCAGGCAGGTTAGCGCCGTGCCGGGGGATGTCGACTGGCCGGCGCTGCGGGCGATCGCTGTCGAGGTGATGGGGCGCGCCTATGCGCCGTACTCCGGGTTCGCGGTCGGCGCGGCGGCGTACGTCGACGACGGGCGCATCGTTGCCGGGTGCAACGTCGAGAACGCGTCGTACGGACTGGCCCTGTGCGCCGAGTGCGGCCTGGTGTCCGAGCTGCACCGCACCGGCGGCGGCCGGCTGGTCGCGTTCACCTGCGTGGACCAGCACGGCGACCTCCTGACACCGTGCGGGCGGTGCCGCCAGTTGCTGCACGAGAACGGCGGGCCGGACCTGCTGCTGGAGACGCCGACCGGGCCGCGGCCGCTGCGTGAGCTGTTGCCCGACGCGTTCGGGCCCGAGGACCTGGAGAAGTAGTGAGCTTCGACGCGGTGGATGTCATCCGCACCAAGCGGGACAAGGGCGAGCTGAGCGACGGTCAGATCGACTGGGTGATCGACGCCTACACCCGGGGCGACGTCGCGGACGAGCAGATGTCGGCGCTGGCGATGGCGATCCTGCTGAACGGCATGAACCGCCGCGAGATCGCCCGCTGGACCGCGGCGATGATCGCCTCCGGCGAGCGGATGGACTTCGCCAAGCTGTCCCGGCCGACCGCGGACAAGCACTCGACCGGAGGCGTCGGCGACAAGATCACGTTGCCGCTGGCACCTGTCGTCGCCGCGTGCGGCGTCGCGGTACCGCAGCTGTCCGGCCGCGGCCTCGGCCACACCGGCGGCACCCTGGACAAGCTCGAGTCCATCCCGGGCTGGCGCGCCGCGCTCTCGAACGACGAACTGATGCGCCAGCTGGACGAGGTCGGCGCGGTGATCTGCGCCGCCGGAGACGGCCTCGCGCCCGCGGACAAGAAGCTGTACGCGCTGCGGGACGTGACCGGCACGGTGGAGGCGATCCCGCTGATCGCCAGCTCGATCATGAGCAAGAAGATCGCCGAGGGCACCGGTGCGCTGGTGCTGGACGTGAAGGTCGGCTCCGGGGCCTTCATGAAGGATCTCGCCGACGCCCGCGAGCTGGCCGAGACCATGGTTGCCCTGGGCACGGACGCGGGTGTGAAGACCGTTGCCCTGATCACCGACATGTCGGTCCCGCTCGGCCTGACCGCGGGCAACGCGCTCGAGGTCCGCGAATCCGTCGAGGTCCTGGCCGGCGGCGGCCCGTCGGACGTGGTCGAACTGACGATCGCGCTGGCGGCCGAGATGCTGGCCGCGGCCGGCGTCACGGACGTGGACCCGGCCGAGAAGCTCCGCGACGGTACGGCGATGGACGTCTGGCGCACCATGATCGCGGCCCAGGGCGGCGACCCGTCCGCCGAGCTCCCGGTCGCCCCCGAGCAACACGTCGTACCGGCTCCGGCCACCGGCGTACTGTCCAAACTCGATGCCCTCGGCATCGGCGTCGCCGCCTGGCGCCTGGGTGCCGGCCGCGCCCGCAAGGAGGACCCCGTCTCCCCGGTCGCCGGCGTCGAACTCCACGCCAAGCCCGGCGACCAGGTGACCGAGGGGCAGCCACTCCTCACCCTCCACACCGACGACCCGGCCCGCTTCGACCGCGCCCTGGAGTCCCTGGCGGACGCCGTCGAGGTCGCAGCGTCGTACGACCGGACCCCGCTGGTGATCGACCGCATCGGGGCGTGACCTGGCCCTCTCCGACGGTAAGGTGTCCGCAGCGACCGGATAGTCGGAGGTGTCTGTGGTTCGCGCACGGCTTGCTGCCCTGCTGCTGGTGCCGATGATGGTGCTGCCCGCAGCCTGTGGTGGATCGGACGACACAGGTGGCCTGCCAGAGGCAGGTTCGGATTCGAGCGGTCCCTCGAGCAGTACTCCGGCCACGACGCCGGACTCGGCCGCAACGCCCACGGCGGTGCCGACCACCAGCACCCAGAAGTACGGTGCGCTGACCCTCGTCATCAACCACAAGCCGGCCCCGCCGGCCGCCGCCGCCCTGGCGCTGCAGGCGTACGACGCCTTCGAGCGTGCCTCGCACAAGACCCAGGCGACGAACGTCGAGGATCCGACCCTGGCGACATGGGGCGCGGCCGCTGCCCTGCAGGACGTCCGAAGCATCCTGCAGAGCCAGAAAACGCAGAAGGTGCGCACCGGTGGCGCGATCACTGTCACCACCAAGGTGGTCAGGACGAGCGCTGCCGCCGCAGCATTGGACACTTGCTACGACCAGTCGAAGTCGGTGCTGGTCCGGGCCAACGGGACGACGTACGTGGGACCTGGGGCCAAGAAGGATCCCAAGCTCAGCGCGAGCGTCATCCTCGGCAACATCGCCGGTGTCTGGAAGGTGACCGAGTACAACCTCAAGGCGGAACCATGTTGATCCGACGACTGGCGATCCTGACCGCACTCGGAGTGGCGGGCGTGGTGACAGCAGCCCAGCCCGCCTTCGCCGACCGCACGACCCCGACACCAGGTGCCGGCGGCAACACCATCAGCATCACCGTCACCGGGACCGGTGTCCGTAGCGGTTCGGGCGGACAGGGCGGGACCCAGACGGTGTCGACGCCGGTTCCCTGCATGTACATCCAGAGCCTGACCGGCAAGGAGTACTACGAATGGGTCAAGGGCGGCGGCACCATGGGCCGCGGACCCAACGGTGACACGATCGATCCGTACCCGGGGTACGAGAAGTACAAGGACGACGACAAGGGCCACTGGTACGGCGGCATGTGCTCGTCGGCGTCCTTCGGTGACGACCTGGATGGGTTCTTCAAGTACTCCGACGCCTGGTTCGCCGAGCACCGGGGCGTCTACGTGCCGGCCGGCGGCACGCCCCCGATCCCGCCGGTGCCGCCGGAGATCCTGCGCAACGTTGCCTTCGACGCCCTGACCGTGCCGGCGCCGCGCCTGGACTGGAACCCGAAGCACAACGGCGATGCCGCGACCCTCGTCAACCTCGACACCTGGGTCTGGCTCCAGGACCGCACCACCAACTACTACGTCGAGGCCTCGGTCAACTCGATGGTCGGCCGGATCTCGGCCCGCGTGGACGCGGACCTGACCGGCATGACCGTCTCGGCCCCGAACGCGGACACCGTCACCTGCCCGGACGCCGGCGTACCGTACGCGCCCGGCGCCACCGGCCAGTGCGCCATCACCTTCCACAAGGCCAGCGCCGGTGGTGGCACCAGCCCCGTGACCGCGAAGACCAACTGGCACACCACCTGGTCCTCCAACCCCGGCGGTCCCCAGGGCGACACCCCCGAACAACTCGACCCGGCGCCGGGCACCACCAACATCCGAGTGGTAGAGGTCCAGGTCCCCAACCGCTGACGGTGTTCGGCCTCTGAACCCCGACGTCGTGGTGAACCGTTGAGCGGGTAACGTGTTCCCGGCTCTGTGCCTATCGACGGAGGTCTCTGTGTCCCGCTCGCGTCTGGCCGTACTACTGCTGGCCCCGCTCGCGGTACTCCCGGCAGCCTGTGGTGGCGACGACACCGGTGGCCTGCCGACGGTCACGGACTCGTCGGCTCCTACGTCGGCGACGCCGGGCACGCCGTCCGCGACCATGAGCGCGAGCCCAGCCCCGACGACGCAGCCGACACGCGCGGCCGCGAAGTACGGGAACCTGACGGTGGATCTGCGGCGACCCTCGGGACTGCCTGCCGCCGCCTCCGCGGCCGTCGTCACCTTCCAGCAACTCCATGTGGCCTTCGGTGCCCTGGCGGCGGGTGCGAAGCCGCCGCAGCCGATGTCGGGGGTCGCGGAGCCCGTGGTGGTGAAGTACCTCGACGCGGTGCTGAAGCCGCAGCTGGGGCGGAAGGAACGCTCGGGCGGCACGATGACCGTCCGCGTCACCAAGGCGCAGGCCGTCGGTGAAGTTGCCGCGGTCAACGGCTGCCTCGACCAGTCCAAACTGATCACGTATCGCGCGAACGGCACGAAGTACGTCGACGCGAGTATTCGAAGGAATCCAACCCTGACCATCCAGGCCACCCTGTCCCGCTCGACAGGGGTCTGGCGAGTGACCAACTACGCCCTGAAGGAAGCTCGATGCTGAAACTGCGCACCGCTCTGGTGACCACCGGACTCGGCGTCGGCCTGCTGCTGACGTCGGCCGGACCCGCCCTCGCCTTCGACCCGCCGCCCGGCACGACCCCCACGACGAGCGGCGGCACCATCGTCATCACCGTGACCGGGACGGGGGTGCGGGGCGGCAGTGATGGGCACAGCGCGTCGCGGACCGTGTCGGTGCCCGCGCCGTGCTACATGGAGCCCGGGATGACCGGCAAGGAGTACTACGAGTGGGTCAGCAGCGGGAAGGCCAACGCCGACTGGCATCACACCGGTGGTGAACTGGACGGACCGTTCACGCCGTACCCCGGATACGAGCAGTACAAGGACGACGACAAGGGCCACTGGTACGGCGGCGTCTGCTCGTCCGAGACGTTCGGCGACGACCTGGACTCGTTCTTCAAGTTCACCGACGAGTGGTTCGCCAACCACAAGTCGGTGTACGTCCCGGCCGGACAGAATCCGCCCACCCCGCCGGTCCCGCCGCAGCTGCTGCGTGACGTCGCGTCGCGCGAACTGACCATCCCCGAGCCGGCCATCGACTGGAACCCGAAGCGCACCGGCGACGGGTCTACGCTGGTCAACCTGGACACCTGGGTCTGGGTGAAGGACCGGGTCGACGATCTGTACGTCGACGCCACCGCGAACTCGGTGACCGGCCCGCAGACCGCCCACGTCGACGCCAAGCTGTCGACGCTGACGGTTTCCGCGCCGGGTGCGGGATCGACCACCTGCAACGGCATGGGTACGCCGTATGCCGCGGGCGCCGCCAACCCGTGCACCATCCAATTCACCAAGGCCAGCCCGCTCGGCGGCACCACGCCGGTCACCGCCACCACTACGTGGGGCGCGACCTGGTCGTACAACGGCACGGACATGGGCGCGATCCCGCAGCAGCCCGCGCCGCAGAGCTACACCACCAACATCGGCGTGCTGGAGGTTCAGGCCGTCGCTCGTTGATCCAGGCAACAGGACCCGGCTCGGTAGCTCCGAGCCGGGTCTTTGCTGTTATTCGGCGGCGGTCTTCTGGGTGAGGGCTTGGGCGTCGGCGGGGAGGGCTGTCACTGGGTCGGCGGCGAGGTCGGTGGTGGTGTGGGTGACGAGGACGGAGACGATGCTGTCGGTGCCTCGACGGGACCAGGCGCGCTCGGAGTGGGCCACCTGGCTCTTGGTGCGGAGAAACGTCTCGTAGCCCGTCACGGTCGCCGGGAGGTCCTCCAGCAGGCCGTAGCCGCCGTTCGGGGGACCGGTCATCCGGCCGACGCAGCTCTTGTTGCCGGCGACAAGGAGATTCCAGTCCTTGGCCAGCAGCGCCGCGTCCTGGTAGGTGTAGAGGAACGACTTCACCACAGTCCCGCCGGCCAGGGCGTACTGGACGAACTGCGTCTGATCCGCGTGCTCCTGCAGACTCATCGCGCCGCCGAGCGTGCACCCGTTCGGCGGTACGCCGTCCTCGCCCAACGGCTCCTGCTGCGGCGAGCCCGGCAGATCACCAGACTTCACCAGACCAGCCACCGGCGCGGGCGGTCCCAGCGTCGGTGGCTGGTCGTTCCCACAAGCGGTCAACACCGTCGCGCCGGCCAGGATGAGGGCGGGCAGCACCACACGTCGCGACGCACCAATCACTGGCGGGTCGCAACTTTCAGCGCGAGTTTCCTGGTAGCCATCGAGAAAATTATCGGCCTTCAGCCCCACCGACGTACAGGACCCCCGACAGAACGTGACCTTTGTCAGCGCGGTGCCGGAAGATCAGGGCAACCGGCGACCTCGGCGATGTGCTGGGCCAGGGGCTTCATGAGTTGGACGCGGGTGTCCTTGTCCTTCGGCTTGGTGAGCTCGACGGACAAGACGGTGGTCTTGCAGACCCACGACGCGGTCACGCCGTCGTCGGTTTCGTCGACCGCTCCTTCGCCGCCGGCGGCGGTGAACCGGTGGTCCTGCGGGCGGCTCTGGACCGCGCCCAACGCGTTGTCGGCCGCCGCGCTGTCCCTCAGGCGGACGGTGAAGTCACCGATCTGCTTGCCGTCGGAAAACACCCGGCATTCCGTCCGCGGAAGGCCGGTTCCAGGGTCGGCGGGATACTCGATCGGCAGCTTCGCGCCGCTGATCGTCCCCACCAGCCCCGGTGCGCCTGTCGCGTCGAACCACCAGGAGGCCATCGTCACACCGCAGATCTTCGCATCGGCGGACGGCGGCTGCGCCTCCTGTTCGCAGGCGGTCAGGCCCAGCAGCAGTACCGCTGCGGCGACACCGAGGCGGCGATCCATCAATTGCCTCCGTACTTCTTCATCATGTTGTCGTAGGAATCCTCGATCTCGGCAGTCACCTGGGTTCCCTTGGTGGCTCCGTGATTCACGTCGTTCAGGATGGCCTGCACCTGCTCCGTCTTCAGGTCGCTCGGGGGCACCAGGCGCCCGTTCTCCTTCGGCCACCCCTCGATCCCGGTGGGAAGGTGATTCTGCTCCATCGCGTACAACCCCTGGAGCTTGGTCAGGGTAACGGTCGCGTCCTTCGCGGCGTTCCCCGCGTCGATCGCCGCGGACGTCTTGTCCGCCGTGTACCCCTCGATCAGGGCGTCCTTCACCTCACCCTTGATGATGCCGCCGATGACAGGGACCTTGTCGGTCTGGATCAGGTCCAGGGGCGCGGTGAAGTACCCGGCCATCTTCTTGCGCTCCTTGGCCGCGCTCTCCTCGCTGTCGATGTCCCCGTTGACCAGCCCGTCCGTCATGAAACCGGCGAACTCCGACGACGACTGGCTGACAGTGAGCAGCGGGTCCGGGTCGCCGCCGTGGTGCTTCGCCCCGTAGTCGAACCGGGCTTGGTTGTAAATCGTCGTGGCTTTGCCGACCGCGGACACCGCGGCCTCGTTGTCGCCGATGTCTTCCAGCGCACCGCGCAGCATGGTCGAGTTCAGATTGATGCCGTACTTCGGCAGGCCGGACTCGTCGCTGATCCCCAAGGCGTACTTGTAGGGCCGTTCGCCCCACTCGTGCACCCCTGCATCCTTCTGGGCTTCATCGGCGTGCACGCGGTCGGCGTCGGCGATGTAGGTGGCGATGATGCCGCCGACCTCCTCCTTGATGCCATCGAGTGGCTTGCCCTTGCCACCGATGTCGTACAACAGGTCCGAGGAGATCTCGGCGGCCTTCCGGGCGTACTGGTCGTTGTCGCTGTAGGCCGCGTCGGTGGTCGCGACCTGGAGAACCTTGCCGGCCTGGGTGCTGAGGTGGTCGGAGTCCTGACGTTCGACGGTGAAGTAGTGCCGCAGGTCCTTGTTCCCCATCACGGCCTGTGCGTCGCGGGTGCTGTTGTCGGCGACGTTCAGGTACTCGCGCAGCGGGTTGATCTCCTTGAAGCTGTCCTTGCCGAAGTGCCGGTAGTCGGGATCGTTGTAGATCTGGCCCCAGATGGTCGGATCGTTGTGCTCGCGGTCCTTGAGCGCGGTACCCATCGACTCGAAGACGGCCGGGTCGACGTCCTTGCGGGACTTGTCGATGTAGTGCAGCAGGATCGCCGCGGACCACGGGTCCTCGGCGACCTTCTTGCCCCACTCGGGGTCCATCTTGGACGAGGCGGTGGAGAACATGCCGGCCAGGCCCTTGCCCATCTGCTCCTGCAGATCGATCAGCGCCTGGTGCTCGTCGCCGGGGTTGAGGGTCCTCTGCCAGTACCCGTTGCTGTTCCGCCCGAACAGGTCCTTCAGCTTGTTCATCACGTCGGACACGCCCTTGGGGCCGAGGCCGTTCATGACCTGCCACGAGACGTCTTTGTCGTCCTGGTAGCGGTTCAGCAGCGAGGCGAGCAGCGCGGCGCGCTTGCGGTCGTCGGCGCTGTCGATGTCGAGGTCCTTGAGCTGTTTGGTCATCTCGTTGCCGAGCGCCTGCTTGACCTCCCACAGCTTGTCGCCGTGTTCGACCTGGTACGTCGCCTGGCCGTCGCCGTCGACGTCGAGCAGTTTGGCCAGGTCGAGCCGGGTCTGCAGCTCGGGCTTCTGCTCGGTCAGCCACTTGGTGGTCTTGCCGAGCGTGCCGTCGTCGAGCGACGGCAGTGCGATCGGCGTGTTGCTCTTCGCGGAGTTGCGCTGCCCGTCCACGCTGGAGACCAGCGTGTCGAGCTTCTTCAGCGCGGAGTCGAGCAACTTGATGTCGATCTTGATGTCGGCCATGGCACCCCTCGTCACATTCGGTCACTCAAGGTTACGGACGACAGGGTTCAGCCGGCCCCTGAGAAGGTCGTAGGTGGCGAGCGCCACACAGCCCCGGGATGACCCCTCGGAGCCGTATGTTTTTCTTATTCGAGGAGGTCTCACGAGGGGGCCCCTGATCGGGAGGTTGAGATGGCGCAGGCCAACATTGCGGATCTGGAGAACCTGTACGACAAGCTGGTCGCGAGCATGAACTCGGCCGACCAGATCGTGACCGATGTCGACGGTGCACACTCCCGGGCCGCCGAGGAGTGGCACTCCAAAGGTGCTACGGAGTTCGCGACGGCTTGGGTTGACTTCAAGAGCTCGCTGACGAACATGTGCCAGGCGTTCGCGGCGGCCGCCAACGACGTCGCGTTCCAGCAGCAGCACTTCAAGATCGGTGCGAAGGAAGAGGGCCAGCACCGCGACCTCCCCAAGGTCACCTCGCCCCGCTGACCCCAGCCCAACGAGAAGTCCCGCTCACCAGGTGGTGTGCGGGACTTTTTCGTTGCTCCTGAAAGCTATTGAGGGCAACGCTTCGGCTGGAATGCCTCAGTTGGGCTTCGGGGTCGGGCCGGGGCAGCCGACGACACCGGCCACCTGCTGGGCCAGGGCCTTGGTCAGCTCGACCGCCTGGTCCTTGTTCTTGGGGTGGATCAGTTCGACCTTGAGCAGGGTGCTGCCGCAGGTCCACCAGGCCTCGGTCTTGTCGCCCTCCGGCGGCTTCACCGCGCCCTTGTTGCCAGCGGCCTCGAACTGGTTCTCGGCCGGATCCGCCGCGATCGCCCGCGCGTTCTCGAGGATCTCGTCGGCGCTGGTCAGCTCGGCGACGAAGCTGCCGACCTCCTTGCCGCCGCCGAGCGCCTTGCACTCGGCCCGTGCATCAGGGGTCGCGCTGGGGTTCGGATTCGTCAGCGGCAGCTTGTCGCCGCTGAGTGCGCCGGTCAGCCCGCCGGCGCCGGTGGCGTCGAACCACCAGTTCGCGTCAGTGACGTCGCACAGCTTGGCCCCGGCGGCCGGCGGATTGGTGTCAGCCGGCTCGTCGGAGGAGTCGCACGCGCCCGCGACCAGCACGAGCGGTGCGACTGCCAGCGGTACGAATCGCCGCATCAGTTGTCTCCGTACTGCTTAATGTTCTCGGTCCAGGCACCGTCGATGGTATCCACAACGTCGCCGGTCGTGCCGGTCACCGTGTCGGACTTCTCGAGAATGCTCCGGATCTCGTCGCCGCTCAGCTTGTCCGGGGCCTTGTAGTGACCGTAGTCGTCCTTCGGCCAGTCGACGCCGTTGTCCAGGTCGTGCTTCTCCATCGAGTACAGCGCCTGGAGCTTCACCTGGTTGGTGCTGGTCTGCTGGTCGTTGTTGCCCGAGCTGATCGCGTCGTCGGTCTTGTCGGCCGTGTAGCCCTCGACGAGCGCGTCCGTCACCTCGCCCTTGATCAGGTCGCCGAGCACCGGGACCTTGTCGGTCGGGATGAGGTCGATCGGTGCGGTGAAGAACTCGGCGACCTTCTTCCGCTCCTCGGCCGCCTCGCGCTCGTTGTCGATGTTGCCGTTGACGAGCGCGTCCGTCATGAAGCCGGTCAGCGACGACGCCTCGTGCGAGGCCTTGTGCAATGCGCCGGAGTCCTGCCCCTGGTGGCCGGCGGCGTCGTCCAGGCGGATCTGGTTCAGCAGCGTCGTGGCCTTGCCGACCGCGGACTTGGCCGCGTCGTTGTCGCCGACGTCCTCCAGCAGGTTGCGCAGGTGTGAGGCGTCCATGTTGATGCCGTACCTGGGCATGCCGGACTCGTCGCCCAGGCCGTAGCCGTACGGCGATCCGTCCTTGCCCCACAGGTGGTAGCCGGGCCCGGAGTCGCCGTGGCCGTCGAACACCCGGTCGGCATCCATGATGTAGGTGCCGATGATGCCGCCGACCTCCTCCTTCACACCGTCCAGCGGCTTGGAGTCGCCGCCCAGGTCGTAGAGGAGGTTGGACGAGATCTCGGCGGCCTTCATCGAGTACTGGTAGTTGTCGCTGTACGCCGCGTCCACGGTCGCGACCTTGAGGACCTTGCCGGCCTGGTCGCTGAGGTCGTCGTAGTCCTGGCGCTCGCTGGTGAAGTAGTGCATCAGGTCCTTGTTACCCATCACAGCCTGGGCGTCGCGGGTGCTGTTGTCGGCGACGTTCAGGTACTCGCGCATCGGGTTCAGGTTGCTGAAGTGCTCGTTGCCGAAGTTCCAGTAGTCAGGATCGTTGAAGATCTGCGACCAGATCATCGGGTCGTTGTGCTCGCGGTCCTTGAGCTCGGTGCCCATCGCCTCGAACACCATCGGGTCGATGTCCTTGTGGGCCTTGTCGACGTACCGCATCAAGACGCTGGCCGACCACGGGTCCTCGGCGATCTTCTTGCCCCACTCGCCGTCCATGTAGACCGAGGCGCTGGAGAACATTCCGGCCAGGCCCTTGCCCATCTGCTCCTGCAGGTCGATCAGCGCGGTGTGCTCGTCGCCGGGGTTGTCGGAGTTCTGCCAGTACTGGCTGCCGTACTGGCCGGTCATGTTCCGAAGCTTGTTCATCACCTCGGTGACGCCCTCGGGGCCGAGGCCGTTCATGACCTGCCAGGGGATGTCCGGGTCGTTCTGGTAGCGGTTCAGCAGCGAGGCGAGCAGGGCCGCCCGCTTGCGGTCGTCGACGCTGTTGACGTCGAGATCCTTGAGCTGCTTGGTCATCTCGTCGCTGAGGCCGCGCTTGACCTCCCACAACTGGTCGCCGTACTCGACCTTGTACGACGCCTGGCCGTCACCGTCGACATCGAGCAGCCGGGCCAGGTCGAGCCGGGTCTGCAGCTCGGGCTTCTGCTCGGTCAGCCACTTCGTGGTCTTCCCGAGCGTGCCGTCGTCGAGCGACGGCAGCGCGATCGGCGTGTTGCTCTTGGCGGAGTTGCGCTGCCCGTCGACCGTCGAGACCAGCGTGTCGAGCTTCTTCAGCGCCGAGTCGAGCTTGTTGATGTCGATCTTGATGTCAGCCATCTCACATGTTCCTCATCGACCACTGCTTGGGCCAGGCGTTGCCTCGCCAGTCGTTCTCCGGAACCTCGTCCGGCTCCTTGCTCCACGCCGCGTTGACCGTGCTGACCGCGTCGTCGAAGGCGCCGATGATGGTGCCGGTCTTGCCGCGCAGCGTGTTGGAGAACTCGGTGGCGCTGTCGCAGGCCCAGCCGCCCGACGACAGGTCGCTCAGCAGGCTGTCGGCCGGGTTGCCGGCCCCGTGGTAGATCGCGTCCCGGCAATTCGGGATCGTCGAGTTCTTGCAGTTCGCGAGCGTGCCCTTGTAGGCGTTCTGCTCTGTCGCCGCCATGCCCACCCCTCCGTCAATAAGGTCTGCCACAGGTTAGTCAAGATCGGGGTCAGCCGGGCCCCCTGGGGGCGTCACCCCTCGATCGGCACCTGCGCCCAGCTCCAGCCGCCCGGCCGGCCGAAAACACCCCGGCCGATCGGCAGGCTGGCGGTCGCCGACCGCGGCAGCCGGACGTTCAGGATCTCGCCGTCGCTGGACGACCGCGGCGCCAGCAGCAGGCCGGTCCGGCCCTTGCGGATCTCGGCCGTCAGGCCGCGGTAGTAGCCGCCCACCTCATCGATGCCGCAGGCCACGATCACCGAGCTGCCGGAGTCGCGCAGCGTCTGGTAGTGCTGCGCGACGGCGGTACTGATCGCGTGGTCCGGCCCGAGGACGTCGAAGTCGTCGAACACGACCAGGTGCCGCGGGCCGAGGCTCTTCAGCGCCTCCTCGAGGTCGCCGACGGACGCGTCCGCGTTGAACTGGCCCCGGGTACGGCGGCCCTTGAACTCGCGCAGCGGCGACAGCCGGGGCGTGATGACCAGCGTCCGCCAGCCTCCCGCGTCCGCCTCCCGCAGCATGAACGCGAGCGCCGTGCTCTTGCCCGATCGTGGCGGTCCGCTGATCAGGAAACCCGCGCCGTCCTGCAGAGCGTCGTACCTGAGCAGCGCCAGGGTGTCGCCGCCGACGCCGACGGAGATCTGGCTGCTCGACGGCGCCCCGGTGGCGAGCTCCATCGCCTGCCTGGTCGTGATGCTCATCGGCAGTTCGTCGACGCGCCGCGGGCGCTGTGCCAGCGGGACATCCCCGGCCAGTTCGGTGGCCTGCCGGCCGATCTCCTGCAACGCGCCCACCTGGGCGACACCGGTCGGGTCCTCGGTCAGCAGTGCGATCTGGACCTCGCGGGGCCGCTCGCCGCCGCGGAACGCGCGGCCCGGCGGCATCGAGGTCGGTACGTCGCGACTGCGCATGCCGATCGCGGAGAAGTCCCCGGCCTCGGGCATCCGCAGCATCAGCCGGTCCTCGACGAGCGCGGAGATCCGGCCGAGCACACCGCTGCGGTCCGAGCCGAGGACGACGCGGATCCCGACGCCTGCGCCTTCCTGAAGGACCGACACGAGCAGGTCGATCATCGTTCCGCCGTCGAGCGAGTCGTAGGCAGCGGTGAAGCCCTCGAGCCGGTCGAGCAGCACCACGAAGTACGGCAGCCGATCCTCCTCCGGCACAGCCTCGCGCTGCTCGGTGATGTCGGCGAAGCCCTGCTGGGCCAGCAGTTGCTGGCGCCGGGTGACCTCGGAGTTGAGCAGGTTCATCAGGCGGTACATCCGGTCCACCTGGTTGCGCTGGACAACGGCTCCGGTGTGCGGCAGCGACAGCATCGGCAGCAGCGCGCCGTTGCCGGCGTCGATGCCGTACAGGTGGACGTCGCGCGGGTCGCAGAACCGGCCGATCGCACCGGCGATGCAGCGCAGCGCGGTCGAGCGGCCCATCCGGCCGGCTCCCGCGATCACCAGGTGGCCCGACTTGCCGAGGTCCCACACCTCGGTGGCCTGGGCCTGCTGGTGCGGGATGTCGGCGAGGCCGATCGGCAGCGGCGGCACCACGCCGGTCTTCCGCTCCGGCAGGCTGAGGTCGTCGAGCGTGAGCTGCTCCTCCAGCGCCGGCAGCCACGGCGAGGGGATCGGCGGGATGGCCATCTGTGCGGTGGCAGCGTCGATCGCCCGGACCAGGCTGGTCAGGTCGGTCGGCGTGGTGATGTCGTCCTCGTCCTCGACCACCTGGACGGCCTGGTTCCGCGCCGCGGAGTCGGCGTCGAACGGGCGTACGGCGACGTCGCTGCGGACCTGCACTCCCCGCGGCCGGCCACCGACGCGGGCGGACTGGAACGGGATCAGGGAGGAGTGGCCGAGACGGGCCAGCGCGCGGCCCGGTGTCGACTTGGAGATGTGTGCCGCGTCGGAGGCGTCGATGACGTCGGACGAGTCCTGCTGGTCGGTGACCCGCAGCGCGATCCGCAGGTTGGTGTTCGACTTGATCTCGGCCGAGACGACGCCGGACGGACGCTGCGTGGCCAGGATCAGGTGTACGCCGAGCGACCGGCCCCGGCGGGCGATGTCGACGAGACCGTCGACGAAGTCGGGCAGCTCCTGGACCATGGCCGCGAACTCGTCGATGACCAGCAGCAGCCGCGGCATCGGGGCGTCGCCGTCCTCCTTGGCCGCCAGGTAGTCGTCGATGTCCTTGGCGTCGGCGTCCGCGAGCTGATGCTCCCGGCGGCGCAGCTCGGCGCCGAGCGACTCCAGCGCGCGCGTCGTCAGGTGGCCGTCGAGGTCGGTGACCATACCGACGGTGTGCGGCAGCAGCTTGCAGTCCTTGAACGCCGCACCACCCTTGTAGTCCACCAGCACGAAGGTGAACTCGTCCGGACGGTTGCCGACGGCAAGCGAAGCGATGATGGTCTGGAGCAGCTCGGACTTACCGGAACCGGTGGTACCGGCGACCAGACCGTGCGGACCGTCGGTGCGGATGTCGAGGCTGAACGTGCCCTCCACACCTTCACCGACAACGGCTCGGGTGGTGCGGCCGCCGCTCTTCCACCGCTGCGCGATGTCGTCCCCGGTCGGGTCGTTCAGACGCAGTACGTCGAGCAGCCGCGACGAGTCCGGCAGCGACGACGCGGCGCCGTCGGCGGTGGCGTCCCGCACCGGCGCGAGCGCCCGCGCCAGCCGGTCGCACCAGCTGGCCGGCACCAGGTCGGGCTGGATCGCCTCGACGGTCGCCTCCTGGGTGGTCGCCAGGCTCACGCCGTACTGCGTGCCGATGACGAGCGCACGGCATTCTTCGGGGAGCTGCCGCTGGTCCTCGTCGAGACAGATCGCGAAGATGCCGTACCGCGGACCCTGCCGGAGCAGGGTGACCACGCCGCTGTTGCGCCGCAGTTCGTTCGCGCCGTCGAGTACGACGACGATCTGGTCGGGGAGCGGGACCTGCTGCTCCTCGAGCTCACGCCGCTGGTCGATCTCGGCGAGCAGTTCGTTGACGCGGCGCGATGCCGTCTCGGCGTCGGTGGCGACGGAGGCGACCGCGACCCCGGCGTCGCGGCGGCGCAGGTGCGGCAGCCAGGGCGTCCACGACCACGCGTCCCGGTTGGCGCCGTACGTGATGACAGCCATCCGCAGGTTCGCCGGGCTGTGCAGGGTGGCGAGCTGGAGCAGGATCGACTGCGCCACGGTCTGCCGCAGCTCCGGCGGTCCGGCGATGCCCACGACTCCGGCCTTCGCCAGCGGCAGCACAGCCGGTACGTCGGGAGCGGTCCAGCGCAACGGGCCCTCGTGCTGCATCCGCGACGAGTCCTTCACGGTCACCGCGCTGGGCACGTCGGCGGTGCCGACCCGGACCACCAACCAGTCCGGGTCCTGCGGCCGGCGTTCCCACAGCCGGGCCCGGGGTCCGTTGGCGAACAGCAGCAGCGCGGCGGGATCCGGCCAGTTGTGCCGGCGGGAGGAGCGTTCGTCCAGCAGGCTGTCGAACGCGTCCTGCTCCACCCGGCGGAGCTGCTCGTGGTACTCGGCCAGCTGACGGGTGTACTGGACCTTCTGCATCCGCCGGGAGCTGGTGAAGTTCGCGATCATCATCAGCGGGGAGATCGCCGCGAACATCAGCGTGTACGTCGAATGCGTGATCAGGTACGTCGCGCCGCTCATGAACACCGGCGCGATCACGATGAGGAACGGGATCGGCATCTTGTCGGGGCGATGCGGCACACCGGGCAACGAGAACTCGGTCTTCCGCTCCTCCGGCAGCAGCCGGGGCGGACGGCTGAAGTCCATCGTCGCGCCCTCCGCGGTCGGGACCAGCGACGCGTCCGGAGTGGTCACCGGCGACAGCTCGAAGTACTGGTGGCCGATGCCGAGCACGCTGCCCGGCTCCCACTCGACCTCCCTGGTGACCGGCTCGCGGTCGATCCGCAGATAGGGCAGCGCGTCCTGTGGGCTGATGGTGTCGCGGGACGTGCTGAGCCGCTCCATCGCCTGCTTCTTGCGCTGCCACCAGCGCTTCTTGGGCGGGGGCGGGAGCTGGTCACCGACGATGATCGGACCGTCCAGCGGGACCCGGCGGTCCGGCGCCGGGACGGTGCCGAGCTCTTCCATGCCAGGCCGGATCATGACCCGACCGTCGACGCCGACCTCCAGGTACGCGGCCACTTCGGGGGAGTCCTCGACCAGCGGCAGGGCCGAGTGATCCATTCCGAGGACGTACGAGCCGACGCTGAGCCGGTGCACGAGGCCGGCACCGTACCCGCCGGTGCAGCACAGGTCGACGATGCCGCTCGGCTCGACGCCGGGGTCGGCCACCGGAGCGCCGATGCCGATGACCGCACCATGCCGGACCGGGGATGCCTTCAGCAGACCGTTGTCCGGCAGTTGCCGGCCGCGCAGGAACAGGGGCGGACGGGAGGCGTCGAAGCCGTTGGCGCTCGGGGCGCTGCTGAGCAGCCGGATCGAACCGTCGTCGGAACCGGCCGGCGGGCGGCCGTCCGGCGCCAGGGCTCCCGCCAGGTCGCCGATGGTGGTGTCGTCCTCGGCGTCGATGGTGAGATCCCGGGCCACACCGGTCCGGGCGTCTACGGCGGTCAGGAACAGCAGCACTGTCAGGGCTCCCTCATCGGCCTCTCGAACCTCCGCAGTCTAGGACTGTGCAGGGGGCGCGGGTTCAGCCGGACAGCAGGGCGGTCCGTTCGGCGGTGAGCGCCTCGGTCTCGGCGAGGATCTCGGTACGGCGGACGGCGAGGTCGTCAGCCACCTGGCGGACCACGTCCCGGGTGCGGGGGATCTGCTTGCGCGCCTGCAGTACGAGGACGAATGCCCTCACGTCGTGACCAGGGCGGTCCAGCCAGACGTCGAGCAGCCGGGCGCCGGCATCGAGCGGCTGCCCGGACCGCAGTGGCCGGCGTTCGCCGTACGTCCGGAGCTCGTCGCTCAGCTTGGACAGGCAGCGGTCGGCGTACGCCGCGGCGCTGTCGACGGCCTGCAACTCGTCGAACTTCGCCTTGCCGGCCAGGATGCCGCCGCCCGCCAGGTCGCCGGCGGCCGCCGGCATCGCCCGGCCCACCAGGAACTCGAGGGTGTCCAGGGCACGATCCGACCCGCCGACGCTGGTGAGCAGGTCGTCGGTCTCGCGCAGCCGTACGGCGAGGTCCTCGAGCTCGGTGGCGATCACCCGCAGGCGGTCGGCGGTGTCGTCCCCGGCCGTGAGCAGGCCGGATTCCTTGTCGTCCAGCGCGGCCGCGTAGTCGTCGGCGACCAACTGCAGGTCGTCGTGCCGGTCTCGTGCGTCGTCCAGTTCGGTGCGGGTCTCCTCGAACCGGCGGCGGGCGTCGTCGTACCGGTCCTCGGCCTCGTAGAGCTCCGCGCGGAGGGCGTCGAGTTGCTGTTCCTGGCCGCGGCCGAACAGCGATCCGAGCCAGGATCCGGTCCGCCGCTCCAGCCGGTCCAACTGGTCGTAGCCGTGGGCAACCTTCTTGTCCCAGTGCCTGGTCTCGGCGTACAGGCCGTCCATCCGGCGCTGCAGCCGGTGGATCGTCTCGCTCAGCGGCTGCAGCTCCGCGCGGGCAGAGCGGCCCGCCGCGATGCGTTCGTCCACGCGATCCGCCATACCGGCCATTCGACCATCGCGCGGGTCCACCGCCTGGATGACCCCGGAAATCGATGACGGAGAGTAAGATCATGGGTGCTGAGGGTGCCCGGTTCCGGACTCCGGGTCCGGTGCGAGATGACCCCGGACAGGCGGTAGGGTCAGAGGCTGCCAGACGAGGGCTAAGCGCCGAATCCGGTGCCGGAACGGCCCGTGAAGGATCCAGAAGGAAGTAGGGCAGATGTCCACCACCGGCACCGAGATGGTCGACCGGCAGCGCCAGCGTGCCAACCGAGCCTCGAACCGTACTCCGGGCGGAAGACTGCCGACCGCGTCGAAACGGCGCCGGCCGACCCTCGCCGCGCTCGCGGCTCTGCTGATCGTCGGCGGCGCGCTGATCGCCGGTGTGCTCGCGGTCCGGATGGACGAGCGGGTCGCGGTGGTGCAGGTGGCGCGCGACGTCAGCGTCGGGTCGAAGATCACCAAGGAGGACCTGGCCCAGACCCGGGTGTCCGGTGACAACCTGAACCTGATCCCGGCCGACGACGTCGACAAGATCCTCGGCAGGTACGCCAAGGTCAACCTGGTCAAGGGCCAGTTGCTCGACGGCCTGCAGACCACCAAGTCCTCCCCGATCGCGGACGACAAGGCCGCGGTCGGCGTCGTCCTGCTCGACGGCCGGGTGCCGGCCACCGGACTGCTGCCCGGCGACGAGGTCCAGCTGATCAGGATCGGCCAGGGCAACACCCCGCCGGCCGAGCTGGGCGATGCCGTCGTCCTGGACTCGCCGCAATCCGCCGACGAGGGCAGTGGCCTGGGCAAGGACACCGCCGACGCGCAGACCGCGACGATGCTGGTCGACCGGGCCGACGTCAAAGCCATTACCGATGCCTCAGGCAACAACCGGATCGCGGTCGCGCTGCTGAAGAGCGGCTCGTCACTGGGAGACAAGTAGATGGGCTTGTACGTCATCGCCTCGGCGAAGGGTTCGCCGGGGGTTACCACGACGTCCGTGGTCCTGGCCGGCGCTTGGCCGGTGGAGCCGGTGCTGGCGGACCTCGACCCGGCCGGAGGCGATGTCGCCCTGCGGTATCGGGACGAGGCCGGCGCGCCGCTCGACCCGGATCGGGGACTGCTGTCGCTGGGCGCCGGCGTCCGCCGGGGTAGCGGCGAGGCGCTGCTGACCGACCATGTCCAGCGCGTCTCCGGCGGCCTGCAGGTGCTGACCGGTGTGACGTCGCCGAGCCAGGTGCAAGGCCTCGGCCCGGCGTGGCTGCACCTGGCCCGCCTGCTGCGCTCGGACCCCGAGGGTCGCGACGTGATCGCGGACTGCGGCCGATTGATGCCAGGCTCCGCGACCGTGCCGGTGCTGCAGAACGCGGACGCCGTACTGATGGTGGCCCGTCCGACGGTCGAGGGGCTCGCGCATCTGCGGGAGCGGCTGCACAGCTTCGCCGACGTACTCCAGTTCGGCCAGTACGAGGCGGTCCCGGTGGGCGTCGCGCTGGTCGCGTCGTACCGGGACGGCCGGGTGACCGGTGACGTGCAGTCGATCCTGGAGCGCTCGCGGTTGCCGGTCTCCGTGCTGGGCATCATCGCCGAGGACGAGAAGGCCGCCGAGGCCATCCGGCTGGGCGACGGCCACCGGGCCCGCAAGTCGCTGCTCGTGCGGTCGGCTGCCGAGGTGGCCGAGCGGCTGCACCGGCTCGGCCGCCCGGCGCCGACGCCACAGAACGCGGAATGGGGTGTCGCCTGATGGACCAGTCGCTGGTACGCCGCCTCCGTGAAGAGGTCGCCGAGGTCCTGGCCAGGCAGCGCCGGGAGGACGCCGCCAACGGCCTGCCACAGATGTCCGCGGAGGACGAGCGCCAGTTCGCCCGGGCGGTCGTCGGCCGGGTGATGGAGACGCACGCCCGGGCCGAGATCGCCGCCGGCCGGACCCCACCGGGAGCGGCCGAGGAGCACGACCTTGCCGACGGCATCCATGCCGCACTGTTCGGCGTCGGCCGGCTGCAGCCGCTGCTCGACGACCCGATGGTGGAGAACATCGACATCAACGGCTGTGACCGGGTCTTCATCGGGTTCGCCGACGGCCGCGAGGAGCTGGGCGACCCGGTCGCCGAGTCCGACGACGAGCTGGTCGAGCTGATCCAGACGCTGGCGGCGTACTCCGGCCTTGCCAGCCGGCCGTTCGACTCGGCCAACCCGCAGCTCGACCTGCGGCTGCCCGACGGCAGCCGGCTGTCGGCGCTGATGGGTGTCTGCCCCCGCCCGTCGGTCTCGATCCGTCGCGCCCGGCTGAGCCGGGTGTCGCTGGAGATGCTGATCGAGTACGGCACGATGACGCCGGACCTGGCGTCGTTCCTGTCCGCGGCCGTCGCGGCCCGCAAGAACATCATGATCGCGGGCGCCACGAACGCCGGGAAGACGACGCTGCTGCGGGCGCTGGCCAACGAGATCCCGCCGGACGAGCGCCTCATCACGGTCGAGCGTTCGCTGGAGCTGGGCCTCGGCGAGTTCGAGGACCTGCACCCGAACGTGCTGGCGACCGAGGAGCGGCTGCCGAACAGCGAGGGCCAGGGCGCCATCGTGATGGCCGAGCTGGTCCGCAGGTCGCTGCGGATGAACCCCAGCCGGGTGATCGTCGGTGAGGTGCTCGGCGACGAGATCGTCACCATGCTGAACGCGATGAGCCAGGGCAACGACGGCTCACTGTCGACCATCCACGCGAACTCGTCGCTCGAGGTGTTCAACCGCATCTGCACCTACGCGATCCAGTCGGCCGAGCGGCTGCCGGCCGACGCCACCATGATGCTGATCGCGGGCGCGATCGACTTCGTCGTGTTCGTTGAACGACGCAACGACTTCTCCTCCGGTGGCGGACTGCGCCGGATCATCACCTCGGTCCGCGAGGTCAACGGTGTGGACGGCCGGGTGCTGTCCAGCGAGATCTTCCAGGCCGGGCCTGACGGCCTGGTCCAGCCGGCCGCGCCGATCAGCTGCCTGGCCGAGCTCCAGGCGGCCGGGTACCAAGCGAGCGCTCCGGCCGGGTGGGCCTCGTGACCGTCCCGTCATTGGACCTGATGCTGATCGTGCTGCTGGGCGCGGTTGTCGGCGGCGCGATCCTGATGCTCGTCTGGGCGCTGATCCCGCAGGCCGGACCCGAGGTGATGCGGGGGCCGTCGTCGATCGTCACCCATCTGCGGACCGCGGGCACACGGCTCCCGGTCGCGGTCGGTGCGGCGCTGCTGGTGCTGTTGCTGACCCAATGGCCCGTCGCGGCCGCGGCGACCGGCGCACTGGCCTTCGCCTGGCCGGCCCTGTTCGGTGGCGCGGCGGCGGAATCGAAGGCGATCGCCCGGCTGGAGGGGCTCGCGGCCTGGACGGAGTCCCTGCGTGACACCGTGGCCGGCGCGGTCGGCCTCGAGCAGGCGATCCCGGCCACGGCGTACGCGGCATCTCCCGCGATCCAGACGGAACTGACCGCGCTCGCGGATCGTCTCAGGGTGCGTGTGCCACTCCCGCAGGCGTTGCAAAGGTTCGCCGACGAGATGAACGACTCCAGTGTCGACCTCATCGTCGCCGCGCTGATTCTGAACGCGCGTCTGCGTGGCCCGGGCCTGCGCGACGTACTGAGCTCGTTGTCGGAATCGGCCCGTGCGGCTGTCGAGATGCGGCAGCGGGTCAACGCCGGCCGCCGTAGTACTCGGCGCAGCGTCCAGATCGTCATGGTCGTGACCGTGGCGTTCGTGCTCGGCCTGTCCCTGTTCAACCGCAAGTACGTCGAGCCGTACTCGACCGCACTGGGTCAGCTCGTGCTGATGATGATCCTCGGGCTGTTCGCGGTCGGCTTCCTGTGGCTGCGCCGGCTGGCCAGCTTCGAGACCCCACAACGCTTCCTGCACGCGCGGGACCGGGTGCCGGACGGAGGTGGTCGCGGATGACGCTCGTCATGCTCGGCGGCGCTCTGGCCGGACTCGGGGTGCTGGTCCTGATCCGCCTGGTCAGCAACTCCGCGCCCAGCGGTGCGGCCGGCCTGTTGCAGCTCGACGCGGACATGCGCCGCTATCGCAACGAGGTCAGCCTCACAGCCGATCGGCGGCACCAGGAGGAGTCGCTGCGGATGCGGCGGCTGGGCTCTGGCATGCGCCGCGCGCTCGAGGCGCGGGGCATCCGGGTGCCGGTGTCGCTCTCGGCCGACCTGGGCATCGCCGGCCGGTCGCTGGAGACGCATTTGGCCACCAGCCTGGTCGGCGCCGTGGTGGGTTTCGTCGCGCCGACGGTGATGCTGGTTCCGCTGAGCATCGTCGGCGCCGGGCTGCCGGGCTTCGTGCCGATCTGGCTCGGGATCGTCGGTGCGGTGGTCGGTGCCATCCTGCCGACGCTGCAGCTGCGGACCAAGGCCGCGGACCGGCGCCGTGACTTCCGCCATGTGGTCAGCGCCTTCCTGGACCTGGTCGCGATGAACCTGGCCGGTGGCCGCGGTGTGCCGGAGGCGTTGTCGTCGGCGTCCGGGATCAGCGACGGCTGGGCGTTCGTCCGGATCCGGGACACGTTGGAGACCGCCAGGCTGCAGGGCGTCACCCCGTGGGCGGCGCTCGGCGAGCTCGGTGACGAACTCGCGATCGACGAACTGCGTGACCTGTCGGCCGCCCTCGCCCTGGTCGCCGAGGACGGCGCCAAGGTGCGGGACTCGCTGGTCGCCCGTGCGGTGTCGATGCGCCGGCGCGAACTGGCCGACACCGAAGGCCGTGCCCAGGCACGGTCCCAGTCCATGTTGATGGCCCAGATGTTGCTGTGTGTCGGCTTCCTGCTCTTCCTGACGTATCCAGCTGTTGCCCGGGTGGTCGGACTGTGAACCGTCCCACCGGTCCCGAGGAGGGAAAATGATGATGTTCAACCCCAACAACCCGACCGTCATGTTCATGCGGGTGCTGATCGCCGCGCGCATCCAGCGTGCCCGCCGGCTCGAGGGTGGTGCGTCGGCGCTCGAGTGGGTGCTGATCTCGGCGCTGCTCATCGGTGTCGCGCTGGCGGTCGGCAAGATCATCCTGGACAAGCTGACCAAAAAGGCCGACAGCCTGGACCTGGGCTGACCGACGGCGATGACGGTTCGGCGGTGGGCCCGGGCGATCCGGGGCAGGTGCACCCGTACACGGCGGGACGAGCGCGGCGCGAGCAGCGTCGAGCTCGTTCTGTACGCGCCGATCCTGATGCTGGCGATCTTCCTGACCATCCAGTTCTCGCTGATCTACCTGGGCAACCAGGCGGCCTCGGCCGCGGCGCGGGAGGCGGCCCGGGTGGCCCGGACCTCGCTCGACCGGGGCAAGGCGGAGGCCGCCGGCCGCGCCTACACCGACCACATCGGCCAGGGAATCCTGGAGGACGTGCAGGTGACCGTGACACCGGTCGGCACCGATCAGGTGCGGGTCGAGGTCACCGGGCACGCGCAGAAGATCACGCCGTTCCTCGATCCACCGACCGTCACCCAGGTCGTGCAAGGCCCACTGGAGGAGTTCCGTGCGGACAACTGACCTGAGCCGTGTCTCCGGTCGTCGCCGCCGTCGCCGGACCGACCGCGGTTCGATGGCGGTGGAGATCGTGCTGCTCGCGCCGGTGATGATGGCCTTCATGATGCTCGTCGTGGCCGGCGGCCGGTACGTCGCGGTCCGCGGCGACATCGAGGCGGCCAGCCGGGACGCGGTCCGCGCCGCCAGCCTGGAGCGGACGGAGGCGGCCGCCCGGGCGACCGCCGTCGACACCGCCGACGCCCAGCTGCAGGACGTCGGCCAGTGCCAGAACGCCACCCTGAGCGGGAACTTCGTGTCCGGCGGGACCATCACGGTCAGCATCACCTGCCAGGTCTCGTACGACGGCCTGGGCCTGATCGGGCTGCCCGGGTCGAAGTCGGTCACGATCGAGAGCTCGGCCCCGATCGATCTGTACCGGAGGACCGGATGAACAGGCTGCTCCGGCGGCTCCGCCACGCCGCCGCCCGCGGGCGGGCGCGTGGTGAGCGTGGATCCGCCACCGTCTTCATGCTCGGCTTCGCCGCCGTCCTGCTGGTCGGCGCCGGGCTGGTCGTCGACGGCGGCCTGGCCCTGAACCAGCGCAGCCGGCTGACCGACGACGCCGAACAGGCCGCCCGCGCCGGCGCCAACGCGATCGACGTGCCCGCACTGCGCGACCGCGGCGAGCTGGTGGTCGACTCCGGCCAGGCGCGCGCGGTGGCCACCAACTTCCTCGCCGGGCGCGGCTACACCAACATCCGGGTCACCGTGAACGGGAACCAGGTGACCGTATCCGCCGACACCACCGTCGACACCGCGATCCTCGGTCTGGTCGGTATCAACAAGTTCGATGTGCACGGCACCGCTGTCGCCGAGCCCGAGACCGGAATCGGCTAGGAGACACCCATGACTCAGCAGAAGGCCGGCCGATTCGTCGCGAGCCCACCGGACCCGTCGCGCTTCCACCAGCAGCGGCCGCCGGAACCGCGTTCGGCGGGCCAGACCGCGCTCGCCGCGCTCGCACTCCTGCTTCTCGTGATCGGCGTACCGCTGGCCCTGTGGGTCCTGACCGGCCCGCCGCCGTTGCCGTCGGGCTGGCCGAGCCGCGAGGACCTGACCGCACCGATCGGTGTGGACGCACTGCTGACGGTGCTGCGCGCCGTCGTGTGGATCGCCTGGTTGCACTTCGTCGTGTGCGTGATCGCCGAGATGGCCAGTGCCGTCCGTGGCCGTGGTGTCCCGGTGGCAGTCCCGCTCGGCGGCGGCAGCCAGCGACTCGCACGCATCCTCGTCAGCGCACTGCTGCTGACCGGTATCGCGGCCGGCCAGGCCGCGGCGGCGACCGGGCACGGTTCCAGTGGGCCGACGGAGAACAAGTCTCAGGTCACCATCAGCGCGACGACGCAGCAGCAGCCCGCGCCGGAGGAGAACGCGCAGGTCGACCACAACCGCTTCGGTGGAGCTCCGACCACGACGACGGCGACGAACCAGAACAATCCGCTGGCCGGCAAGAAGGTCTACACGGTCAAGGCACCGGTCGGGCACCACCACGACAGCCTCTGGGACATCGCCGAGAAGCACCTCGGTGACGGCCGCCGGTACAAGGAGATCTACGAGCTCAACAAGGAGCGGGTCCAGCCCGACGGCAGTAACCTGCACCTGGCCCGGCTGATCATGCCGGGGTGGGACCTGATCATGCCCGAGGACGCCGTCGGCGTCAGCCGGGTGCCGCTGGAGACCGCGACGCCGCCGGCCACGGTGACGACGCACACCGAGCAGCCCGGCAACACCACCACGACGGAGTCCGGTTCGACGGTCCAGCAGGGGGCGCAGACTCCGACGATTCAGCAAGGCGAGGAAGCCGGTACGACGACTGCCGGGGACCACCACGCGGTCCACGCCGGCGACGCGCAGGAGGACGCGCGCTGGCGGCTGCCCGCCGACCTGCTCGGCGGCGGACTGGTCGGCGCCGGACTGCTCGGCCTGCTGCTGATCGAGCGGTACCGGCGGCGCGGACGTGATCCGGAGGCAACGGCCACCACAGCCGAGGTGGCGCTGCGGGTCGGTGCCGACCCCGAGCGCTCCGACGCACTCGACCGCGTGATGCGGGCGCTGGTGCGGCAGTGCGAGGCGGCCGGTCAGCCGTTGCCGCCACTGTTCGGTGCGCTGGTCGACGACGACGGCGTGGAGCTGCTGCTGGCTCCGGCTCAGGGCAACCCGCCCGCGCCGTGGCAGGACATCGACAACGGCCGGCGCTGGCGGATCTCCGGGACCGACATCCCGACCGACCGCTCCGGCCCCGCGCCGTTCCCCGCCCTGGTCTGCCTGGGCCGGGACGAATACGACCGCGACGTCCTGGTCGACCTCGAGGCGGCCAGCGGTGCGCTGAGCCTGGAAGGTGACCCGGTGGTGGCCCGTGAGGTCGCGACGTCGGTCGCGGTCCAGCTGGCGACCAACCCGTGGACCGACATGCTGCGCGTGACGACCTCCGGTCTGCCGGAGGCGATCGAGGACGTGCTCGGCGAGCGCCTGCGGGTGGTCGACGACATCGAAGCGGTCATCCCGGACCTCGAGCGAGGCACGGTGGAGACCGAGGTGCTGGCCGGCCGGGTCAACCGCTCGGCCGACGCTGCCCCGCAGTACGTCGTACTCGGTGCACCGCCCCGCGAGGACACCGCGAACCGGCTGGGCGCGCTGGCGGCGCGGACGCGGGCCGGGTTCGGCCTGATGGTCGCCGGTGCTGTGCCGGGCGCGCGGTGGCAGCTGCGGGTGGACGAGTCGGGCACGTTGCGCATCCCCGCGCTCGGCCTGACGCTGTCGGCCAGCCGGCTGTCCGAGCCGACCGTCGACTCCCTCACCGAGCTGCTGGGTGCCGCGCGGACTCCGACCCCGACGCCGACCGGGTCGAGCCGGGTCCGGCTTCCCGGCAGCGGCCGGACCGGCGACGACTCGAGCTGGTCAACCGCGACCGTGCGGATCGGCGTCCTCGGACCGCTGGACGTCCGGGCGCCCAACCGGCTGGAGGCGGAGCGGGTCCCGCTCGCCACCGAGATCGTGGCGTTCCTGGCCCTGCACCCCGGCGGCGTGCACCCGAGCGTGCTCGGCGCCTCGGTCTGGCCGCGTGGGGTCACGCCCGAGGTTCGGGACGGTGCCGTGGAGCGGGTGCGCCAGTGGCTGGGTACCGACACCGTCGGCGGTCACCACCTGCGCCAGGACGCCTCGGGCCGGCTCGCGCTGGGTCCGGAGGTCGCTGTCGACTGGGACTGCCTCACCGAGCTGGCCCGACGCAGCCGGACCGCCCAGACTGTCCGGGACGAGCGCGAGCTGCTGCGTCGCGGCCTGCATCTGGTGCGTGGCGCTTTCCTCAGCGACCGTCCCCGCGGCGGCTACTCGTGGATCGCCCGGGTGCATCTCGAGCGGCTGGTGCCGGACGTCGTCGTCGACGCCTCGCACCGGCTGTGGGAGCTGGCGATGAACGCGGACGACCCGGCGGGTGCCGTGAGCGCCGTACAGGCCGGTCTGCGCCTCGCCGACAGCTCCGACCTGCTGTGGCGCGACCTCCTGACCGCCGAATTCCGGTACGGCGGTACGGCGGCGGCCGAGCGGATCGTCGAGGCCCTCGGCGACCGCATCCAGCGGTACGGCCTGGTCCTCAGCCCGGAGACCGAGGCCCTCATCGAGGACATCCTGCCCGCAACGGCTCCGCGCTCCCGCCACGCCGGCTGACGAGTACGCCGGCCCGATCCGGGCCGGCGGTCAGCTGTTGCTGGTGGCGAGGCGGGCTCGTTGTTGTCTGGCGATGGCCTTGAGCAGGGCGGTGTCGGGCTCGGGATCGGTGCCCAGGGCACTGGCCTGGCGGACGCTGAGCTGGACGACCAGGGTGTTCACCACGAAGCTCACCTCCGCGATCGCCTCGGACTGCCCGGTGCCGCCGTCGTACTGGACCTTGGCGTCGCTCAGCGCGCCCGGGACACCGAACGAGTGCTCGTGGGTGTCCTGGTCCCAGAAGCCCTGCTGCAAGGTCTCCGCCTTGGCTGCTGAGGCCGCCTTGAACAGTTGCACGGTGAACTGCTTCTTCTTGTCCGCGCTGACCCGGGACGCGCGGTAGCCGTCGGCGAAGCCGGCGTTGAGCAGCAGCGCACGATCGACAGCGGGTACGGCGGACCAGTTGGACAGGAACGTTGTCGCGGTGAACGGCCCGGCAGCACTGCGCGGATCGGCGACATATCCGCGGGGTAGGACGACCAGCCCGGCCAGAGCGCTCTTCGGCGCCTTCTGCACCGCGGCACCCGAGGACTTCGCCGCCGGGGTCTGCACGGTGCCGACCGTGGCTCCGGCGTTGTTCCCGCAGCCGGTCACCCCCAGCAGGAGTGCGGTCACTACAGCGGCAACGCCTGGCGCAGTCCGCGTCACGGTGTTTCTCCGTCCGGCTTCTCGCCCCCGAGAGCTTCAGAAGGTCTCCGGGCCAGATGTCATCAGAGCCAGGTGAACGGACGGCGAACGCCTTGCAAATCAGAGGGATCGCGACTCGGTGAGCAACGTCTCGATCCGGCGCCGGGCGGCCTTCGGGTGCAGGGGTTCGCAGCCGGCGTCGATGCAGCGGCGGACCACCTGGGGATCGTCGCGGAGCAGCAGCAGACCGCGGCGGAGCAGGGTGAACGGCGGCTTGCGGTGTTCGCGCAGATCGCGCTGGAACCGCCGGGCGAAGGTGACGAGCCGGTGGTGCCGCAGGCAGATGGCAGCGGCCAGTAGGCCGCGATCGCGCAGCCGGCCGGTGATCTGGTCGGCGAAGATGCCTTCGGCAATGATCAGCGGCGAACCCTGCGTGCTGACCGGCCGGTGACCGACCGTGCCGTCCGCGGCGATGTCGTAGATCGGCAGTTCCGCCGAGCCCGTCGTACACAACTGCTCGAGGGCTGCGACCGCGCGGTCGCCGTCCCACGAGCGGGGGTCGTCCCAGTCCACGATCCCCAGCGGGGAGCGCGGCATCGCCTCGTCGTCGCCGTCGCGGTAGAAGTCGTCGAGCCGGACCACCGGCAGCCCGACCAGTTCGGCCAGCCGCGACTTCCCTGCTCCGGAAGGCCCGGCCAGCAACACCACACGCGAACTCACCGCCACATTCTCCGCCACACCCCGGTCAGCCTCCGGGGCGGGGAGCTACCGGTTGTACGGCGTGGACAGCAGCGGGACGGTGTTGGTCAGGACCTGGCCGTAGAGGGCGCGGACCTGCGCCGCGTCGGCGTCGGACATCACCGACGGCTCGGGCTTGCCGACCGGGACCTGCCAGGTCGGCGGGGCATCGGCGCCGGACAGTGCCCAGGCCGCTTGCCGGGCAGCGCCCAAGGCGACGTACTCGGCCGGCTCCGGGAGGATCACCTCGGCGCCCAGGAGCGTAGGCGCCAGTGCCTGGACCGCACGGGACCGGGCGGCCCCGCCGAGCAGGAGCACGCGGTGGACCGGGAGGCCCTGAGCGCGGAGGGCGTCGACAGCGTCGGCCAGGCCACACAGCAGGCCTTCGACCGCGGCGCGGGCCATGGTCGCGGGCTGGGCGGTGGCGCGCGTGAGGCCGTAGATCAGCCCGGTCGAGTGCGGAAGGTCCGGCGTACGCTCGCCGTCCAGGAACGGCAGCAGGACGAGGCCGTTACTGCCGGACGACGTCAGCGCGGCCTCATTGAAGGCGTCCAGGTCCAGACTGAGCAGTTCGGCGGTCGCGGACAGGACGCGTGCGGCGTTCAGCGTGCATACGAGCGGCAGGTACTCGCCGGTGGCGTCCGCGAAGCCGGCCACCAGAGCGGTCGGGTCGGCGGTCGGGTGGGTCGAGCGGGCGAACGCCGTACCGCTGGTGCCGAGGGACACCGCGACGTCACCGGGCTGGAGGTCGAGGCCGAGCGCGGCTCCTGCGTTGTCGCCCGTGCCGGCGGCCACTACGGCGCCGGACGCGGTGTGGCCCACGATCTCCGCCGGACCGGCCACCCGCGGGAGCTTCAGCGAGCGGCCGAAGGCGAGCTCGACCAGGTCCGGCCGGTAGCTGTTCGTCGCGGGCGACCACCAGCCGGTGCCAGAGGCGTCACCGCGGTCGGTGGTGATGCCGTCGATGCCATGCCGATCGGCCGCCAGCCGATGCGTCATCCAGTCATGCGGCAGCACTACTGCGGCCGCACGGGCCAGCGCCTCGCGCCGTGCCGCGTCGCCGGGAGCAGTTGCGTCGGCATCCCGCACCCACCGCAGCTTGGTGACGGTGAACGAAGGCACCGGGACCGACCCGACCGCTTCGGCCCACGCACCCGGCCCACCGAGCTCCTCGACGAGCTCGATGGTCGCGTCCGCGGAGCTGGTGTCGTTCCACAGCACCGCCGGGTGGACGACCTCGCCGGCCTCGTCCAGCAGCACCATGCCGTGTTGCTGGCCGCCGACCGAGATCGCCTCCACCCCGTCGAGCAGCCCGTCCGACGCGATCTCCCAGGCCTTCCACCACTCGGCCGGATCAACCCGGGTCCCGTCCGGGTGCGGTGCCCGGCCTTCCCGCAGTACGGCGCCGGTCGCTGCATCGCACACGACAACCTTGGTCGCCTGGGTGGAGCAGTCCACACCCGCAACCAGCCTCGACTCAGTCATGACGTCCAGACTAGAGGGCTTCGAGGGTGGCGCGGGCGCCGATCTCGTGCAGCGACTTCAGGGCGGCGGTGTACTGCGTCACGAACACGTCGTTCGACGCCAGGTCACCGAACAGATCCGGGTCCGAGATGAACACCAGCGGGTCCTCGCGGTTGTGCTGTGCCCGCTCGACCAGCTTGTCGCGCAGCCGGTCCACCACCTCGATGGGTTCGCCATGTTCGTCGACGCCCTCGGCGTACCGCGCCCACGACGCGACCACCAGCACCGACCGCGTGATGCTCCGCCCGGCCGCGAGTTGTTCGCGGACGACCGGCAGCAGCCACTTCGGGATCCGGTCCGAGCTCTCCGCGCACAAGCGGGCCAGGGTGTCGCGGACCTCCGGGTTCGCGAACCGCTCGATCAACTGGTGCTTGTACCGGTCCAGGTCGACCCCGGGCACCGGCGGCAGCGTCGGCGTCCCCTCGTCGTCCATGTAGCGGAGCAGGAAGTCGACGAACAGCTTGTCCTGGCACACCTCGTGCGCGTACCGGTAGCCGGCCAGGTAGCCGAGGTAGCACAGCGCCTGGTGACTCGCGTTCAGCAGCCGCAACTTCATCAGCTCGTACGGCTCGACGTCACCCACGATCTGTACGCCGACATCGTCGTACGGCGGCCGGTCGCCACCGAAGTCGTCCTCGAGCACCCACTGCGTGAACGGCTCGCACACCACCGGCCAGCCGTCCTCGATCCCGAACCTCTCGGCCAGCGCGGCCCGGTCGGCATCCGTGGTCACCGGCGTGATCCGGTCGACCATGCAGTTCGGGAACCGCACCTCGGTCTCCAGGAACTCCGCGACCGACGGATCCTTGAGCCGGGCGAAAGCTGCCAGCATCTTGCGGGCGACATGACCGTTGCCCGGGATGTTGTCGCACGACATCACCGTGAACGGCGGCACGCCGGCCGCTCGCCGGCGCGCCAGCGCCTCGACGATGAACCCGAACACGCTCCCCGGCGTCGCGCCCGGCTCCAGGTCCGCGGCCAGCGCGGGGTCGGAGGTGTCCAGTTCGCCGGTCACCTGGTTCACGTTGTAGCCGCCCTCGGTGATCGTCAGCGACACGATCCGCGTCGCCGGATCGACGAGCCGGTCCAGTACGGCGGACGGGTCGTCCGGCGCGAACAGGTAGCCGACGACCGACCCGATCACCCGCGGCTCGAGCGTCCCGTCCGGGTGCTTGATCACCAACGTGTACAGGTGGTCCTGCGCGGACAGGACGTCGTACATCCTCCGGTCCTGGGGAAGTACGCCGACGCCGACGATGCCCCAGTCGAGGGCCTTCCCGTCGTTCATCAGGCGGTCCAGGTACATCGCCTGGTGAGCCCGGTGGAAGCCGCCGACGCCGAAGTGCACGATGCCTGGCCGCACCGCCGTACGGTCGTAGCCCGGTGTGGCGACGTCGTTGCCCAGAGCATCCAACGCGGTGAGGGTCAGTGCCGTCACTTGACCGCCCCCAGCGACAGACCCTGGACGAGCTTGTCCTGGGCGGCGAACCCGGCGATCAGCACCGGCAACGACACCACGAGGGACGCGGCACAGACTTTGGCGAGGAACAATCCTTGGCTGGTCACGAACCCAGTCAAGAACACCGGAGCCGTCTGCGCCACTGTGCCGGTCAGCACTCGGGCGAACAGCAACTCGTTCCAGCTGAAGATGAAGCAGATCAGCGCGGCCGACGCGATCCCCGGTGTCACCACCGGTGCGACCACCGACCGCAGCGTCCGGCTCAGCGAAGCACCGTCGACCGAGGCCGCCTCGAGGATCTCCACCGGTACCTCGGACAGGAAGCTGCGCAGCATCCAGACCGCGATCGGCAGGTTCATCGAGGTGTAGAGGATGATCAGCAGCCAGATGTTGTCCAGGAAGTTGACCGACTGCGCGAACAGGTAGATCGGCAGCAGGCCGGCCACCACCGGCAGCATCTTGGTGGACAGGAAGAAGAACAGCACGTCGGTCCACTTCTTCACCGGCCGGATCGACAGCGCGTACGCCGCCGGGAACGCGAGCAGGAGGACCAGTGCGGTGGACAGGATGCTCGCGGTCAGCGAGTTCGCGATCGACGGCCACGGCCCGGAGTCGAAGAACGCCCGGTAGCCGTCCAGCGTCAGCGGCGCGCCGATGTCCGGCGGGTTCTTGGCCGCGTCCTCCTCGGAGTGGAACGACGTCAGCAGCATCCACAGCACCGGCAGCACGAACAGGATGCCGACGATCCAGGCCACCCCGCCCAGGACGAATCCACCACCCCGGTTCTTCCGGCCGGTCACGATCGTCACCTGCGAACTCATCGACGTCCTCGCTTCGCTCCGGGCGCCGACGCGGCACAAACCACGCTGTGCTTGATTGTGAACTCGCTCCGCTCCTTCATCGACCCGTCTCCTCTCGGAACAGCGTGGACACCGACCGCAGCGCGAGGGTCGCGATGATGATCGTGCCGATCACCACGATCACGCCCGCGGCCGAGGCCCGGCCGTAGTCGTGGGCGGTGTAGAAGGTCTGGTAGATCGTGTACGGCAGGTTCGCCGTCCCGAGGCCGCCCGACGTGATGGTGAAGACGGCGTCGAAGTTCTGCACGACGTAGATCGAGCCGAGCAGCGCGGACAGTTCCAGGTACTGCCGCAGGTGCGGCAGCGTCATGTACCGGAAGATCTCCCACTGGTTCGCGCCGTCGATGCCGGCTGCCTCGATCACGTCGAGCGGGCGGCTCTGCAGACCGGCCAGCAGGATCAGCATCATGAACGGTGTCCATTGCCAGACCAACGCGAAGATGATCGACCACAGCGGCTGGTTGCTGATCCAGTCCGGCTGCGGTGCGTTGTCACCGAAGATCCACTTCAGCACGCCGTTGAACAGACCGTACGTCGGGTTGTAGAGCGCGTGCTTCCACAGCAGGGCGGCCGCGACCGGTACGACCAGGAACGGCGTGATCATCATCGTACGGACCGCACCCCGGCCGCGGAACTTCCGGTCCAGCAGCAGCGCGATCAGCAGCCCGAGGACCAGGCTGAGCAGGACGACGCCGGCCGTGAGCATGACCGTCACCCAGATCGCGTGCCGCGTGTTCGCGTCGGTGAGCACCCGGCGGAAGTTGTCGATGCCGGCGAACCCGCGCTCGTCGGGGTAGTAGGCGTTCCAGTCCATGAAGGAGACGATGATCGTGACCACGAACGGCAGCTGGGTCACGATGATCATGAACACCAGCGCCGGCATCAGCGGTGCACGCCGGGCCCAGTCGCCGGCCCTGCGCATCATCGTGCCCTCGGACCCGGGCGGCGCAGCCTTCCGGCTGGGCTGGGTCTTGGTGTCAGGCTTCGCATCCACAGACATGGCAGCCATCCCTCACTTCGCAGCGCGGGAGCGATACCGCTCCGCGACGTCGTCGGCGAGCTCCTGCCCGCGTTTCAGCGCTTCGTCCACACTCATCCGCCCGGCGATCGCCGAGCTCACGTCCTGGCTGACCTGCGTGCCGAGGTCCGGGAACTCCGGGATGTCGACGAACTGGATCCCGATCGCCGGCCGCGGCTGGGTGCCCGGGTTGCGCGGGTCGGCGGTCTCGATCGCTTCCTTGGTCGGCGTCGCGAACGCCGCGGCCTCCTTCAGATACAACGGGTTGTCGTACGTCGAGGCCCGCTTGCCGGCCGGGACGCGGGACCAGCCGAGGTTCTCGCCGACCAGCGTCTCGTAGTCCTTGCCGGAGGCCCAGGAGATGAACTTCCAGGCGTTGTCCTTCTTCTTGCTGGCTTCCTGGATGCTCCACGACCACGCGTAGAGCCAGCCGGAGCTGTCGGTCTTCACGACCGGTGCCGGCACGTAGCCGATCTTGCCCTTCACCGGCGAGTTCGGCGCTTCCAGCGAGCCGGCCGCGGAGGTCGCGTCGTACCACATCGCGACGTTGCCCTGGATCAGGTTGTTCAGGCACTCGGTGAAGCCGGCCTGCGGTGCGCCGAGTTCACCGTGCGCGCGGACCAGGTCGACGTAGAACTTGGTCGCCTCGGTGAACTCCGGTGAGTTCACCTGCGCCTGCCAGTCCTGGGTGAACCAGGTGCCGCCGAAGGTGTTCACCACGGTCGTGAGCGGGGCGAAGATCTGGCCCCAGCCCGGCTGGCCGCGCAGGCAGATGCCGCGCATCCCCGGCTGGGCGTTGTCGACCTTGGCCGCGATGTCGGCGACCTCCTGCCAGGTCGGCTTGGCCGGCATCGTGACGCCCTTGGCGGCCAGCACGTCCTTGCGGTACATCAGGAACGACGACTCCCCGTAGAACGGTTCGCCGTACACCTTGCCGTCGTCGGCCGACAGCGACAGTGTCATCGGCTTCAGTACGTCGTCCTGGTCGAAGGACGGGTCGCTGGCGATGTAGTCCGACAGCGGCGCGATCCACTTGCTCTTGGCGTAGATCGGGATCTCGAAGTTGCTGAGCGACGCCACGTCGTACTGACCGGCCTGGCTGGAGAACTCCTGGCTGATCTTGTCCCGGACGTCGTTCTCCGGCAGCACGGTGAAGTTCACCTTGATGCCGGTTTCCTTGGTGAAGTTGTCGGCGGTGAGTTGCTGCAGGTCGACCATCTGCGGGTTGTTCACCATCAGCACGTTGATGCTGTCGGTCCCGCCGCCACCGGCGCCGCCGCCCCAGCCGGCGCAGCCGCTGACCGCACCCAGCAGGAGTGCGACCCCGACAGTCATAAGCCTTCGTCCGGGCACGAGCCGCTCCTTCGATCCGCTCATTTGAGCACGCGTCCGCTCACACCACGAGTGAACCGGGAACATCCTTGACCTGTCAAGAGTCTGTGCGACACTGTGCGCAGGAGTGCTCATATGAGCGGGGAGGCCTTATGGAGCCCATCACGGGCGGTCCGGCACAGCTCGTGCTGACGGCGTCGATCGCGCGGCGGTACTACGTCGACGGCCGGTCCAAGGTGGAGATCGCCGACGAGTTCCGGCTGAGCCGCTTCAAGGTGGCGCGGCTGCTCGACCAGGCGCGCAGCAGCGGGCTGGTGCGGATCGAGATCAGCCATCCGGGCGCCATAGACCTCGATCTGTCCGCGCGCCTGCAGGAGTCCCTCGGGCTGCGCCGCGCGATCGTGGTGGACACTCCTGAGGAGGACCCGGCCGCGCTGCGGCTCCAGCTCGGGAAGGCTGCCGCGGACCTGCTGTCCGAGATCGTTACCGCGGACGACGTGCTGGGGCTCGCGTGGGCCCGGGCGGTCACCGCGATGACCGAGCAGCTGACCTCACTCGCTCCCGTGCCCGTCGTCCAGCTGACCGGTGCGCTGACCCGTCCGGATGTCGAGGCGAACTCGGTGGAGCTGGTGCGGCACACCGCTCGTTTGTCCGGCGGAGCGGCGTACCTCTTCTATGCACCGCTGGTCGTGCCGGATGCCGCGACCGCGCGGGCTTTGCGGCAGCAGCCGGAGGTCGCGGAGGCGATCAGCCACTTCGACTCGGTCACCAAGGCCGTGGTCGGGCTCGGGTCCTGGGCAGCCGACCAGTCCACGCTGTACGACGCGATGGACGAGAAGGCGTGTGATCAGTTGCTCCGGCGCGGCGTGGTCGCGGACATCTCCGGGGTGTTCGTCGACGCGGACGGCGAAGCGGTGCAGAGCCGGGTGACCGACCGGGTGATCGCGATCAACGCCGAGCAGATGGACGCGATCGACGAGGTGATCGCGATCCCGTACGGGCTGGCCAAGGTCGGCGCGGTGCGCGCCGCGGTCCGCAGCGGGCTGGTGAACGGCCTGGTGACACACAGTCCACTTGCGAGGGCCCTGCTGGACGAGACAACCTGACCTGATGGTCGAGGTCGAGACCCCGCTGCTCGGTGGTACCGCCAACCGCGGACTGGTGGTGCGTGTCAGCGACACCGTACGCCGCCCGCTGCGCGGAAACAGCGAGGCGATCCATGCCCTGCTCCAGCACCTGGACGACGTCGGGTTCGAGGGTGCGCCGACGATCCTCGGGATCGACGGGCAGGGGCGTGAGGTGTTGTCGTACCTGCCCGGTGAGACGGTGACGCCGCCGTACCCGGCCTGGTCGATGACGGATGCCGCACTGGACAGTGTCGCCGCGTTGCTGCGTGAGTATCACCAGGCGGTCGCAGGCTTCCGGCCTGACGGCTTCAGCTGGTCCGAGCCGGTGCCCCCGGCGTACGTCGAGGACATCGTCAGCCACAACGACCCGAACCTGGACAACATCGTGTTCCGGGACGGGGTCGCGGTCGCGCTGATCGATTTCGACCTCGCCGGTCCTGGCTCGGCGCTGTGGGACGTGGCTACCGCGATCCGGTTGTGGGGGCCGCTGCGGCCGGCCGCCGACATCCACGACGCCCGCCGCGGCCGCACGTTCGCCCGTTTCCGCCGGTTCGCCGACAGCTACGGCCTGTCCGAGGCCGACCGGCTGCGACTGGTCGAGGCGGCCGCCGACAATCACGTCTGGTGTATGGACTACGTCCGCCGAGGCGCCGAAACCGGTCACCCCTGGTTCCACCAACGCTGGACCACCGGCGAAGCCGCGCTCACCCAGCGCACCAACCACTGGTTCACCGCTCACGCGGACGCGCTGCACCAGGCTCTACTGGCCTGAGCCCGGGCGGGGACCGAGAGGGTCGTCGTCGGGTGGAGTGGGGGTACGGCGGGTGCTGTTGGTCAGGGAGCGTTCGGGGAGCCAGATGATGAACGTGCTGCCGACGCCGAGCTCGGAGTGGAGGGCAACCGTGCCGCCGTGGGACTCGGCGATCTGGCGGACGATGGCCAGGCCAAGGCCGGCTCGGCGTTGCCCGGTCGAGGGGATGGTCGCCGGCGGCTGCCGCTGGCCGCCGCGGAAGAAGCGGTCGAAGACGCGATCAGCATCGTCCGCCGCGATCCCTGGACCCTCGTCGCGCACCGCGATCCAGGCCCAGCCGTTGCGGCTGCCCACCGCGAGCACGAGTTCGCTTCCACCGCGCGCCAGCCGGACCGCGTTCGAGAGCAGGTTGTCGACCGCACGCCGCAGCGCCGACGCGTCCCCGGCGGCGGTCGGCCCGGGGGACAACCGGCGTACGACGTGAAGCTCGCGATCGGCCGCGAGCAGTTCGTACTCCTCAGCCGCCTCGCCCGCGATCGCGGCGAGATCGACGTCCGCGTCGACGAACGCCGGCGAGGACCGGCGAGCCGAGGCGAGCAGATCCTCGACCAGCCGCGTCATCCGCTGGATCGCCCGGCTCACGATCGCGGTCGCCTGGGCCCGGTCCTCCGGCGGGGTGTCGTCGTGCGCGAGAACCGCGTCCACGTTCGCCTGGATCACCGCGAGCGGATTGCGCAGCTCGTGCGACGCGTCGTCGACCAGTTGCCGCTGCGCGACGAACGCCGACTCCAGCCGGCCGAGCATGTCGTCGACGGTGTCGGACAGGTTCCGCAGCTCGTCGTGCGGTCCGCCCAGCGCGATCCGGCGGGACAGGTCGGTTGCCGAGATCTCCTGCGCGGTCGCGGTGATCCGCCGTACCGGCCGCAGCGCCCGGCCGGACAGCCACCAGCCGGTACCGAGGCTGACCAGGAACAGCACGCCCATGCCGGCGGCCGAGTAGTTCCGCAACGTCTGCAGGGTCTGGTAGTTCACCGCCGACTCGACGCTGGAGATCTCGGCGGCCTGGATCACCTGGCCCTGCTTGAGCTTGAGGTTGCCCTCGGCATCTTTGTAGACCTTGTTGACCTGGATCTGGTCCAGCGGCTTGGGGTCCAGGAGCTGCGACAGGGTCAGGTAGACGCCGCCGAGCAGCAATGCGGAGAGCGCGATCAGTACGGCGGAGTACGTCAGCGTCAGCCGGAAGCGGATCGTCTGGGCCCAGAGCGGGCGGGGGATCTTCATGCGTCACCTCGAAGCCGGTAGCCCCGGCCGATCACCGTTTCCAGCACGGGCTCCTCGCCGTCCTGGGTGAGCTTGCGGCGCAGCGTTCCGACCGTCACCCGGACGCTCTGGGTGAACGGGTCCGCGTTCTCGTCCCAGACGTGCTCGAGCAGTTCCTCGGCCGACACCACATGCCCGGGCCGCGACATCAGATACCGCAGTACGCCGAACTCCTTCAGCGTCAGCGGGAGTTCGCGGCCGGACCGGGTGGCGAGGTGGCGGGAGGAGTCCAGCACCAGGTCACCGACGTGCAGCTGCGTGCTGCCGTTGGTGACGTCGCGGCGCAGCAGCGCACGGATCCGGGCGAGCAACTCGACCAGTGCGAACGGCTTGGTCAGGTAGTCGTCCGCGCCTTCGTCCAGCCCGCGGACCCGGTCCGCCAGCGAGGCGCGCGCGGTCAGCATCAGCACTCGCAGTTCGCGGCCGGACGCCACCTCGATGTCACCCCGGCGTACGGCGCGGCACAGGTCGAGGCCGCTGGTGTCCGGCAGCGTGATGTCCAGGATCGCCAGGTCGTATGCCGTGGTCGCGAGCTTCTCGGTCGCCTCGGCACCGGTCAGCGCCGTGTCGACGGCATAGCCGGCCCGGCCGAGTCCGGAGCGCAGCGCGCTGACCAGGCCTTCCTCGTCCTCCACCACCAGTAGTCGCACGCAACCAAGGTAGCCGGATGACCCGCATCCTCCGGCCTGCTCTTTCGGCGGACTTTCGCTCTGCTTTCCTGCCGTTTTCGCACTCCTTTGATGGTCTGGAGGCCAATCGAGCGAAGGAGTTTCCATGAACATCCCTGCCAAACGGCTCATCCTCGGTACGGCGGTCGCCGTGGCGGCACTCGGCGTCGGGGGGATCGCGTACGCGGCCGGCAACGACCCGGCACCTCAGCAGGGGTATGTGACCGTCGAGGACGGCGCCACCACCCCGTCGCCGCAGCAGAACGGGACGCAGGAGGACTGCCCGGAGAAGAACGGCGGCGGTCAGGGCCAGAACCAGCCGTCCCAGCCGTCGCAGCCTGAGCAGAACCCGGCCGGGAACGCATGACCGCGGCCAATCTCGAGCACGCGCTGTTCGAAGTGAAGAAGGTGGTCGTCGGGCAGGACCACCTGGTCGAACGGATGCTGGTCGGGCTGCTGGCCCGTGGGCACTGCCTGCTGGAAGGTGTGCCGGGCGTCGCGAAGACGCTCGCCGTACGGACGCTGGCGGAGGTGATCGGCGGCCGGTTCGCCCGGCTGCAGTTCACCCCGGACCTGGTGCCCGGCGACATCACGGGCACGCGGATCTGGCGGCCGTCGACCGAGGCATTCGACACCGAGCTCGGCCCGGTGTTCGCCAACCTGGTGCTCGCCGACGAGATCAACCGCGCGCCGGCCAAGGTGCAGTCCGCCTTGCTGGAAGCGATGGCCGAGCAGCAGGTCAGCATCGGCGGCACCAGCTACCGGCTGCCCGAACCGTTCCTTGTCCTCGCGACCCAGAACCCGATCGAGTCCGACGGTGTCTACGCACTGCCCGAGGCGCAGCGGGACCGGTTCCTGCTGAAGATCACAGTGGACTATCCGAGCCCGCTCGAGGAGCTCACCATCCTGCAGCGGATGAGCGCGCACCGGCCGCACGCCAACGCGGTGCTCAGCCCGGAGCAGGTCGCCCAGTTGCAGGAGGCAACGGAAGACGTCTTCGTCCACAATGCCGTGGCGGAGTACGTCGTACGCCTGGTGCATGCGACTCGGGCACCCCAGCAGTACGGGATCCACGACCTGAGCGGCGTACTGGAGTTCGGGGCGAGCCCTCGGGCCACGCTCGGTCTGGTCGCGGCGGGCCGGGCATTGGCCTTGTTGCGTGGGCGGGACTACGTCCTGCCGGCCGACGTGTACGACGTGGCGCTCGACGTGATGGCGCATCGGCTGGTGCTCACCTTCGACGCGCTCGCCGACGGAGTCGACCCGCGGGCGGTCGTGTCGCGCATCCTGCACACCATCGAACAGCCGCACGTGGTGCCGGCCGATGACGCGCAGGGGTCGGCGGCATGACCACCGGTCCTGATCTGCTGGCTGGGCGGGAGAGGGCTTTGCGGGCGCTCGAGCTGACGGTGAAGCGGAAGCTGGAAGGGTTCCTGCACGGCGAGATCACCGGCCTGCGCAGCGGTCCCGGCAGCGAGCCGAACGAGGCCAGGCCGTACCAAGCCGGTCAGGACGACGTACGCCGGATGGACTGGAACGTCACCGCGCGTTCACTGGAGCCGCACGTCCGCGCGCCGCTGGCCGAGCGTGAGCTGGAGACCTGGGCACTGCTGGACGCGTCGGCCAGCATGGACTTCGGTACGGCGCTCAGCGAGAAGCGGGATCTCGCCATCGCGATCGTCGGGGCGGTCGGGCTGCTGGCCGACCGTCCCGGCAACCGGCTCGGCGTCCGTGTTGCGGTCGGCAACGAAGTACGCCGGCTTCCCGCAGCGGCCGGTTCGGTCCAGCTCCGTCGATCGTTGCGGTCGCTGCTGTCGTTGCCCAGAGCAACTCCTGGGGAGTTCCCGCGGACCGACCTCGGCCGCGCGATCACCCGGCTGAACCGCGAGCATCCTCGACCTGGGCTGCGCGTGGTCGTGTCCGACTTCCACGACGACGGCTGGGCCGATCCGCTGCGCCGGCTGTCGGCGCGGCACGAGGTGATCGCCGTCGAGGTACTGGATCCGCGGGAGCTCGAACTGCCCGAGGTCGGTCTGCTCACCCTGGTCGATCCCGAGACCGGCCGGCGGCGGGAAGTCCAGACCGGCAGCCGCAAACTCCGCCGGCGGTACGCGGATGCGATGACCGCCCACCGTACCCAGACCACCCAGGCGATCCGGGCCGCCGGTGCCGCACACCTCGTGCTGCGGACCGACACCGACTGGGTCCGTGACGTCGCCGCCTTCGCCACCGCCCGCCGCCGGTCGAGTATCCGGCGGCACCCGACCGGGAGGACCGGTATCCGATGAGATTCGAGCAACCGCTGTGGCTCTGGCTGCTGGTGCTGGTGGCGGCCCTGATCGCCGCCTACCTGATTGCCCAGCGCCGCCGCAGCAAGTACGCCGTCCGGTTCGCGACACTGCCGATGCTGGAGAAGGTCGCGCCTGTGCGGCCTGGTTGGCGCCGGCACGCACCGGCTGCGGCCTTCCTGGCTGCGTTGACCGTGCTGACGATCGCGATCGCGCGTCCGGTGGCCGACGTACGGGTTCCGCGGGAGCGGGCCACTGTGCTGGTCGCGATGGACGTGTCCAACTCGATGGCGGCCACTGATGTCGCGCCCAACCGGTTCGAGGTGGCTAAGCAGGCGGCGGTGCAGTTCGTCCAGGACCTGCCGGAGAAGTTCAACGTCGGGCTGGTGTCGTTTGCGCGGACCGCGACTGTGGTGGCGACGCCGAGCACGAACCACCAGGCGACGGTTGATGCGATCAATGGTCTGGAGTTGAGCGACAGTACGGCGATCGGGGAGGCCGTGCTGACCAGCCTGCAGGCGGTTCGGACGATCGACCAGGATGATCCGCCGCCGAGCCGGATCGTGTTGCTGTCCGATGGTGGGAACACTGCTGGGCGGCCGATCGACGAGGCGGCCGATGCTGCGGCACAGGCCGGCGTACCGGTCTCGACGATCGCGTACGGGACGCCTGAAGGCACTGTGAACCTCGAAGGCCGCGACATCCCGGTTCCTGCCGACACGGAGTCGTTGCAGGGGCTCGCTGATGCGACCAGCGGGTCGTTCTATGCGGCCGAGAGCGACGAGGAGTTGCGCGACGTGTACTCCGACCTCCAGTCGTCGATCGGCTGGACCACCGAACCACGCGAGATCACCAACCTGGTGGCGGGAATCGCCCTGGCCGCGGCCCTCCTGGCCGCCTTGGCGTCCCTCCTCTGGTTCTCGCGCCTCCCCTGAGGAGCCACCATGCCCCCACACCTGGGCCATCCCTTCCGAGGCCCCCACTACTACCCCGGCCCACCACCCTCTGTGACACCCCAACCCACTGCACCTCCCACCTTCCCCGTCACCCCGGTTGCCGCTGCGTCGGCACCCCCCTCTCCGGCGGCGGCACCTCCGACCGGGGTGACGGCCCCTCCTCCTACCGCGAGGTCCGGACGCCGCGCCGGGATCCTGGTTGCCACCGTCGCGATGTCGATCGTGGCGGGCGGGCTCGCCGGCGCCGTGACCGGCTCGCGGGACCCCGACCCGGCGGCAATCGACCTGCCGCAGGCGGCGGCACCGCCCGCGGCTGCGCAGGGGTCGATCTCGGCCGCGGCGGCGAGTGTGTTGCCTGGTGTGGTGTCGGTGCGTGCCGGCCGCGCGACCGGGTCTGGGTTCGCGATCGACCAGGAGGGGCACGTGGTCACCAACGCGCATGTGGTGGAAGGAGCGAGCGATGTATCCCTGGTCCTGTCGAACGGCCGCCGGGTCGACGCCGACGTCATCGGTTCCGACGCGGACAACGACCTCGCCGTACTTCAGGTCTCGGCCGCGGATGCCGAGGGACTGCGCGCGCTCACGCTCGGCCGGTCCGCACAACTACGGGTCGGCGACCCGGTGCTGGCCGTCGGCTCACCGCTCGGCCTGGAAGGAACGGTGACGGCGGGCATCGTCAGCGCGGTCGACCGGCAGGCACGCTTCGGCGACAACGGCAACCGCCAGTCGGCCATCCAGACCGACGCCGCCATCAACCCCGGCAACTCCGGCGGCCCGCTCGTGAACGCCGCCGGCCAGGTGGTCGGCGTCAACACCGCCATCGCCACCCTCGGCGCCAGCCGCTCCGGCAACATCGGCATCGGCTTCGCCATCCCCGTCGACCGCATGACCACGATCGTCGAAGACCTGGTGGACTGAAGACCCGGACCGCCAGGCCATCACGATCGCGCCGACCAGCAGCGTCCAAGCGTGGCGCCACGGCCTTGCCACGGTTGTGATGGCCTGGCGGTCCCCCTCGTCCTCTAGCCTGGGTGGATGGTGTGGTTTGGCGGGCTGCTCGGGTTGATCGGGATCGGGACGCTGGTGTTCCGGGACGCCGATGTGGTCGGCGTGCCCGCGGCCGGGTTCGGGGTCGGTCTGGTGATCGTCGGCGCGGTGGTGGCCGGGCTGGGAGTGGTACGGCGCCGTGCGGTACGACGGCGTCGGGCGGCTCGGGGAGAACCGGAGCCGGTGGGGAACGTGTTCGAGCGGGCGGCTGCGTTGCCGCGGCTGTTGCGGGCGGCGCGGCAGGGGGCGTATCCGGACTTGCCCAAGAGCCGGATGACCTTGTGGGTGCTGGCGTTGGTGTATCTGATCTCGCCGATCGACATCCTTCCCGAGTTGTTGCCGATCATTGGTGTGGCCGACGATGCCGGAGTCGCGGTGTGGCTGCTCACGAGCGTGTCGACAGCGACAGGCCTCTACCTCGGTCGCGAGCGAGACCAGCAGAGGCGAGGAGACCAGCAAAGGCGAGGAGACCAGCTCGGGCGCGAACCCGGGACGAGGTAGCTCAGCCTGAGGAGCGCAGCCAGTCCGCGACATCCGCGGCGGCTTCCTCCGGGTGCTCGTACGCGAACAGCTGGAGAGCGTCGGCTGGAGGGTACGGCGCCGGCTCAGCCAACCGGGACGCGGCCGACAACAGCCGTTGGGCTGCCGCCACCACGAGTTCAGCCTGGTCGCGAGCCTCGGCCGGACTCGTGAGAGTGACCGCCGAGCGGGCCAGGTCGGCCACCTCGCACGCCTGACAGGCCATCGCGAGCTGCGCCCGGTTCACCGGGCCGCCCGCACGAAGAACACCACGGTCATCGCCACCGCGGTCGTGAGAACGAGGGCCTTGAGCAACGATGCGGGCAGTCGCCGGACCAGATGCGCACCGGCGTACCCACCGACGACGGCCCCGATCAGCAGAGCCACAAGGCGAATCGGCTGATCCAGAACGTCGGCGGCGAAGAGGAAGATGACGGTCGCCGTGAGGTAGACGGCCGCTACCTGGATGACGCGCAGCGGGTTTCCGCGTGCCGGGTCGAGTGTCGTGGTGGCGGTCCAGAACGCCAGCATCATCAGCCCGACCGCGCCACCGAAGTACCCGCCATAGATCGACAGCAGGAACTGGCCCGCCAGGATCGCGGCCGGTCCCGGAGCGCCGAGCCGGAGCGCCCGGGTCAGCCGCCGTCCGAACGCGAGCACGATCGTCGCGAACGCGAGCAGCCACGGCACCGCCGCGTCGAACGACTCCGACGGCAACACCAGCAGCAACCCCGCGCCGATCGCCCCACCGGCCACGCTGGCCAGCGTCAGCCCGAGCGTGGACGGTCGCGCGAAGGCCTCCAGCTCCCGCCGGTAGACCCAGGCGCTGGTGGCGTTCCCGGGGAGCAAAGCGACGGTCGTGGTCGCATTCGCGGTGACCGGGGGCATGCCGGTCGCGACCAGTGCGGAGAGTGCGACGAAGCTCCCACCGCCGCCGACGGCATTGAGAGCGCCGGCGGCGACACCGGCCAGGAGGATCATCAGCACCCTTCGAGGATCAGGGCTCGGCGAGCACTCCACAATGCGCGATCCCCGTAGCCAGCCTCAGGCTGAGACGTAGGCTGGGGTCATGCGGTACGACTTGGACGACCTCCGGCTGTTCACCCAGGTTGCGGCGGAAGGCTCGATCACCGGTGGAGCCCGGCTGATGCACCTGAGTCTGCCTTCGGCCAGCGCGCGGGTCAGGGCCCTCGAAGCGCAAGCCGGCGTACCGCTGCTCATCCGCGAGCGCCGCGGCGTCCGGCTCACCCCGGCGGGCGCGACACTCGCCCGGCACGCCCGCGAGGTCCTGGCCGAGACCACCCGCCTGGACAGCGCCGTCGCGTCGTACGCCGTCTCCGGTTCGGCGCCGATCCGCCTGGTCGCCGGTGGTTCCGCGATGCATCAACTCGTCCCCGCCGCGCTCGCCACCTTCCTGCGCGACCATCCGGAGTACGACGTGAACGTCAGCGAACGCCGCACGATCCGCAGCGTGCGCCTGCTGGCCGCCGGTGAGGCCGATCTCGGCGTGATCCTCGACGACGAACCCACCCCGCTCCGGACCGAGCCGCTCGCCGACGACTCGCTCGTGGTGATCGGCCAGGCCGGCGGCGTCCTCTCCGGCCGCGCCTCGATCGCGTACGCCGAAGTTGCCGAACACCCGCTGGTCGGTCTGGACCGCCGCTCGCCGCTGACGCAGTGGATGGACGACCGCCTCGGTCCGCACGCCCCCGCGCCACGCTTTCGCACTCTCGTCCCGACTCTGCACACCCTGATCACCCTCGCCACCGCGGGCGTCGGTCTCGCGATCGTTCCCCGCCGGGCCGTCGATACGAACACGGCCGTCGAGATCTGCCCGCTGCAGGACTCCTGGTCCACCCGCCAGCACCTGCTCTGCTACGCCGCGAACGCACCCGCATCCGCCCACCTCCTGGCCACCCACCTGCACGCGGCCGCTAGCGTGCGGGCATGAAGGAACGCAGTGAGTTCATCATCAAGCACAGCGTCTGTTGTGTCTCATCCGCGCCCGGAGCGAAGCGAGGACGTGGATGAGCATGGATGAGGTTGGCATCCCCCTGCAGGCGTTCAGCGCGCTGCTGCACAGCGACAACATCGCCACGGTGTGCAGAGCCCTGAACATGTACCAGGTGGCCGCCTCCTACACGCGGTTGAGCGGTGGGAATCCGCTCGAGCCGCTCGCCCAAGACGTCCGTCAGGTCGCGCGCAAGGTGCTGTCCGCGCCGCCGATGGAAGCCGATGAGGAACTGCGTGCAGCTTTCGACCACCTGAGTGCGCTCAACGTCCTGACCAGCCTGGCCGAGGCCGAGGACGCGGACCTGATCGCGACGATCCTCGAAGACACCACGGACCCCGACGTCCGCGCGACCGCGTTGCTCGCGGCAGCCGCCGTACCAGCCGACGGGGCGCCCAACCCGCGACTGCTCCAAGTCCTGGAGACCCTGGCGGACAACCAGGCGCTCGACGAGCGCGACCGGGGCAGGGCCAAGCTCGTGCGGGAGAAACTGACGGGTCCGTAGAACAGCTCTCGGATAGCGTGCACATATGCGCGCTCTGACAGTGGAAGAGGCCCGGCAACGGGCGACGGACCTTGCCGTGCGGTCGTATCGGGTCGAGTTCGACCTGACCGGACCCGGCGACACCTTCGTGACGACCAGCCGGATCCAGTTCGCGACCGGGACCGGCACGAGCTGGGTCGACGTGAAGCCCGAGCGATTGCTCGCGGTGGAGCTGAACGGCACGGCGCTGGACGTCGGTCTGCTCGCCGAGGGTCGCTTTCCACTGACCGATCTGCAGGACGAGAACGAGCTCGTCGTGACGGCTGAGCTGAAGTACTCCGCGGACGGCGAGGGCCTGCAGCGCAGCGTCGACGCCGCCGACGGCAAGGTCTACACCTACGGCATGTCGTCGCTCGAGTCGGCGCCGCGGTACTTCCCGTGTTTCGACCAGCCGGATCTCAAGGCGCCGTACACGATCACTGTGACGTGCCCCGAGGACTGGGTTGTCCTGGGCAACGGTGCGGCGACGCAGGTCGGCCCGGGGGAGTGGCGGCTGGCCGAGACGAAGCCGCTGTCGACATACTTCGTCACGATCCTCGCCGGGCCGTACCACCTGATCCGCAGCGAGCACGACGGGATCCCACTCGGGCTGGCCTGCCGGCAGACGCTGAAGGAGCACCTGGACCGAGAGGCCGAGGACCTGTTCCGGACCACCGGCGAGGCGTTCGACGAGTACCACCGGATGTTCCGGCAGCGGTACCCGTTCGGTGAGTACTGGCAGGCGTTCGTGCCGGACTTCAACCTCGGCGCGATGGAGAACCCGGGCTGCGTGACGTTCGCCGACCACCTGGTCTTCCGCGGCCCGGTGACCGAGGCGGAACGCAGTACCCGGGCCCGGATCGTCGACCACGAGATGGCGCACATGTGGTTCGGCGACCTGGTCACCATGCAGTGGTGGAACGACATGTGGCTGAACGAGTCGTTCGCGGAGTACATGGCGCACCGGGTCGCGGAGGACGCCACCAGCCACGGCGGCAACTGGACCGACTTCGCCTTCGTCCGCAAGTGGTGGGGCCTGCGCACGGACCAGAGCAGCTCGACCCACCCGGTCGCGCCGGACAGCCTGAAGAACGCCCGCGAGTCGCTCGACGACTTCGACGGGATCTCGTACGCCAAGGGCGCCGCGGTGCTCAAGCAACTGGCGAAGTACCTCGGCGACGACGTGTTCCTGAAGGGTGTGAACGCGCACCTGGAGGCGCACGAGTACGGCAACGCCGACCTGGCCGAGTTCATCGCGAAGCTGACCGAGGCCGGCGCGCAGGACCTGGCCAACTGGTCGGACCAGTGGCTGCGGACGTCCGGTCTGGACACCATCTCGATCGAGCGCACCGCCGACGGAGTCGTCTTGCACCGCAAGAGCCCGGACGGTTCGCGCCGCCCGCACAAGCTGAGCGTCGGTGGGTACGACGCCAACGGCGCGGCCACGATCGTGGACGTGATGCTCGATCAGGACAGCGTGGAAGTTGCGCTGAGCAACGAGTACGCCGTGATCGTGCCGGACGCGAACGACGACACATGGGCGAAGATCCGTCTCGACGCCACGAGTCTGGCCAACCTGCCCGCGGTACTGCCGAAGATCGCCGACGGCACCACCCGCGCGGTGATCTGGAACTCGATCCGCGACTCCACCGCCGACGCCGAGCTCGATCCGCGGCAGGCACTCGACCTGTTCGTCACCGCGATCAAGGACGAGGACAGCGACATCGCCGTCGGCTCGTTGGTGCGCTGGCTGGAGGAGCACGTGCTCGGCGTCTACCTCCCGTACGACGAGTCGCGCGGACCCGTCGCGGATGCCCTGGCTGCGAAGCTGGCGACCGTCGAGCCGGGGAGCAGCCTGCAGCTCGCGACCGTACGCGGCTTCGTCGCGACCACCGACGACGCCGAGCTGCTGAAGTCCTGGCTGGACGGCGTCGAGACTCCGGCCGGCCTGGAGCTCGACCAGGATCTCCGCTGGGAGCTGGTACTGCGGCTCGTCCAGCTGGACGCGTTCGGCGCTGCGGAGATCGACGCCGAGCTGGCGCGCGACACGTCGACCGAGGGCGTCAACCACGCCGCCCGCTGCCGGGCCGCCCTGCCCGCCGGCAAGGAGGCGGCCTGGACGCGGATCATGACAGACCCGGCGATCGGGGTGAAGGAACTGCTCGCCGTGGCCGATGGCTTCTGGCATCCGGGGCAGGCCGCGATCACAGCGCCGTACGTGCAGCGCTACTTCACCGACATCGCAGGCACGGATGCCATCCGGGCCGGCATGGTGATCGGGCTGACCGCGCGCCGGATCGCGCCGAGGTTCGCGATCGACGAGAGCCTGGTCGAGCCGGCCGAGCAGCTCATCGCCGACGAGTCCGTGGTCTCCTCGGTCCGGCGGCAGACGGCCAACTTCCTGGACGACCTGCGCCGGGCGCTCGCGGTCCGGCGTACCTTCGGCTGACCTTCGGCCGCGCGACGATCGTGGGACTGCCCGCAGCACTGCGGGCGGAGGCGACGAAGATCCTGCGGGGCTGGCTGGTCAGCGGACGGTGAGGCGTTCCGCGACGGCCTTGCGGGCCTGGTGAATCCGGGCCTTGACGGTGCCCAGCGGTACGTCGAGTTCGACGGCGATCTCTGCGTACGTGAGGGAGCCGAGGTCGCGCAGGATCAGGGGCTGAACGAGTTGCGGGTGGCTGGACTCGAGGGATTCGAGGGCTTCCAGCAGATCCAGCCGGGAGCCGGCGATCACCGAGGTGGTGCGCGGATCGGCCGACTCGGGCATGAGCTCGGCGGACTGCTCGACCGAGCGCCGCTTCAGCGACCGGTAGGTCTGCCGGGCCTGGTTGGTGGCCACGACGGTGACCCAGCCGACGAAGCTGCCGGTGCCCTTGAAGGTGTGGATCTTGCTGGCCACCTGGAGCAAGGTGTCCTGGGCCGCCTCCTCGGCGTCCTCGTGGTACGGCAGGAACTGGGCCACCCGTCGCTGCACCTGCGGGCGGATCGCCGCCAGGATGGTCGGAAGCACGCTCTGGTCCCCCGCCGCGGCGCGCGCAGCGAGATGTTCCAGATCCTCGTTCATGCTCCCCCAGGGTGGTGTTGGCCGGACAACCCAGCCGTGCACGACAATAGCCGGGATGGATGTCATCGGCAGGTACCGGCTGCAGGACAAAATCGGTGCAGGCGCGTTCGCGACCGTCTGGCGTGGGTACGACGACGACCTCGACGTGGACGTGGCCGTCAAGGTCCTCGCCGACAACTGGGCATCGCGCGCCGACGTCCGCGAGCGGTTCCTGTCCGAGGCACGGCTGATGCGGCGGATCGCCAGCGACCGAGTGGTCCGGGTCTTCGACCTCGGCCGGCTCCCGGACGGACGTCCGTACTTCGTGATGGACTACATCGGCGGTGGCTCATTGGGCGACGTACTGCGGCACGGGCCGCTGGATGTTGTCGATGCCTTGTGGTGGGGCGCAGACCTGGCCCGGGCGGTTGCCGCGTTGCACAGCGAGGGTGTCGTCCATCGCGATGTCACCCCGGCGAACCTCCTGCTCCGACCGAACCAGAGTGGCGAATCCGGTGGCGGTGGTACACATCGGGTCGTCCTGGCCGACCTCGGTCTGGCCAAGCGTGCGGCAGAGGCATCAGGCCTGACCCAGGCCGTCGGTACGCCGTCGTACATGGCGCCTGAGCAAGGGCGCGGGGATGGTGGGTTCGACGAGCGGGCGGACATTTACGCGGTCGGTGCGGTGACCTACGCGCTGATCACCGGGCATCCGCCGTTCTCGTCGTCCTCGATCGGCGAGGTGGTCAACCGCGATCCGGATCTGCCGCCACCAAGTCTCCAATCGCTGCTGCACGACGCGGTAGGCCAGCTCGACGATGTATTCGGGCGAGCGCTCGCGTACCGGGTCACCGATCGCTGGGAGCGCGCCGATGCGCTCGCCGAGCGGTTGGAGGCGGAGGCGTACCGGCTCGAGCAGGAGGCGCCGTTCCGGGCGATGGAGCGGACGAGCATCGCCATCGACGACAAGCTGCCGACGACGGTCGCGACCGATCCGCCGGTACGACGCCGGCGTCGCAATCGGGCATGGTTCCTGCTCTCGCTGCCGGTGGTATTCGTGCTGGCCGGAGTGGGTGGCTGGTTCCTGTTCGGTCAGTGAGACGAGGGGTCCTTCAATCGAGTACGGCTGCTTAGAGTAGTCGCGTGGCTACTTGCCGCAGTGCGATGGTTCTCGGTGTCGCCGTACTCCCTGCGCGTGTCGATCCGGGCCAACTCGTCGTACGTCAGTTCCCGGCTCACCGGCGGGTCCGGTCTGAACTCGACGCCGACCGTCCAGTCGACGGCCGCGTCGCGGTCGCCTGCTACCCCGACCCCAATCCCACGCTCACCCGCACCGAGGTGCACTAGTAGGTGACGGTGATCCGCTGGTTGACCGGGTCGACCCGCGCCTGGCCGCCGTACGGGAGGATCTGCGCCGGGTCGGTGTGCCCGATGTCCAGGCCCTTCACGATGACCGCGGACGGGTTGTACTCCGCGAACGCGCGGTCGACGGCCAGGTATTGGCCGGTGACGTAGGCGACGGACTCCTCCGGCGTGCTGTGGTTCTCGATCGACCAGGACTTCGGACGGCCCCAGAGGACGGCGTCGAACCGCTCGAGCAGACCGCGTTCGCCGAAGTTGCGAAGGATCCGGTAGACGGTCTCGGAGCTCGGCATCTCCTCGCTGGTCTCCAGGAACAGGACGCCGTCGTAGGAGTCCGTCGGCAGCATCCAGCGGTTGACGGACAGTTGCCAGTCGAGGATCTCGAGGCAGCCGCCCCACAACCGCCCGCTGACGGGCCGCGAGCCCTGCCAGGTCCAGCCGGTGCCGGGGAAGAGCGGTGGCTCGGTCTCCAGATTGGCGGGAACGTTCCAGTCGTGGTCGTGATCCGTCCAGCCCTCGGCCGGGGTCAGCTCGAACTCGCCCGGGGTGAAGAGGGCGGCGCGCAACGAGCGCTCCGTGTCCGGGTGCATCGCGCCGCCGCGGCCGAACTGCACCATCACGCTGCCGCCGTGGAAGGCCGGCAAACCCAGCGAATACAGGAAGTTGAGCAGGTTCGTGTTGTCGCTGTACCCGAAGAACGGCTTCGGGTCCGCCTGGAACACCGCGGGATCGAGGTGCTTCAGCACAGTGATCTGGTCCTCGCCGCCGATGGTCGCGATCACCGCGCGGATCGACGGGTCCGACCAAGCCGCGTGCAGATCCGCTGCCCGCTCCTCGGGAGTGGCGCCGAGGACGCGGGTCGTCGGGTACTCGACCGGGATCAGGTCGAAGTCGTCGCGCAGCCGCCGCAGGCCGAGCTCGTAGGGTCCCGGAAAGATCTCCGGCAACCCACGAGACGGTGAGACGATCGCGACCTTGTCACCAGGCTGAAGCATGCGGCGACTGTACGACGCATCCGGCTCGGACGGGACCGATTTACAGGCCGATCGGGTGCCAGACGGTCTTCAGTTCCAGGTACTGCGTGAGCCGCGACAGTCCGGGGGACTCGGTCCAGTCCTCCTCGGCCGGACGCCGTACCCGCTTGAGGTTCTCGGCCGACGCGGCCTCCAGGTCGCGGGCCTCGTCCGCGTCCTCGATGCCGCACAGGTCGATCGCGTTCACGTCCATGTGCGACGCCAGCCACGGGCCGACCTCGGAGGCGGAACCGGTGAGGATGTTGACCACGCCGCCCGGTACGTCGGACGTCGCCATCACCTCGCCCAGCGTCACCGCCGGCAGCGGACGCTCGTACGACGACACCGCGACCACCGTGTTGCCGGAGACGATCGCCGGCGCGATCACACTGGTCAGACCGAGCAGACTGGACTCCTGCGGCGCCAGCACCGCGACCACGCCGGTTGCCTCGGGCAACGAGAAGTCGAAGTACGGGCCCGCCACCGGGTTGCTCGAGCCGACCACCTGGGCGAGCTTGTCGGCCCAGCCGGCGTACCAGACCCAGCGGTCGATCGAGGCGTCCACGACGGCACGGGCCTTGCTGATCGACAAGCCTTCCGACAGTGCGACCTCCGAGCTGAACTGTTCGTGCCGGCCCTCCATCACCTCGGCGATCCGGTAGAGCACCTGGCCGCGGTTGTACGCCGTCCGGCCGGACCAGCCGCCGAACGCCTTGCGGGCCGCGACGACCGCGTCCCGGGCGTCCTTGCGGGAGGCCTGCGACGCGTTCGCCAGGAACTTGCCCTTGGCATTGTTCACCACGTACGACCGGCCGGATTCGCTGCGGGGGAAGGCGCCGCCGATGTAGAGCTTGTACGTCTTGCGCACTTCCAGACGGGTACTGTCCTTAGTGGGCAAGGTAGGCCTCCAGACCGTGGCGGCCGCCCTCGCGGCCGTAGCCCGACTCCTTGTAGCCGCCGAACGGCGAGGTCGGGTCGAAGCGGTTGAACGTGTTGGCCCAGACCACGCCGGCGCGCAGCTGGTTGGCCATCCAGAGGATCCGGGAGCCCTTGTCGGTCCAGATCCCGGCGGACAGCCCGAACGGGGTGTTGTTCGCCTTCTCGACGGCCTCGGCCGGGGTGCGGAACGTCAGCACCGACAGCACCGGGCCGAAGATCTCCTCGCGGGCGATCCGGTGCGCCTGGGACACGCCGGTGAAGACGGTCGGCGGGAACCAGTACCCCTCCGCCGGCAGCTCGCACTCCGGCGACCAGCGCTCGGCGCCCTCGTCCTCGCCGATCTGGGACAGCTCGCGGATCTTGGCCAGCTGGGCGGCGGAGTTGATCGCGCCGATGTCGGTGTTCTTGTCCAGCGGGTCGCCGACGCGCAGCGTGCCCATCCGGCGCTTCAGCCGCGACAGCACCTCGTCGTACACGCTCTCCTGGACCAGCAGCCGCGAGCCGGCGCAGCAGACGTGGCCCTGGTTGAAGAAGATGCCGTTGACGATGCCCTCGATGGTCTGGTCGATCGGCGCGTCCTCGAAGACGATGTTCGCCGCCTTGCCGCCGAGCTCCAGCGTGACCGCCTTGTCCGAGCCCGCGACCGATTTGGCGATCGCCCGGCCGACCTCGGTCGACCCGGTGAACGCGACCTTGTCCACGCCCGGGTGCTCGACCAGCGCCTGACCGGTCCGGCCGGCGCCGGTGACGATGTTCACCACGCCCGGCGGCAGGTCGGCCTGCTGGCAGATCTCCGCGAACGCGAGCGCCGTCAGCGGCGTGGTCTCGGCCGGCTTGAGGATGACGGTGTTTCCCGCGGCCAGGGCCGGCGCGATCTTCCACGCCAGCATCAGCATCGGGAAGTTCCACGGGATCACCTGGCCCGCGACGCCCCACGGCTGCGGGTCCTCGCCGGCACCGGCGTACTCGAGCTTGTCCGCCCAGCCCGCGTAGTAGAAGAAGTGCGCGGCCACCAGTGGGATGTCGACGTCCCGCGACTCGCGGATCGGCTTGCCGTTGTCCAGTGACTCCAGCACTGCCAGCTCGCGGGAACGCTCCTGGATCAGCCGGGCGATCCGGAACAGGTACTTCGCCCGGTCCCGGCCGGACATCGGGCCCCAGACCTTCTCGAACGCCTTCCGGGCCGCCTTGACCGCCTTGTCGACGTCCGCCGGTCCGGCCTCGCTGATCTCGGCGAGCACTTCCTCCGACGACGGGCTGACGGTCTTGAACGGCTTGCCGTCCGTCGCCTCGACGAACTGGCCGTTGACGAACAGCCCGTACGACGACTTGATGTCGACGATGGCCCGGGACTCCGGGGCCGGTGCGTACTCGAATCTGCTCATGCCTCAGTCCAGCGTGAAGTAGTCGGGTCCGGGGTAGTGCCCGGTGGCCAGCTTGGTGCGTTGCATCAGCAGGTCGTTCAGCAGGCTGGACGCCCCGAAGCGGAACAGCTCCGGGTCCAGCCAGTCCGGTCCGGCGGTCTCGTTGACCGTGACCAGGTACTTGATCGCGTCCTTCGCGGTCCGGATGCCGCCGGCCGGCTTGACGCCGATGTGCAGGCCGGTGGACTCGTGGTAGTCGCGGACCGCCTCCAGCATCACCAGCGTCACCGGCAGGGTGGCCGCGGGGGACACCTTCCCGGTGGAGGTCTTGATGAAGTCCGCACCGGCCAGCATCGCCAGCCAGGACGCGCGCCGGACGTTGTCGTAGGTGACCAGCTCACCGGTCTCCAGGATCACCTTCAGATGCGCGTCGCCGGCCGCCTCACGGATCGCGGCGATCTCGTCGAAAACCAGGCCGTACCGCCCGGACAGGAAGGCACCGCGGTCGATCACCATGTCGACCTGGTCGGCGCCGGCCGCGACCGCGTCCTTGGTGTCCTGGATCTTGATCGGCAGGCTGGAACGCCCACTGGGGAAGGCGGTTGCGACACTCGCCACCTTGACGTCGGAGCCGCGCAATTCATGCTTGGCGGTGGCCACCAGGTCCGGGTAGACGCACACCGCGGCGACCTGCGGGGCGGTCGAGTCGGCCGGGTCCGGCCGCATCGCCTTCGCGCACAGCGCCCGTATCTTGCCGGGGGTGTCCTGGCCCTCCAGCGTGGTCAGGTCGATCATCCGGATGGCCAGGTCCAGCGCGTACGCCTTCGCGGTGGTCTTGATCGACCGCGTGCCCAGGGTGGCGGCCCTGGCCTCGGCGCCGACCTGGTCGACGCCCGGCAGGCCGAGCAGGAACCGGCGCAGCCGGTCCTCGGACGAGGTCACGTCGGCCAAGGAGTCGACGCCGCTGTCGAGTGTGGTCACTTCGGCAGTCTAGTGCGGATCCGGACAGCCAGCGTCGGCCGTGGGGACGTACTGGTCCTATGCCTGCTACCGGTCGCCGGTTAGTTTGTGCGGGTGAAGTCGAAGTCCTCCGAGAGCGAGCAGTACCTGTCCGCGTCGAACCGGATCACCGGGGTGGTGGTGATGGTGATCGGCGCGGTCGGCCTGCTGGACATCGTGCTGGAGTGGCGGACCGCCACCGGCGTACTGGTCGGCAGCCTGATCGGCATCCTGATGGTGCTGGCGTACGTCGGTCTGATCCGGCCGTCGGTCACCCTCAGCCCCGAGCACCTGCTGCTGCGTAACCACCTGCGCGACCATCTGATCCCGTGGGCGAAGGTGACCGGCGTCGACGTGGCCGACATCCTGCGCGTGCACACTGCCGACAACCGGCTGCGTGCTCCCGGCGTCCAACTCGTCATGCGCGATCTCAGGAAGCAGCGGGTCGGCGGGCGCAAGCTGGCGGCCGACAGTTCGATCTCCCGCGCCGACTTCGTGGTCGGCCGGATCGAGACCTACATGAGCCAGTACTCCGGACAGTCCGACGGCGGGGTGGTGACCACCTGGGCCCGGCCGGAGCTGACCATCGCCGGTGTTCTCGCGGCCATCGCCATCGTGGCCGCCTTCTTCCGCTGACCGGGGCGTTCCGATGCCGTTTCTGTCACGCCGCCTCTTGCTGCGCACCGGCGCCGCCGCCACGATCGCCGGCGTCGCCGCGGTCGCCGGTCTGGAGACCGGTGCGATCCCGGGCCGCGCGAAGGTGCACGACGTCCTCGGGCTGAGCGGCCCGGACGGCGTCGTACCCGATGTGCCGCCTGGTCCGGTGGAGTCCGGGACGTTCGAGTCCGCTGCCCGGCGTACAACGGTGGGCTACAGCATCATCCGACCACACGAGTCGTCCGCGGAACTGCCCGTCGTACTGGCGCTGCATGGGCGCGGTGGGGATCACACGTCCGCGATCGGCGATCTCGGGATGGACCGCTACCTGACCGCGGCGATGCGGTCCGGTACGCCGCCGTTCGCGGTGGCGACCGTGGACGGGGGACGGGACAACTACTGGCATCCGCGCGCCACCGGGGACGATCCACTGCGGATGCTGTCCGCGGAATTCCTGCCCCTGCTGGCGAAACGCGGACTGCACGTCGACCGGGTCGGCGTACTCGGCTGGTCGATGGGTGGGTACGGCGCTCTGCTGTGGGGCGGACGATCCGCGGTCGCCATCGGTGCGATGAGCCCCGCGTTGTGGCGCCGGTACGACGAAGACGTGGCGGACGGCGCGTTCGACGGGGCAGACGACTTCGAGCAGCACCAGGTCTTCGGCCGTCCCCTCGAGAATGTTGCCGTGCGCATCGATTGTGGCCGGGACGATCCGTTCGCCGACGCGGCGGGGGACTTGCGCCGGGAGTTGCACGCGGCCGGTGGACAGCAGGCCGGTGCGCACACCGGTGGATACTGGCGCCGGCTGCTGCCGGAGCAGTTGCGCTTCCTCGGCGAGAAACTCGCCCCCTGACCGGAAAGACGGTCGGAACACCGCCTCCGGGGCGGTCGCCTGACCAAACTGTGCCGTAGCCTGCAGTGGAACGTAACTCGGCCGCCTGGTACGCGTTGGCGTACCGGGCGGCTGTTGCGTTTTGCCGACACCTACACGATCTGCGATCGTGTGGTTACTTGTTTCAGGTCCGCACGCCTTACAGTTCCAAGTCGAGCGTCGAACGGCAGGAGTCAAGGACAGTGAACTACGACGAGTTCAACACCGAGTACGCCAAGGTGCTGGACAAGATCAAGAGCGGCAGGAGCACCTGGTCGGAGCTGTCGGGTCATGTCACCCGGCTGCGTCAGGCGACCGCCGGGATCACCGTGCCGATGGAGCGGACCCAGGTCGACCACGACCTGGCCGCACTGAGCCAGATGGTCGACATGTCCCGGCGGACCAACGACAAGGAGGACGTCTGGACGGTCACGTCCGACGCGATCCGCAAGGCCAGCAGCCAGGAGGGCTCGGTCGCCGACCGGATCGCCCGAATCGAGGCGAGCATCAACGAGATCGCCAGCCTCGCCAACCGGAACCCGGACGAGCGCGACGCGCTGATGCAGTCGACCAGCACGCTGCGGATCCTGCACGCATCGCTGCAGAGCTCGCTGCGCGCCGAAGAGGCCGACGCCGCGGCTGCGGCTCGCTGACCTGCCCCGGAACCACCCGCCAGGTGTTCTGGTCCGTCAGCCGCTGAAGCTCCGCTCCAGCGGCTGACCACTCACGCGTTCTACAGCCCCAGTGCGGTGGAGAGCGTCTGCTTGATGCCGGTCAGGTTCTTCGCTGCCTGGCTCCGGGCGCTCGAGACATCCGAATCCGCCACCGGCACGACCACTTCCAGGTAGCACTTCAGCTTCGGCTCCGTACCCGACGGCCGCACCACCACCCGAGCTCCCTCGGACAGCGTGTAGCGAAGCCCGTCAGTCGGCGGGAGCGTCTCCGAGCCCAGGCTCAGATCGTCGATCCGCTCGACCGTGTACCTGCCCAGCGACGTGGGCGGGACGGCTCGCAGCCGCTCCATCGCGGCGCCGATCAGCGACAGGTCCTCGACCCGCACGGACAGTTGGTCCGTGGCGTGCAAGCCGTACCCGAGCGCCAGATCGTCCAGCAGATCCAGCAGAGTGCGCCCCTCGGCCTTCGCCGCGGCGGCCATGTGCAGGACCCGGATCAGTGTCGAGATCCCGTCCTTGTCCTTCACGGCGGTCGGATCCACGCAGTACCCGAGCGCCTCCTCGTAACCGAAGACGAGCTCCGGGACCCGCCCGATCCACTTGAACCCGGTCAGCGTCTCGACGTACCGGACGCCGTACGACGCGGCGATCTTGCCGAGCAGCGACGACGAGACGATCGAGCACGCGGCGACCCCATCGGGCCGCGGCGACAGCAGGAACTCACCGAGCAGCGCGCCGAGCTCGTCCCCACGCAGCATCCGCCAGCCGCCGTCGGCCGCCGGATCGGGTACGGCGACCGCACACCGGTCGGCATCGGGATCGTTGGCCACCGCGATGTCCGCGTCCACGGCCCGGGCCAGCTCCAGGGCCGCGTCGATCGCTCCCGGCTCCTCCGGGTTCGGGAACGACACGGTCGGGAAGTCCGGATCCGGGTCCGCCTGCGCCGCCACCACCGCCGGTGCGGCGAACCCGGCGCGGGCGATCGCGTCCTCGGCCAGGGTCCGTCCGACGCCGTGGAGTGGCGTGTAGGCGACCTTCAGCTCCCGGGGTGCGTCGGCCGGCACCAGCGTGGCGATGCGGTCCAGGTAGGCGTTGAGGAGCTCGTCGCCGATGGTCTGCCAGTCGTCTCCTCGCGGCACCGAGTCCAGCCGGCCGACCGCCGCGATGGCCGCCGCGATCTCCGCGTCCGCGGGCGGCACGATCTGCGAGCCGTCGCCCAGGTAGACCTTGTACCCGTTGTCCTGCGGCGGATTGTGCGACGCGGTGACGACGACGCCGGCCACGGCCTTGAGATGCGTGATTCCGAAGGCAACCACCGGCGTCGGCGTGTGCTGGTCCAGCAGGACGGCCTCCAGGCCGGCACCCCGGACCACGGCCGCCGTGTCCTGCGCGAACACGTCGGACTTGTGGCGGGCGTCGTACCCGATCAGGACCGGGCCGTCGGTGCGGCCCTTGTCCTTCAGGTAGGCGCAGAGGCCGGCGGCGGCGCGGATCACGACGACCCGGTTCATCCGGTTCGGTCCCGCGGCGACGGCGCCGCGGAGCCCCGCCGTACCGAACTCGAGGGTGCCGGCGAAGCGGTCGGCCAGCTCGTCGGCGGCCTCGGCGGAGCCGTCGGCCAGCAACTGCCGCAGTTCGGCGCGCGTGTCGGGGTCGGGATCTTCGCTCAGCCAGGCTTCGGCGGCTGCCCTGAGGTCATCGTTGACGGTCACCACCGCACGATAACCGGCCTACGGGCTCCGAGGTCGGGTCTGGCGGTCCCGCGCCTACTGCGCGGGACCACCAGACCCGACCTAATGGCCGGACGACTGGCAGGGGCGGGCGCGGAGGTCGGCGACGTAGTCGTCCGGGGCGCCCGCGGCCTCGGCCGCCTCGGCGAGGATGCCCAGGTAGCGGGCGGACGGCAGGCCGCCCTCGTAGGCGTTCAGGACGTACATCCAGGCCAGTTGCTCGCCGTCCAGGCTCTGCACCCGCACCTGGATCTTGCGGTAGATGCCCTGGTCGATCGCCTCCCACTCGTCCAGTCGCTCGACGTCCTTGGGGTGGATGTCGTACAGCGCCACGAAGACCTGGTTGGCCGGGTCGGCCGGGTCCTCGACGACGGTGGCCATGGCGCCCTCCCAGCCCAGCTCCTCGCCGCCGAAGGTGAGGCGCCAGCCGGTGATCCAGCCGGTCCCGCGCAGGGGCGAGTACGGGCACCGCTCGGCCATCAGGTTCGGGTCCAGATTCGACGCAAACGCGGCGTACAGGGTCACGACGACACAGGATACGGAACAATGGCCTCCCGTGGCGCGAGTTGTGATCATCGGAGGCGGTCCCGGCGGGTACGAAGCGGCCAGTGCGGCTGCCCAACTGGGAGCGGAGGTGACACTTGTCGATTCCGACGGGATCGGCGGATCCGGCGTGCTCACCGACGCAGTCCCGAGCAAGACGCTGATCGCCACCGCCGAGGTGATGACCGAGGTGGAGGAGGCCGGTGAACTGGGTGTCCGGCTGGATGACGGTGACGAGGATCCGGCGAACTCGGTGCGGGTCGATCTGTCCGTCGTCAACCAGCGCGTGAAGGCGCTGGCGACGGCCCAGGGCAAGGGCATCGAGCGCCGGCTGGAGCGCGACAAGATCCGGGTGATCAAGGGTCGCGGCCGGCTGGACGGCCCCGAGACCGTGGTCGTCGGCAACGAACGGCTGGACGCGGACGTCGTTCTGATCGCCACTGGTGCAAGGCCGCGCATCCTGAAGGGCTCGGAGCCGGACGGCGAGCGGATCCTGACCTGGGAGCAGGTCTACGAGCTCGAGGAGTTGCCGGAGCGACTGATCGTGGTCGGTTCCGGCGTCACCGGCGCGGAATTCGCGAGCGCGTACGACGCCCTGGGGAGCGACGTCGTCCTGGTGTCGTCGCGGGACCGGGTGCTCCCCGGTGAGGATGCCGACGCGGCCGCCGTACTGGAGGACGTGTTCAAGCGGCGTGGGCTGACAGTCCTGGGCAAGTCCCGGGCCGAGTCGGTCAAGCGGCACGGCGACGGCGTCGTGGTGACCCTGACCGACGGCCGGACGGTGGAGGGTTCGCACGCGTTGCTCGCGGTCGGATCGCTGCCGAACACCGACGACATGGGACTGGTCGAGTCGGGCGTGTCGCTCGGCGACGGCGGCTTCGTCACGGTCGACCGGGTGTCCCGGACGACGGCCCGTGGCGTCTACGCGGCCGGTGACTGCACCGGCGTACTCATGCTCGCCTCGGTCGCCGCCATGCAGGGCCGGATCGCGATGTCGCACGCGCTCGGCGACGCGGTCTCCCCGCTGGACCAGTCGACCGTGTCGTCGAACGTCTTCACTGCGCCCGAGATCGCCACGGTCGGCCTGACCCAGGCGGTCTTCGACGCCGGCGGCAGTACGGCGATGGTCGTGAAGGTGCCGCTGGCCGACAACGCCCGGGCCAAGATGCAGGGTGTCCGGGACGGTTTCGTGAAGCTGTTCTGCCTGCCGAACACGGGCATCGTGGTCGGCGGCGTCGTCGTCGCGCCACGGGCCAGTGAGCTCATCCACCCGATCTCACTGGCCGTCGGCACCCGCCTGACCGTCGATCAGGTCGCCCAGTCCTTCACCGTCTACCCCTCCATCACCGGCTCCATCGCCGAAGCCGCCCGCCGCCTCCACCTCCGCAGCTGACCGCTCAGCAGTACAACGGCCGCAAGGTGAACGGCAGTAGCACGTTCGCCCCCTTCTGGAGCGCTACGTCTACTGAGGCCGGCCGGTAGCCGTCCGCGGCGACCACCACCCGCGCCTTCGCCGCGGCACCAGGCACCCAGAGGGCATAGCTGCCGTCGTTCGCCGTGGCCAACGTCCAGGAGTCCGTCCGCCGGTCGATCGCGATAGTCGCCCCGGGCAACGCCGCCGTGGCGCCATCGCAGGTCTGGCCGGTCACCGTCCCGGAGACCCGGGCCCAGCTGGCCGGTGCCTGCGCGTTCATCGTGACGGCAACCGGCGACACGATGTACGGCGTGTCCTCCCGGACCGAGACATCTGAGCGGTAGACACCTGGCTGGGTCACCTGCGTCGAGTCGACGGTCAGCGTGACGGTCACACTGCCGTTGGGAGCCAGGGTGCCGCTGGCGGCCGTCTCCGACAGCCAGGGCGCGTCGGAGCCTGCCGTCTCGCAGTTGCCGTGACCGGACAGTTGCTCGGCGCTGGCGACGATCCGTGAGTCCTCGAGACCACCGACCCGGTACATCCCGCACGCCCCGGCGCCGCGGTACATCGGCGTGGAGGAGTTCGGCAGCTTGGTCCAGGTGTCGGTCGCCACGTCGTACTCGAACGACTCGTTGGTGAGCTGCGTCGAGTCGGGACCCACGACCCCACCGCTGATGGCGAGCTTCCCGTTGGCGACGGCGTACGCGCTCGCCCAGAGTTCGACCGGGAGGTCGGTGACCCTGGACCAGCTGTTCGTCTGCGGGTCGTAGGAGTAGCTGTGCATGGTGCTCTTCGGCCGCGTGCCCGCCTCGTTCACGGTCAGGCCGCCGGCGCAGTACACCTTGCCGTCGAGGCCACCGCACGACGGCCAGGAGATGGGCTCCGGGTACGGCGCCAGCACCTGGAAGCTGTTGTGCGCCGCGTCGTAGGCAGTCACGTCCGCCGTCGCGACCTGGCACTCGCCCGCGCAGCCGCCGACCGAGTAGACCTTTCCGTCCAGTACCGCTGAGCCGGACGCGGCCCAGGGCTTCGGGTTGTCCGCCCCGGACGTCCAGCGATCAGAGGCCGGATCGTAGACCAGCGTCTTCGCAGCCACCTGGTGGGTTTCGCCGGCCCATCCGCCGACGACGTAGAGCTTGTCGCCGACGAATCCGGCCGACGGCCGCTGCCGGCCCTCGGGCATGTCGGCGATCTGTCGCCAGGCGAGCGTCGCCGGGTCGTACACGAAGGACACCGGCACGATGATGGTGCCGCTGGCGGGATCGGAAACGGCGCCACCGGCCGCGTACAGCAGACCGTCGTGGGTGGCGGTGGCGATGTCCTCACGCGCGAGCGGCTGATTGGCGATCGGGAGCCACCATTCGGCGGCCGGTTGGGCGGCCGCGTCTGGCCGGGCCGTTTCGACTCGGGTGACGGGGCCCGCGACCGGCTGGACGGGGACACGCCGAACTGGTGTAGCGGAGCTCGTCCCGGCGAATCCCGCCGTACTGCCACCCTGCAACTCGAAGCTGCGCTGGACGTCGGACAGCGAGTACGACGCCGGCGCCGTGCCATCGTTGGTGATGGTCAGTGTGCGCTGCGCGGTCGTGCCGAGCTGCAGCGTCGCGCTCACGTCGGGTTCGGTCACCTTCAGCCGCCCGGCCTCGAGCGAGAAGTTCAGCGTCCGGACCCAGTCGGTCTGGACCGTGACAGCCTTCTTCTGCTGCTGGTAGCTGCGCATCGCGGCGGTGGCCTTGTCGGTCCCGGCCGGCGCGAACAGCCAGTAGAACCCGTCCGGCCGCGTCGGGTCGTCCGGCGTGGTGACGGTCTTCGCGGACTGCGTGGCCCGGGTGACGGTGGCACCGTTCACCGGCAGGCCGGTGTTCGCGTCCTTCACCACACCCTGGATCAGGCCGCCACGGACCTTCTGGCACTGGGCGTCGTACCCCGGTGCGCTGCAGGACCGCTGGTCGATCGGGATGCTGATGTCCTTGACCAGATCGTCGGTCAGTTGCACCTCGACCGGTGTGCTGGTGTAACCGCCGTACACCGGCTGCACCGTCAGCTTGTGGGTGGTGCCGACCGGCATGTCGAGCGTGTACCGGCCGGTGGCCGGGTTCGTGTACCACTGGCCGGGGACGCCGTCGATCGTCAGCTTGGCGTACAGCGGCCAGCCGTGGCCCGAGCCGTCGCGGACCAGGCCGCTCAGCGACGCGCGTGGCGTGGTGACGAGCTGGAAGTCCTTCGTGGTCGTGCTGCGCGCGTCGATGTGGGTGGCGAAGTGCTGCGTGTCGTAACCGAACGTCTGCACGGACACGTCGTGGTCACCGGCGTCGAGGTACAGCTCGTACCTGCCGTCGGGGCCGCTCGTGACCACATTGCTGTTCGGTGCGCTCAGCCGAGCCCCGGACACCGGTGCGCCCACGCTGTCGGTGACGGTTCCGGTGAGCAGGCCGGCGTTGGGGCGCGGCGCGTCACTGATCGCCTCGTAGATGTCCAGCATGCCTTCGCCGTAGACGTTGTTGTCTCCGGCTGTACCGCCGCAACTGGTGTCGTCGTGGTCGTGTGCGGTGCGGTCGAGCAGCGCCCGGGTGGCGGCGAGATCGCCGATCAGTTGGGGCGCGGCCGACCACAGCAGGGCGACAGCGCCGCTGACGTGTGGCGCGGCCATCGAGGTGCCGTTGATGATGCCGTACCTGTCGCCGGGAAGGCTCGACGTCACCAGAATGCCCGGGGCGACGATGTTCGGTTTGATGTCGTCACGGGTCGGGTTGCCGCGCGAGGAGAAGCTCGCGATCGCCCCTTGCGGGTCCACTGCGCCGACCGCGTACGCCTCCGGGTAGTCGCCGGGAGAGCCGGCGGTCGCGCAGCCGGATCCGGCGTTGCCGACCGCGTAGGTCGTGAAGATGCCGGCGGCAACCCACTGCCTGACGTACTCCTGGTACCAGGTATTGCTCACCGGGGAGCCCCAGGAGTTGTTGATGATGTTCGGGCGCTTCGACGGATCCGGGTCCGAGCCGTCCAGCTTCGTGGGCGCCAGCATCCACTGCGCGCTCAGGCCCAGCGCGACGTCGGTGCACACCTGGTCGGTCTCGCAGCCCTTCGCAGAGATCCAGCGGGCGCCGGGGGCGACTCCGATCTGGCGACCGTTGTGGTCGTCACCGACCATGGTCCCGGTCGTGTGGCTGCCGTGGCCGACGTTGTCGCACGGGGCCTCCGTCGCACAGACTCTGGCCGGGTCGTACCAGTTGTAGTCGTGGGTGAAGGTGCCGTCACCGTTGGTGCCCCGGTACGACGAAACGAGCGCGGGGTGGTCGTACTGCGCACCGGTGTCGATGCTGCCGATCACGATGCCCTGGCCGGTCGCCTGGTACCGGTTCCAGACCTGATCGGCGTGGATGGCCTTGACTCCGAGCTCGGGCTCGGCCGCGAGTTGGGTCTTCGCCGCGTCCTTCGAGACGATCTCGTCCTTCGGCACCGTGTAAGTCTTCGGGGCTCGCAGCGACACCACCTCGGGATCGGCCGCGAGCTTGGCGGCGAGCTCACGGCTGCCGTTGCGGACGTAGATCGAGTTGTCGATGTACAGACTGACGTAGTCGGCCTTGGCCTCGCGCAGCAGTTTCGTGACGCCGGCCTGAGCGCTGTCCGCCTTGGTGCGCAGGGCGGAGACGACGGCCTCGCCGCGCGCCTTCCAGTCGGTGATCCGTGCCGCGGACTTCAGCTCGGGCTGCCGCGCGAAGCGCACCCAGAAGCCGGACTGCCCCGCATCGAGCTGCGCCGCCAGCGCCGGCTCGACCTTGCCGGGTTGCTGTTCAGCTTGCGCATTGACCGCCGACGTGGCGAGCAACCCTGCCGCCAGTACGCCGATCAAGGTACGCCGAAGGTGTCGCCTCACGGATCCTCCCCAGATGGTTCGTCGCCGTGATCCTCACCACCCGCACGACACCCCAGCAAGACATTCCCACTGGCCTGAACCCGCCAAGTCGTGTGTCTGCCAGTTGCTACTAGCAACAAAAACCACCCGCGGACACCTGTCCGCGGGTGGTTTTTGTGGAGCGGTCGGTCAGAAGTCGCCGCCGCCGAAGTCTCCGCCGCCGAAGTCCCAGCCGCCGGAGTCGCCGCCGCTGTCGCCCATGTTGAAGTCGCCGCCACCGTCGCCGCCGCCATCGCCTCCGCCGTCACCGCCACCATCGCCGCCGCCGTCGTACCCGGCCGCGTAGTCGCCGTAGCCGCCGCCGGCGAACATGCCGCCGAGCATCGTGCCGAGGAACATGCCGGTCATCACACCGCCCAGCGCGCCGAACATGCCCTGCGCGTACGGCGAGTAGGCCGGGCCGGCCTCCCAGTACGGCACCCGCTGCGGGCCGACCATCACCTTGCGGACATCCGGCTCCGCACCGGCGCGGACCCGCTCGGCGTCGGCCGCGCAGGCCGGCACCTCACGCGGCGCACCGCCGGGCGGCGCCCAGGTCACGTCCACCACGGACGGACCGTGCTGCGGGTTGAAGAAGCAGGACGGGCGGCGCTGCGGCAGCGGCTCGCCGTTCACACGAGCGCGCACACAGGTGGCCGCGTACCGGCCGTCCTCGAGGATCTCGATCACGTGCTTGATCTGATCCGCCTCGGTGACCTGGCCGACCGCCTGCTTGGCCGACTCGTAGGAGTCCAATGCGCGCTGGTAGTCCTGCCGGGCCCCGTCTCCGAGGTCCTTGCCCACCATGTCCAGGTCGAGGTCCTGCAGCTCCTCGCCGAACCGGGTGATGTCCTCGTCGGCGGTCCGCTTCACCGATTCCAGTTCGGCGGCGGTGATCTGGTGCTGCTGCTTGTTCTGCAGCTGGGTCCGACGGTACGAGCGATATGCCAGCACCGCGATCACCACAACCGCGATGATCAGGATGAGTTCCATGCCGGGCCTCTTCAAACGTAGGGATCAAGCCTCGACGGCTTTACGCCGAGCCTATCGAATCCGTCAAAACCGCGCCGCCACGCAGGGTCACGCAATACCGGGAAAGCGGTCACACAGCGCGCACAATCGATGAGCGCCGCCCAGCGACCGTCGTACCTCCGCCGGAAGGCTGGCCCATGAGCACGTTCTCCCGACTGCTCCCGCTCGCTGTCACCGTTGTCTCACTGGTCCTCCCCGACCTGCCGCCCACGGCCGTTGAGCTCGAGCCGTCGTACCAGGAACTGTCGCTCGACGGACCTTCTGCAGCTGTTGAGACGAGGCCGTTCGCGATGGTCGGCATCACGTGGCCTGTGGGGACGCAGGCGGTGCAGGCGAAGGTCCGCGTCCAGCGCGACGGGCAGTGGTCGGAGTGGGAGCCGTTGACCGTCGAGGACGAACACGGTCCCGATCCATCGGATCCCGATGGAACACAGCCATCGGATCCCGATGGAACACAGCCATCGGATCCCGATGGAACACAGCCATCGGATCCCGATGGAACACAGCCATCGGATCCCGATGAAACACAGCCATTGGTTGGTGAAGGAATTGAACGATCCGGTACCGAACCGTTGTGGGTCGGTAATGCGAGCGGGGTTCAGGCGAGTGCTATAGCAAATGACGGTACATCGGTTGCCGATGCAAAAGTGGTGCTGATCCAGCCGGGTGTATTGGCCGGTGATTCTTTTGAACCGCCCGATGTGCAGGCGAGTGCGAGCAGTACGCCGTACCCGATGCCGGCGATGGCGAGTCGGAAGCAATGGGGTGCCGACGAGCGGTTGCGCAGTCACAATGGGAAGACGTGCGCGCGGCCGAAGTACACGCAGACCGTGCTGGCCGCGTTCGTCCATCACACCGCGGATCGCAACGACTACACCCGCACGCAGGTCGCCGCGATGGTGCGCGGGATGTACGCGTACCACGTGAAGAGCCGCGGCTGGTGCGACCTCGGCTACAACCTCCTCGCGCGGTCGGCCCGCCGTTCTGGGGTGAACACCGGACCCGGACGGGCTGGGCGACGTACTTCGCCCATCGCGACATCTTCTACTCCGTTGCTACTGGCCCCCATTCGACGGTCGGCATGTTCCGCTCGCAGTACCGCAGCCTCGGCGCCGAGCGGTCGCGGCTCGGGCTGCCGACCACCGAGGTCTACAAGATGACGGGTGGCTCGCGGCAGCGGTACCAGCACGGCTGGCTGAACTACAACCAGAGCCGGCGCACGATCACCGTCCAGTACAGGAGTGCGACATGAACAAGCGCGCAGTCGCCGCGATCGTCTTGTCCTCCACGTTGATCAGCGCGACCGCGCAGGCGCGGGAGATCGACCCGACCGCGGCCACGGACACCACCATCAGCGGTCGCGGCTTCGGCCACGGCCGGGGGATGTCGCAGTACGGCGCTCAGGGCGCGGCGATCGCGGGGAAGTCGGTCAAGCAGATCCTCGACTTCTACTACCCGGGAACGACCACGGGTAAGGCGACCGGCAGCATCCGGGTCCGGGTCAGCGCCGACACCACCGACGGCATCCGGGTCGGCGTGGTGAACCACCTGAAGGTCCGCGACCTCGTCACCCGCAAGGTCTACGAGTTGCCCAGGGCATCGACCCGGAACCAGTGGACGATCGATCCGTACGGCGACCACGGCACCAAGGTGAGCTCGTTCAACTCCAAGACCCGCACATGGACGCTGTGGAAGACGTTCCCGGGCATCACCCAGTTCGAGGGTGCACCGGTGATCGGGCTGATCCTGCCGAGCGGCGCCGTACGGCGGTATCGCGGTGCACTGCGGGCGGTCGACGTGTCCGGTGTGCATCTGGACACGGTGAACGTCGTGTCACTCGAGTACTACCTGCGCGGCGTCGTACCGCAGGAGGCCGTGTCCAGCTGGAAGCCGGCCGCCCTGCAGGCACAGGCGGTTGCCGCGCGCACCTATTCCGTCTTCCATCGGGGCCGGGCAACGCGGAAGGCGTACGACCTGTGTGACACGACGGCCTGCCAGGTGTACGGCGGCTACGACTCGGAGAAGTCGTCGACGAACACCGCGATCGCCGCGACCGTCGGGCAGGTCCGGTTGTACAAGGGAAAGCCGATCATCGCGGAGTTCTCGTCGTCGAACGGCGGGGCGACGGCGGCCGGGCCGATTCCCTACCAGGTGATGAAGGCGGACGGCTGGGACGCGTACCCGGGCAACGGGAATCCGAACGTGACCTGGACGGTGACGCGGACGGCGGCGGAGATAGAAGGGGCCTTCGCTGTCGGGACGATCCAGAGCCTGCGGGTGGTGAAGCGGACCGGGGTCGGGCCGTCCGGTGGGCGGGCGGTCACCGTGGAGGCCGTCGGGTCGAAGGGGAAGCGGGCGCTGACCGCCGACCAGTTCCGGATCCGGTTGCATCTGCGGTCCGGCTGGATCGCATTCCCGGTCGATCCTCTTGATATACCAACTGATCCGTCCATGACGCTGGATCGCTGAGGCATTGACGGGGTGTCGGTCCGCCGGTTAGAACGTGACATCGATGTCAACCGCCACCGCCCAGGAGGAGCAGGTCGATGCCCAGGAAATTTGGTATATCAAGTCGGATCGCGGCGGGTGTGCTCGCGGTCGCTGTCCTCGGATCACTTCACCTCACGGCGGCTGACGCCGTGACCGGTCCGGCCTCCCGCGCCAAGGCGTCGTACGAGGCATTGAACAAGTACTTCGACGCGGGGCAGCAAGGGCTCCTGCTGGAGGAGTACCCGAACACGCAGACCAACCCGTACTCCTACGTCTGGCCGTACTCGCAGGCGGCGATCGCGGCCGAGAACCTCGCCGGGGTGCCCGGCGCCGGCCAGACGGCGTCCGAGGAGGCCGATCGGCGGATCGCGGCGTACGAGCCGTACTGGAACGCCGGGACGACGCCGACGGGGTACGACTCGTACGTGCGGCCGCCGCTCGGCCAGGGTGGTGACAAGTTCTACGACGACAACGAGTGGATCGGGCTGAACCTGGTCCAGCACTACAAGCGGACCGGGGACCGCGCGGCGCTGGCGCGTGCGCGCGAGATCTTCGCGCTCGTCGTACACGGCTGGGACACCGACCCGTCGCACCCGTGTGCCGGAGGGGTGTACTGGACGCAGGCGCCGTGGAGTCAGGACCGCAACACGGTGTCGAACGGGCCGGGCGCGGAGCTCGGTGCGCATCTGTACCTGCTCACCCGGGACAAGTCGTACCTGACGTGGGCGAAGCGGATGTACGAGTGGGCGCAGACCTGCATGCTGGCGCCGAACGGTCTGTACTGGGACCACATCGAGCTGGCCGGGACCGTCGAGAAGACCCAGTGGAGCTACAACCAGGGTGTAATGCTCGGCGCCGGCGTGTTGTTGTTCAAGGCAACGGGTGACGGGCAGTACCTCCGCGACGCGAAGTCGGTCGCGAACGCGTCACTCGCCTTCTACGGCGCCGAGGACCGGCTGTGGAAGCAGCCGACGCGCTTCAACTCCATCTACTTCAAGAACCTGCTGATCCTCGACTCGGTGGCCCCCGACCAGCGCTACAAGAAGACCATGCAGGCGTACGCCGACCGCGCCTGGACCGAAGCCCGGGACCCCGCCACCAACCTCTACCACTTCGCCGAAGGCCCCGTGCAACTGTTGGAACAAGCCGGCATAACCCAAATCCAAGCCCTCCTGTCCTGGCCCCGCTCCGACTACAGCCTCCTGGCCTGAATCTGGTACAGCCAGCGCGCTTCTGAAATACACCGCGCCGCCCGTTCCTCCGGAGGGACGGGCGGCGCGGTTTGTCGTTTGATCAGGCAGCCGACGTAGCGGTCTTGATCTCCACCGGGGTGATGGGAGCACCGTCGGTCGGGCTCTGCTGCGGGGCGACGCCCGCCTGTGCGACCTTGTCGATCAGCTTCAGGCTCGGCTCGTCGATGGTCCCGAAGGCCGTGTACTGCGGCCCCAGCCCGGACGCATCGCCGTACACGATGAAGAACTGGCTCCCGTTCGTGTTCGGCCCCGAGTTCGCCATCGCCAGCGTCCCGCGACCGTACTTCAGCGTCGGGAACACCTCATCCGCGAAGCTGTACCCCGGCCCGCCGCTCCCGGTCCCCGACGGGTCGCCGCACTGCAGTACCTGCAGCCCTTCACCCACCGTGAGCCGATGACACTTCGTCCCGTCGAAGTACTTCTGCCCGACCAGGCTGACGAAGCTCTTCACCGTGCACGGCGCCAGCGCGCTGTCCAGCTTCAACTGCAGGTCGCCGATGGACGTGTCCAGGCTGACGTTCGACGTACCCGACGCCTTGACCTTCCCGTCGGCCGGCGGGTTCACCTTCTTGCTGGCCGGCTCGGCGCCCTTCTTGTACGTGCAGCTCACCTCGGCCGGCAGCGGGGTCGCCCGCTTCGGCGCCGCCGCCATCGCGGTCGGAATGCTCTTCGGCTTGTTGTCCGGCCCGGCCGACGCCGGCAGCTCGGTCGGCGCCGTGGACGCCCCGGCCGTCGGCGTGTCCCCGTCGTTCCCGGTCCCGATCACCACGAAGACCCCGACCACGACCACGACGACCGCCACGATCGCCGTGATCGTGATCGCCACATTCCGTCGCTGCCGTGCGTGCTCAGCCGCCCGTTCGGCCTGCCGCTTGGCCTTCCGGGCCGCAAGCTGCTGCTGATGGGTCTTCTTGGACATGCAGAACCCTCCTCACGAGATGTCTGCAGGGAACCTACCGCCTCAACCTGAGAACTGTCTGTCAAGCCCCCCACCAAGCCGGACGGCGGCAGTTTCTGCAACAAGGTGCAAAGGGCGCTGCAGCAAGATGCAAAACCCGCGCCGCGGACCAGCCCACCTCCCTAGCCTCAGACAGGTCACCGCCCCGACCAAGGAGTTGCCATGCGCAAGCATCGCTTCATCGCCGGCATCGGTATCGCATCCGCTCTGCTGCTCGCCGCCGCGCTGCCGGCGTCGGCCCGGACCACCGAGGTCACCAGGACCCAGACCATCACGGGAGCCCGCGGAGAGTTCCAGTTGGTCTTCAAGCACATCTGGGTCTACGACACGGCGTGCGACGACGATTCGGTCTCTGTGCAGTGGAAGACCGTCGGCGGCGCCGTACAGACGATCCCGAACAACCTGGGATGCGGAGAGTTCACTGTCGGCCCGGTTCCGATGGGCAAGGGGACCACGGTCCTGTGGCAGACCTGCGTGGACAAGTCCTGGCCGACCAAGGACCTGTGCTACGGCTGGGACAAGCAAGTAGTCCTGGGCTGAGGGCGGCATGATCATGCGTACCTTCATCCGTAAGACCCTGATCGGTCTCGGCGCCGCCGTACTGGCGATCGTGCCGGTCGCGGCACATGCCCAGACCGAGCCCGCGGCGCCTGCCGGTCTTTACACCGTCAGTCCGGGCAGTTCGGTCGACGTCAACGCTCGCGTCGTCGTCCTGCCGGGCATGCAGGTCGAGCTGTCCATCACCTTGGGCAACTACAGCGCGACTCCGTCGCTGGCGCAGGTCAGGTTCCGGATCTACTGCATCACGGCGGATCTCGACTCGGTCAACGTCTATTCGGATCCGCAGGTCGTCACGGTCCCCGGCGATCCGGGCGAGGAGCCGAAGGGTCTCGAGGACCTCAAGGAAGTCACGGCGGACATGACGGTGCCGCCGGAGTGCGCCGCCCAGCCGGACGACTGGGGGATCAGTCAGGACGGTGAGTTCACCGCCGAGATGGGCCCGCCGGGCCTGGAATCGACCGGCGTCAAGTCCAGCCTGTTCTGGATCGGCCTGCCGTTCACCAACGCCAACAAGATCCCCAACCTCACGCTGCAGACGCACGGTGCGCAGGCCGAGTCGCAGGCCCACCACACGCTGCCGCAGAAGTTCGAGACGCAGTTCAACGCGGCGGGCATCCCGAACATTCACGACCCGATCTACCTGCGCTGGTGGTGCTCGCGAACAGGTGTCCCGGGCAACCATCAGAGCATGGCCTACGACTACAACCTGCACTGGCAGACATTCTTCGAGCAGAACCCGGCGCCGACCGCGGCCCAGGTCCTGGCCTACAAGGACTCCATCCAGGGCTTGTATACCTACACTTGCCCATGACCTATCTCCTCGAGGCACGCTCGACCAACCGTGACGTCTGGGTGCTGATCGAGTTCGAGGGGGGCCCGAGCCCGGTCCCATGGCTGCTTCCGGACGGCTCCGACGTCTACCAGCTCATCCCCAACGGTGAGACCGAGCGTCTCGGTTTCGTCCCCCGGTTCGTGCAGTCGAACCGGGGGACGCGGCTGGGCGACCTGGTCTGGACGACCGGCGCCGCCAAGATTGCGTCCCGGCGCTTCGTCGACGTACTGGAGTCGATCGGCGCGACGGGGTACCGCACATTCGCGGTCGAGGTACTCGACCGCGACGGTCAATCGCTAGGCGACTTCGTCGGCCTCGCCGTCCTCGACGACGACACCAGCAAGGACCTGCACTTCTCCACCGGCTTCCAGTTCTGGCACTTCGCCGCCACGGACCGAGTCGTCAAGGCCCTCCGCGAATCCGAAGTCACCGAGCTCTCCATCAAGCCCGCCTGATGCCCGAGAGGCATGCGGTGCCAGTTCGGCGGACGGTCAAGATCCTGCTCCTCGATCAGGCCGACCGGCTGCTCCTCCTGCGCGGCCGTGAATCGGCTGAACGCGAACCCATCTGGTACCCGGTCGGTGGCGGCATCGAGCAGGGTGAGGATGCCGTCGCCGCGGGTCGTCGCGAGATCCTGGAGGAGACCGGCCAACGCGAGGTGGTGATCGGGCCGGAGGTCTGGCGCCGGCGGCATCTCTATTCCTGGCGAGGAAAGCAGACCGACACGCATGAGCGATGGTTCGTCGCCCGCACGCCGCATTTCACACCATCGCTCCAGGCGCTGACTCCCGAGGAGCAGACCTACGTCACCGGCTTCCACTGGTGGACCGCCGACGAACTCGTAGCGACGCCAGACCCCGTCTTCCCGCCCGACCTGGGCGTCCGGCTGACAGCCCTCCTCCACGACGGCTACCCGCTATCGCCCACCAACATCGCCGGCGGGCCAGCGGACTCGACTACCGGTTGAGGCGCGAGTGCGGGCCGGCGGTTTGGGTCCGGGGCCTGGGTGCCCGGTTCAGACTCGGGATGCGGGTCCGGGGTTCGGATGCGGCGCGGGGGTCAGGTGCGGCGCGGGTGCGGGCAGGGGGTTGGGTGCGGGCTGGGGTTTGGGTGCGGCGCGCGTGGGGGGCAGCGCGGACGCAGCCCGGGGGTCGGGTGCGGCGGGTGCAGGTCCGGGGGTTCGGGTGCGGCGCAGGTGCGGGCCGGGGTTTGGGTGCGGCGCAGGTGCGGGCCGGGGTTTGGGTGCGCGCGCGTGCGGTGCGGGTGCAGGTTCGGGGTTCGGGCGGGTTCCGGGATGATCGCTGATCACTGCGTTGTGCCAGGGGCGACGGAGGGCTCTGCGGACGGCGTTACCTGGATGGACCGCACGGTCGATCATCGGTGGGTGGTGTCTTCGTCCCCACCACAACCACGTGATGGCCGTTGGCTGGTCAGCGCTCGGCGAGCGGTCGTCCCGGGTGCAGCCCGGGGTTTGGGTGTGGCGCGGGCAGGTCCGGGGGTTGGGTGCGGCGCGGGTTCCGGGATGATCGCTGATCACTGCGTTGTGCCAGGGGCGACGGAGGGCTCTGCGGACGGCGTTACCTGGGTGGACCGCACGGTCGATCATCGGTGGGTGGTGTCCTCGTCCCCACCACAACCACGTGATGGCCGTTGGCTGGTCAGCGCTCGACGAGCGGTAGTCCCGGGGTGGCGGCGGTGTCGATCGGTGCCCTTGCCGGATCGACGTCCCGTTGCCGGATCGGAGTCGCTGCGCCGGGTCTATGCCGTCACGTCGGTGCCGATGCGTCGGGCTTCGGTGATGGAGGCCGTGGTCGGCCGTCCCATCGCCAGGTCGCGGCCGCTCGTCGGGCAGGGTTGGGCGAGTGGTGGTCGCGGGTGCGCGGTGATGGTCGCGGGCGGGCAGTTTGCTGGGCAGGGTGGGCGCGTGGTGGTCGTGGGTGGGCGGTGATGGTCGTGGGTCGGCTGTTTGCTGGGCAGGGCTGCGCGGGTGGTGGTCGTGGGTGGGCGGTGATGAGCACGGGCGGGCGGTTTGCTGGGCAGGGCTGCGCGGGTGGTGGTCGTGGGTGGGCGGTGATGAGCACGGGCCGGCTGTTTGCCGGGCAGGGTTCGGCGAGTGGTCGTTGTGGGTGCATGGTGATGGTCGCGGGCCGCTACGGCGCGGGGCCTGAGGTGGTCGCGGTGTCGCGCCAGGGATCGAACGGGCGATCTGTGGGGACGGCGCCGGCTGGATGGAGCGCGAGCGGTCGATCGTCGGGTGATGGTGAGTGCTTGCTCGCGCGCCGATCGGTCGAGGAGGGTTCGCCCCAGATCGCGCGGGTCGCGGCTTCTCGGAGGGAGGCCGGTGTCGTCCTTCGGATGGGTGGTGCGTCGGCCCAGGTGGGGCGGGAGACATGGACCACGCCGTCGGTGATCGTGATAGTCCAGTCGCCTGCGTGGAGGTCGATGTGGTGGCGGCGGCAGAGAAGTACCAAGTTCGAGACCGCGGTGGGGCCGCCGTCGATCCAGGACCGTACGTGGTGCGCGTCGCACTGGATCGGAGGGGCGCCGCAGACCACGCAGCCTTTGTCGCGGGCGTTCAGGGCGCGGCGCATCGCGCGGTTGACGAGGCGTTCGGCACGGCCGACGTCGAGTGGTTCGGAGTGGGAGCCGAGGACGAGCGGGATGATCTTCGCGTCGCACGCGAGCCGCCGGATCGCGGCCGCGGACAGGTTGTCGCCGTACACCACCTCGCCCGTCGCATCCGCGGCAGCTGACTTCAGATCCTGCAGGTCGATCGTGACGGTGATCGTCGCCTTCGCGCCAAACCCAGGAACAGCACCTGCCGCCCGATCGCCTGGGTTGGCGTCAGCGCCTGCCGTTCGATCGCCTGGTTTGCCGTCGGCAGCTGCCGCCCGATCGCCTGGGTTGGGGTCAGCGCCTGCCGTGACGTTGCCTGGGTTGGCGTCAGCGCCTGCGGTCCGATCGCCCGGGTTGCCGTCTGCAGGTGCCGCGGCGTCGCTGCGGTCAGCGGCTGCCGTCCGATCGCCCGGGTTGGCGTCAGCGCGTGCCGTCCGATCGCCCGGGTTGCCGTCTGCAGGTGCCGCGGCGTCGCCGGGGTCAGCGGCTGCCGTCCGATCGCCCGGGTTGGCGTCAGCGCCTGCCGCGGCGCCTGTGTCTCTGCCAGTAGTTGTCGTGTGGCTGCCCGACTTGGCCTTCGCGTGTGGTGTGTGGGGGCCTTGGGTGCTGTCGGTGGTTGGTGTGGTGGGGGCGGGAGTGGAGGGCTTGCGGGGATGGGGTGGGCTGGTGTCGTAGGCGGTGGCTGCGATGGTGAGCGTGGTGGTGAGGGCGTCGGCCTGGCGCTTGTCGCGGGGGCGGGGGTCGAGCCGGCCGTCGACCGTCTTGTGGGGGCGGGCGCCGGCGTGGATCAGGGATCTGAGGAGTTCGGCGTTCTCGTTGGCTAGGTAGCCGCGGAACTTCACTCCGTTGGGGGCGGTGAAGAGCGTCAGGCTCTCGCGGTCGTACGCCTTCCGTTCGTCGGGCTCGGGGCCGTCGGTGTCGAGTACGTCGCGGATCCGCTGGCCGGCTTTGCGGAGTTCGCCGGGTGACAGGTGGCGGGCGAGGTTGACCAGTTGCTGCTCGGCGACGGCGATGTCCTCGGCGGGGACAGTGCTCGGGACTCGCTCCAGCGCGGAGACGATCGCGTCGGCCTGGGCGGGTCGCAGGTACACATTGGTCGCCCTGTTCCGGTCGTCAGTCTCATCGTCGTGCAGGCCCGGCTCGTCTGCCTGAGTTGGGGCGTCCGGCCGAGTTGGATCTCCGGGCTGGCTGCCATCGACAGATTGGCCGGGATCGACGGATTGGTCTGGATCGACGGGGTGGTCGGGTGCGGGGAGGGCGGCCTCTACCTCGGCGTACTTGGACAGGGCCAGGGCGAGGCGTACGTCGCGGCGCGCCTCAGGGCGGTCGATGCGGTAGCGGAAGGCCAGCAACTGGGTGGTGTGGTGGGCGCCGATCTCCTGGGCGTATCCGATGTCGTCCAGGCCGGAGATCACGTGGAGACGGTAGGTCTCCAGGCGTGCGAGCTCGGCATGCAGCGCGTCGAGGGTGGCGAGTCTCTCCGCGCCACTCATCGACCACACCGGTCGCTCACCCAGTAGTTCCATGCCACAAACTCTAGACACTGCTACCGACAGTTTCCGAAGGTCAGAAGCCCTTGTTTTCAAGGGATTGTGTTATCCACAGGTCAAGTACATCCCGTCCACAGCTGCCGAGGCCTGTGGATGTTGCCTAGTGCAACAACCGCGACATGCAGGATGCTGCACAACGGTCAGCGGCTGGGATCGGCGGCAACCGCGATCTACTGACACATCAAGACCAAGGACGAGCTGGGAGACGCGATCTGGGCGGAGATCGAACTGCCGGATCTGGAGGCGACGGACTGGCGTACGGCGGCCTTGGAGCCGGCGGTCGGCCCACACGGGATGTTCACCCGGCACCCGTGGTTCGGGCAGGACTTCGGGAGCTACCTGCTGAATGGACCGGGGAAGTCGAGATACGACGACCGGACCTCGCCGTCTACGACAAAGCAGGGTTCGCGGTGTACGGGATCGCGAGCAGGCGGTGCAGGACACGCTGACGAAAGCGCACGAGATCGCCGTGGACTTCCCCCACCTGCGAGCCCGGTTGGACAGGCCGGCTATCTCGCCGGACCCGGCAGCGCCTTCGAGTTCGGCCTGTAGTCGATCCTCGACGGTCTCGAGGCGTGCTTGATCAGTCCTTGATTTCGCAGAGGATGGCGCCGGCGGTGACGGTTGCGCCGACCTCGGCGGTGAGGCCGGTGACTGTGCCGGACTTGTGGGCGTTGAGGGGTTGTTCCATCTTCATTGCCTCGAGGACGACGATGAGGTCGCCTTCGGCCACCGACGCGCCCTCCTCTACGGCGATCTTGACGATGGTGCCTTGCATCGGCGAGGTCAAAGAGTCGCCGGAAGCGGCCGAGGCCTTGCCCGAGCCACCCGCCCGACGTGCAGGCTTCTTCTTAATGCCAGCGCCAACACCAGCGCCGCCGCCAACCGGGACCGCGGACGCGCCGAGTCCAGCAGGCAGCACGACTTCGAGGCGCTTGCCGCCGACCTCGACGGTCACCTTCTCGCGTTCGGCGGGTTCCGGGATCTCAGCGGTGGGTCCGTCGTACGGCGTGAGTTGGTTGTCGTACTCGGTCTCGATCCAGCGGGTGTGGACGTTGAAGCCGTCGTCGCCGACGAAGGCCGGGTCGGACACCACGGCGGAGTGGAACGGGATGACCGTCGGCATTCCCTCGACGACGAACTCGCGGAGCGCGCGCCGCGACCGCTCCAGCGCCTGGGTGCGGTCCCGGCCGGTGACGATCAGCTTCGCGACCAGCGAGTCGAACGCGCCCGGCACGGTCTCGCCCTGGTCGTAGCCGCCGTCGAGCCGGATGCCCGGGCCGGACGGTGCGTGCCAGCGGGTCAGCGTGCCCGGTGCGGGCAGGAAGCCGCGTCCGCCGTCCTCGGCGTTGATCCGGAACTCGATCGAGTGCCCCGACACGACGGGATCGTCGTACCCGAGTTCCTCGCCGTCAGCGATCCGGAACATCTCCCGGACCAGGTCGAGCCCGGTGACCTCTTCGCTGACCGGGTGCTCGACCTGCAGGCGCGTGTTCACCTCGAGGAACGAGATCAGCCCGTCCTGACCGACCAGGAACTCGCAGGTACCGGCTCCGACGTACCCGGCTTCACGCAGGATCGCCTTGGAGGACGTGTACAGCGTGTCCAGTTGCGATGAGGTCAGGAAAGGCGCAGGCGCTTCCTCGACCAGCTTCTGGTACCGGCGCTGCAGTGAGCAGTCCCGGGTGGATACGACCACAACGTTGCCGTGGGCATCGGCCAGGCACTGGGTCTCGACGTGCCGCGGCTTGTCCAGGTACCGCTCGACGAAGCACTCACCCCGGCCGAACGCGCTCACAGCCTCGCGAGTCGCGGACTCGAACAGCTCGGGAATCTCCTCCAGCGTCCGTGCGACCTTCATCCCGCGGCCGCCACCGCCGTACGCCGCCTTGATCGCGATCGGCAGCCCGTACTCCTCAGCGAAGGCCACCACCTCGTCAGCCCCACCGACGGGGTCCGGCGTACCGGGAACCTGTGGTGCGCCGACCTTCTCGGCGATGTGCCGCGCCTTGACCTTGTCGCCGAGGGAGTCGATCGCCGACGGCGGCGGACCGATCCAGATCAGTCCGGCATCCAGAACGGCCTGCGCGAAGGATGCGTTTTCGGCCAGGAAGCCGTAGCCGGGGTGGACGGCGTCGGCGCCGGACCGGGCCGCGACGTCGAGGATCTTGGCGATGTTCAGGTAGGAGTCGGCCGGTGTCGAACCGTCCAGCGCGTACGCCTCGTCGGCGAGCCGGACGAACAGGGCGTCGCGGTCCTGGTCGGCGTACAGGGCGACGCTCCCGAGCCCCGCGTCGGCGGCGGCCCGGACGACCCGGACGGCGATCTCGCCACGGTTGGCGATCAGCACCTTGGTGATCTTCTTGCTGTCGGACACAGCTGACTCCCTTCGGCCAGCCTGAGTCTAGGGTCAAGCGGGCCTGCAGCGGGGAGGGCGTTCCTCACATCCCGGCTACATCACAGCGGGCGGCCGCTCGAAGCAGGACTCCAGCACGACGATGGTCTGCGTGCTGGTGACGCCGTCCACCGTGTGCAGAGCACGCAGGGTCGCCTGCAGGTCCTCGGTGGTCGCCGTGCGCACCTTCACCAGGACGGACGCCGGGCCGGCGATGATGTGCGCCTCCTGGACCGCCGGGATCTCCTCCAGTGCGCGGAGGGTGGGCTCGTCGCCCATCCAGGCGTCCGCGTCCAGCAGGACGAACGCCAGTACGCCCTGCCCGACGGCGGCCGGGTCGACCTCGACCGCGGTCCGCCGGATCACGCCGGCCGCCTTCAGCTTCCGGACCCGCTCGTGCGTGGCCCCGGCCGACATCCCGACCACCTGGCCGAGCGTGGCGTACGACTGGGTCGCGTCCAGCTGGAGTTCGGCAAGCAGCTTGCGGTCGGTCTCATCTATGGTCATTGTCACCCTTTACCAAACCTCATCCTGTGATCTAGAACTGTAGCAGGATGACATTCTATAGAGGAGGGACATGACCATCACGCTGTCCGCCGCACCGACCCGGATCCGGGCCGAGCTCGAGGTGCTCGACGAGCGGTTCGGCAAGATCGCGGGCGACGAGTACGTCGAGTGCCTGTACGACGGCGGCCGCTGGCTGGAGGGACCGGCCTACTCACCGGCCTGGCGCTGCCTGATCTTCAGCGACATCCCCAACGACCGGCTGCTGCGCTGGGACGAGGTCTCCGGCGACGTGAGCGTCTTCCGCCAGCCGTCGGGGTACGTCAACGGCAACACGATCGACCGCGAGGGCCGTCTGCTCAGCTGTTCCCAGGGCGAGCGCCAGGTCGTCCGGACCGAGTACGACGGGACGCGGACGGTGCTGGCGTCACACCTCGACGGGAAGCGGCTGAACAGCCCGAACGACGTGGTCGTCAGGCGGGACGGCTCGATCTGGTTCACCGACCCTCCGTACGGGATCACGTCGAACTACGAGGGTCACGCGGCAGGGCAGGAAGTCGACGGCTGCCACGTCTACCGGATCGCCCCGGACGGCGCGCTGAGCGTGGTCGCGGACGACTTCATCCGGCCGAACGGGCTGGCGTTCTCGCTCGACGAGTCCCAGTTGTACGTCGTCGACACCCCGGGCAAGCACATCCGCCGCTTCGAGGTGGACGGCGGCAAGCTGATCGGCGGCGAGGTGTTCGCGCCCTGCGAGGCCGGCATGTTCGACGGCATCCGGCTGGACGAGGCGGGTCGGGTCTGGGCCGCGACGCACGAGGGTGTGCACTGCTTCGACCCGGACGGCACGCTGATCGGCAAGCTCCTGCTGCCCGACGTCGTCTCCAACCTGACGTTCGGCGGACCGAAAGGCAACCGGCTGTTCATCACCGCGACGAACGCGGTCTGGTCTTGGCTGCTGACCGCATCCGGCGCACCGCAACCATGGGCGGCCCCGAGGGAATAGGCTCTCCGGCTGACGCACAGTCGAGCCCTTGGAGAGTGCTGATGACCATCCTCGAGCCGTTGGCCGGAACCGCGCCGGCCGTCTGGGAATCGCTGGACGACCGGTTCGCCGGCATCCGTGGGGACAAGTTGCTCGAGCGGTTGTGGACCGGGGGCCGGTGGGTGGAAGGACCGGTGTACTCGCCGGCCGGCCGCTATCTGCTCTGGAGTGACATCCCGAACGACCGCATCCTGCGCTGGGACGAGACGTCGTACCAGGTGTCGGTGTTCCGGCAGCCGGCCGGGAACACCAACGGGCACACGCTCGACACCGAGGGCCGCCTCGTCAGCTGCGAGCACGGGAACCGGCGGGTCACCCGGACCGCGCACCACGGCGCGATCACGGTGCTGGCCTCGGAGTACGACGGGAAACGGCTGAACAGCCCGAACGACGTGGTGGTGAAGCGAGACGGCTCGGTCTGGTTCACCGACCCGGCGTACGGGATCGACAGCGACTACGAGGGGTACAAGGGCCAGATCGAGACCGGCGGCTGTCACGTCTACAGGGTCTCGACCGATGGCGTGCTGACCCGGGTCGCCGACGACTTCAACCGCCCGAACGGGCTGGTCTTCTCGCTGGACGAATCGTTGCTCTACATCACCGATTCGGAGGAGGGGACGATCCGCGTCTTCACCGTCGAGGGCGACAAGCTGTCCGGCGGCGCACTGTTCGCCGAGTGCGGCAACGGGATCTTCGACGGCATCCGCCTCGACACCGAGGGCCGCATCTGGGCCTCGGCGGCGGACGGTGTGCACGTCTACCACCCGGACGGCACGCTGCTCGGCAAGCTCCTCGTCCCCGAGACGGTGTCCAACCTCACCTTCGGCGGCGCCAAGCGCAACCGCCTCTTCGTGACCGCGACCACCTCGGTCTACTCGATCTTCACCACCGTCAACGGAGCACCGCAGCCGTACCAGCGCTGATCTCCCCCGACGGAGGGAGACGGTTGGTTCTCGGGATGGATCCCCGGCCGCTGTCCGGATGGAAACGTCTTCTCGGTGGCCCGCACACGGCGGGCCGACCGAGGAGGGGTTCGCGTGGGAAGCCGGAGATTCGTACGGCGGTTGGTCGTCGGGGCACTGGTGTTGATGGCGACCGCCGGTGCGGTGCCGTCGGCGGTTGCTGCTGGCAACGACCATGACGGTTCGACGGGCGTCATGCGGGTGGTCGGCGCGGGTGGTGGCACCCTCGGGCCGGAGTGGGGCCTCGACTTCGCCGGCGATCCGGTCAGGTTCGAGATCGACGGGCGGGCCACCGACCCGCTGCATCCGTCCGGAACCTTCCACGTCGTACACCGCAAGCCGGACGGGAAGTTGCTCGCGGAGTTCAGCGGCCCGATCACCAGCCTGAAGGCGGTCGACGAGGTGGCGGTGGTCACCGGTGTGATCGACGCGGCCGACAACCCGGGCCTGCCGCTGGAGATGGTCGGGAAGAACGTCTCGCTGACCGTGTACGACGGCGGCCGGCAGGACCGGATCAGCTGGATCTGGGGCTTCTTCGGCGCGCCGGTGAGCCTGTTGCAGGGCACCGCGCCGACGTTCCCGCTGACCGAAGGCGGCTTCCAGGTCCACGGCGCCCGGCAGGCACAGGCGGCGGGCGGTACGACGGTCGCGCAGGCCGCCGACAGCGGGACCACGGTCGCCGCGCTGCTCGGTGATTCCACGCTGCGGTTCCATCTCGCGGCTCGGGTCCCGGCCGGCGGCAACCCGACGGAAGTTCAGGGGGACTTCCACTTCGCGGATCGGCGCGGATCCGGGGTGGACGTCGAGGGCCGGATCGACTGCCTGGTCGCCGGCGGACCCGTTGCGGTCGCGACCGGCGTGGTGACCGCGTCGAACGACCCGGCGAAGGTCGGCAAGCCGGTCTCGTTCTCACTGAAGGACGGCCGGATCGACCGCCTGGGCTGGATCTGGGGTTTCGCCGCCGACGCTCCGCAGATCGTCGACTGCCAGTCGGTCGTACCGTCGTACGCGCCGCGCTGGGGCGGTCTTGTAGTTGGGTAATTGCCAGGAGAATGCACCGGACAGGCAGTAGCGTGACTGCGGTGTGGGTTCAGGACGACGTACGGACGAAGGATCAGGTGTGGCGGGCAACGGCCTTTCTGGTCGTGATCGCGAATCTCGTGCTTGCGGTGGTCGAGATCGTCCACTACGCCGGAGCGAACGCCAGTTGCCCGACGGACGTCACGGCGTACCTGGAGTGCAGTCACCGCACTCTCGACGTCATGGACGACTCGTACACCTGGATGATGATCGCCTCGATTCCGTTGCTGCTGGGCGTGTTCCTGCCGCTGCGACCGAGTACGACGCCGTTGCGGATCGCCTGTGCCGCGGTCCTCGCGCTGTCCTTCGTCGTCCGGCTGATCCTGATGCTCACGCACTGACCACGCACCCCGAGGAGGAGTTGTGACCACACCGATCGACCAGGTTCCTGCGCACCTTCGGGAGATCGCGGAGGTTGTCGTCGCCGAGGCCGCGGCCGACGAGCGGCTGCTGGCCGTCGTCGCCGGCGGATCGATCGCGACCGGGACGAGTGACGAGTACTCGGACCTGGATCTGGTGCTCGTCTGCACTCCGGAGGGGCATGCGGCAGTCCTGGCCGACGCCCGGACCTTCGCCGGCCGGCTCGGCCCGCTGCTGACGAGCTTCACCGGCGAACACGTCGGCGAGCGGCGGCTGCTGATCGCGCTCTACGGGCCGCCCTTGCTGCATGTCGATCTGAAGTTCGTCACGCAGGAAGATCTGCGTGAACGGGTGGAGGACGGCCTGGTGCTCTGGCAGCGGGACGACACCGTCGATCTGACTCCGGGTGGCCCGGCCAGGTGGCCGCAGCGGGACCCGCAGTGGATCGAGGACCGGTTCTGGGGCTGGGTCCACTACGTCGGGGTGAAGATCGCGCGAGGCGAGTTGTTCGAGGCGATCGAGGGCCTGGGGGCACTGCGTTCGGTCGCGATCGCGCCGCTCGCCGTCCTCGGTCGTACGCCGAAACCGTCCGGCGTACGGCGCTTGGAGACGTTGGCGCCGGAGCTTGTGCCGCAGTTGCGGGAGACCGTGGCGACGGCGGACCGAGACGATTGCCTGCGGGCGTTGAAGGCGTCCGTGGAGCTGTACCGCAAGGTCCGCGACAGCAGTGGCGTCGTGGTCGAACGCCGTACCGAGGCCGAGCGGGTCGTCGCAGAGTCCTTGACCGACTTCAAGTGACCCCGGGGTACGGCGTACCCCGGGGTCCCAGGGTCAGAAGTTGTTCTTGATCTGGTCGATGACGGTGAACACGGCGAGGAACCCGAACGCCAGGAAGGCGAAGACCATCACCAGCGTGCGGACCAGGTTGATCCGGATGGCCTGCGGCAGGGCGCGCGAGTTCATGTACCACAGCAGGCCGGAGTAGACGAACATCATCGTGCCCGCGGTGCAGGCGGAGATCACCAGCAGCACCAGCGGCTGGTCCAGGCCGGCCAGCAGCACGGCGATGCCGAAGGCAACCAGTCCCCAGACCAGCCAGAAGTACAGCTTGGACTCGCTGACCGCCGAGGAGCGCAGGTAGCGGGCCTTGATCATGTCCGCGGCCAGCCGCGAGGTGTAGTCGACGATGCCGGCCGCGGCCGCGAACAGCGCGAACGCGCCGATCGCCCAGAACAGGTAGCCGAACCAGTCGCCGACCAGGGACTGCAGCGTGGTGCCCTCGATCTTCAGGAAGCTGATGTTGTTCTTGACGTTCTCGTTGCCGAAGAGCGTCGCGTGCGCGAGCATCGAGGTGAACACGATCGTGACGATCGTGATGGCCACGAACGTCGCGAACTGCTCGATGTTGGCGAACTTCCACCAGCGCCTCCAGCGGGCCATGTTCGCCTCGTCGGGCTCGAACACATAGCCGTTCGCGGTCGGGTCGGCCTCGGTCTCGCCGGTGATCGGCGAGGTCAGCCGCGGCACATGCACGCCCATGCCGAAGCCCTTGTCCCGGATCCAGTTGCTCTGCACCAGGTTCTGGCCGCCGCCGGCTCCGGCGTACGCGATCGCACCCATGATCAGGGCGAAACCGAGCTGGTCGGCTGGGAACTCCGGGTGGGTGACCGCGTCGCCGAGCGCGTGGTAGGTCTTCGCCCGGATGGCGAACACCAGCGCGAGGATCACCAGCAGCGCGACGGCCGCGATCTTGACGAGGATCAGCCGCTCGAGCATCACGTAGACGACCGGCGCGAAGGTCAGGATCAGGCCGATCACGAGCAGGATGCCGATCGCGATCCAGCGTGGATCGCCGGCTCCGAACAGGTAGGTCAGCATCGCGGCCGAGCTGGTCGCCCAGCCGGGCCACATGTTCGCGAAGTACGTCATGATCGCGAAGAACAGGCCCCAGTGCTTGCCGTAGCGGTTGAAGCCGGTCAACGCTGTCTCACCAGTGGCCAGCGTGTACCGCTCGATCTCCATGTTCAGGAACCACTGGACGATCACGCCGACGACGGCGCCCCAGAGGAACACCAGGCCGACCTGACTGGAGATGTATGGCCAGAGGATGAACTCACCGGACGCCAGGCCGACACCCGCGCCGACCATGCCGGGGCCGACGATCTTCCAGGTCTGGCTGGGTGGTTCGGGTAGGTCACGGACCTGCGGTGCGGGCAGGTTCTTGGTGGGCAGTGCGAATCTGCCGTGGTCAGTCGCTCTCGTGTCTGCCATGGGCTCCTCACTTCCTCGACCCCCTGCTCGCGAGGTTAACGAAGTCGGTCGGTACAGGCGACCCGACACAGCCACGGCTCAAGAGGACTTGAGCATCTCCAGCGCCTTGCCGATCCGGCGAGCGCGGGTCTCCGGCTTCTTCGCGTCATTGATCGCGGTCACGTGCTCGCGGCGGTGGCTGTAACTCAGCGCGTCGAACGCCTTCCGCAGCCCGGCCTCCTCGAGCGCCGCGGCGAGCTCCGCCGGCACCTCCACTGTCCGTTCGGCCGCGTCCCGCGTCAGCGTGACGGTGACCGGGTCACCGGCGCCCTTGCCGAGCTCGGTGCGGATGCTCTTCAGGATGCCGAGCGCCATGCAGCCGCCCATCGACGCGATCGAGCCGCGGTACGCGACGCCGTCGAACGTCGCGTGCACCGGGATCCGCCCCCCGCCACCGAGTCCGGCGATCACCTCGCCCGGCACCTCCACCCAGGCGCCGCCCCCGTCGTTCACCACGATCGTGCCCTCGAACGTCTCCATGGCTCGCACCCTAGGACGAGAGCTTGCTGGGCCACCAGACCCGCTTGCCGATGTCGTAGGCCAGCGACGGCACCAGCAGCGAGCGGACCACGGTCGTGTCCAGCAGTACGCCGAACGCGACCATGAACGCGATCTGGACCAGGAACAGGATCGGCAGCACCCCGAGCGCCGAGAACGTGGCCGCGAGCACCACCCCGGCGGAGGTGATCACGCCACCGGTGACCGCGAGGCCGACCAGGATGCCCGGTCTGGTGCCGTGTTCCTGGGATTCCTCCCGCACCCTGGTCATCAGGAAGATCGAATAGTCGATGCCGAGGGCAACCAGGAAGACGAACGCGTAGAGCGGGATGCTCGGGTCCGCGCCGGGGAAGTCGAAGATGTGGTTGAACGCGATCGCGCTCACCCCGACGGTCGCGCCGAACGAGAGCACGTTCGCGACCACCAGCAGCACCGCCGCGACGATCGAGCGCAGCAACAGCATCAGCACGACAAAGATCACTGCCAGGATGGTCGGGATGATCACGCGCAGATCGCGATTGCTGGCGTCGAGTACGTCGAGGTTGATCGCCGTACTGCCGCCGACCAGGACGTCCGGACTGACCGTGTCCAGCTCGGTCCGCAGATGCTCGACCACCTTGGTGGCTTCCGGTGAATCCGCTGGGACGTTCAGCGTGGCCTGGACCAGCACCTTCCCGTCGACGACCTTCGGCGGTACGCCGGGAGCCACGGATGCGGACGCCGTGGCGACGCCGTCGACCTTCGACGCGGTCTGGACCACCTGGTCGGCCTGGTCGGCCGGCGTGAGGATCTGGACCGGCGTACCGGCGCCGGCGTCGAAGTGCCGGCCGAGCACCTCCTGGCCGGTGACGGACTCGACCTTGTTCAGGAACAGGTCCTCCTGCGATGTGCCACTGGCCTTGAACGTCGGCAGGAACGCGGCACACGCGAGCAGGGCCAGCGCGGAGATCACCCAGACCAGACGCGGACGGCGGCCGACCAGTCCGGAGACCCGGCCCCAGAGCTTGCGGCCGCCGACCTGGTCGCGGGCGTGCACGTGGTCGAGCCGCGGGATCGACGGCCAGAAGATCCGCCGCCCGAAGGCCAGCAGGATCGCGGGCAGGAACGTCATCGCGGAGATGAAGGCGCCGGCGATACCGATCGCGCCGACCGGGCCGAGACCCTTGGTGCTGCCGAGCTGGGAGAGCAGCAGGCAGAGCAGACCGAGGATGACGGTCGCCGCGCTGGCCGCGATCGGCTCGACCGCGGCCCGCCACGCGATCCGCATCGCCTGGTACTTGCTGGCATAGTCGTGCAGCTCTTCCTTGTAGCGCGACACCAGCAGCAGTGAGTAGTCGGTCGCGGCCCCGACGACCAGGATGAACAGGATGCCCTGACTCTGCCCGTTCAGTTCGAGTACGTCGCTCTTGGCCAGCGGGTACACCACCAGGGCGGCGAGGGCGAGACCGAAGACGGCGGTGAGCAGAACGGCGATCGGCAGCACCGGGCTGCGGTAGACGATGAGCAGGATGACGAAGACGACCGCGAGCGCGACACCGAGCAGGATCCCGTCGATGCCGCTGAACGCCACCACGAAGTCCGCGAACACGCCACCCGGACCGGTGACGTAGACATCGAGACCGGTCGGAGTGAGGGTCTGTTCGATACCTGTGCGCATCGTGTCGGCGACCGCGAACAGCACCGTCTCGCCGTCCTTGACCACTTCGTCGGCCCGGTCGCCATCGATCTCGACCGTGAGCAGCAGCGCCTTCTTGTCCTCGGACGGGACGATCGTCGTGGCCGGTGCGGCCAGGTAGTCGCCGATGGTCTTGCCGTCGCCGAGGTCCATCGCCGGGACGGAGGCGAGGAAGGCCTTCGCGTTGGCCAGGTCCGTCGGCGTGATGCCGGACTCGCGCACGATCAGGACGAAGTACGGCAGGGCCTTGGAGTCGACGAACTTGGCCGACTCGTTGGCGACCAGGGTCGACTCGGCCTGCTTGGGCAGGAAGTTCGCGTTGTCGTTCTCCTGGACCTCGCTCAGCTTGCCGACCGTCGGACCGCCGAGCGAACCCAGCACCAGCCAGCCGATCAGGACCGCCGCGATCGCGGCCCGCCACGCCCAGCGCCCCTTGCCCCGGCCCTGCCGAAGCTCATTGCCGTTGTCCGGGCCCCGCCGTTCGTCCTGTTCCACCGCTGTCCCCTCGCCGTCGGTACGGGCACAGTACCCAGTCATCTCTCACCACTCCGCGACCGGTGTGCGGGAGCCGTTTCTGCGGCGTAACAACCAGATGACCGCTCGGAAACACCCCGGTCATAGCGTCCTGGCCTACTAAGTGAGGCCGGATGATCGGAGACGCACGATGACGCTCGAGGCACGACCGGAGGTCGTCACTCCCCGCGACCGAACCGGGACGGTCGGCACGGTCGAGGCGCCGCGCCGCGGCCGCTGGATCGATGTGTGGGACCCCGAGGACGCCACCTTCTGGGCGCGGACCGGCCGCCGGGTGGCCCAGCGCAACCTGTGGCCGTCGATCTTCGCCGAGTTCCTCGGCTTCTCCGTCTGGCAACTGTGGAGCATCGTCGTGGTGTCGATGCCCAAGGCGGGCTTCACCTACAGCACCGACCAGTTGTTCTGGCTGGTCGCGCTGCCCAGCCTGGTCGGCGCGACGCTGCGGCTGCCGTACACGTTCGCGGTGCCGAAGTTCGGCGGCCGGAACTGGACGATCGTCTCCGCGCTGCTCCTGCTGATCCCGACGGCCGGACTGTCCTACTTCCTGACCCGGCCGGACACGCCGTTCTGGCTGATGGCGCTGGTCGCGGCCACCGCCGGCGTCGGCGGCGGCAACTTCGCGAGCAGTATGACGAACATCTCGTTCTTCTTCCCGGAGAAGGAGAAGGGCTTCGCACTCGGCATCAACGCGGCCGGCGGGAACCTCGGTGTCGCCGTGGTTCAACTGGTGGTGCCGATCGTGATCGTCGCCGGAGCCGGGTTGTCGCTGAACCGGGCCGGGCTGCTGTGGATCCCGCTGATCGTGCTGGCCGCCGTACTGGCGTGGAAGGTGATGGTGAACCTGTCCGTCGCGACCTCGTCGTTCCGGGCCTCGGTGACAGCGGCGAAGCGGCCGCACACCTGGATCATCTCGTTCCTCTACATCGGCACCTTCGGGTCGTTCATCGGGTTCTCGGCCGCGTTCCCGCTGCTGATCAAGACCACGTTCCCGGACGTCACCGGGGCCAACATCGCCTTCCTCGGCGCGCTGGTCGGCTCAGTGGCGCGGCCGTTCGGCGGCAAGCTGGCCGACCTGGTCGGCGGTGCCCTGGTGACGGTCTGCTCGTTCGTGGTGATGGGCCTGGGCATCCTGGCGGCGATCGTCTCGCTGAACGCGGGCAGCTTCGCCGGGTTCTTGATCAGCTTCCTGTTCCTGTTCGTCGCCAGTGGCGCCGCGAACGGATCGACGTACCGGATGATCCCGGCGGTGTTCCGGCTGACCACGCCGGGCGACCCGGCCCGCGCACGTCGCGAGGCGGCGGCCTGCATCGGGATCGCCTCCGCGGTCGGCGCGTACGGCGGCTTCCTGGTCCCGCGCGGCTTCGCGATGTCGACGAGCCACTTCGGTTCGCTGATCCCGGCGCTGTACGTCTTCTGCGGCTTCTACGTGGTCTGTCTGGCAGTGACGTACTTCTGCTACCTCCGCAAGGGCGGCCCGCTGAGTGGGGAGCGCGTGTGACGGCTGTCCCTACTCACTGCCCGTACTGCGCTCTGCAGTGCGCGACGACCCTGCACCCGGTCGACCGGCCGGGTGCGGTGTCGGTGCAGCCGCGAGCCATTCAAGCTTTTGAGGGTGGCCCGACCAACCGCGGCGGGCTGTGCCGGAAGGGCTGGACGGCGCCGGAGGTTCTGACGGTGCCGGACCGGCTCACGACGCCGCTGCTACGGAGCGCCGCGGGTGAGTTGGTGGAGGCGAGTTGGGACGACGCGTTGGACTTCGTTGCCGACCGCATCCGGTCGTTGCAGGACTCGTACGGTCATGACGCGGTGGCGGTCTTCGGCGGTGGTGGGCTGACCAACGAGAAGGCGTACGCGCTGGGCAAGTTCGCCCGGGTCGCGCTCAAGACCGCGAACGTCGACTACAACGGACGGTTCTGTATGTCGTCCGCGGCGGCCGCGACGAACCGTGCCTTCGGTATCGATCGTGGGCTGCCTTTCCCGCTGGCCGACGTCGGTGGTGCGGGTGCTGTGCTGCTGGTCGGCAGCAATATCGCCGAGACGATGCCGCCGGCGGTCGCGCACCTGCAGGGCGCGCGCGACGCCGGTGGGCTGCTGGTCGTCGATCCGCGTCGTACGGCGACTGCCGGGCTGACTGCGGAAGCCGCGGGGATCCACCTCCAGGCGACTCCCGGGACCGATCTGGCGTTGGTCCTCGCGCTGACCCACGTCGTACTGCAGGAAGGGCTTGCGGACACGGCGTACCTGAGTGAGCGGACGGACGACCCGGAGGGGTTGTTCCGCTCGACCGCGGCTTGGTGGCCTGAGCGGGCCGAGCGGGTGACGGGCGTGCCTGCTTCGACGATTCGGCGGGCGGCCCGGGTGCTTGCGGCTGCTGCACCGGTGCATGGCGGCGCTGGAGTGTTCATTCTGACCGGGCGCGGTGCTGAGCAGCACAGCAAGGGCACGGACACGGTGACTGCTTGTATCAACCTTGCTCTGGCGCTTGGCTTGCCGGGACGGCTGGGGAGTGGGTACGGCTGCATCACCGGGCAGGGGAACGGTCAGGGCGGTCGGGAGCATGGGCAGAAGGCTGACCAGTTGCCCGGGTACCGCAGCATCGCCGATCCGGCCGCGCGGGCCCACGTTGCTCGGGTGTGGGGTGTGGATCCTGACGACCTTCCTGGTCCTGGTCAGAGCGCGGTCGAGTTGATCAACGCGCTGGGTACGGCGGGAGGTGCGCGGGCGCTGCTCGTTCACGGGAGCAATCTGCTGGTGTCGGCGCCGCGGCTCGCATCGGTGCGGGAACGCCTTGCCGCGCTGGACCTGCTGGTGGTGGCGGACGTCGTACCGTCCGAGACCGCTCTGCTGGCGGATGTCGTCTTCCCGGTGACGCAGTGGGCCGAGGAAGAGGGCACCATGACGTCGCTCGAGGGGCGGGTACTGCGGCGGCGGGCTGCTGTCGCGCCACCTGGCGACGTACGGAGTGATCTGGCTGTCTTTGCCGGGTTGGCCTCGCGGCTGGGGTGTGGGGCGGCGTTCTCGACTGATCCGGCCGAGGTGTTCGAGGAACTGCGGCTGGCCAGTGCCGGTGGAAAGGCTGACTACTCGGGGATCAGCTGGGAGCGGATCGATGCGGGGGAGGCGTTGTTCTGGCCTGTTCCTTCTCCAGGGCATCCGGGGACGCCGCGGTTGTTCGCGGACGGGTTCAGTACGCCGGATGGGCGGGCGCACGTGGTGGCGGTGGATCATCGGCCTGTCGCGGATGATCTTCACGCCGCGGCGCCGATGTATCTGGTGACCGGACGGCTGTTGCAGCACTACCAGAGTGGGGCGCAGACGCGACGGGTGCCCGAGTTGGCGTCGGCGGAGCCGGAAGTGTTCGCGGAGATCCATCCACGGGTGGCGGCGCAGTTGGGGATCGCGGATGGGCGGCCGATGCGGTTGCGGACCGCTCGCGGGTCGATGGTGCTGGCGGCGCGGGTGACGGCGGATGTGCGTCCGGACACGGTATTCGTGCCGTTCCACTTCGGTGGTGCGGAGGCGGTCAACGAGCTGACCAACGATGTGCTGGACCCGGTGTCGCGGATGCCTGAGTTCAAGGCGTGTGCGGTCGAGGTGAGCGCGGCGAGTTTGCCGGCGACTGGAGTCTCCGCATGAGCCCGCGCGTGGTGATCATCGGGGGCGGGATGGCCGGTCGACGGTTGGCCGAGCTCTTGGCGTCGTACGACGTGACGGTGCTGGGCGACGAGCCGTCGTACAACCGCAGCCGTCTCACCGAGTACGTCGCCGGCCGCACCCCCGAGCCAATCCTCGGCAATGAGCCGGTCGCCACCGCAGTAGCCGTCGACCGCAACCGCCGCGTAGTAACGGACTCCGCCGGACACGAGTGGTCCTACGACCGGTTGGTGTTCGCGACCGGTGCGGTGCCTTCCGCGCTTGTTGGTTCGACCGGAGCTCACACCTTGCGTTCTGTGGGTGATGCCCGCGCTCTTGTTGATGCCGCGGGTCGGGTGCGGCGGGTGGTTGTGCTTGGTGGTGGTGTGCTTGGTGTTGAGACTGCGTGTGCACTGCGGGGGCGGGGTGTGCCGGTCACGTTGGTGCATGACGGGGAAACGCTGCTGGACAAGGCGGTTCGAGGATCGGCGGGGCGGCGGGTTACGCGGGCGGTTCGCGAGTTGGGCGTGGAGGTGTTGCTCAACGCGACGGTCGAACGGGCTGCGTCGCGGGATGGGCGGTTCCGGGCGTTGAGCCTGCGTGGCGGGCGGCAGGTGTTCGGCGACTTGTTGGTGGTGGCTTGTGGGGTGCGGGCGCGGACTGAATTGGCGGCTGGGCTGACGGTGCGGGACGGGATCGTTGTCGACCGCACGCTGACGAGTCCGGATGATCCGCGAGTGCATGCGATCGGGGATTGTGCCGAGATTGACGGCTGGGTCAGCGGGACGGTCGCGTCCGCGTGGGGGCAGGCCGAGGCGCTGGCGCGGCATCTGAACGGTGAGCCGGCCGGCGTGCCGGAGTACGACGTACTGCGGCTGACCGCCGGCGGGCTCGACGTACTTGCCTTAGGCAACAAGGATGAGGACGGGGAGGTGGTGCGGCTCGACGATGGGGAGCGGTATGTGCGGGCCGTGCTGCGGGACGGCGTGGTCCGGTCCGCGGTCGCGATCGGGGCGCCGGAGGTGGCCGCGGAGTTGGTGCTGCTGGCGGACCGCGGGACGCCGGTCGCGGCGGACGGGTTGCTGGCGGATCCCGTCGTACCCAAGAAGAAGGTGACCACCGTCTGCCGTTGCAACGGGGTCACCAGGGCCGCGATCGAGGCGGCCTGGCGTGGAGGTGCCGACAGTGTCGCCGGCATCGCCGCCACGACGCGGGCGACGACCGGGTGCGGCAGCTGCACCGGCGCCGTCGGCGAACTGCTCGACCGCTTCCGGCGCGGCGAGACCGAACCAGTTCCGAGCAGGAGGGCGACGATGACAGAGCTGAAGAAGGCCCGGCACGTGGTTGTGGTGGGCGGTGGCATGGTCGCGCACCGGCTCGTGGAGGCACTGCGATCCCGCGACACCGAGATCCAGTGGCGCATCACCGTGCTGGCCGAGGAACCACGGCTGCCGTACGACCGCGTCGCGCTGACCAGCTACTTCTCCGGCCGCGACCCCCACGACCTCGCGCTCGGCGAACCGGAACTCTGGGACGACCCGGCGGTGACGCTCCGCAAGGGCGTCCAGGTCACGTCGATCGACACCACCGCTCGGACTGTGACAACAGCGCCCGGCGAGCAGATCGGGTACGACGAGCTGGTCCTGGCGACGGGCTCGTCGGCGTTCGTCCCGCCGGTGAAGAACAACGACGCGCAGGGCTGCTTCGTCTACCGGACCGTCGACGACGTGGCCGCTCTCCGGGTCTACGTGGAGCGGCTCAAGTCCGAGGGCCGGCAGGTCAGCGGTGTGGTTGTCGGCGGTGGCCTGCTGGGGCTGGAGGCGGCCGGCGCGCTGCGGGCGCTGGGTGCCGCGACGAAGGTGGTCGAGTTCGCGCCGCGGCTGATGCCGCTGCAGGTCGACGAGGGTGGTGGCGCCGCACTCGCCCGTCTGATCGAAGGACTCGACGTCGAGGTGCTGGTGTCGACGCAGTGCAGCCGGGTGAAGCTGACGTCCCAAGGCGCGGCCCGCGCGATGGCCGTTGCCGACGGCCCCGATCTGCCCGCCGACGTGGTCGTGTTCGCGACCGGCGTACGGCCGCGGGACGAGCTCGGCCGGGCGGCCGGTCTGGCGATCGGCGAACGCGGCGGTGTCGTGGTCGACGAAGGCTGCCGGACCTCCGTGCCGGGTGTCTGGGCGATCGGTGAGGCCGCCTGCATCGAGGGCCGGGTCTGGGGACTGGTTGCCCCCGGCTACACAATGGCCGAGATCGTCGCCGACCGGCTGCTCGGCGGTGCGGCGACGTTCCCGGGTGCGGACACCTCGACCAAGCTGAAGCTGCTCGGTGTCGACGTCGCCAGCTTCGGCGACGCGTTCGGCGCGACCGAGGGTGCACTGGACATCGTGTACGCCGACCCGGTCGCCGGCGTCTACAAGAAGCTCGTGCTGTCCGACGATGCCCGGACGTTGCTCGGCGGCATCCTGGTCGGCGACGCGTCGGCGTACTCCGGTCTCCGCCCGATGGTCGGGCGCCAGCTCGGCGCGGACCCGGCCGCGTTCCTGCTGCCCGAGGGCGCCGCGCCGGTCAAGCTCGAGCTGCCGGACGACGCGCCGGTGTGCTCGTGCAACAACGTCTCGGCCGGCGCGATCCGGTGCTCGGTCCGCGACGACGGCTGCACCGACATGAAGTCGGTGTGTGGCAAGACCAAGGCCGGGACCAGTTGCGGCTCGTGCCTGCCGATCGTGAAGAACCTGCTGAACTCCGAGCTCACCAAGGCCGGTGTCGAGGTCAGCAAGGCACTCTGCGAGCACTTCGCGTTGTCCCGCGCCGAGCTGTTCGACGTCGTCCGGGTGACCGGGCTGCGGACGTTCAGCGAGATCGTCGAGCGGCACGGCACCGGACGCGGCTGCGACATCTGCAAGCCGGTGGTCGCGTCGATCCTGGCCAGCCTGGATCCGGCCGGTCACGTCCTCGACGGCGAGCGGGCGACGCTGCAGGACACCAACGACCACGTGATGGCGAACCTGCAGAAGGACGGCACGTACTCCGTCGTCCCGCGGATCCCGGGCGGTGAGATCACCCCCGAGGGGCTGATCACGATCGGCGAAGTGGCCCGCGACTTCGGCCTGTACACGAAGATCACCGGCGGCCAGCGGGTCGACCTGTTCGGTGCGCGGATCGAGCAGTTGCCGGCGATCTGGAAGCGGCTGGTCGACGCAGGCTTCGAGTCCGGGCACGCGTACGGTAAGGCGCTGCGGACCGTGAAGTCGTGTGTCGGCTCCACCTGGTGCAGGTACGGCGTACAGGACTCTGTCGGGATGGCGATCGCGCTGGAGCTGCGGTACCGCGGGCTGCGGTCGCCGCACAAGCTCAAGCTCGGGGTGTCCGGGTGCGCGCGGGAGTGTGCCGAGGCGCGTGGCAAGGACGTCGGCGTGATCGCGACCGAGAAAGGCTGGAACCTGTACGTCGGTGGCAACGGTGGAATGACGCCGCGGCACGCGGAACTGCTCGCGTCCGACCTCACCGACCCAGAGCTGTTCCAGGCCATCGACCGGTTCCTCATGTACTACATCCGCACCGGCGACCGGCTGCAGCGGACCGCGGTGTGGATCAAAGACATCGAGGGCGGTCTGGATCATGTCCGCGACGTCGTACTGAACGACAGCCTCGGCATCGCCGCCGACCTGGACGCCGCGATGGCCGCGCATGTCGACTCGTACGTGGACGAGTGGCGGGCCACGCTCAACGACCCCGACAAGCTGGCCCGGTTCGTCTCCTTCGTGAACGCGCCGGATCAGCCGGACGCCGACCTGCGGTACGTGGTCGAGCGCAACCAGCCGCGGCCCGCCACTCCGGCCGAACGCGGACAGCTGGAGCCGGTGCTGCTGGCCGGCCCCCGATTGGAGGTACGCCGATGACTGTCCTGACTGCGTTTGTGGTTTGTGAGTACGACGTGCTGCTGCCGGAGCGTGGGGTCGCCGCCTTGGCCGGCGAGCTGCAGCTCGCGGTGTTCCGGACCCACGGCGGCGAGGTGTTTGCTCTGGGCAACCAGGATCCGTTCAGTGGGGCGAACGTGATGTCGCGTGGCATCGTGGGGAGCAGAGGCGAGGTGCCGACGGTGGCGTCGCCGATGTTCAAGCAGGTCTTCGACCTGCGCACCGGCGAGTGCCTGGACGATTCGTCGGTGTCGCTGCCGGTGTACGAGGTCGAGATCGTCGACGGACAGGTGATGGTGAATCTCGGTGAGCACGGCTAGGCCCGGGCCACTCAGTGGCTGCACGATCGCGGTCACCGCGCACCGGCGTGCGGACGACCTGATCGCGGCGTTCGAGCGGCGAGGCGCGAAGGTGCTGCACGCGCCGACGCTGCAGATCGTGCCGGTCGCCGACGACCACGCGCTGCTCGAGGCGACCCGGCGGGTGATCGCGAACCCGCCGGACGACGTCGTCGTCACCACCGCGGTCGGGTTCCGCGGGTGGATCGAGTCCGCGGACAGCGCCGGCCTGGCGGCGGACCTGCTCGGCACGCTGGAGCAGTCGCGGATCCTGGCGCGTGGGCCGAAAGCGCGTGGCGCGATCCGGGCCGCCGGACTGGTCGAGCACTGGTCCGCGCGGTCCGAGACGACGGCCGAGGTGGTGGACTGGCTGCGCGACCAGGGTGTCGGCGGCCGGAAGATCGTCGTACAGCTGCATGGGTTGTCGGATCCGGCGCTGCAGGATTCGCTGCGCGCGGCCGGGGCATCGGTGCGTGGGCTGGAGGTGTACCGCTGGGGTCCGGCTCCCGATCCCGCTCTGGTGGAGCGGACGATCGGTCAGATCGGCGCCGGTGCGGTGGACGCGGTGGTGCACACATCGGCACCCGGTGCGCAGGCCATGATCGACTCGGCGGCTTTGACCGGGCAGTACGACGCTCTGATCGCGGCGCTGAAGTCCGGCCGGGTGCTGAACGCCTGTGTGGGTCCGGTGACCGCCGGGCCGTTCGTGAACCTGGGCCTGGAGCCGCTCGTGCCGGACCGCTTCAGGCTGGGTGCGTTGATCCGGATCGTGACCGACCAGCTCACCGACGACAACGCGCGGTCGATCGAGACCGAGCACGGGCAGTTGGTGATCCGTGGTGGCGCCGCGGTCCTGGACGGCGTCGTACTGCCACTCGGCCCGGGTCCGCGGGCCGTGCTGGCCGCACTGGTGGCGGCCGGAGGCGATGTGGTGTCGCGGCCGGCGTTGCTCGCGGTGCTCCCTGGTGCCGAGGACGTGCACGCGGTGGAGGTCACGGTGAACAGACTCCGGACGGCGATCGGGAAACCGGAGCTGGTCCGGACGGTGGTCCGGCGCGGGTACCGGCTGGCGGTCGAGGCGGCCGGGATTCCTTCGTGATCGACCTGGTCGCGGTGGCGCACGGGACCGCCGATCCGCGGGGTATCCGGGTCGTCCACGAACTGGTCCGGATGATGGCGCGGCAGCGTCCCGGCGTACCGATGTCGCTGGGCTTCGTGGATGTCGACGTACCGGCGTTGCCGTCGCTGGTTCGACGGGTGGTTGCCGACAGCAACCAGGCGGTCGTGGTGCCGCTGCTGCTCAGCTCCGGCTATCACGTGTACGTCGACGTTGCGGCCGAGGTGGACCGCTATCCGCGCCGGGTCCGCGCAGCGGCGGCACTCGGCCCCGATCCGGTCCTCGCCGACATCCTCGCCGACCGCCTGGGCGACCTCTCCCGAGTCGACCACGTGGTCCTCGCCGCAGCCGGCTCCTCGGACCCCCGAGCCCTCCAGGACTGCTCGTCCGCAGCCTCGCTCCTCTCCACCCGCATCGACCGCCCGGTCGACGTCGCCTACATCTCCGGCACCGCCGCCCCTCTCACCACAGTCCTCTCCCGAACCCCAGGCCGCACAGCCATAGCGACGTACCTCCTGGCCCCGGGCTTCTTCGAAACCCTCATCCACCGTCGCGCCCCCGGCCACCGCATCAGCCCACCCCTGGGGGCCGACCCCCGCCTCGCCGCACTGGCCCTGCGCAGGTACGACGAAGTCCAGGTGCTGGCTCACGCCGCCGGGCTGTAGGTGTTGATGACTACGCCGGTTGTGGTGGTCTCGGAGTGGTCCAGGGCCAGGGGCTGGTGGTGGTTGCCGAAGAGGTGTTGGCCGGAGCCGAGGGTCAGGGGGTGGATGAGGAGGATGTAGTGGTCGATCAGGTCGGGGATGGAGCGGATCAGGTGGCCGCTGCCCAGGACGATGAGGTCTTGCTCGGTCTTCAGTTTGGGGATGTCGTCGAGGGTGATGACGTGGGAGTTGGCCCAGGCGGGGTTCGTCAGGGTCGACGAGACGACGTACTTCTGCTGGTTGTCGAGGGCCTCGGAGTACGGGTTGTCCGGCTGGTTCGGCCAGAAGCCGGCGAAGTCCTCGTACGTGCGGCGCCCGAGCAACATCCCGCCGAACCGGCGGCCTCGCCCGAGCACGCGGCCCATGGCGTCCTGGCTGTACGGCGTTGCCCACCCGCCGTACCGGAACCCGTCGCGCGGGTCCTCGTCCGGCCTGCCCGGCGCCTGCATCACACCATCCAGGCTCACGTTGCACACCACCGTGATCTCACCCATGACTACCTCCTCGTATCGGTCTTCTCACCTCCTACACGAACGGGTCCCGACCAGATCGACAGTGTCAGGCTGCGTCGAGGGCGAGACCGAGGTGAGCCTCCTCGTAGGTGTAGTGGGCTTCGAGGTCCCCGGCGAGCTGTTCGAGGTCGGCGCGCAGTTGCTCGGCTGTCGCGCGAGTGGGCGCCGTGGTCAGCCGGTCGAGCGTCGCGGTGAGCTTTTCGTTGAGGACGGCAACGGCTTCGTGTTCGCGGGTCAGGCGGTCGAACGCGGGTTTCAGCTCGGGGAAGTCCGCGGCCAGCCGCGGAAAGACGCCGTCCTCGCGGGTGTGGTGGGCGTGCAGGGAGCCGCAGAACGACAGGCAGTGGCGTTGCAGGTCGTTGATCGCCGCCGGTAGTTCGCCTTCTCCCGCCAGGTAGATGTCGACCGCGGCAAGGGTGTCGGTGAGTTCGCGACGGAGGCCGGCGTGGATCTCCTTCAACTGTGCGGTGGCGGCGCCGGCGCGGGCCGGCGTGAGTGCGACGACCTGGATCACCCGGGAGGTGTTGCGCTGGTACTCCGCGAAGGCGGGGTCGCGGGCGGCCTGGTCGGCGAACAGTCGGTCCCGTTCGGCGCCGGTGGTCTCGGTCGCGACGGCGTCGTACTGGCTGCCGCCGACCTCGACGGTGACGGCCGGGTTGGCGCGAAGGTTGTGCAGCCAGGCGGGCGCCTGCGGCCGGCCGGCGTTGCTGGCGAACACGATCAGCCGCCCGCCGTCCTCGGCGTACGCGAGTGTGGTGGTGTGCGGCCGGGCGGAGCGCGCGCCGGTGGTGGTCAGAGACAGCAACTGTGCGTTCACGCGCATACCCTTTGCTGGACGGAGTTGTTTAGCTTTGCAAGCAAAATAGTTTTAAGGACAAAGGTATGTCAAGCGTCGATGACAGCATCCGCACGCTGTTGCTGCTGATGCCGCGGATGGTGGGGCGGACCAAGCGGATCAAGGTGCCCGATGAGCTGGCCGGCCTGAATCTCGCGCCCCGGCATCTCTCGCTGTTCGCCTACCTGCTGTTCGACGGCCCGCTCGGCGTCAACGACCTGGCCGAACGTCTCGAGGTCACTCCGGCGACGGTCAGCCTGATGGTCGGCGAGCTCAGCCGCAAAGGCATTCTCGATCGTCGCGAACACCCCGAGGACCGCCGTCGTGCCGTGGTGACCCTGTCGGACGCGCATCGGGAGGCGATCGACGACTGGCTGGCCCGCGGCGCCCGGGCCTGGCGTGAGGCGCTCGAGCCGCTGTCCGACGACGAACGCGCGACGTTCGTCAAGACCCTCAAGGCGTACGAGGACGCTCTCTGACCACCCGGACCGCCGGCACTCACCAACGCGCCCACTCCGTCGCTTGGTGCGCTGAGCAAGGGTGAAAGGGCGGGGTGTCAGCGAGGTTGGTGAGTGGGGGCGGTCCGCCCGCGGAGGGAGGTGAGGTCGGACTGGCAGCGGGCTTCGACCTCGGCCAGTTCGTGGAGGGTCTCGTCGATGTCGCGGCGGCGTTGTTCGAGGTCGGCGCGGCGGTGGGTGATCTGGTCCAGGAGGTAGACGAGCTGACCCTCTTCGCCGGGCTCGGCGTCGTACATGTCGACGATGGTGGCGATCTCGTCGAGGGAGAAGCCGAGGCGTTTGCCGCGCAGGATCAAGCCGAGGCGGACCTTGTCGCGCGAGTGGTACACGCGGACGGTGCCGCGGCGCTCGGGCGTGAGCAGGCCGCGGTCCTCGTAGAACCGGATCGTGCGCAGGGTGACGTCGTACTCGGCCGCCAGTTCGGCGATCGACCAGGTCTGAGCGGGCACCCGGATATTGTGCACGCACCCCACTGTGCTTTACGTTTACGTAAGCGTCAAGCAACAGATTCCCATCTCACCCCGACAACCACCAGCTGCTCTGGTGATGGAGAGGGTGAAGGGAAGGTGAGCGTCAAGCACACGGATTCCCGTCTCGCCCCGACATCCACCAGGTGCTTTGGTGATGGAGAGGGGGACGGGAGGCTGAGCGTCAAGTACAGAGGAGTGGGTCATGTACGAGCTGTCCGAGGAGCACCGCGAGTTCCGCCGCAGCGTGCGCGACTTCGCCGAGGCGGAGATCGCCCCGCACGCGGCCGAATGGGACCGCAAGCACTACTTCCCGGTGGAGGTCGTGCAGAAGATGGGCCGGCTCGGCCTGTTCGGGCTGACCGCCCCGGAGGAGTACGGCGGCTCGGCCGGTGACTTCACCAGTCTGTGCGTGGCGATCGAGGAGATCTCCCGCGTCGACCAGTCGATGGGCATCACCCTGGAGGCGGCGGTCGGGCTCGGCATCAACCCGATCCTCACCTTCGGCACCGACGAGCAGAAGGCCACCTGGCTGCCCGACCTGGTGGCCGGCCAGAAGCTGGCCGGGTTCGGCCTGACCGAGCCCGATTCCGGCTCGGACGCCGGCGCGACCAAGACCCGGGCTGTCCTCGAGCACGGCGAGTGGGTGATCGACGGCTCGAAGCAGTTCATCACCAACTCCGGCTCGTCCATCACCTCGTGCGTGACGGTGACCGCGCGGACCGGTGAGAAGGCGGACGGCAAGCCGGAGATCTCCACCATCATCGTCCCGAGTGGTACGCCGGGCTTCGCGGCCGAGGCGGCGTACGACAAGTTGGGTTGGCACGCGAGTGACACGCACCCGCTGTCGCTCAGCGGCTGCCGCGTCCCGGAGGCGAACCTGCTGGGCGAGCGCGGCAAGGGTTTCGCGCAGTTCCTCGCGACGCTGGACGACGGGCGGGTGGCGATCGCCGCGGTCGCGCTCGGCTGCATCCGGGCCTGCCTGGAGATGTCGGTCCAGTACGCCGGCGAGCGCACGACGTTCGGAGTGCCGATCGGTCGCAAGCAGGGTGTCGCGTTCCAGATCGCCGATCTCAAGGTGATGGCGGACGCGGCGGAGCTGCTCGTCTACCGAGCGGCCGCGTTGAAGGACGCGGGCGCGTCGATGCAGGACTTCAAGCAGGCCGCGTCGGTGGCGAAGCTGTACGCGACCGAGTCCGCGGTGACCGCGACCCGGATCGCCACCCAGGTGTTCGGCGGCTACGGATTCATGGAGGAGTACCCGGTGACGCGCTTCTACCGGGACGCCAAGATCCTCGAGATCGGCGAGGGGACGTCGGAGGTTCAGCGCATGCTGATCGCCCGAAGCCTCGGCCTCCCAGTGGAATGATGACCGCATGACCCACGATCACTGGACCGAGGTCAAGGTCGCCCGCGAGGCGACCCTCGGCCCGCCGGACAAGGCTGCGGCGAAACTGGCCAGCCAGAACAAGCTGTACGTGCGGGACCGGATCGCCTTGCTCGTCGACGAGGGCAGCTTTGTCGAGGACGCGCAGCTGGCCAACGCCCTGAACGCCGGCCTGCCCGCCGACGGCGTGGTCACCGGCCGCGCGCTGGTCGACGGCCGGCCGGCGCTGATCGTCGCGAACGACCCGACCGTGAAGGCGGGGTCGTGGGGTGCCCGGACGGTGGAGAAGATCGTCCGGATCACCGAGGTCGCGCTCCGCGACGAGCTGCCGATCTTCTGGCTGATCGACTCCGCCGGCGCGCGGATCACCGACCAGGTGGATCTGTTCCCGGGGCGGCGTGGTGCCGGGCGGATCTTCCACAATCAGGTCGCGCTGTCGGGCAAGGTGCCGCAGATCTGCTGCCTGTTCGGCCCGTCGGCGGCCGGCGGCGCGTACATCCCGGCGTTCTGCGACCTCGTGATCATGGTCGACGGCAACGCCTCGATGTACCTGGGCTCGCCGCGGATGGCCGAGATGGTGGTCGGCGAGAAGGTCACACTGGAGGAGATGGGCGGCGCCCGGATGCACACCAGCGTCTCCGGCTGCGGCGACCTGCTCGCCTCCGACGACACCGAGGCGATCGAGTTGGCCCGCACGTACTTCTCCTACTTGCCCGGTTCGTGGCAGACGCGGCCGCCGTCGTACGACGCCGCGCCGCCGGCCAGGGACTTCACCCGGGACCTGGTTCCGGCCGAGGAGAGCGTCGGGTTCGACATCCACGACGTGATCGACGCGCTGGTCGACGCGGACACGTTCTTCGAGGTCAAACCGGCGTACGCCCCGGAGCTCGTCACCGGGTTCGGGTTGCTGGCGGGGCAGGTGGTCGGGATCGTGGCGAACCAGCCGGCCGTCAAGGGCGGCGTGCTGTTCGTCGACTCCGCGGACAAGGCGGCCCGGTTCATCTGGCTGTGCGATGCGTTCAACGTGCCGCTGGTGTACCTGTGCGACGTACCGGGGTTCATGATCGGCAGCGAGGTCGAGCGCGCGGGGATCATCCGGCACGGCGCGAAGATGATCACCGCGGTGTCGGAGGCGACCGTGCCGACGGTGTCGGTGATCGTCCGCAAGGCGTACGGCGCCGGCCTCTACGCGATGTGTGGACCCGGCTTCTCGCCGGACGCGTGCGTGGCGCTGCCGACCGCGAAGATCGCGGTGATGGGTCCGGAGGCGGCGATCAACGCCGTGTACTACAACAAGATCCAGGAGATCGCCGACGAGGGTGAACGGGTCGAGTACGTGTCCCGGCTGCGGGAGGAGTACGAGACCGACATCGACATCCTCCGGCTGGCCTCCGACCTCGTCATCGACGCGATCGTCGAGCCGGAAGACCTCCGCACCGACCTGATCGCCCGGCTCGCCGCGGCCCAGACCAAGGACCGCCACTTCTCCACCCGCCGCCACGGCGTACCGCCGGTCTAGAACTCCTGCAAGCGCTCGCCGAGGCCGGCGAGGTAGTCGACCAGGCTGTCCCGCCAGCCGGTCACCAGGTGCGTGCGGTCGGCGTCGAGGCTGGGGTCGATGGCCCAGCCCGCGAACGGCCCGTGGGTGAACCAGGCGATCGCGTTGGTGAGGCGATGGAGGGCAGCGGTCTCCGGCCGCCGGCCGTAGGTCTCGAAAAACGCGTCGGGCAGCGAGCCGCCGTTGCTCAGCTGGATGCGCTCGTCGAGGGCGGCGATCTCCTGGCCGGCATCGCCCACGCGGGTCTGGTCCCAGTCGATCAGGGTGGTGTGTGACGTCCCCACGATGATGTTGGCCAGGAAGACGTCGCCGTGCAGCAGGGCGGTCGGAGCCTGCCGTAGCCGCTCGGCGTGATCGTCGATCAGCGCATGTAGGCGCGGGAGCCAGGGAAGGACGAACGGGAGGTTGGGCTCGAGTCGGGACTCGGCGTCGACCAGTAGCCGGTGGAGCTCCTCGACCGGATCGGTCGGGTGCAGGATCAGGCTGCCGGGACCGAAGTGGCCGGACAGACCGCTGGGGAAGCGCACCGCATGGACGCGACGGAACGCCGTACCGACCGATCTCCAGGTGGCGTCGGTCATCTTGTCGATCACCGCGGACAGCATGTCGCCGGGGACGTAGTCGTACAGCGTCGCGAACTCGTTGCCGCCGAGGAGTGCCGGCGCCCGTACGTCGTGGTCGGCCAGGAAACGCGCTCGGCCCTGGGGCAGGGGACGAGCCTCCTGCCGATGCCGCAGCACGACCTGCCGTGCATCCGCCAGGGTCGCGCGCAGTACCTCGTGGTCGAACCCGTGCCCACGCAGCGGTTCGACCGAGCGCACCGGCGCCAGTCCGGCCGCGGAGACGAGGTCGTCGAGCAGGTGGTCTGTGGAGGGCATACCCTGCATCCTCCAGTCCATTGGACGGTCACGCGAGCGATTTGGCGCGACGAGGACCGATAGGGTGCTCGGTGTGAGCGCAAACGATTTCGCCAACAGGATTCGGGCCCGGGAGCAGCTGATCGGTTACTGGGTGGTGATGGACGCACCGGTGGCGACCGAGCGGATCGCGAGGCTGGGATACGACTACGTCGTACTGGACGGGCAGCACGGTCTGCTGGGGTACCAGGGCCTGTTGAACGGGCTGCTCGCGGTGGACGCGGGCGCTGCTCTTGGTGGCGGCGCGACGGTGGGGATGGTGCGGGTCGAGGCGAACCATCCGACGCCGATCGGCCGGGCCCTGGACGCGGGTGCGACCGGCGTGATCGTGCCGCTCGTGGACAACTCCGAGGACGTCACCCGGGCCGTGCAAGCGGCGAAGTATCCGCCGACCGGAGTGCGGTCCTTCGGGCCGATGCGGGCGTCGCTGCGGATCGGCCCGGTCCCGGCCGACGCGGACGCGGCGACCGTCGTACTCGCGATGATCGAGACGCCGCTCGGGCTGAAGAACGTGGCCGAGATCTGCGCGACGCCGGGCCTGGACGGGATCTACGTCGGGCCGTCGGATCTCGGGCTGTCAGTCGGCGCTCGCTTCCCCGGGGATCCTGAAGTCGAGGGGCCGTTCGAGGAAGCCGTCGCACTGATCGCGCGGACCGCGCAGGAGGCGGGGGTCGCGGCGGGCATCCACACCCAGGACGGGCAGTCCGCCCGGCGGCGGCTGAGCCAGGGCTATACCTACGCGACCGTCGCCTCCGACCTCAGCCACCTCGAGGCCAGCGCCGCCGCACACCTCGACACTGCACGCTCATAGTGTCCTGAGTCGGCGACTCAGGGCACTAGGAACATCACGGCGTACTCCCGGGTTAGGTTCTTCAAGGGAGCACACCGAGGAGGCCGGGGATGAAGGCACCCGAGCGAGGGGCGTTGCCGCTGCGGCTGGCGGCGACGCTGGGCCGGGAGTACGGGCGGCTGACGGAGGTCGTGCAGGGGCTGAGTGACGCCGACTTCGGGCTCGCGACCAGGTGCCCGGGGATGCCGGTCGGGCCCCTGCTGGTCCATCTGCTGTACGACGCCGAGCGTGCGCTGATCGCGTTCGCGAGCCCGGCCGTGGTCGGGCCGGACCGGGATTTCGTCACGTACTGGCAGGACTTCCCGCCGCGGATGGACGGCGACAATCCGGACACGAGCTTCGTCCGCGGCGTCGCGTCGTCGTACCGGAGGCCGGGGATGCTGGTCCAGCACTGGCGGGAGGTGTCCGAGGCTGCCGTGCGGGCGGCCGCGGCCGGGCTGTCGGAGAAGGGGCGGCGGATCGAGACGCAGGGTCACGTACTGCGGGCGACCGACTTCGTGGCCACGTTGGTGCTGGAGGCAACGGTCCATCATCTCGACCTGACCGTCGGACTGCCGGACGCGCCCGAGCCTGATCCGGAGGCGCTGCAGGTCACTGCGCGGACGCTGGACGGACTGTTCGGTCCGGAGGCGTGGGACCTGATCGGCTGGGACACGACGACGTACGTGCTGAAGGCGACCGGCCGGGTGCCGCTGGACGAGGACGACCTGGACATGCTCGGTCCACACGCGGACCGCCTGCCGCTGCTGGGCTAGCCGGCCGCGGGCTTCAGAGCATTCCGGCGAACGGGTCGTCGAGGTCGTTCCAGTCCAGGCTGGCGAGTTCGGACTCGGTCAGCAGGCACGCGTCGAGGATCGACTGCAGCCGCGCCGGATCCAGACCCATGCCGGTCGCAACCACGGTGCATTCGGCCAGGTGCTCGGTGTCCGACCACTCGCCGAGCATGCCGAGCGACGCGCTGTACCCGGCGGACTCCCAGCGGACGCGCTGCGTCGGCCGGTTCGCCAGCCAGACCACGCCGCGGCTGCGGACGACGCCGTCCACGATGTCCTCGAGAGCGTCGTTCAACCGTGACGGATGCATCGGCCGCGTGGACCGCCAGAGCACGGTCGTCACGCCGTCACCACTCGGCTGGACCCGATCGGACGACGCCAGCTCACCGGCCCACGCCTCGGCGGCGGCGAACTCGAACAACCCGGTCCGCGCCACCGGCCCTTCCGGTACGCCGGCCGGGTCCGCCGCGACGACTGTGGTCCGCGGGTTCAGGTGCAGCAGCAGGTTGTGCAGTCGATCCGGCGCTGCGTTGCGATGCAGGTTGGCGAGTACGCAGACGTCGGCGTACTCGATCTGCCGCGCGGTGAGCTCGGCGACGTTGCGGCGGTCCGGCAGCCCGAGTGCGAGACCGCGCTCGTCGAGGAGCTCGTCACCGGACAGTTGCTCGACCAGCAGTACGGCGTCCACCACGCAGGTGATCGTGTCGACGACGATCTCCGGCATCGCCGCGACCAGCGAACCCGCGAGTGGCCGCGCCTCCATCGCCGGAGGCGCCGCCAGTACGACGTGATCCCAGTGCTGCCGCGCGACCAGGGCCTCGAGCAACGGCAGCAGCGACTCGATCAGCTCACACGCCCCACAGTCGTCGCCCACGGTGAACTCGCCGGTGTCGATCGGCCCGGATGCGTCCAGCACGCGCCAGGACAGCACGCCCCGCCCGGGCAGCTCGTCCTGGTCCACGACCACGGCCACGCTGGTGGTGTCCAGCATCGCGTCCAGCACAGGTTCCCGCAGTGTCGTGGAAAGCCCGACCAGCAGGGACAACGGCGTCTTCGAATGGGCGGTCATCTCTCGAGTATATGAAAACGGTTTTCATCAGTCCAGACCGGGAGTCGCGCGGCTTTCCCGTCACCACGGGAAATTCCCAGCCCTGCCGCGTTTTCGCGGGCACAAGGCGGGGCCGGTGGTTCTCGGGGTCTGGTAGGTGTTGGGCATGGCGATCGAGATCGGGCGGTTCGAGGGTGAGTGGGGCGAGCTCCTGGAGCTCATTGACGTGGCGTTCTCGGCGCCGTGGAGTGAGGCGCAACTCGAGGCGGAGCGGCAGGTCTGGGAACCGGACCGCAGCATCGTCGCGATCGACGAGAAGCAACTGGTCGGCCACACCGCGGCGTTCTCACACCGGATGACTGTGCCGGGCGCGCAGGTGCCGATGGCCGGGGTGACCATGGTCGGGGTCCGCGCGACCCACCGCCGGCGTGGCATCCTGCGCGACCTGATGCGGGCCCAGCTGAACGAGATCCACGAGGCCGGGACCGAGCCGCTCGCCGGGCTGACCGCGAGCGAAGCGGTGATCTACGGCCGGTTCGGCTACGGCCTCGCCAGCGACCACCAGGAGATCGTCGTACCGAAGCCCGCTCGCGAACTGCGGCCGGTCGCCGGTATCGACGACGTACGGATCAGGTACGTCGGCGTGCGCGAGACGCTGGCCGAGACCGCGGCGCTGCGCAACAAGCTGGCGACCGAGCGGGTCGGCATGTTCGAGCACAACGACCGGTGGCAGGAGATCGTTGTCAGCGACAACGTGATGGTCGACCCGTCCAACGCCTCCGCGCTGCGCTGCGTGCTGGCCGAGCGGGACGGTGAGCTGACCGGGTTCGCGCACTACCGGACCAAGCGCGCCGACAAGGGGTTCGTCGAGGTACGGCGCGTGCATGCCGTGGACCTCGCGTCGCATGCGGCGCTCTGGCGCTACCTGCTGGAGCCCGACCTGCTGAGCGAGACGCGGTACGAGGCACTGCCGTCGGACGACCCGCTGCTGGACCTGCTGGTCGACCAGCGGGCGCCGTCGCCGATCACCCGCGACGGTCTCTGGCTGCGGTTCGTCGATCTCGCCCCTGCGCTTGCGGCCCGGACGTACGCCCGCGACATCGACGTCGTCCTCGAGGTGACCGACGGGTTCCTTCCGTGGAACGCCGGCAAGTGGCACCTCGCCGGTGGTCCGGCCGGGGCGACCTGCGAGTCGACGGCCCGGCCGGCCGATCTCACCGTCGACGTACGCGATCTGGCCTCGGTCTACCTCGGCAAGCCGTCGTTCGTCCGGCTCGGTGCGGCCGGACTGGCGCAGGAGCACACGGCCGGTGCGCTCCAGGCCGCGGCGCAAGCGTTTTCCACGAGCCGGCTTCCGTGGCTCGATACGGGCTTCTGATCGGTTAGCCTTCCTGGATGCACACCCACCGTCGGGGCGCGTGGACGCTGGCTGTCGTGCTGATCCTGGGGGTCACCGCGGCCGGATTCGTGGTGCTCGCCTCGGCCGGTGGTTCGGTGCGACCGATCAGCGAGAGCACGCTGCGATCCTCGCCCCGGCCGTTGCCGACGCTGACCCCCAGCGCGCCGGAGGAGACGCCCGCTCCGGCGCTCCCGCCGGAGCGCAAGGACCGGGGCAACCGGCCGATGCCCGACTGGCTGAAGGCCTTGTGGCAGGCGCTGATCTACCTGGTGATCGCGACCGTCGTACTCCTCCTCGGCCGGTTGCTCTACCGGATCCTCCGCAAGGTCGAGCTGCCGCAGGCCGAGACCGCGGACGCGGACTGGGAGCGGATGAAGGCCGACCGGCTGGCCGAGGCGGTCGACACCGGCCTCGCGCGCATCGACACCGGGACGGCGACCGATGCGGTGATCGCTTGCTGGGTCGCACTGGAGGAAGCGGCCGCGTCCGCGGGATTGGCGCGGGACCAGTCGGAGACACCGGCCGAGTTCACTGTCCGGGTGCTGGGCGTCGGCGGCATCTCGGAGCCACAGCTGAACCGACTTGGTGAGCTGTACCGCGAGGCCCGCTACTCGACGCACGGGTCGACCGAAGATGCCAGGGCCGAAGCGCGGGCGGCGTTGCTGCGCCTGCGTGACGAGCTGGCCGCCGTTCGATCCGCGCGGGCCGCGAAGCAGACGGGCGAGGTGGTGCCCGGATGACGTCGTACCGCTGGACTCCCTTGGACGAGAGTGCGCCGCGGACCATTGACCAAGGTGGCGGGCAGAAACGGCGTCTTCAGTCGATGCGGCTGGACAAGGCGCTGGTGCAGCACGTCGGGTTCACCGTGCTGGCGAGTCTGCTGCTGATCGGTGCGTTCGGTGCGGCCGGGATGGCGCCGCGGCCGCTGTGGTTCGTGGCGATGGCGCTGGCCATCGGCTTCGGATCGCTGGCGCTGCGGCTGATCGCACCGCAGCTGCTGGAGACCAACTGGCCGGCGCGGCAGGACGAGAAGCTGGCCGCGCTGCGGACCCGGAGCACGGACAACAGGACCCAATTCGTCGCGACCTGGCTGCAGGAGTCGAGCCGCGAACGCCGGGCCGGCGAGGGATCGCAGACGTTCGCCCGCCGCATCCGGCCGCTGCTGCTCGAGCTGACGACCGACCGGCTGGTGCACCGGCACGGCGTCGACCCCGCACGGGAGCCAGACCGCGCCCGCGCGATCACCGGCGAACGGCTGTGGGCCCTGGTCACGGCAGACGACAAGCGCACCGCGTCCCTCGACGAGATCGAGGACGCGATCCAGACCATCGAGAACCTGTGAGGAACTGTGACTGATCGCGAGCTGAAGCTCGGTGAGGTGTCCGACCTGAGCCGCCAGGTTCTGGACCGGGTGAGCCAGGCAGTGGTCGGCAAGGCCGAGGCGCTCGAGCTCGTGCTCGCGGGCATCCTGGCCGGTGGGCACGTCCTGCTGGAGGACTACCCGGGGCTCGCCAAGACGCTGGCGGCGCGGTCGTTCGCGCAGGCGCTCGGGCTGGAGTTCCGGCGGGTCCAGTTCACCCCGGACCTGCTGCCGTCGGACGTCACCGGTGCCTTCGTGTACGACCAGAAGGAGTCCGAGTTCGTCTTCCGGCCCGGCCCGATCTTCACCGGGTTGCTGCTCGCCGACGAGATCAACCGGACCCCGCCGAAGACGCAGGCCGCGCTGCTGGAGTCGATGCAGGAACACCAGGTCACCGTCGAGGGCCAGACCTTCCCGCTGCCCACCCCGTTCCACGTCCTCGCGACAGCGAACCCGGTCGAGTACGAAGGCACCTACCCGCTGCCCGAGGCACAGCTCGACCGCTTCATGCTGCGGATCGGCTTCGGCTACCCGAGCGCCGCGGAGGAGTGGGAGGTACTGCGGCGCCGGATGAGCCGCCGTACGGAGGACCAGACCGTCGAGGCGGTCACCGACGCGGTCGGACTGCACGCTGCGCAGCGTGCGATCGAGACCGTCACCGTTGACGACACCGTCGGGCAGTACTGCGTCGACCTGGCCGCTGCCACCCGGCGCGACTCCCAGGTCCTCATCGGTGCCTCGCCGCGTGGCTCTCTCGCGCTGCTGCTGACGGCTCGGTCGTACGCCGTGATCCAGGGCCGCGACTACGTCGTACCGGAGGATGTGAAGGCGGTCGCGGTGCCGGCGCTTGCGCACCGGATCACGGTTCGTCCGGAGCTCTGGCTGCACGAGGTGACCGGCGCGACGGTGGTCCGCACGGTGCTGGGCTCGGTCGCGACCCCGCCCACCGTGGTCGGCGGGCCCCGGGACGCATCTCAGGGCGCGTCCCAGAGCGCGTCGCAGTGATCGGAGCGCTCCGATGAGATGGAAGCCAACGCACGCGCAGATCCGCGCGGTCAGCGTGGCTGCGGTGTTGCTGGTGCTCGCAGTGCTGGCACGACGGCCGGATGCGGCCGTGCTGGGTTTACCGCTGGCGTTCGTCGCGGTCTGGGGCCGGTACTTCCGTCCGCGGGAGCGCCCCGAGGTGCGCACTGAGCTCGACACGGACGTGCTGTTCGAAGGCCAGGCGACGACGTACCGGCTGGAGGTGGCCGGGACGATCGATCCGGACATCGACTTGATCGTTGCCGCGCTGCCGCGGTCGCAGTGGTTCCAGTACGACCCGGCGCAGGCCGCGATCGCAGAGCCGGTGTCCGAGGGCACCGTGACCCTCGAGGTCGGGCTGCGGTCCAAGCGGTGGGGGATCCGTGCACTGGAGCGGCCGACGGTCGTCGCGACGTCCGTGCTGGGTGCGTACCGCGTCCCGGTGGTGTCCGCCCGCGCGATGTCCGTGACCACGTTGCCGTTGCGCGAGGGGTTCGAAGCGGTCGACGCCATGCCACGTCCGGCCGGCCTCGTCGGGCTGCACCGGTCGCGGCGGCCGGGTGAAGGAACTGAATTGGCGGGCGTCCGTCCGTTCCGCACCGGTGATCGGCTCCGGCGGATCAACTGGTCGGTCTCGGCGCGGACCCGCGAGCTGCACGTGACGTCGACCTGGTCAGACCGCGACACCGAGGTCGTGATCCTGCTCGACACCGGTGGCGAGATCGGCGTCAGCGAAGGGATCGACGGGCGGTCCAGCAGCCTGGACACCGGAGTCCGTGCCGCGGCTTCGATCGCCGAGCACTACCTGCGGCACGGCGACCGGGTCCGGTTGATCGACACCGGGAACACGGTCCGCGGCGTCAGGTCCGGCAGCGGTCGCGGTCACCTACGCCGGATCCTGGACGCGCTGACCCACGCCGACCGCCAGGGCCGCCAGCAGGACGAGCAGCAGTTGGCCCGGCGGCACCGGATCAGGTCCGACAGCCTCGTGCTTGTGCTCAGCCCGCTGCTCCGGCAGACAGTGCTCGGGTACGTCGTGACGTTGGTGCACTCGGGATGCACAGTGATCGCTGTGGACACGCTGCCACCGGACGTCGCCTCGGTGATCGACCTCGAGGAGCACGATGCGCGGACGTGGCCGCTGGCCTGGCGACTGCGGTTGCTGGAGCGCCGGCGCGAGCTCGACAGGCTGGGCGACCTCGGCGTACCGACGGTGCCGTGGCACGGTGCGGGAACGCTGGACGAAGTACTGCGGGATGCCTCGCGACTCGCGGCGGCGCCGAGGATGCGGTCGTGACCGCCGCCGAGAGGATCAGCCTGTGGCTGGTGCAGCTGCGGGCGGCCGGGGAGGCGGCATTCCTCGCCCGGTTGGCGATCGCTGTCGCGGGCGGCGTCGCGCTGCTGATCTCCTGGCTGCAGCCGTGGGATCAGCTGGACCTGATCCCGCTGATCGCGATTCCGATGCTGGTGGCAACCGTCATCCTGCCGGACTCGCTGGCCGGGCTCGTCTTCATCATCGTGGTCGCCCTCGGTTGGGTCTTCCGTGCGCCGAGCGAGGTGAACTGGGGCCTGGTCGTGACCGGAATCGCCTTGCTGGTGGTGCATCTGGCCACCGCGTTCACCGCGCAGATCCCGTCGTACGCGCGGGTGCACCGGGATTCGCTCCGGCGCTGGTTGTTGCCGGGGGCAATCGCCGTGCTGATCGGGCCGGTGGTTGCGGTGGCGGTCGCGGTAGTGCGTGGGGCGGACGTGCGTGGGTCGTTGGTGGTGACCGTGGGTGCGCTGGTGCTGTCGACGGTGGCGATCTGGTTCGCCTCCGGGGAGAAGCTCGGGCGGGACTGACTACTTCGCGTCGCCCAGGGTCGACGTGAGCTCCTCGGCCCAGGGCAGGCTCGCCGCGTCGGGACCGATCACCTGCATGGCCGACATGACCGTCAGCAGCATGCCGGTGGCAAGGAACTCGCGGGCCTCGGTCGGTGACGCGCCGGTGAGCTCGCGGACGAGGCTGTAGATGCGGCCGAAGCGCTCGCGGACAGCGTCGCCGATGGCCGGGTCGCGGCTGGCCGAGAAGCCGTGCAGCAGGACGAGGAGCAGCTCGGGCTCAGCCAGGAGCCGTTCGTAGTTGTGCCCGAGGGTGCGCAGCTCGGGTGATTCCTCGGCTGCCTCGCGGAAGATCTGCTCGATCCGGTCACAGACCGACTGGACGGCGGCCAGGAACAGCTGCTGCTTGGTGCCGAACAGACGGATCACGTAGGGCTGCGAGACGCCGGCCAGCCGGGCGATCTCGTCCGTCTTGGTGCCCTCGTACCCGGACGCGCCGAACGCCTGCACAGCCGCCTCCAGCACCTCCACACCCCGCTCAGCCGCAGTCAGTCGCACCTTCGTCGTCATGGTTCTCCTCTCGGCTGGTTGACATGTTATCAGTCAATGCATACTTTAGTTGTTATCAGTGAATTACAACTAGGAGACCGAGATGACGTCGACCGCTCTCGATGAGCTGGGATCCACGCTGGAACCTCCCGCGCAGCGGGCTCGCCGCGCCGGGCTGGGCGCCGTACTCGCCGCGGTGGGGATCCCGACCTTCATGGTCACGCTGGACAACCTGGTCGTGACGAACGCGCTGCCCGTGATCAAGGCGGAACTCGGCGCGTCGCTGTCCGACCTGCAGTGGTTCGTGAACGCCTACACTCTGTCCTTCGCGGCGTTGCTGCTGACGGCCGCCGCGATCGGCGACCGCCTCGGGCGCCGGCGGATCTTCCTCGCCGGGATCGCCCTCTTCACGGTCGCCTCGGCGGCCTGTGCGCTGGCCACCGAGCCGTGGATGCTGATCGGTGCCCGTTCGATTCAGGGTGTCGGCGCGGCCGCGGTGATGCCGCTGTCGCTCACGCTGCTGGCAGGCGCCGTACCGGAGCGGTTGCGGAGTGCTGCGATCGGCATCTGGGGTGGCATCTCCGGACTGGGCGTCGCAGTCGGTCCGGTCGTCGGTGGAGCCGTCGTCGACGGTCTGAACTGGCAGTGGATCTTCTGGCTGAATGTGCCGGTCGGCGTGGTCGCAGTGGTGCTGGCCGCGCGCGTCCTGACCGAGTCCAGGGGTACGGCGAAGCGGCTCGACCTGCTCGGCTTGGTCCTGGCCGCTGCCGGCGTACTCGCCATCGTCTGGGGCGTTGTGCACGGTGCTGACGACGGCTGGACCTCTGTCGGTGTGCTGGGCTCGCTGATCGCCGGTGTGGCGTTGCTGGCCGCGTTCGTCGGATGGGAGCGGCGGACCACGTCGCCGATGCTGCCGCTGCGGTTGTTCTCGGTACGGGCGTTCAGCGTCATCAACATCACGTCGTTCACGTTCTCGGTCGGCGTGTTCGGGTCGGTGTTCCTGCTGGCGCAGTTCTTCCAGGTCGTGCAGGGCTACAGCCCACTGGAGTCCGGCGTACGAACGATGCCGTGGACGATGGCGCCGATGGTCGTCGCGCCGATCGCCGGTCTGATCGTGGACCGGGTCGGAGCACGCACATTGATCGCGTCGGGGCAGGTGTTCCTGGCGGTTGCGCTCGGCTGGCTCGCTCTGATCACCACTGCGTCGACGCAGTACAGCGAGATGGTGCTGCCGTTCATCCTGGCCGGTGTTGGGATGGGACTGACCTTCGCACCGTCCGCGAGCGTCGTGATGGCGAGCGCGTCCGATGCCGACCGCGGTGTGGCTTCCGGGACGAACAACACCATTCGTGAGGTCGGTGTCGCGATGGGCGTGGCCGTACTGGCCTCGGTCTTCGCATCGGCCGGCTCTTACGAGTCGCCGGCCCGGTACGCCGACGGACTGGTCCCGGCAGTCTGGACCGGAGCCGCGGTCGTCGCAGTCGGAGCGGTCGTCGCGCTCCTGCTACCGGGCCGCAAGCGCTCCGCTTAAAGTGTCTGCGTGCTGGACGCTGACGACGTACGACGGATTGCGCTGTCCTTCCCGGAGACGGTGGAGAAGCAGCGATGGGGGCACCCGACGTTCGACGTCGCGGGGCGGATGTTCGTGACGGTGCCGGACGACGAGACCTCGTTCGCGGTCCGGTGTCCCCGGCTGGAGCGGGAAGAGCTGATCGCGGCGGAACCCGGGAAGTTCTGGGTTCCGCCGCACGAGGCGGGTTCGAACTGGGTTCGGGCCCGCCTCGACGCACTCGAGGACGCCGGCGAACTGCACGACATCCTGATCGACTCCTGGCGACAGGTCGCGCCGCCCGGGTTGACCGTCAGCTGACGTTGGCCGCCGAGGCCGAGAACGTGTTGCAGGTGGCCGGGTTGCCGGTGCGGAACGACCTGCCCATGAAGCGCGCCTGGCTGGCCTTGCTGCCGTGGTCGCCCTGCTCCGGCGGGTCGCCCGCGGTGACGACGTACTTGTTCCAGACGCTGAGCATCAGGCCGTTGATCGGGTAGCTGCGCTTGTTCACGGCCAGGAAGACTCCGGCGAAACAGTTCGCCTGCAGCTCCATCCGGCGCGTCATCCGCATCTGGCTCGCGGTGTCCGGAGCGTCGTACCGCATCCGGCTGGCGGCCTGCAGGATCCCGGTCTCGTTCTGGACGCTGTGGCCGTACTCGTGGGCGATCGACCGGGTGTACCACATCCGCGCGTAGGCCTTCGCCTCCGGATCGGAGTACTCGTTGTACGCCTTCACGAAGACATCGACCTTCATGTACATCATGTGGTTCGCCGAGCAGTAGAACGGCACGTTGACCGCGCCGCCGGAGCACGGGTTCGACACGCTCGTGCCGGACCAGTAGACCATCTGCGGAGCCCGGAACGTGTAGCCCGCCTCGGCCACCAGCGGCGCCCAGGACTTGTCCAGGCACGGCTTGATCGCGGCCCAGTACGCCGCCGCGTTGCGGGCGGTGTTCGGCCGGACGCTCGGCTCCTTGCAGCTCACGGGCGCCATCTGGCCGACCGTGTACAGCTTGTTCTTGGCAACGATCGTCGCGTCGGACTGTCCGTTCGGCTGCGTCGTCGTACTCGACGTCGGTTCCTCGGTGGGCTGCTCGGTCGGCTCGGACGTCGGGCCGGTCGGCGCGGGCGTGTGGCGGCCGGAGCTCACCGGAGGCGTGTAGCTGTTGTCGGCGTTCTTCTTGATCGTGCCGAAGATCCACGCGCCGGCGACGGCCAGCACCACCAGGCTCAGCACCAGGAACGCCGGGCCCTTGGACTTCTTCCGCGGCGGCGGTCCGACGTTGGGTCCCCATCCGAATCCCTGCTGCGGCGCCACGTGCACCGGCGGGTAGAGCTGCCCGTACTGCGGCTGCCCGTACTGCGGCTGCCCGTACTGGGGCTGTGCGTACTGAGGTGGCCCGTACTGCGGCTGCCCGCCGTACTGGCCGGGTGGCGGTCCGTAAGGTCCTGGCAGCGGCGGTGGGCCGGGCTGCTGCTGGTACGGCGTATTCTGGCCAGGTGGCCCGCCGAACGGTGTCTGGCTCAACCCCGTTCCTTTCGCTGGAGAGCCATGGATAGCGGTCGCCACAGTACCGGGAATATCAGGTCAGCTCCGAGCTCAGCTGCGGGTAGGGTCGGCCAGGTGAGCGAAGCCACCACACCGGACAGCCCGATCGACCAGCTCTCCGAGCGGTACCTGGAGCAGTACGTCGTCCTGCAGCCGATCTCCGCGACCTACCTGGGCATCACCGGTCACGACCACGAGTTGCCGGACTACACGCCGTCCGGTTTCGAGGCGCTGACCGAGCTGACGCAGCGGACCGTCGTCGAGGCCGGGGCCACCGCGACCAGCAGCCCGCGCGAGGAGGTCGCCAAGGACGCGTTCCTCGAGCGACTCGGGCTGGAGCTGGAGCGGTACCAGGCCGGCGTCCCGCAGCACCAGCTGAACGCGATCGCCTCGGTCCCGTCCGAGATCCGCTCGGTGTTCGACCTGATGCCGACCGCGACCGAGCAGGACTGGGAGACCGTCGCGATCCGGCTCAACCAGGTCGGTACGGCGCTCGACGGGTACCGCGAGACGTTGCTGGAGCAGGCCGGGCTCGGACGGGTGTCGGCGCTGCGTCAGGTGAACGACCTGGCCGCCCGGATCGCCAGCTGGACCGGTGCCGAAGGCGACGACTTCTTCGCCGGGCTGGCCGCGCAGGCACCCGATGGCGCGGTCAAGTCGCAGGTCGACGCCGCGGCCGCCTCGGCGCGGAAGGCGTACGAGCAGTTCGGGGCCTGGCTGACCGCGGAGATCGCGCCGCGTGCACCGCAGCGCGACGCCTGCGGCCGGGAGGTGTACGAGCTTGCCTCGCGCAGCTTCCTCGGCGCCGCGATCGACTTCGAGGAGACGTACGCCTGGGGCTGGGAGGAACTCGCCCGGATCGAGGCGGACATGCAGGCGATCGCGGCCGGCCTGAACGGCGGCGACCGCGGCATCGAGGCTGCGGCGGCGGTGCTGGACAACGACCCGGGCCGCAAGATCCACGGCAAGGAAGCGTTCCGCGACTGGATGCAGGAGATGTCCGACGCGGCCGTGGCCGAGCTGGGCGCGACTCACTTCGACATCCCGGACAAGATCCGCACGCTCGAGTGCATGATCGCGCCGACCTCGGACGGCTCGATCTACTACACGCAGCCGAGCGAGGACCTGACCACCCGGCCGGGCCGGATGTGGTGGGCGGTGCCGAGCGGCATCGAGGACTTCGCGACCTGGCGCGAGGTCACCACGGTCTACCACGAGGGCGTGCCCGGGCATCACCTCCAGTGCGCGCAGACCATGCTGCGCACCGACCTGCTCAACCGGTGGCAGCGGCTCGACTGCTGGGTCTCGGGTCACGGTGAAGGCTGGGCCCTGTACGCCGAACGCCTGATGGAGGAGCTGGGTTACCTGGAGGACCCGGGTGCCCGCTTCGGGATGCTGGACGCGCAGGGCTTCCGCGCGGCTCGCGTGATCGTTGACATCGGCATGCACCTGGAGCTGGAGATCCCGCGCGACAACCCGTTCGGCTGGCGGCCGGGCGAGCGGTGGAACGCCGAGCTCGGGTTCGAGTTCCTCCGGGCGCACTGCCGGATGGAGAGCGAGTTCCTGCGGGCCGAGTTGAACCGCTACCTCGGCTGGCCGGGACAGGCGCCGTCGTACAAGGTGGGCGAGCGGATCTGGCTGCAGGCGCGGGAGGAGGCCAAGCAGCGTAAGGGTGCCGCGTTCGACCTGCGGGCGTTCCACTCCGACGCGCTGAACCTGGGCTCGATCGGACTGGACCCGCTGCGCCGGGCCCTCGCCAAGCTGTGAGCGACCCAGCTGTGAGCGACGCAGCTGTGAACGACTCGGCTGTGGACGTGCGGTTCGTGCTCGCGTCGGCGTCGCCGGCGCGGCTGAAGACATTGCGTGGTGCCGGGGTCGAGCCGGAGGTGATCGTCTCCGGGGTCGACGAGGACAACATCACCGCGGAGAGCCCGGGTGAGCTGGCCCGGCTGCTGGCGACCCTGAAGGCACGAGCGGTCGTGGCAAGCCTGACCGAGCACGCGACAGTGCTCGGGTGCGACTCGGTACTGGAGCTGGACGGTGTCGCCTACGGCAAGCCCGGTACGCCGGACGTCGCGCGGGAACGACTGCGATTGATGCGCGGGCGGAGCGGCGTACTGCACACCGGGCACTGCCTGATCGACACGAACTCCAAGCAGGAACTGCGGGAGCTGGAGTCGACCGAGGTGTTCTTCGCCGACCTGACCGACGACGAGATCGACGCGTACGTCGCCACCGGTGAACCGCTGGTGGTCGCGGGGTCGTTCACCGTCGACGGTCTCGGCGGCCCGTTCGTCACCGGCATCCACGGCGACTACCACAACGTTGTCGGTGTCTCCCTCCCGTTGCTCCGCCGCATGCTCGCCGAGGTGGGCATCCCCTGGCCGGCCCTCTGGCGATCCACCACCCCCTTCGCCTACGACGAACCCGAAGCAGCCCGCTACGACGACACCCGCGGCGGCGTCGAACGCGCCAAGGCGGCAGCCCTCGCCGTCCACTCGCTCCTGCCGGAGGGCGGGAGAGTGCTGGAACTGGCTGTAGGTACTGGGATCGTGGGCGCGGAGCTTGTTGCTCTGGGCAACTTGGTGCACGGCGTCGACCTGTCGAGCGCGATGCTTCGGCGGGCGCGGGTCCGGTTGCCTGGGCATGTTGCCGCGGCCGACGCCGCCAAGCTTCCGATCGCCGACCGACGGTGTGACGCGGTGGTCGCCGTCTGGTTCGTGCATCTGCTGGAGGACAGCGACGCCGTACTGGCCGAGGTAGCGCGAGTCCTGCGCCCGGACGGTGTCTTCGTCACCACGACCGACAAGTCCGACGCCGGCCGCTACGCCGACGGCCGAGGTCTCAACGACACCCGCGGCCAGGACGCCATCACCCACCTCGTCGCCCGAGCAGCCCACTACGGCCTCACCCTGGACGGCGCCACCACCTTCCCCGGCCCACCCCGCAACACCGACCAGACCCCCATCTACCCCCTGGTCCGCTTCCGACGTACCTAAGCGGTCAGGCCGGATTTTGCGTCGAGTTCTTGGAGTAGGTCGTGGGCGGCCAGTTCGACTACCTTGTGGCGCCATTCGGAGGCTCGGTAGACGCAGGCGATCAGCCCGGTCCGATGGATACGCCGGAAGTCGCCCATGACGAAGGCGTACCGCGCCTTGGTCTCGTCGCCCGCACCGTCGGTCAGCCCGAGGTGCCAGGCGGCGTACTCGTCCCAGCTGTGCTTGTCCAGGAAGGCGTTCTGATCGTCCGCCCGAGGCTGGACCTCGCCCCAGTCACTGTCCAGCACGTACTGCCGCCCGTCGATCAGCTTCCGTGCGTACTCGACGGCTTCAGGGTTGACCTCGTATCTGGCCATGCCCTCAGTGTCACGGATGAGCGGACGCGCGCCAACGACCCGGGCCGGGGTGCAGCGGACGGCGGGCGTGCCGCCAGTACGTCGCCCAGTCCGACGCGCGGCCCGACGCCCGGTCCGGGTCAGCCGGCACGGCGGCCGCCGACAAGCGGGCCGTGACGACGGCGACCACGGCGGCGAGCTCCTCGGGCGTCGGATCACCCTTGACGACCTGCAGGATCGGCTCGCTGCTCATCGTCGTCCTCGCTTCGCTGCGGGCGCCGGTGAGCAAGGCTCACTGCGCTTGATGGTGAACTCGCTCCGCTCGTTCACAGTGGGATGTTCCCATGCTTCTTGGGCGGCAGCGTGTCGCGCTTCGTGCGCAGCAGGCGCAGGGCGCGGATGATCTCGGCGCGGGTCTCGCTCGGCTTGATGACCGAGTCGATGTAGCCGCGTTCGGCCGCGATGTACGGGTTGGCCAGGTGGTCCTCGTACTCCGTGATCAGTTGCTGCCGGCGGGACTCGGCATCGTCGGAGCCGGCCAGCTCGCGGCGGTACAGGATGTTCACCGCGCCCTGCGCGCCCATCACGGCGATCTGGGCGGTCGGCCAGGCGATGTTCATGTCCGCGCCCAGGTGCTTCGAGCCCATCACGTCGTACGCGCCGCCGTAGGCCTTGCGGGTGATCACGGTGATCATCGGCACGGTCGCCTCGGCGTACGCGTAGATCAGCTTCGCGCCGCGGCGGATGATGCCGTTCCACTCCTGGTCGGTGCCGGGCAGGAAGCCGGGCACGTCGACGAAGGTCAGGATCGGCAGGTTGAACGCGTCGCAGGTGCGGACGAACCGGGCCGCCTTCTCGGACGCGTCGATGTCGAGCGTGCCGGCCAACTGCATCGGCTGGTTCGCGACCACGCCGACCGGGCGGCCCTCGACCCGGCCGAACCCGACGATCATGTTCGGCGCGAAGAGCGTCTGCACCTCGAGGAAGTCACCGTCGTCGACCACCGCCTCGATCGCGGTGTGCATGTCGTACGGCTGGTTCGGCGAGTCCGGGATCAGCGTGTCCAGCGCCAGGTCGGTCTCGGTCACCTCGAGGTCGGCAGGCGCGTCGTACACCGGCGGGTCCTCGAGGTTGTTCTGCGGCAGGTGGCCGACGAGCGCCTTCACCCACTCGATCGCGTCCTCCTCGTCGCTGCCGAGGTAGTGCGCGTTGCCGGACTTGGTGTTGTGGGTCCGGGCGCCGCCGAGCTCCTCCTGGCTGACGTCCTCACCGGTGACGGTCTTGATCACGTCCGGCCCGGTGATGAACATGTACGACGATTCGTCCACCATCACGGTGAAGTCGGTGACCGCGGGGGAGTAGACCGCGCCGCCCGCGCACGGGCCCATGATCAGCGAGATCTGCGGGATCACACCGGAGGCACGGACGTTGCGGCGGAAGATCTCGCCGTACAGGCCGAGGCTGACCACGCCCTCCTGGATCCGGGCGCCGCCGGAGTCGTTGATGCCGATCAGCGGGCAGCCGATCTTCATCGCCAGGTCCATCACCTTGACGATCTTCTCGCCGAAGACCTCGCCGAGGCTGCCGCCGAAGACGGTGAAGTCCTGCGCGAACACGCACACCTGCCGGCCGTCGATGGTGCCGAACCCGGTCACCACGCCGTCGCCGTACGGGCGGTTGCCGTCCAGGCCGAAGGAGGTCGAGCGGTGCCGGGCGAACTCGTCCAGCTCGGAGAAGGAGCCCTCGTCCAGCAGCAGCGCGATCCGCTCCCGGGCGGTCTTCTTCCCGCGGGCGTGCTGCTTCTCCACCGCGCGCTCCGACCCGGCGTGCACCGCCTCGTCGAGCCGGTGCTCGAGGTCCGCGAGCTTCCCGGCGGTGGTGTGGATGTTCACGGTCTCTCCCATAATTGGGCAGCCTAACGGCAGCGCGCTGTGACGTGCTGTGACGTCGGCCGCAGCGCTGCCGGGGGTACGCCGTACTCAGGCCGGGCCGACGGCGAAGATCTTGGTCAGCCGGGCCGCCAGCGCCAGGTCACCGCGGACGGACAGACGTTGCTTGAGCACGGCGAGGACGGGGTCTTCGTTGCCGGTGACAACCCGCAGCAGGGTGGCCGGGTCGGTCCGGATCGAGATGTCGGTGGCCTCGGGTGGCTCGGACAGCAGCCGGCAGCGGCCGTCGCTGACCCGGATCCAGTACTCGTCCACGCCGTCGGGACGACCGTCCCCGCCGGCCCCCGTGATCTGCCAGGCGACGATCGCATCGAACCCGGCGGCCCGGGCGGGGCGGAGATACTCCGGCATCCGGCGAAAGATCTCGCGCAACGCGACCTCTCGCACACCCCCGATGAGCCGATGCCGAAGCTCCCGCTCCGAGGTCCGGTCGACCAGCCGGGCCAGCTCACACGCGTCCAGGGCGGTGAGGCCCTCGGACTCGAGCCAGCCGGCACTGCCTCGCTCGGCCATCGACCACCCCCGCGGCAGTTCCTACCGGACTGTAGGAATTTCCTACGAGCTGGTAGGTTTGTCAAGTGGTGGAGGACACGGAAAAACGCCGCCGGGCGGCCCATCTGGGCCCGGAGCGGCGGCGCCCGATGCTCCTGGACGCGGCACTCGAGGTGTTCTCCGCGAACGGCTACGCCGGGACGACGATGCAGTCGGTCGCGGACGCCGCCGGCGTGACCAAGCCGGTCGTCTACGACTGCTTCGCCAACCGCGACGAACTGCTGCTGGCCCTGCTCGCCCGCGAGGAGCAGCATCTGGTCACCTCGATCGTCAGCGCGCTGCCGGCCGATCCGAGCATCGGCACCCCCGAGGAGCAGGTGCGCGACGGCCTGACCGCATTCCTCACCACCGCCGCGAAGAACCCGCAGTCCTGGCGGATCGTCTTCGGAGCCCAGTACGGCGCCGCCCCGGCGGTGTCGGAGCGAGTCCGCGCCGCCCGGGCGTTCCTGGTCGAGGGCCTGCGTCTGACCCTGCTCAAGTCGTTGCCAGGCGTCACCGACCCGGATGCGAACCTGCCGGTGCTGGCCGAGCTGCTCGCCTCGATGACCGAGGCCTGCGCCCGGATGCTCGTGGTCGACGGCACCGATCGGACCCCGCCCGAGCTGGCCAAGGTCGTCTCCCAGGTCGTCGGTGGCGGCTTCGGTAACGTCTGATCCGCTTACTGTGAAGTAGCTGAGCAGTCGGTCACGATCGGCTTCCAGCTGTTGGACTGAGCGGCGCTGATGTGCCCCCGCCGATAGGGTGGGCGAACGTGACAGAGACCGGTAGTCAGGCAACCGCGCGCACCCGTACCCGCGCACGTTTCGAAGTCCCCGAGGAGCTCCGTGCCGACGTACGGCTGCTCGGCGAACTGCTCGGACGTGTTCTCGTCGAGTACGCCGGACAGCCGCTGCTCGACGACGTGGAGAAGCTGCGCGAACTCTCCATCGGCGGCGACGGTGCCGCGGCCGAGCAGCTGGTGGCCTCCTGGCCGCACGAGCGGGCCGAGGACGTGGCCCGGGCCTTCACCTGCTACTTCCACTTGACCAACCTCAGCGAGGAGCTGCACCGAGCCCGCGTTCTGCGCGAGCGCGACCGCGCGGGGGACGCGCCGGCGGTGTCCGAGCTGGCCCAGGCGGTCGAGCAGATCTCCCGCGACAGCGGCGAGCAGCAGGCCCGCGCACTGCTGAACGGGTTGGAGTTCCGCCCGGTGCTGACCGCCCACCCGACCGAGGCCCGCCGCCGCGCCGTACTGGCGACGATCCGGCGCATCTCGTCGTTGCTGGAGGAACGGAGCGACCCGCGGGCCGGCGACAGCGAACTGGCCGAGAACCGGCGTCGCCTGATCGAGCAGGTCGACATCCTCTGGCGTACGTCGCAACTGCGCACCAGCCGGCCGTCGCCGCTGGATGAGGTGCGGTCCGCGATGGCGGTGTTCGAGGAGACGCTGTTCGATGTGGTGGGCAATGTGTACCGCCGCCTCGACGACGCGCTGGCCGGTGACTCGGCCGGGACCAGGCCACCGGTGGTGGCGCCGTTCGTCCGGCTCGGTTCGTGGATCGGCGGCGACCGGGACGGCAACCCGAACGTCACTGCCGCGATCACCCGCGAGGCGATGCACATCCAGGCCGACCACGTCCTGCGGGCGCTCGAACAGGCCACGGACGAGCTCGGCCGGGCCCTGACGCTCGACGCCGCGACCACGCCGCCGTCCGCTCCCGTGCGCCGCATCCTGGAGGACGCCCGGGCGGTCAACCCCGATCTGATCGCGGACATCGAGACCCGCTCGCCTGCCGAGCCTCACCGGCAGCTCCTGCTTCTCGCCGCGCGCCGACTGGCTGCGACCCGCGCTCGCGACGCGGACTTCGGCTACCCGCGGGCGTCCGACTTCCAGCACGAGCTCAAGGTGCTGCAGGACTCGCTGGTCACCGCAGGCGCCCCACGGCAGGCGTACGGCGAGCTGCAGCAGCTCATCTGGCAGGTGACGTCGTTCGGCTTCCACCTGGCCGAGCTGGAGGTCCGTCAGCACTCGTCGGTCCACACCAAGGCCCTGGAAGAGGTGCTGGGTGGCGGCGAGCTGTCCGACCAGACCGAGGAGGTGCTGGCGACGCTGCGGGTGATCGGTCAGATCCAGCAGCGCTTCGGCCCCGAGGCCTGCCGCCGGTACGTCGTGTCGTTCACCCGGAACGCCGGTGACCTCGCGGCGGTCTACGAGCTCGCGGACGCCGCGATGGACGGTCGCCCGATCGAGCTGGACGTCGTACCGCTGTTCGAGACCGGAGAGGACCTGCAGAACTCGGTGGAGGTGCTGGACAACGCGATCCAGCTCACCCGGGTCCGGCACCGGCTCACCGCCAACGACCGGCGCTTCGAGGTCATGCTCGGGTACTCCGACTCCGCCAAGGACGTCGGACCGGTGTCGGCGACGCTGGCCCTGTACGACGCTCAGGCGCGCATCACCGCGTGGGCGCAGCGCAACGCGATCCGGCTGACGCTGTTCCACGGTCGTGGTGGTGCACTCGGCCGTGGCGGCGGTCCGGCGAACCGCGCCGTACTGGCGCAGGCTCCTGGATCGGTGGCCGGCCGGTTCAAGCTCACCGAGCAGGGTGAGGCGATCCCGGCTCGCTACGGCAACGCTCCGATCGCGCAGCGGCACATCGAGCAGGTGACCGCGGCGACGCTGCTGGCGTCCACGCCTGCTGTCGAGGAGCGGGCGGCCGTGGCCGCGGACCGGTTCGCGGTGATGGAGAAGACGCTCGACGAGGCGGCGCGTACGACGTACCACCGGCTGGTGAAGGCGGAGGGCTTCGCGGACTGGTTCGGCCGGGTGACTCCGCTGGAGGAGCTCGGTCAGCTGCCCCTCGGGTCGCGTCCGGCCCGTCGCGGCGTGGCGGTGTCGTCGCTGGAGGACCTGCGGGCGATCCCGTGGGTGTTCGCCTGGTCGCAGGCGCGCGTGAACGCACCGGGCTGGTACGGCCTCGGGTCCGCGCTGTCGGCCGTCGGCGACGTCGCCGTACTGCGGGACGCGAACCAGAACTGGCCGCTGTTCCAGGTGATGCTGGAGAACGCGGAGATGTCGCTGGCGAAGACCGACCGGCGCATCCTCGGGCGGTACCTGGAGCTGGGCGACCGGCCCGATCTGACCCAGCTGATGCTGGACGAGCACGAGCTGACCACAGAGTGGGTACTGCGAGTGCTCGACCAGGACCGTCTGCTGGCCGGGCGTCGCGTGCTGGGCCGTGCGGTCGAGCTGCGGAACCCGTACGTCGATGCGCTCAGCTATCTGCAGTTGCGCGCGCTCCGGACGCTGCGGACCGATGACTCCCTCGACGAGGACCAGATCGTCCGCACCAGGCGGCTGCTGTTGCTGACCGTCTCGGGCGTCGCCGCCGGCCTGCAGAACACCGGCTGATGTTCAGCGACCTGCAACGTCCGCCTCTCAATGCACGCTTTCTGACCGGGCGGCTGGTGCGACCTGGCTCGTTCTGGACGCAGATCGACGTACTGGACGAGACGGAGTCGACGAACGCTGTTGTCGCGGCGGCTGCGAGTGCTGGGGCTCCTGAGGGGCTGGTGGTCGCTGCCGAGCACCAGTCGTCCGGTCGCGGGCGGCTGGGGCGCACGTGGACCACTCCGGCTCGGTCCGCGGTTCTGATGTCGGCTCTGCTGCGTCCGACGGGTGTGAGCCCTGCGCGCTGGCCTTGGCTGGGTCTGCTCGTGCCGTTGGCCGTGGCTGCCGCCGTACGACGGGTTGGCGAGGTCCCGGCGTTGGTGAAGTGGCCGAACGACGTACTGGTCGAGGACCGGAAGCTTGCGGGCATCCTGCTCGAGCGGGTCGAGGGTCCGGCCGCTGTGGTCGGCATCGGCCTCAACGTGACGCTGCGCGAGGCCGAGAAGCCTCATCCAGCCGCGACATCCCTTGCACTGGAGGGCGCAGCGACCATCGATCGCGCCACCGTCCTGGCCGCCGTACTGCGCGAGCTATCCACGCGCTACCAGGCGTGGGTCGCCGCGGACGGCGACCCGGACACGATCCTCCCGGAGTACCACGAGCTCTCCGCCACCCTGGGCCAGTCAGTCCGCGTCGAACTCCCAGACGGCACCTACCTCGAAGGCACCGCCCGAGACCTCGCCGCCGACGGCCGCCTCATCATCGACACCCCCGAAGGCCCCCGCCCCCTGGCCGCCGGCGACGTCACCCATCTACGAGCGGGTTGAGATCTCGCCGATGGTCCGTCCCTGACTGGGGCGGTGGACAACGACGATCCGATTGCCGGCCTGCACCGGGCCGGTCGAGAGCACCTTGAGGTAGGCGCCGACCCGGCCGGTCAGGGCGGCGGTGATGTCGAGGCCGTGGGTGGTCAGGTTCTCGCCGAACAGGCCTGGTGGGATCTCGCGATCCAGTTCGGCGGACCACCAGTCGGCGTCCTCCTCGGCGTACGCGTAGAGGGCCTTGTCCGGGCCGCCGTGGTACCTGGTGTCGCACTGCTCGTCCCCGGCCAGCCCGAGTTCGGTGACGGCGACCGCTCCGCTGACCGGGCGCTTGTCGATCGCCGTCCAGCGGGTCGGGCCGCGGATGAGTTCGTGGACGACGTTGACCGCCAGGAGCCGCGCGGACATCAGCGTGACTGGGTGGTGATCCAGCGGATGGGGTCGCCGCCGTCGAAGTCGTCCCGCCCGGCGTCGTGGAGGGCGCCGGCGACGAGGGTACGGCGGTACGACGCGAACGTGATGACGTGGGCGATCATCGCGCCGGCTGTGTAGACCTCGACGTTCTCGCCCGGACACACGATCAGTTCGTCCAGGCGGTCCTGTGCGCAGAGTTCGCCGATCTCGGCCGCGAACGCCGGCCCGACCTCGTCGAGGCGGCGGCGCATGCTCTGCACGCTCTCGCCCTGCTCGACGGAGAAGTCGTACTCCTGCCCGGCCAGCGCCGCATGCCACATGCCGAGCTGGCCGATCAGCCGGGACAGCAGTGAGCGAAGAGTCGGATCGTTGTCGATGCCCTCGACCGAGATCTCGATCCTGGTATCGAGCTGCTCGTCGGTCAGCGACCCGGCTTCGTCGAGCATCTTGCCCAGGAGCCAGACGTGGTGGTCGACGATGGTGCGGAGAAGATCCATGGAGCTCACCTTGTCCCTGGCCGGCACGCGCAGGCCGTTCGGCGGATGGAAATGGATGCCACTCGGCGCGTCGATCCGGATCCGGTCCGGGCGGCCACGCCAGGCCGCGGGTGGTACGCCGTACGCCCGGCTGAAGGCACGGGTGAACGCCTCGTGGGATCCGTACCCGGCCTCGACCGCGACGTCGAGGATGTGCCCCGGCCCGGTCAGCAGCCGGTACGCCGCCCGCTCCAGCAGGATCCGCCGCCGGAACGCGCCCGGCCGCTCGCCCGCCGCGGTCGCGACCACCCGGTCGAGATGCGACCGAGACAGCCGCACCCGGGCAGCCAGGTCGGAGGCCTTAGGCTCAGGGTCGTCCAGCGCTTCGGCCAGTACGTCGACGAAGGCGGCGAACACGTCGGTGCTCATGCCACCATCGTGCCGCCGCCTGCGTCGTAGTACTTGATCGTTTTCGCTGTTTCAGCTGGTGAAGATCTTGACTGCGGTGATCAGGGTCTCGATCACGCCGTACCCGAGCAGCACGGCGACCAGCAGCCAGGAGACCACCAGGCGTGGGGTCTGGTTCATCGTGAGGCCTCCACGGTCGTCTCGGAGCTTTCGTGGAACTTGTCGGCGACCGCCCGGATCAGCAGGTTGGCGACGAACCCGACGGCCAGTACGCCGACCATCGTGAACAGCGCCGGCCGGTACGCCGCGGCCGTCAGCGTGCCGGGCTTGCCCTCCCGGTCCAGGAAGCCGTTGATGATCAGCGGCCCGGCGATGCCCGCCGCCGACCACGCGGTCAGCAGCCGGCCGTGGATCGCGCCCACCTGGTAGGTGCCGAAGAGATCCCGCAGGTACGCCGGAACGGTCGCGAAACCACCGCCGTAGAACGAGATGATCACCGCGGCCAGCAGGACGAAGATCACCGTGCTGTTGTGCCCGACGGTGGCGAGCAGGAAGTAGGCGATGATGCCGACGCCCAGATACATCATGTAGATGGGCTTGCGGCCGATCACGTCCGACGTGGTCGACCAGCCGAACCGGCCGGCCATGTTGAAGATCGACAGCAGCCCGACGAAGCCGGCCGCCGCCGCGACCGCGACGCTCGACTTGCCGTCGTCCCCGCGGAAGAAGTCCTGGATCATCGGGCTGGCCTGCTCGAGGATGCCGATGCCCGCGGTGACGTTGCAGAACAGGACCACCCAGAGCAGCCAGAACTGCGGGGTCTTGATCGCGTTCGCGGCGGACACGTTCGCTGTGGTCACCATGGTCTTCTGCTTGACCGTCGCCGGGTCGAAGCCATCCGGGACCCAGCCTTCGGCCGGCACCCGGATGTTGAAGACGCCGAACATCATGATCGCGAAGTAGACGATGCCGAGGGTGAGGAACAGCCCGACCAGCGCGCCGCCACCGGCGACCGACGTACTGACGTCCGGGTCGTAGCCCGAGTCGTACAGGCTCAGCAACTGACGCGACAACGGGCTCGCGACCAGCGCGCCGCCGCCGAATCCCATGATTGCCAGCCCGGTCGCCAGGCCCGGGCGGTCCGGGAACCACTTGATCAGCGTGGACACCGGCGAGATGTACCCGATCCCGAGGCCGATGCCGCCGATGAAGCCGTACCCGAGGTAGACCAGCCAGAGCTGCCCGGTGCCGATGCCGAGGGCACCGACCAGGAACCCGCAGGCCCAGAAGCAGGCGGCGACGAACATCGCCTTGCGTGGGCCGTTGCGCTCCACCCAGGTGCCGCCGATGGCGGCGGACAGGCCCAGCATCACGATCGCGATGCTGAACACCACACCGACCGCGGTCTGGCTGGTGTCGAAGTGTTTGACCATCGACGTCTTGTACACGCTGGTCGCGTACGCCTGGCCGATACACAGGTGGACCGCCAGTGCAGCCGGCGGGATCAGCCAGCGGCTGTATCCCGGTGGTGCGACGGTGTGCTCCCGGTCGAGTACCGACAAGATGCCCATCACGGCTCCTTCTCTCGGCCCCCCAGTGGTTACCCCTCGCGCATCTTGGCTGACTGTATGCATTTTGTGAAGTGTTAAACCACTTTTCTCACCGAACGTGTCGGGGCGGGACAACCGGACCCGGGAACTGTGACACTGGGGGCATGGCGATCTCGGCGAAGTTGTTGGGTGAGGACGAGTACGTCGTCGTCAGCACCCGGACGCACTGGAAGGCGCTGATCTTCCCGGTGTTCCTGCTGCTGGTGGTGGCGGGCGCAGGCGGCTTCCTGGCCGCGATCGTGCCGTCGGGGTCGCTGCAGACGCCGGGCCGGATTGCGATCCTCGCGGTCGGCGTGGTGATCCTGGTGGCGTTCGCGCTGAAGCCCTTCCTGAACTGGTTCTTCTCGACGTACACGGTCACGAACCGGCGGCTGATCACCCGGCACGGCATCCTGACCCGGACCGGCCGGGACATCCCGCTGATGCGGATCAACGACGTCTCCTACGAGCACGGTCTGGTCGACCGGATCCTCGGCTGCGGCACCCTGCACATCGAGTCCGCGGGCGAGCGCGGCCAGGTGGTCCTGCCCGACGTACCGCATGTCGAGCACGTCCACCTGCAGATGTCCGACCTGCTCTTCGGTGGGCCTGAGGGCCGGCCGGGCGACGGCATCCTGTCCGAGGAGGATCCGCCGGAGCACATGCGCCGCCGGCCGCAGCAGGAGGAGCAGCGGTCGAAGTCGGACGACGGCGAGACGCTGTTCAGCTCCGACGACGGCGAGCGTTAGGCGCTGTTCAGAAGATCTCCAGGCTGGCCGGGAGGACCGGCCACGCGAACGCGGCGGTCGCGGAGTCGAGTGTGCCCGGAGTGTGCTCGGTGACCCGGCCGGTCGCGGCGAATTCGGCGAGCGGACGACCACCGAGGTACGCCGCGCCGAGCTCGGTCACCGACAGGCTCAGGTCGGCGGGGTCCTCGGTCCGCTCGCACCGCACCTTCGGGCCGTCCGCGGTGAGCCGGAAGCGTCCGGTGTTCGCCGGCATCAGCTCGTCGGTCACGTCGAGCACCAGGTCCACGGGGACGGCGTACCGGCGTTGCCCAAGGGCACGGACGACGTCCGTCACCCGAACCCAGAGCGATTCGTTCACCCGCCGGTTCAGCGCGGTCGGAGTGACGACCAGTTGCTGCAGTGGCTCGTCCATGGCGGCGTACCCGTACCCGAGCGTGGCGGCCAGATCGAGCGTCAGCACGTAATGCCACAGTGCCTTGTACGCCGCCGGCGTGAGCGCGACCAGCTCCTCCAGCATCACCTGGTTGGCCGGACCCGTGTGGCCCCACTCGAGCTTGCCGCGCCACAGCGCGTACCCGTCGATGGTGCCGGTCTCGTCGCGATGGACCAGGATCTGGCGGGCCGTCCGGCCGTCGCGATCGTCCTTCTTGTCCTGGAGGTGCCCCTCCCACCGGAGCTCCGACCGGCCGGACACACCGGGTCGCCGTTCCTGCAGACTCCGCAGGATCGGCGCCAGCTCCTTGATTGCCTCGTCCGCGGCCAGTTCGGTGATCTCGCCGGGACGGATCCGGACATCCGGCGGCCCGACCCGGCGCAAGTCGATCTCGTACGACGTACCCCAGGCGGCAGCGCCGTACCCGAACCGTCCGTAGATGCCCGGCTCGCTGGCCCACAGCACCGCGATCGCTTCCGGCACCTCGCGCAGTTGGCGGATGATCAACTCCGCCATGACGCCCCGGCGGCGGTGCGTCGGCCGCACCCCGACCCCGGTCACGTGCGCGGCGGGCACCACCGCACCCGGCACGGACAGATCACGGGTCAGCGCTCTCGTGGTGCCGATGATGGCCGGCCCGTCGGTCGCGACCAGTGCGCGGTCCGGCTCGAACAGCCGCCGGCTCAAGTCGTCCGGCGACGGATCGAACATCATCGCCCCGCCGAACACGGCCTGCACGTCGTCGTACTCCCCGGCCACCGCCGGCCGCACGTCAAAGTCGGTCACGTCCGCATCCTCACACGACCCGCCGACGGAACCAACGGCCTTCCGGCGGAGGTCAGCGAACGGCAGGCAGGTCGCCGGTGGTTTCCGGGTCGAGCTCGGCGGGGGAGTCCGGGGTGTGCTCGGTCTCGTCGAGGTCGATCTCCTCGCGGAAGACGAACTTGCGGTACGACCAGAAGCGGAACAGGGTGCCGAGTCCGAGACCGATGAAGTTCGCGGCGATGTTGTCGGACAGCCAGCTGTGCAGGTCGAGCACGTAGCGGGAGAAGGCCAGACAGCCGGCCGCGATCAGCAGGCCGATCCCGTTCAGCACGAAGAACAGCACGTACTCGCGGTGCAGCCCGCTGCGCTCACGGTGCTTCCAGGTCCAGTACCGGTTCCCGAAGTACGTCGCGACGGTCGCCACCGTGGTCGAGATCAGCTTCGCGGTCAGCGGCTTGTGGTGCAGCATGCCCTCGCCGGAGTCGGCGAGCACCAAGGGGTTGTTGAAGACCAGCCAGTTGTAGATCGGCAGATCGACGACCAGACCGAGCAGACCGACAAGACCGAACTTGGCCACTTCGTGGACCAGGTGCTCGACCTGGCCGTAGAGCTTGGTGACGAGCTTCAAGGTCTCCGGAACCTTCTGTGATCACACCGCGACGGGAGGGCAGCTTCCCACGGTACCCGGCGAACGGCCCGGTTCCGAAATCGCCCGCGCGCCGCGGTGGCCGCCTGCGGGCGGGTGTTGTATGGACATTAGGCTCAGCCCTGTGAAGTTCGAGCGGAAGGACCTCCCGGCCGGAACGCCCGTGGTCGGCATGGTCGGCGGTGGACAGTTGGCCCGGATGACGCAGGAGACCGCGGTCGCGCTCGGCATCCAGCTCCGGGTGCTGGCCGAGGGCCCGACGGTGTCGGCGGCCCAGGCGGTCGCGGACGCGCCTGTCGGCGACTACAAGGACCCCGAGACGGTACGCCGGTTCGCCGCGGAGTGTGACGTGGTCACGTTCGACCACGAGCACGTGCCCACCGATCTGCTGCACACACTCGAGGCCGATGGGGTCAAGGTCCACCCCGGTCCGGACGCTCTGGTCCACGCCCAGGACAAGGCCGTCATGCGCCGGCGACTCGACACGTTCGACGCACCGTCGCCGGCCCACCAGGTGGTCGAGACGTCGGCCGATGTCGCCGACTTCGCCAAGCGGGTCGGCGGATTCCCGATCATCCTCAAGACGACCCGCGGCGGGTATGACGGCAAGGGCGTCTGGTTCGTCGACGGCCCGGACGACGAGGCGGTGGCGGCCGCGTTCGGCAGCGGCGTACCGATCCTGGCCGAGGAGAAGGTGGACTTCGTCCGCGAACTGTCGGCGATCGTCGCCCGTTCGCCGCACGGTCAAGCGGTTGCGTACCCGATCGTCGAGTCGGTGCAGAAGAACGGAATCTGTGTCGAGGTCACCGCACCCGCTCCCGGTCTGGCGCCGGACCAGGCCGCACAGGCGCAGCAGATCGCGTTGAAGATCGCCGGCGAGCTCGGCGTGGTCGGGATCCTCGCGGTCGAGATGTTCGAAGCTCGCGACGGTCGGCTGCTGGTGAACGAGTTGGCGATGCGCCCGCACAACACCGGCCACTGGTCGATCGACGGCGCGGTCACCTCCCAGTTCGAGAACCACCTGCGCGCGGTGCTGGACCTGCCACTCGGGTCGCCCGCCGCACGGGCGCCGTACACGGTGATGGTCAACGTGCTCGGCGGCGACGTCCAGGACATGCACCGTGGGCTACTGCACTGCATGGCTCGCGACCCCGGGTTGAAGGTCCACTTCTACGGGAAGTCGGTGAAGCCCGGACGCAAGGTCGGCCACGTCACGGCGTACGGCGACGACCTCGAGGAGACCCGGGAGCGCGCCCGGCACGCGGCGGCGTACCTGACCGGAACCATCGACGAGTAAGGGATTGCGGCATGAGCGTGGGAATCGTGATGGGGTCGGATTCGGACTGGCCGACAATGAAGGCCGCCGCCGAGGTCTGCGCCGAATTCGACGTGCCCTTTGAGGCAGACGTCGTGTCGGCGCACCGGATGCCGGCCGAGATGCTCGACTACGGACGGTCAGCGCACGAGCGCGGCCTGAAGGTGCTGATCGCCGGCGCCGGCGGGGCCGCGCACCTGCCCGGCATGCTCGCGTCGGTGACTCCGCTGCCGGTGATCGGTGTACCGGTGCCGCTGAAGTACCTGGACGGGATGGACTCGCTGCTGTCGATCGTGCAGATGCCGGCCGGGGTCCCGGTGGCGACGGTGTCGATCGGCAACGCCCGGAACGCGGGGCTGCTGGCGGTCCGGATCCTGGCCGCGTCCGACGAGAAGCTGCGGGACCGGATGATCGCCTTCCAGGAGTCGCTGGCCGACCTGGCCCGGGCCAAGGGCGCCACGGTGCGTGACGGGGCGACAGAGCTCCGTGAATCCTGACGATGTAATTGTTTTCCACAGGGCGGGCAGGGTAGATCGTGAGATCCCAACCGATGTCGTCTAAGGTCGTCGATCGTGACTCCGCCCGCTGAACCGGATACGCAGCGCATCCCGGTCCGTTATTGGATCTGGCTGTTCGGTGCTGCCGTGTCCCTCCTCGGCGACCTGACGATGACGTTCGCCATCGGATGGTCGGCCAGCCAACACGGTGGCCGTATCGCCGGGCTTGTCCTGCTCTTGGCCGCCGCTCCGCGGGCCGCTCTGCTGCTGGTCGGCGGTGCGGTCGGCGACCGGTTCGGCGCCCCCAGGGTGTTGCTGGCCAGCTGCACCGCGATGTTCCTGCTGACGTTGGCGCTGGTGCCGACCACCCTGGCCGTCGGCGAGCCGATCTGGCTGCTGTTCGGGCTGGCGCTGATCGTCGGCGTGATCGACGCGTTCTTCCTGCCGTCGTCGCGCTCGATGCCCCGGCTGCTCGTCCCGCCGGAGCAGGTGCCGCGCGCGCTGGCCAGCTTCCAGGTCACCGGCGTGGTCTTCGCCGTGACGGGTACGGCGGTCGGCGGTGTCCTGGTCAGCTGGGCCGGGCTCACCGCGGCGGCGGGATTCGACGCCATCACCTTCGGGGTGATGATCGGCGTACTGCTGCTGCTCCGGAACACGATCAGCCCACCCCGGCGGATGCAGACCGGCATGTTCCGGTCGATCGTGGACGGGATCAAGGTCGCCTTCGGCCGGCCGCTGACCCGGGCGCTGCTGATCACGATGACGGTCGCGGCCGGTCTGCTGATGCCGTTGGACGCGTTGCTCTTCCCACTGCTCGCCCGGTCGCACGGCTGGGACGCCGCGACCGCGGGTCTGCTGGTGGCGAGCCGGAGCCTCGGAGTGGGGGTGATCGCGTTGCGCATCCTGTTGCGCGGCGCGTTTTCCCGGCCGGGCATCTTCGCCGCCCTCGGACTGCTGGTGGCGGCCGCGGGTCTGCTCGGCCTCTCGTTCCTCGATCCGTTGCCGCTGGCGTTCGCTGCCGGCGTGCTGAGCGGGATCGGCGTCGGCACGTTCACCGGCCATGTGCTGCCGATGCTGATGAACTCGGTCGAGCGCGACTACCAGTCCCGCCTGCAGTCCGTCGTGGTGCTCTGCCAGAGCCTCGCGCTCGTGGTGATGAACCCGGTGCTCGGCAGCCTCGCGGAGTCGGTGGGCATCAACGGCGTCTGCCTCGGCATCTCCATCGCCGCTGCCCTCACCGGTCTCGTCGTACTGACCCGCCCCGTCCTCCGCGACGCCACCGTCACCTGACGCCGGTGGCTGGCGGGTTGTTCGCTCGCTGACCGGTTATAGACCGCCAGCCACGAAACAACCCGCCAGCGGCCTAAGGCTTGCCGGGGGCGCGGTAGATCCAGCCGGCGGCGCGCCACTTCGCCGCGTCGAGCAGGAGGCGGGCGTCGATGATCGCGGGCGCGGTGACGACTCCCCGCAGGGCGGCCGGGTCGAGCTCGCGGAACTCGGGCCACTCGGTCAGGTGCAGTACGGCGTGAGCGCCCTCGCACGCCTCCGTGGCGGAGCTGGCGTAGCGCAGGGTCGGGCGGACCTTGCGGGCGTTCTCCATCGCCTCCGGGTCGTAGACCGTGACGTTCGCGCCGTGCAGCTGGATCCGGCCGGCCACGTCGAGGGCCGGCGAGTCGCGTACGTCGTCGGTGCCGGCCTTGAACGCGGCCCCGAGAACAGTGACGTTCCGGCCGACCCACTCGCCGCCGAGCACCTCGTGGGTAACGTCGACGATCCGGGCCCGGCGGTGCTGGTTGATGTCGTCGACCTCACGCAGGAGCGTGATCACCTCTTCGACCCCGAGCTCACCGGCGCGGTGCATGAACGAACGCAGGTCCTTCGGCAGGCAGCCGCCGCCGTACCCGGGGCCGGCGTTCAGCATGCCGCGGCCGATCCGCTTGTCGTAGCCGAGCGCGTCGGCGAGCTGGGTGACGTCGGCACCGGACGCGTCGGCCAGCTCGGCGAGCGCGTTGATGAACGAGATCTTCGTGGCCAGGAAGGCGTTCGCGCCGCCCTTCACCAGCTCCGCGGTCGGCCGGTTGCACACGACGACCGGCGCACCCTCGGCGATGGGGATGGCGAAGACCTCGCGCAGCTTGGCTTCCGCGGTCGCCGACTCCACGCCGAACACGAGCCGGTCCGGGTGCAGCGTGTCGTCCACGCCGTGCGCCTCGCGGAGGAACTCGGGCTGCCAGGCGAGCTCGATCGCCGTACCGGCCGGGGCCTCGGTGTGGAGACGGTGCTCGATGTGCTTCGACGTACCGACCGGGACCGTCGACCGGCCCACCACCAGGGTCGGCCGGGTCAGCAGCGGGGCGAGCATGTCGACGACCGAGTTGACCTGGGACAGGTCGGCCGCCTCGCTGCCCTCGAGCTGCGGGGTGCCGACGCTGATGAAGTGCACATCGGCCCAGTCCGCGATCTCGTGGTAGTCCTTGGTGAACCGCAGCCGGCCGGAGTCCACGTGCTTCTTCAGCAGCGGGTCCAGCCCGGGTTCGTACAGCGGCGCCTTGCCGTCGTTCAGCAGCTTCAGCCGGTGTTCGTCGATCTCGACTCCGATCACGTCGAAACCGAACTCGGCCATGCCGGCGGCGGTGTTCGCGCCCAGGTAGCTGGTGCCGATCACGGCGATCCGCAGGGGGCGGGAGGTCGCTTCACTCATGTCCGGGACTCTACCCACCACGGTTATCAGCCGGTGACCGGCTCATGGCCACGGAGCCTCCGGGCCGTGCGCTGTTGGTCACTTTCGGCCCCCCGCGGGCGGGCGTACGTCGTACAGTGCAACTCGTGAGTAACTCATTCGACCTGTACGCGCTGTCCGAGGAGCACGAGGCGATCCGGGCCGCGGTTCGCGACGTCTGCGACGCCAAGGTCGCCCCGCACGCGGGCGATGTGGACGAGCTGGCCGAGTTCCCGAAGGCGTCGTACGACGCGCTGAAGGCGTCGGACTTCCACGCGCCGCACATCCCGGAGGAGTACGGCGGCGCCGGGGCGGACGCGCTCGCGACGGTGATCGTGATCGAGGAGGTCGCCCGTGCCTGCGCCTCGACCTCGCTGATCCCGGCGGTGAACAAACTCGGCTCGCTGCCGCTGCTGCTGTCCGCGTCGAATCAGGTCAAGCAGCGCTACCTGCCGCCGGTGGCCGCGGGCGACGCGATGTTCTCGTACTGCCTGTCCGAGCCCGAGGCCGGCTCGGACGCGGTCTCGATGCGGACCCGCGCGGTCCTCGACGGTGACTCGTACGTGCTGAACGGCGTGAAGCGGTGGATCACCAACGCCGGGGTCAGCGATTACTACACCGTCTTCGCGGTGACCGACCCGGACGCGCGGTCGCGCGGGATCTCGGCGTTCGTCGTCGAGAGGGCCGACGACGGTGTGTCCTTCGGTGCGCCGGAGAAGAAGCTCGGCATCAAGGGGTCACCGACGCGCGAGGTGTACTTCGACAACGTCCGGATCCCCGCCGACCGGATGATCGGCGACCCCGGCACCGGGTTCGCCACCGCGATGGCGACGCTGGACCACACCCGGGTCACGATCGCCGCGCAGGCGCTCGGGATCGCGCAGGGCGCACTCGACTACGCGCTCGGGTACGTCAAGGAGCGCAAGCAGTTCGGCAAGGCGATCGCCGAGTTCCAGGGCCTGCAGTTCATGCTCGCCGACATGGGCATGAAGATCGAGGCGGCCCGCCAGCTCACGTACTCCGCCGCCGCCCGCTCCGAGCGCAACGCCGCCGACCTCACCTACTTCGGCGCCGCCGCCAAGTGCTTCGCCTCCGACGTCGCGATGGCCGTCACCACCGACGCGGTCCAACTCCTCGGCGGCTACGGCTACACCCACGACTACCCGGTCGAACGCATGATGCGCGACGCGAAGATCACCCAGATCTACGAAGGCACCAACCAGGTCCAGCGCATCGTCATGGCGAGGGAGCTACTGAAGGGCCTCGGCTGACGACGCTCCCGCAGGTCGGCGCCATCTCTGAGTTGCCCAGGCTCGCGATCCCAGGTTTGCTCAGGCCGCCGCCGAATCGTTCCTGCTCCGTGACTGCTCCGTCAGCCGCACACGAAGCTTCGCCATCCGACGATCGACTGCCTGACGGGTACGGTCGTGTGACGACGGCAGAAGATGGGTGTAGAGGCGAAGTCGCGTGGCCGTGTATCGGTGCTCCTGCCGCGAGGCCGGGTGCGGCGTCATCGCGCCGTTCATGTCGCTTCGCCGGATCGCAGGCGGATCTCGTGGGTCGATTTTCGGGACTACGTCGGTGTCTTCAGTGGTCCCGTCGAGCGAGCCGCCAGTGACTTCGAAGGCAAACTGTGGGACTTGCCTGACATCCACTTCGACTATGACGAGTGCGTCGCCGAGGTCCAGCGCGCCAGGAGCGATCGCCGCTGGCCGACCAGCGGAAGCGCTGGAGGCACGCGAGCTCGGTGATCTGCGGCAGATGCGCAACCACGTAGCCAGTCACAAGTCCGTCCGCCCTTCTCGTCAGCACAGTTCGATTTCGTTCTAGGAGCGATTGCGGCCGTTGTGCGTCCGGTTGTCGCTGGTCCCCGGAATCGAGCGCGGATCGGCACCAGACAGTGCTGCGTGCCGCCGACACGCTTAATGGATGCCTGATCCAACGATTGATGACGTCTTCCGGTCGACACCCAAGCCGGGCTTCCTGCGCTCTCTGATCGGCCTTGCCGCGGTGTACTTCGGGTGTCTGTCGAGCTTCTCCCTGTTGCTGGCCGTGGTGCCGCTGTACCTGTCCGAGCGTGATTCTGCGGTGCAGACGACACCTGGGCTGTCGACCGGTGTCCTGATGTTCACGTCGATGGCCATCGGTCTGCTGACACCGGCCCTTGGATCCCGCCTGGGCTATCGCGCCTACTTCCTCACGGCGTTGGCGCTGATGGCGGCGACTTCTGCCGTCTGGCCCTTCGTGTCCGACGGGATCACGCTCGTCTTGGTCTCCGCCGTACGGGGCGGTGCCTTCGCCGCAGTCGTGGTCGGCGTGGGGTCGGTGGCTTCGTGGACTCTGCCGGCAACTCGAAGGGGGGAGGGGCTCAGCGTGCTCGGCATCGTGTCAACCTGCGCGGGCCTGATCGGACTGCCATTGGGAGTATGGATGGCCCGAAACGTCGGCTATACCAGCGTGTTCGTGGTCGCGGCTGCCGGACCTCTGACGGCTCTGGTTCCGGCCTGGTCGCTGGTGACTCCCGCGCGAGTTCGTACGACGTGGTGGGTGACCGACCGCGCCTCTTTGTGGGTCACGCGGCGCTCCGCTCTGGGGATCGGAACCGGCGCGCTATTGAGCGGTGTCATGGTCACGCATCTACCCGCAAACCTCGGCGGCGCGGCAGCACTGGTGCTGTTTGTCCAGGCCGGATCGTTGGCCGGTGCGCGCTGGCTCGCGGCCCGATGGTGCGATCGGGCCGGCAGCGCCCCGTCGTTGGCCATCGCCGCCTCGATGCTTCCAGGAGCCGCCGGTTTGGCGCTCACCATGGCGAGATCGCCAGGACTCCCGCTGCTGATCGGGGCGGCTGTGGCTCTGGGGGCGAGCTTCGGGGTGGCTCAGTCGCTGACGATCGCCTCGATGCTTGCGCAGCTGCCCGCGGCTCGGGTCGGCGTGGCGAATGCGCTGTGGAATGCGGCGTACGACCTCGGGTGGGCGGTCGGGGCCGTCTTCGTGGGCGTCGTCATCGATCGGTTGAACTACGCCGGTGGGGCCGTGGCTGCCGTGGCTGCCGCACTGGTCGCCGCCGTGTATCTCGCGAGTGCCCGTCAGAAGCCGTGATTTTCAGTACGACGTGAGGACATCGCTGACGCGTCGTATCCCCTCGCGGATGCCGCGCTCGGAGAGCAGACCAAAGCCGAGGACGAGCTGCGCCGGACGGACGGAGCCGGATTCCAGCCAGAACCTGCTCATCCCGCGAAGCCCGACCGACCAACGGGCCGCCTCCTCGATCACGTTTTGCTCACTGACCCCGGCGGGAAGGTTCAGTACCAGGTGCAGGCCGGCCGCAGCTCCGGTGACGGAGACCGTTGGACCCACATCTTCCAGCGCCTCGAGGAGCACCGACCGGCGGGCGCCGTACACTTGACGCATCCGGCGGAGGTGGCGGTCGAACCGGCCCGAGCGAAGCAGCTCGGCCAGGATCAGATGGTCGAGGACAGGACTACCGCCGTCATCAAAGTACTTGCCATCGGCTACAGGATCGACGAGGTGTGACGGGCAGACGATCCAGCCGATCCGCAGTCCCGGAGCCAACGATTTGCTCACCGAGCCAAGCAGGACAACCCGTTCGGGCGCCAGACCCTGCAACGTCCCGATGGGGCTCTTGTCGTAGCGGAACTCGGCGTCGTAGTCGTCCTCGATCACGAGGCCATCGGTGCGCTTCGCCCAGTCGATGAGCGCGTGGCGGCGTTCGGCGGACATCACCGCGCCGGTCGGGGATTGGTGCGCAGGTGTCACAACGACCACCGAGACCCCTGAGGAGGCGAGGGCCGTTACGTCGAGTCCGTCGTCGTCGACGGGAATGGGCACGCAGGTCATGCCGATCCGCCCGGCCACGTCCTGGCGGTAGGTCGAACCCGGGTCCTCGACCGCAACTGTTCTGATCCCCTGCTCATTGAGTGCCCTGAGCACCAGACCGATCGCCTGGGTGAAGCCCGCGGTGACAACCACGTTGTCCGGCTGAGCGACCGCACCGCGGACCCTGCGGACGTACGCGGCGATCACTTCCCGCAGATCGACCAGACCCCGCGCCTCGTCCTCGTACCCGAGCCTCGCCGACGGGAGGCCGCGGCTGGCCTGACCGGCCGCCCAGAGCCAGTCCGCGCGGGGAAAGCTCGCCGGGTCCGGGACGAAAGGCCGGAAGTTGAACTCGTACTCGGACATGTCTGCCCGGGGCCGCGGCGCAGGGCTGACGCGCTGGACTCCCGGCGACACGATCGTGGCCGCGCCGGGGTGGGAGACCAGATAACCCTCACTGACCAGTTGCTCATAGCAATCGGTGACGAGGCGACGAGAGATCCCCAGCTGGTCCGCGAGCACTCGGCTCGATGGCATCCGCTCACCCGGCTCGAGCCGGCCGTCCTGGATCGCCTGCCTCAGCTCGTTCTCGAGCTGCGCGCGGAGCGGCCGCCCGGCGTGACGATCGAGCGCGATCGACAAATCCGGTCCCGAACCGGTCCACGAAACGGGCACAAAACTGGAGCTTACGTTCATGCCGGGCCACCGGCCATCGTGATTGTCATGCCGATCCGCAGCCCGAACGGGAGCACGACATGACGCACAACCTGACCATGACCTTCACCGTCGCCGACCGGTCCCGCGAGGAGGTATTCGCCGCGATTCTCGATGTCTCTGCCTGGTGGGGACGGATCAACGGCAGCACGGACCAGTTGGGTAGCGAGTAGACCTACCGCGTCCAGGACATGCACTACACCAAGATGCGCACCACTGAACTGGTTCCGGCTCAACGGGTCGCCTGGCTGGTCGACGAGAGTTCCTCGGCTTCGTGCAGGACAAGGAAGAGTTGACCGGTACCTCGCTCGTCTTCGAGCTGGCCGACGTCGACAGCGTGCCGAGGTGCGGTTCACCCACGACGGCCTCAACCCCGGACACGAGTGCTACGACGTGTGCTCCAACGCCTGGGACCAATACATCTACGGCAGCCTCCGCGACCTCCTCGTCAGCGGCGCCGGCCGACCTAACTCACTCGAGGGCAACGATGCCATCGAGGCCGCCCGCTGACGCTTGGCGGCAACCGCCAACTGACTCAAGGAGAACCATGAGCGACTTCACCACCACTGCGACGATCGACCGTACTCCGGCCGAAGTGTTCGCCGCCATCCTCGACACCCGGAGCTGGTGGAACGAGGCGATCGAAGGAGCCACGAGCCACCGCGGCGACGAGTTCGGCTTCGAGGTTCACGGTCTCCACCGCACGCGGATCCGGGTCACAGACGTCATACCGGACGAGCGGGTCGAATGGCTCGTCCTCGAGAACGCCTTCGAATTCATCGAGGACCAGACCGAGTGGCTCGGTAACCGGATGGTCTTCGAGCTCGAGCCCGCCGGAGACGCCTGCACGCTGTCCTTCACCCAGTTCGGCCTCGTGCCGGACTACGAATGCTACGAGGTGTGCTCCAGCGCGTGGACCTTCTTCATCCGCGACAGCCTGCGCAACCTGATCGAGAAAGGGAAGGGCAATCCCGAGTCCGCAACCGCCGACAAGCCGGACGTTCCGCGGGACGAGTTCTTCAAAGCCGACAGCCCGGCGTGACCTGACACGGACAGACCGGCGCCACCAATGGTCGGCGCCGGTCCCGGTCGAGGCACCGAAGGGATGGCCATCTAGGTTCTGGACGGTCAATCCTGGCATCGATTCCAAGGGTGGGGGCGAACCTGCCTGGGGAGGTTCTGATGAGACCGATGCTCGATGCCCTCGCGTATCCCGATGGCACCTCCACAATGGTTGCGATGGATCAGCGGGAGAGTCTGCGGACGATGCTTGCCGAGCATGGCCGGCCGGAGGCGATCACCGCGTTCAAGGCCGCCCTCGCCGAGCATCTCGGGCCGCTCGCGTCAGGCTTGCTGCTCGAAACGGGGTACGACGCTCCGCGCGGGCCGGCGTGGATCGTCGCGGTCGACGCGCCCTGACGCAGGAACGCGGCGGGGCGGTTACTGACACGCGGTTGGATGAGATCGTCGATCCGGTCGCCGTCCGAGAGGCCGGTGCGGTGGCGCTGAAGTTGCTGGTGATCCGGAAGCGCGATGATCAGCAGGGACGTCGGCTGGAGATGGCCGCCGAGTTCGTCCGGCGCTGTGCGGAGGCAGGGTTGTTGTCCGTCGGTTGCGGTGGCACCTTCGGCTCGGCCCGCTGCAGATCGCGGGGCGTCTCGGTATGCCGGCCTCGACCGTGCACGCCGTACTGGTCCGCTGCCGGATCAATCGACTGCTTTCACACGCCTATCGAGGCGGACGGTGACCGACACGTTCGCGCCCGCCCTGATCGCCGCCGACACAGTCGGGTGCCCGTAGAACGCCGAGTCGGCCCGCAGCAGCGGCTTGACCGTGGAGCCGCTGGTACGGAGTTTCTTCACCGACGCCAGCGCGTCGGCGACCAGGCGCTCCGCGCCTCGCGCTGACTCACACGCGCCGCGGCGGAGTCGCTGCGCCACGACCACCGGCGCAGCCTGCCCGGTGCTGACCGTCGCAAGCAAGACGTTCAGGCCCGGACGCCGGACTAGCCGTAACCCGATCCCTGATTCGCACATTGATTGGTTGGCCGGCGGCAAACCGACCGCGCTACCGATCGCCGGGTGGAATTCTGGCGACATCGGCGAAGTGGCCGGTCAACTCTTTTCATCAAGTGCAAGACCGTGATATCCACGTATTGAGGTCTATGCCGGAAACTCGGGGAAGCGACGTCGCGAAGCGGAGTCCGGGGAGCGCTCAGCGAACCCGCCGCAGGCGTTCCCGATCGGTCCAGGGCCGAGGATGGTGCTGGGGACTGCGTTGCGCGGCTGGGGGGCGAGCGTGTGGGGCGTCGAATGGTAAGCGAGCCTGTTGCCTGGCGCCGCGGCGTGTCCCCGGCCTTCCGGGCCAGACCTGCCGCTCCCACGGGGACCGTGGCGCGTCGACGGCCTCCCACCGATCGCAGGCGCGGCGCCAGAGACGACCGACGCCGCAGGTCAGGAAACCCCGGGGGAATGGCTCAACCGACACCCACAGAGTCCGGCGCCGACATCAGCGGAGAATCCGAAGGCCCGGCGGACATCCGCGCGCCGCCAACTCTCGGCGGGCCCACTGCTCGATCGGATGGACGCGTACCACCGGAGCAGTGCCGAGCACATCAGGGAGATCAAGTAGGTCGGGGCCTCCCGCACCGCGAATACCGTGACCGCGCCGAAGGAGCACGCGGCTCCGTTTCAGGGCGCGGGGCGCGGGGGGCGCGGGGACGAAACTGGGGGGCAATCATGCGCTGTGGGCGGATCGGGTCGATGGCGTGCCGGGTGATCGGCGGTGTTGCGCTGCTGATGTCCGCCGGCATTCTGGTGGCGCCCCGAATGTCGAACAACGAATACAGTCCAGTGTGGTTGCTGTTGGCAGTCGCCGCGTCGGCGGCTGCCTTCGCCGGATGGATGCGCCGCCGTCGACGGCGGGACTCCCGGTTCACTGACCGCGCCTGGAATCTGATCATCGGCATTGTCGGCGCTCTCATGGTGGTGGCGACCGGGTTCGTGGCCTGGTGGGGGGCCTACATCCCCACCTGGGACGCGCGGCTGATCAAGACGTCATCTGGCCGTCCGCCGGAGACGTACTCGACGTACATGGTCGATTACTTCTCGAGATATCCGAACAATCACGCGGTTCTGGCGCTGGGGCGGCTCGCCCGGCAGGGCGAGCGGATCGGGCTGGACTACGAGGCCACTTTCGCGCTGATGAACACCGCGTCCCTGGCGTTGGCGGGACTCGCCATGGTCGCCACCGTTCGGATGCTGGCCGGTCCTCGTCGTGCCCTCGTAGCGATGATCGCCCTGTTCGTCCTGATTGGCCTGTCGCCCTGGGTCTCAGTGCCGTACACGGACGTGTCCGGGGTCTGGGCCCCGCCGGTGGCCGTGTTCCTGTTCGTTTACTGGGCCCGAGCCGGCCGAAAGGCCGGGCGGATCGTCGCCGCGCTCGCCTTTGGCGGGGTTCTTGCCATCGGCTACGTTCTGAGGATCTTTCCTGTCGTGGGTCTGGTCGCCGCGGCGCTGGCGCTTCTCCTGGCGGGCAGGAGCTCTGCACGGCTTCGAGCGCGCCCGTCCGGCGTGGCCTTCGTCGCCTTGTCGGTGACCGCTTTCTTCGTCACCGTGCAGCTGGCTACCGCTGCGTCGACGGTGGTGGCCGACCTGCCCCCGTTGAAACAGGGAATTTCCGCTGCTCCGCTCATGTATGTGGCTGCTGGCGTCCGCGTCCAGACCTCCGAGACAGCGAAGCCGACGTACGGCGGGTTCGACCGGGAGGTCAACCGGCGCACCTGGGCCAAGTCCCACGACGAGCAGAACCGAATCTCCCGGCACTACATCGAGCAGGCCTGGGACAGGCGCGGGCCAGTGGGGACCGCGCGGTTCATGGCGTCCAAGATCCTCTTCCTTTGGGGAGATGGCATGTTCTGGGCCAGGGGAGAGGGAACGGACATGGATGTGCCGCCGTTGCGGCACGGCTGGCAGTCGGATCTCGTCGCGGCGGTGAACACGCCGAACGGTCCGGCTTATGCCGTCCGGGTGCACGTCGCGCAGGTTCTGTGGGTGGTACTCCTGATGGCTGCGGGCTGGGGACTTCTGCGGGGGCGGTGTCGCCGGGAGGTCCTGCTCATGGCCGTGACCATCGCGGGCATTGCGGCCTTCACCCTGCTGTTCCTGGGGCGTTCCCGGTACTTGCTCGGCGATGTTCCGGTTCTGATCGCGCTGGCGTTGACGGCGCTGCCGGCCCGCCGCCCTGCCCCGCGCCGTGGCGATGGAACGTACTTGTAGATCGTGGACCGGCTGACGCCGAGCAGCTTGGCGATGGAGGTCACCGAGTGCTCCGGCTGGGCCAGCAGCGTGCGCGCCGAGCGGACCTGCTCGGGTGTCATCGCCGGCGGTCGACCGAGTTTGACGCCGCGGGCCCTGGCCGAGGCCAGTCCCTCGTGGGTGCCTTCGACAATCAGCTCGCGGATGAACTCGGCGAGCGCGGCGAAGATGTGGAACACCAGCCGCCCGCCGCGTGTGGTGGTGTCGATCGCCTCGTGCAGCGATCGGAACCCGATACCGCGCCGCCGCAGGTCGATGACCAACGTGACCAGGTCATGTAGCGATCGGGCCAGCCTGTCGAGGCTCGGTACGACGAGGGTGTCGCCTGCGCGCAGGTAGTCCAGGCACGCGATCAGGTCAACGCGGTCGGCGTCACGGCCGGACTGCTTGTCCGCGAACACCTTGATGCAGCCAACCTCGTTCAGAGCGTGCAACTGCCGGCCGAGCAGCTGGCCGTTCGTCGACACCCTGGCGTACCCGATCCGGGCCCCCGTCAGCACCGCGGGCTCGGCGGCGAGCAGCTCAGGCACGTCGCCGGGGACACTCGCGGAGAATCGTCATGACTCGCGTCTGTACGAGAAAGGGAAGGCGCCGAGTTCTTAGACACTCCGACTTCGCGACACGTTTCCCGACGCTTACTGATCGGCGTGTCGCCGGCCAAGAAGACAAACCAGGGGAGTGTCCAGACAACGATCGATTCTCAACACCCCTTTAGAACCGGACGGGCTCGACGCTCGCGTGTCCTGGATTAGGTCTTTCGGCCTGGCGATGATCGGAGCGCGATGGCTGCGGCGAGCACGGCTGCAGTTCCGGCGAGCTCAGAACAGGCGCCACCGCCGTGTCTTCCTGCTTGCTGTCCCAGTCGTTCTGCTCGCCGTCTGAGGCTTCGCAATCCACCGCCGGGCCTCGGCAGCCAGCCACTCCGCAAACGGCGCACTGCCATCTGTTTTAGGGTGGCCACAGGTGATGACAGGGGTCGGATCGACGACCCTTAAGGCGTCTCCGGTCTTCCCGCTCCAAGTCGGCTGGTACATCTTGGCGTCGGCGCCGATGAAACGTGAGTTGTGAGGGTCGCCGACGTCCCACCCGAGCCGCCCGCTGGGCATTGTTCTGACCGACGTGCCCGCGCCGCCGAACGGAGCATGGATCTCGGTTGCAGGACACCCGCTTTGCTCCATGAGATGCACGAACTCGAGCAGCAGTGGCTCCGCTACATCAGTGATCCAGCGGCGCGCGTCAGCTGCCCTCGCTGCTAGCTGGCGTTGCGCCGCCGCTTCCACTTCGCGCTGACGATCGATCTCATCCTGCAGTCCCATGGCGCCCCCTTCATTATTCAATCGCCGGCGCGGCCGAAGTCGTTACGAGCTCCCCTGACAGAACGTGGCTATCGGCGCAGCGATCGCAGTTACCGCGGGACGACATTCGCCAGCCTCCGTAAGGCTGTGATCTGCAGTTGTTTGACGGAGCAAGCCCGGAATTGGGCTCCAACACGTTGGGTCCGCCTAATTCGACGCAAGGGCATGCCGGTTAGGCGCTGATACAGTAAGCATTGTCTGTGCATTTTGTACCTGACATTAAGTCCGGTTATCGGTGCGCCTCTTCGGTCTGGGTCCGGCGACCTGAGTCAGCATGTCCTCGTACGAGCCGTGCGCGTCTTCGCCGTGCGCGACGGTCCGGCCGAGCAACCCTCCCGGGGGTTCGGCGATGACGCCGAGGCCGTGCGCCATGGTGGTGACTGTGGTCCTCGAGGTAGGTCGGATCGCCTGCGACCCGAGCGACGTAGGTGGGCCTCGTCGATCCCGGAAGGTCGAGCAACCGACCCTGCCGTAGACGCATTGGCTGCGCAGTCGGCCCGGAGAAGAAGGTTTCCTGAGCAGCGAGGGCTCGATGGTGCCGATCGGCGATTGGCCAATCTGCTCCGTCGCTGCTCCGTGGGACGCTGGCAAACTTCGATCATCGACGGCAGCCCTTAGCACGAAGGTGCAGGTCACGGGCCAGATCGGCTGATGGTGCCGATCTGGCCCGTCAGCGACGCCAAGATCCCCCAAATCTACGAAGGCACCAACCAGGTCCAGCGCATCGTCATGGCGAGGGAGCTGCCAAAGGGCCTCGGCTGAGGTCATCCTTGCCGGGGGAAGCATGCGTGCTGAGGGCCGCCGTACGGTCGGCGCGTGGGGGTGGTGTGCACGTGATAGGTCACGCGCTGGTTGCCGTCCGGAGGCCGGCCACCCGGGTGGGTTGGGACCGCGCGATCTCCGTGGGGTTCGCGGTGGGGTCGGCCTGTTTCCTCATCGGGCCGTTCCCCGGGTTCGTCCAGCTGGTGGGTGCCGCGGCCGACAGCGTGGTCTTCTTCGTCGGCTCCATCTTCTTCACCCTCGCCGCCGCCATGGAACTGCGGGAGGGGACCGTCCGGCGCGGGCATCGCTGGGGTCGTGACCCGTCATGGTGGAGTGCCGCGGTTCAGTTCGTCGGCACTCTCCTGTTCAACCTCAGTACGTACTCCGCGATGCAGGACAGCCTGTCGACGCAGCAGGAGAACCGGCTGATCTGGACGCCCGATGTCTTCGGCTCGGCATGCTTTCTCGTGTCCGGCGCGCTGGCCTACCGGGTCACGGCCGGTCCGGGCCTCCTCCCGAGGCGAATGGATCGGGCAGGTACGGCGGCCGCCGTGAATCTGCTCGGATGCGTGCTGTTCGGGATCTCGGCCATCGCCTCGTTCGTGGTGCCGTCCACCGGTTCGATCCTCGACCTGGCCGCCGCGAACTGGTGCACTTCACTCGGCGCCGTGTGCTTCCTCATCGGCGCCGTCCTGAGCCTGCCCCCTTCGCATGCAGCCCGCCCGGCCCCGACGGCCTAGATCCGCCGGACCGGTTTCCTGTTGTTCACGTGGCTCGGTTTGCGTGGGGCCATGGAGCTGCGGCAGCTGGAGATCTTTCGGGCGATCGCCGAGGAACTGCACTTCGGCCGGGCGGCGGAGCGGATGTTTCTGGCGCAGGCGTCGGTGAGCCAGCAGCTGCAGCGGTTGGAGAGCGACGTCGGCGTACGGCTCGTGGACCGCAACTCGCGGACGGTACGGCTGACGCCGGCGGGCAAGGTGTTCCGCGCCGAGGCCGAGCGGGTGCTGTCCGCGGCGGACCACGCCGTACATCGGGCCCGTGAGGTCGCGGCCGGCTGGTACGACGCCCTGCGGATCGCCACCAACTACCCGGCCAGCCGGCTGTTGCTGCTCCCGTTGCTCGAGGACCTGCGCGCCCAGAACCCGGGTCTGGCCACGATGCTGCGTGAAATGGGTTCGCCGGAACAGCTCCGGGCGTTGCGTCGCGGCGACCTCGACCTCACGCTCGTCTACGGGACTCCCGACACGATCGCGCGACTCAGACGGCTGCGATTCACAACAGCCAGCACCTCCTACTGGCCGTAGCCCGTGGGCCGGCCAAGGAGCGTGCATCCGGGTCGCTATCCGGGGTACTGGCAATGCCGTGAACGACGACGGACTTCTGGACCTCGCTCAGCGGCTGGCGAAGACGCTCACTCCTGGCGACCTCGACCACACGCTGAGTCGCATCACGGCCGCCGCGGTCGAATCGTTGCCGGACACCGACTACGCGAGCATCACGATCCTGCACAGCGACGGCCGGCTGGAGACGGCTGCGCCGACCGACGACCTGCTGTGGGGTCTCGACGCTGCGCAGTACGAACTGCGTGAAGGTCCGTGCTACGACGCCGCGGCGGACGCGGTTCATGTCGCGGCGCCCGACCTGGCTCACGACGAGCGATTTCCGCGCTACGCGGTCAGCGCGGTGGCCGCGGGGATCCAGGCACAGGCGGCGATCCGTCTGTTCGATGCTCCGCAGTCGCGTGGCGCACTGAACCTGTACGCCCGCGAGCTCGGTGCGTTCAGCGATCTCGGGTCGATCGGTGAGCTGTTCCGGCACCAGGCGGCGATGGCGATCGACTACGCCCGCGAGATCCACAATCTGCGCGAGGCCGTCCGGACCCGTGGCCGGATCGGTACGGCGGTCGGCATCGTGATGGAGCGCTATCACCTGCGCGACGATCGCGCCTTCGCGTTCCTGGCCCGCTTGTCCCAGGACGGCAATGTGAAGCTCCGCGACGTGGCCGAGCGGCTCATCGCCACCACCAACCGATGACCATCACGGCGCCAGCTCGTCGCGGCGCCGTTCGAGCCAGGGAAGTACGAGCTCAAGCGTCAACTCGACGGCCTCGTCCGAGTTGAAGCCGCGTTCCTCGAGGGCGAAGAACGCCGGCGGCCCGATGAATGATGCGACGACCGCCATCGACCGTTCGTCCGACGACAGCTCGCCGAGCGCGGCGAGCATCAGGCGCTCGACGTCGGCGTAGTACCGGTCGACGCCGCCGCCCCAGGCCCGGATCAGTTCCGGCTCTCGCTCGTACACCCGCCACCAGGGCTGGCTCCGCTCGTAGAAAGCCGCCAGTTCGCGGGCCAGCCGCTCGATGCGCTCTCGAATGCCGCCGAGACCGTCGAAGATCGCCGCCGTCGGGATCCGGAGCTCGGCGAGCATGGCGTCGAAGGTCGCTCGGGCCAGGTCGTCCTGCTGCGGGAAGTGGTTTCGCACCGTGGCCGGGGCGACGTCCGCCGTCTGGGCGATCGCGAGGTTGGACGCGGCGCCCAGGCCGCGATCGCGATAGATCTCGAGCGCCGCGGCGACGATCCGTGCCCGGGTTTCGGCCTTCGGGGTGGCCCGTCGGCCGAGGTTGTAGGAACGAGGCATTCGACGACCCTTGCCCATTCTATTGACTGTTGGTGGCAGACAAATAATACTCGCTTCTGGGGACGCAGGTTCACCTTCGGCGAGGGAGGTCGAGCATGGACGGCGCGGAGGGTCAGGACACGGGACGGCTGGCCGTCGCCGTGGGCGTCGTTGCCGCCGGCAGCGCGGTGTTGCTCGGGACGTACTTCGTCGTGGGCGGTCCGTTCGGCGCGATCAACGACATCGGCAACGCTGCGACCGGCGTTCTGAGTGCCTGCCTTGCCTGGAAGCTCCGGCGGCACGTTGCGGGCCGCACCGGCGGCCTCGCCGTCGGCGCGGCGCTCATCGGTGCGTCGATCACGGTGGCCGGGTCAGCGCTCGTGGTGTCCGATACGACCGGCTTCTTCCTCGCCGGGCTCGTGTCGAGCCTGGGTTTCGCCGGAATCGGGGCGTGGCTCATGACCTTCAACCGGAGCAACCCTCAAGCAGGCGCGTGGCCTCGAGGACTCCGCTCGCTGGGCGTTCTCGCCGGTGCGCTGATGGCCCTCGGCGTCGTCGCGGCGCCTGGGATTCTCCTCCGTTTCGACGACATGGCGACCGCACCCGGCTGGATCTGGATCGCACAACTCGGCTGGCTCGGGATCTACCTCGCCTATCCCGCCTGGGCAATCCGGTTCGGCATCGTCGAGGCCCGCCAAGTCCGCGAACCCCTTCCGCCAGCCGCGCCCGGCTCATCGGCGGCCGCGTCGAGACCCACGCGGACCTGACGCCTCGGACGGAAGTCCGGCCCAGCGAACCCGCCCCGCCGGTCCCTGACGCGAAACAACGCGGCCGGCTAGCCCGAGGGCTACCTCCTCGGCTCGCACCGCATCGCCACTGTCCACCCGCGTCCGACATCCCGCCGCCAGAAATTCTTACGGCTCCCGTCGGCAAACGGCCGCCGGTGTTGCTGTGCACCGGGGTGCGCGGCCCGAGCTCGGCTGACCGTTCAGGTCATTCGCTCGGCCGGGAGGCTGCTGCGCCCCAGACGAAGCAGAATTCGTTGCCTTCGGGGTCACGCATGCATTGCCAGAGGCCGCCGTCGTAGATGTCGTCGGCTCGGGAGGCGCCTAGTGTCAGGGCGCGGTCGATGGCGTCGTTGCGGGTGTCGGGTGGGACGTACAGGTCGAGGTGCTGGCGGTTCTTGACCTGCTTGGTCTCGGGGACCCGGACGAAGTCGAGGCGGACTGCGGCGCCGTGCAGCTCGATGACGCCGTCCTCGGCCGGGCGCAGTTCGCCTCCGAGCAGTGACTGCCAGAAGCGTGCGAGCGCGTCCGGTTCCGATGCGTCGAAGGCCACCGCGTCGATCACCGGCACAGGTGAGGACGAGGTACTGCGGTCCGCGTCGGTGCTCGGTCGATCGGTCATGTGCCCTCCTTGGTTCACTGCTGCCAACCGGCTGGATACTACGTCGGCTTCCGAGTGGGTCGTGGGTGGAGTTGGTCGCGGCCGTCGAGTAAGGCGAGAGTGGCGCGGGCGGCCGAGGTGGCGGCGCGGGTGGTCGCGCGGGGCCCGGTGCCGAAGCGGCCGTCGAGGAGAAGGGTCGCGTGGCCATGAGCGGTCGCCTCGACAGCGGCGGCCAGGGCTTCCGCCGCGAGTTTGTCCGGGGTGAAGGCCTTCACCGAGTCCAGGAACACTTCTTCGATCGGCTGTTCGGCAGCCGCGATCTCGGGATGACGGGCCTTGTCCAAGCTCGATCCGAACTCGGTCGAGAACAACAGCTGGAACAACGCCTCGTGAGAAGAGGCGAAGCGGACGTACGCCCGCGCGATGGCCGCGAGCCGGTCGGCCGGTGAGGCCGACCGTGCGAGTCTCGGCTCCAGTTCGTCGCGGAACAGTTCGAGGGCGTGGACGCACACCGCGGCCAGCAGGTCGGCGCGGCCGGCGAAGTGTGCGTACGGCGCACTGACGGCGACCCCCAGCCGACGGCTGGACTCCGCGAGGGAGAAGGTCGCGACGCCGCGCTCGGTGATGAGCTCGATCGCGTCGTCGATCAGTGCCGCCCTGAGACTCCCGTGGTGGTAGGACGGCCGACTCATGCGGTCACCGGATAGCTGACCTCGGTGAGCTGCTCGGACAGTGTCCACAGCCGCTTCGCTGCCTCACGGTCGTACGACGAAGGGCTCGTCCGGACCCGGCCCGGCGAGCCGACGTACTGGAACCAACCGTCCGGCCCGTAGCACTCACCGCCGCGCGCGGACAAGTCGGCAGCCGCTCGGAGCTGCGGCAGCGCGCCTTGGTGGGCGTCTTGGGCGAGCCAGAAGTTGACCGGTCGCAGGGCTCGTCCGATCAGGACTCGTTCGAGTCTCGAGCTCGTTCGCCACAGGTCGGTGCGGGCGTTGCCTGGGTGCGCGGCCAGCGAGGCGGTCGTAGCTCCGGCGGCATCCAGGCGGCGCTGCAGTTCGTAGGCGAAAAAGAGGTTTGCCAGCTTCGAGCGGTCGTACGCCGTACCAGGCTTGTACTCCTGCTCTGGATCCAGGTCGAGGCGTCCACGACGGTGGGCGTTGCTGGTGACGGTGACGACCCGCGATCCGGCTGTCCGCAACAGGTGTGTGAGCAACAGCCCGGTGAGCGCGAAATGTCCGAGATGGTTGGTGCCGAACGTGAGCTCGAAGCCGTCCTCGGTGCGCTGGAACGGCACATTCATCACACCGGCGTTGTTGATCAGCAGATCCAGCCGCGGACAGGTCGAACGGATAATCTCGGCGGCCTCGCGAACCGACCCCAGCGAGGCCAGGTCGAGTTCCACCACACGTGCCCCACCGATCGCCGTCGCGCCCTTCGCGGTGTCGCGGCAAGCGAGCACGACCATCGCACCACGCGCCGCCAGCACTCTCGCCGTCTCCAGACCCAGCCCCGCACTCGCGCCGGTCACCACGGCGATCCGCCCGGTCTGATCGGGTACGTCGGCTGCCGTCCATCGAGCCATGATCTGAGCATAACTCAGAATCTGAATACCTTTAAGTTCCTCGACACTTGATGGGCCCGTCGTAGTGATTGAGCTGCGCGAGCTGCTGCTGCAGCGACTTCACGGCGGCCGACGGGACCACAACGGGAGTGTTCGCCGGCGTGATGTAGCAGAAGAGGGCTTGAGCTGGTGTGCACTCCAGGTTCTAACGTCGGGACATGGATTACAGAAACCTCGGAGCAACCGGGCTGAAGGTCAGCGAACTGTGTCTCGGCGCGATGATGTTCGGCGGGCAGACGGACGAGCAGGACAGCGCGGAGATCCTGAACAAGTTCACGGGCGCGGGCGGAACGTTCATCGACACCGCCGATGTGTACGGCGCCGGCAGGTCGGAGGAAGTGCTCGGCGGCTGGCTGAAGACGCAGCGGCGGGAGGACCTCGTCATCGCGACCAAGGTCTGGGGCCCGATGGGATCGCAGCCGAACGAACGCGGCCTGTCCCGCAAGCACATCCTCGACGCTGTCGACGCGAGCCTGCGCCGTCTCGGGACGGACTACATCGACCTCTACCAGCTGCATCGGTGGGACGACGGCACGCCGCTCACCGAGACGCTGTCGACCCTCGACACCCTGATGCGGTCCGGCAAGGTCCGCTACATCGGAGCCAGCAACTTCCACGCGTGGCACCTGCAGAAGGCGATCGAGCTGTGCCGGCAGAACGGCTGGGAGTCCTTCGCCAGTCTGCAGCCGCTCTACACCCTGCTCGACCGGAGTCCGGAGTGGGAACTGCTTCCGGTCTGCCGCAACGAAGGTCTTGGTGTGATCACCTGGTCCCCGCTGCGGTCAGGTTGGTTGTCGGGCGCCTTCCGGCGTGGCATGACGGCGCCGCCCCAGGGCAGCAAGGCCTCCGGGCCCGGAACGCATTCCTGGGACCGGTACGCCAACGACCACACCTGGGGTGTGATCGATGCGCTGGAGGCGGTCGCGAAGGACGCCGGACGGACGATGCCGCAGGTGGCCGTCCGCTGGCTGCTGCAGCAGCCCGGGGTGACCGCGCCCATCATCGGTCCGCGGCTGCCGAGGTACCTCGACGATCTCTTGGGCGCGGTCGGATGGTCGCTGACGCCAGAGCAGCTGGAACAGCTGGACACCGCCAGCGCGCCGGAACTGCCCTATCCCTACTTCCTCTGAGCGGACTCAGCGACTTCGCGGGCGTCCGCCGTACGGTAGTAGTTGAGCTTGTCGTCCAGGACGCCGAGCGCGAGGTTCATCTTCGCGATCTCGTCGCGCAGCCGGTCACGGTGACTCTCCAACAGCTCGACCACGCCCGCGGTGCCGTTCGTGCGGTTCCGCAGGCTGCCCATGAACCGCTGCAGGTCGGTGATCCCCAGGCCGGCTTGGCGCAGGCAGATCAGCAGCCGCAGCCAGGCCACGTCGTGCTCGCTGTAGATCCGCTTGCCCCCGGTCGTACGCCGTACCGGACCGAAGAGGCCGAGGCGTTCGTAGTAGCGCAGGGTATCCAGGCTGAGGCCGGTGCGCTCGGACGCCTCGGCCGGTGCGTATGACGTCATGCGTCCCATCATCTGATCTGGAGTGCACTCCAGGTCAAGCGATCACTTGTGTCGGTGCGCGGTGATGACGGCGGCGATCGCCCCGAGGGACAGGACGGCGGCGAAGCCGATCATCGCGGGCTGGAGGGCGATGTGGCGGATCACGACGCTGAACGCGATCGACGGCAGCCCCATGCCGAGGTAGGCGAGGACGAAGAACGTCGCCAGCACGCCCGCACGTGAGGCCGGGGCTGCCGCGCCGACGGTTTCGGCGACCGCGCTCTTGAAGAGCAGGCCGGCGCCGCCACCGCTCAAGGCCGCCGCGACGAGCACCAGCCAGAGCATCGGGTGGTAGAGCGAGACCGCGGTGAGGGCAAGGCCGACCGGGAAGCTGATAGTCCCGGTCACGAGCGCCACGGACTGGCTCGCGCGGAGCAGCGCGAGTTGTGCGAGGGCCGAGGCCGCGAACGCCGTGAACGGCGCCAGCCCCGCGATGAAGTACGACGTGATGCCGAGCTGACCGCGAACGATGATCGCGCCGAGCGACGAGAACAACCCCATCACCGCGAACGCGAAGAATCCCACCGCGGCCGCGGATCCGAAGGCCGCACCCCGGCCAGGACGCAGTGCGAACCGAGCCGGCCGATCGTTGCCTCTGGCCTCGATGTCCACCGTCTCCGGCGTCGACAGGACGAGCAGGAGCAGCACGATCATCAACGCGCCGAAGATCGTGTACGACGTCCGCAGCGGAGCCGGTGCCCATTGCGCGAGCGCACCGGCCACCAGGGGACCGAGTGCGAGGCCCCCCAGATTCGACGCGGTCGCCACCAACGCCGGCAGAGACGACCGAGGCTCATCGGGGTGAACGACGTCATGGAGGTCGGTCAGATACACGGTCGCCGTGGACGCCATCAGTCCGACCGCGACGCCCGTGAGCACGCGGCCCACCAGCAACGCCGGCAGGCCGGGCCAGATCGCGAGCACGGCGGCCGACAGGATGCCGGTGAGCAGCGCGGGGACGATGATGCGCCGACGGCCGAGCCGGTCGGAGAGATGGCCGAGTAGGTGGAAGGCCGCCGCGGCGCCGACCACCAGGACCGCGAAGGCGACGGTGACCGTGGTGGCACCGAAGTGGTCGCGGTCCTGGTAGATCGGCCAGAGCGGCGTCGGCACGGTCCCGAACGCCATCAGGGTCAGGAACGCGGCGGCGACGAACCAGAATCCGGTCAGGTGCCGGGCTCTCGTCGTACGGGCGATCGTTGGTGCGGCGGTGGTAGTCATCGCGGGCGTGGCCTCTCTGGAGGGACATCGGTCTACTGAGACCGAACAGGGCCGTGCTGCCCGGGCATACCAGCTCTGGTGAGACAGTTCTAGATGGATTCCATCTCTGAGAGAGATACAGTCGGGAGATGGAGTTTCGGCATCTGCGCCACTTCGTCGCGCTCGCGGAGGAGCGGAGCTTCACCCGGGCGGCGGAGCGCGAGCACATCGTGCAGTCCGGTCTGTCCATGTCGATCCGGGCGCTGGAGAAGGAAGTCGGTGCGCCGCTCTTCGTGCGCGGCACTCGTCCGGTCCGGCTGACGGCCGAGGGACTCGCGATGCTGCCGGCGGCGCGCCTGGCCTTGGAGGCGGCAGTCAACGCGCGGCAGGCCGTGCAGGACACGCAGGGGGTGCTGGCCGGCGAACTGCGCATTGGTGCCCTGCAGACTGCCGGGCACACGCTGCCGGTCTCGTCCTGGTTGGCCGCGTTCGCTGTTGACCACCCGTCGGTGCGGATCCGTGTGCAGCAGCTGCCGGCGCTGGCGATGGTGGAGATGGTTGCCGACGGCCACCTTGACTGTGCGCTGGTGTCACTCGTGTCGGATCGAGTCACCGGTCTCGAGGTCGTTCCGCTCGTTGTCGAGCCGCTGGTGCTCGCCTGTACTCCGACGCATCCGCTCAGCTCGGCGGACGCCGTCAAGCTGACCGATCTCGCCGCCGAGCGCTTCGTCGAAACGCCTCCCCAGTGGGCGATTCGTCAGGTGCTCGACACTGCCTTCGACGAGGCGGGCATCGAGCGCGACGTCGTATGCGAGGTGAACGAGTGGACGATGCTGCTCGACCTCGTCTCGGCCGGCGTCGGCATCGCCCTCATCCCCGAAGGCCTGGCCCTCGACACCTCCGCCGTACGTCTGGTCCCGCTAGCCGGCCCCGGCCTCCGCCGCCGAGTGGACCTGGTTCTCCCCACCGGCCCAGCCGCCTCTCCAGCCGCCCGCCGCTTCCGCGACTACGTCGTCGCTCACCCCGAACCGCGTCGATAGCCTCGGAAGGGTCGGCCCACGCCGCCCCTCGGCCGGATCATGGATGGCTGGGAGCTCCGGCGGCCTGGTTCAGGAGGTGGTTGGTCCAGGTGGGGTTGGTGTTTTGGGCTATGGGGTAGCCGGAGGCGTACGGACCCTCCCAGTGGACGGTGATGCCGGGGTTGTGGAGGTTGGTGCCGTCGGGGAGGAACAGGTGGGGGCTGCCTTGGATGGCGTCGGTAGTGGCGACGGCGTGGTCGGCCATGACAGTGGCTCGGGCGCGGCCGTCGTCGAGGGCCGCTGCGAGTGCGGTGACGTCGATCGAGCCGGCCTCCTTGGCGACGTCGAGGATCACCTGCCGGTGCCCGATCGAGCGCGACTCCCGCCAGAAGGCGCAACGCAACGCGTAGTCGAGATCCTCCGACTCGGGTAGACCCTGTTCCTTCGCCGCGTGCACAGCTTCGGCCGCGAGCAGCACGGTCGACGGATAGGTCCAGTCAGGCCGCGTCCACAGCCGGAACCCGAGCTCCGGCGCCACCTGACCGAGACCGACGGCCTCGCTGTCGGTGCCCGGCCTCGAGTGCGGACCGTTGAACAACTCGAGTGCGAACGTGTGGTGATCGAGGTGCACCTGGCCGTCGAGACCGAGCCGCTCCCGCGCCGCCCGGAGCCGATGAACGGCCACGAACGCGAACGGACACAGCAAATCGACCAGACCTGGATCGTCCCCGGCCCGGGAACCGGCGCGATCATTCGTCCTCCACATGGTCGGCCCCGGCCGGGTTGTTGGTGAAGCGCTCAGGCTTGAGCAGAACCGCCGTACGCCGGTCCGCGACCATCTCGCGGTCGTACTCGTCGAGATCCGGATGCTGTCCACCCGCCGCGTGGTAGATGTCGCGCAGCAGCAGCCGCAACTGCTCCGCGTCGAGACCGGGCAGCGAGTCATCAGGCCCGGCCAGCTCGACCGGCCCGCTGACCCCGATCCACCGCCAGCCCGCCCGGAACACGAGCGTCGCGTTCGGATCCCGGCGCAGATAGGTGAGCTTGGCCGTCCGGCCGCGCGCGACCAGGGCGACGACCGGCGCACCGGTGAGTGGATGCGGCAGGACACCGGCATTCACGACCGAGACAGCCGGCTCCCCGGACCGGCGACGGGTGACGAGCACGGCCAGCCAGTAGTCCTGGCTGCCGAGCTCCTTGATCAGCTCGAGTCCCGCACGGGCATCCATGCCCGCGACCTTAACGGACCATGGTCCGGTTCTCAAGGTCAGCGCGGAACCAGCTCCAGCTGGAAGAAGCTGATCGGGTGCTGTCCCGGGAACAACTCGCCGTACAGGATGACGGGGCCGGGCACCGGGCGGTCGGACCCGCAGGCCCGGAGGTCGAGGTTGGTCAGGAGCTCCGGCGAGGGGGTGGCGCGCAACTTACTCACGATCCTTCATCGCTCGCCACGCGCGCGACCGAGCCAGCCGTCGTACGGCGGTGTTGCGCCGGACGCGCTGCTTGACCCGCGTCCGCAGTGTCCGCCGGACGGGCTCGCGAACCGGGGCTCGTGACACAGCGGGAGCTCGGGGTCACGTGCCGGTTGACCTCGTCGAGGTGGTTGTCGAACACCGCCCGCCACAGGAGCTGCCGTAGCGCCACCTCGTCGGCCGCCGTGGTCCGGCCCGCCACCGACGACGCCCACAGCCGTTTCACCTGCGGCCGTAGAGCAACGGCTGGATCGCGGGGTCGGTGTAGTCGGGGCCGTCCGTGGTGGGGTCGGTGCGGACCAGGGTGTCGTTCGGGTGACTCGCGCCTGAGCGCCAGCGGTTGGTGGTGGGTTGGAGGTGGATGGCCAGCGAGCGGCGGGGCGCCGTACCGCGGTTGGCGGAGCTGCCGTGGACGGTGCGGCAGTGGTGGAAGCTGACCTGGCCGCGGCGCATCCGGGGTACGACGGGAGTCGGGTCGAAGCCCTGCGCCACGATCGAGGCCTCGAGGGCATCGGCGTCCTGGGAGAAGAAGTCGAGGCCGGTGATGTCCCAGCGATGGCTGCCGGGCAGGAACGACACCGCGCCGTTGACCTCGTCGACGTCATGGAACCCGACCCACGCCGTGAGCATGTCGTCCGACGTACACGACTGCCAGTACTGCCGGTCCGTGTGCCACCCCACGCGCGCCGAGCCGCCCACCGGCTTCCTGAGCAGTTGGTCGTGCCACAGCCGGATCCCGTCCGCGCCGGACAGCGCGGCGGCCGTCGCACCGATCGCCGGGTGCCGGACCAGCGCCGCAAGTTCGTCGACGCGGAGCGAGGAGTAGTCGTTCTTCCGCAGTACGTCGCCGTCCGACGGCTGCCAGCCGCGCGTCGCCGGCACGGCGGGGAGGGAGTGGTCGTGGTCGCCGGCGTAGAAGCGCTCCATGCCGCGATCGGCCGCGTCGAGTACGTCGGATGGCACGATCACCGGCGAGATCCAGTAGCCGTGCTCACGATAGAAGGCGATGTCGTCAGGCCCGGGAAGTTCTGTCATGCCGGCAACCGTAGGAAAGCGGGACGGTTCGCCGCGTTGCCGTTGTTCAGTCAACCGGACACAATCTTCAGGTGTCTCTGACCCAGCCTCGTGGGCTGCGTGCGGGCTTCCACGCCGACGTACACGACCCTGTCAGCGGTCTCGTGCACGCCGGTGAGCAGTGGGTCCCGGAGCAGTTCCTGATCGAGCCACACCAGCATCCGATGTGGGAGATCTACCTGCAGTTGCACGGCGTGACGCGCTGGGTGGCCGATGACGCGAGCTACCTCCTGCAGCCCGGCCACCTGTTCGCCGTACCTCCGGGTCTCGTGCATCACCTGGCCGGTCGTTCGGGCAATCACCACTTCTACTTCGCCGCCATCGACCTCGATCCCGTCGTACGACGCCAGCCCGCGCTGACCCTGGGTTGGCCCACAACCGTCGTGCATCGCGAGGCGGGAGAGGTCGCGCACGCCTTCGCGCAACTCGTCCGGGAACTCACCACCCGCTACGAGTACAACGACACCGGGCTGGCGCTGGCGGTCGACCACCTGGTGCTGTCAGTCGCGCGGGCGATGGCGCCGACGGCCGCACCACAACTGGCGATGCATCCGGCAGTGCGGACCGTGAAACGCCTGCTGGAGCAGGAGTTCCACGAACACTGGACGCTCCGCCGACTCGCTGACCGGGTCGGTCTCGCGCCGTCGTACCTGGCCGAACTGTTCGCCGACCACCTCGGCCAGCCGCCGCACCGCTACCTCAACGAGCGCCGTATCGACCGCGCCCGGCAGCTCCTGGAGTCCAGCGACCTGACCATCACCGCGCTGGCCCTCTCTCTTGGCTTCAGCTCGAGCCAGCACTTCGCCCGGGTCTTCCGCCAACTGACCAACACCACCCCGAGCGCCTACCGCTCAGCGCGCGAGTGACTCCAGCAGCGCGAGCACGGCGGTCCACCCTTGCCGGAGTGCGGCCTCGTTGCCCGCGCGAGTGCCGCCGAGCGAGATGACTCTGCGCGTCACCGGCTGCACCTCTTTCGTCCCCATCGGCAGGTACGGCGCTCCGCTGACACCGTGACCGGCCTGCGGGTAGATCAAGGCGCGGTGCGGGAAGCGGTTGTGAGCGTCATCGAGCTCCAGCGCGATCCGTGGCGCCGCCGTCATCGACGGCCAGAGCTGGTCGTCCGATCCGGCGATCGCGAGAACCGGGCCGCTGACATGGTCGACCGGGATCCGGGTGTCGTACTGCAGTTCCCTGCCACCCAGGGTCCACGCCGCGCCGCCGATCTCGGGGAACGACCCGACCACCACGTCGGTCGGTGCGTAGAGGACTGCACCGTGCACCAGGTCGGGGAAGTGCTCGCTCAGCAACAGCGCCGCCTCGGTGCCACGGGACGCGCTCAGCGCGATCAGGTGTGCTGGGTCCACTCCCGGCTGCCGGGCCAGCCAGCGGGCCGCGGTTGCGAAGTACTCCAGCGGGATGTCGCGAAGGTCCTGCGGCAACCCCGGTGCGTGGAAGTAGGCGATCGCGAGGATGGGATACCCGTGCGAGGCCAGCAGTGCCGCGACGGGCTTGACGCCCAGCCCACCTTCCGACCCACCGAAGACGAGGACGGCGGGATGCTTGGGGGCATCGCGTGGTGGAGCGAGGTACACCCCGCTCACCTTGTCGGCCGCCAGAGTGAGGGTTCTGGTCGTGACACCGGCCACCAGCCACTGCCTGGTCAGCCGGACGCCGGCAAGAATCTTGCCCTTCTGGAGAACCTGGATTTCGACGTGCTCGACCGGGCGGCCGTCCTCGGCCGGCGGAGCGTAGGCCTGGAGGTCCGGGTCGCCGTCCGGTGGGTTCATCGACCAGAACAGGCCCATCCCGTCGACGCCCTGATAGCTGCCGCCGGTCGGGCCGGCCCGGTCGAGATCGATCGCGCCGTGGTCGTCGGCCGTGAAGGTCGCCTCGGCTCGCCAGTTCTTGCCGTCGCGATCGGGAGCCTGTGCGCTGAGCTTCACGCCGGCGTGCGGGTGGAGTCCGCTGACCGCCAGATGGACAGGTTGATCCGCCAGCGCGGTCACGTGGTCGACCTGGATCGTCGCGTGGTCGGTCGAGCCCGACGTACACCCGCTCGCCAGCAGGCAGGCGGCCGTGGCCAGGAGCATCACGCGACGGAGCATGTCAGTCCTCGGGCGGTGGGGGCAGGGTCGGGTAATCGATGATGGGGTAGAGACCGACCGTGAAGCCATAGGTGGTGTCGCCGGAGCGCGGCAATTCGTCGAAGCTGTGGATCAGCCGGTCGACCCCGCGCCAGAACTCCGCAGCGCGTTCCTCCGGGATCCGGGCGTGGCGGATGAACGACCGCAGTTGTCCGGCGTCGTACGCCGTCCTGGACTCCTCGGCGGCGACCTCGAAGTCGTTGAAGTCCGGCGGCAACTCGACCCCGTCGACCCGCCGGCCGAGGCCGACGTAGAACATCCGCGCGGCCCGGCCGTAGAACCGCTCCTCGATGGCGCGGACCCGCCGGGTCCGGACGACCCTCAGGATCCCGGCATCCGCCAGCACCTTCACATGATGAGCCACGGTGCTCTTCGGCCGTTTGACCGCGGTGGCCAGCTCGGTCACGGTCGCGGCGCGCTCGTGCAACAGGCCCAGGATCGTCGTCCGCAGCGGGTCGCTGATCGCCCTGACCTGCTCGGCCGTCGTCAGCTCGATGGTGTCCTCGAGCTCGTAATCCGGCACCGGGCTGTTGATCGACATGATCGGATTAGACTAGCATCACGGATTGTTCGAGATATCTGGATCATTGGAGCGGATCATGGCCGAGATCGTGCTGTACCACCACGCGCAGGGACTCACCGACGGGGTGAAGACCTTCGCGGACGAGCTACGGCAGGCGGGTCACACCGTCCACCTGCCGGATCTCTACGAGGGGCGCACGTTCGCCACCCTCGACGAAGGCATCGGGTACGCGCGGGAGACCGGATTCGGCGTGGTCCACGAGCGCGGGGTGCAGGCCGCGCAGGGGCTCGGCGAGGCACTCGTCTATGCGGGCTTCTCCCTCGGCGTGATGCCGGCGCAGCAGTTGGCGCAGACGCGTCCCGGCGCGAAGGGCGCGCTGTTCTTCGACGCCTGCCTGCCGGTGTCCGAGTACGGCGAGGCCTGGCCGGCCGGCGTACCGGTCCAGATCCATGGGATGGACGAGGACCCGTTCTTCACCGAGGAAGGCGGCGACCTGGACTCCGCACGAGCGCTGGTCGCCGCCACCGACGAGGCGGAGCTCTTCCTCTACCCCGGCAAGGTGCACCTGTTCGCCGACTCCTCGCTGCCCGGGTACGACGAAGCCGCGGCGAAGCTGCTCACGAGCCGGGTCCTCACCTTCCTCGAACCGATCGGCTGACGCCGCGGCCCCGCGACCACGGCGGGTGCAACTAGAGTGCGGGCCATGATCAATGGTGCGCATGTGATCATCTACAGCCGCGACGCTGACGCCGATCGGGACTTCTTCCGGGACGTGCTCGGGTATCCCCATGTGGATGCCGGACACGGGTGGCTGATCTTCAAGTTGCCGCCTGCCGAGGTGGCGGTGCACCCGGCCGAGGTGGACTCGCACGAGCTGTTCCTGATGTGCGACGACCTCGACACGACGATCGCCGAGCTGACGGCGCGTGGGGTGGAGTTCGTGAAGCCGCCGGAGCGGCAGCCGTGGGGAGTGCTGACGGCGATCCGGTTGCCCGGTGGAAGCGAGCTCGGGCTTTATGAGCCGTTGCATGAGCGTGCGCACGATCTCTGAGTCGTGATCGATTTCAGGATCGACGTTCCGGACGCCGCCCTGGAGGACTTGGCCGCGCGGTTGCGGCAGATTCGGTGGCCGCGGCAACTGCCGGGCACTGCGTGGGATCGCGGCGTACCGGTCGAGTATCTGCAGGGGATCGTGGCGCGGTGGCAGGCGTACGACTGGCGGGCGTGGGAAGCGCGGCTGAACGCGTATCCGCAGTACACGACGCGGATCGATGAGCAGACGATCCACTTCCTGCATGTGCGTTCGCCGGAGCCCGATGCGCTGCCGTTGATCCTCACGCACGGCTGGCCGGGGTCGGTCGCGGAGTTCCTCCCGATTCTCGGTCCGCTCACCGACCCCGCGTCGTACGGCGGGGATCCGCGCGACGCCTTCCATGTCGTAGTCCCGTCCGTGCCGGGACACGGCTTCTCCGTCCCGCTCGAGAGCCCCGGTTGGAACCATCGGCGGATCGCGCAGGCGTGGGCGGTCTTGATGCGGGAGTTGGGTTACCAGCGGTACGGCGCTCAGGGTGGCGACACCGGATCGGTCGTGTCCCCGCTGCTCGGGTACGTCGATCCGTCCCACGTCGTCGGCGTACACATCAACGGCGGGCTGGCGTTTCCGCCGATCCTGCCGGATGACGTCGAGCACCTGACCGATGTCGAGCGGGAGCGCCTCGCAGCGGCCGAACGTCTGCGTGAGGTCGGGACCGGGTACGCCGAAGTGCAGGGCACGCGACCGCAGACGGTGTCGTTCGGGTTGAGCGACTCGCCGGTTGGACAACTGGCGTGGATCCTGGAGAAGTTCTGGGAATGGACGGATCCGGCGCGTGCGCTGCCCGAGGACGCCGTCGACCTCGACCACCTGTTGACGGACGCATCGATCTACTGGTTCACCAACACGAGTGCGTCATCGGCCAACCTGTACTACGAGAATCGGGTCGCGGCCGGCGACGCGCTCGAACCGTCCGGAGTGCCGACCGGTGTGGCGGTGTTCCCGACCGATCCGGCGATCCGGCGGGTGCTAGACCGCCGGCACCGCATCGTCCATTGGTCGGAGTTCGACCGCGGTGGGCACTTCGCCGCACTCGAGGCTCCGGACCTGCTCGTCGACGACATCCGTGCCTTCTTCCGGCTGGTCCGTTAGGCGAGCCGCGACGACGAAGTTCAGCAACGTGCCGTCACGCTCGACCGTTGCCTCCGGCCACCGACGGCGGATCATGCGGAGGCTCCGGTCGTTCGCCGGACTGACCACGAACAGGAACCTGGTGGCACCTGCCGCGATCGCTCCGGCCGCGGCCGTCGCCAGCATCCGCACGCCGAGCCCGCGGCCCTGGTCGTCCTCGCTGATGATCACCGCGAGTTCGGCGGTCGCTTCGTGGCCGTGAGCCCACGCCCACATCGAGTGGCCGACGATCGTGTCACCCCGGGTCGCGACCCAGGACGCGCCGGTGGGGCAGAGCAGCCGGAGCAAGAGCGCGGGCCGGGGTGGCCGGCCGATCGCGGTCTGGAACCGGAAATAGAGGCTGAGGTCGGTCAGCCCGGTCAACATTCGCGCCAGCTCGTCCGCGTCGGGTTCCCCGGCGCGGCGGATGAGCGGCGTACCCATCTGAGTCTGGTTCACGGATTCAGGGTCGCTCGGGTTGGCTGAGTCTGTCAAGCGGACTTATCCTGGATCTCATGAACGAGCAGGTGCCTGAGGCGATGAGCTGGTCGACCGAGAACTGCACGATCTCCCGGACGATGGAGATCCTGGGCGACAAATGGACGTTCCACGTGCTGCGCGAACTCTTCGTCGGCGTCCGGCGCTTCGAGGACATTCGTACGCGGGCCGGCGTACCCCGCCAGGTCCTGACCGATCGGCTCGCCGCGCTGATCGAGCGCGGCCTGATCCGCCGGCACCCCTACCGTCTGCCCGGTCAGCGGGAACGCTACGAGTACCGCCTCACCCAGGCCGGCCTCGACCTGTATCCCGTGCTGGTCGCGATGATCCAGTGGGGCGATCAGTACCTGCCGTTGGACGGCGGCCCACCCATCGAGGCGCGCCACCGCGGCGACTGCGACGCACACGTCACAGTCGTCCTGCGCTGCGAAGCCGGCCATGAGCCCACGCCGCGTGACGTAGTCCTCCGCCCCGGCCCCACAGCGAAACCCCGCGCACTGGCGGGCTGACGCCCGTGGCGGTGGGTCAGAGCGCGTCGATGGCAGCGCGGATGAGGCCTTCGGTGTGGCGTGGCTGAGAGGCCGCGATGGACAGCGCGTCCATGGTGACGACGTACGCGTCGAGTTCCTCGCGCTTGTCGAGGTACACCGCACTGGTCAGGTGCTCGATGTAGACGATGTCCGGCAGATCAGTGTCGATGAAGCGGAGCAGCGTGAAGGCTCCACCTGTCGCGGTGTAGCCACCCTTGTCGAACGGGATGATCTGCAGCGTGACGTTGTGCCGCTTCGACGCCTCGATCAGGTACTCCAGTTGCTCCTTGAGCACCTTCTTGCTACCGATCGGCCGTCGTAGTACCGACTCGTCGATGACCGCCCACAACCGCGCCGGGCGCTGGCGGGTGAGCACCTGCTGGCGCGTCGTCCGAAGCGCGACCAGTCGGTCCTCCTCGGCCTTCGCCAGTGGCTCGTCCAGCCGGCCGAGGCTGACCACGGCGCGCGCGTAGTCGGGCGTCTGCAGCAGGCCGGGCACGAACTGCAACTCGAACGTACGAATCAGGTCGGCCGCCATCTCCAGGCCGAGGTACGAATGGAACCAGGTCGGCGTGAGGTCGTCGTACCGTTGCCACCAGCCAGGGTTGTTCGCGTCCCGTGCGAGTGCCAGCAGGCGATCGCGCTCGTCCTGGTCCTCGAGTTTGTAGAGGCTGAGCAGGTCGTCGACGTCGCGCACCTTGAAGCCGACGCGACCGAGTTCGAGCCGGCTGATCTTCGACTCCGAGCCGCGGATCGCCCAGCCGGCGTCGGTCCGGCTGATCCCGGCCTCTTCCCGCAGACGGCGCAGGTGCACGCCGAGCATGATGCGCAGGGCGGTCGGACCGCCGTACGCGCCCGGTTCCGTCACGCCTCGCCTCCCACAGCAAGCTACCCGGTGCGGACAGCAGGTAGATCATTTCACAACGGAACGTGAACGCGTCCACCCCGACGCGCTTACACCATGTGTTCACCGGCCCCTACTGTCAGTAGAGTCGTCCCACAGACATCCCGATCATTCTGCGAGGTCCTGCTGATGCCCGATGCCACCAAGGCACCCAGTTCGATTCCGGTGGGTGTGGACACCACGAGGGCCAGCATCGCCCGGGTGTACGACGCCGCGCTGAACGGCAAGGACAACTTCGAGATCGACCGCGAAGTGCTCCGGCAGGTCGCCACCGTCGCGCCCCAGGTCAACGACCTGGCCTGGTCGAACCGGAACTTCCTGATCCGGGCGTGCCGCTTCCTGGCCGGCCAGACGGACATCACGCAGTACCTCGACTGCGGTTCCGGCCTGCCGACCGCGGAGAACACGCACCAGGTGGTGCAGCGGCTGCGGCCGGAGTCGAAGGTTCTCTACATCGACAACGACCCGGTGGTGCTCGCGCACGGCCGCGCGCTGCTGGAGGAGAACGAGAACACGCTGTTCGTCAGCGCCGACATCTTCGACCCCGACCAGGTGCTCGGCCGGGACGAAGTGCGGGAGTTCCTCGACTTCAGCAAGCCGATCGCAGTGATCCAGAACGGCACGCTGCACCACTACACCGGCAACGACGGCCCGCAGATCATGCAGAAGTACGTCGACGCGGTCGTGCCGGGGTCGTACACGGTGGTCGCGCACTTCTACGACCCGGAGACGCCGGAGCACTCCGAGGTCGCCCGGAAGATGGAGGAGAGGTTCGTCCACAGCCCGATGGGCAGCGGGGTGTTCCGCACCCGCGAGCAGCTTCTCGAACTGTTCCCCGGCCAGGAGCTCGTCCCGCCGGGCCTGGTCCTGTGTGACGACTGGTGGCCGGACGGACCGCGCATCAAGCCGCTCAACCAGGTGGAGGAGTGCATCGCCGGCGCGGTCGGCCGCAAGCTCTGAGCCTTCAGTACGCCGAAACGCCCGGAACCACAGGGCGGTTCCGGGCGTTTTGTTGCTCAGAGCAAGCGTCAGACGTGTTCGGAGACGAGGACGGCGGCGGTCTCCTCGAGGGCCTGGAAGATGTGCGGGAGATCGCCGGGGTAGGCGAGGTAGTCGCCGGGAGTGAGTTCGATCGGGTCGTCGGCCGGGCCTACCAGGGCACGGCCTGAGCTGAGGACGACATGCTCGACCACGCCGGGCATGTGCGGCTCGGACTTCCGGCCGGGGCCGGGGGAGGCGACGATGCGGTAGATGTCGCGGCGGGCGTTCGGTGGGCAGGACGCGACCAGGGTCGCGCTGTACTCGGCCTGATCGGAGTAGAGGACCGGCCCCTCGCCCGCGCGGATCACCTGCACCTTCGGCCGCGGCGGGTCGAGCAACGTGGCGAACGGCGTGTCCAGCGCGACCGCCAGCGCCCACAACGTCTCCACGCTCGGATTGCCGGACCCCGACTCCAGCTGGGACAGCGTGGACTTCGCGACCCCGGCCCGCTTGGCCACCTCGGTCAACGACAGTCCGGCTCGCGCGCGGTACCGGCGCAGCGAGGCCGCGATCACGTCGAGCGGTGCCTTGGTGTCCATCGGTGTTCGCTCCATCGGTCTACTTGTTCGGCTTGACGAACGCAGAGTGCGTTGTTCATCATAATGCTCATGCGTTCGATCTGGCGAACACTCGACCGTGGGCTGGCCCGGGACATCGGGCTGGTCTGCCTGGCCGACGGCGTGGTCGGTCTCTCGTACGGCGCGATCAGCGTCGGCGGTGGACTGCCGTTGTGGGTTCCGGTGCTGCTGTCGCTGGTGGTCTTCGCGGGCGCGTCGCAGTTCCTGTTCGTCGGGATCGTGGCGGCCGGCGGCAGTCCGATCGCGGCGATGATCGCCGGCCTGCTGGTCAACACCCGGCACGTTGCCTTCGGCCTTGCGGTCAGTGACGTGATCGGTAGCGGCTGGCGGCGCCTGCCGGGCAGCCACCTGATGACGGACGAGAACGTCGCGTTCGCCATGGGCCAGGAGGATCTGCGGCAGAAGCGGGCGGCGTACTGGGCCGGCGGGATCGGCATCTTCGTGTGCTGGAACATCGGCGTAGTCGTGGGCGGTGCGGCCGGATCGGTCATCACCGACACCGATGTGTTCGGGCTGGACGCCGCGTTCCCGGCGGTGCTGCTGGCCCTTGTTCTGCCCGCATTGCGTGATCGTGCGACACGTACGGCGGCCTTGATCGGGGTGGTGTTCGCGTTGGCGGCGACTCCGTTCCTGCCGGCCGGTCTGCCTGTGCTGCTTGCACTGGCGGGGCTGCTCTTCTACCGCGCGGGCAAACCCGCGCTGGAGGTGTCGCGATGACCAACACGCCCGTGCTGCTGATCGGCATCCTGGTTCTTGCCGTGGGCACCTTTTCGCTGCGGCTCGCCGGGCCGGTGATGCGCAGCCGGTTCGAGTTGCCCGAGCGGGCGCAGCAGGTCCTTGCCGCGGCGGCGATCGTGCTGCTCACTGCTTTGGTCGCTACCTCTGCCCTGACGGACGGCCACGGGCCGGCGGGCGTCGCGCGTCCGGCCGGCGTACTGGTCGGTGGCGTGCTTGCGTGGCGCAAGGCGCCGTTCGTGCTGGTCGTGGTGGCGGCTGCCGCGACCGCGGCGGGTCTGAGGCTGCTCGGCGTACCGTAACGAACCACTCCAGGGCTACGGTGCTGCCCATGAGCACATATCCCGGGCAGGCCGCGGCGCCGAAGAAGACGCTGACCTGGATCGCGATCGCGTGCTTCGCGATCGGTGCCGTGCTGACCTTGTTCTTCGTCTGGCGGATCGTCGAGACGGTGCCGGAGTCGCCGCAGTCGGTCGCGGGCGGCGTGGTCCACCTGAAGGAGGAGGGGCTGACGATCTACTCGTCCGTCCCGGTGCTCAATCCGCCGTGCGAGGCGAAGGACGCGTCGGGTGGCGCCGTACCGCTGAAGGCGCCGACCGGCTCCGAGCAGATCACGATCAACGACGAGACCTGGTACGTCGTCGCGCGGTCGGTGGACACCGTCCCGGCGGGAGACTACAGCATCTCCTGCACCGACGACACCACCGGAGCCACGTACGCCGCCGGACCGAAGTCCTCGGTCGTGGCGTTCGTGCTGTCGATCTTCGGTGCCATCGGCTCCTTCCTGATCTTCTTCATCCTCGGTGGCGTCCTGCTCACCATCGGCGCCGTCCGCAACCGCCGCCGCAACCGTCCGCCGAACACCTACCCGCCCCAGCAACCACCAGGTGCCCCCGGCAACTACCCGCCCCCACCCGGCGCCCAGAACGGCACCTTCCCAGCCCCACCTCCATACAACCCCGGACCCGACCCTGACCACCCCCAAGACCGCTGACAAGTAAGGTGTTCTGTTTGGATGGGGCGTATGGATCTTGACTGGCCGGGGTGCCGGAATGTGCGGGATGTGGGTGGGTTGCCGACGGCGAACGGCGCGAGGGTTCGCGAAGGGGTGCTGATTCGGTCGGACAGCTTGCACTATCTGACCGCCGAGGGAGTCGAGGCGGTACGGCGTTCCGGTGTCAGCCGGATCCTGGATCTGCGGGGCGAGGCGGAGGCGGCCGCCGCGCCGAGTCCGTTCGTCGGGGATCCGCTGTTGGTCGCGCAGTCGCTGCAGGATCCCGCCGACCCGGATCACGGGCAGCCGACGATCGTCGCGGCGTGTACGTGGATGCTGGATCGGCGCCCGGAGCTGTTCGCGGCCGCCGTGAAGGCCATCGCGGACGAGCCCGACGGCGCGGTCGTCGTGCATTGCCACGGCGGCAAGGACCGGACCGGCATGGTGGTCGCGCTGGCCCTGAGCATCGCCGGCGTGCCCGAGGACGAGATCGTCGCCGACTACTTCCTCACCCAGGAGCGGATGGCCGGCCTGCTGGCCGAGCAGTTGGCGGCCGAACCGGACACCTCGCAGCATCCGGAACTGATCGAGTTCCGCGACACCCGGGCCGAGTCGATCGTCGCGATCCTGCGTCATCTCGACGAAAAGTACGGCGGACCCGAGCCATACCTGCGGCACGGTGGTCTCACCGACGACGATCTCGACCGCCTCCGCCGGCGACTGATCGGTTGACCCGGAGCCGACCGCTGTCACGGCGTAGTCATGGAAGGCAGTAGATTGGCGCTCATGCCGACCGCCGCAGAGCCGACCGGGGCGACCGACCCGGCGGCGCTGGCCGAACGCTACGGACTCTCCCAAAGCTCGATCCGCCCGCAGCTCAACTCCTACCTGTGGGAGTTGTGGAGCCGTCGCCAGTTCGTCCTCAGCTACGCCCGAGCCCGCACCTACGCCATGTACGCCGGGGCCCGCCTCGGGTCCCTCTGGCAGGTGCTGACACCGCTGCTCAACGCGGCGGTGTACTACCTCGCCTTCGGTGTCCTGCTCGGCACCAAGAACGGGATCGACAACTACGTCGCGTTCCTGCTCAGCGGGATCTTCGTCTTCACGTTCACCCAGCGCTGCATGACCGAGGGGTCCCGCTCGCTGGCGCTGAACCTGTCGCTGATCCGCACCCTGCACTTCCCGCGCGCGACCCTGCCGCTCGCCTACGTGGTGAACGAGCTGAACCAGATGCTGGTCTCGCTGGGTCTGCTGTTCGTGATCGTCGGGTTCACGGACGGAGTCACCTGGCGCTGGGTGCTCGTCGCGCCGGCCATGCTGCTGCAGACCATGTTCAACATCGGGATCACCCTGGTCTGCGCGCGGGTCGGAACGTTCGTGTCCGACATCAGTCAGTTGCTACCGTTCGTCACCCGCACCTGGCTGTACGCGTCCGGGATCTTCTTCTCGCTGCCGGCCAAGCTGGACCAGGTGGACGCGCCGAGCTGGGTGGTCAAGGTGCTCGCGCTCAACCCGATCTCGGCGTACATCGACATCTTCCGGAGATCGCTGCTCGCGGAGCACGAGGCGAACCAGTTGCCGAATGCGTGGAAAATCGCGATCGTCTGGTCGTTCGTGATGCTGGCGGCCGGGCTGGTGTACTTCTGGCGTGCGGAGGACCGGTATGGCCGTGGCTGATTCAGGGGCTGAACCGACAGTGATCGCCGACCACCTGGACATCATCTACAAGGTGATCGCCGGGCAGGGCGGTAAGGGTACGGCGGCGACGGCGTTCCGGCGGATCCTGAAGCGGCAGGACCGGCCGACGATCCGCGAGGTGCATGCGGTCAAAGACGTCAGCTTCACTGCCTACAAGGGCGATGCGATCGGCGTCATCGGCCGCAACGGCTCCGGCAAGTCGACGCTGCTGCGGGCGATCGCCGGGCTGCTGCCGCCCGCCGCCGGTGTCGTCTACACCAGCGGGCGGCCCTCGCTGCTCGGCGTCAACGCGGCGATGATGAACGACCTGACCGGCGACCGCAACGTCGTACTCGGCTGTCTCGCGATGGGCATGTCGGCGGCCGAGATCCAGCAGCGGTACGACGAGATCGTCGAGTTCTCCGGGATCGGGGACTTCATCGACCTGCCGATGTCGACGTACTCGTCCGGCATGGCGGCCCGGCTGAAGTTCGCGATCGCGTCGGCGAAGACGCACGACATCCTGCTCGTCGACGAGGCCCTGGCCACCGGGGACGCCGAGTTCCGGGTCCGCTCCGAACGGAAGATCCGCGACCTGCGCGACCAGGCCGGCACGGTGTTCCTGGTCAGCCACAGCCTCGACGTCGTACTCGACACCTGTAACCGCGCGATCTGGCTGGACGGCGGCGTACTGCGCCTCGACGGCACCGCCGAAGACGTCGTCGCCGCCTATACCAAATTCGCCCGGGGTTAGGACACGTCCTAGATCGCCTTCGGCTTCTCGCGGAGGCCGAGGAGGAAGCCGAGGCCCCAGGAGACGTGCATGGTCGCGCAGACCAGCGGCATCCAGAGCAGGGCCTTCCAGGGCAGGTAGCGGCCCTCGACGGCCGAGCCGGCCAGCAGCAGGATCGCGTAGCCGAGCGGGGCCAGGAAGCCCAGGTCGAGCCAGCTGCTGCCGGTGGCGAGGCCGATGATGCCGAGGATCGTGCCGAGCACCAGCAGGATCACTGCCATCGGGGGAGCCAGGTACCGCTTGTTCGCGGTCTCGGGGTGCCGGCGGATCACCTCACGCCGCCACTGGCCGGTGTGGAAGAACTGCTTGGCCACCGCCGAGAGCGACGAGCGCGGCCGGTAGGTGACGGACAGGTCCGGGGTGAACCAGATCAGGCCACCGGTCTTGCGGATCCGGTAGTTCAGCTCCCAGTCCTGGGCCCGGTGCATGGTCTCGTCGAACCCGCCGACCCGCTCCAGCGCGGCCCGCCGGAACACGCCCAGGTAGACGGTGTCGGCCGGCCCGGCCTTGCCGCCCTGGTGGAACGTCGACGCACCCAGCCCCAGCCGGGACCGGTACGCACAGGCGACCGCCATCTCGGTCGGCGTCCGGCCCTCGGCGGCCATCACACCGCCGACGTTGTCCGCGCCGCTCTCGTCCAGTACCTCGACCGCGCGGGTGATGTAGCCGTCGGTGAGGGCGCCGTGGCCGTCGACCCGGACCAGGATGTCGTGCCGGGCGTTCGCGATGCCGACGTTCAGCCCGGCCGGCGTCTTGCCGGTCGGGTTCGGCACGATGCTGATCCGCGGGTCGCGGTCGGCCAGCTTGTCCGCGATCTCCTGGGTCCGGTCCTTGCTCGGACCGATGGCGAGCACGACTTCCAGCTCGCCGGGGTAATCCTGCTCGAGGACGCGGCCGACCGCCTCTTCGAGGTGACGTTCCTCGTTCAGTACGGGCATCACGACGGACACGGGCGGCCAGTGGGACAGCGGCATATCAGGTCAGGCCTTACAGATCGAAGCGACGTCGTCGACGCCGGTGGCGGGTTTGGTCGGTGAGTTCGACGGACTGCTCGTCTTGCTCGGTTTCTTGGTCGTGCCGGTGGAACTACTCGGAGTGCTCGGCTTCTTACCGTCTCCTCCCGAGCCCGCCTTGTCCAGCGCTTCCGACTTCCCGATGGCTTCGGCGACCTTGGTCCGGATCAGCTCGAAGTCCGGGTCACCGGTGTGGATCAGCGGCGGGACCGCGGAGAAGCTTGACACCGGGAGCTTCTTCGCGTCCAGCGCGAGGTCGGTGAAAGTGCCCAGTTCGCCGGCCGGGATATCGGTCTGGACCACTTGCTTGCTGGCCTTGGCGATGCCCTGGAACTTGGTCAGAACCGTCTGCGGCGACAGCTGGTTCAGCATCGCCGACATCACGCACTTCTGCCGGGCCATCCGCTCGTAGTCCGACGACTCGGCCCGCGACCGGGCGAACCAGAGCGCGTGGTAGCCGTCCAGATGCCGGTCCTTGCCCGCCTCGATGTAGCCCTTGATGGGCGAGCTGCCGCCGCCGATCGGGACCCGCTTGCCGATGTCGAGGGTGATGCCGCCGACCGCGTCGAGCAGGTTGCGGAACCCGGCCAGGTCGATCAGCACGAAGTAGTTCACCTTCAGTCCGGTGACCGCCTGGACCGCCTGCCGGGTCGCGGTCACGCCGGGATTCGGGTCGCCGGGGAACAGGTCCTTGTGGTTGGAGGCGTAGGTGTAGACCGCGTTGATCAGGCACTCGGCGCCGCAGTTCTTCCACTGGAAGCCGTCCGGGAACTGCTTGGCCATCGCCGTACCGGCCGGGAACGGGACCTTCGCCAGGTTCCGCGGCAGGCCGATCAGGACGGTCCGGCCGGTGTCGGCGTCGATGCTGGCCAGCGTGATGCTGTCCGGCCGGGTGCCGATCCGGTCCGCGCCGGAGTCGCCACCGAGCAGCAGCACGTTGTAGCGGCCGTGCTCGGCCTTCGACTTCTGGCCGTTGCCGAAGATGCTGGCGACGAGGTCACGCTGGGTGTTGACGATCGTGCTCGCGTAGACCAGCGCGCCGGCCACCACGAGGACCATCACCCCGTCCAGGATGCTGGTCGCGAGCCGGTGGTTGCGTTCGAGGGTGAGCGGCTGGCCGAGCCGGTAGGCGTCGACGAACAGTGCGGCCCAGCCGATCGCGAGCACGATCAGCAGGACCTGGACGGTCCGCAGGGTGCCCGGACGGGCCAGCAGGTTGATCGTGCCGGAACGCCAGATCAGGCCGAGCAGGATCAGGAAGACGACGATCGCGACCAGCCCGGCGACGATCCGCCAGGCGTACCGCCCGGCCCGCTTGCTGCCTGCCACGATCTGCGCCGACCCCGGCAGCACCAGGGTCATCAAGACCAGCGTCAGCGCCCGCTTGAACCGCACCGGCTCGCTGAGACTGCGCAGGTCAGGTTTCTCCTGCGGCATGACGTCCTTCCGTTCTCTGAGCTCACGCGGCACGGCGGACCAATAATCCAGTCGACCGTACCTTGTCGTCCCCACCACCACTGGGTACGACGTGCCGGACGCGATGATGGTTCGAGCCGAGGCGGATTCGGAGACGAAGAGTAGCAGTCCCTTCACACAGCGCAGGAAAACCCGTGCAGACACCCTGTGGTCGACTGGTTTCACACGGTTGTGATGGTTGTCGGTGGGCGGATCGGTTACGAAAGCTCCAGACCCATCCAGTGAGGACAGGAAACCGCCCCCATGAAACTGTTCCGTACGTTCCTGGCCGCCGCCGCGGCCGGCACGATCGCACTGCTCGGCACCAGTTCGGCCCAAGCCTTCGAGGCCGCTCCCCAGCAGACCACTGTCCAGGCCCCTGGCGCCGACTTCACCGGGATCGCCGCGCTCAGCAACTGTTCCGCATCCCTCGTCCGGTACGCCGAATCGGTAGGCACCGACAGGGCGCTCGTCCTGACCAACGGCCACTGTTACGAAGGCGGGTTCCTGAACCCGGGCCAGGTGCTGGTGAACCGCGCGTCGACCCGCTCGATCACGCTGCTGCGGCCGGACTCCAGCCGGGCCGGCACGGTCCGGGCCAGCCGGATCCTGTTCGGCACGATGACCAAGACCGACATGATCGTGTACGAGGTGAACGAGACCTACGCGTCGATCCAGAGCCGGCTCAACGTCACGCCGCTCACGCTGGCCAAGCAGGGCCCGGCCAACGGCGCGGGGATGGCGGTCGTCTCCGGTTACTGGAAGCGCATCTACACCTGCTCGGTGCAGGCCACCATCCCCCAGTTGCGCGAAGGCGACTGGTCCTGGCAGAACTCGATCAAGTACCAGCAACCGGGCTGCGAGACGATCGGCGGTACGTCGGGATCGCCGGTGGTGAGCACATCGACCGGTGAGGTGATCGGGGTCAACAACACCGGCAACGAGGACGGCGAGCAGTGCACGGTGAACAACCCGTGCGAGGTCGACGCCGACGGCAACGTCACCGTCGACCAGGGCGCGGCGTACGGCCAGCAGACCTGGTGGCTCTACACCTGTCTGACCGCGAGCCGCGCCATCGACCTGAACAAGGCCGGCTGCGAGCTCCCGAAGCCGTCCCGCCGGCACTGACAGAGGCAGGCTGAGCATGCGGGGTGACGTAGACCACTTGTGATCAGGTAACGTCGCCCCGCATGGCAGTCGACTCCTCCACCGAGCACGTCAGTACGACGAAATGGCCGAGCCCGTTCGGGGTCCGGACCCGGTTGGTCGCGTCCAGCGCGCTGATGCTCTTCACCGAGCTCGCGCTGATCCGCTGGACCGGCTCGAACGTGGTGCATCTGAGCTACTTCTCGAACTTCGTGCTGCTCGGCTCGTTCCTCGGCATCGGGATCGGGATCCTCCGGTCCGGCCGGGCCAAGCGGCTGCCGTACTACTCGCCGGTGATGCTCGGCCTGCTGGTCCTGGTGATCGCCTGGAAGCCGGTCACGGTCGACCGTGGTACGTCGTCCAGCGTCATCTACTTCACCAGCCTGAACACCACCGGCCCGCCGGTGTGGGTGATCCTGCCGATCATCTTCGTCGCCGCCGCGGTCGTCCTCGCCGGTCCGGCCGAGCTCGTCGGCCGCTGCTTCGCCGAGTTGCCGCGACTGACGGCGTACCGGTACGACCTGATCGGAAGCCTGGTCGGGATCGCGGCCTTCACCGGGCTGTCGTTCCTCGGCGCACCGCCGATCTGGTGGGGCGCGATCGTCACGGTGATGTTCGCGGCGCTGATGATCCCGCGGCCGCGGTCCGCAGCTCCCACCGGCCGCAGCCTCGTCGCGGCCGGGCTGAGTGGGGCGCTGGTGCTGGCGCCGTTGCTGGTGATGGTCGGGGTCCTGTTCCACGAGTCCACGCGGCCGGAGAACAGCTGGTCGCCGTACTACAAGGTGCAGACGAAGGCGTCCACCTGGCAGAACGTGCCGCTGCTGACGATCACGGTGAACGGCGTGCCGCACCAGCAGGCGATCCCGGCCGACGCACGGTTGCAGTGGGAGCCGCAGTACGGGCTGCCGTATGAGCGGGCGAATGTCGGCAAGACGCCGAAGAACGTGCTGATCATCGGCGCCGGGTCCGGTTCGGATGTCGCGATCGCGCTGAAGAAGGGCGCGACGCACGTGGACGCGGTCGAGATCGACCCGCGGATCCGCGACCTCGGCAAGGCACTGCATCCGGACCGGCCGTACCAGGACCCGCGGGTGACGTCGCACATCGACGACGGGCGCGCATTCCTGTCCCGGACCGACAAGAAGTACGACCTGATCCTGCTGGCCCTGCCGGACTCACTGACGCTGGTGAACGGCGCGAGCTCGCTGCGGCTGGAGAGCTACCTGTTCACCCAGCAGGCGTTCGAGTCCGCGCGTGACCACCTGAATCCGGGTGGCGCGTTCGCCATGTACAACTACTACCGCGAGACCTGGCTGATCGACCGGCTCGCGTCGACCGCGCAGTCGGCGTTCGGGCACAAACCCTGCGTGGACAAGGTCGGCGACGACCTGCAGCAGGCGGTCGTGACGGTCGGGCTGACCGAGGCCGACCAGACCTGCAGCGCCGAGTGGGGCGGAGCGAGCGCGATCACGCCACCGCCCGCGACCGACAACCGGCCGTTCCTCTACCTGTTCACCGACCGCATCCCGTCGCTGTACCTGATCACGCTCGGGCTGGTCCTGGTCGCGGGCCTGATCGGAGTCGGGATCGCCGGCGGCGGATCGTCGTACCGGCGGATGCGTCCCTACACCGACCTGTTCCTGCTGGGCGCCGGGTTCATGTTGCTGGAGACGAAGAGCATCACGGGCTTCGCGTTGCTGTTCGGTACGACGTGGGTGGTCAACGCGATCGTGTTCGCCGGAGTACTGGTCGCCGTACTTGCTGCGGTCGAAGTCACCAGACGGTTCAAGACACCACCTCTGAAGGTGATGTACGTCGTCCTGTTCGGTGGGCTGGTGCTGGCGTGGTTGTTCCCGGACGAGTGGCTGCTGTCGATGCCGGTGGGCTTGCGCGCGCTGGTCGCCGTGGTGATCGCGTTCCTGCCGATCTTCGCCGCGAACGTGATCTTCGCCAAGCGCTTCACCGACACCGCGGACGCCACCGCGTCGTTCGGTGCCAACCTCCTCGGCGCCATGCTTGGCGGCTGTCTCGAGTACGCGGCGCTGATCATCGGCTTCGACGGCCTCCTGATCATCGCGGCCCTGCTCTACCTCGGTGCCTTCCTGCTCCGCCCCAAAGTCCCCGCGGTGGTGCGAAGTTGAGCGAACTCGCGGACTACTACCGGGACCGCGCGGCGGAGTACGACGCGGTCTACGACAAGCCCGAGCGGCAGCAGGACCTGGCAACCCTGAAGGAACTGCTGCCGCCGCTGGTCGCCGGGAAGCGAGTCCTGGAGATCGCCGCCGGCACCGGCTACTGGACCCAGGTGCTGGCCGGATCGGCGCAGTCCATCGTGGCGACGGACCTGAACGACGAGACGCTGGCGATCGCGCGATCCCGGTCGTACTCCTCCGAGGCTGTCAGCTTCCAGGCTGCCGATGCGTACCGGTTGGACGAGATCGCCGGCGAGTACGACGTGGTGTTCGCCGGGTTCTTCTGGTCGCACGTACTGCGCCAGGACGCGGCTCGGTTCGCGCAGTCGCTCGTGCGGCGCGCAGAGCGAGTGGTGCTGGTCGACAACAAGTATGTCGCCGGCAGCAACTACCCGATCAGCCGGACGACTGCCGACGGCGATACCTACCAGACTCGGCGGCTCGAGGACGGTCGTACGTACGACGTACTGAAGAACTTCCCGACCACGGAGCAGTTCACAGCCGACGTGGCACCGGCCGACGTCACGTGGACCGACCTGACCTACTTCTGGCTGGCCACCGTCACCGGGTAGTCGGCCTGCGCCGGACGATCTCGCGGGCTCGGGCGAGGTCGGCGTGGTTGTCGATCTCGACCCAGTCGGTGCGGCCGATGGAGACTGTGTCGATGTGGAACCCCTGATCGATCAGGAGTTGGTACGCGTCCTCGTAGTAGAGGTGGGGATCGCGGCGCCAGGTCTGCTCGAGGGCGGTGGTGAGGTCGGCGGCGGCCGTGGACTCGATCAGCGTCAGGCCGATGTATTCGCCGGTGGCGGCAGCCGGGTCCAGCTGCTTGGTGATGCGTTGGATGCCCGCGGCGTCCGAGCAGATGACCTTCATTTCCTCGTCGGCCAAGGGCTTCTCGGTGTCCAGCGCAAGGATGATCCGGCGGTCGTCTGCGCGGGCGTCGAGGAGGGCTTGCTGGACCGAGGCCGGGTGGACGGTGTCGCCGTTCGCCAGCAGGACGCCGTACTGCAGGTGATCGCGGGCGCACCACAGTGAGTACGCGTTGTTCCAGATCTCGCCCTTGTCGTTGTGGACGAGTTCGAGGCGGACGCCGTACCGCGTTTCGAAGTCCTTCACCCGCGCCTCGACGGTGCCGGCGGCGTACCCGACCACGATCGCGATCTCGGTGATGCCGACCGCCGCGTAGTTGGCCAGCGTCAGGTCAAGCACGGTGACGCCGGGCGCGATCGGGACGAGTGCCTTGGGCAACTTGTCTGTCAGCGGCAGGAGGCGGCGACCCGCACCGGCGGCGAGGATCAGTCCGATCATGGCTCATGGTACGGGTTCGGCCCGTGCGGTGGGGATCCGTTGCCGCGTGGTGGCAGGATCAGGGACATGACGTGGCTCGTGACTGGTGGTGCTGGGTACATCGGGGCGCATGTGGTGCGTGCGTTCCGCGCGGACGGGATCGACGTGGTGGTGATCGACGACCTGTCCAGTGGGCAGGCCGAGTTCGTCCCGGACGGCGTGCCGTTCGTGCACGCGAACCTGCTCGACGGTACGGCGGTCCGCCGGGCGCTGGAGGGGGTCAGCGGGGTCGTCCACCTGGCCGGGTTCAAGTACGCCGGGGTGTCGGTGGACCGGCCGCTGCACACCTACACGCAGAACGTGACCGGGATGGTGTCGCTGCTCGAAGCGATGGCCGACAAGGACATCCGCAACATCGTGTTCTCGTCCAGCGCCGGGGTCTACGGCACCCCGAAGGACGAGATGGTGACCGAGCAGACCCCGCCGGACCCGCAGAGTCCGTACGGCGAATCGAAGCTGGTCGGCGAGTGGTTGCTCCGGGACCAGGCGCGCGCGGTGGAGCTGCACCACACGTCGCTGCGCTACTTCAACGTGGTCGGATCCGGGGACCCGGCGGTGTACGACGCGAGTCCGTACAACCTGTTCCCGATCGTGTGTGACCTGCTGTCGCAGGGGAAGATCCCGCAGATCTATGGCACGGACCACCCGACGCCGGACGGTACGTCGGTCAAGGACTACGTGCATGTGGCCGATCTGGCCCGCGCGCACGTCGCCGCCGCCAGGGCGCTGGATGCGAGCAAGACTCTAGAGTCCGTCTACAACTTGGGCAGCGGCACCGGCACCTCGGTGCGCGAGATCATGGACGCCGCCCGCCGCGTCACCGGCATCGACTTCACCCCCGACGAAGGCCCGCGCCGCCCCGGCGACCCGTCTCGCGTGGTGGCCAACGGCGACCTGGCCGCCCGGGATCTCGGCTGGCAGAACACCCACACCGTCGACCAGATGTTCGCCACTGCCTGGGAGGCCTGGCCCAACAAGCGCTGACCCGCCGGGTCGGCACACTGCGCCCATGGCCCGAGACCCCGCCACCGATGCCGCCGAGGCGTGTTCGTGTGGGCGGAATGTCCGGCAGCCATGGCGGACCCGGGAGGCGTTGTGGAGTCCGGCGTCCTTCATCGGAGGACTGGTCTGGCCGGCGCTGGGCGTCGGGTCGGTCGTCGGTGGATGGACTGTGTTCGGGGCGAGCTTGCTCGGAGTGCTGGCCGGGTTCGTGGTCGGGGCGCTGGTGCTGCAGGCGACCCGCGGGCACCGCGGGACGTGTCTGCTGACGCGGGGATTGTGGTTCGGCCTGGCGGCGCCGGGACTTCCGCTGCGGGTGACGTTCTGGTTCTCGTTCTGAGCTGGACCCTGAGCTGGACCCTGGGCCGGACCGAAAAACATGGTCGGCGATCCTGTCCGGCGGTAGCCTGTGGCGCAGTTCACAGTGCCACCCGCCCCGCGGGTGCCGAGGGAGGGGCCCGAACCCATGAGTCACGAAAGCCTGCCGCAGTTCCTGGCGAAGATCGATCTCTTCCAAGGACTGTCCCAGGACACGCTGTCCGATCTGATGGCGCGCGGTACGACGCTGACGATCCCAGCCGGTCAGCACGCGGTCGAGCAGGGCGCGGACGACGCCGGCCTGCAGGTGGTGCTGGAGGGATCGGCCGAGGTCACGGTGCACGGGACCGACCGGGCGCCGCTCGGACCGGGCGACTACTTCGGCGAGATCTCCCTGGTCGACGGTCTGCCGCGATCCGCGACGGTGGTGGCCGGGCCGGACGGTCTGACCACGTTCGCACTGTCGTCGCTCGCCTTCGCCCCGGTGGTCAAGGAGAACTCCGACGTCGCGGAGGCCCTGCTCAAGGCGCTGACCGCCCGGATCCGTTCGCTCGAGGCCCAGAACTGAGCCGAGCGGCCCGCACGAACGGCGGGAGGGCGCGGAGGACGTGGACGTGATCGCACCGGTCGAGGAGCGCAAGGTCGTCACGGTGCTGTTCTGCGACCTGGTCGGCTTCACCACCGCGTCGGAATCCGCCGATCCGGAGGACGTTCGCCGCTGGCTGGCGCCGTACCACTCGACCTTGCGAGACACGGTCGAGCAGTACGGCGGAACGGTCGAGAAGTTCGCCGGCGACGCCATCCTGGCCGTTTTCGGGGCGCCGCGCTCGCGGGAGGACGACGCCGAGCGCGCGGTCCGGGCCGGGCTCGCGGTCCTCGACGCGGTCGCGGCGTTGCCGGCCGGGCCGCTGGAGGTCCGGATCGGTATCGAGACCGGCGAGGCGCTGGTCCAGTTGAGCGCGCGGCCGGAGCTCGGCGAGCCGTTCGTCACCGGCATGGTGGTCAACCTGGCGGCCCGGCTGCAGTCGTCGGCACCGATCGGCGCCGTCGTGGTCGGCCCCGGTACGCATGCAGCGACCGACCGGGTGTTCGGCTACGAACGGCTGGAACCCGTTGCGGCCAAGGGGATCAGCCGCGACGTCGACCGCTGGCGGGCCGGCCCGCCCCGAGCCCGCTTCGGCGCAGACGTCATCCGCGACCTCAGTACGCCGATGGTCGGCCGGGAACGGGATCTCACCTTGTTGCGGACCGCGTTCGACAAAGCGGTCGCCGAGCGGCTGCCGCAGTTCGTCACGCTGCTCGGCGAACCGGGCATCGGCAAGTCCCGCCTGGTCGCCGAACTCGGCGCCTGGCTGGACCGCCACGACGAGCTCGTCACCTGGCGCGAGGGCCGGTGCGTGCCGTACGGCGAGACGCCGTTCTGGCCGATCGCGCAGATCGTCAAGGTCCAGGCCGGCATCCTCGACACCGACGGTCCGGCCGAGGCCGTGGCCAAACTGGACGCGATCCTGCCCGACGACGGCGATCGCGCCTGGCTGCGGGCTCGCGTCGGCCCGCTGGTCGGTGCCGTGTCCGGCGTACCGGCGGGGGCCGGGACCCAGGAGGAATCGTTCGCGGCCTGGCGGCAACTGCTGGAGTCGTTCGCCGAGCAGTCGCCCGCGGTGCTCGTGTTCGAGGACCTGCACTGGGCTTCGGACGCACTGCTGGCCTTCGTCGACCACCTGGCCGAGTGGACGACCGACCTCCCGCTGCTGGTCGTCGTCACCGCCCGCCCCGAGTTGCTCGAGCGTGGCCCACGATGGACTCGCGCCGTGCAGAACTCGCTCACGATCGGACTGTCGCCGCTGAGCGAAGCCGAGACCGGGCAACTGATGGACCGGATGTTCGCCGGCCAGGACGTCCCGACCGAAACGCGCGGGCGGCTGGTACGACGGGCCGACGGCAACCCCTTGTACGCCGAGGAACTCGCGCGGATCGTGACCGAATGCGGCGTCGACCAGGCCACGTCCGGTGAGCTGCCCGCGGGGATCGCGGCCATCATCGCCGCGCGCCTGGACACGCTCGACCCCGAGCGCAAGGCCCTGCTCGCCGACGCCGCCGTGGTCGGCCGGGTCTTCTGGGCCGAGGCCGTCGCCGCACTGTCCGGCCGGGACCCGGCGTACGTCGTCCGGGCCTTGCAGGAGCTGGTCCGCAAGGAGCTTGTGCGCCCGGTCCGGCGGTCGTCGATGCTGGGTCAGCACGAGTACGTCTTCTGGCATGCTCTGACCCGGGATGTGGCCTACAGCCAGGTCCCCCGGGCGATCCGGGCCGACCGGCACCTGGCCGCCGCCGACTGGCTGGATCTGCGCTGTGCCGCGTGCCAGGCCGAGACTCCGAGCCTCATCGCCCACCACCTCACCACTGCCCTCGACCTGGTCGCCGCCGCCGGCGACACGGAAGCGGTCGCCGCGATCACCCCACGAGCCCGTCGCAACCAATGCAAGGCCGCCGAGCTCGCGATGAACCTCGATGCCGGCCAGGCGCTGACTCTGCTGGATCGTGCGTTGAGCCTGACGCCGCAGGACGATCCGGATCGGCCGGAGGTGCTGGCCCGGTGGGGCTGGGCGGCCTTCCTGACCGGGCGGCTCGACGATGCGCGGACCGCGTATCGCGAGGCGGTCGCCGGTTTCGAGGCCGCCGGCGACATCCCCGGGATGGCGAGAACGTTGCGCGCGTCGACGTACGCGATGAGCAACATGGCCGAGAGCCTGGCGACGATCGAGCGGGTGGTCGCGATGCTGACGGAGCTCGGTCCGAGCGAGGATCTGGCCGGGGCCCTGGCAGGCCAGGCGAGCATCCTGCTGGTGGCGGGCCGCCGGACCGAGGCGATCGCCTCCGCCGACCGCTCGCTGCGGATGGCCGCCGAGCAGGGGTACGCCGTACCGCACCGGGCGCTGGAATCCCGCGGACTGGCCAGGGTCGGCGAGGGAGACACCGGCGGACTGGTCGACATCAAGGACGCGCTGGCCGCGCTGCTCGAGCTCGGACAGGGCCGGGACGCGGCCGTGACCTGGTTGAACTACGGCTTCGTGGTCTGGCAGATCGAGGGGCCCGTGGTCGCGTTGGCGACCCTGGCCGAAGCGCGTGAGTTCTCGGCTCGTCACCGGCTGCTCGAGTTGGAGCAGCAGCTCAGTTGCACTGTTCTGCAGTTGATGATCGAGACCGGTCGCCCGGCGGAGGTCGCGACGTTGTGCCGGGCCCAGCTCGATGATCCGGGTCCGGCGTTCATCACGCTGCGGCGGATCGAGGTGCTGGCCGCGCTGGCGGGCGCGGAGCTCGGCATCGGCACAGCCCGGGAGCATGCCGAGGACGCGTACCGGCTGGCCGTCGAGGCAGGCTGGCCCGACTTCGTCGCGGTCGCCGCGGCGCCGACGGCGGCGGCCCGGGCCCGCGACGGCGACCGGGACGGCGTCCGCGAGATCCTTCAGCGGTTGCGCTCACTGTCGGATCTGCCGGGCAGCCATGAGTTCGCCGCGCGTGCTCCAGGTCTGGTTCGCTCAGCACTGGTCGTGGGGGAGGCCGAGGCTGGTGCCGCGCTGGCGGACCTGCTCGTGCCGCTGCTGCCGATGCGGGAGTACTCCGCGACCACAGCGCAGGCGCTGCTGGACGAACAGCGCGGCGATCAGGCGGCCGCGGCGAACGGATTCGCCCGCGCGGCCGCGGATTGGGGTGCCTTCGGCAACCAGCTCGAGCAGGCCCATGCGTTGCGCGGCGTGCACCGCACCACCGGCGATCCAGCTGCCCTGGCGCAGGCCGAGGCGCTGTTCACTGCGATGGGTACTCCTTCTTGAAGGGACCTGAAGGCGTGAGGTCGAAGGCGCCCGGGCCGGTGAGTACGCCGCCTTCCACCGGCAGCGTGTGCCCGGTGATCCAGGAGGCGTCGTCGGAGGCGAGGAACGCCACGGCGGCCGCGATGTCCTCGGGTTCGCCGACCCGGCCGAGCGGGTACATCTTGGCGAACTCTGTCAGCGTGTCCGGCTGCCTGTCCCAGTTCGGGGTCCGAACGGTGCCTGGGGCAACCACATTGAAGCGGACGCCCATCCGGCCGTACCGGGCCGCGTAGTTCACGGTCATCGCGATCTGACCCGCCTTGGCCGCGGCGTACTCGATGTTGCCGAACGCCGCCAGGCCGTTGACCGAGCTGATCGTCACGACGTTGCCGCGGGTCTTCACGAGGTGTGGCAATGCCGCCTGGATGCACCGGGACGCGCCGACCAGCGTGAGGTCGAGCTGCTGGTGGAACTCCTCCGCGGTCGCGTCCTCCGGGACCGAGGTCACGACGCAGCCGCCGGCGTTGTTCACGACGACGTCCAGCCGCCCGAACCGCTCGACCGTGGCGGCGACCGCCGCGTCCACGTCCTCGCGACTCGTCACGTCCGCCCGCAGCCCCAGCGCCCGCTCGCCGATCTCCGCCGCGACCTGGCCGACCTTCTCCTCCTGGAGATCGGTCACCACCACGGCCCCGCCCTCATCGGCGATCCGCCGGGCCACCGCGGCCCCGATCCCCTGCGCGCCCGCCGTGACCAGCGCAACCCGACCCTCGAACCGCTGCATCAGCCCTCCACTAGTAGATGTGCCTTCTCGTCCTGTACGCGGCGGTCCAGTTTCGCCGGGTCCAGGTTGCGACAGAGGACGATCGAACCACCTCCGGAGATCACTCCGACCAGTAGTCCTACTCCGTCCCGGGACGCCAGGTCCCGGGTGACCAGGATCCGGTCGGCGACGGGTTCCGCCGTACTGATCAGGTCATCGTGGGTGAGTTCGTCGTACGCCGGTGACGCGGGCGACGGCGGGTCGAACGGGACGAACATGTCCGGGTGGTTGTAGACCTCGGCGCCGTAGTCGTGGATCCCGTCAGGCAGCGGTTCGCGGAACCGGCCGCCCAGGGGCAGCAGTGCGGACGCGACAGTCTCCCGCTCGCCGCGGATCGCGACGTCCGGGCCGGTGATCGCGAGGGTGCCGGTGCCGGTGGTCAGCGAGGCGCCGACCGACCAGGTGGACAGGGCCCAGACGACGCCGAGCCAGTGCGGCGGCAGGCCGATCGCGACGGTCTCGCCGGACTCCAGGTCGTACTCGTCGACGAGCAGGTTGGCTGTCTTGGCCACCCAGTTCGCGGTGGTGACGGCGCTCAGCTCGATCCGCTCGCCGGTCGTGTCGTCGTAGTAGGTGAGGAACGGAGCGCCGCCGTCCCGGCGTACCGCGGCCGCGAACAGCTCGGGCAGAACTCGTGACATATGGCCCACCCTACGGTTCGCGCCGCGACGTAGCGTGGAGGGGGATTCCCGGAAAGAAGGCTTGTCATGGTGCCATACCTGGCGCTGCCGGAAGGCGGCGAGTGGATCGTCATCCTGGTCATCGTGGTCCTGCTGTTCGGCGCGAAGAAGCTGCCCGAGCTGACGAAGAACGCCGCCCGCGCGATGAACGAGTTCAAGAAGGTCCAGAACGGCGAGGACGACGATCCGCCGGCCGTCGAGCCGCCGCCGGCCGAGCCCGGCAAGACCGGCCCGGAGAGCGTCCGCGAGGAGCCCCGGTCCACTTCCTGATCACTGCCAGGCGGTCGGGTGTCACCTTAGGTGAGCCCTGGCTAAGTAAAAGGTGCGACGCTACGCGGTGAGATCAGGTTCTCGTAGCCTCTGTACATGTTGATCCTGGTCGGCCTGGCTCTGATCCTGGTGCTGACCATTGCCACTGGCTACTTCGTCTCGCAGGAGTTCGCGTACGTCGCGGTGGACCGCAGCCGGCTGCGGTCGCTGGCCGAGGGTGGTGACGCGGCCGCCGCGCGCGCACTGAAGGTGACGAGCCGGCTCTCGTTCGTGTTGTCCGGCGCCCAGGTCGGGATCACCATCACCGCACTGCTGGCCGGGTACTTCGCCGAGCCCTACCTGGGTGCGGGCCTGTCGCACGTGCTCGGTTCGGCCGGCGTACCGGAGTCGGTGAGCCTGTCCATCTCGGTGATCCTGGCGTTGCTGGTGGCAACGATCATCCAGATGGTGCTCGGCGAGCTGGCGCCGAAGAACCTCGCGATCGCGAAGTCCGAGGCGATCGCGCTCCGGCTGGCCCGGTCCACCTTGATGTACCTGACCATCGCCGGACCGCTCATCCACGTGTTCGACGCCACCTCGAACCGGATCCTGCGCCGGGTCGGCATCGAGCCGGTCGAGGAGCTGCCGCAGGGTGCGACCGCGCAGGAGCTCGACCGGATCATCGTCGAGTCCTACGAGCAGGGCCTGCTGGACCAGGACACCATGCGGCTGCTCGACCGCGGCCTCGACTTCCGCCACCGGACCGCCGGCGAGGCGATGCGGCCCCGGGTCGACGTGTTCACCGTGCACCAGGACGAGCCGCTGACCCGGATCGTCGACCTGCAGGAGACCGGCCACACCCGGTTCCCGGTGATCGCCGACTCGGTCGACGAGGTGGTCGGGGTGATCGCGATCGGAGACGTCGTCGAGGTCGAGCCGGCGGACCGGTCGTGGGTCACCACGGGTTCGCTGGCGACGCCGCCGGTCGTCGTACCGTCCACGCTTCCGCTGCCCGGCGTACTGGAGCGGCTGCGGACGGCGCACCGGCAGCTGGCGATCGTGGTGGACGAGTACGGCGGTTTCGCCGGGATCGTGTCGCTGGAGGACATCGCCGAGGAACTGGTCGGCGAGATCCGGGACGAGGACGATCTGCCGGAGACCGGGCTGGTCCAGGGCGGCGACGGGTCGTGGGTGGTGCCCGCGCGGTGGCGGCTGGACGAGGTCGAGGAGGCCACCGGTGTCGCGCTTCCCGAGGACGACGACTACGAGACCGTGTCCGGTCTGGTGATGGCCCGGCTCGGCCGGGTCCCGGTCATCGGTGACGAGGTGGCGGTGGAGCTGCGCCGGCGGTTCGACCATGACGGGCGGCCGGTCCCGCAGGAGTTCGTCCGGCTGTCGGTCCAGACCGTCGTACGGCATGTGCCCGGTCTCGTCGTGATGGAGCGGTTGCCATGAGTACGCCGCTCGCTCTGCTCATCTCGGCCGTGCTGCTGGTCCTGAACGGCTTCTTCGTCTCCGCCGAGTTCGCTCTGGTCGCGTCGAAGCGCCATCGGCTCGAGCAGGCTGCGGCGGCCGGCAGCCGTTCGGCGCGGGCCGCGATCGCCGGTGTGAGCGAGTTGTCGCTGATGCTCGCGGGTGCGCAGCTCGGCATCACGCTGTGCACCTTGGGTCTCGGCTCGCTGAGTGAACCCGCGGTCGCGAATCTGCTGCATCCGCTGTTCGAACTGATGCACATCCCCGAAGGTGTCGGTCATGTGCTCGCGCTGATCATCGCGGTCGGCGGTATCGGCCTGTTGCACGTGCTGCTCGGCGAGATGGCCCCGAAGTCCTGGGCGATCAGCAACCCCGAGCGATCTGCTTTGTTGCTGGCGCTTCCGTTCCGCGGCTTCACGTACGTCTTCCGGCCGCTCCTCCTGGTGCTCAACTGGATCGCCAACGCCTGTGTCCGCTTGGTCGGAGTGACTCCGCAGAACGAGCTCGCCAGCGCCCACGGACCCGACGAACTCCGGCTGCTGATCGAGTCCTCCCGCGAACACGGCACGCTCGAAGACCCCGAGCACGACCTGCTCACCGCGATGCTCGCGCTCCAGAACACCACGGTCGCCCAGGTGATGACCCCGATCTCCCAGCTCGTCACCGTCCCGGCCGAGGCGTCGGCGCGCGAGGTCGAGCTCACCAGCCGCCGCGAGGGCCGCTCCCGCCTGGCGGTCGTCAGCCCGGGTACGGCGATCTGCGGCATCGTCCACGTTCGCGACGCGGCCCGCGCGACCACGGCCGGCGGTACGACGCTGCACGCGTCCGAGCTGATGACGGAGCCGCTGCGGCTGCCCGCCGAGACCCCGGTCGCCACCGCGATCCGGGTGATGCGCGATCAGCGATCCCAGTTGGCCGTCGTCCAGGGAACCGACCATCCGCTCGGCGTGGTGGCGCTGGAGGATCTGCTGGAGGAGGTGATCGGGGAGTTCGACGACGAGACCGACCCGATCATCAGTGCCGCCGCGGAGGCGAGGGCCAAAGATGTTGCGGATGGCAACTGAGTGGTGGCGGGAGACCACCGTTCCGGGCCGGGTTCGCCGGGGCGGCTACCGTTGAGGCAGTAACCGTCCGGAGGAGGTTGTCGTGCCTGTGCGCCGGCTTGGACTTGTTGTTCACGAGGGCCGTCCGCTGGCGGTGCGGACAGCCGCGACGGTGCGCGCGTGGGCGGACCGGCACGGCATCGGCTGCACCGACATCGACGTGTGGAAATCGCATGAGGAACGGCGCGGCGGGATGGACGAGCTGCACCACGCCGGGGACCCGGATCTGGTCGTCACGCTCGGCGGTGACGGCACGTTCCTGCGCGGGGCCAGGATCGCGGCGAAGAACAACGCGTCGGTGCTCGGGGTCGACCTCGGCAAGGTCGGCTTCCTGACCGAGGTGGCCTGCAGCGACGTCGAAACCGCGTTGGAGGCCGTGTACCACGGCGGCGCCACCATCGAGGAGCGGATGACGCTGACCATGCGGGCGTCCCGTCCGCTGGAGATCCCGAGTGGGATCGAGTCGCTGCTGCGCTACGGGCACGGTCCGGCGTTGCCGCCGCCGGCGGTGCGCCCGGAATCCACCGAGGGCGACGGTTGGGGTGTCGCACTGGACGTCACCGCGTTGAACGACGTCGTACTGGAGAAGCTCGCGCGGGACCACCAGGTGGCTCTGGGGGTGTACCTGGCGGGCCGGCTGCTTGCGTCGTACTCGGCCGATGCGGTGATCGTGGCGACTCCGACCGGGTCGACGGCGTACAGCTTCGCAGCGGGCGGGCCGATCCTGTCGCCGAACATGGAAGCGGTCGTGTTCACTCCGGTCGCACCGCACATGACCTTCAATCGAACGGTTGTCGCAGCACCCGACGAGCCGGTCGCGCTCCGGGTGCTGCCGCACTCCGGGCAGGCCGCTGTCAGCATCGACGGGCAGTTGCGCGGGGTTCTCGATCCGGGTGATTGGATCGGTGTCTACGGCTCGCCGCGACGGCTGCGGCTGGTCCGGCTGGGACCGACCGACTTCTACGGCCGGCTGCGCGATCGCTTCCGCCTGACCGACGCGCCCGCGACAGCACTCGACGGCGAATCGGAGGCCTTCTGGCGGACGACGTCGCCGGTGCCGCCGGATCTGGCACACCTACGGCTGCCACCACCCGTCGACGCCGGGTAGGGTCTCCCAATGCGAAACGTGGTGATCCTGGCGGGCGGCGCGGGGACGCGGCTGTGGCCGATGACGAGGGACGACAGGCCGAAGCAGGTGCTGCCGCTGGCGGCCGGAGAGTCCTTGCTGCGGGTGGCGTACAACCGGCTGCGCGGACTGGTCGAGCCCGAGAACATCTACGTGTGCACGGTCGGTGCGTACGGCGACGTGGTCCGCAAGGAGTTGCCGGAGCTCGGCGAGCACAACATCATCGGTGAGCCGGCCCGCCGCGACACGGCGAACGCTGTCGGCCTCGCGTCCGCGGTGGTGGGACGCAAGGATTCTGATGCCGTGGTGGCCTTCGTCGGGTCTGATCACCTGATCAGTCCGGAGGACGAGTTCCGGGCCGCGATCGTGAGCGGGTTCGAGGTGGTGGAGCAGCGCGCGCGGTCGCTGGTGACGTTCGGGATCGAGCCGACGCATCCGCACACCGGCCTCGGCTACATCGAGCGCGGCGCGCCGATCGAGGGCACCAAGGCGTACGTCGTCGACCGGTTCCGCGAGAAGCCGGACCGCGCGACCGCGGAGGAGTACCTGGCCACCGGGCGGTTCTGGTGGAACTCCGGGATGTTCGTCTGGCGGGCCGAGACGGTGCTCAGCGTGTTCGACGAACTGATGCCGGAGTCCGCGACGAACCTGCGTCAGGTCGCGTCGGTCTGGGACACCCCGGAGCGGGAGGAGACGCTGGCCGGGATTTACCCGAACCTGCGCAAGATCAGCGTCGACTACGCGGTGATGGAGCCGGCCTCACAGGGCAAGGTGGACGCCGACGTGGTCGTCGTACCGATGCCGGTGCACTGGCTCGATGTCGGCTCCTGGGCGGCCCTGGCCGGCACCTACGAGACCGATGCCTGCGGCAACCGTACGGACGGCACGACGCTCAGCTGCCTGCTCGACTCGCACGACAACATCATCGTCACCGACGACCCCGACCACCTGGTCGCCGCCGTCGGCCTCCGCGGCCACATCATCGTCCATACCCAGGACGTCACCATGGTCTGCCCGCTGGCCGACGGCGAACGAGTCAAGGACCTGGTAGCCCAGGTCCATTCAGACCACGCCGACAAATACCTCTGACCGAACCCCGGGACGCACGCCGAAGCACTCCTCGCGGAGCCCCCTGCCTCCAGCGGCCCGGGCAGGTCGGTGGGACCGGGCGGGCGGTGTGCAGATCGACAGGTAGTGCACCTCTGAGACGTCGTACACAGGACGCGCGGCCGCTCAACCGCACTACCTGTCGGGCCGACACCTCCTGTCCATCTGCCCGCAGTCCCCAGCCGAACCGACCCCACTTCAGACCGGGGTGGCCGTGCGAGCCGCTCGTTCGCGGACTTCACCTGTGCACAGGTGTTTCGCCCGTCACGTGAACTGATGTGAGTGCTTGGTGAGCGGCCCAAAGAACAGCCGCCGCCGAAGACGGTGTCCTTCGGCGGCGGCTGTTCGTGGCGGAAGGTCAGCCGCCGTTGGGTTCCTGGGCGTCGGAGGCCGGGTACTTGTCCAGGAACTGCTGGAGGGACTCGCCGCTGACGGAGCCGCAGAACTGGCGGTGGCCGAAGGACTTGTTGTCCGTCTGCGGGGCGCTCCAGTGGGCGAAGGCGACCGTCTTCCCGTCCGGCCAGGGCTTGCCGTCGGACTCCTTGAACGGCGCCGCGATGAACTTGCCCATCGAGCCGTCCGGCAGTTTCGCCTTGGAGATCTTCTCGATCTCGTCGATCTGGTCCTTCGGCAACGTGTCGCGGTACCACATCAGCGTGTAGCCGTGCTCCAGGTTGTGCACGAGGTTCTCCACCGGCGGCCGGTCGTCGACGGTGTAGAACTTCTTCCCGAACGGCGCCCAGACAGCGTAGTGCGGGCCGGACGACGGCGGTGAGACCGGGTAGGCGATCTTCTCGCCGTCCGGCCGGTGGTCCTGGGTGCCGCCGCCCTCGTCGTTGGTGGGCGCATCGCACGAGGCGGCCGAGGCGGCCACTCCGAAGTCGGTGACGGCCTGGTTCTTGGTCCGGGAGTCCTGGATCAGCCGGATCGCCGGGTAGGCAATGATGGCCAGGCCAACGACGATCGAGGCGATCACGATGAGCATGGTCCGCCGCTTGTCCTGGCGAGCCTGGTCCCGCTGCATCTTCTCGATCATTTCGCGGCGCGACTGCTTCTGCGACGACGCTTTACCCACAGTGTTGGTCTTCCCGGATCGGGGCGGCCACCGCGCCGCCGTGCGGATGCAGTGTACGCAGCGACCCTGAGAGGTTGCCTAGAAAACTACCTCGGTCGTGAGCCGAACGTGACCGTCGCCTCACTGCCCGGCCCGGTCCGCACGGAGACGCCGTACCCCTCCGCGTGCAACAGCACCGCGAGCCGCTCCGCGATCACGCCGACCGCGACGGGTTCTTCGCCGAACACTGTGACAGCGTTGTCAAGCACCTCGAGGTGAATGTCTTCGACCTCGTCCAGCAAGCCGTCCCACAGCGCCGGGTCCACCTCACGCGGACCAGCGGGCGCCACCCGATCCAGTACGGCGGCCCGTGCGGCCTCCCGTGTCCCCAGGCTGAACATGTCCGATGCGGCATCCCGCACCAGCGCCCGCGCGCCCGGACCGTGCTCGCCAACGGGCAGTACGACGTCGCCCAGTCCACGCAGTACGGCGACCGGTACGCCGTCCGCCTTGCCCTTGACCAGCTCGCTGGCACTGGCCATCTCGTCGGCCAGAGCCGGCTCCGTCACCGCCAGCACATTGCCGTGGCTGTCCGTCGTACCGCGGAGGTCTTCCACCACCCGCACACCGGCAGCGCCGATCGCCAGATCGGTCTGGCCGTTGCGCCACGGGCGGCCAAGCGTGTCAGTGACGACGATGCCGACGTTGACGTCGTACTGCTGCTTCAGGGCCTCACGCAGCTGCCGCGCTGACGCATCCGGGTCGACGGGGAGCAACAGGACCGTGCCGGGCGCGGTGTTGGACGTGTCAGTGCCGGCGGCGGCCATCACCAGGCCGTGGCGGGTCTGCACGATGCGGGTCTCGCCACGCTGGGCCACGACGCGCACGAGCTCGGCGTCGATCGCCTCCTGCCGGGTGCCGTGGGTCAGGCGCCCCTCCGCCTTGCTCACGATCTTGGAAGTGACGGAAACCACGTCACCGTCCCGCAGGTCCGCCCCCTGGCCGATCAGCTCCGCCAGGTCATCTCCGGTCGCCACCTCGGGCAGACCGGTCACCGGGAAGACTTCCAGGTGCTTCCTCATCGCCGTACGGCCTCCGCGAGGTTCAGTGCCGCGTCAGCCATCGCGGCGGTTTTTGTCTCGTCCGTCATCCACAACGGCACCGCCTGCACGTGAATTCCGGCTCCCGCGATCGAATCCTGCTGGGCGTAGTCCGACAGGTCGATCAGCCACCCGTCCAGTACGCCGCCGGACGCGCGCGAACCGTAGTACCGCGCGACCGCCGAGGCGGTGGAGGCCACACCGACGGCGGCCAGCACCTTGTCGGCCATGCCGCGGACCGGACCGCTCCCGATGATCGGCGAGAGGCCGATGACCGGTGCGGACGTCTCCCGGACCGCATCGCGGATGCCGGGAACACCGAGGATGGTGCCGACCGAGACCACCGGGTTCGACGGCGGCACGATCAGTACGTCGCAGTCGGCGATGGCCTCCAGCACGCCAGGGGCCGGCTTCGCCTTCTCCTGGCCTACCGCGATGATCTGGTGCGCGGGGATCTCGGCGTGCCAGCGGACCCAGTACTCCTGGAAGTGGATCGCCTTGCGCCGGCCGGGGTTGTCCGGGTCGTCGACGACCACATGGGTCTCGACCCGGTCGTCGCTCATCGGCAGCAACCGGACCGGCAGCTTCCACCGTTGGCACAGGGCTTCGGTGACCGCGGTCAGGCCGTAGCCGGCGTCGAGCATCTGGGTCCGGACCAGGTGGGTCGCCACGTCCCGGTCGCCGAGGCCGAACCAGGTCGGCTCCACGCCGTACGCGGCCAACTCCTCCTTGATCACCCAGGTCTCGTCCTCGCGGCCCCAGCCGCGTTCGGCCGAGATACCGCCACCGAGGGTGTACATCACCGTGTCGAGGTCCGGGCAGACCCGCAACCCGAACAGGGTGATGTCGTCCGCGGTGTTCCCCACCACGGTGATCTCGGCATCCGGGCGAGCCTTGAGCAGCCCGCGCAGGAAGGTGGAACCGCCGACGCCACCGGCCAGTACTGTCAATCGCATAGGAAGAGTCTGCACGAGTCGTCAATGCGACGAACCACCGCACGACTATGCTGCGGTGGGTCCGAACATCCGCACAGCTCAGTTGTACGGCCCCCAACATCCCGAGGAGCCCTCGTGGTCACCGACGCAACCAAGAAGCTCAGAGAGCCGGTCGCGTACATACTGCTCGCATTCGCCGGTCTGATCGTGCTGGCATCGCTGATCCGGCTGTTCGTCGGCGGCGCCGGATTCACCGCGGCCGCCGGTGGAGTGCAGAGCATTCTCACCCCGCCGTCCTTCGGTGCAGTGCTGCTCCTGTTAGCGCTGACCGCCGCGGTCTGGCTGGTGAACGAGGCAGGTGAACGGACAGCGAATGCCCGGACCGTGACCTTGGTCGCGCTCGTGATCACCGGTGTGGCCCTGCTGATCGGCCTGATCACGGCGTTCGCGGGCTTCGCCGAGACCAGCACCGCCGGCCTGAAGATCGTCGGCTTCGTCTACGCACTCGCCGGCCTCGCCCTGTACGGCGCTGTCGGCCTCTATGTCATGAAGACCTTCCAGGCGCTGCCGGTGCCGGTCCGCGCGCCGAAGCAGGGTCAGTTCGCCCAGCAGCAGGGTGGCCAGTACCCGCAGCAGCAGTTCGGCCAGCAGCAGGCGCCGTACGGTCAGCAGCAGGGCGGCTACGGCCAGCAGCAGGGCCAGCAAGGCCAGTACGGCTACGACCAGGGCCAGGCCCAGGGGCAGTACGGCGGTTATGGCGCGGCTGCTGGTGCCGGTGCGGTGGGTGGCTACGCGGCGGCGCAGGGCGACCAGCAGTGGCCGCAGGAGCAGAGCTGGAACCAGGGCGAGCAGCAGCAGAACTGGTCCGCCGGTGAAGCCGAGGCGCAGCAGGCCGGCCAGCAGCCGGCTGAGCAGGCCTGGCCCGCCGCCGAGGCGCAGCCGGGCGCCGAGCCGACCCAGGCGTGGAGCGCCGAAGGCCAGCAGCAGTGGGGCGGCCAGGACCAGGGCCAGCAGTGGCCGCAGGAGCAGCAGCAGTGGGGCGGCGCCGACGCCGGTCAGCAGCAGTGGTCCGGCCAGGACTACGGCCAGCAGGCACAGCCGGCCGCCGACGAGTACGGCCAGCAGGCACAGCCGGCCGCCGACGAGTACAGCCAGCCGGCGCAGCCGGAGTGGCCGCCCCCGCAGGAGCAGAGCCAGCACGAGCCGGCGCAGTCGGAGGCCCAGCAGTCCTGGCAGCCGGGTGAGCAGTCCTGGCAGGCCGAAGAGGCACCGGCCGCCGAGCCGGCGCCCAGCGCAGAGCCGGAGCAGCCGCAGGCGACCGAGACTGCTGCCGACGAAACCCGCGTGGATCCGCGCGTTTCCGAGTCCGACAAGGACGATCAGGGCCAGCAGGGCCAGGGTCAGCAGGGCTGGTGGTCCCAGCCGTCCTGAGCTGGTGGTCCCAGCGGGGCTGAAACGCCTTGCTGACAAAGCAGCAAGCCCTTACCGAGCTGGTGGCGAAAGTTCTTCACCCCGGTTCGCGCGGTAGCACACGAAGACGAGAGGCCTGTGCAGACAGGCCTCTCGTTCTTTTGCAGCCGTGTTGCGGATGATGCCAATAGCAGACCACGGCTTGACTTTCGTGGATTGCAGGAATGTAATTTCAACCGTGTCGTTCGTTGGACACTCGGTATCGGGGACCGTTGCAGAGCGCAGGACGGACGAGGTCAGGCATGTGGACCGCAAACCCACATGTACAGGGGAACGAACAGGGTCGAGGAGGTCGTACCGTGACAGAGCTGATGGCGATTGTCGACGGTGAAGCGATCGAGGAGGAGCCGAACTGGCAGGAAAGGGCGCTGTGTGCCCAGACCGACCCGGAGGCTTTCTTCCCGGAGAAGGGCGGTTCCACCCGCGAGGCGAAAAAGGTCTGTCTCGGCTGTGACGTGCGGGGCGAATGCCTCGAGTACGCACTGCAGAACGACGAGCGCTTCGGGATCTGGGGCGGCCTGTCGGAGCGGGAGCGCCGCAAGCTGAAGAAGAAGGCCGTCTGACGGTCAAAACCCGGCACACAACTTCATCAGGACTTTCCGCGTGGCCCCGCCGACGTACAGTCGCCGGGGCCCGCGGCTGTCCGGGGGCTGGGCCGACGGCTGTATGGTGAGTCCTCGCCAGGACTCCGGTCGTGGTGAGGTATTCCGCAACCATCGAGGTCACAGCTCCGCATGGAACAAGAAGCTCCGGCCGGCTGGGAATTCTTCGACTCCGTCGATTTCCCGACCGACCACATCGACGACCCGATGGGTCGGCCGCGAGTCCGGCACGTCGTCACCGCGGTCGTGGTCGGGCACGAGGGCGCCGCTTGGCTGCCCCGGTTGTCCGAGGCGCTCTGGGCGCTGAACCCGCGCCCGGACCGGCTGATCGCGGTCGACACCGGCTCCACCGACGAGACGGCCGAACTGCTGGCCGCGATGCCCGGTGTCGAGCCGGTCGTCAGCGTGTCCGCGCGGACAGGTTTCGGCGTGGCGGTCGCCCGTGGCCTGGAGGCGGTCGGTTTCGCACCGATACCGTCCGCGGTCGGCCCGTACGGCGACGACGGCCACATGCCGGTGGTCGAGTGGCTGTGGCTGTTGCACGACGACTGCGCACCGGCCCCGAAGGCGCTCGAGCAATTGTTGCTCCAGGCCACTATTACACCGGGTGTCGGTGTCTGGGGCCCGAAGCTGCGGCTCTGGCCGCGGGACCGCGAACTCCTCGAGGTCGGCGTCACCACGTCGCTCGGCGGCCGCCGCGACACCGGCATCGAGACCGGTGAGCTCGACCAGGGTCAGCACGACCAGCCGCGCAACGTCCTCGCGGTCAGCTCGGCCGGCATGCTGGTCCGCCGCGATGTCTGGGAAGCCTTGCACGGCTTCGATCCGCGGCTGCCGATGTTCCGCGACGACATCGACTTCGGCTGGCGGGCCAGCCGGGCCGGCTTCCAGGTCGGCGTCGCACCCGACGCGGTCATCTACCACGCACAGGCCGCCGCGACCGGCGAGCGTGCGCTGGCCGGCACCCGACGGCACGCCTACCAACTCGACCGTGCACACGCCTACTACACCGTCCTGGCCAACGCGCCCGGCAAGCTACTACCGTTACTGATCCTGCGCTTCCTCTTCGGGACGATCCTTCGCTCGATCTGGTTCGTCATCGGCAAGACGCCGTCCGGTGCGGTCGATGAGTGGACCGCACTGCTCGGCACACTGCTGGCCGGCGGCTGGACGCAGGCCCGCAAGAATCGCCGCAGCCTCGATCGCGTCCCGTACGACGACATCAAAGGTCTGTTCTCCCGGTCCGTGCACGCCTTGCGGCACAACCTGGAGGAGACGACCGGCACGATCTCCGAGCGGATCCGCGAGGCCTGGGCAGACGAGCCGGAAGAGCAGGTCGTCACCAGTGCGAGGCGGGCGAAGTCGACCGCCCGCGTGGCCGCCGACAAGCCGCGTTGGCGCCGTCAGCTGATCCGCCGGCCGTTCCTGGTCGCGTGGGTCGTCCTCGCGCTCGGTGCGTTCATCGCTGCCCGCAGTCTGATCGGTGGCGGTGTCCTGCGCTCCAACGTGTTGCTGCCTGCGCACGAAAGCCTTGCCTCGCTCTGGCATGCGGCCTCTGCCGCGCCGCCGGGTGTCACGCCTCCTGCTTGGCTGGCGCAGTTCTGGGCCTTCTCCACCGTGATGTTCGGTCCGACCGGTGCGGCGAACATCCTGCTCCTCGGTGCGGTCCCGCTGGCCGGTCTGGCCGCGTGGGTGATGTTGCGATCGTTCGTCGTCGACCGGGTAGCGCGAGCTTGGGGCGCGTCGGCGTACGGACTGGCTGTCTTCACCAATGGCGCTGTCTCCCAAGGCCGGATCGGGACCTGCGTGGCCGCGATTGTGCTGCCGCTGCTGGGCGCCGCCGTCCACACCATCGCTCGGCGGCGTCGAGTGGTCGTCCAAGGCAGCTGGCGGGCCGCGTGGTTCGCGGGGATCTGCCAGGCCGTGCTGTTCGCGTTCACACCGGCGTTGGGTCTGCTCGTCGGCATCACTCTGGTGTTCGGCGGCGTGCTCCGACTCGGTTGGCGACGGCAGGGTCGCCAGCTTGTCTTCTCCGTCGTACTGGGTCTGCTGCTGGTGTTGCCGTGGACGATCCAGTTGGTGCTGCATCCGGCGCGGCTGGGTCAGGAGGCCGGTGGTCCGCCGACCGCCTCCATCGGCCCGGGCGACAGCCTGGCGCACTTGCTGACTGGTACGCCGATCGGTGCGCCGGCGCCGTGGTGGTTCGCCGTACCGCTGATCCTGGTGGCGTTGGTCGCTCTGCTGCGGCAGTCGCGGCAGCGGTACGAGTTGCTCGGGTGGTTCGCCGCGCTGGCCGGTCTGGCCGGGACGCTGATCGCGAGCCGGCTGGGTGGTGGCAGTGGACCGCTGATGTTCCTGATGACCGCGGGCTGGATCATCGCGGTGGCGGTCGCCTGGGACTCGGTCGGCAAGTCCACCGACGTCATCGTGCAGGGTGTGCTCGGGATCGTGCTGGTGACGACGATCGTGACGGCCGGGTTCTGGCTGGTGCGTGGCGCCGATGGCCCGTTGTGGCGTGGCCCGGCGCAGGACCTGCCGGCGTACCTGGCGACGTCGCAGGCGCCGCCACAGAACGCGTCGATCCTGGTTGTGCGCAAGAGCCCTGGCAACGCGATGCGGTACTCGCTGGTGAAGGACGGTGGCCCGCGGATGGGCGCGCTGGAGGCGGCGCCGACGGCGCAGCAGTCCAAGCCGATCACCGACGTACTGTCGACGCTCGGTGGTGGCGGTAGCGGTGAAGAGGGACGGCAGCTGGCCGGACTGGCGATCGACTACGTCTACCTGCCCGCTCCGGTCGACCAGAACCTGCAGTCGACGCTGGACTCCCTGCCCGGTCTGACCCGGGCCAGTGCGGCCGACGGCGACGCGTCCTGGCTGGTGGACCGGTCGAAGATCAAGGGCGAGACGCCGCTGCACGACCAGACCCACACGCTGTGGCGGATTCTCGGCATCATCGCCTGGATCATCGCGCTGATCTTCTGCCTGCCGACCGTACGGCGTACTGTCGCGGTCCCGCACGGGACCCACGCGAGGAGGGACCGGTGAGCCGGTTGCTGTCGGACGTGCGCGTCCGGGTCGGAGCTTGTGTGCTGGCGATGGCTGCCATCGGCGGCCTCGGTGTGGCCACCCACGCGAAGGAGCCGACGGCCCGGGCCGAGGGCGTCACCGAACCCGCGCGTTCGGTGGTGAACCGTACGGCGCTGTCCTGCCCGGCGCTGGCCCCCGGCGGGAAGACGTCCAGCATCGTGAGTGCGGTGTCGCCGACCCTCCCGGAGGGCACGCCTGTCGCGGCGGGCAAGGAGGTGCCGCTGCAGATCACGCCGCTGCCGAGCACCGCGAATCCGGTCGGGTCGGTGCTGGTCCGTGGCAAGGTCGGTTCGACCGGTGCGGTCACCAAACCGGCCGAGTTGTCGATCCAGGGCACCGGTCCGCTCGCCGCGGGCACGGTCGGTACCAGTACGACGGTCTCCGCCGAAGGTGTGAACCTGGGCATGGCGAGTACGCCGTGCCAGGTGCCCGGCTCCGACTTCTGGTTCGCCGGGGCGAGCACGGACCGGCGCGACACACTGGTGCTGACGAACCTGGACAGCATCAACGCCGAGGTCAACGTCACCGTCTACTCGAGCAATGGCCAGCTGGACCTCCCGAACGCCCGCGGTCTGGTCGTGCCGGCGCGCGGGACGATCCCGCTGTACCTCCGGCAGATCGCGCCCAAAGCGAAGGACGTCGCGCTGCACGTCCAGTCGACGGGTGGCCGGGTGGCGGCGTCGCTGCGGAGCAATGCGACCAAGACGAACGGCGAGCCCGGTGGTGTGGACTGGCTGAGCCAGTCCGCCCCGCCGGCGACGAAGGTGTACGTCCCGGCTGCCGCCCCCGGCGCCGGACTGCGGATGCTCTCGATCGCTAACCCGACCGACCTGCAGGCGACGGTCAGCCTGACCGTGAACGGGCCGAACGGTCCGTTCAAGCCGGCCGGACTGGAGACCGTGCAGGTCCCGGCCGGGGCGGTGAAGACGATCAAGCTGGACCCGGTGCTGCATGGTGATCCCAGTGCGATCACGCTGGCGTCGGACGAGCCGGTGACCGCCGCGATGCGGATGGTGGACGGGAGTGGGAGCGACTTCGCGTCGCTCGGGTCGGCCGAGCCGCTGACCGGACCGGCGTACCTGGTGCTGCCCGCGCACCGGCAGGCCGCAGTGCTGCAGGTGACGGCGCCGGGTAAGCCCGCGAGCGTTAAGTTCGAGCTACGGGACGCTGCCGGCCGAGTGCTGAGCACGCGGACGCTCGACGTCCTCGGTGGCGCCACCAGCCAGATCTCGTTCAAGGCCCAGCCGCGGCCGACGTACCTGATGGTGGAGCAGGCCCGCGGGGAGATCGTGGCCGGGGTGACGCTGATGCCGGCCGCGAAGCCGGACGACGACGACATCGCAGAGGTGGCGGCCTGGCCGCTGACGACGTCGCTGGTGTTCCGGGCCCAACTCGGCGCCGAGCCGGATGCGCGGGCTGCGCTGAGGTAGTCAGCCCTCGGAGGTGTTGGCGCCCGGGTCCTGCAGCATCCGCAGGTGTCGGCGACGGGCGACCTCCACGGGTGCGCCGGTCGTACCGGCACCTGGCTCCCGGGGCGGTAGCGGCCTGGCGGCCTCGCGGACCGCGTTGGCCAGCGCCTCCAGGTCGTCCGACGACGGTCCCGCCGCGGCCGGGTCCGGAGCGAGCCGGATGACCTCCCAGCCGTTCGGAGCCGTCAGCCGGTCGGCGTGGGCGGCACACAGGTCGTAGCAATGCGGTTCGGCGTACGTCGCCAACGGGCCGAGCACACAGGTGGAGTCGGCGTACACATAGGTGAGCGTCGACACGGCCGGCTGATGACAGGCGGCGCGCGAACAGATCCTGGCGATGCTCACGACCAGACATTACGCCCACTAGGCTGAACGCGTGACCGAGGCTCGCCGTCATCGCAGGCACATCGACCGCCATGGCCGCGGCATGCTCGGCCCGATCAGCCGGCCGAGCCGGTTCGCGCCACGCGGTCTGCCGTTGCAGCGCTCCGGCGCCGCGCAGTTCGACGAGGTGGTCGCGATCGAGGTGACCCGGCTGGAGAAGCGGCTGCCGCAGGTCGTCGCCCGGGTCGAGTTCGCCATCGAGGACGTGCCGAACCTGGACCTGGACGCGCGCGAGATCCCGCTCACCCACTCCACCGGGGGGACGTCGCACGAGCCGTACCGGATCGTGGTGTTCCGCCGCCCGATCGAGCTGCGGGCCGAGCGCTCCGCGACCGGCCTGGCCTGGCTGGTCCGGTCCGCGCTGGTGCTCGAACTGGCCGACGTCCTGGCCCTGTCCCCGGAGCAGATCGACCCCGACTTCGACCCCGACGACGACTGACTCGCGCGACAGGCCCGGCGGTCCGCCGGTGTTCGAACATGTTTCGTACTGTGGGAAGCGGTTTGTGTCCGTCGTTGTCAGTGCGAGAGGATCGTAGGTGTGAACGATCAAAAACTGCGGGTCGGGGTTGTCGGGCTGGGCTTCGCCGGGCGTACGGCGCTCGAGGCGTTCTCGGAACTGCCGGACGTCGAGGTGGTGGCGCTGGCCGGGCTGGAGAAGGACCTCCTGACGAGCCTCGGCGAGAAGCACGGCGTACCGCACCTCTACGAGAACTGGGAAGACCTGCTCGAGACCGAGGGTCTCGAAGCGGTCAGTATCGGTACGCCGACGCAGCTGCACGCCCCGATCGCGCTGAAGGCGCTGGCGAAGGGTCTGCACGTGCTGTCCGAGAAACCGCTGGCCCGGACGGTCGCCGAGGGCGCCGCGATGGTCGAGGCCTCCAAGCAGGCCGGCCGGGTGCTGAAGGTCGTCTTCAACCACCGTGAGCGCGGTGACGTCGCGGCGCTGAAGCACCAGATCGACGAGGGGCAGCTGGGCCGGATCTACTACGCGAAGGCGCACTGGATGCGCCGCAACGGCATCCCCGGCATGGGCGGCTGGTTCACCAACCGCGAGTTGTCCGGCGGCGGCCCGCTGATCGACCTCGGCGTCCACATCCTCGACCTCGCGCTGCACCTGCTGGGCGAGCCGTCGGTGACCACGGTCTCGGCGAACACGTTCGCCGAGCTCGGTCCGCGCGGTCGTGGCAGCGTCAGCAGCGCGATCCGGCCGACGGTCGACACGCTCGGTTCGAAGTTCGAGGTCGAGGACCTGGCCACGGCGTACCTGCGGCTCGAGGGCGGCGGCGCGCTGCAGCTGGAGACTAGCTGGGCCACCTACCGGGCGCCGGGCGACAACTTCGGCATCGAGCTGTTCGGCACCGAGGGCGGCGCCAAGATCGAGGTGCAGAACTACACCACCGAGGACACGCTGCGGATCTTCACCGACGTGGCCGGCATCCCGGCTGAGGTGAAGCCCGCGACCGGTGCGGGACTCGGCCACCGCGGAGTGGTGCGGGAGTTCGTCCGGATCGTCCGCAGTGGCGACTGGGAAGGTCAGAACGGGTCCGAGGCGCTGCTGAGGACCGAGGTCATCGACGCCTGCTACGCCTCGGCGAAGGCGGGACGAGAGGTTGTTCTCCATGACTGATCCGATTCGCGTCACCGTCTGGGGCGAGAACGTGCACGACCAGCGCGACGCCTCGGTGCAGAAGGTCTACCCGGACACGATGCACGAGACGATCGCGGCCGCGCTGCGGGCCAAGCTGGGCCAGGACGTGGTGGTCCGGACCGCGTGGCTGCAGCAGCCAGAGCACGGCCTGACCGAGGAGGTGCTCGCCGAGACCGACGTGCTCACCTGGTGGGGTCACGCGGCTCATGGCGACGTCGACGACGCGATCGTCGAGCGGGTGCAGAAGCACGTGCTGTCCGGGATGGGCCTGATCGCGCTGCACTCGGCGCACTTCAGCAAGATCTTCATCAAGCTGATGGGCACCACCTGCTCGCTGGACTGGCGGGCCGAGAACGACCGCGAGCTGATCTGGACGGTCGCGGCCGGCCACCCGATCGCGCAGGGCATCCCGCATCCGCTGGTGATCGAGCGCGAGGAGATGTACGGCGAGCTGTTCGACATCCCGCAGCCGGACGAGCTGGTGTTCGTCAGCTCGTTCACCGGCGGCGAGGTGTTCCGCTCCGGCTGCTGCTACCGCCGCGGCCAGGGCCGGGTGTTCTACTTCCGCCCGGGCGACCAGGAGTACCCGACGTACCACCAGCCCGAGGTGCAGCAGATCATCGCCAACGCGGCCAAGTGGGCCGCCCCGACCAGCCCGCGCCAGCTCCCCGAGGTCCACCACCGCAAGGACATCGGCTGGTTCGACAAGGCCTCAGATCCGGCCTGAAATACGACTTTGCCGGTGGGCCGGATAGGGTCCACGCATGGTTGACGTTGCGGCGATCTTCAAGGCGTACGACGTACGAGGGGTCGTCCCGGACCAGCTGGACGAGTCGGTGGCCCGGGCGACCGGGGCGGCGTTCGTCGAGGTCCTGGACGTCCTCGCGTCTCCGGGGGCGGTTGTGGTCGGCTACGACATGCGGCCGTCCAGCCCGGCGCTGGCGGCCGCGTTCGCCGAGGGTGTGACGAGCACCGGCGCGGACGTGGTCGACATCGGCCTGGCCTCCACCGATCAGCTGTACTTCGCGTCCGGCCGGCTCCAGCTGCCCGGTGCGATGTTCACCGCCAGCCACAACCCGGCCCGCTACAACGGCATCAAGATGTGCCGCGCCGGCGCGTCCCCGGTCGGCTCGGAGTCCGGTCTGCGCGACATCGCGGACCTGGTCGCCAAGACCGTCACCGACGGCCCGGCGCCGGTCGCCGTACCGGGCAAGGTGGCCCGCAAGAACCTGCTGACCGCGTACGCCGACCACCTCAACGACCTGGTCGACCTGAGCGGCATCCGTCCGCTCACGGTCGTCGTCGACGCCGGCAACGGGATGGGCGGCTACACCGTTCCCGCCGTGTTCGCCTCCGGCCCGGTGCGGATCATCCCGCTGTACTTCGAGCTGGACGGCAACTTCCCGAACCACGAGGCCAACCCGCTGGACCCGAAGAACCTGGTCGACCTGCAGGCCAAGGTCCGCGAGGCCGGCGCCGACCTCGGCCTGGCCTTCGACGGCGACGCGGACCGCTGCTTCGTGGTGGACGAGAAGGGCGACCCGATCTCGCCGAGTGCGGTCACCGGTGCGGTCGCGGTCCGGGAGCTGGCCAAGCACCCTGGGTCGGCGGTCATCCACAACCTGATCACCTCCAGGGCCGTGCCCGAGCTGATCACCGAGCACGGTGGGACGCCGGTCCGGTCCCGGGTCGGGCACTCCTACATCAAGCAGAAGATGGCCGAGACCGACGCGGTGTTCGGCGGCGAGCACTCGGCGCACTACTACTTCCGGGACTTCTGGCGGGCCGACACCGGCATGCTGGCCGCGCTGCACGTGCTGGCCGCGCTCGGTGAGCAGGACAAGCCGGCCAGTGAGCTGTTCGCCGAGTACGAGCGGTACGTCGCGTCCGGCGAGCTCAACAACAAGGTCGACGACGCCGCGGCCACGGTCGCGGCGATCGAGGACACCTACGGCGACAAGCCCGGCATTACCGTTGACCATCTGGACGGTCTGACCGTGTCGGCGCCACAGTGGTGGTTCAACGTCCGTGCGTCGAACACGGAACCGCTGCTACGGCTGAACGTCGAGGCCGCGGACCGGTCCACGATGGAACGCGTCCGTGACGAAGTACTGGCCCTGATCACCGGTGCATCGGTGGAGGAGAACTGAATGGCTGTCAACCTGGACCCGGACCTGCTGAGCATCCTGGTCTGCCCGAAGTGCCGCTCGGAGTTCCGCGTGGACGACGAGGCGAACGAACTGGTCTGTACGAACGCCGCCTGCGCCCTGGCCTACCCGGTCCGTGACGACATCCCGGTGCTGCTGATCGACGAGGCCCGGGACACGAGAGACACCGAATCCGCGGACAGCTGATGAGCTCCTTCGACGACTCGCGGCTGGACGACCCGGCCGCACTCGAGGCGACCGATCACCTGCTGCGGCGCCTCGCGATGGCCGGTGCGCGCGTCCGGGCCGAGCTGGAAGCGGCCGAGGAGGCCCTGTCCAAGGTCGACACCGACGGGTTCCGGCCGCGTGCGGTGCTGGCCGCGGGCCGCGACGCCCGCCTGGTCCGTGCCGTGCTGGAGCCGGTCTGCCCGGTGCCGTTCGTGGCCTGGCCCGGTCCGGGACTGCCCGGCTGGGCGGGTCCACTCGACCTGGTGGTCGTCCTCGGTGGAGTCGGCCCCGATTCCGACGCGGAGTCGGCCGCGTCCGAGGCGGAACGGCGTGGCACCGGCCTGATGGTCGCCTGCCCGCCGGACTCCCCGGTCGCGCGCGCGTCCGCGGGGTCACGGCACGCCATCCGGCTCCCGTCGCAGTCCGACGACCAGTTGGCCTCGGCGGTCGCCGTACTGCAGGGGCTGCACCAGATGGAGCTCGGCCCGGTGGTGGACGCCAAGTCGGTCGCGTCGATCCTGGACGACGTCGCGATCGAGTGCTCGCCCAACACCGACGTCGCCTCGAACCCGGCCAAGGACCTCGCGCTGATCCTGGCCGACGCGCTGCCGCTGGTGTGGGGAGGATCCGTCCTCGCCGCGCGAGCCGCACGCCGGGTGGTGGAGGCGATCCGGTTGGCGAGTGGCCGGCCCGCCCTGGCCGCTGACGCCGGCCACCTGCTGCCGGTGCTGAACCAGCCGCCGCGGGACCTGTTCGCCGACCCGTTCGACAAGCCGGAGGAGCTGCGACCCGCCCTGGTCATCCTGGATGACGGCACGGACGACCCCGGGGTCACCGAGCACCGGCACAAGCTGGAGGACAAGGCAGCGCGTCACGACGTGCGGGTCAACGTGGTCACGCAGGCCGAGGGCACGGACATCGCCCGGTACGCCGCCCTGTCGCAGCACGGCCGCTACGCCGCGGCGTACCTGGGTATCGGCCTGGGTCGCTACGGCACTCCGATCGACGCCACCCCGGACGAGCCGGGGAATCCAGCGGAGGATCCAGCGTGGTAGTGCCGTTGCTGAACACCATCCGGGACTACGCCTGGGGTTCGCGGACAGCGCTCCCCGAGCTGATGGGCGCGGAGCCGGACGGTCGCCCGCAGGCCGAGCTGTGGATGGGCGCCCACGAGTCCGCGTCGTCCGTCCTGCCATGGGGCGATTCCCTGTACGACGTGGTGTCCGCCGGGCCGGCCGACGTACTGGGGCAGGAGACGGCGGAGCGGTTCGAGGGGCGGTTCCCGTTCCTCGCCAAGCTGCTGGCCGCCGCGCAGCCGCTGTCGATCCAGGCGCACCCGTCGAGGGAGCAGGCGATCGACGGATACGCGCGGGACGAGGCCGCCGGGATCCCGCGGGACGCGGCCGACCGGAACTACAAGGACGCGTGGCCCAAGCCGGAGATCCTGATCGCGCTCGGGCCGTTCGAGGCGCTGGTCGGGTTCCGGCCGCTGGGAGGCACGGTCGCGCTACTGGAGGCGCTGGCGCCGGTGGGGTTCGAGGAACTCACCAGCCTGCTGCGCAACGGCAAGCTCCAGGACGCCTTCACCCAGTTCATGGGCAGCGACCGGGACACGATCCGTCCGCTGGTCTCGGCTCTCGGTGAGGCCTGTGCGCAGTACGCCGGGGACGCGTTCGCCGTCGAGCGCGAGACGCTGGCCAAGCTCTGTGCGGACTTCCCGGACGATCCCGGCGTACTCGCGGCGCTGTTGCTCAACCGGGTGCGGCTGGAGCGGTTCGAGGCCGTGTACCTGCCGGCCGGGAACGTGCACGCGTACCTGTCCGGATTCGGGTTCGAGGTGATGGCCAACTCCGACAACGTGTTGCGCGGGGGCCTGACCAGCAAGCACATCGACGTACCGGAACTGGTGTCAGTGGTGGACTTCGAGCCGCTGACCGATCCGGTGCTCACCGCGCCTCCGGTGGTTGACGGCGTGGCGACGTACGAGACCGGTGCCGAGTACTTCGCCATCCACAGGGTCGACCTCGACGACAGCGAACGGACGGTGGCCGGTGTCGGTCCGCGGATCGTGTGCTGTGTGGCGGGATCGGTCGAAGTAGGGGCCGGAGGCACCGAGTCGGATGTGACGTTGTCCGCCGGTCAGTCCGCGTTCGCCTCGGGACCCGAAGGACCCTGTATCTTGCGTGGTTCCGGCACGGCGTTCGTCGTGTCCGCGCGCTGAAACCGTACGGAGGACCTGGAGAACATGGCTGGTGGCGGTAACAAGGCCGTGGTGGCGGCATTGCTGGCGAACACCGGGATTGCGGTCACCAAGTTCGCCGCCTGGGCACTGACCCAGTCGGCTTCGATGCTGGCCGAGGCGATCCACTCGCTCGCCGACGCCGGCAACCAGGTGCTGCTGCTTGTCGGCGCCAACCGGGCCAAGCGGGAGGCCGACGACCTGCACCAGTTCGGGTTCGGCCGCGAGCGCTACGTCTACTCGTTCATCGTCGCGATCGTGCTGTTCAGCGTCGGCGGCCTGTTCGCGTTGTACGAGGGCTGGCACAAGGTGCACGATCCGCACCCGATCGAGAACTGGAAGTGGGTGCCGGTCGCGGTGCTGCTGGTCGCGATCGTGATGGAATCGCTGTCGTTCCGGACCGCGATCGTCGAGGCGAACAAACTGCGTGGGCACGTGTCCTGGACCAGGTTTGTCCGCAACGCCCGGGCGCCCGAGCTGCCGGTGATTCTGCTGGAGGACTTCGCCGCTCTGACCGGTCTGGTGCTGGCGCTGATCGGCGTCACCCTGACGCTTGCCACCGGCAACGGTGTGTTCGACGGCCTGGGCTCGATGGCGATCGGCGCGCTGCTGGTCTGTGTCGCGATCTTCCTGGCGATCGAGATGAAGTCGCTGCTGCTCGGCGAGTCCGCGACCCGCGAGGCACAGCAGAAGATCGTCGACGCGATCGAGAACACGTCCGGCGTGCAGCGGCTGATCCACATCAAGACCCTGCACCTCGGCCCGGAGGAGGTCCTGGTCGCCGCCAAGCTCGGCGTCGAGCCGACCGCCGACGCCGCGGTCGTGGCCGAGACCATCGACGCCGCCGAGCGCGCCATCCGCGCGGCCGAGCCGATGGCCGTCCACATCTACCTCGAGCCCGATGTCTACGAGGAGAACCACGTCCCCGACGAGCGCCCCGCCGTCCCCGAGGCGCCGTCGCACTAGGTCACGGCCGAACGCTTCCGCTCCAGGCGCTGCAGGTCCGGCCATCTGACGTCGTACGCCCAGCCGAACTGCTCGAAGCGCCTGATCAGCCAGGCATTGATGTCGACCTGCCCCTTGAGCACACCGTGGCGTGCGCACGTGGGGTCGGCGTGGTGCAGGTTGTGCCAGGACTCGCCCTGGCTCAGGACGGCCAGCCACCAGACGTTGCCCGACCGGTCCCGGGCGGTGAAGGGCTTCCTGCCGGTGACGTGACAGATCGAGTTGATCGAGAACGTGACGTGGTGCATCAGGGCGACGCGGACCAGGGAGCCCCAGAAGAATCCGGTGGCGGCGCCCTGCCAAGACCGGTCCCACAGCCCGCCGATCAGCGCAGGCGCCAGCAGGGAGATCGCCGCCAGTCCCCGAAAGTGCCGCGAGATCGACGTCAGGTCGCGGTCGTTCAGGAGGTCCGGCGCGTACTGCGCAGGGTCGGCGCGATCCTCACCCCACAGCACCCACCCGGCGTGGGCGAAGACGAATCCCTTGGTCACCGCCCACGGGCTGGTGCCGTAGCGCCACGGTGAGTGTGGATCTCCGTCGCGATCGGAGAACTTGTGATGTTTGCGGTGGTCGGCCACCCAGCGCACGACCGGTCCTTCGAGCGCAAGGCTGCCGGCGATCGCCAGCCCGATCTTGAGGCCGCGCCTGCTCTTGAAGGAACCGTGGGTGAATCCCCGGTGGTAGCCCGCGCCGATCCCGGTCGTGGTGATCGCGTAGAACCCGACGAGAAGGACGATGTCGTGCCAGCCGATCCAGCCGCCCCAGGCGAAGAAGGCCCCTGGCACCAGGGCGAGCGTGGGCACCACGATGAACACCCAGATGAGCCCGCGCTCGAGCTTTCCGCCGACGGCCTGGAACTCTTCGGGAGACGACTGATCGGACCCTGCTGCTGAAGTCATCTGGACACCCCGGATGTACGTCGTTGGAGTGTGCCGGGGACTGGGGCAACGAAGGACGTCGCTCCGGGTTTCGGCGGAGCGTGCTGCTTCGGACCATACCCATGATTCACGCCCGCGGAACCACTACCGGGGCTTGGGCGGGAGGACGCCGGAGCGGCCGAGCCAGCGCAGCGCGCGGTCGCGGTCGATCTGGGACTGGGTCGGCGGTGTGGTGAGCCGTCCGGTGCGGTAGCCGAGGTTGCGGATGTCGGCCGCGACGGACGGTTCGGCCAGGGCCCTGAGGGCGAACGCCAGCGCCGCCGGCGTCACGTCGTACCGGCGTTCCAGGTCCAGGGCGAGCTGGACGGCGGCGAGGTCGCGGTCGTCGTACTGGCGTTGTGCGGTCTGCCCGGAGCGTGAGCGGGGAAGCAGGCCGAGGGCCTCCCGGTACCGGAGCATCCGGGGGGTCGTGCCCAGTCGCTTGGCGGCCTCGGTGATGCGCATGGGGACAATCTTGACATTTCGGTGTTAGAAACGCGCCATAGGCGATCAATCGGTAGGGTTCGGACCTCTAGGCTCTGGCACGCAGGAACACGTAGGAAGCAATCAACAGTCTGCAGGGGAGCGGGAACGGTATGACGTTCGATTACAAGGTGGCGGACCTCGGTCTGGCCGAGTTCGGCCGCAAGGAGATCCGGCTGGCCGAGCACGAGATGCCCGGCCTGATGGCGATGCGCGCGCAGTACGGCGAGAGCAAGCCGCTGTCCGGCGCGCGGATCATGGGCTCGCTGCACATGACGATCCAGACCGCGGTGCTGATCGAGACGCTGACGGCGCTCGGAGCCGAGGTGCGGTGGGTCTCCTGCAACATCTTCTCCACCCAGGACCACGCGGCCGCCGCGGTCGTCGTCGGCCCGGACGGCTCGGCCGACGCCCCCGCCGGTGTCCCGGTGTTCGCCTGGAAGGGCGAGACGCTGGAGGAGTACTGGTGGTGCACCGAGCAGGCCCTGAAGTGGCCCGGTGAAGAAGGCCCGAACATGATCCTGGACGACGGCGGCGACGCCACCATGCTCGTCCACAAGGGCACCGAGTTCGAGAAGGCCGGCGCCGTACCGGACCCGTCGACCGCGGACTCCGAGGAGTACGCCGTCGTGCTGTCGGTGCTGACCCGCACGCTGACCGAGGACCCGCAGCTGTGGACCACCATCGGCCAGGGCATCAAGGGTGTCACCGAGGAGACCACCACCGGCGTGCACCGGCTGTACGAGATGCACAAGGCCGGCGCGCTGCTGTTCCCGGCGATCAACGTGAACGACTCGGTGACCAAGTCGAAGTTCGACAACAAGTACGGCTGCCGGCACTCGCTGATCGACGGCATCAACCGCGCCACCGACGTCCTGATCGGCGGCAAGGTCGCGGTCGTCTGCGGGTACGGCGACGTCGGCAAGGGCTGTGCGGAGTCGCTGCGCGGCCAGGGCGCCCGGGTGATCGTCACCGAGATCGACCCGATCTGCGCGCTGCAGGCGGCGATGGACGGCTACCAGGTGACCACCCTGGACGACGTGGTCGGGATCGCCGACATCTTCGTCACCACCACCGGCAACAAGGACGTCATCACCGCCGACCAGATGGCCGCGATGAAGCACCAGGCGATCGTCGGCAACATCGGCCACTTCGACAACGAGATCGACATGGCCGGCCTGTACAAGGTCCCGGGCATCGAGCGGGTCAACATCAAGCCGCAGGTCGACGAGTTCCGCTTCGCCGACGGACACACGATCATCATCTTGTCCGAGGGCCGTCTGCTGAACCTCGGCAACGCGACCGGCCACCCGTCGTTCGTGATGTCGAACTCGTTCACCAACCAGGTGCTGGCCCAGATCGAGCTGTTCGTGAAGACGGCCGACTACCCGACCGAGGTGTACGTGCTGCCCAAGCACCTCGACGAGATGGTCGCCCGGCTCCACCTCGACGCCCTCGGCGTCAAGCTGACCGAGCTCTCCAAGGAGCAGGCCAGCTACCTGGGTGTTCCGGTCGAGGGCCCGTACAAGGCCGAGCACTACCGCTACTGATCCCCACCCCCACGAAAGGCGCCCCGCCAGCGGGGCGCCTTTTCGTTGTTGGCTAGGACCACTCGTTGCTGCCAGGCGCTGCCCAGCCTTGAGCGTTGACTGCGGCGGGACGCACGTCCAGGACCGGCCGGGGTACGGCGAAGGGGCCAGGTGGAGCCGGTGCCGGCGGGGGCAGGACGCCGTACGGGCTGGGTGGGGCGTAAGGCGCGAAGGGACCGGTGTGGGCGGGGCGGGCGGTTGCCAGGCGGTTCAGCTCCCGGCGGCGGCGTTCGGCCAGTACGGCGGACAGGTACGCCGGAGCGATGAGCGGCACCGGTGGAGCGGGTGCGGTGACTTGGCTGACGCGGTAGGCCAGCGCATCACCCAGTGCGATCCGGGCGTCCGGCTGGAGTTCGGTGAAGCGCCCGAGGTAGTCCCGGGCGGTGTTGGCGAGCTCGTCGGACAGCCGGGACAGCTCCAGCGACTGCGCCCACTGCACCAGATGGCCGGCCACGAACAGCGGCGGCGACGTCATCGGCTGGTGCCGTTCGCGGATCACCACGGTGCCCGAGACCATGTCGCCGATCCGCTTGCCCTGCTTGTTCATCAGGCTCGCCACGATGCCCGGGCAGGCCGCGAACCACGGCGCGAAGTCGACGAAGAACCAGAACAGCGTCCGCACGAGCGCGTGCCGGAACCGGATCGAGCTGCCGTCGTCGCGGACCACCTTGAGCCCGAGCACCATCTTGCCCAGGGTGCGGCCGCGGGTCAGCGTCTCCATCACCACCCGGTAGCCGACCGCGACCAGCAGGATGACGATGAAGATCAGCGACACCGCGAGCGCCTCGCTCGCATCCCCACCGACCAGGAAGCCGGTGAGCAGCGAGATCAGCACGCTCAGCACGATGAGCTGCAGGATCACGTCGATCGCACACGCCAGCGCCCGCGTCGGCATCCGCGCGATCCGGACCTGGAGGACGACCGCCTCCCCGGTGACCAGCTGAGACACTCCGTCGCCCCCTCCCTGTCCCGACACCCTGTCGAGCTAGTCTGCCAGCGCAAGGAGCCAGCCAGGGGAGGAGGTGCGCTGTGGACGTCGAGGCGTTCGTCTCGGTGCACCAGCCGCAGTGGGACCGGCTGGCCTATCTCACCCGTCGTCAGCGGCGTCTGAGCGGTGCTGAGGCCGAGGAGCTGGTCACGCTGTACCAGCGTGTCGGCACGCACCTGGCCGCGCTCCGGGCCGCCGGCGCCGACCCGGTCTCCATCGGGCGGCTGTCCGGCCTGATCGCAGACGCCCGTGGTGCCGTCACTGGCGCGCAAGCACCCGTCTGGCGCGACATCTCGAAGTACTTCCTGGTCAGCTTCCCGGCCGCGCTGTACGCGTCCAGACGCTGGTGGGTCACGATCGGCCTGATCTTCTACGTCGTCGTGGCCTGGTCGGCCTGGCGGATCATCGCCCACCCCGAGGTGGTCGACTCCATCGGTACGCCGGACCAGATCCAGCAACTCGTCGACCACGACTTCGAGTCGTACTACTCGGAGAACCCGGCCCGGGACTTCGCGCTACGGGTCTGGATCAACAACGCGACCATCAGTGCCGCGGTGCTCGCGCTCGGGATCTTCCTGATCCCGTCCGTCTTCATCCTCTGGGACAACGCGCTCAACCTCGGCGTCAGCGCCGGGCTGATGATCAGCCACGACCGGGGCGGCCTGTTCTTCAGCCTGATCACGCCGCACGGCCTGCTCGAGCTGACCACGGTCTTCGTCGCCACCGCGGCCGGTCTCCGGCTCGGCTGGTCCTGGATCGTGCCCGGCGCGCGGACCCGGATGCAGGCACTCGCCCAGACCGGCCGCGCGACCGTTGGGATGGCCATCGGCCTGGCCGCGATCCTCCTGGTCACCGGTGTGATCGAAGCGTTCGTCACACCGTTCCTCCCAGGCCCGGTCCGGATCACGATCGGCATCCTGGCCGAGCTCGGTTTCTTCGTGTACGTCTGGACCCTCGGACGCCGCGCCGCCCGCTCCGGCGAGCACGGCGACATCGACGAAGCCGACCGCGAAGCCACCGCGCCCGTCTCCGCCTGACCGTTTGCCCGTGGGCACCGGGATTGGGTGAAGACTGCCCAAGAAGTCCGGACGAACCACTGGTACGGCGTCGCGATCACCGTCGGGTTGATCGCGTACGGCGTCGTGTACCTGCTGATCGCGTGGATCGCACTGCAACTCGCCTGGGGCAAGTCGTCGGAGGAGGCCTCCCAGCAGGGCGCACTCCAGGAACTGGCCGGCAAACCGCTCGGCGGCGTACTGCTGTGGATCGTCGCGATCGGACTGTTCGCACTGGTGATCTGGCGTGCCCTCGACGTCGCGTACGGCGATCTGGACCTCTCGCAGACCGTGTCGGCGGTCGGGCGCGCGATCGTCTGCCTGGTGCTCGGAGTGAGCGCGGTGAAGGTTGCGATCGGCTCCGGCGGATCCAGCTCCGATCAGCAGCGCACCGTCAGCGCCAGGCTGATGGCGAACGGCGGCGGCCGGGTGCTGATCATCGCGATCGGCATCGGCATCGTGGCGGTCGGCGTACACCAGCTGTACAAGGCGGTGACGAAGAAGTTCACCGAGGACCTGGTCGGCGGAGTCTCCGACACGACCATCCTGCTCGGCCGGATCGGGTACGCCGCCAAGGGCATCGCCTTCGTGATCGTCGGCATCCTGTTCGCCTGGGCCGCGATCGACTACGACCCGCAGAAGGCCGGCGGCCTCGACACCGCGCTCCGCACGGTCAAGGACCAGCCCTTCGGTCCGGTCCTGCTGACCGTTCTCGCCCTCGGCCTGGCCGCCTTCGCCCTCTACGCGTTCATCTGGTCCCGCAACGCCCGCAAGTGATCAGCCTCCTGCCGCCCGTACACGGTGAGGTCCATCAGGGCGTAGCTGTAGTCCGCCCGACCAGCAGCCGATCCTGCTCGGCGGCCGGGTGACCGGTCCATCGGGACCGGTATCCGGCTTCCCGACAGCTAGCCGATCGGTACGTCGCGCCGCCTCCAGCCGACCAGGCCGATGAATCCGACGACGACCGTGATCGCCAGCAGGACGATCAGCGGGGTTGCGGACAGTGAACCGCCGGGGAGGCGGGGGAGGTGGGTGAACGGGGAGATGTCGTTGAGCCAGTCGGCGAGCTGGACGCCGGCGTTGGTGAAGCCGATCAGGATGCAGATGCCGGGACCGGCCCACGCCGCCGGGGAGATGCGCGGGAAGAGGCCGAAGATCGCGAGGGCGATCGCAGCCAGCAACCACACGGCGGGCAGTTGACCCAGGGACGCACCGATCAGCCGGGGAATCTGCTTTCCGACTTCGTCAACGGCCAGCCCATAGGCGAGCCCCGCGGTGAGCCCGGAGGCGAAGAGTGCCAGCGCCGGACCGAGCACCCCGAACAGCAGGTGACTCGAGGCCCACCGCAGCCGGCCGGTCGCGGTGGCGAGCACCGGCTCGGCCCGTCCACTCGTCTCCTCTGCCCGCAACCGCAGTGTCGCCTGGACGGCGTACGCGGACGCGATCAGCCCGAGGATCGTCATCACCCCGGCGAAGAACGTGTCGATCAACCCGGCCGAACCACCGAGCCGCTCGAACATCTCCTTGGCCTTCGGTTCGTCACGCAGGAGGTCGCCGACCCCTTCGGCCACACCGCCGAACAGCAAGCCCAGCAAGGCGAATCCGATCGTCCACGCCGCCAGCAGTCCGCGATGCAACCGCCACGCCAGTCCCAACGGCGAACCCAGTTTGCCCTCGGCCGGTCCCAATCGGGCCGGCAACAGTCCGGCCCCGACATCTCGCCGTACGGCGAGATTGATGGCGACGGCAACGAGTACAGCGGTTGCCGCGAGCATCACCACGGCCAGCCACCAGCGGTTCTCGCCGTACGGGTGGATGCGTTGCGCCCAGGCGATCGGCGACAACCAGGACAGCCACGCCAAGGGGCCGTCCGTGTGCGCGCTCGTGTCGCCCGCGGCCCGCAGTACGTACGCCGCCCCGAGCACGCTGATCGCGATACCCCTGGACGTTCCGGCGTTCGCGGACAGCTGCGCGGCGACAGCACCGACCGCGGCGAAGAGCCAGCCGGTGGTGGCGAATTCGGCGCCGATGGCAACGGATCCGGACCAGGGCAGGTCCTGGCTGTGCATGCCCAGGGCAAGCAGTACGGCGAGCACCAGGTTCGCACCGAACGTCGACAGCAGGGCGGCCGCGAGTCCCGCGTGCCGGCCGACCACACTCGAGCCGAGCAGCTCGCTGCGGCCGGTCTCCTCCTCGACGCGGGTGTGCCGGATCACCGTGAGCAGGCTGATCAGCCCGACCATCACCGGCACGAAGCCGAGTCGCCAGGTGACGAACTCACCGAGACTCGTCCCGGACAGTTCGCCGTACAAGGTGATGAAGCCGGCGTTGTTCGCGTAGTCGAGGCGCGACTGCGCGGTCGGGAACAGTTCGCCGTACTGCTTGACGTAGCTCATCGGGATCGCACACAGCAGCACGATCCAGATCGGCAGGATGATCCGGTCCCGGCGCAGGATCAGCCGGATCAGACCGCCGGTGCCGGCGAGGGTCTTCATTTCGCCGCCTCCGGTTCGTACAGCCGCAGGAACAGCTCCTCCAGCGACGGCGGCTGACTGACCAGACTCCGTACGCCGATCTCCGTGAGCCGCCGCAGTACCGGGTTGATCTCGTCGGTGTCGACGTCGAACCGGACCAGGCCGTCCTCGACGCGCAGGTCGTGGATGCCGTCGAGCTCGGCGAGTCCGTTCATCGCGCCGACCAGCTCGGCCCGGATCGATGTCCGGGTCAGGTGCCGCAGCTCGGACAGGGTGCCGCTCTCGACGGCGCGGCCGGCCCGGATGATCGTGACTCGGTCGCAGAGTGCCTCGACCTCGGAGAGGATGTGGCTGGACAGCAGGACCGTCCGGCCATCTCGGTCGCTGACCTCCTGGACGACCTCGCGGAACACCTCCTCCATCAACGGGTCCAGGCCCGAGGTGGGCTCGTCGAGCAGCAGCAGTTCGACGTCGGAGGCCAGCGCCGCGACCAGTGCGACCTTCTGCCGATTGCCCTTCGAATAGGTGCGCGCCTTCTTGCGCGGGTCGAGGTCGAACCGCTCGAGCAGATCCGCCTTGCGCTTCTTGTCCAGCCCGCCGCGCATCCGGCCGAGCAGGTCGATCGCTTCGCCGCCGGACAGGTTCGGCCACAGCGTCACATCGCCCGGCACATAGGCGAGCCGCTTGTGCAGCTCGGTGGCGTCCGACCACGGATCGCTGTCCAGCAGCCGTGCGGTGCCGGAGCTTGCCCGGGTCATCCCGAGCAGGATCCGGATCGTGGTGGTCTTTCCCGCGCCGTTGGGGCCGAGGAAGCCGTGCACCTCACCGGTTCGCACCGTGAGGTCGAGGCCGTCCAGGGCGCGGGTTCGCCCGAATGTCTTGACCAGACCTTCCGTGCTGATCGCAGCCGGCATGATCAGTTCTCCTCAGATCTCTTCCGTAGTTGTTCGGCTTGTTCTTCGGTGATCAGGGGGATGGTGAAGACCTCCATCAGCCCCTGGCCGATCCGGGCGTACCCGGCCGGCGTGGTGATGTCCTCGCCCAGCGCCTTCGAGACCTGGTCGCGGAAGACGAAGACGCTCAGCTTGATCGCGGCCATCGCCGCCGCGTAGGCCCGGCGGTCGGTGGGGTGGATGCCGTAGGCGGTGGACCACTCCTCGATGCTGTCGACGGCGCCGAGGAACAGCGCGGCCGCGGTCTCCGAGCCGTCCATCATCGAGCGGACCAGGTACAGCTGCAGCGGGAACACCCGGGGATGCAGCGTTGCCGGGTCGAGCCCGGCGACTCCACCCGCATCGGTGAGCTCCTCGCCGACCTCCAGCATCCGTTCCTTCGCGTACTGGTCGCAGGCGTCGCGCAGCGCCTCCTTCGACCCGAAGTGATGCCGCACCAGCCCCGACGAGACGCCGGCCTCGGCCGCGATGTCGCGGATGCTCGCGCCCTCGATGCCGCGCTCACCGAACAGGCGGATGGCCGCGTCCCGGATCCGGGCTCGCGCGGTCAGGTCGTCGATCCGACGGTCCATGGTGCTCCTCTCGCTACACACAAGAGCAAACTCCTACACGGACGTGTAGTCAAGTGGAAAATGATTACGACTTCTGGAAACAGATATGTGACAAAATTCCGCATCTCGTTGACAGGAGAGCGCTTGCTGGTGTGGTTTCGTCACCAAACCAACACGCAGGGTGGAAGGTGGGGCGGATGAGGAAGCTGTTCGCAGCGATCGCGGCGCTGGGTCTGCTGGTGGTGTCTCCCGGTACGGCGCAGGCCGCCGAGCCGGCGAAGAAGGTCGTGAAGGTCGGGGTCACCCAGTCGGTCGACTCGATGAACCCGTTCCTGGCCGTACGGCTGGTGACCGGGGCCATCCAGCGGTTGATGTACGGCTTCCTGACCGTGCCGGACTCGAAGACGCTGCAGCCCAGCCCGGATCTGGCCGAGTCCTGGAAGACGTCGCCGGACGGGCTGACCTGGACCTTCACGATCCGGCAGGCGAAGTGGACCGACGGGCAGCCGATCACCGCCGACGACGCGGCCTGGACGTTCAACAAGATGATCACCGACGACGCCGCCAAGTTCGGCAACGGTCCGGCGGTGGCCAACTTCGCGAGCGTGACCGCGAACGGCCAGGAGCTGACGATCAAGCTCAAGACTCCGCAGGCGTCGATGCTGGACAACCCGGTCCCGATCATGCCCAAGCACATCTGGGAGAAGGTCAAGGACATCTCGAAGTACGAGGCCGACGAGTTCCCGACCGTCGGCAGTGGCCCGTACAAGGCGGTGGAGTACAAGAAGGACCAGTTCGTCCGGCTCGAGGCGAATCCGGACTACTGGCGCGGCCGGCCGAAGATCGACGAACTGCAGGTGATCTTCTACGACAACCCGGCCGCCTCGATCGTCGGTCTGAAGAAGGGCGACATCGACCTGATCGGCCGGCTGAACCCGCCGGACTTCGAGGCGCTCAAGGGCGACGGCAACATCGTCCAGTGGAACACCCAGGGCCGGCGGGCGTCGTACCTGCAGATCAACCACGGCGCGACCACCACCGACAACAAGCCGATCGGTGACGGGCACCCGGCACTGAAGGACGTGCGGGTGCGGACCGCGTTGCACTACGCGATCGACAAGCAGAAGCTGGTCGACGAGGTGCAGAACGGGCTGGCCAAACCGGCCGACGGCTCGATCGTCCCGCCCCTGTACAAGGACTTCTTCTGGGAGGCCAGTGGCGGCGAGAAGGTCACGTACGACGTTGCCAAGGCCAACAAGATCCTCGACGACGCGGGATACAAGAAGGGGCCGGACGGCATCCGGACGATGCCGGACGGGTCGCGCAAGCTGCAGTTCCGGTTCAGCATCCACACCGACACCCCGATCGAGGACAAGCTGGCCGAGTACCTGACCGGCTGGTTCAAGGACATCGGCATCGGCCTGAGCACCAAGCGGCTCGACTCCACCAAGTTCACCGAGGAGACCGGCGTCACCGCGCTGTTCGACATCGCGATCAGCGGCTGGTCGGTCAACCCGGACCCGGAGGAGGTCCTCGGCACGCACCTGTGCAGCCGGCGTCCGACCGCGTCCGGCGAGGGCGGCGGGACCGAGTCCTTCTACTGCGACCCGCAGTACGAGGATCTGTACCTGCAGCAGCAGAAGGAGCTCGACCGGCCGAAGCGCGCCGCGATCATCAAGAAGATGGAGGAGCGGCTCTACACCGATGCTCCGGTGATCGCGCTCTACTACCCGAACGACCTCGAGGGCTACCGCAAGGACCGGATCGCCAGCATCACGCCGATCCCGGAGGACAACGGCCTGCTGTACGGCGGCAGCGGGTACTGGCCGTTCTACACGGTCGACACGGTCACGGCGGACGGTGGTGAAGACGGCATCGGCGGCGGGGAGCTCGCCGGCATCATCGGTGGCGTCGCGGGTGGTGCCGTGGTGGTTGCCCTGGGCGCCTTCGTGGTGATGCGCCGCCGCCAGGACGTCGCCGACGAGCGCGAATGACGGTCACCCAGCCGGCCGTAGAGGCTCTGGAGGAGAGCCCGGCCCGCTACGGTCTGCTCCGGTACGCGGCGGCCAAGGCGGGCGGGGCCCTGCTCAGCATCGCGATGGTGATCGTCGCGACGTTCTTCCTGTTCCGGTTGCTGCCCGGCGATCCGGTGCGGGCACTCGCCCAGGGCCGCAACATGACACCGGAGCAACTCGATCTGGAACGGGCCCGGCTCGGTCTGGACAAGTCGATTCCCGAGCAGTTCGTGCATTTCGTCAAGCAGACGCTGCAGTTCGACCTCGGGACCTCCTACGAATACAAGCGGCCGGTGATCGACCTGATCGGGGAGCGGATCGGCTCGACGCTGCTGCTCACGGGTACGGCGCTGGTGATGGCGGTCAGCCTCGGGATCTGGCAGGGGGCCCGGGCCGGGTGGAAGCCGGGCAGCCGGTTCGACAAGTTCTCCACCGCGATCTCGCTGGTGCTGTGGTCGGTGCCGACGTTCTGGCTCGGGCTCCTGCTGCTGATGGTGTTCGCGGCCGGCATCGGGCCGATCCCGGGCGTCTTCCCGACCCGCGGTATCTCCAGCGTGGATGCGCCGGACGGGTTCGGGTACGTGCTCGACGTCGCGCAGCACATGGTGTTGCCCTGCCTGACCATGGTCGCGGTCGTGTATGCGCAGTACCTGCTGGTGATGCGGTCGTCGGTGCTGGACGAGGTCGGGCAGGACTACATCACCACGGCGCGCGCGAAGGGGTTGCGTGACGACGACATCCGGCGGATGCACGCCGTGCCGAACGCGTTGCTGCCGACCGTGACGCTGGTGTTCATGCGGATCGGGTTCGTGGTCGGCGGCGCGGTGACGGTCGAGGCAATCTTCAGTTGGCCGGGGCTCGGGCAGCTGTTCTACGACGCGATCCGGGTGCCGGACTTCACGCTGATGCAGGGCACGTTCCTGTTGATCACGGTGTCGGTGATCGTGATGAACACGCTGGCGGACGTCGTCTACCACGTCCTTGACCCGAGGGTGAGGTCGGCATGAGCAGCGTGACGTGGGTCCGGCGGCAGCGGGCGTTGCGGCGGTTCTTGTCGGAGTTCCGCATGCACAGGGCCGGGATGGTGGGGCTTGCCATCCTTCTGGTCGCCGTGGTGCTGGCGCTGATCGCGCCGCTGTTCATCGACGCCGGCGTGACGAACGTGGTCAGTGGGACCCGGGAGAAGATGGCGTCGCCGAGTCTCGTCGATCCGCTCGGTACGGACGAGTCCGGGCGGTCCGTGCTGCTGATGATCTGGTGGGGATCGCGGACCTCGCTGCTGATCGGGTTCCTGGCCGCGCTGCTCAGCATGGTGATCGGGACCGTGCTCGGTATCGCGGCCGGGCACTTCCGGGGCTGGGTCGGCGCGATCATCCTGCGCATCACCGACTGGTTCCTGGTGCTGCCGTCGCTGGTCACCGCGCTGGTCCTGGCCGCGATCCTCGGCGGCAGTACGGCGACCATCATCGTCGCGATCGGCGTGACGTCGTGGCCGTCGACGGCTCGGCTGATCCGAGCGCAGACGCTGGCGGTCGAGGCGCGGCCCTACATCGAACGGTCGCTCGCTCTCGGCGCCGGTCACTGGCACATCACCACCCGGCACGTGCTGCCGAACGTCGCACCGTTGCTGCTGGCAAGTACGACGCTGGAGGTGGCGAGCGCGATCGTGACCGAGTCCACGCTGGCGTTTCTCGGTGTCAGTGCGAACAAGACCTCGTGGGGGACGATGTTGCGCGGTTCGTACGACTGGGGTGCGGCCACCGCGGGAGCGTGGTGGTACATCCTGTTGCCCGGTCTGTGCATCGTGCTCGTGGTGATGGCATTCACCTTGTGTGGAAGGGCTTTGGAGTCCGTACTCAATCCCCGGCTGCGGACGAGGGCGGCGTGATGAGCCTGCTCGAGTTGGACGAGGTGTCCGTCACGTATCGCATTGCCGCCGGCGACGTTCCCGCCGTACGGGGAGTGTCGTTGTCGCTGGAGGCGGGGGAGGCTGTCGGGCTGGCAGGTGAGTCGGGATCCGGCAAGTCGTCGGTGGCGATGGCGTTGCTGAGGTTGCTGCCGCGGTCGGCGCGGATCGACGGGCGGATCCTGCTGGACGGCGAGGACGTGCTGGCGATGAAGTGGGGCCGGCTGCGCGCGGTTCGCTGGTCGGAGGCGTCCATCGTGTTCCAGGGTGCGCAGCACGGGCTGAACCCGGTGCAGCGGATCGGTGACCAGATCGCCGAGCCCTTGCTCGTGCACAGGCTGGCGACTCCGTCTGAGGCCTCGTCGAGGGTGCGGGAGCTGCTCGAACAGGTCGGGCTGCCGGCCTGGCGGATGAAGAGCTATCCGCACGAGTTGAGTGGTGGCCAACGGCAACGAGTTATGATCGCGATGGCGCTGGCCTGTTCGCCGCGGCTGATCATCGCCGATGAGCCGACGACCGCCCTGGACCTGATGGTGCAGGCGCAGGTGCTGACCTTGATCCGGAAGTTGATCGCAGAGCACGACATCTCGCTGCTGATGATCTCCCATGACCTGTCCGTGCTGGGTGAGGTGTGCGACCGGCTGGCGATTATGTACGCCGGTCGGCTGGTCGAGGCGGGTCCGTCGTCAGGGGATTTCCGGCACCCGTACAGCCAGGCGCTGGCGGCTGCGTTCCCGACGGTTGGTGATCCGGCGTCGCGGCTCGCGCCGCGCGGGCTGGCCGGCGATCCGCCGGATCCGCAGCACCTGCCTGGCGGGTGTGCGTTCCATCCGCGCTGCCCGGTTGCTCTGGACGACTGCTCGACGGCTGCCGTCGACCTGCGCCCGGCCGGTCCAGGCCGGACGGCCGCCTGTCTGCTCGTGGGGAGGGATCTTGCTAGAGGCAACTGATGTCAAGGTCGAGTTCGCTGGTCGTGGTGGTCGGCGGGCCCGGGCCGTGGATGGGGTCAACCTGTCCGTCGCGCCGGGCGAGATCGTCGCGCTGGTGGGCGAATCCGGGTGCGGCAAAACGACACTCGCCCGTACCTTGCTCGGCCTTGAACGCCCGACGGCCGGCCAGATCTCGTACGACGGGATGCCGTTGAGCTACACGGGGCGTCGGCTGCGCGCGTTCCGGCGGCAGGTGCAGTTGGTGTTGCAGGATCCGATGGGGTCGCTCAACCCGCGGCAGACCGTGTACGAGGCGGTCGCCGAGGGGCCGCGGATCCACGGGCTGCCGGACGAGGAGACGGTCGTCGCGGAGGCGTTGTCGCGGGCGGGTCTGCGGCCGCCGGAACGGTTCTTCCTGCGCTATCCGCACGAACTGTCGGGAGGTCAGCGGCAGCGCGTGGTGATCGCTGGTGCGCTGGCGCTGAGTCCCAAGGTGCTGATCGCCGACGAGCCGGTCGCGTCGCTGGACGCCTCGGTGCGCGGCGAGATCCTGTCGCTGCTGCTCCGGCTCCGGGACGACCTGGGCCTGGCCGCGCTCGTCGTCACGCACGACCTGGGTCTCGCCTGGAACATCGCGGACCGGGTCGCCGTCATGTACCTCGGCCGCATCGTCGAGTCCGGCCCCGCCGAGGACGTCCTGACCAACCCCCAGCACCCCTACACGCAGGCCCTCCTATCGGTTCTGCCCGAGTCCCCGGAACGCATCGTCCTCACCGGCGAACCCCCCGACCCCACCCGAATCCCCACCGGCTGCCGCTTCCACCCCCGCTGCCAACTAGCAGTCACCCAAGCCACCCCCGCCTGCCAAACCACCCTCCTCCCCATCCTCCTCGCCACCAACACCCCCCAAGTCGCCTGCCACCTGGCCCCCGTACGCGTGTCCACCTAGCCCACGCGCCCATCGCCGTACCTCACCAACCCACCCCACCCGCACCGCCGTACCCTCACCACCCACCCCGCCGCTCCCACCGGCGCCACGACAGCTGGCTCGATCTCGGGTGAAGCGTGCAGCTCGACAGGTAGTGCGCCTCCGATACGCCGTACACGAGGTGCGGGGTGCGCTCAGGTGCACTACCCCTGCGCCGGCACTTCCTGTCCATATGCACAACCCACCCCTCAGCCGATAGTCCTTCCAGCAGTTGACAATAGTTAACGAACCGTAGAACTATTGCCGCATGGTGGAAGATCAGGTCGATCGGTTCTTCGAGGTGCTGGCCGATCCGACCCGGCGGCAGGTGGTTCGGCTGCTGGGGGACGGACCACAGCGAGCTGGGCAACTCGCCACAGCGACCGGCTCGTCGTCGCCGGCGATGAGCCGCCACCTGCGCATCCTCCTGGCGGCCGGCCTGGTCGCCGACGAACGCGGTCCCGACGACGCCCGCGTCCGGATCTTCCGCCTCAACCCGGAGCCCGTCGTCGCCGTCCAGGCCTGGCTCGACCAGGTCCAAGCCCACTGGCGAGACCAACTCACGTCGTTCAAACGCCACGTCGAGCAGAAGGAGTCATCGTGACGCAGGAATCTGTGAAGCCGTCGGCTACGGCGTCGGTTGAGGTTGCGGCTGATCCGGCGACCGCGTTTCGGGTGTTCACCGAGGAGATCGATCTGTGGTGGTTGCGGAGTCCGATCAACTTCTGGGATTCCGGCCGGGTGATCGCGATGCGGTTGGAGCCGGGCGTCGGCGGCCGCATCCTGGAGGTCTACCGGAGCGAGCCGGAGGACGCGCTCGAGCTCGGCACCATCACGGTCTGGGAGCCGGGCGAGTTGCTCGCGTACCGCAGTTCGGTGGACGACACCGAGACGCGGGTCAGCTTCGCCGCGATCGACGGTGGTACTCGCGTGACCGTCGTACAGTCGCTGGTCGAGGGCGGCGACAAGGCCTTCTACTTCTGGCCGAACGTGATCCGCTGGATTCCCGCCTGGGTCGCCCGCCGCGACACCACGCAGCACACCCCGCGTGAGCTCGACCGGCTCGCCATCGGCTTGTACTACGAGGATCCGGCCGCCGCGGCCCGTTGGCTGCACACGGTCTTCGGCCTCGACTCCTGGGACACGATCCCCGCCGAAGGCGAGCACCCGTCCTGGATCGAACTACACGTCGGCTCCGCCGCGGTCCTCCTCTTCAAGCGCACCGACCAGGCCGCACCGGCAGCCGACCACGACGTCTGGGTGTACGTCGACGACCTCGACGCGCACTTCGCCCACGCTCAATCCAACGGCGCCAAGATCCTGTCGGACATACACCAGTACGGCTACCGCTCGTACGACGCCGAAGACCTCGAAGGCCACCACTGGACCTTCGTCCAAGCCCGCCCAACCCAGCTGTGAGTGCGCGGTATTACAGGCGGCCGGCCTTTTTCAGGGAGAGGTAGGTGTCGGCCAGGGCGGGGGCTATGGTTTCGGGGTTTTCGTCGAGGACGGTGACGCCGGCTCGGGTGAGGACGGCGGTGACGCGTTCGCGGTCGAGGCGGGTGCGGGCGGCGGAGGCGGCGCCGTAGACCTCGAGCAGGTCGGAGCGGGTGGACTCGAGTTCGGTGAGACGCGGGTCGGCGACCGACGCCAGGACGATGACGTGGCGGCGCAGCAGTGGGCCGATCACCGGGAGGAGGGACTCCTCGATCACCGCCGGGTCCAGGCCGGTCAGCAGTACGACGAGGGAACGCTGACCGAGCCGTTCGAGCACCTGCGAGACGACGACGCGGAAATCGGTCTGGACGAGCTCGGCCTCGACGTTCGCCAACGCGTTCACGAACGACGGCAGCACGTCCTCCGGCGCGGGACGTCGTACGTCGGCCCGGACCGCGGAATCGCAAGCCAGTAAGGAAACCCGGTCTCCGGCCCGGGTCGCGAGCGCGGCCAGCAGGAGCGCGGCGTCCATCGCGTGGTCGAGCCGGGGTGCGTCGCCGACCCGTCCGGCCGACATCCGGCCGGAGTCGATCACGATGGCGACCTGGCGATCGCGCTCCGGCCGCCAGGTCCGCAGTACGACGTTGCCGCGACGGGCCGTTGCACGCCAGTCGATGCTGCGTACGTCGTCACCCGGCACGTAGTCCCGCAGCGAGTCGAACTCGGTGCCCTGACCCCGCACCAGCAACGCGGTTCGCCCGTCCAGCTCCCGCAACCGGGCCAGCCGCGACGGCAGGTGCTTGCGACTCTTGAACGGCGGCAACGCCCGCACCGTCCACGGCACCCGGTGCGACCCCTGCCGACCCGCGAAACCCAGCGGACCGATCGATCTGATCGTCACCCGATCCGCCTGCCGGTCCCCGCGGCGCGTCGGCAGCAGATTGGTCGTCAGCCGTCGGCGCTCGCCGTGCGGCAGGTTCAACTTGTGTGGCGGGTCCAGTACGCCGGCAGATGGCGGCCATGCATCACGCAGCAGACCACGCACCCGGCGGCCGGGGTTGGCCACCAGCAGGTTCACCGCAGCGTGCTCACCCAGTCGTACGGCGGTGTCGCCCTCGCGAGTCAGCTGGAGTCGCCGAGGCGAACCGGCCAGCAGCATGTCCACCACGCACACCAGGACAACGACCAGGATCACCAGGCCGACGCCACCCCAGCTCGGCATCGCCAGAGCGACGAAGAGGACTCCGGCTGCGGCCAGCAGCGCCGCCCTGTAGGTGAGCACCATGAGCTATCGGGGGACCGGCACGGTCGCCAGGACGCTCTCCAGCACCGCGTCCGCGCTGACGCCTTCGAGCTCAGCCTCCGGGCGCACCTGCACTCGATGCCGAAGGCAAGGACGTGCCATCGCCTTCACATCGTCCGGAATCACGTAGTCCCGGCCGGACAGCCACGCCCACGCCCTGGACACGGCCAGCAGGGCAGTAGCGCCTCGCGGCGACACCCCGAGCTGCAGTGACGGCGACTGCCGCGTCGCCCGGCACAGATCCACGACGTACGCGAGCACGTCCTCCCGCACCGCGACCCGGCGTACGGCGGCCTGAGCGGCGGCGAGGTCCTCCGGCCCAGCCACCGGACGCAGACCGGCCGCAGCCAGGTCACGCGGGTCGAAGCCTTGCGCGTGCCGGGCGAGTACGGCGATCTCCGCGTCCCGCGGCGGGATGTCGAGCGTGACCTTCAGCAGGAACCGGTCCAACTGGGCCTCGGGCAACGGGTACGTGCCCTCGTACTCGATCGGGTTCTGCGTCGCGGCGACGACGAACGGCACCGGCAGCATCCGCGGCACGCCGTCGACGGTGACCTGCCGCTCCTCCATTGCCTCCAGCAACGCCGCCTGGGTCTTCGGTGGAGTGCGGTTGATCTCGTCGGCCAGCATGATGTTGGTGAACACGGGACCCGGCCGGAACTCGAACTCGCTGCTCTTCGCGTCGTACACGAGCGATCCGGTCACGTCACCGGGCATCAGGTCCGGCGTGAACTGGACCCGCTTGGTGTCCAGCCGCATCGCCATCGACAAGGCGCGCACCATCAGCGTCTTCGCCGTACCGGGCACGCCCTCCAGCAGCACGTGGCCGCGGCAGAGCAGGGCGAGTACCAGCGCGGTCACAGCGGTGTCCTGGCCGACCACCGCCTTGCCGATCTCGGTCCGCAGCGCGACCAGCGCCCGCCTGGCCTGGTCGGCGCTGACCTCGGTAGTCGTCACGGGTGTCGTACCTCCTGCGTCAGTACGTCGAGTTCATGGGACAAGGACATCAGAGCGGCGTCGCTGAGCGGCGGGAGGCCGTAGAGGAGTTCGTACAGCATGGCCGGGTCCCGGCCGGTGCGGGCCGCCACTGTCGCCACGACGGCCGACGGATCGGCGCGCCGGGGGATGCCGTGCGCTTCGTGGAGCTTGCCGAGCGCCGACTCGCGCAGTGCGGCCGCAGCGCGGTCCCTGGCTCGTGAGCGTCGATACAGCCGCGCCCGGCCCTCTGTGGTCTCGGCGGCGTGCACGATGACGGGCAGCCGCTCCGCGACCACCGGTCCGAGCCGTCGGCCCCGCCACAACGCCACCACGAGTACGGCGAACGCCAACGCCCACCCGATGTAGCGGATGTCCGGAGGGACCAGTGGGGGGCTGTCTTCGTCGTCGCCGAACCCGCTGGACTCCCACTGCGGCAGGTACCAGGTCAGCTCCCGGTCGGTGCCGATCAGGTTGAGCGCCAGTGCCGCGTTGCCGTCTTCTGCGAGCTGCTCGTTGGTGAACGAGCGGGTCGTGCCTACGACGTCGACGATCCGGCCGTTCGACTCCACCCGGATCACGGTGTTGTTGATGCCGTCGCCGTAGCACGCCTGCGCGCCGTCCGGTGCGGAGTACGTCGAGCCGCCGACGGTCACCGTGCCGGCCTTCACCGCGGCCGGTAGATCGCAGTCCGGCTCACGGCTGTCCGAGGACAGGATCTGTCCGTTGTCCTCCACACCCGGGGCCAGGACCTCCAGCGCTCTGGTGCCGGGACGGATGAGGATCACATGGCTCCAGCCGGCGTCGGCGATCCGCTGCCAGTCGTCGCGGTCGAGCTGGCCCTCAGGGCCGATGAGCAGCGTCTTGCCGCTGCCCGCCTGGACCGCGTCGTCCAGTACGTCGGTGCCCGTCACCTTGACGCCGTGGTTGCCCAGCAGCGTCGCCAGCGCCCGGGCTCCCTCCGGCTCGGTGGAGTCCGGGCTGAACGGCCCCGAGGTCCGTGCGGTCGTAGCGATCAGTACGACGATTGCCGCCAGCACGATCACCCCGGTCACGAGCAGCGGCGTCCGCAGCGCCCTCCAACTCTCCCCAGCACTCCGCCCAACCGCAGTACTCATCCACTCACCATGACCCGAGCGGTCCGCGCCGCGTCGTCGGCTGCAACGACTGCGGCGTACCGCTCCGGTGTGCCCGGACGGTTTCCGTAGACAACCTCGGTGAACGCGAGCGCGGCCGGCTGCAGTGGCTCCCGCAACGCCGGTGTGGCGCGTCCGGCGTCGGCGACCACCTCGTACGCCGTCCGCCCGGCGCGATCGTCCAGGATCGTGCGCTCGGTCAGCTCTGCCACGCAGGCGCGGAAGCGGCTGCGGATCGCGTGGGTGTAGTCCCCGGACGCCGCCTCCCGCTCCGCCTGAGCCCGGTACTCGGCCGCTGTGCGCGGTCTGGAGGTGTCGAAGACGGTCTGCTTCTCCCGATGACTGGTCCGGAGTACGCCGGCCCGCCACAGCACCACGACGACGATGAGCGCGAGCAGGACGATCAGCATGACCAGACCGGCGTGGCCGTTGGGGGAGGAACCGCTGAGGCTGTCCAGCATGTCACCGATCCACTGCATGACCTTGTTGAGCGCCTTCTCGATCAGAGAACCGCCGGACTGCCGGTACGCCGACTTCGACAACTCCTCGGCCGCCTCGGCAGCCGCCTGGTCCCGGCCGATGTCCACCGGGGGTTCCTCGAGGAACACGGCGATCACGCAGTACCTCCTGGCCGCAGGACCGGACGCATCCACAGGTCGAGGCCTTCCCGCCGGACCCGCAGATCCAGGTAGATCAGGGCCTGGACGGCGGACATGAAGGCGAGAGTGGCGATCAGCGTCATGGCAGCCGCCACACCGATCACGACCGCGGCCACCGTCGCGCCGGTGCCGTCGCTGCTGTCGGCCCACGAGCCGACCGTGAGTATCAGCGTGGTCACCCCGAACTGCAAGGCGTACCCGACGATGTTGACCACCAGACCGGCGAACAGCAGGATGCCGAACACCCGCCAGAACTTGCCCCTCACCAGCCGCCAGGACCGCTTCAGCGAACCCCAGATCCCCACCCTGACAGGGATGTAGAGGCCGATGTCGGGTGCGTGCCGGCCCTCCATCAGTACGACGGTTCCGGCCAGGACCAGGCGGATGCCGAAGATCAGCACGAGCACAGCGCCGACCAGCATCAGCACCACGGCCACCGCACCGGCCACGTCGGAGGAGATTGCCGCGTCCGTGCCGGCGCCGATACCGAACACCGCCAGACCCCAACCGGCGATCAGGACGACGAACGAGAGCGACTGGATCAGCCCGACAGCCGCCAGAGCGGGCAGTGAGGGCCGGACCAGCCGCAGCAGCTCGCGCGGGCCGACCCGGTGTGCGAGCTGGCTCCGCACGGCAGCGAGGGCGATGATCCCGGCCATCGTGCTCGACACCACCGTGAACAGCACCAGCTGGACGCCGTACGTGAGCAGCAACGCCGCACCGGCCTGCTGGAACGGGTCATCGGACCCGAAGAACCCACCCAGACCCCCAGGTACGGCGACCTCCGTCAGCACGGCCTGGACGGCGATCAGTGCGATCGCCGCGAGGACCGGGAGGCCCAGCATGATCGTCTTGTTGTCGGAGATGGTCCGGGCCGCGTTGTCGAGCAGGTCCGCGGGCAGCCACGGTCGCAGCGGCTCCGTCGCCGTACCCTCGTGCAGCGTGATATCGCCGGCCGTCTGCTTGGCCACCGTCCACCTCCCGTCCCCGCTGAACCATCGGCCGCACACCGACGTGTGATTATCCAGAAGCTTCGCCCTGGAGTTGTCCCTGGAGTTGTCTTGGACACCCGCAGTGCACCATGATCACAGCCCAACTCGGGGTCACACGGCGATCCGGCGTGTGCACTACCGGGGGAATGGGACACTATCCGTAGTGCGTACGGTCAGCATCCGCTGGGCGCACAACGATCGGACGGCAAGGAGCAGGGCGTGGCAGAAGGCAACCGGACGATGAGAGGCAGAGTTCTTATCGTCGACGACGACACCGCGTTGTCGGAGATGCTCAGCATCGTGCTGCGCAATGAGGGTTACGACACCTATCTGTGCGCAACCGGTGACAAAGCGGTACCAGGGTTCCGGGAGTTCAAACCGGACCTGGTGCTGCTCGACCTGATGCTGCCGGGCATGGACGGGATCGACGTCTGCCGGGCGATCCGGGCCGAGTCCGGCGTACCGATCGTGATGCTGACGGCCAAGAGCGACACCGTCGACGTCGTGCTGGGCCTGGAGTCCGGTGCCGACGACTACGTGGTCAAGCCGTTCAAGCCGAAGGAGTTGGTGGCCCGGATCCGGGCCCGGCTGCGCCGGATGGACGAGCCCGGGCCGGAGTCGCTGACCATCGGCGACCTCACCATCGACGTGGCCGGGCACTCGGTGAAGCGGGCCGGGGAGACCATCCAGCTGACTCCACTGGAGTTCGACCTGCTGGTCTGCCTGGCCTCCAAGCCCTGGCAGGTGTTCACCCGCGAGGTGCTGCTGGAGCAGGTCTGGGGCTACCGGCACGCGGCCGACACCCGGCTGGTCAACGTGCACGTGCAGCGGCTGCGCTCCAAGATCGAGAAGGACCCTGAGCACCCGGAGATCGTGGTCACGGTCCGCGGTGTCGGCTACAAGGCGGGTGCGGACTGATCGAGTACGGACGCGACCCGGAGTCGCAGGCTGTCGCCAACGCCCCGGCAACGACGCCGGGGCCGGAGCAGCAGCCGGCCCTGCCCGAGCAGGACAGGGCCGAGACCCGCGGGACGGAGCTGGAGCTGACCGCCGCCGCGGCTGATTGGCCTGCCTACCCGCAGCCGCTGTGGCGGACGCATCCCAAGCACTGGCCGGACATCTGGCGCCGGTCCATCCAGGCCCGGATCGTCACCGGCACCCTGCTGATGTCGACCGTAGTACTGCTCCTGGTCGGCTGGGTGATGATGAGCCAGGTCACCGACGGTGTGCTGGAGTCCCGTCGTGGCAGCGCGCAGGCGGAGGCGCGGGCGCAGCTGACCTCGCTGTCCAACACCATCAACGCCGCTGACCCCACCACGATCAACCAGCAGCTGTCCGCGCTGGTCCTCGGCACCAACCGCCCTGGCCTGTACGACGTCCTGCTCGTGCCGACCGACACGGCCACCTCGAACGCGATCCGCTACACCGGACTGGTCGACAGCGACTCCATCCCGCCGGCGCTGGCGTCCTCGGTGATGAGCGACGACTCCAAGCTGTGGGACACCTACACGCTGATCAACTACCGCGACGGGCCCAGCGTCCCCGGTCTGGTGATGGGGTCGCAGCTCCGGGTGAACTCCACCGGCGACCGGTACTCTGTCTACTTCCTCTTCCCGCTCACCGCGCAGCAGGAAACGCTTGACGTCGTCCAGCGAGCGCTGGTCACCGCCGGCCTGCTGCTGGTCGTGCTGCTCGGTGCGGTGGCCTGGCTGGTCACTCGTCAGGTCGTCACCCCGGTCCGGATGGCGCGGCGGATCGCGGAGCGGCTGGCCGCGGGCAAGCTCGAGGAGCGGATGCAGGTCCGCGGCACCGACGACCTGGCCCGGCTGGCGGTCTCCTTCAACAAGATGGCGAGCAACCTGCAGCGGCAGATCCGGCGGCTCGAGGAGCTGTCCCGGCTGCAGCGCCGGTTCGTGTCCGACGTCTCGCACGAGCTGCGGACCCCGCTGACCACGGTCCGGATGGCCGCCGACCTGCTGCACGAGAGCCGGGACCAGTTCGACCCGATCAGCCGCCGCTCGGTCGAACTGCTGCAGAACGAGCTCAACCGGTTCGAGGAGCTGCTCGCGGACCTGCTGGAGATCAGCAGGTTCGACGCCGGGGCGGCCGCCTTGGACCTGGAGGACGTGGACCTGCGCGACATCGTCAACCGGGTGCTCGAGAACCACGAGACCCTGCTCCGTCGCAAGGGCTGCGAGGTGCAGCTGGACATGCCGGAGCCGTGCCGCGCGCAGGTGGACGCCCGCCGGATCGAGCGGATCCTGCGGAACCTGATCGGCAACGCCATCGAGCACAGCGAGGGCCTGCCGATCCGGATCAGCACCGCGCACGACGAGGACTCGGCCGCTGTGGCGGTCCGCGACCACGGTGTCGGTTTCCGGGCCGAAGAGGCCGAGATGGTGTTCAGCCGGTTCTGGCGGGCCGACCCGGCCCGGGCCCGGACCACCGGCGGGACCGGCCTCGGTCTGTCGATCGCGCTGGAGGACGCGCGGCTGCACGGTGGCCGGCTGGACGCCTGGGGTTCACCAGGCGAAGGCGCCTACTTCCGCCTCACCCTGCCGCGCCGGCCCGACGTGACGCTGTCCGGATCGCCGCTGCCGGCCCGCCCCGCCGACGCCAGCCGGGTGGTCTCCGACAAGTCGCTGGTCGACGTCGGAGCGCCGTACCAGAAGCTGACGGGTGGTGAGGAGCGGTGAGGCGCAGACTGCTCGGAGCCGTACTGGCGCTGACGTTGCTGGTCACCGGGTGCGCGACCGTCCCGACCCAGGGGAACATCCGCCAGGGCAGCCGGGAGGGGTTGACGCAGGGCGGGATCGGGGTCGGCGTCGAGGCGAAGCCGCCGCGGGACAACCTGACCGAGCTGGAGCTGGTGAACGGGTTCCTGGAGGCGATGTCGGACACACGGGCCTTTGACGTCGCCCGGCAGTACATGACGGCCGACGCGGCCGCGGCCTGGAAGCCCGAGACGCAGACGATCGTCTACGACCAGCGCCCCGGATCGCTGTCGCCGCAACCAGGCGGTGGTGTGAAGCTGACCGCCCGGAAGATCGCGACCGTCGACGAACGGGGCGAGTGGATCCCGGCGGCGGCGGGCGCCGACCGGGCCGACTTCTTGTTCAAGGTCGCGAAGGTCGACGGCCAGCTGCGGGTCGCTTCGGTGCCGCCCGGGGTCTACCTGGGCAGCAACCAGGTGGACCTCAAACTGGCGCCGCGCGATCTGTACTTCTTCAACCCCGGCCGGGAGTTGCTGGTCCCGGACCCGGTCTACCTGTCGGTGAACCAGTCCCAGGGCCAGGCCGCGACCCAGCTGATCCAGGAGCTGTTGAAGGGCCCGACCAAGAGCCTCGGCAACGGCGTCGTGTCGCTGGCCCCGCCGGGCACCGAGGTGCAGGTGTCCGTCCCGGTCGAGTTCGGCGTCGCCACGGTGGCGCTGAACGATACGGCGGCCGCGCTGCGGGACCAGGACCGCCGGCTGCTCGCCGCCCAGATCGTCTGGACGCTCAACCAGATCAACCTCCGGACCCGGATCACGGTCGGCGGCGCACCGCTGCTTCCGGACGATCCCGACGTACTGCCGTTCAGCAACTTCAGCCAGTACGACCCCTCCATCCCCGGGGGCGCGATGACCACGCTGTACGGCCTGCGGCAGGGCCGGGTGCAGCGGGTCGAAGGGCTGGACGGAGCGTCCGACATCGCCGCCCGGCCACTGGACTCCAGCCTGCTCCACGGGCAGATCGCCGAGTCGTTCGCAGTGAACCTGCGTGGCGACTCCGGCGCCATCGTGACCACCATCGACGGCGAGAAGGTGGTCGCCTACGGTCCGCTGGACAACACCAACAACAGCGACAAGACCGACGACCTTCTCCGCATCAAGACCCTGGGCACGGTGCTGCGGCCGAGCTACGACAACAACGACAACCTGTGGATCCTGGACCGGGCCGACAAGGCGACGCCGCGGCTGCGGGTCCGCAACCGGGACGGGAAGCTCACCGCCGTGACGGTCAGCTTCCGCGGTGACACCCCGCTGGTGCTGCGGATGGCGCCGGACGGTGTCCGGGCGCTGCTGGTGATGCGGTCCAAGGCCACCGGCAAGCCGTACGTCGAGACCGGGGCGATCCAGACCGGCCCCGACGGCAAGCAGCTGCTGCTCGGCAGCCTCCGCAAGCTCGAGCTGGCACTCACCGACATGACCGACGCGGCCTGGAACAAGCAAGGCGTCCTGGTCGCCGGGGCCTCGGGCAACGCCGACCGCGCGCCGTGGCTGGTCAACCCGGACGGTTCCAAGCTCCAGTTGCTGCCCGGTGCGTCCACCGACTTCATCACCCAGCGGCTGGCCTCGAACCCGAACAAGGACACGCTCCCCGCGGTCGAGGACGTCGACGGGCACGTGCACTGGCAGACCCGCGACCTGACCTGGACCGCCATGGAGGACGACGCCAACGCCATACCGTTCATTCCGGTCTACCCGGGCTGACGGAGATATCCACAGGCCCGGGCCGGGGTGGTTGCGGTGCCGGGGCGGCGTCGCCGATCGTGGGTGCGGTGTCGGTCCGGGACGCGTTCGCCGATCTCGTGCTGGGTGGGCGCTGCGCGGGCTGCGACCGGCCCGGAGTCACTCTCTGTGGAGGTTGCCGCGAGCTACTGACCTCGCTGACTCCGTTCCGTGCCTGGCCCGACCCGCGTCCCGACGGACTGCCGCCACCGACAGCGGCAGCGTCGTACGCCGATCAGGTGCGGAAGCTCATCATCGCGCACAAGGAGGAGGCCAGGTACGCGCTGGCTCGTCCGCTCGGGCAGGTCCTGGCGACCGCCGTACTCGCGGCTCTCGGCAACCATCCGGGGGTGTGGGTCTGCCCTGTCCCGTCAGCGCCTTCGACGGTCCGGCAGCGTGGCCACGACCCGTTGACGCGGATCACCAAGGCCGCCGTGCGGGCGCTCCGGCGCGGTGGCGTCGACGCCCGGCCGGCTCCCGCGCTGTCGGTCGTACGGCGTCCTGACGACCAGGCCGGACTGTCCGCGGAACGCCGAACGGCCAACCTGGCCGGGGCTTTCGCGCTTCGTTCGCGCTGGGCTGAAACGCTGACCGATCAACCGGTCCTGCTGGTCGACGACGTCATCACCACCGGTTCCACGCTCAGCGAAGCCTGCCGCGCCTTGGAAACCGGGGGTGTTCCGGTGCTGGGCTGCGCGGTGCTGGCCGCGACCCGCCGGCACCGGCCGTCTGGTTCATGAGAACTTCCCTACCGGTTTTCGCCGAAGCCGACTAGCGTTGGCCTATGACACCCGCACGGGCTTGTCGGGCAGGGAAGTGGTGCAGGACCGGATCAGCCGGAATCCTCACCGCGGAGTCCGATGGGCGTGGAGGCGGGTGTTCTCGTTTCGGGCGCCCCAACCGCAACCGACACAGCGAGACGGAGTGGATTTCACCGGCTGGCGGGGGTCCGGAGACGTAAAAGAAGTCGCCGATCGATGGAGGTTTCCGTGGACGTCGTTGTCAAGGGTCATCACTGCGAGGTCAGTGACCGCTTCCGGCAGTACGTCGAGGAAAAACTCGAGCGGATCGAGAAGGTCGATCACCGGGTACTGCGGTGCGAGGTAGAAGTCAGCCAGGAGAAGAACCCGCGACAGCACGATCGGGCGATGCGTGTCGAGCTCACCATGTACACCAAGGGGCCGGTGGTCCGCGCCGAAGCCTGCGGCGAGACCAAGCAGGCGGCGTTCGACGTCTGCCTCGACCGGCTCCGGGCCCAGGTCCGCAAGGCGGCGGACCGGCGCCGGGTGCACCGCGGTGAGCGTTCGCCGGAAGGCCTACGGCACGTGAACGCGAAGCAGCCGCTCAACGGCACACCAGCAGTGGAGGAGACAGTCGCCGACGACGAAGTGGCGACGTACAAGTTCGGATCCCTCACGGTCACCGGGGACGGTCCCCTGGTGATGCGCGAGAAGACCCACACCGCCAAGCCGATGTCCCTGGACCAGGCGCTCTACGAGCTCGAACTGGTCGGGCACGACTTCTATCTCTTCGTGGATGCGGACGAGAACCAGCCCAGCGTCGTCTACCGGCGCCGCGGCTACGACTACGGCGTGATCCGCCTGACCGTCTGATCCACCCCGCTCCGGTCGTGAGGCCGACCTCCGAGGTTCCGGGAGGAGCGCAACAACGAAGGGGCCGGGCTGACCAGCCCGGCCCCTCGCGCTTCCCTGCGAACGTCGGCTAGCTGTCGATCTGGGATTGGAGCTCGGCGGCGTACGTCGCCACCTCCGCGTAGACACCCGGGTTACCGGCGTCCGCACACCCGACACCCCACGAGACAACGCCGAAGAGACGCCCGTTCAGGACCAGCGGCCCGCCCGAGTCGCCCTGGCAGGAGTCCTTGCCACCGTCCTCGTAGCCGGCGCAGATCTCGCCGTCGGCGGTGTAGCCCTCGTTCGCGTACGCCTGCTCGCAGTACGCGTCACCCAGCACCGGCACGTCCACCTTCTGGAAGGTGTCCGCCGGTCCGGTGCCCTCGGTGTCTCCCCAGCCGTAGACCACCGACGGTGCTCCGGCCGTGTCCGCCCCCACGTCGGTCTCCAGTGCCAGAGTGGGTACACCGTCGAACGGCGTGGCCAGGGTCATCACGGCCACGTCGTGACCGGGCGCACTGCCGTAGTCCGGGTCCACCCAGATGTTGCTGATCTTGGACTCCTTGCCGCTGGACGTGTCGGTCAGCACGTCCCGGCCCTGGATCGCGGTGTAGGTGCTTGCCGACTCCTGGGCGCAGTGCGCGGCGGTCACGATCTTGTTCGCCGCGACCAGCGTCGATCCACACCATTCCTCGGTGGGATCGGGGGAGCCGCTGTTCGACAGCTGAATGGCCCACGGGGTGTCGGCGGTGTGGGCGATGGTGCCGCCGACGATCCGGGTCTTGGGTCCGTCCGGCGCTTCCGCGGCCGATGCGGAGCCGGCTACGGCCACCGCACCGAGGGACGTCGCGGCCAGCACACCGGCTGCCAGGGCAGCACGGACCAACTGCAATCTTCCTGTCATGCCTCACTCCAGGTTGATAGGGGCCACACGGGCGGCGTGGCCTCCTTGGAGCGTCCCCCGAACACCTTCTGTAGCGCACCTCCCACTTACGGTAACTTCCGAGTTATGGCCCGGGGCTCCCACTACAGTGCGGCCGTGCGCGCGCCCCGAACCAACTGGAAGACGGTCTGGCTGAAGCTGGCCGGCGCCGCCGTTCCCCTGGTGACGATCGGTGTCGGCAGTCCGATCATGTTCGGCATCCTGGCCGTCCGGCGGCGGAGTCTGCTGCTCGCCGTGTCCGCGCTGGTCTATCTGGGCACGGCCGTCGCCTTCTGGGTGCCCGGCTGGGGCGAGCCGGATCACCCGAGCCCTGACGCCGTCGTCCTCGTACTGCTGGCCAGCATGGGCGTAGCCACCATCCAGGCCGCGCTGGTCATCGGCGGCCGGAAGTACGGCGGCTTGGTCGATCTCAACGAGGCATCGGTCGAAGTGTTGTCGGCGCTGCCCGAGCTGGATCGGCAGCGCGCGACGGCCATCGTGTCGAGCCGCACCCAGACGGGTCGCTTCCGGTCGGTCGACGAGCTGTGGTCCCGAGGGCTGCTGTCCGGCCCGCCGAGCAAGGATCTGGTCGACAGGCTGGTCGTCGTACCGGTCCAGGATCGGCGCTGAGCGGATTCTGTCGGCGGCACCGGGCAGAATCTCGAACGTGACTACGCAGGTGTTGTCGACGGCACAGGCGCGGCGGGTCGCATTGGCGGCCCAAGGCTTCATGGACCCACGGCCGAAGGGAGTGCCGGACGCCCGGGCGCTGGTCCGCGTGCTCGGCCGGATCGGCCTGATCCAGATCGACTCGGTGAACGTGCTCAGCCGCGCGCAGTACCTGCCGCTCTACTCCCGGCTCGGCCCGTATCCGCGGGCGCTGCTCGACCGTGCGAGCGGCAAGGCGCCCCGGCGCCTGGTCGAGTACTGGGCGCACGAGGCGTCGCTGATCCCGGTCGAGACGCATCCGCTGATGCGCTGGCGGATGGACCGCGCGATGACCGAGGCCTGGGGTGGCCCGCGCGCGATCGCGCAGCAGCGGCCGGACCTGGTCAAGCAGGTGCTCGCCGACGTCCGCGACCACGGCCCGCTGACCGCCCGGGAGATCGACGACGACGTCGAGCGTGAGCGGGACAACTGGGGCTGGAACTGGTCCGACGTCAAGCGGGCTCTCGAGTTCCTCTTCTACGCGGGCCAGATCACGGTGGCTCGCCGCAACCAGCAGTTCGAGCGGCAGTACGACGTACCCGAGCGGGTGCTGCCGTCCGCCGTACTGGCGACGCCGACTCCGTCCGACGCGGAGGCGCACCGGGGGCTGGTGTCGATCGCGGCCAAGGCGCATGGGGTGGCGACCGCGCAGTGCCTGAGGGACTACTTCCGGACCGCGCCGGATCCGACGGCGCAGGCGATCCAGGAGCTGGTCGAGGAGGGCGAGCTGCTGCCGGTGCGGATCGACGGGTGGAAGCGGCCGGCGTACCTGCACCGGGACGCGCGGCTGCCACGGCGGGTGAACACGCGGGCCCTGGTCAGCCCGTTCGACTCGCTGGTGTTCGAGCGGACCCGGACCGAGGTGCTGTTCGATTTCCGGTACCGGATCGAGATCTATGTGCCGGCCGAGAAACGGATCTACGGGTACTACGTCCTCCCCTTCCTGCTCGGGGACCGGCTGGTCGCGCGAGTGGACCTGAAGTCGGACCGGACGGCCGGCGTACTGCTGGTCCAGTCGGCGCACGCGGAGCCGAAGGCGCCGGTGGAGACCCCGGACGAGCTCGCCGCGGAGCTCGTCCAGCTCGCGGGTTGGCTCGGTCTCGACCAGGTCCGGGTGGTCGGTGGCGGTGACCTCTCGCCTGCGCTGAGTGACGCACTCCGCGGATTCTGAGCGCGGAGCCGGAACTTTTCGGGCTCCCTGAGCGTGGGTCGGGTAAGCCCTACGGCACGCAGCGGGCGTGGCTTGACACACCCGGCCCCGTACCATGGGTCACGCGCGCCCGCCCGTGGGTGGGACGCGCCTGTCGGCTCATGCCGCAACCCAGGCTTCAGCAGCAAGGAGAGAACTCCCCACCATGAAGGTGATCGACAAGGTCCTGCGGATCGGCGAGGGCAAGATCCTGCGTCAGCTCCAGGGCATCGCGAAGATGGTCAACTCGATCGAGGACGACTTCGTCGGCATGTCCGACGAGGAGTTGCGCGGTCAGACCGCGGAGTTCAAGCAACGGCACGAGAACGGGGAGTCGCTCGACTCGTTGCTGCCGGAGGCGTTCGCGGTGGTCCGGGAGGCGGCCAAGCGGACCCTGCACCAGCGCCCGTACGACGTCCAGATCATGGGCGGCGCGGCGCTGCACCTGGGCAACATCGCCGAGATGAAGACCGGTGAGGGCAAGACCCTGGTCGCCACCATGCCGGTGTACCTGAATGCGCTGTCCGGCCGGGGCGTGCACGTGGTCACGGTGAACGACTACCTGGCCAAGTACCAGGCCGAGTGGATGGGCCGGGTGTACCACTTCCTCGGCCTCGACTACGGCGTGATCCTGCCGGAGATGACCCCGGCCGAGCGCCGGGTGGCCTACGCCAAGGACATCACCTACGGCACCAACAACGAGTTCGGCTTCGACTACCTGCGCGACAACATGGCCAACTCGATCGAGGACCTGGTCCAGCGCGAGCACAACTACGCGGTCGTGGACGAGGTCGACTCGATCCTGGTCGACGAGGCCCGGACCCCGCTGATCATCTCCGGCCCGGCCGAGGACTCGCAGCGCTGGTACGTCGAGATGGCGCGGATCGCCGGCACGCTGAAGCCGCGGATCGCCGACGACAAGGTGCCGGAGGAGCAGCGCCCGGTCGCCGACTACGAGGTGGACGAGAAGAAGCGCACCGTCGCCATCCTCGAGCGCGGTATCGAGAAGGTCGAGGACCGGCTCGGTATCGACAACCTGTACGAGTCGGCCAACACCCCGCTGATCAGCTACCTGAACAACGCGCTCAAGGCCAAGGACCTGTTCCGCCGCGACAAGGACTACGTGGTCGTCGAGAACGAGGTGCTGATCGTCGACGAGCACACCGGCCGGACGCTGCACGGCCGCCGCTACAACGAGGGTCTGCACCAGGCGATCGAGGCGAAGGAGAACGTCGAGATCAAGGAGGAGTACCAGACCCTCGCGACGATCACGCTGCAGAACTACTTCCGCCTCTACGACAAGCTGGCCGGCATGACCGGTACGGCGATGACCGAGGCGGCCGAGTTCTCCAAGATCTACAAGCTCGGCGTGGTCCCGATCCCGACCAACAAGCCGATGATCCGCAGCGACGAGCGGGACCTGATCTTCCGCACCGAGGACGCCAAGTTCGACGCGGTGGTCCAGGACATCGTCGAGGTGCACCAGAGCGGTCAGCCGATCCTGGTCGGCACCACCAGCGTGGAGAAGTCCGAGCGGCTGTCCGCCCAGCTGCGCAAGGAGAACGTCGCGCACGAGGTGCTGAACGCCAAGCAGCACGCCCGGGAGGCGGCGATCGTGGCCGAGGCCGGCCGCAAGGGTGCGGTCACGGTGGCCACGAACATGGCCGGCCGTGGTACCGACATCATCCTCGGCGGCAACCCCGAATTCCTGGCCGACAAGGAGTTGCGCGCCCGTGGCATCGACCCGGCCGAGGCGATCGAGGAGTACGAAGCGGCGTACCCGACGATGCTGGAGCAGTTCGAGAAGCAGGTGAAGGACGAGCAGGAGGAGGTCCGCGAGGCGGGCGGCCTGTACGTGCTCGGCACCGAGCGGCACGAGTCCCGCCGGATCGACAACCAGTTGCGCGGCCGGTCCGGCCGGCAGGGCGACCCGGGCCTGTCCCGGTTCTACCTGTCGCTGGAGGACGACCTGATGCGGCTGTTCAAGCGCGAGATGGTCGACTGGGCGATGTCGCGCAACAACGACGACAGCCAGCCGCTGGAGAACAAGGTCGTCACCAAGGCGATCGCGTCGGCACAGTCCCAGGTCGAGGCGCAGAACTTCGAGACCCGGAAGAACATCCTCAAGTACGACGACGTGATGAACCGGCAGCGGCACGTCGTGTACGACGAGCGCCGCCGGGTGCTCGAGGGCGCGGACCTGCGCGAGCAGGTGCAGGACATGCTCGAGGAGACCGTCACCGGGTACGTGCAGGGCGCGACCGCCGACGGGTTCGCCGAGGACTGGGACCTGGACGCCCTGTTCACCGCGCTGAGGACGCTGTACGCGACCGAGGTGACCGAGGACGACCTGATCGAGGAGGCCGGCGGCGAGAAGGCCGGCCTGACCTCGGACTTCCTGATCGAGCGGTTCGTCCTCGACGCCAAGGAGGCGTACGAGCGGCGCGAGGCGACGCTCGGCGAGGAGTCGATGCGTGAGCTCGAGCGCCAGGTCGTGCTGAGCGTGCTGGACCGCAAGTGGCGCGAGCACCTGTACGAGATGGACTACCTGCGTGAGGGCATCGGGCTGCGCGCGATGGCGCAGCGCGACCCGCTGGTCGAGTACCAGCGCGAGGGCTACGACATGTTCGCCGCGATGATGGAGTCGATCAAGGAGGAGTCGGTCGCCTTCATCTTCAACGTCGACGTGAAGGCGATGCAGGAGCAGATGGTGCTCACCGCGGAACCGGACGAGGCCGTCGCCGAGGACGAGGACATCCTGACTCCCGGTGCGCCGGTGGCGGAGTTCCCGGGCCGGCTCCAGGACGAGATCCGCCCGCAGGACGCGCCGCGGCCGCGAGACACGCCGCGCCTGCAGGTCAAGGGCCTGAGTGAACGGCGCCCGCAGCGGCTGTCGTACTCCGCTCCGACCATCGACGGCGACGACGAGGTCTCGCTCCACCAGGACGCGGGCGACGAGGGTGGCCTGCTGTACGCCGGTACCCCGCGCAACGTCGCCTGCCCGTGTGGCTCGGGCAAGAAGTACAAGCGCTGCCATGGCGACCCGCAGTCGGACGCCTACAAGTTCTGACGCCTTCGAGTTCTGCACAGTGTGGCTCCCGCCTTGGCGGGAGCCACACTGCTGTGGTGGTGTGGACGCATGTGGCTGAGGGAGCGGTTCGGGCTGGGGGTGCCCGTGGTGGGCGCGCCGATGGCGAACGTGAGTGGCGGGGAACTGACGGCCGCGATCTCGGCGGCCGGGGGACTCGGGATTCTGGGGGCCGGGTCGGCGGTCACCGCTGACTGGATCCGGACCGAGGGAGCCGTGGCCGCGGCGGGCGGGAACCCGTACGGGATCGGGCTGATGGCCTGGTCGGTGGACGAGCGGCCCGAACATCTCGACGCCGTGCTCGAGCTCAAACCGGCCCTGGTGTCGCTCAGCTTCGGGGACTACACGCCGTACGTCGAGGCGCTGCAGAAGGAAGGCATCGTCGTCGCGACCCAGGCGGGGACCGTCGCGGACGCGCGGCAGGCGATCGACGCCGGCGTCGACGTGATCGTGGCGCGTGGTGCCGAGGCCGGCGGTCACGGCCGCAACGAGGTCGCCACACTCCCGCTGCTGCAGGCGATCCTCGACCTCACCGATCGCCCGGTGCTCGCGGCCGGCGGCATCTCCGGTCCGCGCGGGCTGGCCGCCGTACTCGCCGCTGGAGCCGCAGGCGGCTGGATCGGTACGGCGTTCCTGACCTGTGTCGAGGCGTTGACGTCGGAGCCGGTCCGCCGTCGGGTGATCGAGGCGGACGAGACCGACACCGTCTACGGCACGGTTTTCGACGCGGCGTCGCGCGCGGGCTGGCCGGACGAGTTCGGTGGCCGTGCCCTGCGCAACGACTTCTTCGACAGCTGGGTCGGCCGCGAGGAAGAACTGAAGACGCAGGACAGCGGTCACGCGGACTATGTCGAGGGCACCCGCGCCGCCGATCCCACCCGCGCGTCGATCTACGCGGGCCAAGGTGTCGGCGCCCTCACCGGCCAACCGACAGCCGCCGAGGTCCTCGAAGGTTTCGCCGGTTACCGCACCTACCTCCAGGCCGCGAGCAACCAGTGAACCAGGTGGCACCGGGCAGCGGGCGGACGACTCTGGCGACTGTCGCCGCTGCGGCCGGGGTGTCGACGGCGACGGTGTCGAAGGTTCTCAACGCACGCCCGGACGTCGGTCAGGAGACCCGGGTCCGGGTCGAGCGAGCGCTCGCCGACCACGGGTACGTCCCGCAACGCCAGCGGGGCGCACGGAAGAAGACGCGGGTCCGAACCGTCGGCCTCGTCTGCGACGACCTGCTCTCGCCGTACACCGTCGAAGTCCTGCGCGGCGTCAGCGGCGCCGCCGCGGAGGCCGAGGTCGACGTGGTGGTCGCCCTGCTCGATGACGTCCTGGGCGGCTCGTCGTCGGATGCCTGGGTACGGCGACTGCGCGCTGCCGGGCACGAAGGGATGATCGTCGTCGCCTGTGAACTCACCGAGTTGCAGGGCGCTGCCGTCGACCGTGCCGGTCTGCCCTTGGTGGCGATCGATGCGCTGAGCCTTCCCTCGATCGAGGTGGCCACTGTTGGCGCGACCAACGGGACCGGTGCGTTGGGCGCGACCGAGCACCTGATCGGGTTGGGGCACGAGCGGATCGCCTTCGTCGGTGGGCCGGAGTCGTCGTCCTGCGGACAGGCCCGGCTGCATGGCTATCTCGCCGCGATGACGAACGCCGGTCTGCACGTCGACGCAGAGCTCATCTCGCACGGCCTGTTCATCACCGCGACCGGCGTCGCGGAGGGCCGGCGCCTGCTCGGGCTGGAGCGACCGCCCACCGCTGTCCTCGCCGCCAACGATCCGATCGCCATCGGAGTGATCGAAGCGGCCCGACTGCAGGGACTTGCGGTGCCGGCGGATCTGAGCGTCGTCGGCTTCGACGACACCTTCCTGGCCGAGTCGTCGACGCCGCCGCTGACCACCGTGCGACAGCCCCTGCAGCAGATGGGTGCCTTCGCGTTCGAGTCGCTGATGCGTCTGGTCGGCGGCCGTGCCCTGGACACGTCCCACATCGAGCTGGCGACCGAGCTCGTCGTCCGGGAGTCGACCGCGCGCTTGCTCTAGGCAACCGCCGGGAAGCCGGTGGGAAGGTCCGGGGAAGGTGCTCCTCCTAGCGTCGTCGGCAGTTGTCCACGACGCCGGACATCCGGCGCGATCAGGGGAGGATTCATGACCACGACGACCGAGAAGCCACGCCGCAACGGCGTGGACACCGCGACGCTCTTCGCCACCCTCGACGCGGTCAAGGGGCAGAACGAGATCGCGAAGTTCCAGTTCAGGGCGAGCAACACCTGGCAGACCGGCACGCACAGCCGCTCCACCGCGTCGGGCTTCTTCGGTGCCATGCAGGAACTGCGGCACACGTCCGACACCGTGCTCGACTTCGACCACCCGGCGGTCCTCGTCGGCACCGACAACGGGCCGACACCGGTGGAGTACCTGCTGCACGCGATCGCCGCCTGCCTGACGGCCGGCATCGCCAACATCGCCGCGGCGCGGGGTGTCGAGCTGACCAAGGTCACCTCGACGGTCGAGGGCGACATCGATCTGCTCGGGATCCTGGGGCTGTCGGACGGGTCCGTCCGCAACGGGTACGAGCAGATCCGGGTGTCGCTCGCCATCGAGGGCGACGCCGACGACGAAACCCTGCGCGGCATCGTCGAGCAGTCCCGGCGCCGTTCGGCCGTGTACGACGTACTCGCCAACCCGACGTCCGTCGTGATCGACGTGGTCACCGGCTGACACCTCAGCCGCAGCCAGGGAGGGGGAGCACGATGCGGACCATCGACACGATCGTGATCGGCGCCGGGCACGCGGGGCTCGCGGTGAGCCGGGTGCTCACCGGGGCTGGTCGCGACCATGTGGTGATCGAGCGGGGCAGGATCGCCGAGCGGTGGCGCACCGAGCGCTGGGACTCGCTCCGGCTGGTCAATCCGAACTGGATGCTGCGGCTGCCGGGCTGGGAGTACGACGGCCCCGACCCGGACGGATACCTGAGCGCCGGCCGGTTCGTTCGCCATCTGGTGCAGTACGCCGAATCGTTCAGTGCCCCGGTGGTGTGCGAAGCAACAGTGCTGGAGCTCACCCAGGCGAGCTCCGGGGGTTATCGGGTGGTCACCGATCGCGGTAGCTGGCGAGCCAGACATGTCGTGATCGCGACCGGGCCGCACGGTGCGCCACGAGTGCCGGCCGGACTCGGCGCGGCCCAGGTCCTGACCGCGAACAACTACCGCTCGCCGGACCTGCTCGCTCCCGGAGGCGTGCTGGTGGTCGGTGCCTCGTCGTCCGGTGTGCAGATCGCCGACGAGCTCAACCGGGCCGGCCGGCAGGTACACCTGTCGGTCGGCCGGCACACCAGGATGCCTCGCTGCCACCGCGGCATGGACATCTTCTGGTGGCTGGAGAGCATCGGGCGGCTGGCCCGGACGATCGACGACGTACCCGATCGGGCGGCTGCTCGGCGGGAGCCGTCGATGCAGTTGATCGGGCACCGGCCGGGAGAGCGGCCGCGCGAGGTCGACCTGTCGACACTGCAGGGTGCCGGGGTTCGGTTGCTCGGCCGCTTCGACGGTATGGACGGATCGCGGGCGCAGTTCCGGCCGGACCTGGCCGGCAGCGCGGCGGCCGCCGATCTGCGGATGCATCGGCTGCTCGACGCGGTCGACGAGTACATCGCGTGCACCGGCCTCGCCAGCGAGGTCCCGCCGGGCATCCGCCCACCCAGCCTCATGGCACCGGCGCAGCGCGTCGACCTGTCGATGGCCGGTATCGGGACCGTAGTCGTCGCCACCGGCTACCGGCCCGAGTACCCGTGGCTGCGGTTGCCGATCGTCGGTCCTGACGGCTACATCCAGCAGGACCGCGGCATCACTGCTGCTCCTGGTGTGTACGTCGTCGGGCAGCGGTTCCAGTACCGGCGTGACTCGGGCTTCATCGACGGCGCCCGTCACGACGCCCACACCGTCGTACAGCACCTGCTGACGGCCTGCACGGTGGAGTCGGCGCGATGAGCACGCCGTACGACGTCCTGGTCGTCGGCGGACGGGTGGCAGGGGCCTCGACCGCCATGCTGCTCGCCCGGGCAGGTGCTCGCGTCGCTCTGGTCGAGCGGTCTGCCTACGGCAGTGACACTGTCTCCACTCATGGCCTCATGCGCGCAGGGGTTCTGCAGCTGTCGAGGTGGGGTCTGCTGGACACGCTGACCGCCGCCGGCACACCACCGATCCGCGAGACAACCTTCCACTACAGCGATCGCGAGGACCAGCGGGTCACGATCCGTGCCAAGGGTGGTGTGGACGCCTTGTACGCACCTCGCCGGCAGGTGCTCGACCGGATCCTCGTCGACGCGGCCGCTGATGCTGGAGCCGACGTACGGCACCGAACCGCGGTCACGATGGTGCTGCGAGACGAGAGTGGACGCGTCACTGGTGCTCGCGTTCAAGATCGTACGGGGCGTACCGCGGTTCTCCAGGCCAGGTTGACGATCGGCGCCGATGGTATCCGGTCCGCTGTCGCATCCGCAGTCGACGCTCCCGTCGTACGGCGGGGCGAGTCCCGCAGCGCGATCCTCTATCGGTACTACGCCGGGCTGCGGACTTCGGGGTACGAGTGGGCGTACGCACCCGGTGTGGGCGCCGGTTTCCTGCCCACCAACGAGGAGCTGACCTGCGTTTTCGTTGCGACGACCCCGGTGCGGATGCGAGCTCTGCGCCGGGGCGGGGCCGAGGAAGCGTTCGCCGCACTGCTCGCGGAGACCGGCCTGGTCGAGCGCGTGTTCTCGGCGGAGCCGACTGGCCGCCTGCACGGTTGGGCTGGTGCCGCAGGGTTCATGCGCCAGTCGGTGGGGCCGGGCTGGGCGCTGGTCGGGGACGCGGGCTATTACAAGGACCCGATCACCACCCACGGCATGACGGACGGTCTGCGTGACGCCGAGCTACTGACTGACGCGATCCTCCAGGGCCCGGAGGCCGTCGCACTGACGCAGTACCAGGCCATGCGGGACAAGCTCTCGCGCCGGTTCTTCGGCGCCACCGAGAGCGTCGCGTCGTACGCGTGGAGTATGGACGAGGTCCGGCTTCTGCTGCGGGAGGTCAGCTCCGCGATGGGCGACGAGGTCGAACACCTGCAGTCGCTGCCAATCCCGTACTCCGTGCTGTAGCTGGGGGTCGTCCAGGCGCCTACGATCCGAGATGTGCAGGTCAGGGTTCGGCTGCTGGGCGGGTTCGCCGTCGTGGTCGACGGCATGCCGATTCCCAACGGACGGTGGAGCCGCCGCCAGGCAGCCACGCTGGTCAAGCTGCTCGCGCTGGCGCCCGGCGGCAGACTGCACCGGGACCGGGTCGTGGATGCGCTGTGGCCGGAGCTCACGCTGGATGCTGCCCTTCCGCGGCTGCACAAGGCCGCTCACTATGCCCGGGCCGTCTTCGACGACCGGGACGCCGTCGTACTGAAGGACGAGGTCGTCGCGCTCTTTCCCGACGCGTCTCTCGAGGTCGATGCCGGACGGTTCGAAGCGGCCGCCAGGGACGCGCTGGCAGGCGAGCCGGCATCGCCCGAACTGTGCGCCACTGCTCTGGACCTGGCTGGTGAGTTGTTGCCGGACGACCTGGCCGAGCCGTGGCTGGACGACCCGCGCGAGCAGCTTCGGCTGCGGGTCATGAGGCTGCTGCGGTGCGCGGGTCGCTGGGAGGACCTCCTGGCGATGGACCCGGCGAACGAGGAGGCCCACGTCGAGCTCCTGCGCGAAGCGGTCGTGGCTGGTGATCGAACGAACGGGCTCCGCCGCTACGACCGGATGGAACGCGCCCTGGCTACCGAGCTCGGCATCTCGCCGGGTCCCGAAGCCGTCGTACTGCGTGAACGCCTTCTGACGTCCGTGACCCCGTCGAAGCAGACGGAGTTGGTCGCGGAACCGCACGCTTCGACCCTGGTCGAGCGCGACGCCGAGTTGGCGGAGCTCAGAGGCGCGGCCGGCGCGGCTGTCAGTGAAGGCCGCGGCGTCGTCATCCTGGTCTCGGGGGAAGCGGGCGCAGGCAAGACGGCCTTGGTCCACGCGTTCCTCGACGGGCTGGGGCCTGCGATCAACGTGGCGATCGGTGACTGTGACGACCTGCTCGCGCCACGCAGTCTCGGGCCCTTCCGCGACATGGCCGAGCATGACGCTGAGCTCGCGGCCGCGTTGTCAGCCGATCGGCCGGACGGCGCGCTGTTGCGCGTCTTCTCCGAGCGTCCTTCGGTCGTCGTGGTGGAGGACATCCACTGGGCCGACGATGCGACGCTCGACGCGATCCGCTTCCTCGCCCGCAGGTTCCCGGGCATCCCGGCCGTGCTCCTGCTGACGTTCCGGGAGACCGGGGTCGATCCGGGGCACCCGCTGCGGCAGCTGCTCGGAAGCCTGACCGGTTCCTCGGTACGACGGGTGACGCTGCCGCCGCTGACCGTCGATGCTGTGCGGCAACTCGGGCCTGCCACCGCGAGTCAGGCCGAGGAGATCCATCGGGTCACCCAGGGGAATCCGTTCTTCGTCACCGAGGTGCTCGCCGCCGGTGGGGGTGGCGAGGTACCGCAGACGGTCCGCGACGCCGTACTGGCGCGCCTGGGCAAACTCCCGGCTCCGGTGCGAACGCTGGTGGAACGCCTGTCGGTCATCCCGACCCGCGCGGAACGGTGGCTGGCCGAAAGTCTCGCGGAGAGCGATCCAGCGGTACTGATCGAGGCCGAGCGTTCCGGGATGGTCATCGGGGCCGACACGACGGTCGCGTTCCGCCACGAGCTCGCCAGGCGGGTGATCGAGGCCACGCTCACTGCGGGCGAGCGGGTCCAGGCCAACCGTGTCGTGGTCGACGTACTCCTCGGGCGTCCTGTGATGGAGCCCGCTCGGCTGGTGCACCACGCGGAGCGCTGCGGGCGGGTCGACGTCATCCTGGAGCACGGTCCGTCCGCCGCGCTCGAAGCCGCCCGACTGGGTGCCCACCGCCAGGCGGCCGGCGTACTGGACGTCGTACTGCGGCATCGCGAGCTGCTCGGCCATCACCAGGCAGCCGACCTGTTCACCCGACGGGCCTACTCGCTGTACGTCGTCAATCGATTCGAGGCCGCACTGGAGTCCGCCGAGTGCGGTGTCGGTGCCGCCGAGGCAGCCGGCGACGCAATCCTCCAGGCAGACGCGCTGATGGTGCTCGCACGGGTGGCCCTGTTCGCGAGCGGCCCGCTCCGCTCGCGGCGTGCGGCCGAGCAAGCTGCGGACCTGCTGGAGGCGGCGGGTGACGACGCGCGGCTCGCGGCCGCGCTGATCGAGCAGGCCCGCGCTCACAGCAATCTGGCGACGATCGGGATTGTCGCCGAGCCTGGCGAGCGGGCTGAGGCTTACGCCGAGCGGGCGCTCGCCATCGGGCAGAGCCTGGGCCGGAGCGATCTGGAGGCACAGGCCGGGTGCTACCTCGGTGACGCCCGGCTGGCCCGGGGTGACCTGCGCGGCGACGAGGATCTGCGCCGCGCGATCTCGCTGGCCGGGGCGGACAGCCGCGTGGAGACAGTGGTGCGGTGCTACGTGAACGCCGCCGGCGGCGCCTACCGCAGCGGCCGGTTCGACGATGCGGAGAAGTACGTCGCCGGAGGTCTGCGGGCCGCGGCGGACGGTGAGTTCTTCGCCGGCCAGTACCGCCTGCGGCTCACCGCGGCCGCGGTGCAGGCGAGCAGAGGACAGTGGGACCGCGCCATCGCCGCACTCCGTGCGCTGCTGGACAGTCCGGGTGAGCCGGGTGTGATGGCAGCACTCGCCGGCAACCTGCTGGCTCGGCTTCTCGCGCGGCGCGGAGACGGCGAAGCGGGTGATGTGCTGGCGGCGGCGCTGGCCGCCCGCCCGATCGCGGACGACAGCTACGTCGAGGGCACCCTGGCGGTCGCGCGGATCGAGCTCGGGTGGTTGGACGGCTCCCTGGGCGCCTGCACCGACGACGCCCGGCTGGCGCTGACCCTCGTCAAGGAGGCGGAACACCGCACGATGCAGGCCGAGCTGTCTGCCTATCTGGGCCGAGCCGGCGTCGACGTCGCTGCTCCGGCCGGAGCGCCCGGCCCCTGGGCCGCCACTCTCGCCGGACGCTGGGAGGAGGCGGCGACCGCTTGGGCCGCCTTGGGTGATCGCTACGAGCAGGCGGTCGTGCTGTCAACGGCTCCGGACCGCCGCGCACGGGCGCAGGGCCAGGTCCTGCTGCGCGACCTCGGAGCCGCCGGTACGGCGCTCGCGGTCTGAGACATACCACTTCACGGTGTGGTCTTGACGAGTACCGTTTAAACCGGTTTAGATAGGGCTTAAACCGGTTTAAATCCCGCCAGACGAGGTGTCGATGAGCAAGCAGCGGCCGACGATCGCGGATGTCGCGCAGCGGGCCGGCGTGTCCAAGGGCGCGGTTTCGTTCGCGCTGAACGGGCGGCCCGGGCTGGCGCGCGCGACGGTCGACAAGATCCTCGCCGCGGCCGACGACCTCGGCTGGCGCCCGAGCAACCGCGGCCGCTCGCTGTCGGTCTCGAAGGCGTTCGCCCTCGGACTGGTGATCACCCGGGATCCGGCCGTGCTGTCCTCGGACCCGTTCTTCCCGGCCTTCATCGCCGGCGTCGAGAGCGTCCTGTCCTCGCGAGGACAGGCGCTGGTGCTGCAGGTCGTCACGGCCGGCGAGGAGGAGGAAGCCGGCTACCGGCGGCTGGCGCAGGACGCCCGGGTGGACGGGGTGTTCCTGTCCGACCTCCGGCACGACGATCCGCGGATCGCCCTGCTGACGGAGTTGGGCCTGCCCGCCGTGACGCTGAACCGGCCCGACGGGACGTCGCCGTTCCCCGCCGTCATCCTGGACGACCGGCCCGGGACCGTCGCGGTCGTCGAGCATCTGATCCACCTCGGCCACACCCGGATCGCGCACGTCGCCGGTCCGCAGGCGTTCGTGCACGCGACCGCCCGGTCCACCGCACTGCTCTCAACGCTCGCCGCCGCCGGCCTGGAGCCGGTCGCGGTGGAAACCAGCGACTTCACCGCCGCTGGTGGGATCGAAGCCACCCGGCGGCTGCTCACGCTGTCGCAGCCGCCGACCGCGATCGTCTACGCCAACGACCGGATGGCGATCGCCGGCCTGGGTGCCGCCCAGGCTGCCGGGCTCACCGTGCCCGACGACCTGAGCATCGCCGGCTTCGACGACAGCGAACTGGCCGAGTACGTCCACCCCGGCCTGACCACGGTCCGCGCCGATCCGTTCGCCTTCGGAGAGGCCGCGGCCCAAACCCTCAACCTGGTCGTCGACGGCGCCACCGACGTCCCCGACGCCGAGTTGCCACCGGCGCAGCTCGTCGTACGGCGCTCCACCGGCGCGCCACCATCACTGGGGTCCCCTTCCCCTGCCTAGCTGGAGGAACATCATGAAGTTGCAAGCTGGATTGCTGGCCCTGGTACTGGCCGGCTCGCTCGCCGCGTGTGGCGACAGTGGCGGTGGCTCTGGTGACGCCGACGCCGCTGCCTCGGCCCGCGGGCCGATCAGCATCTGGTACTCGAACAACGCCGAGGAAGTGGCCTGGGGCAAGCAGATGGTCGCGGCCTGGAATGCGGCGCACGCGGATCAGAAGGTCACCGCGCAGGAGATCCCGACCGGGAAGAGCTCCGAGGAGGTCATCGGCGCCGCGATCACGGCGGGCAACGCGCCGTGCCTGATCTTCAACACCTCGCCCGCCTCGGTCTCGCAGTTCCAGAAGCAGGGCGGGCTGGTGCCGCTGGACACCTTCTCCGACGGCAAGTCCTACATCGAGGACCGCTCCGGTGACATCGCGCAGCAGTACAAGTCGTCCGACGGCAAGTACTACCAGCTGCCGTGGAAGTCAAACCCGGTGATGATCTTCTACAACAAGAAGGCGTTCGCGAAGGCCGGCATCGACACCACCAAGCCGCCGCTGGCGACGTACGACGAGTTCCTCGCCACCGCCCGCAAGGTGGTCGCGGCGAAGGCGGCGAAGTTCGCCATCTACCCGGCGCCGAGCAACGAGTTCTACCAGTCCTGGTTCGATTTCTACCCGCTGTTCGCGGCCGAGACCGGCGGCAAGCAGTTGGTGGAGGACGGCAAGGCGCAGTTCAACTCCGACGAGGGCAAGAAGGTCGCGGCGTTCTGGCGGACCATGTACGCCGACAAGCTCGCCTCGCAGGAGAAGTACACCGGTGACGCGTTCGTCGATGGCACCGCCGCGATGGCCGTGGTCGGTCCGTGGGCGATCGCGACGTACAAGGGCAAGGTCGACTGGGGTGTCGTCCCGGTGCCGACCTCGAGTGGCAAGCCGGCCAACGAGATCCACACCTTCAGCGACGCGAAGAACGTCGCGATGTACTCGGCCTGCAAGAACCGCGGTACGGCGTGGGACGTGCTGAAGTTCGCCACCAGCCAGGAGCAGGACGGCAAGTTCCTGACCGCGACCGGGCAGATGCCGCTGCGCAAGGACGTCGCGACCGCGTACCCGGACTACTTCGCGAAGAACCCTGACTACAAGGTGTTCGCCGACCAGGCAGCCCGCACGGTCGAGGTACCGAACGTGGCGAACTCGATCACCATCTGGCAGACCTTCCGCGACGCCTACTCCAAGTCGGTCATCTTCGGCCAGCAGGACCCGAACGAAGCCCTCGACGGCGCAGCCCAGAAGGTCGACGAACTCGCCAAACAGTCTTGACGTCCTCCTCGCCCAATTGGCGAGGATTCCAACTACTACGGAAAGGTAGTCAGTTGAGGTTCACGCTTCGGCGAGACCGGGACCGGCATCTCTCGGCGTGCGCTGACGGCCCGTCCGGCCGCGATGTTGACTGCCGCGTTGACGTCAGCGTTTGCCCGATGTCCGCAGGCAACGCACCGGAACACCGCTTGGCTCTTACGGTTGTCCGGTGCGCAATGCCTGCAGACGCTGCAGGTTTGCGACGTGAACGCGGGATTGATCTTCTCGACCCGTTGAGGCGCCTTGCGTTCCAGGCGGCGAACCAAGGCACCCCACCCGTTCGCCAGGATTCCCCGGTTGAGTCCGGCCTTCGCGCGACGACGGTTCGGCAGATAGCTACCCGGCCGGTCGGGGGCAGGCTTGGGTCTGGCTCGCTTTGTCATCTGAACAATGCGGAGGTCTTCGACGCGGATGATATCGAATCGTCGCGCGAGATCGGTGCTGGTTTTCTCGACCCAATCCGTGCGGCGCTCGCGAGCACGGGCGTGCAGTCTGGCGATCGCCGCCTTGACCAGTGCACGGCGGTTGGAGCCGCGACGGCAGCGGGCGAGACGGCGCTGGAGCCGCTTGAACCGTTCCAGTTCCGCTTCGGACAGCCCGGGACATGTCAGGAGCTCACCCGTCGACAGCGCCGCCGACACGGTGACGCCGCGGTCCACGCCGACGACCTCTCCGGTACCCGGTGCAGGGATCGGAGGCGGAATGACAGCGAAGGCGATGTGCCAGCGACCCGCCCGGTCTCGAGTGATGCGGTACGACTTCGCCTCCGGCACGGCGCGGGACATCCGGAACCGCACCCAGCCGACCTTCGGCACATTGACCGCCGCCCACTTCCGGCTGAGCTTGATCACGCGCGATGCCTGGCCGCCCACAATACGGAATCCCTCGTGCAGAGCAGCCTTCCGCCAAGTCGGTCGCTGGTGAGTCCCTGCGTAGAAGTTCCTGACGGCATGGTCGAAATCTCGCAGCGCCTGCTGCTGGACGGTCTGCGACCCGGCCCTCAGCCAACCGAACATCGCTCGCGCCTCGGTCAGTTGCCGTGCCTGCTCGGCGTACCGCGGCGTCGATCCCTTGTCACGCGTCCACATCGACCACTGCTCGAGCGCCAGGTTCCACACGTACCGGGCGTGCCCACACTGGCCGAGCAATGCAGCCTGGTGGGTGCGAGTGGGGTAGAGCCGGAACCGCGACACGCAACATATCAAATCAGGTCGTACCGACAGTTCCCGATCGCTGAAGGGAGGGAGTCGCGGTTGTTCTCCGCCTGCATGGGCGGGATATCCCCGCGACCAGTCTGATGAGACGAGGTTCGGTCACCCGGATCCTGGGTGAGCACCCGGTCGGGACGGTGTTCGTCGCGCCGTACGTCGTGTTCCTGGCCGCGGTGTTCGCCTACCCGCTCGGGTTCGCGGTGTACATGTCGTTCCACGACTACTTCTTCACGGCGCCGGGCGCGATCGTGGACCGGCCGTTCGTCGGGTTCGCCAACTACGTCACCGTGCTGACGGACCCCGCCGTCCAGCGGTCGTTCGTGAACGTGCTGATCTTCCTCGTGATCAACGTGCCGCTGACCGTCGTGTTGTCGCTGGGGCTGTCGACCGCGCTGAACTCGGCGATCCGGTGGCGGACGTTCTTCCGGGTCAGCTACTACGTGCCGTACGTGACCGCGAGCGTCGCCGTGGTCGGGGTGTGGCTGTTCCTGTTCAACTCGAACGGGTTGGTCAACTCCATCCTCGGCCCGCTCGCGCCGGACCCGTCCTGGCTGGTGAACTCGAAGCTGGCGATGCCGACGATCGCGGTCTACGTGACCTGGAAGCAGCTCGGGTTCTTCATCCTGCTCTACCTCGCCGCCTTGCAGAACGTCTCGAAGGATCTCTACGAGGCGGCGTCGATGGACGGCGCCGGGCGCTGGAAGTCGTTCCTGAACGTCACCGTGCCCGGCGTACGGCCGGCGACCACACTCGTCGTCCTCGTCGCCACGGTGACCGGGGCGAACCTGTTCACCGAGCCGTATCTGCTGACCGGCGGTGGTGGGCCCGACGGCGCGTCCGCGTCGCCGGTGCTGATCATGTATCAACGCGGGATCGAACAGGGTAATCCGGATGTCGGCTCCGCGATCGGCGTACTGCTGGTGATCGGCGTCCTCATCATCGCTCTGCTCGAACGGCGCTTCGTGGGGAGGGAGGAGTGATGAAGGTACGGTTCGTCGCCTTGCTGCTGGGAGCCTTCGTGTTCCTGTTCCCCTTCTACTACATGCTGATCGGCAGCCTGCAGGCCGAGCCGGATCCGTCCGTCTCCGGGTCGATCCCGACCGGGAACGTGACCCTGCACAACTACAGCGAGATCAACAAGGCGATCAACCTCGGGAGGTCGCTGGTCAACTCCGGCATCTTCACCGGCGGGGTGATCCTGGGGACGCTGGTCTTCGGTGTGCTGGCGGGCTACGCCCTGGCCCGGTTGCAGTTCCGCGGCCGCGGGCTGGTGTTCAACCTGATGCTGCTGATCCAGGTCGTGCCGTTCCAGTTGCTGACGATCCCGCTGTACGTGCTGATCGTGCGCAGCTACGGGCTGGCGGACTCCTACGGCGGCATGATCCTGCCGTTCCTGATCAACTCGACCGCGGTGTTCGTGTTCCGGCAGTACTTCCTGCAGTTGCCGGCCGAGCTCTTCGACGCGGCCCGGATCGACGGTGCGTCCGAGCTCAGCATCCTGTGGCGGATCGCCGTACCGCTGGTGAAGCCCGCCCTGCTGACCGGCGTCCTGCTGACGTTCATCGGCCCGTGGAACGAGTTCCTTTGGCCGTTCCTGATCACCAAGCAGCAGGACCTGCAACCGCTGGCGGTCTCACTGTCGAACTACCTGACCACTGTGTCGGCGCGGGCGGCGAACCCGTTCGGCGCCGTACTCGCGGGGGCGTGTGTGCTGGCAGCGCCCGCGGTGGCCCTGTTCCTGATCTTCCAGCGCCGTTTCATCTCGACGAACATCTCGTCCGGGGTCAAAGGCTAATCCTGAAAGGTTTTGTGGTGACTGTTCCTTACACGCTCACTCGGGTCGGCGTACTGATGACGGCCGACCCGGGCAACGAGCTGGAGGCCGAGGGCGTCCTGAATCCCGCCACCGGCCACACACCGGACGGGCAGCTGTACCTGCTGCCGCGACTGGTTGCTACGGGCAACGTATCCCGCGTCGGCCTGGCCAGGGTCGAGGTCAAGGACGGAGTACCTGTCGGTGTCGAGCGCGAAGGTGTCGTCCTCGCGCCGGACGAGGGCTGGGAGCGCGGGCTGAACAACGCCGGCGTCGAGGACCCGCGGGTGACCTTCGTCCCGTCGCTCGGCCTGCACGTGATGACGTACGTCGCCTACGGTCCACTCGGCCCGAAGCCGGCTCTGGCGGTGTCGTCGGATCTCCGTGAGTGGCGGCGGCTCGGTCCGCTGCACTTCGAGTACCAGCCCGATCTCGACACCGACCTGAATCTGTTCCCGAACAAGGACACGGTGTTCTTCCCCGAACCCGTGGCCGGCCCGGACGGCGAACCGTCGTACGCGATGTTGCATCGGCCGATGTGGGACCTGGGCTGGTTCCGTGAGGGCGAGGGCGTGCACCTGCCCGCCGGGGTGACCGACGACCGGCCGGGGATCTGGGTGTCCTTCGTGCCGGTGTCGGCGGTCCAGGCGGACGTACGGAACCTCGTCCACCTGCGTCAGCACCGGCTGCTGGCGATGTCGGAGTACCCGTTCGAGGAGCTGAAGATCGGGGCCGGTCCGGCGCCGCTGCGGGTGCCCGAGGGCTGGCTGGTGATCCACCACGGCGTCACCGGTGAGCAGCCGGAGGGCTTCGACCCGACGACGCAGAAGGTCTGCTACGCGGCCGGTGCGCTGCTGCTCGACCCGAACGACGTGACCAAGGTGATTGCCCGGACCGAGGAACCGATCCTCGTGCCGGAGACCGAGGAGGAGAAGGTCGGAACGGTCGGGAACGTGGTGTTCCCGACCGCCATCGAGGAGGTGGACGGAGTGCGGTACGTCTTCTACGGGATGGCCGACGCGGCCATCGGGGTCGCCCGGCTGGATCGCCTGCCATGACCCCGACCCGCCGAACCGTCCTCGGCGGAGCGCTCGCTCTGACCGCCGCTTCCACCGTCACACTGCCGGCTGTTGCTTCCAGCAACAAGCTGAGCAACCTCGCCCATCTCGACTTCCTCCGTACGTCGGTGAGACCGCCTGCTGCAGCCGGCCACAGCACCTTCGGCTCCGGCCCGATCGGCGTGCTGTGGACCTATGCGGACCGTCAGTCCGACGGCTCGTACAAGCGCATCGGTGGCGGCACGTACGACGCCGCCACCAACACGTACGGGCAGGGTGCGTACAACACCGACGACATCGCCCGGGCCACAGTCGTCTACCTACGGCACTACCAGCGGTTCGGTGACGCCGCCTCCCGGAACGCTGCCCGCGACCTCCTCCGAGGCCTCACCTTTCTCCAGTCCACGAACGGGAACGTCGTTTTGTGGATGCAGCCGGACGGGACGCTGAACCCCAGCGCCGACCCGGTCGAGCTCCCCGACCCCTCCGACTCCGGCCCGTCGTACTGGCTGGCCCGGACCGTGTGGGCGCTGGGGGAGGGGTACGCCGTCTTCCGGCGACTGGACCGTGGCTTCGCCGACTTCCTGAAGGACCGGCTCGAGTTGGCGGTCGCCGCGCTGGAGCGGCAGGTGCTGGTGCGCTACGGCCAGTGGAACATCGTCGACGGCCGTCATCTCCCCGCTTGGCTGATCGTGAACGGCGCCGACGCGACGTCCGAGGCGGTTCTCGGGTTGTCGGCGTACGTCCGGGCCGGCGGGTCGGCGCGGGCACGTCGTGCGCTGACGCAGTTCGCCGAAGGTGTTGCTGCGATGAGCGCCGGGTCGACAAAGCAGTGGCCGTTCCGCGCACTGATGCCGTGGGGCGAGTCGATCTCGGACTGGCACGCGTGGGGTGCCCAGATGCCGTCCGCGCTCGCCGCTGCCTCGTCAGCGCTCGGGTCCCGCCGTCTGCTCGACCCGGCCATCGGCGACACCGCCGGCTTCACACCGCTGCTCGTCACGGCCGGCGGTCCCGACAACGGCTGGCTCCCCGCGCCGATCGACCGTACGCAGATCGCGTACGGCGTCGACGCCCGGCTGCAAGGCCTGCTGGCGGTCGGCCTCCCCGGCCTCAGGCAGATTGCCTCCTTCGTCGCGGCCTGGTACTTCGGCGCCAACCGCGCCGGCACCCCGATGTACGACGCGACCACCGGCCGCACGTACGACGGTCTGGCCGGCGACGGCGTGGTCAACCGCAACTCGGGAGCCGAGTCCACCGTCCACGGCCAGCTCTCGATGCTCGCCCTGGACGCATCACCGGCCGTCGCGCAGCTCGCACAGCAGTTGGGCAGCGCAACCCCGACGTACGACGGACTGACGGTTGTCGAAGGCGAGGCCGCCACCGGTGGTGAGGTGGTCACCCCGCCATCCGCGTGGACCGGCGAATCCCAATGGAGCAACGGCTCCTACCTCTCCTGGGCTGCCGGTACGTCGGCGCAGTGGATCCTGCCGTCGTCGCCTCAGCCGCGCCTGGTGCTCCCGATCGTGAACCTCGTCGACACCCCGGACGCGGGTCACACCACGTGGACCAGTGGGTCCCGGCGGCTCGGCACCATCGACCACGGGGCGGGTGGCCCACAAGGCATCTCCGCAGCCCCGGGCGCTCTGCTGCCGATGACGTTGGCCACGCCGCTCCCGCCGAATGCGACCCAGCTCGCCGCCTCGGCCACCGGACCGGCCCAGGTGGACGCACTCCTCCTCATCCCCAGCATCAGCACTCTCCGGCTGGGGACCGCCACGTTGCTGACCAGCGTCGACTCGCACCCCCGTAAGGTCAGCGCGACAGGCCGAATCGCCTACTCGTACACGTCGACGGGCAAGCTGCATTCGCAGGGCACGCCGTCTCACATCTCGGTGCAGCCCGGCGGCTTCACCGTCGTCCTCGGGTAAGAGCCTCGGCACACCAGGCGGCGACGAAGGCGAGGGCCTGACCGCGCTGGTGGTAGAGGTGCCGGCTGTCGGTCTGCTGGTGGTAGGCGTTGTGGGATGCGGCGGACGCGCGGCCCAGCAGGCCGGGGAGGAACCAGGCGTACTTGACGCCTGAGGCCATCACGGCGAGGCGGACCTGGTCGGGGTCCCCTCGCCAGCCGGCCTCGTGCAAGCCGTCGAGGTAGTTGCCGATGCAGGTCTCGGCCAGTTCGCGCATCCGCTCGGCCGGCCAGAACAGGTCGAAGACCGCGTCCGGGATGTGGTTGCCGATGTCTTCGCCGAGGGCTCCGTCGCCGGTGAACGCCCAGTCCAGCAAGGCGATCTCGCCGGTCGGCCGCTGAATCACGTTGCACACCCACAGGTCGAGGTGACAGCGCGCCCGCGGCAGGCTCGCGACCAGGTCGAGCAGGTCGTCGCGGTGGGCGAGCAGGTGCAGCCACGCCGACCGCAGTCCTGGCGGCCAGGTCTCCGCGATCAACGGCTGCTGCCAGGCCGCGTCATTGTCGGCCAGATGCCACGGCACGTCGCGACTCGTCGAGTAGTCGCGCAGAAAGCCGGTCGAGGTCCACGGTCGCCGGGCGGCGGGTCGCGCCTGCCACCGCCCGCAGGCCCGTGCCAGCGCGGCGTGCTCGGCCAGGCTGAACTCGGTCCCCGGCGTGCCGCCGATGTCCTCGAGCATCAGTACGGCGTGGTCGTCGTGCTCGGCGATCTGCGCGGCCGGTAGCACCAGGCCGGCATCCGCGACCTGCTTGCGGAGTTCGTCGTCGGCGTACACCTCGAGTTCGCGGCGCCAGTAGTTCCAGTGCCGCGGATCGGTGGATGCGGCCCAGGGGCCGGTCGACTGGACCGGTTTCCGCAGTTGCTTGCGGATCACGGTACTGCCGTCGGGATAGGTGAGGCGCTCGACCGTCGCCGTCACCGCGTTCAAGGGGTTGTGCCGCAATGTCGTCGTTCTGACATCGGCGTCAGCGGTCATGAACAGCAATGCTGACACGCCATCCGGCTCAGCGCAGCAGGAGAGTTCCCGGTGGGAGGCCGGTCAGTGCCTTCACGTCACGGCTGAGGTGAGCCTGGTCGGCGTACCCATGCAGGGCGGCGACGTCGGCGAGGGCGGCACCGGTGCGGGCGTGGTCGAGGGCGACGTTCATGCGCAGGACCCGGTCGAGCATCTTCGGCCCGTAGCCGAACGCGATCAGGCAGCGCCTGTGCAGCTGGCGCTCGCTCAGCCCGACGCTGCTCGCGAGGCTGATGACGCCGGCTCCACCGCGCAGCATTCCGGCGCGGATGCTCCGCAGTACGTGCGTGATCAGTCGGTCCGGCGGCTCCTCGGCCAGACTGGCCACAGCTTGGTCCACCGCAAGTGCGGGCACGGGCGCCGACCGCACCTGGTCCAGCATGCGCCGGCTTCGCGCAGGCGACCACAGCTCGCGGAGCGGGACCCGCTCGTTGAGCAGTTCCCTTGCGGGTACGCCGAAGAAGTCCGGCGCGGCTCCGGGCGAGAACCGGATCCCCGCGTACCTCGTCCCGGCGTCCGCGATACCGGTGTAAGCGCGGCTGTCCGGCCCGGACACGATCAAGTCGTCATTCATGAACAACAGGTCCATGCAGCCGTCGGGCAGAATCCGGTACTCGCCACCCGCTGCCGTCCGGGTCCACAAGGCAGCCCCGGGCAGCAGCGCAGGACGCTCCCGGTACGGCTCACCAAGCTCACTCACCCCACCAGTCTGCAACGCCGCACCGACAGTTTTCAGTCGGGCCTGTTCCAGTTGGTGTCCGCAACTACCCGTAGCCGGTGGGCGAGTGGAACGGACGTGTCCTCGGGCTTGACGCTGCTGAGCGTGACCTGCCACCCGCCGACGTACGCCGAATGGAACTGCCCGTCGAGATGCTGTTCGGCCCATCGTGCGAGTTCGTCGCCGCCTCGGTCTCGACGGCGCCGACCGCCGCGTTGCGCCTGGGATCCAGGACACTAGCCCGCCCGGGTGTCACCCCGGTGGTACGACGTCCAGGACCTGCCCGCCCGTCGGGACATATTTGACCAGGGCAACGTTCTCGCGAAGACGCTCCTCGCGGAGGGTCGTGCCGGTGCGGCGATCGATCACCGTGCGCCAGATCTCGTTGCGGCGGAAGTAGTCCGCGCCGACCCGCAGGAAGCGCTCGCCGCGGGCGAACACCCGGTACGACGAATCGGTCGGTGCGTCAGCGAGGATGTCGCCCTCGAGGTAGCGCTCGCCGACGCCGACGCGCAGCTGGAACGTCCGGTCGGTGTCGTTGCGGAACTGCAGATCCACGTAGTTGTAGACGATGCTGCAACCCACGCCCCACGGCAGCACCCGGCCGTTGTCCGGGAACGGGTCGAAGCTGTGCGTCGACCGCTGCGTGACCGTCAGCGGCGAGTGCAGCACCATCCAGTGCAGCAGGTTCGCGAGCTGGCAGATCCCGCCGCCGATGCCGGGCCGCGCCTGCCCGTTCGACAACCGCATGCCTTTCACATATCCCTTGCGGCGCGTCGCGTTCCCCACCAGCTTGTTGAACGAGAACGTCTCACCGGGCCGGATCAGCAGCCCGTCCACCTGAGCACAGGCGAGCTTGAGGTTCGTCACCTTGTTGTGCTGCATCCACATCTCGGTCTCGCCGAGCTCCCGCAACAGCAGCGACTTGTGCCGCTTCACCCGCACCGGCAGGTCGTCCACCTGTCGCGTCTGCGCGTACGGCGTACTGGACCGCAGCCACTCGATCCGCCGCAGCACCCGGTGGTAGCGCACCGCCACCGGGTACAGCACCGGGATCCGCTCGGCCCATCGTTGCCGCCGCATCGGGGGCAGCACCCGCGCCCGCTCGGCATCGCTGAGCTCCGCCAACCCGATCCGCCACGGCACACCCGGAGCCACCCCGGTGGACTCCGGGTCTGCCGAGTGGGCCTGAGAATTCAGCGTCCTGCTGAGAGTCGTGTCAGACATTCGTTCCCCCGAACGACGAAGACCGATCGTTCGACCGATCCGGTTAACGTACGCCGCGCCTGCGGCAAACACGTGACGGCAACACCACGATCCGATTGCGCTCGGTGAGACGTTCGTACTTCCACGAGAGTTCGCCTGACCGCTCAGTCAGCCGAGCTCGAGCGCCGTACAGACCCATCGGTTGCGGCGGACTTCCATCCGTAGCGCGATGGCGCGCGACCGGTCGCCGCGCCGCACGTGTGCCGCGACCTCCGCCACCCGATGGGCCGGCGTACACACCCGGATCGAGCGGATCACACTGCGCTCGTGCGCACCGCGCCCAGTGGCCGTCGTCGTCAACCCCAGCAGCCGCACTCGTCGGTTCAACTCCGCGAAGACCTCCTCGTCCGCGAACCGCACCAGCTGTGAGATCGGCCGATCGCCGGCGATCACCTCCGACACCGCCTGCACCAACCGGGACGCCCACGCCACCGCATCCGGCATCCCGGGCCGGACCGTGGGCCGCTGGTGCTCAGGGTTCGGTACCGACCGCAGCAGTCGCACGTTCGACCGCGGTTCGGCGATGGAGTCCGGCCGGCTGACCGTTGACAGGTTGTTCATGTCAGTTCTCCTGGGAGGTGGGCGGCGTGTGAAGGACCTGGCCGGGGTGGATGAGGTCGGGGTCGGAGCCGATCAGCCGGCGGTTCGCGCCGTACCAGTCCGGCCAGCGCTCTGCGATCTCCGCGTCCGTCGCGTGGGGTCCAAGCTCGTCCGCGGTGACGCGCCACAGCGATTCCCCAGGCCGGACGACTCGCACCGGCCGACCTGAGCGGACCGTCGTGTAGCGCGTGGGCGCTCCAGCGGTAGGGCGATCCGGTACGCCGACGCGCGCCGGCGACTCGGCCTCGGGCTGGATGGTGGAGCGCGGCTCCACCTGAGTCCAGGGGCGCGCCGTGCCCTCGACGGGGTCGGCGTGGGCCGTGGTGAGCGTGAGCGGACTGACCGCGGCCACGCCCAGGGCGGACCGCAGGAGAGTGCGGGCGGTCGTCGAGGTGATCCGGCCGGCGATCGCGGACGCGGTGGCCCCGGCGACGCCAGGGAGCTGCTCGAGGATCGTCGCGAGCATCGCGAGGACGAGCCAGCCGTACGCGACCCAAGCGACCGTGCCGACCGCGAGGACCGCCATCGAGTCGAGATCGTGGCTGCTCGCCGCGCCGATCGAGCCTGTGGTCGCCCAGCGCAGACCCAGGCCGACGCCGGCCAGCGTCATCAGCGTGAACACGCCCTTCACTCCCCGTATCATCGCTTCCCTCGTGATCTATGAGTTTGCTTGAGTTTGCCTTGGTTAGATCACTATAGATCCCGGATCAGGGCAGTTGGCAAGTGCTGCGGTAGGTTCGGGGCATGCGATGGGACGCGTTGTTCCAGGACCTGGAGTCGCAGTTCGAGGCGCTGCAGGAGGGAGACCTGTACGGCGAGGTCGCGGACCGGATCCGGACCGAGGTCGGCAAGATCACCGTGCTCGACCGCCTCCGCGGCGCCGTGGACACCGTCGTACGAGTCGAGTTGGCCGACGCCGAGCCCGTGCAAGGGCTGCTCACGCGAGTGGGGAAGGACTGCCTGCTGATCGAGGCGGAGCGGGCCGAGGAGTGGCTGATCCCGGTCGGCGCGCTGGTCGCGGTGCATCGGCTCGGTCCGTGGGCGGAGCCGGCGGTCGGGGCGGTGGCGGGGAAGCTGGGCCTGGCCCACCTGCTGCGCGGGATCGCGCGGGACCGGTCACCGGTCACGTTGTTCTGCGGGGGAGTCCCGGTCACGGGGACGATCGATCGGGTGGGCGCGGACTTCGTGGAGATCGCCGAGCATCCGCTCGACGCGCCGCGACGGCGCAGCGAGGTCTACAACGTCAGGCTGGTCCCGACCGCGGCCCTGTGCGCGCTGCGTCGCCGCTGAGTCAGTGCAAGTCCTCGGCCTGCTCGGCTTCCTCGCCGAACGGGTGGGCGTCGATGAACTCGCGGGTCTCGGTGTAGAGCCGCTCGATGTACTTCTCCAGCTCGGTCGCCTCGACCCGCCACTGGCCGCGGCCGCCGATCTTGACCGCCGGGATGTCGCCGCGACGCACCAGCGCGTAGACCTGGTTCGCGGAGATGTTGAGCACCTCGGCGACGTCGGCGAGCTGGAGGAAACGCGGATCCGGCATCCGTCCTACTCCTTCACATCGTGGCTGGTTCCGTCAGTTTGCCATGGTTGGCGCCCGGATGACCGGGTTTGTCCCCAGCCTGTGACTGCCTGTGGATGACCGTGCACGGTGCGCCGCTGGACACGGCAGAATGTCCGCGCAGACGGATCGAGTGACTGGGGAGCCCGACGTGGTCGACACAGCAGTGCGGAGTGGGTTCGGAGCGCCGTCCGCGCCCGCCCAGCGCAACCGACGGGCCCGGTGGAAGGACGGCCGACTGCTCCTGGGCGTTCTGCTCGTCGCCGTCACCGGTCTGGCCGGCGCGAAGCTGCTCTCGTCCGCCGACGACACCACCACGATCTGGGCCGCCAAGCATGACCTCCCAGCCGGCACCAAGCTGACCGGCGACGACCTCACCACAGTGCGGGTGCGCTTCACCAGCAGCGACGACGCGAACAAGTACGTCGCCGCCGATGCTGACCTCAAGGGTCTGGTCGTCGCGCGGCCCGTCGACGCAGGGGAGTTCGTTCCACGCGAAGCCGCCGTACCAGAGGCTGAGAGCAACCGCACCGAGCTGCCGTTGTCGGTGGCGACCGGGCGGCTGCCGTCGGATGCGGCGGGCGGTGACCAGGTCGACATCTGGGTTGTCCCGAAGGCTCAGGACCAGGCGGCCAAGCTGATGTGGAGCGACGTCCGCGTGCTGCAGGTCGATGCGGTGAAGGGCGTCGCTGGTGGCTCGGCCCGCCGGCAGGTCCTGGTCGGCCTCGATCAGGACGATCTGCGACGACTCCCGGCGGCTCTGACCGCGATGAGCTCGGGTGAGCCGGTGCTGGTCAGGCGGGGCAGCTGATGTCGGTCCCAGTGCTGCTCGCGGTGACCGGAGCACCGTGGGAGGCAGACGTCGTACGCCGGGCAGAGCGTGCACCAGGCATCCGGGTCGTACGGCGCTGCGTGGACATCGCGGATGTGATGGCGGCAGCCGCGAGCGGGCAGGCGCGAGCGGTGCTGCTCGCGGACGACCTGCCACGGCTCACGTCCGATGCGGTGGCGGCGCTGCATGCTCGTCGGATCGCCGTCGTCGCGCTTGTTGATCCGTCTGAGAACGGCGAACCGTTCGGCACCGAGGACCGGCTCAGCCGGATGGGCATCGAGCGGATCCTGCCTGCCGACGTCAGCCCGGAGGACCTCGGCCGCGCGGTCACCGAAGCGGTGGACGCCGGACCGCCCATCACGGTCTCGCACTTCTCGGGCGGGTTCGTGCCGGTGACTCCGGAGACGGCCGGCAACCCACCGCCCGAGTACAGCAACGGCAGCGGCCGGATGATCGCGGTCTGGGGCCCGACGGGTGCTCCTGGGCGAACGACTGTCGCAGTCGGACTGGCCAGCGAGCTCGCAGCCAAGGGCGTACCAACGCTGCTGGCCGACGCCGATGTGTACGGCGGGACCGTCGCACAGCAGCTCGGAATGCTCGACGAGACGTCCGGACTGGCGGCTGCAGCACGGTCGGCGACCAGCGGCGCCCTCGACATGCCGATGCTGGCGAAGCACGCGCGGCAGGTGGAGCCACGGTTGCTGGTGCTGACCGGGCTCAGCCGGGCGGACCGGTGGACGGAGCTACGGCCGGCGGCGGTCGAGTCGATCTGGTCGACCGCGCGGATGCTCGCGCCGTGCACCGTGGTCGACGTCGGGTTCTGCATCGAGAGCGACGAGGAGATCTCGTTCGACTCGCTGGCGCCGCGGCGCAACGGCGCGACGCTCGCAACGCTGGAGGAGGCCGACGAGGTGATCGTCGTCGGTGCGGCCGACCCGGTCGGGCTGACCCGGCTGATCCGCGCGATCCACGAGCTGCGGGCGGTGGTGCCGTCGGCGGACATCAGGGTCGTGGTCAACCGCCTCCGCTCCGGTTCGCTCGGCAGTTCGCCTGCCGACGCCGTCACCGAGGCCCTCGATCGGTACGCCGGGGTCCCGGTCACCGCCCTGCTCCCGAACGACCAGAACGCCGTCGATGCGGCGATGGCCGCGGGCCGCACCCTGGCCGAGGCGGCCCGGTCCAGCAAGCTCCGTAAGGCACTCCAGCAGCTCGCTGTCGTGGTCGCCGAGGGGTTCCCGAGCCGGGCTCACCAAGACCCGAGACTCAGGGTCGGGTAGGTGGCGATCCGGGGGAGAACCCCACCGACACCGGTGCGGGGATGTGTCAGGGTGAGCAGGTAGGTGTCACACCCTGAGGGGGAAGCATGTCCCAGGTCCAAGGCCGGCCGAAGAGCACGATGAGTCCCGAGCGGCGGTACGGGATCGCCATCTCCGTCGCGCTGATCCTGGGCGGGGTCTACTGGGCCCTGACCGGGCTCACCGAGGACACCAAGACGAGCCAGGCCGGCTACCCCGTGCAGGGTGACTCGCTGCTGGTCGAGGCCAAGTCGACGAACATCGAGGTTCGCGTCGGTGACGTCTCCGACGTGCGGGTCGAGCGGCAGTTCGAGCGGAATCTGTTCGGCTCCGACCCGAAGGAGCAGTACGACGACGGCAAGCTGGAGCTGAAGGACACCGGCTGCGGGTTCCTGTCGTTCGGCTGCGAGACGCACTACATCCTCACTGTGCCGAAGGACCTCAAGGTGACGCTGGAGAGCTCGAGCGGCGACCTCAAAGTCTCCGGACTACTGGACGGGGCGACCCTGAAGACCAGCTCCGGCGACATCGAGGTGCAGGACATCGGCGGCCCGCTCTCGCTCGAGTCCAGCTCCGGCGACCTGGAGGCGAGCGGCCTGACCGCGACGTCGGTGACGACGAAGAGCAGCTCGGGCAGCGCCGAGCTCGAGTTCGCCAAGGCACCGCAGTCGGTGGACTCGGAGGCGAGCTCGGGTGACGTGACGATCCGGGTCCCCAACGACACCGTGGCGTACAAGGTGGACACCGAGACCTCGTCAGGCGACGAGTCCGCCACCGTCACGGCCGACCCGGCTGCCACCCACACCATCGACGCCAAGACCTCCTCCGGCGACGTCACGGTCGAGTACACCCACTGACCTGACGACGCGTGTACGGCGAGTGACCGGCAGGACCGGCAGCGTGAGGCCGCTCATGTGCTGAGTAGGCTTGCGCGCATGTCGGACGGGAAGGTCGAGCTGCGCGGGCTACTGGTGGATTGGGGTGGGGTGCTGACCTCCGGGCTGGAGGAGGCGCTGCGCCGGTGGGCCGAGCTCGACGGGTTCGACTTCGATTCCTACCTCCAGGCGGTGCTGGCCTGGCTGCCGGCCGAGAACCCGGCCGACGCCACGGCGGAGGCTGAGCTGAACCCCGTTCACGCGCTCGAACGCGGACAGATCGCCGTACCGGACTTCGAGCGCAAGCTGGCCTCGATCCTGCTCCGCCGCGACGGTACGCCGGTGCCCGCGGAGGGGCTGATCGAGCGGATGTTCGCGCACTTCGAGCATCAGCCGGCGATGTCTGCGCTGGTCCGCCGGGCCCGGTCGCTCGGGATCCGCACAGCGTTGCTGTCGAACTCCTGGGGCAACACCTACCCGCGGGACACCTGGGACGGGATGTTCGACGACATCGTCATCTCCGGTGAGGTGGGGATGCGCAAACCGGACCCGGAGATCTTCCTGCTGGCCGCCCGCCGACTCGACCTGAAGCCGGAGGAGTGCGTGTTCGTGGACGACCTGGAGCTGAACGTCGAAGGCGCCCGCGCGCTCGGCATGGCCGGCCTCCTGCACACCTCGTACGACGAGACCCGCCGCGCCCTGGAATCCCTGTTCGGAGCCGACCTGACGTGACCGTGACGACCACCACCTCCTCACCCCGCCCGCTCGCTGCGCGCCGAATCCTGATCGTGATCGCGGTCTGCGCGGTCCTGGTCGCGCTCGGCGCGTGGATCGCCGGTCTGTTCGACGGCATGATCGACCTCCGGGTGTACCGGATGGGCGGTTCGGTGCTCCTGCACGGCGACGCCCTGTACGACGCGCAGCTAGCCGGATCCGGGCTGCCGTTCACCTACCCGCCGTTCGCCGCGATCGCGATGGTCCCGCTGGCCGCCGTACCGTGGGGCGTCGCGCTGGTCGTCTGGACCACCATCTCGGTGCTGTGCATCACCTTGCTGTGGCGGACCAGCCTGACCAAGACGTTCTGGTCGTTCGTCACCCAGCGCAAACGCACCGCCGTGCTGGCCGCGCTCACGGTGCTGTCGCTGCTGCTCGAGCCGGTCTGGCAGACGTTGCAGTTCGGCCAGATCAATCTGTTGCTAACGGCAATGATCCTGCTGGACCTGGTCCGGCCGGCCGACGCCCGGCTGCGCGGCTTCTGGCTCGGTGTGGCGATCGGCGTGAAGCTGACGCCACTGCCGTTCCTCGCGCTGTTGATCGTCACCAAGCAGTGGCGGGCGCTCCGCAACGCGGTGTTCGGCCTGCTGGCCACGATGGCGGTCGGGTTCGCGATCGTGCCGCACCAGTCCTGGCGGTACTGGACCGATGTCATCCTCGATGCGAACCGGGTCGGCGGACTGGCCTACACCGGTAACCAGTCGTTCAACGGCTTCCTGCACCGGCTCGGCAACGACGCGAACTGGGTGCAGCCGACGTGGTTCCTGCTCTCGGCCGTGTTCGGCCTACTGGTGCTCTGGTTGTCCCGGCGCTACTGGCTGGCCGACGAGCGGGTCACCGCGATCTCCGTGATGGCGCTCGCCGTGCTGTACGCGTCACCGGTCTCGTGGAGTCACCACTGGGTGTGGATCATCCCGCTCGGCGTGAGCCTCATCCGAGCCGTGAACCGGGTCTGGGGTCTCAACCCCGCGGTGGTCGCCGGCGTGCTCTGGTACGGCCTGTTCGTGCTGCGTTCGATCTGGTGGGTCCCCTACCGTGACGACCGCGAACTCAACTGGACCTTCTGGCAGTCGATCCCGGGCAACTCGCACCTGATCCTCGGCCTGCTCGCCTTCGTCCTGCTCGCCGTCACCAGCCGCTCCCTGACGCGTCAGGACGAGAACAAGAGCAGCAAGCCACCCGCGGTGTAGCCGACCATCACAACCAGCAACGGGATCTGACCGGCCAGGGCCTTCTGCCGGGGGAACAGAGCGACGGCGCGGTCGTGGGCCGAGATGACACCTGCCAGGTGGCCGCCCACCACCGCAAGCACCTGGAGCACGGCAATCGCCGTGCTGTGGTTGGTGATGCCGGTGTTCACGGCCAGCAGTCCCGTGCCGAAGATGTTGGCGCCGTTGCTGAGCGGATCACTCAGGTAGATGAGCGTCCGCTGCCCCTCGAGGATGAACAGCGTCAGGTAGTGCGCGACGACGTACCCGAGGGCGATCGGTATGACGGAGTGCGCGAACAGACGCGGCAGTGACGTCCGGGAGCTGTCCGACAGGCGTCCGGCCAGCAGGGTGGCGCCGGAGTACGTCACCAGCACGAACAGGATGAACACGATCAGCGCACAGGTGCCGAGCACGGTCATCGACACATCCTGGTTCTGCGCCCAGCCGATCCACGCCGTCGAGTTCGAGAACCCGTCGTACGCCGTGGAGCCGAGCAGAGCGGAGACCATGCCGACGAGGCCAGGTAGCGGCTTGAGGCCGTCCAGGTTCTCCAGCGGCCGGCGGACCACCAGCGCTCCGTCGGTACGACGGCCCCACGGCGACAGCCGGGACATCAGGGTCGCGTAGACCTCGAACGGGTCGGCGGTCGAGAACCACCGGTCGCCGAACAGGATCGCGCCGAACATCGTGATCACGACGTACAGCGCCATCCACGCCTGCAGGACCGGGATGGTGGCGCGGTCCGGTGCGACCAGCTCGAGCCAGGTGAACGCGAAGATGCCCAGTGCGGCCGGCCAGAGCCCGAGCCGCGGCGAGAGCTCCAGCAGGCCCTTCGAGGGCGGCTGCCGCAACGCCTTGCAGAGCAGGAGGTGCAGGGTTCGCAGCGGGTTCAGCGTCCGCCAGACCGGGCCGAACACGAGCGAGATCGGCACCAGCCCGACCCAGACCAGGATGTAGATGAACCCGAAGATCGGGTTGGTCAGCCGGTCCACGCCGAACACCAGCGACGTCATCGCGTAGAGGAAGGTCGCCAGCCCGACCACTCGGACCACCCAGCGGAACCAGCTGGCGTCGACGGTCCGGGTGATTGCGGCGGGCAACGGCTTGCCGGAGGCGTTGCCGCGGTACTTCGGGCTCCGCCAGGCCAGTGCGAGGACGACGAACGAGACGGCGACCGCCACCGCGGCCCCGCCGACCGCGAGGCCGAACGGGATCGGCAGGTCCTGCCTGCCACCGATCCCGTGCAGCGGGAGAAGAAGCGTGATCACGAGACGACGAGTTTGGCGACCAGCTTGCCGCTCTTGTGCGTCTCGATCTCGAAGGTGCCCTTCATGTTCGCGGTGAACTTGACCGAGGCGGGCTTGCCGGGCGTCAGCTCCAGTTCCTTGTCGTAGCCGTGGATGTGCAGCTCCTCGTCGGCGTCGCTGACCGCGGTCACCAGCACGGTCTGGCCGGCCTTCGCCTTGACGCTCGCGCCGCTCGGGTTCACCTTGCCGTTGGCAACGGTGACGTTGATGGTCACGTCGGCCTGCTCGCCGGACGGGTCCGCGGTGTTCGACGGGGTGGAGGAGTTCGGCTTGCCCGGCGTCGCGGTCATGGTCGGCAGGTCGCTCGGCGTACTGGCCGGGGTGCTCGGCGGGGTGCTCGGACTCGCGCCGCTGTCGGAGTCACCGCCGCCGCAGCCGGCCAGGACCAGCATGCCGAGGGTGGGGAGAAGGGCGGCGGCGGTACCGCGAGTGAGCGTCGAACGCATGGGTCGAGGGGCCTTTCAAGGTGTCTCTTCGGGTTCTCAGGACGCGGGACACGCCCTCTTGCCTGACGAACACAGATAGCTCAGTGTTCCCAGAGAGCTCTCTACGGCCAGTGTCGCAGCCCACTGTCGGAACCGGCCGCTAGGGTGACGAGACAAGCTTCGACTGCGAGAGGAAGGTGATCGGATGCCGGATCGGCTGACGTCACTGGACCTCACCTTCCTCAAGGCCGAGTCGCCGGCCACCCCGATGCATGTCGGGACGGTCGACATCTTCGAGCCGCCGGTGCACTCCGGTGACGGGTTCGACTACGAGAGCCTGGTCGCGCTGATCCGGGACCGGATCGCGTTCGTGCCGCGGTACCGGCAGCGGGTGCAGCAGGTGCCCGGTCGGTTCGCCGGCCCGGTCTGGGTGGACGACGAAGAGTTCGACATCACCTTCCATGTACGGCGCTCCGCTCTGCCCCGGCCGGGGACCCACGCGCAGCTGCTCGAGCTGGTCGCCCGGATCATGTCCCGGCGGCTGGACCGGGCCCGCCCACTCTGGGAGATGTACCTGGTCGAGGGCCTGCAGGGCGACCGGTTCGCGATCATCGCCAAGTCCCACCAGGCCCTTGTCGACGGCAACAGTACGGTCGACATCGGCCAGGTCGTGCTGGACGCGACCGCACATCCGCGGGAGACACCGACCGACACCTGGCAGCCGGACCATCCGCCGTCGGCGCTGGAGCTACTGGCCGGCGTGTTCGCCGACGCCACCCGCCACCCGACCGCCGTGCTGGAGCTGGCCCGGGCCGAGATGGCCAGCCTGACCGGCTCCACGTCGGTCCGCGAGGTGCTCGGCGACGTGGTCGGCTCGCTGGCAGCGCAACGGCACGCGCAGGAGAGCTCACTGCACGTGAAGACGTCCGGTCAGCGCCGGTTCACCACCGTGCAGACCGACCTCGAGGACTACCGGACCGTCCGGGCGATGCACGGCGGCACGGTCAACGACGTGGTCCTCGCGGTCGTCGCGGGTGCGTTCCGGGCCTGGATGATGACGCGGGGTGAGGGCGTCGGACCGACCCGCAGCGTACGGGCGGTGGTCCCGGTGAGCATCCGCGACGACGAGGACGACGAGCCGACCTCGCTCGGTTCCCGGGTGATCGCCTCGACGGTGAACCTCCCGGTCGGCGAGAACTCCCCGGTCATGCGGCTGCACCAGATCTCGTACCAGACCAAGGTGCACAAGGACACCGGCCGCGCGGTCAGCGCACGGTCCCTGGTCGGCATCGCCGGGTTCGCGCCGACCACCCTGCACGCGCTGGCCGCCCGGGTCGCCACCACCACGGTCCGGCCGATCGACGACGTGGTGATCACCAACGTGCCCGGACCGCAGTTCCCGCTGTACGCCCAGGGTGCGCCGATGCTCGCGTCGTACCCGGTGGTGCCGTTGATGCCCGGTCAGGGGCTCTCCGTCGGCGTCACGTCGTACGACGGGAAGGTCTCCTTCGGGCTGAACGCGGACCGCACCGCGATGCCCGACCTCGCTGTTTTCGGCCAATGTGTGACGGATGCCCTGGACGAGCTGCTCGACACGACCAAGGGCAGCCACAACCGGGCCTCCCGGGGCCGGAAGAAACCCCGCGGCACGACCAAGAAGGCGGGTACATGAGGGTCTACATCCCATCCACACTGCGGTTGCTGGGCGTCGCGTGCACTGCCGGCGAGATCGGCCCGGCGCCGCTGACCGCGTACGCCGTCACACCGGCGCTGCGGGAGTGGTACGCCGAGGGCGACAACGAGGAGCTCGAGTACGCCGCGATGACGCAGGCTGCTCGTGCCTCGGTCGGACTGCTCGCGGCCGACCCAGGCCCGGCCCGGCGCCGCGTCGTGGTGGCGGCCGAGGTGAGCGCCGTACCGCCGGCCGATGGTTCGGTCGAGCTGGGGGACGCCCGGCTGGAGCTGCACGTCGTGATCCCGTGGACGACGGTCGCGGCCGTGCACCTGGACGCCGCGGGTGCGGACGCGGTGGTCGGGAAGGCCGCCGACCTGTGGGACGCCGCCCAGAACGGTGACGACGAGGCACTTTTCGCCCTCGATTCGTGCGAGGGTGAAGATCTGCTGTGGTATGCGACACAGGAGGTCCCCGATCTGCTCGCCGCGGAGAGATCCCGCGGCGGCGTGACGGGCCTGAGCTGACAGGGAGCTGATGGCGATGCAGGCGATCTGGAAGGGTGCCATCTCGTTCGGGATGGTGACGATCCCCATCAAGGTGTTCTCCGCGACCGAGGAGAAGGACATCTCGTTCCGCCAGGTGCACGTCGCCGACGGGGGCCGGATCAAGTACAAGCGAGTCTGTTCGATCGACGGCGAGGAAGTGCCGTACTCCGACATCGGCAAGGGCTACGAGATGGCCGACGGCCGGATGGTGGTGCTGGAGCCGGACGACTTCGCCGACCTGCCGCTGTCCAGCAAGAAGGTCATCGACGTTCTCGAGTTCGTGCCCTCGGACCAGGTCGACCCGCTGTACCTGGGCAAGTCCTACTACCTGCAGGCCGACGGCGGGCCGGGCGCCAAGCCGTACGTGCTGCTCCGGGACGCGCTCGACGGCTCCGAGCTCTACGCGCTGGTCAAGGTGGCGCTGCGGTCGCGGGAGAGCCTGGGCCTGCTGCGGACGGTCGACGACATCATGGTGCTGCAGGTGATGCTGTGGCCGGACGAGGTCCGCGACGCGTCCTTCGCGGCTCCGCCCGAGGACGTCGAGATCCGCTCCCAGGAGAAGGCGATGGCGTCGTCGTACATCGACACGCTGCGGGGCGAGTTCGACCCGGACCAGTACCACGACGAGTACAGGTCGGCGCTGGAGAAGGTGGTCGAGGCGAAGGCGGCGGGCGTGCCGCTGCCGGAGACCGAGGAAGAGGAGACCGAGGGCGCCGAGGTCGTCGACCTGGTCGCCGCCCTGCGTGCCTCCGTCGAGGCCGCCAAGGCTCGCCGCGCGGGCGGATCCGGAGACGCCGAGCCGGCCACGAAGGCTCCGGCGAAGAAGGCGGCCGCGAAGAAGGCACCGGCCAAGAAGGCAGCAGCGGCCAAGAAGGCGCCGGCGAAGAAGGCCGCCAAGAAGACCGCGAAGAAGTCCGCATGACGGAGCAGCCCGGGATCCCGGACCCGCCGACCGGGGTCCCGGCGCCGCCACCGACGCAGACCGAGATCCCGAAGGACGCCTCGGAGATCCCGGACGATCCCAATGCGCCGCTGGTGACGCCGGGTGCGTTCCTGCTGGAACTCATCCCAGTGCCGGTGACCGACATCGACCGGGCGAAGCGGTTCTACTCCGAGCAAGCTGGGTTCCACGTCGACGTCGACGTGTCACCCGTGGACGGCGTACGCGTCGTGCAGTTGACCCCGCCCGGGTCGTTCTGCTCGATCACACTCCTGCAGGGGCTACCGATGATGGACATGGAGCCGGGCAGCCTGCGTGGTCTCCACCTGGTCGTGAAGGACATCGAGGCCGCTCGCCAGGAACTGATCGGCCGCGGCGTCGAAGTCGGCGAGACCGAAGATCTCGGCGGCGTCTTCTACGCGTGGTTCCAGGATCCCGACGGCAATACCTGGACCCTCCAGCACATGCCCTGGCGGCCCTAACCCCGCGCGCAACCCAGCCATCACCAGCCGCCCGGCCGGCTGCTCGATCGGCACCCTCCCGCGACCCACTGCAGGTACCGCGTCCCAACGCCGTCCGGCAGACGTCGAGAGTCTCGCGCAGTCCAGGAATCCCCATGACCGTCACGTCGTACAGGCGCAGGAAGGTCTCCTGAGCCTCAGCACTCACGAAATGCCCGACACGAGTCACATCCGCGAACTCACCGTCCCAGCGGACGGCGGCGGGGAATCACCTGCCGGTGGCTGATGCGCCAGCCGGCCGGGGTGCGAACGACGACGTCCTTGTACGTGAGGCTCGCGCAGCTGCCGTCGGCCATGATCCCAATGGCCTTCGAGAGGCCCGCGACCTCATCCTGGCCCACCTCGGTCAGCACGATGTTGGTGATGTGGTGGCCGACCGGGTTGCCGTCGCCGAGAGTCAGCCCGGCCTCCCACAGTGCCGCGGTCCCGACGATCACGCCGCCGCCGAGGTCCGAGACGTCGTACCTGACGTCCGGGGTGAACAGCCGGTCCGGCGGTTCGCCCGCGTCGACCAGGTGGCCGTGCATCGAGATCAGGTCGGTGATCGCGATCCGGTCGTCGAGATCCATGCGGTGCTCCTAACTGGGGAGATCCCCGGTTCTGGTTCCTCGGTTAGTCTAACCAGGGATGTCCCCACTTAAGCCATTGCGTGCCGATGCCCAGCGGAACCGCGACCAGCTCGTCGCGGTCGCGCAGGCCGTCTTCGTCGAGCTCGGCACCCAGGCACCTCTCGACGAGATCGCTCGGCGGGCACGGATCGGCAACGCGACGCTGTACCGCCACTTCCCGACCCGCGACGATCTGATCGTCGCCGTGTACGCCGAGGAGGTCGCAGAATTGTGTGCGGTCGACGACGGCGTCGACCTGTTCGACTGGCTGGAGCGGTTCGTCCGGCACGTGGCCGAGAAGGGGGATCTGGCGCGCAGTCTGGAGCCGTCGGCGCGGCGGTCGGAGCTCCACGAGGAGTGGCATGCGGCCATGGTCGAGACGGTTGGCCGGCTGGTCGGGCAAGCCCAGCGAGAGGGGCGACTGAGGGCTGACGTGGACCCGGTCGATCTGCTGGTCATGGCGGCCGGAATGGCGACGGCGGAGCCTGCTCGAGTGAAACGTATGCTACAAATGTTGAGGCGCGGGGCGGGTGCTTCCTCACCTGACCAGTAGAGCTCCTGGTCGGGTCTGTGGTCAGGTTCGTTCCAGGTGGTCGGTCGTGGCACCATGCTCGTATCACCAGCGAGCGCGCCGCCCACCCGCACGGCGTACCCGCACGATCCACACCACCAGATCGAGGAGCCCGCAGTATGGATGCCGTCACCGTCGTTCCGACGCCCGCCAACGAGACAGTGAAGGGGTATGCCCCCGGATCGGCCGAGCGCGCGAGCCTGGAGGCGAAGCTCAAGGAGTTCACCTCGGCGGGGGCGATCGACCTGACCTGCACCATCGGCGGTGAGCAGCGGCTCGGTGGCGGTACGTCGATCCAGGTGGTCCAGCCGCACAAGCACGCGCACGTGCTCGGCACTCTCGGCAACGCGACCGAAGCCGATGGCCGATCGGCTGTGGTGGCGGCGCTCGCGGCTGCCCCGTCGTGGCGGTCGCTGTCCTTCGACGACCGCGCCGCGATCTTCCTGAAGGCAGCCGACCTGCTGTCCGGCCCATGGCGCGACACCCTGAACGCGGCCACCATGCTCGGCCAGTCGAAGACGGTGCAGCAGGCCGAGATCGACGCCGCCTGTGAGCTGATCGACTTCCTCCGCTTCAATGTCGCGTTCGCGCGGCAGATCGTCAGCGACCAGCCGATCTCGTCGCCGGGGGTGTGGAACCGGGTCGACTACCGGCCGCTGGAGGGCTTCGTCTACGCGATCACGCCGTTCAACTTCACCGCGATCGCCGGCAATCTGCCGACCGCGCCCGCGCTGATGGGCAACACCGTGGTCTGGAAGCCGTCGCCGACGCAGCAGTTCGCGGCGCACTGGACGATGCGGCTGCTGGAGGCCGCGGGGCTGCCGGCCGGGGTGATCAACCTGGTCACCGGTGACGGCCTCGAGGTGAGCAAGGCTGCGCTGACCCACCCGGATCTGGCCGGTGTCCACTTCACCGGCTCGACCAAGACCTTCCAGTCGCTGTGGGGCACGGTCGGCACGAACATCGCGTCGTACAAGACCTATCCGCGGCTGGTCGGCGAGACCGGTGGCAAGGACTTCATCCTTGCGCACCCGTCGGCGGACCCGGCGGTGCTCAAGACGGCGATGGTGCGCGGCGCGTTCGAGTACCAGGGCCAGAAGTGCTCCGCCGCCAGCCGTGCGTACGTCGCCCGCTCGGTGTGGGACCGGATCCGCGACGACCTGGTCGCCGAGACCGAGTCGCTGACCATGGGTGACGTCACCGACCTGTCGAACTTCATCGGCGCGGTGATCGACGACCGGGCCTTCGCCAAGCACAAGGCGGCGCTGGACCGGGCCGCGGCGACCGATTCGATCGAGGTCGTTGCCGGTGGCACCTATGACGACAGCGAGGGGTACTTCGTCCGGCCGACGCTGCTGGTGTCGGCCGACCCGACCGACGAGATCTTCACCACCGAGTACTTCGGCCCGATCCTCGGCGTGCACGTGTACGACGACGCCGACTACGACAGCGTGATGCGGGGGATGGAGCACTCCGCGCCGTACGGGCTGACCGGTGCCGTGATCGCGCAGGACCGGCACGCGGTCGCCGAGGCTGCGGAGTACCTGCGGTTCGCGGCCGGCAACTTCTACGTGAACGACAAGCCGACCGGTGCGGTGGTCGGGCAGCAGCCGTTCGGTGGCGCGCGCGCGTCCGGGACGAACGACAAGGCCGGCTCGATGTGGAACCTGATCCGCTGGGCCAGCCCGCGGTCGATGAAGGAGACCTTCGCGCCGCCGACGGACTACCGGTACCCCCACCAGGGCTGAGGGAAGGTAGTGGTGGGGCCGCACCAGGGCTAAGTCACCAGGCCCCGCCGGACGGTGATGTAGAAGGTGGTCAGGTCGTCGATCAGGGTCTCGATCTGGCGCTGGTTCCTGAGGTTCGCGTCCACCAGCCAGTCCGAGATCAGGTCGAACAGGCCGCCGACGAGGCCGATCGCAACGCTGTGACGAACCGCCCGCTGGTCGGAGGCATCCCGGCCGGTGGGCGGTCCGTCGTACCGGTCCCAGAGCTGCTCGAGGAAGCCGGCCGCCCAGCGCCGGTTCGCCCGCCGCTGCCGCTCGACCAGCTCGGAGATCCCGGACGCCATCCCGAAGGTGACCTTGGTGACGCGCGGGTCGTCGACGAGCTCGTGCACGAAGGTGGCGAGCAGCCGCGGCGCCTCCTGCCGCTCGTTGCCGGCCGCCTGCGCGGCGACGCCGACCATCCGCTCCTCGAGCCGTTCCGAGGTCCGCCGCAGTAAGGCGACGTAGCACTCCTCCCGGCTGGAGAACAGCTCGTAGAAGCTCTTCGTCCCGATGTACGCCGTACTGCAGATCTGCTCGATGGACGTGCCGAGATAGCCGTTGGCGGCGAACAGGTTGAGCGCCGCATCCAGCAGCTGCTCACGTCGTTCGGCCCGCCGTTGCCCGGCGTCCAGTCCCCGTATGGTGCGACTCATGCGCTGGACGTTACCCTTCGTGCCCGATTCGTAACCGAGGGAACATGTTCCGAACACGAGCACTTGTTTGCAACCAAGGACCATGCTCTACTGTCCGTGATCCAACAACTACTGAACGATACAATCACGGGGAAAGCACCATGCCAAATCGTCTGCGTCGCGCAGTCGCCGGTCTGATCGCCGCCGTCCTGCTCACCGCGTCCGCCACCACCGCCACGACCGCGAACGCCGCGCCCTCATCCGGCTTCGACAATTGGTCCTGCAAGCCGTCTGCGGCTCATCCGAACCCTCTCGTCCTTCTGCACGGCCTCGGCGGCAACGGCCCCGGCAACTACTCGTTCCTCGGTCCGTTCCTCGCCGCGAAGGGGTACTGCGCGTTCACGCTCGCCTACGGCCAGGCCACGCCCGCGATCCCTGTCGGTGGCACGGTCTCGATCGCGCAGTCGTCGGCCGAGATCCAGGCCTTCGTGCAGCAGGTCCGCCAGGCGACAGGCGCCGCGAAGGTCGACATCGTCGGGCATTCCGAGGGCGGCTTCCAGAGCATCTACGGCCCCAAGGTCCGCGGGTATGCAGGCCAGGTGGGCAAGGTGGTCGCGCTGGCTCCGCCGACACACGGTACGGAGTTCGGTGGTCTGGTCAGCGTGGGCGACTACTTGGGCCTCAGGCCGCTCGTCGACCAGGTGCTGCAGCAGTTCGGCTGCCCTGCCTGCGACGAACTCATCGTCGGGGGTGCGGCGGTGGCCAAGCTGACCACGGGCCCGATCGCCCAGCCAGGTGTGGCGTACACGGTGATCGCGTCGCGGTTCGATGCGCTGGTGACGCCGCACGAGACGTCGTTCATCCGCGAGCCCGGGGTGACGAACAAGTACGTCCAGGACACCTGCCCGCTCGACCCGGTCGGGCATGTCGGTCTGGCCTTCGACCCGACGGTGGCGCAACTGGTCGCGAACGCGCTGGATCCCGCCCACGCGTCCCGAGTGGTCTGCGCGTTCGGCCCGCCGCTGTAAGCAGGGTCAGGCGCTGCGGTGATACTCCTGCAACGGTGGATCAACGAGCAGCGCGGATCCGCACTTCACGCAGATCCACTCGTCGGGCTCCTCGACCAGGTGATCGGATGCCTCGATCTGCTCGAACGGCATCACCGTGGCGCAGAAGACACAGAACTGCGATTCCTCGCCCGGCTCCGTGCGCTGACCCTTCTGACGAAAGACTTGCTTCCGCATGACTGGCTCACCTCCGAAGAGCACCCCGCGCTCCTCAGACTGCCACCGCGCCCGGCCCACCCCAGGTAGCGACACACACCCGAGCGAGCCCGGAGACGCCAACCGGGTCCGGGGACAGCAACCCGGTCCGGGGACAGCAACCGGGGGCCTGGGACGGCAACCGGGGGCCGAGGACGGCAACCGGGGCTGCGGACAGGAACCGGGGGCCGGGGACAGCGCCTGAGCTGTCCGCAGCCCCCGGAGGGTGTTCCTGGTCCCGCGGTCTGGCGGTGCGCCGTTGTGCCACTCGCGGCCGGGGACAGGATCCGGGGGTAGGGGACGGCAACCGGGGGCCGGGGACAGGAACTGGGGTCCGGGGGCGGCAACCGGGGGTGCGGACAGGAACCGGGGGCCGGGGACAGGTCCTGAGCTGTCCACAGCCTCCGGAAGGTGTTCATGGTCCCGCGGTCTGGCGGTTAGTTGGTGCCGGTGTGCCACTCGCGGCCGGGGACAGGAACCGGGGTCCGGGGACAGCAACTGGGGGCTGGGGGCGGCAACCGGGGGTGCGGACACGAACCGGGGGCCGGAGACAGGTCCTGTGCTGTCCGCAGCCTCCGGAAGGTGTTCCTGGCCCCGTGGTCTGGCGGTTAGTTGGTGCCGTTGTGCCACTCGCGGCCCGGGACAGGAACCGGGGGCCGGGGACAGCAACCGGAGGCCGAGGACAGGAACCGGGGGCCGGGGACAGCAACCGGAGGCCGGGGACAGGAACCGGGGGTCGGGGACAGCAACCGGAGGCCGGGGACAGGAACCGGGGGTCGGGGACGGCAGCCGGGGGTGCGGATAGGAACCGGGGGCCGCGGACAGCAACTGGGGGCCGGGGACAGAAACCGGGGTCCGGGGACGGCAACCGGGGGTGCGGACAGGAACCGGGGGCTGCGGACAGGTCCTGTGCTATCCGGAGCCCCCGGGAGGTGTTCCTGGTCGCGCGGGCTGGTGGTTAGTTGGTGCCGTTGTGCCAGTCGCGGCCGAGTTCGTGCTCCTTCTGCAGGCCGGACCGGATCGCGTCCACCACGAACGGCTCCATCTTCTTGCCGATCAGCGGGACGGCGACCTTCACGTCCAGGTCGATCGCCTGCACGGCCTGACCGCCGCCGCCGGTGATGCTCGCGGTGCCCTTGAGTGTGACCGGGGTGTTGACGATCTCGCCGGAGACGTCGGCGTCGCGGGACCCGTCCGGCTTGGCCGCGTGCCAGGTCTCGGTCTGGACCAGGGTCAGCGTCTCACCGACGAACTTCTTGGCGAAGTCCGGGACGCCGTCCGACGGCATCTCCCGGCGGACCTTGACGACCGTGTCGCTCCCGGACTTGGTCACCTCGACGTTGTACGACAGCGCCTTGGTCTTCTCGCAGGCCTGCTCGCGGAAGGTGGCGTCCGTGACGATCGCGAACACTTCCTCGGGGGTGGCGTCGTACGACGCCGACAGCTTGAGCTCCATGCCGCACATCATGGCACCACCGATCGGTCACGGAACCCCGTCCGCCGCGCCGGGCACCGAGGATCGTTACGCTCGCCCGATGGACAGCGGATATGTAGCTGTGCCCGGCGGGGCCCTCTATTTCGAACGCACCGGCCAGGGATCGCCCATCGTCTTCGTGCACGCGGGAATCGCGGACCTGACCATGTGGGAACAGCAGGTCGCCGAGTTCGCGAAGGACCACACCGTGGTCTGTTTCGACAGCCGGGCATTCGGGCGATCGAGGACCGAGGCGGTCGAGTTCTCTCCGGTCGACGACCTGCGCGCTGTGCTCGACCACCTGGAGATCGCGCAGGCGGTGGTTGTCGGCTGCTCGCGCGGCGGTCAGCACAGCCTCGACTTCACGGTGGAGGAGCCGGATCGAGTCGCCGGCCTGGTCTGGGTGTGCGGCGGTGTCAGCGGCTCGTCGCACGAGGCGCCGCCGGCGCAGACCGCGGTCTTCGACCGCATCGAGGCGCTGTGGAAGGCGAAGGACTGGGACGCCCTGGTCGACCTGGAGACTCACGTCTGGACCGACGGCCCGTTGCAGCCCGAAGGGCGCGCACCGCGGGCGGTCCGCGAACACGTCCGACGGATGATCCATGAGATCGAGACGAGGAGCGAAGAAGAGCCACAGGTCCTGCCGTTGTCTCGTCCCGCCGCCGGCAGGCTCCAGGACATCGCCTGCCCGGTACTCGTCGTCATCGGTGCGTTCGACACCACCGGTACGCAGGCGTCCGCCGACTTGCTCGCCGCCGGAGTCGCCGGTGCCGAGCGCGTGGACTTCCCCGACGCCGCGCACGTTCCCAACATGGAGCACCCTGAAAGGTTCAACACCGCCCTTCGCGACTTCCTCGCTCGCCACAGCCTCTGAGCGAGGCAAGGCGCTAGCGCGGGGTCAGCGTGAGGGTGACCGTACTGTTCTGAGCCGCATTCCGGAAGGGCGGCCTGCCCTGATCACCGGACTGCCCCTGATCACCGGACTGCATGGCGAACGCGGTCAGCGGGAGCCCGGATGCCGCACTGAGCTCCTGTGTGGCGGTGCGCGCGCGAAGGAGCGCCGTACGCGATCCGCCCGAGGTGCTGCTCCCCGGTACGACGACCGAGTAGCCGGTCACCGTGACCGCGGCATCGAGCTCCGGCAGTCGCTTGCCCAGGGCAACCAGTGCGTCCTGCCGGTCGGGACCGAACTCGGTTCCGGCGGAGAACAGACCTTCGGCGAAGAGCACGCGCACCTGATGCCGCGGCTCACCCACCTTCTTTCCACCACGGGAAGCCGGCCGGACCGGAATCAGGACCGTCTGGACCCACGTTGGCCCCCGGTGGACGCACCCTGGACCGAACCTGCACCCGGACGAGCGGATCAGTGCCTGTTCGTTGCCTGGGACAACTCGAGGGACGTCAGGACAGCAGCAGGGATGCGAGGATGCCGAGGGTGAGGGGCAGCGTGACGGCGATCGCCAGCCGGCGGCCGCGACGGTTGCGCCGGCGGATCGTGGTGCGGTCGATCGTCGTCGCGCAGGGCTCGAAGCACAGCGAGTCGGCCGGTGCGAAGAGACCGCCGAGCCGATCGAGCATCGACTGAGCCGACGCCTGCCGGCCGGCTTCCTGGACGACGCGACGCCGGAGGAACTCCCGTGGGTCGCCGCTCGGGAGGTACAGCCCGGGCGGCAGGGCGCGCTGTACGACGGCGTGGGCGGCGGCGGTCCGCCGTGACCTGCTGATCGAAGGCGGGAGGATCAGATAGGCCAGGTGGACCAGGGACGCGTAGTCCCCGAGCAGCAGCGCCTCGATCTGCGGTTCTTCCCGGGTCGGTCCCTGGATCGGTCCCGGGATCAGCGGCGTCTCGACCGTGGCGGACATGCAACTCCTCGTTTCGGCGTACCCACCTCCAACGAGCCAATCCCTGACCGGTCACGCACCGGTCAGCTACCCTCGGGCGCATGAGCAGTGGTGACGGGGTGGCGGGGCGGTGGGACGGCGTCGACGTGCATTTCGGCGAGGCGGGCGGACGGCTCACGTACGGGAGCTATCTGCGGCTGGGCGAGCTGCTCGATCAGCAGCGGCTGGAGTCGGATCCACCGGCGCACGACGAGTTGCTGTTCATCACCATCCACCAGGTCTACGAGCTGTGGTTCAAGCAGGTCCTGCACGAGCTGACCGCCTCCCGGGACGCGATGCTGTCCGGCGAACTGTGGCTGGCCGAGCATCTGCTCCGCCGCGTGCACACGATCGAGCGCACGCTCACCCAGCAGGTCGACATCCTCGAGACGATGACCCCGCAGGACTTCGGTGAGTTCCGGCACCGGTTGTCGCCGGCCAGCGGGTTCCAGTCGGTGCAGTTCCGCGAGATCGAGTTCCTGTCCGGGGCGAAGGACCCGTCGTTCGTCCGCCGGTTCCGCGGCCTGACCGAGGTGGAGAAGGAGCGCCTCGGCCGGCGGCTGGAAGAGCCGACCCTGTGGGACGCGTACCTCGTCGTCCTCGAGAAGGCCGGCTTCGGCACCGACACCGAGGACTCCGTCCGGGACGCGCTGCGCAAGGTCGCCGGTGACCGCAGCCACTACGCCGCGGTCTGGGAGCTCGCCGAGGTCCTGCTCCAGCACGACGAGTTGGCAGCCTCCTGGCGTGCCCGGCACGTGGTCATGGTCGAGCGCATGATCGGCACCAAACCGGGCACCGGCGGTTCCTCCGGCGCCGGCTACCTGCGCAGCCGGTTGGATCTTCGTTACTATCCGTTGCTTTGGGATCTGCGTACGACCCTCTAGTCTCACCGCGCACGGAGCCGATGAACGGCCCGATGAAGGGATGGCGCGGTGAAGGTCTACTCCGACGTGGGGACGCAGCGGTTCCGGCAGGTGCTCGGCGATCTGCTGCTGGTGGGCTGGGTCTGGTTGTGGGTCGAGGCCGGTCTGCTGGTGTTCCGGATCACGAACGCCCTCGGGGCGCCCGGACGGAAGGCGGCCGAGGCGGGCGACGGGCTCGCGGGGGACCTGCGCCGGTTGTCGGAGCCGATGGGCAAAGTGCCGGTGGTCGGCGACCAGTTGCGGTCGCCGGTGGACGGCGCCGCGGCGGCCGCGGGCAAGTTGGCCGAGGCCGGCCGGGACCAGGCGCACGCCGTGGAGCAGCTGGCGTACGTCCTGGCCGCCGTGACGATCGCGATGCCGGTGTTGCTGGCGTTGCTGATCTGGCTGCCGCCGCGGATCCGGTTCTCCCGGCGGGCGACCGCGGCGCAGAAGTTCATCGACAGCGATGCGGACCTGGAGTTGTTCGCGCTGCGGGCGATGGCCAACCAGCCGATGCACAAGCTCGCGAAGATCTCCGACGATCCGGTCACGGCGTGGCGCGAAGGCGACACCACGGTGATCGGTCAGCTCGCCGGCCTGGAACTCCGCAGCACCGGCCTCCGAGCGCCGGCGCAGCTCCAGGTGGAGTGACGAAGCTAGGCTCAACGCATGGCGCGGGTGTTGCTGGTCGAGGACGATGACGCGATCCGGACGTCGCTGGGCAAGTCCCTGACGGCAGCCGGTCATGTCGTCACGGCCGTCGCAGCCGGCGCCGATGGCATCGCCGCGGTCGCCCGCGATCGGCCCGACGTACTGCTGCTGGATCTTGGCCTGCCGGACCTGGACGGCCGGGACGTGCTGGCCATGGTTCGCGCGGTGAGCGACGTACCGGTGATCGTGGCAACGGCCCGGGACGACGATGCCAGCGTGGTCAGGCTGCTCGACGCGGGTGCGGACGACTACGTGATCAAGCCGTTCAGTGCGGCGCAGATCGACGCGCGGATCCGGGCAGTGCTGCGGCGCCTCGGCCAGGGCGAGCAAGGCGAGTCGACGGTCGAGCTGGGCGCGTTGCGGATCGATCCGCGCAGTCGCGAGGTCACGGTGGACGGTTCGCCGGTCGACCTGACGCGCAAGGAGTTCGACCTGTTGCTGGCGCTGTCCCGCCGGCCGGGTGCCGTGGTGAGCAAGCGCGAACTCCTGGCCGAGGTCTGGGGTCAGCCGTGGGGCGGCGGCGACCGCACGGTCGACGTTCACCTGTCCTGGTTGCGGCGCAAGCTCGGTGAGACGGCCGCGGAGCCGCGGTTCCTGCACAGCGTCCGTGGCGTCGGGATCAAGCTGGCGTCGGGGGGCTGACCATGCGCCGCCGGATCCTGTTCCTCTCGGTCGGCATGACCACGCTGGTCGTGCTGGCCTTCGCCGTACCGCTGGTGTTGCTGATGCGCAGTACGACGGCCAACGAGTCGAAGGAGCGAGCGCGGTACCGGGCCGAAGCGGTCGCGTACTACGTCGGCGACAGGGACAACAGCGCCGACGACATCACGGCGTACATCCAAGGGCTCAGCAAGGACGAGCCGGGCACGATCTCGGTCCGCCTTCCCGACGGTACGACGCTGGGCGACCCGCCACCGGGTGGAGTGTCGGCCCCGCAGCCGCTGCCGGCCGACTACGACGACGACGACGATCGGAAGGGACCGCCGCAGCTCGGTGATGTGGACTATCGCTCGATCGACGGCGGGATGGCGGTCGAGGTCGCCGTCGGCACCCCGCAGGGCCCGGCCTCGGTCTGCCTGTTCCTGACCGCCGACGAGTTGTACGACGGTCTCACTCCGCGCCTGCTGATCCTGATCGGCGGCAGCCTGGCCGTACTCCTGCTCAGCATCGTCGGCGCCGAACTCGTCTCCCGCCGGCTCGCCCGCCCACTCGAGGAGACGGCCAGTACGGCGGAACGCCTGGCGAAGGGCGACATCGACGCCCGCGCTCCGACCACCGGCCCGGCCGAGGTCGCCAAGGTAGGTGCCGCGCTCAACGGTCTGGCCGACCGCATCGACGAGGTGATCGCAGTCGAACGCGAGGCCGTCGCCGACCTGTCCCACCGGCTGCGTACGCCGCTGACCGCGCTCCGGCTCCAGGTCGAGGCCTTGCCGGACCGCGAGCGTGCCGAGGAACTGAATACCCAGGTGACCAGCCTGGAACGGACCTTGACCGCGGTGATCAGCGCCGCCCGCCGTCCGCAACGCGAAGGCCGGGTCCCGCACTGCGACGCGGTCGAGGTGACCCGCAACCGGGCCGCGTTCTGGGAACCACTGTTCGAGGACCAGGGCCGGGAGCTCGCCCTCGATCTTCCGGAGCCACCCGCCATGGTGCGCTCATCGGCCGAGGACCTCGGCGCCGCGCTCGACGCGTTGGTGGAGAACGTCGTCGCCCACACCCCGGACGGTACGCCGGCCAGGATCACGCTGACCCGGGAGCAGAACGTCGTACGGATCGCTGTCGCGGACAAGGGACCGGGCATCCCGCTCGGAGCCGGTGAGCGTGGCCGCAGCGACCGGGGTTCCACCGGGCTCGGGCTCGACATCGCCCGGCGGTACGCCGAAGCCACCGGCGGCCACCTCACCATTCACGCCAACGAGGTCGTCCTGACCCTCGCCGTCCCGTGATCAGAGCGGGTAGACGCCCGCTGACAGCCTCAGGACAACAAGAAGCGGGGCGGCTCGCCGTTCAGGGCGTTGTCGGAGCTGAGCCAGGCGGCGGTCTCGGCCGGGCGCCGGCGCGCGATCTCGGACAGCAGGAGGTCACGGGCCCGGGCGGCGGTCCCGGTGTAGCCGGACTGGCTTTCGCGGACCACTTCGGCGTCGGTCGCGACCCAGACGGCGTACAACTCGGCGTCCGACCACCTGGCCAGGTCGGCGTCGATGATCTGCTGCTCCGAGGGCGTCGTGGTCCGCCGGCGCGACCTGACGAGGCCGATCGCCAGGATCGCGGCCGCGATCGCGACGGACCCGAACACGATGAGCGCGACCGAGAGCGACGCTTTGATCAGGGCCAGCGCGATTCCGGCCACCGCGACCACGCCGATCGCGACCGACCAGGTCACCATCGGCGCGGCTGGTCCGGGCGCGGACGGACGCTCAGCCACGACGTTCTCTCCTCCTCGGGCACCGCTCACGGTCCTGTGTATCCCGCTCACGGGGCGTAGCGGGGACTCGGAGGACGAACGACACACGATCTCAAAGTTTCCTCAGCATGCTCGTCAAAACCTGGGCCCGCTCACTGCGACCGCAACGCCTCGTAGTCCTTGGCGGTGAGCGGCTTCGTCGTCAGCGAGCCGTCCGCCAGCAGCGCCTCCACCGGTACCCCGTTGTGCGAGAACGTCACCTCGTCGACGGCCGGCAACGCGGTCACGGACAAGACGATCTGCCCGACGGCCAGGACGTTCTCGGCCGCGGACCGGCCGCCGGTCTCCCCGGACAGTTCGAGTACGACGCTCTTCGCCTGAACCTGGATCACGCCCAACCTCAGTCCCGGCTGCAGGGCGGACGTGAGGCCCCCGGCCCGCTCGGTCGCGGTCGGTCCGTCCTGCAGCCCCTGGAGTACGGCGCTCATCAACTCGGTCGACGTCGTGCTCGGCGCCTCCCGGTTCAGCGCGACCAGCCGGTCCCGACGGACGAAGTTCACCTGAACCGTCGCCTGTCCGGACGTCGCCGGGGCCGGTCCCGTCGTCGGCCTGCTGGCGGTGCGCAACCGGGACGGGATCGCCCCGGGGTCGATCGGCGCCGGGTCCTCCTGGACCGGAACCCCACAGCCGACCAGTACCAGGGCCGCTGCGACGGCCACGGCGGTCGCCTTCATGCCCGCGCCTCCGGCAGCCGTACGACGAACCGCGCGCCGCCGGTCGGAGACGCCGAACACCAGACCGCACCACCATGGATCGCGACGGTCTCCGCGACGAGTGCCAGACCGAGACCTGTCCCCGACGACGATCCGCGTTTGGTCGCGCCGGTGGCGAACCGCTCGAACACGCGCTCCCGATCGTGCGGCGGGATCCCCGGGCCGCCGTCGTCGACCAGCACCAGGACGTCCTCGTCGACCTGGGCGACCTCGACAGCGGTCAGCCCACCGCCATGCGTCTCGGCGTTCTCGAACAGGTTGCGGAACAGCCTGCCCAAGCGAGGCTTGTCGGCCTTCACGACGACGTCCGTCCCGCCGCGCAGCAGGGTGGGTTCGCGGCCGACCTCGCCGAGGACCTGGCGGAGCAGTTCGCCCAGATCGACGGTCGTGCTGGGCCGCTGGTCGAGACCGCCGTCGGACCTGGCCAGCTCGAGCAGGTCGTCGAGCAGCCGCCGGAACCGTTGCAGGTCGGCGGTGACGAGGTCCAGGGCCCGCTGCGACCGCTCCGGCAGCTCGTCGCGTCGCGCGTTCAGGAGGTCGACGCTGCCGACGAGTGTGGTCAAGGGGGAGCGGAGCTCATGGCTGACGTCGGCGGCCAGCCGGGCGTCGCGGTTGATCCGCTGCTGCAACGTGTCGACCATGCTGTTGAAGGATCCGACGATCGTGGCGAGCTCCGGGTCCTCCGTCGCGGGCAGCCGGGTGTCGAGCTCGCCGCCGGCGATCGACGCGGCGGTGACGGCGACCCGGTTCAGCGGGGTGACGACGGATCGGCTCGCCCAGAGCCCCAGGCCGGCACCCGCGGCGGTCGCCAGCGCCGCGCCACCCATCAGGATCCCGCTGAGCAGCCGCAGGTTTCCGTCGAGCTCACTGAGAGGAGCGATCTCGTAGAACTGCCCGTTGACCGAGGGCAGTGGCACTCCGACCACCATGTACGCCTCGTCGTCCGACCGGAACCGCTGACTGGCCGGACGGCCGTTCGCGATCTCTTCCAGCACCCCACCCGGTACGGCGTCCCGTCCCTCGTCGAGCGCGGACGCGTACCACTGGTCTCGCCACCGCAGGATGATCGAGTGACCCGCCGGGGTCCCGGCCGCGGTCAGGACCGCAGAGACATCGGCGCCGGCACTCGACAGCCGGCGCTGGACGTACGCTGCATCCGCGAAAGTCTGGTGCTGGACGACTTTCTCCCGCTGGGCGAGCAGGTAGCCGCGGGCGAGGAGATAGGTGCTGATGGCAAACACAGCGGAGACGAGCAGCGCCACCACGGCGAAGGCGAGCACCAGCCGGTGCCGCAGCCCCAGGGCGTGCACGCCGAATCTCATCGCGGATCCAGCCGGTAGCCCATTCCCCGGACCGTGGTCACGAGTTGAGGTCGTCCGGGATCACGCTCGACCTTGGTGCGCAATCGTCTGATGTGGACGTCGACGATGCGTTCGTCGCCGTAGTACCCGTGTTCCCAGACCGAGGCCAGCAGCGCCGACCGGCTGAGCACCCGGCCGGGTGGCGAGGCGAGCTCGACCAGCAGCCGGTACTCGGTGACGGTCAGCGGGACGTCCTGGCCGTCCAGCCGGACCGCGCCCCGGGACGTGGACAGCATCAGCCGCCGGCCCGGATCGGAGTCCAGCACGATGTCGGGCTCGGCCGCCTCCGCGCTGGTCCGCAGCCGCCGGCGCAGCGCCCGCAGCCGCGCGGTGATCTCTTTCACCTGGAACGGCTTGGTGACGTAGTCGTCCGCACCGGCCTCCAGTCCGGCCACGATGTCGTGGGTGTCGGACCGCGCGCTGACGATCACGATCGGGATGTCGCTGATCCGGCGGATCTCCCGGATGCACGTGTAGCCGTCGATCTCGCCGAGCATCAGGTCGACCATCATCAGGTCCGGCATCGCGGCCCGTGCCTGTTCCAGCGCCGTCGGCGTATCCGCTGCCTCGGCGACCTGGTAGCCCTCGTCCTCGAGGGCGAGCCGCAGTACGGCCCGAATGCGATCGTCGTCCTCCACGATCAACACCTGCATCGGCACCGGCACATCCTCGCAACTCCGAACGCGGTTGTGACGGGCTGGGCACCGCATGTCATCCGATCGTAAAGAAGGACCACCACCGATCTCAAAGTCCGAGGCGCAGGGTTGTACCAGTGCCACAACTGCATCGGAGGACCCGTCGATGACCGAGACGAGCCACGGTCCACTTCCCCAGAAGGCCATCGTCACGTTGTCCGACACCGACCTGAACGACGGCCTGACCGCACTGCGCTGGCGACTGCGCGAGCTCGTGATGGAGGGCGTGTGCCTGGTGGTCGTCGACGTGTCCGACCTGGGCCAGATCTCGTCGACCCTGCTGGCCGAACTGCTCGACACGCACCGCACCTGCCGCCGTCGTGGCGGTGGGGTGGTCATCCGGCACGCCAGCCGGAAGATGACCGACGTACTGCGCCGTACCGGCCTCGACAAGGTCTTCGACGTCGAGGCTGCGTGACGGCGAAGCGATGTGACCATCGTCGAGTTCGCCGCTCACACTTGTTGCCGGCAGCAACCGGAGCTCAGTGGAGGACGGGGTTCAACGGGCCGTCGGCGACGGTGCCCGGTGCGCGGTTGCCGAGGAACGCGGCGAGATCGCCCTGCTGGAAGGGATTCGCCGGCGGCGCGATCTCGATCGCCGCGTCCATGTAGATCACGGTTATCACCCGGCGTGGCGTCGTACTGGAGTTGCCCGGGGCGCGGTGGATCGTCCAGCCCGAGTGGAAGCTGACATCCCCGATCGCGTACGGCGAATCGTCGACGCGGAACCCGGACTCGGTCACGAAGGTGTCCAGCTTGGCCTCGGACTCGTCGCTGATCTCGAGCTCACGGCCGTACCCCGACCGGTGGCTGCCGGCCGCGAACGTCAGCGGACCGAGCTCCGTCGGAGTGTCCTGCAGTGGAATCCAGGCGGTGACGGTGCGGTCCGTCGACAGCGGCCAGTAGTGCTGGTCGACGTGCCACGGCGTGAAGCCTCCGCCTGCCTCCTTGTAGAGCGCCTGGTCGTGGTACAGCCGCACCGACGGCACACCGAGAAGCTGAGCGGCGATCCCGGCGAGGCGGCGGGAGAAGACGAACTCGCGGACCGCGTCGCTGTGCCGCCACAGGTTCTCGACCTGGAGGAACGCGCGGCTGTAGGTGTTGCGTTCGGCCAGCGGCAGGTGCTGGGTGTTGATCCGGAGGACCTGCTCGGTGATCTCGGGCTCGTAGTGCGCCACGACGTCGGGGCTCAGTACGCCGCGCAGCTTCACGTAGCCGTCAGCGGCGTACTGGTCGACGGCGCCCGGACTGACGGCGTACGGCTGGTCGAGTTCGGTGGCGGTGGTGGTCATCGGGCCTCCCAATCGGCGAATGGTGACCAGTTTCTCCTCAGCGGCGATCGGGGTGCCACGCGTCCAGCGGCCAAAACCGGTACTCTGCTGACCAATTCGATAGGGCGGATGGCGGTCGGGCGTCGGCAGAGTACTGTTCTGGCATGCGGCCGGCGTACGAGCACATCCCTGCCTCGCCGCATCAGTCGTGGCATCTCGGGCTGCGGGCGGAGCCACGGTTCGGGTTCGACTGGCACTACCACCCGGAGTACGAACTGACGCTGATCGTCGCCGGATCGGGCCGGCGCTACGTCGGTGATCGGGTCGCCGACTACGGTCCCGGGGATCTGGTCCTGCTGGGGGCGGAGACGCCGCACACCTGGGAGTCGGAGGCGGCCGGGTGGCATGAGGCCGTGACCGTGCAGTTCCTGTACGACGCGTTCGGCACCGGGTTCTTCGATCGGCCTGAGTTCCGCGGCGTACGGCGCCTGCTGGCCCGATCCGACTGTGGCTTACGCTTCGACGGCGCCGACGGTGTCCCGGATGCCATGGTTGCCCTGAGCAACACCACCGACGCGGCGAGGGGGACACTCGCCGTCCTCGAGATCCTGGTGTCGCTGGCCGGTCAGCCGGCTGAGACCATCGCGACCCGTTCCCTCGTCACCGACGTCGATGCCGCCGCCCGAGATCGGATCGACCGCGTGATCGGCCTGGTACGTCGCGACTACGCCGAACGCCTCGCCATCGGTGCGGCCGCGGCGCTGGTCTCGATGTCACCGGACGCGTTCAGTCGGTTCTTCCGGCGGCACACCGGCCGGACGTTCACCGACTACGTCAACGACGTACGGCTGGCCGAGGCGTCCCGTCGGCTGATCGAGTCGGACACGCCGATCAGCGCGATCGCGACCGGCTGCGGCTATCCCAACCTCTCGCACTTCAACCGCCGCTTCCGCACGCAGAACGCGATGAGCCCGCGCGACTTCCGCAATCACTTCAGCTCCGCCGCAGTACGCCGAGGGTGAGGACGATCGTGGCGGCGGTGATGGCGGCGCCGGTCCAGGCCGCGGTGGCGTAGGCCGGCTCGGCGGGGAACCGGTCGGTGGTCTGTGCGGCGAGGACGATGCCGGTCAGCGCGCTGCCGATCGAGAAGCCGATGCTGCGGACGACCTGGTTGACGCTCATCGCGCTGGCGGTCTCGGACTTCGGCGTCACGGCCAGGATCACGGCCGGCATGGATGCGAAGAACGCGCCGACGCCGAGGCCGAGGACCGTCATCGCGACCACAGGTCCAGCGAGGTGGGAGCGGGTCAGCGCGAAGAGGACGAAGGCGACGAGCACCGTCGTGGCGCTCGCGGCGAGTCGGCTCCGCGGGCTGAGGCGCAGCCGCGGCAGGAACTTCCCGGCGGCGAAGCCGGCCACCGAGAAGGGGACCAGGATCAGACCGGCCTCGAAGGTGTTCAGGTCGAAGCCGTAGCCGGTCGCGGCGGGCGTCTGGACGTAGCGGGTGATCAGGCTGAGCAGGAGGTACATGCCGATACCGCCGGTGAAGATCACCAGGTTCGCGCCCGCGACGGCCGGATGGCGGAGGAGACGGATGTCGACCAGCGGATGCGCGACGCGAGTCTCGACGAAGGCCCACAGCACCAGGAGAAGCAGTGCGGCAGCCAGGATCGCCGCTGACCAGGTCGGGTGGTCTCGCCAGAGCTGTGTCTGACTGATGACGACGAGGAGAGCCAGTAGACCGACGGTCAGGAGAGCCGCTCCGGGAATGTCGACTCGGCGACCCGGCCGCGGCGGCGCCTGCGGAAGCACCACGAACGCGGCGACGAAGGCCAAGGCCGTGACCACCAGCCCGAGGCCGTACGCCGCGCGGATGCCGGCGGCGTCGGTCAACGCTCCGGCCAGGGGATAGCCGACGCCGATGCCGGCGGTCGATGCCACCGACAACAAGGCGATCGTGCTCGCTGCCCGCCGTTCGCCGAGGTGATCGGTGGCGGTCGCCATCGTCAAGGCGGTCAGACCGAGCCCGGTCCCTTGCGCCGCGCGCCCGATCAACAGCACGGCGAACGGCAGCGGTACGACGGTCAGCGCGCTGCCAAGGACGACGATGCCCAGAGTGGTCAGGACGACGGCCCGGCGATGCGGTCCGGATCCGAGCCGGCCGAGGACCGGAGTGGCCACGGCACCCGACAGCAGCGGGATCGTCAAGGTCCATTGGGATGCCGCCAGGGACACGTCGTACTGGTCGGCGACCGCGGTGATCAGCGGCGCGCCGAGGCTTCCGACCACGGCGACGACCAGGGCCACGAACACCACAGCGGGAACCAGGAACCGGGGCTCATCGTTCATGCCGTCCACTCCACACCCGATGCATTGCCCGCCGATATGAATTCCGTCACCGGCAGCGCGAGACGCACGCCTCATCGACACGACAGACCGGGTCTGAGCGCGACGGCTCAGACCCGGTCAGTGGGGTGCGTCAGGTGGTCATGCCCACGGGTCGAACGGGATGCCGGCGGGCTTCGAAGCGTTCAGGAGGTTGCGGAAGCGGTCGTCCTTGTCGGTGATCTTGATGGTCGCGGAACCGAAGTCCGCGGTCATCAGGGTGTCCCGCAGGCCGGTGCTGGGCCAGCCGTTCCAGTCGACCAGCGGCGGGTACCGCCAGTTGTGGTAGTGGTTCTCCGGCGGTTCGTCGTTGCTGTTGGCCAGCCGGAAGAAGTGCGTGCTCGCGCCGTCCTTGTGGTAGACGACCTTCGGGTGCGAGCCGTCGAAGCGCACCTGCGACCTGGCGTAGGTGACCTGGCTGGAGTGCTGCGTGGTGGTCACGTACTCGACCTGGTTGGCCGACTGGTTGATCCACGAGATCACGTGTTCGAAGTCGTGCCGGTGGCCGCCGGCGTTCTGCGGCAGATGCGGTGGCGGAGCGGCGTACGCGGACACTGCGGTGGTGACCATCAGCGTGGCGGTGCCGAGCACGACACCGAGCAGTCGGCGGGTGCGCGCGCGTCGTCGAGGTGGGGGAGAATCGGGCGTCATTCTCTCTCCTTCAAACGGGCGGACGATGTTCTGGGGCGCGAACATCGGACCTGAGAATGACAGGACAAAGACGTAGGTGCATATACGTAACGTGTCTACGGATTCAGGGTTTCGTCCCCGGTTCACCGTGCGGGTAGGGCCCGTTCACCGGCGTTCGGACATGACGACTCCAAGCGCATCCACTTGACGATCTGATGACGGCAGGATCGGGCGGCGCAGTGTGAGCATGTCTCTCGGATGACGAATGGTGAAGGCGTCTTGAGCCTCGCCGGACCGGGTTGTTACGTTCAACTCGCGGTCCGGCCGTTCTCCCCCGTAACGGCCGGCCGCATCTTATGAGGCCGCCGCCAACTCATCCGCCGCCAGCTGATCCTGGCCGGCAGCGCTGCCCCCACCAGCATCGTGAGCGCCAGTACGACGTGCAGCCACACGTCAGCCGGCCCGATAGGCACCAGATCCGCGACCACCTGAGCCGGGCCTAACTGTCCGTAGGCCAGCAGCACGACCATCAGCAGTCCCGCGCCCGCCAGGAACGCACGGCAGTGCCGCGCGGATCCCGCCATCACCAGAGCGGTGACGCCGAGAGCCAGCTGCAGGATCCCGCCCACCACGGACACGTGAAAGACCCCGAACAACAGCCCTTCGGTACCGATACTCATCCGCGCGACCCCGAAACAAGCCAGCGAAATGAACGCTCCCGCCACCCACAGCGCAACCCCCTGGGTCGCGGTCGGAATGGAGTGCTGAGCCGATCTGTACTCCATGCGCTCTCCTCACACCGGGCGACCGTGCGGAATGACAATCCTACGAACCCGCGCGCCACTCCGCTCGCCTCTCCGGAGAGTCGTAACCCGGCGCACCCTGCGGTTCATCTGGACATTGCCGTAGGCAACAAGTCCTGAGCGCTACTCGGGGCCGACGGCGCGCCGCTATGATCCGGACGTGTCGACTCCGGTGCTCGCCACCAAGTTGTTTCCGCCGGCCCGGCGGTCGGAACTGGTGGCGCGCCCACGGCTCGCCGGCCGGTTGGACAGCACCCTGGACCGCGGCCACCGACTCACCCTCATCTCGGCGCCGGCCGGCTTCGGCAAGACCACGCTCCTCAGCGACTGGGCCGCGGGCCAGGAGCGGGTGGGGTGGCTGTCCCTCGACGAGGGCGACAACGTGCTGCCGCGTTTCTTCGCCCACCTCTGGGCGGCGCTCGCCGGCATCGGTCTCGACCTGGATCCAGCGGCACTGGACGACGCGCCGATGATCGCGGTGGTCAACGAGCTCGTGCGCGCCGGGCGGCAGGCGCCGGACAGCCACTGGCTGCTCGTGCTGGACGACTACCACGTCATCCACGCGCCTGAGGTGCACGAGGCCATGACTTTCCTCCTCGACCACGCGCCGGATCAGCTGCATCTGCTGGTGACGACGCGCGCGGATCCGCCGTTCCCGCTGTCGCGGCTGCGGAGTCGCGGGCAGCTGACGGAGGTGCGGGCGGCGGATCTGCGCTTCGCGCCGGCGGAGGCCAGGGAGTTCCTGAACGAGATGATGGGACTGCAGCTCACCGAGACCGACGTACAGGCGCTGGAGGAACGGACCGAGGGCTGGATCGCCGGTCTTCAGCTGGCTGCGCTCTCGCTGCGGGGTATGGCGGACCGCGGGGACGTTGCCGAGTTCATCGGAGCCTTCACCGGCAGCCATCGCTTCGTCATCGACTACCTGGTGGATGAGGTCCTTGCCCGCCAGGACGCGGTGGTCCGCGACTTCCTCCTCCGCACCGCGGTCCTGGACCGACTGACCGGTGACTTGTGTGATGCAGTCACCGGTGGGGTCGGCGGTGGTCAGGTGCTGGAGGAGCTGGACCGCGGCAACGTCTTCGTGGTCCCGCTGGATGCCGAGCGCTCCTGGTATCGGTACCACCACCTCTTCGGCGATGTCCTGCGCGCTCGCCTGATGGCTGAGCACCCGGCGCAGCTGCCGACGCTGCATCAGGCTGCGAGCGCTTGGTACGCCGCGCACGACCTGGTCGCGGACGCCGTACATCACTCACTCGCCGCAGGTGACCGCGACCGCGCTGCCTACCTGATGGAGGAGGCGCTGCCGGAGCTGCGCCGCGCACGGCAGGACAGCCTGATGCTGGAATGGATGCGGTCGCTGCCAGAGTCCGTCGTACGGCGGAGCCCCGTCCTGAGCATCGTGTCCGCTTGGTCGCTGATGACGGCTGGTGACCTGGACGGGATGGAGCACCGGCTCGATGATGCCGAGGCGGCGCTGGCGGCCGGCGCGCAAGACCGGGCCCTCGCGGCAACGTGGGCTGACAACGAGGACCTGCGGACCGCCCCGGCGACCGTGTGGGTCTACCGGGCTGCGCTGGCTCAAGCGCGGCACGACGTACCGGCCACTGTGCAGTGCGCCCGGCGGGCGCTGGAGCTGGCGGGCGCCGAGGACCACTTCGTGCTGGGAGCCGCGTCCGGGTACCTCGGTCTGGCTGCGTGGGCGGCCGGTGACGTCGAGGAGGCCTTGGCCACGTTCTCGGACGCGGTCCGGAGCCTGCACGCGGCGGGGAACCTGATCGACGAGCTGGACACCACGGTGGTGCTCTCCGATATGTGGATCACCGCAGGCCGTCCCCATCGGGCAAGGCGGCTGTACGAGCAGGCCCTGGCGACGGCGATCGGAGGCGGCGAGCCGTACCCGCGGGCTGTCGCCGACCTGCACGTGGGACTGGCCGAGCTCGACCGTGAGCAGGGTGATCTGGTCAGTGCAGAGGCCCATCTGGAGACGGCGAGGGTGCTCGGCGAGCGCGGCTCGATCACAGAGAACCGGCACCGCTGGTACGTCGTCACCGCCCAGGTGTGCGTCTCGAACGGCGACCACGCCACCGCCAGGGAGCTGCTCGACCACGCGGCAACGCTGTACCGGCCCGGCTTCTACCCGGACCTCCGCCCCCTCGCCGCCATGCGAGCCCGCGTGGACATCGCAGCCGGAGACCTTGCTGCGGCTCAGCAGTGGGCGGACGACCACGACGTCGCCGTGGCCGATGACGCGTCGTTCCAGCGCGAGTACGACCACCTGACGCTCGTGCGGCTCCTGCTCGCCAGTGGCACCGCGCCACTCGGAGACGTACTTGCACTGCTGGACCGGCTGTATGCCGACGCTGAGCGGACGCGCGCAGGCAGTCTGTTGGAGATCGGCATGCTGCGAGCCCTCACTCATCAGGCGCGCGGGCAACGACCGGAGGCTCTGGCCGAGCTGGATGCGGCACTGGCCAGGGCGCCGGAGCCGGACGGCTACGTGCGCTTGTTGCTCGACGAAGGCGTCCCGATGCTTGCCCTGCTCCACGAGGCCGCGTCCGTCCAGGAGGGCGGCGAGTACGACGTACTGCGCCGGCATGCTCGCCGACTCCTCGGCACCGGTGCTGCCGACGTACCTGCCCGTGGATCACTGGCCGACCCGCTCAGCGAACGCGAGCTCGAGGTCCTGCGCCTCCTCGACAGCGAGTTGACCGGCCCTGAGATGGCCCGCCGGCTCTTCGTCTCGCTGAACACGCTCCGTACGCACACCAAGCGCATCTTCACGAAGCTGGACGTCAACAACCGCTCGGCCGCCGTCCGCCGTGGCCGCGAGCTCGGCTTGCTGTAGCACTCACCTGTCCCGCGAGGACATGTCACATCGTCAGTCACCACATGTTGTGACGCCCGGTCGCCACCTCCCGAAATACGTTCCGGACATACCGCGGCAGCCGCCACGGACCACCGGAACAGGAGCCGGACATGACCATCACGCCAACCACCCTCAGCCGGGCCGCAGGCGCCGCCGCGGTCGTCGCAGGACTGATCTTCATCGGGGTCCAGATCAACCACCCGCACCTGGACGCCACCTCCATCGGCACGACCGAAGTCATGGTGCGGAACTTGCTGAAGCTGCTGATGGCCGTACTGGCGCTGGTCGGCATCACCGGCATGTACCTGAGCCAGGTCCGCAAGAACGGGGTCGTCGGACTCGTCGGCTACCTGGTTCTCGGCACCTGCTACCTCGCCATCATGAGCACCGTCGCCATCGCCGCGTTCGTCCTGCCCTCCATCGCCGACACCAACCCCGGCTACGTGAACGACGTCATCGCCGTGGCCAAGGGCCACTCCGCCACCGGCGACATCGGTCTGCTGCAGATCGTCCAACAGGTCCAGGGCTTCGGCTACCTGGCCGGCGGCCTCGTCTTCGGTATCGCGCTCTATCGCGCCCGCGTTCTGGCCCGCTGGGCGGCCGCGCTGCTCGCCGTCGGTGGCGTCGTCAGCATCGTGCTCTCCTTGCTGCCGGACGCGTTCTACCGGCTGCTGGCCTTCCCGAACGGCATCGCGATGATCGGCCTCGGCTACTCGCTGTGGCGCATGGCCCGAACCGTCACCACTCAGCCGGCCGCGATCCGTGCGACGGCGGATGCGAAATGACCCAGCACGCCGCCTCTGGCACCCGGCCGGCGCCGCAGCGCCGGCCGGGTTCCCGGGACGGTTCGAGCGTGCGAGTGCCTGCCGCGCTGATCGCACTCACCCTCATCCCGCTCGTCGCCGGGTCGCTCCGGCTCGTCGAGCTCGTCGGCGGCCCGCAGGTGTTGCCGACGAACCCGCGCATCGACGCCTCACCCGCCCCCGGTCGTCCTGCACGTTGTCGCCGCCGCGGTGTACGTCGTCGCCGGCGCATTCCAGTTCCCGCTCGAGTACGCCGCACCCACCGCACCTGGCACCGTCGAGCCGGCCGCGTGCTCGAACAGGAGAAGGCCATGACCGCGACCGCTGGCGTTGAGCTCAGTTGGCTCGGAGGCGGATGGCCAGTTCGACATCCCAGAGGGTCTTGCGTGGCTGCTGTCGGGGGTCCGTGTGGTACGCCTCGTAGCGGCAGCCGAACTGATCACCGGCCGGTACTTCGTCCTTGTCGAGAACGAGTCCCTCGGCTTCGGACCACTCCAGCAGAGCGCGGTTCGCCCGCAGTGCATGGTTGCGATAGATGAGGGATGCGTACTGACCGGCGGGCAGTACGCCGGGTCGCACCCGGTCGTCGCCCGGATGGCTGGTGCCGGTCACGCCGACCTCGAGTTCCATCGGTCCGTTCATGTCGATCGTGAGCAGCCGAAGGAAGAAGTGCCCTCGAGGTTCGACGTTCGCCTGCTCCAACCACCCGATCAGCTCGTTCAGGAGCTGATCACGCACCTTCAACATCCCGCGGAACGGCGTGACCACCGTGATGCCGAGCGTGGCGACCTCAGCCCGGTCGTCGACATGAGGCGGGGTCAGGATCTCCATGCGAACATCCTGGGGTGCTTGACGCCACATGTCGATCCGCCGGCGATCCTGCTGGAGCTCGACCGGCATGACCACCCCATCGGACCTTGTGAAAACCCGTGGTCCTGCTCTCGCTCGGACGCCTATGTTGGCGGTCGTGCCTTACGCGACTGCTGACGACGGGTCCGGCGGTGCGCGGCTGGAGTCGGTGGCCCGTACCGCGCTGGCCGCCTACGACCTGCCCGGCAAACCGGCCTTGCGTCCGCTCGCGTTCGGCCTCAATGCGACGTTCGAGGTGCGAGCGGCGTCGACGCGCTACGTGCTGCGGGTCCACCGAACCGGGTATCGCACGGCGGACCAGATCCGCTCGGAACTCGAGTTCGTGCGCACGATCGGCACCGAGTTGGCCGGCGACCCCGCGGTGCCGGAGCCAGTGCCGGATCGGGAAGGGGCGTTGGTCGTCGAGACGGAGTACGGCGGCGAGCGGCGTTACTGCGACCTGCTGAGCTGGCTGGACGGACGGGTGCACTCGGTCGGAGACGGCCTGGATGATGCCGGCGTGTGGGCGCTCGGGCGTGCGCTCGGCCGGCTGCACAACGCCGGCGCAGCCTTCCGGCCGTCGGTCGGATTCGCCTTGCCACGTTGGGATGCCGACGGCATGTTCGACCCGGCCGCTTCACCGTTCCGGCCGACGCTCGCTGTCGAGGACGTACTCGCGCCGGCCGATCGCGCACAGTTCGCCGAGATCGCCGCGCGGACACAAACGGCCTTCGACGCCCTCGGCAGAGGTGAGGACGCGTACGGAATCACGCACATCGACTACATCCTCGGCAACTGCTTCCTGCGCCGGGGCACGGAAGGCTGGAACGTCAGCGTCTTCGACTTCGACGACTGCGGGTGGGGGTACTTCGCCTACGACCTGGTCCCGTTGCTGGGCAACCTCGCCGGTTATCCGGGTCCGGTCAGAGACAACCCTGCCTACCCCGAGCTGCGGGACGCGTACCTGGCCGGCTATCGCAGCGCGCGGCCGCTGCCGACCGAGTGGGAGCGGCTCGTGCCACTGATGCTGGCCGCGCGGAACGCCAACCACTGCCTGCTCACCGCCCGCCCGGACGTCTCCGGCACTCCGGCGGACGATGCGGCTTGGCGGATGGACCTGGCCCGCCGCTGCTTGGAACTGCCTGTCTAGATTCTGGTCGAGGCTCGGGTGCTCTCCGCGGAGTCACCCCAGTAGGCCGAGCAGGTCCTTGGAGATTGCTTGGGCCTCGCTGATCAGGAGGGGGACGGCCGCCTTGCCGAGTTCCTGCGTCATCCGGAACGTCGGGCCGGAGACCGAGATCGCCATCGAGATCGGGACATCGGGGATCGCGACGGCATAGCAGACGACGCCGATCTCCTGTTCGCCCTTGTCGGTCGCGTAGCCCGCGCGGCGGATCCGGTTGAGTTCCGTGCGGAGCTTGGCCAGGTCGGTGATGGTGTGCGAGGTCTCGGCCGGCATGCCGACCCTGCTCACGATGCGGGCCACCTGGTCCTCGGACAGGGCGGCGAGGATCGCCTTCCCGACCCCTGTCGAATGTGCGTGCGCGCGGTGCCCGACCTCGGTGAACATCCGCATCGCATGCCGCGAGGGGGACTGGGCGATGTAGACGACCATGTCGCCCTCCAGTACCGCCAGATTCGCCGACTCGCCGATCTCCCGGGCGAGCGTGTCCAGGTGCGGTGTCACGATCGGGCCGAACTGCGACTCGACCCGGCCCGCCAGTCTCGTCAGCTTGAGCCCCAGCCCGTAGTGGCGGTTCGGCAGTTGGCGTGCGTAGCCGAGTGAGACCAGCGTCTTGAGGAATCGACGCGTGGTCGGAGCCGGGACGTCGATCGCGGCCGAGAGTTCGGTCAGCGACGAGTCGCCGCTGTCGGCCAGCAGCTCGAGCAGGTGGAACGCCCGTTCGACGGATTGGACACTCCCCGACGTCCTGTTCTCCACCGTCCCGCTCTCTGTCTCAACCCCCACGCCGGGATTCGCTGGAGCCAGCATAAGTGGTGCGCCGGACGGGTCAGAGCGCTATCGATAGCTTCCGCATATTGGAACTACTCTTCCGCATAGTGTTGACAGCTCTGCGTCAGTGAGCCAACACTTGGACCACCCAGATCAATAGCCCACAGCTCTCAGGCGCCACGTAGTACATCGGTGTAGAGAGCTGTCGTTGCGCAGACTTCGGGGGCCTGCGCCGGGCGACCCCGCCTTGCCGAGGGAGACACTCATGACTTCCGGCTCGTTGCTCACCCGCCGCCGATTGCTCCAAGGGGGCCTGGGGCTGGCTGCCGCCGGCGTCGCCGGGACCTCGCTGGCCGCGTGCGGCTCAGGATCGTCCGGTACGCCGTCAGGCTGGACAGAGGTGACCTTCAGTTCCGTCGGCGATCCCACCACCCAGAAGATGTTCAAGGACATGATCGCGGCTGCTCAGAAGGAGAGCCTCGACGAGCACAAGATCAAGATCGTCTGGAAGCCCGCGCCGGGCGACGACTGGGCGAGCGTGATGCTGCAGTTCGCCTCCGGTACGGCGGCCGATCTGCAGCGCATCGACGACGACCGGGTGTACGACCTGGCGACCAACGGCAAGATCCTGCAGCTGGACAAGATGATGCAGGACGCCAGTACAGGGTTCGATCTGACCAAGTACAGCCCGACGTTCACGACCAAGGTCGCGGTCGAGGGGTATCAGTTCTCGATCACGCCCGGCATGAGTGCGAATGCCCTGTACTACAACAAGAAGCTGTTCGCCGATGCCGGGCTCACGGCGCCGACCTCGTGGGCCGATGCGTGGAGCTGGGACGAGTTCGACGCAGCGGTCAGGAAGCTGACGAACAAGAGCGGCAGCCGGACCGATACCTACGGTCTGCAGTACGCGGTCAACACGATCCAGCCCACGGCGTACGGTGCTGGTGACACCGCGCTCTACAACAACCAGACCGAGTGTGGTTACGGCAAGCCGGAGACGCTGGACGCGATCGACAAGCAGGTCTCCTACATCCGCGAGGGTTTCGCCCCCACGATCGACGTCGAGTACCTGCCGCTGTTCAACGCGGGAAAGCTTGCCATGACGTGGCAGGCCATGGACATCAGCGCGCAGATCAGCAAGAACGTCGACTGGGACGTGATGCCCTGGCCCAAGACACCGCTGTTCGCGATGACGAAGAACTACGCCCGGACCTGGGTCATCCCGAAGACCGCGAAGGATCCGCAGGCCGCCTTCCTGGCGATGAAGGCGCTGTGTGGCAAGGCGGCATCGGATGTCATGGCCAAGGCACAGTTCGCCGTACCCGCGCTGACCGAGGTCGCCAAGAGCGCCGCGTTCACCGACCATCCGCGGCCGAAGACGGCCAGCGTCTGGGCTGAAGCGCTGGGCACCGCCGCCGGCCACCCGGTCGACGTGCCGTTCCCGCGTGGGCCGATCGGCACGGCGCTCGCCGACTCCTTCGTCGAAGGCACCAACGCCAACAACCTGGTCAGCGGCAAACTCGCCACCACCGACTACCTCAAGCGCGGACGGGATGCCGTCAACGCCGAGATCAAGAAGCGCGGCTGGAGCGGGGACAAGGGCAAGGAGTTGCTCGAGAAGGGAGGAGCGCTCACCGATCCCGACCTGAAGGTCGCGGCAAAGTGACGGCCACCCAGACCCTCCAGGCGAGGGACCCTGCGGCGGTCGACCGGCGCCGTGGAGGGCGGCGCCGCAACCTCCGCGGCTGGATGTTCATCGGGCCGGTCGTCCTCGGAACGCTGCTGTTCAACGTCATCCCGGTCCTTCCGACCCTGGTGACGAGCTTCACCGACTGGGACGGCCTGGCCGCGCCGAAGTTCACCGGCGTGGCCAACTACAAGGAGATGTTCTCCGGGCAGGATCCACTGTTCGGCAAGAGCCTGATCAACACCGCCATCTACACGATCGGGTACGTCCCGGTCGGGATCATCATCGGGATCGCGCTGGCCGTGCTGGTCAACAACCGGCTCCGGGGGATGGCCGTCATCCGGGCGCTGATCTTCCTGCCGTACGTGACCTCCCTGGTCGCTGTCGGCGTCGTCAGCCGGTGGGTGTTCAGCGATCAGTACGGCGTGATCAACGCGGTCCTGGCCTCGTTCGGCATCACCGGACCGCACTGGCTGGGCGAGCCCGGATCGGCCATGGCCGCGGTGATCGTCACGGCGATCTGGGCGAACATGGGCTTCAACATGATCATCGTCCTGGCCGGCCTGCAGGGGGTCCCGGAGACGTTGATCGAAGCGGCCACCCTCGACGGGGCCGGCCGGTTCTCACGCTTCTTCCACGTGACGCTCCCGTTCCTGACGCCGACGATCTTCCTGTTGCTGATCCTGCAGACGATCGGCTCCTTCCAGGTCTTCGCGCTCGTCCTGGTGATGACGGGCGGCGGACCGGGCGACGGCACGTACGTCTACATCTACCACCTCTGGTACGAGGCGTTCTCGCTGCGACGGATGGGCTACGCCTCGGCCCTGGCGATCGTGCTCTTCGCTGTGCTTGTCGCGGTCACCTGGATCCAGAACCGGATTTCGAAGAGGTGGGTGTTCTATCAATGACGGTCGAAGACACTCGTGCTCCCGAACGGATCGCACCACCGCGGTCGCCGCAGCCGGTCGACGATGGCGGCGATGAACGGCGACGGCGGGCCGGCCGGATCGTGGGACCGACGGCGACGTACGTCGTCTGCGTCATCGCGGCGTTGATTGCCATCGGCCCGTTCCTGTGGATGCTGTCCAGCTCGTTCAAGGAGCCGGGCGACGTGATCAGCCTGACCCCGCGCCTGCTCCCGAACCCGTTCACCCTCGACAACTACGCGTACCTCGTCAACAACGGCGTCCTGCCCTTCATCCGGTTCCTGGGCAACAGCGCCTACATCACGGTGCTGGTGATCATCGGCCGGCTGATGGTCTGTGCCTTGGGCGCCTACGGCTTCGCGCGGTTGCAGTTCCGCGGACGGGACGCCGCCTTCGGGCTGTTGCTCGCATCGCTGATGATCCCGGACATGCTGATGGTGCTGCCGCTGTACTCCGCCTATGTCAAGGCCGGCCTGATCGACACCCACTTCCCGTTGATCATCCCGCCGATCGTCGCCAACACATTCGGCACGTTCCTGCTCCGGCAGTTCTTCATGACCATCCCCAAGGAGTACGACGAGGCCGCCCTCGTCGACGGTGCCAGCCACTTCCGGATCTTCGTGAGCATCATCCTGCCGCTGTCGAAGCCGGCCCTGGCCACGCTGGCCGTGCTGACCTTCGTCAACGTGTGGAACGACTTCTTCGGCCCGTTGGTCTACCTCAGCGATGTCAACAAGTTCACCGTCCCGGTCGGGCTGGCGTTCTTCCAGACCCAGGACAGCACCCAGTACGGCCCGCTGATGGCCGGAGCGACGCTGGCCATCATCCCGACCGTCCTGGTCTTCGTGTTCGCGCAGAAGTACTTCACCCGCGGAATCTCGATGACCGGAATCAAATGATGCCTTCTGGACAAGGAGACAATGTGACCAAGTACGTGGTGGCGACGGTCGACGAGATTCCACCCGGCCAGCGGAAAGTGGTCGAGATTGCCAAACGGTCGATCGGCGTCTTCAACGTCAAAGGCAACTTCTACGCGATCCGCAATCAGTGCCCGCACGGTGGCGGACCGATGTGTGAGGGCGTGACATCCGGACTGGTGCGCTCGGACAAGCCCGGGAACTACGACTATGTCATGCGCGGGGAGATCATCCGGTGTCCCTGGCACGGCTGGGAGTTCGAGATCGCCACGGGTCAGTCCTGGTTCGACCCCGCGAAGACCAAGGTCAAGGCGTATCCCACCGATGTGGAGTCCGGTGAGGCCCTGGCCAGGAATCCGGAGCTGTCCGCGGCCGGGTTCCAGCCCGGTCCGTACTCCGGTGAAACGTACGAGGTCGAGGTCGACCGCGACTATGTCATTGTCAATATCTGACGCCCCGGTGGGAGTGGAGGCGGTGCGCGAAGCGACCATGTGCCTGCGGGTGAGATCCCACCGGCAGGTGTCGTCCGGCGTGACCGAACTCTTGCTCGTCGCCGCCGACGCCTCGGAGTTGCCGTCGTGGACCCCGGGGAGTCACATCGACGTACAGGTTCGCCCGGGGCTCGTTCGGCAGTACTCGCTGTGTGGCGATCCTGAGGATCGCCGCCAGTGGCGCATTGCCGTGTTGCGCGAGCCCGAGAGCCGTGGCGGCTCCGCCGCGTTGTGCGAGCGGGTCCAGGCCGGTGACGTGCTGACGGCGACCGGGCCGCGCAACCACTTCCCGCTGCACGAGTCCCCGCGGTACCTGTTCATTGCCGGCGGCATCGGAATCACGCCGATCATCCCGATGATCGGCGCGGCACACGCGGCCGGCGCCGACTGGCGACTGGTGTACGGCGGTCGCAGCGAGGCGTCGATGGCCTACCGGGACGAAATCAGGAGCTTCGATCCCGAGCGCGTTCTCGAATGGCCGCAGGACCGTCGCGGCTTGATCGAGCTGGATCGACTCCTGGACGAACCACAGGCCGGGACGCTGATCTACTGCTGCGGTCCCGAACCCCTGATCGCGGCCGTCGAGGCGAAGAGCGCGCATTGGCCGCACAAGACGCTTCAGGTCGAGCGGTTCGCGCCGAGACCTCTCACCGAGGTCGCGCCCAACACCTCCTTCGAGATCGAACTGGTCGACAGTGACGAGGTACTCGTCGTACCGCCCGACCAATCCATCCTCGAAGTCGTGGACGAGGCGGGGATCTACGTCTTGTCGAATTGCGAAGAAGGCACCTGCGGCACCTGCCGGACGACCGTACTGGAAGGCGTTCCGGATCATCGGGACTCCGTCCTCGACGACGACGAACGCGCCGCCAACGACACGATGATGATCTGCGTCTCGCGCGCACTGTCCGCCCGATTGGTCCTCGACCTGTGAGTTCCCAACCACGAAGGTGAGATCACAAGTGGCCACCCAACAACTCGAGAACTACGCACGACCCCGGCAGTGGGCCGGACTCGACCTGGTCGACACCGACGTACATATCAACCTCGGCAACCTGCGGAGCCTCTTTCCGTATCTCGAGGCGCGGTGGTGCGACTACATCACCGAATCCGGGATGGGCGGGCTGGCCTCGAACCTCTATCCGTCCAATGCGCCGAATCTCTTCCTCGAGGGCTCACGGCCGGACCAGGGACCGCCCGGATCGAGTCTCGAGCTCCTCCAGCAGCAGCTACTCGACCCGTGGCAGTTGCAGTACGCGATCCTCAACTGCACCTACGCCGTCGACTCCGTCCACAACGACGACCTGGCGGCCGCGCTCGCCCGGGCGCTGAATCGCTGGCAGTTGCACGAGTGGCTGGAGCAGGATCCACGCCTGCGGGGCTCGGCCGTGCTTCCGCTGCAGAATCCGGCGCTCGCGGCCAAGGAGGTCGAATGGGCCGCGCAGCACAGCCAGTTCGTTCAGGTGACCGTGCCGTCGCGCAGCCGTGAGCCGCTCGGCCGGCGCGGATTCTGGCCGATCTACGAAGCCGCGCAGCGGGCCGGGCTCGTCGTCGGCGTCCAGGCCGGAGGTCTGAGCGGCAACCCGGTGACGCCTGTCGGCTGGGCGACGTACTTCGTCGAGGACTACGTGAGTGTTCCGCTGGCGTTCCAGGCGCAGCTGATGAGCTTCGTTGCCGAAGGCGTCTTCGTGCAGTACCCCGAGCTGACGGTCGCGACGATCGAGGGCGGCTTCAGTTGGCTACCGCCGATGCTGTGGCGGTTCGACAAGGACTGGAAGGGTCTGCGCCGCGAGGTTCCGTGGGTGGAGCGTCCTCCGTCGGAGGCGATCCGTGACCACGTCCGGATGACCATCGCGCCGCTCGACCGGCCCGACACCCCGCAGTTCCTCGTCGAGGTCATCGACCAACTTCTCTGTGACGAGTTGCTGATGTTCTCCACCGACTACCCGCATGCGCACTTCGCGAACGCCGCCGACGCGCTGCCCGAGGGGATCTCCGGGGATCTGCAGACCAAGATCATGTCCGGCAACGCGCACGCGACGTACCGGCTGGGATGAGGAGAGACATGACACAGACACAGACTCAGCCGCGGGCCGAACGTCGTACCGCCGCGAAGCAGATGATCATCGATTGCGACATCCACAACGTGATGGCACCCGGAGCCTTGGAGCCCTACCTCTCGGATCGCTGGCTCAGCCATCTGAAGACCTTCGGCTCGCGCCAGCACTCGGGCAACGTGTATCCGAAGGGATCGCCGGCCCGGTACGACGCCTTTCCGCCGTCCGGACTGCCCGCGGGTGCCGATCTGGGGTTCATGCAGAAACAGCATCTCGACGGGCTGAATGTCGAGTTCGGGATCCTGGGTCCGCTCAGTGGCTCCGGCAGCCAGCTCGATCCGGAGTTCTCCGCGGCGTTGTCGGCGGCAACCAACGACTGGCAGATCAAGGAGTGGCTGGAGCCGGAGCCGCGGCTGCGAGCGGGCATGATCGTGCCGGCGGAACACAGCGAGCAGGCGGTCGCCGAGATCGAGCGGCTCGCGGGTCATCCGGGGTTCGTGCAGGTGCTGCTGGTCGCGCGCAGTGCCGCGCCGCTCGGCGACCGCCGCTACTGGAAGATGTACGAGGCCGCCGCCCGGCACGATCTGCCCATCGGCATTCACTACGGCGGTGGCGTTCGGGGCGTTCCGATGAGCGCCGCGGGCTGGCCGTCGTTCTATATCGAGGATCACGCGGGGATGTCCGCCGCTTTTCAGGCGCACGTGGCGAGCCTGATCTTCGGAGGGATCTTCGAGCGGCTTCCGAACCTGCGGATCGCGCTGATCGAGGGCGGGTTCGCCTGGCTGCCGTCCCTGGCCTGGCGGATGGACACGCACTGGGAGCGCTTCCGCGCCGAGGTGCCCGACGTACGCCGCAGGCCGTCGGAGTACCTGCGCGACCACTTCTGGATGACGACGCAGCCGATCGAGGAACCGTATCGACCCGCCGACCTGCTGAAAGTGTTCGAACACCTCGGCGGAACCGACAAGGTGATGTTCTCCACCGACTATCCGCACTGGGACTTCGACCATCCCCAGCACGCCTTCAAGGTCCGATTGTCCGCAGAGCAGCGGGACGACATCTACACCGAGAACGCCCGGGCGTTCTACAAGCTGCCGGCGCGGGTGGAGTCGCATTGACCAAGATCAGCTCGATCGAGACGTTCGACGGCCATGGTTGCATCGTCCGTGTTCGTACCGACGACGGGCTGGTGGGGTACGGGCAGACGGCGCACTCCGAGGCCCGGATCACCGGGGAGGTGTTGCACACTCTGGTCGCGCGGAACTATCTGGGCCGGGACCCGTTCGACGTCATGACCCTGGCCGAGGAGTGCGCACGTGCGGAGTACAAGTACTTCGGCAGCTTCCTGTTCCGGGCGTTGGCCGGCGTCGACACCGCGCTGTGGGACCTGGTAGGCAAGGCGAAGTCCCAGCCGGTCTACCAGTTGCTCGGTGGAAAGTTCCGGCAGTCGGTGCCGGTCTACGGTTCGGCAATGCGTCGCGACACGACGCCCGAGGAGGAGGTCGACCGGATCGTCGCCGCCGTCGCCGCGCATGGATTCCGCGCGGTGAAGGTCAAGATCGGCGAGCGCAACGGCCGCGATGCGGAGTCGCGATCCGGCCGGACCTGGCGGCTGGTTCCCTTGCTGCGCAAGGCACTCGGCGATGACATCGAGATCAGCGCGGATGCCAATGGTGCCTACTCCCCGGGTCAGGCGGTCCGGGTCGGGCGACTGCTCGAGGAGTACGACTACCTGCACTTCGAGGAGCCGGTGCCGTTCTGGGAGTACGAGAACGCCAGGAGCGTCGCGGCGACTCTCGACATCCCGGTCGGACTGGGGGAGCAGGAGTTCTCGGTCGAGAACATGCGACGGATCATCCAGGACGGCATGGCCGACGTCATCCAGCCGGACGTCTGCTACATCGGCGGCATCACACGGGCCCGGCAGGTTGCGGAACTGGCCAACCTTGCCGGGCTCCCGTGTGTCCCACACTCGTCGGGGAGATCGTTGACGGCGATCTTCACCGCGCACCTGGTGACGGCGATGCCGGCATGCAACCTCTTTCACGAGTGGACCATCGAAGACGCCTCGAACATGCGGGTCTACGAGCCGTTCCCGGTCGCGCGAGACGGTGAGGTCGTGCTGTCCGACGCCCCCGGCTGGGGCGTCGAGATCTCCGACACCACACTGCAGCGCATGGAGCGCCGGATTTCCTCTCTCTGAACCGACTACCGAGGCGTTGTCTACTCGCCTCGCCGTGGCGGGGAGACGAACGAAGGGGCCCGGTCGTCAACCGGGCCCCTCCTCCTTCCCCTGAGAAGGTCCACTGGCCCTTCGTCGAGGTTGGCTCGGCGCTGCGACCGCCAAGTACGGTTCAGATCCCCAGGCCCTTGCCGTCGACGACCAGGCCGGCGGGTGGCGCCTTGGGTGCGGGAACCCGGCCGTAGTCGGTGAAGGTCATGAAGTCGCGGCCGGCACCATTCTGGAAGCGGACCGGTCGGGCGGTGCGGGTGTCGATCCAGAGAGTGGCACCCCGTGCCACCAGCCCGACCGACAGGACGCCGTCCACCACCTTCTTGCCGGTCTTCTTAGGGCGGCCGATCTCGGCGAAGAAGTCCTTGAAGAAGGTGTCTTGCTTGGTCATGTCGATCAGCGCCCGGCCCTCAGCATCGATTTTGGACGGCTTGATCCACTTTCCCTTCAACAGGGAGAGCATTGCGCTTGTCTCAGCCTTGCTGGCATTGTCCGCCTTGGCCATGGCACGGATGGTTGCCTCCGACATGAGCATGTAGACGTCCTTGCCGACGACGCGGTAGGTGATCGGCGTACCGGCCAGGAGGAAGGCACCCTGGCCGCCGCCCTTGCTGAGCTGCAGGTCGAGCCGCAGGTCGCCTGTGCTGTCCACCAGGAGGCCCTTGACCCTCACCCCCGGCGCGGCGCTTGCTGCTGCCTTCGTCCGGGCAAGGAGAGTTTCGGCGGGCAGTGTGGACAGGTCAGGCGGCGCAGGCGGCGTAGCGGTGGCCGTCGGACTTGCCGGGGCGGACGGGGTGTTCGATGAGGTGGTGGCGGCAGGGGTGGTGCCGGCCTCGTTGGTGGTGCCGCAGCCAACGACTGCTGCGGCCAACAGCGCAGTGCCGGCCCAGGCGCCGACTCGAATCCAGGGGAAGAACATGAGGAAGTACTCACTTTCTCGTCCGCCGGTGACATCCGGCGCAGGTGGTGGACCGCCGGTGACGTCCGGCGGTTGCCGCGGCGGGAGTTCGACGGACTCCACGGGGCGACGGTGACGAGAACGACTCTGGTACGGCGTACTGCGGTCCCGCTGCCGTCTACTGCGGCCCCACTGCCGGATAGAATGCCGTCCCCACTGCCGGACCTGCGCAGCCGCTGCGACGGGCGTTGTTCGGCACGGCGGGCAGGGTTGGGGGTGCGGTGGTAGGCGTAGTCCGGTTCGAGCTGCTCGGACCGCTCCAGGCTCGGCGAGACGACCGGGTGCTCGACCTGGGTCCAGCCAAGCAGCGCGCGGTCCTCGCGACGCTCCTGTTGTCGGTGAACCGGCCTGTCCCGATTGCGCGCATCGTCGACGTCGTCTGGCAAGGCGAGCCACCGGGCAACGGCACCAACGTCGTCCAGAAGTACGTCGCGGGTCTGCGGCAGGTCCTCGAACCAGGTCGCGCACCACGCAGCAGCGGAGATCTCCTGGCGCTGACGGCCGGCGGCTACGTCCTCACTCTCGCGGCCGGCAGCACCGACACCGACCTCTTCGACGAGCTTGTCCGGCAGGGCCACCAACTCCGGACCATGGGAGACCTCGAGCAGGCGGCTGCCACCTTCCGCCGCGCACTAGACCTCTGGCGCGGCAGCGAGGCCTTGGCCGGACTCAGCGGTCCCGTCTTCGACGCGGCGCGCCGGGAGTTCGAGACTCGCCACGCAGCCGCCGCCGAGAGTTGGGCCGACCTGGAACTGGATCTCGGCCGCCACCTGAGCCTGCTGCCCGACCTCACCGGCCTGCTGAGCCGCCATCCCTTGCGCCAAGACCTCCACGCCGCTCACCTGCTTGCTCTCTATCGCACAGGCCGCCAAGCCGAGTCGCTCGACGTCTACCGCGCCACTACCCAGCTGCTCAAGTCCCATCACCAAACCCCCAGTCCACGGCTCCAGGCCCTTCACACGCGCCTCCTGAACAATTCCCCGGACCTTCTCCCACCGGCAGCAGGTGCGGGTCTGCGCTTCGACGTACTGGGTCCGCTGCGAGCGAGCCGGGACGGACTCCCTCTACAGCTCGGCCCCAGCAAGCAGCAGGCAGTCCTAGCGACCCTGCTCCTGTCGGCGAATTCGGCTGTACCGCCGGACCGCATCCTGGATGCTGTCTGGCCCGACGACGGACGGCCGGACAATGGGCCCAACGTCGTACAGAAGTACGTCGCGGGGCTGCGAAAGGTTCTCGATCCGGACAGGGCTCCGCGGAGTGCTGGGCAGGTGCTGGACCTGACAGTTTCCGGCTATCGGCTCACGGTCGCACCGAACGGCTCCGACCTCGACGAGTTTGCCGCCCGGATCAGTCGAGCACGTGAGTTGCGAGCCCGCGCCGACCTGGAGGCGGCAGCGACGGAGTTGCAGTCGGCGCTCGGACTCTGGCGAGGCGAACCCCTGGCCGGCTTGCAGGCCGGGTCCGTCTTCGATGCCGCCCGTGACCGTTTGAAGGACGACCGGGCGTCAGCGTTGGAAGACTACGCGGAGGTCTTGCTGCAGCTGGGACGACTCGATGCCCTACTCGAGACCCTTCCAGCGCAGATCAAGGAGTTCCCGCTGCGTGAGCGACTCCGGGCTGTACTGATCGAGGCTCTCGACCTCAGCGGCCGGCGTACGGAGGCGCTCGCGGCGTACGACGAGACCCGGCGACTGCTGGTGGGGGAGTACGGGATCGAACCCGGCCAAGTGCTGCAACGCCTTCATACCCGCCTGCTCCAGGACAACGAGCCGCCCGGAGGACGGATTCCACGGCCTGAAGCGGCGACACCTCCGTCAGGTCCGTTTCAGGTCTCCTGGACGCAGGTGCCCAGCGTCCCCCGACGCACTCGCCTGCAACGCATCTTGCTGAAGGTCCTCGCCGCCGCTTTGCCGATCGTCACCTGGGGGTTCGCCTGCGGCCCGATGATGGCCGTGCTCGCCTGGCGCCGCCGTAGCCGCCTTCTGGGTGCCTGCGCGGTCGGGTACTTCGCTCTGCAGTGGACCGGCGTGGTGATGTTCACGCAAAGCCCGGAAGACTTCAGCGGTATCTTCGACGACCTCGGCATGTCGTTGATGATCTTTCCCTTTCTCATCTGCTCAGTCCAAGCGGCCGTGATCGTTGCCCCGGCACCCTCCGCGGCCGCCGACCACGACCTCGCCGAGGAACACCGGCGCGTCGCGCGCGAGATCGCGGCTCGCTCACCGCTGTACGCGCAGCGGCTCGGCATCGGCCGCCCCGACCTCCCGCGGACGTTCGACGACGGCGGTCTGGTCGACCCGAACCATGTGCCGACGGAACTTCTCGCCGCGGTCCCCGGCATTTCGCTCCAGCACGCGGTCCTGATCGTGGTCGACCGGACTCATCGTGGCCCGTTCAAGTCGGTCGAGGAGCTGGCTGAGCGAGGACTACTGCCGCACCCGCTGCCGAGTTCCACCCGCGACCACCTCGTCGTCGTACAGCCGGACGACGGGTCGCCTATAGCTCGCTAGCCACCTGCCCGCTTGACATTCTCATCCGAGGACACATACTTAGGTATATGCCTAAGTATTCGGAGGGGGCCGACGGCGACGCCAAGCTCGACCGAATGTTTCGCGCACTGGCGGACAGCACCCGCCGGGCGATGGTCGCCCGGCTGGTCCACGGGCCGGCGTCGGTGAGCCAGCTCGCCGAACCGTTCGGCATGGCGCTGCCCACCGTCGTCCAGCACCTCGGGGTGCTCGAGGAGGCGCAGATCGTGTCGTCCGAGAAGGTCGGCCGGGTGCGCACGTACCAACTCGTGCCCGACGCGCTGGTCCCGGCCAACGCCTGGATCGTGGCCCACCGCCGCCCGCAGGAACGCCGGCTCGACCGCCTGGGCGACTACCTCACCAACCATGACCCGACACAGGAGCAATGACATGAACGACCGCACCCAGACCCACGCCACGTTCGTGCTCGAGCGCGAGTACCCGGTCCCGCTCGAGCGCGTGTGGGCCGCCTTCGCCGACCCTGAGATCAAGCGCAAGTGGTTCGGTAGCGACGACTTCGTCTACGTCGAGCGCACTGACGAGTTCCGGGTCGGCGGCGTGGCGATCGACGACGGGCGTCTGGGCGAGGACGGCCCGCTGTCCCAGTTCCACGCCACGTACACCGACATCTCGCCCAACGAGCGGATTGTGTACACGTACGACATGTGGCTCGACGGGGTGCACGCCTCGACGTCGATCAGCACGATCGTGTTCGAGCCCACCGACGACGGCGCCGGCCCGGGGACCAGGCTCACGTTCACCGAGCAGGGCGTCCACCTGGATGGTGTGCACGGTCCCGGGCCGGATGCCGCGGCCGGTCGCGAGTCCGGCACCGCCGGCCTGCTCGACGCGATCGGCAAGCTGCTCGCCAACGGCGGCTGAACCCGTCGCGGTGGACCGAACTCACCGGAACCAGATCACCTCGATCGAGACACCTCGATCGAGACCACACTGAAAGAAGCGGAGAACTGATGGCTGGAAAGGTGTTCTTCAGCGTGACGATGTCGCTGGACGGCTTCATCGCGCCCGAGTCCCTCGAGGACTTGATGGGGAAGCAGTGGATGGAACTGCAGGCGTGGGCGTTCCCGCAGCGGTTCTTCCGGGAGAACCTCAAACTCGGCAAAGGCGGCGAGGAGGGACTCGACAACGACATCGCTCGGGCGACGCACGAGCGCACCGGCGCGAGCGTCATGGGCAAGCGCATGTTCGACGCCGGCGAGAAGATGTGGCCGGAGGAGGCGCCGTTCCACACGCCGGTCTTCGTCGTGACGCACGAGAAGCGTGACCCCTGGGAGCGGCCCGGCGGCACCACCTTCCACTTCGTCAACGACGGCATCGAGGCCGCGCTCGACCAAGCCCGCGTGGCAGCCGGCGACCGCGACGTCCGCATCGCCGGTGGCGGCGCGACGATCCTGGAGTACGTGAACGCCGGCCTGATCGACGAGTTCTCGATCGCGCTGTCGCCCCTGCTGTGCGGCTCCGGAATCCGCCTGTTCGAGGGCGTGGACGTAGGCCGCGTCGCCCTGGAACCGGTCCGCGCAGAGCCCTCCCCAAGGGTCACCCACCTGACCTACGCCATCCGAGAGCGGTAGGCACCGCGGACGGCGTACGCGAACGAACACCCACGGTGCTGCGCGCTCGGAGAATGCGAGATGACCGTAGGCGAGGACGAGCCCGCGGAGGCGCCGGACGAGAATGATTTTCGCGAGTATCGCTGACGGTGTCCGAGGCGCGTGGGAGGCTGGCGAGTATGTGTGGTCGATACGCGTCGGTGGCCAGCCGTGCCGATCTGCTCGCCGCCGGCGAGGACGCTGACCCGGTGCGGCCACTGCGGGCGAGGGGAGAGATCAGGTGCCCAGAATGAGGACGTCGACCGCTTTCGGGGTCGACATCGGCGGCAGCGGGATCAAGGGCGCCATCGTCGACCTGGAGAAGGGCGACCTGGCCACGGAGCGGGTGAAGTACCTGACGCCCGACCCGTCCACCCCGGAGCCCGTCGCTGCGGTCGTGGCCCGGCTGGTCAAGGAGGCCGGGTGGACCGGTGACCTGGGTGCGACGTTCCCGGCCGTCATCAAGAACGGGGTGGCCAGGAGCGCCGCGAACGTCGACAAGAGCTGGATCGGGACCGACGTCGACAAGGTCCTCACCGACATCACCCACTGCGACGTGACCGTGCTCAACGATGCCGACGCGGCCGGTATCGCCGAGGCCCGGTTCGGCGCGGCCAAGGGCGTCGGCGGCGTGGTCATCATGCTCACCTTCGGCACCGGTATCGGCAGCGCGCTGCTGCTCGACGGCCGGCTCGTGCCCAACACCGAGCTCGGTCACCTCGAGCTGGACGGGTACGACGCGGAGACGAAGGCCTCCTCGGCGGCGAAGGACAACGAGGGGCTGTCGTTCAAACAGTGGGCCAAGCGGGTGCAGCGATACCTTCGGCACGTGGAGAACCTGTTCACCCCCGACCTGTTCGTGGTCGGGGGCGGGGTCAGCAAGCACGCCGACAAGTGGGTGCCGCTGCTCGAGATCTCCACCCCGGTGAAGCCGGCTCAGCTGCTCAACAACGCCGGCATCGTCGGCGCAGCGATGGCCGCACACGAGAAGTTCACCGATTAGGCCGACGACAACCCGGCGCCAGCTCGGCGGCTGCACGTTAGTACTGCGCAAAGAAGCTCACCTGGTCCTGTAACGCGGGTGTGGTCTGGACCGATGTAGGCCACGAACGGGTGGGGATCGACTGTTCACGCGCCGGTCCTTGACCTGGACGTGAGGCGTGTGCGGAACCGCTGGCCCGGACTGTCGAGCAAGTCTGGAAGGGCTTACATGTTCCGCAAGCTGATGGCGTCTGCTGTCGTCGTTGTCGTGGTGGCGTCAGCCACGTTGTTCGTTGTGCGGTCCGCGGATGCGGCCGGCGCCAATGTGACCATCACGGCGACCGCAGCCTCGAACGGTACGACGACCTTGACGTACCGGGCGAGCGTGCTCCGGGCCGGGTCCGTGCGGGACATCGTCGTCTCGATTCCTTCCGGCTCGACCGGGCGGATTACCTCGATCAACGGGACAGTGAGTACGGTGTCAGCCGGCGTGCTGCGGTGGCGGCCCAGTAAGACCGTGAACGTTGGCGTCGGCGCACGTTTCTCCATCCCGCTGTACGGGCTGCGGTTGCCCGCCGGTGGGCCGTGGACGCTCAGCTTCAAGGCGACCGGAACTGCCGGGCAGATCCTGACATCCGGCACCGGGGTCCTTCAGCCGCTCAAGACCTACACGGCCGCTGTGCGCATCACCGCGACCAAACCGGTTCCTGGTCAGACTACGACGCTGACTTACGCAGGTACTGTGACGCGGGCTGGTGTTCTGTCGGCTGTGCGCATGCAGCTGCCGGCGGGGTCGCGCGGTGCGATCACCAGCGTGAACGGGACGCTGAGGACAGCGAGCGGCTATGTGACCTGGACGCCCAAGGCTCCTATCAGCGTTGCCGCCGGCGCGCGCCTGGCGATTCCGATCTACGGACTTGTGCTGTCCAAGTACGGCGGTGTCCTCACCCTCGCCATGTCCGCCCAGACGTCGACAGGAACGTTGCTGCTGTCTGGGACTGGCTCCATCGCGTTGATCGCTCCGCCGGCCGCGATGCCGGCGGTGTCAGTGGCGGGTTTCGTGGCCGTTCCGGAGGGATGCCCGACCAGTTGGCCGACGACCGCCGCGGAGAATGCGAAGCCCGGTGACGACGAGTGGGTCATCCCGACGTCGATGAACGGCCCGCTGGCGGCGTACCTCACCGAAGTCTCGGCGACCTGTGGCGACACCGTTGACCTCAAGGTGACCTCCGGCAAACCGGTCAGTGTTGTGGCGTACCGGATGGGCTACTACCAGGGCCTCGGTGCCCGTGAGGTCTGGCGGCAGGACGACGTACCGACCGTCGCGCAACCGGCACCGACAACGGGTGGCACCGCCAACGGCAAAGAGCTGCGGATGACGTCCGCGGCGACCTGGACCAAGACGCTGACCATCGCCGTGGACAAGGACTGGATCCCTGGCACGTATCTGATCAAGGTCAGTGATGGCCAGTACGCGTCGTACGCACCGCTGACCGTCAGGGACGACACCGGGACCAAGCACGACCTGATGATCCAGCAGGCGACCGCGACCTGGCAGGCCTACAACTCCTATGGTGGCTTGGGTTTCTACTCCGGAGGTGTGGCCGGAGGTTCCGGTCGGCTGACCTTCGATCGCCCGTACAACGAGGGCCAGGGATCGGGGCAGTTCCTGACGCTCGAGCAGGGGCTGGTGTTCTGGGCCGAGTCGAAGGGTCTCGACGTCACCTACTGGACCAACAACGACCTGGACGAATTCGGCGGTCAGCTGCCCGCGCGGGCCGGGACGATTTTCCTGCCGGGGCACGACGAGTACTACTCGCTGCGTATGCGTGCGGCGCTCAGTCAGGCGATCACTCGTGGTGTGAACGTGGCGAATCTCGGCGCGAACACGGCGTACCGGCTGATCACGTTCACCGACGCCAGCCGGCGGGCGTGGGATATCGACCGGTACACCGACGGCTACAACTCGACAACGTGGCGGTACCAGGGCGATGCCTATGCTTCGCAGCCGCTGCTCGGCGCGGAGTACATCTGTCCGGTGCTGGGGCAAACGCTGACCACGGGGACGAGCTGGATGTTCGCGGGCATCCCGGCAGGCACCGCCCTACCGGGGTTCATCGCGGGCGAGGTCGACTACGTCTGGCCAGGGCTGTACAAGCATCCGGGGCTGACCACGATCGCGAGCGGTACCGGCAACTGCCACTCGAACAACCAGGCCGTGCCAATGCACACGACCGCGTACACCGCACCGTCGGGTGCCCGGGTGCTGAACGGCTCGACATTCGCCTACGGCTGCTTCCTCGTCCGCCGCTGCCCCTCCAACTGGACAGTTCCCGCACCGTCCCTGGCCTCGCAGCAGGCCGTCGGCGCGATCGTCGGCAACATCACCGAGTGGGTCAGCAAGGGCACCATCCAGGTGCCGGCCGACACCACAGCCGCCGCGATGCGCGTTGCCCTACCAAAGCACACCCTCCAGACCAACGCCCAACCCTGACCCATCCACACCCGACCCCGGGAGTTGCCACCACATCGGGGACAGCCAGGCTCGCGGCCGCGCAACACGCACGCCTGACCAAACGCCGCGGTGCCGACCGAGCCCAGATCGCCGTCGCCCATTCCATCCTCGTCGCGGCCTGTCACATGCTCAGTCGCGACCAGCTGTGATCGGCCATCACCTCTCGTTCTCAACGGGGAGCTGCTGTTGGGGAACGGCGACCCGTGCCGCGGCGGCCGTGTCGTCCGGTGGCGTGATCGTCCCGCGGCCGACCCAGTCGGTGATGTTGTTGACCATGACCGTCACGATCTGCTGTGAGGCCGCTGACGGTGCGGGGATGTTCCAGTTGGACGGGCAGCGGCGTACCAGGAAGCAGCCGTAGGCGAAGGTGGAGCCGTTGAACACCCGGGCTCCCGATGGCGCGATGAACGCGGTCGCGTGCATCGGAGTCGTCGTGCCGCTCGTACGGCAGGTACCGGTGCCGCTGGCAACAATGGTCAAGCCTGGATGCTTGTACAGACCCGGCCAGACGAAGTCGACCTCGCCGGCGAGGAACCCTGGTACGGCAGTGTTGGCCGAGATGCCCTGGAACAGCCAGCCGCTTCCGGTGGTGAGGGTGTGGCCCAAGTCGGCGCAGAAGTACTCGGCACCGAGCAGCGGCTGCGACGCGTAGGCATCACCCAGGTAGCGCCAGGTCGTCGAGTTGTAGCCAGCGGTGTACCGGTCGATGTCCCACGCCCGCCGGCTGCTGTCGGTAAACGTGATTCGCCGGTACGCCGCGTTCGCTCCGAGGTTGGCCACGTTGACGCCTCGCGTGATCGCCTGGCTCAGCGCCGCCCGCATCGGTAGCGAGTAGTACTCGTCGTGCCCCGGCAAGAAGATCGTTCCAGCCCGCAACGGCAGCTGACCACCGAACTCGTCCAGGTCGTTGTCGGTCCAGTAGGTGACGTCCAGGCCCTTGGACTCGGCCCAGAACACCAGCCCCTGCTCCAGAGGCAGGAACTGACCGGAACCCTGCCCCTCGTTGTACGGACGTTCGAAGGTGAGGCGGCCCGATCCGGTGTCCAAACCGGTGTAGAAGCTCACCCCGCCGTACTTGTTGTATGCCTCCCACGTCGTGTTCGCCTGCTGGATCAGCAGATCGTGCTTGTTCCCCGTGTCGTCCCGGACCGTGAGCGGAGCGTACGACGCAGACGTCCCGTCGCTGACCCGGATGAGATACGTGCCGGGCACCCACTCGTTCGTCAGCGAAATGCTCAACGTCTTCGACCACGACGCGGCCGACGTCATCCGCAGCGGGTGTCCGTTGGCCGTGCCACCGGTCGTCGGGGCCGGTTGCACAACGGTCGGCACGCTGTCCTGACGCCACACTTCACGTGCTCCGAGGCCGGCGTAGTACCCCATCCGGTAGGCCACCACGCTGACCGGATTGCCAGACGTCACCTTGATATCCACCGTGTCACCGCACGTCGCGGAGACCTCCGTGAGGTACGCCGCCAGCGTCCCGTTCATACTGGCCGGGATGACCCAGGCACCGGTGCCCGCCTTTGCGTTCTCGGCCGCCGTCGTCGGCCAGGCGGACGGGCAACCTGCCGGTATCGGGCGGAACGGGGCGACTGCCACCGCCGGCATCGGTGCGGGTGGCGCGATGAGGGCCAGGGTTCCCGAGCCAGACATCATCAGGCCGCCGGTCGAGCTCGTGGCCGAAACCGCTAGCGTGAAGCGGCCGCCGTACTTCGACAGCACCGCTCCGTAGATCGGGATCGCCAGTCGCGCTCCGGCCGCAACGCTGCGCGGAGTGCGCGCCTTCCAGGTTGCGTAACCACCCGAGGTCGTCAGCGTCCCGTTGATACTGGTGACAGCTCCCGTCGTGCCGGTGGGCAGCTGCATCCGAACGGCAGAAAGGATTCCCGGGCGCGTGATCGTGCCGTAGTACGTCAGTGTGGACTTCTGCCCCGGGATCGGGTTGCTCGCGGTGATGGCCACGTTCGGAGAGATCGTCACCGGCCGGGTCAGGCTTCCGGTACCGGACGAGAGAACCGCTCCCGTGGTGCCGGTCGCCTTGAAACTGAGCGTCCACGGGCCACCGCTCGGCAGCCGGAGGCCGTAGAACGGGATCGCGAAACGGGCGCCTACGGCGACCTTTACCGTCTTGCTGGGAGTCCATCGCAGTACGCCGGCCGAGACGGTCCGGACCGTGCCGTTGACGGAGGTGACCGTCCCGACGGAACCCTTCGGGATCGTGACGACGATGTCGCGCACGGTTCCCGCTCGAGTCGCGGAGGCTCGATAGGTCACTGTGGTGGTGCCATTCGACGCCGCAGTCCCCGAGATCGTGACGTTGGCCACGACCGCCGATGACGGTTCGGCGACCGTCAAAATCGCCGACGCCAGCAGGACTGCCATACCTGCCGCGGTCCATCTCCGCCGAAACGGCGGGAAACTCTTGCCCATCCGGAGTCGTGCTGCGTCGCTGATGCCCATTGTGCGCGCCTCCCCCTGCCTCCGCGGAGAAGTGCACGCCCCTATTCGTCAGTCCCCCGCCCGTACACCCTCCGCCCAGCCCGGCGGCCCGACGCCGTGCCGAGACGCCACGTTGGCCAAGCGCTCGCTCACCGTCCCCCCACCCTTCGTCCTGGATATCGGGGTGCGACCGAGTTTCGTTACTCGGCTGAGGAGGTGTGGCCGTACGCCAATGCTGGCTGCGCGGCTATCCACTCGCGCTGTCCGACCAGGAGCCGCCGCCGCCGGCCAGCGTGCCGTTCCCGCCGGTCGGCGCGCTGCGCAGCGATGCCGGAGGCCTGTCCACCTCCCGGTCTTTGGTACGGCGTGGACGGTAGAGCTCCGCGGCGCCGGCCGCGAGGGTCAGCGACAAGACGAGGAAGCCGCCGTAGAGGTACCAGGGATTGCTCGGCTCATCGCCACCGGCTGACCAGAGGGCGAATTGCGACAGGCCGATGCCGGCAAGACCGATCACCCGGGCCCACAGGTGGTGAAGGTAGAGGAAGCCGCCGAGGAGAAACGCCGGTAGGAAGAGGATGCCGGGGCCGGCGAAGGTCGGCAGACACAGGAGGGCGAGCACACGCCACCACCGCGATCTGCCTGTACGGCGTACGCCGTACAGGATCCCGAGCACGAGACCAGACACCCCGGTCAGCCCGAGGATGATGCCGGTGCCGGCCCAGGTGAACTGCGGCTCGGTCGAGATCAAGCGCATCCAGCCCCGAGCCGCAATTCCCCACCCGACGCCGAGCCCGAGCCCGGCCGCGGCCGAATGCCAGACGCTCACCATGACACCGGCAGACAGGCCAGCCGCGGACCGGCGACGCCGTGCTCATCGGTCGGGTCCTGATGGATCACGATCGCACGGTCGCCGGCCTGCGGAACGAACGGGACCGCGGCGAAGGCATGACCGGTGCCGCCGGCGGTGACGGTGAAATCGAGCCAGACCTCGGTCGTCTCGTCGACGCGAGGCGGGACACGGCCGGCCAGGGTGTCGGTGTTGTAGTGCGGACCGGCCGCGGCGCCGTTGCCCGCGACACACGGACCGACATGCAGATGCGCACCGAACCTGCGACCTGCCTGCGAGCGATCGATGCCGTGCACCTGCAGGCGGACGGAGGTCTCGCCGTCGTCAGACACCATCATGAGCACCGCCGAGGCATGGTCGAGTGGACTGGCCGTGGCGGGTGCCAGGTCGCGGAGCTCGCCGTGCTCGGTCACCACGCGTGCATGTGGGTCGGCACCGGACTGCGCGGCCGCCACCGGAACGGCGACGAGCGCGGAGACGACGAGTACCGCCGTCGCGGGTAGAACCTTGCGCACCAGAGCTGTCATGACTCCCCCTCTCGCGTCCATGCTGGGTGCACGGATCACTACGACAGACGGGCCACTGACGCGGTTCGGGTGACAGCGAAAATACTTTCCCCGCCGCGTCACCCGGTCCGCGGACTCGCTCGTCCGTAAGGGTGATGGGGGCTATGAATGCGACTGCGGATCTCCCCGCGTACGGCGTACGACGGGACGCCGACGCGCTCGTGGTCGCGTTGTTCCAGGCGGAAGCGGCCCGCCTGGTCCAGCTCGCCCGCTGGTTCGTCGATGACCGGACCGCGGCCGAGGACCTGGTCCAGGAAGCGTTCCTCCGGCTCGCCCGCAACCATCACCGGATCAACGATCAGGACCGGGCAGCGGCGTACCTGCGCTCGATCGTGATCAACCTCGCCCGCGACCACAACCGCCGCGGCCTGGTCTCACTCCGGCACCGCCTCCCGGCCGACCCCGACGACCGGTCGGCCGAGGACCACGCCGCCGAGGACGAGAGCCGCCGCGAGGTGATCGACGCCCTGCGCGCACTACCCCGCCGCCAGCGCGACTGCGTCGTACTTCGCTACTACCTCGAACTGTCCGTCGCCGACATCGCCGAGACCCTCGGCCTGTCGCCGAACTCGGTAAAGACCCATCTGCAACGCGGCCTGCGGTCGCTGAAATCTGAATTGGAGGTTCAGGGATGAACCAGCGGCCCGAGACTCCCGGCGAACCTTCCGAGGTCGAACGCCGGCTGTACGACGCTCTGGACGCGGCGGCGACCCGGCCGCCGGCGCCGGATCTGTTCGAGCGTGTGCTCGGCAGCATCGCGGACGACCGGGTCCGGCGGCGCCGGATCCTCCGCACCGCCGTTGTTCTGATCGTCGCCATCTCGTTGCTAACGGCAATGGTCCTGCTGTTCACGCCGCGCACAGTGACCGGGGATCTGCTGCTGGAGTGGTGGATCCTCGAGCTCTTCGCCAACGTCCTGCTGATCGGATTGGCGCTCTGGCTCGGGCCGTTCATCAAACGCTTCGGCCGGGCCTACGCCGCGGACGTCTTCCACGACAACCCGCAGACCGGCAAGAGCTACATCGTGCTGACAGACATTGTGTATTACCTCATCTTCACCGCCTACATCCTGTTCACGATCAGCTTCCAGCCACGGGAGGACTGGACCCATTTCGTGGTGCCCGCACAAGCAGGCTTCGAGGCGGCGCGGCTCGGCGGCATCCTGCTGATCATCGGCGTCCTGCACGGTCTCAACATCATCCTGATGCCGATCCTCGGCCGCCTCTTCTCCCTCAACCGAAAGCTCTCCGGCCGGTGACCGCCGACCTGAGCGTTGGTCCGGCGGTTCACCTGGGATGCTACGAGCGGGTCGATCGCGCAGGCCGTTGTGGCCACAACGGCTGCGACACCCGGGTTATCTGCACTCCTCAGGCGAGAAATGAGGTGTTCGCCGGTAGAGCACCAGGTTTCGGGCTGGTGGGAGTGTCAGGGACGTGAGCCACAGGGCCGGAGGGCGATCCGCGCCGGGCAGCAGCGCGCTTTGATTTGAGGGTTCACCCACCGGCCCGGCCCGTGTCGCCGCGGATCGGGTCCTGGCTGCTTTGCTCGCTCCGCCGCAGTTCCTGGGCAATCGCTTTTGCCGCGCGTCGGGCCTGTTTGGCGGCGAATCCGATCTGTGACGGTCTCGGCACGAACCCGATGAACCGCAGGCCGTCCGCGGCGGGCGCTTCGCCAGTGGTCTTCGGCCAACCTCGCTCGTCGAGTACGCCGAGGTGCCCAACCAGCTGCGAGAGGCCTCTCCGGAAGCCGGTCGCGCAGACCATGGCGTCCGGGTTGATTCGCGTTCCGTCCGCCAGCGCCACGCCGGCGGCGTCGAGGGCCCCGACGCCGCGCACGATCTCGATGGACTTGTCCCGGATGGCCGCGATGACGTCCTTGTCCAGGATCGCCGGGGCCACGCCGAGCCGCGAGCTCCGCGCGAAGATGCCTTCGGCGGGCACCGGGAGTCCGAATTCGTGCAGGTCCCCTATGTCCATCCTCCGGCTGAACCGAGCAATCGCATCGGCGATCCGGACCGGGGCATGGTAGAGCGGCGTCGCGATGAAGTCGCCCGGTATACCCCCGGGTCCCTGGCGGAGCATGATGTTGGGCGGCGTGCGAACGGCGAGCCACACCTTGGCCGCACCGCCCGTGGCCAGGTCGTAGGCGATCTCCATGCCGGAACTACCCGGTCCTACCACCAGGACCCGTTTGCCGTTGTATGGCGACGGATTGCGGTACTGCGAAGAATGAATCAGGCCGCCTGGCCACTCGTCGCGCCCCGGCCAATCCGGGATGAAGGGCTCGTGATCGAAGCCAGTGGCAACCACCACCTGGGAAGCTTCGACCTCGCCGGTGGAGGTTGTCAGCCGCCAATGCCCGTCGGCTCGGTCGAGCCGTTCTGCCGTGCAGCCCAAGCACAGTTCGATTCCGTCCTCGTTCGCATGTCGCTCGATGTGGTCGATCACCTGGTCCCGTGTGGGAAAGGTCGGTGTCCCACTCGGGTAGGGACGGTTCGGCAGATGCGAGAACTGTCTGCCGGTGTTCAGACGCAGCCGGTCATAGCGACTGCGCCATGACGAGCCGACCTGGTCGGCCCGGTCGACGAGCAGCGGCTTGATGCCGCGATCGGCAAGGGCCACGGCGGCCGAGACACCGGACGTGCCCGCGCCGATGATCGCTACCTGGTGCGAGATCATCGCGAACTCCCTTCCTGCAAGCGTCAGTCGCGCCGCCCCGTAGGGCGAGCGAGTGGCCGTAACGACGATTCCGCGCCGTGCACGCCGGCCATGACCATTCGTTCCGGCTTCAAGCGGTCTCGGCGATGATGACGCTTATCGGTCCGGCCAGCAGCCGGTGATCGAGACAGCGCCAGCCCGTGTCGTGCAGCCAGGCGGTGGCTTCCTCGACGCTGTAGACGTCGCCATCGTTGACGTGGATCGCGAACTCGCCTGCCATCAGCGCGGCCGGGAGCGGCTGGGTGTGGGTCGGGTCGGTCCAGAAGTCGGCGAGCAGCAGGCAGGCCCCGGGTTCGGCAGCGGCGCGGATCCGGTGCAGGATCGACTGGTTGGTCTCCGGAGCGAAGCAGTGCACCAGGTTGGCAAGCAGGAAGGCGTCGTACCCCCGCGGCAGATCGTCGGCCACGAGGATGTCACCGACGTGGACGTCGAGGCGGTCTGAATACGCCGTGGCGCGCAACTGTTCCCTTGCGACGGGCGCAACGAAGGGGAGTTCGAAGACGGTCGCGGTGAGGGCCGGGTCGGCCGCGGCCAGGGCGATCGACCAGGAACCGGTGCCGCCGCCGATGTCCAGCAGCCGGCTTCCTGCAGGCAGCGCGGCCGCCTCGGGAAGGGCATGGCAGGCCGCGGCGGTGGCGGCGGCGATGCCGGCCGACATGATCGGTATCAGGTCGTCGTCGATCTCGAAGATCTCGTGGGCCGGTCGGCCGCGGCCGAGGGCGCCGGCGAGGTCCTCCCAGGCGGGGTAGCTGAGCCGGTCCCAGAACCTGAGCAGCGGCCGGAAGTCGGCCGGGGTCGCGCCAGACAGGAAGGTGGCCGCCACCGAGCTGTTCGCGTAGCGGTCGCCATGCCGCTCGAGCAGGCCGATCGCGACCATGGCGTCCGCGCTGATGCGTGCCGTACGGCGCGTGAGACCGGTGCGGGCGGCGAGACCGGCGAGATCCACCGGCCCTTCGCCCAGCGCCTCGAACACGCCGAGCTCGCACGCCGCGAACAGGTGCTTGCTGGCCATGAAGCCCTGCGCGATCTCGAAGATCCGGTTCGGCGTCACGTCGTGGAGACTCCCCGTCGCGGCTGTGTCTGTGGTCGTCATGCCCTCAGCGTGCAGAGCGGCTTCAGATGGCCGCAATCCCACGATTCTGGGGGTGCCGCCGGACATGGGCCGCGCCGTACTCTGCAGAGGTGACCGGGACTTTGGCACCGCGGATTCGCGACGAGATCCAGCGGCTGGGTGGCGGCGGAATGACGTGGGTGGACTTCGGCACCGCTGTAGCCGATGTGCTCGCGACCGCCATCCCCTTCCACGCCTGGTGCTGCCACACGGTCGACCCGGGAACGATCCTGTTCACCGGCAGCGTCAACCGGAACGTCGGCTGCTCCGGCTCGTGGCTGGCCCATCACGAGTACGTCATCGAGGACGTCAACAAGTGGTCCTTCCTCGCCCGCAGCGGCCGGATCGCCGGTGCGACCAGCATCGACACCCACGGCGAGCCGTCCCGCTCGATTCGGCACCGGTCCCAAGAGACCCACGGATTCGGCGACGAGCTGCGCGTGTCGCTCGTTGCCGATGGCATCTACTGGGGCGCGGCGGCCTTGCTGCGTCGCGCCGACGAAGCCTGGTTCACCGAGGGGGAGGTGCGGACGCTGGCCACGTTGGCTCCCGTGATCGCGACTGGTCTGCGCCGCGCCATGCTGGCGCGGCCGATCTCGCCGTACGTCGGAGGGCCGGTGGACCACGGCCCAGGGGTGGTCGTATTCGACGAGCACGGCGAGCCGGAGTCGATCTCCGGTGCCGCGGAGCGGTGGATCGGCGAGCTTGTCGAAGAGCCTCCACCGAGTTCACCGAGCGAGTCGAAGACGGTGCAGGCGATCGCTGCCCGCGCCCGCGCGATCACGCCCGGCACCGATCCCCTCGAACTGGCCGCCCGAGCCAGGGTCCGGACCCGCTCCGGCGCCTGGCTCCTGCTGTACGGCACCCGGCTCAGCGGAGGCACCGGCGACAGGACCGCGGTGATCATCCATCCCGCCACCCCGCAGGACGTCGCGCCGGTCATCGCCCTCTCGTACGGCCTGACCGACCGGGAGTGCCAGGTGGCCGTGCAGTGCGTTCAGGGTCGGGTCACCAAGGAGATCGCCCGCGCCTTGACCATGTCGCCGTACACCGTGCAGGACCACCTCAAGTCGATCTTCGACAAGACCGGTGTGCGCAGCCGGGGCGAGCTGGTCGGGCAGATCTTCCTCGACCACTACGCGACCCGCTGGGAGGCCCCGGCCGGCGCGACACCTGGCCTGCTGGTGCGCGGCATCTCACCCGACGAACCCTGACGCCGGCCGCGCAGATCAGCGGGTCCGCTGTGCCGTCCCGTGCCACAGCCCAGGCTGTGCCGGGTCTATGCGGGCAAGTTCTTGCTCCGTCGCTGCTCCGTGCGACGCTGACAAACGCTGGTCATCGTTGATCATTGACGAATGGCGAAACCGCAGGTCAGGAGGCAGATGTGCCTCTCCCGGTCGAGGTTGCCGCCAGGCTGGAAGAGATCTACACCATCTTCGAAGGCGCGTCCGAGATCCAGCGCCTCGTCATGTCCGGGAGGCGCATCGGTACTCTGCCACCGCCTGTCCGCGGTTCCGTGGTCGCATGCGCAGCCGGCGGCTGTCACCAGTCCCGTCGGGGACACGCATGCCAGCTACCTCAGCCGCACGTGATCACGCCTACGCCGCCCGCGCGGTCATGGCGTCGGCGACAACAAGCAGACCGACTTGCCGAGCTTGATCTTTTGAGGGCGACAGGTTCGCGCATACCCCATAACAGAACTGGTCGGACTACCTGGCCACGGCGACCGTCACCGAAGCGGCCGGTGTCGCCATCGCGCGCAGTAGCGTGCAGGCCCAAGCGGCTGTGGATCGTCGCGACCCGGTGCAGCACCTGCGGCGGGCTCACCGTGTACTACAGCGGCAAGTCGGTCGGCACGGTCAACCTCGCTTCGCCCAGCCTCGTGTGTACGCCGCACCTGAACAAGCAGCTCCAGGCGCTTGCCCGCCGCCAGCGACCTCTCCGACAACCATCACCTTCCCGACGGCCCTGCCTGTGGGGCCGTCGAGAACGTGATGTGCAGCACGAGGCGTCACAGTCTCGGTCGCTGCGGGGTCGTATGTATGAGGAGGGCCGAATCATGCGAGGTCCCTGGAGCAATCTGCGAGCGAGAGTATTCCCTGATCACTGGTCGCTGCTGTTCGGCCAGATCGCCTTCTACAGCTTCGTTGTGGTGACGCTCACCGGCCTTGTGCTGATGGTGCCGTACCAACCGTCGGTCGAGCACGTTGTGTACGACGGCCCGTACGCACCGCTGCACGGCGTACAGATGTCACAGGCGATGGACTCGACGATGACGATCAGCTTCGAGCTGCGCGGTGGCCTGCTCGTGCGCCAGATGCACCACTGGGGCGCGCTGATCATGGTGGCGGCGATCCTGCTGCACCTGTTGCGGCTGTTCTTCACCGCCGGGTTCCGCCGGCCGCGGCGGCTGAACTGGGTGGTCGTCTTCGGGTTGCTGATCATCACGCTCGGCGCCTGCCTAACCGGTACGTCGCTCCCGGACGACATGGCGTCCGGCACGAGCCTCGCAGTACTCGACGGCGTCCTGCAGGCAACTCCGTTCGTGGGAACGCAGCTCTCGGCGCTGCTGTTCGGAGGGGCTTTCCCAGGCGATGTGATCACGCAGTTCTACCCGCTGCACATCATCGTCCTACCTGCACTCCTCGTTGTGCTCTTCATCGTCAGCGGGGCGCTCGCGCTCAGGAACAAACCGGCGCAGTTCGCCGGCCCCGGGCGAACCGAGGACAACGTGGTGGGAAGTCCGGCGACTGTCGCCGTGGTCAAGGGCGTCGGTCTGTTCTGCTTCGTCGCCGGAGTAGTCGGCCTGATGGGCGCGCTGGCCACCATCAACCCGGTGTGGCTGTTCGGCCCGGCCGATCCGGCGAACACCTCAGCAGGAGTCGGCTCGGCCTGGTACCTCGCCTTCCTGGACGGTGCGCTGCGGCTGGCGCCGGGCTGGGAGGCCGTCTGGTGGGGCAGGACCATCAGCTTCGCCATCCTGCTCCCGGTTGCCATCTGCACGCTGTTCCTCGCGCTCGTCGGGATCTACCCGTTCATCGAGGAGCGAGTGACCCGCGACCGGCGCGAACACAACCTGCTCGAACGCCCGCGCAGCAACCCGATCCGCACCGGCATCGGCGTGGCCGGAGTCGTCTTCTACGGCACGCTCTGGGCCGCCGCCGGGGCCGACACGATGGCCGTCCAGTTCCACCTCTCGGTCAACGCCTTGATCCACCTGTTCCAGGCACTGCTGATCCTCGGCCCACCGGTCGCCTTCAGCATCACCCGCCGTATCTGCCTGGGCCTACAGCAACGCGACACGGAGATCGCCACCAACGGCATCGAGACCGGCCGGATCCTGCGGCTCCCGACGGGCGGGTACGTCGAAACGCACCGCCCGGCCCACCTCCAACTCACCTCATCCGAAGACAGCCGCGTGGATACGACCGGTCGTCGTTGACAGCGGTTGGGCGCTCGCAGCTCTGCCGGTCGCGATGATCTCGGCCGTAATCGAGATCGCCGTCTCCTCGGGGGTCCGAGTGCCCAGATCGAGACCGGTCGGCGACAACAGCCGGGCCAGCTCGTCCTCGGTCACGCCCGCAGCCCGCAACCGCGACAGGCGGTCCTCGTGAGTACGCCGCGAGCCCATCGCCCCGATGTAGCCGGCGCCATCCGCAACGCCAACCACGCAGATCGCCAACGACGCAAACACCGACTTGGTGCCGATGCTCCGTGGAGTGGTGGCAAACGGCGGTCAGTGTCGGGCGTTGGTGAGTAGGGATCGAGGACAGCAACGGCGGCTTGGGTCTGGCCCCAAGCCGCCGTGGCTGCGTGGTCGGAGCGCTAGTTTTGGGCGGCTTTGAGGTCGTCTTTGTGGTTGTTGAGCCAGGTTGCGAAGGACTGGACCTCGGGGTGGAGTTCGCGGACCTTGGTGAGGTCGCGGTCGGTGGTGAAGCGGTCGGCGTCTTCGGCGTAGAACTGGAACATGTTGCTGAACTCGATGGCCAGCGGGAACGGGAGGGCGCGGTAGTCCTCCCAGGTCGGGGGCTGGTAGACGACCTCCTCGCCGAGTACGTCGGACAGGCCGGCGGCGTACTCCTTGCCGGTCAGGTGGTCGCCGGCGATGCTCACGGTCGCTCCGATGAACTCCGTGCCGCGCTTGAGGATCGCCAGTGCGGTCCGGCCGATGTCTTCGGACGCGATCCCGGACAGCAGCCGGTCCGCCATCGGCATCGAGATGGTCAGCTTGCCGTCCTCGCCGCGGGCCGGCGGCATTCCGTTGATGAAGGCATCGAAGTAGAACGTGGTCCGCAGGAACGTCGTCGGTACGCCGTACTTCGTGAACAGCTCGTCCGCCTCGCCCTTCGCGTCGAAGTGCGGCACCTTGTAGCGCCCGTCGTCCAGGCCCGGTACGTCGTCCCGATCGCTGAAGAACGGCCTGGTGTCCTCGAGCGTCGACCAGATCACGTGCGCGACACCGGCGTCCTTGGCGGCGGCCGCGGCGATGTCGGCCTGCTGGAGCTCCATCTCCGCCCGGGTCCGGGCCGCCTCCTCCTCGGGGGTGCGGTCGACCCAGTAGTTCGTCACCACGAAGGCGCCGTACACGCCCTCGAAGGCTGCCCGCACGCTCGCCTCGTCGTCGAGGTCGGCCGCGACCACCTCGGCGCCGGCCGCCGCCAGCTCCTTCGCCTTGGCGGACTCCGGGTTGCGGGTCAGCGCCCGTACGCCGAACTCGCCGGACGGATCGGCCAGGATCGCGCGGGCCAGTCCGCCGCCCTGGGCACCGGTGGCTCCGACCACGGCGATCAGCTTCTGCTCAGTCATATCGAACTCCCCAGAATTTAGGTTGATGTGTCAACGCGATCGATCGTAGCGCGCATGGTTGATGTGTCAACCCGGTCGGGTACCATGGTCGTCGTGGGCAAGGGACCGTGGCTCGACGACGACGAGCAGAAGGCGTGGCGCAGCTACCTGCTGATGCACAAGACGCTGGAGACGCACATGGAGCGTCATCTCCAGCGTGAGTACGGCCTGTCCAAGTCCGACTTCGAGATCCTGGTGAATCTGTCGGAGTCGAAGACCGGGCGGATGCGGGCGTTCGAGCTGGGCCGGGCGACCCAGTGGGAGAAGAGCCGGATGTCGCACCACCTGACCCGGATGGAGAAGCGCGGCCTGATCCAGAAGGTGGCCTGCGACTCCCGGTACCCGGAGATCGCGATCACCGCAGAGGGGATGGCGGCGATCGAGGCCTGTGCGCCGGCCCACGCGGCCCGGATCCGCGAGTTCTTCGTCGACGTCTTCGGGCCCGACCGGCTGGCCGTGCTGGGCGAGGTGTCGGACGAGATCGTCGACACCATCCGCAAGCACGAGGGCAACGACTGCCCACCCGAGGTGAGCGGAAACTGCTGACCTGAGAGGGCCTCACAGAGAGCTCTCAGGAGAACTTGATGCCGGCTTGACGGTCTCTTGGCGTGCGGCTGATGAGTCTGCCGCGAGGCTGGCGGCATGGTCACCACAGAGGCGTTCGAAGAGCCCCACTCAGCCCGCCGGCGCTGGCTGCGCCGGGCGTCCGCGGCCGCGATCGCGACAGCGGTCCTCGGTATCGGCGGCACCGGACTGTCCGTCGCGATCGTGTCCGCTCGGCAGGCCGACAACGGCACCGGCACGACCACCAGCTCCGGCTCAGGTTCCAGCAGCAGCGGTGGTTCCAGCAGCAGTGGTGGTTCCAGCAGCAGTAGTGGTTCCAGCAGCGGTGGTTCCAGCTCGGACGACAGCGGCTCGAGTGGTCTCGGCTCGGCCTCGTCCGGCTCGACCTCGCAAGGCGGGAGCAACGGATCATGAGCGCCTCGCGTACCTGGACTGCCTGGAGCTGCACCGTCCGCCTGACCGTCGACGACCCAGCCGTTCTCGGCGCTGCCTGTGGTGAGCTGAAGGCGCTGATGGACCGCGTCGACAAGGCGGCCAGCCGGTTCCGCCCGGACTCCGAGCTCTCGATCGTCAACTCCCGCGCCGACGCCCTCGTACCGGTGTCGCGTTTGCTCGTCGACCTGGTCGACGTAAGCCTGGTCGCGGCCTCGATGAGCGGTGGTGCGGTCGACCCGACGGTCGGCGCCGCGGTGATCGCGGCCGGCTACAACGACGACATCGAGGCGGTACGGCGGCGGTTCCCGGAGCCACCGGCCGACCCGAAACCGATCCCCGGCTGGCAGCAGGTCCAGCTCAACCGGAAGCTCGCGTTGCTCGGCGTACCGAGTGACTGTGCTCTGGACCTCGGCGCGATCGCCAAGGCGTGGACCGCCGACCGGGCCGCTCTGGTGCTCAGCAAGCGCTACGGCTGCGCAGTCCTGGTCGAGATCGGTGGAGACCTCCGTGCCGCCGGCGATCCGGTCAAGCCGTGGGTCATCACGGTCGCCGAGCGCGCCGGTGACCCCGGCGTACTCGTCACCCTCGCTCACGGCGGCCTGACGACCTCAACCCGGACAGTACGGCGCTGGCAGACGCCGACCGGCTACGCACACCACCTCATCGACCCCCGCACCGGCAAGCCCGCGGATGGTCAGTGGCGAACCGCATCGGTCTGGGCGCCAACCGCAGTACGAGCCAACACGTTCAGTACGGCGCTGGTCGCGACAGGGGAGGCTGCGCTCGGGCGACTGACTCTGGCTGGTCACCCGGCCCGGCTGATCGACGACGGCGGTGAGGTCACTGAGCTGTCCGGTTGGCCGGCGTCGAGCGAGGCCGCCTGATGACACTCTGGTACCTCGCCCGCGCGGCGGGAATCGTCGCCATGGTCATGTTCACGGTGTCGGCCTCGCTCGGCATCCTCACGTCGGGCAGTCGCGATCCGGGGCGCCGGTTCTGGCTGCAGTACGTGCACCGCTCGGCGGCAGCCACCGGTCTGGTCCTGCTGACGACGCATGTCATCGCGGTCATCGCCGACGCCTACGTCGACATCGGTCCGGCCGTTCTGGTCTGGCCCTTCGGCTCCGGCTACCGCCCTTTCGCCATGGTCGTCGGAGTACTCGCGCTGTACGGGCTGGTGCTCGCCGCAGTCGTCGGAGCCGCCCGCGGCCGCCTCGCGAAGTCGGAGACCGTCACCAGGCACTGGCGTTCGATCCACGTCGCCGCATCGATCGGCTGGCTGCTGTCCATCGGGCACTCGCTGCTGGCCGGTACCGACCGCGGCACCCCCTGGATGCTCGCCATCACCCTCGGCTGCCTCGGCGCAGTCGCCGCAGCGGGTGCGTACCGCGCTCGCAGCCAGGCGGCACGCGCCAGTACGCCGCTGAACCTCGCACGAGCCGGGAGAACGCGATGACGACCTTGCAGGACACCCGAGTGCGGGTCATCGGTGAGCCACGGTTGCTGGCGGGTGTCGACCGGGGCGGTCTGGATCTGCAGCGCCATCACTGGACCCACGGCACTCAGCCGGACCTCACCCGCGAGACCTACACGCGGTTGGCCGAGTCTGTCGGCCTCAGAGGGCGTGGCGGGGCGGCGTTCCCGGTCGCACTGAAGCTGGCTGACCTCCCGGCCCGCGGCGTCGAGGCTGTCGTCGTCAACGGTTCGGAGAGCGAGCCGGTGAGCCGCAAGGACCGTCTACTCCTGACAGTCGCGCCGCACCTGATCCTGGACGGTGCTGTCGGCCTGGCCCGCGCACTCGGTGCGCCCCACGTGCTGATCGCCGTACATGATGCGACCGCGGCAACCTCCGTTCGGGAGGCGATCGTGGAACGCGACGACGGTGTGGCGATCGAGGTGAGCGACACCCCTGGCCGCTTTGTCGCAGGTGAGGCCCGTGCGGTGCTGAGTGCGTTGGAAGGTGGCCCCGCCGTACCGCCCGGGCGGAGGGTGTTGCCGACAAAGAAGGGGTACCACCGGCGGCCGACGTTCCTGTCGAATGTGGAGACGTTCGCGCAACTCGCCGTACTCGCGCGACTGGGGTCGAGAGGGTTCAGTAGCACCGGACTGATCAGTGAGCCCGGTACACAGTTGCTGACGATCGACGGTGCCGTGCGACAGCCGGGCGTGATCGAGGCGCCGACCGGTGTGCCGCTGGACACTGTCCTGCAGTTCGCGGGTGCGGAGCCCGGTCCGGTGCTGCTGGGTGGGTACCACGGCCGCTGGCTCGCACGGACCGACGGCCTGACGCTGCAGCGACCGGAGGCGTCGGCCGGGATCATCCTGGCGCTCGGGTCGGACACCTGCCCGCTCGGTGAGGTGCACCGGGTCGCGGGCTGGCTGGCGAGTCAGTCAGCCGGGCAGTGCGGGCCGTGCGTGTTCGGCCTCGCGGCTCTGGCCGACGACTTCGGCAGGTTGGTGCGCGGCGAGGCGACCGGCTGGCACGACGCCCACCGTCACCTAGGTCTTGTGCCGGGGCGTGGAGCGTGCGCGCACCCGGACGGCTCGGCGCGGTTCCTCGCGTCGGCGCTGGAAATGTTCGGTGAGGACGTGCGGCTCCACCTCGGCGAAGGCGGTGGCGGCTGTGGCCGACCGGTCCGCGGAGTCCTACCTGTGCCTGGAGGTGAGTGGTGAATAGACTGGAGATCGACTGGACGCGCTGCGACGGGCACGGCCTCTGCGCCACCCTGTTGCCGGACGACGTCGTCCTCGACGAGTGGGGTTTCCCGGTACTGCGGGGACGGGAGATCACAGCCGGTGCTGCGCCGGGCGCACGCCGCGCGATCCTCGCCTGCCCGGCCCTGGCGTTGCGCTTTGCCGACAGGTGAAATACGCGATGCAACCGATCCGTGAAGTGTGATCTACAAGGCTCTGGACAGGCTCGTCCCGACAGCACACCAGTGAGAAAGGTGGACTAGTCTCTGAGTGATCGCACAATGTCGTGCGGTCCGGCGCGAGTGGCGCCGAGGCACGCGTGGAGACGGTGGGGAATGCAGAGCAAGCTGGACGTCCAGAAGGCGGAAGTTCTCGCCAAGGCGGTGGCTGCGGGAACACATGGGCACGACAAATCGGTGGATCCGGCGAAGCTGAGGACGTTCCTCGAGCGCTATTACCGCTATGTCGCCGCCGAGGACGTGGCCGAACGCCAGCCGACCGACTGTCTGGGCGCTGCACGGCACCATTACAAGACCGCGGCGTCGCGGCCGCAGGGTACGGCGAAGGTTCACGTCTTCACGCCGACCCTGGAGGAGCACGGCTGGTCCGCGGACGGCCGGACCGTGGTCGAGATCGTCGTCGACGACATGCCGTTCCTGGTGGACAGCGCCTCGATGGCGATCACCGACCACAACCTCGAGTTGCAGCTGCTGATCCACCCCCAGTTCGTGGTCCGGCGGGACGTCGCCGGCACGCTGCAGGAGGTCCTGGACGACACAGAGGCCTCGGACGCGCACGATCTGGTCCGGGAGAGCTGGATGCACCTGGAGGTCGAGCGGATCGCCGACGTCGCCGAGCAGCGGGCCCTGGAGCAGGCGCTGCAGACGGTGCTGCACGACGTGCGCGAGGCGGTCGAGGACTGGCCGAAGATGCACGAGAAGGCGGTCTCGATCGCCGAGGAGCTGAACGCGGCCGACCTGCCGGTGGGCGAGAACGAGGTGGAGGAGGCGCGCGAGCTGCTGGAGTGGCTGGCCGACGAGCACTTCACCTTCCTCGGCTACCGCGAGTACGACTTCACCATGGAGGGCGAGCAGGGCATCCTGCGCGGCCGTCCCGGGACCGGGCTGGGCATCCTCCGGCCGGACCCGAAGCCGAACTCCGGCAAGCTGCCGCCCGAGGTGAGCGCGAAGGCCCGTGAGCGCAAGCTGCTGATCCTGACCAAGGCGAACTCGCGGTCCACCGTGCACCGGTCGGCGTATCTGGACTATGTCGGCATCAAGCAGTTCGACGCGAACGGCGACCCGGTGCTGGAGCGCCGGTTCATCGGTCTGCTGGCGTCGACGGCGTACACCGAGAGCGTCATGCAGATCCCGGTGCTGCGGCGCAAGGCGCTGGAGCTGTTCCGGCTGACCGGCTTCGACCCGAACAGCCACAGTGGCAAGGGCCTGCTCGACGTACTGGAGACGTATCCGCGCGACGAGCTGCTGCAGGCGCCGGTGGAGGACCTGCTGCCGATCGTGCAGTCGGTGCTGCACCTGCAGGAGCGGCGTGCGGTCAAGCTGTTCGTACGGCGCGACGTCTACAACCGCTACCTGTCCTGCCTGGTGTACCTGCCGCGTGACCGCTACACCACTGCGGTCCGGCTGCGGATGCAGCAGATCCTCAAGGACGCCATCGGCGCCGAGTCCGTCACCTATGCGGCGTACGTGACCGAGTCCGTGCTGGCCCGCGTCCACTTCGTCGTCCGGATGAAGCAGGGCGAGACCGTTGGGGAGTTCGACGCCGAGCTGCTCGAGCAGAAGGTGGTCGAGGCGACCCGCGCCTGGGAGGACGACTTCACCGCAGCACTGCACGCCCAGGGTGGCGACGGTGCCGTGACGCAGCTGGCCCGCCGGTACGCCGGCGCCTTCCCGGAGGCGTACAAGGAGGACTTCGACGCCCGGGTCGCCGTCAAGGACGTGACCGTGCTGGAGTCGCTTCCCCCCGACAACGGGCTGGCCATGTCGCTCTACAGTCCGCTGGACGAGGAGTGGGAGGGCGAGCGCCGCTTCAAGGTCTACCGGACCGGATCGGCGCTGTCGCTGTCGCAGGTGCTGCCGCACCTGACCCACATGGGCGTCGAGGTCATCGACGAGCGCCCGTACGAGATCCGGCGCGGCGACGCGACGGTGTACATCTACGACTTCGGGCTGAAGGCGCCGGAGAAACCCGACGAGCGCGAGGAGCTGCGCAAGCTCTTCTCCGACACGTTCCAGGCGGTCTGGCAGGGCCGGGCGGAGTCCGACAAGCTGAATGCGCTGGTCCTGCGCGGAAGCCTCAGCTGGCGCCAGGTGTCGATCCTGCGGGCGTACCAGCGGTACATCCGGCAGGGCGGTACGCCGTTCAGCCAGGACTACATCCAGAACACGTTCCTGAACCACGTGGACGTGGCCTGCCTGCTCGTCCAGCTGTTCGAGGTCAGCTTCGACCCGGCCCGCGGCGCCGGCGACGACCCGGACCGGATCGCCCGGACGGCCCAGCTGGAGAAGGAGATCCTGGCCGCACTGGACACGGTGCAGAGCCTCGACGAGGACCGGATCCTGCGCTCGTACCTGACCGTGATCAAGGCGACGCTGCGGACGAACTACTTCCAGCCCCGGATCGCCGACGGCGAGCCGCGTGACTACATCTCGCTGAAGCTGGAGCCGAAGGCGATCCCGGATCTGCCGCAGCCGCGGCCGGCGTACGAGATCTTCGTGTACTCGCCGCAGGTCGAGGGTGTGCACCTGCGGTTCGGCGCGGTCGCCCGCGGCGGGCTGCGCTGGTCCGACCGGCGCGAGGACTTCCGGACCGAGGTGCTCGGTCTGGTCAAGGCGCAGATGGTGAAGAACTCGGTCATCGTGCCGGTCGGCGCGAAGGGCGGGTTCTACGCCAAGAAGCTGCCCGATCCGACGGTTGACCGCGACGCCTGGCTGGCCGAGGGCATCGCGTCGTACAAGACGTTCATCTCCGGTCTGCTCGACATCACCGACAACATCGTTGCCGGTGGCATCGTTGCGCCGCGGGACGTGGTCCGGTACGACGGTGACGACGCCTACCTGGTCGTTGCCGCGGACAAGGGCACGGCGACGTTCTCCGACATCGCGAACGGGGTCGCGAAGCAGTACGGATTCTGGCTGGGTGACGCGTTCGCGTCCGGCGGCTCGGTCGGGTACGACCACAAGGCGATGGGCATCACCGCGCGCGGTGCCTGGGAGTCGGTCAAGCGGCACTTCCGCGAGATGGGCCACGACTGCCAGAACGAGGACTTCAGCGTCGTCGGTGTCGGCGACATGTCCGGAGACGTGTTCGGCAACGGGATGCTGGCCTCGGAGCACATCCGGCTGGTCGCGGCGTTCGACCACCGGCACATCTTCCTCGACCCGGCACCGGACGCGGCCAAGTCGTACCTGGAGCGGCGGCGGCTGTTCGACCTGCCGCGGTCGTCCTGGGCCGACTACGACTCGGGCCTGATCTCCGAGGGCGGTGGCATCTACCCGCGCACCGACAAGGCGATCCCGATCTCGGCCGAGGTCCGCGAGGTGCTCGGCATCGAGGGCAGCCCGGCGACACTGACGCCGGCCGAACTGATGAACGCGATCCTGAAGGCGCCGGTCGACCTGTTCTGGAACGGCGGCATCGGCACGTACGTGAAGGCGTTGAGTGAGTCGAACGGCGACGTCGGCGACAAGGCGAACGACGCGATCCGGATCAACGGCGCCGACCTGCGCGCCCGCGCGGTCGGCGAGGGCGGAAACCTCGGCTTCACCCAGCTGGGCCGGATCGAGTACGCCGCGGGCGGCGGCCGGATCAACACCGACTTCATCGACAACGTGGCCGGCGTCGACACCTCCGACCACGAGGTGAACATCAAGATCCTGCTGGACAAGGTGGTTGCCGACGGCGACCTGACCGAGAAGCAACGCAACGACATCATCGCCTCGATGACCGACGAGGTCGCCGGGCTGGTGCTGAAGAGCAACTACCGGCAGAACGTCGCGCTGGCCAACGGGGTCGCGCAGGCGCCGGCCCTGATGCACGTCCACCAGGACTGGGTACGGCGGCTGGAGAAGCAAGGACTGCTGAACCGGGAGCTCGAGTTCCTGCCGAGCGTCGCCGAGTTCAAGCGGCGCAAGGCCGACGGACGCGGGCTGACCTCACCTGAGCTGTCGGTGCTGATCGCCTACACCAAGATCGTGCTCGCGGCCGAGTTGCTGAAGACCTCGCTGCCGGACGACCACTACCTGGCGCACAAGCTGTCCAGCTACTTCCCGAAGGCGATCCAGGAGCGGTTCGCCGAGCAGATCCAGTCCCACCAGCTGCGGCGCGAGATCATCACCACCCAGGTGGTCAACGAGTTCGTCAACACCTCCGGGATCACGGCGTACCACCGGCTGTCGCTGGAGACCGGCGGTACGGTCGAGGACGTCGTTCGCGCCAACCTGGCTGCCTCGCGGATCTTTGCGCAGCCCGAGCTGCTGTCCGGGAACGCCGCCCTCGACAACATCGTCGACGCGGGGACACAGACGCACATGCGGCTCGAGACCCGCACGCTGGTCGAGCGGGCCACGCGGTGGCTGGTCAGCAGCCAGCGGCCACCGGTGGACATCGAGGAACTGATCGAGTTCTTCGGGCCGGGGATCGCGAAGCTGACCGCTGCGCTGCCCGACGTCTTGCGGGGTCGCGAGCTGGGGCTGTTCGAGCAGCGGCGGGAAGCCCTTGTACAGAAGGGGGTTTCGCCCGAGTTCGCCACCCGGATCGCTGTGCTGCCCCCGGCGTACGCCGGACTCGGGGTCGTCGAGACGGCGTCCCGCGACAACCTCGACATCCTCGAGGTCGCCAAGGTCCACTTCGCCCTCGGTGAGCGGCTGCAACTGGGTCGGTTCCTGGAACGCATCATCAACCTGCCCCGCACCGACCGCTGGCAGACGATGGCCCGGGCCGCGCTGCGCGACGACCTGCACGCCGTCCACGCCCGCCTCACCCGCCAGGTCCTCGCCACCACGGACGCCACCGACGAGCCCGAGGATCGCGTCATCACCTGGCAGGACCAGAACGAAGCAGCCCTGTCCCGAGCCGCCACCATGCTCGAGGAGATCGTGGAAACCGAAGGCCCAGAACTGGCCCACCTCTCCGTAGGCCTCCGCCTGGTCCGAACCCTCCTCGCCAACCAGGCCTGAGTTTTCGCCAGTCGGCCGGACGGGGGTCCCGTCCGGCCACCCTGGTCGCGTGGTTGGGGCTACTGCTTGGCGGCCTGGACGACGAGGAGGCGGGAGGTGGGGGTTGCGGGCTCGTTGTGCCAGCCGCCTTGGACAGTGACAGCGCCGAAGTCGGCGTCTTCGAGGGCGGCGGTGATCTCCGCGGCGGCGCGGAAGTAGAGGGTGGTGGTGTAGACAGCGTCGCGGCCGTCGTCGAACAGGTTGTGTGCGTCGAACACGACCCGCCCGCCGTCCACCTCGGTCACCTCGATCCATTCGCGCAGGTGACCCACTGACGTGTCGCGTTCGCCGTACGTCGCTTGCCTGCTCCAACCTTCCCAAGCACGCGTGGCCGGGTTGCGGCTCTCGAAGGCCATCACGCCGCCGGGCCGCAGGGCTCCGGCGCAGGACTTCAGCGCGGACGGGAGGTCGTCATCGGGGATGTGCATCATCGTGTTGCCGCTGCTCACGACCAGATCGATGTCTCCGGTGGACGCGATCGCCGAGGCATCGCCGTCGATCCAGGTCACTGCCTCCGCTCCCGGTTGCCGGCGCGCGAAGTTCAGCATCGTCGCGCTCGGGTCGATTCCGGTGACGACACGTCCAGGCGTCACCAGAGACCTGGTCAGCAGCCCTGTCCCACAGCCGAGGTCGACGACCTTGGTGGCCCCGATCGTGTCGGCCAACCGCCGGAAGTAGTCGTGGTCGTCGCCGGCCGGGTTGTCGACGTCGTACAGCTCGACGAGTTCCTTGTCCCCATACGGATCCAATGTCACCGGCTCACGGTAGGTGCACCGCTCGGGGCGCGCAACGAGGTTTCCCCAGCCCGACGATCTGGTCATCCGTTGCGATGCGAGGATGACGCCGTGCGTGGACTTGTGGATGTCGTTGGTGCGGTCGAGTACCCGGGGCGTGGGTTGGTGCTGGGGCGGGATCCGGACGGCGCCGGGTTTGCGGCGTACTGGCTGACGGGGCGTACTGCGGCGTCGCAGGGGCGGAAGCTGGTGGTGTCGGACGACTCGGTCGTGGTGCAGGACGTATCGGGTGCGTCTACCGACGACCTCCGTCACTACACGGCCGCCGTTCGTGGCGACGACTGGCTCGTGGTTGGGAACGGGACACAGGTGAGCGAGCTCGCGCAGGCGCGCCGAGACGGGCGTGACCTGCAGGTGGCGCTGCGGGATCACGCGTATGAGCCGGACCCGCCGATTCGTACGCCGAGGATCTTCGCGACCGCGTCGACGGACGGGACCGGCGTGATCGTCGGCTCGGCCCGGTCGGTCCCCGGCGCTGACGAGTTGGTGGAGCACCCGTCCCTGTTCGTCCCGGAGTTGCCGCCGGCAACGGGCGTCCACGTCAGCACGTACGCCGGGACGGCCGCCGACGTGATCACCTCCGGCTACCCCGAGGTCGTCGGGATCGGGAGTGGCTGGCAGGACGTCGCGGACGGCGTCTGGAGTGCCCTTGACCCGTCGTTGAGGGTTGCGCTGTTCGTCGTCCCGCTCGCTGCGCCTTTCGGTGCGGCGATCGTGCGTTGATCAACGGTCGGAGACGAGGACGTCGACCGAGTACTGGTCGGCTCGGTAGCAGTGGTCACCGAATTCGACGGGGGAGCCGGCGGCGTCGTAGGCAGAGCGGGTCATGGTGACCAGGGGCTCGGCCTTCGACATGTGCAGGGTGCGGCGTTCCTCGGCGGTGGCGTTGCGGGCGCCGATCCGCTGGCGGGCGACGGTTGGGCGGATCCCACGAGCACGGAGCACGGCGTACAGGCCGTCGGTCTCGAGTTCGGTCGCGGTCAGGTCATTCATTGCTGGCGGCAACCAGTTGCGCAGGATCGCGAGTGGCAGGTCACCGGAGTACCGCAGCCGCACGATCGCCACCAGCGGCGTGCCCGGCGGCAAACCGAGCACCTCGGCGGCCCGGTCGTCGTGCGCCTCACAGCTGAGCGCGAGCACGTCGGTCCGCGGTGTCCGGCCCTCCCGGACCAGGTCGTCGTACAGGCTGGTCAGTTCGGCCTTGCGGTGCACCATCTGGTTGGCGACCGTGGTGCCGATGCCGCGGCGGCGGACCAGCAGGCCCTTGTTCACCAGTTCGGAAATGGCGCGGCGGACGGTCGGCCGGGACAGGCCGAGGCGGTCCGACATCGCGATCTCGTTCTCGAACGGATCGCCGGGGCGGAGCGTGCCGCCGCTGATGGCAGCGGTCAGCTGCTCGGCGAGCTGGTGGTAGAGCGGCACCGGGCTCGTCCGATCGATGCTGATCGGCAGGGCGGCCATGGCCGGATGCTACCCGAGCAGCGTAAACATGTCTGCACGTCCGAATGTGCTAACAAACTATTGACACGTCTTCGGTGGCCCGGAAAGCTGGCCGGGCGGGCGGCGCCGGACCATGCTGGAGCCGTCGACTGACTGCGCCTGGCTGCTGGCCGGGTACGACGAGAGAGGGCGGCTGGGGATGCGGATCGGGTTGGTCGGGGTGGGGCGGATCGGGGCGTTCCACGCCGCGACGCTCAGGGGGTTGCCGGCGGTGGATCAGGTGGTCGTCGCGGACGCCGACGCGGGGCGCGCCGAGGTGGTCGCGAAGGATCTCGGGGTCGAGTTCGCCGCGGACGTTCCGGCCCTGCTGGCGAGCGGGCTGGACGGCTTCGTCATCGCCGCCGCCACGTCGGCGCACGCGGAGCTGATCGCGGCCGGTGTCGCGGCCGGCATTCCGACGTTCTGCGAGAAGCCGGTCGCGCTCGACCTCGCCGAGACCGAGCGCGTGGTCGAGCTGGTCGAGGCGTCCGACGTACCGGTGCATATCGGCTTCCAGCGCCGCTTCGACGCCGGCTACCAGGCCGCGCGGGCCAAGGTCGAGTCCGGCGAGCTCGGCTTCATCCACCACATCCGCGCGAACACCAACGACGCCTTCCCGCCGCACCGCGAGTACATCCCGCAGAGCGGCGGCTTCTTCCGCGACTGCACCGTGCACGACTTCGACGTCATCCGGTACGTCACCGGCCGCGAGGTCGTCAGCGTCTATGCGACCGGCGCCAACCGCGGCGAGGCATTCTTCGGCGAGTACGGCGATGTGGACGCGGCGGCTGCTCTGCTCACGCTGGACGACAGCACCTTCGTCGCGGTCAGCGGCACGCGCTACAACGGCGCGGGCCACGACGTACGGATGGAGCTCCTGGGCAGTCTGGGGTCGGTCGCGGTCGGGCTGGACGAGCACACGGCGCTGCGCTCGGCGGAGCCCGGCGTCACCTTCCCGGACGGCAAGCCGCATCTGACCTTCATGGACCGCTTCCAGCCGGCGTACGTGGCCGAGCTGACCGCCTTCACCGAGGTTGCCGGGGGCACCCGCGAGGTGCCCTGCACTGTCCGCGATGCGCTCGCGGCCTTCCGCATCGCCGACGCGTGCGAACAGTCCCGCCACGAAAACCGCGTCGTCACCGTGAACCCCTGAGTCGTCACCCTGAATCCCTGAAGAGGAGACCTGCTCGATGACTGATCTCGCTGCCCGGATCGCCGGCGCCCCGATCTCGTGGGGCGTCTGCGAGGTCCCGGGCTGGGGCTGGCAGTACGACGCGGAGGCGGTGCTGGCCGAGATGCGCGCCGTCGGCCTCGCCGCGACCGAGTTCGGCCCGATCGGATTCCTGCCGGACGACCCGGCCGACAAGGCGAAGACGCTCGCCGATGTGGGTCTGCGGGCGGTCGGCGGATTCGTCCCGGTCGTCCTGCACGATCCGTCGTACGACCCTGCTGGTGAGGTCACCACGGCGCTCGACGGTTTCGTGGCGGCCGGTGCGACCACACTGGTCCTCGCCGCCGCGACCGGCCAGGAGGGGTACGACGACCGACCGGTGCTGGATGAGGATGGTTGGGGCACGCTGCTCGCCAACCTGGACAAGCTGTCCGCGATGGCTGCGGACCGCGGCGTGCTGGCCACGATCCACCCGCACGTCGGCACGATGGTCGAGAACAACGACGACGTCGACCGCGTCCTGCGCGGCTCGTCGATCGGTCTCACCCTGGACACCGGCCACCTGCTGATCGGCGGCGTCGATCCGGTCGCGCTCACGCTCGGGCACACCGCCCGGATCAAGCACACCCACCTGAAGGACGTCGACGCCGGTTGGGCCGCGAAGGTCCAGGCCGGCGAGGTCACCTACACCGACGCCGTCCGGCAGGGCATGTACCGCCCGCTCGGCGCCGGCGACATCGACCTCACCGCGATCATCAGCACGCTGGAGAAGGCCGGGTACGACGGTTGGTACGTGCTCGAGCAGGACACGATCCTGCCGGAGCGGCCGATCGACGAGGGCCCGGTGGTCGACGTACGGGCGAGTATCGCGCACCTGCGCGGGATCGCGGAGGCCGTGTGATGACGTTGTTGACAGTCAATGACCTGGTGGCGGTGTGATGGCGGACGACGTACTGACGATCGGGCGGATCGGAGTGGACCTCTATCCGCTGCAGATCGGCACGCACCTGGAGGACGTCACGTCGTTCGGGAAGTTCCTGGGTGGCAGTGCGACCAACGTGGCGGTGGCCGCGGCGAAGCACGGGCGGAAGTCGGCGGTGATCAGCCGGACCGGCAACGACCCGTTCGGTACGTTCATCCATCGGACCCTGCTCGAGCTGGGGGTCGACGATCGGTACGTGACGCCGGTCGACGGGCTGCCGACGCCGATCACGTTCTGCGAGATCTTCCCGCCGGACAGTTTCCCCTTGTATTTCTACCGGTTCCCGAAGGCGCCGGATCTCGTGATCAACCCGTCGGAGCTCGACCTCGACGCGATCCGGGACGCGCGGATCTACTGGTCCACGGTGACCGGGCTGTCGGCTGAGCCGTCGCGGTCGGCACACTTCGCCGCCTGGGAAGCTCGCGGACGGCGGCCGATCACGGTGCTGGATCTCGACTACCGTCCGATGTTCTGGGCCGATCCGAGCGAGGCGCACGAGCAGGTCAGCCGGGCGCTGGAGTACTGCACGGTTGCTGTTGGCAACCGTGAGGAGTGTGAGGTCGCGGTCGGCGAGACGGATCCGGACAAGGCGGCGCAGGCGTTGCTGGACCGCGGTCTCGACCTCGCCGTCGTCAAGCAAGGGCCGAAGGGCACGCTGGCCCGGACCCGGGACGAGCGGGTCGAGGTCCCGCCGTACCCGGTCGAGGTCGTCAACGGCCTCGGCGCCGGCGACGGGTTCGGCGGCGCGTTGTGTCACGGCCTGCTGTCCGGCTGGCCTCTGGAGAAGATCATCCGTTTCGCCAACACGGCCGGCGCTATCGTCGCGTCCCGCCTCGAATGTTCAACCGCCATGCCCACCACCAAGGAAGTTCTCTCCCACATGGGTGATGAAGCATGACCCCTCCCGACCAGAACCCCGAGTCCCGCCGCCCCATCCCGATCCGCCGCCCCGACCCGGACAACGACCCCACAGTGCTCACCCCCACCCCCGACGGCCCATCCCTCGATGACCCCGCCGCCGCCCACCCGCGCCGCCATCGCCCCGACGACCCAACGGTCGCCCACCCACCCGGCGCCAACGACCCAACGATCGCAGTGCCCTCCGCACCGCACGGCGCCGACGACCCAACCGTGGTCGCGCAGGCTCCGGGCTACCCCGACGACCCAACCGTCGAGTCGTGGCCCGATTCAGCACCGTCCCATCCAGCCGCAGCACCCGCCGCTGGAGCCGCCGCGCCAGGCTGGGCGACACCACACGGTCAGGCAACACCACCGGGTCAGGTGGCACCCGGCGACCTGACGCCACACGGTCAGGCAACACCACCGGGTCAGGTGGCACCCGGCGACCTGACGCCACACGGTCCTGCCACGCCACAGGGTCCAGCCACGCCGAGAGGTCCGGGGCGTCACCATGCACCCCGCAGGGACGTTGGGCAGGAGGCTCCCGCCGCCGCGTGGCAACCGGCGACTCCGACCGGCCAACCGACCCTCACCAACCAGCCCACACCCACCGGCCCTCCCGCCGACGACCAGACGACCGCGATCGCCAACCTGGACTTCTCAGCCGCGCATCCGCCCCCGCAAACAGCAGCGCAACCACCAGTGCAACCAGCGGGGCTAACGTCATTGCAAGAACCAGCGCAGCCATCGTCGCAGCCATCAGGCCAACCGCCTTCGCAGGGATCGGAGCAAGCGCCGGAGCAGCAGTCGTGGCAAGGGTCGGCGCAGCCGGCGTCGCAACCAGCGGTGCAGCAGTCGTGGCAGGGATCGGAGCAAGCGCCGGAGCAGCAGTCGTGGCAAGGGTCGGCGCAGTCGCCGTCGCAGCCAGCGGTGCAGGTGCCGTCTCAGGCGCCGGCGTATGGGTCTGGGGCTGGGCAGGGGTATGGGGCTCGGTTGGCTGAGCTGACTGAGATTCGGGTCCGCCACCCTGAGCGGGTTGCGGACGCGTGGCAGCGGCGCCGGACCCGTGAACTCGTCGGGGAGGACGGCCGCCTGCTCATCGTGGCCGCCGACCACCCCGCCCGCGGAGCCCTCGGCGTACGTGACGACCGCCTCGCAATGGCCAGCCGTCCGGGCCTGATCGACCGCCTGATCACAGCACTCGAGCGCCCCGGCGTCGACGGCGTCCTCGCAACCCCGGACGTCCTCGAGGACCTCCTCCTGCTCGGCGCACTCGAGGGCAAGGTCGTCATCGGCTCGATGAACCGCGGCGGCCTGCAAGGTTCGGCCTTCGAACTCGACGACCGCTTCACCGCGTACGCGACAGCGGCCGACATAGCCTCCCGCCGCCTCGACGGCGGCAAGATGCTGACCCGGATCGACCTCGGTGACCCCGGCACCGTGGCCACGCTCGAAGCCAGCGCAAAGGCGGTCACCGAGCTCGCCGAGCACAAGCTGATGGCGATGGTCGAGCCGTTCTGGTCCACCCGCCGCGACGGCCGCGTCACCAACGTCCTCGACGCCGACTCGGTCATCAAGTCGGTGAACATCGCCGCCGGCCTGGGCGCCACCAGCGCGTACACCTGGCTCAAGCTCCCGGTTGTCGACGACCTGGACCGAGTCATGGACTCGACCACCCTTCCGACGCTGCTCCTCGGCGGCGACCCGACAGTCGCTCCCGAAGAGACGTACGCGTCCTGGGGCAAGGCCATGAGCCTCCCATCGGTCCGCGGCCTCGTCGTCGGGCGCGCGCTCCTCTTCCCGCCCGATGGCAACGTCGCGTACGCCGTCGACCACGCCGCAGCCCTGGTACACGGAGGTGCCGCATGACCGAGCAGCGCGAGGGAATCGAAAAACACAGCCCGACTTGTGCCTCATGGGTGCCCGGAGCGAAGCGAGGACGTCCATGAGTAGGTGGTTCCGGCCGGCTGGATCCACGTCCCGCAAGGGGTTCGACGTGGCCGTCACCCCAGGGGAGAAGGACTGGGAGCACAGCGGCCTGTACGTCGCGACCCTGCGCCCCGGGCAGTCCATCGAGATCGACACCGGCGACTGCGAGTACCTCGTCCTCCCGCTCAGCGGATCAGCCGAGGTGATCGTCGACGGCGAGACTCTTCCACTCGGCGGCCGCGCCGACGTGTTCGCCGGCCCGACCGACTTCGCGTACGTCCCGCGCGGCTCCACCCTCGCCGTCACCAGCGCGGGCGGCGCCCGGATCGCCTTCCCACACGCGAAGGCCGCGAGCGACTACCCGTACCGCCGGATCGGCGTCGAGCAGGTGGAGACCGAGCTGCGCGGAGCGGGCGTCGCCTCCCGCCAGGTCCGCAACTTCGGTACGCCGGCCGTCCTCGAGGCCGACTCGATCATCGCCTGCGAGGTTCTCACCCCGGCAGGGAACTGGTCGTCGTACCCGCCGCACAAGCACGACGAGCACAAGCCTGGCAAGGAGAGCGTGCTCGAGGAGATCTACTACTTCGAGCTCCAGATCTCCGACGCTGCCCCGGAAGGTGTCAAGGGCAACGACCCGATCGGTTACCAGCGGGTCTACGGCACCGAGGACCGCCCCATCGACGTCCTCGCGGAGGTCCGCGACGGGGATGTGGTGCTGGTGCCTCACGGTTGGCATGGTCCGGCGATGGCGCCTCCTGGTTACGACATGTACTACCTGAACGTGATGGCCGGCCCCGGAACCGAACGTCAGTGGCTGATCACCGACGACCCCAACCACGGCTGGGTCCGCGACCTGTGGGCCACCCAGCAGATCGACCCGCGCCTGCCTTTCGGCGTGCCAGAGCCTTTCGGTGCAGCAGGGCCTTTCGATGCAGCAGAGCCTTTCGGAGGAGAGAAGTCATGACGGTGCGTCTCACGGTCGCGCAGGCCTTGGTGCGATTCCTGAGCGTCCAGTACTCGGAGCGTGACGGCGAGCGGCAGCGCCTGTTCGCCGGGTGTCTGGGCATCTTCGGGCACGGCAACGTGGCCGGCGTCGGCCAGGCGTTGTTGCAGGCCGAGCTCGAGGACCCGACGGCGCTGCCGTACATCCTGGCCCGCAACGAGCAGGCCATGGTGCACACCGCGTCCGCCTTCGCCCGCACCCGTGACCGGCTCCAGACCTATGCCTGCACGGCAAGCATCGGCCCGGGCTCGACCAACATGGTGACCGGCGCGGCCCTCGCCACGGTGAACCGGTTGCCGGTACTCATCCTCCCTTCCGACGTGTTCGCAACCCGGGTGGCGACCCCCGTGCTGCAGGAGTTGGAGAGCTTCGGCGCCGGCGACGTCTCCGTCAACGACGCGTTCCGCCCGGTGTCGAAGTACTTCGACCGCATCTGGCGCCCCGAGCAACTGCCGTCGGCACTGCTGAACGCCATGCGGGTGCTGACCGACCCGGTCGAGACCGGCGCGGTCACGCTGGCCCTGCCACAGGACGTCCAGGCCGAGGCCTACGACTGGCCGGACGAGCTCTTCACCGAGCGCACCTGGTACGTCGCCAGACCATTGCCCGAGGCCTCAATTGTCGACAAGGCGGTAGATCTCCTACGGGCCGCGAAGGCGCCGCTGGTCGTCGCCGGTGGTGGCGTGCACTACTCCGGCGCCGAGGACGCACTGCGCCGGTTCGCCGAGGCAACCGGCGTACCCGTCTCGGAAACCCAAGCAGGCAAGGGATCTCTGCGCTATGACCACCCGCAGTCGGTCGGCGCGGTCGGCTCGACCGGGACCACGGCAGCCAACGCCCTGGCTCGTGAGGCTGACCTGGTGATCGGTATCGGCACGCGCTACAGCGACTTCACGACGGCCTCGCGGACCGCCTTCCAGAACCCGGATGTGCGGTTCATGAACATCAATGTCGCGCGCTTCGACGGTGGCAAGCATGCCGGCCTTCCTCTCGTCGCGGACGCCCGGGAAGCCCTTGTTTCCTTGACGTCTGCGCTCGGTGACTGGTCTGTGAGCGACCAGTACAGATCGTCGGCGGCCACTCTCGCAACCCGGTGGGACGAGATTGTGGATAACACCTACAACCCACCCGCGGAGGTGACCTCGAATCTCGCCGTCGGCGTCCTGACCCAGGGCGAGGTGCTCGGCGCCGTCAACGAATTGTCGGCGGCGTCTGATGTGGTGGTTTGCGCAGCCGGGTCGATGCCCGGCGAGCTGCACAAACTGTGGCGGACGCGCGACCCGAAGGGATACCACGTCGAATATGGCTACTCCTGCATGGGATATGAGATCGCCGGCGGCATCGGGGTTCGGCTCGGCGCGCCGGATCGCGATGTCTTCGTCCTGGTCGGCGACGGGTCGTACCTGATGATGTCGAGCGAGCTCGTCACCGCGGTCCAGGAGAACGTGAAGATCATCGTCGTCCTGGTTCAGAACCACGGCTTCGCCTCGATCGGCGCCCTGTCGGAGTCGCTCGGTTCGCAGCGGTTCGGGACGGCGTACCGCAGGCGCAGCGGCGACGGGCGGCTGGACGGGGACTATTTGCCGGTGGACCTCGCGGCCAATGTTCGCAGCCTGGGAGTCGACGTGATCGAGGTGCACGACCGCTCCGAGCTGGAGAAGGCGATCGGTACGGCGAAGGCTGCCAGCGGCCCGATCGCGATCCACGTCACGACCGATCCGTTGATCGGTGGGCCGGACAGCGAGTCCTGGTGGGACGTCCCGGTCAGCGAGGTGTCCGTGCTGCAGTCCACCCAGGCCGCATCCGCGCAGTACGAGGAGAGCAAGAAGTCCCAGCGGTTGTACGTCGCTCCGGTCGAGGGAGACAGCTGACATGGGCACGCTGAGCATCGGTACGGCGCCGGACTCGTGGGGAGTCTGGTACGCCGACGATCCGCGCCAGACCCCGTGGACGCGGTTCCTCGACGAGGTGGTGGCAGCCGGCTACCTCCGGATCGAGCTCGGACCGTACGGCTACCTGCCGACCGATCCAGTCCGCCTCAAGGACGAGCTGGACCAGCGCGGCCTGACGATCACTGCCGGCACAACCTTCGAGCAACTGCACCGGCCGCAGGGGTGGGAGGCGACCTGGCGCGACGTTGCGAAGACCGCCGAGTTGACGGCCGCGATGGGCGCCAAGCATCTGGTCGTGCTGCCGTCGATGTGGCGTGGCGACAACGGCGAGATCGTCGAGGACCGGCTCGACCACGAAGGTCAGGCACGGCACGGCCGGCAGGTGACCGAGCTGGGCCGCCGGCTGGCCGAGGAGTTCGGTCTGCAGACGCAGTACCACCCACATGCGGACGGGCATGTGGACACGCAGGACACCGTCGAGCGCTTCCTCGAGGAGACCGACGGCGACTACGTGAACCTGTGCCTCGACACCGGCCACATCAGCTACTGCGGCGGTGACAACCTCGAGCTGATCCGCAAGTACCCCGACCGGATCGGGTACGTCCACCTGAAGCAGGTGGATCCGAAGGTCCTGGCCGAGGTCGAGGCCGAGGGGCTCAGTGTCGACGAAGCCGTCCGGCGCGGCGTGATGTGCGAGCCGCCGAACGGCGTACCCCAGCTACCGCCGGTGCTGGATGCGTTGGCTGCGCTCGGCAGTGACCTGTTCGCGATCGTCGAGCAGGACATGTTCCCCTGCCCACCCGACGTGCCGCTTCCGATCGCGGAGCGCACGTTGGCCTATCTGAGATCCCACGGGGGTGGCGAATCGAGGTGACGGCCAGCAGAGTGTGAAACTCTCTGGTCCCACGCAACTCCGCGGAGTGGCCGCGGCTCGTCTGAAAGGCTGGTTGGACTGATGATTCGGTGGCAGAAGAAAGCGGTGGCCGCGAGCGCGGTGATCGCACTGGCGACAGCGCTGGCGGCCTGCAGTTCCTCCGGGGGCAAGCAGGAGGAGCAGAACTCCGGCGGCAGCGGCGGGAACGTCGCGGACACGCCGCGGATGAAGGTCGCGCTGATCACCCACTCGGGTCCCGGCGACACCTTCTGGGACATCGTCCGGCGCGGTGCCGAGGCGGCCGCGAAGAAGGACAACATCGAGCTGCAGTACTCCGCCGACCCGGACGGGGCAGCGCAGGCCAACCTGGTGCAGACCGCGATCGACTCGAAGGTCGACGGCATCGCGGTCACGCTGAACAAGCCGGACGCGGTCATCCCGAACGTCAAGAAGGCGATCGCGGCCGGCATCCCGGTGTCGGTCCTCAACGGCGGCCTGGACTCCTGGAAGACGACCGGCGCGGTCGGATACTTCGGCCAGGACGAGCGGATCGCCGGCCAGGCGACCGGTGACAAGCTCAAGCAGCTCGGCGCGAAGAAGGTCCTCTGTGTCATCCACGAACAGGGCAACGTCAGCTTGGAGGCCCGCTGCCAGGGCATCAAGGACAAGTTCGGCAACGTCGAGAACGTGAACGTCAACGGCACCGACCAGCCGGGCACGCAGGCGACGCTGACCTCGAAGCTGCAGCAGGACAAGACCGCCGACTACGTGGTCGCGCTGAACGCCGGGATCGCACTGACCGCGGTGACCGCGGCCAAGGACGCCGGTTCGGCGGCCAAGATCGGCAGCTTCGACATGAGCAAGGAGATGGTGGCGGCGGTCAAGGACGGCAGGGTGCAGTTCGCCGTCGACCAGCAGCCGTACCTGCAGGGCTACCTGGCGATCGACTCGATCTGGCTCTACAAGACCAACGGGAACACCATCGGCGGTGGTGAGGCGACGCTGACCGGACCGGCCTTCATCGACCAGTCGAACATCGCGACGGTGGAGAAGTTCGCCACGGCCGGGACGCGCTGAGGTAGCGCCATGGCATCGACCATCACCACCGTGCCGGCGGACGACCGCGTCTCCGCCCGGTCCATCGGCGCCCGGCTGCTCAGCCGGCCCGAGATCGGATCGCTCGTCGGCGCGGCCGTCATCCTGGTGTTCTTCCTGATCGCCGCACCGCCGTTCCGTGACATCAACAACACGGGCACGATCCTGTACCAGGCCGCACTGATCGGTGTGATGGCGGTGCCGGTCTCGCTGCTGATGATCGGCGGCGAGTTCGACCTCTCGGCCGGTGTCGCGGTGACGACGGCCGGGCTGACCGCGGGCCTCATCGCCTACCAGCTCAGCGTGAACGTCTGGGTCGGCATCGTGATCGCGCTGGCCCTGTCGCTGGCGATCGGCTTGTTCAACGGCTGGCTGCTGATGCGGACCGGGCTGCCCAGCTTCCTGGTGACACTGGGCACGTTCTTCATCCTGCAGGGCCTGAACATCGCGGTCACCCGGCTGACGTCGGGCGCGGTCGCGTCCAACTCGATCAGCGACATGGACGGGTTCAGCACCGCGAAGGCGATCTTCGCGTCGGAGTTCAAGGTGGGCGGGGTCACGATCAAGATCATTGTCGTCTGGTGGATCGCGTTCGTCGCCGTCGCCGCGTGGGTGCTGCAACGCACGCAGATCGGCAACTGGATCTTCGCCGTCGGTGGCGACGCCGCGGCGGCCCGCGCGGTCGGTGTCCCGGTGACGAAGGTGAAGATCGGTCTGTTCATGGCGGTGGGATTCTTCGCCTGGTTCACTGGCATGCAGTTGCTGTTCGTGCAGAACGGCGTGGTGCAGTCGGGCGAAGGTGTCGGCAAGGAGTTCCTCTACATCATCGCGGCGGTCGTCGGCGGCTGCCTGCTGACCGGCGGCTACGGCTCCGTGATCGGCGGGGCGATCGGCGCGCTGATCTTCAGCATGGTTCAGCTGGGGGTTGTGTACGCCGGGTGGAATCCCGACTGGTTCAAGGCGTTCCTCGGCGCGATGTTGCTGTTGGCCACCATTGTCAACCTCGTCGTCAAGAGGCAGGCGGAGGCACGATGACCACTACGAGGAGCTTCGATTCCGACGCGGTCACCCACCCGACCACGCCGATCGTCGAGCTGCACGACGTTGGCAAGAGCTACGGCAACATCGACGCATTGCGGGGTGTGTCGCTGTCGGTCCGGCAGGGCGAGATCACCTGCGTGCTGGGCGACAACGGTGCGGGCAAGTCGACGCTGATCAAGATCGTCGCCGGCCTGCACGACTACACCGCCGGGACGATGGTGGTGAACGGCGAGGAGCGGCATTTCTCCTCGCCGCGGGAGTCACTGGACAGCGGCATCGCCACCGTCTACCAAGACCTGGCGCTGGCGCCGCTGATGTCGGTCTGGCGGAACTTCTTCCTCGGCAACGAGATCACCAGAGGTCCGTTCCGCCAGCTGGAGGCGGCGCGGATGAAGCGGATCGCGAGCGAGGAGCTGACCAAGATGGGGATCTCGATCCCCAACCTGGAGCAGCCGGTGGGCAAGTTGTCGGGTGGCCAGCGCCAGTGCGTCGCGATCGCGCGCGCGATCCACTTCGGTGCGAAGGTGCTGATTCTGGACGAGCCGACCGCGGCGCTCGGCGTGAACCAGTCCGGCGTGGTGCTGAAGTACATCGTCAGGGCACGCGATGCGGGGATCGGGGTCATCTTCATCACCCACAACCCGCACCACGCGTACCTGGTCGGCAACCACTTCGTCATCCTGAAGCTCGGCCGGGTCGCGCTCGACACGCACCGGGCCGACATCACGCTCGAGCAGTTGACCACCGAGATGGCAGGCGGTTCCGAGCTCGAGGCGCTCAGTCACGAACTGCGCGACGCCAATCCCGAGGCGGTTGTCGACCAGTCGGGTCCCCGGCCGGTTGACACGCCTACGGACAATGAGGAGGAGAGGGAGGGGCCATGACCGATCTCCGGGTCGGCATCGTCGGCGTCGGAGTGATGGGCGCCGACCACGCCGAGCGGGTCGCACGCCGTACCGCCGGCGCGCGCTTGGTCGCTGTCGCCGACCCCGACATCGCCCGCGCCGAGGCACTCGCGAAGAGTCTCGATGTCCGGGTGGTCGAGGATCCGCTCGATCTGATCGCGGCGGACGACGTGGACGCGGTGATCCTGGCGTCGCCCGGGTTCGCCCACGCGGAGCAACTGCTCGCGTGCCTGGAGCACCGCAAGCCGGTGCTGTGCGAGAAGCCGCTGACGATGGACGCGGCATCGTCGCTCCAGGTGGTCGAGGCGGAGCACAAGGTCGGCCGGCCGCTCATCCAGGTCGGCTTCATGCGCCGCTTCGATCCGGAGTACGCCGCTTTGAAGGAGCTGCTCGACTCCGGGGAGCTGGGCCGGACGCTGATGCTGCACAACGTGCACCGGAACAAGTCGGCCCCGGTGACGTTCCGCAGCGAGATGATCGTGCGGGACTCGATGGTGCACGAGGTGGACATCGCGCGCTGGTTGTTGGGTGACGAGATCACCCGGATCACCGTGCACGCCCCGAAGCCCAGCGGCCTCGTCGGCGACGGCGTACTCGATCCGCAGCTGGCCGTGTTCGAGTTGGCGAACGGAGCGATGGCCGACGTCGAGGTGTTCGTGAACTTCCAGGTCGGGTACGAGGTGCGGTGTGAGGCCGTGGCTGAACGCGGTAGCGCGACCATCGGGCTCGGGTCCGGTGTGTTCACCCGCGCCGGTGGCCAGTGGGGCGGTGCGATGCCGTCCGACTTCCGGGTTCGCTTCGAGCGTGCCTACGACATCGAAGTGCAACGCTGGGTCGAGGCCGCTGCCCGCGGTGCGATCGACGGACCGAGCGCCTGGGACGGTTATGCGGCGGTCGCGGTCTGCGAAGCCGGCATCGAGTCCCTCACCTCCGGCCGCCGCGTCGATGTCGACCTGGCCGACCGCCGGAAGGTGCTCGGATGAACCGCCGAACGCCCCCCGCAAGGCCTCGGATGAAGACCTGTCGTCAACCCGTCACCCCATGCAGTAAGGAAGCATCGTGAGTACTGAGATCAAGCGCATCACCCACCTGGTCGGCGGCAACTCCTGGACCGGCGTCGCCGAGCGGACCAGCAAGGTCTACAACCCGGCGACCGGCCAGGTCACCGGCGAGCTCGACCTGGCCTCGGCCGCCACCGTCGACGAGGTGGTGAAGGTCGCCCACGAGGCGTCCCGTGCCTGGGGCCAGACGTCGCTGACCAAGCGGACCCAGGTGCTGTTCGCGTACCGCGAGCTGGTGAACGAGCGTAAGGACCAGATCGCCGCGCTGATCACCGCCGAGCACGGCAAGGTGCTGTCCGACGCGGTCGGCGAGGTGACCCGCGGTCTGGAGGTGATCGAGTTCGCCTGCGGGATCCCGCACCTGCTCAAGGGCGGGTTCAGCGAGGGCGTCTCGACCAAGGTCGACGTGTACTCGATCCGTCAGCCGCTCGGCGTCAGCGCGGTCATCTCGCCGTTCAACTTCCCGGCCATGGTGCCGATGTGGTTCGTCCCGATCGCGGTTGCCTGCGGCAACAGTGTGGTGATCAAGCCGTCCGAGAAGGACCCGTCCGCGGCGAACGCGATGGCCGAGCTGTGGAAGGAGGCCGGCCTGCCCGACGGCGTGGTGAACGTTCTGCACGGCGACAAGGAGGCCGTCGAGCGGCTGCTCGAGCACCCCGACATCAAGTCGGTGTCGTTCGTCGGTTCGACCCCGATCGCGAAGTACGTGTATGAGAACGGCACCAGGAACGGCAAGCGGGTGCAGGCGCTCGGCGGTGCGAAGAACCACATGATCGTGCTGCCCGACGCCGACCTCGACCTGGCCGCCGACGCCGCGGTGAACGCCGGCTTCGGCTCGGCCGGTGAGCGCTGTATGGCGATCTCCGCGCTGGTCGCGGTCGAGCCGATCGCCGACGAACTGATCGGCAAGATCAAGGACCGGATGGCCAAGCTGACGACCGGGGACGGCACGCGGGGGTGCGACATGGGCCCGCTCGTCACCGGTCCGCACCGCGACAAGGTCGTCGGGTACGTCGCCGCCGGTGTCGAGGAGGGCGCTGAGCTCACCGTCGACGGGCGCAATGGTGACGTCGACGGCGCCGCCGAGGGCTTCTGGCTGGCCCCGACGCTGTTCGACAAGGTCACACCGGAGATGTCGATCTACACCGACGAGATCTTCGGCCCGGTGCTGTCGGTGGTCCGCGTTGCGTCGTACGACGCTGCGCTCGACCTGGTGAACTCGAATCCGTACGGCAACGGGACGGCGATCTTCACCAACGACGGAGGCGCGGCTCGGCGGTTCCAGAACGAGGTCGAGGTCGGGATGGTCGGCGTCAACGTCCCGATCCCGGTGCCGATGGCGTACTACTCGTTCGGCGGCTGGAAGAACTCGCTGTTCGGCGACACCCACGCGCACGGGATGGACGGTGTCCACTTCTTCACCCGGATGAAGGTCGTCACGTCGCGCTGGCTCGACCCGAGCCACGGCGGGATCAACCTGGGCTTCCCCACTCACGACTGAAGGCAGGGCTGTCGCCTGGGTGTAGCGTCGAAGGCAACCCCCGGGGCATGAGGAGTACCGCGGCGTACGAAGGCCGGTCGGCCTGTCCGAAGTCAGCGAACACCAAGCCCCGGAGTGCGTCATGTCGAAGAACAAAGGCGGACGTGAAGTCCGCAAACCCAAACAGCCCAAGCAGCCGAAACCCAACCCGAGCGACGGCGCGATCATCCCGCCCACGAAGCAGGGCAGGAAGTAACCGCCGAACTCGGTAGCACGGTTTCGCACCGCGTCCTGCGCGGCTCACGATCCCTCGGCCCCGGCCACACCCGGGCCCGAGGGGCCCGCCGCGGGGGAGGATGGTGTGCGGGCGGGGTGGTTGTTGGGCGTTGACCTGGGGGTTGGGGTTGGGTAGCGTCTTGGGGGCGTTGTGGGGACGCGTCGAGACTCGCCGGAAGGCTGGAAGCCACCTCACCTTTCAATGGATTGAGCGCAGTTGTGACGCTCTCTTGTAGCCCGTGCGAGTCCGGGAACGAGAGGACGCGTTGTGAGACTGCTGCCTGACAAGCCGAGCATGGAGTTCCTGCGAAAGCAGGCCAAAGACCTCCTGGTCGCGTTGCGTGAAACCACCCCCGGATCGTCGCTCGCCGATGCGCAGCGGACGCTGGCGGGTGAGTACGGGATGCACGACTGGCCCACGCTGAAAGCCGAAGTCGACCGGCGGAACGGGGACGCCCCCGTCGCACCCGACGGTCTGGCCGACGAAATCGCCGCCGCCTTCGGGCTCGGACGTGTCACCGAGCCGGCCACGCCGGTTTCGTTCACGCCGATGGGACGGTCTTGGGACCTGACGACCGACCAAGGCCGCTGGCTGGCCGGCGCGGTCTACCCGTGGATCACACCCGAACAGGCCGAGACCGGTGCCCGGCTCCGCGACGCGGCCGTGATCGCCGGCGTCGCCGCACCGGTCGCCGTACGGAGTCCGAAGGGACAGCTGATCGAACGGGTCCGCGACGAGGGTTGGCGCGTGCACGAGTGGCTCGAGGTCGGACCGCCGCCGGTGACGCCGGTCTCGTCAGCGGTGGCGCGGCGGATCGGTACGGCGTACGCGATCCTGCACGGACTGGCGATCCCGAGCGAGGCACCGATCAACCCGTACCTGACCTGGCGAAGCGGGGAGGCCGAGTGGCAGCAGCTCGTCGACCGCGCCCGCGCCGCCGGCAAGCCGTGGGCGGGGCAGCTCGAAGCCCTGCTGCCGGAGGTGTTCGAGCTGCACAAGATCGATGCCGACTTCGCCGATCAGGAGCTCATCCTCTGCAACAGCAACCTGATCCCGTCGTACGTCCGGCAAGGCCGCAGCGGCGAGCTCGTCGTCACCGAGTGGGACTTCACCGGATCTTTGACGCCGGAGTTCGAGGTCGCCGGCGCGCTGACCCACTGGGGCATGCGGCCGAAGACCAACCACAAGGCGATCGTGGCGGTCCGGGAGGGGTATCTGGAACGGGGTGAGTGGCCCAAGCTCGAGCTGGCCTCGTTCACTCTCGCCGTGACCGCCTGGCTCAACTGGACCTACAACGCGATCTGCGAAGCCATCGACCCGGAGAACGACGAGCGCGCCGAGTTCGCCGAACGTGAAGCGCTCGGTCTCCTCCAGTGGCCGATGACGCGGGCCAGGCTGGAGGACATCCTCGACGCCTAGCCGCCCGACAGGACGGCGGTCACCGCCGCGGCGGACGGTTCCGAGGTGTGGCCGTGGAGCAGCTCGGTGCGGTGGAGCAGGCGGGGCGCCGTCAGCGGTACGGCGGCCACCTCGGAACCCGTTGCTGACAAGGGAAGTACGGCCAGGCCGTGACCGGCCGCGATCAGGGCCAGCAGGCTGGCGACATCCGTGCCGGAGTAGGTGAGCGCCGGCCGGATGCCGTCGGTCTCGGTGGCGGCGCGGAGATCGGCGAGCGGTGCCGCGACATCGGGCGCATCGATCCAGCGGGCGTCGACGAGGTCGTGGAGGCTGATCCTGCGGCGGCCGGCCAACGGGTGATCCTTGGCGAGGGCAACTACCAGGTCATCGTGCGACACCGCGGTGGTGCGCAGCGATCCGACGCCGAACAGACGGAGCGGGTCGCTTGGCGCCGCCACTCCGTCGACCAGTCCCAGGTGGTACTCGCCCGCTGCCACTCCCTGCGCCACCGCTTCGCGGCCGCACACGGTCAGGACGACCGCAGTCCCCGCGCGAGCTCGTCGTACCTCGGTCAGGGCGTTCGCCAGCCGGCCGTCGGCTGCGGCGAGTGGGGAGGCCGCGATGGAGAGCGCGCCGGGCGGATCGCCGATGGCGCGGTGGACATCAGCACGAGCGGCGTCGAGGCGGAGGAGGATGGCGCCGGCGTGTTCGAGCAGGCGCTCGCCCGGGACTGTCGGGACCACGGGCCGTCGGCGGAGGAGCGGCGTACCGAGGTCGTGCTCCAGCGCGGCGATGTGCTGGGACACCGCGGACTGCGTGTAGCCGAGACGTTCCGCGGCGGCGGAGAAGGAGCCGCACTCGGCGACGGCCACGAACGTGCGCAGCAGGTGTGGATCCACACGGATCAGTATCGCTTATGCCCAGTGCAGAGATCATCGTTGGCGCTGATGCTGGCGGGACGCCCAGGATGGTGACCATGAACGCCTACGCCGGACGCATCGCCCTGGTCGCCGACCGCTCACCGCACGTGCGCTCGCATGCGCGGGTGCCCGGTCTGCTGGACCGGTTGAAGGAACGCGACAACCTGGACCTCGACGTGTACTGGGTACCGACCGAGGAGGCTGACGAGTCGCTCAAGGGGTTCGACGGCATCTGGCTGCTGCCGGGTAGCCCGTACAAGGACGAGGCCGGCGCAGTCACGGCGGTCCAGATCGCCCGGGAGAACAGGATCCCCTTCTTCGGCACCTGTGGCGGGTTCCAGCACGCGATGCTGGAGTTCGCCCGCAACGTCTGCGGTCTGTCGGGCGTGCAGCACGGCGAGAGCAACCCGGCGGCGGACGATCTGCTCATCGTCGCGCTGGAGTGCTCACTCGACGGTCACGAGGGTCCGGTCCAGGTGACGCCGGGCACTCGCGCAGCCGGCCTACTGGGCGTCGAGCGGTCGATGGAGCGGTACCACTGCTCCTACGGCCTCGACTCCGCCCGCCTCGACGTACTGCGGGACCACGGCATGGTCTTCAGCGGGTACGACGACACCGGCGATCCGCGCATCGCGGAGTTGCCCGATCACCCGTTCTACCTGGCCACGCTGTTCCAGCCGGAGCTGGCGGGCGACGGCACTCGACCGCATGCACTGATCGAGGCCTTCGCCCGCGCAGCCGCCGGGAAGAACTAGAGCGTGGTGGTCGGACGAGGCTCGAGGCCGGCCGTCCGGTAGCACTCGTCGATCAGCGTCATCGTCGCGACCGCGTCGTCCGCGTCGATCGGTAGGGGTGCACCGTTGCGGATGCGAGCCGTGAACGCCTCCAGCTGATAGGCGTACGACGACTTGCGGCCGAGCTGCTCGACCCAGTGGTCCTCCTTGGTGGTGACGATCACCCGGTCGTCCAGATGCGGCAGCACGAAGCTGGGCGCGAACGCCTCACCGCGGGTGCCGACGATCCTGCAGCTGAAGTCGAGCGTCTCCGCCGCCATGCTCGTCCGCACTGATCCGGTCGCGCCGTTCGGGAACTCGAGGTCGGCGTTCAGCCACTCGTCGACACCGGGCAGCCGCTTTCGCTCACCCGCTCGCGCACTGACCAGTCTGGGTGCTCCACCGGCCCAGGGCGCGACCATGCGCTGGGCGTGCAGGGCGTAGCAGCCGACGTCCATGACTGCGCCGCCGGCCAGTGGCAGCGACCAGCGCGGGTCGTCCTCCGGCGGCGGTGGCATCACCATGGTCGTCTCGACGTGTTGCAGGTCGCCCAGCTCACCCTTGGCGAGCAGCTCGTGCAGCCGCCGGGTCACCGGGTGGAAGACGTAGTGGAAGCCCTCCATCAGCACCACACCGCGTTCCGCGGCAGCGTCGCGCACCGCCGCTGCCTCGCTCGCGTTGCTGGCCGACGGTTTCTCCGTGAGCACATGTTTGCCCGCGGCAATCGCCTTCAGGTTCCAGGGACCGTGCAACGAGTTCGCCAGCGGGTTGTAGATCGCTTCCACCGCGGGATCGGCGATCACGTCGTCGTACGACGCGTGCACCTTCTCGACCCCGTGCTCCGCCGCGAACGCCTCGGCCCGGTCCCTGTCCCGCGCGGCGACGGCCACCAGTCGCGCCCCGCTCGAGCGCGCCGGTTCGGCGATCGCCCTCCCCGCGATCCGGGCAGCACCAAGGATCCCGATACGCAGCGGTTCCATGTTTCTCCTCATCGTCAGCGGTACGGCGGGTGCGGCACGACCGTGCCGGCGAATTCGACACCGAAGATGTCATCCTCCCGCACGCCCCCACCACCAAACATCCGTGGCCCGCCATCCGGACCCGACCCCCAGCCCTCAGCGTAAGAGCCTCCCGCTCCACCGCTCCGCTGCCGCGCCCCCCGGATCTCGCCCTTCACCTACCGGCCGCACGGCGTTCATCCGGGTCGCTGGGGTGATTCGGTAACGGAGCGATCTGATCAAATCTGGGTGTTGGGTCGACGGATGCGGGCGCAGGCCGCAGTATTTGCGCATGAGCACCGTGCAGGTCCGGGTTGATCGGAGCAGTCGTACGCCGTTACATGTGCAATTGGCACAGCAGCTCGAGGCGGCGATCCAGGGTGGCGAGTTGCCGGTCGGTTCTCGGCTGAGCAACGAGGTGGACCTGGCGGAGGCCTATGGCTTGAGCCGGCCGACGGTGCGGCAGGCGATCGCGCGCCTGGTCGACCAGGGGCTGCTGGTGCGCAAGCGCGGCGTCGGCACGCAGGTGGTCGGCCACTCCGGCCAGGTACGGCGTTCCCTGGAGCTCACCAGCCTGTACGACGACCTGGCCGCCGCCCACCGGAAGCCGGAAACCGAAGTACTGCGGTTCGGGATCAGCCCCGCGAACGCAGACGTGGCGACCGCACTGCAGTGCGAGCAGGGCGACCGAGTGCTCAGGATCGAGCGACTGCGGCGAGCGGACGCCGAGCCGCTGGCGCTGATGCGGAACTGGCTCCCTCCCGACATGCTCGAGACGGACCCGGTCACGCTGGCCGAGCGTGGACTCTACGAGCTCCTCCGTGCCGAGGGCGTACGGCTGAAGGTCGCGCACCAGACCATCTCCGCCGTACCCGCCACCACCGAGCAAGCCAGACTCCTGTCCGAGGAGCCCGGCTGCCCGCTGCTGGCGACCACCCGCATCACGTACGACGACCACGGCCAGCCGGTCGAATACGGCTCCCACCTGTTCCGCGCCAGCCGCTACTCCTTCGAACACACCCTCGTCCAACGCTGAACCACGGCGTGTCTAGCGGTTGAGGTCCCTGCCCCAGCCGGCGGGCGGGTAGGTCCACCTCGGGCTGTCGGCCATCGCGATCAGCTGGGCCATCGACAGCATCGGCTTGGCGCGCGTCGGTACGGCCTTCTTGTAGGCGGTCGCGTTGGCGCTGCCCAGTGAGATGGTCCGACCGTCGGGGTGACCGATCGTCACGTAGTTGATCTGGGGTTCGCTCGGGTGGCCCCTTCTTGCAGAGGTGTAGGCGATGACGAGCGTCCCGTCGGCGCGGGTGGTGCAGAACTCGGGGTGCTCCGGCGGGCAGACGATCGGAGTCTTCCCGGTCTTGATCAGCACCTCGACGTACGACGCACCCTTGCCGTCATCGGCCAGGACGGATGCGCCGATGAAGTCGTCGCCGAAGCTCGTCGGCTTGCTCACCCTGGTCCCCGGCGGGAGGAGTGATTGCAGTGTGAAGAGAATCCCCTTCTTCGTCACCGTGTCCTGCGTGGTGGCGCTGGTCCTGGGCGTCGTACCGCTGCTGGTCGCGGAGGGCGTCGCGGCCGGTGTTGCCGCCAACGGAGGCTGCTCTGACGGGCGGCCGCCGAGGGCTTGGGTGCCGGCCACAACGATCCCGACGGTGGCCAGTACCGCGACTGCTCCGCCGGCGCCGGCGAGGGCCGTCCGGCGCCGGGACAGGACCTGCCCACGGCGGATGCCGCGCTCGACCAGATCGGTCGCGTTCGGTTCGAGGTTCTCGGTGGCCCGGTCCATCAGGTCGGGCAGGCTGTCGTTCAGAGGTGTCATCAAGGTTCTCCCAGGGTCAGAGGGCGGCCAGGTGGACGGCGTCGTCGCCGAGCACCGTCCGGAGACGGTCCAGGGCACGGGACGTCCGCGTCCTGACCGCACCGGCGTTCTTGCCGAGATCGAGCGCGACCTGTTCGACGCTGCGATCTTCGAAGAACCGCAGCACGAGCACCGCACGATCGAGAGGGGCCAGCTCGGCGAGCGCCTGCTGGAGGGACAACCGCAGCTCGGGGTCGCCGGGCCGGTCCGCCCGGTCCGGCAGCGTCTCGCTCGGCTGCTCGGTCGAGCTCCGGCGCCGCCGTTGCGAGATGTAGGTGCGCGCCAGCACCGTCTGTGCGTACGCCGGCAGGTTGTCGACGTGCTCGATCCGGCGCCAGGACCGGTACAGCTTCGCCAGCGTCTCCTGGACCAGGTCTTCTGCCAGGTGGTGCTCACCGGCCAGCAGCCAGGCGGTCCGATACAGCCTCGGAGTGCGCGCTCTGGCGAACTCCTCGAAATCCTCGGTGGCTCGCGTCAAGTCACCCTCCCGGTCGTCGTCTCACCTCCTTTGACGCTCCCTGCGCCCTGCTGCGTTACACCGCCGGCGGAAGAAGTTATCCACAGCCCGCCGGAGCGGAGTGGCAGGTGAGCCCCGGGCTTGACAGGATGGTCGCGCACGGTGACCAGATGGTCGCCGACGGGACTTCTGGGGAGACCGATGGCAGCCGACAGACTCGCCGCGCGCCGGCCGGGCCGGGACGCTGTCGAACTGATCGACGCCCAGGTCCGGGACGTTGTCCGGCGGGAGGGGATCGACCCGCTGCGGGATCCGGGAGCGGTGGACGCGATCGTTGCGACCGTCGTTCGGGAGTACGACGAGCGCAGCCTGACCGGGGTGGTTCCACCGATCGTGGATGTGGACGCGGTCAGCCGGGAGGTGCACGACCGGGTCGCCGGCTTCGGGCCGCTGCAGCGGTTCCTGGATGACCCGGCGGTCGAAGAGATCTGGATCAACGAGCCGAGCCGGGTGTTCATCGCGCGTGAGGGCCGGCACGAGTTGACCACGACGGTGCTGACCGAGGAAGAGGTCAGCGATCTGGTCGAGCGGATGCTGAAGACGACCGGCCGGCGGATCGACGTCTCGCAGCCGTTCACCGACGCGCGACTCCCCGACGGCAGCCGCGTGCACATCGTGCTCGGCGGCATCACGCAACGCTACGCAGCCATCAACATTCGCAAATTCACGGTCCGCGCGACCCGGCTGAGCGATCTGGTCGCGCTCGGATCGCTGACCCCGCACGCGGCCGCAGTACTCGACGCCGCCGTCGCGGTCGGGCTGAACATCCTCGTCTCGGGCGGCACCCAGGCCGGCAAGACCACGATGCTCAACGCCTTGGCCGGCTCGATCCCGGGCAGCGAACGCGTGATCAGCTGCGAAGAGGTCTTCGAAATCAAGCTCCCGATTCCGGACTGGGTGTCCATGCAGACGCGGCAGGCGGGTCTCGAAGGTACAGGTGAGGTGCGGCTGCGTGATCTCGTGAAGGAGTCGCTGCGGATGCGCCCGTCCCGGCTGATCGTCGGCGAGGTCCGCGGCGAGGAGTGCCTGGATCTCCTGCTGGCTCTCAACAGTGGATTGCCCGGCATGTGCACGATCCACGCGAACTCGGCTCGCGAAGCCCTGACCAAGATGTGCACCTTGCCGTTGCTGGCCGGCGAGAACATCGGGAGCCGCTTCGTGCTCCCGACCGTGGCCGGCTGCGTGGATCTCGTCATCCATCTCGGCATCGGGGCGGACGGGCAGCGGCGGGTGCGGGAGATCGTGGCGGTCAGTGGGCGGATCGAGGAGCAGGCGATCGAGACCGAGACGGTGTTCGGCACGGTCGACGGGCAGTTGCGGCGGGCCGAAGGGCATCTGCCGCATCCAGAGCGCTTCCAGCATGCGGGGTACTCCTTGTCCGGGCTGCTGACCGAGCTGCCGCGAGGTGTGGGCTGATGGGACTGCTGTTCGGACTGTTCTTCGGGATCGGCCTCCTGCTGATCATCTGGACGTTCGCGGTGCCGGCGGAGACGCGGCCGGCGAACGACGCGCGACTGATCGCTCGAAGCCGCGACCTTCTGGCCGGCGCGGGGATCGAGGGTGTGACGCCGGGCGCGTTCATCGGGGCGTGCCTGATCACCGGCGTCGCCGGGTTCGTGGTGATGTTCGTGGTTTCGGGCGCGTGGCCGGTCGGCGTGGTGTTCGGCCTGATGGCCGGCGGTCTGCCGGTCGCGCTGGTGCGGAGCCGCGCGCGGAAGCGGCTCGCCGAGTTTCGTGAGCTGTGGCCCGATGTCGTCGACAACATCGCCTCCGCGGTCCGGGCGGGACTGTCGCTGTCCGAGGCGCTGGCCCAGGTCGGTGAGCGTGGCCCGCTGCCTTTGCGTGAACCGTTCCGCCGGTTCGGCGCGGACTATGCGTCGACGGGTCGCTTCGCGGATTCCCTGGACCGGTTGAAGGCGCGGCTCGCTGATCCCGTCGGCGACCGCGTGGTCGAGGCGTTGCGGATCGCGCGCGAAGTCGGTGGTGGGGATCTCGGCCGGTTGCTGCGTTCGCTGTCGACGTTCCTGCGCGACGACGCCCGGACCAGATCTGAGCTCGAGTCCCGGCAGTCGTGGTCGGTCAACGGTGCCCGGGTCGCGGTCGCCGCGCCGTGGCTCGTACTCGCGTTGCTGTCGTTCCAGGGCGACGTGATCCAGCGCTACAACTCTCCGGTCGGCGCACTGATCATCGGTGTGGGTGCAGCGGTCTGCGTGATCGCGTACCGACTGATGCTGCGGATCGGCCGGCTGCCCGAGCCCGAGCGGGTGCTGCGATGAGCCCGATGGTGCTCGGTGGTCTGGTGGGGGTCCTCTTCGGACTCAGCCTGCTCCTGGTCGTCCGGCGTTTGCCGTTCCTCCGGAGGCCGTCGGTCGACGACCGGATCGCGCCGTACCTGCGTGATCTTGGTGGGCCGGAGGTGTTCCTCGGTGTGGTCGACTCCAGTTCGCCGTTCTACGCGATCGTGCGGTTGTTCGGGCCGTCGCTGCGGGCCGGGGCCGGTCGGCTGGAGCGGCTGCTTGGTGGTGCCGCGTCGATCCGCCGCCGGTTGTCGCGGGCCGGGATCGAGCGGTCTGTCGAGGAGTTCCGGATCGAGCAGGTGCTGTGGGGTACGGCGGCGTTCGGGGCAGGGCTCGTCGTCTCGATCGTCGCAGTGTCGCTCGGTGTCGGGAATCCGGTCGGGATGCTGGTGTTCTGCGGTCTGCTCGGCGTCCTCGGAGTACTCGCCCGAGACACCTATCTGAGCACGCAGGTACGTCGCCGCGAGCGGCGGCTGCTCGCGGAGTTGCCGACCGTGGCCGAGCTGCTGGCGTTGTCGGTGGCGGCCGGTGAGGGTCCGGCAGCGGCGCTCGATCGGGTCGCCCGGTCCTGCCGCGGCGAGCTCGCCGACGAACTCCAGCGGGTCCTGGGTGAGACCCGCGCCGGTGAGACGCTCGTCCGCGCACTCGACGGCCTCGCCGACCGCACCGGTCTGCTCGCGTTGTCGCGGTTCGCCGATGGTCTCGCGGTCGCACTCGAACGCGGTACGCCGCTGGCCGACGTACTGCGCGCGCAGGCGGGGGACATCCGTGAGGCCGGGCGGCGCGAGCTGATCGAGTCCGGTGCCCGCCGTGAGGTCGCGATGATGGTCCCGGTCGTGTTCCTCGTCCTGCCGGTCACCATCGCGTTCGCCTTCTACCCGGGCGCTGTCGGAATCCGGCTGATCGCCGGATGAACTGAGGAGAGGTCATGTCCCTACTGCTGACGAGACTGTTCGTGGCGCTGCTGGCGCCACGGCCCGCGCGGAAGGAGCGCGGCGACGTCCCCGGCTGGGTGCTGATCACCGTGATGACCGCCGGGCTGGTCGTCGTGATCTGGGGCCTGGCGGGCAAACAACTCGCGCAGATGCTGCAGGACGCACTGGACTCCGTCTCCAACAAGTGATGGTTCCCGTCCGCCCGCATCCGCCGCGGCCGCGTGATGAGCGTGGCTCGGCGGTGGTCGACTTCGTGCTGGTGTCGATGCTCGTGGTGCCTTTGTTCCTTGGCATCCTGCAGGTCGGGCTCTACCTGTATGTCCGCAACACCTTGACCGCCGCGGCGTCCGAGGGTGCGGCCTACGCGGCCGTGCTGAATCGGCAGCCGGCCGACGGAGCGGGGCGGACGCGCGATCTGATCGACGGCGTGGTGAAGGACGGGTTGATCGATGCGGTCCAGTCCGAGGAGACCGACATCGACGGCCGGCCGGGAGTGCAGGTCGTCGTGAAGGCGCACATGCCACCGCTGGGCTTGTGGGGTCCTGGCGTCGCGTTCAGCGTCGAAGGTCATGCCGTCAAGGAGACCGGCGAATGAACCGATCGCGGGACGAGCGCGGTAGTGCGGTGGTCGAGTTCTCCTGGCTGGCGCTGTTGCTGATGGTCCCGTTGATCTACGTGATGCTGGCCGTGTTCGACGTCCAGCGGGCGTCGTACGGCGCGACCGCCGCGACCCGGGCCGCGGGGCGGGCGTTCGTGATCGTGCCGGCCGGGTTGTCGGAGGACGAGGCGCGAAGCCGGGCGTTCGAGGCGGCGCGGCTGGCGATGAAGGACCAAGGCGTCGAGCTCACCTCCGACCAGCTCACGATCAGCTGCGATCCTGCCTGCCTGGAGCCGGGGTCGACGGTCACCGTCACGCTGGCCACCGACGTACCGCTGCCGTTCATCCCGGACGCACTCGGTGGGGAGCCGCCGGCGATCCACCTCAGTGCCTCGCACACCGAGCCGTACGGCGACTATCGCGAGGCCAAAGGCAACGGATGAACGGATGCCGACGGCAACAGGGTGAGCAAGGTCAGATGACTGTCCTGATCATCGGCTTCACGGCGATCATCTTGCTCATGATCGTCGTGGTGACCGACATCTCCAAGGTGTTCCTGGTACGCCGTGACCTCGATGCGACCGCGGACGGCGCCGTACTGGCCGCGGCGAACGGGCTGGCAGCGATCTACGCGCAACCCGCGGCGGACGGGAACGCCGAGTTCGACCCGGAGCAGGCCCGTCGGCTGACGGCCGAGTACCTGGACCAGGTTGCCGCGAGCAACCGATTCGCCGGCCTCGACTGGTCGGCCGACGTCGCCGGTACGACGGTGACGGTGCGGCTGACGTCCTCGGTGGACCTGCCGTTCGAGCCGCCCGGCTGGCAGGGAGACGCGGACATCGCCTCCGAGGCGGCCGCGATCGTCCCGATCCGGTGAATCCCGCGTTCCGCCACGGCAGAAAGGGCACCATGGGGTGATGAAGATCGAGCTGAACGGACGGCGGGCGCTGGTGTCGGGATCGAGCCAGGGGATCGGGCTGGCCATCGCCACCGAACTGGCCCGGGCGGGTGCGGCAGTGGTGGTGAACGGACGCGGTGAGGAGAAGACCAGCGCGGCCGCGGATCAGGTCCGCAAGGAGGTGCCGGACGCGGACGTGACGGCGATCGCGGCCGATCTCGCCTCGGCCGAAGGCGCCGGCGTACTGCGGGATCGGCTCGGCGAACTGGACATCCTGGTCAACAACCTGGGCATCTTCGGCGCCAAGCCGGTGCTGGAGATCGACGACGACGAGTGGCGCCGGTACTTCGAGGTGAACGTGCTGTCGGCGGTCCGGCTGATCCGGATGTATCTGCCGGGGATGATGGAGCGCGCCTTCGGCCGGGTGATGAACATCGCGAGTGACTCGGCCGTGGTGACGCCGCTCGAGATGGTGCACTACGGGATGACGAAGACGGCTCTGCTCGCGGTGACGCGTGGCTACGCGAAGGCCGCCGCGGGGACCGGCGTGACGGTGAACTCGGTGATGGCGGGCCCGACCCACACGCCGGGCGTCGAGGACTTCGTGCACGAGTTGGTCGGTGACGACCTGCCGTGGGACGAGGCGCAGCGCCAGTTCATGAAGGAGCACCGGCCGTACTCCCTGATCCAGCGCCTGATCGAGCCGCCCGAGATCGGCAACCTGGTCGTCTACCTCAGCTCCGACCTCGCGTCCGCCACCACCGGCGGCGCGGTGCGCGTCGACGGCGGCTACATCGACTCGATCCTGCCGTAGACCCTCAGCTGAGCAGATCCAAGAATGTAGTGACTACAAGATTGGATGGAGTAAAGCAGGGTGCCTTACGCTCTGTCGAATGGAGACGGGGCGGCGGGAGCGGAAGAAGCAGCAGACGCGGCAGGCCATCTCGGATGTCGCGACCGCGCTGTTCCTCGAGCGCGGCTTCGACGCGGTGACGGTGGCCGAGGTCGCGCGCGCGGCGGACGTCGCCGTACAGACAGTGTTCAATCACTTCCCGGCCAAGGAGGATCTGTTCTTCGACGAGCAGGGCTGGTGGACCCGGCCCGCGCGGTCGATCCGGGAGGCGCCCGCCGGGGCGGATCCGGTGGATGTGCTGGAGGCGGCGTACCTCGCAGAGACCCGGGATCGGCTCGAGGCCGGGCATCTGGCGACGTGGAAGCAGTTCGTCCGGACGATCGAGAGCAGCCCGGCCCTGCTGGCCCGTCGCCGGCTGAACGCTGCCGAGATGGAGAAGTCACTCACCGAGGCCCTCGACGAGCGGAATCCTGGGCACCTCAGAAACCGTTTGATCGCTGCGCAGTTCGCCGCCGCGCAGAAGGTCCTGGAAGAACAGCTGATGCGGCTCCTGCCCGACGAAGCGTCCGCGGATCAGGTGCGGGAAGCCCAAGCAAAGCTGGAAAGGGCAGTCGCAGAGGTCTTCGGAGTACTCCGGCATGGCCTAGCTTTACCGGCTACCACGGCCTAGCGGGTAGGCTGCTTGGTTGTGGCTGGACTGGATTTTGACGCGGAGCTCAAGCAGCTCGACGCGACGCTGACCTCGATCGAGAAGGTGCTCGATCTCGATGCGCTGCGCCGGGAGATCGCCGACCTCGGTGAGCAGGTCGCCGCGCCGGACCTGTGGGACGACCAGGCGAACGCGCAGAAGGTGACCTCGCGGCTGTCCAGCCTGCAAGCCGACGTGGAGCGGGTGACCGGGCTGCGGAGCCGCCTCGACGATCTCGGCGTGATGATCGAGCTCGGCCGGGAGGAGAACGACGCCGACAGCATCGCCGAGTCGGAGAAGGAGATCGGCTCGCTGAGCAAGGCGATCCAGTCCCTCGAGGTCCGCACGCTGCTGTCCGGTGAGTACGACGAGCGCGAGGCGCTGGTGACGATCCGCTCCGGTGCGGGCGGTGTGGACGCGGCCGACTTCGCCGAGATGCTGCAGCGGATGTACCTGCGCTGGGCCGAGCGGCACGGATACGCCACCGAGGTCTACGACACGTCGTACGCCGAAGAGGCCGGGCTGAAGTCGACCACGTTCGGGGTCAAGGCGCCGTACGCGTACGGCACGCTGAGTGTGGAGTCGGGCACGCACCGGCTGGTGCGGATCTCGCCGTTCGACAACCAGGGCCGTCGGCAGACCTCGTTCGCCGCGGTCGAGGTGGTTCCGGTGCTGGAGCAGACCGACGAGATCGACGTTCCCGAAGAGGAACTGCGGATCGACGTGTACCGCTCGTCCGGCCCGGGTGGCCAGAGCGTCAACACGACCGACTCGGCGGTCCGGATCACACACATCCCGACCGGCACCGTGGTCTCCTGCCAGAACGAGAAGTCGCAGCTGCAGAACAAGGCCAGCGCGATGGTGATCCTGAAGGCCAAGCTGCTGGCGCTCAAGAAGGCCGAGGAGCGGGCCCAGATCGACGCGTTGCGCGGTGACGTGCAGGGCTCGTGGGGTGACCAGATGCGGTCGTACGTGCTGCACCCGTACCAGATGGTGAAGGACCTGCGCACGCAGTACGAGTCCGGCAACACCTCCGGTGTCTTCGACGGTGAGATCGACGACTTCATCGAGGCCGGCATCCGCTGGCGCCGCACCGGCCAGACGGTTGCCGAACACAACTAGTGCAGCGCACTGATCTTCGCGCCGACTGCAGCAGTTGCTTCGGCCTCTGCTGCGTTGCGCTGACGTTCAGCAAGTCAGCGGACTTCGCGATCGACAAGCCCGCAGGTGAGGCTTGTCCCAATCTGAGTGAGGACTTCCGCTGCACGATCCACAGCAAGCTGCGGGCGAGCGGCTTCCAGGGCTGCACGGTCTACGACTGCTTCGGCGCCGGCCAGGAGATCTCCCGCCGGGCCGGCGAGAGCTGGCGCGAACAGCCAGGCCGGCAGATGTTCGCCGCGCTGCCCATCCTTCGTCAGCTGCACGAGCTGCTCTGGTATCTCACGGAAGCCCTTGAATACAAGGCGTTCGAGGCCGAGATCCTGGCGGCGATCGAGCGGGTCGAGAGTGTCGCCAGTACTGCGGACCTGACGAAGGTCGACGTGATCGCGGAACGGGCCGTGGTCAACGAGTTGCTCCTGAAGACCAGTCAGCTCCTGCGCGGCAAGCAAAGCAAGAAGAAAGAGCGTCGCGGCGCCGACCTGATGGGTAAGAGCCTCCGCGGCGCGGACCTCGCGAAGGCCAACCTGCGCGGTGCCTACCTGATCGGCGCCGACCTGCGCGACGCCGATCTCCGGCAAGCCGACCTGATCGGAGCAGATCTTCGCGACGCCGACCTGCGCGGCGCAGACCTGACCGGGGCGATGTTCCTCACCCAGGCTCAGGTCAACGCCGCGCGTGGCGACAGTGCGACCAGGCTTCCGTCGGCGGTTACGCGCCCGTCCCACTGGGGCGCGAACCCAGCCGGTGCGTGACCGGCGTCATCAGCAGTGAGATGACGGTGATGCTCAGAGCCACCGCCGCGAGTGCTCCGCCTTGTCCCCACGACGTGCCGGCCAGCGCCAGGTACGCTGTACCGACGATGGCTGCGCCGAAGGCGAGGGTCGTCTGCTGGCTGGTGAGCAGGATGCCGCTACCCAGTCCCGCCTGTGCCGGCGGGACCTGACCGACGACCACGCCGATGAGCGGCACCATCACCAGTCCGCTGCCGAAGCCGGCGATCAGCATCGGTACGGCGAGCGTCCAGGGCGTCACGTTCGGCCAGGCCATCAGCGTGATGACGGCCAGTACGGCGTACCCGACGGCCTGGATGATCCAGCCGCGGAGGATGAGGCCGGCGCCGTACCGCTGCTGCAGCCGCGGACCGTAGACCGAGGTGATCAGGAACCCGACCGCCATCGGCAACAGGCTCAGACCACCTTCCAGCGGAGACATGTGGGCCTCGCCCTGCGTGGCGAGCGCGAAGACGAACATGAAGCCGCCGAACGTGGTGAAGAACGCGCTCGCGAGCAGCAGGCCGAGCCGCATCGCGCGGAGCCGCAGAACCGTCGGCGGGATCAGCGGAGCGCGACCTGACTGCTCAGACCGGTGCTGGTGTATGCCGAGTACTGCCACAGCCGGAATGACCGCGGCCAAGGAGAGCCACGTCCAGAGCGGCCAGCCGAGTGGGCGTCCTTCGGTGAGCGGCAGAAGCAGCAGTACGAGGGCCAGTGCGAGCAGAGCGGCGCCGACGAGGTCGACCCGATGTGCCTTTTCGGCCTTGGTCTCCGGGAGCAGCCGGATCGCGGCGGCGAGCGCCAGCACGCCGACCGGGACGTTGACGAGGAACACGGCCCGCCAGCCCAGCCCGAAGACATCAGCCTCGACCAGCACGCCGCCGAGGATCTGGCCGAGCGCAGCCGCGGCACCGCCGGCCACACCGAACATGGCCATCGCGCGGGCGCGGTGCTCGCCGGTGAGCAGGCTGGTGATCGACGCCAGGACCTGCGGTGTCATGGCAGCGGCCGCAGCGCCCTGGACGACACGAGCCGCGAGGAGTACGCCGATGGTCGGGGCGATCGCGCAGATCAGCGACAGCAGGGTGAATCCGGTCAGGCCGATCAGGAACAGGCGCTTGCGGCCGAACCCGTCGCCGAGGCGGCCGCCGACCACCAGCAAGGTGGCGTTGGCGATGCCGTAGCTGCCGACGACGAGTTGGAGCTCGCCGGAGGTCGCGTGCAGGTCCGAGCCGATCGCCGGCAGCGCGACGTTGATGATGAAGAAGGAGAGCATCGGCAGGAAGGCGCCGAAGAGGAGAGTGGTCAGTGCCACCGGGCCCAGCGGCGACGCGACGGCACGCGGCCGGGCGGAAGCACCGGTGGCGGTGGCCTGGAGCTGGTCTGTCATACCTCCAGCCTGCGCGCGCTCGGAGCCTGGTGGTGAGAGCCTGGTTATCCTGGTATTGACACCACCTGGCACCAGGCTGGATCTCACGCCAGGATAGGACCATGACCACCATCCCAGCCACCACCGACAGAATCTCCGCGCCGGCTCCGACACCGGCGTCCGCGGACACGACGGGCAGCGTGGTCAAGGCGGAGCAGCGGAGGGAGCTCGGGGTGTTCCTGCGCAGCAGGCGGGAGCGGATCCAGCCGGAGGAGGTCGGCCTCGCGCCGGGTGGCCGGCGGCGGACGCCGGGGCTGCGGCGGGAAGAGGTCGCGCTGCTCGCCGGAGTCGGCGTCACCTGGTACACCTGGCTCGAGCAGGGCCGGGACATCAACGTGTCGGCGCAGGTGCTCGAGGCCGTGGCCAACACGCTGCGGCTCGACCGGCTGGAACGCAACCACCTCTACACGCTGGCCGGCGTCCAGCTCGGCCCTGCGCGCGGCGAGTGCTCGGTGCTGCCCGCGTCGATCCAGAAGATGCTCGACGCCGTCTCGCCGTACCCGGCGCTCGTGCTGAACTCGCGCTACGACATCCTCGCGTTCAACGACGCGTACTGTGACGTGGTCCTGGACATGCGTGCCATCCCGGTCGAGGAACGCAACATGCTCTGGCTGACCTTCGTGTCGCAGGAATGGCGGTGCAGCTTCGCGGAGTCGGAGTCGATGAAGCACCACATGGTCGCCGCGTATCGGGCCGCGCTCGCCCACCACCTGGGCGAGCCGGTGTGGCAGGACCTGACTCAGCGGCTCCTCGCGAGCTCCCCGCTGTTCGCGGAGCTCTGGGAGCGGTACGACGTCGCCGCGCCGAGCACCCGGATCAAGGTCCTGGACAACGCCAAGGTCGGCATTCTGCGCATCGAGCCGGCCACCATGTGGCTGACCCAGGCCGGCCAACTCCGCGCCAACGTCTACACCGCCGCCGACGAGGACACCGAAGCCAAACTCCGCATCCTCGTCGGGGCCGGCTGAGGGGCGCTCAGCCGGGCGATCACATCCGATCAGGCGGTGTCGCGGTCAGGCCAGACCGTCGTCAGGGTCTGCAGGGTGACGGCGATCGCCGGGCGACGGGCGGTAGTCGTGCGCCAGACGGCGTACAGGCGGCGGCTCGGGACCGGCTGCAGCGGTACGACGACCACAGCGTCGGGGAGCGTGCCACGGCCGAGCCGGGGGAGCAGGCCGATGCCGATGCCTCGGGCAAGCATCGCCAACTGCGTCTGGTACTCCGCGACCGAGTAGGCGATCTCGGGCTCGACGCCGGCCCGGCGCATCGTCCGGACCAGCCATTCGTGACAGATCGAGCCGGCCGGTTGGCAGATCCATCGCTCCCCGACCAGGTCCTCCGCCCGGACAGACTCCTTGCCGGCCAGGCGGTGCGCCGCCGGGACGAGGACGTCGGCCGGATCGGAGCCGAGCTTCACCCGGGACAGTCCCTCCGGCAGGCTGAGCGGAGTGTTCTGCCAGTCGTGCACCACCGCCACGTGGATCTCCCCGCGACCGACCGCGGCAACCGCCTCGAACGGATCGGTCTCGGTCACCCGCACATCCAGACCCGGGTTCTCGTCGATCAGCCGCGCCAGCGCCTGCGGCAGGAGGCCGCGCGCGGCGGTCGGGAACGCGGCGATCTTCAAGGTGCCGATTGCCTGTCCACGTTGCTCTTCCAGCGTCAGTTCAGCGTCCTCGACCAGTTCAAGGATGCGCGCGGCGGTCGACGCCAGCTGCCGGGCGGCGTCGGTGAGGACGATCCCGCGTCCCTGCCGCTCGATCAGCGTCGTCCGTGTCTCGCGCTCCAGCTTGGTCAGCTGCTGGGAGACCGCCGATGGCGTGTAGCCGAGCACCTCGGCCGCGCGGTTGACCGACCCGTACTGCGCGACGGCGTGCAGGGCACGGAGCCGGCCGAGATCGATCATTCAGCACTCCTAAAGTGATGGCGGTAGCAATCGGTGCTGGTCCTTAAGTGTACGCCGACCCAGACTGGACCGCATGAAACCTCGTGACCTGCTCCTCGCGCTCGCGGTCGTCGTGGTCTGGGGCGTGAACTTCGTCGTCATCGAGGTGGGCCTCGAGGACTTCCCGCCGCTGCTCTTCTCCGCCTTGCGCTTCTTCTTCGCCGCCGTCCCGGCGATCTTCCTGCTCGGCCGTCCACCGGTGGCCTGGCGGTACGTCGTCGGGGTCGGTCTCGCGCTCGGGGTGGCGAAGTTCGGGCTGCTGTTCACCGCGATGGATCATGGCGTCCCGGCCGGACTGTCGTCGCTGGTGCTGCAGTGTCAGGTGATCTTCACGGTCCTGTTCGCGGTCGTCGTACTGCGGGAACGGCCGCGCAAGGCGCAGGTGATCGGCATTGCGATCGCCTGCCTCGGGATGGTGCTGATCATGCTCGATCGCGGACTGGCCGCACCGCTCGGCGCGCTGTCGTTGGTGATCGTCGCCGGTGCGTTCTGGGGCGTGTCCAACACCATCACCCGCTACGCCAAGCCGCAGGACACCTTGCGCTTCATGGTCTGGGTCAGTGCGGTCGCCGTCGTACCCCTGCTCATCCTGTCGCTCCTCACCGAGGGACCGCACACGGATCTCGAGGCCCTGCGCGGGATCGACCTGACAGGCATCGGGGCGATCGGCTACCTCGCCTTCGCCGCAACGCTGTTCGGATTCGGTGCCTGGGGCTACTTGTTACGCCAGTACGACGCGAGCACCGTCGCACCCTTCTCTCTGTTGGTGCCGATCGTCGGCATGGCCGCGGCGTGGGGGTGGCGCGGTGAGGCAGTCGGCCTGCAGCAGGCTATTGCGGCGGTCCTGGTGATCGGTGGCATGGCGTGCACCGTCGTACGACGCCGGCCTCGGACCAAGGCGGACGCCGAGCGACCGGCGCTGGTGGAGCCCGTCGGCTGATCCGGTGTGAGAGGGTTGGCCGCATGGTGCTCGAAGTGGCGTTGTTCGATGTGATCGCCGGCCAGGAAGACGCGTTCGCGGCCGCCTATCTGCAAGCCCGCAAGCAACTCGAGAACGCCGACGGCAGCCGGACCATTCGGATGTCGCGCGGTATCGAGACCTCGACGCGCTTCGTGCTCCAGGTCGAGTGGGACTCGCTCGAGGCGCACGAGGCGTTCCGGGCGAGCGAATCCTTCGGTGTCTGGCGCGGCCTGATCGGCCCGCACTTCGCGAACCCGCCGCACGTCGAGCACTTCACCGACGTCCAGGACAGTTGACCGGATGGATGCGCAGCAGGTCAGTCGGCTGACCGCTCGGTGGATCGAGAAGCTGCCCGGCGAGGGCAGCACGGTTGTCTCCGGGCTCGGCATCCGGCCGTTGCTCGCGATCCTTGCCCAACTGGCCGTCGGACCCGCGCGGGACGAACTCGTCGAAGCCGCCGGCGGACCGTACGACGGTCTGCTGCAGACCCCCGAACTCCGGATGGCGCTCGGTCTGTGGACGCGGCCGGAGGTCCCGCTGCAGCCGGGAGTCGACCGGTTCCTGCCGCCCGAGGTCCGCGGCACGTTGACCGATCAGGCGGCGCTGGACGCGTGGGTGGTCGAGCAGACTGACGGACTGCTGGACCGGATGCCGATCCAACTGACGCCCGACGTGCTGCTGGTGCTTGCGTCCGCGTTGGCGTTGCGGACGAAGTGGGTGCTGCCGTTCAACGAGTATCCACGCGATGGGCAACGGTGGCTGAGCCGGAGCGACGATGACCTCGACAGCGTGCGCGTGTACGAGAGTGCGGCCGGACCGTTGACCGTGGCAACAGTCGTCGGCACTGGGGAGTTCGACGTACGGCTCGTGGTCGGTGAGACCGGTCGTGGGCGGGGCGCTGTGCTGGCGGCCGCGGTCGAGCTGAGTGACGACGGCGTGAGCGGGTCGGAGGTGCTGGCGGCTGAGGCGTCGGCGCCGGCTCTGGAAGTGATCGACTCGATGTCGCCGGTGCCGTCGGTGCTGTTGTCGTTGCCGTACTTCGAGGTCGATGCCGAGCATGACCTGCTCGAGCATCCGGACGTGTTCGGGCTGACGTCGGCGATGGATTCCAGCGAGGGGCATTTCCCTGGCCTGAGTTCGCAGCCGTTGGCGATCGACCAGGCCAAGCAGGCGGTGATGGCTCGCTTCTCCGCTACCGGCTTCGAAGCGGCCGCCGTCACGACGATGGCGATGGCCGCCGGTTCCGCGCCGATGCCTGGCGCGAAGGCATTGCTCGTATCACTGGTGCAGCCGTTCGGGTTCATCGCCGTGCACCGGCCGACCGGCGTACCTGTCGTCGCCGGCTGGGTGAACTACTCGTAGGGATTGGCCGGGGCGGTCACAGGTTCGATCGTCTCGACGGTCGGTGCGGCGTCCGTGAAATGAAAATCGGCGTCATCTCGGCGAATAGTCGTGGTGAGGTGCGGACGCCCAGGCCATCACCTCCGCATGGACCTGGCGCATCCGCGGGGAACGACCGCGGAGCCGGGCGATTGTGATGGCCTGGGCGTCCGGCGTGGCAGGGTGGAGATATGGATGCCGACGTGGTGCGCGCAGTCAATGACCTCACCGCTCGCTGGGCCCGCACGCTTCCGGCGGGGAACACTGTCGTGTCCGGGCTCGGTCTGTGGCCGCTGCTCGCGATCCTGGCGACGGCCGCGGATGAGCCAGGCCGGACCGAGTTGGCGCAGGCCGCCGGTGTCGACGCGGCGGCGGGGTCCCAGGACGCCCTGTCGCTGGTTCGGGCGATCGAAGGCTCGGCCGATCTGCATGCGGCGCTGGGCGTTTGGGTGAATGAGCAACTGAAGCTCGCGGAGACGTTCGACAGCGTCGTGCCGGCGCCGCTGATGGGCACGCTCACCGGTCGCGCCGCCGTCGACAAGCCGAAGCTCGACGCCTGGGCCGCGGAGCACACCAACGACCTGATCCGCGAGATGCCGGTCGAGATCAACCCCGACGTCATGCTCATCCTCGCCTCGGCGCTGTCCCTGCGCACCACCTGGGTCCGCCCGTTCACCGAGCAGATCAAGCGCGTCCAGGCTGGACCGTGGGCCGGCGGCCGGTGGCATTGGCTGGAGCGCGTCGACAGCGACCTCGACGCCGTACGGCGGTACGACGACCTGACCGTGATCACGGTTCGCGGCGATGCGGATGTCGACGTACTGCTCGGGGTTGGATCGGGTTCGCAGCCAGAAGTGCTCGCGGGTCTTCTCGGTGCCGCGGCCCGTCCGGCTGACGGCCTACCTGGGAGTGCGCTGATCGATCAGGGGGAGCCCGGTACGGAGCTCGCGCCGGGGGTGAAGGTGGGGCAGACCACGGCGCCGCGGCCCGATCTGAAGCTGACGCTGCCGTCGTTCAATGTCGAGGCCGAGCACGACCTGCTGGAGTTGCGTGAGCTGTTCGGGTTGACCACGGTCACCGCGGATCCCGGGGTCCGCGGCCACTTCAGTGCGATCAGCCCGGTGCCGCTCGCCGTCGGGCAGGCGAAGCAGAAGGTGCTCGCGCGGTTCTTCGCGACCGGGTTCGAGGCCGCGGCGGTCACGTCGATGGCGATGGTCCGGGCCTCGATGCCGACTCGCCAGGCCCGCCGGCTCGAGGTCGCGCTGGATCAGCCGTTCGCGTTCACCGCAGTACTGCGGGAATCGCGGCTGCCGATCGTTGCCGGCTGGGTCGCAACCCCTACAGAGCCGGGAGACTGAACAGCCGGTTCAGCAGCGCGGACGCCTCGTCGACGCCGACCTGGTCGCCGGTGAGGAGCAGGTCGAACAGCAGACCGCGTGACGCCGCCAGACCGAGCCGCGCGTACGCCGGTGCCTCGTCGGGTGGGATGCCCGCGCGGATGCACAGCTCGATCACCGGCGGAAGCCAGACGTTGATCAGGTCCGCCTTGAGTGCCTCGGTGTGCGGGCGATTCTGCATCGCGTGAGCGCTCAGCTCGAAGAACAGCGGCCCGTAGATCAGCGCCGCCTCGGTGACGCGGCGCCAGAACAGGTCGTTCTGCTCCTCCACCGGCAGATCGGTGGCCAGCACCTCGGTCAGCAGGTCGCGCTGTTGCTGCTCGACGGTCCGGACCACTTCGGCGAGCAGTCCTTCGCGGGAACCGAAGTGGTAGATCAGCATCCGGTGGCTGGTGCCGATCGAGCCCGCGATGCTGCGCAGGCTCGCGTCGCCCACGCCGTGTTTCGCGAAGTGCTCGACGGCACCGTCCAGCAGGCTCTCTCGGCTCACTGGGTGTCAGTGGTCGGGGTCGTCTGCTCGCTGACCTGCTTCAGCTTCTCCGTCTCCGTCTCGATATAACGCTGCGTGAGACTCGCGTACAGCCTGCCGAACAGCCAGCCGAGCGGACCTTCCTGAATGATCGTGGCGGTCGCGACCGTGCCCTCCGGCGTACTAATGACGCGGTGACCGCCGGTGGTCTTCAGGCCGGGCGCCCGGGAGACCCACTCGAAGTACTCGCCTTCCTTGAGGTCTGTCACCTCCCAGACCGCGGGCCGGAGCTTCGGCTGGCGGATCCGCGTCTTGGAGCCGACGTGGATGCGACCTGCGTCGAGCCGCTCGACGGAGTCGATGGTCGTCGGGGTCCACTCGGGCCACCTGGCGACGTCGCTGTAAACCTCCCAGACCCGCTGGGGCGTGGCCTGGACCTTGACTGAATGATCGAAGCGCATGTACCAAATGGTACATCAGGTCTTTGTCAGGCTTCGACAGGCGTCTGCTGTGGCTTCACCCGCGCCAGGTAGGGTCTGGGGCCATGGCTGACCAGAACGTCCCGCAGAACGTCGACAACGAGCAGGACCCGGGCGCGAACACCCAGATGTTCCGCGCCTTCGTGAGAGAGGGCCAGGCCGAGGCCACCACCGAACCGAAGGTGAACGGCCGGGTGCTGGCTGTCGTCGGCGCCGCCGTGGTGCTCATCGCGGTCATCGCCGCGATCGCCGTCTTCTGAGTCCTTGACCCTGATCCCGGTCGACGTCGTCCGGGTCTTCACCGACCCCGACGGACGCTTCGGCAACCCGCTCGGCATCATCGACGGTGCCCTCGTGCCGCCCGCGGACCGGCTGCGGGTGGCCGCCGAGCTGGGGTACAGCGAGACCGCGTACGTCGACGACGCGGCGTCCGGCGCGATCCGAATCTTCTCCGCGACCACCGAAATGCCCTTCGCGGGCCACCCGACCGTCGGTGTCTCGTGGTGGCTGCACTCCCAGGGACACTCCGTGGACACGTTGCGAGTGCCTGTCGGTGACATCGCCGTCACGCGGCAGGGCGACCTGTTCGCCGTACAAGCGGACACCGCCTGGGGAAGCGATTGGGACTGGCGGGAACTCGAGTCCGCCGAGGCCGTCCTGGCCGCCGAGCCAGCGTCGTACACCGCCGGCCATTCGTATCTCTGGGCCTGGCTGGACGAATCCCGCGGCCTGATCCGGGCCCGCGCCTTCGCACCCGCCATGGGCGTCCGGGAGGACGAGGCAACAGGCTCAGCCGTCACCCAACTGACCGCCCACCTGGCCCGCGACCTCCACATCATCCAGGGCGCCGGCTCCCACCTCTACACCACTCACCTCCCGCCCAGCCGTGCCACAGTCGCCGGGCAGGTCGTCGCCGAAGCCTCCCGCACCGTCACGATCTGAGCGCCCGTTCGGGCTCGGATTTCCGCATCCGTTGACGGTTGTGGGGGCGCGGATGGAGCATGGGTGCTCGGCTAGTTGGGGAGGTTCTGGTGGCGGAGGTTGTCAGGGCTGGGTTGGTGCAGGCGTCGTGGACCGGTGACAAGGAGTCCATGATCAAGGCCCACGAGGAGTACGCGCGGCAGGCGGCTGCGGCCGGGGTGCGCGTGTTGTGCTTCCAGGAGTTGTTCTACGGGCCGTACTTCTGCCAGTTGCAGGATCCCAAGTTCTACGAGTACGCCGAGTCCGTGCCGGGCCCGACGACCGAGCGGTTCGCCGCGCTGGCCAAGGAACTCGGCATGGTCATGGTGCTGCCGGTCTACGAGCAGGAGCAGCCGGGGGTGCTCTACAACACCGCGGCGGTGATCGATGCCGACGGCAAATACCTGGGCAAGTACCGGAAGAACCACATTCCGCAGGTGAAGGGGTTCTGGGAGAAGTTCTACTTCCGGCCCGGGAACCTCGGCTATCCGATCTTCGACACCGCGGTCGGCCGGATCGGCGTGTACATCTGCTACGACCGGCACTTCCCGGAGGGCTGGCGCGCGCTCGGGCTGGCCGGGGCGAAGATCGTGTTCAACCCGTCCGCGACCAGCCGGGGACTGTCGGCGTATCTGTGGAAGCTCGAGCAGCCGGCCTCGGCGGTGGCCAACGAGTACTTCATCGGGGCGATCAACCGGGTCGGCATCGAGTCCGACTTCGGTGACAACGACTTCTACGGTACGTCGTACTTCGTCGACCCCGAGGGCAAGTTCGTCGGGGACGTCGGGCACGACCACGATCCGGAACTGATCGTCCGGGACCTGGACCTGAACCTGCTGGACACGGTCCGCGACCGCTGGCAGTTCTACCGCGACCGCCGCCCGGACGCGTACGGCGACCTGACCAAACCGTAGGACGAACCGTCTCGAAGGAGAATCCGGCATGACGTTGCTGGTCAAGGGTGGGACCGTCGTCGGGCCGACCGGGACGCAGGTTGCGGACGTCCTGGTCCAGGGCGAGAAGATCGTTGCCCTGCTGGATCCGTCGTTCAGCCAGTCGATCACTCCGGACGAGGTGATCGATGCCGCCGGCAAGTACGTGATCCCGGGCGGGATCGACGCACACACGCACATGCAGCTCCCGTTCGGCGGTACAGCGGCCAGTGACACCTTCGACACCGGGACCCGGGCAGCGGCCTGGGGCGGGACCACGACCATCATCGACTTCGCCGTCCAGCGGACCGGCGAGGTCGTCCAGGACGGCCTGGCCGCCTGGCACGCGAAGGCCGACGGCAACTGTCACATCGACTACGCGTTCCACATGATCCTCGGCGGCGTCGACACCGACGCCCTGAAGGCGATGGACCAACTGGTCGCCGACGAGGGCATCACCAGTTTCAAGCTGTTCATGGCCTACCCCGGAGTCTTCTACTCCGACGACGGCCAGATCCTGCGGGCGATGCAGACCGCGCGGGAGAACGGCGCGATGATCATGATGCACGCGGAGAACGGCATCGCGATCGACGTACTCGTGCAGCAGGCACTGGCCCGCGGCGAGACCGACCCGATCTACCACGGCATCACCCGCCCGGCGGCGCTCGAGACCGAGGCGACCAGCCGTGCGATCGCACTGGCCGAGGTGGCGAAGGACTGCCCGCTCTACATCGTCCACCTGTCCGCGAGCGGAGCCCTGGAGGCGGTCGCCACCGCCCGCGACGCGGGCCGGAACGTGTTCGCCGAGACCTGCCCGCAGTACCTGTACCTCACCCTCGAGGATCAGCTCGGTGCGCCCGGATTCGAGGGCGCGAAGTGGGTCTGCTCGACCCCGCTGCGCAGCAAGTACGAGTCGCACGCGAAGGACCTGTGGAAAGGGTTGCGGAGCAACGATCTGGCGATCGTGTCGACCGACCACTGCCCGTTCTGCATGAAGGATCAGAAGGAGCTCGGCGTCGGCGACTTCTCCAAGATCCCGAACGGGATCGGCGGCGTCGAGCACCGGGTCGACCTGATCTACCAAGGGGTGGTGGACGGTCAGCTGTCGCTGGAGCGCTGGGTCGAGACGATCGCGACGACGCCGGCCCGGATGTTCGGGCTGTACCCGCAGAAGGGCATCGTCGCGCCCGGTTCGGACGCCGACCTGGTCGTCTACGACCCGAACGCGACCACCCGGATCAGCGTCGACACGCACCACATGAACATGGACTACTCGGCGTACGAAGGAGTCGAGATCCAGGGCCGGGTGGGCACGGTGATCTCGCGCGGCGAGGTGATCGTGGCCGACGGCAACTACCATGGCCGGAAGGGCCGGGGGAAGTTCCTGCGGCGCGGCCTGTCGTCGTACCTGCAGTAGAACAAGGGGGGAAGACCGTGGACTTCGGAGTGGTGTTCCAGTGTGATCCGCCGGCGTCCGCGGTCGTGGAGCTGGCGCGCAAGGCGGAGGACGCGGGGTTCGGCTACGTCTGGACGTTCGACTCGCACCTGCTCTGGCAGGAGCCGTTCGTCATCTACAGCCAGATCCTGGCCGCGACGCAGCGGGTGATCGTCGGCCCGATGGTGACCAACCCGGGCACCCGGGACTGGACCGTGATCGCGTCCCAGTTCGCCACGCTGAACGAGATGTTCGGCAACCGGACGATCTGCGGGATCGGCCGTGGCGACTCCGCCCTGCGCACGCTCGGGGCGAAGCCCGGCACGATCGACCAGATGAAGGAGTGCGTCCGAGTGGTCCGCGCGCTGGCCCGCGGCGAGACAGTCGAGTATCGCGGCCAGCAGCTGAAGTTCGCCTGGGTCGACAAGGGCGCGCTGGACGTGTGGGTCGCGGCGTACGGGCCGAAAGCACTGGCCGCGACCGGTGAGGTCGGCGACGGCTACATCCTGCAGCTCGCCGACCCCGACATCGCGGAGTGGATGATCACGGCAGTACGACGTTCTGCCGAGGAGGCCGGCCGTGATCCCGCGGCCATCAAGTTCTGCGTCGCGGCACCGGCGTACGTCGGGGACGACCTGGAGCACCAGCGCGAACAGACCCGCTGGTTCGGCGGCATGGTCGGCAACCACGTGGCCGACATCGTCGGCCGCTACGGCACGTCGGGCGCGGTACCGCAGGCGCTGACCGACTACATCGAGGGCCGGAAGGGCTACGACTACGCCGAGCACGGGCGGGCCGGCAACACCCACACCGCCTTCGTCCCGGACGAGGTGGTCGATCGCTTCTGCATCCTCGGCCCGGTCGACCGCCACATCGCCCGGCTGACCGAGCTGAAGGCGCTCGGCGTCGACCAGTTCGCGGTGTACCTGCAGCACGACGGGAAGGAAGAGACGCTCGCGGCCTACGGCAAGGACGTCATCCCGGCGTTCTGAAGCCGTTCCGCTGCTTGGGCCAGGCGGCGGCCGGTGCCGGTCGCGCCGTACAGCGTCGCGGGCGGGTAGTCGGTCGTCACGGTCCTGGAGACGAGGCCGGCGGTCGCGAGGTCCTTGAGGGCCAGGGCGAGGGCGCGGTTCGACATGCCGGGAAGGGCTGCGCGCAGTTCGGAGTACCGGCACTCCCGGTTGAGCACGGCCAGGATCGGCAGCGACCACTTCCGCAGGCCGACGTCCTCCAGTTCGAGCTCGACGAGCAGATCGGTCAGCGCGACGGACGGTTCGCCGAGTCGCTTTCCCTCGATCGTGAGCAGGTACTCCGGCCTCAGCGGGTGCCCGTGACCCGGGTTGCGATCGATCAGGCCTGTGTCCGCGAGGAAGGCGAGCGTACGGCGCAGTGACTCCCGGCTGACGCCGAGCGTGTGAGTGAGGTTCACGAAACGTCCGCCCTGCCCGCGGTGCAGCTCGGCGAGCACCGGGACGGCCCATCGGTAGTGCACCAGGCGGGAGAGCGTTGACACGAAAGTAAGCCTAGTATAAAAACAGGACTATGAGCGGGATCGAGTACGACGGGCGCGCGGTCTGCGCCCTGGACGTGGTCGACCTGGAGCGGTCGCTGCGCTGGTACGAGCAGGCGCTGGGCTTCGAGGTCGTGCACCGGCTGGACGCCTGGGGGTGGGCCGAGCTGAGTACGCCGCTGCCGGGGATCTCGATCGGGATCGGGCAGGTCGAGGACCCGAAGACGGATGGCGGAGTCGTCGTCACCTTCGGCGTACGGGACATCGACAAGGCGCGCGAGCACCTCGAATCGCACGGGACGCGCTTCGACGGTGAGACGCGGCTGGTCGCGGACGAGGTTCGCCTCGCCACCTTCTACGACCCCGACGGCAACACCTTCATGCTCTCCGAGCGGGTGGTGCGGGCGTGAGTACGCCGCCGCGGCCCGGGATGGAGAGCATCACGCTCGTCCTGCTCCGGCGTCCCGCAGACCCGCCGGCCCTGCCCGAGGACGAGCAGGACCGGATCCAGCAGGCACATCTCGCCTTCCTCGACACGCGTCGCAAGGAGGGCGTGATGGGTGCTGCCGGCCCCTTCCGCGATCACGACGACGAGACGCTGCGCGGGCTGTGCCTCTATCGCGTCGGCATCGAGGAGGCCCGCCGCCACGCAGCCGACGATCCCGCCGTCCGCGCCGGCATCCTGACCGCCGAGGCCATCACCTGGTGGTTCCGCGAGGGCGAGGTCCGGCTGCCCAGCTGAGCGTGCCGCGGGCTGTAATGATCGGGCCGCATCGGACAGAAGCTGGGTATGAGAGCTTTCCGCCGATCACTCGTGCCGATGGCTGTGACGTTACTGGTCACAGCCATCGGTCTGTCCTCCCCATCCGCTGCCGCGCCGCCTCCGGCCGTCCAGCCGGCCGGCCTCGAGCGCGCCGTCACCCTGATCACGGGTGACCGAGTGCAGACCTCCCCGGATCTGCGCCAGGTCCGGTTCGTCCCCGGCCCGGGCCGGAAGAACGTTCACTTCTCGATCCACCGGACCCCCGGCGCCGTCTTCGTCGTACCGTCCGACGCCGGCCGGTTGATCGCCGACGATCGGCTCGACCGGCGGCTGTTCGACCTGCGCCAGATGCTCAACTACGACGACGGCCTTCCGCTGGTCGTCACCTCCTCCGGGCCGGCGGCGGTCCGGGTCTCGAAGGCCAAGGCCGCCGACCTGTACGCCGAACTGGCCGGCACCCACCGGTCCGCAGAGCCCATCGGCAAGATCTGGCTCGACGACGGGCGCACCGCGCCGCCCGCTGCCTCAACCGGGGTCAATCTGCTGGTGGTGCCGAGCACCGACGCGATCGAGTACGACGTGCAGCGCTGGCCGCACACCGACGACACTCCGCAGGACAAGACCGTCGCCTACACCAACGACGGCGACCAGCCGGTCCCGCTCGCGCTCGAGGCCGAGCTGACGGCGCCTGACGGCACACCGGCGCCCGAGTCTGCGGTGCAGCTGAGCGCGTCGTCGCTGACCGTTCCGGCACATGGCACCGCTGAGGTCGTCGTCACCTCGAACACCAACCACACCGGGCCCGACGGGCAGTACACCGGCCGGCTGACGGCGCGACTGGCCTCCGGTGACACGCTCACCACCACTCTCGCCGTACTGCGTGAGGTGGAGAGCTACGACCTGACCCTCCGTCACCTCGACCGGACCGGCGCGCAGACATCGGGTTACTACGACTTCCTCATTGATCGCGACGCGACCGAAGGGCACGACGGGTCGCAGGAGTTCTTGGGGGGCGACGGCAGCGAGTACAAGGTGCGGGTTCCCAAGGGGCACTACCTGCTGGAGTCCGTCTTCGGCGTCTACGCCGAGAGCAAGGAATCGATCGATCTGGTCCTGCCGCAGCTCGATGTGACGGCTGATCGCACGATCACCTTCGATGCCCGGCAGGCGAAGCCGGTCAGGCTCTCGGTCCAGGATCAGCGGGCCGGCAACGGATTCACCATCGCCGCCTTCGAACTGGTGACGCCGTTGTTCAACCGCGGCGGCGGCATCGGTGGCACCGGTGATCCGGCCCTGTTCGTCGGTCAGATCGGTCCGACGGTGCCCGGACTGACCAGCACCCTGCACAGCGAGTTCGGCGTCGGCACACCCACCCCGGACGGTGAATACATCGACAGTCCGGTGCTGTACCACCTGAACTGGTCGAAGCTCGACGGATACTTCGACGGCTTCACCAAGGCCGTTCGCGACAGCGAGCTGGCCACGCTGCGGCCGACGATCACAGCGGGCGCCGCAGAGACGACCGCAGCGTGGTTCGCCTGGCGGATCTCGCCCAGGATCGGCATCGACTTCGGCGAGACCTACCGGTACTCCAAGCTCCCGGCCACACCGACCATCCGGGTGACCGTGGCCGACGACTTTCGCTGGCAGCCCCAGGTCCGGTACTCGGGCAGCGACCGGCTCGGCTTCACACAGTCTGCCGTCACCTGCCAGGCCGGGCGGACGTGTCCCAGTCAGTGGGGCGACACGGTCGTGACGCCGGTCGCTGCCGACGCTCGGCTGCTGCAGTTCCAGTCCTTCGACGCCGTCAACCAGACGGACCTCTCGCGGGCGGGTGACGTCCTCACGCTGTCGGCTGCAGGTGCCGACGGGTCCGGACATGTCGCGCGCAGGACCGGTACCTTCACGGTGAGCCCCGACGGAGGCACCCGTGTCAAGGTGCCGAACGACGGGACCGCGACGGTCGACGTCCCGCCGGACGAGGCGACGTACAAGCTGGACCTGGTGACCGTGGGGTCGCCGCTCGGAGTGTCCACCCGGACCATCAGCTCGTGGCGATTCAGGTCCGGTACGACGGCCACCAAGACCGCTCTGCCGCTGTGGACCGTCGGCTACCGGCCAGCTGTCGAGACCGGTGCGACACATATGCTGCCCTTCGAGCTCAAACCGTTGCTCGGAGCAAAGGTCGGCCCGCTGACCACCGTCGGCTTGCAGACGTCAACCGACGACGGCGCGACCTGGCAGCCGGCCAAGGTCCGCGGGACCGGCCTCAACCGGTACGTCGCCGAGATCAGCACCCCGGCGGACGCGCAGACGGTGTCGGTGCGAACCACCGCCGCCGACAGCCAGGGCAACACGGTCGACCAGGAGATCGACCAGGCCTACAGGCTGCATCACTGATCCCGTTCCGGATGGCTCCGGCACTCGGAGCCGTCCGGCGTGGGTCAGGGGTTCGGTGTCCAGCGGTAGGCGCCCGGGAGGAGCTCGGTGGCCAGGACCGAGCCGACGCCCTCGGCAGTCGGCAGGATGACGCGGATGCCTGGGTGGTAGTCGACCAGGATCTGCCGGTCGCGGCCGCACGGGCCGACGACGCCACGGCCTTCGTTGCCTACAGCCACGATCGTGGTGAGCTCGCGCGCGCCGTCCGCCCGGGCCCGGCCGAGCGCCACCAACTCGGCGCACGGCCCGCCGGTGAAGTGGTACAGGTTGATGCCGGCGTACATCCGTCCGTCCACCCCACGCACCGCGGCGCCCATCGTGTAGACGCCATCCGGTCCGTCGGTGTTCGCGTCTACTGTCCGGCGGGCCAGCTCGATCAGCTCGCGGTCGTCGTCGGTGAGTGGGTGCACGGTGATCATGCACCCACTCTGCCATCCGGTCAGCCGGTGATGCGCTTGAGTTCCGCGTTCACCACGGCCTTGACCGCCTTGATCTCGGTGGCCGGATCGGATCCACTGCGGATGATCCGGTTGAGCGCATCGGAGTACGCCGAACTGGACTTGGGCGACCACAGGATCGGGGTCTGGGCGTGCCCGTTCTGGTTGACGAACGTGACCGCGTCGGCGGCCGGGCCGGACTTCAGCTTCTCCGCCTTCGCGGCCAGGCTCTTGCGGGCCGGGATGTGGAAGCCGTACGACTGGGCGAAGTCGAGCTGCTTGTCGGTCTGGCCGACCCACAGCCACTGGACGAACTTCTTCGCCGCGTCGACGTTCTTCGACTTCGCGTTGACGCACGACCCGTACGCGCCGACCGGGACGCTCGGCTTGCCGGTGCTGGCGTTCAGCTTCGGCCACGGCAGTACGCCGTAGTCGTCCGGGAACGCCTTCTCGATCACCGGCAACGTCCACAGGCCGGTGAACTGCATCGCGGTCAGCCCCTGGGTGAACGCGGACGGGTCGGACCAGTCGGTCGGTGCCCCGAGCAACAGAGTCTTCGAGGTGAACAACTCGCGCAGCTTGCGCAGCGACTCGGCCGCGGCCGGGTCGTCGAAGCCGAACTGGTTGTCGTCGGTCAGGTAGTCCAGGCCGGCCGACCAGAGCGCCGGTCCGCCGAGCACGCCGACGCCGCCGTCGTTGCCGACGAACAGGCCCTTCACCTTGTCCGCGGTCAGCGCCTTCGCGGCCGCGAGCAGCTCGTCGACCGTCTGCGGCGGCTGAAGGCCGGCCGCGCTGAGCAGGCTCTTGCGGTAGACGAGCAGCTGCATGTCGGTGACCTGCGGGATCGCGTAAAGCCTGTCCTGGTAGGACATCCGGGCGATCAGCGACGGAGTGAAGTCGTGCCAGGTGTCGCCGAGCAGGTCGGTCAGCTCGACCACCTGACCGGCCTTGATCATGTCGATCGTCGGACCGTTGACGTACTCGAAGACGTCCGGACCCTGGTCGGTCAGCAACGCGGTAGCGGTCTTCTTGTCGTAGTCGCCCGGCGACCACTGGATGCCGACCGTCGCGTCCGGGTACTCCTTCGCGTACCTCTCGACCGCCTGCTGGGTCCCGGCCTCGCCGTACTGGTGATACCACTGCGCCAACGCCGGCTTCGACCCGCCGGACCCGGTCTCCGGCCGCCCCGAGTCGGACCTACACCCAGCCACAGCCAAAGCCGCCAACCCACCACCCGCCGCCAGCACCCGCCGCCTACTGATCCCAGCACCCACCATCAGACGTCCTCCATCCAGCGCAGTCCCACAGCCCGCGCACCACCCAAGACCCTATGACTGGGGTTGGGTCGGACCGGGCAGTTCCACCCAGCAGGCTGTGGCAACGATCCGATGACTTTGCGAGCCAGAGGATATCCAGGTATATATACAACGACATACCGTCGTATATATGAAGACGATGATCGATCTGGACGACGAGGCGTTGGCGCTGGCCGCGAAGGAGCTGGGGACAGTGACGAAGAAGGACACGGTCAACGCCGCGCTGGAGTTCGTGGCCAGGCGGCGCGAACGGATCGAGGCGCTCCTGGACGACCCGTTCGCGCTCGGTGCCGGGCCGGACATCGACGACCCCGACATCATGCGTGAGGCGCGTCGTTGAGCACGGTCGCGTCGGTCGGCAAGCTCTACCTGATCGACACGTCGGCGCAGGCGCGGGCCCGGCATCCGGCGGTGCGATCGATCATCGCCGGGCTGATCGTCGACCGTGCCGCGGCGACCTGTGTCACCGTCGATCTCGAAGCCGGCTATTCGGGACGTGATCACGCCGGCGTGAAGACGATCGGCGAGCGCCGGCGATCGCTGTACGTCAATCTGCCGATCAGCGAGGCGATCGCCGAGCGGGCCCGGGAGGTGCAGGTCCGGATGGCTGCCCGTGGCCATCACCGAGCCGCTGGAGTGATCGACCTTCTGACCGCAGCCGTCGCCGAGCAGCACGGCGCCGTGATCCTGCACTACGACGCCGACTTCGAACACATCTCCGCCGTCACGGGCCAGCCCCACCTCTGGGTGTCCCCGCGTGGAACACTCGACTGAGATACGCTCGCGACATGTCTTCTTCTCGTGACTAGGGAGGGTTCCTGCGCTGGATGGCGCGGTTGAGCCCAGTTTGTTCGGATCTCTAGGAGCGAATTCATGTCCGGCACTTCTCGTGCCGGGAGCTACCGTGATGTTGTCTTGCTGCCGTTCGCGTTGCGCACGTTCGTGCCGGCGTTGTTCGGGCGGCTGGCGTACGGTCTGCTCCCGTTGTCCCTGCTGTTCACTGTCCAGCAGTCCACCAATTCGTTCGCGACCGCCGGGACGGCCGTCGCGTTGTTCGGTCTCGCATCGTTGTCGATGCCCTACAAAGCCCGTCTCGTCGACCGTTTCAGCCAGCGTCGCGTCCTTCCCCTGCTGGCCGCCGGCTCGTCCGTCGCTCTCGTCGCATCGACTCGTACGGCGGACAGCGTCGTACTGCTGCTGGTCGGTACGGCGGGACTCCTCGCACCACCATTGGGACCGTCGATGCGGTCGAACTGGCGGCTGCTCACCGACGGCTCCGACCTGAAGGAACGGGCCTACGCGCTGGACGCCGTCTGCGAGGAATCGCTGTATCTGGGTGGTCCGCTGCTCGCCGGCGTACTGATCAGCGTCGCATCCGCCCGATCGGCGCTCACCTGCTGCGCTGTCCTCATGCTCGCCGGGACCATCCTGATGGTCACGAGCCCGGTCACGACCCACGCAACCGCGGCGCCGCCGAACCGCCACCCGTTGGGGCCGCTCACGATCCGACCGCTACGGCGGATCCTGCTCGTGATCATGGTCACCGCGTCCGGCGTCAGCATCGCCTATCTCTGCGTGGCCGGCGTCGCTCAACGGGCCGGCAACCCCGGCGCGGCCGGGTACGTCGAGGCGGGCATTGGTCTGGGCAGCGTCGTCGGCGGACTCCTCTGGGCGCGCCGGAAACACACGCGGTCCTGGCCGGTTCACCTTGCCGGGCTGATCGGCGTACTTGCCATCGGACTATCGGCAGCGTCGCTTGCACCCAACCTCGTCGTCCTCGGGGTCGTGATGGCGGTCGCCGGGCTCGCTGTGGCGCCACTGTTCGTGGTCGCCTACCTGGCGGCGGACGACGTCACCCCGCCACACCAGCGCACCGAGGCGAGTACGTGGATCAACACGGCCAACAATCTCGGCAGCTCAGCCGGCTCGGTGCTTGCCGGGCTGGCGATCGACCGGGCGTCGCCCACCCAGGGATTCCTGGCCGGCGGCGTACTGCTGGCGGTCGTCGCCGCGACGGTCTGGCGGTCAGGCGTCGGACAGGCGGGCGATGGTGGCCGACGCCCGGCGGACGATCGGGACGGGGCCTTCGGGGAGGACGTCGCCGATGAAGGTGTAGTGCTGCAGGATGTCAGGGTCGACGCCTCCGGGACGGTGCCGGCTGTGGTCGCGGACCCAGTCGATGATGTCGCCCCAGCCGGGGGCCGCGAGCGATCCGCCGAAGTGCTGGACGGACAGGCCCGCGCACAGGTTGCCGAAGGCGAGGCGGTGGGCCAGCGGCCAGCCGCGGAGGGTGCCGAGGACCAGTGACGCCAGGAAGACGTCGCCCGCGCCGGTCGGGTCGTAGGACCGGACCGGTAGGGCGGGGACCTGCTCCTCCTCGCCCGTGGTGGAGTCGATCGCGAGTACGCCGTCCGCACCGTTGGTGACCACCGCGAGCGGTACTCGATCGGCCAACTTGTGCAGCGCGGCCTTCGGCGTGTCGGTGCGGGTGTAGGCCATCGCCTCGCCCGCATTCGGCGTGAACGCGTAGAAACCCTCCAGTACGTCGAGCACAGCCGGGGACCACTCGTCGGTCGGGTCCCAGCCGACGTCGCCGAACAGCAGCGCTCCGGACTCTCGCGCCTCGACGGTCCAGCCGGGCAACTCGTCGGCGACCGGCACGATCGCGGACCGGGTGTTCAGGCCCGGGCCGACCAGTTTGCTCGGGTCGCCCGGGGCCTCGTGGGCGTGGGTGACCATCGCGCGGTCCCGGTCGATCGACATCGAGACGGTGACCGGGGAGTGCCAGTGGCCGATCCGGCGGGAGTGGGACAGGTCCACGCCCTCCTGGTCGGCCAGTGTCCGCCAGCAGAAGTCGGCGTACACGTCGTCGCCGAAGACGGCCGCGAGACCGCTCTTCAGGCCGAGGCGGGCGGCCGCGATGGCGAAGTTCGCCACCCCGCCCGGGCAGGAGCCCATCCCCTCGGCGAAGATCTCGGTCCCGGTGGTCGGCGCGGACTCCAGGCCGGTGAGCACGATGTCGAGGAACACCGTGCCTTGCACGAACACGTCGTACGCGTCGGGTTCGTTGGTCACGGTGACACTGCTCCTTGTCATCCTTGGATCGGTCGCTGGTTGCCGGCGCGGTTCTGTCCGTGCCGGGTGGAATGCTCCTTCGTAGCATCATCGACCGGTCATCACCACGGGTTTGGGAGGACGTTTGTGAGTGGCGGGGTGTGTCCATGATTCCGACCTGGATCTCGGTCGTGGGTGTGGTGATGACCGTGATGAGCCCGCTGCTGGCGCTCGGCGGTGTGTTCCTGGGCTCGTATCTGACCCGGAAGTCGGATCGTGAGCTCGATGTCTGGCGGCACCGCGAGGAGACGATGCGGATGGTCCGCTGGGCGGTCGAGCAGATCCTCGAGGGCGACGAGGCGGGGACGGACGCCGGAGTCGTGACGCTGCGTTCGCTGATGCGGTCGGAGCTGTTACAGGCCGAGGACTACGATTTGGTCGCCGCGCTGACCGCCTCCGTTGCGATCGACCGGGTCGGCCCGGCCGCGTACGCTGATATTGCGGATGCTGATATCGAGGTCGTCGAGGGAGACGAGGAGCATGGCTGAGAAGAAGACCGTGAGGGTCTCTCGTCAGGCCGTCGAGTTGGCCCGCCTGCACGTGGAGGCCGCGCGCAGGGCCGGCCGGAAACCCGAGCCGGGAGTGGCCCGCATCGCGGGTGCCCGCCCGGACAACGGCAACGGCGCGTCACCGGCCCCCGCCTGAGAGTTCGGTCCGGCGCTGGTTCGCCGCGGTACAACGATTGACGTCGTAGACCGTCTATCGGACGCACCCGTTCGGAGCGGCACGCCTGGTCGGCGGCACGCCCGGAACCACCTACACTGATCGACGGCCGCTCCGGTGGCGTACGGTGCCATGGTGGTTACCACTGCGTCGCTCCCTGTTCCCGACCACGGCCGGATAGACCCGTGATCCGCTTCGAGAATGTGTCCAAGACGTACGAGGGCCAGTCCAAGGCCGCTCTGCTGAACGTCAACGTCGAGATCGAGAAAGGCGAGTTCGTCTTCCTGGTCGGCACCTCCGGGTCCGGCAAGTCGACGTTCCTTCGTCTGGTCCTGCGCGAGCACCGGACGACCAGGGGTCACATCATGGTGGCCGGCAAGGACCTGAACCGGCTGGCCAGCTGGCGGATCCCGCAGATGCGCCGCCAGATCGGCACTGTCTTCCAGGACTTCCGGCTGCTGCCGAACAAGACCGTCGCGGAGAACGTCGCGTTCGCGCTGCAGGTGATCGGCAAGCCCCGGTCGCACATCCGCAAGACGGTTCCCGAGGTGCTCGAGCTGGTCGGCCTGGACGGCAAGGAGGACCGGCTCCCCGACGAGCTGTCCGGCGGTGAGCAGCAGCGGGTAGCGATCGCCCGCGCGTTCGTGAACCGGCCGATGATCCTGATCGCCGACGAGCCGACCGGAAACCTGGACCCTGGTACGTCGGTCGGCATCATGAAGCTGCTCGACCGGATCAACCGGACCGGGACCACGGTCGTGATGGCCACCCATGACGTGTCGATCGTCGACCAGATGCGCAAGCGCGTGATCGAGCTGGAGAACGGTCATGTCGTCCGTGACGAGTCGCGCGGCGTCTACGGCTATCAGCACTGAGACCGCTGCCTGAGTACAGGGACTGACTGAAGAATGCGCTTGAACTACATCCTCTCCGACCTCGGTATCGGCCTGAAGCGGAACCTCTCGATGACCATCGCGGTCGTCGTCACCATCTGGGTGTCGCTGTCGCTGTTCGGCAGCGCGCTGCTCGCCCGCGAGCAGGTCGACCTGATGAAGGGGAACTGGTACGACAAGATCCAGATCTCGGTCTTCATGTGCACCAAGGACTCCGGCGGCCGTGGCTGCGCCGGCGCCGAGGTGACCCAGGAGCAGAAGAACCGGATCCGCCAGGTGATCGAGTCGAACCCGGACACCGCACCGGACGGGGTCTTCGGCGAGTCGAAGAAGGAAGCGTTCGAGTCGTTCAAGAAGCTGTACAAGGACTCGCCGATCGTCAGCACGGTCACCGAGGACCAGATGCAGGAGTCCTACCGGGTCAAACTGAAGGATCCACAGCGCTATCAGAACCTCGTCAGCGCGGTCAGTGGCTTACCCGGCGTCGATACCGTGCAGGACCTCCGGCAGTACCTCGATCCGTTGTTCAAGGCACTCAACGGGTTGCAAGTCGGCGCTCTGGTCGCCGCTGGACTGCTGCTGGTCGCCGCGTTGATGCAGATCTCGAACACGATCCGATTGGCGGCGTACGCCCGGAGACGGGAGATCGGCATCATGCGCCTGGTCGGCGCGTCGAACTTCTATATCCAGCTGCCGTTCCTGCTGGAGGCGGTGCTGGCCGCCTTGATCGGCGCGGTCCTTGCCTGCGGCACGTTGTGGGTCTTCGTGTACGTCGTCGTCATGCAGCGGGCCGAGGAGACGTTCCGGGTCTGGCAATGGGTCGGCGCCGCGGAAACCTTCCGGGCGACGCTCATCATGGTGGTGGTCGGACTGATCCTCGCCGTGGTCCCGACATTCCTGACAACCCGGAAATACCTCAAAGTCTGACCCGGGTGACTTATCGTGCAATAGCAGCATCACCGCACGACAACTCAACCCAGAGCAAGGGGTCGACCTGTGGTCCCGCACTTCCCCGGTGCGAACCCGCGTCAGCGGGGGAGCATCAAGCGAGACGACAGCACCGGCACCACCGCCACGCCGTACCAGCGATCACGTAGTAGACCGCCGGGCCGGCAGACGGTCGTTGCCGCATGCTGCCTTGTCCTGTCCCTGTCCGCCGGAGTCCTGGCGGCGGTTCCGGCTGCCCAAGCGGACCCGCCGGATCCAGCCGCCAAGAAGAAACAGCTCGACTCGCAGATCGGTGCGCAGAAGGCCGATCTCGCCGAGGCGTCCGACCAGCTCGGCGAATCCGTCGCCGCGTACAACCAGGCCGAGGCGAAATACAAGGTCGTCCAGGTCAAGTACGCCGCCGCACAAGGCCGACTGGCGGCCGCGAAGGCCGCCGATGTGGTTGCCGCGAGCAAGCTCCAGGCCGCCGAGCAGGCGCTGACGTCCGCGGTGGCCGACGTCGTGGCGGGCGAGCAGCAGATCACGGAGAAGCGCGCCGCAGCCGGTCGCGCGGTCAGATCGGCGTACCAGCAGCAGACCGGCCTGGTCGGGCTGACGATCGCACTGCGTGGTGCGTCGCCGGCGGACATCGCCACCGGGATGCAGGTGCAGCGCAACGTGTTCGGCATCCAGGGCAACGCGATCACGAACCTGAACAACGCGCAGGCTCAGCTCGCGAACCAGCGGGCCAAGGTCGCCCTGGCCGAGAAGGCCGCGGCCGCGGCCCGGGCCGAAGCGGCCCGGACGGTCAAGCAGGTCACTGCGCTGACCAAGCAGGTCGCGGCCGACAAGGCCGAGGCCGCCGCGGTCGCCCAGGTGAGACTGGTCGCGTACAAGGCCGCGGAGCGCGAGAAGAACACCGAACAGGCGCAGTACAACGCTCTCGTCGCGGAGCGGAGCCGGGTCGAGCAGATCCTGATCGCCCGTGCGAAGGCCGAGAAGGCCGCGGCCGCCCGCAAGAAGGCGGCCCGCGAGAGGGCCGAGCGGGCGAAGGCTCGCAAGGAAGGACGGCCGCCGCGGAGCGTTCCGGACGACCCCGGCGACGGCGGGCTGAGCTACCCGGTCAGCAGCTATATCACGTCGCCGTACGGAATGCGGTTCCACCCTGTCCTGCACTACTGGAAGCTGCACGACGGCACGGACTTCCGCGCCCCCTGCGGTACGCCGATCCACGCGGCGGCGAGCGGACGAGTGACGGACAAGTACTACAACGGTGGTTACGGAAACCGGCTGTTCGTATCGCATGGAGTGATCGACGGCAGCTCCATCACCACGGTCTACAACCACCTGTCGCGGTACAAGGCGCGCGTCGGTGAGCACGTCAGCAAGGGCGAGATCATCGGGTACGCCGGAACCACGGGGTACTCCACCGGCTGCCATCTGCACTTCATGGTCTACCAGGACGGCCGGGTGGTTAATCCGATGAAGTGGCTCTGAGCTACCTGCGATACTGGTCGGATGGTGAAACAGACCGGCCGGCAGAAGCCGATCGCGCAGAACCGGAAGGCGCGACACGACTACCACATCGAGGACGTGGTGGAGGCCGGGCTGGTGCTGACCGGGACCGAGGTGAAGTCCCTGCGGCAGGGCCGGGCCTCCCTCGTCGACGCGTTCGCCGCCGTCCGCGGTAGCGAGTTGTGGCTGCAGGGGATGCACATCCCGGAGTACAAGCACGGCACCTGGACCAACCACGAGCCGCGCCGCACCCGCAAGCTGCTGCTGCACAAGGACGAGGTGCAGAAGCTGATCAGGGCGGTCGAGCAGCAGGGCGTCTCGCTGATCCCGCTGTCGCTGTACTTCAAGGACGGGTACGCCAAGGTCGAGCTCGCCACCGGGCGAGGCAAGAAGGACTACGACAAGCGGCACGCGCTGGCCGAGCGCCAGGCCGATCGCGAGGCCCGGCGCGCCCTCTCGGAGCGCACCCGCCGCCGCGACTGAGGGGGCCGGGCCGGCCGGGCTGAGGGCTGCCTGGGGTCGGCTCAGGGGCGGCTGGGGGCTGCACCCGATGGGGCGGACGGCGTCCGGCGCGCAGAGTGGATGCATGTCCACTTCAGACCTGCTGGTGACGCCGGCCCAACGGGACCGCGCCGTCGAGATCCTGAAAGAAATGTACGCCGACGGCCGGCTGGACCACGCCGAGTTCGACACCCGGCTGGAGCTGGCTCTGAAGGCCCGCACCCGTGCCGAACTCAACAGCACCTTCGACGGACTCGTGTCCCGGCCCGTCCCGACGTACGCACCCGCCGCCTTCACCCGGCCGGCCCCGGTGCAGCGGTACTCCGGCGACGGCCGGGGGATGGGGACCATCGCGCACTGGCTCGGGTACCCGACGTTCTTCGTCGGCCCGGCGATCGTGGTGGCGACGGCCGGTCAGAAGAACCCGGGCGTCCGCAAGCACGCGGTGGAGGCGCTGAACTTCCAGCTGAGCGCCTTCGGGGCGTTCGCGCTGCTGGGGATCATGACGGGCGTGACGCACGGCTTCACCGGGTTCCTGTTCCCGATCCTCGGCATTCTGTGGTTCATCCTGACCGGGATCGGTGGCCTCGCGACCGCGGTCGGCTCCAACTTCCGCTACCCGTTCACGCTGCGCCTGATCAAGTAGTGGCTCTACCCTGGCAGGCTGGGTGATCGCTCTGGCCGGGCTGATGGTCGCAGGGGCGGCGGTCATCTTCCTGCGCGCGCCCGAGGCGTCGCCTGCCGCTGACCGTGTGTAACGGGAATGTCAGGTGCGGGTCGCCTGTTGGACTTGATAGTGTGGATCTTCCACCGCCCTGCGGGACCGGTGGGAGTTTGACAACTCAACAGGGGGTGAACGGTTTCGACTTTGGACGTTTGTTCCAAGGGAAGCGGGCCGAGGATCCAGGGTTATCTCGTTAACGATCTCTGGAAACCAATAACTGCCAATTCTCAGCGCAGTAGCTTCGCTCTCGCCGCCTGACGGCCTGAGCACTTAAAGAAGCGGTCAGCCCGGGGATGCTCCCGCCCCGGCTCCTGGCCTCATTTAGGGAGCTTGCTGCACTAGCCCGGTCACGGGGCTGGTGTGGGACATTTACAGTGACTGAGCCTGTCAGCGACGTGTCTGTGAGAGCGCTGGGGCTGAGAAAACGACTAACAGACTGCGCCCGGAGAAGCCTTGAAACACCGCTGAAGGACGCGGGTTCGATTCCCGCCACCTCCACCCCTGAGAGTTACAAGAAAGCCGGTCCCCTCGGGGACCGGCCTTCTTGCGTGTACTGGGGGTTCTCAGGTGTTGAGAGTGGTGCTGGGGGACTGGCCGTAGACGGTGCGGTATTGGTTGGCGAAGCGACCGGGGTGGTGGAAGCCCCAGTGGGCGGCGATGGCGGTGACGGTGGTCTGGGTGGGGTCGGCGGCCTGGAGGTCGGCGTGGGCCTGGGCGAGGCGGACTTGGCGGAGGTAGGCCAGCGGGGTCGTGTCGAGGTGCCGGCGGAACGCGAGTTGGATCGCGCGGTTGGTGACGCCGGCGGCGGTGGCGATGTCGGCGATGGTGAGCTCGCGGTGGGGGTTGGCCTCGATGTAGCTGATCGCTCGGCGGAGGGTGGCCGGGTGGGCGTCGCGGCGGTTCTCGGCAGTGGGGTCGGTGCGGGTGTTGTTGGGGACCGTGGCCAGGACCATCGCGGCGAGGAACTGCGTGATGGTCGTGGAAATGAGGGGTTCGGAGACCAGCGCCGGGTTGGTGAGTGTCTGCGTGTGCACGTAGTCGATCGCGTCCCGCAGTTGCCGCTGGGCCGCCGTCGTGGCGGGCCGGTGGCTGTGGAAACTGAGCGCCGCGGGCCTTCGCCCGTCGAGCGCGGTGGCGGCGACCCGCTGCAGGACGGTGGGATCGATCATGAGGACGAGCTCACGCGGGTGCCGCAGCCTGCCCGTGAGCCCGCGCTCTCCAGGAGGCAGGAGCAGTACGTCGCCCGGTCCAGCGGAGTACTCCGGAATCTCGACTCCACCGGAACGAAGGCTGCACACGAGGTAGCGGTCGAGCGGATCGGCGCGGTAGGACAGGTCCGCGCCGAGCTGGAACTCATCGCTGGTCAGGCCGGGGAGGAAGGTCCGGGCGATGCGGGTCCGGGTCGGTACGCCGTTGAGTCCGGACAGGTTCACCCGCGTGTACGTCTCGGACAGAAAGGCCTCGATCTCGTCGATCGTGGTGCTTTCGAAGACGACTGGCATCGCAGCTCAGCTTCCCTCCTGGAGGGTCCGGCCTGGGCTGCGACCGTAGGCGGCGTGGTAGGAGGCGGTGAATCGGGGGACGGAGAAACCCCACCGGTAGGCGACCGTGGAGACAGTGACGCCGCTGGCGGGGTCGGTCTTCTGCAGGTCGCGGTGCGCGCGTTCGAGTCGGACCTGTCGTAGGTGCTCGAACGGCGTACATTCCAGATGCCGGCGGAAGGCGTACTGGAGTGCACGGGCACTCGTGCCGACGGCCTCGGCGATGTCGTTGACGCCGATCGGTTCGGCGGCATGCGCGTCGATGTAAGCCACGGCTCGTTGTACGGACGCCGGCGTGACCCAGCCGGGTGAGCGGGCGTACGAGACCCGCAGCGTCGCGTTCGGGAAGACCACGAGCATCGACGCGATGACGTGCGTGTGCAGTTGCTGGGCGACCAACGGACTCTCCGCGGACGACGGTACGTCGGTCAGGACGCGGTGGACGTAGTGGCTCACCGACTGCCAGTACCCGCTGAGCCGGGCGTTGAGTGGCAGCCCGGTGCCCAGCCAGAAGTCATCGGGCGATACGCCGTGCGCCGACTCGGCGGCTTCCTCCAGGTCGCGGTAGCTGACGCGCGTCCCGATCGAGTCGAACGGCGGGAATTCGAGCGCCATCGGGTCGTCCGGCGCACGCATCAGCGAGCCACCGGCCGGCACCCGCAACTCCCCGCTCGGGACGGTCGCGACGGCCGGCCGCGAGAACCAGACAACGAGCGGTTCCTTGTACGGCTCGGTGTCCACCGCGAAACCCAGACCCACGTGCCATCGGTCCGAGCCCAACGGTCCGCACTGCGTCGTCTCGATCTTCACTGCCCCGGTGGAGCGCTGACCGCCGGCGACTCGCGGGCTGGCGGAGGGAAAGACGGCATCCAGCGCGTCGACGACGGCGTCCGAACCCTCGCCGAGCATGAATCCCCGCACGACACCACCAGTTCGGGTGCTGTCGGCTGCCGTCACGTTGTCAACCTCCACGAGGACTTGCTCCGAAGCTACGCCCACACACCACGCGGCGAAACCAGACAAGCCTCATGGATCGAGAGGCCATGGACAGCGCTGGAACCGGCGCGCATGCTGAATGCGGTGGGGTCGGGGGGCGCCCGGGCAGCCCGGAGCCGTGACCGCGCCAAGGGGGCGATTGGCATGGCCAGAGTCGAGCGACGTCATCAACGCGACGAGGAACTGGAACAGGTCGACATCGCGCCGGTTCCAGGACGTCGATCAGGTATCACAACACGGATGTTCACCGGGATCGTCTTCATCGTGGCGACCCTGGCCTTCATGGTGGCCGCGACGGTGTTGTCGATGACGTTCGATTGGCCCGACATCCTGCGTCAACCGGCGGATGTGGTGTTGCCCGAGTACGTCGACGGCGGCACGAGCCTGGTCTGGACGTGGTTCGCGGTCGCATGGACGTACGCGATCCTCGCCGTACCGATCCTGTTGCTGCCGACCGCGCTGAAGCGCAGGGACGACGCGGCTCTGCGGGTCGCCACCTGGGCGGGCACGGCGTCTGTGCTGCTGGCGCTGGTCGGATTCCTGCGCTGGGTCTTCGTAGTACCGCCGCTGGCCGACACCTACGTCAACGGAGACACAGCTACGCGTACGGCGGTTGCCGCGGCGTGGACCGCGCAGCATCAGTACGGCGGTGCGCTACTCGGTGAACACCTGGGACAGTTCCTGGGCATCGTGTGGTCGGTCACCGTCAGCATCATCATCTTGCGAACCAAGCTGATGCCGAGATGGGCGGGCTGGCTCGGGCTGCTCGCCAGCGCGCTGTACTTCACCAACCAAGGCGACATCCTCGCCACCGCGATCCCCAGCTTCCCGGTCTGGGACCTCGGCGGCCTGCTCGGAAGCTACCTGTGGGCAATCTGGCTAGTAGTGCTCGGCGTCCTGCTCCTCCGCCCCCCGAACCCATCGACCAGCCCTTAGACCGGCCGATTTCTTCCGCGTTGCTCAGCGATAGTTGCGGAACGTTCGGCGGAGGTCGTCGGTCCACTCGGTGGGGAGTTCCCAGGGGATGAAGTGGCCGCCGCCCGGGTGGGCGGTCAGGTTGACGTGGTTGTACCACTCGGCGCGGTCGCTGTTCAGGAAGTTCTGCACGCGTTCCTCGGGGGTGCTGACGCCGGGTGGGTCCTCGTAGCCGACGAAGGTGATGCCGGTAGGTGCTTCGATGGCCGGCGTACGGTCGTGCGACGGCGTCCACGGGTAGCGGTTGTTGTTGGCGTAGGTGCGGATCGAGGTGTCGATCGCGTTGCCGGCCCAGTAGATCGTGGCGTGCGTCAGCAGGTCGTCGTCGCTGAACGCCTTGTCGCCGCCGGACCAGCTCAGCCACCGCTCGAGGATCCACGCGAGCATGCCGGCCGGTGAGTCCGCGAGGCCGAAGCCGAGGGTGCTCGGGTCCAGGACATGCGTGGCCAGGTGGGCCGCGAACCGCCGTTCCAGCTCGATGATCCGGTCGTGGATCGCGGGCGGCAGGTTCGGCGGGATCGGATTGCCGCCGCTCAGGTCCCAGCCGCGGTCGCCGTTGAAGAACGTGAGTTTCAGGCCCGAACCGATGTGGATCCCGTAGAGCTCATCGGCGTACTTGTGACCGAGTTGCCCGGTGACGAGAGCGCCGACATCGCAGCCGGCGGCGGCGTACTTCGGGTAGCCGAGGACGCCGGTCATCAGATCGTGCCAGACGTCGGCGATCTTCCAGAAGTTCATGTCCGGCTGGTTCGTCAGCGGTGTCGAGAACCCGAAGCCGGGCAACGACGGCACGATCACGTCGAACGCGTCGGCCGGATCACCGCCGTACGCGGCAGGGTCCGCAAGCGGGCCGATCACCTTCGACCAGTGCCAGAACGTCCACGGCCAGCCGTGGCTCAGGATCAGCGGAACCGGGTTCGGACCGACGCCGGGCTTGCGCAGGAAGTGCACGGGTACGCCGTTCACGTCGACGCGGTAGTGCTCGAACGCGTTGATCGCCCGCTCGGCGGCACGCCAGTCGAACCCGTCGGCCCAGTACTCCACCAATGCCTGCAGTTGAGTACGACGTACGCCGTAGAAGCCGTCGTCGTTCCCGGCGTCGAGCGGCCATTTGGTCGCGGTCAGTCGGCGGCGCAGGTCGTCGAGGACGTCGTCCGGGACGTGGATCGGGGTTGGCTCCAAGGGAAAGCCGGTCATAGTTGCTCCTCAGCGGCGATCTCGGTCAGCCGGGTCAGCACGTGGATGGAGCTCGCGAGTACGTCGCGCTCCTCGGGGGTCAGTCGGTCGACCAGGCGAGACAGCTTGTCGACCCGCTCCGTATGGCGGGACCGTACGACCTGCCGGCCGGCGCGCGTCAGCGACAGCAGCATCGCGCGGCCGTCATTCGGGTCGGGGCGGCGCTGCAGGAGGCCATCCTGCTCGAGCTTCGTGACCAGGCTGGTGAGCGCGGGCTGCTTGAGTTGCTCGGTCGCCAGCAGGTCGGTCAGCCGGAGCGGCCCGTTGCGCGCCAGCGTGTGCAGGACCGACAAGGTCGAGAAGTTGAACCTGCGCACCGAGGGTAACCGGATGAAGATCGGATTGAAGTCCTCGATGGCCGTGGTCAGCCGCTCGACGTCCACCTCTGCCGCCATGCCGGAACCGTATCAATATTCGATGTAAGTGCGCACGCGGATTTCTTTGAGTTGCCTGGGGCAACAGTTTGCTCCGCTGTCAGTTGCTGAGGGCAATACCGACGGCGACGGGGGCGTCACCGGACTTGAGGGTGAGGGTCGCGGTCGTCAGGTTGTCCGGCAAGTGGCCCGTGAACGTGATCGTGCCGTGCTCGGTGCCGCCGGACGGGAACTTGCCCGGCCACTGGCTCCGCGAGTCGTCGGCGCGGATCGCGTTGCCCTCCGGGCCGGTGAGGGCGACGTTGCCGTCGAGCGGCAGGGCGACCGACTGATCACCGGCGTTCTTGACCGCGAGTTGCACACGGGTGAAGTGGCTCGTGTACGTCACGTTCTCGACGGTGACGGTCAGGCCGTCGAATGCCTTCCCGACCGGCTTGACCAGGCGGGCCTCGCCGGACTCCTTACCGGTGAAGTAGCCGGCGGCGTACTGGGCTGCCGCGGTGAGCGCGAACCCGCCGACACCGACGCCGAGCAGTACGACGACGATCGCGACGATCACGGAGACGTTGAAGCGGCCGGGGGAGCGTTCCTGCCCGCTGAGCGCGTCCATCAGGGCGACGACCATGGCGGTGATGAGCGCGATGACCGGCGGTACCAGCCAGCGGAGCGGATCGCCGGGGCCGGATGAGAAGAAGGTGACGACGAGGTTGATCAGGAGGCCGAGTGCGAGGAGGGCGCCTGCGACCGCGAGTACACGACCAAGCCTGACCTGGCCGACCTCATCGGGGTCCGCGGGCCGTCGCGTCTTGGCCTGCGCGGCGCGTGCGTCCGTCGTACGTGACGCCTGCGCCGTACGTGAGGTCTGCCGGGCGCCCGCGGCTCCACGAGATGTCTGCGCCCCGCCGGCTGGTGGGGCGACGCCTGCTTGCTCCTCGGCCCGACCGGTGTCGGGCCAACTGGCCGACTCGTTCCGGCTGGCCTGCGACCGATCGAACTGAACCGGCACGGTCATCCCACCAGCCCACGGCGACCGAGCCGGCTCCGGATTGTCCGCCGACGGATAAGCCCCCCAGTCCCCAGGCCCAACCGCAACCCCACCAAGACCCTCATCAACCCGCTCCCCACCCGACGGCTCATACTCACCGTCGGCGCGAGCGAACTGGCTCACACCCTGCTCAGCCTCACCAGGCGCGAAGGGGTTCCCCCCATGCTCACCCTCGCCCGGCGCGAATCCGCCCGGCTCACCCTCGGCGAACGGACTCCCGCCCTGCGCGCTCTCGGGTGGTGTGAATCCGCCCGGCTCACCCTCAGCCGCGGCGAACGGGCTCCCGCCCTGCGCACCCTCGGGTGATGCGAATCTGCCCGGCTCACCCTCAGCCGCGGCGAACGGGCTCCCGCCCTGCGCACCCTCGGGTGATGCGAATCTGCCCGGCTCACCTTCGGCGAACGGGCTCCCGCTCTGCGCGCTGTCGGGTGGTGTGAAGCCGCCCGGCTCAGGCTCGGTCGGCGCGAATGGGCTCGCGCCTTGCCCGCCTTCGCGTGGTGCGAAGCCGCCGGGCTCGCCCTCGGCCCGCGCGATGCCGCTGGGGTTGCCCTCGGCTGGGGCGAAACCGCTGGGCTCGCCCTCAGCCCGCGCGATGCCGCTGGGGTTGCCCTCGGCTGGGGCGAAGGGGCTTGCGGCTTGCTCGGACTCGGGTGGGGCGAAGGGATTCTTGCCCCGGTCGGCCTCGGCCGGCTTGTACGCGCTCGGGTCCGGGCCGGGGTCAGGCGTGACGGTGCTTGGCTGCTGGTTGCGGTTGGCCGGAGTGACTGGGCTCGGGCCGCGGTCGGCGAGGCTGGGGCCTCGGTCGGCGGGGTCGGGTGGGTTGAACGGGCGCGCGTTCTGGTTTGGCTCGGGTGGTGCGGGTGGGCTCGGCTGCTGGTTGTGGGCTGTGGGTGCGTACGGGCTCGGGCCGGGTTCAGCCTCGGTTGGGGCGAAGCGGTTCTCACCTCGGTCCGCGCGGCTGGAGGGAGGAGTCACCGGGGCGTACGCGGCGGGGTCGCCAAGCGCGACTGGCTCGGCAAGAGAGAACCGGTCCACAACCTGCGGCCGCTCGGCGGGCCCGGAAGGTGCCGCCGCAGGAGCTTCCCCTGAGTCGCGGTGGTACGCCGAGGCGTCCTCCTCCCGGTACGACGCCTCGTCGGGCGCGGCGTACGCACCGTCTGCCTGCCCTGAGAACGCGTCCTCCGCGGGCGCGCGGTACTGCTCGTTCGAGGGCGCGTCCCGCTGGTCCGAGGATGCGGCGTACTGCTCGTCCGCGGGTCCTGCGTACTGGTCGTTCGCCGGGGCAGGGTAGGCGTCGTCTGCTGGGTAAGGCGCCTCTGCAGGTGGGGGATACGCGGCCGCTGGAGGGGGCTCAGGCGGGGAGAACGAGGCGGGTGGAGCTTCCGCGGGTGGGGTGAAGGAGGCGGGTGGAGCTTCCGCGGGTTGGGCAGCCGCCTGGGAGGGGGTTTCGTGGAAGGTCAGGGCCGAGCGGCCGATCTGGATTTGGTCGTTGTCGGTGAGGGGCGTGGGGGCGGCGAGGCGCCGGCCGTTGAGGGCGGTGCCGTTGCGGGACTCGTCGATGAGGGTCCAGGTGCTGCCCGAGCGGGCGAGGCGGGCGTGGATGCGGGAGATCTGATCGTCCGCCGTCAACCGGATGTCGGCGTTGGAGGCGCGCCCGATGGTGATCGAGTCGCTACCGTCCGACAGATCCCAGCGCTGGTCGCCCAGCGACAGCGCATGTTCCATTTCCACTACGCCCTAACACCCCACGAAGCAGCCGACTCGTCTGCGCGATTCTGCCTGTACCACCCTCATCTGGTCCAGAGCACCCACAACGCCCCGAGCCTAATCAACCGCCGGTACGGCGACCCCGCGGGGCCGCCGGACAGGGGACCGACAGCACTAACCGAGCGTCATCCGGGGCTCACCATTGAGCAGGCCGGTGCCGGAAATGGTGCAAGTGCCGCCGCGGTTCTGTGTGTAGGACTGGCGGACGCAGGAACGGAGCGCGAGCTGCGCCCAGTAGTTCGGGTGCAGGCTCTCCTGGATGAAGTAGTTGGACCCGACCGTGGTGACCGTGCGGATCTGGTTGATCCACTCGGTCTTGTCGACCGCCGTCGGCTGGGTCCACGAGCTCAGCCCGACCTCCTCGTAGAGACCGACCGAGCTCTCGCACAACCGCCGGCCGTTGAAGGCGGACTGGAGCTCGAGCAGGCGGATGTTCCCGAGCCCGGACTGCCCGATCGCCGCCCGGACGGCGTTGTTGATGGTGACGAGCGCGGTGTTGTTCGCCCAGTCGGCGTCCGCGTTCCAGAACCCGCAGCCGCCCACGCTCTGCCGCGTGTAGCCGCTCTGCCCGTACCGGAACCCGCTCCCGCCCGGAAGCGGCGACGGGTACGTCTGCACCAGCAGCGTCCACGCGTTGTCGCCGTACCCGGCGTTCCGCATCGCCGTGCGCACGTTCTGGAAGGCGGTCGCGATCTTCCCGCGTACGGCGGTGACGTTGGCCGAGGTGAAGTTGGCGACGACCGAGGAGTCGTCCTTGCAGTAGTCCGGGAACCAGGACGGCGATAGCAGGAAGTCGGTCACACACTGGGTGACGATCGACGCGAACTTGAAGTCGTTGCCGCCGATCGAGACGATCACTTGCCGCACGTTGTGGCCGGCCGCGAACTGCTGCAGCATCTTCGCCTGCCCGAGATGCCCGGAGCCGTCGTCGTAGAAGTCGATGCCTGGCTTGAAATCGTCACCAGTGCTGGTCGCGGTGCTGGCGCCGGAGCAGGCCAGGTTCAGTCCGCCGACACCACCACCGATGAACGCCTCGGCGGAGCTGCTGCGGTGGCACCGCGGGATCTGCTCGGCGGTCCCACTCGCGTTGTCGTGGTAGGCGTGCGCACCGAGCGCATCGGCCGGTGCTTCGGAGTTGTTCGAGCTACCGGCCCAGCGGCCGGCCTCGCCCGAGATGTAGGAGTCGCCGAGGGTGACGACGTGCGGCGTCCCGGAGCCGGGACCGTCGGCCCGGGCGGGGGTGGCGACCAGGCAGAGCCCGGTCATGGAGAGCACGAGGAACGTGGACACTCGACGCACGAGTGAGCGGGACGGAATGTTCACCGGAAGGCCTCTCTCGCCGGAGGGCGGCCGCGGGGGCGGCGACCGCCGTGGCAAGAAAGGTACTCAGAAGTAACCGTTAGAGACAGACCGAGAGTGCTGGCACGTTTGCGCCCTGTCACCGCCGTGTCAGGGACGTATCGACAGGAGGTGTCGCCATTTCTGGCCAGTTCCCGCCGCCGGCCACGCCTGACGACCCAGCGACGGCCGCGACACCTCCTGTCGTTACGTACCGGGCAGACTGGCCGGCACGTAGTGCGTCTCCCACCAGTTCTTCCAGCGCGCGTCCAGCGCATCCCGGTCGACGTCGCCGTACAGGCTGAGGATCGCCATCGCGGAGCCGTCCGGCTTGAGCTCGCCCGGTGGGATGTAGCTGAGCACGAGCAGGCCGTTGCCCCAGGCATCGACTGTCAGGCCGACCTGATGCTCCGAGGTGTACAGGACCTCGCCCTTCACCGCTTCGCCGATCAGCTCGAGCTCGTACGACGTACCGGCCGGCCGGCCGCCGACACCCAGTTCGCCGGTCAGCGAGGCAGCGCCGGTGCCGACGTAGAACAGCGTCCGCCGCTCGTCGTCCGGGTGCTGCTCCAGCGCGAACTTGAGCTGGTTGAGGAACGTCGTCCAGCCCTCGGTGATGTCGTCGTAGTACGCCTCCCAGTCGGGATTCGCGCCGCGCGGTGAGCGAGTCAGCGTGATCCGCGACCCGCCCTCCACCGGCTCGACCACGAACCGGTCGCCGTCCCCGAGGATCAGCGTCCCGACCTGGCTGTCGTCGACCTTGGTGAAGTAGATCAGGTCGATCTCCTCCTCCAGCCCGCCCTGGGTGCCTTCGTACTCCCAGCCGTGCCAGTGCCGGATCTTGTCCTTGTTCCGCAGCGCGTCCCAGACCGCCTCGGCCGGCGCGGCCACGGTCACCACGATCCGCGGTGTCTCCTCGCTCATCCTTCTTCTCCTTCGGTACGTCGTGATGCCGGGTGGCCGCCGGCGATCAGGCGATAGGGCCGCCCGCTCTCAGTGTCGAACTGTTCGATGGTCCGCCGCACCGCTTCGGTCAGGGCATCAGTGAAGCGATGTACGTCGCCTGGTTCGGCGAACCGCACCTCGGCCTCCAGCGTGAACGTGAGCAGCCGCTTGCCGTCGGCGTCGGCGGCGCTCTGCATCCGGGCCACGTCCCGGACCGTGCCGGCGGCGACGTCCACCAGGTGCTCGGCGGCGAACTGGTCCTGGATGTCGGTGAATGCGTGGCCCATCACGGCCGGATCGACCACGAGCGTCGCGGCCTTCGCCCGCAGGATCCGCTCGGTGAAGCCGCGCCGCCGGCGCTCCTCGACGAGCTCGATCAGTCCGGCCTTCTCCAGCTCGCGCAGGTGGTAGTTCATCCGCTGCCGGGGGAGCCCCAGGGTGGCGGCGAGCTGGGTCGCCGACGACGGCTCGCGGAGCAGCTCGAGCAGCCGCCGCCGGATAGGCGACAGTGCCACGCGCAGCTTCTCCGGCTCCTCGACGTATCCCAGCATGCGCCCAATCTCTCCTTGACAGAAAAATTTGTCAATAGGGCTGGTGGCCTGGGCGTTCGGGTGATCTGGTGGTGGGAGAGCATGGGCGCCATGTCAGTCCAGGGGCCGCAGTTGCCGGTGGGGACGCAGGTGGTGATCCGGGTCGCGGCGCCGGACGGCCACGGCGGTACGGCGCAACGTGGGGCGACCGGCCGCGTCGCCGGCGTCACCCCGGACGGCCGCTACACCGTGCGCCTCGTCGACGGCCGGGAGACAGTCGCTCGCCGCGACCAGTTGAGCCTGCGTACGGCGTACCAGGACGAGGCGATCGAGTTGGATCAGCCTGACGGCGACCGGCTGGTGCTGGAGCACACGATCTACGCCGCGGTCGTCGGTTCGAGGGCGTTCGGGTTGCACACCGAGACGTCGGACACTGATACCCGCGGCGTTTACGTCGCGCCGACCGAGTCGTTATGGTCGCTGGCCAAGCCGCCGACGCACGTCGACGGACCCGAGGACGAGTGGTTCTCCTGGGAGGTCGAGCGGTTCTGCGAGCTCGCGCTGAAGGCCAACCCGAATCTCCTCGAGGTGCTCCATTCCCCGCTGGTTGTCCGGCAGACGCCGCTCGGGGAGGAGTTGATCGACCTCCGCCAAGCCTTCCTGTCGCAGCTCGTGTACCAGACGTACTCCGGCTACGTGCTCAGTCAGTTCAAGAAGCTGGAAGCGGACTTCCGTCGCGACGGTGCGCCGAAGTGGAAGCACGTCATGCACCTGATCCGCTTGTTGCTCGCGGCCCGCACTCTGTTGCTCGAAGCAAGACTCGTCGTTGATGTCGGCCCGGATCGAGACAGGCTGCTCGCGGTCAAGCAGGGTCAGGTGTCCTGGGACGAGGTCGAGCGGTGGCGCCTCGCCCTGCATGAGGAGCTCGACAAGGCCTTGCAGGGTACGGTTCTGCCGACCACGCCCGATGTAGCCCGCGTCGACGCTTGGCTCCGGTCAGTTCGGAAGAGGAGCCTCGGTGACGCGTGACATGCGACAGCTCGACTGCGTCGAGCTGCGGACCATCATGGGCGAACAGCCGTACCGCTTGCTCTTCGCAACGGTCTCCGGCGCACACCTGTACGGCTTCCCGTCCCGCGACTCCGACGTCGACCTCCGCGGCGTCCACGTCCTGCCGGCCACCGAGGTGGCCGGCCTGCGGACCGGTATCAACCTGATGCGGACCGGAGTCGTCCAGGCCGATCTCCGAGCCGGGACTGCATGACTTGCTGGTCCGGGCGCGCCTCAACCTCTGACCCGCGCCACCGTCTCGTGGGTTGACCCACGAGACGGTGGGTTGGCTACCCGCGTGCCGCTGGCCAACCCACCCTCTGGTGGGTCAACCCACCAGAGGCGGTGTGATCCCACCCTCTGGTGGGTCAACCCACCAGAGGCGGTGTGATCGCGCCGTCTGGTGGATCGGCGGTCTTCCTTCGTTGTAAAGAGTCCGGGCTGAGCCCTAGGGTATTTACTTAACTTCGTGAAGCATTGACATCTGGGCTGACGGGGTAAATAGTTCCGTCCTGAAATCAATCAGAAAGCAGAGTGAATCAACAGTGTCGAACATCGAGGTGCTGCAGCTTCGTGCTGCCGGAGTCAGCTTGGTGCTGGACTGCTCGGGTCCCACTCTTCCGTCCGTGCTGCACTGGGGCGCGGATCTGGGTGAGCTGAACGAGCGGGCTCTGCTGGAACTGAGGCGTGGGGCCGGGGCCGTACAGGACGGCAACGGTCTCGACGACAACCTTCCGGTCGCGATCGTCTCGGAGTACTCCGCGGGCTGGTTCGGGCTGCCGGGCCTGAGCGGCCACCGCGACGGGCAGGACTTCTCCGCGAGCTTCAGGCTGGTCAGCGTCGCGCAGACCGACAACACCGTGCAGGTCGATGCCGAGGACGCCGATGCGGCCCTCAAGCTCCGCCTGATCATCGAACTGACCGACTCCGGCCTCGTGCGGGCCAAGGCGGACCTCACCAACACCGGCGGGACGCCGTACACGGTCGACGGGCTGGTGCTTGCGCTGCCGGTTCCGACCGAGGCGACCGAGTTGCTCGACCTGACCGGCCGGCACATCGGTGAGCGCCACCCCCAGCGGCACGCATTCACGCAGGGCGCGCACATCCGCGACAACCGCCGCGGCCGCACCGGCGCTGACGCGACTCTGCTGCTGATGACCGGCACCAAACGCTTCGGCTTCCGCGATGGCGAGGTCTGGGCCGTGCACACCGCCTGGAGCGGCAACCACCGTTCGTACGCCGAGCGCGGCATGAGCGGGTACGCCGTGATCGGCGGAGGTGAACTGCTGCTCCCCGGTGAGGGACGCGTGCAACCGCAGGGCACCTACAGCACGCCATGGCTCTACGGCTCGTACGGCGTCGGCCTCGACCAGGTGTCGACCCGCTTCCACGAGCACCTGCGGTCCCGGTCGATCCACCCGCGGACCGAGCGTCCCGTCGTACTGAACACCTGGGAGGCCGTTTACTTCGACCTCGACCTGGACAAGCTGAAGGCGCTCGCCGACGCGGCCGCCGAGGTCGGGGCGGAGCGGTTCGTGCTGGACGACGGGTGGTTCCGCGGCCGCCGCGACGACCACGCCGGTCTCGGCGACTGGTACGTCGACGAAGGGATCTGGCCGAAGGGACTGCACCCGCTGGTCGACCACGTGAAGGGTCTCGGCCTGCAGTTCGGCCTCTGGGTCGAGCCGGAGATGGTGAACCCGGACTCGGACCTGGCCCGCGAGCACCCGGACTGGATCCTTGCCACCGGCCACCGGATGCCACCGACCGCGCGTCATCAGCAGGGCCTGAACCTCGGCGTACCGGCGGCGTACGACTACATCCTCGAGCGGCTCGACTCGCTGCTCACCGAGTACGACATCGCCTATCTGAAGTGGGACCACAACCGCGACTTCGTTGACGGAGGCAACCAGCTGACCGGGACGGCCGGCATCCACGAGCAGACGCTCGCGCTGTACCGGCTGATCGACGAGCTCAAGCGCCGGCACCCGGGCCTCGAGATCGAGTCCTGCTCGTCCGGTGGTGCCCGGGTCGACCTCGGCATCCTGGAGCGCACCGACCGCGTCTGGGGCAGCGACAGCAACGACGCGCTGGAGCGGCAGACGATCCAGCGGTACACGGAACTGCTGCTGCCGCCGGAGCTGATCGGCTGCCACGTCGGCCCGCCGCGGGCGCACACCACCGGCCGCACGCAGACGTTGTCGTTCCGGGCGATCACCGCACTGTTCGGCCACTTCGGCATCGAGTGGGACATCGCGTCCGCCTCGCCGGAGGAGCGTCAGGAACTGGCCGGCTGGGTCGCCTTGCACAAGGAGCTGCGGCCGCTGCTGCACACCGGCAAGGTGGTCCGCGCCGACCGCGGTCCGGACGACTTCCTGCTGCACGGCGTGGTCGCGCAGGACGGTTCGCGCGCCGTGTACGCCGCCGTACAGCTGACGCAATCTGTCACCTCGGCCGTCGGCCGGGTCCGGCTGCCCGGCCTCGACCCGCAGCGGACCTACCGGGTGCGCAAGACCGTGACACCCGGGCCCGAGTCGCGCGCGGCGGCCTGGTCGGCCGACGGTGGACAGGTAGAGCTGAACGGCGCAGCGCTGGCGGCGGTCGGCGTACACCTCCCAGCGCAGTGGCCCGAGAACGCGATCTTGCTGGATGTGACTGCGATCGACTGACCCCCCAGTCGATCGCCGACTGAAAAGGAGATCCCCGTGACCGTGACAACCAAGGCTCCACCTGACAGACAGCACAGTCGCGGGGATACCCAGGCGCCGCCTGCCCGGCGGCGAAGCCTGGGGGACCTGAAGGTCGCGATGATCTTCCTGGCCCCGGCCACCCTGGGCTTCGTCGTGTTCTACATCTGGCCGACCCTGCGCGGTGCGTACCTGAGCTTCACCGAGTACAGCCTGCTGTCCGCGCCGCAGTTCAACGGGCTGGACAACTACCGGCGGATGATCCACGACAGCTTCTTCTGGAACGCGCTCGTGGTCACCGTCGAGTACGTCGTGATCAACATCGGCGTCCAGACCGTCCTGGCGGTCGGCATCGCGATGCTGATGTACCGGCTGACGAAGTCGATCACGGTCCGTGCGGCGATTCTGCTGCCGTACCTGGTCGCGAACGTGGTCGTCGCACTGGTCTGGTACTGGATGCTCGACTTCCAGGTCGGCATCGTGAACCAGGGTCTGACCTGGATCGGGATCGACCCGGTCGCGTTCTTCGGCGACTCGCACTGGGCGATCCCGACCGTCGCCGGCATCAACGTGTGGCGGCACATGGGCTACACCGCGCTGCTGGTGTTCGCCGGGCTGCAGACGATCCCGTCGTACGTCTACGAGGCGGCCGAGGTGGACGGCGCGGGCGAGTGGAAGACGTTCTGGCGGATCACGCTGCCGCTGCTGCGGCCCGTTCTGGTGATGGTCCTGGTGGTCACCATGATCGGGTCGTTCCAGATCTTCGACACCGTCGCGGTGACCACGCAGGGCGGTCCGATCAACGCGACCCGGGTCATCTACTACTACATCTACGAGCGGGCGTTCACCCGGTTCGACTTCGGGTACGCCTCGGCGATGGCGCTGGTGCTGTTCGCCATCCTCGCGGTGGTCTCGTTGCTGCAGCTTCGGTTGCTCCGGGCAAGGGAGAGTGACCTCGCATGAGAAAGCCACTGAATCCGGGCCGGATCGTCGCGTGGGTCTGCCTGGCCGTGCTGCTGATCCTGACGATCTTCCCGTTCTACTGGATGTTGCGTACGGCGTTGTCCAACAACACCCAGCTCGCCGGTCACCCGAACTCGCTGCTCCCGGTGGAGACCACCCTGGGTGCGTTCAAGCGGGTGCTCGGGCTGTCGACCATCGAGGAAGCCCAAGCGCAGGGCGGTTCGGGTGCCTCGGTCAACTTCTGGCTGTACCTGCGCAACTCGTTGGTCGTGGCAACGGTCACGACCACGTGCCAGGTGTTCTTCAGCGCGATGGCGGCGTACGCGTTCGCCCGGCTGCGCTGGCCCGGGCGGGACAAGGTGTTCGCGCTGTTCCTGGCCGCGCTGATGGTGCCGCCGATCTTCACCACGCTGCCGAACTTCGTGCTGATCAAGAACCTCGGGCTGCTGAACAGCTTCGCCGGCATCATCCTGCCGGGAGCGTTCATGACGCCGTTCGCGATCTTCTTCCTGCGCCAGTTCTTCCTCGGCATCAGCCGCGAACTGGAGGAGGCGGCGATGATCGACGGCGCCGGGCACCGCAAGATCTTCTTCGGGATGATCATCCCGATGAGTGCGGCGCCGATCGCGACGCTGGCGATCCTGACCTACATCAACTCCTGGAACGACTACTTCTGGCCGTTGCTGGTGGGTCAGCAGGAGAACGTCCGCGTGCTCACGGTCGCGCTCGGCGTGTTCCGGTCGCAGACTCCGCAGGGTGGACCGGACTGGGCCGGGCTGATGGCGGCGACGCTGGTCGCGGCGCTGCCGATGATCGTGCTGTTCCTGGCATTCGCCAAGCGGATCACCAACTCCATCGGTTTCTCCGGGATCAAGTGAGGAGGCGGCCATGACATTGACCAGACGCACCCTGCTGAAGGCGGGGCTGGCCGGGCTCGCCGCGTCGGCGGTGGCCGGCTGCAACAACGGTGCCGCGTCGCGCGGCGAGGGCGAAGTCATCTACTGGCTCTGGGACTCCGCCCAGCTGCCGATGTACACCGAGTGTGCCAAGGTGTTCCACGAGCAGAACCCGCAGTACAGCGTGAAGATCGAGCAGTACGGCTGGAACGACTACTGGTCGAAGCTGGTCACCGGGTTCATCTCCGACACCGCGCCGGACGTGTTCACCGGACACTCGTCGAAATACCCGCTGTTCGCGGACAAGGGCCAGGTGTTGCCGATCGACGATTATGTTGCGAAGGACAACATTGATCTGAGCATCTACCAGAAGGGTCTGGCCGATCGCTGGATCGGTGCCGACGGCAAGCGGTACGGACTGCCGAAGGACTTCGACACCGAGGTCTACTTCTACAACAGTGCCTTCACCGAGGCGGCCGGCATCAGCACCGAGCAGCTGAACTCGATGACCTGGAACCCACAGGACGGCGGCACCTTCGAGCAGATCGTCCGGCGGCTCACCGTGGACTCCAAGGGCCGTCGCGGCGACCAGCCGGGGTTCGACCAGGACAACGTCAAGGTCTACGGCCTCGGGTACGCCGATGCCGGCGGCGCCGACGGGCAGACGAGCTGGAGCTGGTACACCGCGATCAACGGCTGGAAGTACTCCGAGGGCGAACCGTGGGGGACGAAGTTCTTCTACGGCGACCCGAAGTTCACCGAGACGATCGGCTGGTGGCGCGGACTCATCACGAAGGGGTACATGCCGACGTACGCGCAGGCGAAGTCCGGGGTCGACGTGACCACGAGCTTCGGTGCGGGAAAGTACGGGATGACCCCGAACGGGTCATGGATGCTGGCGACGTACGCCGGGCTGAAGCAGGTGAAGACCAAGCTGGCCCGGCTGCCGATCGGCCCGATCGGGAAGCGGATGTCGATGATGAACGGGCTGGCGGACACCATCTGGGCCGGGACGACCCGGCGGGAGGCATCCTGGGCCTGGGTGAAGTTCCTCGGCTCGCAAACCGCACAGGACATCGTCGCCAAGGCCGGCGTGGTGTTCCCCGCGGTATCGGCCAGCCTGCCCGCGGCCAAGGCGGCGTACGCCGCCGACGGCTGGGACGTGACACCGTTCCTCGAGACAGTGGAGGCCGGGGACGTCTTCCCCTACCCTGCCAACCCGAACGCCGCGGACGTCACCGCGGTCATGACCCCGGCGATGGACGCGGTGATGTCGTTCGAGGCCGAACCATCGTCTCTGGCGAAGGCGAACGACGACGTCAACCAGATCCTGTCCACCACCACCTGAGTGGTACCGAAGAACGGGTAGTAGCCGGCCGCCACCAGGCCGCCGGAGCGTGGATCGAGGCGCAACCCTGGTTCCACCCCCAACTACCACCCGTTCTTCGGTACGCCCGGGGGAGTACGTCGTACTGCGTCGGTGGGCGCAGTGTGCTCCCCCGGGGGTAGGTGAGGTGCCGCCGCTGAGGCGATGCGGTGACAGGGGATTGAAAGACACGCTTGGTGCAATCGCAGAAGTCGAGCACCGAGGAGTGTCATGAACGACGAGAGGCCGGGCGGACCGATCCGTATCGGCGACACCGAACGCGAGGACGCGGTCAGGCGTCTGGGCGAGCACTACGAAGCCGGCCGGCTCAGCGCGGAGGAGCACGCCGAGCGCGTCGGCCAGGCACTGGAAGCGAAGACCGACCGGGAGTTGGCCGCGCTGTTCGCGGATCTGCCGGATGACCACCGGGCCGGCGAGAGCGCGAACGAGGGCTGGACCGGCCCGTGGGGCTGGCAGCGACCGCCGTGGACCTCGCCGGAGAACGCCGCCGGCGCGACTGGGCCGGGTGGACGCGGGGCTGGCGGTCAAGGCAAGGGACAAGGCAAGGGCGGACGGGGCAAGGGCGGACGCGGGCGGCCGGAGTGGGCTGCTCGGGGATCATTGGGCAAGATCCCGCTGCCGGTGTTGATCGCGCTCGGCGTGCTCGGGCTGATCGCGTCGATCGGGTGCACCGTGGGCGGCGGGCGTCCGCCGATCCTGTTGTTCGGGCTGATCGTGGCTGCGGTGATCGTGATCCGTAAGCGCCGGCAGGAGCGTCGCGCATGAGGGCGACGTACCGAACCTTCGCTCTGCTGATCGCGATCGCGGTGGTGCTGCAGGTGGCAGCGATCGCGCTGGCCGGGTTCACCATCGCCAAGGACGCCGACGACGGAACGACCATCGGGGCGGACTACAGCAACTTCGGGCAGAGCTACCACAGCATCGCCGGTACGGCGATCGGTCTGCTCGCGCTGATCTTCCTGATCGTGTCGTTCCTGACCGACGTCCCGCGCGGCCGGACCCTGGCCGGGATCGTGGTCGGCATGGTCGCACTGCAGTTCGTCCTCGCGGTGGTGTCCTTCGGGCTGCCGGCGCTCGGCGTCCTCCACGGCATCAACGGTCTGGCGATTGCCGGTGTGGCGGGTGCTGCCGCGCGACGGGCGGCCGTACCCAGGCAAACTGTGACCAGTGGCTGAGCCGAAACCGCGCCGCTTGCGGGGCCGGCTGATCGCTCTGGGGATCGCCCTGGCGGTACTCGTACCGCTGGGGTATCTCTGGGCGACCAGCCTGGTCCCCGGCGACTATTCGCCGACCGAGATGGGGTACGCCGACTTCGGCGGCGGACCGGAGTCCGGCGGGCACGAGCACCACCACGGCATGAACGTCGCCGACCTCACCGGCCCGCAGGCCGGTACGCCGGATGTCGCGGTCACGCTCACGGCGCGGAAGCAGAAGTTCCAGCTCGCGAGCGGTGAGACGGTGGACGGGTACACCCTCAACGGGACTTCGCCGGGTCCGCTGATCCGGGCGAAGGTCGGCGACCTGGTCCAGGTCACGCTGGTCAACGAATCCGTCAAGGACGGCGCCACTCTGCACTGGCACGGGATCGACGTACCCAACGCGGAAGACGGTGTCGCCGGGGTGACGCAGGACGCCGTACCGGTCGGTGGGAAGTACGTGTACCGCTTCCGCGCCGAGCAGGCCGGGACGTATTGGTACCACTCGCACCAGGTCTCTGCCGACGAGGTGAAGGGCGGCCTCTTCGGCACGATCGTGATCGCGCCCAAGGAACCCGGTGAGGTCCTGGCCGCGATCCACACGTACGACGGGAAGCGGACGATCAACGGGCGGACGGGTTCGCAACACGTCGACCTGCCGGCCGGTACGACGGCCCGGGTGCGGGTGGTGAACACGGACAACTCCATCCTGCGCGTCGGTCTGATCGGTACGCCGTACAAGGTGGTCGCCGTGGACGGTCGTGACGTCCACGGTGCGACGGCGGTGACCGCGGCGTACCCGCTGGCGGCCGGAGCTCGCGTCGACCTCGAGGCGGTGGTGCCGGCGGGTGGGATGCGGCTGGTGGCAGGCGCGGCCAACGTGTCGGTCGGGATCGGTCCGGCAGGCGCCGAGCCGCCGTCGGCCGAGCTGCCGGGGGAGACGGTCGATCTGCTGAAGTACGGTACGCCGGCCGCCCTCGGGTTCGACCCAGGGAAGGCCGACCGGAACTTCGAGTACCGGATCGGGCGTCGGCCCGGGTTCCTCGACGGCGTGCCGGGGCTGTGGTGGACGATCAACGGGCACAAGTACCCCGACGTACCGATGTACATGGTTGCCGAGGGCGACGTTGTACGAATGAAGATCTCCAACAGCAGCGGCCAGGCGCATCCGATGCACCTGCACGGTCATCACGCCGTCGTGCTGTCCCGCAACGGTGTCGCGGCCACCGGCTCACCGTGGTGGATCGACACCCTCGAGGTCGGGAACGACGAGACCTACGAGATCGCCTTCGTCGCCGACAATCCTGGTGTCTGGATGGATCACTGCCACAACCTCCCGCACGCCTCCCAGGGCTTGATGACGCACCTCATGTACGAGGGCGTCACCACGCCGTACCGCATCGGCGGGAAGTCAGCCAACAAGCCCGAGTGACTGCTCGGAGTGCTGAGCCAGATGCATCGCCGCGATCCGCGCACAGGCTGCGTCGATCGCGGCGCGCTGGGAGTCGTAGGAGCCGTACCAGAGCGGGTTGTCCGGCTGCGGGTCCAGTTCGTCCTCGATATCGGCGTACCACTCGCTCGCAGTGCGAAACACCCGCGCGTGCAAGTGGATCTCCGTGCCCAGCTCGTTCACCGCACCACTCCCTGGAGTGAACCGTGTACGTCTCCAGCATGGAACGGGCGAACCGCGGAATCGGCCAGCGACACGCGGAGTGATCAGGTCACCAGAACGCTGATCCGCTGGGCGGAGTTGTTGGCGAAACCGCCGCGGTTCCACGGGGCTTCGATCGGTTGCTCGCGGCCGCTGGCGTCGTACGCGCGGACAGTGAGGACATGCTCGCCGGGTGTGGCCTCCCAGTCATGGGTGAAGGCCCGCCAGGCGTACTCGTCGTTGCCGGGGGCATCGAGTTTGGCAGTCTGCCAGGTGACGCCGGCGTCGGTGCTGATCTCGACCCGCTCGATCGGCGCCCAGCCGGACCAGGCCCGGCCCTCCAACGTGATGGTGCCTGCGGCAACGAAGCGGTGCCGGCTCATGAAGTCCGGGAAGCCAGGCGGGACCAGCAGCGCGCGCGGCTCGATCAGGGTCACCGGTTGGCCCGCATCGTCCTGTTCGGTGCGGAGCCGGTACGCGACCGCGTTCTGGAAGCCCTCGAACGCGTGGTCGATCAGCTCGATCGACCGCAGCCACTTGACGCTCGCCATCCCGTACCACCCGGGTACGACGAGGCGCAGCGGATAACCGTGTTGCGGCAGCAACGGCTGCCCGTTCATCTCCCAGGCGATGATCGCACCGGAGTCGATCGCCTCGGTGACGGTCAGCCCACGCTGGTAGTCCTGTTCGATCCCGCGCTCGACACCATGGTCCGCACCGGTGAAGACCACGTCCACGGCATCGGACCGAATCCCCGCAGCCCGCAGCAGATCGGACAGCAGCACCCCGGTCCACTCCGCCGTACCGACCGCCTCAGTCAGCCACGGCTGGCTGATCGGCCGCGGCTGCAACGCCGCCCGTCCGTTGCCCGCGCACTCCAACGTCACCCGGACGGTACGACGACCCATCGCGCGCAACTCGGTCAGGCCGAACGACAACGGCTGCTCGACACAGCCGCCGACGGTGAGCCGCCAGTTGGACGCGTTCGTCATCGGGATGTCGTAGTGCACCAGCACGTAGTGCAGTCCGGCCGGCGTCACGTCGTACCGCAACGCCTCCATGGGCATCCCGTGATTACGTGCCGCGAGCTGCAGCTCGTCACCGGTGATCCCCTCGCCGGTGTCCGCCAACCGCCCCCGCACACTGAATTGCTCGACTGACATGCAGATCCCTCCCCTAGCCCCAACCCTAGAGGTCTCGACCTGTTACAACCAGCCGTTGTCCAGGGCGATGCGGGCGGCCTCGGCCCGGGTCCGGGCGCCGGTCTTGCCGATGGCGGCCGAGAGGTGATTGCGGACGGTGCCCTCGGACAGGTGCAGTTCCCTGGCGATGTCCGCGACTGTGCCTCCCTCGCGGGCGGCCCGCAGTACGTCGGACTCGCGGCCGGTGAGCGGGCTCGTCCCGGCGACGAGCGTCTCCGCGGCGAGTGACGGATCGACGACGCGCAGCCCCTGGTGCACCCGTCGTACCGCGTCCGCGAGTTGCGCGGCGGGCGTGTCCTTGACGACGAAACCGGCCGCACCCGCCTCCATCGCGCGGCGCAGGTACCCCGGCCGGCCGAACGTGGTCACCATGAGCACCCGCACGCCCGGTACGGCGGTCCGCAGCGCGGCGGCGGCCTCGATACCGTCCAGCCCGGGCATCTCGACATCGAGTAGGGCGACGTCCGGCGTGGTCGCCTTCGCGGCCGCGATCACCTCGTCGCCGCGACCGACCTCAGACACCACATCCAGGTCGGGTTCGAGGTCGAGCAGCGCGGCCAGGGCTCCACGGACCAGCGCCTGGTCGTCCGCGATCAGCAGTCGGATACTCACGGGCCAACTCTGACAGCCAGCCGGAATCCGCTTCCAGGCGCCTGGCCGACCTGCACACTCGCACCGGCCTCGTCCGCTCGTTCCCGCAGCCCGACCAGGCCGTGCCCGGAAGCACCACCGCCGGGCGTCGGCCCCTTCCCGTCGTCCAGTACTTCGATCTGGTTGGCGCTGATCCGGATCGTGCAACGCCTCGCGCCGGAGTGCCGTACGACGTTCGTCACACCCTCCCGGACCACCCAGGCGAACAGCTCGCGGTTGTCCTCGGGCACCTCGTCGACGGTGGTCGGCAGGTCCGCCTTGATCTCGGCGGCCTGCAACGCGGCCCGCGCCGACACCAGTTCACCGGCGAGGCTGAGCTCCCGATACCCCGCGACGGCCGCTCGTACGTCGGCCAGCGCCGCCCGGGCCAGGCTCTCCACATCGGCCACCTCGGCCGCGGCCCGGTCCGGGTTCGCTGCGATCAGCCGGCCGGCCAGCTCAGCCTTCACGGTGATCACGGTCAGCGAGTGGCCGAGGATGTCGTGCAGGTCCCGGGCGAACCGGTTCCGCTCCTCCTGGACGGCCAGCTTGGCCATGTCCTGGCGGGTCGCGGTCAGCTCGATGCTGCGCTGGATCGCCCGTCGCATCCCGAACACGGCCAGCGCGCCGAGGAAGATCGCGAACCCGTAGCTCCCGTCGTCGGTCCAGCCCGGGACCAGTCGCATCGACAGCTCCGCGCCGCCGAGCAGCACGGCCACGAGCGGCACCGCGACCTTGACGTCGAGCGCCATCATCGCGATCGCCGCGATGTAGACCAGACAGGTGAGGGCCTTCTGGCCGGCCGTCGGGAGCATCAGGAACGTCAGCGCCAGCATCCCGGCCAGGTAGGCGAGCCGCTGCCACATCGGGATGGCGCCGGTCCCGAGGCCGACTCGGCGCAGCCAGCCGAAGAACCCGAGGTACGCGATCGCGAAGAGGATCACCGTGGCCAGGCCGAACACCCGCATCGCGCCCTGCTGGGTGGACGCGATCTCCTGGAACGGCTGAGCCAGGTAGAACAGCCAGATTCCGGCCGCCAGCCAACCCCACCGGCCCGGGCCGGAGCGGTCTCCGCGCTCGGCCAGCGATTCCAGTAGGGTTGGCGTCCGCGTCATGGTGGTCACGGTATGCCCTGGATCCGGCTCGCGCCGCTCAGGCCCGTGCGGTGTCGGCGCGGTACCGGCGCAGGCCGATGAAGCCCAGGACGACGGTCCAGCCCAGCACCACCAGCAGTGCCTGCATGTCCAGGCCGCTGTCCGTCAACGCGCTCCGGGAGCTCAGACCGGTCCAGTACGCCGGAGTCAACTGGGCGATGTGCTTCATCAGCGACGGCATCGAGTCCACCGGCAGCCACAGCCCGCCGAAGGCCGCGATCAGCATCGTGGCCAGACCGGTGATCGGCTGCACGCTGTCCGGCTTGGCGACGTACCCGATGACCAGGCCGATCGCGGCGAACGGCAGGGCACCCAGCCACGACACCAGCGCGACCGTCACCCACTGCCCGGCGTCCAGGTGCACGTGCCCGACGATCAGGCCGAACAGGAACACGACCAGCAGCGGCGGGATCGCCAGCAGCAGCGACAGGATCACCTTCGTGGTCACGTACGCCTGCGGCTTCAGCGGGGTGAGCCGCAGGGTGCGGTTCCAGCCACCGTCGCGCTCGGCCGCGATCACGCCGCCGCTGCTCATCGCGGCCGACATCGAGCCGAACATCGCCATACTCACCATCACGTAGGCGATCGCAGAGATCCCGCCCTCGTTCGCGTCGTCCGGCAGCGTCAGGCCGAAGATCATGAACAGCACCAACGGCATCAGGATCGAGAAGATCAGCACCCGCCGGTTCCGCAGGGTACGGCGGATGTCGAACATCAGGTAGTCGCGGTTCATGCCAGGGTCTCCTGCTCTGCGCTGATGGCGAGGACGGCGTCCTCGAGGTCCGCGGAGGTCACTTCGATGTCGTGGGCGGGGGTGTTGTTCAGCAGGTAGCGCAGGGTGTCGTCGGAGTCCGCGCACTGCAGCAGGACGACGTCGCCGCGGGTCTCGACGTTGCGGACACCCGGCAGCGATGCGAGCGCCGCGAGATCGGCGCCCGGGACGGTCGCGCGGATGGTCCGGCCGGAGACGCTCGCCTTGATCTGCGCCGAGGTGCCGTCGGCAACGACCTTGCCGTTGCGCATCAGCACCACGCGGTCGGCGTACGAGTCGGCCTCCTCCAGGTAGTGGGTCGCGAACAGCACGGTCCGGCCGCGTGCGGTCTCGGCGTGCATCGAGGCCCAGAAGTCGCGCCGCGACTCGACGTCCATCCCGGTCGTCGGCTCGTCCAGAACGATCAGCTCCGGCTGCGGCAGGATCGCCATCGCGAACCGCACCCGCTGCTTCTGGCCGCCTGACAGGCCTTTCATCTTCCGGTCGGTCAGGTCCGCGATGCCGGCACTCTCGAGTGCTTCCTGCACCGGCATCGGGTTCGTGTGCAGGCCCGCGACCAGGTTCAGGAGTTCGCCGACCTTGGCGTCCTCGATGATGCCGCCGCTCTGCAGCATCACCCCGACCTGGCCCTTCGTGATCGCGTCGGTCGGCGTGCCGCCGTACACCTGCACGGTGCCCTGGTCCGGCCGGACCAGCCCGAGCAGCATCTCGATCGTCGTGGACTTTCCGGCCCCGTTCGGCCCCAGCAGCGCGACCACTTCGCCGGCCCGGATGCTCAGATCCACCCCGGCGACCGCCTGCACCGCCCCGTACCTTTTGGTCACACCCGTCAGGCTGACCGCAGTCGTTGTCGTCATACCCGAAAGCTTCCGCGAGTACGCCGCTCCGCCCCTGGATCGCTCGTCACGACCCACCCATGACATCCGTCAGCCGGGCCTCAGGGTCTTTCCTCAGGGCCCTCCCTCACCCCCGCCAGATAGGCGCTGAGGCGACGTACGTAGGGCTGCCGGTCCTCGGAGGTGGCCGGGTTGGGGAGGTGGCGGGTGTTGTAGAGGTTGTCGCCGGGGTATCGCGGGAAGACGTGGACGTGGTAGTGCCAGGCGTCCTGGTAGCCGGCCGGCTCGTTGTGTTGCCTGGTGGAAACGCCTTCGCAGTCGTAGGTGTGGCGGATCGCGATGGCTGTTTCGCGGACGGCGTCGTGTACGGCGTGGCCGTCGGGCGCCGGGAGGTCGTACAGGTTCTCGTGGTGCGCGGTCGGGACGACGAGGACGTGTCCGCGGTTGTTCGGCCACCAGCGAGAGGCTACGAAGGCGAGCGCGCGGTCCGTTCGCAGTACGACGTCGTCCTGGGTGGTGAGGCTGTCTCCGCCTCCGGACGCCAGCCGGCAGAACGGGCAGTCGTAGTCGGTGGGCTCGTGGTTGAACATCCTTCGACTCCAATCGAATCAGTTGACCTGGGGGCGGGGGACTGTGAGGCTCCCGTGCCGTGTCCAAGGTTCGCAAGTTGCACGACGACGAGGTGGATATCGACGCGTCGTTGGTGGCGCGTCTACTGGCGGAGCAGTTCCCGAGCTGGGCCGGCCTTCCGATCCGGGTGGTCGAATCCTCGGGCACGGACAACGTGACGTTCCGGGTCGGTGATGATCTGGCTGTCCGCCTGCCCCGCACCGCGGGGAATCAGGGCCAGGTGGAGAAGGATCTGACCTGGATGCCGCGCCTAGCGCCCCACCTTCCACTCGCCGTACCCGAGCCGCTGGCCATCGGCGTGCCGGTTGCGGACTATCCCTTCACCTGGGGCGTGTACCGGTGGTTGGAGGGCGAGCCGTTCCGATTGGATCAGCTTGACCCCGCGGCCGCGGCGAGGGACATGGCCGAGTTCATTCACCGCCTGCAGACCGTCGACACGACCGGCGCACCCGTCCCACCGGACGATCCGTTCAGCCGGGGTACGCCGCTGGCACCGCGGGACGAACTCTTCCGTACGGCGCTGGACGAGTTGCGCAACGAGTTCGACACCGGACTCGTGCTCGCGGCGTGGGAGGCGTCGCTGGTGGCGACCTGGGACGGTACGCCGACGTGGATCCATGGAGATCTGATGCCGGGCAACGTATTGGTGGCCGATGGCAAGCTTTCGGCGGTCATCGACTTCGGGACCGCCTGGGTCGCCGACCCGGCCGGCGATCTGCTGGCCGCCTGGTACCTGTTCGACGCCGAATCACGGCAGGCCTTCCGCGACGCGATGGGGGTCGACCAGGACACCTGGGTGCGCGCCCGCGGTTGGGTCCTGTCCCTGGAGCTGATCGCGATCCCGTACTACCGAACCCGCAACCCCGATGCGGTGCGCGACGGGCAGGAGTTCATCGCGGGGCTTCTCGAGGACTTCGCCGCCGATCGCTGATCAGGCCAGGATGAGTGGCAGCCTCTCGGCCAGCTCGCCGGCGGCGGCCCGCTCGACGTCGGTCGGCGTACGCCGACCGGTCCCGATCAGCAGGACATCCGTGTCGGAGAACTCCGGTGGGAACGGTGCCTGCGCGATCTCCTCGAGCAGTGCGCGTGCTGCCCCGAGCGTCTCGGCCGGTGGCGCGGCGGCCGACGGCCGATGGGCGATGGGCGATCAGGTCGAGGTGGTGCAGCGTCCACTCGAGCACGTATGCCGACAGGTAGTCGCCAACGGTCAGCACCTGCTCCTTCGTACCGACCTGCGCGCCTCGATCAGCGAGTACGGCAGCCCGTCCCGCGGCGGACCCGAGGTCGTCCAGGTGGAACTTGAGCAGCCCTGGATCGCCGTACGCCGCGGCCAGTCGAGGGATCAGCGCGTCCAACGGATCGTCACCGGTCGGCGGTGTGCGCGAGACCTCCCAGTACGTCGCCGCGTTGCGCGTCGGCTCGGACTGGGCCGGTGTGACCAGCGTGATCAGCACATCCTGCGCGTCGATGACCAGGTGACACACGAGGTCCCGCACCAACCACCCGGCACAGCCGGATGGCATCCCGAAGTCCTCGTCCGGAGTCTCCGCAACAGCCGTACGCAACGCCATCCACGCCTGGGAGAAGGGGTCCACGGCGGCACCGTAGCTCGCTCTCAGTCCAACGGATAGATCAGGTGAGTGACTCCGATGCCCCTGAATGACCTGCGGGTCGGCGAAGCCGCGAGGGTCGTCCGTCTGGCTTTCGAGCATGCGCCTGCCCGACCGTGGAGCCGGGCCCACCCGAGCTCCAGGTCCAGCTCGGCGTGTCGCCACATATAGTTGCTCACAGCAACATCCACAAGTGTTGGGGCCTGTGGATGGGTTCGGGTGGTCGTGTGGATGACGGATTCCCTTGTGGATAAGGGTTTTCTGGTTTGAGAACTGTCGGTGGGGGTGTCTAGAGTTGGCGGTATGGAACTCCTGGGCGAGCGGCCGGTGTGGGCGATGAGTGGCAGCGAGATGCTGTCCACTCTCGACACGCTCGAGGCCGAGCTCGCCCGCCGGCAGACCTACCGCCTGCAGCTGATCGCGCGCCTCGACGAGATCGGTCACGCCCAAGACATCGGCGCCCACGACACCGCACAGCTCCTGGCGTTCCGCTACCGCCTCGACCCGCCCCAGGCCCGCCGCGACCTGCGTCTGGCTCTCGCCCTGCCCAGGTACGCCGACGTGTCCGCGGCGCTACCCGCGGACGTGCCGCCCCTGGACGAACCGGTCGAGTCCGACCCGCCCGAAGACCTCGCCCCCACCGACGACGAGGATGCCGCGGCCGATGGGTTCCTGCGCCCCGCGCAGGCCGAGGCGATCGTGTCGGCCCTGGAACGGGTGCCCTCCACCGTCCCGGTCGAAGACCTCGCCGTGGCCGAACGCCAGTTGGTGAACCTCGCCAGGCATCTGTCCCCCGGCGAACTGCGCAGGGCCGGACAGCGGATCCGCGACATCCTCGACACCGACGGCCCCGAACCCGACGAACACAAGGCCTACGACCGCGAGTCCCTCACTCTCTCGACAGCGGACCGCGGCGTGAAGTTTCGTGGCTACCTGGCCAACGAGAACGCCGAGCTCCTCCGCGCCCTCATCCACGCTGGCGCCCGCCCCCACAAGACCATCGACGGCGAGTTGGACCCGCGCCCGCGCGAAAAGCGCCAGGCCGACGCCCTCACCACCGCCCTCACTCTCGCCGCCAAATCCACCGACACCACCCACCCCAAGCCCACGCCCACCGCCACACACAATCGCCCACCAACCGCGGCCGCCGCGCTGTCCACCACCCCCGAGCCACCACCCACGGCCGCCGACCCCATCTCCACCCACCGCGGTCCAGCAACTGCGACGGCGACTGGTGGCCTGCCGCCTGCCGAGCCCGGCGCGACAACGGGAACAGCGGCGGATGGTGGCACACCCGTCGAGGGCGGTGCGGTAACCGGTACGGCGATGGGTGGTGGAATGCCCACGGAGCTCGGTCTGGCAACTGACGCGGGGGTTGCGCCCCAGAGCGGGCGCAGACCTCGCGGATCCGACCCGGTGCCCGGGCACGGCGCCAAGGCCACGATCACCGTCACGATCGACCTGGAGGATCTGAGGTCGGCTACCGCGGACACCACCGGCGGACTCGTCTACGGCGACAACCTGTCCGCGGCCGCGATCAGACGCCTGGCCTGCGACGCCAACATCATCCCGCTCGTCCTCGGCTCCAACTCCGAACCCCTCGACGTCGGCCGCTCCGAACGACTCGTCACCCGCGCCATGCGCCGCGCCCTGAACGCCCGCGACAAAGGCTGCGTCGTCTGCGGCGCCCCACCCATCCACTGCGACGCCCACCACCTACGCTCCTGGCTCGACGGCGGAACCACCGCCATCTGGAACCTCGTCCTGCTCTGCCGCCGCCACCACATCGACCTCCACGCCGGCCACTGGACCATCACCATCACCAACGGCAAAGTCCACGTCACCCGCCCCACCTGGGCCGACCCGCCACCAGGCCGCACCAGCCGAACACCAGTTGGCAACCCACCCCAATCCTCGACCACTGTGTTGCCGTCTCCATCGCCAGCGCCGGCTGCAGCCGTGCCATCTCGGAGGCCATCTGTCAGCGCCGATCCGTGGGGCGATACGAGCCGGGCCGAGCGACCGGAGCGAGTCCTCGGCCGAGCCGATGAGTCAACCCGCGAGGAGGCCGCGCGCTTCGCCGTCTGGCGGAGGCTCCCATCCGGACACAGTCCGCCACATCGGTCGCCTGAGGCCGAGGAGACTGGTAGAGGTGGCCAGTGGGTCGAGCGGTGGATCTGTTCGCCGACTCGATTGGTGCGGTGGCCGCTGAGACAACCGGTGGACCTGTCCGGTGAGTCGACCAGGGGACCTCTTCACTGACTCGACTGGCGGAGGTGGCTCGGCGCAGGCGCGAGGTCGCCTCTGCTTTGCTCGTGGAGACATTGGTCTGTCCGGCGTCGCCACCAGCCGTCGGTCATCGAGCGCATGGTAGGCGCGCCCGAATGTTGGGCGGATTAACGATCAGTGGGTAGGCACGTCTCTCAGTGCCGCGCGGCCCGCAGGGAATCTGAGGTGGTGCTGAGCGTTCGGAGGCCTTGCCAGAGGAGGTCCTGGAGGGTTCGGGCGACCTTCTCCGGAGTGGGTGGGGCGGGGACCCGGCTGCGCCAGATGGCCAGGCGTTCGGTGGCGCCGGAGATGCTTTGGGCAATGATCTCGATCTCGTCGTTGTCGGCGGTGCGGCCGGGTGGGAGGTTCATCCGGACCATCGCGGAGATCAGTTCGATGAAGGCGGCGCGGACCTCGTCGGTGGCGGCCGCTGCGGGTCCGGCGGCGGGGTTGGTGCTGAGCATGCCTTCGTCGATCAGGACGGACCAGGCGTGCGGGTGGTCGTCGAGGAACTGGAACCAGGCGACGAAGCCGGCGTACAGCGCGTCCTCGGCGTCGGTGGCGGCCAGCGCCGCGTCGGACACGGTCTCCAGGAGCTGGGCACGAAGGCGGGCGAGGCAGGCGAGGAACAGGCCGTCCTTCGAGCCGTAGTACTGGTAGATCAGCGGCTTCGAGACCCCGACCTCGGCCGCGACGTCGTCCATCGACGTGCCCTGGTAGCCGCGCTCGCCGAAGATCCGCTCGGCTGCCTCGAGCATCTCGCGTTCCCGAGCCGCCCGATTCCGCCGCCGCTTCGGCGGCTCGATCCCTTCAACCACCCCGCTCTCCACGCCGGATTCGGCGGCGGTGCTGGGTGGCACTGGGGGTGTTTTGGGCGTGGTGGACGTCACTTGCACACTCTAACTGACTCCGAGTAACTTACTGGGAGTAAGTTGTTGTCCGGAGGCTGGAGGGCTCGATGGCGGACGAGGTCGCGCGGGAGACCGGGCATCACCGGATCGTGGTGATCGGGACCGGGTTCGCCGGGATCGGGATGGCCGTCCGGCTCAAGCAGGCCGGGTACGACGACTTCGTCGTACTGGAGCGTGCGGACGACGTCGGAGGCACCTGGCGGGACAACACGTATCCGGGCTGCCGGTGTGACGTGCCCTCGCATCTGTACTCGTTCTCGTTCGCGCCGAACCCGGACTGGTCGTCGACGTTCTCTCCGCAGCCCGAGATCGAGGACTACCTGCGCAAGGTCACCGACCGGTTCGACGTCCGCCGGCACATCCGCTTCGGTCATGCCGTTGAGGCGGCGTACTGGGAGGACGGGCACTGGCGGATCCGGACCGGCCGGGGTGAGTTCACCGCACAGTTGCTGCTGTCCGGGATGGGACCGCTGGCCGAGTCGTCGGTGCCGAAGCTGCCGGGGATCGAGTCGTTCGAGGGGGAGGTCTTCCACTCGGCGCAGTGGGACCACGACCTCGACCTCAGCGGCCGCAAGGTCGCGGTGATCGGGACCGGCGCGTCCGCCATCCAGTTCGTGCCGGCGATCCAGCCGGAGGTCGAGGAACTGCATCTGTTCCAGCGAACGCCGCCGTGGGTACTGCCGCGGCCGGACCGCAGGATCACCGAGGTCGAGAAGGCTGTGTTCTGCCGGTTTCCGCTGGTGCAGAAGGCGGTCCGGGCCGGGATCTACTGGGGCCGCGAGTCGATGGTGCTCGGGTTCGCGAAGCTGCCGTCGATCATGAAGCAGGTGCAGAAGGTCGCCGAGAAGCACCTCGAACGCCAGGTCCGCGACCCGCTCCTCCGCGCGAAGCTGACGCCCGACTTCACCCTCGGCTGCAAGCGTGTGCTGATCTCCGACGACTACTACCCGGCGATCACGAAGCCCAACGTCGAGGTCGTCACCGACGGAGTCGTCGAGGTCACCCCGACCGGGATCGTCACCGCGGACGGCGTGAAGCACGAGGTCGACACGATCATCTACGGCACCGGTTTCCGGGTGACGGATCTGCCGGTGATGGACATGGTGCACGGCCGCGACGGCCTGTCGCTGCGCGATGCGTGGTCGGGCGGCATGGAGGCACACCTCGGCACGGCGGTCTCCGGCTTCCCGAACTTCTTCCTGCTGATCGGACCGAACACCGGCCTCGGCCACAGCTCGATGGTGTTCATGATCGAGTCGCAGATCGCCTACATCCTGGACGCGCTGAAGACGATGGACAGCGAGGGGCTGCAGCGGGTCGAGGTGCGGCCGGAGGTGCAGCGCGCCTTCGTCGACGGCGTCCGGTCCTCGATGCGCAACACGGTCTGGACCCGCGGCGGCTGCACCAGTTGGTACCTGGACTCCGAGGGGCGCAACACCACGCTCTGGCCGTCGTTCACCTTCCGGTTCCGCCGGTTGACCCGCCACTTCGACCCCGCCGAGTATCAGACTCTCGCTATGTGACATCGAGCGTGTTACATTCGATCAGTCAGATAGCTGAGGTGATCGGAGGGCGATCCCGTGCTGGTGCTCTTGCTGCCGCTGCACGGGATCGGCGGGCGAGGGGACCTGCCGGTGCCGCTGTGGCTGGCGATCTACTCCGCCGGCGCCGCGGTGGCGGTCTCGTTCTTCGCCCTCGCCGCGTTCTGGTCGCGGCCGCGCTTCGAGGTTACTGCCGGTAAGTCGCTCGAACGCCTGACCCGGCTGGTCGATGCGAGGCCGACGCGACGGCTGCTCAAGCTCGCCGGGCTGGCAGCACTCGCGCTACTGCTCGGCTCCGCCTGGTTCGGCAGCAGCGAGCCGGCTCTGAACCCGGCGCCGACCTGGCTGTACGTCTGGATCTGGGTCGGCATCATCCCGCTCTCGCTGGTCTTCGGCCCGATCTGGCGCCTGGCCAATCCGCTCCGCACGATCGCGGGCCTGGCGCGCAGGACGTCGTACCGGAGGCTGCCCGAAGGGATTGCCTACTGGCCGGCGTTCGCAGGGCTGGCTGGATTCCTCTGGCTCGAGCTTGCGTATCCGGACGGCTCCGAGCCGATCGTCGTCGCGATCTTCGCGACGATGTACGCCGTCGTGAATGTTGCCGCAGGCATCGTCTACGGACCGGCCTGGTTCGGCATCGGCGACAGCTTCGAGGTGTACACCGAAGTCCTGGCGCGACTGAGTCCGCTCGGCCGTGGTGCGGACCGTCGCCTGGAACTGCGGAACCCGCTGGCTGGTCTGGCCGCGATGCCTCAACAGCTGGGGATCGTCGGCCTGCTGTGCCTGTTGCTCGGGTCAACCGCCTTCGACGGGATCTCCCGCTGGTCTGCGTGGATGCGGTTGACCGGAGACCTGAGCCGCACGCAGCACATCGTCGTACACACGCTGGGCCTGATGGTCGCGGTGGCGATCGTCACCGGGTTGTTCCTGCTGGCGTCGCGGACGACCGGCGCGGCGCGGATCCGGCCGGGCGTGGTCGGGCGAGCCGGACTGCCGGGAGCATTCGTGCATTCGCTGGTGCCGATCGCGATCGGGTACGCCGTTGCCCACTACTTCTCGTTCGCGATGTTCCAGGGCCAAGAGGGTCTGCTGCTCGCGACGGATCCGTTCGGGCGGGGATGGGACCTGCTCGGGACCAGCGGGATGCGGATCGACTACGCGTTCCTGGGCACCGGGCTGATCGCTGCGGTTCAGATCGGTGCGATCGTGCTCGGACACGTACTTGGGGTCGTGTCCGCGCACGATCGCGCTGCCGAACTGTTCCGCCGCCGGCAGCTACGACGGGCGCAGTACCCGATGCTGGCGGCAATGGTCGCGTTCACCGCGGGCGGGATCGCGCTGGTGACGGCGTCATGATCGCGCTGCACATGGGCGGGATTCCCGAGACCGCGATGGTGCTCGGTCCGGTGCTGCTGATCGCCGCGTTCATCCGGATCGCCAGCCGCCACGAGGCCGAGACCCCGGACGACGAGTACGACGACTGGGATCCCGATCTCGGTGATCTTCCAGCAGGACCAGGAGAGCCGGCGGGACCCGCAGACGTCAGCGAGGGATCGGAGCCGGCTCGAGCTGAAGGCCGCCCAGGGTGACCGAGCGGGTCATCGGCAGGTTCAGGAACGCGTGCGGGAAGCCGAGCTCGATCGCGCTCACAGCCTCCAGCTCCGCCACGTCCTGATCGCTGAACTCGACGTCCAGCGCGCCCAGGTTCTGCTCCAGCTGCATCGCCGTCCGCGCGCCGATGATGGGCGACGTGACCCCGGGGTTCCGCAGCGTCCAGGCGATCGCGACCTGCGCCGGCAGACAGCCGTTGCGCTCGGCAACCGCCTTGACGACGTCCGCGATCCGCAACCCGCGCTCGGTGAGCGAGTTGTTGGCCGCGGCAACGTTCTTCCGTGTCCCCGCTACGCCCGCCAGACCCCGCCGTGGTCCAGATCGGCGGTCGTGTACTTGCCGGTGAGCACGCCGCTGGCCAGCGGCGACCACGGTAGGACGCCGAGTCCCATCTCCCGCGCCATCGGGATCAGGTCCCGTTCGACGGTCCGCTCGACCAGGCTGTACTCGATCTGCAGCGCGGCCAGCGGAGCCCAACCGCGCAGGTCGGCGATCGCCTGCATCCGCGACACCTGCCACGCCGGCGCGTCCGAGATGCCGGCGTACAGGACCTTGCCCTGGCTGACCAGGTCGTCCATCGCGCGGAGGATCTCCTCGACCGGCGTGGTGAAGTCCCAGGAGTGCAGGTAGAGCAGGTCGATGTAGTCGGTCTGCAGGTTGCGCAGACTGCGCTCGACCGAACGCATCATGCTCTTGCGCTGGTTGCCGCCCGAGTTCGGATCTCCCGGCCGGGTGGACATGGTGTATTTGGTGGCGATGACCAGTTGGTCCCGGCGGTCCTGGGTGAGCTGGCCGAGCAGCTGTTCGGACGTCCCGTTGGTGTACATGTTCGCCGTGTCGACGAAGTTGCCGCCGCGGTCGACGTACGTGTCCAGGATCCGCTGCGCCTCGTCCTTGTCCGCGCCCCAGCCCCAGTCCGGTCCGAACGTCATCGTGCCCAGCGCCAGCGGCGAGACCCGCAGCCCGGAGCGTCCGAGCAGCCGGTAGGTGTCAAGTGTGGTGACCACTGAAGGTGTCCTCTCTCCCTCGTTCGCCACCACTTTCACGCGGCCCGCCACACTGCGTAAGGGAAGGCTCTTCCTGGGACTGGCCTTCCTACCCTTGCCGACAGATCTGTCGTCGCCGGCTGATGTCAGGCGGCGAGGGTGAGAGCGCTCAGGCGGGACGGGTTCGGGTGGGCGGCGAGCTCGGCGAGGCGGGTGCATCCGGCGGCCAGCGCCTCTTGCAGGGTCGGCCACTGGTCGACGCACCAGAACGGGTCGTCGGGCTGACGGTCGAGGTCGTCGTCGATGTCTGCGCACCAACCGCCGGTGAAGGCGTGGTGGACATGCAGTCTGAGCTTCATGATCGTGGACATTTCCGGGCGGGACAGGTGGATCAGAACGGTAGCGGGCGGCCGGACGGCGTACGGAGGTCCAGCGTCGTCGTGGTGGTACGGCGGGTGGTCGTCCGCCGGCTCGGCTTCCGGCGGATCTGGATCTGGCGCATCATGCACTCCTGAGGACTGAGGACGTCTGGTAGATACACAGTCCCAACCCAGACGTTCCCGCACATGCGGAGAACTACCGATATCGCCACCCAGACAGCCCTTAGACCAGGCCCGGGGCCGTCTAAGGGAGCGCGCCGGGGTGGAACACCTACTTAGGTGCCGTCGTGGCGGTGGTAGACGTCCGACATCCGGCCCTCAGGGTCCAGGCGAGTAAGGATCGCGTCGGTGATCGCCGTCAGCTGAGTGACCTGCTCGGGGGTGAGCGCGTCGATCACGTGCTCGCGGACGGTGGCGACGTGGCCGGGGGCGGCCTCGCGGATCTTGTCCCAGCCGGCGTCGGTCAGCCGAGCGTTCGTGGCTCGGGCATCGGTCGGGCAGGGGAAGCGCTCGATCAGTCCACGGTCCTCGAGCCGCCGTACGACGTGGGACAGGCGGGGGAGGGTGGCACTGGCGTGCTGGGCGAGGGCGGTCATCCGCAGTGCGGTCCGGCGCCTCGGATGCGAAGGCCGACCTGGCGGGCGTGATCACCGGCGGCGGTCTGCGGGCGGTCGACGCCGGCGCGCTGTCCCGGGCCCGTGAGCTCGAGGCGATCGGCTTCGTCCAGTTGACCCTCGCCGTCGGCGAGAAGGTCGACTGGACCGGCGGCTTCACCCTGAACTGAGGTTTCTGCACCCGCGCCCGGACTGACCGCCGGCTTCGTAGAGTGGGCATATGAGCGTTGACGTTGCCCAGGAGCTGGCGGTCTTTCTGCGCGGGTGCCGGGAGCGGTTGACGCCTGGCGAGGTGGGCCTGGCGGAGCGGGGGCGGGCTCGGCGCACGCCCGGGTTGCGGCGAGAAGAGGTGGCCGAGCTCGCCAAGGTCAGCGTGGACTACGTGATCCGACTGGAGCAGGGGCGAGGGCTGCGGCCTTCGCCGGAGGTGCTCGAGGCACTCGCGGGGGCGTTGCGGCTGTCGGATGACGAGCATGCGTACGTGTTCGACCTGACGAGGCAATGGACCTCGGTACGACGCCAGCCGGAGTCGAGTTCGCTGGCCGCGCTGGTGCAGGCGATGTCGCCGCTGCCGGCGATGTTGCTCAATCAGCGCTTCGACATCTGTGCGTGGAACGCGGAGATGTGCCTGCTGATGCTCAACTTCGTCGACGTCGCGCCGGAGCGGCGGAACGTGATGTGGTTGTGCGCGCTGGAGCCGGCGTTCGAGACGTTCTACACCGACCGCGAACGGGTGATCCGCGAAGGGATCGCGGACCTGCGGGCTGCGTGGGCGGCGCATGCGGACGACCAGGACCTGGGTGAGCTCGTCCGTGCCCTGAGCGAGGAGAGCGAGGAGTTCGCCGAGCTGTGGTCGCGGCGCGACGTGAAGGTGCAGAACAACGGCCGCAAGCGGCTCAACCATCCGGACGTGGGTTCGCTGACGGTCGAGTACGACGTACTCACGCCGCTTGGTGACACCGGTCAACGGCTCATCGTCTACCGGGCCGCGGATGCGGCGTCCCAGCGTGGTTTCGACCGTCTCGCGGCGTTGGCCGGCCAGGACAGCAGAGCGCTAGCCGGTTGAGGGGAGGGCCTTCGGGTCGAGGCCGAGCTCCTCGTAGGCGACGATCTCGATCTCGCGCGCCATCGCTTCCCGGAACGCCGCGACCAGGGCCTGCCCGGCCAGCGGGATGATGTTCTCCAGCGTGCGCTGGATCTCCGGCCATCCCTCCGCAGGCAAACCGGCGTCGCTGAACTCGCGCCACACCGTGCTGCGGAACAGCTCGACGTAGGTCTTCGCCACCGCGTCGGCCTGGGCGAACAGCTTGGGCAGCATCTCGAAGATCGCCTGCATCGGGACGCCGAGCTTGATCACCTCGAGCCCGGTCCGGAGCAGATCCGGGTTCGGGATCCGGAGCCGGCCGTCGTCCTGCCGCTCGGCGATCCCCAGCTCGACCAGCCGCGTGATCACCGCCGGATCGTGCGGTACGCCGGCCCGCTCGGCCAGCTGGAACTCGTCCAGGATCTCCGGCTCGGACGGGGTCCACGGGTTCACCAAGGTCTCGAAGACGCCGAGCGCCATCGCGCCGTCCGGCAGTTCGCCCATCATCCGCTCGACCGCGGCCAGCGTGTACCCCTTGCTGAGCAGCTCCTGGACCAGCTTCAACCGGGCGACGTGGTCGTGACCGTAGTACCCGGTCCGGCCGACCAGTCGTGGCGGCGGGATCAGGCCGCGTCCGGCGTACGCGCGCACGTTGCGGACCGTCATCCCCACCTCGGCGGCGAGTTGATCGACGGTGAGCTCCTCGTCGTGTGCTTCCACGGTTGACAGTCTTCCAGATCCGACGTTACATAGAAGATGTAACATCAGCCATGGCGCATGAGCGATGAAGGAGTCCGTCGAATGGCGATCCCGCTGGCCACCACCGGAACCGCGACGTTCGACCAGATCGCGATCGTCACCGGCCTGGTCGGACTGATGTACGTCGCACTCGCCGTACTCCTGTGGCGGGAACGGACCGGACGCGTCACGCTGGTGGGACGGCTTGCGGACACCATCGGGAGACTGGACGGAGTCCCCCGATGGGCCGCGCTGACGCCGTACCTGCATGCTGTCTCGCTGCTTGCCTGCGCCTTCGGCGTCTGGTGGGACATCGCGGTGCACATCGACCGCGGTCGCGACACCGGCCCGTTCGGTACGCCGGCGCACTACCCGATCTTCTTCGGCATCCTCGGCGTGATCATCTCCGGCGTACTGCCGATCGCCCTCGCCCGCAAGCCGCTGCCGGCTCGCACGATCAAGCTCACCAAGGGCTGGCGAATCCCGTGCAGTGCCGCGCTCGTCACGGTGTGCGGGACGTTCGCGCTGGTCGGCTTCCCGCTGGACGACCTGTGGCACCGCCTGTTCGGTGAGGACGTCACGCTCTGGGGCCCGACCCACCTGCTGATGATCGGCGGCGTGGTGTTCTCGATCTTCGCGCGGCTGCTGGCGCTCGCTGAGGTGGAGCAGTTGCTCGGCATCAACAAGCGCCGCCTGTTCCAGGAGATCGTGTCGGTCGGCGCTCTGTTGATCGCGTGGGATCTGTTCAGCACCGAGTTCAACTACGGCGTCCCGCAGTTTCCCTTGATCCTGCAGCCGATCCTGATCGTCTTCGGTGCTGCGCTCGCGTTCACGGTGCTGCGGGCGCGACGTGGTCCAGGTACGGCGTTCGCCGCGTTGGCCGTGTACCTGGTGATCCGCGGCGGCATCGCCTGGGCGGTCGACCGACCGCTCGGCGAGATCCTCGGTCACTTCCCGCTGCTGATCGTCGAGACAGTCCTGGTCGAGCTCGTGGCGTTTGCCCTCGGCAACAAGAATCGCTTCCGCCTCGGTGCCGTCGCCGGTGCCCTGATCGGGACCGTCGGCGTGGTCGCGGAGTACACCTGGAGCCACCTCTGGATGCCGATCGCGTGGCCGTCGTCGATGCTCCCGTCGGCCCTCGGGTACGGCGTCGTGACCGGGATCGGAGCCGGACTCGTCGGTGCCTGGCTGGCGACCCGGTACGCCGAGGTCGCGGGAGAGCAGCGTGCGATCGGTATCCGCAACGCGCGGTCGGAGGCGGTCCGCCGTACCCATCAACTGGGCGCGGTCGGACTGGTCGCAGTCACCGCGACGGTGTTCTTCTGCGTGCCACGGTCGGCGGAGGCGGGCGTGACCGGGACGGTGTCGTTGGAGCGGGTGGCCACGGGGGCCGAGCCGATGGCGTACGTCACGGTCAAGTTGCAGCCTGGAGACGCGGCGGACGGTGCGCGGTGGTTCGAGGCGATGGCCTGGCAGGGCGGCGGGCTGGTGACGCACCCGATGGTCAAGGTGGCCGATGGCACCTACCGGTCGGCGGACGCGCTGCCGATGTTCGGCAAGTGGAAGTCGATGATCCGCCTGCACCAGGGTCAGCGCGACCTGGTGGCGATGTGGGTGTACGCGCCGGAGGACCTGGCGATCGAGAAGCCGGCCGTGCAGGTGTCGAACGGGCAGACGGTCGAGTTCGTCAACGAGCAGCAGGTGCTGCGGCGGGAGGAGCGGACCGACGTGCCACGATGGATGTGGAACGGCGGCTACGCCCTGCTCGGCGTGGTCGGTTTGCTCGAGATCGCCGGCATCGCCTGGCTGGTCGGGCGCGGGGCCCGCGGTGGACGCCTGCGCGCCGCCCACCTGGCCGCCGGTGAACGGGAACGGGAGACTGCGTGACGATCCAGGCGGAACGGTCCGGTGTGACCACGACCGACGGCGTACGGCTGAACGTCGAGACGACCGGATCACCGGATGCGCCGGTGACCGTCCTGCTCGTGCACGGCTGGACCTGTTCGACGCGGTCGTGGCACAACCAGGTCGAGGAGCTGCCGAGGATCCTCGGGCAGAACGGCGTCCGCGTAGTCACGTACGACCATCGCGGCCACGGCCGGTCGGACGCCGCACCGGCAGGGTCGATGCGAATCGAGCAGTTGGCCGACGACCTCGAGACCGTGCTGGACACGGTCGTCGGCGACGGACCTGTTGTGTACGCCGGTCACTCGATGGGCGGGATGACGCTGATGGCGCTCGCGGACCAGCGGCCGGAGCTGTTCGGCTCGCGGATCGCGGCGGCGGCGCTGGTCAGTACGTCGTCCGGTCACATCGCGGAGGGCGCCTTCGGCATCCCCAGGCGGTTCGACTCGACGGCAGCGGCGTTCGCTCCGCGCGCGATGAACATGCTCAGCACTCGGCTCGAACGACGTGCGCACCGGGGACCGCGGCCGCTGGACATGTCGGTCCGAGTACGCCGGCCAGCCCTGCGGCAACTGGTGTTCGGGAAGAAGACCGACCCGGCTGAGGTGGACCTGTTCCTTGCGGACCTCGCGAGCCTGCCGGGTCCGTCGTACGGCGGGTTCTTCGAGGCGATCCTCAAGCACGAGGGCGATCACGCCCTGAAGGTCCTCGAGCAACTCCCGGTCGAGATCATGCACGGCACCCGCGACCGGCTGCTGCCGCCTCGCCACGCCAACCGGATGGCCGCCGAGCTTCCGACCGCGCGGCTGTGGATGTACCCCGGTGCCGGCCACATGCTCATGCAGGAACGCCCCCGCGACGTCACCCACCGCCTGGCGTCGCTGGCCCGCAAGGTCGGGGGATCTGTACCGACGAACGGGTAGTAGTCGCCCGGCCTCCCGCGAGGCACGCACGGGCGAGCGGCGGATGGACCGCCAGACCTGAGTACTACCCGTTCTTCGGAACGGCGACGGGTGCGATCAGTCTCATTCGGGCGCCGGCCGGCGGGTGAGGCCCTAGGCTCGGCAGGTGCAGAACCTTCTGTCTGATGTTGTTGTCGTCGATCTCACCAGGGCGTTGGCCGGGCCGCATGCGGCGATGATGCTGGGAGATCTCGGCGCCCGCGTGATCAAGGTCGAGGCGCCCGGCGGCGGGGACGACAGCCGGGGCTGGGGACCGCCGTTCGTCGAGGGCGAATCGACGTACTTCCTGTCCGCGAACCGGAACAAGGAATCGGTGACGGCGGACCTCAAATCCGAGGACGGTCGCGACTTCCTGACCAAGCTGGTCCGGCGGGCCGACGTACTGATCGAGAACTTCCGGCCGGGAGTGCTGGACCGGCTCGGGTTCTCCGTCGAGCGGCTGCACGAGCTCAACCCGGGGCTGGTGATCCTGTCGATCACCGGATTCGGGCACGACGGGCCGGACGGCGGGCGGGCCGGGTACGACCAGATCGCGCAGGGCGAGGGCGGCCTGATGAGCATCACCGGTGCGGTCGAGCCGACGAAGACCGGCGTACCGATCGCGGACCTGCTGGCCGGGATGTACGGCGCCTACGGTGCGCTGGCGGCTCTGCACGAGCGATCGATCACCGGCAAGGGGCGCGTGGTGCGGACGAGCCTGCTGGCGTCGGTGATCGGTGTGCACGCGTTCCACGGAACGAAGTGGACGGTCGCCGGCGAACTGCCCGAGCGCGTCGGCAACCACCATGCGCAGATCGCGCCGTACGGGATGTACTCGACCGCGGACGACATCGTCCAGGTCGCCGTCGGGAGTCAGGGGCAGTGGCGGACGTTCGCACCGATCGTCGGGCTGGATCCGGACGACGAGCGGTTCGCGGTCAACGCACAACGGGTTGCCCATCGCAACGAACTGACCGCGGCGATCGAGGCGGCGTTCGCGCACGAGTCGGCGGACGTGTGGCTGGAACGCCTTGCGGAGAAGGGGATTCCGGCCGGCAAGGTCCGCGATTTCCAGCAGGTGTACGAGTGGGAGCAGACGCTGTCACAGGGCCTGCTGATCGATGTCGAGCACCCGGCGCTCGGCCGGATCCAGCTCCCCGGGCCGCCGCTGCGGTTCGACGACCAGCCGTACGCCGGCGCCCGCGAAACCAACCTCCCGCCGCCACGACTCGGCGAGCACAACGAGTCGGTCAGAGCCTGGCTGGGGGAGTAGCGGACGCCCACGCCATCACAATCGGCGGATGCCCGGCGCCGTCAGGCTCAGCTCCGCCTTCGGCGGTCGGTTGTGATGGCCTGGCGGTCCGGAGCGGACGCCCGGACGACGAGCTCCGGGCGGATCAGCGTCTTCCGTGGGCGTTCGGTTCCGGGGTTACGAAGGCGTTGGAGGAGGAGATCCACGGCGGTGGTGCCCACTTCGGCGGCGGGGAGGCGGACTGTGGTGAGGGGCGTCTGCAAGTACGCCGCGTAGGGATGGTCGCCGTACCCGGTGATCGCGACGTCGTCGGGAACTGCCAGACCCAGCTCCGCGAGCACGCGCAGCAGACCCAGGGCGAAGTAGTCGTTCCCGGTCACGATGGCATCCGGATGACGGTCGCTCAGGAGCGTCTGCGCGAACCGATAAGCCTCCTCCGGCTGCCACGGCAGGGCGAGGGAGTCGTAGCGCTTGGTCGGTACGGCGCGGATCGTGTCGTCCTTGACCTTCAGGCCGGCGTCGGACATCGCCCGGCGGAAGCCGGCGACACGGTCGGCGGTCGTCGTGATCGGCAGGTCCTCTTCCAGCACCAGCAGGCGGCGTGCACCGCCGGCGATCAGGTGGCTGGTCGCTTCGTAGGTGCCGCGCTCGTTGTCGACCCCGACCATGTCGCAGTCGAGCTCGGGCACATCACGGTTGACGAACACCAACGGGATGCCTGCGTCACGGACACGGCGCCAGTGGTCCCACTCGGCCTGGACCGGCACGACCACGGCGCCGTCGACCGCGGACCGTAGCAGCGCCTCGGTGGCGCGCTGCTCGTTCTCCGCGCTCTCGTCGGTGACCAGCAGCAGCAACGAGTACCCCTGGGCGCGGACGCGGAGCTCGATGCTGCTGATCAACTGGGCGTAGAAGGGGTTGGACGGGTTGGTGATGACGAGGCCCAGCGTCATCGCCGAGCCGAGCACGAGCGACCGCGCCAGCGTATTGGGCACGTAGCCGATCCGGGCCGCCTCGGCCTGCACGGCCGCGCGCGTCTTCGGGCTCACGCTGTCCTTGTCGCCGAGCGCACGCGAGACGGTGTTCACCGACAGCCCGAGAGCTGCCGCGATGTCCCGCAACGTCGGGCGCCGTGCCTCCGTCATCTTCACCCCCTCGGGCAGCTTAAGCCTTCACAGCCAGGTGGATCCGCACCTGGACCGAACCATCGACCTTGGCGCGCAGCCGCAGCCAGTGGCCGAACCCGCTGACCGGCCAGCTGATCAGCTGCCCCGGCCCGACCCGATGCTCTCCTGCGTCGAGATCGCACCAAGTGATCCCGTCGGGCGAGACCTGCGTGAGGTACGTCGCGGTGCCGTCGCCGCCGACGTGATGGACGAACCAGCGCGCCTCACCCGCCCAGGCGACCTCGTACGGCTCGGTGGCGAAGCGGGTGTCGAACGTGGTGTCGCGTTCCAGCACCGCCGTCATGGACTGTCGCATGGGCCTACCAATCAACCGAGATGAGGACAGAGTCGAGGAAAAGAAAGTTCCTGACGCTGCTGTGAGTGCGGACCGAGAAGTAGAAGTTCAGTAGGTTCTCCAGCGTCTCGTAGCGTTCCTCGTACGGCGGGACCGGTACGTCGCTCATGTCCATCACCCGGTCGTTGACCTGGAGCTCGACGTTGCGGCGCTTGTCGGTGTCGATCAGCCAGCGCAGATAGTGCCAGTTCACCTTGGTCGGCACCTCGTTGTAGCAGAGCTCCTGCGGTTCGCCGAACTGCTCCCAGTCCTCCGGGTTGGGCGCGGTGAAGTCGGCGGCGTACTCCAGCTTCACCTTGCCCTCGAAGTGCTCGCGCGGCGTCGGCTCGGGGACCGTCGGGGCCATCCAGCGCCGGGTGAAGTGGTTGTCCAGATCGGTGTTCTGGTAGCGCGCGACCGTGTGGTAGCGCAGTCCGCCGTCACCGCACAGATCCGTGGCGACCGTGAACGCACCGAACTGCGCCTCGGACGGGTGAGTGTTGCCGTCCCACTGCACGTCGCCGAAGGTGTCGAGCTCCGAGCCTCCGCCGAGGGTCGCCTCGGACTTGAAGGCGAAGTACGTCTCCAGTTGCACCAGCCCGCGGCCGCTCATGGTGAGCCGGCGGATCGCGACCGCGGTGTGGCCCTTGTGCGGCCGGGTGGCGAGCTTGAGCGCGTAGGTCCCGCTGAGCGCACCGTGGGTGCCGATGTCGAAGAAGTTGCAGGCCGACAACTGCGGCGGCCGGAAGTCCCGCATGTGGTCGTCGACCGTGCTCAGGTCGCCGCGGCCGTTGTAGTTGCCGAGCAGCTCGCACCAGCCGTGCGTCCCGCTGTCGAACTCGTCGAAGGCCAGGATGCGCGGCAACGGCGAGAACTTGGACAGGCGGGGATCGGCGGCCAGCAGCGCGCTCCGGACATCGGATGTCGTCACGCAGTGCCTCCCAAAGCATGAATCAGGTGGATGGTCAGTGAAGTTAACGTTCACGGGAATCGACCGTCAACGGGCCGTTCCGCCCTGAGCAACGGTGGTCTATTGACACCTAAATACCACGCTTCTACGGTGCATTAACGCTACCGTTAACGTTCACGGAATCGAGACACCATGCAGTCGCTGAGCCGCGCCCTGACCGTGCTGGCGGAGCTGAACCGCGAGGACCGGCCGTACGGCGTGACCGAACTGGCCGGCACCGTCGGCCTGCACAAGAGCACCGTGCACCGGATCCTGGTCACGTTCTGCGAGCACGGTCTGGCGAGCCGGGTCGACGACCACCGGTACACCGCTCGGGACGGGTTGGCGGCGCTCCGTTGTGCGACGCAAGGGCAGGCGGGACCGGAGCGCGCGCTGGCCGACCTCGGTGACCGTCTCGGCCGGCTGGTCGTCCTGGCGAAACCGCTGCCGAAGATGGCCGGCCGGGTGTTGCAGGTGTCCGCGGTGGCGGGCAGTGCGAGTGCCGCGCCCGTCGAGCCGGGACATGCGGTGTCGCTGCACCGGAGTGCGCTCGGCCGCGCGTATCTGTCTGCGCTTCCTGCCGATCAGGTGACGGGTACTCCGGATCTGCTCGTCACGCTGCAGCGCGTCCGGGTGTCCGGGTTCGCGCACAACTCCCGGCCGGTCGCCTCGCTTCCGCGGATGGTCGCCGTACCGGTGCGGGACAACGACGGGCAGTGCGCGGGGGCGCTGGGTGCCGAACTGATCCAGGCCGGCTCGATCGAGGAGGTACGGCGCGTGGTGTCGGTACTGCGGAGCGGCGTCTGATGGGGGCGTACGTCGTCCGGCGGGTGGCGTTCTCGCTGTTCGTGCTCTGGGGCGCGGTGACCATCATCTTCGTTGTCCTGCGGCTCGTTCCCGGCGACCCGGCGTACCTGATTCTCGGACCTGACGCGACGCAGGCGCAGGTGAACGCGATGCACCAGCAGCTCGGCCTCGACCAGCCAATGATCCAGCAGTACGCGACGTACTTGGCGAACGTCGTGCATCTGGACTTCGGGCAGTCGTTCCGGCTGAACGCGGACTCGATGAGCCTTGTGCTGCAACGGCTTCCGGCGACGATCCAACTGGCCACCACAGCCTTGTTGCTGTCGTTGCTGATCGGGTTGCCGCTCGGGGTGATCGCGGCGTTGCGGGCGCACAGCTGGGTGGATCGGACGATCTCGGTCTTCTCGCTGATGGGGCAGTCGACGCCGTCGTTCTGGCTCGGGATCGTCCTGATCCTGGTGTTCGCGCGTGGTCTGAAGGTGTTGCCGAGCGCGGGTTCGGGGACGTGGTCGCATCTTGTGCTGCCGACGATCACGCTCGCGCTGCCTTTCCTCGCGATCCTGGTGCGGTTGACGCGCAGTGGTCTGCTCGAGGTGGTGCACGAAGGCTACGTGCAGACGGCGCGGGCGAAGGGACTCGGCGAGGGGATCGTGATCCTCGTGCACGCGCTTCGGAACGCGCTGATCCCGATCGTGACCGTGGTCGGCCTGCAGTTCGGCGCTTTGCTCGGCGGCACCGTGATCGTCGAGACCGTGTTCGCCTGGCCCGGCGTCGGCCGGCTGCTGATCGACTCGATCGGGCGCCGCGACTACGGCGTCGTCCAGGCCTCGATCTTGATCGTGGCAACGATCTTCGTGGTGATCAATCTGCTTGTCGACCTCCTCTACGGCTTCCTGGACCCGCGGGTCCGTCTGGCTGGTGACTGACGTGACCTCGACCCAACTCGACCTCACCACCGCGACCGCGCCGCTGGTGACCAGCAAGCGGCGCGGGCGGGCCGGATCGGCCCGGATCCGCTTCGGCCTCATCGTGATCGCGATCTATGTGGTGGCCGCGATCTTCGGGCCGTGGCTGGTCCGGTACAACCCGGTCGACACGCGGACCGCGGACCGGCTGCGGCCGCCGTTCAGCCGGTTGTCCGACGGGTCGTACGCGATCTTCGGCACGGACCAGGTCGGGCAGGATCTGTTCGCGCAGATGTTGCAGGGGGCAAGGATCTCGATCGCGGTCGGGTTGGCGACGCTGGTTCTCGCCGGGACGATCGGGGTGACGATCGGGCTGTCCGCCGGGTACTTCGGTGGCTGGCTGGACGGCGTACTGATGCGGTTGGCCGACATTCAACTCGCGTTTCCCTCGATCTTGCTGGCGACCTTCATCGCGGCGCTGCTCGGGCCGTCGGTGGTGAACGTCGTCATCGTGCTGGCGGTATCGAACTGGGTGACGTTCGCTCGCGTGGCCCGTGGGCAGGCGCTGGCGACGCGGCGGCGCGAGTTCGTCGATGCGTCGCGGACGCTCGGTGCCGGGACGTGGCGGCTGGTTTCGCGGTCGGTGTTGCCGGCGTGTGTCGCGCCGGTGCTGGTGGTGGCGACGGTTGAGATCGGGCACGTGATTCTGGCGGAGGCGTCGCTCAGCTTCCTCGGTCTCGGTACGCCGGCCAGCACGCCGAGTTGGGGTGTGACGATCGCGAACGGGCGCAACTATCTGGCCGATGCGTGGTGGATCTCGACGATTCCGGGGATCGCGCTGGCCTTCCTGGTGGTCTCGCTCGGCGTACTCGGTGATGCCTTGCGGGACCGGTACGACCCGCGGCTGAGGAGTCTGTGATGAAGGCCTTGTTGAGTGTGCGTGAGTTGCGCGTCGAGTTCGCCACCTCTGGTGATGTGGTGACTGCTGTCGACGGTGCGTCGTTCGAGGTCGCTGCTGGGGAGACGGTTGCGCTGCTGGGTGAGTCCGGCAGCGGGAAGAGCGTGACCGCGCAAGCCGTGATGGGGATCGTGCCGAAGCCGGCCGGGCGGATCGCCAGTGGGTCGATCACGTACGACGGTCGCGATCTGCTGACGCCTGGTGCTGCGAAGGGCTTGCGCGGGCGTGAGATCGCGATGGTGTTCCAGGATCCGCTGAGCTCGCTGAACCCGGTCTTCCGGGTGGGTGCGCAGATCGGGGAGATGTTCCGGCGGCATCGCGGTGCCTCGCGTCGTGAGGCCCGCGCGGCCGCGTTGGACCTGATGAAGCGGGTCGGGATCCCGGCGGCGTCGAAGCGGCTGGACGACTATCCGCATCAGTTCTCGGGCGGGATGCGGCAGCGCGTGATGATCGCGATGGCGATCGCGTTGTCGCCGCGGCTGCTGATCGCCGACGAACCGACCACCGCGCTCGACGTCACTGTGCAGGCGCAGATCATGGACCTGCTCGCCCGGCTGCAGTCCGAGGAGGGCATGTCGCTCGTCCTCATCACCCACGACCTCGGAGTCGTCGCCGACGTCGCCGACCGCGTCGTACTGATGTACGCCGGCCGTGTCGTGGAGACGGGTCCGATCCGCGAGGTCTACGAACACAGCGGACACCCGTACACCGCCGGGCTGATGGGCTCGGTGCCCGTCCTCGACGGGCCCCGAGACCGCCTCACCCCCATCCAAGGCTCCCCGCCAGACCTCCTGTCCCTCCCCACCGGCTGCTCCTTCCACCCCCGCTGCCACTACGCCGACCACCTCTGCACCACTGACCAACCCGACCTCCGTGCCCTCCCCACCCGACCACCGCACCACCAAGCCGCCTGCCACCACCCGGAAGGAGTCCTCAGCAATGCCCACTAACCCGACTCCCACCCTGGCTTCGACCACCTCAGGTCCTTCGAGAGCCCCGGGCTCGTCCACTTCCTCTTACATCCCGCCGGCGGGCGCTGCGCCTTTGTTGTCTGTGCGGGATTTGCATACTTCTTTTCCGCTGCGGTCTGCTTTGTTGCGGCGGGTGGTGGGGGAGATTCAGGCGGTGGCGGGGGTGTCGTTCGACATTCCGGCTGGGGGGACGCTGGGGCTGGTGGGGGAGTCCGGGTCGGGGAAGTCGACGGTGGCGCGGACGATCATCGGGCTGGAGAAGGCGCGGTCCGGCAGCATCGTGTTCGAGGGCGAGGAACTCACCTCGTTGCCCAAGGCATCCATGCGCCGGGTTCGCCGGCAGCTGCAGATGATCTTCCAGGACCCGTACGCCTCCCTCAACCCGCGCGCCACCGTCGAACAGATCATCAGCGAGGCCTGGGAGATCCACCCCGACGTCGTATCCCGCAATCGTCACCGCGCCGAGGTCCGCGACCTGCTCGAACGCGTCGGCCTCAACCCGGATCACGCCAAGCGCTACCCGCACCAGTTCTCCGGAGGTCAGCGGCAGCGGATCGGCATCGCTCGCGCGCTCGCGTTACGCCCGAAGCTGGTCATCTGCGACGAGGCGGTCTCGGCACTGGACGTTTCCGTGCAAGCCCAGGTGCTCAACCTGCTGGCCGACCTCCGCCGGGACCTCGGGCTCGCGTACCTGTTCATCGCCCACGACTTGTCCGTCGTACGTCATATCTCTGATCAAGTCGCGGTGATGTACCTCGGGCGAGTGGTGGAGACCGCGACGCAGGACGAGTTGTTCCAGCGGCCGCTGCATCCGTACACCCAGGCGTTGCTGTCCGCGGTCCCGGATCCGAAACCGTGGACCAAGCCGGAACGCGAACCGATCATCATCGGCGGCGACGTACCCTCACCCGCCGATCCACCGTCCGGCTGTCGCTTCCGCACCCGCTGCTGGAAAGCCGAGGACATCTGCGCCCAGGAAGAGCCCGCGCTCGAGACTCGACTCGACCGCCACCCCACCGCCTGCCACTTCGCCACCGACCTAGCCGGAGCCACCAGATGAGCCGTACTGAACTTGTCCTGCTTCGCCACGGCGAGTCGCTCTGGAACGCCGAGGCCCGCTACCAGGGCCAGCAAGGCACCGGCCTCAGCGCGCTCGGTCACCAGCAGGCGAAGCTGGCCGCCGAGTACCTGCGATCAGGTGTCTTTGATCAAATCGTCGCCAGCGATCTCCAGCGCGTGACCGAGACCCTCCAGCCCTACCTCGACAGCCTGCCCACGGCGGACACGGCGCGCACAACGGGCGCGGCGGGCACGGTAGACGCGGCGCCCACGGTGGACGCGATGGACGCGATGGACGCGGTGGACGTGGCGGGGACGGTGGACGCGGCGGGGAGGGCGGGGACGGTAGGCACGGTGGACGCCGTGGACGCGGCGGGTGGGCGGGGGGCGGGTTGCTCGGAGTGGGGCGGTCGGCCTGTGGTGCGGGTCGATCGGCGGTGGCGGGAGATTGATGTGGGGAGTTGGGGTGGGCGGACGTTTGCGGACGTGTACGCCGACGAACCCGCGGTGGTCGAGGCGTTTCGTCGGGGGGAGGACGTTGCGCGGGGTGGTGGGGAGACGTTCGCTCAGTTGAGGGAACGGGTTTGGGATGCGATCCGGGAGATCGCCGGCTCGGGTGCGCGTCGGGTTCTTGTGGTGACGCATGGCGGGCCGATCAGGGTCGCGACGGCGTCGACGTTGCGGCTGCCACCGGGCGGCGAGGTGTTGCTGGATCCGCCGGTGAACTGCTCGCTGACCACGATCCAGGTCGACGACTTACTCGCAGTAACAACGCTGACGGCGTACAACGTCCCGACCTCGGGACTCGCCTCCACCGAGGAGCAGCCGGCATGACCCTTGCCTTGAGCAACTTCAGTTTCGTGACCATGACCTACAACCTGTGGGCAGACTTCCACCTCGAGCAGCGGCAGGACGCGTTGACCGCGCTGTTCACGACCCGTCCGCCGGACCTGCTCGCCGTACAAGAGCTCCGCCCGTCCACCCGCAAGCTCATAGACGACGTGCTGCCCGGACATGAACGCGTCGACGGCGGAGCCGGCTGGGAGACCCAGAGCAACCTCTGGTGGCGCCGCGACCTCTTCACCGCCATTGAGCACGGGGCCGAGGATGTCGGCATCCTGTCGCCGGACGCGCGCCTGTTCTGGGTTCGGCTGCGCCCGGCCGACGGCCCCGAGTTGGTCTTCAGTACGGCGCACCTGACCTGGCCCGGGCACCCGGACGAGCGGACCGACCACCGCAACCGCCGCGTCACCCAGGCCCGGGCGATCGCGGAGGCACTGGAGCGGCTGGCCGGTGACGGCGCCTGCCTGTTCACCGTCGACATCAACGACATCGGTCCACCCCAGTGGGAACTCGGGAACGCCGGATTCCTGGACAGCTTCACCGCACTCGGCCGGCACTCACCGGTGACCCACCCGGTCGTGCCGACGGTGGCCACCGGTCCGATCGGGACCCGGCTGTCGCCGCTCGCCTCACCACCCAAGGCGATCGACTGGATCTTCGCCCGCGGCCCACTCGCGGCCCGCACCAGCGAGGTCGTCGACTTCTTCCACGACGGCCGCGCGCCCTCCGACCACTACCCGGTCGTCGCCACCTACACCTTCACGCGGCCTCCCAGCGACACCGCCTCGTGACCCCTGCCCTGCAAAGGAGAACCCCGTGTTGAGGAAGCGAATCGTGGCGGCGGTCGCCGTCGCCGCCCTGGCCGCGCTGAGTGCGTGTTCGCCGGCGAGCGAGCCGAGCGCCGACGGCGGCGGCGAGCAGATCCTGCGCTACGCGCCGGCCATGTTCCCAGTGTCGCTGGACACCCACAAGTTCGCCGGTGAGGAGGCCGTACAGACCGCGATCCAGCAGATCATGGAGCCGCTGGTCCGGGTCGAGGACGGCAAGATCGTCCCGGTACTGGCGACCTCCTGGGAGAACCCGGACCCGGACACCTGGGTGTTCAAGCTCCGGTCCGGCGTGAAGTTCTCCGACGGTACGCCGTTCACGGCCAAGGACGTGGTGGCGTCGTACGAGCGGCACAAGAAGCTCGACGGCCCACTGGTTCCGCTGTACGAGACGGTGACGTCGTTCGCGGCGATCGACGAGCAGACGGTGACGGTGAAGACGAGCAAGTCGCTGGGCACATTGCTGAGTTCGCTCACGCTGCTGTTCATCGGGCCGGCGGACAAGATCAACACCGACGGGTTCTTCAACAAGCCGATCGGGACCGGGCCGTTCTCGGTCACCGCGTTCCTGCCCGACGAGAAACTCGAGCTGGCAGCCAACCCGACGTACTGGGACGGCGTGCCGAAGCTGAGCAAGCTGGAGTTCGTCAACATCCCGGAGGTCGCCGGCCGGATCACCGCGTTGGAGAACGGCGAGGTCGACGTACTGACGCAGATCCCGCCGGACCAGGTCGGTTCTCTCAAGGGCAGTGACGGGATCAGCTACGAGACGACGCCGAGCTGGACGTACTACTTCGACTGGTTCAACTCGAACCGGAAGCCGTTCAACGACAAACGGGTCCGGCAGGCGATGTGGTACGGGCTGAACCTCGAGGGCACGGTCAAGGACCTGTTCGGTGATCTGGCGTCGGTGGCGCAGGCGCCGCTGGCGCAAGGCGTCATCGGTGCGCCGAAGCTGGCGCCGTACAAGTACGACCCGGCGAAGGCGAAGCAGTTGCTGGCCGAGGCGGGCTACCCGAACGGGTTCAGTACGTCGATGCAGTGGCCGCTGGAAGGTGGTCCGAACATCCGGGCGCTGGCGCAGGCGATGATCTCGGACTGGGCCAAGATCGGCGTCACGGTGAAGCCCCTGGAGAAGGAACGCGCGCAGTGGCTGGAGGACTTCGGCAAGCTCAACTGGGACATGAACCTGCAGACGAACGTCACCGGCACCGGCGACGCGGACTACACCCTGGCCCGGCTCTACGTCTGCTCCGCGAAGCGCAACGGCTACTGCAACCCCGCGGTCGACAAGCTGCTGCTCGACGCCCGCTCGTCCGTTGACCAGGCGGAACGCCCGAAGCTCTACGAGCAGGCCGGCCAGATGCTCTGGACCGACGCGGTCGGTATCTTCCCCGCCGACCTCGCCTCCAACTCCGCCCACCGCTCCCGGGTCCAGAACTTCGTGATGCCCCCGAGCGGCCGGCCGCTCTTCACGAAGGTGTCTGTGTCGGGGAGCTGAGGTCCGGACCGCCAGGCCATCACAACTGCGCCCGCCCGTGCGAGTTCACGCTCGCGCGGGCGGTCTCGCGTCCGCGCGCTGCGAATGTGATGGCGTGGCGGTCCGCGCCCACCTTTCGACCCTGGTGGAAAGGGTCCCGTGCGGGACGAAGCTGGGTTACGGATTGATGCGGAGAGTTGGTGAGGGGTTGACGGGCTGGGAGGGCGCGGTCTAGCGTCCGGGAAATCGATTACTCACCGGGTCGCGGAGGTGTCATGGCCGACGGCGCTGCTCTGGTCCGGATGGTCCGGATCGGGAAGCGGTACGGCGGTGTGCAGGCCTGCCGCGAGGTCGACTTCACCCTGGGCGCGGGCGAGGTGCACGCGCTGCTCGGTGAGAACGGTGCAGGCAAGAGCACGCTGATGAAGATCCTGTCCGGCGACGTCACCGACTACGACGGCACGATCGAGATCAAGGGCCGGCAGGTCAGCTTCGGCGGACCCACCGACGCGCAGTCGGCCGGGATCGCGATGATCCACCAGGAGCTCGATCTCGTCCCCGGCCTGTCCGTCGCCGACAACATCTTCCTCGGCCGCGAACTCCGCACCGCGCTGAAGACGGTCGACCGCCGACGGATGGAGCGCGAGGCCCGCACCCTACTGGAACGCAGCGGCGTCAGGCTCGACCCGCGTCGCCCGGTCGGCGAGTTGCGCGTCGGCGAGCAGCAACTCGTCACGATCGCGAAGGCGATCTCGCTCGACGCCCGCGTCCTGATCATGGACGAGCCGACCTCGGCTCTGACCACCGCCGAGGTCGAGCGCCTCTTCGAGGTCATCCGCGAACTCCGCAGGTCCGGCGTCGGCATCGTCTACATCTCGCACCGGATGGAGGAGATCGCCCAGGTCGCCGACCGCGCGACCGTCCTCCGCAACGGCCAGATCGTCAGCAGCTTCGACCCCCGCAAGCTGAGCACCGCCGAGGTCGTCGAGGCGATGGTCGGCCGCCCGGTGCAGACCATGTTCACCACTCCCGACACCGATACCGGTGACGAACTCCTCCGGGTCGACAACCTCGCTCTGAAAGCCCGCCGGCCGAGACCCGGCCGCCGGGACCCCGACGGGATCTCACTGACCGTTCGCTCCGGCGAGATCGTCGGCCTGGCCGGTCTGCTCGGCGCCGGCCGCACCGAACTGCTCGAGACCCTGTACGGCGTCGCCCCGACGGGCACGCGGACCGGCCGGATCCTCCTGCAAGGCCAGGAGATCCACCCCCGCCGACCACGCCAGGCACTTGCCCAGGGCATCGGGTTCGTCCCCGAGGACCGGCGTGCGTCCGGGCTTGTCCTCTTCCACTCGATCCTCGCGAACACGGTCGTCTCGAGCCTCCCGTCGTACGGCCGGCTGGGGGTGATCGCGCGGCGGATGGAGCGGGCTGCGTCGGTGCGGATGGCGGACCGGCTGCGGCTGAAGTTCGGCCGCCTGCAGGACGAGGTCGGCACGCTGTCCGGCGGCAATCAGCAGAAGGTCGTGTTCGGCCGGATGCTGCTGACCGAGCCGAAGTTGCTGCTGCTCGACGAACCCACGCGCGGCGTCGACGTCGGCGCGAAGTCCGAGATCTACCGCCTGCTCGGTGAGCTCGCCGGCCAGGGCATCGGCGTCCTGCTGGCCTCGTCCGAGCTGCCGGAGTTGGTCGGCGTCTGCGATCGGGTCGTCGTACTGCGGGATGGGCGCGACGTCGCGTCCTTCAGTACGGCGGACTCCGGCGAAGGCGACCTGCTCGCCGCAGCCATGGGAGAGGGCGAAGTGTTCGAAGAAGTTGGAGGAGCCCGGTGACCGTACAGGACGAGAGAGTCGCGGCGACGCCGGTGGAGCAGTCCGCCGGCGGAGTGGTCGCCACGCTGTTCCGGTTCCAGAGTGTCTTCGGGCTACTGGCCGTGTTCATCGCGGCGATCATCTTCTCGCCCCGCAAGGACGGCGAGATCCTGTTCATCAGCGCGGACAACCTGGCGAACGTGGTCCGCGCGGTGTCCGAGATCGGCATCATCGCGATCGGGATGACGTTCGTGATCCTGATCGGCGGCATCGATCTGTCCGTCGGCGCGGTGCTCGGGCTGGCCGCGGTGGGGTCCGCGGTCCTGATGGTCGAGAACGACTGGGGCTTCCTGCCGTCCGTCGTACTCGTCCTCGCGATCGGCCTGGTCTTCGGCGCGTTGCAGGGCGTCGCGACCGCGATGATCGGGATCCAGTCCTTCATCGTCACACTCGCCGGGCTGCAGATAGCGCGCGGCCTGGCCCGGATCTGGTCCGGCGGGCAGGGCGTCGCGATCGCGTACGGCGATGGTCCGCACGAGGCGCCGGACTCGTTGGCGATCCTCGGCGAGCGGACGTTCGGCGGCCTGGTGCCGATCCCGGTGCTGATCTTCGCGGTGGTCGCGATCGCCGCCGTCGTGTTCCTGCGGGTCAGTGCGTTCTCCCGCCATCTGTACGCCGTCGGCGGCAACGAGAAGGCCGCGCGGCTGTCCGGCGTACCGGTCGTGCGGGTCAAGATCGCGGTGTTCGCGATCTGCGGACTGCTCGCCTCGCTGGCCGGCATCGTGCACGCGGTCCAGCTGAACCAGGGCAGCCCGAACGACGGGATCGGCTACGAGCTGGACGCGATCGCCGCAGTGGTGATCGGCGGGACCAGTCTGGCCGGTGGCCGTGGTTCGGTCGCCGGAACGGTCGCCGGTGCGCTGCTGCTCGGCGTACTGAACAACATCCTTGCCCTGAACAACATCGACTCCAACATCCAGCTCCTGATCAAGGGACTCGTCATCGTGGCCGCCGCCGCGCTGCAACGACTCCGCCCCACCTCGTGAGGAAGGTTCCCATGCGCTCTGTGAAGATTCCGCTGGCCGCCGCGGCGATCGCCGCCCTGGTACTGGCCGGCTGTGGCACGACCAACGAACGGACGTCGGACAGCCCGCAGGCGGGTGCGTCGAAGTCCTGCAAGGGGGCCGACGGCAAGTACACGATCGGGATGAGCCAGGCGAACGTGGCCGAGCCGTACCGGCAGCGGATGGACGACGACATCAAGGCGGCCGCGGCGACGGTGCCGCAGTTCGAGGTGAAGTTCGCCGACGCGGCGCAGGACAACGCCAAGCAGGTCGCCGACGTGGAGAACTACATCACCCAGCAGATCGACCTGCTGATCATCAGCCCGAACGAGGCCAAGCCGCTGACCGCGGTCGTGAAGAAGGCCTACGACAAGGGCATCCCGGTGGTCGTGCTGGACCGCAAGGTCGAGGGTGACGCGTACACCGGCTTCATCGGTGGCGACAACGTGCAGATCGGTACCGAGGCCGGCAAGTACATCGCCGAGAAGCTGCTGCCGGATGGTGGCAACGTGGTCGAGCTGAAAGGGCTGGCCGGCGCCACCCCGCAGGCCGAGCGGCACGAGGGCTTCCTGGCCGGCATCAAGGGCAACCCTAAGGTCAAGGTGATCGCCGCCGCGAGTGGTGACTGGCTGCGGGAGAAGGGCCAGGCCCAGATGGACGCGCTGCTGAAGGCGAACCCGAAGATCGACGTGGTCTACTCCCACAACGACCCGATGGCCGAGGGCGCGTACCTGGCCGCGAAGGCGGTCGGCCGGGAGAAGGAGATGAAGTTCACCGGCATCGACGCGCTGCCGATCCCGTCCGGTGGGATCAAGGCGGTCGAGCAGGGCCGGCTGAGCGCCACCTTCACCTACCCGACGAACGGCAAGGAAGCGATCGCCGCGGCGAAGAAGATCCTGGTCGACTGCGGCACCATCGAGAAGTCCCAGACGCTGCCCACCCGCCTGATCGACGCCTCCAACGCAGCCAAGATCTACGCCGAGGAGAACCCCACCGGCTGACGTGTGCAGCTCGACAGGAGGTGTCCGGCTCCAGCGAGCCGATCGCCGAGTGCCCACGCGGGGGACGGTCGGCGCGGCCGGCCTACCTCCTGTCGAGCTGTACCCTGCTCGCCCGCTCGATCAGCCGGGCGCCGAGCGTGGTGGTCGTGGGTGGCCGGCTGCTGTCGGCGATCCGGGCGAGTAGCAGGCGGGCTGCCACGGCGCCGATCTCATAGGCCGGTTGGGCTACGACCGACAGTGGTGGATCGACGAGCTCCGCCCACGGGGCGTCGTCGAAGGAGACGAGGCCGACGTCACGGCCGGGGCGGATGCCGCGTTCCTGCAGGGCTTGCAGTACGCCCACTGCCATCGCGCTGTTGGCGACCAGCAGTGCGTCGGGTGGTTCGGGCTGGGACATCACGTCGAGGGCGGCGCGATGGGCGCCGGCCGCCTTGTACTCGGTGCGGCGAACGAGTTTGGGAGTACTGCGGCGCTTCGCGGACCTGAGGGCGTCGCGGTAGCCGGCCAGGCGGTCGTCGGCGGTGCGGACGCCGGCCGGGCCGGTGATGCAGCCGATCCGTTCGTAGCCTTGGGCAACCAGATGCGCGGTCGCCTGCTTCGCTGCCTGGCGGGTGTCCACGAGCACCGCGTCGCTGTCCTGCTCGGGCAGCGGGCGGTCCACAGCGACGTACGCCGTACCCCGGCTTGCCAGCTTCGCGACGCTGGTCGCCGTACCGCTGGGGGACAGGATGACGCCGGCGACCCGTTCCTGGATCGCGATGTCGATGTAGCGGTTCTCCTTGTCGGCGTTCTCGTCGGAGTTGCACAGCACGACCGAGTAGCCGACCTCGTGCGCGACGTCCTCGACGCCGCGAGCGAGCGCGGTGAAGAACGGGTTCTCGACGTCGGAGATGATCAGCGCGACGACGGCCGCCTCCTGGCGGCGCAGCGCCCGGGCCGGTCCGTTCGGCTGGTACCCGAGCTCGGTGGCGGCCGTCCGGACCCGCGCGGCCAGGTCCGGGTCGACCGTGGCCTTGCCGTTCAGCGCCCGGGACACGGTGGCCGTGGACACCCCGGCCCGAGCCGCCACATCACTGATCGTCGGCACCGATCCTCCCTTCGCTGAGGGGAAGACTAGCCGCCCGAGTAAAGGATTACCCAGCGTCCTGCCGTGCACGTAAAGTATGGAACCTCGGAGCCTTACCAGTGACGTGAGAGGATCACCGGCGTGACTGCCTTGCCGAGTGTTTCGTATTCCATCACCGTTCGCCTCGAGGTGCCCGCGGGTGGCTCGACGGTGAGCAAGCTGACGACCGCGGTCGAGCAGGCCGGCGGTCTGGTCACCGCACTCGACGTGACGGCCTCCGGGCACGAGCGGCTGCGGATCGACGTCACCTGTGCCGCCGCCGATACCGAGCACGCCGGCCGTCTGGTCGAGGCGATGCGCGCCGTACCCGGCGTCGAGATCGCCCGGGTGTCGGACCGGACGTTCCTGATGCACCTCGGCGGCAAGATCTCGATGGAGGCCAAGCACCCGATCCGCAACCGTGACGACTTGTCGATGATCTACACGCCGGGTGTTGCGCGGGTCTGCCTGGCGATCGCGGCCAACCCCGAGGACGCGCGCCGGCTGACGATCAAGCGCAACAGCGTCGCGGTCGTCACCGACGGATCGGCCGTCCTCGGCCTGGGCAACATCGGGCCGAAGGCCGCCCTGCCGGTGATGGAGGGCAAGGCGGCGTTGTTCAAGCGGTTCGCCGGGATCGATGCCTGGCCGCTGTGCCTGGACACCCAGGACCCGGACGAGATCGTGTCGATCGTGAAGGCGATCGCGCCGGGCTTCGCCGGGATCAACCTGGAGGACATCTCCGCGCCGCGCTGCTTCGAGATCGAGGCCCGGCTGCGTGAGGAGCTCGACATCCCGGTCTTCCACGACGACCAGCACGGTACGGCGGTCGTCGTACTGGGCGCGCTGTACAACGCGCTGCGGGTGGTGAGCAAGGACATCAGCAACGTGCGGGTGGTGCTGTCCGGTGCGGGTGCGGCCGGTACGGCGATCCTGAAGCTGCTGCTCGCGGCCGGGGTGAAGGACACGATCGTCGCCGACGTCGGTGGCGTGATCCACCCGGAGCGCGACGGCCTGTCACCGGAGCTGCGCTGGATCGCGGAGAACACCAACGCGGCCAAGTACAGCGGCGACCTGAAGGGGGCGCTGGCCGGGGCCGATGTGTTCATCGGGGTGTCGGCGCCGAACATCATCACCGGCGCGGACATCGCCACGATGAACAACGACGCGATCGTGTTCGCGCTGGCGAACCCGGTGCCGGAGGTCGACCCTGCGGACGCGGGTGAGCACGCGGCGGTGGTGGCCACTGGACGAAGCGACTTCCCGAACCAGATCAACAACGTGCTGGTCTTCCCGGGCGTCTTCCGCGGCCTGCTCGACGCGCAGTCGTCGAAGGTCTCGATCGAGATGGAACTGGCCGCCGCGAAGGCGCTGGCCGGTGTCGTCACCGACGAGGAGCTGAACGCGACGTACATCGTGCCGAGCGTCTTCCACCCGGAGGTGCACAACAGGGTGGCGCACGCCGTCCGCGACGCGGCCGGCGGCAAGGCCCCGGCGCACGAGAACTTCCCGGACGACTCCCCGGTGCTGTAAATGACGGCAACGGTGACCGGGGACACCAGTTCGCGAGTGGCGGTGTGGGCGTGGCGGGTCGCGTTCGTGGCGGCCTGCCTGCTGCAGCTGTACGGCGTCTATGCGCCGCGGGAGGCGGGTCCGCATGTCGGGATCCCGATGGCGGACAAGTTCGCGCACATGTTCCTGTTCGGGTCGGTCGCGTTCCTCGGGCTCAAGCTGCGGATCTCGGCGCGCTGGTTGCTGGGGGCATTGGTGGCGAACGCGATCGTCAGCGAACTGGCGCAGTACTTCCTGCTGCCCCAGCGTGACGGCGATCCGTTCGACGTACTCGCGGATCTGATCGGCGTCGCGCTCGGCGCCTGGCTCGGGTTCCGGGTGTTCCGTGGTCCACGGGCGTCGCGCACGACATGATGGGGGTATGACGGCCTCGACTCTGACCGGTTCGCTGCTGGTGGCGACCCCGTTGCTCGACGAGCCGCCCTTCCGCCGGTCGGTGATCCTGCTGCTGGATCACGACGACGACGGCGCACTCGGGGTGGTGGTGAACCGTGCCGCCGACCTGGCCGTGGACCGGGTGCTGCCGGACTGGTCCACCACGGTGAACGAACCCGGGGTGCTGTTCATGGGCGGCCCGGTCGGCACCGACAGCGCGCTGGCCGTCGCCGAGGTGATCGAAACGGCCGACCCGCCCGGGTGGCGTGAGTGCTTCGGCCGGATCGGGTTGATCGACCTCGACGTACCGCCGGCGCTGCTGGAGGGAGCGATCCAGCGGATGCGCATCTTCGCCGGGTACGCCGGCTGGTCCAGCGGGCAACTCGAGGGCGAGATCACCGAGGGCGCCTGGTACGTCGTCGAGTCCGAACCCGACGACGTGTTCAGCCTGCACCCGGACACGCTGTGGCGCCGGGTCCTGCGTCGCCAGAACGATCAGATGGCGTACCTGGCGACGTACCCGGACGACCCCTCCCAGAACTGACGCCCGCGCACCTCGGGTCGAGGCCGCGCGGCTCGGCGCGGCCTGTCGCCTGGGCGGGCTCTACTCGCCGCCCTCGTCGTCACCCGGGTTCAGCGAGTCCCAGATCTCCTTGCACTCCGGGCAGACCGGGAAGCGCTGTGGGTCCCGGCTCGGCACCCACACCTTGCCGCACAGGGCGACGACCGGCGTCCCCATCACCATCGCCTCGGTCAGCTTGTCCTTCGGCACGTAGTGCGAGAACCGCTCGTGATCGCCGGGCTCTGCCGGCGCCGGCTGCGTCCGCTCGTCGACGACCGTCTCGGCCCCCGGGCTCAGCTGAGTACTCATGCCCCCGAGTGTAGGCCGACACACCAGTCGACCCAGGAACTTTCTCCACAGACCGCTCGTACTGCGACACGCCGGTCGGGGTTTGTCGGCGAAGTCAGGTAACGTTCCTGCACGGCCGACAGTCGACTAACGGGGGAGTATGCCGTCCGTGGATTCGAGCGTGCCAGCTGGACCAGCCGTGCTTCCGCCGGCGTATCCGGATCGCGCCGCGTGGGGTACCGCCAGCAAGCTGCGGGCCTGGCAGGCGGAGGCACTCAAGCTTTACTTCGACAGCCAGCCGCGGGACTTCCTCGCCGTGGCGACACCCGGAGCGGGTAAGACCACCTTCGCTCTCACCGTGGCCGCCGAGCTCTTGCACCGGCGGCTGATCGAGCGAGTGACGGTGGTGACGCCGACCGAGCACCTCAAGGTCCAGTGGGCCGAGGCGGCCGACAAGGCCGGGATCGCGATCGACCCGGCGTTCGCCGGCCGGCGCGGCAAGACCAACAAGGACTTCCAGGGCGTCGCGGTCACGTACGCCGGGGTCGCGGTGAACCCGCTGGCCTTCCGGGTCCGGACCGAGCGGTTCAAGACGCTGGTGATCCTGGACGAGGTGCACCACGGCGGCGACGCGCTCAGCTGGGGTGAAGGCGTGCGGGAAGCGTTCGAGCCCGCGGCCCGCCGGCTCTGCCTGACCGGTACGCCGTTCCGCAGCGACGACAACCCGATCCCGTTCGTGACCTACGAGACCGCCCACGACGGGGTCGCCCGGAGCAAGGCGGACTACACCTACGGCTACGGGCACGCGCTGCAGGATCACGTCGTACGCCCGGTGATCTTCATGTCGTACTCCGGTGAGATGCGGTGGCGCACGAAGGCCGGTGACGAGGTCGCGGCGCGACTGGGTGAGCCGCTCACGAAGGACCTGACCGCCCAGGCTCTGCGTACGGCGCTCGACCCGGCCGGCGAGTGGATGCCTGCGGTGCTGGCGGCCGCGGACAAGCGGCTGACCGAGGTCCGCCGGCACATGCCGGACGCGGGTGGTCTGGTCATCTCCGGCGATCAGAACACGGCCCGTGCGTACGCGAAGACGCTGCGCGAGATCACTGGCCAGGCGCCGACCGTGGTGCTGTCGGACGAGAAGTCGGCGAGCAAGAAGATCGCGAAGTTCTCCGCCGACGAGTCGCGGTGGATGGTCGCGGTCCGGATGGTGTCGGAGGGTGTCGACGTACCGCGGCTGGCGGTCGGGGTGTATGCGACGCCGACGTCGACGCCGCTGTTCTTCGCGCAGGCGGTCGGACGGTTCGTCCGGGCCCGCAAGCGGGGTGAGACGGCGTCGGTGTTCGTGCCGTCGGTGACGCGGCTGCTCAGCTTCGCCGCCGAGATGGAGGTCGAGCGGGACCACGTGCTCGGCCGGAAGAACACGAACGAGGATGGCGACGTCTTCGCGCTCGAGGACGATCTGCTGGCGAAGGCGAACCAGGCTGAGGGTGCCAGCGACGACCTGGAGGCGAAGTTCGAGGCGCTCGGGTCGGATGCGAGCTTCGACCGGGTGGTGTTCGACGGCGGCGACTACGGGACCGGTGGGGACCAGGCCTCCGACGAGGAGCTGGACTTCCTCGGGTTGCCTGGGTTGCTCGAGCCGGATCAGGTGCGGGAGTTGCTGCGCAAGCGCCAGGCGAAGTCGATCGCTGCGCAGAAGCGGTCGCAGCGGCCGGGGTCGTCCGAGCGTGAGGACCCGACGCCGACCGAGCTGGCGACGCACGAGCAGGTCGCGCTGCTACGTCGCGAGCTGAACGGTCTGGTCGCCGCGTGGCACCACCGGACCGGTCAACCGCACGGCGTCATTCACAACGACCTGCGCCGCAAGCTCGGCGGCCCAGCCGCGGCCCACGCCTCCTCCATCCAGCTCAAGGAACGCATCGAGTTGATCCGCGACTGGGCCACGCAGCGCCGGGCTTAGGGGGCGGAGCAGGCGGACCAGAGGATTGCGCGGCTGAAGCCGTAGTCGCGGTCGCCGGCTGCGTCGTAGGTCTGGCCACGGTCGAACAGGTAGCGAACCGAGTTGTACCCCTCGGCGTCGATCGCGTACTTCGTCCCGTCCGGGCGAGCCACCTCCGCCTTGCCGTCGTCGGTGGCGTACGCGACGGGGCTCAGCCGTGGGACAGTGTCTGGGTGCCGATCACGTCGAGCAGGCGTAGCGCGTGGTCCGACGGTGAGCCGGGCTCAGCGGTGTAGATGACCACCCGCTGGTCGCGTTCGGGGATGACCAGGACCTCGCAGATCACGTCGATCCGGCCGACCTCGGGGTGGAGGATCGTCTGGCACAGGCTCTGCTGCCGGGCGACCTCGTGCCGGGCCCAGATCTCGGCGAACTCAGAGCTCCCGGCGAGCAGATCGGACACCAGTTGTGCGATCGCCGGGTCGTCAGGGTAGGTCCCGGTCGCCGCCCGCAGATCCGCCGCCGCCTCGCGCGCGAACGCCTGGGTCGCGTCCATCCCGTACCGCTCCGCCTGCCGATCGCCGTGCAGGAACCGCAGCCGCAGCAGGTTCCGCTCCTTCACGGGCAGGGCGGAGAAGTCCGTCATCAGGGCCGCCGCCTGCCGGTTCCACGCGAGTACGTCGTACTTCGCGTCCAGCACGATCCCCGGTACGTCGAGCCGCCCGAGCATCCGCAGTACGCCGTCCCGCACGTCCGAAGGCGGACCTGGGGGAGGACCCGGCTGCTCACCGGCCAGCCGGAACAGGTGGTCGCGCTCGTCGTCGTTCAACCGCAGGGCCCGCGCCAGCCCGCTCAGCACCGGACGCGACGGTCGCGGCCCACGCCCCTGCTCGAGCCGGGTGTAGTAGTCGGTCGACATGGTCGCGAGGCCGGCGACCTCCTCGCGCCGGAGTCCGGGCGTACGTCGACGCAGTCCGGCCGGAAGCCCGACGTCGGCAGGTGTCAGCCGCTCCCGCCGTACTCGCAGGAACTCCGCCAGCTGACCCCGATCCACCAGTCCAGCATCGCAGCAGGCGGTGGCGCCAACCAGGGACTGCCGATCCCAGGCTGAGCTCGCTCTGCCTCGCGGCGCCGCCGTTCATCAGGCTGGAGGACATGACGGAGAAGAAGATCGCGCTCGTCACGGGCGCCAACAAGGGCATCGGCAAGGAGATCGCACGGCAGCTCGGAGAGGCCGGATTCGTCGTGCTGGTCGGGTCGCGGGATCTGGCGCGTGGCGAGGTCGCTGCGAAGGAACTGGTTGCCGAGGGCTTCGATGCGGCTGCGGTCCAGGTGGAGGTGACCGACGATCGGTCGGTTGGGGCCGCGGCGGACCTGATCGACCGTGAGTACGGTCGGCTGGACGTGCTCGTCAACAATGCGGCGATCATCCCGGTCGGCGACGACGCGGTGTCGCGGGTGGACAGCGACGTACTGCGGCAGGCGTTCGAGACGAATGTGATCGGGCTCGTCGGGACGACTCGGGCCGTGCTGCCTCTGCTGCGGAAGGCGGGGCGGGCGCGGATCGTGAACCTGTCGACGTCACTGGCCTCGTTCACGCAGGTGGGCGATCCGGAGTCGCGGATGTCGACCGTGCTGACCCTCGGCTACAACTCGTCGAAGGCGGCGGTGAACATGGTCACGGTGATGCTCGCCAACGAACTGCGCGGCACCGGGATCCTGGTGAATGCCGCCGACCCGGGCAACTGCGCGACGGACATGGGTGGCTGGGACGCGGCCCGCACGCCTGCGCAGGGCGCGTCCGTCGCGGTCCGGTTGGCAACGCTCGGCGCCGACGGTCCGACCGGCGAGGTCCATGCCGAGGCAGGCCGCCTATCCTGGTGAGCCCGCGCCGACCGGCCCGGCCGGCCGCAGACGTCAGACGAGGGCGCCGGACCAGGCGAGGGCCTGCTTGATCAGATGCCCGCGGCCACCTTCGAGGTCGGTCAGAAGGGCCGGCTCGAGTGCTTCCTTCGGCGTCAGCCAGGTGAGCTCGAGCGCGTCCTGCCGCGGATTGCAGTCGCCGGTCACCGGTACGACGTACACCAGCGCGACCGCGTGCTGACGCGGGTCGTGCAGCGGCGTGACACCGGGCAGCGGGAAGTACTCCGCGACCGTGAACGGCACCGGGCTCATCGGCAGCCGCGGGAACGCGGCCGGGCCGAGGTCCTTCTCGATGTTGCGCTGCAGGGCGTCGCGGATCGACTCGCCGTGCATGACCCGGCCGGAGACCAGGGTCCGGATGATCTGCCCGGTCTCGGCCGCCCCGCGCAGCAGAACCCCGACGTGCTCGATCTGGCCGGCGGCGTCGACACGGGCCGGCACGGCCTCGACGTACAGGATCGGCACCCGGGAGCGGGTCTCTTGCAGCGCGAAGTCGGAGAGCCAGCCGGGGTTCGGGTCAGGCGTACGAACAGACGTCATGGAGACATCTTTGCTTACGGTCTGAAAGCGGCTCGGTACCGGGAGGGACTGAGGCCGAAGCAGGCCCGGAAGCGGCGGCTGGCGTGGCTCGGGTCGTGCCAGCCGACCATCGCGCCGACGGTCGCTACCGGCAGGTCGGTCTCGATCAGCAGCCCGGCCGCTCGCTCGGCCCGGAGCCGGTTCAGGTAGGCCATCGGAGAGACGCCGGCCGACCGCCCGAACAGCCGGACCAGGTAGCCGGGGGCGAGGTTCACCGCGGCGGCCAGCCGGTCCAGTGTCCACGGCTCGTCGATGCTTGCCTCCAGCAAGCGCATCGCGTGCTGCACGGCCGGGTGCGCCAGGGTCGGCGGTCCGTCACTCGGGATCAGCGCGGCGGACAGCAGGCTGAAGATGTCGGCGCCCAGATAGGCGTTGCGGACCACGAGCCTGTCGCAGCCGGTGTACCCGTGCCAGTCGCCCGGCCGGAGGACGACGACCGAGTCGCGCTGCAGCGCGACCTCACCGGCGGCCGAGACATGGGTGCCCCGCCCGGAGAGTACGACGGCGATCTCGAAGAACGCGTGGCTGTGCGGTGCGACGTCGGCCACCAGTTCGAGCCGCTCACCGGCGACCGGAAGCCGCTGGTCCGGGAACACCTCACTGCTCAGGATCTGGTGCACCGCACGCCTCCCGGAGGTCAAGATCAGTCAAGCATCGGTCAATGGTTGCCTGTCGCCGCGCACAGATCCAGGCGAGGCTGGAAAGACCTTCCCGCCAACGGATTTCAAGGAGTGGCCCGATGACCACGATCGACCCTACGGCACCCGCCGTACTCGATGAAGAGATCATTTCCGCCTATCACCGCGACGGGGTGGTCCGGATCCGGAACATCATCGGCGCCGACGACGCGGCCCGGTTCCGCGACGCCGCGGTCGCGGTCACTGCGGCGGCCGACGACTACTCGAAGGGGTCGGCGATCTTCAACCAGTACGTCAACGTCTGGCGGCAGGACGACGTACTGCGTGAGCTCACGCTCGATCCACGACTCGCCGCCGCGGCAACGGCGCTGGCCGGGGTGCCGTTGCGGATCTGGCACGACCAGGTTTTGATCAAACCGCCGCACAACGGCGCGGCCACCGAGTTCCACCAGGACGCGCCGTACTGGCCCCATGCCGGGTCGCGGCACTCGCTGTCCGCCTGGGTCGCGCTGGTCGACGTCCCGGTGGAGCGCGGGTGTATGACGTTCATCCCCGGCTCGCACGATCACCAGGACCTGCGCCGGCAGGACCTGGCCGATCGGGACGACATGTTCCGGGCCGCCCCCGACCTGCGCTGGCAGGAGCGGCTGACCATCCCGTTGCGGGCCGGCGACTGCACCTTCCACAACGCCTACCTGGCCCACTCCGCGACCCCGAACCTGACCGACGATCCGCGGATCGCCCACGTCGCGATCTACGTCGACGCCGAGGCGACGTACTCCGGTGCCGGGCACGTGGTCACCGACGGGCTCGGGCTGACGGTCGGTGAATCGCTTGACCACGAACTGTTCCCGCGCGTCTGATCCTTCACGTCGTGACATAAGTTGTCACCGTGCCACTGCTGACTGACATCCGCCCCCTGAAGGAATCGCCGGACTTCCGTCGGTTGTGGGTCGGGTCGACGGTGTCGCAGCTCGGGACGCAGATGACCGCGGTGACGGTGTCAATCCAGGTGTACGCGCTGACCCGGTCGACGTTCGCGGTCGGGTTGGTCGGGTTGTGTGCGCTGGTGCCGTTGGTCGTGTTCGGGCTGTACGGCGGGGCGATGGCCGACGCGATCGACCGGCGGATGCTCGCGCTCGTCTCGTCGACCGGGCTCTGGGTGCTCTCGATGATCCTGGTGCTGCAGTCGCAGCTGAACTGGGGCCAGGTGTGGATCCTGTACGCCGTCGTCGCCTGCCAGTCGGCGTGCTTCGCGGTGAACGGCCCGGCCCGATCCGCGATCATCCCGCGGCTGATCCGGCCCGAGCTGCTGCCGGCCGCGAACACGCTCAGCCAGGCCGCGTTCAACCTGGGCTTCACCGTCGGGCCGTTGCTCGGCGCGGCGGTGATCGCCTGGCACGGGTTCGCGGCGGCGTACCTGGTCGACGTGATCACGTTCACCGCGGCGCTCTACGCGCTGTTCCGGCTACCGGCCGTACCGCCGACCGGGCTGGTCCGGCGGGCCGGTCTGCGGTCGGTGCTCGAGGGGTTCACGTTCCTCCGGGCCGCGCCGGCACTGCTGGCGACGTTCCTGGCGGACATCCTCGCGATGGTGTTCGCCCAGCCTCGTGCGCTGTTCCCGGCCGTGGCGGGCGCGTTCTTCGGCGGTGGCGTCCGTACCGTCGGCCTGCTGCAGGCGGCGCCGGCGATCGGCGCGCTGATCGGCGTGGTGTTCTCCGGCTGGGTGAGCCGGGTCCGAAGACAGGGAGTGGCGATCGTCGTCGCGATCACGGTCTACGCGGCGGCGGTCGGCCTGTTCGGGTTGTCCCGCACGATCTGGCTGGGCGTGGCGTTGCTCGCGTTGTCGGGGGCGGCCGACATGGTGAGCTCGGCGTACCGGAACACCGTGCTGCAGTCCGCCGCGCCGGATGCCATGCGTGGCCGGCTGCAGGGTGTGTTCACCGTGGTCGTGGCCGGCGGACCGCGCCTGGGCGACTTCGTCGTGGGTACGTCGGCCTCCCTGACGACCCCGACCATCGCGCTGCTCGGTGGTGCGGCCGTCTGCATCGTCGGCCTGCTGATCCTGCTCGCCCGCAACCGCCCGTTCCGCGAGTACGACTCCAAGACCCGGGCGCTGAGCTGATCAGCCCCCGGTGACCAGCTTCTTCAGCACCGTCGGCCAGGAGTCGGCGTCAGGGTTGATCTCGCGCATCGGCTTGTCGTCGACGGTGACGACCTTGCGGTCGCCCAGTGGCTTCTTCAGCTTCACCGAACTCAGCGAGATCGCGTCCTCCGGCGGGCACGGCGTGTCCGAGTCGAGCAGGACCATCACCTTGTCCTCCTCCTCGACGACCTTCAGGTCCAGTGAGCAGCTGCTGCCCGAGCCGATCAGCAGATCCACGTCGTCGTAGCCGGGGCCGTTCTGCATCCACTTCAGGTACTTCGGGTGCTTCTTGTGGATCAGTTGGTAGGTCTCGATCGGCTGCGGCTTCGCCTCGAGCGGCTTGAAGCCGGTGGGGTCGCCGAAGAAGCTGCCGAAGATCTTGTTGATGCACGGGTCGCGGTCGGCTTTCCCGGGGATCGCGCCCCAGGCCTCGGCGGCCTTGTAGCAGCCGTTCCGCTCCCGGTTCAGCGAGATGTTGAACCCGATCAGAGCGACCACCCCGGCCACCAGCAGGACGGCGAGCATGCGCCGCGACCTGATCTGCTGCGGGCCGAGGATCCCGGCCGCGCGCCGCGCCTCGGCCGGCGGCAGCGCTGGGTCATGAGCCGGGTCCAGCGCCGGATCCGGCTGCTCCGGGACCTGCCGGAACAGCGCCAGTACCGAGCTCGTCCACTGCGGATTGATCAGCGTCGGGATGGCGTAGAGCAGCGTCAGCCCGATCACGATGGCGATGGCGGGGAGGAGCGCCCAGTAATTTCGCACGGCAGCAAGATACGGGGCCATCGGGCCGCGCCCGAAAAACGGATACTCTTCGAACGTGCCCGCAGAGACCTCGCAGACGCTGGACCGGGGACTCACTGTCCTCGAACTGCTCGCGGACGCCCCGGACGGTCTCTCGATCACCGAGCTGGCCGCCGCATTGGGGGTCAGCCGGACCGTCGTCTACCGGTTGGTGAACACCCTCGAGCTGCATCGGCTCGTACGGCGCGACTCCGAAGGACGAGCCCGGCTCGGCCTGGCCGTCCTGCACTACAGCCGTCGCGTTCAGCCCACACTGCGTGACGCCGCGCTTCCGGTACTGCGCTCACTCGCCGAGGACACCGGCGCGACGGCGCACTTGACCGTCGCGGATGGCGATGAGGCGCTCGCGATCGCGGTGATCGAGCCGAGCTGGACCGACTACCACGTCTCCTACCGGATGGGGTCGCGGCACGCGCTCGATCAGGGTGCCGCCGGCAAGGCGATCCTGGCCGGTCGCCGGAAGCCGGATCCGGCCGGGCGGCCGTTCGTGGTCACCTCCGGCGAACTGCAGGCCGGTGCCCAGGGTGTGTCGTCGCCGGTCCTCGGCGTGCCCGGAGTGGAGGCCTCCATCGGGGTCGTCGTACTCGGCAAGCTCGACCGCGAATTCGTCGGCCCGCGCGTTGCGCGGGCCGCAGTCGAAGTAGCCAAGCGTTTGGCCTAGCTCTTGGTCGCCGCCTCGACCAGGGGGAGCACGCGGTGCGGGATCTGCTCGGCGAGGGCGATCACCGTGGATGCACGCTGGATGCCCTGGACGATCACCACCTGATCGATCACCCGCTGCAGGTCGGCGTTCGAGCGCGCGACGATCCGGCACCACAGGTCCTCGGCGCCGGTGATCGTGTGGACCTCGAGCACCTCCGGGATCCGCGCCAGTGCGGCCGCGACCGTCGTGTGTCCCGACCCCTGCTCGATCTGCAGTGTCGCGAACGCCGTGACCGGATAGCCGATCGCGGTCGTGTCGATGTCCGGGCCCCAGCCGCGGACGACGCCGTCGCGCTGCAACCGGTCGAGCCGCGCCTGCACCGTCCCGCGTGCGACCCCCAGCCGCCGCGACGCCTCGAGGACGCCGACCCGTGGTTCGGCCGCGAACAGCCCGAGGATCCGGGCGTCCAGCGCATCGACCGACATACCGCGCCTCCCGTAGTGGTCAGACTGACCAAATGGTCCAACAGTGATGTCAGCATACTGAACAACCTGCGCAGCGAAACAAGGATGTATTGCGCAACCTGTGTCCTCACCACCAGGCTCGGGCCACGAACCCAACCTGGGAGGATCACGATGACCAGCACCGACCTCACCCCTGCAGAGCTCGACGCCGATCTCGACCTCGACCAGCTCAAGCAGCTCGTCGGCCTGGTGCCGTACGACCAGAGCACCGACCCGTTCCCGGTCACCGCGATGGACGCCGTGGTGTTCGTGGTCGGCAACGCGACCCAGACCGCGAAGTACTACCAGCTCGTCTTCGGGATGGACCTGGTCGCGTACTCCGGCCCCGAGACGGGCAACAAGGACAACAAGGAGTTCGTGCTCAAGGCCGGCTCGGCCCGCTTCGTCGTCAGCGGCGGCGTCAGCCCGAAGAGCACGCTGCTCGACCACCACCGCAAGCACGGCGACGGAGTGGCCGACATCGCGCTCGAGGTGCCTGACGTGGACAAGTGCATCGAGCACGCCCGCGCCCAGGTTGCCGTCGTACTGGAGGAACCGAACGACGTCACCGACGAGCACGGCACGATCCGCCGCGGTGCGATCGCGGCGTACGGCGACACCCGGCACACGCTGATCGACCGGAGCCGGTACGACGGTCCGTACCTGCCCGGGTTCGTTGCGGCGAGCACCCAGGTGACCCGGCCCGAGGGTCACCCGAAGCGGCTGTTTCAGGCCGTCGACCACGTCGTCGGCAACGTCGAGCTCGGCAAGATGGACGAGTGGGTCGGGTTCTACAACAAGGTGATGGGCTTCGTGAACATGGCGGAGTTCGTCGGCGACGACATCGCCACCGACTACTCCGCGCTGATGAGCAAGGTGGTCGCCAACGGCAACCACCGGGTCAAGTTCCCGCTGAACGAGCCGGCCGTCGCGAAGAAGAAGTCGCAGATCGACGAGTTCCTGGAGTTCTACGACGGCGCGGGCGCGCAGCACATCGCGCTGGCCACCAACGACATCCTGCGCACCGTGGACATCATGCGGTCCAACGGCGTGGAGTTCCTCAACACCCCGGACTCGTACTACTCCGACCCGGAGCTGCGGGCCCGGATCGGCGAGGTCCGGGTGCCGATCGAGGACCTGCAGTCGCGCGGCATCCTGGTCGACCGCGACGAGGACGGCTACCTGCTGCAGATCTTCACCGCACCGATCGGCGACCGGCCGACGGTGTTCTACGAACTGATCGAGCGGCACGGTTCGCTCGGCTTCGGCAAGGGCAACTTCAAGGCACTGTTCGAGGCGATCGAGCGCGAACAAGAGCGACGCGGCAACCTCTGATCGACGGCGGGGTAAGGGGATGCGCGGCGTCGGCCGGGCATCCCCTTCGCTGTCCGGTGCCGGTAAATCGGTGACCCGGTGGGGTAAAGCTTGCCGGGAGCAACTGGATACGGCGTGTCGCCGTCCGATTACCGGAATGACTGTCGGGGCAGGGGCTGTTCGCGTAGTGTGCCCGTTGAATGGGCGTCGGGGCGTTCGTTCAGGAAGGGTTTCGTCATGAAGACACTGAGCATTCTGCTCAGCACCGCGGGCCTGGCCGGAGTGGGTGCGATCGCCCTCGCCGCAACCCCGGCCCAGGCGGCCGAAGCCGCCACTTGCTCGGGTGCGAGGTCCATCTCGTCGGCGCCGATGCTGCGTGATCACAAGCCGCCCAGTTGGGGCACGGTCCGCCTGGTCCGGGACAGTTGTTACCAGTACTGGGCCGAGGTCACGATGGTGTCCAGGATGCCGGCCAACGCGAAGGCCAACGCCTACCTGGTCCAGTACGGCGGAGCCAACAGCGGCCGGGTGCTCAGCTGTGACAGCAGCGGCGGCAACGGCTCGGTGATCCAGGGCCAGCGCACCTGCCGCACACCCAGGGTCAAGGCCACCGCCGGCAGCATCACCTTCACCGCCATCGGCCGCGAGTACCACAACTACGGCGGCGGCTACGAAGAAATCTCCGAGAACGCCACCTCCCGCACCCGCTGACTCACTCTCGTCCAGAGCTGGACACAGTTACTGGAGCGTCACGTCGGGGGGTGCTACTAGGCTCGCGGTATGAGTGACGTGGTGGAGTTGCTTGCGCAGGTGTTGCCGCGTGAGGCGTTGGTGACTGATCCGGATCGGATGGAGAGTTACCGGTACGACCGGGCGATGTTCTGCCCGGCGGGGATGCCGCTTGCCGTGGTGCTGGCGCGGGAGACGGCACATGTGCAGGCGGCGGTGAAGATCGCGGCCGAGGCCGGGGTGCCGGTGGTGCCGCAGGGTGCTCGCTCCGGGCTGTCCGGGGCGGCGAACGCGCTGGACGGCTGCATCGTCATCTCGCTGGAGAAGATGGACAAGGTGCTGGCGATCGAGCCGATCGACCGGTACGTCGTCACCCAGCCCGGCGTGTACAACGCCGTACTGTCCCGTGCGGTCGCCGAGCACGGGCTGTTCTACCCGCCGGACCCGTCCAGCTGGGAGTTCTGCTCGATCGGCGGGAACCTGTCCACGAACTCGGGCGGCCTGTGCTGCGTGAAGTACGGCGTGACCACGGACTACGTGCTCGGCCTCGAGGTCGTGCTCGCGGACGGCCGGGTGCTGCGGACCGGCCGGAAGACCGTGAAGGGTGTGGCCGGGTACGACCTGGCCAAACTGATCGTGGGCAGCGAGGGGACGCTCGGCATCATCACCGAGGCGACCCTGGCGCTGCGTCCGCAGGCGGCACAGCCGCGGACCATGGCCGCGTTGTTCGACTCCGGGCCCGCGGCAGGTGAGGCGATCCTCGAGATCATCCGCAGCGGCGTGTCGCTCAGCCTGCTGGAGATCATGGACCAGACCACGATCCGCGCGGTGAACGCGTACAAGCGGATGGACCTGCCCGAAGAGGCCGCGGCGATGCTGATCGCCCAGTCCGACGCGGGCGGTGAGGCCGGCGCGGCCGACGTCGCGATGGTGGCGAAGCTGTGCCGGGACAACGGTGCGATCGAGTGCATCGAGGCGGACGACCCGGCCGAGGGCGAGCTGTTGCTGGAGGCCCGGCGGGCGGCGCTGATCGCGCTCGACGAGCTCGGTACGACGATGATCGACGACGTCGCCGTCCCGCGGTCGCGACTGGCCGAGTTCATCGGCCTGTGCGAGGACATCGCGAAGGACCTCGACATCACGATCGGCGTCCTCGGGCATGCCGGTGACGGCAACATGCACCCGACCGTGGTCTTCGACCAGACCGATCCGGCGCAGGCCGAGCGGGCGCAGCAGGCGTTCGACAAGGTCATGGAGGTCGGGCTCCAGCTCGGCGGCACGATCACCGGCGAGCACGGCGTCGGCGTACTGAAGCGGGCCTGGCTGGCCGAGGAGATCGGCCCGGTCGCGCTCGACGTACACCGGGCGATCAAGCAGGCGCTGGACCCGAAGAACATCCTGAACCCGGGCAAGGTCGTCGCCGGGTAGGGAACCGTCGCCGGGGCAGCGAACCGTGGGGCTGTGACTGAACCGCAATGGAACTGGTGGGGCCATTCGACGTCCATGGCCGTCGAATGTGACGTCCGGCCAGCACTATGGAAGGTAGTTGACTGAATCTCCCGGGGGAATCGATGAGGCAGGGTAGGAGGCGCCCTATGCGCATGTGGCGAACCGGGCGCTCCGCCTCCACGCCGCTCGGCCTGCTCCGCCGTACCGTGCTGCCTGCCGTCGCGGCCGTCGTCGCCCTGACCGCCCTGTCCGCCTGTGCGAACGGCAGCGGCCTGCGGGTCGAGGGAGCCGAGCCACCCCCGCCGAGCCCGACCCCGACTGTCGCCTTCGGCACCACCGGGCCGGCCCCGCGGAGCACCCCCGCAGCGGCCGTCGATCTGCGTCAGGTCCGGGTGAAACTGCTCGCGGACAAGGCCCTGCCGGCGTACTCGCGGAAGGTGCTCGCGAATTGCACCAAGATTGAGCGTTGCCTCAGCCTGGGTACGACCGTTGATGTTATGCACAGCGGTACGCCTCAGCAGATCGTCTTGATCCACACCGTGGACAAGTTCGTCTTCGGCTACTTCCTGATCGCGGTCGAGCCCTCGGGCCCGCGGCCGATCTGGAGCCAGAAGGTGGATCAGCCGACGATCACGGCCAGTCCGAAGGGTGACCTGGTGGTGGAGTCCGAGATCTTCACGATCGAGGACCCGCCCTGTTGCCCGTCCGGACGGCGGGTCGAGGTTTACCGTTGGGCCGGTCGGCAGATGACCAAGGTGAGCTCGACGGACCAGTAGGGAGACTGAACTTCGGTGGTACCGGAAGAACCGGCAGCGCGCATTCTCATGGTCGAGGACGACGCGGTGATCCGTGAGGCGACCCAACTGACCCTCGAACGCCACGGGTACGACGTGACTACGGCCGAGGACGGGCTGGAGGCGATCGAGCGCTTCGAGAAGATCCATCCGGACGTCGTGATGCTCGACATCATGCTGCCCGGCCTGGACGGGATCTCGGTGTGCCGCCGGGTCCGGGAGAGCAGCACGGTCCCGATCGTGATGGTGTCCGCCCGTGGCGACGCACTCGACGTCGTACTCGGGCTGGAGGCCGGCGCGGACGACTACGTGACCAAGCCCTTCGACACCCAGGTCCTGGTGGCCCGGCTGCGGGCGGTGATGCGGCGGGCGGTGTCCGACCCGGAGCGCCCGGCGCCGTCGGCCGGATCCGGCGTGGAGTCGTTCGGCGACCTGGAGCTGGACCGGGAGGCGCTCGAGGTACGGCGGGGTGGGAGCACCGTGCAGCTCACGCCGACCGAGCTCAAGCTGCTGATCGAGTTCGCGAACAACCCGGGTGTGGTACTCAGCCGGTCCACGCTGCTGCAGCGGGTCTGGGACTACGAGTGGGGTGGCGACGGCCGCCTGGTCGACGTCCACCTGCAGCGGTTGCGGACCAAGATCGGCGCGGACCGGATCGAGACGGTCCGCGGATTCGGGTACAAGCTGCGGGCCTGACGTGGGACTGCGCGGCAAGCTCGGTCTCATCTTCCTGCTGGTCTCCTCGCTCGCGATCCTGGTCCTCTGCGTCGCGGTCTACACCCAGGCGCAGTCGGCCCGGCTGGACCGGACCCGCAGCTTCGCGGACGAGCGGATCCAGCTGGCGGCGCAGAGCTACGACCGCGACGAGGTCCCGGTGTTCGGGTCCAAGCTGGACGATCCCGAGCTGCCGCCGCAGTTGCGGGAGGCGGTGCTGGAAGGCAAGCGGGCCACCTTCAAGACCGGTTCGCCGAACGCGAGGATGTGGGCCGCGGTCGGAGTCAAGGACGGCAAGATCCTCTCGATCGTGCAGGACTACGACACCAGCGACGACTCGATGGAGGCGTTGCAGCAGGCGCTGGTCTTCGGCGGGATCGGAACCGTCGCGCTGGTCGCCCTGGTCAGCGTGATCCTGGCCGGCAGCCTGTCGAAGCGGATCGTCGCCGTCGCGGGGACGGCGCGCCGGATCGCGGCCGGCGATCTGGACGCGTCGGCGGCCGACACGGTTGGCAGAGGCAAGGACGAGGTGCAGTCGCTGGCCACCGCGCTGGACACGATGGCGACGTCGCTGCGTGGCCAACTGGAGGCCGAGCGCCGGTTCACCGCGGATGTCGCGCATGACCTGCGGACGCCGGTCACCGGCCTGACCACCGCAGCCGAGCTGCTGCCACCCGGTCGGCCGAGTGAGCTGGTCCGGGACCGGGCCAAGGTGCTGCGCCGGCTGGTCGAGGACCTGCTCGAGATCGCGCGGTTCGACTCCGGGGTGGAGCAGGCCGACCTCGAGCTGGTCGGGCTCGGGGCGTTCGTCGGCTCCGCGGTCGGCCGGCTGCGGATGCAGCAGGCGCTCGCGCCGGACAGCGTGATCGTCCACCAGGTCGGACCGGACGAGACAGTCTCGACCGACTCACGCCGGATCGAGCGGATCCTGGCCAACCTGATCGTCAACGGGCTGCGGCACGGCCACCCGCCGGTCGAGGTCACGGTCAGCGGCCGAACCGTCGAGGTGGTTGACCACGGCAACGGTTACCCGGAGGAATTGATTGCCGAGGGCCCGCGCCGGTTCCGGTCCGGGATGGCCGAGCGTGGCGTCGGGCACGGCCTCGGCCTGACCATCGCGGCCGGTCACGCGAAGGTGCTCGGTGCCGAGTTGACCTTCGGGGCAGCGCCGGGTGGCGGTGCCCTGGCCCGACTGGTCCTCCCTGCGACTGAGACGCAGTCTTAACACAACAATTCCAGCTGTCACCGCGTCTCCTCTTGCGTCGGGCTCGCCCAAGAAGCCCAATAAAACGAGGGGAAACCACAGTTTCGAGAACGGCAAGTGGGTCAACTTCCCGGCCACCACCAGCGTCACCAGCAAGGCGACGTACTCGGTGTGGGTGAAGAGCGGCCGGGTCGGCGTGAACAAGTTCCGGGTCGTGTCCGCGAAGACGGCCAGCGCCTCGGTGAACCTGAACATCACCAAGTAGCAGGACCCGAGCGGCGCCACTTCCGACAGGGAAGTGGTGCCGCTGATGTCTAGCGCGTGCCGTAGACGTTGAGCTCCGCGGCCGATCCGAAGACCGCGCCGTTGAGCGAACTGGTCCCGACGAACTTCACGAACCGTCCCGGCGTCGCGGTGAAGTTCACCCGCTGCGCCGCGATCGAGTTCGGGAACTCCCCGGTCGCGACCGGCGTACCCCACGTCTGCCCGTCGGTGCTGACGTAGATCTCGTAACCCTTGAACATCCCGTTCGTCCCACTCTGCCGAGGCAGGTAGCTGAACCGTCCACCTGGTACGTCGTTCCGAGGTCGAGCGTGATGTGATGCGGGTACGTCGCCGGCGTAGGCACCTCCGACCAGGCGGAATGCCAGATGGTGCTGGGGTTTCCGTCCAGCGCCTCGGTGGCCGCGCCACCCGTGCCGACGTCCTCACTGCTGACGTCCGCCACCTTGATCCGCGACTGCGGGACGATGCCCGGCGGCAGCACAGTTGCCTCCGTCGCGCTCGTTGCACGACCGCCCGTTGCCGTCAGCACGTACTTTCCTTCCGGCGTCCCGGCCGGCGGAGTGACGTCCCAGCTGGTCGTCGCACTGGCGCCCGGGGCAACGGTCGCGTGGGTCGCCGGAGTCGCCGCGGTCACGGTCCAGCCGTCTGGTCCGGTCAGACCGAGTGTGATGTTGTTCGCGGCAACGACATCGTTGTTGGTGAACGTGGTGACGACCGTGTTCGCTTCGCCGGAGACGAGACCCGTCATGCCGGACACCGCGATCGACGTACAGTCGGCCGGCTCGGACGTCGCACCGAGATCGGTGACGGCGAAGTCGTCCATGATGAAGTCGGCCTGGTCGCCACCGTCGGACAGCTTGCGCAGGCCGACCCAGTAGTCGCCGCCGCATCCGGCCACGAACTCCTGGCTGAACGACGCCTTGGTCCGCTGCTCACCGATCGGCGTCGACTTGATCTCGACCGAGTCGGGCCGGTCGACTCCCTGCACCCACGCGTACTGACCGGCGCGGCCGCTGGCGTAGTCGAAGCTGACCTCGTACTTGTGCCCGGGCTGGAAGTTCACCGTCGAAGGCGTGGTCCGGTAGACGACGCCCTCGTTCTCCTCGTGCGACTTGAGCGACCACTCGCCGTCCAGGACGTCGTCGACGAGCTTGCCGTTCCAGCCGGCCTGCGTGTACGGCGCGTGCTTGCGAGCCAGGCTGGTCCGCGGGTCGGTGACGCCACCGGAATCGCCCTTCACGAACGGGCCCCAGCCCTGATCCACGTTCTCGAAGTCGTCGACCAGGCCGGCACCCGGTCGCTTCGTCTCGACCACCCGGACGTCGTCGATCCGGACCTTGGCTGCTCCAGCGGCCGCACTGATGCCCAGCTCGGCACTGTTGCCCTTGGCATCGAAGACGACACGGACGCGTTGGTAGTAGGCGCCGTGCTTGTCGTCCGAGGCGATCATGTTCTGCGCAGTGGATCGAGTGATCGTGTTCTGCACGCCGTCGACCGTCAAGGTGGTCGGACGGGACTTGCCCGGTTCGATCTCGATCCAGCCCGACGCGCTGTAGGTACGGCCGGGGGTGAGGCCGGTGATGCGCTGCTTCAGCGTCGACGACTTGGTTCCGAGGTACGCGACCTGCTGGCCGTTCTCGAGCGTGTCGATCATCGCGCCGCCGGTGGCGTTCCAGGCAGTGAGGTTGCCGGCGTTGAAGCCCGGGTCCGTCAGGTGGGTGCCTTCACCCCAGTTCGCCGGGTGTGGCAAGGGTGCGCTGATCGAGTACAGGACGTACGGCTGACCCGCGACCGCGTCGAGCGTGACGGCTCCCCGTCGTACCGGGATGGTCGCGACCTTCACGCGTCCAGTGTCGGTCAGTTTGTAGACCGCGAAGGTTCCAGCTGAGAACGCCGAGGGAACCTTCCAGGTCGTGCGGCCGCCGGCTGGGTTGTAGTGGTAGAGCTTCTTGTTGCCGGCCCAGGGGAGCAGGTACTTGTCGCCGTCGAGCACCTTGGCGTCGCCGACGTACACGGTCCGCTTGCCGTTCTCGACCGCGCCGCGGACGCCGCCGGTGAAGGCGATGTCGCTGCTGTTCCAGTCGGTGATCTTCTGCTGCTGGAGGAACTTGGCCGGCAGGTTCTTCTGCCAGATGTTGCGGTAGAACGCGTTCCAGTCGGTCTCGCCGGTCCAGCCCTCGAACTCGACCAGGCTGGCCTGACCGAGGATCGGGTCGTTGTTCCAGACATCCTTCTCGTCGTTGCGGACGAACCGGATGATCTGGGAGTTCAGCCCCTTGTTGGTCGGGCCGCCGTAGTCGAGGTCGTTGGCCCAGTGCGACCACAGTGAGGTGCGCTCGTGCCGGTCGGCCCACTCGGTGGCGATCTGCCAGCCCTGGTCGGCGAGCTGCCGGGTCAGGCCGTCGGCGAGCCAGCCGGACTGGTAGTAGACGTCGATGTACAGCTCCTGCAGGTTCTTGTCGGTCTCGTCCCGCAACTGCTGGAACCGCTTCACGATGTTGCCGGAGGCAAGATCAGGGCGCTGCTTGATGTAGTAGCTCTGGTTCAGCCAGTTCCAGCCCTTGGAGCTCTTGTCCACCAGGTTCTCGTTGAACGCGTTCGCCTCCGGATAGGACTCGGTCGCGTTCACGTGGACGCCGAACGCCGCGTTCCAGTCCTTGCCCTTCTTCAGCAGGGCGTTCAGGTCGGCCAGACCGCCGGCGCGGGTGTTGTAGTTGCCGCCGTAGTCCGGATGGGCCGAGTCGTGGCCCTCGGCGCCGTACCCCTTCAGCAGGGCCAGTTGGCCGAGTCCGTCGGTGGACAGCGAGATCCGCTTGACGTCGTCCAGGGTGCGCAGAAACGGATGCGTCGCCTGGCTGGCGAAGTTGAACGGGATGTGCGTGGCGACGCGGTCCTTGACCAGGTCGGCGCCCTTAGGCTCGGTCATGATCGAGCGGAACGCGATCGCGCCGTCCTGCCAGTCGACGGTCTTGTCCTTGTTCGCGTCCGGGGTGACCACGATCTTGGCCCACGGCAACGGTTCGGTGTACGGCGAGGTGTCGGCGCGGTAGGTCCACTGGCCGCTCCAGACGCCGACGCGGGTGCTGCCGTCGGCGGCCTTGCGGGCGCGATGCCAGAACCGGGCGCCGTCGTCGACGGACTGGCCGGACGGCTTGTCGTAGACGGAGTTCGACTCGATCCCGGCGGCCAGGGCGCTGGTGTTCACGAACGCGTACGTCGTGCCGGTCGCGGACGGCTCGGCCGGGGTCGCGGCGGTGATCGGAGTGATCTTGTCCGCGGTCCGGGTGGAGTCCGGGTCGAGGGTGGTGAACGCGGTGGTCGCGCCGGCGTCCGTGCTCGCGACGGAGATCAGGTCGTGGTCCGGGATGTCGATCGTGTGCACCCGGGTCGTCTCGGTGTCGCGGATGGCGTCGATCGCGAAGGTGGTGACGCGGCCGGTGAGGCTGAGGCTCGCGTCCAGCTCCACGCCGGGGAGTGCGTCGAAGGCGAGCTTGTACGACGCTCGGCCGCCGTCGACTGTGGGCGGCGCGGAGAGGTGCGCCGTACGGGCGACTCCGTCGATGGTGACGGTCGAGATGGCGTCCGGTTGGCCGCCGAGGGTTTGGCCGGAGGCGTTGTCGACGTACTTGATCACCCGCGGGAAGTCGGCCCCGACGGTGACCGTCAACTCGCTCGATCGGAGGGTCGGATCGCCGGCGGCCTGCGCGCCCGCGGGCACGCTCAGGACGCCGGTGGCCATGGTGACGGTCAGCACACAGATCCCCACTGAACGTTTCATGCGGAGAAAGTTCGCACGCAACCGCTAGCTAGTCAAGAGAAACGAACAGTTATGAACAAGATCAGCCTCGCCTTCGGCACGGCGGAGTGAGGTGCAGGGTCAGCCGGAGGTGATCGTTCCAGTGACTTCGCCCAGGCCGAGGCGGCCGGTGGGAGTGGTGGCCCACGCGGTGATGGTGACTTGGTCGCCGTCGGTGAGGAAGGTGTGTTCCTGGCCGTCCAGGAGGAGGGGGTCGCGGCCGCCCCAGGTGAGTTCGATGAAGGAGCCTTGCTGGGCCTTCTCGCGGCCGCTGACCGTGCCGGACGCGAACAGGTCGCCGGTCCGGACCGAGGCGCCGTTCACGGTCAGGTGGGCGAGCATCTGAGCCGGCGACCAATAGACGTCTTTGTACGGCGGACTGCTGACCAGCTGCCCGTTCAGGAACACCTGGAAGGTGATGTCGTAGTTCTTCAGGTTGTCGCCGGCCAGATAGGGCAACACCGGCGGATCCTGCGGCGGCAGCGGTACGGCGGCCGGCTCGAGCGCGTCGAGTGACACCACCCACGGCGAGATCGAGGTGGCGAACGACTTACCCAGGAACGGCCCGAGCGGGACGTACTCCCACGCCTGCAGGTCCCGCGCGGACCAGTCGTTCACGAGTACGACGCCGTACACGTGCTCCTCGAACGCGTCCACGGACACCGGCCGGCCCAGCTGGGAAGGCGCCCCGACGACGTACCCGAGCTCCACCTCGATGTCGAGCCGCTGTGACGGTCCGTACGTCGGCGCCGCCGCGTCCGGCGCCTTCCGCTGACCTGACGGCCGGATGATGTCGGTGCCACTCGGTACGACGGTTCCGGCGCGGCCGTGGTAGCCGACGGGGAGGTGCTTCCAGTTCGGCAGCAGCGGTTCGGAGTCCGGCCGGAACAGCCGGCCGAGGTTGGTCGCGTGCTGCTCGGAGGCATAGAAGTCGACGTAGTCCGCGACCTCGAACGGCAGGTGCATGGTGACCGCCGACCGCGGGATCAGATGCGGTTCTACGGTGTCGCGATCATTGGCGTTGCGCACGAGTTCGAGCAGCCAGCCGCGCGTCGCGCGCCAGGCCGGGCGGCCGAGCGCGAGGAAGTCGTTCAGCGACGGCTGGGCGAACAGTTGCGAGCCGTCCAGCATCTGCGCGGACGCGACCGGCGCGAGATCGATGATCTGGTCGCCGATCGCGGCGCCCACCCGCGGCTCCTCGTCACCGAGCCGGAACACGCCGAGCGGCAGGTTGTCCGGCCCGAACGGCGAATCCGCGGGGATGTCGATCCAGCTCACAGGCCCTCCCGCAGGCTCAGGGCGGTCAGGTCGCGGCGGGGCTCCTCGATGCTGCACGAGCCGAACGAGGTGAACCACCGGCGGGTCCCGGCCGCCTGCTGCTCGGACAACTCCCGCACCCGGCCGGCGAGGTGGCCGCCGTCACGAGAAGCCAGGACGGCGGCCACCTCGTCCAGCGAGGCCCCGTCCAGCGACGCGCGGGTGGCGAGCAGCACGTTCAGGAAGCCGTGATGCTCGAACCCGGTGTCCACAGCGGTATGCCGGACCGCGTTGTGCAGCCCGGCCGTGCACTTGAACGCGACCTCGCGATCCAGGCAGGCAGTGATGAACGCCGCGATCTGGCCCTCTGACGGGAACAACGAGGCCTCGAGCCCGCCGGTCCGGAGCTTCGCCGCGTACCCCGCGTCGGCGACCACGTCGAGAGCGCGCTCCCACGCTCCGTCCAGGCCGATCTCGACGTACGCCGTCTCCTCGTCGAGGCAGTCGTCACAGGCCCGGACGACGCGCAGTGCGTTCCGGGACAGGTCGTCCTCGTTGCGCAGCCGGACCTCGATGGCGGTGACCTCGATGTCGGTGGACCGGTCGCCGTACCGGACTGCGGGCTCGATCCCACCGGCACCGCCGGTGATCACCACCGCGAGCCGCAGCGGATCGGGGCCGGTGCGGGCGGCCTCGGCGGCCACCTTCATCAGATCCTCATCGGTGCACACGAAGGGCCCGACCAGGTCGGCGTACGGCGCGGTGCGGTGAGCCCGGTGCGCCTCGACAGCCTCGGTCAGCGGCAGGTCCCCGGGCGGGAACATCGCGGCGTCGTCGACCAGGTGCCGGAACAGGGCAGGGACGGTTGACATGGCTCGAAGCCTAACGGATGCTTTCGGTAAGCGGACGCATGCGTTCGATTAACGTACACGGGAGCGGGAGAGATGACGTTCTACCGGCAGGTCGGGCAGGTTCCGCCGAAGCGGCACACGCAGTTCCGGAAACCGGACGGTGGGCTGTACTACGAGGAGCTGATGGGGGAGGAGGGGTTCTCGTCGGACTCGTCGCTGCTGTACCACGCCGGCGTACCGTCCGCGATCGTGGACTCGCAGGTGTGGGACCTGCCCGACCTGGCCACCGTCGCGAACCATCCGCTCACGCCCCGGCACCTGAAACTGCACGACCTCTTCGCCGAAACCTCCAAGTCCAACGCGGTCGAGGATCGCCGGCTCGTGCTCGGAAACGGTGACGTCCGGATCTCGTACGTCGTCGCCGAGCAGCCGTCGCCGTACTACCGCAACGCCATCGGCGACGAGTGCGTGTACGTCGAGAAGGGGTCGGCGACCGTGGAGACGGTGTTCGGCGTGCTGAACGCGGTCGAGGGCGACTACGTGATCATCCCGCGGGCGACCACGCACCGCTGGCTGCCCGGGCCGGACGGGGTGCACGCGTACTGCATCGAGGCGAACAGCCACATCGCGCCGCCGAAGCGCTACCTGTCGCGGTACGGGCAGTTCCTCGAGCACTCGCCGTACTGCGAACGCGATCTGCACGCGGCGGGCGAGCCGCTCGTGGTCGAGGACACGGACGTCGAGGTGCTGGTCAAGCACCGCGGCAGCGGCCCGGGCGGGATCGTCGGCAGCCGGATGACGTACGCGACGCATCCGTTCGACGTGGTCGGCTGGGACGGCTGCCTGTACCCGTACACGTTCAATGTCAGCGACTACGAGCCGATCACCGGGCGGATCCACCAGCCGCCACCGGTGCACCAGGTGTTCGAGGGCAACAACTTCGTGGTCTGCAACTTCGTGCCCCGCAAGGTCGACTACCACCCGCTGTCGGTGCCGGTGCCGTACTACCACTCGAACGTCGACTCCGACGAGGTGATGTTCTACTGCGGCGGCGACTACGAGGCCCGGAAGGGGTCGGGCATCGGCCTCGGCTCGATCTCGCTGCACCCCGGTGGGTACGCGCACGGGCCGCAGCCGTCCGCGATCGAGGCGTCGCTCGGCGCGGAGCGGTTCGAGGAGCTCGCGGTGATGGTCGACACCTTCCGTCCGCTCGAGCTCGGCGAGGGCGGTACGGCGGTGGACGACGGCGTCTACGCCTGGAGCTGGGCCGGGCGGCGCAAGTCCTGAGACCCGTGTCGGCGGCGGCCCGCCGAGATGGGAGTGTTGGGGCATGAGCCAGCACGGGGAGGATGCGCAGGCGTTCGTCGTCGGCATCGATCGGGAGGCGGTGCGGGGACGGCGTGAGCGGGTCCGGAAGGTCCAGCGCCGGGGTGCCTGGGTGACGCTGGCGATCGGTGCCCTCGGCATCCTGGTCGCGCTGGTCGCGCTGATCGCGTTCCGTGGCTCGGGTCTGTGGCCGTTCGCGCTGCTGTTGATCGTGGCCATGATCCCGCTGGTGCTGAGCACCGTCCTCGCGCTCCGGCTGATCGCCGAACGGCAACGCTGGTACGCCGCCAACGACGTGCAGCCGATCGCGATGCGGATGACTCCTCGCGCGCTCGAGCTGGCCTGCGAAGGAGCGGCGTACCCGGTGGTGCTGCCGTGGGCGACGGTACGCGGCTTCCGGCAGGAGAAGTTGTTCGGGCAGTACACGCTCGAGCTCGACCTGGCGCCGGGCGTGGGTGCCACGACGGCCGGCGTCCGCGGGCTGGACCAGCCGTCGGTGCGGACCGTGGTCAAGCCGAACCCGCTGCTCCGGCCGACCGGTCTGTTCCTGGTCAAGGCTCTGGACCAGCCGGTGCACGTCATCGACCAGGCCCTCCAGCACTTCTCCGGCGGCACCACCAGAGTCAGCCGCTCCAACTAGCAGGGCAATGAGCGGTAGGTGTAGCCCGCGCGGGTCAGCTTGGTGAGGGCCTGGTCCAGGGCGGTGACGGTTTCGGAGCGGTTGCCGCCGCCGTCGTGCATCAGGATGATCGCGCCCGGCCGCGCACCGGCCAGCAGCGCATGCTCGATCCTCGCGACGCCCGGCTTGGTCCAGTCCTTGGTGTCCACGTCCCACAGCACCTGGCGCTGGTGCACCGCCGCCGCGGTCGCCTCGATCTTGGCGTTCGTGGCGCCGGTCGGCGGGCGGAGGCACTTCGACTTCACCCCGGACGTGATCTCCTGCCGCATCTTCGCGTCCGGCAGCAGGGTCAGGGTCTTGTGGTCCCAGGTGTGGTTGCCGACGTGGTGGCCGGCCGCGCGTTCGAGCGTGACCAGCTCCGGAAACTGCGCGACCTGGATGCCGAGCACGAAGAAGGTCGCCTTCGCCTTGTGCTTGCGCAGTACCTGCAGGACCTTCGGCGTCCACTCGGGCTGCGGGCCGTCGTCGAAGGTCAGGTAGAGCACCTTGCCGTGACCGGTCAGGTTCCAGTCGTCGGCCGGCACCGTGGTCCGCTGCTGCTGCCGCGACTGGTGCTTCTTCGGCCCGGGCTGGCTCGGCGGATGCGTCGGCCGCGCCTTGACCGGGACGTTCAGCGGTGCGTGCGCGGCCGTCTGGACGGCAGGCGCGGCACTGGTGACCGATTGGTCGGACGGTTTGGCGGCTTGGGCGAGGACGGCACCGCAGAGGAGGGCGGCGACCAACGGCAGGAGCTTGCCGGGCGGCTTGGTCATGTCCGGCATCTTCTCGTGCCGCCAGGTCAGCCCGAAATCGGGTCGCGGCGTGTCGCCGTATCGTGTGCCCCGGGCCGGAGACCCCGGCGGCGGCGAGACTGCCGGCACAACCTACGCGTGAGGCGGACGATGACGGACAGCGGCGAGCGGACGACGATGACGAGGCGAACGGTGATCGGAGGCGCGGCGGCGCTGGCGGCGGCCGGGTTCCAGGCGGTACCGGCGTACGCGGGTCACGATGCCGGGCACGGTTCCACGACGGTCCGGCTGACCGTGATGGGCACCACCGACCTGCACGGCAACGTCTTCAACTGGGACTACTTCAAGAACGCCGAGTACGACGACGCCGCGCACAACGACATCGGCCTGGCCAAGATCTCCACCCTCGTCACCGCTGTCCGGGACCGCGTCGCCGCGGAGCGCCGGGCACCGCAGCCGCTGCTGCTGGACGCCGGCGACACCATCCAGGGCACCCCGCTGGCCTACTACTTCGCCAAGATCGAGCCCATCACCGGTGGGCACACCCACCCGATGGCCGCCGCGATGAACAAGATCGGGTACGACGCCGCCGCGCTGGGCAACCACGAGTTCAACTACGGCCTCGACATCCTGCGCAAGTTCCAGCGGCAGCTGCGGTTCCCGCTGCTCGGGGCGAACGCCCAGGACTGGACCACGGGCCTGCCGGTGTTCCCGCCGTACGTGCTGAAGCGGGTGCAGGTGCCGGGCGAGAAGCCGATCACGGTCGGCATCCTCGGCCTGACCAACCCCGGCATCGCGATCTGGGACAAGGCGAACGTCGAGAACAAGGTCAAGTTCGGCGGCATCGTCGAGCTGGCGAAGGTCTGGGTGCCGCGCGTCCGCAAGGCCGGCGCCGACGTGGTGATCGTGTCCGCGCACTCCGGCATGGACCTGTCCTCGTCGTACGGCGACGCCCTGCCGGTGCCGGAGAACGCGTCGGCCCTGATGGCGGAGACGGTTCCGGGCATCGACGCCGTACTGGTCGGCCACGCGCATCTGGAGATCCCCGAGCGGATGGTGACCAACAAGACGACCGGCGAGCAGGTCGTGCTGAGCGAGCCGCTGAAGTGGGGCATGCGGCTGTCGCTGTTCGACCTGGACCTGCAGAAGGTGCGCGGCCGCTGGACGGTCGTCGGCCGGCACAGCCAGGTGCTGAACGCGAACACCGTGGACGCCGACCCGACGGTGGTCGCCGTACTGCAGAAGGACCACGACAAGGTCATCGAGTACGTGAACTCGAAGATCGGGACCTGCAAGGAGGCGATGTCGGCCGCGACCGCGCCGTGGGAGGACACCGCAGCCCTGGACTTCGTGAACTTCATCCAGGCCGACGCGGTGTCGAAGGCGCTCGTCGGTACGCCGCAGGCCGGCCTGCCGGTGCTGGCGATCGCGGCACCGTTCAACCGGGAGGCCGCCATCCCGGCCGGTGACGTCTCGGTGCGGGACGTGGCCGGCCTCTACATCTTCGACAACACGCTGCTCGCGGTGACGATGACCGGTGCCCAGGTCCAGGCCTACCTCGAGTTCTCCGCGCAGTACTTCAAGCAGGTGACCGGCAGCGGTCCGTTCCCGTCCGACCAGGTCACCAACGCGCCGACGCCGACCGCGCCGGGCGGGACTCCGGACTACAACTACGACGTGATGGGCGGCCTGACGAAGCCGCTCACGTACAAGATCGACATCGCGAAGCCGGTCGGCTCCCGGATCACCGACCTCGCCTACGACGGCACCGCGGTGGCCGCCGACCAGGAGTTCGTTGTCGCGGTCAACAACTACCGGCAGTCCGGCGGCGGCAACTTCCCGCACGTCTCGACCGCGCCGGTCGTCTACAACCGCCAGGTCGAGATCCGCCAGTTGATGATCGACTACGTGACGTCGACCGGCACCGTCGACCCGGCCACCTTCCACACCGCCGACTGGTCCCTGACCTCGAACGGCGCCCCGATCGTGGTCACCGCCTGACGTCCGGTTTCGGGGAACACGGTTGCAGGACCCGTAGAGCGACGCCGCCGGGGTCTTGACCGAGGTAAAGGCTAAGTGATTTAGTCAGTTTGTGACTTACTTAGCGTCCGAGGCGCTACCCAGCCTGTCCGATCGGTTGACCGAGTCGATTCTCGGCATCATCCGCGACGGCGGGCTGGGCCCGGGCGACGCGATCCCGTCGGCTCGCGAGCTGGCCAAGCGGTTCGCGATCACCACGCCGACGGTCCGCGAGGCGCTGCGGAAGCTCGAGGCGACCGGTGCGGTCGAGTTCCGGCACGGTTCCGGCACGTACGTCGGTCCGACGATCAACAACGTCGTACTGGCGAATCCGCACCGCCCGCCGATCACCAAGGAGTCGGTGCTGCAGTTGATCAGCGCCCGCCTGGTGATCGAGCCGGCCGTCGCCGCGCAGTCCGCGGCCGCCCGGCAGCCGGAGAACCTGGAACGCCTCGAGGCCGCGGTCACCAATGCGCTCATCCCACCGGGCGGTCCGGCGTTCGCGCTGAACTTCCACGTGGAGCTCGCCGCCGCCTCCGGCAATCCGTTGCTGCAGGAGGTGCTGGCCTCCCTGCTGAAGGTGCGGGTCCGCGAGCAGCAGCAGATCCGTGCGCTCTACGACAACCGCGAGCGCGACCACGAAGAGCATCAGGCGATCCTGGAGGCCGTCCGGGCACAGGATGTGGAAGCGGCCGAGCGACTCACCCGCGAGCATCTCGACAACATCCGCGTGGCCGTCGAGTCGGCCTCGGAGCTGTCATGAACGGCCGTTCTCCGGAAGAAAAGCGCCACCAGGCGGCGGAAAGTCTCCGGAGACTCGCGGAGATGACGACCGACGAGGCCGCAGCTGCGGTACGGCGGTCGCCGCTGGTGATCATCCCGGTCGGGGCGCAGGAGCAGCATGGCGGCGGGATGGCGATGGCCACGGACACTGTGCGCGCTGTCGGTGTCGCCGACCGCGTGGCCGAGCGGCTGGCCGGCCGCGCCGTGATCGCTCCGGTTGTCCCGTACGGCATCTCGCCGCACCACATGGCCTTCGCCGGGACCATGTCGTTGTCCCCGGCAACCTTCATGCAGGTACTGCGCGATGTGATCGCCAGTCTGCAGGACCACGGCTGGCGGCAGTTTCTCGTGATCACCGGGCACGGCGGGAACAACGCCGCGCTGTCTGTGCTGGCGCAGGAGTACGTCCGCCAGGACCTCACCTTCACGTGGACACCGATCACCTCCGTGGTGTCCGATCTGATCGTCGATGTCAGCGAGGTCCACGGTCACGCCGGTGAGGCCGAGACCGCCCAGATGCTGTACCTCGCACCCGACCTCGTCCAGGTCGACCGCCTGGAGCCGGGTGCCACCACGCTCGACGAGTTGACCACCCCGGCCCGGCTGTCCCGGCAGGCGCGCGGACCGCGCCTGTCCGTCGGGTTCGACGTGTACCACAAGCGTGGCGTGCTGGGAGATCCCCGCCGCGCCACTGCCGAGGACGGCCGTCTCCTGGTCGAGGCGGCCGCCGACCGCATAGCCGCCTTCGCCGACGAACTGCTCTCGGCCTGACCCCAAGACCCCCGCTCACTGGACCCCGGCTCAGGTGGTCCAGGCGCGAGCCTGCCCGCTCGCCTGCCCGAGGAGGCACCCCTGATGAACCTCGCACGCCCCAAAGCGCTCGGCGCGCTCCTGATCACCGCCGGCCTGCTGACGATCGGGTTGCCATCGGCAACCGCCGCCCCAGATTCCCGGAGTACCGGTTGCGGCAAGCAAGCAGTCTCCACCGGCGACTACGAGGTCGTCAGCGGTGGACTCACCCGGACCTACCGCCTGCACGTCCCGGAGAAGTACAACTCCACCAAGGCATCACCGTTGATCGTCGTGTACCACGGCCGTGGCAAGACCGGTGCGCAGACGGAGGCGTTCTCCGACCTGTCGCAGCTCGACGCGATCGTTGCCTACCCCAACGGGGTGATCGGTGACGAGGACAAGCAGGCCTGGCAGGGAGCGCCGTACTCGGCCAAGGGTGTCGACGACGTCAAGTTCACCGCTGATCTGCTGGACAAGCTGGAAGGCGAGCTCTGCGTCGACACCGACGCCGTCTACGCGACCGGCAAGTCGAACGGTGCCGGCTTCACCGGCATCCTGGCCTGCCAGCTGGCCGACCGGATCGCCGCGATCGCCCCGGTCTCCGGCGCCTTCTACATCGAGGGCAAGCGGTGCGCGCCCAGCCGCCCGGTCCCGGTGCTCGACATCCACGGCACCGGCGACACCACGATCCCGTACGGCGGTGACGGGCAGCGCGACCTGCCCAGTGTCGAGACCTGGGTCCGCGACTGGGCTGTCCGCGACCACTGCGACCAGGAACCGCGGGTGTCCCAGCAGGGCGACGACGTACTGAAGTTCACCTACAAGGGATGCACGGCTGATGTCGTCCAGGTCGCCGTCACGGACGGCGGGCACAGCTGGCCGGGATCGGACGCCTCGTCGGGGCCGGGCTATGTGACCCAGACGTTCGAGGCGCACGAGCTGATCGGCGCCTTCTTCGAGTCGCACAAGCTGAGGCATTGACATGAGTACGACGACCGGCACGAGGGAGCAGTTGCCACGCCTGGTCCGGGCGATGGCGGTGATCGAGCGGGCCGGCAACGCGCTGCCGCATCCGTTCTGGTTGTTCTGGATCCTGTCCGGACTCCTCGCGGTGGTGAGCGCGGTCCTGGCCGGGTTCGACATCTCGGTGGTGTCGCCGAAGGACGGCAAGACCGTCGCGGTGCAGAACCTGCTGTCCGGCGACGGCCTGCAGATGGCGGTGTCGACGGCGATCTCGAACTTCGCCGAGTTCCCGCCGATGGCGACCATCGTGGTCGTGATCATGGGCGTCGCGCTGGCCGAGCGAACCGGATTCCTGCAGGCCCTGATGCGGGTCAGCGTCTCCCGGGTGCCGCAGTCGATGGTGGTGTTCGCGGTGGCGTTCGCCGGCACGATGGCGCATGTGGCGTCGGCCGCGGCGTACATCATCCTGGTGCCGCTCGGCGGGCTCGCGTTCCGGGCGGTCGGCCGATCGCCGATCCTCGGCATCGTGGTCGCGTACACCGCGATCGCCTCCGGGTACGACGCCAGCCCGATCCCGACCCCGAACGACGCGATCTTCGCCGGCATCACCACGGCGGCGGCCAAGACGGTGGACCCGGAGGCCTACATCTCGCCGCTGTCCAACTGGTTCTTCAACATCGCGTCGTCCGTGCTGCTGGCCTTGGTGATCACGTTGGTCACCCGGCTGGTGCTGAACAAGCGGACCGACCTCGAGGCCGACCCGGACGCGCCTGGTGACGATCCGGACCAGCTCAAAGTATCCGTTGCCGAGCGCACCGGTCTGCGCCGGGCCGGGATCGTCTTCCTGCTCGTGGCCCTCGCGATCGTCGCCGTACTGGCACCGCACAACTCGCCGCTCCGAGGTGAGAACGGAAGCATCGTCGAGTCGCCGTTCCTGGACGGCATCGCGATGGTCGTCGCGGTCCTCTTCGGCATCGTCGGCATCACCTACGGCGTGACGGTGAAAGCGATCGAGCGTGCGGCCGACGTACCGAAACTGATGGCCGAGGGCATCAAACAGATGGCGCCTGTCTTGGTGCTGTTCTTCGCGATCGCGCAGTTCCTGGCGTACTTCGACTGGAGCAACATCGGCGATCTGCTGTCGGCGGAGTCGGCGCGGGTGCTGGGGGATCTCGGCGCACCGAAGGTGGTGATCTTCCTCGGCATCCTGGTGCTGCTGACGGTGATCAACGTGCTGGTGACGAGCGGTTCGGCGATGTGGTCGCTGACCGCGCCGATCCTGGTGCCGATGATGCTGTTGCTGAGCGTGCCGGCCGAGACCACGCAGGCGCTGTTCCGGATCGCCGACTCGGGGTCGACCGCGATCACGCCGATGAGCCCGTACTTCGTGATGGCGCTCGGGTTCCTGCAGCGGTACCGCAAGGACGCCGGCGTCGGCACGCTGGCGTCGTACACGGTGCCGTTGGCGATCGCGATGACGGTTGCCTGGACGCTGTTGTTCCTGGCCTGGTGGGCGATCGGCATCCCGCTCGGCCCGGGCGCCCCAGTCAGGTGAGGGTGACGCCGGCGGCGCGGAGGTCGGTCAAGGCCTGCTCCGTGCTGCCCGGCGCGACCCCTGCGGTCAGCGCGGTGAGGACCGTCGTACCGAAGCCCTCGTTGCGGGCGTCGAGGGCGGTCGCCCGGACGCAGTAGTCGGTGGCGATCCCGCACACGTCGACATCCGTGACGCCCTTCGTCCGCAACCAGTCGGCGAGCGCGTGGCCGCCTTCGTGGGACTTGCCCTCGAAGCCCGAGTATGCGGCGGCGTACTCGCCCTTGTCGAAGATCGCGTCGAACGGCTGGGGGTCGAGGTTCGGGTGGAAGCTGACGCCGTCGGTGCCGGCCACACAGTGCCGGGGCCAGGAGTGGACGAAGTCGGGGGCGTCGGAGAAGTGGTCGCCCGGGTCGATGTGGTGGTCCCGGGTGGCCACGACGTATGCGTACTGCCGGTCGCCGGGGTCGGCCTCGTGCCACTTGTGCAGCAGTTCGCCGATCCGGAAGGCGACATCGGCTCCACCGCTCACGGCCAGGCTCCCGCCCTCGCAGAAGTCGTTCTGCACATCCACCACGATCAGTGCCCGGGCCATCGCGACGCTCCTTTTCCAGGTGTCCCTGAGGCCACGGTACAAGCGTGACCGCCGCTCGGCCCCCAGCGCGCGCCGCGCCGCGCTACTCCGGCAGCAGCGAACCGCCGGTGACGCGCAGGATCTCGCCCTGGATCGCCCTGGTCCGCGGCGAGGTGAGGAACACGATCGCGTCGGCCAGGTCGGCGGTCTCGGGCAGTCGCCGGGCGCTGAACCTGGTGGCGATCTGATCCACCGCGGGCTTCGGCAGGACCCGGTGCTCGCCGTTCTCCAAGGTGATGCCGGGCATCACGACATTGACCAGAACGCCGTCCTGCCCGAGATCGTGCTGCAGGCTGGCGACCAGCCCGTGCAGACCGGCCTTCGCCGCGCTGTACGGCCACGCGCCGGCCATGCCGCGCTCGGCCAGGTCCGTCGAGATCAGCACGAGTCGCCCGTGCGCCGACCGTCGCAGCGCCGGTGCGACCTGCTGAACCAGGTGGAAGTTTCCCTCGAGATTCGCCCGCATGACCGGGATCCACCACTCGGGCCTGGCGTCCTCGATCTTCGTCGGCCGATCATGAAACCCCGCGTTACCCCAGTCGACCGCGTTCCCCACGACCGCATCGAGCCCACCCCACTGACCGACCGTCGCCTCGACCGCGGCCGCGATCGTCTCCGGCTCGTTCAGATCCATCGGTACGACGTACGCCGTACCTCCGGCCGCCTCGATCTCCTCCGCAACCCCTTCCGCAGCGTCCTTCCGCGAGTTGTAGGTGATCGCAACCCGGGCACCCTCCCGCCCGTACGCCACCGCGGTCGCCCGCCCGATCCCCGAAGACCCACCGGTCACCAACACCGCCGCGTCGTTCAGCCCCAGTTCCATGACCCGCTCCTCCTGCAATAGTTAGTCGGCTAATCACAAAACTTAGCCAACTAACTATCGGAACGCAACCCGCCGTCAGGCCGAGGCGCTGTCGGGATGGCCTGAGCTGACAGTTATCGTGTCGTGGCAGAAAGTCACGGGGCCGAGGTGGCCCGCCGGTTCAGGGGGCTGAGGGCGTCGATGAAGAAGGCAGTTCTGGCAGTTGTCGCGGGCGCGGCTGTGGTCGCCGCGGCACTGGTTCCGTCGGGTCCGCCGGTTGCGGCGGCGATGTCGGGGTTCGGGTCGGCCGTGTCCGCGGTCGGGAAGGTGACGTGGCAGACCAACGACAGCGTGAACGCGCTCGCCGTCGCGGGTGACACGGTGTACGCCGGCGGACTGTTCACCCGCATCCGGCAGCCCGGCAAGGTGGAGGGGCAGGGGGAAGCGGCCCGCCCCTACCTGGCCGCCTTCGATCGGACCACAGGTACGCCGACCGCCTTCGCCCCGAAGCTCAACGGAGCGGTCTGGAGTATCGCCGCCTCCGCGGACGGCAAGTGGGTAGTGGTCGGTGGAGACTTCACCACCGTCGACGGCGTGGCCAGGCAGCACATCGCGATGTTCAGCGTTGCCACCGGCAAGCTTGTGGCCGGGTGGGATCCGGCGGTGAGCTACCGGGTCGCGGCGCTGGCGATCCACGGCACCTCCGTCTACCTGGGCGGCTCGTTCCAGCGGGTCGACAAGGCAGTGCGCAACCGGGTGGCAGCGGTCGCGCTGAGCACCGGTGCGCTGCTGCCGTGGGATCCGGACGCGGACAACGACGTGTACGCGCTCAAGCCGTCCGACGACGGCTCCCGCGTCTTCGTCGGCGGTGGCTTCAGTGAGCTGAACGGCGAGGACCACTGGGCCCTGGCGATGGTGAACCCGACGACCGGTGCGGTCCTCGACCTGCCGACTGCGGACGCCATTCCCGAACCGTCGCCGGACTGCATGAGCCGGGTGAGGGACATCGACACGGCCGACGGCCGGGTGTTCGTCGCCAACGCCGGCAGCGGGATCGGCTGCTACGACGGCGTCCTGGCCGCTGACGAGACGACCGGCAAGTTGCTCTGGCAGAGCCAGTGCCTGGGTGCGACCGAGGCGATCAAGGTGATCGGCAACTGGCTCTACAAGGGCTCGCACGCGCACGACTGCAGCAAGGATGGCGGCTTCCCGGACAAGACCGGCATGCACCACCTGCTGGTGGAGAGCGCGATCAACGGCAAGCTCGGCCCCTGGTACCCGAACACCGACGCGGGCGGCGAGACCCTGGTCGGACCGCTGGCGTTCGCGTCCGGCGGCAACGACCTGTGGGTCGGTGGTGACTTCACCACCGTGAACGGCAAGCCACAGCAGGGCCTTACGCGGTTCGACAACGCACCCGGCGGAGCCAAGCCGGCCGTGCCCGCGGCGCCGAATGTCTCCAGTACGCGGGCCAACCAGACGACGGTCAGCTTCACGACGGTCGTCGACACGGACAACATCGCGTTGAGCTACGTGCTGTACCGCGGCACCACGAAGGTCGCCAGCTGGTCGCGCAACTCTTACTCCTGGACCACGCCATCCGTCCAGACCTTCACCGATACCGCTGTCCGGAGTGGCCAGACCGTCAGCTACCACGTCGAGGTCGGCGACGGCCGCAACCTCAGCAAGAGCGCGGCGGCCGCCGTAAAAGTCCGCTGACGTCCGCGGCGGGCCGGGGTAAGCTCACGTCCGACCCCGAGGAGTTGGGACATGGTCGGCAGATCTCGCACGCGTTGACCTCAGCCGTCATCGCGTGCTGCTTCCACTGAGCGGCACAGCGAGCTTTCGCCTGCCCGGGTATCGCCGTACCCGGGTGTCTCAAGGGACTCCTTCTCGTGCCGCTGTCTTTTCGTGCGCCCACGCTGTGGGCCGATCGTGACTTCCTCCGGCTCTGGCTCGGCCAGACCGCCTCACAGTTCGGTGCCTACGCCAGTCAGGTGACGCTGCCGCTGGTGGCGGTGACCTCGCTCGGCGCGAGCGCCGCGCACCTCGGCGCGCTCCGGGCCGTGCAACAGGTGCCGATCCTGCTGTGCTCACTGTTCGTCGGCGTTCTGGTCGACCGCTGGCGATCCCGCGCCATGATGGTGTACGCCGACCTCGGCCGCGCGCTCGTACTCGCGGCGGTCCCGATCGGGTGGATGCTCGGGATGCCGTTCCTGTACGTCGTGGCCTTCACGGCCGGAGTGTTCACGGTGTGCTTCGACGTGGCGTACCAGGCGTCGCTCCCGCGGCTCGTCGACCGCGATCAACTTGCTCAGGGCAACAGCATGGTGGAGACCACCCGATCGGCCGCGCAGATCTGCGGACCGGCGCTGGGCGGCGGGCTGGTCTCGTTGCTCACCGCCCCGATCGCCGTCCTTGCGAGCGCGGCCTTCTTCGCGGTCTCCAGCCTGTCGATCGGACGCATCCGCCGGCTGACGAGCACACCCCCGAGCGCGACGACCGGTCTCGGCCGGCAGATCAGGGAAGGGCTGCGGATCGTCATCCGTGACGGTTCACTGCGGGCAGTGGCGATTGCGACCTGCATCTACCAGTTCTCCTTCACCGCGCTGACCACCGTCTACCTGCTCTTCCTGGCTCGCGCCCTGGACCTGCCGAGTGCCGTCCTCGGTCTGGTCCTCGCCGCGTTCGGTCCGGGCGTCCTGATCGGATCAGTGCTTTCCAGCTGGATGCCCAGGTGGTTCGGCTACGGCCGGGTGGTGGTGTTCGCCGCCCTCATCTCCGATGTCGTCATGCTGTCCACCTCCGGCCTGCACGGTTCCGGCCCGGCGACCGTCGCCGCGCTGATCGCGATCAACATCCTGTACGGCGCCTTCAGCCAAACCGTCGATGTCGCGGTGACGGCGATCCGCCAGGCCATCACCCCGCTGCAGGTTCAGGGCCGGGTCGTCGCCACGATCAACTTCCTCGGCATGGGGCTGACCCCGCTCGGCGCACTCTTGGGCGGAGTTGTGGCTGGTGCGTTCGGCATCCGGATCGCACTTCTCCTGGCCACCGCAGGAATGTTCCTGTCGCCGTTGTTCCTGAGCCTGTCTCCACTGGCTCGCCTGGGCACTAGCCTGGCGCGATGAAACGGATCTTGGTGACCGGAGTGTCCGGCGTCGGGAAGTCCACGGTGGTGGCGCGCCTGGCCGAACTGGGTCACCGCGCCGTGGATCTCGACTCGCCGGAGTGGTCAGAGTGGGTCGACAGCGCGGACGGTTCCGGCCCCACGCCATCGCAGCCGGGGAAGGACTGGCAGTGGCGGGAGGACCCGGTCCGGGAGCTGCTGGCGGACGACGGTGACGGAGTTCTCATCGTCAGTGGGTGCGCGCCGAACCTGGGCGTGTTCCGCGACCGCTTCACCGGCGTCGTACTGCTGAGCGTCCCCGCCGAGGTGATGGCCGAACGGCTCACCCATCGGACCACCAACAGGTACGGAAAGGATCCGGAGGAACTCGCCCGCAGCCTCGAGTTCAAGGAGTCGGTAGAACCGTTGCTGCGGGCAACCGCTGACCTGGAGCTGGACGGAACCACACCGCTCGCGCAGCTCGTCACCCGGATCGAGCGGTTCGCCGCTGAGTCCTGACGAGCGGGCCGAGCAGCTCGATCCGTAGCAGGCGGTTCACCCACCGTAGTCTGCTCTGCGATGGGATCACCCGGCGATCGATTGCCTCGTCGGCTGGTCCGGGCACCGTCCGGCCACGTGATGCTCGTCTCGGACGCCGCTCGACGTGAGATTCTGCCGGTTTGTTCGCCAGGATCGTGGTTGGCTGGCGAGTGATGGACGAGATGACGGCGAGCGCGTGACCGGCCCGGAGCACCTGGCGGTGGTGGCCGCGGGACTCGGCGCGGGGATGCTGACCTCGACGGTCGGCGTCGCTTCGCTGATCAGCTTCCCGGTCCTGATCGCGCTCGGGATCCCGCCCGTCGTCGCCAACGCGTCGAACACGGTCGGCCTGCTGCCGGGCGCGCTGAGCGGATCGTTCGGCTATCGCCGCGAGCTCCGTGAGGTGCCGCGACCACAGACGATCGCCGTCGTCCTGACCTGCGCGATCGGGGCGATCGGTGGTGCCGCGTTGCTCCTGGCTTTGCCGGCGGACGTGTTCGCCGCGGCCGCGCCGTGGCTGATCCTCTTCACTTGCTTGATCGTCGGCGTACAGCCGTGGATCTCGACCTGGCTCCGCTCGCGGCGAGAACACCCGCACGGGACGCAGACGACGATGTCATCGGCGACGACCTTCTTCACCGCACTCACGGGTGTGTACGGCGGCTACTTCGGCGCCGGCGCCGGCGTGATGATGATGGCCGTGCTCGGCCTGGGCCTCGACCTGGAACTGCGGATCGTCAACGCCCTCAAGACCCTGGCGTTGCTGGCCGCGAACCTCGTCGCGAGCGTGATCTTCGTCTTCGTCGCCGACCTCGACCTGACCGCCGCCGCCCTCCTGGCCGCAGGCTCTGTCGTCGGTGGGTACGTCGGATCCCACATCGGCCGCCGCCTCCCCGGCGGCCTCCTCCGCGTACTGATCGTCCTGGCTGGAATCATTGCCGCAGTCCTGATGCTGCGCTGACAACGGAGGTGCCCTATCACCGAGCTGCCGAAGGATCTGCCGATCCTCGAGAGGGACGCGGTCCGCGTCGTCGTCCGTGACAGCAAGGACCGGATCCTGCTCTTCCACACACGTGAGGTGACCGCGCCCGAGCTGGGCGAGTGGTGGGAGCTACCGGGCGGCGGCATCGACGAGGGCGAGACCTCGCTGGACGCCGCGCTCCGCGAGCTGCGCGAGGAGACCGGGATCAAGGTGACCCCGGAGCAGGTGAGTACGCCGACCTGGCGGCGTACGGCGTCGTTCCGGCATCGCGCCGTACGGCACCTCCAGCACGAGGTGGTATGCGAGGTGAGGCTCGACGGGCCGGGACCGGATGTCGACGAGACCGAGCGGTTCGACTACGAGAAAGAGGACTACTTCGGCTTCCGCTGGTGGCCGATCGCCGACGTGGTGGCGAGTCAGGACGTGTTCTATCCGCGCAACCTGCCCGGATTGCTGACGTCGTTCCTGGCCGGGGACCAGATCGACGAGCCGTTCGAACTGTGGTCCTAGACGTGCTGCAGGATCGCGCCGGCTGTGATCAGCAGGCAGATGCCGCCGTTGACGTACTTGTGTGAGTAGAGGATCGCGACGAACTCGCGGATCGTTGCCGTCGGCCAGTAGTACGCCGCGGTCGGGGAGCCGACGACCTGGCCGTTGACCTTGACCTTGCGGGCGGTCAGTGCGGCCCGGAAGGCGTGGAAGTTGTTCGTCACGATCAGGCAGCGGTACGCCGGCACCCGGCTGACCATCAGGTCCCGGTTGAAGGTCAGGTTCTCCGTTGTACTGGTCGACCGGTCCTCACGCAGGATCCGGTCCTCCGGCACACCACGCTCGATCAGGTACGACGCCATCGCGTGCGACTCGGGGACATCCTCATCGGGGCCTTGGCCGCCGGACGTGATGATCATCGGCGACCGACCCTTGCGGACAGCCCGCAGGTAGACCTGCTGGGCCCGATCGAGCCGGCTCGCCAGCAGCGGCGGGACGCGCGAGCCGCGCAGCCCGGAGCCGAGGACGACGACGAAGTCGACCTTCCGGGACGAGCGCACCCGGCTGTAGACGAACGCGTAGGCGAGGAAACAGACGAACAGGAACGAGATGTAGGTGAGCACCCCGACCAGGATCGAGCGCACCGCATCGAGCGGTTCCCAGCTGAGCCGCTGGACCGCGATGCCGAAGATGACGAGCCCGATGATGCCGAGCCCTGCGAGCAGCGACAGCAGGTTCGCCGGCCGGCGGCCCTCCCGGCGCAGCATCGTCACGCCGTTGATCACGAGGAAGATCGCGAGCACCACGATCGCCACCGGGATGGCGACCACGATCGCCAGCACCAGCCAGCGCGCGGCGGTGCCGCTGACGGAGTCGAGCGCGAAGATCACGCCGATCCCGGCGAACATCAGCGTCAGGACCAGGAAGATCCCGTTGCGGAACAGTCGCCGGTCGTGCAGGAAGCTGAGCGCGAAGACGAGGAACCACAACCCGGCGATTCCGAACGAGATGAGCATCGGGCGCCATCAAACCATCTGATGGCGCCCGATCGCTCACGCCAGGCTGGTCAGTGACGAGATCGATGCCTTGTGCAGGTGGGTGATCACGTTCTTCGTCTTCGGGTCGGACCGGTACAGGTACGACCCGGACTCGAACACCTCGTACACGCGGCCGCCGTACTCGGTCAGCCCCTCGGACATGCTCGGCGCCCGGAAGCAGCTCAGCTTCGCCTTGTCCAGGTCCGGCTGCCCGCGGCGGACGACGTACAGGTTGCTCAGCTTGTCCCGCCCGTACGACGTGCTGTAGATGAAGTGCGACTTGGTCACCAGCAGGCCCTGGGTCTTGGTCGGGATCTCCCAGGCCTTGTTGATCGTGGTCAGCGTGCCGTTGCTGCTGATCTTGTACTCGTACATCTTGTCGCGGCCAGTGTCGTTGAACTTCCCGGCGAACAGGGAGTCCCCGTAGCTGGTCAGGAACGACGCGCCGTACACCTTGCGCTCGGAGCCGGTCGCCTTCACGTACGGCGTGCCGGCCTTCTTCATCGCGGCGCGCAGCGTGGCCAGGCTGTACTTGCGGATGCCGTTGGTGCTGCCCTGGACGAAGGCCCAGCCGTAGACCGTGGTGATGCCGCCGCCGTGGGTCGCCGCGATCGCGACGTCGCCGACGACCTTGTTGGTGGCCGGGTCGATGCCGACGATGACCGAGTTCGAGCCCTTGCGGTACATGGTGACCAGCAGCAGGTTCTTGCTGCCGTCCCAGTTCCACCAGGTGCCGATGCCCTGCGGGGTGTACGACGCCAGCCGCGGCAGCGCCGCGCTCATGCTGAACCGGGCGTCGTACTTCGCCGACGCCGACGGGCCGTCGTAGAAGTGCTTGCCGCCGGCCTTGGTGTCACAACTGATGGCGCGCGTAGCCGTGATGGCGGTCGTGGTGGCGGCCGTGGCCGGCTGCGATGGGCCTTTGACCGCGACGGTGATCGCGGTGCCGGTGGCCAGGACACCCGCCAGGCCGAGGGCGGTGAAAGCCCGGCGGCGGGACAGTTTGGGGCGCAACTTAGTTCCTCTCCAATGGGTAAGACCGTCAACCTCCAACCCTTGGTGATGTGCGAGAGTCGTGGCGGGACCGGCGCGCGAGGAAGGTGTACTTCATGACAAATGTCACGAACTGGGCGGGGAACGTCAGCTTCGCGAGCGCAGTGCAGCGGCCGGGGTCGGTGGGGGAACTGCAGGAGATCGTGGCGTCGAGCGAGAAGGTGCGCGTGCTCGGCACCGGGCACTCGTTCAACCGGATCGCCGACAGCACCGGCACGCTGGTCAGTGTCGCGGACCTGCCGCAGGTGATCGAGGTCGGCGAGCGTGGGGTGACAGTCTCCGCCGGGCTTCGGTACGGCGAGATCACGGCGGCCCTGCAGGCCCAAGGACTCGCGTTGCACAACCTCGGTTCGCTGCCGCACATCTCGGTCGCCGGTGCCTGCTCCACCGGCACCCACGGCTCCGGCGACACCAACGGTCCACTCGCGGACGCCGTCAACGCGATCACCTTCGTGGACGCGTCCGGCGAGCTCGTCACGCTGACTCGTGCCGACCCGGACTTCTCCGGCTCGGTGATCTCGCTCGGTGCGCTCGGTGTCACTGTCAGCCTCACGCTCGACGTCCAGCCGTCGTACCAGATCAGCCAGGTCGTGTACGACGGTCTGCCGGTGGAGCGGCTGGGGTCGGACTTCGGCGCGGTGATGGGCAGCGCGTACAGCGTCAGCGCCTTCACCGACTGGGTCGATCCGGACGTGATGGTGTGGCGCAAGCAGCGTGGTGAGGTGCCGATCGAGGCGGAGTGGCTGGGCGCGAAGGTTGCTGACGGCCCCCGTCATCCGATCAAGGTGATGCCGGCCGGCTACGCCACTCAACAGGGTGGCGTACCGGGTCCGTGGAACGAGCGGCTGCCGCACTTCCGGCTCGAGTTCACGCCGAGCAACGGCGACGAACTGCAGTCCGAGTACTTCGTCCCGCGCGAGCGGGCGGCCGAGGCGTTCGACGTACTGCGGGCCCTGGGTAATCAGTTCACGCCGGTCATCCAGGTGTCCGAGATCCGCACGATCGCCGCCGACGAGCTGTGGCTGAGCCCGAGCCAGGGCCGGGACACGGTCGCGCTGCATTTCACCTGGATTCAGGACGAGTCCGCCGTACGGCCTGTCGTGACCGCGCTCGAGGAGGCCCTGGACCCGCTGGACGTGCGGCCGCACTGGGGCAAGGTCTTCGCCGCCGACGCGGCGTTGCTCCGCGCGCGTTATCCCAAGGTGCCCGACTTCATCGCGCTCGCGGCGAAGTACGACCCGGCCGGCAAGTTCCGCAACCCCTACCTGGACACGTACCTGCCTAGCTGAGCTCGACCACCGACAGCGGCAGATCCTCGATCCGGTACGACGGTGACGGTGCGCGCAGCAGCGTCCCGCTCACGTGGTGGGCGCTGTTGCTCAGCACGACCCGGCCCTGGTCGTTGACGATGGCAACTTTTCGGTGGGTCGCCCGCAGGCAGGGCAGGATCGCCTTCTCGAAGGTGAACACGCGGACGTCCGCGCCGGCCACGCCGACGAACCGGTCGTCCACCACGACGGGCACGGTGAAGGTCAGGGTGTAGTCGTCGGTACACAGGTAGTCGACGTACGGCCCGGTGATGTGGCGGCGGCCGGTGGTCCGCGGTACGTCGTACCAGGGCAGGGAACCGTAGTCGTAGAAGTTCTCGCCGCGTGGATCGGTGTCGACGATCAGGCGCTCGGCCGAACCGTTGCTCAGCATGAACCACTCCAGCCACCAGCGGGAGTCGGCCAGCGTGTCGACGGCCGCGACGAATCCCGCGCCCTGGATCAGGCCGTCCGGATCCTCGAGCGCCGGACCCACCAGGGTCGTGACCGCACCGAGGTCGCCGCGCCGGACCGTCGGCTGCTCGGTGAACACGGCACCGACGTCCGTGGCGATCCGGTCGGCGAGCCCGAAGGCCTCGCCGACCACGCCGCCGACCTGCTCCAGGACGGCATCGACTCCGGCATCTGACGCAAGGTGAGTACTCATCAGTCCTCCAGGGCCAGTCTGAGGTCGATCAGTCGTGCCGTCGAGTCTGCGACGCGTTCCTCCGCGGCCGCCCGGGCGGCGTCGCCGTCGGTTCGCTCGATCGCCGCGACGACATCCCGGCAGCTCTGCACGGTCCGGCGGTGACTCTCGTCGTCGCCGAACGCCAGCCAGAGCAGCGTGCCGACCTCTGCCTGGAGGCTCACCTCGGCGCGGTACAGCCGGGTGGATTGCGCGGTCGCGGCCACCTCGATGTGGAACTGTGCATCCGCCCGGCGACGGGAGCCGAGACCTTCGGCGTTCTCCAGACTGTCGCAGACCCCGCCGAGACGCTGCACGTCGTCCGGCGTCGCCCGCTCGGCCGCGAGTCTGGCCGCCGTACCCGCAATGGCGCTGTAGTGGTCGCCGAGATCGCGAAGCTGCGCGAGGCTCAGCTCCTCCAGCCGGTCCCGGACGATCGCGGCGGACATCTCCTCCTGGGCCCGGACGAAGCTGCCGCCGCCCCGCCCACGCCGGGTGTGGATCAGACCGCGCAACCGCAGTGACGACAGGGCTTCGCGCACCGTGGTGGTGGAGACGCCGAAGATGCCGGCCAGGTCGGACTCGCCCGGCAGTTGCTCCGAGTCCGGGAGCAGGCCCAGCGCGATCGCGTCGGTCAGGCGGCGCTCCACCAGTTCCGAGCGGCTCAGCGTCTCCAGCGGTGCGAACACTGCCGCCGCGCCACTGCCGTAGAACCGCAGCGCCATCCCGCCCCTACCTCTCTCGGTCACCCGGACACAACTCCGGAACATTCTCACCGATCTCTTGAACTTTAACATCTGATTTCATATGTTTACGGCCACCAGAGACAGTCCCCGGCCACGGGAGCGTGCGCGATGCGAACTGTGCGGAATCTGATCAACGGAACACCGCGAGACGCGCTCAGCGGCGCTACCAGCGAGCTCGTCGATCCGGCCACCGGCAAGGTCTTCGGTACGGCGCCATTGTCCGGCGACGACGACGTGGACGCGGCGTACCGGGCGGCAGACGCCGCTGCGCCGGGCTGGGCCGGGACCACACCGAGCGAGCGGCAACGCGCGCTGCTGCGGTTCGCCGACCGGGTCGAGGCTGAGGCAGACGCCCTGGTCGCCGCCGAGTCGGAGAACACCGGCAAGCTGCTCGAGCTGACCCGGACCGAGGAACTGGACGTCATGGTCGACCAGTTGCGGTTCTTCGCAGGCGCTGCACGGCTGCTCGAAGGCAAGTCCGCGGGTGAGTACCTGGCCGGTCACACGTCCTGGGTGCGCCGCGAGCCGATCGGTGTCGTCGGCCAGATCACGCCGTGGAACTACCCGATGATGATGGCGGTCTGGAAGTTCGGTCCGGCGCTTGCCGCCGGTAACACCGTGGTCCTGAAGCCGGCCGAGACCACACCGGTGACGACGGTGATGCTCGCCGAGCTCGCGGCCGAAGTACTGCCGCCCGGCGTGTTCAACGTCGTCTGCGGTGACCGTGCGACCGGGCAGGCCGTGGTTGCGCATCCGGTCCCCGGCCAGGTCAGCATCACCGGCTCGACCCGCGCCGGTTCCGAGGTCGCCAGTACGGCGGCGCTCGACCTCAAGCGCACCCATCTCGAACTCGGCGGCAAAGCACCGGCCGTCGTCTTCGCGGACGCGGATCTCGCGGCGGCGGCCGAGGCGATCGGGGTCGGCGGCTACTTCAACGCCGGCCAGGACTGTACGGCGGCCTGCCGGGTGATCGTCGATGCATCGGTGCACGACGAGTTCGTGCAGACCCTGGTCGACTGGGCGCGATCGAACGCGCGCCCAGGACTCGCGAACGACGGTGACGCTCTGTTCGGGCCACTGAACAGCAGTCTGCAGCTGGACCGGGTCCACGGCTTCCTGGCCCGGATGCCCGAGCACGGCTCGATCGCACTGGGTGGCGAGCGGTCCGGCGGAGCCCTTGCCGACGGCTACTTCCTGGACGCGACCGTCGTCACCGGGCTGCGGCAGGACGACGAGATGATCCAGGACGAGGTGTTCGGTCCGGTCATCACCGTGCAGTCGTTCACCGACGAGGACGAGGCACTGCGGATGGCCAACGGCGTGCGCTTCGGTCTCGCGTCGAGCGTGTTCACCACTGACCACTCGCGGGCACTGCGGATGTCCGCGGCCCTCGACTTCGGCTGCGTCTGGATCAACACCCACATCCCGCTGGTGGCCGAGATGCCGCACGGCGGCTTCAAGCACTCCGGGCACGGCAAGGACCTGTCCCTGTACGGCGTCGAGGACTACACCCGGGTCAAGCACGTGATGTCAGCGATCGGATGACGAGCTTGGGTGAGCAGGTGACGACCGAGACGCCGCCGGACACGGTGGCGGCGGTCAGCCTGCGCGGCCTGCGGAAGACGTTCGGCGAGGTGGCCGCGGTGGACGGTGTCGACCTCGACCTGGCCGAGGGCGAGTTCTTCTCGATGCTCGGCCCGTCCGGTTCCGGCAAGACCACGGTGCTGCGGATGATCGCCGGCTTCGAGGTGCCGACCGCGGGCCGGATCCTGCTCGGGGGCGTCGACGTCACCGAGCGGCCACCGTACGCGCGCGATGTGAACACGGTCTTCCAGGACTACGCGCTGTTCCCGCATATGAGTGTGTTGCAGAACGTCGAGTACGGGTTGCGGGTGAAGGGTGTCGACCGGCGGTCGCGCCGTACCAGAGCTCTCGAGGCGCTGGAAACGGTCCGGCTGGAGGGGTTCGGGGACCGCCGGCCGAGCCAACTGTCCGGTGGCCAGCGGCAACGCGTTGCGCTGGCCCGGGCACTGGTGAACCGCCCGAAGCTGCTGTTGCTGGACGAGCCGCTCGGAGCCCTCGACCTGAAGCTGCGCCGGGAGATGCAGCTCGAGCTCAAGGCGCTGCAGCGTGATGTCGGCATCACCTTCGTGTTCGTCACCCACGACCAGGAGGAGGCGCTGACGATGAGCGACCGGATCGCCGTGTTCAACGGCGGCCGGATCGAGCAGCTGGCCGGGCCCGCCGAGCTGTACGAGCACCCGGCGAGTGCGTTCGTCGCCGGGTTCGTCGGTACCTCCAATCTGCTCGAGGGCGACGTCGCATCCGCCGTCCTCGGTACGCCGGGAGTGTTCACCGTCCGGCCCGAGAAGATCGACATGCAAACTCGGGACGCCGCCGCCGGCCCGGGGAGCTGTACCGCCACCGGTGTGGTCCGCGAAGTGGTGTATCTGGGCTCGGCCACGCAGACCGTGGTCGATCTGGACGCCGGTGGCTCGCTCATCGTCCTGCAACAGAACCAGCAGGGTTCGGTGCAGGACAAGCTCGCGCTTCGGGGTGCCCAGGTCCGCCTCACCTGGCGCCGCGAACACACCGTCGAGATCGGCGGTTCCGCCTAGCAAGTCCCACCGCCCCACCCCCTTTGGCAAGGAGCTTTCGATGAAGAGACTCAGTGCGGCGGCGAGCCTGGCAGTGCTCGCTCTGATCCTGGCAGCGTGCGGCACGTCCGGTGGTTCCGACGACAGCTCCGGTGACGGGGCGGCCGGGACGAGCGGGTTCACCCCGCCGGACCTGAAGAAACTCGACACGCTCGGAGCCGGGGAGGGCAAGCTCAGTGTGCTGGCCTGGCCCGGGTACGCCGAGGACGGCTCGAACGACCCGAAGGTCGACTGGGTCTCGTCGTTCGAGAAGGAGACCGGCTGCCAGGTCACGGTGAAGACGTTCGGTACGTCGGACGAGGCCGTCAGCCTGATGAAGACCGGGCAGTACGACGTGGTGTCGGCCTCCGGCGACGCGTCGCTGCGGCTGATCGCGGGCGGACAGGTGGAGCCCGTGAACACCGACCTGATCCCGAACTACGCCGACGTCTACCCGTTCCTCAAGGACCGACCGTGGAACTCGGTGAAGGGCCAGATGTACGGCGTACCGCACGGGTACGGCGCGAACCTGCTGATGTGGCGGACCGACAAGGTGACGCCGGCGCCGACGTCGTGGGGCGTGGTCTTCGACGCGAACTCGCCGTACAAGGGTGCGGTCACGGCGTACGACTCACCGATCTACATCGCCGACGCCGCGATGTACCTGATGGCGACGAAGCCTGATCTGGGCATCAAGAACCCGTACGCGCTGGACGACAAGCAGTTCACCGCGACCGTCGATCTGCTCAAGCAGCAGAAGACGCTGGTGTCGGAGTACTGGTCGGACTACCTCAAGGAGGTGCAGGCGTTCACCAGCGGCAACTCGGTGGTCGGCACCACCTGGCAGGTGATCGCGAACGTGGCGACCGGCGAGAAGGTCCCGGTGCAGGTCACCGTCCCGACCGAGGGCGTGACCGGCTGGTCCGACACCTGGATGCTGAGTGCGACGTCGAAGAACAAGAACTGCGGCTACCTCTGGATGAACCACATCGTCAGCCCGACCGCGAACGCGGCGGTGGCCGAGTACTTCGGTGAGTCGCCGGCCAACGCGAAGGCGTGTGCACAGACCGCGGACAAGAACCACTGCACCACGTTCCACGCGGGTGACGAGGCCTACTCCGAGAAGATCTGGTACTGGACCACCCCGATCGAGCAGTGCCTCGACGGCCGCACCGACGTCAAGTGCACCGACTACAGCCGCTGGACCCAAGCCTGGACCCAAATCAAGGGATGAGCGGTCTGCACCGGCACCCGCGGGTTCGGTTGGGTTTGTTGCTAGGGCCGCCGATCCTGTGGCTCGGGGTTGCGTACCTGGGGGCGTTGGCGGCGTTGTTCGTCACCGCCCTCTGGTCGCAGGACAGCTTCACCGGGCTGATCGAGAGGGAGTGGACGCTGGACAGCTTCCGGACGCTGTTCACCGTCGAGGTGTACCGGACCATAGCCCTGCGCACGATCGGGGTCGCCCTCCTGGTGACCGTGATCGATGCGGTGGTCGCGTTCCCGATCGCGCTGTACATGTCGAAGGTGGCGCGCCCGGGGCTGCGCCGGTTCCTGCTGGTGGCGGTGCTGATGCCCTTGTGGGCCAGCTATCTGGTCAAGGCGTACGCGTGGCGCGGGATGTTCGCCGAGGGCGGGCTGGTGTCCTCGATGTTCGAGGCGGTCGGGCTGCAGTCGCCCGGGTTCGGTCTGACCGCGACGGTGGTGACGCTGGCCTACCTGTGGCTGCCGTACATGATCCTGCCGATCTACGCCGGCCTGGAACGGCTGCCGGATTCGTTGCTGGAGGCATCGGCCGATCTCGGTGCGAAGACCACCCAGACGATCCGGCGGGTGGTCGTGCCGGTGGTGGTGCCGGCCATGGTGGCCGGGTCGATCTTCACCTTCAGCCTGACGCTGGGCGACTACATCGCCGTACGGATCGTCGGCGGTACCAACCAGTTGCTGGGCAACGTTGTGTACGACAACGTGGGCGCGGCCAACAACCTGCCCTTCGCGGCGGCGGTCGCCACCATCCCGGTCGTGGTGATGCTGGGGTACCTGGCCGCGGTACGCCGTACCGGAGCGATGGAGAGCCTGTGATGACGATCTCCGGACCGACCAGGATGGTGTTGCGGATCCTCACCATCGTGATCCTCGCGATCATCTACATCCCGTTGCTGCTGGTGCTGGTGAACTCGTTCAACGTGAACAAGACGTTCGCCTGGCCGCCGCGGGACTTCACGCTGGAGTGGTGGCGGCGCGCGGCCGAGAGCCAAGGCGCGCTGGATGCGCTCTGGGTGAGTGTTCGGGTCGGGCTCGTGGCGACAGTGATCGCGCTGGTGCTGGGGACGATGATCGCGTTCGCGCTGCAGCGGTTCAGCTTCTACGGCCGCGACTCGGTGTCGCTGCTGGTGATCCTGCCGATCGCGCTGCCTGGCATCGTCACCGGGATAGCGCTGAACAACGCGTTCCGGACCATCTTCGGCTTCGAACTCGGGTTCGGCACGATCGTCATCGCGCACGCGACGTTCTGCATCGTGACGGTGTTCAACAACGTGATCGCGCGGCTGCGGCGGACCGGCGTACATCTCGAGCAGGCGTCGGCGGATCTCGGTGCGTCCGGGTTCACCACCTTCCGGCTGGTGACGTTCCCGCTGATCCGGTCGGCGCTGCTGGCCGGTGGGCTGCTCGCGTTCGCGCTCTCGTTCGACGAGATCATCGTGACCACGTTCACCGCCGGCGCGAACCAGCAGACGCTGCCGATCTGGATCTTCAACAACCTGTTCCGGCCGAACCAGGCGCCGATCGTCAACGTGGTCGCGGCCGCGCTGATCGTGTTCTCGGTGATCCCGGTCTGGCTGGCACAGAAACTCTCAGGCGACGCGGAATCATTGGGAGCAGGACGATGACAGTCACGCAGGAACGCAAGCTGGTCACGGAGATTCCCGGGCCTCGGTCGATCGAGTTGATGGCGCGGGTACGGCGCTCGGTCGCGCGCGGGATCGGGGTGGCGCTGCCGGTGTTCGTCACCGAGGCCGGCGGCGGGATCGTGGTGGATGCCGACGGCAACCAGCTGATCGATCTCGGCTCCGGGATCGCGGTCACGAACGTCGGCAACGCGGCGCCGCAGGTGGTGAGCGCCGTCCAGGAGCAGGTGGCCCGGTTCACCCACACCTGCTTCATGGTCACGCCGTACGCCGGCTACCTCGAGGTGTGCGAGGAGCTGAACCGGATCACGCCCGGGGACCACGAGAAACGGTCCGTGCTGCTGAACTCCGGTGCCGAGGCGGTCGAGAACGCGGTGAAGATCGCCCGCTCCCACACCCGGCGGAACGCGGTGGTGGTGTTCGACCACGGGTACCACGGGCGGACCAACCTGACCATGGCGATGACGGCGAAGAACGCGCCGTACAAGGACGGGTTCGGGCCGTTCGCGCCGGAGGTGTACAGAGTGCCGACGTCGTACCCGTATCGCGACGGGCTGAGCGGACCGGAGGCCGCGGCCCGGGCGGTGGCGTCGATCGAGAAGTACGTCGGTGCGTCGAACGTGGCTTGCGTGGTGATCGAACCGATCCACGGCGAGGGCGGGTTCGTCGTACCTGCTCCCGGGTTCTTGCCTGCGGTGGCCGAGTGGTGCCGTTCTGCCGGGGTGGTGTTCGTCGCGGATGAGATCCAGACCGGGTTCGGGCGGACCGGCGACCTCTTCGCGTGCACGCACGAGGGCGTCGTACCGGATGTGATCACACTGGCGAAGGGCATCGCGGGCGGCCTGCCGCTGGCGGCCGTGACGGGCCGGGCGGAGATCATGGACGCGCCGCACGTGAGTGGTCTCGGCGGCACGTACGGCGGGAACCCGGTGGCGTGCGCGGCTTCGCTGGCGGCGATCTCGGTGATCGAAGGCGACGACCTGCCGGCCCGGGCGCGGGAGATCGGCGAGGTCATGCTGGCCGCGCTGCATGACCTGGCCAAGCGGCACCCCATCATCGGCAACGTCCGCGGGCGGGGCGCGATGATCGCCATCGAGCTGGTCGACAGCTCCGGCGAGCCCGATCCGATCGCGACCGGGGAGATCGCGCGAGCGTGTCACGCGGAGGGGATGGTCGTGCTGACCGCGGGGACCTACGGCAACGTACTGCGGTTCCTGCCGCCGCTCGTGATGCCGCCTGAGCTCCTGCGCGAGGCTCTGAGTCTGCTCGCGAAGGTCTTCGACGCGCGCTAGGGACGGCCCTCGACGCGTGTCGCGCGCATCACACCAACGGGACACAACCCCAACCCCTGTCGAGCGCATCATTGACCTGTGGGGATCCTCGACAAAACAGTCACAACAATCTTCGTTCTCCTGGGCGGCGTTGCCCTGGTCGGTGTCGCTACCGACCTCGGCACTGTGGTGGCGCCGGACAACGACCGCGAGATACACGCCTACGAGACTGCGCCGCGCTGCTCGACCGCTCCGCAGACACCGGCCGAATGCCGGTGGACGGAAGAGTTCACCGCGTCCGGCATCCACGTTGTCCCGGAGTACAAGACGGGCGACCGCAGCGCGGTCCTGATCGGCGCGTCCGGCGCCAGGTGGAACACGGGGTTCCCCAACAGCGGCCCCATCCTCGATCAACTCGACGAGGGCGACCGGGTGACCGGCACGATCTGGCGCGGCCGGCTGACCGAGATCACGGCCAACGGCGCCGCCCAGGAGACCGGAGCGGCTCCGGCCGACGGGAGCTGGCCTGACATCGTGTCGCTGGTCCTGTCCTCCAGCGGCCTGCTCGTGGTCGTCGCCTGCGCTTGGCGGCTGCGACACCGCCGCGCGACCCCGGCCATGGACGCCACCATCGTCCTGAGCATAGGACTGCTCTTCGTCGGGCTCTTCTCCGCGATCGCGCTCTTCGTCCTCGCCGATCTCCTGTCGCCGAGCGTGGCCTACAACTTCTGGCTGTTCGCGGCCATCTTCTGCGCCGGCGCTGCCTGGGTGACTGTCCTGGTACGCCGGGACCTCAAGGCACCGCGCACCCCCGGCCTTCCGGGCATTCCGATCTAGGATCCTGGCTCGAGGGTGCTGGTGATGGTCCAGAGGAGATTGCGGAGCACGCGGCGGTCCTCTGGGCCGAGCTGGGCGAGGGCCCGGCGGCCGGCTCGGTCGTAGACCTCCTGGACCGTGTGGGCCAGCTCGGCGCCGCGGTCGGTGAGTTCGATCGCGACCTGGCGGGCGTCCGTGCTGTTCCTGACCCGGCGGACGAGGCCGGCAGCTTCCATCCGCTGGGTGGTTTTCGTTGCCGTCGGCACCTCGACGTCCAGGACCTTGGCCAGTTGGGCCACCTGGAGCGAGCCGTGGTGCAGGAGCTTGGCGAGAACCAGTTCCTGGCCGGTGTGCAGTCCGGTACCGGCCAGCTCGTCAGCGACCGCCTTCCGGGCCGCCCGGTCGGCGAACCGCAGCGCGACCAAGACGTCTGCTTCGCTCGCCGGTGCTTCTGGAGGCCATTCAGCCCGTTCGGTGCTCACATGTGGCTCCGGGGCAGGAATGGGTTGCGGGCGTCGTACTCGCCGCTGTACTCGGTCGGGATCGCGGGCTCGCCACGGCTCAGCTGGCTGGCGTAGCGGGGCAGTTCGTCGCGCACCTTGAGGTGGTGCGCCTGGGACTCCTCCGGGGTGGTGCGGCCGACGATCTTGCCGGCCTCGACCAGCGGCTTGAGCAGCTCCCGGTCGTCACCGTCGTCGACCGGCGGCTCGCCGACGCCGATCAGCTCGACCTCCGCAACGCCGCTGGCCGAGCGGCGCCGCAGCGCATACTTCCTGCCGCCGATGGAGATCTTGTCCGGGCTCTTCTTCGCCACCGGGACCAGCGCCCCGTCCGCGTTCTCCCGGGCGACCAGTTTGTACACGAACCCGCAGGTCGGGTGGCCGCTGCCGGTGACGAGCGACGTACCCACGCCGTACCCGTCGACCGGGGCGGGGGCGAGGGCGGCGATCTGGTACTCGTCCAGGTCGCTGGTGACGATGATCCGGGTCTTGGTCGCCCCGAGAGCGTCCAGCTGCTCGCGGACCTGCCCGGCCAGGGACGGCAGGTCGCCGGAGTCGAGCCGGACCGCGCCGAGCTCGGGGCCGGTGATGGCGATCGCGGTCCGGACCGCCTCGGCCACGTCGTACGTGTCCACCAGCAGGGTCGTCCCCTTGCCGAGGGCATCGACCTGGGAGACGAACGCGTCCCGCTCGGTGTCGTGCAGCAGCGTGAACGAGTGCGCCGCCGTACCGGCGCTCGGGATGCCGTACCGGTGCGCGGCCTCCAGGTTCGAGGTGGTGGCGAAGCCCGCGATGTACGCCGACAGCGCGGCGGCGACCGCGGACTCCTCGTGGGTCCGGCGCGAGCCCATCTCGATACACGGCCGGCCACCGGCCCACCAGGTCATCCTGGACGCCGCCGAGGCGACCGCGGAATCGTGGTTCAGGATCGACAGGAACACGGTTTCCAGCAGCACCGCCTCGGCGAAACTGGCCTCAACCACCAGCACCGGCGAGCCGGGGAAGAAGATCTCGCCGTCGGCGTAGCCGGAGATGTCGCCGGTGAACCGGTAGTCCGCCAGCCAGTCCCGGGTAGCCTGGTCGACGACACCCCGGTCGGCCAGGAACCCGATCGCCCGCTCGTCGAAGCGGAACCGCTCCAGCGCGTCCAGCAGCCGGTTCACGCCGGCGACCACGCCGTAGCGGCGCCCGTCGGGCAGCCGGCGGGCGAACAGCTCGAAGACCGACCGGCGCTGCGCCGTGCCGTCGGCCAGGCTGGCCTGCAGCATGGTGAGCTCGTAGTGGTCCGTGAGGAGCGCGGTCGAGTGCGTCACAGCGTGAGTCACAAGGGCAGCCTATTGCGAACCTGGAACCGATGATGGAGAGAATGGACCGGTGAGCACCGCACCAAGCGAACTCGAGAGCCCCGAGGTCGACGAGGCGATCGAGCTGAGCCCACCGTGGGTGACGATCGTCTGGAACGATCCGGTCAACCTGATGGACTACGTCACCTTCGTGTTCCAGACCTACTTCGGCTACTCCAAACACAAGGCGGAGAAGCTGATGCTGCAGGTGCACCAGGAGGGCAAGTCGGCGGTCTCGAACGGCAACCGCGAGGCGATGGAACGCGACGTGGAAGCGATGCACTCCTACGGCCTGTGGGCCACCTGCGAGAAGTCGTGACCCGGTTCCGCAAGCGCCGCAAGACCGTCGTCGTCAGTTTCGCCGAGCACGAGGCGGACATCCTGGCGAACCTGCTCCGCAACCTGGTCGAACTCCTGTACGACGGCCTGCCGCCGCGCGCCACCCAATCCTCGGATCCGCTGGCGGCGCTCCTGGACAGCGACGGGCCGACCTCGCCGCCGGAGGACGTCGTACTCCAGCGGTTGCTGCCGGATGCCTACAAGGAGGACGACCAGGCGGCGGGTGAGTTCCGGCGGTTCACGGAGCGCGGCCTGCGCGACCGCAAGATCGGTGACGCCAAGCGGGTGCTGTCCGCGCTCGAGGAGTCCGGCGCGGACGAGATCGCGCTGGAGCCCGACGAACAACTGTCCTGGCTGCGCGCCCTGAACGACCTCCGCCTGGCCATCGGCACCCGCCTGGACATCAAGGAAGAAGACGACTACTCCACCTGGGAGAAGCTTCCCGACGACGACCCCCGCCGCCTGACGTACGACCTGTACGACTGGCTGGGCTATCTCCAGTCCGCCCTCCTCCACAACATGCGCTAGCACCTCCGGCCCGCGAAAGGACACCGCCTTCGGCGGCGGCTGACTTTTGGCGCCTCCGGCGCGTCGCGGCACCTGATCACGTCCGAGGCACTCGGCGGAGCGGATGCGTTCCGGGAGTGCGGTTGGTAGGTGCAGAGGGCGACCGAGCGTGGTGGCTGCGTACAACTTGTGGTGGCCTGCCCCAGGGTGTGGCGAGTTCTCGGCAGCCACAAATTGTGCACGGTCCCGCGCCAGGCTCGAATCGGTCGCCGGCCACGCGGTCGGCCGGTGGAGGCCGGCGCTGCCGGTCCGGCGACTTTGAGCACGGGACAGTCAAGTTGGTGGGCGAGTCGTGGTTGATCGGTGCTCAAGGCCGCGCGACCACGGATTGCGGTGGGAGTGATGAGGCGGCGCATCTAGGATCGGCGGGTGAGCTACCCGAAGAGCGGTGACGCCGAGCTGAGTGCTAGTCCTGACTTTCCGCGGATCGAGCGGGAGGTGCTCGAGTACTGGGACAAGGACGGGACGTTCCTGGCCTCGGTGGAGCAGCGGGCGGCTGGGGTGGACGGGGCCAACGAGTTCGTGTTCTACGACGGGCCGCCGTTCGCGAACGGGCTGCCGCATTACGGGCACCTGCTGACGGGATACGTGAAGGACGTTGTGCCGCGGTACCAGACGATGCGTGGGCATCGGGTGGAGCGGCGGTTCGGGTGGGACACGCACGGGTTGCCGGCCGAGCTGGAGGCTCAACGGGTGCTCGGGCTGAAGACAAAGGCGGACATCCTCGAGCTCGGTATCGAGAAGTTCAACGAGGCCTGCCGGGCGTCGGTGCTGAAGTACACCGGTGAGTGGCGCAGTTACGTCACCCGCCAGGCGCGCTGGGTCGACTTCGACCACGATTACAAAACGCTCAATCGCGACTACATGGAGTCGGTGATCTGGGCGTTCAAGACGCTGTACGACAAGGGCCTGGTGTACGAGGGCCTGCGGGTGTTGCCGTACTGCTGGAACGACGAGACCCCGCTCTCCAACCACGAGCTGCGGATGGACGACGACGTCTACCAGCAGCGCCAGGACCCGTCGGTGACGATCGCGGTCGAGCTGGAGACCGGTGAGCGCCTGCTCGCCTGGACCACCACGCCCTGGACGCTGCCGAGCAACCTTGCCATGGCCGTCGGCCCGGACGTCGACTACGTGGTGGTGAACGACGCCGAGGGCCGCCCGACGATCCTCGCCGAGGCGCGGTTGGCGGCGTACGCCGGGACACACGGCGACTTCGCCGGCCTCGGTGACGAGGTGCTCCGGCGGCTCAAGGGCTCCGAGCTGATCGGCCTGCGCTACGCCCCGCTGTTCCCGTTCCTCGCGAACGCCGAGGTCTTCGGGACCGCCAACGCCTTCCAGGTCATCTCGGCCGAGCATGTCACCACCGACGAGGGCACCGGCGTCGTACACATGGCTCCCGCGTACGGCGAGGAGGACCAAGTCGCCTGTGAGGCGGCCGGGATCCCCACTGTGCTGACCGTTGACGAAGGAGCCCGGTTCACGTCCGTGGTCCCGCCGTACCAGGGGATGCATGTGTTCGAGGCGAACCGGCCGATCATCCGGGACCTGCGGGCGGCCGGGGCGCTGGTCCGCGAGGACAGCTACGTGCACAGCTACCCGCACTGCTGGCGGTGCCGGAACCCGCTGATCTACAAGGCGGTGTCGAGCTGGTTCGTCGAGGTGACCCGGATCCGGGACCGGATGGTCGAGCTGAACGAGCAGATCACCTGGGTGCCGGAGCACGTGAAGCATGGGCAGTTCGGGAAGTGGTTGTCGAACGCGCGGGACTGGTCGATCAGCCGGAACCGGTTCTGGGGCAGTCCGATCCCGGTCTGGCGTTCGGACGATCCGGCGTACCCGAGGATCGACGTCTACGGTTCGATCGAGGAGCTGGAGCGCGACTTCGGTGTCGCGGTCCCGGACCTGCACCGCCCGTACGTCGACCAGCTGAACCGGCCGAATCCGGACGACCCGACCGGGCGGTCCACGATGCGCCGGGTGCCCGACGTACTCGACGTGTGGTTCGACTCGGGGTCGATGAGCTTCGCGCAGGTGCACTACCCGTTCGAGAACACCGAGTGGTTCGAGCACCATTTCCCGGGCGACTTCATCGTCGAGTACATCGGCCAGACCCGCGGCTGGTTCTACACCCTGCACATCCTGTCCACGGCGCTGTTCGACCGGCCGGCGTTCTCGTCCTGCCTGAGTCACGGGATCGTGCTCGGCAACGACGGCCAGAAGATGAGCAAGTCGCTGCGGAACTACCCGGACGTGTCCGAGGTGTTCGACCGCGACGGCGCCGACGCGATGCGCTGGTTCCTGATGTCGAGCCCGATCCTGCGCGGTGGGAACCTGGTCGTCACCGAGGAAGGCATCCGGGACGGTGTCCGCCAGGTGATGATCCCGTTGTGGAACGCCTGGTACTTCTTCGCGCTCTACGCGAACGCCGCCGGGGCGACCGCGACGTGGTCGACCGGCTCCGAGGTGCTGCTGGACCGGTACGTGCTGGCCCGGCTGCGGGTGTTCGTCGCGGACGTCGAGGAGAAGCTGGACCGGTACGACGTCGCGTCAGCCTGCGATGCGGTGCTCAGCTACCTGGAGGTGCTGACGAACTGGTACATCCGCCGGTCCCGGGATCGCTTCTGGGACGAGTCGGGGGAGACGTTCCAGGACGCGGTGAACACGCTCTACACCGCGCTTGAGGTGGTGTGCCGGACGGCTGCGCCGCTCCTGCCGCTCACGGTCGAGCAGGTCTGGCGTGGTCTGACCGGGGAGCGGTCGGTGCATCTGACCGACTGGCCGGCGGTTGACGACCTTCCGGACGACCCGGAGCTGGTCACGCGGATGGAGCGGGTGCGCGAGGTGTGCTCGGTCGCGTCGTCGATTCGGAAGGCGGCAGGCATCCGCGGCCGGCAACCGTTGCAGTCGCTGACGGTGGCGACGGCCGACGCGGAGGCGCTACGGGCTCTGGTGCCCTTGATCGAGGATGAGGTCAACGTCCGCGAGGTCGTGCTGACGTCGGCGGATGCGGTGGACGCGCCGGTGTCGCAGCAGTTGACGGTCAACGCGCGGGCGGCCGGGCCGCGGCTGGGGCGTGACGTCCAGACGGTGATCAAGGCGTCGAAGAGTGGCGACTGGTCGGTCTCCGCGGACGGCGTTGTCGTTGCCGGGGGCATCGAGTTGGCCGAGGGTGAGTACACCCTGGAGACCACGCTGGCCGAGGGTGGTACGGCGAGCGGCCTGCTCTCCGGCGGCGGATTCGTCGTACTGGATACGACGATCACGCCTGAGCTGGAAGCCGAGGGGACGGCTCGCGACGTGATCCGCTCGGTGCAGCAGGCGCGGCGGGACGCGGGCCTGCAGGTGACCGATCGGATGCGCTTGTCGGTGACGGCTGACGCTCGGACCATGCAGGCGGTCGAGGCGCATCGCGACCTGATCATGGCCGAGACTCTCGCGACAGACCTGGACGTCGCGGAGGGTCCCGAACTGCAGGTCGCGGTCACTGCCTAAGGTTGGCGGCATGGAGACGCGCAGGCTTGGTCGGACTGGTCGGGACGTGGGTGTGGTCGGGCTCGGTGCCTGGCAGTTGGGCGCCGACTGGGGCTCGGTCGACGAGGGCGATGCGCTCGCGGTACTGCGGGCGGCGATCGAGGGCGGCGTCACGTTCATCGACACCGCGGATGTGTACGGCGACGGGCGCAGCGAGCGGCTGGTCGGTCAGGTCTTCAAAAGGTACGACGGCCTGACCGTGGCGACCAAGATGGGACGCCGGGTCGAGCAGGTCCCGGAGAACTACACGCTGGAGAACTTCCGGGCGTGGAACGACCGGTCCCGGCAGAACCTCGGTGTCGACACCATCGACCTGGTCCAGCTGCACTGCCCGCCGACGCCGGTGTACTCGACCGACGCGGTGTTCGACGCGCTCGACTCGATGGTGGACGAGGGCAGGATGACGTCGTACGGCGTGAGCGTCGAGACCTGCGCGGAAGCGCTCACCGCGATCGCGCGGCCGAACGTGGCGTCGGTGCAGATCATCCTGAACGCGTTCCGGCTGAAGCCGCTCGACGAGGTGCTGCCCGCGGCGCAAGCGGCCGGCGTCGGCATCATCGCCCGCGTTCCGCTGGCGAGTGGGCTGTTGTCCGGCAAGTACGACGAGAACACCACGTTCTCGGCCGATGACCACCGCACCTACAACCGCCACGGCGAGGCCTTCGACGTCGGCGAGACCTTCTCCGGCGTCGACTTCGGCACCGGGCTGGAGGCCGTCCGCCGCCTGATGCCCTGGCTGCCCGCCGGCGTCACCATGGCCCAGTTCGCCCTCCGCTGGATCCTCGACCAGCCGGGTGTGAGCGTCGTCATCCCGGGCGCGCGCAACCCGGCCCAGGTCGCCGGCAACCTGGCGGCGGCGAGCCTCTCCCCGCTCAGCGCCGACCAGTCGGCCGCCGTCCAGGCGACGTACGACGAACTGATCCGGCCACAGATCCACGATCGCTGGTAGCGCTCTGTCCGCATAATGGACCGACTCCCGGGTTGGCAGGACGGGTCCGGCGGTCGCCGTACCGTGGTCTCGTGTTGATCATCGAGAAGGCCACGTACGACGCGATCGTCGCGCATGCCCGCCGGGACCACCCGGACGAGGCCTGTGGCGTGGTCGCGGGACCGGCCGGGTCGGACCGGGCGGTGCGGTTCGTGCCGATGCTCAACGCGGCGATGTCGCCGACGTTCTACGAGTTCGACTCCGGCGACCTGCTCCGGCTCTACCAGGAGATGGACGAGCGGGACGAGGAGCCGGTGGTGATCTACCACTCGCACACCGCCACCGAGGCGTTTCCGTCACGCACCGACATCACCCTCGCCCAGGAGCCCGGCGCCCACTACGTGCTGGTGTCGACCCGGGACGGCGCCGACTCCCCGGCGTACGACGGTCCCGTCGAGTTCCGGTCGTACCGGATCATCGACGCCGAGGTCGTGGAAGAAGAAGTGCGCGTGGTGGGTTCTTATGAGGAAACAAGAGGAGACAACTGATATGGCGATCGAGTTGCGCGTGCCGACGATCTTGCGCACGTACACCGGCGGCGAGAAGGCGGTGAACGGGGACGGCGCCACGCTGGCCGAGTTCATCGACGACGTGAACGGGGCCCACCCGGGTCTGAAGGAGCGCATCGTCGAGGGCGAGCCGGAGGAGCTGCGCCGGTTCGTGAACGTCTACGTCAACGACGAGGACGTCCGGTTCACCGGCGGCCTGAAGACCGGCGTGAAGGACGGCGACGTGGTCGTCGTACTGCCCGCGGTGGCCGGCGGCTGAGCATGCGTTTCGACAGTCTGCTCGACTCGGTCGGAGGCACGCCGCTGGTCGGTCTGCCCCGGCTGTCGCCGTCGGCGGACGTCCGGTTGTGGGCGAAGCTGGAGGACCACAACCCGACCGGTTCGATCAAGGACCGGGCGGCGCTGCGGATGCTCCTCGACGCCGAGAAGGACGGCCGGCTGCGGCCCGGCACCACGATCCTCGAACCGACGTCGGGCAACACCGGCATCTCGCTGGCGATGGCGGCCAAGCTGCGCGGGTACCGGATGGTCTGCGTGATGCCGGAGAACACCTCCGAGGAACGCCGCCAGATCCTGCGGATGTGGGGAGTCGAGATCATCTCCTCCCCGGCCGCGGGTGGCTCGAACGAGGCGGTCCGGGTGGCCAAGCAGGTCGCCGAGGAGCACCCGGACTGGGTGATGCTCTACCAGTACGGCAACCCGTCCAACGCGGCCGCGCACTACGACGGCACCGCGCGCGAGATCCTCGCCGATCTGCCGTCCGTCACCCACTTCGTGGCCGGCCTCGGCACCACCGGCACGCTGATGGGCGCCGGCCGGTTCTTCCGCGAACACAAGCCCGAGGTGCGCATCGTCGCGGCCGAGCCGCGGTACGGCGAACTCGTCTACGGACTGCGCAATCTGGACGAGGGGTTCGTGCCCGAGTTGTACGACGAGACCCTGATCGACGCCCGGTTCTCGGTCGGCCCACGCGACGCCGTACGCCGGGTCCGTGAGCTGCTGGACAACGAGGGGATCTTCGCGGGGATCTCCACCGGCGCGATCCTGCACGCGGCGCTCGGCCAGGCAGCGAAATGCGTCCGCGAGGGCGAGACCGCGGATATCGCGTTCGTGGTCGCGGACGGTGGCTGGAAGTACCTGTCCACCGGTGCCTACGAGGGCACGATCGACGAGGCGGAGGATCGCCTCGAGGGTCAGCTCTGGGCCTGAGGTGGAGCTGAGTGCCGGCGGGCGGAGGGCCGGGACTCAGGACTGTGCCGGTTGTTGTTGCTGCCGGCACCTGATCGTGACTAGGTCATGTCCGTCTACGGTTGCTTGAAGAGGACCTTGCGTCCCAGTCGGGGGTGAACGCCGCGGCCCTTGCAACTGCTGCAGGGGCGTTGGGCGTAGCTGAAGAGTGCGCCGCGGTGCCGTCCGGCGCCTTTGCAACGGTTGCATTTGGCGTTCGGGTGCAGCGACAGCGAGACGACGTACAAGGCGAACGCCGCCATGGCCAGCACCACCAGCATCCCGGTCGGCCCGAGGGCCGCCACGATGTCCGCGGTAGTGCTGTGCGTGTCCGCAGCCTGGCCCGCCGCCGTCGCGTCGTTGGGTTGCGGATTCGGTGCGGCGGTGGTGCCCAGCACCACCGCGATCTGGTGCGCCAGTGTCATGGCATCACGAAGGGCGGTCGAGCAAACATCGCTCCAGAGTGGCGCCCATCACGTGAAAAGGCAATTCCGCAGAGTAAAGATGTGGACAACTCCGGCGTGTCGGATCGCTCGGTTAGGTGAGGCTGGCTTCGGAACTGCCCGCGATCAGACCTGTATAAGCTCTGCCTGTGGCTGACGCACCGGTGGGGATCTTCGATTCAGGCTTCGGCGGACTCACCGTCGCCCGCGCGGTGCTCGATCAGTTGCCGCACGAGCCGATCCTGTACCTCGGCGACACCGCCCGCCAGCCGTACGGCCCGAAGCCGATCGCCGAGGTGCGCGAGTACGCGCTGGAGTGCCTCGATCATCTCGTCGAGGCCGGCGTGAAGATGCTCGTCATCGCCTGCAACTCGGCCAGTGCGGCGATGCTCCGCGACGCCCGCGAACGGTACGACGTACCGGTCGTCGAAGTGATCCTGCCGGCCGCGCGCCGGGCCGTGGCCGCGACCCGGAACCAGCGCGTCGGCGTGATCTGCACCCGGGCGACGGCGGCGTCGCTCGCTTACGAGGACGGGTTCGCGGCCGCGCCGCAGGTGGAGTTGTTCACCCGTGCCTGCCCGGATTTCGTCGACTTCGTCGAGTCGGGCGTGACGTCCGGGCCCGAGCTTCTCGAGGCCGCGCACGAGTACCTCGATCCGCTGGTCGAGGCCGGCGTCGACACGCTGATCCTCGGCTGCACGCATTATCCGTTGCTCACGGGCGTGATCTCGTACGTGATGGGCGACAACGTGACGCTGGTGAGCAGCGCCGAGGAGTGCGCCAAGGACGTGTACGGCGTACTCACCAAGACCGGGCTGCTCCGCGCGGACAATCTGCCGGAGCCGCGGCACCGCTTCGTCACCACCGGCAGCCCGGACGAGTTCGCCGCCATCGGCTCTCGCTTCCTCGGGCCGGTGCTGTCCGCGGTCGACCAGTTCGCCTGGGTCCGCTAGCCGGTCTGTTGTCCAGGGCACCGGATCCCGTCGTGATGTGCGCGAAATCACCGCCAGGCAACTGGATCCGATGATCCGCGACGCGACCCGCGGTCCTGCGAAGCCGGCAACCCGCCGGTAATGTTCCGGCTATGAAGCTCACCGTGATCGGCTGCTCCGGGTCCGTACCCGGCCCGGACTCGGCCGCCTCGAGCTATCTGATCACCGCTGAGGGTTTCCACCTGATCCTCGACCTCGGCAGTGGCGCGCTCGGCTCGCTCCAGCGACATGTCGCGGTCCCGGAGATCGGCGCGCTCGGCCTGTCCCACCTGCATCCTGACCACTGCATGGACCTGTGCGGGTTGTACGTCGCGGCGAAGTACGGACCAGGTACGCCGATCCCGCGGATCCCGGTCTACGGGCCGCCCGGGACCTCCGGCCGGATGGCGTCGGCGTACGACCTGCCGATCGATCCTGGGATGGAGGAGGAGATCGAATTCCACACCTGGCAGGCAGTTCAGCGGATCGGCCCGTTCACGGTGCGCACCGCGCGGATGGTGCACCCGGTGCCGGCGTACGCGATCCGGGTCGAGCACGGCGACAAGTCACTCGTCTACACCGGCGACACCGGGCCCAACGACGCGCTGGTCGAGCTCGCCCGTGGTGCCGACGTCCTGCTGTCCGAGGCCGCCTTGCAGGACAACGATCCGCACAACCCGACCGACCTTCACCTGACGCCCGCCGACGCCGGCGAACACGCCAAGAAGGCCGGTGTCAAACGCCTGATCATCACCCACGTCCCACCTTGGTACAGCCGCGAGACCCAGGCCGAGGCCGCCGCCCGCACGTACCCAGGCCCGATCGAGATTGCGACCCCCCATGCCGTTTTCGACATCTGACGGCGTCCCGCTGTGGACGATCACCAGCGGCACCGCCAGTTCGTTGCCGCCTGTCGTCATCGTCCACGGTGGCCCAGGCTTGTGGGACGACTACGCCGTACTCGCGGAGATGCTGGACGATCTGACCGTCGTCCACCGGTTCGACCAGCGCGGCTGCGGGCGGTCGGGAAGGTCGGAGCTGCAGTCGGTCCGGCGGACGGCGCAGGACATCGACGAACTTCGCGAGCACTGGGGCTGTGACCGGATCGTCGTACTCGGGCATTCGTTCGGGGCAACGCTCGCGCTGGCCTACGCCGGGTGCTACGGCGACCGCGTCGCCGGAGTCGTGTACGTCGGCGGCGTCGGGATCGGCGACTGGCGTACGCCGGAACGGGAAGAGCGCGCGCGGCGGATGACCCCGGCCCAGGTCGAACGGCTGGACGAACTGGGGGAGAAGCACGACCGGACACCGGAGGAGGAGCTCGAGTTCCGCGTGCTGGCGTGGTTCCCCGATTATGCCGACCGGTCGATGGCGATGACGTGGGCGCGGAAGAGCGCGGCGGTGGATCTGCCGATCAACTTCGCCGCCAATCGAGAGCTCGGCCTGGACGTCAACCGTTGGCCCGAGGGTTACCTGGCCGGGCTCGCGGCCGGGCTGCGCGCGCCGGTCACGTTCGTCCACGGCGCCGGTGATCCCCGGTCGGCGGCCAATGTCCGCGACCTGGCGTCGCACACTCCGCGCCACACCTTCCACCTCGTCCCCGACGCCGGTCACTCTCCGTGGCTGGAGCAACCCGAGCTCTTCCGGAAGGTTCTGCGGGAGGCAGTGCAGGGTTGCTGAAACAAATTCTGAGATCTACTCTCAAATTAGAGTCGATCTCAGGAGGCGTGTGTGATGGGTGCTGTGAGCCGTGACTCGCGGCGGTGGTGGGCGTTGGGCGCCATGTCGGTCAGCCTGATCGTGGTCGGGCTGGATCTGACCGTGCTGAACGTCGCGCTGCCGACGCTGGCGACCGAGCTGGGGGCGTCGACCAGTCAGCTGCAGTGGTTCGCGAACTCGTACACCTTGGTGCTCGCGGCGCTGCTGCTGCCCGCCGGGCTGCTGGGTGACAGATTCGGCCAGAAGCATCTGCTGATCGGGGCCCTCGTGGTGTTCGGCGGGGCGTCGGCGGCCTGTGCGTTCGCCTCGTCGGCGGGGCAGTTGATCGCGGCTCGCGCGGTGCTCGGGGTCGGGGCGGCCTTCCTGATCCCGCTGTCGATGTCCTTGCTCAACGTGCTGTTCGAGCCGGGGGAGCGGGTCCGGGCGATGACGATCTGGGTGATGGCCAACTCGCTCGGCATCCCGCTCGGGCCGGTGCTCGGCGGCTGGCTGCTGGACCACTACCGCTGGGGATCGGTCTTCCTGATCAACCTGCCGCTGGTCGCCGTCGGCCTGGTCGCGGTCGCTCTGCTGATCCCGGCGACGCGCGGTCACCGGTCCGGACGGATCGACGTACCCGGGATTCTGCTGTCGGGATTGGGGCTGGTGGCGGTGACGTACGGGTTCGTCGCGGCCGGTGAGCGCGGGTGGGGTGACGGGGTGACGCTGACCAGTCTGGCCGTTGGCGTCGTACTGCTGGCGGTGTTCTGGTCGTGGCAGCGGCGTACGGCGGATGCGCTGGTCGACCTGGCGCTGTTCCGGTCACCGCGATTCACCTGGGGCACGGTGCTCGCGACGCTGGCGTCGTTCGCGTTGATGGGTCTGCTGTTCGTGCTGCCGCAGCTCTTCCAGGCTGTGCAGGGCGCGGACGCGTTGAACACCGGCCTGCGGCTGCTGCCGATCATCGGTGGACTCCTGATCGGTGCCAAGGTCGCCGAGCGCCTCGCCGCCACTGCCGGACCGCGGCTGACCGTCGCGTTCGGCTTCGTGCTGATGCTGGCCGGCTTGGTGATGGGCGCGTTCACCAGCGTCGACGCCGGCTACGGGTTCACAGCGATCTGGGTCAGCCTCGTCGGTGTGAGCATCGGATTCACGCTGCCGCCGGTGATGGACCTGGCGATCGGTGCGTTGACCGTCGAGCGCAGCGGATCCGGATCGGGCCTGATCCAGGCGCTCCGCCAGGTCGGTGGCACGATCGGTGTGGCGATCCTCGGTACGGTGCTCAACTCGGCGTACCGCGACCACCTGAACGTCGGCGGCCTGCCGCCCGCTGTCGCCGGCGCGGCCCGCGACAGCGCGTCAGGGGCGGTCGCGATCGCGGCCCACACCAACGCGCCGGCCCTGGCCGAATCGGCCCGTGAGGCGTTCGTCCACGGCATGAGCGCGACCCTGTGGACGTGCAGCGGGATCGCAGCTCTGGGCTTCGTGCTCGCGCTGGCCTTCCTGCCCGGCACCCGTGCGTCAGTCGAGCCGGAGCCCGCAGAAGTTGTCACAATCGAGGTATGACGACGGAGAAGCCGCCCGGGCTGCGCGAGCGCAAGAAGGCGAAGACCCGGGCGGCGATCCAGGAGCACGCGCTGCGGCTGTTCCGCGACCAGGGGTACGCCGAGACGACCGTGCAGGAGATCGCGGCCGCGGCGGAGGTGTCGCCGGCCACCTTCTTCCGGTACTTCGCGACCAAGGAGGACACCGTCGTCTTCGACCGGCTCGACCCGGTGATGATCGACGTGTTCCGCGCGCAGCCGGCCGAGCTGAACCCGACCGACGCGCTGCGTGCGACCCTCAAGGACAGCATGCGGACGCTGACCGAGGCGGAGTGGGAGCTGGAGTCCCAGCGCCAGCAGCTCGTCCTCAATGCCCCCGAGCTGCGCGCGCGGATGCTCGACCAGCTGTACGCCGGCATCGACCTGCTGGCCGCCCTGGCGGCCGAGCGGGTCGGCCGCTCCGCCGACGACTTCGCCGTCCGGGCCTGGGCCGGCGCGGTCGTCGGCGTGGTGATGGCGACGTACCAGATCACCGGCCACGCCAACATGCAGGACTACTTCGAGATCATCGACCGCGCGTTCGCCCACCTCCAGGCCGGCCTTCCGCTCGGCAAGTAGTTGCCTACGGCTCCATTTCGGTGATGGTGAGGGTCATCGTCGCGCCCGGGATCGGCATCGACAGTGCCTCGGCCTCGATCGCGGCCCGGTCCTGATCGGACAGCGGGCCGGCGGTGCGGAGGTCGACCTTCCCGCCCTTGCGTCCCCAGGCGCCGCGGATCTCGCCGTTCAGCATGAGTCCGTGCGGGTGGTACCAGTCGTGCAGGTGGATCCGCGGCTTCTGCCCCGGTGCGGCGAACAGTCCGTGCCGGTCCTGCCCGAACAGCCTCAGATCCGAAGCCACCAGGAACCGTGCGCCGGCCGGTGCCGGGGCTGACCGGAGGGCCTGCTCGTCCGCCGCGAGGATCCACCCCTCGCGACCTTCCAACTCAACCGGGAGAAGCTCACCGTCCAGCAGCTTCCAGACTTCTCTCGCATCAGGTCTCGACAGCCCGGACCACCAACTGAAGGCCTCCACGGTGGTCGGCCCGAGCGCCTCCACGTGTCGCCGGCACAGCTCCAGATGCGCGTCCTGGAAGTCGATCTCGGGCGCCGGAACCTCACGCACGTAGAGCGCACTGGTCGTCCACCGCAACGCCAGCCGCCCACTCCAGCAGGCACTCCGCAGCTCATTGCCCCGGCCGCCGCGATGCTCGGCGCCGCCCAGTTCCCGGCAGATCCGGTCGGCCTGACGTGCGATCTCCCGCTGCTTTCCCTCGTCAAGCGGCATCCGCCCGACCGTGAACACCCCGAAGTCCCGCTCCGGCAACACATACACCGCCGCCCGCGGACTGTACGTCTGCACCAACCCCGGCGCCTCCCACGCCGACGGCTCACACGCCTCCACCCGCGCGTGCAACCCGATCAACGCATCCCGAGGAGCCGTATCCTGCAACCCGAACCGAGCCGCGCCCACATACTCCCCAGCCCCCAACCGCTCACCCAGCCGGTTGACGTCCAGCCGATACCGCACAGCCTCCGCATAGCTGACCGGCACTGCGTGACTCATACCTCGGGTCAGTCCAGGGCGTCCAGGTACGCCGTGCCGCGGGGGCTCAGTTCGTAGCCGACTTCGAGGCTGTGGGTGAGGCCCAGGTTCTTGAGTTTGCGGACGTCGAGTTTGAAGGGGGCCGTCTCGCGATTGAGGGAGGCGGCCAGGTCGGCGGCCCGGGTGGCGGGCTTGGACTGGATCAGCCGCAGCGTCTGGGTGGTCCAAGCGCCGTGGTGGCTGAGCTCGTCGAAGCGGGCCAGCCGGTTCGTGAGATCGGCGAGGTCGTCGGCGGTCAGCTCCGACTGGGCCGCGAGCTCCTCGCGCGGGTCCGGCCCCTCGACCAGGTGGAACTTGATCAGGAACGTGGGCCAGTCCTCGTTACCGCGCAGCCGCCGGCGGACGTCCTTCGCGTTGCGCCGGTCCGCGTCCGCCACGTCGGCGTCGCTGTCGGCGATCAGCTCCGGGTTCACCTGGCGGACGCTGTCGATCTCGATCCGGCCGGCGTTGGTGCGGTAGATCCGCCCCTCCGCCACCCGGGGCTCGGCCCACCGCCGGTACGCCGCGGTGATCTTCCCGTCCGCGACCCCGTCCCGGTCCGATCCGGCGAACAACATGGTCCTACCCTCCCAACGCCTTCGCGACGATCGGGGCCAAGGCACGCAACGCCTTGCCCCGATGGCTGATCGCGTCCTTCTCCTCGATCGACAGTTCCGCCGTCGTCCGGTCGTACCCCTCGGCCTGGAACAGAACGTCGTACCCGAAGCCGCCGGTGCCGCGCAGCTCGCGGATGACCGACCCGCGCATCTCACCGAGCACCAGCTCGTCCTCCTCGTCCGGCCGGACGAACGCGACCGCGGCGATGAACGACGCACCACGCCGCTCGTCCGGCACATCCTCCAGCTGGCCGAGCAGCAGCAGGTTGTTCGCGTGGTTGTCCTTGGCCGGTCCCGACCAGCGCGCCGACAGTACGCCGGGCATGCCGTTCAGCGCGTCGACGCAGATGCCGCTGTCGTCGGCGATCGACGGCAGCCCGGTCGCGGCCAGCGCGGCGTGCGCCTTCAGCAGCGCGTTGCCCTCGAACGTCGGCTCGGTCTCGGCCGGCTCGTCGTACGCCGGTACGTCGCCCAGCCCGAGCACCTCGATCCCGGGCACGATCGGGGTCAGGATGCGACGCAGTTCCTCGAGCTTCTTCTTGTTGTTAGAGGCCAACAGCACCTTCGTCACGCGAGTGCCTCCAGCTGCAGCTTGGTCAGCTCCGCGCATCCCGCCGTACCGAGCTCCAGCAGGCTGTCCAGCTCGGCGCGGTCGAACGGCGCACCCTCGGCCGTGCCCTGCACCTCGATGAACTTGCCGTCGCCGGTCAGCACCAGGTTCATGTCCGTCTCGGCCCGGACGTCCTCCTCGTAGCAGAGGTCGAGCATCGGGGCGCCGTCGATGATGCCGACCGAGACCGCGGACACCGAACCGGTCAGCGGCTCGCTCTTCAGCAGCTTGCGCTCGCGCAGGTACGACACCGCGTCCGCGAGGGCGACGTACGCGCCGGTGATCGCCGCGGTCCGGGTGCCGCCATCGGCCTGCAGTACGTCGCAGTCGAGCAGGATCGTGTTCTCGCCGAGCGCCTTGTAGTCGATCACGGCCCGCAGCGAACGCCCGATCAGGCGGGAGATCTCGTGGGTCCGGCCGCCGATCTTGCCCTTGACCGACTCGCGGTCCGAGCGGGTGTTGGTCGCCCGCGGCAGCATCGCGTACTCCGCGCTGACCCAGCCGAGACCAGAACCCTTGCGCCAGCGCGGTACACCCTCGGTCACACTCGCAGCACACAGCACCCGGGTCCGGCCGAACTCGACCAGCACCGAGCCCTCGGCGTGGTCGAGCCACTTCCGGGTCAGGGTGACGGGCCGTAGTTGATCCGGGGTACGTCCATCGATACGCGCCATGCGTCCGACCCTATGCCTCCAGACGCTGGACCTCCGCATTGGACGGGCGCAGGGCACTGGACGAACCGGACGGACGCAGGCCACTGGACGGGCGAACCTGGGTGACGGCCATCCGGGCAGCCCACGGCACCAGGTCGTTGGCCCGGCGGCCGAGCCACGGAACGCCTTCCTTGACCCTCCAGAGCGTGTCCGCCCACCGGCTCGGTGCGACCCCGGCACAGTCCAGATCCGGAGGTACGTCGATCGGCAGCCCGCGCCGGGCCAGTTCGTCGGCGAACGCCCGGGCCAGCCGCCGGTGACCGCGCTCACCCGGGTGCAGCCGGTCGATGCTCCAGAAGTCCCGGCGGTACACCTCCGGGTAGTCGGCCATGTCCAGCCGGATCCCGCCGAACTTCGCGTGCAGGTCGTCGTACACCTGGTTGACCTGCTCGATCCGCTGCCACAGTGGGCGGCGCAGCCACGCCGGCAGACCGAACACCTGGCCGTGGTCGTGGAACCTGACCGTGAGCAGCAGTGCGCCACGGGCGGTGAGTTGCTCGGCGCAGTGATCCAGGCAGGCACGGATCCGGCCGGAGTCGAAGTTGGATCGCAGAGTGTCGTTGACCCCGACGATGAGCGAGGCGATGTCGATCGGACTGGTCGTTACGGCTTCGGGCAGCTGCTCGGTCGCGACCAGGTGCACGGTGGCCCCGCTGGTCGCGAAGTTGGAGAACGTCACACGGTGGGAACTGGCCAGGGAGTCGGCAAGCAACGAGGCCCAGCCCCGCCACCCTTCACCCGGGCGCGCACCGGCACCGGACAGGTCGGTCGTACTGCTGCCGTTCATCGGGTCCCCGACACCTACGGTGGTCGAGTCCCCCAGTGCCACGTAGTGGAGGCTCACATTCCGCCATGGTGACGGCACGGAGCGAGACTTCGGTGTTTCCTGGATGACCAACGCATCAATTCCAGCTGGAGGACGGGTGATTGAAGGACGCAACTGCTCGGAGTTACTGTGCTTCAAACAACTATGTGCAGGAGCTGCTTGCTGATGACTGATCTTCGGTTTGGCTTGGTGGGACTCGGGGCCCGTAGCCGGCTCGCGCAGTACGCGCACACCCCGGGCGAGGGTTCGGCGATCGTGGCAGTGGCCGATCCGGCCGCCGCGCAGCGAGACATCGCACTGGAGCGGTTCGCCGGCGCGACGGCGTACGCGGACCATCTCGGACTGCTCGACCAGAAGCTCGACGGCGTCTTCCTGACGACGCCCGACGACCTGCACGAGGGTCCGGCGATCGACTTCCTGCGGGCCGGTGTCTCGGTGTTCGTGGAGAAGCCGCTGGCCATCACGACCGAGGGCTGCGACCGGGTCCTGCAGGCGGCGTACGAGAGCGGCGCGCGCCTGTACGTCGGGCACAACATGCGGCACATGCCCGTCGTGCTGACCATGCGGGAGCTGATCCAGTCCGGCGCGATCGGCGACGTGAAGGCGATCTGGTGCCGGCACTTCGTCGGCCACGGTGGCGACTTCTACTTCAAGGACTGGCACGCGGACCGCCGTCGTTCCACCGGCCTGCTGCTGCAGAAGGGTGCCCACGACATCGACGTGATGCACTGGCTGGCCGGCGGCTACACCACGCGCGTGAACGCGATGGGTGCGCTGACCGTGTATGGCGGTATTGAGGACCGGCAGGACCGATCGGAGCAGCGATTCGGCGACTTCGTCAGCGACGACAACTGGCCGCCGCTGGAGCAGAAGGGCCTGGCGCCGGTGATGGACGTCGAGGACCTCTCCATGGTCAACCTGGCGCTCGACAACGGGGTCCTGATGACCTACGAGCAGTGCCACTTCACGCCGGACTATTGGCGCAACTACACCGTGATCGGTACGCACGGCCGGCTGGAGAACTTCGGTGACACGTACGGCGGCGTGGTGAAGGTCTGGAACAGCCGCCGGTCCGGGTACCGCGAGGACGCCGACCAGGTCGTTGAGATCCCGGGCAGCTCGGACCACCACGGTGGCGCCGATCCCCTGCTGGTGGGCGAGTTCATCCGCTTCGTCCGCGACGGCGGCGAGACGCTCACGTCACCGGTCGCCGCGCGGGCCGCGGTCGCTGCCGGGTACGCCGCCACCACGTCGCTGCGTTCGGACGGCACCCCGATCGACGTCCCGCCGCTGGACCCGACCCTGGTCAGGTATTTCGACAACGGCCAAACGCGGTGAGCTAAGCTCCTGGTCGTGACCTGGTACGCCGCACTGCGAATGCTGAGCCCTCGATGCGGAGGACTCTAGCGGCGTAGGCGCATGTGCTTGCAGCGAGAGGCCCCCTGTGTCGGGGGCCTCTCTCTTTTTCCCAGCTGCCTGCACATCCTTGGAGAGATTCGATGTACCCGATCACCTATGTCACCGACTGTTTCGGCGGCAACGCCCGCGCCAGACTCAGCACCCGGATCGGCGCCCTGTTCGGCCAGTCGCCGACGATCGTGGCCGCCGACGGGCCCGATCCGGAGTCGTTCGCCGCACTCACCCTGCTCGACTGTCTGAGATCGACCGAGTCCTTGGGGGCGGACGGCCATCCGACCATCACGCTGGTCAACATCGCGCCCCGCGACGGCGAGTGGCCCAACGGCGCCGCGTTCTGCTTCTTCAGCTACGGCCGGCATCTGGTCGCGAGCACGTTCGACGCGCGCACCCTGTCCTTGGTACGCCGTGAGCTCGGGATCGATCGGGTCCACGTGACGGACATCCGCGAGGTCGTCGAGGCGGCGCGCGACTGGGCCGAGTTCAGTGCCGAGGAGCTCGAGAGGATCGCCGACACCCAGTTCCGCAGCCTGTGGTACCTGCCGCTGCTCGCCAAGTGGCTCACCGACGGCCACGCCGTCCCGTCGACACCGACCGCCGTACCCGTGCTGGATGACGCCGAGCCGACCGTGAGCGTCGTCGACAACTTCGGCAACTGCAAGCTCGACTGCGGTGCCGCCGCGATCGGGTTCTCCATCGGGGCATCCATCCCGGTCGCCGGCCGCACTCAGGACGGCTCGATCACCCTGACCGAGGTCGGCTGCTACCGCCACCTGACCGACGTACCTCTCGGCGTCGCGGGTCTGATCCTCGGCAGCTCGGGCACGGACTTCGTCGAACTCGTCATCCGCGGCGGCTCGGCGGCGTCCGCCTTCAACCTCCGCCCGGGCGACTCACCACTGCGCAGTACGCCGGCCGAGTACGCCGCCTGAAGTGCCAGAGGCGGGACTCGAACCCGCACGCCCGGGGGCACCGGCACCTAAAGCCGGCGTGTCTGCCGTTCCACCACTCTGGCTGGGGTGCAGCGCTGCTCCCCTCGGAAAGACATCCTAGGGGAGCAGCGTCCGGTCAGCGGCTTTGCAGGGCGTCGATGAACACCGTGCGCAGGTCGCCGGGGTTGCGGGCGACGTACGACTGGCCGCCGGTGGCCTGGGCGAGTTTGCGGAGTTCCTCGGCGTCCGCGTCCGGGCCCATACCGAGTGCGATGATGCGGACCGGGCGGGCCGGGTCGCGGAGGCCTTCCAGGGTCTGGATGGTCTTCTCCAGGGTCGGGCTGCCCGGGTCGTCGTTCTTGCCGTCGGTGAACAGCAGGATCGAGTTGACCGCGCTCGAGTCGTACTGGTTCCGGACCGCGCGGACCGCCGCGATCGCGGTGTCGTACAGACCAGTGCCGCCGTTGGCGACCGCGTGCTGGATCTTCAGGTTGGCCAGGATCTTGCCCCGCTGGCCGGACGACAGCGGCGCGATCGGGACGAGTTCCTTGTAGTCGCCGCCGTCCGAGCCGATCCGGGTCGAGAACGTCCACAGCCCCAGCGAGGCGCTGTCTGGGAACAGCGACAGACCGCCGCTCGCCGCCTCGATGGTCAGCTGCATCCGGGACTTGCCGCCGACCTGCTCCGCCATCGAGCCGGAGACGTCGATGACCGCCAGCGAGTGGGTGGACAGCGACAGCCGGGTCCAGTTCTGCAGCGCCTTCTCGATCGCCTCGCCGGTCGGCTTGGTCAGCTGGGTCAGGTCGCCGACCCCGCGGCCGCCGCTGAGCGGGCTGAACAGTGCGTCCCGGAAACCGGCCTGGTCGCGGGCCTGGCTCGACGCGTCGGACAGCAACTCCGCCGCGAGCGCCTTGCCGGCGTCGGTGATCGTCTCGGCGTCGTCCTTGGCGGTGACCACCATCGGGTAGTCCAGCGCCAGCGTGCCGGTGGCCGGCATGATCGCCTTCAGCTGGGCGTCCGGGTGCTCCTCCTGGTACTTCACGAAGCTCTGCTCCGACGCCGGTACGACGACCTTGCTACCGTCCTGGTCCGCCCGGCCGAACAGTGCGTTCACGTCGGAGTACGGCTTGGCCATCGAACCGAGTCGCTGCGCGAGCGGCACGATCACCTGCGACACCTGGGTGTCGGAGGCGGAGGTCTTCTGCCGCTCGGACTGCACTGCGAGCAGCGCGAGCGCACCGGGCGAGGTGTTCAGCGGGTCCAGCAGGGCCGGATCCGAGGCGCCGAGGGCGCGCAGCCAGGACGACGTGTCGGCGAAGTTGGCGCCCCGCCCGACCAGCACCAGCGGCGAGGTCGCGACGGACGGTACGGCGATGCTCGGGACGCTCTGGCCGTCGTCGGCCTGGGCCACCCACAGGGACGAGTCCGGCACCCACAGGTCGGGCCGGTTGTCGCTGCCGCTGGCGATGTCCCGGGCCACCTTGGCCGAGGGAGCCCCGCTGATGGTGAACTGCAGACACGGAGTTCCGTCGTCGCCCCCCTTGCCGGCCACCGACTTGGCCGCGGCCTCCAGCGAGGGCTGCATCTCGGGTGTGGTGCTCAACGAGACCTGCGTCGGGTCGTCACACGACTGCCCGCCGAGGAACCCGTCGGCGCCGGACTGCGATCCGAAGGAGCGGACCACAAAGACGGCGCCCAACGACACCACCAATAGCCCGACCGCAGTGATGTACACCGAACGACGGTTGTTGTTACTTCGCGTCACCGCAGAGGAATGTTTTCCCATCGCGGCAGGTCCCTCCCTCCCAGAGGCTGACTGCGCGCGCAGATTACCCGCTTTCGGCTGGTCAGGGCCAAGGTCGGAGTACTTCTTGACACACCCGGGGGTAGACCGCAACCGAACGCCGGTGGTCCTGGGAGTACCGCTCTTTCGCAAGAACACTCAAAAAGTCACCGACGGTAGTCCTGTCACTCCGATCCGGTGAGATCGGGGTGTGATCCAAATCACACCGGAGACTTTCCTCAAACGACCGTTCCATGGACCATCGCCGTGAAACGGTCGAAGGTTTCCCTGCGCGGAGTGGTCTGGACCGGCCCGGATCAGAGGCCGAGATCGCGGCGGAGCTTGGCGACGTGACCGGTGGCCTTGACGTTGTACTGCGCCACCGAGACCTTGCCCTCGGGGTCCACCACGAAGGTGGAGCGGATCACGCCGGTGACCTTCTTGCCGTACATGGTCTTCTCGCCGAAGGCGCCGTACGCGGTCAGCACCTGCTTGTCCGGGTCGCTCAGCAGCGGGAACGTCACGCCGTCGCGCTCGCGGAACTTGGCCAGCTTCGCGGGCTTGTCCGGTGAGATGCCGAGTACGGCGTACCCGGCGGCCTGCAGCGAGTCCAGCGAGTCGCGGAAGTCGCAGGCCTGCTTGGTGCAGCCGGGCGTCATCGCGGCCGGGTAGAAGTAGACGATCACGTTCTTCCCGCGCAGGTCCTTCAGTGCGACCTCGTTGCCATCGGCATCGGGCAGGGTGAAGTCAGGTGCGACATCGCCGACGGACAGACGTTCGGACATCAGGCCCTCCAGGGGAACGGGGTGAACTGCTCGCAATCGTACGTGGGCGGGGAGCCTGAGTGGCGACTTGCGCGGGCAGGGGCCGCGGGGTGGAGTTGGCGCATGCGGGCCATGACAGTCATACCGGGGAAAGCCGACTCTGCGAAGCTCGGAGAGGTCGCGGACCCGCCCACCTCCGACGGTTCCGTGCTGGTCGAGGGGTTGCTGACCGGCATCTGCGGGACGGACATCGAGCTGGTCTCCGGAGCGTTCGGCAGCGGGCGGCCGGGCTCGGATCACCTGGTGATCGGACATGAGTCGCTGGGGCGGGTGCTGGAGGCGCCGGCGGGTTCTGGCTTCGCAACAGGCGATCTGGTGGCCGGTGTGGTCCGCCGCCCCGACCCGGAGCCCTGTCCGGCGTGCGCACGCGGTGAGTGGGACTTCTGCCGCAACGGTGAGTACACCGAGCGCGGCATCAAGGAGATGGACGGGTACGGCGCCGAGCGGTGGCGGGTCGACCCGTTCTTCGCCGTACCGATCCCGGCAGAGCTCGGGCACCTCGGCGTACTCGTGGAGCCGGCCAGTGTGATCACCAAGGCCTGGGAGCAGGTCGATCTCGCCGGTCGGCGGTCCTGGTTCGGGCCGCAGCACGTGCTCGTCACCGGGGCTGGGCCGATCGGACTGCTGTCCGCCCTGATCGCGACACAGCGCGGGTACGACGTCCATGTCCTGGACCGGGTGCCGGACGGGCCGAAGTCGGAGCTGGTGCGAGCACTCGGTGGCACCTATCTGACCGACCTCGCCGAGCTGAGCGTCGTACCGGATGTGGTGATCGAGGCGACCGGGGCCGGGCAGGTGGTGTTCGACTGCGCGAAGCTGCTCGCGCCGGCCGGGGTGATGTGCCTGATCGGGATCTCGCCCGGTCCCGCGTCGATCGACGTACAGCTGGATGCCCTGATCCGGCAGTTGGTGGTCCGCAATGCCGCGCTGGTGGGTTCGGTGAACGCGGGCAAGCGGCACTACGCCGATGCCGTCGACGTGCTGCTCGCCGCGGACCGGACCTGGCTGGAGCGGCTGATCACCCGGACCGTGCCGCTGTCCGACTGGCCGAGCGCGCTGGTCCGCGAACCGGATGACATCAAGGTGGTCGTGGACTTGCAGGCCTGACCTGCGAGGATGGGATGTACGCAGGGCAGGCCCGGCCATCCCGGGGCTGGCCCGACGAATGAAGGGAGCGCCGACAGGTGTCGGACACGAAGGCGAAGGCTCGGACTGCCGAGCAGATCGAGGCGGACATCGCCGCCACTCGGGCGCGGCTGGCCTCCACGGTGGACGAGCTGGTCGACCGGGCGCACCCGAAAAACCTGGCCAAGCGCCAGGTCGAGCACGCGAAGGCGCAGGTCTTCGACGAGCGTGGCCAGTTGCGGACCCAGAAGATCGTCGCGGTCGGTGGTGCCGCGGTCGGCGTACTCGCCGTCCTGCTGCTGATCCGGCGGCTGGTGGGTCGCCGGTGACTCCTCGCAAGAAGCTCTCCGACGACAAACTGCCTATCCGGATGCTGCACGACCGCGTCCTGGTCTCCCTCGAGCAGGAGGGCGAGCGCAAGTCGTCGGCCGGCATCCTGATCCCGGCCACCGCGCAGATGGGTCGCCGGCTCGCCTGGGCGAAGGTGGTCGCCATCGGGGCCAATGTCCGCACCGTCGAGGTCGCCGACCGGGTCCTGTTCGACCCGGAGGACCGGGCCGAGGTCGAGGTCCGCGGTGACGACTACATCCTGCTCCGCGAGCGCGATCTGCACGCGGTCGCGGCCGGCCGTCTGGAAGACGGCCAGACCGGCCTCTATCTCTAAGGCAGCCGGTAGAGCCGCCGGGCGTTGTCACGACCCCACAGAGCGGCTACGCGTACGGCGTCCTCGGCGGACCAGTCGTCCTGCTCGACGAAGCCGCTGAGCACTGACGTGACGGCCCGCCGCCACAGGACAGCGCCGAGGTAGTGCAGCTCTGCCGGGCCGAACGCGTCCGAGGAGTAGAGCAGCTTGCCGAACGGCGCCAGCTCCAGACCTTCCGCGACCACGGCCGCCGCCCGCGCGCCGACGTACATGGTGGTCAGGCCCAGGTCGAAGTACACGTGGGGGAAGACGTGTGCGAGGTATCCGGCCTCGCGGTGGAACGGATAGCAGTGCAGCAGGGCGACCTGCGTGCCGAGTGGCTCCACCTGGCGCAGCCACTCGGTCAGCAGTAGTGGGTCGGCGGTCCGCAGGTTCAGGTCGGTGTCGCCGAAGCCGACGTGGAGCTGCAGCGGTAGGCCGCGGCGTGCACCGATCCAGAGCAGCCAGCGCAGGAGCACCGGGTCGGTGACGCGGTCCGTGCCTGCGGAGTACCAGCGGTCGAGTGCGGCCAACACCTCTTTGGTGTTTGGCTCGGCCGGGTCGAAGTCGAACCCATGCCGATACGCGACGATGCTCTTCAGCCCGACAGCACCGGCAGTCCGTTTCTCCAGCCGCCGTAGAAACGCATCCGGTACGGCGGCAACGGTGGACTCGTGTGCGGCGACGTACTCGAGCTCGGACTCCAGCCGGACGACCTCATGCGCACGCGAGCCGCTCAACGCCGCCAATTCGTCCACACCGGTCACTGCGTCGGCTTGGTAGCCCGTGTCGACGAGGTAGTCGCTGACACCTGCGGCGTCGAGGAGCAGGGTGTTCGGATTGTGCTGCGCTCGGGCCGCGAGGTAGTCGTCGGGCGACGCGTGCGGCTCCAGTCCGAGCAGCGGAGCGCAGTACCGGCGGATCGCCAATCCCAGTTGGGAATCGAAGGTCGACAGCCACGGCGGGACCGGCCGGTCCGACTCGGTGATCAGCCGCTCGAAGGCGGTCCGGTCGAGCGGGCCTTTGACCGCGCCGTGAACATGGTGGTCCACCAGCGACAGCTCGGCGATGTGGTCAGCGAGGGACATTGTGGCTCGCCATCCGGAATCGCGACGGTACGGCGGCTGCACCGGTCACCAGGCCACGCACGAACTCACCGACCAGCGGTACGAACTTGAAGCCCTGCCCGCTGAACCCGACGGCGACCGTGATCGGTCCGGCCCGGTCGATGACGAAGGTGTCCGACGGGGTGTTGTCGTAGAGGCAGCTGATCGTCGTGGACCGCGCTGTGTCGAGTCCCGGGTACCACTGCTCGACGTGGCGGATCAGCTCGGCGTCCCGCCCCGGTTCCGGCGCGAAGTCCCGCGTGTCGGGGTCGACTTCCGGACCGGAGCCGTGCAGTCCGACCTTCACTCCGGTTCCGGGCTCGAACAACCCGTAGCTGTTGCCGTTGTGGTTCAGGAAGCTCGGCCAGTCCAGGCCATCCGATGTCGGTGCGAAGAACCGCGGCTGCTCCTGCGTGCAGATGATCGGTGGCAGCGGCGCGAGTCCTGTCAGCAACCTCGGAGCCCACGGACCGGCCGTCACCACGACGTGCTGCGCCCGCACCGCCCCACCTGGTACGTCGAGCTCCACGAAGCTGTCGTGGACGCGCAGAGCGTGCACCGGCGACTGCACGCGGAACTCTGCGCCGTGCCGGCTTGCGACCGTCTGCAGTGCCTTGACGGTGCGGTCGGCGTACAGGCGTCCGGAGCCAGGCTGGTGGAGGACCGGTGTCTCGAAGCGGAACCCCGGCCACCGTTCGGTCGCCGCCTCGGCTGTCAGCACCTCGCCGGTTGCCGCATGCAACGACCGGAACGCCTCGACGGTCGCGTCGTCCACGCCGAAGTCGATCCCACCGGTGACCTCGAACAGCGTCTCGCCGGACTCCGCCTCCAACTCACGCCAGAGCGGCCGCGCCTGCTCGGTCAGCCGCGCGAGGTCGGCGTTGTCGGCAGCCGGCCGGAACAGCCGCGTGCCGCCGTGCGATCCACCGCGTTCGTGCCCGAGCGTGAACTGCTCCAGTACGACGACCTCCCGCCCGTCAGCCGCCAACGCGCGAGCCGCCGCCGACCCCATCGCCCCGGCCCCCACCACCGCCACGTCGTACGTCATTGCCCACCCCTCCAACCGGCGTCCTTCGTCCGGTTGGGTCCTATCTTCCTAGAAGTTGGTGGGACTCTTCCTAGAAGCTGTTGGGGCCGAAGCGGAAGACGGCGAGCAGGACGGCCAGGATCAGCACGACCGCGTTGAGCGGGAGCACCTTCCACTCCTTGCGGCGGGCGTGGGTCACGATCGCGCCGGCCATGATCACCGCAAGCCCGACCGCGGCCAGCGGGACCAGGATCGGTGCGATGTCGAGGGCACCGGGCAGGATCAGGCCGAGTGCCCCGAGCACCTCGGCGGTGCCGATGAGCTTCACCGTGCCGGCCGAGAAGTCCTCGACCCACTGCATGTTCGGGTTCGCGAGCAGCCTGCGGCGCGACTGGCTCAGTTTGGTCGCGCCGGCGGCCAGGAAGAAGGCGGCCAGGACCCCCGCGACGATCCACAGAAAGACGTTCATGTCCCACTCTCAGTGATGAGTTGACGTTTCAACCTAAAGCTAGCGCGGGTGACTTGAAGCGTCAACTAAGGCCGTAGACTGGGGTCATGGGGAGTGAGACGCGGTGGCTGGAGGCCGACGAGCTGGCGGCGTGGAAGTCGCTGTCCACGCTGCTGTTCACATTGCCGGGCGTGCTCGATTACCAGCTCCAGCGGGACTCGGCACTGAGCCATTTCGAGTACCTCGTGCTCGCCGGTTTGTCGGAGTCGCCGGAGCGCTCGCTGCGGATGAGTGATCTGGCCGGGTTCGCCAACGGATCGCTGTCGCGGCTGTCGCATGTGGTGAAGCGCCTGGAGCAGCGGGGCTTCGTGACCCGTCGACCGGCCGAGGACGACGGCCGGATCACGGTGGCGACCATCACCGATACCGGCTACGACGTCCTCGTCGCGGCCGCTCCCGGTCATGTCGCGACGGTCCGCGAGTACGTCGTCGACACGCTCACGCCGGCACAGCTCGCCGAGCTCAAGACGATCGCCGACCAGATCCTCGCGAAGGTGGACCCGGGCAAGGCCTGCTGAAAATCCCTTGCCGAGAAGTGAACGGTCGTGCTTTTATCGTCGAGTGGGCAAGGGCGAGGAGACCCGCGCCGCGGTGCTGGACGAGGCTGCGCGTGTGGTCAGTGCAAGCGGCTTGAGCGGTCTGACGATCGGCCTGCTGGCCGATCGGATGCAGCTGTCCAAGAGCGGCCTGTTCGCCCACTTCCGGTCCAAGGAGCAGTTGCAGGTCGCGGTCGTCGAACGAGCAGTGGAGCTGTACGCCGAGCGCGTCGTCCGGCCGGCGCTCAAGGCTCCGCGCGGTGAGCCGCGGCTGCGGGCGTTGTTCGACCGCAAGCTCCGCTGGGACGACGGTGATCTCGCCCTGCCGGGCGGCTGCTTCTTCGCCAGCGTCTCCGCCGAGCTGGACGACGCACCGGCCGGCCCGGTCCGCGATCTGGTGGTCAGCGCCGAGCGCGATCATGCCGAGCTGATCGCGAACGTCTTCCGGACCGGCATCACCGAGGGACACTTCCGCGAGGATGCGGACCCCGAGCAGTACGCGTACGACATCAGAGGTGTGCTGCTGTCGTACCACCACGCCAGCCGGCTTCTGGCCGACCCCAAGGCCGAGGACCGAGCGCGCACCGCCTTCGAGGCACTCCTCCGGGCCGCCCGATCCGACCGTGTGGAGTGACTTGTCGTGGCCAAGAAAAGCACGAACGTTCGGTTGCTGAATCTCGTCTTCGGGCTGTCCGAGCGCCTCGCACCACCGGTCGGCACGGCCTTGCTCAACCGGCTGTGGTTCCGCATCCCCGCCGTACCGGAGAAGGTGCGGCGGCCGCGGGGTGAGCTGCCCACACCAACGCCGTTCGAGGTTGGGACGCTGCGCGGACTGTCGTACGGCGAAGGTCCGGCGGTCTATCTCGTCCACGGTTGGGGTGGGTGGGGGTTGCAGTTGGCGGCGTACATCCAGCCGTTGGTCGACCAGGGCTTTCGAGTCGTCACGTACGACGCTCCGAGCCACGGCGATTCGGCTCCCGGGCCAGAAGGCAGCTCCGCGTCGACCCTCCTCGAGATCGCCGACGCGTTCACCGCGGTGGTTGCCGCGCAGGGACCGGCGTACGGCGTGATCGCGCACTCGGCCGGTGCGACGGCCACTGCTCTGGCGCTGCGGGACGGGCTGGACGTCGAGCGGCTCGTCTTCGTGGCGGCAGCGACCGACTTCGCCGTGACACTTGATCAAATGCAGGCGGTCCTCGGTTTCGGGCCGCGGATCCGGCGTGGGTTCGAGCGCAGGTTCGAGGCGCGCTTCGGTCCGATGAGCTCGTTCCGGACGGGCGCGATCGTCGCCGAGATCGCCGCCGGCCGGGCGCTGCCGCCGTTGCTCCTGATCCACGATCGCTCCGACGCGGAGACGTCGTACCAGGGCAGCGCCGACTTGGCCGGGGACTGGCCGGGCGCGCGGCTGGAGACCTCCGAGGGACTCGGGCACCGGCGGGTGCTGCGGGACCCGGACCTGGTGAAGCAGGCGGTCGGCTTTCTCGCGGAGCGGGCGCCCGGCGGCGGCGCGGGCTCTGGGCGAGAGATGATGTGGGAGTGATCTTCGAGACCTCCAGCCGGCTGCCAGACTTCCCATGGGACAAGCTCGCCCCCTATAAGCAGAAGGCGGCCGAGCATCCCGACGGCATCGTCGACCTGTCCATCGGCAGCCCGGTGGACCCGGTGCCGGACCTGGTGAAGAAGGCGCTCGCGGACGCGGCCGACGCACCGTCGTACCCGACCACCATCGGTACGTCGACCGCGCGGCAGGCTGCTGTGGACTGGATGGCTCGGCGTCTCGATGTCACCGGAGTGGACCCGCAGACCGGCATACTGCCCGTGATCGGCACCAAGGAGCTGATCATGCTGCTGCCGACGCTGCTCGGCATCGGCGCCGGTGACACCGTCCTCATCCCGGACCTCGCCTACCCGACGTACGAGGCCGGCGCTGCGCTCGCCCGTGCGACCTGCGTGCCGGTCAGCGATCCGACGACGTACGACGGGCCGGTGCGGGTTGCCTACTTGAACTCGCCGCGGAACCCGACCGGTGAGATCACCTCCGCGGACGACCTGCGCCGTGCGGTCGAGTGGGCGCGGGCGAACGACGTACTGCTGGTCAGCGACGAGTGCTACCTCGAGTTCGGCTGGGACGCGCGGCCGCTGTCCGTGCTGCACCCGGACGTGTGTGGTGGCAGCTTCGACAACCTGCTCGCGGTGCACTCGCTGTCCAAGCGGTCCAACCTGGCCGGGTACCGCGCTGGCTTCGTGGCCGGCGACGAGACGGTGGTGACCGAGCTACTTGCCGTACGCAAGCACGCCGGGCTGATGGTGCCGTCACCGATCCAGGCCGCGATGGCTGCTGCCTTCGCCGACGACGCGCATGTGGAGGAGCAGCGGGCTCGGTACCTGCGCCGCCGGTCCGTGCTGCGGGACGCGCTGACCGACGCGGGCTGGGCCATCACCCTGTCCAACGGTGGGCTGTACCTGTGGGCCGAGCACCCGTCGTACGACGCCTACGGCTCCGTCGGAGCGCTCGCGGACCGCGGCATTCTGGTCGCTCCAGGAGCCTTCTACGGTACGGCGGGGGAGCGGCACGTGCGGGTCGCCCTGACCGGCACGGACGAGCGAATCGACGCCGCAGTGAAGAGACTGCAGGACTAACAGAACTTTCACGTCTTGTGCGACGTCCTCTTCAGTGGGTAGATAAATCCCTGGGGAGGGGACGTGCACATGAACATGTGGCGATCTGTCGGGGTGGCGGGGACTGCTGTGGTGCTGGTGCTGGGGTTGCTCCCGGCCGGAGCGCAGGCAGCCGACGAGCCGACGCCTGAGGTGACGGGAACGACTCCTGCGGTCACGCCGCCGGCTGAGACACCACCTCCACCACCGACCGCTGCGGTGGAGGAGCCGACGCCGACTCCCACTCCCGCGGTGGAGGAGCCGACGCCGACGCCGACTCCCGCGGCGGCGCCGGAGTGGTCGATCACGTTGAACCAGCCGGCTGCGTCGTGGGAGGACCGGCCCGTCGTGTTCACCGGAGCGATCAGCAAGCCGATCACCGGTTCCTACATCACACTGTGGCAGCGCGTCTCGACCACGTGGGTCCTCCGTGGCGCGACCCGGACCACGACTGGCGGGGTCTACAAGTTCAGCTTCGTCTCGCCGTACCCCGGGACCTGGGCGTTCCGCACCATCATCGGAGCGAAGGACACGACGTCGCTGGCGATCTCGGCGGCCCGGACTGTGCCGATCCAGGACCGCAAGATCGTGGTCAACACCCCGGCCCCTTGGTACGCGACGCTGACCGGTGCGTCCGTCAGCGGGCGAACCTGGCCGCCCGAGCCGGGCAAGGAGCTCGCGCTGCAGCAGTACGTCGGTGGCAGGTGGCTCGCACTGGGCATCACCACGATGGACAAGTGGGGCAAGTACCTCTTCCGCGTGCCGGACAACGTGCCGTCGACCCGGACCGTCCGGGTGCTGAGCCGGTGGGTCAGCCAGCCGGCGATGGAGTACTCCGCCTCGGTCAAGATCGTGGTCAAGGCGCACATGAACCCCAAGGTGTACGCCGTCTCGGCCGCGATGGTGCCGTACACGTACCGGGCCGGCTGTCCGGTCCGGCCGTCGTCGCTGCGGCTGCTGCAGCTGAACTACTGGGGTTTCGACCGCACGGTGCACCGCGGTGAGCTGATCGTCCGGGATGCCGCTGTACAGAAGATGATCACAGCCTGGACGGCGACGTTCGCGGCCAAGTTCCCGATCCGGCAGATGCGGCGGGTGGACCGGTTCGGCGGCAGCGACATCAGGTCGATGGAGGCCGACAACACCTCGGCGTTCAACTGCCGCCGCGTCACCGGCAACCCGTATGCGTTGTCGCCGCACTCCTATGGCTGGGCGATCGACATCAACACCGTCGAGAACCCCTATCTGGCGGCGAACAACGTCTGGTACCCGTCGAACGGGAGCGCGTACCGGAACCGGTCGGTGTCGCGGCCGGGCATGCTCTTCGCCAGCAACACTCCTACCAAGGCGCTGATCGGGCAGGGGTACTTCTGGGGTGCGCGCTGGAGCAAGCCCGACTACCAGCACTTCGAGCCGAAGTGAGAGCACTCACTGGTGCCGCGGTGCTCGCTGGTGCTGCGGTGATCGCGCGTACTGCGGTGCTTGCTGGTGCTGCGGTGCTTGCTGTGGTGCTGGTGGGCTGCAGTGCTGACCCGCCGCAGCCTCAGGCTGCTGGGACGCCCCAGCCCACCAGCACGCCTATCCCGACGCTAGGTGGCACCGTGCCGGTGCCTACGAACACCCTGAGCACGGTCAAGCCGACGGATGCCGCCGTACCGCCGGAGCAGCCGGAGGAGGCGACCGCACCGCCGCCTGCCTCGGCTGGTCCGCTCAGTGCTCGCAACCTCCCGGCGCCCGCCAAGCTCGGGGCTGGTTGGAAGACGTACGTCGACCCGGGTGGTGCTGAGGCGGGGTTCCTGGGCAACAAGACCTGGACCCGGCAGCGTGAGCCACACCAGGCGGCGTTCGAAGCGCTCCCGGTTGGCTGTGCTGGGCAGCTGCCGTCCGGGTCGCTTCCGGTGCCGCAGTACGCGCTCCAAGCGACGTACCGCACCGCCGCTGGGCTGCCTGCAACGGCACTGCTCCTTCGCTTCACCGGTGCTGAGGAGGCTGCCGCCTACTACCAGGGCTACCACTCCCGCATGACCGCGTGCGGGAATGGCGGCGACCTCTCCGTCACCCAGCTCTGGACCGAGGACGCCGCCACAGCAGCCACCCGCCAGTACGCCGGAGCCGAGTCCTACACCGACATCTCAGTAGTCCAAGGCCGCACAGTCGCCCTCCTGGCCGCCACCGCCACCACCCCACCCCCCACCCAATCCACCTGGTCCCACACAGCCACCCCCGCCCTCCAATCCACAATCGACACCCCCTGACCCACCCGCCGTTCGCAGAAGTTGTACTACCTTTCAGTATTTGTTGTCTTACACTCGCGGTATGGGTGACTTCGACCGGTATGCCCGCCTGACCGCGGGTCTCGACGCGCCGTTCGCGGTGGTCGACCTCGCCGCGTTCCGCCGGAACGCGGACGACCTGGTCCGCCGCGCCGCGGGTACACCGATCCGGATCGCATCCAAGTCGGTCCGCTGCCGCGCGCTGATCTCCGCCGCGCTCGAGCGCCCCGGCTTCCACGGCGTGATGAGCTACGCCCTCCCGGAAGCGCTCTGGCTGGCGCACAACGGCATCGACGACATCCTGATCGGCTACCCGACCGTGCATCGCACGGCTCTGCGCGCCCTGTCCGAAGACCCCGAGGCCGCCGCCCGGATCACGCTGATGATCGACTCACCCGAGCACCTCGCCTTCATCAAGTCCGTCGTGACCGGCAACGCCCGCATCCAGGTCTGCCTCGACGTCGACGCCTCCTTGCGGATCTTCGGCCAGCACCTCGGCGTCCGCCGTTCGCCCCTCCGCACCCCCGCCGACGCCGCCACCCTCGCCCGCACGGTCGCCGCCGACGACACCTTCGAACTGACCGGCGTCATGTTCTACGAGGCGCAGATCGCAGGCCTCCCCGACACCTCCCCGGCCGTCCGCTGGGTCAAGCGCCGCTCGGCCGCCGAGCTAGCCGACCGCCGCGGCGCCGTCGTCGACGCCGTCAAGCAGATCGCTCCGCTGCGCCTGGTCAACAGCGGCGGCACCGGCAGCGTCGAGATCAGCAGCGCCGATCCCGTCGTCACCGAGGTCACCGCCGGCTCAGGCCTCTACGGCCCGACGCTCTTCGACAAGTACGACGTCTTCAAGCCCGAGCACGCGGTCGCCTACGCCCTGGACGTCGTACGTCGTCCTGCCCCGCGATTCGCCACGCTCTTCGGCGGCGGGTACGTCGCGTCCGGGCCGGCCAAGAAGTCGAGGCTGCCATCGCCGACCTGGCCGGCCGGGCTGAAGCTGCTGGGCACAGAAGGTGCCGGAGAAGTGCAGACTCCGGTCCTTGGCAGGTCCGCCGAAGGGTTGCATCTTGGAGACCGGGTCTGGATGCGCTATGCGAAGGCGGGCGAAATGCTGGAGCGGTTCGAGGTCGTTCACGCGATCGACGGCGACGAGTTGAGTGAGCTCGTCACGTACCGGGGCGAGGGGAAGAACTTCGGATGAGCACCTGGCGGAACTGGGCCGGCACCGAGTCGGCCACCGGTGTGGAGATCCTCCGGCCGTCCTCCACCGACGAGCTCGCCGCGATGGTGAAGGCTGCCGCCGAGCAGGGCAAGAAGCTCAAGGCTGTCGGCGCGGGCCACTCGTTCACCGGCTGCTCCGTGCCCGAGCAGGTGATGGTCCGGATGGACAGACTGTCCTCGATCGTCAACGCAGACAAGGAATCCGGACGCGTGACCGTCGGCGCCGGCACCGGCCTGCGCAAGCTGAACGCCGGCCTCGCCGCCTTCGATCTCGCGATGGCGAACCTCGGTGACATCGACAAGCAGACCATCTCGGGCGCCATCTCCACCGGCACCCACGGCACCGGCGCGCGCCTCGGCGGCCTCGCCACCCAGGTCGTCGCGCTCGACCTGGTCACCGCGGACGGGTCGGTGCTGCACTGTTCGGCCGAGGAGAACCCGGACGTCTTCGCCGCGGCCCGCGTCTCCGTCGGCGCGCTCGGGGTGATCAGCTCGCTCACGCTGCAGACCGTTCCGGCGTTCTTGCTGCGAGCCCAGGAGATGCCGCTGCCGCTCACGGAGGTTCTCGACGGGTTCGATGAGCTTGCCGATGGCAACGATCACTTCGAGTTCTACTGGTTCCCGCACACCGACCTCGCGTTGACCAAGCGGAACAACCGGGTCGCCGCCGGCGTCGGAGCGTCCCCGGTCGGCCGGGTCCGCGGCTGGATCGACGACGAACTCCTGTCCAACAAGGTCTTCGAATTCACCAACCGCGTCGCGGTCAGGCAACCCGGCCTGGTTCCCCGGATCAACCGGATCGCGTCCCGCGCGTTGTCGGCCCGCGAGTATGTCGACGCGTCGTACACAGTGTTCTGTTCCGAGCGCAACGTGATCTTCCGCGAGTCGGAGTACGCCGTACCTCGGGAGAACGTGGTCGAGGTGATCCGCCGCCTTCGCGAGTGGATCGATGCCTCGGGTGCGCGCATCCCGTTCCCGATCGAGGTCCGCGTCGCCGCAGCGGACGACATCTGGCTGTCCACCGCCCAGGGCCGCGACACGGCGTACGTCGCCATTCACCAATACCACCGCCTCGCACACACCGCCTACTTCGACGCGTTCGAGCGGATCGTCGCCGACTACAACGCCCGCCCACACTGGGGCAAGCTCCACACCCTCACCGCTGCGGATCTCCGCACGCGCTACCCGCACTTCGAGGACTACCTCGCCGTCCGCGCTCGTCTGGACCCGACCCACACCTTCACCAATCCGTACACCCGCCAGATCTTCGGCTGACCGGCTCGCGCGCCGGGATGGTGTTCGAGGTGACGCGGCGCGGGTAGCCTGCGGGCATGACTGACGTGGAGGGGCTGCAGCCGGTCGACGAGGACTGGCACAAGGCGTTGGCAGTGATCGCTCACCCGGACGACATGGAGTTCGGGTCGGCGGCTGCTGTGGCGCGATGGACGGCGCAGGGGAAGGAGGTCGTGTACTGCCTCCTGACGTCCGGGGAAGCGGGCATCGACGGAGTCCCGCCGGAGAAGTCGGGGCCGCTGCGCGAGGCCGAACAAATCGAGTCGTCGCGGATCGTCGGGGTCTCGGAGGTCGAGTTCCTCGGCCAGCCGGATGGGACGATCGAGTACGGCGTCCCGCTGCGCCGCGTGATCGCAGAGGTGATCCGGCGGCATCAGCCGGAGATCGTGATCACGAACAACTTCCACGACACGTGGGGAGGCGACGGCAACCTCAATCAGGCCGATCACATCAACACCGGTCGCGCGACGATCGACGCGGTCCGCGACGCCGCCAACCGCTGGATCTTTCCCGACGTGGGTGAGCGCTGGGGCGGCGTACGGCAGGTCTGGGCCGCGGGCTCACCCAACGCCAAGCACGCCGTCGACACTACCGACACGTTCGACATCGGCGTCCAGTCGCTGAACGCGCACAGGGTCTACATCGACGGCCTGAACTGGCCACACTTCGACCCGACCGAGTTCCTCGAAGGCGTCTCCCGCCCCGCCGGCACCCTCCTAGGCACCCGCTACGCCACCCGCTTCGAAGTCATCACACCCTGACGTCTCCACCGAGTCGTGGAATCGGGTGCGCATCGGTCCACGATTTCCTCCGATATCCACGACTCGATGTCCACGTGCACGGAGGTCTTGGGTAATGCGGGCCACGACGGTGCCGGGGGCGTGGAGGAGGTCGTGGGCTGTGATGACGCGCACCAGCCAGCCCTCGCGTTCGAGATTCTCCCGGCGGCGGATGTCGCGCCGCCATTGCCCGATGTCCTGCGCATGATGGCGGCCGTCGTACTCGATCGCGATCTTGAGCTCTGGGTAACAGAGGTCGGGCTGGGCCAACCAGCCTCCGTCGGAGTCGAGGACGACCCGCCCGACCTCGGGCTCAGGCAGCCCGTCGAGCACGAGCAACAGCCGCAGCCGAGACTCCATCGGTGAGTCGACGCCCGGTCGAACCAGAGTCGCAGCCCGCCGCGCCAATCGGATGCCGCGAAGGCCGACCGCCGCGGTCGCCGACTCGATCAGGCGTGCGGGGTCGACATTCGTACGGCGTACCAGTGCATCGCCCGCCGTGACGAGCTCGGTCAGGTCGCTGTACGACGCGAGGTCGAGGAACGTGCGCTCCGGTGGTGTCACCGGCACACCGAGCGCGGGCACTCCCTCCAGATTGCGGATCTCATGAACCCGAAGGCCGCGAACTCGTGGCACCACCCGATGGGGATCGCGCCGGACGCTCAGATGCAGTTCGCCCGAGGTCGGTCCCGTACCGCACCACAGCCCCAGCGCTGTGTGATGACTGATCACCCCACCGGGCGCGAGTGGCAGAGCCGCCGCGGCACGCACACGTGGCGTCAGGAGAACCTCGGCCGGCGCATAGACCGATCCCACGACCCTACGAAAGCGGCCGCTGCGCAGTATCCCGGGCGACATTCCCGCCCTCCGCGCCTGCGCCGCCGTGAAAATCTCTCCGAGCATCCCTCCACTCTGTCCGACCCAGCGCCCCGCCCGTGCCGCTTATCCACAGGCCGCCGCGCGGTGGCGTTCGTCGGCACCCCGAGTCGTGGAATTGTGTGCGCGGAATCCCCGATCAGGGACCCGGATCCACGACTCGAGCGCCCGGGTGTCAGCTCTTGGGGAGGTCGAGGTGGATGGAGAGGTGTGGGGGGTTGGGCTTGGGGTGACGGGGTTCGCGGTCGCCGGAGGGGTCTGGGCCGGGTGGGTTGCCGGGGCCGGACCAGGAGCGCACGAGGGTGCGGCCTTTGCGGGAGAGGCGGTGGAGGTCGATCTGCTCGACCTGGTGTGCCGGGACGCCTAGCTGAGCCAGGCTGCGGTTGGCCATCGCGCAGGCAGAGTCGTGCTTGCGCGTCGAGAGCTTGTGCTGGAGGACGATCGCGATCGACCCGTCGGGCAGGTCCTCGACCCGGCATAGGCGCATGCCGGCGTCCAGTGCGTACGACTTGAACCCAAGGTCGATGTAGTCGGCGTTGGACAGTCGATTGGTCTTTGCGCGAGCAACCACTTCATACCTGGCCATGTACCGATCATGCGTCGGCGCGCAGGCGTTTTCCAGGTACTCCGGCCGCCGGCAACGGCAAGGTGGCCCGGTTGATCAGACCTGGACGACCCGGTTGGCCTCGGTGAGGACAGCGGGGGAGGCCAGCGACTGCCATCGCGGGAGTTGTTCCTGGAGGAACTGGTGGAGTTTCGGGGCCAGGTCCGGAGCGTGGTCGAGGACGTCGAGTTCGTTGACGATGGTCAGATCGACGAAGTCCCGGAGATCCGCGGTGGAGAGCTCCTCCGACGTACCGGTGAAGCGGTCGGTGACGGTGCGGTGCTCGGCCAGGTCGCGCCAGGTGGTTTCGCGGTCGCACGCGCCGTAGCGGTACACGATCTGCTCGGCTTCGGGGCCGATGACGGCCTCCAGGACCGGGCGTTCGCTCTGCCAGTCGAACAGGTGGGTGGGGAAACCGTCGGTCCCGTAGGCGGCGTGGGCGAGGCCGGCCAGGACGAGCGTGTCGGAGGCGCCGAGGGTGGTGAGGCGCTTGGCGACGCGGTGGAGGTGGACGTACAGGCTCCCGCCCGCGTGCTCGAGCTCGTCCGCGCCGCGGACCAGCAGCAGCGATCCCATGTCCTGAAAGGCGCTCATCTGACCCCTTCACTTCGGGAGCGGCCAGGGCCCAGGAGGATCGGCCCAGGGAATTACGGTACGGCCTCGATCACGACCGCGCCCAGAGGTGCGGCGCGCCGGGTTCGTCACATTTTGTTGCGGGGTCTGCGAGCTGGTGCCGCTGCCGCGGCCGCCGCGGTGTCTGCGGGTACTGCCGTTTGGTACTTCCCACCCTTGTGCGGGGAGGCGCCTACATGTCCGTTGCCGGACGGGTGGGAAGCACCAAACGTCAGCAGTTGTCGCTGCAGCAATCGTCGCTCAAGCCGCTGTCGTCAAGCAGTTGTCGTTCAAGCGGTTGTTCTTGGCTGAGATCCGGGGTGGTCGCCGCCGTAGTCAGCCGACGGGGGTCAGTCCGCGAGGTCGGCGAGGGCTTTGCGGGCGGCTTCCAGTTCGGCTTCGAGGGCGGCGACCTTGGCGGCCTGCTGTTCGCGCGCGGCCTCGATGACCTCGTCGATCGGGGTCGACAGGTCCTCGTGCAGTTCCTTGGCGGCGCGGGAGACCGCGGCGGCCGCGACGGCGAGGTTGCGGGCCAGGTAGGTGCTGCCTTGCTTGAGCTCGGCGTGCCACTCGCCGTCGGCGGTGCCGGTGACGGTCAGCGTCAGCTCGAGGGTCTTCGTCTTCTTGCTCGCGGCCTTCTTCGCCGGAGCCTTCTTCGGCTTGTCCGCTGCAGGCGCGTCGGGCGCCGGAGCGTTGTCCGGGGTGGCGTCCGTCGGGGTGAGGGTGTCGGGAGTGTCGGCGACGTCCGACGGCGCTTCTACTGCCAGAGTGTCTACAGTCATCGTTGCGGCGATCTCCTTGTGAACATCGCCCGCCGTGAGCGGGCTCGCGCTGAGCGTCTATTAGAACATACGTTCGAGACGCAAGCCAATCCGCGAAGAAAGTACATGTGATGTCTCAGGACATGGGTGACAGTTCTGCATCAGGACATCGGTGACAGTTGGTGTGTCAGGACATCGGTGACGGTTCAGGGGTCTTGGCGTGGGCCGCGGGGGCGGCCGTTGCCGACGTAGGTCACTCCTGGTGCGGGTCTGGTGTGCTCGATGAGGATCTCGCCTTCCAGGTCGGTGACGGTGATCTTGTCGCCGGGCTTGTTGCCGGTGCTGATGACGAGGACCTGCTGGAAGCCGCGTCGCCCGTCGACCAGGTATTGGACCTTGTCCAGGTAGAACATGCCGGCGGGAGTCAGCTTCTTGACGACGGTGTCGTCGGGCAGGTCAGCGGGCGCCGGTGCGAGAGGCGGCCGGGGCCGGCTGGCGGGACGGTGGGAGCGACGGGGAAGGTTGTGTGTGGGACGTGGCGGCTCGGCCTTCGCGGTGGCTTCCCAGGCGGCCTGGGGCGTGACGCGTCCGGGCAGGCCCTGGTGGGGGCGCTGGGTGTTGTAGATGTGGTCGAAGGCCTCGACCTGGGCCTGCAGTTCGTCGAGCGTCTCGGCGAGCGGTTGTTTGTCGAGGTAACGGAACAGGGTCTGGTGGAAGCGTTCGTTCTTGCCCTGGGTCGTCGGCTTGTAGGGCTTGCCGGTGATCGGCTCGACCCCCAGTGCCATCAGGTGGACGACGAATTGACCCAGGAGCCCACGGCGCGACGGATTGAGCGCGGATCCGTTGTCGGACAGCAGCCGCTGAGGCACGCCGTTGGCGGCCACGGCCTTGTCGAACACGGCGATCGCCGCGGCAGATGTCTCGCCCCACGCGACGTGGGAAGCGACCGCATAGCGGGAGTGGTCGTCGATGAGCTGGAGGATCACACACCTACGCCCACCGGTGAGCACGTACTCGGTGCCGTCGAGCTGCCAGCAGGCGTTCGGAGCTGGATAGACGAACCGGCGCCAGGCCGAGCGTGGCTTCTTCCGCGGTTCGAACCGCGCCACACCGGCCTGCCGGAAGATCCGGGCCAGTGACGCGACCGAGGGCACCACCTCCAGCCCCATCGCGCGCATCTTGTCGTGCACGCTGATCGGCCCGTGGTCGAGCCCGGAGGCCTCCAACGCAGCCCGCACCTGCACCGCTTGTTCTTTGACCTCCTCGGTCAACTTCGCCGGGCTCGTCCTCGGGCGCCTGGACCTGGGCTCGAGCACGGCCGCCGGACCGTCGGCCGTCGCGCGCTTGCGCAACTCGTAGAAGGACTTGCGCGAAATGCCGTGCTCGGCGCAGAAGGTCGAGACCGCACCGCGCGGAGCATCGTCCGGCCACTGCGAGATCGCAAGGCGGACACGGGGATCGATAGGTTCATTGGCTGGCACCGCCCGAGCCTCGCGGCCGAAGTGTCACCACCAAGCCCACCAGAAATGTCACCGATGTCCTGATGCAGAACTGTCACCGATGTCCTGCGACATGACACGCGAAGAAAGTACAAGTACAAGGGAAGAACCCGCCCCCTCGCTTCGCTCGGGGGCGGGGAGAACCGAGGCGGCCAGCCGCCGTACGGGCGCTGGCCGCCGAGCTCAGGACCGCGCCCCGACGGGTCGCCGGACCGCGTGGGCGGTCGGCGTGATGGGTCAGGACTGGGTTTCTGAGCGGTTGCCGGACCATTCGAGGTGGTAGGTGCCTTCGCGATCTACTCGCTTGTAGGTGTGGGCTCCGAAGAGGTCGCGGAGGCCCTGGATCAGTGCTGCCGGCAACCGTTCTGCGCGGAGGCCGTCGTAGTAGGACAGGGCCGCGGAGAAGCCGGGTGCGGGTACACCGACCTGGGCCGCCGTCGCGACGACCCGGCGCCAGGACTCCTGTCCGTTGGCGACGGCTTCCTTGAAGTAGTCGTCCACCAACAGTGAGGGCAGCGCGGGGTTCCGGTCGTACGCCTCCTTGATGCGGTCGAGGAAGCGCGCCCGGATGATGCAGCCGCCGCGCCAGATCGTCGCCATCGCACCGAGGTCGATGTCCCAGTCGTACTGCTCGCTGGCAGCCCGGATCGCGTCGAACCCCTGGGCGTAGGCCACGAGCTTCGACGAGTACAGCGCATGCCGTACGTCGTCGATGAACGCGTCCCGATCGACATCGGCCTTCTCCGAAGCCGGCCCCGGGAGTACGCCGGCCGCCGCGGACCGCCGTACGACGTCACCGGACAGCGACCGCGCGAACACGGCCTCGGCCATGCCGCTCACCGGGATGCCCAGATCGAGCGCGGACTGCACGGTCCACCGGCCGGTGCCCTTCTGCTCGGCCTGGTCCAGGACGACGTCCACGAACGCACCGCCGGTGGTCGGGTCGGTCTGGCTGAGTACGTCGGCGGTGATCTCGATCAGGAACGACTCGAGGTCACCGGTGTTCCAGTCCCGGAACACGTCGGCCAGTTCCGTCGGTGACAGTCCGAGGACGTGCCGGAGCAGGTCGTACGCCTCCGCGATCAGCTGCATGTCGGCGTACTCGATGCCGTTGTGCAGCATCTTCACGAAGTGGCCGGCACCGTCCGGGCCGACGTGTACGCAGCAGGGCTGGTCGCCGACCTGGGCCGCGATCTTGGTCAGCATCGGTTCGAGTGCGGCATACGACTCGACCGAGCCGCCCGGCATGATGCTCGGGCCGTTCAGTGCGCCCTCTTCGCCGCCGGACACGCCGCTGCCGACGAAGTGCAGCCCCTGGGCCTGCAGGGCGTCCTGCCGGCGACGGGTGTCGAGGAAGTGCGCGTTGCCGGCGTCGACGACGATGTCGCCCTCCTCCAGCAGCGGGACGAGATCGTCGATGACCGCGTCGGTGGCCGGACCGGCCTGGACCATGATGATGATCTTGCGCGGCCGCTCCAGCGACGCGACCAGCGCGGGCAGGTCGTCCGCGGGTACGAACTCGCCCTCGTGACCGAACTCCTGGATCAGGGCGTCGGTGCGGCCCTTCGACCGGTTGTGGACGGCGACGCGGAACCCGTTGCGCGCGAGGTTCCGGGCCAGGTTGCGGCCCATCACGGCGAGGCCGGTGACGGCGATCTGGGCTGGAGCAGAACTCATCGAATCTCCCGCAGGTCAAGGTGTGTGCGGACCCAGTCTGGCGCGCCCGGCGAGCCTGTTCGTCGGCGGGCCCGATCGGTGGACGGGGCAATTCGACGTGGCCGAGCCCTTCTCAACCGCTGTGCATCGATGGTAAACATCTGAGAAATCGATTTCCGACACCGCCGGAAGGCCGCCCAATGTTCCGTCGTGTTGCCGCGCTCGCTGTCAGCGCCTTGCTCGCTCTCTCCGCCGTGAACGCCTCGACGGCATCAGGTACGACGTACGCCGGGAACGACAACGGACCGGTCGGATGGCAGGTGTATCGCAACCTGGACCGGCTCCCCGAACTGCAGACCGGTGTCCGGACCAAACAGTTCTCCAGCTTCGGCCGGGACGGTACGAACAACGACGGGTTCGACGGCAGGTACTCCTGTCTGCGCACCACCGCCGACGGCTGCGTGATCGCCGAGGACAACGGTCCCGGTGAGGTCGCGTCGATCTGGTTCACCCGGGATGAGGGCAACGTCAGCAAGACCGGAACGATCACCGTCGAGCTCGACGGCAAGCAGGTGCTGCACGCGTCCCTGCAGGACGTGGTCGACGGCAAGCTCGGCGCGCCGTTCACGTTCCCGCTGGTCGCGAACGGGGTCGAGACCAGCGGTGGCGTCTACATCCGGGTGCCGATGCCGTACCGCTCCTCGATGCGGATCACCACCCAGACCAACCCGTTCTTCTACCACGTCGACTACCGCCAGTTCCCCGACGCGAACGGCGTCAGCACGTTCGACCCGAGCGACAAGGCCGAGGATGTCGTCGCCCTGCTGAAGGCGGCCGGTACGAAGGACCCGAAGCCGGCCCAGCCGAACAGCAAGACCACCGCGACCCCGGTGAAGCTTGCCCCCGGCAAACGAATCACGCTGGCCGACGTCCAGGATCCGGGCGAGGTCAGCGCGCTCCGGCTCAAGCTGCCCGAGATCGAAGGGCTGGACCTGCAGTCCTTCGCGGACGACGGGCGCGCGTTCGTCGGCGGCAGCAAGTTCACGATGAAGCTCGACCCGGCGAACACCGGCGTGAAGCTGGTCCGCCGGATGGATCTGCGGATCGGCAACCAGCGCGCGAAGGTGCTCGTCGACGGCACCGGGGCCGGCGAGTGGGCACCGCTGAAGGCTCAGGGCGCGCAGTGGGCGGATCAGACCGTCGACCTCCCGGCCGAGCTTACTGCCGGTAAGTCCGAGATCACCATCACCAACCAGTTCGTCTCGTCCGACCTCGACTTCAACGAGTTCACCTACTGGGCCGACTCGATCGTCGGCGGTACGGCGAAGCGCACGGACACCCTCGACGTCGGTCCGGACCACGTCGCGGACGAGCAGGCGCACGGCTACGAGATCACCCAGCAGAACTGGAGCGGCTCGCACGCGATGGCGTACGCCGCCACCGAGGAGGACGCGGCCCGGGTGAAGCCGTCGGACTCGCTCCTGGCCGGCGTCCGCGTCCAGGTGACGATCGACGGTGAGAAGCGGGTCGACGCCCCGATCGGTGAGTTCTTCGGCTCGGGCCTCGGCGAGAACCCGGTCCGCTCGCTGTTCTTCGGGATGGACCCCGACGGCTGGTACTCGTCCTGGTGGCCGATGCCGTACGCCGCCAGCGCCACGGTCAGCCTGGTCAACACCTCGGCGTACCCGCTGAACGGTCAGGCCGAAGTTACTTCGAGTAAGGACGCGCGCAAGGCGGTCGACCTGGCGACGGGCAAGACCGGCTACTTCAGCGCGATCTCGCAGCGCGGCGAGACCACGCAGGGCAGTGACTGGAACTTCGCCGACGTCACCGGTCGCGGCAAGTTCGTCGGCGTCTCCCAGACCATGGAGGGATTACTTGCCGACGGCAACACCCGCGGCTATCTCGAGGGCGACGAGCGGGTGTACGTCGACGGCGAGCGCACCCCGGCGATTCACGGCACCGGAACCGAGGACTACTACGAGTCAGGCTGGTACTTCAACGCCGGCACCTACTCGACGCCGTTCCACGGCAACTCCGCCCACGAGGTGCGGGCCGGCTTCTGCGCCAACGAGTGCGACGGCGCCTGGCGCCTGCACATCACCGACTCCGTCGCCTTCCAGAACCAACTCGACTTCGGCATCGAGCACGGCCAGCAGGACGACCACCCGGCGATCTACGGCTCGACTGCATTCCTCTACACCGCCGCGAAGTTCGGCGCCCGCGAGACCGACCGCATCGACACCGGCTCCGCGACCAGCCGCGAGCAGCACGGGTACGCCGACACCAACCCGCAGGCGTACGACGTGAGCTCGGTGTACGAAGGCGATCACGACGACACAACCCTGACCGACCAGGTCCGGGCCACCCCCCAGCCCATCCGCTTCAGCGTCAAGACCGAGCCGGTCAACCGGGGCGTGACGCTGCGCCGAACAAGCGACCAGAACGTCGCCGGCCAGTCAGCCCAGGTGTTCGTCGACGGCAAGGACGCCGGCACCTGGCTGCAGCCGCTCGGCAACGATCACCAGCGCTGGCTGGACGACAACTTCCAGTTGCCTGCGGCACTCACCTTCGGCCGGACCAAGCTCGACATCGAGCTGAAGCCCGCCGGCCCGAGCTGGACGGCATCGTCGTACGTCGTCCAATCGCTGGTCCTCCCGTACGACGACAAGACCGGTCCGGCGCAACCGACGGGACTCACAGCCACTGGCCGGGCCGACAACGCGATCAGCCTGACCTGGTCGGACGCGAGTGACGACAGCGGAATCGCGCACTACAACATCTACGGTGCGAAAGCGGGAGGTGCCGAGAAGCTGATCGGCACCAGTCCGCTGCCAGGTTTCGTGCACCGCAATCTCGGGCTGAACGAGACCTGGTCCTACCGCGTCGCCGCGGTCGACCTCGCCGGTCATCAGAGCGGCAAGTCCGCCGCCGCGCAGGGATCCACAGGCAACACGATGCGACTCGAGGGCGAGGCGATGTTGCCGCCGGTGTCGTCAACGGTCCCGGTCGACCCGCAGGGCAACTGCTGCGGCGTGAGCTGGTCGGGCGGATCGCAGGCCTGGATCCACGCCACCAAGGCCGGCGACAAGGTCGTGCTGGGCTTCAGCGTCCCGACGACCGGCTCGTTCAACCTCTCGACGGTGCTGACCAAGGCGGGCGACTACGGCATCGCCGACGTACAGGTCGACGGCGGCACAGCTGTGAGCTTCGACGGCTACGCCGCCTCCGGAGTCAGCACGCAGCAGCTCGACCTCGGAACGGCGCAACTTACTGCCGGTAACCACCAACTCGTCATCACCTTGACCGGCAAGAACCCAGCCGCCACCGGGTTCCTCGTCGGAGTCGACCTGCTCGACCTGGAGCTCAACTCATGATGCGCAAACTCATCGCCGCACTGGTCGGCCTCTCTGTCCTCACTGTGCCGTTGCACTCCGCCGCATCGCCCGAGCGCGTGCGCATCACGCCGTACGAGAAGATCGACAAGGTTGTAGCCGCCGGCGAATTCGCCAAGGTCTACGACCCGAGCGTGGGCGAGGCCGAGCCGTGGTACTACAACGACCACACCCTGGTGCAGGACCGCGCGACCGGCACCTGGCATGTGTACGCGATCACGCACGCAGAGCCGGCCAACCCGCTCGACGAGAAGAGCTTCGGCCACGCAACAGCGCCGACCCCGAACGGTCCGTGGACGAAGCAAGCGCCGGCGCTGATCGCCGACCCGGCCGCGGGGGAGAGCCACATCTGGGCGCCGTACGTCATGTACGACGAGGGCACCTACTACATGTTCTATGCCGCCGGTACGCCGGATCACACGGCGTACCGGATGCATCTGGCGACGTCGACCGATCTCGTGCACTGGACCCGCGATGCGGCCAACCCGCTGTTCACCGATGGCTTCGACGGACGGGACCCGATGGTGCGCAAGGTCGGCGACCAGTGGGTGATGTACTACACCGCCAACTCGTCGCCGGCCGGCGGGAACCACATCGTTGCCTACCGCACCAGTACCGACCTCAAGCACTGGAGCGACCGCCAGACAGCGTTCCAGCACCCGTCGACCGGGACGTTCGGTGGCCCGACCGAGTCGCCGTTCGTCGTCCAGCGCGGAACGGATTGGTACCTGTTCGTCTGCTGTGACGGTGGCTACGAGTCGACAAAGGTCTACAAGAGCGAGGATCCGCTGCACTTCACCGTCGATCAGCTCGCCGGCACGATCCCGGCGCACGCGGCCGAGGTCGTGCAGGACGGCCAGGACTGGTACGTCACCGGAGCAGGCTGGGGGAAGGGCGGCCTGTTCATCGCGCCGCTCGACTTCGCCGAGCTGCAGGTGACAAAGGGCCGCGTGGTGACCACCAACCACTACCGGGCGACGATCGAGACCAGCCCCCGAGCAGCACTCACTGGTCTGGACGTCGACCCAACCGGGCGCCGAAACTACCGTCCAGCGCTGGACTCGACCGGACGCACGACCGCGCCGTATCTGGCGGTCGGGAACTTCGGCGCCACCGACCTCAGCGGCCCGGCTGCCCACGTGGACGCGCGCCGTACGTCGTTGACGCTACGCGGCATCCCCTTCGGCGATGAGCCGGTCGCCGCAGACTGGACGTTCGACTTCGGCCCGACCACGTTCGACACCCGGCTCGCCTGGACGGTCAAGGCACCAACGAACGCACCCGTCTGGGAGGTCGCGCTGAACGTCGACTCCGCGTTGCCCGAGCAAGGTGACCCCGGCGGCTTCGGCCGCGACGGCGACGTCGCAGGACTGCCCCGATGGTCGATGGCGACAGCCCCCGGCCTCAGCGTTGTGACGGCGTACCGGCCGGGCTCGGCCTGGTCCGAGGACAACCACTGGTACGACCCGTCGAACGGCGCGGTCGCCTGGCAACCGCTCTGGCAACCGGGCGGACGCGCGCTCCCACCAGGGAAGTACGACGGCGGCTGCTGGCGTCTCGGTTTCTCCGGCACCGAGCGGGACGTGGCCTTCGCGGATTCCCTGGCCGCTAGTGTCGGTACGTGACCACGCTCAGCCTTTATCCCCGCAGTACTGCCCTCGTCCTGATCGATCTGATGCCGCGGATCATCGCGCTCGACACGGCACCGCTGGCCGGACCGATGGTGCTCGAGCGATGCGTGGCGCTGGCGAAGGCGACGCGGTCGGTGGGCGGGCTGGTGGTCAACGTCCGGGTCGAGCGGCCGGGGCTGGACGCACAGCCGGACGGGAGTGGGCTCGCACCAGATCTCGACCCGCAGCCGGGTGACCTCGAGATCGTGAAGCGAACGATCGGAGCTTTCGGCCGGACGAGTCTGGACGACGAACTGCGATCGCGCGGGATCGAGACCGTGGCGCTGGCCGGGATCGCGACCAACTTCGGCGTCGAGTCGACCGGCCGCGCCGCGGACGATCTCGGCTACAACACCGTCTACCTCACCGACGCGATGGCCGGCCTCGACCAGCAGGCCCACGACTTCGCGGTGTCCTATGTCTTCCCGCGCCTGGGCACTGTCTGTACCGGCACCGAGTACGTCGCAGCGCTCAGCCCCGCCTAGTGCCTGGATCGAGATAGTGCAGGCGGCGCCAGATCGCCTCGGAGACCTCGGGGAGCAGGTCGTTCGCGTGCTGGTTGAGCTGCCAGTGCGTGTTCGAGGCGCGGTCGACTGCCACGGCGCATTCGGCCAGCCAGCGTTCGGCGCTCTGCTCGGCGGCTCGCGGCAGGGCGCCGTACATCGCGGCGAGGCCCAGGATCACGCTGTCGCCGAGGACCCGGTTGGTCAGATCGTGGCCGGTCATGGCGTGGTACTGCGCGATGAACGGCGCGAGCACGGCCAGAGCCCGCGTGCGCGGATGACGGGATAGCCAGAACTGCCGCACCCGATCCAGCAACTGGTTCACCGCGAGACCTCCTCACCGCGACGCTACCCGCTCCAATGTTCCTACGCGAACAGCCTTGCGTTCTCGCGAACCCAGTCCTGCAACGTGCGCGGCGCCCGTCCGGTCACCTGCCGGACCGTGTCGTTGACCGTCGTCTCGTCAATGATCCCGTCCCCGAAGAAGCCTTCGATCGCCTCGGCGTACGGCGCTGGCATCGAGGCCTGCAGCTCGTCCTGCGTCTCCGCCCGGCTCATCGGGTACGCCGTCAACCCCCGGCCGATCGCCTCGGCCAGGATCTCCACCTGCTGCGGCGGAGTGAGGGCGACCGGACCGGTGAGGCGCAGGATCGCTCCAGCCTGGTCATCGGCAGTGAACGCACGGACGGCCACATCCGCGATGTCCCGCGGGTGGATCGTCGCGATCGGTACGTCGGGGAACTGAACCCGCACCACATCACCCGCGCGGATTTGATCAAGCCAGCGGAGCGTGTTGGACATGAACGAGTTCGGCCGAAGGAGCGTCCACTCCAGCCCGGATGCCCTCACCGCCTCCTCGGCCGCCTGGTGATACCCGGCGATCGCGTTCGACGTATCGCTGCCGGCCAGCGAACTGCTCGACAGCAGCACGACCTTCCGCACTCCCGCCCGGACCGCGTTCGCGAGCAATTCTTCGACCCGGTCGTAACCGCTGAGCAGGAAAATCCCTGACACCCCGTCCAGTGCGTCGGCGAATGTGTCCGGCTTGTTCAGATCGCCGTACACGGGATTGATCCCGCTCGGCAGTGGTGTGTCGGAGCGGATCAGCGCCCGGCCCGCGATCCCCTCGGCCGCCAACGATTGCACGACCGCGCCGCCCGCGTTTCCGGTCGCACCCGTAATCAGGATCGTCATGCTCCCACCCTTTCGCTCGGCTTCGATGAGTCAGCGTTCCATATCCCGCATGCCATCGGCGAAAGCGTGTTTGTCCGTACATTACGGCTGTAATCCGCAGGCTCTCGTGCAGGCCGTGCACGTGCCGCCTCCGCGGTCGTCGTCGTACCTCCTCCGCTGACCACGACCACGCCGCCGCCGGTGACGCCGCCACGCCGCCCGACACCGACAAGCCGCCCGACACGCCGCCCGACAACCCGCCCGACACCTCGGTCGGCTCCCAGACGCCGGAGTCGCCTGCCGGAACGCCCTGATCCTGGTTGCCCTTTGAACCGGATTGCCCGCTGATCCGTACAGCAGGACAACGAAAGGGGACCAGGATGAGCGGCACCGACCTCGCATACGGCACCGGGCTGACTGAGAACAGTTTGTATCGGTACGACGACTGGCTGCTCCGGGCAGCCGCCATCCGGGACGGTGATCGCGTCCTCGACATCGGCTGTGGAACCGGCGGTACGACGCGCGCCGCCGCCTGGCTCGCGGGTTCCGGCGACGCCGTCGGCGTGGACCTCTCGGAGCAGGCGCTGGCTGAGGCCACCCGTCGTGCGGAGGAGACCGGCGCGGTCACTGCGACGTTCGTGCCGGCCGACGCACAGGTGCATGCCTTCGAGACCGAGACCTTCGATGTCCTCCTCAGCCGCACCGGCTGCACGGACTTCGCCGACCCGATCGCGGCCTTCACCAATCTCGCGCGAGCGCTGCGTCCGGGTGGGCGCGTCGCACTCCTGGTCTGGCAAGCGCCCAGCCGGAACCCGTGGTACGCCGAACTCACCACCGGCACCACGCCGCGGCTCGACGTACCCGGTCCGTTCGCGTTCGCCGATCCTGCACGGGTCGCGCACATCCTCACCACCGCGGGCTTCCGGATGCCCGAATGCGAGCCCCTGCAGGAACTCATCCAGGTGGGTCCGGGCGTCGACTACCCGTCGGCTGCCTGGCTCGTCACCACCCGCAAGCCCGCATAGCCTCGACCGCGGCCTGGAGTTCGGTGCGCGGGTCGTCCGCGTGGTAGACGCGTTCGTCCGGCTCGATGTTGTCGAGGAACCGCTGGTACATGACCGCCCCGACCAGACGTCCGAGCACCGTCATCGGCTGCAGTGCCCGGAACGGTTCGCTGTTCGGGATCCGGCGCTTCCAGGCCGCCGACCAGACCTCGACCGCGTGATCGCCCTGTGCCTGCGGCATCCATCCGCGGAGCCGTTGGATGTCGGTGGCCGGATGGCCGACGAAGCTGTCCGCCCAGTCGACGATCGCCCGGTTGGTGCCGTCCGAACGCCAGTTGCCCGGATGGAAGTCGCCGTGTACGAGCGTGATCGGCAGACCCGACGCATCCAATTCGGACAGGATGCCGGGCAGCTTGGTCAGCAGCTCCTCAACCGCGAGCGCGTCATCACCGGGCAGCGCGACGATGGTCAGCAGCCGGGACACTTCATCCGCCAGGTGCTCCGGTCGCAGTACCGGCGCGTCGAGCGCGTCCACCTCCGCCGCAAGCTCGGCTTGTACGGCGACCCACCGGCTGACCACGTCCTCGATCGTCGGCGGATCCGGCTGCCAGCAGTCGACCCCGGGCGCGTGGGCGAGCAGGGACCAGCGGTTGCCGGCCGACGTACCGAGCACGGTGGGTGCGAGCTGAGCGTCGTACCGGTGGATGTGATCAATGATATCGGCGTCGATACTGCAGAACCGGCTCGTCGCCTTCGCCCAGGCACCCGGGAAGCGGATCAGACAGGACAGGTTCCACGTCTTGACCTGAACCGGATCGAGCGGGCCGACGATGCCTCGCGCCCACTCGATCAGCCGGCCCGGTCCGTCCACCTCGGCCCACGTCGCCCGAAGCGGATCGGGTGCGACGATCGCGTCCCATCCGTCGTACGGCGTCTCGTCCAGTACGCCGGCACACGGTTCGCCCAGCGCCTGCACGTGGTAGACGACCCGGCCACCGCGACCGACCACCGCCTCGTCCGCGTGCACGAGCCGCAGCACCATGGTCTGGACGCCGAGCAACTGGTCGAGCTGCCGGGTCACGCCCTCGACTTCGGACCACCACGCCGGCTCCACCTCGAAAGCCGGCACCCGGCCCGCGTAGCGCTGCCCGACGCTGACCAAAGCCTCGACCGTCTTCGTCTCCACCTGATCAGTGTCGTCTGACCCGGTGCCACGTGCGTGCGCCGGATTTGATCACCACGCCGGTGCCCAGGTCGACGGCCTCCGCCGGGTCGTCCGCCCGGGTGCCGTCGATGGTGACGGCCCCCTGCCGGATCAGCCGCCGGAGCTCGGAGTTGCTGTCGCCGGGCCGGATCGCGCGCAGGAGATCGAGCGCAGTCGTCACAGAGCTGTCGACGACGATCTCCGGAATGTCCTCGGGCTGACTGCGGTCGGAGAACGTCCGCCGGAACGCCTCCAGTTCGGCCTTCGCCGTGCCGGCGCCGTGGTAGCGCGTCACCACGGCAGCGGCCAGGCGGAGCTTGGCGTCGCGGGCCTGCGGACCGCCGTGTGCGGCTGCGGCGCCGAGTGCGGCGACCGTGTCCATCGGGAGTTCGGTGTAGACGCGGGCGTACGGCTCGACCAGGTCGTCCGGGATGCTCATCAGCTTGCCGAACTTCTCCCGCGGCGGGTCCGTCAGCCCGACGTAGTTGTTCAGCGACTTCGACTGCTTCGCCCGTCCGTCGAGACCCGGCGTGATCGTGGTCGTGATCACCACCTGCGGCGGCGCGCCCAAGCGCTGCTGGAAGTGCCGGCCGAGTTGCTCGTTGAACAGCTGGTCCGTGCCGACGATGGTCAGATCGCTCTGCATCGCGAAACTGTCGTAGCCCTGCAGCACCGGGTACGCCAGCTCGTGGACCGCGATCTCCCGCCCGGCCGCGACCCGCTCCCGGAACATGTCCCGCGCCATCAGCTGTGCATGCGTGACCTGCGCGAACAGACCGAGCAGCTCCGCCACCCGCATCCCGTCGTACCACTCGGAGTTCCGCCGTACTTCGAACACTGCGGGATCCGTGCGCAGTACCAGTGACACCTGCTCGAGGAACGACGTCGCATTCGCCTCGATCTCCTCCGGCGTCAGCACCGGCCGGGTCTCGGACCGCCCGGTCGGGTCGCCGACGCGGGTGGTCAGGTCGCCGAGCAGGAACACGACCTGGTGGCCGAGGTCCTGCAGCTGCCGCATCATCCACAGGTTGACCGCGTGGCCGAGATGCAGATCCGGTGCGGTGCAGTCGACGCCGTACTTGATCCGCAAGGGCCGCCCGCACGTCAGTCGTTCACGCAGGTCGGCCTCGCCGACGATGGAGTCGGTGGTACGGCGTAATCGGTCGATCACCGTGGTCGGGTCGTTCATGGGGTCCTCTCAGCAGGTCTGGAGGCACCCTCGCCACGACAGCGCCTCCGGCAACGGAAAGAGGCAGGAACCCGGTCGGTTCCTGCCTCGGAGGCTCTGGGTGGAGCGAGTTGCGGGGACTACCGAATGCCGGCCCCTCCCAGAGCCGGTCGATATGCCACGCCTCGCTTGATCACGGCGTCAGAGTAGCACCGGCGCATTGGGCCCACAGCCGGGTATCCGCCTACCCTCGGGGGGTGACGGAGGAGCGAGTGGTGCTGCTGGACGACGCCGGCCGGGCGATCGGGACCGAGGCCAAGGCAACGGTGCACCACTCCGCGACCCCGCTGCACCTGGCGTTCTCGAGCTACGTGGTCGACGGCGCGGGCCGGGTGCTGCTGACCCAGCGCGCCCTGACCAAGCCGACCTGGCCGGGGGTCTGGACCAACAGTTGCTGTGGGCATCCACTTCCCGGTGAGCCGGTCCCCGATGCGGTACGGCGCCGGCTCGCCGACGAGCTGGGGATCGTGGCGGACGGCGTCGAGCTGGTGCTGCCCGAGTTCCGCTACCGCGCCGAGATGCCGACCGGCGTGGTGGAGAACGAGATGTGCCCGGTGTACCGGGTCCGGTGGTCCGGCGATCCCACGCCCGATCCCACGGAGGTGGCGTCGTACCGATGGGTCGAATGGTCCGACCTGCGCGACGTACCGGGCCTGTCGCCGTGGTGCCTGCTGCAGTTGGACGAGCTCAGTGGGGCGCCAGGGGAGTGGACCGTCGGGGATCCTGCGCTCCTGCCGCCTGCTGCGCGGTCATGAGCTGAGGTCGCGGTCGAGCAAGTCCGCGTGCAGGGCAACCGCGGTGGTGCTCGCGTGCCCGGCAGCGCCGATCGCGAAGAGGGCGGGGACGGCCGTCGTACCGACCGCGTAGACACCAGGGATGCTGGTCCGTCCGGAGCTGTCGACGGCGACCGCGCCATCCAGTACGTCGCAGCCGAGGTTCGTCGCGAGATCACTCTGCTGATGCTGCCGGACGACCACGAACACAGCCCGCGGAAGCAACGTGTCACCGCCCTTCAGCAGCACGCGTACGTCGTTCTCCGCTGGCTGAACGGCCTCGATTCGCTCGGTGCGAATCGTCACGCAGGCCTTGTCGAGCTTGGTCAGGTGATCGGCGCCGAGTTCGTCGCCATCGGTGCACAGGACGACGTCGTCGCTCCACCTGCTGAGCAACAGCGCCCGGGCAACCGAGCGGTCCGGCAGCCCGCGCATCCCGAGCTGCACGAGCGGCTCGTCACGCACCTCCCAGCCATGACAGTGCGGACACGCAACAACCGACCGACCCCACGACTCCCACACACCCGGCACATCCGGCAGCTCGTCCCGGAGCCCGGTCGCCAGTACCACGGATCGCACCCGCTCACCCTCGACGACGAAACCGTCGCCGTCAGCGGTCACGTCCTCGACCCGCGTGTCCCGCACCTCGACGCCGTACTCCCGGAGTTGCCGGCGCCCGAATGCGACCAACTCGCCCGGTGCGGTGTCCTCGACTCCGAGGAAGTTGTGGACGTGCTCGGCCGTCCGGTTCCGCGCCTTCCCGTCGTCGAACAGCACCACTCGCCGCCGCGCCCGTCCCAAGGTCAGCGCCGCCTGCAGGCCCGCCACACTTCCACCGATCACCGCTGCGTCGATCACAGCGCCATTCTTGCCGCTGCTTCCACTATTTGAGAAGAACTGCCTCAGATAATGAGACGATGAATTCGAGTGCGCACCCGGTCCGGGTAGGGCAAGGTGGGGGCATGGGTGAGATCGTGATCCGGCCGGTCGAGTCGGAGCGGGACTACGAGGACTGGCGTGCGGTGCGGCTCGCGGTGCAGCCGTACGAGCGCTGCCCGAGTGTGGCCGAACTGCAGAAGTTGGCGAAGCCCGGACGGCTCCTGGTGCTGGCCGTGATGGACGGTGCGGTCGTCGGCAGTGGGATGTCGGATCACTCCAGCGAGGCGGGCCGTGCGGCCGTCAAGCCACGGGTCCGCCCCGAGGCACGACGGCGAGGTGCCGGCACCGAGTTGCTGCGTGCACTGACCGAGCATGCCGTTGCCCAGGGCTACCAGGTCGCGGGCTGCGCGGTCGACGACGAGGAATCACTCGCGTTCGCCGACCACTTCGGTTTCACCGAGGCGAACCGCCAGGTCGAGCAGCTCCGCCGGATCGGCACCGAGCCGTGGCCGGAGCAGCCGACGGCGTACCGGATCGTGACCGTGGCCGAGCGGCCCGAGCTCTGGGCGAAGGCTTACGAGCAGGTGGCGGTGCCGACCCTTCCCGACCTGGATGTGCCGGCACCGATGGACGTCTCGGCCGAGGAGTGGGAGATCGAGTGGATCAACGACCCGGCGGCGATGTTCCTGGCCGTCGTCGGTGACGACGTGATCGGTGTCGCCGGGTTGATGCTCGACACCGACCAACCGGAGCGGGCTGAGGTCGCCTACACCGCAGTCCATCCGGACTGGCGCGGCAAGAGCGTCGCCGCGACCTTGAAGCGAACGAGTATGGCCTGGGCGGCCGAGCACGGGATCACCGAGATCTACACCTGGACCCAGCGCGGCAACGAGAACATGCGCCGGCTGAACGAGCACCTCGGGTTCACCTACGGCATCGTGAGCGTCGATGTCAATGCGAAGCTACCGCTGCAGTTCGCGGAGTAGCTCGGGGCCGGGCCAGGGGTGGTGGTTGGTCTCGGCCTTGTGGATCAGCTCGATCAGCTTGGCGTTGACCGGAGCTCTGCGGCCGAGGGACTCCGCCAGGCGGACGACCTCGCCGTTCAGGTAATCGATCTCGGTCGGGCGGCCGGCTTTGAGGTCTTCCCACATGGAGGTCCGGGCGAGCGGGTCGATCGCGAGGACCGAGCCGGCCAAGCGGCGGAACAGGAAGTCGGGCAGGCGGAGGACGGCCGGGAAGCGGCGCATCGGCACCGCCAGGATCCGGGCCGGTTCGATGCCGTGCGCAGCGAGAAGGGCGAGTGACTCGGCCTGAGCCGCGGCGAGGCAGCGACGGTACGCGCGCTGGGACAGCTCGTCGCGCAGCGGGAGATCCGAGAGCGCGTTGATCGGGTTGTTGAGGTTGAGCAGGAGCTTCGACCACTGCACCGGCAGGATGTCGTCATGCTGCTTCAGCGGCAGCCCCGCTCGGGCGAAGTCCTCGACGTACGGCGCCAGGCCCGGATGGCTTTGGACATCGAGCGCACCGGCGGTGCCCTGGTGGAAGACTCCCTCGCCACGGTTCAGCACGTTGAACGGAACCATCCCGGGCACCACGACCTGGTCCGGCAGCCCTTCCCGCAGGACGTCACCGTTGCGGAGGCCGTTCTGGAAGCTGACCACGATCGCGCCCGGCTTGAGCACACCGGCCAGCTCGGCGGCTGCCGTCCCGGTCGCCGCCGACTTGACCGTCAGCAGAACGAGATCCGCCGCTCCCGCCGCCGCAGGCGAGGTCTCGTAGCGAACATCGGCAACCCGGAGATCAGCACCGAGGTAGTCGGTCAGTCGTAGCCCGTGAGCCGCGACCTCGGCCGCCATCCGCGGCCGCCCGACGAAGACCACGTCGGCGCCACCCGCGAGCAGCCGTCCGCCCACGTAGCAGCCGATCCCGCCGGCGCCGTACACCACGATCGACACGGCACCACCGTACCGAAGGACAGGAGGTAGTCAGTGCCGACCGGCGCGGCTCCGCTTGGCCCACCCCTGAAAGGCCAACCAACCGGCCACTACCTCCTGTCCTTCGGTACATCTAGTGGAGTCGAACCCGCGGATCCAGGAAGGCGTAGGCGATGTCGACCAGGATGTTCGCGACCACGACGGCGGCGGAGGCGAACAGGACGATCCCGATGATGACCGGGAGATCCTGCTGGTTGATCGCCGTCACCGCGGTCTGCCCGAGACCGGGCAGGCTGAACACGGTCTCGATGACGACGACACCGCCGATCAGCTGACCCAGATCGATGCCGAACTGCGTGACCACCGGAGTCAGCGCGCTGCGCAGACCGTGCCGGACGATCACCCGGCTCTCCCGGATGCCCTTCGAGCGAGCGGTCCGGATGTAGTCCTCGCCGAGGACGTCGAGCATCGAGCCGCGGGTCAACCGGGTGTAGGTGGCCGCCAGCAACAAAGCCAGCGCTACCCACGGCAGCAACAGGTGCTGGAACCAGGCGCCGGCCCCGGCGCTCAGTGGGGAGTACCCACCTGCCGGGAACCAGTGGAATCCGGCCAGCGTCAGCCGGAAGTACAGGAAGTACAGCAGCAGCAACCCGAGCAGGAACGACGGGAACGAGTAGAAGAACAACGAGAACAGCGTCAGCCCGCGATCGGCCAGCGACCGTGGATGCACCGCGGAGATGACCCCGTTGAAGACTCCCAGCAGCAACCACAGTACGGCGGCTCCGAGCGCCAGCGAGACCGTGATCGGCAACGCGGTCCCGATGATCGTGGTCACCGGCACCTGGTGGTAGTAGTCGTACCCGAGGTTGCCGTGCAGCGCGTTCTCGACGAAGTGCAGGTACTGCTTCCACACCGGCAGGTCCAGCCCGAGCCGGTGCTTGATCAGGTCAACGGTCTCCGGCGTCGCCTGCCGGCCGGCCAGTGTCTGCGCGACGTTGCTCGGGGCAACGAAGAACAGTGCGAACACGGCCACCGTGATGAGCCAGAGGACCAGGAGTCCGTGGCCTAGCCGGCGGATGAGGAAAACAGCCATCACTAGGTCCGATCTGCGCGGGGGTCGAAGGCGTCCCGGACCCCGTCACCGAACAGGTTGAACGCGAGCGTCGTGATCAGCAGCGCCAGGCCGGGGAAGAGGATGAACCACCACGCGGTCGTGTAGTAATTCTGCGAGGCGCTGATCATTCCGCCCCAGTCGGCCGTTGGCGGCGGCAGTCCGAGCCCGAGGAACGACAACGTCGCCTGGGTCACGATCACCACCGGGATCAGCAGCGTGGTGTAGACGATCACCGGCGCCAGCACGTTCGGCAGTACGTCGACGAACATGATCCGGCCGTCACCCGCCCCCAGCGACCGGGCCGCCTCCACGAACTCGCGTTCGCGCAGCGACAGCACCTGCCCACGCACGATCCTGGCCACCGACGCCCAGCTGAAGAACCCGATCACCAGCACGGTCACGGTCAGGCTCGGCCCGGTGACCGAGACCAGCGCGATCGCCACCAACAGGAACGGCACGGACAGTACGACGTCGATCAGCCGCGCGAGCACCGTGTCGACGACCCCGCCGAGGAACCCGGCCGCGAGCCCGAGTACCACGCCGATCGCGACGGTGATCGCGGTCGCGATGACGCCGACCAGCAGCGAGACGCGAGCGCCGTACGCGATCCGGACCAGGATGTCCCGGCCGAGGTCGTCGGTGCCGAGCCAGAACGTCCCGTTCGGCCCGCGCGGCAAGCCATCCGGGGTCAGCCCGATGTCGCGGTACTGCTCGTTCGGCGGATGACCGGTGACCGCGGCGAAGACCGGCGCGAGGATCGCCATCAGCACGATCAGCACGATCACGACCAGCGAGATCATTGCGACCTTGTCCTTGCGCAGCCGTCGCAACGCCAGCACGAACGGACTGCGGCCCTCGATCGCCTTGGGCTCGTCAAGGACATCGACCATCTCGATGGCGGCGGTCATGATGCCTTCAGGTCCGGTACGGCGGTCGACAGGTCTTCGCCGATCGTCAGCGGATGGAAGCAGGCGGTCCGGTGGTCGTGCTGGTCGTCGAGGACGGAGATCAGCGGCGGCTCGCCCGCGGCGCAGTCGGCTCGCGCCTTCGGGCACCTCGTGTGGAACCTGCACCCCTCCGGCGGGTTCGTCGCGGCGGGGATGTCGCCACCGAGGATGATCTGCTCACGGCTGTCGGCCGTGTCCGGATCCGCCACCGGCAACGCGGACAACAGCGCCCGCGTGTACGGGTGACGCGTCTGCCCGAACAACTCGTGCGTCGGCGCCAGCTCGACGATCTTGCCCAGGTACATCACCGCGATCCGGTCACTCACGTGCCGGACCACGGACAGGTCGTGCGAGATGAACACATAGGTCAGGTCGAACTCCTTCTGCAGATCGGCCAGCAGGTTGATGATCTGCGCCTGGATCGACACGTCCAGCGCCGACACCGGCTCGTCGCAGATCACCAGCTTCGGCCGCAGCGCCAGCGCTCGGGCGACCCCGATCCGTTGCCGTTGGCCACCGGAGAACTCGGCCGGGAACCGGTTGTAGTGCTCGGGGTTGAGCCCGACCAGCTCCATCAGTTCCTGGACCTTCTTCTTCCGTTCCGGCCCGGACGCGATGCCGTGGATGGCGAACGGGTCACCGATGATCGAGCCGACCCGGCGGCGCGGGTTCAGTGAGCCGTACGGGTCCTGGAAGATCACCTGCACCTCGCGCCGCACCGGTCGCATCGCCCGCCGCGACAGCGTGCTGATCTCCTTCCCGTCGAACCAGACCGAGCCCGACGTCACGTCGTACAGGTGGGCCATGCAGCGGGCCAGTGTCGACTTGCCGCAGCCGGTCTCGCCGACCAGCCCGAGCGTCTCGCCCTTGCGCACCTCGAGAGAGACCCCGTCGACCGCATGGACCACCTCCTTCGAGTGGGTCGGGAACTCCTTACGGACGTCGTCGACTTTCAGCAGTACGTTTCTCATCCACGTCCTCGCTTCGCTCCGGGCGCGGATGAGGCTCCGAGCATGCTGTGCTTTCTGATGAACTCGCTTCGCTCGTTCATGACGCGATCGCCTCGCTCACGGTGTGGGGCAGCCAGCAGGCCGACTGGTGTCGCGGGTCGGCGCCGACGTCGGTGAGCGGCGGCGCCTCGGTGCGGCACTTGTCGAACACGTGCGGGCAGCGGGCGGCGAACGGGCAGCCCGCGGGCAGACTGATCAGGCTCGGCGGACTGCCGGCGATCGGGGTCAACCGGTCGCCGCTGCGGGCCGGCAGCGATGCCAGCAGGCCTTGGGTGTACGGGTGGTGGTTGCGGTAGAAGATGTCGCGGCGCGGCGCCCGTTCCATCACCGCGCCGGCGTACATGACGACCACCTCGTCGGCCATCTCCGCCACGACGCCGAGGTCGTGGGTGATCAGGATGATCGCCGTACCGAACTGCTCCTGCAGGCGGCGCATCACGTTCAGCACCTGGGCCTGTACGGTCACGTCGAGCGCGGTCGTCGGCTCGTCCGCGATCAGCAGCGCCGGGTCGAGCGCCATCGCCATCGCGATCATCACCCGCTGCCGCATCCCGCCGGAGAACTGGTGCGGGTAGTCGTCGATCCGCTCCGACGCCCGCGGGATGCCGACCAGGGTGAGCAGCTCGGCGGCCCGTTGCCGGGCCGCCTGCTTGCTGATCACGGTGTCGTGCGCCCGGATCATCTCGACGATCTGCCAGCCGATCCGGTAGTGCGGGTGCAGGCTGGACAGCGGGTCCTGGAAGATCATCCCGATCTGTGCCCCGCGCAACCTGCGCAGGGTCGACTGGTCCGCGCTGATGAGATCCGTCCCGTCGAAGAACGCCGTACCGGACACCTGGGCGCCGCGGGTCAGACCGGTGATGGTCTGGGTGGCGACGCTCTTGCCCGACCCGGACTCGCCGACCACCGCCAGCGTCTGTCCGGCCTCGACGTCGAACGACAGGCCCCGGACGGCGCGGACGGTGCCGTCCGGGGTGTCGAAGGAGACCCGAAGATCCCTTACTTCAAGCAGGGCCATGAGGTTCAGCCGCCCTGCTTGTCCTTGGACAGCCACACGTTCGTCGGGTCGTAGTTCTGCATCGACGGGACGTAGACGGCGTTGTGGACCTGGGTGGCGTGGTAGTTCGCCTGCTTGTTGTTGGTGAGCGGGTAGAACGCGGCCTGGTCCATCACCCGGGCGTCGGCCTTGGCCCACAGCTCGGCGGCCGCGTCCGTCGTCGGTGCCGCGATCGCCTGCCGGATCAGGTCGTTGGTCTCCGGGTCGTTGTAGAGGCCGAAGTTGCTGCCCACCGGTGGGAACGACGGCTCACCGGAGAACAACGGGTTGAAGAACGACAGCGCCGCGTTGCCGTACCAGTCGGCGCCCCAGCCGGCCAGCGACAGGTCCCAGACACCGCGCCGGGCGACATCCGGCACCTGCAGGTACTTCACGTAGAAGTCCGCGTTCGGCGACGGTACGCCGGTGACGGTGATGCCGGCCTTGGACAGGTCCTGCTGGATCGTCTGGAAGCCCTTGCTGCTGCCCTCGGTCGCGTTGCGGTAGAGGAACTTCAGCGTCAGATGCGGATACCCGGCCTCGGTGAGCAATTGCTTGGCCTTCTCCGGGTCGTACGGGTACGGGTCGATCTGCTTCGAGCCGGTGATGACGTCCGGCAGTACGTGCGTGAGCGGCGGGTTCAGCGTCTTGCCGCCGAGCACCTGCAGGACATGGTCCCGGTTGATCGCGTAGCTGATCGCCTGCCGGACCTTCGGGTTCTCCAGCGCCTTGTTGTTGTTCGGCGAGACCGTGTTGTAGACGACGTACGGGTTCGAGCTCGCGGTGTCGCCGATGGTCAGGTTCGGGTCCTTCTTGGCCTGCAGCGCGGGCAGTTGCGACGGCGGCGGTGCGACGTCGAACTCCATGTCGGCGGTCGGCGTACCGGTCTGCAACTGCTGCTGGATCGAGTCCTGGGTGACGGTCTCGTTCACCACGATCTTGTCGACGTAGGCCTTGCGGACCGGGTCGGTGGCCGCGTCCCAGGCGGGGTTGCGCGAGTAGTTGATCGACTTGGTCGGAACCCACGAGTCGACCTTGTACGGACCGTCGGACGGGAAGTGGTTGCCGAGCTCGGTGCTAGCCGGGAGGTACTTCAGCGACTCCACCGGGGCCGGCGAGAAGGCCGGCAGCGTCAGCATGTCGACGAAGTACGTCGCCGGCTGGGTCAGGTGGAAGACGACGGTGGTGTCGTCCTTCGCGACCACACCGGGCAGCGCCGTCTTGTCGATGTACTCCTGGATCCCGGCGACCGTCTTCGGCGCCTTGGCGAAGCCGGCGGCGAACGCTTGGTAGCCGTCGATCAGGTTGGCGAAGTCCGGGATGCCGCCGAACGGCTGTACCGGGTTCGCGGTCCGCTTGACGCCGCGGACCACGTCGGCGGCCGTCACCTGGCGCGCCGGGGAGGTGCCCCATTTCGCGCCGGGCCGGATCTTGATCGTGTACGTCTTGCCGTCCGCGCTCAGCCCGCCGTTCGCGGCGGTCGGGATGTCGGTGGCGAGGTCCGCGACCGGTGCGGTGTTCTTGCCACCTGGCTCCGCGGGGTACGTGAACAGCTGCCGGCTCCACATCCGCAGGTTCAGGTAGCCGACCGAGTAGTAGCTGATGTTCGGATCCATGTAGTCGACGTCGCCTGCCCCGAGCATGTTCAGGGTGCCACCGCTGACCGGTGTGGCTGCGTCACCTCCGGATCCGGACGGTGATCCGCCACCGTTGCTGCATGCGGCGAGCGCGACGAGCGCTGCCACGGCGGCAAGGGATACTGCCGCCAGCCGTCTTCTGGCCATTGGTCCTCCTCCGGACTCGATAGCGCCGAAGCTAGGACCGTGGCGCGGACCCCGGAGGCTGGGTTACCGAAGCGTCAAGAGGTTGTCACCCGGGGCCCGCACGAACATGACGGATTCATGACAGCCGTAACCGGCGCGCGCTCCGGTGGTGCGGGACACTGGGTCCGTGCCACACAGCCTGCTGCTGGTCGACGACGAGCCGCGCATCCGCCGGGTGCTGCGGCTTGCCCTGGAAGACGAGGGGTACCAGGTCGCCGAGGCGGCCAACGGGTACGACGCTCTGGCCGCGCTGCGCCGGGAACCACCGGACGTGGTGCTGCTGGATCTGATGCTGCCGGACCGGGACGGATTCACGGTCTGCCGCGAGATCCGCCGCGCCAGCGACGTGCCGGTCATCATGGTGACCGCGCGCACCGACAGTCACGACGTGGTCGCCGGGCTGGAGGCCGGTGCCGACGACTATGTGACGAAACCGCTCGTTGCCAAGGAGTTGTCGGCCCGGATCCGGGCGCTGCTGCGCCGGGTGGAGCCGGCGAACGCCCGGCAGCCCGACGTACTCGTGGTCGGCGACCTCACGATCGACGTCCCCGGGGCCGAGGTGACCCGTGGCGATTCGGTGCTGCCGCTGACCCGGACCGAGTTCAAGCTGCTCGCCGAACTGGCCGGGGCAGAGGGCAAGGTGCTGAGCCGTGAGCAACTGCTGTCCAAGGTGTGGGGCTACGGGTACTTCGGTGACAGCCGGATCGTCGACGTACACATCCGCCGGCTGCGGCTGAAGATCGAGCACGACCCGGCCAGTCCGAAGCATCTCGTCACCGCCCGCGGCCTGGGCTATCGACTGGTGAGTTGACGTTGCGGCGACGGCGACTGGGGCGGCGATGGGGCCGGACGGGTCTCAGACCTGGCCTGCGCGGGCGCGTGATGGTGGCCTACGGCCTGCTCGCGCTCGGACTGTCGTCTGTGCTGGCGCTGGTGACTTGGGGTGTCGTCTCCGACTACCTCACCGAGCAGCGCGAGTCCTCGGCGATGGTCGAGACGGCCGACAACGCAGCGGCCTTCCACTACGGGCTGTTCGGCGCGCCACAGCCGTGCCGGCCGGTGCGTGAGCAGGCCGAGTGCGGCAGCCTGACGCCGAACCCGGATGTCAGCGTGACGAATCTGCTGACCAGCCTGCCATCCACGGATGCCGCAGCTTCGATGGTCTACTACGACGACACCTGGTACTCCCTGACCGGGAAGCCGTCGGATCTGCCGATCGACCTCGTCACCACGGTCCGCAACGGTACGGCGGCGAGCCGCCGACTCACCGTGGGCGGCCAGCACGTGCTGGCGGTCGGCGTACCGATGAAGGTGCCGGGTACGGCGTTCTTCGAGTGGCACCCGCTGGCGAGTCTCGACGGGACGCTGCGGACGTTGAAGATCACGCTCGTCGCGGCGGCGATCGTGACCGCGATGATCGGCCTGGCGGTCGGGCGGCTGGCGAGCACGCTGGCGCTGCGGCCGCTGGCGGCGCTGACCAAGGTGGCGGATGCGGTGGCGCGCGGGCGGCTGGATGCGCGGCTGGAGGCGGAGAACGACCGCGACCTGGGCGGGCTGGCGCGATCGTTCAACCAGACCGCGGCGGATCTGGAACGGCGGGTGGCGGCGGACGCGCGGTTCGCGGGTGATGTGAGCCATGAGTTGCGTACGCCGTTGATGACGATGCTCAACTCGATGCAGTTGATCCAGAACCATCGGGCCGAACTGCCCTCGGCGGTGCGTGAGCCGGTCGAGTTGCTCGGCGACGACCTGGACCGGTTCCGGCGGCTGGTGATCGATCTGCTGGAGATCTCGCGGGACGACGGTGGTGATCAGGGCAGTCGGGAGATTGTGCGGATCGCCGACCTTGTCCGGGCTGCCGCGGATGCGACGGCCGGGCGTGAGGTGACCACGGTGGCTCCGGACGCCGAGGGGCTGACGCTGCAGGCGGACAAGCGCCGGCTCGAGAGGGTCATCGCGAACCTGGTCGAGAACGCCGAGGACCACGCCGGCGGCTGCAAGGGTGTCGGCGTCGAGGCCGGTGGACTCGGCGTCATCATCACCGTCGACGACGCCGGTCCCGGGATCGCGCCCGAGGACCGCGAACGTATCTTCCAGCGCTTCGGCCGCGGCGAGACCAGCGGTCGGGGCCGTGGCGTAGGCCTCGGCCTTGCCATCGTCGCCCGCCACGTCCAATGGCACCAAGGCACCATCCAGGTCACCACCCACCCCTCCGGCGGCGCCCGCTTCGTAGTAGAACTCCCCGCCAAATCCACCTGACCCCCCAGGCCTCCGCCCCTCTGCGCGGTTAATCGGATGACGTGGCTGGGGGTGGTGGGTATTTTGGATTCATGGCTACTTGCCTCTGTGTCTAGCTGCGGGACCCGCTTCCGTACCTGAAGTGCGTCCCTTGGCTATCACGGAGAGTAACCATCATGATCACCGTCAACGGTGTAGACATTCGCGTCGGCGCCCACCTGCTGCTGTCCGACCTGTCGTTCCACGTCAGCCCCGGCGACCGCGTCGGGCTCGTCGGCCGTAACGGCGCCGGCAAGACCACCTTGCTGAAGACGCTGGCCGGCGAAGACCGCCCGGCCACCGGGACCATCAGCGTGTCCGGCTCTATCGGCTACCTGCCGCAGGACCCGCGCGCCGCCGACCCCGCCGTCACGGTCACGGACCGGATCCTGTCCGCCCGCGGCCTGGATGTCGCCGTCCGCAAGCTGCGCGACGCCGAGGCCGCGATGAGCACTGCCACCGGCGACGCGCAGGAGCGCGCGATGGCGGCGTACGCGCGGGCCGAGGCGCAGTTCCAGGCCGGCGGCGGGTACGCGGCCGAGGCGGAGGCGGCGCGGCTGGCGGCCGGCGTCGGTCTGCCGAACCGCGCCCTCGAGCAGCCCGTCGGTGAATTGTCCGGCGGTCAGCGCCGTCGCGTCGAACTGGCCCGGATCCTGTTCGCGCAGCACGACACGCTGCTGCTCGACGAGCCGACCAACCACCTCGACGCCGACTCGGTGCTGTGGCTGCGTTCGTTCCTGCTGTCGTACCCGGGCGGCCTGATCGTGATCAGCCACGACCGCGAGTTGCTCAAGGCAACGGTCAACCGGGTCTTCCACCTGGATCCGCTGCGGGTCACGATCGACATCCACAACACCGGCTGGACGAAGTACCTCGAACAACTGGAGACCGACGAGCGTCGCCGCACCCGGGAGCGCAACACGGCCGAACGCAAGGCCGCGGTCCTGCACACCCAGGCGCAGAAGATGCAAGCCAGCGCGACGAAAGCCGTTGCCGCGCGCAACATGGCGCGGCGGGCGGACAAGTTGCTCTCGGACCTCGAGCCGGTACGCCGGGCCGCGCGAGTAGCCCGCATCCGGCTGCCCGCTCCGGCGCCGTCGGGGAAGACACCGCTGGCCGCCGTCGGCCTCAAGAAGGCGTACGGCGGACTCCAGGTCCTGAACGGCGTCGACCTCGCCATCGACCGGGGGAGCCGGGTCGTCGTTCTCGGGCTGAACGGCGCGGGCAAGACCACTCTGCTCCGGCTGCTCGCGGGGCGGGAGGAGCCGGACGAGGGCCGCGTCGTGCCCGGTCACGGGCTGCGGCTCGGGTACTTCGCCCAGGAGCACGACACCCTGGACCTGGCCGGCACAGTTCGGCAGAACCTTGCGTCGGTCGCTCCCGGGCTGACCGACGGCGAGGTCCGGAACGTGCTCGGTTCGTTCCTGTTCAGCGGTGACGACGCGGACAAGCCGGCCCACGTGCTGTCGGGCGGGGAGAAGACCCGCCTGGCACTCGCCGGGCTGGTCCACTCCGGCGCCAACGTGCTGCTGCTGGACGAGCCGACCAACAACCTGGACCCGGCCTCCCGGGACGAGGTCCTGGGTGCGGTCGGCAGCTACCCGGGCGCGATCGTCATGGTCACCCACGACGAGGGCGCGATCGAGGCCCTGCAGCCGGACCGCGTGCTGATCCTCCCCGACGCCAGCGAGGACCTCTGGTCCAACGACTACCTAGACCTGGTCTCACTGGCCTGACCCCACCCCACCCCACCCCACCCCATCTGATGGGCTGACCCAGCCGTCGGGGGGTTGGCCAACCGTGTGCCGTTGGCCAACCCACCATCTCGTGGGTCAACCCATCAGACGGGGGCTGGGCGGGGTCAACCCACGGGTTGAGGTCCGGGTTCCACCTGGGGGCGAACTGGGGGCTGACGTTCCGGGGGCCGGATCCGAGGAGTGTTGTCACCAGCAACGAACAACCTCCTCGGAAAGGAACTGAGAGATGTCGGCCGGAGTAGTGGTGGGGATCTTGGTAGGGCTGTGGGTGCTGTTCCGGGTCGTCGGCCGGCAGATCACCGGGTCGCTGGTCACGCAGCGGTCGCTGATGGTGATGCCGGCGATCCTGCTGATCATCGGTTTGCTGCCGCTGCCGGCGGCGCTCGGTACGGCGTCGACCGGCGAGATCGCCTTCCTGGTGCTGGACTGCGTCGTACTGGTCGGGCTCGGACTGTCCCGCGGTGCGAGTCTGCACCTCACCCGGCGCGAGGACGGGCTGTACCAGAAGGGGACGGGCGCCACGCTCGCGCTCTGGATCGTGACGCTCGGGATCCGGGTCGGTGCCGCGTTCGCCGCGCCGGCGATCTGGCCGCACGGCACGCTGAACCACGCGACGCTCGCCCTGACCATCGGTCTCACCATCGCCGCACAGAACGCGATGATCTACCGCCGGGCGCTGAGCATGCACATCCCGCTCGCGGTCGAACGGGCATGATGACGGTATGACGTCGACGCTCAGGAGCCGGGTGCGGGCCGCCACCGCGCCTGGTCTCCTGATCCGTGCGATCCCGGGCGTACTGACGATCGGCACGCTGGTCTTCGCGGGCGGTGTGCCGGACCCGCACCGGCTGCCGTACCCGGTGATCCTCGTCCTCGCCCTACTTGTTGTCATCAGCAACTTCTCGCTCTTCGGTCTGCAGCACGGGGAGCCGCTGGGCAAGGCTACCTATGGGCTGCTGGTGTTCGCGGTCGCCGGATCGCTTCTGTGGTTCGCGCTGCCGCAGAGTCCGCTGATCGTGCTGCCGTTCTGGGTGTCCAGAGCGGCAGTTCGCTATCACCGGGCCGGGCCTCGCGAGATCGCGGTGGTGGTCATCGGTGTGGTGGGCGCCTCGGTGCCGCTGTACGTCACGACCGGTTCGGTGGCCGGGGCAGTCGGGCCGGCGTTCGGGTTGGTGGCCCTGGTGCTGGCCTCGATCAACCGCCGGAACCGGGAGTCCCAGCTCGAGGACCTCGAAGTCTCGCTGGCCCGGAAACAGGCCGTGATCGAGGAACATGGCCGCGCCGCCGCCCTGGCCGAACGAGCCCGGATCGCCCGCGACGTGCACGACGTACTGGCGCATTCGCTGGCTGGACTGTCGTTGAGCCTGCAAGGGGCGCGGTTGATGCTGATCCGGGATGGCGCGTCGCCCGAGGCGATCGAGCAGGTGACGCGGGCACAGGGGCTGGCGGTGGAAGGTCTCGCCGAGGCGAGGCGCGCGGTGGCTGCGCTGCGTGAGGACGCGGTTCCCGACGTACGGGCGTTCGCCGATCTGGTCACGTCGTACCGGCTGGAGAGTAGGGCAGCGGCGGACTTCGAAGTGGAGGGGGAGGCGCGGGAGTTGTCCGCCGATGTGATGAGCACCCTGTACCGGACGCTGCAGGAGGCGCTGGCGAACACCCGCAAGCACGCGCCGGGCGCGCCGGTCGACGTACGGCTCCGGTACGGCGATGATGTCCGGCTGACCGTCGAGGACAGGCAGGGGAAACGTCCCGCGCAGCCGACGCCCGGCGGCTATGGTCTGCTCGGGATGAAGGAACGGGCCGACCTCGTCGGTGGATCGGTCGAGGCCGGTCCGACGTCCGAGGGCTGGCGGGTAGAACTGAGGATTCCGGTATGAGTGCAGTGCGCGTCGTGGTCGCCGACGATCAGACTGTGGTCCGCGACGGCCTGGTCACGTTGCTCAAGCTGCTGCCAGGGATCGACGTGGTCGCGGCCGCGTCCGACGGCGAGGAAGCCGTGCGATTGGTTGCCGAGCACAACCCCGACGTCCTGCTCGTCGACCTGCGCATGCCGAAGTGCGACGGTGTGGAGGCGACCAGGCGGGTCCGCGCGGACCACCCCGGCACGGAGGTCGTCGTACTCACGACCTACAGCGACGACGACTCGGTGCTGTCCGCGTTGCGGGCCGGTGCGCGAGGGTTCCTCACCAAGGACGCGGACGCCGAGTCGATCGGGCGGGCCTTGCAGGCGGCCGCGGCCGGGCAGTCCATCCTCGACGCCGAGGTCCAGCGCCGCCTGATCGAAGGCGCCGCCACCCCGAAGCCCGCCGACCTCGCCGGCTCGGGCCTCACTCCCCGCGAGATCGAGGTACTGCGCCTGATCGCCGACGGACTGTCGAACACGGAGATCGCCCGCCACCTGGTCGTCAGCGAGGCCACGGTCAAGACCCACATCAATCACCTCTTCGCCAAGGCCAACCTCCGCGACCGCGCCCAAGCCGTCGCCTACGCCTACCGCCTCGGTCTGGCCTAAGAGCTTCCGAGGTTCACGGATGCGAACTCCATCTGATATACCGAACACGTGAGCGACGCTGACAGACCGCCGGCCGTGAAGTCGGCGGCTCGGACCGTGGAGCTGCTGGAGGCGCTGGCCCAGGCCCCCGGGCGGCTGACGCTGACTGAGCTGGCCAACCGGCTCGGTTACCCGAAGTCCAGCATCCACATGCTGCTCCGGACGCTGGTCGGCGCCGGCTGGGTCGAGTCCGACGAGCGCGGTACGGCGTACGGCATCGGAGTCCGCGCGCTCCTCGTCGGGACCGCGTTCCTCGACCGCGACGTCGTCAACCAAGTCGCGACGGCACACCTTGCCGCGCTGCGTGCGTACCTCAACGAGACTGTTCATCTCGCCCGGCTCGACGGCGCCGACGTGGTCTACCTGGCCAGTCGCGAGTCGATGCACATCCTCCGCAGCGGGTCCTGGGTCGGTCGCCGGGTGCCCGCACATTCGAGCGCAATGGGGCAGGTGCTGCTCGCACAGCTCTCGCCCGAGGAAGTCGAGGCGCGCGTCCCGACCGAACTCACGGCGGAAACTCAGCACACGATCGCCGACCGGCAGGCGCTCGCGCGCGAGCTCCAGGACGTCCGCGTACGGCGCTGGGCCGCCGAGCGGGAGCAGGACGCCCTGGGCCTGGGGAGCATCGCGGTGGCGATCCCCTTCGGCCGCCCGGCGGCGTACGGACTCAGCTGTTCGATCCCGCTGTCGCGGTTCACCGATGCCCACCAGCGCGACGTGGTCGAGGCGCTCCACCAGCATGCCGAGGAGATCGGCGGCACCTTGCGTCGCCTGCCCAGCGCCTGAGCGCTGGACGTACGCCATTCACGTCGCCCGGGGAGTCCCGCGCGGCACGAACCGTTGACACATCCCGGCTGGCCGCCTACTTTTTCGTCGTCGTTCAACATTACAGACTTTGTTCATGTATGTGAACTCGCGAAGGGACCGCCCCATGCACGGTTCGGTTCGGAAGGTGCTCGTGGTGGTCGCCGCCGGAGTGCTGGCCGCCGTTCAGCTGGGATCACCCGCGCAGGCGGCGAGTGATCCCGGGATCGTCTTCACCAACCCGGTCGCCGCCGACGGGATCACCGCCTGGCCCGGTGACCCGGACAAGACCCCGGAGCACGCGGCGTCGAGCCGGCTCGGGGTGCCGTGCTGGCAGACCAGCAACGATCTGAAGGACCAGTACATCTACCTGAACATCGACGCGGCCCGGATCCCCGCCGGCGCCACCGACGCGGTGCTCACGGTCAACTATTTCGACACTCCGGGCCAGCAACTGAGCGCGCAGTACGACAGCGTCAGTTCGGCCTTCACGCCGCTGCCCTGGTTCACCTTCCCCGGCACCGGCGCGTGGGCGACCACCCAGTTCCGGACGTCCGACGTCAACTTCCAGAACCGCGCGAACGGCGCCGACATCCGGCTGATGGCGAGCGCACCTGGTGGTGAGATCAGCTCGGTCTGCGTCTCGTCGGTCAGCATCTCGTTCGCGGACACGACCGGTATCACCGTCACCAACCAGAGCCTGGTGTTCACCCAGGGATCGGGCAGCGTGACGCTCACCTCGACCGCGTCGTCGGTGGCCTGGAGCATCACCGACGACCAGTACCTCCCCGTTGCCTCAGGCAACACGACGACCGGCTCCGTCGACGTGGCGGCCCTAGGTCCCGGCTTCTACAACCTCCGCCTCACGGCCGGCGAGACGGTGGTCGGTACGACGCTCGCCGTCATCCCACCGCTGCCGGCCGGAATCCAGTCCCCGCAAGGCAAGTGGGGCGTGAACACCCACATGAACCACTACTACAACCTCAGTGGCGCCCTCATCCGCACCCTCGGCCTGGCCGGCTTCTCACACATCCGCGACAGCCTCGAGTGGACCCACGTGGAGTCCGGCTCACCCGGCAACTACACCGTCGAGCCGCAGTACGACGCGATGGTCGCGGACGCGAAGGCGAATGGCATCATCCCGCTGCTGGTGACCGGCTACCGCAACGCGCTGTACGACGGCGGGCACACCCCGAGCACCACGGCCGGTCTGGCCGGGTTCGGCCGGTACCAGAGCTTCTGGCTGAAGCACTTCGCCGGCACCACGAACGACATCGAGACCTACAACGAGTACTACCAGCCCGGCTTCAACGACAGCGCCTGTGGCATCACCGGCGCGTGCTTCCTGCAGCTGATCAAGGCGGCGTACCAGCAGACCCACGCGGACAACCCGAACGCGAACGTGATCGTCGACGTCGGCCCGAACAAGGGTGACACCTCGTTCCGCGACCAGTTGCTGTCGCTCGGCGGTCTGGCGTACATGGATTCGATCAACGCGCACATCTACACATTCCCCGGCCCGGAGGGCGACCTGGACACCCAGATCCAGAACCTGCGCACCGCGGCGAACGCGCACGGCGGCGCCGGCAAGCCGCTCTGGATCAGCGAGGAGGGCTACCCGACCGCCGCCAGCTCCGGTGGCTCGATGCTCGACCAGGCCCGCAAGTCGATCCGCAACGACACGATCATGATCGCTAACGGCGTCAGCCAGTTCTACTGGTACGACGCCCTGAACGACGGCACCAACCTGGACGACAAGGAGAGCACCTTCGGCCTCCTGCAGGCACCGGCCGGACCGATCGCCGGGATGGCGCCGAAGCCGGGCCTGGTCGCGAAGGCGACCACGATCCGCGCACTCACCGGCCTCGCCTACAGCGGCCGCGACACCCTGGCCGCCCCGCTGTACTCGTACCGCTTCGGTTCGGGTACGTCGACCACCCGCGTGCTGTGGTCGACCGGCACCGGCTCCTCATCGGTGGAGCTCAGCACCACCAGCCCGCTCCAGGTCACCGACATGTACGGCCACAAGACCACGCTGACCCCGACGCAAGGCGTGGTGACGATGACGGTCGACCAGGACCCGGTCTTCGTGAAGGGCCCGGCCACCGGGGTTGCCGTCACGGCGTCGCCACAGGCGAAGGTTGCTGCTGCGGATCCGTCCAACTCGCAGGAGCCGACCGCGGTCACGGTGACGATCAAGGGCACGCCGTACAACGCCGGCCCGGCCGCCGTGACGGTGGCTGGCCAGACGAAGGGGGTCCTGGTGTTTCGGGGCCGGGACACCCAGGTCACCATCGCGGTCCCGGCAAGCGACACGCTCGGACCGCGGCACGTCGTCGCGACAGTCTCCCGGCTCGGGAGAACCACTGCCCGCTTGGTTGCCTGGACCACTGTCGAGCCGGCGACCAAGATCCGCGTCGTGCCGCAGCTCACCCAAGCTGCACCAGCCGGCCTCGGCGTCGAACTGACCAACACCAGGGCGAGCTCGTCCGCCACGATCCAGGACCTGACCTGGACGATCGCCGGCCAGCACGGAACAGCCGGCGCCGGCCAGTCGATAGAACCGGGGCAGAAGGCAACGATCAGCATCCCGGTCACCGGACTGGTGCCCTGGAAGGCATACGCCTACACCGTCGACCTCACCACGTCCGACGGCAACAAGGTCTCCGCCAAGGGCACTACCGCGTTCGATCCGATCGTGCCCTCGGCAACCACTCCGGTCAGCTCGATCAACCTGGCGACCGACGCCAGTTGGCTCGCGTTCACCCGCCCATGGGGTGGCGCCGCCGACCTGTCCGGCTCGGCCAACTTCCAGTACGACGCCACCGGGCTGACCGTCAACGCGGCCGTCACCGACGACGTGTTCGCGCAGACCGAGACCGCGCCGAACCTGTGGCGGGGTGACGGCCTGCAGTTCGCGATCAGCAACGGCCTGCCCGGCGAGAACGCGACCGCCACCGAGATCGGCGCCGCCCTCCTGCCGACCGGACCGGCCGTCTACAGCTTCGGCACCTCGGACGGCAGTCCGGCGGGGACCACACCGGGCGCCACCGCCGCGATCACGCGCGCCGACGGCGTCACGTCGTACCGGGTGAAGGTGCCGTGGGCGGCGCTCGGGTTCCAGGCCGCGCCGGCCGGCCCGATCGCGATGTCCCTTGCCCTGAACGAGAACGACGGCGCCGGGCGGGCCGGTGCGCTGCAGTGGGCGAGCGGCATCGTCACCGGCAAGACCACCACCTTGTTCCTCCCGGGAACGTTCACCAGCTAGCAGAAGGAGTAACTGTGCAGACCACACGACGGAGGACGGGAACGGTCGCCGCGCTGGTGATCACCACCTGCCTCGCGGCCACCGCCTGCTCGTCATCGGGATCCGGGAGCGCTGCAGACAGCGGCGACGGCACGGTCACGATCACGGTCGGGCAGAAGCCGACGCCCGACCAGGCTGCCGCACTGAAGACGTGGACAGACCGGGTCGCCGAGTTCGAGAAGGCGAACCCGGACATCAAGATCGAGGGCTCGGAGTACGGGTACGACGTTCAGACCTTCCAGGCCGACCTGGCCGCGGGGACGCTGCCGACCGTGGTCGCGATCCCGTACACCGACGTGCAGGGTCTGATCGAACGCAAGCAACTCGCCGAGATCACCGACGTGGTGAAGGCGTCGCCCATCGGCAGCAAGATCAACCCTGAGGTGCTGAAGACGGTCCAGGACTCCAGCGGCAAGATCTTCGGGTTGCCGGTGCAGGCGTACACGATGAGCCTCAACTACAACCGCGCGCTGTTCAAGCAGGCCGGGCTCGACCCGGACAAGCCGCCGGCCACCTGGGCCGAGGTGCGGACGGACGCGAAGGCGATCGCGGACAAGACCGGCAAGGCCGGCTACTCGATGATGACCACCGGCAACACCGGCGGCTGGGTCCTCACTGCGATGACCTACACGTACGGCGGGACGATCGAGAAGGTGGACGGCGGCAAGGCCTCGGCCGCCTTCAACGACGCACCGATGAAGAACGCGTTGACCGCCCTGCAGGAGATGCGCTGGACCGACAACTCGATGGGCAGCAACTTCCTGTTCAACCAGAAGCAGCTGCAGCAGGAGTTCGCCGGCGGCAAGGTCGGAATGTACATCGGTGCGCCGGGCGACTACCGCGACGAGGTCACCACGATGGGCGGCAAGGGTGAGGACATCGGCGTCGCGCCACTGCCGCTGGACTCGCCGGACGGCGGCACGCTGACCGGTGGCGCCGTACAGATGTTCAACCCGAAGGCGTCGAAGGCGCAGGTCGAGGCCGCGGTGAAGTGGGCGGAGTTCTTCTGGCTGGAGAAGTTCACCGACCAAGACCATGCCGTCACCGACGCGAAGACCGCGAACGCGGACAAGCAGTACTCCGTCGGGCTGCCGATGCTGTGGCTGTTCGACGACGCGTCGCAACAGCAGTACAACGCCTGGATCAAGCCGTACGTGAACACGGTCCAGGCGAACTTCACGCCGTACACGAGCAAGGCGGCGTCGCTGAAGCTGATGATCGAGCCGCCGGTGGCCGGACAGAAGGTGTACGCCAGCCTCGACTCCGTCGTACAGACCGTGCTGACCAAGAAGGACACCGACATCGGCAAGCTGCTCGGCGACTCGTCGAAGACAGTCGACGGGCTGCTGACCAACCCGTGAGAGGACGTACGACGAAGTGGGTCCGGCACGGCGGGATCAGTACCTTGGTGTTCCTGATCCCGACGTTGCTGGTCTTCGGGTTGTTCTCCTGGTGGCCGATCGCCCGGGGCCTGGTCCTCGCGTTCCAGCAGACGAACCTGATCACTCCGGCGGAGTGGGTCGGCTTCGACAACTTCCGTAAGGTGCTCGCCGACCCACTGCTGTTCACCGCTGTCCGCAACACGGCCTGGTTCGCACTGCTGGCGTTGGTGTTCGGCTATCCCGCGCCGCTCGCACTCGCGGTCTTCGTTCGCGAACTGCGTCGCGGCCGGGCGTTGTTCTCGGTGCTCGCCTACCTGCCGGTGGTGCTTCCGCCGGTGGTGGCGATCCTGCTCTGGCGGGTGTTCTACGACGCGAGCGACGAGGGCCTGTTCAACACGCTGGCCCGGGGCATCGGTCTCGGTCCGTTCCAGTGGTTGCAGGACGCCCACTGGGCCATGCCCAGCATCGTGCTGGAGGCCACCTGGGCCAACGCCGGGGCGACGATGATCATCTACCTGGCCGCCTTGTCCGGCGTACGCGCGGATCTCTACGAGGCGGCCGAGATCGACGGGGCCTCGATCTGGCGGCGGGTGGTGCACGTGACCTTGCCACAGTTGCGGACGATCCTGCTGATCACGTTGCTGCTGCAGATCATCGGGACCTTCCAGGTGTTCACCGAGCCGTTCCTGTTCACCGGCGGCGGGCCGGCGAACGCGACGACGACGATCCTGCTGCTGCTGTACAACTACGCCTTCATCAACGGCGACTACGGCGAGGCGACGGCGTTGTCGGTCCTGCTGGCGATCTTCCTCGGCCTGCTGTCGCTGCTGTACTTCCGGCTGACACGGCGCTGGAGCACGACATGAGCGCCCGGGGCGAGGACCGCGGTCTGATCTCCGCGGCGGACCGGCGCCGTCCGCTCGTGCGCTGGACGTTCGGCAGCGGTCAGGTGCTGATCCTGGTCCTGCTCGCACTGGCCGGCCTCGGGCCGATCCTGTGGCTGGCCAAAGCGGCCATCTCGCAGCCTCACGACCTCGCGTCGAACCCACTCGGTCTGTGGTCCGGGCACCCGCAGTGGCAGAACATCGAGACGGCCTGGTCCCGCCTCCGGGTCGGTCCCGCGCTGATCAACACGGTCTGGATCGCCCTCGGCAACTGGGCGGTGTCGGTGCTGGTGGCAACGACCGGCGGCTATGCGCTGGCGATCCTGCGGCCGAGGTACGCCAAGATCATCGACGGAGCCTTGCTGGCAACGCTGTTCATCCCCGGCGTCATCTCGCTGGTGCCGCTCTACCTGACGGTGATCGACGTGCCGATCGTCGGCGGGACGTTGATCAACACCTACTGGGCGATCTGGCTGCCGGCCGGTGCGAGTGCGTTCAACGTGATCATCACCGGACGGTTCTTCGCGCAACTGCCGGCCGAACTGTTCGAGGCGGCCAGGATCGATGGCGTCGGCAACTTCCGGATGTTCACCTCGCTGGTGCTGCCGCTGTCCGGGCCGATCATCGGCGTGGTGTCGCTGCTGTCGATCATCGCTGCCTGGCGCGAGTACCTCTGGCCGAAGCTGGTCCTGCCGGACCGGACCAAGCAGCCGTTGTCGGTGATGCTGCCGTCGATCCGCGACAACGTGCAGATCAACCTGTTCATGGCCGGACTGCTGATCTCGGTGGTGCTGCCGATCATCATCTTCCTGCTCTTCCAGCGCTACTTCCTCCGCGGGGCCGGTCTGGCCGGCGGGATCAAGGGCTGACCATCAACCTCGAAGGAGAACGCGTGACGGTGACCCGGGTGCTCGTGACGGGGGCGAGCGGCATGATCGGTCATGCCGTCGTCGGCGATCTGGTTGCCCAAGGCATCTTTGTGACCGCGCTGGACCGGATCGAGCCGGACGGACTGCCGGCCGATCGGATGGTGATCGGGGACGCCCGCGACCCGGCTGCGGTCGACGAGGCGATGGCCGATGCGGATGCGGTGATCCACCTGGCCGGACTGGCCTCGCCGGGTCACGGTACGCCGTTCGAGGTCTTCGGCGGCAACACCCGTGCGACCTTCGTCGTGCTCGAGGCGGCCGGCCGGCGAGGGATACGGCGGGTTGCGCTGAGCAGCAGCTACTCGATCACCGGGTTGCCGTTCGCGGCCGGGATCCGGCACCCGGCGTACCTGCCGGTGGACGAGAACCTGCCGGTGCAGATCGAGGACCCGTACGGGCTGTCCAAGCAGGTCGACGAGGCGACCGCGGTGATGATGACGCGGCGGCACGGTCTGACGGTGGTCGCGCTGCGCCTGCCGTTCGTCGCCGACGACCGACGTCGGCGCGATCGGCTCGCGGCGACCACGGCCGACCCGCTCTACGGATCAGCCGAGCTCTGGGCGTACCTCGATCTCCGCGACGCCGCCCGGGCCTTGCGGTTGGCCCTCACCGCGCCGGTGTCCGGGTTCCACGCCGTACTGGTTGCCGCCCCGCAGACGTTGGCGCCGTACCCGACCGACGAACTGCTGGCGCGGTACCACCCGACGGTTTCGGTCCGGCGGGCACTGCTCGGACGCGCGGTACCGATGGACCTGTCCCGGGCTCGCGACCTGCTCGGGTTCACCGCGGAGCATCAGGTCGAGCTCGACCTCCGGCCGCTCCCCGTCGACTTCACCCGGGCCGCCGGGTAGCGAAAGGACAGCCATGCCTTTGTTCGACAAGCCACTGCCGGAGTTGCGCGAGTATCGCCCGGAGCGCAGCGAGCCGGCCGACTTCGACCTGTTCTGGCGGGACACCTTGGCCAAGGCCGAGACCGATCCGCTCGAGCCGGCGTTCGTCCGGTACGACGCCGGGCTGTCGACCGTGGATGTGTGGGACATCCGGTTCACCGGGTTCGGTGGGCATCGGATCGCGGGGTGGTTCCTGGCGCCGCGTGACGTGGCCGGACCGCTGCCGACGGTGGTGCAGTACCTCGGGTACCAGGGTGGGCGGAACTGGCCGATCGACTGGCTCGTGTACCCGGCCGCCGGGTACGCCGTACTCGTGATGGACACGCGGGGCCAGGGGACCGACACCGCCGATCCCGATCCAGGGGCGAACCCGCAGGTGCCCGGATTCCTCACCCGCGGACTCGTCGACCGGGACTCCTACTATTACCGGCGCGTGTTCACCGACGCGGTCCGCGCGGTGGACGCGGCGCGGAGTCACCCGATCGCCGACCCGGCCCGGATGGTCGTCGCCGGCGGCAGTCAAGGGGGCGGGATCGCGCAGGCAGTGGCCGGGCTGCGGACGGACGTCGCCGCGGCGTTGATCGACGCACCGTTCCTGACGCACTTCCGGCGGGCGGCCGAGATGGTGGACAAGACGGGGTACGGCGAGATCGCCGACTACCTCGCCCGTCGGCGGGTGCCGCCCGAGGACGTGTTCGGCGTACTCGACTACTTCGACGGGCTGAACCTCGCGGCTCGGGCGACGGCTCCGGCGCGGTACTCGGTCGCGTTGATGGACGCGGTCTGCCCGCCGTCGACGGTGTTCGCGGCGTACAACCACTACCGCGGCCCGGCGGAGATCGACGTCTGGCCGTTCAACGGTCATGAAGGCGGCGCTCAGGTGCAGCGGATGCGGCAGCTGCGATGGCTGGGGGAGACGCTGTAGCTTGCGGGCGCCCGGGGGCGACCCTATTGTCGACGTATGAAGAGTTCTGCAGATGTGCAGGGCAGCACGGCGATCGACGCCTGCACCGTCCGGGTCGTCGACCCGGAGCGGGTGGCGAGCGTCAATGCCAGGATGCCGGGGGAGGACGACATCGTCGACACCGCCGATGTCTTCAGCCTGCTCGGCGATCCGCGCCGGCTGAAGCTGCTGGTCGCGCTGCTCGACGGCGAACTGTGCGTCTGCGACCTCGCCGCGGTGACCGGGCTGAGCGAGTCCGCGACCTCGCACGCGCTCCGGCTGCTGCGCGCCCACCGCGTGGTCGCCGTACGGCGGGACGGCCGGATGGCGTACTACCGCCTGGACGACGCACACGTGCGGATGCTGGTCGACCTGGCCGTCGCGCACACCGAGCACACCGACGCGATCCACCCGGAGAGGTCCGGCGCATGACGGCCGAGGCACACGGCCACGGCCACGGGCACGGTGTAAGCACAGAAGCGGACCGGAAGCTGCTCAGCGGCGCGCTCGCGCTGATCGTCGGCTTCATGGTGGCCGAGGTCCTGGTTGGGCTCGCGGCCGGATCGCTGGCCCTGATCACCGACGCGGCGCACATGCTCACCGACGCGATCGCGATCGTGCTCGCGCTGATCGCGATCCGGCTCGCCGCCCGTCCGCCGGCCGGTGGGTTCACGTACGGCTTCAAGCGGGTCGAGATCCTGTCCGCCCAGGCGAACGGGATCACGCTGCTCCTGCTGGCGGCGTACTTCGTTTATGAAGCGGTCAGCCGGATGATCGATCCGCCCGAGGTGAAGGGCGGGCTGGTCCTGATCACCGGCGTCGTCGGCATCGTGGTCAACCTGCTGGCCGCCTACCTGATCAGCAAGGCGAACCGCTCCAGCCTGAACGTCGAGGGTGCGTTCCAGCACATCCTCAACGACCTCTTCGCCTTCATCGCGACGGCCATCGCGGGTCTTGTCGTCCTGCTCACCGGCTTCGCCCGCGCCGACGCGATCGCCGCGCTGGTGGTGGCCGCGCTGATGCTGAAGGCGGGCATCTCGCTGGTCCGCGACTCGGGCCGGATCTTCCTCGAGGCCGCGCCGGCCCGGATCGACCCGCAGGCCCTCGGCGCGGAGCTGTGCGCGGTCGAAGGTGTGGTCGAGGTGCACGACCTGCACGTCTGGGAAATCACGTCCGGTGAGCCGGCCGCCTCCGCGCACATCCTGGTCGCCCAAGGGCTCGACTGCCACCAGATCCGGGTCAAGGTCGAGGCGCTACTGGCCGAGCGGCATCAGCTGACGCACTCGACCCTGCAGGTAGACCATGCCTCCGGCAACGACCGCGACGCCCACTGCAGCGATGCCCACGGCACCGTGCACCGCTCGGTCACAGCCGCTGGGACAGGACCTGACCCGGCCATTCCCAGTCATTGACCGGTACGGAGAACTCCACGTCCCGGACGAATCCCTGCTTCTCGTAGTACCGAACCAGTGCGCCGTCCCCGCCCGCGAAGCAGTCCACCCGGATCAGCCCGACACCGGCCTCCCGCGCCAGCATCCGCGCGTGGTCGAGCAGTTCAGCACCGATGCCACGGCCCGCGGAGGCCCGATCGGTCACCAAGAGCCGGACGTACAGCTCCGGCTCGTCCACAGTTGGCACATACGACATCGCCGGCCCGACCGCGAGCGCCCCGACCACCCGGCCGTCCGCCTCGGCCACCCACAGCCCGTCGTCGGCGAACCCGGTGATCTGCGCGACCCGGCGCGGATTGGTCGAATGCGCCTCCGTGCCCCACTGATCCGTCCGTCCCTGGGCGACCAGCCACTCGGTCGCCCCGTCGAGCAGCGCCAGCACCGCCGGTACTTCGTCCCGCCCCGCGCGGCGGATGGTGATCTGCACGAAACTCAGAATAGTTCGGGGCACGATGTCGAAACCGCTCCACCGGCCTCTACCTCAGGTTGTAGAGAGGAGCTCATCATGAGCGACAACAGCCAGAAGCTGGACAAGACCTTCACCGCACTGCTGCAGAAGAGCCCGGCCAAGGGCGGCTGGACCTACCTGCAGATGCCCGGCTCGGCGGAGTACTTCGGCACCCGCGGGCTGGTCAAGGTCCGCGGCACGATGGACGGCCACCCGTTCGAGAGCTCGTTCATGGCGCTCGGCGACGGCACCCACAAGCTGCCGGTCAAGGGCGACCTGCGGGACCGGCTGGGCAAGGAACCGGGCGACGAGATCACCGTTCACCTGCAGGAACGCCTCGGCTGAACCGGTTAGGCCCGGGCGCGTGACCGGGGCCACAGTCCGGTTGAGACCGTGGTCACGGGCGGTCATGTCCTGAGTAAGGACTCTGTGAAGAATCAGTCCTGACGGGCCGCACGGGTGTGGATCATCCGGCGCCGGACCGTAAGTTCGGTGCGGGTGGTCAGTCGAAGTCAGGAGTGAACGAAGTGCAACGGGGCTCACGGGGTACGCCGTCGGCGTGCCCGAAACCAACTGTGCCGGGGTCGTCGTGACGACACTGAACAAGATTCTCGCCATCGCCGGGACCGTGCTGGTCCTCGGCGGGCTGGCGCTCGGCTTCCGGTCGGTCTCGGCCGGTGGCACGGACTGCGGTTCGGCCTTCCAGCCGGCCGGTGGGGTCACTCCGATGGCGTGCGACGGTGCCCTGAACAGCGCGGGCACCCTGGTCACGATCGTGCTCAGCGCCGGCGTGCTGTGCCTGATCGCGGCGGTCACGGTCCGGGTTGTCCTCGCCAGGGTCGTCCGCGCCAAGGTGAACGCCTGAATTCAGGTGCAGGCAGCAGATGGTCGCGACAGACTGCGGCAGTGACTGTCGAAGCATTCCGGTTGGATGTGCCGGAGACCGAACTGGCGGAGCTGCGCGCTCGGCTGGACCTGGTCCGGTGGCCGGACCAGTTACCTGGCACCGGCTGGGAGTACGGCGTACCGCTGGCTCATCTGCAGGAACTGGTCGAGTACTGGCGGCATGAGTACGACTGGCGCCGGGCCGAGGCGCGGCTCAACGAGTGGCCGCAGTACACCACCACGATCGACGGCACGAACGTGCACTTCGCCCACCTCCGCTCCCCGGAGCCGGACGCGACACCGCTGATCATCACCCACGGCTGGCCAGGTTCGATCGTCGAGTTCACCGAGATCGCCGGGCCGTTGTCCGACCCGCGCGCGTACGGCGGTGACCCCGCGGACGCGTTCCACCTGGTCATCCCGAGCATCCCGGGCTTCGGGCTGTCGGGTCCGACCCGGGAGACCGGCTGGGAACTGCTCCGGGTCGCCAACGCGTGGTCGGTCCTGATGTCCCGGCTCGGCTACGACCGGTACGGCGTACAGGGTGGCGACTGGGGTGGCGGGATCTCGCGGGAGCTCGGGCGGATCCACGCCGACGAGGTGATCGGCGTACACCTCAATCTCATCCCTGGTGGCGGCGCGACCTCCGAGCCGACGCCGGCGGAACTGGAGCCGCTCGACGCCGCCGAGCGCGAACGCACCTGGGCGTCGTGGCGACGCTTCCAGCACTGGACGAAGGAACTGCAGGGCTACGCCGACCTGCAGATGACGCGACCGCAGACGGTCGCCTACGCGCTGACCGACTCACCGGTGGGGCAGCTGGCCTGGATCGTGGAGAAGTTCGAGGCGTGGTCCGACCCCGCGAGCACGATCGACCGCGACCTCCTACTGACCAACGTGATGCTCTACTGGCTCACCCGTACGGCGGGATCGTCCGGCCGGATCTACTACGAACGGGCCCACGCGCCGTACTGGGGTCAGCCGGCCGAGCCGTCCACCACCCCGACCGCCCTGCTCGACCTGGCGTACGACAACTTCATCCCGCTCCGGCACAAGGTCGCCCGCACCGACAACGTGGTCCGCTGGACCAGTCATCCGCACGGCGGCCACTTCGCCGCGCTCGAACAGCCGGACGTCCTGGTGGCCGACATCCGGGCCTTCTTCCGGTCGCTGGGTTGAGCCGAACTATGTTTACCGCATGAGTTTCACCGGTTTCCCGGCGGCGGCGCTGGACTTCTACGACGACCTCGAGATGGACAACAGCAAGACCTACTGGACGGCGCACAAGCAGGTCTACGAGGAGTCGGTGAAAGCACCGATGACCGCCTTGCTCGCGGAGCTCGAGCCGGAGTTCGGTCCGGCGAAGCTGTTCCGGCCGTACCGCGATGTCCGGTTCGCGCGGGACAAGTCGCCGTACAAGACGCACCAAGGTGCGTTCATCGACGTGGCTCCGTCGACCGGTTGGTACGTCCAGGTGGCGGCGCCGGGTGTGCGGGTCGCGGCCGGCTTCTACGAGGCAAGCTCGGAACGGCTGGCCAGGGTCCGGGCCGCGATCGACGACGACCGGCGCGGCAAGCAGCTCGAGAAGCTGCTGGCCAAACTGACCGCGACCGGTTGGACGGTCGGCGGCGACAAGCTGAAGACGAGCCCGCGCGGCTACGACCCGGAGCACCCCCGGATCGACCTGCTCCGGCACAAGTCCCTGACGGTCAGCAAGTCCTACGGGTTCGAGCCGGTCATCCACACGCCGGAGCTGGCGGCGCTGATCCGCGCGGACTGGAAGGCGACCAGATCGCTGCTCACCTGGCTGTCGGACAACTCCTGAGTGCACCGGTCGCCGGAGCGTCAGGCGTCGTACTCCTTGAGCGCCTTGGCCAGGATGTCGCGGGTCTGGTTCGGCGGCGGAGCCGCGACGCACAGGGCTTCCATCGTGCCCGTGTAGGTGTCGAGATCCTCGGGCTTGTCCAGGTACAGCGCACTGGTCAGGTGCTCGATGTAGACGATGTCCGGCAGGTCCTGCTCCGGGAACCGGAGGATGCTGTACGCGCCACCGGTCGCGGGGTGGCCGCCTGAGCCGAACTCCACCACCTGGAGCGTGACGTTCGGCATGTAGCTCGCCTCGAGCAGATACTCCAGCTGCGCCTGCATCGCCTTCTTCCCGCCGATCGGTCGGCGCAGCACGGACTCGTCGATCACGGCCCACAAACGCACCGGGTCGGGCCGGGTGAGGACCTGCTGACGGTTCACCCGCAGCGAGACGCGGCGCTCGATCTCCTCGGCCGGGATCAGGCCGCGGCCGAGCTGCACGACGGCACGCACGTACTCCGGCGTCTGCAGCAGGCCTGGCACGAACTGGAGCTCGTAACTACGGATCAGCTGGGCGACGGCTTCGAGATCGAGGTAGGAGTGGAACCAGCTGGGCAGCACATCGCCGAACCGGTGCCACCAGCCCGGGTTGTTCGCATCGCGGGCCAGTGCCAGCAGTCGCTCGCGCTCCTCGCTGTCGTCCAACCCGTAGAGACTGAGGAGGTCGCTGACGTCGCGTTCCTTGAAGCCGACGCGGCCCAGCTCCATCCGGCTGACCTTCGACTCCGACGACCGGATCTCCCACCCGGCGTCAGACCGGCTGATCCCCGCTGCGTCCCGCATCCGCCGCAGATGCGCTCCGAGGATGATTCGAAGCGCGGTCGGTCCGCTGTGTGCGCCCGACTTTGTCACACCCACCTCCACGCCCCAGCAGCTCTCACCAGCGACAACTCGCCCGCAGGTGCACATCATCGCACGCTGGCGACGCAATCTGCCGGAGTTCTTACATAAGGCCCGCCGATCCGGCGGAGTCCATCACGCAGAGTAGCGCCTGTCTGGTGACCAACTAGAATTTTGTCAGGACAAAGTTGGCGCCGAATCGTCGACGAACGCCGTTCGAAGCGTGCTGATCGAGGTGCCGACAGGCGGGCGAAGGGCCGATTTGGGTATCGAATCGGAAAACGTGCGGATGCACGTGCATCGGGCGCTTGCATTCGCAGCGTGCCGACGCCATGATTGATTCATGCACAGAAGGTGAGCTGGATCTCGCGAATCGTGACCTCGCGTGATGCAGCAGGCCGGTCCTACAGGCCGCCAACGGCCCCCCCGTTGGCATGACTGGTTGGGGAACCCGAGTCGATGAACGACGACGACAGTGAGGCAGCCGAGTACACCGCCGACATCGCCGGTGGCCGCGCGCCCGACGAGCTGACGGAGCGGGAGATCCAGGCACTGGTCGCGCGTTGCCCTGAGCAACAGCGCTGGGCCTTCGAGGGCTGGCTGCGCGGCGTGCGCCATCTCGACGGCGACCCGATCGTGAGCCTGGCCCCATGAACACCGAGCGAGCAGCAGGAGGACGGAAGATGGTGCGGATCTGGCTGGGCGACCACCTGATCGCCGAGTACACCGCGGAGCCGGACCGCGCCTCGCGGTACCAGCGCGTGATGACGCCGAAGTTCACCGGATTGCGAATCACCGTTGACAATGCGGCCGGCGGCGCGGCCTCCGAGCTGCCGCGCAGCGAGCAGCTCTGGCCGCTCACCGTTCAGTAGGCCCACCGCCCCGAACAGCACCGAAGGCCGGCTCCTCACCGAGGGGCCGGCTTTCGTCGTTCTCTGAGGTCGTACGCCGCTTGTGCGGATCGAGGGCTCTTTTGGATTACGTCGACGCGCGAAGGCGGCTCAGATCGCCGCACAGCGTCGTACGCGGACTCTCCGCAAACAGGAAGAGGCCCCTTCGTCACTCGCCTGGCGAAGGGGCCTCTGCTTCCGTGTGACGGTTAGACGAGGTCGTCGAACTCACCGTCGTGAACGCCGCCGAGGAATGCCTCGATCTCGGCCTTCGTGAACACGAGCGCCGGGCCATCGGTGTGGCGCGAGTTCCGCATCGCCACCCCACCACCCTGGAGCTTCGCCACCTCTACGCAGTTGCCGTTCGGGCCACTCCGCTGGCTCTTCCGCCAGATCAGCTCGCTGTTCGCGTCGCCGGGCATGCCGTTGTAGACAGCAGTCATCAGCTGCACCTTCCGTACGTCCTTGGCATATGCACGTGCATTTGGCCTTGCATTTGCATCGTACACCGTCCGTGCTCGGGTGTCCGCCCCCTTACGTCCTGTGATCGTGTCGCCGTCAAACACCCGTTGGGACCCTGTTTCGGTCGCGATCGGTGACCGAATGCCGCGCCGTGGCGGTGGCGTAGCGGAAGTGAGTGGTGGTGGCGCAGTAGTACTGAGTGGCAGTGGCTCAGCAGTAGGCGCAGTAGTAGTGGTGCGCGCCGACTGATGCGTGCGCCTCGGTGCGGCCCGGCCCCGAGGTGGACGTGGCGCCGGGCGGCTGGGTTTGTCCGGACGTAGCCGTGATCCGAAAAGCCTTCTCTTATTGACGAATCAAGGAGTCGGGGCGATTTCCGGATCAAGACGGGCGCAGCGCCGATCCGGCGTTCCGGCAGGTCCGCACCTGTCCTACGATGGCAAGCACAATTCCCCCGACACGAAGGCTGCGCCGATGGCGACTCCCGACGGTCCGGATTCGAATCCGGGCTTCGACACTTCCCAACCGACCATCGCTCGCGTCTACGACGCTCTGCTCGGTGGCAAGGACAACTTCGCTGCCGACCGCGAAGGCGCGGCTCTGTACCTGAAGTACGTTCCGGACGCCGGTCGTTGCGCGATCGAGAACCGCGAGGCCCTGGTCAAGGGCGTTCACTACCTCGTCCGCGAGGCGGGGATCGACCAGTTCCTCGACATCGGCAGCGGCCTACCGACGCAGAAGAACACCCACGAGGCGGCCCAGGAGATCAATCCGAACGCGCGGGTCGCGTACGTCGACAACGACCCGATCGTGCTGGCGCACGGCCGAGCGTTGCTGGCGACCAACAACAGCACGATCGTGGTCACCGCCGACCTGCGTGATCCGCAGAGCATCCTGGGCAACGAGGAAATCAAGACGCACCTGGACTTCAGCCGTCCGATGGCGCTGATGATCGTCGGGATCCACATGCACTTCCACGATGACGAGAAGCCCGACGAGTGGGTGCGCACCATCATGGACATGCTCGCCCCCGGCAGCTACCTGTTCATCACCGACTTCGTCGACACCGGTGAGCCGCTGCAGAAGGGGATGGAGCGGGCCGGCCTGGAGAGCCTCGGCAACGGGTGGATCCGGACCCCGGAGCGGATCGAGCAGCACTTCCTCGGGATGCCGCTCGTGCCGCCGGGCGTCGACTTCCTGGCCCGGTGGTTCCCGGAGGACCCCGACGGAGACGTGCCGGCCGTGGAGGACCTGGAGCCGTACCAGCGGATCCTGATGGCAGGCCTGGCCAAGAAGGCCTGACCGGTCACTGCGAGACGGAGGCGCGCATCCCACGGGATGCGCGCCTTTCGCATGTATGCATGCGATCGCGGTCGGTGGGGTACCGAGTTCTCGCAGGCATGACCGTGGTTCAGCGAAGTGCCACGCCGTGACGACAGTCGCGAGGTCATACCCATGACGAGCACCACTGCTGTTGACCGGGCCGCCCGGGAGGCGGCCACCCGGAACCTGATGGAACGCCGGGACGCCAGCACCGACGAAGTCGAGCGGCAGCGGCTGCTCGAAGAGGTCGTCGAACTCAACCTCGAAATGGCCCAGGGGATCGCGCGCCGGTTTCGCGGCCGCGGCGCCGAGGCCGACGACCTGGAACAGGTCGCGTATCTGGGGTTGGTGAAAGCCGCCCATCACTACCGGCTCGACGCGGACACACCGTTCATCGGGTTCGCGGTCCCGACCATCCGGGGCGAGGTGAAGCGGTACTTCCGCGACTGTGCCTGGACCGTACGGATCCCGCGCCGGCTACAAGAGATGCAAGGCACGATCGCTGCCAAGCTTCCGTTGCTCGAGCAGAAGCTCAACCGGGAGCCGACGCCGGCCGAGATCGCCGAACACCTCGCGGTCGAGGTCGACGAGGTCGAGCAGGCGCTGGCCGCAAAGGGCTGTTTCAATGTGATGTCGCTGGATCGGCCTGCCGACGCGGACGCGGAGCTGACTCTGGCCGACGTCGTCGCGGATGAAGAGGACGGCAGCATCGACCAACTGGAAGCGGTCGAGATGCTGCAGCCGGTTCTCTCGGATCTCGGCGAGCGCGAGCGGCGGATCCTGCAGTTGCGGTTCGTCGAGGGCTGGACCCAGTCCGAGATCGGCCGCGACATCGGCGTCAGCCAGATGCAGGTGTCCCGGGTCCTGCGCAAGATCCTCGACGACCTGCGCGGCAAACTCACCCCGCTCCCTGCCGCTGCCTAGCTCTTTGCCAGCGGCAACCTCAGATCGGCGTGCCCTGGTGGCAACACAGCCACCAGGTGCCGCCGGTCGGGCGCGCCAGCTGGAGCTCCGCCGACCCTTGCGGCTGGGGCCCGCAACAGACTCAACTCGGCAGCTGTCAGTCGTTCGTTCCACCGGCCTGGTTCGACTCGCCTGTCGTTGGTTGTTACCCAGGGTGCGGAGTGACTGCACAATGGGAGAGAGCAAGGGGATGGAGTCGTTGGTCTTGGCGTTCCGGATGATTCGAACGGTGCCCGCGGATGCGGTCGCCATCGTGCGTGCGTACCCGCCGATGGTGATCTGCTTCGCGGCCGCACTGACCGGGACGGCGTTGGTCTTCGACGTCTTCTATCTGGTCGCGAGCCCCGGACTGACTCTCGCGCTGGTCTATACGGTGCCGGTGCTGGCCGGGTTGATCGCCGGGCTGGTGGCCGCGGCCGACGACGTCGGGCTGGAACGACGTGTCCTGCTGCGGACCGTCGGCCTTGCTGTTGCCCTCGGCATCACCAACTCGATCCTGGTGGCGATGCTCGCGGCGATGCGCCGGACCGATCCGTCGAACTGGGGAGCCGGTGGGCAGTCGGTGCTGTTCGCCGGCGGCACGGTTCTCGCGGTGGCCTTGTCGATCGTTGCCACTCACAAGCTGATCGATGCGCTGGGCATCGAGATGCGGACCAAGTTGCGGCGCCGTCGCCCGGTCCGGATCCCGATCGCTGCGGTTGCGGTGGCGGCGCCCCGGGTGAGTAAGGAGTCGGCCGCTCGCGCCAAGCCTGTGCATGCACCGCCACCCCCTCCCCCTGACGACGAGGAGACCATTGAGGTCTTCGTCCCACCACCGCCGCGTGTGGTCGACCTCGACGAGGCCCGCCCGGTCTCCTCCGCACCGATCTCCAGCGGTCACGCCGACCGGCTCACCCCGCCTCCACGGCGCACGGTGTCCCGCCGTACGAACAAACCGGGCAGACGCCCGGGCACCTGACCGACGCGGCGGTCGGGGAGATCGCCCGGGCTGACACACTGGGAGGGCTTCTCGGGAGGTGCCTGTGTGGGATCTGGTGATCGTCGGAGCCGGACCGGCGGGAGCGTCGGCCGCGCTGGGGGCTCTCGCGGCTGATCCCAGTCTGTCGGTGCTGATGCTCGACCGGCATGACTTCCCGCGGGACAAGGCGTGCGGGGACGGCATCGCGCCGCACGTCCTCGATCTGTTGGCCGATGTCGGCGTGACCGGGCTTCTCGACGACTGGACCCCGGTCGGACGGTTTGTCCTGACCAAGGGAGACGTCGGGGTCGACCGGATCATGGCCCGGCCGAACTGGGTGGTGCCGCGGACCGTGTTCGACCAGCGTCTGGCGGAGGCGGCGCAGGCCGCCGGTGCGCAGCTTGTGCGCCGGCGGGTGCGGGGGCTGCAGCGCAACGGCGCGTCGATCACCGTCGACGGTGAGTTGCATGGCCGCTTCGTCGTCGGCGCGGATGGCGCCCACTCCGTCGTACGGCGGGAGCTCGGGGTGGCGCCGGGGCCGGTGGCGCTGGCGATCCGGGGGTACGCGCCGACACCGGCCGGGCGGGCAGCCAGTCAGGTGATCGCCTACGGTCCGGGGCGGCAGCCGTCGTACGCCTGGTCTTTCGATCGTGGCGACGGGTGGTCGAACGTCGGGTACGGCGAGCAGCTCACCCCCGCACGACCACGGCCGACTCGCGCGGATCTGACCGCCCAGCTGGAGAAACTGTTGCCGGGGGCAACCGAGGAGGGAACGTCATGGTGGGGTCATCACCTGCCCTTGGCGGGCCGGTCGTGGCGCCCGCAGCCCGGTCCGGTGATGCTCGCCGGTGACGCGGCCGGGCTGATCAACCCGATGACGGGCGAGGGCATCTACTACGCGGTCGCGACCGGGCTGCTCGCGGGTCGTGCGGTCGCCGAGGCCCTGAGGTCCGGCACTGCCGACGCGGGTACGACGTACCGCCGGGAAGCCGGTCGACTCCTCGGGCGTCACCTCCGGCACACCGCGCTGACGGCGCAGCTCAGTCGGTCGGGACACGTGCTCGACGCGGGGATCCGCGCGGCGGCGGCCGATCAGCGGATCTTCGACGATCTCGTTGAGCTGGGACTGGCCGACGGGTTGATCACGCGTCCGCTGCTGCTGGCCTTGCTGCGACCGCGGCGCGCTGGCTCGCGGTGAGGCGGCCGGGTGTGGGGATCGCCTGGTAGGTGCCGGGCGTGGGCTGGTCCAGGACGACCGGGTCGGTGTATTCGGCGTACTTGGTCGCATTGCCCAGCGCCTCGGTGAGGCGCTCCGGCGGCCAGTCGAGTGCCGCGGCGAGTTGGTCGGCGGTCAGTGGGCGACCGGCATGCAGCAGGGCGGCGAGTGCGGTCAGCGCGTCGTCGATGAGGTCGAACGTCGGGCCGCCGGACATGTCCTCGCCGAGCCGGCGGAAGAAGTCGGCCATGTGCGTCAGGCGTTCGCCGGCCGGGGAGTCGGGGCCGAGCAGCGCGGCGCCTTCGGTGGCGGTCTCGGCCCAGTTCAGGTTGGTGCGCGCACTCACCTTCCACGCCTGCAGCCAGACGTCGTCGGCGATGACGTAATGCTGCAGGCGGCGCTCGGGGTCTGGTTCGCGATGCACCATGCCGACCTGTTCGAGATAGCCGACCGCAGTGGAGATCGACGCCGGGCTGACGCGTAGTTCGCGGACGAGGTCGGCGGCGGTCAGGCTGCGGGAGTCGGCCGTGTAGAGCCGGGCCAGGACGCGCGATGCCATCCTCGGTAGGCCGCCTTCGACCATCATCGTGGCGAACCGTTCGACGAAGCCTCGCACCTGCTCGTCGCCATCCGGCTGGAGCTCGGCGTGATTGGTTCCGTTGTCCTGGCGGCGGCGGGCTCGGGACGCGGTGGAGTAGTGCGCGTGGTCGGCTCGGTAGCCGCGGGCGCCGCCGTTGCGGGCGACCTCGCGACTGACGGTCGACGTCGGCCTGTCCAGTTGCCGCGCGATCTCGGCGTACCCGAGTCCTGCCGCCAGTCCGGCGGCGATCTCGCGTCGGTCGTCGTGGGTCAGTCTGCCTCCGGGCATCGGTCCTCCGTGGTGCGTTCGACGTCAGCTCATTGCAACGCCGCTCTGATCGAGGTTGCGTTCTGCGGCAGCCTCATTGCACAGACTGCCATATTTCCTTGAGGTTTTCAGCCAGCCGACTAGGGATCGCGTTGTACGCCGGTGTGGGGTCGACGTAGCTTTCAGGAATTCCTGAAGGAGGTGGGCGATGGTTCTGGCGGTCGACGGGCTGCGGATGCGCTACGGCGACACCGAGGTTCTGCACGACGTTTCGTTCCGGGCCCAACACGGCGAGGTCGTCGCCCTGCTCGGCCCGAACGGTGCGGGCAAGAGCACCACGATCGAGATCCTGGAGGGCTTCCGGCTGCGCTCGGCCGGGACTGTCGAGGTGCTCGGTGTCGACCCGGCCGCCGGCGACGAGCGTTGGCGGTCGCGGCTCGGCATCGTGCTGCAGTCGTGGCGCGACCACGGGAATTGGCGGGTCCGTGAGCTTTTGCACCACCTCGGCGCGTTCTACGCGCCGTACGCCACCACCAGGATCGGCCGTCCGTGGGACACCGATGAGCTGCTCGCCGCAGTCGGCCTCGGTACGCAGGCGGAGCAGAAGATCAAGACCTTGTCCGGCGGTCAGCGGCGCCGGCTCGACGTCGCGATCGGGATCGTCGGACGGCCGGAGGTGCTGTTTCTGGATGAGCCGACGGCTGGCTTCGACCCGGAGGCGCGGTACGAGTTCCATGACCTGGTCCGGCGTCTCGCGGCCGAGCACGAGACCGCGATTCTGCTTACCACCCACGACCTCGACGAGGCGAGCAAACTGGCGCACCGGATCCTCATCCTGACCGGCGGCCGGATCGTCGCGGCCGGCACCACCGGCGAGCTGACCGCGCTGATCGCGGGCGAAGACGAGGTGCGTTGGAGCATCGACAGACAACACTTCCGCAAGACCACGCCCGACTCGACCGGCTTCGTCCGCGACCTCTTCACGCAGTACGGCGCCTCCGTCCGCGATCTCGAAGTACGACGGGCGTCGCTCGAGGACACGTATCTCGCGCTCGTCCGCGGACAGGAGGTGGCGTTGTGAGCCCTCGGACGGCCGCGGTCCGGGCCGGGTGGCGGCGTGGACGAATCGAGTTGCGGCAGTCGTTCACCAACGGGCCCGAGTTGTTCAGTCACTTCCTCTGGCCGGTGCTGATGCTCGTCGCCCTGTTCTTCCTGCGGCATCGGGACTTCGGCTCGACCGGATTGCTGCTCGGTACGTTCGCACTGCCGAGCATCCTCGGGACGAACGCGGCGATGGGGATGGTCAGCATGAGCCAGCAGCTCACTGCGGATCGCGAGGACGGCACGCTGCTGCGCGCCAAGGCGACGCCGAACGGCATGCTCGGCTATCTCGTCGGCAAGGTCGTCTCGGTGGCCGGCGGGCTGCTCGCCGACCTGGCGATCCTGCTCATCCCGGGGTTGCTGATTGTCGACGGTCTCGCGCTCGGATCCTTCGGCGGTTGGTTCACGCTGCTCTGGGTGCTGGTGCTCGGGATGGTCGCGACGCTGCCGATCGGCGCGGTCCTCGGATCCGTGTTCACCACCGCGCGGTCGCAGGGGCTGCTCCAGTTGCCGGTGCTCGGTCTGATCGCGATCTCCGGCATCTTCTATCCGATCACTGCCTTGCCCGGCTGGCTGGAGTCGATCGGGCAGGTGTTCCCGATCTACTGGATGGGACTCGGTATGCGGTCCGCGTTGCTCCCGGACAGCACAGTCGTGGTCGAGATCAGCGACTCCTGGCGTCACCTGGAGACAGTCGGCGTACTCGGGGTGTGGGCCGTCGCCGGGTTGCTGGTCGCACCCGTCGTACTGCGCCGGATGGCTCGGCGGGAGTCCGGCTCCAAGGTCGCCGAGCGGCGGGAACGGGCGCTGCGCCGGGTGGCTTGAAAGCGTTTTGAAAGGTCGGTGGCCCCGGCCCGCTCCTAGCGTCGATCCGACAGCAGGCGGGCTGACACGAGGGGTCACGCATGGACTGGGACATCAACGTCGACGCGGTCGCGAACGTGCTGCAGACCACCGGCGAGAAGGCATCCGGATACGAGGCGGTGGCGAAGGGCTACGCCGACTACGCGGAACGGTCGGTCCGGCAGGCTCAGGCGACACTCGTCGGTCAGGCGGTTGCCGACGTACTGGCGTTCTACCAGGACGCCTGGCAGGACATCGTCGATCAGACCAACGCCTCCCTCACCGGGGCCAAGGACGCCACCATCGCGTACGTGAACGGCCAGGAAGAGATGGCCCTGAACGCGCAGCGGAACGCCACCGACGCACCGGGCAAGCGCCGCGCCGCCGAGTCCCGGGCGAACGCGGAGAAGGCCTCCCGCCAGCGCCACAACATCGAGTGAGGCGGCCGTGTTCAATCCCGACGGAGTGCCGGACTTCTTCCCCGGTACCAGTCCCGACGTCCTGGCCTTCACCGGCGCCGAACTGAAGAAGGTCGGCGGCCAGATCAGGTCCACCGGGTACGACGTGAACAGCTCGTTCGAAGGGCTGTCCACCTGCTACCAGGCCCCCGAGGCGGAGACGCTGATCACCTCGCTGCGGCCGGCGTACATCCTCGCCTACGACTTCGGCAGCGATGTCGAGGCGATGGGCGGGATCATCGAGCAGTTCGGCTACGACATGAAGGAGCCGTACGACCGGCTGCAGGACCTGATCGAACGGGCCCGCGGCTTCATCGTGAAGTGCCAGCAGGCCGAGGCGAACGGCGACGACTGGCAGGGCTGGGAGAACTGGGTCCAGGAGGAGAACTCCTACCACGAGGGCACCGCCAAGCTGCTGCAGCAGATGATGGACATCCAGGTCGTCGCCGCGAACAAGATCGAGGCACTGATCGGCGGCCTCGGCTGGTGGCCGGAAACGCTCGATCGCAAAGTTCCCGGCCAGGGCCGCGTGTTCCGCGTCGAAACGGATCCGGAGCCGCCGCCGTGGGGTACGCCGGAGGTGTACGACGCGCCGTGGATCGTGGATGTCGCCGACGTCGCGCTTGGCGTCGTCGACGGCCTGACCACACTCCTCGGACTTCAGTGGGCGCTGCGCGAATCCGGCTGGGACTGGGGGAAGGACAACTTCGAGAAGCTGTTCGGGCACGCGCCGTCGGACATGCACCAGATGTTCGACGCCTGGGAGGGCGTCGCCGACGACATCATGATGCTGGCCAACAAGGTTCCCGGCGTCGGGCAGTTGCTGCCCGAGGGCATGAGCGAGGACCTCGACCAGCGCTGGGACGACACGATCGACACCATCGGCGACGACTGGTCGAACGGCAACCAGGCCGCGTCGATCATGGGCGCCGTCGGCCTGATCCCGATCGGCCCGGGCAAGCTGGCCGGCGTCGCCTCGAAACTCGGCAAGCTGGGCAAGCTGGCCGACAAGGTCCCGCCGGTCCGGGTCGCCGCGCACACGGCCGACAACTTCCTCAGCCTGCGGAACAAGCTCCGCAGTACGGTGATCGAGGGTGGCTTGAAGGTCCCGGCTGTCGGCGCCGTCCTGAAGGGCTACTCGCACATCCCTCTCCTCGGCGAATCAGTCCGCCTGGAACGCGGCGTACCCCTCACCCGCGGCCCGAAGGTCGACGTCCCGTCCGGCGTCGACCTCCCGCGCGAGTCCGTTCCCGTCGGTGCGGGGCACGGTCCGGCGGATTCGGTGCACGTGCCCGGCGACTCCGTACACATCCCCGGCGACTCGATCGACGTCCCTGGCAGCACCATCAACGCGCCCGGTCAGACGGTCAACACCCCCGGCTCCACGCCAGGCAGCACCACGCCGGGCAGTACGACCCCGGGCATTACGACGCCGGGCAGTACGACGCCCGGAAGCACCACGGGTCCGGGCAACACGGTGGACCCCGGCCACACCCGTCCCGGCGACCCGATCGACCCGATCGACCCCGGAACCATAGTCCCGCCGATCATCCCCAACACCCCAGGCAGCCTCGCCACCCCAGGAACTCCCGGTACGCCTGGCACTGCCGGCACGTCGGGTACTCCCGGTACGCCGGGCACCGTTGGCACGTCGGGTACTCCTGGTACGCCCGGCAGCACCGGGACACCTGGCAGCAGCGGCACTCCTGGCAGCTCGGGTCTTACGGGGACACCGGGGAGCACGCACACGCCTGGGAGCACTGGCCAGCCGGGTCACACGACGCGTCCGGGTGACGGCAGCACCGGTGAACCCGGTCGCCCCGAGCCAACGGACCGCCGTACCAAGCGGGACGACGACGACCCCACGCAGCACCAGCCAACCCGCGGCGACAAGCCGGACCACACCGAACTCCCCGACCCCAACAAGCACCTGGAAGGCCCCGAGCCTCATCCGACGCGCACCGGCCCGGAGCCGCACCCCACCCGGTCCGGCCCGGACTCCAACGAACCCACTCCGACTCGCCCCAACGAACCAACCCCGACCCCGACCCACCGCGACGCCGACCCCGTCGTCGCCCCGATCCAGCCGCTCATCCCACCCCACACGCCTGGCGCCCCAGGCGACCCGGGCCGCGGCCTCGACCACGCCGCCACCCGCGCAACCCGAGGCGATCGCCCGGCTCCGGGTGAGCGCCCGACCCCAACTCCGGGCGACCGCCGGACCCCGGGTGACCGCCCGACCCCAACCCTTGGCGACCGCCCGACTCCGGGTGAGCGCCCGACGCCAACCCCAGGGGAACGACAGGGGCCTGGCGAGCGTCCTGCTCGGCCTGGTGAGCGGTCTATTGCGGATGAGCTTGATCCCGCGCGCGTGAGTGGTGACCGGGTCGGTGGAGATCGCGTTGAAGGCCATCGCGTCGAAGGTGAGGGACTGGATCACCCGAATGCGCAGCACAGCAGTGACCACGAGCCCGTCCGGAAGAGCGGACCAGCGCTCCCCGAGAAGGTTGCTGAGGGCAAGCATGGGGATGGGGGCGGCGACGGGGACGACCTGATTTCGCGGCGGTTGCGGGGAGAGGATGGGCCGGCGCATGTGCCGGACGACGACGCTGGGCCGGTGCGGCATCCGGATGATCAGCGGCCGGTGGATCCTGAGTGGGATCGGCTGGATTCGGGTGGGCGGATGGCCCAGGCAACCGCTGAGATCTCGCGTGGTGCGCGGACCTTCGCGTCCGAGGCGGAGGCCACGGCGTGGGGACGGCGGCACTGGGGTGAATCCGTCCGCGACCTTGACCCGCGGAAGGCGGACGTGGTCGAGCGATTCACCCGCGGCGGCGACAACGTGCACGGGTCGTACAAGCAGGTCGGCGACCACTTGCGCGGCATCGAGCACCGTCCCGAGCTCGATCCGCTGATCGACGAGTTCGACGACGTACTCAACGGGCGCCGGGTCCCGGAGGATGTAGTGGTCCGCCGCGTCACCGACATCGACCACTTCGACGGACCGATCGACCAACTGGTCAACAAGACGTTCCGCGACCCGTCGTTCCTCTCGACGTCGCTGGGTGAGGCGATCCCGTCCAGCCGGCCCGGGATCATCCACCTGAAGGTCCCGAAGGGCACGCCGGCGCTGTACACCGGCCACCATTCGGCCCACGGCGAGGGCGAGCGCGAGCTGGTCCTGGGCCGCGGTCTGACGATCAAGTTCACCCGCGTCTTCCCGCACGACGGCAAGATCCACCTCTTCGCCGAGGTCGTCCCCGACGTTCGTCACGTCGACACCCCGGACGTACGTCGTACGCCGCAGGACTTCGGCGAGGGCGTCCCGGACACTGCTCACTTCGATGCTCCGGACGTACGGCGTACTCCGCAGGACTACGGCTTCGCGCCGGGCGATGCGCGGCGTACGGCGGATCCCGACGTACTCTCGCGGACCGCGCACGAGGCGGAGGAGTTCGGACGGACCGTTCCGGAGAGGTTCCACGAGTCGGTGAAGCTGATGACGCAGAGCACGTTCGGGGCGGTGAACCGGGCGTTGTATTCCGGGCACGACCTGAGCGATCTGCGCCGGGTGATGAACACCGACGGGAACAGCGGCCTGACCGAGGAAGCGATCCGGGTGGCGGAGGACGTCGACACGGTGGTGAAGAGCGCACCCGACGCCGTGGATCCACGGACGGTGTGGCGGGGCATGCGGCTGCCGCGGCACCTGCCGCACAGCGAGTTGATGAACTGGGTGCGGGAGACGTTCAAGGTCGGTGAGAACACCGACTTCGAGGGGTTCCAGTTCACGTCGACGGACCCGGCGGTCGCATCGGACTTCGCGCACGAGAACAACCGGACCGGGGTCGTCCTCGAGGTGCAGACGCGCAAGGGCGCTCCGAGCGGGAAGTTGAGCGGACTGCGGAACTCCGAGTCCGAGTACATCCAGCCGCGCAACGTTCGCTACCGGACTGTCGGGATCAGCGACAACGTCTCTTTCGACCAGCGGTTCCTGACCGCCGACGGTAAGCCGCGCGTACGTCGCGAGATCGTCATCCACATGGTCGACGTCGATGACTTCCCCGCCGTACCGCACCCGCACCTCGACCACCTCCCACCCCCCAACCCCACCCACCGAATCGAAGACCCCGACCCCACAGACCACCCCCACACACCCGACCCGGACGCGACCCAGCGCATCCCGCGCGAGCAGCTGCGGGAGCACGACGGTGCGCGGGGCTCGGATCGCGCTGCGGGTGAGCGCGGTGGTGCACCGGCCCCGGACCGGGGGTCGCAGGAGCTGGGTGAGCGTGGTGGTGGACCGGATCCGGCCCGCGGTGCACGTGAGCGGTTGCCGGAGCGCGGGGGTGCGCCAGATTCGGACGCGACTCAGCGGGTTCCGCGGGAGCGGGTGCGGGAGCAGGACGGGACTCCGGATCCAGAGGTGACGCAGCGGGTTCCGCGGGCTAGTAGTCCGAACCCGTGGGGGCGTCGTACGGATGCGCCCGACCAGCCCGGACGGGGCAGGGGTTCTGACGATTCCGATGCGCCGGGACAAGCGCCCGGGCACTCAAGGCATGGGCAGCAGCCCGGCCACGGGCAGCCCACGCACCGCGGCCACGGGCAGCACCCCACGCAAGGCCAGCCGGGGCAGCGGGCTGGGGCGGGCCGTGAGGATCAGGGTGGGGCGGACGCTTGGCGGCGGCGCGAGGCTGACCTTTACCGGAATCAGCCGGGCGAGGTCGATGGCACCGATCCGGTGCCGAACCAGCCTTCGAGTCGCACCAGCCAGGAGCCTGATCCGAGCAACATCGGCACCTACAGTCCGCAGTGGAAGGACATGGTCGACCCGCAGCGGATCTCGTACGACGTCCCGCAGGAGCGTGGGCGTCCGCCGCGGGCGCGGGTGCAGCCGGGCGATCCGATCTTCGACAAGTTCGGTCCGAAGGAACACCAGTGGGAGCAGAAACTCGACCTCCAGCCACCACCGGCGTACGGCGAACCCGGCGTACACCGAGGTGATCGCGACCGCGCCCGCTACAACCCGTACGACCCCGGTCAGGTCCACCAGCAGAACCTGACGAACGCGGCCGGTGCGGTCCCGTTGCACACCGTGCCGCGGTGGAAGAACCTGCTCAATCCGAACTACGACAAGCAGTGGGTCGAGTTCATGTTCAACTGCTCGGCCGTGATGCGGGCCACCGTCGACCTGCTCCAGGGCCGGGCGGTCCGGCTGGCCGACGGTGACTTCCGGAGGGCGCCCTCGCCTCATCAGGGCACGCCGGGTACGCCGATCCCCGGCGACTACGACGACAGCTACGAGTGGATGGGCGTCCGCGGTCCGGGGCACCGGATGGACTTCCAGCCGCTGCCCGGGCATCCGAACTCGGCCGCGGACCTGACCGATTTCACCCGCAGGGCGTATCAGTCGGTCGAGGACGGACTCCGCGGCCGCCCGCCCGGCACGGTCGCGGCGATCTGCATCGGGTGGGCCGACGGCGGCGGCCACTGGTTCGCGGCGTACGTCGACCGCAACGGAGACATCCGCGCGATCGACACGCAACCGGCGCCGGACGCGATCGACGAACCGTGGCCGCACGTGTACGAGACCGAGCTGAACCGGCTGGAGTTCACCATCCGCGAGCCGAACGGCGATTGGGAAGGCGGCTCGTCCGCGGACCCGGAGTCCACGTGGTAACCGGGACCGGCAGAACAGGAGACCTCTGATGTCGAACGCAGTCGCAGAAGCGAGGACAGTACTGGCGGCCTGGCTGGCGCAGCACTCGGTCGCGCCGGACACCTGGACACCGGAGGCCCTGCAGGGCTGGCACACGTCACACGCCGAGGAGTGGATCGTGTTCACGCCACCCGGCACCGCGAACCGCCTCTTCCTGGTTGCCAATGGCAATGTGTTCTCGTTCGCACCGAGCGAACTCTCGCTGGCCAACGCGGTTGTCGCGGCCCGCGGCGACCGACGGGAGGACGACCGATGAGCGGATTCCTCGACTACATCGCCGGCGCCGACCTGGTCACCGAGAAGGCTGTCGTGCTCATGCAGGACCGAGCAGTCGTCGGCCTGTCGACCTGGCTCCTCGACGCTGCGCTGGCAGCCGAGAAGGCCAACCGCGAACTGCAGTTCGTCACCCCTCCCACCTCGCGCGTGACCCACGCGGTCCGGACCCAACTCCTGGCCGGCGGCTCGCGATGGGTGGTCCAAGCGGACAGTCCGTACGACGGTCTGACCGGCGTACCGCTGACCTGGGACGGCGAACTGTTCGTGCCGGCCGGGGAGGTGGGCAAGCCCCGGCCGAGTCAGCACTGGCTGGCACCGCCGGACGATATCCATGCGAACCTGCAGATCGTCGCGCGAGTCCGGCACGCCGCGGTCGAGTCGGCGGTCGTTGGTGGTGCCACGGAGTTCTTGTTCCGCGAGTTGGCCGGCGGGCCACCTGCAGGTTGGGGGACCGAGGAACCTGTCAGTCAGCCCTGGGACACCCGGGAGGTCACCCGCTTCTGCCGCCGCTGGGCGCCGCGCAGCACTCTGCTGACGGTGGCAGGTGAAGGCCTGGCCAGCGGGGTGATCGACATCGACGTCCGTCCGGCCGGATTGGAGGAGACGGCAACGATCGCGATCGGCTACCAGGGCATGGAGACGCCGTTGCCCGAGGCCCTCTTCCCGGCGGTTCGCGAACTGGCGGAGCGGTTCGAGGTGGTCTCGATGTTCATGCTGGGGGTCGGCGGTTCCGCGGATGCTTGCCTGCTGCCACGATTCACCGGTGTCGCCGATCCGGTCGGGCTGGTGATCGGTCAGGACGGCCGGGCCGCGATGGGTCCGGAGGCGGCGAAGGCCGTCGAGGCCGGGGTGGCGACGTCGATCGGTCACGACACCGCGCTGTGGTTCCCGATCGGCACCGGTTACTGTGCGCCCGACTGGGAGACGTTCTCCACGATCATGCGCCGGATCACGATCGCGACCGCGCACCATTCCGGCAAGCCGTCCACGCAGAAGGTCGAGTTCACCATGCCCAACTGAAGGGCGTCTGAGATCGTCGGAGTATGGGCGATCTCATGGATGTGTGGGCAGTCGACCGGCCCGGGCCGATCGATCAGGGTCCGTTGCAGCGAGTACGTCGTACCGTCCCCGTACCTGGACCGGGGGAGGTGCTGATCCGGGTCGAGGTGTGCGGCATCTGCCGGACCGACCTGCATCTGTGTGAAGGCGACCTCGAGCCGCGCAGACCGGGAGTCGTGCCGGGCCACCAGGTCGTCGGCGCCGTGGTCGATCGCGGCACCGGTGCCGACCGATTCGCCGTCGGCGACCGTGCCGGGATCGCCTGGCTGCGGCGTACGTGCGGATCGTGCGAGTTCTGCCGGTCGGGTTCGGAGAACCTGTGCCCGCGGTCGTCGTACACGGGCTGGGACGCGGACGGCGGCTTCGCCGAGTACGCCGTCGTCCCGCAGGACTACGCCTACGCGCTACCGGCGGATCGCCCGGCGGTGGAGCTGGCGCCGTTCCTCTGCGCGGGGATCATCGGTTACCGCTCGTTGCTGCGGGCGAACCTGCCACCCGGTGGCCGCCTCGGGATCTACGGGTTCGGGTCCAGCGCCCACCTCACCGCGCAGCTCGCGATCGCGCATGGCGCCGAGCTGTACGTGATGACTCGTGGGTCGCAGAACAAGGAGCTCGCCCGCTCGCTGGGTGCCGTGTTCGCCGGCGACGCCACTGACCGACCGCCTGTCCCGCTGGACTCGGCCATCGTGTTCGCCCCGGCCGGTGACGTGGTGCCGTACGCCCTCGAAGCGCTCAAACCGGGAGGCACTGTCGCGGTCGCCGGGATCCATCTCAGCGACGTACCGGTGCTCAACTACGAGCGGTATCTCTTCCACGAGCGCGATCTACGCAGCGTCACGTCCAACACCCGTCGCGATGGTGAGGAGATGTTCCGTCTGGTCTCGCGGCTGCCGGTCCGTGCACATACCACCGAGGTCCCGTTCGGCGCGGTCGACCGGGCGCTGTCCGACGTCGCGCACGGCCGTGCCGTGGGGTCGCTGGTGACCGTCCTGCCCGGTTGAACCGGACCGGCCTGTTGAGCGTTAGAACTAAGTGAAGATTGATCCGGGGGCGGGGTCCGGACTTCAGGCTGGACGGCTAGCTGCGTTAGGTTTGATCAAATCTTACCGAACGCCCAGGGAGTGTGAGCGCCGTATGCGGGATCTGACCAGGCAGGCATGGTCGGACCGTACGGCTGTTCCCTGCACACCGCGAGACGGGCAGTGCTGAGCAAGGTACTCGGCGCGGTAGGTGTGATCCTGCTGATCGCCGGGGTCGTTTTCGCCGTCCGTCCGGTCCACGTGGACGGCTCCAACTGCGGTTCGGTCTTCCAGCCGGGCAGTGGAGTCACGCCGATGCAGTGCGACGCGCGGCTCAAGTCCCGCAGCGACCTGGTCATCGGCTTCGGCTCCGGCGGCATCGCCGTCCTGCTGGCCGGCTTCGCGGTCGCCGCCGTCCGCGACCGCCGCGCCCGCGTCATCTCCTGACCTCCTGCCGGCGTCAGCTGCGGACGATCGTGCCGAGGACGTCGTTGAAGGCCTCGGTCGAGGACGGGTGGGTGTAGATCGACTCGCGCAGTTCGGTCGCGGTGATCCGGTGCCGCATCGCCAGCGCGACGGTGTTGATCAACTCCTGCGCGTCGACGCTGAGCAGGGCTGCACCGAGAATCTCGTCCGACGCCGCGTCGATGACGAACTTCATCACCCCGCGCGTCTCCTCGACGATGTACGCGCGCGGCATCGCCACGATGTCGGCCACCCGCTGCATCCCGATCCTGACCCGATGACCGGCCGCACGAGCCGCCTTCTCGGTCAGCCCGACGGTCGCCAGCGGCGGGGACATGAACAACGTCTGCGGTACGGCGATCCGATCGGCAGTGGACCGTTGCCCGGAGCCGAGGAGTTGGTCGAGCACGATCCGGCTGTCGTCGAGTGAGATGTAGGTGAACTGCGGTCCACCGTTGACGTCGCCCAGTGCGAAGATGTGCGACTGGCTGGTCCGAAGGTGCTCGTCGACCTCGATCGCACCGCCGTCCGTCGTCTTCACACCGGCGTTCTCGAGCCGCAGTTCGGCGGTCGCCGGCGTACGGCCGGTCGCCGCCAGGATCGCGTCCACCGTGAGGCTGTGCTCACGGCCGTCCTTGCGGTAGACGACCGTGTCCTCACCGCGGATCTCCAGCACTTCGGCTCCGGTGACCACCTCCACGCCGTCGCCGGCCAGAATCTCGGCGGCGGCGGCCGCGATGTCGTCGTCTTCGCGGCCCAGGATGCGCGGAGATGCCTCGAGCACGGTCACCGCGGCCCCGAACCGCCGGTAGATCGACGCGAACTCGATGCCCAGGTAGCCACCGCCGATCACAGCCAGCCGGCCGGGCAGGTGGGTGGTGTGGATCAGGTCCACGTTCGTCACGGTCCGCGGGCTCTCGCGCAGACCGGGGATACCCGGGATGACCGGCTCCGAACCGGTGTTCACCAGGATCGTCTCGCCGACCACCCGGACCTCGCCGGATCCGTTGCTGACAGCAACGGTATGCGCGTCGACGAAGTGGGCCGTGCCGGTCAGTACGGTGATCCACTCGGCGCCGTTGAGCGCATCGTAGTTCCCGGCCCGGAACGTGGAGGTGAGCGCCTGCACCTCGCCGATCGCGTGCTCGAACCATTCCTGCGGCGAGTCGTCCGGCCGGCGTCGGCCGGAGTGGTGCACCAGCGCCTTGGTCGGAACGCAGCCGACGTTCGGGCACGTCCCGCCGTACATCTGGTTCGAGCGTTCGATCAGGATCACCCGGCGGCCGGCCCGACCGAGCGCGGCGGCGGCGACCTTGCCGCCCTTGCCGAATCCGATCACGACGACATCGGCCCACAGGGTGTTCTCCACAGCAGCAGTCATAGCTTGAGTCTCACGGGTAGTGTTGAGACAGAACAGCCGTTTCAGCTCACTTTTCTGCGCAGATGTCTCATGGATGCCATCAGTTATGTGATCGGGCTCGCCCGGCTCCGGGCGAGCGTGGACAAACGCTGCCTGCTGGCCGGTGCGACCGAGATGAAGGTCCCCGCGTACGGCGATGCCGAGGCGGCCTTCCACTTCGTCCTGGGCGGCGAGTGCGTCCTGGAGTTGCCGGACCGGCAGGTTCCGCTGCGCGCTGGTGACGCCGTGCTGCTGGCCGGCAGCCCGCCGCATCTGATCCGAACGGCCGGGCCAGGCCCGGTTCGCTCCTCGGTCGAGACTCCCGGGACCGCCTTCGACACGATCCACAGTCCGTCCGGGCGGGCGGTGACGGACATCTTCTGCGGTCACTACTCGGTCGGGTCGGGTTCCGGCGTACTGCTGCTCCGGAGCCTGCCGGACCCGTTGGTCGTCTCGTTCGACGCCGCCGACGAGTCCGTCCGGACCCTCGCCGCACTGCTGCGGGCGGAAGCGCTCGCCGACGGCGCGGGTACGGCGGCCGTCGTCGACGCAGTGTGTGCCGCGCTGCTCGCCATGATGCTGCGTCGCGGTGACCTGCCCGGCGTCGCGCCCTGGACCGCCGTCGCCGACCGGCGGATCGCCACCGCCATCGCTGCCGCCCTCGACGATCCCGGCGCCGACTGGACGCTCGACCGCCTGGCCGCGACCGCCTCGATGTCAAGGGCAACTTTCGTCCGGCACTTCGGCAAGCACACGCGGACGACGGTCGCTGCGTTCGTCACCAGCCTGCGGATGATGGTGGCCGCCGACCTGCTGACCGACCCCGAGCTGACGGTCGCCGCCGTCGCCGGCCGGGTCGGCTACCACTCCGAGTCGGCCTTCACCCGGGCCTTCCGGGAGGCCACCGGTGTCACGCCCGGGCGCTACCGGCGTACTCAGATCGCACGGCAGGGTTGACCTTCACACTGTGTCAAGCCGGAAGGTGGGGGCATGTTCACCATCGGAGACTTCGCGGCATTCGGGCAGGTATCGCCCCGGATGCTTCGGCACTACGACGCGATCGGGCTGCTCCGGCCGGCCGTGGTCGATGCGGTCAGCGGGTATCGCTACTACTCGGCCGACCAGTTCAGCCGGCTGAACCGGATCATCGCACTGAAGGATCTCGGGTTCAGCCTCCAGCAGGTCCAGGAGATCGTCGACGCCAAGCTGAGCGCCGAGGAACTCCGCGGCATGCTGCGGCTGCGCCAGGCGCAGCTGGAGGCCGACCTGGCGCGCGGTACGTCGCAACTCGTCAGTGTCGAGGCGAGGCTCCGCCTGATCGAGAAGGAAGGTCACATGCCTACCGACGACGTTGTCCTGAAACACATCCCAGCGACCCAGGTCGCCGAACTGTCCGCCATGTTGGCGAGCTACGACGGTGCGGACATCGGTCCCGTCCTCCAGCCCTTGTTCGGCCAGCTGTTCGAGCGCCTCTGTGCGGCCGGTGTCAACCCGTGCGGTTCGCCGGTCGCGTACTACGAGGACGCCGAGCACGAGAAGATCCTGGTCCATGCGGCCGTCCCCGTCGACGCCGGCGCCACCGGCGCCGACGTCCAGATCGTGGAACTCCCCGAGCTCGTACAGGCCGCGACCATCGTGCACCAGGGCGACATGATGGACGCTGAACGCAGCACCCAGACGCTGGCCCGCTGGATCGAGGACAACGGGTACCGCAGCCATGGCTACGCCCGCGAGGTCACGCTCCAGTTCGACCCGGAGAACCCGGCGAACTGGGTGCACGAGTTCCAGATCCCGGTCACAAAGCCGAGCTGATCGTCGCGAACGAGTGCGGCGGCAGGGTGACCCGCAGGCCGCGGGGCTCCGGTTCCACTCTGAGCGGAGCCGGAGCCACCGCCTGCGGGTCACTCGGCGTGTTGTGGTCCTGCGGTTTCGATGCCGTGAGCAACCGTCCTGCCGGGTTCCGGATCTCGCCACCCCGCAGATCCAGTACGACGTCCAGCGGCGCAACGGGATCCAGGTTGCTGACCGAGATCAGTGCCTGCCCGTCCTTGACACTCGCCGACACCGACAGCAGCTCCATCGTCTTCCCGTCCAGCTCGTACGGCGCCGGCCGCTCGACCACATGGACCGGGACCGACACCGCATCCTGATGACCCTTGTTCATCTCGAACACGTGGTACGTCGGGGTGCGGACCAGTCCACCGTCGTCGTCGGTGAGCAGCATCGCCTGCAACACGTTCACGGTCTGCGCGATGTTTGCCATCGTCAACCGATCGGCGTGCCGATGGAACACGTCGAAATGCAGGCTCGCGACCAGCGCATCGCGCATCGCGTTCTGCTGGTACAGGAATCCGGGATTCGTGCCCGGCTCGACGTCCCACCAGGTGCCCCACTCGTCCAGCACCAGGCCGATCGCCCGGTCGGGGTCGTAGGCGTCCATCACCGCCTTGTGGCCGCGGATGACCCGCTCGATGTCCTGCGCCTTGATGATCGTGCGGTAGTAGTCCTCGGCATCGAACTCGGTCGCGCTGCCCTTGCTGTCCCAGGTCCCGGCGACCGTGTAGTAGTGGATCGAGACGGCCTGGAAGATGTTTCGCGGCGTGCGACCACAGCCGAGGCAGCTCACGGCCTTCATCAACGCCTCGGTCCAAGCCAGGTCGTCGTTGGAGGCACCCGCCGCGATCCGGTAGAGCTTGTTGTCGCCATGGTCCCGGCAGAACGTGGCGTAGCGGCGGGCGAGATCGGCGTACGCCTCGGCGCGCTGGTTGCCGCCGCATCCCCAGGCCTCGTTGCCGATACCCCAGAACGGAACCTTCCACGGCTCGTCGCGGCCGTTGGCCTTGCGCTGCCTGACCATCGGGCTGTCACCGTCGCGGGTGAGGTACTCGACCCACTCACTCATCTCCTGGACGGTCCCGCTCCCGACGTTGCCGTTCACGTACGCATCGGCACCGAGCAGTTCGCACAGCGCCATGAACTCGTGGGTGCCGAAGTGGTTGCTCTCTTCAACATTTCCCCAATGGGTGTTGATCATCGACGGACGGTCGGCCTTAGGCCCGATGCCGTCCTTCCAGTGGTACTCGTCCGCGAAACAGCCGCCCGGCCAGCGCAGGTTGGGGATGTCCAGCGCTCGCAGCGCCTCGACGACGTCCAGCCGGATGCCGCCCTCGTTCGGCAGGTCCGAGTCCTCGCCGACGTAGAAGCCACCGTAGATGCAGCGGCCGAGATGCTCCGCGAAGTGCCCGTACAGATGCCGGCTGATGGCCGGACCGGGGACGTCGAGATCGATCACGACGCGCGCTGCTGATGCAGTCGACATGACTCAGCTCCTTGGTCTTTTACAGTTGTCGCCATGAAGAAGGCATCCACCGTGGTGACGATGGCCGACGTGGCGCGGTCCGCGGGGGTGTCCACGATGACGGTCTCGAACGTGATCAACGGCCGGCCGCGGGTCGGTGCCGCGACCCGGGAGAGGGTCCTGGCCTCGATCAACGAGCTCGGCTACCAGGTCAATCTGGCCGCCCGGCACCTGCGCGCCGGCCGCACCGGCGTGGTCGGCCTCGCGGTTCCGGAACTCGAGCGCCCGTACTTCGGTCAACTGGCGGGCCGGCTCGCGGATCGCTTCGAGGCGCAGGGCCTGCGGATCGTGATGGAACGGACCGGCGCCAGCCGCGAGGGCGAGATGGACGCGGTCGCGTTCTCCCGGCTCCGGATGTACGACGGCCTGATCCTCAGTGTGGTCGACATCGACCCGGCCGAACTGGCGCAGATCCGCACCGACGCGCCAGTGGTGATGATCGGTGAGCGGGCGCTGCCGTCGGGGTTCGACCACGTGATGATGGACAACATCGACGGGGCCCGGCAGGCGACCGCGCACCTGCTCGCCACCGGTGCCCGCCGCGTCGCGATGCTCGGTGGCGATCCGGCCGGTTCGGCGAACATGCCGTCCCTGCGTGCCGAGGGCTACGCGCTCGCGCACACCCAGGCCGGCGTACCGATGGATCCGGACCTGACCGTCCGGTGCCAGTTCCGCCTTCAGGACGGGTACGACGAGGTCCGGCGACTGCTCGAGCGGGGGATCGGCTTCGATGCCGTGTTCGCACTCACCGATCTCGTCGCGATCGGCGCCTTGCGCGCGCTGGCCGACGCCGGGCTGCGGGTGCCGGACGAGGTCCAGGTGGTCGGCTTCGACGACATCGACGAAGCGCCGTACCTGGTCCCGTCGTTGTCCACCGTCAACCCGGGGCACGAGGAGATGGCCGACGCGATCACCGCGCTGCTGCTCGCCCAGCTCAACGGCGGCCCGACCCGCGACCCGCAGGAACTGATCGTGCCGGCGCACCTGATCGGGCGCGGCACCACCAAACCCATCGCCTAGCAGCACGTGGACCTCCTGTCTCTACAGGAGGTATATCGATAAACGGCCCGCTGGGCAAGACGAGGGCACGTCCTGCCCAGCGGATCAGCTCACTCCGTCAGCAACTTCTCGATCTCCGCCAGTTGCTCCTCGCGGAGCGGACCGAACGACATCGCGGCCGCGTTCTCCTCGGCCTGTGCGACGGTGCGGAAACCAGGAATCGGGACGGTCCGCGCGCTCCGCGCCCACAGCCACGCGAGCGCACCCTGTGCCAGCGTCCGGCCGTCGCTTTCCAGTACGTCCCGGATCGCCGACACCTTGTCCCACCACTCCGGAGCCGGTACGCCGCCCTTGTCGAAGAAGCGCAGCCACGACGGCGGCAGCGTGCGGATGTCCGCGCCGGTGGCCGGCCGATCCGCGGCGCGGCGGCCGAGGATGCCCATGCCCAACGGCGTCCGGTTGATGCTGGCGAGATCGGCCCGTTCGCAGAGCGCGAAGAAGTCCGACGCATCGTGCAGGACACTCGCCTCGTGCTGCACCGCCGAGCAGTGCTCGCCCTCGGCGAAGAGCTCCGCGCTGTGCAGCGTGTCAGTGCTCCAGGCGTAGCTGCGGATCAGTCCTTCGCGGACCAGGTCCTCGCACGCCTCCCGCAACGGCAGCGCGATCTCGTCGCTGGTGTCGAAGTGCAACTGGTACAAGTCGATGTGGTCGGTGCCGAGCCGGTCGAGCGACGCCCGGACAGCCTTGTGCAGGTACTCGACCGAGCCGTCCTGATGGTGCATGACTCGCGTCGACTCGTCGAAGGTGTTGCCCCACTTGGTCGCGATCACGACCTCCCCCCGCCGCCCCTCGAGAGCCTTGCCGAGCACTCGCTCGCTGTGACCCGCGCCGTACACATCGGCGGTGTCGAAGAACGTCACGCCGAGGTCGATCGCCCGCCGGATCGCGCGCACCGACTCCTCGTCGTCCACTTCACCCCAGCCCAGCGGGTCGCCGGCCGGATTGCTGAACGGACCGCCGATCGCCCAGCACCCGAACCCGACCGGGCTGACCTCGATCCCTACTCGTCCCAACGTGCGCATCTCCATGACACCGACCCAACCAAGGATCGCTTCATCGGTCCAATGAATCTTTTCCACACTGTTGATGCGAATGGTGCATGGATCAGGAGCCGGTCGCGCGGGCGGCCAGCGCGTGGTTCATCGCGACGAACTGGGGCTCGATGGTGCCGGAGAGCATGGAGCGGGTGAAGGGGACGGCCGCGCCGCGGAACGTCTCCTGCTGGATCAGCCGGGTGTGGCCGTCGGGCAGCGCCTCGAGGCGGAACGAGTGCTCACCGTCGAAGATGCCGCCGAAGCCGACCTTGCCGATCCAGCGCAGTTCCTTGCCCGGCTCGACCACGAGCAGCTTGGGCGAGAAGGTGAGCTCCTTGCCGTCGGTGTCGCGCAGGACGTTGGTGATGGTCCCGCCGGCCGTCAGCTCACCGGTGGAGGACACGATGAACGGGTTCCACTCCGGGTACGCCTGCCGGTCCGCGAGCACCTTCCAGACCTGCTCCGGTGGCGCGGCGATGTCGAGCTCGGTGTGCAGCACGAACGGCCGGACGATCGTGTAGACGGTGTACCCGGCGAACAGGACGACAAGGGTGCCGAGGGCAACCAGGATCTTGCGGCGCTTCTTCATGACTTCTCCGGATCAGGTCCGAGGGTGCTGTGCACCAGCTCCCTCACGTAGGCGGAATCGATCGGCTCACCCGTGACGAGGAGCCGGTAGTACAGCGGCCCGACCAGCTGGTCGACCAATACGGCGGGAGAGGCGTGCCCAGGGACGAGACCGTCCGCCTGGGCCCGCCCGATGATCGCGGTGACAGCCGCGTGCCGCTCACCCCAAAGGGCACGGACACTCTCACCGACCCGCGGCTCCCGAGCCGCGGCCGCGGCCAGATCGGCGATCAGGGTCGTCGGTACGGCGCTCAGCGTCGTGGCGATGCCCGTCACCAGCTCGGTGAGGTCGCGGCGCGGGTCGCCGCTCGGCTCGAACGGCACGGCAGCGCGTAGGCCGGTGATCATCGCGATCACCAGTTCGGCCTTGGACGGCCAGCGGCGGTAGAGCGTCGTCTTCGCCACGCCGGCCCGGTCCGCGACCCGGTCGACCGACAGACCGTCGTACCCACCGGCTCGCATCTCGGCCATGGCGGCCTCGAGCACGCGTGCCTCGACGCCGGCGTCCCTCGGTCGTCCTCTCACCATTTCTCTATTTTCGCTACTGCGGTATCGAAAAACAAGGCTGACATCGATTGTCAGTGATTGATGGCAGCGTCGGGCGAGTGATCAGATCGCACAGACTGCTGCTGCCCGCAGCCTTCATCACGTCCCTGGGGAACAACATCCAACTGATCGGCGCCGCGCTGCTGCTCGTCCAGGCGCAGGGGTCGATGCTCGACGTCGGCTGGCTGTTCATCGCCGTCGCCGTGCCGCAGGCGGTGTTGTCGCCGTACTTCGGCCGGCTGGCGGATCGGCTCGACCGGCGGTTGCTGTGGATCGGCTGCGACGTCGTCAGCGCGGTCGCGGCGCTGGGTCTGCCGATCGGGCTGGCCGTCGGCGCGCCGCAGCAGGCCGTCGTCTACGCGAGCAACTTCGCGCTGGCCGTGGTGGCCGCGCTGTTCATGCCGGTGAGCGCCGCGTTGGTGCGGGAGCGAGTGCCGGCGCCGGAGTTGCGCCGCTTCAACGGGCACTACGAGATCGCGTTGCAGAGCGGGATGTTGCTGTCGGCATCGGTCGGCGGATTCGCCTTGCAGTACTTCGGTTCCACGCCGCTGTTCGTGTTCAACGGGATCACGTTCGTTGCCTCGGCGCTGCTTGTTGTTGCCGTCGGCGCCCGTCGCCGGCGGTCGGGGGCGTCGGTCGAGGCGCCGTCGGTGACCAAGCGAGTGGTGGCCAGGTTGCCGGTCGGAGCGCTGGCGTTGCTCTACGGTCAGGGGCTGGTGGTGGTGACGGTGTTCAACGCGCTGCTGCCCGTCCTGATTGTCGGTGAGTGGCATCGCGGTGCGGCTGTGGTCGGTGTCGTGGACGCCCTCGGGGGTGCCGGGTTCCTGCTCGCCGCGATGGCCTACCGGCGTTCCGTCGTACGGCTGGGTGATCTGCGGGTCGCGCTGATCGGGTTCGTCGGGTGCAACGCGTTGCTTGTGCTGCAGCCGCTGTTCGGTGTTGGTGCGCTGATGGGACTCGTGCTCCTCGGCGCGTTCGTGTTCGGCCAGGCCAGGATCGCGACGCGTCTGCTGCTGATGACGTCGGTGGACGAGTCCCAGGTCGGGCGCGCGTTCGGTGTCGCCAACGGCTACGGTCTGGCCACGACGGTCGTCGTCATGCTGGTCACGTCCGCGATCACGGACCGCACCGGCACGCACTACGGCTTCGCGGCGCTCGCGGGCATCAGCCTCGCCGCCGCGGTGCTCGCCGTCGTCTGGATCCGCAGGGCGAGCCGCCGGGCCGAATCTGACAGAACTTATATAAGTGCTGTTACGATCTAGGGCATGGACGATCCGACCGAACAGAGTCAGTGGCGTGGCCTGTACCAGTTGCAGGCCCGGATGGATGCCGAGATCGCGCGCATCTACACCGAGCGGCAGATCAAGGGCCTGAAGCCGACGTACGTGATGGAGCTGCTGCGGCTGCAGGCCAAGGGGCCGATGACGATCACCGAGCTGGCCGAGTCGGTCGGCCGTACGCATTCGGCCCTCAGCCAGAAGGTGTCCGCGATGCGCACCGCGGGTCTGGTGCGAACCGTGCCGGGGACCGATGCTCGCAGCAAGAAGGTCACGCTGACCGCCAAGTCCAAGGCCATCGTCGAGCTGCTCGCGGCCGAGTGGCGGGCGACGGAGGCGGCGATCACCGAGCTGGAGGCGGAGATCCCGTATCCGATGACGCAGGTGGTCCGTGACGTCGAGGAGGCGCTGGCGCGGAAGAGCTTCCGCGACCGGATCGCGGAGAAGCTGCAGGGATTCGAGGGCGATCCCTCGCCGAAGCAATGATGCGGGCGTTCATCGACCTGCGCCCGCTGCGGGTCTCGCCGGCGTTCCGGCGGCTCTGGGCCGGGCAGATGCTGTCCGCCTTCGGCGGGCAGTTGGCCTTCGTCGCGGTGATGTTCCAGGTGTGGGACGAGACCTCGAGTGCGGCGTGGACTGGTGCGGTCGGGTTGTCGAAGGCCCTGCCGTTGATCCTGCTCGGGCTGTTCGCAGGTGCGGCGGTCGACCGGTTCGAGCGGCGGCGGTTCTACCTGATCACCACGACTGGGCAGCTCGTCACGGCGGGCCTGATGGCGAGTCAGTTGATCATCGGTTCGGTGCCTGTCGGCGTACTGCTCGGGCTGGTGGCCGCGCAAGCGGCGTTCGGCGCCGCGAGCGGGCCGGTGGCGCGGACCGTGCTGCCACAGTTGCTGCCGCGCGAGTTGCTCTCCAGCGGCATCGCGCTGAACCGGATCGCCTTCCAGGGGCCGATGTTGATCGGGCCCGCAGTGGGCGGCCTCGTGGTGAGTGCCTGGGGGACCGGGGCCTGCTACCTGATCGACTGTCTCAGCTTCATCGCCGCCTTGTACGGCGTACTCGGTCTGCCGAGACTGCGGGTCGCGGCGGTGGCTCGGGCGGGGTTGCGGGGTGTGCGGGACGGGTTGGCGTTCCTGGTGTCGACGCCGGTGATCCGTGGAGCGTTGATCACTGATCTCGCGGCCACGGTTCTCGCGATGCCGGTCAGCCTGTTCCCGGTGATCAACGCGGAGCGGTTCGGCAACGATCCGCGGACGCTCGGGCTGTTCCTGACCGCGATCGCGGTCGGTGGCGTGGCGGCATCGGTACTGTCCGGTGTCTTCACCCGGCTGCCGCGGCACGGCGTGGTGATGCTGGTCGCCTCCGCCGCCTGGGGGATCGCCCTGCTGCTGTTCGCGTTCGCGCCGACGGCCTGGCTCGCGTTGGTCTTCCTCGCCCTGGCCGGTGCCGCCGACACGGTGTCTGTCGTCTCGCGCAGCACGATCATCCAGTTGCACACGCCGAACGAATTGCTCGGTCGCGTCACCGCTGCGGAACAAATAGTCGGTCAGGCGGGGCCGGACCTGGGCAACCTCCGCGGCGGTGTGGTCGCCCAGTTGACGTCACCGGTGGCCTCGCTCGCGTCCGGCGCCATCCTCTGTGTCGTCGCGGTCGCGGCGGTGGCCGCCAGTACTCCGGGCCTCCGGCAACCGGCGCCCGAGGAGCAACTGGCGCCCGAGGAGCACCTGGCCGACTAGGCCGGCGGGGTGAGCGCGACGGTGCGGAAGCCGGCGTTGCCCATCGACGACTCCGGGGTGTTCGACGAGCGGGCCGAGTTGCGGTAGCGGTTGCAGTACGAGTCGTGGCACAGGTACGAGCCGCCGCGCATCACCCGGGCGGCGCCGAGGGATGGGCCGCGCGGGTCCTCGCCGGGGGTGAACTTGTAGTACCGCGGGCCGAACCAGTCCGCGCACCACTCCCACACGTTCCCGACCGTCTGCCACAGGCCGTAGCCGTTCGGCGTGAAGGTGCGGACCGGCGCGGTCGTCAGGTAGCCGTCCTCGAGATCGTTGCGCTCCGGGAACACGCCCTGCCAGATGTTGCAGCGCCACTCCCCGTCAGGCCCGATCAGCTCGTCGCCCCACGGGTACCGGGCGCCCTCGAGTCCGCCGCGGGACGCGTACTCCCACTCGGCCTCCGACGGCAGCCGCCGCCCGGCCCACGAGCAGTACGCGACCGCGTCGTTCCAGCTCACGTGGACGACCGGGTGGTCGTCGAGCCCGTCCAGATCCGACAACGACCCGCCCGGATGACGCCAGTCGGCGCCGCGCACCCCAGCCCACCACGGCGTACCCGAGGCCGGACCCATGAACTCCGCCGGCTCGGTCTTCAAGGCCAGATGGAACACCGCTGAGAAGCCGAACGTCTCGGCTTCCGTCCGGTACCCGGTCGCCTCGACGAAGCGCTCGAAGTCCTGGTTGGTCACGCTCGTCGCATCGATGCTGAACGGCTGGAGCTGCACCTGGTGGACAGGCACCTCGCCATCACCGGTGTTGCCGTCGCCGGTCCCGTCACCCATCGCGAACTCGCCACCCGCCAGCGCCACCTGCTCGACCTCATGCCGCCCTGGCTCGGCGGCCGGTACGGGAGGCGGCGCCGAGATCCCCACCACCGGGCGGGACGGCGCACAACAGGACGGATGTTCCTCGCTCATACCAGCCAGGATAGGTTTAGCGCCCTTCTCGCAGTCAGCCCAGGCTGGGCGGACCCTGCTCGATGCGGCGCAGGACCGGGTCAAGGCGGTAGAAGTCGGTGCCGCCGAGGAGCTGGCGCTCGTCCCACCAGGTCGCACCGGCCTCGGCCAGCGGCTCGATCAGCGCGCGTGACCGCGCTGGGTCCGCCGGGCTGATCCCGCCGACGATGACGTCGTACGGCGTGGTCGCGCCGGCGCCCTGGTCGCGGAGAAACGCCATCAGCTCGCGCACCTCCTCGACCGGCGGAGCCTCGCCGTGGTTGGCGCTGCGGAACAGCGGTACGGCGCCGTCCCAGCGGGCGGCGCGGCGCATCGGAGCCTTGCGCGGCCAGTACCCGGCGAGCCAGACCGGCGGCCGCGGCGTCTGAACCGTTGCCGGGAGCAACGTGACCTCATCGACCCGGTAGTGCTCGCCTTGGTGGTTCACAGTCTCGCCGGACCAGTACCGGGCGAGTACGTCGAGGCCCTCGTCGAGTCGCGCGGCCAGCACCTTCGGATCGGTCTCGTCGCCGAAGCTGCCGAACTCGTCGTCGATCGGCCCGCCGAGGCCGGCGCCGAAGATGACTCGGCCGCCGCTCATCCCGTCGAGGGTCGCGACCTGCCGCGCCAGCTGTTCCGGCCGTCGCCGCGCGATCGGCGTCACCAGCGGACCGAGCTTGATCCGCGACGTCGCCAGCGCGGCCGCGGTCAGCAGCATCCACGGGTCCCCGAAGGGCTGACCTTTCCGCCGTTCCTTGCTGTGGACGACGTGGTCCCAGAGGAAGAGTCCGTCCCAGCCGGCCTCCTCGGCCGCGGCGGCCACCCGCGCGACCGTGTGGGCGTCGGCGAAGTCGCCGAAGTTCGGAATGTTGATCGAGAAGCGCACTATCGCATCCTCACTCATCGAGTCGTAGTTCGACGAACGGAATAGTGTCGCCGGGCAGCAGGTACGTCTCCACTTCGACGAATCCGTGCGCCTTGGCGAACCGCAGCCCGTCCTCGTTGCTGGCCAGGATGTGCGTCTCGATGCCGTCACTGACCAGCTCACGGGCGCGCTGCAGGCAGCGCTGATAGATCGCCTCGCCGAACCCACGCCGTCGGTACGCCGGGAGTACTCGGGCGATCACAGTCGCGGCAGCCGTCTCCTCCGACGGTGGTCGCACGGTCGAGTTGCCCACCAGCAGATCGCCGTCGTACGCGACCTCGAGCACGTGTCGCGTCACCCGGCCCCGCACGTCGTCGACCGACAGCGGCGCCGTCGGGATGATCTCGTTGTGCACCCGCTGCCAGTCCAGCAACGTGTCATCGTCACTCACCGACACGATCCGCAGCTCAGCCATCGCCCCAGCGTAGTAGCGTCCCTCTCGTGCGCATCTTGTTCGTGGGGAACAGCTTCACGTCGCGGAACAACCTGCCCGGACTGCTGAAGGGCCTGGCCGGGGCGCGAGGGATCGATATCCAGCACAAACTGATCTCCGCCGGTGGTGCGTCGTTGCGGCAGCATCTGAACGCCGGAAAGGCGCTCGAGGCGATCGCCGGTGGGTCGTTCGACACCGTCGTACTGCAGGAGCAGAGCACGTTGCCGGTCAAGAGTCCGGCGCGGATGCGGGACAGCGTGCGGGACTTCGACGCGGCGATCAAGAAAGCCGGTGCGCGGACCGCGCTCTACCTGACGTGGGCCCGGCGGAACGCTCCCGAAGCGCAGGAGGCGCTGACTTCGGCGTACGCCGGAAGTGCGGTGGAGCTCGGTGCGACCCTCGTCCCGGTCGGCATGGTGTGGGAACGCTTCCTCAGCACCCACGACGAACCCGCCCTGCACGACGCGGACAACAGTCACCCCGCGCTCGCCGGGAGCTACCTCGCGGCCTGCGTGTTTCTCATCGCCCTGCTGAACGAGGACCCGGTGGGCGTCGACGTACCGGTGAAGGGTCTCGACGCGGACACCGCCGCGCTTCTTCGCCAATCCGCCTGGGACATCTGCGAGTCCCTTGCCGGCTGACTACTGAGGAATGGAGTCCGGCATGCCCGTCCCCGCCGTCGTCCCCCGGTTCCGGGGTGACGCGAAGATCGAGTGGACCGACCACGAGTACCGCGAACCGGGTGCCGGTGAGTTGCGGCTGCGGATCGCCGCGAACGCCATCTGTGGCACCGACCGGCACGAGTACTACGACGGCAGCCCGATCGTCCCCGGCCACGAGGCCGCCGGCATCGTCGCCGACGCCGGTCCCGGGACGACGACCGCGCCGGGCACCCGGGGCGTCGTCTACCTGATGGACTTCTGCGGCGAGTGCCGCAGCTGCCGGGTCGGCGCGACCAACCAGTGCTTCGCCAAGCGCGGCGACGTCGGCCAGAACACCGACGGCGGCTACGGCCCGTACGCCGTCGTGCACGAGAGCAACTTCTTCCCGATCGGCGACGAGCTCGACCTGCCGACCGCGACCATGCTGCTCGACGTGATGGGTACCAGTTCGCACGCGCTCGGCCGGGCCCAGCTGATCCGCCCCGACATCGAGAGCATCTTCGTCGCGGGAGCCGGCCCGATCGGTCTCGGCCTGCTGGTGATGGCGAAGGTCCGGTTCGGCACCGACTTCCCGGTGTTCGTCTCCGACGTCAGCAACTGGCGGCGCACGTTCGCCGAGAGCCTCGGTGCGGTCAGCTTCGCGGCGGACGACCGGGACGGCATCATCGCCGCGGGCGCCGACATGAGCTTCGACTCTTCCGGTCGGCAGGCGGCGCGCGAGCTCGCACTCGCCGCGAGCAGCCGCCGAGGCGGACTGATCTGTGTCGGTCATGGCGAGGGGTTGTCGCTCGACGTGTCGCGCGATCTGATCGCGCCCGAGCGGGCGGTCATGGGGAGCGAATACTTTCGGTACGACGAACTTCCCGAGAACCTCGAACTCCTCCGAGCGCAGACGGACTACATCGGCAAGGTCATCACCCATCGTCTGCCCGTGAGCGAGTTGAGCAACGCGTTCGAGCTGTTCTTCTCCGGTCAGACCGGCAAGGTCGTCATCACCCAGGAGATCGGATGACGGTGCGCGTTGCGGTGGTCGGTGCCGGGGGCTGGGGCCGGCAGCACGCCCGGATCTTCTCCGGCCGGAGCGACTGTGAGCTGGTCGCGATCGCGGCGCGGACCCCGTCGAGTGCGGCCGAACGGGCGGCGGAGTACCGGACGGCGCCGTACACGGATCTCGGCGCGATGGTCAAGGAGACGCGGCCGGACCTGGTCACGGTCTGCCTGCCCAACGAGGGGCATTTCGAGCCGACGCTCGCGCTGATCGACGCGGGCGCGAACCTGCTGGTCGAGAAGCCGCTGGTGTTCGACCTGGCCGAGGCCGACGAGCTCCTGCGCCGGGCCGAGGATCGCGGGATCTTCTTCGGGATCAACTTCAACCACCGGTACGCCGAGCCCGTCGTCCGCGCGCAGCGGGCGATCCAGGACGGCGTACTCGGCGAACTGCTCTTTCTCACCTGGCGGTTCGGCGGCGAGGCGAACTACGGGGAGTCGCCGCACGCGAACCTGATCGAGACGCAGTGCCACGGGTTCGACATGCTCGAGCATCTCGGTGGGCCGATCCGGTCGATCGCCGCGCAGATGACTCGCAAGACGTACGGGGCGTACAGCACGGTGGCGTTGGCGCTCGGGTTCGAGAACGATGCCGTCGGCACCATTCTCGGCAGCTACGACTCGTCGTACGCCTATCCGGACAGCCAGCTGATCGAGATCAACGGCACCGCGGGCCGTCTCACGATCCACGACACGGTACGGCGTCTCACGCTGTCCCGGGCCGGGGACGAGACGAGCAGTGTGTGGGAAGCGGGCTACTTCAACGACGAGGCCCGCTCGTTCCACTCCACCTTCGACCGTCACGTCGACCACGTCATCACCGCCCTCCAGACCGGCGCCCCACCCCCCATCCCCGCCACCGTCGGCCGCCGAGCCCTCCAACTGGCCCAAACCGCCATAGCCTCCTACGAACGCAGAACCCGAGTAGACACAGAAGAATTCGCCCCGGCCTGAACCCGGGAGGGATGCCCAGACATCCCTCCCGTCGACCGGAACGCTCAGGCGAAGAGGTCGGCTAGTAGTTCTGGGCTGAGGGTTATGGGGGCGGGGCGGTAGGTGGCGGGTTGGGTGCCGGTCAGTTCGCGGACCAGGAAGTCCCAGGAGCGCTTGCGGACGTAGGCGAGGCAGTCGATCAGAGTGTGCTCGGCCCCGGGGACGATGAGCAGTTCGAAGTCCTTGTCTGCGGCAACGAGTCGGTCGGCCAGCCGGAGCGTGTGGTGCGGGTGGACCTGGTCGTCCATCTCGCCGTGGATGAGCAGGAGCTTGCCCGCCAACCGGTCCGCGATATCCACGTTCGAGGCAGCAGCCCAGGCCTCGGGGTTGTCCGCTCCGTCGTACGTCTCCGCGAAGCCCAGGTTGAAGTAGCGGAGGTCGTGCGAGCCGGACATGGCGACGCCGGCCTTGTACACCTCGGGGAAGTCCAGCATTGCCCGCGCAGCCGCGAACCCGCCCCCGGAGTGACCGAACACGCCCACCCGGTCCAGGTCCATCCACGGCCGGGTCTCGGCCAACTGCTGCAGCGCCGCGACATGGTCGGCCAGCGAGCCGGCGTCGGCCACGTGACCGTACGAGGCATCGTGGAAGGACTTGCTCCGCCCAGGAGTGCCGCGGCCGTCCAGCGCGATCACCACGAAGCCGAGCGCCGCGAGCGGTTCCGCGTCGAGGCCCATCCCACCGGGGTCGAAGCCCGGCGCGACCCGGTTGACCTGCGGGCCTGGATAGAGGGTGTCCACCACCGCATACCGCTGCGCGTGATCGAATCCCCGCGGCCGGTACAGCACGCCGTAGATGTCCGTCACCCCGTCGGCCGCCTTCACGCGGAACCGTTCGGGCGCCGTCCAGCCGGTGGCGGTGAGCTTGCCGATGTCGGCGCGCTCGAGCTCGACCACCACCCGCCCGGTCCAGTCGACGACGCGCGACACTGGCGCGACGTCAACGGTGGACGCGGAGTCGATGAAGTACGCCGGGTTGGCCGCCGGCGTGACGACGTGATCCAGCTCGTCGTCGGTGACCTTGGCGAAGCCGGTGCCGTCCAGACCGACGCGGCACACCGTACGCCGGTACGGATCGTCGTCAACCAGCCCGGACGCAACGAAGTACACCACGCGCTCGGCCTCGTCGACGCGCAGGATCTGCCGCACCGCCCAGTGCCCGGAGGTGACCTGCCCCAGCAGTTCGCCGGTGTGCAGGTCGTACCGGTCCAGGTGGCCCCAGCCGTCTCGCTGCGAGTACCACAGCACCTCGTCGGCCAGCACCTGCACGATCGGTGGCTCGAACAGCCACTGGTTGGGTTCGACCCTGGTGTCCCCGGTCTCGCTGACCACAGTGGTGACCTGGCCGGTGGTCGGGTCCAGCCGGTACAGAGTGAGCGTGCGCAGGTCGCGGGGCCGGTCGAGGTAGTACACCGCCGAGCCGTTCTGAGCCCACCACGCCCACTTGGCCATGATCGGCGACACCTGCGGCATCAGGAGCGGCGCGGTCTGTGCGCGGACCACGGTGCCCTCGGCAACGTCCAGTACGACCAGCTCGGCCTGCGGCATGTGCTCGTCGCCGGGGTACGCGTACCGCTGGGTGTGCAGGACCGGTGCGCTGCCGTCGGCGGGCCTGGCCTCCACGAGGTGGGTCTGCCGGACGTTGCGCTCATCGGTCCGGTGCGCCAACACCTTCGTCGAGTCCGGCGACCAGGCCACCGCGGGCGGCATGTACGGCAGACCGATCTTGCGCAGCAAGGTGCTGTTGCCGGTGCTGGCCGGGCCGGCGCCGTACTGGTAGTCGGGCTCGCCGTCGGTGGTCAGCGCCCACTCGCGCCCGTCGGACAGCGAGCGCGCCCACAGGTCGTGCCCCCTCCGGGAAACCGCGACCTTGTTGTCCGGCGATGGGACCTCCAGCGGGTTGCCCGGCGGCGTGAACTCCGCCCGCTCGCAGGTGTAGGTGTCCAGGCTGCAGCGCCAGTACTCGCCGAACGCGTCGAACTCGACGGCGTTTCCTGCGAGTGCGATGCCCATGAACGGAAGGGACTCAGGGTCGACCTCTTGCCCGGAGGCCGCGGTCAGCGCGGCGGCGATGCGAGCGTGGTCGAAGGCCGGTTCGCGAGTGCCCGCCGCCGGGTCGACCAAGACGAACCGCTTGCCGGCGCCGGTGCTCACGGCGTACCAGAACCGGGCGCCTCCGTCGATCCACTGCGGCCTGACCTTGTCGCCGACGACGAGCTCGCCGGGGCGGGCGGGTCGGCGGAGGAGCTGCTCGGCGGCTTGGTAGTCCTGCGTGGTGGTCATTCTCTGGGTTCCTTGTCGGTGATCGGTGCGCTTCAGAGGCTGTGGGCGGTGATGTCGCCCTGGGTGGTGGTGGCGTGGATGGTCAGGTCGGTCGCGTCGCCGGTGTTCTTGAGCGAGTTCTGGATCCGGCCGACGGTGGTGCCGGCGTCCAGCGAGGCGGACACTCCGGCCGCGGTACCGACCGACACGTTGCCGACCTGGGTGCGTAGTACGACGTCGCCGCGCACTGCCTCGGCGATCGTGATGTCGCCCTTCGCGGTGGTGATCTCGGCGGAGCCGTTGAGACGGCCGACCGAGACGTCACCGGCTTGGGTGGCCAGGCGGAGGCTCGCGGCCTCGTCGATCTTGATCGCGCCGTGCGAGCTGTCGTAGGTGACGTCGCCGAGGCGTCCGACGCCGCGGAACTCGGCGCTGGCCGCCTTGGCCTCGATGCCGGAGCCTGCGGGGAGCTGGACGGTCACCTCGATGGACCCGGAGCTGCCGAGGATCTGGGTGGTCGTCGGGGCCTCGATCCGCAGTACGCCGTCGGCGTACTCGACCGTGGTCTGCTCCGCGAGCTTCACGTCGCGGCTCTTCGAGGCGTTCGACGGCCGGACGTCGACAGTGGTGTCGGAACGGTCGGCGGCGATGAACTGAAGGCGTCCTGCCGGGATGTCGAGGACGGTGGAGATCGTGGTGGGGGTGTCGAACTTCTGCATTGTGCTGTCCTCCTGGACCAGTGGTTTCTGACACCGGAAACGCTACGTTGCGTTTGAGAACTTGGCAACACAATCGTTGCGCAGGATCGACATCTGCGTAGGTCAGAACACAACTATCGTTGCAACAGTTCTGGTTTTAATGCAACGCCTGGTGCCGAGATCGTTGCGTTGGAAGGAGAGTGAACGCTATTGTTTCGGCGTCAGCGAAACCGGAGGGAGATCACGATGCCGGGAGGCAGGCTCACCCAGCAACACCGCCAGCAGATCGCGCTGGGGCTGGCCGACGGGCTCGCCTACGCGGAGATCGCCAGGCGTCTCGACCGCCCGACCTCGACGATCACGCGTGAGGTGATGCGGAACGGCGGTCCGACCGCCTACCGTGCCGACCTGGCCCACCGCGCCACCGAACGCCGCGCCCACCAGCGCAGGCAGACCGCTCCACGCGGGCAGCAGGCGCCTCCGCAGGGCCACGGACGTGATGCCGAGGCGGTGCGTGAGTACGAGGAGGCGTTCACCACTCTCGTCATGCAATCCGGCCTGCCGAAGATGATGTCGCGGGTGCTGACGGCCCTCACCATCGCGGACGAGGGCAGCCTCACCGCGTCCGAGCTCGCCCGGCGTCTCCAGGTCAGCCCGGCATCGGTCTCCAAGGCGAGCGCGTTCCTCGAGAGTCAGGGTCTGATCCGCCGGGAACGCGACGAACGCCGCCGCGAGCGGTACGTCGTCGACGCCGACGTCTGGTACCAGTCGATGATCGCCAGCGCCCGCTCGCACGCCCGGCTCGCCGAGACCGCACGGCAGGGCGTCAGCGTCCTCGGCCCAGGCACCCCCGCCGCCGGCCGCCTCGAGAACATCGCCCGCTTCGTCGACTTCGTCGGCGAAAGCATCGCCCGAGCCGCGGAGCAAGCCCGCGAAATCCTCTACTCGGCCCCGGAAGCACCCACACGGGTGGGCTCAGGTCGCGTCGTGGAAGACGAGGCCGAGGGTGTGGCGGTGGCCGGTGTGGATGGGGGACACGCCGTGGCGGACGGGGGAGGCGGACCAGCCTCGAGTTGAGGCGACCGGGCGGTCTCGGGTGGTGAAAACGAGGCCGTGGCCTTGGGGGATGAGGGTCGCCGTACCGCGGGATTGGGCGCGCGGGCGTTGCTCGACCAGGAGGAACTCGCCGCCGGTGTGGTCGACGCCTGGGTCGTTGAGGTTGATCACGACCTGCAGCGGGAAGACCTTGTCGCCGTACAGGTCGCGGTGCAGCGCGTTCCAGTCGCCCGGGCCGTAGCGCAGCAGGATCGGCGTCGGCCGCGTCTGCCCGGCCTGGTGGCACATCTCGAGCCACTCGTCCAACGTGTCCGGCCACTCCGCGTCCCGCCTGAGCTTGCCGTACCAATCCCTTGCTATCGGCAACAACCGCGGATACAGCGCCTGCCGCAACGCCTCCACCGCCTCGGGGAACGGCCGGTCGAAGTACCGGTACTGCCCCTCGCCGAACCGATGCCGCGCCATGTCGATCGTGGCCCGGAACCGCTGTACGTCGTCGTACAGTCGCGCGATCCCGGTCGCCTCCGCGGGCGTCAGCAGCCGCGGCAGCAACGCACACCCGAGATCGTTCACCCCGGCGGTCACCGCGTCCCAGTCCGCCTTGGCCACTCGCTGTGCATATTTGTCGGTCATAGGGATGGAACGGATCAGACCGCCGGAGTGTGAGTCGCAGCAAGCAGGACGTCGAGCAGGTCCGCCATGCTCCGGGCACTCGTGACCTCGAGGTCCGGGACCGGGTTGGCGGCGGTGTCCTCGCTGTGGAACAGCACAGGACGGAAGCCGGCGGCGGAGGCGGCCGCGAGGTTGGTCGGCCGATCGTCGACCAGAACCGTACTCCCCGCTTCGACCCCCGGATGTGCGAGCACGGCGTCGTACGCCGCAGGCGAGGGTTTGCGGGCACCGATCTCGGAGCTGACGAACCAGTGGTCGACGTACGGCTCGAGCCCGAAACGCCTGCGCAAGTGGGCGGACCACGGCCCGGCGTCGTTGGTCAGCACCAGCACAGTCACGTCGGCTGTACGGAGCGACCGCAGCGTGTCGACCGTGCCGACGGTCAACTGATGGCGGCCGCAGTACTCGATATCGGAGGCCGTGTGTCCGACACCGAGCGCCGCCCAGAACTCCTCCGTCGGCAACTCTCCGAGTGTGCAGCGCCGGTACAGCCGGCGGATCTCGTCCTCGCTCGCCGTGCACCCGAGGTCGCGAAGGTAAGGGATCAGTACGCCGCTCACCACGTTCCCGTGCCGGTACAGCACGCCCATGGCGTCGAGGACGACGGCTCGTGCGGCCACTACTTGAGGACCTTGAAGCGGAAGTTCATGCGTTCCTCGGTGAGGACCTCGAGCTTGGTGGGCTCGACGCCGGGGCTGTCGTAGAAGCGCACGCCTTCGCCGAGGAGGACGGGGACGATGTGGAGGACGATCTCGTCGACGAGGCCGGCGTCCAGGCTCAGGCGTGGAACGGTTCCGCCGGTGACCACCAGGTTCTTGCCGTTCGCCGCCTTCAGGCCGTCGGCGACCACGTCGCGGATGTCGCCGGACACGTAGGTGAACTCCGGGATCGGATTGGTCGCCGGGTCCTTGCGCGTGTAGACCAGGACCGCTCCGCTCCACGCACCGCCGTACGGCCGGTTCTCGCCGACGCGGTCGATGCGGCGCCCGCCGCACAGGAACGCGCCGGTGGTGGCGATCACCTCGGCCGCCAGTTCGGACGGCTCGGTCCCGCCGAAACTCCAGTCGAGGTTGTCGTCGCGGTCTCCGATGAAACCGTCGAGGGACATGGTCATGTGCCACACAACTGTGCCGGTCATGGTGATCTCCTTTCGACTACGCACCACCCTGCCGGGACGGGAAGTATGCGTCCAATGCCAATGCGAGCCCGGAATCATAGATACGATCGATCTATGCTCGATCTCGTCCGGCTGCGCGTGCTGGCCGCGGTCGCCGCGCACGGTTCGGTCACCGCGGCGGCCGAGGCGCTGCACTACACCCAGCCCACCGTCAGTCATCACCTCTCCCGGCTGGAGGCCGCGACCGGCGCGAAGCTGGTCCAGAAGGCCGGCCGGGGCATCCGCCTCACGCCCGAAGGCGAGCTGCTCGCCCGTCGCGCCGCGGAGATCATCGGCCGGGTCGACGCCGCCGACGCCGAACTGGCCGAACGGATCGGACTGCAGACCGGCCGGGGCCGGGTGGGCTCGTTCAGTTCGGCGCTCAGCGTGCTCGTTCCACCGGCCGCGGCCGAGATCGGCCGCCGGTACCCGAACATCGAACTCGAGCTCGCCGACGCGCACCCCGTCGTCGCGCACCAGCAGCTGCGCGAGGGGGTGATCGACCTCGCGATCGTCTTCCGGTACGACGATGCCACGCCGGACGACGGCATCCGCTACACCTACCTCCTCGACGACCCGGTGTACCTGCTCAGTAGCCGGAGCGGGGAGACGCTCGCCGACCACCGGGACTCGGCCTGGATCGCGGGCTGCGTGAACTGCCGGCGGGAGCTTCTCGGCCACTGCGCCGACGCGGGGTTCACGCCACGGATCGCCTACACCAGCGACGACATCGTCGTGAAGCAGGCGTTCGTCGCCGCCGGGCTCGGGGTCACGACCATGCCGGGCATGGCGTTGCGGTCACATCTCGCCGAGGGCGTACACGCCACCGAGCTGCCCGTCGTACGCCGGATCTACCTCGCGACGTACGGCGATCCGCCGGACCCGCCGGCCACCGCGGCGTTCATCGAAGCACTGCGCAACGTCACGCCGCCGGGGCCGGTTGGAAGCACGGCGTGATGGGCACCAGGAGCACATGCTGGAGCGTGTCGGGCTGCGGTACAGCCAGATCTGGCGGACAGCCGCAGGCTGCTGGCCGCCATCGGCGTCATCGCGTCACTTGTCTTCGTGTCACCGGCGACCAATCTGGCCGCCTTACTGATCTCGACCATCACCGTCGGCGCGGTCTATGTCAGCTTCGGGCTGGCGCGCGAGTTGCCGGCCGCGGAGCTGATCCGCGCGGCGCCACGCTGGGCCGGGCCCGGTGGGCTGTCGGTCCTGGCCATCTGCGGGTACGCCGGGGCAGTGGGAGCCGAGACGCTGGTCCTGCTCGCACAGCTCTGCCTGGCATGGCGGCGGAGCTTCAAGCAACTGCAGAGTTCGACCGGGCGCGAGCTGCGACTCGGGGTGGCCGACGTCCGCCGGGCGTATCTTGACGAGCTCGAGCGACGGCAGCCCGAGGCGTTCGCCGCCTGGCTCGCCTCCGGTCCGCGCGCGGCCGGCGATCCGGCCAGGTTCTTCACGCATCGCGCCGAGCGCTGACCGCAGACCTGGGTGAGCGACAGACGGGAGAGCTGAGCGGCCAGCACCGACGAGGGCCGGAGTACACGCACGTTCTTCGGGCAACCGCCAGTACTCGCGAACCTCTTCGGGGTCGAACTGTGGGAGCGGTTCTCGTTCTACGGCATGCAGGGCATCCTGCTCATCTACCTGTACTACCCCGCCGACCAGGGCGGACTCGGCATCAGCGAGACGACCGCCACCAGCATCGTCGGCGCGTACGGCGGTCTCGTCTACCTGTCCACGATCCTCGGGGCCTGGCTCGCGGACCGGGTGTTCGGTTCGGAACGGACCCTGTTCTATGCCGCGGTCGTGGTGATGCTCGGCGCGGTGAAGCCGATCCGGCGGCTCATGAACGGCGTGCACTGAACGCCGTCCGCAGGTCGGCTCCGATGAGCTCCACCGCGTGCCGGCCGGCGGACAGTACGGCGGGGAAGTTCAGGAACGCGTGCATGGTGTCGGCATACTCGATCAACCGGTTGGGTACGCCGTCCTGGGCGAGACGACTCGCATAGTTACGGGCGTCGTCCCGGAGCGGATCACACCCTGCCCCGAGCAGGAGCGCGGGCGGTAAGCCTGCCAGCGTTTGAGCACGCAGCGGTACGGCGGTCGCCGGCAACTCGCCGTCCGGGAAGTACTGCTGCGCGGACCACCGGTCGGCGGCGATGCTGAGGAACGTGCCGTCGAAGAGGCGCACCGACTCGGTGTCCTGGTCGTGGTCGAGGCTGGGGTAGCACAGGATCTGCCGGTCGGGGAGTGGCTGGCCGTCGTCCCGTGCAAGCAGGCAAGCACCAGCGGCAAGCGCGGCGCCCGCGCTCTGACCGCCGACCGCGATCCGGCCGTCACCGTTGAGGTCGGCGGTGTGATCGCGCAACCAGCCCAAGGTGTCGCGGACGTCGTGGAGCCCTGCAGGGAAAGGATCTTCGGGTGCGAGGCGATAGTTGAGTGAAACCACGATGACGTTGCCTGCGGCAGCGATCCCGGAGGTCGCGTACTCGATGTCACGCAGGTCGCCGCCGATGAACCCGCCGCCGTGCAACCACAACAGCACGGGCCTCGGCCCGGCCGCGAAGCGATAGATCCGCGCTTGCAGTGTGCGCCCGGGAAGGTCGATGGTGACGTCCTCGGCACTGGTGCGTTGGTCTCGCTCGCCGGCCAGCTCTGGGTCGGGGAGCTCCTGCCGATCGAGCAGCAGCGCCTGGTACGGATCGAGCTCGGGACCGGCCGGTTCGGCAGCGAAGCGCTCGAGCAGTGCGTCGGTCTCGGCTTTGAATGCGGGCAGATCCACGATCTCGATGCCCTCGGCAATGGTACTCACGCCGGCACCGCCGCCGGGGTGAGGTGACGAGCCGCATGCGCGAAGAGGAAACCGTCCGGGGTGGTGCAGACATACTCGGCCAAAGCACCGATACCGCCGCCGAACCCACCGCCAGTCGAAGGATCCGCCCACGAGGCCTCGTCGTACTGCTCGATCTCGGCGAGGAGCGCCGCGCCGACGCTGTGGAAGCGGTGCAGGAGCAGGTCGGAGGGGATGTGCCGGCCAGCCGCGACGCCGCCGACGTTGAGGGCGCTGCCGATCTCCGCCGTCTCCCACCGCGGGTCGAGGCTCCAGTGCAGCCGCCCGGCCTTGGCGTCGCAGAGCACGGCGAGGTTGATCTCGTCCCACATCAGAACGTGTGCGGTCAGGTCGTGCAGCGAATCGCAGAAGTGTCCGAGCGGCCCGGCAGTCACCCGGTACGGCGCCCGCAGTTCGGCCTCGCTCAGTCCGTCGATCCGATCCAGCAACGACCGCTGGTCCGCACGAATCAATCGCGCGGCTTCGGCCGGCGATGTTGTCGGTGTACGCATGCGTTCAGCCAAGCAGGACGGACGACGTACCCCGCGTGGATTGAGCAAAGTCCTCAATCCACGCAAGGGTCAACTGCTCAGTCCTGGGCGAGGCGGGTGAGGAGTTGGTGGAGGGTGGCTTGTTCCTCGGGGGTGAGGCGGGCGACGAGGGTGACCATGGCGTCGCGGCGGGTGCGGCGGATGGTGGTGAGGACCTCGGTGCCGGCGGGGGTGAGGGTGACCAGGATGGCGCGGCGGTCGTCCGGGTCCGGGTGGCGGGCGACCAGGTGGGCGGCCTCCAGGTCGTCGACGACGGAGGTCGCGGAGCGCGGGACGATGCCGAGCCGGGTCGCCAGCTCGCTCAGGCGGAGGGCCTGATCGGATTGGTCGAGGGTGCGCAGCACCCGGAACTGGCCGTGGGTGACGCTCTCGCCCACGCCGTCCTTGGTCGCGCGGCGCTGACGGCGAACGATGCCCTCGAGCAGGGCCGCGATCTGTTCAGCGGTGTCTTCCGGTGCGTGCACGAACTGAGCCTAGTGGTGAGCCGGGATGTAGGGGACTTGTGAGTTTAGCTCATAGTGAGCTAACCTCAGTATATGTCGTCCCCGACCGAAAGGCTCAGATGTCACAGATCTCCGGACTTCCGGGCGCGGGAGCCGGCGGCGGTCGCGCCATGCGATCGCTGCTGAAGGACTCCTCCGTCCGCCACCACAAGCTCACTGCGGGCACCCTGCGCCGCATCATGACGTTCGCCCGTCCCTACCGCGGCTTTCTGGCCGTGTTCCTCGTCCTCGTCGCCTTCGACGCCGGTACCGGCGCCGTCACCCCCTTGCTCTTCCGCGCGATCATCGACCGCGGCATCGTCCCGGGCCACGCCCAGGTGGTGGTGTGGCTGTCCCTCGTGGTTGCGCTGCTCGCCATCGCCAACAGCGCGATCACGCTGGCGGAGCGCTGGTTCTCGTCCCGGATCGGCGAAGGACTCGTCTACGACCTGCGCACTGCCGTGTTCGATCACGTCCAGCAGATGCCGATCGCCTTCTTCAGTCGCACCCAGACCGGTGCGCTGATCCAGCGCCTGAACGGCGACGTCCTCGGCGCCCAGCAGGCGTTCACCTCAACTCTGTCGAACGTGGTCAGCAACGTGCTGAGCGTCGTTCTCGTGCTCGGCGCCATGTTCGTCATGTCGTGGCAGATCACCCTGCTCGCCCTCGTCCTGCTGCCGCTGTTCGTGCTGCCCGCACGGCTGATCGCCGGCCGGTTGCGCGAGGCGACCGCCGAGACCTACCGGCTGAACGCGACCATGGCCCAGACGATGACCGAGCGCTTCAACGTCGCGGGCGCCGTACTGGCCAAGGTGTTCGGCCGGACGCAGGACTCGTCCCGTGACTTCGCCGGCAAGGCCGCGCGGGTGCGCGACATCGGCGTCACCACCTCGATGTACGCCGGAGTCTTCCGCGTCTCGCTCACCCTGGTCGCGGCCCTTGCGGTCGCCCTGGTGTACGGCGTCGGCGGGGTCTTCGCGGTCGAAGGGGCGCTCGGGATCGGCACTGTCGTTGCGCTGACCGCCTACCTCACCCGGCTGTACGGCCCGCTGACCGCACTCTCCAATCTCCAGGTCGACGTGATGACCACGCTGGTCAGCTTCGAGCGCGTGCTCGAGGTGCTCGACCTCCCGCCGATGGTTGCCGACCGCAAGGATGCGAAGGAACTGCCGCCGACGGTCGAACCGTCGATCGAGTTCGACCACGTCTCGTTCCACTACCCGTCGGCCGCGGAGGTGTCGCTCGCCTCGCTGGAGTCGGTAGCGACGCTGTCCGCCGAGACCGGCGAAGAGGTCCTGAAGGACGTCAGCTTCACCGTCGAACCCGGCCAGATGGTCGCCGTCGTCGGTCCGTCCGGCGCCGGCAAGACCACGCTCTCGTCCCTGGTGTCCCGGATGTACGACGTGACCGACGGCGCCATCCTGGTCGGTGGGCGCGACGTCCGCGCGGTGACCCAGAGCTCACTGCGATCGGTCATCGGCGTGGTGACCCAGGACTCGCACATGTACCACGACACGATCCGCGCCAACCTGTTGCTCGCCCGCCCGGAGGCAACCGAGGCGGAGCTGCAGACGGCACTCGAGGCCGCGCAGATCGCGACCCTGGTGAACAGCCTGCCCGACGGCCTCGACACCGTGGTCGGCGACCGTGGCTACCGGTTGTCCGGTGGTGAACGCCAGCGTCTCGCGATCGCCCGGCTGCTGCTCAAGTCGCCGTCGATCGTCATCCTCGACGAGGCGACGGCCCACCTCGACTCCGAATCCGAGGCCGCGGTCCAGGCCGCGCTCGCCAACGCGCTGGTCGGGCGTACGTCGCTGGTGATCGCGCACCGGCTGTCGACGATCCGCAACGCCGACGTCATCCTCGTCCTGGACGAGGGCCGGATCCGCGAACGCGGTACCCACGACCAACTCCTGGCTGCGGGCGGCCTCTACTCCGAGCTCTACACCACCCAATTCGCCAAGGCTGCCTAGGTTGCCGAGTCGAGCCTGAGACGGCGCAGTCCCGGATCAGCTGGACCGGCCACTCCGGTCACGAGCAGCGTGAGCCCGGCCCAACCCGGCGGGATCCACAGCACGTCAGGATCTCCGCCGGCGAAGGCCGGGCGTTCGCCTGTCCACACCCGCCCGATGCACTCGCCGGACGACCACGCGGTCACCCGCACCTGCACACCTTCCGGGCGGAGCAGATAGCCGGTCTCGGAAGCCGGCAGATCCACCTCGAGCCACGCCTCCTCACCCGGCCGCACAGCCAGCGGCAGTACGACGTCCTGCCCCGGCCCACCGCGACCGGCAAAGGCAGTCAGCAACTCGTCGTCCTGCACAGCACACGTCCAGCCCGTCACCGGCTCCAGACTGAGCAGCTCGGCGCGGAGACGCCCACCACTCGGGTCATGCGGCACGGTGACCGAGATCTGCTTGGTCCCGGCCCGCAGCTGCATCCAAGGATTCTCGGCGTGGACCGTGATCGGCTCACCGTCGTCCACCGACACGTCGACCGGCACGTGGGCGCCGTGCAGGTGCAGAGCGGTCGTGGTCTCGGCGGAGATGCGTCGCGTGTAGGTGACCGGCGTACCCACACGAGTGCTGCTCCAGCCAGTGAGTACTCGCGTCGGCGCAGGGTCGCCCGCCCAGTGGCCCTCGACCGTCCACAACGCCGAGATGTCCTCGGTTCCGACGACCGTCCAGAGACTGCCCAGACCACGCAGCGCGCCGAGCCGGAGTGCAGGCAACCGGGCGTCGTCGAAGTTGGCGTGACCCCAGATCTCCACGGTGGCACGGATCTCGCCCGTGAGCCCGCGAACGTCGATCCGCCGGGTCGCGCCGAATCCTGCGAACGTGTGAAGCCGGCCGCCGATCGACAGGTCGACAATGTCGGCCGCACCCACGAGCAGCAGTTCGTTGGTCAGCGCGGCCGTGGCGGTGTAGATCCCCCGCCCGCGATAGACGCCGAGCGACTCCAGCGTCGGCGCCAGCTCGTGCTTGCCCGCTGGTGTCTCCGGTGCTGCCGTGGTCCGTCGTCGCACAGCGGAAACCTCTTGCGACAAAGGATTCTCAGGAGGCACCACCTCGGCTCGCGGCTGCACGGTGACGCTGACGCCGTCGACGAGTTCGGTCGACCCGACCGCGATCTCCACCGAGCTGTTGCCGAGAACAACAGTCACCGGCACCGCCGAGCAGAACACCAGGCCGTCGTCTGCCAGCTCCACCACATCCGCCGACGCCAAGGTCAACATCGTGTCTCCCAGCGGGACGTCGATCAGCATCAACGGACAAGAGTCCGCCGCGACCGCCACCGATACCCCGTTGACCAGCGCTCGCCCATCGCTGCGGCCGAGATTCGGTACGGCGACCACCTGTCCACCGCCATCCAGGTCCAACGTCGCCGGTGCCGAGCTGGTCGGGAAGTCGGTCGTCACCTCAACAGGCGCCCCGGGTGTCGCCAGCGCCAGCCGCGATCCCAGTGCATCGATCACACGCCCGAGCAACTGAGCCTCGGCGTACTCAGGCCGCTCCACTCCAGTCGACGACACGTACCCGCCGAAGTCGTAGCCATGGCTCATGAAGTTGCCCGGCTTACCCCAGTTCCCGCTCGACGGGGTGTATCCGAAGTCCCAGCCGGACGCCTGCAGGTATGGCGCGAGCAGCGACGCACCACTGGCCAGCAGCCGCCGCAGGGTCCGATGCCGCCGGTTCGTCTCGGTGATCAGCAACGGCAGCGCGCGATCCGAGAGCAGGTCCGCGTACCGGCGTACCTCGGCCTCGATGTCCGGCGAGTCGTCGTTCGGGTAGAAGTTGCACGCCGGTAGGACGTCCGCGACGTTGCCGGTGGCACCGAGCAGGTCACCCTGGCCGGCGCAGGCGATGAGCGGCACGGTGATGCCGTGGGCAACCGCCTGGTCCCGCAGGGCGGTGATGTACCCGGGCCGGTCGTCGCAGTCGAAGAAGTCCAACTCGTTCTCCAGCTGAACCATGATCACGGAGCCACCAGCGCCGTGCTGGCGAGCGGCCAGGATCGGCAGCACCTGGTCGAACCAGGCCGTCACGGCGGCCAGGAAGCCGGGCTGGTTGTCGCGGATCCGCAGCGACGGGTCGAGCCCGAGCCAGGCCGGGAGCGCGCCGCCGTCCCACTCCGAGCAGATGTACGGCCCGGGCCGGGCGATCACGTGCAGCCCGGCCTCCTGGGCGAGGTCCAGGAAGGCAGCGACATCACGCCGGCCCTCGAACGACCACCGGCCGGGCGCGAGCTCGTGGAAGTTCCACGGCAGGTACACGTCGATGCAGGTGTACCCCGAGGCCCGGACCTGGTCGAGTCGCGCCCGCCACTGCTCCCGGGGCAGCCGGAAGTAGAAGAGGGACGCACACAGCACGACCCGTGGTTCGCCGTCGATGCGGATGCCCCGGGCATCCAGTTCCACTGAACTCATGGAGCCAACAAGATCAGAGTCAGCCGGTGGTCGCCAGGTACCGTCTTGCACCGTGGCTCCGGCGCGACGGAGGGTGGAGGCGTGAACCTCGTTATCGGAGTCGACATCGGCACCGGCAGTACCAAGGCCGTCCTGACCACCATCGACGGGACGGTACGAGCCGTCGCGCGACGAGACCACGCCCCGAATCTGCCGCGGCCGGGCTGGGCCGAGATGGACGCCGAACGCGACTGGTGGGGTGACCTCGCGGAGGTGCTGAGCGAGCTGACCTCAACGCATCCGGACGACCGGATCGAGGCCGTCTGCATCTCCGGCCTCGGACCATGCGTCGTCCAGACCGATGAGCAACTCCACCCGCGAAGGCCGGCCGTCCTGTACGGCGTCGACACCCGCGCGACGGTGGAGATCGACGAGATCACCGCACAGCTCGGCGCGGACGCGATCCTGCGACGCTGTGGCAAGGACCTGTCCAGCCAGGCGATCGGTCCGAAGCTGGCGTGGTTGCGCCGGGAGGCCGGCGAGGCGTGGCGACCACAGGACCGGTGGTTCAGCGCGCACACGTACGTCGTGGCGCGGCTGACCGGTGAGTGGGTGCTCGACCACCACACCGCCAGCCAGTGCGACCCCTTCTACGACATCCACACGCAGGACTGGGCGACCGACTGGGTTGAGCAGGTCCTGCCAGGTCTGGCACTGCCTCGCTTGGTGTGGCCCTCGGAGCAGGTCGGAGTGGTGCATGAGGCCGCGGCTGCGGCGACTGGACTCGCTGAAGGGACCCCGGTCGTCGCAGGCACAGTCGACGCGTGGGCAGAGGCCTTCAGCGTCGGCGTACGACGTCCTGGCGACCTGATGCTGATGTACGGCTCCACCATGTTCTTCGTGCAGGTGTTGACTGCGCCGACGAGTGTGCGCGGGCTCTGGACGACCTCTGGGGTCGAGCAGTCAACCCACACACTGGCTGCGGGGATGGCGACGTCCGGCACGATCACCACCTGGCTGCAGGACCTGACCGGTGGCGTGCCGTTCGAGACGCTGGTCGCCGAGGCCGCCGCGGTTCCCGCGGGGAGCGAGGGCTTGGTGATGCTGCCGTACTTCAGCGGGGAGCGGACACCGATCTACGACCCGCTCGCGCGTGGCGTGATCGCCGGACTGACTCTGCGCCACCGGCGTGGCCATCTACTGCGGGCGGCGTACGAGGGAATCGCTTGTGGTGTGCGGCAGATCGTGGAGTCCTTCGAGGAGGCGGCCGGGCGGCCGACCCGCATCGTCGCGGTCGGCGGCGGCACGCAGGGCGGACTGTGGACGCAGATCGTGAGTGATGTGAGTGGTCTGGTCCAGCAGGTGCCCACAGAGACGATCGGAGCGTCGTACGGCGATGCACTGCTCGCGGCGATCGGGGTCGGTCTCGTGCCACCGGAGACGGACTGGGCCCGGCTGGATCACACGATCCACCCGGATCCGTCGACGACGTCCGTCTATGCCAGCCTCTTCCGGACGTACGGCGAGTTGTACCCGGCGACCCGTCCCCAGGTGCACCGGCTGGCCCGCTCGGTGCAGTCGTCAGGTGACGTCGCTGATGTGGAGCACGGTGCCGTTGGGTAGATCGCGGTCGAGCAGCGACCAGATGGACCGGGCGACGTCCTCCGGTTTGGCGAGTAGGCCTTGTGCATCCAGTTCGCGGAAGCGCCGGGCGTCCGGCACCTGCTCTTCGGTGGTGGCGCGCAGCTCGGCCTGCATGTCGGTGTCGACCGCGCCGGGTGACACCGAGATCACCCGGCAGCGCGGACTTCGGCGGTCCTGCTCCAGCCCGACCGTTCGCACCCATTGGTCGATCGCGGCCTTGCCGGCGCAGTAGCTCGACTCGCCTTCGTGCGGGTGCTTGGCCGCGCCCGAGGACACCATGATCAGGTGCTGGTTGTACGGCTTCTCGGCGACCGCCTGCAGGAACGCCTGACCGAGGACCTGCGCCGAGGCTGAGTTGAGCAGCACGTTGCGCGTGTACTCCTCGGTGTCGACCCGGCCGGCCGACCCCAGCGGGGCCAGCGTGCCGGCGTTGTGGATGAACACCACCGTGTCCCCGTCGAATCTGGACAGCCGCCGATCGAAATCGTCGGCCACCACCGGCCAGGACGCCGGATCGGCCAGATCCACCGCCACATGAAATGCACCCGGCGTCCCGCCGCGCCGGGAGATGTCGATCAGATCCGCCTCGAACGGAATCGTCGCCGCTAACGCCGCCCCGAGTCCGGCCGACGCGCCGGAGATCCACACCAGCATCCGCCCCAGCGGATTCATTGCTTCCCCACGCCCGAAGGCAGGCAAAACTCACTCATAGCAGTTCCCCCCTGCGGCGCCCGGATGGTGCGCTGCCACGCAGCCTACGACGCCAACCCGCCCGGATCGAAGTACTCCTGGACAGTTTTCTGTCGCGGCAACCCATCGTTCACCGGCCGCAGTCACCCAGTCGCTTTCGGCCCGCCATCCGGGCACGATGGGTCGACCGGAGACGTTGGTGAGGACATGTACGCACCGACCGCTGACGTGATTGCCGAAGCCTTCGCACTGGGGGAGCCAGTCGGCGAGCTGGTCCTGGTACGACGCGGCGACACCGACACGTGGCGGCTCGAGACTGTGACCGGCAGCTACTTCGTGAAGGGGTACTGGTCCTCGACCGCTCAGTTCACGCCCGGCGGTCTGACCGATCAGCTCGCAGTGGCGATGGCGTTCGAGAACCGGGCGCTGGCCGCGGGGATCGACCAGGCCGAGCCGATCGCCCCGGTCGATCCTGTGCTCGGCTGGATCACCCGCATCAACGAGCGTCTCTTCCGCGTCTACCGCTGGATCGAGAACCGCCCGCTGGCCCTCGACGACGACATCACCGAGTGGCTCGGCCGCACCATGGCCAAGGTCCACCAGTTGCAACCGCTGGGCGCGTCCGGCTTACCGGACTGGTGGCGTACGGCGCTCCGCCCGCGCGCCGACTGGGAGAAGTGGTTCACCGCGGCGCAGGAGCGCGGCAAGGAGTGGGCGGACCTGGCGTGGGACCGGCTGCCTCTGATCCTCGACCTGACCGACCGCATCCAGAACGTCTGCCAGCTCGCGCCGGACTGTGTCGTGACCCATGGCGACTTCAAGACCCACAACCTCTTGATCACCGAGGATGGTCCGGTCCTTGTCGACTGGGACAGTGTCCGCGTCGACAGCGCTGCCCTGGAGGCCGCCCGCGTCGCCTACATCTTCGCGGCCGGTCGGCAAGAGCCGATCACGAGCATCCTGACGGCGTACACAGCTGCAGGTGGCGACGTGAGTTGGCCCGGTCAAGACCTCTTCCTGAGCGAGTCCCGCCACGACCTCCACATCCTGTTCGAGTATGTCCTGGTCTGCCTCGGGGACATCCCGGCCGCCCGCTGGATGACCGACCCCGAGCAGGCCGTCACGAAGCTGCTCACCGAGTTCCCCGGCAAGCTCGCCGGCCTGCGGAGCCTGGTGGGCTAGAGGTCGTCGATCTCGTCCGGGCGGACCAGGCCGTCTTCGATGGCGCGGGCGAGCAAGGCCGCCTTGCCTGCGGCGTGCCGACCGACCTGCCCGTACTTGATCCGTGCTCGGTCGATGTACTGCTTCACCGTCGTCTCGCGGATTCCCATCCGCTCGGCCACCGCGGCCTTCGACCGGCTCTGGAACCAGAGCAGCAACGCCGTCCGTTCCTGCGGCGCAAGCCGGGGGCGCTGATCGGCGACCATCACACCGGCCATCGCCGGAGGTACGGCGGGCCGATCGTGCCCGGTTGCAACGATCGCGTCGACCAGGTGGCGCGGTCCCTCCTGCTTGGTGACGTAGGCAATGGCTCCGGCGTCGAGGGCGGCGCGCACCATCTCCTCGCCGGAGTGCTGGGAGAACACGATGACACGGCGTCCGCCGTCGGCGAGTCCGGCGATCGCGTCGATCATCAGCCGCCCCTCGAGCTCGAGATCGAGCAGGATCACGTCCGCGTGCCGACCGGCGCCGTTGACCGCCGCGTCGAGGTCCGGTCCGGCCGAGACGATCCGGACCCGAGCAGCCGCGTCCTGGCCGATCCAGGTCCGCACGCCTTCGATCACCACCGGGTGATCGTCGACCACGGCCACCGTCACTGATGCTGCCATCTGGCCTCCAGCCACACGGGATCCGGTCGTCCGGCCTGGTCGCCGACCGCCGACACGATCACTTCTTCCGGGCCGCCATACACCGTGACGCGGGCCCAGGTGCTCGACGCGACGAGTGCTTCGATCGCCGGCTCGGTGAGGATGCGGCGGGCCTCGAGTGGGAGCTCCGGCAACGGGCCGGCCGTCGCGAGCTCGACCAGTACGCCCCGGCGCTCGGCGACGTTCACGCAGGCGCGCACCTCGTGCAGCAACGGATCCGGTACGTCGTCGGACTCGGCGAACAGCCGCCGGAGCCGGGCTGCCTCGATCGCGCAGCGGCGCTGTACGTCGGGCGAATCCGGGTTGAGCGACCCGTCCGAGAGGCCGTCGAGCAGCGGCGCGACCTGGCCGCGGAGCGATTCGTAGCGGTCCCTGCGAGCTTCGTGGAGTGCGTCGGCGACCTCGCGGTCCGCGCTCGACTCGGCTCGCTGCGCCGTCGCGAATCCCGCCACCGCGGCCGCGTCGTCGAGCGCGCGCGCCGCGAGCAGCACCGCCGACGGGACCAGTATGCCGCCCGCGCAGGCGATCACCAGGAAGCGCGCGATGACGGTCAGGTCGATGTGATGGTCGGTGAGCAGCAGGACCGACAGGTTCAGCAGGATGTTCGCGAGGAAGACCACGCCGAACGCGATCAGCCGCTCGCGCAGCATCAGCAGCACACCGATCAGCACGACGTCACCGAAGGCCCAGTTCGGGGCGCCGGTGATCTGGTCGCCGGGAACCATCGCGACCGCGAGCGCGCCCGCGGCGATCACCGCCGCCGCCGACCGCCACCAGTGAGCGAAGGCCGGTCGGCCGGTCAGCAGCCTGATCGAGCCGTGCACCAACAGAGCCGCGAGCAGCGCCCAGGCGACGAGCTCCGCGCCGGCCGCGCGGTAGAGCCCGGCGCTGAGGACGAGTGACGGCAGGACGTAGACGACATGCCAGACGCCGACGATGACCACGACGCTGATGTCCAGTGCGCGGGCGAGGCCGGACCGGATCCTCGCCGCTTGATCACCCTCGCCGGTCACTGTCACCCCACCGCAGGACGACCCGGGTACCACCGGCCGGCATCGACAAGACCTCGGCCACTCCGCCGACGTCCGCCATCCGCCCCAGGATCGACTCCCGCACACCGCGGCTGTGGGCGCCGATCGCCCGTACGTCGAAGCCGCGGCCGCGATCGCGGATGTCGACGCGCAGCCGTCCCGCCCGGTCGACCGAGACTCCGACACTGGCGGCGTCGACTCCGGAATGCCGTACGACGTTCCGGAGCGCCTCGCCGACGCACGCCGAGATGGCGGCGGCGACGTCGGCGCGAACGGACACCACGGGCAGCGCGGCGGCAACGTCCAGGTCGGCGGCTTCGGTCTCGATGACGGAGCGCAGCCTGTCGTCGAGCCGCTCCTGCCGATCGGTCCGGGACGGCCCGGCGGACAGTGCGCGCAATGCCGCGGCGTCTGATGCGGCGCGGGCGTGCAGGATCGCGGAGCCCGATCGGACCGAGCCGGAGCCGACCATCGTCAACGTCGCGAGCGCGGTGTCGTGCAGCTGGCGGAAGTGTTCGCGCTCGTCGGCGCGCCGGGCCGCTGCCACTTGTGCCTCCCGATCCTGCAGGGCTTGGCGCTCACACTCGAGCTCGGCGGCGCGACCGGCTCGACGTACGAGCTGGACTGTGGCGGCCGCCAGTCCGGTCTGGATCACCAGGATTCCGGCGCCGATGAGCATCGACGGCTGGAAGTCGGTCGCAAGTGTCTGACCCAGGGTGTGGGCGGCGCTGATGAGTATGCCGATCGGCACGCCGACGGCCGGCCGGAGCCGTAGTTGAGCCAGCAGGACCGCGGCGGTGGCGATCGGCAGCAGCCAGGCAGAGCTGTTCGGAAGCTCGGCGGCTGAGACCAGATGGCCTTGTAGCAGGAGGATCGCGCAGACGATGAGGCTGTCGGCAACGACCAGGCGGTGCGTCAGCCCGTGCCGGACCACCACCGACAGGAAGAGCAGGCACCACACGGCGAGTCCACCGAGGACCGGCACGAGCCAGCGCGGTGCGACCGGTGGCGCGAGACTCAAGACAGCCGCGATGGCGCCGAGGCCGACGGTTCCGAGACGCAGCGCGAGGCCGTAGACGGCCGCGAAGCGGTCCAGTGCGCGATCAGGAGCGCCGCGTTCCAAGGCAAGATCCTCAGGCACTGGCGCGCGTGAAACCGAGGCCCTCGCATCAGCGAGAAGCCTGTTTGTGTCGATCAACATCCCCCCATGCGGTTCCCTGCCGCAGCAATACCTTGCCCGCCCGAATCGCGACCGTCAACAACACAGAGCGACCGAACCTCGAGCGGGAATGACCTCCGTTCGGAGGTCCCTCGCCGTACCCGCCGGCCCGTACCGTCGGTGCGGGGAACGGCAGCCGAGTCACAGCTGCGAGGGGGAGAGATGAATCGGCACAAGATCGGCAGTCGATGGATGGTGGGGACGGCGGCGGTGCTGTCGGTCCTGAGCGGATGTGCCGCGCAGGGCCCGGCGACCAAGGACGAGCTCTGCACAGATTTCGACGCCGTCAGCAACGAGTTGTACCGGGGTGTGTTCAGCGACAACGGGGTGTTCCGGGCGGCGGGTGAGTTGGCCGGCACGGCGGCGCGGTACGACGGATCGACCGCGGTGCAGGCGTCGGCGGCCGGGATCAAGAAGATCTCGAAGAGCAAGTCCACGACCCTGAACGAGCTCCGCAACGCGACCATCGCCATCGCGGACACCTGCGGCCATCCACTCGGCCTCAACTTCTGAGGCGGGTGGGTGAACTACTACTGATGAGGGGGGATGTATGACGTTTGATGTGCTCTGTGTCAGAGGCGTGGGGGAGGCGGGGGACGAGACGATGTTTCCTGGGCTGGATGGGGGTGGGAAGGTCAACCAGGAGTTGCTGGACGGGGATTCGGCGCAGCAGTTGGTGGCGCGGGCGATTGCGGTGCGGGACGTGGGTGGCGGAAAGGCCCGGACCATCGTCGAGGTACGGGAGATCCGGGCCGAGGTGGTCATCACCGACGCACGAGTGATCCTGCTGTGTTCGAAGTACGACAAGGGTGGCGGCTGGGTCGGCACTCCCGGTACGGCGCTGATGCTGAACGCGGTCAGCAAGCTCAGAGCGGCGCGACGCAGTCGCGGCACCGCGCTGGTCGGGCATATCCGCTACCCGTGGCTGATCTCGGTCGGCTTCAGCCCGAAGCAGGGCTGGCTCGACGAAGAGGTACTGCGGCTCGTCGTTCGCGACGGTACGGCGGATCCGTCCAGGCTGCTCGTGGTCGACCTGAATCTGCCCAAGGAGACCGACTCGGGCGCAGTCGCCCGCGCGATCATGCTGCGCGCTGTGCAGTACCGCACGACGCACGAGACGCTGACCGACGACGAACTCGCCGGCTTCCGGCAACTCGCCGAGTCACCCGAGCTCGCCCGGCCGCAACCGAAGAAGTTCGCGGTCTACGCGATGCCGACGTCCTGGCAGGCCAAGCCCGCGACCGCCTACCCGCGGACGGTGTGACGCCGATGCTGACCGCACTCATCGTAGTGTGCTACCTGATCACCATCGCCGCGGTGATCGATGCCGTACGACGTCCGTCGTACGCCTGGGTCGAAGCCGACCGGAACCGCGCCTACTGGGTCAGCGGTCTCGTCTTCGGTCTGTTGTTCCTGCCGGTGGGGATCTTGCTGGCGATCGCGTACGCGGTCGGCGTCCTGCCCAGGATGACCGAGTCCGCCGGATCCGACGCATTCCGGAGGCGGCCATGAAGCTGCGCATCCTGGCTACGGTGCTGCTCCTCGGCCTGGCCGCGACCGGCTGCGGCGACGACTCGCCGGGCACCGGTGCGGTCGCAGCCCAGACCACCGCACCGGCACCCACCGAAAGCCCGACCTCAACCGAGACCACACCAACCGAAACAATCCCGACGGACACACCGTCGGTTGATCCGCCGAGTGAGGAACCGAGCGAACCTGAAGACAGCGAGAAGCCGGCTGTGCTGCCGCCGGAGGCTGCCAACCGCCCGCTGACGCTGAGCAGCATCTTCAAGTCCCCGGACGGTTGGCGCGACGGCCGGTACGACGTCGCTGACCGCAAACAGGCGACGGGGATCGGCGGCGTCCTCAACGGTTGCGGAGACTCGTACGGCCAGGTTCTCGAGCTTCGGCTGGCGAACAACTTCAGCAAGATCAAGCTCGAGTTCGGCGAGAGCAACTCGTCCGAGAGCTCGGAGCAGATCCTGCAGGTTCGCGTCGATGGCAACAGTCAGTACATCGACCAGAAGACCGTGAAGCTGAACCAGATCGCGGCCTTCGACCTGCCGGTACAGAAGGTGAACGCGCTCAAGATCATCTTGTCCCTGAAGGACTCCGACGGCTGCGGGAGCGGTGAGGTGGAGGCCGTGCTGATGAACATGGTGCTGTCCTGAACACGCAGTCCACCTCCGGCGACGCGACGAAGCTCTGGCCCTTCGTCGCGTCGGCCGGCCTGCCGGTTGCGCTCGGGGTGCCGTCGGTGATCGACGGCACCAACGCGATCTGGGCACAGGTCACCGCCGTCGTGCTGATCGTGCTGGGAGCAGGTGCTGTGCTGCTGGCCTACAGGATGTGGTCGCGTCACAGGCGGATGCGTCTGATCCCGGCGATCGGTGCCGCCGGGTGCTACGCGTTGACGATTGTCGTGATGATCCTCGGCAACGTCCCGGTGTCGGAGCCGCCGCCGACTCCGGCCGCCCCGAGCATCGCTCCGTCGTCGGCCGGAGCAGGATCGACGGCCGGCACCGGACAGACGAGCAGTCCGGCGGCGACGACTCCTGCCGGGCCTCGGTGCTGGGCTGCTTCGCGGCAACCAGTCGACTGCCGGGAGAAGCATCGGTTCGAGGAGTTGCTGGGAGCAACGAACTGCGATCAGGCGACGGTCGTACGGTTCCTGGGTGGTTCGCCGGCGATCGACGTCGTCACGGCTCGAGGTGTCACGGCGCCGGGCGGAGGCTGCGCCGTGCAGACGGCTGACGATCAGATGGGATCGGCTCAGAACGTCCTGCAGCAGGGGACTGCGGCCGGCTGGCGGCGCTGCTTCGACCGCCGGACCCAGACCGCCGTGAACTGCTCACAACTGCATTCGCGAGAGTACGTCGCCACCGGAAGCACCCGCCGACCGACACCGGACGAATGCATGGCGGCCGCGGCAACCTACCTGAACCAGCTCCCGGCCAACCTCGTCGACGACCTCGTCGTCGGCGTCAAGGACGTGCCGTCCGGCAACCCGGACCCGGCGCGCTGCACCATCGATGCCCGAGGCAACCAGCTGCTCGACGACTCGGTCCGCTCGCTGGGCGTTCGCCCGGTGCCGATTCACACGACCTGAGCCCATCGCTCCAGCGAATCACAGTCGCGTGGTCACCACTCCTCGATTAGTCTCGAGCGGTGGACACCGGCGAGTGGAACTGGACCTGGGACGAGAGCCTGTACGCCGGTAGTGCCGAGCACTACGCGGTCGGCCGGATGGCTTACCCCGTTGGGCTTGCGGACGCGGTGCGCGACGAGCTCGGGCTCGACGGCAGTGGCCGGTTGCTCGATGTGGGGTGCGGCCCGGGACCGCTGACCCTGTTGTTCGCGCCACTGTTCGAGGAGGCGGTCGGTGTCGACGCGGACGGCGACATGGTCGCGGTGGCGGCCGGTCGCGCCGAGCGAGCCGGGATCACCAACATCCGGTGGCGGAAGCTCCTGGCCGAGGAGATCTCGCCGGAGCTGGGCAGCTTCCGGGTGGTGACGTTCGCGCAGTCGTTCCACTGGATGGAGCAGGCACTCGTCGCCGAGCGGATGCGCGACGTGCTGGAGCCAGGTGGAGCCTGGGTCCATGTCGGTGCCACCACGCATCGCGGCGTCGAAGGCGACGACGAACTCCCGCACCCGCGCCCGCCGTGGGACGGTATCGATGCGCTGGTCACCCGCTACCTGGGTCCTGTCCGCCGCGCCGGGCAGAGCCTGCTACCCACCGGCACCCGTGGCGGCGAGGAGGACATCATGCGCAGCGCCGGGTACGACGGCCCGACCCGAATCATCGTCGGTGGCGACGAGGTCGAGGAGCGCAGCGTCGATGACCTCGTCGCCGCCGTGTTCTCCCTCTCCGGCTCGACACCTGCTCTGTTCGGCGCCGAGCGGCCGGCTTTCGAGACCGATCTCCGCGCCCTGCTCCGCGAGGCCGCCGATCACGATCTCTTCTCCGAACGCCGGCGCGAGATCGAAGCCGTCATCTGGCACTGACAGCAGGCTGCGAAGCAACTGCAGCCGACCGCGAGCGGCCGCGGACGTCGGTCCGCGGCCGCTCGGCCTTTGCTCGAGTCGGAGTGCTCAGGACTCGTTGTCCGGCATGTCGTCGTTCTGACCGTCCAGCCCGTCCAGCCGATCCCTGGCGAAGTCGGTGCCCTGGTCGATCTTCTCGCCGTACTCGCCACCGGTCTTCTCGTTGGCGAACTCGCCGGCCTTGTCCAGGCCCTCGCTCACCTTGTCGCCGTGCTCGTCGACGGCCCCGGTCGCCTGGTCCTTCAGGTTGTCGAACATGCCCATCGTCTTTCCCCGTTCTGTCGATGGTTGCCGGCACTACCTAAATCCCGCCGTACCCGATCGCCCGGATTCCACACACCTGATCACGGAGTGTCGTCGGAAAACGGATTCCGGTCGGCGACGAGCGCGGTGAGCATCGAGTTGGACAGCTTGCTGTACAGGTGGCGCTGGAGCATGGGGCCGAAGCTGATGCGGGCGACACCGGCCGCGGTGTAGTCGGCCAGGGAGTTGGCGCCCTGGCCGTAGCCGACGTTCACCGGGCCGGCGATCTGCTTGGTCAGCGTGGCGATCAGGTCGAGGTCGCCGACCCCGATCGGGTAGACACAGTCGGCGCCGGCGGTGAGGTAGCGGGCGGCGCGGTCGAGGGCGGTCCGCAACTGCTCCTCGGGTGAACCGGCGCGGCGCACGAACGCGTCGATCCGGGCGTTGATCACCAGTTCGGTGCCGGCCTCGGCCCGGATCGCGGCCAGGAAGTCCGCCTGTTCGGCCGGATCGATCATCGCGCCGGTGGCGGGATCGGAATCCTCGAGGTTGAGGCCGACGGCACCGGTCGCGGTGAACCGTTCGACGAGTTCGGCCGGGGCGAGCCGGTAGCCACGCTCGAAGTCGACCGTCAGCGGCACCGCGATCGACCGCGCGATCCGGGTCGTCGCGGCCAGGACGTCCTCGACCGGGACGTGTTCGCCGTCGTCGTACCCGAGGATCGTCGCGGTGGCGAAACTGCTGGTCGCGACGGCCGGGAAGCCTGCCGCCTCGACCATCCGGGCCGAGGCCGCGTCCCAGGCGTTGGGCAGGACGACAGGTGTGCCGGGCACGTGCAGCGCCCGGAGAGTGGTTGCCAAAGTCATCGTTGTCTCCGTGTCAGCGGATGATGGACAGCCCGAACGCGCCGAACAGCGCGGGCTGGTGGAAGGCGAGAACGGCCGCGATACCGGCCTTGGTGAGGGTCAGGACCTTGATCGAATGCGCGTGATAGAGCCCGTCGCGACCCCGGATGTAGAGCGCGAACGCGGGCTGCCCGTTCGCCGACGTCTCGACCAGGATCCGGCGATCCGGACCGGCCCGCAGCTTCGAGTCCAGCAGCCGCAGTACGTCGTTCCGTCCGCTGAACCAGGTCGGGATCGGCGGCATCTCCCACCGGGCGTCCGCCGTGAACAGCGCTTCCAGCGCGACCAGATCCTTGTTCTCCATGGCCGCGGCGAACTGATCGAGCAGCGCGCGCCGGAGCGGCTCGTCCGGCTCGCTGAGGTCCTCCTCGATCGGCCGGAGCCGGGCCAGTTCGGCCCGGGCGCGCTGGAGCGAACTGTTGACGGCGGCCGTGGTGGTGTCGAGCAGTGTCGCGACCTCGGCCGCCGGCCAGGTCAGCACCTCGCGCAGGATCAGTACGGCGCGCTGCCGCGGCGGGAGGTGCTGCATCGCGGCGACCATCGCCAGCCGCAGGCTCTCCCGGTCGCCGACCACGGTGGCCGGGTCGGCCCCGAGCAGTAGGTCGGGGAACGGCTCGAGCCAGGTCACCTCGAGTGCGTACGGATGCAGCTCGTCGGGGTCGTTGCCGGGGGCACCGAGCGCGGACGGCACCACCCGGCGGCTGCTGTGCTGGAGGAGGTTGAGGCACACGTTGGTCGCGATCCGGTAGAGCCAGGTCCGGACCGTCGAACGGCCCTCGAAGTCCGCGTGTCCGCGCCAGGCCCGCAGGTACGTCTCCTGCACCGCGTCCTCGGCATCGTGCAGCGAGCCGAGCATCCGGTAGCAGTGTGCGACCAGTTCGGCCCGATGCTGCGCGAACTCCTCCTCGAGGTTCATCCCACCTCCTCCATGGCCCTGGGCACGACCGGTCCGGCGGTCCGCCGGCGGGCGGTGATGCCGAGGCCCGAGAGTGCCCCGAGCAACGACAGTACGCCGCAGCCCGCCAGGGCACGGGTGAAGCCGTGACCGGCGTACCCACCGGCGGATGCGAACACGGACCCGAGGACGGCGACACCGGCGGCGCCACCGAGCTGACGGGTCATGCTGTAGATGCCTGCCGCGATTCCCACCGATTCACGCGGCAGCGATCCGACACTGGCGTTCTGCGTGGCCGGCATCGCCAGCGAGACGCCGCAGCCCGTGATCACGAGCGGTACGACCAGTTCGTAGTACTGCACCGAACCCCTGCTGATCTGGCTGACCCAGAGCATTCCGAGGGCCTGCAGACCAAGGCCGATCACGACCAGAGGCCGCTCACCGACGCGGTCCACCAGGCGACCCGCGATCGGGCCGACGATGAAGAGCGTGGCAGTCCAGGGCAGCAGCTTCAGCCCGGCCATGAACGGCCCGGAGCCGAGCACGACCTGCATGTACTGCGAGAGGAAGAACACCGCGCTGAACAGGGCCGCGCTGAGGAAGAAGCCGGCCGAGTTCGCCGCGCTGAAGGTTCGATTGCGGAAGAACGTCAGCGGCACCATCGGGTGCTCCGTCCGGTTCTCCCGGACGGCGAAGGCGGCGAGCAGTACGATGCCGCCCGCGAACGACCCGAGCACCTCGGCACTCGACCAGCCCGAGCCCTGACCGTGGACCACACCCCAGACCAGACCGAGGACCGCGAGGCTGACCAGCACGGCGCCGGCCAGGTCGAGTCGCCGGATCGGGCCCTTGCTCTCCGGAATGTTCCGCAGTACCAGCGGGATCGCGATCAGGCCGACCGGGACGTTGATCCAGAAGATCCACTGCCAGGCCAGGCCCTCGGTCACCGCGCCGCCGATCATCGGGCCGCCGAGCACCGCGAGGCCGGTCACTCCGCTGAACACGCCGGTCGCCCAGCCGCGCCGTTCGGGCGGGAACGCCGCACCGAGCAGCCCCATCGCCAGCGGCATCACCACGGCCGCGCCGACGCCTTGGAGGGCGCGCGCCGCGATCAGCCACGGCAGCGAGGTGGCCAACGCACAGGCCACCGATGCCAGCGTGAACAACACCAGGCCGCCGGCATAGGTACGCCGACGGCCCCAGCGGTCACCGATCGCCGCGGCGGTCATCAGAAGCATCGCGAAACTCAGGCCGTACGCGTTCACTGTCCACTCGAGCTGCTCGGCCGTGGCGCCGAGATCCGCCCGGATGGTGGTCAGCGCGGCCGCCACCACCAGGACATCAAGGGCCACCATGACCGAGCCGATCGAGGCCAGCCCCAGCACCCATCGTTGTTGAGTCGTCGTCCGCACAAGTCCTCCAGGAGATTGCTGTCACCTGGGTAGACCGCGCGCGGCCGCCGGACTCATCGGTGCGATGAGAAGGAATTTCCGAGCGTCACTCAGCGTTTAGGGCGGGCCGCGACCTGGATGAGCGTCTGCTGGCCGCTGGCCACCAGCGTCCGCCGGCTGTCCTGGACCGAGAAGACCTCGAGTTGGCAGACGGTGAGACCCTGGACCTCAGCCGAAGCCTCGTCCATGCGGCGACAGTACCCGCCGTCAGGTCATCGGGATCGTCGCCGCGGCCGGCTGGGACGGCGTCGCGGAGCCGCCGGTGGGCTCGTTCGTGAGGCCGAAAGCGATCATTCCCGTGACCGAGCCGTCGAGCACTCGGGTGGTGTCGCCGGCGGCGAGGCCGACCGAGTGGGCCGTCTTCGACGGGTCGATCATCCACAGCTGCCAGGTCCGGCCCGCGCGTAGCCTGGGCAGGTCGTTCAGTACGACGACCGCCTCGTCCGCGCTGGGAGACATGACGATGGTGGCGTGACCGCCACCGGCGACCGGGCCTCGGACGGTTCGCGCATCGGGCTGGGAGAGTACGGCGGCGATCTGGTCGTTGGCCTGGACCGCGTCGGTCTTCTCGCGGTACTGGTCGACGGCGACTCCGCCGACACCGGCGACGGCGAGCGCGGCCGCGGCGAGTGTGAGGACGGAACGACGGGTGAACCGCTTACGCGCGGGTACGCCGCGGTGTCCGGCGACCACTGGAGGTACCTGGCGGACGTGGTCGATCGCGGCCAGGACGTTCGGCTTGAGCGAGGGCGGCGGCGGGGCCGCGACCTGGGTGGCGAGCTTGACCGCGGCCTCCCGGAGCTCGGCGACCTCGGTGGCGCAGAAGGTGCAGCCGGCCAGATGCGCCTCGAACAAGGTCCGCTCGTCCTCGGGCAGCGCGTCGAGGACGTAGGGGCCGGTCAGAGTGTGCACGTCGGATTCGGTCATGACGTACGCCCCTTTGTGGTTCCGAGGCAGTCGCGGAGACGGATCAGGCCGTCGCGCATTCTCGCCTTGATGGTCGGCAGCTTGGCATCGAGCCGCTGCGCGACTTCGGGATAGGTGTAGCCGTTGTAGTAGGCCAGGGTGATCGACTCGCGTTGCAGGTCGGTCAATGTGTCCAGGCAGCGCCGTACCTGCTCGGACTCGAGCCGGGTGGTGACGGTGTCGGCGACCTGGTCGAAGTCGACCTCGGCCGATCGCGCGCCGATCAGCTCGGTGCGGTCGGCGGCCGCCTGCTCGGACCGGACCCGGTCGACGGCCCGGCGGTGCGCGATGGTCAGGATCCACGCGTGCGCGGAGCCGCGGTGCGGGTCGAACCGGGTGGCCGTCCGCCAGACGTCGATCATCACTTCCTGGGTGACCTCCTCCGACTGGGCCGGGTTGCGAAGGATTCGCCGTACCAGGCCGAACACCCAGGGCGTGACCCGGTCGTACAGCGCGCTGAAGGCTGCCGTGTCGCCGCCGGCGGCACGGGCCAGGAGATCGCCGTCGCTGACCTCGCCGGGCCGCGTGTGCGGCCCGGCCGGCCAGGGCAGTGCAGTCGGTTCGGTCACGGTCAGTTCGCCGGTGGCATCAGGACAGAGTCGATCAGATACACCGTAGCGTTGGCCGTCTTCACCCCACCACAGATGACGGACGCGTTGTTGACCTTGAGGCTGTCGCCGGAGCCGGTGACCGTGACGTCCTGCTTCTCGACGGTGGCGTGCGTGCCCACCACCGCGGACGGGTCGAGCTGCCCGGGTACCACGTGGTAGGTGAGGATCTTGGTGAGCAGCGCGTCGTTCGTCTTGAGCGTGTTGACGGTCGCCGCCGGGATCTTCTTGAACGCGTCGTCGACCGGCGCGAACACCGTGAACTCGCCGCCGTTGAGGGTCGAGACCAGATCGACCTTCGCGTTGAGCTTCCCGGACACGGCCGAGACCAGGGTGGTCAGCAGCGGGTTTCCGGACGCGGCGGTCGCGACCGGGGCGGCGGCCATGCCGTCGATCGAGCCGGCACCGCTCGGGTTCGCCTTCGCGTAGTCGGCACAGCCGGGGCCGACCAGGCCGGCCGAGCTGCTGTCCATCGACTTGCCGGCCGACGGGGTGCTCGCTGAGGAGGCGGCGGAACTGTTGTTGTCGTCGCTGCTTCCACACGCTGCCGTCGCGAGGACGAGAGCCAGTGCGGATGCGGCGAGACCGGCGCGGACGAGGTACTTGGGCATGACGGGTTCGCTTTCTCGAAGGGGACACTGACAGCGGTACTTCGGTGCCGCTGCGGACCCGGATGGGTGGGAATTACTCGACCATCACGACCGTGTTGTGCAGGCCGCTGGAACCGTTCGGACGCGGTGCGGCCCGCTGCGCTGTCTGCAGGTTGCCGTCGCCGTCGGTGGCCCGGACGGTGAGCTTGTGGTTGCCGGGCGTCGCGTCCCAGCGGAAGGTCCACTGCCGCCAGGTGTCGATGGTGTCCTCGGCCGCGAGCGTCGCCTCCTGCCACGGGCCGCTGTCGACCTGCACCTCGACCTTGCGGATGCCGCGTTGCTGCGCCCACGCGACGCCGGCGGCGACCGCCGGTCCCGCCTTGATCGTGGCGAACCCTTTGGGTACGTCGATCCGCGAGGCGGTCTTGACTGGTGCCTCCACGGACCAGCCGCGGTCGGTCCAGTAGGCACTGAAGTCCTGGAACCGGGTGACCTCGAAGTCCACGATCCACTTGGTCGCCGACACGTAGCCGTACAGACCCGGCACCACCATCCGCACCGGGAACCCGTGCTCGAACGGGAGCGGTTCGCCGTTCATCGCGACCGCGAAGATCGCGTCCCGTCCGTCGGTGAGCGCGCTGAGCGGCGTACCGATGGTCAATCCGTCGATGCTGGTGGACTTCACCGCGTCGGCGCCGTTCCGGACACCGGCCTCGGCGAGGATGTCGGCGATCGGTACGCCGATCCAGCGCGCGGTGCTGACGTACGGGCCGCCGACCTCGTTGGACACGCAGGTCAGCGTGATGTCGCGCTCGATCAGCCGGCGCTCGACCAGGTCGCCGAGCGAGAGCCGGAGTTCTTGGTTCACCATGCCGTGGATCCGCAGTTCCCAGTCGTCGGGGTCGATCCGCGGGACCTGGAGCAGGGTGTCGACCCGGTAGAACTTCGCGTTCGGCGTCACGAACCGCGATACCCCAGGTACGTCGGCCTGGACGCCGACCGGGAGTGGACCCGCCGCATCGGCCGGTGTCGGCACGCGGAACTTGGCGCGCACCGCATCGCCGGGCCCGAACGACGCGACCCTCGTCGTGGACCACGCCGCCGCCCCGGCCACAGCCAACCCAGCCACGGTCACCAGGAACCGCCGCCGATCGAACCCCTCCGGCTGCTCCGCCTCGGTCTTCGGTCGTGGCGACCGAAGAACCAGCGCCATGGCCAGCACCGCCACCACCAACGTGACAATTGCCGGCAGCAACCGATCCACGACTCCGGCCGCAGCCGAACGCCCGAACGCCGCGAACACGACGCCAACGACCCCAAGTCCTGCGGCGATCCCAACCGCCACCGCCTGTCTCCGTCGGTCCCGACCCTCCGACCGGTCCGGAGGAGGTGGTCGCCGGGCGTCCCCACCCCATCCTCCAGCGCCGATGGCGCCGGCCGCGGCGGCCACCAACGCGAGGACTACGCAGATGCCGGCCCGGAGGAGGGGACGATCCGCGGTGCCGAGTTCTCGGACGGCGAAGTCTTTGACCGGGCCAGGGGACCAGTCGATGATCTGCACGCCGACGGCGTCGACCGGCCACGGACCGCCGGTGACGGCGGCCACCAGGTACCCGAACGACAAGGCGGCGCCGGCCGCGACGACTCCGCCAACCGCGCCTGCTGCCTGCCGACCTCGCGAGGTACCCATGCCCTTGGTTCGGCGACGACCACCGCTCGGATGGGCCGCTGTTGGCAACAACTGGCCACTCGGGATGCCCTGGACCGAACCACGGGTAACGTCAGCGACCGACATCGAGGAGGCGCGCCGGAGGTCGGGTCGGCGTGCTCGGGGAAAGGGTGTGGAGACGTGCTTCGCAGGGTGATCAGCGGCGTGATCGTGGCCGGGGTGGTTGGAGTGACGCAGGCCGGAGCGCCGGCCTTCGCGGCGCCGGCTGCCACGGTGCCGGTTCAGGGATCGACGCAGGCGGCCGGGCTTCACAAGACTCCGGTGCGGCTCGACGGCCTGACCGAGTTGGTCATCCGCCGGATCGAGGTGGGCGACGAGGTGGCCGCGTCGAAGTACTTCAGTGGGAAGCCGGTCGAGGACCCGGTCAGGGAGCAGCAGATCATCGATTCGGTCCGGGAGTCCGCCGTACAGCTGGGGATCGACCCGGACTCGACGGCCGACTTCTTCCAGGCGCAGATCGAGGCCAGCAAGGTCGTGCAGCGCGGACTGCTCGCCAAGTGGGCCGCCGATCCCTCGTCCGCTCCTACGTCCGGGCCGGATCTGGACGCCGTACGTCAGGAGCTCGACGAGCTGACCACGGGTCTGCTCACCGAGTTGGTCCGCGTCGACCACTTCCGGCACACCGGCCTGGCCTGCGACATCTCCTTGCTGGTAGCAACGACGACCGGCTCGATCGAGCATCACTTCGACCACCTCCACCGCCAGGCTCTGGCGGTCGGCACGGCAACGGTCTGCGGATGACCCTGGTGTCTGCTCTGGTGCTCTCGGGCCCGCCCGGGGTCGGGAAGACGACGGTCGGCTGGCGGGTCTTCGATCGGTGCACCGACCTCGGGCAGGATCCGGCGTTCGTGGATCTCGATCTGATGGGTGCGGCCTGGCCGGCTCCGGAGGACGACCCGCATCAAGCGCGGCTGAAGGCGACGAACCTGGCAGCGGTGTGGTCGAACTACCGCGCCGCGGGCAGCCGTCGGCTGATCATCGCGGGGGTCGTGGAGGACCAAGGCGAGCGGAAGCTGCTGGAGGTGGCCACGGGCGGAGCGGTGGTCATCTGCCGGCTGGAGGCGCCGGACGATGAGCTGGCGCAGCGGATTCTCGGCCGCGGTCGAGAGAGTGGCGCCGACGTCGCCAAGTTGGCTGCCCGTGCAGCCGAGCTATCCGCCCAGCTCGCCGCTCACGACGTCAGCGACTACCCCGTCGGAACAGCGGGGCGCACGATCGACGAGGTGGCCGACGAGGTGCTCGCGCGCTGGGACATGCCCTCTTAGGCCATCCGGGCGAGGGCAGCTTCGGTGAGCTCGTACCGCAACGGGGATCCGGCGACGTACCGCTCGATCTCGGACACCACGATCGTGCCCATCTCGAGGTAGCACTCGACCGTGCCCGCGGCCCGGTGCGGGGTGAGTACGACGTTCGGGAGCCCTCTGAGCGGGCTGTCCAGCGGCAACGGTTCCTCGTCGAACACGTCCAGGGCCGCGTCGATCCGGCCGGTCCGTAGCTCGGCGAGCAACGCATCCGAGTCGACCAGCCAGGAGCGTGCGGTGTTGACCAGCGCCGAGCCGTCGGGCATCAGCGCCAGCTCGCGTGTCCCGATCATCTGGCGCGTCTCGGCCAGCGTCGGCGCGTGCAGAGCAACCACCCGGCTGGTTCGCAGCAGGTCGTCCAGGTCCATCCGCCGTACGCCGAGCTCTGTCGCGCGCTCGTCGGTCAGATACGGGTCGTGGACAACGACATCGGCGCCGAGGGCAACGACCATCGCGATGTACTCGACGCCGGTCCGGGAGGCGCCGACGACCCCGATCCGGGAGCCGGTGATGCCGTGCTGCGGAGGCGTCTCGATCGCGCCCACCCACGCCGCGCCACTGTGCATCGCGCGGTCGAACCGATGGATCCGGTGCAGCATCGTGAGGGTGAACGCCAGCGAGACCTCGGCAACCGGCCGCGCCATCGCCTGCCCGGCCTGCGTGAGCCGGATGCCGCGCCGAAACACCTCGTCCGTGACGAAGTGCTTCACCGACGACGCGCTGTACGCGATCAACCGCAAGCGCGACGCGTGCGCGAGCACCTCAGCAGTCAGCGGCGTAGCACCCCACGAGGGAATCAGTACGTCGGTCCCGGGCAACGCGCCCACCAGCGCCTCGGCGTCACCGGGATCATCAAGCAGCACAAGCTCACCGAGCTTCTCCAGCCGCGCGACGCTCTCGTCCGAGAACACCATCGACCGGAACGACGGCGTAGCCACCAACAACATCCGAACCCCATCACGCATGGCCAGATAGTAGCCAGGACGTAGGATCCGGGAGTGGTGAATTCGCGGAGCAAACGTCCGCCACGTGCGGATGAACGTGTCACGGTGATCGCGTTCCTGCAGTGGCATCGGGAGACGCTCGAACTCAAATGCGCCGATCTGAAGCCGGAGCAGTTGGGGGAGCGCGCGGTACGGCGTTCGGGGTTGTCGCTGCTCGGGCTGGTGCGGCACGCGGCCGAGACTGAACGGTTCTGGTTCCGCCGAGTGATGGCAGGGGAGGAAGCCCCGCCGCTGTTCGACGTACCGAACGCCTTCGACGTCACGGGTGCGGACGCGGCGACGGTTGATCAGGCCTGGGATGCGTGGCGGGCCGAGGTCGCGTTCGCGAACAAGTTCGTCGAGGCGGCACCGGATCTCGACGTCGTCGGAGACGAGCCCGGTGAGGGTCCGGTCTCACTCCGCTGGGTGTTGATGCACCTGCTCGAGGAGTACGCGCGGCACAACGGTCACGCCGACCTCCTCCGCGAGCAGCTCGACGGCGCAGTCGGGCTCTGACGCTCAGGACTCGATCAGGCGCAGGGCTTCGGTGACGGAGTTGGTGACCGGGAGGCCGGTGGTCTCCAACGCGGTCCGGGTCATCGCACCGGTGGTGACGAGGACGCACTGGGTGCCGGCAGCCGCGGCGGCGTTGGCGTCGTCGACGACATCGCCGATCAGGACGACGTCGGCCGGGTCCAGGTGCTGAGCCTCCAGATGGCGGATCAGACTCTCGGCCTTCGAACCGCCACCGACGTCGCCGACCAGACCGTCGACCCGCCTGAAGTACTGCGTCAGCCCGAACTGGTCGATCGTCGGTGTCAGCCGCGGGTGGAACCACATCGACAGCAAGGACTGGGTCCGCCCACTCTCGCCCCACAGCCGTAGCTCGTCGGGGACTCCCGCTGCCAGGCCGCACGTGTGCAGCAGCGCGTCGTACCGCTCGTGGTAGAGCTTGTCGACGCGCGCCCACTCCTCGTCGTCGAGGGGGCGCTGGAGGATCTGCTCGTACGAGACCCGCATCGGCCGTGCGTAGACCGCCTGCCACTCGGGCCAGGTCAGATCCGCCCGGCCGAACTCGACGCAGACCGCATTGACCGCGGCCAGTACGGCGTTGTTGTCGTCGAGCAGAGTGCCGTTCCAGTCCCACACGACATGCGAAATCCTCACCCGCGCAACTGTACGTACTACGCCCGGTATCACCCGGAGGTGGGCCAGATGGAGGACAGGTGGTGCAGGGTGAGCGACGTCAGGTTCAGCGGAGCAGTGGTGGTCAACTGCAACCCGTTACCCGTCGAGGTCGTGTCGAAGTCGACGTTGTAGCAGGCGTAGTAGGCGCCGTCGGCGGCGAAGATCGCGAGTTGGCCGCGGTCGACCAGGAGACGGACGGTGAGGATGCCGTCGGCGGCCGGCGACAGCGGCACGCCGTCCAGCGCTCCGGCGCCGACGTCGTACGTGACCTCACGAGCGGACGACCCGTCGGCACCGGTCCGCAGCCGGAAGGCGAACGAACCATCCACGGCACCGGACACGTCGAAGGTTGCCTCGAGCTCGTAACTCGTGGCGTCCACATCGGTCAGGAGCGGGGCTCCCGGCGTGACGAGCTGAGCCTCGTACGACGTCGCCGACGTGCGCAGCGACGCGATCTCGTCGACCGGCTGGCTGAACACGCGGGGACCGTCCGGAGTCGCGACCAACCGCTGCTGCACCGGGAAGCTCGCGTTGCCGGTCCAGACCGAGCCGCGATTGAGGCCCTGCCAAGCCATCGTCACCACCCGGTCGTCCGGCATGTTGTCGAACGACTGGGCCGCGTAGTACTGACCACCCGCACCGCCGGGGTTCACGGTGATCGTGCACGGCTCCGTCCAGTCCGTCCGGAACTCGCGCCCGTCGAAGTCGCCGACGACGTACGATCCGCGGCCGTCGCGCAGTACCCAGGTCACGACGCCGTCCAGCATCATCGGCGTGAAGTCCGGGCACTCGAACAGCCAGTCGGCGACGTACCGGTCGCTCCGCTCCCAGGTACGCAGGTCGGGTGACACGAAGAAGTCCGCGCCGTTGCCGTTGTCGTCGGACCAGACCACCATCGCCCAGGTCTGACTCGGCTCGTGCCAGACGACCTTCGGGTCCCGGCTCTCGTGACCGCTCGGCTGCGCGATCACCCGGCCCTCGTCGTACGCCGTGAACGTCATGCCGCCGTCGAGGCTGTAGAACATCCGGACACCCTGCGTCCCGGTGAAGACCGCGATCGGATCGTGGTCCCCGTCCTTCAGCCCGGACGTGTTCCGTACGTCGACCAGGCCACCGCCCGACCACAGCTCGCCGGGGTGCACGGCAGGATCGAGCGCGATCGGCTGCTGCTCCCAGTGGACCATGTCGGGACTGGTCGCGTGGCCCCAGTGCATCGTGTCCCACACGAGGCTGTTCGGCGCGTGCTGGAAGTAGAAGTGATAGCTGCCGCGGTAGTGCAGCATCCCGTTCGGATCGTTCATCCACCCACGCCGAGGACTGAAGTGAAACCGACCGCGATTGTCTTCCTGGTAATCGGTCACGGGCGACCCTTCCTAGCGAGGACGACGATGCTCACGCGACGGTAGCCGGTCATCGGCCCGCCTGCGTCAGCAGGCCGGACCAGTACGGGTACACGCCTGGGGACAACTCGTCAGGGCGAGACGCTGACGCCGTCGACCAGGAAGCTCGTCGCCTTGGCGTCGTCCTCGGTGCTGGTCCACTGCAGCGTCACGGTCCGGCCGCGGTAGGGCGTGAGGTCCACGGACTTTCCGACGTACTTCGGACCGCTTTGCGCAGCCGTGTAAGTGCAGACCGGATGTCCATCGACGGTCAGGCGGAGCACGTCGTGGTTCGAGGTGTCGTCGCTGTCGACCCGCAGGGCGAACCGCAGACTGGGCCGGCCGATGATCGGCACGGTGATGCGCTGGCTCAGCGAGTCCGTGTGCGTCGTGCCGTAACCACCGAGCCATGCGTAGCCCAGACCGGCGTCGGCGTACTGACCGTCCGCGCGGATCACGTCCGCGGTCTGCGACCAGCCTCCGGTTCCGGCCGTGAAGTCGCCGTTCGCCACGCCGCGCGAACCGTCGCGGGTGCTGACCACCCAGTTGATCACGGTGTTGCCGCGGGCACCGGTCGAGTCGGTCGCGGTCACCGTCACCGAGTGGGTCTGCGGCTGCGTCGGTCGGCCGTAGATGATGCCGGTGGTGGCGTCGAGGCGGAGACCAGCCGGCAGATCGGTCGAGCTGAAGCGGACCAGCCGGTGGCCGGGGTCGGACGCCCGGACCGGGAGCAGAACGAGGTCGCCGACGGCGCTGAACTGCTGTGTCGGTGCGTTCACGGTGATCCGGTTCGACTTCGTCGGTGACGTGAGCGCCTGCGTGCCGATCGGCGTACCGAGGCCGGTCGGGCCGTCCCAGCCGGCCTGCGCGGTGCACAGCGGAGCCGGGGTGCACTCGCCGTTGTTGCCCTGGACAACGTCGTTGAGGCTGCCGGTCCGACCGTACGGGTAGCTGGCCGGGTACGACGACGGCGCGGGGTCGCCGGCCAGCGCGTACATCGCGGCGATGATCGGTGCCGCCGCACTCGTTCCGCCATACACGGCCCAGCCTTCACCGCCGGTGGTCTGGTAAACCGCGACGCCGGTCGCGGGGTCGGCGACGGCGGACACGTCCGCGACCGCGCGCTTCGGACACACCGCGGCCGGGATGACCGACTGCCAGCTGGGCTTCGCCACCTCGGCAGAGCAGCCCGAGCCGGTCCCGAATCCGGGGAAACTGTTCCACACCGTCTCGGTCCAGCCACGGGCCGAGTCGTCCTTGGTCAGCGTCGTACCGCCGACGGCGGTCGTCGCGGCCGAGCTGGCCGGGTACGACGTACCCGCGTCGTAGTCGTAGTCACCGGTCGAGGCCGCGTAGACGACGCCGCGCGGGAGGAAGTACTTCCGGTCGAGGTCGACGAGGTTGCCCATCTCGGATCCGCCCCAGCTCAGCGACACGAACTTCGCGCCCAGGTCGCCCGCAGCCTTGACCGCGGTCAGCATGTCCTCGGTCGGTGAGTTCGCCTCGATCAGCGTGATCCCGCACTGCGGGCAGACCGCGGACACCATGTCGAGGTCGAGCGAGATCTCACCGGCCCACGAGCGCGACGGCGCCGGCAGGGGGCTCGGCCGGCCGTCCTGGTTGAGCTTCTGGAAGCAGCCGTTCGCGGTCGTACACGGCGGCAGTCCGTACTGCCGCCGGTAGACGGCGAGGTCGGACTCCGCCGTCGGGCTGTCGTACGCGTCGACGATGTAGACCCGCTGTCCGCTGCCCGCACTGGACGGCAACCTGTACGCCGCTGCGAGGTCGGCGGGACTGTAGCCGGCCGGCGTCTCGGTCACCGAGCGCGAGCGGAAGCCCAGGTCCGTACGTCGTTGCGCGAAGCACCTGAACGTCCCCGGCGCCACCTTCTGGTCGCAGCTCGCCTCGACCTTCGGCATCTCCTGGACGTCCTTGCTCGTCGCCGGCTTGGTCGTCGTGGCACCCGGCGCCTCGGCCTGCTGCCAGGTCTGCCCGGCGTCGCGGGTCACCCAGAGCCGGGACTGCTGGCCGTAGATCGCCTGGGCCTCGATCATCCAGGCGGTGGTCGGGTTCTGGAAGACCAGGCTGTGCAGGACCTCACCGCCGTTCTCGAGCCAGGTGGTGTCGAGCCGCCACGACTTCGACAGGGCCGGGCGGTTGTACACCTGGCTGGCGGTGATGGTCGGCACCATCACGGCGCCGTCGGGCGCGACGGTGAGCTCGTCGGCCAGGCCACGGTCGCCGGGAAGTTCGTCATACCGGAAGGTCCTGCCGCCGTCACCGGAGGACATCAGCGTCTTCACCGAGTGGCCCTGGCCGTAGAACGCCATGCACAGCACGAAGACGCGGTCGGCTCCATTGGAGGTGAAGCCGGTGATCGTCGCCTCCTCCTGGTCCGCGCAGGCGACCGGGCCGGTCGCTCGGACCGTGCCCTGCCGCAGGGTGGTCAGCCGTCCGGCCACACCGGCGCCGGCAGAGGCCAGCAGGTAGACCGTCGAGCCGTTCGCCGCGAGCCAGGTGTGGTCGCCCGCCGCGACCGGTACGTCGATCCGCTGCCAGCCGCTCGACTTCCCGGCCGGCGCACGCCAGACCTTGAGCGGGCGGTCGTCGCAGACACCGCTACCGATCGGGCAGCCACTGGTGACGACGTACGTCCCGTCGGCCGAGGCGAGGAATTGAACCACTCTCGCGTCGTCGCCGGGTACAGCGACCTTGGTCCAGGTCCGGCCGCCGTCTGTGGTGTTCTCGAGGTACGGGTCGTAGGCCCACCCGTTCTTGCGGTCCAGGAACTGCAGGCCGGTGATGCCGGGCTCGCCGCTGCGGGCCAGCTCGTTGTGGGTATGTCCGACGGTGGTCCAGGTCTTGCCGCCGTCGTGGGTGGCCTTCACCTCGGCCGGGCAGGGCGTCGTACCGCAGTCGTCGCCGCCGAGCAGGTAGCCGTCGGTCGGGGTGGGCCAGACGATCGACTGGGGCGCGAAGGCTGGATCGGTCACGGCCGGTTGCTCGGTCCCGGCTGCTTGCGCGGTCGCTCCGGAGCCGACGAGAAGTGCGGTGACAAGTGCCCCGATCAGGGCGATCGCGGAACGACCGGCATGCAGACGCACTGTTCACTCCTCGGACGACGACAGTTTTCCTGGCACACGCTAAGCCCTGGCGCGATCCCTGCGGCGCCGGATTCGGCCATCCGCCCAAACCGGCCAATCAGGCCGCGCCTAGGCTCAGCCCGTGGCTGATTGGGAAGCGGTGGGGCTGTCCGCGGAGGACGCACAGGTGTACCGGCAGTTGCTGCGGGATCCCGGCGTACCGGTGCAGCAGCTCAGTGAGTCTGTGGAGATGCCGCTGGCAACGGTCGCGGAGGCCGTCGCCCGGCTGGCCGAGGCGGGGCTGGTCCGCAGCGGCTCGGAGGCTGCGCCGGCGCCGGTCGATCCACGGTCCGGGCTCGGCATGCTGGTGCGGGAACGCCGGGCGTCGCTGGACGGCGTGGCGGCGATGACCGACCAGCTGGCGCGCGAGTTCAGCGCCGGGCAGTTGCAGGCCGAGCCGAGCCGCCTGATCGAGATCGCCGTCGGGCGGGACGCGATCGAGGCGCGCATCGACGACATGTTGCGTGGGGCAACCGTGCAGGCGGTCGGCACCGACACCCCGCCGTACGTCGCGGACGGCAGCCATCAGGTGTCGAGTGCCGAGCTGGCGCTGCTCGAGCGCGGGGTCAGGTTCCGGGCGATCTATGCGGCCGAGGTGCTGGACCATCCCGGCTGGGTCGCGCGGTTGACGTCGATGGCCGAGCGGGGCGAGCAGGCCAGAGTGCTTCCGCAGGTGCCGGTGAAGCTGCTGATCGTGGACGGGACGACGGCGATCCTGCCGCTCGCGGGCGACGGGCCGTCACGGCCTGGGCAGGCGCGGGCCGTGGTGGTCACCGACTCGGCGCTGACGAGTGCACTCCAGGTCCTGTTCGACCAGCTGTGGGGGCAGGCCACACCGCTACGTCTGACCGAGTCGGCCAATGCCGATCCGGTCACCAACCTGATCAACTTGCTGGCCAGCGGGATGAAGGACGAAGCGATCGCACGTCAGCTACGCATCAGCGGCCGAACCCTGCGGCGGCGGATCGCCCAGGTCCAGGATCAGCTCGGCGCCACCAGCCGTTTCCAGGCCGGTCTGCAAGCCGGCCGTCAAGGCTGGGACTGAGTCAGCTGCGGACGTGGACCTTCTCCGCGGTGATGCGGATGACGAGGCGGACCCGCTCGGGCGGCAGATCGACGTACTCCTGACCGGCGCCTTCGCCTTCGTACGTCTCGGCAAGCTGCACCGCCAGCTTGCGGTCGACATCGTCCGACACAGTCGCGTTGCCACGGATCTCGACGTACCGCTGCGGCTCGTCCTTGTCGATGACGAGCACACTCGCCCGCGGATTCCGCTGCACGTTCCGGGTCTTCGCTCGCCCCGCCTCCGTCGAGATCAGTACGTCGTCACCGTCTCGGCCGACCCACACCACCGACGACTGCGGAGTCCCGTCCACCCCCACAGTGGCCAGCACGGCCGGATTGTCCCCATCGATCAACGCCCGCGCGACCTCACTCAGCTCCATGGCCTCACCCTATTGAGCTCTGCCAGGCGCTGCCGCGGCGACCAGGCCGGCGACCCGGCCACGACGACGTTCGCCAGCGACGAGAACGCGAAGCCGATGCCGATGCCGGGACGCCGGCGCCGGTGGCGATCGCCCACCGTGCGTCGTGCCCGACGGCGAGGAATCCGAAGCCGACTACGCCGATCGCACACGCGAGGACCAGTTGCCGGCGTTGCCGTCGTACTTCGCGGGGCACGTCTCGCGGATCAGTCATCGCACGCTGGTCGACGCGCTGGCCGACCAGGGCCGTCGTCTTCCGCACTGCGCCGTACTGGCGGGCCTGGGTCCGCTGTGGTGATGGTTCGCGTCACGAACTTCTGTGGGCGTGAATGCTATCTTGGCAGGGTGGCGAAGAATGAGGACGGCAAGATCGGAGTGGTGGCCGGACTCGTCCGGTCGGCGTTCCTGGTGAATGCGGTGTACGCCGAGGCGAGTCGTGAACGCGGCCTCACCCCGCAGCAGGGGCAACTGCTCTGCGTCCTGATGGCCCAGCCTTTCGGGATGGGCGAGTTGGGTCAGATGCTGGGGCTCGCCAAGTCCAGTATGACCGGCCTCGTCGACCGCACCGAGCGCAACGGACTGGTACGCCGCGAGCCGGATCCGCGTGACACCAGGGCCGTGCGCGTCGCGCTCACCCCGCGCGGACAGGATGTCGCGGAAGAGTTCTACGCCGAGACGTGCCGGCGGATCGACCGGTTGCCGGACGGCCTGAACGCGGCGGAGCGCGACACGCTCGCCGGTCTGCTCGGCCGCGTCGTCCTCGACAACGAGGTCCCGGTGGTCTTCATGGAGCAAGCCTGAATTTCTGGATTGAGGTTGCAGTTCGTAGTACGAACTAATACAGTTCGTACTACGAACAAGCTCGATGCGTCCAGGCATCGGCCGTCAGGTGAGGAAACCCTTCATGTCCGATCTCATCGCTGTCACCGGCGCGACCGGCGCCCTCGGCACCCTGGTCGTCGACCAACTGCTCGCCCGCGTCCGGGCCGAGCGCATCGTCGCCATCGCCAGGAACCCGGCCAAGGTGGCCGCACTGGAGGCGAAGAAAGTCCAGGTCCGGATCGCCGACCACGACGACCGTGCGGCGGTCGACGTCGCCCTCGACGGTGTCGACGTTGCGCTGCTGATCTCGGGGAACGAGTTCGGCAAGCGGATGGTCCAGCACGAGAACGTGATCCGTGCGGCCCAGCAGGCCGGCGTCTCCCGGCTCGTCTACACGAGCGCCGCGCATGCCGACACCAGCCCGACGTTCATCGTGACCGAGCACAAGGCCACCGAGCAGCTGATCCGCGAGTCCGGCCTGACCTACACGATGCTGCGGATGAACTCGTACCACGAGAACTACGTCCCGTTCCTGACCTCGGCGCCCGAGACCGGAGTGATGATCGGCAGCGTGCACGAGGGCCGGGTGGCCAGCGCCGATCACCTCGACTACGCCGAGGCGACCGCGGTCGTGCTGAGCACCGACGGCCACGACAACGTGGCCTACGAGCTGGCCGGCGACACGGCGTGGACCTATCCCGAGCTGGCGGCCGCTATCGCGGAAGTGAGCGGTAAGCCCGTTGTCTACCAGGACCTTTCGTCCGAGGAGCACGCCGAGGCGCTGCGAGCCAACGGTGTCGACGAGCAGACCGTCACTTTCCTGGTCCAGCTGGACGCGGACGTCTCCCATGGCGTGTCAGCGGACGCGACAGGTGAGCTGCACAAGCTGATCGGCCGCCCCACCATCCCGCTGGTCGAGGGCCTGCGGGCCATCGCCGCCCGGTCGTGAGCAACGGTTGCCGCAGGCAAAGGAACTTGTGCGAGTTGACCGCCGGTCTCACCTAGGGTCGTGGCCATGAAACGAGCGATTGTGTGGGTCCTGTCGGTTGCCGGCATCGCCGCCGTTGTGTGGCTGTTGCTGGGCGCACCTGCCTCGGGCAGCAAGAACAGCTGGCCCAGCAACGGCGGCGGACCGCTGACCGAATGCAAGTCGGTGTTGCGGACGGGTGGTGCCATTCCCGTTCGCGGTGTCCTCGATCCGATCGCGGTGGAAACCCTGCAAGGCCGGCCAGGTGAACCGGTTGGCGTGGGCCGTGCTGATTGCCGTGCCGACCAGTGTGCTGACCTCGATCGCAGTCCGCCGCTGGAATTCGTAGCCGGCGCGGCCAGTTCTGACCGTGGCCAGATCAGGCCACGGAGCATGCTGGACAGCCCCACGCAGCCCTGACAACACTGCTGGACGTTGTGCCGAGACGGTGAGGATCCCGGTGCACACCATCCTGGGGAGGGTTCCGCATGCACCCTGTGGTCTCTGGATCCGGACGACGCCGGACCGTGCTCGGCGTCGTGCTGGCCGTCCTGGCCGGGCTGCTGATGCTGCCGGCCGGGACGGCGGCGTCGGCCGCGCCACCGCCTCCGGTGCCCTGGCAGGACAAGGTATCGTCCAGCCTGCGGTCGGGGCTGGTCGCCGGAAAGACGAGCGACTTCATGGTCCGGTTCGCCGACCGTGCCGACCTGAGCAAGGCGGCCACGATCAAGGACTGGAAGGAGCGCGGCGAGTACGGATCGGCGACCGGCGGACGATCGAGCTGACGGTGAAGAATGTCGGCACCCAACTACGTCTACGACCTGAAGACCAAGACCTGGCAGGAGATCGCGCGGACCACCGATGCGCTGGAGCGACCTGCCGGTGGGTTCGTCGGCGACAAGCTGTACGTCGTGGGTGGCTGGCCGCGCGGAGGTGCGCCGGCCGCAGGGCTAACGGTTTACGACCCCGCCACCGACAAGTGGTCGTCCGGACCGGACGCCCCGATCGGCACGGCCGCGGCCGCATCCGCCGTCCTGGACGGCAAGCTCTACGTCATCGGTGGGCGCACGAACGCCGACGACGCGCACGGAAGCCGCGGTGTGATGGTCTACGACCCGGTTTCGAAGCGCTGGACGCGAGCGGCGGACTATCCGGAACCGGTGTCCTGGCAGCACTGTGGTGCCATCGGTGAGCGCATCTACTGCGCCGGAGGGGACAACGGGGGCGTCGATCATGCGCTCCGGACGGCGTACAGCTACAACCCGGTGACCAACCGCTGGCTGCGGCTGAGCGATCTGCCGACAACGGTCTGGGGTGCCGCGTACTCCGCGGCCAACGGTGAGCTCCTGCTCTCGGGTGGGATGGTGGCCGGCTATCGAAGCAACCTGGGCTTCGCCTACAGCCCGGCCTCGGACAGTTGGAGGTCGTTGCCGAACTCCCAGTTCGCGGTGACCCGGGTCGCCGGCGCCTGCGGATTCTTCAAGGTGGGCGGAGCGGAGGGGATCCTCGGCGCCAAGCCGTACGTCGAGCAGCTCACCGGCAACGACCGTGCGCGTCCGGTGGCCGGGATGTGCCGTGGCTGAGGGCCGACAAGCCGGCCGGCACCCTCACACCGGGGCAGTCGACACGGATCCGGGTCACTCTCGACGCCGGGACCCCCGCAACGAGTCAGCCGCGCGAAGTGAGCGCACGGCTGCTGCTGATGGAGGACACCCCGTTCCGGAACGCACCGCTGACCGTGACGATGGATGCGGTCGCGCCGCCAGACTGGGGCCGGATCACCGGGACCTTCACCGGCAAGGATCGGTGTACCGGTCAGACGGCCGCCCTGCCAGGAGCAGCCGTGACGATCGGCACGAGGCATGGCGCGGTGCATCTGGTCGCGGACGAGGGAGGACGGTACTCGTACTGGCTGAAGGCGGACGGGCACGTCCAGGTGAGTGCAGCCGCGCCCGGCTGGCCAAGGCAGGATCGTGCTCGGTCCTGCCGGGCGGGTAGGCGCCGGAACGTGCAATCACCATGGACGGATGCGGCGGCGAACCTGGCCATCCTCGGCGTCGGGGAGTTCGAGGAGCGGGCCTACCGGATCCTGCTGCGCTCACCGGGACTCACGGTGACCGGGCTGGCGGACCGGATCGGTTCGCCGGCCGGCCGGCCGGGTGCGCCGCGCGGTCACCGTGCTCGAGCAGTCGGGACTGGTCAGCCGGTCTCCGTTGCCCACGCCGCGATTGTTGCCGGTGGCATCGGATGCGGCGATCGAGGCACTGGTGCGCCGGCAGGAATCCGAGCTCGAGCGGATCCGGGCGCTGGCCACGTCCTGGGTCCCGGAGTTCCGTTCCGGCGGCAATGCCGCGCCGACCGAGCTGATCGAGGTGGTCACCGGGGCCGACACGGTCCTGAGCCGCTTCGATCAGCTGCAGCGCGGGGCGATGGAGGAGGTGCAGGTGCTCGACACTCCGCCGTACGCCGGTGACGCGGGGCCGGTCACGAACGACGCGGAGTTCGAGGTGCTGGCCAGAGGGGTGACCTGCCGGGCGATCTACGCCCGGGCCGCGCTGGAACAGTCGCCGAACGCGGTGACCGCGATGGCCAGTGGGCTGAAGGACGAGGCCATCGCGCACCACCTCGGCTGGAGCCATCGCACCACCAGGCGGCGGATCGCCACGCTGATGTCGACGCTGGGCGCTGACACGAGATTCCAGGCCGGGCTGTACGCCGCCCGCGCGGGGTGGTTGTGACGAGTCGGTCAGGCCGGCTGCTTCTGGGCGGCCAGGATCGCGTCGAGCAGGCCGGGGAAGGCCTGGTCCAGGTCGGCGCGGCGGAGCGAGTTCATCCGCAGGGTGCCGACGTAGTACTGGCGGATCAGGCCGGCCTCGCGCAGGACTCCGAAGTGGTGGGTGGCGGTCGCCTTGCCGACCGGTAGGTCGAAGCCGCCGCACTTGATGTCCGCGCCGAGCGCGTCGAGCTGAGTGACGATGCTGCGCCGGACCGGGTCGACCAAGGCTTCCAGCACCCGCTGGACGTCGAAATCGGAGACCTCCGGATGCTGCGGCGTACGTCCCATGAGGTCAATAGTATGATCATCGTCAAGTTTGACGGTGATCAAACTTATCCGAGCGGGAGGTAGTGGCATGGCGAGGACGGTGCGGTTCCACCAGGCCGGTGGGCCGGAGGTGCTGCGGCTGGACGACGTCGATCCGGGCGAGCCGGATCCCGGTGAGGTGCGGGTCCGGGTGGACGCGATCGGGATCAACCGGGCCGAGGTGCTGTTCCGCCGGGACCAGTACATCGAGCCGGTGAAGCAGTTCCCGTCCCGGCTCGGCGCCGAGGCCGCGGGCGTGGTCGAGGCGATCGGCCCGGACGTCACCGGATTCGCGCCCGGCCAGGCCATCAGCGTGATCCCGGCCTTCTCGCAGAACGACTACGGCGTGTACGCCGAGCAGGCGATCGTGCCCGCGAGTGCGTTGGTGAATCGACCTGACGGCATCGATGCCGTCGCCGGCGCGGCCGTGTGGATGCCGTACCTCACGGCGTACGGCGCGATGGTCGAGATCGCCGGATTGCGTGCGGGGGAGACCGTCGTCCTCAACGCGGCGTCCAGCAGCGTCGGTCTCGCGGCGATCCAGACCGCGAACCGCGTCGGCGCCACGCCGTTGGTCGTCACACGGACCCGCGCCAAGCGGCAGAGACTGCTCGACGAGGGCGCGGCCGAGGTGATCGTCTCGGACGAGGAGGACGTGGCCGCGCGCGTTCTCGACCTGACCGCGGGCCGCGGCGCGGAGTACGTGTTCGACGCGGTGGCCGGCCCGGAGGTCGTAAATCTCGCGCGCGTGGTCGCATCCGGCGGTACGTTGTTCCTCTGGGGCGCGCAGAGCGGGCAACCGACGCCGTACCCGGGCTTCGATCTGGGCATGCCGGCGCTGAATCTGCGCACCTACACGGTGCACGAGATCAGCCGCGATCCGCAGCGGTTGCTCCGGGCAACGGCTTTTGTTTCGTCGGGCCTGCTGGCGGGCACATTCCGCCCGGTGGTCGATCGAGTGTTCCCGCTCGAGCAGGTCGTTCGGGCCCACGAGCACATGGAATCCAACAGCCAGGTCGGCAAGATCGTGGTCAGCGTCGATCACGGATAGCGGATCCGGCTGCTGCAACGAAGGGACAGGACGATGGAGTACCGCAATCTGGGCCGGACCGGCCTGAAGGTCAGCGAGGTGTGCCTGGGCGCCATGCACTTCGGTGGCCCGGCGGACGAGCAGACCAGCGTGCGCATCCTGGACGAGTTCGTCGAGGCCGGTGGCACGTTCATCGACACCGCCGACGTGTACAACGCCGGTGAGTCGGAGGCCGTGCTCGGACGCTGGCTCAAGGGCCGCGACCGCGACTCACTGGTGATCGCCACCAAGGTCTACGGCAGCATGGGCGACGGCCCGAACGACGACGGCCTCAGCCGCAAGCACATCCTTGCCGGGGTGGACGCCAGCCTGCGCCGGCTGGGCACCGACTACATCGACCTGTACTACACCCACGTGTGGGACACGGCGACACCGATCGAGGAGACGCTGGCGACGCTCGACGTACTGGTGTCGTCGGGCAAGGTTCGGTACCTGGGCGCCAGCAACGTCACCGGCTGGCAGCTCCAGAAGGCTGTGGACGTGGCGAAGCAGGCCGGGATCAACGGGTACAGCGCACTGCAGCCGCTGTACAACCTGCTCGACCGCGAAGCCGAGTGGGAACTGCTCGCCATCTGCCGCAACGAGGGACTTGGTGTGATGCCGTGGAGTCCGCTGCGTGCGGGCTGGTTGGCCGGCCGGTTCCACCGGGGCATGGAGGCGCCGCCGGAGGGGACCCGGGTCGCGGAGGCCGCCAGGCAGGGGCTCTACGAGGCCTGGGACTACTACGACAACGACCGCACCTGGAACGTCCTGGACGCGTTGCATGCCATCGCGGCGGACACCGGTCGCAGCGTCGCGCAGGTCGCGCTGCGCTGGCTCATCCAGACCGAGCCTGTCACCGCACCGATCATCGGTCCGCGCACCCTCGAGCACTACACCGACAACATCGGTGCGGCCGGCTGGTCGCTCGACGCCGAGCAGCTCGCCCGCCTGACCGAGGTCAGCGAGAAGCCGTCGGTGTACCCGTACAACCTGCTCTCAGGCTTCAACCGCTGACGTCGGTGACGACCCGGACAGCCTGGACGACGGCGTTGGTGCTGGACGGGGAGGGCCCGCTGCACCGGCAGCTGGAGCGCGGCCTTCGCGGCGCGATCAGGTCGGGGCGTCTGATTCACGACTCGGTGTTGTCGCCGAGTCGTGAACTGGCCGAACAGCTCGGATGTTCCCGGTGGGCTGTCACGCAGGCGTACGGCCAGCTTGTCGCCGAAGGCTATCTGTCCACGCGGGTCGGCTCGGGGACCTGGGTCAGCTGGTCAGGTCGTACGACGGGAGCCGTGCGGAGGACAGGTGAGGTCGACCGGGGCAGCACCTACCGCTTCGACCTGACGCCGGGCATTCCCGATCTGCGTGCGCTCCCGCGCACCCGCTGGGGCGAGGCCGCGCGCGAGGCCGCGCGCGCGTTGCCGACCGCTGACCTCGGTCATCCGGATGCGGCCGGGTACCTGCCCCTGCGCGAGTTGCTGGCCGACTATCTGCAACGCAGCCGGGGAGCCGTCGCCGCAGCAGGCGATGTGGTGATCCGCAGTGGGGTGCGTGCCGCCGTCGCCCAGCTCTGTGTGGATCTGCGGGCCGCCGGTGTCGACCGCATCGGGATCGAGGATCCGGGCTGGACCCGGCTTCGCGACGTGATCGAAGCGACCGGCGTACGGGCCGTGCCGGTGCCCGTCGACTCCGAAGGTCTCCGCGTCGACGTATTCACGCAGCAGCAGGACCTGCGGGCCGTGGTGGTGACTTCCGCCCATCAGTTCCCGACCGGCGTCGTACTCTCGCCGGGCCGGCGGCTCGAGCTGATCGAGTGGGCCCGGCGTACGAACGGTCTGATCCTCGAGGACGACTACGACGCCGAGTTCCGGTACGACCGCAATCCGTTGACCACGCTGCAGGGCATGGCGCCCGAGCAGGTCGTCCTGCTCGGCTCCGTCAGCAAGACGTTGTCCCCGGCCATCGGCCTCGGCTGGTACGTCGTTCGCGGGCCGTGGCGGAAGGCGCTGACCCGATCGATCGGTCCGGGCCCGTCGACGTTCGACCAGGCCACCTTCGCGGAACTGCTGCGCGCGGGTGCCTACGACCGTCAGCTGCGGGCACTGCGCCGGCGCTATCAGAGCCGGCGTCAGCAAGTCGTCGCAGCGGTACGCCGGGACTTGCCGGGCTGGTCGATCGACGGAGCGGCGGCCGGGCTGCACCTGATCGCCCGGCTGCCGGACGAGCTCGCCGCAGGTCCGGTGGTGGCAGCGGCACGGCGTACCGGGATCCGGCTCGTCGCGCTGAGCCAGTACCAGGTCCGGGCCGGCGGCGATTCGAGCGGAATCGTGCTCGGCTACGGCAATCTGGCCGACGGCGATGTCGATGCGGCGATCGGATCGTTGGCCCGGACGTGCGCATTGGTCCGCGAATCCGCCCGCTGATTGGCCGCGGATTCCGGCCGATCCCGCCGTACGTTGGGCGCCGGTGGTGGGAAGGACCCGCCTCGTACAGGAGTTGTGATGCGCACACGGTGGCTGGGTGACCGCGACGGTCGGGTGGAGGTCAGCGAGTTCTGCCTCGGGACGATCCCGTTCGGGACCGAGACGGACGAGACGACGGCGTTCGCGCTGCTGGACCGGTTCTTCGAAGCCGGTGGGACGTTCATCGACACGGCCAACAGCTACGGCCAGTGGGCCGACGGCGGTCTCGGCGGCGAGAGCGAGGTCGTGATCGGCCGGTGGATCCGCAGCCGCGGGGTGCGAGACCAGGTCGTCGTCGCCACCAAGGCCGGCGCACACGCGACGAAGGCGCCCGGCGATCCGGCGATGGAGAACTGGGAGGGCCTGTCCGGCAAGGCGGTTCGTCGCGCGGTGCAGGGCAGCCTCGAACGGCTCGGCGTCGACCGCATCGACCTGTACTACGCCCACTGGGACGACCGCGAGCCGGATCTGGCCGACACGGTCGGTGAGTTCGGGGCCCTGGTCAAGGAGGGCGTGGTCGGTGCCATCGGGTGCAGCAACACCCCGGTGTGGCGGATCGAGCGTGCCCGCGAGCTCGCCCGGACCGCCGGCGTTCCGGCGTACAGTTGCGTTCAGCAACTTCACACGTACCTGTGGCCGCGGCCTGAGCGGACCGGGTTCGATGTGGTCACGCCCGAGCTGATCGACTATGCGAAGTCGGAGCCGGAGTTCACCCTGCTGGGCTACAAGCCCTTGCTGCGCGGCGCCTACACCCGCAGTGACCGGCCGTTCGAACGCGGCTACGACCATCCCACGAGCGCCGTCCGCCTCGAGGTCCTGAACCAGGTCGCAGCCGAGACCGGCGCCACCGCGAACCAGGTCGTCCTCGCCTGGATGATGCAGAGCGACCCGGCGGTGATCCCGGTCAGTGCGGCCGGAACGGTCGCCCAGCTGGACGAGCAGCTCGCGGCCGTGGACCTCCACCTCGACGAGCAGACGATGCATCGCCTGAACACCGCCGGCACCGACGAGTCCTGAGTGCCTAGGCCCGGGCCCTCGCGACGAGCAGGTGGAGGGTGAGCGTGATCGCCAGGATGACGGCTGCGATGCCGAGGAGTCCGTACGGCGAGGTGCCGGCGGCCAGCGAGACGCCGCCGAGGCCGCTGCCGAGAGCGGAACCGAGCGAGATGGCGCTGCCGTTCAAGGCCATCACGATGGCAGCCGAGTTCGGGGCGAGGGCCGCGAGCCGTGCCTGCTGAGGTACGGCGGCTCCACCGTTGCCAACGCCAGCGGCGAAGAACCACACCAGGCCAGTGGCCGCGGTCACCGCGAGCGGCACGGTCAGGAAGGTCAGCATCCCCAGCACCGAGTTCAGGAGCAGTCCGATCAGCACGACGGTGAGGACGCGCAGCGGCGTGAAGCGGTCGGTCAGTCGGCCGGTGACCGCGTTGCCGAGCATGCTGGCCACGCCGTACCCGAACATGACCACGATGATCACCCAGTCGAGCCGGAAGGTCGAAGCGAAGATCAGCGTGGCGTAGGTGAAGCAGGTGTAGCTGCTGCACAGGATGCCGGTCGTGACGAGCAGCCCTGCCAACAACCGCGGCTGGCCGAGCGGACGCAGACGCTCGGCCAGCGTCCCGGCCGGGAGGTGCAAGCGCGGGAGCTTGAGCATGATTCCGGCCAACGCGATCGTGCCGACCACCGCGACCAGGAGCATCGGCAATCGCCAGCTGGTCTGGCCGAGCGCCAGGCCGACCGGTACACCGAGCGCGGTCGCGGTCATCCAGCCACCGAGCACGAACGAGAGCGCCTTGCCGCGGTGCTGCGGTGGCGCGAGCGCGATCACGTACCCGGTCACGGCGGCGTTGAGCAGCGCCGCACCGAGCGCAGCCATCACACGGCCGCCGAGCGCGGTCGCGTAGTTGGGCGCGAGACCGACCACCAGGTTGCCGAGCACGAACACAGCCAGAGACAGCGCGATCGTCGTACGACGCTCCCATCGGCTGGTGACAGTCCCCAGCACCGGAGCCGCGAGCGCCGAGGTCAGTGCGAACACCGAGACCAACTGCCCTGCGGCTGCCGCGCTCACCTCCAGATCGCCGGCGATGGCGGGCAGCAAGCCGGCCAGCACGTAGCCGTCGATCCCCATCGAGAACGTCGCCACCGCAAGCCAGATCAGGGTCCGGTACGACAACCCGGCATCCTGCTGTACTCCCGAGACCGGGCCTTCCGTTGCCGTCACGCGCCTAGTCGACCATCGCGCCGACCGGTTAAGCAACCTCCTTACCGAATCGTGGCCACCGCGGTCGGCCCTTGACGCGGGCAGGCGGTGTACGCCAATCTTTGCAGCGCTGTATTACAGCGCTGTACAACCTGCCGCCGACCCGCCAGGAGAGACCAGGGAATGCGTCCCGACATCGTCATCGTGATGACCGACCAGCAACGCGCCGGATTCACCCGCCGGAGCGGCTACCCGGTCGACACCATGCCCTTCGTCGACCGGCTGGCGGCCGCCGGAACCGACTTCACCCAGGCCTACACCTCGGCGCCCGCCTGCGTCCCGGCCCGCACCAGCCTGCTGACCGGACGCTTTCCCAGCGCCCACCAGGTCCGGCAGAACAGCACACCGGCCCACGCCCGGTTCGCCGGCGACCTCGTCGATGTACTGCGGGCGGCGGAGTACCAGCTGCACTTCGCCGGCAAGCCCCACATGCCGCGAGGCGCCGGCGACTTCGACACCTACAACGGTCCCTACTTCCACACCCGCGGTCCGGAGCGCGACGAGCAGGAGAAGGCCTTCGACAGGTGGCTCGAGCGACTCGACCACGGTGTCTCCGAGGAGCCCACGCCGTACGAGCTGCGCTGCCAACTGCCCTACCGGATCACCAGTGACGCACTGGCCGCCGTGGACGAGGCCGATCCGGACAAGCCCGGGCTCTTCTGGGTGTCGTATCCCGAACCGCACAACCCGTACCAGGTGCCGGAGCCGTACTTCTCGATGGTCGCGCCCGACAATGTCCCGGACCGGATCACCGGCCCGGAAGGCGCCGAGGCCAAGGGCGGCAGCTACGCGTGGCTGCGCCGGCTGCAGGACGAGAAGCGGCCCGGGTACGACGGGGGATGGCGTCGGTACGCCGCCAACTACCTCGGGATGCTGCGACTGCTGGACGACCAGATCCAGCGGCTGCACGAGGGTCTCGCCAAGCGGACGCGTCCGCGGTTGACGATCGTGCTGGCCGACCACGGCGACTACGTCGGCGAGTACGGCCTGCAGCGCAAGGGCGCCGGGCTGTCCGAGTTCCTGATGCGGATCCCGTTGATCGTCGCGGGGGACGGTGTCGCGACCCAGCGGCGCGACGAGCCGGTGTCGATTGTCGACATTCTGCCGACCATCTGTGAGGCAGTCGGTCAGCCTCTGCCGGAGGGCGTCCAGGGCCGGAGCCTGCTGCCGCTCGCCCACGGCGAGGAGGCGCCGGAGGCCGAGTTCAGCAGCATCATCGCCGAGCAGGGATTCGGCGGACGCGCCCGCGACGTCACTGACCGCCCACCGCTGCACTTCTCGTACGACGGCCCGACGTTCGACGAACTCAACACGGTCACCCAGTCCGGGTCGGCGCGGATGCTGCGCAGCGGCCGATGGAAGCTCATCGTCCACGCGGATCTCGCCGGCGAGCTGTACGACGTCGACGCCGATCCGGCCGAGCTGGACAACCTCTTCGAGAACGAGCAGCACCTGGCCGTCCGCGCCCGGCTGCTGCACCAGCTGGCCCGCTGGCAGGCACGACTCACCGACGACCTGCCGACCGGCGCCTACGTCCCGCTTCGCCTCGAACACAACTGGCGCTGGGCCCACTCCACCACGCCGACGAGCAGGGAGAACTGACATGAATCCGTCCACCTTCAGCCGCCGTACCCTGCTGGGTCTCGGTGCCGCCACGGCCGCCGCCACCATGCTGCCCGGCTGCTCCGCGAAGCCGGGACCGATGCGGGTCGCGTGGTACGGGCCCGACCCCGTGACCAAGGCGATCAACAAGGCACTGAACGCCTGGAAGTCCAACGGTGGCGCCGACTTCGCCCCGGAGAGCGCGCCCTTCGACGACTACTGGGACAAGCTGGCCACGCAGACCTCCGGCAACAACGCGCCCGACGTACTGCGGATGTCGATGAGCTACTTCAGCGACTACGCCGGTCGCGGTGCCCTGAAGGACCTGGGATCGCTCGGAATCGACACCTCCGGACTGGACCCGGACGTGGCCGGGAGCGGCACCGCGGACGGCAAGAACTTCGGGATCGGCCAGAGCTCGATCAGCTATGCCATGTACGTCGACGAGGCCGCCGTGAAGAAGGCCGGCGGCAGCGTCCCCAAGCAGGGGTGGACGTGGGACGCGTTCGCCGAGTTCGCGAAGGACTATGCGGGATCGGTGCAGGGCGCGTTCGGGTCCAGCGACCAGGCCGGCAACTTCCAGTTGTTCGAGGTGTTCGCCCGTCAGCACGGGACCGGGACGTTCACCGAGGACGGTTCGAAGCTGGCGACCAGCAAGGACACGGTCCAGGAGTGGTTCCAGTACTGGGCGGACCTGCGGAAGGCGAAGGCAGCCCCGCCGCAGAACGTCAGCGGCGAGACGATCGCGATCGAGAAGTCCCTGGTGGCGACCGGCAAGGCCCCGCTGCAGTTCGGCTGGGTGCAGCAGGTCACGTTCTACCAGCCGCTGGTCAAGAGCCCGTTGACCGTCTTGCCGGTGCCCCAGGACAAGGCCGGCGACCTCAAGGGTCAGTTCATCAAGGCGCTCGACCTGTGGTGCATCTCGGCCGCGAGCAAGCACCCCGAGGACGCCGCCAAGCTGATCGGGTTCCTGCTCAACGACGAGACCGCGATCAAGACCATCGGCATCCTGCTCGGCGTACCGCCGTCGAAGAAGGCGCGCGACGTGGTCTCGGCCGACGCCGACTCCGCCGGCGCCCGGGCCATCGCGTATGTGGAGGACATCGCAGGCAAGGTCGGTCCGACGCCTCCGCCCTGGCCGAAGGGGTACGGCGAGCTGCTCACCGGCTTCGGTCGCATCGCCGAGAACATCGGTTTCGGCAAGGCCACGCCCGCCTCCGGCGCGGGTGAGTTCGTCGAGCTGGCGGGGAAGACGCTCGGCCAGTGAGCCGATCCGCTGCCGACTCGTTCGGAACGCGTCTGCGTCAAAGCATCCCGGGCTACCTGTTCCTCCTGCCCTGGCTGATCGGCGTACTCGGTCTGACCGTCGGCCCGATGGTGTTGTCGCTGTATTACTCGTTCACCGACTATGCGCTGTTCAACACCCCGGCTTGGACCGGACTGCACAACTACACGGCGCTGTTCCACGACGCCCGCTACCTGCACTCGCTTCGGGTGACGTTCCTGTACGTCGCGGTGTCGGTGCCGCTGGAGATGACCTTCGCCCTCGCGATCGCCGTACTGCTCAACCGCGGTTTGCGTGGTCTCGTGGTCTATCGCGCTCTGTACTACGTGCCGAGCCTGCTCGGCGGCAGTGTCGCGATCGCCCTGCTCTGGCAGCAGATCTTCGGCAGTGACGGTCTGCTCAACCACGTGCTCGGCCTGTTCGGCATCGAAGGACACGGCTGGATCTCCGAGCCGGGTACGGCGCTGTGGACGCTGATCGTGCTGCGGGTGTGGCAGTTCGGCGCTCCCATGATCATCTTCCTGGCCGGGCTGCGGCAGATCCCGGAGGACGTGATGGAAGCGGCCGAGATGGACGGCGCGAACAAGTGGCAGCGGTTCTGGCGGGTCACGCTGCCGCTGCTGTCGCCGGTCGTGTTCTTCAACCTGGTGCTGCAGATCATCGGTGCGTTCCAGGCGTTCACCCCGGCGTACATCATCAGCGGCGGCAAGGGCGGGCCGTCGGACTCGACGCTGTTCTACACGCTGTACCTGTACCAGCAGGCGTTCGGCAACTTCCGGATGGGGTACGCCGCCGCGATGGCCTGGGTCCTGCTGCTGATCATCGCGGTGTTCACCGGGCTGAACTTCGTCCTCGGCCGCACCTGGGTGTTCTACGGAGACGAAGGGGTCCGTCGATGAGAACTCGCCGCGTCTTCGCACACGCCGGTCTGACCGTCGGCGCGCTGATCATGCTGTATCCGCTGCTGTGGATGATCACCGCGTCGCTGCGGCCGAACACCGAGATCTTCAAGGACGCCGGTCTGGTGCCCGAGCACCCGACGCTGGGCAACTATGCGCTGGGCTGGCACTCGACCGGCGTCAACTTCGGGGTGTACCTCGCCAACTCGCTGATCATCTGCACCGCGGTCGTGATCGGGAACGTGCTGACCTGCTCGCTCACGGCGTACGCCTTCGCGCGACTCAAGTTCATCGGGCGCAAGACGCTGTTCGCGCTGATGCTGGCCACGATCATGCTGCCCGGTCACGTCACGCTGATCGCGCAGTACTCGATCTTTCGCAACCTCAACTGGATCGACACGTTCTGGCCGATGATCGTGCCGAGCTTCCTGGCCACCGACGCGTTCTTCGTGTTCCTGATGGTGCAGTTCATCCGGTCGATCCCGGTCGAGCTGGACGACGCCGCCCGGATCGACGGGTGCGGGGCGTGGGGCATCTACCGGCGGATCATCCTGCCGCTGCTGACCCCGGCGCTGGTGACGACCGCGATCTTCTCCTTCATCTGGACCTGGAACAACTTCTTCAGCCAGCTGATCTACCTGTCGACGCGGACCAAACTGACGGTTCCGGTGGCTTTGCGCGGGTTCCTCGACGCCACCGGCAGCTCGGAGTGGGGAGCGCTGTTCGCGATGAGTGTGGTCACTCTGGTCCCGGTCGTGGTGGTGTTCGTGGTGTTCCAGCGGCGGATCCTGGCCGGAATGGCACACACCGGCTTGAAGTGAGATCGTTACCACCCATGAGGCCTCGTTTGATCGACGTCGCCGAGGCGGCCGGCGTATCGATGAAGACGGTGTCGAACGTCGTCAACGGGTCGGAACACGTCCGGGAGGCGACCCGGCTGCGGGTCCTCGCCGCGATCGACAAGCTCGGCTACCGGCCGAACATCGCCGCCCGGAACCTGGCCCAGGGCCGCAGCGGGGTGATCGCGTTCGCGGTGCCCCAGCTCGATCGCCCGTACTTCGCCTCGCTCGCGGCGCGGATGCTGGACGAGGCGGAGACCTTCGGCTGGATCGTGCAGTTCCACCAGACCGGTGGCCGCCGCGAGGCCGAGCTCGGCCTGCTCACCGATCGGCATCCGGCTCGCCTCGACGGGATCATCATGAGCCCGCTGAGCCTGAGTCCGGAGGATGTGCAGCGGCGTGATCCCGCGCTGCCGCTGGTGCTGCTGGGCGAGAAGGCCGGTGAGGACCACCGCGCCGACCATGTCGGGATCGACAACCGTGAGGCTGGGCGGGTGGCGACCGAGCATCTGCTGGCGATGGGGCGGCGCCGGGTGATGGCGCTGGTGCCCGGGCCGGGGGTAGCGGACGGACGGACCAACGGCTATCGCGATGCCCTGGTGGCGGCGGGTGTCGGCGTCGACGAGGACATCGTGCTCCCGGCCGGAGGCGTCCGCGGTGAGGACGCCGAGCTGACCCTCGGTCGCTGGCTCGACGCCGGCAATCCCGCTCCGGACGCGATCTTCGCGGGCACCGACTGGTTGGCGATGGGCGCGATCCGGGCCCTGGTGCTGCGCGGGCTGAAGGTGCCACAGCAGGTCGCCGTCGTCGGCTTCGACGACATTCCGTACGACCTCGCCACCCTCCCGACACTGACCACCGTCGCACCGGACCGCGTCGCCATCGCCCGGCTGTCCCTGCAGGCCCTCCGCGACCAGAAGCCGGGTCAAGACCCGGTCCGACTCCGAGCACCTTTCACCCTGGTGGTCCGAGAAAGCACCGCCGGCATCGGCTCGGGACACTAAAGGTATGGATTGGGTCTTCCGCAAGGCACACGAGTCCGATCTGCCCGAGCTGGTGACGCTCCAGGAACGCGGCGCGGTGGAAGGACTGGGTCACATCTTCCCGCAGGAGACGCATCCGTTCCCACGCGCCGACATCCTGGACCGCTGGGCGGTCGAGCTCGCCGATCCGTCGATCGCGGTCTACGTCTCGTGTGATCAGGACGACCGGATCACCGGATTCGCGGCCCGCCGGGATGACGAGGTCTTCCACTTCGGCACCGCCGTCGATACCTGGGGCTCAGGGCTGGCGACGTACCTGCACGACGCTTTGCTCGCCACTTTTCCGTCCACGCTCAGGACTCTGCGGCTGCGGGTCTTCACCGAGAACACTCGGGCCCGCCGCTTCTACGAGAAGCTCGGCTGGCACCCCACCGGCCGGCAGACCCGAACGGCCTTCCCACCCCACCCAACCCTCATCGAATACACCCTCAACGTGCGCTAGCGGGTCGTCTGACGCGTTGAGGCGTGCAGCTGCACAGGAGGTGTCGGGTCGACAGGTAGTGCAGTTGAGCGTGCGGGGGTTCTGTGTACGGTGTCTCGCAGGTGCACTACCTGTCGACCCGTACATCACAGGCGGCGAGGGGTGTGCTCACGCGTCTCAGGCGATGATGAGCCAGGGGTTCTCCAGGAGTTTGGTGAGGTCGGCGAGGAAGCGGGCTCCGTCCGCGCCGTTGAGGATTCGGTGGTCGGCGGAGAGGGTGTACCGCATCCTGGTGCGAGCGGCGAGGGATCCGTCGTCGAGGACGACTGCCTCGCGGCGGGAGGCGCCGACGGCGAGGATCGCGGCCTGCGGGGGATTGATGATGGCGGTGAACTGCTCGACGCCGTACATCCCGAGGTTGCTGATGGTGAACGTTCCGCCGGCCATCTCGTCGCTCGTCAGTTGGCGTTCTCTCGCTCGTACGGCGAGGGACGCGGACTCCTCGGCGATCACGCCGACCGACTTGTGGTCGGCGTTGCGAATGACGGGGACCAGAAGCCCGTCGTAGATCGCGACTGCTACACCGATGTTGATGTCGTGATGGCGTAGGAGATTGTCGCCGGAGAGGGACGAGTTGACGTCCGGGTGCTGGCGCAGCGTCAGTGCACAGGCGCGGATGACGAGGTCGTTGATGCTGACCTTCTGCCGTCCGGCCTCCGTCAGTTGTGCGTTGAGCTCGAACCGCAGGTCGACGAGGTTCTCGAGGTCGGCGCTCGCGGTCAGGTAGAAGTGCGGTGCGGTCCGGACGCTGTCGGCCAGGCGCTTTCCGCTCCTCCTGCGCAGCAAGCTGAGCGGGACCTCCTCGCCAGGGCTCAGGTCCTGGGAGACGGCTGGTGCCGACTCGGCTGTCTCGGTCGGCTGGAGTGTCTCGGCGGCGGCGCGGACATCCGCGCGGATGATCCGCCCACCAGGCCCGGTCCCGGCAATCTGCGTCAGATCCACCCCGAGCTCCACGGCATCCCGCCGCGCCAAGGGAGAAGCGGGCATCCGCTCGATCGCCGGCCCCGCGACGGAGGGCTTTGCCGCATCCGTGACGGGGCCTGACTGCGCGGCCGGTGTAGGTGTCGGCGCAGACGATCGGGACGTCGCAGCCTCGTCCGGCGTGGCCGCGTCGTCTTCGGGGTCTTCGTCGCCCAGGACTGCGATCGGTTGGCCGATGGCGGCTTCTTCGCCCTCGGCGACCAGGATCCGGCCGAGGACGCCGGACTCGTAGGCCTCGTACTCCATCACGGCCTTGTCGGTCTCGATGTCGGCCAGGATCTCGCCGGCCTCGACCATTTCGCCGGTCTGCTTGTGCCAGGTGACGACGACGCCGGTCTCCATCGTGTCCGACAAACGTGGCATCAAAATCGTGCTCATGGTTTCTCCTCTCAGCGCAGCCGGCCGACCGCGGCCAGGGTCTGTCTGATCGCCGTCTCGACATCGCCCGCCGAGGGCAGGGCGGCGCTCTCCAGGCTCTTGGCGTACGGAAGCGGTACTTCGGCCATCGCAACCCGGCGTACCGGTGCGTCAAGCTGGTCGAACGCACCGTCCGAGATCGTCGCCGCGATCTCCGCGCCGATCCCGTACGTCAGCCAGTCGTCCTCCAGTACCACCGCCGCGTGTGTCTTACGGACCGACCGGACGATCGTCTCCCGATCCAGCGGACGCAGACTGCGCAGATCGATGACCTCGGCATCGATCCCCTCCCGAGCAGCCAGCTCCTCCGCCACGGCCAGACCGAGCGACGCCATCCGCGAGTAACCGATCACCGTGATGTCACTGCCGGGTCTGGTCACCGCCGCACGCCCGATCTCGACCGGTACGTCGTCGTCCGGTACGTCGCCCCTCGTGTTGTACAGCGAGAGATTCTCCAGAAACAGCACCGGATCGTCATCGCGGATCGCCGCGAGCAGCAGCGCCTTCGCATCAGCTGGGTTGCTCGGGGCAACGACTTTCAATCCCGGCACGAAGGCGTAGTACAGCTCGACGTTCTGCGAGTGCGTGGCGCCAAGTTGCTGGCCGCCACCACCGGGCGTCCGGATCACCATCGGAACACTGCGCTGACCACCGAACATGCCGTGGATCTTCGCCGCATGGTTGACGATCTGGTCGAGCGCGAGCAACGAGAAGTTGATCGTCATCAACTCGACCACGGGCCGGAGCCCGAGCATGGCCGCACCGATGGCGGCGCCGGTGAACCCCTCCTCCGAGATCGGCGTGTCCCGCACCCGTCGTTCGCCGAACTCCGCGAGCAACCCAGCGGTGATCTTGTACGACCCCTCGAAGACGCCGATCTCCTCGCCGATCAGGAAGACGCGGTCGTCGCGCTGCATCTCGGCGCGCAGGGTCTCGTTGATCGCCTGCCGGTAGGACATCACGGTCATGCGCCGGCCACCGCGAAGAGAGGCTGCCCCGGCAGTCGCTTGAGATCGTTCGGCACCGGAGTCGCGTAGTTGTAGTCGAACAACGTCTTCACATCCGGTGGTGCACTGGCATCCGCGAACGCGACCGCCGCACCGACCTCGTCGGCGACAGACTGCTCCAACTGCTCCTGCTCCTCGGCGCTCAACGTCCCGGCGTCACGCAGCTGATCACCCGACGCGAGCACGGGATCCGCGGCTCTGAGCGCCGCCACCTCGTCCTTCGAGCGGTACGCCGCCGGATCGACCACCGAATGCCCACGCAGCCGTCCGCTGACAGCCTCCAGCAGCACCGGCCGCCCTTCACGCGCCATCGCGACCGCACGGACGGCGGCATCCCGTACGGCGACGACATCGTTGCCGTCGACGCGTTCGCCGTACATCCGGTACGCCGCGGCACGCTTGTGCAGCTCGGGTTCGGCGGAGGACATCTCGACGGTGGTGCCCATGCCGAGCTGGTTGTTCACCACCGCGAACACGATGGGGAGTTTCCACAGCGCGGCCAGGTTCAGCGATTCGTGGAAGGCGCCGATGTTCGTCGTACCGTCGCCCAGGTGGCACATCACCACCTCCGGCCCGCCGCGGTAGGCGATCGCCAGCGCCGCCCCGGTTGCCAGCGGCAACTGGCCACCGACGATTCCGTACCCGCCGAGCAGCCGGGCCTGGGCGTCGAACAGGTGCATGGAGCCGCCCCAGCCCTTGGAGACGCCGTCGCTCCGGCCGTAGAGCTCGGCCATGACGCGGCCGGGGTCGATGCCGCGCGCGATGGCATAGCCATGCTCGCGGTAGTTCGTGAAGACGTAGTCGCTCGGGTCGAGTGCACTCATCAACCCGACGACCGTCGCCTCCTCGCCGAGGTTCAGGTGGCAGTAGCCGCCGATCTTGGCTTCGGTGTAGGCCCGGGCGGCCCGCTCCTCGAAGCGCCGGATCAGCAGCATCTGCCGGTAGTGGCCCAGCAGGTCGGGCGGTGCGGACATCGTGTCGGCTCTCCTCACGAGGATAATGATACTAGATCGTGTCATTCTGTCATGAAGGAGGATAGCGCCATGACCAGAGCTGCCGACGGTGGTCCGCGCAAACGTGGACGGCCGACCGAGTCCGAACGCGAGCAGCGGCGGGAGGAGATCCTGGACGCGGCCGTCCGGCTGTTCCTCCAGCACGGGTACGGCGGTGTCTCGCTGGACCGGCTGGCCACGGAGGCGAAGGTCACCAAGCGGACGATCTACGCGTACGTCGGCGACAAGACCGAGGTCTTCACCGCCGCGGTCGCCCGGTTGAACCGCGAAGTCCTGCCTGAGGCCGAGCCGGTCGACCGGCAGGTCCGGACGCCTGGTGCGAGCGCCCTCGAGGCGCTGGCCGTCCGCCTCGTCATCACCCTGCACTCGGACGTCGCCGTCGGCCTGCACCGGATGGTGATCGCCGAGGCGCATCAGTTCCCGGATCTGGCCACAGGGTTCTACGCGGCAGGCCCGCAGCGCTATATCGCCGCCCTGAGCGACCTCGTCCCGTGCCCCGAGGAGCTCTTCACCCTCCTCCTCGGCGAGCCCCACCGGCGTCGCCTCCTCGGCCTGGACGCTCCGCCCTCACGGACCCAGGCCGAGGCGCACGTCAACGGCGTACTGGAACTCCTGGACCTCTCGCGCTAGTCCATGGCGGTGGCCTCCAGGGCGACCAGGAGGTCCGGGCCGGCGAGGGACGCGACGCCAAGGACCGTGCTGGCGAAGCGGTCGGGGGTGTCGGCGAACCGCTCGGCCAGTACGCCGAACTGCTGGAGTAGTTCGCCGACGTCGGTCGTGTAGATGTTGAGCCGGACCACGTTGGCCACCGTCATTTCGGCACCCAGCAGTTGGTACGCCGCGATGCCCGCGACCTGGCCATCGACCTGGTCGCCGCCTACGAAGGCGCCGCTGTCCTGGCCTCCACCCTCGCCCAGCCCGACCTGATGGCCCGCCACTCCCGCCGCCTCCGCGCCTGGATCGACGCCCAGCCCGGCCGTCCGACGGCTTGACCGGTTTCCGTCATGTCCGGGACTTGTCACGGTGGTCCGTGGCCGGAGTGGTGAGAGATCGGATACGACAGGTGCATCAGGACGCACCAGATCGGTGCCTGGAGCAAGGATGGAGCCCTCGTGGCCTTGTCGAAACCACTTCCGACCCGGACGGCGCTGCTGCTCACCGGCGCGCTGCTGCTGTCCGCGGTGACCGTTCCGGGCCTCGCGTCCGCCGCCAAACCACCACCGCCCGGAGCCACACCAGCCGCCCCAGCGCTGTCCGGCCCGGCCACGGTCACGCTGCTGACCGGTGACCGCGTCACGCTGACCCCGGACAAGAGCGGGACGCCGCGCGTCAACGTCCGCTCTCGTGACGGAAAGAGCGGGACCAACGGGTTCTCCGTCCGCAACGACCACGGCCGGATCAGCGTCGTACCGCATGACGTCGCGACGCTTGTGCCCGACGTACTCGATCCTGCGCTGTTCGACGTGAGCGGTCTGGTCGAGATGAAGTACGACGACGCGCACCGCGCGGACCTGCCGGTGATTGTGCGCCAGGGTGCTGGTGAGCGCACGATGGCGAGCAACGGGTTCACCGCGACCCGCGAACTGGCCAGTGTGGATGCGACGGCCGGCCGGATCGAGAAGTCCCGTACGACGACGTTCGGTACATCGCTGATCACGGCGAGGGCGGCCGGGCCGGCCAAGATCTGGCTGGATGCGGCCGTGCACGGCGAGTCGACGACAGCGGTCGAGGCCGCGCCGCGGGACGGGTACCTGGACCAGATCAAGGCACCGGCCGCCTGGGACCGCGGACTCGACGGGCGTGGCGTCAAGGTCGCGATCGTGGACTCGGGCATCGATGCGGATCACCCGGCCCTGTCCGGGAAGGTGACGGCCACCGCCGACTTCACCGGCGAAGGCACCCAGGACGACCTCGGTCACGGGACGCATGTGGCTTCGCTCGTCGCCGGGAACGGCGCGGGATCGGACGGCGCCCGGCAGGGTGTCGCGCCCGGCGTCGAACTGATCTCCAGCAAGGTCCTCAACGCCGCGAACGAGGGCTCCGAGTCCGGCGTCATCGCCGGACTGGAGTGGGCGGCCGACCAGCACCCGGACCTGGTGAACGTCAGCCTCGGCGGTTGGGCGCCGCGCTTCGGCGACGACCTGATGGCCGACGCGGTCGACCGGCTGACCGACAAGACCGGCGCTCTGTTCGTAGTTGCTGCCGGCAACAGCGGGTCGTTCCTCCCCACCCCGTTCTCGATCGAGTCGCCGGGGACCGCCGCGTCCGCCCTCACCGTCGGTGCGGTCGACGCCACCGACCACAAGGCGCAGTTCTCGAGCGAGGGTCCGACCTGGTCGTACGTGCAGAAGCCAGAGGTGTCCGCACCGGGCGTGAACATCCTGGGCGCCCGGGCCGGTGCCCGCGACGGCGACCTGTATGTCGCGTATTCCGGGACGTCCCAAGCGACGCCGCAGGTGACCGGATCGGCGGCCCTGCTGCTCCAGCAGCACCCCGAACTGACCTGGCAGCAGCTCAAGGCACGCCTGAGCAGTGCCGTGGACGACACCGGTACGTACACCTCGTGGTCCGGCAGCGGGCGGCTGAACCTGGCCACCGCGACCTCGAACAGCCTGTCGGCTGACGTCGGCGTCGTCGACTTCGGCGCGATCCGCCACCCCGATGACGCCCCGCAGACCCGCAATGTCACGCTGACCAATCCGGGCAGCGAGCCGCTGGCAGTCACGGCCGCCGACCACGAGGTGCTGTCGGGCAACATCACAACGGCACCCGACGCAGCCGTCGTCGTGTCCCCGGCCACGCTGACGGTTCCGGCCGGCGGTACGGCGAGCTTGACCGTCACCCTGGACCCGGCGACCGTCGCCGACGCCATGTGGCAAGGCTCGATCGACCTGCTCGGGGCCGACGGCAAGGAACTCCTGCGCCTCGCCCTGAACGCCTACGACGAGCCGCCGGCGTACGACGTCTCCGTCCAGGTGCTCGACCGCGACGGCAAGGCCGTGTCCGGCGGGTGGGTGAACGGGTTCAACGGCAACAACGGGGACTTCGTCCAGTTCACGCTCGACGACCAGGGCCGCAGTACCCGCCGGATCTCGCCAGGCGAGTGGAGCATGTGGACCTTCGTGACCACCGGCGACACCGTCGCGATGACCGGCGGTACGGACTTCACGGTCGCGAAGGACACCGACTTCACGTTGGACGCCCGGAAGACGGTGCGCCTGAACGTGCCCGTGGTCGAGGGACAGCCGACCAAGGCGACCGAGGCCGGAGTCACCGCCCTGCGCGCGTCGGATCCGGGGAAGTGGCAGGCGGAGGAGATGTACCCGCCGGTCGCGGACATTGCCGCCGGCAAGGTGTACGTGCAACCGACCGGCGCAACCAAGAACGGGATCGTCGAAGCCGTCACCCTCTGGCGGCTGGACTCGACCAAGAAGGCCGGCCACGACGCTCCGGATCTGTACCAGGTCTACCAGAGCGCGAACCGGTTCACCGTGCCGTTGGCGAAGAACCTCGACCGCAAGGCCATCCGCGCGATGGCCCGGGTCGACACGACCTTCGGCGGCGTCTGGGGAAGCGGTACGTCGGGCCTCGGACGCGGAGTCCGAAGCTCGGTGACCACCTTCGGCGGAGAGCTCTGGCAGACCGTCAAGACGCCCTCCCACCGTGTGGAGATGCTGTCCGCGGGCCCGGGGATCCAGTGGTGGCAGTGTCTGGATTCACCGGCCACCGGTTCCGCCGGTGTCTGCGACAACCCGGAGCGGACCTACAAGCCCGGCGAGAAGGTGCGCTCGGTCTTCGGTACGGCGATGCATCCGCAGCTCAACATCGGCGAGATCTTCAACGGGGACTTCAACCTCCAGGTCGGCGTGGCTGATCCCGGCCACCTGGGTGTTCTCGACACCGCGCTGATCGACGACGTACGGCTCGCGCTCTATCGCAACGGCGTCAAGCTCGGAGAGCAGAAGAACACGTCGGGCTTCTTCCAGGTCCCCAGCGGTACGGCGCGTTATCGAGTGGAGCACAGCTGGAAGACGGATCAGCTCCCGAGCTCCACGGAGGCGAAGACGACCTGGGAGTTCACGGCCACCCCACCGGCGGAGTGGGCGAACCCGATCCGGCCGTCGATGCTGAGGCTCGACTACGACCCGTACGTTTCTCTGGACGGCAGCGCGCCCGCTGGGCGGCCGATGGTGTTCGATCTGCGAGTCGGAGCCCAGGACCGTGCGACGACCGCACCGGTCAAGTCGGCCCGGCTGTGGATCTCGTCGGACCGCGGTAAGCACTGGACGCCGGCGCCGCTGCTCCGCACCAAGGACGGCTACCGGACGATGATCGCTCCGTGGTCGTTGCTGCCCGGGCACACCCTGTCGGTCCGTGCCGCGATCACGGACACGGCGGGCAACTCGGTCGACCAGACCGTCCTCGACCTGGTCCCCGTGCGCTGACCGACGGACTCGAAGGCCCGGGTGCATGACCCGGGCCTTCGAGCGTCACGCCGTTCGGGTGTCGCGGCCGACGACGATGCCGATGACGATCTGTACGGCGGCCAGGGTCGCGAACAGGATGAGCGTTGCGTCCCAGTTGCCGGTGCGTTCGGCGAGGAGGCCGGCGATGACAGGGCCGGTGGCCGCGAGGAGATAGCCGACGGCCTGCGCCATACCGGACAACTGGGTCGCCTCGTGGTGGCTGCGGCCACGGATGCTGATGAGGGAGAGTGCGGCGACCAGGGCGGCGCCCTGGCCCAGCCCGGCGAGGACGACCCAGACGACGATCAGACCTGGCGCCAGCAGGATTCCGAGCAGGGCAACGAGGATCGGAACGCTGGCGGTGATCGTGCCGGCGCGTTGATCGGTCGGATGCTTCAGCAGCCGGGGAATCGCCAGGCCGCCGACGAGGCCGAAGCACTGGAAGAGAAACAGATGGACGCCGGCGGTCCGCTCCGAGACACCGGTAGAGATCTCGATGGTGGGCAGCCAGTTGACGAGGAGGTAGAAGCTCGTCGACTGCAGACCCATGAACGCGGTGATCAGCCAGGCCATCGGCTGCCGCCAGACGCTCACCGGGGGAGTGCCGTCGTCGGGGTCCGGCGGCGGCATTGGCACGGACGCGGACCGCCGCGGCAGCCAGATCACGGCGACGACGGCGGCAAGACCTCCCCAGACCGCCAGCGCGAGCCGCCAGTCGGCCGCGTCCGCGATCGGCACGGCCGAGACCGAAGCTATCGCGGCGCCGCCGGTGATGAAGGCCGTGTACACCCCGGTCGCGCGGGACACGTTGCCCGCATAGTCGCGCTTGAGGATAACGGGGACCAGGACGTTGCCGACTGCGATCGCGGCACCGACCACGATCGTGCCGAGCCACAGTCCGGGCAGCCCGGTGTAGGACCGGGCGACGCTGGCGACGGCGAGGACGAGCAGCGAGACGAACACGGCCCGCTCCATCCCGTGGCGCCGGGAAAGTCGATGAATAAGAGGCGAGGCCAGTCCGAAGGCGATGAGCGGCAGCGTGCCGAGCAGGCCGAGCGCTCCCTCCCCGAGCTGCTCGTCGGCACCGATCTGCGGCAGCACCGGGCCGACCGCGGTGAGCGCCGGACGCAGGCACAGGGCCACCAGGAAGACGGTCGCGGTCAGCAGGGCGGCCCGTCGTCCGATCGGCGGCTCGGCCGGCGGTTTCAGCACATCCTCACTCCTGACTAGATGTCCTACATTTACACTGTAGCCTGGGCGGAGAACGGAGGTTGTCGAGGTGTCACTGAGTGGACCGGTGCGTCAGGTGCCGCTGGTGCTGCAGGTCTCCGAGCAGTTCCGGGGGCTGATCGAGTCCGGCACGTGGCCGGTGGGCGGCAGGATTCCCGGCGAGAACCAGCTCGCCGTCGAGCTGGGGGTCAGCCGGGGAACCGTGCGCGAGGCGTTGCGGTCGCTGAGCCTGACCGGTCTGTTGGAGCCGCGGGTCGGCGACGGCACGTACGTGCGCGCGACCAATGAGATCAGCGGTGTTCTCGTCCGCGACGAGCTGTCGGCGTCGCTGACGCATGTCCTCGATGCGCGGGCCGGCATCGAGGCCGCGGCCGCGCGGCTGGCCGCCCAGCTGCCCGATGGAGTCGCCGGGCTTGACGCGGCACTCGAGGCACGCAGCGCAGCGCATGAAGCCGGCGATCTGGCCGGTTACGTCGCCGCCGACGCGGGCTTTCATCGAGGTGTGGTGGAAGCCAGCGGCAACCCGCTGTTGCTCCGTCTGTACGACGCTCTTGCGGAAGTGCTGACCGACTCGATCCACCAGACCGCCACGATCCCCGAGGACACCAAGGTCCGCGATGCCCACTTCACGTTGCTGGCGGCGATCCGCGACGGCGATCCGGAGGCCGCGGCCAAGACGTCGTACGCGCTGATCGAATCGGTCAAGCAATCTGCTGGGTGATGGCGGACGGCCACAGCACACCGGCGGCTGCGTGGAAACGGACCGAGCGACCAGTGGCGAAGTCGTTGCCCGTAGCATCGTTAGAGTCCCACTCTAGAGTTGCTCTTCCGGTGAGCTGGAGTACGTCGCCGCTCTCGAAGTCGATGAACAGCAGCGCAGCCGTGGGATCGACGGCGAGGTTCCCCATGCTGTTGAACATGTTGTTGCCCGCGTAGTCGGGCCAGATCACGTCGGCGCCGTCGACCTGCACGAATCCGGGGGAGCCGCCCTTGTGCGAGGCGTCCGCTCCGCGGGTGGGGTGTTCCGTCCCCAGGAAGAACGTGTCCGCAGTCGTAATGATCCGGTGCGCTTCGTCCGTCAATTGGCCGCGCGCAGTCAACGCTGAATGCGCCGGGCTGACCGGCCGCGACGGGCCCTGCGTGATCTGTCGCGGCTGGATGTACGACGGGCAGTTGCCGAACGCCTCGTGGACATCGAGGGTGAGACCGTTCTCGGCCACGTCCGTGATCCAGCCGTTGACTCTGACTCGCCGGCGACGCTCGAGGTCGATCGCCAGTACTCCGCCTGACTGGTCCGGCGCGAGATTGTGCAATGCGTCCGCCGGTGCGGGCTTGGTCTTCACCAGCAACAGTTGGCCCTGACCCGCGAGAAACCCTGGCTGGGCGACCAACGGGGAAGCCCACAGCCGGTGCTGCTCGTCGCGCGCGACGAGAACCGCGAAGGACTGCAACGCCAGGATCGCGGCCCGGCCGCCTGTCAGCGACACCGGTCCGAGCATGCCTTCCAGGCGCGATGCTGCGTCCCGCAGTCCGGCTCGCGCCTGCACAGCCAGCTCGCCCTCGTGGAATCCAGTAGTCGGCGTCGGTGTGTTCGGTGCGGCGGTCATCGTGCGTCTCCGGATCCCCGGTGGGTCTTGTGGTAGTGCCGTGCAGCGCGGGCGCGGTTCCCGCAGCCGGCGCTCGAGCACCAGATCCGGCGCTTGTTCTCCGCCAGGAACAGCATCGAGCACGACGACGACGCGCATCGCCGCAGCGTTGCCAGCCGATCGGCGTCCGACAGCAGATCGATCGCCTCGCGGGCGAGCGCAGCAAGTATCGCGTTCCCGCCGAGCTCGGTGTGCCACCGCGTCTCCGCCACCGATCCGTCAGGCCCCAGCTTGAGTTGTCGGCTCGTCGGGACCGCGGCGGCGTACGCGTTGACGTCGGCTACTGAGGTCGCCTGCGGCGCGCGGCCTTCGAGGTGTGCGTCGAAGAGGTCGCGGATCGCGGACCGAAGGCGCAGTACCGCAGCCTCGGGTGGCCGGGGTCCGCTCGGGAGCCGGTCCGACTGCAGCTCCCACCAGGCGTCGGGCCGCTCCGACAGCAGGTCGCGTGGCGGGTCGACGACCAGGATCGCCGTATCCACGAGGTCGAGCGCCGCGAGCGGCTCCCCACCCATCGGAAACCCGGCATCCTGCATCGCATCGATCGTTGGCATAACGGACATGCTGGCAGTCTAAGCATTAGGTCAGCGAATCACAAGCGATAAATCTAACTACTAGATGGATTGATAGGCGTTAGGATCACGCGAGTGCCGGCCATCGCGTCGTACGGCGATACGCGGGCGAACAGCCCTGCGATCCAGACCAGGACAACGGCGTACAGCACGATGCTCACGACGATCAGCCAACCGCCGGGCTCGGCCTCGGTGGCGAACCCATAGGCGACCGTGTGGCCGAGCTCCCACGGCACGGTCACCTTCAGAACGTTCCGCGCCAGCGCCCGCCCGAACGACACTCGCCGGCCAGTCCGAGCCGACACCACCATCAGCCCGCGCAGCCGCTTGCCGGGCGTAGCCCCACGCGCCGACTCCCGCCAGGCCAGCCACAGTGTGGCGGGCAGAACCAGCAGCAGAAACGAGCCGAGGTTGAGCGCCCAGACCGGCAGCTCGAGCCCGCGCACCGCCAACCCGATCGGAACCAGGGCCAACGCCAGTACCAGAATGCACAGCCAATCGACCAGCCACGCCGTGAGCCGCAGCCAGGCCAGCCGTGGCCTCGTCACCATGGCGCACTAGCCGCTGTCGGCCGCCGCGGCGTCACTCGTCGACTGGTTTGCGGCGGGAGCGCAGGACCTGCGCGAAGGTGAGGAGGCCGGTCGCGAAGGTGACCAGGATGAGGAGGGCGACGCGGTCGGTGCGGGCCTGCTGACAGTCGGCGAGGATGGTCTGCCGCGCATCGACCTCCCGCTTCTGCCGATATTCCGGGGGCTCGTCGGACGCGCGAACCTTGTCCACGTACGCCGAGAACGCGTCGGACTCGTCCTCAGTGAGCGGCTCGTCCAGGTCCTGCGTCTCGGAGCTGAGCCGGCCCAGCGCAGGGCACTTGACGCCCACAGGGTCGCCGTCGAACCCGGAGTACTTCACATCGGCGGAGTTGAAGAACAAGAACAACATCCACGCAGCACCAAGCAAGGCCAGCAGCCCAGCCCACTTGCCCTTCATCCCACGCATCCCTTCCGTCGCGAACCCACCACATCCTGCCCGCCGAAGGGTCGACCACCCGACCTGTCGCCGTAGGTGATGCATCCGGCGACGCTGGGGCAGGCACGCTGACCCGGATCGCCTTGCCCGGTTGGCGGATGCGTTCGACGATGCCATCGAGTTGTTCGGATTGGAGAAATGGGCATGAGCGACCTGACCTCGGCGCCGAACATCGGCCCCGTCCTGGCCGGAGAACTGCAAGCACTCGGACTCGAGACCGTCGATCAACTGAGCGAACTCGGCTCGCTCGAGGTCGGCCGTCGGCTGGAGGCCCGCGGCTTCCACGACTGCGCCCACGCGGTCCTTGCCGTCGAGGGCGCAATCCGCGGAGTCCGCTGGACCACCATCCCCGCCGACGAACGTCACGCGCTCGCCGACAACTGGAAGTCCCGCTGATCTCGATCAGTAAAATCTGTGGCACATGCCACCGGGTGGTTGGGAGCTGGGATGCGAGTCAGCGTGACCGATTACCACACGGCCGGCGAGCCGTTCCGGATCGTGACCGGCGGCCTTCCCGACCTGCCGGGACAGACGATTCTGGAACGGCGCGCGTACGCGCAGGCGTCGCCTGAGGTCGACGCGGTGCGGCAACTTCTGGTCAACGAGCCGCGGGGACATGCCGATATGTACGGCGGATTCCTGGTGCCGCCCGATGACGACGGTGCCGACCTCGGCGTCGTGTTCTGGCACAAGGACGGCTACTCGACGGCGTGCGGTCACGGCACCATCGCGCTCGGCGCGTGGGCTGTCCGGACCGGGCAGATCCCTGCCGCGCCGGACGGCGACACCGAGGTGGTGATCGACGTACCCTCGGGCCGCGTCCTGGCCCGCGTCAGTTGTGTGGGCGGTGAAGTCGAGCAGGTCTCGTTCCGCAACGTCCCGGCGTACGTCGTTGCCCGGGGCATCGAAGTCGCGATCGGCCGCGGCAAGGTCCGGGCGGACATCAGCTATGGCGGCGCCCTCTACGCATCCGTCGACGCATCCTCGGTCGGCCTCGAGGTGAGGCCGAAGAACAGCACCGACCTGATCTCTGTCGGGCGCGAGATCAAGTGGGCGCTGAACGACACGCAGTGGGCGCGGCACCCGACCGACAGTCGCCTGGACGGCATCTACGGCACGATCCTGTACGACGACCTCGGCGGGACCGAGAGCGGTCCGCACCAGCGCAACGTCACGATCTTCGCGGACGGTGAACTGGATCGCTCGCCGTGTGGTTCCGGCACTTCCGCACGCATCGCGCTCCTGGCCGAGGACGGCCGGCTGCCGATCGGCCACACCCTCAAGCACGACTCGATCGTGGGTACGACGTTCCTCGGCCGGGTTGTGGAGCACGTCGAGGCCGACGGTCATCAGGCCGTCGTCACCGAAGTGACCGGCGCCGCCTACGAGACCGGCCAGGCCACGTTCACACTGGATCCGCGCGATCCGCTCGGCACCGGGTTCGTGCTGCGTTAGCCCTGTCACACATCACCTGGCTTGACGATTCGATAGTCAGCTTCTAAAGTCAGAAACGGATTCTGGATATAGAACATCCAGAACAATAATCGATGGGAGCTGGAGCGATGAGGATCTTTCTTGCCGGGGCGTCGGGTGTGATCGGGCGGGCGCTGATTCCGCGGCTGGTGGCCGACGGACATGTGGTCGGGGGAATGACACGATCGGTCGCGAAGACCGAACTGGTGAAGGGACTCGGGGCCGAGCCGATCCTGTGCGACGTGTTCGATCGCGACGCGCTGATCCAGGCGTTGGGTGACTTCAAGCCGGACGTGATCCTGAACGAGCTGACCGACCTGCCGGACGATGCGACGCGGATCGGCGCGCATGCGGAGCTGAACGCCAGGATCCGGACCGAGGGCAACCAGAACCTGATCGAGGCCGCGCGGCGGGCCGGGTCGCCGAAGATCCTGGCCCAGACCGTTGCCTGGCAGCTGCCTGACGGACCCGATGCCCTGGCGGTCGCGGAGCTGGAGCGATCGGTTCTCGCCGAGGGTGGCGTCGTCCTGAGCTATGGACAGTTCTACGGGCCGGGCACGTACAACGAGAAGCAGGTGCCCGCGGAGCCGCGGATCCACATCGACCGGGCCGCGGAGCGCACGGTGCAGGCACTGCGCGAGCCGAGCGGCGTGGTCGTCATCACCGACTGATCGTCAGCCGTCCCGTGGGCCGGCCCAGTCGCCGTTCGCGACGATTGCGAGATCCTCGAGCTCGAGGTTCTTGCCGGACGCGGTCCGCGGGCCGATGATCACCGGCTCGCCGGTGCCTCGCTCGACCAGGCTCAGCGGCCCGCCTTCCTCGTCCTGCACGTACTTGTTGCCCCACTGCATGAGCGCGAAGACCGCAGGCAACAGGTCCCGGCCTTTGTTCGTCAGCAGGTACTCGGAGCGGGTCCGCTGGCCCGGCTCGCGATACGGCCGCCGGCTGAACAGGCCGATCTCGGTCAGGTCCTTGAGCCTGGCCGCCACGATCGCGTCGGTCAGCCGCGTACGCCGGGTGAAGTCGTCGAACCTCGTGGTGCCGTAGAAGGCCTCGCGCAGGATCACCATCGACGACCGGGTGCCGATCAGATCCATCGTCATCGCGATCGAGCAGTTCTCGAGTGTCCAGGTGCTCCGATCGGCCAGCACCCCTTCGAACGTGATCGCCATACCTCGTCCTTTACAAGGAGTTTCCGATGTCATCCTCTCACGTGGTGGCCGAGCGGCCTGTTGTCCGCCGGCGGCCGACCATCCCTGCCGGCCTCGCCATGGCAGGCGCGGCGATCACCTTCACCGCGCTGTATCTCGCGGCCGGGGCGCTGACCCCGTTGCTGGTGTTCTACAAGGAGCGGTGGGATTTCGCGCCGTCCCTGCTGGCGTTGGCGTTCGCGGTCTATGCGGTCGGCTTCCTCGCTGCCGTACTCACCGTTGGTTCGCTCTCCGATCACATCGGCCGGCGTCCGGTGCTGATCGGTGCCCTGGTCATCCAGATCGCCTCGAATCTCACCTTTCTCGCCGCTTCGAGCGTGGGCTGGGTGATCGCCGGCCGGATCATCCAAGGCGTCGCCAGTGGTGTGGCGACGGCCGCCTTCACCGCAGCGCTGGTGGAACTCGCGGCGCCGAACCGGAAACGGCTGGGCACGATCCTGGGCAGTGTCGGACTGACCGGAGGTCTTGGTTTCGGCTCCTTGCTGGCCGGTCTCGCGATCCAGCTCACGCCGGCGGCGAACTCGATCATCTTCGTCGTACTGACCATCGTGACGATCCTCGGAACGATCGTGGTGGTCCTGTCGCCGGAGACCGTCACCCGGGTCCCCGGGGCGTTGCATTCGCTGGTCCCACGCATCGCCTTTCCGTCGGCGACCCGCCGGGAGTTCGCCGCGGCCGCGCCCGTGGTCGCCGCGGTCTGGATGCTCGCGGGTCTGTCGGGCGGGCTCGCACCGAGCATGGTGCGCAGCGTCTTCCACCTGAACAGTGGGCTTCTCAACGGCTTCGCGGGGTTCGTCGCGCCGGCCGCGTCCGCTGTGGTCGGGCTGGCATTCGCCCGCGTCGACTCGCGGCGGGCGATGACGTGGGGGATCTACGCATCGATCGTCGGGGCCATCGGCATCATCACCGGTGTCCTGGCCGGAAGCCTGGCCGTCATGATCATCGGGCAAGCCATCGCCGGTGTCGGCTTCGGTGCGGCGTTCACGGCCGCCCTCCAGCTGATCTTCCCGCTCGCGCCCCCGCACCAACGCGCCGGCGTCGTCGCCGGGATCTACCTGGTGTCCTACCTCGCGCTCGGCATTCCCGTGGTCGTCGCCGGCCAGCTGGCAGGCCCCATCGGTGAGGTTCCCGCGGTCACGTCGTACACGGCCCTGACTGTTGTCCTCGCTCTCGCCAGCCTGATCGCCCAGCTCCGCCTCAAGCGCAGTACCTACGCCTAGGCGTGCAGCACTTCTGCAGCGTTCGGCGAGGCAGGCTGGCAGGGAGCGGTGGCGTTGCCGCGGAGAGGAGGGATCATGCCTGTCGCGCCCCTGAAGGAACTCGTCGACGAGGCTCTGGCCAAGGGGTACGCCGTTCCCGCGATCAACGTGGTGGACGAGCTGAGCCTGCGTGCCGTCGTCGACGCCGCCGTGGAGCTGCGCTCGCCGCTCATCGTCCAGACGTCGGTGAAGACCGTGAAATCAGTCGGCCGCGACGTCGTCAAGGCGATGTTCGACGCGACTGTCGCCCCGGTGCCCGTGCCGGTGTCGCTGCATCTCGACCACTGCCCGGACCGCGCGGTGATCAGCTCGTGCCTCGCGGCCGGCTGGAACTCCGTGCTGTTCGACGCGTCGGCACTCCCGGTCGAGGAGAACCAGCGCCAGACCGTCGAGGTCGTTGCCGAGGCCAGGACGTACGGCGCTCATGTCGAGGGCGAGATCGAGGGGATCACCGGTGTCGAGGACGGGGTGGGATCGGACACCGAGTCGGCGCGTCAGTCCCTCGAGATCGCCACGCGGTTCGTGGAGACCACCGGGGTCGACGTCTTCGCCCCGGCGATCGGCAACGCCCACGGCATCTACCACTCTCTGCCGAACCTGGACTACCAGCGGATCACCGACCTCGTGGCGGCGACCGGGATCCCGATGGCGCTGCACGGTGGCTCGGGGCTGAGCCGTGAGCAGTTCCAGGACCTGATCGGCCGGGGCTGCTCGAAGGTGAACATCTCGACGGCTCTCAAGGTCGCCTACATGACGTCGTCGCTGGAGCACCTCGAGCAGGCGCGGGCCACGAACAAATGGGACCCGCCGTCGTTGTTCACCCACATCCACGCGGCTGTGAAGTCCATGGCCGCCGAGCACATCGAGATCTTCGGCAGCGGCGGCCGGGCATGACCGCGATCATCTTCGACTGCGACGGCGTACTGGGTGATACCGAACGCGACGGGCACTTGCCGGCGTTCAACGCGACGTTCGAACAGTTCGGGCTGCCGGTGCGATGGTCGGTCGAGCAGTACGGCCGGCTGCTGCGGATCGGCGGCGGCAAGGAGCGTCTGGCCACCGTGCTGGACGACCCCGAGGTGTGGCGCGCGGCCGGGTCGCCTGCGACGCCCGAGGAGCGCGCCGAGGTTGTGGCGACATGGCACCGGGCCAAGACGAAGGCGTTCACCGACTTGGTCGCCGCTGGGATCATCCCACCGCGTCCCGGCGTACGACGGATCATCATGGACGCACTGGCGGCCGGGTGGACAGTTGCGGTGGCGTCGACGTCGGCTGAGCCGTCAGTTCGCGCCGTTCTCGCCGGAGCTGTTGGTGCCGAGGTGGCGGCCACCATCCCGGTGTTCGCGGGCGACGTCGTACCGCGGAAGAAGCCCGATCCGGCCGTCTACGAGCTGACCGTCAAGGAGCTCGGGCTGGATCCGGCCGAAACCCTGGTCGTCGAGGACTCGCGCAACGGACTGCTCGCCGCCGGCGGCGCCGGGCTGGCCACCGTCGTGACCGTCAGCGGCTACACCCGCGACGAGGACTTCACCGGGGCGGCGCTCGTTGTCACCAGTCTGGGCGACCCGGGCGGTGAGCGGCTCGAGGTTCTCGCGGATCCCTGGGACATCGAACCGGTCGATGCGCTCAGCCTCACCGAGCTCTCCCGCCTGGCCGGCCGGCCACCCCACGAAGAAACCCAAGGAGGGCAGACATGACGGACAGCTGGAACGAGGTCGACGTCGTCATGACGACGATCATCGACACCTGCCTCGCCAACGAGAAGTACTTCGGCGACCTGGACTCGGTGGTCGGCGACGGGGACTTCGGGTACTCGCTGGCCCGCGGCTTCGAGAAGCTGCAGGCGCAGTACGCCGAAATGGACCGGACCGACATCGGCACCTTCCTGAAGAAGGTCGGGATGCTGGTGACGTCGCGGATCGGCGGGACGTCCGGCCCGATCTGGGGGACCGGGTTCCTGCGCGCGGGGATGACCGCCGGTACGGCGACCTCCCTGGACGGCGCGACCGTCGTGGCGATGTTGCGGTCCGCGGTCGCGGGCATCATGGCGCGCGGCGGGGCCGAGTTGGGGGAGAAGACGCTGCTCGACGCGCTGGTCCCGATGACCGACGCCATCGAGGAGGCGCTCGCCGCGGGGGCGAGCAGTGACGAGATCGTCGACCGGGCCGCGGTGGCCGCCCGGTCAGCCGCCGACGCCACGGTGGACATGGTCGCGAAGCGCGGCCGCGCCGCCTATACCGGCGAGCGCAGCCGTGGATCGGTCGACGCCGGGGCCACCGCCGTCGCCGTGCTCATGGAGCAGATCGCGAAGAACTGGAAGGGGAGGGAGTCCCGATGAAGAAGTTCGTCAACGATCCGAAGAACTACGTGCCGGAGATGCTGCAGGGGATCGCGCTGGCCAACCCGGAGACCCTGAAGTACGTCCCGGAGTACAACCTGATCATGCGGACCGACGCGCCGCGCGACGACAAGGTGTCGATCGTCCAGGGATCGGGGTCCGGGCACGAGCCGGCCCACGTGATGACGGTCGGCAAGGGCATGCTCGACGCCGCCTGTCCGGGTGACGTGTTCGCGGCGCCGCCGATGGAGTACGTGTACGAGACCACCAAGCTGCTCGCGTCGCAGAAGGGCGTGCTGCTACTGGTGAACAACTACACCGGTGACCGGATGGCGTTCGACATGTCGCAGGAGATGAGTGCGGCCGATGGTCTGAATGTCCGCACGCTGATCATCGACGACGACGTCTCGGTCAAGGACTCGACGTACACGGTCGGCCGGCGCGGGGTGGCCGGCAACTTCTTCGTGATGAAGGCGGTCGGCGCGGCGTCCGAACAAGGCGCGGACCTGGACGAGCTGGTCCGGATCGGCGAGAAGGTCAACTCGGTCACCCGGACGATGGGGATGGCGCTCACGGCCTGTACGCCGCCGGCCAAGGGCTCCCCGCTCTTCGACCTCGGCGCCGACGAGATGGAGATGGGCGTCGGTATTCACGGCGAGCCGGGGCGTAGTCGCGAGAAGCTCGCGTCGGCCAACGAGATCATCGATCAAATGCTCGAGGCGGTCCGGTCCGACCTGCCGTACGAGTCCGGCGACAACGTCGCGCTGATGATCAACGGCCTCGGTGGAACGCCGATCAGCGAGCTGTACCTGCTCTACGGCCGCGCCCACCAGGTGCTCACCGACCGGGGCATCAACGTACGGCGCAACTACGTCGGGGAGTACTGCACGTCACTCGACATGGCCGGTGCCTCGGTCACCCTGGTCAAGCTGGACGACGAGATCGACGGTCTGCTGTCCGCACCGGCCGAGATCGCGATCCGCGTCTTCTGACGTTCGCCGGGGATCGGGGGTGGTCAGCCCTCGGTCCCCGCCGCGTTCAGGCCGTAGTCGGTACGGAGGCGCCGTACCTCGGACTGGGCCGCCGGCCACAGCGGAGAGGTCGGCGACAGCAAGGTCAGTTGGCGTTCCCACGCGGCCAGGTCGTTGACCCCGGCGTACGAACGGGTCCATGCCACGACCAGGTCGACGTCCTGGGTCTGCAGTACGGCGGCCCGGATCCGGTTCTCGAGACGGTTGCGGGAGGCAACGACACCGGGGGCGTCGGACTGCGGCAGCAACGGGCCGACGTACCGCCGCAGCGCTGACGACAGCAGGTGGGAATCGAGGTCGTTGGCGGTCTCGAGCCAGTCGGCGGCGATGTCCCGGCGCAGCCGGTAGGGACGGGACTCGACGATGTCGGCGCCGAGGAGGGCCCGGAGCCGGGTGACCTCGCCTCGCAGCGAGGACCGGTGATCCGCCGCGCCGTAGAGCGCGTCCGACAACTCCTCCGCGCTGAGGCCCTCAGGGTGCTCGGCCAGCAGAACGAGGATGTCGCTGTGCCGCCGGCTGAGCCGGAGGTCGCGGTCATCCACGCGTACCTCGGCGTCCGGTCGGCCCAGGGCGGAGATGTGCACTCGATGGCCCGAGTCACCGGTGATTCTGCGAAGGATCGTCAGCCGGCCGAGCTCGGCCTCGGCCATGCGGGCGGCGGCGCGTACCAGGGCCAGCGACTGGGGTGAGCTGGCATCGGCGCCGCCCGTGACGTCCACGACGCCGAGCACTCGATGCGTCTCCGGGTCGTAGATGGGCGCGGCGGCGCACGACCACGGTTGGACCAGGAGCGTGAAGTGTTCCGCCGACCGGATCTGGACCGGCCCGGCGACCTCCAGCGACGTACCGAGGGCGTTTGTGCCGACCTGTCGTTCGGCCCACCACGCGCCTTCGCTGAAGTGGATGCCGTCCGCGGCGCGCAGTACATCGGGACGCCCGCACACCCACAACAGCCGTCCGTCACTGTCACCGATCGCCATCACGCTGTCACTGTCCTCAGCGGCCCGGCCCAGTACGTCGTACAGCATCGGGAAGACCGCGGCGAGTGGATGCTCGGCCCGGTACGCCGCCAACTCGTCGGCCCGGAACGCGAACGGCGCCGCCGTCCCGGAATCCAGCCCTGCCGCGATGGACCGCCCCCAGGAGGCCGCGACAAGCCCCCGCACGTGCTGCTCCCCACCCTCGAGGAACTCCTCGTGCCGCCGATGCAACCCCCGATCGACCCGATCCACCCTCCAAGGGAACTGCGCCCACCCCGGAAAGTCCAGCATGCCCGTCAGGGGGCGGCTGACTGCAGGGAGAGGCTGAGGCCGTTGGTTTCCTGGTGGACGTAGACGTCGAGGCGGGTTCCTTCGTCGATCATCACGCTGCCGCGGCCGGTGGCCTCGATGACCTGTACGTCGCCGATCTCGTCGTACACCGTCATGGCGGCGTCGACCACGTAGCTGTAGTTTCCCGGCTTCGTTGCGGTGACCCGCCGGCTCACCACGGGCTGTGCACTGGTGGCGTGCAGCGTGGCGACCCGCGTTCCTTCGAGGCTGATGACGATGACCTCTTCCAGCGCGCCTTCGGTGAGTTGGTCGGAGACGGTGAGATTGATCGGATCGGGCTGTTCGGGCGGTGTCGTCGTCCGGGTCGGCGGTGTGTTCGGCGACGTGGGCGGTGACGTGGGCGGCGGTACGTACGGCGCGGTCGTCACGATCGCGTCGGCCTTGGTGACGTCACCGTCCTGACCGGGAAGCCCGGTCTTCGCGAGGATCGGGATCAGGGCGGCGAGCAGCCCGATCAGGGCCGTCAGAGTCTGGCCCAAGGTGCCGAGGCGGGTCCACCAGCTCTCGCGGCCGGGATTCCCGTTCGGTGTAGTCATTTCTCCTCCCTACGCAGTGCGTTCTGAGGTCAGAGAATCGGCCGGCTCGGTAAATACCTTTCGGTATCAGAATCCGGGTCCCGGGCTCTTGTCGGCATCACGTCGATCGGAAGGAGGCGGAGATGGCGACAGGTACTTTCACCACCCATTTACTCCCGGCGCGCGGCAGGAACCGCGAAAGGCGTGCGGGCTGTGGACTGCGTCGCCCACCTCGGCGAGAATGCCGTGGGGGGCGGGCGATGGACCAGCAACGGCATGCCGACAATCAGGCGCTCGTCGCTTTGGTGCGTTCCGCCGACCCGGTCGCCTGGCGGACACTGACGGATCGCTACACCAATCTTCTGTGGCATATCGCCCGCGGAATGCGGCTGAGCCAGGACGATGCGGCGGACGCCATCCAGACCACCTGGCTCCGGCTGGTGGAGCGTGTCGACACCGTTCGGCAGCCCGAGAGCATCGGAAGCTGGCTGGCCACCACGATGCGGCACGAATGCCTGGCGGCGTTGCGGCGCCGGTCCAAGGTGGTGGTGCTGGAGATCTTCGACGATCTGCCGGACCACGCCGATCCGTTCGACGACGCGCTGCTGCGAAGAGAGCAGGATGCCGCGTTGTGGCGGGCGTTCCGCTCGATGAAGCCACGGTGCCAGACCTTGCTGCGGGTGTTGATGACCGATCCGCCGCCCAGCTACACCGAGGTGGCGTCGGCGCTGGACATGCCCGTGGGGAGCATCGGCCCGACCCGTAAGCGTTGTCTCGCGGCGCTGCGCGAGATCATGGCGGCCGACCCGTATCCGTTCGAGTCCACGGCCGCGGAGCCTGGCGGTGATCAGTGAGATGAACGCCGACCATGATGACGACGCACTGCTGGCGTGGTTGAAGCGAGTCGCAGCAGAGGCCGACCCGATGCCCGGCGACATCACCGCCGCCGCGCACGAAGCGATCGGCCTGCACGACCTCGACGGGCAGTTGGCCGAGCTGATCGCAGACTCCGCCGGGTCGACCCCGGAGTACGACGCGGTACGGCGTACAGAGGCCTCGGACCGCCTGCTGTCGTTCGAAGGCGGAGGTGTCCGGGTCGAGCTGGAGATCGTGCCGGAAGACGGTGAGCTGACTGTCATCGGGCAAGTCATCGGTGCATCGCCGGAGGGCTGCGAGCTCGAGTACGGCGATGGCCGCCGCGAGACCTTGCCGCTGGATGACCTCGGACGTTTCCTGGTCGACCAGAGGCGGAGCGGACCGGTGCGGATCCGGTGCCGGTCGGCCGACGGCAGCCCGGTGATCACCTCGTGGATCAACCTGTGACCGCGTCAGCGGCCGAGAGCCACGAACGACAGGGCAGTCGCGACCGCGACCGGGTCGTCGCCGACGCCGGCCCGGGCCTTCTGGAGGGCGACGCCGAAGGAGGCCCCGGCGCGCAAGTGCTGGTGGAAATCGACCATCAACCCAGCGGTGGCGGTGTCGTTGACCGGTACGACGCTGGCCAGCAGGCTCGCCGTACCGAGCGGGACGAGCGCGGACACAGCGCCGAGGAGCTCGTCCGCACCGATCGGAGCCGCAACGCCGGACTCGCAGCTGGACAGGACCAGTCGCAGCGGCGCGCGGCGGAGTCTGCCGAGGTCGTAGAGAGTCAGTGGCCCGTCGTCGAGAGCGAACGCGGAGAACAGCGGGTTGTCGCGGCGCAAGCGTCCGTGGGCCGCGATGTGTGCGGTCCAGGCGCCGTCCAACGCGGCCAAGGTCTTGTCGGCAGTGGCCTCCCCGTTGGCGAGGACGTCCGCAGTCGGATAGTTGCCTCTGATCTGCCGCAGTTCGTCGTCACCGCTGCGGAGACCAGGTCCTGCGACGAGAGTGACGCGGCGTTCTCGCGGCGGGTGCAGGCGCCCGGCCCGCAACCACATCGACGCCGACGGCGCGACGACGACCGGGGCCGGTCTCAACGTCGGCAACATCGCCCAGGGCACCGCATGCAGAGCCGCCGGCGGCACGATCAGGACGGGTCCGTCGCCGAGATCCGCGGCAGCCGGTCCCAGCAGGACCTGTTGCAGCCGGAGACCGACCGCGTCTATTCGTTCGACAGCTCCGGAGTGCGCGCGACCGTGCGCGAGCCGGCGCAGCATGAACAGTGCGAGATCGAGCTCCCGGACGGCGACCTCGACCGGGCCGATCGGATACATGCGTACTCGTCGGCCGGCGACCGTGATCGCATGGAGTACGCCGTCGAGCGCAGTGATCTCGACGAGGCAATGTTCTCCCAGACCGTCGATCAGCGTGCCGAGGTCAGCCGCATCATCACGGCGACGCGGATCGGTCGAGGTGCCGGAACTGTTGCCGAGCCGCCTGGTTCGGGCCCGGATGGAGGACTCGAGGCGGCTCCTTTCGAGCTGGAGTCGATCGGTGTCCTCGTCCGCTCGCTGAGCGGCCTCGACGCGTCGAGCCGCGTTGCGCAGCGCGGTGAGCTCAGCCGCCAGTTCGGGATCGTCGGGAGGGCGGACCGGCGGCAACGCGAGCGCACCGGCGCGCCATTGCTCGCTCCAGCGCAACAGCATGCGCGCGTCGTTCCGTCGTACGGCGTGACGCTGCGCCAGGGCAGCGAGCTCGACGCCGTACGTCGCAGCGTGGGCACGCAACTCTGGTGCGGCCAAGGAGCGTTGGTGATCGGCCGCGGCATCGAGACCGTGCCGGCAGGCGATCAGGGTCGCAGCAGTGTCGCCACGTCCCTCGGCCCGCAGCGCGTGGGCCAGCCAACCGGCCGCATGCCCGAACGTCGGACCGCGGTGACGGAAGCGCGCTGCGAGGGCGAGATGCCGTTCGGCGTCGGCCCCGCGTCCCTGGTCTGCAGCGAGGCGGCCGGCCAGAAGGTGCGCCGAGAGTGCGTCCGGGGAGCTGAACTCATCGAGCTGATCGGCCAGCCGCTGGGCCTCGGCGCAGAGCCGATCACCACGCTGACCGGCGTCGTACTGTGCCTGGAGCGTGAGGTACGTCGTCCGCGCAAGCCAGCCCTTCCGGCTCTGCTGGCGGAACAGCCGACCGGCTTGTACAGCGCGTTCCTCGGCGAGAGCTGGTCGTCCGGCGGCCTGTGCGGCTTGTGCCACGGCGAACAGCAGTTCGGCGGTGCCGGTCCCGCCCGGATCGCGACGCAGATGGTCGCGCAGGACCTGTTCGGTCGTGGCGACAGCTTCGGTTGCGAGGCCGGCGGCGAGCAGTACGGCGCAGCGGTCGATCGCCAGACTCGGCCACTCCGTCTGCAATGCCGTGTAACGCGCCGCGGCCTCGTCGAGGAAGCCCAGCGCCGCGGGCAGGTCGCCTGCCTGGAACGCCACGTCGGCGCGATTGTGCACGAGCATGGCCGATTCGAGTTCCTGACCGTTGGCAGCCGACAGTTGCTCCGCCACCACCAGGTCCCGGTCGGCATGGGCAGCCTGTCCCAGGGCGGCGTACACCAGGAATCGGTGGGTGCGTGCGCGAGCCTCCCAGACCTGGTCGCCACCGCGATGCAGGAGCATGACGGCTTGGCGGAGGTCGGAGAGCGCTTCGTCGTACCGTCCGAGGACTCGGAGCAGGTATCCACGTCGGGTCAAGGCCCTTCCCGCGGCAGCGCCCTTGGTGTTCGCGATCGCCTGTTCCAGCAGGGTGAGCGCTTCGACGTGCTTGCCTCCGAGGCCGAGCGTGAGGCCGAGGGTCGCTTGGACGTCCGCGATGCGTTCGGGCTCGGCGGAGCTCTTGGCCAGGCGCAACGCGCGGCGGAGTTCGGTGACCGCTTCGGTCTGGTGGCCGGAGTCGCGCAGGACGATCGCCCGCGCCTGACGAGCGATCGATGCGGTCCGCGGGTCGGGAGTTTCCGCCAGCACCATGGCGGCTGCCGCCAGGGCCTCGGATGGGCGCGACACCGCCAGCGGCAGGAGTTGGTCGGGATCGTCGTGACGGTCACCGGCTGACATTCAAGGAGTCTAAGAAACTCACTGCGTAATCGGGAGGGGTCATGTCACAAGACGACGCAACGAGTCCGGAAGGTCGCACTGAGGAAGCACCGCCAGTGCGAGCCGAGGACGTTCCTGAATCACCACAGCACGCCCAGCGCGCTCTGGTTCTCAGCCGGTATCGCGGGGAACTGCGGCAGGGGAAGGGTGCGGGCACGAAATCCGGTGTCGACTTCTTCTTCGAGGCCGGCACGATTCTGGTGCGGGAGGAGCATTTCCAGCATGTTCGCCGCATTCTCAAGAAGCTGTACCTGCTGCCCGACGAGGAACGCGAACCCGAAACGGAACCAGTGATCGCAGGTCTCCGCCTGGTCCGCCTGAGCCGTGAGCTCAATCCGGAGCTGGACACGCTCGCCGTCCTGAAGCTCATCCACACCGGTGGCGAGGTGGCGATCAATCGTCCGGCGGACGACGCCGACGATTCGGGGGATGTGGAAAGGCCGGCGGACGCCGACGATTCGGGGGACGTGGAAAGGCCGGCGGAAGGCGCTGAACCAGAACACAGCGACCGGCCTGCGGAAGGCTACAGGCCACCGGGGACTGTCAGGCGCATCGTCTTCGTCACCGGACTCGGGCCAGGTGCGGCAGCACCGAATCATCTCGTCTCCATCTCCCCCAACCGGGGCAACGGTGCCGGCTGCCCGGCCGTCGAACCTGAGCCGGTGCCGGGCGGCAGCGCACCCTATCCCGGGTACACGGCGGATCGCTGCGCCGGCGAAGGGGTGAAGGTGGTCGTCGTCGACACGGGCTTCGACCGGAAGGCGAGGAAGCGCAGCGACTGGCTGAAGGGGGTCAAGGGAGATCGTGACAAGGGCATCCAGGGCTCGCAGCTGAACGACTACGCCGGGCACGGAACGTTCATCGCGGGAGTCATCAGGTCGGTCGCCCCGCGCGCGGAGGTCCTGGTCCGGAGGGGCTTCGGTCCCGGCGGGGTGGTGCTGGAGTCCAAGCTGGTCAAGACACTGGACGAGATCATCGAGAAGGACGACCCCGACATCATCAGCATGTCGGCAGGAACCTACACGTACGACGCGGGCGGCCTGCACACCTTCGCGGTCTTCGCGGAGCGTCTCCGCCATCACAAGGGTGTCGTCATGGTAGTTGCTGCGGGCAACGACGACGACCGGAAGGCGTTCTGGCCGGCCGCGGCGCCGTACACGGTGTCGGTCGGGGCGCTGGGCACACACTGGCGAGGACGGGCCGGCTTCAGCAACTTCGGCGGCTGGGTGGATGTCTACGCGCCCGGTCAGGATTTGATCAACGCGTTTCCGGTCGGTACGTACACGTATCGCGAGCCGCCGCACGTGGTTGCAGGGAAACCGTTGCGGACCGAGGTCTTCCACGGCATGGCGAGGTGGAGTGGTACGTCGTTCAGTACGCCGCTCGTTGCCGGGCTGATCGCGGCGCGGATGTCGCGAACCGGCGAGAACGGGCGGGACGCGGCGGCCGCACTCATCGCCGAGGCCCGGCAGGCAGCACAACCCGGTGTCGGAGCCGTGCTGCTGCCGGAGTAGTCGGTTGCCTCGGGGTCGTTGGTTGCCTGGTGGTCAGCGCTGGTCGTCGTTCGGGGTCGTCTCTTCGTCCGGGACCTGGGAGTCCTCGGGCGGAGTGACGCCCAGCAGCGGACGCAGCCGCACCATCGCCTGATCGGTGAACAGACCGGCCAGGCAGCCCGTCATCATGAGCACTGTCACGCCGGCCGATGAGGTCGTGTCGTCGCCGATGCTGATCAGGCCGGTGTTGACGGCGACGACGACCACCGAGCCCAGCAGAGCCGACCAGACCGGACGCAGCAGGTACCACCAGACGAACCCTCGCTCCAGCGTCTCCAGACCGGCACGCTGTGCGAAGACCATGCTCTGATGGATGACGCTGCCGACGGCGCCCGCCGCCGCGCCGACGATCAGCAGCGACATGTTCAACGTGGTCGTGAAGTCCGGGCCCCACCAGTGCACGGTCCGGGTCGCGATGCCGGACGGCCCGGTGATCTCCTGGTCGGCCACGAGCCGCTCGGCGATGCCGTACGCCGCGATCAGACCGATCAGCGTGATGATCGCCTCGGCGAAGTTGATCGCGCCGATCATCCGCCGGGTCATCGGCTTCATCGCGGCCTTGTTCCGCGGCCGCGCAATGCCAGGACGTGCAGTGCCAGGACGTGCAGTGGCAGGACGTGCTGTGGTGGTCACTGGATCCCTCCGGTTCGTTCTCTTCCCCTCCCGAACCAGAGTCGCGAGTTCGCGCCCGGATACATGCGGATTCCTGTCCGCGCGGTGGTATCAGATCCGGCGGTTCTGCCTCCGGTTGGCATGGCCACTTCCGGGGGGAGACGGACATGGGAACGCAGCAGAACCATCGCATCAGACGGCAGCTCAGAGAGACGAACGCGTTCAGCGGTACGTCGCTCTTCTTCGGCGTCCTGTCGTCCGTCGTGTGCGCGGCGATCATTCCGGCGCTGGGCGCGGGGCGGATCGCGACCGTCATCGGCGCCGCGCTGAGCCCGTTGCTGGTGGCGATGTTCACCACGCGGGGACCAGGCTTGATCCGTACTGTCGGCATCGCGTCAGTGACCGCGATCGCTTTCGTGATCAGCCTCGGTGGGTTCACCCTGCCCGAGGCGATCGCGGGCGACGGATCACTGACCTCGGACCGCGCCGGCACCTTCGTGTCCACCAAACGGGGCCCGGCGCCGACGCCTCCGCAAGCCGGCCAGGCGACGAGACCCACGCCAGTACCTGAACCGTCGGAACCGCCTTCCTCGCCTGAGCCGCCGGAGCCTTCGCAGGCCGGCGCCGGGATCGAGATGCCGGACCGGCGGGAGTGCCCGGAGATCCCCGTGGGCGAGGTGAAGGTCTGCAAGCAGATCGGCGTCGCGAACGCCGGGACCAAGACGGTCGAGATTGCCACCGGGGAGATGAGCGGAGCTCACGCCGACGACTTCGTGATCACCAAGCGGTGCGACGGGAGGTTGAAGCCGGGGACCGGGTGCTCGGTGCGGGTGGAGTTCCGGCCGTCCGCCGGTGGCCTTCGCGAAGCCAGTCTGACTCTGTACGTGCAGCCGGGCAACATCACGCGTGAGATCACGGTGGCCGGCAACGCGATCGACCTCGACGGTACCGAGTGAGCTCGTCAGCGGTTTCGGGAGTGGCGAGCGGTGAGGACGGCGGTCGCGGCTGCTGTGCAGGTGGCGAGCGCGGTGGTGACCAGACCGCGGTGCTGGGACGCCCAGAGTTGGTAGCTGCGTGAGGTCGAGCGGTCGTCGAAGACGCCGTGCGTGCCGTAGTCGTGGCCGTCCTTCTGGTCGGCCGGGTGCCAGAGGTTCGCGGATTGATCAGGGTCGGAGACCGAGTCGGTCTGCTGGGACTTGTAGCCGGTGCGGGCCAGGTAACGGTCCAGCAGGCCGGCGGCGAACTTGTTCGCGATCAGCGTTGCGACGGTCGGCGTACCGACCCAGTACTCGCGGCGCTGCGGGTGGTCCGCGGCGAACACCACCGCGTCGGCGGCGACCTCGGGCTGGAAGATCGGCGGCACCGGCTGCGGATGTTTGGGCAGCTTCGACAGGACCCAGGAGAACTGCGGGGTGTTCACCGCGGGCATCTGCACCATCGTGACGTGCACGTTGGACTTGTCGTGCAGCAGTTCGCACCGCAACGAGTCGTGGAATCCCTGGATCGCGTGCTTCGCACCGCAGTACGCCGATTGCAGCGGGATACCGCGGTACGCCAAGGCGGACCCGACCTGCACGATCGCCCCACGGTCACGCGGCTTCATCCGGTCCAGCGCGGCGCGGGTGCCGTAGACATAGCCGAGGTACGTCACCTCGGTCGCCCGCTTGAACTCCTTCGGTTCGATCTGCGTGAACGGCGCGAACACCGAGGTGAACGCGACGTTGGCCCAGACATCGATCGGCCCGAGTTCGTCCTCGACGCGCTGGGCGGCCGCCTCGACCTGCTCGTACTCCGCGACGTCGACCGGGATCGGGAGTGCTGTCCCGCCGGCCGCCTCCACGTCGCGAGCCGCGCCGTCGAGACCTTCCTCGCCCCGTGCCAGCAACGCGACCTTGGCGCCCCGCCGGGCGAACGCGATCGCACTCGCGCGACCGATTCCACCACTCGCGCCCGTCACCACCACGACCTGCTCCGTCACGCCTTCGCCTCCTCGACTCGATCCGGACTCGGCCCGACCGGTACCCCGATCGCCGGACCGGATGCACGGGGTTTGGGCCGGGGCACGGGAAGGCATGCGGCTGACGGAGACTGCTGACGTCTGGTGGAAGAACGCGGTGGTGTACTGCCTCGATGTCGAGACGTTCTTCGACACCGACGGCGACGGGCGCGGTGATCTGCAGGGCGTGAGTCAGCGGATCGATCATCTGGCCGAGCTCGGTGTCACCTGCCTGTGGCTGATGCCGTTCTATCCGACGCCGGACCGCGACGACGGGTACGACATCACCGACTTCTACGGGGTCGATCCCCGGCTGGGGTCGCACGGCGATCTGGTCGAGCTGATCACGCTCGCGCAGGACCGCGGGATCCGGGTGATCGCCGATCTGGTCGTCAACCACACCTCCGACCAGCATCCGTGGTTCCAGAGCGCGCGAGCCTCGCGGCAATCGCCGTACCGGGGCTGGTACGTCTGGCGGGACGAACCGCCGCCGGATGCGGACCAGGGCATCGTCTTCCCGGACCAGGAGGACAGTCTCTGGCAGTACGACGAACAGGCCGGTCAGTACTACCTGCACAGGTTCTACAAGCACCAGCCGGACCTCGACATCGCCAACGCGGAGGTGCGTGAGGAGATCGAGCGAGTGATCGGGTTCTGGTCGCAGCTGGGGATGTCCGGGTTCCGGGTCGACGCCGTACCGTTCCTGCTCGACACCGCGGGCGCGCTCGATGCGTCCGGTCTGCCGGATCCGCATGACTATCTGCGAGATCTGCGGGCGTTCCTGGACCGGCGGCGCGGTCAGTCGATGCTGCTCGGCGAGGTCAACCTGCCCTATGACGACGTACGGCGCTTCTTCGGCGACGAGGACGGCGACGAGCTGACGATGTGTTTCGACTTCATCGGGATGCAGCGGCTCTACCTGTCCCTGGCGCGCAACGATCCGGCCGAGCTGGTGCAGGCGTTGCGATCGCGACCGGATCCGCCGGAGGAGGCGCAGTGGGGCACGTTCGTCCGCAATCACGACGAACTCACGCTGGACAAGCTGTCCGACGGCGAACGCCAGGAGGTCTTCGACGCCTTCGGCCCGGCCGAGGACATGCAGCTGTACGGCCGCGGTCTGCGCCGGCGACTGCCGCCGATGCTGGGCAACGACCTTGCTCGGCTGAAGATGGTGTACAGCCTGCTGTTCTCCTTGCCTGGTACGCCGGTGTTGTTCTACGGCGAGGAGATCGGTATGGGGGAGAACCTCGCTGCGGAAGGGCGGAACGCCGTACGCACACCGATGCAGTGGACGGCCGGCGTGAACGGCGGCTTCTCGACCGCGGACCCTTCTGCCCTGGCCGCTCCGGTGACCGAGGGGGAGTTTGGTCCTGAGCACGTCAACGTGGCGGCGCAGCGGCGTGATCCGGACTCGTTGCTGAATTGGCTGCGGCTGCTGATCCGGCGGTATCGGGAGTGTCCTGAGCTGTCCTGGGGGCAATGCACCGTCCTCGAGCATCAGTCGCCGTCGGTCTTCGCGCATCGATCCGACCATGAGGGCGGGACGATCGTTGCCCTCCACAACTTTGGGGTGGAACCGGCTCGGGTGACCTTGGCGGTGGCCGGCGCGGGGGTCGGCGTACGAGCGGTCGACCTCCTGCGCGACGGCACCACGGACGTCGAGGAAGACGGTGTCGTCTGCCTCGACGTGGATCCGCACGGCTCCCGATGGCTGCGCATCATCCGGCCGGGTGACCGCTACATCCTGTGATCGCCGGCCGGATGCGCATGGATCGCCGGATCCGGGGCACCCGGAGCGCGACAAAGACCAGATCCTGGAGGAGGAGAGTTCGATGGGTGTTGGAGACAAGATGAAGAACGCGGCCGAGGCGGCCAAGGGCAAGGTCAAGGAGAAGACCGGGGACGCGACCGACAACCGCGATCTGCAGGCGGAGGGGCAGGCGGAGAAGACGAAGGCCGACCTGAAGCAGGCCGGCGAGAAGGCGAAGGACGCGTTCAAAGACTGACAGCGCGTGATCGAACGTCGAACGGTGTTGTTGTGGTCGTGGCCTGAGGGTGGGACCTCGGGGCAAAATAAGGGCCATGGAACGCGGTGAGGTGGAAGACGCGGCGGAAGCCGGCGTCCTCGACCGGGGACCTGCCCGATCGGGGATCGCCCCGGACACGGACGCGGTGGCTGATGTGTTCGCCCGCCTGGCGCTGGAACTGCATGACTCGGCGGGGGTCGAGGAGACGGTGCAGGCGGTCGTGGAGTTTGCGCTGCAGGCGCTGGGCTGTTCGCACGCCGGCGTTGCGCTGGCCGCCCGCGGTCAGCCTGAGGTTCCGGCGGTGACGGACCCGGTGGTCGGGGAGATCTACCAGTGGCAGATGGCGAGTCGCGAAGGTCCGCTGGTGGTGTCGATGCGTGAGCACAGCACTCTGCTGGTGCGAGACACCGCGACGGACGGGCGATGGCCGGCCTGGGCGGCGAAGGTGCTGTCGCTGGGTGTCCGGAGCGTTCTGGACGTTCCCCTGACCACAGCGGCCGGCACAGTCGGCGTACTGGGGTTGTACAGCACGACCCCGGATGCGTTCGACGCTGACGACGAGGCGGTCGCGCACATCCTGGCCAGGCACGCGTCGGTAGCGGTGGCGACCGCGCGCAAGGAGGCGAGCCTGGCTCAGGCGGTCGACGCGCGCAAGCTGGTCGGGCAGGCGATGGGCATCCTGATGGAGCGGTACGGCGTGGACGGTGATCGCGCGTTCGCGATCCTCAAGCGCTACTCCCAGGACACCAACACCAAGCTCCGCGACGTGGCCCAGCGCCTGGTCGACACCCGCAAGTTGCCGAAGTAAGACTCCGACGACCGAGCGGAGTCCGTAATCCGGTTGGGTGCCACAGGGGACTAGTGCGGTATGCCGGAGTGGTGGCAAGCTTGCCGCCGGGTGGGCCTGTTGAGCAGTCAGCAGCCGAAGTGGGATTCGGGTTGTTGCTGGAGGAATGATGACTGTCGGTGGTGTCGACACGTACTACGACTACGACGAGAAGCAGTGGAAGAGCCGCAGACTCGGCGGGGGACCGATTCGTCGTGGACCGGTGTGCCCGGCCCCGAAGTCTCCGGAACACCACGAGCCGACCGGCGCCCAGAAGCCGCCCGAACCCCGCAACCGACCGCACAAGTCAACGGTCCTCGGTGGTTGATCATCTTCCCGTCTGACCACCGAGCGGTGATCTGCGACTTCCGCTGGCATGATCGGTGAACCGGTCGGCGGAAGGGATCTGGTGGAGTTCGACCTTGCTCAGGTGAATGTCGCGAGGATGCGTGCGGAGGCCGGCTCGCCTCTCGTCGGTGAATTCGTCGCGGCGCTGGATCCGGTCAACCGGTTGGCGGACCAGAGCCCGGGCTTCGTCTGGCGACTCCCGGCGGCCGAGGGGCATGTGCTGACCCACGGCCCCGGTGGCGCGCGGGATGTGGTGAACCTGTCGGTGTGGTCGTCGTACGAGGACCTGCATGCGTTCGTCTATCGCAGCGCGCACGGCCGCTTCGTGCTGAAGCGGAGCCGCTGGTTCGAGAAGGTCCAGCAGCCGTCGACGGCACTCTGGTGGCTGCCGGCCGGCGAGCACCCGACCGTCGAGGACGCCCTGGCCCGCCTCGACTACCTGCGCCGCTGGGGCCCATCCCGCAAAGCTTTCACCGTCCGCCGCCGCTACGACCCGACCGGGCTTCGAGTGTCGTGAGGTCGCGGGTTGCGAAGCGGTGGTGTTCGCAGGCTTCTTCCATCAGTACGGCGAGGCATTCGGCGACCGCGAAGGGTTCGTCGGGGTAGCCGGGAGCCGGGTTGCGGTTGCTGGTCCGGCCGAGGTCGGCGTTGGTGAGGGCGTCGACGGTACGGCGTACCAGGGCCATCCGGTCGGCGAGGATCCGGAGGACCTCGTCGTACGCCGGAGCCGCCCCGAGATCGATGCCTAGGGCAGCCGCATCCTGATCGGCGTACCACGACTGGACGACGCCAAGCGGATGGTACGGGCGTTCCTGGTCGAGGACCGGGCGACTGAGCCAGGCGTCGACGATGAAGATGAGGTGGCGCAGGGTCTCGGCGAAGGACCACTCGCCGTCGACGCGTTCGATCCGGGCGGCTTCGGGCAGGCGCCCGGCGCGCGCGATGGCGTCGGACCAGAGCTTCTCGATCGTGTCCCACATCGCCCGGAAGCCGTCGGCGTCCTGGATCTCGCGGAGCTGGGCGCGCTCGGGATGCCGGCGGTCGAGTTCGGCCTCGACGTACCCGGTCACGTCGACTCCGTTGACGAGCAGCCGCTCCACGTATCCGGAGATGTCGACGTCGACCAGGCAGCCGTCGACGATCTTCACCCCGGACAGATCGCAGTCGGTGAAGCGGGCCTCGCGAAGATCCGCGACCCGGAACGTCGCACCGCGGAAGGCATCCGTCTCCTCGCCACCACCCGAGAACCGATGCGGGCCGTACTGAGCGTCATCCATCGCCACAGTTAACCATCGACCGACCTCAGCGGAGGCCGGCGATTTTCTGGCGGGCCGTGGTCAGGGCAGTGGCGGCGCGGTTCAGGTCGTCCTGCGCTGCCTGGAGCTGCGAGTCGGCCTCGAGCAGAACCATGCCGGGCTTCAGGTCGTCGTCCGTCGAACTCACGTGGCCGATCAGGTCGGTCAGGTCGACGGTGCGGATCATCAGCGCCGCACTGGCGAGAAGCGTCCGGAGTTCGTGGAGTTCGTCGTTCCACACCTGTGGTGCTCGCCGGTCGGCGCCTCGGGTGTGTCCCGCGTCCACGGCGTGACGCAAGGCCGTGTTCGCCTGGTCCAGGGCCACGATCACTCCGTCTGGCCTGTCGTCACTCACCGCTGCCTCCTCATCGGCGGGGTGGTCGAGTGATCAGGGCACCAGAGGTGGACCGGCCGTGCAAGCGGTCGGTCCGAATGGTGATGGAGTGGGCGGCGTCAGCTGGGCACCCGGCCCCGGAGTCTGTCCTTCGCGCCACGCTCCACGAAGAGCGGCACGAAATCCCGGATCGGGTTGGGTTCGAACTCGGGCCGGACGGCCTCGACCGCGGCCGCGACATCGTCCGCCGGGACGTCAGGGAACTGCTTGCGCAGGCGCGCGACCGCCTCGGCGATCGCGCGATCCTCTTCGGACCTGTCCATCGTTCAACTGTGTGGTCGCCGGCCACGGAAAGCAACGGCGCCCCGATTACCGAACGCCGGACCTCGGATTCAGACCATGGACCGGGAATCAGCGGCCGGTGGTGCCGTCGATCTGTTCGCGGATGATGTCGGCGTGGCCGGCGTGCCGGGAGGTCTCGCCGATGACGGCCAGGATCGCCCAGCGCAAGTCGTGGGTCTTGCCGTTGCGGGTCACCGGTGCGTCCGCGTCGCCGATCGCGGCGATGATCTCGTTGCTGGTCTCGCAGGCAGCGCGATAGCCGGCGCGAAGGTCCTTCAGCGAGACCGTGGGGTCGACCTGCATCGACCGCTTCCCGCGGGTCGGCCTACGCCCGGCCACGACCTCCTCGAACCACAGCGATTCGACGAAGGTCAGGTGCTGGATCAGGCCCGCGATGTTGGTGCCGGAATCGACCGTACTGCGCCGCGCGTCCGCCTCACTGAGCCCGGCCAGCTTCTTCAGTACGCCGGCCCGCAACCCGTCGAGCACCGCGCACAACTGCTGGACCTCGCCAGTCATGCCGGGAGCATAACCGCGGGGCGAACACACAGGAGACGACCTGGTGTCCTGAGTCGAACCTCCGACTCAGGACACCAGCGTGCTCTGTCGTCTCCGGTGCTTCATTCCGGGAGCTCGGCGCCGGACTGTTCGGCGACCATGTACTCGGCGTACCAGGCCGGCCAGTTCACGTCGAACTCGCCGCCGTTGCGCTTCTCGTGCTCGCCGTGGGCCGTCGCAGCCCGGACCAGCGCGTCGCGCAGGTCGTCGACGGATGCGAACGAGGTCTCGTCGGACTCGATCCGGCCGGGGAGCCGGCTGGTGATCTCCTGCAGCAGCCAGCCGTTGCCGTCCGGGTCGCTGAACGTCGCGAACGAGCTGTAGCTGGCGCCCTCCTCCGCCCGCCCGCCGACGCGATCGGTGCCGTCGGTGTGGAACTGGGCGCCCGGCGCGCCGGGGTGGAACACCTCGCTGACCTCGACACCGTGGCCGGCGAGCTCGTCACGCGCCGCCTGGATGTCGGACACGATCAGGTACAGACCCTGGGCCGAGCCCGGCGTGGCCGAGGTGATGCCGGCGCCGAACTGGACCGAGGCCGGCGACCCCGGCGGGGTGAACTGGACGACCCGGAAGCCGTTGTCGAACGCGAAGTCCGCGTCTTCGCGCCAGCCGAGGTTCGCATAGAACGCCTTCGCGGTGTCGACGTCGGTCACCGGGATAACGGTGGCCTCGAACTTGAAAGGAACCTTCCCGGGGCGCCCGTCGGCGCTCGCAACTCCGGTCGAGTCCTGGGTGGTGCTCATCTGTGCCTCCTGGATGTGTGTCTGCGTGTACAGACGATCCTCGCGCCGCGACGATCCCGTCGCACCAGGGTGACTCACTGGTGCGACCTACGTGCGACGTGGAGGAAGGTCGGACGTGAACACCGCCGCCACCCCCGGGAGCCGTCCATGCCTACATCCGATCTCCTCGTCCCACTGCGCAGCCGGGCCGGGGTCGCGATTGTCGCGGCGACCGTGCTCGCGTCCGGGATCGCGTGGTACGACGCGTATGTCGTGAACGTCGCAGTGCCGGCGATCGGCAAGCACTTCAGCGCCGGTGTCGCGTCGGTGCAGTGGACACTGACGGCCTATCTCCTGGCTGTCGCGTCGCTGCTGCTCCTCGCCGGTGCATTGGCCGATCGGTTCGGCCGGCGGCGCGTGCTCGTGGTCGGCCTGCTGGTCATGCTCGGGGCGTCGTTCCTCTGCGCCGCTGCTCAATCGATCGGGTGGCTGATCGGTGCCCGGGCTGTCCAGGGCATCGGCGCCGCTCTCGTCGTACCGATCAGCCTGGCCTTGCTGAACGGCACGCTGCGCGTCGCGGATCGTGCGAAGGGCATCGGGATCTGGGCGGGCCTGTCCACAGCCCTGAGCACCATCGGTCCGTACGGCGGCGGTTGGCTGATCGACAACGCCTCATGGCGCTGGGTGTTCCTGCTCCCACTGCCGTTGTTCGTGGCCGTGTTCGTCGTACTGCGGCATGTGCCCGAGACGACCCGTGAGCGGCCGGCGCTGTCGGTCGACGTGATCGGTGCGGTGCTCGGAGTCGTCGGGCTGGGCGGCCTGATCTACGCGTTGACGGAGGGGCCCAGTGCAGGTTGGTCGAGCGCGCGCGTGCTGGTCCCGGGTGTGATCGGCGCCCTGGCGCTGATCGCGTTGCTGCCGGTCGAGAACCGCCGGCGCGCGCCACTGCTGCGGCTCTCGCTGTTCGAGTCGCGTCAGTTCGACGCGATCAACGTCGTCACCGTCCTCGTGTACGGCGCTCTGGCCGCGGGCGGCTACCTGTTCGTGGTGAACTGCCAACTCAGCCTCGGCTACACGGCCGCGCAGGCGGGGGCGGCGCTGATCCCGGCGTCGATCGTGTTCCTGCTCCTGTCGCCGTTCAGCGGTGCGCTCGTGTCTCGTCTCGGGCCGCGGTGGCTGATGTTCGCGGGGATCCTCATCATTGCGGGCGCGAACGTCTTGCTGGCCCAAGCGGCTCCCGGTTCCAGCTACGTCGGCACGATCCTCCCTGCCGCGCTGGTGCTGGGCGTCGGCCAGGGCGTGATGGTCGCGCCTCTGACGGCGGCGGTTCTCGCGGCCGTCAGCGATGCCGATCTCGGCGAAGCCTCCGCGATCAACGACGCGGCCGCCCGGGTCGGCGCACTGGCCATGATCGCCCTCGTGCCACTCCTGATCGGTGCGACGGCGGGCAGCAGCCTCGCCGACTCGCTCACCGATGGCTACCGCCCGGCGATGCTCGTCCTTGCCGGTGTCTGCGCGTTCGCCGCCGTACTGGTCGCTGTCTTCGTGTCGAACGACCGGGCCGCGGCTCCCCGCCTCGCTCCGCCGGCCCCGCACCACGGCTGCGCCCTCGCCGTCACCACCGAGGCGACAGTAGGCGCAGCCAACGAAGGGTGAGTTAGTGTCCCGTAGGCCACTAGACGCGCAAGGCCTTGAGGGCTTCGACGTAGATCTCGGAGAAGGTCGGGAAGGGCTGGATCACGTCGCGCAGTACGTCGAGAGGTACGGCGGCCCGGATCGCGAGAGCAGCTTGTTGCAGCCATTCGCCGGCCTCGGGCCCGAGGGCGTACGCGCCGGTCAGCTTCTCCCCATCGCTGAGCAAGGTGAGGAAGCCGTTCGAGTCGGCGTACGCGTGGGTGTAGGTGGCTGTCTTGGCGACGCCGGAGAGCGCGGCCGTCGCGCTGTACGGCGCCTCGATCACTCCGACCGATGCGGCCTGTGGGTCGGTGTAGACGACCCGGGGGACCGCGTCGTAGTTCGCCTCGCGTGGCTCGCCGAGGATGTTGGCGGCAACGACCTCGCCCTGGTACTTGCCGACGTGGGTCAGCGGCCACAGGCCGGTGATGTCGCCGACAGCCCACAGCCGCTCACCGGCGCGAAGCCGGGAGTCGACCGGAACACCGCGACGGTCGGGTGTGATGCCGAAGGTCTCCAGTCCGATCCCTTCCACGCGCGGGCGACGGCCTGTGGCCACAAGGAGCTTGTCGCCGCGCAACTCCCGGCCGTCACTGAGACTCAGCACGTAGTCGTCGCCGTCCCGCCGGGCACCGGTGATCTCGACCCCGAGGGCGAGGTCGATCCCCTCGCGGCGGAGTGACTCGCCGAGCGCTTCGCCCAGCGCCGCGGACTCCCGGTACAGCAGGTGCCGGCTCTGGTCGAGCAGCGTCACCCCACCGCCGAGGCGTCGTACGACCTGACCCATCTCAGTGCCGACCGGGCCGCCACCGATGATGAGCAGGTGGCGGGGGACCGCCTTCATGCTGGTTGCCTCGCGGCTCGTCCAGACACCGTCGAGTTCACGAAGTCCTGGGATCGGTGGGATCACCGCATCCGCGCCGTTGGCGAGGACGACGTTGCCGGCCGTGTGGCGTACGCCGTCAACCTCGACGACACCCGGTCCCGCAAGGCGGCCGGAGCCGCGGAGCAGGTCGATACCGTTCTTGGCCAGCCACTGCTCCTGACCGGCGTCGGAATAGTCCGACACCATGAAGTCGCGCCAGGCGAACACCGCCTCGACATCCACCTCCGCGGTGGCGCCGGCGTCCCGCGCGCCCTGCACGGCCTCGCCGGGACGGAGCAGCGACTTGGACGGGATGCAGGCGTAGTAGGAGCACTCACCGCCGACCAGCTCACGTTCGACGACGGCGACCCGCAGGCCGCCGTCGGCCAGGGCACCGGCGGTGTGTTCGCCGGGTGATCCGCCGCCCACGACGATCACGTCGTACTCGGTTGTCATAGTTCGGTCCCTCCCTCGACAGGTGCTGTCCTCCACGCTCGCTCGCCGGACGACCGGGTCGCACCAGGGAGAGTCCCTGGACCTGCACTAGCGCGATGGGGGTTGCCCGGCCCGATGATGGAGGCAAGCCGAGACAACGGAGCCGACCATGAGCGACCAGGACAAGCGACCGCGTGAGCAGCCCCCGTCGGATCAGGACGAGCGATCCAACGGTTCGCAGCGGCCCGCGGACCAGCCCTGGCGCACCGAGGGGCTCCCGCCGGGCAAGCGGGCGGACAAGCCGCGGCGGCCGCGCTGGCTGCGCTGGGTGGCCTGGATCGTCGGCGGCTACCTGGTGCTGTTCCTGCTGACCACGATGCAGGACCAGATGTCGGGCAGCGCGGAGACGGTTTCCTACACGGAGTTCTCGGCGCAGGTGCAGAAGGGCAACGTCTCCGAGATCTTCGCCCGGGGTGACACCATCCAAGGCCAACTCAAGAACGAGGCCCCGGTGCCGGGCAAGAGCGACTCGAAGTACACGAAGTTCACCACCGAGCGGCCGACGTTCGCCAACGACGATCTGTACGGTGCCCTGCAGAAGGCCGGCACCACGGTGAAGGCCACCCCGGTGGTCCAGCAGCGCGGGGCGCTGTGGAACCTCCTGATCTCGTTCGCTCCGATCCTGCTGCTGGTCGGGTTCTACATCTGGCTGTTCCGGCGTCAGCAACGCGCGGCCGGCGGAGGGTTGAGCGGTCTGCTCGGTGGTGGGCAGAAGAAGCCGGTCGACCCGCAGACCGTGCGGACCACCTTCGCCGACGTCGCCGGGATCGACGAGGTCGAGGACGAGATCTCCGAGATCGTCGACTACCTGAAGGACCCGGACAAGTACCGCCGGCTCGGTGCCCGGGCGCCCAAGGGCGTGCTGCTCTCGGGCGCACCGGGGACGGGGAAGACACTGCTCGCTCGGGCCACCGCGGGCGAGGCCGGGGTGCCGTTCTTCTCGGCCGCCGCCTCGGAGTTCATCGAGGCGATCGTCGGGGTCGGGGCGAGCCGGGTCCGCCAGTTGTTCAGCGAGGCCCGGAAGGTCGCGCCGGCAATCATCTTCATCGACGAGATCGACACGATCGGCCGGGCCCGGGGCGGCGCGCGCTCGTTCGGTGGTCACGACGAGGGCGAGCAGACGCTGAACCAGATCCTCACCGAGATGGACGGCTTCTCCGGGACCGAGGGTGTGGTCGTGCTGGCGGCCACGAACCGGGCCGACGTACTGGATGCGGCGCTGCTGCGAGCGGGGCGGTTCGACCGGACGATCACCGTCCATGCCCCGGATCGGAGGGGCCGCGAGGCGATTCTGCGGGTGCACGCACGGGGCAAGCCGTTCGCCGCGGACGTCGACTTCACGGCGGTGTCCAAGTCGACGCCGGGAATGACCGGGGCCGACCTGGCCAACCTGTTGAACGAGGCCGCCCTGGCTACTGCCCGCGATGGCCGGTCGGAGATCAGCCGCCGCGACCTGACCGACGCGCTGGAGAAGATCCAGCTGGGTACCGCTCGCAACGTCGTGATGCCGGAGGAGGAGCGACGCCGTACGGCGTACCACGAGGGCGGGCACGCGCTGCTCGGCATGATCCAGGTGGGCGCGGACCCGGTCCGCAAGGTGTCGATCATTCCCCGCGGCCGCGCACTCGGGGTGACGCTGTCGACCCCGGACATGGATCGGTACGGCTACGACGCGGAGTACCTGCGCGGTCGCATCATCGGAGCCCTCGGCGGGATGGCGGCCGAGCAGGAGATCCTCGGCGTTGTCACGACTGGTGCCGAGAGCGATCTCGAGAGCGCCACCCAGATCGCCCGTTCGATGGTCGGCCGGTGGGGTATGTCGGCGGCCGTCGGACCGGTGTCGGTGCTCCCGGTCGATGGCGACCCGCGGGCCGTCGCGTCCGAGTCGCTGCTGAACACCGTCGACGAAGAGGTACGACGCCTGATCGACGAGTGCTACCAGGAGGCCAGGCGGCTGCTGCGCGACAACCGTGATCGGCTCGAGGGCATCGCCGAGCAACTGCTCCGGCACGAGACCCTCGACGAGGCCGACGCGTACGCCGCGGCAGGCATCCCGCACGACGCCCGGGCATGAAGCCTGGGCTCAGGACGGCTGCGAGACGAACAGCTCGATGGCGATCTTGTCGGGATCCTCGAGGTTCAGATGCAGGCCGAACCGACTGGCCTCGATGGTCGAGCAGGTCACACCCTGGGCCTCGAGGCTGCGGTGCCGGGACTCCAGCTCCGCCTGCGACGGAACCTGGAACGCGAGGTGATCCAGCCCGACGTGGACCGGGTCGAAGCTCTCACCCGCGCCTTCGGGGTGGTCCCGCAGCGCGATCATCACGCCGGGGCGGGCGACGATGACGAGCCGGCCGGTGTCGGCGCCGGCCGAGAACACGGTCTCGGTGCCGAGCACGCGAGAGGTCAGGCTCGCACCCGGGACCGATCCGTCGCAACGGTGGCGCTCAGACGGTTCCGACCATCACGACCGGACCGCGGGCAAGCCGCAGGACGTTGTACGACGCGGAGCCGCGCACCAACCGGCGGAGCCAACCGTGACGGTCCGCACCGAGCACCGTCAGCGCGGCCGCCGGCGACTCGGCCAGGACGGCACTGTCGATCGGTCCACGGGTGAAGTCCCACTGGACGTCGACCTCCGGATAGGCCATTCGCCAGATCTGCACCGCGTCTTCGACTGCCCTGCGCCGGCTCGATGCGGCGGCGTGTACGACCGTCAGGCCGGTGCCCCGGCGCCGCGCGGCGCGGAACGCGAACCCGAGTGCGGCCGGTGGACCACCGTTGTCGTCGACACCGACGACCACCCGGCCCGCGGACGGCCCGACCGCGCCGTGCTTCGAGAGTCCGATCACCGCGAGGGAGGCCGTCGTACCGCGGGTCAACCGGCGCGTCAGCGTCCTTTCGAGCCTGGACCGGCGACCATGCCCGAGAACAACGAGTGCTCTGTCGCCCTCGCGTGCCTCGGTGACCAGGGCGGTGACTTGCCTGCCCGGGAAGACGTGGGTCCTGATGCGCAGGTCCGGTGCGATCCGGCGGGCGCGGCGGACGGCCATTGTGACGACGTCCTCGGCCGATTCACGAGCCTGCAGGTCCACGGTCGGATTGCCGACCGGGTCGTGCAGACGGGGAAAGTGGAACGCGTACACGATCCGCAACTCTGACCCCCGTGCCGCCGCCTCGGCCGCGGCCCATTCCAGCGCCTCCACGTCGGTGGTGTGCTCGTCGACCAGTACGACGACCGGGCCGTTGTCCGGTCCGGCCGGCGCAGAGACGCGGTCAGCCGCCGCCTCGGCTCCTTGCCATCCGCGGAAGAGCTTCATGAGGTTGCCTCCTAGACCGAGCCTCTGTACTCCTCCAAGGTCGCGCCGCCGCCGTCCGGTCACACCAGTGGAAGACACGGGCCGAGTCCCTGGTCTGGCGGGGCACTAGGCGGGTGGGGCGGCGGCGCGGGTGAGGCTGTCTTCGATGCGTTGGAGGATTGCCAGCGCATCGGCTTGCTCGGCGGAGGTGAGGTCGCCGGTGGCGCTCTCTTCCAGGTAGGCCCAGATGCGCTCGACCTCGCGCCGTACGGACTGGCTGGCGGGGGTGGCCTCGACGATCGTGGCGCGTTTGTCGGTGGTGCTGGGCCGGATACGCACGAAGCCGGCGTTCTCCAGCCGCCGCACCGTGCGGGTCATGGTCGCGGAGTCGGAGCCGAGGACGCGGACCAGTTCCGTCTGGCTCTGCGGGCCGCGCTCCCACAGTTGCATCATGACCAGTTCCTGACCGAGGCGCAGGCCGAGCGGGCGCAGCAGGTGCCCGGCGATCATCCGATGCAACCGTGCCACTCGGACGATCGCGTTGGTCAGCGGCTGGGCCGGCATCGACGGCAGCGGTGTCTGCTCTGAAGGATTCATCGGCCTCTCACCGGGGTCATTTAGCTGTTCAATCAGTTGTCACTCTACCGGACGTCGTTCGAGCGACCGTCGGGGTGGCCTGGCCTGCGAAGTCAGGCGATCAGGTGATGCAGGTCACATGGTTGACGGAAATGCCCTGAGAGTATTACCTGTTCGAACAGGTATTGGTTGCCGCGGAGGGCGGCGACCTGCCTCGAGAACGGGAGTCCGACCATGTCGATGGCCTTCGACCCGTACGACCTGGGTGGCAAGCGCCTGGCCAACCGCATCGTGATGTCCCCGATGACCCGCAGTCGCGCGTACGGACCCGGAGCGAGTCCAACAGCGCTGACCGCGGAGTACTACGCGCAACGCGCGGGAGCGGGCCTGATCGTCACCGAGGGCACCCAGCCTTCGCCGGTCGGCCAGGGGTACCCGAATACGCCGGGACTGCACAGCGCTGAGCAGGTCGCAGCGTGGCGAACGGTGACAGACGCCGTGCACCGCGCGGGCGGCGTGATCTACGTGCAACTCCTGCACACCGGCCGCATCGGCCACCCCAGTCTGCTTCCGGACGGCCTGCGCCCGGTCGCCCCGTCCGCAACGGCCCCGCGCGGACAGGTCTTCACCCACGAAGGGCCCCAGGACTTCGTCACGCCGAAGGAGCTCACCGAGACCGACATCTCCCGGACCATCGGCGATTTCGCCGCGGCGGCCCGCAATGCGATGGCCGCCGGGTTCGACGGTGTGGAACTGCACGGCGGCAACGGATACCTGATCCACCAGTTCCTCGCGCCCAACGCGAACCGCCGTACCGATGGCTGGGGTGGCGTGGCCGAGCGACGGATCCGCTTCCCTGTGGAACTGGCATCCGCAGTGGCGGACGCGGTCGGCGCCGAGAACGTCGGGCTTCGCATCTCACCTGGCGTGCCGAACAACGACATCGTCGAGGTCGATCCCTACGAGACGTACGGCGCTCTGCTCGGACGGCTGGACCCGCTCGGGCTGAGCTACCTGCATCTGATGGAAGGCCCGGACCGCGACCTGACCTACCGGCTGCGCAAGGAGTGGGCCGGCGCGTTCATCCTCAACCCGCAGACCTTTCCCGAGCCCACCGGTCCGGATGCCCTTGACCTGATCGAGGACGGCACCGCCGACCTGATCGCCTTCGGGGCGCTGTTCCTGGCCAACCCCGATCTGCCCGACCGCCTCGCGGCCGGCGGCCCCTACAACACGCCGGACCACACCACGTTCTACGGCGGCGACCACCGCGGCTACACCGACTACCCAACGCTCGCCTGACTGATACCAACACCCGGGAAGGTCTCGATATGCAACCCGCAGTAGAAATGCAGCCCGCAGTCAGGAGATCCGCATGGATGATCCTGGCGCTGGCGTGTGCCAGCCAGTTCATGGTGATCCTCGACGCGTCCATCGTGAACGTCGCCCTGCCCTCGATCCAGCGAGACCTCGGCTTCAGCTCCACCGGCCTGGCCTGGGTCGTGAACGGCTACCTGCTGACGTTCGCCGGCTTCATGCTGCTCGGCGGCCGCGCCGCCGACCTGTTCGGCCACCGGCGGATGCTGGCAGCCGGGTTGTTGCTGTTCTCCGCAGCAAGCCTGGTCGGTGGTCTGGCCGCAGACCCCGCGGTCCTCGTCGCGGCCCGCATTGTGCAGGGCATGGGAGCCGCCATGCTCGCACCGGCGACGCTGGCCGTGATCAACACTCACTTCACCGAGGAACACGCACGTGCGCGAGCGTTCGGCGCATGGTCCGCGTCTGGTGGTGTGGGTGGGATGGCGGGGGCGGTCGCGGGCGGCGCGCTGACGACCGGCCTGTCGTGGCGATGGGTCTTCCTGATCAACGTGCCGATCGGTGCGGTGCTGATCGTCGTGGCGATGACATCGCTCGCCGGCGTACGCACCGGCCGACGGGAATCGCTCGACCTCACCGGCGCCGTCACTGGCACGGCGGGGCTGGCCGCTCTCATCTACGGCGTCATGCAGAGCGCCGATCATGGCTGGACGTCGGTGCCGGTCGTCGTACCGATCGTGGCAGGTCTGTTGCTGCTCGCTGTCTTCACGCTGGTGGAGGCACGCGTCGCCACCCGGCCGATGATGCCGCTCCGGTTGTTCCGTCTCCGGAAGGTTGCTGTCGGCAACGGCATGCTGTTGCTGTTCGGTGGGATCGCGATCGCGATGTGGTACTTCACATCGCTGTTCCTGCAGAACGTCCTCGGCTACAGCGCACTGCGGTCCGGGCTCGGCCAAACGCCGGCGGCCGTCACGTTCGTCGTGGTCGCGCGACTGGCTTCGGCGCTGTTGCCGCGGACCGGCGTACGCCGCTTGATCCTGGCCGGCAGCGCGTTCTTCCTGGCCGGGTTCGGGTGGCTTGCGCAGGCGGGTGCCGGCACCGGCTATCTCACAGGCATCCTCTGGCCGACGCTGCTCGTCGCGGCCGGCATCGGGTTGACCTTCCCGACGCTGATGGCCGCGGTGACCGCTGACGTGCCTGAGAGCGACGCCGGGATCGTCGGCGGCCTTGCCAACACCGCCAGTCAGGTGGGTGGATCGATTGGTCTTGCGGCGCTCACGACGGCCGCCGGCCGGCCGGCGTCCCTCGCTGACGGTTATGACCTGGTCTTCCTCGTCGCCGCCGCGCTCGGCGCGGCCATCGCGGTGGTCAGCGCCCTGCTGCCGCGTCACCAGCGTCTGACAACTCCAGTCGCATCCGGACCTTCGGATCCTCATCCGCGATGACGACGAATCCAAGCCGCTCGTAGAGAGCTCTGGCCCGATTCGCCTTCAGAACATGGAGTTCTGCCGCGGCGGCTCCGCGCCCCCGAGCCGCCGCGAGCAGATCCCGCAGAATCCGCGACCCGAGCCCGGCCCCCTGGAACCGCGGCAGAATCTCGATCCGCCCGATGTAGAAGACCGCCGCCTCCTCGAGGTGAGCATCAACAACCCCGGCCTCCACCTCGCCGACCATCACGACCCGCAGGCGCTCCGGCGAGAACGACCGCCGATGGAACCCCCGCTGCACCGACTCATCCCAAGGCCCCCACGTCGCCTCGACAACCTCACCCATCGCAGCCTGGTGCAACGCATAAACAAAGGCATCATCCGCGACAGTCGCCGCCCGAAACCGATACCCATCAGCCTCATCCGCCATGCTTCACCCTACTGACCGACTCCGAGGCGGTGCGGCGTCAAACGGCACGTCAGGCGCGGTGGGTACCGGTGGCGTCGACCTGGAAGGTGAAGCCGTGGGGTGTGGTCCATTGCAGGGTTTTCTGATCGATGCGCTGGACGGCCCATCCGCGGGCGTGGGTCTTCACCCGGTGGGTAAAGCGTCCCAGCGGCGCGAGGTTGTCGGTCGTGGTCTGGCCTGGTGGGCCGAGCGGGTCGTAGGGCTGGATGTGGTCCAGGTCCATCGCCGGCCGGGTTTCGCGAGTGCCGTAGGGAAACACCTCGACCGGGTGGGTGAGTCTGACACGTTCGCGGATCCGGTCGGGGATTTCGTAGGCATCGGCGCTGACGGCGCCGTTGAGGTCGATGACCGGCTTGACGGTATAGGGGCCGTGGCCGATCAGTTCGGCGAGTTGGTCGGCCAGCAGCGGCCCGACGTTTTCGACGCGCAGGACCCCGGTGCCGGTGGCCAGGGTGTGGTCGGTGAGGTGGACATAGATCTCAGTGCGGCCAGGCCGCAGCCGTCCTCGCGCAGGGCCGTTGCCTGTGCCGCCGCCGCGAGTTGTGGGCACGCTGTGGGCGTCGTGTTTGATCTGGGCGAGGCGGGCGTGCAAGGCATACAGGCCGGCGGCACCGAGCGGCTGGTCGTCGCCGGTATCGACGCGCAGGGTGGGGTCGAACGATTCGACTCGGTCTGTCGAGGGGATGTCGAGTGGGTCGGGCAGATCGCTGTTGCTCGGGTGGGGTGCATCCCGGTCGGCCTCGTCATCCGGGCCGTGCTCACCCCAGCCACTCGCCCGGGCCGCCGCTAGGCCTCCACAGCTCGTCCGGTCCGGCTCGAGGTTGTCTGATCCAGCCCCCTTGGTCGAAACGGCACCTTGACCCGGGGCCGACGTCGTGAGCGGCGCTGCGCCCCGGCTGGCGCAGGTCGGCTCGGCAAGCGCGGGTGCAGGTGCCGACATATCAGGGGTGGGGTCGATCGGAGTGGTGGTCTCGGAGGCGGGTGTGGTGGTGTGGCTGTGGTACTGGCGAGCCTGGGTGAGGAGTTCTTCGGTGTAGCGGGCGTCGGCGATGATTCCGACCGCGTCCGCACGGCGGTGTTGCAGGCACCTGGTGTCGCCGAATGTCTTCAACGCCTCGGCGATGTCGGCGATGGTCGCGTCGTGCCGGATCGCGTTCCCTGATGCGGTCCGGATGTAGATCGTCTTCGTGCCCTGCGCGTCCGAGCGGCCCATGAACACGCCCCGCTCACGCGCCGTCTCGGCGGCCTCGGCCCGAGCCAGGCCGGGATCGGCGTGCATCTTCGCGGCCCGTACGATCTTGTCCAACCGGTACGGTGTGATCGCGTCGACCAGCGCTGCGACCCGCCGATCGACGTACCCGGCCGCCTGCTCGGACAGCTTCGAACACTCCGCGACGATCCGGCACGCCTTCCACGGCGTCGCCTCACCGGCCCGGACACGAGCCCACGTGAACGGGAACCGCTGCCGCAACGCCAACGCCTGAGCGAGGTAGCCCGCGGCGACGCCCGGCGAGATCCCCAGCAGTACGCCGAATTCGGCGACCGCGAACTCCGCGATCTCCGGACACCCCTCCCCGCCCAGCACGACCCCGCGTTCCCGGCCGTCACTGGTACGCCGACCTGGCCGGACCCCGCACGCCGAGGGATGGAACCGGTCGGCGTACAGCTGGGCATGCTCGAGGAGACGAGCCTCTGCGCGGTTGGCCTCGGCGCGGTGCTGCGCGGCCGACTCCAGCAGGTCGGCTGTCGACAAGGTTGCCAGATCTCCTTCGAACATGTGTTTGATTCTACGCAACTCCTGCATGTCGATGCAACCCTCGCCAGTGCCCGTGATCCCTTATCCACAAGGGCAAACATCACACCCGAAAGCACTGCGAATGTTGCTAGGGCAGGGCCGCCGGCTCAGAAAGATGCCGCGAGCCACCTCCTGGGGCGGGTGCACGGGTCGAGGGCGTGCGGGACGATCGTTCACGGGCCCACGGCACTCGCATCGCCTGGAATCGCTCACCTAGGGGACGACGGTGACTGGCCAGCGGGCGTCTCGGACGAGACGAGTGGCCAGGGAGCCGATGAGGCGGTGGCCGGCTTGCATGGAGGCGCCTACGACTACCGCGTCGACGCGGAGTTCGTCGGCGAGGCGGACGAGTTCGAGGTAGGGGTTGCCGTGGCGTTCGTGGAAGGTGACGTGCAGGCCGAGGGCTGCCGCGTTGCGGTGCGCCTCTTTCCGCAGTTCGTCGACGACGCTGACCTGGGATTGGCAATGCAGATCCATCAGCTGCGGGTTCAGCAGGCCGCCTCCGGCCGGGACGTGGACGAACAAGACGATCACCTGCGCGCCTTGGCGCCTGGCCAGCCCGGCGGCGTACGACCCGGCCCGCAGAGACGTCTCCGTCCCGTCGACTCCGACCAGGATCGACCGAGGACCATCGGTGCCGAGCTCGAACATCCCCATACCGTACCGACTCTGACAGTTGCTGCCGGCGAGGGCGGCCGGGGTCAGGCGGCGAGCAGGGACCAGCGGGGGTCTTGGTCGGGCCAGTGGTTGATGAGGGCGTCGACGGCGAGGTCGTGAACGGCTGGCTCGAGGATGCCGAGGTCGGTGGCGCTGTCGAGGACCTGGAGGTACGTCGCGACGGAAGCGATCGGGAGAGTCAGCGCGGTCGCTGTCACGGAGTCGGCGACGTCGCGCATGTCGACCAGGGTGAAGGCGCCCGACGACGACGTCCACGTTCAGCTGGTGGGCGTAGGTCGCACCGGGTACGGCGAGATCGCGCAGCAACCGCGGGTCGCCGTACGCGTTCTCGATGGACAGCCCTGTGGTAGTCCCTGGTGACCACCCGGGGACTGGTCTTGTTGCAGTTAGCGGGAGCGCGGGGAGTGCGGCTAGCTGGAAGGTAGGTAGGGCGCTTGCCGGGATGATGTGTCGGGCGCCCGGGCGGAGTGTTGCCAGTATGAAGGCTCCCTGGGACATGCGTAGAACACTCCGCACCGTCGTAGCCGTGACCGGAGTCGCAACCGCGATGACGGCCGGGCTGGTCGCCTGTGGAAACAACAAGACCTCCTCGACCGGCGGTGCCCCGCCCGCGAACACGAAGGTCGGCATCCTGCTGCCCGACACGGCGTCATCGCCGCGCTGGGTCTCGGCGGACCCGAACGAGCTGAAGGCGCAGTGTGCGGCCAACAAGCTCACCTGTTTCATCGACAACGCCAACGGCAGCGCGACCACGCAGCAGTCGCAGGCGCAGGCTCTGATCAACGCCGGCGTCGGCGTGCTCCTGGTCGTGAACCTGGACTCGGGCTCCGGCAAGGCGATCGAGGCCCTGGCCCAGCAGCACAACGTCGTCACGATCGACTACGACCGGCTCACCGCCGGTGGCACAGCGTCGTACTACGTTTCCTACGACAACGTGAAGGTCGGCGAGGACCAGGGCACGGCGCTGACCCAGGCCCCGCAGGTCAAGGACAAGAGCGCAGTCAACTACGTCGAGATCGACGGTGCGCCGACCGACAACAACGCCACGCAGTTCGCGCAGGGCTACAACTCGGTCCTGTCGAAGCAGCCGGGCTGGAAGAAGCTCGCCGACCAGACTGGTAACTGGGATGCCGCCACTGCGCAGACCGTGTTCACCACGATGCTCGGCCAGCACCCCGACATCAACGCGGTCATGGTTGCCAACGACACCATGGCGCAGTCGGTCATCAACGTGCTGAAGTCCCAAGGTCTCGCCGGCAAGGTCGCGGTGTCCGGGCAGGACTCCACCGCCGGCGGTCTCGACAACGTGATGGCGGGAACGCAGGCCTTCACCATCTACAAGCCCGTCGCCGGTGAGGCGGACGTGGCGATCAAGCTGGCGGGTCAGATCCTGGCCGGCCAGAAGCCGACCGCGCCGACCACGGTCAAGGACCCGACGAGCGGTCGCGCCGTCCCGGCGTACCTGGCCGACCCGACCGTCATCACCAAGGCGAACGTGGCCAAGCCGGTGACCGACGGCTACGTGACGGCCGCGGCCGTCTGCCCCACTCCCGCGCTGGTCCAGCTGTGCGCGGCCAACGGCATCAAGACCCCGTAATGGCCGGCGTACCCACCTTGGAACTGCGTGGCGTCGACAAGTCCTTCGGACCGGTCCACGTGTTGTCATCGGTCAACCTCACCGCGCTCAGCGGTGAGGTGACCGCCCTTGTCGGCGACAACGGCGCGGGCAAGTCGACCCTGATCAAGTGCATCGGTGGCATCCATCGCATCGACGCGGGAGAACTGGTCTTCGACGGTACGCCGCAGGTCGTCACCGGCCCGCGGGACGCTGCGCAGTTCGGCGTCGAGATCGTGTACCAGGACCTGGCGCTGGCCGACAACCTCGACATCGTCCAGAACATGTTCCTCGGCCGCGAGAAGATCACCGGCCTGCACACGCTCGACGAGAACTCGATGGAGAAGCTGGCGCGACAGGCGTTGAACTCGTTGTCGGTACGGACCGTCCGGTCGGTACGGCAGCGGGTGGCGAGCCTGTCCGGCGGCCAACGGCAGACGGTGGCGATCGCCAAGTCGGTGCTCTGGCAGTCGAAGATCGTCATCCTGGACGAGCCGACGGCGGCGCTCGGCGTCGCGCAGACCGAGCAGGTGCTCGGCCTGGTCCGCCGGCTCGCCGAGCAGGGCGTGGCAGTGATTCTGGTGTCGCACAACATGAACGACGTGATGGAGGTCGCCGACTCGATCGGCGTCCTCTTCCTGGGCCGGATGGCGGCGCAGGTCAGGCGCGAGGACGTGACCCAGACGCAGGTGGTCGAGCTGATCACCGCCGGCCGTTCGGGCGACCTGGGACTGTCCCGCGAAGAGTCGACCGGAGCGGCGATATGAGCGCCCAGACAGATCACCTCGTCAAGCCGGACAGGGCGGAGCCGGTCGAGGGATTCGGCGCATTGAGTGCGTACATCCGCGACTATCTCGCCCGCGTCCGCGGCGGCGAGCTGGGCTCCATCCCCGCGATGGTCGGCCTGATCGTGATCACCGTGGTGTTCGCCGTGGTGCACCAGGGCTTCCTGAGTGCCTACAACATCGAAGCACTCGTGATCCAGGCGGCGCCGATCATCGTGATGGCGATGGGCCTGGTCTTCGTCCTGTTGCTCGGCGAGATCGACCTGTCCGCCGGCACGACCGGCGGTCTGTGTTCGGCGATCATGGCCGTGCTGATGATCCGGCACGGTGCGCCCTGGTGGCTGGGACTCCTGATCGGCCTGGGCGTGGGCGTCCTCATCGGTCTCGGGATCGGCTGGCTGCGCGCCCGGGTCGGCGTACCGTCGTTCGTCATCACGCTGGCGACGTTCCTCGCGTTCCAGGGCGTCACGCTGATTCTGATCGGCGGCCAGGGGGCGGTGACGCTGCCCGCCGACTCGCCGATCATCAAGCTGGAGAACAGCTTCGTGCCGTTGTGGCTGGGCTGGGTGTTGTGGGCGTTGTTCGTGATCGGGTACGCCGCTGTCAAGGTCAACGACGCACTCGGACGCCAGCGCTCGGGGCTGTCCCGGCCGCCGTTCACCGTGATCGCGGCGAAGGTGGTCGTCCTGGCGGCGCTCGGTGCGGCGTTCACGTACGAGATGGGGATCAACCGCAACCTGTCCGCCAACGCGTTCTTCAGCAACAAGGCGCAGGGCATGCCGTGGGTCGTCGTACTGCTGGTGATCCTGTTCGCCGGCTGGCACTTCATCCTCAGTCGTACGCCGTATGGCAGGCATGTGTACGCCGTCGGCGGCAATGAGGAGGCGTCGCGGCGCGCTGGCATCGTGGTGTCCCGGATCCGGATCTCGGTGTTCGCCATCTGTTCCGGCATGGCGGCCGTCTCCGGGGTCGTCGCGGCCTCGCTGCTGCAGTCGGTCCAGTCGAACGCCGGAGCCGGCAACACCCTGTTGCTGGCCGTCGGTGCCGCGGTCATCGGCGGTACGTCGCTGTTCGGTGGGCACGGCCGGGTCATCGACGCGGTCCTCGGCGGCCTGGTCGTCGCGGTCATCATCAACGGGATGAGCGACCTGATCCAGGGCGCGAACTCCGCGGGCTACGAGTGGATCGTCACGGGCGCCGTACTGCTGCTGGCCGCCGGATTCGACGCGGTCGTACGCCGGACGCGGGCTAGCTGAGCAGGGACGGAATCATGGACGGATCCGGTTGTCGGGACGCGACCAGCTCGGCTGAGTCTCGGTGCCGGATTCGAGCGGAAGGTCCACCAGCAGCGTGGTACCCACACCGGCCGGGCTGTCCACCGAGATCGTGCCACCTAGCGCCTCGACCCGGTCGGCCAGCCCGATCAGCCCCGTTCCCTGATCAGGCATCGCACCACCGGTGCCGTCGTCGCGGACCGACAGGTGCAGGCGACCCTCGCTGACCCGGGCGTCGATCCACAGCGCCGATGCGTCGGCGTGCTTGACCGTGTTGGCGAGCGCTTCCGACGCCACGTAGTACGCGCAGACCTCCACCGCCTCGGGGAGCCTGGCCGGGATGTCCACTGTGAGCTCGGACGGCACGGGGCTGCGGCGAGCGAGCGCCTTGAGAGCAGGACCGAGGCCGCCCTCGGTCAGGATCGCCGGGTGGATTCCCCGGGACAGCTCCCGTAGTTCGTCAGTCGCGTTGGTGAGCTCGCGTGCGGCGTTGGCGAGCTGGGCGCGGACTTCCGGGTGGTCGGGCGGCACCGCCGCCTCGCCCGCCCGGAGCTGGAGCGCCAGCGCCACCAGGCGCTGCTGCGTGCCGTCGTGCAGGTCGCGTTCGATCCGCTGACGGGCGCGATCGGCAGCCGCGACGATGCGTGCGCGCGAACCGGCCAGATCCCGCTGTGCCTGCTCCACGGCCGCGGCCATGGCGTTGAAGGTCCGCTGCAGCACGCCCATCTCGCCGACACCGTGGTCGGACACTCTGGCTCCGAGATCGCCGGCCGCGAGTCGCTCGGCCATGGCGGCGGTACGGCGTACCGGGTGAAGGATGCTCCGGTTCAGATACCAGGTGAACAGCGCCACCAGCAGGACCGATCCGGTCAGGCCCGCGGCTGCGGCGAACATCGCGCGGCCGGCCGCGTCGCGCGCACTGTCCTGGCGCGTCATCGCCAGTTGCTTCTCGGCGTCCAGCAGTTGATCGAACTGCGCCCGCATCGCGTCGACCCGTTGCCTGCCCTCTGTGGTCGCCGGCAGGACGTCGATCGACGCCCGATCCCGCCTGGCGGCGGCGACGAGCGGTACGGAGTAGTCGTTCAGGTACGACGTCCCGGCCCGGGTGAGGGCCTCGGCCCGCTCGTGCTGTTCGGCGTTGTCGGCGACGAGGTTCTCCAGGTCGGCGGCCTGCTGCGCGAACTGCGCGCGGCCTTCCACCCACGGCTGCAGGAACTGCTCGGATCCGGTCAGCAGGAACCCGCGCTGGCCGTCCTCCATCTCGACGATGAGCCGCTCCAGCCGGTTCGCGGCGACCAGCACGTCCTCGGACTGTTGCGCCCGTCGCTCCAGGCTGCGCAGTTCGGTGACCGAGGAGAGCAGTACGGCGAAGGCTGCGGCGATGATCACGGCGAGCAGAACGCTGGCGGTGATGATCCGGACGCTCAGGCCGAGACCCGTCATCAGTCCCTCCGGCTGGTCGCCGTGCTCCCGGGGCCTCGCGGTGCTCACCGTGTCGAGGGCCCTCCGGCATCGCCGAGCGTCGCGCGGACGGCGGCACCGGACAATGCGGTCTTCGACAGGAACCCGATCGCCGGGCTCGCCGCGATCAGGTCAGCGTAGTCCTCCTCGGAATGCGCGGAGATCATGATCAACGGTCCCGGCGACCCGTTGGCCTGCTCCGCCAACCGGGCGGCAAGTCGCAGTCCGCTCTCGGCACCGAGGTCGATGTCGACCAGCGTCACGTCGGGCCGCAGCCGCGCCACCAGCTCGAGTGCGTCCGCGCTGGTCGAGGCGGTCCCCACCACCTGGATGCCGTCGTACTCCAGCACCGCCCGCGCGGCCTCGAGGAAGCGCGCGCTGTCGTCGACGATGATGCAGCGAACCATGGTTCCACCATTTCAGCGAAGGAGACCGGTGGCATTCCGGCTAGCTGCACCTCTGGACATCGATCCGGTCACGGTCCGTGGCTGGACCGACGTCTTGCGGCGCCTCCGGAGGCGACGGTAGATCGCGGTACCGGATCGGTAGCTTAGCGAGGCTCCCAGGACGAGTGTCGCGGCGGTGATGAGGACATCCGCGAGGTTGATGCGGTAGTGGCTGAGAGCAATGAAGTCGACCGCGCCGCGGACGCTGCCCGGAGCGGTCCAGGAATGCAGGCCGACCCGGTCGAGCTGGTTGCTGCCCCATCCGCCGATCGCCAGGGCCGCGGAGACGAGGATGATCGTCGGGCGCCGGCGCCGTACCAGTACGACGTACGCCGTGATCAGCAAGCCGAGACCGGCGAGGTCCAGGAGCGCGCCCGTGGACGGGTCGGCGTACCAGTGGCCGATCCGCGGGCCGGCGAGCATGTCGCTGCCCCGATTGATGATCGAGCCGTCGACGTGCTGCCAGGCCCAGCGCTTGGTCGTCTGGTCGAGTAGGACGACCAGGGCCAGCAGGGCGAGCACGCGGAACCGCTGTCCGGCCTCGGCGGCCGCGGTCGTCGTAGTGGCCAGGCGGACGTTCGACATGACGCTCCTCGAGGGTGAACGGCGTCCACGCTGGTCACGCGCGTTCTGGCCGTGCTTCAACCCTTCCGGGCGAGCGAGGATCGGACCTCAGCGCCAGCGGCCGACCCACCTACCGGCTGCCTGCAATCTTGCGCCGGGCGCTGTCAGGGGTCAGCGGCCCTCGAGGTACGTGAGCACCGCCAGGACACGGCGGTGGTCGTCATCGGCCTCGGGCAGCTGGAGCTTGGTGAGGATGCTGCGGACGTGCTTCTCCACGGTGCCTTCAGTGACCCACAGCTGCCGGGCGACACCGGCGTTCGACCGGCCCTCGGCCACCAGCGCCAGTACTTCGCGTTCGCGCTCGGTGAGCACCGCGAGCGGGTCCTGCCGGCGGCGAGAGTCGACGAGCTCCTTCACCAGCGCCGGGTCCACCACGGAGCCACCCCGGGCGACCCTTTCCAGGGTCTCGACGAACTCGTCCACGTCCGTGACGCGGCTCTTGAGGAGGTAGCCGACTCCTTGTCCACTGCCGAGAATCTGCATCGCGTGCTCGACCTCGACGTGGGCCGAGAGCAGCAGGATGGCGGTCTGAGGGCGCTCCTGCCGGATGGCCTGCGCCACCTCCAGACCCTCGGTCGAGTGGCCAGGTGGCATCCGGATGTCGATGATGACCAGCTCCGGGAGGTGTTGCCGGACGAGCGCCAGCAGTCCCGGGCCGTTGCCGGCCTGGCCGACGACCTCGAATCCCGAGCGCTCCAGCAGGCTCGCGAGCCCTTCCCGGAGCAGGACGTCGTCATCCGCGATCGCCACTCGGGTCCGGCTCATCTCCACTCCCTACGCCGCCTGGACTCAGATTAGCGCGAGGTCGAGGAGGGCAGCCCGGGCAGCGCCGGTAGTGAGACGTTCGGCCGGGTCCTTGGCCAGCATGCCGGCGATGACGGGGTGCAGCCGGCCGGCCCGCAGCCAGGGGCCGGGCGGATTCTCCGCGACCGCGGTCAGCGTCGCCAACAGGCCGCCCTGGTCGAACGGCGTTCTGCCCTCGACGGCGGCGTACAGCGTCGCGCCGAGTGAGAACAGGTCGGACGGGGGTGCGGGCTCGTCGCCTCGGAGCTGCTCCGGGGACATGAACGCCGGGCTGCCGGCGACCAAACCCTGCGGGCAGTCGAAGTCCTCGTCGCGCATGCAGGCGACGCCGAAGTCGGTCAGCACCACCCGGCCGTCGGCACACAGCTGCACGTTGCCCGGTTTGACGTCGCGGTGAACGATGCCGGCCGCATGGACACTCCGCAGTACGTCGAGCAGGCGCAGGGCGAGGCGGATCACCCGGTCGATCGGCAGGGGTCCTTCGGTCGCGATCACCTGGGCCAGAGTCTGCCCGGACAGCGGCTCCATCACGATCCAGGGGAGGCTGCCTTCGCGGACGAGATCGAGGATCCTGACCACCCCGTCATGACTGACCCGGGCCGCGGTCCGCGCCTCGTTGAGCGACCTGGCCCGCGCTGCCCTGGCCGCTTCCACCGAACCGGTGTCGTTCGCCAGGTGCTGCTTGAGTGCGACCGGCCGGCACAACAGCTCGTCCTCGGCCAGCCAGACCCGTCCCATGGCCCCGCGTCCCAGCAGCGACCGAAGCCGGTACCGCCCTGCGACGAGCCGTCCCGACGGTGCGGTCACGGACTCCGTGACGACTTCGGCGAGGTCCGCGACGGCGTTCATGGGCTGACCCTTCGGATCTGGCGGTCTTCCGACCGTTCCAGCCTGCTGGGAAACCGGCGTCCGAGTCGTCAGGGCCTGCGGGCATCCCATCTACCGGCTAGCAGGAAGGCGTGCTGGGTGCCAGCCGCAGACCTGCTCCGCGCTCTGAACCCGTCCGTTCGATCCGACCGTGTGAGGAGTGTCGAATGATCAACAGCGCAAGGAGAAACCTGAAATGAAGCGCATTGCCCTCTTCGCCGGTACGGCGGTGCTCGGGCTGTCCACCCTGACAGCCTGCAGCAATGGCTCGAGTGCCGGCTCGCCCGCGCCGCAGAGCACGCCCGCCGCGTCGGCGCCGGCCTCCAACGCTCCGGCCAAGGTGTCCACGGCCACCGCCGGGAACTTCGGGAAGATCGTTGTCGACGGCACCGGCCGCACGCTGTACGTGTACGACCTGGACACCGCCAAGCCGTCCAAGTCCAACTGCTACACCGGCTGCGCCGCGCTGTGGCCGCCGTTCCTCGCAGGCACCGGTGAGCCGCAGGTCAGCGGGGTCGACCCCTCGCTGGTGGGCACGGTGGCCCGTACCGACGGCACCAAGCAGGTGACGCTGGCCGGATGGCCGCTCTACCACTTCGCCAACGACTCCAAGGCCGGCGATGTGAACGGCCAGGGCGTGGACGGCACCTGGTGGGTGGACGCCACGAACGGCCAGAAGATCACCACCCAGGCGTCCTCGTCGGGCGGCAACGCCGGCTACTGAGTCGTTCTTCCGTACGCTGGGGCGATGAGTGCAACAGTGCCGCGTTCGGTGCTCAGCCGTCGTGCCCTGAATCGGGCGTTGCTCCAGCGTCAGCAGTTGCTGGACCGGGGGAGCGGGCCGGCGACCGAGCTGATCGAGCGGTTGGTGGGCCTCCAGGCCCAGGCGCCGTTGGCGCCGTACGTCGCGCTGTGGTCGAGGCTCGAGAGCTTCGACCCGGAGGAGCTGTCCGCGCTGCTGAGGTCGCGCCGGCTCGTGCGTTCCTCGTTGATGCGAGCAACGATTCATCTCGTCACCGCCGAGGATTGCCTGTCGCTGTGGCGGCTCGTGCATCCGGTCGCGGATCGAGGGCTGCGGGGTGCCTTCGGCAAACAACTGGCCGGGGCCGATGTCGACGCGGTTGTTGCCTACGGCACTGAGCTGCTGAGCCAGGAGCCGTACACCCGCAGCCGGCTGCGCGACGTGCTCGGTGAGCACTGGCCGGACTGGGACGCCACGGCGATGGCGTACGCCGTCAGCTACCTGACCGGCACGGTCCACGTCACTCCCCGCGGGATCTGGGGCGAGAGCGGCCCTGCTGCCCTGCAGACGATCGAGAGCTGGCTCGGCCGGTCGCCGGTGACCGGTGGTCCGATCGACTCGCTCGTACTGCGGTATCTGGCGGCGTTCGGTCCCGCGAGTGTGGCCGACGTACAGACCTGGTCCGGGCTGACCAAGCTGCGGGAGGTCGTGGATCGGCTCGAGCTGCGTGTGTACGCCGACGACGACGGGCGGGAGCTGTACGACGTACCGGACGGGACGCTGCCTGATCCGGAAACGCCGGCGCCGGTGCGGTTCCTGGCGGAGTACGACAATCTGCTGCTCTCGCACGCGGATCGCCGGCGGGTCAATCCGTCCGGACGGTCGATCCCACTGCCGCCGGGCAACGGCGCTGCGATGGGCACGCTCCTCATCGACGGCGACTACCAGGCCGACTGGCGTCACCACCGTGGCAAGGAACCGAGCGTGCGGATCACGCCGCACCGCCCGTTGACCACTGATGAGCAGGAGGCGATCGAGCTCGAAGGCGCTCGGCTCCTCACGCTGATCGGCACTGAAGACACACCGATCACCTTCTCGACGGACTAGGGTCCTCCAGCCGAGCTCGGCCGAAGACGAGCAGGGACCGGCCATCACCTCATGGTTCTGGGCGGGCGGTTCGCTGCTGCCGTCGTACGGGAGGAGGATGCAAGGCATGAGAGCTATCACGTACGCGCGTTCCGGAGATCCGTCGGTTCTCGAGCTCGGGGAGAGGCCGGTCGCCGAGCCGGGTGACGGTGAGGTGCGGATCCGGGTGGTGGTGTCGGGCGTGAACCCGACGGACTGGAAGTCGCGGAGCGGCTCGTACGGCGGTGGACCGGACGAGGCCACGGTGCCCAACCACGACGGCGCGGGCGTGATCGACGCGGTGGGCGGTGGTGTGGACGGTCTCAGCGTGGGCGACCGTGTCTGGGTCACTCTGGCCGGCGACGGCCGTCCAGGCAGCGGCACGGCCCAGGAGTTCACTGTCGTGCCCGCCGGCCGCGTCTTCCCTCTGCCGGCGAACGCGGACTTCGAGCTCGGCGCGAGTACCGGCATCCCGGCCATCACCGCACACCGCGCGTTGACGGTCGGCGATGGCGGCGCGGGCCGGCTCCGGCCAGGCGCGCTGTCCGGCCGGACCATCCTGGTCGCCGGGGGAGCCGGTGCGGTGGGCAACGCCGCGATCCAGCTCGCCCGCTGGGCCGGCGCGACCGTGATCTCGACAGTCAGCCGGGAGTCGAAGGCCACGCTCGCGACGGCCGCCGGGGCACACCACGTCGTCGACTACACGAAGGCGGACGCGGCCGAGGTGGTCAGGCGGATCGCTCCCGACGGTGTCGACCTCGTCGTCGAGGTCGCGGCGGGCGCCAACGCCGAGCTCGACCTCGCAGTACTGCGTCCGCGCGGGACGATCTCGATCTACGCCAACGACGGCGGTACGCCGTTCGAGCTCGACGTACGGCGGAACATGGGCCTCAACGCCCGCTACCAGTTCGTCCTGCTCTACACGCTCGGCTGGGACCGGATCACGGCCGCCGCGGAAGACATCAACCACGCCATCGAGGACGGGGCCTACCGCGTCGGAGAGCAGGCCGGCCTCCCGCTGCACCGCTACCGCCTCGAAGACACCGCCGCCGCCCACGCAGCCGTCGAGAGTGGAGCAGTCGGCAAGGTCCTGATCACCGTCGCAGCGACCTGACCGACGGCGGGAGCATTTCCCCGCGCTCACATACTTGACAAGAGTAAGTAAAAGGCATCAGGGTTCAGATATCCTATCCGATCGCTTCTTCGGGGACCCGCAGAGAGGTCAGCCGCTCATGACCAGATTCCTTCGAAACAAGGCGATCCGAGGACCACTCGTGGCGCTCGCCGTCTCCGCTCTCCTCCCGGTCGGCCTGACCGCGGCGTCTTCCGCCGGTGCGGCTCCGCTGCAGACGGTCACCGCGGCCAGTACGACGTACCCGCCGGCGGGTGAGCAGGCGCGGAAGCCCTACATGGGCTGGAGCAGTTACAGCATGCAGGTGTACTCGCCGAACGGCGGCAGCTGGATCACCGCCGACCAGATCGAGGCGCAGTCGGACGCGATGCACCAGAAGCTGCAGCCGTACGGGTACGAGTACATCAACATCGACGCGGGCTGGAACGGCGGCATCGACGACTACGGCCGGCCGGTGCCGAGCAAGACGCTGTACCCCGACGGCCTGCAGGCAGTGATCGACCACGTCCACGCGAACGGCCAGAAGATCGGGCTCTACGGCATCCCCGGCATCTCGAAGGCGATGCTGGACGCCAACCTTCCGGTGTACGGCGCCCCCGGATGTACGACGGGAGACCTGGCGGTCCAACCGCTGCAGAAGGGCGACTACTGGGGCTTCGGCTACCGGATCGACGTCGCGAAGCCGTGCGCGCAGGCCTACATCAACTCCATCGCCGATCTCTACGCCAGTTGGGGCGTCAACTTCCTGAAGTTCGACAGCGTGACGCCGGGCTCAGGGGTCAGCGACCTGTCCATGGACGCACGCGACGAGGTCAAGGCCTGGTCGCAGGCCCTCGCCCGCCACGGCATCTGGCTCGAGCTGTCCTGGGCTCTCGACATCAACTACGCGGACTACTGGAAGCAGTACGCGAACGGATGGCGGATCGACTGGGACGTCGAGTGCTACTGCCCTGGTGAGGCACTCACGACGTGGCAGAACATCGCGCGACTGTTCCCCAAGCTCGCCGACTGGTGGCGCCATGGCGGACCGGGTGGGTGGAACGACCTTGACTCCCTGGACGTCGGCAACGGCACGATGGACGGGCTGACGAAAGACGAGCGGCGTACGGCGGCGACGCTGTGGGCAGTGTCCGCGGCCCCGTTCTACATCGGCAACGACATGACCAAGCTCGATTCGTACGGCCTCGAACTGCTGACCAACCGCGAGGTGATCGCGGTCAACCAGGCCGGGCGGCCGGCCCAACCGGTGTCCACCAAGACGAACCGGCAGACGTGGTACTCGCTCAACGCTGACGGCTCGTACACCGTTGCCCTGTTCAACCTTGGCACCACCGAGGCCAACATGACGGTGAACTGGGCGGACCTCGGACTGGACGGGTCCGCGCAGGTGCGTGACCTGTGGGCGAAGAAGAACCTGGGCCAGTTCGCGTCCGGCTACACCGCTGCGACCGTGCCGCCGCACGGGACCCGGTTGTTCACCGTCACGCCGCAGAAGAACTCGAAGGTCAGCGTCAACGACGACGATCTGCGGGTGTCGTACGACGGAACCTGGCAGCGCAACGGCAACTTCGAGGTACCGGCGGTCTCCGAACCGCTCACGGTCGCGGTCACCGACTCGTCGGCGGCGAAGGCCGGCGCGGCCGCGACGTCGACCGATGCCGGCGTGCGGACGATCTCGGTGAACAACGACAACCCGGAGATCGTCTACACGGGTTCGTGGAGCCGGAGCACGGGTCGCGGGCTCGGTGACTATCAGGACGACGTGCAGTACACCGAGGCCAACGGCGACGCGTTCACGTACAGCTTCGTCGGCACCGGGGTGGACTACGTGACGGAGACGCACGAGTCGCAGGGAGATGTCGAGATCTACATCGACGGTGCGCTCAAGGCGACGGTCGACACCCATCGCGATCCGGCCGACGGGCGCGGTGCGCAGCAGGTCGTGTACAGCATCTCGGACCTGCCGAACGGAACGCACACGATCCGTGGTGTGAAGAAGTCCGGACAGTTCATGCTGCTCGACAAGCTGAACGTGCGGCAGGAGAGCCTGCTGAACCCGGACACGGCGGCGTTCGACAAGAACCCGTCCGCGCAGGCCGATGTCAGTGTCCAGATCGGGCGCGACTCCGCCGAACTGGACGGGATCGCGAAGGGCGGCAAGGACCTCGTCAAGGGGACCGATTACACCGCCGACGGAACGGCCGTGACGATCAGCAAGCAGTACCTCGCGGCCCAGCCCGTCGGCAGTACGGTGCTCGACTTCCGGTTCCGCGGCGACCACCACGACGACGTGCACTACGCCACCGCGAACGGCGCGGCGATCGACTTCGCGTTCCGCGGCACCGGCGTCGAATGGCTCACCGCACTCGGCCCGGACCAGGGCGATGCCGACGTCTACCTCGACGGCAAGCTCGTACGCCGAGTGAACCTCGCCAACGATGCACGCGTCACCGCCCGCCCGGCCTTCACCCAAACCGGCCTGAAGAACGGTGACCACACCCTGCGCATCGTCAAGGTCTCAGGCGACGTACTGCGCAACGACGTCATCCGCTACACCACCGGAAAGTAGCCTAGGCAACGGCGGCGCCGCGATCCCGGCGCCGCCACTCTGGTCGCAGCCTTCCAGCTACCGACCGGCGGTGGCTGATCCGCGGTCGTGGGCTTTCCATTGGGTTGCGACTTCGACTGTGATGTCGATGGCTCGTTCGGTGAGGGGGGATTGGGTGCGGCCGGTTTGCCAGAGGAGGTAGATCTCGCGGGGTGAGGGCGCGGGGTGCAGGTCGTGGATGGAGAGTTCCGGATCGGCGACTTCGGCGCCGGTCAGGACCAGCCAGGGGAGTACGGCGGAGCCCAGTCCGGACCGGACCATCGCCAGTACGGCTTCGTTGCCGACGGCACGGAACACGATCTGCGGCCGGACGTCGTTGCGGGCGAACATCGCCTCGACCTCGCGCTGGTCGCAGGTGGGTGGCCACGCCACCATTGGTGCACGGTCCAGACTGGTGACTCGGACCGGTCCGTCGGGGAACGCGCCGCGTGGGGCCACCAGGACATAGGGATCGTCGAGCAGTTTGAGATGTTCGATCTCGCCGGGGACTCGGCGGTCGTGGAACATCAGGTCCACCGTGCCGACGGGTGGTGGATCCGACTCGTCCTCGATCAGCCGGATGTCGCAGCGGGGGAGCTCCTCGCGCAACCGGCGGATGACGTGCGGCAGGAGCACGTTCGAGACGCTCTGGAAGGTGCCGATGTCGATGCGGCCTTCGCCGGCCTTGAACCGGTCGACCGCGGCGGCCAGGTCGTCGGTCCGCTCCAACAGGTCCCGACCGTGGGACAACACGACTGTGCCGAGCGGCGTGATCCGCACCGGCTTCGGCCCGCCGGGCCGGTCGAACACCGAACCGCCGACGGCCTTCTCCAGCGTCGCGATGTGCTGGCTCACCGTCGATTGCGTGTACCCGAGTCGCACCGCCGCACGCCCGAACGATCCCTCATCCGCGACGGCGGCCATGGTGGCCAGATGCCGCAACTCAACCTCGGCCATGACCTGAAGATACCCGCGTGGATCGGGCTTCGCGATGAAATCGATCGAGAACTATCGCTTTTCACCATGCAGGTAGGCGGCTTAGCGTCGTACGCATGGATCAACCGTTCGACTACGACGCAGAGCTCCGTCGCTATCACGAGCGATTGCAGGCGGCCGCGAAGGTCGGCCCCGACGATCACGTGCTCGACATCGGCTGCGGTACTGGGCTGACGACCCGGGACGCCGCCAGGCGGGCGGCCTCCGCGGTCGGCGTGGACATCTCCGCCCAGATGGTGGCGACCGCTCGCGGGCTGGCCGAACAGGAAGGCCTTCGCAACGTCGCCTTCGAGCAGGCCGATGTCCAGGACCACGCCTTTCCATCGGATCGTTTCTCGTTAGGGATCAGCCGGTTCGGCACGATGTTCTTCACCGACCCCGAGGTCGCGTTCACCAACATCGCCCGCGCACTGCGTCCGGGCTCGCGGCTCGTGCAGCTGGTCTGGCAGGACAGCAAACACCAGGAGTGGTACGCCGTGTTCCGCGGCGCGCAACGCACCGAGCCCGTCACCGGTGGCGCGTTCTCCCTCGCCGACCCGGCGACCGCGCAACGCATCCTGACCGCCGCGGGATTCACCGGCATTCAAGTCACCGACGTACGCGAACCTGTGTACTACGGCAGAGACGCCGAGACCGCCTGCGAAGCCGCGAGCAGTCTCCGGATGACCCAGGACCTCGTTGCGGGCCTGGACCCAACCCAGGCCGAACACGCCCGCCAACGCCTCCTCGCCGACCTCGCCGCCCACCAGACCCCAGACGGCGTCTGGTTCGACTCCCGCGCCTGGATCATCACCGCCCATCGCCGCCGCGATTGAGGCGACAATCTGGTCGCCCTCGCACCGCACCTGTGACGATCACACCTCGAGGAGCTGTTTGAGGCGCCTGAGGTCTTTCTGGTTGGCGCGTCGCATGGCCGCGGACATGAGCGGAGCCGCGACACCCGCGAACCCGGAAGGTTCGCCGCGGTTGCGCAGGCTCATCCGGGTCGCAGCCTCGCCAGCCGCCGTCCACTGGTAGCTGGTCTCCATCGGGAACGGTCCCTGCGCGGTGCGCATCACCAGGCGCTCGTGCGGCACCAGTTCCACCACCTCGTAGGTGTAGGCGAGGCGCCGACCAAGGAAGTGCGCCACAAAGTCCATCCGGGACCCGACCGCCACCGGCGGTGTGGTCCGCCACTCGACGGACTCGATGCTCGTGTACCACTCCGGTGCGTTCGTCGGATCACCGACGTACGCCGCGACCTGCTCGATCGGGCGGTTGATCAGGATCTCCGTGAGTACGTCGACAGCCATGTCGGAATTGTCTCGCGGCGGCTGCGGCGTAATGGGTTGTGATTGCGGTCCAGGCGGCCGGCCACCAGATCGCACACCTGCGGGTCCACACGTCGAACGCGTGATGCGAGCTCTGTAGGTCGCGACGATCGGCGCTAGAGTCCCAGCTCGGTCAGGCCGGGGTGGTCGTCGGGACGAGGTCCGGGAGCGTCCCAGTGGAAGAGCCGGTCGGACTCGTTGATGGACTGGTCGTTGATGCTGGCCCGGCGTACTCGCATCAGCCCGAACTCGTCGAACTCCCAGTTCTCGTTGCCGTGGCTGCGGAACCACTGCCCGTCGGCGTTGTGGCACTCGTACACGAAGCGAACCGCGATCCGGTTGCCGGTATACGCCCAGAGTTCCTTGATCAGGCGGTAGTCGAGCTCGCGCTCCCACTTCTGCGTCAGGAACCCGACCACCTCGTCACGTCCGTTGACGAAGACGTCCCGGTTTCGCCACCTCGTATCGGTCGTGTAGGCGAGCGACACGGCCTCGGGATTGCGCAGATTCCAGGCGTTCTCCGCGGCCCGGACCTTCTGGATCGCGGTCTCCTCGGTGAACGGCGGCAGTGGTGGTCGGGTGTTCATCTGCTCTCCTCGGTCGGGGCCCGTCGAGGACAGTATCCAAGGCCCACCGACGGCACCGTCCCTTGACGGGCGCGGCTGAGGGTGAAATGGGCCTGCGGGATCGGTCATCGCGGCCGCACACGACGCCTCGGCGTACCAGTCCCGAGGTCGAGGGGCGGGTGGTGGAGTTGCGTCGTACGGCGCGGCGTGGCCACGGCTGGTCGCGGATCGCCAGGACATCACAATGGCTCGGCCCAGGACATCTGGCGACTGAAGCGACGTCGTTGCCGCTCATTGTGATGGCCCGCAGATCTCGGCAGCCCGCCTGCGCCGACCGCTACCAACCCGACCATCGCGATCTTCGGAAACAAAAGTCCACCCAGCGACGAACAGTTTCCGATGATCGGCGCGCTGTGCGATGTCGGCCCGGCGGGCGACGCCTCGCCTTTCGACCTTGAGCCTTCGACCTTGAGCACCGAGCAACCATCACAGTGGCGGTTCGATGGTTGATGGGGGCACGAAGTGGGGTGAGCCCGCCGAGTCGAGCTGCGTGGACTCGGCAGGCTGTCGAGGTCGAGGGGTCAGTCCGGAAGTGGGAGCCCACCGGGCGTCTTGGTGTACCCGAGTTGCTCGATGACACGGCCGTCGCTCACCCGCGTCACGTTCACGCCGAGAACGGATTCCGTGTCGGTGGGCCCGAAGCGGTAGCGCCACCGCACTGCCGCCCAGTCTCCGGCCGAGAACACGTGCTGGACTTCGAAAGTGGTCGACTCGTCGTCCATCAGCTCGGCCCAGAACGCCACGCACGCGTCCTTCCCGACAAACGCGGCGCCGTCGGGAGCGGGCTGGGCCGCGACCATCACGCAGTCGTCATGGACGAGGGTGGCGAGTGCGTCCTTGTCGCGCTGCCGAAACGCGGCGTTGAAGCGGTCAACGGTCTCAGCGGTGTCGGTCATCTCGTCCTCCTGGAAAGTAGAACAGTTGGTCTACTTCTGACCGTAGTAGACTGAATGGTCTATCGTCAAGGAGAGGGTCAGGATCGGCAGATGACGCCCAGGACCTCGCCGGGACCCCGGGAACGACTTCTCGCGGCAGGGCAGCAACTCTTCTACTCACAAGGCGCCTCGGTCGGAGTGGATGCGCTGCTCAAGGAGGCGAACGTCGCCCGCAGGTCGCTCTACGAACACTTCGGCGACAAGGACGGCTTGATCGCGGCGGTTCTCCGTCGCGCCGCCGAGGAGGACCTTGCCTGGTACGAGGACGCGTTGGCCGGCGCCACCGAACCGCGAGCCCGGCTGCTCGGGCTCTTCGATCGGCTCGACGAACTCGTCGCGACCCCGGATTTCCGAGGCTGTCGGTACTTCGCGACCGACCTTTCCTTCGCGGACCCCGGTCATCCGGCCCATGCGGAGACCGACGCCTTTCGGCGGAGCCTTCGCGCACTCCTCGTGCGGGAACTCGAGGCCCTGGGTCATGCCCGCCCAGAACGCGCTGCAGAGCAACTACATCTGCTGATCGAGGGGACCCTGGTGGTGGGGGCCACCGAGGACGGTCACCATCCGGGCCGCGCCGCGCGCGACCTCGCCGCCGTCGTTCTCGGCTGACGAGAGATTCACGAGACGGCCGGCCCCGGGAAAACGGGAGCTGTGTGGGGGGCTCAACCGTGCAAACGAGGTCGACCGTCCCTTAGCTCCGATTGTGGACTACATCGTATCGAAAACATACATATTCGAACGTTTGAAGGCTGTTCGCGGCGTGAATTGGAACGGTCCGGGCCCGCTGCGTGGCTGAACGGTCCCAGACCTCGAAGCAACCAGACCCCCGAGAAGCCCGGGCACCTCTGGCCTCCTGGTACCCGATCCGCCCGGGAGGATTCGTCGTACCGGCAGTCAACTGAGCAGGTTCAGCGCGTGCTCGTTCAACGACTCTCCGGCTTGGGCTGCCGCGTAGAGTGCCGCGCCGACCACGGGGGAGCACAGCGGCGTACGCAGGTCGTAGGTCTCGCTCCGCGCGGCCAGTGCGGTCGTGAACGGCTGCAGCACCTCAGGCGCCGTGAGTACGCCGCCTGAATAGGAGACCGGGACCGTCTCCGCCGGGGCGAAGCCCAGGCGCGAGCGCGTGGTGTCCACCAGCCGCACGAGTTCGGCCGCTGCGTCACCAACGATTCGTCCGGCCGCCGCATCACCCAGCTGGGCAGCCTGGACGATCGGTCGGGACAGTGCCGCCACGGCCCGCCGGCTTCCGCGCCAGCGATTGAGCACGATGTCGAGCAGATCGAGATCGGACGTCAGCTCGAGCTCCTCCCGCAGTACGCCGAGCAGTGGTCCGGGCGGCAGCCTGCCGTCACTCATCCGCGAGAACGCGCGTAGACCTTGGACACCGATCCAGTAGCCCGAGCCCTCGTCGCCGAACAGTTCGCCCCAACCACCGACCCGGACCCCGCTGTCGCCGTACCGGCCGTAGGTCATCGACCCGGTCCCACTGATCACGTTGATGCCGTCGGCAAGCCCGAGCGAACCGGCCCAGGCGCAGACCATGTCGTTGCCACAGCTGTAGCGATCGTGTCCGAGAGCGGTCCGCGGGGCTGCGTCGAGCAGCGGTACGTCGCCGCTCACCTCGCCGTACGCCGGCAGTCCGAAGAACGCCGACGTGATTGCGGCCGGCTGGATCCCGGCACTCGCACAGATTCCGGCAACCGCCTCGGTCAGTACGCGCTCCACCAGCGCGACGCCTTCGCCTTCGGCCGAGTCGAGGTAGTAGCAACTCGGCGCGTCGGCGGTGGCCAGGACTTCGCCATCACCGGTCACCAGGCACAGCGCCGTACCCGAACCACCGCCGTCGACGCCCAGGAAGATCGTCACGGCTGCAGTGGGTGGATGGTCACGCCCTGAACGACGCGATTGACCTCGCCGTCGGGGAACGGATTGTCCGGCGTTCGACCGAGCGCCACGGAGAATCGCAACGCGAGCAATTGAGCGATGACCACGAACGGCAGCGCCAGTACCGCGTCGTCCACGTCGGCCACCCCGTCGATCTGCCAACACTCTTCATCATCGGCCTGCGCGCTGACGGCCAGCACGTTCTCGGCTCCGATGGCCGCACGGAGTTCCTCGACGATGTCGTGGTCGTACCGGCGGGTGTAGGCATCGTTGGACAGGTAGACGACAGCAAGGGTCCCGTCCTTGAGGACTGCCTTCGGCCCGTGCCGGAACCCGAGTGGTGTGTCGTAGTAGCTGATCACCTTGCCCGCGGTGAGTTCGAGCAGCTTCAACGCCGATTCCCTGGCCAATCCGCCCAGCGAACCGCTGCCGAGGTAGACGACCCGGTCGTAGGGGCGACCGGTCAACCGAGCCAGCTCGTCCGGGCGGCCGAGAACCTGCTCGGCCGCTGCGGCCAGCCGCTCGGCGAGCCGCGGATCCTGGTCCGGCGCCAACGCGAGCCAGGCGGTCAACAGCATCGAAGTGAAACTCGACGTCATCGCGAAGCCGCGATCGTTGGTAGCCGATGGCATCAACAGGACCAGCGAGGATTTGGAGCCGCTGTGCTCGCGGGCCAGCTGGCCCTGAGGGTTGCAGGTGATGACCAGCTGATGCACAGATGTCAGGCACGTCGTGGCCAACTGGGTGGCCGCGACACTCTCCGGGCTGTCGCCGGAGCGAGCGAACGAGACCAGGAGCGTGGGCACGTCCTCGGCGAACATCTCCCGCGGATTCGAGACGATATCGGTCGTCGCCACCGCATCGACCCGGCGTCGAAGGGTTCGCGCCAGCGCGGGGGCCAGCACCTCCCCGGCGAACGCCGACGTCCCAGCGCCAGTCAGCACGATGCGCAGGTCGGGCAGCGCAAACAGTGGCTCGAGAAACGCGGCGACCTCGTCCGACCTGGCGGCCAGAGTCTCGGCGGCCTCGCGCCAAACCGCCGGCTGCTGAACGACTTCGCGGTAGGTGGTCAGGGAGGCCAGCCCGTCCGCGGTGATCGGTGCCCCGGTCATCTGGCCGGCTCCGTCTCCGCGAATCGATCCAGCAGCGGCCCATGTGCCTTGATCGCGTCGTCCAGGATTCCGGTCGCGACGTCGAGCCGGCCGACGAGCGGATCGAGTGCCAGCGCCTGCAGCGCGAGCGCTCGGTCGCCGGTCAGGGCGGCACGAACGGTGATCTCCTGCTGCTGAGCCCGTGCGGTCAGTACGGCGGCGATCCCGTCCGGCAACGCGCCCACACCAAGCCCGGTGATCCCCGCGGCACCGACCACGGCCGGCACCTCGACGACGGCGGTCGGCGGCAGGTTGGGGATCTTGCCCTCGTTCGGAAGATTCACCGCCAGCTCGACGTGCTCGTTGCCGCTGACAATGGCTTCGGCGATCGCCACCAGCCGCTCGGCCTCCTGGTTGTCGGTCCGCCGCAAGGGCGCCTTCCCGTCGGCTTGGGCATGCAAGAGCTCCCAGAGGTCGTCCTTCTCGCCGATGTACTCCATCGTCGCGTCCCGGCCACCCTGCAATCCCCAAGGCAGCCGAGCCTCGTCGGCCGGGCGACCGTCCTCGGCCCGCAGGTACCAACCGAAGAACTCGGAGACGTGCCGATCACCTGGTGCCGGATAGAGCCCGAACGTCCGCAGCAGATCCGCCGAGACCGGCAGATGGACACCTTCCTCCCGAGTGGAGGGCGCGTCCACGCCGCCGGCGCGCTCCGCCACGCGCCGGCGCAGCAGCGGATACAGATCCTCGGTGCCCCTGCGTACGTCGAGCAGCCAGCACAGATGGTTGAGCCCCGCGAAGACGGCGTTCACCTCGTCACGCGGGATGTCGAGATCGGCGGCCAGCTTGGACAGCGTGTGCATGGTCCCGTGGCACAGGCCGACGGCCTTGACGCCGGTCTGGAGGGTGACTGCCCGGACGTTGGCGGTCAGCGGATTCGAGTAGTTGATCAGCTGGGCCTCGGGCGCCAGGTCTGCAACGTCGGTTGCTATGGCCACCAATTCGGGCACGTGCCGGAGCGCCCGCAGTACGCCGCCCGGCCCGACGCTGTCACCCACGGTCTGAGCGATGCCGTAGCGGGCCGGCACCTCGATGTCGGCGCGCCAGCCGGCGGCGGCTCCGACCGCGATCGTCGTGGTGACGAATCGCGCGCCCGGCAAGGCTTCCCGGCGATCGACGTGTGGGACGAACTCGAGCTCGGCGCCCCGTTCGGCGGCGATCCGGCGACCCACTCTGGCCATGGTCTCGGCGGCTTCGCCGTTCAGGTCGACCAGGTGGACCGTCCAGCCGTCGAACGTCCGGGACGAGGCGAGATCGGTCATCAGGCCAGGGGTGAACACGGTGCTGCCCGCGCCGATCAGGACGAAGGACTTCTCGGTCAAGGACTTCTCCTTCAGAAACGTGGATCGATCACGCCGGATGTCACTTGGTGCTCCCGGCCAGCAGGCCGTTGACGATGTAGCGGTTGAAGGCCAGCGCCAGTAGTGCGGGGACGATGATCGCCAGTACGCCGGCCGCGTTCAGCAGCGTCGACGGCACCACGTGCCGGCCCTGGAGAGAAGCGATGACGACGGTGAGCGGCTGTGTGGACAGATCACTCGACAGCACCAGTGGGAAGAGGAACTGCCCCCAGGCGAACAGGAAGGTGATCAGAGCGGTGGAGATGATGCCCGGTCGCGCCAGCGGCAGCAACAGGTGCCACAGCACTTGGAGCCGACGGGCACCGTCGACCAGCCCGGCCTCCTCGATCCCGACCGGCAGACTGGCGAAGTAGTTGTGCAGGATCCAGGTCGCCAGCGGCAGGAAGCCGGAGACGTAGACCAGCACGATGCCGGTGTAGGTGTTCACGAGCCCGAACGTGCTCATGATCCGGTACAGCGGGATCAACGTCGTGTACGCCGGGAACGCCATCGTCGCCAGAACCGCGTAGAACAAGACGTTCCGGCCGCGGAACCGCATCCGCGCGAACGCGTACCCGGCGAGCGTCGCGAGCAGCACGGTCACGATGGTTGCCGCACCGCACTCGACGACGATGTTCACCGCGGACCGCCGGATCTGCGCCGGGACGTCGCTGTCACCGGTCAGCAGCGTCGCATAGTTGTCCAGAGTGGCGGTCGTCGGCAGGTAGTGCGCGGGCTTGGCCCGTGCGTCTGCCTCGGTCTGCAGGCTGGTCTTGATCGCCCAGTAGATCGGCACCAGGGACCAGATCAGAATCGCCGCGACCCCGAGACCGCGGGCGCCGGTCCGTCGTTTCACAGCTCGACCCTCCGGTAGACAAGGCGGACCACGACCAGCGAGATCAGCAGCGTGACGATGGTGATGAGCAGGGACAACGCGTACCCCTGACCGAAGTCGAGATCCTGGAAGCTGATGAAGTACGTCTGCATGGTGACCGAGGCCCCGGTGTTCGCCGCACCGTTCAGGACGTACGGCTGATCGAAGACGTTGAGCGTGGCAATCACCGCCTGCACCATGGTGACCGCGATGCCCGGCCGGGCCAGTGGCAGCGTGATCCGCCGGAACGCCGACCACGACGTACAGCCGTCGATCTGGGCCGCCTCGTACAGCTCGCCCGGGATGAGTTGCAGGACGGCCAGGATCAGCAGGACCGAGAGTGGCGCGATCTGCCAGACCTGGACCAGCTCGATCAGGGCGATCGTGAGCAACCGGTTCTGACCGAGCAGTACGGCGTTGCCGTCGCTGAGATGCAGTGACGACAGCACGCTGTTGATCAAACCCGCGTTGGGATCGAAGATCCCGGTCCACAGGATGCCCTCGACCACGCCGGGCATGGCCCACGGCAGGATCAGGATGGCGATCACCAGACTGCGGCCACGGAATGGCTTCTGCAGGACGACAGCGGCGCCGATGCCGATCAGGGTGGACAGGGTCACCCCGATCACGACGTACAGCGCGGTGTTGCCGATGCTGCCGATGACGGCAGGGGCGTGCCAGAGCCGGGTGAAGTTGCCGAATCCGTCGAACCGCGTGGGTGGATCGAGTGCGTCGACCTTGAAGAACGACTGCACCACAGTGAACACGGCCGGCACGAGGGCCAGGCAGGCGATGAAGATCATCACCGGCGCGACCAGCAGGTACGGCAGCAGGTCGATCCGGGAACGGCGTACCGGTGCGACGCTGGTCGGGCCGGCCGGGGGACGCGGTGCTGTCCCCTCGGCCGCCAGCGGTTCGGTGGTCGAAGAGCTCACCGTCACGACCCGGATGCCAACTGGTTCGCCGTGTCACCGATCGTCTTCATCGCCTGCTCGACCGACATCGAGCCGGTCGCGGCGGCGTGCAGGTTGGTGTAGACCGCGTTCGAGAACTTCGGGTACCACGAGGGTGCGCCACCCTCGAAGACCGGCTTGGAGCCCTTCAGCATCGGCTCGAGATCCTTACCGCCGACCAGATTGCCCTTGGCAACCATCTGCTGGACCGCGGACAGGTGCGACGGGATCGGGTACGTCGCGAAGGTCTTCTCCGGACCGTTCACCCCGGCGAAGTCGGCCTGCTGCTCGGTGGCCGTGAACCACTCGATGAACTTGGCCGCGGCGTTCGGGTACTTGGCCTCCTTGGGGATGCCGACACCGTCCGGGTTGCTGAGGTTCGCCGCGGGACCCGAGGCGCCCGGGGTCGGCAGGTACTTCACCTTGCCGACGACCGACGAGGACGCCTTGATGTTGTACAGCGTGCCGACGTTGCCGGAGTAGTCGGAGAAGGTGCTGGCCACCTGCCCCTTGGCCATCAGGTTCTGCTGTCCCTGCGAGTCGGTGACGTTGATGTTGCCGGGCGGGACGAGACCGGTCTTCAGCGCGTCCACCATCCACTGGGCCGCCTTGTAGCCGGGCGAGTCGGGGCTGGTCAACTGCGGCTTGCCGTCCTTGTCGAGCACCGTCCCACCGAAGGCACCGGTGGTCTCGTACCAGTACGTCGACAACCCCTCGGCGGCCGCGAACGGGATGTTCAGCGGATGCTCGGCGACACCCTTGGCCTTGATCGTCTTGAGCGCGTCGGTGTACTCGTCCATCGTCTTCGGTGCAGGATTCGCGCCGGCTTTCTGGAACAGCTCCGTGTTCACCGTCGTCACCATGAACGAGGCGTCGTACGGGACGCCGACCACGTGACCGTCGACGGTGAACGACGCGAGCTGCGGTACGTCGGCCTCCATCGCCTTGGTGTCGACGTAGGTGTCCATCGGGTAGAACCACTTCAGCTTGCCGAGCTGACCGACCCGGGACCAGTCCACATTGGTGGCGTCGGCGAAGTAGGTCTTCGCGGTGGCGGCGGCGGAGATCTTGCTCTGCAGGCTGTCCCAGTCGATGTTCACCCAGTTGACCGTGATGCCGGTGTCCTTGGTGAACGCGGCCAGCGCGGCCTTCGGTGGTGGGTCCGAGGCGAGCGCGACGGTGATCGTCACTCCGGTGGTCTGGGTCGAACCGCCGCTGCTCTGCTTGTCCCCTGACCCCGATCCGCCGCAGCCCGCAAGCACGAGGGCGAGGCTCGTGATGCCTGCCGTCAGTGCTGCGTTCCACCGCGCTGTACCCATCCGACGTCTGGTCCTCAGCATGCTTTCTCCGTTGTTCTCGGCCTGGCCGAAGCGGCCGGCGTACGAGTGAGAGACGCTGCGCAATCGCGCATTCGGTCGCGCGAATTTGATGCGAACGTAGCTGAATAGAAAACAACCGGTCAAGGCATTCGATTACATGCGCAGAATAATGCGCAAATGCTCAAAAGATGTGCATCTTGTACAGTGCCCGTTGTGCGGAAGTCAGAGCGGTTGAGTGCGATCCTCGATCAGGTCGGCGAGCACGGCAGCGTCGACGTCGCCGCGCTGGCCAGGGCGCTCGGCGTCTCGGGCGCGACCATCCGCCGGGACCTGCAGACGCTGAGCCGCGACCAGTTGCTGGTGCGGACGCACGGCGGGGCGATGTCCAACGAGTCCGGCGACGAAGTACCGACCCGGGTCAAGGCGGCGCTGCGGCAGGCGGAGAAGCGAGCCATCGGCAGAGCCGCTGCCTCATTCGTGGAGGAGGGTGCTGTTGTCGGCATGACCGGCGGCACCACCGCCCTCGAGCTGTCCCGCGCCCTGGCGCAACGGCGCGGAATCACCGTGGTGACGAACGCGATCAACATCGCCTCCGAGCTCGTCGGTCACGCGGGCGTCCGGCTCGTGCTGATCGGTGGGATCGCGCGCTCGTCCTACGAGCTGGTCGGCCCGGCCGCCGAGGCGATGCTCGCGAACTACCACCTCGACATCGCGTTCATCGGCGTGGACGGCCTCACGCCGGAGGAGGGCTGTACGACGTACGACGAGATGGAAGCGCAGACCGACCTCGCGTTCCTGCGGCGGGCCTACCGCAGTGTTGTGATCGCGGACAGCTCCAAGCTCGGTCGCGTCACCTTCGCCCGGATCAGCATGCTGTCCGGCGTCAACGATGTCGTCACCGATCGCGGCGCTCAGCCCGGCCAGCTCGAAGCTCTGCAACGAGCCGGCGTACAGGTGACCGCGGTCTGACCTGGATCAGTGGCGCTCGGCAACGACGAGCTGGAACTTCTCGAACGTCAGCCTGACGGTGTTGTGCCGTGAGTCGACGGTGCCCAGAGACGTTCCGTTGAAGGGATCGGTCACTGTGTACTCGCCCTTGCCCAGCCCTCGCAGCTCCACGTCTCCATCCCATTGGTCGGCGTAGAAGGCGTAGTGCAGCGTGGAGTTCTTGGCGATGACGTGCGTCTCCGGCAGGTCGAACCCGACGTCGTACAGCTCACCACGGTACTCGCCGGTGGGCAGCATGTTCTTCTCGTACAGGTCGACCCACTTGCGCCAGAGCGCCTCCTTCTCCGGGGTCAGCACCTTCTCCCGCCCAGGCTTCGTCCCCGGCGGGTCGCTCGGGTACGTGAACTTCGTCGACAGGACTGCGCCGACGCCGTAGCTGGAGGCGAAGTCGTTGCCTCCGTCACTGAGTTCGACGTGGTCACCGGCGTAGCTGCTGCCCTGCCCCATCAGCGCCTTCATCGACTTGCCCTTGGTCCGGACCTGGTACGACGACGTCGGGTCCGAGCCCGGGTACTGGTCGACGTACGGCAGGTTGTGGAAGGCGAACGCCGTACCGCACGGGCAGAGTTCGACGACCGCGTTGCGATTCTCGGCGTGGGCGGCGTCGTGGATCGCCTTCCAGAACTCCGCCAGTCCCTCGGTCGACTCCTCCGGCCGGGCGTGGCCGTGAGCGGGGTTGTAGCAGGGCGTGACGCCGTTCAGATGCTGCCCGTCGATCTTGAGTCCTTCGTAACCCCAGTCACCAATGAACTTCCGCGCCTGCCCGGCGAAGTAGTCGACCACCGGCTGGTACGCCGGACACAGGGTCCAGGCGTCCCACCAGGTCACCTGTTGTTTGTTGCCGTCGCGGTCGAGCAGCAGCATCTCGGGGTGTTCCTTGAACAGGTTGCTCTCGGGATCCGCAGCCAGCGGCGCCCACCACAGCCGGGGCAGCAGGCCGGCGTCACGGATGTCCCGGGTGAACGCCCGCATGTCCGCGTCGCCGCCGGGGAACTTCGCCAGGTTGATATCCCAGTCGCCCTCGTTGGTCTGCCAACCGTCGTCCAGCCCGGCCCATTTGAACCCGACGTCGCGGACCTTCGGCAACGTCCCGAGCACCTGCTCGACCGTGAAGTTGCGCTCATATCCCCAGGCACACCAGACCGGAGCGTACGCCGACTTTGCGACCTTCGGCGCCCGCAGACCGAGGTCGCCCATGTAGTCGCGGTACCGCTGCAGCGGAACGAAGTGATCGCTGGGATGGACCGTCACGAAGGTGGTGTCGGTGGTCAGCCGTTGTCCGGGCTTCAGGGTGCGCGGGGTGTCGCCCTCGATGGCGACGCTCGCTCCGTGCTCGGACTTGCGGACGGGCATCCGCAGAATCCGGGCCTCCGGCTCGACGTGCCCTACCGAGAGGCCGCCGGTGCGACGCCAGATTGTCGCCATCGGGGTTCCGCCGCCGTAGTCGGAGGCATCCATGCCAAGGGAGTTCTGCTGGGAGAAGTCGTCGGTCACCGGTTGCACCCAGTCGCGCCGGTCCTCGTGAGTCGAGCCGGAGAAGGTGTAGAAGCCGCCTGGCGATTGCAGAAGTTCGTGGGCTCCGTTCCGCCAGCCGGTGATGTCGAACGACGTGCCGGACAGGTTCGTGTAGGTCACCTGCATCACGGCCATACCGCTCAATCGCTGATAGCAGGTCAGCTCGACGGTCTTCCGTACGCCTTCCTTGGAGTCACCCTCGATGGTCACCTGCACACCTGCGCCATGGCGGGAATGCCACGTCTTTCGCGTCCGGTGTTCGCGGTAGGCGAAGGTGTCGATGGCTGTTTCGCCGAGGAGCAACGCCTCGCCGGCGTCGAACTGCGTCAGCTGCGAGCCGTTCAGTGCGACTCTGCTGTGCAACTGGTCATCGAACTCAACAGTGATAGAAGTGTCGCCGACGCCCACGATCCTGGGGTCGCGCTTCGCCTCTGCCGCAGCAGCAGTCGCCGCCGGGAGCGCGGCCAGACCTGCGCCTCCCAATGCGATTTTCAGCACGGTTCGCCGCTTCATATCGGTCATGCCAAAACCCCTCAGGAGTGAAAGCCGACGCAGCGCAAATATGCGCGATGAGGTCTGAAACGTAATCTGGCGAACACATTCCGTCAAGGCAACAATCTATTTGCGCACAATAATGATCAAAACGCGCAAATCGGCGTCGCATGATTGGTCAGCCGTGGATCCGGTAGTCGAGGTGGACAACCGATCTGTGGAGGCGCACTGTGAGAGGCGACGTCTGCCCGGGGGAGGGTCTGGGGAGCGGACGTCATATCCGGGGGAGACCCGTAATCGGGGGCGATATCGCATCTCCTTGCTCATGCTCGATCGAGGGAGAGTCATGTCAAGAAGGGGAATCGCGGTCGCCGTCGGCATTTTGTTCCTGGTCCAGATGGTCACCGCCATGGTCGGTACGTCGTTGATCGACGCGTTCGAGAACGGCGACACCGACCGCGCGCCACTGACGGTCGGCGTCGTACTGATGATGTGTTCCGGGATCGCCGTCGTGGGGATCGGCCTGCTGATGTACCAGGTTCTGAAGGACGTCAATCAGAGGCTTGCGATCTGGTACCCGGTGATGAGAGTCATCGAGTTCACCGTCTCTGCTGTGTGCGGGATCTATCTGTTGACACAGCTGGAGGTTGTTCCCAATCACCTGCTCTGGGTGTACATCCCAACGGGTATCGGCGGTCTGATCCTTACCTACCTGCTGTTCGTCTCCAGGATCGTCCCTCGGGCGATCGCGGTGCTCGGGATCGTCGGCTACTCCTGTCTCCTGCTCGGAGTACCCCTCGACCTTCTCGGTGTTCTCGACATGAACGACGGAGCAGGGCTTGTGCTCCTGATTCCGGGCGGGTTGTTCGAGTTCGTGGCCATGCCGATCTGGCTGATCGCCAAGGGATTCAGGTCACCGACGCCTGCAGGTGAGGTCGGGTCACCGGCGTTGGCGGTGTGACCTTTCGCGGCTGTCGAGGCGTCTTACAGGGTGACGCGACGACATGACAGCCGATTGCGGGCGGGGTGAGACGTGTGCGCACCGATGTTGCGATTCGTCAGGACCAACTGACGGTCGGTGAGATCGAGCCGCTGCACTATCAAGCGGTGGCCGGTCTCCACGACGACAGAAGCTTTCTGCAGATCCCGTCCTGGGCTCAGGTGAAGACCGGTTGGGCATCCGAGCTACTGGCTTGGCGGGACGGCGACGGACGGGTCGTCGGTACGACGCTGGTGCTGTTTCGCCAGGTGCCGGGCCTGTCCCGCTGGTATGCGTACCTGCCTGAGGGCCCGGATATCGATTGGGCGGATCCCTGGCTGGAACGGTGGCTCGATCCCCTGCTCGACTATCTCGAGCGACGGGAGGCTTTCGCGGTCAGGTTGGGGCCGCCGAAGGCCTTGCGGCGTTGGCAGGCGGCCACCTTGAGGTCGGCGGTCGCACCTGGCCGCCGGGTCGACCATGTCCTGCCTGATGTGGTGGAGCCGGTCGGGTCGGCGATCGCCGATCGCCTGAGAACCCTGGGATGGCGCCGATGCGGCGAGCAGGAGTCGGCCGGCGATGCACAGCCCCGGTATCTGTTCCAGGTCCCGATCGCGGATCGCGATCTCGTGGCCGGCTTCAGCAAGGAGTGGCAGCGCAACATCCGCAAGGCGATGAGGTCGGGCGTCGACGTACGACTCGGGGCCGAGCGCGACCTGCCCACGTTCTATGAGCTCTTGAGCACCACGGAACGACGCAACGGGTTCCGTTCGGGCCGGTCGTTGGCGTACTACCAACGCCAGTACCGGGTGATGAACGGCGAGGTGCCAGGTCAGATGCGGTTGTATCTGTCGACCTGGCGGGACGAAGTACTTGCCGCCCACACCATGAACGTCGTCGGCAGGCGCGTCTGGTACCAGGCCGGCGGATCGGCCGATCACCGCCGCGACGTCAGGCCGAGCCACATCCTGCAGTGGAAAATGATGACCGACGCCCAGAAGCTCGGCGCCGAGCGGTACGACATGCGCGGTGTGTCGGCTTCACTGGATCCGGATGACGCCGCGTACGGGCTGCTGCGGTGGAAGTTGGGCACCGGCGGAGAGGTGGTCGAGACAGTTGGCGAATGGGAGCGGCCGCTTCCTGGACCGATCAACCGCACACTGCACCGGGCGATGATCCACTTCCGTCATCGCCGCCGCTCGGGGATGGTCCGGGGCTAGGCGTCGCGGAGGCGGAAGAGCACCAGGGCGGTGGCGAGCGCGCCGACGGCGTACAACGCGAGGACACCGAGACCTGCCCAGGGAGCGATCGATTGGGCGTCCAGCCGCAGCGTGGCCTGGATCGACAGGCCCGCGGTCATCGGTGACGCCTTCTCGATCCATTCCTTCCAGCGGGGGTCGGTGACGGCGATCGACATGATCGGCGCGACGTAGAGCAGGACGAAGAGGATCGACACCGTGCCGCCGGTATGGCGGACGACGAAGGCGACGCCGAGGCTGAGCAGCGCGACAAGGCCGAGATACAGCACGGTTCCGCCGTACGCGCGCAGGGTCGGCCCATCTCCGAGCGAGAGGGGCCGGTAGCCCGCGGTCGTGGTGAACCCGTTGCCGGCCAGGAATTCGCGGCCGGCCAGCAGCGATATCAGCACACTGATCGTGGCGGCCCCGACGACCGCGGAGGTGACGACCACCGCCTTCGCGGCGAGGACGACGAACCGGCGCGGGCAGGACGCAAGCGTGGTCCGGATCATCGCAGTCTCGTACTCGGTGGTGACCGCGAGCGCTGCCATCGCGATCACGGCCGCCTGTCCGAGGTAGACCCCGGACAGGCTCAGCTTGGTGAGATCGAAGTCGCAACCGGGGTCGGAGCGCGCGCAGTCCGGCGGTGTGAGGTCCCAGGTCACCAAGGCCCCGATGGCTGCCGTCGACAACACCATCGCGGCAAGCGTCCAGCCGGTGGCCGGCATCGTGCGCAGCTTCGTCCACTCTGCCCGCAGCGCCCGTCCGGCAAGCAACCCCCGTCCGGCGGCCATCAGGCGTCCCGGCGGCCGAGTTGCCAGCGGGCCAGGCCGAGTGCAATGACGGCGTACCCGCAGAGCACGCCCAGCCCCGCCCATGGACCGATCACCTGGCCCGAGTCGAGCGTCTGCTGCACGGCCAGCCCGGCGATCGGGGTCAGCCGGGTGGCCCAGATGTCGGCATCGGGAGAGATCACCGGTACGACGAGTTGCGGCACCACCACGAGTGCGACGACGAACACGATCGCGCCCACAGTACGTCGCCGGAGTACGGCGATGCCGAGGCTGAAGAGCGCGATCAGGGCGAGGAAGACGGCGGTTCCGACGACCGCACGCAGACTCTCGCCGTCCAGCAGCGACACATGCGGGTACGCCGGTGGGTTGTAGCCACCCGAGTGCAGCCCAGGTTGCGCGATCAGGAACGACGCGACACTGGCGATCAGCCCGGCCACGAACACCGTGCCGCCGAGCACGACGGCCTTCGCAGCGAGAACCTGGCCGCGCCGGGGTCCGGCGATGAACGTGGTGCGGATCAGCCCGGTCCGGTACTCCGCTGTCATGAACAGCACGCCGAGGGCGATCACCGCTATCACTCCGACGCGTACGCCGAAGAGGCTGAGCAGCACCACATCGTCGTCGCCCGGCGAATGCCAGCTCGCGATGCCGTACCCGGAGATGTCGCCGGACCCGGTGACGTTGAACGTGTCGCCGGACCGGCTCAGGTCACCGATCGGAACTCCACCGGTCTCCTTCGACGGCAACGTCGAGATGTTCTGACCGATCCAGTCCCGGCCCCCTGCCAGTGCACCTGTCACCCTGACATCGTCGAAGATCGCCGCGCCCACGGTGTTCCTGATCCCGATCGACATTCCGCCGCCCGTTCGGGTGGACACGTACAACGGCGGTGACGCGACGAACAGGCCGATCTCGACGTCGCGCGGCAGCGCCACGGTCAGCGTCCCGACCTCCTGCCAGTCTTGGCCGTTGGCAGATGCGTACCCGGTGATCGAACTGCCGACCCGGGTCAGCTTGAGCCACTGCGGCGCCTGGTCGGGCGGTCCGGCCAGATCTGTGTCGAACATCGCCTGCATCCGCACGCCGTGGTCAGGTGTGACAAGCACAGCGGCGTACGGCGATCCCGGTGTGATCCCAGCCTTCACCAGGAGGCCGGCCTTGGCCCATTCGTGGCTGCTCTGCTGGCTGACGACCCTGGCGACCACCGATCCGTCGCCGGCCAAGGGCTTGTGCACGAAGTAGGCCTGGTCGGAGTACCGCGGCTGCTCGTTGGCGTCGGTCGAGCCGGCCGACGTGCCCAGGAGTTCCAGCAGCACGGTGACTGCGACCGCCGCGAGCAGGCACAGCGCGGTGCTGCGCACAGAGCGGAACTTCGTCCACTCTCCGCGCAGCACGCGCAGGAAGCTTGTCATCGTTCACGCCTCCTGTGGCCGGCCGTGCGCGGCGAACTCGACCACGTCGCGGGTCAGGTCCATGTAGGCCTCTTCCAGCGACGCCCGATGTGCGGCGACCTCGGTGAACGTCAGCCCGTGCTGGTTCAGTAGCTTGATGACGTGCTCTGACGTCAGCCCGGTCACGGTCACTCGATCGTGGTCGGTCGCGGCGACCGTGGCGCCGGCCGTCGCCAGCACCGTCATCGCCTGGGTCCGGTGCGAAGTGCGGAGTACGACTCTGTCCGCCGATGCGGCGGAGACCAGCTCCGCCACGGTGGTATCTGCGATCAGTCGGCCGCGGCCGATCACGATCAGATGGTCCGCGCTGTCTTCGAGCTCACCCATCAGGTGGCTGGACACCAGCACCGCCCGGCCCTCGGCCGCCAGCGACCGCAGCAGACCGCGGATCCAGACGATGCCCTCGGGGTCCAGCCCGTTCACGGGCTCGTCGAACAACAGCACCGGCGGATCCCCGAGCAGTGCCCCGCCGATCCCGAGCCGCTGCCGCATGCCCAGCGAGAACCCGCCGGCTCGGCGCCGTGCCGCTTGCGTGAGGCCCACCTGCTCGAGGACCTCGTCGACGCGCCGCGCCGGCAGGCCGTTGTACTGCGCCATCCAGAGCAGGTGATCGCGTGCCCTCCGGCCCGGATGGATCGCAGCCGCGTCGAGCAGCGCGCCGACCTCGCGCAGCGGCGATGCGAGATCCCGGTAGCGGCGACCGCCGACCAGTGCGTCGCCGTCGTCCGGCGCGTCGAGCCCGAGAATCACCCGCATCGTGGTCGACTTTCCGGCTCCGTTCGGTCCGACGAACCCGGTCACCTGCCCGGGCCGGACAGTGAGCGACAGACCGTCCACGGCGACGGTGGCGCCGTACGTCTTGGACAGCTCGCGAACCTCGATCGTGGTGGACTCCATGCCTGCGACGCTACGGCTCGGCCCGGCAGATTTCGTCACGCTCCTGAGCGCTCTGGTCGTCCCTCGCGTGGGGGACGACCGGGGTGACGGACCGGGCGGACAATGAGTCTGTGAGCCAGGTCCGTGAGCTGGGCGACCGGGCGTTCGTTGCCGTCCGCAGGATCGCCGACACCCGCGATGCGTACGTCGTCGTGGCGGTCCTGCTCGCACTGCTCGCGGTCATGGAGTCTGCGGGCCGCGGCGACCGGAGCGGCATGGACCAAGGGACGGCACTGCTCCTCGGGCTGTGTGCGACGGTGCCGCTCGCATTCCTGCCGGCCCATCCGATTCCCGCAGCGCTGGCAGTCACGCTGGCGAACAGCGTGTTGCTCGCCAGCCCCGAGACGCCGTACGTCGCGGCGGTGCTGGCCGGGATGATCGCTGCGTACCGGTTGGCGCGGAGCAGATCGCGTCTGGTGGCGTTCCCGATGCTGCTGCCGTTCGTGGTGCTCGCGCTCGGTGAGCCGCGGGTGGATTCGACTGTGGTGCTGGTCCTGATGACGGCCGCAGTCCTGCTCGGCACCGCCGTACGGGAACGCGGTACGGCGGTGGCTGCAGCGGCAGCCGAGCGCGAGACCGCGGAGACCCTGCATGATTACGCCGCAAGGGGTGAGCGAGCCCGGATCGCCCGCGAACTGCACGACGTCGTCGCGCACCACATCTCGATCATCGCCGTCCAGGCCGAGACCGCCCGGCTGTCCACACCAGGCTTGCCGCCGGAGGGTGCGCAACGGCTGATCGCGATCGGCGACACCGCGCGGTCCGCTCTCACCGAGATGCGCCGGCTGCTCGGCGTACTGCGCGAAGATGCTGACACCGGCACTCGGGCCGTGCGGGCACCGCAGCCCGGTCTGGAAGAGCTGAACGCACTCGTCGACGAAGCGCGCGCGTCGTCCGGCGCAAGCACGCGCTTGATCGTGCGCGGCGGTGTCGTCCCGCTCGATCCGGGGGTCCAGCTGACGGCGTTCCGCATCGTGCAGGAGGCGCTGACCAACGCACGCCGGCACGCACCGGGCGCGGCCGCTGACGTGGAGTTGGACTACACCGACGAGACACTGCGGGTGCGGATCCGCGACAGCGGTCCGGGCCCGGCCCTCGACCCCGACGGCACCGGTGGGCACGGGCTGGTGGGCATGCGCGAGCGCGCCGCGATGATGGGCGGTTCCCTGACCTTCGGCCGATCCGTGGGCGGCGGTTTCGTGGTCGAGGCTGTCCTTCCGATCCCGCTGGACGCGCCATGACGACACCGACACGGATCGCCGTCGTCGACGATCAGGAGGTCATCCGCGCCGGATTCGGCACGCTCCTCGGTACCCAGCCGGACTTCGTCGTCGCGGGCACCGCTGCCGACGGCTCCGAGGCGGTCCGGTTGTGTCGCGACCAGGCGTTGGACGTCGTCCTGATGGATGTCCGGATGCCGGTCCTGGACGGTATCGAGGCGACCCGTCGCATCGTGACCGACTCCGGTCCCACGGCAGGTCCGCGGATCCTGATGCTGACCACGTTCGACCTGGACGAGCACGTGTACGACGCTCTGGCCGCCGGAGCCAGCGGCTTCCTGCTCAAGGACGTGACCGCGGAACGCCTCTTCGACGCGGTCCGGGTGATCGCGTCCGGCGGTGGTCTGCTCGCGCCCACCGTGACACGCCGGTTGATCGCGGAGTTCGCCCGGCGTCGTCCGGCCGGCGACCCGGCGGTGTCTCTCGGCCACCTCACACCGCGCGAGATCGAGGTGCTCCGACTGATCGCCGGGGGTCTGTCCAAACCTGAGATCGCGACCCGGCTGGTGGTCAGCGACGAGACCGTCAAGACCCACGTCAGCCGGTTGCTCGGCAAGCTCGGCGCACGCGATCGCACCCAGGCCGTGATCGCCGCCTACGAGTCAGGCCTCGTCGTCCCCGGTGCCTCCCACGACCGCTGAGCGGCCTCAGGTGTGGTCGGCCTGTGGAAGCTTGGCTTCGAGGGTGGCGCCTCCGGTGTCGGCGGTGCGGATCGTGATCGTGCCGTGGTGGCGTTCGATGATGGTGGCAACGATCGCCAGGCCGAGGCCGGTGCCGCCGGCGTCGCGGGAGCGGGCTGGGTTCAGCCGGACGAACCGGTCGAAGACGCGGGTTCGGTCGGCTGTGGGGACGCCGGGACCGTCGTCGCTGATGGCGAGGACGACGGTGGTGGCGGACTCCGTGAGGGTGAACGCGATCCTGCTCCGGGCGTGCCGCGCGGCGTTGTCGGCGAGGTTGTGGATCATCCGGGCCAGCGCCACCTCGTCGCCGCGGACCTGACCGCCGGACACGCCGGCTGTGTCGATCGCCAGGCTTGTTGCCGATCGCAACCGTTGCGCCTCGGCGAGGACGAGGTCGTCGAGATCGACCGGGGTGTTCGGAGGTTCCGTGTGGTCCTCGTCGGAGCGGGCCAGCAACAGCAGATCGTCGACCAGGCCTTGCATCCGCACATCTTCCTCGAGGACTGTCGTCGCCAGCTCGGGGACGGTCGTGCGCCCGGGATGGGCCCGCGCGACCTCGGCGTGCTGGCGGATCGCCGCGATCGGGGACCGCAACTCGTGCGAGGCATCGGAGACGAACCGCAGCCGGCTCTCCTGCGACCGCTGCAGGCGATCGAGCATCCGGTTCATCGTCCTGGCCAGTCGGCCGATCTCGTCGGTGCGTGCGGCGGGGACCCGGCGGTGGAGCTCGGTCGCGGTGATCTCGTCGACCTCACGCCGGATCGCCGTGACCGGCGCCAGGACCCGCCCTGTCACCACCCAGGTCACACCGCCGACGATCAGCATCATCAACGGCACCCCGACCAGGAGGACGCGACGTACGAACCGGGTCGAGTCCAGCACATCCACCAAGGGCTTACCCACGATCACGTCACCACCGGTGGCGACCGGTGCCGCGGCGAAGACGAAGTCCTCGGGATAACCGGGAGGTTCGACCGAGACGCAGCCGTTGGCAGGCGGAGAAGCGATCGTCTCGCCACCGCCCTGTACTGCGGTCCACTGGATCAGTTCGCTGTTCGTCGACTGCGGCCGGTCTGCGCCGGTCGCCGAGCTCAGTTGCGCAACTCGGTCCCGCGCGTCCTGGCATACCTGGTCGGTGAGCACCGAGCCGAGCAAGGCGACGAGCACCAGGGCGCCTGCGACGAGCGCGAGGCCGAGCACCAACACCGCTGTGATTGTCACCCGCAGCCGCATGGCGTGACCTCCCCATCGTCAATCGGCAAGTCGGTAGCCGGCTCCGCGCAGGGTCGTGATGGAGTCCTGCCCGAGCTTGGTGCGGAGCCGCCGGATGTAGACCTCGATGATGTTCGGGTCGCCGTCGAAGTCGTAGTCCCAGACGTGGTCGAGGATCGTTCGTTTCGACACCACCTGACCATGCCGCCGAACAAGGAACTCCAGCAACGACAGCTCCCGCGCGGTCAGCACCAGCTCGACCTCACCGGCCCAGGCTCTCCGGGCCGCGGGATCCAGCCGCAGGTGACCGGCTTCCAGCACGCACGGTCGTTCCGCCGCACCCCGCCGTACCAGGGCACGGAGCCTGGCGATCAGGACGGCGTACGAGAAGGGCTTGGTGAGATAGTCGTCCGCGCCGGTGTCCAGGGCACGGATCTGGTCGGTGTCCGCATCCCGTGCCGTCAGCATCAGGATCGGCGTCCACACCTGCTCGGCCCGCAGCGTCGCACAGATCTCGAACCCGTCGAGCTCCGGCAGCATCAGATCCAGCAGGACGACGTCGTACCCGTACTCGCGGGCGAGCCACAGTCCGTCGGTCCCGGTCAGCGCGACGTCGACGGCGTACCCCTCTGCCTCCAGGCCGGCCCGCAGACCCTTGGCCAGCCGGAGTTCGTCCTCCACCACCAGCGCGCGCATCACCCACCTCCAGGCGATCCTCCTCCATTCTGGCTGAATCCCGGCTGAATGCACCGTTCAGCGGGGATTCAGCCGTGCGGACCTACCGTCGGCCCATGGCGACCATCGAGGCGATCGGCCTCAGCAAGCGGTACGGCGCGCGCAACGCCCTCGACGGACTCACCTTCGCCGCGGACGCGGGCGAGGTGATCGGACTGCTCGGCCCCAACGGCGCCGGGAAGACGACCACGATCCGCCTGCTCACAACGATCCTCGAGCCGACCGGCGGGACCTTCAGCGTCGCCGGCGTACCCAGCGATCAGCCGCACCGGATCAGGCAGCGCATCGGCGTTCTGCCGGAGAGCGCCGGCTATCCGGCGCGGCAGACCGGCGCGGAGTACCTCCGCTACGCAGCGCGGCTGTTCGGATCGAGTCGCCACGATGCACGCGAGGTGGCCGGCCGATTGCTGACCGACGTCGGTCTCGGCGATCGAGCGGGTGCACCGATCTCGACGTACAGCCGGGGTATGAAGCAACGGCTCGGGATCGCCCGTGCGTTGGTCAACGACCCTGCGGTCGTGTTCCTGGACGAGCCGACGCTCGGGCTGGACCCGGCCGGTCAGCGCGAGATTCTGAGCACCATCGCGGACATCGCCGATCGACGCGGTGTGACGGTGGTGCTGTCGACACACACGCTCACCGAGGTCGAGCAGGTCTGCGGCAGCGTGCTCATTCTCGACCACGGCAGGCTTCGGGCGGCCGGACCGATCGCCGGAATCGTCGCAGGAGCGGGCAGCCTGAGTGCCGCGTTCCTCGACCTGACCGGGGAGAGCGGTCATGACTAAGTGGACAGTGGTTGCCGAGCAGGAGAGCCGAGACCTCTGGATCGGCGGCCGCGGACCGGTGCTGGTGTTCGGGTTCAGCATCCTGCTCAGCGCGATGACCTACCTGGCCGCGACCAATCGGGCCATGAACTTCCTCGAGCAACGCGAGGCGGTCAACCTCACGGTCCAGGTCGGGCTGGCGGTCGGGGTCCTGCTCACGGTCGTGGTCAGTGCGGATGCGATCAGCGGCGAGCGCGAACGCGGCACGTTCGAGGCACTCCTGCTCACGCCCGTGTCCCGGCACGCGATCGTCGTCGGCAAGCTCGCGGCCGCCTCGACGATGTGGCTGGCCTGCCTGGCCGTCACGCTCCCTTATCTGTGGGTGCTCGGCCGCGGGGTGGCAGGCGCGGGCCAGGCGGCGCTCCTCGCCCTCGTCGTCGGGACGCTGGTCGCCATCGGGCTCGGCGGCATCGGAATGCTCTTCAGCGGCTTGACGAACTCCAACAAGACGAGCCTGGCGTGCGGCCTGCTCCTGTTGCTCGTGCTGTTCGCGCCGACCCAACTGCCTGCGCTGCCGAGGACCGGATTCGGCGAGGTGCTGACCCGGATCAACCCGATCGGGTCCGCCCTGCACTACATCTCCCAGATCCTTGTCGGCCGCCGTGGCTGGACCAACGACCTCAGCTACCTGGTTGCGCCGGTCGTGGGCGCACTGGTCGTTGTCGCGGTCCTGATCGCGGCCGGCCCTCGACTCGTCCGGCTGACTGCGGGGCTGCGATGAACCTGCTCAGCCTGATCGCCACCGTGGTGATGGCCAACCCGACGATCACGATGAATCAGGACCAACTGACCACGCAGATCGGCCAGACCCTCACCGTGGAGTCGGTCGTCAGCGAGTCCGGTCCGGCCATCGCGCATCTCAACGTGGTCAGCCTCGACGGCGTGTACGTCGATCTGGAGGACTGGACGCAGGACGTCACCCAGCCGGTCCCGGCCGGCCGGGAAACCCAGCTGGACTGGGAGTTCCAGGCCGTCAATCCCGGTCACTTCGCGGTGTACGTCGTACTGATCCCGCAAAGCGGAGCTCTCGTCGCCGGACCACCGGTCCACGTCACCGTCTCACCACGCCAGACCCTCGACACCGGTGGTGTTGTGCCGGTGGCGATCGCCGTACCGGCATTGCTCGGCGCCGCCGCTTTGATCGGGCGCCTCAGGCGTGCAGCAAGGGCTTGAGGTCGTTGCCGAGGAAGTGCACGAAGGTGTCATGCGACCATGCTCGTCCAGACCACGGACAGGCTCGACGCACGCGACAACGCGATGCCAGTCTTGTCGGACCACGACCGACGTACATCAGGAGGCGAGAGTGGAGATTCCGGCCGAGTTCGAGGAACTGTTGTCATCGGCAACAGTCGCGTTCGTTGGGACGATCGGTAAGCGAGGTGAGCCGCAGGTGACTCCGCTGTGGTTCCTCTGGGACGGCGAGCGCGTGCGGATCAGCCTGGTGGAGGGCCGCCAGAAGTTGCGCAACCTGCAACGTGACCCGCGGATCTCGGTCGTGATCGTGGACCCGGCCCGGCCGACGTACTACCTGGAACTGCGGGGGCGGGTCGAGGAGTTGATCGCCGACCCGGATCTCGCGCTGGAGCAGGCGATCGCCCGGAAGTACACCGGCGACTGGGCAGACGTCGAACCGCCGGGTACGACGCGGTACGCGGCAGCGATCATCGTGGAACGCACCACAAGCCAGCTAGGCAGCCCTTGACGGCACCCTCCTGGCGGGGCTGTAATCGATGTCGCCAGCCGTGTTGACGTAAACATCCTTACTGCCCGTCCGCCCCGACGTAAGGACCCCGGATGAGACTGATCAGACTCGCCGTCCTGAGCGCAACGCTCACCCTGCTGGCCCCGGCCGCGATCGCCGCCCCGGCCCCACCCGCACCCACGACCTACAACTCGTTCCGCCCCGGCGCCGAATGGCTCGACACCACGGGCCAGGTGATCCAGGCACATGGCGGCCAGGTGGTGCCGTCGACCGACGACCAGGGCCGGCGGATCTGGTACTGGTACGGCGAGGATCGCAGCAACGGGTACTTCGACTCACCCGGAGTCCACGTCTACGCGTCGTACGACTTGTACAACTGGAGGGACGAGGGCCTCGCTCTGCGGGCGATGAGTTCACCGGACCAGTTCACGGACGACAAGTACTTCGCGAAGCTGTACAAGCACTACACCGCCGCGCAGAAGGAGATCGTCTGGCGCGACCTGTCCACCAACAGTGTCCGCACCGACGGGTGGGCCAGACCGTCGATCCTCGAGCGGCCGAAGGTGATCCACAACAAGGCGACCGGCCAGTGGATCATGTGGGTGCACTCCGACGGACCGTCGTCCCCGGCCGGTACGTCGACCTACGCGCGGGCCGAGGCCGGGGTCGCGATCGCGGATTCGCCGACCGGGCCGTTCCGGTGGACCGACTCGTACCGGCTGAACCGCGTGCCGAGCGACTCGGTGCCGTGGTGTGGGACCGGGTCCGCGTTCGACCCGGCCGGCGGCATGGCCCGGGACATGAACCTGTTCGTCGACGACGACGGGACGGCGTACATCGTCTACTCCTCCGAGGAGAACCGGACGATGTACATCTCGAAGCTGAACAAGTCGTACACGTACCTGTCCGCGCCACCCGAGAAGGCCGTGCAGGGGAAGGACTTCGTGCGGACGCTCGCGTGCAACCAGCGGGAGGCGCCGGCGCTGTTCAAGTCCGAGGGCACCTATTACCTGATCACCTCAGGTGCCACGGGATGGGATCCGAACCCGGCGCGCTACGCCACTGCGACGAGCGTTCTCGGCCAGTGGACCGACAAGGGCAGCCCGATCAGTGGGGCAGGCGCGGCGGACACCTATCGGTCGCAGAGTACGTCGGTGATCCCGGTCGATCCGGCGCGGAACAAGTACGCGTTCATGGGGGACCGGTGGACTCCGGATGACCTGGCCAACGCGCCGTACATCTGGATGCCGATGAGCTTCGGCGAGGGCGGCAGCCTGTCGATCGGCCCCGACCAGGAGTGGACACTGCGCGACCTGGCGCCGTACCAGCGCTGGACTGTCGAGACGGCGCTGCCGGATCACGTCTGGCTGAACGACGCCAGCACGTTGCCGGCCGCAGTCAGTGTGAAGACGGCGGCGGGCTCACAGCAGGTCGCGGTCACGTGGGATGCGTCGACCATCGCGCAGCCGGGGCCGGCGAGCCTCCGCGGCACTCTGTCGGACGGCCGTACGTTCACGCGGGCCGTCATGGTCGTCCCGCACAACGTTCGGTACGCCGTCAACGCGGGCGGTGCCGCGACGCCGGACTGGCAGACGCTGATGCAGACCGCCGCCAGTGAAGGGGCCCTGCTGAATTCGGGCCCCGAGCAACCATTGGGAGTCGATCCCGTCACCGGGACGACCTGGGGTTACACCGGGTCGAGCGCACCCGCGGGGAGTGGGGACCTGTACAGCACGTTGCGCTACGCCAAGGATCACGAGGCGCTCGTCTACACCTTCGCTGGCCTGGAGCCGGGGACGTACACGGTCCACGCCGGGTACTTCGATCCGTGGCCGTGGGCGAACCGCGCCGCCGAGGTCACGGTCAACGGTTCGATCGTCGACCAGCAGCGTCTGTTCACGGGCACCGGTACGGCGGCGTCGTACGGCGGGATCGCGGTCGGTGCCGACGGCAACATCACCGTCTCCATCGCGCCGACTCGCGCCCCAGACATCCAAGTCAGCTGGCTGATGGTCTCCCGCGACAGCTGACTCGTGCCCCCGGTGACCGCCGGGGGCACAGTTGTGTCCGCGCTATTCAGTGCTACTATCTACTGGTAGTCAGCAGCACTGAGTAGTACGAGGAGGTGAGCCGTGGTCAAACAGATGACGGAGATGCTGAAGGGCACGTTGGAGGGGATCGTGCTCGCGATGCTGCTCGGGCGGCCCGCGTACGGCTACGAGATCACCGCGTGGTTGCGGGAGCAGGGCTTCACCGACATCGCCGAGGGCACCATCTACGCCCTGCTGGTCAGGTTCGAGCGACGGGGTCTCGTCGACGTGGAGAAGGTCCCGTCGGAAAAGGGCCCGCCGCGCAAGGTGTATTCCCTCAACGCTCAGGGTCAGGAATATCTCGACGAGTTCTGGAGGACATGGAGCTTCCTCTCCGAACGGCTCGAACAGCTCCGCGAAGGAGGTCGGTAGGAAATGGCTGCACGATGGATCGAGAAGGTCACCGGACCTCTCGACGAGAAGAAGCGATGGCGGCAGTACAAGGCGCGCACGCGCGAGCTCCCGCCGAACTATCGCACGGCGGTCGAGGCCATCGAGCGGTACTTGATGTACTTCGGGCGCGGCGAGGCCGGTCTGACCACGATGTACGAGGACCTCATCGACCTGTTCGAGCAGAGCGCGGCGGCCGGGACACCGATCCGCGACATTGTCGGGGAGGACCCGGTGGAGTTCGTCGAGACCTTCGTCCAGAACTACCCGGACGGGCAGTGGCGAATTCGCGAGCAGAACCGGCTGAACAAAGCCATCGCAGACGCTGCCGGAGAAGACGAGAGGCCCGTTTGATGACGACCCGGTCCGTCATCCAGGTGCAGGGCCTGGAGAAGTCGTACAAGGAACTGAAGGTACTGCGCGGCGTGGACTTCGACGTGCAGCGGGGCAGCATCTTCGCCCTGCTCGGCTCGAACGGGGCGGGCAAGACGACGGTCGTGCGGATCCTGTCCACGCTGCTCAAGGCCGACGCGGGGACGGCCACGGTGAACGGCTTCGACGTCGCGACCCAACCGGACAAGGTGCGGGAGTCGTTCAGCCTGACGGGTCAGTTCGCCGCCGTCGACGAGATCCTCAGCGGGCGGGAGAATCTCGTGCTGATCGCCAAGTTGCGGCACCTCGACGACCCGGGCGCGATCGCGGACGATCTGCTCGCCCGGTTCTCGCTGACCGAGGCGGGCGGGCGGCGGGTTGCGACGTACTCGGGCGGCATGCGTCGCCGCCTCGACATCGCGATGAGCCTGATCGGGAATCCGCCGGTCATCTTCCTCGACGAGCCGACCACCGGGCTCGACCCGCAGGCGCGGATCGAGGTGTGGAACAGCGTCAAGGAACTCGCCGAGCACGGCACGACAGTGCTGCTCACCACCCAGTACCTGGACGAGGCCGAGAAACTCGCCGACCGGATCGCGATCCTCCATCAGGGCCACATCATCGTCAACGGCACCCTCGCCGAACTGAGGCAACTCCTCCCGCCGGCCAAGGTCGAGTACGTCGAGAAGCAGCCGACCCTCGAGGACGTCTTCCTCACCCTGGTCGGCACGGACAAGTAAGGACAACCATGGCCACGCATCTCCTCGGCGACACCGCCGTACTCACCGGGCGATCCCTGCGTCACATCACCCGCAGCCCGGACACCATCATCACCACCGCACTCATGCCGATCGCGATGATGCTGCTGTTCGTCTACGTGTTCGGCGGCGCGATCGACACCGGGTCGATGTCGTACGTGAACTACCTCCTGCCCGGCATCCTGCTCATCACGATCGCGTCCGGCGTTGCCTACACCGCATTCCGGCTCTTCACGGATCTGCAGGGCGGGATCTTCGAGCGTTTCCAGTCCCTGCCGATCGCGCGGTCGGGCGTGTTGTGGGGCCATGTGCTGACCTCGGTGGTCGCCAACCTGATCTCACTCGTGATCGTTGTGGGCGTCGCCCTCATCATGGGCTTCCGCACCGGAGCGGGAGTCGCGGCCTGGCTTGCGGTGGCCGGGATCCTGATCCTCTTCACCCTCGCGGTGACCTGGCTGGCCGTGGTCGCGGGCCTGTCCGCCAAGTCGGTGGACGGCGCGAGCGCGTTCTCGTACCCGCTCATCTTCCTGCCGTTCCTCAGTTCGGCGTTCGTGCCCACCGAGACCATGCCCGGCCCGGTGCGCGCCTTCGCCGAGAACCAGCCGGTGACGTCCATCGTCAACACGATCCGCGCGCTGTTCGCCGAGCAACCGGTCGGCTCCGACATCTGGATCGCCCTTGCTTGGTGCGTCGGCCTCCTGGTCGCCGCCTACGCCTTCGCGGTCGCGCTGTACCGGCGCAAGATCAGCTGACTCGCACCGCCCCGGACGGTGTCTGCGGCGTGTCAGCCGCGTGTCAGGACGGTCGGCGATCGTCGTGGCAACAAACCATGCGCCCTTGCACGCAACAAATTCCTGAAAGGATCTGTCATGTTCGCACGACTGGGCTCGCTGGTCGTTCGCCATCCCTGGCGAACGATCGGCGCCTGGGTGGTGATCATCATCGGGGTCGTCGCGACGGCCCCGGCACTGAACTCGACCACGGACCAATCCGCCTTCCTGCCGTCGCACTACGAGTCGATCCAGGCAGCCAAGCTGCAGGAGAAGGCCTTCCCCAACGCCGCCGCCCCCGCCGCGATCGTGGTGTTCGAACGATCCGACGGCGCACCGCTCACCGCGGCCGACACGGCGACGGTCGAATCCGTCACCGGGCAGCTGAACCAGGCAGAGCTGAAGGACGTCACCGGGATCCAATCGGTCCCACCGCCGGACAACCGACTCATCCAGATCGCCGCGGTGCAGATGACGAAGGTCACGAACCCCAGCGACACCAGGCAGAGCGACGCGGTCAAGGCGCTGCGTACGGCGTTGCAGGACAAGGTCGACGGCACCGACCTGAAGGCCGGCGTCACCGGTTCGGCCGCGCAGGCCCTCGACGCGCAGGAGTCCTCGACCAAGGGCCTGGCCATCGTCGGGATCGCCACCGTGGCGCTGATTCTGTTGCTGCTGCTGGTGATCTTCCGCAGTCCGGTGATCGCGCTGCTGCCGGTCGTGGTCATCGGGGCGATCTCCTCGGTCGTCAACGGCCTGATCGCCATGGTGAGCACGGCGTTCGATCTGAAGATCGACCCCTCGGTCAGTCCGATCCTGCTGGTGGTGCTGTTCGGGGTTGGTACCGACTACATCCTGTTCCTGATGTTCCGCTACCGCGAACGGCTGCGGGCCGGGGAGGATCCGAAGACCGCGATGGTCAGCGCCGTCACCCGGGTCGGTGAGGCGATCACCTCCGCCGCCGGCGCGGTGATCATCGCCTTCATGGCACTCACGCTGTCGACCCTCGGCCTGTTTCGCTCGCTCGGACCGGCGCTGGCGATCGCGGTGGCGGTGGCACTGCTGGCCGGGCTCACCTTGGTGCCGGCGATCGTCTCGCTGCTGGGCACGAAGGTGTTCTGGCCGTCGAAGGCCTGGCGCGTCGAGCCGAAGGGAGCCTCGTTCGCCAGGCTCGGTCGCGGGCTCGGTCGTCGTCCGGCGGTGTTCGCCGCGGCCTCCGGTGGTCTCTTGATCGTGCTGGGTGTCTTCGCCATCGGTTTCAACCCGACGTTCGATCTCACCTCGGGCTCGACCTCCGACACCTCCGAGTCCACGACGTACAGCAAGGAACTGCTCAAGGGTCTGCCCGCCGGCGTCACCCAGCCGTCGGACGTGCTGCTGCAGTCACCGAACCCGCTCAGCAAGACCCAGCTCGACACCTATCGCAGCGAGCTGACCCGAGTCGACGGAGTCGGCGAGGTCTCGGAACCCACGCTGTCGCGGGACAAATCGGTCGCCCACTTCCAGGTCACGCTGAAGACCGCGCCCGAATCGGACCAGGCGATCGAGACTGTCCGGGGACCGCTCCGTACGGCGGTCCACGAGGCCGCACCACCCGGGACCACCGCGGTGGTCGGCGGTCTGACCTCGGTGTTCGTCGACTTCCAGGATGCGATGAATCACGACTACAAGGTCGTGTTCCCGTTGGCGGCAGTCCTGATCATGATCGTGCTGGCGCTCCTGCTGCGCAGTCTGGTGGCGCCGTGGTACCTGATGGCGTCGGTGTTCCTGGGCTTCGGGGCCACGTTGGGTGCGACCGTCATGGTGTTCCAGCATCTGCGGGGCGAGAGCGGGCTCATTTTCACCCTGCCGGTGATCATGTACCTCTTCGTGGTTGCCCTAGGCACCGACTACAACATCCTGATGGTGGCCCGATTGCGGGAAGAGGCGCGTGAGGGCCGCAATCCGAGGGAAGCCGCCGCCCTGGCCCTGCACCACACCGGGCCGACCATCGCCGCGGCGGGCGTCATCCTGGCGGGCACCTTCGCCTCGATGATGCTGGCAGGCAACTCGACGCTGGCGCAGATGGGCTTCGCCATCTCGGTCGGCATCGCGATCGCGGCGTTCGTCATGGCGATGTTCTTCACCCCGGCGCTGACCGCCCTGATCGGCCACCGCGCCTGGTGGCCGGGTCACGGCGACACCCAGCAGAAGCCACAGCAAACCGAGGACCGAGAGCCGGTCCGGATCGGCTGATCCCAACCACCGGAGCCGGGCTGCCCGCGAGGGCAGCCCGGCTCCGGCATGTCTGGGTCAAAGCGGCAGTGGACCAGCACCGAGCCAAGCAGGCCGCCGAGTCACTGCTACGGATGGCGCACGCGCTGACCGCCCGCCTCGGCGGCCCGGTGCATGCCCCGGTCACTGTCGACTCAGTCCCACTGAAGAACCGCCGCTCCTGACCGACTCCGCTACCGCAGCGTCCACGGCCGGAGCTTCTCGGGGTTGCGCACGGCCCAGATGTGCGTGATCCGGCCGGCTGCGATGTCGAACGCGTACACGGTCACGATCACGCCGTCCTGCTCGGCGACCAGGCCGGGCTGGCCGTTGACCGTACGCTCCAGGATCGTGAGGCCGCCGTGCCTGTCGGCGAGCTCGACAAGGCCGCGCGCGAGCTGCCCGGCGCCTTCGAACGGGCGGCGCACGGTGGTGGCGAGTCCGCCGCCGTCGCCGGTTGCGGTGACATCGGGGTCGAGGAGGCCGACGAGGGCGTTGATGTCCTTGGCTTCCCAGGCCTGCTTGAAGTTCCCGACGATCGCGGCCTGCTGGGCGGTCGGGGGCGGCGGTGCCTGCGAGGTCCGGATGCGCCGGCGGGCCGACGAGGCCAGTTGCCGGCAGGCCACCGGCGTACGGCCGACGATGTCGGCGACTTCGGCGAACGGGTAGCGGAAGACGTCGTGCAGGATGAAGGCGACGCGCTCGGCCGGCGTCATCGCTTCGAGTACGACGAGGAAGGCCATGCCGATCGACTCGTCGAGGGTGATGCGGTCGGCCGGGTCGGTGGTGGTGCCTTCCGCAGGTGCGGGCAGGGGCTCGGGGATCCACTCGCCGACGTAGTTCTCCCGACGGGCTCGTGCCGAGTTGAGCACGTTGAGGCAGATGCGGCTCGCGACCTTGGTCAGCCAGGCGCCGGGCGAGTCGATGGCCTGTTGCTGCTGGGGGGACAAGGCGTACCAGCGGGCGTAGGTCTCCTGCACGGCGTCCTCGGCTTCGGCGAGCGAGCCGAGGAGCCTGTACGCGACGTTGATCAGCTGACGCCGTTCGCTCATGATCGCGCTCAGACTCTGATCGGGTCGATCGATGGTCATGGTGTCGCCGGCTCCTTCGGTTGCGTCTGTCCTCACCACTCCGACAAATCAGCGCCCCCGAATGTGACGTCGCCTCACATTCCCGGCGCGTGCCTTGTCGGACCGGGTGAGACACCATCCCGAACACCGGAAGGAAGACCTCACATGTCCACGCCGATCACCACCGCCGTCACGACGGAGCAGGACAGCATCCAGTCGCGCCTGCCCGACCTCACCAAGCTGTTCCCCGAGCTGGCGAAACTCTCCGGAGCCGCGCGCAGCGCCGTACGGAACGGGCCGGTTCCACAGGCCACCATCAACCTGATGCTGCTCCGCGGCGCGCAGATCGTTGGCAGCACCTACCACTCCGTCGCGATGACCGACAACCTGCGCAAGGCCGGGGAAACCGCCCAGCGCATCACCGCCGTCGCGACCTGGCAGGACGCGCCCTTCTTCACCGACGCCGAACGTGTCGCACTGGAGCTCATCGAGGCCGTTCTCACCCCGAACCCGTTCGGCGAACGCGTCCCCGACGAACTGTTCGCCAAAGCATCCGCCCTGTACGACGACGAGGAGCTCTGGATCCTCACCATGGCCATCGGCCACTTCGGCATGTTCGTCCCGGTCGCCCTCATCGCCAAGCCCATCCCCGGCAGACCCATCGGCAAGAACTACAGCAGATGACACCAACATCCTCAGGCCGGTTCGGTTGTTGCACTCGTTGGCCGGCTCGACTCGCGGACGATGATGTCGTGCGGGACGGTGTAGACGCGGGCCGGGTCCCGGTTGCCCTCGATCCTGCTGATCAAGGCCTCGAATGTCTTGTCCGCAAGGAGATCCAGGTCGGTGGCAACACTGCTCAGACTGGGGGACAGGTAGCGTCCGTCGATGATGTTGTCCCAGCCGATCACGGCCACGTCCTCGGGCACCCGGACCTGGTGCTCGATGAAGGTCCGGATGGCGCCGATCGCCAGCAGGTCGCTGGCGCAGACCAACGCGTCGATCTCGCCGATCCGGGGCAGTAGCTGCTCGGCCACCGCCGAACCCGACTCCCGGCTGTAGCGGTCGCAGCGGAGCAACCAGTCGTCGCGGCTCTCCAGGTCCAACTCCCGCACCGCGGCGCGGTAGCCCTCGAGTCGTAACTGGCCGACGCTCGACGGCCGGGACGGATTGCCACCGACGTAGGCGATCCGCCGCCGGCCGCCGTCGGCCAGATGCCGGACGACATCCCGGGCGGACTGCTCGTTGTCGATCGCGACGTAGTCCGCGGTGCCCTCACTCAAGTGCTCACCGAGCAGCACCATCGGGGTGAACCGGCTCATGTCCGCCATCCGCCGCGGATCCACCGCCAGCGGGCTGTAGATCACCCCGTCGATGCTGTGGCCGGGATATCCGCCGGCGGCGCGCAGTTCGTGCTCGTCGCTGCGCCCGGTCTCGTCGGTGAAGACGGCGTACCCGTGCCGTTCCCCAGCCATGATCAAGGCGTGCGCCAACGCGCCCAGGTACGGCTCGTCGATCCGCGGAACGGCGAGCGCGACGATGTTGCTGCGGCCGCTCTGCAGTTGCCGGCCGACCAGTGACGGGGTGTAGCCCAGTTCGGCGATGGCGGCCTTGACCCGGGCCCGGGTCTCGGCCTTCACGTGCCGCCGCTCGTGGACCACGTTGGTCACGGTCTTCAACGACACCCCGGCCAGCTCCGCGACGTCCTTCAGCCGGGCCGGACGACCCGGTAGGCCGTTCTCAGGCGTCATCGTTGTCCCTTCGACTACCTCAGCCACATCTTGACAGAGCCCACGAGCCCGGTCAGCATACTTCTAACGTTAGAACTTCTAACGTTAGAAACGCTTCCGATGCAGTGCAACCGCCGACAGGGAAGTGGGCTCGTGAAGAAGATCGCGTACGTCGCCTCGATCATGCTGACCACCGGAGCACTCTTCGCCAGCGCGGCCTGCACCGGCGGCGCTGGGGGCGCCGGGTCCGGAACCGTCGAGCAGGACACCGGCAGCCAGCAGGAGATCCGGTACATGATCGGGCAGCCGGAGGATCCGGCGGATCTGGAGTTGATCAAGTCCGACCTGAAGACGTTCGAGTCGAAGAACCAGGGCATCACGGTGAAGCTCGACGTCATTCCGAGCGAGAACGTCCGGACCGTCCTGCAGACCCAGCTGCGCTCCGGCGAGGGTCCCGACGTCTTCGGATACGACACCGGACCGGGCTTCGCCGGCGCACTGGCCAAGGCAGGACTGGTGTACGACCTGACCAGTGCCTACGCCGAGCACAAGTGGCCGATCTACGACTTCGCCAAGAAGCGCGTCACCTTCGACGGCAAGATCGTCGGGGTGCCGAGCCAGATCGAGGAAGTCGGCATCTTCTACAACAAGACGCTGTTCGCGAAGCACGGGATCGCCCAACCGCAGAACCTCGCCGACCTGACCGCCGCGGCCGAGAAGCTCAAGCAGAACAACGTCGTCCCGTTCGCCGTCAGCGACAAGGAAGGCTGGCAGGGCGGCCATCTGCTCAGCATGTCGCTGTCCAGCGCGGTTGGATCGAAGGGCATGGACGACCTGCTCAACGGCCGCACGTCGTGGAACACCCAGCCGGTGGTGGATTCGCTGGCGGTCTGGAAGCAGTGGAACGACAAGGGTCTGCTGACTCCGTCACCGGCAGCGGTCAGCTACGACAACGCGAACGCGCTGTTCTACTCCGGCAAGGCTGCCATGGACCCGACCGGCAGCTGGCTGGCCCTGGACATCGAGCGGAACGCCAAGTTCGACGTCGGCTTCATTCCGTTCCCGGCCCAGGACGGACCGGGCATCTTCAGCGGCGGTCTCGGGGCGGGCACGTTCGTCTCCGCGTCGACCAAGAAGGCGGACGCGTCGATCAAGTTCCTGGACTATCTTCTCACCGCCGAACACGGCCGCTGGGCCGCCGAGAAGCTGCAGGACATCCCTGCCTATCCCATCGACACCGCCGGCATGAAGGCGTCGCCGTTGTTCAAGCAGGTCCTGGACGACTCGGCCAAGATCGCCGACGGCACCGGTGACTTCGGGTACAACATCGACGTTCTGACCACTGACGTCTTCAACAACGCCATGTGGAAAGGCATCCAGGGCATCCTCGGCGACCAGTCCGATCCGGCGAAGGTCGCCGCCCAGCTGCAGACGGCGTACGAGAAGTCGGCGAAATAGGATGGGTGCCGTCAGCAACGTTCCTGCGGTCACCCGCAGGGCCCAGGCGCGACTCGGCATCCTGCTCGCGCTGCCGGTGGCGGTGATCACGGCGGTGTTCTTCGTGTTCCCGATGGTCAACGCGCTCTACTACTCGGTGGTCGACTTCGACGGCCTCGATCCGACACCGCCGTTCGTCGGGCTGAGCAACTTCACCGAGATGTTCACCGACTCCGCGACCTGGCACGCGCTGGGGAACAACGCGATCTGGATCGGGATCGGCACCGCTGCGCCGATGATCATCGGGCTGCTGGTGGCCGTCCTGATCTGGTCCAGTCGCGGCGGTGGAGCGGCGTACCGGCTGCTGTTCTTCCTGCCGTTCATGCTGCCCGGGGTGGCGATCGGTATCGTTTGGGGCTGGATTTACGACCCGGTCAACGGCTGGATCAACCGGGTGCTCGGGGCCGTCGGTCTCGGAGGCTGGAGCCGCGGCTGGCTCGGGGATCCGGACACCGCGATCTTCGCCGTGCTCGCCACCGCGATCTGGGCGACCTGCGGCTTCGTCATCATGATCATCCTGTCCGCGCTGCGCAACGTCGACGTGGAACTCGTCGACGCCGCCCGGATCGACGGCGCGAACGCCGGCCAGCGGCTGTGGCACATCCTGTTGCCGCAGATCATGCCGGTCTTCCTGATGGTTCTGACCTTGACGCTGGTCGGTGGGTTCAGCGTGTTCGACATCATCTTCATCATGACCGGCGGTGGACCGGCCGATGCCACCGAGGTGCTCGGGACGTACGCGTACTCGAGCGCGTTCCAGCTCAACCGGATCAGCTACGGCACTGTGCTGGCGCTGCTGATCACGGTCCTGGCGGTGCCGTTCACCATCATGCTGAACCGTCTTCAGCGACGGCTCTCGCTGCAAGGGCTGGGGGCCTGATGGCCGATCTGCCTGTCGCCGTCTCCCGCCGCACTCGATCCAGCGAGCAGTTGGAGTTCCGCCGGCATGCGGTCCGCCGGTCCACGGATCTCGCGGTCCGCCACCTGGCCCTGATCGCGATGGCGGCGCTGACCCTGTTCCCGGTGCTGTTGATCGTCTCCACGGCACTCAAGACACCGCAGGACGTGCGTAGCGATCCGTTCGGATTGTTCTCCACGTTCTCGCTGGAGAATCTGCGCTCGGCCTGGACCGTCGGGCGGTTCAGCAGCTATCTGCTGGACAGCGTGCTGCTGACTGTGCCCAGTACGGCGGTGGTGATCGTGATCTCGACGATGGCCGGCTACGCCTTCGCCCGATTGCCTTTCCCGGGACGGACGGTCGTCTTCTATCTCGTCGTACTCGGGCTGCTGGTGCCCTTCTTCACCTACATGATCCCGCTGTACTTCCAGCTCCGGTCGATGGGCCTGCTGGACAGCCTGGTCGGCGCCAACCTCGTGCTGATCTCGACCAACCTGTCGTTCGGGACGTTCTTCATGCGGGCCTTCTTCTCCGATCTGCCCGAAGAACTGGAGCAGGCGGCGCGCATCGACGGCGCCTCCGAGAGCCGCATCTTCGCGCAGGTGATGGTGCCGATGGTGAGCTCGGGTGCCGCCGCGCTGGCGGTCTTCACGTTCCTGAGCAACTGGAACAACTTCCTGGTGCCGTTGCTCTACCTGCCCAGCGGGAAGTATCGGCCCCTCACGGCCGGTCTGTACAACTTCACCGGCGGCCGCTCGATGGACATCGGGCCACTGGCGGCCGGCACCTTGATCACCATCGTCCCGGTGATCGTGATCTTCGTCGTCCTCCAACGCCAAGTCACGCAGGGATTCATGTCCGGCGCCGTCAAGGGCTGACTCACCGCACAACGCAGTTCCGAAGGAGACCTATGCCATCCCTGGTCAGATTCAGCTCACCTCGCGTCGCGGAGGTCGTGCCCGACATCGAGCGCACCCCGCAACCGGACGAGGTCCTGATTCGAACGTTGTATTCCGGCATCTCCGCGGGCACTGAACTGACGGCGTACCGCGGCAGCAACCCGTATCTGAACAAGCGGTGGAACGACGACTCCCGACTCTTCGTCGAGGGCGACACATCGATCAGCTACCCCGTCGACGGTTGGGGGTACGAGGAGGTCGGCGAGGTCGTCTCGCTCGGCGCCGCGGCTGACGGCGTCAACGTCGGAGACGTGGTCTGGGGGACCTGGGGACATCGCAGTCAGACGGTCAAGAAGGCGGACTGGGCAGCGCAGCGGATCCTGGCCGCCGGCGTTGATCCGCGGGTCGGAATCTTCAGCCAGATCGGTGGGATCGCGCTGAACCTGGTGCTGGACGCCGACGTCCACATCGGCGAGACGGTCGCGGTCTTCGGCCTCGGCGTACCCGGGCAACTGGCCGCTCAGCTGGCCCGGCTGAACGGCGGCCGGGTGATCGCGGTCGACGGGCTCCCTGCCCGCCGTCAACTGGCGCTGGACCTCGGCGCCGATGGTGTGCTCGATCCCGCTGACGGTGGGATCGCCGAACGGATCCGTGACCTGACCGAAGGCCGTGGCGCCGATGTGTGCCTGGAGGTGTCGGGCAGCTACCACGCCCTGCACGAGGCGGTTCGGTCGGTCGCGTACAGCTCCCGGGTCTGCGTTGCCGGCTTCATGCAAGGCGAGGGTGCGGGCTTGCGGCTGGGGGAGGAGTTCCATCACAACCGAGTGTCGCTGATCGGCTCGCAGATCTCGGGTGTCGCGCCGGCCTTGCAGCATCGCTGGAACTACGACCGACTGGCGAGGACCGCGATCCAGCTCGCCTCGGACAAGCGGCTGAACGTGACCGACCTGATCACCCACACCGTGCCGATTGCTCAAGCCGCGGAGGCCTTCCAGATGCTCGATGAACGTCCGCAGGATGCGCTGCAGGTCGTGCTCAGCTTCGACCAGGAGGTGACCGCATGAGCTTCCGGCTTGCGGCCGCGGAGCTGACGCTGCCCGGCGAAACGTTGGAGGAGAAGTTCGCCTTCGTGCGGACGGTCGGCTTCGACGGGATCGAACTGTCCGCCCGTGGCGACGGGATCTTCGGAGCGCGGATCGACGAACTGCGACAGGCCCGCGACGCCGGCGTGCTGATGCCGACCGCGGTCGTCCACATGGACCACTTCATCGGAGACTTCGATGCCGACCGTCGCCGCGATGCGATCGAGCAGCTCAAGATCCAGTTGAGCACGATCGTGGCGGCGGGCGGCACCGGCATCGTCTCGCCGCACGCCTTCGGTCTGTTCTCCCGACGGTTGCCGCCGTTCGTCCCGCCGCGCTCGGTGGAGGACTCCCGGGCGGCGCTGGTCGAGGCTTTGCGTGAAGTGGGCGAGCATGCCGAGTCCGTCGGTGCGAAGGTCTACCTGGAACCGTTGAACCGGTTCGAGGACTTCGTGATCAACCAGCTGGCCGATGCGGTCTCGGTGGTAGAGGAGGTCGGATCGCCCGGTGTCATGATCACCGCGGACACCTTCCACATGTCCATCGAGGAAGCCCGCGTCGGCGAGTCGATCAGGCAGGCCGGTTCGCTGATCGGCCACGTCCAGCTCGGCGACACCAACCGCCTGGAGCCCGGTGCCGGCCACTACGACTGGCCAGAAACTCTGCAAGCCCTGGAAGCCGTCGGCTACACCGGCTGGCTGGCCATGGAATGCGGCCTCAGCCGCCCAGTAGACCAGGTCTTGCCAAGGGTCGCCAAGCTGCTCTCACGCTGACCATCTTGTTGTTCTGGGCAACGAAAAGGAGGTGGCGGCGCTTTCCTTCCGGTTGAAGTTAATAGGCTCTCGCGGTGCTGTCAACCCCTCGGCCGAGTGGTTGACAGGGGCGGTGCGGCGAATTAACTTCAGCTGGAAGTAAAGCCACCCCCTGACAAGGTGAGACGAGTGACCGACCGTCTGAATGTGCTGGTCGTCATGGCTGACGAGCAGAGCTGGAACACGATGGGCTGGACCGGCAACCCCGCGGCGCGGACGCCGTACCTGGACGAGCTGGGGGGCGAGTCGACCGTCTTCGACGCGTGCTACACGCCGTTCCCGTTGTGCTGCCCGGCGCGGACGAGTCTGTGGACCGGCCTGATGCCGCGGCACCACGGCGTACTGGGGAACTGGAGGCCGATCGAACCGCAGTTGCGTACGGCAGGGGTCGCGCAGGCGTTCGCCACCGCGGGCTATCACACGCACTACAACGGCAAGTGGCACGTTCCCGGTACGACGCCGGACCGGATGGGGTGGGCGGACAGCAGTGCGATTCCCGCCGTACTGCGTGGTCAGGATCGTGGCCGGTACATCGAGGAGTACCGCTCCTGGGCGGGCGAACGAGGCTACGCGTTCGACCCGGACCACATCGAGAACCTCACCGCACCCGACCTCGAAGCGCTGGCCGAGCGGCCGTACGCGACATCGAGCGTCCCACTGGAGTCGTTCCTCGAGAACTGGCAGTGCGACAGGTTCCTGGCCGGCCTCGATCAGCGTCCCGCGGACAAGCCGTGGCTGGCTGTGTGCTCGTTCAACGCACCGCACTTCCCGATGCTCGTCCCGAGCCCGTACGACAAACTCATCGATCGCAACCAAGTCCGGCTCCCTGAGAGCTGGTCGACGGGTACGGCGACCAAGCCGCGCGAGGTGCGGGAGTCGCACTTCGCCCGCGACTTCGAGGGCCTCACGGAGCAGGACTGGATCGAGGTCACCAGCCACTACCTCGGGCTGTGCGCACTCGTCGACAGCCAGTTCGGCCGGATCCGCCAGTACCTGGAGGACGCAGGCGAATGGGACCGGACGGTCGTCGTCTTCACGTCCGACCACGGCGACCTCATGGGCGCCCACCGGCTGATGGAGAAGGGCCACTGGCTGCACTACGAGGAAGACCTCCGGGTGCCGTTGATCGTCCGTCACCCGGACGGCCGGCAGAGCCGCAACGCCAACTTCGTGTCGCTGTGCGACATCGGACCGACCTTGACCGAGGTCGCCGGGGTGCCCTGGCACGAATCACATGACGGGCGTTCGTTCGCGGCGATGCTCGGCACCGACTCCGCCGCGCCGACGCGCGATTACGTCACCGCCGAGACGATGCTGCACGACGGTCGTCCCGGTGGGAACGGTGATCCGTTCCATGCAAGAGATTGGCAGTACCCGAGAGACAGTCTGAACCTGTCCGTCCGCACCGCGGATCATCGCTACATCTTCCGGTCTCACGACGAGGCCGAGCTGTACGACCTGGCTGCCGACCCCTGGGAGCAGCACAACATCGCGGCCACGGCCGAGGGAGCACCGACGGCGGCGTCGCTGGCCAAGCTCCTCGCGGACGAGGTGGCCGACGTACTTCCCGACGCCGCGGCCCTGGTCCGCGCCGGCTCATCGAAAGCGAAGGCCACATCATGACCCGCACACACTTGTCCCGGCGCACGTTCCTGCAGCTGGGTGCCGCGGCGGCCGGAGTCGCCGCCGTCTCCTCCTGCTCCCGCGGCCTCGGTGGCTCCTCGTCGAGCGGCGGCGGTTCCAGCGCGGCGCTGGAGGTGATGTTCTGGGGCGAGGGCGACCAGAACAAGAAGCTCATCGGGGCCCTCGACGTCTACCAGAAGAGCGAGGGTGCGGCGAAGGTCAACCCGCAGTACTCCGGGTTCTCGGGGTACTACGACAAGCTCGCCACCCGAGTTGCCGGCGGCAACCCACCGGACGTGTTCCAGATCCACCTGCCGTACCTGATGGAGTACGTCAAGCGCGGTGCGGTGCAGCCGTTGGACCAGTACAAGGACGATCTCGGCCTGGACTCGATGCCGGACTACGTGTCGACAACGATCAAGGCGGACGGCAAGTACTACTTCGCCCTGCTCGGCGCCGCGACCCAGCCGGCCATCATCGTCAACACGACGAAGCTCAAGGACCTCGGTCTGGCAGCGCCCAGCCCCGACTGGACGCTCGACGAATACAAGGCCACGATGGCGGAGGTCTGGGCCAAGAGCGGTCACAAGCTGGCCGGTACGGCGGATCAGGGCGGCAGCCCGATCGCCCTCGAATCCTTCCTGCGCGGTCGCGGCAAGACGCTGTTCGGTGACGCCGGCGCGCTCGGGTTCAGTCAGGACGACATGGCGGCCTGGCTGCAGCTCTGGCAGGACCTCCGGGGCAACGGCGCCGCCGTACCGATGGCCTTGACAGCTGCTGCGACCGGGTTCCAGAACGACCCGGTGACAGTCGGCAAGGCGGCGTACACAGGTACGGCGACGTCGCGGGGCCTGCCGTCGATGCAGAGTCTGACGAAGGACACGTTGAGTCTCGGCACGTTCCCGTCCGGTCGTGCGGGTTCTCAGCCCGGCACGAACATCATTCCGGCCGGCTGGTTCGCGATCTCGCCCAAGTCGAAGAACATCGAGGGCGCCGTGTCGATGCTCAAGTTCCTCACCAGCAAGCCGGAGGCGGCCACCGCGATGGGACTGGCTCGTGGCGTCCCGATCCCCGAGGACATTCGCGCCACGATCGCGAAGTCCGCGACGGGCCTGAACAAGCTGGTGCTCGAGAACTATGCGCTGGTCGCGTCGAAGGGCCCGGCTGCCCTGCAGATGTACCCGCCTGGTGCGAGCAAGCTCCTGCAAACCTCGCTGCCGAACGCGAACCAGGTCGTCGGCTTCGGCAAGAGCACGGTGGCTCAGGCGGTGACCAAGTTCTTCGCGGACGCTCAGGCCGCGCTCAAGTGAGCCTCAAGTGAGCACTGCCTGCCAGGGCCGGCGGCTGCGGTCGGCGCAGCCGTTCGACGTCCGGCAGCAGAACTACTCGGCGATCCTGCGTGCGGTGATGCAGCACGGTCCGATCGCGCGGTCGGAGCTGTCCGGGCTCACCGGAATGGCGACGGGCACGATGACGAAGCTCACCGGGCTCCTGTCCGAGGCAGGTCTGCTACGTGAGTTGCCGGCCGAATCCGGTCAGGGCGCGCTCGGCCGGCCGCGAACCCCGATGGTCGTCGACGACCGGGCCCATCGCGTGGTCGGCGTACATTTCGGACTGCGCCGCACCACCGTGTGCCTGCTGGATCTGCGCGGTGCATTGCTGGCCGAGGTGCGTCTCCCGCATCGCCGGCGCGGCTTCGAACCGCTTGTCGCCCAGGCGGTCGAAGGGATCCAGGAGCTGACGTCGCGGACCCCGGGCAGGATTCTGGGTGTCGGGGCGAGCACCGGCGGCTGGGTCGATCGCGAAGCCGGTGTGGTGCGTGACCATCGAGTACTGCGGTGGCGGGACGCCCCGCTGCGGGATGCGCTGGCGGGCGGTCTGGGGATGCCTACGGAGGTCGACTCCAGCTTCCGGGCGTTGGCCATGGCCGAGCGCTGGTTCGGTGGCGCGCAGGATGTGGACGATCTGATCGGTTTGTTCGTGGGGAACGTCGTCGGTGCCGGTTTCATGCTCGGGGGCCGGGTGTTCCCGGGCTACTGCGCAGCCGCGGGAACCGTCGATCACCTCTCGGTGGGCGTGACGGCCGACGAGGTCTGTTCCTGCGGACGGCGAGACTGTCTGCACGTGGCGGCCAGCGATCTCGCCGTACTCGCACGTGCCCGCAAGGAAGGTCTGATCGGGACGCGAGGGACGTTGGAGCGTCTCGTCCAGGCCGCCAGGGACGGCGATGCCCGTGCGGACGGTCTGTTGGTCGCGAGGGCGGAGCTGGTGGGTGTCGCGGCCGGCACGTTGATCGACATGCTCGACCCCGAGGTGGTCGTCGTCAGCGGCGGTGTGGTTGATGCGCCGGAGTACCTTCGGTCCGTCCAGCGGGGAGCCCGCGCGTACCTGCGAGACAAGCGGCCGGTCGATGTCGATTCGGTGGTGCGACTGAGCGCGTTCGGCACAGATGGCGTCGCGGTCTCCGCGGCCAGCGTGATCCTCGATCGGATCTACGCGGCACCGGCGGAGTTCGTCCCCGGACTGCTCGAGCTGCGCTATGGGTGACGTCGACTCGGCGGAAGTCTGGTCGTACCGGGCTTCGCGGCGCAGTACCTGGGTGATGGTCGAAGTGGTTGCCGATGGCACCCGAGGTGTCGGCGAGCTCTCCGACGGAGCGCCGCTGGACGCCTTGGTGAACGCCGCGCGCTCGGTCAGCTCGGTGGTGATCGGCCTTCCGTTGGACGTGGCCAGGACGACGCTGCGTCGGCAGCTGGAGAAGCTGAGGACCGCGGGTGAGGACGCGTTCCTGTGGTCCACCGTCCTCGGTGGGTACGAGGCTGCCTTCGCGGATCTGCAGGCACGCCTCGAGGGCAGGCCGCTCTCGACGTCCCTCGGCCTCGGCGAACCGCAGCCCGTGCGCTTGTACGCAAACCTCAACCGCCGGTACGGCGGTGACGGTCCGGAGGCGATCCTCGCGGCGGCAGTAGATGCCGTACGCAACGGATTCCCCGCACTGAAAGTGGCGCCGTTCCTGGACAACCACGCCCGCGGAATGTGCGGCGCCCAGTTGATCGACGCAGGTATCGAAGTCGTCGCACTCGTCCGGGATGCGCTTCCGAGCGACGTACAGCTCATGGTCGACTGTCACCATCTCGTCCCCGCCGAACTGCTGGATGTCGTCGTCCGGGAGCTCGCGCCGATGGGGCTGCACTGGGTCGAGGACCTCGTGCCCATCGGTGACCGTTCCGGGATGGAAAGGGCTGCGGCCGGCGGGCTCGCGCTGGCAGCGGGGGAGCACATCTGGAATCCGGAGGTCGCTGCGGCCGCGTGTGCCACTGGCGCACTCCGGTACTGGTTGGCCGATCCCAAGCACGCCGGCGGACCGGTCGGCGTCGCACGTATCGCTGAGGCAGTCGAAGGTACGCAACTGACATTCCACAATCCGAGCGGTCCGATCGGCACCGCCCACGCGGCTCATCTCGCCGGACTGGCCGGTGCGGCGACCTGGCTCGAGTTCGCGTGGGGCGAGGCAGATCGCACCGCATTCCTCGAGCCTGCCGAGCCCGTGACCGATGGGATCATCCGGCCGACCGGTCCCGGCATCGGCTGCCGGCCTCGTTCCCGCCGAAAGGAGTGATCCATGGCAATCACCTATCCGACGATCCGTGGCGAGCGGAAGCGTCGTACCCGCTACCAGAACGGCTGGGCGCTGGCCTTCCTGGCACCGTGGCTGGTGGGCTTCCTGGCGTTCACCGCAGGTCCGATGCTGATGTCGCTGTATCTCGCCTTCACCGACTACGACTTGCTGTCGGCACCGAAGTGGATCGGCGCAGGCAACTTCAGCCGGATGTTCGGTGCCGATCCGCTGTTCCTGCAGTCCCTGAAGGTGACCGCGATCTATGTCTTCGTCGGTACGCCGCTCAGTCTGGCCTTCGCCCTCGCGGTCGCGGTGGTCCTGAACCGGGGACTGCGCGGCCTCGACTTCTATCGCTCGGCCATCTACCTCCCGTCGCTGTTCGGTGGCAGCGTGGCGATCGCGGTGCTGTGGCGGAAGGTCTTCAACGGCGACGGCCTGGTCAACCAGGTGCTGGCCCTCGTCGGCATCCACGGTCCGTCCTGGATCTCCGAACCGCACACCGCGCTGGGCACGTTGATCGCCCTCGAGGTGTGGCAGTTCGGCGCCCCGATGGTGATCTTCCTGGCCGGGCTCCGGCAGATACCGCGGGAGTTCTACGAAGCCGCCCAGGTCGACGGCGCGAGCCGGTGGCGCCAGTTCTGGAGCATCACGATGCCGTTGCTGAGCCCGATCCTGTTCTTCAATCTCACCCTGCAACTGATCCGGTCGTTCCAGGCGTTCGCGCCGGCGTTCATCATCAGCGACGGTTCGGGCGGGCCGGCCGACTCCACGCTCTTCTACTCCCTTTACCTCTATCAGGAGGGGTTCGTGAACTTCGACATGGGCTACGCCGCGGCGATGGCCTGGATGCTGGTGCTGCTGGCCGGCGCGGTCGTCGCGGTCAACTTCATCTTCAGCCGGTACTGGGTGCACTATGGCGACTGAACGACTCGCCGCGATCCGGGACGACGCCGACAGCCGTGTGGCCGTCCGCCGCTGGGCGCCGGGACGGCGCCTGCTCGCCCACTTCGCGCTCATCGTGGTCACGCTCGTCATGCTCTATCCGCTGGTGTGGATGGTGGCGAGCTCCTTCAAACCGACCGACGAGATCTTCTCCCAGCCCGGGCTGATTCCGCGGCACCTGCAGCCGTCGAACTACGCCGAGGGCTGGCGGGGAGTGTCCACGGCGTTCAGCATCTTCCTCGAGAACTCACTGCTGATCTCGCTGTTCGCCATCGTCGGGAACGTGATCTCGTGCAGCCTCGCCGCGTTCGCGTTCGCGCGCCTCAACTTCATCGGGCGGCGGATCGCCTACGCGACGATGCTGGTGACGCTGATGCTGCCGACCCACGTCACGCTGGTGCCGCAGTACATCTTGTTCAACAAGCTGGGCTGGGTGAACACGTTCTACCCCCTGTTCGTGCCGCACTTCTTCGCCGTCGACGCGTTCTTCGTGCTGTTGATGGTGCAGTTCATCCGGTCGCTGCCACGGGAGCTGGACGAGGCCGCCCGGCTGGACGGCTGCAATCCGTGGAAGACGTACCGCTACATCGTGTTCCCGTTGCTGCGGCCGGCGTTGGTCACCACGATCATCTTCACGTTCATCTGGACCTACAACGACTTCTTCAAGCAGCTCATCTACCTCAACGACGTCGAGCTGTTCACCGTACCGCTCGGGCTACGCCAGTTCCTCGACTCGACCGGCGACTCGTCCTGGGGACCGATGCTTGCCATGAGCACCGTTGCACTCCTCCCGCCGCTCGTCCTGTTCATCACGTTCCAGCGGCGGATCGTCGACGGAGTCGCCACCTCGGGCCTGAAGGGATGAGATCCGTTGCACTGGTGACCGGCGCGGGTGGCGGCATCGGCTCCGCGGTCGCCTCGACTCTCGCGGCGAGCGGCTGGGCGGTGGTGGGCGTCGACCTGGTGGAGCGGCCCGCCAGCCTAACGGCTGCGGGAGCGGTGGAGTGGGTCTTGGGCGATGTCCGCGACGAGACGAGTATCGGCCGCGCGGTCGAGTCGGCGGCTGGCCTGGGCCGGTTGAGTGGTTTGGTGACAGCGACCCTGACCGAGCATCGTGGAGCGCTGGCGAGTCTCGACCGGCGTGCCCTCGCGGAGGTGTACGACGTGCAGGTCGCCGCGGCATGGGCTTGGAGTACGGCGGTCGCCGATGCGGCGTCGGGCGACGGATCGATCGTCCACATCTCCAGCGTGCATGCGCAACGGGCCGCGCCCGGCATGGCGGCGTACGCGCTGGGCAAGGCCGCTCTGGACGCCCTGGTCCGGGCCGGCGCGGTGGAGTGGGGCCGGCAGGGTGTGCGCTGCAACGCCGTTCTTCCGGGATTCGTTCCGGTGCAGCGGAACAAGGAGCGCTGGTCCGATCCGAGTGCTGCCGAAAGCCTGCTGGCCGAGCACCCACTCGGCCGTTTCGTCACCGCCGAGGATGTGGCGCAGGTCGTCGCCTTCCTCCTCGGACCGTACGCCCGAGGTGTGACAGGAGTGTCGCTCCCGGTCGACGGAGGAATGCTCGCCACGTTGCCACGGTGGGCCTGATGCGAACACGTGAAGCTCTTGGAGGCCTTGCATGGAAACGAATGTCCTCATCATCCTCGTCGATGACATGGGGTACTCCGACATCGGCTGCTACGGCGGCGAGATCGGTACGCCGAACATCGACCGGCTCGCCGAGAACGGCGCCCGTCTGACGAACTTCTACAACACCGCCCGCTGCAGCCCTTCGCGCGCGTCGCTGCTGACCGGTCTGCACCCACACCAGACCGGCGTCGCCGAGCTGGTGAACAACGACGGTCCTGGTGGCTATCCAGGCAGCCTCGGCGATCGGTGCGCCACGCTGGCCGAGACCTTCCGGGCCGCCGGGTACCACACGCACATGACCGGCAAGTGGCACCTGTCGAACGAACGCGAGCAGCCGGATCAGAGCTGGCCGACGCGTCGTGGGTTCGAGCGCTTCTGGGGAACGATCAGCGGCGCCGGCAGCTACTTCCAGACCACCACGTTGCACGACGGCGAGACGCCCGTACCGCTGTCCGAGCTCGGGTCGGACTTCTACTACACCGACGAGATCGGTTCGCATGCGGCGGCGGCGATCCGCGACGCGGCCAAGGGTGAGCGCCCGTTCTTCGGGTACGTCGCCTTCACCGCGCCGCACTGGCCGCTGCACGCGAAGGAGTCCGATCTGGCCGAGACCCGCGGCCTCTTCGACGAGGGCTGGGACGTCCTGCGGACCCGCCGTCGTCAGCGCCAGCTCGATGCCGGGATCTGCGCGGACGACGCGACGCTCGACCGCCGCGATCCGGCCGTTCCGGCGTGGACGGACGAACCGGAACAGAAGTGGCAGCTCGAACGGATGGAGGCGTACGCCGCGCAGGTGCGCGCCATGGACCGGGCCGTTGGCACGATTCTCACCGCGCTGGAACGGACCGGACAGGCCGGCAACTCGATCGTGCTCTTCCTGTCCGACAACGGTGGCTGCGCCGAGGAGCTCCGCAGCGATCCCGAGGGCGCGGCCCGGTTCCGGCAGCACCATCTGATCATCCCGCCCAGCGCACCTGACGGTACGCCGATGCGCGTGGGCAACTCGCCCGACATCCGCCCGGGAACCGCGGACACCTACACCAGCTACGGTCAGGCTTGGGCGAATCTCTCGAACACGCCGTTCCGTCTGTACAAGCGGTGGGTGCACGAAGGCGGTATCGCGACCCCGCTGATCGTGTCGTGGCCGGACGGTGGCCTGTCCGACGGCGTGATCGACGCGCCGCACCAGCTGACCGACATCGCGCCGACGTTGCTGGAGGCAACCGGTGTGCCGCCGCTCGCCGAGCGCGACGGGCACCCGATGCCCGCGTTGCCGGGTGTCAGCATGCTCGAGCTGCTCCGCGGTGGCGAGGCCGAACACCACGATCTCTGCTGGGAACACATCGGCAACGCGGCGATCCGCTCCGACCGCTGGAAGCTCGTCCGCGAGTACGAAGGACCGTGGGAGCTGTACGACCTGCTGGCCGACCGGAGCGAGAGCAACAACCTCGCCGGCGCGCAGCCGGAACGCGTCAAGGAGCTGGCGAGCCGCTGGCAGACCTGGGCGAACACGGTCGGGGTCATTCCGTACACCGACGTGCTCGCCGCCCGCGCCGCGATGCCGACCCAGCCCGCCTGACGGAGGTGCAGACATGAGGAGAACGACAGGGGCGATCGCCGTCGTACTGGTCGCCGCCGGACTCACCCAGGCCGCCGCCCGACCGCCGAGCCGGGTGGAGATCCGGGTCGATCGGGCGCCCTTGGTGATGGCGGACGGAGCGCCCGCGCCGACGATCGAGCCGGCAATCTTCGGTGCGAATGCTCGGTGGATCGACGACGAGCTCGGTGCCTGGGATCCGGTGACGCACGGTCCGGCGGCCGGGTTCGCCGCCGCGGCCGCGGCGGCGCAGCTCGACCTGATCCGCTACCCGGGTGGAACGGTCGCGAACTTCTTCGACTTCAAGTCGGCGATCGGCCCGGTGGGGCAGCGCGGGTGCCAGACGTCCGGCGGCTTCGCGGCGGTTCGCTTCGGCGCGATTTCCGGTGCGCGGAACGGGTTCGGGCCGGACGAGGAGGAGGCCCTGGTCTCGGCGATCGGCGCGAAGACCATGGTCATGGTGCCGTCGATCAACCAGACGTCGGCGGATGCGGCCGACTATGTCGAGTACATGAACTCGCCCAGCGACGGTACGGCGACCAACCCCGACGGCGGCACTGACTGGGCGGAAGTACGTGCCGCCAACGGCCATCCGGCGCCGTACGGGATCACGATCTGGGAGTACGGCAACGAGCCGTTTCTCGACGGTCAGCGCTACTGGCGCGACGAGGATCAGCAGGTCAGGGTGAAGCAGTTCATCGAGGGCGGGTGGAGTCGGCAGACGGCCGCATCGGTGACCTACCAGAACGACGACGGGCTGTTCACAGGCTGCGATCTGGTCAACCGGCGGACCGCTACGGGCGCGGCCGATCAGACCTACCGAACGCGGTACCGGCCGATCGCCTTGCCCACGGACGCGACGGCCGAGTCCGGCCCGATCGCGGAACCGGTGCTGACCGTGGACGGAGCGCGATGGACGCGGGTGGATTCACTGGCGACCGCCGGACCGAGCGATCAGGTGTACCGCATCGGAACGGCTGACGGCACGGTCACCTTCGGCGACGGGGTCCACGGTGCCATGCCGCCGAAGGACGCCGGGCTGAGCATCGAGTACACCACCGGCCGTCAGGACGGCTTCCTCGACTTCGTCCGCGCGATGAAGGCGGTCGATCCGAAGATCACGGTCTGCTCTGGCTGGGGCAAGGCGGAGTTCGTCGATGCCATGGGCAACCGCCCGTACGACTGCCTGGGCATCCACTCCTACACCGATCAGCAGGGCGGTGACGCCGACGGCGCGTACACGCCGACCGAGCTCTATCAGCGCTTGATGAGCGTGAGCGACGCTCCGACCCAGGAGCTGACCGATCTGCGCCGGCAACTCGGCCAGTACTTCCCGGACCCGCGCCAGCGGCCCGCGCTCGCTGTCACGGAGTACGGCACCATCAGCCAGAACGGTCCGACCGGAGTCAGTACGCCGGGCAACTTCACGGCGATGCAGATGCACAACGTGTACGAGACCGCATTGCTGATCGGTCAGATCACCAACGGCGTACGACTGTCGATCAACTCGAACCTCAACGGCGGACCGAACGCCGATCCGGCGAAGCGGGACTGGGGCAACATCCTCGGGTCTCCGCCAGGCTTCGGCGTCACCGGACGCGCGCTGTCCCTCACGCTCGCCGCGCCGATGATCGGCGCCGCGCCGCGGAAGGTGACGATGACGGGCAACCCGGTGCCGGCCGGCCAGGACTACTCTGCCCTGGCGGTCGCCGCGACCCGGACGAACGACGGCGTTCAGTTGCTGGTCGTCAACCGGAGCCTCGACCAGGCGATCCCGATCACGGTCGATCCGGGCGGCGGTCCGGCGGTGGTGTCGGCACGTCGTACCACCGTGACCGACGACGACATCACGGCGTACAACAACGACGTGATGCAGCCGGTGCAGCGGACGACGACACCTCTGCGGGCGAAGGGGCAGAAGGTCGATGCCGAGCTGCCGCCGCACTCGGCGAACCTGATCGAGCTGAGGTATCGCTGAGTCAGCTTGCGGTGGCGGTCAGCGCCGGGACGAAGGCCTCGGGGGAGCGGTAGACGGCGTCCAGCATGATCGCGCCGGCGGCGATGCCCAGGGCGTGTGGTCCGAACGCGCTCGCCAGGATCCGCGCCGTGGCCGTGGTAGCGCCTCCGCCCCGACTGGCTGCGAGCCTGTCCTGCGCGGCGTCGCGGACGACCGCGACGTGGTCGACCGGGGCGCTGACTCCGCCGCCGATGACGACGAGCTCGGGATCGAGGAGCTCGATCAGGGTGGCGGTCGCCGTCCCGACCACGCCGGCGCGATCTTGGAGCAGCCGTCGAGCCTGCGGATTGCCGGAGACCGCCAGGGCGAAGACGTCGTAGACCTCCTGATCGTCCGTGATCAGGCCGGCGGCGCGGGCCCGGCGGGCGGTTTCGAGGTCTCCGGCGACCATCGCGAAGCAGCGCCGGCTGCCACAGGCACAGGTCTGGCCGGATCGGCCGGCGACCGGCAGGTGATCCAGCCCGCCCGCGGCCGAGTGCGCTCCCCGGTACGGCGACCCGTTGAACACGAAGCCGGCACCGACGACGTTGCCGACGAACAGGTGGATGAAGTTGTCCACGCCGGCCGCCGCCCCGAACCAGTGCTCAGCGAGCGCCAGTGCACGCACCTGCGAATCGACCAGCACCGGCAGGTCTACCAGGTCATGGAGCGCCTCCGCCAGCGGGGCCTCCTGCCACCCCAGCACCGGCTGGCTGTGCACCTGTCCGCTCGAGCTGTCGACCCAGCCACCAGTGCTCGCGCCGACGCCGAGAACAGTCAGACCGTGACTGTCGATCATCTTCCGCACCGATCGGGCCGCGCCCCGGAGCAAGGGTCTGAGGTTCGTCGTGCGCTCGGTCGCCGGGAGCTCGGCGACGAGTTGTCCACGCAGATCGATCAGGCAGGTGTTGATCCGGTGCAGGCCGAAGTGCACGCCGATGACGCCGTACGTCGACTCGTCGATGGCGACCGGGACCTTCGGACGGCCCATCCCACGCGTCGTCGGCTCCGCGGCTTCCTTGACCAGCCCCGCTCGCGCGAGCGCACCGGTGAGCCTGGTCACCGACCCGGTGGACATCCCGATGGCGGACGCGAGATCCGTGCGGGCTGTCGGTCCGGACCGCATGAGCTCACGCATGATCGTCGAGTAGTTCTGCTGCCGGACATCACTGAGCTGGGCAGAACGCATGAGCTCTTTCATGCCGTCGGTTCTAGCACTGCCTGACGGCCTGGGCCAACTGTTGACACGCTGGCGTGGGATATTTATCTTCAAGACAGAGATAAGTCGACGAAAGGACTGCCGCCGGTGATGCCAGCGACGTTCAAGCTGCGGGGAACTGTCAACGGGACGATCCGGCCGGAGATCTACGGGCAGTTCCTGTCCCGCCGTCGCTGGGTGGCCGACGAGGCCCTGCACAATCCCGGTCATCCTGACGCGGACGAGTCGGGTTTGCGACGGTCCGTCGTCGACGCGATCAGCGAGCTCGGGGCGCCTGTCGTCCGCTGGCCGGGTGGGTGCACCGGGACGTCGTACGAGTGGGAGCGCGGGGTCGGTCCGAGCGAGCAGCGCGCGCGGACGGTCGACTGGCACTTCGGGTACGACGTCGGCAACGGCTTCGGTACGGCGGAGTTCGTCGCGTACTGCCGCCGGATCGGTGCCGAGCCGCAGATCAACCTGACGACCGGGACCGGGTCTCTGCGCGAGGCGCTCGCCTGGGTCGAGTACTGCAACGGCACCGGCGACTCGGTGTGGGCCAACCTGCGACGCTCGCATGGGTACGACGAGCCTTTCGGTGTGCGCTACTGGCAGATCGGCAATGAGGAGTGGGGGGCGTGGGAGCTCGGACAGGTGGGTCCGCAGGAGAACGCCGTACGCTGCCGCGAATGGGCCAAGGCGATCAAGCGTCTGGACCCGGAGCTGAAGGTGCTCGCGATCGGCTGCTTCGAGCCCTCGCAGGCACTCGACTGGAACCTCGCTCTGCTGCGTGAGGCGTGGGATCACATCGACTACCTGACGCTGCACACGTACTGGCCGTTCGATCCGGACGCTGACGGCGGGGACTACGAGCGTGTCCTCAGCGGTCCGTACCGCACGGAGAGCGCGATCGTCGCGATCCAGGGACTCGTGGACCTGGTGTCGCGGGAGAAGCCCGGTACGCCGAAGCCGGAGTTGGCCTTCACCGAGTGGAACTGCGCGGACGCGACCCGGTTCGAGATGAGTCCGAAATGGCGCCCGACCGACACGCGCTACCGAACGGTCGACGCGCTGGCGGTCGGATCGTTCCTCAACGTCATGCAGCGGCAGGCCGGCAGCGTCACGTTGGCGAACTTCGCCCAGACCATCAACGTCGTGGGAGCTCTGGTTGTCACCGACGACCAGTTGGTTCGCGAGACCGTCTACTGGCCCCTGTGGATGCAGCGCCGGTACAGCGGTGGGATCTCGCTTGCCGGCGACACCAGCTGTTCGAACGTCGCCGGTGAATCGCTCGAACGTACGGCGATCGAACTGCCGGCCGTCGACGTGAGCGCCTCGACGGATCGAGGCGAAACGACTGTGTGGTTGTCAGTGGTCAACCGGGATCGCCACCAGTCCGTGCGCCTGTCCGTCGAGCTAGGACAGCCGCTCGCGACCACCGTGGTGCGAGTCCGTCAACTGCACACGGAGGATCCGCTGGACCGCAACAGCCTGGCCGAGCCGGACCGCGTCGCTCCGCGGTCGGACGAGGTCAAGCTGGACGACGACCTTGCCCTGGTCCTGCCACCAAGCTCCTACTCGATCATCGAGCTGACCACGACCGCGCCTGTCGTGGCGTGAAGTAGCCCTCCCGGAGGGGCAGTTGCCTTCGGTGTACGTCCTCGGGCGTACATCGGGTGCCGCCGCCGAGCCGATGCGGGAGCACGGTGGTTCAACCGACTCTTGGATGGATGCGACGCGGTCCCGCGTCGCCCACCGGAAAGGAGGAGGATCATGAATCAGCATCACGTCAGCCGGCGCTTCCCGGCCACGGATCTGCCGACGTGGCTGATGCTTCTGCTGGTCGCGCTCGCGGTGCCGCGGACGGTCCTGGAGGACCTGGGCATCGTCGAACCGGAAGGCTCGTTGTTCTACTACTTCCTCGCCTTGGTGCCGTTCGCGGTCTGGCTGGTCGTGGCGGTCGTACGCAGGAGTCGTCGCCCGTTCCTGGACTTCCTGATGGTCGGCGTCCTCTACGCGCTGTCGCTGGTGCTTGTCCACCAAGTGCTGTGGAACGTCGGGCCCTCGCTCGGCCACAACCCGCCCGCCGGCGCGGTCGCTTTCGCCGGCCACTTCAGCGCAGGCTGGCAGGACCTCGCATTGCGTGGGTACACCACCGGCATCGCCTTGATGATCGGCATCGGCTCGGGGCTGGTCGTCGGCATCGTTGCTCTGGGCGCGAACGCCTGGAAGTCGAAGCGTCGGTCACGCGCGAACGTCGCGTGATGCGAGCCAAGACTCCAGTTCGCTGTGAAGCTTCTGGCAGGTCGCTGCGTGCTCCGGGCGACCTGCCAGATCGTTGAGTTCGAACGGATCGGTCGACAGGTCGAAGAGCTGGATCGTGCCATCCGCCAGGGACAGCAGCTTCCACCGGTCGGACCGGATCATCCGGCGTACGCCGGCTTGGGTCACCTCGTTGACGGTGTCGATCGCCACCCGCCCGTCTGGTCCCCGTCGTACTCCAGGGGTCCGATCGCCGAGGTCTTCCTCGCGGTACGGCGGTCCGTACCCCTGCTCGACGTACACGCTCGAGAAGTCGCTCGTCTGATCCGGATCGCGCAGGAGCGGAACGAGGCTGCGTCCTTGGACGCCGGAGGGGACGGGCGTGCCGATGAGCTCGCAGATCGTCGGCAAGACGTCGGAGATCGACACGTGAGCGGAGCTGGGACGCGGATCCGGGTGGACACCCGGACCGTGGAACACCATCGGGATCCGGGCGAGTACTTCGGGAAGTCCGGGGCCCTTGCGCATCAGGCCGTACTCGCCGGCGAAGTCGCCGTGATCGGCCAGGTGCACGAACAGCGTGGTCGCGAGCCGGCCGGTCCGCTCGAGGTGGGCCACGAGCCTCGCCAGTTGGTCGTCGACGAGCCGGAGCATGCCGACGTAGTTCGCGCGGGCCCGGGCCAGGACGTCCGGCTCGGCCTCACCGCTCTGCTCGGCGAGCTGGCCCGCGTAGCGCCAACTGAAGTCGCGTTCTGCCAGGACGTCGGAGGTCGTCGCCGCGGGCGGCACTGTGTCGGGTCCGTACGTGGAGAAGTACGGCTCGGGCACCTGATAGGGAACGTGCGGTTCGGGAATCGACAACCAGAGGAACGAACGGTCGTCCGGACCGGCGGTGTCCAGCCAGCTGATCGCCTCGTCGACGATACGAGCCGGCAGCTGGTGCTCGAGCGGGAACGGGCTGGGGGTTGTCGTCGTACCAGGATGAGCGCGCAACCAGTCGTCGAACTCGCGGTCGCTGCCCGTCGCGGCGGTCGGTGGCACGCGACCGAAATGGCTGAACTCGATCCAGTGATCGAGCCGCTCGGGCGTCAAGTGAGAGTGGTTCTTGCCTACGAGCGCAGTCCGGAATCCGGCGGCGCTCAGTACGTCGATGAGGTCGTCGCCGCGGGCCGGATCGTCGTACCCGGTGTTGCCGAGAACTCCGTGTGCACTGGGAAACCGGCCGGTGAGGAGACTGATGCGGGCGGGGACGCAGAGCGGTGTCGTGGTGTAGGCGCGGTCGAACCAGCGGCCACTGGTGGCCAGGCTGTCGAGGGTGGGAGTGCAGTCGCTGGGGAATCCTTCCCGCGCCGTGAGGTCCGCTCGCTGCTGGTCTGTCATCACCAGGACGATGTCTCTGGGCGTCGGGGCAGTCATCCTTCGGTGCTCTCCCGGACCTCGAGGTGGAACCCGGCGATGAACTCACGGGGTGCGGACGAGAAGCTCCCCTTCAGGCGGTCGGCGAGCAGGCCGACCGCGGTTTCGGCGATGTGCCGCTTGTCGGGCGCGACGGAGGTGAGGCTGGGCCGGCTGAACCGGCTCTCGGCGATGTCGTCGATGCCGACCACCGCGATGTCGTCCGGCACCCGCACGCCGTGGTCGTGCAGCGCTCGGAGCGCACCGTGGGCCAGCAGGTCGTTCGAGCAGAACAGCGCGTCGGGTGGCCGGCTCAGGGCGAGCAGGCGACCGACTGCCTCCACGCCGCTCTCATGGCGCCAGCGTCGCTGCGGCACCACGAGCCTCGCCGACGGCCGGTGACCGGCGGCGACGAGGGCGTCGTGGTACCCCTCGTACCGGCCGCGGGAGACGGCATCACCGCTGGCGGTGGCGCCGATGGCGGCGATCCGGGTCCGGCCGAGGTCGATCAGGTGTTCGGTGGCGGCGCGGGCCGCCGCGTAGCTGTCGATGGCCACCCGGTCCGCGACTCTCGTCAGCCGCTCACCGAGCAGGACCATCGGCGTGGTGTCCGTCCGGGCGGCGAAGTCGTCAGCGCTCAGCCGGCCAGGCACGAACAGCAGTCCGTCGATCAGATGCGACCGGATCCCTTGCAGGACAAGGCGTTCGCGATCCGGGTCGGCATCGGTCTGATCGATCAGCACGGTCCAGCCGTAGCCCTCGGCGGCCTTCACGACCAGCTCGGCCAGCTCCGCGAAGTACGGGTTCCCGATCTCCGGTACGGCGAGCGCGATCACGCCTGACCTGCCGTGGCGCAGATTCCGGGCCGAGACGTTGGGACGGTAGCCGAGCTCCTCGATGACCCGCTCGACCCGGTCCCTGGTCTCGGCTCCCACCCGGCCGGTGCCGTTGACGACGTTCGACACCGTCTTGATCGAGACGCCGGCGCGCGCCGCGACATCGCTCAGTGTCGCTGCCATCGGCACCTCCATCACGCTGGATCGTCGCACCGAACGATACAACGTTAGATCGCCCCGACCCGCATACGGCAGCGGATTCCCCACCAAACTCTGTACATCTGGCGCAGTTTCTTGGTACAACGTTGTACCGCGACCGCTCCTCGAGGAGGACTCATGATCAGCAGACGAAGGTTCCTCGGCGCATCCGCCGGCGGCGTGCTCGGCGCGCTCGCCGCGAGTGCCTGCAGCACCGCCCCGAGCGGTGGTCAGGCCGCCGGCGCGAAGTCGCTGCGCGTGTGGGACCACTTCCAGCCCCGGGAGGACCTGCACAAGAAGCTGTTCGCGGATTTCCAGAAATCGTCCGGGACCGCGGTGGAATACACCGTCTACAACCCCAACCAGCAGGGCCAGGCGCTGCAGTTGGCGTTCGGGAGCAAGCAACTTCCGGACATCTTCACCACGGCCGGTGTGAAGTTGCCGCAGGCCCGGTTACGCAAGGACGGCTGGATCGCTCCCATCCAGCTCACCAAGGAAGACCTCGCCGCGATGCCGCAGGACGCGTTCCTGAACGGCTTCACGCACTTCGACGACAAGCTCTACTCGCTGCCGATGGTGAGTTTCCGGCAGTACGGAACGCTGACCTGGTACAACGTGGAACTCGCCGAGAAGGCCGGGCTGGACCCGGACCGCGACCTGGCCACCTGGGACGAGTTCCGGGCGGCGGCCGCCAAGATGGAGTCGGCCGGCGGCGACGGCGTCTCCGGCTGGATCGCGCCGTTGCAGTTCGCGGAGCGGATGGGGGAGCACGTCTCCGATCTGGCCATGGCGGCCGGTGGCTCCGGCGCCACCGACCCCCGCACCGGCGAATACTCCTACGCCACGGACCCGTATGTGCATGCCATCGAGTTCCTCGTCTCGCTGAAGAAGGACGGCCTGCTCTTCCCGGCGTCGTCGTCGCTGGACGCCCGGACGGCGCGGGCCCGCTGGTCGACCGGAGTGGCCGGCCTGTTCTTTGACGGCCCGTGGAACATCGGAGTGGTCAAGGATCAGTTCAAACCGTTCGTGGACAAGGTCGGCGTCACCTCGATGCCGTCGGCCGAAGCCGGCCGGCCGATCTTCGTCTACAACCCGCCGAAGGCCGGCGACTACTGCTTCGCGGCCACGTCCAAGCAGCCCGAGGTGGCCGCGGAGTTGCTGAAGTTGTTCACCACCAAGGAGGTCATGCTCGCCGAGACCGAGCAGATGGACGGGATGCCGGTCGATCTGTCCCTGGTGGACAAGGCGAACGTCCACCCGACGTACAAGACGGCGGCAGCGATCTTCGCCCGTCAGATCAAGTTGCGGCCCGCACCCGAGGTCCGCAATCCGGGGATCAGCGAGGTGGTCGCGGAGATGAAGCAGGTCCAGCCGGACCTGGGTTCGATCGTCCAGGGCGTGCTGAGCGGTCAGTTGCCGGATGCCCGCAAGGCGCTCACGGACCTCGACCGCAAGCTGACCGCGGAGCGCGAGCGAGCCGTGAAGGCGGTCGCGGCCAAGGGAGTCAAGGTCGCGGCCGGCGACTGGGCGTTCGACAACTGGACCCCTGGTCAGGACTACGGCCGGGACAAGTACAAGACGTCGTGAGGATGGGAAGAACCTGTGGCTGTCACCGTTGTCCCCGACGCGCCGCCGGAACGCCGCAGCGGCTCGGCGCGCCGCACCTCGATGAACGGCAGAGGTCCGCGACTGGGCCGTAACCGGCTCTGGGTGTGGCTGTTCCTCACCCCGACCATCGTCCTGTACGGCGTCTACACCGTCTATCCGGTCGTCGCGAGCTACTGGTACTCGTTCGTCGAGTGGAACGGCTTCGACGCCGCGAAGACCTGGGTGGGACTGGCGAATTACCGCGCGGTGGTCGCCGACCCACTGTTCTGGAACTCGTTCAAGATCACCGTGCTGTTCATGGTGGCGGTGGTGCCGGTGAAGGTCCTGCTGACGTTGTTGCTGGCGCTGGTGCTCAACTCGCCGAAGCTGCCGCTGCGGACGTTGTTCCGGACGGCGTTCTTCCTGCCGGTGGTGACCACGACCGCGATCGTCGGCGTGGTGATGCAGTTCGTCTTCGACCCCGCCTCCGGTCCGGTGAACGTCGTACTGCGCAAGCTCGGTGTCGTTGCTGACGGCATCAACTTCCTGGGCGACCCGAAGGCGGCGTTGTGGACGGTGGTCGGGGTCTACATCTGGAAGTGGTTCGGCGTCACGCTGATCTACTGGCTCGCGGCGCTGCAGACGGTGCCCGACGAGGTCTATGAGGCCGCCGCCATCGACGGCGCCGGACCGTGGGGGCTGCTCCGGCACGTAACGCTGCCCCTGCTGAAGCCGTTCGCGGTGATCATCACGTTGCTGACACTGGAGAGCACCCTGAAGATCTTCGACCTGATGCTCACGATGACCAACGGCGGCCCGTTCTACGCCACCGAGGTGGTGGAGATCTACATCTACCGCTGGGCGTTCGCGGCCACCGTTCCCCAGTTGGGCTTCGCCTCGGCCGCTGCCGTGGTGTTCGGGTTGTTCGTCGGGCTGATCGGCGTACTGCAACTGGTCGGGATCCGGGCTGCCAGGAAAGCGAGGAGTGAGCGATGACGGACGTCCTTGCCGGCCGCGGGCGCGGCAACCGGTGGAGTTCCGGCCGGATCCTGCGCAGGCTGCCCTGGTGGGGAGCGGCCGTCGTGATCGGAATCGGCGGGCTGCTCTGGATCTACCCGTTCCTGTGGATGCTCGGTGCGTCGCTGAAGGACCCGCTCGAGGTGTTCACCTCCGGCCTGTCACTGCTGCCGAAGCACGCCGAATGGGGCAACTACGGCCGGGCCTGGGGTGACGCCGGGTTCGGCAGGTACCTGGTCAACACCGTCGTGGTCACGGTGACGACCGTGGTGCTGGTCGTCCTGCGGTGTGCGATGGCGGGCTACGTCCTGGCCAGGCACCAGTTCTTCGGCCGGAAGATCGTGATGGGCATCCTGATCGCCACGCTGTTCGTGCCGACCGGATACACGATCATCCCGGTGGTCGAGGTCTCCCAGCGACTCGGGCTGCTCAACTCCCTGACCGGGATGGTACTGGCACTGTCCGGCGGCGCCCACGTGGCGTCGGTGCTGCTGTACCTCGGCTACTTCCGGCAGCTGCCCCGCGAGCTCGAGGAGTCCGCCGTCATCGATGGCGCCGGGTTCCTCAGCATCTTCGGGCGGATCATGCTACCGCTGGCCAATCCGGTCACCGCCACCGTCACGCTGCTCACGTTCCTGGGCACCTGGAACGCGTTCTTCCTGCCGCTGGTGTTCACGTTCTCGCGGCCGGACCTGCGGACGTTGAGTGTCGGCATGCTCGCGTTCGTCGGCGAGAATTCGACCGACTGGTCCGGCATGGCCGCGGCCGCATCCATCTCGCTGCTGCCGGTGGTCGTGCTGTTCGTCGTACTCCAACGCTACTTCGTCGAGGGAATCGCAGGAGCCATCAAGTCATGACCCTTCCCAGCACCCGAACCGACCTGCCGAACATCCTGCTGATCTGCACGGACCAGCAGCGCTACGACACGATCGGGGCCTACGGCAACGAGCATGTGCGGACCCCGAACCTGGACCGGCTGGCCGGCGACGGCGTCCTGTTCGAGAACTGCTACGTCCAGAACCCGGTCTGCTCGCCGTCGCGCGCATCGCTGATGACCTCGAGATATCCGCACGCCCACGGTCTGTGGGCCAACGGCGTCCAGCTGCCCGACCACGAGCAGTTCTTCACCAAGGCGCTCGCGGACGACGGCTATGACTGCGGACTCGTCGGCAAGCTGCACCTGTCGGCCTGCAAGGGCGGCCGGCTGGAGCCGCGGCACGACGACGGGTTCCGCGTCTTCCGATGGGCGCACGATCCGTACCCGGGCTCGTCGGAGAACCAATACCACCGCTGGCTGAAAACAGCCTTCCCGGACCTGTACGCCGAAGCGCAGACACCCGGCAGATCCGGGTTCGACAACCTGCCGACCGAGGCGCACTACAGCCGGTGGATCGGCAACGAGACGATCGACTTCCTTCAGTCGTCGCGGGACCGGTCGAAGCCGTTCTGCTTCGTCGCCAACTTCTTCGACCCACACCACGGTTTCGGTGCGCCGAAGGAGTACCTCGAGCGCTACCAGCCGGACGAGCTGCCGCGACCGGTGACGCGAGACGATGAGCTGGACGGGAAGCCGCCGATCCTGACCGAGGCGTCGAAGGAGTCGTACGGCGGTCACGCGCGCGGCTACCTCTCGTACAGCGCGGACGAGCTGCAGCAGGTCAAGGCGGCGTACTGGGCGATGGTCAGCCTGGTGGACGACGAGGTCGGCCGGATCCTGGCGGCGCTCGAGGCGGAAGGCCTGGCGGACGACACCATCGTGGTGTTCACCAGTGACCACGGCGAGATGCTCGGCGATCACCAGCTGATGCTCAAGGGCCCGATGATGTACGACTGCGCCGTACGCGTCCCCCTGATCGTGCGGTGGCCGGGGGTACTGCCGGCGGGAGAGCGGCGATCCGAGCTGGTGCAGTGGATCGACCTGGCGCCGACGTTCCTGGAAGCAGCCGGTGCTTCGCCGCTACCCCGCGGTCAAGGCACGAGCCTGCTGCCGCTGGCTCGTGGCGAGCAGGACGCGCTCTCTCGTGGCTGGGCACTCTGCGAGTACCGCAACAGCGGCCACCCGTACGACCCCGCCGTACACACGACCATGCTGCGCACCGGCCGATGGAAGCTCGTCGTTTACCACGGCCTGCCCGCCACGGACCGCGACCGAACCGGCGAGCTCTACGACCTGGCGGCCGACCCCCAAGAACTGAACAACCTCTGGGACAACCCTGACCACGCATCCGAGCGCCTGCGACTACAGGAAATGCTCATCGACGTACTGGTAGCCACCGAAGACCGCAGCCAGCCCCGCTTGGACCACTTCTGACCTGGATTGGCCGCGGGTTGACTGGAGCGGGAGACTGGGGGCATCTACGATGCGGATGAGGCAACCACATTTTAGGGAGAGGGTGAACTCGTGGCACGAGCGATCGGCCGGGAAGCCGGACCAGGGACGCAGAGTGTCGAGCGCGCGCTCTCACTGCTGTCGGAGTTCACCGAGGCGCACCCGCAACGGCGCGTCTCCGAGCTGGTCGAAGCGACCGGGCTGGGGCAGTCCACGGTCTCCCGGTTGGTCGGAGCGCTGGTGGCGCTGGGCTTCCTGGCCTACGACCAGCGCAGCGGGCTGTACGGCATCGGGCCGCGGGTGATCACGCTCGCAGGCATCGGGCTGAACGAGATGCCGGTGCACCAGCAGTCCCGCCAGGTCGCGCAGAACCTGGCGGCCGATCTCGGCCTGGGTGCGAATGTGGCCGAGCGTCGTGGTTCCGAGCTCTTCTACCTCTGCCACTTCGAAGGCCGTGCGGCCGGACGTTCGTCGACCCTGGTCGGCCGAGGCGGTCCGCTCCACTCGACCGCGATGGGCAAGGCGCTGATCAGTGAGATGCCGCGGCCGGAGTGGGAGGAGCTCGTCGGCGAGAATCTGGCCCGCTACACCCCGCACACGGTGACCGACCACGACGAGCTGGAGCGGATCCTCCGCGAGGTTCGGGAGCGCGGCTACGCGACCGAGCTGGAGGAGCTCGCTTTCGGTCGGGCCTGCCTGGCCGCGCCGATCCGGGACCGGACCGGTGCGATCGTCGCGGCCCTGTCGGTCTCCGGCCCGCTGTCGGCGATGGACCTGCCGGCGCGCGAGGAGTCACTGGCCACGCAGGTCATCGAGCAGGCGGACCAGATCTCGTCGGGGCTTGGCTATCACGCGTCGGCCGCGGTGAGCTGACCCGGCGGACGACCCAGACGGCAACAGCCGCAGCCGTTGCCGGTGCGAGCACCAGTGCGCCAGGTACGACGTACCAGGCACAAGCAATCAGTACGACGAGTGTGGCGCCTACCGCCAGCGGTAGGCCGGGCCTACGCCAGGTGAGGTGCATCGTGAGTAGCCACACCTCCTTCACCGGGCGCTGACCGGCCGAGGCCGCAACGGCCGGCAGCAGCCAGACCGTCACCAGGTAGCCGAGTACGACGACTGAAACCGGGACAGCCCAGACTGTCTGCCGGGCCGCCACCAGATAGAACGCCAGGACAAAGACAGTGGCCAAGGGCAACCCGAGCATCAGTTGACCGCGGCCCAGCCACTGTCGCCAAGCCGACCAGAAGCGCGACCAGGGGTGTACCTCGGTGTCGTCCAGATAGGCCACCGCAACCTGATGGGCCGCGAGCGTGGCCGGAGCCACTCCGGCGATCACCAACCCGGCGGCAACCCCCAGCAGCCACAGCAGGGTCAGCAACGCCAACCGCAGCGGCCAATCGAGCAGGCGGTACAGCGGCCCGGCACGGCCAGTCAGCTCCACCTCGGGCATGTCGGCTACTCCTCCGAGGCCAAGCGGGCGCGTAGATCGGCGCGCCCGACTGCGGCGGGCGAGACGACTGACAGACCACCATCGACCGGCAGCACCACACCAGTGATGGCACTGGCCCGCGGACCGGCCAGAAACACGACCGCGTCCGCAACCTCTGACGGGAGGATCGTGCGACCGATCAGGTAGCCGGCCGCAGCATCGGGAAGATTGGCTCCACCAACCATTCCAGGCGCGACGGCATTGACTCGGACACCCCGGATGCCGTAGTCGACGGCCAGTTGCCGGACCAGGGCGTCCACTCCGCCCTTGGCCGCTGTGTACGCCGCTGCCCACGGAGCCGCGACCAGGGTGTTGACCGAGGAGACCGCCACGATGCCGGCCGAGTCGCTCTCGAACAGGTATGGCAGGGCCGCTCGCACCGGGAAGAAGAACGTGTCCAGCGTGTTCGACAGTGCGTCGACCCATTGCGCGTCCGAGGTCCGGTGCGCAGGCTGGAGTGGCATCCGCCCCGCGGCAGCCACCAGTACGTCGAGGCCGCCGAACTCCGCCGCGACCTGGTCGACCACCCCGGCCGCGGTGTCCGGATCCGAGCAGTCCGCGGCCAGGTGAAGCTCCAGACCCTCGACCTTCTCGTCCTCCAGGGAGGCCCCCGCGACCCGGTAGCCGTCCGCGACCAGCGCGGCGACGATCGCCGTACCGATCGGGGTGGTGGCCCCGATGACCAGGGCACGCCGGGTCGCGGGGCTCATGCGATACACGCCGCGCGGACGGCGTCCTCGTCGACCTCGATCCCGAGGCCCGGCCCAGTCGGTACGGCGAACCCGAGCGGGCCGGGCTCGATCGGGGTGACCAGGACCCGGTTCACCGGGCCGAACAGGGTGGGGTGGAACTCGTAGGCCAGCAGGTTCCCGACCGCGGCAGCCGCGTGGATGCTCGCGGTCAGGATGACGCCGAGTCCGGAGGAATGATGCGGCGCCAACGGCGTGAACCAGGTGTCCGCGACCGCCGCGAGGTCCACCAGCTCGGTGATGCCGGTGCGTCCCGCGTCGGGCTGCAGGATCGAGGCAGCACCGGCCTGCAACCAAGGGCGGAACTCCTGCCGGTGTCGCAGGCTCTCGCCGATCGCCACCGGCGTATCGATGCGTCGGGCAACTTCTGCGTGCCCCGCGATGTCTTCGAAGCCGACCGGCGCCTCCAGGAACCAGCCACCCAGCTGATCCAGGCCACGCCCCAACCGGATCGCGTCCGCCACGCTGTAGACACCGTGGATGTCGACAGCGACCAAGAGGTCGTCGTGCACCGACCGCAGTGCTTCCACCGTCGCGAGGTCGTTGCGTACGCCGTACCCGAGCCCGACCTTCACCTGGCGGACGCCCTCGGCCACCCAGTCCCGTGCCTGAGCGACCCGCTCGCTGTCCTTCTTGCCCGGGAGCCCGGACACGTACGTCGGTACGACGTCGCGCTGGGCGCCACCGAGCAGTTGGTGCACGGGAAGCCCGCCGATCCTGCCGGCCAGGTCCCACAGGGCGACGTCGATTGCGGCGACCGCGTCTCCTTGGTGACCGCCGAGGTGGCCGCGCTCCCTCATCAGGGACCGCAGCGAGTTGACCAGTGGGCGGACTCGGGTCGGGTCGGCACCGAGAAGAGCCGGCTTGAGTAGCAGCTCGATGAGCTTGGCCGGCACCTCCGGGGAGACCGGCGCCAGCGCTTCGCCCCAGCCGACCGAGCCGTCGTCGGCGGTCAGCTTGACCAGCAGTGCCTCCCGCGAGGAGGCGTAGATGCTCGGCCAAGGTGGCTTGGTGGAGTAGCCGCGCGGCGGCGAGTCCGGCTCGGAGAGGACGAGCGGGAAGACCTCGACCTCGGTGATCGTCGGCATCAGGGGATCCTCGTCAGCGCGGGGGTGGCCGGAAGGCCCAGCCGGTCGAGTATCGCAGTCAGACCGGCCCGGGTGCGGCTGTCCAGGTCGCGCGCCGGAGTACGGACGAACGCGCTCTCGATCAGGCCACGCCGTACCAGCACCTCCTTGTGCACGGCCCAGGCGATCCCCGGCTGCAATCCGAACACGAGCAGCGGAAGCAGCTGCTCGAACCTGGCTCGGGCGTCGTCGTGGCGGCCGGCGTACCAGTCGGTGAAGATCGGCGCGAGCAGATCCGGCACCTCACACGCGGGCATCGTGCCGACAGCGCCGGCGGCCAGTTCGTCGAGCAGGAACTGCGCGTTCTGGCCGCCCATCACGACGAAGCCGGGCTCGTCGATCCGGTCCACCACCGCGGCCACCTTCGGCGCGGTCGGCGGAGCCTCCACCTTCACCGAGGTCACTCCGGGGAGCCTGCTCAGCTCCGCGATCTGCTGCGGCGACATCGCGACGCCGGTGGCTCCCGGCGCGTCCTGCACCATCACTTCCGGGCCGACCGCACCGACCGCGGCGTAGAACTCGGGCAGCTGGGCCGGACTCGGCGCCACCATGTACGGCGGAAGCACCATCACCACGTCGGCTCCGGCCGCCGCTGCCTCTGTCGCCTGCTCGACCGCCGTGACCGTCGAGGTCGCTGCTACTCCCGCGACCAGTGGCACCACACCGTGGACGATCTTCGCCACCGTCGTCGTCACGATCCGGCGCTCGGCCGTGGTGAGGGCGAAGGCCTCACTCGCCATGCCCAGTACGGCGACCGCCCGCACGCCGCCGGCCAGTTGGAACTCCGTCAGCCGGCGCAGCCCCGGCAGATCGAGGCTGCCGTCGGGCTGGAACGGCGTCGCCAGGATCGGCACCAGTCCTTCAACGGTGGGCCGCATAGGCGGCATGGTCTTCTCCTCGACGTTCAGCATTCGACATCCGATCCATGCTTGACGAGATCCATCATGTGCGTAAGGCTGCCACATAGTGGATGAGGTCGTCCATCTTTCCCAGGTCAGGAGTCGCAGGGTGGGTCACGAGGCAGGGACGAACCAGAGCGTCGAGCGCGCCGTGGCCGTCCTTCGGGCGTTCGCGCGAACCAGCGCGCTGCGCGTCACCGAGGTCGCCAAGCTGGCCGGCCTGCGTCAGTCGACCGCGTCCCGGCTGCTCAGCACCCTCGAGCAGGCGGACTTCGTCGAGCGCGACACCGACGGCCTCTACCGCCTGGGTGCCGACCTGATCACCCTGGCCGGCGTCGCGGTGAACGGTCACCCCGTCCACCACGCCGCCCGGCAACCGGCCCAGTCCCTCGCGGCGAGCACCGGGCTCGGCGCCAACGTCGCGGTCCGCCGTGGCGACGAGGCGTTCTACCTGTGCAACTTCGAGGGCCGGCTCGCACCGCGTTCGTTCGCCCTGACCGGGCGGCGCAACCCGTTGCACGCCACGGCGCTCGGCAAGTGCCTGTTGATCAGCCTGCCACCCGCCGTACGACGTGAGCTGCTCGGCGAGCTCGAGCGCTACACGCCCCGCACCATCACCGAGCACGACGTACTGGACGCCGCGATCGACGAGGCCGTCTGGCAGGGGTACGCCACCGAGACCGAGGAACTGTCGCTCAGCAGGGCGTGCCTGGCGGCGCCGCTGCGCGACCGCACCGGTCAGGTGGTCGCCGCCCTGTCGTTGTCCGGTCCGTCGAGCGTGGTCGACCTGCCCACTCGCGAGCAGGAGCTGTCCCGCCTGCTGGTGGAGGCAGCCGATGCCATCAACTCCCAGCTGGGTCATCACGGACCCACCGATCACCAGATTCCGGCGCCTGTGCGCCACGACCAACGGAGCCGATCATGAAGATCCGCCCTGCCCTCACCGTGCTCGTCGGCGCGGTGGCGCTCGCCTTGTCGGGGTGCAACCTCGTCGGCGGCAGCCCGGACGCCGGCAACGCCACCGGCAAGGTCACCGTGACCGTTGCCCTGGTCCCCGATCCACCGGGAGCCAGTGAGTTCTACCGCCAGCAGTTCGACGAGTTCGAGAAGGCCAATCCCGGGATCGCGGTGAAGGTGCTGGAGAACCCGTCCGACCAGCAGCTGAACGCGGTCGAGCTGATGTTCCAGCAGGGCAACGCGCCCGACGTCTTCCGGGCCCAGGACGACGGCATGGACCGGATGGCAGCCCGGGGCTGGGTCGCCCCGCTGGACGAGTTCGTCACCCCGGACTTCCTCAAGCGCTTCCCGGCCGGAAGCATGGACCCGGCCACCTCGGGCCTGCACCGCGACGGCAAGCTGATGAGCCTGCCGCTGGTCTGGGGGCAGTGGTCGACCCTGCGGGTCTTCATCTACAACGAGGACCTGCTGAAGAAGTCCGGTTTCGACGGACCGCCGAAGACCTGGTCCGACTTGGAGAAGATGGCCACCAAGGTCACCACCGACGGCAAGGGCAAGTACTTCGGTTATGCCCCCACCGCCGCGAAGGCGGTCGGCGTCGAGATGCTGGCCGGCACCGCGGTGCCGTACTCGGTGCCCGCGACCGGGATCGACTTCCGCACCGGCAAGCCCGCCACCTCCAGCCCCGGTCTGGTCGAAGCGGTCGAGCTGAATCGCCGGATGCAGGCGAACAAGGTGATGATGCCCGGCTGGGAGAGCTGGGACGGCAGCCGCGCGTTCAAGGAGTTCGCGGCCGGCCGACTCGCGATGTACCCGTCGGCCCCGTGGCACGTGGCCGAGATCCGCAAGCTGTCGCCGGAGATCAAGATGGGCGTCACCGGGATCCCGGTGCCGGACGCCGGACGGGGCGCCTACCAGCCGATCTCGCAGTCCTTCAGCCCGCTGTGGTCGATGTCGTCGAAGTCCGAGCACAAGGACGAGGCCTGGAAGGTGATGGACTTCCTCTCGTCGGAGTCCTTCCACAAGGCGTACTACGAGAAGTTCGGCACACTGACCGCGCTGGAGAGTGCGTGGAAGGCCGAGGCGGAGAAGAACCCCGACCAGGCCGCGATCCTGAAGGTCGCCGCCGACGGGATGCGCCGGGTGCCGAGCCCGAAGCTGGCCACCCCGGGCGGCACCGCGGTGCTCGCCGCGCTGGCGGCCAAGCCGGACCTGAAGCACACTGACGCGGCGTTCAGCTCGATCATCAAGAACCAGCCGTTCGCGCCGGCCGCCGCGAAGCTGGACCAGAACCTGCAGGCCTTCCTGGACCAGACGACCGCGAGCCTGAAGGCCAAGGGCCAGCAGGGATCGGCCAAGGATCTGACCTTCGCGACCTGGGATCCCTTGAAGGACTACACGCCGGGAGGCTGACGCGATGACGACGACCGAGACCGTCGAGCGAAAGCTCGACCAGGCCCCGGTCCGGCGCGGGCGCACCGGGCGCCCGCGCCGCGGGCCGGGCCGGTTCCGCAAGCACCTGTGGAGCTACCTGTTCCTGGTGCCGACGGTGCTGCTGTTCGGCGGCTTCACGATCTGGCCGCTGATCGCCAGTTGGGTGTACGCGTTCTTCGACTGGGACGGTGTCGGTACGCCGACCGCGTGGGTCGGGCTCTCGAACTTCTCCGAGGTGCTGGGCTCGGCCGCGTTCTGGCGGGCGTTCTGGCACTCGCTGCTGTTCTCGATGGCCGCGATCTTCGTCGAGATGCCGCTGGCGCTGGTGATGGCGATCCTGCTGAACAACACCTGGCTGCGGTTCCGCAACCTCTACCGGTTGGTGCTGTTCCTCCCCGTGGTCGCGACCACCGCGGTGATCGGGATCGTGATCGCGATCCTGCTCGACCCGGCCGGCGGCCTGGTGAACCAGGTGCTGCTGGACACCGGCCTGATCGATCAGCCGGTGAACTTCCTCGGATCCACGTCGACCGCGCTGCCGACGCTGATGTCGATCGACGTGTGGAAAGGCTTCGGCATCACCTTGATCTATTGGCTCGCGGCGCTGCAGACGGTGCCGAAAGACCTGCAGGAGGCGGCGGCGATCGACGGCGCCGGCTTCTGGCGGTCGCTGCGGTTCGTCACCCTGCCGGTGGTGACGCCGATCGCGATCGTGATCCTGTTGCTGGTGTTCCAGCGCAGCCTGAGCACGTTCGACCTGGTCCGGGCGGTGACCGAGGGCGGGCCGGACTACGCCACTGACGTCGTACCGACCTATATCTACCGGTATGCGTTCGATCCACAGTTGCAAGCACCCCGGTACGGGTTCGCGTCGGCGGCGGGAGTGACCTTCGGCGTGCTCACCCTGGTCGTGACGTTGCTGCAGACACCTTTCCTGAAGCGCCGGATGAGTGGGAGTGCGACATGACCGGCCGCTGGCGGCTGATTGCCCGGCGCAACATCTGGCACGTGGTGCTGGTGCCGCTGTGCCTGGTCTGGATCTATCCGTTCGTGTGGATGGTCTCGGCCGCGTTCAAGACGCCCCGCGAGATGCTCCTCGGCGGGCTGTCGCTGCTGCCCGACGAGGCCACGCTGGACAACTTCAAGCGGGCCTGGACGACCGCGAAGTTCGGTACCTACACCGCGAACACGATCACGTACTCGATCGCCGTGGTGATCCTGGTGCTGCTGGTCGCGTCCACCGCGGGCTACGCGTTGGCCAGGCCCGGCCTGCCCGGCAAGAAGGTGATGGTCGGCGTACTGATCGCGACCATGTTCATCCCGCACGGCTACACGATCATCCCGACGTTCCTGCTGGTGAACGGGATCGGACTGGGCAACGGCCTGCTCGGGGCGGCGCTGGCGCAGGCCGGGCCTGCCCTCGTCGTACCCGTGCTGCTGTTCATGGGCTTCTTCAGTGGCATCCCCAAGGAGCTGGAGGAGGCGGCGCGGATGGATGGCGCGGGTTACCTGCGCACGTACTGGAAGGTGATGCTGCCGCTGGCGAAGCCGGTGGTCGGGACGGTCGCGCTGATGAACTTCATCGGTGCCTGGAACGCCTTCTTCATCCCGCTCGTCTTCACCCTCGGCAACCCGGAACTGCGCACGCTCGGCGTCGGCATGTACGGCTTCTACGGACAGGACACGACCGACTGGACCGGTCTGGCCGCGGCCGCTTGTATCGGTGTACTGCCGATCGTGGTGGTGTTCCTGTTCCTGCAGCGCACCTTCGTGGAAGGCATCGCCGGTGCGGTCAAGAGCTGACCGGATCTCGTCGGCGGCGTACGTGCAAGGCGAGTCGCCTCGGCTGGATCCGCGCACGGGCGAACTGATCTGGGTGGACATCCTGGCCGGCCGGGTTCATCGGGGACGCCTGGAGGGCGGTTCGCTCACGGTGGTGCGGGAGTACGACATCGGCTCGCGCGTCGGCGTCGCCGTACCGGTGGACGAGGATGGTGGCGGGTGGGCGCTCGCGGTGCAGGACGGGTTCGCGCATCTCGGTGAGGATGGCACTGTCACGCCGCTGGTCAGCGGGCTGACGTCCGGCCAGGATCAGATGAATGACGGGTGCTGCCACCCGGACGGCAGCTTCTGGGCCGGCTCGCAGGCGATTCCCCGCGATCCGCATGCCGCCCTCTTCCGCCTCGACCCCGACGGCTCGGTCAGTACGGCGCTGTCCGGACTGACGGTTGCCAACGGCATCGACTTCACCCCGGACGGCGAGACCGTGTACTTCGTGGACACGCTGCCGCATCGGCGGTTGGAGGCGATCGCCGTCCACGGTGCCGGGCTCGGCGAACGGCGTACGGTCGTCGAGGTCACCGGCGGCAACCCGGACGGGCTGGCGCTGGATGACAACGGATGCGTCTGGGTGGCGGTGTGGGACGCGAGCGAGGTACGTCGATACGCCCCGACCGGTGAGCTCCTGGCGACGATCGAGTTGCCGGTGCCGAGACCGACCGCAGTCTGCTTCCAGGGCAGCACTCTGGTGATCACCACCGCCTCGCTGGGCCTGGACGATCCGGCGCCTGGCAGCGGGTGCCTGTTCGCGGTCGATGCCGGTGTCAAGGGACCGCCGTCGCGTCCCTGGAGAGGTGCTGTGATGGGGTGAGGGTATGAAGATCGAGGAGATCGACCTGGTGGCGTTGCCGGCCGCCGACGACTGGCCGGCATTGGTGGCAGTGGTCAGGACCGACAACGGTCTGACCGGCCTCGGTGAGGTGGGTATGCGCGGCCGCGAGCGGGCCGCGGCAGGCTTGGTGGAGGACCTGCGCCCGCTGCTCGTCGGGGTCGACGCGACCAGGATCGAGCACATCTGGCAGCTGGGGTTCCGGTCGGTGTTCTTCCCCTCCGACCGCCACCACGCATCGGTGCTGGCCGGGATCGACATCGCGCTGTGGGACATCCGTGGGCAGTCGCTCGGCGTACCGGTGCACGAGCTGCTCGGCGGGCGGTCGCGGGACTACGTTCCGGCGTACGCACACGTGCGTGGTGGGTCGATGGACGACGTACTCAACCATGCCTCCGACCTGGCGGGTCAAGGGTGGAAGCATCTGCGGCTGACGGCGTGGGACCCGCAGGAGCCGGAGTACGACGCGCGTCGCGCGGTGCGCTGGTCGGTCGAGCTGATGCGGGAGTTGCGGGCCGGACTCGGGGAGGACGTCGAGCTGCTGATCGACGTACACACCCGGCTCGACCTGGCCGAGGCGGTGCAGCTGTGCCGCGAGCTCGAACCGTTGCGGCCGTTCTTCGTCGAGGACCCGCTGCGCAGTGAGCACCTGTCGGCGTACAAGTCGCTCCGGAGCCGGGTCGGCGTACCGATCGCGGCGGGGGAGCAGCTCTGCACGAAGTGGGAGTTCCGGCAGCTGGTCGAGGACGAGCTGATCGACCACGCCCGGATCGACCTCGGCCACACCGGGCTCACCGAGGGGCGCAAGATCGCGGCGCTGTGCGAGACGCACCACGTGCAGTTGGCGCTGCACAACTCGATCGGCGCGCTCTGTACGGCGGCGTCGACGCAGTTCAACACCGCGCTGCCGAACGTGAGCGTGCAGGAGCAGGCCCACCGCGCCACCGCGCCGCTGGGTGCCTTCACCTCCACGATCGTGGCCGAGCCAGGCCGCTTGACCGCGTCCGACGCACCGGGCCTCGGCATCACCGCGGACCTGTCCCAGGCAAAGCCGCCCGAGACAGCCACCATCCCCCGCCTCCACCGCCCAGACGGCTCCGTTACAAACTGGTGAAACTCGTCGTCACCGGCGCTTCTGGCGGCGTCGGAACTCTGTTGCGCCCCGCCCTGGTCGAGCATGCCATCCGGGTGGTCGACCGGCGTCCAGCTGCCGGCTGGGGCGAGACCCTCCTTGCCGATCTCGGCGACCCGGACGTTGCCGCCGCAGCAGTGGCAGGTGCTGATGCCGTCCTTCATCTGGCCGGCAATCCGCGGCCCGACGCGGCCTGGGATCAGTTGCTGCCGGCAAACATCGCGACGACTGCCGCGGTGCTGGATGCCGCCGCGGCGGCCCACGTGTCGCGGGTCGTCGTGGCCAGCTCGGTGCACGCGCTCGGCGGCTACCTCCAGCGGGCGGTCCGAGAACCGATCGATCCGCAGAGTGCTCCACTGCCGTGCTGCCGGTACGGCGCGAGCAAGGCCTTCGCCGAGGCGGCCGCGGCGGCGACCGCATACGGAAGTTCGACGTCGGTGGTGTGCCTGAGGCTCGGTGGTTGCCGGCCCGTGCCGCCGAACGCCGGCTATGCCCGGACCTGGATCGGCACAGACGACTTGCGCTCGCTGGTGCTGGCAGCGCTGACGGCCGATCTGCGGTACGGCGTCTTCGCCGGCATCTCGGCCAACGCGACCAGCCCGTTCGGTCCTGGTACGGTGGCGCGGGACCTCGGCTGGGTCCCGCGCCAGAACTCTGCGACGTACGGCGAGCTGCCGGAGGGCACGTCGGGCGTGCTCTGTCCGCCCGGTTGACCTACACCTGGCGGAACAGGGCGGACCCGCCTCGATCCGATCCCCGGCGGATGCGACGACAGCACCGACCCCGACGATCACGGCAACGCGTGCTGGTACTCGGCCGTCGCGGTGTGGAAGGCGCAGGTCAGCGGCTCATACCTGACCTTCGCCAAGGACGGTACGCCGCCGAACCACATCGCGATCTATCCGCGCATCCAGTACCGCGGCTGGAAAGGCGACACGGCGAACCCGCAGTTCAGTCAGGTGATGGGTAATCCGTACGAGGTCGGCAAGTCGTACCTGTTCCTCCGGCATCAGCTGTCCGGCGGCCACTCCAGCCTGGTCCGCCAGAAGCTCTCCGTGGACAACTACCCGGCCGACACCCCGAGCGTCGGCTGACTCCTAGGGCGTGTAGCGGGCGATGAGGGTGTCCATTGCTTCGTCGATGGCGTGGTCGATGCGGTGCCGGGTCGGGTCCTCGTCATGCCAGGCGACGATCTCGCGGGCTCCTGCTTCGAACGGGATGGTGGCGACGAAGTCCGGGACCACGCGGCGGAGTTTGGTCATGTCGAAGACCGCCGCGTGGGCCTTGTCGCCGAGGAGACCGTCGCCCCACCCGGGGTGTACGGCGGCGATGGCGTCCGAAGGGACGTGGAGGATCTGCGCTGTCGTCCCTGCTGCGGCGGCGAGTGCGTGCGCGATCTGGTCCCAGGTCAGGACGTCGTCGGAGGTGATCTGGAAAGCCTCGCCGAGGGTGCGCGGGTGGCCGAGCAGCGGGACGAATCCGCGGGCGAAGTCGCTGTGGTGCGTCAGCGTCCACAGCGAGGTGCCGTCACCGTGGACCACGACGGGTTGGCCGCGGCGCATGCGCTCGACGATCGTCCAGCCGCCGTCGAACGGGACCAGGGTGCGGTCGTACGTGTGTGAAGGCCGCACGATCGTGACCGGGAAGCCCTCGTCGCGGTACAGCGCGGTCAGGAGGTCCTCGCAGGCGATCTTGTTGCGCGAGTACTGCCAGAACGGGTTCCGCAACGGCGTCGACTCGGTGATCGGCAGCCGGGCCGGAGGCGTCTGGTACGCCGAGGCGGAGCTGATGAACACGTACTGGCCAACATGTCCGCGCAGCGCATCAGTGCGAGCCTTCACCTGATCCGGCGTGAACGCGACCCAGTCCACCACCACATCGAAGTCCTGACCGGCAATCTCCGCGAACGCCGCTGGATCACTCACATCAGCCGTGAGCTGCCGCACCTCCGGCGGCAGTGGCCGGACCGAGGTCTTCCCACGATTGACAACCGAGAGCTCAAGCCCCGCCCCAACCGCCCGCCACGAACACGCTGAGCTGATAATCCCAGTCCCACCGATAAACAAGACACGCAACGCAGTCATACGAACAACTCCTCAGAACGTGATTTCGATGTGGGTGCCGGTGGGGATGCCGGGATGGCGGAGCCACAGCACGCCATCCTCGGCGTCGTACGGCAGGTCGGTGCCGTCGGCTTGGACGGTGGTGGGCTCGGCGGGGACGCGTAGGGCGGTGGTTACCTGGACGCCGCTCGGGGCCTCGCAGGTGAAGTGGATGGTGGTTTTGTCTTGTTGCCAGTTGATGACGCGGCCGGCGGCTGCGAGGAGGGGTTCATCGTCGTAGGTGAGGTCCCGGAGCCAGGTGAGCTGGCCAGGGCCGAGCTCTCGCTGGCGGACGATGCCTAGTTGTGGGTCGAGCAGATCGAGGTACTTGCCCTCGACAACGTGCGAGCCGCCGGCCTCCTCGAGTACGGCGCCGACGAGGTACGGACCGCGCTGCACGGACAGCCAGTTGGTGGACTTCCAGGGGTGGCCGCCGCCTTCGGCCAGCTCTCGGATCGCCGCGACCAGCTCGGCGGCGCGTTCCGGTGATTCGGTGAAGTCGGCCGGCCGGGTCGGAAGGAACCGGACCCGGCCCTGACCGATCGGCTGCACGCCGTCGCCCTTGCGGTCCGCGCCGAGCGCCTCGGCCAGGTGGTCGGCGCAGGTGTCGTAGCGGCCGGTCCACCACGAGCGGATCTCGTGGTACGGGTCGGCACCGTCGCCGACGTACAGCAGGCTGCCGCCGCGGCTGACCCATCCGGCCAGCGCGTAATGGATGCTGGGGGCAAGCGGCTTCTGGAATTCGTAGCTGAGGACGAGTACGTCGACGTCGTCCAGTGCATCAGGAGTGTCGATCACGTTCTCCAGCTGGACCGGGCTGACCCGCTGGCCGTCGTACAGCGGTGGCAACGCCAGGCCGTAGAAGTCGGAGAAGTGCAGCTGCTCGCGGCCTTCGAGTGCCAGGGCGTCCTGCAGGCCGTCATAGTGTCCGCTCTCACCGCCGGGCGCCCAGCGCTGGAACATGGCGGTGTCCGAGAGCGCGATCCCGATCCGCGGTCCTTCGCCGGCCCAGCGCACCTCAGGCTGTTCCAGGTCGCGCAGGCTGTTCATGGCGATCAGATAGCTGGTGGCAGTGTCCGGCGGAATCGGCTGCCGCTCGCTGGATCCCTCGCGCAGGTACGGGCGGTTGAAGATCCGGTTGGGCCACGGCGCCACCTCGTACCGCGAGACGCCCGGGTGCAGCAGCGACGCGACGAGGGTGCGCTGGTAGTTGGCCAGATAGTCCTCCCAGGTGCGGTCCGGGTGGTCCTCGATCGGGTCGTGCAGGAACCACATCCGCCGGTCGGTGCCGCGGGTGAGGTCCTGCGCGATGCCGTACTCCAGGTACGCCGTCTCGAAGGTGCGCTCGGCGACCTTCCCGGCGTACACGTTGGGGGTGCGGGAGGTCCCGGTCCACACCTGGGCGATGGCGCCGTCGATCGAGGGCAGCGTCCGCAGCCGTGATTCGGGGCTGATGATCTGCCACTGGGTGTAGTTCAGGAGGCTGTGCGTCGGGACGTAGAAGCGCACCTCGCGACCCTGCTGGAGGGCTTCGTCGCGCAGCACAGAGGTGACCCGGTCGAGGCTGCGGGACAGCAGGTGCTGCTTGAGCTGCCCGGCGCGGAAGTGCGCTTCGGCGGTGCTGTGCGGAGCCTGCCACGGCTCACCGAAGTACGCCTGCCACTCCCGCTTGAAGGATTCCGAATAGCCGGCGCGGGCCCAGAACTCCGGCTCTTCGAGATGGATGCCTTCGACACCGAGCTCGATGATCGGGCGGAGCTTCTGCACCAGGTACTCGGTGAAGCCGAACGTCGGGACCATGTACGGGATGTCGGTGCTGTGACCGTGCAGGATCGGCGACCCGTCGCCCGCGGCCTGCGCGTCGGCCCAGTGGTCGGAGCCGTCCCACCGCCCATCCAGGTAGTCCTGATAGTTGCCCCAGGAGATACCGGTCATCAGATGCACGCGATACCCGGCCTCGCGCCACCGCGCAATGCGCTCCGGCGTGCTGTCGTTGAGCCCGTAGACCATGATGAAATCGGTCCGCAGGTCAATCGATTCGTCGTACGCCGCCTGCTCCTGAAACCCGGTCGTTTCGCGGTCCTTGCCGGCGTTGCTGTTCGTCATACGCCCTTCCCGTTTCCTCGACTACCTTCAACCCTGGCCGGTCAGGCACGCAGGCGCCACTGTGCTGTCAGGAACTGGACACCGGAAGGCGCAGGACGACGCGGGTCGTGCCGTCGGGACCTGGGGAAAGCTCCAGGCCGCCGTCGAGGGTGTTGATTCGGTCCGGGACTTCGCCCAGGTCCAAGTGGTCGGCCTGGACCTGGAGGTCGAAGGTGAACCAGCCGTTGGTGACCGTGCCTGTTACCGACGTGGTGGCCTGCCCGGCGAGTTGGGCGGCGAGCAGGTAGGCGGTTGTCTCGAGTACGTCGGGCAGTCGCTGCGCCGGAAGCTCATCGACGCGGAGGTCGAGGGTCTCGCTCAGCGCGCGAAGGGCGGCGGGCAGGCCGTCATCCTTGAGCATGACTGGAGACAGACCGTGCGCGAGAGTCCGGAGGTCCGCGATCGTCTCCCGGAGCTCGGTGTCCGCCGCATCGAGTTCGGTAGCGCCGGGCGGGAGACGGGTCCGGGCGAGCCGCAGCGCCAGCGACAGTCCGATCAGACGTTGCTGGGCGCCGTCGTGAAGGTCTCGCTCGAGGCGCCGGCGTTCTTCGTCGCCTGCGGCAACGACCCGTGCGCCGGACGAGCGCACCTCGGCCAGCTGTGCGAGGGCCTCGGCGTGCAGCCGCTCGTTCTCAAGTCCCAGATGGACGGCGGACGCCAGATCGCTGACCGCACCGGGATGATCGAAGAGGCCAGGCTGGTGCACGAGCACGGCGAGATCCGCTCCGGCGTACCTCAGTGTCGTTGATCGTCGACCGCCCGCCGGCGGCAGTTCGACCTCGCGTGCCATCGCGTCGACATGGCGCCTGCCGTCGTCGATCGGGTAGGCGATGAGGAGGCCCGGGTCGCCGAGGCGCTCGGCCAGAGCATCCCGCAATCGACCGGCCGGCGCTGCGTGCCCCAGGTCGACCACCAGTCGAGTCAACGCGCGTTGGATCAGCCGTGCCCTGGCCAGGTCGACCAGGACCGCGACGGCCAGCAGGAAGAGCGCCACCCCCTGCGCGAGCCAGAGATCGTGTTCGGTGTCACTCGCTCCTACGAAGCCGCGCCCGAGGCTGGTGGCGTACATGCCGGCGACCAGGGCGAGGTAGCCGAGCGCGCATGTTGACACCAGCACGATGGCTCGTCGCCCGGCCGTACTGGCTTTGACCACGTGCCACATGATCGTCAGGAAGGCGATGACGGCCCATGCAGTTCCTGCTCGTACGCCGAGCAGGTCGACCGCTGTCTGAGTATCCGGCCGATCGGCGACGACCCAGAGGTTCGAAGCACAGTCCGAGCACCCCTGCGATCCGGGATCGAAGACCATCGCGCTCGCCAGTCCCTGGATGCCGATCGTGACTACGTAGCCCAGTGCGACGACGGTCCGGTTCGTCCAGGTACGGAGGTGACCGTACGGGTACGCCAGGGCGACATGAGTCACCACGGCGGGCAATGCGGCGTACAGGGCGAGGCCGGTCGAGAAGACCCAACTTGAGGAGCCTCCCGGGTTGTCCCACTCGGACAGGAACCACGCACACCCGGCGAGGTAGAGGCCGAGGGCTGCCCGGTTCCGCGGCCGCTTGAGCGACAGGGCGAGTCCGGCAACCATCAGGCTCCAGCCGGTGACGAGCAGGGTTGTCGTACCAAGGGTGGAGGTCAGCGCGAAGGACAAGCCGGGATCGTCGTGCGCGATCGACACGGTGAACAGACCGATCGTCACTCCCAAACCGACCAGCACAAGCCGAACGGGCATACGCTGAGTGTTCCAACACATCGAGTAATTGTCTGCCGTTGAATGCGGCAACGGGACAGGGCTTCCCCTCGTACTGGCGGCGCGGGACTCAGGGCCAGCCCTGATGTGGGGGGCATACGCGGTGCCTAGCGTGAGCGGCATCGATCGGGGGAGGTGCTCGATGCACACGACGAAGCTTCGGGGATGGGCGACGGTCGCCGTCGTGGCAGGACTGATCCTGGCCGGAACCGCATGCGAGTCGCCGGCTCGGGATCGCGCCGGCGGCAACGCGGACGGCAAGACTCGCGTACTCACCTTCGCGCAGCCCAACGACGAGGCTCCGGTTCAGCTGAAGGCATGGGCCGGGAATGTGGATCGGCGGTCGGGCGGATCACTGCGGATCGAGTTCAAGAACTCCTGGCGCGACAGCGAGGCGGATTACGAGTCCGGCACCGTGCGGGACGTTCAGGAGCGCAAGGTCGACATGGCATGGGTCGGCGCCCGGGTGCTGGACAAGGCCGGTGTCACGAGCTTCCAGGCCCTGCTGGCACCGATGCTGGTGGACAGCTACGACCTCGAGGAGAAGGTGTTCGAGGCCGGCATTCCGGCGCAGATGCTGCAAGGTCTCGATGCGATCGATGTCGTCGGTATCGGCGTGCTCCCAGGGCCGCTTCGTCGAGTGCTCGGCGTACGCAAGCCGCTGGTGACTCCCGAGGCGTTCGCCGGAACCACCGTTGCCATCCAGGACTCCGCCCTTGCTGCGGCCACTCTCCATGCCTGGGGAGCAGAGTCGAGGGCGGTTCCGAGCGGAGCCGAGCTCGACGGAGTCGACGGCTACGAACAGCAGTTGGACTCGATCCTGGGCAACCATTACGCCGCGACGGCTCGCTACGTGACGGCCAACGTGAATCTGTGGCCGAGACCCCTGGTGCTGTTGATGGGCGAGGATGCCGACAAGGCGCTCGACGACAGTCAGCGCAAGACGCTGCGTGATGCGGTGGACGATGTGCTGGCGCCGACGTTCGGCGCGTTGCGGGCCGAGGACGGGACGGCCACTTCCGGCCTGTGTCAGGCCGGAATGACCTTCACGGTTGCTTCGGCCGAGAATCTCAGGGATCTCCGCAAGACGTTGCAGCCGGTCTACGACCAGCTCGGCAGGAACGACAAGACCAGCGCCTGGCTTGCCGCGATCGAGGAGCTGAAGGCGGCGGTTGCCGCCGGCCCGGACCTGGCGACGTGTTCTGGGACCGGCAGTGCGACGGGACCTCAGACCGTCCTGGACGGTACCTACCAGCAGAAGCTGGTGGACGGTGTGGTGGTGGCGGCGTGTACCGGCACGGCACCGCCCAGATCGCCGAATGACGAAGCCACTCTCGAGTTGGTGCTGAAGAACGGAGTCGTGACTCAATCCGAGCGTCGCGGTGGTCCAGGCGCTCCCTGGGAGATCGGGTGGGCGGGCACGTTCCGCCTCTTCCGCGACCAGATCCAACTGATCCAGGAGTCGACGAACGGCGACCGTCTGACGGCGACCTGGTCCTTCAACGGCACACGCCTGACGCTGACCCACCTGACCGGCGGCCGGTGTGGTGACAACGCCGTCTGGACAACTCATGCCTGGGTCCGTGTCACCGACAGGTAGCGGCTCCGCCCAGGAGCATGACCCCATGAGCCGCACGTTGCTGATCGTGGATGATCACGCCGGCTTCCGTTCATTCGCCAGGGCTCTGCTGGAGGCGGAGGGATACCACGTGATCGGCGAGGCCGAGGACGGCACATCCGCGGTCGCGGCTGCCCGTGCCCTCGCCCCGGATCTGGTCCTGCTCGATGTGGCGCTCCCGGACATCGACGGATTCCTGGTGTGCGAGCAGATCATGCAGGACGGGCAGCCACCGCCGGCTGTCGTTCTGACCTCGAGCCGCGACATCTCGTCGTACCGGGAGCGGCTCGGCAAGAGCAAGGCCCGCGGGTTCATCGCCAAGAACGACCTCTCGGGCACAGCCCTCGATGCGCTGGCGGGATGAGCAGAGTGGGAGGCAGTACGGTCACGGTTCTCGCCGACTCAACCGTCGGGCTGATTCTTCTGGGCTGCGGACTGTTCGCGCGCAGATCGAGGACCGGCCGGCGGGTCGGCCTGATCATGATCGCGGCCGCCGGATGCTGGTTCCTCGGGACGTTCGTCGCCCCGTTCCTCTTCCTGCATCGCGGGCCGCTGGTCCACCTGCACATCTCCTATCCGACCGGCCGTCTTCGCCGCCCGATCGCCACGATCACCGTCATGATCGCGTACGCCGTGTCTCTGCTCGAGGCGGTCGTCCGTACCCCCTGGCTGACGCTCGGTCTGGCCGTTCTCGTCGCCGCCGCGGCCGTGGACGTGTTCGCGCGAACCTCTGGTCGCGCACGCAAAGCAGGCTGGCCGGCGTTGATCGCAGCGCTGACCTTCGCCGCCGTCCTGGCTTTCAGCTGTGCCAACCTGCTGCTCGGCTGGGAGGCCGACCGGTTGGTCCTGTTCGTCTACGACACCACGATCGCCGCACTGGCGCTCATCCTCACGGCCGACCTGCGATCGGGCCGGTGGACCGATGCGACCCTGTCGGATCTGGTGACCCAACTCGGCGGAGGCACCGGCACCGGCGGCTTGCGGGGGGAGTTGCAGCAAGCGCTGGGCGATCCGACCCTTGTGGTCGGCTACTGGGTGCCGGACCAGGCGCAGTACGTCGACGAACGCGGCGTACCCCTGGCCTTGCCCGATGCCGAGGACGGTCGGTCGACGACGACGGTCACCGACGGCGGCGAGCCGGTTGCCGTACTTGTCCACGACAACGCGGTTCTGGACGACCACAAGCTCGTGGATGGGGTCAGTGCAGCTCTCAACCTCGCCGTCGCGAATGCGAGGATGCGTGCCGAGGTGCAAGCCCGAGTGAGTGCACTCGCCGCGTCCCGTCGGCGGATCGTGGAGGCTGCCGATGCCCAACGGCGTGCCCTCGAGGCAGAGTTGGCATTGGGTGCCGAACGCCGCCTGGGGCAGGTGGCGCGGCTGGTCGCCGACGTCCAGCGTGGGTCTTCCGCAGATGGTCTGGCGGATGTGGTGGCCGAGGTGCGTGGCGCACAGACGGAGCTCCGCGAGTTCGCGCAGGGAGTGCGGCCGTCGCCCCTCGGATCCGGCGGCCTCGCGGCAGCACTACCTGTGTTGGCTGCTCGAGCCCCGCTGCAGGTCGAGCTGGACGTTTCGGTCGGTCGCCTTCCGCCGGCCGTCGAGGCGGCCCTGTTCTTCGTGTGTTCGGAAGCCCTGACCAATATCGCCAAGCACGCGAACGCCACTCGCGTCCAGGTGAGCGTCGAGCCCGATCCGGTCGGCGTCGTCACCACCGTGGTCGACGACGGGGTGGGCGGTGCCGACCCGCGTGGTTCAGGCCTGCGCGGACTGGCGGACCGTGTCGAGGCTCTCAACGGACACTTCTCGGTAGGCGACGGTCCCGGCGGAGGCACGCTGGTGGTGGCGCGGATTCCGGTCGAAGATGATCTGGACGGGAGGAGGATCGCGTGAAGGTCGTTGTCGCTGACGACTCGATGCTCATGCGGGAAGGACTGGCCCGCCTGCTGTCCGATGCCGGGTGTGACGTCGTCGGGACGGCCGAGAACGCCGACGTGTTGATGCGAGAGGTCCAGTTGACCGCTCCGGATGTGGTGATCGTCGACATCAAGATGCCGCCGACCCACACCGACGAGGGCATCGCCGCCGCACGCCGGCTCAGAGAACAGCATCCTGGCCTCGGCGTCCTCGTGCTCTCCCATTACCTCGAGTCGGAGTACGCCATGCGGTTGCTCACCGACGCTCCGGATCACGTCGGCTACCTCCTCAAGGAACGCGTGTCCGACGTCGCGGTCCTCGTGGACGCGCTGAACCGTCTGATCGAGGGCGAGTGCGTGATCGACCCGACCATCGTCACCCGGTTGATGCGCCGGCCGCAGCGCCGACAGCCGCTGGATGCGTTGACCGCTCGCGAACGAGAGGTGCTCGGCCTGATGGCCGAGGGTCGTTCGAACGACGCCGTCGCATCGCAGCTGGCCATCGGCCCCAAGACGGTCGAAGCACACATCCGGCAGATCATGCAGAAGCTCGAGCTGCCCGAGTCACATGACGACAACCGGCGCGTACTAGCGGTCCTGTCCTATCTGCGATCCGCGCCCTAAGTGAGTCGGCGGGCGTGGGGTATGGCGACCTTGTCGTGGGGGGAGAGGAGCCACAGGGGGTTGCTGAAGCCGATGAGAGTGTTGTCGGTGTCGTACACCTCCAAGCGCAGGTAGCTGCCGATGCCGCGTTCGAGGGTGAACGTGGTGGAGTCGTGGGTGAAGGCGTCGGCGGGTACGGCGTACTTCTCGATGGACGGCGTACTTGCGCCGGAACGGTCGCAGAGGCCGACGACGACCTGCACTGTCGAGCCTGCGGGCAGATTCTGCGCGATGACTTCGACGGGGATCGCGGCCGCCGTGGTCTGGACGACCCGGCCCATCGCACGGCGGCCGCGGATGGCGAGGTCGAGCCGCCCTGTCGGCCAGAGGCTCTGATGGAACCACCAGGCCTGCCCGGACCGGAGTGCCGCGATGAGGTCCCTCGCCTCCTTCGACGGTGACCAGACCGAGGTGGTGTACAGGTGGGACTTGCCGCCCCAGTTCCGTCCGGCGTGGTCGTCGACCTGACTGGTCGCGGTCAGGAAGATCGCGTTGCGCGCGGCCGCGTCGTACTGGTTGATCCGGTCGTGGATCACGTCGAAGTTGCCGTCGGCGTTGGCCACCTCGGTCAGATCGGTTCCGAGCGCCCGGGTCTGCACGAACTCGGCCGGCTTGATGTCCGGGTGGTTGTACTGCACGATCGCGCCGCGCTCCTGGTACCAGCGAACGACCTTCTCGGTACCTTCCACGGAGCCGTCGAGCTTGGGTGCCTTGCCCTGGTCCGGGTACGGGTACAGCTCGAAGTTCTCCATGAAGACGTTCAGATGCCGGACCATCGACACCTCGGCCGCCAGCAACTGCTTCACGTTCGGGTACTGCTTGGCGTAGGCCTTCATCAGCTTCTGCTGGGTCTTGACCGGCCACCGCAACGGGTCACGGGTGCGGATGATCCGGAGGTGGTCGAAGACGGCCTGCGCGGTCGCGTTGTTGCGCGCGCGAACGCCGTACCGCAGCCGGGCCAGTCCGGAGTCCTCTGCGATGAGGTCCGGCCAGAACGCCTTGATGTCGTCGAGCAGACGCATCGTGAGGGTCTGCCAGCCGTCCTGCACCGGCACCGACACCACTCCGGTCAGCGGCTTCTCGAGCACCCGGGCGCTCGTCGTACCGACGCGGTACTCCAGGACGTACACACCCGCCGGCCGGCCGTGGATCTCTGGCCGATACGACGTCTCCACCTGTACGACGAGCTCGGCGTCAGGCCCGATCTGCTCACCGAGTACGTCGATGGTGAGCGTCGTGTCGGAGATGTTCGTCGAGAAGAAGCTGTTGCCGGGGTCGCCCCACAGGTACGACACGCCCCAGTCCGCTGACGTCCCGGTCGCGGTGACGCGCAGCGCCTTGCCGTCCTCGTCCGGGCTGTGCGGCTCGTCGACGAACGCATGCGCCGTACCGCCGACCGTGCCCTCGTTCTGGACCGACCACGCCAGATCGCCGTCCTCGTCCGTACCGTCGAAGGCAATGCCGTCGTAGTAGCCGTACGCCTCCATCCGCCAGTCGTGGTCGGTCCACCAGACCACGTCGATGTTGTTCTTCGTCGCCTGCTCCAACTGCGAGAGCATGCTGGCGCCGCCGCCACCTGCGGCGTAACTGCCGCCCTCGCTGAAGCACGAGTGCGTGTGCAGCACCATGCTCACCGGCTTGAACCTCGGCGCCGGTGGTCGCGTGGTCTCGGCCGCCACGGCGGGTAGCTCCACACCACCGACAGCTGCGGCGATGCCGGCACCCAGGCCAGTTGCCAAGCCGGTTGCCAGCACGCGTCGGCGCGATAGGTCTCCTGCAGACATGCAGATTCCTTCCTCATCAGGCGATTGCCGTTCGAGGCTATGGACCTGCTGCCGAGCACGGGAACACTCAGGCAATCGAATTCCCCGAGGCGCGGGACAACGTTCACCAACGCCACGGACACCCTTCACGTTTGAAAGGTCAGTGGCCGAGATTCACGCTCTGTCCGGTGGTGATCGACTGCTCGATCGCGCAGATGATCTCCGTGACCAGTACGCCGTGGTCGATGCCCGGCCCGAGGTCGCCGCCGTCGACGAGTCCCGCCGCGAAGTCCTGAACCATCCACACGGCGGGGCCGACCTGTGATCGGCCGATCCGGCCGGAGACCGGCCACGCCGACCGGTACTTGTCACTCACCACGGTGAGACCCTGATGCGACAGGTCCGCGGTCACCGACCCCTCGGTGCCGATCACCTGGAACCGGAAGTCGACGATGCCGTCACCGGCATCCGGGAGCGTCCACGCCGACGAGAGCGTCGCGGTCGATCCGTCGTCGAAGGTGAGCAGCGCATGGACGACGTCCCAGGTGTCGATGCCGCGCTTGGCGAGGACACCACGCGATCCCACCGCGCTCACCGACACGGGCTTGCGGCCGGTGAGCCACAGGACCAGGTCGACGGTGTGCGGCATGAGAAACCAGGCCGGCGAGGACTGAGCCGCCCACGACAGCATGGTGGTCGGAACGAAGAAGGAGTTGCTCAGGGTGGCTGATGCCGTGATCGGTTCGCCCACGGACGCCATCGCTGCTTTGGCCTGCACAACGTGCGGGTTCCAGCGGTTCTCGAAGCCGACGAGGCATCGAACGCCCGCGCGGTGAACCGCCGCGGCAATGGCATGGGCATCGTCCGAGGTGGTGGCGACCGGCTTCTCGATCAGCAGGTGCTTACCGGCGTCAGCCACGTCAACGGCGATCTGGCGGTGGGCGAAGTCAGGGGTCGCCACGATCACGGCGTCCGGATCGAACTTCTCGAGCAACTCGGAATGCGACGCGGTGACGGGCAGGCCGGTGGTGTCCCGCGCGTCCTCGGCCACCTTGGCCGAGGGTTCCGCGAGGCCGACGACGGTGACGTCCGGCTGAGCCTGCAGAGCCTCTGCGAACAGCCTCCCGCGCAGCCCGGCGCCGATGATGCCAATGGTTACCATGAGCGACCCTTCAGGGAACGAGTGGATCAGAACAGGGTGAAGCCGCCGTCGACCTTCACGATCGAGCCGGTCATGAAGCTGGACGCGTCGCTGGCCAGGAAGATTGCCACCGGCCCCAACTCCGGCGGCAGCCCGTAGCGCTTCATGGCAGCGGGATCCACGCACCACTGTTTGAACTCCGGCTGGTCGACGGGCGACATCTCGGTGAGGAAGTACCCCGGCGCCATCGCGTTCACGCGGATCCCGTGCGGCGCCCACTCGGCCGCCAACGCCTTGGTCAACTGATGGACGGCGGCCTTGGACGACAGGTACGACGCCTGCCAGCGGGGCTGGTTGACGATCTCGGCCGACATGGAACCGACGTTGACGATCGTGCCTCCGCCTCGCTCCGCCATCCGGCGCCCGACCGCACGACTGCAGTACCAGATCCCGTCGACGTTGACGGAGAACACCTCATGCCAGGCGGAATCGGGCGTCTCGAAGGCCCGCCCGGCGACGCCGATGCCGGCGTTGTTGAGCAGTACGTCGATCTCGCCGAACTCGGTGCTCACCTGCTCGACCGCGCGTTCGACGTCGTCGACATCGGACACCTCGAGCTGTACGCCGTACGCGCGAATGTCGAGCTCGCTCAACTCGTCGGCGGCGGCTTGGGCCGAGGCGAGAGTTCGTGCTGTCACCGCTACCGAGGCACCGGCATCGCCGAGTGCTTCGGCCATCGCGCGTCCAAGGCCCCGGCTGCCGCCGGTGACGAGAGCGACCTTGCCCTCGAGTGAGAACTTCTGCAGGGCGTTCATGGTGTCCCTTCGGTGGCATGCGGGTGATCCGGCGGCTGCTGGCCTACATCTTCCACCGAAACACGCCTGGGCTTCTCGAGAAGGGCCAGGTCTCGCCCCTGGGGGGTGATGCCGCGGACGCCGTACGACGCGACGATGGTGACCCTGCGAGACAGAGGGGGAGCACGATGTCGTCGGTGCGCGTGATGCGACTGGTCGTTCTGGCCATGGCGGCCCTCGTTCTCGGCTCGTGCGGCGGCGGCGACTCCGTCGGCACCCCGACTGTCGCGCCTTCGCGCTCAGCAGGCGAGCAGCCGGAAGGGACGGCGTCGGTTCCCAGCCCGACGCGGTCAGCAGGCCGTGCGGAAACCACCGCTCCAAGTCCCGAGGACACCGAGACAACCCGGACGCCGGTACGCCCCGAAACCACGGCCCCCAGTTCCGAGGACACCCAGCCGAACCCCACCCGGACGGTGACACGCACCGAAACCACCGCGCCGCCCCCAGCGCCGACCCAGACAGAGACACGCACCGAAACCCTCGCGCCGACCCAGTCTCAGCCCGCCTCTCCGACCTCGCCGCCGACCTCGCCGGCCATAGCACCCACGTCGTCCGAGACATCCGGTACGCAGTCCTGGCTGTGGTGGGTCCTGATCGCGTTCCTGGTTGCGCTCGCCGTGGCGATACCACTCCTGGTGCGAAGCCGGCATCACGCAGCCTGGCGGGACGACCTTGCCTCCGCTGAGGAGGAGGTGGCGTGGTTCGCCCGGTCGCTGATCCCCGAGCTCCGCCGGACGGGGTCGGTCGAAGCAGCCGCCGGCGGCTGGGCCATCGCCGCGAGCCGCGTGACTGCGGTCGAGGACCGCCTGACCGTACTGGAGGCGTCCGCACCCGACGAGTCCGCCCAAGCCCGAGCAGCCGCCCTTCGAGACGCCGTACGCTCCGGGCGGGTTCGCATGGAAGCCCTCCGCGAATCCAGTAGCACAGAAACGATGTCCCAGGACCTGGACACCGTCGCCGCCGACCTGGAGGCAGCCCTGACACCACCAGTTCCGGTGGACTGACCGCATCCTCCGTTCGGGCTCGGCCGAAATGTTTTGCGGGTGTCCCGCGGCGCAGCAGGATCGGGACCGATTTCGCCGTTCGAGGAGACGTGCATGGTTGCCGATGTCGTGATCGCGGGCGCGGGTCCGAACGGGTTGATGCTTGCCTGCGAGCTGAGGCTGGCCGGGGTGCGTCCCGTTGTGCTGGAGCGTCTGCCCGAGCCGCGTCGGGAGAACCGGGCCAACGGGCTGGTCGGCCAGGTGGTGCGGATGCTGGATCGCCGCGGTCTGTACCAACCACTGGCCGGAAAGTCCGAGCCTCCGGAACCGCTGCCGGCGTTCTTCTTCGGCGCCATGCCATTGGACCTGCAGGTGCTCGACGACAACCCGTTCTATCTGCTGCCCGTACCGCAGACCCGGATCGAGCAGGTGCTGGCCGAACGCGCCGCCGAACTGGGCGTCGAGGTCCGCAGGGGCCACGAACTGACCGGCCTGGCCCAGCACGCCGACACCGTCACCGTCGAAGTCACCGGCGCGGACGGGAGCTATGAGATCAGCAGCCGGTACGTGGTCGGCGCGGACGGTGCACACAGCGCGACCCGCAAACTCGCCGGCATCGGATTCCCCGGCGCGGCAAGCGATCACATCGTCACCCGCATCGCAGAGGTCGCCGTACCCGATGAGTACATCGACCCGGCCACTGGTGGGCTGACCGTGCCTGGCTATGGCTACATCTCACCGATGTATCACCGCACCGAACGGGGAGTCTTCGCCTACGCGCGGCTCGCGTCCGGACCGGATCTGGTGTTCACCGTCGAGTGGGCGGCAGGCGGGATCGATCCCGACACGTCGCTGACGCTCGACGAGGTTCACGACAGCATCTACCGCGTCATGGGCGCTGACCTACCGCTGCGTTCACCGAACGGCGGGGGACCGCATCGGCTGGATCGGTCGATCGGCGTCAATACCCGCCTGGCCGACCGGTATCGCGAGGGCCGGGTCCTGCTGGTCGGAGACGCCGCCCACGTGCACTTCGTGATCGGTGGACCGGGACTCAACCTCGGCTTGCAGGACGCGGTCAATCTCGGCTGGAAGGTCGCGGCCGTGATCCATGGCTGGGCACCACCCGGCCTGCTGGACACGTACGACGCCGAGCGACGGCCGGTCGGTGAGCGAGTGTCCATGCTCAGCCAGGCCCAGCTGGCGCTGCTGGCCCCGGGCAGCGAGGTCACGGCGCTGCGTGAACTGTTCACCGAGTTGCTGCGCGACCGGCGGAACATCGCCCAGATCGCGAGCATGATGGCGGGTGCGGACATCCGCTACGAGATGGGCGTCCGCGATCCCCACCACCTGGTCGGCCGGTGGGCTCCCGACCTGGTGCTCGACGCAGGCAGCGAACCTTTCCGGCTTGCGGAGCTGACCAAGACCGCCCGGCCCCTGCTGCTCGACCTCACCGAAGACGCGTCGCTCTCGACAGCGGCGGACGGGTGGCGCGACCGCATCGACATCGTCACCACCCACACCATGGACGCCTCGACCACCGGCTTACTCCTGCGTCCGGACTGCTACGTCGCCTGGGCTACCGACAAACCTCGCCCTGATCACCGCGACCGGGAAGCTCTGCGTACGGCCCTCATTGCCTGGTTCGGCCGATCCTGAATCGACTACGGGCTGTTGAGTCTGATCAGGTCCAGGCCCAGGACGGTCGCGCGGTGGATCACCGCCTTGCCCTCGCGGCGGCTGGAGATCAGGCGGGCCGCTCGCAGCGACGTACTGTGCTCGGACGCCGACGGCGCGCTGATGCCAAGCTCCCGCGCGATGTCGCCGGTCGTGTGCTCGGTGGACAGCAGGCGCAGTACCGCCGCCCGGGTCGCCCCGAGGATCGCCGCGAGGGAGTCGGACTCGGCACCGACCCGGATGCTCAGCTCGGCCGGGGCGGGGTAGGCCAGCAGGACCGGTTGATCAGGCAGCTCGCCCACCAGCGGCGGTCCCGTCCAGAACGCGGTCGGCGTGATCACCAGTCCGCGCCCGCCCAACCGGACCGTGCTGTCCTGCGGGCTGTCGATCCGCAGGCAGTCCCCGCACCAGCTCGCCCCTGGTATGACCGTGGTCAGAGCGTCCCTGACCCCACGGCATGCCAGCAGCCGCCCATGCTGCGCCAGCTCGCTGTGGTGGTTGGCCCGGACGTCGGCCCAGTACGGTTGCACCGCCGCCGTGAACGCGGTTCTCGTCACGTGCGCCAGCACCCGTCCGGCGTCGCGGTTCCCCTCGAATTCGGACCACAACGGAACACCCGAGTTGGGGGCGCTGAAATACAGCGCCATCTCCTCGCGCAATCGCTCGGTCCCGAAACCGAGAAAGGTTTCCATCGCTTCGTCGAGGTTCTTGCTGACGGCGAATGTGGGTGACAACGCCCAGGAGAAGTGTCCGGTGAGTTGACGCACCACCGGACGGGCCGACCGCGGAACCGCCGCGAGCGCACTGTGGCGCCACCGCTCGCCCCACGGCGCACGGATTCCCCGGCGCAGTCCATGCGCCGCGAACTTCAGCTCCAGTACCGGAGCGGGCTCGGGCAGGAACCGCGACGACGCGAGATCGTCCGACGTGAACAGGATTCGCAGCATGCCGTCCTCCAGACAGTCACACCAACGCCGTACCCATGAACCCTTTTCGTATGAGCTGCGAGGTTTCAAACGATTGTCGGAGGTGGCTTCTAGGGTGCGCGCATAACTTCGACGAGGTACGACGGAGACACCTGGGATCTGGCATCCAGCGTCGGCACGACCGCCACCGCGGCCGCGGCAGCCCGGGCGATCGCGACCCGAACGGATCGACGGCTGATCGACGACCCGTTCGCCGAACCGCTCGTCCGGGCTGTCGGCATCGATCTCCTCACCCGGCTGGCGACCGGCGAAACGCCTCCGACGTCCTCTACATCATCGGCACCCTCGACGAGTAGCAACTCCCCGGAGCTGTCGGATCTGCGCCATCGTGCTCGTAGTTAGGGTGAGCGGCTGTCCAGGAGGGGCGCCGTCCGAGCAACAGGAGATGATCCGAGATGCGGTACCTAGTTTCCGCGATCGACGACGAGACCAGTTCCGCCGGCCCGGGCGATCCGGACGCCCCGGGCGCGTACAACAGCCGGCTCGAGGCCGAGGGGCACCTGGTCTTCGTCGGCGGCCTCGCGGCGCCCGGCACAGCCACGGTCATTGACAACCGGAACGGGAAACCGCTGTTCACCGACGGACCGTACCTGGAGTCGAAGGAGTACCTCGGCGGCTTCTGGGTCATCGAGGTACCCGACGTCGACACAGCGCACAGGCTGGCCGCCGAGGCCTCCAAAGCCTGCAACCGCAAGGTCGAGGTACGTCCGTTCCAATGACCCGCAACAGTACGAACGGCCACGCGACGCGGCGGCCGCTCCCGGCGTGCGGGAGCGGCCGTTTGCGTCGTCAGCTGACGTGCGGGCGGTGGCCCGGCTCCTGGCGGGGGACGGACTGCTGGCTGCCGGGGATGGTCGGCAGCGGCAGCTGGGAGGCCTGGTACTGGGCGAGGTTGTACTGACCGGTGGTGTCCGGCAGGGTCGGCGCGTGTTTCGAGTCGCCGAACCGGAACGCGCCGGTCAGGTCGCCGACGGTCTCCCGTCGCCAGTCGCTGATGTTGGTCTCCTTCACGCCGGTGATGCGTTCCAGGAAGCGCAACTGCGAGGTGTGGTCGGAGGTCTCGGAGAAGACGTAGCCGCCGGTCGTCCACGGCGAGACGATGATGCACGGGACCCGGAAGCCCAGTCCGACCGGCAGGCCGGCGCCGTCCACCCCGGTGTTGGAGGTCTTGAACACGAACTCGTCGGGCGTGCCGGGCTTGGGGGTCGGCGGTACGACGTGGTCGAACATGCCGTCGTTCTCGTCGTACGACAGGATGAACACCGTCTTGGCCCACACCTCGGGGTTGGCGGCGATGGCGTCGATCTTGCCGGCCACGAAGGTCGCCCCGGCGGCAGGCAGCGCGGCCGGATGCTCGTCGAAGCCCGACGGCGGGAGGATCCAGCTCACCGTGGGCAGTTGGTCGTTCATCGCGTCGTACTCGAACTGGCCCATCGGCTGGGTGACCATGCCGTTGTCGTACAGCGGGTCGCCGGGCTGCGCGCTGCCGAACTGCTTCCACTTGCTGATCGACGCCGCTCCGGTCTGGCCGCCGGGCTGGCGATAGACCTTCCAACTGACGCCCGCCTTCTGCAGCCGCTCGGGGTATGTCGTCCAGCTGAACTGGTTCGCCGGGCCGCCGGTGGTCAGCGACGGTCCGCCGGCCAGGCCGTTGGGGTCGAGCGTGCCCGACATCCACATGTGCCGGTTCGGGGCCGTCGGGCCGAGGACCGAGCAGTGGTAGCCGTCGAGGATGGTGAAGGCCTCGGCGAGGGCGAACTGGAACGGGATGTCCTCGCGGGTGAAGTACCCCATCGTGTACTGGCCGTCGGTGGCGCCGTCGGAGGCCATGTGGGCGGGCACCCAGTTGTCGTTCTTCCCGCCGTTCAGCGCCTCGTGCTGCACGGTCCATTCGTGGCTCATCGACGGGATCGCCTGGGCGGCGGTGATCTTGGTGTTCAGCCGGTAGGGCAGCAGGTAGCCGTCCGGGTTCGACGGGTCCGGCTGGTAGAACACGTTCCGGCCGTTGGGTAGTCGCGCCGCGCGGGGGTCGCTGAAGCCCCGTACGCCGGACAGCGTGCCGTAGTAGTGGTCGAAACTGCGGTTCTCCTGCATGAGCATGACGACGTGCTTGATGTCCTTCAGCCCACCGTGCTTCGGGGGCGGTGACGCGAGCGCCGTACGGACGTTCGGCGGCAGCGCGAGCGAGGCCGCGGCCAGGCTGGCCGCCGCGGCGCCAGTGCCGAGCAGCCGGCGCCGGCTCATGCCCGCGGGTGCGTCAGGGGAGTCGTTCATGGTTACCTCACATCGACAGTCGAGTACGCCGCAACCGGCGCCCTGCGATCGTCGACCTCCGACCTGACCCACCGCTGATACCTTGATGGCGCGTTACCAAACGAACGGCAACCAACACCACCCACCACGAAGATGCCCCAGGCAACCAAATGCGCCGTACCCGCCGACGGCGGCGTACCGAGCGGCTACTCCAGCCCGGCGGTGCTCATGGTTGTCACGGCTGCGGTCCGGCTGGTAACGCCGAGTCGCTCGTAGATGTGGTTCAGATGCGTGCGTACGGTTCCCTCTGACAGCTGCATCCGCCGGGCGATCTGCGTGTTCGTGTAGCCCTCGGCAACGTATTGGAGGAGCTCGAGCTGGCGCGGGGTCAGTGCCGCGGGTGCTCGGCGGCGGCGCTCAGCGCTTCGGTACGCCGCGATCAGGTGCGGCCGCAGCAGCGTGAGCACCAGCCGGTCCCGCTCGTCGTAGTCGCGGCCCGGGCCGCGCCACAGATACAGCCGGGTGGAGTGTCCGGGTACGTCGGGTAGGTAGACCATCAGCGCCCGCATGCGCCCGAAGCCGTAGTCGATGCCCATCGGGCTCGCCCGCCACTGGCGGTCGGAGACGAAGTCGCTCAACTTGGTCACGTTGATGATGTCGCCAGTGCGCTGCGCGTAGTTGCAAGCGTCCGACGTCTTGTCGAGCTCCCAGTAGTGCGGGTCCGGAGGGTCGTTGCCGATCTCTACGAACCGGGACTCGCCGAGGACCTGCTCGAGTACGAACTCTTCCTGAGCGGGCCGGTCACGGCACAGCTTCATGGAGTCGCTGTGGAACAGGTCGCGCATGCACTCCATCAACTCCCACGGCAACCCGGGGCCGGGATCGTCCACCTTCAAGGCGAGCAGGTCGCGCATCGCATCCAGGTCCCGCCCGCTGATGCCGTCCGCCATGACGCCCTCCCACCTGCGACGCTACGCCGCCGCCGTGCTGCGTGCCATACGCGACAGCGCGTATTCCAGGCCGACGGCCGCCATACCTAGCGTCGAAACGAGTCCGGGATCCGAACCGGGCACCTTCATCAGGAGGATGGTCATGAACTACGCACGCACAGCAATCTCAGTCGCAGCGCTCGCTGTGAGCGCCATCGCACTCGGTGCGTCCACGGCGGCCGCAAATCACCCCGCCGAAAATGGCACGGTCACTTTCCACGACCCTCCGCCACCGAAGACCGTCGAGGTTTCGGTCGACGACACCACCTCCGAAGCTGTCCAGGTCGGTGCCTCCGCCCTCGGCGGTGCCGGCATCGCGCTCGGTGCAGTCCTGATCTACCGACGCCGTCAGGTCCTGAACCACTAGACACAGTGTCAGTGGTGCTTCTCGGCGAGAAGTGCGAGGCGGCGCAGGGTTTCATGGTTGCGGAGGCGCGCCCTAGGCGGTCAGGTGAGTGGGTCCGTGGCGAGGTCGAGGGCCAGGGCGGCGGTCCAGCTGAAGGAGCGGGCGCCGTGCGGTTCACCTGTGAAGGGGTCGACGTACTCGGCGAAGGTCGTCGCGTCGGCGAGGGCAACCAGGTCGGTTCGGAGCGCCTCGGCGGACTCGGTCTGTCCCAGTTGGACCAGACCGCGGTGGATCAGCCAGGCCGTGTTGAACCAGCTGGGTCCTCGCCAGTAGCGGCCGGCGTCGAAGTCGTCGGCGGTCAGGTCGTAGCTTGGTACGAGCCGCACCTCGCCGAGCCGGAAGCGGGGGCCGCGCGCGGTCGCGAGGAGGATGTCGGCGACCGGCAGTCCGGGGACCATGAGTGGGATCAGGCCGGCCACAGTGTCAGACGCGACGAGATCGCCCGAGACCAGGTCGTGGGGCCGGAACATTCCCGCCGTGAACAGCCGCTCGACCAGAGCGTCGGTGAGCTCGGCGGCGTACTGGCGATGGGGTGCCGGGTCGTGGCCGAGCGTCGCGGCGATGTCGGCCAATGCATGTTCGGAGCAGATCAGCAGCGCGTTGAAGCAGGGGTCTTCGACAGCGAAGGCGTGGGGTGTCTCCCGGTCGTCGTACCCGTGGTCGCGGTACGTCGCGGCGAGCTGGACGTAGCGCCCGTAGTCCAGGTCGGTGGGGCGGTCGGCATCGGCGGCGTGGTCGGTGTCGCGCCGGGTGAACGACCCCGCGGGCGCGGGCGTGACCCGCGCGAGCGGCGAGTCCCAGGCAGGGCTGTTGTCCATCCCGGACTCCCACGGGTGGACGATCGCGACGAGTCCGCCGGGGCCGAGGGTACGGCGGTCGCGCAGGTAGTCGTGCCACGCCACCAGACCCGGGTAGACCCGCTGCAGAAATCCCGAATCCGCAGGGTCGGACTGGTGCGTGAGCCAGGCGGCCAGGGCGTGGATCGGCGGCTGGACGATGCCCGAGGTCTCGGTGCCGTTGGCCAGTCGCGCCTGCCAGAAATCCGGGCCCGGGAAGTAGGCGTCGCGGGGGACACTCGGCGCGAACGCGATGTGCGGGATCCGGCCGTCGGGCCATTGGGCCCGCAGCAGCGACTCCAGCTCGGTCCGGGCGCGGCCGACGGACACGTGCCGCAGCCCAATCGCGATGAACGCCGAATCCCAGCTCCACTGGTGCGGATAGAGCGAGCGCGACGGAACCGTCGACTGCCCGGTCCAGTTCTGCTCCAGGACATGCACCGCGTCCTCTCTCATCGGACTCCCATCAGTACTGGCCGTGCGCGACACCCTTGCAGGCAATCAGCTTGCCGTTGACGACGATCGCGGCGAGGTCGCCGATGCCGCCGGTGGGGGTGCGGGTCAATTGGAGGAGGTCGGCGCCGCTGCCGACCTCCAGGCGGCCACGGTCGCGCAGACCGAGGAGGTCGGCGTGGGTGGTGGTGGCCATGGTGACGGCGGTTTCGAGCGAGAGGCCGCCGGGGCCGGTGGACCAGCGGAGACAGTCGAGGAGAGAGGCGCAGCCGCCGCCCACGACCGCCACCGTCAACGGGCATTGGTCGCGCTGCTGGCTCAACGATTGATCCGCTCCGCGATCCAGCCGATTCACCTCCCGTGAGCTGACCGGCGCTAGCCGTCGCGCCCGCTTCTTTCGGCGAGTTGTTGGAGCTGCCCTGCGTGTACGTCGCCCACCCATTCCCAGCCCGGCTTGGCCGATGAGCCGACTCGCGGGTCGCTGGGGTCCTGGCCGTCACGCAAGGCCTGCACGTAGGCCTGATCCTGGTCGATCCGTGCGCGCAGCTCATCCGCTCCGCCGACGGCCCCATGGCCCGGGACGACGACAGTGACGTCGTCGGCGACGCCCGCGAACAGCCGCAGCCCGGCGAGGTAGTCCTCGACCGGGTCGGCGGCGGCGCCGTACAGGTCGAGCATCGGAACCAGGACATCGGAAAGCATGTCGCCGGCGACGAGCACTCCGCGTTCCTCGATCAGCAGTGCCGCATGGCCCGGGGCATGTCCCTGATGCTCGATCACCGTGACCTTCGGGCCATCCCAAGGAAGGTGGGTCGTTCCGGTGGGCAGACCGGTGATGAGGCCGAACAGGTCCAGCGGTATGTCGTCGGCGATTTCCGGCGGCAGCCCCTCGGCGACGCGGGCCTTCCAATCCGCGTTCGACAGCAGATCTTGCAGAGCCGCCGCGCAGCGGGCCGTACCGTACCTGGGCGCGTCGCCGAACTCGGCGTACCAGAGCACGTGATCCCAATCAGGATGCGTCGCGAAGCCTGCCACAACGGGCCGGCCGTCTGCGCGGAGGTCGTCCGCGAGACAGGCCATTTCGTCGCCTGTTATTCCGGGGTCGATGAGCAGCACACCGGCCGTGCCGTGCACGACGACGGCGTTGTTCTGGATCAACTCGCTCTGGTGGACCTGCACACCGTCCGCAACCTGCGTCAGCATGGGCCGGCCTCCTTCACGTCGCGGATCGCGTAGCGGTGCATCGTGACGCCCTGCTTGAACGATCGCTGCTCGAGCAGCTCGAGGTCGATCGGCAGGTCGTAGTCGTCGAACAGCGGCCGGCCGAAGCCGAGGATCGTGGGATGGGTGGCGAGCAGCAGCTCATCAAGCAGCCCTGCCCGGAGCAGCTGCGTCGCGAGCGCCGCGCCGCCGACCCCGATGATGCCGTCGGTCTCGGCCCGGAGCACGGCAAGCTGCTCGATCGCGTCGTCTCCGCCGATGATCCGGGTGTTGTGATCGGCGCTGTCGCGGGTGCGGGAGACGAGCACCTTGGGCTTGGCGGTCCAGATCTCGGCGAACTCACGCATGAAGTCCGGCAGCGACGCGTCCTCGCGTCCCCGTGGCCAGTACTCCTCCATCGTCTCGTAGATGACCCGGCCGTGGACCATCAGCGCGAGGGCCTGAGCGTGCGCGTTGAACGCGCGGTGCAGTTCCTCGTCGATGCGCAGCCAGTCGCCCGCGCCGTCGTCCCCAGGGACTTGCTCGATCCGCAGGTCGAGGGACACGTTCATCGAATACACGAAGCGGCCCATGATCCCCCCTTCCGAATAGTGCTTGCGTTCTGCAATCACTATATTGGGATGCAAACAGCTGTCAAGGAGGAGTCGTGGAACCACGGTCCGGGTGTCCGATCAACGCCGCCGTCGAGGTGCTCGGAGATCGCTGGTCGTTGCTCGTACTGCGCGACGTCATCTTCGGCGACCGCCGCTACTTCCGGGCGCTGCTCACCGGATCGATCGAGGGCATCGCCTCGAACATCCTCGCCGACCGCCTCGTGCGCCTCGTCGAAGCAGGGGTCCTCAGGCGCGGCACGGCCGCGCGGGGACAGCGAGCCCAGTACAGCCTCACGGAAGCCGGCATCCAGACGCTCCCGATCATCTACGCCCTCGGCAACTGGGGCCTCGACTGGCGCCCCGGCACCGCCGAGCTCCGCAGCCGGCAGCAACTCATGCGCGACGAGGGTCCGGCGTTCATCGAGGAGCTCATGGACGAACTCCGCACCCGCCACCTCGGCGCCCCGCCGAAACCGCACGACGGTCCAGGCCCCCTCGAGCGCCTCGACGCCGCCTACGCCGCAGCCGCCGACCAACAACACGCCGACTGACGACCCCGAACAAACTCATCGACCGTGCTCATGCAGCGGGGCTCACCAGGTCGTGTGCGGCCGCGGCGAAGGCGTGGACTCGGGCGGTGGCACCGTCCGTACGCCACATCAGGCGCCAGTGCACCGGCGGTGCGTCTGGGAAGGGGACGTAGGCGACATCGGGGCGCATGTAGTAGCGCCTGGCGTGGGCGCCGATCGGGAAGACTCCCCGGCCGGCGCCAACGAGGGTCAGGATCTCCTGGAACGACCCGGCCGCCGGACCGGTCTCCATCGGCGGTTCGGCCGGGGTCCGGCCCGGCGGATGGGAGCTGGGCAGATCATCGGGCGTCCGCAGTACGGTGACTCCGGCGAGGTCCTCGACCGAGACGGACCGCCGATCGGCAAAGGGGTGTCCGGACGGCACTGCGAGCATCCGTGCCTCGGTCACGAGCGCGGGTCCCGTGACGAGATCGTCCCGCTCGCTGAGGAAGCAGGTCAGCAGCACCTCCACCTCGCCGTCAAGCAGCCTCGGTACGGCGTCGTCGAGCTGCACCTCGCGAACCAGGACCTCGCAGCCGGGCTCGAGAGCATGCAGCAGCTCGGCGGCCTCAAGGAGCAGTTGACCTCCGGCCGCACCGACGAAGCCGACGCGCAGGGTGCCTGTGATGCCGCGGGCCGACTGAACTGCCCGTTCGAACCCGGCCACGATCATCTCCCGCGCGGGCCGCAGGTCCTCGGACAGCCTCTGCCCGATGGGGGTCAGCTCCACGCGGCGACTGGTGCGGTTGAACAGCGGCGCGCCGACGCGCCGTTCCAGTCCCTTGATCGTCTGGCTGACCCGGGCTGTGGAAACGTGCATCCGCTCGGCAGTTCGACCGAAATGAAGTTCCTCGGCGAGCGTCAGGAATGTCTCCAGCTCGTAGCGCTCCAGCATTCCCGGTCTCCTTCGTTAAGGCACACTTCACGAGCGTTGCACAGGTTCGCGTTGATCGACAGAGCGGCTCCGACGAGGGTGAAGGGGTCCGAGCTTCGTACGACGTGGCAGGAGAATCCATGCGCAACACCCGTGATCAGGCTCCGACCGGGACGAACGCAGCCGTCGGGCCGCGCGTTGCCGACCACGACCTCCCCACGGTCTCGCCTCTGCCGCTGATGCAGCTCTCCATCGGCTTCTGGTCTTTCAAGGCGCTGGCGACCGCACACGAGTTGGACCTCTTCGCCCGTTTGTCCGACACCGACGGTCACACCGTCGACGAACTTGCCGAGCTGCTGGGCGTCGCCCAACGGCCGGTTGAGTTGCTGGTAACCGCGTGCGCATCCATCGGGTTGCTCGAGCGCCGGGACGGGCGCTACGTCAACAGCGCGCTGGCTGACGAGTTCCTCGTTCCCGGCAAGGCTTTCGACTTCGGCGGCTGGGTGGAGATGCTCGACCGCAGGCTCTACCCGGCGTGGGGCAGACTGACCGAGGCGGTGCGAACCAATCGGCCGACGAGCTGGAACCCCGACGAGCAGGAGCACTTGTTCGTCGGTGAGGACCCCCAGTTGCTGGCCGTGTTCTGGGAGGCGATGCACTCGCTGTCGACGTTCACCGCGCGCGAACTCGGCGCACACGTCGACCTGTCTGCCTCCACCGCTCTGCTCGACATCGGCGGCGGCTCCGGGGCCTACGACATCGAGCTGTGCCGGCGCTTCCCCAACCTGCGGGCAACGGTGTTCGATCTGCCGCCGGTCTGCGAGATCGCCTCGACGAAGCTCGTGGCAGCAGGCTACGAGGACCGCATCGCGGTCACCCCGGGCGACTTCCTCGACGATCCCGAACTCCCCGCAGGCCATGACATCGTACTGCTGTCCATGATCATGCACGACTGGACGCCGGAGCAGGACCTGGCGATCTTGCGCAAGTGCTTTGCGGCCTTGCCTTCCGGCGGTCGGATCGTGATCAGCGAGTTGCTGGTCAACGACGAGAAGACCGGGCCACCGGCCGCCGCCTTGATGAGCCTGAACATGTTGGTGGAAACGGTTGGTCGCAACTACACCGCGGCGGAGTACGAGCAATGGCTGCACGCCACCGGGTTCGTGGACGTCCACACGGTGTCCTTCGACGCCCCCGGCGCCAACGGCGCAGTCCTCGCCCACAAACCGTAACCGCATCGGCCGAACACCCCCGAGCCCGCGCGCAACAACCAAGGTTGGGGTCGGGACCGCATGGTTGGGGGGTCCTGTCGCGACAAGACTGACTTGCCAGAGCGGTCGCCGAGAAAGAGGCGGCCAGGGAGGTCAGGGTGAACAGTGTCGAGGCGTTCGGCCAGATCGGGCGAGGCGCAGCGATGCGCGCCGCGGACATAGCCGTTGGTCTGCCCACTGTCACGGTGTTCGATCCTGTGGTGAAGGCCGTGCGGTTGATGGCGGTCGGGCGGATGCCGGGCCTGGTCGTCGTGGACGTCGGTGGGCGGCCGCTGGCGGTTCTGCCTGGATCCCAGGTGCTGAGGTTGAGCATTCCCGCGGCGTTTCAGGACGATCCGATGCTGGTGCGGACTGTCGACGAGTCGTCGGCAGATGCGTTCTGGCGTGAGCTGGGTGGTCTGACGGTTGGTGACTGCTTGCCGGGAACGCCGGCCAGGCCGGCCATGGTGACCGCGGAGGCGACGCTGCTGGAGATTGCGGCGTTGATGGCGCGTGCCCGCAGCCCGCTGGTCGCAGTGGTCGGCAGCGACGGAGTCCTGACCGGTGTGATCACGTTGGAACGGTTGCTGACGAGTCTGGCGGTGACCGGGCTCGGTGACCAGTCGTCGGGATGAGTTGTGAGGCCTCTCGTCGCGCTCGGGATCTTCGGCTTGGCGTTCTTCTACATCGCGACGGAGAAGGCGAACAAAGTACGGGTCGTCCTGATCGGTGCCGCCGGCATGCTGTTGCTCGGGCTGGCGCCGGGTACGGAGGTGTTCTTCTCCGAGCATGAGGGGATCGACTGGAACGTCATCTTCCTGCTGCTCGGAACGATGATCGTGATCGGCATCATCAAGCAGACCGGCGTCTTCGACTATCTGGGGATCTGGGCGGCGAAGCGATCGCGGGGTGAGCCGTACCGGCTGATGGTGCTGTTGATGATCATCACCGCGGTCGCGTCGCCGTTCCTGGACAACGCGACCACGATCATGTTGGTTGCGCCGGTCACCATTGTGGTGTGCGAACGCCTGCGGATCCCGCCGCAGCCCTACCTGATCGCCGAGGTCCTTGCCTCGAACATCGGCGGCGCGGCGACGCTGATCGGTGATCCGCCGAACATCATCATCGGAAGCCGGGCGGGGTTGTCGTTCAACGACTTCGTGGTGCACATGACGCCGATCGTGGTGATCGTGTTCGCATTGTTCGTCGTACTGACGAGATTCCTGTTCCGCAAGAGCTTCCGGTACAACCCGGAGCAGGTCGCCGCGGTGATGGCGCTGCAGGAGCGGCGTGCGATCCGCGACGCGGGGTTGTCTTCTTCATGGGCTTGTTCATCATGGTTTCGGGCCTGGTCAACACCGGCGTGATCGGAGCGATCGGTGACTGGGCGGTGGCGGCAATCGGCGACAACTACTTGGTGGCCGCGACAGCCTTGCTGTTCGGTTCCGGCGTACTCGGGGCGTTCTTCGACAACATTCCGTACGTCGCCACGATGACGCCTGTGGTCGAAGGCGTGGTGGAGCAGGCGCCGGATCACCGCACCGGACAGTCGCTGTGGTGGGCGTTCGCTCTGGGTGCGGACTTCGGCGGCAACGGTACGGCGGTCGCCGCGAGCGCGAATGTGGTTGCCCTCGGCATCGCATCGCGCAGGGGCCACCACATCACGTTCTGGCAGTTCACCCGCTACGGCATCGTGGTGACGGCGCTGAGTGTCGGGTTGGCCTGGGTGTACGTATGGCTGCGCTACTTCACCTGATGTCCGGCGGCGCGCAGTACACAGGCCGTCAGTTCGAAATCGATGCGGTCGATCCGCAGGGCGGTCAGCCGTACGCCGCGACCTGTGATCAGGGTCTGCTCCAGGTCGTGATCGTACGTCGGCAGGACCGCCAGCGACGCCAGGCCGGACCGACGGATCAGCCCACCGAGCGTGCGCTCCGCCTCGTCCGCCGCGAGTTGCAGAGGCTCCAGCGAGCTTCGCGCGGCGAGCGCTGGATCGACGATGCGGAAGGTGGCCTCGGCGAGGAGCCGGACCTCCGCGCCCTCTGTGGAGCGCCCGCACACCACCAGGGGCATCCGGATGGGACCGCGCGCGAGGAGGACCTGGCGCTCCAGTCCAACGATGTGGAAGGTCAGGCCGGACGCGGCAACCCGGACGACGCGTCCGGAACGGACGACGACCAGCCAGTGTCCGGTCGGTACAAGTCGTGCCGAGCCCGCGATGACCGCCGCGCTCAGGAGGATCGCGAACACGACCCAAGGCGCGGCCCCGGTCGGCGCCGGAGTCCACAGTGCGAGTGCTGCCGGCATGTCAACTCCCGAAGTACTGGTGCGGCAGGACGCCTGCCGACGACCCCCTCGGCTCACCGGGCGCGTCCCGCCGCATCTCCAGTCTCCGAGGTGACAGGCCGCCGCGGAATGAGTGCTACCACCCACTTCTGCCCCGGTTCATGGACAGTGTTCGAGGCGGTGGGGGACGCTGGCGTGGTGAGATCGGGAGCGGGATTGCCGTTGTACTGGCGGGTTTGCCTGATCAACGGGCTGGTGTTCGTTGTCGGCACGTTGGCCTTGGCCCTGGCGCCGATCACTGTGTCCGCGACGGTTCTGGTCTCGGAGGCGGTGGTGCTTCTGCTTGGCTTGGTCGGCATCGTCGTGCTGAACGCGGCGCTGCTGCGGACGAGTCTTGCGCCGCTGGACCGCTTGAGCCGGCTGATGGAGACCGTGGACCTGCAGCGGCCGGGCCGTCGGCTACCGGAGTCGGGCAGTGGCGCGGTCGGTCAGCTGGTACGAGGGTTCAATGCCATGATCGAGCGCCTCGAGACCGAGCGCGGGACAAGCAACGCGAAGGCTCTGGCCGCGCAGGAGGCGGAGCGGCATCGCATCGCCCGGGAGTTGCACGACGAGATCGGCCAGGGGCTCACAGCCGTGCTTCTGGGCCTGAGGCAACTGTCGACGAGAGTGCCGGCCCAGGTTCGGCATGACCTGCTGGAGGTCGAGCGCACATCCACACCCGGCCTGCCTGATCTCGGCACGGAACGCGAACTGGTCGTCTACCGGGTAGCACAGGAGGCGCTGACGAACGTTGCCCGCCATGCCCAGGTCCGGACCGTGCGGCTCGCTCTGCAGCGCCAGGGATCTGCGGTGGTCTTCGCGGTGGACGACGACGGACCGGGCCTGCGAGGAGCTGCCGAAGGCACCGGGATCAACGGAATGCGGGAGCGTGCGTTGCTGATCGGCGCGCAACTGGTCGTGGGGGTGGGAGAGCTCGGTGGTACGTCGGTCCGCCTCACCGTCCCGTTGGAGCCGGTGCGATGATCCAGATCCTGCTGGCTGACGACCACACCCTGGTACGTCGCGGCGTACGACTGATCCTCGACAGCGAACCGGACCTGCAAGTGGTGGCCGAGGCAAGCGACGGTGCCGAGGCCGTGGAGGCGTTCCGCCGGACTCCCATCCATCTCGCGGTACTCGATGTGGCGATGCCGCGGATGACGGGACTGCAGGCGGCGCGCGAGCTGTCACGCCGGCGGGAGCCGCCGCGGATGCTGATGTTGTCGATGTACGACAACGAGCAGTACTTCTTCGCGGCGCTCAAGGCCGGCGCCAGCGGCCAGGGGAGGGCGTTGCGGTCGACGGCTACGTGCTGAAGTCGGTCGCCGACCGTGACCTCGTCGACGCCTGCCGCGCGGCCGCTCGCGGTGAGTCCTTTCTGTATCCCGGCGTGGTGAGCACGTTGGTCCGCGACTACCTCGAGCGAGTTCGCCGCGGCGAACGAGTGCCGGGGCAGGTGCTGACCGAGCGCGAGGACGAGGTGGTCAAGCTGATCGCCGAAGGCCACTCCTCCAAGGAGATCGCCGCCGTCTTGACGATCAGCCCCAAGACCGTCGAACGCCATCGCGCCAACATCCTCCAGAAACTGGGCATGCGCGACCGCACCGAACTCACCCGCTACGCCATCCGCGCCGGCCTGATCGAGCCATGACCTCCTGGCGCTGTGCTGTGCGTGCCACTGGCGACGCGCAGTACGGTCGAAGGAGGGCAACTCACGAGAGGACCACGGACATGAGCATCGACCGGGGACTGCTGGCGACGTTGGAGGCCAAGCCGGGCAAGGAGGAGGAACTGCGCGCGTTCCTCGAGAAGGGGCGGGAGCTCGCGGCCGCCGAAGAGGGGACCGTCACCTGGTACGCGTTCCGGCTCGGGCCGACGACGTTCGGGATCTTCGACACGTTCACCGACGAGGACGGCCGGCAGGCCCACCTCAACGGCGAGATCCCGGCCGCCCTCGGTCAGTTCGGTCCCGATCTGCTGGCCGCCGACCCGGACATCCGCACGATCGACGTCATCGCGGTCAAGTAGCGCAACGGCCGGGTGGCGTAGATCAGGAGTACGCCGAGGTGGCAGTGGGGAGCCTGGTCAGGAAGTCGAGCAGCAACGAGTTCACGTGGTTGGGTGCGTCGAGTTGTGGCCAGTGGCCGATGCCGTTGATCCGCTCGTACCGCCACGGGGCGTCGACGAAAGCTGCGGTGCCGGTCAGTGCCTGTTCGGTGACAGCGAGATCTTCGGTGCTCCAGATTCCCATGGTCGGTGCCTGAATGGGCGGGAGCTCCGTCGGCGGCCGGATCAGCGATTCCGGCGGCAGGATCGCCCGGTACACAGCGAGACTCGCGGTGAGAGCCGCGGGGTCGCGGAGGTGTGTGATCACGGAGTCGATGTCTGGGTGCAGGCTCCAGTTGCGCAGATTGGCGAAGTCGTCGGCAGCGAGCCAGCGTTCGGCGATGCCGGGGAACTGGAACAGCAGCATGTACCACGATTTCTCGCGTTGTTCCCAGCCTGCGGCGGCGAACGCCGCCGGGTGGCCGACCGACACGCAGGTCAGGCTGGCGACCCGTTCGGGGGCCAGGGCCGCGAGCACTGCGCCAATCGCACCGCCCCAGTCGTGTCCCACGACATTCGCCTGCGGCACCCCGAGCAGGTCGAGGAGTCCGATGAGGTCGCTGACCTGCTGGATGATTCCGTAGCTGGCGACGCTGTCGGGTTTGTCGGAGTGACCGAATCCGCGGAGGTCGGGTGCGATGGTTCGGTAGCCGGCCTCGCCGAGCGCGGTGATCTGGTGGCGCCAGACCTGATGGCTGTCGGGCCAGCCGTGGAGCAGGAGGACGGGTTGACCGTTGCCGTTGTCCTCTACCTCGAGGACTGTTCCGTTGACGTCCAGGCGCATGGCGAGCTCCTTGCTCGTGGGGTGGTCGTCGGCGTCAGCCCGCAGCGACGATCGCGGACAGGAGTTCCGCGCGGTTGGGGCCAGGTAGCGGGTACTGGGGCGCGTTGGCGCCGAGTGTCAGGACCTTGCCGACCAGGCCGGGCGCTGCCAGCGCCTCCTGCGGAGTACTGAGCATCGACACGACGGACACGTAGGCACGCAGTACGTCGGGATCGTGTTGTGCGGCTGCGTACAGCGCTTTGGTCATCGCCCAGCCGGCGTCTGATGTGCGGTAGGTCTGGCCGGTGACATCGGCAGCGATCTCGTTCAGCCGGTGCCGGTCGAAGGCCAGCGTCATCCTGTACAGCGGGGTGACCGTGCTCTCGGTGATCTCGTCGAAGCGCCGTACCAGTTTCTCCGGCTGGTCCGGGCTGACGTCGCGGAGCAGGTCGCGGAGTGCGCAGGCGTGCAGCATCCCGATCGACGCGCCGCGTCCGAGCGAGGGATTGGTGCACGCCCACGCGTCGCCGACCGCGACGAGCCCGGTCACGACCGGTTCGCCGTCGACGACGAACCGGCGGTACCGGTCTTCGATGCCGGCGATCACCTGTACGTCGGTGATCGGTTCGCCCTCGCCCCAGTGGGCGGCGGTCGAGTAGAGCTTCAGCGCTGCCTGCCAGGCGGAGGTGTCGCGCAGTCCGCGCAGCTGCTTGTCTCGCGCGGAGGTGATGAACCCGACGCCCCAGGTGTCGTTGTCGCAGGGAAGGGTCAGGATCGACAGGCTGTCGAAGTGCTGGAGCAGTGTGCCCAGGGCCGCGGGGCGGGATCCGTCTGGCGAACGGAAGTGGCGGGCGTAGTACACGAATCCTGAGTCCTCGCGCTCCTCGTGCGGGCGGCGGCCTCCGGCGGACTCGACCATCGCGGCGATCGGTGAGCGTCGCCCGGTCGCGTCGACGACGAGATCGGCACGCAGTACGGCGCCGCCGTCGATCACCACACCGGTCACGTGTGGTGCTGCCCCGACCAAAGAGCGTCCGGTGAGCAATCCGGTGACCGTGACGCCGCGGCGGATCGAGACACCGTGGGTCCTTTGCGCGACAGCAGCGGCTGCGGCCTCGAGGATCGGACGCCGGGCCGTCACTGTGTCGAATCTGTCGTCGCCGTCGCGCCGGCCGCCGGTCAGGTCGCGTGGCAGTTCGTCGAACACGTTCACGCGGGCGCCGCCGAGGGCGATCACCTGGTCGAGTACGGCCCGAAGTTCGTGCTGCATCAGCGCCCGCCAGCGGGGGAGCATGAAGTGCAACTGACGGAACTGGTTGACTCCCGGCCGTTGCCACCTCTGCCAAACGTTCTCGGCATCGTTGCCGGGGGCAGCCTGGTCGCGTTCCAGGATCGTCACGCTGTGGCCGTCGTGGGCCAGGAGCATCGCGGTGACCAGGCCGTTCAGGCCGGCGCCCAGCACGAGGAATTCCGCCATCTCACACCTCCGGAGCTGTATCAGTGCCGGAAGCGTGCGGCCGCCCGCTGCTCATTTGCCAGACCATTCGCTGTCCAATCACTGTCCGGACGCCGTACGAGCTGTCCATCCGTCTTGACCGCTGACCGGGCGGGAGGCAGGTTGGACTGAGGCGCGGCGCGCGAGGATGCTCGGAGTGCCGAAGGGGGTGGCGCATGACGAGCCGTGGCAAAGCGACGCAGACGGCACAGCTCGGTGCGTTCACTGTTGCGGATCGGCTTCGGCAGGCGCGGCGCCGGCGGTTCGTCGGGCGGACCGGTGAGCTCGAGTTGTTCCGGACTGCGTTGACGTCGGGCGGGTCCGGCTTCACCGTGCTGTTCGTTCACGGGCCGGGAGGGATCGGGAAGACCGCTTTGCTCGGCGCTCTCGCCGAGGCCGCCGAGGAGGCGGGTGCTACGGCGGTGCGGCTGGACGCCCGGACGGTCGAGCCGTCGCCGCCCGCGTTCTACGCTGCACTCGGCGCGGCTCTCGGCCTGCCAGAACGAGCAGCACCGCTGGAGAGCCTCGCTGCGCACAGTCGCCCGATTCTCTTCATCGACACCTACGAGCAGTTGGTGCCGCTGGACAACTGGCTGCGTGAGGAGTTCCTGCCGGAGCTTCCCGCGGCCGCGCTGGTCGTGGTGGCCGGGCGTACGCCGCCTTCGCCGCACTGGGCGAGCGATCCTGGCTGGGGCGAGCTGCTGCAAGTAGTTGCCCTGCGCAACCTGCAACCCGACGACGCACGCGCCTACCTGCACGCCGCGGATGTGCCCGAGGACCTGCATGGACGAGTGCTGGAGATGACGCACGGGCATCCGCTCGCTCTGTCCCTGCTGGCCGATGTCGTCGAGCAGCACCGAGGTGCCCTCGCGCCGGGCCTGTCTCTGCACGAGACGCCGGACGTGGTGCGGGTACTGCTCGAACACTTCGTCGAGTGGGTCCCCAGCCCACGGCACCGCGAAGCGTTGGAGGCCTGCGCGCACGCCCGGTTCACCACGGAGGACCTGCTGCGTACGGTGCTCGGCGGCGACGACACGCATGAGCTGTTCGGCTGGCTGCGCGGGCTGTCGTTCGTCGAGGAGGACCCGTACGGGGTCTTCCCGCACGACGTGGCGCGGGATGTCCTCGACGCGGATCTGCGCTGGCGGGACCGCGCGTCGTACGCCGACCTGCACCGGCGGGTACGTCGGCACCTCGTGGAGCAGGCACGCCGTACCAGGGGACTGGAACAGCACCGGTGGGCTGCCGACATCATCTTCCTGCACCGCAACAACCCGGTGATGCGGAGCTTCTGGGACTGGGAGACCTTTGGTCACGCGTTCCCCGACGAGCTCCGCGACGAGGACCGCGCTCCCATCCTCGCGATGACCGAGCGGTACCAGACGGCCGAGCAGGCCGAGCTGGTGAGGCACTGGATGGAGCATCCTGCGGCGAGGTTCATTCCCATCCGGGCCGGAACCGGCGAGCCGATCGGCTACGGCGGGGCGATCACCCTCGATCAAGCCGGCGAGTCCGATCTCGCCGCCGACCCGGGCGCCGCGGCGATCTGGCAGTACGCGCAGAGACACGGCCCGCCGCGACCAGGCGAGAGCGTTCATGCGGCCAGGTTCCTGATCGACCGCGATGGCTACCAGAGGCCGTCTGCGTCGAACAACGTGATCACCGCGTGGCACATCCAGCACATCCTCACTACGCCGCGCCTGTCGTGGGACTTCATCGCGTGTTACGAGGACGGAGCCTTCTGGGAGCCCTTCTTCGCCTACATCGACTACCACCGAGCCCACGAGGCGGAGTACGACATCGGCACCCATCACTACGCCGTGTTCGCGCACGACTTCCGGCGGCTGGACCCCGCGGCCTGGCTGGAGCTGATGTCCGACCGGGAGATCGGCGCCCCCGCCGGACCGCCAACCGGCGCCGACCCGGAACTGCTGCTCTCCCAGCCCGACTTCGCCCACTCGGTTCGCGCCGCCCTGCGCTGTCTGCACCGGCCGGACCGGCTCGCCGGCAATCCGCTCCTGCGCTCCAGGCTGATCCGCGACCGCGGTGACTCCTCCGCCGACACGCTGCGTGCCCTCGTCCTGGAGGCCGCTGAGTCACTCCGGGTCGACCCCCGTGACGACAGATCCTTCCGGGCGATAGACCGTACTTTCCTACGGCCCGCCGGCACTCAGGAACGGGCCGCGGAGGTGCTCGGCCTGCCTTTCACCACCTACCGCCGCCACCTCGCCCGAGGCGTCGACCGCATCATCGACTGGCTATGGACCCAAGAAGTACACGGCCCCCAGGGCCCACCGCCCCCACCTCGCTGAGAGCCGAGGAGTGGGTCGGCATACACAGAGATTGGCCTCGTTTCAACTGGGACAAAAGGAGAGGTGGCACGTGAAGCCTGCTACCTACAGTCGCGCGCCGCTCGTTCGCGACTCCTGCTCGCCCTGGGCCCTTAATCTGCTGCATCTGGATTGGCAAACGGAGCTGCCGGGTATTTATCGATGACACAGGCGATGAATCGGCAGAAACCCCAAGGTGGTCTACGCGGCCAGTCCGGAGGCGGCCGGCCGGCGTCGAGTTCCAACGCGATGAGACCCATAACGTCAGCCTGTAAGTGCCTCCTAGAAGTGCTTGTACTCGACTGGCTCGTCGCCCTCGACAGCGGTGTGTGTGGATGGGGAGCACAGATATCACCCCGAGCGCTTTGAGCATGAAGCGGAAGAACCGATCGGCGTCTGCATCGGAAACACCAAGCATGTTCGTGGGGCCGATCAGCCGGTCGTGGAGAAGAGTGGTGTGTGGACGTCGTAAGAACTGACGAACCACCGCAATGCCGTAGGCACCGAGGCGAGGTCCGTGAGTGCCGGTCGCCTAAATCAGCGGGTCGCAGCACGCAGGCGGCGTCGGGGAGGTACGCCACTCCGCGAGCGCCGGTGTACCTCAGCGACGACCCGAGGATGAATGACTTTCGAGTCACCTGCTCCAGTTGGATGCTGGCTGGCTGACCCGGTTGATCAGGGTCTTCGAAGCAGTTCGCCCAGGGCGGAGGAGGAAGTGGTGGCATGTAGTCAGAGTCATCTGTCGGCGCCTGGCAGGCAAGGGGTGCCGAGGCGATTCGCATCCGGTCGAATCCGATGACCCCGTACATATGCGGGGTGGCTCAGGATTCCGGCAATCGAGACCATCCAATCGATGCCTGATCGCCGGCAGTTAACGGTCTTCGGGTCTCGATGGCATGTGGCCCCCGGACCCGATCGCGGGAAGGTGAACCCAGGAGTGCGCCATTTTGCGTTCGTTAGCGCGCGAGGGCGCAGCGTTGACCTTGCAACAGCACGGTGACGCGTTGGGCAGAGCCGCGCATGGAGTTCCACGTCCGCGCCGCCAGAGCGCGAATAGCACACGCTCGCCGAGCGTGATATCTACGAGGGTCTCGGACGCGCGTCATTGACACCCCGCCCGGCGCGGGCCACTGTGAAACCAGTGAATCCGCCGCCGACGCGTTCGGCCAGATTTCAAGGGGGAAATTCGATGGAGTCGAAGACTGGACCGATCTTGATTGGCCTGGCCTACTTGGGGCTGGTTGTTTTCATCATGCTGTTTTGCGCTGACCAGACCAGCTCCTTTGATGACTATTCCAAATATTGGGGCCTGTTCGGGACACTAATCGGTGTGACCACAGGCGCCATTCCCACCTTCTTCTTCAAAGCCCAGGCCGATCAAGCGGGCAAGAAGGCAGACGAGGCGACGGAGCGGGCCAATAAGGAATCCTCGAAGGCTCAACTATTCGCCGGGGCAGTTGAACCTCATGTCACCGCGCAAATCAAGGCTGACAATCCTACCCTGTTCATGTAGTCGGCCGGTCTGCCTGCGGTGCGGGCTGAGCCGAGTTGTGAGTGATCGACGGAGTCACGGTGGAGGTCGCATGGTGGTCGCGCGTTCAACGGAACTGTTCGTTGAGCACGATGTCGGGTTGCAACGTCCTACATAGGCACGCTGGCCGGACGACGTACGACCTTGCCGACGGGGAAGGGAAGTCCGCTGCGGTTGCCGGTCGCCCGCAGGCGCGCTGATCCGCGACGTTGGGGCGGGCGCGAGTAGACCGGTGGTGGAAAGCCCGTTGGACGTGGCTGCGCCGAGAGGTCGGTGGCGGCATAGCTGGAGCGGCCTCGTCTTCGGTTCTTGCGCCGTGGCTGCGTCCGGGATGAGGTGCCTGAGTTCCCGCTCGTGCCGGTCAGCAGCAACATCGAGGCCGCCACGGTCGTGGACTTGTGGCTGGGCGCCGTTCGGAGAGCCGCCGACGAGTTCTGGGTGAGGTGGATGTTTATCGGTATACGACTGGCGTCAGAATTGGATGGTGACCGCAATCATCCATCTCGTGCGCGGCCCGGCGAGCCGCATGCCGGCGGACTGAGCACCTCAGCGAACACTGACAGCCACCATCCGTGGGTTGCCTGGAGATGGTGGCTGTTGCGCTGACCACCAGCCGATCTGGTGATCCGTCCGACTCCCTGGTCGCTGTGATGCCAGATCCAGGAAGCCGTCTCAACACCATGAAGAAAGGACAGACTGATGCTCGATCCCGTCGTCGGCAAAGGTCAGCTGACCGAGACTGACCGCTTCATCTTCGAGTCATGGGGTTACTTCATGATTCCCAACGTCTTGTCACAGGACGAGGCCGCCGAGGCCTACGATGTTTCGCGGCGTCTGCACCAGAACCGCGACCGCGCGTTCGGGCAGATCGGCCGGAGCTACGAGAGCGAGCCGGTTCTCGAGCGGCTGATCGATCATCCTGACGTCCTTCCGAAAGTGCAGGGTCTGCTCGGCGACCGATTCGTGCTGCAAGCAGGCTGGAACACCATGCAGCCGGCGCACGCGGGGAACGGCCGTTGGCACCAGGACGGATCGGCCGCCTTCGACTTCAAGGACCTGGGATACCCGGTTCCGTTGCTTCAGCTCCGCGTTTCGTATCTGCTCACCGATCAGACTGTGCCCGGCATGGGCAACATGGAATTGATTCCCGGCAGCCACCGCTCGCGGGTCGGTCTACCCGATGCAGTCCGTGAGCCCAACGACGACATCGCGATCGGGCATGTGGTGTGCGCCGAGGCCGGGGCGGCTCTGGTGTTCCACAACGGCGTCTGGCATCGAACCTTCCGCCACGATGGCGATTACGACCGTTTCACAACGCATTACGTCTACAGCCCACCGTGGGTCCGCATGGCCGACCGTTTCAGCAACGACCCGGAGTTCCTTGAGCGCACCACGCCGCTGAGGCGCGCGTTGCTGGGGGAGTTCGCAAGGCCGGACGCCCCGTTCGGCGCCAACTACGATCCGCTGCCGATCTGACGTACGGACCCGCTTCCCCGCGACACCGGCCTTTGCGTTGAGTTGGAGGCCGGTGACTCGTAGGTGGTGGTGAGAACTTTGTTCGCCCTTGGCGCGTCAAATAAGTGTCCAAGGGGGGCATCGTGAAATCTCTTCACACCATTCGTTCTGTCAACGTCCGTCTACCTATCCATGCCAGGCGCTCGAACTCGCCGCCGACTCTGCGCCGGCCGGTTTCTTCAGGTCGCGTCCGGCATCTCTGCACGCGGCCTGCGGTCGCGCGATGAAACGTCATTCGTTCGTCCGCGGTCTGTTGACCGCAACAACCCTGGTGACAGGCCTGCTCCTCTTGGGGAGTACGTCGGCGTCAGCGACGAACACCGAGCACGCCACGGCTACCGGAAGCACAGCACTCGAGAGCCAGACCACCACGGCTCTGCCGCCGGTGTTCGGCAAGGCGCGGTTGACGTGCCACGACGAAGGCGCCGTCGTCGCCGCCAAGCTGTACAACCCGAATGCGACGCTCCAGCACTACATGGTCGGGATCACGGCGGGCGATGTGCAGGACACCTACGTCGTCTCGCCGGCCGCGCGTGGGACTGAGCTCGTCGAGTTCGGTGGTCTGCCCAACGGTACTTACTTGCTCCAGGCTCAGAACGCCGACGGGGACTTCGTCGCCGAAATCCGGGGACGTGTGCAGTGCGACGTCACGCCGCCCACTGGAACGCCAACCGGCACGCCCACGGGTACGCCGACCGACACGCCCACGGGTACGCCGACCGCACCACCGTCGCAGACGCCGACGACCGGTACGTCGTCCCCGACGACGCCGGTGGCCGTGCCAACCGCGGTGGAGGCTGGTCTTGCTGGACCGGTCGCGCAGGATGACTCCGACCAAACCTGGACGATCGTCGGCGCCGGCCTGTTGGTTGCCGTCGGCATCATGATCGGCCTGGCCGTGCTCCTGGTACGGCGTCGCCGCGGACTGCACCAGCTCTGACCGGGAACGTCCCGCATGGGTAGAAACCGACGTACCCGCCGCGACCGGCTGGCCTCATCGCTTCGAGGTCAGGTGGTCGTGGTGGTCGGCGTTCTGCTAGCGTTGCTGGCCGGATCGGTGGTGTTCGACCGGTCGGCCCGCGACGAGGCGTCGCCGACGTCCACGCTGGCCAAACCGGCCACGAGCTCTGCAGTTGCCCGGTCCGACGATGCAGTCCAGAGCGATCCGATCCGAATCCAACTTCGGCTGCGCGCGATCGCGACCGTCATCACCGGCACTGGCCGGATCAGCTACGTCGTGACATCAGTGACGAGCTACCCCAAACGATCGCTCGCGAAGCACGCCGCGGAGCTCTTCGAGCACAACACCCAGGGCCGGCTCGTACTCGTCACCTGCGATAACCGGGTACATGTCAGCTCCGTAGAACGTTTGGCAAGCGCTCGTCAGTACTGACGACCCGAGGAGCTGCCGCGAGCGCGGTGGAGATCTACTCCACCTTCGAAGGCACCTCCGAAGTCCAGCGCCTCGTCATAGCCAGGGCCATCTCCGGCATGCGCATCCGCTGACGTTCCCGCAGGTCAGAGACTGATCCCAGGGTCATCGGGCGCAGTCCGACTCCCAAGAGGTAGTGGGGGAGCGTACGGCCACCTGCTCCGTCACTGCTCCGTGAGGCTTCAGAGAGAAAGGCCGGGCCAATCTGGAGTCCATAGCCTTCCTCGCCCACTCATGCGACGACGGCAGCATGACCTGGCTCCCGCGGGAGCTCCGACCTACTGGCATGTCGCACACCAGCTGGGAGTCGTCCTCGAAGGCGGCCTCCACCAGCCGAGCGGCTAGGTCTGTGGTCGCGGCGGTGGGCCGATGCCAGAATCCGTTGTCACCGGTGACATATCACATTACACTTCACCGGTAGTTCCAAGCCGTGCGGTGCCGGAATGGCGATCGACAGGTCGACTTCACGCCGCACCACAGGTCCAACGGAAGCCATGGCCAAGACCGCCTGAGTTGCACCAGGAGGAAGTCATCTACAGCGTTGAGGACTACGCCCGGGCGGAATCGTTCCTTCCCTGGCAGATGGAGACTCGGGTACCCGGAGAGGTCACCGAGATCGCATGGCTGCCGGGCTCACCCCGGTATCGGTTCAAGCTGAGTACGCAGGAGGGCTGGCGTTACCGCATCGCCGATGCGTCGGCCCGCACCGAACACCAGGATGCGTTCGACCATGAAGGCCTGGCTGCTGCACTGGTCGAAGCAACCGACGAGAAGGTTGACCCCAGTCGCCTCAAGCCGACGCGGATCGACTACCGGGGCGCCGATGATCTCGAGTTCGATTTCAACGATGCCCGGTGGCGCTGGGACGGCAGCGAGCTACGGCAGTTCAGTGAGGAAGATCAATTCGGGGTACGTTCCCCGGACGGCACCAAGATCGCTTTCAATCGTGATCACGACTTGTGGGTCCGCGAGGTGGCGACAGGCATCGAGCGCCGTCTGACCTGCGGGGGCAAGGAAGGGTCGTTCTACGGCGCAGTTCTGCCGTCCCCGCTGCGCGCCGCCGGACTGCCCGGGGCCGGACAGCCGTGGAAGGACACCAAAGTCCTTTGGTCGCCCGACAGCAGCCGGCTACTGACCCATCGGGTCGACACCGCGGGTGCCGGGACCATCACCATGAGCCTGTCGACGCCGCGGTCTGGCAGCATTCGACCGGAGGCGGTGGAGTACTTCTATCCCTTGCCGGGCGATGATCCGCTGCCGACGGCGACTTTGGTCATCATCGACCTCGCATCCGACGACAGTACGCCGGTTGATATAGCACCGCTGGAGCTCTACTACTACGGCAGCCCGATCCCCGGTCCCGACAGCAGTTCGCGCACTATGTGGTGGCGACAGGACGGGTCGTCGCTTTACCTGTTGCGGCTGTTCCGCGGCGATCGGCATGCGACCCTGTATGAGATCGGTGCCGACGGTTCAAGTCGTGTCATCGTGGACGAGGAGGCGGAGACGCCGGTCGACTCCAACCTGTCGACGTCGGGTCCGGTGAATCACCGGACCATTGAAGATCAGGATCTGACGCTCTGGTATTCGCAGCGTGACGGCTGGGGCCATCTGTACACGTACCGCACCTCAACCGGGACACTGCTCAATCAACTGACCTCGGGCGAGTGGGCGGTCGCGGATGTACTGCACGTCGGCGACGGGTACGTCTACTTCACTGCAGTGGGCAAAGACGTGAGTGAGGATCCGTACCTCCGTCGGCTGTATCGGGTGCGGCTGGACGGTTCGTCGTCTGAACCGGAGTTGCTGACCCCGCAGGACGGCAGCCACGAGGTCAGCTTCGCGCCGGACGGCGGCTATTTCATCAGCACGTGGTCGAAGGTCGACAGGGCCCCGGTGGCGGAGCTGGTCCGTTCCTCGGGGGAGAGCGTCGGCGTCATCGCTGAAGTGGACCTTTCTGCGCTGACCGAGTCCGGTTGGCAGTTCCCGGAACGCTTCTCGGCTCCCTCCCGGGACGGCAGGACCCGGGTGTACGGCGTGATCGTCCGACCGACCAACTTCGACCCAGACAAGAGTTATCCGGTGATCGATTCGATCTACGGCGGGCCGCAGATGAACCAGGCTCCGGTTGGTCTGACCGAAGCGGCGCGGATCTGGGCGGCACAGGCGATCGCTGAACTCGGTTTCGTCGTCGTGCTGATCGACGGGTTGGGCATGCCGTACCGGTCGAAGGAATTCCGTGACGTCTCCTATCGCAATCTCGGCGATGCCGGCCTGCCGGATCACATCAGCGCGATGCGGGACCTGAAGGTCCGGTACCCGAATCTTGATCTCGATCGGGTCGGCATCTTCGGGCACTCGGCTGGTGGATACGCATCGACGCGCGCGATCCTGGCACATCCGGAGTTCTACAAGGTCTGTGTGTCGGGTGCCGGCAACCATGATCATCGGACCGACAAGGCGTGGTGGATCGAGCGCTACCAGGGTTGGCCCGTCGGTGATCATTACATCGAGCAGGCCAATCGGACGCTCGCCGGCAGGTTGCAGGGCAAGTTGCTGCTGATTCACGGTGAGGCCGATGAGAACGTGCCGGTCGCCTCGACGCTGTCGCTGGCCGACGCGTTGATCGCCGCGGACAAGGACTTCGACCTGCTGATCCTGCCGAACCGGTCGCACGCCTGTGGTTCAGAGCCGTACGTGATCAGGCGACGGTGGGACTACTTCGTCCGGCACCTGGCCGGGCAGGAGCCACCGAACTACAGCATCCGTAAGTCCTGAGAGCGGAGCCGGCGGCGCTGGGTCACTGGTCCAGTTCGCAAGCCGAATAATTCAGCTGCCGCTGGCGATCGATCGGTGTTCGGAAGTGAAGGCAGACAGCGATGCCCCATGGGAGTTGCCTAAGTGGTTAAATACTTGGCTCGCCGCATCGGCGGTTGGTTACTGATGGTTATCGTGGCAACCAACATCACATACTTCTTGGCCAATGCGTTTCTTGATCCGCGCACACTGTTCGTCGGTCGGCGGCCACCGCTGACGGAGAAGCAAGTCGACACTTTGCTGCAGGCGAACAACCTAAATAGTCACGAGAGCATCTTCCTGCGGTGGTGGACGTGGGCGAAGGACATCGTTCTGCACTGGGACTGGGGAAACAGCCCTACTGGCGATCCGGTGAACGGCGAAATCGCCTTCCGCATCGGGGTGAGCGCCGAGTTGCTGCTGGGTGCCTTCGTGCTGTACACGATCATCGGCATCAGCCTGGGCATCTACAGCGCATCCCGGCAGTACAAGGTGCCGGACCGCATCGTCCAGGCGACCTCGATCATCACCTTGAACATACCCGTCGTGGTGATGTCGCTGGCGATCGTGCTGGCCGCAATCTGGGTCAACCAGAAGGTCGGCATCCGAATGTTCTACGTGACTGGGTCGTCGTCGGCTGATGCCCACGGGTTCGGCAAGATCATCGACCTGCTACAACATCTGACGCTGCCGACGATCTCACTGGTGATCATCAGTTACGCAGGTACTCAGATGCTGCAACGATCGTTGCTGTTGGACACCATATCCGCCGACTATGTGCGAATGGCGCGCGCCAAGGGATTGACCAAGGCGCAAGCGATCCGCAAGCACGCGTTACGGACATCGTTGATTCCGGTCGCCACCCAGGTGGCCTTCTCGATTCCTGGACTGTTCACCGGTGCGGTGCTGACCGAGACGATCTTCAACTGGCAGGGCATGGGCCAGTACTTCATCGACACGCTGAACAAGATGAACATCAACGGAGTGGTCGCGGTCGCAGCCTTCGGCGCCATGATGACGGCGATCGGAGCAGTCCTCGCCGATATCGCCGTTGTCGTCCTGGATCCGAGAGTGCGGGTGCATTGAGATGAGCGTCAATGACGTCCAAGACCAGCTGACGGCGGGCACGCTGGAGCGAGAGGACTCGACCGGCGCGGCGGCGACGAGTCAACGGAAGCGGTTGTCGCGGAGGGAGCTCTATACCCGCCGGTTTCTGCGGAACCGTCCGGCGGTGGCGGGCCTGATCATCTTCGCCGTGATCGTCCTGTTCTCGATCTTTGGAGGATTGGCTGCCAAGCACAGCTATTTGGAGACCGACTTCCTGAATCTCTCTGCGCCGCCATCCGCCGATCATTGGTTCGGCACGAATGATGCTGGAAACGACCTGTATGCAGAAACGGTTCACGGTCTGCAGCGCTCGTTGATCATCGCGCTGATTGTCTCGACCGGTACGACTGTGATTTCTGCGGTCGTCGGGGCCGCAGCAGCGTACTTCGGGGGCTCTTTTGAGCGTGTGGTGCTGGGCGTCATCCACTTCCTCATGGTTGTTCCGACCTTCTTGATCCTGGCTCTCTTCTCGAACCGTTCCGGTGGCAGCTGGATCGTGATCGCCGTCATCATGTTATTGGTCAACTGGTTCTGGCCCGCCCGCGTCGTCTGGACATTGTCATTGTCTGTTCGCGAACGCGATTATGTCAGCGCGTCGCGCTATATGGGGGTATCTGGATTGCGCATCGTCGTTCGGCACATCATCCCAAATATCGGCTCGCTGCTCATTATTCAATTCACTCTGGGAGTTGTTGGCGCGGTGCTGTCGGAGACCGGACTGTCGTTCATCGGATTCGGTGTCAAGCCGCCCGATGTCTCGCTGGGGGCCCTGATCGGAGGCGGCGCGGACACGGTGTCGAGTGCGCCCTGGCTGTTCTACTTCCCAGCAGCCGCTCTGACCTTGTTGACGGTGTCGATGGCATTGGTCTCTGACGGCCTGCGGGATGCCTTCGATCCCACCTCCGCGGCGGGGGGCCGCGCATGACCGTGACGAAGATTGTCGACCTGCCGCAGACCAGTCAGTCCGATGCGCTGCTCGCAGTTCGCGACCTGCGGGTGAGTTTCCCGTCCGAAGCCGGCCGGGTGGACGCCGTTGCCGGAGTCTCGTTCGACCTGCAACCCGGTCGTACGCTGGGCATCGTCGGCGAGTCCGGTTCGGGTAAGTCGGTGACCTCGCTGGCGATCATGGGGCTGCTGGACGATGCCGCTTCGGTGCAGGGATCGATCAAGCTCGGCGGCCGGGAGCTGCTCGGGCTGGACGACCGCGCCATGTCGAGGATCCGTGGCAAGGACATCTCGATGGTCTTCCAGGATCCGCTGTCCACATTGACCCCCGTCTTCACGATTGGGGACCAGCTGGTCGAGGCACTGACGACCCACGGCACCATGGGGAGACGTCAGGCAGCCGAACGGGCCGTCGAGCTGCTTCGGCTGGTCGGGATCCCGCAACCGGAGAGCCGGTTGAAGTCCTTCCCCCACGAGTTCTCCGGCGGCATGCGGCAGCGGGTCGTGATCGCGATCGCGATCGCGAACAACCCGCAGGTGATCATCGCCGACGAGCCGACGACGGCTCTTGACGTAACCATTCAGGCCCAGATCCTGCAGGTGCTGAAGCGCGCCCAGGAGGAGACGGGTGCTGCAGTCATCATGATCACGCACGACATGGGCGTGGTGGCCAGCGTCGCGGATGACGTCGTCGTGATGTACGCCGGCCGACCGGTCGAGCATGCCTCGGTCTATGAGGTCTTCGCCAAGCCGAGGATGCCCTACACGATCGGGCTGCTGGCCGCGATTCCGCGAGCCGATCGTCGTGACGCGCAGTCTCTCGTGCCGATCCAAGGTAACCCTCCGATCCTGATCAACCTGCCCGACCAGTGCCAGTTCGCAGACCGCTGCCCGATCGCGATTGATGCTTGCCGAGACGAGGTTCCCCAACTCGAGGTGGTCCTGAACGGCTCGAACGATGCCAACGGCGTCGGGCGTGATCGAGACTCCAAGCACCAGGTCGCATGTATCCGTGCCGCTGAGATCGGCGACGGCGGCACGATCAAGGGTCGACCGATCTTCCCGGTCCCTGAGATCGCCGCAAGTGATCTCGCACAGGTTCCCCGCGGTGAGCGGAAGCCGGTGCTGGCCGTTGACAACCTGGTGAAAGAGTTCCCGCTGTTGAAGGGCGCAGTTCTCAAGCGACGCATCGGGACGGTCTATGCGGTCAACGGCATCTCCTTCGACATTCGCGAAGGGGAGACGATGGCGATCGTCGGGGAGTCTGGCTGTGGCAAGACGACCACCCTGTTGGAGATCATGGAGTTGGCACCCCAGCACGGGAGCGACATCCAGATCGACGGTCGCAGCGTCACGGGCCTGAACAAGCGTGAGATCAGGACTGTCCGCCGCGACCTGCAGATCGTCTTCCAGGATCCCATGGGTTCACTCAATCCGCGATCGACCGTATTCGACCTGATCGCGGAGCCGATGCGGGCATTCCGCTACTCCTCCGGCGAGGTCGAGAAGCGTGTCGAGGAACTGATGGATCTGGTCGGCCTCAATCCGGAGCACAGCGACCGGTTTCCGGCTGCGTTCTCCGGCGGGCAGCGGCAGCGGATCGGCATCGCGCGAGCTCTGGCGACCAATCCGAAGCTGATCGTGCTGGACGAACCGGTATCGGCCCTGGACGTCTCCATTCAAGCCGGTGTCATCAACCTTCTGGAAGAGCTGAAGGCAAAGCTCGGCATCTCGTTCCTGTTCGTGGCGCACGACCTGTCGGTGGTGCGGCACATCGCCGACCGGATCGGTGTGATGTATCTGGGCAAGTTCGTCGAGTACGGCGAGGTTGACGCAGTCTTTGAGGATCCACAGCACCCGTACACGGCGGCCCTGCTGTCGGCGATCCCGCTGCCCGACCCGGTGAAGGAACGCACCCGGGAACGAATCCTGCTGACCGGTGACCTGCCGAGCCCGATCGACAATTCCCCGGGGTGCCGGTTCGTCAGCCGCTGCCAGCTCCACCAAAGTCTCGAACCGGATCGCCAGGCGCGCTGTCGGGACGAGACGCCTGCACTCACTGGTGTTGACGGCGTGCATGTCAATGCGTGCCACTGGCGGTGACGAGTGTCTTTGCGCTGTCACGCCGATGCTGGGATCAATGACCGAATTAGGAGCCGGGTGGTCACCCGTAGACCCCGGCTCGCCGGAAAGAAGGAGACAAGAGATGGGACTTCGTAATGGGGTCTTCGGTGCGGCGGCCGGTGCGCTGGCTGTTGTGCTGACGATGTCGGCGTGCGCGGCCAGCAAAGGCAACGGCGCCGGCAATGGCGATGAGGAGACGAAGAAGCTTGCCAACACGTTCAGCGTGGACTGGAATCCGAAGCCGCGGGACAAGATCAAAGATGGTGGCGCCGTGACGATCCCAGTCACGGAGATTCCCTCCCAGGAGAACACGATGGCTGTCGGTACGACGACAGCGAGCGCGGCGATCTGGAACTGGTACAACCCGCAATTGACGTTCTTGACGCCGGAGGGCAAGTGGTCGTACAACAAGGACTATCTGTCCGACGTCAGCCGCTCGGAAAAGGGCGGCAGCACGGTCGTCACGTACACCCTCAATCCCAAGGCCGTCTGGAATGACGGCACCCCGATGACGTGGAAGAGTTTCGAGCTGACCTGGAAGTCCTGCAACGGGTCGGATTCGAAATACCAGACGACCAGCGACTGCTCGAACGTCACATCGGTGAAGCAGGGCATGAATGACCGGCAGGCGGTGGTCACCTATGACGGCCCGTACGCCTGGTGGCAGAGCGGGTTCGGGGCGATTCTGAATCCGCACGTCACCAACTCTGACATCTTCAACAATGCCTACCAGAACAAGTTGCAGGAGAACTGGGGTGCCGGGCCGTACACGGTGGCCAGTGCGAACTTCAAGGCCGGCCGGATCGTGTTCAAGCGCAATCCGAGGTGGTGGGGCAACAAGGGCAAGCTGGATCAGGTCGTCTATCAGCAGATGGAGGAGACCGCCGAGATCAACGCGTTCAAGAACGGCGAGGTTGATCTGGCGACGACGGCTACCAAGGACCGGCTGACCCAGGTCCAGGGCATGTCGGATGTCACCGTCCACCGGTCGACGTCGAACGGCATCAGCCTGCTGATTCTCAACGCTTCTCGTCCGCAGTTGAAGGATGTCAATGTGCGGAAGGCGATCTTGGAAGGGATTGACCGCACGACCTTGGCCAAGATCCAGTACAACGGCCTCGGGTACACCGGCGCGGTCGGCGGATCGTTGATCTTGCTGCCCTTCCAGAACGGCTATTCCGATTCGGCCGGCAACGCCGGCTACAAGTACAGCACCGATGAGGCGAACAAACTGCTCGACGCGGCCGGCTGGAAGATGGGCGCCGACGGCGTCCGCGAGAAAGGCGGACAGAAGCTCACGATCCAGTTCCCGTTGTCCGGAGACGATCCGAGCACCGTCGCCCAGGGCAAGGCGATCATCTCCATGGAGAAGAAGATCGGCGTCCAGGTCAACATCAAGCAGATTGCCAGCGCGGACTTCATCAAGACGCTCACCGGCCACGACTGGGACGCATTCATGTCCGGCTTCTCCATGAGTGACCCGTACGGAGCAAACTACATCTGCTACTTCTACTGCTCCCCGGCCGCCGGCCAGGCAGCGGCCGGCAACAACAGTGCCGCCGGTACCAAGGCACTGGACACGCAGATGCGGGCACTGGCCAAGATCCCGGACCCGGACAAGCAGACCCAGGCGGCGATGAAACTCGAGTCCGATTGGTACCAGCAGACCTGGGGTGAGCTCCCGACCGTCAACGGCCCCGCGGTGGTCACGACCAAGAAGGGGTTGGCCAACCTCGCACCGGTTCCGTTCTTCGGGCTGGCCGCCTACGGCTCGGTTCCGGTGGAGGACTTCGGCTGGGAGAAGTGATCCTGTTCAGGTGTCCATGTGCATCACGTGCAAGATCAATCGAAGGAATCCCCTTGTTCACAACGCGTCCTGAGCTGGTCGGCGATGTTGGGATGGTGGCCAGTACGCACTGGCTGGCCTCTCAGACCGGGATGTCCGTGCTGGAGCGCGGTGGCAATGCCGCCGATGCGGCAGTGGCTGCCGGGTTCGTGTTGCAGGTGGTCGAGCCGCACCTGAACGGGCCGGGTGGCGACGTGCCGATCCTGTTGTGGTCCGAAGTCGATCAGAAGGTGTCTGTCGTCTGCGGACAGGGCGTCGCTCCCGGGGCCGCTACGGGCGAACGGCTACGCGATCTCGGGCTGGACATCATGCCCGGGACCGGTCATCTGCCCACTGTCGTACCGGGCGCGTTCGGTGCCTGGATGACGTTGTTGCAGCAGTGGGGCACCTGGTCGGTACGCGATGTGCTGGAACCAGCCATCCACTACGCGCGCGACGGCCACCCGCTGCTGCGACGGGTGAGCGACGCGATCGGCACCGTCCAGCAGCTGTTCACCGAGCACTGGCCGACGTCGGCGGAGACCTGGTTGCCCGGAGGCTCGGTCCCGATGGCCAATTCACGCTTCAAGCGGCCGGCGCTCGCGGCCACGTACGAACGGATCATCGCCGAATCGGCTGCCGCGGGCGGCACCCGGAACCAGCAGATCGATGCCGCGAAGAACGCCTGGTACAGAGGTTTCGTTGCCGAGGCGATCGAACGCTACTGCACCAGGACGCCGGTGATGGATACCACCGGCGAGGCACATGTCGGTCTGATGACCGCAGATGATCTTGCCCGGTGGGATGCGGCGGTCGAGGAACCGGTGACGTTCGACTACCACAACTACACGGTGTGCAAGACCGGGCCGTGGGGTCAGGGCCCGGTGTTCCTTCAGCAGTTGGCGCTGTTGCAGGGATTTGATCTCGAGTCGATGAAGCCGGGCAGTGCGGACTGGGTGCACACCATCATCGAGGCGGGAAAGCTTGCGTACGCCGACCGCGAGGCCTGGTACGGAGACCCTGCCTTCGTCGACGTACCACTGGCCGACCTGCTGAGCCCCGGTTACAACGACGACCGCCGGACGTTGATCAGCGACGAGGCGTCTTTCAGCCTTCGTCCGGGCGAGCCTGGCGGGCGTAGGCCGATGATGCCTGCCTACCCGGACTCGCCGCAGATCGACGCCGCGGGTGCCGGTGAGCCGACGATCAGCGCTGCCGGAGAGGTACGTGGTGACACCTGCCATCTGGACGTCGTAGACAGCTCCGGGATGATGATCGCCGCGACCCCGAGTGGTGGCTGGTTCCAGGCGTCGCCGACGGTCCCGGACCTGGGTTTCTGCTTGAGCACCCGCGGCCAGATGTTCTGGGTCGAGCAGGGCCTGCCGAATTCGATCGCACCGGGGAAGCGTCCGCGGACGACCTTGACGCCGTCGCTCGCCCTTCGGGATGGCAAGCCCTGGCTCGCCTTCGGTACGCCCGGTGGTGATTTCCAGGATCAGTGGACGCTGCACTTCTTCCTCAACGTCGTGCACGGAGGACTGAATCTGCAGGAGGCGATCGATCAGCCGGAGTTCCACTCGATCCATATGCCGAATTCGTTCTATCCCCGGGACACGCACCTCGGTCAGTTGCTGATCGAAGGCAGGTTCGATCCGGCCGTGATCAAGGAGCTGGAGCGTCGTGGGCACGGCGTGACGGTCCGCGGCGACTGGGCCATGGGGTATGTCAGCGCGGTGGCGCGGGAGGGTGACTGGCTCAAGGCCGCCGCGAACCCGCGCGGCATGCAGGGATACGCGGTCGGACGCTAGCGATCAAGGAGCAGATCAGTGACGATCACGTCAACAAATGATGCCGGGACACGGCGAGGGCCGGCGGTGGCCGCAACGGGCCGATACGGCCGTGGACTCGGTCGGCAGCACGTCACGCTCGGGGACGGACTGCTCAGTGACTGGCAGCTGCGCAATGCCGAGGTAACAGTCCCGCACACGCTGGAGCAACTCAGTAGGGCGGGAAACCTGCACAACTTCCGGCGGTTGATCGGCGAGGCCGATGGGCCGTACCGCGGTCGCTATGCGTTCCTGGATACCGATATCTACAAGACACTGGAAGGGCTGGCCTACCTGGCCGATGACCAGCGACAGCCGGGTGTCCAGGAGTTCATCACTGAATCCATCCGGCTGATCGGCGCAGTGCAGGCGCAGGACGGATACATCGGAACCTTCTACCAGGCGACCGACCGGACCAAGGAGCCCTGGTCCGACCTGACCTGGGGACACGAGTTGTACAACCTCGGTCATCTCATCCAGGCTGCCGTCGCTCTGCGGCGCCAGTCCGGGGATGACACGCTGCTGGAGGTCGCAGTACGGTTCGCCGACCTGGTCTGGCAGCGCTATGGCGAGGACGGGGAGCCCAGGTACTGCGGGCATCCCGAGATCGAGATGGCGCTTGTCGAGCTCTTCCGCGAGACCGGCGACGAACGCTGGCTGTGTCAGGCGGAGCTCTTCGTCGAGCGTCGTGGCAGCGGCGGGCTGGTGCATTCGATCTTTCCCGCGGAGTACTTCGCTGACCACGTATCGCTGCGCGAGATGGAGTCGGTGACCGGTCACGCGGTTCGGATGATGTATCTGGCGGCGGGCGCGACCGATGTCGCCCTCGAGCGGGGCGACGCCGGCATTCTGGCCGAACTCGAACGGCTCTTCGACGACATGGTTGCCGGCAAGCTCTATCTCACCGGTGGGCTGGGGTCCCGGCACACCGACGAGGCGATCGGTGATCGTTTCGAGCTGCCCAGCGATCGGGCGTACGCCGAGACCTGCGCGGCGATCGGTGCCATGCAGTGGGCCTGGCGGCTGTTCCTGGCCACCGGGCGGTCGGACGTTCTGGACGTCTTCGAACGTGTGCTCTACAACGCTTACGCAGTTGGGATCTCCGCGGACGGTGCCGCCTTCTTCTACGACAATCCACTGCAACGACGCCCTGATCACTCCCAGCGCAGTGGCGCCGAGTCCGGCGCCGAAGTACTCCGGCGCAGTTGGTTCGGCTGCCCCTGCTGCCCGCCCAACGTGATCCGCTGGATGGCCGAACTCCAAGATCATCTCGCCCTGGCCGATGATCATTCGCTGACCCTGGCGGTGCTGGCTTCGGCGACCATATCTTCGCCCGCACTGGATGTCACGGTGCAGACGGCCTATCCCTGGGACGGAACCGTGACGGTCACCGTCGATCGTGCCGGCGACGGCCCTGCACTGGTCAGGGTCCGGGTTCCGGCCTGGAGCGGCGCCGTCAAGATCACGCTGAATGGTGTCGAGCAGTCCACCCCCATCGTCGACGGCTGGCTTGTCGTGAACCGCACTTGGCTGGCCGGCGACGTGCTGCAACTGACCATGCAGCTGCCGGTCCGGATCATGGAACCGCATCCGCACCTGGACGCGGTCCGGGGCACGGTCGCCGTGACCTGCGGACCGCTGGTCTACTGCCTCGAGCAGTGCGACGTCGGGTTCGGAGTCGATGACGTCGTCCTCGACCCGGCCGCAGTCCCCAGTGATCATCATCCTCAGGTCAATGGGCAGCCGGAGGACCCGGTCAATGCCGGGATCGCCGTTCCGGTGACTTCCGCGCCGACGGCCGGACGGGAGCTGTACACCGAGTTCCGGATAGCTGTCGAGAGCCCCGCCACCGATCCGCCGACGGCCCGGACTCGGGCGATCTTCACGCCCTACTTCCTGTGGGGCAACCGGGGCGCACACCCGATGAGGGTCTGGCTCCGCCTCTCCTGACCTGCCAACCCGGAAGGATCACATGCCTGACGTCATCGCTGAGTACACGCACCCGGGTGTCCACGTCACCGAGCGCACGATCAGCGTCCCGCTGGACTGGGACCAACCGGACGGCGAACAGATCACCGTTTTCGTCCGAGAGTTGGTCGATCCGCCTCGCCGCCGGGATGATCTCCCGCTGCTGGTGTATCTGCAGGGCGGACCGGGCGGAAAGTCACCCCGGCCGGTCGGAAAGTCCGGCTGGCTCGGCGTGGCGCTGGAGCGGTACCGGGTCGTACTGCTCGACCAGCGAGGCACTGGGCGTAGTACACCGATCGATGCCGTGTCGATCCAGGGGCGAGGAACCCCGGCCGAGCAGGCGGAGTTCCTGACCCGGTTCCGGGCTGATTCGATCGTCCGGGACGCCGAGGCCGTACGCACCAAGATCTACGGCGGGCGGCGGTGGGCGACGCTTGGGCAGAGTTTCGGCGGCTTCATCACGTTGACCTATCTGTCCTTCGCCCCTGACGGCTTGGCCGCCTGCTATGTGACTGGTGGCATCCCGGGAGTGCCGCCGGTCGCAGCCGAGGTATACCGGCGCACTTTCCCGAGGGTGATCGCCAAGACCAGTGCCTACTACAAGCGTTACCCCCACGATGTCGCCACCGTCTCGGCCATCGCTGATCGCCTCGCCGCCGGTGACGTCGTGCTGCCGGACGGCGATCGGCTCAGCGTGCAACGATTCCAGTCGATCGGCGGTGATCTTGGGTTCGGTCCCGGAGCAGAGCGCCTGCACTGGCTGATCACCGAGGCGTTCGCCGAGCCGGATCGGCTGTCTGATGACTTCCTGCAACAGGTCCAGGTGCGGACCGCGCAACGTGGCGGGCCACTGTTCTGGACGCTGCAGGAGTCGATCTACGGCGAAGGCGACAACGGTCCGATCGGCTGGGCCGCGGAGACCGAGGCCGCCAATCATCCGGAGTGCTCCCCAGATGCCAGGCCGCTGCACTTCACCGGGGAGATGACCTATCGGTGGATGTTCGACGAGATTGCGGCTCTTCGTCCCTTTGCTGCCGCAGTCGATCAACTGGCCCGGCGTACCAGCTGGTCGCGGCTCTACGACACCGATCGGCTGGCCGCCAACGAGGTACCGGTGGCGTGCGCGGTCTACCACGACGACATGTTCGTCGACTCCGGACTGCAGCTCCAGACCCTGACCGGAGTCGGTAACAGCCGGGCCTGGGTCAGCAACGAATGGGAACACGACGGGGTCGGCGACGTACGCGTCCTGCGTGGCCTGCTCGAGCGGATCGACGATGACGGAGGCGAGCGACGATGAGTACACCCACAACCAATGATCACAAGATTCCGTATCTGGGAACCCGGCCGCCGCGGCTGACCACGGTGCCGGCGTTCGTCGACAGCATTGGCCGCGGCTGGGAGGGCCGGACGATCCCGGCACCGGCCATCGACGGTGCTGCCGCGTCGGCGGCCGCACATCGCGACCGTCTGCGCGCAGCCCTGCCGGGCAAGCTGGTGCTGGTGGCAGCGGGCCGCGCGCCGGTCCGCGTCAATGACACTTCCTACGACTTCCGGGCCGACAGCGATTTCCTCTGGCTGACCGGCGTCGGCATCGAGAACGCGTACCTGCTCGTCGGCTCGGATGCGTCAGCGGACACGCTGTTCATGCCACCGCCGTTCCGGCCTGGCGAGACCGGCTTCTTCTCCGATGCCTCGCACGGGGAACTCTGGGTCGGGCCGTCAGCCGGAATCACCGAGTGGTCCCAGGCACTGGGCATCACCGTCCGTCCGGGCACGGAGCTGGAATCGGCAATCTCCGGAGCCGGCACGGTTCTGGCCGGCCGCCGGGTGCCGGCCACGGAGTTGGCGGTGGAGCGCTCCGAAGACCTGGATCGAGTCTGTTCCGATCTTCGCCGGATCAAGGACGACTGGGAGATCGGCCAACTCCGGTACGCCATCGATCAGACCGTTGAAGGCTTCGCTGCGGTGGCCCGGGAGATCCCGGCGGCGATCGGAGCACGTGGGCCGGTGCGTGGCGAGCGCTGGCTGCAGGGCACCTTCGATCGGTACGCTCGGGCGGTCGGCAGGGGGCCGGGTTACTCGACCATCGTCGGCTCCGGTTCGCACGCCCCGATCCTGCACTGGGTGCGGTGCGACGGCCCGATCCACGAAGACCAGGCGTTGTTGCTGGACATGGGCGTGGAGGCGGACAGTGGCTACACCGCTGATGTCACCCGGACGTTGCCGGCCTCGGGAACCTTCAGCGCCGACCAACGGAGAGTTCACGATCTGGTCGAGCAGGCGCATCGCGCGGGATTGGCCCAGGTCCGTCCTGGCAACACCTACAGCGACTTCCACTTCGCGGCCATGGAAACGATTGCTCGTGGCCTGGAGGACTGGGGACTGCTGCCGGTCTCGGTCGACGAGGCCCTGTCGCCCGCAGGGCAACAGCATCGCCGTTGGTTGGTCTGCGGCATTGGTCACCATCTGGGGCTGGACGTCCACGATTGCTCGCAGTCGAGCTGGGAGACCTATCAGGGCGCTCCGCTCGAGCCGGATATGGTGCTGACCGTTGAGCCCGGCCTGTACTTCCATGCTCACGATCTGACGGTGCCGCCGGAGCTTCGGGGGATCGGTGTCCGGCTGGAGGATGATGTCCTCGTGACTTCCGAGGGGTCGGAAGTCCTGAGCGACGCGCTCCCGATCGACGCCGATGGGCTGGAGGTGTGGACGCGCGAGAGGCTCGACACAGAATGGTAAGGAGTGGATGAATGGCTGCCCAGACGATTACCGGTTTCGCGCGGCTTCAGAAGCGGGAGTCGCTTCGCGATTCGGTGGGCAATGCCGTCCGAGCCGCGATTGTCTCCGGCGCGATGCGGCCGGGGGAGGTGCATTCAGCGCCGGCGATCGGCAACATGCTCGGCGTGTCGCCGACACCGGTGCGAGAGGCCATGCTGGACCTTGTACGCGAGGGCATGGTCGAGGCACTGCCCAACAAGGGCTATCGGGTAACGGAGATCAGCGACGCCGATCTCGACGCGATCGCGGCGGTGCGGCAACTGCTCGAACCGCCGGTCGTGGGTGAGCTCGCGACCACGATTCCGGTCGAAGAGCTACCACCGCTGCGGGACCTGGCTGAGGCGATCGTGGAGGCGGTCGACCGGGAGGATCTGGTCGGCTACATCGAGGCCGATCGGGTGTTCCATCTGTCGTTGCTCGGGCACGCGCAGAATCCGGTCCTGAGCAGCATCGTCTCCGAGCTTCGGACCCGGACCCGGCTTCTCGGCCTGAGGCCACTCCTGGAGTCCGGGCGGTTGCGAGCCTCGGCTGCCGAGCACCACGACCTCCTGGATCTGATCGAGGCGCGCGATGGTGCCGCCGCCGAGGCCCTGATGCACCGCCACATCGCCCACGTCCGCTCCGATTGGGCGGGTCCACGTGCCCGCGATGCCAACGACAAGATGTCAGGTTCCTGACTACAAGAACGACCTACAGCTGGGAGGACCGAACCAGGTGACGACCGAGAAGGTCAACGACGACAAGACCGAGGACGTCGGTGAGACCGAGGAACCGACCGACAACCTGGTCACCACGACGCACACCATCAGCGGTCCCGGCTGGGAGCTCGAGTACGAGACGATCACCGGCACGATGGTGATCAACGAGGAACTTGTCGAGGACGAGAAGTTCGCCGGTCACAAGCCGAAGGCCGAGGTCTTCGTCACGTCCTATGTCGCCAAGGGCGGTGACGGCGAACGGCCGGTGGTGTTCGCGTTCAACGGCGGGCCGGGCTCCAGCTCGGTCTGGCTGCACCTCGGGCTCTTCGGGCCGCGCCGGGTGCTGGCGGGCGATGTCGACGATCCACGGACCGCGCCGTACGGGCTCGCCGACAACGCCGAAACGCTGCTCCGGTACGCGGATCTGGTGTTCATCGATCCGATGACGACCGGCTACACGCGCGCGGTGGTGGGCGGCAAGCCGGCCGAATACCACGGCTATACCCGGGATCGTGATCTTGTCGGCGAGGTGATCAGGATCTGGCTCGGCCGGCACCAGCGCTGGCTGTCCCCGAAGTTCCTGGCCGGCGAGTCGTACGGCACCACCCGGGCCGCCTCGCTGGCCGGCCACCTGGTCACCCGGCACGGCATCGCCCTGAACGGGATCATCCTGATCAGTGCGGTGCTGGACTTCGGCACCATCCGCTTCACCCACGGAAATGATCTTCCGTACGTGCACTTCCTGCCGACCTACGCGGCGACCGCCGCCTACCACCGGGGCCTCAGCACGGGTGAGGTGGAGGAGCGGATCGAACGGGCGCGGACGTTTGCCACCGAGGTCTTCGCCCCAGCGCTGGCAAGGGGATCGCGGCTGTCGGCCGACGAGCGGGCCGCGCTGGCGAATGGCCTGTCGGACTTGATCGGCTTGGATCCCGGCTACATCGAACGGGCCCGGTTCCGGATCGAGCACATGCACTTCTTCGCCGAACTGTTGCGTGACCGTGGTCTGGACACCGGCCGGCTGGACACCAGGTTCACTTCTGTGCCGGCCAACCTCAACAACGAGGTGCAGGAGACCGACCCGTCGCACATGTTCATCTTCTTCCCGTACACCGCGGCGTTCAATCAGTACGTCCGCGCCGAGCTGGGGTTCCACAGTGATCTCGAGTACGAGATCCTGACCGGACGCGTACAGCCCTGGTCCTACAAGGAATTCGAGGGGCGAGCGGTGACGACCACGGACGAGTTGTCCGCCGCCCTGCGGGCTCAGCCCGACCTGCGGGTGTACGTCGGATTCGGTTACTACGACGGCGCAACGCCGTTCTCGGCCAGCGAGTACGTCCTTGATCATCTCGACGTGCCGTCCGAGATCACCGACAAGATCGTCCGGAAGTACTATCCGGCCGGCCATATGACCTACGTACACGAGGAAGTCCGGGTCGCGCAGTCCGCCGACATCGCTGCCTTCGTGCTCGGGGAGAGCAATGAGTGATCAGTACGACAGCTTCAGCAAGATCGCCGAGGACGAATGGGCCTGGCGCCGGCAGGAGATCCCGGACCGGTCGCTCGACGAGCCGCTCGAGCCACGGCTGCCCGACGTCGGACCGGAGCGGCAGGAGTACCGGGCCGTCCGCTGGCGGGAGGTCGATGATCAACTCGAGAAGATCGACCGATCCCGGCTGACGCCCGAGCAGGCCGAGGATTTCGACGTCTACCGCTTCCAGATCAAGACCCTGATCGGCCGGCAGGCGTACCGGATGTTCGAACGGCCGGCCAATGCGGACTCCGCCTTCTGGATGGACCTGACCAGCCAATCCCGTCGCAGGCTCGGCTCGGCCGACGACGCCGGCACGTACGTCGAGTGGCTGCGGCAGGTCCCTGGTTACATCGATCAGAACATCGAGAACATGCGCGCGGGCGTCAAGCGTGGCTTCGCTCCGGCCCAGGTTTCCATGATCGGGAGGGAGGCGACGATCCGGTCGGTGGCGGAATCCCGGCCCGAGGACGTGAGCTTCGTCCAGCCGTTCGGGACGCTGCCCGAGACACTCGCCGGTCGCGAGCAGTTGATCACCGCCGGTCACGAAGTCATCGCCAGCGAGGTCCTGCCGGCGTTCCGCAGGCTCCTGGATTTTTTCACAAGTGAGTACTTTCCGGGACTACCGGTCGACATCGCGGCGGTCGATGGACCGGGTGGCGAGGAGTTCTACGCCTATCAGCTGCACGAGTACGCGACGACCGAGCTGACCGCCCGGCAGATCCACGAGATCGGCCTGGAACAGGTGGCCTCCCTCCGCGCCGAGATGGCCGAGGTCGCCGCCACGGTGGGGTTCGCCGATGCCGACGCGATGCTGGCGTTCATGCGTACCGACCCGAAGTTCTACGCGACCACGACGACGGAATTGCTGCGGTTCGCGGCCTGGCAGGCCAAGAAGTTCGACGCCGTGGCGCACCACTACTTCGGCCGGCTGCCGCGCATGCGATTCGGCATCGAGGAGCCGCCGCCAGACCTGGCGCCGTTCTACACCTTCGGCCGCGGCGGACCGCACCGCTACATCCTCAACACCTACAACCTGGCCGCCCGGCCGCTCTATTCGATCCCGGCACTCACCCTGCACGAGGCTGCCCCCGGGCACGCGTTCCAGATCCCGTTCGCCCTCGAACAGACCCAGCACCCGGAGTTCCGGCAGAAGGTCTACATCTCGGCGTACGGCGAGGGCTGGGGACTGTACAGCGAACGGCTCGGCGTCGAGATGGGCATGTACGAGACGCCGTTCGAGCTGATGGGCATGCTCAGCTACCAGATGTGGCGCGCTGTCCGGCTGGTGATCGATCCCGGGATGCATGCGCTCGGCTGGAGCCGTGAGCGGGCGCAGGACTATCTCCGAGACAACACCGCGATCAGTGATCATGAAATCGTCACAGAGGTCGACCGCTACATCGCCTGGCCAGGGCAGGCGACGGCGTACTACCTCGGAATGCTCAAGATCACCGAGGCCCGTCGCCGGGCCGAACAGTCACTCGGCGCCGACTTCGACGTCCGGAACTTCCACGATCAGATCCTGTCGCTGGGCAGCGTGCCGCTGCCGGTGATCGACCACGCGATCGACAGCTTCATCGCCCGGGGCGGATCGTCGCCGTTCACCGACCCGGAGACGCGATGATCACCAGCATCAACAACGCCACGGTCCTCGACCTCACCGGAACCGAGGCGACCTTGGTCCCCGACCAGCAGCTTGTCATCGAGGATGATCGAATCCGGTCGGTCGGTGGCGCGCAGCAGCTGCATGATCGTGAGCTGATCACCATCGATGCGGGCGGCCGGGTGGTGCTGCCCGGGCTGATCGACGGTCATGTGCACGTCACCGCATACCAGGTGGACCTGGGCGCGCTGGAGGACGTTCCGGCGAGCTACCGGGCCTTCCGGGCAGCGGAGCTGATGCGCGGGATGCTGGATCGCGGGTTCACCACGGTCCGCGATGTCGGCGGCGCGGACTTCGGGCTGGCGCGGGCAGTCGGCGAGGGCCGGATCCCCGGTCCACGGCTGATCTTCGGTGGTCGCGCGCTCTCCCAGTCCGGCGGTCACGGCGACGGCCGACTGCCGGGCCGTGATCACCATGAGGATTGTTGTGAGTCCTTGAGCACCATCGCCGACGGCGTGGACGAGGTGCTCCGTGCCGCCCGGAACGAGCTCCGTCGCGGAGCCCAGCACATCAAGATCATGTTGGGTGGCGGCGTCGCGTCACCGACCGACAAGATCTCCGACGTGCAGTACTCGCCAGAGGAGATCCGGGCAGCCGTTCTGGCCGCGACCAACGCCGGCATGTACGTCGCCGGTCACGCCTATACGAACGCTGCCGTCCGCCAGGGTCTCGAGAACGGGGTCCGCTCGATCGAGCACGGTAACCTGATGGACGAATCTGTCTTCGGGCTCTTCGCCGAACGCGATGCCTTCTATGTCCCGACGCTGGTCGCCTACGACGCCATGGGCCGGGCGGGAACGTCGATCGGGCTGACGCGGGACAACGTACGGAAGAACGCCCAGGTCGTCGAGCGTGGTGTGGCCACGCTGGAGGCCGCCGACCGCGCCGGGCTCAAGATCGTCTTCGGTACCGACCTGCTGGGCGAACTGCAGTGTCAACAGAATCGCGAATTCGAGATCCGCAAGGACGTCCAGAGCGCCGAGTCGATCATCCGGTCCGCGACGACGGTCGCGGCGGAGTTGATCGGCATGGCCGGCGAGATCGGTGTGCTGGTACCCGGCGCCGTCGCCGACCTGTTGATCATCGACGGCAACCCACTCGATGACGTCGGCGTGCTCGCCGATCCGGCCAGGAACCTCCGGGCGGTGATCGCCAACGGAACGATCCACCGATGCGACCTGTGATGATCAGTGGCCGGGGCGCCGGGACCGCGACAGGCCAAAGCCGGCGAACTGTTCCCGGACTCGCGCTACCACCCGTTCTTTGGCGAGGGCTCGGCGCGCTGGGGACGCCGAGCCGCCCGGAATCAGATCGAGGTTGGGATCGGGTACCTCCCCTGCAGGAGCGGCTGGATCTTCGCTTCCAGGCCGTCGAGCACTGCTTTGGCTGATGCCTTGCCGGTGGCGATCTGCTCGATCGCAGGCGTCAGTACTTCCTGGATGGCGGGAACGTTCTTGAGTACCTGGGTGAAGTCGCGGACCGAGTGGTTGAGCCGGTAGTCGACGGCCGCGGTGCGGTACTCGGGCGGGTGTACATCGTTATTGGTCCAGGATTCGATCGAGGCGTCGTCGGAGTAGTACTTGGTCTCGACCGGCATCCAGAGCCCCTTCTTGAAGAGGTCGCTGTTGCTGCCGTCCACGCTGTAGGCGTAGAGCTCCATCGCTTGCTCCGGGTGCTTGGTGGTGGCCGACATGACCCGGCAGCTCCCGGCCTCCTGGGTGATCGGTTCCTGGTACGACGGCAGTACGCCGATGCCGTACTTGAGATTGCTCTCTCCCATGTCGAGCAGAGTCCACTGACCGTCGATCGCCATCGCAACCCGCTTGGTCTGCAACTGCACAGTGGTGGTCGGAGCGTTCCCGCCGTCGCCGCCACCGAGCTGCGCCGGGCTGGGGGCGACCCGGTGCTTGTAGACCAGGTCCTGCAGGTCCTGGAACACTTTGACGCACTCGGGACTGTTGAGCATGTACTTGGTGCCGGTCTCGTCGGCGACATCACCGCCGTTGCTGCGGATCAGCGGATACCACGTCCACTGGGTCGTCAACGGAGCCGAGATGCCGAACTGGCGGATGCTGTCGGGCTTGAAACCGGAGTCGCTCGGCTTCTTGCCGTTCTGGTCGAGGGTCAGGGCGGTCGCCGCCTCGAGCAGCTTGTCCCAGGACCACGCTTGGTCGGCCGTCGCCGGCGGGGTCATCGACGCGTCGGGTATCAGGTCCTTGTTGTACCAGAGCAGGCTGATCTCGCTGGCCGCCGGAGTCCCGGCGACCTTCTTGTCCCCGTACCAGAAGAAGTTCTGGGCCTTGCGGCCGGACAGCTGCGCGTACTTCTCGATGTAGGGGTAGATGTTGGCGATCTTGCCCTGCTCGGCCAGCCGGTACGCCGTCGGCGCCGCCATGTACGCCACGTCGGGAAGATTGCCGCTGGCAACGAGAGTGTTGACCTTCGTCTCGTAGTCGCCGGGCACGTGCACCGGCTGCACCTTGACGCCAGAGTGCGACTTCTGGAAGGCCTGCATCATCTGCTCGATCGCAGCCTTCTCGTTGGCGGAACCCCAGTACATGAACTGCAGGTTCGCCGTCCCGCCGCTGCTGCTCTTGGTAGTTGATTGCCCGCCGCAACCATAGAGGCCGAGCCCGGCGGCGCCGAGGGCGCCGAGGAAGGCTCGCCGGGACAGGCCGGACGGGATGGAACGTGGATCGGGTGGCATCGCTGTCTCCTTCGAACGCGATGGAAAGCTGATGGGAGGCGACGTGTCAGGCTCGAGAGACAGTCGTCGGCAGGTGCTGGGTCAGATAGTCCTGTGACACTTGCAGGCCCTCGACGATCTCGGCGCGGCTCTCCTCGTCGACGCACAAGGTGACCCCGGCGTCGAGGCCGGCAATGGTGTCCAGGACACTCTGCAGATCCACGGATCCCTGCCCCAGCAGGCGGAACTCGTCGTCCTTGTAGTCTTTCAGGTGGATGTTGTCGAGCACGGACGCGAAATCGGTCAGTATGGCGGGGATGTCGGTGACCCCGGACCTCAACAGGTGCCCCGTGTCAACCGTGAGCCGCAGTGTGTTCTCGCGCACCGCGCCGAAGAACACCTCGAAATCGCGACGATGCATCACGGGCTCGCCGGTGTGGTGGTGCAGTGAGAGTGCCACGCCATGTACGGCGGCTTCCTCGGCGTGATCGGAGAGCTCACTCGCGAAGCGGATCAGGTCAGCGTCCTCCAACCCGTCCCGGGGAACGTCGTGGCACAATACGACTCGCGGCGAACCGACCGCGCCGGCGAACTGGATCATTCTGCGGAGCCGTTCTGTTCCCGCTTCGTCGAGCGGGTTCATGGTGATCAGGGACGAGACATGTCCGGGCTCGGTGCCCCAGTCCTCGCGGAAGCGCTCGGCGCCGACGACTGGGTCGTCGAGGTAGTCGCCGTACTGGTTGCCCTTCAGTTGAAGGCCGGCGAACCCGAAGGCGGGGTAGCGGTCGAACAGCAGCCGCTGCTGCTCGGCTCCGCGGGTGGGCTTGGAGAACGCCATCGTCACCACGGCAGACCATCCTTCAACTCGATCGGGGCGCCGGTGTCGGCGGAGCGGTACGCCGCATCCAGCAGGGCTACTGTTCGCAGGTTGTCGCGGCCGCTGTTGGCGGGCTCGACTCCGGTCTCCACGGCGGTCAGGAGGCGATCGAGTCCGAGGAACATTGCCTCCGACCGTTCGGGACCGACGAGCGGGTTGGGAAGCGTCTTGGTCTCGCCATCGCGGTGCAGGTGGGCTTCGGCGTACCCGAGTTGGAGCGTGCCCGTCGTACCGAAGACCAGTGTTTCGGTGCGTTCGACGCGGCTCGAGAAGCTCTGCAGGTAGGTGACGGGGGTGTCGCCGAAGAAGATCTGGACGCTGGCGTCGGTTTCACCGGCGCTGTCGACGGCAGGGGAGGAGAAGGTGCGCGCCGACAACCAGGTCGCTTCGCGTCCGAGCAGCACGCGGAAGCCGTCGAACCAGTGGATGCCCATGACCGACAGCGCGTGGTGTTCCTGGGACAGGCGCCAGCCTTTGTCCTGCCTGAATGTCAACTCCTGCTGGGAGATGGCGAGGACATCGCCGATCTCGCCCTGGTCGATCAGTTCACGACCGAGGCCGATGGCGTAGCTGTCGCGGAAGTTCTGGTTGACGGCGAGCTGGACGCCGGCGGCGGCGCAGGCGTCGACGATGGCGCGGGCATCGGCCAGGTCGAACGACAGCGGCTTCTCGACGAAGATGTGCTTTCCGGCGGCCGCGAGTTCCAGTACGGCGGACGTCCGGACGTGGCTCGGCGTACAGACGACTGCGACGTCCCAGCCGCCGGCTTCGATCATTTGGCCGACAGACTCGTAGGTGCGAGTGACGCCGAAGGTGTCGCGTACCCAGTCGCGTCGTTCGGGGAGCGGGTCGCAGGCGGTGACGACTTCGACCCTGTCGGGATGCTTGGCGTAGCTGGTGAGGTGGGTGCGGGAGATGTTTCCCGCACCGACGAGAGCGATCTTGTGTACGGTCATGTGCCTTCCCGTGCAGTCGGCGGAAGAGTGTGGTCAGCCTTTGACCCCGGTCAGCGTGACGCCCTCGATGAGGTAACGCTGGGCGAAGAAGAACAGGATGATGATCGGCAGGATGGTCGTGGTTGCGGCCGCCATGAGGTAGCCCCACTGGGCGTTGTAGACGCCCTGGAAGGAGGCGAGGCCGAGGGCGAGGGTGAACTTGCTGCTGTCGTTGAGGTAGATCAGCGGATCGAGGAACTCGTTCCAGGTCCGGATGAAGGTGAAGATCCCGACGACCATCAATGCCGGCTTCGACAGCGGGACGATCACCTGCCAGAAGACCCGCCAGGGAGAGGCGCCGTCGATGTACGCCGCTTCGTCGAGTTCGTACGGAATGGTCAGGAAGAACTGCCTGAGCAGGAAGACGTTGAAGATCCCGCCGCCGGCGCCCCCGAGCCAGGCCGGCACGATCAACGGGTAGTACGTGTTGATCGCCTGGACCGTGTCCCACATCAGGAAGGTCGGCACCAGCAGGACCGCCTGGGGCAGCATCAGCCCGCTGAGCAGAATGCCGAACACGAGGTTGCGCCCGCGCCACCGCAGCCGGGAGAAGGAGAAGGCGGCGATCGAACAGGTGAGCAGGGTCCCGACCACGGTGAAGATCTCGATGATCATCGTGTTCACGAAGTACCGGGCGAACGGCTGTGCGGTCAGCGCTCCGCTGAAGTTGGACCACTCGAAGGGCTTCGGAATCCACTCGGGCGGAGCGATGAACATCTGGTTGTTGTCCATCAGCGCGCTGCGGACGAGCCAGACGAAGGGCAGGACGGTCGGGATCACGCCGGCGATGAGCACGATGTAGAGGACGACCCTGCGCATTCGGCGGCGACGCTGATAGTCCGGCGCAGTGGTATTTCCAGGCGCAGAGGGCTTCTCTCCGGTCTTCGCGGAGACTGCTGTCAGGACGGTCATCGCGCAGCTCCCATCTCGTAATAGACCCAGCGGCTGGAGGAGCGGAACAGCGCGACGGTGATCACCATGACGATCACGAACAGAGCCCACGCCAGCGCGCTGGCGTAGCCCATCTCGCTCTTCGTGAACGCCGTCGTGTAGAGGTAGTACACGTAGAAGGTCGAGGCGTTGTTCGGACCGCCCTGGGTCATGATGTACGCCTGGTTGAAGACCTGGAACGTCCCGATGATGCTGGTGACGAGGTTGTAGAACAGCACCGGCGTCATCATCGGCAGCGTCACGTGCCGGAACTGCCGCCACGATCCGCCACCGTCGATCGCGACGGCCTCGTAGAGATGCCGGGGCACCCCCTGCAACCCGGCCAGGAAGATCACCATGATGTTCCCGAAGCCCCACGTGCTCATCAGGATCAGCGACGGTACGACGGCCTCCTCGCTGAAGACCCAGTTGGACGTGGGCAACCCCAGCTGGCGCAGCGTGGAGTTGAGCAGGCCGAAATCGGGATTGAAGATCCACAGCCACAACACGGCGTTCGCAACGCTCGGCACCAAGGTCGGCAGGTAGTAGACGGTTCGATAGACCCCGAGCCCGCGGACCTTCGCGTTGAGCAACATCGCGATCGCGAAGGCGACGATCAGCGTGAGCGGCACCGCTCCCAGCGTGTAGTACGTCGTGACGCCGAGCGACTTGAGAAAGAGCGGATCGTTCGTGAACATCTTGGTGTAGTTCTCGATGCCGACGAAGGAGGGCGCTGAGCCGATCGTCCAGTCGGTGAGGCTCAGGATTGCCGAGGCCGCCATCGGCACCAGGGTGAAGACGACGAAGCCGATGATCGCCGGCGCCGCGAGCAACAGACCCCACCGGCGCTCCAGCCTGGCCTGTCCGCTGACTCCGAACCGGCGTCTCTGTGTCGTCGGTGGCTCGGCAGAGCGACGTACCAAAGTGTCTTGGGTCATGGCTACTCGCCGATGACTTCTCGGTCAGGCGTGGAGAACGCGATCATCAGGACCGCGGGTTCGGAGCCGACGTTGCGCGCGTTGTGAACCGTCCCCGCCGGGATAGAGATGGTGTCGCCCGCAGACATCGGCAGCTGGTCGTCGCCGAGCCGGTGGTCGATCGTTCCACTGATGACGTGCAGCACCTCGTCGCAGTTCGGGTGATAGTGCGGGGGATTCTGCTGTCCGGGCTCGATCGTGCAGCGACCGACGGTCATCGTGTCGGAGTTTCCGACGGCCCCGGACACCATCCATTCGAGCCGGCCCCAGTCCTGTGGCTCGACGACGACCTTGCCGGCGGGGGTCAGTCCACCACGGCCCACGATGTTCTCCTGTCGTTGACTGTCCGTTTCGGTCTGGTGCCATCCTGGATACAGGAGACCAAAGGGGACAGTGCCAATTCGGCACTCGTGGGTGGGCCACCCGAGCTGGTCAGGTACGGTCGCCGACGATCCGCCAGGCCTCGGCCAGGGCGTGCACACCGGCCAGCAGTTGATCGTGATCGGCCGCGAAGCCGATGCGCAGATAGTCGTCGTACGCGTCGATGCAGCTGAAGGTCGGGCCGGGCAGCAGTTGGACGCCGAGGCGCTCGGCGCGTTGCACCAGGCTGGTCGCGCATGGTGCCGGGAGCCGGACCCACAGGGAAGCCCCACCGGCTGGAACGACCGGTTCGCAGTCCGGTAGAAGCTCTTGGAGGACGGTGAGAACGAGGTCACGAGCCGCACCGAGGACTCTGCGGCGCTCGGCCCTTGCCTCACCGATGCGGGGGAGAAGCCGAGCTGTGGTCACTTGCGCGAGCAACGAGGTGCCGAGATCTTCGCCTGCCTTGATCGGCGCGAGTGACGCGACAGTGGCCGGATCGGCCCGGAGCCATCCGACGCGCAGGCCGCCCCAGAAGGACTTGCTGACCGAACCGACGGTGATGACGGTCGAGCCCCACGCGGCCATCGGTGTGGCCGGCGGTCCGTCGATCATGGCGTCGGCCAAGGTCGTGTCGTCGAGGACAATCAGTCCGAGTGATGCCGCGGTGATGGCGAGTTGGCGGCGCCGGCCGGGGTTCATCACCGACCCGGTCGGGTTGTGGACAGTGGACTGCATCACGAGGAGTCTCGGCTTGGTACGTCGTACCGCTGCCACCAACTCGGCTGTCTCGATGCCGTGCGGACCTCGCCGGATCGGCTCGAGTCGCGCGCCGGCTGCGCGCAGTACCTCGATCGCGCCGCGGAAGGACGGCTCCTCCACCAGTGCGACCGAGCCCGGCTCGAGCATCGAGACCGCGGCCATCCGCATGGCCTGCTGGGCGCCTGAGGTGATGAGGATCTGATCCGGTGTGGTCGGCAGGCCGACCGCGGTGTAGTAGCGGGCGACCTCGTCACGGAGTGCGGGCAGGCCCTCGGGCAGGTAGCCGTGTGAGTCGACGAGTGGCGCGAGCTCGGGTCCGACGACCGACGCCGCGTCCACCACCAGGCGAAGCCCGGGCAGCGCGGCGCTGCGGAGATCGATGCGCGACGCGATGCCCGCCGTCGTTGCCAGGAAGGACTCGAACCGGTCGTCGCCACGGACACCGAGGAACTGGCGGGCCGAGCTGACGTACGTGCCGTCCCCGCGCCGGCTGGTCAGGATGCCGTCACCGCGCAACTCGTCGAACGCCGCGCCGACGGTGTTGCGGCTGACGTCGAGTGCTTCGGCGAGGGAGCGTTCGGACGGCAGCCGGACCCCGGCGGCGAGCTTGCCGGAAACCACGAGCATCCGGAGATGACTGGCGAGCTGCGTGTGGAGCGCTCCCTCGCCTAGTCCCCAGTCGCCCATCAGGCGGACCATCTGGTGAACGTTCAGCGGAGTAACCATTCGCGAGGAATTGGCTCTCGTTGGCTTCATTCCGGTCCTCCATCATGGGACAGAACTTCGGGAGGAGACCATGGCCACCGTCGCACTCGTCGGCACGCTCGACACCAAGAGCTCCGAATATCTCTTCGTCGCCGAACGACTCCGGGATCTCGGAGTCGAGGTGATCATGATCGACTGCGGAGTGCTGGGGGAGCCTGGCTTTGTCCCGCAGATCGATCGTTACCACGTCGCCAGGGTTGCCGGCGAGGATCTCGATCGACTGGCCTCCGCGGGGGATCGCGGAGCCGCCGTGCAGGCGATGTCGCGCGGCGCGGCCAGGGTTGTCGAGCAGCTGTACGGTGAGGGCAGGCTACAGGGGGCGCTCGCGCTGGGCGGGACCGGTGGAACGTCGCTGGCCGCCGCGGCCTTCCGGCCACTGCCGCTCGGGGTGCCGAAGTTGATCGTTTCGACGGCGGCTGCCGGCGACAACGCGCCCTACGTCGGCGAGACGGATCTGATCCTGGCACCGAGCGTGGTCGACGTCGCCGGGCTGAACCGTATCTCGACCCGCGTCCTCGGTAACGCGGCCGCGGCGATGGCCGGCATGGTTACCGCGCCGCCAGTCAGGCCTTCGAGTGACGAGAAGCCGTTGGTTGCGGCGAGCATGTTCGGTGTCACGACCCCGTGCGTCACCCGGGCCCGGGAGCAGCTGGAAGCGCTGGGGTACGAGGTGCTCGTGTTCCACATGACTGGAGCGGGCGGGCGGACACTGGAGTCGCTGGTGTCGAACGGCGTACTCGCCGGAGTCCTCGATGTCACGACGACCGAGCTCGCCGATCACCTCGTCGGCGGGATCTTCGACGCCGGCCCGGACCGGCTCTGCGCCGCGGCCCGCACCGGGACTCCCGCGGTGATCTCCCTCGGCGCATTGGACATGGTCAACTTCGGGCCGCAGGAGAGTGTGCCCGAACGCTTCGCCGGACGCGTGACCTATCACCACAACGCCACGACGACCCTGATGCGTACGACGCCCGAGGAGTGCCGGGAACTCGGGACCCAACTGGCCGCGAAGGTTGGGCAGTCGGTCGGACCGGCCACGGTCTTCATTCCGTTGAACGGCATCTCGGCGATCGCCGTGAAGGACGGCGCGTTCGACGACCCGGAGGCCGATCAGGAGTTGTTCGAGAGCGTCCGGTCGGGGTTGCGCGACAGCCAGGTCGAGCTGATCGAGCTGAGCTGCGACATCAACGCCGTGGAGTTCGCCGACGCGATGGTGCAGCGACTGCACTCAGCCATATCCGCCGCCGCCACTAGCGGGCCGCGACCACGAGTTCACGAGGGAGATTGAGCATGGGTCGAATCGAGCGCCACGACATCCTGCAGCGGCTGCGCAGCAAGGTGGAGCGGCACGAGCCGATCGTCGGCGGCGGAGCAGGCACCGGCCTGTCCGCCAAGTGCGAAGAGGCCGGGGGCATCGACCTGATCATCGTCTACAACTCCGGACGGTTCCGGATGGCCGGCCGCGGATCGCTGGCCGGCCTCCTGGCCTATGGCAACGCGAACGACATCGTGCTCGAGATGGCGGCCGAGATCGTCACGGTCGTCGACCGCACGCCGGTGCTGGCCGGCGTCAACGCCACCGATCCGTTCCTCCAGCCGGCGGCGTTCCTGGCGGAACTCGTGACCGCCGGATACTCCGGGGTACAGAACTTCCCGACCGTTGGACTGATCGACGGCAGCTTCCGGGCCAACCTCGAGGAGACCGGAATGGGCTACCGCCATGAGGTCGAGCTGATCAGGCTCGCGGCCGAACGAGACCTGCTGACGACGCCGTACGTCTTCTCCGCCGAGGACGCGATCGCGATGACCGCGGCCGGCGCCGATGTCATCGTGTGCCACATGGGCCTGACGACCGGCGGGCAGATCGGAGCCGAGACCGCCCGCAGCCTCGACGACTGTGTGCAACTGAGCAACGAGTGGTCCGAGGCTGCTCGCGGAGTCCGGGACGACGTCATCGTGCTCGTACATGGCGGCCCGGTCGCCGAGCCTGGTGACGCAGAATACCTACTGCGCAAGTCCACCGGCGTCCACGGCTTCTATGGCGCGTCCTCAATGGAGCGGCTCCCGGTCGAACGAGCCTTGACCGAGCAGGTACGGGCGTTCACGGAGATCACGTTCTAGGCAGACATCGACTCGCCACAAACGTTGTCATCGCCTTGGTAGAGCCCACGGGGCCACCGGCGTCAGGTCCCGGGAGGTTCGCAGAACCTCGACCAGATCCTGGGCCGGTGGCGGTGAGGTCAGGTTCGGTAGCGGAAGATGATTCGGCCTCGGGTCAGGTCGTACGGGCTGAGCTCCACCAGGACGCGGTCTTCGGGGAGGATCTTGATGTAGTTCTTCCGGATCTTTCCGCTGATGTGGGCGAGGACCTGGTGGCCGTTGGTGAGTTCGACCCGGAAGTTGGCGTTGCGCAGGCACTCGACGACGGTGCCCTCGACTTCGATGCCGCCTGCTGTTCTGGGCATCGTCAGGCCTTTCCCGGCCGGTGGATCAGTTCCAGACTGCCGCCCGTACGGCGCGCGCCGAGCCCCTCGAACAGTGCCAGCGCGGCTGTGTTGGTCTCGTCGACCTCGGCCGTGGCTGCTTCGAAACCGGAGCGGTGCAGCCCACCCAGCACTTGACTCAGCAACGCCCGGGCGATGCCGTGCCGTTGCTCGGTCGCCAGCACCGCGACCAGTCCGATGCGCGGGCGCCGGGTCATCGTCGCTACCCGGACCAGCCCGACGTACCGATCGTCGCGCACCGCGACTGTGTACTTCGATGGGTCGATCGGTCTCGTCCCGCCTTGCCAGGGCAGCACCTCCGCGGGCATTGTCTGCCAGCCGACGGCGGACTCGACCTCGGTGCGAATCGCCCGGTCCAACTCGCGCAACGGAGCCTCCGCCACTGCATCGGCGGTCGCGATCACTACCCCAGCAGGCGCAGCCGCAGTGGGAAGACTCGCGGGTACGACGAACTCCGACTCGCGGCGCCACTGCGTGAATCCGGCGCGTTCCCAGCTGGCTCTGAGGTCGCGGTCGGTCTCGTCGACCACCGTGTATTGCGGTGTCGACTGGCCGGCCAGCATCGCGGCGGCGAGCCGGTCGAAGATGGCGCCGCGCCAGGTGTCGATGCTGAGGAAGGTCCGGCCGTCGAGCCGCCGCGAAGCGTGACCACGGCCGACCACCAGGTCGTTCTCGATCGCGTGCCACTGATTCTCCGCGACACGCGAGATCGTCACCGCGTGGGCACCGATACCCGCACTGTTAGGCAAAGAGTTCATAGGTGTTTCCTTTCGGGAGTGCCGAAGTTCTCGAGGCGCTCCCGGCGACACCTATGTCAGCCGTCCGCCCGTGACCACGAGACGGGGAGCACCCACTGCGTTACAGCCTTCATGGGTCTCACCTCCAGGCGTGATGTCACGGACCACGGCACGGTACCAACCGGTCCACCGCACCAGCCAACCATTTACTGGGCAGACCAGGAGGGGTGCCGGTCGCTCACCCTTCATCTCGTCCCACGGTAGCGGTCGGTAACCATGGGCCGGATTCCTGTAGTGGCATTGCTACTTCGGTGGATCGACTGTCGCGATCGACGTGTTCAGGAACCGAGTGAACGTCTCCAGCATGCAGTCGGCATGCGGGTCGGCGTCGTCGCCCGGATCAGCATGGTCGTGATCGTGGCCGGCCTCTCTGTGCTCATGCCGGCCGCTGATCGCGTCGTGCTCCGGGCAGTACGAACCCTCGAGGTAGACGCCGAGGTGCCAGCTGCCGGGGGTAGGTCTCTCGTCGACATGGAAGTGTGCCGGACCGTCGCCATGTTCGGAGACGGCGACCTCCTCGTCGATCACCGCTGCCAGCTCTGGCCGCTCTCGCTCGAGAAGCCCCAGCAGGATTGCGGTGTCGATTCGACGGCGAGACCGTTTGTCGCCCGGAACGCGGTACGTCGCACGGCGCGGAATCTCCGTCGGCTCGATCCGTCGGACGGTGTCGGCGATGTCGATCGCCGGACCGACGAGCCGTCCGAAGACCGAGGTGTCGACGATGCCGCCCGCGAGCGCATTCGCGGCTACCGAGACCTTGAACCCGTCCGTGCGCTCGACGAGCTCGCGCTCGGGTGCCAGTTCCACCTGCAGCCGGGTCCGGGCGTAGATGTTGACGACGATCGCGCAGGCATCGGCGCTGTCGTTGTTCGTGCCGGTCGCGCCGACGTCGAGGCGATGCCGTGCCGGCGAGGGATCTCCTCGTACTGCGCTCATTCGGAGTTTCTGGTCGAGGAGCCGGGCATGACGCGGTCCGCGGACTGGTCCTGCGCTGACGGGGATCATGAGGTCGCCCGGCAGGAACATCGTCATTGCGGTGTCGTCGCGAGCGCGATATGACACCATCAGCCGCCATTGCCCGACCCAGCAGGAAGCGTCCGCGCTGTCGCGTTGGAGGACGAGAGTCAGGCGGCCGTTCGATCGGTTGACCGTCACGTCGGGTGTTCGGCCGCAGCCGCAACTGCCGCCGCCATGGCCCGCGTGGCCGCTGTGTTGGCCGGCCGTCCCGTCCGGTCGCTGCGCCCCCCCACTGTGGCCGGATCCATCGGCGTAGACGGTGGTGCCGTCCGGTGCCTGGAGATGGAACGACCAGTTCGGGTCGCTGAAGTCCATGCCCTGGGTGGTGATCAGGAACGCGTCTTCGCCGCTCGTCGCCCAGAATTCCAGGTGGGTGTGCTCGCCTGCGTAGAGCTCGATGACCGGGTCGAAGACGGTGCTGAAGCCGATTGCGCGGGCGAGAGCGTTCGAGTAGAACTTGTCGATCGTGCCCGCGTTCTCGCCGTGGAAGACCTGGCTGAAGCCCAGCGTCCGGCCTTTCGCCACCATGGCGGCCAGCGTCGGGTAGTCGACGTCCGCCGCAGTCCCGAAACCCATCGCGAAGATTGCCGTATTGGCGAACGAGCCGTCGGGGATGGACGTCATCGGCGATCCGGAGGTCAGCATCCCGTCGGTCAGCATGGCCAGGTAGCGAGGCTCGTCCGCCGGGATCCAGCTGTCCGGCGGCTCGACGAGCGTGTCCTCCACGTCCTGAAGCGCGTCGGCCAGCGGCGTCCCTCCGCTCGGCGTCATGCCGGCGACCACGCCGTCGAACGTCGCCTTGCTGTAGGACGTGCCCGGCTTGATCAGGCCGTACGGCGTGCCGGGAAAGACCGAGCTGAAGTCGTTCGAGACCAGCGAGCGGAACGTCTTGATCCCCGCGGTGACGTAGATCGCGCCACTTTGCTGGACCGTCTCGGCGTCCTGCAGGAAGGCCGATACGCCGCGTTTCGCCGCTTCCCACTTGGTGACCGTGCCGCTGCCCGTCATCGGGTCCGGAGTCAGCGCGGTCATGCTGCCGGTGCGGTCGAGGCCGATGCCGATCACTGCCAGCGAGTCATAGGTATAGCCGTACGCGGTGCGATAATTCAGCGTGTCCTGATTCCGGACTGTGCCGATCGCGGAGGTGTCCGGCATGACGATCGTCGGAAACGACACGGTCGAGGAGTAACCGGCGATGGTGCCGACCCATGGGTACATCGGGTCGGCCGGGCCGTGTTCGGGCTTGGCGCCGACCAACGGATAGTCGATCGCATGGCCGTCGGACTGCCACATCGCCCACAGCCGGTCGATGTTGCAGTGGTGGAGGTAGAACATCGGATCGAACGGCGAGATCGCCGGTTTGCCCATGTGGCCGCCGATGTAGCCGTGCATGCCGTTGTGGAGTTGGCTACCGGAGGGAACCGAGGTCCCGAACTCGTTGCGGCCGGTTTCAAGGATGACCTGGAAGTTGCGGTAGTCGGTCTGGCCGAGCACAGTCCGAAGGTCTGCGGCCGACGGCAGGCCGCCGAAACCGCCCACGGTGCGCTTGAGTCCACCGGCCGAGGTCCCGAAATCGGGATGCAGGTTCCAGCCGTTGAGCCCGGCCGGGTACCAGGGCGGCAGGGGCGTCGGATTGCCTGCGGTTCCCGGCCTGTCCGGGGCGAAATAGCCACTGCTGACGATCTGGGACCCGGCCGAGCCGTTCGGCCCGAGGAACGTATCGACGAGTAACGGCGCGGGGTCTGTCCAGTCCCAGTACGGCAACATCACTCCGGCCACATAGCTTTGAAGCTGGAGTTCGAACCGGTGCAGGAAGTAGCGATGCCAGCTGAGGAAGCTGTAGGAGCCGGTGCCACCGTGCCCAAAGTTGACCGTCAGCGCCGAACCTGGCGCCCGGCCCCGTTGGATCATCTGATGCATGGCGACGTACTCGTCCCACCGGCTGTACTGGGCGGCCGGAACTGCGGCCGGATTGACGATGTCGGCCTTCATCAGGACGCACGCCTTGACGAAGTTCTCTCGCTCGGTCGCGGTGAGGAACTTGGCGTTCTTGCGGATACCCATGACCTGGCTCCCCGGCTGGATCGGCACGTGTCGCAAGCGCCCGAGCGACATCGCGAACATCCCCTATCTACGGAGTACTCGCATCCGCCGCCTGATACACGATCCTTCAGCATGGTCCTACTGGCCATTGCCTGCAGCAACGTCATGGGAGCGGGTACGGCGGTCCCGGACGAAGCGGGCGACGTTCAAGACGATCACCAGCCACACGATCGCGACCGTCCAGCCGGCGAGTACGTCGGTAGCCCAGTGGTAGCCGAGGTAGACGCGGCTCAGCCCGATGCCGATGCTCATCACGACCGCGACCGCGAGAATCGCGGTCCGGTTCCGGGGTGATCTGATTCTGGCCATCACCAAGGCGGCCACCGTGAGGAAGAAGACTGTCGAGTTCAGTGCGTGACCGGACGGGAACGCGAACGTGTTCGAGACGGGACCCAGGACGAGAGTGACATCCGGACGTGCGCGTCCGATGAGGAGTTTCAGGCCACTCGACAAGGCTGACGAACCAATCATTGCCAGCAGCAGCACCACAGGAGTGCGCCATGTCCGGGTCCAGCGCCACAAGATCACCGCGGCGACGAGCGTCAGAGTCACGAGCACCGGTGCGTTGCCGACGAAGGTCAGCCCGCGTGCCACCGCGGTGAGGACCGGAGTCCGATGCGACACCGCTTCTGCCGTCAGCTCGGGATCGAAGGCCGCCAACCCGTCTGCCTCGGTCGCCGCGTCGGCCAAGCCGATCAGTCCGAGCGTCCCGGCCACGACCACGGCCGCGCTCGCGACGGGCACGCCGTACCGGCGCCGGGCCCCGGTGGTCCCGTCCGTTGACGTCATTCAACCGCCTTGCGCGTCGATAGCAGGTCTTCAGTGTGACCAAGGTTCGCTGAGAATCCGCTGAGCACGCCAGCGAGGTCAGGCGTCGCGCTCGTGCACTCGCCACGAACCCGGTGTACCTCCTGTGCGACGAACCGACGTCGGCCCTTGTGCTCGATCACTATCTTCTGCCGATGTCTCAACCGCCCTCGGGGTCGAGTCGGTAGCCCATCCCGCGGACGGTTTCGATCGCGTGCCGGCTGAAGGGCGTGTCGAGCTTGAGGCGCAGGTACCGGATGTAGACCTCGACGACGTTCGGATCGCCTTCGAACGCGGGATCCCAGACGTTCTCGAGGATCTCGGTCTTGCTGACCGTGTCTCCGCGGTGCCGCATCAGGAACTCCAGCAGGCCGTACTCCCGTGGCGTCATGTTGATCTCACGACCGCCGCGCTCGACCCTCCGCCTGGCTGGGTCGAGGATCAGATCGCCTGCCGTCAGGACGACCGGACGTTCCGGCCCACCGCGGCGGATCAGCGCACGGAGCCGGGCCACCAGGATCAGGAAGCTGAAGGGTTTGGTCAGGTAGTCGTCCGCGCCCAGGTCGAACGCGTCGGTCTGGTCGTACTCGCCGTCCTTGGCGGTCAGCATCAGCACTGGGGTCCAGACGCTGCGCGAGCGGAGCTCTTCGAGCACTTTGTACCCGCTGAGCTTGGGCAGCATGATGTCGAGCACGATGACGTCGTAGCTCTGCTCGGTCGCGGCCCACACCGCGTCCTCGCCGTTGTGGACGACTTCGACCACGAACCCGGCATCGCTCAGACCGCGGCGAACCGTCTCGGCCAGCCGGACCTCGTCCTCGACAATCAGCACCCGCATGGTCCCAGTGTCATCCGCCGCCGCTGAGAATCCGCTGAGCGGTTCATTGGGCGGCTCACCGCGTCGGGAGCGTGACAGTGGCGGTGGTGCCGCCGGTGGTGGCGGAGGTGAGGGTGATGGCGCCTTGATGCGCCTTGGTGATCTCCTGGACGATCGAGAGGCCGAGGCCGGAGCCGCCGCTGGCGCGCGCACGGCTGGTGTCGAGGCGGACGAAGCGCTCGAAGACCCGGAGGCGTTCGTTCTCGGGGATGCCGTCGCCGTCGTCCTCGATGGTGATGATCGCGTGGCCGTTCGCCTCGGCTGTGGCGAGGCGCACTGTGCTGTGGGCCGCCCTGGCCGCGTTGTCGACCAGGTTGCGGATGAGCTGGCTGAGACGCAGCGGATCGCCGAGGATTCGGACCGGATGAATGTCGCTGGTCACCGTGAGGTCGACGGTGGCCTTGCGCAGCCGCTGGACTTCGACCTGGACCAGGTCGTCGAGATCCACGTCGGTCCGCTGCATCCGCAGGCCCGCGTCGTCCGCCTTGGCGAGCAGGAGGAGATCCTCGACCAGTCGCCGCATCCGTTCCGTCTCGGCTTCCATCACCTGGTGCAGCTCCTGCCACGCCTTTCCGGTCGTGTCCGCCTCGACGACTTCCAGGGCCGCGGTCAAGGTGGCCAGTGGTGACCTGAGCTCGTGACTGGCATCGGACACGAAGCGTCGCTGCGTCGCCTGCCCGGTCTGCAAGCGGTCGAGCATCTCGTTCATGGTCACTGCGAGTCTGGCGATCTCGTCCTGCGTCTCAGGCACCGGAACTCGCTCCGTCAGGTCGTTCGACTCGATGCCCTGCACCCGTACCCGGATCCGCTCGACCGGTCCGAGTGCCTGACCGACCAGGAGCCATCCGGCGACGCCGACCACGACCAGCAGCACCGGGAATCCCACCAGGAGGTACTTGGTCACCGTGGTCACTGTCTCCCGCTGAGTCTCCACCGACGACGCGACGACCACGGTGTATGTCTGTCCGCCGTACTCAGCGCCCCGGGCCACGATCAGATAGTCGTGGTCGTCGTCGATCAGCGGCATCTCGCCGACCTCGGCCCGCTCGATCACACCTGGTCCAGGGCGTAGACCAGTCAACGCGGTGTTGTCCGCCCGGGCCGATGACGCAGCGACAACCTGGCCGGAGGCATCCAGCACCTGGATCAACTGGCTGGCTCGGGTCGACTCCGCGAGGTCAGCGCTCAGCGTGGAAACACCTTCTTCGCCGACTTGCGAGGCCACCTCCGCGACGCGCCCGTCCGCCGCGTCGGACACGCTCGTGATCAGCGCGCGCTGGAGAAGCAGGAGGAGTACGGCGGCACCCAGAGCCATCGCGACGGCGACGACGATGACAGCTGCCGCGGTGGACCTGCTGCGGACACTGGCACGGCTGAGTCGCAGGCTCGCCTTGCGCAGTGCGGATAGCACGCGGGCTCCTTCCCTCCGGATGGCGCCCACTCGCGATGGGGTCTCCACACTGCCCATCGTCCCAGGTCACGGACTGGATCGGTGGCAGCCGGTCAGCGGGATCCCAGTGTGGGCACAGCGCCGCTGAGAGCCGCCTGAGAGGTGGTCACCGGAGCGTCGCGAACAGGTCGTCCAGCGGAGCGCCTGGCGTCCGGCCGTGTTCGACGTACCACTCCCGCCCGAGCATGCGCCGGAACAGCCACCGCGGCAGCTTGAGCAGCAGGCCGAGCGTCCGGGCTCCGCCGTCCGAGCTCGCCTGGCTGGCGTGCGCCTGGAACGACCGACGTTTCTGCACCGCATACGCGCGCACGTCGACGCAGTGCGTGATCGCCGACGTTGGCGAGTACGCGTGGTCGTAGTCGGCAGCGCGGACTGCGGGCAGTACGCCGGGAATCGCCTCGACCAGTCGTACGAGTCGGCGGATCAGCCGGCGATCGATCGTTGCCTCCAGCACGAGCGGCGTACCGGCCTGTCTGGCTGCGTACACGCCGACGGCATGCACCTGCTGGTGATCGGGATGCCCATAGCCGCCGGCCGGATCGTAGATCGTGAGTGCGTCGGCCCGCTCCACACGCAGCAGTTCGATCAGCGGCGCCGCGGCCTGCTCGATCTCGAGCCGGCTGAACGCCCCGTCGGCCACCGGACCCGTCGACCCCGAGTCCGTGAATCCGAACCGCACAACTCGGGCACACCCGAGCGCCGCCGCCGATCGCCCCAGCTCGTCCCGCCGGTACGACGCCAGCCGTCCAGCCGACCGGTACGACGAAGCGGCCGCACCCGCCTCACCGTCGGTGGCGACCGCCAGGACGACGCGATGTCCTTCCGCGGCGAGCCGGGCCAGCGTGCCGCCCATCAGCAGCGCCTCGTCGTCGGGATGGGCGTGAAAGGCCACGAGCGTGTACCGGGCGGCGCCTGTTGACTGCACCATGCTTCGAGCATCGCACGGTCGCCGCAGCCGGCGCAGTTGCTCTCAGCACCTTCTCAGCGGACGCGTTCCAACCTTGATCGGGATGAGTGACGGCAGCGGACCGATGGCGGGGTGACGGTGGACGGCGCGAGGTGGCGGCGGGTGGTGACGTCGGTGCTCAGTGGGCTGCTGACCGCGACCTTGGAGGTGTTCCTGCCCCGGGCAGTGGGCTCGACCTGGACCGACGTCGGGTCGGTCCTCGGCCGAATCTCAGTCCCATCCCTGCTAGCACTCACGATCGTGTGGATCGCTGGGCTGTGGGCGCATTCGTTCGTCCTGTCCGCATCCCTGCCAGGACTGACGAAACGCCGCGGCCTGACGTTGAGTCTGACGGGCAGCGCGGTGGCCAACGTCCTTCCGCTGGGCGGCGCGGCCGGTACGGCCCTGAACTTCGCGATGGTCCGCCGCTGGGGCTTCAGCTCGGTGGCGTTCGGTGGCTTCCTCGCGGTGACCACCCTGCTCAACCTTGTCTCCAAGCTCGGCGTGATCGCGCTCGCCCTTGCGCTGATGCCGATCCTGCACAGCGCGTCCGCGTTCGGCTCCGGGACCCTGCTGTTCCTCCCGGTCCCGGCCGCAGTCGTTGTTTGTGTCTGGATCCTGGCGGACGAGCGAGCCGCAGCCATCGTCGGCGCAGCCCTCGACAAGCCGATCGGAGTCTTTCGGGCCTCGGACCTGGCCGTACGGATCCCTGCCTTGCGACGCTCGATTCTCCGGATCGTGCGATCAGGCTGGCGTCCGATGACCGTCGGGATGCTCGCCTACCTCGCCCTGCAGTTGGCCCTGCTGTGGCTCTGTTTCCAGGTGCTCGGCGTAGCGCTGGGGTTGCCAGTGCTCTTCACGGCGCTGGCCGTCGAGCGACTGCTGACCCTCGTTCCGATCACCCCCGGTGCGGCCGGGATTGTCGAAGTGGGCACTACCGCGGCTCTGGTTGCTCTCGGTGGTGACCCGGCCGGCGTCGCCGCCGGCCTGCTCCTGTTCCGCGGCTTCACGTACCTCATGGAGATCCCTGTCGGTGGACTCACGTTGGCGATCTGGCTCGCTGCCCAGCGTCGACGCCGCCAGGACCGGAGCGAGCTGGAAGCACTGGCCGGATGAGGATCGCCATGGTCAGCGACTGCTACCTCCCGAGACTCGGCGGAATCGAACTCCAGGTCCACGACCTCGCCGCACAGCTCATCACGGCCGGCCATCACGTCACCGTGTTCACGACGGCCGAGGGTCCGCCCGCGGCCGGCGGCGTACCCGTCGTGCGCCTTCCCGCGCTGGCTGGAGCGCTGTTGCCATCGGCAATCGAACGGCTTCGGGACGAGCTGAGCAGCTTCGATGTCGTCCACTCGCATACGTCCTTGCTCTCACCGTTGGCGTGGCAGGCAGCGCGCCTCGCCCGAGCGGCGATCGTCACGCTGCACTCGTTGCCGAGTGCATCGATGCCGTGGCCGGTGGCGTGGGTGGACCGGTACGTCGGCGACGTCCGGTGGACCGCGGTCAGCGAGGCCGTGGCCGGCGTACTCAGGCGATCGCTGCCCGGCCGATCGGTCGGCGTGTTGCACAACGGCATCGAGCCGGGCCCGTGGCGGCAGCCGCGACGAGCAGAGCATCCCCTCACCATCGTGAGCACGATGAGACTCACCCGTCGCAAGCGCCCGATGGCTCTCCTTCGAACCCTGGAGAACATCCGAAGACTCCTGCCTTCCGAGATCCCTGTCCGTGCGGCGATCATCGGCTCAGGACCGCTGGCAGGCGCCGTGGCGGCAGCGGTCCGGAGGCGTGGGCTGGCCGGATGGGTCGATCTGCCCGGGCGCCTTACCAGGTACGAGATCCAGCAGCTCTATGCCGCCGCGGACGTGTACCTCGCTCCGGCCGAGTTGGAGTCCTTCGGGGTTGCGGCCCTGGAGGCACGGTGCGCTGGTCTACCCGTTGTGGCGATGGCATCCGGCGGTGTCGGCGAATTCGTCCGGTCCGGAGTCGAGGGTTATCTCGTCGACAGCGACGTTCGGATGGCGGAGGCTGCGGCCGCGCTGCTGACCGACACCGCAGTCTTGTCGCGCATGCAGGAACACAACCAGCACACGGATCCCGTGATGACCTGGAACAAGGTCGTCGCCGAGCATCTGACGGCGTACCAGACTCAGCACGCTCTCGGCGCTCGGTCCCTAACGTCGGCAGCATGACCCTCGAGGATCCCAACACGGCTGACTTGTCCGGTTGGGGGCGGACGGTCCATCGGACGGCTCCGGCACGGCGGCCGGCCTTCGACGGCGGACTGGTCGACGTGGTTCTGGCCGAGCCGAGGATCACCCTGCGTGGGGCCGGGAAGAGTTACGGCGATGCGGCGCTCCCCGGTGACGGAGTCGTGCTCGACATGACCGCTCGTGATCGGATCGTCTCGTTCGACCAGGGAGAGGGCGTGATCGTCGTAGTTGGTGGCGTCACGATCCGACCGGCGTCGGCGCGGGGGTCGCGGTCGGGGTCTCGGAGTCGTGCGCAGACAGGTACGCGTCGGACCGCCCTTCGACGTGCAGGTGGGGCATCCAGCGCTCCAGCGGACGGGGCAGCCACCAGTTGCGGTGACCGAGCAGCCGCATCACCGCCGGGACCAGCAACATGCGGACGATCGTCGCGTCCACCAGAATCGCGGCCGCCATGCCCACCCCGAAGGACTTCAGGGTCACGTCGTCGAGCGCGATCATCGCCGCGAAGACCACGATCATGATGGACGCGGCGGCGGTGATCACGCGGCCGGTCCCGGCCAGCCCGGAGAGGATGGCCTGACTGTTGTCGCGGGTGCGTACCCACGTCTCGCTCATCCGGCTGACCAGGAAGACCTCGTAGTCCATCGAGAGCCCGAACAACAGGGCGAACATGATCACTGGTACGTACCCCGCCAGCGGTGCCGCCGAGTCGATGCCGATCAGCCGGCCGGCCCAGCCTCCCTCGAGGAAGAACGCCAGTACGCCGTACGCCGCCGCCACGGACAGCAGGTTCATCACTGCCGCGGTGGCGGCGATGACGATACTGCGGAATGCCACGAGCAGAAGGAGCATGGACACGAGGACGACTCCGCCGATGAGGTACGGGAGCCGGTCGACGACTGATGAGTTGAGGTCGATCGTCGTGGCGGTCCTCCCGCCGACATGTGCGTGCGTATCGGTGCCCTTGACGGCGGCCGGGATCACGTTGTCCCGGACCGAGCGCACCAGGTCCACGGTGGCGCTGTCCTGTGGTCCTGTGGCGGGCACGACTGTGATGAGCGCGGTGTCGCCGGTCGAGTTGAGCTGTGGCGGTGACACTGCGGCGACACCGGCTGCCGCCTCGAGTCCCGCGTGCAGCTGCTTGATGACCGTGTCGCCCTGAGCCTGGCCGAGATCCGCGACCACCATCAGAGGACCGCTGGTGCCCGGACCGAAGCCCTCGGCCAGCATGTCGTAGCCCTGCCGGTTGGAGGTGTCTTCAGGGTCGTTGCCCGCGTCGGGCATGGCGAACCGGACGCCGAGGAAGGGGACGGCAAGCAAGACCAGTACGGCGATGGCTCCGGCAGCGGCGAGCACGCTGTGTCGCTGCACCAGTCGGCTCCACCGCACCCAGCCGGCTGCTGGGACCACGTGGCCGTCAGCCGAGACCCGCGCGACACGGCGGCGTCCGAGTGGCAGTCGCAACCGGTCGATCCACCTGCCCAGATAGCCCAACAGCGCGGGGAACAGCGTCAGAGCGGCGAGCATCACGATCAGTAGCGCCACCATCGTCACGACGGCGGTGCCGTCCATGATGGACAGTCCCATCGCGAAGAGCCCGCCCATGCTCACGATCACCGTTCCACCGGCGACGAGGACGGCCCGGCCGGCGGTGTCGAGTGTCGCCACCGTTGCCAGTTCAGGATCGAGCCCCACGGCCCGCCACTCCCGGAACCGGGTGACCATCAGCAGCGCATAGTCGATGCCCACGGCGATGCCGAGCATCGCCCCGATGAGCGGCGCGAAGTCGGGCACGTCCACCACCGCCGCCATCAGGCCGACCAGGCTGGAGCTCACCAGCAGCCCGCCGACCGCCAAGGCCAGGGGCAGGCCGGCCGCCACCAGTGATCCGAACGTGATCAGCAGGATCACGGCGGCCGCCATCAGCCCCAGCATCTCGGTGGTGCCGCCCTGCGGCGCTTCTGCCCGCTGAACCGCCTGGCCAGTGAGGGCGATCTCCAGGCCTTCGCCCTCGGCATGGTCGCTGGCAGCCAGCAACCTCTCGGTGTCCTCGACCGGCATGTCGTTGGGGTTGGCGACGTCGAGATAGACGCGTGCGATCAGGGTCCGGCCATCCGGTGAGGGAGCAGTACCGGTGGCGGACGGATCCTCCACGTCCGCGACATGTGGCATGCCGCGCAACTTCCCGAGGAGTGCCTCGACCCGGCCTTGGACCTCGCTGCCGGCCACGTTGTCGGCGCGGGCCACCAAATCGATGCGATCGCCCGCCTGAGCCGGGAATCGCTCTGTCAGCAGCGTCTGTGCTTGCTCCGAGTCCGACCCCGGCAGGGTCGTGCCGTTGACCTTCTCTCCTCCGAACGCGGCCGACAGGCCGATGGCCAGCCCTAGTGCCAGCAGCCAAGCCAGCAACACCATCCCGCGCCGGCGGAAGGACAGGCGTGCCAGCCGTCCCAACGGGCCTGGGCGTGCGCGACCGGCACCGTAGTGGCGGTCGTCGGGCAGGTACGTGTCGGTCATGAAGGCCTCCGTCAGTGATGTGACGGAGTTGATCGTCTCGCCGGTGACGACGCCGGTACGTCCGTTCGAGGACGGCACTGTCTACGCCTTTCGACGTAGACGTCACGGCCTGGATCGCGCTCTTCGTCGTACTGGCCCGCGCACCGGACGGGAGTCCCTGCTGCGGCCGAAGACCTATGATCGCGACATGCAAGCCCGCGCCGTCTCGTTCCGCCTGCCTGCGCTTGCGCTGGACCTGTGTCTCGCCCTCTTCATCACGGTGATGCAGGTCCAAGGCAGCCTGGCCAAAGTGGCAGCCGACCCCGATTCGGTGTTACGTCCCCTCTCGGACCTCGGCTACCTCGGATACGTCTTGCTCATCGTCAGTGGCGCCGTCGTCGCTCTGCGGCGCCAGTTCCCGGTGGCGGTCTTCGCGATCACCGCGGTCGCCAGCCTGATCTACTACACCCTGGACTTCCCGGACGGACCTGGCTGGCTCGGGCTCTTCGTCGCCCTCTACAGCCTCGCTGCGTGTGGCGACGGGCGCCGGTCGCTGGCGATCGCCGCCGTCGGGATCACGGTGCTGACCGGCGGCTGGCTGGTCGCTGCCGCAGACATCGAGCCGCCCGCCGCCATCGGGTGGGTGTTCTTCCGGATCGGGGCCTCGGTGATGAGCGTCGCCCTCGGCGAGTCGGTCCGGACTCGACGCGTCATCGCTGCCGACGCGCTGGAGCGGGCCGAGCTGGCCGAACGAACCCGCGAGGAGGAAGCACGGGCCCGGGTCGACGAAGAACGACTCAGGATCGCTCGCGAGGTGCACGACACCGTCGCTCATGCCATCGCCATCATCAACGTCCAGTCCGGTGTCACCGCCCACCTCCTCGACAAACGGCCCGAACGGACACGCGAGGCGCTGGAGGCCATCGAGCAGACCAGCTCCAAGGCGCTGCACGAGATGCGGTCCATCCTCGGCGTACTCCGAGATGCCGACGACGGGCGAGCGCTGCACCCTGGCCTCGGACAGATCGACGAGTTGTTCGCCAACGCGCGCCACGCCGGACTCGAGATGATGCTCGAGAGTGCGCCGTCCACCCCGGCATTGCCGACCGCGGTGGACAGCGCTGCTTTCCGAATCCTCCAAGAGTCCATCACGAACGTGATCCGCCACGTAGGTCCGACCCGGGTGACGGTCGGGCTCGGCTACGGAGTCGACTCCCTCGAGTTGAGCGTGACCAACGAACGTGGCCACGCCCAGAGCAATGGCGCAAGATCCGCTGTACCAGGGCGTGGGATCATTGGCATGCGCGAGCGGTGTCAACTCTTGGGCGGCGATCTCGACGCCGGGCCGATAGCTGATGGCGGGTTCGCGGTTGTTGCACGACTGCCCTTTGCGCCGGGAGCGACATGCCGTTGAAGACGTCCCTCGACGACACGCCGATCAAGGTGCTGGTCGTCGACGACGAGGGTCTCGTGCGTTCCGGCTTCAGGGCGCTCCTCGAAGCCGAGGACGGCATCGAAGTGGTAGGTGAAGCCACCAACGGAGTTCAGGCCGTCGAACAAGCCCGCGCCACCCGGCCCCACGTCGTACTCATGGACATCCGGATGCCGAAGATGGACGGCATCCAGGCCACTCAACAGATCGCCGCGACACCCGGACTCCAGCACGTTCGCGTCCTCATCCTGACCACCTACGACACCGACGCGTACGTCTTCGAGGGACTCCAGGCCGGTGCCAGCGGGTTCCTGCTCAAAGACGCCGGTCCCGCCGAGCTCCTCCACGGCATCCGCGTCGTCGCCGCCGGAGACTCGCTGCTCGCACCGCGAATCACCCGACGCCTCATCTCACAGTTCACCGCTCAACGAACAGTCAGCCAGGCAGCCGACGAACGGCTCGCGGTGCTCACCGAACGAGAACGCGAAGTTCTGTCCCTGGTTGGTCAGGGCATGAGCAATCAGGAGATCGGCGCCGAGCTGTTCCTCAGCCCAGCCACCGCACGCACCCACGTCAGCCACGCCATGGTGAAACTCCGTGCCCGCGACCGCGCGCAACTCGTTGTCATCGCCTATCAAACAGGCCTGGTCAGCGCCCAACCTTGACCAGCAGGCATCCAACCCACCGCGACCTCGTCATGTGGCCAGCAGCGTTTCCCGATCGAGACGGGTCAGTTTCTCCGGGTTGGCGATGCCGTAGATCCCTGTGATGCGGCCGCCCGCGACTTGCACGCTGGCCACACCGACGGGTTGGCCGTCGAGGTCGATCCTGACCGCCGGCGCGCCGTTGACCCACGTGGCGTGTACGACGAGGCCGTCGTACCTGCCCACCGCGGCCAAGGCATCCGCCACGCGCTCGGCTCCCTCGAGCGGCCGTCGGGCCGCAGGAGCTAGCCCACCGCCGTCGCCCACTGCCACCACGTCCGGGGCCAGCACAGTCAGGAGTGCATCGACGTCCCCGGTCCGGATCGCGACGAGGAACCGCTCGACGACCTCCTCCTGCTCCGCGCGGGTGACCCGGGTCCGCGGGCGTCGGGCCGCCACGTGCCGGCGCGCCCGGTGGGCGATCTGTCGGACGGTCGCCGGAGTCTTGTCGAGCGCCTCTGCGATCTCGTCGTACGGCACCGCGAAGACCTCGCGCAGCACGAACACGGCCCGCTCGGTCGGGCCCAGCGTCTCCAGCACGGTGAGCATGGCAATCGAGACGCTGTCCGCGAGCGCGACATCATTGGCAACGTCAGGGGTGGTCAGCAGCGGCTCGGGCAGCCACTGGCCGACATACTTCTCGCGAAGGCGCGAGAGCGTCCGCATCCGGTTGAGCGCCTGCCGGGTGACGATGCGGATCAGGAACGCGCGGGGGCTGTGTACCTGCCGTTGGTCGACGTCGGCCCACTGCAGCCAGCTCTCCTGGACGACGTCCTCGGCGTCGGCCGCCGAGGAGAGCAACTCGTAGGCGACGGTGAAGAGGAGGCTGCGATGAGCCTCGAACTCCTCGGTGCCATTCGGTGTGCTCATGACTGCGACGCTACGCCGGTCGCAGACCTCGAGGGCTCGGTCAGTGGGCGGAGGCCGCACGCCGCCGCGAAGCCCTGAGACTCGAAGGGCCCGATCGCGATGTTCATTCGGGCAGCCATGTTCGCCAGCGTGATGTAGGCGGTCAGCTCCAGCAGAGCCGGTGCCCCGAGACTGTTCAACAACCTCGCCGAGAGTTCATCTGTCACCGTCGGCGGCGTCTGGCTCATCGCTTCGGCGTACTCCATCACGTCACGCTCGAGCGGGGTGAAGACGTCGGACTCGCGCCAGCCCGGCACCTCGCGGGCCTTCTTCACATCGAGGCCGTCGTGGTTCGCCATGAAATAGCCGAGGTCGAGGCAGAACCTGCAGCCGATCAGATCCATGGTCGCCATATGGGCGAAGGCCTTGAGGTTCTCGTCGCACTCGTTCCATTTCTTCGCCTTCTTCGACAGGCCCATCATGGTCATCAGAACCGACTTGTTGTGCCACATGACTTCCAGCTGCTCCGGTACCTCGCCCAGCATCTTCCGGCTGACTCTCTTGGCTACCGCGCCGAGAACTCCGGTGATCTCGGTCTTGGGGATCCTGGTCTCGGACATCTCGTCTCCTGGTTGCGTTGGTTGGACCATCGGTCGGTCACCCCATGAGTCACCGGAGGCGGACGAGATGTGACATCCGGTCAGGAGCCGGCACTCAGAACGGCGGCTTTGCAGTTGATCGAGAGACTGGCCTCGGAACGCAGCGGGCTGGACAAAGCCATCGCCCGGCTCCAGGCCGCTCGCGCCACCCTCGACACCATCATCGACCGGCGCGATCCCGGCTCTGCCGCGCCGACGTGGCATGCGCCGGCTCCGACCTGAGCCGCGAAGACGTCGTTGCCGACGAGGGTTTTGTTCGCAGACGTTGTGCACGATGAGGAACAGGCAGCCGCTTTCGAACGGATCGCCGACTGACCCTCACGAAGCCAGCTACCGACCCGTGATCGGGATCAACCCGAACGGGTGCCGAAGCCGGCGAGTGTCTGCAACGTAAACTGGCCGCCGTGGGGACGCCAGATCGTGCGGCAAGGGCCGAAGAGGTGACGTGGCTTGCGCGAGGGGCGGCTGACTGGTTGGTCGGCAAAGTTGCCGACTGCAAGGACCCGTCGCTCTACCACGGCATGGCCGGGATCGTGCTCGCGCTGCAGGAAGCGGCGCAGCACTTCGGCGACGACCGCTATCACCATGCAGTGGCAGCGGGCGTGGATGCTCTGGCCGCGAGCGTCGACAGTCTTGAGGACTCGTCGCTGTACTTCGGCTTGGCCGGCGTCGCTGCTGGGCTGCGGGCACCTGGCAGTCTCGATGCGGCAGATCGGGCGCTGGGCAGGATTCGGGATCGCTTCGATGGTCAGCGCTGGGGCCCGATGTTCGAGCTCTTCGCCGGCAACGCCGGCATAGGGCTTGGTGCACTGTCTGCGGGTGATGTGGACCTGGCCGTTGCGGCGGTCACGCCCTACCTCACTACGGCGGATCGGACGGCATGTGGCGTGAACTGGCCGGTCCGGCCTTCTCCGCCGCGGTCCCATCACATTGCGCACGGCACCCTGGGCATCGTCTATGCGCTGGCCGCCGTCGGTCGAGCCGCTGACCGGGAGGATCTGATCGACCTTGCCCTCACCGGAGCAGCAGACGTCGTGGGCCGCAATGAGGCTGGTCCCGACGGCTTCCTTGTACCGCACTCTGACCCACCGCACCGGCCTGATGTGGTGGAGCGGTTCAGCCTTGGTTGGTGCAATGGTCCGGCGGGCGACGCACAAGTCTTTCGCCTGCTCGCGCAGGTCACTGGAGACTCGGCCTGGATTCGACTCGGTGACTCCTGCTGGCAAACGGTCACACAGTCCGGGTTGCCGCGTCGGATCCGTCCGGGTTTCTGGGACAACCACGGGCGGTGCTGCGGGACCGCAGGCGTGCTGGCCCTGGCCTGCGACCGGATCGTGGAATGTGGTGGCGACTTCGAGTTCGCCGACGTCCTGGTCGATGACCTGGTGACTCACGCAATCGTCGATGAAGCCGGCGTTCGCTGGTCGAATCATGAGCACCGCGCAGACCCACCAGACCTTGAACCGCGCCCCGGATGGGCCATGGGCAACGCAGGCATCGTTCGTGAGTTGCTGCGCTACGCACGACTGAACGAGGGCGGCTTCGGCGGCTATGCAGTCGCGTGGCCGGACCATCCCGTCACAGACGCGAACCCGTAACGTACCCGTCCTCCGAACCCCGGGCGACCTTGAAGGCTGCTCTCGAGCCTCAGCAGTTCGCAACCGCTACCTGGGCTTGGTTTCGCAGGCCGGCGCGCAGTGGGATACACATCGGTTTACCACTGACCGGGTGAGGCACGACCTTGGACTCGACTCCGAAGACGTCGCGGATGGTGTCGCAGGTGAAGACGTCTTCGGGGGTGCCTTGGGTGACGAGGGTGCCGGATTTCATGACGAAGACGTGGTCGGCGTATTCGGCGGCCATGTTGAAGTCGTGGAGCACCATCGCGACGGTTTTGCCTTGTTCCTGGTTGAGTTGGTGTAGCAGGTCGAGTACTTCGAGTTGGTAGGCGACGTCGAGGTAGGTGGTGGGTTCGTCGAGCAGGATGAGGTCGGTGCCTTGGGCGAGGCAGAGCGCGATCCAGACGCGTTGGCGCTGTCCGCCGGACAGTTGGTCGACGTGTTGGTGGCGCAGTTCGGTGGTGCTGGTGACGTCCATGGCCCATTCGACGGTGTCTTTGTCGGCCTGGCTGGGGACTTTGAGGGAGGTGCGGTGGGGGTGGCGGCCGAACCAGACCAGGTCCTCGACCGAGATCGACTCGGGTGTGACCAGGACCTGGGGCAGGATCGCCAGCAGCCGGGCTACTTCCTTGGTCGGTGTGTCCTGGATCGATTTGCCGTCCAGGATCACACTGCCTTTGGCTGGTGGCAGTAGCCGGGCCAGGGCCCGCAGTGCGGTGCTTTTGCCGGAGCCGTTGGGGCCGATCAGGACGCTGACCTTCCCGTCGGGGATGGTCAGGGTCAGGTCGTGGGCGATGACGGTTTGGTCATAGGCGAGCTGGACGCCTTGTGCCTGCAGACGCATGGCGGTTCCTACTTTCCGGTCTTCACGAGCAGGTAGAGGAAGTACGGGCCCCCGACGACCGCTGTGACCAGGCCGGCCGGGATCTCCAGCGGGGGTGCGAGGCCGCGGCCGATCATGTCGGCGAACAGCATCAGCAGGACGCCGAACAGCGCGGCGGCCGGGATCGAGGCGAGGTGGCGGCCGCCGAAGACGCGGCGGGCCATGTGCGGGGCGATCAGTCCGACGAAGCCGATCGTGCCGGACACCGCGACCGCGGCCGAGGCCAGCGCGACCGCGAACAGCAGCAGCACCCGGCGGGTTTTCTCGACCGGTTCGCCGAGCCCGGCGGCCAGGTCGTCGCCGAGGCCGAGGACGTCGAGCTTGCGGGCCCAGATCACGATCAGCGGCACCAGCACCAGCACCCACGGCAGGATCTGCAGCACCGAGCCCATCGACCGGCCGAACAGGCTGCCGGTCAGCCAGATCAACGCCGCGGACACATCCAGCGGGTTGCGCACCAGCAGGAACCGGATCCCGGCCTCGAACGCGGCCGAGACCGCGATCCCGACCAGCGCGATCCGTACCGGCGTCGCGCCGCGGCGATAGGCCAGCAGATACACCAACGCGGCCGCGGCCAGGCCACCCACGAACGCGGCCGGGACGACCGCGAACACCGGCACACCCGGAATCGCCAGCAGCAACACCATGCCCGCGAACCCGGCCCCCTTGGTCACACCGACCACATCCGGCGCGGCCAGCGGGTTACGGATCACGCCCTGCATCACCGCACCAGACACCGCCAGCGCGATCCCGACCAGCCACGCCAGCAACACCCGCGGCAACTGGAACTGCACCACGATCTGCGCGGCCTGATCACCGGTGTCACCGATCACCGCACGCAAAACATCACCCATCGAGACATCGGTCGCGCCGACACTGAGACTGTAGAAACTCAGCACCACCGCCAACACACCCAGCCAGGCCATCAAGGCACCCGGATGCCGCCTGGCCAGAGAAGTCCGGCGCACATGCTGCGCCACAATCGCCGAACTGGTCATCGACGTCCTCGCTTCGCTCCGGGCGCCGATGAGACACCAGATGGACTGTGTTTGATGATGAACTCGCTTCGCTCGTTCATGAGGTCACCTTCTGCCGACGGGCCAGATACACGAAGATCGGTGCGCCGATCAGGGCGGTCACCACACCGGCCGGGACCTCGAACGGCGGCTTGACATAGCGCGACAAGATGTCGGCATACAACACCAGCACCCCACCGCCGACCGCACACAACGGCAACAAAACCGTGTAACTCGAACCCACAATCCGGCGCATGATGTGCGGCACGATCAACCCGATGAACGCCACCGGGCCGGCCACAGAGACGGCGGCACCGCACAGCACGACGACGAAGGCTGAGCCGAGCAGCCGGGTCCGTTCGACGTTCTGACCGAGACCGCGGGCCATGTCGTCGCCGAGGGCAAGCAGGTTGAGCGAGCGCGCCATCGAGAACGCACCCACCAGCCCGATGGCGAGCCAGGGGAGCAGATCGCGGATGTCGCCCCAGCCGGCGAAGTTCACCCCGCCGACGAGCCAGAACAACACGCTGTCCGCGGAGTTCTCGTCGAAGATGATCAGCACCTGCGTCAACGAGATCAACAAGCTGCTGGCCGTGACACCTGCCAGCGCCAGCCGGACCGGACTCACCCGCCCGCTGCCCGAACCGGCCAGCAGCATCACCGACACACCGGCCACGGCCGCACCACCGAACGCCAGCACGATTGTTGGCGCGCCGGACAGCGACGGCAGGATCGTCACCGCCAGCACAACCACGAACACAGCACCCGCGTTGACGCCCATGATCTCCGGCGCTGCCAGCGGGTTGGCGGCGACGGCCTGCATCAGAGCACCAGCGACCGCCAGGGCGGCGCCGACCAGCAAGGCCAGCACCACCCTTGGCATCCGGATGGACTGCAGGATCAACTCGTCCGGCTGGTCGGCCTTGATGAGCGCTCCGGGCAACCGTGACAGCGAGATGTGCTGACTGCCCATCGACAGACCCCAGACGACGCCGATCACCAGGAGGGCCAGCAGGACCAGGGCTGCCCAGGTGACCCGCTGCTTGCTGGTGACAATCCTCGGACGACGGTGAGCTGCGTCCTCGGTGGCGGTGGGCAGAATGCCCGTCGACTGGGACATGTCAGTTCCCGTAGAGGTTCTTGACGGCTTCCTGGGCGATCAGTTCCGAGGCGACCAGACCACGTGATCGCGACCAGACGTTCTGGTCGACCTTGTACGTCGCGTTGTCCTTGACCGCGGGGATCTCCTTCCAGAGCGGGCTTTTCTCCCACGTGTCGGCCAGGGTGTCGCCGGTCTGGCCGGCGATGAACATGATGTCGGGCTTGGTGGTGACAACTGTCTCCAGCGTGAGCGAGACCGTCGCGTCGCCACTGTCGTCGGCCAGCGGGGACTTGATCCCGAGCAGGGCCAGCACGCCGGGGGTGTAGGCCTTCGGTGGGAAACCGGTGAACTCCTTGTCGGACGACACCGCGAACAACGCCGCGCGGGTCTCACCGGACTTCGCCTTGGCCTTCAGGTCGGTCAGGATCTTGTCGTGCTCGGTCAGCCGGGTCTTCATCTGGTCGCACTTGTTCAGCGCGATCGCCGCGGACATCTCGCTGTCCATCACCTGCTGGTAGTTGCCGTTGAGGCTGGCGTAGGCGACGGTCGGCGCGATCTTCGACAGTTGGGCGTAGATCGCCTTGTGCCGTCCGCTGTCGGCGAGGATCAGGTCGGGTTTGAGTGCGGTGATCACCTGGATGTTCGGGGTTGCGCGCAGGCCGACCGACTTGTACTCGCCGACCTTGTCGCGCAGGCCGGGGATGATCCGCTCCGGCTTGTCGTCGTCGGCTACCCCGGCCGGCGCCAGGCCGACCGCGACCAGCGCGTCGACGAAGGAGAACTCCAGCGCAACCACCCGCTTCGGGTCGCCGGTGACGGTGGTGGTGCCGAGGTCGTGCTTGATCGTCCTGGTGGCCTTGCCGCACTGCTCGAGATTGACGTCCGAGCTGATCCCCTGCGCGGCCGCGGACCGGTTGGCGTTCGGTGCGTCGCCGGTGGCCGGCGACGCGGACGTGCCGCCGCACCCGGCCAGGCCGACCGCCGCGACGGTCAAGGTGAGGACGGCGATCGACCGCCGCGGCCTCGAAGCGGTGTTGGACATGGCAATCACTCCTGGTGTCGAAGATGCGTTACAGGGGTGGGGCGGCGAATCTGGGGCCGGGACCGCAGCAGCCCGGCGAAGAAGGCCCGGACGGCCGGAAGGATCAGTGAGCCGCGGTGGGCGACTCCGGGGACGAGTTCGAACCGGACGTCGATGCCCTGGGCAAGGAAGTCGCGCTCGAGTGTGCGCAGGCGCTCGATCCGGGTACTACCAGTCTTTTCGGCGCCGTCCATCCAGTTGGACTCGCCGGGGTTGTCGATCTCCCAGGTCTCGACGTCGTTGTCGCCGACAACCATCAGGATCGGCACGCGGCGCAGCGAGTCGAGGTCGACCGCACGACCGAAGCGTTGCTGGAGATCCTTGGTGCCGAGCCACCAGGGAAGACTGTCGTCGAGCTGGGTGATCCGGCCGGGAGCACCGATCGACACTCCGGCCAGGCGATCGGGATGAAGATAGAGGAAGCGGTGGGCGAACTGACCGCCGCCGGAGAATCCGTGCAGATAGAACACGTCCGGGTCGACCGGGTACCGCCGGCTGACCTCGTCGACCATGGCGAGCAACGCCTGGTCGTACCGGATGCCCTGGTACTCGATGAACTTGAAGTTGTGCAGATCCTCCGGATCGATGATCCCGGCGGGGAACAGCGGAGCGAGTACGGCGATCTGGTGCTCTTCGGCGAACGCGGCCATGTGGTCGCGGTACAACGAGGCGTTGCGCTCGGTGCCGTGCTGCATGACGAGCAGCGGGGCCCGGTCGGTGCCCAGCGTCTGCGGCACGTAGAGGCAGTAGCCGAGCCGCTGGTCGTACTGCGAGGCGAAGATCGGGGTCTTGCCCCGCGCGAAGTGGGCCGAGGTCGGCTCGGCGGGCTGCCCGATCATGGCCGGATCTCGTCGTACAGGTTGAACGGGACCAGTTCGTACTTGTTCTCGCACGGAGATCCCGCGGCTACGTAGTACTCGCCGGTGGTGAGATCGACGCAACTGGACAAGGTGGTGGACCACTGCTCGACGGCGGGAAGCCGCTCGTCCGGGTGGGCGCAGAGCGAGTCCGGGTATCCGAGGTGGTCCGACATCGCTGTGTGGATTGCGTTCCGGACGTCGTCCGGCGTGGCCCCGTCTGCTGCCTTCACCAGGCCCCGACGAGCGCGTGGTACCCGGATCAGTGAGTCGGGGGAGATCAGTCGGCCGGTGCTGCCGACCTCCGTCGGATTGAGGACCTGGTAATGGTTGCCGTGCACAATCAGCCCGTTCTCGCCGTACTCCCAGCCGTGTCCGCCTGGAGTGGTCTCGACGTCGATCGAAAAACCGTCGCGATGGGTGAGGAGGGCGTTGCTGGGGATGTGGGCCTTGGTCGAGGTGAGGATCTTGACCGCGTCGGCGATGTTCGCGGCGTCGAGCACCGCGCGGCGGATGACCGTCTGAGGCATCCCGACCGAGTCGTCGAAGCGCCCGCCCAGGCCGTTCGCGTTCAGTGCGAGGCCGTCGGAGTTCGCGCCGTGGCGTCCGATCTGCCCGGCCTCGACCTGCAGGATCAGCGTCGGCTTCGGTGGCTGCACGATCCGAAGGAGGACGACGGATCCGCGGACCGCTTCGCGCCAGTCCCAGTTCTGGCCGGCGTAGACGTGCCCGTCGCCGGCCGCGCCGTCGATCAGGGAGAACGACGTACAGCCGTCGACGTCCTCGCGGACCGGGGACTCGGGGAACCAGTTGTCGTAGATGATCTCGCCGCGACAGTTGAGGGCGACGATCTCGGGCAGCGTGACGCCGGCGCCGTCGGCGATCCCGGCCATCTCTGCCAGCAACTCGGGGTGGTCCCGCTCGACGAGACGCTGCCACGGCCGGGTGTGATCGAGCACCTGATCCCAGGACAGACCGGTCTGGTGCGCGAAGCCCTCGCGGTAGTACGCAATCGCGTCGGCGATCAGATCCGCGGCGGCACTCCCGTACTGACGGCCACGTTCCTGGGCGGACGGGCTCGTGATCTCGATGACTCGGAGACTCGGCACACGCGCTCCTCGGATGAACACTCTTGGCTAGAAAGAGAACATTGACGCAATACTGTAACGGCTATTACGGTCCTGTCCAGACCTTGCGGACAACGGACCTGTAATCCAGGTGAGGAGCCACAGCGGATGACCACTCCACCGCCCACGATCGAGCCAGTCGACCTGATCCTGTACGGCGGGATCGTGTGGACCGCCGATCCGTACCATCCGCTCGCCTCCGCGATCGCGGTCACGGGGGACCGCATCGCCCGCGTCGGCGAGGACGCCGAGATCCTGCCCCTGGCGAGCGCGGCCACGGAGTTGGTCGACCTGGCCGGACGGATGGTGTGCCCAGGCTTCAACGATGCGCACACGCACTTCGAGAACGCCGTCGACTGGCACTTCCAGGTCGCACTGACCGACGTCAACGACCAGGCTCGGCTCGAGGAACGCGTCGCGGCCACGGCTGCGCGACTGACGCCCGGCGTCTGGATCACCGGGGGAGATCTCGGTGACTTCGCCTCCACCCGGGAGGAGGCCGTCACGCTGCTCGAGCCGGACCTGGCCGCGGTCGATGCACTGACGCCCGGCAACCCGCTGCTGATCCGCCGTGCCGACCACCAGTACTTCGCCAATTCCAAGGCACTCGACGTCGCGAACATCGATCGCGAGACGCCGGACCCGCGCGGTGGCAGGTTCGGCCGGGACGCCGACGGCGAACTCACCGGAATGCTCTACGGACAGGCCGGTGAGTTCCTGCACCGGCTGGTCACCCCGATGTCGCTGGAGCAGAAGCTGCTCGGTGCGCGCGGCGTGATGGCGGGGCTGAATGCGGTCGGGATCACCTCTGTCCACGACATCGCGCGGCTGCCGTTGGTGACCGACGAGACGATCCCGCCCGTCTACCTCGAGCGCAGCTTCTCGAATGCGCAGATCTTCCAGACCCTCGCGGACCGCGGTGAGTTGTCCGTCCGCGTCTACGCCTTCCTCCCGCTCGACACCCATGACCGGCTGCCCGGTCACGGCGTCACGCCGAAGACTGGTGACGACTGGCTGCGCTTCGGGGCCCTGAAGATCTTCGTCGACAGCGGTGCGATGCTTCCGCCGTTCGACCTCGCGGACGCATCAGGTACCGGCCTGACCGACGGCTGGTCGTACCGCTTCGTCGGCGAGGAACGGCTGGCCGAGCTCGTACTGGCGGGTGACGCGGCGGGTTTCGACATCGGCGTCCACGTCCAGGGCGATCGCGGCTGCCGGATCGCGATCGACGCGTTCGAACGGGCGGCGCTCCTGAACGGCCCGCGCGACCGGCGGCACCGGCTGATCCACGCCTGGCACCTGGCAGCCGACGACTTCGCTCGCGCCGGCGAGCTGGGACTGGTCGCCGACGTGACGTCGGACCAACTCCTGCATTACTCCGCGAACCTCGACCAGGCGCTCGGCCTCGCCCGCTCCGCGAACGCGTTCGCCTGGCGCCGGATGATCGACAGCGACATCACCGTCAACCTGGTCTCGGACCTCCCCGGAGCGTTCAACAAGTCGCACGTCGCCGAGATCAATCCCCTCCGCAACATGTACGCCGCGATCACCCGCAAGGCCGGCGATTCAGCGCAGAGCGAGCCGTTCCACCCCGACCAGGCGATCACCGTCGACGAGGCGCTGCTCGCCTACACCGCCAACCCCGCCTACTCGTCGCACGAGGAGGACGTGAAGGGAAGCATCACCCCGGGCAAACTCGCCGACCTCGTCGTGCTCAGCGAGGACATCCGTGCCGGCGCTCCCGAGGTTCTGCTCAGGGCGAGCGTCGAGCGCACGTACCTCGGCGGCCGCCTGGTCCACGCCGTCACTGGCAACAGCGCCGGTACGACGGTCAGCGTGCGAGAGCCGTGATGTCTGTCGAGGCCACCACGTCGACCAGGAGTCTCTCGTTGGACTCGGCGTGCTCCTGGACCAGGCGGCCGGCTTCGGCGGCATCGCGGCGCACGAACGCCTGACAGATGGCCCGGTGCTCGTCGAGTGCCTCGGCGGGCCGATGGGTCGACTCCCGGTAGGTCGTCTCCAGGATCGACAGCGCGAAGCGCATCTCGACCGCGATGTCGGCGAAGAAGTCGTCGACCCGGGTGCTGCCGATCAGGCCGACCACCGCCTGGTGGAACTCCAGGTCGCGCTGCACGATCGCCTGGGCACGGCCGGAGGTCGTCGCCTCCGCGAGTTGGTCGAAGGCCTCGGTCAGCCGCTGCAGTTGTGCATCGGTCAGCGTGGCAGCCAGTGCCGCGGCGCTGCTCTCCAGCGTCTTCCGGACGCGGTAGAGGTCGTGGATGTCCTCCTCGGTGAACAACACGACACGGGAGCCCTTGTGCCGGTAGTGCCGCACGATCCGCTCCCGCGCCAGAATGCCGAGCGCGTCCCGGACGGTCCGGCGGGAGACGTCGAACTGCGCTGACAAGCCTTCCTCGCGCAGTTGCTCGCCCGGCTTCAGCCGGCCGTCCATGATCGTCTCGCGAAGCAGGGCCGCGACTTCCTCGGCGGTCGTACCGCGATTCAGCATCGAGACTCGTCCGTCGACCGGCATGCGGCTTCCCCTCTCAGCTGCGCAAAGCTCCAGCGCACTCTACCGCGCACCACAGCCATGGTAGCATTGGTGCATTGTTCACCAATCGTGTGGGGCGTGATGAGCACTGTCGAGTCCAGTTCTCCCGTGCAGCAATGGAGCCAGGCGAGCATCGCCGAAGTTCTCGCCCAGGAGTTCGGTCTCCGGGCGGTCGCACAGTCGCCGTTGGGCGGCGAAGTCGATCAGAACGTGGCTGTCGACCTCTCCGACGGATCCCGCGTCGTCGTCAAGATCTCCTCGCCCGGAGCCGATGCTGACGAGATCCGCTGGCGGCAGGGGCTGCAAGCACTTGCCGGTCGGCCGGGTGTCCTCGGATCGGTTCACGTCGCCACGGCAGTTGCCGCGTGCAACGGAGATACCGCCGTTGCGATCGACCGCGACGGCACGCGCCGGATCGTCACGGTTCAGTCGTGGCTGGCCGGTCGGACCTTGTCCGACCTGAACAGTCATTCCCCACAGCTCAGGGGCGAACTCGGCCTGACCGCCGCTCGGATGGTCCAGGCGCTCGCGCCGGCCACCAGATTGCCCGGGGCAACGACTCATCACTGGGATGTGCTGCGGTCGCCGGAGGCGATTGCCGACGGCATCGATGCGGTCGAGGACCCGTCCCGGCAGGCCCAGGTCCGGCGGATCGTCGGGTGGTTCGACCGGGCGATGGACAGTCACCGTGCCGGGCTTCCGAAGTCGGTCGTCCACCAGGATCTCAACGACTTCAACGTGCTGGCCCGGCCGGGGACAGACGGTCGCCACCATGTGCACGCCGTACTGGACTTCGCCGACGCGCTGTACACCGTGCGGATCGGCGAATTGGCCGTGGCGGTCGCCTATTCGATGCTGCGCACAGCGAATCCGCTGAGCGCGGCCGCGGCCGTGATCCGCGGGTACGCCGCGGAGCTCGAGCTCACCGAGGACGAGCTCTCCGTGCTCTACCCGCTGGCCGCGACCAGGCTGTGCGTCAACGCCGTCACGTGGATGAAGCGTTGTGCGGACAGCGGTCCGTCGTACGGCCACGAGCGGATGAAGCACACCTGGCCGGCGATCGCTCTCCTCGCGACAACCCCACCGGAGGTCGGCGAATTCGTCGTTCGCTCGGCGGCCGGCGCTCCGGTCGAACCGGGGAGGCCGGTGCCGGGCGCCGGCGGTCGATGGTTGGCGCCCGGCCTGGACCTCGTGCCCTTCGCGCCCGCGCACGAACCGGTCGGCCGTGATCACCACGCCCGGCTGGGTCGTCATCTGCAGGCCGATGCCGGCACAGTCGTGCGGCGAACGACCGCGTCGGGTGAGGCGGCAACGCTCAGGCTCGGCGTGGAGATTGCGGCTTCACGGCCGTTTCAGGTCGTCGCGCCTCATGCCGCGGTCGTGGAGGAGCGTGATACGCCGTACCTGATCCTGCGACACGAGGGCGCGGAGACGATCTGGTCCCGATGGACCGGACTCGACTCGTCGCTGTCGGCCGGCGCCTCCGTGGCCGCGGGTGACCCGATCGGTGACGCGCAGGCAACCCTCCGCGTAGCGATCTTCCGTTCCCACGAGACAGCACGCGTCAGTGGGAGGCAGTTGGTCGCGCCCTCCGAGGCGCCTGCGTGGGCGATCGTCTCGCCCGATCCGTCGGAGTTCCTCGGACTCGGTGCCCGGCCTGGCGGCGCCACGGACTGGACGGCCGACAAGGTGCTGGCGACGAGGAACGTGCGGTTCGCCCGGTCGCAACGCTCGTACTACGACCGGCCGATGAATCTCGTCGGCGGCCGGGGCGCCTGGCTGTACGACGAGTTCGGCCGTGGCTACCTCGACGCGATGAACAACGTCAGCCACGTCGGCCACAGTAATCCCCGCGTCGTCGAGGCCGCGACCGCGCAACTCCGGCGGCTCAACACGAACAGCCGGTTCCTCTACCCGGGCATCGCCGAGTATGCCGAACGGCTGACCGCGTTGCTGCCCGATCCACTGGGGGTCGTGTTCCTGGTCTGCAGCGGGAGCGAGGCCAACGACCTGGCCGTCCGGATCGCGCGCACGGTCACCGGGCGCTCGGACGTCCTGGTGGTCGACGGGGCCTATCACGGCAACACCTCGGTGATCACCGGGCTCAGCCCGAACCGCTACAAGGGCCCTGGGGGCACCGGTCCCGATCCAACCACCCACGAGGTACAGCAACCCAACCGCTATCGCGGCCCCTTCGGGTACGACGATCCGGACGCGGGCAGCAAGTACGCCGCCGACGTCCAGCGGCAGGTCGATCGGCTCACCGCGCTGGGTACGCCGCCGGCTGCCTTCCTCGCGGAATCGGCGATGGGCACGGCCGGCAGCATCTTCTATCCGGATGGCTACCTCGAACGGGCCCACGCCTCCGTCCGGTCCGCCGGTGCACTCTGCATCGCCGACGAGGTCCAGGTCGGTTTCGGCCGCTTCGGTGACGTGTTCTGGGGATTCCAGAGCCAAGGTGTTGTTCCGGACATCGTCACGATGGGCAAGCCGATCGGCAACGGGCATCCGATGGCGGCCGTCGTCACAACCCGGGAGATCGCCGACGCCTTCGACACCGGGATGAGGTACTTCAACACCTTTGGCGGCAATCCGGTCTCGTGTGCGATCGGGACCGCCGTACTCGACGAGATCTCCGAGGGAGGCTTGCAGGCCCACGCGGCTGAGACCGGGCGGGTCTTCAAGGACAGGCTCGACGAGCTCGCCGGCCGGCACGAGTTGATCGGGGACGTACGCGCCCACGGCATGTATCTGGGCATCGAGCTCGTCCGTGATCGGGTGACCAAGGAGCCGGCGGCACGGGAAGCGCTGGTGCTCAGCGAGCTGATGAAGGACGAGGGGATGCTGGTCTATCCGACGGGGTCGGCCGGCAACGTGCTGAAGATCAAGCCACCGCTCGCCTTCACGCCGGCCGACGCCGAACTGTTCACCGAGGTCCTCGACGAGGTACTGACCCGGGACTGGTGATCTGGGTTCCGCACGGGCGTGGCAGCTTTACCACCCTTCGGTGAGAACGCGGTCAAGTGTGTCGGCGAAGAAATCGGCGTCGGGGATCTTGATGCCCAGTGGCGGCTTGATCTTGAGTACACACAGGCGATCCGACGTCGGCTGCATGATCACGCCGAGCCGGCGCATCCGCTCGCAGATCGCTGCGGTCTCGGCCGGTGCAGGCTCCAGCGTTGTGCGATCGCGGACGAGTTCGACACCGACGTACAGCCCCATCCCGTGCACGGCGCCGATGATCGGATGGCGGTCGGCGAGCTCCAGCAGGCGCGCCCGCAGATGGTCGCCCACCACGCGCGCGTTCTCCTGCAGTTGTTCGTCGCGAAGTACGTCGAGGACCGTCACGCCGGCGACACAACTGACCGGACTGCCGCCGGCCGACGAGAAGAAGTATCCCTGGCTGCGGTAGCCCGCCGCGATCCCAGCCGTCGTGATGACCGCACCGAGCGGATGCCCGTTGCCCATCGCCTTCGCCACCGTGACGATGTCCGGTACGACGCCTTGTTGCTCGAAGCCCCAGAAATGGTCACCCAGGCGGCCGTATCCGACCTGGACCTCGTCGGCGATGCATAGGCCACCGGCCCGCCGTACCGCGGCGTAGATCTCTTGGAGATAGCCGTCCGGGAGAGCCATGCCGCCGGCGTTGCCGTAGAACGACTCGGACAGGAACGCAGCGGGCGGGCGGCCGGCCTCGCTCAGCTCGTTGATGTAGGCAGCGGCATCCTCGCCGTACCGGTCTGCGTCGGCTCCTCGGTACTGCCCGCGGTAGGCGTTCGGTGCGGCGACCGTGTGGACCCACGAGGGCCGGGAATCGAGGGCGTTGGGATTGTCGGCGACCGACGTCGAGATGGCGTCGGTGGCGTCGGACCAGCCGTGGTAGGCCTCTCGGACCGCAACGACGTCACGCCGTCCGGTGTTGGCCCAGGCGAGCCGGAGGGCGAGGTCGTCGGCCTCGGTGCCGCTGTTGACCAGGAACACTGTGTCCAAGGGGTCGGGCAGTAGCGCTGCGAGGCGCTCGGAGAACTCGACGACCGCGCGATAGTGGAAACGCGAGTTGGTGTTGAGCAGACGCCACTGCCGTTCGATCGCCGCGGCGAGGCGCGGATGCCCGTGGCCGAGGATCGACACGTTGTTGACCATGTCGAGGTAGGACCGGCCATCGGTGTCGAACAGGTGGTTCCGCCAGCCGCGCTCGATCTGCGGCGGCTCCCGGAAGTAGTGCTCCTGGACAGGAGCGAACGCGGTATCGCGGCGATCCAGCAATGCCTCGCGATCGGTGGCTGGCAGAGTGCGGACCCCGGCCGGATCGATCAGGGCAGTCGGGTCCGGGCACGACTCTGCCCACGCGTCGGCCAGACTTGCCGGAACGAAGAACGGCGGCTGAGCGTCGAGGTCACTCACCTGCACCCACAGCGCGGCCTCCGATGCCAGCCGACCGAGTACGTCGCCGGTCTCGACAGCGCCCTCAGCAGTAACGTCCGCACCGCTGAGCCACAAGGTCACACCGTCCGGGCCCCTGAGCGCCACGGTGTCGTCCTGCCGCTGCGCCACCCCGGGCCACGGCGCCCGGATCTCCAGCTCTCGTCCTGCGAATACCTCGACGCCAAGACCGATGGAAGCCGGAGCCTCGAACGAGTTCAGCCGAGTACGCGTCAACCGCGGCTGGAGGAACGGAACAGCCACGGCCGCCGATCCGGCCCGCTTGATCGCCGCCGCAGCCGCGGCCGCCTCCGCGCCGTCGAGCAGGAACCGCCCGTCGTGCAGGTCGGCGCTCGTCGCCGACAGATCCAGCTGAGCCGGAACGACGGGCTGGTCGTCGATCCACAGCAGGGCGGAGCCGTCGGCAGTCCGGTGCTCCTTCCGGGGTCGCACCGAGGCGCGGATCAGCTCGGTCAGGACCTCGAGCGGAACCGAGGTCGCCCGCTCGAAGATGCTCCACTCGCGCGCGAGGTTCTCCGTCGCGTACCGGTTGTCGCGGTCGACTTGCGTCTGCTGCTGACCACTCACCATCAGCGCGGCGGCCCGCAGTACGACGAGCGGCCCGAGCGCCGCGAGTTCGTCGTCGGAGATCGGCCGGATCCGGTCGTACGCGACGATCGCCGGGAGCATCGTCGACGGATCGAAGGAGTAGTGCAGCAGCGACGTACAGGTCACCGCGAGTTCGGCGATCGACCAGCTCTCCGCGAGGTCGCCGAAGTCGATGACGCCGACCGGCCGGCGACGCCCGTCGGCGTGGACGGTGGCGATCACGTTGTCGTCGGTCAGGTCGCCGTGGATGGCCTGTAGTGGCAGGTTTCCGGCATACGGCGCGAGCGCCTTGGCGGCTGTCCTCGCCGCGGCGCGGGCGGCGTCCGGTCCGCCGTGCACGGTCACGAAGTCGGCCAGCCGTGCCACCACCTCGGCCGCGTTCCGGAGATCCCATTGGAGCGAGCGGGGCGGGACCTCGCCGGCGAAGCCGGCCAACGCGCGCGAGGTGCGAGCGGCGAGATCGCCCAGGGCGGCGACCACCTCGGGCGCGAGGTAGCTGCTGTTGCTCAGGACGTCGCCGGCCACGAAGGTCACCAGCCGTGCGTACGTCGGCCGGCCGCCGAGCGTGACGGGCTGCACGGTCGAGCCGTCGGCCCCGGGGATCGCCACGGGGACCTGAATGTCAGGCTCGTGCTGGGCGACCCGGGCGGCCGCGAGATCCTGCGCTGCCAGATCCTCGCGCGTGAAGGCGGCGTTGGACACCTTCAGGACGTACTTGGTGGCCGCCGCGCCGACGAGGAAGTTCGCATCCTGCTGGCTGCCGAGTTCGGTGACCTCGCCCTCGATGCCGTACGTGTCCCGCACGTACTCCAGCGCCTGGGCCACGGTGATCTCCGGTGCGGGGAGAGCCGCTTCCTCGAAGAAGTTGAAGGACTGGGTCATGCACGTTCCTCCGCGATCGAGTTGCCGCCGTCGATGATGACGCACTGGCCGGTGAGATAGGACGAGGACGGTGAGCATAGATAGGCGATGAGGCCGGCGACTTCCTCCGGGGTACCGCTCCGGCCGACCGGGGTCCGGAGCCCCTGCCTGTGCTCGTCCGGCGTTTGTGAGTCGGTGGCGATCCACCCTGGGGCCACTGCGTTGACCGTGACCCCAGCGACCGCGGAGTCGAGCGCGAGTCCTCGGACCAGCCCGACCACGCCGGCCTTGGCGGCGCAGTACGCGACCTCGCCGCGCATGCCCATGACCGGTCCGGTGAGGCTGGCGACCATCACCAGGCGCCCGGCGCCGGACTCCTCGAGCGCCGGCATGACGGCGCGGGCGAAGAGGAAGGCCGAGTCCAGGTTGCGTGACAGGCTCGCCCGCCACGTCTCGAACGACAGCTGCCCGACTGCTCCCGACTCCGGCTCCGGACGAGCGGTCGAGGTCATGCCCGCACAGTTGACGGCGATGTCGAGCCGGCCGAACCGGGACGTAGCGGCTCGGACAAGTTCCATGGCGGTGTGGTCCCGGGTCAGATCGCCGGAGATGGCAAGGGTGCCGGTGGGGAGTTCGGCTGCACGCTGGTGGACCCGGTCGCCGGTCGCCGAGATGACGAGCGACGCACCACGGGCGCTCAGTGCCCTCGCCACCGCGAAGCCGATGCCACGTGGTCCGCCGACCCCAGTCACCACCGCGGCTCGGCCCGCCAGGTCGAGGTCGCCCACGCACAGCCACCTTCCTACGATTGGTGACCAATGTAGCAGCTACGGAATTGGTGAGCAATCGTGGGTTACAGCGGTGGGACGAGGTCAGAAACCGAGTCGCCGGCGGAGGGCCGTGAGTTGCTCGGACGCCTCGACAGACCGGGAGGCCTCCAGGGTCGCGACGCCTTGCGCCAGCACGTCCCCGACGACGATCGAGGTCAGCGGTTCGCCGGTCAGGCCGGTGGGCGTCGTCGGGGAGTGGAGTGTGACTGTCACCTCGTGGGCGAGCTTGCTGCTCGGGTCTTCGGTCACCAGTACGGTCGCGGCCCCGACCTCTCGGGCGCGGTCGAACAGGACTTCGACCTCGACGACCGAGCGGCCGGGCGCGAAAAGGACGACCACGTCACCCGGCCCGATCGCGAGGAGGTCGTCGGCGAGCCGGAAGCCCCCGGCATGGAGGGCCGTCACCCGGAGCCCCACCCGCCGCAGGACCAGGGCCAGATGATCCGCGGCCACGAACGAGGCACCGAAGCCGTAGGTCAGTGTGTGCTTCGCATCGAGCAGTAGTTGCACGGCGTGCTGGTATGTGTCGAGGGAGAATGTCGGCTGCATCAGCTCGAGCCGGTCCAACGACTCCGCCAGCACCTGGTGCCAGACGCTCTCGAGATCCCCACCGGTCGACTCGACCCGCTGGCGGGCGCGGACCGCCGGCCGGTTCGCCTGCGTGAACGGCGCCGCGATCTTCGCCTTCAGCTCAGCCAGGCCGGAGTATCCGAGCGCCTGTATGGTGCGGATGACCGTCGCGTTGCTGGTCTTGGTCTCGGCGCCGAGGTCGGCCGCCGACAGGAAGAGCAGTTCCTCGGCCGGCCGCTCGGCCAGCGACCGGCTGACTGCCCGCGCGGCCGGCGAGAAGCCTTCCCAGCGCTCGCGGATCCGCGACCGCAGGTCGGCGATCACGTCTGCCTGGGTCGCGGCGGTGACGGCGTTCGTGGAAGCATCGCGAGACTCATCCATGTCATGGATGGTACGAGTCGGAGCCACCCTGCGCGGCGGCCGTCGTTCGTAGGCGTTGAGGAGTTCGGAGTGAGTGCGGGACGAGCTCCTCGACACTTCGGTGCGAAGAGTCGGTGATGTTCACTCCCTGGCGGGGGTCAGGCGCAGGACGCGGGCGGAGGGCTCGAGGGTGTTGGTGGTGATGCTGAGTCCGTCGTCGGTCCAGGTGTAGGTCCAGTCGCCGAGGTCGGTGGGGAAGTGGGGGGCAATGCTCGAGCGTGGGATCGGGAGGGTGATGGCGGACGGGCCGGGACCGCGGTGCCACAGAGTCAGGTAGGAGGTGTCGGGGCCGTTGAGTGCGAGGGCGATCCACTCGTCGGTCCAGGCCGGGAGTCCTAGTGGCCATGCGGGGACGAGTGTGTGCAGATCGTCGAGTATGGCGCGATGGGCGGTCAGCGCGGACCGGACGAGGTCGAGCTCGGCCGGTGTCATGCGGTTGAGGTGACCTGACAGGTAGAGGCGGCCGGGGATGCCGTTGACGAGCGCGAAGGTGAACTCCTCGCGGGTGGTGCCCGTGATCGGGTAGGCCCAGTGGCCGGCCTGTTCGGGGAGTACGGCGGCGGGGGCGGCCGCGGTGATCGGTGCGTAGAGCAACGGATGTTCCTGGTCCGAGGTCGACTGCAGATGAAGGCGGGACAGCATGGCGTAGTCCATCCGCATCGCGCCCGAGGCGCAGTTCTCGATCAGCAGGTCCGGGTGGCGTGTGTGGAGGCCGTCGAGCCAGTTGAGCAGCGCCCGTTGGTGTTCGAGCAGTCCATGGCCGAGCGACGTACCGCCCTTGTCGGTGCCTGGGCCGGTCATCGTGTTGTTGTCGAACTTGAAGAAGCCGATGCCGAAGTCGGACACCAAGCGGTCGACCGTGTCGTCGAGATGCTTACGGGCGGCTGTGCTGCGCAGGTCGAGCAGGTAGCGACCGGACTCGGCGACCCGAACGCCGCGGCGGGTGAGGAAGGCTTCGTCGGGGAGTTCGCGTGCGATCGGTGAGCGGACGCCGATCACTTCGGGTTCGAGCCAGAGGCCTGGGACCATGCCGTGTGAACGGATCCGGTCGATCACCTCGGCGAGCCCGTTCGGGAAGCGGGTGGTCGACGGTTGCCATGCTCCGACGGTGTTCCACCAGTCGCCGTCGGCGTACCAGCCGGCGTCGATGCAGAAGTAGTCCGCGCCGACATCCGCGGCCGCGTCGATCAGCGGCAGGAGTTTCTCGGTCGTCGGGTCGCCGACGAGGGTGTTCATGTAGTCGTTGAAGATCACCGGCATCCGATCGTCGATCGGACGCCGGTTCCGTACGGCGCGGCGTTGCCGGGTGAGTCCAGCGAACACACTGTCTCGATCCGTTCCGGCGACGAGTGAGACGGGCACTGTCGTGAACGGCTTGTCGGCTGTGAGCTCGACACTCCATTGATGTTCCTGGTCGGTGGGGCCGCTGAGCAGCAAGTAGCCGCCACGCCGGGTCTCGCCGATCTCGTAGTGCCACGGCCCGTTGTGCTCGATCTGCCAGCCGAGGGCGTACGGCGTACCCGACTCGACCAGGACACCGACGGGCAGCCGCTCCCCGCTCGACCATGAGCCGGTGTTGGTCACCGCATCACGGCTTCGGGCGACGTGATGATGCGGATCGCGGACGATGTTCGCCAGTGCCTCAGTGCGCAGTGGTCGGCTTGACCACCGGTTCTCCGCCATCCAGCTGTTGGCGGCGGAATACAGCTCGGCGTCGATCGACGCGAGGCCGACGACCAGCGACGACAGGAAGGTGAGCTCGAGCGTGCCTGGGCCGGCCATCGAGGCTTCAGACCAGGCGCGTACGCCGGCGCCGGCTTCGAACACAGTGGTGACGCGCAGACCCGTGGTGGGCTCCTCCTGGATGATGCGCAACGTCCCGTCGCCTTCTTCGTGACGGACGTAGCGCAACTGTTGCCCGAGACTGGTGTCGACGTGCCGGTTGGTGCTCGGCGAGAGTCCGTGCCCGACGGCGGACACCTCGACCAACGGCTGGCTTGGGACCAGATCATCGCGGTCTGGCCGGGAGGCTTCGCCGACGCCGATCAGTCGCACCGGACCGTTGTCGAGAGCGAAGGTCAGTGTGAGCTCAGGGCTGCTCCAGCGCAGGAGATTCATCCACAGGTCTCGTTTCGTCGTCGGCTCGGCGGCGGGTCTCGAGGAGGTAGTCCTCGACCGTGAACAGGTGGGTGGCCATCCGGATCCGGGCCCGATCGGGGTCGTGCGCCGTCAGCGCGGCGAGGATCGAGAGGTGTTCCCCGTGGGCGGTATCGTCGGCGCCCGGTTGGGTAATCGATCGGCGCAGCCGGTCCCGCATCGTTCGTCCACCCAGCGCGTTGATCAGTGCCGCCAGCACCGGATTGTCGGCCGCGTCCGCGATGATGCGGTGAAAGGCGATGTCGTTCTCGATCACCGTCTCGTGATTGGGTTCGTCGTGCCTCAGTTCGGCCTCGTTGTGGCGCAACAGTTCGGCCGCGGCCTCGAGGTCGACCGGCGCGATCTGTTGCGCCGCGAGGGCAGCCGCCTCGGTCTCGAGGACCCGTCGTACCGCGTGCAGATGGTGCGTTCCACTGCCGTCCTGCAGGTCGACGACGAATCCGATCGGTGCGAGCAGCATCGACGGTTCCAGCTTGGTGACGTAAGTGCCGTCGCCTTGCCGGGTCTCGAGAACTCCCATCATCGACAGCGCGCGAACCCCCTCGCGCAGCGGGTTTCTGGACACGCCGAGGGCCGTGGCGAGGTCCTTCTCGACCGGGAGCCGGTCGCCGGACCGGAGCCGGCCGTCGATGATCATCTGCCGGATACCCTCGATGACGACATCGGTCTGGGAGGTGCCGGGTGTACGAGCTTTCTCGACCACCACCTTGCCGGAGGTCATCGTCGTGGGTCTCGTTCCGTGCCGGACGACCAGTAGACGCCGTCCGGGAACCGATAGGTCTGAAGTGACTCCCTGTGCATCTCGGCACTGTAACCGGGCGCGGCCGGAAGCACGTACGCACCGTTGCGGATCACACAGGGGTCGACGAAGTGTTCGTGCAGGTGGTCGACGTACTCGGTGACGCGGCGGTCGAGGCTGCCTGATACGGCGACGTAGTCGAAGATCGCGAGGTGCTGGACGAGTTCGCACAGACCGACGCCACCCGCGTGTGGGCAGACCGGCACGTCGAACAACGCGGCGAGAAGGTAGACCGCGAGTACTTCGTTGACGCTGCCGAGGCGGGCCGCGTCGAGCTGGCAGTAGTCGATGGCGCCGGCCTGGAACATCTGCTTGAAGAGCACCCGGTTCATCCCGTGCTCGCCGGTGGCGACGCCGATGGGCGCCACGGCCTTGCGGATCGCGGCGTGACCGAGGATGTCGTCGGGACTGGTCGGTTCCTCGATCCACAGCGGGTCGAACTCGGCCAGCGCCTTGACCCATTCGATCGCCTGCGGCACGTCCCACACCTGGTTCGCGTCGATCATCAGGTGACCGTCCGGTCCGAGGACCTCGCGGGCGATGCCGCAGCGCCGGATGTCGTCGTCCAGATCGGCGCCCACCTTGAGTTTGACGTGTTTGTAGCCTGCGGCAACGGCTTCCTCGCAGAGCCTGCGCAGCTTGGCGTCGGAGTATCCGAGCCATCCGGCGGAGGTGGTGTAGCACGGGTAGCCCGATTCCTCGAGTTCCTCGATTCGTCGCTTGCGGCTCGATTCTTGCGGCATCAGCAGGGAGACAGCTTGTTCCGGTGTCAGTACGTCGGTGAGATACCGCAGGTCGGCGGCCTCGACGAGTTGTTCGGGTGACATGTCGGACAGCAGACGCCACAGTGGTACGCCGGCCCGTCGCGCGGCCAGATCCCACACCGCGTTCATGACCGCGGCCAGGGCCAGATGGATGATTCCCTTGTCCGGACCGAGCCATCGCAACTGACTGTCCGACTGTAGCTCCCGGTAGATCGCGCCGGGGTGTTCGCACAGGTCGTCGACATCCCGGCCGACCAGCGGCTCGGCGCGCTGAGCGGCGGCGGCGACGCACAGGTCGTTACCGCGCCCGATGGTGAAGGTGAAGCCGTGCCCGGCGAGACTCGGGTCGTCGGTGTGCAGGACGACGTAGGCCGCGGAGTAGTCGCCGTCCTTGTTCATCGCGTCGGATCCGTCCTGGGTCAGCGAGGTCGGGAAGCGGACGTCGATGACCTCCACCGAGGTGATGCGCGGCATGGCTGGGCCCCTCACGATCAGTAATAGATGGGATCTTTCTCCGCCTTTGATGTCGTTCAGTATGGACCAACGTCCGAGCGAGCGCTACGATCCCGGAAATTCATAGGACTAATACCTCGTCGTCTCGACGGAGGACAGTGGTATGGGCAACCTGGTGGGCTCGAACCGCTCCGGCACGCAGCGGCTGTTCTACGACCGGCCGGCCGAAACGTGGCTGGAGGCATTGCCGCTCGGCAACGGGCGGATCGGTGCGATGTGTTTCGGCGGTATCGGCAGGGATCGGATCGGACTGAACGACGAGACGTTGTGGTCGGGCAGCCCCGAGACCGCTCGGTCGTTGTCGACTCCGCTCGGTGCGACCGGCGCCGACGCCGTACAGGCTGTGCGCGACGCGCTGAGGGCAGGCGACATTCGCCGGGCCCACGAGTTGGCCCGCGGTTTTCACTCCGGCTACTCACAGGCGTACCTGCCGCTGGGCGACCTCTTGCTCGAGGTTCGCGTCGCCGGCGCCACACCCGCTGCCGCTGATAGCGAGCAGTATCGCCGGGAACTTGATCTCGACGCCGCGATGGCCACGGCGGAGTTCGAGATCGGGGGAGTGTGGGTTCGGCAAGAGGTCTTCGTCAGCGCGCCGGACGGTGTACTGGTCCACCGAATGACCGCGTCCGAGCCGGTACTCGCGCTGACGTGCCGGCTCGCCTCCCAGTTGCCGTCGCGTCCATACGCAGTCGAGAACGGCCTCGGACTGCTCCTGCAGGCTCCAGCCGATGTCGCTCCTCCCCATCGCGACGTGCCGCAGCCGATCCGGTACTCCGACGACGAGGATCGCGGCATGGCAGCCGCCATCGCGTTGCGCACCACGACCGATGGCGAGATCTCTGCAAGTGGTTCCGAGCTCGCTGTCGAAGGTGCAACAGAAATCAGCCTGATCCTCTCGACCGCTACCGGATACGACGGTCCATTCACGGCGCCGGCGCGGACAGCGGAGGAGTGCTGGTTCGCCGCGGATCAGACCGTGCTGGCGGCACTTGAGCGGGAGTACGACGAGCTCGTGACCGATCATCACAGGGATCACCGGCGGCTGTTTCGTCGTGCATCGCTCGAGCTGGCTGGGTTGGCGGAGCATTCGGAGCTCCCGACCGATGTCCGGGTGGCCCGGGCAGTCGACGTCGAGGACCCTGCCTTGGCTGCGTTGATCTTCAATTACGGCCGCTACCTGATGGTCGCGAGTTCGCGACCAGGTGGTCTGCCGACCAATCTGCAGGGCATCTGGAACAACATCCTGCGGCCGCCGTGGAGTTCGAACTTCACGGTCAACATCAACACCGAGATGAACTACTGGCCGGCGGAGACGACCAACCTGTCGGAGTGCCACGAACCGCTGCTGAGGTATATCGATCAGCTTGCCCAGGCGGGGCGTCGTACGGCTCGCGAGCGGTACGGCTGCGGCGGTTGGACCGCGCACCACAACGCCGACGCATGGTGCTGGACCCTGCCTGTCGAGGGTGATCCGCGGTGGTCGAACTGGCCGATGGCAGGTGCGTGGCTGGTCCGTCATGTGTGGGACCACTACGAGTTCACCGGCGATCTCGAGTTCCTCGGCGAGTCGTGGCGCGTACTGCGGGGCGCGGCGGAGTTCTGCCTCGATTGGTTGGTGGAGCTGCCGGACGGCAGTCTCGGTACGGCGCCGTCGACGTCTCCGGAGAACGACTACATCGCCGACGATGGACTGCCCGCGTCGGTGACCCGGTCGGCGACCATGGACCTGGCCCTCACCTCGGACCTCTTCCAGCGGGTCGAACAAGCCGCCGTACTGCTCGATGTCGTCGACCCCCTTGTCGCTGAGCTCTCCACCGCCCGCAAGCGACTGCCCGAGCCACCAATCGGCGCCCAGGGACAGTTGCAGGAGTGGGCGGCGGACCTCCCCGAAGAAGATCCCCATCACCGGCACATGTCGCACCTGGTCGGACTCCATCCGGGCGATGCGATCACGACGGACGGCACGCCGGTCCTCGCGGCCGCGGCAGCGCGGACGCTGGACTTGCGGGGTGACGAGGCCACCGGCTGGTCGCTCGCGTGGAAGATCAATCTGCGGGCACGTCTTCGCGATGCAGCAGCCGCGCACCGCCTGGTCCGGGCGTTCCTGAGGCCCGCGGACGACACGGCGACGGGGCGACCTGGCAGCGGCGCGGGCGTCTACCCGAACTTGTTCTGTGCTCATCCGCCGTTCCAGATCGACGGGAACTTCGGTGCGACGGCGGGAATCGCGGAGATGCTGCTGCAGAGTCACACCGGCGAGATCGAATTGCTGCCGGCCCTGCCTGCCGAATGGCCGAGCGGGCGGGTGACGGGCCTGAGGGCTCGCGGCGGAGTCACCGTCGACATCGCGTGGACGCCGAGCGGCGTCGAAGCAGTCCTGACCGCTGATCGGGACCAGGAGCGGGTCGTACGCCGCGGCGGCGATCGGATGCCCGTCAGATTGACGGCCGGCGTCGGTCACCGCGTGAGCTCGAGTTGATCGCCGGTTCGGACGAGGAGGTTTCATGGCAACCCTGACAACCATTCGGCCACCGGCCGGTGAGACACCAGCTCGGTCCAGCCGACAGCGGCGGGAGCGTCCCGGTATCAAGGGGCTGCGGCGCAGCCTTCAACGCCACTGGACGCTGTACCTGCTGATGGTCGTGCCGCTGATCTGGTTCGCGGTCTTCAAGTACATCCCGATGTCGAACGCGGTCTTGGCGTTCAAGAGTTTCAACGTGACCAAGGGCATCTGGGGAAGCCCGTGGGTCGGGTGGCAGAACTTCGACCTGTTCTTCCACAACCCGGTGTTCTGGACCCTGGTGAAGAACACCTTCATCCTGTCGGTCTACACCGTCGCGGCCAGCTTCCCGATCGCGATCATCCTCGCGCTGGCACTCAACGAGATCCGCCTCGGCCTGTTCAAGCGCACCGTCCAGCTGGTCACGTACGCGCCGTACTTCATCTCGACCGTGGTGGTCGTGTCGATGACGATCCTGGTGCTGTCGCCGCGACTCGGAATCGTCAACGAGGGTCTGGGGTTCTTCGGCGTTCCCGCGATCGACTTCCTCGGGAACCCGGACTACTTCCGGCACATCTATGTCTGGTCCGACGTGTGGCAGACCACCGGGTACTCCGCGGTGATCTACCTGGCCGCGTTGTCCGGCATTGATCCGGCGCTGCACGAGTCGGCCAGGATCGACGGTGCCAGCCGGTTGCAGCGGATTCGGCACGTGGATCTGCCGGGCATCATGCCGACGGCGGTGATCATCCTGGTGCTTGCTGTCGGCAACATCATGGCGATCGGCTTCGAGAAGGCGTTCCTGTTCCAGAACCCGCTGAACCTCAGCCAGTCGGAGATCATCGCGACCTACGTGTACAAGACGGGTCTGCTGAACGCGGACTTCAGCGGCGCCACCGCGGTCGGGCTGTTCAACTCGGTGATCAATCTGGTGCTGCTGCTGATGGTCAACATGATCGCCAAGCGGATCACCGGGAACGGATTGTGGTCATGAGCGCTCAGACCGAAGCCAGAACGGTGCCGAGTAAAAGGGGCGAGCGCCGTGCGGCGCGGGCACGCCGGATCCGCGAGCCGCGGACCGACCGGATCTTCCTGATCTGTGTGTATCTGCTGCTGGCGGTGTTCTTCACAGTCGTCCTGCTGCCGCTGCTGTACATCGTGGCCAGCTCGTTCAGCAGCCCCGAAGCTGTGTCGTCCGGGCGGGTGTTGCTCTGGCCGGTGGACTTCTCACTGCGCGGGTACCACGCGGTCTTCGCCAACCCGCAGGTCGTGCAGGGGTATCTGAACTCGTTGTTCTACACGGTGGTCGGGACGATCGTCAGCGTGACGATGACGATCGCGATCGCGTATCCGATGTCGCGGCGTACGCTCGTCGGCCGCAATGTCGTGATGACGCTGATCCTGTTCACGATGCTGTTCACCGGCGGCCTGATCCCGACGTACCTGGTGGTTCAATCCGCCGGGCTGCTGGACACCCGGTGGGCGCTGATCATCCCGCAGGCGATCGGGGTCTGGCAGGTCATCATCGCCCGCACCTACTTCCGGACGGCGATTCCCGACGAACTGGTCGAGGCCGCCGAGCTGGACGGATGCGGTGATCTGCGCTTCCTGTGGTCGGTCGTCATCCCGCTGGCCAAACCGATGATCGCCGTGGTGGCGCTGATGTACGCGATCATGCAGTGGAATTCGTACTTCGACGCCTTGATCTATCTCAAGAACCCGGACTTGTTCCCGCTGCAGCTGGTCCTGCGCAACATCCTCATCCTCAACACGACCGGCGGTGGAGCAGTCGACGCCTCTGTCGTCATCCAGCGCCAGCAAATGGCCGATCTGCTCAAGTACTCGCTGATCGTGGTCGCGAGCGTGCCGGTCCTGCTGATCTATCCGTTCGTCGCGCGCTACTTCACCAAGGGAATCATGATCGGCGCCGTCAAGGGCTGACCTCCGCATCACCTCTACCCTGTGAGGGAACTATGTTTGTTCAGTTCAGAAGGAGGAGGCGTGCCGCGATCGCCGGCATCAGTCTCCTGGCACTCGCGCTTGCGGCCTGTTCCGGTGGCGGCTCGGACGACGAGCAGGCCAAGCCGTTGCCCACGGTCACCGGGAATCCGGCGGTCACCCTCGATGTGTTCGCACCGCAGGCGGCCGATTGGAACCTTGCCACGAACGACTTCACGAAGGTGGTGAAGGAGAAGTTCAACCTGACCATCAAGTGGCAGACCTCGACGTTCGACGGTGGTCCGGCCAAGGAGAAGCGGCAGATTTCCCTGGCCAGCGGTGACTATCCGGACCTGTATCTGCTGATCCCGTGGGTCGACCAGTTCACCCAGGCGGACCTGCTCAAGCTGTCCAACCAGGGCGTCGTCGTGCCGCTGAATCAGTTGATCGACCAGTACGCGCCGAACATCAAGAAGGCGCTGGACTCCACCCCGGAGTGGAAGGCGATGGCGACCGCGCCGGACGGCAAGATCTACGGTATGCCGCAGTGGGTGGACTGCTTCCACTGCACGTACCAGGACAAGTTGTGGATGAACTCGGCGTGGTTGAAGAAGCTCGGACTCGAGCAGCCGAAGACCACCGAGGACATGCGTAAGGTGCTGCAGGCGTTCAAGACCCAGGATCCCAACGGCAACGGCAAGGCCGATGAGATCCCGCTCAGTGCCGATGTGCGGGACGTGCTGATCCCGTACTTCATGAACGCCTTTATCTACGACCCCCAAGGCACGAGCGGCAACAACCAGTCGACGCTGGTCCTCAACGACGGCAAGGTCGACATGCAGGCGAACAAGGATGGCTGGCGTGATGGCCTGAAATACCTGAATTCGCTGTACAAGGAAGGCCTGATCGACAAGGGCGCCTTCACCCAGAACCCGGACGCCCTGCAGCAGCAGGGCAACCACGCCGGGTCGGTGGTCCTCGGTGCCGCGACCGCGCTGCACCCGGGGATCTTCGTCAGCACCCCTTCGCCGGACGGACGGGACATGCAGTACGACGTCGTACCGCCGCTGACCGGACCCGGCGGGGCGAACTTCACCGGTTACAACTTCCCGAGTGCGCCCGGCGCGACCTTCGTGTTGACCAGCAAGGCGACGCAGGAGGAGCAGATCCAGGCGATCAAACTGCTCGACTACATGTTCACCGACCAGGGCCAGATCAACGCGTTCTGGGGCAAGGAGGGCAAGACGTGGATGAAGCCGGAGCCCGGTGACGTCGCGCTCGACAAGTCGCTCAAGCCGGTCTACAAGCAGATTCCGCAGAAGCCAGGGGCAAAGCCGCCGAACTCGGGCTGGCAGGCGCTGGCTCAGTACAACAACAACGCGACCTATCGGAACTCCGAGGCGATCAGCACCGACCTCTACTCGCAGGCAGGCTATGAGCGCCGTCTGTTCGAGGCAACCAAGCTGTACGCCGGCCACGAGGACAAGTCCATGATCTATCCGTACTGGAAGGTGTGGATCGATCCGACCCTGGCCAACGAGATGGCGACGCTGCAGACCAACATCGAGAGCTACGTGCAGCAGAACGCACTCCAGTTCGTCACCGGCTCGAAGAACATCGACAGCGATTGGGACGCCTACGTCAAGGGTCTCGACGGGCTCGGTCTGAAGCGCTACCTGGAGATCCAGCAGGCCGCGTACGACAAGATGCCCAACAAGTAGATCAACCCTGGACCGGCCGGAGTACGCCGGCCGGTCCACCGTCCTATCGCTGACAAGGAGCGACCAGTGCCGTTCGATGCAACCTTCGAGTCCCTGGCCACGTTCGAATGCCCGGACTGGTTCCGGGACGCGAAGCTCGGTATCTGGGCGCACTGGGGCCCGCAGTCGGTGCCTCGCTACGGTGACTGGTACGCACGGCACATGTATCGACAAGGCTCTGAGCAGTACCGGTACCACCTGCGGACGTACGGGCACCCGTCGGAGGTCGGCTACAAGGACGTCGTCCGGCAATGGAAGGCGGAGCGCTTCGATCCGGGTGACCTGATGGACCGGTTCGTGGCGGCCGGTGCCCGGTACTTCGTCGCGCAGGCCGTCCATCACGACAATTTCTTCAACTACGAGTCGTCGGTGAACCCCTGGAACTCGGCGAAGGTCGGCCCGGGCAAGGACATCGTGGGCTTGTGGAAAGCCGCCGCTGAGGAGCGTGGACTGCCGTTCGGGATCACCGAGCATCTCGGTGCCGCGCTGACCTGGTTCGCGGCCAACAAGGGCAGCGACAAGCACGGGCCGCTCGCCGGTGTGCCGTACGACGGGACCGATCCGGCGTACGGGGATCTCTACCTCGACAACGCCAGGTTTCTTCCGGCGGCGGACACCCCGGTGCAGGACCCGTGGTACGCCCAGGATCCTGCCTGGCACACGTACTGGCTCGAGGCGGTCACCGAGATGATCGACCGGTACCAGCCCGATCTGCTCTACTCCGACGGCCCGCTGCCGTTCGGCGAGGCCGAGTACACGTCCGGTTTGACCGCGGTCGCCCACCTGTACAACACCAGTGCGCGGATCCATGGGACGAACCGTGCCGTGTACCAGCAGAAGGACCGCCGGCCTCAGGTGAGCGTGGTCGGTGTGATGGACATCGAGCGCAGTCAGACGCCCGGCATCCACGCGCTGCCATGGCAGACCGACACTTCGGTCGGCGACTGGTTCTACAACGTTCGTGACGTCTACAAGACCGCCGGCCACGTGGTGGAGCTGCTCGTCGACATCGCGTCGAAGAACGGGAACCTCCTGCTCAACGTGCCACAACTGCCGGACGGATCGCTCGACCTCGAATGCACGCAACTGCTCGACGACCTGGGTGCCTGGATGAAGGTCTGCGGTGAGGGCATCTACGGCACGCGACCCTTCACGGTGTTCGGTGAGGGGCCTTCGAGTGTGATCATCGACGGTTTCACCGAAGACCGGGTGAGTTGGACGAATTCCGACTACCGGTTCACCCGCCGGGAGAACACCGTGTACGCCTTCCAGTTGGCCTGGCCGGACGACGGGCGCGCCGTGATTCGCAGCCTGGCCGGCGAATCGGTGACTGGTGTCCGTCTCCTCGGCCACGGCGCCGTACCCTTCGAGCACGCCCACGGCATCCTGGTCGTCCGATTGCCCGAGCAGGCGCCGCTCGAGGTCGCCAACTGCCTCGCTCTCGACCTCCACGCCGCTTGAGTCCAATGACATCCAGCGACAGGCCCGAGTACGTGGGCTATCTGTACGCGCATTTCAAACGCGAATCAGCCGACGGCGAGCAGATCTACTTCGCCGTGAGCGACGGCAACGACCCGCTGCACTTCCGCGAACTCAACGACGGAACGCCGGTGCTGTGCTCCACCTTGGGCGAACGCGGCGTCCGCGACCCGCACCTCGTCCGTTCGCCGGAAGGGCAAGACGGCTACCTCGTCCACTGGTCCTCGACGCTGTACGACAACCCCGAACATGAGGGCGCGAGCTACAACCGGATCATGTGTGCGACCACTCGAGACTTCCGCGAGTTCTCCGAGCCGCGCGTGTGGATCGACCGAGGATGGCAGACGATCGATGCCACTGTGATCGACCACGAGGGCGTCTACTACCGCATCCTGAAGGACGAACGCAGCCGCAGTGGTGACGCGCCGCTCGGTAAGTCGATCTTCTCCGAAACCTCGACTTCGCTGACGGCCGCCGACTGGAAGTCGCTGGCCGAGGGCATCGGCCTGGGCACGATCGTCCAGGGCGAAGGTCCGCTGGTGTACAAGTCGAACACCGAGGAGAAGTGGTACCTCTGGATCGACGAGTTCACGCCACAACGCCGCTACGTCCCCTTCGAGACAACCGACCTCGCCGGCGGCCGGTGGATCCCGTCCCAGGACTATCGATTGCCGACAGACCCCTGTCACGGCGTCGTACTGCCGGTGACCGCAGAAGAGTGCGACCGCCTCCGTACCGCATGGACGTGAGGTTGCCGGCTCACCAGGCCAGGTAGGGGGACGCTGGCCCAGCAGGTCGAGGCGTTCAGGCAACCCCACCCTGCCCCTGCTCGGGGTGAGGTTCAGTAGGCGGCGTCCAGCCGGGCCCGCTCCTCGGCCGTGAGTTCGGTGCCCGCCCCGGCCCATGCTTGTTCGACCTGCTCCGACCGGCTGGCGCCGACGATCGGCATCAGTTGCGGATCACCATCGGCCAACCAGGCCAGCACGATCTGACCTCGGGACATTCCCCGCTCCTTCGCAACCTCGTCCAGCGCCGCGATCCGCCGGGTGTTGCCCGGGTGCTCGTACTCGCTGGACAGCGTCCGGTTGTCGCGGTCGTAGGCGCCGAGCAGCAAGGACGTATAGACCCAACCCGTCAGGTCGTCGTTGCGGCGCAGTAGTTCCAGACCGTCTGCAGACAGCATGCCGAGCGGGATCGGCTGCCCTTCGACCGGGGCGCCCGGCGCCGGCTGCAGATAGGAGTAGCGCTGCTGGTAGGCCGTCGGCATCGCCAGTCCGGCCTGGCCGGCCAGTAGCCGCGCTTCGGCCACGCGCCAGGACGGGTGGTTCGACAGGCCGTAGGCCCCGAGTCGGCCGTCGGCGACCAGTTGGCCGAACGTTCCGATCAGATCAGCGAGCGGCACGTTGAGGTCCTCCACATGCGCCCAGTACAGGTCGACCTGGTCTCTGCCCAGCCGTTGCAGGCTTTCGTCCAACGAGCGACGCACAGTCGGTTCTGCCAGCCCCTCCAGGTGGTCAGGGAAGCCGCCGGGGTGAGTCGGCTGGGCTCCCACCTTGGTGCTGATCTTGACCGGCACGCCCGGGTTGGCGCGTAGCCAGCGGCCGATCACGGCCTCACTCTGGCCGCCGAAGCCGGACTCGTCCTCCCAGAACGAGTAGTTGTTCGAAGTGTCGATCCAGCGGCCGCCCAGTTCGACATAGCGGTCCAGCACGGCGAAGCTGTCCCGATCGTCCAGCCGCGTGCCCAGGTACATCGTGCCGAGGACGACCCGATCTGCGGTGTTTTTGGTGTTCATGACCCCCACCCTGGCTGCTGGAGCGCGCTCCAGGTCAAGTCCGACGGCGACCATCCTGGACGACACCGGACAGAGCGCGCGGCAGATCGCGAACCAGCTCGTGCACGCCCGACCGTCGCTCACCCAAGACGTCTACCTGAGCCGTCGAGCGAAGAACCCGGCAGCGCTCGAAGCCGCGCTGAACACCGTCCGGCATGGCGCCGCGCGATCCTGTTGTGGTCACGGGGTGAGTGCGGGCAGGTCGTCGGCTCCGCGCTCGGGGTTGGCGACGGCTGTCAGGCGGCAGCAGGCAGGAGTCGAGTCCGAGGGAGCGGGTCCCTCGGCCCATTCGTCGGTCTGCTCGGCCAGGACGGCGCCGACGAGGCGGACGGTGGCGTCGTGGTTGGGCAAGATTTCGACGCGATCGCACCCACTTTCAGCAAGCGAGGTACGCGATCACGAATCGCGGCAGGGTGGGCAGGTGCAGGCCGACCGCGTCGCCAGGGCGACGCCCTCGGCGTGGAGTCCGGTCGCGAACCGGTCAGAGGCGGCGTCCAGGTCCGCCGTACGTCGTCCGGTACTCGCCCGGGATCACGGCGGTCTTGCCGGGATGGCTGCGCGCCGATTCGGACAAGATGGTGGCGAGGTCGAAACTCATCGGGGTATCTCCTCGAGGTGCGGTTCCAAGCGGGGCCAGGAGCTGATTTCGACCGAGGAGATGGCCTCGGCAACGTCGTTCGCCCAGGCGCCGACGAGGTCCCAGTCGCGGACATCCCCGCCGAGTTCTGTCACGGCCATGCGGCGAGCGAGGAATCCTTTGGCGGTCTCGAGTTCGAGTCGGCCGGGAAACGTCACCGCCGGGGTCGCGCCGACGCGTTCAGCGAGCCGCAGTACGTTCTTCGGCATCGCTTGAGGCTGATCGGCGTGTGGCCCGACCGGACCGCTGTGGAACAGCCAGACCTGCCGGGTGCGAAGGGCATCGGCGTACTTGCGCAGGAAGTGAACGGCTTCCGAACGCCAGCGCCGGGTGTAGATCGCGCTGCCGAGCACGACGGCGTCGTACTTGGTGATCGATCGGACCTGCCTGACATCGAGGACGTCGACCAGATGCCCGTGCTGCCGGATCTCGGCGCCCATCCCTTCGGCGATCTCCGCCGTCGCTCCCATCTTGCTGGCATACGCCACCAGTACACGTCTGGACATGAATGCCTCCAAGGTCTCTACCTCGAGCATTCGCCGCTCATACCGTGCCGAGTAGGGCAGATGGTCACGCCCGACCAGGGCCACCAGTCACGGCTCCCGAAGGGCGCCGGGCAGCGTGAGCTGGCGACGGTGGAAGTCGTAGTGCTGCGTGGGGAAGTGGTAGACGTCTGCCGAGGTCATGTAGTCCTTGAAGAACGGATCCCACCGCGTGGGGTAGTGCATTCCGCGCGCGAGATCCGCGTCGGACTCGGCGTCGATCCGCTGATGCAGTTTGGCGACGACGTGGTCGAACATGATCACCATCCGGTCAGGACTCACCGTATGCCCAGCCGCGTACGAACCGAGAAAGTTCACCTGGTCGAACGGCCGGGTTGCGGCGTTGAGCAGTCGGGCGAATGCAGAGCCGGCCCTCTGTGGTAGGCGGCCGAATACTCGCACGAGTCGCAGGAGTGCGCGGATGATCGGGTAGCCGAGCAGCATGTGGAACAGCAGTTGACGGTTGTTCCAGCGAGTGCCGTTCGTAGCCTTCAGCAGGTCTGCTCGATCGGCCGCCCCGATCAATCGGTGAAAGTCCGCACGAGCCCGTTCGAGCTCCTCGTGCACCAGTTGCCGCTCCATGCTTCATATCAGCACTGGTCCGGCTTCAAGACCAGATCCTGCTACCGGGTGGCGTTCTCGCGGGTCGTGGCGGCGACTCTGTCGCGCCAGCCTGGAGTGCGCAAGGACAAGTAGCAGAGGCCCGCCACAGGGACGGGGATCCAGAACTGGAAGAGCCGCCAGGAGACGACGGCGAGTACGGCGACCCCGCCGGGGACGCCGAGACCGATGAGGCCCGGGATGAGGACGCCTTCGATGATGCCGAGTCCGCCGGGTGTGATCGGCAGGACTGCGAGCAGGCTGGCGATGCTGTAGGCGAGCAGCAGCGACGCGGGGTTCATCGGGTGTCCGAAGGCGATCAGGAAGAACCAGAGAGCCGCGGCGTCGAGCAGCCAGTTGAGCGTGGCCCAGGTCAGGAAGAATCTGCGGACCTCCCGATCGGACAGCAGGTCACGAAGCTGGGCTGCGATCTCGTGAGCGCGGGGGCGCCAGCGTCGCGGGAGCCGGCGGAGCGCGAAGCCGAGGACGGCGGCGGCGCTCGCGGCCATCCGCGAACGCTTCCGGGTGGCAACGACGCCGCAGCCGGCGAGTACGGCGCCGATGAGCCAGATGATCAGGTACGGCGTGGTGGGCCCGGAGAATACGAGGTTGGGAATCAGTGCAACCCAGAGGATCGCGGCAAGGCTCACCGCACACCCGACGCCCTGTACTGCGATTGCCGCGGCGACGTCGGTCGGCGCCGCGCCACCGGAGACCAGGAGCCGATACCGGAGCGCGGTTGTCGTGGCACCACCGCCCGGCACGATGTGTCCGCAGCCGTAGCCGGTCAAATCGCTGCGCAGCAGCCAACCGAAGCCTGGTGGTCTCCTCCTGAGCACGCTGCGAGTGCTCAGCGAGTAGCTCACCAGGCTGATCGTTTCACATGCGATTCCGGCGCCTACCCACCACGGATCGACGTTTCGCAACAGGCGAAGTGACTGCTCGCTGCCGGCCATTCTCGGCAATACGACATAGTCGACGACAGCGATCAGAACCAGCAGGCCGACCGCGCTGCGGAGCCAGGCGAGCGCGGTCGTCGACGCTCGCCGGCGCGCCGTACGCCGCCGGGCTCCGGACGCAGCCGATCTACTTGCCTGCAGCAACAGGCGGGCCATTGCCGGCAGCTTCGGCTCGCGGCGGCTGCAGGGCGGTGGCGATTTCTCGAGACCAGGTGCGGATCTTGGGCCAGTCCCTGGAGTCGCTGATCAGGTGCTCGAGTTCGGCTCGGTGGGACAGGCGTGCGGTGACCGCGTCGGCCTGGAGTTCACCGGCGAAGGTCTTGACCGGTGCTGCCTGGATGAGACGTGCCAGCCGGACGACGTCGGGTGGGAGGGGCTGGTCCTGGTTCTTGCTCGGACCGATCGGGCCGCTGTGGAAGAGCCAGACCGGGCGGTTGCGGAGCTGCCGCTCGTGGTGGCGGAGGAAGTGAACGACCTCGGGGCGCCAGCGGGACTGGTAGACCGCGCTACCGACGACGACGGCGTCGTACTCGCTGACCGCCAGGACGGCACCGACCTCGCGAACGTCGACCTGGTGGCCGGCGGCGCGGAGCTCGGAGCCGATGACTGCCGCGATGGTCGCGGTCGCGCCCATCTTGGTGCCGTAGGCAATGAGTACCTTCTTGGACATCACACATCTCCTTCCTTCAGCACGCGAAGAGCCTCACGTGCCACTCGTCGCACGAGTCGGGAACTGCGGCGAATCCGACGCCGCCGATGACTGCGAGCAGCGCCAGGTCGCGACGATGCTGACTGAGCCCTTGTGGCTCTGGATTCGAAGTACCCACGTACTCATCGTGGTTCCGTCGGCGGGCCTGCCGCAGAGTCCTCCTGCCTGGATTGCCTAGGCCGCAAGGTCCCATCACCGGGTCTTATGGCGAGACCTTGTTGCCTTCGAGATCGAGTGCGGTTGAGAGGAACGCGGTGACGCGCTGTTCCCATTCGCGCGGATGGGTTCGCAGAGCATCGGTATGTCCCGTGCCGGGGACGATCCACAGGTCGACGTTGCCGGTCGCCGCGGACTGGATGTAGCGGCCTGCGTTTCCTTCGTCGGCACGGTCGTCGGCTGCGATGAGCAGGACCTTTCGTGGCGCGGTTGCATCGACCGTATCGCGCAACGTCCGCGGGGGATCTGCGCCGGTGAGGAGGCCGGTGATGCTGTAGGTCAGCCGGTCCAGACCCTCCTGGAGGGTGCCGCGCCAGCCGTATTCGTCGGACAGCCACGCTCGGTCGGCAGCCACTCGATGGGTCGCACCCTCGGCCACGACAGCACGGATCCTCCGGTCACCGGCCGCCGCGCCGATGGCTTCCTCGCCGCCCATCGACAACCCGGCCGCGGCAATCAGGTCGTCGTCGACGTCCGGTCGGGTCTGTAGGAACGACACGGCCGCGGCGACGTCCTGGTCGCCGTACCAACCGAAGTCCATGGCGCGTCCGTGGCTGCGGCCGTGACCACGCGCGTCGACGAGCAGTACGCCGTACCCGTGTCGGGCCAGCACGACAGCGTGGTCGAGCGGACTCGAGCGAGTCGAGCCCGCCCCATGGAGCAAGACAACGGCCGCGTGGTTTCGCGACGGGATGTACCAGCCGGCGAGCACAACCCCGTCAGCGGTCGGGAACGTGACCTCGGCGAACGTCAGGCCGCGATCTGCCGGAGTGATCGAGCCGACGGTCGTCGGCGGAACGTTCGTGGCCGCAACCGCCTGACCGACCGACAGCGTTGCGGTAGCCAGCATGGCGAGGAGGACGGGGACGACCAGGATGCGGCGCCAGCTCCGGGCGAGGCGCACCAGTGCTACCCCGCCGAGAGCGAGCAGCACCAGTCCGGCTGCCAGGACAGCGATGCCTATGAAGGTGACGGGATGGATCCCGGCTTTGGCCAGGTACGGCGGGCCGAGGCCGATGCCGACTCCGAGCACGAGACATCCGGCACAGAACAACAGGCTCGCTCCGACGATCCGTGGACGGGCACCGGCTCGCTCCATCTTGCGTCACCTCCGCCGTCGACTCTCCGACCAGCCTCTGTCGCGGAGCGCTCGCGGCCCAGGGCCGGAGGTCCTGATACAGCGGGACAACGTTGTGGCTTTGGGGGACGACGACCCGGGTTCACAGGCGGCCTGCGCCAGGCGGGTGCAGGCCTATCGGCCCTGCCGCCGAGGCGGGACCGGAAGGAGTGTGGAGTTGAGTGAAAGAGGTGCCCTCGTGACACGAACACGTCCAAGGAGCCTGCTATGAAGCGACTACGGGCAGCGCTTCTCGGTCTTGGCGTCGTCGTCGGAGCCGCCGTTGGGTTCGGCCTGGGTCCGGAACGGTGGTCCGAGCGGGCTCAGCACCGAAGGTAGGAGGAACCACGATGGCCACGACAGGTAGTCAGGCAGAGCTGAAGGTTGCGATCGGCAACGGAGTACGCCGGAAACCGAGCAGGGAAGAGATCTGGCGACAGGTTGCCAAGGCATCGTTCGCGGTGCTGAGCTACGTGACACCGAACGGCGAGCCTCGGTCGAGTGGTGTCGTCTACACGAGCGGCCGGGGCCGGCTGTACGTCGCGGTCGCGCCGGACAGCTGGAAGGCCTTGCACATCCCGGCGACCGGCCAGGTCGCGGTGACGGTGCCGGTACGGCGTGGCGGTCTGATGGCTCTGCTGGCTCCGATCCCGCCGGCCACGATCAGCTTCCACGCTCGTGCCGTCGTTCACCCGGCCGGCCATCGCCACATCACGTCGCTGTTGCCGGAGCTGGCCAAGCTGGTCCCGGCTGAACGGTTGGCCGACTGCCGGATCGTGGAGATCTTCCCCGAGGGGCACTTCCTCACCTATGGCATCGGTACGTCGTTGTCGAGCATGCGCAGCCCGGCCGCCGCCCGAGCCCGCGTCCCGGTCAGCTGACCTGTCAGTTGCCCTCGCCCTGGGCGGTGGTCACCACGAGGCACTCGACGCCGTGCAAGCGACCGCCGGCGCCGAGCCAGGCGGGTGCCTGGACCGGAGCCCATGTCGCGCAGACATGCAACGGTCAGCACGACGAAGAGGGTGATCACGGCGCTCCGGATTCGTCCGCTGCGTTGTCCCTGCGGCGGCGCTCCTTGTAGAGCTCGACGCTGAGGCGGCGCAGCATGGCCCGCTCGAGTCGGGACGATCCGGTGGTCGGGCGGTTGGCCACGCTGCGCTTCGCGTCGCGTTGCGCGCGGGCTCTGTCGATGTCGCGCATGGCCGGCTCCTTTCTCTCACTTCCAGCACACTTCGGCTCTCGATCACGCGACAGTGCAGAAGTTCCCGCTTCGGCTGGACCGGATGGCCCTGGTCCGGAGTGGAACAGGTTCGGACGATGGCCGGGAAGCGGGCGCGCCGCGCGCCGGAGTCCGGACGATGCCGATGTCGCCGAGATCGGTGACGAGCTCGCCGTCGCGCGGACGCTGTCGAACCTGGCTCACGAGCTGGACGACGACCGGCTCGTCCAAGGTCGGCATCCTGACGCTTGTCCTGGACCTTTGCCGCCGAGAGCGGGGAGCTAAGGCACTGTGCCCACCCGGACGGCTCGGCGAGGGTGGAACGACGAGGAGGGGAGGGAGTACTGATGGCCGCCGGGCGCGAGATATCGATGCTGCGAAGTGCCGGCCGGGCGCAACAGGTCGCGCGCGAGGTGATCGTGATCGCGGCTGCCATCGTGCTGTACTTCGGTGTCCGGGGTGTGATCGCGACCAGGACCGACGTCGCCTACCGGAACGCCGAGCACATCGTTGGCATCGAGCGATCGGCCGGTGTCTTCGTCGAGCCGAAGCTCCAGGCCGCCGTCACCGCGCACGGGTGGATAGCGAACGCGGTCAGCTACATCTACATCTACGGGCACTGGCCAGTGCTGCTGACGACATTGCTGTGGTTGCTGATCCGGCATCGCGACGCGTACCGGACGTTCCGGAACGCGATGCTGATCTCCGGAGGGATCGGCTTGATGATCTTCGCCGTGTTCCCGGTCGCACCGCCGCGCTTCCTGCCGGCGTACGGCTTCGTCGACACGGTCACGGAGCAGACCGAGGCCTACCGGGTGCTGCAGCCGCCGGCCTTCGTGAACCAGTACGCCGCAGTGCCGAGTCTGCACCTGGGCTGGAACCTGCTCATGGGGATCGCGGTCGCCGGTCTCGCCCGTCACTCGATCATGCGTGCGTTCGGCTGGCTGATGCCCGTCCTGATGCTCGCCGCGATCGTCCTGACCGCCAACCACTACCTGTTCGACGGTCTGGTCGGCGGCATGATCGCCCTGCTCAGCCTGCTCGCCGTCAACCGGCTCGGCTCGGCTGGTCGGCGACGGCGTCAGGGTCGAAGGTCTACCGGGTCCGGTGCGTTGGGCCCTGCTGAGTCGTTGCGGCGCGAGGTGTTGTGGAAGTGAAGGAAGACAACGGAAAGGAGCCACTATGACGACGCTTCAACACAGGGACAACCGGCGTCAGCTCGCGGACCTGTTCGACTGGGCCGAGGGCTTGCCGAGTTTGTTCCCCATGCCGGCGATGATGCGCGGCGTCCGGATCGAGGAGTTCACCGACGACGAGAAGTACGTCGTCCGGGCAGAGCTGCCTGGCCTGCATCCGGCGAAGGACATCAAGGTCGAGATCGCGAACGGCGTACTGACCGTCACCGCGACTCGTCAACAGGAGGAGCACGACGGTGCCCGCTCGGAGTTCCACTACGGCACGCTGCTGCGCAAGGTGCTACTGCCGGAGGGAGCCGATGAGAAGGCCGTCGTCGCCAAGTACACGGCCGGAATTCTCGAGGTGACAGTCCCGATCTCGGCGAAGCCGGCCGAGGCGCGCACGATCACGATCGAGCACACCGACTGACTCCGACCCGACCCGACCCGGCCCGGCCTGGTGCACCAGACCGGGCCACCACCTGAAGGGATGTGAGGGTGATGAGGCGGTTGGTGATTCTCGGTGCACACTCCCGCTCGACAGGGGCGCAACCGAAAGGACACTCATGAAAGCCGCAGTCGTCACCGACTTCCGCGAACCACTCGAGATCCAGGAGGTGCCGATTCCCCGGCCTGGCCCGGCTGATGTCCTGGTCCGGATGGAGACCAGTGGACTGTGCCACACCGATATCCACGCGGCCCATGGCGACTGGCCGGTCACGCCGGTCACGCCGTTCATTCCCGGCCACGAAGGCATCGGCATCGTGGTGGAGCTGGGCGCCGGGGTCACCGATCGAACAGTCGGCGACCGGGTCGCGATTGCCTGGCTCGGCTACGCGTGCGGTGGCTGCCGGTACTGCATCGGCGGCTGGGAGACCCTGTGCCTGGAGCAACGAAACTCTGGATACTCGGTCAACGGCAGCTTCGCCGAGTACGCCGTACTTCCGGCGGCGTTCGCGACGCCGGTACCCGACGAGGTGTCCTCGCGGGACGCCGCGCCGCTGACGTGCGCCGGAGTCACGACGTACAAGGCGATCAAGGTGGCCGGTGTCGCTCCGGCCGAGACGGTCGCGATCTTCGGCGTCGGCGGGCTCGGACACCTGGCATTGCAGTACGCGCGGATCGCCGGCGGCATCACCATCGGCGTCGACATCGAGGACTCGAAGTTGGAGATGGCCACTGATCTCGGTGCGGACCACGTGGTGAACGCGGCGAAGACCGACCCGGTCGAGGCGATCCAGGCGCTCGGTGGCGCCGACGTCGCGGTCGCGCTCGCGGCGAGTCCGCAGTCGTTCGACCAGGCCTTCCGGTCACTACGCCGCGGCGGTCGACTGGTCTGCGTGGCTCTGCCCGGTAACAACGGCGCGCTCAGCCTGCCGATCTTCGACACCGTGCTGAACGCCAAGACCGTGATCGGCTCGATCGTCGGCACGCGCAACGATCTCGCCGACGTGTTCGCCCTGCACGCGGCCGGCCGGACCCGGGTCATCGCCGTCGACCGCAAGCTCGACGACGTGAACCAGTCCATCGCCGACGTGCTGGCCGGAGACGTCCCGGCGCGGGTCGTTTTCCAGTTCTGACAGAGGAGCTCACAGATGAGTCTGCTGATCGGCTGTCTGGCCGAAACCTCAGAACGCGAGAACCGGGTGGCGCTCACTCCGGACGCGGTCGCAAGATTGCGCCATGCCGGCCTCGACGTGATCGTCGAGGCGGGCGCGGGCAGCGCTGCCTGGCTCCCGGACGAGGTGTACACGACCGCCGGCGCCCGGGTTGTGCCCAAAGAGGAGGTCTACGCACAAGCGGATGTCTTGGTCGTGATCCGTGCCCCGCGGCCGTCGAACCGCGGACTGCTCAGACCGGGACAAGTTCTGATCGGTCTGCTCCAACCAGTGCTGGCGCCCGATCTGGTCGTCGAGCTTGCGGCTGCGAAGGTCACGGCACTGAGTCTGGACCGCTTGCCGCGGACGCTCGGCAGGGCCCAGCCGATGGACGTGCTGACCTCCCAGGCCAACGTTGCGGGCTACAAGGCCGCGCTGCTGGCCGCAGACACCTTCGGTGGGTTCTTCCCGATGCTGATGACCGCCGCCGGAACGGTTCGGCCGGCGAAGGTGCTTGTCCTCGGCGGCGGTGTGGCAGGACTCCAGGCCATCGGTACGGCGCGCCGCCTGGGCGCGCTGGTCAGCGGGTACGACGTGCGGGAGGCGGCACGGGCCGACATCGCGTCAACCGGTGCCGCGGTGCTGGATGTCGGCGACACCGTCTCGGCGAGTGGTGAGGGTGGCTACGCTCGCGTGCTGTCGGCCGAGGAACAGGCTGGTCAGCGGCGCGCGATGACCGGCGCGATCGGCGACTTCGACGTCGTCATCACGACGGCGCAGGTACCCGGCCACCGGCCGCCGGAGCTGGTGCCGGCCGAAGCGCTTGCAGCGATGGCGCCTGGCTCGGTGGCGGTCGATCTGGCCGCCGGTCCGCTGGGTGGCAATGTCGCGGGTTCGAGTCCCGATCGACAGCACATCACGGACAACGGCGTCACTGTGCTCGGAGCCGCCGACCTGCCCTCGCAGGTGCCGCGGGCGGCCTCTACCGCCTGGGCTCGCAACGTCGTCGCGCTGCTCGACCACCTGGTGCACGACGGCCGCGTCGTACTGGATCCGGACGACGAGATCACCGCGGGCTTGCTCATCTGCCACGACGGGAACGTCATCGAACCGCCCGAACCGAAGGAGGCACAGTCATGACACCCCTGCTGCTGGCCGACATCACGGTCTTCGTGCTCAGCGTGCTGGTCGGCGTCGAGGTCATCACGAGGGTGCCGGCGACGCTGCACACACCGCTGATGTCGGGATCGAACGCGATCCACGGCGTCGTGGTCGTCGGCGTGATGATCGTTGCCGCGAGCCTCGACACCACCGTGGGCTACGTGCTGCTGTTCGTGGCGGCCGGGTTCGCCGCGGCGAACGTGGTCGGCGGGTACGTCGTCACCGATCGCATGCTCGAGATGTTCCGGGCCAAGCCGAAGACAGGAGCCGGACGATGACTCTCTTCGACACCACGACCCATATGCTCTACTTGGGTACGGCGATCTGTTTCGTGCTCGGCCTGCACCTGATGAACTCGCCCGCCACCGCGCGACGCGGCAACCAGCTGTCTGCGCTGGGAATGGCGGTCGCGGTCGGCCTGACAGTCGTCGTACTGGTCCATGGCGGGACGATCACGGCCATCGCGGCCGCCGCCCTCGCCGCAGGTGTCGCGGTCGGAGCCGGTGTGGGACTGGTGGCCGCTCGGCGCGTGAAGATGACCGCGATGCCGCAGCTCGTCAGCCTGTTCAACGCGGTCGGCGGCGGTGCCGCGGCCTTGATCGCCTTCGCGGATGCGCTACCCGGGACGGCGGCGGATCGACCGATCAGTACGACCCTCACGACTTTCCTGGACGTGCTCATCGGCGGCGTGACGTTCTCCGGGTCCCTGATCGCGGCGGGCAAGCTGGCCGGGTTCGTGCCCGGACGGCCGCTCACGTTCCGCGGCGCCCGGGCCGTCAACCTGGTGCTCGGCCTGATCGCGATCACGGCCGGCTGCCTGTACACCGCGCTCGGTGGGTTGGCCACACTCGGGGTGCTGACGGTCGCCGCGTTGGCGCTGGGCGTACTGATGACGCTACCGATCGGCGGAGCCGACATGCCGGTGGTCATCTCGCTGCTCAACGCGTGTACCGGCACGGCGGTGGCGATGGCCGGGTTCGTGATCGGCAGTACGCCGCTGATCATCGGCGGTGCACTGGTCGGCGCGGCGGGTGGCATCCTCACCAAGCTGATGGCCGTCGCGATGAACCGGTCGCTGCTGAGCATCGTCGCCGGCGGATTCGGCACCGGTGACGAGCAGTCACGGCCCGCGATCGCGGCAACCGGCGCGGCTCGGACGGTCACCGCCGACGATGCGGCGCTGCAGCTGGCGTATGCCGGCAGGGTGGTCATCGTGCCGGGATACGGTCTGGCCGCGGCGCAGGCACAGCACGAAGTGGTCGAGCTGGCCCAGGCGCTGACCGAGCACGGCGTCGATGTGAGCTACGGCATCCACCCTGTCGCCGGGCGGATGCCTGGCCACATGAACGTCCTGCTGGCCGAGGCGAACGCGCCGTACCCGGAGCTGAAGGATTTGGAGGAAATCAATCCGCAGTTCCCGGCGACCGACGTCGTCCTCGTCGTCGGCGCGAACGACGTGACCAACCCGGCCGCGCGCCGGGCCGGCAACTCTGTGTCCGGGATGCCGATCCTGGACGTCGACAAGGCCCACAGTGTGATCGTCGTCAAGCGCTCGCTCGGCCACGGCTATGCGGGCATCGACAACGAGCTGTACACGAACCCGAGGACCGCGATGCTCTTCGGCGACGCGAAGGTCGTGCTCACCGCGTTGATCAACGAGCTGCAGGCCTACGTCCACTGACATGATCGCGACGGACGGGTCAGGTGGTCGCCGAGATCGGGACCTTGGGCCCTGATCACCGCGGCAGGGTTTGGGCGAGCCTAGAAGTGCGGGGAACGACCGGCTCGCCGGGAGCGGACCGACGGAAGGTGGCCGGAGGCCACGAGATTCACCGTCATCACGACGGGATCCGGCCCGGCGGGCCGGTAGGTCCCGCCGGGATCGGGTCCGACGGCTCTGCCGTGGCGGTGCGGGCCGCGCGAGATTGGAAGTGGGCCGGGGCGAGAGGCTCCGGGGAGGTACGACCGGGAGATGACCATCATGCAGACGCGACCGCCGTTGGGTGAGCTCGGTCTGAATGCCGGCAAGAAGACACGGCTCCGCCGGATCCTGTTCGATCACGGGTTGCGGAACGGAACGGCGATGTTCCTGCCGTACGACCAGGGGCTGGAGCACGGGCCGCGGGATTTCTTCGCGAACCCGCAGGCATCGGATCCGGCGTATGTCGTCAAGCTGGCGATCGCCGGGGAGTTCAACGGGATCGCGATCCAGATCGGGCTGGCGGAGAAGTTCTACTGGGACTACGCGGGTGAGATCCCGCTCATCCTCAAGCTGAACGGCAAGACCGACATCCCGTCCGACGCCGCGGCACTGTCACCGGTGCACGCGAGTGTCGAGGACGCGGTGCGGCTCGGTGCGGACGCGGTCGGCTACACCTTGTACGTCGGATCTCCCGCGCAGGAAGCGGACCTCGCGCAGTACCGGCAGATCCGCGCCGACGCGGAACGGTTCGGCATGCCGTTGATCGTGTGGGCCTACCCGCGCGGCGCGGCGATCGAGGCCAAGGGCGGCACGGACTCGTTCTACGCAGTCGACTACGCGGCCCGGGTGGCGAGTGAGCTCGGTGCCGACGTGGTGAAGGTGAACTTCCCGCACCCCGACAAACGGGACAACGTGAAACCGCCGTACGAGGAGATCTTCACCCCACAGCAGGCGATCGACGCGGTGGTGCGGTCCGCGAATCGCACGCTCGTGCTCGTGTCCGGCGGCTCGAAGGCGGGCGACGACGCGATGTACCGCAAGGCCGAGGAAGCGATGGACGCCGGCGGCCTAGGGCTGATCTTCGGCCGGAACGTCTGGCAGCGCAGCTATGACGAATCGCTGGCGTTCGTCGACGGGCTGAAGGAAATCCTTGCCCAGCACCCGAGTCACTGAAGGGAACCGGATCGATGGGCAAGTACATCCTCGTGGGCATCGACGACACGCCCGAGAGCCAGATCGCCTTGCGATGGGCCGTCGAGGCGGCCAAGGGACGCGGGTCGGCGGTCCGGGTGGTCCGGGCCTATCTGGATGAGCTCAGCAAGTGGCCGGCGGTCGGTGTCGAGGGCTATGTGCCACCGCCGATGCCGCTGGACAAGTACCGGGCCGAGCTCGATGCCGCTGTGCAGTACGCGCGGGACCGGCTCGGGTACGACGGTGGATCCGGGTGGCTGGCGGACTTCGATCCGGCCCACGCGATCCTGGCCGAGGCGGCGCGGGCCGAGATGGTGGTGGTCGGGACCAGGTCGCGGAACAAGATGTCGGCGGCCGTGCTGGGTTCCGTGGCGACGTCGGTCGCGGCGAAAGCACCGTGCCCGGTGGTCGTTGTGCGTGGCGCAGGCCGCGCCGGTCCCGTGGTCGTCGGGACCGATGGCTCGCCGGACTCGGAACAGGCGGCGATCTTCGGGTTCGAGGAGGCGGCCCGCTCCGGCAACGACCTGATCATCGTCCACTGCTGGCAGCCGCAGATTCAGCGCGCCTCTTCGATCGCCGGCACCCGTCGGTTTCTGATCGACTGGCTGGCGGAGAGCCTGGAGCCGTATCGGGACAAGTATCCGAAGGTGCCGGTGAAGATGTCGGTTCTCGAGGGGCGGGCGAGTGCTCAGCTCGTCGGCCTGTCGGCGACCGCGTCCCTGGTGGTCGTCGGTTCCCGCGGCCGTGGCGGTGTCGCCGGCCTGCTGCTGGGATCCGTCAGCCAAAGTCTGTTGCACCATGCGGACTCGCCCGTTGCGATCGTCCGCCGGCACCAGGAGTCATGATGCGCCATCTGTTGACAGTCGCCGACGTGATGACGACCGAGGTCGTCACCGTCGCCGAGGACACACCGTTCAAAGCAGTGACCGCCATCTTGGCGGAGCACCACATCAGCGCGGTCCCGGTGCGTAGCGTGTACGGCGGTGTGGCCGGTGTCGTCTCCGAGACGGATCTGCTGCGCAAGGAAGAGTTCCAGCGGCGGTCCGGTAGGAACTGGTTCCACCGCAAGGCTCGATCGAAGGCGGACGCGTTGACCGCGGGGATGCTGATGACCAGCCCCGCGGTCACCGTGGAAGCCGGATGCACTCTGGACGAGGCTGCGCGGTTGATGGCGGCCCGTGACATCACCCGCTTGGTCGTGATGGACGGTGACGAGCTCACCGGCATCGTGACGCGGTCGGATCTGCTCAGTGCGTTCCTCGCGCCCGACCGGGAGATTCTTGCCCGGGTACGGCGTGATGTCGTCGACCGCGGTCTGTGGGACGACCCGTTCGCCGTCGAGGTCAGCGTCCGCGAAGGCGTGGTCGAGCTTGCCGGTCAGGTCGCGAAGCGCAGCACCGTCGCGTTCGCCGAGCAACTCATCGCCGGCGTCGACGGTGTCGTCGGAGTGCGCAACGAGCTGACCTGGGCGTTCGACGACACGGCACCCGTCGCGGGCCCGTTCTACTAGGAGCCCGAGCCGGTCACCGGAGGCGTCATGCAGAGTTCCCCCCGGACGTCGAGTGCTCGTGGCTTGTCCGCGGCGGATGCGGCCCGCCGGCTGGCCGGGGACGGGCCGAACGAGCTGCCTGTGCCCCGGCCAGCGGCGGCCTGGAAACTGCTTGCAGCGCAATTGACGCATCTGTTCGCGATCATGCTGTGGATCGCGGCCGCCCTCGCGCTGGCCGCGGGCCTGGCGCCGTTGGCGGCTGCGATCGCGGTGATCATCATCTTGAACGGAGTCTTCGCCTTTGCCCAGGAGTACCGCGCCGACCGGGCCGCGGAGCGGTTGCGGGACCTGCTGCCGGCCCGGGTCCAGGTGATTCGCGACGGCCTGGTGACGACTGTCGACGCGACCGGACTGGTTCTGGACGATCTCGTCGTACTGACTGCGGGCGACCGGGTGTCCGCCGATCTGCGGCTCGTCACTGTGCATGCCCTGGCGGTGGACGAGTCGATGCTGACCGGCGAGTCGGTGCCGGTCCACCCGTCGGTCGGGCAGCAGGTGTCCGCGGGCACGTTCGTCGTGCAGGGCGAGGCGGAAGCTGTGGTGACGGCAGTGGCCGGGAACACCCGGCTGGCGGCGATCCAGACGCTGACGGAGAGCGCGGACCGGCCGGACAGCCCGCTGACGACCGAGTTGCACCGACTGGTCCGGGTTGTCGCAGTGATCGCAGTCGCTGTCGGCGTCTCACTCGCTGCGGTGTCGATGATCCTCGGCCTCGGCGTCACGCACGCACTGTTGTTCGGCGTCGGTGTGATGGTCGCGCTCGTCCCGGAGGGCCTGTTGCCGACTGTGACGCTGTCGCTGGCTCGCGCGGCGCAGCGGATGGCCCACGGCAACGCTCTGGTCCGGCGGCTGGACGCGGTCGAAACGCTCGGTGCGACCACGTTCGTGTGCACCGACAAGACCGGCACTCTGACCATGAATCAGATGGAGGTGCAGGAGGTCTGGACGCCGCGTGGCACCGTGGTGATGACCGGCGGCGGCTACGACCCCATGGGGTCGGCGGCCGGTGATCCGCCGGCCCTCGATGCCGCGGTCCGGGCTGCTGCCGCGGCAATCGCCTGTATTCGTGGTCGTGCGGTGTTCGCGAAGGACCGGTGGGTCGCCGAAGGGGATCCGATGGAGGTCGCGCTGGACGTCCTCGCCCGGCGACTCGGTGTACCGGCCGTCGATCGCGCCACCACCTCCCACCGGATCCCCTTCACCAGCGAGACGCGCTACAGCGCAGTAGTTGTCAACGGCAACACGATGGTCATCGGCGCCCCGGACACCTTGATGCCGTACTGCCAGGTCGACGGCGGCCCGGACGCCACGGCGGCGGTCGAGGAACTCGCCGGTCGGGGCCGTCGGGTACTCGCCGTGGCCCAGTCGGCCGGGGTCCGGGTTCACGACGGCCGCGTGGAGCTCGGACCGGACGCACTCGAGCTGCTGGCCGTCGTGGGGATCGAGGATCCGCCCAGGACCGATGTGCACGAGGCACTGGCGACATGCCGGAAGGCGGACGTCCGGATCGCGATGGTCACCGGCGACCACGCGGCGACGGCTGCGGTCATCGCGCGGGAGGTGGGTCTGCTCGAGCCCGGCGGACTGGTCATCACCGGCGCGGAGTTGCCTGCCGACGACGAGAGCCTCGGCGAGTTACTCGACCGGGCGGACGGCGTCGTGGTCGCGCGGGTCACCCCGACGGACAAGCTGCGGATCGCTCGTGCGCTGCGTGCGCGCGGTCATGTCGTCGCGATGACGGGCGACGGCGTCAACGACGCTCCCGCACTGCGCGAAGCCGATGTCGGCATCGCGATGGGAGCCTCGGGCAGCGACGTGGCTCGGGCGGCGGCCGACCTGGTACTGCTGGACGACCACTTCGCGAGCATCGTGACCGCGATCCGGCTAGGGCGCGCCACGTTCTCGAACGTGCGGCGGTTCCTCACCTATCACCTCACCGACAACGTGGCCGAGCTGGCGCCGTTCGCGGTCTGGGCGTTGTCCGGTGGATCGATCCCGCTCGCGATCGGGGTTCTGCAGGTACTGGCGCTCGACATCGGGACCGACATGCTCCCCGCGCTGGCGCTCGGAGTCGAACCACCAGGTGAGCACACACTGGAAGGTGCGGCCAGACGACACCGGATCGTCGACCGTGGGCTCCTGATCCGGGCGTTCGGCGTGCTCGGACCGACGGAGGCCGTGTTGTCCATGAGCGCCTTCCTGCTCGTACTGATCTCTCACGGTTGGCACCTCGGGTCCACGCCGCCTGCCGGAGTCCTGGCGGCTGCCTCCGGTACGGCGTTCGCGGTGATCGGTGTGACCCAGTTGGCCAACGCCTTCGCCTGTCGCAGCGAGCGCCGGACGGTCTTCGAGACCCGGTTCATGTCGAACCGCGGCCTTCTGCTGGCGGTTCTCGCCGAGTTGGTGTTGCTGATCGCCTTCCTCGGCGTACCCCAGGTGGCTGATCTGCTCGGTGGCGGCTGGCCGTCGTACCAGGGCTGGCTCTTCGCGGGCGCGGCCGGTGTCGTCCTGCTCGGCGCCGACACCGCCGCCAAGCTGCTCCGTCGCGGAGTAGGCCGCGGGAAGCTTCCAGGCTCGACGAGGCGGTCGTGATCCACCGCCGGCGTACTCGGTGAGATCCGCGTCGTACCGTTGCCGCATGGCGTCGAGGCGAAGCTGGGTCGAGCAGATCATGGGTCTGCCGGTCAGCGTGCTGGCCCGCGGGGAGCAGGCGGACTCCCCGCGGGCGGACTCGGCGGTGCGGGAGGTGTTCGCCGAGCTGGTCGAGGCCGATCGGGTGTTCTCGCCGTACCGGAGCGACAGCGCGGTCAGTCTGCTGGCGCGCGGAGAGCTGGGTTGGGACGACGTGAATCCGGTCGTCCGCGAGGTGGCGGAGCGGTGCCGCCGGGCGCGTGACCTGACGGGCGGTCTGTTCGACGCCCAGTTGCCGGACGGCGGGTGGGATCCCTCGGGGCTGGTGAAAGGCTGGGCGGTGGAGCGTGCCGGAGAGCGACTGCGAGACGTCCCCGACCTTGACTGGTGCCTGAACGCCGGGGGAGACGTCCTCGTACTGTGCTCGAGCGACCGTCCGTTTACCGTCGGAATCCAGGATCCGCGCGATCCCCGGCGGGTGGTCACCACCGTGGCCCGAAGCGATGGAGCCGTCGCGACGAGCGGTACGGCGGCCAGGGGCGCACACCTGTACGACCCACGGACCGGCGGACCGGTGCAGTCGCGATGGTTGTCGGTGTCCGTGAGCGGTCCGTCACTGGAGCACGCCGACGTGCTCGCGACCGCGGCGTTCGTGGCGGGCGAGGAGTGGCCGGCGATGCTCGAGGCGCTGCCCGGTTACGAAGGCCTGGGAGTCCTTGCTGACGGCAACCTGCATGCGACCCCCGGGTGGCCCGCGGTTGGATCGGCGGCAGGATGACCGCGATGAAACGGATCCTGCTGATCGAGGACGACGCCGACCTGGCTGGACTGCTGGATCGGGTGCTCGCCGACGAGGGGTACGCCGTGACCCTGGCGGGCGACGGTCATACCGGGCTGCACCTTGCGCTGACCCGGCCGTTCGAGGCGATGATCGTTGACCGTGGCCTGCCCGCTGTCGAGGGCCTGGACCTGATCGCGCGGTTGCGCAGCCGGGGTGTGAGTACACCGATCCTGGTGCTGTCCGCGCGCAGCAGCACCGAAGACCGGGTCGATGGACTGGACGCAGGTGCCGAGGACTACCTGGCGAAGCCGTTCGAGCTCACGGAGTTGCTGGCGCGCCTGAGAGCCCTGCTACGCCGGCACCTGGACCACGCCGGTCAGTTGGCCGTCCTGGGTGGTTCCCTCGACACCGCGACGCGCACAGTACGACGTACTGACGGCACGACCGTGGAGCTGTCCGAGCGTGAGGCGGCGTTGCTCGGTCTGCTGGCGGCGCGCCCCGGCGTCGTCTTCAGTCGTGGCGAACTGCTGGACCTGGTCTTCGACGACGCGGAGTCGGAGACCGTGGTGGACACGTACGTCCACTACTGCCGGCGCAAGCTCGGGCGCGGAGTGATCAGTACCGTGCGTGGCCTCGGTTACCGGTTGGGCAGTCCGTGAGCGGGCGGCCGATCGGTGACGAGGTCCTCGTCCGCAGAGCCGCTCGTGACGTTGCCGTACAGATCGCGGTCCTGGTCGCGGTGGCGATGCTGGTGCTGGTCGCTCTGGTCACGGTGGTCGTGGTCCGCGGCCAAGCGGGTGCGGCCGACGATCTGCTCCGGTCCGCCGTCGCGACGGCCGACGACGTCGGCGATCCGCCGGCCGGCACGTGGCTGGCGATGACCGGTCCGGCCGGTACGACGGTCACGCCGGGCCTGCCGGACGAGCTCCTGCCCGCGCTGGCTGCGATGCGTACCAGTGCCACCGAACAGGTCCGGCTGACCACGGTGGAGAACGACGACGGTGAGTACCGCATCGCCACCGGCATCACCAAGGGCAAGCCTGTGCAGGCTGTGCTCGATCTGGCGACGGCCCACCAGGAGCGCACTCGCCTGCTCCAGGCGATGGGGTTCGCGTCCGCGCTCGGTCTGCTGTTCGCCGGATTGCTGGGCGTCCTGATCGGCCGTCGCGCGGTCCGGCCGTTGGCCCAGGCACTCACCCTGCAACGGACGTTCGTAGCCGATGCGGGCCACGAGCTGCGCACGCCCCTGACGCTGCTGAGCACCCGGGCGCAGGTCCTCGACCGCGCCTTGCGCCGCAGCAGCTCGAGCGACGCGATCCTGCGCGACGCCGAGGGTGTCGTGCAGGACACGAAGCGGCTCGGCGAGGTCGTCGACGACCTGCTCGCCGCCGCCGACCCGCGCGGAGCCGAGGGCCACGGACCAGTCGATCTCGCCCGGGTTGCCGAGGCCGTTGCGGACAGCGCGAAGGCCCATGCCGAGCAGACCGGCGTGCGACTCCGGTGGCATGCAGACGGCGGCAGCCTGCTGGTGCTCGGATCGGCGAGCGCGATCCGGCGGGCGACGATCGCGCTGGTCGACAACGCCATCGACCACACACCGGACGACGGTGAGGTCCGCATCGCCGTACGGAGGCATCGGCGGGACGTGATCCTGGCAGTCAGCGACACGGGTCCGGGGCTCGGACCGGAGGAGGCACAGCGGGTTCTGCGCCGCTTCGACACGGGCGGTCATCGCGCGGGCCGGGCGCACTACGGCCTGGGTCTCGCGCTCACCCACGATGTCGCGAACCGTCATGGCGGTCAGCTCCGACTGGCTCCGAGTGAGGTCGGCGCGACGTTCGAGCTGGTCCTGCCGGCGATTCAGGAGCCCGCTCCAAGGAAGAGCTAAGAATCCGCGGGCATCGTCGTAGCATGACGGACCGGGATGTGGCCCAGGCGATCGGCCGGCATCGCATCACACACGTCCGGCGGCGGTCGCGTCGTACGCCGGTCTGGTGGCGCGACGCCATCGGTGTCCTGTGCTGGGGCAGCGTCCTGGTGGTGGTCGCCCTGTGGTTGTCCGGACGCGGTCTCCAGTTGCTCGCGGCCGGGCCGGCCGACCTGCTGACATCGCTCGGTCGGTTGTCCGGTCTGGTGGCGGCGGACCTGTTGCTGGTTCAGGTGTTCCTGATGGCGCGGGTGCCGATGATCGAGCGCAGCTACGGTCAGGACGAGCTGGCCCGCAGGCACCGGCTGGTCGGCTTCTGGTCCTTCAACCTGCTGATGGTCCATGTCGCCTTGATCCTTGGCGGATACACGTTGCGGGATCACAACGATGTCCTGCACGAGACGTGGAGCGTCGTCACGACGTACGGGGGAATGCTGCTGGCCGTCGCGGGAAGCATCGCGCTGACGGTCGTCGTCCTTACCTCGGTCCGGGTCGCTCGCCGGGCCTTGCGTTACGAGTCGTGGCACCTGCTGCACCTGTACGCGTATGTCGGGGTGGGGCTGTCCGTGCCGCACGAGATCTGGACCGGCGCAGACTTCACGACCTCGGCGGTGGCACGGGCGTATTGGTGGTCGGCGTACGCTGTCGCACTGATCGCGATCCTCGTCTACCGCGTGGCGTTGCCGGTCTGGCGCACACTTCGGCACGGACTGACCGTGCGAGAGGTCGTGCGAGAGGGTCCCGGCGTGGTGACGGTCCTGCTCGCCGGCCGTGGTCTGCAGCGGATGCCGGTCCAGGCAGGTCAGTACTTCGTCTTCCGGTTCCTCGACGGCCCGGGATGGTCGCGCGGCAATCCGTACTCGCTGTCGGCCTCACCCGCGCCCGACCGGCTACGGGTGACCGCCAAGGCGGCCGGTGACGGCAGCAGCCGGCTGGCCGGGTTGCGGCCGGGCACCAAGGTCGCGATCGAAGGACCGTACGGTCGGCTGACCGGCGAGCGACGCGTCACCGACAAGGTAGCGATGTTTGCCTGCGGCATCGGCATCACACCGCTGCGGGCCCTGCTGGAAGAACTTGCCTATGAACCGGGCGACGCGATCCTCGTCTATCGGGCTCACGATGCCGACGACGTGGTCTTCCACGGCGAACTCGAGCAACTGGCTCGCCGTCGTGGAGTCACCGTGCACTACCTCCTCGGCCGGCGGACCCGAGGGCGTCGCTCGTGGTTGCCGCAGAGCGCCGCTGCATGGACCGACGAGGACGCGATGCGGCAACTCGTGCCTGGCATCAGCGGGTACGACGTTTACGTCTGCGGACCCGATCCGTGGATGGACGCGGTGTGCGCCACGGCTGCCCGAATCGGTCTTCCGCCGAACCAGCTTCATCAGGAGCGGTTCTCGTGGTGAGAGGAGCACGTGCGTGAGGCGCGGGATCAAGCTGGTCATGTCGGCCGCGACCCTGGTAGTGGCCGGTGTGGCCGTGCGGACCGGCGTACAGCCGCATCCCGCAGCCGGGGTCGTGTCATCGGTACAGGCCGGGCAACCCACGCAGGTGCCCACTCGCCCGACGCCACCACCTGCCGATCCGTCCGGCTCCCGGACGGCACCGACGAGCCGGCCGAGTCCCATTCCGCCTGCATCGACACGCCTCAGCCCACCGAAGTCCGTCCCGGTGACCGTCGCCGGTGAGGTGGTCCAGACGGAGTACGGTCCGGTGCAGGTCGAGATCATCCTGCAGAATGGGCGGATCACTCGAGCGCGTGCGCTGGCTCGGCCGAGTGGGGACGGGCAGACCGACGCGATCAACAGCTATGCGATCCCCCAACTGGACCAGGAGACTCTTGCTGAGCAAGGCGCGCGGGTAGACACCGTGTCCGGAGCCACCTTCACATCTGAGGGCTACCGCCGGTCGCTGCAGGCGGCGCTCGACGCGGCTCATCGGGCCGGCGCGCGATGACGAGCCACGCGAAACGGCTACGGCGCAATGCAGCCGTCGTCGGCGCCACCGCGGTGCTGCTCGGCCTGCTCTTCCTGTACCCGACGAGCACGAACCAGACCGGCAGTCCAACCGCCACCGCGGCCAAGCCCGGGGTCGTCAGCACCGGGCCGGCGAACGGCGTCCTGACGGTGAACGGCACCTCGGCAGGTACTCGCTACGGCCCCGTGCAGGTGCGCGTCTTGGTCCGTTCGCGCCGCCTGGTCGCCGTGACCGCGCTCGTCTATCCGTCCTCGGGGCAACGAGACCAGGAGATCAGTTCCTTCGCGCTCCCGCAGTTGGAGCGGGAAGCGATCGCGGCGCAGAGCGCGCAGATCGACACCGTCTCAGGCGCGACCTTCACCTCGGACGGCTACCGGCGCTCACTGCAGTCCGCCCTGGACGCAGCCCACCTGCAGGGCTGAAGCACTCCAAGAAAAGACCAAGAACCATCTGCCAGCGTGGCGACTCCAGATCAGCGCGACTCGAAGGAACCTGATGCAGACAGTCAACGGCCTCCCTGCCCATGTGCTCCTGGTCCATGCCATCGTCGTGCTCATGCCGTTGTCAGCAGTGCTGCTCGCGCTGACCGCGATCTGGCCCGTGGCCAGACACCGGCTGGCCGGCCCGAACGCGATCCTGGCGCTGCTGGTCGTCATACTGGTACCGATCACCACCAGCGCGGGGGAGTGGCTCGAACACCGCCTGGCTCCCAACTCGCTGATCCACCGTCACGCCGAACTCGGCGACACCGCCATCTACGCCGCGGTCGCTGTCGCCGTACTGGCACTGATCGTCTGGTGGCGGCAACGGGAAGGCAGCGCGACAGCGTCGGCGAAACGGGCCTATCTCGCACCGGCCTCGAGCACTGTGACCGCTCTCGTGACCGTGGTCGCCGTCATTGTCTCGGGCGCGACGATCTACGACGTGGTCAGAATCGGCGACTCCGGTGCCAAGGCAAGCTGGAGCGGCTGGGCGCAGGGTTCCTGAGGTCGTCGCTTCACTCGACGGTGGTGCCGACGTACCGTTCGACCAGCGTGAAGCGACCGCCCTGTACGGAGATCTCGTTGCGCCAGAGCCGCGAGACAACATCCCGGTCCTGCATTTCCACTCAAGGCGTGCGCGGGCAGGGCGTAAGGTCCCGAACGGCGGGCCCCGAAGGTCCTGCCTGGAGGTGTAGTTCGGCTGCTGTCAGGACCGGTGTGGTGGGCCATTGTCGAAGGTGGGAAGTTTCGCCTAGGGGAGGTTCGTGATGAAGGCATTGGTCTACAACGGTCCGGGGCAGCGGAGTTGGCGCGAGGTGCCGGATCCGGTGATTCAGGATCCTGAGGATGCGATCGTGCGCGTCGACGCGGTCACCATTTGCGGTACGGATCTGCACATCCTGAAGGGCGATGTGCCGACGGTCGAGTCGGGCCGGATCCTTGGTCACGAGGCGGTCGGGACGATCTTGTCGGTCGGCGACGGTGTTCGTGGTGTGGCGGTTGGCGATCGGGTGCTGATTTCCTGCATCACGTCGTGCGGCCGGTGTGAGTACTGCCGGCAGGGGCACTACGGCCAGTGCCTGGGAGGTGGCGGATGGATCCTCGGGCATCTGATCGACGGCACTCAGGCCGAGCAGGTCCGGGTTCCGTTCGCCGATCGGTCGGTGTACAAGCTGCCGGACAACGTCAGTGACGAGGCGGCGGTGCTGCTGGCCGACATCCTGCCGACGTCGTACGAGGTCGGCGTACTCAACGGCAAGGTCTCGCCGGGCGACACGGTCGTGATCGTGGGGGCGGGTCCGATCGGTCTCGCGGCGATCGCCACCAGCAAGCTGTTCAGTCCGTCGCGGATCGTCGTGGTCGATGCGGCGGACTCGCGGCGTAAGGCGGCGCTGGAGCGGGGCGCGGATGTCGCGCTCGGTCCGGATGAGGACGTGGAGAAGACGGTTCGCGAGCTCACTGGTGGACTGGGTGCCGACGTTGCGATCGAGGCGGTCGGAATCCCGGACACCTTCGAGCTGTGCACCCGTGTCGTCCGGCCCGGCGGGACGGTCGCGAACATCGGTGTGCACGGTGCGCCGGCGACCCTTCACCTGGAGGATCTCTGGATCAAGAACGTCACCATCACCACCGGCCTGGTGGACACGTCGTCGACGCCGCGGTTGCTGTCGATGCTCGCGGCGGGCCGGCTGGAGGTGCCCGAGCTGATCACGCACCGGTTCGGCCTCGGCGAGATGCAGGACGCGTACGACGTCTTCTCGCGTCCGGCGGTGACCGGTGCCCTGAAGGTCGCGCTGTTCAGCGAAGCCGGAGTCGCCTAGCGGCACAACAGCCGCGCAAATCGGCGGATTCCGAACGGCGGAGGAAGGCCTGGGCAGCGGATCCGCCGGCCAGTTCGGTCGTCCACTCGACGTCCGGGTGGTCCGCGGCCGCGCCGGAGACGGACTCGGCGACGAGCAGGCGCGACTACGCCGAGAACCCGCAGCCGCACAGTATTCAAGGCATTGGCCGAAACGTCCTCCTGAGTCCGCGCACAACCGCGACCGGGCAGGGCGGGTGGTGCACGAGGGCCCGGCTGGTCGAGCCGAGCAGCAGGCCGCGGAACGTGCCGCGGCCCCTGGACCCGACCACGAGCAGTTCGGCGGAGCGGCCCGCGGCGAGCAGGACGTCGTGGGCGGTTCCGCGGAGGAGTCTCTTGTGAACGGGCACCTCCGGGTACCTGTCCCGGTGGCCGGCCATCGACTCGGCCAGCAGCGCGGAACTCTCCTCTTCGAGCACCTCAAGGTCGTAGACGGCGGGCAACGGATCGTTCGGGCCGGTACTCACCGGGTCGTGCCAGGCCATCACCGCGGTCAGTGTCGCCTGACTCGCCTCGGCTTGCTCGAAGGCGAACCCGATCGCTTCGACTGAGCACGTGGAGCCGTCGACCCCGACCACGACTCCACCGGTCGCTCGACTGGGCTCCCAGCGCGGCGGGACGACGACGACCGGACAGGTCGCGTGCGTCGCGACATGGGCCGACACCGATCCCATGGCCAGGTCCCGGAATTCGCCCAGACCGCGGGAGCCGAGCACGACCAGAACGGCATTGTTTGCCTCCTGCAACAAAGCTGGTGCGGCGCCGCCGAAGTTGACGACCGCGTCGATCGACAGCCGGGGAAAGGACTGGCGGATTCGCTGGGCGAATTCGGCCAGCAGGTGTTCGGTTGTCTCGCGCAGCATGTCAGTCGGCGACGATACCGATGGGATCCCCAACGGGGTGCTCATGAGCGACAACGGGAGGGCGTAGGTCAGCCGCAGCCTGGCCGACCTACGGACGGCCTCGGCAGCGGCCCACCAGACCGCGGTTTCGCTGGCGGGCGACCCGTCGTACCCGGTGACGATCGTGGTGATCATGAGCGGCTACCTCTCCTCGTCATCGCGTCGGGTCGGGCCCAGGCACGGAACCGGCGACCGGTGACCCACGTCGGTGTGTCAAGACGTACACCGCGCGGTCTCCACCGGCCCAGGGGACGACGTCGATCGCGAGGGCGCCGGTCTGCTCGGAGTCGAGATGCCCGCTGCGCCGAAGATCAGAACGCTCCACCCATCGTGCATGCCCTCGCCGATGCCATTCGGCTCGATCAGCCGGACAGGGCGGGGTGCAGGGCTGCACCACCATGGTCAGCCCCAGTGCGCTCGGACGCGACGGGAAGATCTCCGCCGGCGCTCCCACTCAGCTGACACCTCCCCCGCCGCCGCGGCAGGGGCCAAGTTCCCGCCGCGAGGGACCGAAAGGCCGGGAGGCCCTTGCCCAGGGTGGACGGGACCTTGGGCCCTGGGGAGCCAGGCCCCGAGCGCTCACGATGGTGATAGCCCCGGCGTCAGGGGCCCTGGGACCCGTGACAACAGGACGGGGAAGTGCGATGAGAAGCCCTATGTCAAGCCGCCTCGTTCTGGGGGGCGAGGAGGCGTTGGAGTGCGCGGTGGTTGGCGGGGTTGTAGGGGACTTGGTCTTGCCAGCAGTGCCAGATGATGTGGAGCCAGGCGCGGGCGAGGATGCGGACGGCGTGGGCGTGGTCGTGGCCGCGGGCTCGGGCGCGGTTGTAGAGGTCGGCGGCCCAGGGGTTGGCGTGGCGGGAGTCGGCGGCGAAGTCGACGACGGCGTCGCGGAGTTGTTTGTCGCAGGACCAGCGGAATCCGACCGCGCGGAGTTTCCCGGATTGGCGGGTGGAGGGGGCGGCGCCGGCCAGGCAGGTCAGGGTCTCGGGGGTGGGGAACCTGGCGCGGCAGTCGCCGATCTCGGCGAGCAGCCGGGCGGCGCGGACTCGTCCGGAGCGGGGCAGGCTGGTGAAGATGTGGGCGTCGGCGTGCGTGTCGAGCTGGTGGTCGATCTGGGTCGAGAGTGCCTTGATCTGGGCGTGCAGGGTCTGCAGCAGCGTGACGTAGGCGGCGGTGATCGGGGCCTGGCTGGTGGCGTGTTCGCCGGTGGCTCCGCGGGGTGCGTCGGTGAGACGCTGGTGCAAGACGGCGGGGTCGACCTTGCCGGAGTAGCCCTGCTTGCCCAGCCACTCGCCCAGCCGCTTGGGTGTGAGCCAGTCGGCGCGGTCTTGGGTGTCGAACCGGGCCAGGAAGGCCAGGGAGATCTCGGAGTCGATCGCGGCGAACAGGCCGACGGCGCCGGGGAAGACGTTGCGCAGGTGTGCGCGGAGCTGGTTCGCGGCCGCGACACGGTGTTTGACCAGGTCTTTTCGGGCACGGCAGGTGCGACGCAGCGCGATCGTGGGCTCGGTGTCGGGGACCAGGGGCCGCAGCCGGGCCCGGTCGGTGCGCAGGGTGTCGGCCAGGACGTAGGCGTCGAAGCGGTCGTCCTTGTTGCCGGCCGAGCCGTAGCGGCCGCGCAGGTTCTTGACCTGGTTCGGGGAGATCACCACCACGGTCAGCCCGGCCGCGAGCAGGGCGTCGACGACGGGCCCGTCGGGGCGTTCGATCGCGACTTCGCTGGCGCCGTGGCGGCCCAGGAAGTTGGTCAGGTCCCGCAGACCGGCGGTGGTGTGCTCGACCGTGGTCGTGGCGATCTTGCGGCCACGGCCGTCAACGATGCAGAGCGCATGGTCGTCGCGTGCCCAGTCCACTCCCGCGGTCAGATCGTTGGGCGGGAACTCGGGCAGGCCGGTGGTGCTGGTGCTGGTGGCCGGTTCACTATTTCGGGTGTTGGTGGCAGACTTCACGTCAGCCTCCTCGCTGCTAGACCCAGTGGGGAGGCACCCTCTTTTTCGGGTGTCGTTGGTGCCGGGACGTGTCTGCCGGTTCGCTCACTGATCGGCGCTCGTAACCAGACGACCTCACGGTCGGCCCGGTCTTGGCGCGCAGCCCTATCGACGGTCCACACGTCCCGGGCAACCACCAGCTCCTGCAGATCTCATCGTGGACGTCCTCGGCGTCAAGCGAGCAGGGCAGTGACCTGGCAGCACCCGGGGTGCATCAACGCCTCGTCCAGAAGCGCTGACCCGAGGAAGGTAGACCAGTGAGCGTGATGCTGGACCGGCTGCGCCGGTTCCGCCCCGTCGGGTCTCCGGGAGGTGCCGGCCCCGTCGGCGTACCTGTCGACCGCCACTCAGATGTGCCAGCCGAACTCGTCGCGGTCTTCGACGCCCTGGACGGCGTGATCGCCGAGTGCCGGGAGATCCGTGCGCGGGCCGAGCGGGAGGCCGCCGAGCTGATCGATGCGGCGCAGCGTGAGGTGGCCGGGCTGGCCGCGTCCGCTGCCGCCCGTGGGGCGGCCGAGCGCGCTGAGGCGGCGGCCGCGATCACGGCCGGCGGGGATGCCGTGGCCGAGCGTACCCGGACCACCGCGTCAGCCGAGGCCGAACTGCTGACCCGGCGCGGCCGGCAGCGGATGGACGCGCTGGTCGCTCTGGTCCTGGAACGAGTTCGCGGCGACGCCGGACGAGCCGGAGCGGTGTGATGGGCGCAGGCTGGGTGGCCGGCACCGTTCGCGCGAAGGCGATGGCGCGGCGACGCATCGGGGCCGGTGCGGCCGGTCGGATCGCGGGCGCGCCGAACCTGTCCGATGCGCTCGGTCTGCTCCGCGGCACGGCATACGCGGAGGCATCGGCGCCGGGTATGTCCTTGCCGGCGGCGGAGCGGCGGGTCGCGGCGGCGGAGCTGTGGCAGCTGCGGGTGCTGTCGGGCTGGTTGCCCAGATCGGCGGTGGGGGTGGCGCGGGCGCTGGGCGCCCGCTACGAACGCGCCAATATCGAGACCCACGCGCGGAACCTTGCCGAGCCCGGCCGGCCCAGCGAGTACTACGACCTCGGCAGTCTGGCGTTGTCCTGGCCACGGCTCGCGATGACGACCTCGCCACCCGCGCTCCGTGGAGCGCTCGCGGCCTCGCCGTGGGGTGATCCGGGCGACGGCATGGTGGAGGCCTTGCACGACGTACTCGCGTTGCGCTGGCTGCGGATGGTTGCCGCCGAGGCGGCACCGGCGATCGAGTGGGTGACCGGTGCGGCGGCCCTCGTGGTGGCCAAACAGTTGCTAATAGCAACTGCTGGGCCTGCTGAGTGGCTGGTGCGGGCCGCCGCCCCCTTGATCGGAACGAACTGGGTGCGGGCGGCATCGGTGTCCGCGCTGCGCGAGGCGGTCCCCGTGGCGGGCCGCTGGGTCCTGGACGGTGTCGACTCCCCGTCCGGCCTCTGGCGTGCCGAGACAGGTCTGGCCGTCCGGATCGAGTCGGACGGTTTCCGGCTGCTACGGCACGGAAAGCCGGGTGTCGAGCCGTTCCTGGGCGCGGTCGCCGTCCTGGCGGTCGACGGCTGGCGGGTGCGGGTCGCCCTCGGGGACGCGGCGCTCGGAGCTGGTCCGGGGGAGGTGCTCGATGTCCTGGCGTGACGCCGTGCGGCCGGTGCGGATGCAGCGGGTCGGTCTGGTTGTTCCGTCCGAGCGCACCCGGGATCTGCTCGCGCGGCTGGATGCGGCCGGTGTGGTCGAACTCGATCCGGTGCGGCCCGAGGTCGAGCTGGCCGTCGCCGCGGAGCGGCAGCCGGATTGGTCGGCTCGCGAGACGGAGTTCCGGCGGCGTACGGCTCAGGCGGTCGCCCACGGACCTGTCGCGGCCTGGCTGGGTTGGACACCAAGTGCGGCCCTGCCCGGCCTGGCGACCGAGTTGGCCTCGATCGGCGGCACCGCCGTACCTCTCCCGCAGCCTCCGGGCATCCAGCCGCCGACGTTGTTGCGGCAGAAGGGTCGCGGCCAGTCCTTCGAACTGCTCGTGCAGACCTACACGACGGTGCCGTACGCCGATGTGGATCCGTCCCTGGCCGCCGGGATCGTCTATGTCGCGATGTTCGGGATGATGTTCGGCGACGTCGGTCACGGCTTGCTCTTGCTGATCGGTGCGGCGATCGTCCGCAGCGGACGGTTCGCCCGGCTGGCGAAGATCCGGCGGGCCTGGCCGTTCCTGGCCGGCGCGGGCGCGATGAGCGTCGTCTTCGGATTCCTGTACGGCGAGATGTTCGGTCCGACCGGCTTGGTGCCGGTGCTCTGGCTGTCCCCGGTCGACGACGTCACCACCTTGCTGCTGACGGCTGTCGGTGCCGGCGCGCTGCTGCTGGGCGGTGCGTACGCCCTCGGCATCGTCAACCGCTTCCGCGAGGGTGGCTGGGGATTCGCCCTCTATGCGCGGACCGGCATCGCCGGCAGCCTGCTGTTCCTCGCGCTCGGTGGTGTTGTCGCCGGCATCTACTTCGACATCGGCGGCGTTCTGATCGCTGCCGTCCTGCTCGCGATCGCCGGGTTGGTGCTCACCTTCGTCGGCCTGCTCGCCGTGGCCGGTGGCGGCTCCGCCGGAGTGCTGCAGGCGGTGGTCGAATTGTTCGACGTGGTCGTCCGGCTCGGCTCGAACGTCGTCTCGTTCGCACGCCTCGCCGCCTTCGGCCTGACCCACGCGGCCCTAGGTGCGATCGTCTGGCTGGGCGCGACCGCCCTGTGGGGCGGCGGATCGGCGGCGGGCCGGCTGGGTGCCGTACTGGTGCTGCTCATCGGCACCGCCGTCGCGTTCGCCCTGGAGGCGCTGGTCGCAGGCATCCAGGCCCTTCGTCTCGAGTACTACGAACTGTTCTCCCGGGTCTTCGAGTCCGACGGGCGGCCGTTCCGTCCGTGGCGGCTGCCCGCGGAGGACGTGGAGGTGACACTGTGAGGACTTTCCTTCGCCGGCATCCCTGGGCCGCGGTTCTGCTGACCGTGCTGAATGTCGTACTGCTGACCGCCGGCGTTGCACTGCTGATCACCATCGTGACCGCGGACTGGGGGTTCGCGGCCGGCCGGCCGGAGCTGGTCACGGCCGGCCAGGCCGCCGCGGATGCGGCCAACGGGTCCGCCCTGCTCGGTGCGGCCATCGCGGTGGCCGGCTCGGCGATCGGGGCCGGGATCGCGGTCGCGTACACCGGCGCCGCCGCGTTGGCCGCGATGAGCGAGCGGCCCGAGCTGTTCGGCCGGGCGATGGTGGTGGTCGGACTCGCCGAGGGCATCGCGATCTACGGGCTGATCGTCGCCCTCATCTTGGTGGGTCAGGCCACATGACCACTGTCGCCGTGCTGGGAGAGCCGGTCCGCACGTCCGGCTACGGGCTCGTCGGCGCACAGTTGCTCACAGCAACTACACCCGACGAGGTACGGCGCTGCTGGCACGAGCTGTCCGCTGATGTCGGGGTTGTGCTCCTCACACCGGCGGCCGCTGACGCGCTCGGCCCTCACGTACTGGAGTCCACAGCGGTGCTGACGGTGGTGTTGCCACCATGAGCCGTCCGCTCACGTCGATCGCCGATGCTGCCCTGGATCCGGTCCGGACGGCGTTGCGCGCGGCTGCCCACGCCGATGCCGCGGAGGCGCTTCGGAAGGCACGCCAACGTAAGGACGAACTGCTCGCCGATGCACGACGTACCGCGGAAGAGATGCTGGCCACCGCTCGCGCGGACGGAGAGGCCGAAGCTACTGCGGTCGTGAATACTCGGCTGGCCCAGAGCCGACGGGACGCGCGCCGGAGCGTGCTCGAGGCACAGCGAGACCTCTACGACGAGCTGCAGCAGCGGTGCCGTGTCGCAGCGACGGCCCTGGCCGAAGGCCCTGGATCTGAAGAGCTCCGGCGCCACCTGGCCGAACGAGCTGTGGCTCAGCTGGGATCCGACGTTACGGTCACGGACTGTGCGGATGGCGGCGTACTGGCGTCGGCTGGTGACCGGCAACTGGATCTGACGCTTCCGACTTTGGCGGAACGTGCTCTGGAGCGGTCGGGTGCGGAGGTGGCACAGCTGTGGAGAGCGTGATGCGGCCGGGGCGGATTCGGCGCATCAACGGTCCGCTGGTCGAGGTCCGGGATGTGCCGGACACCGCGATGTACGAGGTGCTGGAACTCGGTGAGCTCCGCATCCCGGCCGAGGTCGTCGCGATCCGTGGTGGCACATGCACCTTGCAGGCCTTCGAGTACACCGGAGGCCTGAGGGTCGGCGACACGGTCCACCGCACCGGGCGCCCCCTGTCCGCACGCCTCGGACCAGGCCTGCTGGGGCAGGTCTTCGACGGGTTGCTACGTCCGCTGTCGACGGCACCGACCTGGCTGTCCCCGCAGCAATTGGTGTCGGAGGAGCCCACAGCAGACCGCTGGCATTTCGTGCCCGGTGTGGAACAGGGGAACCAGGTGCGGCCGGGAACCGTGCTCGGAGTGGTGACAGGTTCGGGAGCGATCGACCACCGGGTGCTGGTGCCGCCGGGAGTGAGCGGGGAACTGCGATTCCTCGCCGATGCCGGCAAGGTACCGGCCGCAGCGACGGTGGCGCGCGTCGGCGAGGTCGAGGTGGGCTTGTTCGAGCAGTGGCCTGTCCGCCGGCCGCGGCCGTTCGAACGTCGGGAGGAGACCTTCGTCCCGCTGCACACCGGGCAGCGGGTGCTGGATCTGCTCTTTCCCATCGGCGCGGGTTCGACGACCGCGGTGCCGGGCGGATTCGGCACCGGCAAGACCGTGCTGCTGCAACAGTTGGCGAAATGGTGCGATGCCGACGTCATTGTGTACGTCGGGTGCGGCGAGCGCGGCAACGAGATGGCGGACGTGTTGGGCGAGCTGGCTGAGCTCGCCGATCCACGCACCGGTGGGCGGATGATCGACCGTACGGTGATCCTTGCCAACACCTCGAATATGCCGATGATGGCGCGAGAGGCGAGTGTGTTCACCGCTGTCACCGTGGCCGAGTACTTCCGGGACATGGGGTATCACGCCGTCGTCGTGGCCGACTCGACCTCGCGCTGGGCCGAGGCCTTGCGGGAGTTCGCGTCCCGGACCGGAGCACTGCCCGCGGAGGAGGGGTACCCGGCTGACCTGTCCTCGGCACTCGCCGCGTTCTACGAACGAGCCGGCCGAGTCCGAACGCAGGGCGGCTACGTCGCCGCCGTCACGGTGGTCGGTGCCGTGTCCCCACCTGGTGGTGACCTGACCGAGCCGGTCACCACTGCGACCGAACGATTCGTCCGCGGCGTCTGGTCGCTGGACCGGGACCTCGCGTACGCGCGCCACTATCCAGCCGTCAGCTGGGCGGCGTCGTACTCCCACGACGTGGCCGCCGTGGGTGCGTGGCACGCCGGTCATGGGAACACGGGCTGGGCCGCGCGGCGAGCCCGGGCGATGACCTTGCTGGCGGAGGCGGCGCGACTGACCGAGCTCGCTGAGATCGTCGGCACCCGGACGTTGCCCGGACGGGAACGAATGACGATCCTCGGCGGCCGGCTGCTGCGCGACACCGTCCTGGCGCAGAGCGCACTGAGCGCGGTGGACGCGAGTTGCACGATCGAGCGCGGTGCTGAGCTCCTCCAGTTGGTGCTCGACGTCGTCGACCGCTGCATGACGCTGGTCGATCGAGGGGTGGCAGCGACGGAGTTGGAGGAGTTCGATTTCGGCGCTCTGATCAGGGCGCGGGAGGAAGCTCCCGAGCAGGCGGATCTCGAGCGTTGCCGCGCCGAGATCCTGACCGCGTTGGAGGCGTTGCCATGACAGACCTCGAGTACGGTGCCGTGGAGTCGCTGCGTGGCTCACTGCTGGTGGTGCGTGGGGTCCGTGACGTGGGTTGGGACGAGGCGGCCGCCGTACGCCTGGACGACGGCACCGAACGCCACGGCGTCGTGCTGGAGGTGGCCGACGACCTCGCCGTACTGCACGTGCTGGAAGGCACCGACGGAATGCGCCTCGGCGGGGTCCGGGTCGGGTTCAGCGGCAGCCCGTTCCGGATCCCGCTCGCTCCCGGCTGGCTCGGCCGGATCTGTGACGGACGCGGCGAACCCCTCGACGGTGGCCCACCGATCCTCGGCTCGGTCACCGCTCCGGTGAACGGATGGCCGCTCAACCCGGTCGAGCGGGAGCCACCGCGGCAACCGGTTCTGACCGGTCTGTCCGGGATCGACGCACTGACCACGCTGGTTCGCGGGCAGAAGCTGCCGATCTTCTCCGTACCCGGCTTACCTCACCTGCAGCTCGCGACGCAGATCGCGGCCCAGGCCTCCGCGGTCGGCGACCCCTTCCTCGTCGTCTTCGCGGCGATGGGCCTGCCACATGCCGACATCGACTTCGTTCGTACGGCGCTCGATGGGCGAGCCGCGGCGGGGGAGTTGGTGATGTTGCTGAACAGCGCGGACGACCCGGTGATCGAACGGTTGCTGACGCCTCGGATCGCACTCACTGTCGCGGAGCACCTGGCCTTCGATCTGGGCAGCCACGTGCTGGTGGTGATGGCTGACATGACCAGCTACTGCGAAGCAGTCCGGGAAGTCGCGGCGGCACGCCAGGAGATCCCGGCCCGGCGTGCCTATCCGGGCTATCTCTACAGCGATCTGGCCTCGCTGTACGAGCGGTGCGGCCGGATCCGGGGCCGGCCCGGATCGGTCACGATCATGCCTGTCCTGACGATGCCGGCCGGCGACATCACCCATCCGGTGCCGGATCTGACCGGGTACATCACCGAAGGACAGATCGTGCTGGCGGAGGACCTGCACGCGCGCGGCCTCTACCCGCCGCTCGACGTACTCAGCTCGCTGTCCCGGCTCATGCGCCACGGTGCCGGCCCGGGCCGGACCAGAGCCGACCACCTGGACCTGGCCGCCCAGGCGATCGCCGCGCTCGCTCGGGCCCGGCAGGCAGCCGAACTGGCAGACCTGATCGGCGGCGGTGCACTCAGCGACATCGATCGCGGCTATCTGGCTTACGCCACCGCGCTGGAGGATTCGCTGCTACGGCAGCGGGTTGATGAGGCACGCGGCTTCGACGAGACGCTGGACCGACTGTGGCAGGCGGTGTCGGTGTTGCCGCGGCGCGAACTGACCATGCTGTCGCGTGCCTTGCTGGCTGAGCATCTGCCCGGCGGCGAACGATGAGCGGCGCGGCGGCCACCGGCCGCGCCGGACGGCTCGCACTGACCGCCAGGTTGTCGACCGCACGGCGTGCGGTCGAGTTGCTGGATCGCAAACAACGGGCGCTCGCGGTGGAGGGCGAACGGCTGGAGTTGGCCGCCGATCGAGCTGCCGAGACCTTCGAGCAAGCGTCGCGCGCCGCGGCGAACTGGTTGCGGCGAAGTACCGCGCTGGACGGCCAACGCGGTCTGCAAGCGTCCACGCCGTTGGCTGCCGTCGACGTCACCATCGGGTATGACGTGACCATGGGTGTGCGACATCCAACCAGTGCCGGGATCCGTTTCGTGCCGCGGCCGGAACCCGCCGGAAGCTCTGCCTTGGCCTATACCGTTGAAGCCCACCGCACGGCGCTCCTTGCCGCGGTACGGCTGGCCGCGGCCCAGCGCGCGGTCGCTCTGGTCGCCGCCGAACTGGCGCTGACCCGGCAGCAACAACGCGCGCTCGAACAGCGCTGGATCCCCAAGCTCGAGCGCCGTCTCGCCGAGATTGTGCAACGCCTTGACGAGACAGAGCGCGAGGAGAACCTGCGGCTGCGCTGGGCGGCGGCGAATGCGTCCCGGGAGGACCGATGATGTACCGGTTCCTGGTAGTGGTGGACGACTCCGCGGCGGCTCTGCACGCAGCGCGAATGGCGATCGACCTGGCCGCGGCGGCCGGCGCGAGGCTGACGCTGGTCACGGTCGTCGAGGATCATGTGCTCGACGCTCAGCTCAGTGCGGCGGCGATCCCGGACGTGGCGGGACGACGGGCTCGGGGTGCGGTGGCAATGGTGAGTCGAGTCGCCACCATGGCCGACCGACACGGCGTGCCGGCCGAGACAGAGGTGCTGTCCGGGCACGGCGCGGAGCAGGTGCTGGCGGCCGTCAGCCGATGCGGCGCCGACCTGATCGTGGTCGCGCGGGAACCACGGCTGCCCGCCGGCAGCCCAACGCCCTCGGTCAACGTCGAACACTTGCTGGAATTCGCCGACGTCCCGGTCCTGGTGGTGCCGCCCGTGTCGAGTCGATAGCGGCCGGCGTCGTCAGTCGGGTGCCCGTGCCGAGGTCCGGCCAGTACCGCGCGCCGACCAGCATCGCGCCGACCAGCACGAATGTGCCGCCGAGATAGGCGATTGCTTCGATCATCACCGGGGCACGACGACCCGGTCTACCGGTGACGGACATGGGTGCCGCGGTGGAGGTGCGCAGCGGTCTCATGGTCGTGTCACCCGGTTGGGTCAGTGGATGCGGACGGCAATGACGCCGCGGACGGTGCCGGCCAGGATGTCGGCGAGTCTGCGCTCGTGCGGATCTGCCGGGCCGGTCACCGTGACGACGCCGTCGCGCACGTTCACGTGCCAGTCCGGGCCCTCGTCCTGGAGCAGCTCGCGGACCTCCGCGCGGATCCGGTCGTCGCGGCCCGCCAGCAGGTGGACGAGGTCGCTGCGGCTGATCATCCCGGCAACGCTGCCGTGCTCCATGACGGGCAGGCTCTTCACCATCGTCGACCACATCAGGTCGATCGCGACGTCCAGGTCGTCGTCGACGTCGACGGTGACGACCAAATGGCTCATCACGTCGGCGACCTTGCGAGGTGGCGTCTCAGTGGTTGTCCGGATCGCGGCGATCGGGACACGATCGTTCAGCAGGGTGGCGTCCTGGACGATGTCGGCTTCACTGACGATCCCGGTCAGCACGCCGTCCTTGTCCATGACGGGCATCGCCGTGATCTTGTGATCGTCGAGGAGCCGGAGCGCCGTTCCGATCGCAGTTTCCGCGGTCACGCCGACCACAGGGGTGGTCATCAGGTCCCGGATCAACATCGTCATGACCTCGTTCTGCCGGCGGTTCCTGCGGACGTCGCGCGGAATCCGCAATTACACGCTCCGCTGACCGGGGAAGGGGTCCCAGAGGCGAAGGTCCCCGCTGGGTTGGTCTTCCGTCAGACCGGCGTCGCCTCGGTGTGGACGATCGCCACTGGCAGTGGGTGTGGTGCAGCAGTCCGCGAGACACCGATCCGAGTCGCAGAGCTCGCTCGCAGCGACAAGGACCTCGACCGGATTCGCCGTCACCGCGGCCGCCTGCCGTGAGTTCGTCCGGTCGGCCCGGCTGCGGCCGTACATCGCGGGGAGCTTCGCCGGTGGCGCGATGGCAGGGACTTGATCGCGGTCGGTGCTGCGCCGGCCACCCCGAACATCGACGCTTCGACCACCGCGAACCCCTTCGGCTACGTCCTCGACAACGCCGAGATCCTCAGGCTCGCTGCCTGGGCAGTTGCGGCCGAGCGGAACCACCTCCGCCGCCAGAGCTGAACGACCCAGTTGAGCCGGCCGACCGGAATCGGGGAGGGCCAAGGTCCTGCGCGCGGCTGCCATCCGGCTGGAGAGCGAGGTACGGCGCCTCTGCTGTCGACAGTGCGGGCGGGGGAGGCTCGGAACGACCAATCAGTGGAGGCATGTGATGAACAGCTGGGTACGGAGCGGACCGGTCGTCGTCGAGGTGGACGGGACGGCCGAAGGGATGCGCGTGGTCGACTATGCGTGCGTCGAGGCGCTCCGATCCGGTGTGGAGTTGCTGCTGGTCGCGTCGTACCGGGCCTACAGTACGTTCGCGCCGACGCGGCCGGACGACCAGCAGAAGCCACCTGGTGAGGTGGTCGATGCCTGGCTTCGGGTGGCGGTCGGGCACGCCAGGCACCGGTACGGCTCTGGCTTGCAGATCGAGGCAGTGTCGCAGGAAGGCTCGCGGCCCAAGGTGCTCGCGGAGGCGGCTCGGTCTGCGCGGATGCTGATCGTCGGGCGGACACCCAAGCGGGGTCCGGAACGGCTGATGGCCGCGCAGGCGAACCTGAGCCTTGCCGCGCGCGTCGGCTGCCCGGTCCTGGTCGTACCGCTGTCCTGGCGACCGTCGGCGACGGATCGCAGGGTCGCGGTCGGAATCGACGCGTCCGGGCTGTCAGCCGAGGCGGTGGAGTTCGCGTTCCGGGCTGCGGCGGATCGCGAGGGCGAGCTGATCGTGGTGCGGGCCGGTCTGCCGCCGGATCACCCCTGGAGCGACGACGATGCCGGCCATTCGTGGATCAGCCGGGCAGATCACACCATCAGCGAGGCCGTGGCCGCGTGGACCGGAGATTTCCCGCAGGTGAAGATCACCCGGTTCGTCAGCAGCCGACCGGCCGCCGACGCGCTGGTGCGCGAAAGCCAGGATGTCGGGCTGGTCGTGGTGGGCGCTCATGACAACTCCTCGGCAGCCCCTGACCCGGTCGCGCGGCGTTGCGTCGCGGCAATGGCGTGCCCGGTCGCCATCGTTGCCCATCATCCGACCGCAGCCGAACGCGAACAAGTTCTGAGCACCGCTGCCCCGACGTCGTGAGCGCGGCCTTCAGGCGCCGCGGACAGACCAGGTGCGGGACTCACCGGGCTTCAGCAGTCGCGTCCGGCCGAAGCAGCGGACGGCGATCCGGGGGCCCGGGCCTGGGTCGACGGTGAGCGTCACGCCGGCGGTGGACACCTCGGCGAGGAGCCGGTGGCCGCGGTAGCGCAGCACCATCCGGAGCCTGCCGAGCTTGCCCGGCCAGTGCGGCTCGAACCGGAGTATGTCGCGCGTCGTGCTCAGGCCGGTGAAGCAGCGCTGGACAAGATCGACACCACCCGCCATCGCCGCGAGGTGGATGCCCTCCGCGGTCGTGCCGGTCCGGCTCGGATCGCCGGCATCACTGTGCAGAGCCTCCTCGAGGAAACCAAGGGCCCGATCGGGATCGAGCATCGCCAACCCCCAGGCGTGCACGACCGCGCTGAGCGACGAGCCGTGACAGGTGCGGGCCAGGTAGTACTCGACCGTGGCACGGATGGTCTCGGTGGTCAGCGGGTAGCCGAGCCGCTCCATCAGATCGCGCAGTTCCCGGCGCGGCAGCAGATACAGCAGCATCAGCACGTCGGCCTGCTTGGAGACCTGGTACGCCGTGACGTCGCGTCCCTCGGCTTCGAGAATCCGGTCCAGTCGGCGGATGTCGCCGTACGTGGCCCGGTAGTGCTCCCAGTCGAGCTCGGTCAGTCGCTCGTATCCCTCGAACTGGCTGATCACCCCGTGGTGGAACGGGACGTACATGCGGCGGGTGAGCTGGTCCCAGTGGCTCAGTTCCTCGGAGCGGATGCCGAGTAACTCCGTCAATTCTGTGCGTCGCCAGGCCGGCAGCCGGTCCAGCACCTTTGCAGCCACGCCGAACAGCCAGACGGCCATGACGTTCGTATAGGCGTTGTTGTCGATCCCGGCGGCCGGCTGGTCGGGATAGCCGGTGTGGAACTCATCGGGCCCGACCACTCCCCGGATCACGTAGCGGTCGCGTCCCTGGTCGTAGTCGGCGAGGCCGGCGAAGAACCGGGCCACTTCGACGATGACCTCGGCTCCGTAGTCGCCGAGGAACTCCAGGTCGCCGGTCGTTTCGACGTACTGCCACATGGTGTAGGCGATCGCCAGACCGACATGTCGTTGCCGGAAGGTCGCGTCCTCGCTCCAGCGGCCGGACAACGGGTTGAGGTGCAGCCGCTGGCTCTCCTCGCGGCCGTCGCTGCCGGACTGCCACGGATACATGGCTCCCGGATAGCCCGCTTGCCGAGCGGCTTGCCGGGCGGCGGGCAGCCGCCGGTATCGGTACAGCAGCAGTGACCGGGTCAACGCCGGCATGCGGAAGGTGAGAACTGGGAAGATGAACAGCTCGTCCCAGAAGATGTGACCGCGGTACGCCTCCCCGTGCAGGCCGCGAGCGGGTACGCCGGCGTCGGTGTCCGCGCTGTGCGGCGAGACCGATTGGAGCAGATGGAAGACGTTCAGCCGGACAGCGGCGAGGGTTCCGTCGAACGGCTCCTCGAGGTCGAGCGAGAACCGCCGCCACAGGTGTGACCATGCCGCCACCTGGGCTTCGCGCATCTGGTCGAAACCGGGCGCGTTCGCCAAAGCGGTGCGAGTGGCCACGAGTGGCTCGGAGATCCCCGGGTCCCGCGAACCGTGGATCGCGGCCACTTTCTCCGCCGTGACGACGTCCCCGCTGCGGACCGGTACGACGACCTCGGCGTACGCGGAGGTTGTGTCGGTCCGCGACGTCCACCCGGCGACCGGCGTTCCGTTGTGGACGGCGATGGTGCGCGTCCCGATGGCGATGCGGTGGCGTGACTGGGACGTCGTTGCCGCCACCATGAGGTTGCCGTCAGCAACGGTTGCGGCCAGGTCGGTCAGATGCCGCCCGGACAGTTTCCGGTAGCGCTCGACGCCGGCATTCCGGATGGCGCCGTTCACCGCGGTCCCGAGTCGTAGCCTGCCCTCCCAGTTGACGACGGTGATGGCCAGGGTCTGGCCGGCCAGGTGTGGGTCGGCCGCGCTGACGAAGCGCCGCTCCACACCGCGCACCTCCCTGCCGTGCGGATCGCGGAGCCGGAACCGCCGGGTCAGGACACCGCGCAGCAGGTCCAGCTCCTGATCGTGCTCAAGCACCTCGCAGTTGTCGGGAGTGATCCAGTCGCCATCGTCGATGCCCGCCGTCAGCGGCAGCCAGTCCGGCAGGTTCACCAGGCTCTCGTTCTCGATCACATGGTCGTTGACCTGGTCGGGCAGGCGATTGTAGTAGCCGGCTAGGTATGTTCCCGGGTAGTGGTGTTCCCCGGCGATGGCTCCCGGCCAGGCCCCTCGGGTGGCGAAGTACCCGTTGCCGACGGTGGACAGTGCTTCGCGCCGCCGTTCGTCCTGCGGATCGTAGCCATGGAAGCGGTGGATCCAGTCGTTCATGGCTCGCCGCCACAGTTGGCGCGTCCGATCTCGGCAGCACCCGTGTACATGGTGTGCTCCTCGCTGTCGCTTCAGTTTGTTCCGTACGGCGCCGGTCCGCTGCGGGCAACGGTCCCGACATGGTGGGTCCTTCGGCCGGGGGGGGGGGTGTGTTCGGAAGACCCTCGCGGCGCCGGTACTGGGAGGCGAGGATCGGATCGAGGTGATGTCATGATCCAGGTTCGAGTGCACGGGCGTGGCGGTCAGGGAGTGGTGACCACCGCGGAGCTGCTGTCTGTCGCCGCGTTTGCCGAAGGCCGGTACGCGCAGGCCTTCCCGACGTTCGGGTCGGAGCGGACGGGCGCACCGGTGGTGGGTTTCTGCCGGATCGACGATCGGCTGATCCGCACGCACGAGCCGGTGGTTCGTCCGGACGCGGTGATCATCCAGGACGCGACGCTGCTGCACCAGGTGGATGTGTTCGACGGACTTGGCCCCGATGGCTACCTGCTGGTCAACACCTCACGAAGCTTCGACGAGCTCGGCCTGCACGCATTCGTCGCGCGACTGGGCCCGGCGCGGGCGATCACGGTGCCCGCGACCGAACTGGCGATGACACACCTCCGCAGGCCACTTCCCGGTGCCGTGCTGCTGGGCGCGTTCGCCGCGCTCACCGATCAGGTGCACCTCGCGTCGGTCGTCGCAGCGATCCAGGAACGATTCCCGGACCAGGTTGCCGCCGGCAACATCGCCGCGGCCGACGCGGCGTACCAGTTGGTCCGCGCACAGATCAAGGAGCCGGCTCGTGCTCAAACAGATTGAAGGATCCCGCGGTGTCGCGGAAGCGGTTGCGCTGTGCCGTCCGGAGGTGATCTGCGCCTATCCGATCTCACCGCAGACGCATATCGTCGAGGCGCTCAGCACTCTGGTGAAGTCAGGCGAGCTGACCCCGTGCGAGTTCGTCAACGTGGAGTCGGAGTTCGCCGCGATGTCGGTGGCCATCGGTGCGTCCGCGGCCGGCGCCCGGGCCTACACGGCGACCGCGAGCCAGGGACTGTTGTACATGGCCGAGCCGCTCTACAACGCGTCCGGACTCGGACTGCCGATCGTGATGACGGTGGCGAACCGGGCGATCGGTGCGCCGATCAACATCTGGAACGACCAGGGCGACTCGATGTCGCAGCGTGACTCCGGCTGGATCCAGTTGTACGCCGAGACGAACCAGGAGGCGCTCGACCTGCACATCCAGGCGTTCCGGATCGCGGAGGAGCTCTCCCTTCCGGTGATGGTCTGCATGGACGGCTTCGTTCTCACCCATGCGGTGGAGCGGGTCGATGTACCGTCGGAAGAGCTGGTGGACCGGTTCCTCCCGCCGTACGAACCGCGGCAGGTGCTGGACCCGGACGAGCCGGTCTCGATCGGCGCGATGGTCGGGCCGGATGCGTTCACCGAGGTCCGGTATCTGGCGCATGACAAGCAGATGCAGGCCCTGGACCGCATCCCGGCGGTGTCCGCGGAATTCGAGGCGACGTTCGGGCGGGACTCGGGCGGGCTGGTCCGGCCGTACCGCTGTGACGATGCCGAGACGATCGTGGTCGCCCTCGGTTCGGTGCTGGGCACGATCAAGGACACCGTCGACGAACTGCGCGATGAGGGCGTTCGGATCGGCGTACTGGGACTGACCTCGTTCCGGCCGTTCCCGCTTGATGCGGTCCGTGCCACACTCGCCGGCGCGCAACGGGTCGTCGTACTGGAGCGCGCGCTGGCTGTCGGCATCGGCGGCATCGTGTCGGCGAACGTCCGGATGGCTCTGTCCGGCATCCAGTTGCACGGCTATACCGTGATCGCCGGGCTCGGTGGGCGTGCGATCACCAAGGCATCGCTGCGTGGCCTCTTCACCGAAGCGATCGCCGATCGGCTCGAGCCGCTGACTTTCCTGGACCTCAACCGCGAGCTGGTCGATCGCGAGCTGCAGCGAACCAGGACGACTCGCCGTTCCGGCCCGGCGGCCGAGAACATGCTGCGTGACCTTCGCACCGCACGGATCGGTTGAGAGGACAACGGCCATGGGACAGCAACCGATCAGGTTCTACCAAACCGGAAGCTTCGCGGTCGGCAACCGCCTGCTCGACCCGGAGCAGCGATCGGTCCAGGCGGACAGTCGCCGGACGAACTCGCTCAACTCCGGTCACCGCGCCTGCCAGGGCTGCGGTGAGGCACTCGGCGCGAGATACGCGCTGGACGCCGTGATGCGTGCCACCGGCAACCAGATGGTCGCGGTCAACGCGACCGGTTGTCTCGAGGTGTTCTCTACGCCGTATCCGGAGACCTCCTGGCAGATTCCCTGGCTGCACTCGCTGTTCGGCAACGCGCCGGCCGTCGCCACCGGAGTGGCGGCCGCCCTCAAGGTGAAGGGCCGCACCGACGTCCGCGTCGTCGGTCAGGGTGGCGATGGCGGTACCGTCGACATCGGCCTGGCGTGCCTGTCGGGAATGTTCGAGCGCAACGACGATGTGCTGTACATCTGCTACGACAATGGCGGCTACATGAACACCGGCGTCCAGCGTTCCGGCGCCACCCCGCATGCGGCCGCGACGACGACCACCCCGGCAGTGGGTCCGTCACCGGGCAACGACTTCGGCAAGGGGAAGAGTCTGCCACTGATCGCGATGGCTCACCGGATCCCGTACGTCGCGACCGCGACCGTGGCCGATCTTCGCGACCTGGAGTACAAGGCGAAGCGGGCGATGGAGTTCCGCGGCGCGCGCTACCTGCACGTACTGGTTCCGTGCCCGCTGGGCTGGCGGACCGCGGCGAACGAGACCATCAAGGTCGCCAGGCTGGCCACCGAGACCGGCATCTTCCCGGTGTTCGAGGCCGAGGACGGCGAGGTCGTTGGAGTGTCGCCGATCCGCAAGCGCCGGCCGGTCTCCGACTACCTGCAGGCACAAGGCCGTTTCGCGCACCTGTTCGGTGAGCATCCGCGCGAGGACGTCATCGCCAAGATCCAGGCGGAGGCGGACCGCACGGTCCGTACGTTCGGTCTGGTCGAGCCTGCGGGCCCCGTTCATGGAGAGGTGAGTTAGATGCCAGAGGCAAACAAACACGGACCACTCCCGTTCGCCATCACGCTCGACGTCGGATCCAGCCTGGCGAACAAGACCGGCTCGTGGCGCACCGAACGACCGGTTTACGTCGATCGGCTGCCGCCATGCAACAACGCCTGCCCGGCCGGCGAGAACATCCAGCAGTGGCTGCACGATGCGGAGGAGGGCGGGTACGAGGCGGCCTGGCGACAGATCATGGCCGACAACCCGTTCCCCGCGGTGATGGGCCGGATCTGCTACCGGCCGTGCGAGACGGCGTGCAACCGGGCCACGCTCGACGAGGCTGTCGGCATCAACTCGATCGAACGGTTCCTCGGAGACGAGGCGCTCGAGCACGGGTGGACGATGCCGGTCGACTTCGCGCGGAGCGGGAAGAGCGTCCTGATCGTCGGCGCCGGTCCGTCCGGCCTGTCGGCGGCGTACCACTTGACCCGGCTCGGGCATCAGGTCACGGTCCGCGACAGTGCGAGCGAGGCCGGCGGGATGATGCGGTACGGCATCCCCGCGTACCGGCTCCCCCGCGACGTGGTGGACGCCGAGATCCAGCGGATCGTCGATCTGGGAGTGCGGCTCGAGCTCGACACCCCGGTGACCGATCTCCAGGCGGCCCTGCGCTCCTTCGACGCGGTGTTCCTGGCCGTCGGCGCGCACATCGGGCGCCGCGCGGACATCCCGGCCGGAGACTCCGCGCGGATCCTCGACGCGGTGTCGCTGCTGGCCGGGCTGGCCGAAGGCGAACAGCCGCTGCTCGGCCGCCGGGTGGCGGTGTACGGCGGTGGAAACACCGCGATGGACGTGGCCCGGACCGCACGCCGGCTCGGAGCGACCGACGCGGTCGTCGTCTACCGCCGTACCCGGGATCGGATGCCGGCGCAGGACATCGAGGTGAAGGAAGCTCTGGAGGAAGGCGTCCGGATGCGATGGTTGTCCACCATCACGTACGCCGACGCGGGCCGGATCACGATCGAGAAGATGCGCCTGGACGAGACCGGCTTCCCACAGCCGACCGGCGAGTTCGAGGAACTCGCGGCCGACTCGGTGGTGCTCGCCCTCGGCCAGCTGTCGGACCTGGCACTGGTGCGGGATCTCCCCGGCGTGACGATCGCGGACGGCGTCGTACAGGTCGGACCGGACCTGATGACCGGTCATCCAGGTGTCTTCGCCGGCGGCGACATGGTCCCGTCCGCGCGGACCGCGACGGTCGCCATCGGGCACGGCAAGAAGGCGGCCAGAAGCATCGACGCCTGGTTGCGCGGTACGACGTACGAGCGACCTGCCCGGCACGACCTGGCCACGTACGACCGGCTGAACACGTGGTACTACGCTGACGCCCCCGCCACCGTCAGGCCACGCCTGGATATGGCGCGGCGGATCACCACGTTCGACGAGGTGACCGGCGGGCTGGATGCGTCCACCGCGTTGTTCGAGGCCCGGCGCTGCCTGTCCTGCGGCAACTGCCTCGAGTGCGACAACTGCTTCGGCGTGTGTCCCGACAACGCGGTCATCAAGGTCGGCGAGGGCAAGTACGAGATAGACCTCGACTTCTGCAAGGGCTGCGGGCTGTGCGCGGCCGAATGCCCGAGCGGCGCGATCGAGATGGTCCCCGAACGCATCTGAAGGAGGAAGCCGTGAAGTGGATACGACCAGTGTTGCTGGGCCTCGGTGTCGTCGTGGGGATCGCGGTGGGCTTCGGCCTGTTCCGCAAGTACGCCGCTTCGACGGGGGACAGCAGTTCGTTCGCGATGTTCGGCGAGACCAAGACGAAGGTTCTGTCTGAGAATCTGACGGATGCGGCGGCGACGGCCGTCTTCGGTGCGGTCACTCTCGACCTGCGGGACGCTCACATCGACGACGAGGCGACGGTCGACACCGTCGCGCTCTTCGGCGGTGTGGAGGTCCTGATACCCAGGCGCTGGCGGCTGGCCCTGTCCGGCACCCCGGTCTTCGGCGGCGTCGAGGACAAGACCACACCGGACGACAATCTGCCGGTCGACGCACCCGTCCTGAACGTCAGCGCGCTGGCCGTCTTCGGCGGTGTTGCCGTAGCCAACGAGCCAGGTGAGGTCACCCGCCGAAAGGCGGCGGCAACCGCCAAGGCGTGCCGGCGCAGCCCCTGAACATCTCCGCAGTAGCTGCGACGACGTCCGAGGTCAGCGCCGGCGGTCGACTGTCGCGCTCCACGGCCGGCGAGGTGTCAGACCGGCTCCCTCCGCCGGGTAACCGATGCGGAGAATCATCTGGGGCCAGATGTCGCGGCCGATCAGCGTCCGGACGTTGTCGCGCAGCGGCGGGTACTCGACGGCCTGGTTGGCGAATGACGCCGCCAGCTCGTAGGAAGTTGCCGTGAGGAGCACTCGCTGCAGCGCCAGGCCGGCCCGCACCCAGGCGCGCTCGTCGTCGTCCACGGTGCCGAGGATCGCGATGATCGGGGTCGCTTCGAAGACTGCCTGGCTGCGGTGTGGGTGGTCGAAGCCCGCGGACAGATCTCGTACGGCCGCCGGGCGGTCCGGAAGAGGGCCGAGTACGGAGTCCGGGACGCCGTCGGCCCCGCGGTCGCCGCCGATCCATCGTGCCCGCTCATGCACCCTGTCCTCCTCGACGACCTCGCGTTGGTCGGCCGCCTGGATGGTCGCACCCAGTTGTGCTCGCTGTTCTTCGTCGAGCCAGTGCAGCTTCGCTCGCTCCGCGTTCGCTGCGTCGGCCAGAAGCTGGGTCATCCGGGGCGAGATCGGCTTGTCGAGCATTGGACCGCGGTAGGTGAAGCGCAGGCCGATAGCGTCGTACAGGGAGCTGAGGCCGGCGACGGGTTCTGTCCCGTCGGCGAGGAAGATCCGCACCACCACGGCGGGTGTGGCCGGATCCGGGTCGATCGCCAGCGTCGTCTCGTGGCCGAGCATGGCCGCGGCGACGCGGATATTGAACGCCGCCGCTCCGAGACCGACGCGAGTCAGCCGGCCACCCGGATCGGCCGCGGGCAGTGTGCGATCGGCGTCGACGAGGACATCAATGACTGGTCCGTTGATCTCGAACCGCCACGGTTGGGTGTTGTGCATTGAGGGTGCCTGTCCGGCGGCGGTGAGCAAGATGCCCATCTCGCTGTCGGTGAGGTATCTGGTCGTACTCATGCCGTTTCCTTCCTCACCACAGCCGCACCCGTTCGTGGTGATGTGGTGTCACTGCTGTCCAGCAGCTGCCGGCCACGGGTGCCGGCGACCTGATAGCCCGGCATCAGCACGGTGTTCTTCGCCCCAGGCAAGAGATGGCTGAGGTGATGCAGCACGCGTCCGACGGCCGCCAGCGTCGCCGGGTCGACCAGGAACTTGCTGCCCGTCACCGTGCCGGCCGCGCCGAGGAAGGTGATGATCGCCGAGCTCATCACGACCGCCTGGCATGGTCGAATTGGTGGAAGCGGCGTACGACGGTGCCGAGAGCCCGGATCACCGCGAGTGTCTCGTAGATGCGGAGCTCCAGTTGTGGGTCGTGAGTGGGCCTGACCAACTCCCGCTGGAGGTCCTCGAGCAGATCGACTGCGTGGGTGAGCTGGTCTGCCACGATGTGCGCGTACGCCGTCGATGGGGTGTGCTCGGGGTTCAGCCGCGGGAGGATCCGGCCGCGATAGGCGGCGACGGTCCTCTGCGCTGTCGTCATCAACCGTTCCCGCTGAGCCCAGTCGTCGGCGGCGCACTCGTCCTCGAGCCGGGCCAGATCCTCGTCCCAGCGATCGAACTCACGCAGCAGAGATTCGGTCCCGTTCATGGTCAGGACTCCTTCGGTGGGATGGTCTGGACGAACTCGCCGACCGGACGGCGCGGCCTCCTCGACCGCTCAGCGGCCTTGCGGGTATCGCGCTATCAGCCTGGCGTGATCCGCGTGTGGGAGGCAGCGGCGTCGGTCCCTACCTGACAGGTCCTTCGGCACTCCAAGCCGGTGACCACGTGCTCTGCCATGGTTGCCGACCGTTGCCGGAGCCTCGGGCCGTCGGAACAACTCGAAAGGACAATCACCCTGAGCACCACGTCGCATGCTGCGGTGAGCGGCACGGGCGATCAGCTGAGCGGTGCGCGCAGCTCCACCACAGTGCCGGTCGGCTCATTGGGACCGATGTGAACGGTGCCGCCGAGTGCGGTGGCCCGCTCGCGGAGGTTGCGCAGGCCGCCGTGACGGCCTTCTGGAGACAGGCCGACGCCGTTGTCGGTGACCCGCGCGACGACCTCGTCGCCGGTGATGCTCACCTCGACGGCCGTCTGCGTTGCCTGTGCATGGCGTACCACGTTCGACAGTGACTCCCTGATCGCGGCCAGGATCTGTGGACGCACAGCAGTCGGCACGGCGGTGTCCAGAGGTCCGGTGCAGATCAGGGTCGGCCTGAATCCCAGCGCCTCGGCGTACTCGGCGACCAAAGTACCGACGTCCGCGCGCAACGAGACGTCGCCCGGGCGATGATGCAGCTCGAAGATGGCGGCGCGCAGATCGGTGATCGTGGCGTCGATGTCGTCGACGGCTCGGCCGACCCGTTCCTGCACGTCCGGCCGCACCAGCTTGTGCATTCCCTGCAATTGCAGGCCGGTCGCGAACAGCCGCTGGATGACGAGGTCGTGCAGATCCCGGGCGATCCGGTCCCGATCCTCCAGTACGGCGATCATCGACCGGTCACGTTGCGCCTGTGCGCGTTCGAGGGCGAGCGTCGCCTGGTTGGCGAACATCCGCAGCAGGTCCGTTCCCACCGTTACGGAGAGGGTCGCGCTCTGGCTTGCGGCGACGATGAGGAGCCCACCGGTGCTGAGGCTGCCGGGTGGCAGTGGCGCGATGATGGTGCGGCCGAGCGCCTCGAACTCCGGGAGTTCGGTGAGCACTCCGTGTTCCTTCGCCAGTTGGGCGGCGTTCTCGATCACCACCTGCTGATCACCGCGCATGATGTCACCCAGAACCGGTAGATCAGCGGGGATGTGCCGTCCGGTGTAGGGCTGGAACTCCGGCGGGCCGTCGACAGCCTCGATGACGAGTTCGCCGTCGAGGGTGAGCAGGACTGCCCCGACCAGGGATCCGGATACCTCTCTGGCGCGGCGGGCGATCAGTCGCAGGGCATCGTTCGGGTCGTAGTCGCCGAGCATGAGTTGGGTGATCTCTGCGGTCACCTCATGCCAACGTCGCCTGCGTTCGGTGTCGGCGTAGAGGCGGGCGTTGTCGATCACAACTCCCGCTGCCGCCGCCAGCGCGGTCAGGACGCGCTCGTCGTCCTCGGTGAAGTCGGCGCCGTCGGCCTTCTCGGTGAGATAGAGGTTGCCGAAGGCGCGGTCCCGGCTGCGCACCGGTAGGCCGAGAAAGCTCTTCATCGGCGGGTGGTTCGCGGGGAAGCCAAATGACTGGGGGTGATCAGACAGGTCGCGCAACCGGAGTGGCTCGGGGTGGTCGATCAGCAGGCCCAGCAGGCCGTGGCCCTCGGGTAACGGCCCGATCGCTGCGATCTCGTCGGCGGTGACACCGTGGGTGATGAACCGGCTGAGCCGCTTGCCGCCCGGTCCGACCACGCCGAGGGCGCCGTACCGGGCGCCGACGAGCTCACAGGCCGAGGTAATGATCCGGTCAAGTGTGCTGTTGAGGTCGAGGTCGGCGCCGATCACCACGACGGCGTCGAGCAGTGCCCGCAACCGCTCCTGCGAGTCCATGATCTCGTCGACGCGGCCGAGGAGTTCGTGCAGGAGGGCGTCGAGCCGGACCCGGGACAGCCCGGCGAATTCCAGTGCCCCCTCGTCCCAGCGGTTCATCAGATCTCGCTCATCTTCCCAACATAACGAATTGTGGCCGGTGTTGGAACGGCCCCGGCCGCATGCCGACCGTGACCACTCACCAGGACCGCGGCCGTCCGGCGCGGACCCGAGCGGCCGGTTCCGGTCGGGACCTTCGGCCCTGTGGGCGCCGAGCCGGGGGCTGGAGCGTGAGAGAGGGAGGTGGCGTATACATGACCACAATGCCGACGACCGGCCGCTACGTGTTCGACTTCGCCGAGGGGAGCATGGACCAGAAGGACCTGCTCGGGGGGAAGGGCGCCAATCTCGCGGAGATGACCCGTCTGGGGCTCCCGGTTCCACCGGGATTCACGATCGGGACCACGGCGTGCCGTGCCTATCTGGAGTCCGGGGATCTGCCGGCCGGCCTGGCCGACGAGATCGCGGCGCACCTCGCCCGGCTCGAGCAGGCGATGGGCCGCCGGCTGGGTGACCCGGCCGACCCGCTGCTGATCTCGGTGCGCTCGGGTGGGAAGTTCTCGATGCCTGGGATGATGGAGACCATCCTCGACATCGGGCTGACCGACGAGTCGGTCCATGGGCTGGCCAAGCACTCGGGCGACGAGCACTTCGCGTGGGACTCCTATCGACGGCTGCTGCAGATGTACGCGCGCACCGTCCTCGACGTGCCGGACGATGTCTTGCAGTCGGCCGTGTCCACGGAGTACGCCGAGTGGGGAGTCGGGACTCCGGAGGAGTTGCCGGCCGCGGCGATCGAACGTGCCTGTACGGCGCTGAAGCAGGTGATCGCCGACCACGCCGGCCGGCCGTTCCCGCAGGAGCCGACGGAGCAACTCGACCTGGCGGTCCGGGCCGTCTTCGGCTCGTGGTCGACACCTCGGGCCCGGCTGTACCGGCGCCAGGAGCAGATTCCGGACGACCTCGGCACGGCGGTCAACGTGATGGCGATGGTCTTCGGCAACCGCGGCCCGGACAGCGGAACCGGTGTCGCCTTCACGCGCGACCCGGCTTCGGGTGCGGCAGGGGTCTACGGAGACTACCTCCAGGATGCGCAGGGCGAGGACGTCGTCGCCGGTGTCCGCAATACCGTTCCGTTGGCTCGGCTGGCCGAGATCGATGCGGTCAGCCACACCGAACTGCTGACCGCGATGTCCACCCTGGAACGGCACTACCGCGACTTGTGCGACATCGAGTTCACGATCGAGCGTGGCCGGTTGTGGATCCTGCAGACGCGGGTCGGCAAGCGCACCGCTGGAGCGGCGTTCCGGATCGCTGTGCAGTTGGTCGACGAGGGCCTCATCACCCTCGACGAGGCGCTGCTGCGCGTTACCGGCGCCCAGCTTGGACAGCTGATGTTTCCACGGTTCGGCGAGCGGCACGGCGTACCGGAGTTGGCCCATGGTGTTCCCGCCTCGCCGGGGGCCGCGGTAGGTGTCGCGGCCTTCGACTCCGAGGCGGCACGGCGGTTCGCCGCGGAGGGGCGGCAGGTCGTCCTCGTCCGCCGGGAGACGAATCCCGACGACCTGCCAGGTATGCTGGCAGCGGTCGGGATCCTGACTACCCGAGGCGGAAAGACCTCCCACGCCGCGGTCGTCGCGCGCGGAATGGGCAAGACCTGTGTGTGCGGTGTGGACAGCCTGTCCGTGGACGCGGTAGCGCGCCGTGCCGTCACGGCCGAGGGCGTCGTGATCGAGGAGGGCGACGTACTGTCCCTGGACGGAACCTCGGGTGTCGTCTTCTACGGAGAGGTTCCGGTCGTCGCCTCGCCCGTAGTGGAGTACTTCGAGGGTCGTCTGGAGCTGTCCGAGGCGGATGACCTGGTCAGCGCGGTCGACCGGCTGCTTCGGCACGCGGATGCCCGTCGCCGGCTCGGCGTTCACGCGAATGCCGACACGTCCGCGGATGCCGAGCGCGCCCGGAGGTTCGGCGCCGAGGGCATCGGGCTGTGCCGCACGGAGCACATGTTCCTCGGTGAGCGACGCAAGCTCGTCGAGCGGCTGGTGCTTGCCGAAGGTGTCTCGGAGCAGCAGACCGTGCTCGAGGAACTGTTGCAGCTCCAGCGCGAAGACTTCGCCGGGATCTTCCGCGCAATGGCCGGGTTGCCGGTCACCGTGCGGCTGATCGATCCGCCGTTGCACGAGTTCCTGCCCGACCTGACCGCACTATCGGTGCGGGCAGCGGTCGGCCGAGCCACCGGTACGCCCGATATCGACGCGGAGCGCCTGCTGCCGGCGGTCCAGCGGATGCACGAGAGCAACCCGATGCTGGGGCTGCGCGGTGTCCGGCTGGGGATCGTCATCCCGGGACTGTTCGCCATGCAGGCCAGGGCGATCGCCGAGGCGGCTGCCGTCGTGTCGGCGGAGGGCAATGTGGTGCGTCCGGAGATCATGGTGCCGTTGGTCGCCGGCGAGGTAGAGCTGCGTCTGGTACGGCGGGAGATCGAAGGCGTCCTCGCCGAGGTGGCGACTCGAACCGGCTGCACCGTCCCGACCCGGATCGGCGCGATGATCGAGGTCCCCAGGGCTGCGCTGGGCGCCGAGCAGATCGCGCGTTCCGCCGACTTCTTCTCGTTCGGCACCAACGATCTGACCCAGCTGACGTGGGCGTTCAGCCGCGACGACGTGGAGGCGTCGATCTTCCCGCGCTACTTCGACGCCGGGATCTTCGCGGTCTCGCCCTTCGAGTCGCTGGACGTCGCGGGGGTTGGCCGGCTTGTCAGGCTGGCCGTCGCCGAGGGACGCCGCGGCAACCCCGACCTGGTCATCGGTGTCTGCGGTGAGCACGGCGGCGACCCTGCGTCGATCGCCTTTTTCGCCGAGGCCGGTCTGGACTACGTCTCCTGCTCTCCGTACCGCGTCCCGATCGCCCGCCTCGAGGCCGGCCGCGTCACCGTCGCCCTCACCTCATCGGAGAGCGACACCCGCTGACAGGGGACCGCCGCCGCCCAGACCGACCTTCTTGCCGGGGAGGCCGGCTGGGCGCATGGTGGAGGCGTGGCCAGAACGAGGTGGCACGACCTCAGTCCTCGCAGGCGACGCGCCATCATCGTCGGCGGCGCTCTCGACGGTGCGCTGAAAGTCGCCGCGCTGTCGGATCTGGCGCGTCGCCCGGCCGCCGAAGTCAGAGGATCCAAGGTGTGGTGGGCGATCGCGATCACTCTGATCAACTCGGTCGGCGCGGTGCCGATCGCGTACTTCGTCTACGGTCGCCAACCGCAGGGCATAGGTCAGGCGCAGCCTCGCCGACCGGCGCGCCCGTGACATCGCGACCAGAACCATCGAGGACGGCGCAGCATCGTGGACTGTCTCGCCTTCGACAACCCAATGGCGAAGGCCCACCTGCGCGCGAAGCTGCACGTCATCTGCGACAACTACGGCACCGGCACCCACAGCCAACGCCTTGGAGCTCGCCGAGCGAATGGGGCTGGACCTGGACCACCCGATGGCTCAGCTGTGCTGCGGTCAACTGCGACGCCTGGGAATCGTGCAGGCGCTGATGCACCAGCCCGATCTGATCGTGCTGGACGATCCGTGCCTCAGCTGGTAGTGAACGTGCGGTGGCGACAGGAGCGTCCGGCCGCCGGGGCCGCGGGTGACGAGGCACGGTATGCGGTTGGGGGGACCGCCACTTCGGGTCTCGTCCGGCTTCTCTCGCCCACATCCATCGCATCGCGCGCGTCGGCCCGGGCGCAGGTTCGAAGGTCACGTCTCGGACGACCCGTCGGTTGCCGTCTTGTGGTCCGGTTGATCGGAACGGCTGACGCGCTGGCGCGGTCGACGCCCTTCTCGCACACCTCCAGCACACGAGCGTCGCTGCCATCTGGCAGGGCTGAAATGCCTGCCTCGCAGGATCGGAGGCCCCTCGTACGGCGCGGGCGGCGACCGGACGACTGCCGCAAGAAGAGCAACGAGGAGAGAGAGCCATGATCGCGAGCACGGGCTGGAGCGTCGACATCTTCATCGACGAGGACGAGGACGAGGACGAGGACGAGCGTACGACGCGTGCCGAGGCCCGGCTGCACACCAACGACAAGACCCATCTGATCGGCCGGGGCACCGCCCGCCGGAATGAGCAGGTGCATCTGCACCGCTGACGACGCAGGACGGGTCTTTCGGCGCCGCGGGTACTGGCGACTGGCCGTGCCGGAGCCGCCGGCGTGGGCGGACGCTCGAGATGCACCGAGCGAGAAGGAGCGTGGCCATGACGACTCTGCCGTTCGACCAGGGTGTGCCGGTGATCCACGTCGGGATCGAAGAATCCTGGCGTGCGTCCGGCGTACTCGACTGGGCCTTGCACGAGTCCTCGGTGCGGCACCTGCCGATCCGCGCGGTCCACGTGATCGACGAGCGGGTACGGCGGATGCCGCGCTGGGATCCGGCGATGGTCGACGAGGCGGCGATGGAACTCGTCGATGACGTGCAGACCTACCTCGACGGCAGCGGCGATGCTTCGGAACACGAGGTGGAGCTGGTGGTGGGCCGGCCGGTAGAGGCCTTGTGCCGGATCTCCGGCCGCGGGCAGCTGCTGGTGGTCGGACGCCGCGGGACAGGCGCTTTCAGGCGTTTGCTGATCGGGTCGACCGCCGAGGCCGTCGCCGCTGACGCGCCGGTCCCGGTAGTCGTCGTACCGGACGGTTGGCGCGCCGGCGAGCAGACCGGACCCGTGCTGGCGGGTCTGCACGAGACCGACGAGCAAGAGGCGGTCATGAGTTTCGCGGTCGCCGCGGCGTTCGAGCGGGACGTTCCGCTGCGGGTGATGCACGCGTGGGACCTGCCGGGACTGCGTGGCTGGGACGGCATGGATCTTGCCAGCCTGGCCGCGGAGCTGGAGTCCGAGGCGCGCCTGCGGTTCAACGCCGTCGCGGAGGGGTGGCGGGGGACGTACCCGGAGCAGTCGATCGAAGTGGAGATCGGACAAGGTCATCCGGTCGGCTGCCTTGTCCAGGCGGCCGAGACATCTGGCGCACAGTTGCTCGTCGTCGGCAAACGCAGCCGCTTGTCGCCCGGTTCGAAGGTCCCCGGCTCGGTCACCAGGGGTGTGATCCAGCACGCCGCGTGCGCGGTCGCCGTCATCGACGCAGCAGCGCGAGGCTGAACCGCGATCCGGCCGATCCACCGCCACCTGCCGGCCCCGCACGAGTCTCACACCAGTCTCCACCATCGACGGGAAGCGGTATTCCACAAGCGCAGCACGAAGGAGGTCGCCACATCCCGGTCGTCCAGGGGAGCCGGGATCGCAACCGGTGCAGGCCGCGGCGGCTTCCGGCCGACAACACCAAACGGACGTTCACCAGATCGCGGAACGCGGCGAGCATCCACCAGTGCTGGGTGCACACGGTGATCCGGGCCGTCGGCCAGGTCCCGTGGAGGAGAGCGGCCGGGCGCGGGGCGAGCCGAGGATGAACCCCTTTCAGATCGAGCATCAGCCGGGCCTCAGCACCTGGCGTGGACAGCTCACCGACCTCGAGAGTCCGGGAGCCACGGCGACGGACGAGTTCTCCGCGATCCCACAGGCACCAGAGACCGAGCGACTTGCGGTGGCGTATCTCCAGGCGGCCGCGGAAGGCGTGGACATCGGCCTCGACGAGGTCGGCCCCCGCTGCCAGCGCGGATCGGAGCGTTTCGAGATCGTTCCCCGCCCGATGGGCGATGCGGAGGCGCACTGTCACGGCGAGTTCGGTTGTGGCTCGGTGAACCAGCCGCGCCAGCGCAGGAAGAGGCAGCTCCCGCCGACGAGCAGGGCGGGAACCCAGTAGAGCAGGGCCGTCAGCGCGACGGCACCGAAGGCAGCCGTCCAGGAGACACCGATCGACGCCAGTCCCGCCACAAGGGCGCCTTCTCGTGGACTGGCCCCATGGACGCCGGGAAGGACGCCGGCCACCTGACTGGCCCCGAAGACCGCGACCAGTTGGAGCGCCTGCACCGAACTGCCGACGGCGTCGATCGCACCGACGAGCAGCCCGAGAATCGTTGCCTGATAGCCGATCGACAGGACGATGCCGAGCACGAACACTCGGGGCGACGGCCACGGCCAGCGGCTCACCAGGCCGGGACGGCGCCGGCGGACGACGAGAGCGGCGACGAGCACAGCACCGGCGGCACCCAGTGCCGCCGCGAGCACGGTCCACGGCAGGCTCACCCCGCACACCACCACCGCGGCGACCAGTCCTACTGCTCCGATGAATCGGTCGAGCGCGACCTCCGCGACGGCGCTGGTACGCCGGACGCCGATGGTCTCGAGTCGGTGCACGCGCCACAGGTCGGCGCCGGCGTGCCACGGCGAGATGAGCCCCAGGACCTCACTCTCCGCGTAGGCCCGCAGATGCCACCGCCGGGAGCGGCCGCTGGTCGACACCGCGTGCCAGCGCAACGGACACAGAACGTACTTGCCGATCGCGAACGGCAGCAGCCCGGCGACGGCCGGCAGCACGGTCGTGTGCGGGACCCGCCCGACGTTCCACAGCGACAGCGCGACAGCTGCCACGAGCGCCGCGACCCGCAGGCCGCGGTAGGTGACGATCCTCTGGGCGAGGCGCGCAATCTGCGTGCTGTGCCGTCGGCCCTCGTTCATGGCGGTTCCTTCCGGAGCTCGGGAGCGGCACTGACAGCTCAACCGTCCCGGCAGTCGGTTGCTTGGACCATAACCGGCGGGTTCAAACCTCGCATCCCGACGTGCGCCGGGACTTTCTCACCGCCTACGGCCTCGTCGACACGGTGACCGAGCAGACCTCGGCGTACCGGGTGCTGCAACCACCGGCGTTCGTGAACCAGTACGCCGTGGCGCCGAGCCTCCACTTCGGCTGGAACCTGTTGATGGGGATCGCGATCGCAGGTCTGGCCGGCCATTGGCGCTGCGTCTGGTCGGCTGGCTGATGCCGCTGGCGATGCTCGCGTCGATCGTGCTGACGGTCAACCACTACCTCTTCGACGCCCTGGCCGGCGGCCCACGGCGGCCTACCCGGGATGACGGCGATGGCCACGCATCAGATGAAGAAGCAGATCCACGACATCGGCGTCCCCGACGTACCGGAGTTCCTCGACCAGATCGTCGCCTCCGGTGGTCACTTGTGGGCCTGCCGGATGTCCGCCGACATGATGCACCTCGACGAGTCCGATCTCTACGACGAGGTCGAAGGCATCATCAGCGCCACCGACTTCATCGAAAAGACCGAAGGCGCCCAACTCCTCTTCATCTGAGTCTGACGAGCCGGTAGTGCGGAAGGCGTGGCGGGCCGCGGGTACGGCGACACCCAAAGCAGGGATGCGCCAGAGCCAGAAGCGGGGTGAGCTCCGCGGCGTGGGTTGGCGACCTGGCTCTGGTCCGCGCCCGCGGCCGTGCTGACCACCTGGCTCACCGAACTGCAGGCGTGCGTGCGTTGATCCGGGCGACCGTGTCCGGTGCCGAGTCGAGGACGATGCTCAGCAAGACGCTGTTGTAGGTGAGGGAGACACCGTGGTGTGCCTCGGCGTAGAGGTTTGCGACGGCGGTCGAGGCACCGACCTTGATCGCGGCGCGGCCGGTGGTCCATTGGCCGTCGACGAAGATCTCCAAGGCAGCTTGGCCGACGAAGTGGCGCCACCAGCGCTTGGTGTCGGGTTCCCCGACGAGGACGGCCAAGTGGCGGTCGTGCCGGACGGCCTGTACCGGGAGGACAATGCGGGCGCCGTTGTGGGCCGTGTAGCGGATGGCGATGAGGCCGGTCGGCAGATGGGTCGCGAGTGCGCTGTCCAGCGCGCGCAGGACCAGTCGGTTCCGCAGTCGGGCGAGTGTTCCTGTCATCGCGACCTCCAGAGATCTCTTGATTACCGAGTCTTTCGCGAACTGCTGGAGGTGGAACGAGGCGTGCGGCATCGGATGCCGGGCTGAAGGTCCCTGCGCTTCCGGGCAAGACGGCTCTGACCCCGCGCGGGTGACGGAGCGAGATTGTGAGTAGCCCGGACCGGGCTAGGAGAGCGTGGTGAATTCGATGGCCGTGCTGCTGGACGAGGATCGGATGGCCATGCTGCGCGCGGCGGTGGCCGCTCCGTCGATGCACAACACGCAGCCCTGGCGGTTCCGATTCAGCGGCTGGGTGGTCGAGGTGTACCGGGACCGTCACCGGGAGCTGCCCGCGGAGGATCCGACGCGACGGATGTTGTTCGTGTCGTTGGGTGCCGCGATCTTCAACCTGCGCGTAGCCGCCGCGGCTCGCGGCCACGGGTCGCGGGTCCTTCACTTGATCGACCCGCGCCGGCCGGACTTGGTCGCGGAGGTCGAACTGGGTGTACCGCTGACCGACCAGTTGCAGCGGCTGGCTCCGTACCTGAGGGAACGGCGGACCAACCGGCAGCCCTTCACCGCCGAGCGGGTTCCCGCCCAGGTCCGGGCGGAGCTCGGTCTCAGTGCGCGCGCTGAGGCTGCCGAGCTGCAGTGGCTCGACCGGCCGTCACGTCGCTGGTGGTTGCGGCTAGCAACGAATGATGCGGTCGAGGCGGACGACGAGGACGAGGCCAGGACGGTCGAGCGTCGACTCTGGGTCGGTGGTGACCGCGACCTCGACGGTGTTCCGTCGACCGCGCTCGGACCCCGGATCGCAGGCGGCGAGACGGTGGTGCGCGAGTTGGCCGCGACGGATGCCGATGCCGCGAGACCGGTGGCGGCGTTCGAGCAGGAACCTCAGCTGGCCGTGCTGGCGACGAGGTTCGACGGCCCGATCGAGTGGCTGCGCGCCGGGCAGGCGATGGAGCGGGTTCTCCTCGAGGCTACAGCGCACGGTGTGGCGACGTCGCTGCTGAACCAGGTGATCGAGCACGAGGGACTGCGCTGGCAGATGAACGACCCCCTCGGGCCTTGGCAGCGTCCCCAGGCCGTCATCCGCTTCGGCTACGGGCCTCCGGTTCCGCCCACCCCACGTCGCCCGCTCGACGATGTGCTGATCCGGGACTGAAAACCTGGACGGAAGAGGACGACCGGTCCGCGGAGACCGGGACCTTGGACTCTGACCGCACGCGTGCTGGACAACGGAATCTTGAGGCAGTGCCCGTCCGTACCGCCGTCGGATTGTTGATGTTGTTCGGATCCTGGCTCCTTGTGTGGGGTACGTTCCGGCTCGCCCGAGCACCGCCGCCCAGCGCGGGACTGGGAGAACGAATGGAACCTGGTCGCCCCGCGCTGGCTCCACGGCCAGAAGTGAGTGGCATCACCTCCGACGCGCGATGAGGTTCATCGCCGTCTGGACGACGGACTCGCCCGGCTCAGGCCGCAGCACGTCCCAGGCGTGGAAGATCACGCCGATGCCCCAGCCGAACATCGGGAAGGCCGGCCAGAAGAACCGGCCCCGGTCAGGTACCAGATGACCACCAGGAAGGTGTTCACCGTCAGGTAGGCGAGAACGTGGCCGGCCAGGTCGCGCCGCTTGCGCAGCTCGATCACCGCCTGCTCGCGCAGCGTCTCGTCGACACCGGTCGAACGGTTGCGTTCGGCAAGCTTCTTGTCGTCCATCACTGCCTCCTTCGCTGTGCACTCACGTCCACCGACATCCCACGCAGCGCTGTCCAGCAGGGCCTGAGGTCCCGTTGTTCGCACGTTCCGAACGGGACTTTGGCCCCTGCAGGACGACGGACTGCGGGCAGACGGTGGTGGGGAGAGAACCGCGGGTCTGGAGGTATGTGATGAGTACGACGACCTATCCGGTGCGGGTGGACGGGGCCCTCGACGACCGGCTGAATCGCTGGCTGTGGCTGGTGAAATGGATCCTGGTGATCCCGCACCTGCTCGTCCTGGCCGTGCTGTGGATCGCGTTCGGTGTACTGAGCCTGGTGGCCTTCTTCGCCATCTTGTTCACCGGCCGCTACCCACGGTGGATCTTCGATTTCAACGTCGGGGTGATGCGGTGGACGTGGCGGGTGCAGTTCTACGCATACGGCGCGCTCGGCACGGATCGGTATCCGCCGTTCACCTTGCACGACCTACCGTCGTACCCGGCGCATCTCGAGGTGGCGTATCCGGAGCACCTGTCGCGTGGCCTGGTGCTGGTGAAGTGGTGGCTACTCGCGATCCCGCACTACATCGTGGTCGGATTCTTCGTCGGCGGTGGCACCTGGTTCGCAACCCGGGCCGACGATCGGGTGGCGGTCTGGGGTTCCGGCCTGATCGGTCTGCTCGTTGTGGTGGCGGCGATCGTGCTGCTGTTCACCGGGAGCTACCCGCGTTCGATCTTCGACCTCGTCCTTGGCATGAACCGCTGGGCGTTACGCGTCGCGGCGTACGCCGGACTGATGGTCGACCAGTACCCGCCGTTCCGGCTCGACATGGGTGGCGACGACCCAGGGACGACGACGCTGCATCAGCCTCCTGCTGGTCTGCGGGATGCGGTGCCGATGTCACCGTCGCCTCCGCCGGATCCTGCAGCACGGATCTCGGTCGGGCGGACCATTGCGCTGATTGTCGGTGTCATGGTCACGCTGGCATCTGTGGCCGGTCTCGCGGTCGGCGGAGCACTGGCGGGTCTCGACCAGGGCCGGCGTGACTCGGCGGGCTTCATCACTACCGACAAGGTGACGATGCGGACAACCGGGTACGCCCTGGCCAGCGAGGACTTCGCGATCGAGACCGGCACCGCTTCCGTGCCCCGGCGCTGGTTCGGCGACGCGAGGGTGCGCGTCGAGTCGATCGACGGCACCCCGGTGTTCATCGGTCTTGCCCGGGCCACCGACGTTCGCAGGTATCTGGCCGGGGTCGAGTACACGACTGTGCGGGTCATCGGCCCGAACAGCACGAGGTACGACGACCACACCGGGATCGCGCCGGCGGAGTCTCCGTCCAGTCTGATGATCTGGCGCACGCAGGCGTCCGGGCCGGGGGAGCAGTCGATCACCTGGCCGATCGAGAACGGCGACTGGACGCTGGTCGTGATGGCGGAGGACGGCAGCAGCGACGTCGCCGTGCGGGCCGACGTCGGCGCCACTGCGCCGGTCCTGCAATGGCTGGGGATCGCGATCCTGGCCAGCGCGGGCGTGTTCTTCGTCCTCGGTCTGGCCCTGGCGGTCCTGGCAGTCGTCCGGCGGCCGAACCTGGGACCTTCGACTCTGACGACGACCTCGTCCAGCCGATCGAATTGAGACAACGAGGCAGACCATCCGACTGTGGGGCAGATCATGAGCGTTCGAGTAGGGATCAACGGTTTCGGGCGGATCGGGCGCGACTACCTGCGCTGCGTGCTCGAGCGGGGTTCGAGCGGGATCGAGGTGGTCGCGATCAACGACGTGGCCGCGCCGGCGACCCTTGCGCACCTGTTGCGCTACGACTCGACGTACGGCCCCTTGAAGGAGGAGGTCAGCTACTCCGAGAACACGATCACCGTCGGCGGCCGGACCTTGCGTGCGACCGCCGAACGGGATCCGGCCCGGCTCGACTGGGCCGCGGTGGGCGCCGACGTCGTGATCGAGTCGACCGGGAAGTTTCGTACCCGCGAGGCCGCCGGCGCCCATCTGGCGGCCGGTGCGCGCAAGGTGATCTTGTCGGTGCCTGGCAAGGACGTGGACACGACGCTGGTGCTCGGGGTCAACGAGGACGACTACGACCCGGCGATTCACCACGTGATCTCGAACGCCTCGTGCACGACCAACTGCGTCGCGCCGATGGTGTCGGTGTTGCACCGGGCCTTCGGCATCGAGCATGGCCTGATGACCACGATCCACAGCTATACCAACGACCAGGTGCTGCTGGACTCGCCGCACAAGGATCTGCGCCGTGGGCGCTCGGGCGCGGCCAACCTGATTCCGACCAGTACGGGCGCGGCCCGCGCGGTGGGACTCGTGATCCCCGAACTGGCGGGAAAGATCGACGGCGTGGCGGTCCGGGTCCCGGTCGAGGACGGCTCGCTGACCGATCTGTCAGTCCAGCTGACGCAAGCCGCGAGCGTCGAACAGGTCAACCAGGCCTTCGCCGACGCCGCGGCCGGACCGCTCAAGGGGATTTTGCGCTACACGACGGATCCGATCGTGTCCCACGACATCATCGGCGACCCGTCGTCCTGCATCTTCGATGCTCAGCTGACGCAGGTCCAGGGCCGCCTGGTCAAGGTCTTCGGTTGGTACGACAACGAGTGGGGGTACACCAGCCGTCTGCTGGACCTGACCGAACTCGTTGCCGGGGCACTGTGACAGGAGGCGGTAACCCATGAGCACCGACAGGATCGTTCGTCTTCAGGACGACGCCGCGACCGACCCCGCTCAGGTCGGTGTGAAGAATTCCCGGCTGGCGGAGCTGTCACGGGATGGCATCCCGGTTCCGGCAGGCTTCGCCGTGACCGCGGCGGCGTACGAGGAGTTCGTGCGCGAGGGGCGGCTCGGGCCGGTGATCGCGCGTGAGATCCGCAGGTACCGGGCGGGGCGGGATCTGAGGGTGGTTGCGGCCGCGATCCGCACCGCCTTCGGTGTCACGTCGTTGCCGCCGGCCTTGGCCGACGAGATTCTCGCCGCCTACGAGGAGCTGGGTGGCGACGGCACCGAGGTCGCCGTCCGGTGCAGCCCGATCACCCCGCAGGACGGGGCACGAGACGAGCTCTTCCTTCATCTGAACACCGGGGCCGATGTGCTCGCCGCGTGCCGGCGATGCTTCGCGGATCTGTTCAGTGCCGCGGCCGTCGGCGACCGCGAGCTCTGCGGACCTGACCACCTGACTGCGGCCATGCCGGTCACGGTCCAGCTGATGGTGCGCTCGGACCGCGGCGGCTCGGGCACGGTCCACGGCGAGAGCTCGTTGGTCCGGGTCAGCGCGGCCTGGGGCCTGGGGGAGCCGGCCGCCGACGATCCCGACCAGTTCTCGATCTATCCGGGCAGCCATCCGATGATCATCAGGCACCGCGGCGCGAAACGGACCAAGACGGTGTACGCCGGAATCCGCGCAACCCGACCGGTGCCGACCACTCCTCAGGAGCGCCGGGGACTGGTGCTCACCGACGACGACCTCCAGGTCCTCGCGCACTGGTCGGTCCTTGCCGACGCGCGCTGCAAGCGGCGGATGGAGCTCGACTGGGCAAAGGACGGACAGTCCGGTGACCTGTACGTGGTGGAGGCCAGGCCGTTGAGCTACCCGGCCTTCATGGTCGGTGCCTCGCCCGTCGCCGGAGTACTTCAGCACTGAGACCGCGTTGTTCGAGGCTCGATGCGATCATCAAGCTCGGCCCGGGCATCCGGTCAGGCAGATCGCCGGGCCGCGCCCGTGGGCCGGAGGATTCCGTAGTGGCCGTCGTACCTTGCGTAGAGGACACAGGCACGTCCGATCGCTTTGTCGGTGAAGACCTCGAACGGGGCACCGGTGAGGTCCAGGCGCGCTCTCGCTGCGGCGACACTCGATCGAGGCGCCGCGGCCAGGACGAGCGGCGGAGAGCCGAGGTCGATGCCGATCGGGTTCGGCACGGGCTGGAGGATGCGGCGACTGCCGGAGCCGGCGCGGACGACGACGCTGTCCTGGCCGCTGTACCTCTCCCGGAAGAGGTGGAAACGATAGTCCATTGTCTCCAGCATGGCGATTGCCTCGCCGACCGTCATGGTCGTGAGCCGGCAGTTCTTGTGGCGCGCCAGTCGGCGATCGTGCGGTGGACGGAGCTCCGGCGGCCAGGGCGGTGGCGACGTCGCGGGGCGCTCGCGCAGGCATCGGGCGAGTGCCGTCGGGAACAGTTGGAGCTGTTCGATAGTGCGCGTCGCCAGCAGGCCGACGACCTCCGACATCGTGGCGGCGGCGACCTGGGCCCGGACCCCGTGATGTCCCAGCCGTACGTCGACCTGCGCGACGATCGGCCGGATCAGTCCCGGTTCGCTCAGGCGCGTGATGCGCGCCCGGCTGTGCCCAGCCACCGGGCCGAGGATAGGAACGAAGTGCTGCCGGATCACAGTCGCGGCATCCGTCGGCAGAATGCCCGTCGTGACGACGGGCATCAGTGCGGCCGGCCTGCGAAGCGGCGCGGCCGGAGCTGTGTTGAGCATGGTTTCGTCCCCCCGAATGTGCTCAGTGGCTGTGAAGTTGTTGCATCTGCTCCGTGGTGAGGATGTGGGTGCCGGGTCCTGGCACGAACACAGTCTCGGCCTCGGTGTCGTCCCACCGGACCACGTACGGCGGCTCCCCGTCGGTGCCGTGCACCTCGAGAATCAGCCCGTGGCGCTTCGGCTGGTCCAGGTGCGTGCTCTCGACAACGATCCAGTTGCCGGATATTGCCTTCATGGTGATGCCCCTTCCGGTCCGTCGGCGTGGTCGGCACGAGGCCGCCCGCAGTTGCAGGCTGACATGGCTCAGGCGGTCCGCGGCAGGACCGTTCGGCTCCCGTTTCGGGACGTTGGTCCCCGCTCCGCGGCTCCGGCGACCGCCGGGCATGCCCGGACGCCACTCGTAGCGGGGACGGCGCGGACACCCCTGTCAGGCGGCTGTTTCGAGTGGACGGCAGGTGTAGGTCTCGATGAGCTCGTACGGTCCGCCATGCACGGATGCTTCGTTGCGCCACATCATCGTGGTGTCGTCGATGAGGCGCCAGGACAGGCGGATCCGGATGGGTGGGCGGCCGATGCTCTGGAAGGTGAGGAAGTCACCGTCGATCCTGCCGGCGAGGATCTCGGCGTGGCCGTAGTTGTCGGCGACCGAGGCGCGGTACTCGCCGGCCCGGGCGTCCCACCCCGCGACCCAGTGCAGCTGCCAGCGCAGGACGAAGGTTCCGTCGATGAGGAACTGGTCCTGCTGGTAGTCGCCGACGATCCAGAGTCCGTCCTGGATCGTGTGGTGCCGCCCGGTTCCGGTCGCGGTCATGGCAGGGCTGCGGGGCCCCATGGCCCCGGCCTGGATGGTGCCGGTCCAGCTGACATCGCGGTGGAACCGTGCCAGCCGGCCCATCTCATCACCGGCCTGCAGGGGCAGGGGAACTCCTGTGCTCGAGGTCGATGTCATGGCGTGCCTCCCGATCCGATGGTGCGGTGAAACTGACGTGTTGCCGATGAAGTTGCTGGAGGCAAGAAACACCAGATGCAAAGCGACCAGGGAGCGAGGGCCGTGACAGCGCCAGCGCGAGCGCCTTGTCGGCCACGATCCGGGAGCCCGACACCGGGGTGACGAGGAGGAGTTCGAGCGTTCCGCGTTCCTCTTCGCCGGCCAGTGCGCGGGCGCCGTGGCCGATGCCGCAGACCAGGAAGATCCCGGATCAGGGAACGGAATTCGCGTTGCATGATCGGATCCAGGCCCCTGGTCGGTTCGTCGAGGACGAGCAGGTCCGGGTCGTGCATGAACGCTTGCACGATGCCGACCTTCTGCCGGTTTCCGCGCGACAACGCGCCGATCCGTACGGTCAGGTCGAGATCGAACCGCTTGGCCAGCAGGTCGATCCGTTCCCGCTCCACTCCGCCGTACAGGGTCGCGAAGTAGCTCAGGTACTGGCGGCCGGTGAGATCGGGGTAGGCCACGAAGTCGCCCGGCAGGTAGCCGATCCGGCGCTGGATCGTGTCGTACTGGTCGGCAGCGTCAGCACGCAGCGCTGGACGGCCGTGGCCTGCTCGGCGAGGGTCCGTGTCTGCGGAGCGATGCTCAACATGGCTTCAGCGAACGATCGCGAGCGGGCACTGGGTGTGGTGCAGCACGCTCTGGCCGACCGAACCGAGCAGCAGGCCGGTGAAGCCGCCACGGCCACGGGAGCCGACCACGACGAGGTCGGGAGACCCGGACCGTCGCACGAGCGCCTGTGCTGCTGATCCCTCGGCCAGCTCCGTGGTCCACTGCACGTCGGCGTGGTCCGCGGCCGCGCCCGCCACGGACTCGGCGACGAGCAAGCGTCCCTCGTCCTCGATCTTGTGCTCGCCGAACTGCAGCATCGACGCTCCGCCGGCATAGGTCAAGAACGGACTGGTCCAGGCGTGTACGACCACCACCGTGGCCTGGCCTGCTGAGCCGCTTCGAGCAGCGCCTCCGCGGCCGGGCCACCGGCGAGCACGGTATCGACCTCCAGTCCGGGATTTTGCAGGCGAAGGGTCTCGGCCAGCGCGCTGAGCCCCTTCTCCCGGGTCGTACGCAGAGCGTCGAGCGGTACGACGTGTCCCGGTGACGGTCGCGAGTAGACGACGAGCTCGAAGGATTCGCCGATCCTCAGCGGCGCCATGTCCCGGGTTGCCTCGGCGGTCGCCCAGCGCACGGCGTCCGCGCTCGACGGCGATCCGTCGTAACCGACGACGATCGGGGCGGGGCGTGTCGACATGTTGAGTCTCCTTGTCGGTGTGTCAGAACCAGCGGTCGAAGGAATCGCGCCAGTCCCGGCGAGCGGTTCCGTGGGCGGGCTGTGCGGGGTAGCCGAGACGGATCACCATCTGCGGCCAGCAGCGCCCGCCGACGAGTTCGCGGACCGCGGCCCGGGACGGGCTGTGCTCGAGGACCTGGTTGAGGAAGGACGCGGCCAGGTCGTACGACGTCGCGACGAGGAGCGCCCGCTCCAGCGCCATGCCGGCTCGCAGCCACGCGGCCGCATCCTCTTGCGGCGTGCACAGCACAGCGATGGCCGGACTGTCCTCGAAGACGGCTTGGCTGCGGTGTGAACTGTCGGAGCCGGCGGACAGATCCCGGACGAACGCCGGGCCGGTGGGTAACGGACCGAGCGCACTCTCCTGGATGCCGTCGCCGGATCGGTCTCCACCGATCCACCGCAGCCGCTCGTGCAGGCGGTCTTCGTCGTGGAGGTCGTGCTCGTCGACCCGCCGGAGCAATTCGCCGAGCCGCGACGTCGCGTCCGCATCGAGCCAGCGCAGGGTCGCCCTCTCGGCCTGTGCCGCCTCGTCGAGTCGTCCCGTGACTCGCGGCGGGATCGGCTGATCAAGCAACGGACCGCGGTACGTGCGCCTGGCGCGGAGCTCGCCGTACAGGCTTCCGAGACCCGGCACCGGGGTCCTGCGGTCGGCCACGAAGACCCGTGCCATCACTTCCGGGCAATTCGGGTCGGGGTCCGGAACGATTCGGGACTCGCGGCCGAGCATCGCCGCCGCGACCCGGAGGTTGAGGACGGCCGCGCCGATCCCGATCCGGTTCGCGCGACCGGCCGGATCCTCGCTCGGCAACAGGCGCTTGCGATCGAGCAGTACGTCGACCACCGGACCGTGGACCTCGAAGCGCCACGGCTGCGTGTTGTGCATCGACGGCGCGTGCACGGCAGCCGTGAGCAGAATGCCGATCTCGTCGTCGGTCAGTACGGAGGTCTTGCTCATTCGCCGTCCGCCCTCCGGCTCTCAGCGGCACGCCCTTCGTGCCTCATCTCAGCCTCCGGTCTTCGGCGGGCACTTCCTAGCGGCGGGGGTCCCGACCCGGAGGGGCCCTTCGGCTGGTGCGGATGGGGTGACAACGGCCCTGACTGCGAGGTGGTGCTGCGGCCGACGATCAAGGTGTCGAATCGAGTGAAAGGAACGACACCATGACCACCACGCCGCACCGACGCAACATTCCGGCTCCTGTGATGGAGCTCGACGGCGATCGGCACCAGATCATCACCACGGCGGCCGGGCGTGCGCTCGCCGTCCTGCGGATCGCGTTCGGCCTCGAATTCCTCTGGGCGTTCGTCGACAAGGTGTTCGGCCTCGGCTACGCGACTCCGGCCGGCAAGGGCTGGATCGACGGTGGCGACCCGACCGCCGGATTCCTCGGCAAGGGCACCAATGGCCCGTTCGCCGACTTCTACCAGTCGCTGGTCGGTGACTGGTGGGTGACTCCGCTGTTCATGATCGGTCTGGCCGGTATCGGTCTGGCGCTGACCCTGGGCATCGGGATGCGGATCGCGGCTGTCAGCGGTGCGCTGCTGTACATGCTGATGTGGTCGGCGAACCTTCCGCCGGAGAACAACCCGGTCCTGGACGAGCACATCCTCGGCGCCATCACGCTCGTCGTCCTCGCGCTCGTTGCTGCTGGCAACGTGTGGGGCCTCGGTCGCTGGTGGAGCAAGCTCGACATCGTCGGCCGCTACCCGTGGCTGCGGTGAGCACAATGACCGTGCAGCCGGTGATCCACGTGGGTGTCGACGGCTCCTGGCGTGACACCGGTGCCCTCGAGTGGGCTCTGCAGGAGTCGTTGCTCCGGCACGAGCCCCTCCGGGCGGTGCACGTGATCGACGAACAGCTCCGGCACGTGCCGGGCTGGGAACCGGCTGCTGTCGACGAAGCGTCGATTGGGCTTGTCAACGATGTCCAGAAGTACTGGACGCAAGTCCGGGCCGACTCGACCAGAGGGCGGACCTCGTGGTCGGGCCGCCGGCCCGGACCCTGAGCAAGGGGCACTTCGAGAACGTCGCCGCCGAATGGCGGCAGAAGTACCCGGAGTTGACGATTCAGCTCGAGGTCCGGCGGGGGCACGTGGTCGACGGGATCGTCACCGCGGCCACCGAGACCGACGCCCAGCTCGTGGTCGTCGGCATCAGGCACCACACCCGGATCGCCGCCATGCTCGGAGGCTCCGTCACCCGAGGCGTCCTCCACCACGCACCCTGCCCGTTGGCCGTTGTACCGGCTACAGGCCTGCAGTAAGAGAGAGGTAGAAGGATGAGTACCTGGAACCGCAACGGACCGGTCGTGGTCGAAGTTGACGGTACTGCGGAGAATCTGCGGGTCGTGGACTACGCGTCCGCAGAGGCTCTGCGGACCGGTGCGGAGCTGGTGCTCGTGGCGCCGTACTCGGCGCACGGCTCGTACTCGCCGACGATGCCGGGGTACGCCCCGAAGGCGCCGGCCGAACTTGCGGACGACGCACTGCGGGTGGCGGTCGCGCACGTCCGGCACCGCGACGGCTATGCGATGGAACTGGCCGCGGTCGCGGGGGAGGGCTCGCGGGTGCGCGTCCTCGCGCACGCGGCGCGGAGCGCCCGGATGCTGGTGATCGGCAGATCACGCAGCCGTGGTCCGCAGCGACTGGTGCATACGCACACGAGTCTGACCCTGGCCGGCCGGGCCGGCTGCCCGGTGGTCGTCGTACCGCTGTCGTGGAAGCCCTGCCTGCTGGACCGCAAAGTTGCCGTCGGCATCGACGGTACTCCGCTGTCCGCGGAGGCGCTGGAGTTCGCGTTCGGGGTTGCGGCCGGCCGCGAGGGTGACCTGATCGTCGTGCACGCCGGCCTGCCCGCCGAGCACGCCTGGAGCGACCAGGACCCGGAGTACTCGTGGATCAGCCGGGCCGACCACATGCTGTCCGAGACTCTGGCCCCGTGGACGAGCAGGTTCCCGGACGTGAAGGTGACCCGGTTCCTGAGCAGCCGCCGGCCGGCGGCGGCGCTGGTGCACGAGAGCGTCGACGTCGGCCTGGTCGTGGTCGGATCGCACGCCGGTCCGTTGCTGGTCGACGCGGTGGCGCGCCGGTCGGTTGTGGCGATGACCTGCCCGGTCGCGATCGTGCCGCATCACGTGACAGCCACCGAGCGCGAGCGTGTGGAGAAGCTCCGCGACGCCCGGCGCGGCGAGCTTGTCGTTCCGACCTACTGACCCCGAAACGGAGGCAGATCATGTCCGACACCGGACGCGCGCTCGTAGTCTACGAGTCCATGTACGGCAACACCGAGAAGATCGCGGAGGCGATCTGCACAGGCCTGAGGGAGAGTGTGCCGACCGAGATGGTCCCGGCCTACCGGGCCCCGACGGTGGTCCCCGGGGATGTGCGGCTACTTGTTGTCGGCGGACCGACGCACGCGTTCTCGATGAGCCGCGCGTCGACCCGCCAGGAGGCCAGGAATCAGCACGTGGTGGTGATGCCTGTCGAGACCGGCATCCGCGAATGGCTCGGCATGCTGAGCACGGATACCGGCTTCGCTTCGGGACGACGTGGCCGGCAGGTCGAGGTCGCGACGTTCGACACCCGCATCGCCAAGGTCCGCCGGCTGCCGGGCTCGGCCGCGAGGTCGGCTGCCAAGCTGCTGCGCCGGATGGGCTTTCGGTTGCTGACTGGATCGGCGAGCTTCTTCGTCGAGGAGACGACCGGCCCGATCCGCGAGGTCGAGGTCGACAGCGCCCGCCGTTGGGGTGAGGAGCTGGGACGGTTGCTGACCGGATCGCCGCACGCAGCGCGCAGCGGAGGAGACGAGCGATGATGCACGCGATGGGTGGTATCGCCGCTGGCTGGATCGTCCTGGCAGCGACTCTGTGGGCCCTGGCCGTCGGTGGTGTTGCCTGGGGCGCCGTACGACTCATCAATCGGTCTCCGCCGACGCCGGTGGGCCTTCCTTCGCCCTTGGACATTCTCGAGCGCCGGCTCGCGGCCGGCCTGATCACGCATGCGGAGTTCGACGACGCCCGCGCGCGGCTGCGGGAGCACGAGCTGGATCTCTGACCGCAGCAATCGAAAGAGGCTCACCGGCAACCCGGTGAGCCTCTTTCGGTGCTCGGATCACCAGGAGCGGATCCGCCGGCCCGAGATGCGATGCGGCTCGATCGCGACGTACGTTTCGCGCGTGCCGCCGGCCCACGGCTCTACGCGGTTGAGTGCGGACTCGATCTCTTCGTTGGTGGCCGGGCGGACCATGCCGTTCACCAGGACGCTCCACCCGTCGTGCATACCTTCGTCGACGCGGTCCAGCTCGAAGGCGATCGGTGCCAGGTCGAACTGCGCGACGGCACTGTCCGCGGCCGTGCGGAAGATGATCAGATCGTTCACGTAGCAGTAGTTGACCGGGATCACGGTCAGGTCGCCGGCCCGGTTGTACGCGATCCGTGCGACGCCACCCGACTCGATGAGCTTGACGCATTCGTCGCGGCGCATCGGCTCGAGCACCGGTTCGGGCGTGAGTGCCGTGCGGCGTGTCCATTGGTGCTGCAGCGGAGCGAACAGTTCGGTGATGGTCGTGTCGAGAGCCCGCGAGAGTCTGACCAGTTCACCACCGGTCAGGATGACCGGCCTGGTCTCGATGCGCTCGATGCGGCGGGTGCTCATGCCGGTGCGTTGGGCGACTTCCGACGTACTCAGCCCGAGCGCCGTCCGGCGATGCCTGACCCGCGCGCCGAGGTCGCCCGGCACGTCCACGTTCTGCGACCTGGTGTCCATCGGAGTCCGCCTTCCTGTCGATTTTCGCGCTTCCAGCCAATCAAGCTGACGGATGGCCGGGCAGGGCCCGAGGTCCCCGGCCACCAGGGCCGTTGGGCGTATCTGTCCGGCGGTGCACGCCAAAAGTCCCGGGGTAGACGGGACGGTCGTCCTCCCTGCGGAGAGGAAAAGTGAGGGATGCTTGGGGGGCATCGCGCCGGTCAGGTGCGTCCGGCGGATGAATCTGAAGGAGACGGAGACCGAGATGGCGATCAGGGTCTTTCTGCTGGACGACCACGAAGTGGTTCGGCTGGGGCTGCACCAGCTGCTCGAGGACGAGCCGGACATCGAGGTGGTGGGTGACGCTTCGACCGCCGCCGAGGCGATCGCGCGGATCCCCGCCGTTCGGCCGGATGTCGCCCTCCTGGACGTCCGGCTGCCCGACGGCGACGGCGTCTCCGTCTGCCGCGAGATCCGCTCCACGATGGAGAACCCGCCGGCTTGCCTGATGCTCACGTCGTACTCCGACGACGAGGCACTCTTCACGGCGATCATGGCCGGGGCCGCCGGATACCTGCTGAAGCAGGTGCACGCCGCCGACCTGGTCGGCGCGGTACGCCGGCTGGCCGCGGGGGAGTCCCTGCTGGACCCGGCGATGACGATGAAGGTCCTCGAGCGCCTGCGCCACCCCGTCGCCGAGGAGGACCCCCGCTACGCCGCCCTCACCGAGCAGGAGCGCCGCATCCTCGCGGAGATTGCCGAGGGCAAGACGAACCGCCAGATCGCGCAGTCGCTGTATCTCGCGGAGAAGACCGTGAAGAACTACGTCTCGTCGCTGCTGCGCAAGCTCAATGTGGAGCGCCGCACCGAGGCCGCCGTCTTCGCCATCGAGCACTCCAAGGCGTTCCCACCGCAGAAGTAGGTGCTCATCGGACCGTCAGCCGAGCTGGGTCGCGGTGAGGGCGGAGCCGATGCCGGCTGCCCAGGTGCGGATCTTGTCCCACTCGCGGGACTCGGCGGCCAGGTTGCCCGTGGCTAGATCTGCACGACCACCTTGTCGTGCAGACCGAGCTCCGGTGATGACCGCCCGCGGTACGAGTGATCGACCGGTGAGGCGACGCGATACCCGCGTGATGGCCGGCGATGGCGCGCGCTGCAACGATACGCGCGCATCTGATCGTCCGCGGGAGGGTTTTCTTTGTCTGCCCAGAGAGCGTTCGCCTCTTCAAAGTGCTTTCACGAAGACTCGCCGGCTACGGGTGTGGTCAGGGCAGCGACTACACCCGCGGTCTTGAAGATCATCGAGAGATGTTCCGCATGATCGACATGGACCATCGGGCCCCTCGCGCGAATGCGGTGTCGAGGTCCTCGTCGGCGTCCGGAGGATAGGTGACCGCTGCCGGCCTGCCGTGCTTGACGTACTTCACCGAGCCGACGAGTCGGCCGGTGACGTCAGTGACAGGCATGCCAACCCAGATCACGAGCAGCGCGGATGGTCTGGGTCTGGACGGACGCTCAGCCACGGATTCCTCCTCCTCGGATGCGACTCTCCGTCCTGTCTCGCGCGTTGATGGGGTGGATCCCCGGGCGGAAGGAGGAACGACACGCGATCTCAAACTTTCCTCAGCATCCTCGTCACGTCGGCGGTCGGTGCAGCGACTAAGAGTTGCAGGCATCAAATATCGCGAAGTACAACTTTTGTTCCGGGCAATCCTCAGAACCACGTGCAGTCGCGCCGGCTGGACCACTCTCGGCATGAATCAGCCACTGCAACTTTGGGAGGTGGAGCTGTGGCCGGCTCAAGTGCCCGAACCTCGAACGCCCCGACGGATGACACCGTCGACGACATGGTCGCCGCGATACTGACGGCGTCGCGGGTCCTGGTGGGGATCTCGGCCCGGCCGCCGGCGAAGGTAGAGGAGACGGTCACGCTGACGCAGTTCCGCACGCTGGTCGTCCTCGAAGGCCATGGGCCCAGTCGGCTGAACAGGTTGGCCGAACGCCTGGAAGTGACCGCAGGGCTGGTCCGCCGCGTCAGTCGGGCCCCGCAGGACCGAGATCGAACGGGTCGTCCGCGCGATGGCGGTCACCCGACGGCGCGAACTGATCCGCGCGCTGGAGGCGTTCGCGACTGTGGCCGACGAGCCGGCCGTGGCGGCGGACACGGCTGGCCACCGTGGCTGGTGATCGGCCCCGGTCATTGCTGGGCCGCGAGGAAGTGCTGACACGGAGTGCAGTAGCGCGCCTGAGGGTGGACCGACAGACACTGGAGGCTGATTGTGCGACCACATCGGCCGCATCCGCCGTACCGTCCCGCGTCCATTCGGGTCAGAGCGGCCTCAGTTTCGGCCAATGCGGTCTGCGCGGCCACGGCGAGTTTGTCACGGACCTCGCCGTGCGCGGCGGTGTCACGAGCGCCTGCCGTACCGGCTGCGTCGTTGGTATCCTCAGCGATTTCCCGGAGTTGCTGACGCCGGAACTGCAATTGTTCGAGCAGTGCCGACCGCAGAACAGTGAGTTCTGCGGTCTCGAGGCGTCGGTTGTCGACTGCAGAAATCTGATGGGTCACGGCCGCAACTCCTCCACTGGATCGGCTCTGTCAGCTGGCGCGTTGCTGGCAGCCCACGCAGAAGCGTGCGTACGGCAGGATCTCGAGGCGCTCGACGGGGATCGTGGTTCGGCAGCTGTTGCAGGCTCCGTAGGAGCCGTCGGACAGGCGCCGTCCGGCAGCGTCGATCTCCTCGAGAACGCGCTCGATCGCGGCGGTCTGTGCCGCCTGCAGGTCCTCGTCCGCATGCGGCGCGGACTCCTCGATCGCCCTCAGTTGGGCGAGGCGGGAGTTGCGCTCGTGTGCCAGGCGCTGGCGTGCTTCGTGGTGTGTGAGTCGTGGGGCACGGCCCATGTCCGTCGTCATGTGAATCGGGGTCCTTTCAAGGGACGTCAACCGGAGACCGGCGTGCGCCTGGGGGCAGTGCGCACGCCGGCTGTCTGCGGGAGGCCGTCTTGAGGCTCGTGATCTGTTCTGTCACCACCATCGGCGATGCAGCAGGGGCAGACCATAGGGCCTGACACCCATTTCGGGAGCTCGGACCGCCGCAGGCAGAGGCGGATGAGTGTCAGCCCGATCGACTTGCAGTGGGGGAACAGGCACGCTGGGCAGCATGGAACATATGCCGAGCCATCAAACAGCGGCGGCGAGGAGAGGCGTGCTTGCAGCGCCATTGTTCTGGCGCATCTTCGCGCTGAACGCGGTGGTGCTTGCGGCCGCGACCGCAGTGTTGCTGTGGGCACCGGTGACGGTGTCCGCTCCGGTGGTTTTCACCGAGGCACTGGTGCTGCTGGGCGGTTTCGCGGTCATGCTGGTCGCCAACGCTGTACTGCTGCACCTAGGGCTGGCTCCGCTGGACCGGCTGAGCCGCCGAATGGCGACGGTTGATCTGCTCAAGCCCGGACAGCGGCTGCCAGTCGCCGGTCAGGGTGGTGTCTCGCAGTTGATCCGTGCCTTCAACGAGATGCTGGCGCGGTTGGAGGCAGAACGTGCCACCAGCAGTACCCGGGCGCTGTCTGCCCAGGAGGCGGAGCGGCGACGGATCGCTCAGGAGCTGCACGACGAGGTCGGCCAGAGCCTGACCGCCGTACTGCTGGAACTCAAACGAGCGGCCGGGCGGGTGGACGACTCCGACCTGCGCGCGAACCTGCTCCATGCTCAGGAGACGACCCGGGAGAGCCTGGACGAGGTACGCCGGCTGGCGCGGAGGCTGCGGCCAGGTGTGTTGGAGGATCTTGGTCTCGTCAGTGCTCTGACTGCGCTGGTGACCGAGCTGTCCACGCACACCGGTCTCGCGATTCGTCACGATTTCCAGCCTGGTCTGCCCGTGCTGGACGAGCAGGCCGAGCTTGTGATCTATCGGGTTGCCCAGGAAGGACTGACGAACGTTGCCCGCCATGCCGACGCCGACTACGTGGAGATCAGCCTGCGCCACGACGAGGGAGCTGTCAGTCTTCGGATCCGTGACGACGGCCGCGGCCTCGGGCTGGCCCACGAGGGAGCCGGAATCCGTGGCATGCGTGAGCGCGCACTGCTGGTTGGCGCCACCCTCGATCTTGGCGCCGCGCCGGCGGGTGGTACCGAGGTAAATCTGCTGGTGCCACTCGACCGGAAGGGAGTATGAGCATGGCTGCACAGGACGCCATCCGCATCTTGCTCGCCGACGATCATGCCCTGGTACGCCGCGGTGTACGGCTGATCCTGGACAGCGAACCTGGCCTGACGGTGGTCGCCGAAGCAGGAGATGGCAAGGAGGCCGTCGACCTTGCCCGGTCCGTCGAGATCGATCTGGCGATTCTCGACATCGCCATGCCGAGGATGACCGGGCTGCAGGCAGCACGTGAGATGTCGTCGCGCCAGCCCGACCTGCGGATTCTCATGCTGACGATGTACGACAACGAGCAGTACTTCTTCCGAGCCCTCAAGGCCGGAGCAGCGGGCTATGTGCTCAAATCCGTCGCTGACCGCGACCTGGTGGAGGCGTGCCGGGCCGCGATGCGCGGAGAGCCGTTCCTCTACCCGGGAGCGGTGAACGCGCTGATCCGTAACTACCTGAATCGGGCACGCCTCGGCCAGACCATCCCGGAGCAGATCCTGACCGCCCGCGAGGAAGAGGTACTCAAGCTCGTTGCCGAGGGGCACTCGTCCAAGGAGATCGCTGGAATCCTGTTCATCAGCATCAAGACGGTCGAGCGGCACCGGGCGAACATGCTCCAGAAACTCGGCCTCCGCGACCGCTTGGAACTGACCCGGTACGCGATCAGGGCCGGCCTGATCGAGGCCTGACCGGCTGCACGGTGAGCCGCGCTCCTCAGCCAGGTCTGCGAGGTTGCCGACACCCGGCAACGATGGCGTCTGGCGTTCGCCGATCGGGCACGTTCTCAGCCCAGGTGCGGGACGGCATCGTTGGGATCGTGCGAACACGGAGGCGCGGGTATCGCGGCTCTGCGATTCGTGCCGACGAGGAGGTTTCGATGACCGACCTGGATCAGGTGGCGCCACCCGACACACCACGTGACCCGCGCCCTGCCAACTTGCAGTGGTATCGAGACGAGCTCGAGCAGCAGCGGCGGTTGCGTCTCGATCAGTTCACCGACCTCGCGTACGACGCGTTGGCCGCCTCCGGATCTGCTCAGAGTGACGTGACCGCAACGCTGATGAGAGATGCCAAAGCTGCCCTGGCGGACATCGACGCTGCTCTCTTCCGGCTCGCGATCGGCGCCTTCGGGATCTGCCAACGCTGCGGACGCGCCGTCTCCGCGTACCGGCTGCAGGCCATCCCGATGGCCAGTCTCTGCCTGCGATGCCAACTCTCCAAGGAGTCGGGGAACGACCGCCTGCATCCATGGCGCACAGGCACCATCCCTCCGACATCTCCTTCGCGAGCGCCGCGGGACATCGTTGACGTGTGGGGCGAGGATTCGTTCCCCGCCAGCGACCCGCCGGCGAACTGGTGAGTCGGTCCGTGGGGACCACTCAGGCCGGCGACAGCGATCCGATCCAGAAGCAGTTGACCCATGTTGGCGCCCACCAGGACCGTCCTTGGTCGGTCACAGCCAGGGTCGGACCCGGCGAACCCGCGGCAGGACGTCGCCGTCCGCTGGGCCGTGCGGTGGTGCGAGTCCTCACCACCACCGATCACAAGCTGATCGGCCACATGTACCTGATCACGTCGTTCGCGTTCTTCCTGATCGGCGGCCTGATGGCGCTGGTCATGCGCGCCGAGCTGGCCAAGCCGGGCCTGCAGATCGTGAACGAAGAGGTCTACAACCAGCTCTTCACGATGCACGGCACGATCATGCTGCTGCTGTTCGCGACCCCGCTGTTCGTCGGCTTCGCCAATGTCATCATGCCGGTGCAGATCGGCGCCCCGGACGTCGCGTTCCCGCGGCTGAACATGTTCAGCTATTGGCTGTTCCTGTTCGGCGGGCTCATCGCGTTCAGTGGATTCTTCACCCCGGGCGGCGCGGCGAGCTTCGGCTGGACCGGGTACGCGCCGCTGTCCAACGCGGTCCGCTCGCCGGGCATCGGCGGTGACCTGTGGATCATGGGTCTGTGGATGGCCGGTCTGGGCACCATCCTCGGTGCGGTCAACTTCGTCACCACGATCATCTCCTTGCGGGCACCAGGTATGACGATGTTCCGGATGCCGATCTTCACCTGGAACACTCTCATCACGTCGATCATGGTGCTGGTGGCGTTCCCGATCCTGGCCGGCGCGCTGCTGATGCTGGAGGCGGATCGAGCCCTGGGGGCTCACGTCTTCGATGCCGCGAACGGCGGCCCGATGCTGTGGCAGCACCTGTTCTGGTTTTTCGGGCATCCAGAGGTGTACATCATCGCGTTGCCGTTCTTCGGCATCATCACCGAGATCCTGCCGGTGTTCAGCCGCAAGTCCGTGTTCGGCTACCTCGGTCTGGTCGGTGCCACGCTGGCGATCGCTGCGTTGTCGATGACGGTGTGGGCGCACCACATGTTCGTCACGGGCGCGGTCAGCCTGCCGTTCTTCTCGTTCATGTCGTTCATGATCGCGGTGCCTACCGGGGTGAAGTTCTTCAACTGGATAGGCACGATGTGGGGCGGCTCGGTGTCGTTCGAGACGCCGATGCTGTGGTCGCTCGGATTTCTGACCACCTTCTTGTTCGGTGGATTGACGGGGGTGATCTTGGCCTCGCCGGCCTTGGACTTCCAGGTCACCGATTCGTACTTCGTGGTCGCGCACTTCCATTACGTGGTCTTCGGCACGGTGGTGTTCGCGATGTTCGCCGGGTTCTACTTCTGGTGGCCGAAGTTCACCGGCCGGATGCTGGACGAGAAGCTCGGGAAGTTGCACTTCTGGTTGCTGTTCATCGGTTTCCACACCACGTTCTTGGTGCAGCACTGGCTGGGTGTCGAGGGCATGCCGCGGCGGTACGCGTCGTACGGCGCGAACGAGGGCTTCACCACGCTGAACGAGGTCTCCAGCGTCGGCGCCTTCATCCTCGGCGCCTCGACCCTGCCGTTCCTCTACAACGTCTACAAGTCGCGCAAGGCGCCGCAGGTGGGCGTGGACGACCCGTGGGGCTGGGGCCGCTCGCTGGAGTGGGCGACCAGCTCCCCGCCGCCGCGGCACAACTTCGAGAAGCTGCCACGGATCCGCTCCGAAAGCCCCGCCTTCGACCTGCACCACCCGGACGTTTCGCTCACCGAGTCCCCGGACAATCGCGCGCCGAAGGACAACCTGCTGGATGCCGGCGAGGACCAGGACCGGGGCGACCATCTCGGGGAGATCGCCAGTACCGAGGCCGAAGGAGAAGACACGAGGTGAGAAACCCACGCCTCGGTCAGAAGCCAGGTAACGGCTGTGGTCACGGGTGCTGTGTCGCATCAGGTGGGAGTCACTGCGCCACGAGGAGGCAGATTCCCAGCGCCGTCAATGTGAGCACCTTGGCCGCCTCGAGACCGACGTAGTAGAGGTGCATGGTTGACCGGGGTGGGTACTGACCGGCGAGGACGTGGTCGGTGCGCCGGTTGAGTTGAGGCCGGATGATGATGAGCTGTCCGGCGAGGATGACCAGGATCGCCGCGGTGAGAGTCGCTACGGCCGCGGTCGGCCGCCCTATGACGATCGCTGCCAGCGTCACCAGTGCCAAGGCGATCTCGACACGGTTCAGCGCGCGGAAGACGATGCGGCCGATACCGAGGCCGATCGGAATGTCGACCCCGGGGGCGCGGAATTTGAGTGGTGCCTCCAGGAACGAGATCGCGAACACCATGCCGAGCCAAATGAGGACGGCGGCGGTTGCTACGGCGGCTGGTGCGGCGTTCAACATTGCTCCTCTCGGATCCAGTGATGCTGCGTCTGCGATCGCTTGACCGTGGCGGCTCGCGGCCTGAGCGGGGGCCAATGGCCCTAGGCAGCTGGCCAGCCGGCGATGCGCGCGACGAATTCAGGAGGCGAGGCGACGATCATCATGACTGCGGGTTCGGTTCCTGGGTTGGTCAGGCTGACTCGTTCCCCGGTGGCGATGTGCGCGATGGCGCCGGGGGCGAGACTGTGTCGCTGGTCGCCTTGCCGCAGGTCGATCGAGCCCGACAGGTGGACCAGAACGATCTCGGACGGCCCGTGGTCGTGTTCGGGCAGGCCGCCACCGGGCGGGATCCATACCTGGACCATGGCGATGTTGTCGGAGGTCTCTGCGGCGACGAGAACCTCCATCGTCGGACCTCCGGGGATGGGTGCCCGGCGCCGAGGCGTGGTGCCGATCCTGGTGAGGTGCATCAGGTGCTCCTGTTGGGGCGCGGGCGGGTGCTCACGCCGGGGTCGCGGCTGGGGGAGAGGTGAACGATGCAGGCGTCGGGTTCGGCGAACGGCTCGAGGCTGGTTGCCGTGATCGGTGCGCGGATCTCGGTGAGGGCACCTTGCATCAGGCCGAGATGCAGCGGACACAAGGTGGACGAGAACTCTTCCGCGAGCTCCAGGAAGGGGCAGTGACGCAGTCTGATGCGTTCGGCTGCGTCGCCGTCGGCTTCCGGGGCGAATCCCAGGTCGGTCATCATCGCAGTCAACCGCTGGGTGGCCTCGGCGACGCCGGGCTGACGGGATGGGGGAATGTGCTCGACGAGATAGCTGCCCCAGTTGCGGCCCGCGGCCTCGGCCGCGGCGCCTCCATCGGGACTCGTGGACAGTTGGCCGAGAAGGATCTTGGCCAGCAGGTGGTACTGACGACGGCCTCCACGGTCCATCCCGGGATGTGGCGTGTGCACGGTCCGAGGCCGGCCACGGCCGGTCGGTTCCTCGAGGCTGCGATCGACCAGTCCTTGCGTCACAAGTGCGTCGAGGTGGAAGCGGACCGTGTTGGGGTGGATGCCGAGCCGTTCGGCGAGCTCGGTGACACCCAGCGGTGCGTCGGAGGCTCGCAGGGCTTCTAGCAGTGCCTGCCGGCGTGGCTGGTCGTCGGCCGTCTGATCAGTCCTGGTCATGGAGGTCAGCTTGCCTGCTCCTGCGGCGGCAGCGCCGCGATGAGTGGATGGTCATGGTCGATGGCGCCTATCTTGAAGGCTCCGCCGGGGGAGCCGAGGTCGTCGAAGAACCCGGCGTTCGCGGCCTGGTAATCCTTCCACTGCTCGGGCAGGTCGTCCTCGTAGAAGATGGCCTCGACCGGGCACACCGGTTCACAGGCACCGCAGTCGATGCACTCCTCTGGATGGATGTAGAGGGAGCGCCCTCCTTCGTAGATGCAGTCGACCGGGCACTCCTCGACGCAGGCGCGGTCCTTCAGATCGACGCACGGCAACGCGATCACGTACGTCACATCAGCCTCCCTCATCAGACGCTTGTAATTACTACAAATATCACATGTAATAATCATTGAAAACAGCGATGTGAGGAGAGTGGCACGATGCCGGCTTCGGAGATCTTCATCCAGGCGACCGAGACCGACCCGGACGTCATCGCTCGAGGTGCCGTCCAGGAGGCCCACGAGCGACTGCTGACCGGACTGGCGGAGCTGACCACAGCACAGCCAGTTGCCCAGGGCGCCGAGCCACGGTCTGCGGAGTTGGTGGACTTCTGCCTCCATGATGTGCGTCGATACCTGGCTACTGCGGATCGGGATCTCTATGCGGCCGCCTCCCAGGACGATGAGACTCGGCTTCTGGTCGAGGCTCTCCGAGTCGGAGCCGCAGCACTCAACGCTCAGATCGACGAACTGGCAGCCGCTGGCCTGGTCGATGCGGCGAGGCTCGGCGTGATGATCACGGCGACCCTGGATACCCACCTCCAGATCGAGGAGTCGGTGTTGCTGCCCGCACTTGCCGGCCTGCCGGGGGTGGATCCGTCGTTGCTGGCCGCAGACCTGCAGGCCTACCTGGCTGGGGAGCAGGTCGAACAGCCGACGGTCATCGACGTACGGCGAATCGCGCGCGGCGGCCGCCATCCACGCGTCTTCGCCCGGTATGCCCGGCTGGCTCCGGGAGAGGCGTTCATCCTGGTGAACAGCCACGACCCCAAGCCGTTGCGCCGGGAGTTCGAAGCCATTCACCCTGGCGCCTTCAGTTGGGACTATCTGCAGGCCGGGCCTGAGGAATGGCGAGTCCGGATCGGCCGGGTCGCCGCTGATGCCTGAGGAGTCCACGAATGATTCAGCTGACGTCCTGCCTGAGCGGCCGACGGTGCGGGTGCTGCTCGACGTGCACGAACTCGTCGATGACTCGCCTGTGCCGTCTGGTGCCCGGTGGACGCTCGCCGAGCCGGGGCGCCAGCTCGACGCGAATCTCATCCATCTCCCGGCCGGGCAGCGCGTGGACACCCACACCGAGCCGGATCTCGACGTAGTACTCGTCGTCGTCGCGGGTGGCGGCACCGTCGGAACACCCGACGGAGAGCAGACTCTTGCCGACGGCAACGTTGTCTGGCTGCCCCGTGGCTCGACCCGCAACATCACGGCCGGCGACAGCGGTCTGTCCTACCTGACCATCCATCGTCGTCGTCCAGGCCTGCAGATCAGGAAGCGCCCCGGTCAGTAGCTTGCCGGCGCCACCCGGCCCCGTCGATTGGCCCGGCCAGTGAAGGGGTCAGTGTGGCTCGCTCAGCAACCGGGTCAGGACCGCCGCTTGGCTGTGGTCCACGTCCCTGGTCGCCGTCACCAAAGTCAGGGCGTCGCGTTTTGCGAGCGTGCGCAGGTGGTCCAGCGCGGTCCGCCCGGCCTGTGTTGCCAGCTCGTCGCGATAGCGAGCCTCGAACTGCTCGAACCTCTCGGGGACATGGCCGTACCACTTGCGAAGTTCTGTGGAAGGTGCGACGTCTTTGGCCCACTCGTCGATGGCGGCCGCCTCCTTGCGGATACCGCGCGGCCACACGCGATCGACCAGGACCCGGATGCCGTCGTCGGCCGCGGGCTGATCGTAGATCCTGCGGACCCGCACAGTGTGGCGTGTCATGCGGCACCGCCCGTGGTGTCGCTCCAGTCCGGCACTGCGAGGGCTGCGCCCACGCGTCGAAGCTCGTCGCGGTGGAGTGCACTCAGCCATGCCAAGGCTCGCTCGCCGTGCCGCGTCATTTCCACCCGGACAAACCTGGCGTCCGTCGGATGGGGTGCCTTGGTCACCAGGTCTTGCGCCTGGCCACGGTTCACGAGTTCACCAACGCTGTGATGACGCAGTTGACGACGATCGGCCAGTTCGCTCACGCTCGCCCACTCGCGGCCAGGCACCCCTTCAACGCCAGCATCAACTGGTACTCCTGAGGTGTCAGGCCGTGATTGCAGGGCGGCTGGGTGTTCTGTCATCACCTCGGCCGCCGGCCGCCTGGTCTGGCTTTCCTGCTGCCGATCGTCAGGAGCTGTGTCGTGGTGGCGTGTATTTGGTGGCGAGGCGGGCTAGTGCGATTGCTGCGATGAGGAGGCCGAAGTCGCGTAGGGCGACGTCGTAGAAGCCTGAGAGTGTGAGGAGGTTGATGATGATGCCGATGAGCCAGGCGGCGACGAGCAGTGCGCCGTAGCGGGGGATCAGGGCGACGGCGATGCCGGCGACGATTTCGATGACGCCGATGACGTACATGGCGTCTTGTCCGGAGCCGGGGACGATGTCGTTGATCCAGGGGGCCAGGTAAGCGGGCCAGTCGGTGAGGAGGTTGGCGAACTTGTCCAGGCCGAACACGATCGGTGCCACCGTGAAGACGGTTCGCAGGACCAGGAAGGCCTGGTACGCCGGGTCCGAGAGTGCCTCCCGGCTTGGTGTGCGGGCGGTGCGCCCCTCAGTGCTCATAATCTGCTCCTTCTAGAGGCTCGATGTACTTCCATGGTTGTCTGACGGCCACGGACTAGCACCGCCCCCCGTCGGCTGACTTAAAGCCTCGCTGGTTGCCGATGATCGGCAACGCGCGCAAACGTCAGAACGTTGGTCAAGGCAACGTCTCCGCGCCGATGGTTCATGAGAGCCATCCCCGGGCCACCGCCGACCAATTTGGCAAGAGCCACGGGCATGTGCTTCGGTGGCGGAGCGCCTGGCAATTCGGCGAGGATGGCAGCCACTCGCGCACCGGTGCCGGCTCGTCATCGACGATGTTGAGCACGCCGCGCGCGTCGCTGTGCAGCGCAGCGACGATCGCCGTCGCCGCGTCGTGGACGTGGTTGAAGGAGAAGATGCCGTCGCCGGTCCCGATGATCGGCATCTTCCCAGCCCGTACCTCGCAGACGAATGATCCACGGGCGCCATAGATCGTGCCAGGGCCGTAGAGTTCCCCAACCCGCAGTACCAGCACATCTGCCTGCCTGGTGCGCTCTTCAAGCGACCGCAGGGCGGCGAACATCGGGGCGACCGGCGGCGCTGTACGAGCCTGCCAACCCGATGACCTCGTGGCCCGTTGAGGTGAGTAAGGGCAGCAGTTGGCGGCCGATGGCGCCGGTTGCACCGGCTACGAAGACGCGCATGGTTCCTCCTGGAAGAGTCGGATCCCGTGTTCGAACACAGGGCGTCATTGTTGGGGTGTCATCGCCGCGTGTCGCGGCGTTGGTCCTGGAGTTCGTCGGCCAGGCCGTAGATCGTCATTGCCTGCCGCGGTGCCGAGTCATCAACGTCGCCCACTCTGACCAGCTGCTGCAGAACCCGGACGACGATGGATTGCGCGTCGATTCCGAAGTGGCGGCGCAGGGCGGCGCGGGTGTCGGAGTGGCCGAATCCGTCGGTGCCCAGCGATGTCCATGGCCTGCGGACGAACGGGGCGATCTGGTCGGGTACCGCGCGGACCCAGTCCGAGACCGCCAGGACGGGGCCTGCGGTTTCCTCCAGCCGCCTCGTGACATAGGGAATTCGGGGAGGCTGGTCGGGGTGAGACTGGCTCCATTCGTCGGCGGCGAGTGCGTCGCGGCGTAGCTGGGTCCAGGACGTCACGGACCACACATCGGCCTGGACGCCCCAGTCGGTTTTCAGGAGGCGTTGTGCTTCCATTGCCCAGGGCATCGCGATGCCGGAGGCAAGGATCTGCGCTCTCGGGCCGTCGCCTTGCGGGGCAGAAGAGTAGCGGTGCATGCCGGCGAGGATGCCGTGGATGTCGACGTCGGCGGGCTCGGCCGGCTGCGTGATCGGCTCGTTGTAGAGGGTGAGGTAGTAGAAGACGTTCTGGTCTTCGCCGGGTCGCGCTTCGCCGTACATGCGGCGAAGGGCATCGTCGGTGATGTGGCCGAGCTCGAACGCGTAGGCTGCGTCGTAGGCAACACAGGCAGGGTTGGTAGATGCCAGCAGCAACGAATGGCCGTCCTGATGCTGCAGGCCCTCACCGTTGAGGGTGGTGCGGCCGGCGGTGGCGCCCAGCAGGAAACCTCGGGTCATCTGGTCGGCCGCGGCCCAGAGTTGGTCACCGGTGCGCTGGAACCCGAACATCGAGTAGAAGATGTACAGCGGGATCATCGGCTCGCCGTGGGTGGCGTACGACGTACCCGCAGCGGTCCATGACGCCGCGGAGCCGGCCTCGGTGATGCCCTCGTGGAGGAGCACACCTCGGATGTCCTCCTGATAGCTCAGTATCTGCTCGCGGTCCACCGACAGGTAGGTCTGTCCGTGGGGGGAGTAGATCTTCTTGGACGGGAACAGGGAATCCAGGCCGAAGGTGCGGGCCTCGTCGGGGATGATCGGCACGAACCGGTGACCGATCACAGGGTCTTTCATCAGTTCCTTGAGCAGCCGGACGAACGCCATCGTGGTGGCGACCTCCTGCCGACCTGACCCGCGACGGGCGATCGCGTACGCCGCCTCTCGCGGGAGCGGGAGCGGTTTGCCGGCAACTCTGCGGGCGGGCAGGTGGCCGCCGAGGGTGCGCCGCCGTTCGTGCAGGTATTCCAGCTGTGCCGAGTCTTTCGGTGGCCGGTAGTAGGGCGGCTTGACGGCGTCTAGGGCGGTGTCGGGGATGTCCAGAAACAGCCGGTCGCGGAAGCCTTTGAGGTCGTCGATGGTGAGCTTCTTCATCTGGTGGGTCGAGTTGCGGCCCTCGAAGTGGGAGCCCAGGGTCCACCCCTTGATGGTCTTGGCCAGGATCACGGTCGGCTGGCCGGCGTGTTCGGTCGCGGCCCGGTAGGCGGCGTACAGCTTGCGATAGTCGTGTCCGCCGCGTTTGAGGTTCCATATCTCGGTGTCGGACAGATGCTCGACCATGGCAGCGGTGCGGGGGTCGCGGCCGAAGAAGTGCTCGCGGACGAATGCACCGGATTCGGCCCTGTAGGTCTGGAAGTCGCCGTCGGGTGTGGTGTTCATCAGGTTGAGCAGCGCGCCGTCGGTGTCGGCGGCCAGTAGTGGATCCCATTCCCGGCCCCAGATCACCTTGATGACGTTCCAGCCGGCGCCGCGGAAGTACGACTCCAGGTCCTGGATGATCTTGCCGTTGCCGCGAACGGGACCGTCGAGACGCTGAAGGTTGCAGTTGACGACGAAGGTCAAGTTGTCGAGTTCTTCACGGGCCGCCACGCCGATCGCGCCGAGCGACTCGGGTTCGTCCATCTCACCGTCGCCAAGGAAGGCCCAGACCCTCTGGTCGCTGGTGTCCTTGAGGCCACGGTTGTGCAGGTAGCGGTTGAAGCGGGCCTGGTAGATCGCGTTGAGCGGGCCCAAACCCATCGAGACCGTGGGGAACTCCCAGAAGTCCGGCATCAGTCGCGGGTGCGGGTACGACGGCAACCCACCGCCCTGTCCGGCGTGGGAGAGTTCCTGCCGGAAGCCGTCGAGCTGATCGCTGGTCAGTCGGCCTTCCAGAAACGCGCGCGCGTAGATGCCTGGTGAGGCGTGGCCTTGGAAGTAGATCTGGTCGCCGCCTCCGGGTGCGTCGTGGCCGCGGAAGAAGTGGTTGAAGCCGACCTCGAACAGCGCCGCGGCCGAGGCGTACGTCGAGATGTGGCCGCCGACACCGATGCCCGGGCGCTGCGCACGGTGGACCATGACCGCGGCGTTCCATCGGTTGTAGGCCCGGATCCGTCGCTCGACGTGCTCATCGCCAGGGAATGTCGGCTCGGCGTCGGGTGCGATCGTGTTGAGGTAGTCGGTACTGCGCAGGTTGGCGACACCGACCCGGCGGTCGCGGGCTCGCTGCAGGATGCTGAGTAGCAGGTACCTCGCCCTGTTCTGCCCGGCATGGTCGACCACCTGGTCGATCGATTCCAGCCACTCCTGGGTCTCTGACGGGTCCAGGTCGAGCAGTTGGCTGTGCAACCCAAGGCTTTCTGGCAGGCCTTGCGGCGTGGGGGTCATGACTGCTCCTTCGGGTCCGAGAGTTCGGCCGGTGACGTGCCGGCGAAGCGGAGCCGGCCGGCCAATGAGGACGTGGCGGACCCCGCTCGGAACGGACGGATCACGGCCACGGGACAGACAGCGTGCTGCAGTAGCGTCGGCACCGGGGGGCCGACGAACAGGTCAGTGGTGACTTTGATGTCGGGGGCAACTTCACGCGCATGGGCCGCCGCCTCGGCGAGGATCCACTCGGCGGCCGATTGGAGGTCGAGGTCGGCATCACCGACGAAGGCCATGTCCAGTGCGTTGCTGATCATCGGCCGGCTGAAGGCGTGAACGATGCGCAGGAGGCAGTGCCTCGACGACGCCTCTGCGGCGGCCCAGGCCAGCGCGCCCTGCGCGGACACCGATCCGTCGACCCCAACCAGAACCGATCCACGACCCCGATTGTTCACTGCAGTTGCGTTCGTCATGTCGCCGCTCCGCTTCAGCTCTGGATGTGCTGCGGCTTCGACTGTGCCGGTGCAACGGCGCCACAGGTACTGCGACGATCGGCGAACCTCAGGACGCACAGATGGCCGACGCCCGGCAACGATGCTGTAATTGGACAGCGCCGCACAGCCGCGGCGGTATCTCACGCGGAGGGGAGTGAGATGAGCGACTACGGCGGGCTACCAGGACTGAGCGACAGTGCCCCGAACAGCGCCGACGAGGCCTGGTTGACGGCGATCGCGCAGGCGGCCGCCGGCGACGCACAGGCGCCGCTGGAGCTGCTCGTCGAGTACCTCACCCTGCTCGCGGATGCTGCCATCTCCGGGCGCGGTCCGCGGGAACACGAGCTGGCGATCGTGCGTGAACTCGGGCGTCGCGCAGCAGAGCAGGGCATCCCGGCGGGACGAGTGGTCGATCTGTATCTGTCCGCAGCGTGGCGGATGTGGCGGGACCTGCCCGACGTCGTGCCGTATCGCGACCGCGACACGGTCCGCGCTTCGGCCCAGGCGGTACTGCGGGCCGTCGGTGAAGCGATCGCGGTACTCGTGGACAGCTATCAGGTCGCGACCAAGCAGCTGATCAGACAAGAGGAGGCGCTGCGCCGCGAGTTGATCGACGATCTGCTCCGTGGCGACGCCGACGTCTCCCGGATGGTCGAGCGTGCCGAACCGTTCGGGCTCGATCTCGGCCGGCCCCACCAGGTGGTCCTGGCTGCCCCCGCGGACGGGCTGCCCGACGGCGACACGACAGCCAGCATGCTGGAACGGTTCATCCTCGACCAGTTCGGGGACCGCGAGGTGCTCGTAGCCACCAAAGAAGGCATGTTGGTGATGCTGCTCCCCGCAACCGCCCCCACCCGGGCCCCCCGCACGACCATCAAAGACGTCGGGGACCTCGTCCACGATGCGTTGGTCGGGCACCGGCGCGGCCGTACCTGGCGTGTCGCTGCCGGCCGCTCCTATCCCGGCTCCTACGGCATCGCCCGTTCCTATGAGGAGGCGCGCGAGGCATTGATGCTCGCTGAGCGGCTGCAACTCGATACGCCCGTGGTCGATGCCCGCAACATGCTCGTCTACCGGGTTCTGATTCGCGACCAGGCCGCCATCGTCGATCTCATCCAGGCTGTGCTAGGCCCGCTGACGCACGCACGCGGCGGTGCCGAGCCTCTTCTTCAGACCCTTGAGGCGTACTTCGCGACCGGTGAGGTCGCCACGGAGGCGGCCCGGCGCCTGAACATGTCGGTCCGCACCGTCACCTATCGGCTGGACAAGGTCAAGACCCTGACTGGACACGACCCCGGCGACCCAGCGCAGCGGTTCACGCTGCACATCGCCGTGCTGGGCGCACGCCTGCTCGAATGGCCTGCCCGGGACCTTCCCTCCGGCGCAGAGGCCCAGGCCTGACCTGACCCGGGCTGCGTCTCAAGGGCCATCGTTGCCGGGCGTCGGCCATCCGGGCGGTCACAGGTTCGCCGATCGTTGCCGTACCCGTCATCGCCACACGGCGGCACAGTCGTTACTGCACGAGCAAGACCCGGACTTCGGCTCAACCAGAGCCGGACACCGACGGACTGCGGCTCGTGTGTATGACCGAGTCACGGGCCGTTCTTTCGGGATCCGCCCGCCGCCGCAAGGAGGTTTGTCGTGGACCAATCAGTCGTAACCCGCCTCGGCGCGCCCGACGCCAGGGTGCGGGGGAGCAGGCCATGAGGGCCCATCGGGTCGTCTGGGTGCTCTTCTGTGCAGTGCTGGGCGCACTGGGTGCAGTCATGGCTCTTAGTTGGTCACTCACAAACGTCATTTTGCTTCTCGTCCTCGCGTCCCTCGCGGGCGCAGTCGTGGCCACGGTCGCTTTGGCAGACCCCGACGGTCCCACTCGGCTTCCACGGGACCGACGACGGATCGTGTCCGCCAGCACAGCCCTCGCTGCGGGTGGCACGGTCTCGTTCATCGGCCTGGGCACCCTGGTAGGCGCGGCGACAGCTGTTTTGCTGCTGGTCATCGTAGTTGCGGGATCGCCTTACGCGATTCGCTACTGCGTTCGCTGGCTCCGCGAACATGGCCACCTCGCCGAGTCGCCGCTACGGTCTGTCCGGCCGGATCGTGCCGACCGCCCGAGAGCGTCCGTCACGGCACCCATCCTGAAGACCGAACCAGACCAGGCACCCATGCCCCAGGTCGCGCCGGGTCTACTGAGCGACGAAGCCCTTTGTGTGGCCTGGCGGGCGAGCTTTTCGGCTCTACAACGGGCGAGGTCGCCGATGCATCGACTGCGGATCGTCGATGAGCGCCGAGCGTATCTCGACGAGATCGAGCGCCGCAGCGCCCACGGCATGGCAGCGTGGCTGGCGTCGGGACCGAGAGCTGCGGGAGATCCCACCAGGTTCGTGCTCGGAGACGGCGCGGCAGGTCGCGCCCGCATCGACTGGGACGACTTGCTCCACGACACGGACAAGTGAACAAACCACAACGCGACAGCTGCGTCTGGCGGATGCCAGGGAAATCGGGAAGACGATGACAAAGCTTCAACATCTCTACCGCCACTTCGGGCAGAGCCCCTGGCTGGACAACCTCACCCGTGCTTCCCTGCGTGACGGCACCCTGGAGCGCATGGTCGCCAACGGGGTTCGCGGCGTCACTGCGAACCCGACGATCTTTGCCAGAAGCATCATCGGCTCCCATGACTACGACGAACAGTTCTCGGAGCTGATCGATGCCGGCAGGTCGGTGGAGGAGGCTTACTGGGAGTTGGTCATCTCTGACGCCAGCCAGGCCCTGACAGTCCTTCGTCCAGTCTTCGATCGCGGTGATTGCGTCGACGGATTCGTGTCTGTGGAGGTGTCTCCAGCGCTGGCTCACGACGCTCCGGGCACGACAACGGCCGCGCGCTGGCTGCGCGGGCGTATCGCTCAACCGAATCTGCTCGCGAAGATTCCGGCAACCGCAGAAGGCGTTACCGCCATCGAAACGCTGACCGCTGAAGGCAGCAGCATCAACGTAACTCTGCTGTTCTCCCTGTCTCGCTACGCGCAGGTCATCGAGGCCTATCTGTCGGGGCTGGAGAAGTTCACCGCGAACGGCGGTGATCCCTCGACTGTCAGCAGTGTCGCCTCGTTCTTCGTCAGCCGGGTCGACACCGAAGTTGACCGGCGACTCGAGGCGCTCGGGACCGACGAGGCGCTGGCCCTGCGCGGCCACGCCGCAGTCGCGCAGGCCAAACTGGCCTACCGGTTCTTCACCAATGAGTTCTCCACAGCCCGTTGGCACCGGCTCGCCAGGATGGGTGCGGATGTCCAGCGGCCACTGTGGGCTTCGACATCCACCAAGAATCCCAAGGACAATGACACCCGCTCCGTCGAGGAACTCATCGGCCCCGACACGGTCACTACCTTGCCCGAAGCAACCATCGCTGCCTTCGAGGACCACGGCACGATGGCTTGCACCGTGGACACCGGACTGCCGGAAGCAGTCGAAGTGATGGTGCGACTGGCGGCGGCCGGAATCGACATGACTGCTGTAGGCCGAACCCTGGAGGACAACGGCATCGCCGGCTTCGACAAGGCATACGAAGATGTGCTGGCGAAGCTGACCCACCTCGCGGCAGCCCCGCAGACACGTGGCCAGACCAGCGCGAAGGGTTCTCCGGATGCCTCTCGACGACGCAGCCACACCCGCCGCGGCTGAACCTATCTCCCTCGCCGGGCACGACACCCCGACCACGGCGCAACAGCCAGCGAGCTTGAGCCTGACCTCCGCCGTGATGTTCGTGTCCGACGTGGACCGGTCGGTTGCCTTCTACGCGGATCTGCTCGCATGGACATTCGCCGTCCACGAACTACGGGTGGTGACTTCGGACAGACTGTTCGGTACGGATCGAGGGGTGGTGGTCGGCGGCGACCATAGCCAGACCCGCGCCGCGGACGGCGGCGGACTGTGGTGCGGGAGCTGGACGCACTGGGGCCCCCAACAGTTTGGCAAGCCGGTAGGTGATCTCCGGGCGGAGCGCGCCGCCTCCGGTGAGGAGTGGCCCACGGTCCAATGCGTCGACCACCATCGCAGCGCAGTCAAGGCGCAGGAGATCAGTGACGACCGTGACGATCGACTCCACGAGCTCGGCAACGGTCGTGGTCGCGCCAAGATCGGATGTTCCCACGTCCAATCGCTGCGCGCACATCACGACTCCGTCGACCAGCAAAGCCACCTCCGTCAGGCCTGCTCCGATGTCCAGCACCAGTAGTGGTCGGGCCATGCCGGCGCCTGCTCCGAGCGCGGCGGCCTTCACACTGTCGATGGTCAGCACGACCCTCGCGTCGAGAACCTCCAGGGCGGTGCGGGCCACGCTGATGTGCTGATCAGCGGACAGGACCGGTGTGGTCAAGACAACCAACGAGTAGTGGCCGAGGCCAGCTCGGCGGCCGAGAAGGCGTTCGAGTACGCAGGCAGCCCCCGTGGGGTCGACGATGACGCCGCGGTTCACGGGACGACGGCCACCGTCAGCGCCCGACGAGGCGATCGTGGGATCGTCGAAGATCAAACCGTGGTCGGGCATCCACGCCCTGGTGCGGGCGCTGCCGAGGTCGATCGCTACGCCGAACGACCGCTGGCTGGCCGACCACGTACCGCGCCGCCGCAGCGCTCTCGTACGCGGGGACGGCGTACGCGGGGACGGCGTCATGAGCCAATCCCCTTGAGTTGGTGGCACGGGCCGCAGTACCGCGCGTGGGGCAGGATGCGCAGGCACGCCAGCGGAATGGGCCGGTCACAGAGGCGACAGCTGCCGTACTCGCCGGCGTCCATCCGGCTCAGTGCGGCGTCGACATCGGTGAGCACCATCTGGGCCGCCGCGGCAAGAGCGGCCAGCACCTCTTCACGTGCCTGTTGGTCGGCAGGCAGATCGTCGAGGCTTGGCCAGGTACCTGCGAGGTGGGCGAGTTGCTCCAGCCGGAACGCGCGCTCAGCACGAAGCGCTCCTCGGAGCGCGACCAGGTCCTCGGGATCTAGCTTGACTTCGTCGAGAACGGCGAACGTGTAGCTCAAGACTTCACAACCTTTACAAGGCATCAAAAGAAGAACGAAAGTAGACGCCGCTGCCTCCAACGGAGTCATCTGTTATGCACCGTTCGCCCCAGTTGCGCCTAGCCTCCAACCATGCCCGACACCGACCGCGGCCACCATCGGGACCAGCACCCATTTATCGAGGTGCTCAGTCATCTTGAGCCCGGCTTCGACAAGGCACCGGCGAACGTTCGCTTCGTGCTCGCCCGCGGTGGCGTCGGCGCGAACATCGGAAGCGCCCGACCTTTCCTACCGGGAGGTAGTAGTCGGCGTAAGGACTTCCGGCCTGTGTTCGTTCAGAGCACGGGTCGCGCCAAGCCGCGCTCACGTCGAGTTGTTGTGCAGGTCAACGATCAGGCTGGGGCGCGGCCAGTGGTTCCTGGAGGTCCTCGAGCAGTTCGACCTGACCGGACAGCATCCCGGTGAGGATCGTGCGGGCGACTCTGAGCAGTTCTGTGATGTCGGGGCTCGTCAGTGAGTAGATCACCGTCGAGCCTTGCTTGCGGGTCGATACCAATCCGGATCGGCGTAGCACGGCCAACTGCTGGGACAGACTCGTCGCCTCGATGCCGACATCGGACAGTATTTCCGCAACCGAGTGATCGCGCTCGCTCAGCAGCTCCAGCACGCGGATGCGCGCGGGATGCCCGAGCGTCTTGAAGAACTCAGCCTTGACCTGATACAGAGGTCTGCTCACCCGACGCACCTCCGACTCGGCAGCGGTGGCGTCACCTCTCCGGCGCCGACGTTCCACAGCTGAAAATCTATCATTCCCTGCACATCTGATCACTTGCAGAAGCCGTGAACCAGCTGCCAGCGCCACCCGGCTCAACTCGATGAAGCCGAGGCCCTCGACAACCCATGCCTCCGGCAGCGCGTCGAATTCGCCGCCGATCGCTGGCAGGTCGACCGCGGCATGCGAGGCGGGAGCGCGCAATTGGTAAGACCTGTGGATCGTTACGATCGTCGATCGTTGTGGCTGTCTCGGACCTGTGCCATGAAGCGTGCCGTCGCTCGTGGATTCCGAAGCACGTGCAGTTTCGCGCCTGTGGCGTGCGTCGTGAGCGCGTTGATGAGGAGCGGTCGGTGCCGTCGGCGCCAGGACCATACCCAGAGCCAGAAATCGGCACGTTCCCGCGAGCGGCGCATCGCTTGCCAGGCGCAACGCGGAAAGGAGTAGTCGAGCAGGAGGACGGTGTCCGCCGTGTGGAGTCGGACGTCGAGGACATCGTAGGGCCCGAGGTCGCCGTCCATGATCCACTGGTCGGCGCGGGTGAGCTCGCCTTGAAGGACGGCCCAACGATCACGGGGAGTCGCTTCCAGGCCCGGTCCCCAGAAGTGCTTGTCGAGTTCGATGACGGGGAGCCCGGTCGCGGTGCCCAGGGTCGTTGCGAGGGTTGACTTCCCTGCGCCGCCACGGCCGAGGATCACGACGCGTTTCATGAGCGCAATCGTGCCAGAACGCTCGTCATCTCATCGGATCCCGCACCGGCTCCCACCCCTGTCAGGCGGCGTCGACGGCGCTGCGCTCGACGAGATGCCCGTTCTCGAAGCGCGCGCATTGCTCGGCGGGAACGACGCGATGAGCCTTCTCGCCTTCGCGGGTGCGGTAACGAGCCCCGGAGACAGCGATCACGCCGACGGGGAGGTTCGTGACTTGTGTACCGTGACTGGCCGGCAGCGTCTTCTCGCCGTGATGACGCCGACCACGTCGACGAGCTCGGGTTCGGCCGGCGCGACCAGATCCGAGTCTGGGGGTGATCGCGTCATTGCCCGACACAACGAATCGGTGCCTTGTGGTCGCACTCGGTGTAAACATGGATCATGGATCTGACTCTCGTCACGTCGTACGACGCCTCGCCGGAGGAGGTGTTCGCGATGATCACCGACGTCACTTTCCAGGAACAGGTGTTCGAGCGTCTGAGGGCGCGGTCGTACGACGTCGAGGTGGGGGACTCCGGTGGCGATCGGGCTGTCCGAGTCCACTGGCAGACGCAGCCCGTTGATGTGCCGGTCGTCGCACGAAGGCTCATCGGTCAGTCGCTTGTCTTGGCGCAGAACAAGATCTGGCACCGGCCGGACGTCGACGGCGCGCGGGAGGCGGAGGTCGATGGCGAGGTGGCCGGTGCGCCGGTGAGGCTGACGGGCAGGACGCGGATCACCCCAGAAGGACGAGGGACAACCCAGGCTTTCGAGCTGCACGTGACCGCGTCGCTTCCGGTGGTGGGCAAAGGGCTCGAGCAGGTCATGGCGGACGCGGTCCGGGTCAGGCTGGAGAGCAAGTTCGAGGTCGCGTGGTCCTGGCTGGCCGGCTCACTATGAGGTTGCTGGGTCCGAGTCCTCGTCGGGCAACGGGCGAACGTGAACCCGGGAGCCTGCGGCCGCGGCTTGGCGGACGAGTTCGGTGACTCCGGCGGCGTCGGTCACGGTGCGGGTGGGCGCGTCGGGCTCGCGGGAGGTGTAGGTCACTTCGTAGAGCAAGGCGGTCGCTCTCTTCGTGCGCTGGGCCGGACTCGACTGGTCAGACTTCTTCACCGGGCAGGTCGGCCGGAACGGTCACCCCGTTCTCCATGGCCAGCCGGAGGAGACTGTCGAGTTCGCCTGAGTAGATGCGCTCGGCGTCGAGGTCTCCGGTGTCCCGGGCGGTGCGGAGCTCCCGCCGGGCGGCGACGATCCGCTGCCGCACTTCCTCGGTGAACGCGTCCATGGTCTCCGTCCGGCCGTGAGCTGTGCCCCCACCGTACACAAGAGTTGCAGAATTCTTCAATTCATGATCGCATGCATTGCGCATGACATGTAGTGACGGAAGGGCGGACGCCTAGTGACCACACCGCTGCACCAGCTGAAGGCGGAGTTCTTCAAGACCCTCGGTCATCCCGCCCGGATCCGGGTGCTGGAGCTGTTGAGCGAGCGGGAGATGGCGGTCGGTGAGTTGCTGCCCGAGCTTCCGCTGGAGGCCTCGAATCTGTCGCAGCAGTTGGCAGTCCTTCGCCGAGCTGGCCTGGTCACGACCCGGAAGGACGGCTCGCAGGTCTACTACTCGTTGACCAGCCCGCACGTGGCCGAGCTACTCGCTGTCGCGCGAGTGATCCTGACTTCGGTTCTGTCGGAACAGGCGGAGCTCTTGGACGGTCTTCGCGCAGACGCGCTGGCGTCGGGTCGATCCCGGGTTCGGCGGGCGGCGCGGTGAGAGCGCTCGCGCGGAAGATCCGCGAGATCGGCCGAGTGGCCGAGCCGGCGCCGGAGCGGGCTGGCGCCGGAGATGCCGTACTGCGTGGATCGGTCCAGGTACGGCATGTCGATGCCGGGTCGTGCAACGGGTGCGAGGTGGAGATTGGTTCGGCGTTCGGACCGGTGTACGACGCTGAGCGGTACGGCGCCAGGTTGGTCGCTTCGCCGCGGCACGCGGATGTGTTGTTGGTGACGGGACCGGTGACACGGAACATGGCCGAGCCGCTGCGGAAGGCGTACGACGCGACACCCGCGCCCAAGCGAGTTGTCGCGGTCGGCGACTGCGCTCACGACTGTGGCGTGTTCGCCGGAGGATACGGGGTCGAGTGCGCGGTGGGTGAGGTGATTCCCGTCGACGTTGTGGTGCGGGGATGCCCGCCGGAGCCGTCGCAGATCGTTGAGGCGCTGCGGGACCTGACCGGACGATGACGATCGGTTGGGCGCTGCTCGGCGTACTGATAGTAGCCGGGCTAGGAGCGCTGGGCGCTGTTGCCGCCGGTCCGCGTCCGCGGGCCGTTGTGGCGGGCCTGTCGACGGCCGCGGCTGGGGCTCTCGGTGTGCTGGTCGGCGTACTCGCGATCACTGGCGCGCCGTACACGGCGACAGTGCCGCAATTGCTTCCGTTGAGCGAGGCAGTGGTCGCCGTGGACGCGCTCTCCGGAGTGTTCTGTGTGTTGATCGGTGGTGTCGCTGTCATCGCCGGGCTGTACAGCATCGGCTACACGGATCACGCGGGGGAGACCGGTGCGGGCTCGCGGACTGCTCAGGCTTTGTTGCCGCTGTTCGTGGCGGCGATGATCCTGGTTCCGGTGGCTGGGAACGTGACGACGTTCCTGGTGCTGTGGGAACTGATGGCGCTGACTTCGCTGGCGCTGGTGTTCGCCGAGCACCGGGTGCGACCGGCGGTGCGTGACGCAGGTGTCTGGTACGGCGCGATGACGCACGCCGGTCTGGTGGCGATCCTGCTCGGTCTCGTGCTCTTCGCATCGAGGGCAGGAAATGAGTCGTTCGATTCGCTTCGAGAAGCACAGATGCCGGCCACGATCCGGTCGGTGATCTTCGTGCTGGTGCTGGTGGGATTCGGCTCGAAGGCCGGCATGGTGCCGCTGCATGTGTGGTTGCCACGAGCCCATCCGGAGGCACCGAGTCAGGTGTCGGCGTTGATGTCGGCGGCGATGGTGACGCTCGGGATGTACGGCATCCTGCGAGTGGGCCTCGACCTCCTCGGCGGTGGCCCTCGCTGGTGGTGGCTGCTGGTGCTGATGCTGGGCGGCTTGTCGGCGGTGTACGGCGTACTGCAGGCCAGTGTCGCGGTGGATCTGAAGAGACTCCTGGGCTATTCGACGACGGAGAACATGGGCCTGATCCTGATCGGCGTCGGCGCGGGCGGGATGTTCGCCGCCGACGGGAATCGCACGCTCGCCAGCTTGCTGATCGCGGCCGCACTGCTGCATGCGCTGAACCATGCCGGCTTCAAGACGTTGCTCTTCCTCGGCGCGGGTTCAGTCGTGCGATCGACCGGCGTACGAGATCTGGACAGGCTTGGTGGACTGGTGTCGCGAATGCCGTCCACGACCGCCCTGTTCGGTCTCGGCGCGCTCGCGGCGGCCGCGCTCCCGCCGGGCAATGGGTTCGTCTCAGAGTGGATGCTGCTGCAGGGACTCATCCATGGTCTGCCTGGCGCGGACACCGTCGTAGCGGTTGCGATGCCGCTGGCGGTCGGCGTGGTCGCGCTGACTGCAGGACTGGGGGTGGCGACCTTCGTGAAGGCGTTCGGGGTGGGCTTCCTGGCTCGCCCACGCTCGGAGTCGGCGGCGGCCGCGCAGGAGTCGCCGTGGATCATGCAGGCGGCGATGGTTCTCGCTGCGGTCGCCTGCGCCGCCCTGGCGATCGCCCCGGCATCGGTCGGGCCGACGTTGACCAAGGTTCTGGGGACGCTGCCTACTGTTCACGACGGTGCGCCGATGCGAGGTGGCGTGACGCTGCGTCTGGTAGGTGTCGAGGCGAAGATGTCACCGCTGCTGATCTTGGTCGGTGTCTTGCTCGCGGCATTGCTGGTTGTCGTGCTGATCCGGCGCGGGCTGCCACGGCGTCGGTCGCTGGTGTGGGGCTGTGGCGGTACCCGCCTCGACCCACGGATGGAGTACACCGCGACGTCGTTCGCCGAGCCGTTGACTCGGGTCTTCGACGACGTACTGCGACCGGAGTACGACGTGGACGTCACACACCATGCCGAGTCGCAGTACCTGATCGAGACTGTGCAGTACCGGCAACGAGTCGATGATCGACTCGAAGCGTCGCTGTATCCACCGATCATCGCCGCCGGGACGAAGGCCGGCGGGGTCCTGAGCCGGGTGCAGAACGGCAGTGTGCACAGATATCTCGCGCTCGGACTGGTCGGCTTGATCACCGTTCTCGTCGTCGTGGGGCTGACCACGTGAGCGTTGTCGGGGTGCTCATCCAACTCGTTCTGTTGGTTGTCGTGGCGCCGTACTTGGTCGGCCTGATGCGGCAGGTCCGGGCCCGGCTCGAGGGCCGTGCGGGCGCTGGTGCCGGGCAGCCGTGGCGGGATCTGCGCAAGCAGTTCTGCAAGGAACCAATCTCGCCGGCAGGATCGAGTGCGGTGTTCACCGCTGCCCCGGCTGTACTGATGGCGACGACCCTCGTGATCGCGGTGGTGGCACCGTTCATCACCACGGTTTCTCCGCTGGGCGACGTCGCGGATCTCTTTGCCGTGGTCGCGTTGCTGCTGCTCGGTACAGTCGCGCTGGCCCTGGCCGGACTCGACACCGGTACGGCGTTCGGCGGGATGGGCGCCAGCCGAGAGATCACGGTCGCGGCACTGGCCGAGCCGACAATTCTGCTCGCCGGGTTCGCGTTGTCCGCGCGGGTCGGATCCACGAATCTGTCCGCGATCGTGGAACGAGGCCAGCAGTCGCCGGCGAGCGTGCTGACGCCGGCGACCTTGCTCGCCGCGGTCGCGCTCGCTGTCGTCGTGATGGCGGAGGCCGGCCGACTGCCGGTCGACAATCCGTCGACGCACCTGGAGTTGACGATGATTCACGAGGCGATGGTGCTGGAGTACTCCGGCCGTGACCTCGCCTTGGTCGAGTTCGCGTCGGCGCTGCGGCTGACGGTGTTGCTGGGGCTGTGGGCGAACCTGTTCCTGCCGTGGGGTGTTGCCACGACCGACTCGCCGGTGGCGTTGCTGATCGGTGTCGCGGCGTTTGTGGTGAAGGTCGCGGTGCTAGGAGTGGTTCTTGCGACCGGCGAGGTGTTCATGGCCAAGTTGCGGCTGTTCCGGGTCCCTGAGTTGCTCGCAGGCTCGTTCCTCTTCGGTGTATTGGCCGTCTCGTCCTCCTTCTTCCTGGCGTGATCGTGATGACTCAGTGGCTCTATCTGACCTGCGGCGGCCTGCTCTTGTCGTCGGTGATGGTGTTGTGGCGGCGTGAGCTGTCGGCGATCGTGCGCCTTCTGGTCGCGCAGGGGATTCTGCTCGGCGTACTCGCAGGGATCCTCGCCATCCGGCTGGGTAGCGTCGAACTGGTCGTGGTCGGGCTCGGAGTCCTGGCCCTGAAAGCGGTCGTGGTGCCGGGGATCCTCCGCCGGGTGCTGCGTGACAGTGGGGAGGCGCGCGAGACCGAGCCGTTGATCAACGTGACCGCCTCGATCGTGGCGGCCGCCCTACTGATCTTGCTGGCGTACGCCGCGAGCCGCCCGATCGTGCGGCTCGCGCCTTCGGCGGAGACCCAGGCGGTGCCGGTAGGGCTGGCGATGGTGCTCCTCGGGTTCTTCGTCCTGGTCACCCGACGGCGCGCGCTGTCGCAGATCGTTGGATTCCTGCTGCTCGACAACGGCATCGCGACCACGGCGTTCCTGATCACCGGCGGTGTGCCCGGCATCGTCGAACTCGCGGTCTCGCTCGACGTGCTGCTCGTCGTACTCGTGTTGCAGGTCCTGACTGCTCGGCTGCGGGTCACCTTCGGCGGGACCGACATCGATGAGCTCCGGGAGTTGCACGACTGATGGCTGCACGACTTGTTCAGGGGGAGAACCGATGACTGCCGATCTCACCGGTGGCGCCGCCGCACTGCTGGTTGCCGCGCCGGTCGTTGCGCCCGTGGCCGCGGCCGGCGTCACGGTTCTGATGGGCTGGCGGCGTTCGGCTGCCGTCGCGACGATCTCGGCGGCCGCGGTGGTTCTCGTCGTGGGCGCTGGTACGGCGGCCTGGACCGCTGACGGCGGCGTCGTTGCCGTTGGCAATTTGCTGAGGATCGACGCCCTGTCCGGCCTGATGCTGATCGTCATCGGCGCCGTCGGCGTTATCGCCACGTGGTCCGGTCTTGGCTACGTCGAAGGGGAGCTCCGTGCGGGACACACCGACGCGACCGGCGCTCGACGGTACGGCGTACTCGTGCCCTTGTTCCTGGCCGCGATGGTACTTGCGGTGCTGGCGAACAACCTCGGGCTGCTGTGGGCCGCGGTCGAGGCAACCACGATCGTCACCGCCTTCCTGGTCGGTCATCGTCGCTCCCGGAAGGCGGTCGAGGCGACGTGGAAGTACGTGATCATCTGCTCGGTCGGCATCGCGCTGGCCTACCTGGGGACGGTGCTGGTCAACTACGCTGCGAAACAGGCAGGGATCGCCGGCCATGGGACCCTCGACTGGACCGAGCTCACGGCGCATGCCGCTGAACTGGACCCGGGCGTCATGCGGCTCGCGTTCGCTCTGCTGGTGCTGGGCTTCGGCACGAAGGCGGGTCTGGTCCCATTGCACAGCTGGTTGCCCGACGCACACAGCCAGGCGCCCGCACCGGTGTCCGCGTTGATGTCCGGGGTGTTGCTCCCGGTCGCGATCTACGCCTTGGCCAGGTATCGGGTCATCGCCGTCGAGAGCGTCGATCCTGGCTTCGTCCGCGGCCTGTTGCTCGCCGTCGCCCTGCTCTCGCTGCTGCTGGCAACCGGGCTGATCCTGGCCCAGCGGGACTACAAGAGGCTGCTCGCGTACTCGAGTATCGAGCACATGGCGCTGGCTGCGATCGGCGTCGCGATCGGTACGCCGCTGGCGATCGCGGCCACACTGCTCCACATCGTCGGGCACGGCCTCGGCAAGGCGGTGTTGTTCTGCGGCGCGGGGGAGATCCTCGCCCGCGAGGGCACCACCCGGATCGACCGGGTCCGCGGCCTGTTCGTCCGCGCGCCGCTGTTGGCCGGCGTGTTCGCGGCCGGGCTGGCCGCGTTGGTCGGGCTTCCGCCGTTCAGCCTGTTCGTCAGCGAGCTGGGCCTGATCCGAGCTGGGTTCGGCGCTGAGTTGGGCTGGGTGGCGGCCGCCGTACTGGTGCTTCTGCTCGGCGTCTTCGTGGCCGTCGCCGCCAAGGCTGCGGGCATGCTGTTCGGCGCCGAGTCCACCGGAACGGCGGGCGCTGCCCTCCGACCAGCGGCCGCGGCACCGCTGGTGGTGGGTCTCGTGATTCTCGGAGTGCTCGGGATCGTCGATTGGCCGCTCGGCCCACTGCTGCACACCGCCGGTCTGATCGTGGGGACGCGATGAGCCGGGACTCGAGAACCTATCCGAACCGCCGCCAGGTGGCCGTCACCGCCGCGACGCTGGCAGATCGCGCGACGGCGCTGCTCGACGAAGGCTATCGACTCGCTCTCATCGCCGCCCACGACGATCCAGATGCCTTCCGCGTGGTGTACCTGTTCGTCGCCGCACAGCCTGACCGTCGCGTCGAGTTGGTCTTGACCACGAGCCGATCCGCACCTCGGATCCCCAGCCTGGCAGCACTGTCCTTCCCGGCCGGTAGGTTCGAACGCGAGATGCACGACCTCTTTGGCATCGACGTGACGAATCATCCGCTGCCGCGCCGGCTGGTCCTGCATCAGCACTGGCCGCACGACTGGTACCCGATGCGCCGCGACGCCGGGACACCGCCGCACTTCGCGGACACCGATGAGCCGTATCCGTTTCTCACTGTCGGCGGGACCGGCGTGTACGAGATTCCGGTCGGACCGATCCATGCGGGACTGATCGAGCCTGGACACTTCCGGTTCTCGGTCGTCGGCGAGACCATCCTGAAACTCAAGGCCAGACTGTGGTTCGTCCACAAAGGGATCGAGAAACTTGCCGAAGGCAAAGTCATCGCGGACGCTCTGCAGCTGGCCGAGCGGGTGTCGGGTGACACCACGGTCGGACACACGCTCGCCTTCTGCCTCGCAGTCGAAGAGGCCAGGGACTGGCCGGTTTCACCGCAGGCGCAGGTGGTGCGAGCGGTCCTGCTGGAGCTCGAGCGCCTCTACAACCACGTCACCGATATCGGAGCCTTGTGCAACGACGTCGGCTACGGCATCGCCAACTCCCATGCCCAGCGGATCCGCGAACAACTGCTCCGCCTGAACAAGCACCTCAGTGGCCACCGTCTCCTGCGCGGCGCGATCACACCGGGCGCAGCCCATGTCCGTGCGCTGCCCGAACCAGGAATGCTCAGCGCGATTGCCGCCGACATCCAGCAGGTCGTCGACATCGCCCTCGACAACAGCGTCGTAGTGGACCGGATGACCGGCACCGCCGTACTGACGCTCGACCAGGCCCGCGACATCGGCACACTCGGGTACGTCGCCCGCGCCAGCGGCAGTGACCACGACGCCCGCCGCGATCATCCGTTCACACCGCTGACGACCGGGGTCGCAGCGGCTGCCCACTCTGCCGGTGATGTCTTGGCCAGGCTCCTCACGCGGGTCGACGAGATTCACAGCTCGGTTGCCCTGATCACCCATCTGCTGGCCACCCGGCCACCTCTGAGCGCCGAGACGGCCAAGCCCACCTGGCTCGCCGCCGGCCGCACGTCCGGGGTCGGCCTGGTCGAAGGCTGGCGCGGCACAGTCGCTCACCGGATCGAAATCGGCCCGGATAACACCGTGTCCCGGCTCAAGATCGTCGATCCGTCGTTCTTCAACTGGCCGGCCCTCCCAGTCGCACTCACCGACACGATCGTCCCGGACTTCCCCCTCACCAACAAGAGCTTCAACCTCTCGTACGCCGGGAACGACCTGTGATCCGCCGCCGACGACCGGCCCGCCCGATGAAGATCGAGACGGTCCAGCGTTGGGTTGCCTCCGTCATCCGGACCGCGGCCCGTTCAGTCCTCGCGACGGGGTACCGCCCTGATTCGACGCGCACATGAAGGCCGTCCTCCGACTGCCGAACGCGGAACCTGAGCTGATCGAGTCGGCCCTTCACGCGGCCTGGCGCCTACAGCGCATCGCAGACTGAGCCCCGGAGCGCGGCCGCCCCGCCAGTTGGGGGGAGAGGCAGGGCGACCGCTGCTTCAGGGTGACCGGCGTCCGCTTCCTCCGACCGTCCCGACCGGCTCGCGCAAGTCCTCGAGCAGTTCGATCTGATCGGTGATGAGCTCGGTCAGGATCCGCCGCGCAACGCCAAGGAGATCTGCCACGTACGGCGTGGTCGTCGAGTAGATCACGGCCGCACCCTCCTTGCGTGCCGTGACCAAACCGGCTCGGCGTAGTACAGCGAGGTGCTGGGAGAGGTTGGCCGCCTCGATGCCGATATCGGGCAACATCTCGGCCACCGAATGGTCCCGTTGGCTGAGCAGCTCCAGGACCCGGATCCGCGCGGGGTGGCCGAGTGTCTTGAAGAACTCCGCCTTGACTTCGTAGAGAGGCCGGCGCATGGGAGGAGCCTCCTCTCCGATTCCCTCATAATTGCAGACTTGCTAATCTTAGCAAGTCTGAAACGAGGTGGGAGTGATGCCGGAGCCCATCGTTGCCACGGTCATGAGCCGGTCCCCGGTCGTCGTGACCCCAGAGCTGACCTTCAAGCAGGTCGCGTGTGCTTTGCTCGCGTCCGACGCGGGCGTCGTGCCTGTGGTCCACGGCCGGGTGCCGGTCGGCGTCATCACCGAGAACGACGTACTGCTGAACCTGGAGTTTCACGGTGGCCTCGATCCTGCCCCGCTGATTCTCGGAAGCGCGAGCCGCCGTCGGAGGCGAAAGGCCTGTGCCACGACGGCCTCTGAGCTGATGAGTTCACCGGCGCCGACTATCGCCTGCTCAGCGGGTCTGAGCGACGCAGTCCGTCGGCTCGCCACCCCAGGCTCTCCCGCACTGTGCGTGATCGACGAGATCGGACAGCTCGCCGGTCTGCTGGCGAGGCGCGACCTGCTCGCGATCTACCGGCGGTCCGACGACGAGCTCGCCGCCGAGATAAAGGCGGCGGTGGAGCGCGATCGGTCACGCCCTGCGCGGGAGCCGGCTGAGTTGGCCGTTCACGTCGAGGCCGGAGCCGTCAGGCTCGAGGGAGCGCTGACGTACCGAAGCCAAGTGGAACACGCCGTCTTCGCGGCCTCCCGAGTCGCCGGCGTCATAGCTGTCCACAGCAACCTGACCTACGACATCGACGACATGCTCGTCACCGGCTTCTGAATGTTGGTGACACCGTGGCAGACGCGGACGGGATGAGCGCCATGGATCACGGGGATCTGCAGCCTGGGGATACGGATCCCGGAGGCGCGCCGCGAGCCGGCGATGACATTGTCGTCCGATTCGCGCAGCTGGCGCTCGAGTTACACGGATCCGACAGCATCGAGGAGACGGTCGTGCAGTTCGCGCTGCAAACGCTGCACTGTTCTCATGCGGGCGTCGCGTTGGTCGGCGAGCAAGGGCAGCCGGAGGTGTCGGCCGTCACCAGCCCGATTGTCGCTGAGGCCTTCCGGGCTCAATGGACCGCAGCCGACGGTCCGCTCGTGGAATCGTTGCGCAACCATGCGACAGTGCTCGTGGCCGACACCGCGACCGAGCAACGGTGGCCGGATTGGGCCGCCAAGGTCCACGCCGCGGGCGTGCGCAGTGTGCTGGATGTGCCGCTGAGCACGATCGCGGAGACGGTCGGCGTTCTCGGCTTGTACAGCCTGACGCCAGAAACCTTCGGCCCTGACGACGAGGCAATCGCTCATCTGCTGGCCATGTATGCGTCGGTGGCCGTCGCGACCGCCCGCAACGAGCGCAATCTGATCTCGGCAGTCGACGCCCGGACATTGGTCGGCCAGGCGACCGGAATCCTGATGGAGCGGTACGGCATCGACGAAGACCGGGCGTTCGCCGTACTCAAGCACTACTCCCAACACACCAACACCAAGCTGCGCGACGTCGCCCAACAGCTGATCGACACCCGGCACCTACCTGACTGAGTTGGACGACTTGCGGCCCGTGGTTGCTCGAGAGCCAGGGCTGGCAGGCACGACCTGACAGTAGAGACGGACCGTGTCCTCGGCTCCTGCACGTTGGAGCTTGCCGAGGGGATGCCGCTCACCATGGTGACTGCACCAGGACTCCCGCTGGTGAGCACTTCTGTTCACGAGCAGAAGTGCTCGCCAGTGGTCCGCTGACACGCGACCCGATCCGTCCTAGCTTGAGCGGGCGCCCAACCCCTGACGCGCGGCGTCCCCAGGAGGAACAAATGAGCAGAACCTTGCCTGCGGCAATCCGGATCGGTGCTGCCGGAGTCGCCGCGGCCTTGGCGACCGCAGTTGTGCCCAGCACCCCTGGGGCAGCCGCGCCGCCTGGTGTCCGGGCGGACACAAGCGTCGTAGCTCGGTACACCGTCGCGACCAGCTCCCCTGCGGGGGCTGCACTCGCCGGTGGCGGCGGCGCAAGCGTCCTAGCTCGGCACACGGTCACGCTGCTCACCGGCGACGTTGTGAAACTGACGCGCTACGCCGGTGGTCGGCAGGCAGCGACCGTCCAGCCGCCGGCGGACCGCAGCGACGTGGGCTACTCCACTCAGCAGGTCGGCGACGACCTCTACGTCATCCCGAACGACGCCGCGCCGCTGCTCGCATCCGGCACACTGAGCCGGGACTTGTTCGACGTCACCAAGCTGGTGGCGGCCGGCTACGACGACGCGAAGGCCGCATCCCTGCCGATGATCGTGCAGTATCGCGAGAACCGGATGCGCGCCCAGGCGGCGCCCAGGCTGCCCGGCAGCAGCCGGGGCGCGATCTTGCAGAGCATCAACGCGGTCGGGGTACAAGGAAGCAAACGTCGCGCGCACGCGTTCTGGAGCTCGCTGAGCGGCAACACCGCCAAGCAGCTCGGCAACATCAAGCGGGTCTGGCTGGACGCCAGGGTCAAGGCCGACCTCCACGAGAGCGTCCCGCAGATCGGGGCGCCGCAGGCCTGGGCGGCCGGTTATGACGGGACAGGAGTCGACGTCGCGGTCATCGACACCGGTATCGACGCGTCGCATCCGGACTTCGCGGGCAAGATCGCCGCCAAGCAGAACTTCGTGCCTGCCGGTGCACCAGGCGGCGGCGACCCCGCCGACGTGACCGATCGGGTCGGGCACGGCACACATGTGGCCTCGATCATCGCCGGTTCCGGCGCCGCCGACGGCGGCCAGGACAAGGGCGTCGCGCCAGGCGCCGAGCTGATCGTCGGAAAGGTATTCGACGACCGCGGCAACGGGACGGCATCAACGGTCATCGACGCGATGGAGTGGGCCACCCAGACCCAGCATGCCCGGGTGGTCAACATGAGTCTCGGATCGAACCAGCCGAGCGATGGTACAGACCCGTTGAGCCAGGCCGTCAACGACCTCACCGCGCAGACAGGCGCGCTGTTCGTGACCGCCGCGGGCAACGCGGGACCGGGCGAAGGGACGGTGGCGAGTCCCGGCGCGGCCGACGCAGCGCTGACCGTGGGCGCGGTCGACAAGTCCGACCACCTCGCCGACTTCTCCAGCCGCGGCCCGCGGTCCGGCGACTACGCGATCAAGCCCGAGATCGCTGCGCCCGGCGTCGGCATCGTGGCGGCCCGAGCCTCCGGCACGCCGCTTGGCGACGCGGACCCGGTCGGAGAGAACTACACGCGGATGTCCGGCACGTCGATGGCCACGCCGCACGTGGCGGGCGCGGCCGCGATCCTCGCGCAGGAACACCCGGACTGGGCGGCGGCCCAGCTCAAGCCGGCCCTGATCAGCACCTCCAAGGACGATGGCTACAGCGTCTACCAGCAGGGCGCCGGCCGCGTTGACGTCGCACGAGCGTTCAGCCAGCAGGTCTACGCCGACCCGGGCACGCTCAACCTCGGCTACTTCCTCTTCCCGCACACCGCCCAGGCACCTGTGACGAAGCCCGTGACCTTCCGGAACAACAGTTCGTCCGACGTGACGCTGAATCTGTCCCTTGACGTCACCGGCCGGAGGTATGGCGTACCGCCGGCCGGCATGTTCACCGTCAGCCGGCCCGAGGTGACCGTGCCCGCGCACGGTTCCGCCGCGGTGACTGTGACGATCGATCCGAACGCCGGCCAGTTCGACCTGTACGGCGGCTACCTCACCGGCACGGCCGGCGACATCGAGGTCCGTACGTCGATCGGCGCCTACGTCGAGCCGGAGATGTACAACCTCACTGTGCCCGCGATCGCCCACGACGGCCGCCCGGCCTCTTCCTTGAGCCAGGTCGAGCTGTACAACCCGACGCTCCCCGGAATCTCCGGGACGCACTTCCAGATCCAGAACTACTTCGGCGGCGTGACGCCGACGTTCCGGGTCGAACCGGGCACGTACAGCCTGATGGGCTACATCTTCACGATGGACGAATCGAACGTCTTTTACCGCTCCATGGCTCTCGTCGGCCGGCCACAACTGCAGGTCACCCGCGACATGACTATCACGTTGGACGCGCGGCCGGCACAGAAGCTCGTCATCAACACTCCCAAGCCGAGCACCTCGGACGGGGTGCAGGTCGGCTACCACCGCAAGCTGTCACCGGACACGAACTTCGACAGCTCGTTCACGCTCCGAGCGCCCTTCGACCAGGTCTACGCGGTGCCGACCGATCCGGTGGCCGACGGAGAGTTCGAGGTCTACAGCAGGTGGACGCTCGTCGCGCCACCCATCCAGATGAGCGTCACCAAACCGCAGAAGATGCCGCTTGATCCGCTCTTCATGATCAACTCCGCACCGGTCGACGGGACGTTCCGGCAGCCACTCATCGACGTCGGCCAAGGCGCACCGGAGGACTACGCAGGCAGGAACATGGACGGCAAGATCGCATTGATCCAGCGCGGCACGAACACTCCCTCCAGCCAGATCCAGAACGCGCAGAACGCCGGCGCGGCGGCCGCTGTCATCTTCAACAACGCGCCCGGCCTGCTGTACACGCAGGCCGGCGACCCGGGCACAGTCCGCATCCCCGCCCTGACCATCAACCTGGACGCCGGCCGGTCGCTGGTGAACCTGCTGCAGAAGCAGCCGGTCACCATCCAGTACTCCGGCACCTCACAAAGCCCCTACCTGTACTCCCTGATGCTGCCCAACACCGGCCGCATCGCACCGAACCAGACCTACGACATCAACAGCAAGAACACCGCGCAGATCGATGCCGCCTACCACGCGGACGGCCCCAACCAGCGCGGATCGGACGACTACATCGCCTGGCGCCCGTGGACGAGATTCGGCTACGCCGTCGCCCGGCCGTTGCCGCATCCGATGCAGCGCACCGAATGGGTCAGTGCCTCACCCGACACCCAGTGGACGCACACGGCCTGGTCCCAGCCCGTTGGCAACGGCCAGTCCGAAGGATTGGCAACCGCGTACCGGCCGGGCAGCCGGACTGCCGAGAACTGGTTCACCCAACCAGCCCGTCCGGCCATACCGATCGGGCTGACCGGCTGGGAGGACTACGGCGCACCGGCATACCGCGAGGGCGACGCGTTCACCGTGCTTCTGTTCCCCTACGTCGATTCCGAACAGCATCACGGGTTCACAGCGTTTGGAACCGACACCACCGACACCAAGCTGTACCAAGGCGATCAACTGCTCGGCCAGAGCAACAGTCCGCTCAACCAGTTCCCCGCAGTGCCCCTCGATGTCGACCAGGACGACGTCAGCCGGTGCTTCATCATCCGGCCGTGTTCGTTGCTGGACACGCTGCTGTTTGTCTTCGAGACCCTCTGGGAGCTCGCTACGCCGCTCACATTTGAGACAGGCGTGCCCCTCCTCCACGACAAGTCTGCGAATCAGTTCAGCAGCCTCGACAGGCAGATCCTGAGCCTGCTGGCGGCCGGAATGAAGAACCAGGCAATCGCCCACCACCTCGGCCTGAGCTACAGCACCACGCGACGTCACATTGCGGATGTTTCGGCCCGTCTGGGTGCCGAGACGCGCTTCCAAGCGGGTATGCAGGCTGCTCGGCTCGGCTTGGGCGGCGCAGATTCCGACCGCCAAGCGGGCGTCGAGGTCCCAACCCGTCGAACTGACCGGGCCAAGGCTCGTGGTGTCGGCCCGGAGGTTTAGTCCAGGGCGTTGAGAATGATCGTCATCTCGACGGTCTTCGCCGCGGCGGTAGTGGAACAGCATCGCGAAGCAATTTGGCGCTAGGCGCGGTGGCTTCGGCCATCGGAGCCATCCTGTCAATGCTGCCTTCGCCGGACCCAGTAGACAGCGTCAGCATCATCTGTGTCGGGGGTGCACGTTGGTGCGGGCTGGGTTGGTCAACTGGTCTGAGGCGGGGGAGGCGATCGATCAGCATCAGGATCGGTTGATGTTGATGGCTCGTGATCATCGGCTGTCACCGGTGGGGTTCATCGGCGTCGGTCGGGATGGTCAGGCTCGGTCGGTGAGTCCGGTGTCCGGCTTCGACGGCCAATCAGGCGGTCACGGCGCCTGGGCCACAGCTGGGGCGGCGGGCACGGCGGTGGCGGCCACCAACGACGTACGAGATGTCACCGTGTGGTGGCGTCGTAGCTGAAGCACACGGTGACATCTGGGGTACGGGCGGCGCGGTCAGGCGGATTTCACCTCGCGTCGGAGCAGCCGTACGAGGCCGAGAGCGAGTGGCACGACTACCCAGATCGTCCCGGCGACCGCGATGTGCGCCCAGTCGCCGCCCTGGAACGTCTGCTGATCGAAGGCGGGTGCCATGGCGGTGTTGACGTCGAGCCAGGGTGCGGCGTTCTCGAGTGCACCGACCATCGAGAAGAGCACAGTCCACGCGATCGGGATCACGTAGTACAGCACGATCGCGGCGGCGGTGTTCATCAGCAGCATGCCGAAGGCGAAGCCCTGCACGATGCCGATCAGTTGCACGGCGAAGAAGTCGCGGACGTTGGCGGCTCCAACGTTCCAGCTGCCGGCGCCGTCCATGAACGCCATTCCGGCCAGGTTGCTCAGGGCTGCGACGCCGAGTGCCACGACGACGGCGAGCAGGCCGACCAGGGTGACGGCGACCAGCTTGGCGACGGCGATACGGAGCCGGCTCGGTTCGAGGGTGAAGGTGACCAGGCCGGTGCGCTGGCTCCATTCGGCAGTGACGGCGAGGATGCCGAGCACCGGGAGCAGGATGCTCTGTGGGGTCGCGGTCGCGCCGACGAAGTTCACGAACGTCAACTGGTCCGGATCGGCGACGAACAGGAACACGACGATGACGGCAACCGTGATGAGGCCGATGGCGGTGAGCAACCAGAAACCGGCCCGGGTGTCGACAAGCTTGCGTAGCTCGACTCGCAGTAGGCGGGTGAACGGGACTCGTGTCACGCTTGGATCCGGGGACGCGTCAAGGTGGAACGGTGCTTGGTGGGTCGCGGTACTCATGCGGTGACCTTCTCTCGTGCGTCGTCAGCGGTGAGCTGCAAGAACATGTCCTCAAGTCCGGCACCGTCCGCGACACGCAACTCGGTGACGACTACGCCGTGCCGCGCGGCGGCCGTGGCGATCTGCTCTCGGGTGGCATCCACGACGTACGCGCCGTCGGGCTCGATCTGGTAGGCGTAGCCGGCGATGTCGAGGCAGCGCGCCAAGGCGTCTGGGTCGACGCCGCGGACCAGGGTGCCGGCGGCGTTGAGCAGGTCTGCCTTGCTGCCGTCGGCGACGATGACACCGCGGCCGATGACAACCAGGTGGTCGGCGACGACCTCGATCTCGTGCAGGAGGTGCGAGGACAGCAGGACCGTCCCACCGCGGTCCGCGAAACTCTTCAGGAGCCCACGCATCCAGTGGATGCCGGCCGGGTCGAGTCCGTTGGCCGGTTCGTCCAAGATCAGGACCTGCGGGTCGCCGAGCAGGGCGTGTGCGATGCCGAGCCGTTGCCGCATGCCGAGGGAGTAGTTGCCGACCCGGCGGTCGCCCTCGTCGCCGGACAGGCCGACGATCTCGAGCATCTCGTCCACCCGTGAGCGGCGTAGTCCCATGACGGTGGCGCCGAGGCGAAGGATCTCGCGTCCGGTGCGTCCGGTGTGCTGTGCCGAGGCGTCGAGAAGGACCCCGACGTGCCGTCCGGGATTGGGGAGCTGGGCGTAGGGGACGCCGAGGATGGTGCTGCGACCCGCGGATGGCGGGGTCAGGCCGGTCATCATGCGCATTGTGGTCGACTTGCCGGCCCCGTTCGGGCCGAGGAAGCCGGTGACGGATCCGGGCTGGGCCCGGAAGGACACGCGGTCGACGGATTGGTGTGCGCCGTAGCGTTTGCTGAGTTCTTCGACTGTGATCATGAGTCGAGGCTGGCGCCGTTGGCAGGCCCGGCACATCAGCCGCGGAGCTAGGTCCGGAAACCACGGGATAGACCTGTGTAGCCCGCGGTAGGGGGTGGGGCTGGTTCGCGGTCCCTGCCCTGAACCGCGCGCCTCCCGTACCTTGGGGAAGGTGGACGCCATTCAAGCCGCGCCACCACCTCCGCTGAGCCGCTGGCAGTCGACGTGGCGCTACCTCTTCGCCATCATCACCGGCGCCGGCTTCTGGACAGCAACGTTCTACAACGCCTACGGATGGAACTTCGCTCCCTACCTGGCCTTGGATCTCGTCCTCGGCATCGTCAGCGTGGTGTTGATGCGCTGGCGACGGCGGCGTCCGTTCGCGATCGCCGTGCTCGTCAGCGCCATCGGAGGTGTTTCCTCCGCCGCATCGGGGGCTGTGGTCGTTACCGCCATGTCCTTGGCAACCCGTCGGCGGTGGCGAGAGATCGTGCCGCTGGCGGTGGTGGGAGTCGTCGCGTCCGTCGTCTACTTCGAGACCCAGCCCGGTCAGGCGGCGTTGGCGATCTCAGTGCTGTTCACGGTGGTCTTCGTGAGCGCGGTCATCGCCGCCGGCATGTACGTCGGGGCACGTCGCGACCTCGTGGCCACACTGCGGGAACGAGCGGACCGCGCCGAACGTGAGCAGGGCTTGCGGGTCGGACAGGCGCAGGCCAACGAGCGGGCGCGGATCGCCCGTGAGATGCACGACGCACTGGCCCATCGACTCTCGCTGGTGGCATTGCACGCGGGTGCACTGGAGTACTGCCGAAATCTGAGCGACGCCGAGGTGTCCAAAGCGGCCGCCATCACCCGCAAGAGCGCCTACCTCGCGCTACAGGATCTGCACGCGATCCTCGGAGTACTGCGAACACTCGAAACCGATGCACCACCGGAGCGTCCGCAACCGACGCTGGCCGACGTTCCGGCGCTGGTCCAGGAGGCCATCGGGTCCGGCACGAGAGTCCGGTTGCACAACCAGGTCGACGACCTGGCGGGTCCGCCCGAAGCGATCGGACGCGGCGCATACCGGATGATCCAGGAGAGCCTGACCAATGCCCGCAAACACGCGCCGGACACCGCCGTCGACGTCACGCTCACCGGGCGAGCGGGCGGGCAGCTGATGCTCGAGGTACGGAACCCGCTGCGGCTGGGCTCCGCGGTGAGTGCGACACCCGGCTCGGGGCTTGGCCTGCTCGGACTGACCGAGCGTGCCGAGCTGATCGGTGGCCGCTTCGAGCACGTGAAGTTGGACGGAGACTTCGTGGTCCGCGCCTGGTTGCCGTGGCCGGCATGAACAACCCTCCGAGCGGTCGCATCCGGGTCGTGATCATCGACGACGACGCATTGGTCCGCACCGCACTCGCGATGATCCTGCGCGACGACGCCACCATCGAATTGGCCGGCGAAGCCGACGACGGCCAGACCGGGCTCGACCTCATCGCGCGGGCCGCGCCCGACGTCGTACTGATGGACATCCGAATGCCACGACTGGACGGTCTCGAGGCCCTCGCCCGGCTGATGGGCCAAGCCACACCGCCCAAAGTGATCGTGCTGACAACGTTCGACGCCGACGACCACGTACTGCGGGCACTGCGCGACGGAGCCAGCGGATTCCTCCTCAAACACACCCCACCCGCGCAGATCGTCGAGGCAGTACACAAAGTTGCCGCCGGCGACCACATGCTCTCTCCCAGCGTGACCGCCCAACTGATCGCCCGGCTCGGTCAGGACAATCCCGAGCCCCAGCGGGTCCTCGACGCGCAGTCGCTGACCCAGACCCTGACCGACCGCGAACGCGAAGTGGCCGTCGCGGTCGGCGAAGGCAAGGTCAACGCGCAGATCGCCGACGAGCTCTTCCTGAGCATGGCCACCGTCAAAGCGCACGTCTCGCGCATCATGGTCAAGCTCCAGGCCACCAACCGCGTGCAGATCGCGAACCGGATCCACGACGCAGGCCTGCACTGAGTCCATCAACTGCCCGCTGAGCGGATGCGTTGAGCCCGAGGGCAAGCGACGGCTGGAGTCGCGCTGGCGGCGCAACTCGCCCGGCTGACCTGCCATTCCATGACACTCATGCCACGAGCCATCGCACGCCAGCACCCGGCGGACCGGCGTCAGGAGGCTGGAATGCCTGCTGACCTGCGTGTTCTTGTACAGCGGGCGGGACTCGAACCCGCGACCCAGGAATTATGAGAGTCCCGCCACTTGCCACCCTGGGCAACTTCACACTGCAGGGCTTCGGATTCCGGCCCCTCTGACAGACTCGACCCACTCTGTTAGACACGGTTTCATGGCGCGAACCGCGACCAGCGGGCCGCCGGGCTCAGTGCTGGCATGCGATTGACCCATTTCCATGGGGAGCGCGGTAGCTGCCAGCACATGACTAGCTAGGGTGACCTTCGTGTCGGTGTATGACGAACTGGAACGGCTGCTGGTCGCCGGGTCCTGGGGTGAACTGCTGCCATATCTGCACGCGCCGGCCACCGGCCAGACCGGCAAGGAAACTCGGGCGTGGTACCGGTCGCGTCGGGCTCACTGGACCGCGGAAGTCCGCTATCCCGAGTTCGATCTCGCCGCCTGTCTCCGCGCCCTCGCGGTCGGGCTGGCGATGCCGGAGCAGGCGGCGAGGTGGCTGTCGAAGCTCGCTGCGGACTGGCGTGCCGGTCCCGCTGACGAGTTGCTGGTGGAGCTCGCTTCCCGTCGCGGCCGGGACTGGTGTGTGGCATTCCTCGAGACCGCGTCCACGGTGGCGAAGGGCGACGGGTTCCGTTCTGCGTGGATCGCGCGGCTCGCGCGGCCGCTGATCGCGGCCGGTCTGGCCGAGTTGCCCACCGGCCCGGCCTTTGCCAGGTCCTGGGCCGAACTGCACGCGATGGCAGCGTCGGAGATGAGGTGGGCGTTGTGGCGGCGAGAGCGCCACGACGGTACGCCGGAACCGCTGCCCACCGGGTCACTCGTCGAGGAGTTGCGCGCTGACCCAGTCTTGCCGGACGCTCTGTCGGCCGCGCTGGCCGGCCCCGGCGTGATCGGGATTCTGGAGGGGCAGGCCGTACCGTCGTGGGAGCTCGGTCCGGCCGTCGCCGAGCTGGTCGCCGAGGGCCACCTCGACCGGTCCCGCATTCTGGCCGACGCCTTTGTCGCATTGACTCGCCAGGACACTCCCAGCACCCAGAAGGGCATCGCGAAGCTGCTGGCAGCACTCGACCTGAAAGGTCCGGACCTCGCCGAGCGCATGCCGTTGGTCCAGGGGTTGCTGGCGACCAGCCACGGATCGGTGACCGCCGTGCTGTTGCCCGCAGCGGTCGAAACCGCCCACGCCGACGATCTCCCCGACCTCGCGGCCACGATCTTCGCGCGTCCGGAGAAGGCCCAGAAGACTGTGCTGCTCAAGGCGTTGACGGGGCCGCACACGGTCGACCGGTGGGGATCCGACGCGGTGACGATCGCGCTCAAGGTCGCGGCCGATGTACCCGACCAGGCGTTCGCGGACCGGGCCACCAAAGCGCTTACCGCACTCGGAGTCGCGCACGAAACCGACGCAGAGGCTCCGCTGTCTGAGCTGTGGGCCGCTCCCCTGCCGGTCGACGACACCGGGCCGGCCGCCGAGATCGAGCCGGATGAGCCTGGGCTGGCTGCTGCTCTCTCCCGGATCATCAGGTCGACCACGGCCGCGGACGGCGCGGTCTTCTGGGACGCGATCGTCCGCTGGTCAGCCAGATCGCCTCAAGAGGTGCGCTACTGGGCCTGGTCCGCAAACCAGAGCCTCGGCGACGGAGTGCGTCCGCCGTCGGCTCTGTGGGCAGTGGTCACAGCGGCCGACGTGACCGCGAATGCCCACAAGACCTTGTGCGGCAAGATCGCGAACGGCGTACCCGCGCCGACCGACTGGGAGATCGCCGGCCCGTCTCTGACCGGCGCGGTCCACGAGATCTTCGCGAGCGAGACAATCCTGAGACTCGGCACGATCCCGTACCTGCTGAGCACGCCGACACAATGGAACGGCCTACTCTCCTTCGACACGCTCGTGGACCGTCTCAAAGGCTACGGCCGTACGTCGGCAGGCCCGACGGATCTCTTCCTCGCACTACTCCGCCTCGAACCCACTCCACCCGAACGCACGACCCAACTCGACGGAGTGTCACTCGACCTGTGGTCCCCAGGATCCAGGTGGCATACGGCGAAACACACCGCAGATGCGGTTGACCTGCTGCGACAGTGGATCGAAGGCGGCGGACTCCCGAATCTCGTGACTCGACATGACGGAGCAACCGTGACCGTCGAACCGGTCCGGCTTCCGATCGACATCAGCCTCATCCCAGGCATCCCGGCCGGGCTCCTCGCCGGTCACATAACCGGTACGCATCGCGAGTACCACGAGTGGGCGATCAGAGCCGAAACCGGATTCGGGATCGTCCCGGCCTGGCCGGATCTGTTGGCCGCCAAGACGCAGACGCAGTACGACCAAGCCGCGCGGCACCCACCTCGCTGGTTGCCGATGATGGCGCACGCACCCGGCCCCGGCCTCGCCGTCCAGCATGACATCGCGGCCACGCTGTGCCACGCCGACGAGGATCGACGGCTGCTCGCCGTGGAAGCAGCGCTGGCGCTGATGGGCCGTGGCCGGTGGGACAGCACGGCGTACACCGAGTGCTGTCTGCATCTCCTCAATGACGGCGTACTGCGTCTTGGTCGCCTTGGCCACTCGTGGGAGCAGCTGATTCTCGCGGGTGGGCTGCAACCACTCTGGCCGGCCGCGATGACCGTGCTCGGCAAGGCTTCGGTGCTCGAGCGGAAGCCCGCTGGGCTGGCTGAGCTGTTCGGCGTACTGCGTCGCTACGTCAGCGCGGTCCCCGAGCCACAGATCCCCGGATCCGTTCTGGAGCTGGCGGCATCGAAGGGTAGTAGCAAGGCACGGGTGGAGGCAGCCGCCTTTGTGGCAGCAGCCACACAGGGAGAAGGCAGAGCGTGACGATCGAGGCCGGTTATCGCACTGATTCGACGCTCGTACGGCGTACCGATCGCAGCGCACTGCTGGAACTCGAGACAGCGCTCGGTGCGACTTCCGCCGGACTCGTCGAGCAGCCGCGGTTCTTCAGCGGAATGCTGGCGCGGCCGGACGTGACCGCGGCCGGCATCCTGGCGATCGCCGACGTGGCCAACAGCCGGTATTTCGACGCGGGTCTCGTCCACCGCCTCAGCAACCTCGATCCCGTGGTCACCGCCTCGGGCGACCGGTTGCGGTTCGAGGCGTTCTCACTCTGCAACGGAGTCCATGCCCGGCTCGATCTGCTTGCCGACGGCATCGACTCGGGCGAGATCGCGCACGGGACCACCAACGTGGACATCAACCAGCCGCTGCGCACCGCACTCGCCGGAGTCGGCGGCGCCGAGCTCGTCCACCTCGACGTCGGAACCGAAGGCCTCTCGGTGGCGACGCTCGACGAGACCCACCACGAACGGAAGGTAGACCTCCCGGACCGATGGATCAGGGGCTTCGCCGAGACGCCCGTGCTCGCCGCACGGATGACGCAGCGGGCCGAGCTGGCCGGACCGGCGGCGGCTCGATGGCTCGCCTCACTGCCCAAGTCTGCGCCGGGTCCGTCGTACCACCTGCTCCCGGCGCCAGGCGGATTGCGACAGTCGACCCGACCATCGGGTGGGTCCGTGCATCTCGCCGGAGCCGCGCGGCTCGCAGCGTCGGCGCGGGTCGCGCGCTTCACGCACCGCCTGCGCGTGTTCGGTTCCGACGATCACGCCAGCGCGTGGGTGTTCGAACTGCCGGGCATGCGGTTGACGCTGCTTCTTTCCCCAGAACCCTACCGAGGCTTCTCGGGTGAAGGCGGCCTGCTGACCACCTTGACGGCGTCTTCGGCCGGGTCCGCTGCCGTCCGCCTACTCGAACATCTCGCCTGGCAGCCGGTCATCGATCGTGATCGGCTGGCGGCGACGACGGACCTTTCCCTCGCGGACGTCGACGCGGGCATCGGCTACCTGGCCGTGTCCGGCAAGGTGGGCTACGACCTCCACGAGAGCACCTGGTTCCATCGCGAGTTGCCGTGGAACAGCGAACGGATCGAGCGTGACAACCCTCGACTGAAGGACGCGCGCCAACTACTGCAGGACCGAGCGGTCGCACCATCCGCCAACGGCTGGTCGATCACCTCCGGCAACCACCGCCACTGGGTCAAAGGCGATCCCTACACCTGCACCTGTCTGTGGTGGGCCAGGCACCACGGCCAACGCGGCCCCTGCAAACACGTTTTGGCAGTCACCCTGTACGTCCAGGCACAGCACTAGCAGGTCCCTCGGTACGGACGGTCGCCGAACGACTAGGCCCATTCCGTGGGGTCAGGTCGCGACCGGCCATGGTGCAGGCTTGGGCGAGGATGCGCTGGGTGCTGGTATCCCAGTGGTAGACCCTCCGTCGGGCCGCGAGTCCCGAGTCGGTCAAGTTCGGCTTGCGGATGCAAAGAGACCCATTGGTCCGGGGACGTGCTGAGGGTCCTGGTTGACGAATTGGGTCGCGAGCTCGTCGAGTGCGCGGCTGAGTTCTGGGTCCTCGGCGCCCCAGTCGGCGAGCTCGTCGGCCAACCACGCTTTGAGCGCGGTGACCAGCTTCTGCACCTCGAGCGCGCCGGCTTCGGTGACGGCGAGCTGGCCATCGTGCCTGGTGAGGTATCCGTTGGCGGCAGCGGCTTCGAACGCCGGCGCGAGGACCTCAGGTGGCAGGTGGTACAGCGTGGCGATCTCCGCAAGCGTAGTGGTTCTGCCGAGCCTGGATCGCAGGTAGACCTGGCCGACGCTCCAGCCGTCAGACGCGCCGAACGATGCCGCTGAACGTTCTCTGACCTTGGGCAGCTCGGTGCCCCTTATTTCGGACAAGGCGCGCGATCGCGGCCTGCAGCTGTTGGTTGGCGTCTGCTGCCTCGGGCACGCCAAAGCCTTCGCCGACGTCGGGTGCTGTGTCGCGGGCCGTGCCGCGCAGCGGTGTCTGCTTGAGGAAGAGCGCGACCACGAAGGCGATGAGGGCCACCGGTATCGCAGCCCGGAACACGACGTGGATGGAATGGGCGTACGCATCGACGATCGGCGCGATCTGCGCGTCCGGGTAGGCGTGGAGGGCTTGCGGGCTGGTCACCGCGGCTGGATCGACTCCTGGTGAAGCGGCGACCGCTGCGGGCAGCCTGTCGTTGAGGACATTCGAGTAGACCGCCCCGAAGACTGCGGCGCCGAAGGAGCTGCCCAGCGTGCGGAAGAACGTGACTCCGGAAGTGCCGACGCCGAGGTCTTGGTAGGCGACAGTGCTCTGCACCACGATCGTCAGGATCTGCATGCTCATGCCGATGCCGATGCCGATGCCGAGCACCAGCATGGCGACGGCCAGCTGCCAGTACGGAGTATCCGCACCGACGCGGGACAGCAGGAACATGCCGAGCGTAATGACGGCCGTGCCGACGACCGGGAAGATCTTGTACTGACCGGTCCTGCCCACCACAGTGCCGGAGACCATCGACATCACCAGCAAGCCGGCGACCAATGGCAGGGTCTGCAGGCCGGAATCGGTGGCAGACACGCCATTGACGTACTGCAGGTAGGTCGGCAAGAACGTGATCGCGCCGAGCATGGCGAACCCGACGATGAAGGACAGGATGACGCAGACGACGAAGACCGAGGATCGGAACAGCCGCAACGGGAGGATCGGGTCGGCTGCTCGGCCCTCCACGAGCACGAAGATCGCCAACGAGACCAGGGAGCCGATGATCATGGCGATGATGGTCAGCGAGCTCCAGGGGTACTCGGTGCCACCCCAGGACAGAGCGAGGGTCAGACCGGCCGCGCCGATGGACACGAACACGATGCCGAGGTAGTCGATCACCGGATGCAGGCCCGGACGGATACTCGGCATGGTGAACGCGGCCAGGACAATAACGACGATGCCGACCGGCACATTGACGTAGAACGCCCACCGCCAGGACAGGTGATCGGTGAACAGGCCGCCGAGCAGCGGGCCGACCACCGTCGTGACTCCGAACACGGTGCCCAATGCGCCCTGGTACTTGCCGCGTTCACGCAGTGGGATGACGTCGGCGATGACCGCCATCGAGGTGACCATCAACAACCCAGCAGCGAAGCCTTGCACGGCACGCCAGGCGATCAGCCACTGCATGCCCTGCGCGAGCCCGCAGAGTGCTGAAGCGATGACGAATGTCGCGGCAGCGACCTGGAACACCCGCTTGCGGCCGAACTGGTCACCGAACTTGCCGGCCAGCACGGTCGCGATGGTGTCGGCGAGCAGGTAGGACGAGACCACCCAGGACAGGTGCCCGGCCCCACCGAGGTCGCTCACGATCGACGGCAGTGCGGTCGACACGATCGTTTGATCGAGCGCCGCCAGCAGCATCCCGAGCGCCGAGGGCAGCCATGTGTGCCGCCGTCATCGGCGCGGTCGGCACGATGATGGGCCGGAGTTCGGCGGCGGAGATCTGTTGTGTAGGCCCGTTCGCAGGCCGGACCGGTTAGGCTCCGGCTTAGGGAGCCGGGCGCAATATGCTTTCGAGGAAGGCACCGCCCTGGCTTTGCTGGACACCAAAGGGGGATCGCATGACGGAGCCGTCCGCGGGCTGGCAGCTCGACGCCATCACGTACTCCGGGGGCACGCAGGACGGGCCGCGCGCCAACGTGAGGCTCTCCCGGGCCGGGGAACAGGTGCACGCTGAGGGTTCTGGCACCGGGCTCATCGACGCGGTGTGCCATTCGATCTCGCAGGCGACGGGAGTGGAGGCGCGGGTAGTCGCGTTCCGGGCGTACTCAGTCGGCCCGGGCAGCGAGGCTGTCGGAGAGGTCGAGCTCGAGGTGGAGCTGCCGGGCCGCAGGGTTGCGGTACGGGCGTCGTCCACGGATGTCGTCGAGGCCGCCGGGATTGCCCTCGTCGCGGCCCTCAACCAGTACAACGCGAAGCGGCTGGCACGAGGCTGAGTCCGATGAGATGACCGTGGTCCGATGAGCGCGAGCCGTCGCCGGGCCGCGGGTTCCGTCGCCCGCTGCGGTCGGTGATCCCAGGACTGTGACTCGTCGGGACCGGCGGAATGCGCAGAACCGGTTGTCCGTCTCAGCGCCGACCAATAGCTCCGTTCTGCAGCAAGGCGAGCGCCTCGGGAAGCGCATCTACGTTGTTGACGAAGTGAAGCTGGCGATGAAGGTTGACGCGACTGCGGCGAACGAATGGGAATCCCGATCGGCGTCGTCGCCCCAACTGGTCTGCCAGATGCTCTGCCAGTGTCCGCTGTCCGCTGTCCGCTGTCCGCTGTCCGAGTTGCCGATTCCGGGCACCATCACGAACCGCATGAAAGCTCGCCCAACTCCCGAGGTCGAATCTTGCGCGCTGTTCCGCACCTGTATCAGCCACTCCGCGAGTACGTGCGCATGGCAGGTAGCCGGCGTACCCCAGCAACCCAGCCGGCGCCCGCGCAACCCGGCAAGCCGAGCCAGCAGATGTCCAGGTGCCAACCACCTCGGTGCATCGCCCGGCCCATGTAGACGACGTCGGCGTACGCCGGATCGTCACGATGATCCTTCAGATTGACGATGGTGGTGGGCCACATAGTCATCGTCAAGCCAGAGCAGTGCAGCAGCCAGTTCAAATCTTGAACTAGCCTCCGCTAAGCAGGAGAGATCTGCGCAAGAGCGCTGCGATTGAACGCATACCGAAGAAACCAGTGCTGTACCTGGCGTTGTACGGCGCGGTCGCCGTGCACCGTGACTCCGCCGCGCTGCCGCAACTGTGACCAGGTCAGCTCGCCAAGCCACCAGCGGGTGATCTCGGCGGTCGGCGCCGTGAGCCAGAGGCTCACCGGCGCTCCGGTGTCCTCCCGACACAGGTTGACGTTCGTCTTGGACAGATGCAGCCAGAAGTACCGGTCGCGCGGTGATCGGTCGGTGAACTCGAGCGCGAGGACCACGGTGCGGTCGGGCAGAGCATCGACGTCGACTCTGCGTTGCATGTCCCACGTGAGCGCCACGGTATCGAGATCATCATCGGACAAGGCAGCGCTCTCGGTTGTCATCGCCCAGCGGGCCAGTTCGCGGACCACCGGGGCGAGGGCTAGCCCGGATTCAGTGAGCTGGTAGAGCCGGTCGGACAGGTTGACGATGCCAGCGGTGCGAAGCGAGCGCAATCTGCTGGTCAGCGTGGCAGGCGGGATGCGGGGGATGCCGCGACGGATGTCGCCGAACGTGACCGGCCCGGAGAGCATTTCGCGCACGATCAGCAGGGTCCACCGCTCGCCGACCACATCCAGTGCTCGTGCGACCGCGCAGAACTGCCCATACCCGTTCATCGCTTCAGGCTACCGACACCGGGCGTCCGCATCGATGTCCGACCAGAAGGGCAGCTCGCCTGCAGTCCGCCATCCGTGACCGGCAGTCGCACCTTCTTCAATGCGTCGTCGACTCGGAACCCCACGAGGGTCCGAGGTCCTGCAGGTTTCGGCTGATCGCGGTACGTCGAGATGCCGGTCAGCAGCTGAGGATGTCCGCAAGCTCTGTCAGGCTGCTCACTGCGAGGTCACACGTTGTGTCGGCTGCGCGGTCCGCGGTTCGGTCCGGTCCCTTTTCTTTTGGTCGTTCAAGGAAGGCAGTGCGTAGTCCTGCTCGCCGTGCCCCGTCGATGTCCCATGTGTGTGCGGCAACCATCAGCATCTGCTCAGGGCGGACCGCGAGGAGGTCGGCTGCTGCCCGATAGACATGCTCCTGCGGCTTGTAGGACTGGAACATCTCGGCCGACAGGACGCAGTCGAACGGTAGGTCGGCGCCCTTGAGCAGGCGTACCAGGAGAGCCAAGCCACCGTTGGACAGAGTGACGACCGTGAATCGGCGGCGAAGCCGGGCCAAGCCGTCTACGACATCCGGCCACGGTGCCAGGTGGTGCCATGCCAAAACCAGGTCTCGGCGGGCTGTGTCGTCGAAGTCGTCGCCGACGCCGTGGACCTCGAGAAGGTCGTCGAGAGCTTCCCGATGCAGCGCGTCGAGGTTCCGCCACGGCTGATCACCGCTGCTGATCGCATCCAAAGCTGGGAGGTAGCGGTCTCGCCACTCGTCGGTGAAGCGGCCCGGCGACACCTTGGCGTTCGTTCGGCCGGCGATCTGCGCGACTTGCTCTGCAACACTGGTGTGCCAGTCCACGGTGGTGCCGAATATGTCCAGCGCTATGACCGAGACACCAGACAGGTCTGCGTTCGCGGCGTAGGCGCTCATTTGCTCAAGTATTTCATGCCCGTGTCACACATCACCGTGACGATCGTCGAGTTCGGGGGAAGCCGTTCGGCCATGCGCAGTGCGACGAGGACGTTGGCTCCGGTCGACGTACCTGCGAACAGCCCTTCCTCCCGCGCGAGCCGCACCGCCATGGCCGATGCCTCCTCTGTCGACAGCAGCTCGATCGTGTCGGCCACTTCATCGTGCCACAACGGTACGACGAAGCCGGCACCGACGCCGTCGATCTTGTGCGCGCCGGTCGGGCGACCGGACAGGACAGCGGACTCGGTCGGTTCGATCGCGACGACGGCGATCGAACTGTCGTACTTCCGCAGCCGCTCGGCGTTGCCCCGCAGCGATGCCCCGGTGCCGACGATCTGCACGAATGCGTCCAGCTCACCGTCAGTCTGTGCCCAGATTTCGTCCGCCATAGTGTGGTATGCCCGCAACTGGTCGGTGTTGTTCAGCTGATCGGTCCAGAAGCCGCCGCTGTCCGCCGTGATGATCCGGGCCGCTTCGATCATGTCACGCGTGAGTTTTTCCGTCATGCGGCCGTGATCGCTGGCGATCACGTGTACGTCGGCACCGAGCGCCAGCATGTGGGCGAGCTTCTCGGCGGCGAAAGCGTCAGAGCTCACGATGTCGAGGTGGTATCCCTTGACAGCGCAGACCAGAGCCAGCGAGACACCTGTGCTGCCACCGGTGTACTCGACCACCCTGCCGTCCGGCTGCAGCCTGCCGTCGGCTTCCGCGGCCTCGATCATCGCGAGCGCCATCCGGTCCTTGATGCTTCCGGTGGGATTGCTGTCCTCCAGCTTGAGCAGGATCCGAGATCCGTTGCGCGGTCCGAGCCGACGCAGGGGTAGCAGCGCGGTATTGCCGATTCGATCCAGAACGGTACGGGGCGCGGGATCTGACCTGTCCATGTCCGCAAGCTTCGACCTGTGAGCAGCGAACGTGCAGTTCAAAGTTTGAAGCACGCAAGTGGCGGGCGCGGACGTAACGTGCGGTTCGTCGTGCCGGTGAACCACTGTTGGGAGGATCAGTGATCATGGGAGCTGGAGAGCTGATATCGCCGGAGCCGACGGCCCAGACCACAAGAGTCTCGTCTGGCTCTTGGGAACCTCTTCACGCGGGCATCCTTGCACATACCACGGAGGGCGCCGCGCTGTGTTTTCTGACCTTCTGTCAGGAGGGATTCCGCGTGATCGGCCCGCATCAGCATCCCGATGTGACCCTTGACTGTATCGCGATGGGACGCAGCCTCCCCGCCTGGGACCGTGGCGACTACGCCTCGATTCGGCCGGTGCTGGCGCAGAGCGTCGACCGGCTCGCTCGCGCCGGGGCGGACTTCTTCGTCTGCCCGTGCAACACGGCCCACCTGGCGCTGGAAGAGCCCGGCACAGAACTGGTATTGCCCGGTCTGCACATTGCCGACGTCGTTGCCGATCGAGCGGTGCGAGACGGGCGACAGGTTGTCGGAGTATTGGGCACAAAGCTGACTATGGATGGCCCGATCTACCGGCGGGCGCTTGCAGACCGAGGATTAGACTGCGTCGTCCCGCCGCCGGATCAGCGCGAACAAATTGACCGGATCATCTATGAGGAGTTGGTGAACGGCGTCATCTCCGAGGCGTCCCGCGATGAGTGCCGGCAGGTGATCGACGGGCTGGCGAAGCAGGGCTGTGATGTCGTGGCGATGGCCTGCACGGAGATCCCGTTGCTGATCACCGAGGACATCTCGTCGCTGCCCCTGCTCGACTCCACCAGGTTGCTTGGAGTCGCGGCCTTCGACATCGCCATCGGTCGGCAATCAATGCCTTCATGGCGCGGGGGGCCAGTACCGAAACATAGTCGATGAGCCCCCATGTCCCAACGCCCGACCGACTGACCCCGTAGCTCCAGAAGGAGCTGACCTGGACTGTTCGGCAACAAGCTGTCCGCACGCTAGAAGTCAATGGAGGCTGTGGACGGTTTCCACAGTCCACCGGCACGCTGGAGTGGCACGATGGCGGCGTGCTTGTGTCCGATGCTCTGGGCGGTAGCGACGAGGCTACAGGCTTGGCGGTTGCCCACGCGCTGGTGCGGCGTGCGTCCGTCGGCGAGGTGACGGAAGCGTTGCGGGTCTACCGGCCGGCGAAGCCGGTTCTGGTCTTCGGCCGACGCGATACGCGCCATTCCGGCTTCCGGGCCGCGGTGCGTTCTGCCCGCTCGGCCGGGTTCGAACCCCTGGTGCGCGCCGTGGGCGGCCGTCCAGTTGCCTACACCTCGGCGTCCCTGGTTGTTGACCACGTCAAATCTGAGGGTATGGCGTCGGAGGGCCTGGAGACCCGCTTCAAGGAATTCGGAGCCATGTATGCCGAGGTGCTTCGAGAGTTGGGTATCGATGCACGAGTGGGGGCGGTGCCGGGTGAATATTGCCCTGGTGCCCACAGCGTCAATGCTCGCGGTCTGGTGAAGCTGGTGGGTACGGGACAGCGCATCGTTCGTGATGCCTGGCTGTTCAGCGCGCTGATCGTGGTAGCTGACGACGCGAGGATCCAACCGCTATTGGCGGATGTCTACCGCCACCTCGGGTTGCCGTTCGAAGTCGCATCGGTCGGGTCACTGTCGAGGGAGGTGCCGGGTCTGGATGTCGAAACCGTAGAGCGTCGGATCCTTGATGCGTACGCCGTGAAGGCACAGCTCGAGCCGTCAGCCCTGGACCAGGCCACCTGGGAGCTGGCGCTATCGCTAGTCATCGATCACAGGATCGGCCACATCCGCTGACCTGCGGCGCAGCTCGCGACCGTTCTCCTGCTCCGTCGCTGCTCCGTGAGACGTTGGCAAGTGGCGATCAGCGCTGCGAGTTGATGAGGACAAAACCGCAGGTCAGAGGCCAGATCGAGGGCGGTGGCTGTGGTTTGCGGAGGGCGTGGGATCTGATCCAGGTCAGTTTGTCGGCCTCGGATGGTTGGGCGGCTTGGTCGATTTCGGCACGTAGAGGCGGGAAGTCGTCGAGGGTTCGGCCGTAGGCGCTGAGGAGTTCGGTGGCGAGATGGTGGTCGACTTTGATGCGGCCGGTTTCGATGAGTTCGAGCCTGGTTTGGGGCCAGTTGAGGGTCGCGGCGGTTTGTTGGCGGGTGAGCCCGGTTACGCGGCGGATTGCTCTGATGGTGAGGCCGAGGTCGCGGCGGGCGGTGCTGCCGACGGGGGAGAGGGTGCTGCGGAGGGAGCGGCGGACGTTGGTGGGATCGCGGTAGCCGCCACGGGTGTCGGGGAAGGCGGGTTCGTCGGGGCGGATGCCGGCCGCTTAGTGGGCTCGTAGTACGGCGATGGCCCAGTCGGGGAGGCTGAGGACGAGTTGGCCGACTTTGGACTTGGTGGCCTTGCGGAGGAGGCCTTGGCCCTTGACGCGGACGATGGTGCGGGTGATCTGGACGGTGCCGGCTTCGAGGTCGACCTGGTGCGAGAGGACGGCCATGGCTTCGCCGATGCGGACGCCGGTGGCGAGCATGAAGGCGACCAGGTCGAGGAGGTCGGCTTGGACGGCGTAGTCGTCTGCGGCCAGATGTTTTCTGAGGAGCGTGACCTCCTCGCTGGTGAGGGCTTGGGGTGGGTTCTTCGCTGGAGCTTCGATGGTGTCGACTTCGCGGGCGGGGTTGACCGAGATGGCGCCGTAGCGGACCGCGAATCTCATAGCGCCGGAGATGATCGCGCGGCAGGTCTTGGCGGTGGAGGTGCCGGCGTTCGTCTTGATCTTGGTGAGGATCGTGTCGATGCGTGGAGTGGTGGCTTCGCCGATGCGCAGTTCGCCGAGGGCGGGCCTAGCGTTCGCGCTTCGTGCAACGATCGCCGCCGTGTCTGGTCAGTGATCACGTGCCGTTGGTTCGGACAGCAACTCGATTCGGCGGAGGCTGCGTCTGGGCAAATACAAGTGACTAATCAGTATGAAGACAGGGGCAACGGCGAACAGCAGGTACCACGGCGAGTCGGCCACGCTCTGGATCACGCTGGCGGTCAGCACGAGCAGCGCCGTGCCGATGCGGACAGGCCTGGGCATCTGTCCGTCCTGCCGCAGTTGGTGAGTGGCGATTCGCAGAGCGGCCGCCCGGACCTCTGGATCCTCGGGGATTGGACCGCTCGCGGCAGCGCGATACGCGGACTTCCACGTTTCGGTCGGGATGTCGCCCGCGACCGCGCGCATCTGGCGCTGCTCTTTGTCGAACAAGAACGCCATGGGGACGCCGAAGGCGACGCTCAGGATGAGCCCACTGACGAGGGTCTCTGTCCAGCTCGAACCGTCGTTCTTGATGAAGATCCCCATACCAGCTCCGAAGCCGGTCCCCATGATCAGGGCTACAACCCACGTCGGGGTGGCCGAGAGGTTGTTACGCACCTGCTCATCATCACCCACCACGCCGCGCTCTTGCTGCGTGGCGCGCGCCGGCCGGTGCCTCGCCCACGAGGTATGAGCTTGAACTCCCTTGGTTCATGGGGGTTCACCTGTCTCCGATTGAGCGTCGAGTCACTGACTTGCGACCTGCTCGAACGGTTTCGGCCGTGGGTGAACTGCAACCAGCCGTGCAACCACGTCCTACCAGTTGCGGACTCGGTGTGGAGACGTTGGCAGGCGTCATCCAAGTGCAGTCGCTGGCTCATGTCGACCGCCCTGGTTGCCCTGGGTGCTGCACACTGCGGCTAGTCGGTTCGTGATGCTGCCCGTTGAATCCCGAACCGTAGATCGTGCCGAACCGTCGTACTGGTGGGTGGTCGGCCGAGCGATGGTTGACACTTACGTGTCATCGTGGCGGGAGCTCTCGCGGGCTCTGATGAAGGTGAAGACGAAGCAGCCGATTGCGAAAAGAGCAAACGGCCCGCTGTCTACAGCCAAGTTGCTCGCAAAGGATTGTCCGTTGTTCAGCTGGTCCGTGGGCATGCTCAGGAGTAAGTCGCCTGGGTCGATTGTGACCTGGACGGGCTGCCCGACCTTGGTGCCGAGCTGGTTGCTCGCGGCGAAGTCGACATCGACTAGCCGGCCATCTGGCAGAGCGGCGCGAACCTCTAGCGACTCGTCTGACCTGTTGTACTCGAGGACTTCGGTCACGGTGGCCGTGACCTGTTGGCCTCTGGCTCTGAGCACTGATCGATCGCTGTACTCGTCTACGACGTTGATCATGAATGCACCGGCCAATGCGAGGGCTGCAACCCCGAGGAACACCGGGACCATCCATCTGCGCCGGGGAACTCGGAGCGACCATTTCATGAGACCAAGTGTGGCCGATCCTACGGCGACCCGCGTCACGGACTTACGCCTACGTCTGAACTACGCGGGCAGTCCTCCGCGTCACGCTGGTAGCCTGACCTCTTCCGTGCCGTGGGCGGTGGTCGCATTGATGGCCTGCGCGGGACGACGCTCATTCCCTTACCTACAAGGCGTTTTCGCCTTCCTGGTTGTTGCGAGTTGGACCCGCTTCAAGACCGTTGTTACGTCTGGTTCGCTCCCAAAATCCTCCCACGGCGGTAGGCGGTCCGGTGGCCTGCCAACGCCTCGGCCAACATGCCGACTCATCGGGCGAACGTCTCATGCGGGCTACGCCCAGAAGCGACGCCACACCTCGCGCTTCATCTCGGCGAGGGCATCGATAACGTCCTGCTCAGTCTCGGCATTCTCGGCGACCCCGAGTACCCGACCAACATCTGGCCACGAGGCGCCCGCGCGAGCCTCACGGATCGCCTCACCAAGCGCCTTGTCGACAGCTATTGACGCTCGACAACACTCGCGTACAGCCTCTAGCGGCTCTTGGTGCCAGGGACCACGCTGCCGGAGCCGAAGCCGTTCACCGTGCCCCGACAGCCGCAGACGGGGGGCTTGTGCCAACACGGAGACCACCTCCTCGTTGAACTCCTTCGAGGATAGCGCGCAACGCCTCTCCTCGACTGCGGTTGACGGTTACGTGTCAACCAAGCGGGCAGACCTCCCGCATCGCCTCGATAGCTGCCGACCTTCGGTTCGGGGCGGTGCGGGTCAAGGGTCGAAGATCCCGGAGGGACGCCGTCGGCGCCCTTGACGCGTGCCGTGCCGGACCGTACTCCCCCATGATTGCTAGCGGGGCGATGCGGGAAAGGCTACCGGCTCGGACCGCAAGATCGGCCGGGCAATTGCCAGCGAGTTCGCGGCCCGCGGCGTGAACGTCATCGTCAAGCCCACGACGCCGACACCGCAGGCCTTCCACGCGAGGAAGGCCTGCGGTCACCGGGTGCGTCGGCGGTGCATTACGGATTGCGTGACAATCGGTCAGTACACCTTCGGCGGCGGATCGGCGACGCGAGTCGCGGCCTATCCAGCGAACGCAACGGAGTCGAACTGGTTGATTGCCGACTGGGTCACGTCGTGCGAGGTGGAGAAGATTCCTGCGTCCTGCTGCGCCGCGGCCGAGGTAAGGGTTACCGGTGCGCCGATCGGCACGTAGTTCTGGCCGTCGTAGGAGTAGGAGGCGCTGAACGACGTTCCGGAGCGGCTGAGCCGCACCCAAACCGGACGGTAGTTGTCGGTACTCGCGCGAGCGTCGGTGTCCAGGTAGCCGTCGCCGTTGGAGTCCCACTCGAACACGACACCGTTGCGAGCGGTGACCGCGACGACGGCATAGCCGGCCGAGGCTCCCGCCTTCGTCATGTCGTTGCGGACCATGACTCCGGACTTGGCCCAGACGTTGGCGTCGTTGACCGAAACGACCCGGGCGGAAACGCTCGACTGCGGTGCGAGCGAGCCGGCCCGGTAGATCGAACCGAACTGGTCGTCGTGCTGACCGCCGGCGCCCCAGACGTCGGCGCCGGCCGCTGCGATCCCGAAGGCTCCGCCGCTCTGGCCGAAGTACGAGCTGACAGCGGACGTCCCTGCGGTGGCCAGTCCGGGTGCGACGGTCGCGTCGACCGGGCAGCCGCTGAAGCCGAACTGGTTCGCGTTGAGCGACGTCCGGTACTGCGGTGCGACGCCGGCAGCGCAGATCACGTCACGCGCGCCCGCGGGCCAGTTGGCGCCGCTGATCTTCACGTTGTTGATCAGCTGGTTGTTGTGTGCGGCGGCGTTGGGCGTGGAGGCGCCACCGGAGTTGTACCAGTTGTTCTGGATGACGTTGTCGCTGGTGTTGTTCCGCAGGCTGGAGGCGTTGGTGAACACGAACGAACCGCCCTGGACCACGTTGTTCTCGTACGTCATCGAGCGTGACCCCTCGTCGAGGTACAGGCCGACACCCGAGATGTTGAACAGGTAGTTCTTGCTGACCACCGTGCCGGGGCTCGCCGACAGGTTGTAGACCGATCCGCCGTCGGCGAAGCGTGCCTTCGTGTTGTGCACGAGGTTGCCCTCGACCTGGTTGTCCTTCAGCGTGGTCGGTGTCGTGTACAGGGTGTTCCAGTTGTAGTAGCCGCGGTCGACGTAGTCGTTCGACCCGCCGGCGTCGTTGATGCCCCAGCCGTAGCCGGTGTCGATGCCGTCGTACGGGACGTTGGAGACCTCGTTGTGGAGGATCCTGGCACCGGTGACGTAGGTGCTGAGGATGCCGCTGTTGTCCTTGTAGTCCACCCCGACCCGGTTGATCGTGTTGTTCTCGATCAGGATGTCCCGGTTGGTCATCCGCGGGTCGCTCGGGTGGTGGGCGTCGGGCAGTACGCCGCCGACCGCGACGCCGTGGCCGCTGTTCTCGGTGAACTGGTTGCCGACCACATCGATGTCGCTCGCTCCGAGCCCGAGTCCGGTCACGGTTGCGTTGGCATCGTTCCCGATCCCCAAGGCCGACTGGCCGAGGTTGGTGAACGTGTTCCCGGTGAAGGAGACACGGCTGGCGGCCGACACCTGCACCGCAGCCGGCTCCTGGAACCACGAGGTGCGTGCCCGCTCGAACATCTCACAGCCGCGCGAGCAACTCGTGAACGCGTCGGCGGGGCGGTAGTCGTAGGCGCCCTTGATGAACAGTCCGTTCTGCTGGTCGGCGTACCCGTCGACCGACGGGCCGAGCCACGACGTCCCGGAGAACTGGATGCCCTCGAACGCGAGTCCGGTGACCGGCTTGTCGTAGGTGCCGCCAATGCTGATCAGGGACTGCAGCCGGGGGAGTTCCACGTCCAGCTGGTTCGGGTCCACACCGTCGGCCGGCTTGTAGTAGAGCTTTCCGCCGGTCGGGTCGATGTACCACTGACCGACCTGGGTGAGGAAGCTCAGCGAGTTGTCGAGGTACCAGGACGGCCCGGCGAGGAACGACCTCTGGACCGTGTCCCAGCCCCAGGTGTTGTTGCTCCAGGCAGGCTGCGCCATCGTGATCTCGGTCGGGCTGATGCTCTGGACCGGCGAGTACCGGTTGGTGAAGTCCCCCAGTGATTCGAACTCGATCCGGCTCTGGTCGGGAAGCGTGGCGAGATAGCTGAGGGCGGGATTCTTGATGGTGATCCCCGTCGCCGTCGGGGTGACGTCCGCGTTGGCGAGGCGGATGGAGGCGCGCGGAGCGATCACGCCGTTCACGTACAGCTGACGGGTGTCCAGGCCGCTCGGGGTGTCGGCCACCCAGATCCCGGGGCCGGCGTCGGACTTGGACCAGCCGGTGACCTTGGACGCTCCCGTGATGACCGGGTGAGCGCCGGGCGCGGCGGTCCAGTGGATGGTATGGTCGCCGCCACCGTCGTCGGCTCCGAACCGGAGCGGGGCGTCGAGGCGATAGTTGCCGTCAGCAAGTTGAATGGTGACGTCGCCGTGCTTCACGGCCGGGCGGATCACCTTCTGCGCCCGCTCCAGCGAGCACGGCTTCGCCTGGCTGCAGTGGGCGGAGTCCTTGCCGTCCGGCGCTGCGTAGTAGACCGTCGCGGGCGCGGCCTGCGCACTCACCGGGCTGAGCGCCGCGGCGATGACGGCGCCGGCGCCGAGCAGTGCGAGGACGGCCGCCCTGAGGCGTCTGGACGTGGTCATCGAGCGTCGCGATTCAGACCTCAATGTCATGTTCGATCGCTTCCTGTTCTAGGGGGCGTCGATACCCCGGAACAGAGTTAGCATACGTATGATGTTTGCGACAAGAGGTCGTACACCGTGGATGTGCTCAGCTCGTCCGGGCCGGATCTGGGGCGAGACCGCTCGAGTGCAGCTCCTCCCACAGCGATTCCGGGATCTCCTCCCGGTACCTCTTCGCCGTACTGCGCGCGTGCTCCTCGGTGCGCATGCCGGTTACCACCGAGACGACCGCGGGATGACGTAGGGGGTATTGGACGGCGGCCGCGGGAAGGCTCACCCCGTGCCGTCCGCAGACCTCGGCGACGCGGGTGGCCCGCTCGACGACGGCTCTCGGCGCCTGTCCGTAATCGAAGTGCGCGGAGCTGTCCACGGTCGCCGTGCTGAGCAGACCGGAGTTGTAGACCGCTGCGGCGACCACGCCGACGCCACGCTCGAGGGCAACAGGCAGCAGATCGTCAAGAGCTGACTGGTCGAGGACTGTGAGCCGCCCGGCGACCATGACGACATCGATGTCCGTCTGCCGGACGAACTCGGCCGGCATCGCCGACTGGTTCATACCGGCGCCGATGGCGCCGACGACGCCCTGATCCCGTAGTTCCATCAGGGCTGCGATTCCGCCGGACGAGGCCTCCGCCCAGTGGTCGTCCGGATCATGCAGGTAGGCGATGTCGAGCCGGTCCGTGCCGAGGCGCGCGAGTGATTGCTCCACGGAACGGAGGATCCCGTCGCGACTGAAGTCCCAGACCCGCCGCTTCGTCGCAGGTACGACGAACCCGTCGTCGTCGAGCCGATCGGCCGTCTCCGGGCTCTCCATCAGCAGGCGCCCCACCTTCGACGAGACGAGGACATCGGCGCCGGTGTCGTCCAGGGCCTGTCCGAGCCGGCGTTCGGAAAGACCCAGGCCGTAGTGCGGTGCGGTGTCGAAGTAGCGGATCCCCTCTTCGAGTGCGGCCTTGACGGCGCGCGTCGATCGCTCGTCGGTCGTTTCCGTGAACAGGTTGCCGAACTGGGCGGCGCCGAGGCCCAGCTCTGTGAGGTGGTGGCCGGTGCGCAGGCTACGGGTCGGCATCGGCGGCGTCGATGCGCCGGGCAGTTGGTCGTTGTGCATGGACGCGGAGTGTATCGCCCTTCAGCATACGTATTATGTTTGCGCGGATTCTGGGTTAGGCTGCGCAAGCCCGTCGGCCGGTCCGGCCGCGGTGCCGAGCGGGAAGGAAGTGAGAGCGATGTTGGCCGTGAACTATGTGGGCGCCCGGACGATGGCGGTCGAGGAGCGCGAACCCGCCGATCTTCGTCCGGGGGAGGTCCGGATCGCCGTGGCGTACGTCGGCATCTGTGGCACCGACCTGCACGTGTTCCACGGTGACATGGACGGCCGCGTCAGCAAGCCGGCGACCATCGGGCACGAGATGTCGGGCACGATCGTCGACCTGGGCCCCGGTATCGATGGCTGGTCGATCGGTGACGCGGTGACCGTCATGCCGCTCGTCTGGGACGGCACGTGTCCCGCCTGCCGGGCCGGGAACGAGCACATCTGCCAGCACCTGGACTTCATCGGCATCGACAGCCCTGGCGCCCTCCAGCAGTACTGGAACGTCCCGGCGTCGACGCTGGTGCGACTGCCGTCCGGGGTCTCGCTGCGAGACGCCGCGCTCGTGGAGCCGGTCGCAGTCGCGGTTCACGACGTACGCCGGTCGGAGCTCGGGGCCGGCGACAAGGCCGTCGTCATCGGAGCCGGCCCCATCGGGGTGTTGATCGCGACCGTTGCCGTCGCGTTCGGTGCCGAGGTCGTAATCGCTGAGATCGATCCGGCTCGCAGGGCTACCGCCGCTCGGCTGGGACTCGCGACGCTGGATCCCTCGTCCGTCGATCAGGCCGCCTGGGTGGAGGAGTGGACGGATGGCGCAGGCGCGGACGTCGTGTTCGAGGTCTCGGGCTCTGCCGCCGCAGTTCAGGGCGCCACTGATCTGGTCAAGGTCCGCGGGACCCTCGTCGTGGTCGCCATCCATCCGCAACCCCGCCCGCTGGACCTCCATCGGGTGTTCTGGCGGGAGCTGCGGATCCTCGGTGCGCGGGTCTACCAGCGACAGGACTTCGAACTCGCCGCCGAACTCATTGCCGAGGGCACCATACCGACGGAGCAGCTGGTGACCGGCATCGTGCCGCTGACCGAGGTCCAGTCGGCGTTCGGTGTCCTCGAAGCAGGGCAGGCGATGAAGCTGCTCGTCGAGCTGAGCGCGTCATGAGTCCGTTCGATCTGGCCGGACGCCTCGCTGTGGTGACCGGCGCGAAGCGCGGGATCGGGTTCGCTGTCGCCGAGGCTCTGGCTGCCGCCGGTGCCGACATCGTCGGGGTGTCGGCCACTCTCGACCCCGCGTCGTCGGTGATCGGAGACCGCGTACGCCGGCTCGGCCGCGACTTCTCCGGGTACCGCGTGGACTTCGCACACCGCACAGCGGTGATCGAGTTCGCCGAATCCCTTGCAGCGGCCGATCGGCAGGTGGACATCCTGGTCAACAATGCCGGAACCATCCGCCGTGCCCCCGCTGCCGAGCACCCCCTCGACTGGTTCGACGAGGTGCTGGAGGTCGATCTCACCAGCACATTCGTGCTCAGCCAGATCCTGGGGCGGCGGATGCTGCAGGCGGAGTACGGCCGCATCGTCTTCACGGCCTCGCTGCTGTCGTTCCAGGGCGGCATCAACGTACCGGGCTACACGGCCGCCAAGTCCGGCGTGGCCGGGCTGGTCCGCGCGTTGTCCAACGAATGGGCGGGACGCGGCGTGACGGTGAACGGCATCGCTCCCGGTTACATCGCAACCGACAACACCCAGGCATTGCAGGATGATCCCGACCGCTCCCGGGGCATTCTCGAGCGGATACCGGCGGGGCGATGGGGTACGGCGGACGACATCGCGGGCGCTGCCGTCTTCCTGGCCTCGGATGCCGCCCGCTACGTCTCCGGGACGATCCTTCCGGTCGACGGCGGGTGGCTCGGCCGCTGACCCACTTCACCTCTGTTCAGGTGACGACCGCAATGGTAAAACGTCATACGTATGCCCTATAGTCGGGCCACGATCCACTCCGGTCGTCACCGGAGTCGACAAGACAAGGACATCTCATGGTCGGAATCCACACGGTGGCTCCTTCACGCCGTAGGTCGGCGTTGATCGTCGCCGGGGTCTGCGCCGCAACCGCACTCCTGGCCCTCGCCGGATGCGGCAGCGGTACCAGCTCGGCGAGCGGGTCGCGCGGCTTCCCCGAAGCCAAGCAGGACACCTCCTCGACGATCACGGTCTGGGTGGACGCCGACCGTCAGGCCGCTGCGAAGGCGTTCCAGAAGGCCAATCCGGACACCAAGATCCAGGTCGTCTCGTACGACGGTTCGGCGAACGGATCCAACTCGTTCCGTACGAAGATGCAGCTCTTCGACCGGGCCGGCAGCGGCTGGCCGGACGTCGTCTTCTCCAGTCAGAACAACGACGCGGCGTGGGCAAGTCAGAAGAGCGGCGGCAAGCAGGCATTCGCGGCCGTGCTGAACAAAGGTCTGGTCCCTGGTGACACGCTCGCGAAGTTCACCGAAGGATCGCTCAACCCCTGCACCGTGGACGGCCAGGTGTACTGCGTCCGCAACGATCTCGCGCAGGCTGTTCTCTGGTACAACAAGAAGCTGATGGACCAGTTCGGCTACGCCGTTCCAACCACCTGGGAGGAGTACCAGGCGCTCGGAGAGAAGGTGGCGAAGCAGCATCCCGGGTACATCATCGGAACCGCTGGTGACGCGTGGACGCCCGAGGTCTTCCTGTGGGCCAGCAAATGCCAGGCGAACGACGTCACCGGTCCCAAGGCGGTCACGGTCAACACCGACACGACCGAGTGCAAGCGGGCGGCGTCGATGCTCGACACGCTCCGTGGGAACGGGACCGTTCCCGTCGTGAGCGTCTTCACCCCGGAGTTCGTGAAGAAGTACTCGGGCAAGGTGCTGATGATGCCCGGGCCGGCCTGGTACGCCGGGGCGATCTTCAACAACCCGCAGTCCCTGAATGTGCCCGCCGGGCAACTCGGCATCGCCGCGCCGCTGCCGTGGAAGGGCGAGGACAAGCCCGTCACCGGCAACGTCGGCGGCGGGACGTGGTTCATCTCCAGTCATTCCAAAAACCTTGCGGCTGCCGAGAAGTTCGTCCAGTTCGTCACCACTGCCGACGACTACCAGGTGAATGTCGCACCGGGTTATCCCGCCTATGCGCCGGCCGCCGAGAAGTGGGTGGCGAAGCAGGAGTCCAGCAAGTACTTCGCGACCTCGATGCAGCCGGTGGTCACCGCCGCCTCGCAGGTGTGGGACGGCTGGGGTTACGGCATCTTCAGCCAGGAAGCGATCTGGGCGAAGACGATCACCACGGCAGTCACCGGTGGCAAGTCGATCGTCGAACTGCTGCCGACGTGGCAGCAGGCAATCGCGAACCAGGCCAAGGTCAACGGATATTCGGTGAACTGACATGACCATCGCTCCACCGAGCGACCAGCTGACCGCCGGCGCCTCCGAGCGCCGGCGACCAGCCCGGCCGGACGGCCGTGCACCCGGTCGCACGCCGATCGGCTACGCCTTCGTGTCGCTCTACGCACTGCTTGCGCTGGCCTTCGGGGTCGTTCCTTCGCTGTACGCGGTCGTGCTGGCGTTCACGAATGCTGACGGCGGATTCGCCGGCCTCGGCAACTTCACGAAGGTCGTCGGCGACTTCCGGTTCTGGCCGGCCGTACTCCATGTGACGACCTATCTCGTCATCTGGCTCGTGGGGCTCGTCGTGTTCGTTGTGGGTCTGGCGTTGCTCGTCCACGCCGTGCGTCTCCGCTGGGCGAGCACGGGGCTGCGCTTCATCTTCTACCTCCCCGGCGCTCTCGCCGGCGCATCCAGTGTCCTGCTCTGGCTGTTCGTGCTCGACCCGACAGCCAGCCCGGTCAGCGGCCTGCTCCGAGCGCTTGGGTTCGACAGTTTCGTCGCGGTCATCCAGCCCGGGAACCTGCCGGCGATCTTCGCGATCATCGCGTTCTGGACCGGAGCCGGCGGGTGGATCGTGATCATGTACGGCGCGCTGAACAACATCAGCGCCGAGGTGATCGAGGCGGCCCAGGTCGACGGCGCGAACGCAGTACAGATCGCGCTCCGGATCCAGCTGCCGATGCTCCGCAAGTGGATCGCCTACATGGGCGTCATGTCGCTGGCGGCCGGCACGCAACTGTTCGTCGAACCGCAACTGCTCAGCCAGGCCAGCAACGCGGTGGTCCCCAACGACTATTCGCTGAATCAGCTCGCCTATCAGTACGCGTTCCAGCAGAACGATTTCAACGGCGCAGCCGCCATCTCCCTCATCCTGCTGGTCGTCGCGCTCCTGCTGTCCTGGGTGTTCGTGACCCGCGGCGGCCTCTTCGATAAGGAATGAGTATGCCGGCACTCTCCACCGAACGCCGCCGCGCGAATCTCCGAGGATGGAGCGGACGAACCATCGCCGGTGTCGTGATGACCCTCTTCGTCCTGTTCTTCGCCATTCCGATCGTCTGGCTGCTCCTCTCGGTCACCAAGTCCGCCAAGGCGCTGACTGTCTCGAACCCGTTCTCCGTGGGGTCATGGCACGACCTCGTCGCCAACTGGCATCAGTTGTTCGGCTTCCAGGACGGCGCGGTCACGACCTGGATCGCCAACTCCGCTGTCTATGCGGTCGGCGCCCTGGTGATCACCCTCCTCGTGAGCATCCCCGCCGGATACGCGCTCGCGCTCACCGAGTTCAAACTGCGCAGGGCACTCCTGGTGCTGACCCTGGTCGTCATGCTCATCCCCAGCACCGCACTGGTGCTGCCGATCTTCCTGGAGCTGAACGGCATCGGCTTGATCGGGAGCCCGCTGTCGGTGGTCCTGCCGATGTCCTTCTTTCCCTTCGGCGTATATCTCACCTACATCTACTTCTCGACGAGCATCCCGCGTGACCTGCTCGCGGCGGCCCGCATCGACGGCTGCACCGAGGTCCAGGTCTTCACCCGGATCGCCCTTCCGCTGGGCGCGCCGATCGTCGCCCTGGTCGCGTTCTTCAGCTTCGTGCAGAACTGGAACAACTTCTTCCTCCCGTTCGTGATGCTGCCCTCCAGTGACGGCTACCCCGTCCAGGTCGGCCTCACCTCGCTGTTGGCCGCGACCCCCGCGTTCAATCCCAGCTCGGCAGGATCAGACTCCATCCAGCTGCCCACCCTGGCGTTGGCGACGATCGTGTCGATCCTGCCGGTGTTGGTCGTCTTCCTCTTCTCCCAACGGTTCCTCGTCGCCGGGATGACAGCGGGAGGAACCAAGGAATGACCGCCCCGGCTCTCAAGGAGAACTACGTATGAAGATCACTGGATATCGCAGTCTGAGCACTGTTCACGACTGGGGGAGAGTCACCGGCGACGTCAACGGCGTACAGAGCGGCGACACCACGCCGGTCCCCGTCCTCATCATCGAGACCGACGCCGGCATCGAAGGAGTCGGCGTCGGCCCGCACGCCGACATCGAGCGTGTCTTCCCCGCCGTCGACGGCGAGGACCCGCGATCGGTCGTGGCCCTGTACGACCGGATGCTCGACTGGGTGTTCAAGACCGGTCATGCCGGGCCCGTGTTCGGCACCATCGGGGCCATCGACATGGCGCTGTGGGATCTCAAGGCCAAGGCGGCCGACGAGCCGCTCTGGCGGACTCTCGGTGCGCGTGAACGCTTCGTCCCCGGCTACGCGTCCGGCCTCGAGTACGGCCTGACCAACGAGGAGATCGCCGAACTCTACGGCCGGTTCGCGGATCGTGGGTTCAAGGCGGGCAAGGTCAAGGGCGGCCGCGACCTGGATCGTGACCTGCCTCGGCTGGAGATCGTCCGTGACGTGCTGAGCCGTAATTCCCGCCGGCCCGCGCTCATGTTCGATGCCAACGAGTCCTGGAACCAGGCACAGGCCGCCCGGTATGTGGCCGCTATCGAGGAGCGGCTCGACCTCACCTGGGTGGAGGAGCCGCTCCGCCGCTGGGATGCGGCCGGACTGGCCGCGTTGCGCGGAAAGGTGCGTGCCGCGATCGCCAGCGGCGAGAACCTGACCGGGCTCGAGCAGTATCGCCCGCTGCTCGACGCCAAGGCCGTCGACGTCGTCCAGGTGGGCAACGTGTGGGGGATCACCCACTTCCTCCGGGTGGCGATGCTGGCGCATGGACACGACCTGCCGGTGAGCCCCGTCGCGTACAACGCGAACCCGATCGCGCACGCGGCCGCCGCCGTACCGAACCTGCTGACCTACGAGGTCCAGGATCTCCATTTCCCTGTCGGTCTGGACGTCGACCAGGAGTTCGACGACGGCGGGATCATCCTGGGCGACCGCCCGGGCATCGGCATCCTGGTGGACGAGTCCCAGTTGTCACGGGGCAACTCCGCGGCGACCGCTCCCGCATCGACAGGACCGCACATCCGCCCTGGGCGCGCCGCTCTGCGGCTGGTGGCCGAGCCGGACGTGATCGACGTACCTGCTGTGCCGCTGAGGCCGGTCTCGTGACGCGCGAGCCGGAGCGCCGGGCCTTCGTAGTCGGTGTGCATCCCGACAAGCGCGAGGAGTACCTGGCGCTGCACCGCGCCGTCTGGCCGGGCGTTGAGCAGAAGCTCGTCGAGTGCAATGTTCGCAATTACAGCATCTTCGTTTTCGGCGACATCCTGTTCGCGTACTACGAGTACGTCGGCGACGATCACGACACTGACATGCAACGGATCGCGGACGACCCGATCTCGCAGGAGTGGTGGACGCACACCGATCCGTGCCAGGTAAGGATTGCCGAGGAACGGAACCCCGGCGCGTTGTGGCAACCCGTGGACGAAGTGTGGCACCTCGGATGACCGTAGGCATCGACGCCCATGTGCACCTGTGGGATCGAGCTCTGGACCCGCAGGACTGGATCGATCCACAGACCATGGGCCCGATTGCCCGCGACTTCGGCTCGTCGGACCTGGAAGCGATGCTCGCCTCGACCGGACTCGAGCGTGCGGTCGTCGTCCAGTCGAGCAACAGCTTGACGGAGAGCATCCGGCTCGCTCAGTTGGATCCAGCGGTGGTCGCGGGCGTGGTCGGGTGGGTCGACCTCACCGCGGAAGTCGGTCCCCAGCTCGAGCGGATCCGCGACAACGCGACCGTTCCCGTAGTCGGTGTGAGGCATCTGGTACACATCGATCCCGATCCCGAGTGGATGTTGCGGGCGGACGTCGACCTCGGCCTCGCCGCGCTCGATCGAGAGGGCCTGTGCTTCGACCTCGTCGTACGCGAGTGGCAGCTCCCTCAGGCGGCGCTCGTGAGTGGTCGTCACGAGCGGCTGCGCTTCGTGCTCGACCACCTGGGCGGTCCGCCGGGCCTCGCGGAGGACACGACCGGCTGGGCAGCTGGGCTGCGCGAACTGGCTCGCCGTCCGAACGTCGCCGCGAAGGTGTCGGGCCTCGTTTCCGGCTTGGCACCGGGATCCTGGCGTGCGGAGGATCTGGCCGACCGCGTGTCGATCGCCCTCGAGGCGTTCGGACCCGATCGTCTCCTGTACGGCTCGGACTGGCCGCTGGCCGAACTCGGCGGAGGGGCGGCGGTCTGGAAGTCTGCTGTGGACAGCCTGTTGACGGACCTGTCCGAGGCTGAGCGTCGGAGGGTGCTCGGTGGCAGCGCCGCCGAGGTCTACGACCTCTTCTGACTCCGCTTGCGGCCGCGCGGCCGGGGAGCGTGGTCGGACAGCCGTCGGCGCTCCCACGACCCGTGGATGTGAGTATGCATCGCCTTCTGGGCGGCGGCTACGTCGTTTCGCGCGATGGCCTTGACGATCGCCTCGTGCTCCTTCAGGGTGACGGCCACCGCGTCGGGCGGGTTGATGCCCTGGTATCGGCTGGACTCCACGGCTCGTTTGTAGATGTGCTTGGCGATGTTCTCCGCCAGGCGGTTGCCAGAGATCTCCATGACCGCGTAATGGAAGATCACATCCGCCTGCCGGAACGAGTCCGTCTCCGACTCGCTCTCCCGCATGGCCGTCAACGCGTTCTCCAGGCGTCTCAGCTCGTCGGCGTTGTGGGACCCGGCCACCGCTCCTGCCATCGCCGACTCGAGGCTTGCGCGCACGACCGTCAGCTCGTCGAGGACGCCGAGACTCTCGTCGTTGTCGATCAGGGCCGAAAGCACGACCGGATCGAGCATGTTCCAGTACCCCGGCGCGCGCACCTGCGTACCCCGACCTTGCGAGACGGTCACCAGGCCCTTCTCCTCGAGCCGCTTCACCGACTCACGCAACACCGTCCGGCTCACCCCGAAATGTTCGCTCAGTGGGGCTTCCGGAGGCAGCAGATCGCCCTCCTTCAGCCGTCCCGTCACAATCAGATCCACGAGCTCGGCAACGACCGAAACCCCGAGCCGGCCCACAGGCAGACGTCGCGGGAGGAACTTCATCGCGGGAACCGGCTCCTTCACCATACGTATGATCTTACCGAGGCCCCGCTCGCGCGGCCGGTTGCCGGCCGGCCGCGCGTACGGAGGGGCGGGAGTCGTTCCGCTCGGGTCAGGCTCGGGTAAAGGAACGGATCTCGACGCTGTACGGCGCTGCGGACAGGACGTTGGCGCGGGTGTCGAAGGCGAGCTCCGCGACCGTTACCTGCGGTGGCTGGCCGACCCTGTTGGTTGCGTCGAGGGTGGTGCCGGTGAGCCGCCACAGCTTGCCGTTCGGGCGGGCGTTGAAGCCGTTGAACGAGAGGTCGATGTCCTGGGCATCGGCGGTCGCGTTGACGGTTGCCACGGTCAACGTGCGGCCGTCGGCCGAGAGCGTCGCCATCATGTCGACCGGATAGGTCGGACTTCCGGCATTGACGCTCGGCTGGTCGCCGCCCGGCGGGAAGTTGGGCGCGGGCTGCGGCGAGCTACCGGTGATGTCGACCGGCGTGACGCCGAACCTCTCCCGGTAGAGCTTGAACAGCACACCCGCAGCGCTGTAGGTCGAGTCGGTCTTGTTGTACGACAGCCATGACACCCCCATCGTGTACGCCGCCATCGTGATGAAGTCGCTCGCCCGGAACATCTCGTGCAGCATCATCGCCAGGCCGAACAACTGCTTCATCCCGGAGGCCTTCTGGAACCCCCACTCGTCGATGCTGACCTTGATCTGGTTCTGCTCGAGCTCCGGGAAGTCGGGCTTGTAGAGCTCCCAGTTCTCGCGCACGGACTTGATGTAGTTGGCACCCCGGCGGCACGAGTCCACCATGGACTCCGCCGGGCTCACATCGACGTACTTGCCCTGGTCGAGGTCGAAACGCTGGGTGGTCCCGTAGCAGTGCTCGGAGATGACGTCGAACTTGCCCGAGCTGCTCGTCAGCAGCCGGTGGTTCCAGTCGGTCAGGGAGCCGTACTCGACCTTCACCGACGTGGGTTGCACGATCTGCCGGCTGCTCGGGTCGATGTAGAAGGGCAGCCGGTGGACCGTCATGCTGGCCGGGAAGCCGCCGACCGCGACGATGGCGATCGAGGGGTCGGCCTTCCGCATCGCGTCGGCGAACAGGTTGTGCTTGATCATGTAGTGGGCCGGTGTCATGTAGCCGAGCTGCCAGAAGCCGAACATCTCGTTGCCGACGGCCCAGTACTTGACCCCGTACGGCTTGGGGTGACCGTTCGCGGACCGCAGTGCACCCATCGGGGTGTCCGGGGCACCGTTGACGTACTCGACCATCAGCGCGGCCTCGCGCGCGGACCCGAAGCCGGTGTTCACGCAGGGGTACGGGTCGGTGTCGAGCAGGTCGCACATCGCCAGGAACTCGTCGGTGCCCACGTCGTTGGACTGCGCCTGGTTGCGGTCGGGGTCGAACGTCGTCGGTCGCAGGTCGGGGTCACCGATCGCGTTCTGCCAGTCGTGGCCCGAGACGAAGTTTCCACCAGGGAACCGCCAGAAGCCGCCGAGACCGCGGAGCAGGTCGATGGTGTCCTTCCGGAAGCCTTTGACGTTGTCGCCGGGCATCAGCGACACGGCGCCGACGCGGAACGTGCCAGTACCGGTGCCGGAGATCTCCAGGCTGCCGGTCGTCGTCGCGGCGCGGCAGACGAACCGCAGCGGAACCGTTGCCCAGCCCTTCTTGACCGTGACAGCCACGCTCTGGCTCTGTCCTGGTCCGTCGCCCCACGACAGCGTGGCGACGACGTGCGTGCCCGGGTCGCCTGCAATCACCACCCGGCCGACGTAGGCCTTGGCAGCGAGGCCCAGCCCGGTCTGCTTGATGCCCCGGGTCTCGGACCGGCTCAGCGCGACCTTCGGCGACTGCTCGCCGACGTACGGATCCTTCGTGTCCATGGTGACATCGGCGGCCGGGCCAACCGGCCGCCATTTCCTGGTGTTGGGACTCTGCGTGTCGACCGCGAGGTAGAACTTCCGGTCGGCCAGCACCTCCGACCAGAGACTGTCGTAGACGAGCGTGCCGATGTGCTCGATGAACGCGCCGTAGACGTACGGGAGGATCGGCGCGGACTTCTTCGTGGCGTCGATGCCTGCGCTGATCGCGGGATCCGCCGCGTACGCGGTGGTGCCGGCGGTGGCCGACAGCCCGGTCAGCAGACCGGCTGCCATGGAGGCCTGGATCACGGTACGGCGAGAGATCCCGCTGCTTTCGGTAGACGTGCTGTCCATCTGGTCCTCAACCTTCCCTCAAAGCTGGTATGGACGGGTCAATCTGTGCTGCTCGGACCACGTGACTGCTCATTGGAGCCGTACCGCGGTGGCGAGCCGATCGCGGGTCAGGCAGCGATCGAGCCGAAACGAGTCGGCGAGCTCTTGGACCTGCTCGATCCCCAGGCCGGCGAACGAGCGGGCGAACTCGTCGACCAGCGGTTCGGCGAGCAGGATGTGCCGGACCAGCGTGGCGATCCACTGGCGCCGGCCGAACGGAACCGGATCGAAGTCCGGGAACTCCTCGTCGAAGGTCTGCTCGATCGGGTCGAGCAGGTGCCGGACATCGGTGTCCACGGATCCCCAGGCGTCGACGCCGAGTCGTGCCTTCTTGGCCAGCAGCGCCGCGATCTGCCGCAGATACGGCGATTCAGGCGCGGCGTACACGAGTCCCTGGAGCCCGATGTCCTTGTACGTCCACAGACTCCAGCCGGCGCCGTACCGATCGTAGACAGCCAGTTGGTCATGAAGCAGGCGGTACCGGGACTCGTCCCGCCCCTGGTTGCCCGAGTAGACCGGGCCGAACTCTCCGACCCAGATCGGTGTTCCGGTCTCACGCATGTACTGCGTGCGTTCCAGGAACTTCGCCTCGACCGTGTCCTGGTCGACGTAGCGGCCGCGCGAGATCCCCGGGTAGTCGCCGGCGTCGGCGAAGCCGGCCAGGGCATAGTCGTGGACGCTGTACACGGTGTTCGGCCATGGCTCACCGAACAGACCGAACTCGGTCGCATGGCGGTTTCCGTCCAGGAACAGCACCGTCTCCGGGTCGATCGCGCGAATCGCCGTACGGAGTCGCGTGTAGAACGCGCCGACGACCTCGCCGCTCGGGTCGGCCGGTTCGTTGAGCAGGTTGTAACCGGCGACCCAGGGGCTGTCGCGGTACCTGTCCGCCAACGCTTCCCACAAGTGCACCACTCGGTCCTGGAAGTCGCGGTGACGCCAGAACAACGAGGTATGGGTCGGGTTGTCGCTGTGCCAGCGCTGGTTCTGGAAGCCAGGTGCGGCGTGCAGGTCGATGACGACGTACAGCCCGTGCCGTGTGCAGATGTCGACGGCACGGTCGAGCAGCCGGAATCCTTCGTCCTTGAGGTGCCCGGGCCGATCGTCGTCCTCGAAGTGCCGGTAGTTGATTGCCACGCGCACACAGTTGAGGCCCAGTGACGCCAGGTACGCCGCATCGGCGTCGGCGAAGAAGGTCTCGTAGAAGCGGTCGAAGAACGCGTCGTAAACCTTCTCGCCAAGCACCTCGCGCAGGGCCCGTCGCTGTAGTTCTTCGGTCGCGGGGTACCCGGTGATGAAGTTCTCCATACTGAGCCATCCGCCCAGACCCACGCCGCGAAGCCGAACTGCTTCCCCCGCCCGTGTCACCAACTCGTTGCCGGCCACCGTCAGTGCGACCTCGTCGCCGGGGCTCATCGGCTGAACCCTGCGGTCAGGCCGGTGACGAGGTAGCGCCGACCGAGCACGTACAGGACGACCATCGGCAAGGTCGAGAGCACCACGGCGGCGAGCACGCCCGGAATCTGCACTGTGAACTCGCCCTGGAAGGCCCACAGCGACAAGGGGAGTACGCGTCGGGACTCGCTCTGCGTCAGGATCAGCGGGAAGAGGAAGCCGTTCCAGGCAGTCAATCCGTCGTAGATGGCCACCGTGACCAGGGCCGGCCGGACCAGCGGCAGCGCGAGGCGAATGAGCGTCTGCCATTCGGAGGCGCCGTCCATCCGCATCGACTCGAACAGTTCTTGCGGTACGTCGCGGAGGAAGTTGACCAGGATCAGAACGGTGACCGGGATCGCGAACGCGACCGACGGCAGGATCAGCCCGAGCAGGCTGTCGTAGAGCCGCAGGCGGGTGATCAGGTAGTACAGCGGAATGATCGTGGCGTGCAGCGGGATGGACAGCCCGAGCAGGAAGACCGAGAACGCGAACCGGACCGTCCGGCCGGCGCCCCGGACCACGGTGTCCGCCGCCAGCAGCGATACCGCCAGCGCTACCGCGACCGCGGCCGTGGTGACGATCACGCTGTTCGCGACATACCGGACGAAGTCGTGCTGGATCACCGCCGCGTAGTTGTCGAGAGTCGGATCGGACGGCAGGGCCAGTGGATTGCCGGCGAAGAATCCGGCTTGCCTGCGGAAGCTCGTCGCGACGATGAAGTAGATCGGGACGATGACGATCGCCAGCCAGACAAGGCCTCCGACCGCTCCGGGTACGTTGCCGCGATAGCGGCGTACTGCGGCCGGGCGGCGGGAATCGACGGGCAGGTGGACGGGCGTCGATGGTTGCGTCTCCAGGTCGAGCATCACAATCCCTCCTGCTGGCTCTGCATCCGGTTGAACCCGGACAAGCGCGTGAAACCGACGGCCAGCAGCAGCCCGGCGACCACGAGGATCGCGGCGAGCACGCTCGCTCCGCCCATGTCGTTGGCCGAGAAGCCGGTCAGATACATGTCCAGCGGCAACAGCCGGGTGCTGTAGCCCGGACCGCCTCCGGTGAGGACGAACACCACGTCGAAGTAGGTCAGCGAACCGACCACCATGAGCGTCGACGACGTCACCAGCGTGTACTTCAGTTGCGGCAACGTGATCCACCGGAACTGCTGCACAGGACCGGCGCCGTCGATCATGGACGCCTCGTAGAGTGACGCCGGGATCTGCCGGACACCGGCTTGGTACAGCAGGGTGTGGAACGGGATGAACTGCCAGGCGATCACGAAGACGACCGCAGCCAGGACCAGCTGCGGATCGCCGAGCCAGTCCCGGGACAGGAAGCTCCAGCTGACCGCGCGGCTGATGCCGAAGTTCGGGTCGAGGATCGCCTTGAAGGCGATCGCCACTGCTGCCGAGGAGAACAGCAACGGTACGAAGTACAGCACTGCCAGGACGTTGCGATAGCGCTGCCGGCCCGCTGTGAAGATGCCGAGAAGCAGGCTCAGCGGAGTCTGGACGAGCCAGGACAGCACGATGATCTTCACGCTGAGCAGGGCCGCGTGGCCGGTGACCGGATCAGCGAGCACCCGGGTCCAGTTCCGCAGACCGGTCCAGTGCGGAGCGCTGAGACCGTCCCATGCCATCAGGCTCAGCACCGCGACACCGGCCAGGGGGACCAGGGCGAAGACCACGAAGAACGCGAGCGCGGGAAGGGTCCACCATGCACTCGGGCCGGCGCGGTAGCCCCGCGCCGCCCCGGTGCCGGTCCGGGGAGAGGTGTTGTTCACCCTGTCCTCACGACCCCAGCGTCTTGTTCATGTTGGCGGAGAACTGCGCGGGCGTGATCTGCTTGAGGAACACCTGCTGCAGGTTCGTCAGCAGTGCGTCGCCTTGCGCCGGTGACAACGCCTGATCCCAGGACAGCTGGAAGCTGGGGGCTTGCTGGGCGGAGTCGTAGATCGTGGTCAGGTACGGCGCGTCAGAAGCGGAGGCGAGCTTGGTCTGAACCCCTGTCGTCGGCGGGACGAGGCCGATCTCGAGGAGCGCGTCCGTGTAGGCGTCGGTCGTCAGGCCGCTGCGCAGATAGTCGAGTGCGATCTTTTTCTGCTGCTGTGAGGCCTTGGCCGACACCGACCAGTAGTTGCTCGGGTTGCCGACGACGTTCTTGGCGTTGCCCTTGCCACCGGCAACTGCTGGGAAGGGGAGGTATCCCAGCTTGCCGCCGGACAGGAACGCGGGATCGCCGGACTGGATCGTCTGGTAGGCGCTGGGCAGATTCAGGTTCATGGCTGCCTTGCCGGTGTACAGCAGGGCGACGTCCGCTCCGGTCTTGGTGGAGATCGACGAGAAGCCGTTCACGAAGCCGCCGGCGTCGACCAGTTGCTGGATCATCGTGTTCGCCTGGACGAAGGCCGGATCGGACCACGCGTTCGGAGTGTTGGCGAGGACTCGCCGCATGACATCCGGTCCACCGATGCGGTCGACCAGATACTCCTCCCACATCAGCAACGGCCATTTGTCCTGCCCGCTGACTGTGATCGGGGCGATGCCCGCCGCTTTGAACCGTGGGACAAGTTGCAGGAGCTGATCCCAGGTGGCCGGCGGCTGGGCCCCGATCCGCTGGAAGAGCTCTTTGTTGTAGTAGATGACGGCCGGCTTCACGCCGTTGTTCGGTACTGCGTAGAGCTTGTCGCCGATCTGGCCGACCTTCGTCACCGACGGGAGGAAATGTCCCGTGGTGTCCGGGCCGATGGCACCGGTCAGGTCGTCGACGGCGCCCGCGTCGACGTACGACTTCAGGACACCTCCGGCCCAGCCGAAGATCAGGGTCGGTGCCTGCCCGGCGCCGACGGCGCTGCGGACCTTCTGCTTGTAGGCGTCGTTCTCGAAGGACTGCACCTTGATCTGCTCATCCGGGTGGGCCTTGTTCCAGGCGTCGAACGACGACCTGAAGGTGGCCTCGGTCGGACCGGTCAGGATCCACGCGGTGGCGGTGTCAGTGCCACCGCTCGATCCTGGTCCGGCCGAGCCACAGCCGGCGACGACGGCAAGGGCGGTGACGATGGATGCGACCGCGGACCGGCGGCGAAACGAACGATTCATGACAACCCTCTCCAACTGCGCACCGCGCTGCGGCACGGCCAACGGGAGAACTGCTGACGGCGGGCAGGCGGACATCGGTGGTGCGCCTGTGTGGCGGGGGCGCGGACGGAGGATGGGCCCGCGGAGCCGCGTGAAGTGATGAATGAAAGTTTCAGAATCTTTCGACTCGAACGCTAAGGTCCGGTTCGATCCGCGTCAAGATCTCGGCCGCACGAAGGCAGGCCCCGCGACGGAAATCCGGTGGCGGGTGGCGCGTGTAAAATGTCGGGAAGGGGTCCGAAAATTTCTGTTGGGAGTCACAGTGGCCAAGGCGGACCGCGTGAAGATCGCCGACATCGCCCGAGCCGCTGGCGTCTCGGCCCCGACCGTGTCGAAAGTTCTGAACGGCCGCTCGGAGGTGGCCCCGGAGACCCGCGAGCGGGTTCGCGAGGTGCTCCGGTCGCACAACTACCAGCGGCGGCCCAGCGGGAAGCAGCCTCGGGCCGGACTGGTCGACCTGGTGATCAAGGAGCTGGCGACGCCGTGGTCGGTCGAGATCATCCGGGGTGCGGAGGATGCCTGCCGGGAAGCCGGCATCGGCCTGGTGGTCTCTGCGGTGCACAGCGCTCAAGCCGATGCTCAGCGTTGGCTGGACAACCTTGCCGGGCGGCACTCGGACGGCGTCCTGCTGGCGGTCTCCGACCTGGGGAGCGCCGAGCGCGAGCGGCTGGACGCCTTGGGTGTTCCGCTGGTGCTGATCGATCCCATCGGCGATCCGGACCCGGACATCGCCTCGATCGGGTCGACCAACTGGGCCGGCGGCCTGGCCGCGACCGAGCACCTGGTCGAGCTGGGACATCGGCGGATCGCGATGATCGCCGGCTTGCCGAACCTGCTGTGCACCCAGGCCCGGCTTGGTGGCTATCGCGCTGCGCTGGAACGCGCGGGGATCACCCCTGATCCCGAGCTCTTGCGCTTCGGCGACCACTTCCCGCCGAGTGGCCGGGCAGCGGCGCTCGAGTTGCTGGACCTGCCCGAGCCGCCCACCGCAATCTTCGCCGGAACGGACCTGCAAGCCTTCGGTGCCTACAAGGCGCTCCAGTCGCGCGGCGTGCGCATCCCCGACGACATCAGCGTCGTAGGGTTCGACGATCTGGCCGCCTGCGACTGGGTGACGCCGCCTCTGACAACCGTGCAGCAACGGCTGGTGGACATGGCGCGGATGGCGGTGCAGGTGATCATCGATGGTGGCAGCGACGCCGGCGAAGCCCGCCGCATCGAGCTGGCCACGTCGCTCACCGTCCGGGAGAGCACAGCGCCCCCTCGACTGATATGACCGTGTCAGGCACGTACTCGGGCTGTCGGGGCGATGGGTGCGCAGGGCAACGGATCCTTCTGGTCCGAGGTCGCCGCAGACCTCGCCGCAGTCCAGCTCGAGCAGACGCACGACATCTCGGCAACCGCCGCAGTTCTCGCGGCCGCGAGGCCGGGCGCGACGATGTGCGTTCTTCCGGAAGGGCCGCAAACCATTCCGTACCTTGCAAAAAGCACTAGGCCCCTTGCGGCCGCCCGAATGTGCCGGCGCTTGGTGTCGATACGGCTGTCACTTCTACCAAGGGGAGATTGCCGTGTCGAACACTATGCGTGTCGCCGGTGGGTTTCATCGGCGTTGGGCGGGATGGCCACGCGCGGTCGGTGAGCCCGGTGACGGTGCTTCATCGGCCGTCGAACTCCCGGGTGGGATCCCCGCACGCTGCGAAGGGACGCCGGACCTTGTGATCTGAGCCGACGATGAGTCCGTTCGGCCCGCCGCCCCGGCTGAGCTCGCGCCCTGGGCAACGATGGGCGCGGCCGGACTTACCGCGATGCGCATGGGCTACCTGCTACGCGATTTCGAGATCCGCAGCGACACCATCCGGTTCCCCACCGGCCAGGCCAAGGGCTACCACCGCAGCGATTTCGCCGACGCGTGGAACCGCTACTGCCCCGAGCCAAAACCAGCTGGTGGGGAAGCCGTACCAGCCGTACCAGCCTCAACATCGCAGGTCAGCCCCGATGAGGCTTCCCCCACTGGTACGGCTCAAGCCGTACCAACCGACCAAGCCTCCTCGACCCTGACCTGCGAAAACGAGGCTGGTACGGCTGGTACGCCTTGGGTCCCCAGAGCCGTACCCGACCTGATCGACGACGACCGCACCAACTGCGCCTGACCTGGGAGGCATCACAAGTTGTCCGAAGGAATCGCGGAACTCGACCTGGCCCTGATCGGCGAGCACGCCGCCCGTTGGACGGTGCACGACGTTGCCGACGTCCTACGGGTCTCGGTCAAGACGATCTACAAGTGGCGGCTGACCGGCGAGGGGCCGGTTGGCGCGCGGATCGGCAAGCACCTGCGGTACGACCCCGCCGACGTCGTGGCCTGGTTCGAATCCCAGAAGCGAGCAGCCTGAGAGGACATCTGAATGGCACGCAAACCCCTTCCGCTGGGGAGTTGGGGAAAGATCCGTACATACGTTGCCCTGCGCAACGAGAAGGGTAAGGCCACATCGCATCGGTCGGTCGCGAACTACCGCGACTTCGACGGCAAGGTGCGTCAGGTGGAGGCTATCGGCCGCACGATTTCGCAGGCCGAGAGCAACTTGATCGAGAAGCTCAAGAACCGCCGTCGAGCGAACCAGGACGCCGGACTTGATGCGATGGATCGATTCTCGGTCGCGGCGGAACTGTGGTTCGGCAAGCTCGAAGAGAAGGTGCGGGACGGCAAGAGATCTCCGGGCACGGTAGACACGTATCGGCGGCAGCTCGACAACCACGTGTTGTCTGCGCTGGGGTGAGGTGCGACTGGGTGAGCTGACCACGCCACTCCTGGACAAGGTGATCGGGAAGATCAAGGCGGAGGTTGGCCCACCGACCGCGAAGACGTGTCGGAGCGTTATCTCAGGAACCCTCGGGCTCGCCGCTCGGTACGGCGCGATCGACCACAACCCGATCCGAGATGTGGACACGATCGAGGCCGCGTCCAAGCGCAAGGCACGGGCACTCACCGACGACGAACGGGAGGCATGGTTCGACCAGCTCCGAGCCGATCCGGGTGCGGTGGCAGCCGACCTGCCTGACCTGTCCACCTTCATGCTCGCGACCGGCGGACGGATTGGGGAGTCTCTGGCCGTACTCGGTCATCAGGTCAACTTCGCTGCGGGTGAGGTCGAAATCACGCACCAGATCATCCGCGTAAGGGGACAGGGACTGCTCCGAATCAGGACCAACTCGCGGGCTGGGGAGCGTGTGCTGAAAGTGCCGGCATGGGGCTTAGCGATGCTTCGTCGGCGGCTCATGGACGGCTGTCGGATGGACCAGCCGGTGTTTGCCAACGCGGACGGCGACTACCGCGATCCGACCGCATCCGCGGACCCGCCACGTCCGCGCTGCCCCGTCCTTCGTCACGATGTCGAGCATAGTGACTACTGGTGGTCGTGGACCCACATCTGGCCCCGGCCTCCTCATAGCTGCCAGAGCAAGGCCAGCGCAGCACGCGTCAAGAGTCGGCCTGCCCGATCCGCTTGCAGCCGACGTGTCGTAGGACACAAAGGCATGGGATAAAGCATGGGTCGCGGATAAGCGAAAGCCCAGGTCAGCTCTCTGACCTGGGCTTTTGTGCGCCGCCAGGGACTCGAACCCCGAACCCGCTGAATTCCATCCTAAGTTGATCAGCGTTGCCCAATGATGCTCGGAATCCCTTACAGGTAACGGATTCCGCGGCTGCTTGATGCGCGTAAGTTCTCATCGGCAACCATCCTCTCGCGCTGATTAAGGTGTGCAAAGAGGTGGGTAGGAGCCGTCAGCAGGACCAGGAAGTCGGCTTCTGGCCTGGTTGCGAATCGCGTGTTAATTGATCTCTGGGGCCGACTCGGAGACGCTGCGGGCGGTCACCCAGGTCAGGTTCTGTGGATCCCATTTCGCGGTGTTCGCGTGCTCGTCGAGTGCTGGGTCGATGAAGATAGCAACGAGTTGTGCTGCGGTCATGGCGGTAAAGGATTCGGCTGCTGGCACGCCTGCCGCGGTCTTGGGGTAGGTCCTGGTCCAGTCGGCGGGGATGTCGAAGTGCCCGAACGGATCGATGTTGCTGAGGTGCTGTTTGGCGGTGATTGCGGTTCGTAGCTCGTGCAGGTCCACTGTCTGGGTGTGTGCCAGCACGACGAGGTCGACCAGGTCCTTGACGCGGCTGCTGGGCTTGCCGCCGGGATAGTTGGTGTCCATGGTCGCGCAGACTTTGTCGGCGATCTGGTCGCTGACCGGATAGAGCCGGTATGGGTGAGTGATCAGAGGTCGGCGCAGGTGGAGCCGGTTGGCGGGCTCGATCACTTCGGGTCGTCCGACCGGCGGTGGCCCGATCACGAGATCGACCACGACCGTGTCGATCTGGGTGTCGTGGTCGATATCGATGCAGGCGAAGACGTAGCGCCGTGTTGCGACTCCGGGTTGGTTGTCGCCGAGGCCTGTGGGCGTGGAGCGGATGAGCCGGAATGTGAGATGGTCGCCGAGGTCGACGTCGACAAGGCCAGTCAGTGCTCTCGCAGCCTCGGCGAGATTGGTCGCGTGCTGTGCTGCGAGGTCCATGTCCTTGGTGGTGCGCGAGCGGGGCACGCGGGCGAGCATGCTCATCCCGCCCTTGAGTAGCCACTCGGACTGCTCGCCCTGGGCGAAGACGCGGGTGAGGAACCGGTCGAAGCGCGCCTGCCGGATCTGGGCATCGACGCTGGCGGCACTGACGCCGGGACCTGCTTGCTGGGCTGCCTTCTTCGCGGCGTCCTTGATTGCCAGCTCCAGGGATCGCCAGTCGGCGTAGCCGTCATGCTCAGTCATGGTCTCATCCTTCCGGGCTCACGCCGGCCAGCTCGTACAGGTCGTTCGCCAGGGAGTTGCCGTCGCTCCTGCGTCGCGCTGCGATGGGGTCGAGGTAGGTCGCGAGCCGGTCGGGTGCGACGAGCTTGTCGGCGCGCACGGCGTCACGGATGGCGCCGGCGACGAGGGATATGTCGGTCCCGAGCTCGACCAGATCTGCGATCGTTCGCTCGACGGTCAGGGTGGGGAGTCCATCGACGGGCATCACCTCGTCACGGGTCAGTTGCCGGATGCGCAGACGCACGCCGGGAAGCCGGGTTCCTTTGCGTGCAGCCACCATGAAGTCGAAGCCGTCGAGGAAGAAGTCACCGATGTCGTGAACGATCGCTGCCGTGATGCCGGCCGCCACGATCGATGCGACACCGGCGCTGGTGCGGGGCGCGGTCGCTCCACCAAGGGCTAGCCAGGTTGCGTAGATCGCCTCGTGATCCTGTGGTGGCGCTCCGGCCATGCGGTAGACGCCCTGTGCCACACGCTCGATCGCACCGGCCGACGCCATCCGCGACAGCTGCTTGCGGGAGACACCGGCATCCTCGGCCTGCGCAGTGGTGACCAGGCCCCACCGACGTTCCGCGATGGAGCCGAGCCGCACCAGCGTCGAATCAGCCACAGCAGCAATTGTACCCAATTCCGGGGACAAATGTTGTCGCCGCTCCGTTCCGTGGCCTGGCGGCGGGCTTGCGTCCGAGTAGGTCTGTGTCGTGATGAACGGGCTGTCGTCGGGTACGACGAGACACGGCCCGAGAAAAGGCTGATCTGATCAAGCGAGCGCGGCTCGGCCATCCTGGGCAGGCGGTTGGCTGGTCGGCGGAGATGCGGATCGAGTTTAGATGCCGGCTCGGTTGAGGCGTTCGATGAGGCTGGGTTTGCGTGCGTGGGTTTGCCGCAGGGTGGTGGTGCGCTGGGTGAAGGTGCCGGGGCGGTCTTCGCGTTCGGCGAGTGCTTGGAGGTCGGTGAGTAGCGTGACGGCGGTGTCGTAGTCGGCCGGTTTCCGGGTGGCGATTAGGGCGTCGACTCGTGACCAGGCAGCGTCTTCCTGGCGGGCGAGGTCGTCGAGTCGTTGTTCGCGGGCTAGGGCGCGCGCCTGCTCGCGGCGCGCCTCTTCTTCGGCGTGTTGAGCGGCGAGCCGACGCTCATGGTCGGCACGCCGGCGTGCGGCGTTGTCGAGCAGGTCGGCAACGGTGCGGGGGGTTGGGGTGGGGATGGTCGGGGTGATCTCGTCCCGGAAGCGGCGCAGCATCTCCATCCGTACCCGCGCGGCGTCACCTTGGACGACCCGTCGCAGCAGCCGGTCCTTGTCGGCGATCGGCAGGCCGGCGACCCAGTCGGCGATATCTTCGGGATCGTCGGCGATCTCTTCGACCGGAGGGGAGGTTTGGGCCGCGGTCTCGAGCAGGTCGTCATCGAGGCGGAGGAAGTCGGCCAATGCTCGCTGTGCCGCGGTGAGCGTGCCGAGCCCGGGCGGGACTGGTGGTTCGAGGTCGTCGTCGGCGTCGCTGTCGAAGACGTCCTCGTCGCGTTCCCAGGCGCCGTAGGCGGCCAGCCACGCGAGGTAGAGCGGCCGGAGATCACTCGCGGCGAGTTCGGCGCGAACGCCGACGATGGCCGACAGCTTCGCCTCGGCGTCATAGTCGAGGTCGAACTCGCCTGCGTCGTCGTGGCTGGTGAAGTCGAGCACGACGAACTCGCCCGCGATCCAGGCGCTCAACTGGTCGCCGGCGCAGTATTGATCGACGACCTCGGGGTCGAGCAGATCACTGGGCAGGCGGAACATCACGCGGTGCATGCCCCAGCTCGTCACCTGCAGATGCGCGTCGTAGTAGCGCTCCATCAACAGGTTCGGGTCGCCGCGGAAGTCGCCCCAGTGATACTCGTTCACGAAACTGGTGGCCGTGATTCTTGCCCGGGTGGACAGCGATCGGACCGCGGCCTGCTCGTCCTCGTTCAGTGGCCGGTCGATCCCCAGGAATTCGTAGTACTGGTACTCGCTCACGGGCCGTCCAGTCCGTCGGCGTGGTTGAAGGGTTCTGCCCAGAAGCTCGAGTCGTCGCCCAGGTGGAAGTACAGATGACCTTCGATCGTCGCGTGGTCGACAAGCGCCGCCCAGCCTCGTCCGCTGACTTGGTCGCCCTCATCGACTCCTTCCCAGGTGAAGTCGACACCGGCCTGGCCGTCTCGCTCGGCTGGACGGCAGTCCAGCCAGCCGCGGACGGCGATGAACCCGAGCTGGCCGGTCCCGTCCCCGGTGAACTCGATGAAACCCGGATCGGTCAGGTCGATGGCGTCGCGGTCCCATCCACTCATCTCCACGATCCGCCACCGGCCGATCAACGGTGCCATGAATCTCCGAGCTGCTTTGCCACGGGCGCCAGCATAGCCATCGCGTGCAGGCTCGTCGCCGCGCCGGGCGTGCCGGAACGATCAGGTGAGGAGCCACCGTTTGTATGGTCCGTCCGGTTGGTTCTCGCCTCGGATCTTGCCGGCTCTGGCGAGTTCGGCAAGCGTTCCGGCGACGAGATATTTGGTCAGGTCCGGGCTCAGCTCGGCGGTGGACCATTTCTGTCGTGGGCCGTTGTGAGCGCGCAGAACGGCCAGGATGCGTTGTTGCTTGTCCACCGCGCTGATCGGGTTGGTCGCGAGTTTCGACGCGCCGTACGCCTTCGTGATCAGCCTCCGGACCCGCGCGGGATCGCTGATGATCCGGCGGGCTTGGTCCTGACTGTGCTTGATGGTTTGTCTGTCGCCGGCCGCGATCGCGTCGACACCGGAGACCAGATCCTCGAGGAACTGTCGCTGCCGGGCGGTGAGGGTGAAGGCCGTGTGGCGACGTTGACCGACGAAGTTTCCTTGGAGCGGAACGATGTGACCGTGGTCGGTCAGCCGGACTATGATCCGCTGGAACACATCGCGAAGCGTCTGGGAGTCCCGCCACCGTGGCAGGGTCCTCAGATGTGCTTCGACCTCGTCCCGGGTGATGACCACGGCGTCGGCCGTCCGTCGGCTGTTGATGTAGGCGACGGCTGCGTTGTGGAGGGCGTAGTTGCCGCTCCCGGTTGCCGTCGGCAATGGTCGGGTCACCTGATGGCTGGACGTCATCGTGTAGGTGGGCTGGGTCTTGTAGCCGAGCAGTCCCGCCTCCGCCAGGGGCGCAGCGGACATACCGACGGTCATCTCCCGCAGCCCGATTCGTCGTGCTATGTCGGCTTGGTGTGCGGGGAGAGGCGCGTCGAGTAGCCCATGCAGCAGGGCGAGCCTTCGGATCGGGGATCGCTCGGCGTCCGCGCCGCCGGCTTCGTTGACGGCAGTCTTTCCGAAGACTTGGGTGTGTGTGACTCGGCGCCGCTTGGAGACGGCCAGCAGGTGACCTGCCAGCGCGGCCGCGATTCCACCGGCATGTCTTTGACATGCCGGATGAAGCCCTTGTCTTTGGCCTCTCTGCGGACCAGACCGGCGGGCTCGAAGGAGTAGATGCAGTACTTCTGCTGCAGGTTCACCGTTCCACGACAACCGGTCGGGAGCCTGAATGTCCAGGAACCTGTGGTGAAGCGCGGAGACGCCGTAGCCGATGGCGGGCTCCATGCTCAGAAATGTCAGAGCCTTGGCCTCATGGTTGCCCACCGCAGCCGGCAGAGCACCAATTCGGCGGGAAGGCAGCAACGACCAGAGGATAGACGGCGTTCGACCGGCTTCCCGGCCTCCAAGCTCTGTCCAGACAGGCAATGCCGCTCCGCATATCTGTGCTGTAGGCATGTGCCGGTTTGGATCAATGGACTAATTGGCCGGAAGTCAAGTCCCGGGACATGTCGTCGCGCGGCTTATCGCCGGCGTTGGGGGACAGGGCGGTCTTGGGCGCTGGCAGGATGGTCGCGTGAGTCTTCGTGACGGTCGCGATGGCGGCGGAAGCCCGGACCTGCGCCGTGAGTTGTCCGAGCTGCGGACCGAGCGGGACCGGCTGCGGGCCGAGAATGCGCGCCTGTCCCGTCTGCTGGAGCTACGAGGCCAGGACACCACGCCCGCGGCCGAGCAACTCGCGGCCCCTATCGGGCCAGGCGGGCTGGTGTCGATGGCAGGCTCGACGCCGCAGCAGAAGCTCGCCCTCTACCTGGACCTGTTTCGCGCCAGGACCGACACCTACGCCAGGCACTGGGAGGACCCGCGCACGGGAAAGAAGGGGTGGATGCCCGTGGCGGCGGGTGGGTGGCGCAAGGGTATGACTCGCGCGACCGCCCGTCTGCTCCCGCTGACTCCGGACGTCGTCGCGGAGCACCTGGCCGCGCGGTCGCGGCAGGACCTGTTCATTGGCCTGTACCCGATGCTCCCGGACAACACCTGCTGGTGGCTGGCTGCCGACTTCGACGGCAAGACCGCGATGCTCGACGCCCTGGCGTACGTCAAGGCCGCCCGAACTGTAGGCGTCCCCGCTGCGCTGGAGATCTCCCAGTCCGGTGCCGGGGCGCACGTGTGGATCTTCTTCACCCAGGCGATCCCCGCACAGACAGCACGCGCGGTCGGGACCGCACTGATCCACGAGGCCATCCTCCAGCGTGGCGCCATGAGCCTGGGCTCCTACGACCGTCTGTTCCCGAGCCAGGACGTACTGCCCGGCTCTGGCCCTGGCAACCAGATCGCCGCACCGCTGCACGGCAGCCGCCGCAAGGACGGGCTCACGCTGTTCCTCGACCCGGCCACGCTGGAACCGTACGAGGACCAGTGGGCGTTCCTCTCGACGCTGGACCGGCTCACCCCGGGTGACGCCGCCCGGCTCGCCCGTAAGGCGTCGCGCGCCACCGTCGGCCACGACGTCACGGCCCTGGCACGAGCCGAGTCCACCAAGGTGCACCCGCCCATGCCGCCGGTCGTGCATGCCGAACTCGCCGCCGGCCTGGTCCTGGACGCGACCGCACTCCCGCCTGCCGCTCTTGCGACTTTCAAGCATGCCGCATCGATGGCGAACCCGAAGTTCTACGAGCTGCAACGGTTGCGCAAGTCCACCTGGGACACCCCGCGGTTCGTCACCGGTTACGACCTGACCCTGGACGAGAAGCTCGTCCTGCCTCGCGGACTGCGGCATCTGGTCACCGGCATCATCGAGCGCAGCGGCGCCCGCCTCGACGTCACCGACAGCCGGACCGCTGGTACGGAGATCGACGTCGCGCTGATCGGCGAGCTCACCGACCGGCAGGCCGCGGCAGTCGGCGAGCTGCTAGCGCACGACGACGGCGTCCTGGTCGCCCCGCCAGGATCCGGCAAGACGGTCATGGCGTGCGCAATCATCGCCGAACGAGCGGTGTCCACAGTGATCCTGGTCGACCGCAAGGCCCTCGCCGACCAGTGGCGCACCCGGCTGGCCGAGTTCCTCGGCCTCAAACCGGGACAGGTCGGCGGCGGGCGGAGCAAACTGACCGGGATCGTCGACGTCGCCATGCTGCCCACCCTGGCCAGGCACGACGACGTCGCGAACCTGACCGCCGGATACGGGCAGGTCATCGTCGACGAGGCACACCACATCGCCGCAGCCGCCTACGACCACTCGGTCAAGAAGATCGCCGCCCGGTACTGGCTCGGCCTCACCGCCACTCCCGACCGCCGCGACGGCCTCGGCGAGCTCCTGCGCTGGCAGCTCGGACCGGTCCGGCACATGATGACCGACGAGATCCCCGGGACGCTGGCCGAAGCAGCCGACACCAGCGCCGGACCGGCACGAGTGCTGCATCTGCACGAGACCATGTTCACCGCAGCAGATATCGATCAGGACGCCCTGTCACCTATCGCCGAGGCACATCGGGCGCTCACCGCCGACAGAGATCGCAATGAGCAGATCCTCGAAGATGTCCACGCCGCTCTCGCCCAGGGGCGCAACTGCCTGGTCCTGACCCGCCGGGTCGCCCACCTTGAAACGATGACCTCGCTCCTGGCAGGTCGCGGCCACGAACCACTTGTGCTCCAGGGAGGCATGCCGGCCAAGGATCGACGCGCGGTCGTCGAGCGACTCACCGACGCCAGGGCTGGGGACGGCGTCCTGGTCCTGGGCACCACACCGTTCGTCGGCGAAGGGTTCGACGCACCGGCCCTGGATACCCTCTTCCTCGTGGCGCCGATCTCCTTCGACGGACTCCTGGTCCAGTGCGCCGGACGAGTCGTCCGCCCCGCACCCGGCAAGGCCGTCGCCGAGGTCCACGACTACCACGACCCGCTCGTCCCGCTGCTGGCAGCCTCGCTCCAGCGGCGCATGCCCGGGTACAAGCGGCTGCGATTCGACCGGGCCCGATGACGCCCCTCGCCACTGGGTGCCAGTCGTCGTGCACAAGACCATCGGGTCAGCCCTGGACGATGTGCGAGGATCCGCCGGTGCCGCTCATGAAACCACTGCTGGCGAGGATCGACCGTTCCCGCGAACAGCTGCTCGACCCTCGTTCGAGACATTGTGGATCACGTCCCTGGCGCCGAGTCGCGCTCGACCACCGGCGGGTTGACCAAACTTTCTCGGATTCGCCGACACCCCGGGATATCCGGCACCAGTCCGCAAACCTTCCGGGACCGCGTGGCACCGCAGTGAGTGCTGTGCGGAGGGCGCGGCGTGTGTTGGAGGGGTCGCGGTAGCCGCCGGTCGTGTCGGGGAAGACGGGGTCGTCGGGGCGGCGGTCGGTGGTGTGGCGTTCACGGAGCATGGCGGCGGCCCAGCTGGGGAGGCTGAGGGTGCGTTCGCCGGTTCTGGATTTGGTGGGCTTGCGGATCAGGCCTTCGCCGGGTGGCCGTGCGATGGTGTGGGTGATTTCGACGGTGCCGGCTTCGAGGTCGGCTTGGTTCCAGAGGACGGCGAGTGCTTCGCCGATGCGGACGCCGGTGGCACGCATCAGCGTGACCAGGTCTGGAAGGTCGGCTTGTACGGCGCGTTCATCCGCGGTCAGGCTGTTCTGCAATAGGGTGACTTCTTTCGCAGTGAGTGCTCTGGTTGGGTTCTTCGGTCTGGCTTGGATGGCGTCGACTTCGCGGGCGGGGTTGACGGTGGTGTCGCCGTACCGGACGGCAGGTTTCATCGCGCCGGAGATGACGGCGCGGCAGGTTCTGGCGGTGGGGGCGCCGGCGTGGTGCTTGATGTTGGACAGGACGGTGTCGAGGCGCTGGGTGGTGGCTTCAGCGATGTGGAGTTCGCCGATGGCGGGACGGACATGGTTCTTGAGGGCGCGCCGGTAGGTGGCGAGCGAGGTGGGTGAGCGTGTCCTGTCGGCGATGAGTCCTTCGAACCTTCGCTCCCACAGGTCGAGGAGGTGGTTGATCTTGTGGGCCGCGGTGAGGTCGCCGGAGTGGTTGGTCTTCGCGCGGCTCTGGAGTTTGGTGAGCAGGGCGGTTCGTGCGGCGGTTTTGGTTGTTCCGGTGGCGGTGACGGCGCGGACGTTGCCGTCTTGGTCGCGAAACTTGGCGTGGGCCAGGTGCTTGGTGGGTTTGCTGTTCTTGTTGGTCTTCATGGTCCTGGTGGAGATCTCTCCCCAGGTTCCGATGGGCAGCGGTGTCCTCGGCATGTGTCTCCTCCAGCCAGCTGTGAGCGTTGCCTGTTCAACGCGTGGCCGGTGCGGAGGACGGTGAGTCGGACATGTTCCGCACGCATGTGATGTGACGCACAGTCACGACGAGATGAAGTCAGGACAGCCGGTCGGCGAGAGAGCGTGCGGCTGAAAGCGTCGAATAAAAGGTGTCCTGTGGGCATGAAGAAACCCAGGCCACACCGTCGTGACCTGGGCTTTTGTGCGCCGCCAGGGACTCGAACCCCGAACCCGCTGATTAAGAGTCAGCTGCTCTGCCAATTGAGCTAGCGGCGCTTGTCGTGCTTTGGAACGATGAGGATCGTAGCAGGGCGGCGGGGGAGATGCGAAATCGGTTAGCGGGTGAGGATGGTCATGGCGGCGTTGTGGCCGCCGAGGCCGGAGACGGCGCCGCCTCGGCGGGCGCCGGAGCCGCAGAGGAGGAGGTTGGCGACGTCGGTTTCGGTGCCCCAGCGGCCGGTGTCGGCGTCGTCGGTGGCCCAGGGCCACTGCAGGTCGCCGTGGAAGATGTGGCCGCCCGGCATGCCGACGGATTCCTCGATGTCGTACGGCGTCTTGGCCTCGATGCACAGGTTGCCGTCGGCGTCGCGGGCGATGCAGTCCTCGAGCGGCTCGGCCAGGTAGGAGTCCAGGCCGGCCAGCACCCGGCGAGCCGCCTCGGCCCGCGCCACATCGTTGTCGGAGGCAAACAATCGGGCCGGGAAGTGGACCCCGAACACGGTCAGCGTGTGGTGGCCGGAGGCAACCAGCTCCGGCGAGAGGATCGACGGGTCCGTCAGCGAGTGGCAGTACACCTCGGACGGCGGCGTCGACGGCAGCGCTCCCGAAGCAGCTGTCTGATAGGCGGACTCCAACTGGCTGTAGTCCTCGTCGATGTGGAAAGTCCCGGCGAACGCCCGCGCCGGATCGTCACCCGACTTCAACGCCGGCAGCCGCGACAGCAGCAGATTGATCTTCAGCTGCGACCCCTCAGGCTTCACAGCGGAGTCACGACCACGCAGCGCATCCAGAGTGGCCGGAGCGACGTTCGACAGCACGTAGGAGCAGTCGACCGACCGCTCCCCGTCGCCACCCAGCCAGGTGACCGACCCGCGTACGCCGTCCGCCTCGACGGACGTCACCGACGCGTTGGTGACCAGCGACGCACCGGCCCGCCGGGCAGCGGCGGCCAGAGCGTCCGTCACCGCACCCATGCCGCCGACCGGCACCCGCCACTCGCCGGTGCCGTTGCCGATCAGGTGGTAGAGGAAGCACCGGTTCTGGATCAGCGACTCGTCGTGCAACCCGGCGAACGTCCCGATCACCGAGTCCGTCGCCACCACGCCACGCACGGTGTCGTCAGCAAATCGTCGTTCCACGGACTCACCGAACGGCCGCTCGATCAGCTCGTCCCACAGCGCGGCGTCGACCCGGGAGCGCATTTCGGCGGCCGACTGGAGCGGCTCAAGGAGAGTCGGCGCGACGGCGGCGGCCAATGAGCCCACTGAGCCGTAGAACGACGTCCACGCGTCGTACTCGGCGTCGCCCCCGGTCAGGGCGGCGAACGAGGCGCGGGTCGCCGGGCCCTCCGGTCGTTCGACGAGGAGGCCGAGGTCGCGGCCGGAGCGGCGTACCGGGGTGTACGACGCGACCGAGCGGGACCGGAGGTCGAGACCGAGGCCCAGGTCGGCGACGACCTTGTCGGGCAGCAGGCTGACCAGGTACGAGTACCGCGACAGCTTGGCGTCGACGCCGGGGAACACCTGCTGGCTGACCGCGGCGCCGCCGGTGTGCGGCTGCTGCTCGAGGACCAGTGTGGTCAGGCCGGCCTGAGCCAGGTAGGTAGCGGCGACGAGGCCGTTGTGCCCACCGCCGACGATCACGACGTCGTAGAAGTCCATCATCCGACCGGCCAATCGAGCTTGTGGTACGCGGCGTCCCAGAACATCCATTCGTAGCGGCAGGTTGTGGCGAAGTGCTGATGACATCGTTCCCGCTCGGAGGCACTGACGTCCAGACCATCCGTCACAGCCAGCACCGACTCGACGACGGCATCGAACTCGTCCGAGCCGTACGTCTCGATCCACTGCCGGTAGAGCGGGTCCGGCGACGACCGCTTCAGCAGTTCGCGGCCGACGTCGCGGTAGATCCAGTAGCAGGGCAGTACGGCGGCCACGGCCTCGGCGTACGTGCCCGTTGCGCAGACCGCGGTCAGATAGGACATGTACGCCGTTGTCGTCGGTCCGGACCCCGCAGCGTCGACATCGGCCGCGGAGATGCCCAGCGAGCCGAGCAGCGAGCTGTGTAGCGAGCGTTCGACCGCGATCGCGTTGGCGGCGTGCAACGCGAACATGCTCACCGCGTCCTCGTCGACCGCTCGGCCGGCGACCAGGCTGAGCGCGCGCGAGTAGGCGCGCAGGTAGTGACTGTCCTGGACGATGAAGTAACGGAACGCGTCGTGGTCCAGAGTCCCGTCGATCAGCCCGGTGATGAACGGATGCCGGACGATCTCGTCGTACACGGAGGCGCCACCGCGGTCCCACAGCTCGCCGGAAAACGTCATCCCAACTCCCTCGCCGTCAACTGCCACCGACCTTATCCACAGGACGCGATCCGGACACGAGACGTAGGTCACTCGGCCGTTCTACCCTGAGCCATGACGATCCAGGGGGAGCGAGTCGAGGCGCCGCCGGACACGCCGTTGCTGCGGCGGATCCGGGCGTCGGTGATCGGGGACGACCAGGTGATGCCTGGCCCGTACGGTCTGCGCCGGGTCACGTACGCGGACTACACCGCCTCGGGGCGCGCGCTCACGTTCCTGGAGGACTTCATCCGCGAGGAGGTCCTGCCGCGGTACGCGAACACCCACACCGAGTCCAGCGGCACCGGCCTGCAGACCACTCGTCTGCGTGAGGACGCCCGCCGGATCATCCTGCACAGCGTCGGCGGCGACGACGAGACCGCCCTGATCTTCTGCGGCTCGGGCGCGACGGGCGCGATCGACAAGTTGATCGGCATCCTCGGCCTGCGTATCCCGGCCGAGCTGGACGACACCTACCACCTGACCGACCAGATCCCGCGGGACCAGCGACCGGTCGTGTTCATCGGGCCGTACGAGCACCACTCCAACGAGCTCCCGTGGCGTGAGTCGATCGCCGACGTCGTCGTGATCAGCCAGGACCACGACGGCCACATCGACATCCCGCAGCTCGAGCAGAGACTGATCGAGTACGCCGCCCGCCCGCTCAAGATCGGGTCGTTCTCCGCGGCCAGCAACGTCACCGGCATCGTCAGCAACACGCAGCGGGTCTCGGCCCTGCTCCATCAGTACGGCGCTCTGTCGTTCTGGGACTGTGCCGCCGCGGCGCCGTACGTCGAGATCGGCATGTACGCCGGCCGCGACGTCGACCCACTGTCCTACAAGGACGCGATCTTCCTCAGCCCGCACAAGCTGATCGGCGGTCCCGGTACTCCCGGCGTACTGGTCGCCCGGCGCGAACTGCTCCACAACCGCGTCCCCGACGTACCCGGTGGCGGGACGGTGCGGTACGTGAACCAGTTGGAGCATCGCTACATCGAGGATCCGGTGCATCGGGAGGAGGGCGGCACGCCGGCGATCATCGGGTCGATCCGGGCCGGCCTCGCGTTCCAGCTGAAGCAGGCGGTCGGCATCGACGTGATCCGCGCGCACGAGGACTCGTACCTGCGTCGCGCGGTCGAGGCCTGGAAGAGCGAGCCGAAGATCCAGATCCTCGGCAACCTGGACGCGGAGCGGTTGTCGATCGTCTCGTTCGTGGTGAAGGCACCCTCCGGGCGGTTCCTGCACCACAACTTCGTGGTCGCGCTGCTGAACGACCTGTTCGGCATCCAGTCGCGCGGAGGGTGCTCGTGCGCGGGCCCGTACGGCCACACCCTGCTCGGGATCGACCTGGTGCAGTCGCACGAGTTCGAAGAAGAGGTCATGCACGGCTGCGAGGGGATCAAGCCGGGCTGGGTCCGGGTGAACTTCAACTACTTCATCTCGGAGGCGGTCTTCACCTACGTCGTCGAGGCGGTGAAGCTGGTCGCGCGGGACGGCTGGCGGCTGCTCGGTGACTACCGCTTCGATCCCACGAACGGGTTGTGGCGGCACCATCGTGGCGCGGTCGAGCCGCCGCTGCGGTTGTCGGAGGTCGGGTACGACGCCGACGGGACACTGCGCTACCCGCGCCACGACCACACCGCGCCGGAGTCGGCTCTGCAGGACTACCTCGCCGAGGCGCGGGACCTGCTGTCCACCTGCCAGGAGGAGAGCATCCATCATGAGGGCACGGTGAACTCCGAGTTCGACCACCTGAGGTGGTTCGACCTCCCGTCGAGGTGTTTGAGCCCCTGACCGACTAAGTGGTGAAGACCTGGGACGCGCTCGCCGGGGCCGGCTAGTTCGCGGCCTCCAGGATTGCGGCGATCTCGTCGTACCCGCGGCTGCGCGCATGCTGGATTGGAGTGACGCCGTCACCGTCGGGCAGCGACGGGTCGGCGCCCGCGGCCAGGAGGATGCGGACGATCTCCTGCCACGGTCCGGTGCCCTTGCCGAGGATCACGGCCTCCAGCAGTGCGGTCCAGCCGAGGTCGTTGACGTGGTTCACGTCGATCCGGGTCTGTACGACGCGGCGGACGTAGTCGACGTGACCGCGTTCGCTCGCCGGGATCACCGAGATGCCGCCGAAGCGGTTGCGGAGCTTGAGGTCCGGGTTCGCCGGGAGGAGGGTCTCGAGCATCGCCACGCTGCCGGTGACGCCGGTGACGAGCCACGCCGAGTCGCGGCGGTCGTCCTGCGCGTCGGGGTCCGCGCCGAGGCCGACCAAGAGGCGAGCGACGTCGACGCGATCGTTCAGGGACGCCAGCAGGAGAGCGGTACGCCGGTGGTCGTCGCGCGACTCCAGCGGCGCTCCCGCTGCCAGCGCGGCGGCGGCCTTGTTCGCGTCGCCTGCCGTGGCTGCGGCGAGCAGGGCGGAGGCTGCGGAGGTCGGGCGCTCGGTAGTGAGTACGGCGGTCACGGCGGTCTGACCGAGCTTCTGTGCACCTTGTACTGGCGTGGTTCCGTCGCGCTCGGCTGGGCGGTCGCGGTCAGCTCCGGCGGCGATGAGCAGGCGGACGGTGTCGACGTACTGCGGGGTGCCCTTGCCAAGGAGGACTGCCTCGTGGAGGGCGGTCCAGCCGAGGCGGTTGACGTGGTCGACGGCCACACCGGCGCGTAGCAGGCGGGCGACCACGGGTGCGTGACCGCGTTCGGCGGCGCGGATCAGCGCCGTACCGTGGTAGCTGTCGAGGCTGCGGACGTCGGCGCCGTGCTGGAGGGTCAGGTCGAGCAGGTCGAGGTAGCCCTCGCTGGCGGCGATCAGGAAGGCGCTCTGCACGGTGTCGTCGACCGCGTTGACGTCGGCGCCGGCGGTGATCAGTCGACGGGCTCCGGCGACGTCGTTCTTCCAGGCGGCGGCGATGAGTTGGGTGTCGAGAGTGTCGTCGGTCGGCACGGGAGAGGTCCTCGGGGTGAGCTGAGCGGTCGGGGTGAGCTGACCAGGGGTCTGCTGAGCGGCCGGAGTAGGGGCTGAGGCGGCCGTGCAGCCGGTGGCCGCCGTCACCAGGATGACGGCAGCCACGGCGATCGGGCGACGGCGGGTCATCGGCGCGGCGGGGTCAGGGCGACCACCTGGTACGGCGGGAGCCCGACCGGCTCGTCGAACTTGCTGTCGACCAGCAGCAGCCAGCCCTGCGCGAGCTTCGCGGTCGTGTACACCCGGTCCGGGTCGGTTGCGGTCGCGCTCACCAGTTGCGCCGTACGACCATCCTGAGACAGCCGGAGCGTGGTCAGCACCTTGGAGAAGTTCCGCACGACCCAGAGCGTGCGACTGTCCTGGACGAGACCGTCGGCGTTGACCAGGTCCGCCGTACCGCTGTCGATTGTCGACACGCGGCCGGTCCGCAGGTCGAACCGCCACAGCTTCCCAACGTTGCCTTGGGCCACGACCAGCGCACGACGGTCTGGCGACAGCACGATGCCGCCGAGGTTGAACCCGCTCTGGGTCGGAATGGTCGCGGTCGCGTCCACCCAGGTCCGGATCGTCCAGCGACCGTGCTTCTCGGCGACGCGGAACACCTGCGGCGCGTTGGAGTTGGTCACGTACGCCGCTCCGTCCGGCCCGATCACCAGGTCGTTCAGGAACGCGCTCGGTACGCCAAGAACCGCTGCGTGCGTACGTCGTACCCGATGCCCTCGTACTTGGATCCGCCGCTCGCCACCGGGTCGCCGGGCAGCTCGTACGTGCTGGTCCGGGCGGACGCCAGTGGCGCGCAGACGCCGAGCAGTACGGCGGAGAGCGCGAGAGTCGCGGAGAGGGAACGGACGGACATGAGTACCTCGCATCAAGTGTCGTGGACTGTGCATCCAGCCTGGTCGACGGAGGACGCGGGTACGACGGGCGTTCGGGGACGATCGAGTAGCCGTTCGGATGATTCTGAAGCGGGCTGACCGGGCCTACCATCGGCTGGACCATGACCAATCCAGGGACCACTTCACGCGCACCGGCCTGGACTGCCGGGATTCTGGGCCACGCCAGCGGGCTGGTGACGGCGCTGCACACGGCGTTCGTCGTGTTGGTGGTGGCGTCCGCGGTGCGGTACCTGTCCGGGCACGGGTTCGGGGATCAGGCGCCGTGGGTGCTTGGTGGGGCGGTGGTGCTGCTGGCTACCTATGCCGCGCATCGACTGCTGCCGAGCCGGCTGTGGCTGGCGTTGCTGGTGGCAGTCTGGTTCGGGCTGGTCCTGGTGGCGCCGTCGTTCGCGTGGTGCGCTGTGCCGCTGTCGTTCGTGGCGCTGCGGGTGCTGCCGTTCTGGCCGGCCTGTGCGGTGGTTGCTGGGATGGTGGCGACCACTGTGGTCACGTGGACGCGGATGACCGACCGGCTGGACCCGACGATCGTGCTGGGACCGGTGTGCGTCGCCGTACTCGCGGTTGGTGCGTATCGAGCGCTGGAGCGGGACGCGCTCGCGCGGCAGGCGCTGCTGGACGATCTGCATGCGGCGCAGGGCGATCTGGCTGATGCGCAGCACCGGGCCGGTGTACTGGCTGAGCGGGCGCGGCTGTCGCGGGAGATCCACGACAGCGTCGCTCAAGGGCTGTCCAGCATCAATCTGCTGCTGCAGGCCGCCGAACACGAATGGGACGACCGGCCTGCCGCGGCCCGCGAGCACGCTGCCCAGGCGGCGGCGACTGCTCGCGACGGGCTGGACGAGGTACGCCGAGTGGTCCGGGACCTGGCACCCGCGGAGTTGGCGAGCGGTCCGGGGGAGCCTGCGCTGCCAGGTGCGTTGCGGCAGACCTGTGAGCGGCTCGCCGCGCACGCGAGTGTGGAGGTCCGCGTCCAGGTGCACGGGACTCCGGTGCCGCTCGGCGCGGAGATCGAGACCGCGTTGCTACGGACTGCGCGCGGTGCACTGGCTAATGTGCTGGAGCATGCAGCTGCGAGCACAGCCGTGGTGACGCTGACCTATCAGCCGGACGCCGTCGTACTGGACGTCCGCGACGACGGCCGCGGTCTGCCGGACCGCACTGGCAGCACCGATCCGGACCGGGGGCGAGGCCTGGCTGGTATCCGCGATCGCCTGCGTGAGCTGGGCGGCACTCTGGTGCTGGAGAGCGAACCGGGTGAGGGTACGGCGCTCGCCGCGTCGGTCCCGTTGGTGCGCTCATGATCCGGGTCGCGCTTGTAGACGACCATCCGGTGGTTCGTGCGGGGATGCGAGCGCTGGTGGAGGGGCAGGAGGACCTGTCTGTGGTCGGCGAGGCGTCCGATGCGCACAGCGCCGAGCAGTTGGTCGCTGCTGTTCGGCCGGACGTCGTACTGATGGATCTCAATCTGGGCTCCGGCCCTGGTGGTGCCGAGGTCACCGCGCGGCTGCGGGCCTTGCCGGAACCACCGCAGGTCCTGGTGCTCACGACGTACGACACCGAGGCCGACATCATGAGCGCGATCGACGCCGGCGCCTCCGGCTACCTCCTGAAGGACGCACCGCCCGACGACTTGTTTCGCGCCATCCGCGGCACTGCTCGCGGTGAGGTGATCCTGGCGCCCGCGATCGCTGCCCGGCTGGTGAAGCGATCCGGGCCGACGCTGACCGAGCGCGAGGTCGAGATCCTCGGCCTTCTCGCGACCGGTCGGTCGAACCGCGAGATGGCCCGCCAGTTGTTCGTCAGCGAGGCCACGGTCAAGTCCCACCTGTCGCACATCTACACCAAGCTCGAAGTCGACACCCGGGCCGCCGCCGTCGCCCGCGCCATCGAGCAACGCATCATCCGTCCCCCGTCCTGAGGAAACCCCATGGAGATCGAGAAGAGACTGGCCGAGCTGGGACTCACGCTGCCGGAGCCGATGCAGCTGCCCGGCGTCACGCTGCCCTTTCCCTGGGTCCGCCTGTACGGCGATCGCGCGTACGTCTCCGGTCACGGGCCACTCACGGCCGACGGGAAGCTGCCCGAACCGCTGGGCAAGGTCGGTGCGGAGGTGACAGAGGAGCAGGCGTACGACGCGGCCGCGCTGACCGCGTTGTCGATGCTGGCCTCGTTGCGCCGGGAGCTGGGTGACCTGGACCGGATCGTTGCCTGGGTGCGCGTCTTCGGGATGGTGAATGTCGCGCCGGGCTTCCATCGGATGCCGGCGGTGATCAACGGCTTCTCGGACGTGATCCTGCAGTTGTGGGGTGTGGAAACGGGGCAGCACGCCCGCTCGGCGGTCGGCCAGGCCGCCCTTCCCTTCGACATCCCGGTCGAGATCGAGGCCGAGGTCGTCATCACCCCACGCTGAGCGGCCCGGCCGCTGTGCGGCCGGGCCTTTCGGCTATCTGGTGCCCTTGCGGGTGGTCCAGGGCTTGGCGCCCTTCGAGGGCTTGACGGCGGTGGGCGCCGGGAACTGCCAGCTCTTGCTCTGGGCCATGGTGGCGAGTTGGGCAGCGGTGAACAGGGGCTTCGCGCGCGTGTGCTCGATCCCCTTCTCGGCCGGCCCGTTGTAGCTCGCGAGGCCGATGTAGCGGTCGTCGGGGTAGGACAGCTCGACGCGATTGAAGAGGACGCCGTACTCCTCGTTCCGGGCGTCGGAGTACTCCGGCTCGTCGGAGGAGGAGTACATGCTCGAGCCATCGGGGTTGATGCTGCAGCCTGGGCCGCCGCCCAAGCAGGGGTTCGCCGTACCGTCGGCGGCCAGCAGGACCTCGACGAGGGACGCGCCGTTGCCGTCGTCGACGAGGTACGACGCCGCGAGGAAGCCCTCCTTCGCGCTCCCGCGGACCGTCGGTTCGGACAGCGTGCGGCCCGGCGCCGCGATGAGGCGCTTGAGGGTCGCCAGAGCCTGTTGCGGTGTCCCCGCGGCCGGCTTGGCGAGAGGAGTCGGGGTCACGACCGGGACCGGCGTACCCGAGACGGAGGCCTCGGACGGCGTACCCAGCAGCTGGATCCCGCCCGCGACGAGTCCGGCGGTCGCCAGCACGGCGCCCGCCCCGGTCACGGAGAGCAGCGTCGTACGCCGGCGGCGTAGCCGGAGTCCCTGCTGGACGCTCCGGTCGAGGAGGTCGGTGCTGACCGGCTCGAGGTTCTCGGTGGCCCGGTCCATCAGGCTGGGCAGCGTGTCGTTCAGGTTGTTCATCATGTTCCTCTGGGTCAGTGGGCGATCAGCTGTACGGCGTTGTCACCCAGCACCACGCGCAGGCGGTCCAATGCCCGGGCCGTCCGCGTAGTGATCGCGCTGGCGTTCTTTCCGAGATCGAGCGCGACCTGCTCAACGCTGCGATCTTCGAAGTACCGCAGCACCAGCACGGCCCGATCCAACGGCGCCAACTCGCCCAGCGCCTCCCGCAATGCCATCCGGAGCTCGACATCGCCCACCCGCTCAACCTGCTCAGGTAGCTCGGCAGTAGGCCGCTCCGACCAACTCCGTCGTCGCCGCTGCGAGATGAACGTCCGAGCCATAGCGGTCCGCGCATAAGCTCCCGGATTGTCGATCCGGGCCCACGTCTTGAGCATGTTCGCGAGCGTGTCCTGGACAAGATCCTCAGCATGATGCCGGTCGCCAGTCAGCAGCCAAGCCGTCCGGTACAACCGAGGTATCCCCGCCCGCGCAAACTCCTCGAAGTCTTCGGTAACCGCCATCCCCAGCCTCTCGTCGACGCCTTCACCCCAGAAGACGCACCAACCCCCCGACGAGATCACACCCCAAGGTCAGAAAACCAAGGAGAGCACCCAAACACAGAACGCCAGCACCCCCACCGCAAACGTCACAACCAGCACGACCCCATACCCAAACCACACGTTCCCCGAGCTCTTCACAACCCCATCCCATCAGCCCGGACACGACCAGACAAAACCACCCCAGCCACGGCCCAAACCCAACAAGCAACCCCAGCCCCCGCGGAAACCCAACCGACAACCCCAGCCCCCGCGGAAACCCAACCGACAACCCCAGCCCCCGCAGATAGCCAACCGACAAACCCAAGCCACCGCGGAAAGCCAACCAACAACCCCCGCCGAGGTATGGGGGTGTGGGTGGCGAAGCCCCCACCCGCGGCAAGCGAAGCGCAGCCGCACAAATGCCGACGGCGACCCGGCCTGCGCTCTCCGCAGGCATGGGTCGCCGTCGACGTCGGGTGAGTGACGGGACTCGAACCCGCGACCACCTGGACCACAACCAGGTGCTCTACCAGCTGAGCTACACCCACCATTGCCGTCCGCGTGCGACGGCTGAGCAATCATAGCGACGATGTCCGGGGACATGAAATCGGGCCCGGACGGCCCTGTTCAGGAGGCGGGTTGGGAGTCTCCGACGGGGTCGCTGATGAGGCTGGCGGCGGCTCGGGCGGTGTCGGAGTCGGGTCCGGGCTGGGGCACGAACACGGTCCGGCGGTAGTACCGGAGCTCTTCGATGCTCTCGGTGATGTCGGCCAGCGCGCGGTGGTTGCCGGTCTTGGCGGGGGTGGCGTAGTACACCCGCGGATACCAGCGGCGGACGAGTTCCTTGATGGAGCTGACGTCGACGTTGCGGTAGTGCAGGTGGGCTTCGACCTTGGGCATGTCGCGGACGAGGAAGGTCCGGTCGGTGCCGACGGAGTTGCCGGCCAGGGCGGCTTTGCGGGGTTCTTTGACGTAGCCGGAGATGAAGTCGAGGACCTGCTGTTCGGCGTCGGCGAGCGGGATGCCGGTGGCGAGTTCGTCGAGCAGGCCGGAGGCGGTGTGCATGTCGCGGACGAAGTCGCCCATCTGCTCGAGTGCGCCTGGTGGTGGTGCGATCACCAGGTCGATGCCGTCACCGAGCACGTTGAGCTCGTAGTCGGTGACGAGTACGGCGACCTCGATCAGGGCGTCTGCCGCCAGGTCGAGGCCGGTCATCTCGCAGTCGATCCACACCAGCCGGTCGTTCATGGGCACCCACCTTACGGCGAGCCGCCGACACGTTTGCGCGCGGATGCTCGAACTCCCGGCGTGGCGTGGACCTGGAGGGTGGTCAGCGGGGTGCGTGACCGAGGTGGATGCTGCGGACGGAGAGGACGAAGAGATCGGTACGACGGCCGAGGTACTGGTCGCCGTCGGGGTCCAGAAGCCGTTCCCAGGTGGCGAGATCCTCCGGGCTCAACCACTCACCGTCCTCTGGGCTAACGTGACCGTGGCCATGGCCGTGGCCGTGCCCATGCGTGGGTTCGGCGTCGAGGGTGAGGCGCTCGACCCGGTGCCGGAACTGAGTGACGAGGCGGTCGCGCTCGTCGTCGGACAGCGGCGCCGGCGTCTCCGTCAGGATGCTGCGCGTCGTGACGTCGCTGAGGCCGGCGCGGGTGAGCGCGTCGGTCCAGCCGTACGGCATCGGCACTGTGCCCGGCAGCGACTCACGCATCGCCTTGAACCAGCGGTCCTGCGCGTGATCGAGCCGCAACTCGAGTCCCGGCTCGCCTACACCGAGGTCCCACGGCAAGCTGCGGGCCGGCAGACCGCTCTCCGCGAGCGCCAGCCGCCCGCCTGGTGCCAGAAGCGACGCAAGCGCGTCGACCGCCGCCTGCTGGTCGGCTGCGTGATGCACTGCGCCGGCCGCCCAGATCAGGTCCGCCGGTGCGTCGATTGCCTTGCGCAACGGCTCGGCACCGTCATCCATAGAAGCCAGCTCGCACCGGACTGCACCTGCCGTGTGCTCCCGCGCCTGCTCCAGTACGTCGGGGTCCGAGTCGATCGCCACGACAGTCGCATCGGCTGTCAGAGCTTCTGCCAGCGCCTTGGCCATCCCGCCGCCACCACAGCCGACGTCCACCGCCACCTTGTCGGTCTCGCGGACCAGACTGGTCGCCACCGTCCTGTTCCAGCCCGCTTCCCCCTCCGCCGAAGTCCGCAACCGCCCAGCCTGCTCTGCCCAATCAATCTGCACCATGCCCTCAAGTCTCCGCCGACGACTGCTGCTTTCCCACATTCATTTGCCATTCCGGCAACTACCCGCGGGCCAGAGGTGGCCTTCCCGGGCTGGACGGGAGCGTGCCCGGCGGTGGCGGGAGGCTTGGTCTGTGGTGGGGGAGATCGGGGTCAGCACGGTTGCGGCTTGCGTCTCCAGGGTGCTGTCCTGTTGGGGATTCTGGGGAGGTGAGACGGGTGGAGTCTGGGACGGTGGGGCGGCCGAGGTTGCTGGCGTTGCTGGATGAAGGAGTTCAGCGACGGCTGCTGACGGTGGTGGCGGACGCTGGGTTCGGGAAGTCGACGCTGTTGGGCTCATGGGCGGCGGGACGAGCCTGTGCCTGGCACACCGTGCGCGCCGAGGACGGCTCGCTGTCCGCCATGGTGTCCGGCCTCGTCGCTGCGCTCCGGCGGCAAGTGCCCGAACTGGACACCATTCCGGCCGAGCTGCAGAGCCCCCGCGGACCGGACGCCGACGCCGAGCAACAGACCAGAGCCCTCGCGTACGCCGCTCTGCTCGCCGATGCATTGGACGCGAACCTCACCAACGACCTCGTGCTCGTCCTCGACGACCTGCACGAGCTGGACCCGGCCGCGCCCGCCACGAAGCTGATCGAGGGCCTGATCCGTACCGCCCCGCCGAACCTGCACGTGGTCGTTGCCTCCCGCACCCCGATGCCCTTCGGTATCGACCGGCTCCGCGGCCGCGGCCAGGTGCTGGAGATCGACGCCACCGCTCTCGCGTTCACAGTCGCCGAGACGCTCGCCGTACTGGAGAACGTCCTCGGCGACGGCACTGAGGATCTCGCCGAGCCACTCCAGTCCGCGGTCCAGGGCTGGCCGGCCGCCGTACGTCTGGCAGTGGAAGCACTGCGGACCGTACCCGCCGACCAGCGCGCCACTAGCCTGCGCCGGGCTCTGCGCTCAGACGGTCCGCTCTACGATTACCTGGCCGAAGAGGTCTTCGCGGCCGAGCCTCCAGCGGTACGACGCTTGGTCGCCGGCGTGGCTGTATTACCCCGGTTCGGTGCGGAGCTGTGCAAGGCGATCGGACTCACCGACAGCACAGAAACGCTGCAGCAGCTCCGCACGCGCGGACTGCTCGTGTCCACCGGCGAGGACGACGGCTACGAGCTCAATCCGCTGGTGAAGAACTTCGCCACCGACAGACTGGTCGTCGACGAACGCGAGCTGACTGAGCTGTCGCTGCAAGCCGGGCAGTGGTTCGAGTCCGTAGGGGAGCATCGCGACGCACTGGCGTGCTACCAGGCCGTCGACGCGGCGAGGGCGGCCTGCATGCTGACCGAACGCGGGCATGCGATGGTCAGCGGCGGCATGGCCGAGACCGTGGTCGCGGCCGTCGGCGCGCTGCCCGCTGGGCTGCGCGACTCCGCGATGGACCAACTGGAGGGCGAAGCTCGGCAGGTCCTCGGTGACTGGCAGGGCGCGATGGAGTGCTTCGACCGGATCATCGAGCCGGAGGGCGAGATCCCGGTCGCCATCGCCTGGCGGCTGGGCCTGATCCATCATCTGCGTGGCCAGACCGACGTGGCGATCGCGACGTACCAGCGTGGACGGATCGACGGACGGCACCCGACGGACGAGGCGCTCCTGCAAGCCTGGTGGGCTGGTGCGCACTGGCTGCGTGGCGAGTTCGATGAGTGCCGCGCGCTCATCACCGCGGCGTACGAGACCGCCAAGGTTTCCGGCGACGACAGGGCGCTGGCAATCGTGCACACGGTCCTCGCGATGCTGGCAGCGGTGGACAGCGACCCCCGCGGCAACTCCTCCCACTATGTGCGGGCGCTCGAGTATGCGGAGCGTGCGGGCGACCTGCTGCAGGCGATCCGGATCCGAGTGAACCGCTCCTCGCACCACATCTCCGAAGGCGACTACGCACTCGGCCTGAAAGAGCTGGACATCGCGCTGGAGCTCGCAGATCGCGCGGGCTTCGCAGTGTTCCGGGCGCTGGCGTTGAACAACCGAGGCGAGGCACTGCTCAGGCTCGGCCGGCTGGACGAGGCCATCGGCGAGCTGGAGGCGTCCCGCGCGCTGTACCAGAAGCTGGAGTCCAAACGGGTCGCTCAGCCGCTGTCGGTCCTGGGCGAGGTCTACCGCCAGCGTGGCGACCGCGCCATGGCCAGGGCGTGTTTCGAGGAAGCCATCCCGATGGCCGAGGAGACCAGGGACATGCAGTCCCTCGTACCGTCGCTGGCCGGGCTGGCCAGGGTCCTCGCTGTGGAGGAACCGGAGCGAGCCGCTGAGCTGGCCACACTGGCACGCCAGGCGGTCGACTACGGCCCAGTCCTCGGTCTGTCCGGCGCACTGGTCGCTCTCGGCTGGGTCACCCTGCACGCCGGCAATCAGACCGAGGCGGCGGCGACCGCAGAGGAGGCTGCCGCGATCAGCCGCAAGCGCCGCGACCGGGCCGGTCTCGCCGATGCTCTGGAGCTGTACGCCGCAGCAGGCGGTGGCGAGGTCCTGCACGAGGTGCTCAACATCCGCAGTGAGTTGGGCGACCAACTGGGTGAGGCGCGGGCCGAACTGATGCTTGCCGGGCGCACCAATGGTCCAGAACGTCGTGAGCTCGCCCTGCGCGCACACCAGCAATTCCTGGCGGCAGGCGCAACGCGCTACGCGGCAGCCGCGCTCGCGACCAGTGACGCGACCGGTCCGGCGCCGGTCCGCATCGAGTGCCTCGGCGGCTTCCGCGTACTGAGGGCCGGCAAGGCGATCCAGCTCGGGGAGTGGCCGTCGAAGAAGGCACGCGACCTGCTGAAGATCCTGGTCGCCCGCCGCTGCCATCCGGTCGCCCGCGTCCAGTTGCTGGATCTGCTCTGGCCGGACCAGGACGAGGCGGTCGCCTCACCCCGCCTGTCGGTGGCGCTGTCGACCGTCCGCTCGGTGCTGGACCCGAACAAGAGGTACCCGCCGGACGGCTTCGTCGGAGCGGACCGCGCGACGATCTGGCTGGATGGGGAGCAAGCGGCCGTGGACGTGGAGCTGTTCCTGCATGACGCGCGGGAGGGCCTCGACACCGGCGATCTGCGGTTGCTCCGCGCGGCCGAGGCGGCGTACAGCGGGGACTTCCTGGAAGAGGACGTGTTCGCGGACTGGGCCGCGGGGATGCGGGAGGAGGCGCGGGCGCTCTACGTCCGGGTGGCACGGGTGCTGGCCGAGCGCGGGCGGCGTGACCCCGACGCGGCGGCCGGGTATCTGCTGCGGATCCTGCATCGGGACCAGTACGACGAGCGCGCGCATCTGGGCCTGGTGTCGGCGTTCCAGGCGAGTGGCGCGCACGGTGAGGCCCGTCGGGCGTACCGCACCTATGTGCAGCGGATGGCCGAGCTCGAAGTCGAGCCTGCGCCCTATCCGGCCGTCCCGGCCCGGCTTTAAGGCTGCCTGAAGGTCCCGCGTCACGATCTGAGGATGGCTGCGCCGGTGCACAACCCTGTGGTGGTCCGCGAGTTCGGGGACGCGGGTCATTCCGGTCGCGACTACCGCACCGAACCTGGTACGCCGGTCAGGGCGACCCTGGCCGGTGTGGTGATCCAGGCCGGTGCCGGTGAGGTCGTGGTCGAGTCGAACGCCATCTGGCACGTCTACGACCATCTGGGCGATGTCACGGTCAACCAGGGGGAGACCGTGGAGACAGGGGACCGGCTGGGGGCTGCAGCCGGTACCTACCTGCACTACGAGGAGCGGGTGGCGCCGTACGAGGCGGACGGCCACCGGAGTCCGCAGTTCGACCTGCACACGAATGCGCGGCGCTACGGTTGAGCCGTGATCACGCCCTTCCGGACCGCCCGCCTGGCAATGCTCCCCTTGAAGGTCGAGTACGCCGGGCAGATGGCCAAGGTGCTGGCCGATCCCGCGCTCTACACCTTCATCGGTGGTGAACCGCCGACGGTCGAACGCATCGAGGCCCGCTACCGGCGCCAGCTCGAGGGACCGGGGCGTCCCGATGAGCACTGGCTGAACTGGGTGATCCAGCACGACGACGAGCTCGTCGGCTACGTGCAAGCCACCGTCACCGGCAGTACGGCGGAGATCGCGTGGGTCATCGGCACCCAGTGGCAGGGGCGCGGCTACGCGAAGGAGGCCGCTCAGGGCCTGGTCGCCTGGCTGAACGAGCAGGGCATGAAGCGCATCATCGCCCACGTTCACCCGGACCACGCCGCGTCGGCAGCAGTCACCACGGCCGCCGGTCTCACCCGCACGGACGAACTGGACGACGGCGAGTACCTCTGGACCACATGACAGCAGCCCCGGCCGAGGATCGGCCGGGGCTGCTGTGTGCTCAGGTCAGAGCGGGCGGACGTTCTCCGCCTGCGGGCCCTTCGGGCCCTGGGTCAGGTCGAACTCGACCTTCTGGTTCTCGTCCAGCGAGCGGTAGCCGCTCGACGCGATCGCCGAGTAGTGCACGAACACGTCGGCGCCGCCGTCATCCTGGGAGATGAAGCCGAAGCCCTTCTCGCTGTTGAACCACTTCACTGTGCCGCTAGCCATGATCTGTTCCTTCTGTGGGTCCTGATGGGTGTCGGTTGCCGCAACCAGCCCTCCCACACAAGGCCTCGATCAGGCCCGGAATGAGAAAACGCCCGGCGGATCACAAATCCGCGGGCGTCTTGAACGTACGTGGAACTGCAAAACTGCAACCGCTGGAAACCGTAGCACACCTGAGCGTCCGAGGCGTGATCACCAGGAGCCACGGTGGTCGGGCACGAACAGGGTCAGCGGCAGGATCAGCAGCAGTACAACGGCGAAGACGACGAAGCTGTTGGCCTGGGCCAGCCCGCCGTTCTGGGCGTGCGCCAGCAGCGCGGTGGTGATTGAAACCGCGACGATGCCACCCGACTGCCTGAACATCCCGCGCAGCCCGGCGATGGCCGAGATCTGCGCCGGCGCCAGCTGCAGACTGGCGTTGTTCGACGCTGGGATCGACAACCCCATCCCGATGCCGGTGATCCCCGCCGCCAGCGCCAGCCACGCGTACGGCGTCAGTCCGTGCGGGGCCACCGACATCACCGTCATCCCGGCCGCGACCAGCACGAACCCACCGATCATCGGCGTCCGGTACCCGGTCCGGCGCAGCGCGAAGACGGCCAGTCCGGCCACACAGATCATCCCGACGGCCCTTGCCGTGAGCAACGTTCCGGCCTGGAGCGGCTGGATCCCGTAGCGCGATTCGGCATAGAGCGGAACCAGCGCGCCGAAGCCCAGGACGGCGGCGCCGAACAGGAAGTTGATCGCGTTCATCGCCCCGAAGCCGCGACCGCGCAGCAAGGAGATCGGAATGAACGGCGCGGCCCGGCGGTTCGCGTGCCGGACGAACAGGACGCCGAGCACGATCGCGATCACCTCGGCGCCGATGAAGAACGGATCGGCGGGCGTCGCGCCGCTCCCGCCGAGCAGCGTGATCCCGTACATTCCGAACAGGATGGTCAGCCCCAGCAGTACGGCGCCGACCCCGTCGACGCGCGCGGCGCGTTGCGGAACACCGCGCGGGATGAACCGCAGACCGAGCACGATCAGCAGAACGCCGATCGGCACGTTGACGATGAAGATCTCCCGCCAGGACCAGTAGGTGACGATGATGCCGCCGATGATCGGGCCGAGGATGCCGCCGATCGGGAAGATCGAGGTGAACATGCCGATCGCCCGGTCCCGTTCGCGCCCGAACTGGTCGGACACGATGCCGGTCGCGGTGGGCATGAAGGCGCCGCCGCCGATCGCCTGCAGGGCGCGGAACACCACCAGCAGGTAGATGCTGTCGGCCAGGCTGCACAGCAGTGAGGCGATGGTGAAGAGCACCGCCGCGCCGAGGAAGATCCGCCGCCGGCCGAACTGGTCACCGAGCCGGCCGGCCAGCGGCATGACGATGATCTGGCCTAGCGCGTAAATGGTGATCGTCCAGCCGCTCCAGGTCAGCTCCGCGTTCAGGTCGCCGCGGATGGCGTTGAGCGCGGTCGCCACTATGGTCTGATCAATCGAGGCCATCAGGAGAGCGATCGAGACGATGCCGAAGACCACCCGCCGGTGGGCCAGTGGTTCGTCCGCGGCCGGTTTGGCGATTTCCTGGGGTGCACTCGACGATTCCATCGATGAACAGATTACATTGCTTGCCGGCAGGCAATAAAGGGGTGACATGACGGACACCGAGACGTTGAGCCGGCTCCGCGGCGTGATCTCCAGGCTCGCGCGGGAGCTCAACGCCACGGCCACCGGCGAAGGGCTGACGCCGACGCAGGCGTCCGTGCTGGGCCTGATCGCGTTCCGCGGTCCGCTCGGCCTGACCGAGCTGGCGCAGCTCGAGGGCGTCAACCCGACGATGCTGTCCCGGGTCGTGGGCCGGCTGACGGAGCTCGACCTGATCCAGCGCGACCCGAACCCGGAGGATCTGCGGGTGATCCAGGTCGAGGCGACCGAGGCCGGGCGCGAGGTGCACGAGCGGGTCAAACTGCTGCGCACCGAGGCGATCGGTGCCTGCCTCGACGAGCTGCCGGACAAGTCGGCCCGGCAGATCATCGACGCGCTGCCGGCACTGGAGGAGCTCGCCCTGGCCCTCCGCGCGACCCACTCCTAATGCGTGACGAGTAGCCCGTCGACCGCGTCGTACGCGTCGGGTGTCCCGGACCAGGTCTCGGCGCACCCGGAGGTGCCGCACTCGCATGCGAACGGGTACGGCGGCAGCTCCGCCAGCCCGATGTCCGCCTGCCACAGTCGTCCCTGACGACAGGCAGCCGCGTTCTCGAACTGCCGCTGCGCGCTCAACGCCGTACCGGCAGGCAACCGCGGCAGGTCGCCCAGTGCAGACTCCACACCGCGACCGATGCCGGCCCAGTCCGGTGTGGCCGGCACCTCGATGAGTGTCCGCCCATGCTCCACCGCCTCACGTCGAACCAGCTCAGCCAGTACGGCATCCCGCGCCAGCAGACCCTCCAACCGGGCACGCCCGGCGGGATCGTGCGCCTGGGCCAGCCGCTCCTCCCGCGCCCGCCGCGTCTGCTCCGCATCCGGCACCAGCCACACCGCTGCCATCACCGACTCATCGGCCATCGACGGGTACAACTGCGGCCCCTCCACCAGAGCCGGTACGTCGCCCAGCCCGCGCGCCCGCACGTCCTCGGCAACGAGCTCCAGCCGCGTGCGCGCGATCCGCACGAACGCGTCAGCGGCGTACTCCGGCCCCTCGGCCAGATCCTCAGCCAGCGACCCCATCGATGGCATCCGCCCGACATGGTCGTACGTCCACAGGTCCACCGGATGTAGCGGCAGGTCCGAGCGTCGCGCAAGGTCCCGCGCGATCGTCGACTTTCCCGCTCCCGGCGCCCCGCCGATCCACACCATCCGCGGCCAGGTCATCGCCACATCCTGCCAACACAATGGTCCAGTGACCTTCGAGCAGACCTTCGAGACGCGGACGGCGCCGTACCGGCGGGAACTGCTGCAGCATTGCTACCGCATGTCCGGCTCGATCCACGACGCGGAGGATCTGCTGCAGGAAACCATGGTGCGGGCCTGTCGCGCCTTCGACCGGCACGACGAGACCAGAGCATCGCTGCGCACCTGGCTCTACCGGATCGCTACGAACACCTGCCTGACCGAGCTGAAGAACCGCGCACGCCGCCCGCTGCCGTCCGGGCTGGTCGCCCGCGGTGAGGACCCGGAGGGCGCACTGGTCCGCGGTGGGGAGGTGCCGTGGCTGCAGCCGTTCCCGGACGACCCCGCGACGGTGGCAGGGGAGCGCGGCAGCCTGCGGCTCGCCCTGATCGCCGCACTGCAGTTCCTGCCCGCGAAACAACGCGCCGTACTGATCCTGCGCGACGTACTGGACTGGTCGGCGGCTGAGGTCGCGACCGCCCTCCAGGTGACGCCGGCTGCGGTCAACAGTGCGCTGCAGCGTGCCCGCGCGAAGCTGGCCGACACCGGGCTGGCCGAGGACGACGTACTTGAGCCCGATGACCCGCGCTCCCGGCAGATCGTCGAGAAGTACATCGCTGCTTTCGAGCAGGCGGACGTCGGTGCGTTCGCCGAGTTGCTCACTGCGGACGTCGTACTGGAGATGCCGCCGTTCTACAACTGGTACGCCGGACGCGAGGACCACCTGCGATTCGTGGCGCGGGTCTTCGCACTGCGCGGCACCGACTGGCGGGTGTTCCCGATCGCGGCGAACGGCCAGGCCGGGATCGCGGTCTACCGCGGTGAGGGTGACGTACACAGGCTGCACACCCTGCACGTGTTCACCATCACCGCGGCGGGCATCAGCCACAACCGGGTCTTCCAGGACGAGGCCGTCTTCGCGGCGTTCGGGCTAGCTCTCACTCTCTGACCGCTGGTACGTCGCCAGGGTCGCCGCGCCGGCCTGGTCGACCGAGGCCAGCCGCAGGTGCACCGGTGATTCCAGGGCCGGGAACAACTTGGTGCCGGTGCCGATGATCGACGGGAAGGTGAGCAGCCGGTACTCGTCGATCAGGTCGGCAGCCTGGAGCGCGCGGACGACACTCAGGCTGCCGGTGACGACGATGTCGCGTGTCTCGGCCTTCACGTAGTCGGTCAGCGAACCGTCGAGCACGCTCGAGTTGGACCAGGCGGACACGTCGGTCAAGGTGCGCGAGGCGACCACCTTGGCCATCTTGTTCATCCGGGTGGAGAACTCGTCGGTGCGGTTCGGCCAGAGCCGGCTGAACAGCTGCCAGCTGGTCCGGCCGAGCAGCATCACGCCCTCGTCCATCACCCCGCCCAGCCGGAACTTGTCCCCGGCCACGGTCTCCGGCCCGTGCCGGAACGCCCAGCCGCCGCCCGGGGTACCGGCCGAGCTGTCCGGATCCGACACCACGCCGTCCAGGCTGACGAACTCGATCACGATGACGCGTCCCATGACGAACTCCCTTTTGTCGTGAAGAACTGACACGGGTACGTACCGCCGGGACGGCCCGGATTCATCGGGCGGGCGCTGACCGAAAATGTGATCTGCGTCATGCCCTTGACCGGATATAGGCGCCAGCCTACTGTATCCGGTATACAAGCCCTCCGGAAGGTGGACACGCATGCTGATCGCACTCCGCAGTACGAGCTGAGCCGCCCGATTGGAGCACGTATGCCCCGAATGACCGCAGCCCGCGTCGCAGTGGAGATCCAAGGCGCCGAGATCGACAACGTGAGCGAGTACGACGTACGGCACCCGGTGCCCACACCAGCCGGCTCGAGGGACTGAGGAGGTAGCCATGAAAGTTGCGGTTCTCGGCGCCGGTGCGATCGGCGCGTACGTCGGCGCGGCCCTGCACCGCGGTGGGACGGAGGTCCATTTGGTTGCCCGCGGCGCCCATCTGGACGCGATCCGTTCCGGCGGTGTGAAGGTGCTCAGTCCGCGCGGCGACTTCGAGGCACGGACGCCGGCCACCGACGACCCGGCCGAGGTCGGGCCGGTCGATTACATCTTTCTCGGGCTGAAGGCGAACTCCTATGCCGGCGCCGGCCCGTTGGTCGAGCCGTTGCTGCACGACAAGACCGTCGTCATCGCCGCCCAGAACGGCATCCCCTGGTGGTACTTCCACGGCTTGAAGGGACCGTACGATGGCCGCCGGATCGAGTCCGTCGACCCCGAGGGCTCGGTCACCCGGGTGCTGGCGCTCGACCGTGCGGTCGGCTGTGTCGTCTACTGCTCGACCGAGCTCGAGGGACCTGGCGTCGTGCGCCATCTGGAAGGCACGCGCTTCTCGATCGGTGAACCCGGCGGCGGCGTCTCGGACCGGTGTACGGCGTTCAGCGAGGCCATGATCGCGGGTGGGCTGAAGTGTCCGGTCGAAGCGGATATCCGCAAGGACATCTGGATCAAGCTGCTCGGCAACGCGGCGTTCAACCCGATCAGCGCGCTGGCGCGGGCGACGATGGTGGAGATCGCCCAGCACCAGGGGACGCGGGCGATGATCCGGTTGATGATGGAGGAGACGCTGGAGATCGCGGCCGCGGTCGGCTGTCACCCGGACATCTCGGTGGACAAGCGGATCAACGGCGCCGAGCGGGTCGGTGAGCACAAGACCTCGATGCTCCAGGACCTGGAGAAGGACAAGCCGCTCGAGCTCGACGTGATCCTCGCCGCCGTCGTCGAACTGGCCGACCTCACCGCTACCAAGGCGCCCACCCTGCGCGCGGTCCACGCCGTCGCCGACCTGCTCGCCAGCAAGATCGGCACCGGCCCGTCGCTGGCCCACGCCCCGACATCAGCCCCCGCCCCGACATCAGCCCCCGTGCCGGCTGCCGCTGCGCCGGTGCGTCCCTGAGCCAGGTGGGTCCGGCCACAGCGACGCCGGACCCACCTGTTCCACCTACAGTTCGAGAGGCCCCAGCGAAGGCCTGGCTACGAAGTGCGCCACCGGCTCGGCCATCACGTCCAGTTCGAGCACGACGAGTTCGTTGAGGCCAGGACGAAGTACCGGCCCGGGGATGTACAACGTCTCCTGTGGACCCCGGCGCCAGTACCGCCCGAGGTTGAACCCGTTCACCCAGGCAATCCCCTTGCCCCAAGCAACGGTTGACAGGAAGTGGTCCACCGGCTGCTCGACGTCGAACGACGCCCGCCAGGCCGTGGGGCCGACACCGAGGGCATCCGGCTCCGCGGAGTCCCACAACCGCGGCACAGCCTCCAGATCAATCGCACAGACCGACCACCCGGTGAGCTCGGTCGAGCCCAGCCGGACCGAACCGATCAACCCTTTGGGCTCGCCGATACGCCGGCCATAGTTCACCCGCCCCTGGTCCTCGACGACGATCTCGAGCTGCCCACCATGCGGCAGAATCAACGCACGGTCGTGCCGCTCCCGGTCGAGGACACCGACCGGAGCACCGTCCAGGAACACGTACGCCCGATCTCGCACCTCGCCGACACTCAGAAGCACCGGCTCCTCCGCGGCGACCTCGGTGCGGAACAACGCCAACCGTGCGTCGAGCTCGTCCAGCGTCGGAAGAACGTCGTACGAGGTCCAGTTGCCCCAGGCATCCGGATCGGCGAGCAGCCGCACCGGCGAGCCGAGCACCGCCGACGTCTCGGGCGCACGCACCCCCGACGCCGGGACAACGTCGGGGATGGGGGCGTACCGCGAGATCACCTCGCGGAAGGCGTGGAACTTCGCAGTCGGGTTCCCCGCCTCGTCCAGCGGCGCGTCATAGTCGTACGACGTGATGATCGGGCGATAGACGCCCTTGTCGTTGGCCCCACTGGTCAGCCCGAAGTTCGTGCCCCCGTGGAACATGTAGATGTTCACCGATGCTCCGGCTGCCAGCAGCGCGTCGAGTTCAGCCGCCGCATCGGGCGCGTCGGTCGTGTGGTGCGGCCCGCCCCAATAGTCGAACCACCCCTCCCAAAACTCCATGCACATCAACGGCCCGCTCGGCTGGTGCGTCCGCAACGTCGCGAGCCGCTCACCCGCCCGCGACCCGAACGATGCGGTCCGCAGTACGCCGTCCAAGCCGCCGGCCGCGAGCATCGCGTCGACCGGCTGGTCGACGGTCACCAGCGGCACCGTGATCCCGGCGTTCCGGATCATCTCGGCGACCGCCTTGAGATAAGTCTGGTCGTCACCGAACGCGCCGTACTCGTTCTCCACCTGGACCAGCAGGACCGGTCCACCCTGGTCGACCTGCAGCGGCCGGACGATCCGCAGTACGGCGTCCAGATACTCCTCGATCGCGGCCAGGAACCGCGGTTCGTTGCGGCGTACCCCCACGCCCGGCTCCCGGAAGAGCCAGGCGGGGAGGCCGCCGTTGTCCCGCTCCGCGCAGATGTACGGCCCGGGCCGGACGATCGCGTACAGGCCGGCCGCGGCAACCTCTCGCAGGAACCGCTCGAGGTCGAGCATCCCCGCGGTGCCGAAGACACCTGGCCGGGGACTGTGCGCGTTCCACGGGACGTACGTCTCGATGGTGTTGAGCCCCATCAGGCGGGCCTTCTCGATCCGGTCGGCCCAGCTGTCCGGGTGCACCCGGAAGTAGTGCAGTGCCCCGGACAGGATCCGGAAGGGCGCGCCGTCGAGGAGGAAGTCGGACTCACCGATCGCGAAGTGGGACACAGGTCAGCCGTTCACCTGGAAGCCCTGCTGATTGCCATAGGCAACCAGGGCGTCCTGCCAGGACTTCAAGCCGGAGTCCAGGTCGGACTTGGCCTGGTACGACTTGCCCACGGTGTCGCCGTAGATGCTGTTCGCGTACAGCTCGTACGGCAGGTAGGTCCAGCCCTTGACGACCGTTCCGGCCGCGCCGGTGAGCACCTCGTTGATCTTCTGACCACCGAAGTAGGCACTGGCCTTGCCGACGAACGCTGGGTCCTTGAGGTCGGCTGTGGTCGCCGGGAAGCCGCCGCTCGCGAGGAACGGCTTCACGCCCTCGTCGTGGTTCAACCAGCGCACGAACGCGGCCGCCAGCGCCGGGTTCGCGCTCTGCTTCAGGACGGACTCGGTGCTGCCGCCGTTCTCCGCGGTGGCCGGCTGGCCGTCGTACGTCGGCATCGGGGCGACCCGCCACTTGCCTGCGCCGGCCTTGACCGACGCCTCCATCACACCAGGCATCCAGGCGCCGGTCGGCAGGGTCGCGATGGTGCCGTCGCCGAGCGCCTTGAACCATTCGTCGGTCCAGCCCGGGATCGCGGAGACCAGCCCGCCCTCGACGAGCTGGTTCCAGGTGCCGGTCCACTTCTTCGAGCCGTCGTCCTGTAGGTTGATGCTGATGTTCTTGCCGTCGGTCTTGAACGGCGTACCACCGGCCTGCCAGATCATCGACGTGGTGAAGCCGGCGTCACCGGAGTCGTTGGTGATGTAGGCCTTCGGGTTGGCCGCGTGCAGCTTCTTGGCCGCGGCGACGTACTCGTCCCAGGTCTTCGGCACGGTCAGGCCGTACTTGTCGAAGACGTCCTTGTTGTAGAACAGCGCCATCGGCCCGGAGTCCTGCGGCAGACCGAAGAGCCCGTCGCCGGCGTGCACGGCGGCCCAGGTCGAGGCGGTGTACGCCGATTCGTACTGGCTGAAGCCGTACTGGTTCAGGTCGACGAGCGAGCCGGGCAGCGCGAACTGCGGGAGTGCCTGGTACTCGATCTGCGCCACGTCGGGAGCACCCGAACCGGCCTTGATCGCGTTCTGCAGCTTCGTGTAGTGGTCGTTGCCGGTGCCCGCGTTGACGTAGTTCACCTTGACGTTCGGGTACTGCGCCTCGAACGCCTTCACCTGTGCCTCGGCCGACGGCGTCCAGCTCCAGTAGGTGATGGTGCCGCCCTTCTGCAGCGCGGCGTTGACGGCGTCGGGAGAGCCGGTGGTCTGGCTCCCGCTGCCGCTGTCGGTCTTCGATCCGCCGCAGGCGGCCACGGCCGCGAGCGCCGTGAGGGCGGCTCCGGCAACCACCAGCTGCCGGATGCGGTGCCAAGGTGGCCGATGTGACTTCATGGTGTTCCCTTTCACTTGACCCAGAACTATTTGACGGAGCCCGCGGACAGGCCGGACTGCCAGAACCGCTGGAGGAGGAGGAAGGCGACCACGAGGGGAACGATGGTCAGCAACGACCCCGTGATCACCAGGTTGTAGATGGGGCGGGCACCCACGCCGGTCGCCTGGTTGCTCCACTGGGTGAGCCCGACCGTGAGTGGGTAGAGGTTGGGTTTGCTGAGCATGATCAGCGGCAGGAAGTAGTTGTTCCAGGTCGACACGACCGCGAAGAGCAGGGTCGTGACGATGCCCGGGGCAAGCAGTCGTAACGCGACGGTGAAGAACGTCCGGACCTCCCCGGCACCGTCGATCCGGGCCGCCTCGAGGAGCTCGTGGGGTACGGCGTCGGTCGCGTAGACCCACATCAGGTACAGCCCGAACGGGCTCACCAGGGACGGGACGATGATCGCCCAGACGGTGTTGGTCAGCCCGAGATTCGAGAACATCAGGAACGTCGGCACGGCCAGCGCGGTCCCGGGTACGGCGACCGCACCCAGCAGCACCGCGAAGACGGCGCGTCGACCGGCGAACTTGTACTTCGCGAGGCCGTAGCCGGCCGCGGTCGCGAGCAAGGTCGCCCCACCGGCACCGACGACCACGTAGAGCACCGTGTTGCCGAGCCAGCGCAGGAAGATGCCGTCGTTGTAGGTGAGGGTGTCCTTGATGTTGGTGAAGAACGCGAAGCTCTTGCCGAACCACAGGCCTGGGCTGGAGAGCAGGTCCGCCTGGGTCTTGGTTGCGCTGAGCAACAACCAGAGCAAGGGCACCAGGGTGTAGACCAGGTAGACCACCATCACGCCGGTCAGCAGTCGTGATCGCTTCGGGCGCAGCGGTGAGATCATCGTACTCACAAGGCCTCCCGGGATCCGCGCAGCTGGACGACGTACGCGATGATCGCGGTGATGACGCCCATCACGATCGCGATCGTGGCGGAGTAGTTGAACTGCTGCCCGGCGAAGGACAGGTTGTAGGCGTACATGTTCGGCGTGTAGTACGTGGTGATCACGTTCGGCGCCAGCGTGCGCAGGATGTTCGGCTCGTTGAACAGCTGGAAGCTGCCGATGATCGAGAAGATGGTCGCGATCACGATGGCGCCGCGCAGCGCCGGCAGCTTGACCGCCCGGATGGTCCGGAACGTCCCGGCGCCGTCGATCGCGGCCGCCTCGTACAGCTCGCCGGGGATCGTGCGCAGCGCCGAGTAGAAGATCAGCATGTTGTAGCCGACGAACTCCCAGGTGACGATGTTGGCGATCGACGGCAGCATCCAGGTCCCGCTCAGTGGCTGGATCGCGGTGGTCCCGAAGAGATCGTTCAGGTCGGCGGCGAGCCCGAAGTTGTTGCCGTAGATGTAGCCCCACATCAGCACGGCGACCACGCCCGGGACGGCGTACGGCAGGAAGATCACGATCCGGAAGAAGCTCGCGGCGTGCAGCCGGGCGCTGTCGATGGCCAGCGCGGCCAGCAGCGCGAGGATCAGCATCACCGGCACCTGCACGACCAGGAAGACCGCGACCCGGCCGAACGCCTCCCAGAACTTCGAGTCCTGGATCGCGTCCACGTAGTTGTCCAGCCCGACGAACACGCGGCCGCCGAAGAACGCCTGCTCGCGGAAGAGGCTGAGATAGATCGCGTACCCGATCGGGGCCAGGAAGGTGAGCGCGAACACGGCCAGGAACGGGCCGACGAAGAGCCACCCCTTGCCGTCCTGGCCGGCCCGGCGCCGTCGGCTGCCGGTCGCGCGCAGTGGTCTGATGTGGTCCTGGGCCACGGACTGCGCCATACGTCCGTCGACCTCCTCTCGCTCCCGCGTCACCGCGACGCGCGCAATGTTGACGTCAACATCGACGGCGTGACGGTAACGTGTTTACGTCAACATGTCTAGACTCCAGGCAACGCGAGGGAGGGGTCATGGCAGCGGAGGTTCCATTGGTACGGCGGCGGCGCGGTCCGTCGATGGCCGACGTGGCCCGGCTGGCCGGCGTGTCCGGGCAGACCGTGTCACGGGTCGCGAACGACCGGCACAACGTCGACGCGGTGACCCGGGACCGGGTCCGGGCCGCGATGCGCGAGCTCGGCTACCGCCCGAACGGCGCCGCCCGCGCTCTGCGCAACGGCGAGTTCCGCAGCATCGGCGCGATCGTCTTCGAGCTGTCCAGCTTCGGTACGACGCGCACCCTCGACGCGATCGCAAAAGCGGCGACGATGAGCGGCTACTCGATCAACCTGCTGCCCGTGCTGGACGTCAGCCAGCGCGCGGTGACGAACGCGTTCAGCCGCCTGGGTGAGCAGGCGGTGGACGGCGTGATCATCCTGATCGAGGCGCACACCCTGGACGAGGCCGGCGTACAACTGCCGGACGGACTGCCGGTCGTGGTCGTCGACTCGAGTGCCCACTACGACTACCCGATCGTCGACACCGACCAGGCGCAAGGCGCGCGGCTGGCCACGGAACACCTGCTGGAGCTGGGACACCGAACGGTCTGGCATCTCGGCGGCCCGCCGACGTCGTTCGCGGCCGACCGGCGCCGGCAGTCCTGGGAGCAGACGCTGCTCGACCACGGCTGCGAGGTGCCGCCCGTGCACGACGGCGACTGGACCGCCAGCTCCGGGTACGAGGCCGGGCGGGGTCTGGCTGCCAATGACGACGTGACGGCAGTGTTCGTGGCGAACGACCAGATGGCCCTCGGACTGCTCCGTGCCTTGTACGAGCGTGGCCGCGCCGTGCCTGGCGATGTCAGCGTGGTCGGCTTCGACGACATGGAAGAAGCCGCCCACTTCTGGCCGCCGCTGACCACCGTCCGTCAGTCCTTCGCGGAGGTGGGACGGCACAGCGTCGACGCTCTGATCAGCGAGATCCAGGCGGGGGAGCATCACCACAGCCCGGTCTCCGTGGCGACCGAGCTGGTCGTCCGGGGCAGCACAGCACCGCCCCGGACGTGATCAGCGGGGCCGTCAGACGCCGACCTCCTCCACTGCGAGCACTGCGCGCATCAGATCCGCGGTCTCCGTGGGGGTCTTGCCAACGCGTACGCCGGCGGCCTCGAGGGCCTCCTGCTTCGCGGCCGCCGTACCCGAGGATCCGGACACGATCGCGCCGGCGTGGCCCATCGTCTTGCCCTCCGGCGCGGTGAAGCCCGCGACGTAGCCGACCACCGGCTTGGTCACGTTCGCCTTGATGAACGCGGCCGCCCGCTCCTCGGCGTCGCCACCGATCTCACCGATCATCACGATCGCGTCGGTGTCCGGGTCCTCCTGGAAGGCTTGTAGTGCGTCGATGTGCGTCGTCCCGATGATCGGGTCACCACCGATACCGATCGCGGTGGAGAACCCGAAGTCCCGCAGTTCGTACATCATCTGGTACGTCAGCGTGCCCGACTTCGACACCAGACCGATCCGGCCCGCACCCGCGATGTCGGCGGGAATGATGCCGGCGTTGGCACGTCCTGGGCTGATGATCCCCGGGCAGTTCGGGCCGATGACCCGAGTTCCCGCGGCCTGCGCATGCGCGAAGAACGTGGCGGTGTCCTGGACCGGCATGCCCTCGGTGATCACCACGACCAGCGGTACGCCGGCGTCGACGGCCTCGGTCACGGCGCCCAGCGTGAAGCGAGGCGGCACGAACACGACCGACACGTCCGCATCGGTCGACTTCACCGCGTCCGCGCACGAGCCGTACACAGGGATCGAGCGCTTCGCGAAGTCGACCGACTGACCGCCCTTGCCGGGCGTCACGCCACCGACGATGTTGGTGCCGGCGGCAAGCATCCGGCTGGTGTGCTTCTGTCCCTCGGAGCCGGTCATGCCCTGCACGATGACCCGGCTCTTCTCGGTCAGGAAGATCGCCATCTCTGTCCCACCTCTCAGTTCTGCGCCGCGACGGCGGCCAGCTCGGCCGCGCGGGCGGCGGCGCCGTCCATGGTGTCGACCACGGTCACCAGCGGATGATTGGCCTGGGCAAGGATCTTGCGGCCCTCGTCGACGTTGTTGCCGTCCAGCCGGACGACCAGCGGCTTGTCGGCCTGATCGCCGAGCAACTCGAGCGCCTGGACGATGCCGTTGGAGACCGCGTCGCAGGCGGTGATCCCGCCGAACACGTTCACGAACACGCTCTTCACCTGCGCGTCGGACAGAATGATGCCGAGTCCGTTCGCCATCACCTCGGCGCTCGCACCACCGCCGATGTCGAGGAAGTTCGCCGGTTTCACACCGCCGTGCGCCTCACCGGCGTACGCGACGACGTCGAGCGTGGACATGACCAGGCCGGCACCGTTGCCGATGATGCCGACCGAGCCGTCGAGCTTGACGTAGTTCAGGCCCTTGGCCTGGGCCGCAGCCTCGAGTGGGTCCGCGGAAGTCTTGTCCTCGAAGCCCGCGTGGTCCGGATGCCGGTACGCCGCGTTCTCGTCGAGCGTCACCTTGCCGTCGAGGGCTTCCAGCGTGCCGTCGGCCAGCTTGACGAGCGGGTTCACCTCGACCAGCGAGGCGTCCTCGGCGATGAACACGTCCCACAGTTTGCGCACGACGTACTCCGCACCGACCGGGAAGCCTGCCGCCGCCACGATCTCGGCGGCCTTGGCGTCGTCGACGCCGACGGCCGGGTCGATGGCGACCTTCGCGATCGCGTCCGGGTTGGTGTGCGCGACGTCTTCGATCTCGACACCGCCTTCGGTGCTCGCGATGCACAGGTAGTTGCGGTTGGCCCGGTCGACCAGGAAGGAGAAGTAGTACTCCTCGGCGATAGCCGCGGCCGGCGCGAGCAGCACCCGGTGCACCGTGTGCCCCTTGATGTCCATGCCGAGGATCTCGCCGGCCTTCGCGACCGCTTCGTCAGGCGTGGCCGCCAGCTTGACGCCGCCGGCCTTGCCGCGGCCGCCGGTCTTCACCTGCGCCTTCACCACCACCCGGCCGCCGAGTTCCGCGGCCGCCGCGGCGGCGTCGGCCGGGTCGTCGATCACCCGTCCGAGCGTCACCGGAACGCCGTGCCGGGCGAAGAGTTCTTTGGCTTGGTACTCCATCAGGTCCACGAGGAAGTCCTCCGATCGCTGGCCGGTCGTATGGCGACTGTATGCTGTATGCATTCTCGTTCACAAGAGCTCCGAGCTCTGGACAACGCCGACGCGGAGGAGTACCACAGATCTCATACGGTATGCAGTAGTCAGGAGGCGATATGAATCACGTGATGCCCTCGCCCCGGGACGTGCGTGACGTCTACGGCCGGCAGTACCGGATCGGCGAGGAGGCCCGGGATCTGACCGGACATTCGCGGCGCTGGCAACTGTGGGCCGCCTGGGCCTGCATGGTTGCCATCAGCCCACTGCAGTACTCCTTCGGCACCGCAGCGCTCGGTCTCGACGCCGACCGCGGTTGGGGTTTCACCCAGACCATGTGGCTGCTGGCGGTCTTCGTCGCCTGCCAGGCCCTGGTCGCCATCCCGGCCGCCTGGGCCCATCGGGTACGCCGTGCCACACCGACGCAACTGGTGATCGTCGGAGGTGTACTCGCGGCCATCGGGCTCGCGACCCTCGCCCATGCGGGCAGCTACTTCGTTGTCGTCCTCGGCTACTCACTGCTCGGCGGCAGCGGCGCAGGTCTGGTGTACGCCGCGTGCATCACCACGTCGGCCCGGTGGTTCCCGGATCGGCGTACTGCCACGATCGGCTTCGTCACCGGTGGTTTCGCGGTCGGCGCCGTACCGAGTATCGCGTTGCTGGCGCTGGTCGACTCGCCCGGTGGACGCCGGCTGGTGTTCGATCTGACCGCGATCGTCGCGGTGGCGGTCGTGGTCACCGCGGGTGGGTTGCTGAAGGATCCGCCGCGGCATTGGTGGCCGGCCGACATCGACGCGCAGGCGTGGGCCATCGACCGGAAGCTGAACCGGAGCATCCCGCACAACGCCCCCGCGGTCCGGCACTACCGCCCGGCCGAGGCGATGCGGACCGGTGCGCTGCCGCTGATGTGGCTGACGCTCGCTCTGTGTACGGCGCTGTCGTTGTTCGGCATCGCCTTCGTCGTGAGCTACGCGGTGACGGCCGGGCTGGGCATGGCGGCAGCGGGCTTCGCCGCCGGAATGCTTGCCGCAGTCAACGGTCTCGGCAGGTCGTTCGCCGGTAACCTCTCCGACCGGTTCGGCCGGCGCCGCGTGCTGGCCGCCGTACTGATGGTCGAAGGATTCACCCATGTGGGCCTGGTCGTGGCAGGCGAGGCGGGTGCGGGCTGGCTGTTCGTGCTGTGCGCGATGTTCGCCGGTCTCGGTGGCGGCGCGTTCTACGCGATCATGGCCAACCTGGTGCTCGAGTTCTTCGGCGAGAACAGTCTGCTGCAGAACCAGGCGATCCTGTACTCCGCGAAGGCCGTCGGCGGACTGGTCGGAGTTGGCGTCACCGCGTCCCTGATCGCCGAGATCGGCTACCGGCCCTTGTTCCTCGGCGCCGGGCTACTCGGCGTGATCACCGCACTGAGTGTGCGATTGCTGAAACAACCCGGGCGACCGGCACTACCGGTCCGGCCACAGCTGGGTACGCCGGTCAGCGGAACAGTGCGGTCCGGCGAGTGAACGGCTACGGGAAGGTCGCCCGGCCCGATCCGTGTGTGATGGAACTGGTGTCGAAGCTGGCCCGTGAGCCCTGGACGGATCGCCCGAGCTGCGTGCATCCGACACTGAGTGCGGTCGCCAGGGCGGTCCACGACCACAGCAGTTCGGCCGGGCGCCGTGCGCTGTTGCCGCTGGCGCCGAGCTTCCTCGGCACCGCGCAGCCCGGCTTGGAATCGACGGCCCGGCTGGTCTCGCTGTGCGTGTCCACGGCGCTGGTGGGAGGGGAGCTGACGGCGGACGAGGGGAGGAGACTCTCGAGGGCGCATCAGACCGCGCTCCATTTCCTCACCGGGCAGGATGAGCCGGCGGGATCGGCGCGCTGGTGGTTTCCGGTTCTGGATCGGGTTGGCCAGAGCGAGTCGTTCTACCGGACCTTCGTCGCGCCCGACCATGCCGCCGAAGCCGTGTCCGTGACGGCCCGCGCCGCGGACGACGTACGGCTGCGCGGGTTGCTGAGACAGTGTCTGGCGGTGGCCGGCTCCGCTGTCACCGCCAGTCCATCGATCGTGGGAGGCGGGCGCGCGCCGGTCTGACCTTTGACGTAGCAACCGGTTGCAGGGTTGACTCGGCCCATGCCCGCACCCCTCCGGCTGGCCGTGATCGGCGCCGCGCACGCCCATGTCAGGTACGCGCTGGACGAGGTGACACTGCGCGAGGACCTCGTGCTGGTCGCCGTCGCTGATCCGGATCCGGCGACGGCGGGCCAGTACGCCGGCGAGTTCGGCGTACCGGCGTACGAGGACCACCGGCGGTTGCTCGACGAACTGCGGCCCGAGGTCGTCATGATCGCCGGCATCTACGCGGACCGGGCCGGGGCGATCGTGGACTCGCTCCGCGCCGGTGCGCACGTGCTGGCCGACAAGCCTCTCTGTACGACGCTCGCCGAGCTCGACGCGATCGAGGCCGCGCAGCGCGAGACCGGTCGCTTCGTCTCCCTGCTGCTGGAGAAGCGGAACTATCCCGAGACCTTGGCTGCTCGCGCGTTGCTGGCCGACGGCTCGCTGGGAGAGTTGGTGCAAGTCGCGTCGACCGGTCCGCACAAGCTCAACCGCTCCACTCGGCCGGACTGGTTCCTCACCAGGAAGGGGTACGGCGGGATCCTCGGCGATCTCGCCGTCCACGACATCGACCTCGTCCTGCTGCTGTCCGGAGCGACCGAGGGAACGGTCGCCGGGCTGGCCGACAGCACGGATCCCGAGTTCGCGCTGCACGGATCCCTGCTGCTCGGAGCAGGGACGGTGGTCGCGACGATCGAGGTCAACTGGCTGACGCCCGCGGCATCGCCGTACCACGGTGACTACCGGATGCGACTCACCGGCACCGAGGGCACGGCGGAGTTGTTCTGGGCGCAGAACAAGTTGATCGCGGCAACCACTGACCGCCCGCCCTGGGAAGTGGAGCTGCCGCCCGGTCGGCGCCCGGCGGCTGAGGCGCTCGACTCCCTGGCGGCCGGCCGCGAGCCCGAGACCAGTACGGCGGCAGGGTTCGTGGCGACGCGGGTCGCGCTGCTCGCCCAGCAGAGCGCCGACGCCGGTGGAGTCGTGCTGCCGTGGACCGACGAACAGAGAGGACAGGCCGGATGAAGTTCGCAGTGGTGGGGGCCGGAGTCATCGGTGAGACCCATGCCCGCCTGATCACGTCCCTCCCAGAGGGCTCGGAGCTGGTCGCTGTCGTCGATGTGGAGGCGGATCGAGCCATCGCGCTGAGCGACAAGTACGGCGGTGAGCCGATGACGGACCTGAAGCAGGCCTGCGCCCGGCCGGACATCGACGCGGTCAGCATCTGCCTGCCCAGCGGATATCACGCCGACGCTGCCATCACCGCGCTCGAGGCGGGGAAGCACGTCATCGTGGAGAAGCCGATCGACGTGACGCTGGCAGCGGCCGACCGGCTGATCGACGCGGAGCAGCAGACCGGGCTGACCGTGGCCGTGATCAGTCAGCGCCGGTTCCAGCACGCCCCGGCTTTCATGCACCAAGCTGTCGCCGACGGCCGGCTCGGCCGGATCACCACTGGTATTGCCGAGTCGGCCTTCTGGCGCTCGCAGGAGTACTACGACTCCGGCGGCTGGCGTGGCACGGTCGCGCTCGACGGTGGCGGAGCGCTGATGAACCAAGGCATCCACGTGGTCGACCTACTGCTGTGGATGCTGGGCGACCCCGTCGAGGTACAGGCGTACAGCGACCGGCTCGCGCATGATCGGATCGAGGTCGAGGACACGGTGGCGGCGACCGTGCGGTTCCGCAGTGGGGCGATCGGGTCGATCGTGGCCACCACGTCGGCCTACCCGGGCCGGCCGGTGCGGCTGTCCGTGTACGGCGACCGCGGCAGCGCTGTGATCGAGAACGACGACCTGATCGTCTTCGACGCCGCCGACGCAGAGTCGACCGCCGAGACCCAGTCTGTCGCGGACGGGCAGCCGGCGGGTGGGGCGAGCGTGACCCAGTCGGTCGCCGACGCGCATCGGGATCAGTACCTCGACTTCATCGAGGCGGTGCGCGATGGCCGCCCGCCGTCGATCGGCACCCGGGACGCCAGGCGTGCGCTCGAAGTGGTGCTCGGGATCTACGAGTCCGCGCGGACCGGTGCTCCGGTTCACCTCACCGGGAGAGACTGACGTGCGCATCGGCATCATCGGGACGGAGAACTCCCACGTCGACCACATCATCGACTACCTGAACGTCGAGCGGCGGGCCGACGAGACCCGCGTCGTCGCCCTCAGTGGCGGCGCGAGTGAACGCAACGAGAAGCTCCGCGTCACCGGGCAGCTCGAGCGGCTCGTGGACGCACCGACAGACCTGCTGGGCCTGGTGGACGCCGTGATCATCACCGATCGGCACGGCGGTCTGCACCGGGAGCACGCCGTACCGTTCCTGGCCCAAGGTCTGCCGGTGTTCGTGGACAAGCCGCTCGCCTGTACCGAGGCCGACGCCCGGGCGATCGTTGCCGCCGCGCGCGAACACGACGCACCGTTGACGTCGTCCTCGGCCGTCCGCTGGGTGCCGGACACGGACGCGCTGGCCGAGCAGGCGGCTTCGGTCGGTGCACCGCAGACGGTGATCACGACCGGGCCGGCCGATCCGGACAGTGAGTACGGCGGCATCTACTTCTACGGCATCCACCCGGTCGACGTCGCCCTCAGGCTCGCACCCGGCGTCATCGGCGACGTACGAGTGGAACGGGTCGCCGACACCATCGTCGCAACCGCTGACGTCGGTGGAGTCCGCGTAGTTGTCCAGTTCGTGCTGCCGGAGCCCGACGGTCGGGTGCCGTTCCACGGCTTGGTCGTCGGCCGGCACGGCCTGGCGGCCCGCGAGCTCGTCCTCGGCCCGTCGTACGTCGAACCAGGGCTGCGTGCGTTCCTGGAGATGGCCGAGACCCGGCGGCCGCCGATCGACTACGACGATCTGGTCCGGCCCATGCAGTTCCTCGATGCAGTCGTCGAGGCGATTCGCCCACACTGATTCCGGTCGTCACAGATCCGGGCCCCGCAGACACTGTCTGCGGGGCCCGGAGTCGTTACGGAGCGCGTCTGCCGGGGGCTCCCACTCCTTCGTGATCGACGTCCCCGCCTCCCCAGAGCCGATTCCTCAACGCCACAAGGGTTTTCTCCAGCGCCAGCACAGCCTGACGGGTCCTGGCGAGTTCGTCGTGAATCGTCATCCCAGCCTCCTGGTGCCGAGCTCTGGACAACCACTATGGGCTGGGGTAAGACTACGACTACACCATACGGTATGCAATCTACAGACGAAGCTGTACCAACAAGCCGCACCCCGGCCCTTCCGAGGAGATGACTGCAGATGGCGCAGACAGTGTCGGAGACCCAACCAGCCGCCGACTCACCGAAGCCGGAGCCGGCGACGATCTCAGGTGGTCACCTGGTCGCCAAGGCGCTGAAGGCAGAGGGCGTCGACGTGATCTTCACCCTGTGTGGCGGTCACATCATCGACATCTACGACGGCTGTGTCGACGAGGGCATCGCCGTCGTCGATGTCCGGCACGAGCAGGTCGCCGCGCACGCCGCTGACGGCTACGCGCGAGTGACAGGGAAGCCCGGCTGCGCGGTCGTCACCGCCGGCCCGGGGACGACCGATGCCGTCACCGGTGTCGCGAACGCCTTCCGCGCGGAGAGCCCGATGCTGTTGATCGGTGGCCAGGGCGCGCTGAACCAGCACAAGATGGGATCCCTGCAGGACCTGCCGCACGTCGACATGATGACGCCGATCACCAAGTTCGCCGCGACCGTGCCGCACACCGCGCGGGCCGCCGACATGGTGTCGATGGCGTTCCGCGAGTGCTACAACGGCGCGCCCGGTCCGTCGTTCCTGGAGATCCCGCGCGACATCCTGGACAACTCGGTTCCGGTCGACTCGGCGACCGTCCCGGAGGCCGGTCACTACCGGGCCTCCACCAAGAGCATCGGCGACCCGGCGAACGTCGAGGCGCTGGCCGACCTGCTGGTCCGGGCCGAGAAGCCCGTCGTCCTGCTGGGCAGCCAGGTCTGGACCTCCCGCGGCAGCGAGGCCGCGACCGAGTTCGCCCGTACGCTCGACATCCCGGTGTTCATGAACGGCTCGGCCCGCGGCACCCTGCCGCCCGGCGACCCGCACCACTTCCACCTGTCCCGGCGGTACGGGTTCAACAACGCCGACCTGATCCTGATCGTCGGTACGCCGTTCGACTTCCGGATGGGCTACGGCCGGCGGCTGCCGAAGAGCGCGACCGTGGTCCAGATCGACATGGACTACCGCACCGTCGGCAAGAACCGCGACATCGACCTCGGCCTGGTCGGCGACCCGGGCGCGATCCTGGCCGCCGTCACCCAGGCGGCGTCGGGCCGGGTCAGGAAGACCGACCGCAAGGCCTGGTTCGCCGAACTGCGCGCCGAGGAGGACGCGGCGTACCAGAAGCGGCTGCCGCGGCAGCTGTCCGACGCGAACCCGATCCACCCGCTGCGGCTCGCGCACGAGATCAACGAGTTCCTGACCGAGGACTCGATCTACATCGGCGACGGCGGCGACATCGTCACCTTCTCCGGTGGCGTCGTCCAGCCGAAGTCGCCCGGCCACTGGATGGACCCGGGCCCGCTCGGGACCCTCGGTGTCGGCATCCCGTTCGTCCTCGCGGCGAAGTACGCGCGGCCGGACAAGGAAGTGGTCGCACTCTTCGGTGACGGCGCGTTCTCCTTGACGGGCTGGGACTTCGAGACGCTCGTCCGCTTCAAGCTGCCGTTCGTCGGTGTCGTCGGCAACAACTCGTCGATGAACCAGATCCGCTACGGCCAGGAGGCGAAGTACGGCCACGAGCGCGGCCGGATCGGGAACACGCTCGGCGACGTGAAGTACGACGAATTCGCCAAGATGCTCGGCGGGTACGGCGAGGAGGTCCGCGACCCGAAGGAGATCGGGCCGGCCATGCAGCGAGCCCGCGAGTCCGGGCTGCCCTCGCTCATCAACGTGTGGGTCGACCCGGACGCGTATGCGCCCGGAACCATGAATCAGACCATGTACAAGTAGGGGAGGACCAGTATGAGCAAGGCCCTCGACGGGGTTCGCGTACTCGACATGACGCACGTGCAGTCCGGACCGTCCTGTACTCAGCTCCTCGCCTGGCTCGGCGCCGATGTGATCAAGCTCGAGGCGCCCACCGGCGACATCACCCGCCAGCAGTTGCGCGACATCCCCGACGTCGACAGCCTCTACTTCACGATGCTCAACTGCAACAAGCGCAGCATCACGCTCAACATGAAGTCCGAGCGGGGCAAAGAGATCTTCACCGACCTGGTCAAGAACGCCGACGTCCTGGTGGAGAACTTCGCCCCCGGCGCGATCGACCGGATGGGCTTCACCTGGGACCGGCTGCAACTGATCAACCCGAAGCTGGTCTACGCCTCGATCAAAGGCTTCGGCCCCGGCCGGTACGAGGACTTCAAGGCCTACGAGGTGGTCGCCCAGGCGATGGGCGGTGCGATGAGCACCACCGGGTTCGAGGACGGCCCGCCGACCGCCACCGGCGCGCAGATCGGCGACTCCGGCACCGGCATTCACCTGGTCGCGGGCATCCTGGCCGCGCTGCTCCAGCGGACCAACACCGGCAAGGGCCAGCGGGTGAGCGTGGCGATGCAGGAGGCCGTGCTCAACCTGACCCGGGTCAAGCTGCGCGACCAGCAGCGCCTCACGCACGGTCCGCTGCCCGAGTACCCGAACGAGAACTTCGAGGACGAGGTGCCGCGGTCCGGCAACGCCTCGGGTGGCGGCCAGCCCGGCTGGGCGCTGCGGTGCGCCCCGGGCGGGCCGAACGACTACATCTACGTGATCGTCCAGCCGCCCGGCTGGGCGCCGATCGCGAACCTGATCGGCAAGCCGGAACTGGCCGACGACCCGGACTGGGCGACGCCGGCCGCGCGGCTGGACAAGCTCGACAAGATGTTCGCGCTGATCGAGCAGTGGACCGAGCAGCACACGAAGTTCGAGGTGATGGACAAGCTCAACGCCCTGAACGTGCCGTGCGGGCCGATCATGTCGACCCGTGAGCTGATCGAGGACGAGACGCTGGCCGAGCTGGGCGCCGTGGTCGAGGTGAAGCACCCGCAGCGCGGCAGCTTCAAGACCGTCGGCTGCCCGCTCAAGCTGTCCGACTCCCCGGTCCAGGTCGAGACCTCGCCGGGTCTCGGTGAGCACAACTCCGTCGTCTACGGATCGCTCGGCATCGACACCGCCGAGCTCGAGGAACTCAAGGCAGCCGGCGTCATCTGACGCCCGACCTCTCCCCGCATCCCTGAAGGAGCGCAGGCATGACCTATGACAAGGCAGCAGTCCGGACCATCCTCGACCAGGCTCTGGCGGACGGCCGCACCTCCCTGAGCGCGCCCGAGGCCAAGCTGGTCGCGGACGCGTACGGCATCCCGACGCCGGGTGAGGGGCTGGCCACGACTGCCGAGGGAGCCGCCGGACTCGCGGCCGAGATCGGTTTCCCCGTCGTGCTGAAGATCGTCTCGCCGGACATCCTGCACAAGACCGATGCCGGTGGCGTGGTCGTCGGCGTCGACAGTGCCGAGGCGGCCAAGTCGGCGTACGAGAAGATCATCGCCAACGCCAAGGCCTACCAGGCGGACGCGGAGATCGTCGGTGTACAGGTGCAGAAGATGCTGGTCACCGGCGGTGACGTGCAGGAGGTCATCGTCGGCGCGGTCACCGACCAGACGTTCGGCAAGGTGGTCGCGTTCGGGCTGGGTGGCGTCCTGGTCGAGGTACTCAAGGACGTCACCTTCCGGCTCGCCCCGCTGACCGGTGACGAGGCCCGGGCGATGGTCGACGGGATCGGTGCGCACGAGATGCTGAACGGCGTCCGCGGCGCGAAGCCGGTCGACAAGGATGCCGTCGCGGACCTGATCCAGCGGCTGTCGGACCTGGTCGACGACTTCCCGCAGTTCGCAGAGGTGGACCTGAACCCGGTGCTGGCCGGGCCGGACGGCGCCACCGCGGTCGACTTCCGGATCATCGTGGACGTCGAGGCCGGCAAGCCGGTCGAGCGGTACAGCCAGGAGGAGATCCTGACCGCGATGACGCGGATCATGAAGCCGCGCGCGGTGGCCGTGATCGGGGCGTCGAACGAGACCGGCAAGATCGGCAACTCGGTGATGAAGAACCTGGTCAACGGTGGGTACGCCGGGGACATCTACCCGGTCAATCCCAAGGGTGGCGAGGTCCTCGGGCTGAAGGCGTTCCCGAGCATCACCGACATCCCGGGTGACGTCGACGTCGCGGTGTTCGCGGTCCCGGCCAAGTTCGTCGCCGGTGCGCTCGAGCAGTGCGGCGAGAAGGGCGTCGCGGGCGCGATCCTGATCCCGTCCGGGTTCGCCGAGACCGGTGAGCAGGAACTGCAGGACGAGGTCGTTGCCATCGCCAAGAAACACGGCGTGCGGATTCTCGGCCCGAACATCTACGGCTACTACTACCTGCCGGAGAGCCTCTGCGCGACGTTCTGCACGCCGTACGACGTCCGCGGCAGTGTGGCGCTGTCGTCACAGTCCGGTGGCATCGGGATGGCGATCCTGGGCTTCAGCCGGTCCAGCCGGATGGGCGTCTCCGCGATCGTTGGGGTAGGCAACAAGGCCGACATCGACGAGGATGACCTCCTGACGTTCTTCGAGAGCGACGAGAACACCAACCTGATCGCCATGCACCTGGAGGATCTGAAGGACGGCCGGGCGTTCGCCGAGACGGCGGCCCGGGTGTCGAAGAAGAAGCCGGTCGTCGTGCTGAAGGCCGGGCGTACGGACATGGGCGCGCGGGCCGCGAGCTCGCACACCGGCGCCCTGGCCGGCAACGACAAGGTGTACGACGACATCCTGCGACAGAGCGGTGTGGTCCGGGCGCCGGGGCTGAACGAGATGCTCCAGTACGCCCGCGGCATCCCGCTGCTGCCGACGCCGAAGGGTGAGAACGTCGTCATCATCACCGGCGCGGGCGGTTCCGGCGTACTGCTCTCGGACGCCTGTGTCGACGCCGGCCTCACCCTGATGGACATCCCGGGCGACCTGGACGCGGCGTTCCGCAAGTTCATCCCGCCGTTCGGTGCCGCCGGCAACCCGGTCGACATCACCGGTGGCGAGCCGCCGTCGACGTACCGCAACACGATCGCGCTCGGGCTCTCCGACGAGCGGATCCACTCGCTCATCCTGGGCTACTGGCACACGATCGTGACGCCGCCGATGGTGTTCGCGAAGCTGGTCGCCGAGGTGGTGGAGGAGTATCGCGCCAAGGGCATCGACAAGCCGGTGGTGGCCTCACTGTCCGGTGACGTCGAGGTCGAGGAAGCAAGTCAGTACCTGTTCGACCACGGAGTGGTCGCCTACCCGTACACCACCGAGACACCGGTCCAGGTGCTCGGTGCGAAGTACCGCTGGGCCCGCAACGCCGGGCCGCTCGGTTCCTGAAAGTCCCCAACCTGTTCGGAGGAAGCCGGTGATGCTGTTGGTCAGGGGGGAGTGCACGGGGGAGCGTCAAGCCAAGCTGGCGTCGATCTAAGGAGTCCGCCTTGGACGTCACAAGCAAGACCTCAGAAGTACCAGAAGAGCCGGCGGCCTCGACGGCCGTCACCGAGAAGGTCTGGAAGGCCGGCCGGCTCGAACCGATGCCGATCCGGAAGCTTCCGGACGCACCGCCGTCCATGCACATCCTCGGTCCGACCGTGTTCCTGGTCGCGCTGGGCGTGGGCATGGGTGAGTCCTACATGTGGCCCCGCCTGGTGCTGGTGTTCGGCCCGGACATCCGCTGGTTGTTCCTGGTCGGCGTCACCCTGCAGGCATTCGTGCTGCTGGAGATGGCCCGGTACGCGATGGCGACCGGGGAGAGCATCTTCTTCGGCGCGGCGCGGGTCTTCAAACCGATGATGTGGTTCTTCTACGTCGCGGCGATCCTGATCTATATGTGGCCCGGGCATCTGTCCGCCGGGGCCGCTGCCTTCGAGGAGATCACCGGCATACCTTGGCAGGTCACCGCGTGCGTGGCTCTGGTGTTCGTCGGTGTGCTGTTCAGCCTGCTGTCGGTGATCTACAACTTCCTCGAGAAACTCCTCGGCCTGCTGATCGGCCTGCTGGTCGTCGGTACGTCGGTGATCGCGGCGATCGTGGGCAACTGGGACGATCTGGGTCAGACTCTGCAGGGCATGTTCGCGTTCGGGTTCTTCCCGGAGAAGGCACTGTCCGAGGCCTGGTTCCCGATCGTGGTCGGTTCGATCGCGTTCGCCGGCCCGTCCGGTATGCAGCAGATGTGGTACACGCTGCAGTTGCGCGACAGCGGTGCGGCGATGGGGTCGCACATCCCGAAGATCCGCGGTCTGCGGTCGGCAGACCAGGCCGAGTCGATGCCGTCGCGGGGCTTCATGTTCGACACCGAGGACCCGGCCGAGATGCAGAAGTGGAAGGGGTGGCGCAAGTGGGTCACCTTCGACGCCCTGCTGCTGTTCTGGGGCATCACCATGCTGGTCACGATCTCGTTCACCGTGCTGGCCATGTCGGCGGCTCGGACGAACCCGGACGTCGCCAGTCTGATCGAGGGCGGTGACCGGGACGCCGCGCTGTCGGCGATGTCGGACGCGTTCGCGTCGGCCGGCAGTCCGATCCTGGGCACGCTGTTCTTCGCCTTCATCGCGCTGATCGGGCTGAACGCGACCCTGGGTTTGTTCGACTCGTTCTCCCGCGGTCAGGCCGACATGACGTACTACTTCGTACCGGGGGCCAAACGGTTCTCGATGTCGAAGCTGTACGCCGGGTTCCTGTGGGGCGTGATCACGTTCGGCATCCTGATCCTGCTGTTCGGTCCGGCGGACGGTCCGGCCGGCATCCTGGACATCCTCGCCTTCTTGTCCACGTTCGCGATGGGTGCCTACTGCATCGTGTTGCTCCTGGTGAACAACAAGCTGCTGCCCAAACCGATCCGGCCCGGGCCGGTGCGCAACGTGATCATCGGGTTCGGCGCGGTGTTCTATCTCGGCATGCTGTTCTACAGCCTGGTTCGCTTCGGTGTGGTTGTGAGCTGACCATGACTCAGGCAGCTGATCTGAAGCAGCTTGCGGAGTTCTCGGTGCCGGCCGTCTCGGTGGGTGCCGCGGCCGGGGTCATCGCCGGAGGGTTGGCCGCGTTCGTCGGCCAGCCCCTCGGCTGGGCGGTGGCGACCGGTCTCGGCCTGGGCGTCCCGCTGATGCTCTTCGGTGCCGGGTACGCCGTTCTGATGGGCATGGGCAAGATCCCCGCCGGGGTGTTCGCACCTGCGGCGGTCTACTGGGTGATCGCCTTCCCGCTCTCCCTGCTGGTGCATTCCGTCGTGACCGAATGGGTAGTGACCGGTACGCCGGGCCTGCCGCCGGAACCGTTGAAGTTCCTCGCGTTCCGGGCCCTGGTCAGTATGGGCTTCGCGATCGGCTTCCTGTGGATGCACGAGCAGATCGGGCGGCACTGGTGGCCGCACATCCTGGAACGCAACATCTATGCGCGGCGGACGGTGGAGCAGTACGCCCACCTAGCCGCCGCTCTCGAGGCGCGCAAGGCCGCGACGGGGCGTGGCCGCAAGAAGCGTGTTGCCTGATCCCCTCCGCGGGTCGCCCGCAACCACCCTCCCGTGGTTGCGGGCGACCGCCTGCCTGCGGCCGGCCGCTTGTCGCTAGCCGGCGGTCCGGCGGCGCCGAGTCCGCGGCGCCGCCGTGATCGTGTCCGCGGGAACGTCGTCCGTCGCGGCACCGGTCTGCAGGTCGTGGTAGGCCTTGCGAGTGTGTTCGGTGTGCTCGCGCATGATCTGCGCGGACTTGTCCTCGTCGCCCTCGCTGATCGCCTTCACCAGGCGCGCGTGCTCGCGCCACGAGGCGCCACCGCGGACGGGCGCGACCGGGGTGTAGTACCAGCGGACCCGGCGATCGACCTGGCCGGCGAAGTCCACCAGGAACCTGTTGCCGGACATCTGGGTGATCAGGCTGTGCAGCTCGCCGTTGGTCCGGACCGCGCCGTCGATGTCGCCGGCGTCCTGGAGCGCCGTACCGACCTTGCACAGGTCCCTGAGCCGGGCCACGTCGTCCTTCGAAGCGTGCCGGGCCGCGAGCCGCGCGGACTCCGACTCCAGGGCGGCACGGGCCGCGAGCAGCTGGTCCACCTCGTCCTCGGCGGGCACGTGCACCATCGCGCCGAAGCCAGGCCGGAGGTCCACCCAGCCCTCGTTGTTGAGCCGCTGGAGGGCCTCACGGACCGGCTGCCGGGACACGCCCAGCATGCCGGCCAGTTCGACCTCGACCAGGTGCCGGCCGCGCTCGAGGGTGCCGTCGATGATCATCTCGGTCAGGGCCTCGTAGACGGACTCACGCAGTGGCGTCGGCCGCTTGACGTGTCGCACACCGGCCGGTTCCGCCCCCGCCCCTGGGCCTGCGCTGATGGTGGTCATGAGGTCCTTCCCGGAACTTGCGCTGACAAAGGCATGGCACTTGGTAGACAGTCTACCAAGTGCCATGCCTTGGCCGGGCCTTCGGCACCGGCGTGGTCATGGGGTCTTCCATGACCTGACATGGCGACCCTTACACAGCCGACTCGTCGGCGTGCGGGCGGTCGTCGTGAGCGGTGCGAGCCTGGTCGCCGGTGAGCTTCGCGAGCTCGGCATCCAGGTCGACCGGGGTGTTCAGCTCCTGCTGCAGCTCCGGGGCATCCGGGAACTGCGGGCGAGCCGCCAGAGCGCCGAACCTACGGGTGAAGATCATTGGTACCCTTTCCTTGAATTCTGGCTTCTGTATACGTTCAACCAGCCGTACTCACCGGATATGCCGGCGTCTCACGTGATCCCGGTTACGTACGACGTGATGCCGCTTACACGCGGGTCGAGTACGAATGCGCTCCGGCACCGGCCAGTCGCCCACCGTCGACAATCAGGTACTCGTCGCGGATCGGCGTACCGGCGAACCACGACTCCAGGATCTCCCGGGTGCCGGCGGCGTACCGGGTCTGGGCGGACAGGGTCGAGCCGGAGATGTGCGGGGTCATGCCGTGGTGCGGCATGGTCCGCCACGGGTGGTCGGCCGGCGCGGGCTGCGGGAACCAGACGTCGCCGGCGTACCCGGCCAGTCGGCCGCTCTCGAGTGCCTTCACGATGGCGTCCCGGTCGGCGATCTTCGCCCGGGCGGTGTTGATCAGGTACGTGCCGCGCTTCATCGTGCTGAGCAGCTTCTCGCCGAACAGGCCCTCGGTCTCCGGGTGCAGCGGCGCGTTGATGGTGACCACGTCGCAGTGCGGGACCATGTCGGCCGCGCTCGGGTGGAAGGTGAGGTTGAGCTCGCGCTCGACCGACTCCGGCAGCCGGTGCCGGTCGGTGTAGTGCAGGTTCACGTCGAACGGCTTGAGCCGGCGCAGTACGGCGGTGCCGATCCGGCCGGCCGCGACCGTACCGACGTGCATGCCCTCGAGGTCGTACGAGCGGGCCACGCAGTCGGCGATGTTCCAGCCGCCGTCCAGCACCACCTGGTGCGACGGCAGGTAGTTGCGGACCAGCCCGAGGATCATCATCACCACATGCTCGGCAACGCTGATGCTGTTGCTGTAGGTGACCTCGGCAACGGTCATGCCGTGCTTGATCGCCGCGTCCAGGTCGACGTGGTCGGAGCCGATGCCGGCGGTGATCGCGAGCTTGAGGTTCGGCGCCTTGGCGATCCGCTCAGGGGTCAGGTACGCCGGCCAGAACGGTTGGGAGATCACCACATCGGCGTCGGCCAGCTCCCGGTCGAGAACCGAGTCCGGGCCCTCCTTGTCGGACGTGACGACCAGCGTGTGGCCCTGGCTCTCCAGGAACTCGCGCAGCCCGAGCTCGCCGGACACGCTGCCGAGCAGCTCGCCCGGTGTGAAGTCGATTGCCTTCGGCGTGGGTGCGGTCTGGCCGCCCGGGTAGCCATTGACTGTCGGGATGTCGTCCCGTGCGTACGACGTCGGATGGCCGTCGACGGGATCGTCGTACAGGACGCAGATGATCTTGGCCATGATGTGGAATCTCCTTGTTGGAAGGGACTTCCACAGTCGCCGCGTCACGGTCCGACGGTCAAAGACTTGCTCGCTATGTCGAGATAGCCAGAACCCATCAAATGCACGTTGAGTAGATCGTCGAGAGCGGTGTGTACGGCGGCCTGCCGCGCGACGTCGAGGAGCGCGCGGGCCAGCACGGGTTCGGGACTGCGGGCCGCGATCACCAGTCCGACCCGCGGCCCGTGCGCAGGACTCTTCAGCGGTACGACGCGCATGCCTTCAGGCACACCGAACATATGCAGCCAGGCGTGGGAGATCACGGTCGACCAGTGGTTGCCGTGCAGGTGGCTGTAGAGACCGGAGACCGTGTCGCTCTCGATCGCTGGAGAGGCGGTCACGCCGTCGTCGGTGAAGTAGCCGTTCATGATCCGGCGGTTGCGCATGTCGGGGGAGAGCAGGCACAGCGGCAGTGCGGCCACCTGCGCCCAGGTTGCCACCGGCAACTCACCCAGTTCGGTGTGCTGCGGGGTGAGGAGCAGGTACCGCTCCTCGTACAGCGGGGTCTTGCGGACCTGGCCCAGCGTGTCGTCGTCGAGGTAGGTCATCGCGACGTCGAGATCGAACTCGGCCAGCTTCTGGGTGATGTCGCGCGACGACAACGACTCGAGCGTGACCCGGGCGCTCGTGTGCCGCTCGCAGAACGGGGTGGTCAGCAATGAGACGACCGGCATCGCGGTCGGGATCGCGCCGAGCCGGAGTGTGCCGGTCAGACCGCCGCGCATCACCGACAACTCGTGCCGGAGCGCATCCTGCTCGGCCAGGATCCGCTGCGCCCACAGCAGCACCCGCTCGCCTTCGGGAGTGAGCCCCTCGAATCGGCGACCGCGCCGGACGATCGGTACGTCGAGCTCCTGCTCGAGCTTGCGGATCGCGGCGGACAGCGACGGCTGGGAGACGTAGCACGCGTCGGCGGCTCGGGCGAAGTGCTTCTCCCGGGCGAGGGCGACGAGGTACTCCAGCTGGCGGAGCAGCATCAGGAACCCATCGTGCGGTGGACCGCATACCAGCCGTCTGTATACATAATCCAACTGTAGTGAGGCGGGTCGGCCACGGATAGGGCTCGGGCTCGCCGCTAGTGTCCTGTGATGTGGATCACAACCGATGGGGTGTCTCTCCACGCTGTCTTCGTTCGACGGATTGGCAGGGATCCCCAACTGAGGAGGGGTGTGGTGATGGAGAAGGTCACCTCGAAGGACGGCACCGAGATCGCGTACGACACCTACGGCAGCGGGCCGGTGCTGGTGCTCGTGGCCGGCGGGTTCACCGACCGCGCGCGGTACGTGCCGGACGCCGAGGCGCTCGCGTCGACGTTCACCGTGGTGAACTACGACCGGCGTGGCCGTGGCGACTCCGGCGATGCACCGACGTACGCCGTTGAGCGCGAGTGGGAGGACCTCGATGCGGTCCGCTCGGCGACCGGCGCGCGGTTCGCCTGCGCGTATTCGTCGGGTTCGATGGTGCTGTTCCAGGCCGGACTGCCGTTCGAGAAGCAGGCGGTGATGGAGCCGCCGTTCCGGGTCGAGGGAGCGCCGCCGGCGCCGGATCGGTATATCGAACGGCTGCAGGAGTACGTCGCGGCCGGGAACCCCGGCGGTGCGGCCGAGTTGTTCATGGTCGAGGCGGTCGGCCAGCCGAAAGAGGTCGTCGATCAGATCCGGGCGACGCCGATGTGGGCCGGGCTCGAGGCGATAGCGCACACGCTCGTGTACGACGGCCTGCAGATGCGGGACAGCGCCGTACCGACCGAGCTGTTGTCGACAATCGAACTGCCGACACTTGCGCTGTACAGCAACGACAGTCCGGTGTGGCTGCAGGATTCGGTCAAGCAGACCGCCGCAGCGCTGCCGAAGGGCACGGTGGAGGGGCGTGACGGCTCGTTCCACACGCTCCCGCCGGAGACGCTGGCGCGGGTGTTGAAGGACTACTTCGTGACGGCGTGAGCCGGCTCGCGACGGGCGCCGGGTAGGACGCGCTCGAGCAGCCGCTTGAGGCGGGGCGCCAGCGGTTGCTCGACCCCGTAGTGCAGGGCGGCCGCGACGCCGACCATCGCGAGCATCGTGGCGGCGACCAGGAGAACGTGGTTCACCTGGTCGCCGAGCCGTTCGAAGACGATGAACCCGATGTGCGCGTGCACCAGGTAGAGCGGGTAGGTGAGTGCGCCGAGGACGGCGAACCACGGCCGTCCGAGCCGATGGGTCCACTTGAGCGCGACGGCCAGCATGACGGCGAAGATCACCACGATGATCGCGACGACCGCCGGCCGGTGGATCTCGGTGTGGTAGCGGACGCCGACGCGGTCGCCGAATCCGATGCCACGGTAGATCGCGTTGCCGAGCGAGACGGCGACGATCAGCAGCGTCTGCGGCGTCGGGCCGTACCGGTGGATCAGGCACAGAGCCATACCGGCGATGAAGTAGTGCGAGAACTGGGTGTTCAGCACCAGGTCGGTTGCGTGCGGCAACAGACCGGCCTGGAAGACGAACGTCGCGGCCAGCCACGCCCAGAGGAAGATCGTGACCCGGCGGCGGGTGATGCCGATCCAGGTCAGGAGCAGGATCATCGCGTAGAACCGCACCTCGGCCCACAGCGTCCAGTAGACGACGTCGACGTTCTCGATGTTCGGCAGCGAGTTGAACATCGTCAGGTTGGCCAGGTACTGCGGCAGTGACACCGGGAACCGGCCCTGGCTGAGCGAGACCGACACGATCGTGGTGAGCGTGACCGCCACCCAGTACGCCGGGTAGAGCCGGACGGCCCGGGAGACGACGAAGGACCGCGGCGTGCGGTCCCAGGCGCTCAGCAGCACCACGAACCCGCTGATCGTGAAGAACAGATCGACACCGAGATAGCCGTACCGGGCCACCACGTCGGCATGGGGGCACTGCATCGCCGACAGGCCGCCGGCGTACGCCGAGAACAGGTAGTGGTACGTCATCACCGAGACGGCCGCGAGGATCCGCAGCAGATCGATCTCGTGCAGCCGGGCCTTCGGCGAGTCCACAGTCGTCCTTCCTAGTGGTGGCGCGGGGCACCACCACTAGACCGCATCGACCGCCGCCGATCGTCAGTCCATAGCCTGATCCGGCGTCCTACTTACGGATGATTGCCGTCGGCATCCGGTCGGCATCAGCTCGGCAGCCGCATCGGCATCAGGATGTACGCCGAGTCGCCGGTCGGAACCTGGTCGGGAGCTCGCAGACCGGTCAGGTTCACAGGCTTCATCGGCTGGGTGAAGGCGAAATGCGCGATCGGCAGACCCAGTGAGGCGAGCGCATCGAGGAGATAGCCCGCGTTGAACCCGGTGGACACCGGATCACCAGTGACTGTTGCCTCCACCGACTCCGATGCCTGCGCCTCCTCGCCACTCCCGGCGTCGAGAGTCGCCGTACCGTCCGCGAAGTTGATCCGCACCGGGGTGGTCCGCTCGGCCACCAGCGCGACTCGCTTCACCGCCTCGACCAGCGAGGCTGTGTCCACTTGGACGGTGCTGGTGATCGCGGACTCGGCCGGGATCAGGCTGCGAACCCTCGGGAAGTCGCCGTCGATCAGCCGGCTCGTCGCGCGCCGGCCGCCACCCTCGAACCCGATCAACCCGTCCCCTGTGCGGGTTGAACCGAGCGCGAGAGTGAGATCGTGGCCGGCCATCGCCTTGGCCACGTCGTGGAGCATCCGCGCCGGCACCAGCGCGTTCGCCTCCACGGTCGGGTCGGCCGGCTCCCACTCGATGACGCGGAGCGCCAGCCGGTACCGGTCGGTGGCCAGCAACGAGATGGTCGAACCGCGGAGCTCCACCCGGATGCCGGTGAACACCGGCAGCGTGTCGTCACGGCCGGATGCGCTCACCACCTGGGCGACGGCGCGGGCGAATGCATCTCCATTGACCACGCCGCTCGCGCCGGGCAGCTCGGGCAGCGCCGGGTACTCGTTGAGAGGGAGGGTCTGCAGCGCGAAGCGCGAACTCCCGCTGACCACCTGGACCCGGGACGCGTCACCGCTCAGATCCACCGAGTCCCTCGGCATGCTGCGGCAGATGTCGGACAGCAGCCGGCCCGACACCAGGACCCGCCCGCCGTCCGCCACCTCCGCAGGCACACTCACCTGCGCGGAGCTCTCGTAGTCGAACCCGGACAGCGTCACCTGACCGTCTGCCGCGTCCACCACCATCCCGGCCAAGATCGGCACACTCGGCCGGCTCGGCAGCCCCTTTGCCACCCATCCGACCGCCTCGGCCAGCACCTCACGAGCAACCCGAACCTTCACACCCATTCCTCCCCACGTCGAAGTACGACTCAATCACCCGGCACCGACAGTTCCTGAGACCCTCGACTTACTCTGTACGCTTACGATGTAAGTGCCACGGTCGGCGAGAGGATCGGAATGGCGGTACGGCGCGAGCCACTGAACCGGGAGCGGGTCCTGCGGGCCGCGATTACGCTGGCCGACAAGGAGGGCCTGGACGCGTTGACCATGCGTCGGCTCGGCCAGGAGGTCGGCGTGGAGGCGATGTCGCTCTACAACCACGTGAAGAACAAGGACGACATCCTCGACGGCATCGTCGACCTGGTGCTGACCGACATCGACGTACCGCCCGCCGGGACGGACTGGAAGAAGGCGATGCGGCGGCGGTCGATCTCTGCCCACGAGGTGCTGGTCGCCCATCCGTGGGCGGCGATGCAGATCATGTCCCGGTACAGCATCGGTCTGGGCATGACGCGCTACCTGGACGCGACGCTCGGTCGGCTCCGCGAGGGCGGCTTCACGATCGAGGGTGCACTGGATGCCTGGCACACGCTGGACAGTCACCTCTACGGATTCACCTTGCAGCAGCTCAACCTGCCGTTCGCCGCCGACGACGCGTCGCGGGTGTCGGCCGACGTACTCCCGGGATTGTCCGCCGAGGAGTTTCCGCATGTCGTGGAGGTGATCGGTCACGTGATGCGGTCCGGGCGGGTGGAGGACTTCGAGTACGGGCTGGATCTGATCCTGGACGGTCTGGAGGCCGGCCTCAACGGAAGCTGATCGCTTCGAGCCGGTTCGCCTGGTCGCGATCGAGGACGATGGCGGAAGCCGCGCCGGGGATGAGTTCGGCGGGGTCGGCGACTGCCTGGTCGAGGAGCTGCGGCCACCGACGGCAGTGCGTGGCCATGCTGCCCTTGCCTACGACGCGTCCGCGCGCCTGCTGGCCGTCGCGGGCGAGGTCATCGGGTACGTCGAGCAGGAGCAGGTGCACTGTCCTCCCAGTCTGGCGGGCCCTCCAGCCGATGAGGCGTCGTACCCACGGACGGGTCGCGCAGTCGTGCACGACCAGGGGACCGGTGCGCATCGCGTTGAGCACGATCGCGTAGTACGTGAGATGGAGGAGCGGCCGCCACCAGGGATAGGGGAGGACGCCGAAGACCGGCATCCAGCGATCGCGGAGGCGGCCCGAGTCGTACACGCGGTCAGTGTGTTCGGGGAACAGCCGGTCGAGGAGTGTGCTCTTGCCGGCTCCTGGAACGCCGGCGAGCACGACCACGGAGTCGCTCGGGTACGTCAGCTCCTCGGCCGTCATCGTGTCGGCGGTACCTGTCATGCTGTCGTCCCTTCGCCCGGCGGACTTTCGTCCGTCAACGGAGGTGAGACGGGCAGGGTTCCGCGATCGGCCCGTGATTGCACTGAGAACTTGATAGGAACTTCCTGAGAGGAGCGAGCGCATGGACTGGTCCACTTGGCATGACGAGTACGACGACCCGGGGTCGGTGCTGTCGCAGCGGTTGAAGGTCGTGCAGACACAGCTCCGGGCCGCTTTGGAGGACTGCGCTGCCGGACCGCTGCGAATCGTCAGCCTGTGCGCCGGCCAAGGCCGCGACGTACTCGAGGTCCTGGCCGACCATCCACGCCGCGGCGACGTCCGTGCCCGGCTGGTCGAGCTCGACCCAGAGATCGCCGACGGTGCCGCCTCAGCCGCTCACGCCCTCGGACTCGATCAAGTGGAGGTCCGGGCCGGCGACGCCGCTCTCATCGATCAGTACGCCGGTATGGTCCCGGCAGACATCGTGCTGGCCTGCGGAATCTTCGGCAACATCAGCGACGAACACATCCAGCGCACGATCGCCGCCCTCCCGCAGCTGTGTCGCTCCGGAGCTCCCGTGATCTGGACCCGCCACCGCGGCGACCCCGACCTGGTTCCGCAGATCTGCTCCTGGTTCGAGTCGCGCGACTTCGAACCCATCTACCTCTCCGAACCCTCAGCCGGATTCGGCGTCGGCGTCCACCGCTACACCGGCACCCCTGAACCCCTAATCCCCGGCACCCATCTCTTCACCTTCCGCCACTACGAGCCATGACGCCGCCGGGACTCCCATGGAGCCGACGAGGTGGCGGGCACGAGTGCAGGGGCGTAGTACTCGTGCGCCTCGCGATGGGGTATTTCGGCTTCGGTCAATGCGCCGAGGATGGGGGCGCGATGCCTGGGGTAATCGGACGAGTCGGGCGACTGACTGCGCCACGGCGTACCGCGCGGATGGCCAATGCCCAGGCGGCCATCATCGGAACCGTGCCGGCCCCCGCGGACAGCACACTGCTCAATGCGATGTCCAGCGGCAACCAGCCAAGCAGCAGCGCCGGGACGAGCCAGGGCCGGAAACCGTCGCGAAGGAATGCGATACCGAGCACCAGTGAACCGACTACCGCTAGCAGGAACCCGGGCAGGCCCGCCACGACGTAGGCGATATCCAGCCCGATCCAGAAGAATCCGAACAGGCCGAGAGCCATCAGGGTCAGGCCGGGTACGGTCAGCCGCCAGCCCAAGCGCTCGAGGCGTCCCCGACGCCGGCTGTTTCGGACCAGCACCGCACTGACGATGGTGGCGGCGATCAGGACCGGCCATCCCTTGCCGTACATGCGGTAGACCGTGTCGACGTCCGCCCAGTCGAGCAGCGGCCGCAATGCGCGCGCGGTGGGCTCGGCCCAGATCCGGACGACGCCGCTCTCCAGGTCTTCCTGTCCGTCTGGTGTCGCGAACCGTGCCAGCGCGTGCAGTGGCGCCAGCACGGCCGCCATGCCCACCGGCACCCATGCAATCTTCCTGATCAGCCGATGTTCGTGGTCCATCTCTGCCTCCCCGGATCGGATCGTTCGCTCGACCGTAGGTCCGGTGCGGCGTTCTTGGCGTCGGCTCCGGGATTGGCCCGTTCTCCAACCTGGGTTTGACCCGCCGAGCGGCAGGCCGATCTAGCATCGAAGCGTGGGGTGGGGACTTCCGCCGGCGCTGCGCGAGGCCGCAGTGCCGGTCACACTGGGCGTCGTCGCCACCGCCGAGCTCTTGGCCCTGGATCTTCCGGGCACGGGCGCGGCGCTGGCCATCGACTGGATCGCCTGTGCGTTGTTGGTGCTGCGTCGGCGGTTTCCTTTGTCTGCATGCACGCTCGCAGGCCTCGTGCTCATCACCCCGGTCGTCGGTCGTGTCGACGATGCGGCCGCGCCCATCTTGATCCTCGCGCTGGCGACCTTCACGGTGGCCCGGAGGGTCAGTGGCCTGCGGGCGCTGATGCCAATCGTGCTGTTTCTCGCGGCCCTGTTCTGGGGCTATCTCCGGCTCGATCGACCGCTGGATGTCGCCGACCTGGTGTTCGTCTCGGCCGTCGTGCTGCCGCCGTACGCGTTCGGTCTGCTGATGCGGTCCCTGGACGAACGGAACGTGAGGCTGGCCGAGCAGGCCGAGCTGCTCGTCCGGCACCAGGAGATGGTCCGGCGGGAGGCGATCGCGGCCGAGCGGACGCGGATCGCGCGCGAGCTGCACGACATCATCGCCCACTCGGTCAGCGCGATGGTGGTTCAGGCCGCTGCTGCTCGCGACCTGGTACGGCGGGATGCAGACGGCGCGGAGGCGGCGATCGACGAGGTGACGACCGCGGGGCGCGAGGCGCTCGGCGAGACGGGCAGGTTGCTGCGGCTGATTCGCGACACCGACGACGAGCTCGGACTCGCGCCGGAGCTGGGACTCGACCGCCTGCACGACCTGGTGGACCGGTTCCGGCGCAGCGGCCTGCAGGTCGATCTCACCGTCGAAGGGCGGCTGGATACGTTGCCGTCCGGCGTCGATATCTCGGGCTACCGGATCGTGCAAGAGGCGCTGACCAACGCCCTCCGGTACGCGACCGACCACATGGCGTCGGTCCGGGTCACCCGTTCGCCGACGGTACTGCTGATCGGCATCGAGAACCGCGCCTCCGGTGTAGCAGACAGCGCCGGCGGGCTCGGACTCCTCGGCATGGCCGAACGTATCGCCGTGTTCGGCGGCCGGCTCACGCACAGTCTGACCGACGACGGACGCTTCGTGCTCACTGCCAGCCTGCCGCTTGTGCCGGAGGCCCGATGATCAGCGTCGTGATCGCCGATGACCAGGACCTGGTGCGGTCCGGGCTGGCGCTGGTATTGCAGGCCCGCGGCCTCGCCGTGCTGGCGGAGGTCGCAGACGGTAGGCATGCGATCGACGCTGTACGGCGTACCGATGCAGACGTCGTTCTGATGGACATTCGGATGCCCGTACTGGACGGCATCGGCGCCACCCGCGAACTGACCCGGCTCGGCTGCCGGACCAAGATCCTGATGTTGACCACGTACGACCTGGACGAATACGTCTACGATGCGCTCCGGGCCGGTGCCGCCGGGTTCCTGCTGAAGGCGACGCCGCCCGATGTGCTGGCCGCCGGCATCCGCACAGTGGCCGCAGGCGACGCGCTGCTCGCTCCCGGTATTACCAGGCGGCTGATCGAGGAGCACATCAGCAGACCGCCGCCTGTGCGGGGGGTGCCGACGGCACTGGTGGCGCTGACACCGCGGGAGGTTCACGTGCTCACGGAGATCGCACGCGGCAAGTCGAACGGCGAGATCGCCAGTTCCCTGGTCGTCAGCGAGGCGACGGTGAAGACGCACGTGAACCACATCTTGGCCAAGCTCGATCTCCGCGGCCGGGTGCAGGCCGTCGTCCTCGCCTACGAGACGGGGCTGATCAGCCCGGGCCGCTGACAGCTCAGCGGCCAGCTCGGGTCTGGCGATCGAATGTCGTGCACGCGCGCGCCCACAAGAAGAAGCGCACCTGACAGCTTGCAGTCGGGACGCCAATGTGAACGAAACGGTTTCGTTCACTTGGGGGGTGTGGGGTGACTGGCGAGGACGGGCGCCGGGGGCAGGCTGAGGTGCGGGAGGAGGCGATTCTCGGGGCGACGTTGGGGTTGCTGGCCGAGGTCGGGTACGACCGGATGAGCATGGATGCGATCGCACTGCGCGCCCGCGCGAGCAAGGCCACCATTTATCGCCGCTGGTCGGGTAAGGCCGAACTGGTCGTGACCGCGGTTGAGCGGCATACCGGGCAGCGGATGACCGAGCGGCCGGATCCGGGGACTCTCCGTGCTGACCTGCTGGGCACGCTGCAGGCGATGCGCGATGGATTGACCGAGCAGGACGCCGGACTGTTGCTCGGTCTGCTGACGGCGATGCATCACGACGAAGAACTGGCGCGGACGGTGCGAGCGCGGATGGCCGACGACAAACGGCAAGCGTTCGACCCCGCCATCGACCGAGCGATCGCCAGAGGTGAGCTGCCGGCTGCGATCAATCGCGCGCTGCTCGCGGAGCTGAGTTCGGCGATGCTGTTCTCGCATGCGTTCGTCACCGGTGAGCCGCTGGACGACACGTTCCTGACCGGGCTCGTCGACGACGTACTGCTCCCACTCCTTCGCCACCCAGGCAGGTGACGTCTGATGGTGACGACGGTCCTCCTCGCGCTCGTGGCCGGCTTCTTCGTCGGCAACGGGCTTCCGTACTACGTCCTGTTCCACCGAAGAAACGCCAGCTTGATGCTGACCACCATCCTGCGAACATCGTTGTCGGACGGGGATGTTCGTCGCCACGGTGATCTGCTGGCACCTCGCCCACGTGTCCAGCCACAAGGTGTCCGGTTACGCCGCCGTCGGTGTACTGGCTGTCGGGCTCATCCACGCCAGGCTCTGGCGCAACAACGCCTGGCCTTGGCGTAAGTCTCCAGTCGAACAATGGAACCTGTTCAGCCCACCGCCCTGACCTCTGTCTGGCGATTGGCTCGCATGACTCGTTCGTAGGCCTCCGAGAGATCGCGTTGCCTCATGGCACTGTCAGGTTCTTGGGTGACAAGTCGTCTCGCGATGTGCAACCCCTTGCGGTACTGGCGCGCCGCTTCACGCCGACGCCCCTCACGGAGGGAAATGTCACCGAGACGAAGGACGCAGGTCATCAGGTCGCGCCGTGCGGGGAGATTGTCCGGCTCGCTGGCAGTCAGATCACGTGCAACCTCGTAAGCTCGGCGATAGTAGGCCTGGGCATCAGGAACCTCAGATGAACTCATCGCCAGTTCGCCTAGTTTGCTGTAAGCATCAATGAGATCACGTTGGAGAGTCGCATTCTTCGGCTCCTCAGATGCTAGGTTCACAGCAATTCGCAGAACCGTTCGGTAGTGGTCGCCCGCCTCGGTAAGGTGATCCGTCAGCGCTGCCAGGTCTCCGAGGTTCTGATAGGAGACCGAGATGTTTCGCTGACATGGTGTGCTTTCGGGTTCGTGCTCGGCGAGATCCTCGACGATCCGCAAGGCCTGCCGATATCGGTTCCCCGCGTCCGGCCATTCATGTAACTCGACCGCCAGATCACCCAGGTTGTTGTACGAGTTCCACAGGTCGATTTGATAGACACTGTTTCCTGGTTCACGTGGACTAAGGGACAGTGCAATCGCCAGCGCTTTGAGGTATGGCTCTTTCGCGTCATCAGGGCGGTCGTCATTGACAGCCAGATCGCCCAGATTGTTGTAGGCATTTGAAAGGTCGCGCTGATAGATCGAATTCTCGGCATCACGGTCGATCAGCCGGAGAGCGATGTCCAATGCCTGGTTGTAGCGTCGTCTCGCCTCGTCATTGCGGCCCTCTTTGAATGCCAGATCGCCGAGGTTGTTGTAGCAGTTCGACAGCTCGTGGCCGTAGATGCTTCCGGTCGGATGTGCCCCGACGATCGCTTCGGCGATCCGCAAGGCCTCGTGATAGTTGTCGCGGGCGTCGTCATAGTCCTCCTTCTGTACCGCTAGGTCGCCAAGGCGGTTGTAGGAGTCGGACAACGCGAACTGATAGGCCTGGTTATCGGGATGGAGGTTCGCAAGCTCTCGTCGAGTCTTCAAGCTGTGGTAATAGTAGGTTTCGGCCTCGGTGGTGCGTCCGGCTTCGGCATGAAGAACGCCGAGATTGTCGTAGGAGTTTGCCAGATCGCTGCGGTAGACGAGGTTGCCGGGATCTTGGTCAACCCTCCGCTGGCACAGGTCGTGGTACTGAGTGGTGAGAACGGCCGCGTCCTTGCTTCGTGCGAACTGCCCGGCCAGGCCTCGAACCATGTCGAGGCCGGCTGCCAATGCGTCCATCTCCCGGACCGTGAGACGAGGCAAGTCTCCATTCCCGATGACAGCCAGATGAAGGCGCACCAGACCATCGAGCAGGCCAGTCGCACCCACGCGGTCTTTTGAGCCCCGCGTCTGACGTTGGCAGCGTCTTGCCAAGGTACCGTAGCGGGCTATCAATGGCGGCCTCAGGTCGTTCGCCCAGACCTTGTCGATCGTCAATCGGGCGAGCACCTCGAGCGCACGCTCGACTTGTCGATCCGACCTGAGTCGAAGAATCTTCCGGACTACATGCTTAAAACGTAACGACTCCTCGCGGAGTGACTGCGCAATCAGGACCTCGCCAAGCCGGTCAGGTTTGAGAGGATTCCAGTGGTCGTCGCCGGGATAGAGTGCGGCCAGCCAGATGTCGACTGCTCGTCGAGCAGGTCCTTTGCCAACCTCGGGTACAAGGGAGAGCAACGCGCGAGCTTCGGCGTTGTCCCTGGCGCCAGCCAAGGTAGCGAAAGCGACACATCGGCGAGCAAGATCTCCGCCGACAGGTGCCGAACCGGTCCGCCAGTACCTCTCTTCGTGGTTCAGGACGCGTTCCACCGCTGGGCGTGTGCCGTCGTGTCCGCCGTGGTCGGTCAGCGCCGTATCGAAGGCCTCGAACAGAACGTCGAGCGGCTGGGCGAAATGGTCGTCGCTGAGGTCAGGGCTTTCCTGATCGGTGGGTCTCCAAGTCTCGCCGGCGGCGCCGTGACCGAACCGAGGGAGGGCCTCCGCGAACAGCACGCTTCTCTGATCCGTCGTGAGGGCCGAGACAGGATCGGCGAGTTCGACAGATTTCTCCAGCGCGCGCAACAAAGCGCCGACGGCAAGTGGTTGTTGCGCCACCGCATCGATGGCGGCGTGCAGGCCGGCTCCTCGGGTTGGTCGGCTCAGCAGAAGAACACGGACTGGGCTCATCTGATTTGCGGAGTTGCACAGGGAACTGAGCTCAGTCACGAGGTCCAGCGCTCCGCTCTCCTCGACGTAGTCGACCGCGATCAGACGCGGAAGTGGAACTGAGCTCACACCTCGGGGCTCGCGAGGCAACATGCCGGTGATCCATCCCTTCAGCGCCACGCGACGGCAGAGCTCAATGGCAAAGCGTGTCTTCCCGGCTCCGCCGGCCGCCTCGATGTAGCGAATCGAGAAACGATCCGGAGTTTCACACCATTCCAGAGCTCGTTTGAGCCCGTCATCCCGAAACATGTATGGGACGACGCCGAACTCGGCTCGAAGCATCGTCGAAGGGTGATCGAAGCGATCATCAGGCTCGAGTCCTTCCCACGGATGGTCAAGACATCCCTCGGAGTCAGTTACTGGCAGCGCCCTGTTCCAGAGCGCTCGATGCACCCAACTGTTCGACCGATTCTCTGCAACGACTGTCTCGGCGATGCTTCGGCCGCCGTCAACGTCAGGTATGGCAGGGAGTGCTGACACTGGTCCGGCCCACCCACCTCTTGCCGCCCCCGGGTCGCGCGTCGCAGTCATGATGCCGACCACCGCCCGCTGGATCGGGCAGACAAGCGGTGATCCGCTGAGCCCAGGTGTGGCCTCACCTGCCGACAACGACAGGAATCCGTCGCCGTCCTCGCCGGCAAGGGTGTATGTCGACGCGGATCCGACAGACGCAACGCCTTCTTCGCGCAGGCCGTAACCCCACGCGTGTGGCAGGCAGTCGCCGGTAGGTACCTTCCCACTGAGCACTGCAAAGGAATGATCCGTCCAGTCCGGCGTCCGCACGAGCGCTAGATCCGGGAATGGCCACAAGGCTGACGGTGAGGAAGGATCCCGAGAGTCCGATCTCGCCATGGTGAGACCAGTCACCTTCGCAGGAGGCTCCGCACCGTCGCGCGTCAGCGCCCCTCGATCTGGCACGACGACGACGCGATCGCGACCCCCGAGCACGTGGGCGGCGGTCAACACCCAGCCTGAGGCGACCAGAACGCCTGAGCCGAGAGTCTCCGTCTGGTCTGCTGATTCGATCCGCACCACGAACGCGCGCAGCACAGAATCGAAGAACGTGGTCGTTGCCATGGATGTTCACCCCGGTTCTGCTTGATCGCCGGCCTTCCATGTCAGCGAGATCGAGAGTGTGGCCTCCCCGCCCCCATCCACGATCAGACCGGTCAGCTTGCCGGACTTCGCTATGAGTTTGAGACCGAAGTCGACGGTCGCCTCAGCCGGCTTCACCTTGTCCCAGATCTGACCAAGTTCGGTTGCCACCGCCAGAATGGTGTCGCGAACCCCGTCGAGACTGAGTGGCTCGTGATTCGATCCGATCGTCTGTGGGCCGCCGATGTTCACCACCTCGACGTAGAAATCCGCACCCCCGGCACTGACGAGTTGTGATGACATGGTCCCCTCCCGAGTGGTCCACGCCGGGGGCCAAACATTCATTTGAATTCGTTGCGATCAAAATGGAGTCTGTTTGCCGCCCGGCATTTCACAGTACAGCCGCTGGAGCCACATACGTACGCTGAGAAGGCCGCGCGGCCGGCTTGCCGATTCGACTGTTGCACGCAGTCAATCGGTCGACTGCGTGCGTCGAGCCGGACTACTCTCCGGACGCCGGGATCCTGCTCACAGCTTCCTGCGCCGGCGGAGGCTAGAGCGGGCGGGAGTTGTGGCGGGCCCAGACGAGGGGGCGCTCGTCCTCGGGGACTTGGTGGAGTTCGCGTACCAGGGCGTCGATCTGTGGGGTCATCGTGACGAGGATGGTTGCCGGTAGGTCGCCGACGGTCGCGAAGGTGTGTGGGGTGCCGGCAGATACCACGAGGAACTCGCCGGCGCCCAGGCGCCGTACGTCGGCTCCGAGCGTCACATCGAGCTCGCCGGTGAGGACGACGAAGCCCTCGTCTCCGCGGTCGTGGACATGCAGCGGAGCCTGTGGGAAGGGGAGTGGCGTCAGGTCCCAGCGTCGTATGACGAAGTCGGCCATGGCCTGACGCTATCGGCTCGGAAGGTCGTCGACTGCTACTGCTGCCATTCGTGGGCGAGGAGGCCGTAGAGCACGAGGTCGCGTCGTTCGTTGGGGAAGACTGCGGCCTCGCGCAGTACGCCTTCCTGGGTGAAGCCCATGCGCTCGGCCACGTTCCGGCTGCGGGTGTTGTCGACGGTGGTGCACAGCCCGACTCGGAGCAGGCCGAGCGGCCCGAAGGCGTGATCGAGTACGGCGGTGACGGTCCGGCTGACCAGTCCACGGCCGACGAAGTCCGTGTCGAGCCAGTAGCCGATCTCGGCCGACCGCGCCTGACGGTCTATCTCGAGTTGCGCCCAGCCGACCAGGCGCCAGCCGTTGTCCGCCTTCACCGCGATGGACAGCGGCAACAACGATCCGTCCAGCCAGCCCCGCCCAGCCTCCTCCAGGGTCGCGCGGGTCTCCTCGAGCACCGGTGGTTCCTGGTACGCGTCCCCGAACCACTGCGCCAGGCGTTGATAGTTGGCCTCGACCAGAGCGAAATGCGCCTCCGCGATCGCGGCCGTGCGTGGGATCAGTACGGCGTCGTCGCCTAGCGGCCAGGTGAATTCCGCAGCGGTAACAGTGGACACAGCTGCTCCGATCGCAGGGTTTGGTGGGGCGCCCGGCAGGATTCGAATCGGCGATCATGCTCGCATATGTAGGCCCGTTGTTGGGGTTACGCTGCTGCGGTGCTGGTGGGGCGGGCAGTTGAGCGGGCTTCGGTGGAGCGGGTGCTCGCCGAGGCCCTTGACGGCCGGTGTGGGTCGTTGGTGGTGCGGGGTGAGGCCGGGATCGGCAAGACCGCGCTGCTCGATCACGCGGCGGCTGCTGCTGACGGCATGCGAGTACTGCGGGTTGTCGGCATCGAATCCGAGGCGGAGCTTCCGTTCGCCGGTCTCCAGTTGATGCTCGCCCGTTTCGCCGATCGCTTCGACGCGTTGCCCGGCCGCCAAGGTCAGGCACTGCGGACCGCGTTCGGCGCGAGCACCTTGCCGGGTGGGCCACCGGCCGTCGGCGCGGCTGTGTTGACGCTGCTCTCCGACCTGGCCGAGGAGCAGCCACTGGTGTGCCTGGTCGACGATGCGCACTGGTTCGACCGATCCTCGATCGACGCGCTGCTGTTCGCCGTACGGCGCCTGCACACCGACCCGGTCGCGATGATCATTGCCGCGCGGGACGGCGACCGACCGTTCCCTGCCGCAGGGCTGGACAGCATCGCCCTCCAGCGACTGGGTCAGCCGGACTCGACTCGGCTGCTGGCCAGTGTTCGTACGTTGCCTCGGGAGGCAGCCGAGCGCGTACTCGCGGAATCCGAAGGGAACCCGCTGGCCATCCTGGAGTTGGCGGCGAGCGATCGCGCAGATCGTCCGTCCGCGCCAGTCACCCCGCTGCCGGCCAGCGGACGCTTGGAGGAGCACTTCCGTCTGCAGGTTCGCGCCCTGCCGGAGAATGCGCAGCGAGCGTTGTTACTTGCCGCCGCCGACCACACCTCAGAGCTTCAAGCGTTCTCGGCCGCCGCCGCGTCCCTGGGTCTGGCCGCAGCGGACCTCGAGTCGGCCGAGCAAGAGCGACTCGTCCGGGTGACCTCCGACTCCGTCGAGTTCCGGCACCCGTTGATCCGGTCGGCGGTCTACCAGGACGCGCCGTTCGCCCAGCGAGTGGCCGCGCACGAAGCGCTGGCCGACTCGTTCTCGGATCCACGTTTTGCCGACCGGCGCGCCTGGCACCTCGCCGCCGCGGCCGGTGGCACCGACGACTTGGCCGCGGCGGAACTCGAACGCGCGGCGCTCCGTGCGGTCGGGCGCGGCGGCCCGGCGTCCGCGGCGCGAGCTCTGGAGCGGGCCGCACAGCTCAGCAACGACCGCGCCGACCGCGCCAGGCGTCTTGTCGGAGCCGCCCGAGCGACGTACGACGCGGGTGGGCTCGATCATGCGGCAGAGTTGGCCGCGGCCGGTGGCACGCTGACCAGACAACCCAGCGAACAGGCCGAAGCCGCTTGGATTCGAGCCCAGGTGGCGTACGAGCGCGTCTCTCCCGCTGAGGCGAGTGCGCTGTCTCTCGCCGCCGCAGTACCGATCCTGTCGACCGATCCGGACCGTGCTGTCTCCATCCTTGCCGAAGCGACGTGGTGCGCGCGCGACGCGGCCGATCCCGTCCTGCTTGGTCGTTGCGCTGAGCAACTACAGTCGATCAACGGTGGCCTGGCCGAGGCGTTGATCGGCTTCACCGACCTGTTGCTCGGAAACATCAAGCCCGCGGTCGCATCGATGCGGACGCTGCTGCCCGCTGCGCTCGAGCTGGACGCCAGGCTCGACCGGCTGACGGCCGGGTACATGGCCGTGCTCATCGGCGAGGACACCTTGGCGCTCAAGCTCCTCGAGAGCCACGTCGCCGCGTTGCGCCTGGACGGAGCGCTCGGCTGGCTGCCCTATGCGCAGGAACCACTCGCGCTCGCGCAGTTGGTGACCGGCCGCCTCCAGGACGGGGAAGCGACGGTGACCGAAGCGATCGAGCTGGCGACCGACCTCGGTCAGGACCTACAGGTCGTCGTACTGACCTCGATCTCGGCGTGGCTTGCCGCAGTTCGCGGCGACGCCTCAGCCGGCGCGCAGGCAGACCTGGTCCTCGCCGATACCAGGCAGCACCGGATGTCGGCAGCCCTGGTGACCTGGGCCCTTGCGTTGGTCGATCTCATGGCTGGTCAGCCCGCTGACGCCCTCGACCGGCTGGAGCGAGTCTGCGACGGCCCATCCGGACGGGACGTGGCCGTGCGCGCGATCCCCGATCATGTCGAGGCCGCCGTACGGGCGGGTGAGACCGATCGCGCGCAGCGGTACCTCCCGGCGCTGATCGAGTGGGCGACAGAATCGGGCAACCCCGCGGCACAAGCGCTCGTACTGCGGTGCGAGGCGTTACTCAGCGAGGGACCCCAGGCACAGCAGGCGTTCGAGGCGGCGCTCCGTCTCGAAGGGTGCGGACCGTACGACCGGGCGCGCACTTCCCTTGCGTACGGCGAATGGCTGCGACGCAATCGCCGTCGTACGGCGGCCCGGGCCCAACTGGCGGAGGCGCTCGGTACGTTCGAGCGGATCGCGGCGTACGGCTGGGAACGACGCGTCCGCACCGAGCTCACCGCGCTCGGCGACACCGCTCCGGAGCCGGTGGCCGGTCTCGGTGGTGTCAGCCAGCTCACCCCGCAGGAGTTGCAGGTCGTACGCCGAGCCGCGCAGGGTATGAGCAACCGGGAGATCGCGGCCGAGTTGTTCCTCAGCCCGCGCACCGTCGGTCATCACCTGTACAAGGCGTACCCCAAGCTGGGCGTCAGCAGACGCTCGCAGCTCGCCGGACTGACGCCGTGACTCATCGGCACCGGCCGTCGCGTACGCCAGCACCAGTCATCTGACTGATTCGGAGCGGGCTGTCCTGCTCCTAACGTCAGGTCCAGTACCTGCACACCAGGGAGGATCTGATGGCTAGAACGATCATGGGAGCGATTGTCTCCTTGGATGGCTACATGGCCGACGACAGCGACGGAGTCGGTCCGCTGTTCGACTGGCTGGGCAACGGGGACGTGAGTTGGTCGTTCGAAGGCAGCGACGACACGGTCAGCACCACCCAGGCATCGGCCGACTTCACCCGCAATCACTACAAGGGAATCGCGTGCGTCATCATGGGCCGGCGCCTCTTCGACCTCACCAACGGCTGGAACGGCGTACCGGCCGCCGGCGAGCACGTTTTCGTGGTCACGCACGAACCACCGAAGGACTGGGAGCACGCCGGTACGGCGCCGTTCACCTTCGTCGGCAGCGTCGAGGAAGGCATCAAGGCCGGGCGGGAGTACGCCGGTGAGGACCGCATCGTCGACGTCGCCGCCGGCCAGATCGGCGGACAGGCCTTGCGGCTCGGCCTGATCGACCAGGTCGTCGTCAACCTCGTCCCCGTGGTGTTCGGCTCGGGCCGCCCGTTCTGGGCGACCGGTCCGCTGTCCGAGCCGCTCATGCTCGAGAACCCGTCGCAGATCGTCCAAGGCGACCGCGTCACACACCTCGTGTACGACGTACCGAAGCGCTGAAGCCCACACGGCCGGGCCGGCGGCCTGGAGGGGTGGACCCGGAGACCAGCCGGGACGCGATCACCGAGAAGCTCTCGGCCAACTGACGATCAGGTCGAACGCGGAGAACCGCATTCAGCGGGGGGGGGGGAGCTCGCGGTCACTGTCCGGTCAGTTCGGCGACGACAGGAGCCAGCGCGTCAACGGCGTTCGCGCCGATGACGATATATGAGAAGCCACCCTCCTCACGTCGTCGCAGGATTTCCTCGGTGGCTGCCGCCGGGTCACTTGGAAGCACCAACAGCGAGTCCGCTGCGCGCAACGCGGCAGGGTCCGTGTCGGGGGGTGCCATGAACGGGGAGACCTCGTCGCCGACCACCGCCACGTGGTGCGCCAGTTCGAGGTCTCCGAGTGCGCGAAACTCGGTCGCCAATCGCACTATGTCGGCGCGAGAGTCGCCCGGCATCGTGGCGAACGTGACTGTATCGGCCAGGGCGGCCGCCAGCGCTTGCGCCTTCGGGCCACGCACGGCCATGACCACCGGCGTACGGAGATCCGGGCCGTCGAGTTCTCTGAGCGACGTGACAGCGTCGCGCACCTGAGACAACCGCTGGCCCGGTGTCACCACCGGAAGGCCCAACTCACGCAGTTCGTCCTCGATCCCGGGCCTGCCGACGCCGATGCCCATCTCGAAGCGACCTTCAGTAAGCACCGACAGTGAGTGCGCTTCCCAGGCCAAGCTCCAGGGCGTGCGCAGCGGAGAGGCATACACCCACGTACCCACCCGCAGGTCCGCGAGAGTCGCCGCGACAGCCAGGGTGGGACCGGGCGCCGGCTGCCACTGCTGAACGTCGGGCATCAGGAGTGTCGAGAAACCGCTGTCGGCAATACGGCGCACCTGGTCTCGCCACGCCGGCAGCTCAGTTCTGATCGGAGCAAGAACACCGAATCGGAACTTTCTCGCTCCGCCGGTCGCCCTGTCGTCGGTCATCGTCGCCGTCCTCTCGATTCATGCCGGCCGAGCCCTGTGCCCGGTCTCTACATCACATCGAACGGGCTCGGACAGATCCGACAACCACACGCCGCCAATCTCGCGCGGCGCGCTCACGAGGCTCAGGGTGGTCGGCGGCGGGTTGTTGACTGGAGATCCCGTTTGTGAATCGGATCACAAATTCGTTTCCCCGGTTGATGCATTGCTGCGAGGATCTGCGCATGGCCAGCGGCGGTGCACGGCAGCGGAGGTGGCGGACGGCTGCGGTTCGCGAGTGGCTGGACAGGATGACCGAGACGTGGATCCCGCCGGCGCACCGTGATCTGACCAGCCCCTGGCGCTTCCTCTTCTGGCTTACCCGATCGCAGCCGCGGCGGGTCGCGACGGGTGCGATGTTGGGCACCGTCTGGATGGTCGGCTTGGCGGTGCCACCGTGGGTGCTGTCCCGTGCGGTGGATGACGGACTTGTCGCCGGCGATACTGCCGCCCTCGTCGAGTGGGCTCTGGTCCTGCTCGTGGTCACCGTGCTGAACGCGCTCTTGGGGATCGCTCGGCATCGCACGATGACCAAGATCCGGATGGACGCATCGTTTCGCTCGGTCCGGGCAACGGTGTGGCACACGTCCCGCTTGGGTGCCTCGCTGACGCGTCGCGTGAGTGCTGGGGAGGTGGTGACGGTCGGCATCGCCGACGTGTACACGGTTGCGATGGCCCTGACCGTCACTGGTCCCGGCGTTGGCGCGGTGGTGGCGTACGCCGTCGTCGCCGTCGTATTGTTCACGATTTCGCCGTTGCTGGCCGCGGTGGTCCTCGCCGGAGTTCCGTTGCTCGCTGTCGCAGTGGGCCCGTTCCTGCAGCGCATCGAGCGCACCGGCGGCGAGTATCGCGTGCACCAGGGGCAGCTGACGACCCGCCTGGTCGATGTCCTGGCCGGGCTACGAGTGCTCAACGGCCTTGGCGGGAAGGGGGTTGTCGCCGAGCGGTACGGACAGCAGTCGCAGGGACTGGTGAATCGTGGCTACCGGGTCGCCGGTCCCTCGAGTTGGGTCGGCGCATTGTCCACAGGACTGCCGGCGCTGTTCCTGGCTGCGGTGGTGTGGCTCTCGGCGCGAATGGCTGCGACCGGCGACATCAGCATCGGAGACGTTGTCGCCGTCTACGGCTACGTTGCCGTTCTGGTCGTGCCGGTGTCCGCCTTCATCGAGGGCGGAGGTGACATCGCCCGTGCGCGGGTGGCCGGTCAACGAATCATCGACCTGCTCAACCTGCCGGTGACACGCGACAACGACCGCGACGCGGCGATCATCCCTCCTGACGGTGGGCCGTTGGCCGATCCACAGTCGGGGGTGGTGATCTATCCCGGACGGTTCACCGCGCTGGTCGCTGCCCGCCCCGCGGAGACAGTCGCGGTGGTCGAGAGGCTTGGGCAGCTGAGCACCGATCCCGAGGCCGGTGCGACCTGGGCCGACGTACGGATCGATGATGTTGCTCGCAGCGAGTTCAGGCGCCGGCTGGTTGTCGCCGACAACCACGCCGAGGTGTTCGCCGGCACAGTCCGCGACATTGTTGCGGGACGCCTCGAGCCTGACGACGACCGAATCCATGCGGCCCTGCACACCGCCGTGGCCGAGGACGTCGTGGACGCGTTGCCCGGCGGTCTGGACGCGTCGATCGCTGCCGGCGGGAGTGACCTTTCTGGTGGCCAACGGCAACGGATTCAACTCGCCCGCGCCATCTATGCCGCACCCGAAGTCCTGCTCGCCGTCGAACCCACCTCCGCGGTCGACGCGAACACCGAAGCAGTCATGATCGACCGGCTCCGCGAAGCCAGACGCGACTCGACCACGGTGATCACCACGACGTCACCGCTGGTTCTGGACCGTGCCGACGTAGTCATCGTCCTGGTCGATGGTCAGACGTCGTCAGTCGGGACACACGCCGAACTCCTGCGCAGCGATCGCGGGTATCGAGACTTGGTATCCCGTGCACAGGGCGATCAGGAGAGCCATGAGTAGGCAGCTGCCGATCGCAGGCACCCCCGAGGTCCGTGCAGCGGCGCTCCGCGACCTGCGCGCAGACCGAGGTGCCGTGGTCGGGATCGTCTGTGTCAATGGGCTTGCTGCCGCAGCTGGGCTGGTCGGTCCGTGGCTGCTGGGCCGAATCATCGACACGATCCAAGCCGGCGGCAGTGACGTGCTCAGCCAGGTGGACCGTCTCGCCTTCGGCGCATTGGTGTTCACGATCGTGCAGACAACCCTGACCTGGTGGGCGCTCAAGATCGGCTACCGGTTCGGCGAGCGCACAGCGGCACGGGTTCGAGAACGGTTCTTGAAACGCACCCTGGCATTACCACCACGAGTCGCAGACCATCTGCCCACTGGCGACCTGATCGCCCGCGGAAGCACAGACGCATCCGTGGTGGCCATGACCTTGCGGTACGCCGTACCCGAGGTCCTCGTCGCCCTCGTCCACGCCCTGTTCCTCGTCGTCGCCGTTGTCGTTCTGGATCCATTGCTCGGACTGTGCGGGCTCGCCTGCCTGATCGGTGTTGCAGGGGCGGTGCGCTGGTATCTGCGACGCGCCAGACCCGTCTATCTGGCGGTCGCAGCGACCGGAGCAGAACTGGCCGACGTCGTCGCCAGCACCGCCAAAGGCGCCCGAACGATCGAACTGCTCGGTCTGGAGCAGCGCCGAGCACAGGCCACTGAGTCAGCCGTCACTCAAGCCCGGTCCGCACGCCTAGGGGCATTGTGGCTGCGAACGGTGCTGTTTCCGTGGGCAGACGTCTCACTGGCACTGCCAGTGGTCGGAGTCCTCCTGGTCGGCGGCGCACTGGAGGCCAACGGTGTGGTCAGCCTCGGCGTGGTGGTGACGGCGACGGTGTATCTACGCCAGCTCGTCGGCCCGCTCGACACCCTGATGCTCTGGATCGAACAACTACAAGGCGCTGGCGCCTCCTACGCCCGCGTCGAAGGACTGGCCGACGTTCCCGACGAGGAACCCAAGCCAACCACGCACGTCAGCGCCGCCGAGGACGGCGACCGGATCCAGGTGACCAACGCTCACTACAGCTACACCGACGATCGCGACGTGCTGCACGGAATTGATCTGTCCGTGCAGCCCGGAGAACGGTTGGCCATCGTCGGCACCTCCGGAGCAGGGAAATCCACGCTCGCCCGTCTCCTCGCCGGCCTCGACCGTCCGCACACCGGGTCGGTGACCATCGGCGGTACACCCGTTGCCGACCTGCCACCCGACGAGCTGCGCGAACACGTCGTACTCATCACCCAGGATCATCACGTCTTCCACGACACCGTGCGCGACAACCTGCGCATCGCCCGACCGGACGCGACCGACGAGGAGCTGTATGCCGCCTTGGACGCAGTCGGAGCCGCGTGGTTGGACGACCTACCCCACGGGCTGGACACCGAGATCGGCGACGACACCAACCTCGACGGCGCCAGCGCCCAGCAACTCTCGCTGGCACGAGTCGTCCTCGCCGATCCGCACACGCTGATCCTGGACGAAGCCACCGCACAACTCGACCCCAGAACAGCACGCCGAACAGAACAATCGCTGGCCGCCGTACTCCGGGGTCGTACCGTGATCGCGATCGCCCATCGCCTTCAGACCGCGCACGACGCCGACAGGATCGCCGTCATGGAAGCCGGTGAGCTCGTCGAGCTCGGTACTCACAACGAACTCGTCAGCGCCGGACGTGTCTACGGCAAACTCTGGAAGTCATGGCACGCAGAATCCGACGGCCAGCCTGGTAGCTAGGTGGCGGTTCGCGTCCAGTCGGGTCGGTTCAGTTCCACGGTGAGGTCGTCGAAGGCGACTCGGTCGCTGCCGCTTCCGGTGTGTGGCCTGTTGAACCAGTCCGCGTACTGCGCCAGCTCCTCCAGTCGCCACTCCAGGTCGAACAGCTCGATCATTTCCCAGTTCGGAGCGGCCCGTTCGGCGTACCCGGAGCCGACCAGAGTGCCCAGGTCACGCTCCCGCGGTGCTCGGGCCAGCGATTCCCAGTCGACGAAGAGAATCCCCTCGTCGGTGACGACCTGGTTGGCGGTGTGCGGTTCACCGTGCGTCGGCACCCACGGATGTTCTGCGGCCCGGCGAGCCAGTTCGTGGTAGCTCTCTGTCCAGCGCCGGATCGCGTCGATCCGCCCAGCCAGAGCGGTCTGCGCACGCTCGCCGTACGGACCGGTCTGCCATGGGCTGCGCAGCAGGTCGGCCAATGAGTCGCCGAAATCCTCTCCGACCCGGGGTCGCCAGCTCGGGATGCCCGCGGGCGGGGTGGTGGCGTGCAGGCGCGCGAGCGCTTCGGCGTTCTGTCGGGCCAGGCGGTCGCTGTCGATGGCGCCCGAACCAGCCGGTTCCCCGTCCAGCCATGGCACACAGCTCAGACTGCCGCCGGCCAGGGGAGCCGTGTAGCGACCCTGGCGATTGCGTATCGATGCCGCGACGAACTCGAGCCCGCCCCCGGCCAGCTCGCCCGCCGCGGTATAGGCAGCCTCGAGCGACGCCGCCGAATGGCGTCGGCCGAGGCTGTCGAGCGTGACGAACAGGCGCGGCATCCCGGCGTACGAGACCCGCCAGTGGTGCGCGCCGAAACCGACCGGCAGGTGTTCGATCGCGTCGACGTCGATCGCCCAGCCCGTTCGCACAGCATCGAGCACCGCCTCGGCAGAGACGACGTCCGGCGCCTCACGCATGAGTTCCATCCCTCATTGGGTGCCACCAGCAACGTGGCTTGACCTCGATTCGCACCACATCCCCACGCTCCAAACCCACCTCGCCTGTCGCGCCCAGATCGTCACGTGGCGGAGGTGATTGATCAGGTCAGGAGTCTATTGAGGTCCAGAAGGCGCACTGGTGTTCCTTGGCCAGGTCGGCTGAGGCGATTGTTGCAGTGGCGAGTGACTGGACGTGGTCCTTGTTCTGGAATGGCTGCCACCGTGGCTGACCCGGACCGTTCGGGTTCCCGGTGTGTGCGAACTGCGTCCAGTAGCGCATCATCGTCGCGGAGAGTTGTTCCTGCGCGGGTGTGCTCGGGCCCGGGAGTTGCTCGTCGGTGAAGAGGTACTGCAGTTCGGCGCCGTGGAACGCGCCGGTCGGGAAGTTGGGTTTCGGGAGCGTGCTGAACCACGGAGCAGTCTCGTCGGCGAACTCGTACGCATACAGCGGTGTCTGCGCGGCGAGTGCGCGATCTCGATCGAGGACCGGGCAGCCCCACGCCCAGTCGGTGACGACGGCCGACAGTGCCTCGCCGGCCGAATGGAACTGTTCGACGGGATAGCGGGCCAGGATCCGTTCGGCGTCCGACTGGTCGAACAGCGTGTGGATTTCTTCGCTGTAGCTTGCCGGGGTCGTCACCTGACCGGTTGCTGTTTCGATTGCCGCGGTGAACAGGCGGTGCTCGTCCCGCGTCGTCCCCTGGATGATCGGTACGTGGGTGAAGCGGCCGGTTGCAAAGGCGCGATCCGGGCTGACAGGCAGCACGCCACCTCCAACGGTGGGTCCTGATCCGACCCCGTCGTCAGACCACTTGCTGAGCTCGTCCGTAGGTTTGGCCCGCAGGCAGGCCGCAGCGGTCCCCGGGTCGGAGCAGCCGACCTTGGCCGCGACATCGAGGCCGTGCTGCTCGCGCTCGGAGCGTGGCAGCGGAAACCAGGTCGGCGGTCCGGGCGACCACTTCTGCCCGGTGCATTCAGCGCTCTGCAGGATCGCCTTCTGGAACAGCCCTGTGGATCCCGGCGCGACCAGATGAGAACAGACGCTGGTGCCTCCAGCGGACTCACCGAAGATCGTGACATTGCCCGGATCGCCTCCGAACGACGCCGCGTTGCGCTTGACCCACCGCAACGCAGCCTGCTGATCTTCGAGGCCGAAGTTCCCCGAGAGCTGCCGAGCTCCGCCGTGGTCCAGCGCCGGATGGGCGAGGAAGCCGAAGATGCCCAGCCGGTAGTTGGGGCTGACCACGACGACCTGGCCGCTGTTCGCCAACTGCTGTGCGTCGTACAGGCTGCCGGCCCCACTGATGAAGCCGTTGCCGTGGATCCACACCATGACCGGCAGCTTGTCTGCGCCGCTGTCGCGTGGTGTGGTGACGTTGAGGTAGAGGCAGTCCTCGGTAGTGCTGGCCTCGTCGATCAGCCCTTCGGCCTGGGCACAGCGATTCCCGGGCTTGGTGGCGTCCCGGATGCCACGCCATGACGCGGTTCGTTGCGGCGATGCCCAGCGGAGCTCGCCGACCGGCGGTGCGGCGTACGGAATTCCTTGGAAGAGCCGGGCATCCGCGGTGAGCGTGCCGCGTACTGCGCCGGCGTCCGTCGAGACCAGGGTGTTCGCGGGAGTCTCCGGCGTCCCACGGCTGTTCGTCGTGGCTTCGGCCGTGCCCCCACCGGCCGCCACCGAGCTCGAGAGCAATGCCGCGGTCAGCACCACTCCGAGCCGGCGAGAAAGGTCGAACCGCGGTCGTCGCCGACCCGGTCGGTCGTGGTGATCCTGCTGTCCCATATCGCATCCTCAGGTGTATTCGTGTGTGGGTCCCACTAATATAAAGTGTAAGGTGCACACGAAGTCAAACACCGAGTTTCGCGGGCGTGGGGAGCCGACCTGATGCCGTTGACCGACGATGCGCACCTGCCACCGGGGCTCGTGCTGGCGTGGGGCCAGCCCGCCAAGTCGAACAAACTCGGCCGGAAGCCGACGCAGAGCGTCGAGCGGATCGTCGACGCAGCCCTCGAGCTGGCCGATGCCGACGGGTTCGCCGCGTTGTCGATGCCCAAGATCGCCCAGAAGCTCGGGCTGACCGCCAACGCGATCTACAGGTACGTCAGGTCCCGCGACGAGCTGCTGGTACTGCTCGGTGACGCAGCCTGGGGTCCGGCACCGGACCGGGTCGGAGACGCACGGGACTGGCGAGCCGCAGCGACCGTCTGGACGCAGGCGATGGTCGATCGGTGCGACGTCCACCCATGGCTCTGCGATCTCCCCATCCGCGGAGCGCCGGTGACGCCGAACCTACTCGGCTGGGCAGAGGCGATCCTGAAGGCGCTGACCGGTGCCGGGCTGAGTCCCACCGAAAGCCTGTCGTGCGCGTTGCTGCTGGACGGTTATGCCCGGCGGATCGCCAGCGCGCGTCGCGATCTGCGCGACAGCACCACGACGTCCGTCCAGCCGGCAGCGGTGTCACGATTCCTGGAACCTCGGCTGCACGAACTCGGATACTCGATCCTGGCCGCCCTGATGACCGGGAACCAGTACACCGATGAGATCCACGACGCCGACGTGACCTTCGGCCTCGACCGAATCCTGGACGGCATCGACGTACTGATCGCGCAGAAGGCGTCGACGCGCCGGCACCAGAGATCCACGGACCGCGCGACGTAGCGGCAGCCTCAGAGGCTGGCGGATCGGTTCTTGGATTTCGAGCTCCGGCAGCATCCGCCGGAAGCTGGTCGGACGGGCGGCGTCGAGGCAGAGGTCCGGAAGACGCTCAGGCCGGCGCGCAGCAGAATCCTCGACAACGGTGCGGTGAGTGCAGCAACCACCAGGGTGTTGCGCCGCGACGGCGACGGGTGATGGTGGATCGTTGGCCCCTCTGCTCTTGCAATGGCGTCCGTGTCGTCACTCATCGGCCCGTCCCCTCACCGTGCGTCGCAGTCCCGTCCGCCGGGCAGCACGCTGGGCGACGCAGCCAAAGCCTGGCGAAGGTCGAGAAGCGTGGGCTAGGTGGCTACCAACGGTGGTCTAACGGTCACCGTGACCGGCCTCGCCCGTTGGGGGTGAGGCGGTACGCCTGGCCGGCGGACTAGAACGGGAATGTCGCGGATCTGCGACATGCCACCTATAGAGGACATCCCATGGGAAACAAGATCGTCGTGTTGGCAGTATTCGCGAACGAGGCCGCGGCGGATTCCGCAGCGCAGAGCCTCAAGGACTCCGGGCTCGCCAGCCATGATGCGATCGGCGTTCTCGTCCTCAACGAGAAAGGTGAGGTCAAGACCGAGAAGGTTGGCAAACGCAGCACTGGCAAGGGGGCCGGCATCGGTCTGGCGCTGGCCTTGTTCACCCCGGTCGGCCTCGCTGTCGGAGTGGTCGGCGGTGGACTTGTCGGCGCGCTGCACCACAAGGGCCTCGGCCTGGACAAGGCTGACCGTGAACGCCTCGGATCCGCGCTCACCGATGGCAAGGCCGCCGTCGGGGTGCTGGCGCCGGTGAGCGAAGCGGACGCCGTCTCGACCAAGCTGACAGATCTGGGCGGCACGACGGAGTCACACACAGTGTCCGACGACGATCTCGAGGAAGCCCACCAAGCCGCCACCGCTTCCACGCCCTAGTCCCGTTGCCGCCGTCCTCTGACGCCGACCATCCAGCCGCATCCTCAAAGACAGCATCAGGGCCACCCGCAAGCTCACTCGCCTGGTCGACGGCGAGCACCAGATGATCAGCTCGCCGCTACTGGTCGTCCCGGTGCCGTACGCCGGTGAGCGCACCCGAGCGTCTAGCTTCAGCACGTCCATGTCGCGAGGGAAACGGTCGGCTGCCGCGCGCACGCAGGCACGGCGCGGAACCTTCGGGGTCCAGTTTCATGAGCTCTGCTGCGCGAACCTGCGCCTAACGGCCACCGTGGTCGGGGCCGCGAAGGACGCGGCAACCTGGGTCGCTGGGTCGCTGGGTCGCTGGGTCGCTGGGTTGTCCGGGTCGGTGACTGTCCAGCAGTCGGCAACGGCTACCGGTCGCGACGGTCTTCGCGCCGGTCTTGACGGTCGTCGCCGCGGTCGTCGCGGCGGTCGTGCCGGCGGTTCATACCGTGCGCGACCACGACGGCACCGCCGACGGCGGCGACAGTCCTGCGCCTGCGTCGGGCTGCGAGTGGCATCTCATTCTCCTTCGTCGGATTCTTCGGCGTCGGCCTCGATGGCGGCGATGACCGCCTGGATCGGGATCCGCCCACTGGCGACAAGCTGACCACCCGCGTGGCGTACTGCCGTGCCGAACGGAGCGGCCCACAGGTTCTCCCACACCAGCACGGCGGCCGAGCTGCCCGGCTCGACGGCCTCGACGAGATCCTCAACGTCCTGCTCGCTGAGCAACATGGCCAGCTGGGTCTCGAACCGGCGGAGCTCGCCGACCTCGCTGTCGTCGAGATCGGTTGCCTCGAACACCTCGTAGCCGCCGTCCTCGTCCCGCTTGACGAACAACAGGTCCAGGACCCGGATCAAGCCCCGGTCGACGTAGTCGGCAAGGATCGGCGCGATGTCGCCAGTCAGTTTGCTGCCGGGGAACTCGACCACGATCCAGTCGACCGGGCCCAGTTCGTCGATGTTGACAGTCATGCGCCACCTCCGTTGTTCGACTCCAGAGTCAACGATTGGTCCTAGGAAGCCACCTTCCTCCCGATCGGTGGGGTTCTCATTACCCGTTGCGGGTAATGCACCGCGACCCCGGCGAGTCACATCGCCCGCTGGCCTCAAGCACATGTGAGGATCTCGCGAGTAGACCGGCGCTGGTCGTTGCCCGGGCGCGGGCAGATCCGACCGCCGTGGGCCGTGGGACGTCGATCTTCGCCCCAAGGCACGGTCCGCCGACCGTCCTGAGGGATGATTTCACCAGACCCCGCGGGGTGGCCTGTTGACGAGCGGAACAGGCGGCGCTGACGCTCGCCCACGCAATACTGGTTCGCGGAGGAGCTGTGGTGGCGGCCCAGCGGGCCGCGGCGGGCGGCAGCCGTCGTCGAGGGGGTGGGCCGGTTGATCGTTGATCCGTTTCCGTTGGCGGTTGCAGTCGCACTCAGCCCGGTTCCGGTTATCGCGACACTGTTGATGCTCCTGGCCCGGCGTTCGACGGACACCGGGCTGGGGTTCCTGCTTGGCTGGACAGCGGGAATTGCCGGAGTGACGATGGTGTCCGCGCTGGTCGCCTCTACATCCCGGGCCGAAGCACGATCGGATACGTCTCCGCCGGCGACCGACTGGATTCTCTTGTGGTTGGGTCTACTCCTACTGCTCCTGGGGACTCGCGGGTGGTTGCGGCGGGCGAAGTCGCCGGCCGTGACGACACGTCCGCGTTGGATGGACGCGCTCGACTCCTTGTCCCGGGTCAGGGCCGCGGGCCTGGGAGTGGTGCTCTCGGCGTTGAATCCGAAGAACCTGGCAATCTGTGCGGTGGCCGGAGCAATGATCGGCGGCACGTCGGGGGAGACCGTTGAGCAGGCTGCTGCGATCGCCGTCTTCATCGTCATCGGGACCAGCACCGTGGCCATCCCCGTGCTCTCCTACTTGGTCGCGAGGGACCGGCTGAGACCCTCGCTGGATCGCCTACGGGAGTGGCTGGAGCAGAACAGCAGGGCCGTGGTGAGCGCATTGTTCGTGGTGATCGGTCTGGTGCTTGTCGCCCAGGCTCTCATCAGCCTCGCGGGCTGAGCGTGGGTGCATGCCCTTACCCCGTTTGGCCTAGTCCGGCTCCAGCCCTGCCTTGCCAGAGAGCGGTCACGGCGTGTTCGGGACGGCCAAGGCGAGCGCGATTACCCGTTGAGGACGAGGCGCCCAGCCTGCGCCGCCCGCAGGCTTGACTCGCGGTCTCCGAGAGGGAGGTCAACCATGACGAACTCGTCCGATGTCGATGGGGGCTATTCGGCCGACGGTCTTGCCGGCCGAATAGCCGCTGTTCTGGCCGCGCTGGTCAGTGCTGTGGTCAACGTCGCCTTCCTGGCGGCGTTTCCGGTGGGGTCCAGCCTCATGGTGCTCCTCGACATCGTCGTCATCTGGGCCGTCATCGTGCGCGGCCGCGAGATGAAGTCCGACTACTGACGAAGACTCGATGCCGCGCCGCACGCGGCGGCACCTTGCGGCAGTCGCACCGATCGGTCCGATGGCCCGGGCCTACCAGCGGGCCGGGCCGCCACAGTTTTCCAGTTCGAGGAGGAGAGGTCGATGACCACGTTAAGAGAGAGGTCGATGAGCGGGAGGATCGAGCATCCGAGCGTCGACGATCGCCTGGCCTTGGGCAAGGACGCCGGGCACCGGACGCCTCCGTCCAGCCATGCGGGATGGGAGCCGGCGGCGCAGCGCCCTGACGCGGTCGCTCTGTTGGAGGATCAGAACCTGACGCGTGAGCTGGACCTGGTGCCGGTGCGGCATGGCCGGATGATGGTGTCGCCGTTCACGTTCTACCGTGGCGCGGCCAAGATCATGGCGGCCGACTTGAAGGACACGCCGAGGGCCGGGTTGAGCGTCCAGCTGTGCGGCGATGCTCACCTGTCGAACTTCGGGGGGTTCGCTTCTCCCGAGCGCCGGTTGATGTTCGACCTGAACGACTTCGACGAGACGCTGCCGGGGCCGTTCGAGTACGACGTGAAGCGGATGGCGGCGAGCTTCACTATCGCGGCCCGCAACAATGGCTTCCGGAAGGCAGAGGTCCGGGATGTGACCACCGCGTCGGTGGCGGCGTATCGCGAGGCGATGGCCGACTTCGCGCAGATGCGCACCCTGGACATCTGGTACGCGCACCTCGACGAAGAGGACATCCTCGCGTCCGCGCGCTCGCAGGACAAGGGCCAGAAGTCGAAGAAGGACCTCAAGCGCGCCAAGAAGAGCTTCGGCAAGGCTCGGACCCGGGACAGCTTGCAGGCGTTGTCCAAGCTCGCCGAGCTGGTCGACGGGAAGTACCGGATTGTCAGCCGGCCGCCGATCGTGGTGCCGCTGCGCGACCTGGCCGCGACCGACTACGGGCTGGCGCCGGAGCAGGTGGACAAGGCGCTGCGTGACCAGTTCCGCGCCTACCGGCAAACGTTGCAGCCCGACCGGCGTCAGCTTCTGGAGCGGTACGAGTTGGTCGATCTGGCCCGGAAGGTCGTCGGCGTCGGCAGTGTCGGGACAAGGGCGTTTATCGGGCTGCTCCAGGGCAGGGACGGACAAGATCCGCTGTTCTTGCAGGTCAAGGAGGCCACGGCGTCGGTGCTGGAGGACCACCTGCCGAAGAGCCGCTTCCGGCAGCCCGGTGAGCGGGTCGTGCAGGGGCAGCGGATGATGCAGGCCGCCAGCGACATCTTCCTCGGCTGGACGAAGGGCGCGGATGTTTCGCGCCACTTCTACTGGCGGCAGTTGCGCGACATGAAGGGCTCGGCAGTCGTCGAGGCCCTGTCGCCGTCGGGCCTCGGCTTCTACGCACGAACCTGCGGTTGGACACTGGCCCGGGCGCATGCGCGATCCGGAGACCCGATCGCCATCACCGCGTACCTCGGTGATTCGGACGCGTTCGACCGAGCGATCACCGACTTCTCGAAGCGTTACGCCGACCAGAACGACCGCGACTACGACGAATTCGTGAAAGCCATCCGATCCGGCAAACTCGCCGCACTCGAAGGCGTCTGAAACGCGGAGTAGGTCAGCCGACGCTGACGCTATTACCCGTTCGGGGTAATGCGAACCGGAGCGGCCGACAGCATCGTGAGAACAAGCAAGCAGTAGGCGCCGGTCATTGTCGAATGTGGCTCCGGCAGCCAGACGAGCGAGGGACGGCGAGGACAGTGAGTGAAGCGGATCGCAGCAGCCTTCCGATGAGGCGACCGACGTTCGCGGGAGTGGCCAATCGGACGTTGGCCGGATCCGAGCCGGACTGGAACCTGATCGGGCATCCGACTGCGCCGGAGGGCGCCCCGAATGTTCTGCTGGTGCTGATCGACGATGCCGGGTTCGGCAATCCGAGCACGTTCGGTGGCCCGATCCGGACGCCGAACTTCACGCGGATGGCGGACGGCGGTTTGCGGTACAACCGGCTGCACGTCACGGCGCTGTGTTCACCCACTCGGGCGGCCCTGCTGACCGGGCGGAACAACCACGCGGTCGGGTTCGGCTCGGTTGGTGAGTTCGCGGGCGGCTTTCCCGGTTACTCAGCCACGTTGCCTCGTGACTGCGCGCCGTTGCCCCGGATCCTGCGGGACAACGGGTACAGCACGGCGGCGTTCGGTAAGTGGCACCTGACGCCTGACGGGCAGCAAGGCCCGGCCGGACCGCTCGACCGGTGGCCGAACGGTTGGGGGTTCGACTACTTCTACGGGTTCCTCGGTGGGGGCGCCAGCCAATACGACCCGTGCTTGGCGGAGAACCAGAAGATCATCGGTACGCCGCCTGAGTTTTACGACGAGGAGCATCCGTACTACTTCCCGGACGCGATGGCTGACAAGACCATCGAGTGGTTGCACGGCGTCCGCGGTCAGGACGCTTCCAAGCCCTTCTTCGTCTACTTCTCGACGGGCTGCAGTCACGCTCCACACCATGTCGCGAAGGAGTGGGCCGATCGGTACAAGGGCCAGTTCGACCAGGGCTGGGACCAGTTGCGCGAGCAGACCTTTGCGCGGCAGAAGGAACTCGGGGTCATTCCGCCCGATGCCGAACTGACGGCCCGGGACCCGGCGTTCCCGGCGTGGGACGACGTGCCGGACAAGTTGAAGCCGTTCTACGCCCGCCAGATGGAGGTGTACGCCGGCTACTCGGAGAACGCCGACCACAACGTCGGGCGGCTGGTCGACGCGATCGACGAACTGGGCGAGCTCGACAACACGATGATCATCTGGATCTGGGGTGACAACGGCGCCAGCATGGAAGGGACGGTCACCGGCTCGTTCAACGAGCTGACGATGCAGAACGGCATCCCGCTCACTGACGAGATGCAACTGCAGCTGTCCGAGCGGTACGGCGGAGTCGACGCGTGGAGTACGTCGCTGATGGCGCCGCATTACGCGGCGGCCTGGGCGTGGGCGGGCAATACGCCGTTCAAGTGGGGCAAGCAGGTCGGCTCGCACCTGGGCGGGACGCGCAACCCGTTGGTCATGCACTGGCCGGACCGCATCACTGACAGTGGCGGCCTGCGCTCGCAGTTCGCTCACGTGATCGACATCGCACCGTTGGTCCTCGACGTGACAGGGATCCCGTTGCCGCGGACCGTTGACGGGATTGAGCAGGCGCCGATGCACGGGACCTCGTTCGCCGCTTCGCTGACCGACGAGGCTGCGCCGGAGCATCGATCCCAGCAGTACTTCGAAACCATCGGCAACCGGGCGATGTACAAGGACGGCTGGTGGCTGGCGATGAAGACCGAGCGCATCCCGTGGGTGATCACCCCCGACGCGCTCAGGCCCTACGCGCCCGCTGTGTGGGACCCGGATGCCGGGCCCGCAGAGCTGTACTACCTGCCGGACGACTTCACTCAGGCGAAGGATCTGGCCGCGGAGCACCCGGACAAGGTGCGCGAGCTCAAGGACCTGTTCTGGCAGGAGGCTGAGCAGTACAAGGTCTTGCCGCTGCTCGCAACGCTGTCCACGTTCTTCGGGATGCTGCCGCCGCTGCCGGAGCAGACAACGTTCGAGTTCCGGGGCGACGTGCAGAACGTGATGTCCGGGATGATCCCGCGGGTCTACAACCATTCCTACGCGATCCAGGCCGACCTGGTCGTGCCTGAGGACGGAGCCGAGGGTGTGATCGTCGCTGAGGCGGACCACCTCGGCGGCTTCACTCTCTATGTGAAGGACGGCAAGCTCACGCACACCTACTCGATGATGGGCGTGTCCGTTTTCAAGCAGGTCGCTGACGAGGCAATGCCCACTGGCGAGGTGACGGTCCGGATGGAGTTCGAGGCCGACGCCGCGAAGCCGGCGACTGGCGGCGACGTGACCTTGTACGTCGACGGTCGGCCGGTCGGCAAGGGACGGATGGACCACACCGTGCCTATCCGGTTCTCCGGCTATTCGGGCATGGACATCGGCAGGGACAACGGCGGTGTCGTCGACCTCAGTTACGACAGCGAGAAGCCGTTCGCCTTCACCGGGACGATCAAGAAGGTTGTGTTCGACATCAAACCGCATCTGTCCGTCGATGACGAGATGACCATCCACGCTTCAGAACAGCACGGACAGGCCGCGCACGGCCTGTCCGGGTGACGCACGCCACCGCAAGGAGGACTGCCATGGGGTTCGATGAGGAGACCACCGATGTGCTCATCGGCGGGTACCTGTCCGTTGATGCGGCACAGGAGGATTACGAGGCGGCACTGAACTGCGGCGCGCGCCTGTGGGGCGCCGTCGTGGTGAGCAAGGACCTCGAGGGCAACGTCTCGGTCGAGCAGTCCGACCACATGGTCGAGGAGGGCGCCGGCGGGCTGGCGGCCGTGGGATTCGCAGTCGGTCTCTTCGCACCACCTCTGCTGGCGGCGACCGCGATCGGAGCAGCGGTGGGCGCAGTCGGCGGCAAGCTCTTGCACAAGAAGTCGAGCAAACAGATCGAAGAGCAGGCCGGGGAGACCATTCCCATCGGCGGCGCCGGTCTGATCCTGGCATACCCGCACAAGGCTGCAGGAGTGGTCGAGCCCTCGGTGACACGAGCGATCAAACACGTGGTCGGCGAGGCGGACGGTCACCACGTCAAGGCCCTCAAGAGCGCCCTGACCGACGCCGAACAAAAGATGGCCGAAACGGGCGGCTGACGCTTCGAACGCGCCGCTGGTGCGATCGGGCTGCATCTCCAGCCGTTGGCTATGGAGCGGCTGGCGACAGAGTGCTGCCGCCGTACTCGGTCCTGCTGGACGTCGACGCTCAACCGAGCCACGGACCCACGGCGCCAGCTGCGCTGTGGGTCGCGGCTGTGCCGACCGGGCGTCGGCGAAGCCCGATGTCAGGGCCCGATCTTGTGGCAGCGGATGGCGATGATCTCGACGTGGTGTGACTCCAGCCGGCGAGCCAGGTCGGCGACCCACCCAGATTCTGGGCTCACGATCATCAGCAATGTTGTTGCAGGGTACGGAACGGTCAGCGCGTCGTGGGGGAGTGCCGAGGCCGTGAGTGGTCCGATCCGACCGGCGATTCGGGCCTCGAAGGTCATGTCGACAGCCCCGGTCGCGGTCCGGGCGAGAATGGCAGGATCTCCGCATCGCTGCGTTCGTCGATGTCCATCACCCGGCGCAGCGCGAAGACATTGAGGCCGAGAGCGTGGAGCAGGTCCAGAAGCCCCACCAATGCGGACTGGTCAGGAGTGCTTGCCCGGATCAGCGTGGTGACCGGCTCAGTCGTCGTAAAGACCTCCCCGACCTCGGCGTCGAGTTCGGCGAGGACGCTTGGACTGAGCCGGCCGACGACCTGGACCTCGTAGACCCAACTGGTCATTGCTGCCACCTCGGCTGTCGGAGGACTGTTCACATCCAGCGTCCCGGCGCACCGCGCGACGCGCATTATCCGCAATGGGTAGTCGCATGAACCCTCCGCGGATTAGTCCGGGCCGCCTAGGGTTCCTGCGGGTGATGTTCGCCTAGTCTGGGATGAGATGGGGCCGCGGGGGGGACGGCCGAGAGGTGGGGGCTGAAGTGGATACGTCAGAGGTTGGAGACCTGGCGTGGGGGGCGTCCACTCGTGTGGGCGCCGAGGGCGCAGTACGAGAATCGCGCACGTCGGGGTGGCCAACTGGCGGCGAAGCCAAGCCGCTGCCCGCGGTGAGCTTGCTGATCAGCAAGCTGGCTGCACCCCAGCTGCCGTCGGGGCTGGTGGTCCGTTCGCGGCTCGTGGACCGGCTGGAGGCGGGGACCTCCGGGCGGCTGACCCTGGTGAGTGCGGGAGCCGGCTGGGGCAAGACGATCCTTGTCGCCGGCTGGGCCACAACGCGATCCGCGGCGCTGCCCGTGGCCTGGTTGTCGTTGGACTCCTTCGACAACGACCCTGTCCTGTTCTGGTCCTACCTGGTGGCCGCGGTTCACGGCAGCGGTGAGGCCCCGGGCGGAGGGCTCGGATCGCTGATGATCAGACCGCCAGTTGGCCAAGACGTCGTACGAAGGATCATTCTCGAGTTGTCACAGCTGCCGCGTCCGCTCGCACTCGTCCTCGACGACTTCGGCGAGATCCACAATCCGGAAGTCCTGAACGGGATCACCGAGCTGCTTCGCCACCCCTTGCCGCTCCACCTGGTGATCGTGACCCGATCCGACCCGAGTCTGCACCTTCACCGGCTCCGCGTCGACGGCGCGCTTGCGGAGGTACGCGCGAAGGACCTGGCCTTCACCGAGGCCGAATCCGGCGAGCTCCTGGTGCGTTCGGGGGTCGACCTGCCGCCCGAGCTGCGCACTCGAATCCTGGATCGAACCGATGGATGGGCCGCCGGGCTCCGGCTGGCGGCGATGTTCGCGGCCACCACGACACAGATCGACCGCATCGAGGAGTTCACCGGGACCGACGCGGGTGTCGCCGAGTATCTGTTCGACGAAGTCCTCGCGGCCATGCCTGCGGAGCGCCGCCGCTTCCTGCTGCGGACGAGCACCGCGGACCGCATCTGCGCCGACCTGGCCGATCTGCTGACGGATCGCGGTGGGAGTCAGGGGGAGTTGGAGAGCTTGGTGCAGTCCAACGCCTTCGTCGTGGCCCTCGGCACAGACCACCGCTGGTTCCGATACCACCCGCTGCTGGTCGACCTGCTCCGTCACCGGCTGCTGTTGGACGAACCGGACCTGGCGCCCGAACTGCACCGGCGCGCGGCGCGGTGGTTCGCCGGCCATGGAGAGGCGATCGAGGCGGTCCGCCACGCGGTTCGCGCGCAGGACTGGCAACTCGTCGGAGAACTGATGGTCAATGGCGCCGCGATGCGCGCCCTGTCGGCCGAGCGGCAGGCGTTCGCCGCACTCCTGGCGGAGATACCCGCCGCAGAGCTGTACTCCAGCGCAGAGTTGAGGGCGAGCGCGGCCATCGCCTGCTTCATCGCCCACGACTATGCAGGATTCAGCAACCATGTCGCGCACGCACGAGGCATGTTGAACGAACGCGGCGAGGAGTCCCGCAGATCGCTCGAACTGTTCCTCTGCGTAACGGACCTCGTGCTGAGCCGTGTACAGGGCAGCGTGCCCGACCTGATCGTGGCCGCCAGGCAGCTGCTGCGCCGGCTTTCTGACCCTGAGTTGGCACGATTGCCGGCCGCGCCCACGTACGAGGCGCCGGCGTTGAGTAATCTCGGCGTGGGGCTCGTCTGGTCCGCCCACACCGATCAGGCCGAGCAGGCGCTACGCGAGTCGATGGGTCTCGCCACAGCGACAAGAACCGACCTCACGATGGTGAACAGCCTCGGCTACTTGGCTCTGATCGAGTGGGAGCGGGGCGACGTGCAGGCCGCGCACGACGTGGCAGCCCAGGCCCTGGAGATCATCGAGCAGCGGGGTTGGACCGAGCACGCCCAAGCCATTGTGGTGTACCTGGTCCTGGCTCGGATCGAGTTGGAGCGAAACCACAGCGAGACCGCCCAGATCTTCATCCACGCCGGACTGGCCGCCGAGCGCAACGACCCGGACCGCACCCCCTATCCGGCGCTGCGCGCGACCGAAGCGCGGCTTTGGCTCGCGGCGGGGAAAGTCGATCGGGCCGAGAACCTGATGGTCTCTTTGGGCTCTGAGCTCAAAGATCGTACGATCGCGCCGCTCGTCGGACGATGGGTCGCACTCGTCCAAGCCGAGGTCGATCTGGCCCGCGGACGGCAAGACGCCGCCGTGAGTCGGCTACGTTCACTGCTCGCCGTACCAGGTGCAGCCGGCGACGCGATCGCCCAAGCCCCTGGTGGCTCCGCGGGTCTTGACGAGGTCAGATTGTGCCTGGCGCGGGCCGAGCAGGCTCTCGGCAATCTGACAGTGGCGGAGGACATCTTGTTGCCACTGCGCGATCAATGCCCGAATGCGGTCATCAAGGCTCGGGCTTGGCTGGTGACCGCACTCCTGGCCGACAGTCAGCGGGAAGACCATCGAGCCCTCGCTGCTATCGACCAGGCACTGTCCATTGCCGAACCAGAGGACATTCGCCGGCCATTTGTCGCCCTCGGCAACGGACGTCCCGAGGCGCTGCTGAGGCATCGGCTACAACTCTGGGACGGCGCGGAGCCGGCCGCGCGGCGATTTGCTGACGCCCTTCTCGAGGACATCGGCTCAGCCGACCGCATCGCTGCCGTACCCACACCACTTGACGAGCCCCTCACAGATCGCGAGCATATTGTCCTCAGCCATCTGGCGACGCTCGAAACCAACGACGAGATCGCTGCAGAACTCTTCGTATCGGTCAACACCGTAAAAGCACATGCCCGGGGCGTGTATCGAAAGCTCGCGGTCCACAGTCGGCGCGAGGCGGTCCGCCGCGCGCGTGAGCTCGGGTTGATTTGAGCTCGTCGCGCCACAACGCTCAGGAGCACCGCCGATCCGATCACAGATCGCGCGCACGCCGAGCCGGTCTCCAACGGCTCGCGGACGCGGATTGCGACCTGCCAACTGACTCACAGATGCTTGCAAGTAGGGCGGGCGGTGTTGTGGTTCAACACATCGGAATGGGGTGTCTCAGGACATCGGAATAGGTGTGGGGGCGGGATGTTGCGGGGGTGTCGAAGCGTCGGTTGGTGATCACTGCGGTGTTGGCGGGGCGTTCGCAGTCGGAGGTGGCCCGGGGCCCCAAAGACACGTGTCAACGCCGGTCGAACCCTGACCCATCTGTTCCGGGGCGGGTTCTAGTCAACGTTGCAACCCCGAACGACCTGAGTTCTGACCGGTCTGGGCCGAGGCCATCCTCAGGGGGCGGGTGCGGATGATTGTTTTGCCCTTGGTTCGCTTGGTTGGGTTGAAGGCGGTGATGGCGTCGGTGAGGGGCGACCGTGCTGATGTTCGGGCGCAGTCGGCCGTCGCGCACGCGTTCGTACGATCTCCTTGAGTTGGGAGCGACTCGATGTCGGTGCCGGCGCAGATGCGGAACGGCGCACCGAGCTTGACGATGAGCAACGCCGACGGCATCGCAGACCCATCAGCGCCACCGAAGACACTTTGCGGTGTGAAGAGCCCTCGATCGCCTCCTGACCTGATCAATCAAGTGGACGTGGCGAGCCTCCGAGCACGACGGTCCTGATCGGGCGTGAAACCGTTTTGAAAGCGTCGGATGTCACGATGACCCGGTGAGTGTCGTCCAGTCGCCGCAGAGGAGATTCAAGTAATGCGGAAATGGTTCATTGGCTTTGTTATATCACTGATGGTTGGAGTAGGGCTCTTGGCGGGCCCCGGACTTGGGTCCGCGCAAGCCGGCGGGACGTACGCAGGCTGTCCTTACGGCGCCGTCTGCGTATACCCTGATGCCTCGTTCAACCACAATCCCTCGCTGGTGTTTTGGTCCTACGGGGCACACAACCTCTCCAATCAGATTGGTATGCACCGAGTTTTCAACAATCAATATGGGGGCGCGCACGCTTGGCTTTGTAGAAACTACAACGGGGTCAACTGCACGCCTTTTCCAAACGGCTATCCGATCGAGCAGTACACCTATGTCGACTACGACCTGACACCCATCAACTCGATCCTCCTGACCAGAAACTAGTCGTGCGCCGCGGCGTTCGTCGTCCGCGTCGATCTGGCCTGGCCGTACCTCGAGTACGCGAGGTTCATGCGGTGCCTTGTTGACCGAAGCACTCGGCGAACGTCGTGGTCAGGGCGTCGAGGGCCGAGGTGTCGGCGTGGTCCGAGGGACGGCCGTAGCCGATCATGACGCCCTGGCGGGTAGGGGACAGTTGCGTGCGCTCCGACAGGCAGCCGAGGGCGACGCCGTGAGCCTGCGCAACGGCTTCGATGTCGGTCTCGGTGGGGCCGTCCGGGGGAGGATTGCCAGGGCGTGCAACCCGGCGGCGATGCCAGTCAGCGTGATCCGCAAGCCTGCGAGGTGGTGGCGGAGTTGGTCGCGTCGGCGGCGGTACCGCTGACGCGACCTGCGGATGTGGCGATCGTAGCCGTGGCGGGTGATCAGGTCGGCCAGGGTCAGTTGGCCGAGGTGTTCGGTGCGGTGGTCGATATGCGTCCTGGCATCGGCGACCTGGCCCATGAGGCGAGGCGGCAGCACCATCCAGCCGAGTCGCAGCGCCGGACCCAGCGTCTTGGACGTCGTGCCCAGGTAGGCCACATGGTCAGGGTCGGCGCCCTGCAGTTCTGGCACGCAGGTACAGAGCCAGATGGTCCTCGCGAAACCAGTACCGGCCACGTGTGTCACGGTCGCACGGAATCCGGTCGGACCTGGCTAATCACAAAAGAGTCGAGACGCTGCGACCCAGAACCCTGGCCGCGGCGGCGGCGGTTAGTTGCCCGGCACGATCGTCGGGCTGTGGATGAGATTCGGCGTACCGTTCCACGTCACGCCGGAACACCGGAAACGTCGCGTTGGACGAAGAGCGCACTTCACCGGCGGCGATCAGATCTCGGACCGCCGTCCTCGACCGACCGATGATGCCGGCTGCCTCACCGATCGAGATCGCTGCACCGCGATCAGCCAGGGCCTCGAGCGCTGCTCGGTGATACCTGCGGTATCCGGACCCACGCTGGAGCAGGCCCCGACGCGCCATTCGGTGAACCGTGCTCTCACTTACGCCGAGAACGCGGGCGGCTTCCTGCGCCGAGACCCACTCGTCCGCTCGGAGGTCATAGGCAAGGCCGTCCTGTGTCGTCAAGACGCCGGAAGTGGGTCGAGAAGGTGCGGGCCGTTGTTGCGACGGACGTCGTTGACCGCGGTGGACACGGCGTAGATCTCCAGGCCCGTCGGCGGCCTCATCAGCGCCTTGACGTCGTCGGGGTCCTTGACCGTGGGATCGAGCCACTGCTCCCACTCGTCGGCACCGATCGCCATCGGCGTTCGGTCGTGAATGCGCCCGATCTCATCCGTCGCGGTGGTGGTCAGGATCGTGTACGACCACAGCAACGCGGCAGGATCGTCCTCGGCCAGGGACTTGCCCTTCCACACCTCGTACAGGCCGGCCAGAGCGAGTGAGGACCCGTCGGTGGGCCGGAACGCGAAGGGCTGCTTGAGTGGCTTCTTGGTCTTCTCGCTGATCTTGTCGGTCTCGAACCATTCGTAGAAGGCGTCGACCGGGATCAGGCAGCGCCGCGACTTGAAGGCTGCCTTGTAGGCGGGCTTTTCGTCGACCGTTTCGGACCGCGCGTTGACCATCCGAGTTGACTGCACCAAGTCTCTATTCTCTGGCGGGTTGCCTGGCGATCTGGAGGTCTTGGCTTGTTAGACGAGCTTCGGCAGGAATTGCTGCATGGGCGGATCGATGTACCGCGCGTTGGAGAGGTCGTTGCGGTCGCAGGACGGTTCCCGCCGTTCGTAGTCGTCGATGCCGGCGGAGCCGAGATCGAGGCTGCGGTTCAATATCTGAGGGACCTGGTGCTCGGTGATGTGAGTCCGTTGACGTGTCGTAGCTACGGCTTCGATCTGCTGCGGTGGTTCCGGCTGTTGTGGGTTCTCGGCGTGGACTGGGATCGGGCGAAGTAGTAGCGGTGTCCGGGCCGCGCCTGCGACGTGTCGCATGTATGCGGTGGGCGCGGCCGTCAGGCAGCGGCTCGCTGAGCAGCAACGGGTGAGCGTGCTTAGTCGCGCGCCCTGTGTCGCCCGCCCTGCCGGACTGATCGACTAGAACATAGGTTCCCTTGAGCTCAGGACCTTGGATTGCGCGGTGACCTGCGGGTCTGCGTCCTGGACGATGTCGACGACGCAGGCGGCGCCGGACCGGGAGATGACCTGATCATGCCTCCGGAAACCGACGGTGGCCCAGATCACAACGGCGTCGTGTCGAGCGCCTGGAGATCGGGGATCAGGGCGGCGATCCGTTCGAGCTGATCGTGCTGCGAGCGGAGATCCAGAGCAGCCAAGCGGATGACGAGATGCCGGGCGCCGGCGGCGACGTAGCGGCCGAGGCCGTCGAGGATCTGCTCGGCGGAGCCGCTGACGACAGCCTGGATCTTCTCGAGTTCCGCCAGCGGCATTCCGTAGTTGGCGCGGGCGTAGTCGTCGAGCGATCCACGAGGGCTTTCGCCAACCCGGACCGACACGAACAGGGCCGGGGTGATTTGCTCGGCCAGACGCCCGGAGTCGGCCGCCGCCTTCCGCACGCTCAGCAGGCCGGAGGCGTAGTCGGACGGGGCGGGCGGGTACGGCAGCCACCCGTCGTACAGTCGGCCGGTGCGGTCGAGCGCGGCCGGGGTCGCGCCGCCGAGCCAAATCGGCGGGCCGTCAGCCCGATATGGCCGGGTCGCCGCCGGCAGGTCGTCGTACCGAAGGATCTCGCCATGGAACGACGTGGCGCCGGCCCACAACGCCCGCCACAGCGCAACGGTCTCGTCCAGCCGCGCGAACCGGTGCGCCCACGGGACCTCGGACAGCGTGTAGAACGGTCGCCCGAAGCGGCCGGGGAACCCGGCACCGACCGCCACCGCAAGCCGGCCGCCGGACAGCAGGTCGATCGAAGCCAGCGACTGCGCGACCTGGACCGGGCGGCGCAGGAACGGCAGCAGCGCGCCGGTCCCCAGCGTCACGCGCTCGGTGGCGGGCGCGAGCGCGGCCAGCATGGTCAGGGCCTCGATCCGCGGGCTGATCAGGGAGTCGTTGACGAAGAGCGAGGAGAAGCCCGACCGCTCGGCCTCGATGCCGAAGGCAACCAAGTCGCGGGGGTCGCCGTCCGCGCCCCACTGGGCTTTTCCGGTCGGGAGAAGTACGCCGATGTCCATGCCCCCGAGGCTCCAGTGCTGCGACACTGACCTCAATTCCCCCGGAGGAATATCGTGACTGAGATCACTTCGGAGTCAGATGTCCATCCGGCGCCGGCGTCCGTTCGACGATGCGGCCTACGAGCTGAAGGGCCGCGAGCAGGAGGAAGCGACGGCGCTGCTGCTGGGCCGCGTCAGCTACCAGGCGTTCTCGCCCGTGTGGCCGACGACAACCACGGGCCCCGGCTGCAACGCGATGCCGAAGTACGTCGTCTCGACCACGTTGCAGGACGAGGGCCTGGTGGCGAACAGGGGCGAGACCACCATCCTGCGTTCGCTCGACGACCGAATGTTCGGCGTCCACCATGGTCCACGAAACCTCGCCGTCTGGAAGGACGACTCGCTGCACAACTCGACTCACAACCGCCTCGGAGCGTCGACAACACTCCAGATAACGACACGCCGTCACAACCGCTGCGCACCAAGTAGCCGCGTCAGCTACATCAAGGACATCGTGTGATGTCTCAGGACATGGGTGACAGTTCTGCATCAGGACATCGGTGACAGTTGGTGTGTCAGGACATCGGTGACGGTTCAGGGGTCTTGGCGTGGGCCGCGGGGGCGGCCGTTGCCGACGTAGGTCACTCCTGGTGCGGGTCTGGTGTGCTCGATGAGGATCTCGCCTTCCAGGTCGGTGACGGTGATCTTGTCGCCGGGCTTGTTGCCGGTGCTGATGACGAGGACCTGCTGGAAGCCGCGTCGCCCGTCGACCAGGTATTGGACCTTGTCCAGGTAGAACATGCCGGCGGGAGTCAGCTTCTTGACGACGGTGTCGTCGGGCAGGTCAGCGGGCGCCGGTGCGAGAGGCGGCCGGGGCCGGCTGGCGGGACGGTGGGAGCGACGGGGAAGGTTGTGTGTGGGACGTGGCGGCTCGGCCTTCGCGGTGGCTTCCCAGGCGGCCTGGGGCGTGACGCGTCCGGGCAGGCCCTGGTGGGGGCGCTGGGTGTTGTAGATGTGGTCGAAGGCCTCGACCTGGGCCTGCAGTTCGTCGAGCGTCTCGGCGAGCGCTTGTTTGTCGAGGTAACGGAACAGGGTCTGGTGGAAGCGTTCGTTCTTGCCCTGGGTCGTCGGCTTGTAGGGCTTGCCGGTGATCGGCTCGACCCCCAGTGCCATCAGGTGTACGACGAATTGACCCAGGAGCCCACGGCGCGACGGATTGAGCGCGGATCCGTTGTCGGACAGCAGCCGCTGAGGCACGCCGTGGGCGGCCACGGCCTTGTCGAACACGGCGATCGCCGCGGCAGATGTCTCGCCCCACGCGACGTGGGAAGCGACCGCATAGCGGGAGTGGTCGTCGATGAGCTGGAGGATCACACACCTACGCCCACCGGTGAGCACGTACTCGGTGCCGTCGAGCTGCCAGCAGGCGTTCGGAGCTGGATAGACGAACCGGCGCCAGGCCGAGCGTGGCTTCTTCCGCGGTTCGAACCGCGCCACACCGGCCTGCCGGAAGATCCGGGCCAGTGACGCGACCGAGGGCACCACCTCCAGCCCCATCGCGCGCATCTTGTCGTGCACGCTGATCGGCCCGTGGTCGAGCCCGGAGGCCTCCAACGCAGCCCGCACCTGCACCGCTTGTTCTTTGACCTCCTCGGTCAACTTCGCCGGGCTCGTCCTCGGGCGCCTGGACCTGGGCTCGAGCACGGCCGCCGGACCGTCGGCCGTCGCGCGCTTGCGCAACTCGTAGAAGGACTTGCGCGAAATGCCGTGCTCGGCGCAGAAGGTCGAGACCGCACCGCGCGGAGCATCGTCCGGCCACTGCGAGATCGCAAGGCGGACACGGGGATCGATAGGTTCATTGGCTGGCACCGCCCGAGCCTCGCGGCCGAAGTGTCACCACCAAGCCCACCAGAAATGTCACCGATGTCCTGATGCAGAACTGTCACCGATGTCCTGCGACATGACAACATCAAGGACATCGTTACGAAGGCTTAAGGGAACATAGGTTCGATTAATGGCATGATGGGGTCATGGTTGGGCGCTTCAATGTGCGACCGGGCGACGGGGACGACGGTGGCTGGATGGTGTGGGACAACGCGATGAACGGTCACCGCGGCAGATGCTCGACCGAGATCGAGGCGAACGCATTGGCAGCGGATCTGGAGTTGCGGTACACCGTTCACGGCCCGCGGGACCAGGCCAGTGTTCGGCGGGTCGACCCGCCGATTCCGGTCGACGGCTGGCAGCAGCGTGTGGGCGAGCTGGATGCCTGGATCAGCGAGGGCGGGCGGTGGCTCGGTCGCGTCCGGCACCCCGACGGCCGCGTCTCGTTCATCGATCAGAACGAGCTCCGGCCAGCAGTCGGCAGCCCGCAGGGAGCAACACCGGCGCGCCCGCCGGAGGCGCACTGATGTCGGGGCCGCTGCGCGAGTCGGTGATCACTCTTGCCGGCGGCCCGTGGGACCGGCAGGCGTTCTAGGTCTCCGAGTGGGAAGACACCCGACTCGCGGCTGTCGCGGATGGGGCGAACCGCAGTCGAGTTCTGCGGATGGCCGCTGGCGTACAGACAAGAGGCGCCGGGAAGTCACCGCTGGATGTGGGCCGCAGGCGAGAGCTGGCCACGACAGGTGCGAGCCGGCGCGGCGGCCTGACTCCACGATCGGCGGCGCGCCGGATCGGCGTCAGCGACACCGGGGCATGCAACTTCCGCCGAGCTTCATCAGCCTCGCCGTCTCGCCTCGTGTGGGCACGTTGCGGTGGCAGTCCATGGGGGAGTGCGATCAGTTGTCGAAGCTGGCGAGTCGTTGCTGGTTCGCGTCGCGGCGCCGCTGGGCGAGGGTGGCGTTTCGGGTGGCTCGGTCTCGTGCCGTCGTGAGCCGTTTCGTCTGGCGGTTGGCGTCGCGGAGTTGCTGGCGGGCGTGCTCGAGTTCTCCGTTGAGACGCTGGATGGTCGCGGTGAGGTCGGCGATCAGGTGTGCATGCGCGTCAAGGTGTGCTTCGGCGTCGGCCCGTTCGGTCTCTGCGGCGGTGTAGTCGGTCTGGGCTTCCTGCGCGCGGGACTCCAGTTCGGCGCGGCGGCGACGAAGCGTGGTGTCGACCGTGGACGGTTTCCGGACCGGTTTGGCTGCTCGCTTGGTTGGCGGCTTGGGGCGGCTGCGCACGACTCGGGGCTTGACCGGTGCGAGCTGGGCGGGTTCGCCGGTCTCGTCGACGACGCCGAACCCGACATGGCGTAGCGCGCTGGTCAGTTGCCCGGACCGCAGCAGCTGCGCGGCGCCAGGATCGACCAGGGCGGCGTCGAGGGTCTCGGTCAGTCGCTGCGCGATCTGCTCACTTACCGGGCGGCCCTGCTCCCTGGCCAGGTCGCGAGCGGTCTGGACGACTCGCTGGACCTGGCTGTGGCGCCGTGGCGTCAGCCGGCGTAGCTGTGCGCCGTCTCCGGACACGTGTGCCTGGCGCAGCTGTTCGCCGAGCTCGGTGAGGTCGTTGACGCCGTCTGGATCGGTGCGGACCAGCTGGTTGGCCAGCCAGGCTGCGAGCGTCGGCTTCCGCAAGGCTTTGATCGCCTCACCGGCCTGGACATCGCCGCCGTCTTTGGCGGTCTTCGCGGCTGCGTTGCGGAGAGCAGTGAACTGCTCGGGTGTCAGCCCGTACAGCTCGACCGCGGCCGCGTCGACGTCCATGTCTTCAACCATGCGGCGGCCAGGCGGGCCGGAGCAACGCCAGGGTCACGGCATCCGCTGACCTCGCGACTCAGATTGCCCGGTGTCAGAGTTCTCTGACGTCAGCCAGGATCGCCACATCAAGGGCATGACCTGGACGACATTGTGCGGTGCGCTCACAACAATAGGCTCCTTACCTCGTGAACTACCCGCAGCCGGTCTCACTCGACGGCGCGACGGCGACTCGCGTGTCATTCTTGCCGCGGCGGAATATGTCCGACGCCAGAAGTCCAGGAAGTGATGAGCGAGCAGCCCGACCAGCCCGATCAGCCGCCGAGCGGCTACGAGATCCGATCGAGTCACCGCTTCGACCGCGACAACCTGCCGGACGAGTTCACCGCGGACTTCCTCGACCACGTCGTCGTCCGCGATCTCCTGTGGTTGGAGAGTGACGCTGACCTGACACCGCGTCAGCGCGAGGCGTTCTCGGCCTGGAGCTCCGATCGGTACGGGGCGATCGCTAAAGCCTTCAGGCAGCAGCAGAACACGTTCAGCAAGCTGCTCGGTACACGCAAGCCGTGGTGGTCCAGCGTCGGCCTCTCGGCCCGGGACGCTCTCGGCGAGAACATCCGTAAGTCCGTAGACGGCCTGCGGGAATCGGTCACCGAGCACACCCTCGAAGTCCACGACGCGATGCACCTGACCGACTCCGCCACGGTCGAGCTGAACGGCCAGGTTGTCGTCCCCATCGACAAGCACGCCGATCAGATGCGAGCGTTCGGGCGCTTGCACGACACGTCTGACCGCATGGCGGAACTGCTGGCGCTGCCGGTCGAGCGAACCGAGCAACAGTACCGGGCCGCCCAGCGGCAGAAGACGACCAACTGGCTGCTCGCCTGCATTGCCGGCGCTTCGATGATCGGCACCTTCGCCACTGTGCAGGGTACGACCCGGATGTGGCTGGCATTGATCGCCACGTTCGTGATCATCGGGGTCCTGTACGTCGTCATGAATATCGACGACTGATCTGCTGCGTTCCCGGCGAGGCCGGAGCTGCACCAGGCGCAGCAAGTCCCAGGTCTGCGATCTACGCGCCATGCGGGGCCGGCCAGCCTACGATCTATCCAGACCGCTGACCTCCGCGCCCGCGTGCGATGCGGCGGAGGTCGCAGAACAGGCTAAGCGCAGGGCCGAGATCGAATCGCCGAGTGCCAGCGATTTGAATCAATCGCGGTCGCTCAGTTTTCGAAGGTGTCATTTTTCGAACTGAATATTGTTCAGGCTAAGTCTTCCCGTGGCAAGGAGATAGACCGACGCGGCCAACAAGAATAAACCCCAAATCGCCGCAAACAAGCGGGCATAGGTCTCCAGCAGTTCAAGAATGCGGGTCGTGAACGCTTCCCACCTTCCCTTGGCGGCCATTCGCAGCTCTGGCATTGGGTTTCCTTGCACGTCGAAGGCATCGGCCGCGCTCGCGATGTGTTGATATGAGTCCATTCTGCGAGGGCCTGCGAATAATGTTGGCACCATCTTCAACATCGCTGGCAACATAGCGGGCGGAGTCGGCTTCAATGAGTCGACGCGGGATAGGTTCCGATGCATTTGTAACGCCATTCCACGCAGAATCGAGGCGATTGGGTGAAGTGGCGCTGACACCTCCAGGCGCCTTGCTGCTTGTATGAGCAACCGAGCGATTCTGGTTAGCTGCGTACGTTGCTTTCCAAGGGGATCGGTGACGGAATTTGAGCGAACACCCTTCGCTCGCCGACTTGTCGGGTCGAGGAAGCTGTGAATGGCGCAGACCGATCCCATCGCGGGATCAGCAAGATTGATGCCGGCCAAGAGTAACCACCGAGTCGCCAAGCCGAGAGCAAGTCCACCGAGCCATAGCGAGTCGTATGCATCCGCGACCGTCCACGTGTGTGCAGAACCTGCCGGCCGAGGATGCTCATCGGCCGGTGCGCTCCCGGTCGCCAGGCTCAGCACGCCAAGGAGGGTTGAGGCATTGACGGCGAATCGCAGTTGGTGATGGCGGTATACCTTCCGCAGGAAGCCAGTGCGTCGTGTCCAACTCACATCGCCCGCCACGAATGAAATTCGAGGCAAGCCGCCCCACGTCCGTTTCCGACCTGGGGTCGATAAGTAGTGAATTGACCGAAACAGTGAAAACACGCCGAGGAGTGGGCCGAGTAGGAGTGGTAGGAGTGGAATTCCGTGGCTGTCCTCCGCCGGAAGACCGATGGTGTCTCTTGCGACGACGAATGGGATCAATGCAGCGATTGCGGCCATGAGACCGACCAAGGCCGATGCGACTGTTGCGCCTGCTAGCAGCAGTGTTGTGTCGCCTGCGATTCGCAGGCCTCGTGACCAGTTCCTGCGCCGGACGAGCCTTATGATCCGCCGCCAGCGCGCCAGAGTCCAGCGCAGACCAACGGAGTCGTTCTCGGCTGGCCTCGGTAGGATGATAATAACCTCATTCAACTGATACGTCGCTTGCGCTGAGAAGAATAGACCAATGAACGTAATAACGATCGACCCTGGAATCGAAAAGAGTATCCAAGCCACACTGACCCAGTTCATGGCATCGTTGTATCATCTCGCCCTACACCTTGAATATATTCTGGCGTGGACCGCGCATTGGCTGCGTTGCCGTGGGGGCGGCGAGGCGCGACTCACCATGACCGATGTCTGAGTGTCGGGACTTACTCGCTGATATCCACCGGTGCGCGTTGTCCAGATCACCGACCGACGCCCCACCCCGCGAGTTGAGGAGCTCAGCCAACTACCAGGGTCGCGATCGTCCGCGGCGGTGATCGGGCGCGCGGTTGTGGACCCGCAACCGCAACGACATGAGCGACCGCTTCCCCGACATCCTCGCCGCTGCTGTGCAGCAGGTGCCCGCCGGCGTGGTACTCGATGTTCTGATACCGCTGCAGATGAGTGACGGATGGCCGAGGCGCAGGTTGTGGGCGTTGAGGTGGGCGGTTGCCCCTAGCCATGACGCATCAGTGTTGTGTTACTTCCGGCTGGTCAGCCACTCGTACGCGTCGATGCGGTGGTCGTCCTCGATCGTCGTGTGGTCCTCGTCAGGGAAGCACGCCTCGATGCCGGGGACGAGCTTTGCGATCCGGTGGCCGTGCACGAGCGGCATGTGCCGGTCCCGCGCGCCGTGCCACAGCCGTACCGGCACGCGAATGCCGGCGAGGTCGAACCCCCAGGGCTCGATCAGCGACACCCAGTCGTCCCACCAGCCCTGGTCGCCGTTGCCCAGGCTCTCGCGCACGTCCGCGGCGAGGTACTCGGCCACCTCACGGCTGTGCGCCACATCCTGCTCCGCCCGGTCGCCCCAGCGCTCCAGCCAGCCCTCCGGGTCCGAGAACTTCGCAAGCATCGTCTCCGCGTCCTGCCGCCAGTTCGCCCGCGCGGTCTCCTGATCGGTGAAGTACCGCTCCAGTTCCTCGCGCGCTGCCTCCGACCAGCCCTCGGCGTAGTCGAACTCGCCGGGCGCGTACGGCGCCGGCGACGCGAACACGCAGGCCGCAACCACCCGTTCGGGCATCATCGCTGCACACGCGAGCGCGTACGGCCCGCCGCCGGAGAATCCCCACACTGCGAACCGCTCCAGCCCCAGCCGGTCCGCGACCATCCCGGTCTCCACCGCGGTGTCCGCGACCGTCCGCCCCCGTACCACCGGCCGCGACCCGTACCCCGGCCGGTCGAAGCTCACCAACCGAAGCCCGGACCCCGCCGCGACATCCGCGCCCGGGCCGAATAACAACCGTGACCCCGGCGTCCCCGGATGTACCACCACCGCCAGCCCGTTCCGCGGCCCGCTGTCCTCGACCAGGATCTCGCCGCGGTCCGTCTTAAGCACGTGCTTGCGTATCTCCACCATGGCGCAGTGGTAGCAGCGGGGGCGGGCAGGTGGCGAACGATTTCAGTGATCGCCCTTTCGTTCGCCTGTGAGAACGTGCGACCACCGAGGAAGATCGGGACTTCAAGCCTGGTCAGTACCGGGTGTTGAGCTGGGTCATGAGTTCGCGGGCGGCGACGAGTTCGTCGGTGTGTTCCTCGAGCTGGCGGCGCAGCTCGAGCCGAGTTCTGTCGTGACCGTCATGCCCCACCTGCCGCTCAAGGCTCGACGCTCGTGTTGTGACCCCGCGCAGCCTCGCGGCCGGTCACGAGTCTCTGTCCGGATCGTCTGCCGGATGCTCGGTTGGTGTCGGTCCGCGGCTGTGGTGTGTTGGTGAACGATGCTGTGCACTACCTGCACTGCTCCCGGGAGGCAACCAGTGGCTCAGAGAGTGGAGATCCTGCTCACAGATGATCTCGACGGCACCGATCTCCCTGCCGGCCGGGGAGAGACCGTGGCCTTTGCGCTCGACGGCAGCTCCTACGAGATCGACCTTGGCACCAAGAACGCCGCGGCGCTTCGAAAGGCGTTGGCTGGCTACGTCGCTGCGGCGCGACCGATCAGGAACAAGCGGGGCAGGAAGGTCACCCGCTCGACTGTCGGCGCGGATGCCCGCACCGTGAGGGAGTGGGCTCGCGCCAACGGCTACGAGGTCAACGACCGCGGGCGAGTCCCGGCCGACATCAGAGAGGCCTTCGACGCTGCCAACTGACCCGATAGCCAGCAGAAGGCGTGGCGCGATCGTTGAATCAAGGTTGGGGCACGGTCTCGCTCCTGGCGTTGACCAGCCGGTTTCTCTGTACTAGTCAAACGCGGTTGCCAGTGTGGAGTTGGGGTCGCCGTTGCGGCCATGCGTGCGCAAGAAATGGTCTCGTCGGCTGAGGTGACTATCCCTTGCCTGTTGGCAAGATCAGCGCCAGAACCTCGCGATCATTCCGGTCGAAAGAACCCGATCGCGTCGCCGGAGATGTCCCTGATCGGGGCCGGTGGGCGGACGATGGACTGCGGCCGCGACGACACGGGGTGCCCAGTAGTAGCGAGGCAGCAGCGGTTCACGACGAGAGCTTCATCGGCACCTCATTTCGCTGGCTCGGCCCGATGCGGCTCGCCCACGATGTCGGCCACGATTGTCGAGGACAATTGGTCCGGGACCGCCGAACCGAATCAGGACCGGTTCTGCGATGCTGTGCTCCGTCAAGTCCGAGGGAGGGTTGAGCATGAACGACGAGTTGGACCCGGAGACCCGGATCATCGGTTCTGCAAGCGGCGATCTTGCATGGGTTCGCCGTGGTGACCCTGGGGATCCCGCCGTGATCGGTTTGCATGGGACGCCTGGGGGACGGCACACGGCGGTTCCGCCGGCGGAGGTCCTGAGTGGCCTGCGGTTGCAGTACCTGACCTTCGACCGGCCAGGCTATGGCCTGTCGACGCGCGCGCTGGGGCGGTCGGTCGCCTCGGTCGCGGAGAATGTCCGGGCGGTCGCCGACGCGGCCGGTGTAGACAGGTTCGCGGTCATCGGCGGCTCCGGTGGTTCCGCGCATGCCCTTGCGGCGGCCGCGCTTCTGCCGGACAGGATCGTTTCAGTCACGCTCGTCGTACCGACGGCGCCGCGGGTCGGCGATCCGTCGATGGGCGACGTAGCGTGGTTCGCCGGGATGGATCCCACGATGAAGCGGATGCATCAGTTGGCTGTCGGCGACGTCGCTGGCCTTCGCGACGCAGCGAGTGCCGCGATGGGTGACGAAGGTGCGTCGACGATCGACGGATTGGTCGACGATCTGGTGTCGACACATCAGGACTGGGGCTTCGATCTGCGGAGCGTGAAAGCTCCCGTGTCGATCTGGTATGGCCGCGATGACGTCAATGCGCCCCCGGCACAGGCGGTCTGGCTGGCCGGTCAATTGCCCGATGCGCGGCTGCACCCGCAAACCGGCGACCACTCCTGGCCTGCTCAGCGGATGCCGGAGATCTTCGCGGCGGCGTACGGAGCATGACGGGTGTGCGCGCAGTTCAGTTCGACCTCGGCGCGCGACCACCTCGCCAATCCGGGGCACATCGATCCGGCCATGCAGCAGCCCTTGCTGAAGCTCGTCCAACGAACCAAGCTCTCTACATCACCAGGCGACCCGTCAGACAATAGAGACCTGGTGCAGTCAACTCGGATCCCGATCTTGGCGTCCTTGGCCCAGAACGGACCAGCCTGTTGACCGGACTACGCGACGACACGCCGCCGCACTGGTCAGGGGTTCCGTGATGCACGGGATAGACCTTGGGCCTCTGGTTCGGAGGCAACAGGTTGCCGGCGACGGCAATGCCCCGTGGCTTCTCGTTGACCGCGTCGGTCCGGCGATCTGGCTGGCGGCCGGAGATTACAGTCGGGTCATGGCGGAACTGGACGCTGAGGACTACTGGTTGGAAGGCGGCGTCGAGGCCGTCGCGAGTGGTGCCGAGAACGGCTTCCTCCAGGAGGTCGATCGGGTCATCGACCTCCTGGGCGCGGACGAGTCGTGGCTGGCGTGGTGGCGAAGGATCAGCGAGGCGCCGGCGCTGGAGATCCACATGATGGTGGTCAAGGAGGGGTACGACGGGTTTACTCGGGAACGTGTAGTCCGCGGCCGAAAGCGGCATCTGGTGGAGATGTTCATCGACTTCCATCAACTCGAGCCGCTGGAGCCTGACGAACGCAGATTGCTTGCGCTGCCGGCGGTTCTGGAGGGCCTTTCGCGTGCAGAGCAGGCTCTGAAGTTGTCGGGTGAGCACCCAGGGATACCAGCCAGCGTGCGGCCCGCCCCGCTCAGCGCGGGGACGCTCCGCCGCAGGCGTCTCCGTGAACTTCGCGGCGTGACGAATGCTCCATTGCCTCAGAATCCGTTCTTGGACAGAGGCGAACGGCAGACCGGCGCGCCGACGGTGCGCTCCGTGCTACGCCCGCAGCCTGCGAGGTTGACACCAATTCCGGCCGTCGCCTCGCAGGATCCCAGCGGGAGGCAGCTTGTCGTCGAGATCCACGTTCCGCTGAACGGTGCCGGCGGCATCCTGCCCGGCGATCCCGGGTATGAGTTCGGCTGGATCGACGACATCGAGGAGTTCCTCGCTGACGAGTCGAGCGATGGCAGCTTCGAGATCTACGACGAGAGCGAAGAGATCGGCGAGACCTACGTCTTCTTCGTCGCCGGTGCTCCCGAACAGGTCCTGCTACGCGTCGCCGCGGACGTCGCCGCACTGCCCGGCGTCCCGTCCGGTGCCTTCGCCGTGGTCACTGACGACCAGAGCGAAGAGATAGGGAACGGCCGCCGCGTCGCGCTCAGCTGAACTGGGGTCGCTTGCAGAGTCGAACGGGGCGCTGACCAGGCCGAGGTCAGCGCAAGTTCGGTAAAAACCCCCACTTGAACAGCCGCAGCTGCCGGACAGCGTCTGCGTCCCTCGGCCCGTCGGCCGGCGGCCGGGAGATCACTACCGGGGCGAGCTTGGTCGGGGCCACGTTGTAGTCCGGCCCCTTCAGTTCGTCGGCCTTGTCGTCGTCGACCTGGAACTGTTCGAGCAGGTCGGTCCGGCGGGCCGTTGACGCGTAGCGACCACACATGCGTTCTAGCCTGCCACGCCCGCAGCGGATGCACAGCCGACCGACGTTGGTCGTTGCGTGACCGCCGGATACCGGGGCTGGAGGCAACAACCAATCTTCCGGGGAGAGGAGCAGGCCATGGCGGACACCAGTTCGAGCAGCGGCCGGGAGTGGACTGACGACCAGGTGCAAGAGCTGCGGGAGCTGGCCGAGGGGAACACGCCCTCCGGTGTCATGTCGATGAAGCTCGGGCGCAGTGAGGACGCGACGGTCCAAGGCGCAGTCCGAGGGGATCAGCCTGTCGGCGCCGAATCGGTCGCCGTACGGCGACATGAGCTGAGTTCTAGGCGCAGTCTGGTGCCATGGCCGGGGTCTGGCGGTGCGGGAAGTGCGACGGGGCCAACGTTCCGGAGCATCACCGGTTCTGCCCGCACCGCGACCCTAGGCTCAAGATCCGACAGGTGAAAGTCATCGTGTGGCCGCCCTTCCGCCGATCACGGAACAGGAGCGGCGATGCCCCCGGCCAGGCGCAGGACTGAACCGAGCGACGTACGGATCCTGGCCGGTCTGGCCGGCCCGGTCGATGTCGCCCTGGCTCGATCGGTCGACCAGATCCCCGCCCCGCACGCCTTGCCCGGCGGTTCGCGCTACGAGGTGAAGTGGGACGGCTACCTTCACTGAACTTGTCAAACGAGCGAGTCGAGGGCCGCGCAGCTGATCGAGGGCCGGGAATGGTTCAGGAGTCAGCAGACGGTGAGTTCGGCCCAGTGGAGGGTCGAGGTTGTCATGGGCGGATGAGGTCCTGCGGCGTCTGGACGACGTCCTTGGTCGAGCGGAACAGGCGGGCGGCGTCCGCGATCGTCACGGTGTCGCCGCCTCCTCCAGCAGTCTCGCGGAAGCCCGTCCGGCGGAGCGTAGATACGCGACGACGTCGCCGGGTCCTCGTACTTCGGGGCGTCGGCCTTCAGCAGCTCGGCCAGCGCGTGCAGCTGGCGGCGTTGGTCTGCTTATCCGTGGAGTGCCGCAGGTACAGCCGGTCTGTCACTCGAGGACCTCGGCGGTCTCGGCGAGTTGGGTGACGCGCGCGGCGGCGTGGGTGATCCGGTCGACCTCGACCCGTAGCGACTTGGCGGGCCCGACGTCAGGTGGTGGCGCCCTGTACTGCGGCGAGGGCCGCATCGAGCAAACGTCCTGGCCCGGCGCTGCCCCGCGAGTGCGCGCACGTGCAGGAGCGGAGCGCGGCCCGTGTCCCGCCCGGGCTGACGGGCGGGTCAGCTGGTGAAGGGTTCCAGTGCGAAGCGGCCGATCGCCACGAAGGCGGCCAGGGCGAGGTAGGTCCCGTCCAGCAACGCGGCTTTGGTCTCGCCACGGCGGATCCGCATGATCACGGCGCCGGTCATGAGCAGCGTCAGGCCGCTGGCCGCCAGCGGTACCAGAATCGGCGCTATGTCGAGCAAGGCTGGCAGGATCAGGCCCACGGCACCGAGAATCTCGAGTGCTCCGATGACCTTGAGGGTGCCGGGCTTGAAGTCGAGGACCCAAGCCGCGGCGTCCATCATCCCGGCCATCTTCTCCCGTGGGACGAACAGCTTCCCGAAACCGGAGAGCAGGAAGATGGCGGTCAGCAGGCCGGTGATGATCCACAGTGCGATGTTCACGAGTTTTCTCCGTGTCAAGAATGTCTGGGGATGGCGGCCGGACCCGGGGGCCCGGGTCCAGCCGAGAGCCTGAGAGGGAATGTCGGCGTCAGCCGAACTGTCCGGGCTGGTACTCGCCGCCGGGCGTCCGGGTGATCACGTTCAGCCGGTTGAAGGCGTTGATCGTGCAGATCAGGGCCACCAGGGCCATCAGCTGATCCTCGTCGAAGTGCTTCGCCGCGTTCGCCCACGCCTCATCGGTGACGCCGCTGGAGTCTGCGAGGCGGGTGCCCTGGTCGGTGAGTTCCAGCGCCGCCCGCTCCGCCTCGGTGTAGACGGTTGTCTCCCGCCAAGCGCCGACCAGGTTGATCCGCACCAGGCTCTCGCCGGCGACCGCGGCATCCTTGGTGTGCATGTCGAGGCAGCCGCCACAGCCGTTGATCTGGCTGGCGCGGATCTTTACCAGCTCCTGCACCGCCTTCGGCAGCGCCGAGTCGGTGATGGCCTTGTTCGACGAGATAATGTGCTTGGCCCATTTCGACCCAACCTCGTTGTGCATGGGGTTGATCCGGGTTTCCATCTCAATCTCCTTCGTCTTCGGATACTTGCACCACTAAGACGAAGCACCCCGCCAAGACGTAACAACCGCCGGCGCTCGACCTGCGCTACTCAGGTCGTGCGGGCAGCCCCATAGTGTCGAGGCGCTTGCGGTCGCTCACGGTCAGGATCTCGACGATCCGGCCGTCGACCACGGTGCACGCCACCACGCCGAGCACCTCGCCTTTCGCACCCCAGGCCACGAACCCGGGCTCGCCGTTGACCAGGACCGCCAGCGCCGAGGTCATCGACCGGCTGCCGCGTAGGATCGGACCGGCCACCTCGGCCGCCCCGACCGTGGTCACCACGCCCCGCGGGTGGTACGTGCGCCACGTCACCTGCGGATGGAGCAGCCGTACGAGCCCTTCGAAGTCCCCGTTGCGCGCCGCGGCGAGGAACGCGTCGACCACGGCGCGCTGCCGCCGCGGCTCCCGCTCCGGCGGCGGTGTGCCCTGCACCTTCCGGCGGGCCCGGCTGGCGAGCATCTTGGTCGCGTCGGTGGACCGGCCGATGATCTCGCCGATCTCGGCGAAGGGCACCGCGAACATGTCATGCAGGACGAACGCCAGCCGCTCGGTGGGCGTGAGGGTGTCGAGCACCACCAGCAGTGCCAGCCCGACCGATTCGGCGAGCATCGCGTCGTCCTCAGGTGGAGCCCCGCCGTCCACCGTCACCACCAGCTCGGGCAGCCGGTCATCGTACGACAGCTTGGCCTGGGTCTTGCGCGAGCGCAGCGCGTCGAGGCAGACCCGGCCGACCACGGTGGTCAGCCAGCCGGCCAGGTTGTCGATCGCGTCCGCGTCCTGTCGCGCCAGCCGGATCCACGCCTCCTGCACCGCATCCTCGGCGTCCCCCCGCGACCCGAGCATCCGATGCGCGACCGCCACCAGGCGCTCGCGCTGCTCTTCGAAGGCTTCCGCCAGTGCTTCGTGCGGACCTGATCCGGTCACGTCGTTACCTTTCTCGCGCGAACCCCGTCATGGTTATGACGGACCCGAAGGCGCCGAGGTAACCGTGCGGCGTGCGCCCTGATCGAAGCACAGCGGCGGCGACCGATGATCAACAGGTGTCGCCGCTGCCCCAGCACGGTTCAGAGGGACCTTGATTCCTTCGATCCTGGTGGTCAGCTCGCCTTCCCCGACAAGGCTGAAGACCTTGCCCTGGAAGAAGCTGGTCCGCCACCGTGCCGACCTCGAACCTGGCGGCGTCGAGGCCCGCCCCTCAGAGTGACTCAGTTCGAGGTGAGCGCCGAGTCTGCGGTGAGCTGTTGCTCGGCTTCGTTGCGGCGCTGCCGCAAATGCCGCAGCGACTCCTCCAGCGCGGCGACCTCACCCAGCCAGGCTCGGTCTTTGGCCTCGACGAGGCGCGCTTCGGCGTTGCTGGTCATGTCCTCGATCCGGGGCAGCTGGGCGGGGTCGACGCGCAGGAACCGGCACCTAGTGCAGGCATGCTCGTGCACGCACGGCGTGCCGTAGGGGCGGTGGCATTCGCCCAGGGCGACCTTGCGCAGCAGGAAGTGATCCTCGAACTCGGTCCATTCCTCGCCCGTGGCCGGCCGCAGCTCCGCGAATGGGTGGGTCGCGCGGCGCCGCTCGATGAAGTGCTGATGTGCGGCGATGACGTCTTCGGGGAACACCGCGGTGTAGCCGCGGGTGGTGTCGAGGTTGAGGTGACCGAGCAGGGTTGCCGTGATGTGCAGCGGCAATCCGCTGGAGACGAGCTCGGTGGTGAAGAGTCGTCGGAAGTCGTGCGGGGTGAAGGTGATCGGCTGGCCGGCGTCACGCAGGTCTGCCGAGGCGCCGACGTCGTTGAGAAGACGCCGGATCACCGAGGCGGACAGGACTTCCTGGCGGCTGCCGAGCCGGCGGGCGAACAGGTGCGGGAACGGTTCGCCGTGGACCTTCTCGTAGGGGTCGTAGCGCACCGACAACGGCACCTGGTCGTGTCCGCCTTTGGCGCGGCGCTGGACCGCGACCAGCACGGTGACCAGTTCCGGCGTCATCGGAATCAGCCGCTCGGCGTCGGTCTTGCTGGGCACGATGTGCAGCAGCGGCACAAGTGTCCCGGTCGTGGTTGAGGTGTAGTGGCGCAGCGACAGCTGGGTCAGCTCCAGCAGTTCCTCGATCCGGATGCCGGTGTGCCGCAGTGTCTCGATCGCGGCCCAGGCCCAGAACCCGTCGGCCGCGGCCGCGGTGAGGTCGATCAGGCCGCGCCGGTTGGCCCCGACCGGCGGCACTTCCGGTGCTGCGGTGATCAGGCGCGCCCGCAGGAGGCTCGGGCGATCACGCTCGTAGCGGTGCGGCGGTGGCTGGTGCAGCTCGAACACCGAGCCGTCGACCACGAACTGTTCACCGTGGCTGACCTGGCCGGCCGCCGCCAGCGCTCGTGCTGACCAGTCGCGGCGCCGAACCGCCTCGGCCACCAGCCGCGGGAGCAGCGGCACCAGGGATCTGGTCCGGTTCTGAGTGCGGGACTGTTACGGGCTTTTCCCCTTCGACGCCGCTTTCGACTCGTGCCGCGATACCGGGCACGGCGCCACCCAAGGTCCCCAGCGTCCCAGTTCGTCGTGCGACCACTCCGCCAGGTCGCGATACATCCCTCGGACCGCGAACAGCACCGAGTGGACCTCGCCCCGCGGCCGGCCATCGCTGGTCACCGCGAGCCGTTCCCGCCACTGCGTTGCGACCGCCGGTGCCAGCCGCAGATCGGTCTGGGCAGGATTGATCTGCAAAACCTCCCACCAGAAAAGCCGCACCAGCCGGTAGGCCCAGCCTTCCAGGCTCCCATAGTCCATCGACGGCTTCAGCTCACGCAGATACTCGACGAGCAGATCCCGCACCCCACCCGGCGGAACACCGTAGCGGTCGACGAGAGTCTCCACCGAATGCTGGCGGGTGTTGCCTTTGGCCGACCACGCTGCCCGCAACGTCACCGGTTCACCGGCGAACGGCCCCAGCGCGACCAGAAGCTCCCAGGCCAGGTGCTCGCGGCGGTTGCGGCCCGAGGTCCTGACCACGTCGGCGTAGTGCAGCAGATGCTCGCCTTGCAGCTGGTCGAGCCGTCGGCCGGTGCGGATCAGGACCCTTGACAAGCACGCCTCGGCGTCGGCTTGATGCCGCAGCAGCGCAAGCCGGTAGGCCGGCAACGCACGCATCCGCTCGAGCATCTCCGCCTCGTGCGCCTGGAGCATGCGCTGCGGCTGATGCGCCCCAGCCCCGCTCGTCAGTTGCCAGCCGTAGGACGGGCGCAGCACTCGGGCCATCATCAGCGCGTTCACCGCGACCCGCAGCGCCGCCGGGACGGTCTGCGGCTCCACGCCGTCACGCCATGTCCGGGGCGCTAGATCGGCGCCGCTGGCCAACCAGCGCTGTTCCCACGAGTCACCCTCGAAGCGATCGAGCCAGCCCAGCAGCCGCCGGACCCCGTAGCTCAGGTGCTTGCGGCTCAGAAACACCCCCGCGGTCGAGTCCAGAGTGTGCTCGATCGCATCAGCCAGCCCCAGAGCCTGAACTGCTCGGCCTGCCGCGTCCGGGAGCAGCGGCGGCGGCTCGAGTCCGACGTCGTAGCCGTGTCGAGCGAGCAGTTTTCCGCCTGGACCGAACACCGCATCGGGCGGGACTACTCCAGGCAACGACAGCAACTTGACCGATGGCCCCGACGCCGCTCGTGTGGTGTTCGCTTGCTGCCGCTGGGCCGATAGCTCCTGCGTGATGGTCGATTCGCTCATGCAGGCAGGCCGAGGAGCTCGCGCACCGCGGCCGAGTCGTAGACCGGTTCGATGCTCGGTTCCGTCGCGCGGGGTCGGGCGTAGTGCTCCAGTACCTTCGCGACCAGGTCCTCCAGCCGCGGCTGGGCATAGATCTGGGTGGTGGACACGCTCGCGTGCCGAAGGATCGTCTGCACGTCGAACAGCGTGAACGCCGGATCTGCCAGTAGCCGAGCGGCCGCGGTGTGCCGCAGATCGTGCAGCGTCCAGTTCGTGCCCAGCGCGGCGTTCGCGCGGTGCAGAACCGCCCGCGCCGCGTGGTAGGTCAACGGCCGCGGCGTACCTTGCCGGGTCCACCACAGCGGACCGCCAGGTGACACCGGAGGGCACTCCTCGCGTAGATACAGCGCCAGCCACACGAACGAATCCACGCTGGCCGGGATCGTCTCCCGCAGTCGGCTGCCCTTGCTGACCACCGTGATCGTGTTCGCACCCGCGTCCAGGTCGGTGTCCAGACACAGACCGAGCAGCTCGGTGGCCCGGGCGCCGCTCGACAGCCAAAATGACACCAGAGCCCGGTCGCGGTGGCTTCGCAGGACGCTGAACAGAGCGTCCGCTGCGTCATCGGGTATCGCCCGCCACGCCGGCCGGGGAACCTTCTGCCGGTAGGTGGCGCGGCGGTGCACGACGAAGTTGTCCATCGGGTTGTGGTGTGCGTTGAGACGTCCCGCCGAACGGGTCCGTTGCGCCGGCACCGGGTTCATCAGCGGACCGAGGTCGGCCGCACAAGCCCATTCGTAGAACCCGAACAAGACGCTCAGCTGGTGGTTGATCGTCCGGGCTGCGTACTTCGTGCCCAGCACCGCCTTGCCTGTCACCGGGTTCACCGAGCCCGGCGGTGGTCCGTCCGGGCGCCGGTTGAGGCGCTGCGGAACCGGTGTCTCCCGCAACTGTTCGACGAGCTCGCGTACGTCGGTGCGCTCCGCGCGTTCCCAGGCGGTCCAGCGGCCATGAAGGAAGCGGAACCACCGCAAAAGGTCGTAGGCATAGCTGCGCAGAGTCGCCACAGAACAATCCGAGGCAGCCACGTCACGCAGGAAGCCCGACGCCGCCAGATGCTCGCTGTCGGGGAACACGACGCGCCATCGCAGCCCCTGCTCGAACTGCACCACCCGACCCAGCTTGGTTCCCGCCACCGGCACACCCTCTCCAGCCACCTGCCTCGAGCGCCAATCAGCGCTCGTGAAGAGTTCAGTCAACTAGCCGGGTCGCGATCGTCCGCGCCGGTGACCGGGCCCGGCTGTGGACCCGCAACCGCAACGACATTAGCGACCGCTTCCCCGACATCGTCACTGCCGCCGTCCGCCAGCTGCCCGGCGGCGTCGTCCTGGATGGCGAGCTCGTCATCCTTGGCGCGGACGGCCGCCTGAGCTTCGACGCGCTCCAGCAGCGCCTTGTCACGAGTCCGGCGAAGGCACGCGCCAAAGCCGCCCAGGTGCCCGCGGCCTATGCCGCGTTCGACCTGCTGGCGATCGGCGGAGTGGACCTGCGCACCGAACGCTGGACGGTCCGCCGGCAACGACTCGAGCAGCTCGCGCGCTCCTGGGTGCCACCGCTGCAACTGACGCCAGTCACCGACGACATCGACGAGGCCCGCGAGTGGTTCGAGGTCCTGCCTGCTGCGATGGGTGTGGAGGGCTTGGTGGTCAAAGGTGCCTCCACCAGATACACACCGGGCCGCCGAGACGCCTGGATGAAGGTCAATTCTGCTGGGGTGTCCGGTGTTCGGTTGGCTCGCCGTTCGGGTGTATTGCCTGGTCAGCGCTTCGCGCGGCGCTTGGTTGTCGTGCGCAACGGGTGTAGCGGGCGAGCGGCGGCGTGATGGCTGAACCTGCAGGGGACTGGCTGGTCCGGTGGGCTTTGAGCTGGCCAGATCCGTTGACGAGATGCCCGATGAGCGCAGGCAAGCCGGATCACGTCCCTCAATCCACGCCGACGTGGGCGTAGCTGGGGGAATCGCGAGCAGCCAGCTTCAGCGACTGGGGTGGTCTCGCGGTTCTTGGTGCTGCTCGTCTGGTGCCGATGCGTCGGTGCGGGTAGCGATGGTTCTGCGGCAACGCAGGTACTTGTCGAGTTCGCTGACGGCGATGGCTGAGGAGGCGACGATGACGGCGGCGATCCAATCCAGCCGGCCGAGGAGTGCCTCGCTCTCGCCGCCGGTGTTGTCCGGGCTCGGCTACCACGCGTAGCAGTCGGCGGTGTCGATGAACGAACCGCCCCCATCCAAGTAGCGCTCAAGCATCCCGACCGACGTCGGCTCGTCGGTCGACGTACCCATCAACATCGCTCCCAGCGCCAACTGGCTGACCTGCTCGCCGGTCCGGCCCAGCGGGATGTTCCGCATATGTGTTCTCCTCACGACCCTGTTGTGTCGTCACGAGGCTAGGAACGCGCCGTCCACTCGTCCAATGCCGGTCTTTGCGGCTTTTATGCGTACGGCGCATCAACTGGGTATGGTGCCGCGGACAATGCTGTCGCGTGAGTGAGCCGGATTGCCGTCGTTCGGCTCCAAGGAGACGTCGATGATCCGGTAACCCTCGCTGGTCAGGTTGTCCGGGATCCGGAATGTGCCGCCGGTGGCCGGATCGAGCACCCCGAGGGACACCATCCGTTGGCCGTCGGCGTTGATCAGCCAGAGCTCGTAGTACCCGGAGTGCGCGTCCAGGCCATCCACCGAGACCTGCAACTCGTTCCCCGCCTGGATCAGGTCCGCGGTCCCGCTGCCGGTCTGTCCGGGCAGCGGCTCGAGCCTGACCACGGCGACGGGCGGAGGTGCCGGCGACTGTTCGTCGCGGTCGACGACCGACGCGGCGCCCAGGCCGATACCGATCCCGAGGATCGCCGCCACTCCGGCCGCGAGCGCGAGCATTCCGCGCCCGTACCGCGGCCCCGGCCGAGCACCGACCACCGGCTCCGCGGTGGTCCCGCTCAGGACGCCATCGAGGCCGGGCGTCAGGTCGAGGTCGGCGCTAATGCGGGACCAGACCTCGGCTGACGGGGTGGACAGCTCCGGCGTCTCGTGGAGCTCGGAGGTGAGCGCACGCAGGTCGGACAGCGCAGCCTGGCAGGTGGCGCAGGTCGCGAGGTGGTCAGCCGCGTCCGGTTCGGGCTCGGTTCCTTCGAGGGCCCACTGGGCCAGGAGTTCCTCGTCAAGATGCTTCACTGTTCACCTCCTTCAATCTGTCCCGCAGGGACAGCAGACCTCGTCGCGCGTGGCTTTTCACTGTGCCGAGCGGAAGGTTCAGCCGGTCCGCGATCTGCGGATATGTCTGGTCTTCGTAGAACGCGAGCCGGAGGATGGTCCGGCGCGGTTCGTCGATCCGGTCGAGCTCGTCGGCCAGCATCAACCGGTCGACGAGTTGGTCGTCGGCAACCGGCTGCGATGCCGCCAGGGTCTCACCGACGGCGGTGGCGTTGCGCCGGTCGCGGCTGCGCGCCTCGAGCCGGTCGGCGATCCGGTGCCTGGCGATCCCGGTCAGCCACGAACCCAGCGTGCCCGAGCTCGGGTCGAACGTGTGCCGGCCTCGCCAGGCCGAGACGAACACCTGCTGGGTGACATCCTCGGCGTCGTGCCGGTCGCCGAGCACCCGGAGCGCCAGGGTGTAGACCAGACGAGACCAGCGTCGGTACGCGGCCGCGAGGCTGTCCTCGCGCCCCTCGGCGAAGCCCTTGGCGATCTCGGCCGGCGAAGGTTCGCCGGCGATGCTGGTCACGGCTGGGACTCTAGCCCTAGTCCCAGCCGTGATGTCAGACACGCGCGGCACTGACGATCAGGTTCTGCTGGTATCCGCCGTTGTCCGGCTCATAGCGTCCACCACAGGTGGCGATCCGAAGACGGGGCGTCCCGGTACGGTCGAAGAGGTCGGCGAGGGCCAGTCGCTGTTTGGCGACCTCGCGGATGGAGTCGACGCGGTACGTCGTGGTGCGTCCGCCGTCCGACGAGATCCGGACGAGCTGACCCGGCCGGAGCTTGCGCAGCCGGACCAGCGGCCCGACGCCGTACTGCTTGCTGTCCAGGTGCCCGCCGAGTACGACTGAGCCCTGCTCGTCCGCGGGGCCAGGCCCGAAGCGGTACCAGCCGATCACCGCCGGATTCGCCGGCAGTTCCATCTGTCCGTCGCCGGCGACCCCGACGCCGCGCACCGGGATGTCGATCCCGACGGACGGCGCCACCAGCCGCACCGGCGCCGGCCCTTGCGCCTCCCTCACCGTCGGTACGCCGGCTTCGCGCGAGCGCACTGCCGGCGACGGGACGACCGTCGGCGCGGCCTCCGTCCGCGCCGCCGACGGCGTCCCGACCGGAGTCGGTACGGCGGTGTCGCGGGGCCCGGCCGTGGGTGGGGCGGGCCCGCAGCCGGGAATCGCGAGGAGTGTGGCCGCCGCCAGGACGGCCACACGACGGGCATGGATCACGAGCGCGCCCGGACCGCGGCCGTTCCGCCGCCGATCAGTACCAGCATGAGCACCGCGGCCGCGGCGGCCGGCCAGACCGGCAGCTGCTGGGACGCCGCCTGACCACCGGTCCCACCCGGTACGCCGGACGGGTTGCCGTGCAGGCCGGACACCGTCTGGACCGCGAGCTTCAGGTTGTTGGCCGACGCACTGCCCCACGCGTAGACGATCGTGTTAGTCCCTTCCTTGAGGTTCACGTCGGCCGGGCCGAGGGCGACCGTCGACGTACCGGCGAGCACGACGTCGGCCGTGACCGTTCCGGCCGGGAGGTCGGCCTTCGCCTGCTTGGGATTCGTCAGCCCGGTGAAGACCGGCTTCCCGCCCGCCCGGACGTCCACGGCCGGGGCGGCGGCGGTGTGCCGGACGGTCAGCCGGGCCTGACCGGCGGCGAGCTTCGACGTGTCGTTGACGAACGGCGTGAGCACCGGCTTGCCGCCCGCGTTGAGATGCGCGACCACGGTCACGTTGGCGCCACCGGGTACGGCGACGTCGTTCGCCTGAATCAGTGCGGCCGTCTTGCCGGCCGCGGTGACCTTGAGGTCGTACTCACCCTCGGGCAACTTCAGCGGGTCGGTGAGGGTGCCGGGCTTGAAGTTGGTGAGCAACTTCTTGCCGTTGGCGTAGACGTCGACAGTCGCGCCCGGTACCCCGTGCAGGACGGACACGGTCGCGGTCGCGGCGGGTGCAGCCTGGGCGGACGCCACCGGGACGCCGGCAAGCAGCAGACCTGCGCTGATCAGTACGGCGGACCTGCGAACAGCCATCGGAACTCCTCCTAGCAATCGGTATGTGTCTGTCTCTTCCGCCGCAGCCGCCGCCGCGGATGCAGTCGAGAACTTGTCTGTCGGAACACAGATCTGCTTGGCGCCGAAGAAGCAATCAGAGGCGAGGAGTTCCGCGGATCACCGAACACAGTCAGCCCAAGGCGACGATCGTCCGTCCCGTCGCGCGGATTGCCTCCACCTCTCGCTCCGCAGGGACAACCGGGACCGTCTCGCGTAGTCGGACGGACAAAGCCAACTCTGAGGCATGAACGGCTCGCCGCGGCGCAAGCGCCGTGCACCTATGCGCGAGCCTGGTAAGCGGCATGGTGGAAGTCATGAGGACAACAGACCTGACCGCGACCGACGTCGATGAGCGCAGCCTGCGGTCCCTCCGCGGCTGGAATCTGGTCCTGGCGCTGCTGCACATCGGGCAGGCCCTGGCAGTGCTGGTGCTGGCGACCGACTTTGCCGTCACGGTGACCCAATCGCTGCCCACCGGCCCTCCGGGCACGCCGCCGCGGTCGCCGGAGGCGCTGTTCGACGTCCCGATCGGCGCCGCCGTCGCGGTGTTCCTCGCGCTCGCCGCCGTGGATCATTTGCTCACCGCGACGGCCTTCCGGCGCACCTACGAAGATGACCTCCGAGGCGGGATCAACCGGTTCCGGTGGCTGGAATACTCGTTCAGCGCGACGCTCATGGTGATACTGATCGCGTTGTACACAGGCATAGACGGCGTCTCGGCGCTCATCGGCATCGCTGGCGCCAACGTGGCCATGATCCTGTTCGGCTGGCTGCAGGAGTCCGCAAATCCGCCGGGGCGGTCGACCGTGACGATGAAGCCGTTCTGGTTCGGCTGCATCGCGGGCGCCGCGCCGTGGGTGGCGATCGCCTACAACCTGGTGGCCGCCGAGCAGGTTCCCGGCTTCGTCGTCGGCATCTTCGTATCGCTGTTCCTGTTCTTCAACAGCTTCGCACTCAACCAGTGGCTGCAGTACCGGCAGGTCGGACGGTGGCGCAGTTACGCGTTCGGCGAGAAGGCGTACTTGATTCTCAGCCTGGTGGCGAAGTCGGCGCTCGCCTGGCAGATCTTCGCCGGCTCGCTGGCGACGTAGCCGGGGACTCGGCTCTTCGAGGAGGGCCGCCAAGGCGTCGACAGATCGAGGCCCGGCCTCGCAACCGTGCGCGGGTCCCAGCCGCGCGGTCGACCGGGTAGCGGCGCCGAATTCCCCCCAGACCGGAAGTTGTTTTCCGGTAACATAGCTCGGATGGAGGGTCACGGGTGGACGTTCTTGTCGAACCACGGGCACGTGATGGTGTGTTTGGCGGCTGATCCGCAGGTGCGGCTACGGGATGTTGCTGAGCGGGTGGGGATTACGGAGCGAGCTGCTCAGGGAATTGTGCGCGACTTGGAGCAGGCTGGGTATGTGGTGAAGGAGCGGGTGGGTCGGCGGAATCGGTATCTGGTGGTGCGGTCGCGGCCGTTGCGGCATCCGCTGGAGCATCAGGTACGGATTGGGGAGCTCGCCGATCTGATCGTGGACCATGACCGGACCCAGGACTCGGGGTAGAGAGCTGTTGTGGAGGGGGTTGCGGTCGCGCAGCGTGCTGTGGTGGCCTGAGGTGCCGGCTGAGCCTGGGGGCCCAGCGCCGTGTGGAGGGGTGGACCCGGATCGCGATCGCGATCACCACGACCAGGATGAGGACGGCGTCGAGCATTGCCTCGGTCGCGGTGCCTGCGCCCGGCGGTGTCATCGGGCACCTCGAGGTGGGATATGTAGCAGCCCGGCGGGAACCGGACCGACGTGGTCACCGGTGGTGCCGGGCTGCATGGTGAGGGCGACGCGGTCGAGGTGGCGCAGGCGTCCGTCGTCGACGAGGGCGACCCAGCCACCCCGGGCGATGACGACCTCGATGAGGTCATCGATCAGATCGCTGCGCAACGTTGACGGATCGGATGACCGACCGCCTGCCGGGCCGGTGGCCCCGCTCGGATCGGTGGCGAGAAGTTCGACTCGTTGCGGTGCGACCGGCAGGCCGGGCTGGGTGGGGGTGATACGGGCGGGTTGAACGTAGGTTTCTTCGACGGCGAGCATCATCGGGCTGGCGTTGTGGGCAGCGGCCCAGCAGGCCGCGGCGCCGGTGACGACGGTGGGACCTTGTGGTCCGGGGACGAGCCGGGCGGTGGTGCGGGTGTGCTCGAGGTGTTCGAGGGCCTCGTCTTGGCGTGACAGCAGGTATGACTGGATCGCGGTGCGGGTTGCGTGGTGCAGAGTCGCGGGTGATTCGCTGTCGGGGCCGGTGATGGTGCCGGCGAGCCGGTTGCGGTTGCGGGACAGCACGAGGAACCGTTCGACGGTGCGCTGGTGACCGGCGACGATCAACGGGGCGGGGTGGCGCTGCCGGTAGCGGCCCAGGGCCTGGTCGACGCGTTGCAGGAACCGGTCGCCGTCACGCGCCGGGACCGGCACCTCGAGGCGGCGCTGCAGCGGAAACCCGACCTCGGCCAGGCCGGGGTCTTTGGCCTCATGATCCGTCACGGTGGCGCCGATGATGTCGGGAGGCTGGGAGGGGCCGACGTTGAGTGTGGCGAGGGTGTGGATGGGGGTGAGGTTGTCGCCGGTGCCTTCGTAGAGCTGGGCGCTGTAGGGCTGCAGCAGCAGGGTGAGGTGGGGTGGTGTGCGGTGGAGCGCGTGGATGAGGTCGCGGGTGGCGAAGGTGTCCTCGATCACGACCCGGGAGCGTACGGGGATGGGCAGGCGTAGGGTGCGTTGGACGGCGCGGTTGACGAACAGGGCCAGGGCCTGGCTGGTGGGTTGGCTGATCGCGGAGTCGGCCAGTGCGTTGAGCGTGATCAGGAACTCGCGGGCGTTCAGGACTCGCCGGTCGTGCAGCAGTGCGGCGGTCTGCCGTACCAGTTGCTGCAGACGGGCGGCGTCGCGCGGCGTCATCGAGGATGCCGGCGTGGTCGACAGCAGGATCGAGATCGAGGGAAACGCCTGGGTCGCCACGAGCTCGGCGACGGCGGCCGCGTGCAGCCGCGCCGATGGACCGCCCGGGGCATTCTCGGGCGATGCGGGCGCGGGCGGTGGGGATGCGGGTGAATGCTGACTGGACATGGTCTATCTCCTCGGTGCCTGGTGCGCGGGTGTTGGATCCGGCGGCGTGGCGGTTGTGGCGGCTGTGGTCGATGTGGGCTGTGGTCTGGTTGGCATGCCGTCCAGGTGCAGTCCGGTGAGCTGCTGTAAACGGTCGGCGTCGTCATTGGGATGGCGTCTCCACAGCAGGGCCCGGAGGAGTCGCCGCGGGCCTGGGCGGGGTGCGGTGGTCCAGCGGATCCGGATCCGGCCGCCACCGGTGAACTGCGGCAGCGGCCCTTCGGCCAGGCCGCCGGCCAGGCCGCCGGCCAGGCCGCCGGCCAGGCCGTCGGCGAACTCGTCGTGGCGATTGCGCAGCCACTCGGCCCGCTGCCGCTGCTGGCGCTCGATGAGACGGGCGTTCAAGGTCCATCCCGGGCGCGGGACCGCGATCACGACGGTGACGACGTGGCCCTCCCACGCCAGCCGGATCGCGGTCCGGGCCAGGCCCGCTCCAGCGGCCTGGTGTCGTTGAGGACAAGCCACATCGGCACCGGCGACCACTCTGACGGCTCCACGCCCGAGCTGGCGCCGGAACGGCTGCCCGAACTGCTGCCGGAAGTGGCGCCGAGCCTGACGGCGGCCGCGGTAGCCGTCGTGGCGGATCTGCCCCGCCGAAGCCGCATGATGCTCATCGCCGAGCCTCATCAATCGTGGTCGGCGCGGCACCGTCCACCGTCCGATCCACCCCGTCCACCCCATCCATCCCATCCACCCCGTCCACCTGATCCGGCGCGTGCGTGGTGTGAGCGGCGTCGCTGAGCACAGCCTGGGTTGTTCTTGTGGCGCGCAGGCTGGCGACGACAGCGATGGTGAGGCAGGTGGCGATGACGGCCAGGGAGACCGCGATCGGGATCTTGTACACGTCCAGCAGGAGCATCTTGGCGCCGACGAACACCAGGATCGCCGACAGGCCGGCCTTGAGGTGGACGAAGCGGTGCATCAGGTCGGCGAGCAGGAAGTACAGGGCCCGCAGCCCGAGGATCGCGAACGCGTTGCTGGTGAACACCAGGAACGGTTCCTGGGTGACGGCGAAGATCGCCGGGATCGAGTCGACCGCGAACACGATGTCGGTGGTCTCGACCACCACCAGCACCGCGAACAGCGGTGTCGCGACCCACCTGCCCCGTCTGTTCCATCTGCCCCGGCGGGCGGTGTCGCGGATCCAGAACTTCTGACCGTGGTAGGTATCGGTCGAGGGCACGATCTTGCGGATCAGCCGCAGCACCGGGTTCCTGGTCGGGTCGGACTCGTCGTGGCGATGGCGGAACATCCGCCACCCGGTCAAGACCAGGAATACCCCGAACACGTACAAGATCCAGTGAAAGCGCTCCAGCAGCGCGGCACCGCCGGCGATGAAGATCGCCCGGAACACCAGCGCTCCCAGCACGCCGAAGAACAGCACCCGGTGCTGATACTCGCGCGGCACCGCGAACGCGGTGAAGATCAACGCGAACACGAACACGTTGTCGACCGCGAGCGACTTCTCGATCAGGTACCCGGCGAAGTACTCACCACCGGCCCGGCCGCCGTACAGCGCCCACACCAGCACCCCGAACCCCAGACCGAGTGCAATCCACACCGCGCTCCACGCCGCCGCCTCCCGCACCCCGACCACATGCGCATGGCGATGCGCGAACAAGTCCACCGCCAGCATCACCACGATGACCGCCAGCACGGCGATCCAGCCCCACAACGGAACAAACAGCGGAACGGACACTCCAACCTCCGGACACCACATCGGATTCCGGAGGTCTCTCCCACCTCGACCTGACTCTTCACGCCGGGGCCGTTCCGCCGGGCCGGCGCTTCAGGTGGCCGACCGGACTGACGACGAGAACGCCAGGGATACTCCCCTCACTGATCAAGAAGTATTCCGGAAGTTCCATTCCGGTGTCAAGGGTTATGCCGACCCGGCTCCTTCAGCGATGGAGCATGTGCTTGCTGGTCTTGCGACGGCCACGCGGACCGCGCGGCCGCTCCTGGTCTCGAGCAGCGGCAGAGCGTCGTTGAGCGCGTTCATGACCTCGTTCGGCAGGGCGCGGCCTGGCCCGTCGACGTGGACCGGAGGCGGGATGTCCTCTGCGCGAACGCCGAACTCGCCTGGAAGTCCGGCTGCGCACCCACCGGCCCGGGTCATGCCGAGGTCCCGCGCATCGCGCAGGATGGTCCGGACGTGCCGGACGATTTGAAGGCGCCGATTCGCAGAGATCGTCTCGGTCTGCTCGAGATGCCCCAACCGGGTCAGGAAGGCCACGATGTCGGTCCGTCCAAGGGCTGCCGGTTCGAGGCCGTGGTCGAGGCGAGTCAGGCGCAGCGTGGTCGACAGCTCGGCCAATGATCCGATGTGGGTTCGCACCACGCCGCCGGAGCCGCCACCGCGGCGCCGGGCGAGATCTTCACTGGCCCAGTGTTTGGCGAGTTCGCGCAGCCACGGCTGGATCAAGATGGTGAAGTCGATGCGGCCGGCCGCGCCGAGAACGACAAGGTCCCACTGATCTTTGCGCTGCTCCTCGCCTGGGGTGGTCGTCGCGCGGTCGACGTCGAGCACCAGCATCGCGGCCAGAGACTTCACGTCTCCGCCCACCCCGTCCAGGTCGATATCGCGCAGACTCGCGACCTGTTGGTGCCGCGCGGCCCGTGCGAGCCGATTCACCTGAGATGGCCGGGTCTTCCTGCCCTGACCCGTGCGCAGCTGCAGGCCGCCGAGAACCACGAGTACCACCGCCCGCGGTAGGCCGCGGAGGTTCGCGACACCGGACACGGTGACGCCGTCCTCGCGGCGGCACCACTCGACCAGATCCGCGTTGACATCGACGCGCAGCGTCTCGTGCCAGCGCTGCGAGTGGAGCAGACACAGGCCGGCGCTGTTATAGGCCAGCCGGAGACAGGCCGCGACACGGCAAGAACCGAAGCTCTGGAACGGCCGGACATCGGAGCGGTCAAGGAACAGCGGAACGTCGGCCGGGTCGAGCCGCCCGAACAGGTCACGGCACCGCAGAGCGTGCGAGTTGCACAACCCGACCGTGCGGGCATGCATTGGTCGTTGGCATCCGTCGACCCGGCAGAGCCGCTCATCCAACAGCCAACGGCCCTCGGCGCCACCGTACTTCTTCGCCGGTGACGATGCGATGAACTGCTCGGGCGACAACCCGCTGTCAGTCTGCCGATGTCGGCAGCCGGTGCACAGCTGATTGCTGGTTTCCACCGTGCAACCTGGCACCGAGCAATGCGACCAGCCCAGCAACCGGTGATCCGGCGATGGACGCAGTAGCGCCCGCTCGGCATCCCAGCCGGCCCCGGACAAGAACACCGGATCCAGCAACGCCTCCAGCCGCGACAGCCGCAGGTCGTCCGGGCCGACAGCAGGGACCGGGACGAGTGCGGCACGTGGGCCGCTCATCGGCGCCTCATGGACTGCCGGGCGAGCCGATCCACCGCCGCTCGCAGCCGCTCGGGCGCGGGATGGGCGTAGACCTGCGTCGAGGCCAGGCTGGCGTGCCCCAGCAGGGCCTGTGCCTCGTCCAAGGTGCCGCCGGCATCCAGCACATTGCTCGCGAAGGCATGGCGCAACATGTGCGGATGCACTGGCCGCTCGAGTCCCGCTCGGCGCGACAGCGCTGCCAGCAGCTCGGTCACCGCTCCGGGCCGCATCGGTGCGCCGAGTGGTTCCCGGAACAGGTTCACCAGCACGAAATCACAGCGGGCGGCGGCCGGCACCTGCTGCCGTTCCCAGCAGTAGGCGTCATAGGCCTGCACCACCAAGAAGTCCAGCGGCACGATCCGGGACCGTGGTGACTTCGCGGTCGCGCCGTTCGGCGCGTCCTCGCGGCGAACGACGTGCAGATGCTCGCCGGGAACGTCACAACCCACCGACCTCGAATCCAGCGCCATGTGCATGTCCGGGCGTCGAAGACCTGCCGCCTCACCGCGCCGCAGCCCGGCCCGGCCGAGCAGCACCACCAGGACCCGGTCGCGTGCCGACCGGCAGGCGCCCAGCAACGCCAACGCGTCGTCGTCGCTGGACCGCGCCGACTGACGCTCCGGAACCGACAGCCGATGGCGCGGCCGGGCCACGAAGCGTAGGCCAGTGCGCTCGCCGCGCAGGTCCTCAGGCAGCCAGCGATCGTCACCGATCTCATACAAGGCCGACAACACCCGTGCCGGAGCGTCGCCGGCAGCGACCGCGTGCTTCAAGAATTCGCGCACCGCGACAAGGACCGCGTTGATCCTGCCCGGCCGCCGCACCACGCGCCCATGCGAGCCAGTGGTTCCAGCGCCTACAGCTGGCCCCTCGGCGTGACGCAGGCACAACATGAACGCGCCCAGCCGATCGGCGGCATCCCACCAGTCCCTGTGCACCTGCCTGCACCACAACAGATACAGCGAGACCGACGTGGCGTAAGCCCTCGTCGTACTCTCCGCGCAACCCCGGCCGAACCGCAGAGGCCGCAAGAAATCATCTGCCGCCCGATGCGTCCGAAGATCGCTCTCCAGCACCGTCCAGTACCGAACACCCGACGGCAAACCGCACCACAAACGCTCGCACCCGACCTCCAACAGCCCACCCAACATCCGACACGAGCGCCAAACGTAGGGCCAACGCCAGCACCAAAGCCCTGAGCACAGAACGGAGTGTCGTACACCCGCCGAATAGCCCCTCACTGCGACAGTGCACGACACGAAATCCAGCCCTCTGAAAGGTGAAGCACCGCGAGACGCGCGAGGTGATCGTGGGCGGAGTCCTCGGCTCCCTTGCGAGGCCAGAAGTCGTGATTGCTGGCCTCTACACCACTGCGGGCGAGCTGACCGTCATCGGCCGCACGGTGCCGCTCAAGCCCGCGCAGTCTGCCCAGCTCGCCGCCGCGCTCGAACCCGCCAGCACAACGCATCCGTGGCCTGACGAGATCACCTCGTACCGCTGGGGAGGTCCCGATGCGAAGAAGCCCCTAACTAAGGTCGACCCGACCGTCGTAGTCGAGGTGACCGCCGACTCCGCCACCCAAGGCGGCCAGGTCCGTCACGGTATGCGGTACGTGCGCGTCAGACGCGATCTGTCGCCCGAGGACCTGCCGCAGCTCGAATGATCCAGTGAGCCGACTCGCAGCTCCGGAGAGCTGCCGAACGTGTCCGATGGCCAGCACCCGAGATGACTCGAACGCTGGCACAGACCACTCCTCTTTACTGTGCTATCTGTGACTTCGCACCACGAATAGCCACACGCGAGATTGGCTGGCAGGAACGGTCGTGGGATCGGCGAGCCCCTGACCTGCGATTTTGTGTGGCGCGCCCGGCAGGATTCGAACCTGCGACCCACAGATTAGAAGTCTGTCGCTCTATCCAGCTGAGCTACGGGCGCGTGGCACGGACGAGTCTCTCAGATCGGTGGGCGACTGCGCCTCTGGGTTACCCGGTTTCGGGGGTTGGGGGGTGGACGAAGTACATGCTTGTCGTTCCATCCGGGTAACGCTGCGTGGGCGGTCCTGCCGTGTGAAGGGCTCTCCAACTAGGCTGCGGGCATGAGTTACCCCTCACCAGGCCCAGCCGGCTCGCCGCAGCCCGCGGCGGGGTCGGCGTACTCGCCCGGCGGACCCTACCCGCAGCCGAACGTGCTGGGGAACCATCCGGTCCCCGGCCAGCGGCGCAACCAGGGCATCCTGATCGGCATCGTGATCGCGGTCGTTTTCGCGATCGCGGGCCTGGTGATCTTCGGCATCGTGGTCAAGTCGACCGGCGCGGGCGGCTTCACCTGGGGGCTGGTTTTCGCGTTCGTGCCCGTCATTCCGGTGATCGCGCTGTATCTGTGGCTGGATCGTTACGAGCCGGAGCCGACCAAGTACATCCTGTTCGCGCTGTGCTGGGGTGCGTTCATCGCGACCCTGGCCGCGATCTTCATCAACACCGAGGTCTCGAACCTGCTCGAGGAGACCGGCAGCGGCGGCAACCGCTCCGCCGTCTTCGTCGCGCCGCCGGTGGAAGAGTTCGCCAAGGGCTCGGTCATCCTGCTGCTGGCGCTGGTTCGCCGCAAGGAGTTCGACGGCATCATCGACGGCCTCGTGTACGCCGGAATGGTCGGCGTCGGCTTCGCCTTCACCGAGAACATCCTGTACTACGGCCGCATCTTCAACCAGCTGTCCGAGGAAGCCGGCAGCGACGCGGGCCTGCGCGGCGCGTTCGTACTGTTCGTGATCCGCGGCCTGATCTCGCCGTTCGCCCATCCACTCTTCACGTCGTTCACCGCGATCGGCATCGGGGTTGCGATCAGGCATCGAAGTACCGCCGTCCGGTATCTCGCCCCGATCGTGGGGTACCTGGCTGCGGTGCTCGCCCACGGACTCTGGAACGGCGGCGCCAGCTGGGCCGGCGGCGGCGGTTTCATTACCGTCTACCTCTTCCTGATGGTGCCGATCTTCATCGGCATGGTCGTGTTCGCGCTGGTGATGCGGTCCCGCGAGGGACAGATGATCGCATCCCGGCTGTACGACTACGTGCGCTTCGGCTGGCTGGTCCCACAGGACGTACCGCTGATCGCGACGCTGCGCGGGCGCAAGGCGCTACGGCAGAACGCGAAGCGGTACGGCGCTCAGGCGGAAACGGCAGCCAAGGCGTTCCAGCACAACGCGACCGAGCTGGCATACCTGCGGGACAAGATCGTCCGCCAGGTGATCGGGCCGGACGCGCTCGAGACCGAGAAGCAGCTGCTGGACGAGCTGCGGGAGCGGCGGCCGAGTGTGCCGTTCCCGCCGATGCCGGCGTTCGCTCAGGCCGCGCCGCAGTTCCAGGCGGTGCCGGGGCCGGGGATGCCTGGGGCGCCCGGTGGTCCTATGCCTGGTGGTCCTGGGCCGGGTGGACCTGTGCTCGGGCCTGGTGGCCCGATGCAAGGGGCGCCGGTGCCTGGGGGTGCAGGGCCTGGTCAGCAAGGGTCCGGTCAGCCGGGAGCGGGTGCGCCCGGTGGGCCTGGAGGGTCGCCGTACCAGGGTCAGGGAACAGGTGGATATCAGCGTCCGCAGGATGGTTATCCGCCGCCTCAGCCGGGGTATCCGTCGGGGCAACCCGGTTACCCAGGGGGCCAGCCTGGTTACCCGCCGGGACCCCCTGGTCAGCAAGGACCGCCGGGAGGATACGGTCCGTATCCACCATCGCAGTGATGCCACCCGTCCACGCCGCCAAACGGGGATGACGATGACTTTGCTTCTGCGCTGTCCGACCGGGCACCCTGTGTCCGTGGGCGGACGTCGTGGCTGACACCAGGTCAGCAGCTGGTGAAGGTTCGGAGCCGCAGGCTCCGGGCCGGGATCAGCCTGCCCAGGAGCTGGCGAACTTGATCACCAACTCGGATGCCAAGGGCAAGGGCTTCTGGCGCCGCCGGCGCCGGAAGTCCCAGCCGGAACCCGCCGCGCCGCCTGCCTCGGAGCCTGCCGCGCCGCCTGCGCCGGAGCCTGAGAAGGGCCAGCCGGGCGCTGAGGCGACGGGTGCTGCTCCGGTTGAGGAGTCCTCGGCTGAGACGTCTGTAGGCGCTGAGGCACAGCCTGAGGCGGCAGGTGCGGCAGGCGGGTCCGAGTCGGATGGCGCCGCTGGTGCTTCCTCAGACGATGAAGAGAAGGTGTCTGAGGCCGAAACCACGGAGGCCGCAGCCGAGGGCGGGGAGACCGATCAGGCCGCGGCTGAGGTAGCTGAGGAGCCTGAGGCTCAGGTCGCTGACGCGGCGGATGGGTCTGCCGAGGGTGGCGACGTACCGGCTGAGGAGCGGTCGCGGGCGCCGGTTGGGGTTGTCTACGAGCCTGATGAGTCTCCGGATGGGTTCCCGCTCGAGTACGGGAACATCATCGTCGGCCTGCCGAAAACGGCAGGCGGTGAGTCCGACGAGGCCGGTGAGGCCGACGCCTCGGACGACGCTGACGCCGAGGCTGCAGAGGCGGCCGAGGAGCAGGAGCGCGGCACGGGTGACGCTGCCGAGGAGACCTCCGAGAGCGCTCCGGCTGATGAAGCTGCCCCGGTGGAGGCCGGAGACGCGGAGTCGGCTGACGCGTCTGCTGCGGTGTCCGGCGACGACGCTGCGGCTGAGGCCTCACAAGACGGTGCTGAGTCGAGCGCCGAGACTGAGAAGCCCGAGGACAGGGCTCAGTCGGCCGAGGAGCAGGAGGCCGACGCGGAGCAGTCTGCGGACTCCGCGGAGGGGTCGTCCGAGAGTGCTTGGGCTGACGAGGCTGGTGCGGAGGAGTCCTCCGAGAGTGGTCGGGCTGACGAGGCTGGTGCGGGGGAGTCCTCCGAGAGTGGTCCGGCCGCCGGGGCTGATACGGAGGACACCGCGGACGATGTACCTGCTGAGGACGCGCACGACGGCGGTACGTCTGCGGACGTGAGCGCAGAAGCAGAGGCGTCCGAGGCCGGGACTGACGGATCCGGGGCGAGCGACGCGGCTGACGGATCCGCGGAGGAGGGGGCCTCGGAGGAGGTTGCTGCGGCCGACGGTGTGAGCCAGGCGTCGGATGAGGCCCGGGCGGGCGCGGACCACGAGTCCAGCCAGGAGCAGGAAACCGCCGGGGAGCAGGAAGACGGCGAGGAGCAGGCGACCGGCGGGGAGCGTGCTCCGGTTGCTGAGGTTGAGAAGGCTGCCGAGGACAAGTCCGAGGATGGCGCCGCAGCTGGTGAGGCGGATCCGTCGGACGAGAGCGGACCCGAGGAAGGCGCCGCGGCCGCGGCGCAGGATGCTGGCGCGCCAGCGGGGGAGCAGGACAACGAGGCTGCGGAGCAGGACGGCGAGGCTGGGGAGCAGGACGGCGAGGCTGGGGAGCAGGATGGTGGGGGTGCGGGGGAGCAGGGTGAGGATGTTGTTGAGGAGCTGACTGCGGATCAGTTGGCTGAGCGGTTGGCGGCTGAGCAGGCTGCTATGGCGCTGATTACGGCTTTGATGAAGTTGCGGGGGGCGTTGGCGACCAGTCGGTTGCCGATTGATGTGGTCGGGGCCGACGAGGCGCGGCAGCAGCAGAAGTCCATGCTGGATCAGCTGGACGACTACATCCTGCCTCGGCTGGTGCAGTTGGAGGCGCCCGTTCTCGCGGTCGTTGGTGGCTCGACCGGCGCGGGCAAGTCAACCCTGGTGAACACCATCATCGGCAAAGTCGTCAGCGAGCCCGGCGTACTGCGTCCGACGACCCGCTCGCCGGTGCTGATCCACAACCCGGCCGACGCGGACTGGTTCGTCGGCGACCGGGTGCTGCCAGGGATGGCGCGTACGACCTCCGACAGCCCGGGCGGGATGGAGGACGCGGGACAGCTCCGGTTGGTTGCCGCCGACACCGTTCCGCGCGGCCTGGCGATCCTGGACGCTCCCGACATCGACTCGGTCGTCGAGGCGAACCGCGATCTCGCGACGCAGCTGCTCGGCGCTGCGGACCTCTGGCTGTTCGTGACCACGGCAGCCCGGTACTCCGACGCCGTCCCGTGGGATTTCCTCCAGAGCGCGTCGGACCGCAGTACGGCGGTCGCCGTCGTACTGGACCGGGCCCCGGGCGAGACGATCGACGACATCACCGGCCACCTGGCCCAGATGCTGCTCGAGCGCGGTCTCGGCGACTCGCCGCTGTTCTCGATCAAGGAGATCGTTGTCGACAGCAACGGCATGTTGCCGGCCGAGACCGTTGCCTCGATCAAGGACTGGCTGGTCGACCTGGCCGCCGACGCGGAGGCCCGGTCGGCGGTCGTCCGCCGGACCCTGCACGGCGCCGTCACCGCGATGGTGAAGACCACTCCGCCGTTCGCGGCCGCGGTCCGCGCGCAGGCCGACACTGTGATCGAGCTGCGTTCGACCGTCGAGTCGGCGTACGACCAGGCGGTGAAGGACATCGCGAAGGCGGCTGAGGACGGCACCCTGCTGCGTGGCGAAGTGCTGGCCCGCTGGCAGGAGTTCGTCGGCACCGGCGAACTGCTGAAGGGCCTGCAGTCCAACGTCGGCCGGTTCCGCGACAAGGTGAAGGCCACGCTCGGTACCAAGGCCGCACCGCCGACCCGGGATCTCAACGACGCGGTCGAGTCCGGCCTGGAGTCACTGCTGGTCGAGCATGCCGCTGCCGCTGCCGAACGTGCTGAGAAGGCATGGCAGTCGAGCGCAGGCGGGCGGCAGTTGCTCGCAGCCGGTGGCCCGGAACTCGGTGCGATGTCCGAGGACTTCGCGGCCGCAGCGGGACGTACGGTCCGCGAGTGGCAAGCCTTCGTGCTCGACCTGATCCGCAAGGAGGGCGCCGAGAAGCGCGGGACCGCGCGTCTCCTGGAGTACGGCGTGAACGGGCTGGCACTCTCGCTGGTCGTGGCGCTTTTCGCCAGTGACGCAGACATCCCGACCGGTGCCGATGCGAGTTCAGGCGTCGGGAGCGCAGTTGTCGGGCAGAGGTTGCTGGAGGCGGTCTTCGGCGACGAGTCGGTTCGGACCATGGTGGCGAAGGCACGGGAAGAACTTGACGGTAAGGTTCATGCCCTGATGGATGCCGAATTCGCCCGCTATCTGACTGTCCTCGACCAGCATCCGGTCGACGCTGAGGCAGCCAGGCAACTGACCGAGGCCGCGCGCGCGGTGGAGGACTGCACGTGACGGGAACAGTGGATACGGTCGACGCCCCGGTGCGGGCCGCGACCGATGTCCTGATGAAGATCGACGCGCTGGAAGCAGCTGCAAAGGCAGGTCAGGGTCGGTTGGACCAGGTGGTGCTCACCGAGGCCACCCAGATCGTGGACCGGGCCGGCCAACGTCTCAGGATGTCCGGCGAGCTGACCGTGGTCGCCTTGGCCGGTGCGACCGGGTCCGGGAAGTCGTCGCTGTTCAACGCGATGACCGGCCTCGACCTGGCCGCGATCGGTACGCGTCGGCCGACCAGCTCGATGCCGCTTGCCTGTGTGTGGGGTGAGGAGCCGGCCGGTGAGGTGCTGAGCTGGCTCGGGATCCCGCGGCGCCACCAGGTGCAGCACCGCAGCTCGCTGGAGGAGCAGCAGTCGGAGGATCTGGACGGTCTGGTTCTGCTGGACCTGCCCGACCACGACTCGACCGAGGTCGAGCACCGGCTGATCGTCGACCGGCTGGTCGAGTTGGTGGACATGCTGGTGTGGGTGGTGGACCCGCAGAAGTACGCCGATGCGGCGCTGCACAACCGCTATATCAAGCCGTTCGCCTCGCACTCCGGTGTGATGGCGTTCGCGCTGAACCACATCGACAAGCTCAACCCGGACCAGCAGAAGAGCTGTCTGAACGACCTGGACCGGCTGCTGAAGGCGGACGGTCTGAAGTCGCCGACGGTCGTTGCGACGTCCGCGGTCAGCGGTGACGGGCTGGACGAGGTGCGTGGCTTGTTGGTCAAGCGGGTCAGCAACAAACGGTCCGCGCGCGAGCGCCTGGCCGCCGATGTCGATCGCGTCTCCGACCGGATGGCAAGCCAGTGTGGCAATGCCAAGACTCCGGAGATCGCCGAGGCTGACATCACCGAGCTCGTCGAGGCACTGTCCGACGCAAGCGGCCTGCCGGTCGTCGTCGACGCCGTACGGCGTTCCTACCTGCAGCGCGCCAGCGCCGCGGCGGGATGGCCGCTCACCAAGTGGTTGGGACGGTTCCAGCCGGATCCACTGCGGCGGCTGCAGTTGGACCAGGTGTCGAGGCAACAGGGCAAGGAACTGCGCCGGTCCGCGTCCCACGAGGTCGCGACCGCGCGGGCTTCGTTGCCTGCGGCAACGCCTGTGCAGCGTGCCCGGATGGACACCGCGGTGCGGACGATCACGAACAAGGCCGCGGAAGGACTGTCGCGGCCCTGGGCGGACTCGGTGCGTTCCGCGATCCGGCGCCGTGAGGAGTCGCTCGGCGACGAGCTCGACCAGGCGGTGGCGCGGACGGATCTTGGCATCGCCAACAATCCCGGTTGGTGGGGCGCGGCCCGGTTCGTGCAGTGGCTGCTGTTCGCGGTGACGCTCGCTGGTGGTGTGTGGCTGGCCGCGCTGCTTGTGGCGCGGATCGCCGGGCTGGATGACCCGCCGCTGCCCAAGGCGGGTGGAATCCCCTACGCGTGGATCATGCTGGTCGGTGGTGCGGTCCTCGGGATAGCGCTCGCGTTCGTCTGCCGGTTGTTCGCCAGCGGTGGCGCCGCCCGCCGGGCCCGCGCGGCCGAGAACGCCCTTCGGGCCGAGCTCGAGAAGGTCGCCGACAGCCATGTCGTCGCTCCGGCCCGCGAAGAGCTCGAGGCCTACACCACCTGCCGCGAGAGCCTCGCCATCGCCCGGGGCTGACGCCCCGAACCATCGCCACCGTCGCACCGAACCATCGCCACCAGCCGGGGCTGACGCAGCGGACCCCGGCACCGGTCGATGGTGAGCCGCCCAACCCACGAGCCGTCGTGAGTTGGGCGGGACCGCGGGACTAGAGCTCCCGGCCGGGGGCGAACTGGTTCATCGACAGCTCGGCCGCTTCGTAGAGGTCCTTCTCGGTGGTCGTGCCCGAATCGCGCACCGCGGTCATCCAGGCGCGGACGGACTGCTCATTGAAGTCCACCATCACCGGATCATCGGCGACCTCCACCGGAGTGCGGTCCGTGGGGAACGTGCCGTCGACGTACATGGCCAGGGCGAGGAAGCCGCCTTCCCAGCCGGGGCCGACGTACAGGGCGCCGGCGCCGCCGGGTGCCGGGAGTTCGCTGACCGTGTGCTCCAGTTCCAACTCGGTGGAGGCGTTGGCTCCCGGGATGAGACGGAGCTCGAGGAGGCTGGTCGGGCCGCCGAAGGTCACCTTGAAGCGCTTTGGTGGCTCGCACTCGAGGATCTCGCCGCCCGCGTTGTCCTGGAGCTGGAAGCTGCCGCCGACCTTGAAGTCGCCGGTGACCGGCCAGAACCAGCGCTTCATCCGCTCCGGGTCCGTGAGGGCGTCCCACAGCTCCTCCGGCTCGGCCTGGTACGAGCGACGCATCAGCACGGTGGCCGTCTCCCCGGTCCGGCTGACCTCCCGATGAACCGCGTTGATGTGCTCGAGGATGTCGATCACTGGTGTTCCCTCTCCTGATGGGGGCTGATGTGGAGCCCAGAATGCCGTTCGGTACTTATATAAGTCAAGGCTGAGATAGTCACGCGGCGTCCCGCTCGGCGGTCTGCGCGGTCAGGGGCAGCGATGTGACGGAATACTCGTCCGCGGGGTACGGCGAAGCGGTCGCCTCGATCGGATCCGGAACCGGCGTGGGAGTCAGCGAGTCCAGCTTCGGTGGATTCTTGCTGAAGGTCGTCGTACCTCGGGTCAGGTCGTGGCCGAGGGAGAACGCCTCGAGGACGACGCGGCTGTGTTGCTCGCCGGCGTCGTCGGTCCACTCGTGCGTTCGCAGGCGGCCGGTGACGATGACCGGTTGGCCGATCCGCACGGATTCGAAGGCGTTCTGAGCCAGTCCGCGCCAGCATTCCACGCTGAACCAGGTGGTCGGCTTGTCGACGTACCGCCCGAGGGCGCGGTCGAACTGTCGTGGTGTCGAGCCCATCCGGAACGTCGCGTGCGGGGTCTGGGCGACCTCTTTGAAGTCGGGGTCGCTGCCGACCCAGCCCAGAACGGTCACATAGGTTTCGCCGAGGCTCATGATCGCCACCTTCTTGATCGCGGGATGCACTGTCACCCGAGAAGATGCATGCGTTGCGACCCTGATCGGCACCCGATCCGACGATCTGTGGACAACTCAGGGCTGATTGGGTTCCGGCTGGCCCGAGCACATAGGCTCTGGGGTATGGCGGAATTCATCTACACGCTTCGCAACGTCCGGAAGGCGCACGGCGACAAGGTCGTTCTCGACAACGTCACGCTGAACTTCCTCACCGGCGCGAAGATCGGCGTGGTCGGCCCGAACGGCACCGGTAAGTCCTCGCTGTTCAAGATCATGGCGGGGCTCGACCAGCCCTCCAACGGTGAGGCCCGGCTGGCCGAGGACGCGACGGTCGGGATCCTGCTGCAGGAGCCGCCGCTGACCGAAGGCAAGACGGTGCTCGAGAACGTCGAGGAGGGCGTCGGCGACACCAAGCAGAAGCTGGACCGCTTCAACGAGATCTCCGCCGAGCTGGCCGATCCGGACGCGGACTACGACACGCTGCTGGCCGAGATGGGCGACCTGCAGACCGAGCTCGACCACCGCAACGCCTGGGACGTCGACGCTCAGCTCGAGCAGGCGATGGACGCGCTGCGATGCCCGCCCGCCGACGCGCTCGTGGACAAGCTGTCCGGTGGTGAGCGCCGCCGGGTCGCGCTCTGCAAGCTGCTGCTGCAGCAGCCCGACCTGCTGCTGCTCGACGAGCCCACCAACCACCTGGACGCGGAGTCTGTGCTGTGGCTGGAGCAGCACCTGCAGAAGTACCCGGGCGCCGTCCTGGCGATCACCCACGACCGGTACTTCCTGGACAACGTCGCCGAGTGGATCCTGGAGATGGACCGCGGCCGCACCTACGGCTATGAGGGCAACTACTCCAAGTACCTGGAGACCAAGCAGGAGCGGCTCGTCGTCGAAGGTCGCAAGGACGCCAAGCGGCAGAAGATCCTGGAGCGCGAGCTCGAGTGGGTCCGGTCGAACGCGAGAGCCCGCCAGACCAAGAGCAAGTCCCGCCTGGCTCGGTACGAGGAGCTCGCGGCCGAGGCCGAGCGCGCCCGCAAGCTGGACATCGACGAGATCAACATCCCGCCGGGTCCGCGGCTGGGCAGCACGGTGCTCGAGGTTTCGAAGCTGGAGAAGGGCTTCGGCGACCGCAAGCTGATCGACGGCCTGAGTTTCTCGCTTCCGCGGGCCGGCATCGTCGGCATCGTCGGCCCGAACGGTGTCGGCAAGTCGACGCTGTTCCGGATGATCGTCGGCGAGGAGATGCCGGACGCGGGCACGTTGAGGCTCGGCGACACCGTCAAGGTCTCGTACGTCGACCAGTCCCGCGGCGGCCTGGACCCGAAGAAGACGGTCTGGCAGCAGGTGTCCGACGAGCTCGACTACATCAAGGTGGCGAACTTCGAGATGCCGAGCCGGGCGTACGTCGCCTCGTTCGGCTTCAAGGGCCCGGACCAGCAGAAGCCGACCGGCGTACTGTCCGGCGGTGAGCGGAACCGGCTGAACCTGGCGCTGACGCTGAAGATGGGCGGCAACCTGCTGCTGCTCGACGAGCCGACCAACGACCTGGACGTGGAGACCCTGCAGTCGCTCGAGGACGCGCTGCTGGAGTTCCCGGGCTGCGCCGTGGTCGTCTCCCACGACCGGTGGTTCCTGGACCGGGTGGCGACACACATCCTGGCCTGGGAGGGCACCGACCAGGACCCGGCGCAGTGGTTCTGGTTCGAGGGCAACTTCGCGTCGTACGAGGCGAACAAGGTGGAGCGGCTCGGCCCGGAGGCCGCACGCCCGCACCGAGTCACCTACCGCAAGCTCACCCGCGACTGAAGCACTGGCCCGGTGCCCTTCGGATCAGTTGACGTGGAGGGCGGACAGCAGCATCGGGAGAGAGGCGTGGAGTTCCCGTTGCCAGTAGGCCCAGCCATGGGTGCCGGGGCCGTAGAAGTTGGTCGTCAGGTGTTTCGCACCCACGCGGTCGAGTTGTGCGGCGAGAGCGTGGTTCTGACGGTTGAAGTCGGCCTCTAGCGCATCCGTCTTGCCGGGTGGGTCGAACGGTCCTGCGGTGCCGTCGCCGCAGGACAGGTAGACCGGCAACGACTTGAGGCGGTGCGCGAGGTAGTAGGGGTCGTGGGCCGCCCAGATGTCTCGCTGTGCGACCGGATCACCCCAGACGCGCAGCGGGTCGTTGCCCTGGCCGGCGAAGAACCCCATGATCCGGTTGACGGACTCGTCGTTCAGCAGCGGGTGCGCGGAGCCGGAGTACGCCGCCACCGCGCGGAACATCCCCGGGTGCCGAGCGGCGTACAGCAGTGCGCCCTGACCGCCCATGGACAGCCCGGCCACGACGCGGTTGGCGCCGGCGCCCCAGTCGCGTTCCAGCAGGTGGCGCAGCTCGACGGTGTGGAAGGTCTCCCACGCCGGGTCGCCGCCCGCGCCGTAGTTCCACCAGTTGCTGTACCAGCCGTTCCATCCGGCTTCCGGCATCACCACGAGAACCTTCCGCAGGCTGTCGATCGTGGCGATGTCGGTCCCCGTCCACGAGGTGTAGTCACCACAGCAGCCGTGCAGCAGCCAGAACGTCGGCCAGTGGCGGCTGCGGTCGGCGGGATTCCATCCGTCCGGTGTCATCAGCCGGACCTTCACGGTCCGGCCGCCGAGGGCCTCGGACCGTACCGACAGGTCGACCAGTCGATCGGCGACCTGCGTGACGGCGACGACCTCCGCGCCGCGGGAGTGTCTGGTCTCGACGGAAGGAGCCGCCGTGGTGGCCATCGCGGCGTCCGCGGGTGCGAGCGGCCAGAGAGCGAGGATCACCGCCAGGACAAGCAACACTCGCTTGCGCAGAGACCTCGGATGCCGAGTCGAGCTGGGACGTGTCGTCATGAGAGACCTCCGGGGGCGGTGCGGAATTCTGCTCAGGTGCGTCGCCGAGACGCTAATCCACTCGCGGCACCGCGGCAAGACCACGGCCCGGGCAGAGGGTGGGGCTCTGACGCTCCCAAACACTTAGCCCTTGATCTAAGTGTCTGGTTGTGACAATACTTAGCCTCATGGCACAGTATTCAGCGGAGGTCGACGGTGTGTTCGTCGCGCTCGCCGACCCGACCCGACGCAGCGTCATTCGGCGCCTCGGCCGCGGGCCGACGAGCGTGGGCGAGCTCGCCGCCGAGTTCCCGATGACCCTGCCGTCGTTCATGAAGCACGTCCGGACGCTGGAGAGCAACGGCCTGATCCGCACGGTGAAGGTCGGCCGGGTGCGCACCTGCGTGCTCGACCGGGACCGGCTCGCGCTGGTCGACGACTGGCTCGCGGAACAGCGCCGGATCTGGGCCGACCGTACCGACCGGCTCGAACGATTCGTCACCGATCCGATGGAGGAGCATTCATGAACCCCGATCTCGACCTGACAGTGGACCGCGTCATCCGCGCGCCGCGTGCGGTGGTCTGGCGCGCGTGGACCGATCCGTCCCGCTTCGAGAAATGGTGGGTTCCGGCGCCGGCCGTGTGCCGGGTGGAGCGCCTGGAGCCGCGTCCCGGCGGTGCGCTCGTGACTCGGCTGAGCGGTGACGGCCCGGAGTTCGGTCCACATCTCGACGCCTGCTTCGTCGTCGTCGACGAACTGGAGCGAATCGTGTTCACCACCGCGCTCGACAGTTCCTGGCGCCCCGCACAACCTGCACCGGTCCTGATGACGGCCGAGATCACGTTGGCGGACCACCAGGACGGCACCGACTACCGGGTCATCGTCCGCCACGGCGATCCGGCGGCCCGTGCCCGCCATGAGGAGCTCGGCTTCGCCGACGGCTGGGGCGCGGTCACCAAGCAACTCGCCACCATCGCCGAGGGCGAGGCCGCGCGGTGAAGCTCGTACTCACGGAGTTCGTCACCCTCGACGGGGTCAGTCAAGGTCCTGGCTCGTCGACCGAGGACACCAGCGACGGCTTCACCCGTGGCGGCTGGCTCGTGCCCTACCTGGACGAAGCCTTCGTACGGCGTACCTCGGACTGGCTCGATCTCGCCGACGGACTGCTGCTCGGTCGCCGGACTTACGAGGCGTTCGCCCGCGACTGGCCGCAGATCACCGACCCGGACGACCCGTTCACCGTACGGATGAACGCGTTGCCGAAGTACGTCGTCACCAACACCCTCGTCGAAGGCACCTGGAGCCCGACCACCGTGCTCCGTGGCGATCCCGTCCAGTCCGTCGGTGAACTCAAGGCCCAGCCAGGACGGGAGCTCCAGATCCACGGGAGTGCTCGACTCGGCAACGCGCTGCTGGCAGCGGGTCTCGTCGACACGCTCCGACTCGTCGTCGCCCCGACCGTGATCGGCTCCGGGCGACGACTGCTCGACCACCCGAGTGCGCCGATCGGACTCCACATCACCGAGCACGAAGTGACGCCGAACGGTCTGGTGATCCTGCAGTACGACGCCACCGGCGCCGCTCCACTCGGGGAGTACGAAGGCGTGGCGGCCTTCGTCTAGCCGGCCTGGTGGTCCGCCAGAACGCTCATCACGACTGGAAGGTCCGTCGTGATGAGCGCCTTCCACAGCGCCCAGCCACGGGCGCGCGCCCAGGTCCCGGCGTCCTGCCCGACGGCCTCCCGGAAGGCGACGCGGGACTCGCCGGAGAAGAACGTGTACGCGATCACCAGATCGCAGGCCGGGTCGCCGATGCCTGAGGTGCCGAAGTCGATGACGGCGGACAGCCGGCCGTCCTTCACCAGCAGGTTCCCGCTCGCGATGTCTCCGTGGAACCACACCGGCGGCCGGTCCCACGACGTCGCCAGCGCCGCATCCCAGACATCGCGCGCCAGGTCGGTGTCGATCCGTCCCTTCAGCACGCTGAGCGCCTCGACGGTCTCGTCGTGGTAGTGCTCCGGCGGCGCACCGCGGTAGAAGCTGTGCGCACCCGCTGCCGGTCCACCCGTGGCGTCCGCACCCTGCAACGCGAGGATGAACCCGGCGATCGACCGCGCGAATTCGTTGAGGTCGGCAACGGTCTCGTACGACGCGGTGGCGCCGTCCAGCCAGCGCCGGATGGCCCAGTGGAACGGATACCCCTCGCCCGGTGAGCCCTTCGCGACCGCCTCGGGGATCGGCACGGGCAGGACCGGAGCCAGCTTCGGCAGCCACTCGTGCTCCTTGTGCACCGCGGCGGTGTAGCTCTCGTGCGTCGGCAGACGCGCGGTCAGGTCTTCGCCGAGCCGGTACGTCCGGTTGTCCCAGCCGTCGACCTTGACCGCCGTCACCGCCAGCTCGGCCCACTGCGGGAACTGCGTCGCGATCAGCCGCCGTACCAGTGCCGCGTCGATGCCGGCCCGGCCGTCTTCGTGAATGTCCGTCACGCGACGAGATTCTCCGGGGTGCGGTGAAGGCACATCAAAGGCTTTAGCTATCGGCTAAAACATCCTTGACCGGCTGCGAGTTGCCGACCGCGTCCGCGAGGAAGGCGGAGATGGTCCGCAGTTCCTCAGTGCTTCGCGACGCCAGGACCGCGTGCATGCGCTCGGCCTGCTCGGCGTACAGCGGGACGAGCTTGTCCTGGATCGCCTCCGTCGACGGCGTCACCACGACCTTGCGGCGATCACCGGGATCCGGTCGACGGGTGACGAAGCCGTGTGCCTCGAGCCGGTCGATGACACCGGTGACCGTGCCGGAGGTGAGGCCGGTGTGCTCGGCGAGCTCCCTCGGAGTCAGCGGTCCGTAAGTCTGCAGCAGTGTCATGAACTGGGAGTCGCTGGCGCCCAGACCGACCTTCGCGGAGACCGCGTGGTTGAACAGCACGACGCTGGCGATCAGGTGGATCATCCGCTCCTGGATCTCGCCGGCGAGCTCTTCTCTGGCACTGGTCATGGCCTCCTCAGCATAGGGGTTGCATTTCTCTCGGATCTCCAAGATACTCAGATTACCAAGATACTTGAAGAACCGAGATAAAGGAGAGAGCGATGAAGGTGCTGGTGATCGGTGGCGGGACCGGCGGGCTGGCGCTGGCGCACGGGCTGCAGCGGGCCGGCATCGGCGTGACCGTGTTCGAGCGGGATGCGCTCCGGACCGATGGGCTGCACGGCTACCGGGTCGGGATCGACCCAGATGGCAGCCGGGCGCTGCACGCGCTGCTGCCGGCCGACCTGTACGACACTTTCGTGGCGACCAAGGCGCGTGACCCGAAGTACTTCAACATGCTCACCGAGGACCTGAAGGAGGTCCTGTCGTTCGACCTGCCGGAATCGACCGGTCCGGTCGAGAGCGAGAAGTCGATCAGCCGGATGACGCTGCGACAGGTGTTGCTCACCGGTCTGGACGACGTGGTCGAGTTCGGCAAGGAGTTCACCCGCTTCGAGCAGCACGGCGACCAGGTGACGGCGTACTTCGCCGATGGCGCCCAGGCGACCGGTGACCTGCTGGTGGCCGCCGACGGCTCGGGCTCGCGGGTACGACGCCAGTACCTGCCGCAGGCCAAGACCGAGGAGACCGGGATCATCGCGATCGCGGGGAAGCTGCCGATCACCGCGGAGAGCGCGAAGCTGGTGCCGCCGAAGGTGTTCGAGGGCATCTCGATGGTCAACGCGCCGCACGGGCTGGCCTGCATCCTGCACGTGATGGAGTTCCAGTGGGACCGTGACGGCAACGTGAAGAGCGGGATCGGCGGCAACACCGAGGAGTTGATCCGGCGCTGGCCCGGGCTGCAGTTCGACAACACCCGCGACTACATCAACTGGGGCCTGTCGGCGACCAGGGATACGATGCCCGGCAACATCTTGGAGCTGCGAGGGCAGGAGCTGATCGACGTCGCCCTCCAGCTCACACCGGACTGGCATCCGAATCTGCGGCGGCTGTTCGAGCTGGCCGACCCCGGCACCTGCTTCCCGGTGAACATCTGGACCTCGGTCCCACTGGAGCCGTGGCAGACGACGAACGTGACGCTGCTCGGCGACGCCATTCACACGATGACGCCGGGGCGCGGCGTCGGCGCGAACACCGCGTTGAGGGACGCGGTGAACCTGTGCCGGCAGCTGATCGAGGTGCGTGACGGTCGCCAGGAGTTGATCCCGGCGGTACGGGCGTACGAGGCGAAGATGATCGCGTACGGCTTCGACGCCGTACTGAAGTCGCGGGCGCAGATGACCTCCGACGATCCGGTGTACAAGCCGGTGATCGGGCGGCTGGCGCTGGCTGGGATGCGCACCGCGATGCGGACGGTCAACCACCTGCCGCCGGTGAAGCGGCGGATGCGTGACTCGATGCTCGCCTACCGCGGGGCTGACCGTGACGAACTGGCCCTGGAGATCAGCCCGGCCACGACCGCACGCTGACGAGCCGGCCCAAAGCGATCGGGCCGGCGACTGTCAGCGGGTCAGCGCTGGCCGATGTGCTCCGACACGGCGTCGAAGACGCGGCCGACCGCCACGAAGTCCTCGGGGGTGGCCAGGTCGACCAGGTTCTCCCGGACGCCCTCCACGTGGTACGGCGCGGCCTGCTCGAGCAGCTGGAGACCGGCCTCGGTCAGCTCGGCCCAGACGCCGCGCTTGTCGCTGGTGCAGGACGTACGGCGGACCAGCTCGGCGGTCTCCAGCCGGCCCACGGTGTGGGTCAGGCGGGAGCGGCTCTGGTGCAACCGGTCGGCCAGGTCGGCCATCCGCAGCCGCCGGTCGGGCGCCTCGGAGAGCCGGACCAGGATCTCGTAGTCGTTGATACCCAGGCCGAACTGACGCAGGTCGTCGTCCAGTTTCGCCATCAGGCGTGCGGTCCCCAGCAGGTACGCACGCCACGCCACCTGCTGCTCGGCGTCGAGCCACCGGGTCTCAGTCGTCGTCGTCACGGCATCAGTGTACCGGGAATGTAATTGACTTTTAAACCGTTCCTCACTACTGTCGCAGTAAGAGATTGAAATTTTAACCTCCACGCTGCGTCGCCCCCGACCAGAACGCCCCCTTCGAGAGGAACCCATGAGCGAGACCATCAATGCCGGCACGACCCCGACCAGCACCATCCCCGGCCTGGTCGCCGGCACCTACGCCCTCGACACCGCCCACACCGAGATCGGCTTCACCGTCCGCCACCTGATGACCAAGGTCCGCGGCACCTTCCAGGAGTACGCCGGCGAGATCGTCGTGAAGGACTCGCTGGAGGAGTCGACCGCCACCGTGACCGTCGAGCTGGCCTCCGTGCACACCCGCAGCGAGCAGCGTGACGGGCACCTGCGTTCCGGCGACTTCTTCGACGCCGAGAACAGCCCGAAGATGACCTTCGCCAGCACCGCCTTCAAGCCGGAGGGTGACGACTACATCCTGGCCGGCGAGCTGACGATCAAGAACGTGACCAAGCCGGTCGAGCTCGCGGTCGAGTTCCTCGGCGTGGACCAGAACGCCTACGGCCAGACCATCATCGGCTTCGAGGCCTCCACCTCGATCAGCCGCAAGGACTGGGGCATCGACTTCAACGTGCCGCTCGAGGGTGGCAAGCTCCTGATCGGTGACAAGGTCGACATCCACCTGGACGTCCAGGCGGCTCTGCAGGCCTGACACCTCGGCTGACGTAGCGTCGGAAAGACCCCGCACCGGGTGGGTGCGGGGTCTTCCTATGTCTGGACCATCCGGTGCGCGAGGTCGGCGTACAGCTTGCCCAACGCCTCCGGGTCTGCCCGGTGTGGCGTGTACCACCGGGCCACGTCGATGGACAGCGAGAGTACGGCGAGTGTCGTCCCCGGCAGGTCCGTCACCGCGAACGAGCCGTCGTGTACGCCGTCTGCCAGGACCTGCTCGATCTGCGTGGAGATGGCCCGGCGGATGGTCGCGACCTCGGCGAGGTGCTCGGGCGACAGAGCGGCCAGCTCGTACTGCACGACGCGGGCGATCGTGTGATGCTGCGCATGCCACGCCGTGAAAGCGGAGACAAGTGAGCGCAGACGGTCCGCGGGGGTTGGACCGATGTCGGCGGAACGCAGTACCTCCAACGCTGCGTTGTGTCCGTACAGGCTGATCTCGAAGAGCAGCCGCTCCTTGGACGGGTAGTGCACGTAGAGCGCGGCCGGGCTCATCCCGGCGCGGGACGCGATGTCGCGCGTGGTGGTCGCCTGGAACCCGCGCTCGGCGAAGGCGTCGACGGCGCCGGTCAGCAGCCGGCGCGCGGCGGCCGGCTGGACATGCTCCCAGACCAGGGGACTCGTGACTGCGGACACGTTGACACCATGCACCGGACGGGCGAAGCTAAGCAAGCGCTTAGCCACGAATCTCATCCCTCGGGGAGGCCCCATGGAGCGCGTCATCTTCAACGAGGATCACCACGCTTTCCGGGCCAGTGCGAAGGAGTACTGCGACCGTTCGCTGGTGCCGCGGATGGAGCAGTTCCTCGAGGAGAAGACGGTCGACCGGGCCGCCTGGCTCGAGGCCGGCAAGCAGGGCTTCCTCGGTCTCGACGTGCCGGAGGAGTACGGCGGTTCGAGTGTCGGCGACTACCGGTTCAACGCGGTCTTCGCCGAAGAGGTGTCCAAGGTCTCCGCGTCGCTGTCCAGTTGCTTCGGCATCCACTTCGACTGTTGCGCGCCGTACATCGTCGATCTGGGCACCGAGGAGCAGAAGCAGCGCTGGCTGCCGAAGTTCTGCTCCGGTGAGTACGTCGCCGCGATCGCGATGACCGAGCCGTCCGGCGGATCGGACCTGGCCGCGCTGAAGACGAGCGCGAAGAAGGCCGACGGCGGCTGGGTGGTGAACGGGTCGAAGACCTTCATCACCAACGGCGACATGGCCGACCTGGTCATCGTGGCCGCCCGGACCGACCCGGCCAAGGGCGCGAAGGGCATCACGCTGTTCGTGATCGAGGAGGGCATGGAGGGCTTCGCCCGCGGCCGCAAACTGGACAAGGTCGGCCAGACCGAGTCCGGTACGTCGGAACTGTTCTTCTCCGACGTGTTCGTCGGTGACGACAACGTGCTCGGCGAGGTCGACCGCGGCTTCATCCACATGATGGAGCGGCTGGCCCAGGAGCGGGTCGGTGCCGCGGTGTCGAACATCGCGCAGGCGACCCAGATCCTGGCCGAGACGATCGACTACGTGAAGCAGCGCAAGGCGTTCGGCCAGCCGGTCGGCTCGTTCCAGTACAACAAGTTCCTGGTCGCCGAACTCGTCACCAAGGCCGAGGTCACCCAGGCGTACGTCGACAACGCGATCGTCGCGCACGACGAGGACCGGCTGTCCGCGGTGGACGCGGCCAAGGTCAAATGGTGGGCCGCCCAGGTGCAGAACGAGATCCTGGACGCGTGCGTGCAACTGCACGGCGGCTACGGCTACATGAACGAGTACCGCGTCGCCCGTGCCTGGCGGGACGCCCGGGTGACGAAGATCTGGGCCGGCTCGAACGAGATCATGAAAGAGCTCATCGGCCGTGACCTCGGCCTGTAGAAGGGAAGCGTTGTGCCTGAAGCAGTGATCGTGTCCACGGCCCGCTCGCCGATCGGCCGCGCGTACAAGGGATCGATGACCACGATCCGGCCGGACGACCTCGCCGTACAGATGATCCAGGCGGCGGTCGGCAAGGTCGGGCTGACCGGCGACCAGATCGAGGACCTGGCCCTCGGGTGTGCGGAACCGCACGACGAACACGGCGGCAACATGGCCCGCCGGGTCGCGATCCAGCTCGGCTGGGACAACACCCCGGCGACGACGGTCAACCGGTTCTGCGCGTCGTCGACGCAGACCGCGCGGATGGCCTTCCATGCGATCAAGTCCGGTGAGGGCGACATCTTCGTCAGCGCCGGCGTCGAGTGCGTGTCGCGGTACAAGAACTTCGGCTCGGCCGGGGTCGGTGACCCGAGTTCGTTCAACCCGGTCTTCACCGACGCGGTGCAGCGGACCGAGAAGTACGCCGAGACCAACGACACGTGGCACGACCCGCGCGAGGACGGGCAGATCCCGGATGTCTACATCGCGATGGGCCAGACCGCGGAGAACGTGGCGACGCTCAGGGGCATCTCCCGCACGGAGCAGGACGCGTTCGGCGTCCGCTCGCAGAACCTGGCCGAGAAGGCGATCGGCAACGGCTTCTTCGCGCGTGAGATCACGCCGGTGACGCTGCCGGACGGAACTGTGGTGAGCAAGGACGACGGACCGCGGGCGGGGACGACGCTGGAAGGCGTCAGTGGCCTCAAGCCGGTGTTCCGGCCGAACGGCACGGTCACGGCCGGCAACTGCTGCCCGCTGAACGACGGCGCGGCCGCGGTCGTGATCATGAGCGACACCAAGGCCCGTGAGCTCGGCCTGACCCCGCTGGCGCGGATCGTGTCGACCGGGGTGAGCGGTCTGTCGCCGGAGATCATGGGCCTCGGTCCGGTGGAGGCGTCGAAGCAGGCGCTGGCGCGGGCCGGCATGAGCATCAACGACATCGACCTGGTCGAGATCAACGAGGCCTTCGCGGTCCAGGTGATCGGCTCGGCGCGAGAGCTCGGCATCGACGAGGACAAGCTGAACGTGCACGGCGGCGCGATCGCGCTCGGGCACCCGTTCGGCTCGACCGGTGCGCGGATCATGACCACGCTGGTGAACGGGCTGCAGTTCGAGGACAAGCAGTTCGGCCTGGAGACCATGTGCGTCGGCGGCGGCCAGGGCATGGCGGTCGTCCTCGAGCGCCTCAGCTGATGAGTCTGGAGAACCGTACGGCGATCGTCACCGGAGCCTCCCGGGGGATCGGGCTGGCAGTCGCTCGGCGCCTGGTTGCCGATGGCGCGCGCGTGGTGATCACCGGCCGCACCCAGGAGACGCTCGACCAGGCAGTCGAGTCCCTGGGTGGCCGGGAGCACGCGCTCGCGGTCGCCGGGAAGGCCGCGGATCCCGAGCACCGGGCGACCGTGGTGGCCGCGGCGGTCGCGACGTACGGGTCGGTGGATCTGCTGGTGAACAACACCGGCATCAACCCGATCTACGGCAAGCTGCTCGACGTCGACCAGGCGGTCGCGGCCAAGATGGTCGACACGAACGTGCTGGCCGCGATCGCCTGGGTGAAGGCGTGCCGGGACGCCTGGATGCGCGCGCACGGTGGCGCCGTGGTCAACCTGTCTTCGGTGGCCGGCCTGGCGCCGTCGCCGGGCATTGGCTGGTACGGCGCGACCAAGGCGATGGTGTCGCGCGTGACCGCCGAGCTGGCGGTCGAGCTGGCGCCGGAGATCCGGGTCAACGCAGTGGCTCCGGCGGTGGTCAAGACCAAATTCGCCGGAGCCCTCTACGAAGGCCGTGAGGACAAGGTCGCCTCGACGTACCCGTTGCGTCGGTTGGGTACGCCGGAGGACGTTGCGTCGCTGGTGTGGTTCCTGCTGTCGGACGAGTCGTCGTGGATCACCGGTCAGACCATCACGATCGACGGCGGCCTCACCCTCAACGGCGGGATCGTCGGTTAGGGCGTGTCTCCCAACCCCACGCCTACTGCGCGGCACTCGGCGGGCACCTCGCCGAGCTGGAGCGAAGGGCACGATGGAACCACATCGAACCCTCCGCTCCAGCTCACCGAGGCACTCCGCCGAGCGCCTGCTCGCTACGGCGTGGAGTTGGGAGACACACCCTAAGGCTGCCGGCCCTGCCAGCCGGCCAGTTGGTCGTACGGAGCTGCGTCGTCGGCGACCGGTACGACGGGGCCGAACGGGATCGGTCCGCCGCGCTGCTCGGCCGGGACGAACCGCCGGACCAGAGGCAGGCAGTACGTCGCCAGCGCGTCGTCGAGCTGTCCGAGGCGATCGGTCGCCTTCGCCAGGTCCCACGAGTGCATGGTGAGCTCGGTGGTGTAGGCAGCGATCGCGGCCGCGCCCGGAAGCGTTGCCCACGGCAACTTGCAGGTGCGGTCGAGTACGCCGTCGGCCGCCAGCGTCTCGTCGAGCGCGGTACGGCGCTGCTTCCACTCGGCCGGAACGTCGTCGACGCCAGTGGTGATGTGCGGCACGTCGAGCGCGTTGCCACCGTTCAGCGCCAGGTCGATCCGGCCGACGACGGTGAGCAGGTGGCCCAGCAGGGTGTTGACGTCGTACTCCGGGCAGGGGGTCGGCCGGCCGAGGTCGTCGGGACCGGTGGTGTCGATCAGGTGCTGCGTCTGGTCGAGAGCACGGATGAGCATCGGACGGGGGTCGTTGGTGTTCATGACGACAGCCTCGCGGGGTATATGCGACATCTTCTGTCGCATATTCTGAACTCGTGCGAGCCGACCGGTTGTTGCAGACCATTCTGCTGTTGCAGCGGCATGCGCGGTTGAGTGCGCGGGAGTTGGCCGAGCGCCTGGAGGTGTCGACGCGGACGGTGATGCGCGACATGGAGGCGTTGTCGGCGGCCGGCGTACCCGTCTACACCGAGCGTGGGCGCAACGGTGGCTGCGTGCTGCTGCCGGGGTATCGGGCGGATGTCAGCGGGTTGACGCCGCGGGAGGCGCAGGCGTTGTTTGCCTGGTCGGGGCGATCGGCGTTGTCCGACGAGCTGGGTCTGCGGGATGCGTTGCAGTCGGCGATGGGCAAACTGTCGGCCACGTTGCCGCTGGAGTTGCAGGACGACGCCGATGCGTTGTCGGGTGCGATCGTGGTGGATCGGCGTCGCTGGTTCGCGGAGGCCGAGGACACCGGGGCGCTACCGGTACTGCGGCAGGCGGTGGTGACGCGGAGACGGGTGCGACTGCAGTACGCGTCCGCGAGTGAAGGGCATCAGCGCCGTACCGTCGATCCGTGGGGGCTGGTCGAGCAGGCCGGGCGGTGGTATCTCGTCGCGGCGCATCGTGGCGCGGCGCGGATGTATCGCGTGTCCCGGGTCGAGGAGGCCGACATCCTCGAGGAGGCCGCTGAACGACCGGACGGACTCGATGTGCGGGCGGAGTGGGAGCGGCTGCGATCCGGGCTCGAGCGGCATGCTCCCGCCGGCGTGGAGGTGGAGGTTCGGGTGCACCCGGAGCGGGTCGGGGTGATCCGCCGGATCGCCACGCCCATGGTGGCCAAGGGGACGAGGATCCGCGACGTACCCGCGGAGGACGAGTGGCCGCACCTCGCCCTGCACTTCCGTGTCCGCGAGGCCGCGTGCGGTCTGCTGCTCGCTTTCGGGAGCGACGTCGAAGTGGTCGAGCCGGTCGAGTTGCGGACCCGGCTGCTGGAGCTCGCGACCGAGGCGGTCGCGACCTACGGCTGACGTCTGGCCACGAAGGTCTGGCGGAGGATGAAGTTGCCGTCGGCACCTTCGTCCTCGTTGCGCCAGTGGAAGCCGGTCTCGGTGATGCCGGTGAAGGCCCACCGGGTCTTGGCGGTCTGGGACTCGAGCGTGATCGTGTCCTTGGTCGCGTGGGCGACGAAGGGCATCACGAAGGCGGCCTTCGGGCCCATCCAGGTGGAGCGAAAGGCGTTCAGTTCGGGATCGTGGATGCGGATCGACAAGCCCCACTCGCCATCACCGTCGACCGCCCGGGCGGCCCGGCTCGGCGTGATCCAGATGTCGGCGACCGCGCGGCCGTCGAGCGCCCAGGCGAAGTGCCACTCACCCTTGGTCGTCCGGGTGACCGCGCCGGTTTCGTCGTACCAGGAAACGTCGAGGTCCCAGCTGCCGATCAGTGGGGCGAACGGCGCGAACGCTTCGGCGTACTCCGGACGAGGTCCGTCGGACACCATCAGCCCGGCCAGGACCCGGGCTGCGGCAGCGCCATCGGTAATTTCCATAGCTGCTATTTACTCCTGACGCACCCGGGAGGTGTCAAGAGGATTCGGACTCCCCGCCGCCGGTGACCCCGTCGTGTCCCAGCACGATGGCACTTCCGGCGGTCGGGGCGATCAGTCCGACAGCACCGAGTAACTCTAATGCCCCGGCGTTCCACCACCGAATCGTCCGGAGCGCGCACCTGTTGCGATCACGTTGCTGTTCATCCGTTATTCCGTGGCGAGGCGGAAGGTAGCTGGTTATGGTCCGGGCATGACCACACCGATGCTGATCCGGGCGGCCGTTGGCGACGACGCCGAGGCGGTGGCCGAGGTGCGACGCGCGGTCTACTCGTACAAGATCATGTCGCCTGCCGCGACGCGGCACATGATCACCGTGCAGATGCCGGGCGAGCGGTTCCTGGCGCTGGTCGCCGAGTCCGGCGGTCAGCTGGTCGCCTGGGGATCAGCGGGTCTGAACGTCTGGACCAGCAGTCCGGGCCAGAGCCACGTGTCGATCTATGTGCACCCTGATCATCGCAAGCAGGGCATTGGTAGTGCGCTGGCCGAACGGCTGCACCAGCACCTGAGTGAGGTCGGCGCTGTGCGCGTGCGGTCGTTCGTCCATCCTGACGGCCTCGAGTTCGCCCGCAACCTCGGGTACGACGGGACGCGGCAGATGCACTACGCAGGTGTCGACCCGCGGAAGCTGCCGGCGCAGCCGCCGACCCCGGACGGCATCGAACTCATGACGTTCGACCAGGTGGATCCGCACCAGGCCTACACCGCCGACACGGTCGCGTCGCTGGACGAGCCGGGTGACTCGCCGATCGACGCGGTCGGCTACGACGAGTGGCTCGACGAGATCTGGAACGGTCCGGGGCTGGACAAGTCGCTCAGCGTTGCCGCGATGGCGGGTGACGAGATGGCGGCGTTCACCGTGATCGAGACCGCCGGCGACCGCGCCTGGTCGGGCATGACCGGGACCATCCCGGCGTACCGGGGTCGCGGTCTGGCCAAGCTGGTCAAGTCGGTCGCGCTCCGCCGCGCCGCCGACGCCGGCATCACCGCCGCCTACACCTCGAACGACGATGAGAACGGTCCGATGCTGGCCATCAACAACTGGCTCGGCTACCAACGCGTCCAGACGGAGTACGGGCTCCTGCGCACGCTCTCCGAGTAGATGACAACCGTCGGTTTCGACCGGGTGCAGCACCTGGTCCGGGTGCACGTGCGGTTTGGCGACGCGGAGTACCGCTTCCTCGTTGACACCGGCATCGGAATCACGGTCGTTGCCTCGGCCATCGCGAGTCGTGCCGACGTCCTGCCCACGGGCGAGACGTACACCGGGCGGCGGGTGTCGGGTCAGGAGGTCGAGGCGCCGCTTGTTCGGCTGCCGGTGCTCGGGGTCGGTGACTACGCCGTCGACGGGCAGGTCGCGGGTGTCGCCGACCTCGGGGATGCGGGCGATCCGAACGGTTTCGCCGGGATCATCGGACCCGGGTTCTTCGAGAATCACACGGTCACCACGGATCCGGACGCGATGACTCTGACGGTGCTGCCGCGCGAGAGCTTCCAGGCTGACGGTCCCGAGGTTCCGCTCGACGTACGGCGGGAGTCGGTGTCGGTGGATCCGTTCACCCAACTGGTGTTGCCGAGTGGGCGCGAGATCTGTGTCGAGGTGGACACCGGGTCGGACAGCCTGATCCTCGACACGCGGTTCATGGCCGACTGCGGCGTGGATCTCGAGAGCCCGGGGCTGACGACGCGGACCGGGACGGACGAGACCGGCTACGAGTGGACCCGGCACTGGGGCACGATTCCGGGCAGTGTGCACCTGGCGGCCGCGCCCGAAACCGCCCAATCGTCACCCAGGGTTCAGTTTCAGGACATCGTTCACGACGGTCTGGTTGGGGCAGGGTACCTGGAGCGATACAGGATGACGTTCGACGTGACTGGCGCGCGATTGGTGCTCGGTCCCCGTAGCGAAACGGCTGAGACACAGCTGTAATCGGGTCTGTATCCGGTCTGCACCTGATTGCGGGTTATGTTCCGGAGAACTTCGCTGAAGGAGTTCGCATGGAGATCAGGGCTGCCGAAACGGGGGATGTCGAAGGGGCGATCGCGTTGCACGACGCCCTCGCACCGTACTTGGTGGTCACGCGAACCGCGTTGACCCGCCGACTGCAGGCTCCGCCCGCGCTGGGACTTGGAACCTTCGCCGCCGTGGACGCGGGCGAGGTGGTCGGCTGGGCGTCGACCGCGCTGATCGCGGGGTCGGAGCCGCTGGACGGGCAGTTGCGGGTGCTGGTCCGGCCTGACTACCGCGGCCGGGGGATCGGTGCGAAGTTGCTGGAGGCAACCCACCGGGACCTGCGGACGGCCGGTGCGACCAGTGCGCGGGTGTTCGCCGACCCGTCAACCGTGGCATGGGCGGCCCGGTGGGGCTACCGGCAGACTCGGCAGGTGCACTACGCGGGCATCCACCCAGCCAAGGCACCAGACGTCCCGGGCGCCCCGACCGGGGTGGAGCTGGTCGGTCTGGACCAGGTCGATCCGCGCAAGCTCTACGAGGCCGACGAAGTTGCCCAGCGCACCAAACCGGGTGACGCCAAGATCACCACCCGGCCGTACGACGACTGGCTCGCGGGCATCTGGAACTCGCCGTCGATGGTACTCGACCTGAGTACGGCGGCCCTCTACGACGGCGAGATCATCGCGTTCACCCTGGGCAACGGTGATCACACCAAGATCTGGTCCCAGATGACCGCGACAATGCCGGAGTACCGCGGCCGCGGCTTGGCCAAGCTGGTCAAGTGCGCTGCCCTCCACCGTGCCGCCCAGGCCGGCGTCCGCGGCGCCTACACCGCCAACTACGACGGCAACGCCCCGATGATCGCCGTCAACGAGTGGCTCGGCTACGACCGCGTCGCCACTCACGCCGTACTGATCTGCCCGCTCTAAGCCCTCGCCCGGTCAGGGGACGAGCAGTACGACGGTCTCCGCGACGCAGGCGGGTTTGGTGGAGTTCTCCAGTTCGATGACCCAGTTGAGGGAGACCTGGACGCCGGCCGGGGTCTCGACGGCGTTGGAGATCGAGGCGCTGGCGCGGACGCGGGTGCCGACCGGGACCGGGGCCGGGAAGCGGACCTTGTTGACGCCGTAGTTGAGCTTCGCGGTGACGCCGCTGACCGAGAACAGTTCGTCGCCGAACCGCGCGATCAGGCTCAGGGTGAGGTAACCATGCGCGATCGTCCCGCCGTACGGGCCCTGCTTGGCGCGCTCGACGTCGACGTGGATCCACTGGTGGTCCCCGGTGGCGTCGGCGAACGTGTTCACCTGCTCCTGGGTGATCTCCAGCCACTGGCTCTCGCCCAGTGGGGTGCCGACCGCGTGCACGACCTCGTCGACACCGGTGAACGACTGCGCCATCTGCAAACTCCCTCAGTTTCGCGGTCCGCCGGCAACGTACAGGACCTGGCCGGAGACGAACCCGGCCTCCTCGCTGCAGAAGAACGACGCCGCCGCGGCGATGTCGTCGGGCTTGCCGGTCCGGTTCACCGGGATGGTGGCCGCGGTCGCCTTCTTGAACTCCTCGAAGTCCACCCCGACCCGGGCGGCGGTCGCCGCGGTCATATCGGTCTCGATGAACCCGGGCGCGATCGCGTTCGCGGTGACGCCGAACTTGCCCAACTCGATCGCCAGCGTCTTCGCCAGGCCCTGCAGGCCGGCCTTCGCGGACGCGTAGTTCGCCTGGCCGCGGTTGCCCAGCGCCGACGTCGAGGAGAGGAACACCATCCGGCCGTAGCCGGCCTCGACCATGTGCGCCTGGCAGGCGCGGGACATCAGGAAGCTGCCGCGCAGGTGCACCGACATCACGGTGTCCCAGTCGTCCTCGGACATCTTGAACAGCAGGTTGTCGCGCAGTACGCCGGCGTTGTTCACCAGCACCGTCGGTGCGCCCAGCTCGGCGACCACGCGCTCGACGGCGGCGGTCACCTGATCCGACTTGCTGACGTCGCAGCCGATCGCGATCGCCTTGCCGCCCGCCTCGGCGATCGCCTTGACGGTGCCCTCACAAGCGCCCTCGTCGAGGTCGAGGACGGCCACCGCGTTCCCGTCCTTCGCCAGCCGCAGTGCGACGGCCGCGCCGATTCCCCGGGCCGACCCGGTCACGATCGCTACCCGCTGATCAGTCATCCGCGCTGCTCCTTCGCTCGTGCTGCTGCCGGGGATGACATTACCCACGCTCCGTCACGCCGGGAGTACTCCGGATGCGATGATCGCCGTGTGGATCATCACAACCGCCATGTCTACTACTGCCCGCTGCGGTGGGGTGACATGGACGCCCTCGGGCATGTGAACAACGGACGGTACGTCGACTACCTGCAGGACGCCCGCGTCGACTTCCTGTTCCGGACCGCCAAGGAGCTCGGCGCGGACGACCTGGAGACCGGCCTGCTGGTGGCCCGCCACGAGGTCGTGTACCGCGCTCCGCTGCTGTACCGGTCCGAGCCGGTGCGGATCGAGCTGTGGATCAGCGAGATCAAGGCTGCGTCGTTCACCGTGGACTACGAGATCCTCGACGCCGAGCCCGAGCGCCGGATGTACGTCGAGGCGCGGACGCGCCTGGTGCCGTTCGACTTCGCCGCCAACCGCCTGCGCCGGATCAGCCCGATCGAGCGCGAGGCCCTGTCAAAGCTGGTGGGCGCATGAAGTACACCCATCCCGTTCTGGTCCGGTGGTCGGACATCGACTCCTACGACCACGTCAACAACGTCCGGTACTTCGACTACCTGCAGGAGGCCCGGATCGCGTTCCTCGGTGAGGTCCTCGGCGTCACCGGCGACGTGTTCGCCGTGCACTCGGTCGTCCTGGTCAGCCAGACCGTGGACTACCTTCGCCCGATCCTGCTGCGGCACCCGCCGTACGACGTCGACGTGTGGGTCGACGCCGTTGGTACGACGTCGTACACGCTCGGCTCGTGGATCCTCGACCGCAGCGGTGAGAGCGAGGACGTGTACGCCAAGGCGGTGTCCGTGCTCGTCGCCACGGACCCCGAGACCCACGCCAAACGCCCCCTGTCAGAGTCCGAACGGGCAGCCCTGCTGAGACACATTGAGACGGCTTGAGACACTGGGACCGACATGAGTGACCAGCAGAGCTTTTACGACGCTGTCGGTGGGGCGGAGACCTTCCACCGTCTGGTGGCCGCGTTCTACCGCGGTGTCGCCGCCGACCCCGAACTCCGCGCGCTGTACCCGGAGGAGGACCTCGGTCCGGCCGAGGTGCGCTTCCGGATGTTCCTGGAGCAGTACTGGGGCGGTCCACGCACGTACTCCGAGCAGCGCGGGCACCCGCGGCTGCGGATGCGGCACGCCCCGTTCGCCGTCACCCCGAGCGCCCGGGACCTTTGGCTCGGCCACATGCGCGCGGCACTGGACGAGATCGCCCTGACGCCGGAGCAGGACAACCAGATCTGGACGTACATGGTGATGGCCGCGCAGAGCATGGTGAACACCGACGAACCGCAGTACCCCGGCGCGATCGACGTGTCCGGCCGCTGACCCTCTCTTCGAAGGAGAAAACACGAGCATGGCTACCACTCGTACGGCCAAGGCCCACTGGGAAGGCTCGCTGATGGAGGGCGCCGGCAAGGTCGCCCTGGAGTCGTCCGGGATCGGCACCTACGACGTGACCTGGGCCTCCCGGGCGAACGAGGCGAACGGCAGGACCAGCCCGGAGGAGCTGATCGCGGCCGCGCACTCGACCTGCTTCTCGATGTCGCTGTCGCACGCCCTGGCCGGTGCGGGCAACGCGCCGGAGTCGATCGACACCCAGGCCGACGTGACCTTCCAGCCGGGTGAGGGCATCACCGGCATCAAGCTGTCCGTGAACGGCAAGGTCCCCGGCATCACCGCCGACGAGTTCGCCGAGTTCGCCGAGGGCGCGAAGAAGAACTGCCCGGTCTCCCAGGCCCTGTCCGCCGTCCCGATCACCCTGGACGTCACCTTCAGCGCCTGACATCTCCAGCCGACACCGACCAGGAGCCGTTGCGCCTGGTCGGTGTCGTGTTTCTGCGCGACAGTCCCGTGTGATGCTGGGCATACTGCGCGGGTGCATGAGTTGCTCGACAACCACCTGGCGTTCCTGGCTGCCCATCGAGGCGAGGTCCGACGCACTGCCACCGGAATCGAGGTGGTCGGTGAGGACGCGTACTTCTCGGCGTGGATCCCGCTGGCGGCAGATGCGGAGCTCCCGGAAGGGACCGCCACAGTGCGGTTGGTGCCGTGGAGCGGGGACGGATGGGAAGAGCGGCTGGCTGGCGCCGGGTTCGAGGCGACCGAAGTGCTGGTGCACATGGAGGCGCCGTCGGACGCAGTCGACGGTGACCCGATCACGCCGATCGCGACGGACGAGGACGCGGTGGCGTTCGCTGAGGTGCAGGGTGCCGCCTTCCTCGACGACGACGATCCGGACATCGAGTGGTGGCAGGCGATGCTCCGCGAGAAGGCTGTGAAGAACTACTCCGCGCCGGAGCAGTCGCTCTACGTACTACGCGTCGACGGCGACCCGGCTGCGGTGACGCTGGTCCTGCGGTCTGGACCGGTGACCGGGATCTACGCGGTCGCCACCAAACCGGCGTACCGGGGACGCGGGTTGGCCTCGGCGCTGCTCGCCCAGGCGCGGCGGGACGCGGCCGGTGGGCGGCTCACGCTGCAGGTGGTGGAGGGATCGGACGCGGAACGGCTCTACCTCAAGCTCGGCTTCCGTCCTGCTTTCTGGTCGCCGCACTTTCGTCGCCCTTAGCCTCGATCGCGGCCTCAGCCTCGGCCTCCTCCTTCTCGGTCGCGCTGCCGACCCCGGACGACCCGGTGCTGGCTGGGTCCCGGGTGGTCAGGTTGCCGACGCGGAGGACCTCGCCGTTGCGGACGTACCAGGTGGTGCCGTCCTCGCCTCGGAGCGTGGTGATGCGCAGCCCCACGGCAACGACCACACCGGTGGCCTTCTCCATGTCGATCAGGTCGCCGACGCCGTACTGGTCCTCGAAGATCATGAACACGCCGGCCAGGAAGTCCTTCACCAGCGTCTGCGCGCCGAAGCCGAGCGCGACACCGATGATGCTGGCCGACGCGATCACCGGGAGGATGTTGAAGCCGAGCTCGGCCAGCACCATCACCACCAGGATCGACGTCAGCACGATCGTCACCGTGCTGCACAGCAGGGAGGCGATCGTCTCGGCCCGTTGGGTCCGGCGTTCGCCGGCCAGGTTGTTCTCGACGAAGCCCTGGCCGATCTTCGACTTCGACAGCACCCCGGCGACGGCGCCGTTGCCGGTCCGCCGGGCGAACCGGCGGATCAGCTTGTGCAGCACCCAGCGCAGCACGAAGAAACCGATGATCAGCCCGGCGATCCGGGCCGGGACCATGAAGATCTGGTCGGTCACCTCCAGCTTGCCGTCGTTGCCCATCCGGAAGAACGTCGGGAAGTCCTTAGGCAGCGAAAGCAGGGGGTGACTGATCGGGGACACAAGGTAGCTGGTCAGAATAGGCATCTCGCCGCCCGATCTTAGTAAGGCTGACAAGGGAGACGCGATCGCATGCCCAGCCGGCTGGATGACGAGCTGTCCCGGCTCGTGAGCGCTGGTGTGCTGCGCCAGTACCAGGCCGACGCTCTGCGAGACGCTGCGGACGCCGAGATCGACGCTGCGCTGGCCGATCCTGGGCGGGGCCGGCCGGAAGCTCCACCGAAGCCGAAGGCCCCGCCGGCTGTGTCGCATGCAGGCGCGCTCATCGAGGTGCTCGGCTACATCGGCGGTGCACTGCTGCTGGGAGCGGTCGCGCTGCTGACGATCGCGAACTGGGGTGAGATGGGCCACGCCGCCCGGGTCACCACGGGGACGAGCGCGGCGATCGTCCTGCTCGGCGCCGCCGCCATCCTCGCGCTGCTGCGCCGTCAGGACCAGCTGAGCTCGGCGCTGGCTGGCCTCGGCTGCTGCGCGGCCGGTTTCGCGACGTACGTCGCCATCGAGGGGGAGACGGGGCGGGTCATCGGCGTCGCGGTGGCGCTGGCGCTGGTCGCGATCGGGGTGTGGTGGCTGGCCGGCTCTTCGTTGCTTGTAGCAACGTTCGGGATCCTGGCCGTCGGCGTCCTGGTGCTCACCGCGGACGTGCTCACTCCGGACGACGGTACGGCGACCAATACGGCCGGGATCGCCGGGACCGGGTTCATCCTGGTCGCGTTCGTGATGGCGCTGCTGGGACTGGTGCGGGACCAGGTGACCGCGTGGTCGCTGGCCGGGGCAGCGATGTTCAGCTCGTCGATCTGCTGGCTGGTCCAGGAGCGCGGCGAAATCATGGCTCTGGCCGTCGGCACGGCCGGTCCGGCCGCTCTGCTGGTCGCGTACGGTCGCCGGCACGCATCTGCGTACGCCGTGGTGGGCTGCGCGATCCTGCTGGTCATCTGGCCGACCGCGCTCTATCAGTTGACCGACAACGTCGCGGGCGTGGCCATCGGTCTGGTCGTCGCCAGTGCCGCGCTGCTGTTCGCCGTACTGCTGCTGAGCCTTCGCCGCTCCAACGCGAACCAGTGAACGCGGCGCGCGGCGTTACGCAGTACGGCGGTTGATGCGGCAGACTCGCTGAGGTGACTGCTCCTACTCCTGCCCTTGTCGAGCTAGCGGTTGCCCACGGGGTGGCGACGGAGTACTGGAACTGGCAGGGCGAGCATGTGATCGTCTCGAGCGAGGTGGTCGCCGCCGTGCTCGCGGCGCTCGGTGTGGACGCTTCCACGCCGGAGAAGGCGGCCGACGCGCTCGCGGAGCACCAGCAGACGCGCTGGCGTCGTACGTTGCCCGCCACTGTGGTGATGCGGGAGGGGTGGACGCCCTGGTTCGCCGTTCACCTGCCGCATGGGTCCAGCGCCGAGGTGTGGGTGGACCTCGAGGACGGTGGACAGCGGCGTGACATCCCGCAGCAGGACCACTGGGTCGAGCCGGAGTGGATCGATGGTGTGCAGATCGGTGAGGCGACGTTCCAGTTGCCGGGCGACCTGCCGCTCGGGTACCACCGGCTCTGCGCGCGCGTCGGGACCAGTCCGGAGATCTCGGTCAGCACGCTGATCGTCACACCGCGCAAGCTGGAGCCGGAGAAGCTGCGACGTACCTGGGGCTGGGTGCTGCAGCTGTACTCGGTACGCTCGCGCCGGTCGTGGGGGATCGGTGACCTGCATGACCTCGCCGACCTGGCTGCCTGGTCGGCGAACGACCTGGGCGCCGGCTTCGTGCTGGTGAACCCACTGCACGCCGCGGAGACGTCCGGCCGGATGGAGCCGTCGCCGTACCTGCCGGCCTCGCGGCGGTTCGCCAACCCGATCTACCTGCGGGTCGAGGACATCGACGAGTACGGCGACTTGGCGCCGGCGGAGCGGGATCGGGTCCGGGCACTCAGCCTGCAGACGCGGGCGTTGAGCGAGGATCCGACCGCGCTGGACAGGGACACGGTCTGGGCGGCGAAGCGGGAGGCGCTGCAGTTGCTGTTCGGCGTCCGCCCGTCGATCGGCCGGATCGCGGAGTACGGCGCCTACTGCGACCGCGAGAGCCAGGGGCTGATCGACTTCGCCACGTGGGCCGCGATCGCCGACGTGCACGGGCCGGAGTGGAGCAAGTGGCCGGAGGAACTGCAGGAGCCGACCGCACCGGCTGTTGTTGCCTTCCGCAACGAGAATCCCGACGCGGTGGAGTTCCACTGCTGGCTGCAGTGGCAGATGGACGAACAGCTTGCTCGCACCCAGGCGCGGGCCAGGGCCGCGGGCATGTCGCTGGGCGTCGTCCATGACCTGGCTGTCGGCGTACATCCGGATGGCGCGGACGCTTGGGCGCTGCAGAATGTGCTGGCTCCCGGCATCCACGTCGGTGCACCGCCGGACGCGTTCAACCAGCAGGGTCAGGACTGGTCGCAGCCGCCGTGGCGGCCGAACGCCCTGGCCGAGACCGGGTACGCCGCCTGGCGGGATCTGGTCCGGGCGGTGATGCGGCACGGTGGCGGGCTACGGATCGACCACATCCTCGGCATGTTCCGGCTCTGGTGGGTGACGTCGCCGCAGCGGCCGACCGAGGGCACGTACGTCCGCTACGACCACGAGGCGCTGGTCGGCATCCTCGTACTCGAGGCGACGCGCGCCGGCGTGACGGTGGTGGGCGAGGACCTCGGCACGGTCGAGCCGTGGGTGCGTGACTACCTGACCGAGCGCGGCATCCTCGGTACGTCGGTGCTGTGGTTCGAGGGGGACCGGGATGGCAACCCGCTGGCACCGGAGCGCTGGCGGGAGCTCTGCCTGGCCACGGTCACCACCCACGACCTGCCCCCGACGGCCGGCTACCTCGCCGGCGACCACGTCGAACTGCGCAACCGGCTCGGTCTGCTCACCAGACCGGTCGAGGAGGAGCTCGCAGTGGACGAGGCGGATCGCGACTCCTGGCTGAACGCCCTCCGCGAGCGGCATCTGCTCAGCAACACCGACGGCGACGTGGAGCGCATCGTCGAGGCGCTGCACCAGTACGTCGCTCATACGCCGGCGAAGCTGGTCGGCGTGGCATTGACCGACGCTGTCGGCGAACGTCGTACTCAGAACCAACCGGGCACCACGGACGAGTACCCGAACTGGCGCCTGCCGCTCGGCGGGCCCGACGGCCAGCCCGTGATGATCGAGGACCTGCCCAACAACCAGCGCCTCCGCCGACTGATCGGTGCTCTCAACATCTAGCTTTCTGTGCACAGGTGCTTACGAACCGTTGACAATAGATTTGAACGGTTGTTTTCTATGTGTCGACCAGCGCGGGGGAGCGTGGCCGGCCACTCAGCTCACCTCGGGTGCGAGCTACACGTTCAACTGGCACCTGACCGCACCGCACTCCACCGCCGACCTTCAAGTACTACATCACCAAGCAGGGGTGGGATCAGAACGTCCCACTCACCCGCGCCGCGCTCGACCTGGACCCGTTCCTGACGGTGCCGATGAACGGCGGCCGCCCCGCCAACGACGTCAGCCACCCTGGCACCCTGCCGAACCGGTCCGGACGGCACATGATCCTGGCGGTGTGGACCATCAACGACACCGCGAACGCCTTCTACCAGTGTTCGGACGTTAATTTCTGATTCAACGGGACGTTTCGTGAATTACTTTCGGGGGAAGTGCACTCCTTGAAATATCCGCCCCGTATTTCGAGGAGTGTCCCCCATGAAGTCAGTGCTCCGTCGTGTCCTCATCCCCGTCGTCGCCGTCATCGCCGGGTTGCTGCCCGCGGTGGTCGCCGTCGACCAGGCGTCCGCGCTCACCAAGCTCACGCACTCGCAGGCGACTGCGATCTTCAGGGCCGCCGGCATCACGTGGTCGTCCAGCGGCGGCTGCTCGGACTGGAACAACCCGACCTGTACGTCGTTCACGAACATCAACGACTCCACCGTGTACGGCGTCCGCACCCTGAAGCAGGCGAGTGGCTGCGCCGTGAACATCACGGGTGGGACCGAGGTTGGTCACGCCAGTGGCACCTACAGCCACCGCAACGGCTACAAGGTCGACATCTCGGTGTACACGTGTGTCAGCAACTACATCCGCGGCACTTTCACCCGGATCGCCGACCGTGGTGACGGTGCCCAGCAGTGGCGCTCGGGCGCCGGCAACATCTACGCCAACGAAGGCAACCACTGGGACATCACGTACTACAACTGCGGTGGCTGCTGAGAGAAGAACCAGCAGCGCTTCGCGCTGTGCTGGAGGGAGCAACCGCGGTGGTTGCTGACAGCTTTGTCTCTTCTTCATGGTTGTCTCGGGGTGAGCCCCGGGGCAACCGTGGAGGGGTGGGGGACTAGGCTCTGGAGTGTGATCTCTCTGCTCTCCGGCCACACCGTGCTGGTGTTCGTCGGTATCCCCGTGCTGGTCATCGCGGTGGTGGCGTTGCTGGTCTTCGCGCCGTCGATCGCGAAGGGGCCGCGCTACCGCCCAGGCCTGTCCTGGTGGGCTCCGCCGGTCTGGATCAACGGTCCGGTCGCGACCAAGCCGGACCCGGCCCATCTGCCCGAGCTGCCCGGTGCGCCGGGGACCCCCGCGACCGCCGGCAGCGGCGTCGCCCGCACGACCGGAGGCGCAAGTGCCAGCTGGTGACGCATTCACTCCTGACCAGCTCTACGACATCGAGCGAGCGGTCCGGCACGCCGAGGAGGTCTCCGGCCTGCACTTCTCCGTGTACGTCGGTGGAGCGGACTCCGAGACCCGCCCGTTCGCGCTGGAGCTGCTGAACGAGCTCGAGGACCCGGACCACACTGTCCTGGTGTACGTCGACCCCGCGGGGCGCCGCCTGGAGATCGTCACCGGAGCGCTCGCCAAGCGGCAGCTGTCGGACACGGCAGCCGGTCTGGCCGCGCTGGCGATGCAGACCTCGTTCGCCACTGGTGACCTGACCGGCGGTCTGGTCACCGGCGTCCAGCAGCTTGGCACCCACGCGCACCAGGCGCCGCTGCTGCACGCGAACGAGCCGCACAAGCAGTGAGCCCGGCGCTCCAGCCACGCCGGATCGAGCTGGGCGACGTCGTACTGCGTCCGTTCGTTCGGTCGGACGAAACCGCGGTGGCCGATGCGCTGCGCGACCCGGACATCCTGCGCTGGACCGGAGGTACCGCGGTGATCCGCACTCCGGCGGAACATCGCGCCCGGCGGTGGCTGGAGCCGCGGATCGACGGCTGGGCGCGTGGCAGCGCGGTGTTCGCCATCGCGGATGCTGCGACGGACCAGGTGGTGGGCACCGTGTCGGTCCGCGACGTCAACCGGGTGCCTGAGCAGGCGGTCGTCGCCTACTGGGTCAGCCCCTCGGCGCGCGGCCGCAGGCTCGGTGCCCGTGCACTCGACGCGGCGGCCCGGTGGGCGTTCGCGTCGGACGGTCTCGGGCTGCACCGCCTCTCGCTGGACCACTCGCTGATCAACGAGGGCTCGTGCCGGGTTGCGACGCGGGCGGGTTTCCAGCTGGAAGGGACGATGCGGGATTACTTCGTCGAGGCGAACGGCGAGCGTCACGACTCGCACCTGCATGCGCGGCTCGCGACCGATCCGCCGCCTCAGCTGCCCGGCGCGGCCGCAGGCTCGTAGGTGGGGCAGGCCGGGTTGCTGTACGCCTTCTGGGTCTTCGGCGCGGAGCACACATCGAGGACCTGCTCCGACGATGAGCCCGGGCCGAGGTAGACGACCCAACTGTCGGTCATCGGCTCCATGGAGCTGTCCGCGAGGCCGGGGTACTGACCGTTCACCAGCATGGCTTTCGCCGGCACGCCGGCCGCGATGAGCTTGGCCGCCGTACCCTTCGCGACCGTGTCGGCCTCCAGGCCGACGTCGGTCGGGTACTTGTCGAGGACCGCGATCCACTGGCCGCGTTTGAAGGCCGGCGAGGTCGGGCCGGTGTTGACGGCCGGCGTACTGGCGCGGGCCATCGGTGCCGGCGTGCTGGGTGGCGGCTTGCGGTCCGCCTTGGCCGTGCCGGCCGACGGCTCCGGATCGGGACTCGCTGTCGCACCACCCTCGGCTGGAGCCGCGGCGCCGTTCGGTACGGCGCCCGTCCGCAGACCGTCGTCGGTCGTCGGCCCGGCCGATCCCCGCGTCAGGATGAACGCGAACACAGCGAGCATCGCGGCCGCGGCCACGATCGAAGCGCCGATGGCGCTGTGCGACCGCTGGGGCTTCCGCGGCTGCTCCGCGGGGGACTCGCGGTGCCGTGAAGGGCTGTGATGTCTCCGTGCTGCCCGGGCGGGCGGCCTGCGGTGATCCACGGGTGTCACGGCAAGGGCCCCTCCCCACAGTTTCCCTGCTATCGGCTGATTCACCCGCAGCTTAAACCGAACCAGCAAGTAAGTGAGTCTTCTTCAGGTGGCGAGAATCTCCTTCTCCACAAGGGAATCGCCGTCCGCGCACGTGTCCTCACGATGCGCCGACGAGCAATCGTTTGATCCTCACGCGCTGCGTCGGAGCGGTGACTGGAGCTAGGTCCCGGAGGGGATGCCGTCGAGCTTGGGTTGCGGCCGGGTGTCCAGGGCGTCGTCCAGCCAGGCGTCGATGTCGACACCTGCGCCGAGGATATGAGTCACGTACGACGCACGCTCGTGGCTGAGGACCTCTTGTTCCCAGATGCAGGGACCGGCGCCGATCGGCGCCGGCCGCAGATCGTCGGCCTCCATGCCGCTGAAGATGCTGAGCCGCGACTGGAAGTCCTTCGACCAGCTCTGTACGACGAGGTAGATCGCGTCGTCGCCGAGGTGCAGCACGACCACGGCCAGACCGAGCGCGCCCATCGCGTCGTCGAACTCGAGTTGCCTGGTGGCGGTGGCACGGGCGACCTCCACCATGTGGTCGTCCCACTGCCGTCCGCGTGCGGTGATGACGTACGGCTTCACGAGCCGGTGCGGGTACCGCCAGGGCATCAGCGGCGTGACAGGTCGCGGGCGGTACGCCTCTGCGAGTCCGGTCAGCGCAACGGCTGCCGCACCGGCCAGGGCGGGGTCAGAAGCGGGCACCCCATCAGTTCTACAGGTCACCAGGCCGACCACGACAGCACCGGCCCCACATCGGAGTGGGGCCGGCGCTGTGCGGGAGGACGGGTCAGCCGGCGTCGCGCTCCTGCGCCGCGATCGCGCGGGTCAGGTCGGCCTGGGCCTCGGTGACGTAGCGGAGCGTCGGGGCGTCGACCGACGTCGACTCCACCGACAGCCACCCGGTGAGCGCGTCCAGCGTGGACTGCTCCGGGAGGTGCCGAGGCGACAGGTAGACCAGCACGTTCTCGCCCATCGACGAGCCGAGGCGGGTGTAGACGTCCTTGGCCGCGCTCAGGTACTTCTCGACGTACGGCCGGAGCAGGTCCTCCTGGCCCGGCTGCTGGAAGCCGAGGATGGTCCTGAACTGCGTCTCGTTCGGGGTGTCCCCGGACTCGACCGCGATCCGCCACGCCTCTTCCTTGGCCTCGGCGGTCGGCCGCGCTGCCCGCGCCTGAGCCGCACGCTCGCCACCGGTGATGGTGGTGTCGCGGGTCAGCTCGTCGTCGATCTCCGCTGCGTCGATCCGGCCCAGCCGGGCCAGTGCGACGATCAGCGTCCAGCGCAGGTCGGTGTCAACGACCAAACCGGGCGGCAGGTCGCGGTCGTCCAGCCAAGCTGTCAGCCGGTCCGCGCCGGCGTCGGAGAACACCGCCGAGCTGTACGCCCGGGCGAACGCGAGCTGGTGGTCGCTGCCCGCCTCGGCGTCCGCGAGCAAACTAGCCAACGTCTCCTCGAACTGCGTCCGCAGCGCCGGACGGTTCGCCGGGGCGGCGTACAGGTTGATGGCACTGGTCGCCTGCGTCAGCAGCGACCGTACGCCGGTCAGATCGGTCTCGGCCCGGATCCCGCGCAGCACGATGCCGACGTATTGGCTGGCCGGCATCTCCGCGTCGCGGGTCATGTCCCAGGCAGCGCCCCACGCCAGTGCCCGCGGCAGCGACTCGGACAGCTGGTCGATCGACTCGACCAGCGTGGCCCGGGACCGCTCGTCCAGGCGGATCTTGGCGTAGGTCAGGTCGTCGTCGTTCAGCAGCACCAGATCCGGCTGGGTGGCGCCGGTCAGCTCGGGCAGCTCGGTGCGCGGGCCGTCGATGTCCACCTCGAATCGCTCGGTGCGGACCAGTCCGTCGTCGGTCCGGCGGTACAGACCCACCGCCAGCCGGTGCGGCCGCAGTACCGGGAACTTCTCCGTCGCGGTCTGCTCGATCGCGAACGACGTGAACGCACCCTCGGCGTCGACGGCGAAGTCGGCCCGCAGCGTGTTCACCCCGGCGGTCCGCAGCCAGCGCTCGGTCCAGTCGTCCAGGTCGCGGCCGGACGCCTTCTCCAGCGGCTTGAGCAGGTCGGTCAGCTCGGTGTTGCCGAAGGCGTGGTCGGCGAAGTACTCCTTCAGCGCGGTGATGAAGGTGTCCTCACCGACGAACGCGACGAGCTGCCGCAGCGTGGACGCGCCCTTGGCGTAGGTGATGCCGTCGAAGTTCACCTCGACCGCGTGGAAGTCGACCATGTCGGCCGCGATCGGGTGCGTCGAGGGCAGCTGGTCCTGGCGGTACGCCCAGTTCTTCCGCGCGTTGCAGAACGTCGTCCAGGCACCGGCGTACTTGGTCGTCGCGACCGCCTGCGCCCAGTGGCTGGCCCACTCGGCGAACGACTCGTTCAGCCACAGGTCGTCCCACCAGGTCATGGTCACCAGGTCGCCGAACCACATGTGCGCCAGTTCGTGCAGCACCGTGTTGGCGCGCGCTTCCATCTCAGCGTGGGTGGTGCGGCTGCGGAACAGGTACTCGTCCCGCAGTGTCACGCAGCCGGCGTTCTCCATCGCGCCCATGTTGTACTCCGGCACGAACGCCTGGTCGTACTTGTGGAACGGGTACGGCGTACCGAACGCCTTCTCGTACAGCTCGAAGCCCTGCTTGGTCACCTCGAACAGGTCGTCGATGTCCAGCGCCTCCTGCAGGGAAGGACGGCACAGCAGCGACAGCGGGTACGACCCGTGCGGGCCCTCGTACACGTCGGTGACGACGTGGTACGGCCCGGCCACGACAGCGGTGATGTAGGTCGAGATCCGCTCGGTCGGCGGGAACTCCCAGCGGGCCAGCTCCTCGCCGTTCGCACCGGCGTACGGCGTCGGCTCGGGGGCCGGAGCGTTCGAGATGACGACCCAGCGGGCCGGTGCGGACACGGTGAAGGTGAAAGGGGCCTTGAGATCCGGTTGCTCGAAGGTGGCGAACACCCGGCGGGCGTCCGGCACCTCGAACTGGGTGTAGAGGTAGGTCTCCTTGTCGGCCGGGTCGACCGAGCGGTGCAGCCCTTCACCGGTGCGCGAGTACAGGCAATCGGCGGCCACGCGGAGCTCGTTGCGGTCCGCCAGCCCGTCCAGCTGGATCCGCGCGCCGTCGTACACCGTGTCGGGGTCGAGCGCGCGGCCGTTCAGCGTCACCTCACGGACCTTCTCCGCGATCAGGTCGGCGAAGCTGCTCGCGCCCGCCTCGGCGGCGAACGTGATGGTGGTCACCGACGGGTACGTCGGGGCGCCACTCGGGGCGTTGGACAGGTCCAGCTCGATCGCGTAGCTCACGTCGCTGACCACGCCCGCACGGGTACGCGCCTCGTCGCGCGTCAGGTTGGTTCCAGGCATGTCGGCATCCTATGCACCTGGCTCCAGGCTTCGCCGACGGATTCCCCGCGACATTGCGCATGGATACCAAACCGGTGCCTGATTGTTTGATTTTGTATGATCGAGAACATGACTGCCCCCGCCGATTTCTGGTTCGACCCGGCTTGCCCCTGGGCCTGGATGACGTCTCGCTGGATGCTCGAGGTCGAGCAAGTCCGGGATGTGAAGACGACCTGGCACGTGATGAGCCTGGCCGTCCTGAACGATGGCCGCGAATATCTGGAGGACAAGTACAAGAGCTTCCTGACCAACGCCTGGGGCCCGGTCCGCGTGCTGATCGCGGCCGAGCAGGCGCACGGCAACGAGGTGCTGCTGCCGTTGTACACCGCGCTCGGCCGGCGGATCCACGTCGAGGGCCGCGGCATCGGCGACGGCAAGGGTGACGTGGTCCAGGAGGCGCTCGCCGAGGTCGGCCTGCCCGCGTCGCTGATCGAGGCCGCCGACACCGACAAGTACGACGACGCGCTGAAGAAGTCGCACCACGCCGGCATGGACCAGGTCGGCATGGAGGTCGGTACGCCGGTGATCTCGGTCGAGGGCACCGCGTTCTTCGGCCCCGTCGTCACGCCCGCGCCCAAGGGTGAGGCGGCCGGCAAGCTCTGGGACGGCGTCCGCCTGGTGGCCGGTACCGAGGGCTTCTTCGAGATCAAGCGCACCCGCGACCGGGGCCCGATCTTCGACTGATTCGGTCTGTGATTCAAGGCTTGAATTCGCACCGCCCGGATGGTGAAGGTTACTCACCAAGTAGTTCTCCGAGCAGTGAGCAGGTACCAGATGACGTTGCGTGACGAACTTCCCGAGACCGTTGCCGTGCCCCCGGGACTGACGGCGGGGATCGCCGTCTTCGACCGCGGGACCGGGCAGTTCGTCCAGCAACACAACGCCGACCATCGGTTCCGGTCGGCGTCGGTGGTGAAGCTGCTGATCGTGCTCGACCTGCTCTGGGACAGCGGACCGGCGTACGACGTGCCGGCCGAGGACCGGGCCCGGCTCGAGGTCATGCTGCGCAGCAGCGACGACGACGCGGCGAGTTACTACTGGGATCACCTCGGTGGTGCGGGGATCGTCGAGCGGATGGTTCGGCGGCTCGGTCTGACCCACACGGCCGCGCCGCCGGCCACGCACCCGGGCTTCTGGGGCTACGTCGCGATCACCGCCGCGGACACGGTCCGGATCTATCGGCACATCCTCGACGAGGCTCCGGCACCGGTGCGCGAGTACATGATGGGCCTGCTGCATGAGCCGACCCGCCTCGGCACTGACGGCTTCGACCAGTACTTCGGGATCGCGTCCGTCTTCGACCCGGACTTCAGCATCAAGCAGGGCTGGTCGGGATTCCTCGGCTCGAGCGGCTACGGCTCGGACAAGGCCAAGCCGGTCGACGTCCCGCTGGATCTGGTGAGCGAGGCACTGCACACCACCGGGACGGTCGGGGCGGATGATCGCACCATCGTCGCCGTGTTCACCCTGCACCCGCGCGGAACGCAGTACGACAAGGCCTACACGGACGTGACGGCGCTGACCGCGGCGCTGACCGTGCCGGGCGGCGTACGGCGGCCTGCGAGCTGATGCGAGACTTCTGGCCATGCGAGTGCACATCGGCTCTGACCATGCCGGCTTCGAGTTGAAGAACCACCTGGTCCAGCACCTCACGGCTGCCGGGCATGACGTCGTGGACCACGGCCCCGCCGTGTACGACGCCGTCGACGACTACCCGCCGTACTGTCTGCGGACCGGGGTAGCGGTGGTCGAGGAGCCGGGCAGCCTCGGCATCGTGATCGGAGGCTCGGGCAACGGTGAGCAGATCGCCGCGAACAAGGTGAAGGGGGTCCGGGCGGTGCTGGCCTGGAGCACCGACACCGCGCGGCTCGGCCGGGAGCACAACAACGCCAACGTGATCAGCGTCGGCGCGCGGATGCATTCGGAGCAGGAGGCGACCGGGTTCGTGGAGACGTTCCTGGCCACCGACTACTCCGGCGAGGAGCGGCACACCCGCCGGATCGACATGCTGTCGGGCTACGAGTCGACCGGCGAACTGCCGCCGCTGTCGTGATCCTCCGGCGCGTCGGCGGCTGTCCCGGTCTTGGCCGGGCGGCGGTCGGCGGGCCGGCGGGGACGGGAGACGTCGCGGGCCCGCATCGAGCGACCCGTGCCGACCACGGCCGGCGTGGGCGGACCGCTGCGGCCCTTGGCTCCCGGCGAGCCCTGCGTTCCATTGGTCATCCCCATATGAGGAATCATGCCTGAAGGTCACACCCTGCACCGCCTGGCGAGCGACATCTGGGACGCGTTCGGCGGCCGCCCGGTCCAGGCGTCCAGTCCACAGGGCCGGTTCGTCGACGGCGCCGCGCTGCTCAACGGCCACGTGCTGCGGCAGACCGAAGCCCACGGCAAGCACTTCTTCGCCGACTTCGAGGGCGCCGGCTGGCTGCACATCCACCTCGGTCTGATCGGCAAGGTCGACTTCGGTACGGCGCCGGTGCCCGAACCGGTCGGCCAGGTCCGCCTCCGCCTGCAGAACGCCACGTCGTACGCCGATCTGCGCGGGGCGACCGTGTGCGAGGTGCTGGCCGACGGCGAACGCGAGGTGCTGATCGCGCGGCTCGGGCCGGACCCGCTGCGCGACGACGCGGACCCGGAACTGGCGTGGAAGCGGATCCATCGCAGCAAGCTGCCGATCGGCCAGTTGCTGATGGACCAAGGGGTGCTGAGCGGTGTCGGCAACGTGTATCGCGCCGAGGTACTGTTCCGCGCGAAGCTGCACCCGATGACGCGCGGCCACCTGGTCAAGAAGCGCGAGTGGCAAGGCATGTGGAACGACCTGCTCGAGCTGATGAAATACGGCGTCGAGACCGGCCGCATCGATACCGTTGCCGACGACCACACACCTGAGGCGATGGGCCGTGACCCACGGCAGGACGATCATGGCGGCGAGGTGTACGTCTACCGCCGCCAGGGCCAGCGGTGTCACGTCTGCCACTCGGTGATCCGGACCGAGATCCTGGCCGGGCGCAACCTCTTCTGGTGCCCCAAATGCCAGCGGACAGGTCTCACTCGCAAGTGACGGCAGCCAACGGTTGTATGACGATGATATGCGCGGACCAGGGAGTGCCGTTATGTTCTTCACACCATGAACTGGCGCGGCGGTCTCGCTGGAGTAGTGCGACGGGTCGGCCGCCGGGTCGACGCGCTGGTACGCCGTGCGCGCCGGTCGCACCCGATGGCGTTCGCCGCGATCCTGCTGATGACGGTGCTCTTCGCCGTCGCCAGCCTGAGCTGGAAGACGCACTTCCCTGCGTCGGCGCTGATCATCCCGCTGCTGCTCGGCGGGCTGCTGCTGCGCTTCAAGCAGTTGCTCGTCCTGACGCTGTTCACGCTGACGGTCAGTTCGTTCGTCGTCATGTCCCGTCCGGCGCTGCCGAAGACCGGGTTCGTGCTGGTCCTCGGGGTGATCGGCTGGATCGTGATCACCAACGCGAAGGTGCGCAACCAGCTCGGCGTTCCGGGAACCCGCGGCGAGTCGATGCTGATGGAGCTGCGCGACACGCTGACGGCCCAGAGCGACCTGCCTGAGATTCCGATCGGCTGGCGGCTCGAGGTGGCGATCCGTTCGGCCGGTGGGTCGACGTTCTCCGGTGACTTCGTGGTGTCGACGACGCACGAGCAGACACTCGAGGTCGCGCTGGTCGATGTCTCGGGCAAGGGAATCGATGCCGGCACCCGGGCGCTGTTGCTGTCCGGTGCGTTCGGCGGGCTGCTCGGCGTCGTCCCGGCCCAGGACTTCCTGCCGTCGGCGAACCGCTACATTCGCCGGCAGGACTGGGACGACGACTTCGCCACCGTGGTGCACGTCGCGGTCGACCTGCAGTCCGGGGACTTCGACGTACGGACCGCTGGTCACCCGCCCGCGATCCTGTTCGATGCGTGGGCCGGGCGCTGGCAGACGCGCGAGTCCGACGGGCCGCTGCTCGGGTTGATGGAGGCGCCGGAGTTCGCGGTGAACCATGGGCAGCTGAAGCTCGGCGACGCGCTCTTCCTCTATAGCGACGGGATGGTCGAGACACCTCGCCGCGACATCGTCCGCGGCACCGACCGGCTGGCCGGGCACGCGGAACGCCTTGTCGGACAGGGCTTTCTGGGCGGCGCTGAAGCGCTGGTGGCGAATGCCGGCGGCCCCGGCGACGACTCGGCGATCGTCATCATCCACCGCCTGGCCCACGGGTAGAGCTGCGCTCGTGATGGCGTAGCCTGCACGATCGTGACGAGCGAGGGCTTCGACAAGGATGCTGACCGGGCGGCGCCGGACGTGTCGTTCGAGGAACTGGTCGCGCTGATGCCCGACGCGGTCCGGGACGCGTTCCCGCCGGACCGCTGGCAGTTGGAGAAGCTGTGGGCGCTGGACCTCAAGGTCGAACCGGTGGAGATCGCCGACCTGGTCTGGATGTTCGACCTGCCGCTGTGGCAGCTCGACGGCGAACGGTTCAAGATCACCCCGAACCAGGTCGCCGAGACCCCGATGAACTTCCGCGGCAGCTACCAGCGGGTGATGGACTCCGACCTCGACCACCCGATCAACCTGGTCGCGTACCGCGGCCGCCTGGTCGTGCTGGACGGCGTACATCGGCTGCTCAAGGCGCACTTCCTCCGCCGGCGCTGGATCGAGGCCACCATCGCGACCGCCAGGCAGTTGCAGTCCTGCGCGCCGTGAACCCGACCGGCTGGTCTGCGGCTACCGGCGCTGGCAGGGTGGTGGCCATGGACAGCAGGGTGGAACGTGAGGTGTACGTCGAGGCGCGGCCGGACCAGGTCTGGGCGGCGCTGACCCAGGGCGAGAACTTCACCCGGTGGTACGCGTTCGGCGGGGCCGACATCGACCTGAAGCCGGGCGGCCGGATCGTGCTGCAGTGGGATGAGCACGGGCGCTACCTCGGCTTCGTCGAGAAGGTCGAGCCCGGCCGTCGCTTCGCCTACCGGTACGCCGTCGAGGCGGACACCGACCCGGCGCCGGGTAACGCGAACCTGGTCGAGTTCACCCTCACGCCGGAGGGCGACGGTGCCCGGCTCGGTGTGGTCGAGTCCGGCTTCGACCGCCTCGATCCACCCGCCTTGGCCCACCCGGACGAATCCGCCCAGTCCTGGGAAGCCGGCCTGGCGGCGCTGGCGGCTCTGGCGGCGACACTGTGAGACTTCACCTGCGGATGGCCGCCCTGGTCGCGTCGACTGTCGCGCTTGCGTGATCTGGTCCGTCTTCACCGGGATCGAACCCTTGTCGGAGGTGCAGCTACGCCACCAGTACGGCGACCCCGAACGCTACCGACGCACGACGAAGGCTACCTCCCGATGACATCCGCACCAGGTCCGCGGTCCAGAAGGTGAAAAACCGGCGATAGTGATGCATCACCGATCTAGCATCGGTGACATGACAACCACCAACGACGAGTACGCCCCGAGCCCGAGGGACTGGGTTCGCGACCTGGTCCAGCAGGTCGAGGCGGCCGGAACCACCCACGTCGTCGAAATCCGCGGGCAGAAGGTGGTGCTGGTGACGATGCGCGGCGCCAAGTCCGGCAAGCTCCGCAAGGTCCCACTGATGCGGGTCGAGCACCATGGCGTCTACGCGGCGGTCGCGTCGACCAGCGGTGCTCCGAAGAACCCGGTCTGGTACCACAACCTCAAGGCCGACCCGAAGGTCACCCTGCAGGACGGCACCGTCACCAAGGAGTATGCCGCCCGCGAGATCGACGGTGCGGAGTACGACGAGTGGTGGCAGCGGGCGGTCGCCGCATTCCCGTTCTACGCGGAGTACCAGGACCAGACCACCCGCAAGATCCCGCTGTTCCTGCTCGACCCGGTGTGACGCGCCGCGATTAGTGATGGTGATGCGTCACTATTACCATTGGTGACATGACAACCAGCAATGACGACTACGCGCCGAGCCCGACCGGCTGGGTCCGCAACCAGGTCGAGAAGGTCGAAGCCGCCGGTACCACCGACGCGGTCGACATCATCGGGCTCAAGGTGGTGCTGCTGACCATGCGCGGCGCCAAGTCGGGCAAGCTCCGCAAGGTCCCGCTGATGCGCGTCGAGAACGACGGCGTGTACGCCGCGGTCGCCTCGCTCGGCGGCGCCCCGAAGAACCCGGTCTGGTACTACAACCTGAAGGCCGACCCGAAGGTCACCCTGCAGGACGGCGACGTCACCAACGAGTACGTCGCCCGCGAGATCGAGGGCGCGGAGTACGACGAGTGGTGGAAGCGCTCCGTCGACGCGTACCCGCCGTACGCCGAGTACCAGACCAAGACCAGCCGGAAGATCCCACTGTTCCTGCTGGACCCGGTCAGTAACTGAGACGACGCCGTCGGTCACCCGGGGCCCATGTCATCCCAGTAAAGTCTGTGAACAGTTCCACGGCGGAACGGTACAGGTTGCTCAGAGCGGTCCAGGGACTGTGAGACGCTGGGCTCGGTAGTTCGGCGCGTTGCGTCGACCGAGTTCTGGGAGTCGTCCTGACCACACACGACGCGGTGCAGGAACCGTTCGTCGGGTCGACGCGGTTGCGTCTGGCCGGACTGGCACTGCATGCCTATACCGCGAGCGGAACGGTGCTCGCGCTGCTGATCGTCATCGCCGCCATCGACGGGGACGCGGTCCGTGCGCTCTGGCTCGGCCTGGCAGCGCTGGTGATCGACGGGACCGACGGGATGCTGGCCCGCCGGCTGCGGGTCAAGGAGACTCTCCCGTGGTTCGACGGCGCGATGCTGGACAACATCGTCGACTACCTGACCTACGCATTCGCCCCGATCGTGCTGCTCTGGACCGGCGACTACCTGCCCGCCGGCGCGCTCGGCGCGGTGCTCGCCGCGCTGCCGTTGCTTGCCTCCAGCTACCAGTTCTGCCGGGTCGACGCGAAGACCGACGACCACTTCTTCCTCGGGTTCCCCAGCTACTGGAACGTGGTCGCGTTCTACGTGGTCGTCCTCAGCCTCACCCCGGTCGTCACCGGCATCATCCTGGTGGTCTGCTCGATCCTGGTCTTCATCCCGGTCAAGTACGTCTACCCGTCCCGGACCAAGGCGTTCCGGTCGCTCAACCTGCTGACCACCGCGATCTGGCTGGCGTCGTACGCCGTACTCCTCGCCCAGATGCCCGACCCGAATGCGATCGTGGTCGCCGTCTCGCTGGCCTACCTTCTGTACTACGCGGTGCTGAGCCTCTACATGACCTTCTGGGTCCCAAGGCGCAAGGTCGTCTGAGTGGTCTTAGGTCTGGGGGCGGCGCTCGGCGCCGCGGTGCTCTTCGGTATCGCCTCGATCCTGCAGGCAGTCGGCTCGCGCAAGGTCCCGACCGAGTCCGAGCTGGATCCGCGGCGGCTCGGCGGGTTCGTGGTCGCGCTGCTCAAGCAGCCGGCGTTCGTTGGTGCGCTGGTGCTGAACCTGGCCGGTTTCGGGTTGCACTTCGTTGCCCTTCGCCTCCTTCCGCTGTACCTGGCGCAGGCGGGGATCGCGGTGAGTCTGGTCGTGACCGCGTTGCTTGCGACGCGACTGATGTCGGATCAGCTGAGTGCGCTCGAGTGGTCTGCGGTGCTTGCGGTCTGTGTGGGGCTCGGGCTGCTGGCAGTGTCGGCGGGGGATGCGGGGGAGAGCACGGAGCATCACGGGCTGACGATCGGGGTCATCGTCGGTTTGGTCGCGATTGCGGTTCTTGGTGCGCTCGCGAGTCGGTCGCAGCGTGGTGTGTCTACGGCGTTGCTTGGTCTGCTGGCTGGCCTCGGGTACGCCGGGGTCGCGATCTCGGCGCGGTTGTTGCAGGACGGGTCGGTGGGTGAGTTGCTTCGCAGCCCCACGACGTACACGCTGCCTATCAGTGGGGCGATGGCGTTCATTCTTTACTCGCTCGCGTTGCAGCGTGGGTCGGTGACGCTGGCAACCACTCCGATGATCGCCCTGCAGACCATTACCCCAGCCGCCGTCGGCGTCTTCGTCCTCGACGACGCGGTCCGCTCCGGCTGGTGGCCCGCCGCAATTGCCGGCTTCCTCCTCTCCGCCGCAGGCTCCCTGATCCTCGTCCGCTTCGAATCCGTCAAACCCGACCCGAGGTAGTCCCCACCCGCCCGGTGTGTTGCGGGCTGCCGCCCGCGCTTGAACGTCTCGGCGGGCTGTGGGGTGTGGGTGGGGTGGCGGTGTTGTACTTGTGGTCTCGTCGGGCAGGGCGTGGGTAGGGGATGGGCATGGGTAGATGGTCTGTGTCGGTGACCGGGGTGGCGACGCTTCGGGAGTATCGGCTGGGCTGGTTGCGGCCGGATGTGATTGCTGGGGTCACGGTGGCGGCGTACTTCGTGCCTCAGGTGATGGCGTACGCGCAGCTGGCCGGGTTGCCGGCGGTGACCGGGTTGTGGGCCGCTATCGGCCCTCTGCTGTTGTACTTCGTGCTGGGTTCGTCGCGGCTGCTGTCGCTCGGCCCGGAGTCGACGACCGCGTTGCTGACCGCCACGGCGATCGGGCCGCTCGCAGCGGGTGATCCGGTCCGCTACGCGCAACTGGCCGCCGTACTGGCGCTGATCGTCGGTGCCATCTGCGTGCTGGGATGGCTGGCGCGTCTCGGGTTCCTCGCGGACCTGCTGTCCAAGCCGGTGCTGGTCGGGTACCTGGCCGGGATCGCGGTGATCATGATCACGGGCCAGCTCGGCCGCCTGACCGGTGCTCCGGTGAGCGGCGACTCACCGCCCGCCGAGGTACTGTCCGTGATTCGTTTGTACGCCGAATGGCAGGCGGCGCCGCTGGTGTTGTCACTGGCTTCGCTGGGGTTGTTGCTCGCGTTCGCTCGCTGGACGCCGCGACTGCCGGGTCCGCTGATCGTGGTCGCGCTCGCCGCCTTGGTGACGTGGGTGGCAGGGCTGGGCGACAAGGGAGTGACCGTGGTCGGCAACGTGCCCAGCGGGCTTCCCGTTCCGCGACTTCCGGACATCTCGGTTGCGGACGTCGGCCTGCTCGCGTTGCCGGCCCTCGGTGTTGCCCTCGTCGGCTACACCGACACGGTGCTGACCGGGCGCGCGTTCGCCTCCCGTGGTCAAGAGCGTGTCGACCCCGATGGTGAACTGCTCGTTCTCGGCCTGGCCAACGTGTCCACCAGCCTGGTTCGTGGTTTCCCCATCAGCAGCAGCGGAAGCCGGACCGCCCTCGCGGAGGCCACCGGCGCGAAGAGCCAGGTGTACTCGCTCGTCGCCGCAGCCGTCATCGTCGCGACGTTGGTCTTCGCCGGACCGTTGCTGTCGACGTTCCCGATCGCCGCGCTCGGCGCGCTCGTGGTGTTCGCCGCCTTGCGGCTGATCGAACTGTCCGAGTTCCGCCGTATCGCCAGCTTCCGCACCAGCGAGTTCCTGCTGGCGATGGCGACCACGGTTGGCGTGATCGCGCTGGATGTCCTGTACGGCGTCCTGGTCGCGGTCGCCTTGTCGGTCATCGACATACTGCGTCGCGTCGCCCGCCCGCACGACGGCATCCTGGGCTATGTCCCGGGGATCGCCGGCATGCATGACATCGACGACTACCCGGACGCGAGGCCGGTCCCGGGTCTGGTCGTGTACCGCTACGACTCGCCACTGTTCTTCGCGAACGCCGAGGACTTCCGCCGCCGCGCGATGGCCGCGGTCGACGACGCCGACGCACCGGTCCGCTGGCTGCTCCTCAACGCCGAGGCGAACGTCGAGATCGACATCACCGCCATCGATGCGCTCGACTCCCTCCGCGAGGACCTCACCTCCCGCGGCATCGTCCTCGCCCTGGCCCGCGTCAAACAGGAACTCCGCGACGACCTCGACGCCGCCGGCTTCCTCGACCGCCTGGGCCCCGACCGCCTCTTCTACACCCTCCCCACCGCAGTCGAGGCCTTCCGTCTGGAGACCACGGCGCCGGAATAGTTGCCGCAAGCAATATCACGGCACTTCTGCCGCCCGGTTCGCGGCAGCGATCCAGGATCGACCGGCGAAGATGGCGAGCGACGCGCCGGCGGCACCCATGACACCTACCGCGGTTGACGGTGAGGTCAGGCCTGCCACCGCTCCGGCAGCGGCGACACCGAGACCTTGGACCGCTTGCAATCCCGCCGAGGCAAGCCCGATGACGCGTTCAGCGCCAGCGCGACGTGCGATCCGGTCAGGCCGACCAGCGCTCCGCCCGCTGCGAATCCGGCTACTTGGACGATGCTGTCGGTCGCATTGGCCAGGCCGACTCCGACGACGTACCGGTCTCCCTCCAGGACGGTCGGCAGGATCGCGTTGCGAGCAGCGCTGTAGAGCGGCTGCAGTCCGACGACGACGATCAGCAGTGCAGCTAGTACGGCGACCGGCAGCCCGGGGATCGCCATCGCGGTCACCAGACCCGCGCGGCTCAGGTCTGTCACCACCATCACCGTACGGCGCGGGAACCGGTCCGCCAGCCCGGTCAGCAGTGGGGCGCTGACCAACGACGGCAGGAACGACAGGGCGTACGTCAACGCGGTGACGGCGGCGGACTCGGTCCGGTCGAAGACCAGTACGGCGATTGCGACCCGGGCGAGTTGATCGCCGAGCCGGGACTGCGCGTGCGCGATCCACAAGGCGCGGAACTCGGCCACGCCCACGACTTCGCGGATGGTCGGACGGCTGGCCATGCGCCGACGCTAGGTAGCGCAACTTTCAGATCGCTGTCACCGCCGCCCAGGCCCGCCGTGAAAGCAGCCTGAAAGTGGCTAGCGCTGGGCGAGGTGGCGGAGGAGGGCGGTCAGACCGGCGATCTGGTAGCGCCAGAAGCTGGTGATCGTGGCACGGAGGTCCGCCTCGGTCTCGTTGTGGAGCAGGATCCGGGCGATGGTTCTCGAGGTGTTCGTCCAGATGGATTCGAACAGGTCGAGGTCGCCGGCCGCGACCGAGTCGGCCGGCAGCGCGTTGACGAGAGCCTCCACGGACAGGCTGTTGATGCGCGCGACGACGTCCGCGTGCCGCGTCCCGGCCGCACCGGAGAGGATCACGACGGACTCGAGCCGGTACTGCAGCCAGAACCGCATCATGTCGTCGGCGACATCCGTGGTCGTGCCGTCACGTTTCACCAGCGCGGCGAAGTCCTCGACCCGGCGGCCGACCACCTGCTCCAGCGTGTTGACGACCTCATCCGGTACGACGGCGTCGTACAACTCCTGTTTGTTGCGGTAGTAGCGGTACAGGTTCGCCGGTGCCATCCCGGCCTCGGCCGCGACACCGGCCATGGTGGCACCGGCGTACCCGTGGACGGCGAACGCCCGGAGTGCGGCTGCGCGGATCCGGGACCGGACGTCATCCTTCAGCACCTGCGGCACACGAAAGAGCCTAGCATGAATAGTGAATCTGTGATTCGCTATTGGCCGGAGCCGATCAGAGGAGGCAAGGATGACTCGCACCGGAGTGTTCTGGGACGGCGTGGAAGGGCGGGCGCCGGTACCGCACGCGGCGCGCACGCTCGGGTTCGAGCTGCTCGAGGCCGATCCGGAGCAGGGCACGATCTCCGTCGCGTTCGCCGGCGTCGAGGCGTTCACCAATCCGTTCGGGGAGGTCCTCGGCGCCTTCCTCGCCGCGATGCTCTACGACACCGTCGGCCCGGCGCTGCTGGCCACGCTCCCGCCCGGCCGGTTCATCGAGACGCTCGACCTCAACACCACGTTCGTCCGTCCGGCGCGCATGGGCCGGTTGATCGGCCACGGTCGCGTCGTCACCCGCGTCGACGACCACGCCACGCTCGAAGGAACGCTCTACGGCACCGACAACGAGATCGTCGCCACCGCAACCGCCACCGCTCGAGTCATCGACCTCCCGTCAGCCGCCTAGCGCGACGGCCACTTCCAGGCGGGCTCGTCGAGTGGGCCTTGGCCGGCGATCGTGGTGGCGCCGTGGTCTTTGACGAGTTCGATCGTGTGCAGGTCATCCAGGGCATCCAGTGCGGCGAGGAACGGCCGGGAGTGTGTCACGACGATGACCTGGGCTTCCTTGGCGGCGGTGACGACGAGATTCGCCAAGGCGGGCAGGAGGTCCGGATGCAGGCTGGTCTCGGGCTCGTTCAGTACGAGGAGCTCTGGCGGTCGCGGGGTCAGCAACGCGGCGACCCACAGCAAGTACCGCAGTGTCCCGTCGGACAACTCCGCCCCGGACAACGGCCGCAGCAACCCGTGCTGCCGGAACGAGATCTCGAACCGCCCGCCGGCATTGACGATGGCCAGGGTGCTGCCCGGGAACGCCAGTTCGATGGCCTCGTCCAGCGCACCCTTGATGCCGATCTCACGGATCGTCTGCAACGCGGCCGCGACGTCGGCGCCGTCCGGACCGAGCACCGGCGTACGCGTGCCGATCTGCACACGACGGGCAGGCGCATCGGCGTCGGTACGGAAGTGATCGTAGAAGCGCCAGGACCGCAGCCGCTCGCGCACGGTCAGCAGCTCCGGCGCGCGTTCGGGATCGGCGAACTCGCTCAGCATGCTGTCGAAGGTCTGGAGCTGGTGACCACCGCGCAACCACTCGCCGGAGCCGGCGCGGATCCGCACCTCGCGGTTGACGCGCTCCACCAGCAGCGATGCCGGCCGCAGGAACGGCCCCGCCCACAGGGCTTCCCGTTTGATCTCCGGATCGAGATCGAACACAGAGCCATGCGGCACCGGCAGCCCGAGATCCATCAGATAGCCGTAGTCGTCACCCGCGAATCCCAGTCGCAGGTTCACCGGCCCGGTCCGCACCGTGCCCTGAACCGGCCGATTCTTGCGTACCTGCTCCGGCCCAGCCCAGAGCGTCGACTGAAGACCGCCCTCTCGGGCCAACGCGGCGACGGCCCCGTTGCGTGAGGCGTCGGCAAGCAGGCGAAGCGCTCGGTAGAGGCTGGATTTGCCGGTCCCGTTGGCTCCGGTCACGACGTTGAGCCCGCGCAGCGGCATCACCACGCGGCGCAGTGACCGGTAGTTCTCCACAGCCAGCGTCGTGAGCATGTCCGTCACGCTACCGACCTGCTCCGACAGAACGAACTGTCAGACAGAACGGAGGAGAGGCCGCGCGTCCGGGTCGATGCCCAGGGCGGTGAAGCGCTGGGCGAGGTCGTCGACCCAGGCATGCGCTGTTCGGTGATCCGGTAGCGGGACGCCCGCTTCGCTGCGCCAGAGTGCATCGCCGAGGGCAGTGCGCAGATGCCAGGCCATCACGCGCTCGGCTGACAGTTCATGGCCGGTGAGCTGCTTGTAGTGGTGGAGGGTGGCGGTCAGCAGTTCGACGCCGGGACCCGTTCCGGGGAAGGCGCGCAGGTCGTACTCGGCCTCGGCCAGGCCGGCGGTCTCGAAATCGACGACTACGCGGAGGTGCTCGTCCTCCCAGACCTGGTTGCCGCCGTGCAGATCGCCGTGGACCAGTACGTTCGGGCCCAGCGTCGCCAGTACGTCGTCCGCCCAGTCGCACCACTGCATGACCGCGGGGCGCTGATCTGGACGCGCCCACTTCATGAACTGGTCGCGCAGGTCGTTGGTTGTGGCTGGTTGGAGGATCGCGGGGGGAAGTTCGCCGATGACGGCTTCGACGCGTTCCCGGGTCGCTGAACGGTTCAACGCAGCCAGAAAGTGCGCGAGCTGCCGACCCACCTCGTCCCGGTCGACCGAGTCCACGACCTCGAACAGCGACTTGCCAGGCACCAGTTCGGTCACGAGAAGCAGTGGATCGGTGCTGCTAGCAACTACGTTCGGCAGGAACGGAATGGCCGGCTCGCGTGCCAACGCCGCCAGAACGGCGATCTCATGCGCCAGCCGGAGCCCGGCAGGACGCGACCACGCGAACTTCGCCACGAACCGTCCGCCAACGACCGCACTCGCCGCCCACCACAGCGGATCCTCCTCGCCCAACGTCTCGCGAAGCACGATCGAGCAATCGCCCAACGCAGGCGCAACCTCCCGCAACGCCCCGGCAACCGCCGACGGCGAGCACTCCTCCAACCACTTCATCACGGCCGAGGCTACCTCGCTTGCTCGAACCCGCGTGCACCATTTCTGCTCTCCCCAAGCTGTCCGCACACGACGTAGCAGGCGGCCGGGAAAGCAAACTGCCCTCGGTCCGTTGGGGGACCGAGGGCAGTTCGGGGAGGGGTTAGGCCAGGGACTCTTCCCAGGCTTGGTGGAGGCCGGCGTAGCTGCCTCCGGTGGTGATGAGGTTGCGCGGGGCGCCGTCCTCGATGATGCGGCCGTGCTCGAGCACGATCACGCGGTCCGCGGTTTCCACCGTGGACAGCCGGTGCGCGATCACGATCGCCGTACGGTCGGCCAGGATGGTCCGCAGCGCGCGCTGGATCAGCCGCTCGCTGGGGATGTCGAGGCTCGAGGTCGCCTCGTCCAGGATCAGTACGGCGGGATCCGCGAGGAACGCCCGGGCGAACGCGACCAGCTGGCGCTGGCCTGCGGACAGCCGGGAACCGCGCTTCTCCACCGACGTCTCGTACCCGTTCGGCAGGGCCGTGATGAAGTCGTGCGCGCCGATCACCTTGGCCGCCTCGACCACCTCTTCCATCGTGGCCTCCGGCTTGCCGAACCGGATGTTGTCGGCCACCGAGCCGGTGAACAGGAAGTTCTCCTGCGTCACCATCACCACCCGCTTGCGCAGGTCGTCCTCGGTGAGGTCCCGCAGATCGATCCCGTCCAGCAGCACCTGGCCGTCGGACGGGTCGTTGAACCGCGCCACCAGCTTGGCGATCGTGGTCTTGCCGGCCCCCGTCGTACCGACCAGGGCCAGGGTCTGACCGGCCGGCACGTCCAGATCGAGACCGGGCAGGACCGGTACGTCGTCGACGTAGTTGAACCGGACGTTGCGGAACTCGAGGTGACCCCGCGCGCGACCGGGCTTGGCCGGCTCGATCGGCTCGGGGACATCGGGCGTCTCGTTCAGGACGCCGGAGAGCTTCTCCAGCGCCGCACTCGCGGACAGGAAGGTGTTGTAGAACTGCGAGATGTCCTGCAGCGGCTCGAAGAACTGCCGCAGGTAGAGCAGGAACGCGGTCAGTACGCCGACCGTCACGTGACCGTGGTAGGCCTGGTAACCGCCGAACGCCAGGATCGCCACGATCGTGATGTTGCCGACGCCCTTGATCGACGGCATGAAGATCGCGTTCAGCTGGAACGACTTCAGGTTGGCCTGGCGGTACCGGTCGTTGACGCCGTGGAAGATCTCCTCGTTGCGCGGCTCCCGGCGGAACGCCTGGACCGCGCGGATCCCGGTCATCGACTCGACGAAGTGCACGATGACGAGTACGACGGCCTCACGCGTCTGCCGGTACACGACCGCCGACCGCTTCCGGAACCAAGCCGTCAGCAGGATCAGGGCCGGGAACGACAGCAGCGCGATCAGACCGAGCTTGAGGTCGAGCGTGAGCAGCAGGATCGACGTACCGATCAGGGTCAGGGCTGCCGTGACCAGGCCGTCGAACCCATTGGCCAGCATCTCGTCGATCACGCCCACGTCGGACGTCAACCGCGAGATCACCCGGCCGGAGGTGAACTTGTCGTGGAACGACGGGCTGAGCCGCTGGAAGTGGTCGAACACCCGTTTGCGCAGGCCGAGCAGGATGGTCTGCCCGAGCCGGCCGGACCGCATCAGGAACAGCTGCCGGGTAAAGGCCTGGAGCAGGGCCATCACCAGGACGAGGGACACGACGGTGATCAGTTCCCGCGAGCCTTCGCCGGCGATGATCGGCGGGATGCCGTTGTCGATGCCGAGGTGGACCAGGTACGGGACCGCGAGGCGGGCACCGTTCTCGACCACCACGATCACGACCAGCAGCCAGATCAGCTTGGCGTGCGGCCGGAGCAGTTCACCGAGCAGCTTGCGCGAGTCCTCCTTCAGCCGGACGGTCGTTGCCCTCGACAACTCCCGGTCGGGGTCCTCGTCGAACTGACCCCGCCAGGTGTCCTGCTGCGACTCGTCGTCCTTGGTTTCCTCAGGAGGAGGTGTCTGCTGGGTCGTGGTCATGCGTGCACCTCCTCTTCCTCCGCCGCGAGCAGGTTCCGGTACGCCGGGACCTGCTCGAGCAAATCGTGATGGGTTCCGACGTGGGTGATGGTCCCGTTCTGGAGCAGGGCCACCTTGTCGGCCAGCATCACGGTCGACGCGCGGTGCGCGACCACGATGCCGGTGGTCTCGGAGAGCACGTTGCGCAGTGCCTCCTCGACCAGGGCCTCGGTGTGCACGTCGAGTGCGGACAACGTGTCGTCGAGGACCAGGACGGCGGGCTTGGCGAGCACGGCCCGGGCCAGCGCGAGCCGCTGGCGCTGACCGCCGGACAGTGACATGCCCTGCTCTCCGACGCGGGTCTCCAGGCCCCACGGCAGTTCGTTGGCGAACTCGGCCTGCGCGACCTGCAGGGCCTGCTGGACGTCGGCCTCGGAGGCGTCCGGCCGGCCCAGCGTCAGATTCTCCCGGACGCTCATCGAGAACAGCGTCGGGTCGTCGAACGCGGAGGCGACCGCGGTCCGCAGCGAGACCAGCGACAGGTCACGGATGTCGTGCCCGTCGATGGTGATCCGCCCCGCGGTCACGTCGTACAGCCGGGGGACCAGCGCGGTGAGCGTGGTCTTGCCCGACCCGGTCGCGCCCACCAGGGCGAGCGTCGTACCGGGGGTGAGGTCGAGGTTGATGTCGTGCAGGATCTCGCTGGAGTCGTCGGAGAACCGGAAGCCGACATGCTCGAAGCGCAGATGCCCCTTCGAGTTCACCAGCTCGTCCGGACCCGACTTGATCACCGAGTAGGTGTCGAGGATCTCGCTGATCCGGTCCGCCGCGGTCATCGCCTCCTGGGCCATCGCCAGGATCGCGCCGAGCGAGGTGACCGGCCAGATCAGGGACAGCATCAGCGTGATGAACGCGACCAGAGTGCCGAGCGTGATCGCCTCACGGCCCACTGCGAGGGCGCCGAGCAGCAGCACGATCACCAGGGTCAGGTTCGGGATCACGCCGAGGAAGCTCCAGAACCGCGACGCCAGCCGGACCTTCTCCACCTCGGTGGTGTAGAGCGTGACGGCCTCGTCGTCGAACTGCCGTTGGACGTGCCCGCGCCGGCCGAAGGCCTTGATCACCCGGAAGCCGAGCGCCGACTCCTCCACCCGGGTGGCCAGGTCGCCCTGCTGGTCCTGGACCTTGCGGGAGATCAGCAGGTACTTCTTCTCGAACTTCAGCGACAGCGTGATGATCGGCACCGCGGCCAGCAGGACCACGACGCCGAGCGGCCAGTACAGCCGCAGCAGGAGGATGGTGACGACCCCCAGCTGCAGGATGTTCATCACCAGGAACAACAGGCCGAAGCCCATGAACCGGCGGATGATGGACAGGTCAGTGGTGACCCGGGACAGCAGCTGACCGCTCTGCCAGCGGGTGTGGAACTCCATCGGCAGCGACTGGAGCCGGACGTACAGGTCGTGCCGGAGGGTGGCCTCGAGGTCGCTGACGGTGCGGGACTGCGCCCACCGGCGGGCCCAGACCAGCAGGACTTCGGCGATGCTCAGCCCGAGGGCAAGGAAAGCGAGCGGGACCAGGAGGTCCAGCTCGTGGCGGGTGACCGGGCCGTCGATGATGGCCCGGGTGACCAGTGGAACGGTAAGGCTGACGCCCACACCCAGCATGGCGGTGGTGAACATCACCGACAGGCGCCAGCGGTGTGGCCGGAGGTAGGGCCGGAGCCGCCAGAGGTTGCGGCTGCGTGCAGGGACTCGGGTGGTAGGGGCAGCGATCGACGGCGCTTGGGCAGGGTGCTCGGACGGCATCTGGACGGGCGCACTTCCCATCATGCTCGGTAAGGGGTTTTCGCGACCGGAAAACGGCGCACTTTCCAGTATCGCTCACCAGGTAAGCGCTTGTCCTCCCAATTCCATTCCCTCTGGATGAATTACCACTTGTTGCAATAAGCGCCTCCCGCCCCACGCGGTAGCAGCCGTCACACTCATCACGTTTCGCAATCAGTCTTCAGCCATCGATCGCGGCTGCGGGTCGGTGGCCGGGAGCGAACGGAAGGTCCGGAGCGGGGAGACGAGAGCGATCAGGACGCCGAGGAGCATGCCTGCGGTGGCCAGGAGGAGGGTCGGCCGGATGCCGATCGCGGTGGCCAGGACGCCTGAGGTGGCGGCGCCGGCGGCTTGGCCTCCGATCACGACCGTCCGCCAGGTGGCCGTGACCTGACCGAGCAGGTGGGCCGGGGCCAAGGACTGACGGAGAGTGCGCTGGGGAACACCGAAGAGCGACATGCCGAGCCCGGACAGCGCCTGAGCGGCGTAGATCATCGCAGTGACGCCCGTGGCCAGGGCAACACCGCTCAGAGAGGCCAGGAGTACGCCGGAGATGTACGCGGGGCCGATGCCGACCCGGCTGCACCAGGCGGTGGCGACGAAGGTCCCTGCCACGGCAGCGACACCGAACGCGGTCAGAGCGACGCCGACGAACCCGGGCGACCAGTGCAGCTCACGCACCAGGTAGAGGACGACCAGCGGCCCCTGCATCGCGCCGGCCAGCGCGGCCGTGGTCGCGGACAACGTCAGAGAAGTCAGGATCCGGTCGCTGAAGATCGCCCGCAGCCCGGTGGTCAGGCGGGCCCGGGTGTGCGCCGCAGACGCCCGTACCGGCTCGCGGATCAGGTACGACGCCGTAGCGGCGACGAGGTACGACGCGGCGTCGACGAGGATCGCGAACGGCGCAGTCACCAGCTGCACCAGGAAGCCGGCCACCGATGGACCGGTGGTCGAGGCCAGGTTCAGGTTGAGCAGAGCGGCGCTGTTGGCCCGCATCAGGTCCTCACGCGGCACCAGCGACGGCAGCATGGTCAGCGACGCCGTGTCGGACAGCAGAGTCAGCACTCCGGTCAGTACGGCGACGACGTACAGCTGCTCGATGCGCAGCGAATCCGTTGCCGCGGCCAACGGAATGGTTCCGAGCAGTAGGGCGCGGCCGAGGTCCGTGACGATCAGGATGCGGCGCAGCGGCCACCGGTCGACCCAGACACCGGCCGGCAGGCCGAAGACGAGGTGCGGCGCGATGCTCAGAGCGGACAGCAGACCCATCTGCAGTGCGGACGCCTGCAGCGTGACGACAGCCACCAGCGGCAGCGCCACAGTGGTGATCGCACTGCCGGACGCCGACACCAGCTGCCCGATCCACAGCTTGCGGAACTCGCCCCTCACGACCCATGCCATGCCAAGCAACCTGTCACTCAGCAGAGTCATGCGACTACGTGTGTTCGCCCCGAGCAGAGCGTGTTCACTGCACGCGAAACACGGGCCCTGGCCGTCGGTGATGGGGCGACTTCCCTTGGTTGGGGGTTGGTGGCTAGGGTGCCCCCCTGTGCAGAGGTGCTGGGGAGCGCCGCGAGGGGGAGTCTGGTGTTGAATCTGCGGGTCAAGGTGGCTGCCGCCTGTGTCGTCGTACTCGTTCCGCTGGCTGCCAGTCAGGTCATGGCCGCCGATCCACCGCAGCACCTGGGGGAGGGGACGCTGGTCGCCGGCCGCACGGTGGCTGATGTCGGCATGTCCGGGGCGCGTGTGGTCGCGTCGGACACCACGGACCACGCGGTCTACGAGACCAGCAACAACGGCACCACCTGGACCGCAACCGGCGGCTCCAACGACACCAAGCCGCTCCAGCTGGAGGGGTCGTCGCTGCTCACCTTTGACTCCGGTACGGCGAAGGTCGGCGGGCTCACGTTCCCGGCGACCGATGAGGTCGTGCTGGGCAAGGGCGGCAAGCTCGTGTCGCACCGTACGCCGAACGCCGCCACTGCGGAGGTGTACGACGTCGCGACCAAGGCGAAGGTTGCGGATTACGCCCCGCCGTTCGCCATGGCCGACAGCACGGTGTGGAAGGTGACTGAGCCCGGTCAGCTGATCGGCAAGAACCTGAGTACCAACGCAGAGAAGACCATCCTCGTCGCCAGCGCGTGCACGGTCGGTCCGGGCCGTGTCAACGGACGCTGGGCGCTGCTGAGCGGCTGCAACCAGTTGGTCGACGTGAAGGGTCCGGAGGCTCCGCGCAACCTGATCGTGGCCGCCGACGCCCAGGTCGGCAACGGCTTCACGGTCCAGACCGCGTCCGGGAACTTGCTGGTCACCGATCTGAACGACCAGGCCCTAGGGCAGCGGCTCTACGGACCGATCCGCACTGCACCGGCCAGCCTCAGCACCGACGGCTCCGGTGCGACCAAGATCGTGTACGCGGACCCGCAGAACCGGGCGCGAGTGATCAGCCTGACCTGGCTCGCTGCCGATCCGCAGCAGCGGCCCGACACCACTGCGCCGGTGCTGACCAGTGCGTCCGCGGGCGACCGGATCCGCGACAACACGAGCCTCTCGTTCCAGTGGGCCTTCACCGACCCGACCGACCCGAACTCCCCCGCGTCCGGTGTCGCCACCTACGACCTGCGTACCCAGACGCGCCCCAACCGCACCTCGCCGTACGGCGCCTGGAACCAGCCGGCAGGCTGGCAGGGGCTGAAGGGGACCGCCGCGAGCACCACCGCGCCCCTCGGCACGGACACCTGCTGGCAGGTCCGTGCACGTGACTACGCAGGCAACCTGAGTGGGTGGAGTACGTCGTACTGCAGTGAAGTCGACGGTACGGCGCCCGGCCTGATCACACTGCGGATCGGGGACCGGGTGCAGCTCGGGTCGGCGGTGTTCAGCTGGGGGTACAAGGACGACACGGACGTCGATTCGTACGACATCGTCTACAAGGTCGCGTCGCCCGGGAACCCGCTGGGCGCGTGGATCTACCCGCCGGCCTGGCAGAAGACCAAGATCCGGTCGATCGCGTGGACCCCACGCCTCGGCTGGGACGAGTGCTTCATGGTCCGGGCGCGTGACTACCTGGGCAACACGACCGCGTGGTCGGCGCAGCTCTGCTCGGTGGCACCGCAGGACGACCGCGCGCTCACCTCGGCCGGCACCGTCACCCGCTCGACCAGCACGCTCGCGTTCAAGGGCACCACCTCGATCCTGAAGGCGAACGGCGCCTACCTCACCAAGACCGCCGAGGCCGGCGCCCGCATCGCCCTGGTCGCCATCCACGGTCCCGGTCAAGGCCGCGTCGACATCTACCACGCCAACATCAAGATCGGCACAGTCTCCCTGGCCGCCACCACCACAGCCCGCAAGGTCACCTACCTCCCGATCACTCCCTACCGCTCCGGCGCCATCAAGATCATCTCCACCTCCACCGCCCCAGCCACCATCGACGGCATCGCCTTCCTCCGCCAGAACCCGTAGTTCGACCGCGCTGCTGGGTGGAGAATGCGCGGGTGTCTTTGGTGTATGTGACTGGCGGGTCTGGGGTGGGGACGCCGGCGGATCGGGATGACGAGTGGGAGCTCGCCTGGCACGCCACCGCGGAACTCAGCAACGCGCGGTACGGCGCCCTCATCGTCGACGCGACGCCGCCACCATCGAAGGTCGTCGACAACCTCCTCACAGCACTGGACCTACCAACGTGATGCGGGAGTTATCGCGCGCGCTGCAAGCGAGCCGGGCTGTGATGCTCGAGAAGTTGGACGGATTGTCGGAGTACGACCGGCGGCGGCCGTTGACTCCGACCGGGACCAACCTGCTGGGGTTGGTGAAGCATCTGGCCGGGCTGGAGTACGGGTACCTGGGGGAGGCGTTCGGGCGTCCTCCTGTCGAGCGCCCGTCGTGGTTCAGGGACAACCCGTACGACGAGATCGACATGTGGGCGACGCCGGACGAGTCGAGCGAGTACATCACCGGCGTGTACCGGCAGGCCTGGGCTCACTCCGACGACACGATCGCTGAGCTCGACCTCGACAGTCCCGGTCACGTGGCGCACTGGAGCGAGGGCCATCAGGACACCACTCTCGGCGTACTCCTGATCCGCATGGTTACGGAGACCACCCAGCACGCAGGCCACGCCGACATCATCCGCGAACTGATCGACGGCGAGCTGGACGCCGATCGGAGGAGCACTGTCCAGGAGGCCGCGGATCACTTCCGCAATCGGTAATTGCCTGGGTGGTCGGCGTGGTGCGCTGCTAGCCTGCGGTCGAGTCAGAGCGTGAAGGAGGTGGTGCACATGCGGTCTATCTGCGCGGTGCCGCCTCGCCGATCTCCCCGGCGGCTCTGACCCTCTCGGGGCTCACCGCATCCAACTCATGCGAGGAGTCCTGTTGTGGATTCGTTTGATCAGTTGCGGGCGGCCTGTTCTCTCTTCGACGGCTATCCGGGTTCGTACTGGGTGGCCGGCGGGTGGGCGCTGGATCTGTTCGCGGGCCGGGTACGTCGGCCGCACAGCGACGTGGATGTACTGGTTCTGGCCCGCGATCTCGATCAGGTCGCCAAGACGTTCAGCATGCCGCGGCCCATGGTCCAGCATCCCGAGTCCGGCACGCGCCGTCCGTGGGAACCGGGCGAACAACTCACCCCCGGCCCCGACGCGCTCGTCTTCCCCGACGACGCCAAGCCGTGCCCGATCCAGATCCTGCTTGCCGCGTCCGACGTCGACGAGTGGGTCTTCCACCGCGGCCGGGGCACCATCCGGAAGCCGCTCACCGAGATCACGCTGACGTCGCCGGACGGTACGCCGTACGTCGCGCCGGAGATCGTGCTCCTGTTCAAGGCACGCGGTGGCCGGCCGAAGGACAACGACGACTTCGCGGACGTCGTACACCTCCTGGACGCCGACCGCCGTCACTGGCTCCGCGACCGCATCGCTCCCGACCACCTCTGGTTCCCTGCGTTGCACTGAGCTCAGTCGAGTGGGCTCGCCGCGCGGCCGCCCGTGGTCCAGGTGAGGTCGGTGATGATGCGACTGGCGGTCTCGTCGAGGCTGCTGGACGGATCGATCACCTGCTCGCCTGGAACGTCGAGCAGGTCGCACGGCTGGTACCAGTCGCGCATCTGCTCGGTGGTGACGACCTCGGACAGCGGGCGGGTCGCGTGGCGCCGGACGGTTTCGTCGAACGAGAGCTGGAAGTAGTACACGCCGGTCCGGCCCACGTGATCCGCGATCAGTTGCCGCAGCATGTCGCCGTACGTCGGGCTGTACAGGATGCCCTCCAGCATCACGTGATAGCCGTTCTCCAGCGCGTAGCGCGCGGTCTGGTCGATCAGACCGACGTTCGGCGCACCGGGTCTGTCGTGCTCCCGCAGCAGGATCCGCCGCAGATAATCCTGCTCGATCCATGCAACCCCACGGCCCACCCGCTCCCGCACCGCCTGCGCCGTAGTGCTCTTCCCCGACCCCGAATTCCCCCGCAGAACCACCAACCGCGAAGTCCCATCCCCAACCCGACCCACGTGGCGACCCTAGCCCACGCTGAGGTGTGTTCGGTCTACGTCCATGCCGGTCGCGCGGGCGACGTACCGCGTGCTGCCACACTGACGAGCCATGGACATCAAACATCGGATGATCGTGTTCGACGCTGCGGATATCGATGCGGAGAGTGCGTTCTGGGCGGCGTTCCTGGGTGGCACTGTCGAGGCGTGGGGCGACAGATGGCGCGCGATCTGGGTCGATGGCGAGTGGGCATTGGGTGTCCAGTCCGCTCCGAACCATGTGCCGCCGGATTGGCCCGATGGCGCGCCCCAGCAGATGCATCTCGACTTCTACTTCGAAGGGCTTGAGGCCCACGACGCTGCCCATGAGCAGGTGCTCAGCCTCGGCGGACGACTGTTGAAAGCCGCCGACGACCGCACAGCCCCACGCGGCGTCCAGGTGTACGCCGACCCCGCCGGCCACCCGTTCTGCCTCTGTTGGATGCCCAACTGACCTACGGTATTTCAGCGGAAGCCAAGGCGACACGGCCGACTGCTACGGTCCGTTGGTGGCTGGAACTACGGACTCGGATTGGCCTGTGTTGGTGGGGGCTCGGGTGGTCCTGCGGGTGCTCACGATGGGCGATGTTGATACTTGGCACGCTGGTGATGATGTGGAGCAGCAGCGGTGGTTCGAGGCGCCGGGGCCTGCTCCGCGGGAGAACGTCGTGCGGTACATCCGCGAGACGCGCGAAAGTTGGGCGAGTTCCGGGAGCAAGCGGGCCTGGGGGATCTGGCTCGGCGACGTACTCGCAGGCGGCATCGACGTCGCGGATCGAGGACAGGGGAGTGCCTACCTGTCCTACGTGGTCTTTCCCGCGAGCAGGCGCAAAGGTGCGGCCTCCGAGTCGATCCCACTCGTGGCCGCTTGGGCGTTCGAGAACTGGCCGGTGGATCGTGTCGTGGCGACCATCGACGAACTCAACCTCGCCTCCCGCGCCACAGCCGAACGCGCCGGCCTCACGTACGACGGAATCGCCGACCCCAGCGAGTACGGCGAGTCAGGCACCATGCTGCGCTACGTCCTCCACCGCCCAGCCACCCAAAACACCCACGCCTGAGCCCCCTGCCGACTGCCCGTGGCAATAAGGCAGGTGCTCGGACGGCGCTCGAGGACTACCTCGGCAGCGGCAGCTCGGCGAGTGGTGCGACCTGTGACCTTCTGATGCGGTGTCGGATCGGGCTGCCGCCGTTCGTGGAGAAGGTGGAGAGTGGCCGTAGGGGCCGCCCCGCGAAGGAGGAGACATGACGGAGTACCTCATCGCATTCAACGACGAATGGGTGCCCGATCTCACGGACGACGATCTACGCGCGGCGTCCAAGCGGACCACCGCGCTGAGGGCAGAGATGAAGGCTGCCGGCGTTCTCATCTTCACCGGCGGCCTCGACGACGCTGCGCCCGTGTTCAGCGTCGACGCGTCGAGTGGTGCCCCGCTGTTCACAGACGGTCCGTACGTCGAGACCAAGGAGTACCTCGGCGGCTTTGCCGTCGTCGACGTGGCCGACGAGGAGGCTGCGCGGTTGTGGGCGGGAAAGATCGCGGTGGCCTGCGGTTGGCCACAGGAAGTACGACGCTTCCGGTACGCAACCGCCGCCAAGCCCGAGACCACCTGAACGTCGGAAGCGAACATCCCAGGACAGAGGATCGTGCCTCTGCCCTGGGCCACTGACGAAATCCCATAGCCCCGAGCTGGACATCGCCGCTACGTTCCGTGCGTGATCGTTCAAAGTAACGACAGCCTCATCGACGCGGCCGCGGCCGTACTGCGTCCTCACCGTGTCGGTGATCGAGTCTTCGGAGATGTGGCCTCGGCTCTCGTCACTGACACCGGCAGTGTGTACGTCGGCGTGTGTGTCGACACCACCTCCGGTACGGGATTCTGTGCCGAGGACGCTGCCATCGCGGCAATGGTGACTGCCGGTGAGTACAAAATCGCGAGGATTGTGGCCGTCTGCCAAGCCGACGACCACGGCGCGTTGCACGTAGTGCCGCCCTGCGGGCGCTGCCGAGAGTTCATCCGCCAGATCGACCCGGCAAACCTTGATACCGAGGTCATTCTTGGCCGCCACCGAACGTCGACCCTCCGCGAACTCCTCCCCGAGAACGACTGGCCCGTCTCGCTGGACTGAGCCAACCGGCGGGCTGGTTATTCGCCCGTGGTGCCGTCGATGCGTTCGCGGAGGAGGTCCGCGTGGCCGTTGTGGCGGGCGTACTCCTCGATCATGTGCAGGTAGATCCAGCGCAGGGTGTAGTCCTCGCCGGGACTGGCTTCGTCGAGACTGCGACCGGCCACGGCCCGACGCGACCGGGCGACGCTTGCTTGATAGCTGGCCAGATCGTCGGCGGCATGCGCGATGTCGACCGCCTCGGAGCCTTCCTTCGAGCCGGGCGCGTAGTCCCAGAAGAACAGGTGGTCCGGCTGCCCGTCGTACGCATGGAACCAGGCCTCGACTCCAGACAGGTGCCGAACCAGGCCGAGCAGCGAGAGTGTCGACGGTGGCACCGACCGCAGCGCCAGTTGTTCCGGCGTCAGCCCGCCGCATTTCAGCAGCAAGGTCGTCCGCTGGAACTCGAGGCGGTCTTCGAGCGCGGCCCGCTCATCGATCGGGTTGTACGGCGGCTCGGGTCGCTCAGGCGTGGTCCACGTCGACACCCGGGCGACCCTACCCACGTGTCGCCCCCTTGGCCAGCCGGACAAGACAGCCCAACGCGGGCCTGCCACCACGCCGACATCAACGCCGTTCCCAAGTACGTCCCAACGTCGACGCCGCTCTAACCCGAGTGGACCAACGAGTGATGATGGTGCGATGCCTGAACGACACTCACGCACTGTGCCCGGCGGCCGAGCCTTCTACCTGACCGAACGGCTCTGGAAGTTGGCGGAAGATCTTCCGGTCGAGCGTGTGCCGATCAACACCATCCGGGAGTTCGACGAGGACTGCTGGTTCGGTGGCGGACCGGTCACCTGCCGAATGGTCGCCCAGCACGCCGACCGTATCCAGAAAGCCGATCTCCGGTACCCGGTGATCTTGTCGGCAGACGGACGCTTGATGGACGGCGGCCACAGAATCGCGAAGGCCTGGCTCACCGGCTCAACAACCATCGCCGCAACCCGCTTCACCACCGACCCCGACCCCGACTACATCGAGCCGAACCCCACCCGCTGAATCCTGCTGGCAAGGTCGTCCGAATCGGCGGCCACGCGGCCGATCCCCGCCGGAGTGAGAGAGGGCCCCCAGCAGCCGATTCCCTGTGGCTGGGGCCTGCTTCTGTTGGAGCGGGTGACGAGAATCGAACTCGCGTAGCCAGTTTGGAAGACCGGTCGCCACACTGCCTACCGTCTGATCGCGAGCGCGAACCCGTCGCCTCCGGGTGTCCTGATTTGGCCCCGGCTGACCCCTGCTAATCGCTCGCTAATCGCACACCGTAGCCCAGGCGGTGATGCACTCGGCTGCATCATCGGCGCGGGTGGTGGCTCCCGCCCATTCGGACGCATTGGCCTTCTGAACTGCCCACGCAATGCACGGACGTCGTGACCGTCTCCGGATCACGAGCCCGAGGTAGCCAGGGCGCGCGGACAGTACGTCCGATTTGTGGAGTCGCCGAGTCCAGAGTGGGTTTCGTACGATGAGGTAGTCGGCCGTGAGCCGGACACTGGGACGCATCGCCCCGAGCCACCAGGTAGCCGTGAGGATGATTGCGATAGGCACCGGATCTGCGGGCGGCAGGTGATTGACCGCAGTGTCGACGGCCGCAACGAGGGGCAGACCGAGGAACACAACGCCCGACCCGATGCGCCCGGCGAGGCTGACTCTCCAAGCGCGACCCTTGGTTTCTCCGCGCGGACTCATGCTCGGCATTGTCGCAGCGCTCCGACGACCACACCTGCCGCGTCCCCCTGATAGCTGCAAACCCAGGTCAGCGCGGCGCGGGTCAAGAGTCGGCTTGCCGATCCCGTAGGGACGCGTAGCGCTCTTGATGCGTGTCGTGGTGGCCGGACAATCGAGCGGCCAGGGGGACGGGGCCAACCGGCAGTCGGACGCGTGCACGCGGCTCGTGGCAGTTGGGATCGCGTGGACGGGGACGCGTCCTGCTGCTGGGCCTCGGCGAGGACGGCGCCCTGGCGCCGCCCGCAGTCCGGGGCCGCGCGCCGAAGGCGCGCCTTGATCCATAAGAGCCCAACTCGGCAGAGAGTTACCGGCTCAGGCGTGCCGTTGCTACCCTGGGTGCGGCCTAGTACTTCTGGTGCGTGTCGTCTTGGAGGGTGTCGCACATGTTCGCGCTCGTAGTTCGATTTGACCTGACCGACCAGTCCGCCGCGAGCAAGTTCGATGCGCTAGTCGAGCGCACGGCGGCTGGCATCGTCGAACACGAGCCGGGAACACTCGTGTACTCCACTCACCCGGTGGTCGATGAGCCGCTGGCTCGGGTGTTCTACGAGGTGTACGCCGATCGCGCGGCATTCGAGGCGCACGAGGAACAGCCGCACGTGAAGGCGTTCCTGGCGGAGCGAGGTCAGTACTTGAGCGCGACTCGTGTCGAGTTCTTGAGTGACGGACCGGCAAAGGGGTTGCCGGCGGGCCCCGGCGATGAGTGACGAGAGTCGAACGCTCGGCCGAAAGGTAGCGCAGGCTCGGAAGCGTCGAGGGCTGTCGCAGCGTGACTTTGCGCGCCTGATCGAGCGGTCGGAGACGTGGGTCTCGCAGGTTGAGCGAGGCGTGCGGAAGATCGACCGCATGTCGGTGCTGGAACGCCTAGCCGATGTCCTGGACATCCCGCTTGCCGAGCTGGCGCCTGAGCAGCCGGTTGTGGCGGCCGCACATGACCGTCCGATCCCGGCTGTTGAGCTGACGCTCGCCCTCAGTTCCAGCACAGCACTCGCGGCCGTTCTCGAAGAACGTACAGCGGCGAACTTTGAGGAGCTGAGCGCCTCAACCGAAGAAGCCTGGTCGCTTGTGCACGCAGCCGAGTACGAGCGCGTCGGGGACCTGATGGTTCGGCTTCTTCCCGAGCTGGAGTTCGCCGCGCGCCGAACCGAGGGCGAGGCGCAGGAGGCGATCTACTCGGCGCTGGCACGGGCGTATCACGCGTGCGCCTCCGTGCTGTCGAAGCTGGGTGAACCGGCCAGTGCATGGGTGTCCGCCGATCGGGCCATTTCAGCCGCCGAGCGGGCCGGGGACGCGCTGCTGATGGCCGAAGGTGCATTTCGACTGACGCTGGTGTTCCAGAGCGCACGCCAGTACGCCCAGGTGAACCAGACCGCGTCGACAGCGGTCGCTGCCCTCGCCGATCGCGTGTCGGCCGAGGAGCCTGAGGCCATCTCGCTGACGGGCTCCCTTCATCTGCAAATGGCGATTGCCGCTGCTCGTCAGAACCACGCCGAGGACGCGTACAGCCATGTCGATGCCGCTGAGCGCCTTGCACAGTCGCTCGGTGTCGACAGGAACGATTACGGCACGGAGTTCGGCCCCACGAACGTGACGCTGCACCAGGTCACGGTTGCGGTCGAGCTCGGCGACGCTGGCCGGGCGCTACGCATCGCTGAGGAGTTTGATCCGACCGGCCTCTCATCCGAGCGGCGTTCGCGATACCTCGTCGAACTGGCTCGTGCTCACGCCCAGCGCCGCGACGTCCGCGCCGCAGTGGCTGCGATCGAGTCGGCCTATGGCATCGCCCCAGAACAGGTGCGATGGCACCCGGTAGTGCACGCGTTACTGGAGGACCTTCTCCGCACCGATCAGGCCACACTGCCGGAGCTTCAAGCCCTCGTCCGGAGGCTCGAGCCAACCACCTGAGATAACCCGCACTAAAAGTATTGATCCGCATTTAAAGTGCGGGTATGCTCTTTGGTATGGACGCGGCCGCGACGGTCGCCTAATGCCGAGGAGCGAGTCATGGCGATGCCCCGCAAGATCAACATCCAGTTCGGCGAGGTCTTCCCGTACGGCGTCTATGCCGTCTCGGAGGTCACCCAGGTCCGCGACTTCGACCGCTCGACGAAGGACCGGCCGGTCTACTCGGTCGACGAGGACTCCGGCCTGAACGTCTGGTCGGTCGACGTGATGGACGGCGACCCGGAGGCGCGCAAGGCCGACCGGCAGCTGTCGATCAAGATCCTCGCGAAGCAGCAGCCGGTGTTGCCGCCTGCGAACGGTCTGCCGTTCACGCCGGTGGAGTTCGAGGGCATGACGGCGACGCCGTACGTGTCGGACTCGAACGGCCGTCCGCGTCTGGCGTGGTCGTTCCGGGCGATGGCGGTCCGGGCTCCGAAGAACGCCCCCGGCGCGAACAAGCCTGCGGCGTAGGCGGGCTGGCCGATGAACATCAGAGCGACCGAGACCGAGATGACCTCGGCCGAGTTCCCGGTGTACGCCGAGCTGGTCGCGCCAGGTCAGTGGCGGATCGGCCCGGTGGAGTTCTTCGGGGCCATGTGCCGCGAGCGGTTGTTCACGGTGAATCAGGCGATGTCGGCGATGACGCTGGGCGAGCTGGTGTACGGGGGCCGTGACGCCGACCCGGCGCGGTACGACGTGCTCTACGCGATCTACTCCGGCGAGCTGGGCCTGTACCCGGGCTCCGGTTCGGCGTGGGAGCGGCACGACGACCCCGAGATGGGCAGGTGAGCAGGCGTGTTCAGCATCAGGGGGACAGAGGTCAAGGAAGGGCCGTTGCGGTTCCGGACTCCGGCCGTCGCGATTCGCCTGCGGTGGTGGCTGGTATGGGTGGTGGTGTCGTGGTTGGTGCGGCTTCCGTTCGTGCTGGCCCGGCACCCGCGATCGACGGGAACTGTGCTGGCCGGTCTGCTGGCGTGGAAGGCGTGGACGGTCTACGGGCTGTGGCGGCTCGCTGCTGTTGCGGCTGCTGTGGTCCTTCTCGGGGTCGTGTGGTGGTGGCGCTGGCCGGAGTCGTTCGCGCAGCGGATCGTCTGGCGGGCGCGTGGCTGGTGGCGACGCTTGGCGGTGTACCGGGGCCTGTGGCAACCAACCATGACCACGCTCAAGCTGCACTCAAAGCTCGACGATGTGACGTACCTGCCCCGGATCGTCAAGGTTCGGTCGACCGGACGCGTTGACCTGGTCACGGTCCGGCTGCTGCCGGGTCAGATTCTCACCGACTACGCCGAGGTCGCCGAGAGACTCGCTGCGACCTTCGGTGCGATGGACTGCCGCGTCCGGTCGCACAGGCGCAACCGGCGACAGATCGTGTTGTGGTTCTTGGTCGATGACCCGCTGACCAAGGTGGTCCCGCCGATTGCGCCGGCCGATTCGCTAGAACTCAAGGCGCTGACGGTGGCGCTGCGCGAGGACGGGTTGATGTACCGGTTGCGGCTGCTCGGCACGCACCTGCTGATCGCGGGTGCGACCGGTGCCGGTAAGGGCTCGGTGTTGTGGTCGATCATCGCGGCGCTCGGTCCTGGCATCCGCTCGGGCCTGGTCCAGGTGTGGGCGCTGGACCCGAAGGGCGGGATGGAGCTGGCGGCCGGTCGGCGGTTGTTCGCGAAGTTCTGCTACGGCGGTGACGACACGGTCGGCTGGGAGTCCGCGTTCGCCGAGGTGCTGGATGAGGCGGTCGAGCGGATGCGTGCTCGGCAGGCGACGATGCGCGGGTTCTCCCGGCTCCACAAGCCCACGACCGATGAGCCGTTCATTGTGCTCGTGGTCGACGAGCTGGCCTCCCTGACGGCGTACGTCACCGACCGAGACACCAAGCGCCGGATCGCCGCTGCGTTGTCGCTGCTGCTGTCGCAGGGCCGCGCTGCCGGTGTCACCGTCGTTGGTGCCCTCCAGGACCCGCGCAAGGAGGTGCTGCCGTTCCGGGACCTGTTCCCGACCCGGCTGGCGCTGCGGCTGGCGGAGGCTGCGCAAGTCGGCCTGGTGCTCGCCGAGGGTGCCAGGGCTCGCGGTGCCCGCTGCGATGAGATCCCGGAGTCTTTGCCGGGCGTCGGTTACGTCGGGATCGATGGTGAGGCCGAACCGGTGCGGGTCCGGTTCCCGTTCCACTCCGACGAGGACGTTGCCGCTCTGGTCTACCTGTACGCGCCGACCGATGGCACCGGCAACGACCGTGAGTCGTCGCTGCGGCCGGTCGAGGAGGTGGCGGCATGACCCGCCCGCAGGTCCCCGGACAGGTCGAACTGGTCTTCGAGGTGCCCGAGCTGGGCGATGAGCTGCGCGCCGAGCTGGCTGCACACGTGCTGCCCGGTTGGGCCTCGATGGGTGCCTGCCGATCCGTCGCCGATGACACCTGGTTCCCCGATGAAACCGCCACCGCACGCAAGGCCGCCGCGATCGATCGGTGCGGGTTCTGCCCGGTCCGCCGATCCTGCCTGGCCCATGCTCTGTCGGCGGGGGAGGAGTACGGCGTCTGGGGTGGCACGACGGAGCTGCAACGTGACGTCTTGGTCTGGGACTTGGTCGATGGAGCTCCCGTGGTCGACGCGCTCGACGGCGCAACCCTGCTGCCGGAATTCCTCTGGAGGCAGGCGTCATGACGGTCCGACTCCGCGTCTCGGGAGACCCCGACGAGATCGAGGTCATGCTCAAGGTCCTGGGCGTGGTGTTCGACGTCACCGGCTCTGGCCGGATCTTCCCCAACCACGGCTCTGCGGGAGTCCGCGTCTACCTCACGGCGCGGATCCCGTGGGCCGGTGAACGAGACCAGCCACGCCGAGGAGGTGGTCCCCAATGATTTCGTCCCTGGGCCAGGTCGCGCCCGACGTGCTGCACGACCTGGCGGTCCGCAACGGTGTCTGCGTCCGCCCGGTGCTGTCCCGCATGACCGACACCACCACCGGAGAGCAGACCGTCGTACCGATCCCGTGCGGCTCCACTCAGCAGCGCCAGTGCCCGCCCTGCGCCGAGCGCGCTCGCAAGCTCCGCATGCAACAGTGCCGCGAAGGCTGGCACCGCGACGACGAGATCCACGGCACGGATGAAGCAGCCGAAGACCTTCCCGCGGAACTGGTCGATGAGCCTTCCGGCGACGACGAACCCGACGATGAGGACCAGGTCGACGACGACGAAACCACTCGTCGTGTCCGGTCGACCCGCCGCCGTCAGGACGCCCCTGACCTGCCCCGCGTCCCGATGGACAACCGCACGATCGGCGCAAGCTTCACCGCACCCAACGGGCGCACCTACCGGCCGTCGATGTTCCTGACCCTCACACTCCCGTCCTACGGCCGCGTCGGCTCCGACGGCACACCGCTCGACCCCGACACGTACGACTACCACCGGGCCGCGATGGACGCCCTGCACTTCCCCAAGCTGGTCGACCGGTTCTGGCAGAACCTGCGCCGCTGCGCCGGGTACAAGGTCCAGTACTTCGCCACCGTCGAAGCCCAACGCCGCCTCGCACCGCACCTGCACGCCGCCGTCCGGGGCGTCATCCCTCGCCAGACCGTCAAGGACGTTGCCGCCGCCACCTACCACCAACTGTGGTGGCCGCAATGCGACCGGCCGATGTACGTCGGCGACGACCTGCCGACCTGGGACGAGCTGGCCGGCCGATTCGTCGACCCGGTCAACGGCTCGATGCTGCCAACCTGGGATGACGCTCTCGATGCGATCGGAGACGACCCGGCCGCGCAACCGGCGCACGTGGTCAAGCTCGGCCGCCAGGTCGACTACCAAGGCATCATCGCCAGCGCTGAGGACAAGGTCGGCAAGGCGATCGGCTACCTGACCAAATACCTCGCCAAGTCCATCGCCGACACCTACGGCGACGACGACGAAATCACCACCCGCCAGGCGATCCACCTCGACCGGCTGCACCGCGAGGTCCGCTGGCTGCCCTGCTCCCCGACCTGCTCGAACTGGCTCCGGTTCGGCGTCCAGCCCAAGGGAGCAGAGGCAGGCATGCGGCCGGGCTGGTGCCCCTCCAAAGCGCACGACCGGCACCACCTGGGGCTTGGTGGCCGGAGGGTGCTGGTGTCGCGTCAGTGGACCGGCAAGACGCTGTCCGACCACAAAGCCGACCGCGCCGAGGTCGTCCGCCAAACCCTCGCCGCTGCCGGTGTCGACATGCCCGACACCGACCGATACGCCGCCACCGCCCAGCTCGAGGACGGCTCGCCCCGCTTCATCTGGCAACCCGTCGACCGGAACAACGATGACGACCTACCCACCTGGCACGGAGTCATCACCCGAGGCATCGGCGAACGCATCCGCTGGCGAACCGAGTACGAGCAAGCCAAACAACGCGCCCACCCGCCACCGGCCGACACCTGTTCGGCAACTGACACCGACACCGCCGCTGACCCGGCGGCATGACCTGGGGAGATCGAGATGGACAGACTTCTGACAGTCGAAGAGGCCGCGCCGTACCTCGGTGCGAGATCGGAACGCCTCGCGCGACGGTTGATCGCGCAACGCCGCATCCGGTTCGTTCGGGTCGGTCGCAACGTTCGAATTCCTGAGTCGGCAATCACCGAGTACGTCAGGGCGAACACGGTTCAGCCGATCGCGCGTGGGAGGGCGGCCTAGTGGCGAACAAGCCGGGCAAACGCCAGTTCGGCTACGTCCGCACACTGAAGTCCGGGCGGATTCAGGCGAGCTACCTCGGGCCAGACGGCATCCGGCGTTTCGCTCCGAACACCTTCCCAGACCAGACGTCGGCGGGCGTATGGCTGACCCTGAGACAAGCGGACCTCATCCGGGGCGAGTGGAACGATCCCGACCTCGGACGCATCCTGTTCGGCAACTACGCCGAGCGCTGGATCGAGGAGCACGAGCTGAGCCCGCGGACGCAGGAGCTGTACCGGGCGCTGCTCAGGCTCCACATCGATCCGTTCCTCGGCCGGAAGGAACTCAGCAAGATCGGTCCCGAGACCGTACGCAAGTGGCGCCAGGACCTTCAGGATGGTGGTCGTTCGGCAGATGCCGTGGCGAAGTCCTACCGGCTGGTGCGAGCGATCATGGCGACGGCGGTCGACGATGAGCGGATCAAACGCAATCCGTGTCGGATCAAGGGCGCGGACACGGCTGCCCGAGCTGAGCGGCCGGTTGCGACGGTCAAGCAGGTGTACGCCCTTGCCGACGCGATCGGTCCGCGCTTCCGCGTGTTCATCCTCGCTGCGGCCTTCACCGGTCTGCGTTGGGGCGAGCTGATCGCGCTTCGCCGGATGGATGTCGACCTGGACGACGCAAGCATCCGCGTGGAACGGAGCATGGCACAGCTGTCCGGTGGCAAGCTCGTGGTGAAGCCGCCGAAGTCGGACGCGGGTATCCGCACGGTCCCGATCCCGGCTGTGCTGGTCGAGGAGATGCAGACCCACCTGCGTGAGTACGTCGAACCGCAAGCGGAGAGCCTCGTTTTCACCGGGCCACGTGGCGGCACGCCCAAGCGGGGGAGCTGGCGTTCCACCGTCAGATGGACGGCGAAGGTCCGTGAAGCCGGTCTGCCTGCCGGGTTCCACTTCCATGACCTACGTCACACGGGTAACCACCTGGCCTCGAAGAGTGGCGCGTCGACCAGGGAGCTGATGCACAGGATGGGGCACGGCTCGATGCGAGCGGCGCTGATCTACCAGCACAAGACCGATGAACGGGCTCGGGAGATCGCGGTTCGGCTGAACGAGGTAGTCGCTCGCGAGGCCAAGCGGGATGACGACGGTGGGGCGGCCGGCGTGCCCGTGCCGACAACCTAATCGCTGGCTAATCGCACGCCGCCCGATCCGGCCCGAACATGAGACAAGGCCCCCAGCCTCAGAATCCCTGTGACTGGGGGCCTTCCTCTATCTGAGCGGGTGACGAGAATCGAACTCGCGTAGCCAGTTTGGAAGACTGGGGCTCTACCATTGAGCTACACCCGCGGTGCTCGGACATGATTCCACATACCCTGGGGTGGACTCAAAACGCCACGGGTGGGGCCCTGATCGGCATGGTCGGTCCGGGGTGGTGGCGCGAGCACTGGTTCGGGTCGACTAGACTCGTCCGGTCACTGCGGGGCGTAGCGTAGTGGCTAGCGCGCCTGCTTTGGGAGCAGGAGACCGCAGGTTCGAGTCCTGTCGCCCCGACAAACCCCCTGCAGCACCGCTGCAGCGCGGGCTGTCGCCCACGCTGTGAACGTCATCGATCAAGGAGAACCGCCACCGTGAAGAGCACCGTCGAGTCCTTGAGCCCGACCAAGGTCAAGCTCATCGTCGAGGTGCCGTTCGAGGAACTCAAGCAGAGCCTCGACGCGGCGTACCAGAGCATCGCCTCGCAGATCACCGTCCCGGGGTTCCGCAAGGGCAAGGTCCCGCCGCAGGTGATCGACCAGCGGGTCGGCCGCGGGCCGGTGCTCGAGGAGGCGATCAACGACGCGCTGCCGAAGCTGTACTCGCAGGCGGTGAGCGACAACCAGGTGAAGGCGATCGGCCGGCCCGAGGTCGACGTGACCGAGTTCAACGACAAGGAGAGCCTGCAGTTCTCCGCCGAGGTCGAGGTACGCCCGGAGATCACGCTGCCGGACCTGGAGGGCCTGGAGGCCGAGGTCGAGGACATCGCCGTCTCCGACGACGATGTGACCGAGCAGATCGAGGCGCTGCGGCAGCGGTTCGGCTCGCTGAACCCGGTCGAGCGCGCGGTCCAGGACAACGACTTCATCACCCTCGACCTGTCCGCCAGCAAGGACGGCGAGAAGGTCGAGGAGGCGCAGGCGACCGGCCTGTCCTACCAGGTCGGCAGCGGCCAGCTGCTGGACGGCCTGGACGAGGCGGTCGTCGGGCTGAACCCCGGTGAGAGCAAGACCTTCGTCACCCAGCTGGTCGGCGGCTCGCTGAAGGGCGAGGACGTCGACGTCGAGGTGACCGTGACCGCGGTCAAGGAGCAGGAGCTGCCGGAGTTCGACGACGAGTTCGCGCAGACCGCGTCGGAGTTCGACACCGCCGACGAGCTGAAGGCGGACGTGCAGGGCCGCCTGGAGCGCGGCAAGCGGCTGGAGCAGGCCGGCGAGGCACGCGACGCAGTACTGGAGAAGATCCTGACCCTGGTCGAGGTGCCGGTGCCCGAGGGCCTGCTGACCGATGAGCTGGCCGCCCGGAAGGAGAACCTGGAGCAGCAGCTCGGGTACTCCGGGATGACGTTCGAGCAGTTCCTGGAGGGCGAGGAGCAGACCCAGGACGAGTTCGACGAGGACCTGAAGAAGCGCTCCGAGGACGCGATCAAGGCGCAGTTCGTGCTCGACCTGGTGGCCGAGCAGCAGGAGCTGAGCGTCAACGACCAGGAGCTGACCGAGCACATCGTGCGGCACGCGCAGCGCTCCGGCGTCAGCCCGGACCAGTTCGCCCAGCACGCGGTCGAGAACAACCTGGTGCCGAGCCTCGTCTCCGAGGTCGTCCGCGGCAAGGCGCTCGCCCACCTGGTCGAGAACGCCAAGGTGACCGACGCCTCCGGCAACGTGGTCGAGCTGAAGACCCTGCAGCCGGACGGCAGCTACGCCGACCCGGACGCGGAGCAGGCGGCCGAGGCGGCCACGGCGGAGGAGACTCCGGCCGAGGAGCCCGCGAAGGCCTGACCAGCAGTACGCCGAACGGCCCGGAACCCACTGTGGTTCCGGGCCGTTCGGCGTTGAAAGGGAACTGAAAGGCGGCCGCCCTAGCGTTGGCGCCATGACCTGTTCCCTCGATGAACCACGCGTGCCGGTGCAGGACCAGCCGGCCGCCCGGGTCGAAGTACCTGCTGAGAGCGCCGGAACTCCCCGGGATCGAGTTCCCGCCGACGCTTCCGGCGCGGTCGCAGTCTGCGGCTGGTGACTCCCGGCCAACCGGGGTGAACGGTGTTCACCGGAGACCGCAGCCGCCTGTGTACGGCGCCGCGAACCTCGCAGGCGGCTGCTTCCGGAATTCGCTCACGGCAGACACGGTGCGCCGTGAGCGAACACCTGTGGCCCAGCCTTAGGTCTGTCGCCCCCGCCCAGTAATGTCGGCTTCGTGAACGAGACATTTGCAGCCAGCCCCACCGCCGCGGGTGGCAACGGATCCGGCGGACTCGACGACCACATCTACCAGCGCCTGCTGCAGAACCGGATCATCTTCCTGGGGTCCGAGGTTCGCGATGACAACGCGAACGCGATCTGCGCGCAGATGCTGCTCCTCAACGCCGAGGACCCCAACAAGGACATCTGGCTGTACATCAACTCGCCGGGCGGTTCGGTCGACTCCGGCATGGCGATCTACGACACCATGCAGTGGATCTCGAACGACGTGGCGACGGTCGGGATGGGCCTGGCCGCCTCGATGGGCCAGTTCCTGCTCTGCGCCGGTGCGAAGGACAAGCGCTTCGCCCTGCCGCACGCGCGGATCATGATGCACCAGCCGTCGGGCGGTATGGGTGGTACGGCGTCGGACATCAAGATCCAGGCCGAGCAGTCGCTGCACATCAAGGCGCAGCTGTTCAAGCTGATCGCCGAGCACACCGGCCAGCCGCTCGAGCAGGTCGAGAACGACGCCGACCGGGACCGCTGGTTCACCGCCGACGCGGCCAAGGACTACGGCTTCATCGACCACGTGGTCGCCAGCGCCGCGCAGCTCACCTCCGGCAGCCCGAACTCCTGATCTCCCACTCCGTCAGTTAAGGACGCACCATGAACTACTTCATCCCGCAGTGGGAGGAGCGCACGTCGTACGGCATGCGCCGGATCGACCCCTACACGAAGCTGTTCGAGGACCGCATCATCTTCCTCGGTACGCCGATCACCGACGAGATCGCGAACGCCGTGATGGCGCAGCTGCTGTGCCTGCAGTCGATGGACTCCGACCGCGACATCAGCATCTACATCAACTCCCCGGGCGGCTCGTTCACCGCGCTGACCGCGATCTACGACACCGTCCGCTACATCAAGCCGGACGTCCAGACGGTCTGCCTGGGCCAGGCCGCCTCGGCCGCCGCCGTACTGCTCGCGGCCGGTACGCCGGGCAAGCGGCTGGCGCTGCCGAACAGCCGGATCATCATCCACCAGCCGGCCACCGAGGGCACCTACGGGCAGTCCAGCGACATCGAGATCCAGGCGAACGAGATCCTCCGGCTGCGCGCGCTGCTGGAGAAGATGATCGCCGACGCCAGCGGCAAGTCGCTGGAGGAGGTCTCGCGTGACATCGAGCGGGACAAGTTCCTGACCGCTCAGCAGGCAATCGAGTACGGCCTGATCGACGACGTGCTTGAGACCCTCAAGGCCCCGGTTCCGGCCGGTGTCTGAGCGTCTCAGTCAGGTCTGACCCGGTTCGACGGTGCTGACACGAGGGCTGTCAAGAGCGGAGCGCGTTCGCCAGCGGCGTAGTCACAACGCGGCGGCGGGCGCGGCTTTTCGGCCATCGGCGCGGTACCGTCGAATCGGGATCCGGGGCGCCACACGGCACCCGGTCCGAGCGGCCTCTACGCCCCCTTGGCCCACGGTTCGACTGCTCAGAGAAGGGATCTGTCCCGGTGGCACGCATAGGTGACGGCGGCGATCTGCTGAAATGCTCTTTCTGCGGGAAGAGTCAGAAGCAGGTCAAGAAGCTCATCGCCGGTCCCGGCGTCTACATCTGCGACGAATGCATCGATCTCTGCAACGAGATCATCGAGGAGGAGCTGAACGAAGGCTCCGAGGTCGGACTCACCGAGCTGCCCAAGCCGCGCGAGATCTACGACTTCCTCAACGCGTACGTCGTCGGACAGGACGTGGCCAAGAAGGCACTCGCGGTGGCGGTCTACAACCACTACAAGCGGGTCCGTGACGGTCAAGGCAGCTCGAGCGCCGGCCGGCACGCCAAGGACGAAGCGGTCGAGCTGGCCAAGTCCAACATCCTGCTGATCGGCCCGACCGGCTGCGGCAAGACGTACCTCGCCCAGACGCTGGCCCGGATGCTGAACGTCCCGTTCGCGATCGCCGACGCCACCGCGCTGACCGAGGCCGGGTACGTCGGTGAGGACGTCGAGAACATCCTGCTCAAGCTGATCCAGGCGGCCGACTACGACGTCAAGAAGGCCGAGACCGGAATCATCTACATCGACGAGGTCGACAAGATCGCCCGCAAGAGCGAGAACCCGTCGATCACCCGCGATGTCTCCGGCGAGGGTGTGCAGCAGGCGCTGCTGAAGATCCTGGAAGGTACGACGGCCTCGGTGCCGCCGCAGGGTGGCCGCAAGCACCCGCACCAGGAGTTCATCCAGATCGACACCACCAACGTGCTGTTCATCGTCGGCGGCGCGTTCGCCGGCCTCGACCACATGGTGGAGCAGCGGGTCGGCAAGAAGACGCTCGGCTTCAACACCTCGCGCGAGCCGGAGAAGCCGAAGGAGCTCGGCGGGTACGCCGACGTGATGCCGGAGGATCTGCTCAAGTTCGGCCTGATCCCCGAGTTCATTGGCCGGCTCCCGGTGATCACCACGGTGTCCCCGCTGGACCGCGATGCGCTGATCAAGATCCTGTCCGAGCCGAAGAACGCGCTGGTCAAGCAGTACCGGCGGCTGTTCGAGATCGACAACGTCGAGCTGGAGTTCAGCGACGACGCGGTCGAGGCGATCGCCGACCAGGCGCTGCTGCGCGGCACCGGCGCCCGCGGCCTGCGGGCGATCATGGAAGAGGTCCTCCTCAACGTGATGTACGAGGTGCCCAGCCGCGAGGACGTCGCCAAGGTCGTCGTCACCGGCGAGGTCGTACTGGAGAACGTGAACCCCACGCTGATCCCGCGCGACCAGATCGAGCGCAAGCGCGAACGGCGCGAGAAGACCGCGTAAAGCAAGTCTCGAGAAGGAGGCCGATAGTCCGCCGGACTGCGGACTACCGGCCTCCTTCTCGTGGTGGATCCGAGCTGCCGACGGGCGCTACAACGAGGCCAGCACGTCGTCCGCTGCCCGGATCGTCTCGTCGATCTGGTCGTCGGTGTGCTCGGTGGACAGGAACCACAGGCCGCGGGGGACGATGTTGATCCCGGCCGCGTACAGCCCGGCGTGGAATCTGGTCATCGCCGGCCGGTCGCAGGCCACGAACGACCGGTAGTCGGTCACCTCGGCCTGGTCGGTCAGGTAGGTCTGGAACACCGGACCGGGCCCATCGACGAGCATCGGCACGCCATGCCGCTGGGCCGATTCCCGCAGACCGGTCATCAACCGCTGGCCCGCGGCGACCAGCGGCGGGTACAGGGTGTCGCGGTGCACGTCGAGATGGCGCAGTACTGCGTCTGCCGCGGCCATCGCGACCGGGTGCGAGTTGAAGGTGCCGGCATGGGCCACTGTCCCGTTGGCGATCGAGCCCATCACCTCGCGGGTTCCGACCAGCGCCGAGACCTGCATGCCACCGGCCATCGCCTTGCCGAAGGCGGACAGGTCGGGAACGACGCCGAGCAACTCCTGGGCACCGCCGGGAGCGACGCGGAAGCCGGAGATGATCTCGTCGAAGATCAGCAGCGCGCCGTGCTGACGGGTGAGCTCCCGGAGTCCCGCGAGGTAGCCGGGCTGCGGGGTGATGCAGCCGGTGTTGCAGAGCAGTGGCTCGAGAATGACCGCGGCGATCTGGTCGCCGGACTCCGCGAAGACCTCTTCGACAGCGGGCAGATCGTTGTACGGCAGGACGATCAGGTCTTCCGCGCCGTTGCGGGGCTGGCCCGCCGTACCGCCGACGGCCGCGGGGTGTTGTGCGTCGCCGGCCAGGGCGAGGTCGGGGTGGACGCTGTACAGGACCGGGTCGAGCCAGCCGTGGTAGTTGCCCTCGAACTTCACGATCTTCGGTCGGCCGGTGTGGCCGCGGGCCAGCCGGATCGCACCGTGCACTGCCTCGGAGCCGACGCTGTTGAAGCGCACCAGCTCCGCGGACGGGACCATCGAGCACAGGCGCTCGGCGACGACTGCTTCCAGCTCATGCTGAGCGGCGTACGCGACGCCGCGGCTGACCTGGGCAGACACCGCCTCGGCGACCAGCGGGGACGCGTGGCCGAGCAGGTTGGGGCCTTGCCCGAGCACATAGTCGACGTACCGGTTGCCGTCCACGTCCCAGAGCTCTGCGCCGCGGGCGTGGTCGACGAACAGCGGCTGGTCGGCGCGCCGGGCGTCGCTGGACACGCCGCCGGCGATCACCTGGCGGGCGCGCTCGTACAGGCGCTCGGTGCGTTCGTAGCCTCGGGCAACGGTCTGCACAACATCCTCCAAAAGGGGCGGATCAGTCGAGTTTCTCGGTGAGCAGCCGGAACTGCTGACGGGGACGGCCGCCACCGGTCGAACGCGCCGGTGGCACCGGCCAGGCCAGGCCGGCCTCGACCAGCTCCTTGAGCATCCGGCGGCCGGTCCGTGGGGTGACCTGCATGATGTCCGCGACGCTCTCGACGTCGACGACCACCTGCTGACCGGCCACCGGTGTGGTCGCGGCTGCGATCGAGGTGACGATCTCGAGCGCGCGCGGATCGATCGACGGCGTACTGTCCTGCGGCGCGGTCTCGGTGACCGCCGGACCCGGCGCTAGGTCGGTCCGCACGTTCGTGTCGTCCAGGTACACCGCGACCTTGCCGCCGGCGTTGACGGAGTCCTCCACCGCCATCAGCGCGTTGGCCTCCGCAGCTCGCGCCGTCTGTCCGGCACCGGCACCAACGGCAACGGGCACGCCGAGCTGCGCCGTCAGAGCACTGAGGAACGGGGCGACGGTGAACTGCTCGGTCAGCCGAACCAGCGCACCGTGGGTCGTGGTGACGAGGAACAACGTGTCCGACCGGCGCGCCACCGACGCGCCGACCTGTCGTGCCTCCGACAGCAGCTTCTGGTGGGTCAGCAGTGCGAGCTCCTGCTGCCAGTAGTCACCCGACTCGGCGCGAGACGTGCCGGACGGGATGAGCTGGACGGCGATCATCGCGAGCTGGTGTGCGCCCATCCGGGTGCCCTGGCCAAGCAGCACCGCAGTCTCCAGGGCGTCCCGCACACTTGCTCGGGTCGGGGCGACCCGCAGCACTGGGATGCCCTGGGTCCGCAGCTCGCGTTCGACCGCGAGGATGGTGGTCAGGGCGACCGTGGTGTGCTGCTGCTCCCACTTCTCTCGGTGGAAGGCCGCGAAACCTGCGACCGACTCCGGCCCTTCGTACGGAATGTCGTAGACGTTGGTGGTGTCGAGGCCGATCTCGCCGTACGCCTCCTCGACGTCCGCCGCGGACAGCGAGTCGATGCTCACCCGGCTGAGATCGACGTCCTCGATGGTGAGTGACGCCCGGAGCAGGGCGGCGTACAGCGCGGCGCCGGTCAGCGGGAGGTGCGTCGACGGAACCGTCAGCCAGTGCCCGTCGGTCGCCAGGTCGAACACCCACGGCCCGGGGAACACGGCCGAGTCGATCCGGTCCCGCAGCCGCAGGTAGCGCTCCTCGGCCTCACCCGGGTCGTCGTACCCGCCGGGCACGAACCGGACCCGGTTCTGAGGCCGCAGGGCGACGTCGATCGCCACCTCGGACATCATCCGCACCAGCTTGCGCGGGCCGAAGAGCCCGACGGTCACCGCGGGCAGGCGGTCACCGTTCGCCGGCTCCGCCGCTCTGACTTCCTCACTCATCGACGTCCTCCCCTGTCCCTCCCGGCAGCTGGCGCCACCGGAACAGTCTGCGGGCATTCCCGCTGAGAACATCTTGGCGTTGACCTGCTGTCAGTGGCGCGCACACCACCCGGCCGAGCGACATCCGCTGGTCGATGAAGGGGAAATCGGAGCCGAACAGCACCCGTCGACTACCGACCCGATCGATCATCGCCTGGATCAGCGGCCCGGTCATCTGCGAGCCGCACACCTCCAGCCAGAGCGATTCGTGCCGGGCCGCGGCCTCGATCGCCTCGTCCACCCCGGCCGGCGTGATGCCCGCGTGGCCGAGGATGATCGGCGCCCGCGGGTACTTCGCCGCGACCGCCTCGAACAGCACCGGAGCGTCGTACGCCGATCCATGCTCGGAATGACTGAGCACCGGGCAACCGGTCTCCTCCGCGAAGGCCCACACGGCGGCGTACCGCGCTCCGGTGACCGGGTACTTGTGCAGGGACGGGTGCACCTTGATGCCGACGAACCGCTCGTCGGCGGCGAGCCGCTCGAGCTCGCGCTCCGGGTCCTGCCACGGATTGATGACCGCGTACGCCGCGATCCTGCCCGGGTGCGCGTCGACGGCGGCGAGGGCCTGGGTGTTGCCGAGGTGCGCGTCCTGCTGGATCGCGCGGTTCGCGGCGACCACGGTGACCTCGGTCCCGGTCCGGTCCATCACCGACACCATCGTCGCGGCGTCGGGATCGGGGATGTAGAACAGCGAGTACGGCCCGAGGTGCGCGTGCACGTCGACGACCCGGTGCTGCGGCCGGCGTCCGATCATGAGAGTCCTCCTGCCGCGAACAACCGGCGTGCGTTGTCTGCACCGATCCGGGTGACCGTGTCGTCGTCGAGCCCGGACCAGGCGAGACGGACGATGCTCTCGCCCGGATCACGTACGCCGAGTCCGGTCGCGAACACCAGCCGATCGCTCAGCCCTTCCGCAGCGAGCCACTCCACGCCTTGGTGCGCAGCGAAGTCGACGAGATCGACGGAGAGATTGTCGTGGTCGCGCAGCGCCGACCACAGCCTGCGCAACTGGCGGTAGCCGAGATTCGACACGACGATCGGCAGCATCGGAAAGCGAGTGGCGATCGCATCCAGGTCCGACCAGCCGATCTCCGCGGTGTCGATGCAGAGCGGCAGTCCACTGCCCTCCAGTGCTGCATAGAGCTCCAGCAAGACATCCGGTGCGTACCCGTGGGAGTGAGGATGAATTCGGAACGCCGCGACGCCTTCGGCCAGAGCCTGCGCGACCAGCTTGTCGAGCGAGTCCAGCTCGCCCGGCGTGGTGGGAACCGCGGTCCAGCAGGCCAGCACACCGCGGTCCGCGAGGCTGTTGGCCACCGCGGTCGCCTCGGCGTTGCCGCCCAGCGGGTCGTGCAGCCACGACGCCATCGCGCTGACCAGAGCGCCCGACATGGCGTAGGCGTCCAGGTGAGCGGCGATCGCGTCGCGGTCGGTGGACGGCACCAGGGACGACGGGTGCGCACCGGTCACGATGCGCGCGTCGAACCATCCGGTGGTGGCATCGTCAGTCATGGCGAGCCCCATCGACCGTCCAGCGCCCCGCGTACGGCAGGGTGAGGTGCGCCCAGCCGTCGCCATCGCTCTCCGCGGTGACGAGCACGCCGTCGAGCCGGATGTCACCAAGCGGCCGGATCCACAGCCCACAACGACCGGAGCAGGTCACCTCGAGGCGAAGCGCCCCATCGGCGACGGTGGCCGAGACGTCCACGTCCTCCGAAGTGCGTAGCAGGTCGAGCAGCGCGCGGGTCCGCCAACCAGTTGCCCAGGACAACCTTCCGGACCGGGTCCGGACCCAGGTCGAGGGGCTCACCCGGTCGACGGTGTCACCATGATCGATCGTCAACCCGTCGTCGTCACGGGTGACCGAGACCTCCGGCACCTGAGCGCCGGCATGCGGGAGGAGAACGGTGGTGAACTCCCCACTGTGACGCGTGAGCCCGAGCGAGTAGAGCGGACCGTACTCCGCGACCGGCTTGTCGACGAGCGGGCGCCGGGCGACGCCCTCCGATGTCTCAACCGTCGTGGTCGAGGGATCGCCCGTCTCGATCAGAAGCAACCCCGGCCCGTCCGCGGCAGAAGCGTCGTACGCGAGGGGACCGACCTGCTGCCACGGGTTGAGGGCGTGCCAGTGCGCGCGGAACGTGTGCTCCCCGGCGGCGCTGTCGTCGGAGACCACCACGACGGCCGGCTCCTCGCGCACCATCGCGATGGTGCGCGACTGCGGTACGACGCTGCCGTGGTGGCGACCGGAGAAGACCGCGACCTGCCCGGTGTCGACGAGCGGATCGACGTGTACGCCGCGATCCGTGCTCAGCTCCTGGTCGTCGACGAGCACGGTGTTGTGACCCCGACCGGACTGGTACCAGGTCAGGTAGTCCGGATCGTCATAGCTCGGCGGACCACCGGCCTCCCACAGCAGCGGTCGCTGCCAGCCCTCGAGGACCAGGTCGAGTACGGCGCGATGCGAGTGCGACTCGAGCTCGTGCTCGATGTGCGGTCCGTAGTTGATCACGGCCCGCAGATCGTCGCTGCGCAGGATCACATAGCCGCTGTCGGCCAGCACGGTGCTCTGCGGCGGAGCGGGCACTGCCTCTTCCCGTGCAGTGGCAACCGTGTCCAGCCAACGCCGCTGCCTGTCCGCGTCCCAAGCTGGTAGCGCCGCCGCCTCGACACCGAAGTCCTCGGCAGATAGCCACTGCGCGGCGATCCGCGCCAGCGCTGGGTTGTCGAGCACGTAGCTGCCGCGCAGCAGCGACGTGGCCGGCCACTCGATGCCGCTGTCCTGCAGGTGCGGGATCCAGCCACCGGGGGACACCAGCTCGCACAACCACTGGTGCATGGCGGCAACCTTCGGGTGCGCCGCCACGTCCGCGTCGAGCAGAGCCGCCGTCTGCAGAGCGGTCAGGCACATCTTGTGATAGCCGGGGGAGCGCTCGTAGTGCCCGCCGTCTCCGTAGACGTCTAGCAGCAAGTGCTCGTCGATGCGCTCACGCGCCCGCTCCGCCCAGCTCCTGGCCTCAACCAGGTCAGGCAGAACGACGCTGATGTGCAGCAGCTCGGTCGCACACACCAGTTGCCAGTTCCCATGGCGGAAGACGTCATGCTCGTCGTACGCCCAGCGGGCTCCGCCGACCAGCGTGGCGACAAGACTGCCCCAAGCACGGTCTGACAGCGCTGAGTCGGTCAGAACCTCCAGCGTGGGCAGGAGATTCCGGCAGCGCGCCCACGTGCCGAGCGAGTACCAGATGACGTCCAGACCCGGCCACTCGCCGGTCACCGAGTCACGCTGCTCGACCCAGTCCTCGAGGTGCTGCTCGAACGCGTGCAGGTACCGGTCGTCGCCGGTCAACATCCACGCATGGACACCAGGCGACAGCCAGCCCAGGTAGTGGAAGCCGTACCGCTGCGACCGGCCGCGCTCGCGCCCGGTCACCTCCACTCCGGTCAGCAATGGAGCTGCCGCGGCGAGTACGTCGTCCGCCGCGGACGTGGATCGGATCGCGTCGGTCCACTCCTGGAGCGGCCACGCCGGCCGCCGGAGCCTGCCCGCGACGAACGCACGCAACGCACCGATGTCCTGGACGCCGGGTGGGGAGCCGAAGGCCTTGATCAGGTCGTCGGTCCCGATCCGGTTGATCCGGCCGTCGATGTGTCGCGGCTTCTCGGGGCCTGTGGTGGCGTTCATGCGTTCCCTGAGTCGGACGCCAGCTCAGCGAGCATCGAGACGTCGACCGGCTGCCGGGTCTCGATCGAGGTGTGCGCGGCCTCCAGTACGGCGGTCACGTTCCGGCTGCTCTCGATCGTGATCAGCGGCTGCCTGCCGGTGCGGCAGCAGGTGACCCAGTGCGCGATCGCGTCGGCGTATGCACCGGCCGGGATGCCGTGCATCACCCGTTGCAGCATGTTCCTCGGGTAGCTGTACCCGTCGGGGCGGGCCACAACGACGCTCTCCTTCTGCCGGTCGAGCTGGACCACGCCGTTGTCGGTGACGACCGAGACGTAGGAGTCGACCGTGGTCGGGAAGGTGTTCGGGTAGATCCACGCAGACTCGAACGTCGCCACCGCCCCGCGCGAATACTCGGCCTGGATCTGGATCGCATCCGGGGTGTCGATGCCGAGCGACCGGAGCTTGCCCCACCGGGCCGTCGCGTAGACCCGGCGGACCTGGTCGCGCAGCAGCCACGAGACCAGGTCGATGTCGTGGCTGGACAGGAACCAGGCGCAGGTCGTGCGGTCGGCCCAGGACAGCATCTCTGTCGGCACGAAGATGGTGTCGTCCTTGCGGGCGTACGCGACCGCTCCGTCACCGAGATCCGCGAGCAGGTCGTAGGCCTGCGCGTAGGCGGGAACCCAGCGGTGGTTGAACAGGCACATCGCGACCACACCGTTCTCGCGGATCGCCTTCACCGCCGCGTCCGCCTCGGCGACGGACGTGGTCAGCGGCTTCTCGACCAGGATGTGCTTCCCGGCCTCGGCGGCCCGGACCATCATCTCGCCGTGCAGATGATCCGGTGTGGTCAGGACGACCGCGTCCACCGACTTGTCGGCCAGCACGGCCTCCAGGTCCGGATGGATCGCCGGCCGCGGTGCACCGCGCCCCTCGATCTCGTCGGCCAGCCGTCCGGCGGAGTCCGCCGAACGACTGGTCACCGCGGTGACCTCGACCTCCGGCAGCCCGGACAGGGACAAGGCATTGCCTCGCCCCATGATCCCGGCGCCGACGATCCCGATCCGCACCCCGTTGCTCACCAACCCACCGACCTTTCGATTCCGCGGCTCACCGATTTGTCCGACGCGAGCGCCAACTCACTTGCCCTTCGCGAGGGTGTCGTTCCACGCCTTCTCGGCGGCGTCCAGCGCATCCTTGGCGGACTTGGTCCCGGACATGTACGCCCGGATCTGGTCGTCGAACAGCTTCCGCAGCTGCTCGTCGTTGCCCGAACCCATTGACGCGTCCACGCTGTTCTTGAACGTGTCCAGCAGAATCTTGCGCGCCTCGTCGGCGGACGTGGTGCCGGGGATGTCAGTGAAGAACGGGTCGGCCAGCGCCTTCACCGACGACGGGTAGATCGGCACCAGCTTGCACAGCGCGAGCTGCTGCTCGGGCGCGGCGACGTACTTGAGCCACGCGGCCGCGGCCGCCTGGTTGTCCGACTTGGCCGGGATACCCATCACCTGCTGGCCGGGCATGTAGAACTTGCCGTCGGCACCGGTCACCGGCGGTCCCACGACGATCGACTTGTAGACGGCCGGGGAGTTCTTCTCGACGTTCAGCAGCGAGCTGGACACGGCGGCCGGGTTGAAGGCGATCAGCTTGTTCTCCAGTGACTGGGGCAGATCGCGCTGGTTCTCGCCGAGGCTGCCGGGTGCGATCGCGCCCGAGCTGAAGAGGGTCTTGAACTTCTCCACGAGAGCCAGCGTTTCCGGCGTGTTGAAGGCCGCCGACTTGCCGTCCTCCGACAGCAGTTTGACGCCGTCAGCCTGGACCACGCTGGAGTAGGCCATGAAGTTGGTCGCGGACTTGCCGGTCGCGTCGTGGTACGCCTTGGCCAGGGCGAGCGCCTCGTCGTACGTCTTCGGCGGCGTGGCCGGGTCGAAGCCGGACTTGGCCAGCAGATCCTTGTTGTAGAACGCCAGCGAGGTGCCGCCGTTGTACCAGGGGATCGCGATCCGCTTGCCGTCGGCAACCAGCGGGTCGGCCAGGTTCGGCAGGTAGGCGGCGACGTCTTCCTTGCTGAACAGGCCGTTCAGGTCGGCCATCGAGCCGGCGAACAGGCCGGTGGTGGCGGACGTGAAGTTGACGACGTCCGGCACCTTGCCGCCGGCGATCGCCGCCAGCAGCTTGGTGGTGATGTCCTGGCCCGGGACGTCGACCCACTTGATCGACACCTTCGGGTGGTCCTTCTGGTAGGCGTCGATCCACTTCTGGATGTCCGGCCCGTAGTTCTTCTGCAGGTTGATGGTCCACCACTCGACCTCGCCGGAGTAGGCGTCGGTCGACTGCTGCTCTGGCTCGTCTCCGCCGGCCGGACTGCCGGAAACGCATCCGGCGAGGGCCAGCGGTAAGGCCAGAACCATCGCGACGGTGGGGACGAGGCGTCTCCTCAGCAGGGATCGTGTGCGTCGCGACATTGCGAGCTCCTCGGGGAATGTGTGTCCTAAACAGTGCTTACAGACATCACAGTGTTTGCCATCGATCGGCCGGCGTCAACCGATGACTTCCAAAAATCTTGCCAATTAGCGCTTCCGGCGGCCGGTGTGGTGAGCTACGGTTCCGCATAACCGCGAAGCTGAAAGCCAGGTTTCAGACACGAGAGGCGGTAGGCATGCCGGGTCTCAGGGGCCGCGTGGTCGGTCAGCACTGGTACACGCCGTACGCGTTCATGCTGCCCGGGCTGCTGATGTACGCCGCGATGTTCGCCTGGCCGGCCGTGATCGCGATCCAGTTGGCCTTCTCCGACTACAACATCGTCAGCCCGGTCCGGTTCTCCGGGCTGGACAACTTCTCTCGGCTGCTGCATGACCCGCGGGTCTGGATCGCGCTGCGCAACTCACTGCTGTTCGTGGTGATGTTCCTGCCGCTCACCGTGGTCGTCCCGCTGTTCCTGGCGATGCTGGTGAACCTGAAGCTGCGCGCGATCCAGGCGTTCCGGATGCTCTACTACCTGCCGGTGATCACCTCGATGGTCGCGGTGGCGGTCGCCTGGCGGTACGTCTTCAACCGCGAAGGCGTCATCAACTGGCTGCTCAGCCTGGTCGGGGCGGGTCCGATCGACTTCCTGCTCGATCGGCACTGGGCACTGCCGACGGTGGTGCTGCTGGAGGCGTGGAAGAACGCGGGCCTGTTCATGATGATCTACCTGGCCGGACTGCAGGCGGTCCCGCCCGACCAGGTCGAGGCGGCCACGATCGACGGCGCCAACAGCTGGCAGCGGCTCAGACACGTCATCGTCCCGTCGCTGCGGCCGACGTTCGCGGTCACGCTGATCCTCAGCATGCTCGAGGCGATGCGCGCCTTCGAGTCCGTCTACGTGCTGACCCGCGGCGGTCCGCTCGACTCCACACTCACCCTCGGCTACTACATCTGGTCGAAGGCCTTCGAGGACTACGACATGGGCTATGCGAGCGCCGTCGGCCTGTTGCTCTGGGCAATCATGATCGTCCTGGCCGGCTTCAACTTGGTCGTGACCCGGCGGAGGGACGGCTGATGGCGACCCGGAGCCGATTGGCCCGGCGAGCCGGGCAGTTGCCACGCGTCGCTCCACCCACATCGCAACCGACGCCGGCCGGGACCTCCCGGCGCACGGTACGGCGGATCGGGCTCTACGTGCTGCTGATCGCGGTGGCGGCCCTGTTCATCGGCCCCTTCCTGATCCTGCTGAGCTCGGCCACCAAGCCGGCCAGCCAGGACGTGTTCGGCTTTCCGCCGGACCTCATCCCGCGCCCGCCGGTGGCCGACTGGTTCCGGGAGGCGTGGACAACGATCCCGTACGCCCGGTTCCTGGTGAACTCGCTGATCTACGTGGGGATCACGGTCCCGATCTACCTGGTCGTCTCCGCGCTCACCGCCTACCCACTGGCCCGCATCGCGTTCCGCGGCCGCGGCGTGTTCTTCCTGTTGTTCCTGTCGATCATGTTCCTGCCGGGTGAGCTGATGCTGATCCCGCGCTTCCTGGTGATGAGCCAGTTGGGACTGACCGACACGTTCGCCTCGGTGATCCTGCCGGCCATTCTCTCGTCGCTCGGGATCTTCCTGCTCCGCCAGGCGTTCTCGCAGATCCCCGACGAGATCGTCGAGGCGGCCCGGATGGACGGTGCGAACGAGTTCGCCATCTTCTGGCGGATCGCGGTGCCGATCGTCGCTCCGACGCTGGCCGTGCTGGCGATCCTCGGTTTCGTCTCGGTCTGGAACAGCTTCATCTGGCCGCTGGTCACGCTGACCAGTCAGTCCAAGTTCCCGATCGCGCTCGGCATCGCCTACCTGAGCGGAGTCAGCGGGACCGACGTCCGCGGTCTGGCCGCGGGCACGGTGATCTCGCTGGTCCCGGTCGTCATGGTCTTCCTGTTCCTGCAGAAACGCATCCTCAACAGCATGGGCGGTGCGGTCAAAGGCTGAGTCGCCACGTCCGCCCGCTCCCGTGTGGTTCCCGCCTTTCCCGTCCACCCCAGTGAGGCATCATGTTGAATCCGCAGCTCAGTCGCCGTACCTTGCTCCTGGGCTCCGCCGGCGGAGCCCTTGCCTGGACCGGGCTTCCGGCTCTCCAGGCGTCCGCCGCTCCACTCGTCTACGACTCGCCCGAGGCCTTCGACGTGGCCCAGGCCGGGTATCTCGCGTCCGACCCGCAGAACAACGAGGCCGGGGTGTACGCGTGGGGCGAGTCCTACTTCCTGCTCAGCCTGCTCCGGATGTACGAGGCGTACGAGGACGAGCGCTACCTGAACACCTTCGAGCAGCGCGCCAAACACGTGATGGCGACCACCGACCGCGCCCGCCACGTGAAGGACTACGCCGGCCGCTCCGGCAAGGTGTGGCGCACGGCCGGCAACTACACCGCGGGCCATGGCGTGCTCCCGGACGGCGACGGCAAGCCGGCCGTGCAGCTGCGCTGGGCCGGCAGCAGGGCGGCCGAGTCGACGGCCGAGGTGTCGAACGTCAGCGGCGACACCTTCGACCTGATCCTGCGCAACCCGGCCACCACCGGTGTCGTGACGTTGCGCGGTGTCTCCCTCGATCCGGCTGCCACGTCGTACGTCGTGACGGCGGTCAACAACGCGTACACCACAGGGCTCCGCTGGACTGCTGTCGACCTTCGGACCGCGCCCGCCGCCGGCCCCGCGCCGGTGGCGACCACGATCGCCTTCGAGTCGCAGTACTACGTGTTCGCCGTCCACACCGGGATGATTGCGTTCCCGCTCGCCCGCTATGCCCGCATGGTGCTGCAGTCGCCGAAGTTGCGGCGTGGCCCGAGGCAGAAGGTGGCCAAGGACCTGCTTGACGCGGCCACCGTGGCTGTGGCGTTCCACGACCGGGAGTGGGTCTCCCACGCGGACGGGACCGGTGACTACGTCTGGCCCAAGGGTGCGCCGATCCCGTTCGACGGCACGATCCAGCCGTACAACCAGAGCCAGGGTCTCGGCCAGGTGCTGGTCGAGCTTTACCGCGTGACACGGCAGCAGCGCTACCGGACGCGGGTCGTCGAGATGCTGAAGGCGTACCGCGCAGGTCTGACCCTCGCTGCCGACGGCGCCTACGTCTGGCCCTACTGGCCGCCGTACAGCCAGATGTACGCCGGTTTCCCGAAGACCGCCGGGATCTCGGAGTACACGCCGGGGTACTCCGCGTCCACCCAGATCGAGGACATCAGTCACGCGGCGATCAGTACCGAGTTCGTGCACGCGGCGTACGACGCGAAGATCGAGACCGACGTGGCCACGGACGTGCTGCGGTTCACCAAGACTTTCACGCAGCGGGTGGTCCGGTCCGAGACCGAGGTCTGGTTCCGGGTGGACGGGACCGGGACCGCGGTGCCCGCGAACGCGGTGCAGTGTGCACGATGGGGTGCGTACGCTGAGCAGGATCTCCTTGTCTACCAGCAGGCCCTCCGCGTGTACGACGCCGTGCAGCTCGATCCGGTGCAAGGCTCGCACGCATTGGGTATCGCGTATCTGAACTGGGCCAAACGAGCTCCTTGGAGGAATCAGTGAGATTGCTACGTGTCCACACCGACGACGGTCTGCGTGACGCCGTGCTGACCGAGGACGACCGGGTGGTGACGCTGGCCGGGGAGCCCGGGGCGTTCGACCTGGCCGGGCTCCGGGAGCGCGCCACCGCGGCCCTCGCCGACGTGGGGACAGCTGCCGCGTTGGACGACGTACGGCTCGCCGCACCGCTCAACCCCGGCAAGATCGTCTGCGTCGGGCTGAACTACGCCGACCACGCGGCCGAGGGCGGCCAGGCCGCGCCGGCCGAGCCGATCCTGTTCATGAAGGCACCGGACACCGTGGTCGGCGCTCGCGACGACATCGTCATCCCGCGCGGCAGCGAGAAGACCGACTGGGAGGTCGAGCTCGGCGTCGTGATCGGGCGTACGGCGGCCTACCTCGACAGCGAGGCGGATGCGCTGGAGTACGTCGCCGGCTACGTGCTGGCCAACGACGTGTCGGAGCGGCACTTCCAGCTGGAGCGTGGCGGCCAGTGGGACAAGGGTAAGAACGCAGCTACCTTCTGCCCGCTGGGTCCGTGGATCCTGACCGCCGACGAGGTCCCCGATCCGCAGGCGATCAAGCTGGGCCTGGACGTCAACGGCGACGTACTGCAGGACGGCTCGACGGCGAACATGATCTTCGGCGTCGCGCACCTGGTGCACTACATCTCGCAGTACATGACGCTCTACCCCGGCGACGTGATCAGCACCGGCACGCCGGCCGGTGTCGGTGCGGGACAGAAGCCGCCGCGGTTCTTGCGCAAGGGCGATGTCGTGCGCGTGTGGGCCGACGGCCTGGGTGAGCAGCACAGCCGGCTGGTCTCCGCACCTTGATGGTCGTCGGCAAGCTGGAGGTCGAGACGCTTCCGGATCCCGCAGCCGTCGGGGCGGCGGCAGCGGCGGCCGCGGCCGAGTCCCTGCGCCGGATCATCCAGGCGCAGGGCTCGGCCCGGCTGGTCCTCGCGGCGGCGCCGAGCCAGCAGCACACTCTGGCGGCGCTGTCCGTTGCCGAGGGCATCGACTGGTCACGGGTCGAGGCGTTCCACATGGACGAGTACGTGGGGCTGCCGGTCGCCGCGGAGCAACGCTTCGGCCGGTGGCTGGGCCGGCATTTCACCGCCCCGGTGCCGCTGGCTGTCTTCGACCCGGCCGGCGGCGCGGAGCCGGTGGCCGAGGCGGCTCGCTATGCGGCGCTGGTCGCGGCCGCGCCGATCGACATCGTGCTGGCCGGGATCGGTGTCAACGGGCACCTCGCGTTCAACGAGCCGCCGGCCGACTTCACCACCACCGACGTCGTGCAGGTGGTCGCACTCGACGAGATCAGCCGACGGCAGCAGGTGGACGAAGGGCTGTTCGTGTCGCTGGACGACGTACCCACCCATGCCTGGACGCTGACGGTTCCGTTCCTGCTGTCGGCGCGCGACATCTTCTGCATGGTGTCCGGTCCGGCCAAGGCGGACGCCGTACGGCGAACGTTGCACGGTCCGGTGGATCCCGGCGTACCGGCGAGTGCGCTGCGGACGCATCCGCGGGCCCGGCTGTATCTCGATCAGGAGGCCAGTCCCGATGAGTGAGTACCTGACCGCGATCACGGCGTTGCTCGGCCGGATCGAGGCGGAGGAAGGCGAGTCCATCGCGGCCGCTGCCCGGTTGATGGCCGAGCAGGTTGCCGCCGATCAGCTGATCCAGGTGTACGGACCGGGCGGGCACTCGAACCTGGCCGCCCAGGAGATCTTCTTCCGGGCCGGCGGTCTGATGCACGTCTCCGCGATCCTCGACGAGGGCACCTTGCTGTCGAACGGCGCGCTCCGCTCCATGGCCGTGGAGCGCATGCCGGGTTACGGTCGGATGGTGATCGAGAACGCCGGGCTCGGCCCGGACGACCTGCTGTTGCTGGTGAACGCCTACGGGATCAACGCGGCGCTCATCGACGCGGCCCTGACCGCTCGCGAGCGCGGCACGCGGACGATCGGCGTGAGTTCCCGTGAGCACGCCGAGCAGACGGCGAAGTCGCATCCGGCGCGGCACCCGTCCGGTGCGAACCTGCACGAGGTCGTCGACGTTGCCGTGGACACCAAGGTCCCGATCGGTGACGCGGTGATCGCGGTCGCCGGGATGCCCGAGCGGGTCGCCGCCGTCTCCACCTTCGCCAACGCGTTCACGCTCAACACGATGGTGCTGGCCACGATCGAGCGGCTGATCGAGCAGGACGTCGTACCGCCGGTGTGGCGCAGCGGCAACGCACCCGGAGGGGACGAGGCGAACGCGGCCTTCGTCGGCAGGTTCAGGGAGCGGGTGCGGTGGCTCTAGACAGGTTGTCCGGCCGGGACCCGTGGTCGGGGGAGACCCTCCACCTCGAGTACGTCGACGGCCTGATCTCCCGCATCGAGCGAGCGCCCGGAGACGCGGACCTGCCGTGGATCAGCCGGGGACTCGTCGACCTGCAGGTCAACGGGTACGCCGGGTACGACCTGAACGGCGACGATCTGTCCGTGGACACGGTCCGCGGTCTGCGGGAGGCCCTGCGGCGGGTCGGAGTCACGGTCTTCGTGCCCACGCTGATCACGGCGAGCCCGGAGCGCAACCGTCGTGCTCTCGGGATCGTGGCCGAGGCGAGGCGGCAGGACGCCGAGGTTGCGGCGGCCGTTCCGTTCGTGCACCTCGAGGGTCCGCACATCTCCGACCAGGACGGTCCGCGCGGCGCTCACGACGCGGCCTTCGTCCGTCCGCCCGACCTGGCCGAGTTCGAGCTCTGCCAGGACGTCTCGGACGGACTCGTCGGCTTGATCACCGTGTCTCCGCATTGGCCTGACAGTGCTGATTTCATCGCGGAGGTCGTTGCCGCCGGCACCCGAGTGGCGGTCGGGCACACCCACGCGGACGGTGCGCAGATCCGTGCCGCGGCCGAGGCCGGCGCGACGTTGTCCACCCATCTGGGTAACGGCGCGCACGCCCGGTTGCCGCGCCACCCGAACTACCTGTGGGCACAATTGGCCGAGGACCGGCTGAGCGCCGGGTTCATTGCCGATGGTCACCATCTCCCGGCGGATACGTTCGTGGCGATGGTCCGCGCAAAGGGCCTGGATCGGTCCTTCCTGGTCTCTGACTCGGTGGCGACCGGCGGCCGGCCACCGGGGGTGTACTCGTCGTCTGTCGGCGGCGAGGTGGAACTCACCGATGACGGACGGCTGGTCGTCCGCGGTACGCCGTACCTGGCTGGAGCGGCCGCGCCGCTCGCGGACGGCGTCGCCTGGGCGGCCGCCGCCTTCTCGTTGCCCGAGGCCCTCACCATGGCCGTCACGACGCCCCGCCGGATCATCGACGGGACGGACGGCCGGCTGCGGCCCGGCGTTCCGGTCGAGGACGTCATCACGTTCGGCTGGCAGCCCGGCGACCGCACTCTCGCCTGCTGATCAGCGCGTCAGGTCGTCCGGGCGCAGGGTGGCGACGAGTTCGCCGCGGCTCCGCACACCGACCTTGGCGAACGCCGACTTCAGGTGGTCCTGGATCGTGTGCGGCGAGATCGACAGCCGATCGGCGATCTCCGTGGTGTTGTGGCCCGAGATGACCTCGAGGCAGATCTCGCGCTCCCGGGTGGTCAGTCCGTACGCCGCGAGCAGCATGCCGACCAGGTGGTGACCACCAGCCGGTTCGATCGTGACGACGACCTCTGACTGGTCGTCGTCGCTGATCAGCCGGCTGCCCTGCAGCACCACCCAGCCGCCGGTCGCGGTCTGCACCCGTGCCTGGAACGTTCCGGCCGCCCGAGTCCCGGTCACCACGGCACGCAGAAGGGTGCTGAACCGCCCAGGTGCGATCTCGTTGAGCTCGTCCTGCCAGGTCCGCGCGGCTGCGGTGATCGCGCGCGGCTCACCGCTCGGGCCGGTCACCACGATGGACGGTCCGCCCCCGCCCTTGTAGCCGTGCGCATCGGTCCGCACCGCCACCCGGGTCGCTGAACCGATCGCCGGCGCCACTGAGCCGAGGAACTCGACCTCGCGGTCGCTGAACTCGGGACCACTCCGGACGAATCCGGCCGCGCCCCAGCAGTCCCCGTCGACGGTGAACGCGGCCCGCACCTCGTGCTCGATCCCGAGTGGCCGCCAGATCTCGTTCAGCCGCCGGTGCCCGACGACCTCGCGGTACGGCAGGTCGGACAGTCGCGCCACCGGGTACGGCCGGCGGGCCAGGTCGGCGAACGAGTTCGGGACGGTGCCGGCGTACTCCGTCTCGGCCAGCGTGGGTTCGTACTCGGGCGGGATGTGGTCGCGGCCGCTCGTCATCGAGCTGATCACCAGCGTGCCCGGATCCATCGCGGCCCAGCAGGTCAGCTCACTGCCGACGACCTGCTCGACCACCTCGATCGCCGCGGCGTGCAGTTCCGTGACGCCCAGTCCGGACGTCGCCAGTGCCGCGATGTCCCGGCGCGCGGCTCGCGCCCGGCCCTCCCACATGGGCTCAGTATGCGCCGCCGTACCGGACCCGCCTATCCCTGAAATGTGGGGAATCCACGGCGATCCAGACCCCCGGTGGACGGGATGGAACCGCCGCTCACCGCTGCCTACCGTCGCAGCCAGACAGTCGCAGCCACAAGGGAGGCATCATGAACGAGTCGGTACACCTGAGCACAGCCGGGACGGGCGCGGAGTACGCCGCCCCGGACGCGATCGTGACGGTCAAGGTCGCCAGCGAGCACACCGGCGCGCAGTACGAGGTGTTCGAGATCGACGCACCGCGCGCCCCGGCCGCGCCACCGCACAGCGAGTCCTGGAGCAAGGCGTTCTACGTCCTGACCGGCCGGATCCTCGTGCAGGCAGGCGATCAGGGCTATGACCTCGGCCCGGGCTCGTCGATCAGTATCCCGGCCGGCACGCTGAACACGTTCTCCGTGCTCACGCCATCGGCCAAGTTCCTCGCCATCAGCCAGACCGGCCGGATGAGCGCGCTCTTCGCCGAGCTCGCCGAGGTGCGGTCATGAGTACGGCGACGCAGGTGCTGGCGATCGTGATCGCGGTGATGCTCGTGTCGGTGTTCGTGATGGAGTCGTTCCTGTACCGGAACCCGCGGCTGTACCCGATGTTCCTGACCAAGCCTCGCGACTTCGACGCGGTCCGCTTGTGGACCGTGAACATAGGCTTCTACAACCTGACCACAGCGATCGCGCTGGTAGTCGGCGTGCTGCTCGCGCGCAACGATCACGTCGCGCAAGGACAGGCGCTGGTCGTCTTCACCGCGGCTCAGCACACGTTCATGGCCGTCGTCCTGGTCGTGTCGCAGCGGAAGCTGTGGTTCAACGCGCTCCTCGAGGGAGTTCCCGCTGCGGTGCTGCTCATCCTCGCCCTCAACTGAGCAGTACGGCGCGAGGTGTAGGAAACTTACGGGTCTTGCGCAACTATGGGCATCAAGCACCATCACTCAAGGTTCTCCGGATGTCACCATCAGCTTCATCCAGCCGGGGACCCTGCCGCCCTGAGTACCCGTGAAGGTGAGGCTCATGAGCCCAATCAGTCGCAGAACCCTTGTCCTCGGCGGACTCGCCGCAGCCGGCGTCAGCGCCCTGCCGGTCCGCTCGGCCGTGATCGCGGCGACCGCCGCCGTCCCGTACCCGTTCCAGCTCGGCATCGCGTCCGGTGAGCCCGACGCGAACAGCGTCGTGCTGTGGACCCGGCTGGCCCCCTCGCCGCTGAACGCCGACGGCCACGGCGGGATGACCGACACGAACATCGTCGTCGACTGGCAGGTGTCCACCACCGACACCTTCAGCACGCTGGTCGCCAGCGGCCAGGTCACCGCGACGTACGCGACCGCCCACTCCGTCCATGTCGTCGCCGGCAATCTGAACCCCGACTCCGACTACTTCTACCGATTCCGTGCCCAAGGCCACGTCTCGCCGGTCGGCCGCACCCGGACCACGCCCGCGATCGGCGCAGCCGGACGCGACCTGACGATGGCGTTCACCTCCTGCTCGCACTACGAGGAGGGCTACTACACCGTCTATCGCCGGATGGCCGAGGAGAACCCGGGCGTCATCCTGCACCTGGGCGACTACATCTACGAGTACGGCGCGACCTCCGGGCGGCCGCGGCTGCACCTGGGGGCCGAGATCGTGACGATCGCGGACTACCGGCGGCGGTACGCGCAGTACAAGACCGACCCGGATCTGCAGGCCGCGCACGCGGTCGCGCCGTGGATCGCCGTACCGGACGACCACGAGGTGGAGAACAACTACGCGGGCACGATCCGCGAGAACAACACTCCGGCACTGACGGCCGCGCAGTGGACCGCACGGCGGTCGGCGGCGTACCAGGCGTACTACGAGAACATGCCGCTGCGGCCGGCTCAGGCCAACAGCGGCAACAGCATCCCGCTGTACCGGCGGCTGCGTTGGGGGAGTCTGGCAACGTTCCACATGCTCGACACCCGCCAGTACCGCAATGACCAGGCCTGCGGCGACGGCTGGAAGATCTGCTCGGACGCGGACCTTGCCTCGCGCAGCCTGCCCGGCAATGCGCAGGAGACCTGGCTGCTCGACGGTCTGAACCAGCACCTGGGCACCTGGGACATCATCGGTCAGCAGGTGTTCTTCGCGCGGCGGTTCAACTCGACCGGCGCGAGCATGGACTCGTGGGACGGCTACCGCGCGTCCCGGGCCCGGATCCAGCAGGGTTGGGTCGACCGCGGTACGCGCAACCCCGTCGTACTGACCGGCGACGTGCACCGCGCGTGGGCGAACGATCTCAAGGCCGACTACAACAACGTGAACTCTGCGACCATCGGCACCGAGCTCGTCACCAGTTCGGTCACGTCCAGCGGTGACGGCGACGCCTCCACCACGGTTCCTGACGCCGGGACCAACCCGTGGCTGAAGTTCTACAGCAACCGGCGCGGGTACATCCGGGCGACGCTCAGCCCGACGCAGATGCGGACCGACTTCCGCGCGGTAGCGAAGGTGTCGGAGCACGGCGCCGCCGCCACGACACTCAAGTCGTTCGTCGTCCAAGAGGGCCAACCCGGCCTGCAGGCTGTGTGAGGGGATCATGAGGCTTTCCGCAGCTGCTGTCGCAGCCATCACCCTGCTGTCGTCCGCCGTACTCGCCGCTCCCAGTGCAGACGCGCACATCGCCGCACCGACCTGGGTGACCGCCAACAGTGTGTCGACCGGTGACCAGGACGCGCCGTCGATCGCGACCAACCGCAACGGCTATGTGGCCGTGGCGTGGGAGGACGACCGCGACACCGACAACGCGACCGACAACGTGCACAGCGAGATCTTCGTGCGGGTGTACCACAACGGGACCGCGCTGTACGAGAAGAAGGTGTCCGCCGCCGGCAGCAGTGGGGTGACGAACTGGCGCCACCTGCACCCGGACGTCGGCCTGGACGACAAGGGCAACGCGGTCGTGGTGTGGCAGGACGACCCGGACGGCAACGGCTTCTACAACATCCCGTACCGCGTCCTGAACACCGCGGGCACCGTGACCGCATCGGGCAACGCCAACACCAGCGCCGACGGCCAGCAGATCAACCCGCGGGTGTCGGTTGATCCGGACGGTGCACCGTCGAGTGCGGCGGTCGCGTTCACCGTTGTGTGGGAGGACATCCAGACCGGCACTCAACCGACGGTCAAGGCGGCCGGGTTCACAGGTCCGACGACCCGCGCCTGGGAAGTCACCGCGTCGACCACGACCGGCCAGCACCACAACCCGGATGTCGCGGCGTCGGCCTCCGGCGATGCGGTTCTCGTCTGGGAGGACGACGGCGACGCCAACGCATCGTACGAGGTCGGGCTGATCCGGCTCGCCCGGACCAACGGTGCGGCCACGCTGTCCCGCCGGGTCGCGAACTCCAACACCACTGGTCAGCAAACGCATCCAGCGGTGGCGGCGAACTTCAACGGTGACTTCGCGGTCGCGTGGGAGTCCGACCACACCGGCACCGCGGGGTCCTGGACGCGCAACTTCACTTCGACCGGCACGGCCCGGTACGCCGACGTCCAGGTCGCGACCGGCGCCAAGGCACCGTCGATCGGCATCGACGACCAGGCCCAGACGGTCGTCGGCTGGACGGTTCAGGCCACCGACCTCGATGTCTGGGTGCGCGGCTTCGGCACCACCGGCACGGACACCGGCCGGCTGTCGGCGCAACAGCTCAGCTCGGTCCCGGACCTGCGCCAGGAACAGATGACAGTGGCCGTCTCACCGTTCGCCGAGGTCGCTGTCGCCTACACCGACGACAACGACGGCAACACGTACGACCAGATCTATCTGGGCACCGGAATCTCCAACAACAGCTGGTGATTCAACGCGTCTCCGGGGACACCGTGCTCAGCACTGTGTTCCCGGAGGTCACCACCTCGAGCCGCTCGATGTCCTTCAGCGCGATCGACGTACTCGCCGGGACGTTGGCCTTGTAGGTGCTCGTGGTCGCCCACCAGCCCGCGGTCTCCACGCTGCCGTCCCGGCCGTGGACGAGGAGCTCGCAGTGCTCCCCGGGCTTCAGATCGGTCATCCGCAACTGGATGTCGGTACCCCAGCCCTTGCTGGTCAGCTCCGCCGTCGTGTCGATCCCACTCACGCCGTTCGTCGCCGTCCACGTCACCGAGTCCGGAGTGTTGATCGCTTGCCAGCCCACCACCCCGCCGGCCGTCACCACCGCGACGGTGGCCGCCGCAGCCAGGATCCACCGACGGGTACGTCGTACCGGACGTGGGGGGAGTGGGAGTGGCGCCGGATCCTCCGCCTCGATGTCTTCGGGCGGAACGGTGTGCAACAGGCCGGGGAGAGGTGCGAACTGGAGCAACGCCTCGCGACAGGACGCACACGTGCGCAGGTGCTGATCAGTGGCGTGGCGCTCCGCGCTGTCCAGGGCACCAAGGACGTAGGCCCCGATAGCGATGGTCTCCGGACACTTCATGACCCGGTCACTCCCCGTTCCTCCAGCGCGGCCCGCAACGCGTGCAGCGCGTAATAGCTCCTCGACTTCACCGTCCCGGGCGGGATCCCCAGCACGACGGCGGCTTCCGCGACGGTCCGCCGCCGGTAGAACAGTTCGACGATCACCCGCAGGTGGTCGTGACTCAGCTCGTGCAGAACCTCGGCCACTTGCCAGGCCTGCAGGACCCGGTCGATGTCGTCGGCCTCGGCCGCCGGGTCGCGCCGCCCGTCCAACGGCACCTCGGTGACGCGGGCCACGCGTTTGCGCCGCCCGGAGATGACGAGGTTGCGCGCCACCGTGAACAGCCACGGACCGGCCCGTTCCGGATCCAGCTGGTCCGCATGTGTCCAGGCCCGGGCCATCGTCTCCTGCACGATGTCCTCGGCGTACTGGTGATCGCCGCCCACCGAACGCAGGACGTAGCCGAACAACGGTCGCCGGTACCTGTCGTACAGCGCGCGGATCACCGTTTCGTCATCCACACAAGGAGATACGCGCCAGAGCCGTCGAAGGTTCAACTGAACCATCTCCGGAGCGCGTGCGTAGTTGTCCCGGAGAGGAGAACATCCCATGAGAGCTTTCAATCTGTTGCTCGGGGCAACCGCGGCGCTGGCCACGCTGACCGCGTGCGGTGCCGGTGGCAGCAACCAGCAGGCCGCCGGTGACCAACCTGCCCCTGCGGCGAACGGCGCCGTGTCGGTCAAGGACGTGAGCGGTATCGGCCAGACCCTGGTCGATCCGGCCGGCAAGACCGTCTACTTCGCGGACCAGGAGGCCGGCGGCATGATCAAGTGCACGGCCGGCTGCCTGGAATTCTGGATACCGGTCGAGGGAACGGACAGCGCGGCCAAGGCCATGGACGGTCTCGGGGTCGTCCAGCGGTCCGACACCGGCAAGAGCCAGCTCACCTTCCAGGGCAAGCCGCTGTACACCTTCCGCCTCGACACCGCAGCGGGCCAGCACAAGGGCCAGGACCTGACCGACGAGTTCGACGGCGCCAGCTTCACCTGGCACGCCGCCACCACCACGGCCGCGGCTCCCTCGCCGGCTCCGTCGACCTCGTCCGGCTCCGGCAACGGCAACGGGGGCTATGGCTACTGACCGCGGATCAGCCGGAGGTCCTTCCCGTCGACCAGGCGGAAGCCGAGGCCGCGCGCGGCGTCGATGTGGACCAGGACGCCGGCCAGCCGCAGCTTGGCCCGGAGGCGCTTGATCACCGACTGCACGGCCGCGGGTCCGGTGAAGTACGAACCGTCCCAGGCCCGGTCGTGCAGTTGCTGGTACGTCCAGATCCGGCCGGGCCGCTCCGCCAGGCACGCGAGAACCTTCAACTCGTGCGGTGTCAACGGCAACGGCACGCCGTGCCAGGTCGCCTCGTGATCGTCCAGGCGCAGACCGCCTACGCGTACGACGGACGCGTCGCCGGCGGGATGGCCTCCGCCGGATCCGCGGAACTGGCGGAGGAACTGACCGGCGACAGTGGGGTCGGACGCGACTACGAGCACACCAATGCCGTCGAACTGGGCGGCGAGCCGGCTGCGCTCCTCGGGACTGCTGGCGATACAGACGACGACCGGGACAGCGGCGGTGCCGTCCATCAGGCCTGCTTCAGTGGTTCGGAGGCGCTCCACAACGTGTCGAAGAGGAACTCGAGTGCGGCCGCGAGTTCGTCGTTGCGGACGATGATCGCGACCACGCCGGTGACCCCCGGCGCGACCAGTGGCATCACCACGGTGTGCGCGTCGAACAGGGCGAACTTCATCGGCAGCGCGCCCGGATACACTCGCGCCTGCTCGCCTCCCGACGTCCAGGACGGCAGGTTCTTCGCGACCACCGGATCGGCGAGGATCGCCTTGTCGTAGATCGCCCGGGCCCGGACGCCCCGCCGGAGCGCGCCGAGCTCGCCCTCGTTCGAGCCGCCGACCTGGAGCGGTCCGCGGACGACCACATCGATGCTCTCGCGTGCCTCGGACTGGAGCCGGTCGAACCGCTGACCGACCAGGCTCGGGGTGCGGAGGATCTCGACGAGTTCGCCGTCCGCGCCGGTGCTCTGCTCGAACAACTTGGACAGGTCCGGCAACACCTGCTCGACCTGCTGCTTGCGGTTCTCGAGCTCCTGCTGCTCGCGTTCCAGCAGCGCGGCCAAGGCCCGGTCCGGGGGAGCGGCGTGGTAGCGGCTGCTGTAGCCGGCGCCCGCGTCGATGAGTCCTTTGTCGACGAGGGAACGCAGTACCAGGTAGACGCTGCTGCGCGAGGTCCCGGTCCGGTCGGCGATGGTCGCGGCGGGCAGTGGCGCCTCGCCGAGCAGACAGAGGTAGACCTTGGCCTCGGTCTTCGACAGACCCAGCTTTTCCAGCAACGACTCCGTGTCCATCTGGCTCCCTCCCGGACGTCCTGGCTCCAGTCAACAAGTTCTCCAGTCGCTGGACGACATCTGCCCACAAAGTGCCGACAGTTTGCCCCGCTTTCTGCCGCCGAGGCGACATAAAGTCACCGGCCACCCTGCCATTTCCACGGAAAGGTCGGCATATGAGACTCCGGGCGGCCGTCATCGCCTGCATCGCACTGCTCGCAACCTTGCTCAGCGCTCCGGCCCGGGCGAATCCACTGGTGGCAACCTCGCCGGCCGGGACGCCGCGGGCGGACAAGATCCAGGCGGCACTACGGGACCAGTTGACCCGCAAGTCGGTCGCTCCCGTCGCCTTCTGGGTCCGGTTCGGCACTCAGCCGGACCTGTCGAAGGCCGCCGCCATCGACGACTGGAAGGCGCGTGGCACGGCGGTCGCCGAGGCGCTGCAGCGCGCCGCCCAGTCGTCGCAACATGACATCCGGGCCCAGCTCGACGCGGCTGGGACGTCGTACCAGTCGTTCTGGGCGACGAACGCGATCCGCGTCACCGGCGGCAGCTTGGCGATGGCCGAGCAACTCGCCGCGTCGGCCGACGTCGAGGGGCTGTACGCCACGACGTCGTACCAGCCGCCCGAACTGGACAAGAAGACCGCGGCGGGGAAAGAGGCCGCGGCGGTCGAGTGGGGTATCGCGAACATCAATGCCGACGACGTGTGGAACCAGTACGGCGACCGAGGCGCCGGGATCACCGTTGCCAGCATCGACAGCGGTGTGCAGTACGACCATCCCGCCCTGGTCCAGCAGTACCGCGGCACGAAGCCGGACGGGACGTTCGACCACAACTACAACTGGTTTGACGCGGCCGGCACCTGCGGACCGGTGCCGTGCGACCACAACGGTCACGGCACCCACACGATGGGCACGATGATCGGCGCCGACGGCATCGGGGTCGCACCCGAGGCGAACTGGATCGCGGCGAACGGGTGCTGCCCGAGCGACGCGTCGCTGATCGCGTCGGGCCAGTGGATGCTGCAGCCGACCGACCTGGCCGGGCAGAACCCCGACGCCGGCCGTCGCCCGCAGATCATCAACAACTCCTGGGGCAGCGAGACACCGTCGAACGATCCGTTCATGGAGGACATCACCAAGGCGTGGGCGGCGTCCGGCATATTCGCGGTGTGGTCCAACGGGAACAACGGCCTCAGCTGCCACACCAGCGGCTCACCGGGCAGCCTGGCGTCGAACTACTCGACCGGCGCGTACGACGTGAACAACACGATCGCGGACTTCTCCAGCCGCGGCAGCGGCCAGGACGGTGTCACCAAGCCGAACCTGTCCGCACCTGGTGTCGACGTCCGGTCGTCCGTTCCGGGCGGCTACGCCTACGCCAGTGGTACCTCGATGGCCGCACCACACGTGGCCGGCTCGGTAGCACTGCTGTGGTCGGCGGCCCCCGGGCTGGTGGGTGATGTCGACGCGACGCGCGCGCTGCTCGACGGGAGCAGCGCGGATACGCCGGACGGACAGTGTGGCGGGACAGATGCCGACAACAACGTGTACGGCGAGGGCCGGTTGAACGCGTTGGCGTTGGTGGACTCCGCACCGGTGGGCGACACCGGAACGCTGGCCGTCGCGGTGACGGACTCACGGACCGGCAAGGCGATTCCGTCGGCCGGGTTGAAGATCACCGGGCCTGTCAGCCGGGAGCGCACGGCCGGCGACGACGGGAAGTACTCGCTGCCGCTTCCGGTCGGCACGTACAGCGTCGCGGCGTCCTCGTTCGGGTACGACGGCGGGACCGCGCAGGTGACTGTCACCGCGGGGAAGACGACTCAGGTGGCGGTGCGGCTGCGCTCGATGCCGCGGGTCACGGTGTCGGGAACGGTCGAGGACGGATCCGGTCAAGGCTGGCCGCTGTACGCCAAGCTCACGGTCGACGACGTGCCGGGTGGAGTCTTCTACACCAAGCCGGAGGACGGTCGCTACAGCTTCGAGTTGCCCGCCAACGCGTCGTACAGCTACAAGGTCGAGGCGGTCTATCCGGGGTACCGGACCGGCTCCGTGGCGATCGATGTCCGCGGACAGGATGTCAGGCGGGATGTGTCGCTGACGGTTGATCCGGACTCGTGTGTTGCCCCTGGCTACAGCTATGCCGGAGTCTCGACGGACTTCGATCACGGTCAGCCGGCTGGCTGGACAAACGACGGATGGCGGTTCGACGATCCGTACCGGACGAGAAACCGGACCGGCGGCAACGGTGGGTTCGCGGTCGGGCAGACTCCGGGCAGTCCGGTCGTGCTCGACGCGAGTCTGGTGTCGCCGGCGCTGGATCTGCGCAGCCGGAAGTCGCCGGCGATCACGTTCCGGCAGAACCTCCATTCACTCAGCGAGAACAGCGACGTCGATCTGAGTCTGGACGGTGGCACGACCTGGCAGACGGTGCTGGACCAGCCGGATGACGTACAGCCGGAGCGGACCGTCGTACCGATCCCGCAGGCTGCCGGCAAGGACGGCGTCCGGGTCCGGTTCCACTACTGGGACGCGAAGTACAACACCTACTTCTGGCAGGTCGACGACGTGTTCGTCGGTGACCTGACCTGCGGTCCGGTGACCGGCGGTCTGGTGCTCGGACAGGTCAGTGACCGGAACACCGGCGCGGTGCTCAACGGCGCATCGGTTCAGCTTGCGGATCGGACCGTCCGGACCGCGGCGACGCCGGCCGATGGCGGACTGGGCGACGGCTTCTACTGGATGTTCTCGCCTGCCGGACGTCAGACAGTGGGCACGAGCTTCGTCGACTACCAGGACAGCTCCGAGCGGGTGCAGGTGCAGAGCCGGCGGATCAGCCGGGTCGACCTCCGGCTGTCGGCCGGGGAACTGTCTGTGAAACCTGGTGCCGTGACCATGGACGTCAAGGCGGGCGGCGTCGCGACAGCCCGGTTCACGGTGCAGAACACCGGGACCGCTCCGGCCGAGATCAGCTTCGGCGAACGGCAGGTCGTGGCCGCTGGCAACAGTGCCTTGATTGCTGGCAGCAACAGTGTGGCCCGGGTGGCAGGTGACTACTCGCCGCTGGCGTTGGCGCGTGATGGCCTGGATGCGAAGGGGCAGGGGGCTGGGGCGCCGGCGGCTGGGCCGTGGGTCGATCTGACTCACTACCCGACCCGGATCATGGACAACACCGTTGGTGAGGTCGGCGGGCTGGTGTACTCCGTCGGCGGCGTCGACGGGCGGCTGACCACCGCGAAGGGCTATGTCTACAACCCGTCGACGCAGGAGTGGTCGCCGATCGCGGATCTTCCGGACGGCCGGGAGAACGCGGCCGGGGCGTTCATCGGTGACACCTTCTATGTCAGCGGCGGCTGGGGTCCCGACCTCGTCCCGTCGAAGAGCACCTTCGGCTACGACCGTCGTACCGACACCTGGACGCGGTTGGCCGACGCGCCGGATGCTCAGGCGGCCGCGGGCCGGACGGTCCTGGACGGCAAGCTGTATCTGGTCGGCGGATGTTCGAACGCGTGCGACTCGACGAACGTCCGGCGGTACGACCCGGCCACCAACACCTGGGACGTACTCGCGGCCTACCCGGAGCCGGGCGGGCATCGAGCCTGTGGGGTGCTCGAGGGGAAGGTGTACTGCGCCGGCGGGATCCGGCGCGGTGGGGCCATCTCGCAGAGCACGTTCGCGTACGACCCGGCCACGAACGTGTGGACGAAGAAGGCCAATCTGCCGATCGACCTGTGGGGGATGGGCTACACCGAGTCGTACGGACGGCTGCTGGTCTCCGGCGGGATCACCACCGTGGTCTCCGGTGGCGGCACGACCGGTGCCATCACCAACGAGGGGTTCTCCTACGACCCGGCGACCGACCGGTGGTCCGCGCTGGCTCCGTCCGGGCATGTCCTCTACCGCGGTGGCAGCGCGTGCGGGCTGAACCGGATCGGTGGATCGGCCAGGTCCGGGTTCATCCCGGTCGACTCGGCGGAACAGCTGCCGACGTACGGCGCGTGTGGCGAGACGGATGTGCCGTGGATGTCGGTCACCGGTCCATCGACGACGTTGGCTCCGGGCCGCAGCGTCACGGTGACGGTGCGGGTGAACGCCGTTGGTCTGAAGGCCGGTGTCTACTCGGCGGGCGTTTGGGTCGGGGAGAACACGCCGTACCTGGCCAAGCCGGTAGACGTCACGCTGCGGGTCCGCTGATGGTGCTCAGCGGGAGAACAGTCCGGTGAGGCGGCCGCGGGTGAGGGTTCTGTCGTCGATGGCGTTGAGGGCTTCTTCGAGGTCGGCGCCGTTGGGGAGGGCGGTTGCCTCGGAGAGGGCGTAGATGGTGAAGCGGTAGTGGTGTGTGCCGCTCGGCGGGCAGGGGCCGTAGTACTTGGCCCCGCCCGCCGAGTTCTTCGCTTGCCTGGCATCCGGCGGCGTTTCGCCTTCTGCGAGGGAGGTTGTGGTCGGCTCGAGGTCGAGCAGGACCCAGTGAGTGAACGTGCCGCGGGGTGCGTCCGGGTCGTCGACGACAACGGCGAGGGCGCCGGCGTTCTGCGGCACGTTCTTCCACCCGAGTGGCGGTGAGACGTCGTCGCCGTCGCAGGTGTACTTGCGCGGGATCGAACCGCCCTCGCGGAACGCCTGGCTGGTCACGGAGATGCTGGCGGGTGCGGTTGTGGCCGGTTCCTTCGCCTGGCCGCCGCCGCATCCGGCCGTCCCGAGGAGGACGGTCGTGCACAGCAGCAGCCGTAGTCGCACCCGCTCAGCGTCTCACGAACGTGCGAGCCTTCTCAGTGGTCGGGATGCTTAGGGGTCGGGAGGCTCAGGGGTCAGGAGGCTCAGTGGCTGGGGACGAAGACGATCGCGTCGCCGACCGCGCGCTCGGCGCCGCCGGTACCGCTCGGGTGGTTGACCAGGGTGCCGTCCTGCAGCGCCATCGCGGTCGACCCGCCGCCGTCCAGGTTGATCGAGTTCTGCAACCCCAGCGACTGCGCGACCGCGGCCGTCTCGTCCATCGTCGTCCCGACACTCGTGGTCTGCCGCCCGTCGAGCGTCGCGAGCACGATCTTTCCGTCCGGCGTCGTGCCCGCGATCGTCCTGGGGTTCCGGTCGAAGAAGCTACCGGTCCCGTCCGGTACGACGATCTCGCCGTTGGCCGTCAGCCGGTAGCGACCGGTCACGCCGTACAGGCCGCTGCGCAGCGGGACCTTGTCGCCGTCCTCGTTCGACAGGTTGAGGTCGCGGTCGAGGCATCCGCGCGACGCCACCTTCAGCAGCGCAACGGTGTCCCGCCCGGTCGCCTGCAGCGACGTCTGGCCGGCCTTCAGGCTCGTGCCCCGCGTCGTCGCCGTGCTGACCACGCATCCACGCCGGTCGAGTACGACCTCGACGCCCGCGCCGGCCGGAGTCGCCGCGGCGAACTCGGGCGTGAACAGTACGACGTCACCCGGGGACGCGCAGGTGGTCTGGTCCGGCAGGCTCGCGCAGTCGGCCGGGATCACCGGCCGGTGGTTCACGAACTCGAGCGGCAGCGTGGCGAGCGTCGCGCGGTTCCGCACCTCGCCCGACCACTGCAGGTGCCCGGCGACCACCTTGTTGCTCTTGGCATCGATCAGTAGGTTGGCCTCGGCCGGGTCGGTCAGCGGCTCGCTCAGCAGCTTGCCGTCGGAGATGCCGAGGCCGACCGGATCGCCCGGGTACAGCGGATCGGCGGTGAAGGTGAAGAACGACGCGTTGACGCCGGCCACCGCGCCCGCAGACCGGACCAGGTCCGAGGTCTTCTCGACCCTCGCCAGGTCCGGCCCGTACGTCGCCTGCAGGTGGCCCGTCGCCTTGCGGGGATCGATCCTCAGCACGCTGACGACCCACGGTCCCCGGGTCGTCGTGTTGATCTGGTCGGCGGGCGCTGGTTCGGTCCCGCGCACGATCCGGGTCAGCGTCAGGCCAGGCGCCAGTTCCTGGCTGCTGCGGGTCTCGGCCAGATCAGGGTCGCCGAGCGGCAATCCACTGCCGGCGGCGGTCGCGTTGAGGGGGAGTGCGACGCCGATCGTGGCGGCCGCCGCGACCACGGTCGCCAGCGCACCACGCACAGCTCGAGGGGAAAGAGTCATGGTCACCATCCTGTTCGTCGGTGGTGGAATCTTTCCTCTCAAGGCGCTGTCTCGTCAGCATCTGACAGGTTAACGGTTTCGTCACCTGTCCGAGGGCTGAGCGGGGCCGGGGCGGCGGATGCGTTTTCATCTACGATCCGCACGTGCCAACGTCCTCGAGTGCCTGACCGCCATGTCCGCTGTCGTCGGTGCCTTCGTCGCCTTGGTGTCTGTTGCGGTACTGGGGTACGTCGTAGGACTGATCGGCGTACTGCGGGCGCAGGACGAGTTGGTTTTGTCGCGGATGGCGTTCTTCGTGGCCACGCCGGCGCTGTTGTTCACGACGGTGGCGCGGGCGGACCTGCACGCGATCTTCTCGGTCGTCCTGCTGACCAATGTGGCCAGTCTGTTCGTGGTGCAGCTGGTGTTTCTGCTGGTCGCTGCGGTGATCTGGCGGCGGACGAGATCTCAGGCGACGATCGGTGTCCTCGCGTCGTCGTACGTGAACGCGGGCAACCTCGGCGTACCGGTGGCGGCGTACGTGCTGGGGGACGGGGCGTTGGTTGCGCCGATCGTGTTGTTCCAGTTGCTGGTGATGGCTCCGGTCGCGTTCGCCGTACTGGACGGTGATCGGCAGGGGTCCGGGCGGCGGGTGTCGTTGCGGGCCGTGGTGACGCGGCCGTTGCGGAATCCGTTGACCGTGGCGTCGCTGCTCGGGCTGCTGGTGGCTGCGCTCGGTGTGCAGCTGCCTTCGTTGCTGATGCGGCCGATCGACCTCGTGGCGGCTGCCGCGGTGCCGGTCGCGTTGGTGGCGTACGGGCTGAGCTTGAGTGGCGGTACCAAGGACTCGATCAGCTTGCGGCGGGACGTCGTACTCGCCGTGGTGCTCAAGACGGTCCTGCAACCGATCGCCGCGTATGTCTTCGGACGGTGGGTGCTCGATCTGCACGGGATCGCGCTCCTCGCGCCGACCCTGCTGGCCGCACTACCGACTGCCCAGAACGTCTACGTGTACGCCGTTCACTACCGCAGCAGCCGGACTCTCGCGCGGAGTGCCGTGCTGATCAGCACGCTGCTGTCGATTCCGATCATGATCGCGATCGCCGGATTGCTCAGCTGACCGGTCACTTCATCGCGTTGAAGGCTTCCTCGGCGACCGGCGCTACTGCGTCGACGGCCACGCCGTCGTTGCCCGATTGGGCAATCACGGTCAGCGTGTTGGAGCCGCGGTAGCACTGGGTCGGCAGGTTGCCGGCCGACTCGACGCAGGTGGCGCGGCCGACTCGCTTGATCTGGTCGGGGGTGGCACCGGAGTCGGCGAGGGTCTTGTCGATGTCGACCTTGCCGCGCAGGGCGATCACCACGAACATCCGATTGCCGTCGAGGTTCCCGTACGCCTCGACCGTTGCCTGCTTCCCGTCGTTGATGCGGCTCAGCGCCTCGCGGGTCTGGTCCAGTTGGAGCTGTCCGCGGATTTCCTGATCCGTGATCCGGTCAAGACCCGCGAGCTTGGCCGGCGGGGTGATCCCGCGCGCTGTGTTCAGCCTGTTGAGCGGCCCGAAGCCCCAGATGTAGCCCAGCAGCGCCAGCACCAGCAGCACGACCAGGATCCCGCCCACAGTCATCCAGGGACCCCGGCGAATCCGCCGCCACCACTTTTTCTTCGCGACCTTCTCCCCAGCCGCGACCTTCTCCCCAGCCGCAGCCTTCTCCCGAGCCGCGACCTTCTCTCCAGCCCCAGCCTTCGCAGGCGCATCACCCTTCTCGCCCGTCGCAGCCTTCTCACGCGCAGCAGCCGTCTCCGCATCGGCCTTCGTGGGCTTCGGGTCCTCGACCTTGGCCAGTTCTGCGGTGTCCGCCATGCCGGCGGCCGTGGTGGTAGAAGCCTTGGACGTGGGGTCCGGGGTGGTGGGGTCGCTCATACAGGCTCCTCAGGACTGGCAGGACGCACGGTTCGGCCCGATGGTGTCATATCGGGACAACCCGATTTCGCAGCGTAGTCGTTGACTGCAAACGAATGGTGCCCGCCTCCCCGACGGGAGACGGGCACCATCCAAGTACAACTCAGAGCGTCGCGACCACGCTGACCGAGTCGGATTCGTCCGCATGCCAGACAATCTCACCGGTGATCCGGCCCGCGGCCCGCAGGTCGGGCTCCGCCCGCTCCGCCAGCGTGAGCCGGGCGGCCGGGCCGCTGACCTCGACCTTGCTGACCTCGGTCTTCATCGAGACCTGCGCAGCAGACTTCGCCCCACGGATGCCCGCAAGCACCTCGGAGACCGCATCCAGCACCTCAGGCTCCTGCGCGGCGACCGTCAGGTCTGCGTCAGGCTCCGGCCAGCGGGTCAGGTGGATCGAACCCTCCTGCCACCACGACCACACCTCTTCGGTCGCGAATGGCAGGTACGGGGCGAGCAGCCGCAACTGGACCGACAGCGCGACAGCCAGCGCTGCCTTCGCCGAGGCTGCGCCGGCGTCACCCTGACCGCCGTACGCGCGCTCCTTCACCAACTCGACGTAGTCGTCGCAGAACGTCCAGAAGAACCGCTCGGTGACCTCGAGCGCACCGGTGTAGTCGTACCGCTCGAAGGCGGCGGTCGCGTCGGTGACAATCGACCGCAGCCGCTGCAGCATCGCCAGATCGACCGGCTCGGTGACCGCAGCCGGGTCGACCGTCGATGCGCCGAAGCTGAGCACGAACTTCGACGCGTTCAGGACCTTGATCGCCAACCGGCGGCCGACCTTCATCTGCGACTCGTCGAACGGCGAGTCCAGCCCCGGCCGCGCCATCGCGGCCCGCCACCGGACCGCATCCGAGCCGAACTTGTTCAGAATCTCGGACGGGACGACCGCGTTGCCCTTGGACTTGGACATCTTCTTGCGGTCCGGGTCGACGACGAAGCCTGAGATCATCGAGCGCGCCCATGGGAGCGTGCCGTTCTCGAAATGCGCCCTGACGATGCGGGAGAACAGCCAGGTCCGGATGATCTCGTGGGCGTGTGTGTTCAGGTCCATCGGGAACGTCCGGGCGAACAGGTCGTCGTCCCGCTCCCAGCCACAGACGATGTGCGGGCTCAGCGACGAGGTGGCCCAGGTGTCCATCACGTCAGGGTCGGCCTCGAACCCGCCCGGCTTGCCGCGCTGGCTCTCGTCGTACCCCCGCGGAGCCTGCGAGGTCGGGTCGATCGGCAGCTCGGCCTCGCTCGGCATCAGCGGGTGGTCGTAGTCCGGCTCACCGTCGGCGTCGATCGGATACCAGACCGGGAACGGGACGCCGAAGAAGCGCTGGCGGGAGATCAGCCAGTCGCCGTTCAGTCCCTCGACCCAGTTGAGGTACCGGTGCCGCATGTGCTCCGGGACCCAGGCGAGCTCGTTGCCGCGCTCGATGAACTCCTGCTTCAGGTCGGCGTCCCGGCCGCCGTTGCGGATGTACCACTGCCGGGTCGAGACGATCTCGAGCGGCTTGTCGCCCTTCTCGAAGAAGTTCGCCATCCGCTGGGTCGGCTTCGGCTCGCCGTCCAGGTCGCCGCTCTCGCGCAGCTTCGCGACAATCAGCTCGCGAGCGCTGAAGACGGTCTTGCCGGCCAACTCGGCGTACAGCTCCGAACCCTCCAGCCACGGCGGCGTGTCACGCAGCAGACGGCCGTCACGGCCGATGACGGTGCGGACCGGCAGCTGCAGCTCGCGCCACCACAGGATGTCGGTCTGGTCACCGAAGGTGCAGCACATCGCGATTCCGGCGCCCTTGTCCATCTCGGCGGCCTCGTGCGCGAGGACCGGGACCTCGACCCCGAACAGCGGGGTCTTCACGGTGGTCCCGAATAGGTGCTTGTAGCGCTCGTCGGAGGGGTGGGCGATCAGCGCGACACAGGCCGGGATCAGCTCGGGCCGGGTGGTCTCGATGTAGATCGGGCCGTCCGCGCCGTGGAACGCGATCCGGTGATAGGCACCGGCGTACTCCCGGGCCTCGAGCTCGGCCTGGGCGACCGCGGTCTGGAACGTGACGTCCCACATCGTCGGCGCCTCGGCCAGGTAGGCCTCGCCACGGGCGAAGTTGCGCAGGAAGGCACGCTGCGACGTACGGCGGCTGTCCTCGGAAATCGTGGTGTAGAGGTACGACCAGTCGACGCTGAGGCCGACCTGCCGCCACATCGCCTCGAACGCCTGCTCGTCGATGTGGGTGAGCCCACCGCACAGTTCGACGAAGTTCTGCCGGCTGATCGAGACCTGCTTCTTCGGGTCAGGCTTCGCCGGCGGCGTGAACTCCGGGTCGAAGGGCAGGGTCGGGTCGCAGCGGACGCCGTAGTAGTTCTGGACTCGGCGCTCGGTGGGCAGGCCGTTGTCGTCCCAGCCGATCGGGTAGAAGACCTTCTTGCCGCGCATCCGCTGGAAGCGGGCGACCAGATCGGTGTGGGTGTAGCTGAAGATGTGCCCGACGTGTAGGGACCCCGAGACCGTCGGCGGGGGCGTGTCGATGGAGAACACGTCGGCTCGCTCGGCGGTGCGGTCGAAGGCGTAGGTCTGCTGCTCCTTCCATACGGCAGCCCACTTCTCCTCGAGTCCTTCGAGGCTGGGCTTGTCTGGAACGCGGGACGTCTGGCTCATGCGCACAATCGTAGTGGTTGTCAAGGGGTGCTCCGACCGCTTTATCCACAGGGCTCACTAGACTCGGTCTCCTGATGAGCGACCTCACCTACGCCGATGTGTCGGCACGGCTCCAGCAGCGCTGGCCGGAGCACAAGATCGAGCCCACGCTGGACCGGGTCCAGCGGCTCGTCGAGCTGCTCGGCGACCCGCAGAAGTCCTACCCCGTCGTGCACCTGACCGGGACCAACGGCAAGACCTCCACCGCGCGGGTGATCGACACCCTGCTCCGCGAGGCGGGGCTGCGGACCGGCCGGTTCACCAGCCCGCACCTGGAGTCCGTCCGGGAGCGGATCACCCTGGACGGCGAGCCGATCAGCGAGGAGCGCTTCACCGAGGCGTACGCCGAGATCGCGCCGTACCTGGACGTGGTCGACGCCGAGCAGGAGCACCCGCTGTCGTTCTTCGAGGTGATGACCGCGATGGCGTTCGCGGTGTTCGCCGACGCCCCGGTCGACGTGGCCGTGATCGAGGTCGGCCTGGGTGGCACCTGGGACTCGACCAACGTCGCCGACGGGACCGTCTCGGTGATCACCCCGGTCGCGGTCGACCACGCGCACATCCTCGGCGCGGATCCGGTCACCATCGCCCGGGACAAGGCCGGCATCATCAAGCCCGGCGGTACGACGGTGATGTCGCAGCAGAGCCTGGAGGTCTTCGAGGTGCTGCTGACCAAGGCCGCCGAGGTCGGCTCGCAGGTCGCCCGGGAGGGGATCGAGTTCGGCCTCACCAGCCGCTCGCTCGCGGTCGGCGGGCAGGTGATCTCGATCAAGGGACTCGGCGGTGAGTACGAGGAGATCTTCGTCCCGCTGCACGGTGAGTACCAGGCGCACAACGCGGCCACCGCGGTCGCTGCCGTCGAGGCGCTGCTCGGCGCCGGGCCGGAGCACGAGGACCGCGTCACCACCGAACTGCTGCAGGCCGGCTTCGCACAGGTCACCAGCCCGGGCCGGATGGAGGTCGTCCGGACCAGCCCGACGATCATCGTCGACGCCGCGCACAACCCGCACGGCGCCGAGGCGACCGCGGCCACCGTCTCCGAGGCGTTCGCGTTCCAGCCGCTGATCGGCGTACTGGGCTGCATGAAGGACAAGGACGTGTACGGCCTGCTGGAGGCGTACGAACCGATCATGGAGACGGTCGTGTGCACCCGGAACAGCTTCGTCGAGCGCTCGATGCCGGCCGAGGAACTGGGTGAGTTGGCGATCGAGGTGTTCGGTGAGGACCGGGTGCTGGTCCGGCCGCACCTGATCGACGCGATCGACGACGCGATCCGGCTGGCCGAGGAGAACGCGATCGCCATGGGGACGGGCGGCGTACTGATCACCGGGTCTGTCATCACCGCGGGCGAGGCGCGCACTCTGCTGGTCCGCAAGCCGAAGCAGGCCGACCAATGAGGTCCCTCGCCTCGATCGTGCTCGGCTTCGAGTCGCTGGTGCTGGCGCTGGCCACGCCGGTGATGATCTCCGTCGCCGACGTCCGGCCCGCGGTGGCCCTGTCCGTCTGTCTGGGGCTGGCCGTCCTCGCGATCGTCGCGGCCGGGCTGCTGCGCCACCAGGTGGGCTACATCCTCGGCTCGGTGGTCCAGGTCGGCGCAATCGGCCTCGGCTTCGTCGTACCGGTGATGTTCGTGCTCGGACTGGCGTTCGCGGGCTTCTGGGTGGCGGCGTTCGTGCTCGGCCGCCGGATCGACGAAGCGAAAGCCCAGCAGGCGCAGCAGGGGTAAAACGGCTAGGCTCAGCGGCCCGAACTACTTCGAGAGAGAGTTGACAGATGTCGCAGCGCACCCTGGTCCTGCTGAAGCCCGACACGGTTCGCCGTGGCCTGGTGGGCGAGATCCTCGGCCGGTTCGAGGCCAAGGGGCTCCGGATCGTCGCGATGGACCAGCGCACGATCGACGGCGAGCAGGCGGACCAGCACTACGCCGAGCACGTCGAGCGCGACTTCTACCCGCCCCTGCGAGACTTCGTCACCAGTGGCCCGCTGGTCGCCCTGGTCCTCGAGGGTGACGAGGCGGTCGAGGTCGTCCGCCTCCTGAACGGCGCCACCGACGGCCGCAAGGCCGCCCCCGGCACCATCCGCGGCGACTTCTCACTCTCCAACCGCGAGAACCTCGTCCACGGCTCGGATTCGCCCGAATCGGCCGAGCGCGAGATCAAGATCTGGTTCCCCGACCTACCCTGAGTGACACTGGAGGCAGGGGCGGAGGCCGCTGCCGACTGCTTGTGCAGGAATGGATACGATACGTGCCTGGGCGGACGGAACGTGTCGGTCCATGGGGTGAGCGCGGGCGGCGCTTAGCCTGATCGGGGACCGAGTGGGAGGTGCCGCGGTGGCGAACAGCATGCTCGGCCGCGACATGGCGGTCGATTTGGGTACGGCGAACACTCTGGTCTACGTCCGCGGACGCGGCGTGGTGCTGAACGAGCCATCGGTGGTGGCGACCAGGACCGACGAACCGCGCGAGGCGGTCGCATTCGGGCACGAGGCGAAGAAGATGATCGGCCGGACCCCCGGCAACATCACCGCGATCCGGCCGCTCAAGGACGGCGTCATCGCCGACTTCGACGCCGCCGAACAGATGCTGCGGTACTTCATCCAGCGGGTGCACCGGCGCCGGTACTTCGCGAAGCCGCGGATCGTGGTCTGCGTGCCGTCCGGGATCACAGCGGTCGAGCAGCGCGCGGTCCGCGACGCCGGGTACATGGCCGGAGCCCGCAAGGTCTACATCATCGAGGAGCCGATGGCGGCCGCGCTCGGCTCCAACCTCGAGGTCCGCGACGCCACCGGCAACATGGTCGTCGACATCGGCGGCGGTACGACGGAGGTCGCGGTCATCTCGTTCGGCGGCATCGTCACCAGCCAGTCGATCCGGGTCGCCGGCGATGCCATCGACAAGGCGGTCGTGAACTACTGCAAGAAGGAGTACTCGCTGCTGCTCGGCGAGGCCACCTCCGAGCAGATCAAGATGACGATCGGATCGGCGTTCCCGACCACCGACGGTCCGGACAGCGAGATCCGCGGCCGGGACATGGTCTCCGGCCTGCCGCGGACCGTGAAGGTCTCGTCCTCGAACATCCGGCAGGCGATCGAGGAGCCGATCACCGCGATCGTCGACGCGGTGAAGGCCACCCTGGACAAGACCCCGCCGGAGCTGGCCGGCGACATCGTCGACCGCGGCATCGTGCTGACCGGCGGCGGTGCGCTGCTGAAGGGGATGGACGAGCGGCTGCGGCACGAGACCGGCATCCCGATCCACGTCGCCGAGAACCCATTGGACGCCGTCGTGCTCGGCGCCGGCAAGTGCGTCGACAACATCGAGACCCTGAACCGCATCCTGGTCACCGACAACCGGCGCTGACGCCCGAGGGACGCTGACCCATGCTCAAAGACCTCGGCACCCCCGCCAGGGGCCTGGTCCGTTCGGCCGGTATGCCGCGGGAGATCCGCCGGCGCCGGACCGTACTGGTCCTGGTCATCCTGGCCTGCTTCACGCTGATGGTGCTCGATGCCCGGCGCTCGGCCGGTTCCCCGGTGGAGCCGTTGCGGGAGGCCGCGGCAGGCGTGTTCGGTCCGCTCGAGTCGACCGCCAGCTCGGCCCGGCAGCCTGTGGACAACCTCCGCGAGCGATTCGCCGAAATGGATAGGTTGAGGGACGAGAACGAAAAACTGAAAAAGGACAACGAGTCGCTCACCCAGGACCTGAACTCCTCCGACTACGCCCGCAACCGGGCCGCCGAGCTGGACAAACTGCTCAAGCTCGCGCCCGCGTTCACCATGACACCTGCCCGGGTGATCGGGATCGGCAGCGCCCAGAGCTTCAACCACACGGTCACGATCGATGCCGGTACGGCGGATGGCGTGCACGTCGACATGACCGTGCTGAACGGGAACGGTCTGGTCGGCAGGGTGGTGCGGACCACCCAGGCGACCGCGACCGTGCTGCTGATCGGCGACCGGAAGTCGACCGTGGGCGGCCGGCTGAACGCCTCGATGGCGCTCGGCTTCGTCTCCGGCCGCGGCGACGTCGCGGGCCTGCTCGACTACCACCTCGTCGACCTGAAGGCGCGGCCCAAGGCGGGGGACAAGATCGTCACCTGGGGCTCCAGCGACAACGCGCCGTACGTGCCGGGGGTGCCGATCGGCGTCGTCACCTCGGTGACGGAGACCGAGGGCGCCCTCGGGTCCACCGCGACGATCAGGCCGTATGTCGATCCGACCCGGATCGACACGGTCGGCGTGGTGACCGGACCACCGGCCCGGCCGCCGCGCGCCCAGCTCAAACCAACGCCTTCGCCGAAGGTGTCGACCACAGAAGGGAAGGTGAACTGACGTGATCGCACTGCGCATCGGGTTGGCCGCCCTGTTCCTGATGGTGGCCGTCACCGTGCAGACCTCTGTGCTGACGAACATCGCGGTCGCCGGCGTGACCTGCGACCTCGTGCTGATCGTGGTGATCGCGCTCGCTCTGTCCCGCGGGCCGGAGTGGGGAGCGATCGCCGGGTTCGCCGGTGGTCTGCTGCTCGACGTCGTACCTCCCGCCGATCACACCGCCGGGCGGTGGGCGCTGGCGCTCGCGATCGCCGGGTACCTGGCCGGTCTGATCCGTCGCGAGACGTCGACCGGCCCGGTCGGTCCGCTGGGGGTCGCGCTGACCGTGGTGCTGGGCACTGCCGTGTCGCTGTTCATCTACTGCGCGACCGGCTCGCTGCTGCACGATCCGTCGGTCGACTGGGGCGAGTTCGGTGTCCGCCTCGGCATCGCCGCCGGGTACGACGTCGTCGGCGCCATCGTCGTCATCCCCCTGGTCATGTGGATCCTGGGCCGCGTGCTCCCCGCCCGCGAGCGCCGCCGGGTCCTGCCATGAGCTTCGACGGCTTCGAGGCACCGCTGAAGGCCCGGTTGCGGTTGTTCGTGATCGGCGTTCTGGTCTTCTCCTTGCTGTGCACGTTGTTCGCCCGGCTCTGGTACATGCAGGTGATGTCCAACGACGACTACACCCAGGCCGCCACGCAGAACCACACCCGTCAGGTCCTGGTGCCGGCGCCGCGCGGCACCATCGTGGACGCCGCCGGCCGCACTCTGGTCGGCAACCGCGTCTCGCTGGTGATCACGGTCGACCGGTCGGTGCTGGCGAAGCTGCCGGACAGCCAGCAGAACGCGGTGCTCGCCCGCCTGGCGAAGGTGCTCCGCCAGAAGCCGAAGGACCTCAAGGCGCGCACGATGCTCTGCGGTGAGCCTGGCGCGTCGAAACCACCCGCCTGCTGGAACGGCACGCCGTACCAGCCGATCCCGGTGGCGAAGGACGTCAGCGAGCAGGTCGCGATCGAGGTGATGGAGCGCCGCGAGGACTTCCCCGGTGTCGCCGCCGAGTCGCAGACCCTGCGCGCGTACCCCGAGCCGTACAAGGTGAACGCGGCCCACCTCCTCGGATACCTGTCGCCGATCACCACCGAGGAGCTGGAGGCTCTGGACAAGGCCGGTCAGGACTCGGTCCCGCACCGGTCGGACCTCGTCGGCCGGGCCGGCGTCGAGCGCACCTACGACAATCTCCTGCGCGGCACCCCTGGCGTCAAGGACGTCATCGTCGACGCGGTCGGGTACACGACCGGCATCCAGAAGCAGACCGCGCCGGTCCCGGGCGCCACGCTGGTGACCAGCATCGACGCGCGGATCCAGGCCTCTGTCGAGACCCAGCTCAAGAGCGCGATCATGACCGCGCGTAAGCAGACCGACCCGGTCACCAAGCGCAAGTACGTCGCCGACTCCGGTGCCGCGGTCGTGCTGGACACCAAGACCGGCCGGGTCGTCGCGATGGCCAGCTACCCGACCTACGACCCGGGTGTCTGGGTCGGCGGCATCACCCAGCGCGAGCTGGACGCGCTGTACTCGACGAAGTCCGGCACCCCGCTGGTCTCCCGCGCCCTGCAGGGTCAGCTCGCACCGGGGTCGACGTTCAAGCCGATCACCACCGCCGCCGCGATGGGCGCCGGGTACAGCCCGAAGACCCGGCTCGACTGCTCCTCGTACTTCGAGGTCGGCAACCGCCGGTTCAAGAACTACGAGTCCGCGTCGTACGGGATGATCGGCTTCGACCAGGCGCTCGCGCTGTCCTGCGACACGTTCTTCTACCGGATCGCCTATGCGCTCTGGCTGAAGGAGGGCGGCAACTCCACCGACGTGAACACCCACGACCCGCTGGTGGAGATGGCGAAGAAGTTCGGCCTCGGTACGCCGACCGGCGTCGACCTGCCCGGTGAGGTCAGCGGCCGGATCGCCGACCGCAAGTGGAAGAAGGAGTACTACGACTCGCAGAAGGACTACTACTGCAAGCTGGCGCAGAACCCGCCGGCCGGGACGTCGGCGTTCCTGAAGCAGTTCTCCCGCGAGTTCTGCGTCGACGGCTACAAGTACCGTGCCGGTGACGCGGTGAACTTCGCCATCGGCCAGGGCGACACCACCCTCACGCCACTGCAGCTGGCCTCGGTCTACGCGGCGCTGTCCAACGGCGGCACGCTGTACGAGCCGCGGGTGGTGCAGTCGTGGATCGGTGCGAACGGCAAGAAGCACGAGATCAAGCCCACGGTGAAGGCGAAGCTGCCGGTGCCGTCGTCGACCCTGCGCTACATCGACAAGGCCCTCCAGGAGACGGTCAAGTCCGGTACGGCGGCCTGGAAGTTCAACGGGTTCCCGGTCGACCAGATCCCGGTCCGGGCCAAGACCGGTACGGCTGAGGTCTACGGCAAGCAGACGACCTCGTGGCTGGCGTCGTACACGGATCGGTATGCCGTGGTGATGATGCTGAGCCAGGCCGGTACCGGTTCGGGCGCCGGTGGTGACGCGGTCCGCAAGATCTACGAGACCCTCTACAACATCAAGCCCGCCCCGCCGGCCGGCCAGCAGACCCCGGGACAGTGAGGGCCTCGACATGGCACTGCTGAGCCCGATCCGGACCCGGCCGCGGATGGACCGCCGGTCGACGGTGTGGCAGGTGGACTGGATCCTTGTCCTCGGTGTCGTCGCGCTGTCGGCGATCGGCGCCGTACTGATCTGGTCCGCGACGCACGCCCGTACCTCGCTCACCGACGGCAACCAGTACGCGTTCCTCGCCCGTCACGCGCTGAACTTCGCCATCGGCCTGGTGCTTGCGGTCGGCGCCGCTGTCACCGACCATCGCCGAGTCCGCATCCTCGCTCCGGTCCTGTACGCCGCCTCGATCGTCGGGCTGATCCTGGTCCTGGTGCCCGGGGTCGGCGCGGTGATCAACGGCTCGCGCTCGTGGATCCAGCTGCCCTGGATGTCGATCCAGCCGAGCGAGTTCGCCAAGCTCGCGGTGATCGTCGGAATGGCTCTGCTGATCGCGGAGAAGGGCGAGACCGACCACAACGACACCGCCCGGACCATCGACGTCGCGCAGGCGATCGCGGTCGCCTGCATACCCGTGATCCTGGTGATGCTGCAGCCCGACCTCGGCACGGTGATGGTGCTGGGGGCGATCGTGTTCGGGATCATCGCGGTGTCCGGCGTACCGAAGCGCTGGATGCTCGGGCTGATCACCGCGGGCGTCGTGGTGGCCTCGGTGGCGATCAAGCTGCAGGTGCTGAAGGACTACCAGCTGGCCCGGTTCGTCGCGTTCGCGGACCCGTCGCAGGATCCGCAGGGCATCGGCTACAACGTCAACCAGGCCCGGATCGCGATCGGCAACGGCGGGATCTTCGGCCAAGGGCTGTTCCACGGCAGCCAGACCCAGAACGCGTTCGTGCCCGAACAGCACACCGACTTCGTCTTCACCGTGGCGGGGGAGGAGCTCGGCCTGATCGGGGCCGGTGCGATCATCGCGCTGTTCGCGCTGGTGCTGTTCCGCGGGCTGCGGATCGCGATCAACGCGCGGGACGCGTTCGGCCGGCTGGTGGCGACCGGCATCGTCTGCTGGTTCGCGTTCCAGGCGTTCGAGAACATCGGGATGACGCTCGGGATCATGCCGGTCACGGGTCTGCCGCTGCCGTTCGTCTCCTACGGCGGATCGTCGATGTTCGCCGGCCTGCTCGCGGTCGGGCTGCTGGAGAACATCCACCTCCGCTCGCACCGGTTCTGATCGACCTGCCCAGACACGACCTACCCAGACACGACCTGACACGGCACCGACCGGGCTGACGCGTCAGGTACGCTGCTGCCTGCTCGGCCACCGGTGGGCGCGCTCGGGCCCACGGTTCTGACAGGGTTTGGAAGGTCCATGACCAGGTTCGTGTCGCTCCCGCTTGCCCTCGCCGCTGCCCTCAGCCTGTCGCTCACCGCCTGCGGTGGAGACGACAAGAAGAACGCAGCAGCATCCTCGACTCCCGCCGGGACCACACCGGCACCGAGCGTGACTCCCTCGGCACCGAGTGGGAAACCGACCGGTCCGGTCACCCGCTCGTCCGCTGAGCTCACCAGAGCCCTGCTCGCGCTGAGCGACCTGCCGACCGGGTTCTCGCAGGAGAAGGAAGACCCCGAGGACACCTCGAAGCCGTTCTCGTCGCCGACGAGCAAGTGCAAGACGCTGGTGAAGTACCTCAACGCCACCGAGGCGCCTGGTGCGAAGACGAGCGTCACCCGCTCGTTCTCCGGCGGCCAGGAGGGTCCGTACATCGACTTCGGCCTGGACTCGATGGGTACGGCGGCGAAGGTCGCGGACCTGCGCGAGACCTACGAGGACGCGGTCTCGTCCTGCTCGAAGGTCTCGCTCAAGGTCGAGGGCGAGAGCAGCACGTCGATGAAGGTCGAGGAGATCTCCGCGCCGAAGGCCGGCACCGGCCCGTTCGCATTCCGCCTGACCGGCACGAGCGGCCCGAAGCGCGGCTTGGAGTACACGGCCGCGATCACCGGCGTGAAGGACGTCATCGTCTCGGTCGGCGTGCTGGCCGGACAGGGCTTGGAGTTCGAGGCCGCCACCGAAGCCGCCGTCACCAAAGCCCAGCAGGTCCTCAAGGCCGGCTGACCTGAGAGGCCGGCGGACCCGAGAGGCCGGCGGACCCGAGAGGCCGGCGGACCTGAATGCCGGCTGACTTGCAGGACCGGACGGCGCACTCAGCCGAAGGTCCAGGTCGGGTGGGCGGCCTCCAGGACGGATCGATGGCCTGACCACCTCGCCGAAGCGAGTGGAGTGACGTCGAGCAGCGTCGGGCGACCGGATTCGAGCCGATAGCCCCACGTGAACGCGGCGACCGGGGCGACGGTGCGCGAGTGGATCACGTCGGGCACGACAACGAGGAACGTGTCGGCGCGCCACGTGCCGTCCGGGTGGTCCGGATTGGCCGGGGCATCGAAGAACGTCGGCAGGTAGCCGTAGGCGTAGAACGGATCGGCCGGGTTGAGGTTCGGGGCGCGGTCGACCGAGATGTCGCCGTCGAAGTCCCGGGTGATCAGCTGGATCCAGCCCATGATCGCTTTGATGCCGGAGCCGTGGTATCGCAGACTCGCCGTACACAAAGGAAAGCCGCGGAACGCCTCGGCATTCAGGTCCGGCACGACGAGTTGATGGCCCGACGCCCACGGGTCGTCGTTGGGCACGATGCGGACCGAGATCAGGCCGCGGTGACCCCGGACGTCGAATGGGATGGACAGCTCTCGGCGCATGGTGTTCCCCTCTTGAGGCTTCAAGCAATTCTCCAACAAGCGCTGGGTTTCCGGTGGAGTTCACTACCCGGCGGGCGAAGGCTTGTGCGCGGGCGGTGAGGGGAGCAAGGTGAATCCAGAACAGAGACTTGGGGGCCGACTGTTCGGTGGGGGAAGGCGGGACAGACCGCCTTCGATCGGAGGGCGGGCTGGGGGAAGACCTTCTCGGTCCGGGATCGTGTGCGGTCCCGACCTGCTCGTGCGCCCCCGTTGGAAGGGGGAGAGATGCCGAGGAAGGCCAACGGTCGAGCGGGCAAGCACCGCGACGACGACTACCGGATGCCGGGTGACGCGGCGGCCGGTCAAGGTGCCAACGGCCAGCCGGCGAGCGGAATGCCGATGACGGGTATGGACTCTGCGCCGGGTTCGGCGGGAGCCGGAGGTATGGGCAGTGGCGGATCGGCGGGCGGTGCCGGTATGAGCGGCGGCGGCCAGGCCGGTGGAGTGGGCATGAGCGGTGGCACCGGTGCACCCGGTGGCGCGGGCATGAGTGGTGGCGGTTCAGCCGGTGGTGCAGGTATGAGCGGCACGGACGGGCGGACCGAATCCCCGACGCGACGGCAGTGCGGTGTGATGGACGTGCACCGGCGGCTGCTGTCGACCTCACCCGAGTACGCCGCCGCCCGGTCGGCGATCGAGAACGCGACGTCGCTGTACGTCGCCGGTCCGCAGCGTTTCACCGGTATAGCGCGGATCCCGTGCGTGGTGCACGTGGTCTGGAACACCGCCGCGCAGAACATTTCGCAAGCCCAGGTCGACAGCCAGATCGACGTACTGAACCGGGACTTCCGGGCGACGAACTCCGACATCGGCATCGTTCCGGCCGCGTTCACCGGCCTGATCGCGGACTCCCGGATCGAGTTCTACCTCGCCACCGTGGACCCGAACGGCAACCCGACCACCGGTGTCACCCGGACCCAGACGAGTACGGCGTCCTTCGGCACCGACGACAAGGTGAAGAAGTCGTCGACCGGCGGCATCGACCCGTGGCCGACGGACCGGTACCTGAACATCTGGGTGTGCCAGCTCGGCGGCGGCCTGCTCGGGTACGCCCAGTTCCCGGGCGGCCCGGCGAACACCGACGGCGTGGTCATCCTGCACAGCGGGTTCGGCACCAACGGTACGGCTGCCGCACCGTTCGACCTGGGCCGGACCACGACCCACGAGGTCGGGCACTACCTGAACCTGTTCCACATCTGGGGCGACGACGGCAGTGGCTGCAGCGGCAGCGACGAGTGCGCTGACACCCCGAACGCGGCCGGCCCGAACTTCGGCGTACCGACGTTCCCGCACGTGACGTGCAGCAACGGTCCGAACGGGGATCTGTTCTACGACTACATGGACTACACCGACGACCGCGGCATGGTCATGTTCACCAACGACCAGGCCACCCGGATGGAAGCCTGCCTCGACACCGTCCGGACGAACCTGCCGGTCTATGCCGGCGCCTCCGGTACGCCGGAACCCGCCGGCTCGGTGGTGTCGTGGGGCGCGAACCGGCTGGACGCGTTCGTGCTCGGCACCGATCTGGCGATGTATCACAAGTGGTGGGACGGATCGTCCTGGGGACCGTCCGTCGCCGGTTACGAATACATGGGTGGTGTCTGCATGAGTGCTCCTGAAGTCGCGTCCTGGAGCCCGGACCGGCTGGACGCGTTCGTCCTCAGTACCGATCACGCGCTCTACCACAAGTGGTGGGACGGCTCGAACTGGGGACCGAGTGTCACCGGTTACGAGTACCTCGGCGGCGTCTGCATGAGCCCGCCGCGGTTGGCGACCTGGGGGCCGAACCGGCTGGATGCCTTCGTCCTCGGCACCGACCGCGCGCTCTACCACAAGTGGTGGGACGGCTCGAACTGGGGACCGAGTGTCACCGATTACGAGTACCTCGGCGGCGTCTGCATGAGCCCGCCCGAAGTCGTTGCCTGGGGCAGCGATCGGCTGGACGTGTTCGTGCTCGGCACCGACAACGCGGTCTACCACAAGTGGTGGGACGGCTCGAACTGGGGACCGTCGGCCACCAGCTACGAGTACCTCGGTGGTGTCTGCGCTTCACCGCCGCGGGTCGTCGCCTGGGGCGAGAACCGCCTCGACATGTTCGTCATCAGCACCGATTCCGCGCTGTACCACAAGTGGTGGGACGGCTCGGCCTGGTCGGGCTGGGAGTACATGGGCGGCGTCTGTATGACGGCCCCGACCGTGGTCTCGTGGGACGCGAACCGGCTGGACGTGTTCGTGCTCGGTACGGACTCCGCGCTGTACCACAAGTGGTGGGACGGGTCCGCCTGGGGACCGTCGGTCACCGGGTACGAGTACATGGGCGGCCTCTGCACCGACGAGCCGCGCGTCGTCTCGTGGGCCCCGAACCGGCTCGACGTGTTCGTCACCGGCACCGACAAGCAGCTGTACCACAAGTGGTGGGACGGCTCGAACTGGGGACCGGGCGTCACCAGCTACGAGCCGCTCGGCGGCGTGATCAGCGACTTCCGGGTGACGGTCCCTTCGACCGTGCCCGAGTCGATGCCGCCGTCCGGAACGATGCCAGGGGCAACCATCGAACAGGCGGTGCTGCGCTGACCGGACACAGCAAGGGGCGGTGGACGCACTCGTTCGAGGAGGACCACGACGGGATCAGCGTCTACCGCCGGGACGACTTCGCCTTCCCGCCGGCCCGCGGCCGGCGGGGGGTGGAGTTCCGGCCGGACGGCACGATGGTGGAGTACGCGTTCGGCCGCGGCGACGCGCCCGAGCCCAGACCGGGCGGGCACTGGAGCGCCGACGGACTGATCACCCGCTCCGCCGGCGGGACCGCCCGGATCATCGCGGCCGAGCCCGATCGTCTCGAGATCATCTGGCAGGACTGACATGACCACTGCACCCGTGCGTTATCTCGTCGTACCGACCGTCGATGCCGCCGATGGCGCGCACTCGGCCCGGTTCGGCGACAAGACTCTCCTCTGGGTTCCGGCCGGCCAACGCCTCGGCCGGGCCTCCCGGACCGCACCCGGCCTGCTCCTCGTCACCCAGGTGGGCCGGAGTTTCCAGGACGACTACCCGGACGTCGCGCCGTTGCTCGACCACGGCCGGCACCTGGTGATCTCGTCGGCCGACAGACCGCGCCGCCGCTCCAACAACTGCTGGCGGATCGAACCACTCCGCGCCGGTACGACGGTTGTCGACAATCCGACGCCGGCTGCGGCGAGGGTGGATCCATCGATCGTGGACCTGGTCGCGCAACTGTCACCGGCGTCGTACCAGGACGATCTGACCTGGCTGGCGAGTCTGCCGACGCGGCACTCGCTGAGTACGTCGTTCACCGCCGCGGTGGACTTCGCCGCCGCCAAAATGGTTGCCCTCGGCTACGGAGTGACCCGGACCCAGATCACGGTCGGCGCCGGACACTCGCAGAACCTGATCGGCGACCGGCCCGGCACCGGCGGTGGTGGCCTGGTCCTGATCACGGCACACCTCGACTCGATCAACATCGCCGGCGGGCCGGCCGCCACCGCACCCGGTGCGGACGACAACGGGAGTGGTTCCGCGGGCGTGCTCGAACTCGGCCGGTTGCTGTCGACCCAGTCCTGGCGGCACGACGTACGGCTGATCCTGTTCGGCGGTGAGGAGGAGGGGCTGTTCGGCAGCAAGCAGTACGTCGCCGCGCTGCCGCCGGCCGAACGAGCCCGGATCCGGGCCGTCCTCAACATGGACATGATCGCGAGCAAGAACACGGTCGTGCCGACAGTCCTGCTCGAAGGCGCTCCGGTTTCGTCGAGCCAGATCGCGGACCTGGCGACGGCGGCAGCGACGTATACCGGGCTGAAGGTCGAGACGTCGCTCAACCCGTTCGCCAGCGATCACGTGCCTTTCATCGACGCCGGGATCCCGGCGGTGTTGTCGATCGAGGGCGCGGACAGCGCGAACGGCCACATCCACTCGGCGAACGACACGCTCAACTTCCTGAACTGGTCGTTGGCGGCCGAGATCCTCCGCATGAACATCGCCGCCCTGGCCGGTTGGCTCGAACCCGCGACCACGCTCGCCCGGCCAAGACCAGCCGGTTCGGTGGTCTCATGGGGCCCGGGCCGGCTGGACGTCTTCGCGGTCGGCATGGACTCCGCCCTGCACCACAAGGCGTTCGACGGCACCTGGCACGACTTCGAGTCCCTAGGAGGCGTTGTCCTAAACTGACGCCCGTGTGGAGCCCGAACGCGCGTGACTTAGGTGGACTTCCGACGAGGTACGGCGTAGCGACTCGCGAGCGGGCAGTGTTCCGGTCGGAGTCACCCGACGACCTGGACTCCGCGGGCCGGAGCGCGTTGGTCTCGGTCGGAGCCGGCTTGGTCCTCGACGTGCGCAGCGACCGCGAGCTGACGAGACCACATCCGCTCGACGGCACCCCGGCGTACCGGCGGATCCCCTGGATCGACCCGGTCGCCGATGAATCGCGGAATCCGGCCGCCGAGTCGCGGCTCGTCGATGTCTACTCCAACGGCCTGAGTCGCAACTCCGCCCACATCGGCAAGATCTTCCGGGCGGTCGCGGATGCCCCGGCGGACCGACCGGTGGTCGTGCACTGCCAGGCGGGCAAGGATCGCACCGGACAGCTCGCCGCGCTGCTGCTCGAGCTGGTCGGCGTACCTCGCGACGTGATCGCCGAGGACTACGCCATCAGTGAGGTCATGCTGGGCCTGCAGGACGGTCCTGAGCGGTCGCGGACCAGGCCGGAGACCATCCTCGGATCACTCGACCACCTTGACTCCCGCCTCGGCGGGATCCGTGCGTACCTCTCCGGCCTCGGGTTGAGCCAGCTGCAGATTCACCGCCTGGCGGCGCGCCTCGTGCCGGTCGGCGTGCGCGCCGTGGTGTTCGACTTCGACGGTCTGCTGATGGACACCGAGTCCACGTCGGTGCAGAGCTGGCAGGCCGAATGGGCGCACCACGGGCTCGAGCTGGATCTCGAGGACTTCTGGCCGGGCCACGGTGGCGACACCTCCGAGACCCGGTACGCGCTGCTCGCCGCGGCCGTCGGCGCCGGCTTCGACCGGGAGGCCAGCCACGCCCGGCGGATGGCGCATCGCGAGCGGATGCACTCCGAGCTCGACTTCCGGCCGGGGATCCTCGACTGGGTGACGACGGCGCGCGAGTTCGGCCTGCAGGTCGGGATCGCCAGCAGCTCACCGAGCCCGTGGGTGCGCGGTCATCTGGAGCGGGTCGGAGCGATCGACCTCTTCGACCTGATCGTCACCGGAGACGAGGTCAGCACCCACAAGCCCGATCCGGCGATCTACGAGCTGGCCCTGCGGCGCCTCGGCGTACCGGGGGCGGAAGCGATCGCGGTCGAGGACACCGCGCATGGTGTCGCGGCGGCGCAGCTGGCCGGCATGTTCGCGGTCGCCATCCCCAACCCGTACGTCACGCCGGCCGCGGTCTCGGCTGCGGACCTCGTTCTGACCAGCGCTGACCAACTCCTGCTCAGTGAGCTGCTTCTTTCAGCGGCGTCGAAAGGGTCGACCTCGGTAACCGAGTGACCTAGTCTGCTGACCCTCTGTAAATTTCCAACCGGAGGGAACGCAGATGCGGAAGCTTCTTGGTGCTGCCGTGATGTCGGGGGCGGTTGTGGCGGGTCTGATGGCCGGGACGCCGGCCCAAGCATCGACCACTGGGGCGCAGGCCTGCGACCTGGTGACCGCGCCGAGCGTCGGCTACAGCGCGCTGATGCTGTACGTCGCCGTCGGCCTGGAGGGTTGTTCGACCAGCGTCACTGAGGTCAGGGTCGAGTTGCAGAAGGGCCCGAGCGCGTCCGGACCGTTCACCACGGTCGCCGAGACGTACGCGTACTCCGGCGGAGGCGCCTGGTTCGACGAGGGCACCGGCTGCGGCTACTACGTCGGTGTCGCCCATTGGCAGGACCAGACCGAGACATCGCCCAACCCGGCGTACTACTGCAACTGAATCCACCGGCGCCTGGGCTCGGCGACGAGCCCAGGCGTCAGGTCAGGTGCGTCAGCAGCAGCGGATTGATGACCTCGGGGTGGGAGTAGGTCACCAGGTGGGCCGCGTTCTGGATGATTTCGAGGTGCGCGCCGGGGATCTGACCGGCCAGGGGTACGACGGTCTCCGGCGGGATCGAGGTGTCCGACTCGGCGGTGACGAGGAGCACCGGCGCGGTGATGTCCGACAGGCCGGGGACCAGGTTGGTGCTGCCGAGTGCCTCGCAGCAGGCGGCGTAGCCCTCGTCAGGACTGTCGAGCAGCATCTGGCGGACCGGAGCAGTCGCGGTGAACTCCGGCAGGAACCAGCGGCTGAGCGTCGCGTCGGCGATCGCCTGGGTGCCTTCGGCACGGACCTGAGCCGCGCGGTCGGCCCACATCTGCTTGTTCTCGGCCGGGTTGGCCGGCGGGCAGATCAGCGCGAAGCGGTTGAACCGGTCCGGCGCGTTCTGGGCCAGCCACAGCCCCACCGCGCCGCCGAGCGAGATACCGACGTACGACGCCTGCTCCACGAGGAGCGTGTTGAGCAGCTCGACCACGTCACCGCCGAGGTCGTCGATCGTGTACGGCCCGAGCGGTACGTCGGACCCGCCGTGGCCGCGGTGGTCGAAGGTCACCACCCGGAACCGCTGCGCCAGGACCTCGAGCTGCGGCGCCCACATCGCCTGCGTCGCCCCGAGCGACGATCCCAGCAGGACCACCGGCGCGTCGTCGGGACCCGTCACCTCGTAGTTGAGTCGCATGCCCCCACACTACGGACGCGACCGCAGGATGCGACCTTGTGCGCGGGTCGACCACATCGGCGGGTCGTTAGTGGTTGCTCGGTGCTCAAGGTCGTCAGCGGTACAACGCCAGGGCACCGGTGAGTGAGTCGACGGTTTGGCGGGGGCCGAAGAGGGCGAGGCCGAGGTATTCGACGTCGTCGGGCTTGGTGCCGCTGACCGTGCTGGACATCTGCTCGTAGGTCCGCGCCCGCTGGGCGATCTGGTGCATGTCGTGCACGGTGACGTCGTCCCGCGCGGCCGCCGCGGTCCGGAGGTCGTGCAGTTGATCGGCGGAGGCCCGCAGTACCGGGATCGGGTAGGCGCACATGCCTGTGTGCGGGTTGCCGGCGGCATCCTCGGTGTCCGGGCCGACCACCTGATCGTGGTGGTGGCCGAGTCCGACGCCGAGCAGGGCAGCGGTGTTCAGGGCGACGCCGATCGGCGCCTCGGCCGCGATGACCACGACCATCTTGTTCGTCAGCACGGCGGCAAACCTAGCTTCGTGCGCGGCTGTTCGCGATCGGTTCCGAACGTCGTTCGGCAGACCTGCGAAACTGCCTGTCATGGACGAACTTGATACGGCGCTCCTGCGGATGCTGCAGAACGATGCCCGCCGGACCAACCGCGACATGGCCGCCGAGCTCGGCATCGCCCCGTCCACCTGCCTGGAGCGGATCCGCAGCCTGCGCGACCGCGGCGTGATCACCGGCTACCACGCCGAGGTCGACCTGAAGGCCATCGACCGCTCCACCCAGGCGATCATCTCGATCAAGCTCCGCCCACAGGCAATGGCCGTCGCCACCACCTTCCAGGACTACGTGAACCAGTTGCCCGAGACCCTGGCGATGTTCATGGTCTCCGGCGGCTCCGACTTCCTTGCTCACGTCGCCGTCAAGGACACCCAGGCACTGCGTGACCTCGTCCTCGCTCTGGCCAAGCGCCAGGAGATCGCCGACATCCGCAGTTCGGTCGTCTTCGAGCATCACCGCCGTACGACGATCATGCCGCTAGCAGGACACTAGAGCACCGAGAGCGGTAGGAGCTTCTTGCCGGTTGGGCCGACCTGGATTTCGGTGCCCATCTGGGGGCAGACGCCGCAGTCGAAGCAGGGGGTCCAGCGGCAGTCCTCGACCTCGATCGCGCCGTCCTCCTCGAGCGAGTCCTGCCAGTCCTCCCACAGCCAGTCGCGGTCCAGGCCCGAGTCCAGGTGGTCCCAGGGCAGGACTTCGGCGTACTCGCGCTCGCGGGTGGTGTACCAGGCGAGGTCGACCGGCTCGCCGGCCAGCGCCTTGTCGGCGGACTCGACCCAGCGGTCGTAGGAGAAGTGCTCGCTCCAACCGTCGAACCGGCCGCCGTCGCGCCAGACCTGCTCGATGATGCGGCCGACCCGGCGGTCGCCGCGGGACAGCAGACCCTCGATGATGCCGGGCTTGCCGTCGTGATACCGGAAGCCGATCGCCTTGGCGTAGCCCTTGTCGGAGCGGATCGCGGCGGCCAGCTTGGACAGCCGCGCGTCGGTCTCCTCGGCGCCTAGCTGCGAGGCCCATTGGAACGGCGTGTGCGGCTTCGGCACGAACCCGCCGATCGACACCGTGCACCGGATGTCGCGCCGGCCGGACACCTCGCGACCGGTCGCGATCACCTTCTTGGCCAGGTCGGCGATCGCCAGCACGTCCTCGTCGGTCTCGGTCGGCAGGCCGCACATGAAGTACAGCTTCACCTGCCGCCAGCCGTGCCCGTACGCCGCCGCCACGGTGCGGATCAGGTCCTCCTCGGTGACCATCTTGTTGATCACCTTGCGCATCCGGTCCGACCCGCCTTCGGGGGCGAACGTCAGGCCGCTGCGCCGGCCGTTGCGGGAGAACTCGTTGGCCAGCGTGATGTTGAACGCGTCGACCCTTGTCGAAGGCAACGACAGCGAGACGTTGCTGCCCTCGTACCGGTCGCCGAGGCCCTTGGCCACGTCGGCGATCTCGCTGTGGTCGGCCGAGGACAGGCTGAGCAGCCCGACCTCCTCGAACCCGGACTGCTTCAGCCCGTTCTCGACCATGTCCCCGATCGTGGTGATGCTGCGCTCACGCACCGGCCGGGTGATCATGCCCGCCTGGCAGAACCGGCAGCCGCGGGTGCAGCCGCGGAAGATCTCCACCGAGTACCGCTCGTGCACGGTCTCGGCCAGCGGGACCAGCGGCTTCTTCGGGTACGGCCAGGCGTCCAGGTCCATCACGGTGTGCTTGGCCGTCCGCCACGGGACGCCCGGACGGTTCGGCGCGACGCGCTTGATCCGGCCGTCGGCGAGGTACTCGACCGTGAAGAACTTCGGGATGTAGACGCCACCGGAGGCGGCCAGGCGCATCAGCACCTCGTCGCGCCCGCCCGGGCTGCCCTCGTCCTTCCACTCCCGGACCACGTCCGAGATCGCCAGCACGATCTCCTCGCCGTCACCGAGTACGGCGGCGTCGATGAAGTCCGCGATCGGCTCCGGGTTGAACGCGGCGTGCCCGCCGGCCAGCACGATCGGGTCCTCGTCGGTCCGGTCCGCGGCGTTCAGCGGGATCCCGGCCAGGTCGAGCGCGGTCAGCATGTTGGTGTAGCCGAGCTCGGTGGAGAACGACAGCCCGAAGACGTCGAAGGCCCGGACCGGCCGGTGGCTGTCGAGGGTGAACTGCGGGATCGCGTTGTCCCGCATCACCTGCTCCATGTCCGGCCAGACGGAGTACGTCCGCTCGGCCAGGATGTGGTCGCGCTCGTTCAGCACCTCGTAGAGGATCTGGACGCCCTGGTTGGGCAGGCCGACCTCGTAGGCGTCCGGGTACATCAGGGCCCACCGGACGCTGACCGAGTCCCAGTCCTTGCTGACCGAGTTCAGCTCGCCTCCGACGTACTGGATCGGCTTCTGCACGCTGGGCAGCAGCGCCTCCAGGCGCGGGAACAGGGATTCGACGCTCATCGAGTACTTCCGGTCGGGGTCAGAGCGCCTACCAGCCTAACGCCGGTGACCGGCTATCCCCGCATCGGAGCGGGACCCGTGCTGGGCCGGATGACCAGCCGAGCTTGGAGGGTCCGGGTACGACGGCCTTTGCGGCCCTGGAGGAAGGGTGACAGCAGGCGCCACGCCTCCTGGCCGAACTCGGTCTGGGGCATCGCGATCGTGGTCAGGCCGGGGGAGGTGTAGCGGGCGTAGACGATGTCGTCGAAACCGGCCACGGACACCCGGTCAGGGACCGCGAACCCGAGCTCCTGCAGCCGGGCGAGTGCGCCGAGCGCGACCAGGTCGTTGAAGCCGATCAGGCAGGTGGCACCCGTGGCGAGGGCCTCGTCGGCGGCCGCGTGGCCGTCGTCCAGCATGGCGCCGGCGGGGATCCGGAGGAGTTTGGTCCGGCTCCGGATCGACGACTGCAAGGCTGACCAGCGATCGCTCTCCGCCGCGGCCTCGGCGGGACCGGCGAGGTAGCAGAGCCGGGTGTGACCGAGAGCGTCGAGATGACGGCAGAGCGCATCGACCGCCTCCTGGCTGTCGACGGTGACCGAGGGGAACAGGCTGCGAGCCGGCTTGCGGTTGACCACCACGATCGGTTCGTCGAGCTCGGCCAGTCCGGCCAGGTCCGGCGTACTCATCCGGGGACCGCAGAGGATGAGGCCGTCGCTCTGGCGGGCGAGCTCGTGCAGGTGGCGGATCTCTTCGCCAGGCTGCTCGTTGGCGTCGGCGACCAGGGTGCGGTAGCCGGCCTTCTCGGCCTCGGCCGAGATGCCCTTGAGGATGGCGGCGAAGAGTGGGTTGGCCAGGTCGGGGACCAGGACGCCGACGATGCCGGTCCGGCCGCGGGAGAGATTCTGCGCGGTCCCGCTCGGGCGGTAGCCCAGCCGGGTGGCGACGTCGCGGACCCGGGTGACGATCTCGGGATCCACGGTGGGGGTGCCGTTCATGACCCTGGACACGGTCGACTTCGAGACGCCCGCAGCCGCCGCGACGCTCAGGATCGTCACCTGCCTGGTCCGGCGCACCCATCCTCCTCGTGATCAGGAACCGGTTCCTGAAACCCTACCGCGCTAGCTGGGTATGGGACAGCTCCTGGCCCAGGAATCCTTGCCATGAAAGGTGTTTCATGATCGTCCACCCTTGACTGGGGCCGACGCCGAACCTACGGTCAGGAACCGGTTCCTGACCGCCCCGGAAGGACATCGAGCATGGAGTTCATGCGTCGACAGGTGTTGCTGACCGGCGGAGCACTCGTCGCCGCCGGCTTGATCGATCCGGCGATCGCGTCCGCCGCCACCGGTCTTCCCGACGAGGACGGCCGCGAGCTCTGGCTGCGCTACCGCAAGGCAGGCCCGTCCCGGCTGCCGGAGTACCGCCGTGCGTTCACTCATGTCGTGGCACCCAGCCACGACGTACTCGACTCGGCGGCAATTGAACTGGTCCAAGGACTTTCGGCCGTCACGGCGGCGCAGTCCCTCGCCTCGCGGCACTGAAGCACGACGGCGCAGTCGTCATCGGCACGCCCAGCACCTCGGAGTACATCGCCGCGTCCGTCGACCGGGCCGAACTCCGCCGCCTCGGTCCCGAGGGTACGTCGTTCGCACCCGCGGCAACGCCACCATCGTCGCGAGCGAGGGCGAGCGAGGCGTCCTGTACGGCGCCTTCCACCTCTTGCGACTGCTGCAGACCGAACGCCGCTTCACCCATCTGGACCTCCACGAACGCCCGGTCAACACACTGCGTCTGGTCAATCACTGGGACAACCTCGACCGCAGTGTGGAGCGCGGGTACGCCGGAGAGTCGATCTTCGAATGGGACAAGCTGCCCGAGACCGGGCCGCGGGATCTCGACTACGCACGGATCCTTGCATCGGTCGGACTCAACGGCACCGTGGTCAACAACGTCAACGCGGACCCAGCGTTCCTGTCGACCGAGATGCTGCCGAAGCTGGCCGGACTGGCGGCGGTGCTGCGGTCGTGGGGCGTCAGCCTCTACCTGTCCGCGAACTTCGCCGCCCCGATCGTGCTCGGCGGGCTGGCCACGGCCGATCCGTTCGACGACGGCGTGAAGGCCTGGTGGCGGGACAAGGCTCGTGAGATCTACGACGTGATCCCGGACCTCGGTGGTTTCCTGGTCAAGGCCGACTCTGAGGGGCAGCCCGGTCCGATCACGTACGGCCGGACCCATGCCGACGGCGCCAACCAGCTCACCGAGGCCGTTCGCCCGTACGGCGGGATCGTGATGTGGCGGGCGTTCATCCACGACTTCGACCCGGTGACCTGGGCGAGCAAGTCGTACCTGACGTTCCAGCCGCTCGACGGGCAGTTCGCGGCCAATGTCGTCGTACAGATCAAGAACGGGCCGATCGACTTCCAGGTGCGGGAGCCGCCTGAACGCCCTGGTGATCAGCCGCCGTCGGGCATGAGGTGGTCGCAGATTGCGGACCGCCAGGCCATCACAATGGCTCGGACCAGGGCGTCCAGCGGCTGAAGCGACGTCGCTGCCGCCCATTGTGATGGCCTGCAGGTCCGCACATCTCGGGCCATCCGCCGCTGTCAACTCCCGGCCGAGTTCAGCTAGAGCCGGCGTTCCCAGGCGGTTCGCTGGGCGGTGGGGCGGAAGCCCAGTTTCTCGTTGACGGTGATCATCGGGGTGTTCTCCGGGGCGTTCCAGGTGTGCAGGACGGCCGGGTTGGTCAGGCGGGACTGCAGGGAGCGGAGGTTGGGGAGTTTGACGGCGATGCCGAGGCGGCGGCCGCGGTGCGGCGGGTGCACGTACGTGTCGTACTGACTGAGGCGGTCGGGTCGCTCGGGCGTGCCGCCCATCTGGGTGTACGCCGCCAACGCGCCTGAGTCGGTGTGGACGGCGGCAGTGGTGTAGGTGAAGCGGCCTTGAGCTACGCGGCGGGCCTCGGCCTCGCGGACGAGCTCGGGCGTCCACCGGGTCGCCTCGACCGTACGGTCGCCGTGCGGTACGTCGGCGTACATCCCGCTGATCAGCTCGGCGAACTGCTCGAGCCACTCGTCAGGCGTGTGCTCACCCCACTGCACGATCTCGTAACCGGGGACCGGCCGCTCCACGGAGGCCAACTGCTCCTCGGACAGCGGCAGCTCGAGGACCTGGTGCAGCTCCGCGTGCTTGCGGACGAACCCGCGCGCCGAGGCGAACGCCGTACCAGGGCTCTCACCGGTCACCGGATCGCCGGCCACGTTGATCCCGGTCAGCATCCGCCGGCCCTCGGCCTGGGCCCGTTCGATCACTGCCTCCAACAGGCGCGACGCGACCCCGCGCCGCCGGTACGCCGGATCGACCGCGAACTCCACGTCGACCGTGTCGGTGTTGTCGAGCAGCCACCAGTCGAGCCATGCGATCCCCAGCCAGGCATCACCGTCCACCAGCGCCAGACCGTCCGCCCGGAGGTCGGAGTGGTCGCCGGTCATCAGGACCCGGGCCTCCTCCATCCCGAGACCCACGGGGAACTCGAGCTCCTCGCGGCGTACGGCGTCCTTCACCGCGAAGAACTGCTTGAAGATGTCTGGGTCCCGGCCGTCGACCGTCACGATGCGCACCCGGGAACCCTACGGGAGCCGCCGGGTGGCCGGCGCGCCGACTAGTGGTGCGGACGCAGTGCCCGGTTCGCGGCCGGTTCGGCGATCTGGGCGCGGAACGGGTGCGAGGGGTAGACGCCGAGGATGCGGACCTCGACCGAGAAGAACGCGAGCTCCTCGAGCGCCAGAGCGACGTTCGGGTCGTCCGGGTGCCCCTCGATGTCGGCGTAGAACTGGGTCGCGAAGAACATCCCACCGAGCTGGTAGGACTCCAGCTTCGTCATGTTGACGTTGTTGGTGGCGAACCCGCCGAGCGCCTTGTAGAGCGCGGCCGAGACGTTCCGGACCCGGTAGACGAAGCTGGTGATGATCGGCCCGGAGCCGACCGGAGGTACGTCGGGCTCCCGGGAGAGCACCAGGAACCGGGTGGTGTTGTGGTGCTCGTCCTCGACGTCGCTCGCCAACGTCGCCAGGTCGTAGAGGTCGGCTGCTGCCCGCGGGGACAGCGCGGCGACCGTCGGATCGGCCAGTTCGGCGACCTCGCGGGCGGCGCCGGCGGTGTCGTCGGCAACCACAGTGGACCAGCCGTGCTCGCGGATGATCTTGCGGCACTGGCCGAGCGCGTGCACATGGCTTCGAACCGTCCGGATACCGTCGATCGACGCCCCGGGGACGGCGAGCAATTGGAAGTGGATCGGCAGGAAGTGCTCGCCGACGATGTGCAGCCCGGACTCCGGCAGCAGGTGGTGGATGTCTGCCACCCGGCCGGCGATCGAGTTGTCCACCGGGATCATCGCCAGCCCGGCCCGGCCGCTGCTGACCGCCTCGAGCGCGTCCTCGAACGTCGTACAGGGCAGCTGCTCGCGGTCGGGGAACATCTCGGTGCACGCCATCGCCGAGTTGGCGCCTGGCTCACCCTGGTATGCGATCGGTCCGTCCACGGTCTACCAGCCTAGACCCAGGTCATCTCAGCAAGCGGATCAGGTGTCCGACTTGCGGACCTTCTTCGGTGCGCCGGTCGTCGCACGGCCCTCCAGTTGCTTGGCCTTCGTGGCGTACATGTCGATGTACTCCTGGCCGGACAACTCCATGATCTTGTACATGATCTCGTCGGTGACCGCGCGCAGGATCAGCCGGTCGCTCTCCATCCCCTCGTAGCGGGAGAAGTCCAGCGGATGGCCGAACTTGATCGTGGGGGAGGCGAACGAGGCGACCACCTTGCCGGGCGGGGCGACCACGTCGGTGCCGATCACGCCACACGGGATCACCGGAACCTTGGCCTCCAGCGCCAGCCGGGCGACGCCGGTGCGGCCCTTGTACAGCCGGCCGTCGTGGGAGCGGGTGCCCTCGGGGTAGATGCCGAACACCTCGCCGCGCTCCAGCACCTTCATCCCGGCCCGCATCGCGCCCTCGGACGCGGACCCGCCGGACCGGTCGATCGGCACCTGGCCGGTGCCCTTGAAGAAGCCGCGCTGGAACCGGCCCTTGATCCCGGCGCCGGTGAAGTAGTCGGACTTCGCGACGAAGGTGACCCGCCGGCGCAGCACCAGCGGCATGAAGATCCAGTCGGAGTACGAGAGGTGGTTGCTGGCGATGATCGCCGGACCGAGGTCCGGGATGTTCTCGGCGCCGACGACGATCGGCCGGAAGATCCGCCTGACCGGCGGACCGACCAGCACGTTCTTCAGCACCCAGTAGATGCCCTTGCCGTCACCGTCACCGGCGTCGACCGCGTGTGGTCCGCGGTCCGGCTCGGACCGCGGCGCCTGCGCCGGTTCCGTCATCGATGTCCTTTCCTCACAGTTCCCCGACCCCTCATGATGCCGCACCGCGGCCCGGTTGGCCCGTAAGTCGCCGCGCGGGAACTCCTGACACGGATCGCCGCCGCTTCGTAAGCTGCTGACGGCAGTGTCGCCCACACTGGGAGGGGTCATGCGGACCAGACGATTCGTGGCAGTTCTCGGGGTGGTCGCGGCGGTGTTCGCGGGCCTGCCGACGGCGGCCGGAGCCAGTACGACGGAGGCCTCGGCGACCGTCGTCCCGATCCAGGTCACCGGTCCGGCGGCGTCCCGGTTCAACCTGGTGGTGATGGGCGACGGCTACACCGCCGCCGAGCTGCCGAAGTTCCGCGAGCAGGTGGACAAGCACCTCAACATCCTGTGGAGCATCGAGCCGTTCAAGTCGTACCGCGACTACTTCAACGTGTACGCCGTCGAGATCACCTCGCCCGAGAGCGGCGTCGACTGCGACCCGGACCTCACCTCACCGCAGGTCGACACCCCACTGCAGATGGGCTTCTGGGGCGGCTGCAACCCGGGCAGCGTCCAGCGCCTGCTCACCGTCGACTCCGACGCCGCGACCCAGTACGCCGACCTGGTCCACGGCACGACCGGCGCCAACCGCCAGATCCTTGCTATCGGCAACAGTGCCACGTACGGCGGCGCCGGTGGCACCTACGCGACCGCGTCCGGCGGCAACGCGCTCTCCGCACTGATCACCCCGCACGAGCTCGGCCACTCGCTCGGCGGCCTCCAGGACGAGTACGACTACTACGCCCGCGGTGAGCGTGGTGCGCCGTACGAAGGGCCGGAGCCGTCCTCGATCCACCACACCTTGCTGACCGAGCAGCAGCTGCGGGACCAGCAGAAGAAGTGGTACCGCTGGCTCGGTGAGTCGTCAGAGTCCGGCGGCACGATCGGCCGGTACCAGGGCGGCATGTACGCCGGGTCCGGAGTCTGGCGACCCAGCAGGCACTCGATGATGAAGGCGCTCGGCTACTACTTCGACCAGGTCTCCCGGGAGCGGATGACGCAGCGGATCTCGTCCCGGACCAACCTCTTCCAGGACAGCACGCCGGTCGGTCAGGTGGCCGGTGACCAGGTCGTCTGGCTGCAGACCCTGCACCCGCTGAGTCACGAGCTCGACGTCACCTGGACCCTGGACGGTACGGCGCTCCCGACCGCGAACGCCCGCGCCGTCGACCTCGCGGCCCTCGACCTCACGCCCGGTCGGCACACGCTGACCGCGAAGGTCGTCGACCCCACCGAGTACATCCGGGATCCCGCCGTACGACCGACTGCGACCCGCTCCTGGAGCGTGAACACGACGATGACGGCGTCCCCGGCGGCGGACCCGGTGAGGTTCACCGGGTCGACCTCGACCGAGCATCCGGTGAGCGCCGACGAAGTGGTGTACGCCGAGACGTCGCAGCCTTCGACCGAGCAGCCGTCGATCACGTGGCGGCTCGACGGTACGCCGGTAGCGAACCCGGGCAATGACCGGGACTTCGACCTCGAGCCGCTACACCTGACCGGGCGGCACACGCTGACCGCGAGCGTCGGCGACGAGACGCTGACCTGGTCTGTCGACGGGGTCGAGCCGGTGGTGAAGTCCACGCTGTCGAAGCCGTTGCTGACCGTGCAGAAGCCGACCGGCCCGGAGTACATCTACAACGACGCGTTCACCATGGGTCTGGCCGCGACGGACGACAGCGCGGGGTACGTCGTTCCTGAGTTCCGGGTCGACGGGGACGGTTGGTACAACTACTTCGGCTGGCCGACGGACGCGTCCGCGCCGTTCCGGTTCACCGCCGAGGGGACGGAGATCGACCAGCTCGTCTACGGCAAGCTCGGGGTACCGCGGGTGGTGCCGTGGGACGACGTACCGCCCGGGTACGGCCGGCACCAGGTCGAGTACCGCGCCATCGATGCCACCGGCAACATCGGGACGCCGCGCCAGTTCGCGGTCACGCTCCTTCGGCCCGCACCGGCCTGCACGTCGACCGTGACCGGAGTCCACGACGGTCCACTGGTGGTGGGATCCGGCGTCACCTGCCTGGTCGATGCCACGATCGACGGCCCGGTGCTGGTCCAGTCAGGCGCGTCGTTGGTTGCCACCGGCACTCGCATCGCGGGTCCGGTCCGGGCCGACAGGGCGGCCGACCTCCAGTTGCTGCGGAGCACGGTGGCCGGACCGGTGACCGCCGACGGCGTTACCCGGAGCGTGGTCGCGGTCGGGTCCTCGGTCAACGGGTCGGTGTCGGTGACCAGGGGACGTACGACGGAGGCCGCCGTACTGGCTGGGAACACGGTCGAGGGGCCGCTGAGTTGCTCGGGGAACGCGCCGGCGCCGGTGAACCTGCAGGCGCCCAACCAGGTCTCGGGGCCGCGTTCCGGGCAGTGCGCGCGGTTGTGAGTTGCGCGGACATGGACGTGAGATTCGCTGACATGTCCGTGGGCTGCGCGGTGCCATAGCTTTCCGGTGCGGGGCCTTCCCGCCGTACTGGAGGAGAGAGATGAACGGACTGCGGGTGGCGGCGCTGATGGCGGCCACGATCACCACCGGGCTGATGGCGGGCGTGTACGCGATCTACTCGAACGCGTTCATGCCCGGCCTGGCCACGACCGACGACAAGACCTTCGTCGGCGCGTTCCAGGCGGTCGACCGGGCCATCCTCAACCCGGTCTTCCTGCTCCTCGGCTTCGTCGGCTCGGCGGTGTTCACGCTGCTGGCCGGTCTGCTCAGCCTGAAGGAGCCGGCACTGCCGTGGCTCGCGGTGGCCTTCGCCCTCAACCTGATCACGATCATCGTGACGATCGCGGTCAACGTCCCGCTCAACGACGCCCTCAAGGCGGCCGGTGACCCAGCCACCATCGACGTCGCCGCCGCCCGAGCAGCCTTCGACGAGGCCCGCTGGCGCTCCTTCAACCTGCGACGCACCGTGCTGATGCTGGTCTCCTTCGGCCTCCTCGGCTGGGCCCTCTACCTCACCGGCAAGTCCGCCGCCCAGCCCTAGCCCGGAAAGCGCATTCCCCGGTGTTCCCTGGCGGGTTGTTTCACCGCTGACCGGTTCTAACCCGTCAGCGGTGAAACAACCCGCCATCGGATCCTGAGAGGATGGCGGGCGTGGCACCTGTTCAAGCTCCGCCGTCGCAGCAACTTCCCGCGGTCCAGAAACTGCGGGTCCGGTTCGCCAAGCGGGGGCGGCTGCGATTCACCTCACACCGCGACTTCCAGCGGGCGTTCGAGCGCGCCGTCCGCCGCGCCGAGCTCCCGGTGGCGTTCTCGCACGGCTTCAGCCCGCACCCGAAGATCTCGTACGCCGGTGCCGCGCCGACCGGAGCCGCGTCCGAGGCGGAGTACCTGGAGATCTCGCTCACACACGAGCGGGACGCCGAGCAGGTCCGGGCCGCGCTGGACGAGGCGCTGCCGCCCGGGCTCGACGTACTCGAGGTGGTTGTCGCCGGCCCCGGAGCGCTGGCCGAGCGGCTGGAGGCGAGCGAGTGGCGGATCGCGTTGCCTGGGGTGGATCCCGAGGTAGCCGCCGCCGCGGCGGTGGAGGCGTTCCTGGCCCGGGAGGAAATTCTGGTCGAGCGCATGACCAAACGGGGTCTTCGCTCGTTCGACTGTCGGGGTGCCGTTCTGCGACTCACCGTTGCGCACGAACCGGCGCCGGTTGCGACGTGTGCGATACTGCAAGTGGTGTTACGGCACGGAACCCCGGCCGTGAGACCCGACGACGTTCTCGCCGGCGTGCTAGAGGTAGCGACGCTCCCGGTGACGGGCCCGGCTCTTCTGACCAGGCTCGCCCAGGGCCCGCTCATCGCGGCCACCGGCACGGTGGACGACCCGCTCGCTCGTGACCGCGACGCCACCCAGGCGACCGCGACCGGCCAGGTAGGTCCCCACCAGACGCATCCAGCGGAGGGCGACGCCGCCGCTCCCTCTGTGCCCTGAGCGCGGGCGGAGCGGATCCAGCAGGCTTCCGCCGCGCCGGCACCGACGATGTGCCGCACGGCGAACCGTGACCGTCTTTCGGAGTGGCTGCGCCGGACCCGTAACAGGGTCGCAGGCTGCGCCGGAAGGCTTGAGGAGACCCGTACCGCATGCTCGACAACGAGCCGACTACCGAGGCAGCCGAGACGGCTGCCACCGCCCAGCAGCCCAGCACCGGCAGGACCGCCAAGAAGGCTGCCGCGAAGAAGACGACCACCCGCAAGCGCACGGCCAAGACGGCCGCCGCCGAGGTGGTTCCCACCCAGTCCGACGGCGAGACCGCCGACCCGGCTCCGGTGAAGAAGACGGCCGCCAAGAAGGCTGCCGCCAAGAAGACCCCGGTGAAGAAGGCCGCGGCCAAGACCGCCGCGAAGAAGACCACCGCCAAGCGCCCGGCGAAGAAGACCGCTGCCCAGGACACGTTCCCGGAGCTGAGCGAGAACGCCGCGCCCGACACGACCACCGCCGACGCGGGCCCGGTCGTGGAGAACGCCCCGGCACCGGCGAAGAAGACCACCCGGAAGCGCACCTCGAGGAAGGCTGCCGCGACCGACCTGACCAGCACGGATTCGCCCGTCACCGACGGCCCTGTCGCCGACGCCGTGGACCCGTCCGGCGCCGCGGCCGATGCTGCGCCGGCCGCGACGCGGTCGTCTCGCCGCCGCGGTGCCAAGACCACGACAGCGACCAGGACCACGACCACTGCCTCTGACGAGGCGCCCAGCACGATCTTCCCGAAGGCTGAGGAAGAGGCCGAGACCCCGGCTGAGGAGCCGACCACGCGTCGTACCCGCCGGCGTGCTCCGGCCGCTGCGGCAGTGCTGTTCCAGGCGCCCACCGACGTACCGGCTCAGGCTCCCGCGCAGGCCGCGGCGACCAGCCCGGTCGAGGCGACAGCCAAGACGACCCCTGAGACCACTCCGGAGACTGCCAAGGCGACCCCTGAGACCACTCCGGAGACTGCCAAGGCGGCCCCGGAGGCCGCGGAGGCGACTCCGGAGCCGGGTGCCGACGAGCAGCCGACGACCACGCGGCGCCGCCGCAGCCGTCGCGGTCGTGACGCGGAGGCGCGTGAGGCCACCGCCGAAGAGACCAGCACCGAGCAGACCGCTGTTCCGGTGGACAAGGCAGCCGAGGACGAGTCCGCGGACGCCCAGCCGGAGTCGGACTCGCAGTCCGAGGACGGCGAGGAAGGTGGCGAGGGCACGCGCCGTCGCCGTCGTCGCCGCGGTGGCCGTCGCCGCCGCAAGTCCGGTGACGCCGATGGCGCCGAGGACAGCTCGGACGAGCAGTCCGACGACGACGAAGCCGACGAGCAGGACGCCGAGTCCGGCTCCGACGACGAGCAGGACGCTTCCGCCGACGGCGAGGAGGAAGGCTCGGGCAGTTCGTCCCGGCGCCGTCGTCGCCGTCGCCGCCGCAAGGGCGAGGAGGGCGCCACGTCGCCCGACGACCCCGACGAGACCGTCGTCCGGGTGCGCGAGCCGCGCAGCAAGAACACCGCGAACGAGATCACCGCCGTCGAGGGCTCGACCCGGCTGGAGGCGAAGAAGCAGCGCCGCCGCGAGGGCCGGGCGGCCGGCCGCCGCCGCGCGCCGATCGTCACCGAGGCCGAGTTCCTGGCCCGGCGCGAGTCGGTCGAGCGGACCATGGTGATCCGCGCCCGGGGTGACCTGACCCAGATCGCCGTCTCCGAGGACAACGTCCTGGTCGAGCACTACGTCGCCCAGGAGGAGCAGGTCTCGCTGATCGGCAACGTATACCTCGGCCGGGTGCAGAACGTGCTGCCCAGCATGGAGGCCGCGTTCATCGATATCGGCAAGGGCCGCAACGCCGTCCTGTACGCCGGTGAGGTCGACTGGGCCACGCTCGGCGGGGCCAACGGCCCACGCAAGATCGAGCAGGTGCTCAAGTCCGGCCAAGCGGTGCTGGTCCAGGTCACCAAGGACCCGATCGGCCACAAGGGCGCCCGGCTGACCAACCAGATCAGCCTGCCCGGCCGGTACGTCGTCTACGTACCGCGTGGCGGCAACGGCGGCATCAGCCGCAAACTGCCCGACACCGAGCGGAACCGCCTGAAGACCATCCTCAAGGACATCGTCCCCGACGAGGCGGGCGTGATCGTCCGGACCGCGGCCGAGGGCGCGTCCGAGGAGGAGCTGACCGCCGACGTCAGCCGCCTGCAGAAGTACTGGAACGACATCGACAAGAAGTCGAAGAGCGGCCAGGCCCCGCAGTTGCTGCACGGTGAGCCGGACCTGCTGATCCGGGTCGTCCGCGACCTGTTCACCGAGGACTTCACCAAGCTGGTGATCTCCGGTGACGACGCCTACGACCAGGTACGCGAGTACGTCTCCGACGTCGCCCCGCATCTGGCCGACCGGGTGGAGAAGTGGACCGGCGACGGCGACGTCTTCTCGAACTTCCGGATCGACGAGCAGATCAAGAAGGCGCTGGACCGCAAGGTGTGGCTGCCGTCCGGTGGTTCGCTGATCATCGACCGGACCGAGGCGATGACCGTCGTCGACGTGAACACCGGCAAGTTCACCGGCTCCGGCGGCAACCTCGAGGAGACCGTCACCAAGAACAACCTGGAGGCGGCCGAGGAGATCGTCCGGCAGCTCCGGCTCCGCGACATCGGCGGCATCATCGTGATCGACTTCATCGACATGGTGCTGGAGTCGAACCGCGACCTGGTGCTGCGCCGACTGGTCGAGTGCCTGGGCCGGGACCGGACCAAGCACCAGGTGGCCGAGGTCACCTCGCTCGGCCTGGTCCAGATGACCCGGAAGCGGATCGGCACCGGTCTGCTCGAGGCGTTCAGCGAGAACTGCGACCACTGCGGTGGCCGCGGCCTGATCCTGCACGACGAGCCGAAGGAGTCCCGTCGCCGGGACAGCCGCAACGGCAACGGCCAGGACAACAACAAGCCCGCGGCCGCGCAGGCTGACGACGGTGGCCGCAAGAGCTCGCGCCGCAGGCGGGGCAAGGGCCGCGCCGAGGACGAGCAGTCGGCCGAGGACACCTCGCAGCACAACGCCGACGCCGCCCAGCGACTGGCCCAGATCGCCGCTGCGTCAGCGCTCGACGCGAAGAAGGCCGACGAGGCCGGTACGACGGAGACTCCGACCGGCTACCCGGCCTCCGGGGCGGACGACGTACCGGTGAGCCCGGAGGCGACCGGATTCCCGACCGAGACGGCTGAGTCGACCACGACGGTGGGCGCCGAGGCGGCTTCGGCTGAGGCGGCTCCGGCCGAGGTTGCGAAGAACGGGAGCAGCAGGCGCCGACGGAGCAGCCGGGGCCGTGGCAAGGCAGCGACCGAGGGTGATGCTGGTAACACCGAGGCCGGTGCGACCAGCGACGCCACGGAGCTCGTCTCGACGGGGAGTTGACCCGGTTTGACCCGTCTGTGAGCCGACCCGTAAACTTGAGCTTCGGCGCGCGTTCCGCGTGCCATGTTTGTGTGGGCCGCTAGAGGTCTGTGCAGGCCCCCGTAAGTTTTCCGAACCAGCAGAGAGTGAGATCCACGGTGTACGCGATCGTGCGCAGTGGCGGCACCCAGCAGAAGGTCGCCGTCGGCGATGTCATCGAGATCGACAGCCTGACGGACGAGGTGGGCGACACCGTGTCCCTCCCGGCGGTCATGGTCGTTGACGGCGACACCGTGACGACCGATGCCGCGGCGCTGGCCAAGGTGGCCGTTTCGGCCGAGGTCCTGGGTCGTACCAAGGGTCCCAAGATCCACATCCTCAAGTACAAGAACAAGACCGGTTACCGCAAGCGCCAGGGGCACCGTCAGCACTACACCCAGGTCAAGGTCACCGCGATCGACGCTAAGAAGAAGTGAGCTGATCTGAGATGGCACACAAAAAGGGAGCGGCGTCGACCCGCAACGGTCGCGACTCCAACGCGCAGCGCCTCGGCGTGAAGCGGTACGGCGGTCAGCTGGTCAACGCCGGCGAGATCATCGTCCGCCAGCGGGGCACGCACTTCCACCCGGGCAACCTGGTCGGCCGTGGCGGCGACGACACGCTGTTCGCGCTGGCCGAGGGCAAGGTGGAGTTCGGCACCCGGCGCGGTCGCCGCGTCGTCAACATCGTCCCGGCCCCGGCGGAGTAACACCGCCACCCGGACGTTTCACGAGCTCTGAGAAGGGCGGGTCGCGGAATACCGCGGACCCGCCCTTCTGCTGTGTAAGTAACACCCAATAGGAAGTAGAGAACACCGATGGCGATTCCCAGCTTTGTCGACCGGGTCACGGTGCATGTCACCGCGGGCCGCGGCGGAAACGGCTGCGCCTCGGTGCACCGGGAGAAGTTCAAACCCCTCGGCGGTCCGGACGGCGGCAACGGCGGCGACGGCGGCAGCGTGATCCTGCGCGTCGACCAGGACGTGACCACGCTGGTCGACTACCACCGCTCCAGCCACCGCACCGCGACGAACGGTGCCCAGGGCAAAGGTGACCACCAGGCCGGCAGCAACGGCGGCGACGTGGTCCTCGGTGTCCCCGACGGCACGGTCATCAGTACGGCGGACGGCGTCGTACTCGCGGATCTCGTCGGGCCCGGTGCGGAGTTCGTCGCGGCGCAGGGTGGCAAGGGTGGTCTCGGCAACGCGGCGCTCGCCAGCAGCGCCCGCAAGGCGCCCGGTTTCGCGCTGCTCGGTGAGGACGGCGAGGAGCGGACGCTCGTCCTCGAGCTCAAGGTGGTCGCGGACATCGGCCTGGTCGGGTTCCCGAGCGCAGGCAAGTCGTCGCTGGTCGCGTCGATCAGCCGAGCCCGCCCGAAGATCGCCGACTACCCGTTCACCACCCTGATCCCGAACCTGGGGGTCGTCGTCGCGGGCGACACGACGTTCACCGTGGCCGACGTACCCGGGCTGATCGAGGGTGCGAGCGAAGGCCGCGGACTCGGCCACGACTTCCTGCGGCACGTGGAGCGGTGTGCGGCGCTCGTGCACGTCATCGACTGTGCGACGTACGAGCCTGGCCGGGACCCGCTGAGTGACCTGGACACGATCGAGGCGGAGCTGCAGGCGCACGGCGGCCTGGAGAACCGGCCGCGACTCGTTGCCCTGAACAAGATCGACGTACCGGACGCCCGCGAGATCGCGGAGATGGTGCAGGCCGAGCTGGAGCAGCGCGGGCTGCGGGTGTTCCCGATCTCGACCGCTTCGCATGAGGGTCTGGAAGCCCTGAAGTTCGCGATGGCGGAGATCGTCATGCGGCGGCGTGCCGAGGAGGAGAAGCCCGACACCACGCGGATCGTGATCCGGCCGCAGGTGCAGGGCGGGCCTGAGTTCAAGGTGAAGAAGTTGCCGGACGACGGCGGCTGGCTGGTGCAGGGCGAGAAGCCCGAGCGCTGGGTCAAGCAGACCGACTTCGCGAACGCGGAGGCGACCGGCTACCTGGCCGACCGGCTGAACCGGCTCGGAGTGGAGAAGGAACTGCTGGAGCGCGGCGCGATGGAGGGCGACGCGGTCGTCATCGGCGACGGGCCGAACGCGATCGTGTTCGACTTCGCGCCCGAGGTCCAGGCCGGTGCCGAGATTCTGGCTCGGCGCGGCGAGGACCACCGGCTGGAGGAGCCGCGTCCCGCGGTCCAACGGCGGCGGACGAAGGACACCGAGTACCACGCCCACCGGGCAGGGGAGTCGACGACCGACCTGTCGGAGTACGGCGCGGGCTGGGTCGAGGACGAGGTGGACCTGTCCCCGGCCGAGTCCAAACGAGCAGCTGAAGCTGCGGCGAAGCTGGCGCGCAAGGAAGCGCGCGAGCTCGAACTGCAGAAGGAACTCGACCAGAACGGTTGATTTCATGAAGGAACGCGCGGAGGTCGTCGAGGCCACGCGGATCGTCGTGAAGGTCGGCTCGTCGTCGCTGACCCAGCGCGGCAAGATCGACCTCGAACGGCTCCGGCTGCTCGTCGACGCCATCGCGGCACGACGGGTGGAGGGGACCGAGGTCGTGCTCGTCTCGTCCGGCGCGATCGCCGCCGGCCTGACCCCGATGGGCCTGCGGTCGCGACCGCGTGACCTGGCGACGCAGCAGGCGGCGGCATCGGTCGGGCAGGGGCTGCTGATGGCCCGCTACAGCGACGCTTTCGCGGCGCATGGCCTGCGGGTCGGCCAGGTGCTGCTCACGGTCGACGACGTGACCCGGCGGAGCCACTACCGCAACGCCTACCGGACGTTCGCGCGGCTGCTCGAGCTGGGCGTCGTACCGATCGTCAACGAGAACGACACAGTCGCCACCACGGAGATCCGGTTCGGCGACAACGACCGGCTCGCCGCGCTGACCAGTCACCTCGTGCACGCCAATCTGCTGCTGCTGTTGTCCGACGTCGACGGGTTGTACGACGGGGATCCGCGCAAGCCGGGGACGTCGATGGTCACCCACGTTCGTGGTCCCGCTGATCTGGCGCCGTTGCGGATCGGTCGTACCGGGTCGTCGAGTGTGGGCACCGGTGGCATGCAGACGAAGGTCGAGGCGGCCGCGATCGCCACGGAGGCAGGGATTCCGGTCGTCCTCACGTCTGCCGGTCGCGTGGGGGAGGCGCTGAAGGGCCTGCCCGTCGGAACCCTCTTCCACCCCACCGGCCGTCGTCGCAAGACCCGTCTGCTCTGGCTCGCCCACGCCACCTCGGGTCAGGGCCGGCTCCACCTGGACGAGGGCGCCGTACGAGCGGTGACAGAGCGCCGGACGTCGCTCCTGCCGGCCGGCATCTCGAAGGTCGAAGGCACGTTCTCGGCCGGCGATCCGGTCGACCTCGTGTCGCCGTCCGGCGCGGTCATCGCGCGCGGCCTGGTCAACTACGACGCGGCCGAACTCCCTGACCTGCTGGGCCGATCGACGCGCGACCTCGCGCGCGAACTCGGAGCGGCCTACGAACGCGAGGTCGTCCACCGAGACGACCTGGTCCTCCTGTGAACCGATCAATCTAGGATGAACCATGAGCGAGATCATCGAGCTGGCCAGGCGGGCGCGGGAAGCGTCGTACGCGTTGGCCGAGGCTTCGCGGGCGACGAAGGATGCGGCGCTGCAGGCGATGGCGGCGGCGTTGCGGGCGAACACGGACGCGATCGTCGCGGCGAACGCGAAGGATGTCGCGTCGGCCCGTGAGGCTGGTACGCCGGAGTCCACGGTGGATCGGCTGGCGCTGGACCCGAGCCGGGTCGACGCGATGGCCGCGGGGCTGGAGCAGCTTGCCGGGCTGACCGACCCGGTCGGTGAGGTCGTCCGCGGCTACACACTGCCGAACGGGTTGGAGCTTCGCCAGGTCCGCGTGCCGTTCGGCGTCGTCGGGATCATCTACGAGGCGCGCCCGAACGTGACCGCCGACGCGGCCGGCATCTGCCTCAAGTCGGGCAATGCGGTCCTGCTGCGCGGTTCGTCCTCGGCCGCCGCGTCCAACGACGCGATCATCGCCGTACTGCGGTCCGCCGCCGCTTCGGCCGGATTACCCGCGGACGTGGTCCAGGGTGTGCCGACTGAGAGGGCCGCGGTGAAGGAGCTCATGCAGGCGCGTGGGCTGGTCGACGTACTGATTCCGCGCGGTGGCGCCGGCCTGATCCAGACCGTGGTCAGCGAGTCGACCGTGCCGGTGATCGAGACCGGAGTCGGGAACTGCCACGTCTATGTGGACTCCGACGCCGACCTCGACCTGGCGCTGACGATCCTGCTCAACGCGAAGACTCAGCGTCCGAGTGTCTGCAACGCGGCCGAATCCCTGCTGGTGCACTCGGCGGTGGCCTCGGACTTCCTGGCGCAAGCCCTGCCTGCGCTGGCCGAAGCGGGCGTGACCGTGCACGGCGATCCCGCTGTGGTTGCTGCGGGCAAGGATGTTGTCGCGGCGACGGAGGAGGACTTCGGCGCGGAGTACAACTCGCTCGACCTGTCCGCCGCGGTGGTCGACTCGCTCGAGTCCGCGGTGCAGCACATCCGCCGCTACAGTTCGGGTCACACCGATGCGATCATCACGCGTTCGCAGGCCGCCGCGCGCCGGTTCGTGCAGGCGGTCGACTCGGCCGCGGTCGTGGTCAACGCCAGCACGCGGTTCACCGACGGCGCCGAGTTCGGCTTCGGCGCCGAGATCGGCATCTCCACCCAGAAGCTGCACGCCCGCGGCCCGATGGGCCTGCCCGAGATGACCTCGACCAAGTACGTCGTCACCGGCGAGGGTCAGATCCGAACCTGAACGTCCTCACGACGGGCGGCTCGGCGGACACCACCGCCAGAGCCGCCACGTGGTCGGGATCCACGTCCAGATCCTCGAGTTGGATTCCCGCTGTGATCTTGCGCGGCTTGGCTGGCAATCCCTCACCGGTCGCCTTCACCGCGGCCTCCCTCCGCGTCCAGTACGTGAGGAACGCGTGCACCTTCTCGCGTCCGTCGACGCCGCTCAGTTCGTGAATCTCCTCAGGAGTCAGCGCCACCTGCGCGAGACCGGCGATGTCCAGGTGCGGGTCGACCTTCTCCACATCGATCCCGACCGGCCGGTCACCGATCGCAACACCGACCAGGTCGCCGGCGTGGGTGACGGACAGCTCGACGCCGTCGGTACGCACCTTTCCGTGCGGCTTGCCGCAGCGCGGGCAGGTGCGGTCCAGCCGGATACTTGCTGCAGGCAACGAGAACCGTGCCGCGAGCAACCGCCGTACCATCGTGCACCCGAGCAGGAACCGGGCCCGTGCCTCCGGCTGTGTGTACGCCGCCAACCGCTCCCGCTCGACCTCGTCCAGATCTGCGGCGAACTCGTCGCGGGCCTGGTCGATCCGGGCCCACCAGACATCGACCGTCATGCCGGTCCTGGCGTCCAGGTCAGGCTCCCGCTGCGCAGGTCCTCGAGGATCCCGTCGATCCAGTCCGCCTCGGCCACCGTGACGGCCCGCTGGTACTCGGTCTCGAGCAGCGCGAACCGGGGGATCGGCGCGCCCTCGACCTCCAGGGTCAGCTCGGCGTCGAGCTCCGCCACACGCTTGGTCAGGTGGTCCCGCCGTTGCGCCAGCAGCTCGCCGGCGGTCTCCGGCGGCACCAGCATCACGAACGACAGTCCCGCCGGGAACTCGGGGAACTCGTTGCGCGGCGTGGTCAGGATCTCGGCCAGCCACTCCCGGCAGACTGTCCGCCCGTCCTCGGTGAGGTGGTAGACGGTCCGCTCGGGATAGCGCTCGTCCCGCTCGGTCGCGCCGGCCGTGATCAGGCCGGCGTCCTCCAGCCGGACGATCATCCGGTAGAGGCTGGTCCGTTGGCCGACGTTGACGACCTGGTCTTTGCCCCACTGCTTGATCAGCCGCTGGATCCCGTACGGGTGCAGTGGGCCGTTCTCCAGCAGGCCGAGGATCGCGAGCGCGAGGGGGGAGCGTCGGAAGGTCACGCTGTCAGCTTAAGGGGTCAGAGATACTAGTTGCAATGAAACTAGAGAATATGTGACTATCGAGCCATGAGAACAGCAGAACTGACCCAGGGTGCGGTCGAGTCCCGCGACGGCACTGAGATCGGCTACTGGAAGACCGGGCAGGGACCGGCGGTCGTCGTACTGCACGGCAGCATGGAGTCCGCCCGTAGTCACACGTTGCTCGCCGGGGCGTTGGCCGGCGACTTCACGGTCTACCTCCCGGATCGCCGCGGACGTGGGTTGTCCGGTCCGCATCGGCCGGAACACACCGTGCGTACCGAGGTCGAGGATCTTGAGGCGGTCCTGACCGCGGCGGGTGCCGAGTTCGCCTTTGGTGTCAGCGCCGGCGGCGCCGTTGTGCTGGAGGCGGCGCGCACGCTGCCGGGCCTGCGGAAGGTCGCATTGTATGAGCCTGCGATTGTCGACAATCCCACGCCGCATCGGGAGTGGCTGATCCGCTTCGATCGAGAGGTTGCTGAGGGCAATCTTGCCGGTGCGATGGTGACGAGCATGTACGGGTTGCAGTTGGCGCCGGCGTTCCTGAAGGTCGTGCCGCGGCGGCTGATGACGCGGATCACCGAGAAGATGCTGGTCAAGGACGAGCGGCAGGCTGGGGCGGACGCCATCACGATGCGCAAGCTCGCGCCGACCATTCACTACGAAGGCGCGCTGATCGCCGAGTTGGCTGGGACGTTCGAGGCCTTCCGCGAGGTGTCGGCGGACGTGCTGCTGATGGGTGGCAGCAAGGGTCTCGCGGCGTTGAAGCCTTGGCGGGACACGCTGGAGAAGGTTCTTCCACACTGCCGGCGGGTCGAGTTCGACGGACTCGACCATGGTGGGTCCAGTGACCCGGGTGGGATCAATCCAGGCGGCAGTGCTCAGGCGGTCGGTCGTGTGGCCGGCGAGCTGAAGACGTTCTTCAAGCGGTCCTGAAGGCCCAATCGACCGCGTCGGCGATGTCCGTCACCGGGTATCGCGCGGCTGTCACCACGCGGTCGGCTCCGATCACGAGTACGACGCGCTTGAGTCGCTCGTACCCGCCCGCGCGGAAGGTCGGCAGCCGGAGGGACGCGGTCAATTCCAGCTCCAGGTCGGACAGCAGAACGTGCTGGATCTCCTCGGCCTTGGCGAACGCCTGCTGTTCGTCGGTGCGTTGGGTGCTGACTCCGCGCACAGTGATTCCCCTCGCGACGAATTCGTCGTACCGGGCGGCGAAGAGGCGGTTCTCCAGCGTGCAGCCGTTCGCACCGGCGATATCGCCCCAGCCTTCCGGCAACGGAGTCGGCCGACCGGTCGCCGGGTAGCCGAACAGCACAGTCGCGCGGGCATCCGTGTCCACCACGTCGATCGTCGTACCGCTGACGGAGGGCAGAGCGATCTCGGGGACGCGCCGGCCCACCAGTTCGTGGATCCGGTGCGCGGGCGGCTCGTCGGCGTCGTTCGTGCCGGTGAGCGAACCGTCCCCGAGCAGCCAGCGGTCACCCCAGTCCTGCAGCGCAACCAGCACCGGCAGCAGCGCGCGGCCGCGCGGGGTAAGGCGGTAGGCGTAGCGCGTCGGGCGGTCCTGGTACGCCGTTCGCTCGACGATCCCGCTCTCGAGCAGGCCGGTGAGCCGCTCGGTCAGGACCTTACGGGAGATGTGCAGCGAGTCGGCGAGTTGGTCGAAGCGGTCGAGGCCGCGAGCGAGGTCGCGCACGATCAGCAGTTCCCAGCCGTCGCCGATCACACCGAGGGACTGCGCGATCGCACAGTCGGGCTCGGGAGAGAAGCTGCTCCGCCGCACGTCGACCCCCAATCCGGTTGCCACCACGCTAGCTGGCGACTAAGTTCCCGTTAGGAACTCACTCTACCTGTGCTCTACCTGGGGGCAGCATGTACTGGCGTCGGATCGCTGAGCTGCCGGCGTGGCTCAAGGCCGTGATGGTGGGGCAGCTGGTCAGCGCGGCCGGCGCGCTGGCGTGGATCTACCTGACGCTGTACCTGGTTGAGGATCGCGGCATGTCCGCGCAGCAGGCCGGCTTCGCCGCGGCGGCGTACGGGGTGGGGTTGCTCGGAGGCAATCTGGGCGGTGGCTGGTTCGGCGACCGCTTCGGCCTCCGCCGGGCCGCGGTGGGCAGCCAGCTGGCCTGGTCGATCTGTTGCTTGGTCATGCCGTTCGTGCCAGGCGCGCTGCTGATCGTGGTCGGGATGCTGGCTGGCCTCTTCGGCGGAGCGGGTCGGCCCAACATGAGTGCGCTGGTCGCGACCGCGCTTCCGGCTGAGCGTCGGCGCGAGGGGATCGCGTTGTCGCGGACGGCGAGCAACGCCGGGTTCACGATCGGGCCTCCACTGGGAGGGTTGCTGGCGGCGTACAACTTCTCGCTGGTGTTCGTGATCGACGCCGTCACCAGTCTGGTGCTGGCGGCGGTCATCTGGCGCTGGGTGCCGCAGGCGTCGCGTGCTGGTTCGGCTGTCGCTCGTGGGCTTTGGCGGATCTTGCTAAGGGACAGGCAGGTGCTGATTCTCTTGGCGGCGATCGTCGTCATCGACACCGTGTATCGGCAGCTGTTCGCCACCATGCCGCTACTGCTCCGGGACGCTGGTACGCCGGCAGTCGCCTACGGACTGCTGATCGGCTTGAGCTCTGCCGTCATCGTGTGCTGCGAGGCGCCGCTCGCCGTACGTCTACGCGCACATCGGTCGACTCGGGTGATCGCAGTCGGCTTCGCGCTCGTGGGTCTGGGGCTGGCAGTGCTGGGCGTCTGGCCGGCGCTGGTCGGGGCGACGCTTGCGATGGTGGTCATCACAGCGGGGGAGATGCTCTACAAGCCGACTGCCACGGCTCACGTCGCCGATGCGGCTCCGGAAGGCATGGTCGGGCGCTACTCCAGCCTGTACGCCGCCGCGTCCATCAGTGGCATGTTCCTGGCGCCCGCTCTCGGTGGTGCGGCCTATCAGCACGTTCCCGACCTGCTCTACCCGGTCGCGGCGGCGCTTGCCTTGGGTGCGGCCGTCGTACTGCTGCTCACTCGGGCAGCGGCGCGGGACGCCCTTCCCATCGGGTCGACAGCACGACAGTCGTCCGGGTCCTGACCACGCCGTTCACTCGGCGCAGCGTGCCCACGACCGCCTCGAGGTGGGTGACATCGGCGACCCGGACCTTCACCACCAGCTCCTGGTCGCCTGCGACGAACCAGCAGTCCTCGACCGCCTCGATCTCCCGGACCTGGTCGACGATGTCGTCGGTCTCCACGTCGTCGCGCTGGAACAGCCCGATCAGCGCGCTCGTCCCGAGCCCGACGTGCTCGGGGGCGACCACTGCGCGGTACCCGAGCAGTACGCCGCGTTCCTCCAGCCGCCGGACCCGTTCCTGCACGCTCGGGCCGGACAGACCGACCACGCGGCCCAGCTCGGCCCAGCTGGACCGGCCGTTCAGGCGGAGTGCCTCGATCAGCTGCCGATCGATCGCGTCCATGGCGCGAACCTCCCGTTCACCACAGATCCGTAGGCATATCACTCGATCTGCCTTTAATTCGTTTGTGTGAGCGTAACTCACACCGTACAATTTGAAGTGTCGAGGCCAGCCCGCCGCGACCCCGCCGTACAACCCGTGAAGGAATCATGATCACCCCCGAAGTTGCCCGTGCCCACATCGACGAGCGCCAGCGTGCCGCCGCGCAGGCTCGGCGTGCGCACGCCGTACCGTCCCAGTGGCGCCGGCTGCTGGCCCGTCACATTCGCCACAGCTGACGTCCTCGGCGCGACCGGCCGGCCGATGAGGCCACCGGTCGCGCTTCTGTGTCCGGCCACGAGATAGGCTCTGGGGCATGCAATCGCACATCCTGCCGCTGCTGGCGGCCGTCGAAGAGGCCGGCTCCGAAGCCAAGCACATCTCGGAGTGGTGGTACGGCGGGTTCGCCCTGTTCGTACTGGTCCTGCTGCTCCTCGTCACCGTCATCATGGGCAAGGGCCGGCCGCACTCCTGAGCGGCTGAGAACTGGCTGATATGGCTTCCGTCGAGCGGGTCCGTCGCCTGGGCGTGATGGGTGGCACGTTCGACCCGATCCATCATGGCCACCTGGTCGCGGCCAGCGAGGTGCAGGCGTACTTCGACCTGGACGAGGTGATCTTCGTCCCGACCGGCCAGCCGTGGCAGAAGACCGACCGGGCGGTCTCCCCGGCCGAGGACCGGTACCTGATGACGGTCATCGCGACGGCGTCGAACCCGCGGTTCTCGGTCAGCCGGGTCGACATCGACCGGCCGGGGCCGACGTACACGATCGACACCCTGCGCGACCTGTCGGCGCTGTACCCGGACGCGGAGCTGTTCTTCATCACCGGTGCCGACGCGCTCGCCCAGATCCTCACCTGGCGCGACGTGGACGAGATGTTCAAGCTGGCGCAGTTCGTCGGCTGCACCCGGCCCGGGACCGAAAGCCTCGAGCTGCCCCTGGACAAGCTCCCGATGGATCGGATCACACTGCTCGAGGTGCCGGCGCTGGCGATCTCCTCGACCGAATGCCGGGCCCGGGTCGCCAAGGGCAACCCGACCTGGTACCTCGTCCCGGACGGCATCGTCCAGTACATCGCCAAGCGCGAGCTCTACACCAACCGTTAGAAGGAACCTATGCCAGCAAGCGATCGTGCCATCGAGCTGCTCACCGCGGCTGCCGAGGCCGCCCACGACAAGAAGGCCGAGAACGTCCTCGCCTTCGACGTGTCGGAACAACTCGCCATCACCGACGCGTTCCTGGTCGCGTCCGCGTCCAACGACCGCCAGGTGCGGGCCATCGTCGACGCGGTCGAGGAGAAGCTGCGGGTCGACTTCGACGCCAAGCCGGTCCGCCGCGAAGGCGCCCGGGAAGGCCGCTGGGTGCTGCTCGACTACCTCGAGATCGTCATCCACGTCCAGCACGACGAAGAGCGCAGCTTCTACTCCCTCGAGCGTCTCTGGCGCGACTGCCCCGCCATCCCGCTGCCGTCTCCGATCCCTTCGGCTGAATGAGCGCGGGGCGACTGATCGTCTGGCGCCACGGCCGGACCGAGTGGAACCTGCAGGACAAGATGCAAGGCCAGGCCGACATCCCTCTCGATGAGGTCGGCATCGAACAGGCCCGCGTGGCAGCCGCACGGCTCGCCTCCCTCGCACCGACCCGCCTCTTCGCCAGCGACCTCCAGCGCGCCGCCGCCACCGCCGGCGAACTGGCAGCGCTGACCGGCCTCAAAATCGAGTACGACGAAGCCCTCCGCGAGATCCACGTCGACGACTGGGCCGGCAAAACCTCGGCCGAAATCGCCGCCACCCAACCCGAAGCCCTCGCCCGCGTTCGCGCCGGCCAAACCCAGCGCCGCGGTACCGCCGGCGAAACCAGCGAAGAGGTCGCCGACCGCTTCTCCGCCGCCGTGGCCCGGATCTCCGCCGAAGGCACCCCGGAAGACACCATCGTCATCACCACCCACGGCTTCGCCGCCCGCGTCGGCATCTGCCAGTTCCTCGGCATCCCACAGGCGCACTGGTCAGCGTTCGGCGGCCTCGCCAACTGCAACTGGATCTCGCTTCTGCCGAGTCGCAACAACGGCTGGCGCATCGAGGAATGGAACGCCGGCTCCCTCCCCGAACCAGTCATGAGCGACGACCCCCAACGCTAGGTTCTAGGACACCGTTTCGCGGCGGCTGTCGTGCCGGCCGCCTTCGGCGGCGCCGCGGGATGCCCTCCGGCGTAGTGCGCTCGGCGGGTGACTCCGGTGACTGGCAGTCGGACGTCGCTGCTCGGCGGTACTCGTCTCAGCGGCCTCCGATGGTTCCGACGGCGCGCCTCGGCGTACTGCGCTCGGGCCAGCTAACGCCGTCAGTTGATACCGCTGCGGGCGGCCACCTGCTGGCCGCCCGCAGCGGTGTCGCTCAGGCGCTCCGGCGTAGCGCAGTCAACGAGTTCGTCGTAGTCAGTTGGAGAGGACTCGGGCTGCTCCCGCCGCTGGCATCGACGACTGTCGCGGGCCGCGCCAGGCTTGCCGACTCGGCGTACGAATTGGAAGACTTGAGGCTCCGCCCGGCGGCGACCTGAGACGGTTCAGCCGCCGCCTGCGGGCCGGATCCGCCTGTGTACAGCCTGCTTCCGGGGTGCCCGCGAGCGAGGGGTATCCGATTTTTCTTTGGCACCCGGTATCCGCTAAACTTCCGGAGTCGCAAGACACCGCGGGGCTTTGGCGCAGTTGGTAGCGCGCTTCCATGGCATGGAAGAGGTCAGGGGTTCGAATCCCCTAAGCTCCACCGCAAGGTCAGAGGCCGGTTTCCCCTTCGGGAGACCGGCCTCTTGCATGACTGAGTGACTATCGGTTCGCGGGCAACAGTTTGTCGATTGCCTCGGCTCCCTCGGTCAGGACCGGCCGGAGCTGATGGCGGTAGACCGTCTCCGTGGCCTGAGTGGCCGTAGGCAGACAGTTCTTGACAGCCTGCCTTCAGCGGTTTGCGTCCGCCAGCGGCAGCATCGGGAAGTGGAGAAGGACGTCACCCAGGCGGGTCGTCGCGGATCGCCCGGACAGAGTTGGCAAGTCCCGGTACTCCTCCTGCGAGAGATCGATCGGAAATCGTCCGACGGTCGTACCGGGCAGAAAGACCACAGCATTGCATCGCAACATCGTGCCCCGGTTCCAGCTGTACGGCACCAGTAGCACGTACTCGATCGATGCGAAGTTGTCAGCAACCCACTGCGGGTGCCCGACCATCCCCAGGCCATCACCGATACGCCTGTCGATCAGGCGCGACAGCGCAGCCGGCGGCACATCCTTGATCTGGTCCGGCAGTGGATGCTCTACAGCCAGCCCGAAGGACCCGCCGAACCTCTTCACGACTCGACGCAACACGGTTCTCATACGCTGCCGTTCATCCAGTCCAGCTCTTGATGTAGATCGGAGTGTCCCAGCGTCCGGAGTGGCTGGCCATCGGCTCCGATCGCGTTGCGCATCACGCTGGTTTGTCCGGCTCGCGCATCGTCCATTCGTGCGGCAGTGCCGCGAACCACATCACGTCGATGCGCTCGCCCTGCCACACGCTGTGTGCGCGCATCGTTCCCTCGTGCACGAACCCCGCTCGGCGGGCCACCGCTGCTGACGCTGCATTGTCCGCCTCAACCGTCAGGAAGGCACGAGCTGCGCCGAGCTCGAACAACCACCGTGTGAGCAGAACCACCGCCCGCGTCGCGTACCCGCGCCCTCGCGCGCTCGGCCCGATCCAGTAGCCGAACTGCGCTACGTCTTCCTTCGACCAGTCATCGACGCCGCAGCACCCGACCAGGTCACCAGAGGCTGCGTCCGTGATCGCGAAGGCAACACCAGATGGTGGCTCCGCCGCGCCGAACGCCCGCCAGCTCGACGCGAACTCGTCGCTGATCGATTCAGCGTCCTCGATCGAGAGCGGCGGAGCCGGTCGTCCGAGTCGGTCGTGGGCCCCGTTGTAGCGTCGGATCGCTGGATCGGCGAATGCTTCCGCCATGAACCCCGCGTCATCTCTCGACCAGGGTCGGAGAGTGACCACGCCGTCCGAGAGCGACACGACCGGAATGTCGGCATCCGCTTCACGCACGTCTATCGGCTCCTTCCGGTTTGACCCTGCACATGTCGAACTCGGAGGTTACCCCGAGCCTCCGGTGGGGGGTCGTGCTCTTCCGGGTGCCGCCTTTCAGGTTCGCGACAGTGGGCACTTGCATGGCCGGAGACCGTGCGGAAACACGAGGCGCTCGATCCATCACACCGCAGGTCAGAGGCCGGGTTCCCTTCGGGAGACCGGCCTATTGCATGACCTGAGTGTCTGCCGGTTCGGGCAGGATTTCGTCCATCGCTACCGGACGCAGAACGTCCGCAATCGGGGGTACGTTGTCGCCATGTCCGACTTCAGGATCAAGGCGCTCACGCCGGAGACGTTCGACGACTTCGCCGCTCTCGTCGAGCGGAACAAGGGCATGTTCGCCAGTTGCTGGTGTACGCATTTCCATCCCGACTGCGCGGAAAAGGGTCAGACCGCCGAGGGGAACCGGGCGCTCAAGCAACGTCTGGTGGCCGACGGGATCGCGCACGCGGCGCTGGTGTACGACGACGACCGGGCCGTCGCCTGGGCGGAGTACGGATCACCCGAGGAGCTGCCCAACATCCAGCACCGCAAGGAGTACGTCGCCACTGCCGAGCGACTGCCCGAATACCGGGTCACCTGCATCCTGGTCGAGCGCAGCTTTCGCGGTCACGGCCTGGCGGCGATCGCCCTGCGCGGAGCCGTCGAGCTGATCGCGCAGGCCGGCGGCGGCCTGGTCGAGGGCTACCCGCACGACACCGGCGGGGTCCGGAAGAAGAACTCGTCGTTCCTCTACAACGGCACCCGCACGATGTACGAGCGCGAGGGCTTCACCTACGACCGGCCCAAGGGTCTGGGCAACTGCGTGATGGTGCGCGAGGTCGCCCCGAGCACGCGCGACTGAACCGGTCCCTCGCTCCACGCGAAGACGACGGCTGCTGAGCATTGATGCTACGCACGGCTTAGGTGGTGTGGGCCGGGTACTCTGACCTGGATCGGACTGGCTGGCATCTCAGTCTCTGGAGAACCACATGCCCGGCAGCAGTTTTGGCGCGTGCCCGCTGCGCGCCCATGTCGATCCGCGCCTCTTGCGATTCAGCGCCGGGGCCACAGCGAGCGTGCTCGCCGTCGTGCTGCTCATCGTTGACGTTGCTCGACCATTGGGTCTCGGCCTGCTCGCCTCCCAGGTCGCCGTGTTTGCGTTCACTGCGTTCGTGAGTTTTCAGTGGTCGTTGTGGGCGCAGATCTTCGCCCGTGTCATCTGGCCGCGGATCGGAGCGCCAGCCGAGTTGGAGGATGCTCGGCCGCCGAGATTCGCCCAGTTCGTCGGGTTCGTGTTCACCGCTCTGGCGCTGGCCGCCTTTGTACTCGGCTTCGATGTCGCCGGCTACGGCCTCACCGCTCTCGCCTTCGGCGTGGCAGCCCTCAACGCATCCACCGGGCTGTGTTTGGGCTGCAAGGCCTACCATCTGATCCGTCGCCCGAAACCGGCCTGAGCCCATCCGGAGCCGTCGTGACAGTCGATCATGGGCTGCCGGCCTTTGTACGAAGTGACATCAGCGGACCGGGTCGCCGGGGAGGAGGGCTCGCCACCAAGGCGTGTCTGTCCAGCGGTCGTAGCGAGCCAGTTGTTCATCGACGGTGGTGACCTTGCCTGCGGGGGCGTAGTCGAACAACGAGGCCTCGTGCCGGATGCCGAAGAAGGTTCGGCGGCTCCAGAGGTCGACGATGTAGCCGTCGTACGACCGGCCGCGGCGCATGAACGCGTCGGCCCTCGCGCCCGCACAGCACAGCCGGTAGCCGAGTGGTTCGATCTGACGTCGCAGCTCGACGAACGCTGTCCACAGACCCTGGCCGGAGCCGGTCCAGGTCCTGCCGTCCGGCGTTGTCAGGACCAGCGTCCAGTGGGAGTCGGTGGTCGAGGTCTCGTCGACGGAGCACTGCTGCTCCTTGCCGTCGAGCCAGACCGTGAGCGGCTCCACCTCGTGATAGTCGATTCGGCCGTTCATCGTCCTGCGAACTCCGATTCTCGATCGTGGGCCTTGCCATCCCCACTGACCGGTGAATTTAGCGGACTTGATGATCTCGGGTGCGATCCCGCCCTCGAAACTGATCTCCAGCTCGGACCGTAGGGACCGGTATGTCCACTAGTGCGTACCGGGGATGCCGCGTTGAGGGCTTCGTTGTCCGCAGCAAGCAAGCCGGGCGAACAAGTACCTTCCGTTGAGCAAGCCGGTGCGCGGCTCGATTGGTTACCAGCACTTTGCGTTCAGCGTGGTTGCGATCTCGGTTGCCCACGCGGCCAACTCGATCAGCAGTGCGTGAGCGTGGGGCCGGGTAGTGCCTCAAAACGAGACAGCTTGCCGGGTGCGAAGTGGAGAGACTGATTCCATCCGGGATGCGCCCGAAAGGAGTTCGCCATGACCACCATCGACGCCGATGCGTTCGGCGCTCACGAGGAACGCGCCCAACCTGCCGCTGCGGCCGCTGAGGCTGAGGCCGCGGTTCCAGCGGTGACTGGGGACCCGTCTCTGATCGGTCTCCCCAGCTTCATCGTGGGATCGGTCGCGCTCGGTCTCGTCCTTGTCGGCTACGTGCCGGCGGCGGCGGTTGGGGCCTCGCTCTCCATCATCGTCGCGGCCACCGGACCAGGCCTGGTGATCGCCGCCGTCTGGGCGGCAGGCGTCGGCCAGAGCGCGGTAGCCGGGGTGTTCGGCATCTTCGCGGGGTTCTGGCTCAGTTACGCCATGCTCGTACTGGGCCTCACACACAACTGGCTCGGCATCGTCGCCGCGGACGCCCTCGACACGCAAGGCTTGTTCCTGATCTCGTGGCTGGTCGTGATCGGGATGCTGACCCTGGCCACACTCCGGCTGCCGAGCGCGTACACGGTGCTCTTCGCGCTCATCGAAATCGCCTTGGTGCTGGTCTTGATCGGCACCCTGCAGGAATCAGCAGGCGTTCTCCACATCGCAGGTGTGGTGGTGTTCCTCTTCGCCGCGGTGGGTGTCTACCTGTTCTTCAACTCGGCTTCGCAGGCGACAGGCGGTGGCGCGCTTCCGCTCGGACCACCGCTCGTCCATGGTTGAGCCGCCTCGACCCTGAGCTTCACCGCAGGTCGAAGGCCCTGTCCCGTTCGGGAAAGGGCCTCCGACCTGTACCCCGGGAGGCTATGCCTCGCGCTGGTACGTGCTCAGGCGAGTGCCTTGGTCTTGATGGAGTCGTACTCCGCCTGCGTGATCGTTCCGGAGTCGAGCAGTTCCTTGGCGCTGGCGATCTCGTCGGTCGGGCTCTTGGACGTGCCTGCGACATCCTGGATGTACTTCTTCTGCTCGGCTTGCTGCTCCTCGAACTGCGTCCGCCGGCGCTCGTTCATGCTCCGGCCCCGAGCGATGAGGTAGATCAGTGCCCCCACCCACGGCACGAAGATGAGCAGGATCGCCCAGCCGGCCTTGGCCCAACCACTGAGCGAGCGGTCGCTGAACAGGTCCCACAGACAACGGAACCACACCATCAGTGCGGCAATCCAGATGAAGAACCAGAAGCTCCACAGAAGAACTTCCCCGAAGTCATTCGTCATTGCGTCCACGGTCATTCCCTCCAGAGATGAGCGGACGCGCCAGCCGGCTCACCCAGGTCGAGCCTCATGACCTGCGCCTCCGATGGGCGTCTCGGTCGCATTGCAGCAGGTCCGGACTGTCCGGGGCGTCACCCATGGTGGATGAACTCCGTTGCCATCGGCAGGGAGGTCATCCCAGCATGTCGTCGACGGCGATGCGGGCGGCTGACGGGCAGCCCTTGGTGAAGCCGTAGAAGGGGCCGAAGTCGCGGGTCGCCGCGAACCCTGTCATGTAGAGCCCGGCCAGGGACGTCTCGAGGCCCTCGGACAAGGCGGGGAAGCCCTCGGTGACCGAGATCCGATCCACGACATCGCCCAGGTAAGGCACGCGAGCAAGGTCGGCCCGGTAGCCGGAGGCGAAGACCACGTGATCGGCTGTCAGCGCCGCGCCGTCGGAGAGAGTCAGGGTCACGTCGTGTTCGCTGACTGCCGTGCTGACCACCGCACACCCCGGATGACTGGTCACGACGGCGTCCGGGATCCGCGGCACGAGCCAGGGTTCGAGGGTGAGACGGCCGACCTGCCAGAACTCGGCTGCGATCGCTCGCTGCCGCTCGACCGGGAGTCCTCGCCACCATCCCCGGTGTGCCAGCGTCTGATTGACGTACTGGTCGACGAAGCGCCAACTCACTTTGGCGAACGCCGGTGTGCTGTGGCGATGTACCACGTGCACCTGCGCGGCGTCGTGGTCACAGAGCAAAGCCGCCCATTCGTAGGCGCTTTGCCGACCGCCGATGATCACGACCCGCGCACCGGCGAGCGCATCGAAGGAGACCAGTTGAGACGTGTGCGAGCGGCGAGCCGGGGGGACATCGGCGTACCACTCCGGCAGGTTGAGGAAGTAGCCGATGCCGGGTGCGACGAGTACCTTGTCCGCGGTGATCGTCGTACCGTCGTCCATTGTTGCCACGAAGCCCGCGTTCGGCTTGCTCAGGCCGGTCACGAGGCGCTCGTCGAGGTCGAGCCTCTTGCACTCGCGGAACCACTCCGTGTAGTCGAGGAAGACCGAGATCGGGATCGGGTCGAAGTCTGCGGGGCGCAGGCCCCGATCCTCGAAGAACGCCTCGAACGTGTACTCGCCGTTTCCGTCGAGATGCCAGTCGGGGCCTGACCGCAGAAACATCTCAACCGGCATGTTCTTCCGCCAGAACGCCATCCGGTGGCCCACGATCCGGGTCTCGATGCCGTTGTCACGGGCAAGGGCCGCCGCGGAGTAGGCATAAGGCCCCGCGCCGACGACCAGCAGATCCGTCCGATCCGGCATCGTGTCTCCTGAAGGTGTGGCCGGTGGCAACGAGAACGAGTGGGCGGTGAGGCCAAGAATCCTCTACCTGATCCGTTGGCGCCAGGAGGTCACCCCGGGGCCGATCAGTTCGTGGGCAGGAGCCAGCCGATGCGTAGTTCTTCCGCGCCCGGGCGGAAGGTCCGGATGAGCTCGGCGCGTTCGGGGTCGTTTTCGGGGAGGTCTTCGGCGAGGGCGGCTTGGGCGGCGATTGTCTGGGGCCTGGCTCCGAGCGCGGCGCGCAGGTGGAGTGAGCGGCGCAGCATCGCGATCCGCTCCGCGGGCTCCTTGAGATGCGCGAGGTGCCGGATGATGTACGACTCGAAGTAGCCGTCGCCGGACTTCGTCGCGATCTCGAGTGCTGTCTCGTAGCGTGCGAGGGCGCCGGCCGGGTCCCCATCGATGTTGTCCAGCAAGACGCCCCAGTGGTACTCCGCCCAACCGCGCTGCTTCTCGTCGTCGCTCTGTGCCGCCGCGCGGTAGCCGGCCTCGGCCACGGCGCGGTCGTCGGCGCGGGGGTCGCGCTGGAACAGCAGGCGGCTGTACGCCATTCGGGCCGTGAGCAACTGCGCCGTCGGCGACGCGGGATCGAGTGCCGCGACCGCCTTCTCGGCCTCCTCATGACCCTCGATCTGGAAGAACCAGCGGTCGACGGCGATCTCGGCGTGTAACTCGGGCTCGGCGTCCGGGTCCACGACGGCGAGTGCGGCCTCCCACTCCCCGAGCAGGTGCAGGCGTCGGGCTACGTAGGCGTCATCAGTTAGCATGACCCCTACCCTAGGAATCGATGATGTAGGTGGTCAAGTGGAATACGGCGACTACATTGGGAACGTGACGCGCCTGGCCGTCGAGCTGGCCAACACCGGCACGCTCAACCAGGACGGTGAACTGGTCGCCGCGTTCTTCGCAGAGCACGAGATCACTCCGCCGCCGGACGGCGAGTACGGCGACCTGCCGGATCTCGTGCGTACGGCGTTGGCTCAGTCGGTCGACGGTGCCGCGCCGGACGCCGTACACCGCCTGCTGCGTGACTATCCGCCTGACATGCACTTGTCCGACCATGACGGCGGCTGGCACATCCATTTCAGTCGCAACGGCACCCCGGCCAAGCGCTGGGCCGGCCAGTTGATCGCCGCCAAGCTCGCCCTGGTCGCGGCGGGGGATCCGGCGGTGACGCTGGGGCGGTGCGCCGCGGCTGGGTGCGGAAACTACTTCGTGGACCAGTCACGGAACCGGACGCGCCGGTTCTGCTCCAACGCGTGCGCGAGTCGTACGACGGTCGCGGCGTACCGAGCCCGGGCGGCGAAAAACTCCTAGCAGAGTCTCTCGATGTCCAGCACGATGGACGGATGGCATCGGTCAGGCAGTTCCAAGTCACCTTCGATTGCGCGGAACCCGAGCGCGTCGCTCGTTTCTGGTGCGAGGTCTTGGGGTACGTCGTACCGCCGCCACGGGAGGGATTTGCCACGTGGGCCGATTTCCATCGCTCGCTGCCGCCTGAGCGTCAGGGGGCGGGGTTCTCCTGCGGCGATCCCACAGGTGTAGGCCCGCGGCTCTACTTCCAGCGCGTTCCCGAAGGTAAGGTCGTCAAGAATCGGGTGCATCTTGACGTGCGGGTCGGCACCGGGCTTGTGGGTGAAGAGCGCGTGGCTGTGCTCGAGGCCGAATGCGCACGGCTGGTCGCGCTCGGCGCGACACGCGTACAACTACTGCGGGCCGATGGCTTCAACGAGTCGTGCCTTCCCATGCTGGATGTCGAGGGCAACGAGTTCTGTCTGGACTGAGTCGGGGGGCATGGAGATGGGTCTTAGGGGGAGCGTTGAGGAAGGGTTGTGGCCGCTGGTCGAGTCCTTTCTCGGCTCGCACGACGTGGCAGGCCTGGCCGTCGCGGTGGTTCGCGACGAGGAGGTCGTCGCGCGTGGGTTCGGCGTTCGTGACGTCGGCACCGGTGCGCCGGTCACGCCGGAGACGATGTTCCACCTCGCGTCGGTGTCCAAGCCCTTCGTCGCGACCGCGATCGTGTCGCTGGCGATCGCTCGGGACACCGGTGGACCGGTGCTCGATCTGGATGCTCCGATCACCGATTGGGTGCCTGAGTTCACCTTGGCCGACGGTCGGGCAGGCGACGTCACAGCCCGGCGTCTCCTGAGCCACACGAGCGGTCTTCCCGACGTCGTCGACTACGGCTGGCACGACCCTCAGCTCGGCGACGACGCCCTGAGCGAGTTCGCTCGCAGCCTGTCGGACTGGCGGCTGCAGGCGGAGCCCGGCTCGGCGTTCTCCTACTCCAACGCCGGGTTCGAGCTTCTCGGCCTCCTGCTGTCCAGGGTCACGGGGACGACGTTCGAGAACGCCGTACGGCGCGAGGTCCTGGCGCCACTCGGGATGCGGAACAGCACGTTCCTGCGTGCCGAGGTACCCGCGCACCTGGCTGCCTCACCGCACGTCGGGATGCCGCTGTCGGTGCCCGATGGCTCCTATCCGTACACCAGGCGCCATGCCCCGAGCTCGACCCTGCATTCGAACCTGGTCGAGATGTGTCGCTGGATGGTGGCGCACTTCGAGCCGGCCGCAGTGGCTTCCGACGAGCGGTGGGCGCGGCTGGATCCTGGGTTGCTCGACCTGATGTGGCAGCCCGTGGTGTCGGTGGGCAACCCTCCGTCGGACGAGGCGAGGTCACTCGGTTGGGCCATCGGCAGCTACCGCGGGCACCGAACGGTGAGTCACGGTGGCATGGACCCTGGGTTCAGGTCGAGGCTCGTGCTGGTTCCGGAGCGGCGTACCGGCGTCGTCGTACTCGCGAACTCCAACGCGATCCCTGCCTCGCTGATCGCGAAGGCAGCGCTCGACGTCGCCCTCGCCGATCACCACCTCTCCGGTGCGACGCCCGAGGGGGTGGTGGCCATGCGCGCCTTGCTGCCCCCGGTCGTCGGCCCTGTCGCCGAGGCGCTGAAAACATCGGGTCCGGATGCCGCAGAGGCGGCGTACCACCGACTGGCCGCGCTCGAGCCGGCCGAGTTCAGTCTCGACGACGAGGGGTTCGACGAGGCTGTGTGGGGAGCGATCGAGCTGCGCCGCACAGACCTGGTCTGGCCGCTGCTGCGAGTGTGGACCGAGTTGCGTCCGCACTCGTCCGCCGCTTGGACGATGACCGGATGGGCCCATCAGCTCGACGGGCAGCTCGACCTGGCGAGGAGTGCCCTCCGACGCGCCGTCGACCTCGACCCCGAGAACGACGATGCCGCGCAGCTCATGAGCAGCCTCCCGTCGGCGTGACCGATGAAGATCAGAGTGGGCTGAGGCGAGGCCGCGGGCGGACGGCTCAGGGGTGCAGGGTGGGGCGGTAGGTGAGCTCTTGGGTGTGGCCATCGAGGGTCCGTTGCTCGATCAGCTCGAGGTCGAAGTCGGCCGCACCCTGGAAGACGGGGTCAACTCCGGTCTGACCGGAGATCACGGGGAAGATCGTCAGCTGGACGCGGTCGACCAGGCCGGCGGCCATCAGCGACCGGTTCAGGGACAGGCTGCCGGCCGAGCACATCGGTACGTCGGACTCCTCTTTGAGCCGGGCGACGACGTCGACGGCGTCGCCGTTGTCCAGCGTCGCGTTCTTCCAGGCGAGGGGTCCTTCCAGTGTCTTCGACACCACCGTCGTCGGCAGGCTCCTCATCATGGTGTTCACCGGGTCACGTACGTCGGACTCCTCGATGCTCGGGCCCAGAATCTCCAGGAACTGCCGGTAGGTGGTTGCCCCGAGCACCAATCGCGGCGTCTCGCCGTAGAAGGCAAGACGGCGGTCGAGGAACTCGGGCCCTTGCTTGCCCCAGTAGCCTCCCCAATCGCCGCCTTCGCCGTACGAGCCGAATCCGTCGAGGGTGGCGAAGACGTCGAAGGTGTAGATAGCGGTCATGATGTGCTCCGTAAGGTGTTGGTTGGTCCGGGAGGGCCGGATGTGGCTGATGATGTCTTGCCTTTTGTGGCTTTGAAGGAGTGGCCGTCCGGTTCTTCGGGACGCCCTGGCTGCTGATTGAGATGTGCGCGCTTCGTGCGGTCGCTGTTTACGGAGATGACAGTGGGGTGTTCCTCGGGCCGATGGATGCTGGCCGGAACGAGGAGGAGAAGTTGAGTGAGCGCCGTGCCCAGGTCTGGGCCGGGATCGACGCGGGCAAGGGGCACCACTGGGTGGCGGTGGTCGACGAGACCGGCGCGACGTTGTGGTCGAAGAAGGTCGACAACGACGAGGCGGCGATCCTGACCGCGCTCGGCGAGATCCTGGCCCTGGCCGGCCAGGTGCACTGGGCGGTGGACATCTCGGGTACGTCGTCCGCGCTGTTGCTGGCACTGCTCGCGGCCCATGGTCAACTGGTCGTCTATGTTCCCGGCCGAACGGTGAACCGCATGTCTGGGGCCTACCGGGGCGAGGCCAAGACCTACGCCCGTGATGCCTACGTCATCGCCGACACTGCCCGCCACCGCAACGACTTCGCTCCGATCGACGTACCGGCCCAGCTGGCCGCCGACCTGGCGTTGCTGACCGGCCACCGCACCGATCTGGTCGCCGACCGGGTGCGGATGATCAACCGGCTGCGTGACGTGCTGACCGGTGTCTTCCCTGCGCTGGAGCGGGCTTTCGACTACTCCGCGCACAAGGGCGCACTGGTTCTGCTGACCGGCTACCAGACCCCGGCCGCGATCCGGCGCCGTGGCCGGGCGAGGCTGACGGCGTGGCTGGCCAACCGTGGTGTCCGCGGCGCTGACGCGGTCGCGGCGGCCGCACTGCAAGCAGCTCAGGCCCAGCACACCGTACTGCCCGGCGAGGACGTCGCCGCCCAGATCGTCGCCGATCTCGCGGCGCAGATCCTGTCCCTGGACGACCGGCTCAAGCGGGTCGACCAACAGGTCCGTGACACCTTCCGCAACCACCCACAGGCAGACATCATCGAATCCCTGCCCGGCATGGGACCGATCCTCGGCGCCGAGTTCGTCGTCGCGGCCGGTGACCTGTCGTCCTACGCCGACGCCGGCCACCTCGCCTCGGCCGCCGGGCTGGTTCCCGTTCCGCGTGACTCCGGACGCCGCACCGGCAACCTGCACCGGCCCAAACGCTACAGCCGCCGCCTGCGCCGCGTGTTCTACCTGTCCGCGCAGACCAGCATCATCCGCGACGGACCGAACCGCGACTTCTACCTCAAGAAACGCGGCCAAGGACTCAAACACGTCCAAGCCCTGATCGCCCTGGCCCGCCGACGAGCCGGCGCCTTGTGGGCCCTCCTGCGCGACAACCGGATCTTCACCCCCGAACTGCCGACCCCGCAACCGGCTTGACTTCCTCATTGAGACTCCTTGAATTGCTAAAAGCTGGGTTGCTGCCGGAATCGCAGTGGTTTCTGGTTTGGTGTCAGCACTCAGCATGCCCAGCAGAGCCACGGCGTACAGGGCGGTCGCGCCGACGAGCCAGGTCCGTTGAGAGGTACGTCTGGCGGGTCGGCATGGGGTGTTCATGCGTCATGACCTGCTTCCGCAGGCGTGAGACAAGCATGATGCTGACCAGGAAAAGTACGGTGGTGACCAACAGCGTGTCGGCCTCGCCGAAGGCGGCGATTTTCCACGAACACCCCCAGCCCCGATCCGGCATCGCCCCGCGGATTTCCCGAGATCCTCTGTACGCCGATGCTGGGCGCCGCCACTTGCAACAACCTTTCAGCCGCCTTCAGACAGGGACGACCAGGTCGTAACCACCGTCCTACGCTCCGCGAGACGTAGGCCTGGAAGCCGTGTCAGTGGGCGTGTCAGTGGCGTGTCAGGGAGGTGTCTGGGCGTGGCGCGATGGTTGCTGCATGAACAGCTCAGCGATTGCAGTCTCAGGACTGCGTAAGGCTTATGGGGACAAGGTCGTGCTCGATGGCATCGATCTGGAGGTTCGGGCCGGGACGGTGTTCTCGCTGCTCGGTCCGAACGGCGCGGGCAAGACGACCACGGTGAACGTGCTGACCACCTTGCTGAAGGCGGACGGTGGGACCGCACGGGTTGCCGGCCACGACATCGACACCGAGGCCAAGGCGGTGCGGTCGGTCATCGGGGTCACCGGTCAGTTCGCGGCGGTGGACGAGCTGCTGACCGGGCAGGAGAACCTGCAGCTGATGGTGGATCTGCTCGGGGTGAACTCCGGCGAGCAGGTCATCGCGGGGCTGCTGGAGCGGTTCGATCTGGTGGAGTCGGCGCAGAAGCCGGTGTCGACGTACTCCGGGGGTATGCGCCGCAAGCTGGACCTGGCGATGACGCTCGTGGGCAACCCGGAGATCATCTTCCTGGACGAGCCGACCACCGGCCTCGACCCACGCAGCCGGCGCACGATGTGGACGATCATCCGCGGGCTGGTGGCCGACGGCGTGACCATCTTCCTGACCACCCAGTACCTCGACGAAGCCGATCAGCTCGCCGACCGGATCGCTGTACTCGACCAGGGCCGATTGGTTGCCGAGGGCACCCCGGACGAGCTCAAGCGCCAGCTGCCCGGGACGCACGTCCGGCTCCGGTTCGGCACCGTCGAGGAACTCGACGCGGCCGCGCGGATCTTCACCGACTCGACGCGAGACGACGAAGCAATGGACCTGCGGGTTCCGAGCGACGGCGGGACGAGGTCGCTGCGGGCCGTGCTCGACAGGCTCGACGAGTACTCGATCAGCGCCGAGGAGTTCTCCGTCCACACACCCGATCTTGATGACGTTTTCCTCGCCCTGACGGGCCACAACACGGAGGTAGTCGCGAAATGAGCGCCCAGAACCACTCGATCGTCATGCTGCGTCGCAACTTCAAGCACATCACCCGGAACCCGACCTCGGTGTTCAACGCGGTCCTGATGCCGGTCGTGATCATGTTGATGTTCGTGTACATGCTCGGCGACGCCTTCAACGTCGGCGTCGACTACGTCGACTATGCGACACCGGGACTGATGCTGCTGGCCATCTGCTACGGGCTGGGGGCCACCGCGACCGCGGTGAACTCCGACATGACCAAGGGCATCATCAACCGGTTCAAGGTCATGGACGTCTCCCGTGGTGCCGTGCTGACCGGTCACGTGATCGCGAGTCTGCTGACCAATCTGATCGCCATCGCCGCGATCGTCGGGGTGGGATTCCTGCTGGGATTCAACCCGTCGGCGAGCTTCGTCGACTGGCTCGGTGTGATCGGTCTCGTCGTACTGCTCGGATTCGCGGCCGGCTGGTTCACCGTCGCCCTGGGACTGTTTGCGAAGTCTCCGGAAACCGCGGGACTGGCCGCGGTGCCGCTGGTCATGCTGCCGTTCTTCAGCAGCGCGATCGTCCCGGCGGACAAGATGGGGGCCGGCCTCAAGCAGTTCGCGCAGTACCAGCCCTTCACCCCGATCATCGAGACCCTGCGTGGGTTGCTGAACGGTGCACCGGCCGCCAGCGACGTGATCCCCGCCCTCGCGTGGTGCGTCGGAATCGCTCTGGTCGGATATCTGTGGGCGCGTTCGACCTTCGCGAAGCGAGCCTGACGAACTGGGGCGTGCTGTGCCGCACCCTCACGAGGCGAGTGTGACCTCGACCAGCTCAGACCAGTTCGACTCCGTACCTTCCTGCGTCACCTCGGCGAACCGTGCGTCGCCGAGGTGACGTCGTACGTCGTGCTCGATCCTGACCGCGGCCGGGTTGGAAAGGTCCGGCAGACCGCGTACGCCGTTGCTCGCCGCCAGCAGCCGCGCTGCCTGCTCGTACTGTTCGCGGCGCATCGCCAGATCCGCGACCCCGACGATGGCGTGCGCGAGCGAGGGTGCGTGGCCGGCCTCGGACGCCGCCTGGAAGGCGGCGGCTCGGTGTCCGCGGGCCTGCTCGAGATCGTCGGCGAAGTCGCCGAGCTGACTCTGGACGACCGCGCGGATGTTCGCCTGATCCGCCTCGTCTCCCAGAACGGTCGTCGCGACCTCGAGTTGCCGACGTGCCTCCTCGGCGTCTCCGCGCCAGCCGGCTAGTTCCGCCTTCGCGAGTGCCAGCACGGCCAGCGCACCCGGCCAGGGGATCCGGTCCGCGTAGCGCTGCGCGTCCGCCATTGCCACCTCACTGGACTCCACGTCACCGAGCAGCCAGTACAGCTGAGCCTGTCGCGCGCGCAGCCGGATGACATCGTCGACAGCACCGAATTCGGTGACGACCCCGACCGCCTGTTCGAGGTACTCGCACGCGGCGGTGAACTCGCCCCGCGTGGCGATGCGGTCCGCCAGCTCGGCCAGGGCGAACGAGATCCCGAACCGTTCGCCGACCGCTCGGAACTCGGCCAGCGCCAGCTCGAGATCCTTGTCCGCATCCCGCCCGTCGCGCCCGAGCATGATCCTCATCTTGCCGAGCTGCAGCCGGGCCATCGCGCGTCCCCAGGGGTCCTCGTGGCTGAGCAGCGATTCCCACGCGGGCAGGATCTGGTCCGGCGCCTGCAACATCATCTCCAGCGGCGCGATCAACCCGAGCACCGGATGAGGATCCTCACTCTGCTGGCTGTATCGGTAGGCCTTGTGGATCCACTCCGCGACCTGGTGCTCGTCGCCCGGCCCGGAGGTCAGGAACTGCACGACCAGGGCGTACACCATGGCACGGATCTCGTCGGTCACCTCGCCGGGCGTCTCGATGGCCGCCATGATCAGTTCGTTGCCCTCGGTCTTGTCTCCCGCGAGCCACCAGTACCAGCCGGCGGACGCGGCCAGCCGCATCGCCCCCTGCGCCTCGCCGGCCGCTACCGCAGCACGCATCGCGGCACTGATGTTGTCGTGCTCGGCCGCGAGCGTGGCGAGCCATTCCAGCTGCTCGGCGCGGCGAAGGTGCGGCTCCGCGGTCTCGGCGAGTTCGGTGAAGTAGGCGAGATGCGCATGGCGCGCCAGCTCCGATTCACCCGCCTCCGCGAGCCGCTGCGCGGCGTACTCCTTGATCGTGCCGAGCATCCGGTACCGCGGCGCCTTGTCGGTGTCGGCGACCAGCAGCGACTTCTCGGTCAGTGCGGTCAGCAACTCGAGCACGTCGCCCGCCTCGACCGCATCGCCGGCACAGACTCGCTCGGCTGCCTCCAAGCTCGCACCGCCGTAGAACACTGCGAGCCTGCGTAGGACCGTCCGCTCGGCGTCCGACAGCAGTTCCCAGCTCCAGTCGATCACCGCGCGGAGAGTCCGTTGCCGCGGCAGCGCCGTACGACTGCCGCCGGTCAGCAGGCGGAAGACGTCATCGAGCCGGTCGGCGAGCTGATCGAGAGACATGGTGCGGAGCCTGGCCGCGGCCAGTTCGATCGCCAGCGGCATCCCGTCCAACGCGCGGCACACCCGCGCCATGGTCGACAGCGTGTGGGCATCCACCGCGATATCCGTGCGTACGGCGGCTGCCCGGTCGCGCAGCAGCTGGACAGCCGGAGAAGACTCGATCGCGCCCAGGTCCGCGTCGCTTGCGGGCAGGGCCAGCGGTACGACGTGCCACAGCGCCTCACCGGTGATACCGAGCGGCTCCCTGCTCGTAGCGAGGATCCGCAGCCGCCGGCACTCCCCGAGCACCCGATGCGCGAACGTCGCGGCCGACTCGATCACGTGCTCGCAGTTGTCCAGGACCAGCAGCACCTCGCGCTCGCGCAACGCGGTGATGACCCGATCCGTCGGCTCCGTGTCCGACGCATCGGTGAGCAGCCCGTCCCGCAGGCTGAGCGCGGCGAGCGTCGCCTGTGCCACGTCGCCGTCCGCGCCGATGGGCGCCAGTTCCACGAACCACACACCGTCGGCCAGGTCACCGACCAGCGTTCGCGCGGTTTCGGCGGCGAGTCTGGTCTTCCCCGCGCCGCCCGGCCCGACCAAGGTGGTGAGCCGATGGCCGGCGACGAGGTCGCGAACCGTGGCGACGTCGGCGTCCTTACCGATGAAGCTGGTCAGCTCGGCACGCAGATTGGTGGTCCGGGTTTCCTCCCGCCGTCCCAACTCGCCCCGCAACAGCGCGACGTGTACGGCGGACAGCTCGGGGGAGGGGTCGACGCCCAGCTCGTCGGCCAGCGCTTCTCTCGTGCTCTCGTACAGGAGGAGCGCGTCGGCGTTGCGGCCGGCCGCGGCGAGGGCACGCATCAGCGCCGCCACGAGCCGCTCCCGGACCGGGTGCGCGGCAACCAGGTCGGTCAGTTCCGTGACCATCTCCGCGCCGTTGCCGAGGCTGATCTCCGCGTCGAAGCGATCCTCGAGGGCGGTCAGGCGCAGCCCTTCGAGCCGCGTGACTGCCGCGTCGTACGCCGTACTGTCCTGCAAACCGACGTCCTGCAGGGCCGCGCCGCGCCACAAGGCGAGGGCCTCGCGCAACAGTCGTATCCGGGCTGGACCCTGGTCGGTGCGGGCCTGGTTGAGGAGGCGTTCGAACCGGATGGCGTCGACGGTGTCGGGCTCCACCATCAGCCGGTAGCCGTCGGTCTGCCCCTCCACCGAGGCGTCCGGCAGAGCCTTCCGGAGCCGGGAGACCAAGCGCTGCAAGGCATTCGCCGCTTCGGCGGGCGGCTGCTCACCCCAGATCCAGTCGACGAGGGTCGCCTTCGGAACCACCTGCCCCGGACTGAGCGCAAGGGCGATCAACAGCCCCCGCAACCGGGCGCCCGGCACGTCGGCGACGACCCCGTCGTCCGAACGAACCTCGAATGATCCCAGCATCCCGATCTGCACCCGCCCGATCTTGCCATGGGCGGCCGGTTGCCTCGCGATGTGGGATCAACGGAAACAAAGAGGCGCCAGGTGACAAGAACGTTCCGGAAAGCCGAGGTCGGCGGTGCTGAGTGCGGCACGGTTGGCTGGTGATCCCTGCGATCCCCGAAAGGATCCCCAGCCATGACCCGTGGCTCGAGGCGTGATCTCCAGTCAGGACACCCAGGCGGCCCTGTGGTTCCTTGGCGTCCTGTCGCAGGTGCGCGTCAGTGGCGAACAGACCGGCGGGGCCTTCTCTCTGACCGAGACAGCCGCCCGGCACGGCATCACGATTCTCGCCCCGCCACCCCAGCCGTAGGGATCAGCTCGCGGCCTTCTTCACGAGGGCGGTGATCTGCTTCTCGCCGGCAGCGGTCAGCTTTGTCAACGCGAAGGCGGTCGGCCACATCTCGCCGTCGTCGAGGTTCGCCGAGTCGTTGAAGCCGAACGTGCTGTACCGCGACTTGAACTTCCCCGCGTTCTGGAAGAAGCAGACCACCTTGCCGTCCTTGGCCCACCCGGGCATCCCGTACCAGAGCTTCGGCATGAGCTGAGGCGCGTTCTTCTTGACGATGGCGTGAATCCGCTCGGCCATCGCACGCTCCGCCTCCGGCATCTCGGCGATCTTCTCCAGTTGGGCCGCCTCTTGGTCCGCCCCGAGCGCGGCCGCCTTCATCTCCCGCGCATGCTCCTTCATCGCCCGCCGCTCCTCGGCGGTGAACCCTTCGTACGACGTGCCCTTCGAGCCTGCGGCCTTCTTCGCGTTCATCGGAGTTCCTGTCTACGAGATCCGCTGAGAACACTTCCCATGCTAGGAACCCGTCTGCGGCCTGAGCTTCTTCGAACCTGATCGATTTAAGTGGAGAGGTCGTCTCCGGTTCTGTGCTACGGTGAAAACGGAGACGGGATCTCCGCTAAGGGAGCTGGAGGGTGGAGATGGCTGAGACGGTGCTCGTGACCGGTGGGACGGGGTACGTCGGGGGATGGGCGATCGTCGCGCTGCTCGACGCTGGGTACGACGTGCGTACGACGGTTCGTGCCGCGAGCAAGGAGCAGTCGGTCCGGGATGTGGTGGGGGAGCGGGTGGGATTCGCGGTTGCGGACTTGATGCGGGACGACGGGTGGGATGCGGCGATGCAGGGTGTCGACTCTGTGCTGCATGTCGCCTCGCCGCTCGGGGATGAGGGTTCGAAGGATCCGGATGCGCTGATCGTGCCGGCGCGTGATGGGGCGTTGCGGGTGCTGCGGGCCGCGACTCGTGCGGGGGTGAAGCGCGTGGTGATGACCTCGGCCGCGAACGCCGCGAGTCCGGCGTCGTACACGGACGACGGCGTCACGGACGAGACACTGTGGACCGTCGACTCTCCGTCGCTGCCGGCGTACCGGCGTTCGAAAACCCTTGCGGAGAAAGCGGTCTGGGACTTCATGGAGGGGTACGACGGCCCGACCGAGCTGACGACTGTGCTCCCTGGTGCGGTGTTCGGGCCGATCCTGGCGGCGGACAACGTCGGTACGACGCAGATCATCCAGCGGATGCTGACGGGCAAGATGCCGGGTACGCCGAAGATCGGTCTGGAGGTCGTGGACGTTCGCGACCTGGTGGATCTGCACATCCGCGCGATGGTTGCGCCGGAGGCGGCGGGTCAGCGGTTCCTCGGCACCGGCGAGTTCGTCTGGATGCGTGAGATCGCGGCGGCGCTCAAGGAGGCGCTCGGCCCGCAGGCAGCGAAGGTGCCCACCCGCCGGCTCCCGAACTTCGTGGTGCGGCTTGCCGCGATCACCGACCCATCGCTGCGGGCGATCACCATCTCGCTCGGACGCCGCAACCGGCACACCACGGCCAAGGCTGAGCGTGTGCTCGGTTGGAAGGCGCGCCCCGCGGCCCAGACGGTCGTGGAGTGTGCCCAGAGCCTGATCGCGCACGGCGTGGTAGCCGCGTGAACGACGCCACCCCGAGGAGCGCCCGGCGAGACTCCGTGCGGAACCGTGAGCGGCTGGTCGATGCCGCGCGGGAGGTGTTCGCCGAGCAGGGGTTCGGCGCCACGCTCGACGACATCGCCCGGCATGCGGGCCTCGGCACCGGGACGGCGTACCGGAACTTCCCGAACAAGCGCGCGATCGCGGCCGAGGTGCTGCGGGAAGCAACCGAACAGATCGCGGTCGATGCACGGGAGGCGCTCGAGGTCGAGGACCCATGGGATGCGCTCGTGCAGTTCTTCGAGCGCACGGGTGCCCGGCAGGCCGCCGACCGGGGACTGTACGAGACCCTCACCGGGCAAGGCGACGACGAGGTCCAGACCCGCATCTGGCCCGAGATCGTTGCCGCAGTCACCGAACTCTTCAACCGTGCGTACCGCGCCGGCGCGATCCGCCCCGACGCCGCGGTCCAGGACGTCGCCGCGATCTTCGCCCTGCTCGGACCGGCGTTCGAAATGAGCCGCGCCATCGACCCCAACCTGTGGCGCCGCTACCTGGCCCTCCTCCTCGACGCCCTCCGCCCAGCAAACCAACCCGCCCTGCCCGTCGGCCCGCCACCCGTCGAATCCCTCGACCTCATCCTCCGCGCCGGCAAACGCAGCTGACCTCAGGTCAAGGCGGTCAGCGCTGGATGGCGCTGGGCCAGGTAGGCGCCGCGGACGATCGTCTCCTTGTACTTCGCGGCCGCGCGTCCAGTGAGTACGGCCTCGACCGGCGAGTCGTCTGCCCGGACGAACTGGATCAGTGCGTCATGGCGACCCAAGCTGATGCATTGGTTGAAGTAGCGGAAGTGCAGATCCCGCGGCTCGCGCCCGGCCAGACGATCGGTCAGGGCGCGGACCGCATGCGCCGCAGCCGGGATCCCGGTTGCGCAGGCCATCCGCAGTTCCTGGCCGGTGGTCCGTCGTACGGCGGCCGCGTCGCCGACCGCGTAGACGTCCGGATGCGACACCGACCGCAATGTCCCGTCTACGATCATCCGGCCCCGTGAGTCGACTGCGAACTCCGCCTCCGCAGCCCGCCTCGACACCTCGAACCCGGTCGTCCACACCACCACATCGGCCTCGAGCCGATCATCGCCGTCCATCGGCAGACCTTCACCATCGACCGACGCCACTCGCACACCTTCGACGCGCGAGATCCCGAGACGCTTGAAGGTCTTGTGGAGATGGCGTCGCCCACGATCCGACAACCCGGCTCCGAGCTCGCTACTCGTCACCAGCCGCACCTCCCGACCCGGGTAGGTCTCGGCGATCTCGGTCGCGACCTCGATGCCGGTCAGCCCACCGCCAACCACGGCAACCGACCCCTCCTTCTCCAGCCGCTCCCGCAGCCGCGTCGCATTGTCGACATCCGCCACGGTGTAGGCGTACTCACTTGCCCCAGGCACCGAACTCAGGCTGGTGCGACTCCCCAGCGCATAGATCAGTACGTCGTACCGCAGTTCCCGCCCGGTCAGTACGACGGTCCGCCGGTCCGCGTCGATGTGGATGACGCGATCGGCGACGAAGTCGACCCCGGTGCCTTCGAGCAACTCCTTGATCGGGCGCTCCGGCAGCTCCTGGCCGGACGCCAGTTGATGCATCCGGACCCGCTCGACGAAGGTGTCGCGGGCGTTGACGAGCGTGACCGGCGCACCGGTACGGCGAGCAGCCAGCTTGGTCGCGATCATCCCGGAGTACCCGGCTCCCAGTACGACGATGTGCGGTGACATGTGCGCACTCCTTTCGACATGACTCCTGACACATCGAGGCGGCGCGAATGTGACGTGACGACGGTCACGTCCACGGGCTGTCACGAACCTCGCGGGCTGTCTGGTCAGGTCGGCATCGTCTACGAGGAGGAAGACATGCCACAGCAGAAGGCTGTCCTGATGCGCGGCGCGGAGGCCGAGCGGCTCGGCGATCCGCCGAACATGACCTGGCTGATCGCCGACGCCGAGCACACCAACGGCATCATGAACGTCGTCCGCACCACGCTCGGAGCCGGCGTGGACGGTCCGCCGCCGCATTTCCACAAGGAATCGCCGGAGATGTTCTACCTGCTCGACGGCGCGCTGCGGATCCTGGCCGGCGACCAGATCGTCACGGTGGAGAAGGGCGACTACCTGCTCGTCCCGCCGCTGATGCCGCACGCCTGGGGTACGCCGCTGGAGGTCGGAGCGGACGTGCTGATCGTCAAGGCGCCCGGGAACAACCGGTTCGACTACTTCCGGCTGGGCGACCGGATCCGGCGCGGTCAGGCGGAACCGGCCGCGGTGCTCGCGACGGCGGAGAGGTTCGACAATACTTTTGTCGACAATGAGGTGTGGTGGCACGAGCTCGCCGTGCGGGAAGGTGAGCGGCGACAGTTCATCCCCTTCCCGGGGAACTGATGCGGACTCATCCCCTTCCCGGGGAACTGATGCCGACCGGCACAATCGAGGTCATGGATGGCCTGGCCGAGTTCGAGTCACAGCGACCCCGGTTGTTCGGCATCGCCTACCGGATCATCGGTGAGGCGAGTGAGGCCGAGGACGTCGTGCAGGACGCGTACCTGCGCTGGCGGTCGGCCGAGGGTGTCAGTACGCCGGCCGCCTGGCTGACCACGGCCGTCACCAACCTGTGCATCAACCGGCTGACGTCGGCCCGGTCCCGGCGGGAGCGGTACGTCGGCCCATGGCTGCCGGAGCCTGTTGCCACGGGCAATGACCCCCTGGAGCTGGCGGAACGCCGGGACACCATGACCATGGGCTTCCTGGTGCTGCTGGAGAAGCTGACGCCGCCGGAGCGGGCCGTGTTCGTCCTGCGGGAGGCGTTCGACTACTCGCATCGTGACATCGGCGAGGTACTCGGGATCGACGAGGCCAACGCCCGGCAGCTCTACCACCGCGCGCTGGCCCGGGTCGGCGACGCGCGGCGCCGGTTCTCCGCGAGTCCCGCGGACGGGGTGAAGCTGGTGGAGCGCTTCCTGGCCGCAACCGTCGAGGGCGACGTGGCCGGGCTGGAGCAGATCCTGACCGAGGACGCGTCGGTCTGGGCTGACGGCGGCGGTAAGGCAACCGCTGCCCGCCATCCGATCTTCGGCCGCCTCGAAGCCGCTCATTACCTGACCGGCCTTGGGAAGACCCAACGGGCGCTGGCCGCGACCGTTGCCGTGGGCGAGATCAACGGCGAGCCCGCGATCCTGGTCCACGAGTCCGGCGAGCTCACCGTCATACTTGTCCCGGAAATCCGCCACGACCGGATCAGCACCATCCGCGCCGTCCTGAACCCCGACAAGCTCGCCTACGTCAAAGGACAGCTCGCAGCATGACGACGTACAGCGACTTCCCGGCCGAACTGGTGACCGAGCGCCTGCGACTCCGGCGATGGAAGCCGTCGGACGCCGAGGAGCACCGCGGACTGTGGACCGAGCGCGATCAACGAGCGGTACGCCGGATCGACGCCGACGGACGGCCGACGGTCGAGGAGATGCGCGGGTGGCTGGTGGCGAACCCGCTGGGCACCGAGCCCGGCCTGGGGTTGCTGCCGATCGAGCGGCGCGACACCGGCGAGTTCGTCGGGTACTGCGGGCTGACGGTGGGGCAGGGGTCGTTCGACGAGCCCGAGATCGCCTACGAGCTGGCCCGGCGGGCGCACGGTCACGGCTACGCCACCGAGGCGGGTCGAGCGGTCGTCGAGGCGGCCGAAGCCACCGGGCGGCGGCGGTTGTGGGCCACCGTGCGGGAGTGGAACGCGCCGTCGTTCCGGGTGCTCGAGAAGCTCGGTTTCCACCGCAGCGACCGGGTCACCGAGGACCCGGAACGCGGCGACCTGATCTGGATGACCCGCGAGCTCGGTCAGCCGTCGGAGTAGAGACAGAACGGATGGCCGGCCGGGTCGAGCAGGACGCGAACGTCCTTCTGTGGCTGGAATTCGGCCAGGGTGGCACCGAGCTCCAGGGCATGCGCGACGGCCTCCTCGAGATCGCCGACCTCGATGTCGAGGTGCATCATCATGTGCTGTTTGCCGTCCTCGGCCGGCCAGGTCGGGCGGACCCACTCGGCCGACGTCTGGGACTGGAAGGCCAGGTAGGTCTCGGAGTTTCCCGGCACGGCCAGGGTGAACTCGCTCGGCTCGTTCTTGTGGATCTCCCAGCCGAGCACCGCGTGGTAGAACAACCCGAGCGCCTGCGGATCCGGCGCGTCGATCACCGTCCCGAACCAATGACCCTTCGGCGAACGTCCCCGGAGCATGTCTCCTCCTCCTGCTTGAAGTCTGTACTGGACACTAGACCCGTGAACCGACAGGACGACCTGGCCGCCGAAGGTGAACCGGAGAAGGAGTTCAACCCCGGAATCGCGGCGCGGTTGCCGCGGAAAACCGTGGCCGGCGGCGCACTGATCCGCGACGAGGCCGGCCGCATCCTCTTCCTCGAACCGACCTACAAACCGACCCTCGACATCCCCGGCGGCATCGCCGAGTACGACGAATCGCCGTACGACGCCTGCTGTCGCGAGGTCAAGGAGGAGATCGGCCTGGACCTGGAGATCGGCCGTCTCCTCGTCGTCGACTGGGTCCCGGTCCTCGGCGTCTGGACCGACGCGCTTGCCTTCGTCTTCGACGGCGGCACCCTCGACGACCACCACCTGTCCGCACTCACCCCAGACCCCACCGAGGTCCGCAGCCACCACTTCCTCACCCTCTCCGAAGCCACCCCCAACCTCCGCCCCTCCATGACCCGCCGCCTCACCCTCGCCCTCCAAGCCCTCACCCACCCCACCCCCACCTACGCCAACTTCGGTCGCCCAACCTTCAGCTGACAGCGTTTGTGAGGAGAGCTGCGTAGTCTCCGCCGTCCGCAGCACGCAGAGCATCGAGATGGTTGCGGCGGGCCTCGCCTGCCGGGAGGCCGCTGCGCGCGCCCCAGGTGAGATGGTCCGGACCGAGGCCCAGGGAATCCGCGAGTGCGCTCGCGACGAGTCGGGCATGCCGGCCGTTGCCTTTCACGAACGGATGGATGAACACAAGCCGATGGTGAAATCGAACGCAGGTCTCCGACGAACCGAAGGTTCCTTGTTCGATCCAGAATCCGGCATCGCCGAGCAGGACCTGCAACTCCTCCTGAATGCGCGCAGGTGGAAGGCCGATGGTGGTGTCGCGCTGACGAAGCCGTCCCGCCCATGTCCACACATCACCGAACATCCGGCGGTGAGCCTCACGAAGGAAGGTGTGGTTGAGCAGATCCCTCGGCTCGAGGGCCTGATCGCCAAGCCAGAGCAGCCCGTCGGTGATGTTCGACGCCTCAGCCTCGTTCAGCTCGTCCCGGGTTCGGATCCACGAGAACTCCTCGGTCAGGTGCTGAGCATCGTCGGCGTCGACCGGCGTCTGGCCGTCCTCCGAGCCGCCGAGCTTCGTCACGCGGCGGAGCGACCGATCCGATGCGCGACGATCTTGCGCAGCACGCGCTGGAAGCCGTCATCCGTGAGCGGCTGAGCTTCCAGGGCCATCGTCCAGGCGACCTTCTGCGCCTTCGCGATGTCCGACTGGGTCGGCTGCTCGTCCTGCGCGAGGAGGCTGAAACCAAGGATCCGCAGGACGCTGATGACCTTGTCCGCTTCCAGCCGAGGGGCTCCGTTCTCCAGGCGGCTGAGCCATTCGCGCGAGACTCCGGCCTGCGCCGCCAGGGCAGCCTGCGACAGCTGCCGCCGCCGTCGCTCGGCTCGAACGGCCGCACCGAGGTCGTGCATCTGCCCGATCGCCATCTCAGCGCCTCTCTCGTGTGATGGTACTGTCACAGCCTAGTCGCTGTGACAGTACCATCACAACCGAGCACTGTCGGAGAAGAGGGCTTGAGAACAGTCTCCTAGGCGGTGGCCAGCAGGGTCGGTCGGTACAGGGTCTGACCCGACGTGTCGTCGACGACGGCGACCCGGACCGATTCCGGTGTGTTGTCGCGATGCGGTACGGCGAAGACGGCGGTCGCCGGGCGGCCGTCGTACCTGGCGGTGTAGCTGACGAACCGCCAGTCCTCGTCGTCCCAGTAGTCGTGGATGTCGGATCGCAGCAGCCCGTTGACCGCACGGTATGCCGGACTGAGTAACAGCCGTCGCTGAGTAGCGGCGAGCGGTATGTCGTTGGTCGCGGTGCCGGCGAGTGGATGGGTGATCTCCACCCGCAGCCGACGCAGCGGAAGCAGCCAGTACCGATCCAGTTCGGCCGACAACATGACGAACGCGGCAGCCTCCAGCACCAGCACCGCCACAACCGCGACGGAGCCGACCGACCACCACCCATCACCTGCAGCCGTCGCCACCAAAGCCGTTGCCAGCAGCAACGCCGCGCGCCCGATCGTGCGCCGGCCAACGGGTTTGGCCGACGAGCCGATGCACCCACAGGACGCATCCGGAACCACGATCTTGGCGTAGATCAAGTACCCGGTGAACCCTGCCGCCAGCGCCACAGCCGCCACCGTCTCGACAGTCCATGCCGGCGGCAACAACAAGGCCAATGCGATCACGGCCTCGATCGCACCGACCGCGCGGTACGCCGGTGCCGCGCGCGTCTCGCCGACCAACCGGGGCAAGGCAGTCCGTCGTGCTTGCTCCGCGCTGTCCCGCCCGGCGACTTTGCCGTACGACGACCAGAGCAGGAGCAATCCGATGAGTAGCGGCTGGGCAGCCGCCACCTGATGTGCGAACATCACGGCCCTCCCGGTCAGTTCGAGGCGTAGACGGTGGCGATGTCGATCTCGTTGGTGCCCGGTCGCCAGGCACCGATCACCTGGGCATGTCGGCCGACCTTGAGCATCGACAGATCCGATACCGCGGGCGTGCCGTTGTAGACGGCCGCGGTGAGCCCGGGCTGCAGATGCCCCACGACCTTCTGGCCGTGGTGCTCGAGTTGCAGCGCGGACCGCCCGATCGAGGTGATGCTGACGGTCAGGTTGACGATGTTCACCCAGACCGACTCGGCAGCCAGGGTGCCGTCCGGCATCAGGACGCCGCGGGCGTACAGGCCGTCGCCGACCCGGACCTGGTCGAGCGTGGTGGGCCGGAGCTTCCAGACGCTCGTGACTCCGGTCAGCTGGATCCGGTGCAGCCGGCCGTCGGATCCCTGTACCTGCAGGAGATCCTGGTTCCGGCCGATGATCAGGCCTTCGGCGAAGTTGGGGTCCGGCTGTCCGGGTTCGGGGTACTGCGTGGCCGCGGCGAACGCGGTCTCGGGGGCGAGTGAGCCCATGGCGCTGGCGGCGACCAGGCCGGTGGCGCCGAGCGCGGCGCGGGTGAGCAGGGACCTGCGGTCCATCGTTGTGGTCATCTCAGCTCACCTCTCAGCCGACGTTGATCGTGCAGGGGATCAGGCCGGCGCTCAGGCTCGCGATCGCGGAGAACGCGGCCGGAGTCAGGTCGACGATCCTGTTGGAGGCGCACTTGCCGCCGCAGCAGGCACGCTCACCGCAGAACAGGTCGGTCTGCGGACCGCAGTCCGCGATCGACGTGACCACCCGTGATCCGTTGCACAGGTTGGTCGTGGAGTGGCGGAACCCGCAGGTCCGCCGGGACATCCCGGTGACTCCGCAGGTGTCGGGGTGGGTGATCGCGAAACAGGCGTCCGAGGCGTTCGGCCACGCGTGCTGGAAGTTGCCCGAGTGGCAGGTTCCGCAAGCACCTCGTCCGGTGCTCGCGCAGGGTCCCCATGCGTTGCCGCAACAGAACCATGAGACTTCGCCGTTGAGTCCGGCCATGACAGATTCCTCCAGGTCTAGGGGCGGTAAGACCTACAGAAACTTTGTACTCTGCTCAGGGGGAATCTCCCAGAGCTCAGGTCGAAACGGAAACTTTTTGCCCGGAACCAGGGGTAGGTATTCGATCGGAGTCGAATGCTTCAACCCCTGGCACTGGAGTCTGTATGCGGTATACGATCCTGGCGAACGCGCTGATTGTGACCTGGTGCACGGTGTGATGCATCGGTACCGGATAGGATCGGTGTGTTTGTGGAGGGGAGTATTCCTCTCGGGCGCCGCCCCCAGTGCGCCCGAAGCGGCAGCGTCGTCATCACGGGAGGCCTGGGCGGCCGAACCGGTGCTGCCGGCCCGGAGTTCCGGGCGGAAGAGACCTCCGGACCAAGCTGTGTGCCGTCGTCCGGAGGTTAGTCATGGTCTCTGTCATGTCCCCTGCTGTCTGGGTCTTCACCATCATCGGGTTGCTGGCGATCGTCGCCTTCGACCTGATCGTGATCGCGCGTCGCAATCACACGGTGACGATCAAGGACGCGACCCGATGGGTGCTGTTCTACGTCGGCCTGGCCGCGCTGTTCGCGGTCGGCCTGTTCGTGTTCAGTCCGGGCCAGACCGGCGGCGAGTTCGTGGCGGGCTACATCACCGAGTACAGCCTGAGTGTCGACAACCTGTTCGTCTTCGTCATCATCATGGCCCGGTTCGCCGTACCGAGCCTCGCCCAGGACAAGGTGCTCTACATCGGCATCGTGGTCTCGATGCTGCTGCGGGCGATCTTCATCCTGGCCGGCGCGGCCGCGATCTCCGCGGCCAGCTGGGTGTTCTACATCTTCGGCGCGTTCCTGGTCTACACCGCGATCCGGCTGGCGCTGGAGGGTGAGAACGACGAGACCGACTTCCAGGAGAACGTCGTACTGCGCGGGCTGCGGCGGATCCTGCCGCTGTCGCACGACTACGACGGCTCCAACCTGACCACCCGCGTCGACGGCCGGCGAATGCTGACGCCGCTGGTGATCGTGATCTCCGCGATCGGGATGGCGAACGTGATCTTCGCGCTCGACTCGATCCCGGCGATCTTCGGGCTCACCCAGGACGCCTACATCGTGCTGACCGCCAACGCGTTCGCTCTGATGGGCCTGCGTCAGCTGTACTTCCTGATCGGTGGCCTGCTGGAGCGGATCATCTACCTGAACGTCGGCCTGTCGGTGATCCTCGCCTTCATCGGTGTGAAGCTGATCATCGAGGCGCTGCACGGCTCGCGCATCGACGACATCGGCGCGATCCACCTGCCGCACATCGGCATCCTCACCTCGCTCGGCTTCATCGCCGGCACCCTGTTCGTGACCACGGTCGCCAGCCTGATCAAGTCGTCGTACGACCGGCGCCAGGTCGAGGTGAAGGTCCGGATCGACGACTGACCGGACCGCCACCACTCACCAACCTCGACCGACGGCGGCCCGACGGCTTCCGCTGAGCGGTGAGCCGCTCAGGGGCGTGTGGTTGGTGAGTGCTGGGCGTCCGCCTCCTCCGGACGGCGTACCTCGCGCAGGCGTAGGAAGAGGGCCGGGATCGGCGTCAGGATCAGCCCGGAGGTGAGCAGGGCGGCACGGAGGCCGGACCGGCCCGCCAGGGCGCCGAGCGGCGGGCCGCCGGCGACCTGACCGATCGCGTTCGCCTGGGACACCATCGAGATCACCGTCGCCCGCGACCGGGAGTCGACGTGGCGGTTCAGCCAGGCCGACTCGATAGGCCACGCGAGGGTGTCGGCGATCGTCCGCAGCCACATCGCGGCCAGCGCCAGCCAGAGGTGGTCGAGCAGCGCGAACGAGATGACGCCGACCACCTGCAGGAGGCTGAGCAGCGCGAGTACGCCGTTCGGATGCGAGGCACCGACCCGCTCGGGAGACAGCTTGTTCAACCCCAGCGAACTGATCAGCGACAGCAGCGTCCCGACCAGCGCGAGCACGGCGAACCAGAACGCCGGGTCCGACGTACCGAAGACCGTCGGGAAGCTGAAGTTCAGGATCTTCACCGACCACAGCCGGTCGAATGCCTCGCTCGACAGGCCGGAGATGAGGCTGATCAGGACCAGCGTCCGGACGACGGGACGCCGCCGGGCGACCGAAAGACCGTGCTTGAAGGTGTCGGCCATCTCCCGGAAGGTCTCCCGTTCCGCGGCCGGAGTCCGGTGGAAGTTGGCCTCGCGCATGAACGCCGCCAGGACCAGCGCGACCAGGATCATCCCGGCGCCGGACAGGACGAGGGGGAGCGGCAGGCTGATCAGGCCGAGCGCACCCGCGGACACGATGCCGGCGATCGTGGCGGCCAGGCTCACCTGCTGGCTGCGGACCATGACCGAGCCGACCCGGTCGGTGCCGATCTCGTCGGTGATCCAGGCCTGGTCGGCGCCGGAGGTGAAGGTGTAACCGAGGCCCCAGAGCACCTGGGCGGCGAGGATCGCGAGGAAGGCCGGCACCAGGCCTTGGAGCACGTAGCCGGCGCCGATCAACGCGACGCCGATGATGATCGACAGTCGTCTGCTGTACAGGTCGGCGACGATGCCGGTCGGGATCTCGAAGAGGAAGCAGGCCAGTTCCAGCGTGGTCCCGACCAGGACCATCTGGAGTGGGTTCAGTCCGGCTTCGCGGACGTAGTACACCATGCTGAGCGTGGAGGTCAGCGCGCCGAAGAACGCCCAGGCGGCGTTGTAGGCGTAGTAGGTCCGAACGGGGTCGGCGGACCGGAACACAGGGTGAGACATCGCGGGTAGCTCCCGAAAGCGTGTGCGGGCATGACAAGGCGCGACTCGATTAGGTCAAACGCTTGACGTGACGCACTACGGCGGCCTACCGGCAGTGGCCCGGAACAGCGGCGGTGGTGCGCTTTCAGGAGCTACGTTGCATGGGCTCAGGGTAGGGCACCGGCGGCGAGTCCGCCGCTCAATTTCCCGCCTCAGAGTGGTGTTGAGGAGTACCATCAGTAATGCCTGGCCCGGCCGTTCCCCCGTGATGGTCGGGTCAGGTTTTTCGGTGTCAGGGATGTCGAGAACGGCCTGTCGGCTTCGTCCCCCGGTAGACAGTCAGTCCTACCGGAAGGAACAGCCATGCTGCTCGAGAACAAGGTCGCGATCGTGTACGGCGCCGGCGGCGCGATGGGTGGCGCGGTCGCGCGGGCGTTCGCCACCGAAGGAGCCACCGTCCACCTGGCCGGCCGTACCCTCGCCAACCTGGAGAAGGTCGCCGCGGACATCGGTGCGGCGGTCGGTTCGGTCACGGTGCTGGACGCGTACGACGTACGGGCGGTGAACGATCACGTGGCGTCGATCGAGGGTCCGATCGACGTCGTCTTCAACGGCGTCAGCATCCGGGTGAAGCAGGACATCCCGCTGGTCGACATGGACGTCGAGGACTTCGTCCGCCCGGTCCAGGACGCGGCCCGGACCAACTTCGTCACGTCGACGGCGGTCGCCCGCCGGATGATCGTGCAGCGCTCCGGCGTGATCATCCTGCTGTCCTCGTCGGCCGCGCGGGAGTCCGGGTTCGAGATGGGCGGGTTCAGCCTGGCCTGCGCTTCGATCGAGTGCCTGACCCGGTCCATGGCCGGCGAGGTCGGCAAGTACGGCGTACGCGTGGTGGCGCTGCGGCCGAACTTCACCCCGGACACACACCCGGAGTGGGATATCCCGGAGGACGGTCTCGACCACCTGCTCGAGCGCACCGCCCTCAGGCGGCTCCCGCGCAAGGCCGAGGTTGCGCGGACAGCGGCCTTCGCCGCCTCCGACCACGCCGGCCCGATGACCGGCGCTGTCCTCAACCTCAGCTGCGGCTCGATCGTGGACTAGAACGGTTTGCGATACCTCGGCTGCCGCTCCACGGTCCGGTAGCCGAGGCTTTCGTAGAGGGCGACGCTGCCGGTTGGGTTCTCCAGGATCGTCCACAGGGATGCCGTGCGTACGCCGTACTGCCAGAGGCCGGCGTGGTTGGCGCGCAGCAGTGCGGACGCCAAGCCGCGTCGGCGCCAGTCGGGGCGGACTCCGACCCAGGGCGTGTCGTCGACGCCGCTGACCACCCATCCGGCGAGGCGATCGCCGTCCCAGGCCAGCGTCCACAGCGCGTACTCCGGGAAGTCCTCGGCCACATCGGTCTCGAACTCCTCGAAGGTGTCCTGGACGTACCCGAGCGAGCTCCGCCCGAACACGTCGGCGTTCGCCTCGAAGATCGGCCGCCGACGCCGGCCGTAGCTCGACCCCGGCCGGTAAGGCGACTTCTGTGGGCGCGTGGAGTGGCATCGTCATCCGGACCCTGGTGAAGGCGACCCGATACCCGGCCGCTTCGAGCAACGCCAACTGCCGCTCCGACTCCGGATTCCCGCCGAACATCGGCGTACCGATCCCGGCGTCAGCCGCCGCATGCTCCCGGGCGCGGTCCTCCTGCCAAGCCAGCAGACGCCGCCCGATTCCCTGCCTCTGCCACGCCGGTTCCACCGATCCGGTCAGCAGATACAGCCGAGTCCCGTCCGCCTCGTCCCACCACCGCATCCGGGCCACTCCCACCACGGTCCCGTCGACCTCGACCAGCTCACCCCGCACCACGAGTTCCATGCCCGCACTATCGCAACCCCTCGGGTCCCTACTGCCTCGCTCAGCGCGCGGCAAGCGATGCTCGAGCGGCAACTGCTCGGTCAGGTCTTGACATGGGCGGGTTACGGCGGGTTGACTGCGACATAGTTCACAGGAGAAATAAATTCTGGTCCGGACCGAAGCCGCTGGCTCAGAGCGACTTCTGCCGGGACCGCTGTCCGCCCGGATCCACTGGCGATGCCAGTGGATCGTTCGGCGTTCGCCGAGGGTCGTTGCTCTCAGCAACACGAGGGAACCCTTGTAGGCAAGCGATCTGAGCGCATCGGTCAAGGTCCGGTATCGACCCGGTGCAGAAGTCTTCCGCTGCCGGGGGTTCTGTGTCATTCTCCGGGATAGCGAAACCCGAGATCCTATCGGATATCGGTTCCACCCCAGAGCGTGACGGAAAGGATGCGGAGTGAGCGCAACCTTCGAGGTGAAGCCGGCGCCGGCGGCACCGGCCAGGACCGAGGCGGTGAAACGCACCCCGCCGCCTCGCCCGAGCCGGCGGACCGCGGCCCGCCGCAGCCTGCGCCGGCACTGGCAGCTCTATCTGCTGATCGTCGTACCGCTCGCGTACTTCGTCATCTTCAAGTACATCCCGATCGCGAACGGCGTGATCGCGTTCAAGAACTACAGCCCGATCAAGGGCCCGTGGGGCAGCGACTGGGTCGGCTTCAAGAACTTCGAGCTGTTCTTCCAGAACCCGGTGTTCTGGACGCTGGTGAAGAACACCTTCATCCTGGCCGCCTACACCGTGCTCGCGAGCTTCCCGATCCCGATCATCCTGGCGGTCGCGCTGAACGAGATCCGCAACGGCCGGTTCAAGAAGACCGTCCAGCTGGTCACCTACGCGCCGTACTTCATCTCCACCGTGGTGGTCGTCTCGATGACGATCCTGGTGCTGTCGCCGCGGCTCGGATTCGTCAACGACGCGATCGGCCTGTTCGGGGTCCCGCAGATCGACTTCCTCGGCAAGCCGGACTACTTCCGCCACATCTACGTCTGGTCCGACGTCTGGCAGACCACCGGCTACTCGGCCGTCATCTATCTGGCCGCGCTGTCCGGGATCGATCCCGCGCTGCACGAGTCGGCCCGGATCGACGGCGCCAGCCGACTGCAGCGGATCCGGCACGTCGACCTGCCGGGGATCATGCCGACCGCGGTGATCATCCTGGTGCTCGGTGTCGGCAACATCATGTCGATCGGGTTCGAGAAGGCCTTCCTGCTGCAGAACCCGCTGAACACCGCACAGTCCGAGATCATCGCCACCTACGTCTACAAGACCGGACTGCTGAACGCCGACTTCAGCATGGCCACCGCGATCGGGCTGTTCAACTCGGTGGTCAACCTCTTCCTCCTGCTCGGCGTGAACTTCGTCGCCAAGCGCATCACAGGGAACGGACTCTGGTCATGAGCGTCACGTTGCAGGGATTCCGGCGTACGGCGTCCGGGCGGTCGGAGCGCACCGCGATCGAGGAGACCAAGACCGACCGGATCTTCCTGATCGGCGTGAAGATCATGCTCTGGATCGCGCTGATCATCGTCGCGGTGCCGTTGATCTACATTGTCGCGAACTCGTTCAGCAGCGCGTCCGCGGTGAGTGCCGGCCGGGTCCTGCTGTGGCCGGTCGAGCCCAGCATCCGTGCGTACAAAGAGGCCTTCAGCGATCCCCTGATCATGAAGGGCTACCTGAACTCCTTCATCTACGCGATCGGCGGCACCCTGATCAGCGTCACGCTGACCATCGCGATCGCCTACCCGTTGTCGCGCCGGACGTTCTTCGGCCGCAACGTGATCATGAGTCTGCTGATCTTCACCATGCTGTTCTCCGGCGGCCTGATTCCGACGTACCTGGTGGTGCAGGACCTGGGCATGCTGAACACCCGATGGGCGATGGTGATCCCGAGCGCGATCGGGGTCTGGCAGGTGATCATCGCGCGCACGTTCTTCCGGAGCACGATCCCGGACGAGCTGTACGAAGCGGCCACCATCGACGGGGCCAGTGACCTGAGGTTCCTCTGGTCGATCGTGCTGCCGCTGTCCAAACCGGTGATCGCGGTGATCGCGCTGATGTACGCGATCTTCCAGTGGAACAGCTACTTCGACGCACTGGTCTACCTCAAGGACCCGGGCCTGTATCCGCTCCAGATCGTGCTGCGGAACGTGCTCATCCTGAACACGATGACCGGTTCGACCACGACCACCAGCTTGGCCCAGCAGCTCGAACAGCAGCAGTTGGCCAACGTTCTCAAGTACGCGCTCATCGTCATCTCGAGCCTGCCCGTACTGATCATCTACCCGTTCGTCGCCCGCCACTTCACCAAGGGCGTGATGGTCGGCGCGGTCAAGGGCTAACGGGTCCATTCAGGGCTGAATGGGCCCACTTCAGAAGGGAACACAGCAATGCGCTCATCCGTGAGCAAGGTCGTCGCGCTGGCCGCGGCCGGTGTGCTCGCCCTGGCGGCGTGCAGCTCGGACAAGGACAAGGGTGGTGCAGCGAACGAGACCTCGGCCGACGGCAAGGTCATCATCGACACGTTCACCCCGTCCGACTCCAGCACCAACCTGGACACCAACCAGGTCACCAAGATCATGAGCGACAAGTTCAAGATCCAGTTCCGTTGGCAGACCACGACGTACGACGCGGGTCCGGCCAAGGAGAAGCGGCAGATCTCACTCGCCAGCGGCGACTACCCGGACCTCTTCTTCCTGATCCCGTGGGTGGACGCGTTCACCCAGGCCGAGGTGCTGAAGCTCGGTCAGCAGGGTGTCGCGGTCCCGCTCGAGGACCTGATCAAGGAGAACGCGCCGAACATCCAGAAGGTGCTGGACTCCAACAAGGAGTACAAGGAGATGTCGACCGCGCCGGACGGTCACATCTACGCGCTGCCGCAGTGGGCGGACTGCTTCCACTGCACCTACCCGGACAAACTGTGGATCAACAGCACCTGGCTGAAGAAGCTCAATCTGCAGCCGCCGAAGACGACCGAGGACCTGCGCAAGGTGCTGCAGGCGTTCAAGACCCAGGACCCGAACGGCAACGGCAAGGCCGACGAGATCCCGATGACCACCGACGTCCAGGACAGCAGCCTGATCGCGTACCTGATGAACGCGTTCGCGTATGACCCGGTCGGTGCCAACAACGGTCAGCGCTCGCTGCTCACCCTGAACGGCGACAAGGTCGTGACTCCGGTCAGCAGCCCGCAGTGGAAGGAAGGCCTGAAGTACATCGCCTCCCTCTACAAGGAAGGCCTGATCGACCAGGCCGCGTTCACCCAGAACGCGCAGGCGCTGCAGGCGCAGGGCAACAACCCGAAGGCGGTCGTGCTCGGATCGGTGCCGGTGCTGTGGCCGGGCATCTTCGTGCAGCTCGACTCCAAGGACGGCCGGGACAAGCAGTACGACTCGGTGCCGCCGCTGACCGGTCCTGAGGGCAAGAGCTACACGGGCTACAACCACCCGACCTCGACCGGTTACACCTTCATGCTGACCAACAAGGCCAGCAAGGAGGCGCAGGTCGCAGCGGTCAAGATGCTCGACTACATCTTCACCGACGAGGGCCAGATGATCTCCAACATGGGTCCGGAGGGTGTCGGCTGGAACAAGCCGAAGACCGGTGAGATCGCGCTCGAGGCGAGCACCAAGCCGCTGTACAACCCGGTCCAGAACGCTCCGAAGAACATCAGCTGGGGCGCGCTGGGGCAGTACAACAACACGCTGGCCTACCGGAACGCGCAGGTGGTTCCGAAGGACATCTACACCGGTGCCGGCCTCGAGCGGCGGTTGTTCGAGGCAACCAAGCAGTACGAGGGTCACGAGGACAAGGCGCAGTGGTTCCCGCAGACCTCGGTCTGGCCGGACCCCAGCCTGAGCGGTGAGACTGCGACCCTGCAGACCAACCTCAGCACCTACGTGAACCAGAACCAGTTGGCGTTCATCACCGGTTCGAAGAACATCGACACCGACTGGGATGCCTACGTGAAGGGTCTGGACAGCACCGGCATGACCCGGTACCTGGAGATCCAGCAGCAGGCGTACGACAAGTACAAGTCCGGGAGCAAGTAGCCCTTCATGTCCCACGAACTGTGGTTCCGCACCCCCGCGCCGGACTGGTTCGAGGCGTTGCCGCTGGGCAATGGTCACCTCGGTGCCAAGGTGTTCGGCCGGGTCGGTGTGGAGCGGATCGCCCTCAACCTGGACGACGTGTGGTCCGGCGACGGCCCGCGCGAGCTGACGGTGGCGGACGGTCCCGAGGTGCTGGCCGACGTACGACGGTTGTTGCTGGAGGACGGTGATCGGCTGGCCGCGACTGAGCGGACCCGGGCGTTGCAGGGTCCGTTGGTGGAGTCGTACCAGCCGCTCGCCGACCTGCTGATCGAAGCGCCCGGAGAACCACAGGACTACCGACGGAGTCTGGATCTCCGGACCGGGATCGCCGCCGTCGACTACATGGTCGACGGCGTGCGGTTCCGGCGGGAGACGTACGTGTCGACGCCGGACCAGGTGATGGTGTGGACGATCACGGCCGACCGGCCGGGTGCGATCGACCTCGACCTGAGCCTGGAGAGTGAGCATCCGGTACGCGTGGAAGTCGCCGACGGCACCTATGGTGTCGTCGGCCATGCGCCCTCGGATCTGACGATCGAGTACCGGCAGAGTCCGGACCCGATCCGGTACCGCGACGGTCACGGCGTCGGCTTCGGCGTCGCCCTACGCGTGGACAGCCTAGGCGGTGCCGTGGATGTGACCGACGCGGGTGTCGCTGTTCGCGGTGCCGACAGTGTGACGGTGTTGTTGTCGGCGGCAAGTACGTTCGCCGGCTGGTCGGTGCCGCCCGGCCGGGATCCGCTGGTGGCGCTGCGCGAGGCGATCGGCGTACTGGACGCGGTTGCCTTGGACAAGCTTCGTGGGCGGCACGTCGAGGACCACGTCGCGTTGTACGACCGCGCCGAGCTGGTCCTGGGTGAGCCTGGCGAACTGCCGACCGACGAGCGGATCAAGGCGGTGGCTGCCGGGGGCAACGATCCGGACCTGGTCGCGTTGATGTTCGGCTTCGGCCGGTATCTCCTGATGGCGTCGTCCCGGCCCGGGACCCAGGCCGCCAACCTGCAAGGCATCTGGAACACCGACCGCCGGCCGATGTGGGCGAGCGACTGGACCAACAACATCAACACCCAGATGAACTACTGGCCGGCGGATCTGACCGGCCTGGGGGAGTGCTTCGACCCACTCACCGACCTGCTGGAGGGCCTGGCGACGTCGGGCGCGCAGACAGCGAGAATCCTGTACGACGCGCCGGGCTGGGTGTCGCACCACAACGCGGACATCTGGCGTGCGACCTGGCCGGTCGGTGAAGGTGGCGACGACCCGGTGTGGTCGATGTGTGCGACCTGTGGCGTCTGGCTGACCGCGCATCTGATGGAGCATTACCGCTTCCAGCAGGATCTCGGCTTCCTCCGCGACCGCGCGTATCCGCTGATCGCGGGTGCGGCCGAGTTCGTCCTGTCGATGCTGGTCGAGGACGGCGACGGCCGGCTGCAGTTCATCCCGTCGACCGCGCCCGAGCACCACTTCGTCCTTCCGTCCGGCGAGAACGCGTCCGTCGACCTCACCTCGACGTACGACATCTGGCTGATCCGCGAGCTGTTCGCGAACCTGCACGAGGCCGAGGGGGTACTCGGGCTCAGCTCGGAGCTCGCCGTACGAGCCGCGGCCGCACGAGACCGTCTGCCGGCGGTGCGGATCACGCCTGACGGGCGGCTGTTCGAATGGCCGACCGACTGGCCACCGTCCGAGCCCGACCACCGCCATCAATCGCATCTCTACGGGCTCTACCCGGGCGCGGAGATCGACCCGACACGTACGCCGGAACTGGCCGCGGCCGCTCGTGCTTCGCTGGAATTGCGGACTGCGGGTGCGACCAACGGTGGCTGGACGGCCGCGTGGCTGGTCGCCCTGTGGGCGCGGTTGTTCGACCCGGAGAAGGCGGCGGAGGTGATCCGTGACTATCTGAGTCGACTGGTTTCGGACAACCTGTTGCACCGCGACGGCGACATCTTCCAGATCGACGCCAACTTCGGCATGACCGGTTGCATCCCCGAGCTGTTGATCCAGAGTCACACCGACACGATTCGGCTGCTGCCGGCGCTGCCTGCGGACTGGCCGGATGGATCGTTCCGCGGCCTGCGGGCTCGGGGTGGTCTGAGCTTCGATGTCAGTTGGAGCGGTGGTCGGCTGACGGCCGTGTCCGTGCTCGCGGCGCAGCGCGGTACATACCGGATCGCGTGGCCCGACGGCGAGGTGACGGTGGAGTTGCCGGCCGCCCAACAAATGGACCTGGTTAGGACTGCCTAACCAAAGTTGTTGTAGTCTCAATGTCCGTGAAGACGCGCATCGTGGTAGTCGTTGCGGCAGCTCTGCTGGTGCTGGCCGGGTGTGGTGGTGGCACCGACACCGGGGGTGCCGACACCGGGGTCGGTGACACCGACGTCGCGACCGGCGGACGGCTGTTCAAGACCGCCGACGAGGACACCGCCAAGCTCGGTTCGGACGCGCAGCCGGGCGTCTTCCCGCGGACGGTGAAGCACGCGCTCGGCGAGGCGAAGCTGGACAAGAAGCCTGAGCGGGTCGTCGTACTGGACAGCGGTGAGCTGGACGACGTACTGGCGCTCGGCATCACCCCGGTCGGGATGGCGACGACCGCGGGGCAGGCCGGCGTACCGTCGTACCTCGCGGACAAGGCGCAGGGGATCAAGACCGTCGGCGGGATCAGCGAGCTGAACCTGGAGGCGATCGCGGCGCTGAAGCCGGACCTGATCCTCGGCAGCAAGCTGCGCGCTAACGACCTGTACGACAAGCTGAACGCGATCGCGCCGACGGTGATGAGCATCCGGCCCGGGTTCCCGTGGAAGGAGAACTTCCTGCTGGTCGCGGACGCGGTCGGCGAGGAGGACAAGGCCACCGGGATCCTGAACGACTACCAGAAGCGCGCCGACGAGGTGAAGTCGAAGGTGGACGGTTCGCCGACGATCTCGCTGGTCCGGTTCCGGCCGGCCGAGATCCGGCTGTACGGCAACCTGTCGTTCATCGGCGTGATCCTGAAGGACGTCGGGCTGCCGCGGCCGAAGATCCAGGACGTACAGGACCTCGCGGTGGAGGTGTCGCAGGAGAACATCTCGCAGGCGGCCGGTGACTGGATCTTCTACTCCAGCTACGGCAAGCCGGACACCACCGCCGAGAACACCGTTGTCAACGGCAACCTCTGGAAGGCGCTGCCCGCGGTGAAGGACGGTCACGTAGCCCGCGTCGACGACGAAGTCTGGTTCCTCGGCCTCGGCCCGCTCGGCGCCATGGACGTCCTCACCGACCTGGAGAAACTCCTGAGCCCGAAGGGCTGAGAAGCTCCCCGCCCTTCGCTTCGCTCAGGGCGGGGAGGTAGGAGGAACTCGTGAGTCCGAGACCGGGGCCGGGATCAGTCGAGGGCGCGGCCGCGGTCGGTGACGGTGACGTCGGGGGCGTACCGGGCGACGGCTGCGACGAGGTCGTCGTAGGGGAGGGGCCGGCCGAGGATCTCGACGGTTCCGGGCCATCGGCAGGACGGACCCCAGCTTCTCGAACTCCGGGCGAGCGAGGTTTCGTCGTGCACCAGCACGACGAGGTACGGTTCCCAGACCTCGTCGCCTTCGGCGTTCACCTCGTGCCGTTCCACCCGGCAGACACCGTGTACGTCGGGCCAGGCGATCATGCGGCGTTGCTCACCGCCCAGGTGGATCCCGGCAGCGTCGATCGACAGCAGTACGTCGTCGGAGTCGGCCTCGCGCCGCTCCTCGATCGTTGTCACGGCACCGACCAGAAGCAGCACCGGAAGGCCGACCGCGAAGATCAGCGGCGTTCCGCCGAAGGACAGCCAGATGGCCTCGAGGGGTTTGCGGACCGGTTCGCCCCTGACCAGCTGCACGACTACGCAGAGCACGGTGAGCAGCACCATCAGCGCGAACAGCACCGTGCCGAGGTACAGGACAGTCTTCGTCGTCCCGAGTCCGCGACGCTTGACGACGAACGGCTCGGCGGTCTGCACAGACGGCATAGTCGCATTGTCAGGGCTCTCAGCCCTTCGCACCACCGTCCTCACAAAATGCTAATCATTTCGGTCCGGACCGGTCCTTCCTAGGGATGAAAAGCCACGCCGGACCCTGTGGCGGGCTTTGGTCCGGACCGTGTGTCCGCAACAATCGCTGCATGCCGGACCGCCAGACCGCTGTCGCAGCACCGAAACCGCCGTCGCGGGCCAATAGCCGTGGACGCCGGAAGAACGGCAAGTGGCGTCGTGGCTGGTTCATCGCCGTCCTCGCGGTACTGTCCGCCCTTCCGCTGCTCTTCCATCGCTGGGTGCCGAACTCGGTCGGCAACCTCGGCAGCCTGCTCGACACCTTCCTGCCCTGGGTGGGCGTCGCCATACCCATCCTCGGAATCGCGGCCCTGGTACGACGTTCCGCTATCGCCGGTGTCGCGTTGCTGGTACCCGCGGTGGTGTGGGGCCTGATGTTCGGCAACCTGCTGATCCCCGGCAAGGGTGGCGGTGCCTACGACGTCCGCGTCCTGTCGCACAACGTCGATGCGGACAACCCGAACCCGAAGGCGACGGCGCAGGATCTGCTCACCGCCGACGCGGACGTGATCGCCCTCGAGGAGGTCACCGCGGCGGACATGAAGGTCTACAAGGCGGCGTTCGCCAAGACGTACCCGTACCAGGTGGCCCGCGACACCGTCGGGCTCTGGTCGAAGTTCCCGGTGGCGCAGAGCGAGTCGGTCGACGTCGGCTTCAAGTGGACCCGCGCGCTGCGCGCCGAGGTGAGCACCCCGCAGGGCAAGGTGGCGGTGTACGTCGCCCACCTCGCCTCCGTGCGGGTCGGCACCAGCGGCTTCACCTCCGGCCAGCGCAACGACACGATCAAGGCGCTCGGCCGGCAGATCTCGGACGAGAAGCTCGCCGGGGTGATCGTGATGGGCGACTTCAACGGTACGGCGAACGACCGCAGCCTGGCTCCGTTGACCACCGGACTGCGCTCGGCCCAGGGCGCGGCCGGCTACGGGTTCGGCTTCACCTGGCCGGCCAAGTTCCCGATGGCGCGGATCGACCACATCATGGTGCGCGGCGTCACCCCGACCAAGGCCTGGGTGATGAGCTCCACCGGCAGCGACCACCGCCCGGTCGTCGCCGAGATCCGGATCTAGTCTCCTGCGATCCCGTTGCGGTACGCGTAGCGGACGGCTTCGGCACGGTGCCGGGCGCCGATCTTGGCGAAGGTGTTGTTGATGTGGGTCTTCACAGTCGCCTCGCTGATGAACAGTTGCTTCGCGATCTCCGGATTGCTCAGTCCGCCCGCGATCAGTCGCAGTACCTCGGTCTCCCGCGACGTCAGTCCGGCGGCGTCCTTGGCCGGCGCACCCGGCGTCAGGCCGGCGATCAACCGCCGCGACACCTCGGGATCGAACGTCGACTGCCCGGCCGCGGTCGACCGCAGCGCCGCACCGATCTCCGCCCGGCCGGCGTCCTTGGTCAGGTAGCCCCGCGCCCCGGCCCGCAGCGCGGTCGCGATCGACGCGTCGTCGGCGTACGTCGTCAGCACCAGTACGGCGACGTCCGGGAAGCCGGCCGTGATCCGGGCGGTCGCCTGGACCCCGTCCAGGACCGGCATCCGCAGATCCATCAGCACGACATCGACGTTGCCCTGAGCAACCAGATCGACGGCTTCGGCGCCATTCGCGGCCGCGCCGGTCACCTCGATGTCGTCGAGCAGTTCGAGCAGGGCGACGAGTCCCTCGCGCACGACCTGCTGGTCGTCGGCCACCACGACCCGGATGACGTCACTCATCGCCTACCTCCGCGACCACCAGCCAGTCGTCCCCGTCCGGACCTGCTGTCAGCGTGCCACCGACCAGGGCCAGCCGCTCCCGCATCCCGGTCAGGCCGAATCCTTCGCCACTCGTCGCTCCCTTGTTACGCACCGACAGCCGGACGCCGTCGCCGTACGCCAGTTCGACGTCGACCGCCTGCCCGGCGCATGCTTCGCCGCATTCGTCAGCGCCTCCCTGGCGGCGCCGAGCAAGGCCACGGTCACGCCGGACTCCGATCGCTGCGACTCGCCCAGCACCGTGAGCCGGACCGCGGTGCCGTGGTCGTTCTCGTGCTGCTCCGCCAGCACGGCGATCGCGTGCGAGAGCTCCGGTACCTCGTCGGCCCGCAGCGCCGCCACCGCGTTGCGCGCCTCGGCCAGCCCCTGTACGGCGAGACGCCGCGAACGGCGGATGCGGTCGAGTGCACCGGCGGTGTCACCACGTTCCTCCAGCAATGCCTCTGCCACATCGAGCTGGACACTGAGTGCGCCGAGCGAGTGCGCCAGGACGTCGTGCAGGTCGCGAGCGATGCGGCCGCGTTCCTCCAGGGCCGCTGCGCGGGCGTGTTCGCTCCGGGCCAGCCGACTCTGTTCGAGCAGTTGCTCTGTTTGCCGGGCCTGGACCTCGTACTGACGGCGGTTGAGGCCGAACGCGATCAGGACGGCGGTCCACAGCAGTTGACTGAAGAACCAGCTGTCCGGGTGGCCGAACCACCAGGCCGAGACCGCGTAGGCGGCCGCCGTACAGATGGTCGCGGCAACGATCGGGCGGTTTCCGCGGACCACGCCGTCCCGGAGGAACTGCATCACCGCGATGTCGGAGACCGCGACCAGGACCAGCGCCAGGGCGTTGGAATCGTCCACTCCGGCGGTCGCGGCGCCGATCACCGCGACCGCGGTCAGCAGTCCGAGGGCGACGTGCTTCCGCGTCGCCATCAGGGCGGTGCCGGCCATGAACAGGGCCAGTCCGGCGCTGAGCACGATCCAGACCCGGTGATCGTCGGGCCGCGCGGTCGCCAGCACGGCGATCACGACGCCAGTGGTGAGCACCCGGCCGACCCAGCCGCTCTCGCCGTGCGGCCGCGCCGGCAGGACCGCCGCCAGCCTCGCCTTCGCATTCACGTGCTGGTGTACTCCTCCGCGTCGGTGTGGGCCTTGCTCTGGATGACCAACGACTGGGTGAGCAGATTCGCGCCCAGGGTGAGGAGCAGCGAACCGCCGCCGGACGTGACCGTGGCACCGATCAGGTGCCCGAGTCCCGCCAGGCCGAGCCGGACGACCAGATAGGCCACCATGATGCCGAGTCCGGGCGCGCCGAGCCTGAAGAACACCTTTCCCGCGCGCCGCTGGACCTGGGCGACCCGCCCCGTGGCGACGCCCGCCATCAGTGCGACGCCGGCCCCGGTGACCAGCAGAACCACGTCGGCCACACCGAGGTGGAGGTGCTTGTCGTACATCTGGTAGATCCCGACGCCGATCATCAACACCGGGCCGCGCCAGACATCGGCGTCGGAGTTCTCCAGCTCCGACCAGGACAGCCGGCGGGCGATCACGACGACCGCGATCGCGACCACGACGAGAGCGTTGGGCAACGTTCCGAAGGACATGTCACGGACGGTAGGCGGCCACGGTCCTCTCGCGGACCGTCCACGGGTGGAGATCGAGGTGGAGAAACCAGGAGTAACTCGCGGCCGCGGCGACGAACTCGTTGCTGCCACCCGCCGTGGACCTGATCCGGCCGGTGCTGGCGGAGCTGGCCCGGGACACGCTGAACGGGCTCACCGTCTTCGCGATGCCCGGCCGGGACCCGTACTCACGGACCCAGGGCACCCCGAGCCCGACACCGGGGGCGATCGAGGCCGGCGCAACCGACTTCATCATCAATTCGCTGGACAACTTCGTCCCGTTCCCGGACGCGATCGCGCAGCCGGTCGGCGCCGCCCTGGTGACGGGCCTTGCCGACTCGGGCATCGAGCTGCCGGGTCTGGAGGTGCTCCCGGTCCAGCTCCGCCGGCTCGATCGCGCCCTGGCGGAGTACCTGGAGAGCGACGAGGCGCTGCCGCTGTCGTTCCCGATCGCCGGCCTGCTGAACCTGATGGCGACCCAGGTGAACCCGCTCGCCGTGAACGGTCCGCATCTGTCGCCGTTCGCCCGCCTCTCGTACGCCGAGAAGGCGGCGGCGTTCGAGTTGATCGAGCAGACCGACGCGGATCTGGTCGCCCTGCTCGACGTGCAGTTCCCGGAGCCGCTGAAGGCGTCGGTGTCCGGGCTGCTGAAGTTCGTCGGCGGCGCGCTGATCGAGTTCGCCACCTTCGGCGCGTACGGCGAATCGGCCGTCTACGACAAGGTGAGCCGCACGCTGCGGGAGCGGCCGGTCGGCTGGAGCCAGACCGGCTACCAGCCGCAGGGCCCGGTCGAGGGCTGGGACGACTTCATCGGTTACTACCAGGGCCGTCAGAAGGTGAGCGACTGATGCGCGACGTCATCGTGATCGGAGCCGGCGGCGGTGGCCCGGTGGTGGCCAAGGAGCTGGCCGCGCAGGGCCTCGACGTCCTGCTGCTCGAGGCAGGCCCGCGGCACGCGAAGCCGCGCGAGGAGTGGACGACGTTCGAGGACGACGCGAACAACCCGCTCACCGGCTATCTGCGCTGGGGCCCGTCCGACCGGGAGAAGCCGGCCTGGTACCGGGAGTGGCCGCAGAACTCCTTCGTCTGGCAGCTGTCCGGCGTCGGCGGCACCACGCAGCACTTCTACGGCAACTACCCGCGCGCGTACCCGGGCGTCTTCGAGGGGTACGACGGCCCGGACCGCACCGGGTACGACGTCGACCACCGGTTCCCCTTCACGTACGGCGAACTGGTGCCGTACTTCGAGTGGGTCGAGGCCACCATGCCGGTGATGACGGCGGCGATGGGGCACAAGGAGCAGACGTTCTTCCGCGGTGCCGAGACACTCGGGCTGCCGGTGCAGACCACCAAGACCACGCATCGCCCGGCGTACCGGCCGCAGGAGAACGCGATCCTGCAGCCGGGCGGGACGGCCGGGAAGACGTCGGACAAGGACCTGCTGGTCTATCCGAGGGCCACCGGGTGCACGTTCTGCGGCTACTGCTTCCAGGGCTGCATGCGGCCGAACGGTGCCCCGCGCAACCAGTTCGCCAAGCGGTCGACCGACAACAGCTACGTGCCGATGGCGCTGACCGCGGAGGTGTGGTCGAAGGGCGGCAAGCCGGTCGAGCTGATCGCCGACGCCTTCGTCACCCAGGTCCACACCGAGCGGCGGCACGGCGTACTGACGGCGTCCGGGGTGACGTGGCGGTCCGGTGGGTCCGAGCATCGCGAGGACGCCAAGGTCGTGGTGATGTCCGGCGGCTGCACCGAGAACCCGCGGCTCTGGTTGAACAGCGGTCTGCCGAACCCCAACGGCTGGGTCGGCCGCGGCTACACCGACCACTTCTTCGACTGGGTGTTCGGCGTCTTCGACGACTACACCGGCAACCCGAAAGGCGTCGGCTCGAGTGCCCGGCTCGACTACCCGCCGTACGGCGGCCTGGAGAACGTCGGCCTGCCGCCGGCGCTGATGGCGTTCGCGGGCACGCTGTCGGACAGCGGGATCCGTGGCCAGTACACGAACGGTCGCGGCCGCACCGGACCGTGGGACGGACCGGCCGGCCGGGTGATGGGGCCGGAGCTGAAGGAGGTCCTGTCGCACGGGCTGGACCGGCTGCTGAGCGTGCTGGTGATCACCGACGACGACGTCGAGGCGCAGAACCGGGTCACGCTGTCGGCGTTGCCGGCCGACGAGAACGGGCCGATCCCGAAGGTCACCTTCAAGCAGCGGCAGCGCACCGCGCGGACGCTGCGCAACCGCGAGTTCATGGCCCGCAAGGCGGCCGAGCTGCTGCGCGGTGCCGGCGCGAAGAAGGTCTACCGGATCGACTGGGCTCCGCTGATCCTGCACGTCCAGTCGTCGATGCGGATGGGGGCGTCCGAGCACAACTCGGTCCTCGATCCGCGCGGCGAGACCCGGGCGGTGAAGCGGCTGTTCATCGCGGACAACTCCGCGCTGTCCAACGGCCTGGGCGGCCCGAATCCGACGCTGACCTCGCAGGCGCTGGCGACGCGGACGGCCGAGAAGATCTTCGAGACCTACTTCGGTGGCGATCCGTGGGTCCGGTCCGGGTCCCCGGTGGTGTCCACGGACCCGCGGATCAGCGTCCGGCTGGGGCAGCTCGGACTGTGATGTCCGTTTGACGAACATCGGCGTCCGGTCCGGTCCTGCCCTCCGGACGCGGGTGTTCGTAGCCTCGAAGTACCCGATCAGGAGGACTTCGAGATGACGATCACCTCGACGGCAGCGGACCTGTCCGCACTCGCCACGCACTACGCCGAGGACGGCTTCGTCCTGGTGAAAGGCCTGCTCAGCAAGGAGGAGGCGGCCTACTACCGGCAGCGCAGCCACGAGCTGCTGGCCCAGCTGAACCGCAACGACGACGCCACCTGGAAGTCCGCGATGGGACTGTCCGACGGCGCGACCCGACTGCAGCATCTGCATGACGCGCAGTTCTACGACGCGGAGTTCAGCAAGCTGGTGATCGACCCGCGGTTCACCGACGTGGCCGCTGCGGTGATGGGCGTGGACAACGTCCAGTTGCACCACACCAAGCTGTTCGTGAAGCCGCCGGAGAACGGCTCGCCGTTCCCGCTGCACCAGGACTACCCGTTCTTCCCGCACAAGTACCACCGGGTCGGCGCCGCGATCTTCCACTTCGACGACGCGCCGGTGGAGAAGGGCTGCGTCCGCGTGATCCCGGGCAGCCACAAGGACGGGCCGCGCCAGCACGAGGCGGAGGGTTCGTACCATCTGATCGATCCGCCGTTCGAGGCGGCGACGCCGCAGCCGGCCGAGGCGGGCGACGTACTGTTCTTCACCTATCTGACCGTGCACGGGTCCGGGGTGAACACCAGCGACGGGGCGCGGACCACCTGGCTGATCCAGTACCGCGACCCGGCGGACCCGCCGACGGTGAAGACGCACGACCACTCGCTCGGGCAGGGCATGATGCTGCGAGGAGTCGACCCGACCGGCAGGAGCGCTGTTTGACCCTCGCGGATGTCGCGATCGCGGACCGTTTCGTCGACCTCGCCGGACTGCTCGAGTCCTGCGAGGTCGACGGGTTCCGCGCGGACTTCCTCAGCTGGGGGCACTACCGGCCGGAGTACTGGCGCAACTACTGGCACAGCCATTCGTTCCACGAGGTCTGCCTGGCCTACTCCGGCGCGGGCCGCTTCAACTCGGGAGACCTGAGGTACGACGTTCAGCCGGGCTCGGTGTTCCTGGCCCGCCCCGGCGATGTCCACGAGATCCAGTCCAGCCGGAGCGAGCCACTCGGCATCGCCTTCTGGGGCTTCACGTTCCGGCCAGGCGCTGATGAACCCGGCTGGTGGTCCGGACTGACACGTTCGGATGGGCCCGTGATGTCAGACCGGACCGGCTCACTCCCTGCACTGATCACAGCGCTGGCGGCGGAGGCGGCGGCGCCGGTGTCCGGCTACAGCACCGCTCTGGGCGCTCTGGGCGCGACTCTGGTCATGGAGACCGCCCGAGCCTTCGCCCTCGACGAGGACCTGGCAGTGGAGCCGGTACGGCGTGACCGCGGCCCTCTGGTCGTGGAGGCGATGCAGCGCCACCTGCGTGACAACCTGTCCCGCGCGATCACGGTGCGGGATGTAGCCGCCGCCGCACACCTCTCGGAGCGCCACGCCGAGCGACTCTTCCAACAGCAGACCGGCGCCTCGATCATGACCACTCTCCGCCGACTCCGCCTGGAACTGGCCGCCCAGCTACTCCTCGACCCCACGGTCACCGTCACCGAGGTAGCCCGGTCTTGCGGGTACTCCGACGTACGCCCGTTCTCCACTGCGTTCCGCCGCCACTACGGCCGCACTCCCGGCGAGCACCGCCGCGCCGGCGGCACCGAGTTCGTTCAGGAGATTTGACCTGAACCTCGGTTGAGGTCTCAGGCTGGCTGCCATGATGAAGATCGGCGTCATCCTGCCCTCCGTAGATGTCCAGCGAACCGAACACCTCGACCTGCGCGCGGCCGCCAGGTACGCCGAAGAGGCGGGGCTGGACAGCGTCTGGATGGGCGATCATCTCGCCATCGGTGCCGCGACCCTGGAGGCGACGATCGGGCTGGCGACCGCGGCAGCCGTCACGGAGCGGGTCGCGATCGGAGCCAGCGTCTTCGTGCCGGCGATCCGCCCGCTGGCCTGGGCTGCCAAGCAGATCGCCTCGCTGCAGTACGTCTCCGGCGAACGACTGATCCTCGGGGTCGGATCGGGTGGTGGCGAGGAGCAGTGGCGGGCGGCCGAGGTTCCGTTCGCCGAGCGCGGGCGACCACCTCGCCGCCGTACGCGCACTGCTCTGACAGGTCAGTCCCGGCGGCGCCGCCAGAGACCCACAACGGCGACCAGTCCGGCCAGGGACGGCAGGGCGCCGATGATGCCGTGCAGTGGCGGCACGATCGTGGTGTAAGCCTCGCCGCCGACGGACAGACCTATGAGTTGGATGGTCGCGCCGAGGACGAACAGCACAGTGCTGACCGCGCGGACCCGGCGTTTGCCTCGGGCGACGCCCCAGATCGCGTACAGCCAACCGACGAGCCCGACGACTCCGACAGCGGCCAGGTAGATGGCGATCGCGTTGCGGTCGGCAAGGACCGACTTCTGCGGCCAGGCCGGGTATGCCGCCCGGACGTGGTCGGCGATGAGGTCGATCGTGACGATGTCGATCAGCGGCGCGAGCGTGGCCAGGACGGTCAGCAGCAGGCCGGCGTACAGAGCCGGTCTGACGTACGCCGGTGAGCGGGGTGGTGCGGCCATGGTGGTCATCGCGATCCTCCTGATTCTTACGGTGTATGTTTCAGGGTATACTTACGCCGTAAGAATCATCAAACGAGAATCAGGGTCCCGATGACTGCCCGCCGTACCCGTGGCCACAGCGTGGGGCTGACCCGTGAGGCGGTACTGCGGGCCGCGCTCGCGTTGGCCGATCGCGAAGGGCTGAAGGCGCTGTCGATGCGCCGGCTCGGCGCCGAGTTGGACGTCGAGGCCATGACGATCTACCACCACGTGCCGAACAAGGACGCCCTGCTGGACGGTCTGGTCGAGCAACTCGTCGCCTCGATCGCCCCTCCGGTGTTCGAGACGCCTTGGCAGGAAGGCATCCGCGACTATGCGCAGAGTCTGCGGGCCGCACTCCTCGCGCACCCCAATCTGGTCCCGCTGATCGCGTCCCGGCCGGCCATCACCACACAGAACCTTCAGGTGCTGGAGACCACGTTGGGGAGCCTGCGGTCTGCTGGTCTCGCACCCGCTGACGCACTGGACGTCATCTACGCGGTGACCGGCTTCGTCGTCGGCCAGGTCGTCACCGCGTCGGAGGGTGATCCGGTCGATCAACTGGCGCCGCTCGACCTCTCCGAGTTTCCGTTGCTGGCCGAGGCGGCGAAGGGACCGCGAGATGCGGAAGCACGCTTCGTGTTCGCGCTGGACGCCCTGGTGTCCGGTCTCGGCTCGAGGCGCTAGACTGGTGGCATGCGAGTGAGCCTGCTCCTTAGTTAGCCGTACTGGCATCCAGGCGCCGATGAGCGCCGGTCAGTGCGGCGTCCCCTCCTGTGTGAGGGGCTTTTTCATTTCTGGGAACGCCGTCTGGCAGATTTAGGCTCAACAACACACGAGTGCGGGAGTAGGACCGTGAGCGAGCAGGTGGAGGACGCCCCTATCGACCGGGGTGGGTACGACTTCAACGTCATGCAGGCCAAGTGGCGGCCGGTGTGGGAGAAGCTGGACCCGTTCAAGGCACGTGACGACGGCTCGGCTGAGCGGCGTTACGCGCTCACGATGTTCTCCTACCCCTCCGGCGACCTGCACATGGGCCACGCCGAGGTCTTCGCGCTGCACGACCTGCTGTCGCGGTACTGGTTCCAGCAGGGGTACGACGTACTGAACCCGATCGGCTGGGACTCCTTCGGGCTGCCTGCCGAGAACGCGGCGATCAAGCGCAACGAGCACCCGGCGACCTACACCTACGCCAATATCGAGACGCAGGCCGAGTCGATCCGGCGCTACGGCATGAGCTTCGACTGGTCGCGCCGGCTGCACACCTCCGACCCGGAGTACTACAAGTGGACGCAGTGGCTGTTCCTGCGGTTCTACGAGCGCGGGCTGGCGTACCGCAAGGCGTCGTTCGTGAACTGGTGCCCGCACGACCAGACCGTCCTGGCCAACGAGCAGGTGATCCAGGGTCGCTGTGAGCGGTGCGGGCACGAGGTCACCAAGCGCGAGCTGACCCAGTGGTACTTCAAGACCACGGAGTACGCCCAGCGGCTGCTGGACGACATGGAGCTGCTGCAGTGGCCGGAAGAGATCCTGCTGATGCAGCGCAACTGGATCGGCCGGTCCGAGGGCGCGTTCGCGGACTTCCAGGTCGAGGGCCGGGACGAGCCGATCCGGGTCTTCACGACCCGGCCGGACACGCTGTTCGGCGCTACCTTCATGGTGGTCGCACCGGATGCGAAGCTGGCCGCCGAGCTGGTCACTCCTGACCAGCAGGCCGCCTTCGACGAGTACCTGACCGCGGTCAAGTCGACCACCGAGATCGAGCGGCTGAGCACCGAGCGGGACAAGACCGGTGTGTTCCTGGGGTCGTACGCCATCAACCCGGTGACCGGGGAGCGGATCCAGATCTGGGCCGCCGACTACGTGCTGGCCGACTACGGCACCGGCGCGATCATGGCGGTGCCCGGCCAGGACACCCGGGACTGGGAGTTCGCGGAGAAGTTCGGCCTGCCGATCGTGCGGACCGTGCAGCCGTCACCCGACTTCGACGGCAAGGCGTACACGGGCGAAGGCCCGGCGATCAACAGCGCGAACGACGAGATCAGCCTGGACGGACTGGGCGTCGACGAGGCCAAGGCCCGGATCATCGACTGGCTGGACAGCAAGGGGCTGGGCGAGCGGACGATCAATTACCGGCTGCGCGACTGGCTGCTGAGCAGGCAGCGGTTCTGGGGCGCGCCGATCCCGATCATCCACTGCCCGACGTGTGGCGAGGTGCCGGTCCCGGACGACCAGCTGCCGATGGAGCTGCCCGACCTGCGCGGTGCCGACCTGGCGCCGAAGGGCGTGTCGCCGCTGGCCGCGGACCGCGAGTGGGTCGAGGTCGACTGCCCGAAGTGCGGTGGCAAGGCCGAGCGTGACACCGACACGATGGACACCTTCGTCGACTCGTCCTGGTACTTCCTGCGCTACCTGTCGCCGGAGTACACCGACGGCCCGTACGACCCGGCCGCTGCCGAGCGGTGGATGTCGGTCTACCAGTACGTCGGCGGCAAGGAGCACGCCGTACTGCATCTGCTGTACGCGCGGTTCTTCGTCAAGGCGCTGCACGACATGGGTATGCTGACCGTCGTCGAGCCGTTCACCCGGCTGCTGAACCAGGGCCAGGTGATCAACCAGGGCAAGTCGATGAGCAAGTCGCTGGGCAACGGCGTGAACCTGGGCGACCAGATCGACCTGTACGGCGTCGACGCGGTCCGGCTGACCATGGTGTTCGCCGGTCCGCCGGCCGACGACATCGACTGGGCCGACATGTCGCCGGGAGGCTCGCTGAAGTTCCTGCAACGGGCCTGGCGGCTGGCGGGATCGGTCGAGGCGCCGCTGGGTTCGGATCCCTCGACCGGTGATGTCGAGCTGCGCCGGATCACCCACCGGACGATCGCGGACTCGGCCGAGCTGATCGACTCGATGCGGTTCAACGTGATGGTTGCCCGGGTCATGGAGTTGGTGAACGCCACCCGGAAGGCGATCGACGCCGGACCGGGCGCGGCCGATCCGGCGGTCCGGGAGGCGGTCGAGACGGTGGCGGTGCTGCTGAGCCTGGTCGCGCCGTACACGGCCGAGGACATGTGGGAGACGCTGGGCTACGAGCCGACCGTCGCCAAGGCCGGCTGGCCGAAGGTCGACCCGGCGCTGCTGGTCCAGGACACGGTCACCTGCGTGGTCCAGATCGCCGGCAAGGTGCGGGACCGGCTGGAGATCGCGCCGGACATCAGCGACGCCGATCTGGAGCAGCTGGCGCTGGCCTCCGATGCGGTCCAGAAGGCGCTGGACGGCCGGGGTATCCGCAAGGTCATCGTGCGCGCGCCGAAGCTGGTCAACATCGTTCCGGCCTGATCGTTGCGGCCTGGCCCGTGTCCAAGTGGCACGGGCTAGGCTGCTCAGATGCGTTCTGAGCTGATCGATGTCACGACCGGCGGTGCGGAAGTCGTCTTCGACCTGACGAGCAGGTGTGAGCAGTACGTCAGCTCCGAGGCTCATCAGGCCCAGGGCGACGGACTGCTGCACATCTTCGTCCCGCACGCGACGGCGGGGATCGCCATCCTCGAGACCGGGGCCGGCAGCGACACCGACCTGCTCGCGGTGCTCGAGCAACTGCTGCCGCGCGACCTCGAGTGGCGGCACCGGCACGGTACGCCGGGTCACGGGCGCGACCACGTGGTGCCCGCGCTGATGCCGCCGTACGCGACGATCCCGGTGCTGGACGGGCGGATGATGCTCGGCACCTGGCAGGCGATCTGCCTGGTCGATACCAATGTCGACAATCCCCGGCGGCAGGTCCGGCTTTCCTGGCTTCCCGGTTAACGGATCACCAGGTAACTCGCCGGGAGGGATTTCGGTGACTTATCGTGATGTTGCCGATCGCGTTACGTTCGCGAAACACGGCTCGGATTGAATTGCCCGCATGGCAGCCCTTGAGACTCTGCGGGACCACTGGCATGGCCTCGGCACCGAACTCCTCATCCGCGCCACCCGCGGTATTTGTGACGGCAGCCTGACGAATGCCGATTCCGGCCGCGCGGACACCCGGGCCCGACTCGACGACTGGGCCGGAATCCTTTCCCTCTACGCCGGCGACAATGAATCCGCCTCGGTTCGCGCAAGTGCTTGAATCACCGGGCCGGATGATTTTCTGCGCGTTCAATAATTGCGTTCTGAAGTAAACCCGTTGCCTTGGTCAACAGTTCTGTGTGATACCGCTCACTGGACGCACCCGGCACCGATCGCTCAGTCACGCTATGTTGTGACAGGAACGTGAGGCTCTAGAGGGGTGACGGGCTTTGTCGGACACGGATGGCCGGGCTGAGGGGCGGCGGAGCTTCGCCGATCTGTTGCTCGACTTGAGAGTCCAGTCGGGCCTCTCCCAGGAGGAGCTGGCCGACCGGGCCGGGCTCAGCGTGCGGAGCATCCGTGAGATGGAAGCCGGCCGGGTGGCGCGTCCCCGGAAGGACTCCGTCCGGCTGCTCGCCGAGGGACTCGGACTCGGATCCAGCGACGCGGACCGCTTCCTCGCCGCGGCCGGGCACGGCGCCGTACGACCGGTGATCTCGGTGGCCGACCCGGCACCGACCGGACTGCGCTGGCGCGGGACGCGGCCGATCCCGGACGGCCTCGTCGGCCGTGAGCAAGAGCTGCTGGAGCTGGAAGGGCTGCTGCGGCAGAACCGGCTGGTCACGCTCGTCGGCCCTGGTGGAGTCGGCAAGACCGAGCTCGCGCTGGCTGCGGCCGACAAGTTCTCCGGTGCTGACACGACGGTGGTGGTTGTCGACCTCACGACCGTCCAGCGGGACGCCGCCGTACCGTCGGCCATCCTGGACGCGTTCGGCACGGCTCCCGGTACGTCGGACCTGGACGACGTACTGTCCGGCCGCCGGCCGGGTGACCTGGTGATCGTCGAGGACAACGCCGAGCATGTGCTCGACGGGGTCGCTACGGTGGCGAACCGGATGGTCCGCAGCTTCCCGGGCATCGGCGTGCTGGTGACGTCGCGGATCCCGCTCGGGCTGCCGGACGAGGTGGTCCGCCGGGTGCAGGTGCTCGGCGTACCGGACAACGACAGAGACTTCGGGGACATCGCGGCCAGCCCGGCGGTGGAGATGTTCTGCCGGCGGGTGGCTCGGGTGCGGCCCGACTTCGTGCTGACCGAGGAGAACGCGTCGATCGTCGCCCGGCTGTGCCGCCGCTTGGACGGGCTACCTCTGGCTCTGGAGCTGGCGGCTGCGCGAGCCGGTTCGCTGTCGGTGGAGACGATACTGGCCGCGCTGGACGACCGGTTCCGGCTGCTGTCCGGGCCGAGGCGGTTCGGTGCGCCGCATCAGCGGACGCTGGCGGACACGATCGCCTGGAGCGTGGACGCGCTGTCCGACGCCGCGCGGCAACTGCTCTACCGCGCATCGGTGCTCGGGTCGCCGTTCACGCTGGATGCGGTGGCCGGCGTGTGTACAGGCGATCCGATCGAAGCGGCCGACGTACCGATGCTGCTGGCCGAGCTGGTGGACAAGTCGCTGCTGCAGCCGGTGCACGAGTTCGAGCAGCTGTACGGCGCCCGCTACAAGCTGCTGGAGACGATCCGCGAGCACGCGTACGCCGGTCTGTCGTCGCAGGGAGACGACCTGATCGAGTTCCGCGACCGCGCGGTGGCGTGGTGCTCGAACTACGTCTCCGGGCTCGAGGGCGCGTGGTCCTCGCCCGACCGGGAACGGCGCTACCGGGCTGCGAACGCCAACTCGGCGCTCTTCGAGGTGGCGCTGGCTCGCGCGGCCGAGCTCGGGCAGTGGGACGTGGCCGCGCGGATCGTGCTCGGGTTCCGGATCGCGTGGCAGTACCAGGCGAGTGTGGCCGAGAGCGGGATCCGTTGGGCGACCTTGTGCGCGGACAACGTCGCGGACAAGGAAGTCAGCGGCATGCTGCGCGCGATCGCCGGGCGGCTGTCGAGCCTGACCGGTGACGTCCGTGGTGCGCGCCGACACTACGGCGAGGCCCGCACACTGATCCCCGGCGAGACCGAGATGGGCCTGGTCGCCCGCGGCGGGTGGGTGTCGTCCGGTTCGCATCTGCTCGACACGCAGAGCCTGGCTGAGATCCCGGCGCTCGTGGATGACGCGCGCAAGCACGGCGACGTGCAGCGGTCCGCGACGGTGCAGGCCATCTGCGGACTCGCCCTGCTGCGATGGGGTCGCCTGCCTGAGGCCAAGGAGCTGCTGCTCGCCTGGGAGGCCGCACTGGTCAACCCGGGCGTGTATCCGGACGAGATCGCGTACATGGCGCTCAGCCGCGTCGAGCTGGAGCTCGGCAACCTGTCCGACGCGCGGCGCTGGGCGCTGCTCGCCCGCGGCAGCCAGGCCTCCGACGACCCGGAGCGCACCAAGGTCGCCGGCTGCCTGGCCATGGTCGAGTACCACGACGGCCAGTACGACGAGGCCCGGGCGCTGCTCGACGAGGCGGATGCCGACATCCGCGGGCACCGGGGGTACTTCGACTACCAAGTCATGCGCTACCGCAGCCGCATGGCCCGAGACGCCGGCGACGCGGAGCAGGCCCGCATCTGCATCCGCGACGCGGTCAACCGGCTGCTGGTCGAGGGGCGGGTCGTGTACCTGCTGGAGGTCCTGCCGGAGGCCGTGGCCGTGCTGCACGCCCTCGGGAAGTCCGAGGACGGCGACGCCCTGTGTGGCCAGTTGCTGGCCTGGCAGCGGTCCATGGACCCGCCGATGCTCCCGACCGCGTGGGCGGTGCTGCAGGAGTCCTGCGAGAGTGCCTCGGTGGCTCCCGGCTGGCCGGAGCCCGACCCCGCCGCAGCGGTGCTGCGGCTGGCGAACGACGTACTCGCTGCGCTTTCGTGACGCCGATCCGCTGAAGCTGCCGGACAACTGCCGGTTCTTCTGCCTCGTCCTGACATGGCTGCCGGACGAAGAATTACAGCCGTAGGACAGGTTCCACGAAGCAGAGTCCGACACCGGCAGCGGCGGCAGGGAAGGGGTGGTGAGCCATGACGAGGCCTTGGTTCACCGCAGCACTGCCGTCGAGCTCGGAGAGGCAACGCGGAGGGTATCCGGTGGCCGACTGGTGGGGGCGCCGATCGGCTGCCGAGAGCTCCGGAGTGCTGCACAGTGCGGATCTGTCCTGCCTGAACCGGGTGCCGTGCGCCGTCAGGGCACCGGACCCGGGGCGAGGTCCCAGTATTGGGCCGTGCACACGACACAGGGGACGAGTGCCGGTCCGGCTGACACGGGGAAGTGGTGGGTTTGGTCACCCGCTGCGGTGGGTCGGCTGCTGGGACCTCCCGGGACCTCGACGGGCTCGCGGTCAGACCGGTACTTCGCGGAACCGGCACGGGGAGTAGCTCGCCGAGGTTTCTGAGCTCAGCTGACAACAAGGGGGAGTCAGCAGAAGAAGTTGGAACGCTGGCAACGAGGGGAGTCAGCGTGACGAACTGGGGGGTCGGTGCAGTGGGGAGCCGGCACAACGAGGTGGAGGCCACCGGAGGGGTTGGCCTCCACCTCGCTCAGTGCTTGGGGGAGTCCGCCTGCTCGAGGACCGCCTTCTTGTCGAAGGCGTAGCCGACCATCCAGGTCGGCTGGAGGCGGTAGTAGACGATGTCGTCGCCCCAGCTCGACGGTGAGCTGCCGTAGTGCTTGACCAGGTGCGCCTCGATCTCCGCGAAGTCCGGGTGGTCCGGTGTCAACGTCTCCACCTGCCCGTGACTGAACACGCCGATCCGCTCGCCGTCGACGTACGAGACGCTGGCCGCGGGCCGGACCTTGAGGTGCCGTGCCTTGGCCGCGGACCCGGAGGTCGTGAACACCCACCGCGCGTGCAGGAAGTGGCCGTCGACCGCACTGATCCGTGGCTCGCCGCGGGCGGTGACGGTGGCCAGGTTCAGCGTGCACATGCCAGTCAGAACCCGCACCAGCTCGCCGGCGTCCAGCCGGCGCGAGTCCGTGATGATGTTGTGCAGATGCTCCGTCGAGCGCTGGTACGCCGCGTCGAGGAGCTGCTGCAGGTCGGTGACTTCTGCCGCTGTCTCCTTCATCTCCGCAGTCTGGCAGACACGCACTTAACTGTCCGGTAACCTCGCTTCATGTCAGCCCGCGTGCACGTCGTCACCGACTCCACGGCTGGGCTGGCCACGCACGAGGTGCTCCGCCACCCGCTGACCGTCGTACCACTCCAGGTCGTCATCGGCGGGACGTCGTACGACGATGGCGCCACCTCGACCGACGCGGTCGCGGAGGCGCTCAAGACCTTCACCCCGGTGTCGACCAGCCGCCCGGCGCCGCAGACCTTCGCGGACACATACGCCGCTTGTGCGAAGGACGGAGCGGAGTCGGTGGTGTCGATCCACCTCTCCGGCGATATGTCCGGCACCGTCGAGGCGGCCATGATCGGCGCCAAGGAGTCGCCGATCCCGGTCCGCGTGGTCGACTCCCGCTCGCTGGGCATGGGCCTCGGGTTCCCCGTCCTGGCCGCGGCCGCCGCAGCCGCCGCGGGGGAGGACCAGGCCGGCGTCGAGGCCGCGGCCCGCACGCGGATGGCGTCGATCTCGGCGTACTTCTACGTCGACACCCTCGAGTACCTCCGCCGCGGCGGCCGCATCGGCGCGGCTCAAGCCCTCCTCGGTACGGCGCTCGCCGTCAAACCACTGCTGACGATCAGTGGCGGCCGGATCGTCCCGCTCGAAAAGGTCCGCACCTCCAGCCGAGCCATCGCCCGCCTCGCCGACATCGCCGTCCAACGCGCCGGTGACACCCCGGTCCAGATCGCGGTCCACCACCTCGCCAACCTCGAAAAAGCCCAAACCCTCGCCGACGGCCTCTCCGACCGCCTTCCCGCAGCCGAAGAAATAGTCCTCCGCGAAGTAGGAGCCGTCATAGGCGCCCACGTAGGCCCCGGCCTCCTAGCCGTAGTAGTAGCCCCGCGCTGATCTCCTGTGGGTTCTCCACAGGTTTGAATTCGCGGTTTGTGGCGGGCCTCGGACTCGTACTTTCTCTGGCGTGAAAGTCACACGTCGTGCTCCGGCGCCCGACCCGGGCGCCCGTGAGCGTGCGCTGGCGCGGCTCGCCGCCAACGCACGCGAGCACGCACCCGACGAACACCTGGAGGAGCGTGATGAGGACGTGCGCGGTGGATGGATCCCCGAATCGATCCGGCCCGAACGATTACGAGACGCCCGCTGGACCCTGTCCCCACGGCACGTCGTCGTCCTGGCCGCCGTCCTGGCCATCGGCCTGTCCTGGGCCGCCTGGCAGGTCTTCCGCGCCCGCCCCGAAACCCTCCCCGATACCCGCCCACCCACGACCGTCACCTCCGGCTCACCCGTCACCCAACCCGGCGCCGCGTCCTCACCCGGCAGCGGTCAGCCAGGCGCGAACCCCTCACCCGGAGCCGCGCAGCCGTCTACCGGTGCGGGCCAGCCATCGTCGGGTGCCGGCCAGCCTTCGGCCGCCGGCCAGGGCTCGGGCACCGGCCAGTCGCCCGCCGGCGTGGTCGTTGTCGACGTCGCCGGCAAGGTCCGCCGTCCCGGCCTCGTCCGAGCCCCCACCGGCTCGCGCGTAGCCGACGTGCTCACCCTCGCCGGCGGCCCACTCCCGGGCGTCGACCTGACCACCCTCAACCTTGCCCGCCCAGTCACCGACGGCGAACAAATCCTCGTCGGCATCCCCACCCCGCCCGGCGCCACCACCGCCCCAGGTAACACCCCAACGTCCCCGTCCGCCGCCGCCAACTCCCCCGTCAACCTCAACACCGCCGATCTCACCCAACTGGATACCCTCCCCGGCGTGGGCCCGGTCCTGGCCCAACGCATCCTCGACTACCGCACCCAGAACGGGCCCTTCGCCACCATCGACCAACTCCAAGAAGTCCCCGGCGTGGGCCCCAAGAAGTTCGACTCCCTGAAGTCCCATGTCCGCATCTGACGAGACTCCCGAGAAGCCGGGGGAGACGCTTGATCTACGACTGTTGGTGCCCGCGGGTGCAGGTTGGTTGGCGGCCGTCGTACTGGTCGGCGAGCAGCCACTCGCAGGGGTGGTGACGGCAGCGGTGTCACTTGCCCTCGCCGGCGCGGCCGCCACGTTCCTGCGAGGTCGGCTCAAGTCCGCCAGATCCAGCGGGAGGCGTGCGGTCTGGGCTGTCGTCGGAGTGCTCGTGGTGGTCGCAGGGATGGGAGTCGGAGCCGCCCTGCAGGTGAAGGGGTTGCAGGCCGGCCCGGTCCAGGGATTGGCGGCGGACGGTGCAACGGTTGGCGTCCGGTTGACGATCGACGGGGACCCGGCCGTACGCCGGAGTCCGGGCAACCGGCGCCCGCCGTATGTGGTGGTGAAGGCAACCATCGAGGAGGTTCGAACTCGGAGTATGACGTCGTGGACCGGGAACGGGACCTCGAGCCCGCAGGCTGGTGGGGAAGTGACTACTCGGGTGCGGACTCGGGTGTTGGTGGTGGGAGATGAGGCCTGGAGAGGAGTGCGGTTCGGGGAGCGGGTGGACGGAAGGGGGCGGTTGGAGGCGGCGGAGCGTGGCGGCGATGTCGCGGCCATGCTGTCGGTTCGCGGCGAGCCGCGGGTGGTGGAGGAGCCCGCTTGGTGGTTGCGCGCGGCCGAGCGGGTCCGGGCCGGCCTGCGGGGAGCGGTGGCGGGAGAGCCGGATGACGTGAAGGGCCTGGTTCCTGCACTCGTGATGGGTGACGAGTCCGGGCTCTCCGACGAACTCGCCGACGACTTCCGGACGACCGGGCTGACCCATCTGTCCGCGGTCTCGGGCACCAACCTGACGTTGCTGCTGGCGTTCGTCCTGCCGTTCAGCCGGCTGATCGGCGTGCGGGCGCGCGGGCTGACTGCGGTCGGCCTGATGACGGTCGTCGTGTTCATCATCCTGGCGCGCCCTCAGCCGAGCGTGTTGCGAGCAGCCGCGATGGGCCTGATCGCGCTGGCCGCGATGTCCGGCGGAGGCGGCCGGCGCCGCGCGGCACGCAGCCTCTCGGTCGCGGTCATCATGCTTCTGCTCCTCGACACCTCGCTCGCGCGATCAGCCGGGTTCGCGCTGTCCGTGCTCGCAACCGCGGGCATCGTGCTGCTCGGTCCAAGCTGGCGGGACGCGCTGTCCCGATGGCTTCCGACCTGGCTCGCCGAGGCGATCTCGTGCCCACTCGCCGCCCAACTCGCGTGTACGCCGATCGTCGCCTGGCTCTCCGGCCAGGTCTCACTCGTCGCTGTCGCTGCGAACCTGCTCGCCGGTCCCGCAGTCGGCCCGGCAACCATCCTCGGCTTCGCAGCCGCCGGGGTCGCACTCGTGAGCACAGAGGTAGCCCAGCTCGTCGGCTGGGCCGCCGGCTGGCCGGCCCGCTGGATCATCCTGATAGCTCGAGAAGGCGCAGACCTCCCTGGCGCATCCAATCCCTGGCCGGCCACGATCATCGGCGTCGCCGTGCTCACGGTGCTCTGCCTGGCCATCGTCATCGGCTTGCACCGCATCCTGGCTCGCCCGATCGCGGCACTCCTCGCGCTCGTCCTGCTGGCAGTCGTCGTACTGCGTCCGGTGGGTTCGATCGGCTGGCCACCAGGCGACTGGCTGCTGGTGATGTGCGATGTCGGACAAGGTGACGGCTTGGCGCTACGAGCAGGTGAGAACGCGGCGGTGGTGGTCGATACCGGCCCGGATCCAGCTGCGATGGATCGATGCCTGAGGGATCTCGGTGTCGAGTACATCCCGGTGCTGGTGCTCACGCACTTTCACGCGGATCACGCCGGCGGCCTGGCCGGCGTACTGAAGGACCGGCGCGTGGGCGAGATCGAGGTGACGCCGTACTTCTCGCCGCGCGCGGAGTACGACCGCGTCGTCGAACTCGCGGCGCAGCACGGGATCAGCCTGCGGACGGTCACCTATCACGAGAAGCGCGTCGTCGGCGCACTCAGTTGGACCACGCTCTGGCCGGCCCGCGTGCCGGCACTTCCACCACCGGGTACGTCGTCCGCGACCTCGAGCGACGAGGGTTCACCGGAGAACAACGCCAGCATCGCGATGATGGTCGAGGCGTCCGGCCTCCGGATCCTCCTCACCGGCGACCTGGAACCCGAATCCCAGCGAGCCATCCTCGCCTCCGGCGCCGACCTCCGAGCCGACGTCCTCAAGGTTCCGCATCACGGCTCGGCCCAGCAGGACCCGGCCTTCATCGCCGCCACCGGCGCCCGCCTCGCCCTGATCTCGGTCGGCCGCGACAACGACTACGGCCACCCGGCACCCAGGACCCTGTCGCTCCTGGCCCATCAATCCACCCGAACCGCCACCACCAGCACGAACGGCCCCCTGACCGTCACCAATCCCGCCAACCACCTGACCCTCACCGCCGCCCACGACCCATGAGCACGAGCCAGCAGCCAGCAGCCAGGAGGTCAGGAGAACGTGACGGCCGTGGCTGGGACTGTGCTTTCCGGTTCGTCGCCGAGGGACCACGCGGCTACTCGGGAGACCACCTGGGCCGGGACGTCGTCGCTGATGCCAGTGACAGCGGGGATGTCGTAGGTGCCGTGCGCGTCGTACGGGAGGACGACGCGGTAGCCGCGGGCCAGGGCAGTGCGCGCGGTGGCCTGTACGCACATCTCGGACATCACGCCGCAGATCGCCATCGACCTCACGCCGGCGGCGATCAAGAGCTGACCGAGCGGTGTCGCGTCGAAGCCGTCGTCGCGGGGCTTGCGAATCACCTGCTCACGCGGCCCCGGCTTCACCGGCAGGTACAACTCCCAGCCCCGCGTCCCCGGCTCGTCGGCCGCGCCGGGCACACCGTCGTTCTGCAGGTGCACAACGACCGCCCCAGCCTCCCGCGCACGGTCGAGCAGTTCGGTTGTCCGGTCCAGTAGGCGATCGGCTCCGGGTACGGCGTTCTCGCCGGAGACGAAGGCCGATTGCAGGTCCACCAGGATCAAGGCGTCGACAGGCGCAACGGGGTCGGTCATGCCGCCATCCTTGCCGGTCGGTGCAAGCGACCTCCAGCGAGTTTCTGTCGACGCGACATGGGATGCTGGCCGGGTGGCTGCTCGTAGGGGTTCCGCGCCCAAGCTGGGCGACGTACTGCTGGTGACCGGTGCCGAGGCGTTCCTCGCGGACCGGGCCGTCAAGTCGGCGATCGCCGCGGTGTCCAAGGAGGCGGCGTCCAAAGGCGAGGCCGACATCGAGGTGACGGACGTCGACGCGACCGGGCTGGACGTGGGGGTGTTCGCGGAGCTGACCGGGCCCTCGCTGTTCGCGAGCGAGCGCGTCCTGGTCATGCGAGCGCTGGAGAACCTGCCGTCCGACATGGTCCCGCACCTGCTCGAGTACGCCGGGAGCCCGTCGGACGACGTGCTGGTCGTGCTGGTGCACTCGGGCGGCCAGAAGGGCAAAGGCGTCCTCGACAAGTTGCGCAAGGCATCGGTCAGCGAGGTCGTGGCGACCGCGCCGAAGGCGTGGGAGTTGCCGCAGTTCGTGGCCGGGGAGATCCGGCTGCTCGGCGGCAGCGTGGACGAGCGGGCGTCCTCGGCGCTGGTCGACGCGGTCGGTCATGATCTGCGCGCGCTGGCGGGGGCGTGTTCCCAGTTGGTGTCGGACTCGGGCGGGCAGGCGGTCACGGCCGAGTTGATCGGGCAGTACTTCGGTGGTCGTGCGGAGGTGACGAGCTTCGCGGTCGCGGATGCGGCGATCGCGGGCCGGACCGAGCCGGCTCTGGAGCAGTTGCGGTGGGCGCTGGACTGTGGCGTCGCCCCGGTGCTGGTGACGAGCGCGATGGCGGGCGGTCTGCGCGGGTTGGCGAAGTTCTCGAGTGCCCCGGGCGGGCTTCGCGAGGCGGACCTGGCCCGGGAGGTCGGCGTACCGCCGTGGAAGCTGAAGCAGCTGAAGCAGCAGGTCCGCGGGTGGACCCCGGGCGGGCTGGCGACCGCGATCAAGGCGGTCGCTCAGGCCGACGCCGACGTGAAGGGTGCCTCAGGCGACGCCGGCTACGCCCTCGAGCGGATGGTCATCACCGTCAGCCGCTCCCACGGCCGCCGCTGACCGGACAGTCGGTCGGCCGAGGTGTCGGTCAGGGCTTGCGCGATCGGTGTCGCGTGGACGTGGTGATGTCACCGCCGCGCTGGCCTCCGCCGAGGCGGTCTACGCCGGGCACCGCCGACCGCGCGCGCTGAGCCCCGGGCGCGCGGACCGAGTCCGACCACGCCAGGCGAGGAATCCCCCGGGCGCGCGAGCCCAGAGTTCGGGCACGCAAAAACGATCGGCCGGTCTCAGGACGGGCCGATCGTTGGCGGGCTGCCTCAGAGAGAGGCGGCCTTCTTGAAGATGGCCGACTTGCGGTTGGCGGCCTGGTTGGCGTGGATGACGCCCTTGCTGACAGCCTTGTCGAGCAGGCGGCCGGCCACGCGGGCGTGCTCCTGCGCCTTCGCGGAGTCGCCGGTCTCGGCGGCCTCGCGGAAGCGGCGCACAGCCGTCTTGAGGGTCGACTTCACCGACTTGTTGCGAAGTCGCGCAGCCTCGTTCTGGCGGTTGCGCTTGATCTGGGACTTGATGTTCGCCACGTGAGCAGAGCCTCGATCAGGAGTATGCGGTCATTAACAGGAAGGTGTCGCGCGCACGGCTGTACACCACCCGTGGGTGCGCGAAGAGCCAGATTACCAACAAGCCACCGTCAGCTCCAAACTCAGCCACCCCGGCGGCGACCTACACGGCGAAACGCGGCGAAAAGCGGCGACGTCAGTCCACCTCTGCCGCGGCTTTGAGCCGCTCCAGGGTCACCCGGATCCCGCGCCGGTTGAGCCGCGTCCGATCCCCGAACACGCGCTGAAACACCGTCCGCATCACCACCGGCCGACGGTCCGTCCACGACTCGGTCAGCTCACACCCGTCGGCGGTCGCCGCGAACTCATAGGCCCACAGCGAGATCGGCACCGGCCCGAAGTGAATCCAGAACGCGAATCGCCGCCCCGGCTCAGCCTCCACCACCCGCCCCTGCGTGAACCACCGCAGCGCACCCACCCGGTTGTGCCCGACAAAACGCGCCCCCACCACCGGCCCCGGCGTACCCGAGGCCCAACTCACCCGAGTGCACTCCGGACTCCACTCACCCATCCGGGGCAGATCACTGACCAGCCCATAAAGCCGCCCCGCCGACGCCCCCACCGCAATGGATTCCGCCAAGTCCGCCATACGTCTCCTCCGCCGCCGCACATCCTGCCCGAGCGTGACATAGCGACTACCGGACGGCATACTCGGGCGCTCCGTCGCTCCCGGAGGAGATTTGTGTTTCGTCGTACGCCGATCGTCGTGGTCACTGCGCTTGTTGCGTCGCTGGCTGGTGTTCCGCTCATCGCCCGTGCGGCCAACGCGTTGCAGAGTGGTGAGACATCGGCAGCGGCTGATCCGCTGGTCAAGCGATCCGACACCGGCTCGTACATCGTCCAGCTCGATGACGCACCGGTGGCCGAGTACGGCGGTGACATCGCCGGACTGCCCGCCACACGCGTGCTGCCGGGCGGGAAGTTGGTGAAGACCGCCAGCCAGGTCGTCGGATACGTCAAGCACCTGGCCGAGGAGCGCCAAACGCTTCTGGAGACGGTCCCCGGCGTGAAGAAGCTGTACGACTACAGCTACACGTACTCCGGTTTCTCCGCGCAGATGTCGTACGACGAAGCCGTCAAGCTGGCCAGGTCGTCCGGAGTGAAGAGCGTCGAGCCGAACGAGCTCCAAAGGCAGGACACCGTGGACACCCCACGCTTCCTCGGGATGTCCGGCACGGGTGGAGCTTGGCAGCAGGCCGGTGGGGTCGACCGCGCCGGCGACGGCGTGATCATCGGCGTCATCGACTCGGGCTTCGTCCCCGAGCGGGCGAGCTTCGCGCCGATGAAGACCAGCAAGCGGTCGGACGCGATCGTCGCGAAGAAGTGGAAGGGCACCTGCCAGGGCGGCGAGGAGGCGCCTGTCACCTGCAACAACAAGGTGATCGGCGCCCGGTACTTCGACAAGGGCATCGGCAGCCGCCCGATCGCGGAGGAGTTCAAGTCGCCGCGGGACTACGGCGGCCACGGCACCCACACGGCCAGTACTGCGGGCGGCAACCACGGCGTCGAGATGAGCGTCATGGGCCGGGACTACGGCAAGGGTTCCGGCATCGCCCCGCACGCACGCCTGGCGATCTACAAGGTGTTGTGGGCCGTCGACCAGAGCGGTGGCGGCAGCGGCACCGACGCGGACATCGTGGCCGGTATCGATGCAGCGGTCGCGGACGGTGTGGACGTGATCAACTACTCGGTCTCCGGATCCGGCTCGACGTACGTGAACGCCACCGGCCTGGCGTTCCTGCGGGCCGCGAAGGCGGGCGTGTTCGTGGCCACGAGCGCCGGCAACACCGGTCCGGGTGTCGGCACGGTCGGAAAGAACTACCCCTGGGTGACGACGGTTGCCAACGGCACCCATGACCGCGACATCCAGACCACTGTGACCCTCGGCGACGGCAAGACGTACACCGGCGCGGGCATCGGCGCCGGGACACCACAAGCACCCGTGACGCTTGCCAAGGACGCCGGACTCGCCGGAGCTGACCCGGCCACCCTCGCGCGCTGCCAACCGGGCACGCTCGACCCGGCCAAGGTCAATGGCAAGATCGTCGTCTGCGACCGCGGCGTCAGCGATCGTGTGGACAAGAGCAAGCAGGTCAAGGCCGCCGGCGGCGTCGGCATGATCCTGCTCAACGTCACCCCAGGCACGCTGGACGCTGACCTGCACACGGTGCCGACGGTGCACCTCGACGACAAGGTCGCTCCCGCGGTCAAGGCGTACGTCGGCGGTACGGCGAACCCGACCGCCACGATCGGCCCCGGTACGCCGGTCCGCGTGACCGCACCGAAGGTCGCGACCTCGTCCAGCCGCGGGCCGTCCCCAGCCGGCAACGGTGACCTGCTCAAGCCGGACATCCTGGCGCCGGGCACCAATGTGCTCGCCGCGACGACCGCCTTCAGCGCGGCCGGTGGCGAGTATGCGTTCATGAGCGGTACGTCGATGGCGTCACCGCACATCGCCGGCGCCGCGGCGGTGCTGAAGGGCAGGCACCCGGACTGGTCGCCGATGGCGATCAAGTCGGCACTGCTGACCACCGGCACCGATCAGGACACCAGCCGCAAACCGATCCGCAACGAGTCGGGCTCAGAGGCCAGCCCGTTCGAGTACGGCGCCGGCCTCGTGCAGCCCAAGAAGGCGATGGACCCTGGCCTGGTCTACGACTCGTCGTACACCGACTGGGCCAAGTTCGTCTGCGGCTCCGGCCAGGTGCCGGCGACGCACGAGCTGTGTGCGGGCGGCAAGATCGATCCGAGCGACCTGAACTACCCGACGATCGCGGTCGGAGACCTGGCCGGCAAGCAGACCGTGACCCGCACGGTGACGAACGTCGGCCAACTCCCTGAGATCTACGCCCCGAAGGTCGAAGGCCTGGCCAAAATCAAGGTGACCGTGACACCGCGGATCCTGATCACGCTGCCCGGCCACACGGCGACGTACAAGGTCACCTTCGAGAACACGGGTGCGCCGCTCGAGCAGTACTCGTTCGGCAAGCTGACCTGGAAGTCGAACCAGCATGCGGTGACCAGCACGCTGGCGATCAAGCCGCTCACGGTCAAGGCACCAACGCAGGTCACGGGGACCGGGACCGCAGGGTCCGTGCAGGTGCCCATCACCGCCGGGTACTCCGGCACACTCAACACGACCGCGGCCGGCCTGACGGCAGCGACCACCGCCGAGGCCGACCTGAAGAACCCGGGCGGGGTGTCGTTCCCGACCGCGAACCCGCAGGTCAACGACCACGTGGCCAAGTTCACCGTGAACGTCCAGGCCGGTGTGAAGTACGCGCGGTTCTCCACGTTCGACGCGGACTACCCAGCCGGCACGGACCTGGATGTCTTCGTCTACAAGGCCGGTACGGCGACGCTGCTCGGCAGCAGCACCGGCAGCTCGGCCGAGGAACAGGTCGACCTCGCACAGCCCGCCGGTGGACCAGTGGACGTGTACGTCGACCTGTTCGCCGGAGCCGACCAGCAGCAGGTGAAGCTCAACCACTGGGAGCTCCAGAAGTCCGAGGGCAACCTGACCGTCACCCCAGCCACTCAGCAGGTCCAGGTAGCCGGCCAGACCACGGTCACAGCCTCCTGGACCGGTCTGACCGCCGGCATGCGGTACCTCGGCCAGCTGCACTACTCCGACGGCGCCGACGGCTCCGGATCGACCCTCGTCCGGGTCGACAGCTGACATCGGCTCAGCACGTTGTCACATGCTGAGCCGACGTCCAGGGATCAGGGCTGTGCTGCGGCGATGACCTCGTCGGGCTTGGCGGTCACGAGCGGCTTGCACTCGCCGGTCGCGACACCTCAGGACAGCCGCTCCCGTACCCAGTCCAGGTGGATCAGGGCGTGCTTGCGCTGCCAGGAGCGGATGGTCGGCAGGCCAGGTGGGGCCGGCTGGGCCGCGCCCCACCACAGCCCGCCCGCGATGGCGGCCAGGAACCCGGTGATCCCCACGTCGTCGGGCAGCTCAGGCAACCGGACCGACTCACGCATGTCCGCGTGCAGGATGACCTCGTCGGTCCAGGGCGGCGCCAACGCTGCGTGTGCCCAGTCGATGAAGACCACCCGGTCGTCGGTGAGGATGATGTTGTCGGCCCGCAGGTCCCAGTGCGCCAGCGCTTTGCCCTCCGCCAGAGCCCGCAGCCCGATCCGCGACAGCTCTGCCAGCTCCTCCTCGCGTCCGCCCACCCAGTCGGGTACGTCGAGCCCGTCCGCGATGACGCTGTCCCACCGGCTCAGGAACTCCTCACTCCGTACGGCGGCGACCGGCGCCTCCGGCCACGGCGAAGGGTCGAGTGCTGCGGTCAGCTCGGCGAGAGCGTCCAGGACACGGTCGGCCTCGTGCTGGTCCCATGGGTGGGACGGCAACCAGCCCTCGATGTCCTCCAGGAGCAGCCCGACCCAGTCGCCGTCGTCGTACACGTCGTACAGCGCCGGGGCCGTCGGCAACGGGCCGACGCCCTGGATCGCGGCGATCTCGTTGCGGAACAGCGTCGGGGTCTTCGGGTTGAGCGACGTACCGACGGTCTTGACGAAGGCGCGGCGGCCGGACGCGGTCACCAGGCGGGCGGCGACGCCGGGGGAGAACCCGCCCTGCTGGGTCGTGGCGGAGACCACCGCCGACCCGAGCGCGCGTTCGACCCACGCCCGCACACCGGCGGGCAACTCCTCGAAGGGCAACCGGACCCCAGCAGCGTGTGCCATGCCCACAAACGGTAGGTCGCCGGGCCCCGGACCGCTCGCGATTTTCGAATCCGCTGGCCCTGCATGGGATGATTGACCGATTGTCCGTCACCCGAGCTGAACTGGACCCCCTCCGTGCCCGCTGGCCCCACGACCGTGCCTCAGCCAGGTCGTACCGACCCGTCGCTGATCCGGAACTTCTGCATCATCGCCCACATCGACCACGGCAAGTCGACGCTGGCCGACCGGATGCTGCAGATCACCGGGGTGGTCGACGACCGCTCGATGCGGGCGCAGTACCTCGACCGGATGGACATCGAGCGCGAACGCGGCATCACGATCAAGTCGCAGGCGGTCCGGCTCCCGTTCGCGCCGAAACCGGACTCCCCCGGCGGCCTGCTCGCCCCGGACGGGACGACGTACATCCTGAACATGATCGACACGCCCGGTCACGTCGACTTCACCTACGAGGTGTCGCGGTCGCTGGAGGCGTGTGAGGGCGCGGTGCTGCTGGTCGACGCGGCCCAGGGGATCGAGGCACAGACGCTGGCGAACCTCTACCTCGCGCTGAGTGCGGACTTGCACATCATCCCGGTGCTGAACAAGATCGACCTGCCCAGTGCCCAGCCGGAGAAGTACGCGGCCGAGCTGGCCCACATCATCGGCTGCAACGCCTCGGACGTCCTGAGGGTGTCGGCGAAGACAGGCGAGGGCGTCGACGAGCTGCTGAGCGAGATCGTCGCCCAGGTCGAGCCGCCGAAGGGCGTCAAGGACGCGCCGCCGCGGGCCCTGATCTTCGACTCGGTCTACGACACCTACCGCGGCGTGGTCACCTACGTCCGGGTGGTCGACGGCGAGCTGACCCACCGGGACCGGATCAAGATGATGTCGACCGGCGCGGTGCACGAGATGCTCGAGGTCGGGGTGATCTCGCCGGAGCCGATGAAGACGCCGAGTATCGGTGTGGGTGAGGTCGGTTACCTGATCACCGGCGTGAAGGACGTCCGCCAGTCCCGGGTCGGTGACACCGTCACCGCGGCCGTGCACGGTGCGACGCAAGCGCTCGGCGGTTACAAGCATCCGCAGCCGATGGTGTACTCCGGGCTGTTCCCGATCGACGGCGACGACTACCCGACGCTGCGGGACGCGCTGGAGCGGCTGCAGCTGAACGACGCGGCCCTGCAGTACGAGCCGGAGACCTCGGGCGCGCTCGGGTTCGGGTTCCGCTGCGGCTTCCTCGGGCTGCTGCACATGGAGATCGTCCGTGAGCGGCTCGAGCGTGAGTTCGACCTCGACCTGATCTCGACCGCGCCGAATGTCGTCTACCGGGTCGAGATGGAGGACGGCAAGGAGCACGTCGTCACCAACCCGAGCGAGTTCCCGGAAGGCAAGATCGCCGAGATCTACGAGCCGGTGGTGAAGGCGACCATCCTCAGCCCCAAGGACTTCATCGGCGTGATCATGGAGCTGTGCCAGGCCAAGCGGGGCAACCTGCAGGGCATGGACTACCTGTCCGAGGACCGGGTCGAGCTCCGCTACACGCTGCCGCTGGCCGAGATCGTCTTCGACTTCTTCGACCAGCTGAAGTCGAAGACCAAGGGCTACGCGTCGCTCGACTACGAGCCGACCGGTGAGCAGGCCGCCGCACTGGTCAAGGTGGACATCCTGCTGCAGGGCGAGACGGTCGATGCGTTCTCGGCGATCGTGCACCGCGACAACGCCTACTCCTACGGCGTCGCGCTGGCCGGCAAGCTGAAGGAACTGATCCCCAGGCAGCAGTTCGAGGTGCCGATCCAGGCGGCGATCGGGTCCCGCATCATTGCCCGCGAGTCGATTCGCGCGATGCGCAAGGACGTGCTGGCCAAGTGCTACGGCGGTGACATCACCCGTAAGCGCAAGCTGCTGGAGAAGCAGAAGGAAGGCAAGAAGCGGATGAAGATGGTCGGCCGGGTCGAGGTACCGCAGGAGGCCTTCATCGCCGCCCTGCGCACCACCGACACCGGAGAGAAGGCCAAGAAGTAGTGCCGGTCGAGATCCCCGCCGGGTTACTGGTCGTCGCGTCGCGAGGTCAGGACTGGGCGGACTGGCTGGATCGTTTGCCCCGGTTGACCCGCGAGCTGCTCGACGAGTGGCAGTTGCGCGTCGACGGTACGGCGGCGTACGGGAACTGTGCTCTGGTCGTCCCGGTGACGACGGCGGACGGGCAGCGCGCCGTACTGAAGGTGCAGTTCCCGCACTGGGAGGCGGAGACCGAGCATCTCGCGCTGCGGGCGTGGGCCGGGAACGGCGTGGTCCAGTTGCTGCGGGCCGATCCGCGGCGGTTCGCGTTGCTGCTCGAGCGGCTGGAACCGCGGGACCTGACCACGATCGATGCCCTCGACGCCTGCGAGATCATTGGCAGCACCTACAAGCGACTGCATGTCCCGGCCGGACCGCAGTTCCGGACGTTGTCGGGTGAGTTGAAGCGGTGGCTCGAGCGGTTCCGGCAGTTGCCCGCCTCGGCGCCGGTGCCGCATCGGTACGTCGAGCAGGCGATCGCGCTGTCCGAGGACTTCGTCGCCGACCCGGACACCGACGGCCGGCTGATCCACACCGATCTGCACTACGAGAATATGCTGGCAGCAGAACGCGAGCCGTGGCTGGTGATCGACCCGAAGCCGCTGTCCGGCGACCCGCACTTCGAGGTCGCGCCGCTGATCTGGAACCGCTGGGACGAGATCGTTGCCTCCGGCGACCTTCGGTTCGCGGTCAGACAGCGTTTCTATACGGCGATCGACGCTGCCGGCCTGGACGAGGAGCGCGCCCGCGACTGGGTGATCGTCCGGCAGATGCTCAACGTCCTGTGGACGCTGGAGGATGCCGACGAGTCCCTGCCTCAAGACTGGCTCACCCGCAACATCGCGATCGTGAAAGCCATCCAGGACTAGGGCGTGTCTCCCACTCCCACGCCTACTGCGCGGCGCTCGAATTGGGAGACACGCCCTAGAAATTCGGTGGAGACCGCACGCCGGGCGAGGGAGTATGCCCGGTATGCGGGTGCTGACGGTCAACGTTGTGGAGAAACTGATTCCGGGTCCGAAGGAGACCGGACTCACCGCCATCGACAAACGACCGCAGGCGGGCCGAGTACAGGTCGGCGAGCTCGGGCTGACCGGTGACAGGGTGTGTGACACCAAGAACCACGGCGGCCCGGACCTGGCGATCTACGCGTACGCCGACGAGGACGCGAACTGGTGGTCCGCGCAACTGGGCCGGGAGATCCCGACCGGTCTGTTCGGTGAGAACCTGCGCACCGAGGGCCTCGACATCACCGGCGCGTTGCTGGGCGAGACCTGGCGGATCGGTGCCGAGGTCGAGGTGATGGTCCGCGCGCCGCGGATCCCGTGCGTCACGTTCCAGCACAGGATGCAGGAGCCGCACTGGGTCAAGCGATTCCACCAGGCCGGCCGTCCGGGCGCCTATCTGAAGGTACTGCGGACCGGATCGATCGGTGCCGGTGATCCGGTCGAGGTGCTGAGCCGGCCGGAGCACGAAGTCACCATCGGCGTCATGTTCGGCCGGCAGGAACCGGAGAAGATGCAGCGGATGCTGGAGTCCGGCGTCGACCTGATGGATGAGCTCCGTGAGACCGCGCAGCGCGTCGCGGCGCGCGCATGAGTGGCCTGCTGCCCGCACCTGGACCGCTTCGCCCACTCGCACTGGCCACCCTGCTCAGCCGGGTCGGCAACGGGCTGCTGATGACGGTCAGCGTGCTGTACTTCACCCGGATCGTCGGATTGTCCATCGCGCAGGTCGGACTCGGGCTCACCGTCGCCGGCCTGTTCGGTCTGCTGTCGGCGGTGCCGATGGGGCATCTGGCCGATCGCCGGGGTCCGCGCACCCTGTTCGTCATCTTGAGCCTCATGCTCTGCGGGGTGTCGCTGCTCTACCTGCTGGTGGACACCTTCTGGCAGTTCCTGATCGTGTCGATCGTGCTGACTGCCTTCGACCGGGGAGCGGGGGCCGTCCGGGGTGCACTGATCGCCGCCATCACGCAAGGCGCAGGCCGGGTTGCTGCCCGTGCCTACCTGCGGGCGGTGACCAACATCGGCATCATGGCCGGCGCCGGAATCGGTGCGTTCGCCCTGCATTTCGACACAGGTACGGCGTACCGCCTGATGTTCGTGCTCGACGCGATGCTCAGTGCGATCGCGGCGTTCGTCGTACTGGCGGTGCCCGCTGTGGCACCGGTTGAACGAAGCGACGACGGGCCGGTCTGGGTCGCCCTGCGCGATCGTGGGTATCTGGCGGTGGCCGCGCTGAACGCCGCGATGTCGATCCACTACGCCATCTTCGACGTCGCGATCCCGCTCTGGGTGGTGGACCACACCGAGGCGCCCCGCTGGATGGTCGCCGTGACGCTCATCATCAACACCGTGGTGGTCGCGCTCTTCCAGGTCCGGTCCTCGCGCGGGATCTCGGATCTGACCACGGCCGCGCGGGCCACCCGGACTGCCGGACTGTTGCTCCTGGCATCGATGATCCTGTTCGCCGGCGCCTCCTGGGGAAACGCCGCGGTCGCGGTCGGCCTGCTCGCCCTCGGTGCTCTGGTCCAGGTGGCCGGCGAGCTCCTGCAGTCCTCCGGCTCGTTCCTGCTCGGCTTCGAACTCGCCGGCGAGCACGCCCAAGGCCAGTACCAAGGCGTCTGGAACACCAGCATGTCCATCAGCACCATGGTCGCCCCAACCATCCTGGCCCTGCTCCCACTGGGCCTCGGAGTCCCCGGCTGGATCATCCTGGGCGTCTGGTTCGCCGTGGCCGGCGTCCTCTTCGTCCCCGTCGTCAGGTGGGCCGGCGCCCGGCGTACGGCTCAGTTGGTCAGGTAGTGGTGGATCGTGGCGGTTGCTTCGATGCAGCGCCACGTTCGGTCCTCGAGGATGTCGAGGCGCTCGTGCAGAGCACGTCTGACCTGGTCGGGGCGGCCCTGTGAGAGCTCGTCCAGGACGTCTCGGATCACGTCGTGCTGCTGCAGCCGGCGCCGGCCATCTTCCTGGCCAGCTTCGGAGCCTTTGCACCGTTGGCGTTGATCCAGGTCGGAGCCGGGCTGTGCATCGTGATCGGCGGGATCGCGCGGGCGGGCCTGACGATCACGGCGACCGGAGTCCTCGGCTGGCTCATGGTGGTGGCCGCGGCGACCGTCGTCATGTGGGCGACGCGGTTGATGCTGGCGTCAGTGGTGTTCTGGGCGTTCGGGCTCGACCTCGATGTGCTGTACGACGCGGTCTGGCAATTCGCTCGGTACCCGGTCCAGATCTACGGCCCCGTACTGCGGGTTGCCTTCACCTACGCATTGCCCGTGGCATTGATCGCCACCGTCCCGGTCGAAGCACTGATGAGCAGGGGAGGAGGCGTCGTGGCAGCGGTCGCTGTTGCCGGTGGCGCGAGCGGAATCGCCTGGCTGATCTGGCGCCGTGGACTCCGCCGCTACATCAGCGCCACGAGTTAGCGGGTGGGCTCCAGGTAGCCGAGGGCCGCGGAGATCTTGCGCGCGGCTTCGATCGCGGCGGGAGCCATCAGCGCCACCTGGGCGATGGATTGCTCCAGAGACAGGGTGGAGATGCTGACGGCGGCGATCGCCGTACCTGTGTGGTCGTGGATGACCGAAGCGACGCAGCGGATGCCTGGTTCGTTCTCCTCGTCGTCCAACGCGTAGCCGCGGGTGCGGACCTGGGCGAGGTCGGCCTTGAGCTCGGCCGCGGTCGTATGGGTCAGGGGAGTGCGGGCCGGCAGGCCGGTGCGGGTGATGTGCGCGTCGAGGGCCTCATCGTCCTTCTCGGCCAGCAGCGCCTTGCCGATGCCGGTGCAGTGCAGCCAGAACGCCTTGCCCACGCGAGACGGCATCCGGTACGGCTTCGGGCCGTCGAGACGAGCGACATAGATCGCCTCGTCACCGTTGAGCAGGCCGACGTGCACCGTGCAGCGGGTCTGCGCGACGAGATCCGCGAGCACCGGCCGGGCGACGGTGGCCAGGTCGACGTTGGTGAGGGCGTGACCGGCCAGCCGGAGTGCCTTCGGTCCCGGGTGGTACGACCCGTCGTCGGCCTGGGCGACGAACTCGTGCTCCACCAGCGACGCCATGATCCGGTGCACCGTCGACTTGGCCAGGCCGGTCGCGTTCACGACGTCGGTGAAGCGTGAGTGCTCCAGGACGGCGTCCAGCACCATCAGCGTCTTGTCGATGGCCGAGGGCGAACTCATGTCGGTCATCCTGCCACTCCTCACGTCACCTCCTGCGCCGATCACCGGGCCAGCCAGCCACCGTCGACCGCGAGCACGTGCCCGTTGACGTAGTCGGCCGCCGCCGAGGCCAGGAAGACTGCGGCGCCGACCAGATCCTCCGCCCGCCCCCAGCGACCGGCCGGGATGCGCTCCCGGATGGCGGCGTCGCGGGCAGGGTCCGCGCGCAGGTCGGTGGTGTTGTCGGTGCTGATGTAGCCGGGTGCGATCGCGTTCACCTGGACCCCGGCCGGACCCCATTCGTTGGCCAGTGCCCGGGTCAGTCCCGCGACCGCGTGCTTACTGGCAGTGTAAGCCGGAACCCTGACCCCACCCTGGAAACTCAGCAACGAGGCGATCGTGACGATCTTGCCGGTACGCCGTTCGGCCATCGCGGCACCGATCGGCCGGGTCACCGCCCAGGTGGAGTTGAGGTTCACGTCGATCACGTGCCGCCAGTCGGCGGTGCTGGTCTCGGCCGCCGGCCCGCGCCGGATCGTGCCCGCGTTGTTGACCAGGATGTCGATCCGCCGCGTCCGCGCCAGGTCGACCGCAGTTGCTTCGACCGCGTCCGGGTCGCCGAAGTCGGCGATGACAACCGTCGCCTCACCGCCGCCGTTCTGCTTGATCGCTTCGAGCGTCTCCTCGAGCGCCGCGTCGCGCGCCATCAGGATCAGCTCGGCGCCGGCCGCGGCGTACCCGGCCGCGATCGCCGCCCCGATACCCCGCCGGGCTCCGGTGACGAGCGCCGTACGCCCGCGGAGGCTGAACGGGTCAGCCGTCACCGCAGGTCCCGGACGTCGACGCCGTCCATGTCCCCGAACGCCTGGTTCTCGCCCGCCATCGCCCACACGAAGCTGTACGAGGAGGTGCCGGCGCCGGAGTGGATCGACCAGCTGGGCGAGATGATCGCCTGGCGGTCCGCGACCAGGAGGTGCCGGGTCTCCTCGGGCTCGCCGAGCAGGTGGACGATCCGCTCGGTCTCGGGCAGGCCGAAGTACAGATAGCACTCGGTACGACGGTCATGCGTGTGCGCGGGCATCGTGTTCCACGTACTCCCGGCGTGCAGCGTGGTGACGCCGAGCACGATCTGGCAGCTGCGGACGCCGTCGGCGTGGATGTACTGGTCGATGGTGCGGCGGTTCGCGGTCTGCTGGTCGCCGAGCTCGAGCCGGTTGCCTTCACCGGGATTGACCAACGTGGTCGGGAACGAGGTGTGCGCGGCGGCCGAGAAGAGGTAGAACGCCGCATCCGGGCCCTCGAAGACGACCTCGCGAACCCCACGGCCGGCGTACAGACAGGCTCCGGTGGTCACCTCGTACTTGGTGCCATCCGCGGTGACTGTGCCCGGGCCGCCGACGTTGACGATGCCGGCCTCACGGCGTTCGAGGAAGAACTCGCTGCGGAGTTCGGGCCAGGTGCCGAGCGTCAGCGGACCGTTCGCGGGGCGGGCGCCGGCCAGCACGATCCGGTCGTGGTGGGTGAGCACCGCGGTGACCGTGTCGGGCGTGAACAGGTCGTCGACGAGGTAGTGCGAGCGCAGGGCTGCGGTGTCGAAGCCGGGCACCTGATCGGGGTGGGTGGCATGCCTGATGTGGAGGGGCGGCTGAGCGTTCACGGAACAAGGTTCTAATCGGCGGAACCTCCTGTCAACCGTGGAACGAGACGGCTAAGGTTCTGGGTTCCATATCTTGACGCTCAGTTCTGTTCAGTGGAACCCTCCACTCACTCGCCCATCGCTGGTGCTGGCCGGGTTCTTCTCGCACACGATGGCGATGGTCGCTTCGGACGCGAACGTGATCTCGTCCGTCATCACCCGCGACCTTGCGCCGGTGCTGGTGCCGAAGGTCCGCCGGCTGACCGATGCCGGGGCGCTGAAATTCGCGCGGATCACACCACGCTGGTCGTCGCGTTGCCGCTGGCAACTTCCCTGGTGGTGTACGTCGGCCTCGGGCTGCTACTCCCGGAGCGTCGCCCGGAGGTGGACGAGCTGGTCACCTCGCTGGACACGGACCCCGACGACGTCGCCGCGAGACGCGCCGCCGCCGTCGGCTGATCCCTGGAACACTGTCCCACAACACAGAACCGCCAACTCTCTGGAGAATCTGCATGCCGAACATCACCGTCGAGCTCCTGTCCGGCCGCACCCTCGACCAGCGCCGCGAGTTCGTCGCCGCCGTCACCGAATCCGCCATCGCCATCCTCGGCGCCAAGCGCGAGTCCGTCCGCATCGTGTTCACCGAGATCGAGAAGACCGACGTGGCCAACGGCGGCACCCTCGTCGCCGACGCCTGAGTGCCCGGCCCGGCGCCCTCCTCGCCCCAGGGCGCCGAGCCGGACCGCCAGCACTCACCAACGGCGACTGGTGGGTCCGGGAGTCGCCCGCCTGAGCGTG